>JADJUJ010000031.1 GCA_016710765.1 Lewinellaceae bacterium | reverse complement strand
TTTGGCTTTAAAGAGCAATATCAAATAGAATTTCTGGATAAAAATAAAGACCTGATTGCTGTTGAAATACAGGGGACTTCCCAGAAGCCAAATAAGGGCAAAGGAATATGCACCGGGAAGAGAGGCATCAGTCTGCGCATGTTACCAAATGGGTATTCCGCGGTTTTAACCCTGAAATCCTTTGACAATAAAATACTCCGCAACGACTACCATCAAAATTTTAAAAAAGAGATAAAATCCATATTCAGTATCCTGGAAGAAAAACAAATAAAAAATCTGGCCATTGATTTAAGGGATAACCAGGGAGGCGAAATGAGTAATGGCATTTTTCTTTTGCAACATATCATGGACACTCCATTTCAATGCGTATACAATTACTATAAAATAAAAAACGGCCAAAAAGTCAGGTTTAATGAAAAATGGGCGAAACCTTTTGCACCACTGCGTAAGCATGTGTTCAGTGGCAAAATTTATGTAATGACCAATGGGGGCAGCTTTTCCTGTTCCTCCATAGTTGCCAATACCATTAAAGAGAACAGGAGAGGGCAAATAATTGGTGAAATGACGGGTGGAAGTGCCTATGTGAATTCCGGCGCCCCAAACAAAAACCTTGTATTACCCAATACAAAAATTCTCTTTACCATTCCCCAAAACCAGTACAACCTTCATGAATATAGACAAATTGGATCAGGCGTTTCTCTCAGATGTTCCAATCCTTGATGGTCCGGATAAAATATTAAGCGGCAAGGATAATTACATTGAGTATTTTGAAAACCAACAATGATGCAGCGACAGCCGGCAAATCAGAATATCCTGTTTCGGCTGGTTATTCAATCGGGCCCAGACAATAATTCTAAATACGTCTACACGTCATGGAGCCCCATGGAGAAAAGTATATCAGAATGGGCCAATGTGAAAACAAGCGGCTGTTGAATTGGAAAAGAAGATAAAAAAGCGCGGCGCTGGAAGGTTTCTAGCCGGCAATTTGGATGAATGAACGGTCTGGGGGCCACGCCGCTGGCGTGGAGGTTCGAATCCTGTCATCCCGACCAAAAAAGGAACGATTCCATCTGGGGGCCACGCCGTTGGCGTGGAAGTTCGAATCTTGTCATCTCGACCTAATTCCGAGGAGTTATAAACGAAAGTTTGTAACTCCATTTTTATTAACCCCAAAACCATCTCAATTACCATGGAAAACCATTTTGCGTATGTATTAAAAAGTTTGAAACACGGTCGATACTATGTTGGCATGTCCAGTGATCCCGAAAAAATGCTACGTTTTAAACGCTGTGGTTTCATACTTCGAAATACTTTAATGCTGCCATAAAGGTCCGCTGCTTATCCACCCGGAAACCAGGTTTTTTTCGCAGCATATGATAAAAAAAAAGGGCTTCCCTACTATTTTCTCATATAGTGCGTGAGGCAAAGTCGCTATGTACATTTTGCGCGTCAAACAGCTTCTATATCACCTTTAGGGGGCATAAGGAAAGACTTGATCAGCCTGTTGTTGTCAAATATGGGCATTCAAAAGGTTTTCGTCTTTTATCTCATGGCCAATTGTATAGCCTGGGAGGTAGTATAAAAGGTTAAACAAGGGTTGGAAAAATACCCTCACCGCCGAAATTGCCAAAGGAGTGGGATCTTAAGGGCAAATCAGTGATATATGTAACTTATTTACAACATTGTGTAACAGTGCTTCGCTTATTTGGGTGCACCTTTGAAAGATGGGGGTGAACCAGATTGTTGGGCCATACCCAAACCAATCATTGCCGTGTTTTCAGGCCAGCATCAAGGGCTTGTCCACTGGTGCTTTTTCAAAACATTCAAAAAAAACAAATAATGAGCAAAGACAAAGGAACCAAAAACCTAAAAAAGGCGCCTGCCGATAGATCAACGGGTAAAGGCAAGGCAGTGTCTGCGTACAAAGCTGAAGGCAAATCAGGCAAAGCAAATCCTACCCTTGAGGCTTTTGTGCCAAAAGCAGACGTAAAATCTGGTGGTAACCATAAAAATTAGGTAAAACTACAATATGGGAACCCTCTCCCAGTTTTTCTAAATTGAAATTCAAAGGACCTGACGGCCTGATTACCAAACTTGGTAGTCGGGCCGTTTTTATACTCGAAATAAAGTGGTTTGCGAATGCTCTCTTGTCCTCAGCCCTCCTGGCTGCGTTATAAATACGCGCCGGTGCGCTGCATCGTCTGCGTTTTATGCCTTGCCATCAGAACTGATGACTGCGCGATTATTATCGCAAACCACTTTACTTCGAGTATAGTTGTTTTGCTATCCCGATAACTGGCATTTTTAAATGGTTTCCAGATTGCTTCGGCGCATTTTTTTCAGTTGCTTGTAAAAGCTGGGGGAGAGGCCTGTTGTTTTCTTAAACTGACTGGATAAATGTGCCACGCTGCTGTAGTGCAATCGGTAGGAAATTTCGGTAAGGTTTAGTTCATCGTACAGCAGCAACTCTTTGACCTTCTCGATTTTATGCATGATGATATAATGCTGTATGGTAATACCTTTTACCTCTGAAAACACATTGGAGAGATAGGTATAGTCGTAACCCAGTTTTTCACTGAGGTAATCTGAAAAATTTACTTTGGGAAGTTCCTCGGAATGATGGATCATTTCAACAATCACCCCCTTTATTTTCTCGATTAAAATACTCTTTTTGTCGTCAAGCAATTCAAGGCCAGAACGCAGTAGATTAACTTTCAGCTGCTTCCGCTGTTCGTCTGTAATGTCTTCAAGAATCTCCACTGTACCCAACTCTACAATCACAAAGTGGAGTCCAAGTTTTTTCAACTCTTCCTTCACGAGCATTTTGCACCGCATGCTGACCATGTATTTGATGTATAAGTGCATATTGATCGTCTTTTGCTTTTCTCCCGGTGCTTAAACACACTGTTTTAGTTCCCAATATAATGGTTTTTGAGGGAAATAGAAGTGGTTACTAACAGATGTGGTAGAAAATTGCAATGTGTTTTGGTCTCAATAACACTGCGCGTAAACGTCTGTATATTATTAAATCAGGTTGTTACATTCGAGTATGGGTCACTTTTTACATCATGGAAAATAAATTGATCGACAGCAGCAGAATGCTCGCAACCAGCACCGTCATATTTAGAAGGCGCCATGCTACGGTATTCAATTTTAGCCCCAGTATGGAAAAAACAACCCCGCCGAGTGCCAGTGCCAGACTCAGGTAATTGACACGAAACCTGGGGCGCAAAAATGCGGGCAACCATCGATCGAACAGGGCAGAAGACTCCTCGTGCGAAAGACCGCTGTTGGAAATGGATACCCATATTACAAAAAGTGAAGCCGGAATGAGTACGCACAGGATACCTGCTGCTGTTGCCCATTTTAACGTAGATTCTGTTGGGGCTCCAGTGCTGAACAGCCAAACCTGTTGTTGGGGCTGATCGGGATAGTAGGGTTGGATGCGAAACAATATCAGGAGGAGTAACAGATCAATTGCAGGTCCCAGCAGTCCAAAGATGTTGAACAAGTTTATCGGAAAAAATTCCCCGCTTTTCAGCGCAAAAACCAACCAGCTTGCCAGAAAATAAAACAAACTGAAAAGCAATGCTGCCAGCATGATCTTCCAGGAAATAGCGCGCTTCAAAAGAAAAAATACGCCAGCCAAAACAAAAAAGGCACTTCGAAAAATGGCAGCCGTATTCAGGATGCACACGAAACTGGGCTCAGTCGACCCGCCGGTGTTAAACATCAACATCGCAAAAAAGCCGTTGGAGATGCCATTTACGCCCAGCACAATGGTAACAATGCCCAGCCATAGGATCCAATTGGATGTCTTCATAGCACACTTGGATTTAATGGTTACGCTGTATTTCCAAGGCCTCCACAATATGGAGTACAAATTTTAATTCGCCTATGATCTACTGCTGGAATGGGGGTGATTTTCAACCTTAGTACATTGTACGCAGGGAGATGTGAACGTAATACCTCAACCACCCAAGCCTCGCTTAGAACGTGTTCGGGTTTAACATTTGGATGCCTGGGTTACGCAATACCTGCAATCTTATTGATTTAACGCACCAGGGTAACTTCTCCAAATATTTTTTCTGTGGTTCCATCGTAATATTCCAACTCTGCCCACCAGACAAATACCCCCGGAACTTCAACATGGCCACGGTATCGTCCATCCCAGCCTGCACTTTCATCACCAGCACTAAAATTCTGGTTGGAAAAAACCATTGAGCCCCAACGGTCAAAGACTTCCAGGTTGCGGATGGTTTGCACAGTGCCCTCCTGGGCATAAATCATGAACACGCCATGTACACCTCCCGGGCGGAATATATTGGGCACAAATACCCGCGATGCTTTCAACAATGTTACCTCAATGGAGTCGCTCCAGGAGCATCCAAGGTCATCATTCACCGTAAGGGTATAGATAATGTTTTGTAGGGGCCGTGTTGCAGGCTCAGCACATTCGGCACAATCGAGAAAGTCAGCGGGCTGCCACTCATAGAAAAACATACCGCTGCCGAGCCCTTCAGGGTGCAAAATAGCCTCGGTGCCCGCAATGATCAGGGTGTCTGCTGGTAAATGAAAAACAGGCGGGGCGCTTAGGTCAATCTGGATGGTATGCAAGGAATCGCAACCATTTTCAGAAATCAGCATTTGCTGGTACATGCCCTGCTGGTTCACCCAGTTGCCAAATACCAGCGTGGAATCGCCAGCGCACAACGTTCGTACTTCATTGGTAGGCAAAATGTCGGGCAGCACCAGCACTTCGATGGTGTGGACAGAATCGCAACCGTTGGCACTGTTCATGGTTTGAGCAAACATGCCCTGTTGGTTCACCCAGTTGCCAAATACCAGCGTGGAATCGCCAGCGCACAACGTTCGTACTTCATTGGTAGGCAAAATGTCGGGCAGCACCAGCACTTCAATGGTGTGGACAGAATCGCAACCGTTGGCACCGCTCAGGGTCTGTGAAAAGACGCCCTGTTGATTTACCCAGTTGCCAAATGCCAGCGTGGAATCGCCAGCGCACAACGTTCGTACTTCATTGGTAGGCAAAATGTCGGGCAGCACCAGCACTTCGATGGTGTGGACAGAATCGCAACCATTGGCACCGCTCAGGGTCTGTGAAAAGACGCCCTGTTGGTTCACCCAGTTGCCAAAAACCAGCGTGGAATCGCCAGCGCACAACGTTCGAACTTCATTGGTAGGCAAAATATCGGGCAGCACCAGCACTTCAATGGTGTAGATGGAGTCGCAACCAGTGGCACCGCTCAGGGTCTGTGAAAAGACGCCCTGTTGGTTCACCCAGTTGCCAAAAACCTGCGTGGAATCGCCAGGACACAACGTTCTTACTTCATTGGTAGGCAAAATGTCGGGCAGCACCAGCACTTCAATGGTGTGAACAGAGTCGCAGCCCAATCCAATCGTGTAGATTTTGTTGTACATCCCGCCCTGGGTCACCCAGGCTCCAAACACCTGAATGGAATCGCCAAAACAGATGGTTTGAAGTTCGAATGTATTTTGCACCGGGGGCAATACCACCACGGAAATGGTATGCATGCTGTCGCAGCCGTTTACACCGGACAAGGTTTCAACTAAGCTGCCCGCAGCACTCACCCAAACCCCAAGCACAAAGGTAGAGTCACCCGGACAAAGCGTTCTGGTTTCCATGGTAGGCTGAACAAGCGGGAATAATTCCACTATAATGGTATGCAGGAGTCGCAACCGTTGGTGGCTGTTAACTGTTGAGCATAACTGCCTGCCTGTTTTATCCAATTGCCAAAAACGAGCGTAGAATCTCCACTGCAGATTGCCCTGGTTTCTTCGGAATTATTAACTGCCGGTAACAACTCGACGTTCACGGTAACCACCGAATCACAGCCATTGTACGCCGAAAGGGTTTGACTAAACTGGCCACTGCTGTGAATCCAATTTCCGAATACCAAGGTGGAGTCGCCCGGACAAATAGTCCTGAATGCAACGCTTCCGGTTACCGTTGGCAGCACCTCCAACTGTATAGTGTGGGTGGAGTCGCAGCCATATTGGTTGTTGAACGTTTCCGTAAACATGCCCGAATTTTGTACCCATGTACCAAAAATAAGCGCAGAATCACCATAGCAAATGGTGCGGAGCTCATTCGTGTTTTCAACACCTGGGAACAACTGAACGGTAATGGTATGAATAGAGTCGCAGCCCCCTGCGCTGCTCAGGGTCTGCGTATAGGAGCCTGGTTGTTCAACAAATTGCCCAAATACCAGAACAGAGTCACCGGTGCATAATTCCAGTTTTTCGGAGCTTTGTATGGCCGGCAACCCGGTTACCTGGACAATTATGGTGGAGTCGCAACCCGCCGCCGATTGAAATAAAAAAGATTTTGTGTTTCCGGCAGGAATACTGTCGCCACCAAAATAGTACAAAGTGCCATTGCAAATATTCACCTGCAAATGTTCTTCTATGGTATCTGCCAGGACGATGTTGATGGTGTCGCTTTTGATGTTAAAGCAGGCATCCATTGTCGTCAGCCAATACTTTCCCGGTCCGGTAGCCGTAAAAACCGGATTGGTGGAGCCATCCTGCCAAAGGTAGCTGGCAAACCCCGGAGCCGACAAGATGTTGGTACTCTGGGAGGATGAACACACCACCAGGTCGGGACCAAGCTCGAGTGCTGGCCCCGCCAAAGGGTTCATTTGGAATACGCTGACGTTGTTGGTGTAGTCGCATTCCGAAATCCAGAAACTGGTGTAATCGGATGGGAAAGGTGCTGTTTTTAGTCCGGGGTCATTGGCGACGGCATAAATATTACCTGAAGCAAAGGGCAAGTTGAGTGTAAAACTGGTACAATTTCCTACCGGCAGAGGTTGTACCGCTACTGGGAAAGTGCCCATTTTGATGGCTGTACCCGCAAACGGATTTCCCTGTTTGTAGACGGACACTAAAATGGTATCGAAAAAGGGTAGGGCGCCGTTATTGCAAACATTCCATTTAACCGAAAAATAGGAACCGTGACAAATGACTTCCTCTGTGCTGATGGCCAAATCAGGCATGGAAAGATAACTTTCCTGCAGGGAATCCCGAAGGGAGGCTTGTGCTAAAAAAATGTTGTTAGGATGCTCCCCGTTGATGGACAGGTTGCCGGGCTGTTGCGTTTGGGGCACCGTCAGGTCGTCGTTAATGTGTACGCCATGGTAATTGTACTGGTTCCATACTTTTCTTGCCGACATCCAGGGGCCATGCTTAAGTTCATCGGCTTATCGCTGTCCACATCTGCTACGGCCGGATATTCAAAGGCAGGATAACTTCCCGCATCCAGGCTCGCCCAGTTGCGTTGAGCATCAACCCCTGTCGGGAACGGTGCATTGCCGCCATAGAGGATCCGGAGTGCATTGCCATCCTGATAGACAATCTCGTCCAGCCCATTGTTGTCAAAATCAAAGGCTGAAACACCTGCATTGTAAGCACCAGGTGAATCGTTGGACAAGCGCCACCAATAAGGTGTGGCTGGTGTGCTGTTTGCCTTGTGAAGGTTAAAGCAATTCAGGTAACCCACATTGGAGCACAGTATTTCGGGCCAGTCGCTCGCCCAGCCGTTTTGGGTGTCATCATAAACATTGGCCACGGTAATGGTGCTAATGGTCCAGTCGTTGCCAAATGCCACGGAGCCTGTACTTGGGAAAAAGGCCCAGAACCCCGTTTTGTTCCAGGCATAAATGCCTCGTTTGCCGTTGAGCATGCCCGCCACCAGCACTTCCTCGGTACCGTCAAGGTTGATGTCGGCGACAGCGGTAAATCCATCGCCGAAATTTTCACCACTCATGGTGTTGAGGTTACGCTGTATTTTAATTTGAAAGCCATCGCCATCGTTGGGATCGAGATCAATGGAGTAAATTACATTGCCACAGGCAAGCTCCATCCCATTGCAATCGGGGTCGCCGTTGCAGTCGGCAGGACTCAGCAGATCAGCCGCAAGTGAGCTGCTGAACAAATGTGTTGTTGAAAATGAAACCTGAGAATTTAAAAGCCCTTTGGGACCGTTGCCCTTAAGCACCCGACTGAGTGAGGGGACGCTGGGGTCGAGCCTGAAAATTTCGTTGCCGGCATAAATTTCAGCCACACCATCTCCATCAAAATCGGCTGCATAGGCATGGTTACTGGTGGAATCGCAGGGTACATCTGAAGTAATCCATAAATCCATTACCGGATTGGCCGCAGGATTATAGTTGTGAAACACCCGGATGTAACCGTCGTTACAAACAAGCGTTAATTCGGGGTTGCCATCAGCATCGAGATCTGCCAGCATGGGGTGAACACCCATCACGGTTTGAATTCCTTCCGGCAGGTTTAACCTTGCGGGATTGCTCAGGTTGACCCCATCACCCCGGTAAATGAGCAGTTCGGTGGAAAAATTGCTGGTGCTATAATGAGGGATAACTATTTCTGGAATTGAATCCTCCCAGGGATTTAGGTTGCCCACCATAGGTGTTGCCAAATCGCTGGCGTCCTCAGTACCGCTGATCCAATCGATCTTTATACCAAAATCGGTGGGTAGAACCTTGGTTTGGCAGGGTGTTCCATTGCCTACACTCTGTGCGGAAAGGGGCATTGTAAGCACAAGAAGGGGGAAAAGATGGTATGCAATCAGTTTCATGGATAGGATTATAGTAGGAATGTCTTTATTTCTAAATGCTATATATCCAGAAACGCTGCATGTGGAGTGCAACTATTTACAGCAGGGAAACAGGGGCTTGCCTGATTTGCGCCTGGGCCAATAGAAAGTCAGCCTGATCCTCCGATCGGGTTCAAATACTGGTTGCTTAGTACATTGTAACCTAAGTACTAAAGTCGAGGTTATCGTAACTTTAAAATTACCCCGCCAAATACATTACCTAAATTGTACCATTCTGGTGAATTGGGTTCCCTGGATTTTTACCTGTAGCATATAGTTTCCCCTTGGAAGGCTGGGCAATCCGTTTATTTCCAAAACATTCAAACCGGCCTGAATGGCTGATTGGCCGCTCCAAAGTGTTTTTCCGTCCAGGCTAAGCAAGGCAAACGATGCTTTTTCTGCTCTTTTAGCGGTCAAACTGAGGTAAACGTGATCGCTTGCAGGGTTGGGGAAAACAGCGACGTCCAAAATGCCCTCTGGCAGATCAGGCGCAGCGCTCAATTGTGTCAGGTAAGTGCGCTGTAGGGTAGCATTGCCCGTGGTGCTTCCAGCGAAGGCTGTAAACACCAGTTTGTACAGTTTACCATCGGTTTGTTTTACGAAGTAGGCCCGGTCAGCAGGCACCAGCCAGCTAAAGCCGTTTAGCGTCTTCCAGTCGTGCCCAATCACATCCAGGCGGGTGCTGAGGGAGTCGAGGTAGTCTTCGTAATTGACAGTTGAGGGATTGACGCCACTGGCTTTCGCCGTCAGCAAGCCTTCGCTGCCGAGAATACCTGTCACGACGTGCGGCAGGAAATCGCTACCAACCGGCAGTAGTGCATTGTACCGACAGTACATCAGGTCCCAGTTGTCGGGTGGAGTAGGGGCGTTGCCCGAAAGGGAGAACAGCGCAATGGGCGTTTCCGTGCCGGGAGTCAAAGTATGCTGTGTTTCATTGCTGCCATCGAGGTCTGCAATCCGGAATTTCCAGGTCAGGCCGTCGTATTCGTCGATGGAGATTTTTTTATACGTTCCATTGCGCAGTTGCAGGCCAAATACCCGGTACCCAATGATTTTAGATTGTTGTGTATCGTATAATCCCCAGCCGTAATCGTCGACATTGGTAGTATCCAATCCGGTATTAAAGGCGCCAATAGCCCAGCTGGCTTCCGGGTTGTAAATGCGACTGTCCTCATTCAACTCCGAAACGTACATTTGCTGGCCAAAATCGAAAATAAAGGGGTCGAACGCGGCAAGTTCCGGGCCCGTATTTCCCATAGAAGATATGGCACTTTCATTCGCCAGAACACCCGCATGCTGAAGGCCCAGGTTGGTAAATGCCAGGTCCCAGGCATCGTGGTTGATCTGTGTGCTGCTGCCATCACTCAGTTTGTAAAAAGCAGTTTTGCTGTAATTCGGGCCGGAGGAGATCTGGTCGGTGGTGGTTTGGGCGGACAAGCTGCAGGCAAGGTACATGGCAGCAAGGCCTATCGAAAGGGACTTGAACATAGCGCAACAATTTAGTGAAAAAAGATTGCTCAGTATGGAGCGGTTAACCGCGCAAAGTTACCCCAATTGATGCCTTTAAGCAACTTGTCGGAAATAACTTTCCGGATTTGGGGTGCAGATTTTGTGCGCTGACAAGACGTCAAAACAGGCGTGTAGTATATTACATTACTGTTTTGGCAACGCAGTCAGCGTTCAAAAAATGCCGCCAAATTGGAAAGTTATTTCTGACACGTTGCTAAATACACTGTAAACTAAATTTCGTTTGATTTTGGCTGAATCTTTTGGCGCCATCCATCGTCTGTTTTCTCAGCAAGAGCGCTGCTATTCCTTCAAAAACAGACTTGACTGCCACCAAAATCCTCTACCCAAAATCTCAACAAACTTAATTTACAGTGTACTAAATGTAATTTTAGTGTCTTGAATTGCCCGAAAACGGTAGCGCCATCAACAAATGCCAAACAGCAAGCAGCCCTTCTCTTAGTAGTTGGCCAAAGCGCCGACAACAAAGAAAAGGGCTGCTATACCCTAAGTAAAGTGGTTTGCGAATTTCTGGCTTGCCACCAGCACTACTTACGGCGTTGAAAATACGCGTCAATGCGCTGCATCGCCTGTGTTTTTCGCCTTGTCAGAAGCACTGATGACAGCGCCATAATTTTCGCAAACCACTTTACTTAGGGTATACAATGAACTTCAGCGGTACGTTACCGACAAATGGCTCACTGCTTGCGCCTTCTGTCCAATTTAATTGCCATCTCCCAGAATATTCAACATTGGTGATTTACCATCAGTGATGATGGTTTTGGTATTTGGCGAGGTTGAAATCTGTTGAAAGGCTTCTATCTGTTTAAATTTCAGCACATTGGGCGTCAGACTGGCATTGATGAGTTCATTGGCTTTTTTAATGCCCTCCGCTTCAATTTCGTTGCTTTTGGCTTTGGCTTCGGCTTCAATAATGGTTGCATTTTTTTTGCCTTCTGCCTGGATACGTGCAATTTCCTTGGCGCCCTCGGCATCAATGATTTGACGCTGTGCTTCCTGTCTTTGCCGGTCGAGTACAAACTCCATGCGCAGTGCTTCCTGTTCTGCCTCCAGTTTAGCTTCTATGGATTTTGATAATCCGCCGGGCAGCGAGATGCTCTTGAGCAATACCGCTTCAATGATGAAACCTTTTGGCTCGCAAACCTCCACCAGGCGTTTTTTAATCTCTTCTTCTATTTCGGCCCGCTTGGCACTATGCATGTTTTTAGCGTCGTATTTAGAGCAAACATCGGAAGCCGCTGAGCGGAAAACAGGAAGAATCAGCATCTCTTCAAAACTCATTCCGGTTTCTTTCAGTATTTGTGGTACCGCACTCGACTTGACGCGGTAAAGAATGGAACTTTCGGAGCGGATGGTAAGTCCTTCCTTGGAAGGCAGGTTTTCGACAATTGCCAGATTCATGGTTCTGATGGGTACCCGAACCACTTTGGTTGTGAATGGGTTGAAGCCAACAATACCTGGAGTACGGACATTGTTTTGCACACGCCCAAACGTACGCTTTACGCCTACCTGATCGGGCATAATGGTAGCACAACTGGAAAGCATTGTCATCCCGAAAACAATGCCGATAAAACTAATTTTAATTGGGTTCATATCGCAGATTATTTATAGATTTAAAAATGCGTCCAGGGGTAAATGCCTGGACGCTTGATGTGGCTGCTTCCCGCTCAGGGAAACATTGTGATTACAATATTTAGCAGCCTGGCTTGGTTCATTTTTAGCATTATGTATCCTCTTATTTGACTAAAAATTGCCTTTTTAATAAAAAAAATGCTACCAAACGACAAAGTGAGTCCTTGATGGGTGCTGCTCCCAGCCAGTGGAATAAAAGGTCGCCTCTTCTTGGTAAAAGCTGGGGACAAGCGCTGCGTTGACTGCCCAAAGCACCTACCTTTACACATTCAATTACCTGTGCAACCGCTCAACCGCAGCCTATATGCAACCCCTTTGGAAATCTTTCCTCCTGAAAATTGCCGACTATGTTCGCCACCACCGCTCCTACGCGCAGGATGGAGAGGATGTGGTGCTGCAATCCTTTTTTCAGGATAAAAAGCATTACAAGGGCTTTTTTGTGGATGTAGGGGCACATCACCCCATCCGCTTTTCCAGTACTACGATCCCTTCTTTAGCGAATACAGCTATGGTTTTCGTCAAGGCCGGAGTTCCCACGACGCAGTAAGCCAAGCCGCACAGTATGTCGGAGAAGGCCGGGAATGGGTAGTTGATATAGACTTGAAGAAGTTTTTCGACAAGATCAACCACGACCGCCTGATGACCCGTCTAAGTAAGGGGATCGGCGACAAGAGACTTCTGCGTCTGATAAACGGCTTTGTGAAAGCCGGGGTGCTAGCAGATGGACTAATAGAACAACGCACAGCCGGCACACCGCAAGGGGGGCCGCTGTCGCCGCTGCTGTCGAACATTGTACTAGTGCATCATCCGGCGAATACCCTGTAAATTGACGGCCACATATAGGTGCACAGCAGGCGAGCGGGAGAAAGAGTGATGGCTTCCGTGATCGAGTTCATAGAAAAGAAGTTGAAGTTGCAGGTAAACCGGGACTAGAGCGGGGTAAGGCACTGCGGGGACGTTAAATTCTTAGGCTACACGATACTATCGGGGGGGAACCTACGGAGGTCAGATAAGTCAACAGGAGGTCTGAAAGGGAAAATTCGGGGGATTAGCCAAAGAAACAGAGGCGTAAAATTCGAGCAAGTGATAGCGGAACTAAATGCCGCCATAACGGGCTGGACAAACTACTTCCGACTGGCCAACAATGTACTAGGCAATATGCACGCGATAGATAGTTGGATGCGTCGCAAATTGGGGTGTTACCGTCTCAAACAGTGTGGGCGCAAATACACCATCTTCAAAATGCTGCGTAACTAAGGTATACCGGAGCGCAAAAGTTGGAATGTCGTGATGTACTCGCAAGGCTGGTGGACGAGGTCCAACCATTAAGCGGTCAATAAAGCGATGAACAATAAATGGTTCGCCCAAATGGACTTGCGATCTATCTACACAGAGATGACGCGGTTAAAATGTTAGCGGAAACCGCCGTGATACGGAGCACGTACGTCCGGTGGTGTGGGGGGACGGAGGGCTAACGCCCTCCTCCTACCCGATTAGCATTCCGCAGGCCCAATTTACGGAATGCCGTCGGCATGGCATTTCAATATTGACGATTCATGGTTGTGTTTATTCGAAACAGATACAAATTGGCAATGTAAAATTCGTCCAAATTTCAGCGGTTTAATGCATACCTACGGCATTCCAGATCAATATTGTTGTATGCTACCATATATCGGCCCTGAGGGCATGAAAATCAGGGTGCTGTTAAGGCGTGCGTAAACCGTGGTCCTAAGGGCGGCGGCACAAAAATACACACCGAATGCCAGCAACTTTCAAATTTGATTTATCCAGAAGTGCCACCTGGGTCAGTATCATTATTTGAACCCAGGGCATGCATACAAAGTTCTTCAAAATCTACCTTGTTTTCAGCAGCAATATTTTGGAGCTTTTTAAAAGATTCCATGACTTCAGTTGGGATCCCTCCTCCTCTAGTATCGCGCAACCAAAGGTATTGGTACAATAGCGGGTGTGTTTTTTTATTTGGGTTGCCGATATATACCTGCACAGGGTATCTTTGATCTCCAAAATCGCATTGAACAGTAAATTTTTTCATGCACCCGTTTTTTATGTTGTAAAATAATCTTCGTTTTCATTGCCTGCAAATTTTTCAGGCGTAGGCTAATTTAAAGTTGTTTGTTCATTTTTTACACCCGACAAAGCGATTAATTGGTTGTATAAGGTAGATTCAAGATGAGATTTGAAAATAGGTTTGTCGATCAAAGGGATCATATCTGTTCTGTAAACGAGCGTTTTACGTGCAGGTTGATTTATCTGTTCCCGTAATGCTTTTGCCAGTGCCGAAATGGTTTGCTTGCGTAATTCAATATCAAAAGAAGATTGACTTGCAATGGTGCCCAGCAGTTGTGCGGCGGCTTGTGCCACAGTTCCATTAGGGGAAAACAACAATTGCTTTAAAGCCAAAAAGGTAGATTGGTTAAAAATTCGACTAAGTTGTTTTAGGTCATTAATTACAGCATCTCGAACGGGCTTAACATCTTTTAAAGCGTTTACAAGTGCGCTGAGGGTCTTTGGGTCAACCTGATGCAAACTACATAAGATGGCCGCACTATGCATGCGCACCGAAAAATGTCTGTGTGCGGTAATGCATTCATATAATAAATCAACAGTTGAAGACCTGTCGATCATGCTCTCCAGTGTTTCAGGGTAATCCTTTGCAACCCGAGCCAGCAGCCCCATTAAGGCTGATCCAAGGTAATAATGTTGGTGTACATCTACCAGCTCATCATCAAGGACTTCCAACGTCCAGTCCAGTAAAGCCTTGATTATCGTTGGTTTTCCTGCAATTTGCTGGGAGAAATTTTGCGCTGCAAAAAGTTCGGTGCTGGTATCATAATATAGCGTGTGGCCCCATCGGTACAACTCCTCCAAGAATGCCTTTTCTGAATTCAAATATTCCAGGGGTTTAATCTGTTTTTCATCACGCAGCTGTTTTTTGCTACTTTGAATAATAGCAATGGGTGTCGTCTCTTTCTGCCCGGCGTTAAGTATCGCATCCGCTACAGTTGTGCCAGTTATTTCATAGTTCGTCATTGATCCCAAAGCCTCGAGTGCTTGTTTTGCTGTCATTCCCTTGTTTAGTGCCTTCGCAATCACAAAGGTTCTCCTGGGGTTACCTGAATTTGCATAGTGCTGCCTGAATAGGGATTTCCAGAGTAAACAGGCTACCAATCCTTGCGCCTCTGCCAGCTGATCCCCTATGAAATGGAGCACTTTACCAGAACAAACCTCCAAGTTTTGCAATGCATTTTGTTCGGGTTTGGAATCTCGTTCGCCCTTTTCAATAATCACTTGGATCAACATCTGAATAGTCTCGACATTGTCGTGGATCAGATTATGGTTGATCCAACTTAGGGTTGTACTGATTGAAGGTGGTAATTTAGGGTCAGCAATTAAACGGTAAATTTCAACAAAAGCATCAAAATCTATTTTTGAAGTAAGAAACATCCGGTTAAATTGTCCAGCAGTGGCTTCATTTCCATGCACCGCAATCGCAGCCCTGAACCGCAGTCTATCAGGGTACTCTCCAAGATACAGCAAGATGCTGTTTAGAATGGTTTGATTTATGACACCTGCTTCGGCTTGCAATAGATGGTAAAATGTGGCCAAATAACCGACAGAGTGGTTTTCCCAATGGCCAACCATCTCCAAATCAGAGCCTCGCTCCAAGTCCAGTAAAGGTAAAAGCGATGTCACCACATCATCATCCCCAATACGGACCAACTCATCCAAAACTCCAACAAAGTGTCGGTTTAAAAAAATACCATCCGATGTATGGGTTTGAAAAAATTGAACGGCTTTGGTCTGCTGATCTGGATTTAAAAGTTGGCCAATATGGTGTTCGATAACATCCAGAACTGAAAACCGATCTGATAATTGTTGGGCCATCCTTACTACGCCAGTCAGGGCCATCAAAGAGCGTGCATCTGGGTCTGTTTTTAGGACTTTTTCACCGTCTTTTTCGGATACATACGACTGAGGCTTTAAAGCCGTACCAAGCCTGAAAATGGATAAATAGTCTTTTTTTAAGGCGAAATCCAGGAGTTCCTGTTGTTTGAAGGAAGCGTTAATTTGGGGCCATTTGGGGTATGTTCTGGCAATTGTACCAAATCGCTCCAACATCAGCCGAAGTAGCAATACTTTAGTTAGGTCCTCCTCCTCAGCAATGACGTCGTCCATGATGATAAAAACCTGCGCCTGTAGGGTTTCCTCATCAAGATTCTTTAAAAACAAGAGCCTGAACATCGCTTGCTCAGTTTCTTCCTCCATTTGTAAAAGTTTCTCTTCTATCTGAACCCCAAGTGGTTTTTGGGCATTTATATCCAAAAATGTTTGTAAATCAATGTATGCATGTCTGATAACTGAACCATCTGGTAAATGGATTTCAAATGATGACTGTTAAGCAGATGGTCCATCGCAAAGAACCATTCATTGATATTATCAATTTCAGAAAAGAAGCCATGTTCAATTTATGCATGCCAGGAGATTTGTCTTGGACATCCATGTTGTTTATCGCCATAAAACGTGCATAGGGATCATTTACTGCCTCAATTAAGTTTTCCAGTTGTTGTAAAGGGTGCCCTTCTTCAAACAGCACAGGCATGAGTTGACGCGCAATGTTATGATCGCTGTGCCGGCTGAGTAAAATGGTGCAAGCATACGCTATAGTATCGGCCTGTGGAGTAATAAAACCCCAAATTTTTTGGATCATCCATTCTTTTAGAAATTGATAAGTTGTGGGTAAGCCATTTATTACTTCCAATACAAATAAAACCAGGATTTTATCTCCACCATAAGGGATGGGGAATTTGGGCATTCGCCATTCCAGGGTATATTTACTGGTGGAGATCAGATTAATATTCAAAGGGATTTTTGCGAGCAGGTTGAAAAGTAGTTCGCCACCTTCCCCGCAAGTTGATCTCCATGCGAAAGTATCTTTGCATTAATATCGCCAACAGGATCAAAAGTATAGGTCCCAATTCTTGATAACCATGCATTTAATTCTAATGTCCTTTTTGCATTTTGTCCTTCTTCATTGGTTGGGAAACCCCAAGATCGTTCGTCGGGTAATACATCGGACAGGTGCAAAGGTGGCAGACCAGCACGAGCAAAAAGTTCTAACGTAATTCGATTTACAACAGACTTTTCTAATGTTGATAAGTGCCGAACACTGTAGAAGCCAAAAACATAAGGGTGATGCTGCAAGACCAAAAAGTATCGGATCACTGCAGATTGTAATTCTGCTTGAACTCGCCCAAGGTGTGCCAGGAAGCGGGCAATGGCAGCCTTATAGTGTTCATGATCACTTTTCTGGTAAATTTCAAGGGCCGTATTATGGCCTAAAGAGGAAAGCGCCAGAAGGCTGAGTGCGCGGGTTTCTACATTATCGTCTATGTTCCAAATGTCGAGAAATGCCGGAATCAGAATTTCCGGTGGTTCCTGGTCCATAATGGCTTTCAGCAGCATGCGGGTGAACGGGGTTTCACGGTGTAAATAGCGGGTTGAAAAATCAAAGTGCCACTCGTAAAGCGGGTTTATTTCGCCTCCTTCCGTATCCAGTTTCGTGGCCAGATTGTAGCCTTCGTTTTCCATGTCCACTGCACCGCGGTAGAATCTGAAGCGGATGTCCTCCAACTCATGGTATTTTTTAACCAATCGTTCTGGGTCAGCCTTCCAACCGCCGTAAAAGTACCGTCAGGAGCCGCATCCATGCTGGGCTTTCAAGAATGAATCGCTCCCATTCTGGGTTTTGTTGCAACTTGTTTTTGAATTTCAGCGCAAAAGTGGCGCCTTCCGGCAAGTCGCCGCGAATAAGGAGATTTTTCAATACATGATTAATCGGCCAATTCCAGTCTGCGCTATCTTGTTCTAGGTGGTTAACCAGCTCATTTATCCACTCCGGTTGTTCCCAGTTTTCTACGGCTGCTATACTTAATATTGCCCACTGGGCATCATTGTAGACCGTTTCCGCCAATAAATCTGCACAAACATTGAAGAAATCAGCATTTCTTTTCCCCGTACGGAGTTGAGCTAATACAATGGTAATTTGATGCTGTAGGGCCTCACTTTGTGAGATAGATCTTTGTCGACCAAATGTTTGCAGGAATTCTATAATATTTTTTTGAAATTATCTGTCGACAATCTTTCCATTTCCGGCAGTGCAATAGCCAGCAAAAGAATAGTTCGTGGAATTAAATCTTTAATTTCATCATCCACTTCTAAAATTTCTGTCAACAATTGATCGAATTTTTCAGGTGGCCATTCTTGGTTAGCATAACCTAGGGCAAGAACAATGGGTTCACGCCATATAGGGTCAGCAATCCGGTCAATAATTTCCATTGGAGCTTTATGCTCATCGCGCAGCAAGTGTTGGCCAGCGAGGTATTCCTGAAACGTTCTGTGTAAAAAGTGATAGATGTTTCCACCGCGTTCACTAAGCAGCCCGACATCACTCCTGATCATATCCAGTATACGCTCAGCAAGCGTAGATATTTCCTGGGGAATTCCATGTAGCGGGTTTTCTCGCTTCATGTAACATAGTTCCTTCTCCAATATATTTTTCAATACTGACTCGGTAATGTCCTCTGAAGTGCTGGCATGGATATAAGCGGCTAATGCTGCCATTAATTTTTTTATTTCATCGGTTGATATCTTATAGCGTTTGTCAACACGCCATTTCTCTATCAATATATTTACAGATCGTTCGTAGAGTTCAACCCTGGTTTCTGGCAGCTGACCTTTATGATAGCGAAATAAAATAGCAAGTATTGTGACCAACAAGGGATTGGTTGCCAGTTCGCGAACCTGCGGTCGGTTGGGATTTAATATGGCACTTTTGAGATCATTCGACTGCAGAAGAATTGATTCATTGAGCGCTTCTTCTGTTAGTGTTTTGCTTTGCTCCTCTTGCTCCAATATCAGCCGAGTCCAAACTTCACAAAAGTGTGCGACCGCAGGGTCGTCCATTTTTTCAATAAATACTTTAGAAAATTGTTCTGGTAATGGAGTGGTATGATACCCTACAATCCGGGAAGTAATAATAATTTGATTGCCCCCAATTTCTCCAGGAGATAAGTCTGGAGAAATGCCATTTTTAATGTTCCCAAACGTTATCCAATTATTGGTAAAATCAAGGATTTCATTGTTAATACTGGTCCGATCCCCTACGATTTCATCCAAACCATCCAAAATGATAATCGCCCTGCCTTGTTCCAGAAAAGAAATGACCATGCGTTTGATCTGCTGATGGCTGATGTTAGGGATTGTAGGAAGGTGCATCCCAATGAAATCTATAATTCCTCGCCCAATTTCTGGATGGGCCGGATTGTAGCTGAAACTTTTAAAATAATTAAAGTAATCCGTAACCCGAATTAATAAGGGTAGCCTAGGCGGCCCAAGATTAATGGTAGCAGATTCACTTGAATCTGGGGTTTCTGCTAAGGATGTTGCATCCTTGCGAATTATTTCCACTTCATCTAATGCTACCCTGGTTTCATTCTGTTTTGTGATTTGATGGTCCAATAGCCCATGGGATAATTTTAGCATGAGCCACTTTGCCAGGGTGCTTTTTCCACTGCCTGGATCCCCTAATATGACAAGGTGCCTGAAGGATTGAAATGCCTGCGCCAGATTAACACTTTGATTTTTATTGCCGGAGCCAGCATTCTGTATCTGCGTAATTGAGCCTAACATAGGGTTTTCCTGAATCAGTTCCGCCCGAATTCGTGATATCTCTGTTTCATTGGGCTCTTTCGCTTCATTTTCAAGTCGTTCCGCTATTTTGGTATTGATTAATTCACTGCTAAAAAGCATTTCTTGCAAGACCTTTGCGTCCAGTAATCGCAATGCCACATAAACGCGTTCCAGGAGCATTGGGGGCAGGTTGCCCTGTTCCGGAATCGTAGGCAGGGTGATATATTTATAGTGTTCTTGTATCCATTCCAAATAATTTATTAGAATTTGTTCCTCGGGCATTTCATTTGAATTTCCCAACAAATCCATCTTCTTATGTAATTCAGCAATTCCTTCCAGGGCTTTTTCCTGAAATGCATCATCTTTTTCCCTGCTTTGTTTCCAACTGGTAATGAATTCACGTTGTGCTTGCCCCATTTCCTTCAACAATTGATTGAGGTCTTCCTGAGCACGTTGCCAGCATTCTTTAATGCTTTCATTGCTCTGGATAAATTGTTCGGCCAGTCCAGGAACATTAGATTCATATAACACTCCTGCAGAGACAAAAGCGGTGGAAAGCGCATCAACTTTGGCAACAAGGTCCTGTGTGAGTCCGAAGTTTTGGGTAACCTGTTGTTGGGTTTCTTGCAGAATTAGTCGCTGATAGGCAACCCAAACGCGCTGGTTGGTTTTGAGTTGTTCCGTAAACGCTTGAATCAATTTTGAGGGGAACGTGGCAAAAAGATAATTTCCAAAATCAGCACCAGCGGTATCCAGATCGTCTTCATTAAAGAAATGGGCCAGCGCTGAGTCTTGTAGGTCCAAGACATTTTCACCATAAAATAGAATGTCCTTATCGGTCAGGTTGTCTCCAAAAAAATCGAGGAAATCGTTCTCAACGAGGCTGCAAAGCGCTTCGACTTTAAGGTGAATAACCTTTTTGGTTCTTTTTTCTAGGATAATATCTTCCTCCAAAAATTGCGCTTCAGTAGCCCGTAAAGCGTCAATGACAGATTTTTGAAGTGCAAAATACAGGTCGTGATTGCTGAGATCAGGACCTTTCCGTTTCCACCATCGGTATAAGCCTTTATTATCAATTTTAAGGAATTGATCAGACGCTATATTGCCGGTTATGCCATTAACTAGGGTGAGTAAAGTTGAGCCTGCTAATCCTGCAAGCCCAGCCCCGGTATAATTGGCAACAATGGATGAAATTCCCGCAACCCCCATGCACGTAAGGGCATTCATCACAGGGCGGTACAACTCTTTTTTTTCTTTGGCCATTTTGAAGTATTATGAGTGCGCTAATATATTAAGACAGGATTATAGCAGAACCAGCATTAACATTTTTCACATGATGCAGTGTCGCTTTTATACTCGAAGTAAAGTGGTTTGCGAAAATTATCGCGCAGTCATCAGTTCTAATGGCAAGGCATAAAACACAGACGATGCAGCGCATCGGCGCGTATTTATAACGCAGCCAGGAGGGCTGAGGACAAGTGAGCATTCGCAAACCACTTTATTTCGAGTATAGTTGCGGTACTACCACCGCTCCTATGCACAGGACGGTGAGGATGTGGTGCTGCAATCCTTTTTTCAGGATAAAAAGCATTACAAGGGCTTTTTTGTGGATGTCGGAGCACACCATCCCATTCGCTTTTCCAATACCTGGATGCTGTATAGAAAAGGATGGCGGGGCATTAACATCGACCCAACGCCTGGCAGCATGCGGCCCTTTCGGTGGCTTCGTCGGCGCGACATCAACCTCGAAATGGGCATTGGCGCCGCCGCCGGAAACCTTACCTTTCAGTGTTTCAATGAACCGGCGCTGAATACTTTCGACCCCGCGCTTGCATCCGAGCGCAACACCGGCAATCCTTATAAAATCGTCCGGCAAATCGAAGTGCCCGTGGATACCCTGGGCCATGTACTCGACCAATACCTGCCTGCCGGGCAACCAATCGACTTTTTTACCATCGATGTGGAAGGACTCGACATGGATGTTTTGAAATCCAATCATTGGGATAAATACCGACCGCAATACGTGTTGGTGGAAGACCTTCTGTTCAATATCGCGCAACCCGGAGCGTCGGAAGTCCATGTTTTTTTAGAGACAAAAGGCTATCAGCTCGTCGCCAAACTTCACAGAACCCTGATTTACCAAACCCTTCCCGCCTGAACTTAATTCCGGCAGGGCCCTGCTTATGGCCATTCGCAAAAAGAAATCCAAACCCAAAGAAAAAGGGCAATTACATCCCAGGAACAAGCACCAGGGGCGATACGACCTGGAGCAGTTGGTGATCACCTGCCAAAGATCCGGTGCCTCGATATCGGTGTCGGGGCCAATATGGTGTATCCGATCATCGGAAATCATACCTACGGTTGGTCGTTTGTCGGGACAGATATCGATCCGGTAGCACTAGCATCGGCCCAAAAGATTGTGGACGAAAATCCGGGTCTTACGGAATCAGTAACGCTGCGTTTGCAAAAAAATCCAGGACATGTTTTCAGTGGCGTTCTGCGCAGCGACGAACGCTTCGATCTGGTGGTGTGTAACCCCCCCTTTCATGCTTCACAGGAAGCAGCAGAAGCAGGTACCTTGCGCAAACTGAGCAACCTGAACGAAAAAAAGGTAACGACTGTGGCCCGAAATTTTGGCGGACAAAATGGTGAGTTGTGGTGCGAAGGCGGTGAAGCCGCTTTTTTAGAAAAAATGGCCAATGAGAGTGCTCAGTTTCCAAACCTATGTTTGTGGTACTCGGCCCTGGTATCCAAGCAATCCAATTTACGGCGCGTTGAGGCTGCTCTGGAAAAAGCGGGCGCCAAGAGTGTCCGCGTGGTGCCCATGGGCCAGGGTAATAAAACCAGCCGCATGGTTGCCTGGACCTTTTTTACCAATAAAAAGCAACAAGAATGGAAGCAGCAGCACTGGGATGCCCCGGCACTGGTTACAAACCCTGATCTGGCTGTTTAATCTATTGCCCAACCTCCTTTCTCGTTCAAGCATTTATCAATCGCAATATGTCATTTACCAATTTGGGACTGTCCGGCCCACTCCAATCGGCCATTAAAAAATCCGGGTATACCGAGCCCTATCCGATACAGTCGGCCGCCATTCCCGCCATTCTGGCCGGAAAGGATATCCTTGGGATTGCCCAAACGGGTTCTGGCAAAACGGCCAGTTTTGTGTTGCCGATTTTGCAGCAGTTTCAAAAGAAATACTTCACCAAAAACAGGTTCATCAAGGCCCTGATTCTGGTACCTACGCGGGAATTGGCGGTGCAGGTGGGGAGTGTTTTTGCCCTGTTCAACCACAATTTGCCAAGGCCGATAAAAACGTTGGCAGTGTATGGGGGGGTGTCGATTAATCCGCAAATGATCCAGATGCAGCATGTGGAAATCCTGGTGGCCACTCCTGGCCGCCTTCTCGATCTGGTGGCCAACAAGGCCGTCCACCTTTCAGCCGTAGAAACGCTGGTACTGGACGAGGCAGATAAGATGCTGAACCTCGAGTTCAAGTCGGAAATGGACCGTATTTTCAAACTACTGCCACCACAAAGACAGAACCTTTTGTTTTCGGCCACGCTCGGTAAAGACGTGCATACCCTAACCGAAATGCTGTTGCGCGATCCGGTAAAAATTGAGATTGAAGCGCAGGAGGAGTCGGTTATGCCCCCCATAGAATTGTTCGGTTACCGTGTGAATGAAGACCGCAAGGGGCCACTGTTGCGCTATTTAATCAAATCGCAGAACATGCAGCAGGTGTTGGTATTTACTTCTTCTGTTTTCCGGGCCGATGCGGTCGTAGAAAAACTAAAGGCGCATGGCATAGCAGCCCTGGCGCTGCACAGCAAAAAGAGTCAGGGCGCCCGGACCGATGCTTTGCGGTATCTGAAAACCGGGGAGATTCGGGTGCTGGTAGCCACCGATCTGGCTTCGCGGGGAATCGATATTCCGCTGTTGCCGGTGGTGATTAATTACGAACTACCCCGCTCCCCCAAGGACTTTATCCACCGCATTGGCCGTACCGGAAGGGCTGGTGCCGCCGGCCTTGCCATCTCGCTGGTTGCGGAAGAGGAAGAGCAGCATTTTCGGGTAATTCAGAAGAAAATGGGCAAATGGGTGGATATGGTGGACACGGAAAACCTGTCTTTGAAAGGTTTTTAGCAGTCGTACAGCCGACCATTAGCACATTTGTTCGACAAACTTTCGCTTCTTTTGCTATCTTCATGGAATACTATGGTAACCACGAATGGATAGCACACCATGAAAAAACAACTTCATTTGCCATTATTGCTGGGCGGTTTGCTGCTTTTGGGCGCATGTTGGAAGGAGCCAATGCAAAATAAGTTTGTGCCTACGGCGATTTCTTCCAACAGCACACGGGTAGTCGAAGACGAATTTGAGGGTAGGCCACTGGTAGTGGTCGGAAATCGCAGCTTGGATTTTGCCGTTTGTTATTTCAACGAAACGGTGGATGGTAAATCCCTTTCCTTCCAGGTTGTTCAGGACAGGCTTCCCGTTGTTATGGAAGACCAGGAAGGCAACCGTTGGGATGTTTGGGGTGAGGCAGTTGCTGGTCCGCGAACAGGCCAGCGTTTGCAGCCGGCCCGAACCATGACAGCCTACTGGTTTGCCTGGGGCGCCTTTTATCCGGGCTGCGAGATTTATGCTGGAGCGCTTCCGGAGGCTCCAGCGCCGCCGGAGGGCGAAGATGGCTGGCTGATTCCGGGCTCACTGGTGCGGAGAGGGGCTTTGCCTGGAGCAATTCCGGCCCTAAACACGGGCAATTATTACCGCAACTACTCGCAGCAGCCGGAATACCTGAAGGCCAGCGATTATGTGCTGGCAATTCGCCTCGAAGATGAGGTGTACCTGTTTCCCGAACCCATTTTGCAATGGCATGAAATCGTCAACGATGTACAGCACGACATCCCATTTTCCGTGTTGTATTGCCCGCTTACAGGCTCTGGAAGTGCTTTGATTCGGTCAGACAGCAGTGTGAATTCCCAACTGGAGGTGTCCGGACTTTTGTACAACAGCAACCTCCTTGCAAGCGACAAGGGCACCAACAGTCATTGGTCGCAGATGTTACAACAATGTGTCGAAGGCGCAAAATCGGGTAAAACATGGAACACCATCCAGGTGATTGAAACCACCTTTGATGGTGTAGATGCGCTGTTTAAAGGCCACCAGACCCTGAGCGATGCAACCGGGTACTACCGCGATTATGGCAATTTCCCTTACGGAGTCTACTGCACCAACAACGAAAAACTGAATTTTCCCCTCTATTTTGATGATCCTCGGCTTCCCCGAAAGGATAGGGTTTTTGGAGTGGTAATCAATGGAGTGGCCAAGACCTACCCGATGAGTCTATTTTAAAATGTCGGCACACAGAACAACCATAAACGTTCATTTCAAAGTGTTTGATGTTGGTAAATCTGCGCATCAGCCGGGAAGCCGCCCGTCAGCGCATGGTGTATTTTAATACGCTGACCGAACGTGTTCAACACGCACTGGCCCAGCTAAAATAACAATGGGCGCCAAAACAGTTGAATTATCCTGTCAGGGCGCCCAAAATTAATGGAAGCGTTTATTTCTTATGCAATGGCAAAACACCTGCCATTTCTCCGATAACATTCACCAGTTCTGTACCCGTAGGCACCACAATTTTGGCGTTGTTCCCCAGGGAGGTTTCCATGGCTTCTAATTTACGCAGCAACTGTGCATTGCCAATGAAGTATTTATCAGCGGCTTCATTGACGAGGCGAATGGCTTCGGCTTCTCCTTCTGCATGCAGGATTTTCGACTGCTTATAACCTTCTGCTTCCTTGATTTTTGCACGTTTGACACCATCTGCCACGGTTTCTGCCGCGGTTGCGGAGTCAATAGCCGCAATTTTTTCATTTTCAGCCTTGACTACCTTGTTCATGGTTTCCTGTACATCCTTCGGAGGATCAATTTCCTTGAGTTCTGTACGGACAATTTCAATGCCCCAGCTCTGGGTTTCGTTGTGCAGTGTTTTGTAGAGATCGGCATTGATTTTACCCCGCTCGCTGTTTGCTGATTTAAGGGTCAGCGTACCAATGATGTTACGCAGGGTGGTGCGTGCCAGGTTTACAATCTGCCATTTGTAATTGTTGACATTGTAAATGGAGCCTTTCACGCTTTCTTCGTCCGACTTTACACGGAAATATACCTGTGCATCCACGCGTGCATTTAGGTTGTCGTTGGTAATGATTTCCTGTGGGTCAGCATCTACCATTTGCTCGGTGACATTGACCATGTACATTTTGTCAATAAACGGAATAACCCAATGGAAGCCCGGATTGGCAAAGCTGTTGTATTTGCCCAGACGTTCTATTAAACCCCGTTGGGTAGGACGGATGATTTTTATGCCGGAGAAAAAAATCAGGACAAAGGGTAAAATAATATAGAGGTAGAAACTCATTGAAATATCTGTTTAGAAACGGAGAAAAAAACGTTGTGATGCGATCGGGTTAGTCTACCCGGAAAGAGACCTTGCAGATGACGCCATAAGACGCAATTTTTCCGTCTTTTACGTGTACTTTTTGGTCTTTAATCCATACAGAGTCGATGTTGCGTACTGTTTTGGAGATTTCTGTAACGGCATTTTGTAGCGCGTCGTCGAATCCCTTTTCGCTGGAGGCAATCACCTCGATTACTTTAACTACCATGGTTGAAAAGTTTAATAGGTTGAAAAATCTGTTTGATTCAACGCTTTGGAATGGGTGTTCCGGAATCAATTGCTGCCCCTTTGCTTTCGGCAAAAAGCCTGCAAAAAAGATCGCGTTGAATGTTCGCAAGTTACAAAAACAAAAGCCTACAGACAAGGTAAAGTCGACCGGAATCCGGTAGTTATCGATTCAAGTCGGGTTTCCAGAGGAAGTTTTGGTTTTTTTTGTTTTTGCTGCGCAAAATAATTGTCCCGCAGAAACGCGCAGATACCCGCAGATGTTTTGCTTCGCAAAAATCTGCGGGTAAGCGTCAGTATCAGCGAAAATCAGCGCGTATCTGCGGGATACTATTTTGCTCCGTAAAACCTTACGGTCAGGAACTACGCGTTGCTTTACCGATGAAGTTTTTGGTTTTTTGATTTTGCTGCGCAAAATGATTGTCCCACAGATACGCGCAGATACCCGCAGATGTTTTGAGAGGCAAAAATCTGCAGTAGCACAGACTGTTTATTTCAAAAGCTACAACAAACAATCAAAGATTTAGGGCCTCTGCCACTAATGCAGTCCTGCCTGAATTTTCTCCAGGCTGGAAAGCAATTCAACACCTTCACCGGTAAGGGTGATGGCATAGTCGCCCAATTGAGATTCCATGTCTGGGAGGGTTCCTTCTGCAAGTGATCGGAGCAGCGGAAGCGGGTCGAAATCGAACGAAACGGTGCGTGCTGTACCATCCATCATGGTGTGCATAGCGGCTTCTTCAAAGTTGAGGACTGCCGCCAGGGAGGGTATTTCCAGCCCTATGCTGCGCAGGTACGCACCAAATTGTTCAACCTCCACCGCTGCATATTGCTGGGGCGCATGTTTCGACCAGAAATCTTCGAGCAGGCTTCGGAAAATATCTTTCCCCATCATCAACATGAGGAGCCGGGCACTGAGGGGGTACAGCCCGACCAGCATGGAAGCACGGAATTCCTCAATCAGCTGCCGCACTACCGGGATACAGGGATCCAGTTGTAGTTCCTTGGGGGCCAGGGAACTGTCGGCATGATGATTGACCAGGGCGGCGATGTTGTTTTCCCAGTCTTCCGGGCTGATTTGTTCCGGGGCGTTGCTCCAGACCGTCAGGGCCGGCACGGCGCGGGGGGCAGTGGCTCGTTTTTCCCAAAGTCCATGCAGGGATTCCATCTGACGGGCAACGCAGTCCAGCCCAGCCGTTTCGATAAAGGATGGGAAAATTTCGTAAATCATGGCTTTGAGATTGGGCAACTGCGCAATAACCTGCGCAGAAATTTCTAGTAGTTCAGTTTCCATTTCACCGGAATGGGAATCCAGGTAATACCCATTGCGCTCCATGCCACCCGCCATGTGTACTTCCCATACTTGATCAAGCGGTAGGTACCGAACAAATTCGGTCACCGACTGTCGTCCGTTTCTGGCATTGGTGTACACGTTGTGCAGGTCGAGTAAAATGCCACATTGAGCTTTGGCTGCCACTTCTGCTACGAATGCCCCGTCGGGCATTTCATCGGGCAGCGATTTGAAGTAACTAACGCCTGTTTCAATGGCAATAGGCACGCCAATGGCATCCTGCAACCGACGCACGGCATCGGCAGCCACCTGCACGCCGGAGCGCGTTTGCCGTGGAGGCAGGAAAAAGCCGGTATGATAACCATGGGCCTGGTTAAAACTGAGGTGTTCACTGAGGTAGGGGGCCTTGAACAACTGCACCATTTCCCGCAACATCTGAAATTGTGCAGCATCTGCCGGTACGGTGCCGCCAACGGGGGCGGCAACGCTGTGGATGAGTTTGCGTCCGGGCAGATCGAGCAGGTGTTGGATCACTTCGGGGTAAACCCGGAAAGGCGATTTGCCTTCCCGGGATTTTACCCAAAATGTTTGCGGCTCAATCTCGACCACGGGAAACAGATCGGGCTGTGCGGCCAGGAGCGGGTCCAGTCCGGCACAGTACGAAATGCCGACGCCGAGTTCCGGAATCATAAACCAGCGCTGTATTTGAGTTCGTTGATGCGGCCAGTATTGCTGATGTTGAACATGCGATCCTGGAAGCGTTCAAAGAACAGGTTGCAACCTGTGGCGCAGGCCGTGTGGCCGGTGAGCTCGGCAATTTTCCGAACCGAAGCGATGACACTGTCCAGATTGTAACTGGAACGGGCGCCCACGTTGACGCGCACCGTGGGGGCTGCAAAGGCAGATTGATCTGCGATGGCAACCTTTTGCAATTTTTTCGCTGCAGGGTCAAAGAGGTAGTCTTTCTCGAGTTGAAAACGACAATTGTAGCCCGAGACGCATTTCGGACAGCCAAGTTGCTCGGCGATCTCTTTCAGACTGCCCGACAGGGAGTTGATGTTGCCGGCAACGGCAGCAGGGAGGGAGATGTGCACCGTGCCGAGGCCGGTGGGATACTTACGTGAAGCCATAATCAAGTGGTTTTGGTGAAAAGATATGGTTTCACTTGATGTCGGGAGGGTGGGGAAGTGTGAACAGCGCGGCGCGGATTTTTTTGAAACACAGCCGGTCATTGGAACTCCTGCAACAGAAGTCCGGCTGTTTTTTGTATTTCCGCATTGGGATCATTCAGGGCGGATAGCAACAGTGCGTTGCTGATTTCCGGGTAGGCCGCAAAGTACCGGCGAAAAGAAATCAAGATAAGATGTCTGATGTCGGTATTGTCTTCGCGCTTGTACATATCGGCCAGTTGTATGGCCTGCTGCCGGGAGGCCGGCCGACTGTTGATAACTTTAAATGCGGTGGCGCGAAGCGGACTCGCCGTGTTTCCTGCTATGGATAAAAGATACGTATCCGTATCCTCCTGGCTGAGCAACCGCATGGCCCAGAGTGCTGTTTGCCGCAGTTGCAAATCCAGCAGGGTGTCCGACACAATCGCCCGCATCCAGGGGTCGATGGATGCATGTCCGGTATTGCCCAATGCCAGTATCAGGCTGGTTTTGCTTTCCAATGTGTTTTTCAGATCCAGTTGGGTTTTAAGGAATGCTGCAGCCTTTTTTCCTGCTTCAGGCCGGGTATCGCGGAGCCGCCAGGCCAGGGTGCCAAGCGACAAACATGCCTTTTCCTGCAAGTATTCGTCGGGATGTTCCCGAATTGTCTTTTCCAGAAACCGGAGCACTTCCTGCCGGGGTTTTTCTATTTTGGACAGAACCTCCAGCAGTTCAAAGCAGTCGTAGCTATCGCCCGTTCGTTGTTCCAGCATGTGCAACAGGGCTATTTGTGCAGCAGGGGTGCCGGCGGAAGCCATTGCATCCACAAGGGTCACCATCGATGGTGTACGCAAGGAAGTGCCCTTGAACAAGCGGACCAGCGAATCAGCCGCAAAGGGTTGAAGCGTGAGGAGCGCCCGGCATTTAAGAAAAGCCAGCGTTCTTTCCTTTTTGCCCTGGGTATCCAGATTTTTCAGATAAAGAAAAACATTTTGTAGCTGGTCATTGCCAAGAGTCTGAACAGCTATAGCAGCATTGCTGGAAAGTGCACTTACTTCAAAAAGCCTCAAAGCGGGTTCGGATGTTTTTAATGCAAGATATGCATCGCGCAAACGTTTTATTTCTGCTTTGTCCAATGTGCGGCTGTTGTTCAAAACGAAAGAAAGCCCGGAGTTGGCACTGCCGCATTGCTGTTGGTTCAAGAAAGTACGAACCTCCTCCTCCGACCAGCAAGAATCAATGGAACAACCATCGGATCGGAGCTTCAGCCTGCTGACTGATGCCGGATAATATTCGTAGGACATGTCGGACTGATTAGAATCGGAATACCCCAGTTTGTTTTTTACAATGGCTGATTGGAAAGATCTGGGGTTTTGGCGGTACTGAACCAGGCAGGCGCCGTATTGGTCGTCCTCGATGGCCTCCCAAATACTGTCGCACGAAGTAGCAAGGCAGGTCGAGAACTGCAATGGAGCGGTAATGGCGGCGGCGTAATTTTGGGCTTCGCCCGGCATTTCGGGTGCAAAAATCAAATGGGCCAGTCGCCCTGAAGGCTGGTATTCCAGATAAAAGTGATGCTGAAGTCCCTGGCTGATTTTTTCGGCTGCCCGTCCCAGCGGCTGACCATTTTGTGAAATGTTACAATAAACGTCGCGAAATGCAAGCCGCACTATTTGCATGGAATCGAATTTCCCGAGCGATTGGATTTCCACATACCCACCGACGAAGGTGTTCAGTTCGGTGATGGAGGGGTCCTGCTTTTTGTCCATTCCGGATAAACCATCGATGACAAAACTGGCATCGCTGCGGTAGATGAACGCATAGGTCATGGATGCGCCGTTTTTAAAAAAGGCAGGCTTTCGGTCGCCATCCTGCTTGTGACAGGCGGCGACCGAAAGCAACCAGCAACAACTGGCCACCAGGAACAATTTTTCCGAATACATCAATCGCTCAGTTTTTCGATTTTCTGAATTTTCCTTGCCTTGCCATCCGAGCCATTCCAGCTTTGTTTCATTTCTTCAATGTTATTTGACCAGCCGGCCGGGTATACAACCCTGAAAGTGGTCCGGTATGGAATGTAAATGGACCGGGCTTCAAAAGGACTTGTGCCAAAGTTTTTTTGCTTTTCTTTTATCTCTAAGTAGTTTCCTTTAAATTCTGGTCCTTCATACAGTACGATATACTTTAAAGCGTCGGGTAAACGCACCTGATCCCGGTATATCTGGAAAGAAAGGAATTTGAATTGCAGACCGGAATTTTTTACGTCAGCAATGTTTCCCGGTATGAGTACCGCGTCCCTGCCATCGTGGTTGTAGCTTCGGCCGGCAAAGGTAAGGGCCCGCCAGCCAACGGGCAGCCTGACCGATTTGGTTTTGGCCACGATGTCCGGATCTATCTGCGATACATTTGGGAAATAATACTCGGCCAGTATTTTGCCTTTGTAATCCGGTTCGCTGAAAAACGCAAACCCTTTTGTTCTGTAATTCATCCAGTACGGAAGGCCGTGGTTCATTCCGTTGTCGTACTTGATCATGAATATTCCAAGCGGGGTGGGGGATACGTTTATCCAGGAGGCATGGTGCGCATTGCTGACCTTTTTGGTTGATTTTACGTTGTCCCATTTACCAAGAAAATCTCTCATCTGGTACCGGATGGTGTCATCATCAGTGATGTAAAACAAATAAAGGTCGTTGTCGAAATACAAGGTACTGATGGATTTAATCGACTTAAGCGTTGGAATGGTGGAACCGCCCAGTTCGTACACGGCTCGGCTCGTTTTGTTCAGGAGGAAAACCTGCAGTTTTGTTGTTTGAATTTCGTTTGGATCAACTACCACTGATACATCAGCCACGCCGGTTGCCAGTTTGGTGTAATCGTAGCTCCAGTCCATCTGACCGGATTGGAAAGGTTTTTTATCGTTTCCGATGAATCTGGTCAGTTCGCCGTTTTGTTGTACCAGGTAAATTACAATTCCGTTCTTGACTGGAACTGCGGCAAAGGCGGCGGGTTTAAACTGGAGTCCGGTTCTGAACATCTGGTTGGGGCTCCAGTTCCCATCTGTATCGAGGGTAGTATAACTGATGCTGGAGTCTCCTTTCATTCCAAGCACGGTGTAAAATACGTACAGATAGTTATCGTAAACACAACTACCCAACACCCTTCCCGGCGTGGCATCCGTTGAAGTTGGTACGATTTTATATTTCAACATTTCCGTTTCGGTTTCCCACTGCCATTTGTCGGAACTTGCGATGGCATCTTTACCTATTTTCTGGACATACACCAGATTACCCATGTTAACAGTAGGTACAACGTGGAAATAGTAAATGGAATCGTTGAAATAAGTCAGGCTACCTTTTTCATTTTCCTTGGCGTGGATAATGTTGGCCAGGGTATGGCCGGTGCTGGGCAACCATTCGTTGATTTTAGCAGATGCTCCGACCAGGTTTTCATTAATTATAACCGATACGGGGCCGGTTTCATCCACATTGGCGGTAATCCTTCCCGGAATTTTGCCGATGAAACCGAGGTTATAGGTAAGTCCCGTCCAATTGAACAGTTCCCATGTCCACTTATGGGAAGTGAAAAACAAATCGAGTTTGATATAAACATCCAGAGAACCAGACAATGCATTGATGCTGTTGGTGATTCCGTACTCGAACTCAAATTTTTGGGTGGCATCGTTGACGGCAGACAAACAATAGAACCGCGCACTGAGATCCATTAAGGTCAGATTGCAAGTTACGCCCACCTCTACTATATAAATGCCTATGCCCGCTTCAGCGTACGCCTCGGCAAGGATGTAGGGCTCCGAGTCTGTTTTCAGCATAGAATGGCAGGGCGAAAACACTTGTATTTACACCTGCACTGACATACGAGCCAGCCCTGACGGAAACGACAAAGGGGCCGACAGCAAAGTAGGATGCGTAATTGTAGTCGATGGATTTATCGGAATTAAACTCGCTTTGCCTGCCACTTACAAGCGGACCGGGGCTGCCTGGCTGAATGTCCTGACCCAATAGCGTGATTTGGTTCACACAGCGGAGGGCTTGTTCGTCGTTGGGAGCCAAAACCCGGGAATTAAAACCCATGATGGTAATATCGGCAGAGAAAATGTAAATTTTCAAGTTCCCGAAATTGCTGGCGGTTACCCCAAGATCTTTATCACCCTGGTTCTCCTGCATCATCTCATAAGATACTGCAAACAGATCTTTGCTGCCCAGCAATTTGGAATCGCCATTGCTGAAGTGGTAGAAATAGGTGTCGTTTGGATTTGCGTTTCTTATTACGGGCCCGCTGGGGCGGGGAAACATTCTGTTCAAGGCTTCCTTTCGCTGTGTAGTTCGCTGCTGTTCGCGTCTGATTTTTTGAAGGATTTGCCTTTTGTCCGGGAGATCCCTGAACTGGTTCGTAGACCTCAGCGCCTCGGTCATTTTATTGGATCGGTCACTCAGAGCCGAGTCCCTTTGCAAATGCGCGATGTGCAACTTTTCCATTTTATTCCTTTTGTCGCTTGGGGAATCAGCGAGGGAATAACCCAGTTTGTTGAGGGAGCTTTCAAGTCTGCGCAATGTATCCAAGTATTCCCGGACGCTGATGTTTTCTCCATAATATTTATCGCCGATCCGGACCCTAATTTTTGATTCAGGGGAGGGCGCATTGGCGATCCTGAGTTCTGACTTATAGTCGTCCGGGAATTTTCTGGTATTGTAAATGGCAGCTCGGGCTTCGACCGGGAAACCAGCGTTGGGGATTGGCCTGGGTGATTCTGCTGTTATGGATTTGCGTGCATCGAATTGTGTTCCTGAAGTAAGTGTTTTTGCCCTGGTGGCAAATTTTTGGGTTGAACTCCGGAGCCTGACAGCATTGGGGTCATTTACGGATCGTTCGGCCCACCAGATTTTTTTCTGGGAAACATAGGGGCCGCAATTGTCGCCCTCGGTGCCTTGCAGCCCATATAAAACTGGTGCCGAGGCTGTAGTGGGCAGGCTTATTTTGATTTTTCCCTTGCAAGATGCGATGATATTTGGATTGCTTGGGGGTGTACTGTACAGTTTAAGGTACCAGCCAGGCCCTGGGTTGGAAGGAATTACCGCTTGCAATGTCAGGGGAGTATTCCCTTTGGTTTCGCGGAGCATTCGACCGTCGGGAGTGATCAATGCCAGGTTGATCTCCCGGATGCTTCCGGTCCAGGTAGCAGTAGCCGTCAACTGGCCGCTGGTTAGGCTGGGCAGCTGAATGGTGTCCAGGTAGTTGGGGCGGCCTAGCATAAAACTGCGCTCTATTTCCCCCGGAGGCAGGATAGTGGTTTGGGTTTCGCTGGCCGCTTGAATGGCGCCTGCTGCGATGCTCAGCGTTATACTTAGTTTTTGAAGCGGATCCCGGTTTTTTATAACCAGTCTCCAGCCCTGTCCTTGTTGTGCCAACGGGTAATCGGCCGAAGCAGGGCCGCTGGCATCTTTGCGCAGGCAGTACCCCAGTTGGCTTGGTTCAAAAAGCATGTAAGTATAGGAAACGCTGGTTTTGGAGGGAGTTGAGGTAAACCGGAGCCTGGATGTGACTGGCAGGGGAAATTTCAATTCGGCGCTTTGGCCCGGTAAAATTTCAAAATATTTCTGTTGTAGCAGGTTGAAACCTCCACTGGAAACAATGGACGATTCCTCTGTTGCCGCTTGTTGGGTCATCTGGTTTTGTAGCCAGAAAAACCATCCAATCCAAGGCAGGAACAGGGACAGGAGGAGATGGTGCCGTTTCATGGCTTGTAGTTGAAAAATGAAAAATCATTGTTGAACTTCTTTTGCAATTAATACGTAGTAAACAATGCCGCTTGGATAGTTTACAGCAGCGATACTGGCTTTATGGCTGAATTCCTTTAAGGGATTATCCCCGTTTAGCCAGGTATAGAGTTCTTTCTCGTTGGTAAAATGTTCCAGAAACCAAAGTGTACAACAAATGTCATCAGGTGTCCTTTGGTAGAACAGTACGAATGCCGCACCTTTCTCGATGGAATATGCGGTAAGCCACAAACGGTCAATGTTGTGGTAATAGGGCTGTAGCCCCCGGCATAGGCGATGAGGTCATGAACATCAGTGGCCAATTTCCATCCAATATGATTGTCGGTAATTTTATCTGATAAGCGGTAGAGCACCCAGTATATGTTCTTATTTTGGAACAGGCCGGCACTGATGTCAAATTCGGAAATATATTGGTCCCCGACTTTATCGGCGTTGATAAACCGGACCACCTCATCGGGTGTCTCAAAGATTTTTGAGTTCCAATGTCCTTCTATACCATTTTCGGAATGGTTGCGAAGAAGTATCAAATTAAAAAAGGGCTCCTTGTCTACCGCATGCATGCTGAAGGACATGGCTTCCAGTCCCGGTTTTTCATTCAGTTCGCGCAGCACTTCAATCATGGATGTAGTACTTTGGCCTGCCCAGGTCTGTAATTCATCGGGATCATAAATGGTTATGGGGGCTGCCGCAATATTATTGCTTTCGACAGATTCTGGCATTCGGTTGCCTGCATCGGCAATGGCAATCAAAAAGTAATTCCCAGGGGTTGTGGATGCCGGCATAACTCCACTGAGTTTAATCTTTTGTTTGCCGGGTTTGAGTTCAATAAATGTCCGACCGCCTTTCAACAAAGCGTCTTCACGAAATGTCTCGGAATATACTGCATAGGGGGGAGGGTAGGGGAACTTGTTGTCTTTTGATAAAACAAGGTCGAGGGCTATGTTTCGGGAATCAATTGGACCTTTTACATCAATTTCCACTACTGTTGAAATAGACCCCATATGGTTGGCTGGTAGCATTTTAGGGGTAGAAACAATGCTGATGGCAATGTCGGCTTTGGGGGCGGGGACGATTTGGGCATGGATGGGTGCTGAAAAAATCAAGTAGGTAAAGGCCAAGTATATCGATTTCATAATTAACAAGTTAAGGCAACAAATTTGTCTGATTATATAATGGAAGCGTATGATACAAGTCGTTTTTGAAATGATTCAAATAATGATAACGTATGATTATTGTCAGTAATTCAACTAATCTTGCTACCATACTTCTATTTGTCGTGATCATTTTTTTTCTTTGATCATGGCATTTTTTGCAACAAATACCATCGTGCTCAGCTTATTTTGCGAGGCGAAAAATCAACTACTATGCGAATTCAGTACTTTTTTACCCTGTTGTTGCTCTCTTTTTTACTCCAGCAAAACCAGTTGCCGGGTCAATGCCCGATCAGTGTGGGCGCTGGTCCGGACAAACTGGTGTGTAACCCAGGGGGCACCACCACGCTGGAGGGCAGCGTTTCAGGACCATTTCTTGATTTTCGCTGGGCACCACCAACGGGGCTCAGTTCAACTACGGTGTTGACCCCAACTGCCACGGTTAACAGTACGATCACTTATACGCTCACGGCCGCTGCGGAGGACCCCTCAGCACCAAATTTGGTGAACAACCCGGGTTTCGAAGATGGCAATGTGGGTTTTACAAGTTCCTATGCCTACAATCCGCTTCCCGTTACGCCGGGCACCTATGTGCTGACTACTTCCCCTGCCCTGGTGTTGTCTACGTTCCCGCCCTGCGACGATCATACGTACGGCAATGGCACGGGAAATATGATGCTGGTCAACGGTACCGGCGCTGCCAGTTCCTCGATTTGGTGTCAGACCATTCCCGTCATGGCCAATTCCTGGTATTTGCTCAGTGCCTGGATCATCTGTTCTCCGATTTCTCCGCCAGTCATGCAGTTCTCGGTCAATGGTTCGAACGCGGGCGCTCCTTTTCCGGTGAGTTCCGGATTGTGCAATTGGCAGCAGTTTACAGCCACCTGGTATTCCGGGGCAGCCACCAGTGCTAATCTTTGTATCCTGGATGTGAGTGGTAGCGGGAACGGTTTTTTTGGCGACGACTTTGCGCTGGACGATATTTCTATGATGAAGGCTTGCACCGTATCCGATCAGGTGACGGTTTCGGTGGCTTCTGTAAATGCGGTTTTACCTGCCACCATTGTGCTGCCTTGCAGTGCCCAGGCCAACGGTATTGTCCTCAACGGCAGTGCTTCTTCATCCGGCCCGGGTTATACCTATTCCTGGACTGGGCCCGGCATATTGTCGGGCGAAAACACCCCCAACGTTACTGTAAATGAACCTGGAGCCTATACACTCACGGTTGAATATGACACCGGCAATGGTGTTTGTACCGATGAGGCCACCATTAATGTACTGCCCGATCCTAATGTGGCCAATGCAGTGGCATCCGCAAACGACGATTTAACCTGTATCAATCTTACTGTTGGTTTAAGCGGCGCGGGTTCGTCGGTTGGGCCTAATTTTTCTTACAACTGGGATCCCTCCTTTGGCATCATTTCCGGAAATGGTACGCTTAACCCAACCGTGAACCAACCCGGCACCTATACCCTCGAAGTAACCAACAGCATCAGTGGTTGTACAGCTACAGCCACAGCCACAGTCAACCAGTACAATACCCCGGCGGTGGCGGTGGCCAGTGCACCCGGTTTGCTGACCTGTCTGAACAGCAACCTGACTTTAAATGGGAGCGGAAGTTCAACTGGTGGTGACTACAGTTATTTCTGGACCGGACCCGGCATTGTATCGGGTGCTACCACCTTAAACAATTGCGTGGTGAATACAGCCGGCACCTATACGCTGCTGGTCAGTAATGATCTCAGTGGTTGTACGGCGACCGTGAATGTTGCCGTGAATGCCAACAATACGGCTCCTGTTACGATGGCTGCAGCCGATGCTCCTGGGGCGCTGAATTGTACCACGAGTACTTTGAACCTGAACAGTGCGGGCAGCAGTACAGGTGCTATTTATACCTATCTGTGGAGCACCGCCACGGGAAATATTGTTGGTCCGGCTGACGGAGCAAACATAAATGTTGATGCCCAGGGTATTTATGTGCTGACCATCACCAACACCGTGAATGGGTGTACCTCCACGGCAACCGTTAATGTAAATGCCAATACAACACCGCCTGAGATTCTGGTATCTCAGCCTATTCCAACCCTGAATTGTGGTACCAGTACTGTTACGCTGGATGCTGCCGGCTCGGCTTCAGGGGCTGGAATAACGTACAATTGGTCGACTTTTGACGGCACTATTTTGGCTGGCGCAAATACCCTTACACCCGTTTTGGGCAGTGCAGGCGAATACAGTTTATTAATATCAGATGCCAGCAACGGTTGTACCAACTCGGAAACGGTAACCGTTGTGTGGGATACCTTGTCACCACTGACCAGTATTTTGCCCCCGGCTCAGTTGGACTGCAACCTATCCGCTGTGGATCTGGACGCTACGGGCTCTTCCAGCGGATCCGGGTACAGTGTTTCCTGGGTGTTTTCGCCGGCAAGTGGCAGCAGTGGGCCGGGTTTTGTTTCCGGACAAAATACTTATTTGCCCAGTGTAAATGCCGCGGGAACCTACACAGCGACCATCACCAATTTAAGCAATTTGTGTTCAAGTTCCGATTCCGTAACTGTCACTCAAGATGCTAATTTCCCCATTGCAGACGCCGGTATCGCACCTTTACTCGATTGCAACAACCCGGCAGATACCCTGAATGGCAGCGGCAGCAGCCAGGGGCCGGATTTTTCCTATTTATGGAGCAATGGCGATACCCTGCTGCAAACCCCAATCAGCACGGCTGGCACTTACGTGCTGACCGTAATCAATGCGACCAATGGTTGTGCCGCCACAGATACTTTAAACGTCGTGTACCTGGGAGACTTGCCCGATGTGGCCATTGATACGCCGGGTGTACTAACCTGTGCACTCACGCAAATCCAGCTCTCTGCAAACGCTTCCAGTGGTGCTGAGTTCATTTATGTCTGGACCTTTGCTGGTACAGGCAACGGTATAGTATCCGGAGATTCCACACTAACACCAACAGTGGTATCAACCGGCGATTATCTGCTGACAGTAAGCAATACCCTCACGGGATGTACGGCAACCAGTATGGTCAATTTGCAGGAGGCCGTTACGCCGCCAACGGCAGATGCCGGCGCGCCGCAAACCCTCCTTTGCGGGACAGTAAGCGCTTTTTTAGACGGCAGTGCGTCGAGCACAGGAGCGAACTACAGCTATGTTTGGACAACAATAAACGGCAACATTCTTCAGGGCGATACCACGCTAATGGCGGAAGCCAATGCACCTGGAACCTATACGCTTCTGGTGACGGACAACACCAATGGGTGCACCGCCAGCGATGATGTGTTGCTGGGGATAGATGCCAGTGCGCCGGTGGCCGATGCAGGCACCGCACCATCCCTCACTTGCAGCACAACCCAGGTCGTGCTGGATGGTAGCAATTCCAGCACTGGGCCTTCAATATTGTATTTCTGGACGACTCTAGACGGCACCATATTATCGGGAGAAAATACCACCATGCCCACTGTATCAGATCCCGGAACCTATCTTTTGCAGGTGACCAACACCAGTAACAATTGCCAGACGATTGCCAGCGTGCAAGTGCTTGATGATACTCAGGCACCTTTGGCGCTAGCGGCTGCGCCGCAAATGTTGACTTGTACACAAACATCGGTCAGTCTTGATGGCTCGGGCAGTTCCGTTACTGGAGCAGTCTATCAGTGGTCGGGCCCGGGAATCCTGAGCGGGGCCAATGGCTTGGCGCCGGTGGTCAATTCCCCGGGTATTTATACCCTTACCGTGACTGATCAAACCAACGGCTGTACCGCAACGGCAACTGCGACAGTATCCACAAACACGACGCTTCCAGCAGCCAATGCCATTTCGACGCAAGATTTAACTTGTATTGTGCTGCAAGCCGGCCTGGACGGTACTGGGAGCAGTACGGGCGCCAGTTTTATTTACCAGTGGTCGGGTCCGGGCGTTGTCAGTGGCGCCAACAGTTTAATGCCTGTGGTGGACGCTTCGGGACTTTATACCCTGATCGTGACTGATCAAGGCAATGGTTGCACGACCACTGCCACTGCTATGGTGATGGCCAACCTCAATCCACCTACAGCGATGGCTGCGGCGCCACAGCCCCTTAATTGTGTTACCCTTCAAACCACGCTGAGTGGTAATGGCAGCAGTGCAGGGGCAAACTTTACCTATAATTGGTCGGGGCCCGGGCTGGTGAGTGGGGCGTTAACGCTTGCACCTGTCGTAAATGCACCGGGCAACTATACACTAACCATAACCGACATAACCAACGGGTGTACTGCTGTGGCTATGGTAAATCTTGCCAATCAAAATACACCACCTGTAGCCATGGCCAGTTCTGCACAGCCTATAACCTGTGCGCAAGCACTGGTAGACGTGAGTGGTGCAGGAAGTAGTGCAGGAAATAACTTCCAGTATGCATGGTCCGGACCTGGCCTGGTAAGTGGCGGCAATACACTTATGCCGATGGTTGATGCTGCCGGCACGTACACGCTCCTGGTAACGGATCAAAGTAACGGCTGTACTGCTGTTGCCACTTCCTTGGTCGCTATTGACACTGTTGCGCCCATTGCGCAGGCCGCTTCGGGCCAAATGCTGAATTGTACCGTTGCCCAGATTACGCTTAGTGGAGCAGGCAGCAGCAGCGGCCCGGGATTCCAGTATGCCTGGACGGGCCCTGCTATTCTCAGCGGCGCAAATACGCTATCGCCTGTGGTAAGTGCTGCAGGCGTGTATACGCTCCTGGTGACCAATCAAATGAACGGCTGTGCCAGCACCGCCAGTACCGTGGCGCAGAGTGACGGCAGCAATGTAACTGTTATTGTGGCTGCCCCCGACAGCCTGAGCTGTGCTATTTCTCAGATTAGCCTCGATGCAACGGCTTCTACGTCGGGTCCAGGTTTTTCATACCAATGGACAACCAGCACGGGCGCCTTTGTTTCGGGCCAGACTTCTTTGACCCCCTCTGTAAGTACGGCAGGCGTATACACCTTGCTCATAACCAACAATCAAAACGGTTGTACCGGTACAGCGCAGGTAACGGTTGGCAGCAATGCGATACTTCCGGATATCCAGGCTGAACCTTCTTTATCTATAAACTGTGATTCTACCTCCATTAGCCTACAGTCGAGCAGCAGTACCCCGGGGGCGTTATTTGACTGGACTACACTGGACGGGAACCTGCTTTCAGGACAAAACGGTCCGAACCCGGTTATTAATGCAGTGGGGACCTATACCCTGGTGGTGACGCATCCGGTATCAGGCTGTACGGCCAGCGCTACGGTGTCGGTGAATTCGGTAAATGTTGATTTTCCGGTGGCTACCAGCACGGCGCCTGATTGTAGCAGTCCGTTGGGCAGTATTCTTTTCTCAGGAGGCTGGAATGGACAACTGCCATTTTTATATTCCGTTGATAACGGATTGAACTTCCAGCAAGACAGTCTTTTTGAAAACCTGTCGCCAGGAATATATCAGGGTTTGGTACAAGATGGCGGGGGCTGTGAGCAAAACTTTTCACTGGAAATACCCAATTTCACTGCCATCTCGGTTGCTTTACCAGGTACCGTAACCATAGATCTCGGGCAGGTTTTTGCTTTGGAGCCGCTGCTCAATATTGCCGCAACCGATATCGCTGCCGTGCAATGGAGTCCGGGAACAGGTTTGAGTTGTACGGATTGTTTGCGCCCGAATGCATCCCCGGAAAGTGATGTGACCTATACCATTGTGGTCAGCGATGTAAACGGTTGCTCAGCCACCGCCTCGGTAGATGTGGTGGTAAATGTACCATCTGAAGTATTTGTTCCCAATGCATTTTCACCCAACAACGATGGCTGGAATGATGAATTTGTGGTTGGTACCGATCTGCCCCTAACGCAATTTGAAATGCAGGTTTTTGATCGCTGGGGCGGGCTGGTGTTCAGCAGCAAGGATTCTGCAAAGGGTTGGGATGGAACGGCAAAGGGTAAGGCGTTGAACCCTGGTGTTTACGTCTATTGGATTCAACTGGAATACATCGATGGCAAGGGTGTAATGCAGCAAAAACTGGTTGAGGGGGATGTTTTGCTGGTGCGGTAAGAAATACAAATTTAGAATACGTTCTTAACTGGTCTTTAGTCTTTGATCCGAAGGATTAACTATTGGGTTTTCAATGCATTATTTTTCAACAAAATATGCTTTGAGAAATAATGCACTTGTTGTTATAAAAAGGGTGTTCAAAATTTAACGCTGATCTTTTTGGAATTTAATCGGGTACAGTATTTTAAAACGAGATCATAGCCAAAGACTAAAGACCAATGGCTAAAACCCAGCTTAAGGGTTTGCCATCAGTAGGGTAATGCTCGTCAGTATAAATTCGGCTGGCCGTACAGGGGCTACCCCAATTTGAACAATGAGTTTCCCATCCAGAATATCCTGCGCAGTTATCGTACTGCCCAGGCCTGCCCTTACATAATAAGCCTCTGAAGGCTTGCTGCCCTGAAAAGCGCCAGCACGCCATTCGTTCAACAGAAAGTTTTCGACATCTGATCGCAGCCTTGCCCAGGTATTGGCATCGTTGGGCTCAAAGACAAAGTGTTGTATGCCTTTTTGGATTGATTGTTCCAAATAAATCATAAGCCTGCGCACTGGAACATAACGCCACTCATTGTCGTTCCCCGCCAGGGTACGGGCGCCCCACACCAAAACGCCACGACCGGAAAATTGCCGGATGGTATTTACCGCTTTGCCATCTGCTGGTACATGGAGGTCTACCTGGTCGGCATCATTGATGGCGACTGCCGGCTGAACAGCCGATACAACTGCTTCATTGGCAGGTGCTTTGAACACACCCCTGTTTGCATCTGTCCGGGCATAAATCCCGGCCATCGCAGCAGCAGGCGGTAACAAATTGCATTGGTTCAAAATTGCCTGTAGCACGGTGCTGTAAAAAGGGCTGGCCTGCAAGAGTGCCTGGTGGGTGCGCTGTACGGCAGCAGGTGTACTGGCCATTTTCATTTGCTTCAGGGCTGCATGCAGGGCACGAAGGTCAGGTGCGCCGGCTTCCAGGAGTAGTGCGATTAAGTCCTTGTGGAAGGCTAAGGCAATGTTGCTAAAATCAATTTCCGTCAGCCCCACAATATTGGTGTGCAGCCAGGGATAATACGCAGCACCCCAGGTTAAATGATCATTTCCGATGCCAGTCCGGAAGCGCTGAATAACATCCAGTCCCGGATCTGCCGACCGGCTTTTGTTGCCTTCCCAAACATCCAAAATGGCAAACCAGCTTTTTAGCGCACCGCAGTGCTCCAGCATGCGGCGTTGCAGTTCGTTACAGTCTGCTTCAGGCAACAAGACTGCCTCGGGTACAACCAGTAGGCTAGGCTCTTCAACTTGCAACAGCGTGCTGATCCCTTTGGTCTGCGCCGCAGCGGCAGGAGCATACAAATCATTAAGTTGCGGTTTCGAATCGTAATCGCCCACCGATACAATGTAGCAATCACCACCGCCATTGTTGTAAAACTGTTGCAGGCAGCGGTACAGCAAAAGGGTTGATCTGCGGTTTTTAGTTCAAACATTGGACCTCCCGGTCCTGGCGGCAGCACCGTGAGGGCAAAAGTAGGGTGGGGAGGCCCGCCAAAAATAGCCTGGTACTCGATGAGGGAACGAATCCGTACAGGTTTTTGAAGTACAGATTGTCCATTCTGAATGGCTTTTTCTGTATACCCAATAAAAGCGGGAATACTACTTGGAACGGGTTGAATTGTACCAAGTGCAGCTATTTCCTGGATGTATACGCCGGGCGTGATCGGGTTGGGCATGGGTTTAAGGCTTCAAATGTTCAGCAAATAGGATGTGTTTGCCAACAAATTTAGCCTTTTAGTTGGATTAATCCCAGTTGGCGTGAATGGGGAATTGGTCGATCAGCACTTTAGGGTCGGGTAGTGCCTGTTTTACAAAGTGGCTTTTTTGCCACAACATCAATTGGGCTGATGGGTTGAATTTTCCCGAAGATCCCCATCGTCGTCGAGGATACTGCTGTGTTCAATTTCCCGGATGATCAGATCTTTGTAGCCATCGTCATTGTAATCGAACATCCAGCTGCCGGTGAGGATTTGGCCCCCATCACCACCATACCATTCTGCAACGGTGATGCGAGCGGTAAATGATTTTTTCTTGTGGTTGTAAACCAGCAAGGACTGATTCCGAAACCAGAATTGCTGGATATCAACCAGGCACACATCGTTGTCGGCGTCGAGATGATAACGTTGGAGGCCCAGCACCAGGGCTTGGTTAGCATCAGCGAGGTAATCGATTTCCTGTAAAAAGTTGGCGGGTAATTCCTTGAAAAAGACAGCGTTGGGAATGGTGTCGCCTTGGATCATTTCCCCGGGTTGCGGCAGCTCCAGGTGCAGCGTGTCAGCGGCTTCAGTTATTTGAAAATAGGACAATAGTTTTGGTCCATTTGGTGCAGGTGGGGACTGGCACTGCAAGAGGAACAGGATAAAAAGTGGTAGGAGCGATTGCATGTGCAGGAATTTGGTATGGTATAAAACGCTGCCGGGGTCGGGATATTACCTGGGCGCCTCCTCCTTTTTATAGGCGTGAATGGATTGCCCGACCAATTTCCAGGCGCCATCGATTTTTTCCAGCATCCTGATTTCATAGGAGTAGGTTTTGGCGCCTTCAGGCGAGATAGACACTTCATCGTGACTGACCCAGGCACTGTTTCCATGAATGCTGAATTTGTAATTGGCGTTGATGGAAGTGCCCCCATCGCCCATTTGATCGGGCTTCACGCTGGCCATACCGGCAGTGGGAACGTCGTAGGTGTTGCCCTCGGTCGTGGATACCAATATCCTGCTGTAAGGCTGTATGTGCCAGCATTCGGCATGCCCGGCTACGTCGCGGGCCCGCCAGGTGGCGGATTCTTTTTCGAGGACCTGGATGATGGCGGCTTCGTCATTTTGCATAGGCGAACAAGCGAAAATTAGAATTCCAAAAAGGAGAAGAAGAAAGGGATGGTGTTTCATGGCAGGGGTGATTTATGGGTTGGAGGCTTCGTCTTGTGGGCCTTCTCCAAGTGCTTTTAGTTCTTCATAAATTTCCAGAACAGTTTGCGAGATTTTAGCATGTTCGCGAGAATAAAAATCATATTTGATTAACTGGGAACGGTGTGCTTGTTCCAAACTTTCTAGGCTTGAACTGTTTAAAAGCAAATCATTCAGCTTAAATTCCCACGCAGTATTATTTCGAGCCAGGTAGATTAATTTCTGAATGGCTGATTTGAGCTCACTTTGGCTTATATCCTTTAATACCTGGCCCATATCCCCAATAGGTTCCTCTTTCACAATAGTTAATACTGCTTCCAATTCTTTCATCAAGTAAAACATAGATTGTTTGAATTTGGGAAAATTGAAGTAAAAGCTCGGGTCTGCTGATCGAAGTTGTTTAATCGCCGAAATGTTGTGTAGGATTATGGGTAAAGAACTCATCATAGTATAGGGATACTTGAGTACAAAATCATGCACAGCCATTAATGCATTTTCATATTGATTGTCTTCCGATATCGTGGTAAATTGAGTGTAAATCGCAGCCAATTCTTGTTCCTCCGGTTGGCTTCTGACTTTTGGCGTTAATTGTTCTGTTGCTTCAGTATAAACATAAAAGGCTCCATGGGCAATTTGCGCTTTGGTCACCAGGTAATCTTCTTCTGAAACCACGCCTAAATTAAAATATTCCTCGTTGTCGTGCCATCTGGACATTTGTAAATTGGCACTATTGGATGCTTTAGGTAGATCTAAAGCATCCGTTATTTCAAGAACAACTTTAATAGCATGTTGCAGATCAGCCTCAATTATATTTTGAAAAAATTCTTTCGCTAATTTTTCAAAATCAAATGTGTCTATGGCGTCTGACCATTGAAGTAGTAAATCTTTTATTTGGTTTTTTCGGATACTAAAGTTTTCAGTTTCAATCTCATCTTTAATGAATTCTGTCCTGGCATTATCCAGTTGCATCTTGAGGACTCCCAAATCGTGAAGTTCATTCTGAAGATTTTTTTGCGTATAATATGCGCCCAGCATTTCTATAGCCTCCTCAATCTTATTTTGTGAAATTTTATATTTCACCAGCGGTTTCAACAAGCGGTTTTTATTTTCTTCAAGCAATTCGGTTTCTATATTGGAGGGCTGTCGCATCCAATCTTTTGCATCCACTATGGTAAACAGTTCTTGCTTTGAAAAAATAGCGAAATTGATTCTTGCATTTTCAATACTCCTACGTGCCTTTTGGGCAAGTGTATCTGCATGGATGAATTTGTCGAGAATGATGGGAGCCAGTGCATCGTGGGTAAGCCGATAGCTGATTTCGTCTTTGTCTCCCGAATAAACCGACAACAAAAACCTGTTTTGCAGTTCAATTAATATGCGTTCAACTTTTCCCCAAATATGACTGTAAATAACAGCGAGCTCGATAGTACTAAAAGCGCCTGCAGTACCATCTGTTGTAATAAATAAGTGTAAAACATCGAGAACCAATCCGTTTTTTATTTCTCTCGGATATCGTTCACTTAATTCCAACATTTGTTGGTCAAAAAAATCTTTCAGCGAAGACTTTTTCTGCTGGTTGTAAAACTGTTTGGTGATGTAAATCTTACCATTTTCAGGAACCGATTTGTCCCATAAATTGCGCAACAAGACTTGTAACAGGGGAGTGCAAACCTCATCTTCCGAGTTCAATAAATCGCTGGCAATGGATTTGGGGAGGTTTTTTTCAAAGGACAAATGCTGGTAGTAGGCACTCAGTTTTGGGTCGCTGCTGACGCCGGTGATGGCCTCTAAAAGCGCCTCCTCCTTCATGGGCAAAAAATAGAAGTCGAAGTAGGACGGATTAACCTTCAATAACTCCCGAATGCGCGCAAGGTATTCCTCCCTGAAACTCAGTATAATTCTGAGGTTTGGAAAATCAGCCAACATCTGATTCAAAGCATCGGCCAAAGCAGTCTGTTCATTAGCATTCAGACTGTCCCGATCAATGAATATTTCTTCTACCTGGTCGATGATGAGCAGGGGTTGTTCCGGCTTTTCCGTGTTGATTCTTTGGCGGAAACAGGCAACGATGGATTCCAGATTGCCATCGCTTCTCCTGCTTTTTACGTCTACCATCCAATCCGTAAGTAGCCTTGGCAGTACACCTGCACTCAAAAGGGAGGACTTTCCTGTACCTGATTGACCGTAAAATAGTATCAAACGCTTGTACGGGTTTTGCAGGAGTTCGTACAAATCTCTTATCTCCTGGTTTCTGCCAAAAAAGATCCTGGCGTCCTCCATGGTAAATCTTGGCAGTCCTTTGAAAGGGTGGGCTGGCACGGCTATGCCCGCATCAATCGGTAGGTTTGCCAGCGGATCAAACTGGAAATCTGCCTTGCGCTGACCTGCACCACCAGACTTTGGAATAATGCCTTCGATGGCAGCAAACAAAGCAGGCAAGTCATCGCTCCACTTTCCATCCCTAAGGATACAGGTTTGTTTTTTCAATAAGGGTTTTAAGGCGTTGGGAAGAATGTCCTCCGGAGGAAGTTGGGCATTTTTAACGACACCGGGTATAATCAAAGCGCTGGATCCTAAAGCGGTTTCAATTTCTTTCCGCACCCAATCAGTCGGGTCGTCAATTCGCTTTTTGCCCCATTGATCGATGCTTAGCCAGTTGGGACCACCATACAACACCAAAACCACCTTGGCTGCCTGAACTTTTTTTTCCAACTCCAGTGGCCAATCCATGCCACCCTGCAGGTTTTGGATGTCGTAAAAAGTGCTGTTTTCCCCAAAGTGGTTTTCAAGGGCACTGAAGAGTTTTTCGGCATCATTGAGCGTGTCCGCTCTTCTATAACTTATGAAAATGGAAGGCATGGCATTTTTTGGCATACGAGAATTGCGCTGTATTCGGGTAAGGTTTTTTATCCGGTATAGATTCCTTAAAAAACCGACTCAAGGTATAAAAACACAGACAATTCTACCCACCAAACCGCGGGCTTTCGCGAGGTGGATCTCACTGCTTTTTTCCGGTTTTTTTTACTATTTTAGAGAAAACACCTATATTTATTCCACTTCCCGTAAAAATAATGTTGCCCTACTGTTTCTGTTTTCTCCTCGGGCGACATTAATCCAAGACATTTCCCCCAATTTCCCAGCTGGCGCCGCTGTGCCAGGCTGACCGATTTTTTCACATTTTAATGTTTTAACCATGAAAACACAATTGCATTGGTGTACCCAAATGCTGCTCCTACTGTGCCTGCTCACCGTTGGCGCCAGCACCCTGAAGGCCCAGACAAGCCCTACGGCTACCATCGACAAAGCCACCAGGGTAATTAAACTCAATGAAGCGGCCACGTTCGATTTTATGTTCAGTCTCGACATTCGCAACCTGGGTCTTACGTCTCAGCAAAATGCAGATGAGTACTTTTCCAAACTGACCAACGAAATGGTGTCGTACAAAGTGGACTTTGCTGCGAAAAAGGCCACGGTAATGCTCAATGGCCGCATGCAACCAAACTGGAAAGCCAAGGAGTGGAATACCTTTCTCAAGGATATGCCCAAGGAGTAAAGTTTAGGGGCCGACTCACCCCTCACCCCATTTACCGCATTGCTCACCATTGAAAACTTTAACCATGTATACTATTCATTTCAAATATCGCCTTCTGGCGCTGTTGTGTGGCCTGTTTCTGGCTTCCGGCGCCTCCGCCCAACTTACAGTGTCCAGTTCCGGAAACGCTGCTGCCCTGGCGGCTAATCTCGTTGGCCCCGGTGTTACCATTACTGGTGCTGTTTTGAACTGCCCTAGTGGTGCTTCTGGCACCTTTGCCGTTGGCGCCAACAACGAGCTTGGCTTTAACAAAGGTATTTTGCTGACGTCGGGGAATGTCAGCAAAGCCGTTGGGCCAAACAATGACACCCGGGCTACGGTTAACAATGGCGCTGCTGGTAATGTCACCCTCAATGGTCTTATTCCCGGCTACACCACCCACGATGCCTGTATGCTGGAGTTTGACCTGGAAGCCATTGGCAAGGAAGTAACTTTCGATTACGTTTGGGCATCCGAGGAGTACGAGGAGTACTATTGTACCAATTACAACGACGTATTTGGCTTTTTTGTCTCGGGCCCAAATCCAACAGGAGGTAACTATACCGATAAGAATATTGCCATCGTACCAGGTACTGCCAATACTGCGGTTTCGATCAACAATGTCGGTCCGTCCACCTGTAACGGCGTTGATAACCACACCTTGTACCGCAACATGAATGGCTCCAGCACGCTGCAATACGACGGAAAAACGGTGGTGCTGCAGGCCAAAGTAGCCCTGAAACCCTGCCAGAAATACCATTTCAAACTGGGTGTTGCCGACGCCGGCGACTTTATTCTGGACTCTGGCGTTTTCCTCCGCGAAGGCAGTTTTAAATCCTCCCCACCGGAAATCACTTGTGCGGCGCCGATTACCATCAACAATGAACCTGGCAAATGCAGCGCCAAGGCCACTTTTTCCCCAACGGTAACAGCAGATTGTCCGGTTACGGCTACTTGTTCGCCCGTTTCGGGATCTGATTTTCCCGTTGGCGTAACCACCGTCACCTGTACGGCTACCGATAAACTGGGCAACCAGGGCACCTGCCAGTTTACCGTGACGGTAAAGGACAATGAAAAGCCTGGGTATTACTTGTCCGGCCAATACTACCATAAGTTGTGAGTTGCCCATCAACCCAGCTGCTGCCGGGAACCCGACGGGTACCGACAATTGCGGATTGGCGCCTTTTACCCATACTGACGTTACCGCTGCCGGCTCCTGCCCGCAGGAAAAAAATGTCACCCGTACCTGGACGGCTACTGATGTTCACGGCAATACCCGCACCTGCAACCAGACGATTAAGGTGGAGGATAAAAAGGCGCCGGTCATGACCTGCCCGGCCAATATTACCGTAGAGTGTGATACCACCGTGGCCAAAACAGGTATCGCTACAGCAGCGGATAATTGCGATCCCAATCCGGTGTTCAGCCGCCGCGATGTTCACATTACAGGCGACTGTGAATGGTACTGCATTGTAGAGCGCCATTGGAGCGCCACCGATGCCTGTAAAAATACGGGCGAATGTGTCCAGATCATTACGAAAAATACCGGGCCACTGATTGAAACGGCGCTGCCCATAAAATTAGGGTTCGACCGGAGTACATTGGATATTCCTGTTGGAAAAGCTTCTTGTATCATTCAATGGATGCCTTATTCCGGCACGGTACCTAAAACCATGACCTTTAAGAATTCGGTGGTAGGTGCCGATTGTCTGCCGGGAACCAACCCAACCGATCCTTCGGGTCATTTGATCAATCCACTCATGGGAGAGGCGCTGAAATTGAATATTCTGGCCAAACTCAATCCGGCGTTCGGAACAAAGAAACTGGATACTTTCGGTTGTCCGATTGTGCCCATGATCAAGCAAAACCTGGCGCCCAATCCTGATGTGAACGAGCTCATCAGGGTGGTTAACCTCACCTTGGGCAATGTTGCCGGACAGCCGTTCATGAACGATTGGCTGGCTTTGTTGAAGTGCATCAATGGTACCACGGATGTGTGTAAAGTGAAGTAGTCTCTTTTTTTCCAAAACTAAAACTTCCTCCTTTTGCCGGCTGGCGATAGGAGGAAGTTTTAGTTTTGGAAAAGAGGAAAGGACTGGCTTGCTAAATCCGAACACGTTCTAACCTCGGCTTTAGCCATTTGGCTTTAGTCTTTGGCTTTGCTCCGAAGGATTAACTTTTTGGTTTTCAATGCATTAGTTTTTAACAAAATATTTGTTGATAAATAATGCACATGCCGTTATAAAAAGGGTAGTCAAAATTTAATTCCGGTTTCTCCGGTATTTGACTTCAGAAGGCACCAATAATCGGGATCGAAACCAAAGACCAACACCAAAAGGCCAAAGTCCAGCTAACTCAAACTACCGGCGGTTCCAGTTTCCGTTCCAGGTATTCATCGGAGTAGTCGATACGGAGTTCTACCCACATGGGCAGGTGATCCGACATTTGGAACAAACGCCAATCCCGGTAATATCGGCTGCGGGCTTTAACATCGCGCGGCTTGTTCTCTTTGGTGTTGAGGTATGCATCGCCCATAACGGAGAGGTATTCTGCCTCCTGTTCTTTGGTGTACAGCACCTTGTAGAAATTGTACACGCCTGCTTTGGAGTTGGTGGCAAAGCGGTCCTCACGCACCTTAAACGCAATTTGATCGTAGTACTTATCCTGGGCTACATTGGAGGGCAGGTTTTGCAACTCCTTGGGTACTTTGAAATTTGCAGCGGTAATGGCTTTCATGGTGACATCGGTGGGTGCAAAAATGTTGAAGTCGCCCAACAGCAGCCAGTTGTTCGACCAGGCGCGCGGTTCTTCGCTGCGTTTGGCCAAAAACTGAGCGATTTCGCCTATTTCTTTGATCCGGTCGGGGTCTTCCGCAACCGCTTCGCCATAATAAATATGGACGGTGGTGAGCACGAAGTCGGTCCAGCCAGCCCTGAAACCACACATAAAAGGTGTACGGGCCACCTGCCGGACATCGACGGCCTTCATTTTACCGTCTTCGCCTTTGATTTTTAGCGGGGGGAATACCATTTCGCTGGCCAGTCCTCCGTGCCGTACTTTTCGCTTGTCGAATACAAATGCCATGCGTTCGCCATTGCCGGCAGAGCCCTGGGTGACATCGGTGAACAAATAATCCCAGTTGGGGCCGAGTAACGACATGAGGCGATTGAGTCCGTCGAGGCTTTCGCGAATCTCCTGGATGGCAATCAGGTCGAAGCGCGCAACTATTTCGGCAATGTAGTAAATCGATTCGTCGGTACGGCTGCCGTATTTGGCGGAGTCGAACTCGCGGATGTTCCAGGTCGCAAGGAGCAGCGACTCGTCCATGCTTTTTTTTACCGGGATATGGAGGTTCAGGTCTTTGCGCAGCAGCAGCAGGTTTTGGATGGTACGCTTGTCTTCGGGTTTGCTGGCATCAAGTTTTCGGTAGAAGGGCATAGTTAGCTGATTAATGGCAAGGAAATTTACCGGATTCCGGGTTGCCGACGGACCGGGTTGACTTACAAATATATGCTGTTATTAATTAGATTTACCAGAGATTGCAATCAAGGCAAAATTATCTCCGATCTAATAATTGTTCTTCTTTCCGGGTAAAATAGTGACCGATGCTGTTCAGATATTTTTTCAGACGCGTGTGCAGCGGAGTGCCGGGATGCAGCATCTGTTTTCTATTGATGGTACAAAACGAAATCCCATGAACATGCTTCGCCTTCTTTTTTATTTGATGTTGCTGACGATTGGTCCGGCCTTGGCTGCTCAGAACACCCTTTTTGAAACCAACCCGGATTTTCCGAATGAATATGTGGGCCGTCTGTTTCAACCTGGAACGGTTATTATTCAAAGTGCCAACATAATAGGAACCCCGCCAAGATGGTACCCTTCGAAGAAGGGGTAAATCCTTTCCCGCTCAACAATGGTTTGATGCTCACTACCGGCGACTACTACCACTGCGAGTTTCCCAATGAGGACCTGGATGCTGGGCCCTGGTTGACGAATTTTCCACCAGACTATTTGTTGTCGTTTCCAGGAATTACAATGGTTCACGATCCGTTCATTTTGGAGGTAACTTTCAAACCAATTGTAAAGGATTTGCGACTGAACTATTGCTTTGCCTCCGAAGAGTTCCCGATGTACAGTTGCCAGCAATACAACGATATGTTTGGTATTTTCATGGAAGGCCCCGGGTTTGATCCGTATGTGAACCTGGCCAATTTCAACGGTGCTTTTTCCCCGGGCGTGAATAATATTTTCTGCAATTACATGGCGCCTTTTTTCCCCTCGCAATACCAGATTGGTTTCAATGCCATCACCCTGCCGATGGAGCGGACAATTCACGTAGAGCTTTGCCAGGAATACACCATCAGGTTCATGATCTTTGATGTAGGGGATTTCAAACTCGATTCCGGTTTGTTCCTGGCGCCCATTGAAGCGTTACAGTACAACCGAACCCAGGTTACCGACGATCATGTGTACATTGAAGGCTGTGCGTCTAAGCCGGTAGACTTTATTTTTGAGTGGTTCCAATGAGTTTTCACCAATTCAATACTCCATTCTGGCACTGCCATTCCGGGCGAAGATTATAACATTGGAATCCCGCTGAATGGGTTTGTGGATACGAACAATGTTTTATATTTCACCCTGAAATTATACACGATTCACCCCGACGAGGGTGATTATATCGTGGTTACCTTCAGTCGACTGGACTGGATTGCGGAGTCAAGTTCCAGAAGTTGTTTTACCTGGCAGATATCGATTCAACGGTGCTTAGCCTGTGCAAGGACGCAGAGGTGCCTGCTTTTTTGCCAGAACAGCCTTCCGAATCAAGTTTTGAATACGATGCCAACATCCCCCTGGGGCCAGATTTTGTGTCGCCGGCCCTACAGGTTTTAGATTTTCCATACCCTTATCTCAGTTCTGCCTATATGATCAGGGATGTCTGCCTGAGTGCAAACAGTACGAGTAGTGAGCCCTTGCGGTTGTACCTGGAATCCAGCCAACATTCGCGCATTGAACTGAGTACCGGCGCTGCCTATAGTTTTGACCAAAACTGCTTTTCTTATTATGTAAACAACACGCTTACGGTTGGTCCGACTATTCCCGGCAAAACCTACCGGCCCGAAAGCAGCTGGCAGAGCATAGCATATTCCGAAACAAACGGCTTATGGTATTTATTGGCAAAACAGGGGCCTGGTACGGTAGGGCCCTGGTCGATGCGCTTTACCAAGGATTTTCTCTACAAGGAATACGACTACCTCTGGTCGAATGGCGCCACCGGCCCTCAGCCCATGTTGCCGGCGCCTGCAGATACAACAGGCTACACGGTTGAACTCAACAGCGACATCATGCACATGACCCTGCCGGTTCAACTGATCCCGAAAGTACCGGTTGCGGTAAATGTTCAGGACAGCTTTTGCAACGGTCAAAGTGTGGTGTTGTACGGACAATCCTTTGATTTTACTCATACCCAAGGTACCATTGAACTCGGCGATTGTGATACCATTGTGCACATCGACCTGGATTTTGTACCTTATTTTCAATCGTTTTTCAAGGATACCCTATGTCGTGGCGACACCGCCTGGGTGAACGGTCATGCCTACTATTCCCCTTTTTCCACTGGCGTAGAGTGGCTCAGCACCGCAGACGGGGCCTGTGACAGTTTGATAAACGTTAAAATTTATTTCAGGCCGGCGCCCACCGGAACTTCATGTGCAGCCGGTATGTGCTGGCGGCTCTTATACTTTGAAGGCGTGACCTACAATGCCTCGCATATGTCGGGCGATCAGGTGTTGCAAACACCGGAGGGCTGCGATAGTATTGTACATGTCCAGATTTACTTTATTCCAGCGATATTCACAAACTTCAATCCCAGCATTTGTCCGGGAGAAAGTATAGTAATCAATGGTATCACCTACGATGCCCAGAACCCGAATGGTTCGCAATATTTGCAAAGCGTTTTCGGTTGCGACAGCGTTTTGAACATCCTGCTGAACATCCTGCCCGAACCTGTAAGCTACCTTCAACCCTCCTTGTGCCAGGGTGAAACATTCGATTTGAACGGCATAAGCTACGATGCACAAAACCCTTCTGGAGAACAGCATTTTACGGCTTTCAATGGCTGCGACAGTGTGGTGCATATTTTATTGTCGTTCCTGCCGGTGCCGGAAACCGATTTTTCACTGGAACTCTGCGCGGGTGAATCGTATGGGCTGAACGGAATTATCTACGATGCCAACAATCCGGATGGCACGCAGGTATTACAATCGGTCAGTGGCTGCGACAGTGTGGTACATATTTCGTTGACGTTTCTTCCGGTGCAGGAAACCGATATTTCACTGGAGCTCTGTGCCGGTGAATCGTACGGTTGAACGGAGTTATCTACGATGCCAACAATCCGGAAGGCACGCAGGTATTACAATCGGTCAATGGCTGCGACAGTTTGGTGACGGTGCATCTCAGTTTCCGTCCAGTGATAAACGGCGGTTGGGATATCGATATTTGTCAGGGTGATTCCATTGTGATAAACGGTCATGTATACAACGAAGCGAACCCTGAAGGGCTGGAGGTTTTCAGCTACTCCGATGGTTGCGACAGCGCCCTGCTTATTGTTAATTTACAATTTTTACCGACATATTTGGATACCTTGTATGAAAGCATTGCCGAAGGGGAACTGTTCGAATTTGCGGGAATGCAATTTGAGCAGTCGGGCGTATTTCAGTGCATTTGAGCAGTGAAACGGGTTGTGACAGTACGATCGTGTTGGTGCTTGAACAAACATCAGCCATGGCCAATATCCCATTGGGCGATGATGTCTTATTTTATCCGAACCCTGCTTCAGATTGGCTGCAATTTGTTTTGCCCGCAAATTTGCCTTCCTCCGAGTATGAGATCAAGGTATTCGACGCTTTGGGGAGGCCGGTCAGCGCGAGTACGACCCGGTCAGCAAAAGAATGGGCTTAGCCACTGGGTCAGTGGACTTTACCTGATTCAATTGCGGATAGGTACGGTACAAAGCAGTGGAATAGTACTGGTATTGCGATGAGTTAAACCGTACCCAACGTTCAGGTAAAACCCGATAATTCTTTCCCTGCGTATGCGTACAACAGTTGCACGGGGCCAATGGCTGTATCAATGCCGTAGCCAATTGAGGCCGAACGGAACAGGTGGTCGCCGTTGGTAAATGGCAGGGTCTGCTCATCAATAGATGCAATGTTGGCGCCCAATTGGATGTAATTTATCTTCCACAAATTCCACTGCAAAACGCTGCCGACACTGATGAGTGAACTGCCGGATGCATAACCAAATGGTAGTCCGGGAAAGGCCCGAAAGTTGTTGATCAGGTTTTGGTTGGTGCTCCCCAGTAAGTAGCGATATGGAATGGGCGGTGTTCCGAGGCTCAGGCCGGCATCGAGATTGACCTGTAAGTTGTGCGGGTGGAGAGCGGCCAGGACTGCTGCCACTGCAGGTCGTAGTTGTTGCCAACTTTGCCCTTGGGATTGTCATACTTCTCAGACGACAGGGGCAGGCAGAGCCGGATTCTACCCGGAACAGTATGCCTGATCTTGGTAAAGTTGGCGCGGTCCCGGTTGTCGAAGTGGTAATAAAGCTTGGCGGTACCAAAAAACGCCATCCTCTCCGAGATACGGGTTGTCGGTGACATAAATTTCTGCCTGCGAGGTAGACGCATAGAAATATTTGATTTCTGCGGAAAGCTCCGGCCTCAAAGGTTTTTTGCGTGACAAAATTTACAAAGAACTCGTTGTTGAAATCCAGCATGGTAAACCGCAGCGACTGAATAATGAGGTTGCCGTTCAGTTCAATCTCAACCGGCAATTGAACGTCAAAATCGGTAAGTTCAGCCTGGAGTTGAAGCCCAGGTCTGGTAAGCGTCCGTTGTCAACGATGTAATGAATATCGTACCGAAATTTATCCCTAAAATGAGGTCGATAGAAGCCGCAGAGTTGTGAAAAATCTTGTTGCGAAAGGTACCATTGAGCAACAGGCTGCTTTTATACACTTTATCGTAGTGAAGGCCTAGGCGCAACCTGTTTTCATAGCCCTGGTTGATTTCCGGTTGATGTACAAACTGGTACAGTCGTTTCCTTCGTTCCGAAATTCGTAGTCGATAAAATGGAAGTTGTCGGTGGCATACAATTGGGAAAATGCCCTCCTGGAATTGGTCGAACGTAATTTCTCCCGGTATCGGGGTAGGGAATTTTCAAGCAGGGAGCCCGGCAAACACCGGTGTACCCCACATGCACATCATGTACATCAAACTTTACGTCTGGCCGGGCAAGGAGGGCCTTGGTCGCTCCGGCGGCGCCGGCGCTGCGCGTTGTCGGGCCGCGATGTCCAGCAGTTGTGGGAAAATAGCGCGTGCGGCCCGTTCTCCATTGTTGAGCAGGGTATCCACATCGCTAAAACTGGTGATGGAAACCCTTCCGTCTGGGGTGAATCACAATGTCGCAGTATGCCAACTGTTCCTTGGTAGAGGCATCCATCTGAAAAGATCCCACCTGTGAAATGATCTTTTCTATGGAATGGAGTTGCTCTTTTGAGTACAACCCCGATTCAATAATTGACGCCAATTATGATGTCGACGCCTTTATCGTGCATCACTTTTGCCGGAAAATTATTGAGGATGCCACCATCTGCTACCAGCCTGTCCGTCCCACATCTATGGGCGCCAGCGGACCGGGAACTGAGGCGCTGGCCCGAATGGCGCGGCAAGAACGCCTTGTTCGAAGATGATGGGAGAGCCACAAACCACATCAGTGCCGGTACAGAAAAAGGGCAAGGGCAGTTGGCTAAAATCGTGTTGCTCAGCCACATGGGCAGTCATGGAACTGAAATAATCATACAATTCCTGGCCATTGGAAAGTGCTTCCGGCAAACTCAGTTTGTAATCCCTTAAAGAGAGTGATAGTGCGTATTTTTCACCATATTGTTTTTCAAAAAGGAAAGGTTGGCACGATCTGGTGTTTCCTGAATCATTTCGCCCATATTCTTGACATGCAACAACCTGTCCATCTGTTCGGGTGTCCAGCCGACGGCGTACAGGCCGCCCACAATTGCACCTGAACTTGCACCGGCGATATAATCGATGCGGATGCCGGCTTCCTCCAGTACTTTAAGTACACCCACATGCGCGTATCCCTTAGCACCGCCACCGCTGAGTACCACGCCTACGCGAAGGGGGTGATCAGCTTCTTGTGCAAAAAGACTGTTGGGCCCAAATAAAGCAAGGAATGCCAATGTGATCAATGCGTTGTGCAAGGGTTTTGGGAATTTATGGCTTTTAACTTACCCCAAAGTTAGTATTAACTATCCGGTGCAATAATAACTTGCTGGTAATTCGCTTTGCTGCAATGGCTCAAAGCGCGCCTGGAAGAAACGCAGGTACTTGGGTTCATAAATCATCTTCAGGCCTCGTATCTTTTTGCCCGTTTCAACACCCTAAAGGCCGATTCTGCAATCACATCCATGTGCGCCTGGGTGTAAACCCTGCCACGGGAATGTAAAGCCGGACCAATTCAGTTTGGGATAGTAGTTTTTCGCCAGTTGATTTTTAAACCTGCAGATACCACCCCGCGCGTTCCATGGTACGCACGCCTGAATCGAGGTAAATTTCGGCCGCCGGGGCCTGCGCTGAGTACTGATCCTGTGAAGATGAGGTAAAAAACGCTGGCGTCTAAATATGCCATGCCCGCAATGGGCCGGACGATGGGTA
>JADJUJ010000030.1 GCA_016710765.1 Lewinellaceae bacterium | reverse complement strand
AAACATCGAGAACCAATCCGTTTTTTATTTCCTCTCGGATATCGTCTACTTAATTCCAATATTTGTTGGTTAAAAAATCTTTCAGCGAAGACTTTTCTGCTGGTTGTAAAACTGTTTGGTGATGTAAAACTTACCATTTTCAGGAACCGATTTGTCCCCGGCTAAATTGCGCAACAAGACTTGTAACAGGGGAGTGCAAACCTCATCTTCCGAGTTCAATAAATTACGGGTAATGGATTTGGGGAGGTTTTTTTCAAAGGACAAATGCTGGTAGCAGGCACTCTGTTTTGGGTCGTTGCTGACGCCGGTGATGGCTCTCTAAAAGCGCCTCTTCCTTCATGTAAGCAAAAGAAGTCGAAGTAGGACGGATTAACCTTCAATAACTCCCGAATGCGCGCAAGGTATTCCTCCCTGAAACTCAGACATAATTTGAGGTTTGGAAAATCAGCCAACATCTGATTCAAAGCATTGGCCAAAGCAGTCTGTTCATTAGCATTCAGACTGTCCCGACTAATGAATATTTCTTCTACCTGGTCGATGAGATGAGCAGGGGTTGTTCCGGCTTTTCCGTGTTGATTCCTTTGGCGGGAAACAGGCAACGATGGATTCCAGATTGCCAATGCTTCTCCTGCTTTTACGTCTACCATCCAATCCTTTGTGGCAGTCTTGGCAGTACACCTGCACTCAAAAGGGAGGACTTTCCTGCACCTGATTGACCGTAAAATAGCATCAAACGCTTCTGTAATGGGTTTCTTGTGAGTTCGTACAAATTCTTATCTCCTGGTTTCTGCCAAAAAGATCCTGGCGTCCTCCACGGTAAATCTTGGCAGTCCTTTGAAAGGGTGGGCTGGCACTTGCCATGCCCGCATCAATCGGTAGGTTTGCCAGCGGATTAAACTGGAAATCTGCCTTGCGCTGACCTGCACCACCAGACTTCGGAATAATGCTTTCGATGGCAGCAAACAAAGCAGGCAAGTCATCACTCCACTTTCCATCCTAAGGAACCAGGCTTGTTTTTTCAATAAGGGCTTAAGGCGTTGGGAAGAACATCCTCCGGAGGAAGTTGGGCATTTTAACGACAACGGGTATAATCAAAGCGCTGGATCCTAAAGCGTTTCGAATTTCTTTTTCCGCACCCAATCAGTCGGGTCGTCAATTCGCTTTTGCCCAACGATCGATGCTTAGCCAGTTGGGACCACCATACAAACACCAAAATCACCTTGGCTGACTGTAACTTTTTTTCCAACTCCAGTGGCCAACCTTACGCCACCTTGCAGGTTTGGATGTCGTAAAAAGTGCTTTTTCCCAAAAGTGGTTTTCAAGGGCACTGAAGAGTTTTTCGGCATCATTGAGCGTGTCCGCTCTTTTCTATAACTTATGAAAATGGAAGGTATGGCATTTTTTGGCGCATACGAGAATTGCGCTGCATTCGCAAGGTTTTTATCCGGTATAGATTCCTTAAAACCGGACTCAAGGTATAAAAATTATAGATAATTCTACCCACTAAAACTGGGCGGTGGCTTTCAAGAGGTGGATCTCACTGCTTTTTTCCGGTTTTTTTTACTAGTTTTAGAGAAAACACCTATATTTATTCCACTTCCCGTAAAAATAATGTTGCCCTACTGTTTCTGCTTTCTCCGGCGACATTAATCCAAGACATTTCCTACCTCCCAGCTGGCGCCATGTGCCAGGCTGACCGATTTTTTCACATTTTAATGTTTCACCATGTCATTAATTGCATTGGTGTACCCAAATGCTCCTACTGTGCCCGCTCACCGTTGGCGCCAGCACCCTGAAGGCCCAGTACAAGCCCTACGGCTACCATCGACAAAGCCACCAGGGTAATTAAACCTCAATGAAGCGGCCACGTTCGATTTTTATGTTCAGTCTCGACATTCGCAAACTGGGTCTTACGTCTCAGCAAATGCAGATGAGTACTTTTCCAAACTGACCAACGAAATGGTGTCGTAGCCAGTGGACTTTGCTGCGAAAAAGGCCCGTAATGCTCAATGGCCGCATGCAACTAAACTGGAAAGCCAAGGAGTGGAATACCTTTCTCAAGGATATGCCCAAGGAGTAAAGTTTAGGGGCCGACTCACTTCTCACCCCATTTACCGCATTGCTCACCATTGAAAACTTTAACCATGTATACTATTCATTTCAAACATCGCCTTCTGGCGCTGTTGTGTGGCCTGTTTCTGGTTACTTCGGCGCCTCCGGCTCCAACTTACAGTGTCCAGTTCCCGAAACGCGCCAGTTCTGGCGGCTAAATCTCTGTTGGCCCCGGTGTTACCTACATTACTGGTGCTGTTTTGTAACTGCCCTAGTGGTGCTTCTGGCAATCTTGCCGTTGGCGCCAACAACGGTTTTTGGCTTTAACAAAAGGTATTTTGCTGACGTCGGGGAATGTCAGCGTAGCTGTTACCAAACAATGACAATCTGGCCAGCGGTTATCAACGGCGCTGCTGGTAATGTCACCCTCAATGGTCTTATTCCCGGCTACACCACCCACGATGCCTGTATGTTGGAGTTTGACCTGGAAGCCATTGGCAAGGAAGTAACTTTCGATTACGTTTGGGCATCCGAGGAGTACGAGGAGTACTTAATATTGTACCAATTACAACGACGCATTTGGCTTTTTTGTGTCCGGCCCAAATCCAACAGGAGGTAACTATACCGATAAGAATATTGCCATCGTACCAGGTACTGCCAATACTGCGGTTTCGATCAACAACAGTTTGTCCGTCCACCCGTAACGGCGTTGATAACCACACCTTGTACCGCAACATGAATGGCTCCAGCACGCTGCAATACGACGGAAAACGGTGGTGCGGCAGGCCAAGGTAGCCCTGAAACCCTGCCAGAAATACCACTCCAAACTGGGTGCCGCTGACGCCGGCGACTTTATTCTGGACTCTGGCGTTTTCCTCCGCGAAGGCAGCTTTAAATCCTCCCCACCGGAAATCACTTAGTGGCGCCGATTACCATCAACAATGAACCTGGCAAATGCAGCGCCAATCAAACTTTTCCCAACGGTAACAGCAGATTGTCCGGTTACGGCTACTTGTTCGCCCGTTTCGGGATCTGATTTTCCTGCTGGCGTAACCACCGTCACCTGTACGGCTACCGATAAACCGGGTAAACCAGGGCACCTGCCAGCTTATCGTGACGGTAAAGGACAATGAAAAGCCCGGTATGGCTTGTCCGGCCAATACCTACCATAAGTTGTGAGCGCTCCATCAACCCAGCTTCGTTGCCGGGGAACCTGACGGGTACCGACAATTGCGGATTGGCGCTTTACCCATACTGACGTTACCGCTGCCGGCTCCTGCCCGCAGGAAAAAATGTCACCCGTACCTGGACGGCTACCGATGTTCACGGCAATACCCGCACCTGCAACCAGACGATTAAGGTGGAGGATAAAAGGCGCTGGTCATGACCTTCCGCCCCGCCAACATTAATGTAGAGTGTGATACCATCAGGCTAAAACAGGTATCGCTACAGCAGCGGATAATTGCGATCCCAATCCGGTGTTCAGCCGCCGCGATGTTCAAGTTACAGGCGACTGTGAATGGTACTGCATCAGGTAGAGCGCCACTGGAGCGCCACCGATGCCTGTAAAAATACGGGCGAATGTGTCCAGATCATTACGAAAAAATACCGGCCACTGATTGAAACGGCGCTGCCCATAAAATTAGGTTCGACCGGGCACATTGGATATTCCTGTTGGAAAAGTTTTGTATCATTCAATGGATGCTCTATTCCGGCACGGTACCCAAAACCATGACCTTAAGAATTCGGTGGTAGGTGCCGATTGTCTGCCGGGAACCAAACTCAAACTGATCCTCGGGTCATTTGATCAATCCACTCATGGGAGAGGCGCTGAATGAATATTCTGGCCAAACCAACCGCGTTCGGAACAAAGAAACTGGATACTTTCGGTTGTCCGATCAGCCCATGATCAAGCGTAAAACCTGCGCCCAATCCTGATGTGAACGACTATCAGGGTGGTTAACTCCCACCTGGGCACGTTTATTGTGCCGTTCGCGAACGATTGGCTTTGTTGAAGTGCATCAATGGTACCACGGATGTGTAAAGTGAAGAAGTCTTTTTTTTCTCTTAAAAACCAAAACTTCCTTGCCGGCTGGCGATAGAGCAGTTTAGCCTGGGAAAAGAGGAAAGGACTGGCTTGCTAAATCCGAACACGTTCTAACTCCTCGGCTTAGCCATTGGGCTTTAATCTTGGCTTTGCTCCGAAGGATTAATTTTTTGGTTTTCAATGCATTAGTTTTTAACAAAATATTTGTTGATAAATAATGCACATGCCGTATAAAGGTAGTCAAAATTTAATTCCGGTTTCTCCGGTATTTGACTTCAGAAGGCACCAATAATCGGGATCGAAACCAAGGCCCAACACCAAAAGGCCAAAGTCCAGGCTAACTCAAACTACCGGCGGGTTCCAGTTTCCATTCCAGGTATTCATCGGAGTAGTCGATACGGAGTTTCTCCCCACATGGGCAGGTGATCCGACATTTGGAACAAACGCCAATCCCGGTAATATCTTTCATGGGCTTTAACATCGCGCGGCTTGTTCTCTTTGGTGTTGAGGTATGCATCGCCCATAACGGAGAGGTATTCTGCCTCCTGTTCTTTGGTGTACAGCACCTTGTAGAAATTGTACACGCCTGCTTTGAGTTGGTGGCAAAGCGGTCCTCACGCACCTTAAACGCAATTTGATCGTAGTACTTTAACCTGGGCTACATTGGAGGGCAGGTTTTGGCAACTCCTTGGGTACTTGAAATTTGCAGCGGTAATGGCTTTCATGGTGACATCGGTAGGGGTGCAAAAGCCGAAGTCGCAACAGCAGCCAGTTGTTGGACCAGGCGCGCGGTTCTTCCGCTGCGTTTGGCCACAAACTGAGCGATTTCGCCTTTCTTTGACCCGGTCGGGGTCTTCCGCAACCGCTTCGCCATAATAAATGTGGACGGTGGTGAGACGAAGTCGGTCCAGCCAGCCCTGAAACCACACATAAAAAGGTATGGGCCACCTGCCGGACATCGACGGCCTTCATTTTACCGTCTTCGCCTTTGATTTAGCGGGGAATACCATTTCGCTGGCCAGCCCTCCGTGCCGTACTTTTCGCTTGTCGAATACAAATGCCATGCGTTCGCCATTGCCGGCAGAGCCCTGGGTGACATCGGTGGAACAAATATCCCAGTTGGGGCCGAGTAACGACATGGGCGATTGAGTCCGTCGAGGCTTACGCAGATCTCCTGGATGGCAATCAGCTCGAAGCGCAACGATTTCGGCAATGTAGTAAATCGATTCGTCGGTACGGCTGCCGTCTTCGGCGGAGTCGAACTCGCGGATGTTCCCGGTCGCAAGGAGCAGCGACTCGTCCATGCTTTTTTTACCGGGATATGGAGGTTCAGGTCTTTGCAGCAGCAGCAGGTTTTGGATGGTACGCTTGTCTTCGGGTTTACTGGCATCAAGTTTTTCGGTGGGAAGGGCATAGTAGGCTGATTAATGGCAAGGAAATTTACCGGTTCCGGGTTGCCGACGGACCGGGTTGACTCTACAAATATGTGCGTTGTTGTTAATTAGATTTCACCCGAGACGCAATCAAGGCAAAATTATCTCCGATCTAATAATTGTTCTTCTTTCCGGGTAAAATATTGGTGACCGATGCTGTTCAGATATTTTTTTCAGACGCGTGTGTGCGGAGTGCGACGCGTACATCTGGTTTTCTATTGATGGTACGAAGCGAAATCCCATGAACATGCTTCGCCTTCTTTTTTATTGATGTTGCTGACGATTGGTCCGGCCTTGGTGCTCAGAACACCCTTTTTGAAAACCAACTTGGATTTTCCGAATGATCATGTGGGCCGTCTGTTTCAACCTGGAACGGTTATTATTCAAAGTGCCAACAATAAAGGAACCCCGCCAGATGGTACCCTTCGAAGACGGGGTAAATCCTTTCCCGCTCAATAATGGTTTGATGCTCACTACCGGCGACTACTACCACTGCGAGTTTCCCAATGAGGACCTGGATGCTGGGCCCTGGTTGACGAATTTTCCACCAGACTATTTGTTGTCGTTTCCAGGAATTACAATGGTTCACGATCCGTTCATTTTGGAGGTAACTTTCAAACCAATTGTAAAGGATTGCGACTGAACTATTGCTTTGCCTCCGAAGAGTTCCCGATGTACAGTTGCCAGCAATACAACGATATGTTTGGTATTTTCATGGAAGGCCGGGTTTGATCCGTATGAACCTGGCCAATTTCAACGGTGCTTTTCCTGGGCGTGGATAATATTTTCTGCAATTACATGGCGCCTTTTTTCCTCGCAATACCAGATTGGTTTCAATGCCATCACCACCGATGGAGCGGACAATTCACGTAGAGCCTTGCCAGGAATACACCATCAGGTTCATGATCTTTGATGTAGGGGATTTCAAACTCGATTCCGGTTTGTTCCTGGCGCCCATTGAAGCGTTACAGTACAACCGAACCCTGGTTACCGACGATCATGTGTACATTGAAGGCTGTGCGTCTAAGCCGGTAGACTTTATTTTGAGTGGTTCCATGAGTTTTCACCAATTCAATACTCCATTACCGGCACTGCCATTCCGGCGAAGATTATAACATTGAATCCCGCTGAATGGGTTTGTGGATACGAACAATGTTTTTATATTTCACCCTGAAGTTATACACGATTCAATTCCCGACGAGGGTGATTATAGCATGGTTACCTTTCATTCGACTGGACTGGATTGCGGAGACAAGTTCCAGAAGTTGTTTTACCTGACAGATATCGATGCAACGGTGCTTAGCCTTTGCAAGTACGCAGAGGTGCCTGCTTTTTGCCAGAACAGCCTTCCGAATCAAGTTTTGAATACGATGCCAACATCCCCTGGGGGCCAGATTTTGTGTCGCTGCCTTACAGGTTTTAGATTTTCCATACCCTTATCTCAGTTCTGCCTATATGATCCGGGATGTCTGCCTGAGTGCAAACAGTACGAGTAGTGAGCCCTTGCGGTTGTACCTGAATCCAGCCAACATTCGCGCATTGAACTGAGCACCGGCGCTGCCTATAATTTTGACCAAAACTGCTTTTCTTATTATGTAAACAACACGCTTACGGTTGGTCCGACTATTCCCGGCAAAACCTACCGGCCCGAAAGTAGCTGGGAGAGCATCGCATATTCCGAAACAAACGGCTTATGGTGGATTTATTGGCAAAACAGGGGCCTGGTACGGTAGCATGGTCGATGCGCTTTACCAAGGATTTTCTCTACAAGGAATACGACTTACCTCTGGTCGAATGGCGCCACCGGCCCTCAGCCCATGTTGCCGGCGCCTGCAGATACAACAGGCTACACGGTTGAACTCAACAGCGACATCATGCACATGACCCTGCCGGTTCAACTGATCCCGGAAAGTACCGGTTGCGGTAAATGTTCAGGACAGCTTTGCAACGGTCAAAGTGTGGTGTTGTACGGACAATCCTTTGATTTTACTCATACCCAAGGTACCATTGAACTCGGCGATTGTGATACCATTGTGCACATCGACCTGGATTTTGTACCTTATTTTCAATCGTTTTTCAAGGATACCCTATGTCGTGGCGACACCGCCTGGGTGAACGGTCATGCCTACTATTTCCCTTTTTCCACTGGCGTAGAGTGGCTCAGCACTGCAGACGGGGCCTGTGACAGTTTGATAAACGTTAAAATTTATTTCAGGCCGGCGCCCACCGGGCTTCATGTGCAGCCGGTATGTGCTGGCGGCTCTTATACTTTTGAAGGCGTGACCTACAATGCCTCGCATATGTCGGGCGATCAGGTGTTGCAAACACCGGAGGGCTGCGATAGTATTGTACATGTCCAGATTTACTTTATTCCAGCGATATTCACAAACTTCAATCCCAGCATTTGTCCGGGAGAAAGTATAGTAATCAATGGTATCACCTACGATGCCCAGAACCCGAATGGTTCGCAATATTTGCAAAGCGTTTTCGGTTGCGACAGCGTTTTGAACATCCTGCTGAACATCCTGCCCGAACCTGTAGGCTACCTTCAACCCTCCTTGTGCCAGGGTGAAACATTCGATTTGAACGGCACACAGCTACGATGCACAAACCCTTCTGGAGAACAGCATTTTACGGCTTTCAATGGCTGCGACAGTGTGGTGCATGTTTTATTGTCGTTCCTGCCGGTGCCGGAAACCGATTTTTCACTGAACCTGCGCGGGTGAATCGTATGGGCTGAACGGAATTATCTACGATGCCAACAATCCGGAAGGCACGCAGGTATTACAATCGGTCAGTGGCTGCGACAGTGTGGTACATGTTTCGTTGACGTTTCTTCCGGTGCAGGAAACCGATATTTCACTGGAGCTCTGTGCCGGTGAATCGTACGGGTTGAACGGAGTTATCTACGATGCCAACAATCCGGAAGGCACGCAGGTATTACAATCGGTCAATGGCTGCGACAGTTTGGTGACGGTGCATCTCAGTTTCCGTCCAGTGATAAACGGCGGTTGGGATATCGATATTTGTCAGGGTGATTCCATTGTGATAAACGGTCATGCATACAACGAAGCGAACCCCTGAAGGGCTGAGGTTTTCGGCCACTCCGATGGTTGCGACAGCGCCCTGCTTATTGTTAATTTACAATTTTTACCGACATATTTGGATACCTTGTATGAAAGCATTGCCGAAGGGGAACTGTTCGAATTTGCGGGAATGCAATTTGAGCAGCCGGGCGTATTTCCAGTGCATTTGAGCAGTGAAACGGGTTGTGACAGTACGATCGTGTTGGTGCTTGAACAAACCTCAGCCATGGCCAATATCCCATTGGGCGATGATGTCTTATTTTATCCGAACCCTGCTTCAGATTGGCTGCAATTTGTTTTGCCCGCAAATTTGCCTTCCTCCGAGTATGAGATCAAGGTATTCGACGCTTTGGGGAGGCCGGTCAGCGCGGAGTACGACCCGGTCAGCAAAAGAATGGAGCTTAGCCACTGGGTCAGTGGACTTTACCTGATTCAATTGCGGATAGGTACGGTACAAAGCAGTGGAATAGTACTGGTATTGCGATGAGTTAAAACCAGTACCCAATGTTCAGGTAAAACTCCGATAATTCTTTCCCTGCGTATGCATACAACAGTTGCACGGGGCCAATGGCTGTATCAATGCCGTAGCCAATTGAGGCCGAACGGAACAGGTGGTCGCCGTTGGTAAATGGCAGGGTCTGCTCATCAATAGATGCAATGTTGGCGCCCAATTGGATGTAATGTATTTTCCACAAATTCCACTGCAAAACGCTGCCGACACTGATGAGTGAACTGCCGGATGCATAACCAAATGGTAGTCCGGGAAAAGGCCCGGAAAGTTGTTGATCAGGTTTTGGTTGGTGCTCCCAGTAAGTAGCGATATGGAATGGGCGGTGTGCCGAGGCTCAGGCCGGCATCGAGATTGACCTGTAAAGTTGTGCGGGTAGAGAGCGGCCAGGACTGCTGCCACTGCAGGTCGTAGTTGTTGCCAACTTTGCCCTTGGGATTGTCATACTTCTCAGACGACAGGGGCAGGCAGAGCCGGGATTCTACCCGGAACAGTATGCCCGATCTTGTAAAGTTGGCGCGGTCCCGGTTGTCGAAGTGGTAATAAGCTTTGGCAGTACCAAAAACGCCATCCTCTCCGAGATACGGGTTGTCGGTGACATAAATTTCTGCCTGCGAGGTAGACGTATAGAAATATTTGATTTCTGCGGAAAGCCCGGCCTCAAAGGTTTTTTGCGTGACAAAATTTACAAAGAACTCGTTGTTGAAATCCAGCATGGTAAACCGCAGCGACTGAATAATGAGGTTGCCGTTCAGTTCAATCTCAACCGGCAATTGAACGTCAAAATCGGTAAAGTTCAGCCTGGAGTTGAAGCCCAGGTCTGGTAAGCGTCCGTTGTCAACGATGTAATGAATATCGTACCGAAATTTATCCCCTAAAATGAGGTCGATAGAAGCCGTAGAGTTGTGAAAAATCTTGTTGCGAAAGGTACCATTGAGCAACAGGCTGCTTTTATACACTTTATCGTAGTGAAGGCCCAGGCGCAACCTGTTTTCATAGCCCTGGTTGATTTCCGGGTTGATGTACAAACTGGTACAGTCGTTTCCTTCGTTCCGAAATTCGTAGTCGATAAAATGGAAGTTGTCGGTGGCATACAATTGGGAAATGCCCTCCTGGAATTGGTCGAACGTAATTTCTCCCGGTATCGGTGTAGGGAATTTTTCAAGCAGGGTAGCCTTGGCAAACACTGGTGTGTACCCCACATGCACATCATGTATATCAAACTTCACGTCTGTGGGCAAGGAGGGCCTTGGTCGCTCCGGCGGCGCCGGCGCTGCGCGTTGTCGGGCCGCGATGTCCAGCAGTTGTGGGAAAATAGCGCGTGCGGCCCGTTCTCCATTGTTGAGCAGGGTATCCACATCGCTAAAACTGGTGATGGAAAACCCTTCCGTCTGGGGGTGAATCACAATGTCGCAGTATGCCAACTGTTCCTTGGTAGAGGCGTCCATCTGAAAAGATCCCACCTGTGAAATGATCTTTTCTATGGAATTGAGTTGCTCTTTTGAGTACAACCCCGATTCAATATTGACGCCAATTATGATGTCGACGCCTTTATCGTGCATCACTTTTGCCGGAAAATTATTGAGGATGCCACCATCTGCTACCAGCTGTCCGTCTACATCTATGGGCGCCAGCAGACCGGGAAACGAGGCACTGGCCCGAATGGCGCGGGCAAGCACACCGTGTTCGAAGATGATGGGAGAGCCACAAACTACGTCGGTTCCGGTACAGAAAAAGGGCACGGGAAGTTGGCTAAAATCGTGTTGCTCAGCCACATGGGCAGTCATGGAACTGAAATAATCATACAATTCCTGGCCATTGGAAAGTGCTTCCGGCAAACTCAGTTTGTAATCCCTTAAAGAGAGTGATAGTGCGTATTTTTCACCATATTGTTTTTCAAAAAAGGAAAGGTTGGCACGATCTGGTGTTTCCTGAATCATTTCGCCCATATTCTTGACATGCAACAAACTGTCCATCTGTTCGGGTGTCCAGCCGACGGCGTACATACCGCCCACAATTGCACCTGAACTTGCACCGGCGATATAATCGATGCGGATGCCGGCTTCCTCCAGTACTTTAAGTACACCACATGCGCGTATCCCTTAGCACCGCCACCGCTGAGTACCACGCCTACGCGAAGGGGGTGATCAGCTTCTTGTGCAAAAAGACTGTTGGGCCCAAATAAAGCAAGGAATGCCAATGTGATCAATGCGTTGTGCATGGGTTTTGGAATTTATGGCTTTAACTTACCCCAAAGTTAGTATTAACTATCCGGTGCACAACAACTTGCTGGTAATTCGCTTTACAATGGCTCAAAGCGCGCCTGGAAGAAACGCAGGTACTTGGGTTCATAAATCATCTTCAGGCCTCGTATCTTTTTTGCCCGTTTCAACACCCTAAAGGCCGATTCTGCAATCACATCCATGTGCGCCTGGGTGTAAACCCTGCGGGGAATGGTAAACCGGACCAATTCCAGTTTAGGATAGTAGTTTTCGCCAGTTGATTTTCGACCTGCAGATACCACCCCGCGTTCCATGGTACGCACGCCTGAATCGAGGTAAATTTCGGCCGCCAGGGCCTGCGCTGGGTACTGATCCTGTGAAAGATGGGGTAAAAAACGCTTGGCGTCTACAAATATGCCATGCCCGCCAATGGGCCGGACGATGGGTATGCCATATTCTTCCATTTTGTGTCCGAGGTACTCCACCTGACCCACCCGGGCATGCATGTGGTTGTTGTCGACACTTTCTCCAATGCCAATGGCCATGGCTTCCATATCTCGTCCGGCCAGGCCGCCGTAGGTGTGCAACCCCTCATACACCACCACCAGATTCCGGGCTTCTTCAAACAGATCCCAGTCGTTGAGCGCCAAAAAACCGCCGATATTCACCAGGGCATCTTTTTTGGCACTCATGGTAGCGCCATCGGTATAGGAACAAATTTCCTTGACGATTTCACGGACGCTGTGCTTTTCATAGCCTGGTTCCCTTTGCTTGATGAACCAGGCGTTTTCGGCTACGCGGGTCATATCGTGAATGACCCGAATACCCAGAGGGCGCGTATATTCGTACAAGGCTTTCAAATTGGCCATGCTGATGGGTTGACCTCCAGCCATGTTTACACTGGTGGCCATGCTGACGTACGGTATTTTAGCAGCGCCATGCGTTTGCACCAGTTGATCCAGTTTTTTAAGATCAATGTTTCCTTTAAAGGGGTATTCGCTCAGCGGGTCGTGGGCCTCATCAATGATGATATCGGCAAAAATACCACCTGCCAGTTCCTGGTGGAGCCGTGTCGTGGTGAAATACATATTGCCCGGAATAACGTCACCGGGTTTGATCAGTATTTTGGAAATCAGGTTTTCGGCGCCCCGGCCCTGGTGGGTGGGTACGATGTACTGGTACCCGTAGTATTTTTGAATGGCCGATTCCAAATGATAAAAATTGCGGCTACCGGCATACGATTCATCACCCATCATTAGTCCGGCCCATTGCTGGTCGCTCATGGCTGCTGTGCCACTGTCGGTAAGCAGGTCGATGTACACATCATCGGAACGCAGTAAAAAAGTATTGTAGCCAGCCTCGCGAATGGCTTTAAGGCGTTGTGCGCGGGTGGTCATGCGCAGCAATTCCACCATTTTAATCTTGTAAGGTTCGGCCCATGACCGATGATAGGTACTTTTCATAATGATTTGGTTAAGGCGCTGCAAAGGTACGGCGTAAACCATGTTTAAGATAAAAAAGTCTTAAATAGTTTGTACGTCATTTTATAACCCCTGATTATGGTTGGAGAAAACTGTTTGCACGGCGGGTAAGCCCGCCGTGCAAACAAAATACTACAAATTTTCGCGGAATCTTTAGGAAGCCGCAACCCGCACTCACCGCTGAATCAACACCGCCGCCGATCCAACCAGCCTGCCAGCCTGATCGTGCAGGGAAAGCCGGTACAACCCGGCGGGAAAGCCTTCGACTGGAATAGAATATTGTTGTTCCGGCCCGCTGAATTTGACCGTCTTAATACTTTGTCCCAGCAGGTTGAATATGCCGACGGTCAGTTCATCCGGAGCGTATTCACCCAGGTCGATGTTGATCTTCGTACTTGCCGGGTTGGGAAATACCCTGGCTTTTATGCCTGGCTTGATACCATTCGTGGCGCTGTTAGCGGTAACCCATACTTGCTTACATTTGGTATCTGAACCGTATTGGTTGCTGACGGTCAGACATACTTCATAGGTTCCGGCAGCCGGGAAGGTGTGCGTAGGGTTCTGCTCCGCACTTGTCCCACAGTCCTCAAATTCCCAGTACCATGTATCTGGCTCGAACCAAGAAACGGAAGTAAAATCAGCGGTTAAGGGCAGCGTGCGCTGGTAGCGCCATCCGGCCAGTGGGTAATTATCCAGACCCAAAGTATCGCAGGCCGAGCCGTCGATGGGGCCGAGCCGGAAGTTGGGGAAATGGGTCAGGTTGTCGTAACTGGTAGGAACGTACAAGCCGTGTGGGTGAACCTCACAGGCTGTCCCGGCTCGTTCCGGGTGCTCAATATAGTGCATGCAGTTCTGGCCTGAAGAGGGGCGGCAATATATTCTGCCGTCGGGGCCGAGCTCCATATAAGTATAATCTGTGGCAAATGGGCACAATACCTCATCCTGCTCTGCGACTAGCGTTTGTGAGGAAGCAAAATCTGAGGCGTAGAAATCATACTGATATACAAATAACCCGTCAGCGACGTATAAGAACCGTGAATTTGCTGAGAACGCTGCACCTCCGGAGATATTATTGTCTGCAGTATTAATTATAGGGATGAAAATCGGATTGCTCAAGGTGCCGGTACATCGGTCGAAATCAAATATTCTAAGATCGTCTCTGGGGTTGGCCCTGGCCATTTTTGTCCCGTCCGGAGAAAAAACGATTTCTCCCCCGGCCCCACTCCAGCTAGGCGTCCCGATGTACTGTTCTTTCACGGACACCCCGGAGGGAGAAAGCAGCAAGATGTAATATTTACTGCTCTTTGCTTTTGCGGCAACGATCCACCAATCTCTGCCGTTGGCGTGTTTGACCGCGTGTAGACCGTCATATGCGATGGTATCTATAAATAGATCAACATTTAAACTGATAGTTGCGGGTACTGATATATTTACCGAAGAATGCCGCACACCTGTGTTCCACAGATAAATATCGGGCTTAACGATTGATGTGTGAAATATGTGATATTTATTTTTGTCTACTGGGTCGGGCAGCAACATCATATTTTGAGGCAGACTGTACCCGTAGCCATCTTCACAGAAGATGTTGTAAAAATATCCTTCATTAAGCCCTTCGCT
>JADJUJ010000029.1 GCA_016710765.1 Lewinellaceae bacterium | reverse complement strand
TATTAGAACCTCCGATCAGGAGGCCAGACATAAGCCTCAATCTCTCCTTTGATTTAGGATTTTTTATTCAACTTGATCGTATTTGTCATTTTAAATTTTTATTTAAAATTTAGATAATGGGTTAATCGCCCTCCATGTGCTTTGTGAAAGGCTAATATTGCTTCACACAGATCACAGAAGTTTTCAAATCGTTTTCCGATCCTGTTTCGTCAATTTTACCGCTTGATGCGCTTTCAGTATTTCCATTTTAAATGTACCTGCGCCTCTGCCCAGATTTTTCAGCCCGCTTGGCAGCGTATGCCAACTTGGGGTGAAGAAGGTGAAAATGCAGACTTCTGTTTGGATTCCTCAATTCCTTTGAAACGAATTCGCTTGAGTTCACCATAGAAATTCCTTATTTGGGAAGTAGTGAATTTTTCATCAACAGGTTTCATACCTAATTTATCGGCATAAGTGATAGCATCACCTTTGATACCGGTTTCAATCCAATCTTTTAAACGGCGGGACCTGGATTTGTTCCCGGTCTTTGCCACCATATCCATGCTGTTGAGCCATATCTTGATAATTTATTTGTTAGTGAATTAATCTTTTGTTTCCAATTCTGCCCATCAGAAGCACTGCTTCCAGTATGTCGAGGAAGTTATGGTATGAAAAGTCCTGTATATATTCGCCTGTCCATTTGCTCTGTAAAGGCAGCATTTTTTATCTGGTTATAAAATTGTTCTGCTTCCTGGCTTTTTGCCTTTGAGCAGCCCTGCTGAAATCATAAGCCATATGCCAGCGCCAGGGCGTACTTCCTCCCCGGGTAGCCTGTATTCGGGCCTTCTCAGCATAGTTTAGCATTTTTTGAGTATTCCGCGTGGTGCTTTTTATCAAAGATCAATTTGACCATCTCACGCTTAAGGCTTTGTGCCATCGGGTACTCCTTTCCCCAATCCAGCGGTACATTGAACAAGGCAATGGCGTTCTTTTCGGCATCTTTCGGCCTTTTGTGCTCTTTGGCCTTTTTTTCTGCCAATTCAGCAAATGTAGATCCCTTTGAGATAGGAAATTTTCCACCAATGAGGGCTATTCCACCGGAAATTGTCAAATTTGGATTTTGGGAAACCCATTTGGAAAAGCTTTTCTGGATTGCTTCGGCAAAGCAGAATAGATCCGACCAGTGCCCTACAATAAATAGGTCGTCACCACCAGAATAAATGATGGAGGTGTTTTGTTTGAACTATTTTTCCCAGATACGGTTCAGGTAGCCTTTGAAGAAATAATCAAGGTTGCGGCTGAGAACACTATACCTCGAAAAAGGTTCGCTGTTTATTTTCCAGTCCTGAAATGAAAATTGAACCCAAATTATCCACGTCCATTCGCAATACACCTAGACTTTGCGCCCCTGGTCCCCATTGCGCCATTTCGTCAAAAGTGACCGGAACACCGTTTGCATGCTCAGGATAATCATTCCCTCCATAAAAAGTAAAGCCATAGATACATCGTTTGCCCTTGAGGTAACTGGTATTAGCGCTAAAGCCAGAGCGGTCAATATCAAACGATCTGATGAATATGTCATCGGGGTGTCGATGGCCAACTGTCTGCAAGTCCTTCTCCGAAAACAGGTAGTTGAAAATTTCCAGGTTGCCAATTCTGAATTCATATTCCTGCCATTGTGGTACAGGTTCCTTCGAAGTTATCCAATACTCCGTATTTCGCAGTTTTTTCCCAAATTTATCTGTGCCTGGGTACTGGCTTTTACATGTTTGCCAGTATCAGGTAAAAAGCTGTTCTATTAAATTTCCTTCGTTGATATCTTTGGTTTCTGCTTCCAGTAAATTCCTCGCCGGTAATATGGTCCCGCTGTTGTTTACCTCCAATTTCACCAGGTTTAAAAGTAAGCATAATTTGATTTAAGTTGTTCCTTAAATTTTTGCGTTTTCGTACCGGCTATTTTTCTGGGATAGCGCTCCCCATGCCTGATGAATGCCGATTTCATCCGTTTGTTGCAAGATCTGCTTTTGAGTCACCTCCTGCCAGTCTAAACTGAGCGAAAGACTGGTTTGATGTGCCTGGAAAATAGTGGCTGATAAGTCGCTGCGCAATTCGTGAAGAACTTGAATTACTTTGGGGTATTGGGCATCAGAAGGTAAAAACCGCCACCCGAAGCATACACTACTGCCGACCAGGGCATTTTAAACGCTTGAGGATTATTTCAACAGCATTCTCCACCAAAATTTGCAGGTAAAATGATCTCCTTTAAGATTACGCGCAGCATCAGTGGACACAATGTCGTAGATGTAATTTTGAATGCCCGATAAGTTACCGCCCACGAGCAGCGCTGGTGCTTCTTCTGGAGCAATGCTGAACTCGGCATTTAATCGGCCCCTTTTTCAGCAAGGTAATCAAACAGACACAGCGCATAAATACCAGTACTCTTCAAGTGGTCATATAGGGGAGACATCTGGAAGGTGCATAGTACTGGATGGAACGGCGCTGGCATAGCGAGATAAAAGAAACAAAAGGTTTTCGGCCAGACTCAACGCATCGCAGTCGGCTTCTTTCAATTGGAGAAATGCTCGCTCAAATTCCACCCAAAGTTGGGCATATTGTTCTTGCCCTTTGCCGGTATTCAATTCTAAAGTTGGGAAGTGATCGTCGCTTAGCGTAAGGGCCTTGACAGGTACACAGTATTTATACTCTCGAAATTATTGCCCTGTAATAACCCTTCAAAAATGCTCACCATGCGCACGTTTTTGAACCTGTCTAGTGTTTTCGGCTTCAGCATCTTTTTGCCCAGACTCTCCAGTGCGATCGGCTCCGGAGGCATAGTGATCGGCTTTTGCACAATCGAGCTGGTAAGCATCATCATGGTCGGGTGCATGGTGTTTGACAGCCGCTTTAAAAAAGGCCTCGAAATTGTCTTTTCCGATAGCCTTTTCAAAAAAGGTCCGGTGTCGGTCCAGAAATTCTGCCGTCCACAGTACGTGCTTATGTGAATATTTCCCGTTGTATTTCGGGCAATATAAGCCTTCGTTTCTTTTGGTAGTGTCGGACAAGATTTTAGAGGATGCAGCTCCACTTTCATCTGCCCTTTGCCAAAATTTTCCTATATCATGCAGCAGCCCCGCCAGGTAAATCGTCTCTCTGTTCATCTTGTCTTGCTTTTGCTGGTTTAATGTTAAGTGTATCGGGCATCACCATCCCGTGCCCCAACGACGCTCCTTTGCCCAGCCCCAGGTAGGGCGGCAGCCAGATGTTGGTGCTGAAGCGTACCTGAAAGGCACTCATGGTTTGGTCTTTGAAATGGATAAGGGTTACTGGGGCTAACTTCCCGCAGGGTAACTTTCACCTCCTGCTCAATAAACCAGCCCAGGCCTTTGGCCATGCTAAGTAAATTGCCACGCAGAATGCTGGTCAGGAACCGGTTGCGTTCGCTGTCGTCGGGCATATTCTGCCACTTCTGGTAGTGCTCCTGGTTAAGGGCAAGCCAGTTGCTGAGCCTGTAATGAAATTGCTTTTCCCAAACCTGTAGGGTGATCTCTTTCATGGATAATTCCTCTACTTCCGGGCTTATTTCCCGCTCGCCCAGGCGCAGGGTTTGTGGGCGGCCCTGAAAAAGGCATGCACCTCATGCACACCGTCTTCCAGGCATATCAGCGCGGCTTTGTTGTCAATGCGCTTGTATTGAATGAGGGGGTAGGAGTAACGGAAATTACCGTTTTGATGGTTGTGAAAAAGGGTGTTTTCCTTTCCGGCAACATTTATCACTGCCCCCCTGAACTTTCTGAGTTCCTGGAAACCAATGTCGTTTTTGAAACGGATGGTCAGGTATTTGATTTTTTTCATGCGTTACGCGTTTTTTATCGCCAGAAATCATGCTGTTTTTGCCATTCTGCAAAGAAAGGTTACCTTAGTGCAACCTATTTGCACCACTGTTAATTTTATTGTTATGCCAGCCAATAAACAAGCCGCTTTTCGCTACCGTGTACTGGATGCCTGCTTTCGCCGACAACGGGGATGGACCGTTGCTGAAATGCTGGAACATTTGTCGGAGGCGCTGGACGATGCCTTCGGCATTAAAACCGGTGTCAGCCGCCGAACGCTTTTACCGACCTTAATATCATGAAAAGTGAGCCGCCCAGAAGGTATGGTGCGCCGATTGATGTAGTAGATGGGAGATATTTTTGCAGGGACCGCAATTTCTCGATTTCCCATAAGCCGCTCAACGCACATGATATCAATGTGCTCCGTGAGGCACTGATGGTATTGATGCAGTTTCAGGGCTTGCCCATGGTAGATTCGCTGGACAGCCTGCTCAAAAAACTGGAGGGCTGGGTGAAGTTTCCGGACAAAAATGCCATCCGCTTTGAAACCAACGACCTCACCGCCGGCACCGAATGGCTGCCGAAGTTGTACAGTGCTATCATGGATCAAAAAGCCCTCAGGGTGGACTATTTGCCCTTTGTAGCAGATGCTGGTTTTCCTTTGTTTTCCATCCGTATCATTTGCGTGAATACCGGAATCGGTGGTTTGTTTTTGGTTTGAATGAATCAGTGGCGCCATTTACAATCTGGCACTCGACCGGATTCAAGCCATTCAGGACGCTAAGGTTCCTTTCAGCCAAATACCTTATTCGACCCGGAAGAGCTTCTTCAAAGATATCGTAGGCGTTACGCAGCCGAGGGCGCTGTACCGCTTGAGATCATTTTCGTGCAACTACGCTTCAGTCCAAGTACTTGCAAACCAAACCCATCCATGCTTCCCAAAAGTGCTGGAGGCAACAGAGAAAGGTGTATTGTTCTCCATTTTGGTGGTTCCCAACTATGAACTGTACTCTGAATTACTTCGTTTTGGCCGCTCCCTGGAAGTAATCAGCCCCAAGGCTGTTATCGCGGCAATGAAAGAACTCTAAGCGATTATAAAGGCAGGATAGTAGTAAATTATTTATACAATATTTATGCCAAAAATTGGGTAGAGATGGTTTATGGTAAAATTTTATTTATCCATCACCCCATCAACTCCTCCGCTATCAACTCCGCCTGCTTCAACACCGTTTCCGTCGCCAATTTCTGCATGTCGGGAGGGTAGCCAAACTGCCGCAGCGTGCGCTTGACGATCACCTTAAGTTTGGCGCGCACGCTTTCCTTGATGGTCCAGTCGATGCTGGCGTTTTGCCGCACCTTTTCGGTGAGCACCACGGCCAGTTCGCGGAGTTTGTCCTTGCTCATGAGCTCGCGGGCGCTGTCGTTGTCGGCTACAGCGGTGTAGAAAGCGTATTCGAAATCGGTGAGGCCCAGGGCTTTTGCCTCGCTGTCCATACTGGTAATTTCCTTGCTCAGCCGGATGAGTTCGTCCATCACTTCGGCGGCGGTGATGACTTTGCTGTGGTAGCGCTTGATGGCTGCTTCCAGCATTTCCATAAGCGATTTGCTTTTGACCAGGTTTTGCTTGGAACGCGATCTGATCTCGTCGTTAAGGAGTTTTTTCAACACTTCCAGCGCCACATTCTGGTGCTCCATGCCTTTTAACTCCATCAGGAATTCTTCCGACAGGATGGAAATATCGGGCTTTTTGATGCCGGCAGCGTCGAACACATCGATCACTTGTTCGGATACCAGGGCCCTGTCGATCACCTGCCGGATGGTGGTTTCAATTTCTTCATCGGTTCTTCCCGAACCTGTCATGTCAAACTTTGCCAGCCTGGCTTTTACCGCCTGAAAAAAGGCCACCTCGTCCTTAGCGTCCATGGCCTGATCGTGCGGAATGGCAATGGCAAGGCCTTGGAGAGGGCCGCAACCTCGTTGATGTATCGCTTTTTGCCATCAATGAGGCCCAGTATATGTTCCTCGGCAGCCAGGATGAGCGACAATTTCCGGGAGGTATCAGCATCAAAATAATCCTCGTAAGGAAAGCCGTGGTACATCTGAAACCACTTCCAGTTTTTCCAGCATCACTTGTACCGCCTGTTCCTGCAATGGGGTGGGGTCGCCCTTACCGCCGGCATCGGGTAGAAAAAGCGCTTTTTCAGGTCGGCTGCTATGCCCAGGTAATCTACTACCAGTCCGCCGGGCTTGTCCTTGTACACGCGGTTCACCGTGCTATGGCCTGCATGAGGTTGTGACCTTTCATGGGCTTGTCGATGTACAGGGTGTGCATGCTGGGCGCGTCGAAACCGGTGAGCCACATGTCGCGCACGATCACGAGTTTAAGTTCGTCGGCAGGGTCTTTTATCCGGTCGGCCAGCACCCGGCGCTGGTCTTTGGTGGTGTGGTGCCGGGCGATGGCAGGCCCATCGGAAGAAGCGGAAGTCATGACTACTTTTATGACGCCTTTGTTGAGGTCGTCGGAATGCCAGTCAGGGCGTATTTTTATGATGGCAGCGTATAAGGCAGCGGCAATGCGGCGCGACATGGCCACGATCATGCCTTTTCCTTCAAATACCTCCTGCCGTTGTTCGAAATGCGACACGATATCGTTGGCCACATTGGCCAGCCGGTTTTCGCTGCCCACCAGCGCCTCTAGTTGGGTCCATTTGGCTTTGGCTTTTTGGGTGGTGGTGGCTCATCCTGATCCAGTTCATCGTCACATTCCGCCACGAGGCGTTTGCCCTCCTCGCTGAGCGTCACTTTCGCCAACCGGCTCTCGTAGTAGATACGCACAGTGGCACCGTCTTCCACGGCCTGAGCGATGTCGTACACGTCGATGTAGTTGCCGAAAACGGCCGGCGTGTTCACATCCGTATTCTCGATTGGGGTGCCAGTGAAACCCAGGTAGGTGGCGTTGGGCAGGGCATCACGCATGTATTTGGCGAAGCCATACACTAATTTCTGCCCGATCACATTGCCCTGGGCATCTTTGTCGTCGATGGCTTTGGCCCTGAAACCATATTGCGTTCGGTGCGCCTCATCGGCGATAACAACGATGTTGGTACGACTGGACAATTCCTCGTACGTTGCCCTCATCGGGTTGGAATTTCTGGATGGTGGTGAACACCACACCGCCCGAGCAACTTTGAGGAGTTCTTTGAGGTGCTGCCGGTCGGTGGCCTGCACGGGTTCCTGGCGCAGCAATTGTTTGGAGGCGGCAAAGGTGTCGAACAGTTGATCGTCGAGGTCGTTGCGGTCGGTAATTACCAGTACTGTCGGGTTGTTGAGGGTTAGCACGATTTTACCGGTGTAAAATACCATCGACAATGATTTGCCGCTGCCCTGTGTGTGCCAAACCACGCCGCCCTTGCGGTCGCCCATGGGTTGCCGTTTCACGGCGGGCAATCCAAAAAGTTCGGGTGCTGCATCCTGCACGCCGTCGGGTTGCGCATAGCCTGCTGCCCGCAGGGTGGACGCTACGGCCCGGTTAACGGCGTAGTACTGGTGGTAAGCAGCCAGTTTTTCACCGTGCTGATGGTGGTAATGCCTGTTTTGGGGTCTTCTTTTTTTGATTTTTCAAATACGATAAAATGCCGAATCAGGTCGGGTAGGGTGTTGGGGTGCAGCATGCCCTGGATCAGCGTTTCCAGTTGGCTGTTGGGGTGAGAGGCTTCCGATTCCCCATCGGCCGATTTCAGGCCATAAAGCGGCTGTAGCCAGCCGAACAGCGCGCCGGCGCGGGCTTCCAGACCGTCGGAAATAACCAGAAAACCGTTGTAGGTGAAAAGCCCGGGCACCAGGGCCTTGTAAGTTTCCAGTTGTTTGAAGGCGGAATGAACGGTGGCGTTTTCGTCGGCAGCATTTTTTAGTTCGATCACCACCAGGGGAAGGCCATTGACAAACAGGATGAGATCGGGGCGTTTGGTATGGCCATTTTCAACCACGGTAAACTGGTTGACCACCAGAAACTCGTTATTGTCCGGTTTTTTGAAATCCATCAGCCACACCAGATCGCCGCGCGGGTTTCCGTCCTTCTGATACGTAACATTGACCCCTTCGGTGAGTATGCGGTGAAAAGCCTCATTGTTGGCCAGCAAATCCGGGCGAGGCAATGCGCTGAATGACTTTCAGGGCTTCCTGCAGCGCATCGGCCGGGGTGCCGGGGTTCAGCCGGTAGATGGCAGCCCGCAAGCGGTCGGACAGCACCACATCCGAATAACTGCTGCGCTCGGGCGACGCGCCATCGGAAGCCAGTTCGGGGCCATAGGCGTATTGGTAGCCCATGGCTTCGAGGCGGGAGATGGCGAGTTGTTCGATGGCGGATTCGGTGATGCGGGTCATTTGGCGACGTATTATTTTAACTATCATGAGTAGTTTTCTCCATTTTCCTCTGATGTTCCTGTATATCACAAATATCCACTCTAAACCCGATGTCCTTTGGTTTATTAAAACATTATCTTTACACATTTGCATCATAATCATAAACTTAATTGAAGCTACACTAACCTGCCTTATCTTTCCATGGTCTAGATAGTGGCTGAGTTTTGCATTGGGGTCCCAATTATTTCCTGAACTATTGATTTCGCTACCAATCATTGCATAATTACCCAGGCAATTTATTTGGTCTTGTGTAGGTTTATTTTCCTTTCCATCTGCTTTGGCTTGGGGATAAAAATGTTCTAAGCTTCTACGTGTTCTTGAAAAATAGAATTGTTCAAAGATTTTTAACCCAAAATCATTACAACCCAGTGCTTCAAAAAATATTTTCTTTCACTACTACCGTCTTTCGTTTTTCACCGCGTAATTCATTAAAGTATTTCTCCACAATTTATAATCTAAGTAATTGAACACGAACATCGGAATGTCAATTAGATATTAAAGTACCATCACCATATATTTTGGTAAAATCGAGTTCAGTATTTTGCGATTATGTAATATCAAGCGAGCGCATAATGAGAACGGTGCTATCAAAACTACCAGGAGTAGGTGTATTGATTACATTTAACTTAGTCAGGTCCAAATAAACATCTTTAAAGTATTTATCTGCCAACCCGTTTACAAACTGATAATATTTTTCAATGTCAGTTTCCTTCATTCATTAAATGCAGCAAACAATAAAACAGGTAATTTTTTTCTTTGTCTGGCGTTAAAGGAAACTTCTGAAACATAGAAAGTAATTGCACCAGTTTTTGCACAAGTTCACTTTCTCCGTCCAGATTTTAGATATTCGTTTTTGCCTTCTTTATACCAAAATTGCAACTTCAAGGGTTGCTTTCATGTATCGTTCTCATTTGAATGATGCCATGTAGTTATCCAAAAAATACTTTGCTTTCAACAAATTGAACCCAAACTCTTTTACAAATGCTTCATCTAACGGTATGTTTGCTTCCTTTAACTTATCAAATTCACGGATTAATTCTTTATCATCCAATGTGAAAGATGATGCATTAAAATTTGGCTCTTTTATCCTCGTGATTTTAGGACTATCAACAATAAATTTGAAAAATCTATGATA
>JADJUJ010000028.1 GCA_016710765.1 Lewinellaceae bacterium | reverse complement strand
TCTCTCCATTAGGACCGGCAACAAAACCGTCGAGGGAGACGTGCATAAATAGAGTCAGTTTGCTCATGGTTATTGCTTTTCGAGATTCCCCTTTAAATTGGTGAGCGATTTTCGTATTCCGTTCCAATCATTTTTTCCATGCTCATAAATACTAGCATGAAATTCTAGGGGTAGGCCGTGTGCCCGCTCATGCCCCATTTGACTTTGGTGATCGAATCATTTACGGCTTCAGTAGTCATATAGGCTGGCGAAACAGATGCAAACATGCCTTTGAAGCGCAGCTCCGTGTCAATTCGTTCGCCTTCTGTTAGCTTTTTGATTTCTTGTTCGCCATTGCCTACCATATCACTTTCCCACATGGCGACATAACCAACAGTACCGTCTGTTTCCCGCGACGATTTTTCATCTTTGGGTCCATCATGTTCCGGTACTGTAATTGTTCTGGTTGCTCAACAGCTTGACGTAGTCAAAAACCTCCTGTTTCGGCTTGTTGATGGTGATTTCACGTTCTAAAGCATAATCTTTTGACATGAAAAGTGCTCCAATCAAAGGGATGGCAATGATAACGCCCAAGGGCGATCAGAATTTTCTTTAGAATTTTCATTTTTAAACGTTTTGTTTTTAATAGGAATGAGAAGATTCCATTTTAGACTGCAAATATACAGGCTTAAACAATTTTAAAACAATTTTAACAAATTTTTTGTTTTAAAAAACCTAAGAAACAATGCGTTGCATGGGATGAATTTTGTGAAACTGGAGGTAAGAAACTGCCAGTACACCCAAAATGATAAGCGGCATTATGGCTTCAAACCCAAGTCCAAAAACTGCCCAGTTGCTCACACTAGCCGATAATAGTGCGAACGTAAATCCAGCATAAGCCCATTCCTTCAAGCGGTAAGGTACCTGCGGAATTACCAGGGTAAGCGCGCCGAGAACCTTGAAAACCACCAGCATAGTCACAAAATAATCAGGATAACCAAGGTTTCGGATTCCGGCTTTTGCCATTTCTGAGTGACCGGTTAGTGCAGGCATTACACCTTCAAATAAGAAAATGAGGCCTGTAGTTGTCCAATAAATGATGTTGTTCTTTTTCATGGGTGTAAATGCTTTAGCATGGTGAGCAGTGTTTTAAACCAATTCGGCAGCCTGTTTTAAAGCAGCTATATCAAGTTTTTTCATCTGCAGCATGGCCTGCATGGCCCGCTGTGATTTGCCAGCATCCGGGTCGCCCAGCAATTTGCTCAAAATGGACGGCACCACCTGCCACGATACCCCAAATTTGTCTTTCAACCAGCCACACTGGCTTTCAGCTCCGCCATCGGCAGTCAGCTTATTCCAGTAGTAGTCAACTTCTTCCTGCGTTTCGCAATTGATGACGAACGACAGGGCTTCATTGAACTGAAATGCGTGCGCTCCACTGCTGTCCATGACCATGAATTTCTGAGCATCCAGCTTGAATTGGGCATGTTTTAAAGTGCCTTCCGCAGGATCGGGCTCGCCCGCCGCATAGCGCAAAATGCCGTCAACATCGGAGTCTTTGAATATGGAAGTATACAAGTTTATGGCTTCTTCGGCTCTTCCATGTTGTGTGCCGACAAACATCAGGCTCGGGTAAATTTTTGCCCCACTTCAGCCAGTTTGCCCAAAGCCAATTGCCACGAAAGCCCAAAGCGATCCTGAACCCAGCCGTATTTTTCGCTCCAGGGGTACTTGTCGAGCGGCATCATCACTAGGCCGCCTTCCGAGAGTTTTTGCCAGGCATTGTCCAGCCCGGCTTCGGTTTCACAGACGACGTAAAACGAGATGGAAGGGTTTAGTTTATACATCGGCCCCCCGTTTAAAGCTGCAAATTTTGTCCGCCAAGTTGAAAACCTGCGGTCAGGACAGCGCCATTTGGCAACCTGAGCATGCTCGTTACGGCCGAATCTGGGAAAACCGAGGTAAGCAATTCACCGCTTCTTCCGCTTGGGTATCAAACCAGAGAAAAGGCGTGATTTTTTGCCCTTCGGCCAGTTCTTTTACTTTTTCCAAGGCTTTTGGGAAAACCTCCTGAAAGAAATCGCCAAAAGAACTTTCTACGTCTATTTCTACACTTAATTCGGTTCCGCCGTCCTTCTCCAGAAGGCGGTAGTTTTCCAAAGCGCCGGCCCAGCCTTTTGCTTGTGCGGAGGAATAGTCTTCAACGCCGTCTTTGAGTTCACCAAGTGTTCAAAAGACATGAATTCGTTGGGAATTTTTCGGGCAATCCTGCTCACCATGCCTGAACCTTTTCCATCGCCGAAAAGACTTTGCTGCCTTCCCTGCCAATCGGTTTGGGCACGGGAACCTTCACAGAATGGCCCTGTCCATATTGTGTAGGTCAGGTCATCCCAGAGGATACTCCAAACCCGTGCTGCGGAGGCCTTGATTTGAATTGAAAATGTTAGTTTTTTCATTGCTTAAAATAGTAGAAGTTAAGGACTAAGTAATTGACAGTCAGTGTTTTTTGGAATAAAATTTACCCTTGCAGCGATTCGACATGCGCTTTGAAATTGTTCATAATGGCTTGCCAGCCCCCCTGCTGCAATTCGATTGAATTTTTCGGTTTCAGCTTCAAAGGTTTCCACCACTTTTGTTCCGGCTCCATGGCTGGAAAATGGATTTCTGCCGTGCGCCCGTCGCCCATGGTGTACGCGATTTTCTCATTCGGCTTTACCTCATCGTACACACCCCAAAAATCAAAGCCCATACTGCCATCCTTGGCGGCCATATAGCTAGAGAATTTACCGCCAACGGTCAAATCATTGGTAGCTGCGGTGGTATGCCAATCATCAGAGGCGGCGTTCCATTGCATGATGTGTTCCGGGCTTGTCCAGATGGCCCAAACTTTTTCTACCGGAGCATTGACGATTGCCCCTACGGTAATGAAGACTTTGTCTGTTGAATTCATGATGGAAAAGTGTTAAAAGGTGAAATTAGTGGTTTTGATTTTTCAAAATGCAGCAGCCATTGGTTGCCGTATTGGTCAGTCAAGTCGCCAAACAACGCGCCCCAAAAGGTGTTTTCCAGGGGATGGGTTTGCTGTCCGCCTTCAGCGAGTTTGGCATAAGTGTTTCGGATATCTTCTTCGCTGCTGCACTGGAGCATCAGGGAAATGTTGTTGCCCCGAACAAAACCTTTGTCAGCCACCATATCGGAAGCCATCAGCGTCAGACCGCCCGGGTCAAGGTGGAATGCAAAATACAGGCGGCCATTTCAGGAGGCATTTTATCGGCCATCGGCGATTCTGCGATGGTTTGAAGCTGGAGCTCGCCACCGAGACATTCCTGATAAAACTGCATGGCCTCGCGGCAATTGCCATTAAAAGTTAAATAAGAAATTATTTGTTTCATGTTCTACCATGAATTTTACACTGCAAAGGTGCAAAACTCCAATAATTTGTGGTAGGTGGTAAATGCGACAACTTCAAGGGTTGTTTGCGACAAAACTTATTGTTTATCTTTGTGGTATGAAAAAAGTATCCATCCTCGTTCCTGAAACGGCGGTTTTGGCTGCCGTTGCCGATCCTCGTTACATGTTCACCGCAGTGAACCAGTTTTTCACCTCCGCCGGGAAGCCGCCATTATTCGACGTACAGCTCGTCGGACTTTCCAAAGAGGTAAAACTGAATGATGGCTTATTTTCTATCCACCCCGACAAATTACTGGAGGAAGTACAACAAACCGACCTGATTTTTATCCCTGCCCTGAGCGGCGATATGAAGACGGCGCTGGAAATGAACAAAGCCCTTGTGCCCTGGCTTGTGCGTCAATACCAGAACGGGGCAGAAGTCGCTTCGTTGTGTATCGGGGCTTTTTTACTGGCCTCCACGGGGCTTTTGAAAGGCCGGCAGTGCTCCACACTGGTTGTACGCCAACGAGTTCAGGCAAATGTTCCCGGATGTGGAACTCGTGGATGGAGTATAATCACCGAGGAACAAGGCATCTATTCCAGCGGCGGAGCTAGTTCGTACTGGAACCTGTTGCTCTATTTGGTGGAAAATATACCAACCGGGAAACCGCAATACTCGCCTCCAAATTTTTTGCCATTGATATTGATCGCAGCAGTCAATCTGCCTTCATGATGTTTCAGGGTCAAAAAGACCATGATGACGCGGAAGTGCGGCAGGCTCAGGAATTCATTGAAGGAGGCATTTTCAGGAAAAATTAACGGTGGAACAACTGGC
>JADJUJ010000027.1 GCA_016710765.1 Lewinellaceae bacterium | reverse complement strand
ACGGCTCCGACAACGTCATCGCTACTGATCTTCGTCCTTTAGAGAACCAAAACGGCCCTTCAGAAATTCTGGATGCTCTGGACGGAAACGCTCTGACTGAACTCGTAAAAAAATACGGCGTTACCCAGATTTATCACCTCGCAGCCATCCTCTCAGCCACCGGCGAAAAGAACCCCATGTGGGCCTGGGATGTGAATATGCGCAGCCTGTTCAACGTGCTGGAAGTCAGCCGTGAAAATCAATTGTCCAAAGTCTATTTTCCTTCCTCCATCGCTGTTTTTGGCCTGCAAGAAGCCGCACCGGCTATGACGCCGCAATACTCCGTTTTGATCCGGAAACGGTATACGGAATCAGTAAAGTTGCCGGCGAAAACTGGGCAAATTATTACTACCGCCGCTACGGACTGGATGTACGCTCCCTGCGCTACCCCGGCATCATTGGCTACCAAAGCATGCCCGGTGGCGGCACCACGGATTACGCCGTGGACATTTATCATTACGCCGTACAAGGGCATACGAGTGTTTCCTACGCGCCGATACGCCATTGCCCATGCTCTATATGCCCGACGCCATTCGCGCGACACTTCAACTCATGGAAGCTCCAGCCAGCGACCTTTCGGTGCGTACGAGTTATAACCTGGCTGGAATGACCTTTAATCCCGGCGAAATAACAGCCAGCATTCAGAAGGAAGTGCCGGATTTCAAGGTCAGCTACAAGCCGGATTTCCGTCAGGCGATTGCGGATTCCTGACCAGCTTCGATTGACGATTCGGCGGCACAGGAAGGATTGGGGTTGGAAACCGGAGTTTGATTTGGATGGGATGACGCGGGATATGTTGTTGCATTTGGGGGAGCAGTATGCTTCAAAATGACCCACTTCACTACTCCGTAGTGTGGAATATGGATCTGCGGTTTACTTTACTGGCCAAATGCCCGAAAAATGATTTTTCTTTCAAAAACACCACCGCATCGCCTGTCAACCCGTCTTGCAACCGGTCTTTGAACGGGCCCAGGGATGTAGCGCTTAGGTCAATTGGATACAAGCCTTTGGTGTCGGGCGAGGACGCGCAATTTTCAACCAAGCCCCTGATGGCGCCGTATTCGAAAAAAGGAAAACTGTGGAATTTAAGCACCACTTTCTGGCCTTGGGCTATCCGTCCGATTTGAGCGGCATTGGCTTTGGCTGCTATCCGAAAAACCTGGGCTGGCGTTGTTATTTTGATCAAAAACTCAGCAGGTTCAAGTTCCTTGTTGTTTTCAAAGGTATAAACCACTACGCCGTCTGATTCGGCAAGCAAATAAATGGAAAGACCTGATCGAGTATATGCGCCGTATTCGGCAGACAAAACAGCTTTTGTGGATAGAATCTGATGTTGGTTATCCTCCAACTCATTGGTTAGGCTGGTTTGCTGCACTGTTTTTTCTTGCCGGAATTGCTCGGGGCTTTCAGAAAGAGCGGCAAGTTCTTGTAAAATTGCGTTTTTAGAGGCCAGGTATTGATTTTGGGCTGCCAAATGTTGCAACACTTGTTGCTGCCGTTCGCTTTCTGCTTTTTCAAATTCAGCTTGTGCCGTTACGCCTTCTTTTAACAACGCTTTTAGCCGCGCCAGGTTGGCTTCTGCCAATTCCAGGTTTCGAGAATACTCCAGATTTTGTCCTGCCCAGGATTGATCGAGGATTTGGAGCGCAGTTTTGTTGGAAGAAATCCGCCTTTCGGAACTGATGGCCTGCAGGTCAAAATCCTATTCTTTCAAAAACGGCTCGCTGTTCACCCAGTTGAAGATGGGCGTTTCGCCATTCCAAACGGGCAAGCTGGGCGAGTATGGGCCGCAATCTCCTGAGAACTTATCTTACACAAGGTATCACCTTTGCTATTTTTTGCCCTGGCTTTACGCGCATTTCTTCCACAAAAGCGGTTGGCGAAAGGTGTAAATATGCGGAGGGTCTTTCCATGTTTACCACAAATGGAATGTCCAGTTTTCCGGATACCTGACCAGAAAACCCAAAGCGACTGCCGCGGCCGCAAGGCCTGCAAAGAAATACAGCCATCGGTGGAGGTAACGCCCGGCGGGGTCGATCAGCGGAGCATCATCGAACTGATAGAGGCTGGCGAACTGCTGGGATTCCAGTTCTTCCATCAGTGTTTCTGGATTCTGAATGGGTATTTTCATGGTCAATAATTAACGTATTGGCTCATCAATTGAGCATAGATACCATTTGCGGCCATTAAATGTTCGTGTGTTCCCTGCTCTGCCACCTGGCCTTGTTCTATGACGATAAGACGGTCGCTATTGCGGAGCGTGTGCAGGCGATGGGCAATACTTATGATTGTTTTTTCGGAAAAATGCCGCTGGAGATTTTGCAGGATTTTGCGTTCAGTTTCCAAGTCAAGCATACTGCTTGCCTCGTCGAGAATGATGATATCGGGATTGCTTAAAAACAGCCTGCAAAAACCTAGTTTTAGGATCTGCCCCCTGAAAGCCCGCTTCCAAAATTACCAATGACCTGATTGTAACCCAAGTATTGGCTTTGATAAAATCGTGAAGGTCAGCTAGTTTGGCAGCCTCCATAATTTGTTCCATGCTTGCCCCTGGGTTTGCCATAGGCAATATTTTCTTTGATGGTACCTTGGAATATATACACCTGTGGGAAAAGGAAGATCCGTTTTCGTACGTGGTGGGATTCAGTTGGCGGATATCCGTGTTTCCCAACAACAGTTTTCCCTCAAAATCTTGATACAGACCCAGCATTAATTTGGCAAAAGTGGTCTTCCCAGCGCCGTTGCGGCCCACGATGCCCAATTTTTCTCACCCCCTTAATGTCCAGGCTGAATTGATGGAGCACAGGCAGTTCCTGTGCGGGGTGGTATTTAAATTAACTTGTTGGAAAGAAACCGTGTCCGTGTTTATCAAACCTGTTTTTGTCAAAGGGATCGGTATCTTCGGTATCCTGAAGAAAGATATGGTTAATCTTGTTCAGACTTACTGATATGTTGGTTACGATGACCCAGACCAACCCAGTTGTTCATGTTGCCCATAACCAGTATAAAAGTAGGCTGTGAAGGAAACATATTGGCCAATCGTAAGGGCATTATTGAATACCATATAGGCGCCCCACCAAAACACGGGATTTGACTGAAGAAAAAAAATGGACCGTTGCAATGCGACCAAATTAAGTGTTTGGTGTTCAGCAGCCATGGCACTATTGAGGGTATAACGGTATTCCCTGCGCCACTCATCGTACTTGAGCTGTTCGAGCGAAAGCAATTTAACGGTTTGAATGCCCAGCAATGTATCTAAAAATTTGCCCAAAGCCACCATGTTTTTATAAAACACATGGTTCATCAGCGAGAAAATGCGCGGGGTGAACCATACCACGATCAATACATAGAGCAGGATAAAGCCAGAAGCCATCAAGGCAAGTCGAGCATCATAGAGAAAAAAGAAGGTTAAATACAGCACGGAAAGCGCGAAATCCATAACCCTTGAAGCAACATGGGATTTGCAAGCTCGCGTATCTGAACGTTTTGTTGAAACCGGTTGATGAAGTCTTCGCGTTTGGTGCGGTCGTAATAGGGCTGCGTCAGCGACACAAAATGCTCCGAAGAATTTGCTGAAGAAATCGTACTCGAAGTCCAGCCGTAACTTCAGCAGAAAAATATTTCGGATGTAAGTGATACCAACCTAGGTTGCGGGGATCAGCACCATAGCAGCTAAAATGCCTATCAACAAACGGTAATTCTTGTTGGTAAGTACCTGATCAATAATGGCTTGCGTGAGAAAAGGCGAGCCTAGCATGAGCAACTGCAGCAATACATTGGCCAACAAGACCGGAAGATGGTGCGTCTGTTGTTGACCAAAACCGGGCGATAATACTTGGCAAAAAGGCTTTTTTCCTTCCGTTTGTTTTCGACGAGCAGCTCCTCCAAATCCTTATTCGGCCCCATTGCGGGCTGCGGTTCAATCAGGAGCACAATACCGTTCCAGTGCTTGAACTCGGATTTCGTATATTTTACCTTCCCAAAAGCGGGGTCAGCCACCCAGACGTTGTTTTCGTCTACTTTGTAAATGACTACAAAGTGATACCCTTCATAATGTGCGATGCAGGGCAGGGTGATCTCGTGCAGGTATTTGTCGTCGTCAGCTCATAAGCCTCTGTCTTAAAAGCCGAACGATTCGGCCACCTGAGGATATTTCCTGGAGACTGGTGCCATCAAGGTTGGTTTCGCACAACTGTACAATGGAACGTGTAATGTTGTGGTAACCATAGTGTTTGAGGATCATCGCCAAACAAGTCGGGCCACAATCCATCATGCCTACCTGGCGGATAAAAGGGAATGGGAGCAACTTTCCAAGTATTTTTCTCATAGTTGATTAAAAAACAGGTGTGACAGAAAGGCATTCTGTCACACCTGAATAAGATGTTAAGGTTTTTCCATCTCTCAAGGCACGAGAGATTTTCGACTAGGAAATTTTGAAAAATAGACATTCCGCCCTTAACCGAGGATAGATTTTTAACTTTTTTCATAATTTAAGAAAGTAATTTTTGTGGCTACTCTGTGCAGTTTTCGCCTTCCCTGCCTACTCTTTTTCGGCTTTTCGGTTACTCCTTGTTTTTATCCAAAGCTATGGAATATAGGCTTGTTTGGGATTTGAAACTATAAGTTGTATTAATTTGAAATTAAATTCGGAATTTTTTGACAAATCAAAATATTGTTTAGGTTTAATTGTTTTCTTTATGGCTTACAAATATAAAACAAATGTTTTTCAAGAACAATACTCGGTATGGCAATGCCAAAAAGAAATTGGTTGCCTTCTTTCTTTACTTTGTTAGAAAAGCA
>JADJUJ010000026.1 GCA_016710765.1 Lewinellaceae bacterium | reverse complement strand
TATTTAGACAGTCACTAGTGTCCGGTTATAAGTCAAAGAGAATCAGTTGATTAGAATTATCGGGGTCAATGTTTTTGTAAGATTCTTTTGTAAGTAGCTGATTTACAGGTGTTTTGTCAAAAGGAGACACGCTTAAAATTTGTAACATTTCGTTCATGCTGACAGAGATTTGAAGTTTTTGTTTGAGAGTCGCCACGAGTACATATGTACAAACTGCTATCCAAATTTGGGTTTTTACCGCATTTGAGCTTTCTCCCCAGAACACTTTTATGCGCAAGTGCTGTTTGACCCATTTGAAAAACAACTCAATTTGCCATCGGTACTTGTATAACTTCGTGATTTGCAGGGCATCAACTTCAAAATTGTTTGTCAGGAAGACCAATGTCTTGTTTTGTTCTTTGTCATAATATTTGATTCGGCGCAGGTATTCGGGATATTCTGCTGAAGCGTAGTAATTTTTTAACCGGATGGTTTGGTCACACCTTAATCCAGTGGATTTATCCACCCTATGTGAGTAGACTCGAACAAAAGCTATGTTCTTTTTCGCACGGGTGACGAAGAAAGCGCCCTGTCCATGAATGTGATATAACCGGATCCAATCCAAGTAACCGCTGTCCATCACATAAATCGCTTCACGCTCGAACTCCAAAACATCTAACACGTTCACATCATGGCACAATCCGTCGGTTATATAAATAAAACAAGGGATTTGGCACCGAATATCGAACAATGTGTGCAGTTTCACTGCTGCTTTGTGTTTGCGAAATTTTGCCCACCAAAAAACCTCCAGACACAAATCAATTGTTGTGGAGTCCAATGCATAAATCGTATTGTCCAAATCCACATCTTCTAAGGTTGCCCCGGCGAATAAAAATCGTGCTCTTTGAATCAGAATTTGAGCTAAATCGGAGTAGATGCGCCAGTCTCGTTGCTCGTTAGCATCCGCCAAAGTCGTACGGCTTACTCCTTTGCTCAAACCCAAGTGATACAATTTTGACTGATGGGCTTGAAGACAAATTATCACATCGCGGAGACTTTCCCGGTGTGTAAGTTGTCCAAAACTCAAACATAAAAACTGATGCCAACAACTAAAATTACGCACCCGATAATGCCCATTGTACTTCTCAACACAGCGGTCAAACTCTTCGGGGTGAATCAAACTCATCAGTTGCGCAAAAAACATATTTCCCTTTGTTCATCGTAGTTCTCTTTTGAGCAACGAAGTTTACAACCCAGAATCAATTTCAAATCGTTCACATCCAAAAGCCTTTCTAAAAAATTGATTGTCAAAAAATTAACCCAGATTCAAAATTCCTTAACCGGACACTACTGTAAGACAGTATAATTCATCCCAACTAAAAAGCCTCATCCTTCCGAATGAGACCTTCCTTTTGTGGCGGAGACAGGACTTGAACCTGCGTCCGCCGCGGCGATAAGGCCCTCACTCGAGGCTTCCCAACTAAAAGGCCCCATCCTTCCGAATGAGACCTTCCTTTGTGGCGGAACAGGACTTGAACCTGCGTCCGCCGCGGCGGATAGGAGCCCCTTCTCGAAATCGAGGCTTGCCCAACTAAAAAGGCCCCATCCTTCCGAATGAGACCTTCCTTTTGTGGCGGAGACAGGACTTGAACCTGCGTCCGCCGCGGCGGATAGGAGCCCGAAAGCCCTCATTCGAAATCGAGCTTACCCAACAAAGGCCCCGGCCCCTTGGCGGAGACAGGACTTGAACCTGCGTCCGCCGCGGGCCCGCCCCTCGAAATCGAGGCTTACCCAACAAAAAAGGCACCATCCTTCCGAATGAGACCTTCCTTTTGTGGCGGAGACAGGACTTGAACCTGCGTCCGCCGCGGCGGAAGGTCGGACGAAAGCCCTCTTTCGAAATCGAGGCTTGCCCAACTAAAAAGGCCCCATCCTTCCGAATGAGACCTTCCTTTTGTGGCGGAGACAGGACTTGAACCTGCGTCCGCCGCGGCGGATAGGAGCCCGACATTAAATATCTGCTAGCCACCTTGGCAACATTGCTTTTAACCACTCTCTACCAACCCCGCTCTTTAGGTATTTTTCCCGTTGCATAGCGCCTGATTTTGTTTCATATTCTTCAGTATGCACAAGCACCCATGGACGATATTTAATTGTCCACCCCTTATTGCCTAATTCATTGTGCGATTTCAGACGCTCTTCAAGGTTAGCGGTAAAACCAACATATGACTTCGAGTAAGTCTTTGAAAACAATATGTAGACAGTATAATTCATCCCAACAAAAAAGGCCCCATCCTTCCGAATGAGACCTTCCTTTTGTGGCGGAGACAGGACTTGAACCTGCGTCCGCCGCGGCGGATAGGAGCCCGACATTAAATATCTGCTAGCCACCTTGGCAACATTGCTTTTAACCACTCTCTACCAACCCCGCTCTTAGGTATTTTTCCCGTTGCATAGCGCCTGATTTTGTTTAATATTCTTCAGTATGCACAAGCACCCATGGACGATATTTAATTGTCCACCCCTTATTGCCTAATTCATTGTGCGATTTCAGACGCTCTTCAAGGTTAGCGGTAAAACCAACATATGACTTCGAGTAAGTCTTTGAAAACAATATGTAGACAGTATAATTCATCCCAACAAAAAGGCCCCATCCTTCCGAATGAGACCTTCCTTTTGTGGCGGAGACAGGACTTGAACCTGCGTCCGCCGCGGCGGATAGGAGCCCGACATTAAATATCTGCTAGCCACCTTGGCAACATTGCTTTTAACCACTCTCTACCAACCCCGCTCTTTAGGTATTTTTCCCGTTGCATAGCGCCTGATTTTGTTTCATATTCTTCAGTATGCACAAGCACCCATGGACGATATTTAATTGTCCACCCCTTATTGCCTAATTCATTGTGCGATTTCAGACGCTCTTCAAGGTTAGCGGTAAAACCAACATATGACTTCGAGTAAGTCTTTGAAAACAATATGTAGACAGTATAATTCATCCCAACAAAAAAGGCCCCATCCTTCCGAATGAGACCTTCCTTTTGTGGCGGAGACAGGACTTGAACCTGCGTCCGCCGCGGCGGATAGGAGCCCGAAAGCCCTCATTCGAAATCGAGGCTTACCTAACTAAAAAGGCCCCATCCTTTCGAATGAGACCTTCCTTTTGTGGCGGAGACAGGACTTGAACCTGCGTCCGCCGCGGCGGATAGGAGCCCGAAAGCCCTCATTCGAAATCGAGGCTTACCCAACTAAAAAGGCCCCATCCTTTCGAATGAGACCTTCCTTTTGTGGCGGAGACAGGACTTGAACCTGCGTCCGCCGCGGCGGATAGGAGCCCGAAAGCCCTCATTCGAAATCGATGCTTACCCAACTAAAAAGGCCCCATCCTTTCGAATGAGACCTTCCTTTTGTGGCGGAGACAGGACTTGAACCTGCGACCTTCGGGTTATGAGCCCGACGAGCTACCAACTGCTCCACTCCGCGATTTAGCGAGTGCAAAGATACAAACTAATTTCACAGTATCCTATCAAAATAAACAAAAAAAATAAATAAGCGTTCGATCTGTACCCAAAACCACCCGGAATTGGCCGAAAAAAAACCGATCTTTGTCAACTACTATGCAACACTGGCTTTCTTATCATTTCCAACCGCTGGAGACCCAGGATGTCTTCCTGACCCGGGCTTTTCGCCCCTTCCTGGAACGCTACATTTGGCCCGAGAAACAACGCAGGGCTTTCTTTATTCGCTACGAGGACGAGCATGGCCCGCACCTGCGTATACGCTTGCGGGAGGCTCCCGACGATTTGCCAGACACGCTCGAACCAGCCTTTGAAGCCTGGATGCACGACCGCGGGCAGTGGAGCGCAATACCGTATGTGCCGGAAACAGCGCGCTTTGGCGGGGCAGAAGTCATGGATCATGTGGAAGAACACTTCCATTTGTCTACCCGGGTTGCGTTGGACCGGCTCAACCGATCCTACACGTATGGCGACGCCATGTTCGATACCCTGCGCACCCACAGCATTATGGCGTTTGCTACTGGAATTCCCCGTGAAAAGGCGGGCATTTACTTTGGCCGGCTTTGCCAACACTGGCTACCCATGTTTTTCCAGGCCGAATCGGGCAGTGCATCCGATCTTGAGCAAAGTGTATTGGATGATTTCGCCAAAGTACTGGCGCCACAGCAAGCAGCCCTTCAAGAAACCCTCACCGATTTGTGGGAGGCCATGCAGCAAGGCCAACTTGAACAGGCCGAACCAGAATGGCGGCGCTGGTTGCTGGGCAACCAAATGATATTGCCAGCACTGGGCGTGCAACTGGAAAGGGCGCTACCCAGCCTGTTACACCTGCACGCCAACCGTTTGGGTATCAATAACCAGGACGAAGTTTACCTTCATTTTATTTTATCGAAAACACTTGTTTGACATCAAATACCACTGCATAATATGAAAAGATTAATCTTATTTCTGGCCTTTGTGGCACCGCTATTGCTTAGCGCCCAAACCAACAAACGCGTTTTTTCACCCCAAAAAAATGTGATGCTGGAATTCAGCCTGGATGCTAAGGGCAATCCCGGATACAGGGTTGCCTTTGCGGGTATTTTTGCCATTGAAAACTCGTCACTTGGCTTTACCACCAAGGAAACTGATCTTTCCGGTGGCTTCCGCTTTGTGTCGGCTGCTATCACCAGCCACGATGAAACCTGGAAACCCGTTATGGGCGAAGTAGACCATATTCGCGATCAGCACAACGAACTGCTGGTTCGCCTGATCAACAAAGACGAATACCGAATGGACATCCGCTTTCGGGTCTTCAACGACGGCGTCGGATTTCGATACGAATTTCCCAAAGACGAGGGACACAACACCCTCACCTTTACCGATGAAAAAACCGCCTTTCAAATGGGCGGCGACCATACGGCATGGTGGATTCCGGGCGACTACAACTCCAACGAACACGTTTACACCACCAGCAAGATCAGCGAAATCAACACCGATCCTTATAACCAGGCGGAAGTAGCCATCAGCGCACAGCACATCGTCGATAAAACCAATGTTCAAACGCCCCTTACCATGCGGATGGCCGATGGCAAACACATCAGCATCGCAGAGGCAGCTCTGGTCGACTTTGCAGCGATGCACCTGCAAGCCGATGTGAAAAACCTCCGTTTCAAAGCCTTCCTGATCCCCAGCCCCGACCCCGCTGTAAAATCCATCAATACCCTACCCTTTCATACCCCTTGGCGCGCCATTTTGCTGAGCGAAGACGCGGCCGGCATCCTGAATTCCAAACTTATCCTCAACCTGAACGACCCCAGTAAACTCGACGACGTAAGCTGGATTCACCCCACAAAATACGTGGGCATCTGGTGGGAAATGCATGTAGGGAATGGCACTTGGGATTACGCCGGCGGACAAGACATGAGCAGTGCAACCGGCAGGGCTCCCCATGGGAAACACAGTGCCAACACCGCCAATACCAAGAAATACATCGATTTTGCGGCCAAATACGGGTTCGATGGCGTGCTGGTGGAAGGCTGGAACACCGGCTGGGAAGACTGGTTCGGAAAATGGAAGGACGAAGTATTCAGTTTTACCACACCCTACCCCGATTACGACATCGATGAACTGACGCGTTATGCCAAAGAAAAAGGCGTCAAAATCATCATGCACCACGAAACTTCGGCAGCCGTGCCCAGTTATGAGCGACAAATGGACGATGCCTACGCTTACATGAAGAAGTACAACATGGATGCTGTAAAAACTGGCTATGTTGGTCAAATCATCCCGCGTGGAGAATGGCACGACGGCCAGTGGATGGTAAACCACTACGTGCGTGTGGCAGATCGCACCGCTAAGAACCACATCATGCTCGATGCCCACGAACCCGTACGCCCCAGCGGTCTGGGCCGAACCTATCCCAACTGGGTGGCTTGTGAAGCCGCTCGTGGCAACGAATTCAATGCCTGGAGCAGGGGCAACCCACCGGAGCACGAGACCATCCTGCCCTTCAACCGATTGCTGGGTGGACCAATGGATTACACCCCCGGTATTTTTGAAACCCGCATGAGCACCTACAAGGCAGATAAAACCGAAGTGGTGCACACCACGGTTGCCAAGCAATTGGCCCTGTACGTCACCATGTACTCCCCGCTGGCCATGGCCGCCGACCTCCCCGAAAATTACGAAAAGCGGCTCGATGTGTTCCAGTTTATCCGGGATGTACCCCTCGACTACTCGGAATCCAGGGTCATCAACGCTTCCATTGGTGATTACATCACCTACGCCCGTCGGGAAAAAGGCAAAGACAACTGGTACATCGGCTCCATCACCGATGAAAACCCTCGGCATTTTGATGTGAAACTCGATTTCCTCAAAGCTGGAAAAACCTATGAGGCTACCATCTATGCCGACGGCCCCGGTGCACACTGGAAAGACAACCCCTACCCTGTCAGCATCACGAAAAAGACTGTTCGGAAAGGGGATACCCTGGCGCTCGATCTTGCCGCAGGTGGTGGTTGTGCAATAGAAATCAAGTAAACCCAATTTGCGTCATCCCGAATGTTCGTTTCATCCGGGATGACGCGTTTTTTTCTATTTCAGGATCAGTTTGGCAGCAGTATGCGCGCTCCCCGATTGTAGTTGAATCCAGTAAACACCAGATGCTGCGCGTTTGCCTGCACTGTCCTGGAGATTCCAAATGGTTTCATGTTCCCCAATACCGGGATTTCGCATGGTCCAGGAATTGACGGTTACCCCCCGTATATCTACTATCCGTATCTGCACATCAGCAGCTGGAAGATCGGAGCGCACGGCAAAGCGGATGCGAACCGGTTGGTCGGCGGGCAAAGGTGAAATAGACAAGACTTGTAGAGGGTTTTCACCTGCTGTATAGGCATAACGGTCAAATTCCTCGACCGCGGAAGAGCCCCCGCTGTTGTCTTCAAAACTCGTAAAGGGCGTCAGCACACCATAGCACAAGCTCAAAGCGATGATCTCCTCCTGTATCCCATCGGCAACCACCTGGCTTGTGGCTGCATAATATTGTTGCAGCAGGTGTTCGGCTTTTTGCTTGGCCCATAACTTTGGTAAAAAATGGTACTTCGCACTGTCGGTGGCCGTCAGGTCCAAATCGTACTGGTAATTCACCGCAGCCCCAAAAGCCTCGCCATTAAAATCTACCTGCACCACTGCCGGTTCTACATACCGACCTACCACCAGCATTTGAATGCCCTTGAACAGGTTAGGCAAAGGCTGTGGATAAGTTTCCTGTACCAAATCAGGTGAAAAACTCATGGAAGTATTCAATAAAACAGGGTTTCGAACAGTCAGGTAAAAATCGGAGATGGCCGATTGCAATGCATTGTTCTCCAGGAAAGTGGCGATGCCTTTGTTGTTGTTGGACAATTGGGTGAGCAAAGGTTTTTCAACATCGTTGCCAATGCCAAAACAAAAAATGCTGATATTGACTTCGTATTGTGCAATCTGGGCTTGCACGTACGACAAAATTTGAGGCGTACCGGTTATCCCGGCAGTAGCTACCCCATCGGTGAGGAAGATGATGATGTTGTAGGTGTTGTCGTTATCGTCTGAAAATTGCGGAATCGCTGTTCCAAAGGCGCCGGAAATATTGGTGCTGCCTCCGGCATAAATATTGTTGATATAGGTCAAGGCCTGCGATTCCGTGGATGGGCTGTACACCACATGGTTACCCTCCATGGTGCTCACCGTGCTGTTAAAGACAACAATATTGAATTTGTCGCCTTCATTCATGTGTTGCACGATAAATTTGGCGGCATTTTTGGCCTGATCTATTTTGCTGCCCAGCATACTGCCGCTGTTGTCGATGATCAGCGTAAATACTTTTGGAATGATCTCCGCATCCGGGTTTGGCGATGGTTCTGCTATGAAGGCACAGAACCCCTTACCATAATTGTCACAGCCCAGTTCCTCCGGAAAATAATTGCTGAAAGCAAACAGCCCCAAATCGTCGGCGTTCAAACTATAGGTTACGGTATAATCCTGAACAGCGATTTGGTTCATCAGCATGTCTTCAATGTTGCCCACATACGCGCCCTGGGTAATGAGCGCGCCCGGAAAACCGGGAAACTCCAGCGTCTCGATAATCCGCGACGACTCCAGATCGAAGGTAAACTGCTGAATTTCCAGGGGTGCTGACTGGATCAGGGTGTACTTGTTGGGATAGTGGTAGGTAACATTCCCGAATTTGTAAGGCAGCAATTGTACAAATGTCAGCTCAATGGCAATCATGGAGTCGACGGCGAGGGTGTCTTTGATTTGGAAATACAGGGGTTGGACCTAAATAAGCGCTCAGATTTGAATTAGTTGTACCACCACCAGTGCCGCCACCACCGCCGGGCAGCGTAGGATCCTGCGGTTCCGCATTAAAATCGGCTGTTTCCCAGACGCCGTTTTCCAACCAGCGCAGTCCGGTCGCACTGGCGCCGTCGGGCATTGGGAAACCGTATTTGAAATAAGCCTTGGTGGCCAAATCATTGCGAAACCATTGGGTCGTAACAGTAATGGCTATCTGATTTTCCACCCTTACCTGCACATCAGAACGCAAGAGGGTCAGGTACTGGGCGGCATTGGCATTGACGATGCCAACGCCATTTCCTAAAAGTGCAGTAGCGGTGCACAACAGAAACAAAAGGGATAGGGAAAGGTGTTTCATAGGTGTTTGGTTTAGGTGAACATATATTCGTGTTTCAAAAAAACGTTTAAGGTGCCTATTTTTTAAACACATTTGTTCAAAATGCCGGCTATTAGCAATCCATTGATGTATTTGCTTAAAAACAGCAAAAGCGAAGCGCCATTTTGCCGGGCGCCGCCCTTCTCAAACATCTTTACATTTGCGGCATGAAATACCTGATAACAGGACTGGGCAATCCGGGTTCGGAATATGCAGACACCCGCCACAACATCGGTTTTGCCGTAGTGAATCTGTTGTGCACCCAACTGGAAGGAAAATGGCGGATGGATCACCACGGCGAGTTGGCAGAAGTGAAATACAAAGGGCGTACCCTTTTGCTCCTAAAGCCACACACGTACATGAACCTGAGTGGAAAAGCGGTGCGCTACTGGATGCAAAAAGAAAAAATTGAACCGGAAAACATTCTGGTCGTCTGCGACGACCTGAACCTGGTGTTTGGGAAACAGCGCTTACGGCCCAAAGGCTCCGATGGCGGACACAATGGCCTGAAAAGTATCCAGGAATTGCTCAACAGCGATGCCTATCCACGCCTTCGGGTGGGCATCGGCGACAATTTCAACAAAGGTCGTCAGGTTAATTTTGTGCTCGGCAAATGGACCAACGACGAAGCGGCAGAACTACCGCATATTCTGGAAAAGTCAACAGAAGTGATCAAAGCATTCGCTACTATTGGAATCACGCGGGCCATGAATGTGCTTTCGCGACCTTGATCATCCGGCGGTTGGCTGTGCATCAAGACCTTCCAGCCACTCCTTCAGTACCGACTCGTAACCACCCCAATGGTAAGCCGATGCGTCGAGCCCGGTAGTATGTTGTAATGCATCCAAACCTTCCTGCAGTCGAATTTTATCCTGTGGCTGGGTGACAAAGCACCCTTGCATGCGCAATTGTTCCCCCAGGTATTCCTGTTCGGTTTGGCCTGGCGTTGGTATGAGCAAGGCTTTTTTCCCCAATGCAGCAAGGTCCATGATACTGCTGTACCCGGAGCGGCAAACAATGGCATGGCTGGACAGCATGACATCGTTCAACTCTTTGGAACTCAGGTAAGAGACCACCTCAATGTTGTCGGCAACAAAATGGTGCTTTCGGGTTTTGGGTTTACCCTGAATAAAGATGAATTTTTGAGGCATCAACATGGCCTCCCCCAGTAATTTTTCCTCAAGGATACTGCGCTGTGGTTCAGGGCCCGAAAGAATTACCGCAACGTCGTAATCTTCATCCCGGGGGTATACATTCATTCGGCTCAAAATACCGGTATAGCGGATATTCGGGTGACGAAACGTGCCGTGCGATAAGGCGCCGGTAAGGTTGGGTGTTCCAGGGGCATCTGGCACCCAAATGCCATCAAATTTTGCAAATGCCAGCCGTAGCAATCCGTTGACAGTCCACTGAAGGGCAGGCACAGGAACCCTCATTTTCAGTTGGTGGGTTAGCAAAACACTGCTAATCCGAGCATCAAAGCATCCATACCGATTATCCGACAGAATACCCTTGATTTGATGCTTGGTCACCAATTGTTTCACTGCTGCATGCTCCGCACGGATGGCATACAGTATCCTGGGTGATTGCCAGGCCATGTTTCGGATCATATTGTTGCCGGCATACCGGATACCATAAGTAGGTAGTTCGAAACAAGGCAGGTGTGGAAATTCTACCCGCAACAATTGGAGCGCAGCGCCGTCGGAAGCCAGCACAGGCTCCCATCCGGCCGATTCTAAAGCGCGAATCAGCGGTATAGATCGTGTGGCATGTCCAAGGCCCCAATTCAGGGGCGTAACCAATATTCGTTTCAAAGCGGGGCAAGTATTGCGATAAATAGTGCTAAAAAGGTTAAATAATACATCGTGACCGATCAAATTATTTACATTCGCGTTGGTAAAATAAACATGTTTTTGGCTATGAAAAAAATTAATTGGTGGCGCGTGCTCTTTTTTTTATTGGTAGTGGGTATGTTTTTGGCTGAAAGTTGCAGCCTGTTCAAGCCAAAATGCAACTGCCCGCATTTTTAGCACGTGTGCGGGTTTAACATTTTGGCAACTGCCATAATGGTTTCCTCCGATTGCTTGTAAATGATGTTGTACTCACCCTGTATACAGCATCATAGTTTCAACTGATGCATATCATTCGCATTTGGGGAGGCTCCCTGTTTCTTTGTAGGAAAATTCGTTCCTATGAAAACAAGCACGCCTGTGAAAGCAAATAGGTGGGGACATCTTGTTCCTCCGCTTTACCAGATGCGCAGCACCATGCTGGATACAGCAGCTTTGTGGGAGGACAAACTTAACGACATTCACCCGTCTCAGCGTTCCAGTGCTGCCAATTTGCTCCATTACCTGGCCATGCGCGCAGAAGATTTACGGGATATCCAAAACGAATTGCATGCAGCAGGGCTCTCTTCCCTGGCCAGTTCCGAAAGTCATGCGCTCCGGCAGGTGGAGGCCGTGCTGGAAAGGCTGGGAGAAACCCTCCCGGAAAACGAAATTTCAAAGATCGATTTTCTGTACAGTGGCAAACTCATGAACCAGCGGGCCAATGTTTTATTCGGCCCAAAAGTCAATCCCAACATTCCGCATTTGATGGTGACCATGGATACAGCCATGGCTGATGACTATGCCGGGGTAAAAAACCTGCTGCTTGCCGGCATGAATATAGCCCGCATCAATTGCGCCCACGACGACGAAAGCACCTGGTTAAGAATGGTGCAAAACATAAAAAAAGCATCGCGGGCGAGTGGTCACCCCTGCAAGATATACCTCGACCTGGCGGGGCCAAAATTGCGGATAGCACTCCCTTCCAAAGGCCGAAAAAAGGGCGCCATGAAGATTTCAGAAAAAGAAATTTTCTACATGGTAGAACCCGACTCGCCTGTTCCTTCCCGGCAAAAAATGGTAGCCTGCACCCTCCCGGGTGTCATAGCCTGTTTGCAGCCTGGGGACCGGGTCCTGTTTGACGATGGCTTATTCGAAGCAGCAGTGCTGTCGATTGATGATGACATTGCTACGCTGGAGATGCTTCGCATTTCTGGCGAAAAGAACAAACTCAAAAACGGCAAGGGCATCAACTTTCCGGATACAGCCCTGGACACCTGGAGTCTGACGGCCTACGATAAATCCGTGATACCATTTGCACACACGCATGCCGACATTGTGGGATTTTCCTTTGTTCGAAAACCGGAAGATGTGGCCGAGTTACAATCACTCTTGAAACGCCCAAAGCGAAAACCCATTCCCATTGTGCTTAAGATTGAAACTTATGATGCTGCCCAAAACCTCCCGGGGTTGTTGCTGCAAGGCATGAAGGAACCACTTTTCGGGGTCATGATCGCTCGTGGCGACCTGGCTGTTGAAATCGGGTTTGAGCGGCTCAGTGAGATACAGGAAGAAATTTTGTGGTTGAGTGAGGCCGCCCACGCGCCGGTTATCTGGGCAACCCAGGTGCTGGAATCACTGAACAAAAGTGGTCTGGCCACCCGCTCAGAGCTTACGGATGCGGCCTATGCAACGCACGCAGAATGTGTAATGCTGAACAAAGGTAAGCACCTTTTGCTCGTACTGGCAGCCCTGCGCAACATCCTGCACAGAAGTGGTGGCCACCACCTGAAAAAACGATATGTATTTCGCCCGCTTGGTATTGCCGAGCGATTTATCAACAGCAGATAGCCCTTCAACGCAACAAGGCCCCGAAATTCGGGGCCTTGTTGGTATAAAAAGGGTTTCAAGCGCGCGTGGCCAAAGCGTATTTCAGCCCCACTCGCCAAAACCCGGTTTAATTCATTCGGATTTCATCATCAATGCCATCGTAAAAGCGGTATTCCGACAGCATATAATCGCCATTGGCTTTCACTTTTACCCACTTGTTGTACTTGAAGAACCATTTCATGCGCAAGCTGGGAAAACCTTTTTTCAGGTAGGCCTCCAGGTAAGGATGCACATAAAGCAGCAATTTTGATTTTGGCCTCGATTGCATGATGAATTCCAGGTCGCGATCAATATCGTCGGTAATGAGAATGGTAGCATTCACTTTGCCAGTACCATTGCAGGTGGGGCAGGATTCCGCCGTGTCCACCATGACTTCCGGCCGGGTGCGTTCTCGGGTAATCTGCATCAACCCAAATTTCGACAACGGCAAAATGGTATGCTGGGCGCGATCCTTCCGCATAAAGCCTTCCATTGCCTTACTGAGCAATTTCCGGTTTTCCGCATTGCGCATGTCGATAAAGTCGATTACGATCAATCCACCAATATCGCGCAGCCGGATTTGCCGGGCAATTTCTCTGCGGCTTCGAGGTTGACGTTATAAATGGTCTGATCGACGTCCTGGGTAGCCATCTTATGCCCGCTGTTCACATCGATCACGTGCATGGCCTCCGTCTTTTCAATGATGACGTAGGCGCCACTCGACATGGTAGCCGTTTTTCCAAACGAAGATTTTATCTGTTTGGTAATGCCATGCGCATCAAAAATCGGTTTGCTGCTGGTATGGTGCTGGACGATGTGCGCAAGTTGGGGGCTGATCGTTTGCAGGTAAGACTTGATATCGTTATAGATATCGACATCATTGACAATGATGTTGGAAAACGAATCGGACAACAGATCCCGCAATACACTCGCTGGCTTATCTAGTTCAGAAAGCAATTTACTGGGAGGCACAACCACTTTTAATTGGCGGTAGATCTCCTCCCATTTGGCCAGCAGACTGGTCAGTTCCTCATGCAGTTCCGCTACTTTTTTACCCTCAGACGCTGTACGAACAATCATACCAAAGTTCTTGGGCCGAATACTCTCTGCAAGCATTTGAAGGCGTTTGCGCTCTTCGTTGCTGCCGATTTTTTTTGAAACAGACACCACATTATTGAAGGGTGTAAGTACCATGTAACGGCCAGGCAAGGTGAGTTCGCAGGACAAGCGGGGGCCCTTGGTAGAGATGGGTTCTTTTAGTATCTGGACGACTACAGGCCAGCGTTTATTCAATACCTGATCGACTTTGCCCGTCTTGACAATTTCATCTTCAAATTTAAAATTGTCGAGTTTGTGGGTGTTGATGCTGCCATTGACCACGCCGTTCGACCATTTAATTACAGACTTAAGCTGGGGGCCCAAATCGGTGTAGTGCAGAAAGGCATCTTTTCTATAGCCAATGTCGACAAAAGCAGCATTGAGGCCAGGCATCATCTTGCGTATTTTACCCACAAGAATATCCCCTACAGTAAAGTTGTTGTTGGTTTTTTGGTAGTGCAGCTCAGTGAGCCTGCCATTCTCCAGTAGTGCGATATCGACCCCGGTTGAAGTGGCATTTATGATTAGTTCTTTTTCCACGACGGTTGATGTGGTTTGACAGGCAGTGGTGGTTACTGCTGGCAGCTGGTTTTGGGCAAGTAAAGCCCTTCGACCAATCACCGGCAGCCAGTGTGGGCGTCAAGGAGGGCCGTCGAAAAGCCGTCAGTGGAGGTTGACGCCGGGAGGCGTGCGTTATGCGAGCAAGGGGAATGCCATTGGGGAAGGCAAAGGGGTCGGCTCTTTGGGGAAGCGTCTTTTTTTTACCACGAAGGGTATTCGAAATGCTTGCTCTTTATAACAGGTACAACCAACAAAAGGAGGTCATGGCGTCCGGACTATCCAGCCGACTACACTGCAAGGCGATGAAACCCTGGAAATGTAGCAAGCAACAGATCGTCGTAAAGGACTTCCCGAACACAGTGGTGTTCGGAAAGTCCTAATGATCGTCCGACGGTGACCATCGGCGCTGAGCCCGACAAAATGCTCCCGCATACACGGGACCACCTATGCCTGAGGTTCAGACACTAGCGATTTTTCTTCTTATGACGATTCTTGCGCAGGCGCTTTTTGCGTTTGTGCGTTGCAATTTTGTGACGTTTGCGTTTTTTTCCGCAAGGCATATTGTTTCAAATTAAGAATGAACAGATGTTAATATTTCGACGCAACTGGCGGCTTAAAAAAGCAACCCACATTGCGTTTATTGCATTTTATTCTTTGTTGTTGCTCCGGCATATTTCAGCAAATGCCTGCGCTTTGGCAACATTGCCCTGCCCTTGATAGGCCTGGGCCAGCAAGCAGGGTGCGTTGGGGTTGGCAGGATCCAACGCATAAGCTTTTTCGAGCCTGGTCACAGCACGGTCCCATTGCTTGGTTTTAATGGCCAAGCGGCCGAGCGCGTTGTAAACCGAGGCATTTTCGGGATACTTGTTTTCCAAATCGCGCAGCAGTAACACTGCCTTCATTGGATTGTCGGGTGGCGGATTTTCCGCATACACCAAGGCAATATTAACCTCGTGTTCAACCCTTGCCGGGTTGATGGCCGCAGCGTTTTCAAAAGCCTTGATGGCATGTTCAGCGCTAAACTGCCGAACAACCGGGGCTTCTGTCCCAGCCAGGGCCTGGTAAAAAGTGGCACCGGCTACCGACCAGGCAGTGTCGGTCTTTTCCGCCACCGCTACTTTTTCTGCCCAAATTCCGGCTGCAGGAACATTTCCTTTGGCATACCACCAACCGGAAATCCGTTTGAGCACTGGAATTTGCGCGTCAGGAGGCAATTTTTGCAGGGAATCTTCCAATGCTGCCAACTCCTTGGATGCATCCGCAGGCAATTGCGCAACTGCCATTTGCAACATCGTTTCAGGGGAAACCTCCTGTGCGGGCGCTGCTGCCGAAGCCGCTGCCTTTACATCTGCAGATGCTTTGGTGTCAAAACCAAAATAAAGCCCTGCAAACAGCACAATAGCACCTAAAACCGTTCCAATCTGCAACCTCGTTATGACAAACATCTCCATTATTTATTCAGCAACCAAAGGCGGGGGCCGAACCTATACATACATATTATTAATCTTCGCCTTCGTCGCTGGGGAGTGAAGTAACATTGCTTTTCACATGTTCTACAAACACCTTAGCGGGCTTGAACGAAGGAATATAATGCTCAGGAATTTCAATCGATGCACCTTTTTTGATGTGGCGACCTACTTTTTTAGCGCGTTTTTTAATTACGAAACTACCAAATCCGCGAATGTAAACGTTCTCTCCACCCTCCAACGAAGATTTAATCTCCTTGAAAAGGGCTTCCAGTGACACCAGCACGTCTACCTTAGGCACACCGGTCTTTTCGGAAATTGCGTTAACAAGGTCTGCCTTTCTCATGGTTATGTCATTGATTTTGAGCCAATTATAATAAAAAATCCAAAGTCGCAAAAAACGAGTCGCAAAGATCGGATAATTTTTGAGACGCACAAACTTTTTAATCACAATTTCGAGTCGTCGAAATTGCTAAAGCGTGCAACAAAATCGGGTGAGCCTTCAAAAAAACCGCTTCGACAAAGAACAAGGGTTCCTTGTTTGACAGGACAGCAAAGATAATAATTTCACTTGTGTTTTTTTCTACCTTTGCCATATTATCCTGCAATACAATTAAAATCCAGTGCATGCTACTTTCCATGACAGGTTACGGAAGGGCAACCAATACGGTGGGCGAAAAAACCATCAACGTGGAAGTCAGATCCCTCAACGCCAAAAGCACCGATCTTAAGATGCGCCTTCCGGGCGACTTCAAGGAAAAAGAGCTCGAGCTGCGCAAAATCATTACCGACCACGCTGAGCGGGGCAAAATCGACCTTTACCTCGATGTTCAGAACGCTGATGGTGCCGCTGCTGTAAACATAAACGAGGGCCTCTTTCGCGGCTACCATCGGGAGTTGACAAAACTGGGCAATGAACTTAACCTGCCAACCGATGATTTGCTGCTGGCCATCCTTCGCATTCCCAACGTCGTTTCTATGCCCAGTGGCGATATTGACGATAACGTGTGGGATGCAATCTGCAAAACGGTCGGAGAAGCCCTGGACCAACTCAAGGGTTTTCGCCGGCAGGAAGGTATGGCGCTCGAATCAGACCTCCGCGCCCGTGTGGCCCATATAATGAACAACCTGGTTGAAGTGGAGCCCTTTGAAAAGGGCCGTATTGTGCGCATGCGGGAACGCATTCACAACAACCTGGAGGAATTCCTGGGGCGGGAAAATGTGGACAAAAACAGGTTCGAACAAGAGATCCTGTTTTACCTTGAAAAAATGGACATCAACGAGGAAAAGGTGCGGCTCGAACAACATTGCAAGTATTTCCTCGAGCAAATCGACAACAAGGAACTGTCGGGTGGACGTACCATGGCCTTCATATCCCAGGAAATGGGCCGGGAAATCAACACGCTGGGTGCCAAAGCCTACGATGCGGACATCCAGAAGCTCGTTGTACAAATGAAGGATGACCTGGAAAAAATAAAAGAACAGCTCGCCAACGTACTCTAAGGAGGTCTTTAGTCTTTGGCCTTGCTCCAAAGACTAAAGACAAAATGTAAAATCCGGACACGTTCTAATATTTCTGGTATTTAATCGGGTACAGTATTTGAAATCGAGATCGAAGCCAAAGACCAACACCCAATGTCCATCTAAGCAACCATACAATTGGCCTATTTAGACATCAGTGCCTCACACATCCAATTGGCCAGCGCTTGCCGATTGGAGGTGATTACCAGACGCTGCTGGTCCCAGTCGTTGCGAATATTAGCCAATTCTACATAAACGGCATTGGGAATGCGGGTTTCCCGCAGGGTATACAATCCTCGCTCTGAAACCGAACCATTGTACTCCCGGCCAGTCCGCGCCTTGAGGTACTTCTGAAGAAATGTTTTGTGCACCCGAACTGCCAGCGCCTTACTTTCCGCACTGCCGGGACGGTAATAAAAATACACATCAGTCCGGTGGTTCCGGGTTCTTGAGTCTACATGTATTTCTATCAGGGTTTGCTCTTTTCTTCCAACCTTTAGGTGTTGCTTGTAGAGTTCGTTGACTATATCAGTGCGTTGTTTGAGGCGTTCCTTTTGATCCAGTGGAATGGCTTTGTTCCCCCAGGCATATTCGTCCTTGTCACATTTCAGGTAATTATCGTCACGGATGCCATCATCCGGATCGCGCACCAGAATGTAAACGATTGCACCATGACTCAATAAAAGCCTGGCAAGGCGAAGTGCAACATCATAAGCGTACTCATCCTCACAGAGGGTATGCCCAGCCCGGGTTCCCTGAGCGCCAACATCGGGGCCGCCATGACCGCTGATGACGTAAAACACATGACCCTTCAATTTGGTACTTACATTGGGTGTTTTCTGGTATTTTTTGCCAAATATCGGATAGGTATTGCTGCCTTTAGCCACCGTGGGTTCGCCTTCTTCATCTGTTACAGCCGTCAGGGCTTCAGCCGTAGCAGATTCGCAATTCAATTCGTGCCAGGGCACCCAAAGTTCCTTGCTGTCGATAAAATTGTCGGTCCGGAGTTTTTCTTCTGTGCATCGTTGTTAAAATTCTGGATTCGGACGGCCGTTTTCCAGTCGTCAATACCAAGGGTACTGCGGATACTTTTACTGTTGTACCGATAAAGCAGGATGGGCAATTTGTAGGAGGCGCCTGCTTTCAGCCGATAGTCTTCCTTTAACCCGTTAATTGCAAAAAACTGGTTGATGTTGCATTCGTAATCGTACAAATTGTAACGGCGAAGCAGTATTGTCACATTATCGTTCGGCTTTGCTACAGCGGTGAGGTAGTCTTCTGAAGCAGCAGAAACACTCTTTTGGGCAAACAAGGCATATCCGCCTGAGGGTTCCATCAAACCTTTGCCGAAAAACAACAACACAAACAATCCGGTACGTAAACTCATCGGGTACTCAAAAACATTTAGGGAGTGCAAATTTGGGTAAAATCTTTTTTAAAGATGGGAAAGCGCCGGCAATTATCAACATTTGGCTTTATTTGCCCTATAAAACTACCAACAAATGAACCTTTCCGCTATTCAGGCCGCCAACGAAGCCTACAACCAACAGGTAAACGCCGTGTTGGCGGAAGCCCGTGAAAAAAAGAAGATCTGCTCAATCATCGTCCAACGGATGGAGGCTGGTCGGCGCTTCAAACCATACACCATATCATTGTGTCGGAAGAACTGGGTTTGCAATACGTTCGAAAAAAACTTCATTACAGCACTGATTTTCAGAAAGCAGGCTGGAAATCGCGTTGGCGGGCCTTCCAACTCTGGGCCTACCTCAATCTCCCGTTTAAATTCAAAGCACCTGGCGTTGTGGCTGCCGAAGCCCTGCCTGAAAACAGCACCTTCCAGGCTACCAGAGAACGCTGGCTGGCCATTCGTCAGCAATGGACCCACTTTTTCGAGGAAATGGATGCATCACTGGGCGACAAGGCGGTATACCGGCATCCGCTGGTGGGCAGATTGGGCTGGATGGAAATGCAAGTATTCTACCGGGAACACCTCAAACGACACCTGCATCAGATTCGGCGCGCATGGCGTTAGGTCGACTATGCGCTGTTTGGCACGTATTATTATCCAGGCTTGTGTTCATGCAATTATTCCTGACAAAGGCAAATGCCTAATTCAAAACGTTTAAGTAAAGTAAGAAAGTATGAAGTTATCGCTAAATGCCCTTTTCTTGTTCGTGTTTTTGACCCTGATTCCCCAAATTGGAAAAGCCCAGGACCCATCAAAAAACAGCCTGGCCCCTTGCGGAACAGCTCCTTTTACCGACCCCTGGCTGGAGCATTACCTGCAACGACCCGGCGATTTTGCCGCTTCGCGCTCCAGTGACACCATTTATGCAGGCATGCAAATTCACCTGCTCCGACGCAACAATGGCACCGGCGGTATACCTGCAGAACGCTTACTGGATGCCTTTTGCCGGCTTAATCAGGATTATGCAGACGCTGGTGTGCAGTTTTATTTCAAATACGATTGGAACTACATCGACAGCACCGCCTGGTTTGCACACGACGATATCCTCGACGGCATCAGCATGATGTTTGCCAATGACGTGCCTGATGCCCTCAACATTTATTTTGTCAGCGACCCGGCGGGCAATTGCGGCTACAACATACCGTATGCAGGCATAGCAATGGGCAATGGCTGCTCTGGCCCCAACGACCATACCTGGGCCCATGAGGTTGGGCATGCCCTTACCCTTCAACATACCTTCATCGGATGGGAAGGCAAAATCTACAACTTCAATAACCCTACCCCGGATACCCTGACCTATGATTATACGCATTTTCACGCTCAACCCGACACCATTGCCCCAGCTCCACTGGACACAGCGCTGGTGGAACGTCTTGATGGCAGCAATTGCACCTTAGCCGCGGATAAGTTTTGCGATACGCCCCCGGATTACCTGAGTTACCGCTGGGATTGCGACGGACAAGGATATAGTCTTACCAAGTTGAAAGATGCCAACGGAAACGAGTTTTATGCCGACGGTTCCTTTTTCATGTCGTACGCCAACGACCTGTGCTCCAACCGATTTTCGGCAGAGCAAATCGGGGCCTTGCGCAACAACTTATTGAGCACCAAACAATCCTGGCTTTCGCCTGGCCCTACGGCCCCGCTGATCGACGGTGTTTCGCAACCGCTGATGCCCGTTGGTGGCACACTGGCACCTGCTGCCGGTACTAGTTTTCACTGGAGTCCGGTGCCCGGCGCTACCCATTATCTGGTACAGGCATCGCGTTTCAGTTCCTTTTCCCTCAAAGAAATTGAAACCGTAACCACCGACACCTCCTTTTTGGGAGGCCAACTCAGCCCTAACAAAACGTACTATTGGCGGGTACGGGCCTTCAACAACACCTTTACCTGCACCAATTTTTCTCCTTCGGGCATCTTTAAAACCGATGATGGCATGAGCAGTAGCACGGGTGCGCCTGACACTGATGGGTTCCGATGCTATCCCAACTTGTTGCGCTCAGGGCAACCTGTTACCCTCGAATTGCCCGACAGCTGGCTAAACGAAACCATCGTTTGCAGGCTTTACGATCCACTGGGCCGCTTGTGCTTGCAGGAATCCAGGGTATTTCGGGATAAAACCAACATCGTTGACTGGATGAAGAACATTGAACACGGCGGTATACACCGCATGGTTTTACAGAAAGGTGCTGCTTCCAAAATCATTGCGCTGGCCTTGATTGAACCATAACATCGCTTTGTCGCCCACTGGCGTACACGATTTTCAGTTTAGCAGTTTAACAGCAAAGTCAACTATCTTTGCTGGTGCTTGTTTATAGCCTTTACCACGAATAAAAAATTTTATGTTGCGACGCATTTACTTTACATCTCTCTTCTTATGCTCCCTGACCACCGCAGCCTTAGCCCAGCAAGAGCCTCATCCCTGTGGAACCACGGGCTATTCCCCCTGGCTGAAATGGTATCAGGACAATAAAAGTGAGGTACAGGAGCGCGGCGGAGCGGATACTACCTGGCTATATGTTCCGGTAACCATCCATATTGTAGGTACCAATTCCGGCGTAGGCTATTACCCACAAGACCAGGCGTTTCGAATCATTTGCGAAATGAACGGGCAATATGAAGCTGCGCACATTCTTTTTACCTGTATCCTGGCGAATCCTTTGTTTATCATAACAATTCCAGCTGGTACGAGCACGACTGGTCGGGTGGTTCCGACCTGATCAACAGCACCAAGTTGCCAAATCGGGTAAACGCTTACATCGTATCCGACCCGGCAGGCAACTGTGGTTATTCCTGGCAGGATGCCATTGTAATGGGAAAATCTTGTTCCGGCGTTGGGAATTCCACCTGGGCACATGCGGCAGGGGACCACCTTTCACTCCCCCACCCTTTCTTTGGTTGGGAGGGTTTTGACTGGAATTTCAGCACTGCTGCACCGGAATCTATTTCTGGCTATCCTGTGGAAAAAACCGATACTTCCAATTGTTACATTTCTGGCGACCGTTTTTGCGATACGCGCCCGGATTACTTGAACTACAGGTGGTCTTGCAACAACGATAAGGAAAGTACACAATTGCAAAAAGACCCCGACGGCGTATCTTTTCGCTCTGATGCGACGCTGATCATGGGCTATTCGCTGGATGCCTGCACCTCCAGATTCACCCCGGAGCAAATTGACGCGATGCGCATGAACCTCATGACCGAGCACAGCGCTTACCTGCAGGAAACTGATCCGGGCCCGAGCATTCCCGAGGATGCCGTGGTAGAACTCATCAGCCCGGTTGATTCGCAGTATGCCCAATACAATAATGTGGTCTTGAACTGGGAACCAGTTCCCAATGCCACTTATTATACCGTTCAGATTGGGCTTTCGCCTACTTTTCCCATTTATTTGTACAACGCCACGGTGTACAATACCTCCACTGCAGTTGTGACGAAGAGCATACCCAACAATCGGGTGCTCTACTGGCGCGTCCGTGCCTACAATGAATGGGACCTTTGCATTTCCGACAACCAAAGCAGCACCGGTGTTTTCCGAACCAAAAACCTAACAGCGACGAATGAATTGGAGCGCCTGACCCTCGTTGAACTCAGCCCCAACCCAGTCATTAGCGGTATTCCAGCCAATCTGCTCATCGTCAACGATGCAAAGATGGACGTCAAGGTTTGTGTACGGGATGCTTCCGGAAAATGCTTCTACCAAGAGCAAATGCGTTTTGCCCCCGGTGAATTCGATGTAGACATCCCCACCCTCAACCTGGCTGCAGGCTTTTATATTTTGATGTTGGAGAATGAAAAAGGTGTAATAATAAAGCGCATGGTGGTAGTGCAATAAATAGACTTGTTGTGATAGGGGCGTTTGCATGAAATGACAACAAGTCTAATTGCTATTCTTGCTTTAACACCAGCAATAAAGTACTTTGATCCGGGCCGATGACTTTGTCGACCCGGATTTTTATTCCACCTTGAACTTCAAAATCCTCCCCCAGTTTCATACCATCCCGCGCAGCATCCAGTACATCTGCCCAGGGCTTAAGGCCGGTTTGGTTTGGCCCCAGTCCGCTGAGGTATACCATCTCCCGGCTGGCCTCCTTGAACCACAGGGAATCGGGCCAAGCCTTGAACTGCTCGGAAGCCCCTGAACGGTGAACCGAAACTCCTGCTGGGTGGCATCGCAAACCTCCTGGTAGACTTCAACCAGTACGCCACGTTCCAGCCACATGCTTTCCAGCGATTGCACACCAGATTGCTCGTAGCGGTAATCGGAGGTATGCGGCAACCCTTTTTCAAAAATCGGTGCAGGTTTGTACTGGCATATTTTTTTTGAATTGCAAGCACTGCTGCCCAACAAGAGTAGGAGTAAAAAAAGAAGGATCGATTGAAGTCTTTTCATCATAGCAAGTAAAACGGTGTAAATGGCAGTAATCCTATAATTGGCCGGACAAAATTACATACTTTTGCGGCGGAATAAACCAATACCACATCCTGAAAGCTGGACTTAAGTCCTGGGGCCATGGTCTTGCGGTTCGATCTCCTGTTGAAATATTATACCAGATCAAATCCCCGGAATATTAGCCTTAAATTTTGAACACCTTTTTTAACAACAAGTACCTTGTTTTCAACGATTATTTTGACGAAAACTAATACATTGAAAACCAATCGTTTAATTCTTTCAGGCAAAGCCTAAAGCCCGAAAAAGAACCTAATCTGTATTTTTTTAAATTCCTTTTAACTTTGGTCACGGTTGGTTTTAACCTATCACGTCAGATCAAATGCCACCATACGCTGACTTTAATGATGGGGATTCTACTCAAACCCAACCTGCATCATTGGGGCGCCCACAAACTAAAACATAAGTTTGCATCGCAAAGCCAGGGCGCAATACCAAAAGTGAATATCCAGTTGATTTTATGGCAAACTTACTCATCAGAAACATAAAAGGTCTTGTACTGGCTGTTCAGGAGGCTTCTGCCGCTGTGCGCGGAAAGGATATGGCTCAACTTCCAGTGCTCGAAAATGCCTGGCTATTGGTTGAAAACGACACCATCCACTCCTATGGGAGCATGCCGGGCTGCCCGGAACGGGCGGATACAACTCTGGACGCAAATGATCGGTTTGTTTTCCCCAGCTGGTGCGACTCCCATACACACTTGGTTTTTGCGGCCAGCAGGGAGGAAGAATTTGTGTCCCGGATCAAGGGGCTGTCGTACGAAGACATCGCGGCACAAGGCGGTGGCATCCTGAATTCTGCCCGGAAACTTCAGTCAATGCCAGCCGAACAATTGCTTGAAAGCGCCTGGAATCGCCTGGAAGAGATTATCGGCTACGGGACAGGGATGGTAGAGATAAAAAGCGGCTATGGACTTACCCTGGACAGTGAGCTAAAAATGCTGCGCGTTATCCGGGAGCTCAAAAAGATCAGTCCCATCCCCATCAAAGCCACCTTCTTGGGCGCGCATGCCATGCCTGCGGAATTCAAGACCAACCGGGAAGGGTACCTTAAATTGGTTATCGATGAAATGCTGCCCAAGATTGCAGCAGAAGGTCTGGCAGATTACTGTGATGTTTTTTGCGAACGCGGCTTTTACTCGGTGGAGGAAACTGACCGGATCCTGAAAGCAGCCGCGCAATACGGTTTAAAACCCCGCATCCATGCCAACCAGATGCATTATTCAGGTGGTGTTCAGGTGGGCATTGCCAACCAGGCCATCTCAGTAGACCACCTGGAACACTGTGGAGCAGCTGAAATTGCGGCCCTTCAGCATGCCAGCACTTTTCCCACACTGTTACCGTCGTGTTCTTTTTTCCTGGGACTGCCTTACGCTCCAGCCAGAGATTTGATTGACGCCGGGTTGCCCGTGGTGTTAGCGACCGATTTCAACCCTGGATCTACACCTTCCGGGCGAATGCCTTTCGTATTATCTTTGGCCTGTATTCACATGAAAATGCTGCCCGAAGAAGCCATTCACGCGGCTACCATCAATGGTGCAGCAGCCCTTGAAATGGCAGATCAGTATGGAAGCATTACGCCAGGGAAAATTGCCAATTTGATGATCAGCAAACCAATGTCTTCCATAGCCTTCCTTCCCTATGCCTTCGGCACCGATCCGGTAGAAAGGGTAATTCTGGCGGGGAAGGAATGGAATCGAAATCAACGACAATAAAAGGCGTTAAAACATCGTTTTGGCGCCAGGTGTTAAATATACGATTTGAATAAACATTTGTATGATTAATATATGTTGGATGCAGTCCGAATGACTAATTTTGCGGCCGCATAAATTCACTGATTGCCAGGTTTTTGTGCCAACCATGGCTTGCCAACGTTAAAAAACGGGGTTTCAGACAGCACCCCAGTACAGTTTTGTATCTCGGAATCGTTTGGAACGGATCCATTAACCATTGTTAAATTACCTACGCGCATGCACAAACTTCTAATCCCCTACTCGCTTGCCTGTCCTTCACAACGACGGTAATCCACGCCCAGGTCCCGAAAAATATTCAGGTGCCGCAACCGGTGCAACCCAAATTCACGCCCAATTCCTCGGAAATGGTGTGTGGCTTTGCCGGAACATTCCAATTGGGTGCTTTTGCCGGCCAGAGCAATGATGCCATGCTGGACACCATTTACCTTTGTTTTGGTGATTCTATTTTCATTGACCACAACGGCGACTCCGATCTTACGGGCGACCCTAACCCTGCGACGCCAGCCGGTATTGGCTGGGCATTTTACAATTGCCCGCCTACTATCATTGGGGACAACCTGCAGACGGTACTAACCGATCCTTGTCTTACCCCCGGCGCTGCCAATGGCATTTGGATCGCTTTTGGCCAGCCCAGTGGCGACATTCAGTTTGTCAACAATGGCAGTTTACAGACGGCTTTTAACGGCGGACAGCCCGTCCTACTGCATTTTGCCCCTATTACGGTCGATAATTTTGCAGCACAGGCTTATGAATCCGGCCAGCCCGGCTTCCCCCCAGGGCCTTGTGTAAATGTCAACACGGCAGCCGAATTTTCTGTCGTTTACCTCAATGCCATTACCGCCAGCGGCATTTCTACAGCCTATCTGGGCAACGATTGTCTGGGCAAGTTCCGTGTACGCGGTGGCTTTCCGGAATACAGTTCGAGTTCGACTTATACCATTAGCATTACCTTGGCGAGTGACCCCAACGTAAAAGCGGTGATACACACCCAGCAATCGCAACTGTTTCACAGCGCCGACGTTATCTTCTCCGTCCCTCAGGCCGGCACGTATAATGTAGTTGTCGAGGATGGAAAAAGCTGCGGCCATACCTTCCAAATCACCATGGGCACCTGCAACCCCAGCGACAACGTGGTGCTAACATTGCCCAATGCGACCACTCCGGTAGGATCTCAAATCTGTATACCCATCACCACAACGGGATTTAATGATGTTGTCGGTGCGTCCTTTTCCCTTACCTGGGATCCCAACGTGTTGCAATTCACTGGCTTCCAAAATATTCACCCGCTGATCTCTGAAGCTGATGATGACGTTCAGTTCAACCAGAATCAGGTGGGTAGCGGACGACTTGGGATGTTGTACTACAACGCACTCAATAATGGCGCCACCATCCCAGCGGGAGAAACCCTTTTCGAGGTCTGCTTCAATGCTTTGGGGCAACTTGGCGAGTGTAGCCCACTCAACATCCTGAATTCCCCGACGGCTGTTCAAATCGAAAATTCTCTGGGTATTCCATTGGCTGTTTCCGTGGATACCGGCTCCATATGTATTGCCAATCAGGTATTTATGGTGACCAATGAAATAATCGATACGACCTGTTTGGGCACCGCAGCCATACAAGTAACCGCCACGGGTGGCAATGCACCTTTCCAGGTAATTTGGCAGCAAATCCCTACCGGCGCCAATGCAAATGCTTCCATCCTTAACTCCGGAGGAACCTACACGACCCCCCAACTTCAGGCAGGCACTTATGAAATCAGGGTGACCGATGCTGATGGTTTCGGCACCCTTATTGCGGATACCGTGGTCATCAACATACCCATTTTAGGCGCTTCCCTCGACCTTTCCCTGCCGCCACTGTGCAACAATCAATGTAGTGGTATCATAACAGCCAATGTATTTGTAGGCAGTACACAGGTTCCACCTCCTGCCGGACCTGATTTTGGATTTACCTGGACAGCCAATGCTCCCATGCAGGGCATGCAGGTACAAAACGGAGTTTGCGCAGGCAATTACGGCGTTACCATTACGCAGGCTTCCACGGGTTGTACCGCAACGGCATCAGGCACATTGGGCCAACCCGCTGCTGTAGGCAGTACCAATATCCAGCTTACGCCAGCCACATGCTCTGGTGTGTCGGATGGCTCCATTACCTTCACCGCCAGCGGTGGCACACCCTTCCCGGGCAATTTTTACAATTTCGACTGGACCTTCTCAGAAAGCGGCAACCCACCCTTTGCACAAGCAGGATCAGGCACGGGCAACCCTTACTTCCTCTCGGGCTTGTCTGGCGGCTATTATCAGGTTACGGTTACTGATATGAATGGTTGTACCTATACCAATGAGGTGCAGGTAAGCAACGCGCTGGATGTTTCCATTGATACCATCTCTGTAAACAACGTTTCTTGTTTTGGCCTGGGTAATGGTGATATTGCTATTTGTGTCACCGAATTCCCGGCTTCCCTAGTCCCAACTATTCTTTCTTCTGGTTTGGCCCTAACGGCAACCAAATGGATACGCCAACTTGTTCGGACAACATGAACCTGGGGCCGGGCAATTACAGTGTATTTGCCATCAATGCTGCCGGATGCTCCGATACTGCTTCCTTTGTGATCACTGAACCACCGGTTCTTTCCCTGGATACAGTAAGCCTTGTCAACCCAACCTGTGCTGGTGTAACCAACGGCTCTGTCTCCGTTCAGGCAACGGGTGGCAACGGCGGCCCTTACACCTATCTCTGGATTGGGCTAACACCTGGCCCTTCCCTCAGCAACCTCAGCGAAGGCACCTATTGTGTGTCCTATAGCGATGCTGCGGGCGTTTGTGTTGATACTGCTTGTATTACCTTATCGTTACCGCTGGCGCCAGCCATCACCAGTTTCGACTCCGTTTCGGTAAAATGTGGCGCCGATGGATGCTTGCAAGCCAATGCACCCTCGGCAACCAGTTTCAACTGGACAACTTTGAGCGGCACACCGATTGGCAACACCGCTCAGGTGTGCGGATTGGATGGCGACACCTATGTAGTAGTGGTTACAGATGCCAACGGTTGCACCAATACCGATACCGTAAGTTTAGCAACGCAACAGGTCCTGTTTTTCTCCGATACCACCTTTACACTGCCTTCCTGCTTCGGATATCCTGATGGTACGATTGCTGTTGGTATAATGGGAGGAAATCCACCCTATACCACATTCCAGTGGTCGGTTCCTTCTCCAAGCAGTCCGATTCTGCTTGATGTAGCTGCCGGCCCCTATTCACTGACGGTTACCGACGCAACCCAATGTACCCTGGTAGGCACCTTTAACCTGCTTAACCCGCCACCTATAGTAAGTTCGATTGCCATTACCAATAATAAGGCGACCTGTTCCAATGTATGTGATGGCGCCGCAAGCATTACCGCTTTTTACGGTGGAAACGGTGGCCAGGGCACCTTTTCTTTCATTTGGGAAGATGTTGGCTTAGCCGACTCCGCTCGGGTAGACCTTTGTCCGGGTTACACTTCTGTAACCATTACCGACCAGAACAACTGTTTCCGGGTTGATTCTATCTTTATCGACAGCCCAGCGCCAGTGGCAGCATCCTCCATTACCGCCACCGATATTACTTGTAATGGCGGCATGGATGGTACTGCTACAATAGTTCCTACAGGGGGTAATCCTGGTTTATATACCTACTTATGGTCGAATGGCGGCACAACCGCTACCATCAGTGGCCTGGCCGCTGCAACCGCTACCGCGCCATATCTGGTAACCATAACCGACAGTCAGGGTTGTACCGGAACTGCCAGCGTAACGGTTGATGAACCAGCTCCTATTTCGGTAAGTGTTGACCCTATGAACTCTATGCAAAACGATTGCGCAGGTTTAACCAATGGTGAATTGGGCGTTATCGCAAATGGCGGCACCCCCAATTACAATTACCGCTGGGAAGATGATATGGGCAATGTGATTGGCAATACAGCGATCATAACAGACCTGGCAGCCGGCAACTACGCCATCACCGTTACGGATGCCAATGGTTGTACCGGAATCAATACGCTGTTCCTGCAAGATCCGCCTCCGGTTATCGGTTCCATTTTACCATGGGACTCCCTGACGTGTTTTGGCGACCAAACGACGCTGCGGATTGATACCATTTACGGTGGCTCTGGTGGCCCTTTCCTGTACAGCCTCGACTATGGCGTACAACTCGACATCAACTTCCCACAGATCATGACCGGTGGAAAGCACTATGTCAGTTATTTCGACTACCAGGGATGCGAAACCATCGATACCATCTTTGTTTACGAGCCAGAGAAAATCCCGGTCATCTTCGACCCGCTTGCAATTACGGTAGCACTGGGCGACTCCATCCGGCTTCCGCCAACTGTGCTCGGAGCCTTGGTTGACATGCTGCAATGGACGCCTTCTGCCACCCTGAGCAACCCAGACACCCTCACCCCATGGGTATTTACCACCAGCTCTGAATCGTATAAATTGCAGGTTTGGGATGCCAATGGCTGCACCGGAGAAGGAACTGTTTTCATCCGCATCGATCCGAACCGGAACATATACATCCCGAACATCTTCCTGCCGGGTAACACCAAGGGCTTGAACGACCACTTCAATGTATTTGCAGGCAAAGGCGTCGAACTGGTGAATTACATGCAGGTGTACGACCGTTGGGGCGAATTGCTGTATGAACGCGAAAACTTCCTACCCGACGGCGACAATTTTGCCGAAGGCTGGGATGGAAAACATCGCGGTTCGTATGTAAGCCCAGGTGTGTACATCTACATCATCGAAGTAAAATTCCTGGATGGCCGCGTGCTGCTGTACCGTGGTGATGTGACGGTAACGCGCTAAGCGTTTGCGTTAACGCTCCTTGATATAATTTTTAATAAAAAAAGCGCCCGACGGAATTCCGTCGGGCGCTTTTTTTTATTGACATAGGTCTAACGTGTTCGGGTTATACAAAATGAAACGCACGCGTAAATCTTTTGCCTTATAATAGACACTATTCCTTCTTTTTCCTTCCGGTAATATCTTTGCCTTTCCGTTTGTCCAATATCGGTTCGGGCATAGGAACCGATTCGTTCACGTCATTGAATACCTTGTCAACATATTCGAGTCGGCCTTTCGCCACCTTGAAGCCATCGTAACTTCCATCGGGTACCATTACCAGCCCCTGACCGTAAGGGCTTGGAATTGGAATGAGGTGATCGAATAAAATCATTTGGTACAATTCATCCCAATTCAGCCGGATGGGTGCTTCGGCAGCATACTGTAAAATCATCCGCATATCGGGTTCTGAAGCCATCGGCTCATCCGCAGTTTTCCGGTTAAAAATGGGCGCACCGAAACTTGGCTCCCCTTTTTCATCAAACTGCAACACCTCCAACACTTTTCGTTTTTCATAAAAATGAAAAGCGTCGAACCCAAACAGCAGGTATTGTTTGTTGCGGCCAGCATCCAGTTCCATCAAATGGTAATACAGGGCTCCGTACCATTTGTCGGGAGGAAGTACGCTTGTCGCAGCATCGTCTTCCATTTCAAAACTCCGGTCGATTAGCGGAAACAGCTTCAGATCGGTTGTATTCATTTGAATGGCGCCATAATAGCGGTAGGTGGAATCATTGACAAAAAGCTGCCAACTGAAAACCCTGAAACTACTGTCGGGGGGACAAAGAATGGAAATGCTGTTCAGCCTGCCGAAAGGGTATTGAAAAGAACTCGGTGTCTTGAGCGTTTGAACAAGATAGCTTATAAATGCCCGACAGGCTGTAAACCGCTGCATTTCATCCGAATCATTAACGATGGCAAAGGCCAGCACAAGGAGGGTGTCTTCGGCCGATTTAATTTTCAGCTGAGCTTCTGGCGTAATCGGCGCTGTTTTTTTCCCTTTTCCGCCCTGTGCGTGCAAGGGCTGCAATGCCAGTAAACAACAAAAAAAAGCGCCAATGAGGCGCAGGATAATCCTTGGTACCATGAATTTACTTTTGTATTCCAGAAACGCCTTAAAGCGGTTGAAATTGCTTTTTCATAACGGAAGTGCCCGGCAAAAATTGTCATTCCGCCTGCAGTTACCGTAAAATTATACTCGAAGTAAAGTGGTTTGCGAAAATTATCGCGCAGGCACCAGTTCTGATGGCAAGGCATAAAAAGCAGACGATACAGGGCATCGGCGAGTATTTATAACGCAGCCAGGAGGACTGAGGACACGTGGGCATTCGCAAACCATTTTACTTCGAGTATAACAGGGGAAGAAGGCTACAGTTCGCCCAGCTTTTCCAGCAGCCACTCATGGTTGGCTATGCCCGCCTTGTTTTGGAGGATTTCAGCTTTCAATTCTGCTTGATCGGATTTATCGCCAGGCAATAAACGGGTAAGCCGTCGAACATATTTCAGCCAATTGAGGTAACTGCGCCGGCGCATGGCAGGAATGCCCTTGTTCCGGTTCAGAAACACCCGAAACGATTCCATGTAGGATTCCAGAGCATCGAATTCATCCAAGTCGTAATAGGTCATGATGACCATGCGTTTACTGAGCAGGTTATAGCCAATGTCTTCGTACTCCAGATCGCTCAGCAATTGCAATACTTCTTTGTACTTCCCCTGAAAGCGATAAACCCTGGCCAGGTTAAACGCATAGGTGTTTTGCCGGGTCGACTGCGGTAGCATGTCTTTGTACTGTTCTACAAAACGCTCCGCCCATTCCAGTTTGCCCAACCCAAGGGCGACGCCAACGGCGTTGTTGAAGCGCCAGGGGGCCAACTCCCCATTCACCATGAATATGCCCTTTTCGATGGCCTCCACAAAGATGTCAAAATGCTCTTGCATAAAAAACCGATCGCCCTTATTGAGCTTGCCTGTGCAGTAATGCAGGGCTGAATCGTACAGTTCGATGGCCGTTTGTGGGGGGAGGTTCTTGCCGTATTGATCAAGGACACGGCGAAAATTCCGGTAGTGGCTCAGTTCGTTTTCCTCGAAAATGGTCAGGAAAGAGTAGTAATACAAGGCCAGCTCGGGTACTGTTTCCACCGGATACTTGGCCAGGAAGGCCAGGAGTTCATCGACAAACTGGATTTTATATTCAAAATTCCCGGTTTTGCGCTGACTTATGACCGCGATGTACAATTTGAGTTTTTCAATCCAGTAAAAGACATCCAAATTGCTGGAAATCTCTTCCAGGTTGGCCCGCACATTTACCCGAACGTCAAAATCCTGCATGCTGTAATACAAGCGCTCCAACTCATACGACTGGTAATAAGTTTCTGAAGATTTGTACGCTGCGGTTTCCAGCGTCCGTTTTGCCTGCCGGATAGCAGAATTGTACAAGGGTTCTATCTTGTGCTGCACCACGGAATCCAGCAATTCAAGCTGATACCGCCCTGTTTTGACCTCAAAATTTTCCTGCGCCAAAAAGGCCTCCACGAGTTTCAAAAGATCAGAGCAATATTTTCGGAAATTGACATCCTCGAATACCTGCCCGGGTTGCAGGTGCATCCAGGCTTTTTCGCGAGAAAACGCAGCATGTCCAGCATCTAACTCGGTGGAGAAATACTGGAACAGACGAATCAAACTGTCGCTTTGGTTAAAGGCCGCAGATGTGAGGTATTTCAGCAAACGCCGTCGTTCCTGCCCTGAAAGACATGCCAATGTTTGAAAAACTTTATTGGTAGTTGAATTGCTTTCTGGCATCAGGTTATTGGTGACATGAAACAGGTTTACCCCCTACTTCATCTGGTAACAAAAGAAAATCGGACATTATTTAAAACACGAAAATAAGTACTTCACAATTATTGGGAGTGCACGCCAACAATTTAAGCCATGATTTTAATTGTGAACCGTTTACATATTTTTTTTCATTTCAAACAATAATAGATCCATTCACAAATGTACCTTTTTTTCAGGTTCCGCTTTCAGTTGTGAAAGGGATTTTCTATTTTTGGACGTTAAAAATAGCGGAACCTTAACCATGAAATCTTTTTTACGTCATCCTTTTCTGATGCGAGCAGCTGGGATGGCCGTTTTACTGTTGCTGGCCTTATCGGTGTCGGCACAGAACTACGGCCCTTACAAGCGTTTGTCAACAGCAAAAAACCTGAGCGTAAAGGATACGGTGGCAGGCATCAACCTCAACGTTTATCTTGCCAGTCCGGTTGCACAACATGGAACGGTCAACGTCAGCATCATCCAGGCTGGCAACAACAACACCCCCGTCCAATATCAAATCAAATACACCCCCGACCCAGGCTACACAGGAACCGATACCTTCACGCTGGAATACCAGTACATCGGCACCTACCCATACCTGAGTTACCAAGCGTATACTGTTTTTGTTTATCCCTCACTGCTGCGAGCTAACGCCGACTTTTCCACCACCGGTACGGGCACACCCGTTACCGTTGATGTACTGGCCAACGACATAGGAAGTGCCCCCCCCTTAACCTTGAGCAGCGTGCCACTCGCCGATCACGGCAGCGCAATCATAAGCAATAACCAACTGGTGTTTACCCCCAGTCCTGGTTTCATTGGGATAGCACACCTTAACTACGAGGTCTGCGATTCCTTGGGCAGCTGCAGCACTGGCTCCCTGAATATTGGTGTTAACGACAACAACGCGCCCGGCGACGATACCCTTCGCATTGCCACCGCCCGCAATACTGTTTTGCATACCCCGCTACGTTACCCTGGTTATACGCTTTTCCAGTCGCCCACACATGGTGCATTGAGTTTGCCAAATGCCCATTCATTCCGATACGATCCTGACCTAAATTATACCGGCTCCGATCAGTTTGTGCTGGTGAACAATAACTTTTCTCCGGCAGCCTATAAAACGGTACTTATGACGGTTCTGGGTACGCCCGGACAGAACAACATGGCCATTGAGGATCTGGCATTCACCCCTGTCAACCAGCCGATCTCCTTCAATGTTCGCAGCAACGATATTGGCAACCTGACGGTTAAAGGCTGGGTTGTTCCGAGCAATTTCCCGGGAACCATCAGCGGCACCACCGGCGGCGGAAATGTAACCTTTACGCCTAACCCGGGCTTTTCGGGTGTGGCTACTTTCTATTACAAAATAGGGAACTTATTTATTCCCAACCTGGAAACCGGCACCGTAAATATCATCGTTGGAAACCAGGAGCCTTCTCGCGAGCTTTTTGATCTGACCACTCTGATGGGTACGCCACTCGTGGTCAATTATCAAATCCCATTTACGGGTTTTAATTTCGAGATAATTGATTCCCCCGAGCATGAGAATGCCATTTCTACCCTGGCTTTACCACCCAAAACCTGAACGGACAGCTCATTAGTGGCTATAATCTGTTGATTTACACACCATTCGGCAATTTTTTGGGTGCTGATGAATTTGAGCTCAAATACTGTATAAATGCTACCGGGCAGTGCAAATCGTTCAAGGTGGTGGCCAATGTGGTGAGTTCCCAAACGGCAACTGCACCGTATTGTCTCGACAACTGCGTTTGGGTTGGCGACGTAAACCACGATGGTATTGTCAACAACAAAGACATTCTTCCTTTGGGCTACTTCATGGGACTTCTGGGTACTCCCCGGCCCAACGCCGCACTGGAATGGTACGGCCAAAGCGGAGCCAACTGGGATTACCCTTACACCGAAGCAAAATATGACCTGAAGCATTGTGACACAGATGGCAGCGGACAAATTACCGCAGAAGATACCCTCGCCATCAGTGTGTTCTACAACCAGACCGATGCTTTGTTGCCCAAGTCTACCCCCATCGGAAAGGGCTTGCCTTTTTTCATGAGCGTTAATCCACCGAACCCCGGTGTCGGTGATTATGTTGAAGTGACCCTGGCACTTGGCAACGAAGACTTCCCTGTAACAGACCTTTATGGTTTCAGTTTTGATGTAAGTCTGAGCCCTACGATTGTGGATTCCGCCATGTTCATGAATTTCTACGAGAACAGCTGGATCAACCGCAATGCACCTTATCTGAATTTTTGGAAAAACCCTTCACAAGGTCGGTTGGAAACAGCCTTTACCCGTACCAGTGGTGTTAGCGCCCACGGTTTTGGCTCCATTGGAACGTTTGGATTCATCATCATCGATATTGTTGACATCACCAAGCCGGAAGATAAACCCAGCTTTCAAATTACCATCGATCCAACCTTTATGTGGGGCAACAGCAGCGTTACGCAAGGCGCGTCTACTTCCCTCGAAGTACCCCTGGATTGGGCTGAAAACCGGTCGGCGGCACCTGCTGCAGCATCGGATTTATTCATTTACCCCAACCCAACCCGCGATAACCTTAACATTCACCTCAACGGCAACGAAACAATGCGCGGCATCCTTATCAGCGATGTAGCCGGAAAAATATTTTTCCAATCGAGCCAGCTTGCACAGGATCACCTTCAACTGGATGTACAGCACTACCCCGACGGCATTTATTTTGCCCGGGTTCAAACCGACAGCGGACAAATTGTTACGAAATTTCAGGTCATGCACTGATGTGCATTGCATGCTTGTAAAATACAACCCGCAACCGTACTGGTCAGCGGGTTTTTTATTGCGCTGTGTATAGGGCCTAAAGGAGGCGATTGACCAAAAAGAACACCACCAGGTATACCCATAGAATATCCAGAAAATGCCAGTACCGTGTGAGCAATTGCAAACGCAATCGCTTTTCCGGGTCGGAAAAATAAACCAGCACGGTTACGGGATCTACCATGCGTTTGCGCGCAGCCTGGTAAAAAAGGAACAAAAAAGGCAATCCGGCCACAACGTGCGCCAGGTGCACAAAGGAAATGACGTATAAAAAACCGGTGGTGGTGGATGCATTTAACCCGATGTTTTGCTGAAACAACAGGTACCAGGCCAAAGACTGTAGTACCATAAATGCCAGAGACAAAAGAATGGTATACAATAGGTTGCGCTGATACGCCGGGGTGTCATCGTCCAGATAACAGCGTTTTGCGCGAATCATCGTGTACGAACTGGCCAACAGAACAATGGTATTAAAAATAAACAGCGCCGGAGGTTGAACCGGAACTACCCCATTGGTAACCCTGATGTACACATAAGAAAGGGTTAAGGCCAAAAACAAGCCCGATAGCCCCAGCAACAAAATGCTAAGCATGACATTAAACGGGTGGAAAAGCAGCGAACTGTTGGAAGAATTACGCTCGTTGGTGGCCATAAGGTTGTCAATAAATGGATATGGATAAAATGGCGGCCAGCGCCAAACCTACACCGATCCAGTTCAGTCGGGTGAGTTTTTCTTGAAACAAGGAAACAGCCCCAATGGTTGTAAGAAGGATAATACCCACATTTGTCAGCGGAAAAACGAGGGATCCCTCCAAGCCATTACCCAAGGCACGCAATAAAAAGTACATGCTGCCGTAATTCGGAATACCCAACACAATTCCAGCCAGTACATGCTTCCAGGCAAATACCCGGCGGCGGTTGAACCACTCCAGACAAGCATAGGAAAAGCCCAGTACTCCTGCCGTTCCGAACACCGTGGTGATAAAGGCAGCATCCTTGCCTTCCAGATAATGTTCGCCTTTTACACGAATGAATACCATTTCGATGATTGCAGCCAGTACCCAGGTAAGGATGGGAATCCAACTTGGGCCGAGTTTTACCGCGCCGGGGGCTTTTTTATTGGGCCAGTTGACCAAAACAATAGCGCCAAGTGCGAGCACAATTCCCAGCACTTTTAGCCAGCCCGCCGATTCATGATAGGCTAAAATGGCAAAAGGTACGGTGAGCAGGATCGACATTTTTTGCATGATCTGGCTCAGGGTCACGCTGAAATAACGCACCGTTAACGCAGCAGCATTAAACCCAGTGATAAAAATTAATCCTAAAAAAACAGCATAGGGCCACCAGGGTTGCAGCATGTCGCCACCCCGATAGGGCAAGACCCCAGAGCTCAACCAGGCGACGGCTACACAGGTGAAATAGTTGAATACAATGGCCTGAAAGGTATCTATGCCAAAGCGCGGGAACAACTTAAACAGGAAGCCAAGCAGCACAGAACACAGGATGGAACTGACAAGAAAAAGCATTTTGGAGCAAATTAGGGTATAAAATTACAGCGCTTCTGTCGATACACTTGCATCCATGGCTAAAAGGTGGGTATTTTTACACTTTCAAATAATCAAAGACCGGTCCCATGCACAAATGCTACCTTTTAATCCTTCTCCTTTTAGCCATATTGATGAGTGCCTGCAAAAGCAGTTTACCACTCAGCACTGCACTGCAGGAAAAAATGGAGCCCTATGATCAGTTTTCATTGCAGCGCTCTTTTCCCGATCGCGATTTTGATTGGCGTGGGTGGCGAAATGCCATTCAGGAGGCAAGGTTGGAAACCGCAGTAGCAGAACGCAGCAGCGGATGCGGCAGTACCAATGAAGTAGCCTGGACCCAACAGGGTCCGGCAAATGTAGCCGGACGACTGAACACGTTGGCCATTCATCCAACCAATGAGAACATCATCTTGGCGGGTTTTTCAGGTGGTGGCATTTTTAAAACCACCGACGCCGGGGTTACCTGGCATCCCGTTTTTGATCAAAATACAGAACTGGCCATCGGCGATATCGAGTTCGACCCCATTAACCCAGACGTGGTATATGCAGGAACCGGAGACGTGAATATCCCTTCCATCGTTTACAACGGCAATGGAATCTACAAAAGCACCGATGGCGGTGAGTCCTGGCAGTACCTGGGCTTGGGCCAGGAAGGCATCATTTCTAAAATTGCGATTGACCCCACCAACACCAATATACTCTATGCCGCCACGATGGGTACACCCTATGTGCGCGACAATCACCGGGGCATTTACAAGAGCATCGACGGAGGATTGAGCTGGCAACAACAACTCTTCATTAGCGATCAGGCTGGCGCATCCGATCTGTTGCTCAACCCTCAAAACCCGCAAATCCTGTATGCTTCCTTCTGGGATCGCATCCGGAACAATCAGGAGTCGATTATTTATGGCCCCCATGCCAAGGTTTACAAATCCAGCGATGGGGGCGCCAATTGGAGCCAACTCGGCGGTGGGTTACCTACTGGCATTATGGGCAGAACGGGCCTTGCAATGTCGGCCCAGAACCCCGATAAAATATTTGTCGTGTACGTCGACACGCTTTCGCGCCCCGGCGGACTGTACCAATCGATAAACGGTGGACAAGGCTGGACACCCATCAACATCAGTGGCTTGCAGGATGCTTACGCCGACTTTGGCTGGTATTTTGGAAAATTTCGGGTCAATACTTACAACGACGACGACTGGTATTTTCTGGGCATCCTGACCTGGCGCAAAGCGCCGGGCACCAACAGTTGGCTGATAGGGGCCGGAGCGCATGCAGATTGCCACGACATGGTCTTTGCACCTTCCGGAAAGCGATACCTGGCTACCGATGGTGGCATGTATGCCAATACAATGCCCAATATAACCTGGACCAAAAGTAAAAACCTGCCGACGACTGCTTTTTACCATGTCAACTACAACCCGCATACCCCCGATGTTTACTGGGGTGGGGCGCAGGACAATGGCGTCCAAAAAGGCAATGGCACCGGTATCAACAATTGGGTCAGTGTTTTTTCGGCCGATGGGTTTCACGTAGCCTTCGACCCCAACAATGCAGAGCAATTCTGGGTGGAAATTCAAAACGGTGCCGTTCACCGCACACAAGACAACGGCGACAGCTGGGCGTTTGGTACTACAGCTTTTGGGACTGGCGACCGTTGCAGCTGGGATGCCCCGTTCTTTATCAGCAAATTCGGCGTTCACCCACTTTATGCCGCCACTTATCGGGCTTACGCCTCCTCCAATGGACAGAGTTGGGGCAACATCTCGCCCGACCTCACCGATGGTAACATATTTGGTGATCGCTTTCATACCGTCACAGCCATGAGCGAATCCCCCCTTCTGGAAGGTAAGTTGTTTGCCGGAACCTCCGATGGCAATGTTTGGCGACGCGAGCCCAATGGCAACTGGAGCAACCTGACCAGTGGGCTTCCCAATCGTTGGGTAACAGCGGTAGTAGGATCGCCTGTAAACGTCAACCGGATTTACACCACCCATTCTGGTTTTCGCGACAACGAAGACATTCCCCACGTACATCGCTCCGACAACAATGGCCAAAACTGGACCGACATTTCCTCCAATCTTCCGCAGGTACCCGTTAACGATATTCTGGTGCTTCCGGGTTATGCCGATTCGATCTTGCTGGTGGGCACCGATGCCGGCACTTACTTCAGCTTAAACAGGGGTGATGCATGGACGAGGCTGGGCAACAACATGCCTTTCGTTCCCGTTTTCGACCTGGAACTAAACATCGCCCGCAACGAAATTATGGCCGCCACTTTTGGCCGTGGCATATGGACCATGCCCGTCGACTCGCTCTTTTCATTACAGTCCGGCACCAATACCACGGTGTCGGTGTCGGGAAATATTCAAACCGAAAACGGGCTTGGCGTCAGCAATGTAAGTGTGAATGCCAACCCACCAGGCAGCAATGGGCAGTTTTTATTGCCGGCAGTGCCGGGTTGTGATACCATTACGCTTACGCCATATCGGAACGATAACCCCTTGAATGGCGTAACGACCTTCGACCTGGTGTTGATTTCCAAGCATATTCTTGCCATTGACACCCTCGATAGCCCGTATAAGCTTATTGCTGCTGATGCCAACCACTCCAACACCATTACCACGTTCGACATCGTTTCTTTGCGGAGGCTCATCCTGGGTATTGACACGGTGTTCAGCAGCAATACTTCCTGGCGGTTTGTGCCTACTGATTTTGTTTTTGCCCATCCGGAGTTTCCTTTTATGGATAATTTTCCAGAAAGCCTGCTGATCAATACCAGCGCTGACCCCTATACCGGGGCAAATTTCACGGGCATTAAAATCGGCGACTTAAACGGTACGGTTAACCCGTTCACGTCCACCGAATTGGAAGACCGGTCGGATCTCGAAACATGGCCCCTGTACTACCAGCTGCAACGGGCTGGTAACGGTTGGATGGCTGATTTTTATGCTGGAAGCGCCGAACTTGCTGGCTTGCAATTTACCCTGGCATTCGATCCTGCGGCACTAAAAAACATCCGATTGGAAACCAATGCCGATTGCAGTGCAGAGCACTTCAATTTAAATTTACTGGAACAGGGAAAACTCCCCTTTTGCATGGAGTGGTTAAACAGCACACACAGGGTACAACTCTTCAGGTTGTACTTTGAAATACCCGATCAAGGCAATCCGGAAGAAATATTCCAACTCCAAAACACCCCTACCCCGGCCTTGTGCTACGATGCATTTGGAAAAGCCTATAAACCGCAACTGACGCCAGTAAGAACCGGCACAACAGATGGCAATTGGTTCCCCAATCCGTTTTCAAACCAAGGCATATGGCTGAGCCTGCCCGGCAGCGAGCCCTTTGATATTCAGATTTTTAACGCGAGCGGGGTTTTGATTCATCAACGGCGTGTGACGGCAAACGACTCGGAAAGCCTGCAATATTTCCCCACTGATCTCTTCCCTGAAAATGGGGTATACCTGTATCGGATCATTCGGAAGACAGGTGTACAAAGCGGAACTTTCATTCTGGCCAGGCCATAGTAGAGCCTAGGCCTTGGGCACTGCACACAGCGCAGCGAACCAAAAGCACCGATTTTTGCCCTATACGATGGAACAACGAAGCAAGCAAAAACCATTTTAGTGCGCTTGCCGGAAAATTATTTTTTGTTGCGAACACGTTTAAATCTTAATAATTTCGTTGTTATTTTGTTGCAGGGCTTATCCCTTGAAACTTCATCTCTTTTCATTCATCCACAAATTACAGCCATGATCAGATCATTCCTTTTGATGCTTGCTTTTTTTGCCATCACAGCGATATACGCACAAGGCAACGCAGAAGAAATTGGCAAAGCCGCTTATTATGCCGATAAATTTGATGGCCGGCTTACTGCAAGTGGGAAGCCGTATGATAAAAATGCGATGACTTGTGCGCATAAAACGCACCCATTTGGCACCCAACTTCGGGTAACACGACTGGACGACAATCAGTCGGTTGTGGTAACGGTTACCGACAGAGGTCCTTATAATGATGGTTTCATCATTGACCTGTCGCGTAAGGCCGCCGAGGCTATTGATATGATACGCATGGGCGTGGTACGCGTAAAAGTGGAACCAGTAACCAACAACAAGGCAACCGGCAGCACCATAGTTCCTGCCGCTGGCACAGCACTTACCGCGGCCCATGGTGGAGAAGTGAGGGTTATAAAAACCTATGCTCCTGAAACTGCCAGCGCACCAGTTAACACCGTAAAAGATGATCCGGCGCCAACCGCCAAAAGTGTGGCTGCGCCGGCCTATACCACCAAGCCAGTTCCGGTGAGTTCCTTTAAAGTAGCTCCTCCTGCTGCTGCACCGGCGCCACCTCCTCCGGCCATATCGGAAGTACCCAAACCTGTGGTTCAGTTTGCCCCTAAAGCCGATATGGCCAGTGCACCCATCGCAAAGCCGCTGGCGATGGCCAAGCCCGTCGATAAATCGCGCGAGCTGTACCAAATCAATGCCGCTGAAGTTCCCAAAGCCGGATATGCGGTTCAACTCGCGGTCCTGAGCAGCCCAAGCAGCAGCATGGCCGCAGCAGCAGCACTGCAGAAAAATCCCTGGAAAGGTATTGATGATGGTAGAGTCTGATGATGCCAACAACGTCAATGCCTTGTTCAAACTGATGGTTGGCCCTTATCCGAACAGCGATGCTGCAGAAAAGGCGCGTAAAACAGCAGTAGCCAATGGCTATCGCAAATCATTTGTAGTAGCGCTGACAGGACAATAATGCGGACCTCATTTAGTGTATTGGTGCTTTTGTCCGGGCTTGCATTGGGATGCACCCATCGGAGCAGCACACCGCTCACTACCCTACCCCCTTTGGTACGTGACGAGCCAGTGATACCAATCGACAGCAGCCTGTCACAACCCGAACCCCAGCCCTACCTGATAGCATCGCTGGCCCGCACAGCCTGTTTTGGCAACTGCCCGGCTTTCCAGACCTGGATTTATTCCGATGGCACCGTATTATGGTGTGGGGAAGAGCACGTTGATCGCATGGGAGAATACAAGGCAATAGCGCCGCATGAATGGCTCGCAGAACTGCAGCAAACCATAGAGGCCTCCGGAATATGGAAAATGGCGGAACAATATCCAAGCAACGGGGTGTTGTTGCCGGATGTGCCTTTAACGGTATTGTATTATAACACGGAAAAAAAAGAGCGGCGCATCGTCGACAATGCCGATGCGCCGCTGAATCTCCTGCGTTTGGAGCAATATTTTGAAGCAAAAATGGAAACCCTTAACTGGGAACCCTTTCAGCCCTGATCAGGCAGAAAAAGAAGTACCACAACCACAGGTGGAAGCAGCGTTGGGATTGTTGAAGGTAAACCCACGGTTATTTAAGCCCTGCACAAAATCTACTTCCATTCCCAGCAGGTAGATGGCATGTGCTTTGTTCATGGCAACCCTTACACCCTTAATGTCAAAAACCTCATCGTTTTGATCAGCCTGATCAAAACGCAGAATGTAGGAAAAACCACTACACCCACCACCTTCAACACCTACCCTGAGTACATAATCTTCGGGCACATCTTCTTGCTTGCGAATCTGATTCAGTTGCTGAACGGCGCCTTCTGTGAGTGAAACAGGCGTGGTAGTAACCGGATGTTCAACTTGAGTAGCCATACTATGCGTTATTGTTTTAATTTTCTGCAAATATAAGGGTTTAAACGTTTGGTAACCCTGAAATGTTTAGCCGAAGCGCCGTACTTTTGCAGCCCGTTTGAAGCCTTCCTACCTAAAGCAGTTGAATATGGAAACCTTTTTGGAAATATTGAAGTACACGATACCTGCACTCATTGTATTTGCCACCGCTTATTTTATGCTGAAACTTCCAGTGAGGAGCAACAGCGCGTGATCATGCAACAGCGCAGAAACGAGGCCATGAAAATCACCTTGCCTGTTCGGTTACAGGCTTATGAGCGCATTACCTTGTTGTGTGAGCGGGTAGAAATTACCAATGCCCTCCTGCGTATCCGGATGACAGGGATGAGCATGTCGGACTTAAGAGGGGCGCTAATGCTGGCCATCAGCCAGGAGTTTGACCACAATACCTCCCAGCAGTTGTATGTATCCGAGACGCTCTGGCAAATTATCTCCTGGCCAAAAATGAAACGCTTGCCATTATCTCACGGGCTGCTGAAGGACTGGATCCGGAAAGTAGCGATGAGGCATTTATTGGCCGCTTGCTTCAATTGTCGGAAGAACAAGGCACTCCTCTGCTTCAAAAGGCCCTGGTAGCCGTTCGGACAGAAGCAGGGCGGCTGTTTTGAGCATGAGCCATTGAGGGAATGAAGTTCTGATTCAGAACCATTGTGCGTTGACAAAAGTCTTTGATAAAATTTGTTTTTAAGGTACTGATTCGACCAAACGTCACAATCAGTCTCTAACCAATGCCTTGATTTGTATTCGGTAACGGGACAACCCAGCAATGGTGTTTAGTCATGGGCCAGTGGTATACTCGAAGTAAAGTGGTTTGCGAAAACAATCGCACAGTCATCAGTTCTGATGGCAAGGCATAAAACGCAGACGATGCAGCACATCGGCGAGTATTTATAACGCAGCCTGGAGGACTGAGGACAAGTGAGCATTCGCAAACCATTTTACTTCGAGTATAAATGGCAAGCACTCAGTTAAGTGGCTGATTTTAACCCGTTTAAGGCATTACCTTTACCATATTATAACAATAGTTTTACAAATAAAAAACACCTGATTTTTGACTAATTTCTCTTCTGAAACAGGCAGTTTTATGGCCTCAGGAAAGTGGTTAAAATTTGTATTTGCCTGAAGTCCAGCAAGTTCAGCTTAAATAGGCAAGCCTGGAACTGTTGATAACCCCGGCAGGGATGCATTGAGATTTGACATTCGAAATTCAAGATAAAATCAATATATTAAACCGAATAATTAACAATAAATAGATTTATAATTTGAAATTTTTTCATTAATCCGTATAAATAAAAACATTAACAATAGATTAAATATAAATACGCTTTGAGGAATTCCACATTCGATGTTGGTAACTTGAAAATTACTGTTCAAAATTATTTTGTCGAAAAAAGTCGTTTTGATTTCGGTGGGTAGGAAATTTTTCGAACCTTTGTAATCCCGTCGCACAGAAGCGAAATCACACAACAAGTAAGGATATTCTTACACCATCATCCAAATGCACCGTTGGGTATGACAAACGACTACCAAATGGTATGGGACCGGTGTCTTCGTACCATAAAACAACAAGTGCCCCAGCAAAGCTACCGCACTTGGTTTTGAGCCGATCAAACCGGTGAGGTTGGAGAACTATGTACTGACCATACAAGTTCCCAATAAGTTCTTCTTCGAATGGTTAGAAGAACATTACGTACATGTGCTCAAGCCTGTCATCCGACAGGAACTGGGCGATCATGCACGACTGGTATACCATATACCCGAGCAAGGCACGCCAACGGGTGAGCCTGCTATGGCTGCATCCAGACCAAACAACAGGCCTTCTGCTGGAAAAGATGACGAGCCCATACCAGGCGTATTTGATGCTGAAATGATTAAAAACCCGTTCATCATTCCCGGCATCCGTCGGGTCAAAGTTGAACCTCAGCTCAATGCCAATTATACCTTTGACAAATACATAGAGGGCGATTGCAACCGGCTACCCCGCAACGCAGGTCTTGCTGTTGCCAAAAAGCCCGGCGGCACAGCCTTCAACCCGCTGGTCATTTTCGGCCAGGTGGGCCTTGGCAAAACGCATTTGGCACAAGCCATCGGAAACGAGGTGGTGCGTACCATGCCCGACAAAGCAGTGCTCTATGTTTCCTGCGAAAAATTTACGAACCAGATCATCCAGGCGATCAAAAACAACGCCGTCAACGATTTTGTAAACTTTTACCAGATGATGGACTTACTCATCATCGACGATATTCAGTTTCTTTCGGGTAAGCAGAAAATGCAGGAGATCTTCTTCCACATTTTCAACCAGCCACCAGAACAGCAAACAGGTAGTGCTCACATCCGACCGTGCACCAAAAGATCTGGAAGGAATCGAAGACCGCTTGATTTCCCGTTTCAAATGGGGATTGAGCGCCGACCTTCAGGCGCCGGATCTCGAAACCCGTATGGCTATTCTGGAAACAAAAATCAACAACGAAGGCGTTGAGATCGCTCCGGACGTACTGGAGTTCATTTGCTACAACATAAAAAACAACATTCGCGAACTGGAAGGCGTAATGGTGTCCTTGCTGGCACAGTCGACCCTCAACCGCCGCGATATCGACATCGAACTGGCCAAGGAGGTGATTCGCAATTTTGTGAGCGCCATCAATAAAGAAATTACCGTTGAGTTTATTCAAATGTTGGTAGCCGAACACTTCGACCTGCCCGTAGAGCGACTGCAACAGGAAACCCGTAAACGCAATGTGGTGATTGCGCGTCAATTGTCGATGTACCTGGCCAAAAACCTCACCAACAAATCGCTCAAAAACATTGGTGAGCAATTTGGCGGGCGTGACCACAGCACGGTAATCTACTCCTGCAAGGCGGTTCAGGACATGATGGATACCGACATTATTTTTAAAGATACCGTTTCAGAAATCGAGAAAAAGATCAAAATGAGCCTTAACGATGGGTAGGACATGTGCGCGGAAACGTCAGGTTCTGCCAATTGAAAAAAGATTTGAAAAAAGGTTTGGCGAATTGCGCGGTATAAACTTATCTTTGCGTCCGCTTTAGAGAACCACAGGATGGGTGGGTGAGTGGCTGAAACCACCGGTTTGCTAAACCGACGTACGGGGAAACTTGTACCGCGGGTTCGAATCCCGCCCCATCCGCAGGGCCCGCGAAGGCGGGCTGATTTTTTCGGGATGTAGCGCATCCGGTAGCGCATTTCAAAACATCGGGAGGGTCTTAGGTTCAATGCCTGAAACCCACTCAAGTTCGGGATGTAGCGCAGTCCGGTAGCGCATCCCGATTCAAAACATCGGGAGGGTCTTAGGTTCAATGCCTGGAACCCACTCAAGTTCGGGATGTAGCGCAGTCCGGTAGCGCACCTGCTTTGGGAGCAGGGGGTCCCAGGTTCGAATCCTGGTATCCCGACACTGAAAATCAAGGAGTTATGAACGAAAGTTTGTAACTCCTTTTCTTTGTGCATGCGTCGTGCATGCAAATTGTGGGCTTATCTGGCTTCATTTGTTCTCAAAATTTTTTCAAAAATTTTTGTTAATGCTGCCCAGCCCCGCTATTAAATGGCAAAGTCCAGGTTTTGAAGTGTCAACCCACTTACCCAAAGACGCATTTGCTCATTTGCACATTTGCATTTAAGCGCACCGGCTTTTCGTAATTGACTTATCTTTGTTGCCTGTGATTCATATTTAAAAAGATTTATTATGGACGATTCTGCTGCTTTGAAAGCAAGAAGTATACAACTTTGGGGGAATATGAAAATTGATAATGGAAGTTTTCAATTTTACCAAAGAATGGAAAGCCATTTCTTCTAGAGCAAGATTCTTTGCTAAGTGTTCTGGAATCCACAAATGAGGAGGATATTGAACGGTTTAATAAATATGTAGAAAATCAAATATCCTACTTGTTGGAAGCAAAGGATAACAAATAAGCCATTTTTTCCCGTCTGAGAGATGCCCGAATTCGGAAACCGCCTCGATATTATCTGCCTTGAGTCCGAAGCGTTCTACGCTCTGGTGGAAGAGGTCGTGAACCGCCTTAAGGATAAGAACGGGGGTGAGCATGAAAAATGGATCAATGACGGGGAAGCCATGAAACTCCTCCATATCAGTTCCAAAACCACTTTGCAGAGATACCGTGACGAAGGGTTTATCCGCTTCACTCACCCAAGCCGGAAACTTATCCTTTAGCGACCGGGACTCCATTCTTGAATTTCTGAACACCAATTCAAAAGACACATTCTGATGGAAAACGCCATAATTCAAAGGCTTTTAATGCGGGGTATCTCATCGAGAAACACCTTCCCACATTGTCCGGGCTGCTGGTAAAAGGGTTTCAGGATAAGGAAAGCCCCTTTGCAGAAGGGTTCATTGCAGGGTGCAATGAATTTGCCAAAGAAAGAGAACCGGACAAATTCAAATTTATAGAGCGGCTGAGGGGCGAGTTTGGGGATAAAACGCCCCCCGAAAAAGACCGTGACGACAAAGAAATGGATATTGATATTTAAATACGTGAAGTTTGGTATGTATCGCTTCCACCTTCAAAATAAGTATCTGATTTCAAGTCTTTTATCTCTTTTTGCTCCTTCCCATCTTCAAATTTATTGACAAGCGGGCATTTAACGGTTAACCGTTCTATAAGCGAATGATTAACCTTATGTCCGAACTTACCCATATTGGCAAACGTATCCAGGATGCTTCCTACCGGATGGTGCTGAAAAAGGAACCATCAAAGATTCGGTCTTTCAGCACAGCGTACTTTGCCAGACCTTCCTGCCCTATCGCAACCCAGGCACGGAAATTCGCATCTGGAAGCAAAAGCAGGGTAATGTCAGCCTTGCCATTCAAGCCAGCGAAACCTATAACCCGGAAAAAGGCGATTTTGAATTTATCGGTCCGCCTTTCGGCCCCAAAGCCCGTCTGATACTCGCCCATATCAACAGCGAAGCAATCAGGAACCAGTCCATGACGGTGGACGTGGAAAACAGCATGAGTGCCTTTATCAAGGCAATCGGCCTAAATCTGGACGGAAGAACCATCAATGAGGTAAAAAGCCAGTTAAGAAGGCTCACCGCTTCAACCTGAGCCTCGGATATGCAGACAAGGACAAAGGCGTACAGGTCGATTTGAAGATCGTTAAAGCCTTTGACCTCTGGTTTCCGAAAGACGAGCGGCAGCGTGTTCTCTGGCCTACGACCGTCCAGCTCACTGAAGATTATTTCAACAGCCTGATTAACCATGCCATCCCTCTGGACGAACGCGCCCTCTCCGCCCTCTCCCATTCGGCTATGGCGCTGGATATTTACGCCTGGCTTGCCCAGAGGCTTCACCGCATCAATCCGCAGGAGCCGCAGTTTATTACCTGGAAAGCCTTGAAGGAGCAGTTCGGCAGAGGCTATAACCAGATGTACAAATTCAAACAGATATTCAGAAGCACATTGACCTGGCACGGTCTCAATACCCAGGCATTGGTTTATGAGCGCAAAAACGAAGGCTACGTGCTGAAAACTCCCTTCCCCGATAGAAAGAAAACCATATTCTCTTTCGGGCAGAATAACAGTATCGCTTCGTGAAGTTTGGTATGTTCTCAATAACCAATCCTGCAAAACCGGTGAAGTTTGGTATTTCCACCCTTGCAATCTCGTGAAGTTTGGTATAACAAAGCAGACAGGCTCGTGAAGTTTGGTATTTCCGCCGAAACCGACACGTGAAGTTTGGTATTTCCGTCCTTTTTCATCCTAAAACACGTGAAGTTTGGTATTACAGGCTCGTGAAGTTTGGTAGGCTTTTGCGTGAAATTTGGTATTAAAACCGCGTGAAGTTTGGTTGACAAACCTTTATATGCCAATAAACTATAATTCCTTTAAGCACCTACCCTCCGCTCACTTGCGTTCGCTTCGCCCAATGCCTTCGGCATTGCCTGTATATTGAGTTCGCTTCGCTCACAAGTTTTAAGAAGTTACTGGCTGAAAGAAAGATGTTGCGCAAATGCACAACTGGGTAAATAATCAAACCCAAACCGCTCTTTACGTAAATGCGCGCTTGCCCATTTGGTCATTTACCAATATCCTTGTTTTAAAAAAACCTTATGATCATTGCAGTAACAAATTTGAAAGGCGGCGTTGGCAAATCCACGATTGCCCGCAACCTTGCGGCTTATTTCATCAAGAAAAAAGTCAAAACCTGCATCGTCGATACTGATCTGGAGCAAAGGACAACCTGCGACTGGCAGGAAAGAAGAGATGAAGCAGAAATCCGCATTCCGGTTTTCCCGATGACAACCGTGCAGGCCCTGCCCAAGGATATTGAAACTCACAGCAGCGACGGTTATAAAATCATCATCATTGACGGTGTGCCGCAAATGGATCAGGTCGCAACCCGCACCATGCTGATAGCCGATATTCTGCTTATCCCCATCACTCCAAGCATTGACGACTTAAAATCTTTTGAGCGTTTCCTCACCAGGTTTGAGGAGGTCAAAATCCACCGTGACGATATTCCTACTTTCCTGGTACTCAATAAATTCGGCGGGCGCAGCAATGAAGATAAAGAAGTGCGCACCGCATTAAAATTATTCGGCGAATACGGCATAACACCGCTTAAATCCGCCCTCGGAGACAGGGTAGCCCATCGCCGCGCCAGCAAATACGGCCTTACCGCCTATGAATGGGAAGATGAACGCGCACGCGGAGAAGTTGCCGAACTCTGCCGGGAGATTGAGGCAAAATTCAAATCACTAACCAACAGGAGGCAAAATGCCAAATCCAAGAAAAAAATCAATCGCTGATCTGATAAAATCAAAGTCAGCCAAAAAGCCTTCCGCCGCAGAGATTGACAAAATCACCAGGGAAATTCACCGCCGGAAAAACAGCCGGCAGCCCTCCCCTTACCCGTAACTGAAAAAGTCAAACGCATATCGGTGAACGCCCCGGTATCGCTTTACATCAAGGCAAAAACCAAAGCCACACTGCAAGACCAGACCCTCATGGCTTATATCATGCGCCTGATCGAGGAAGACGTTAAAAATTAAACTGTGCCAAACGGCATTTGCTCAGATGCGCATTTACGGTAAACTGCAAATAACCAAACGGTCAAATGGGTAAATGAACACAGCCCAGGCAAAAAAAATACCGCTTAAGGAAATACTCAAAAGGCTTGGGCTGGAGCCGGTTAAGACGTTCAAAGGCGGGGAGGAACTTGCTTACCTGTCTCCCTTCCGGAAGGAGGCGGAGCCGAGCCTGTTTATCAATACGCGCAAAAATGTCTGGAATGATTTCGGCGATGTCGGCGGTAACGCACTGGATTTTGTGATCCGCTACCGAAATACCAGTGTAAAAGGGGCACTGGAGTTTTTAGACGGGCTATTCGGCGGAACATTTGCAATCGCTCCAATGTCAAATTTCACTGTTAAGGAAACCCCGACACCTGAAAAAGAAAATGTTTTTCTTTTAGGCCGCGTCCTTTCTTTCGGCGCAAGTGCGCCTTCGCTCGTCTCTTATATCACCTTGGAGCGCGGTATTGGTTCTGATATTGCAGGCAGATATTTGAAGGAAGTCCATTTTACCAATCGCGAAACAGGTAAGTCCTTTTTCGCCGCAGGTTTTGAAAACAGGGCAGGGGGATATGAAATCCGCAACCCATATTTTAAATCCTCTCTTGGCACCAAAGATATAAGCCTCATCGAAGGGCAGGGGACAAATCAGAAATCTGGGTTTTGAAGGGTTTCTGGATTTTCTTTCAAAACTCACTTTATTGAATGTCCTTACTGTCCCAGTGGATTGCCTCATACTTAACTCCGTTTCCTACGCGGAAAAAGCAATCCGGTTTATCCGGTCAAAATTCTGCACATCTGTCAAAGGTTTTCTGGATAATGACAGGGCAGGGGACGACAACACTCAAAAATTTCAAACCGAATTCGGCAGTACATTTTCTGACAAAAGGTCAGAATATCAGGGTTTCATAGACTTAAATGATCTACTTACCCAAAAGGCAAAACAACCAAAACCCCAATTACCCAAATGACCATTTACCTCATTGGGCTTTTGACCAGAAGAACCACAAATTGATTTCTACAATCAAAACAAAAAGTTTCCCAAGCGTTTGGGATGTTGGGGAAAAAGTTTTAAATTTGTCCTGCTTTATCCAGCTCGTTTATCCTAAAAAACAATTTTTCAATAACTTGAAAATTTTCAACTTTTTAAATATGGGAATTTATCATTATGAATTTTTGCAAGGGGGCTTCTACGACTCTACTCAATAATGGCAACAACCGATTGGTTGTACTCGATAAAAATTCAGGCAGGATCGTACAGCGCAAAGTGACTGGCAGTCTTACTTTACAACATCCAGGAATCAGGCTTGGTGTGGATTATCACACTGGCATTGAATACGTCCTCCATAATCATTTTAAATATGGCGGGCAGTCGTTACTACCATGCAGAATTATGCTGATCGTCAAACAGTATACTGGAAGGATGATGTTTGTGTAAATGACCGTATGCAGATAATTAAAATTGGGCTGATCATGCCCGTACCGGTCGTCGTTATCATTGGTTATCATATAACTGCCAGACTTTCACAAATGCGGCCTGTCATAATGAATACAAGTCCGACGATGTTGAAAAATGGGCTGGAATTGCTTTCGGGCGCTCGCTATAGGGCTGATTGTTACAGCACTCAAATAATCAGTTCAGATAAACAGCATCGAAATTAAGCGGTTGGCTTTTGCAAAAGTCAGCCGCTTAATTTTGGGGAGCTTCGCCCGCGTTCGTGTCAAGCAGTATCCCCGATCTTCCTTCGTTCGTAAACTCCACTTCGTGCAGACCGGGTGATTCCCCTCTGCTTCCTTGCGCCTGTCTCGTTCCACTTCTTTTCACTCGGAACCGCGCCGGTGACACTCTCACCCCCAATTATCCATTTCGTACGCTTCCTGCCATTGGCAGTCCGCTTTCTTCATTCCTCGCCGGAGGGCAGAAGGGTTAATGGCACTTTTAGTGACATCAAACCCTTAACAATCAACCGATGAGGTATTTATGATAAGCATCACAACAACAGACCTTTCAAAATTCGGTCGCAGAGAGCGCAAAATTGCAACCGAGCTTTTATTGGCCTGGTACGAACAAGGCCTGCCAGAAGATTTCTGGGATAATGAAGTTGTCATTATGTTCAACACGGGTTCGGGTAATGTTTTCCTCACCAATTCGGAATTTCAGGTGGCAATGATGAACGGCAACAGGCTTGAAAGTTTCTATTGCGACACAGAAACGGGCGAGGAGGGATTTAAAAACGAACTTTCAAAGAAGCCCTTGAAAGGCTCGGCCTTTAGTGCTAAAGGAAGTCAACCCTTCATATAACCAACTAACCAGAGGAGTATTTATGGCAGTAAACTGTAAAATCGAACTAAACGGATATTTGGGCGCAGACCCTAAAACCATCGCCAGGAACGGCAAAACCTTCATCGCACTTCGGGTCGCCACAACGGACTCTTACCCGATAAAGGACGAAAAAACCGGTGAAATCAAATGGAAGGACAAAGAAACCGTCTGGCACGATGTCCTGGTTTTTCGCCCGCAAGCCGCACATTTCGCACGTGACCTCAAAAAGGGAGATGCGGTAAATATCAGCGGTTCAATAGGCTGCAAACCGTTCAAGGATGAAAACGGCAACACAAAGCGCCAGGCAAGCATCGTGGCCAGTTACCTTGGAAAGGTGGAATATAACCGCCAGGACGAACTTTCTTTTGACGAAATCGACGAAGCCCTGAGCCAGGCCGCATAGTAACATTTTGAAGAAAAATCAGATACTTATTATGTTTTTGGGGGAGGTGGGGGCCACACCTCAGTTATAAGATCAAAAAATTTGAAATATGATTTCAAATTAATGAAATTTTGCAATTGCTCTGGCTTCTCAATGAGTTCAGATACAATGAAATGGCTTTCTTCTTTCCCTAATGAAAGCCCATGAAAAGCATTAATGGCATCTTCTGTATAACAATCCTCCAATTCACCCGGCATGATGAAAAGATTTTGTTGATGTAATTCTTTAATAAATCTTGCTACTGATGCTTTAAATTCTTCTGGCAATTGTTCATATTTTTATCCTTATTTCTTGCCTTATTTCCTTCGAATTTTTAGGATCAGCATGTAACCCTGCATCGCCTATAGTTTTTACCAATTGTTCAACGCCAGACTAATATCTTTTGGAAGGGCATCATTTAAGTTAGGTTGAAGTTTTGAATTTAAATCATTATAATTCTTCTTCCAGGGGTCAAGCATATCAGTATGAGTAAAAAATTCTGCCAGACCTCTTAAAAAGAAATCAAAATCTGCCATTACAAAAGTCCGTATGCCAAGTTGATTAAGTTTCTTATAATACTTCCAAAACTCTGTCTTTCCTCCTACGGCGATTACAGAGCAGTTTTTGTCATCAAGCCAATTAGTCCCTAAAAAAGGTTTAACTGCCATCCCGTAAAACTGAGAAGCAACTTCAACTATGTATTTTTCCCCTCCTTCGACAAAGAGAACATGGTCTGCAAAAAACATCTGCATTTTGGCGTTGCACCAACATTTGTCGCTCTTTTGAAGAGGAAGCCCGCGTTAAGCCCTTCCACTACCACCATTCTTGTCTTTACGAACTAAAATTATATTTAAGTTTTCATGGGCGGAAGTAATAAATTCCGTAGAATGGGTTGTAATTATTGCTTGGCTTTCTTGACTATTCAAGAAATCATCTATTCGGTTTGAAATGACACGCCCGCGCTTGAGGATGTAGATAAATTTCTGGCTCTTCGACAATCAAAAGTGAACTCGATTGATGAGCGAAATTGCGAATGTAATAATTAAACAGCCCGATTGTTACCGCACTTTGGATGCCCGAACCTTTATCCTGAAGTTGGCTGTTAAAACCATCATCTACATATATCAAGGCAGATTTGTATATGTCGATTTTAGTATCTGGGTTGAACTGAATGGAAATTTCGGTCTCAGGAAAGGCCACTTGTATTCTTGAGTCATTAATGTCTTTGTAAAGGGGAAAACACTTTGTCTGATGCCGATCGTAATTTATTGAAGCATCTTGAAGTTCTGCATTTTCTGTGTCAATTGAAGCCCGGAGTAATTTTCCAAACCAAGACCATTGGTTAATTCTGAGTATATTCTGCGGGTCTCGAAAAGATGAAATTATTGCACTTTGCAATAGTTCATTTCTAATGGGAGCTGAAAATGCTAAATGCCAATCACAGTGTTCTTGTTCGCGGAAAAGGAAACGTATTTCCTTTGAAATTTTGTCTCCGTTTTTCAAGGCACGGAAAACATAGGCAAATTGAAATTGAGTTTGCAGTTCGTCACTAAATTTCCTCTGATTTGAAAGTTTGGAGTCAACCCAATGTAAATTAGTTTGACGAGGGATATAACCAGGTGCGCCATCGTCTTCTTCATTTACATCTAGCTTAAAAATTTCATTTATCTCTCCGGCATTAAAATCTGTTACCCTGATTCGATTTTCATCATAGGAAAGGGGCCTATACTTTTTATTTTGCACTAGTTTAAAAAAGCCTGTGCATTTATCTATTATGTCAAAATTCAGATGCTCATTCGGAGAGCGTTGCAATAAACAGATAATAACAATCTCTTTAGATGCTGTTATGACCTGCTGACCTTTCTCCTCACGCTTTTCCGTGTAAAAATCAGTTTCGGTAATGTTTTCATATTTATAGTATGTCGGTACCGTCTCGCCCAGAACGAGGTCAATTGCTTTAATAATGTTGCTTTTTCCTGCATTGTTCTTTCCGATTATTACATTTTTACCCGATTGGAAGTCTATCTCCATACTCTTAATGGAGCGGTAATTTCGGATGATGACTTTGGATAAGTACATGGTAGTGGTTTGGGTATTTAGAATTGAATTACATCTGCAAGGTATTCATAATTCAAATTATTTCCATTTCATTCATGCCTTTCACCTCCAAACTCTCCACAAAAACGCCTTCATCGCCGGTATCCCTGCCGGAACTGTCTTCGCGCACCCACATTAGGCGGTTTTGCAGAAAATACGCGAAAATATCTTCCAGCGCCCGCCCCTTAACCAGAACGACCGCATTTGAAACGTAAATCTCTATGCCTGTATCGGGCTGAAATCCACTGGGTGACATAAGAATAAGGGGAAGGGCGGGAGCGCCTTCCGTCACGGGTGCGGAGTTCAGAACATCGGGCGCGCCCGTTCGGCTGCAGTTCAAACCCGAAGAATTTACTTTGCACTTCTGCTTCT
>JADJUJ010000025.1:40000-65775 GCA_016710765.1 Lewinellaceae bacterium | reverse complement strand
GTGCCTCATATAAAATAAGAACCCAATGAAAAAAGAGTATATGCCATTTTACGGAATAAAATTGTTTCCGGGTATTGCGTTTTGTTTTCTTATAATGTCTTGTAATGGGCAAGCGAATAATAGTGATAAACAAAACATAATAAAAGAAAAGGGAACAATTCAATTTCCAAATTTTAACAATCAGATAAGTGACGTTGTAAGGACTATTTTTCAAGATAGTAAGGGAAACATTTGGTTTGGAGCCCAGGGGGGGGCGTTCAAACTAGATGGCGATTCGATAATTTATATTGATAGCATTAGAAGCGAATCAGGCGGAAGAGTAACAATTAAAGACATTGCAGAAGATAAAGATGGGAAAATTTGGTTTGGACATACTGACGGTATTAGCAGTATTGACGGTACATCAGTGACCAACTATTACGAATCAGATGGCTTAATAAGCAATGATGTTTGGTGCATTGAGACGGATGTCAATGGTAATGTTTGGGTTGGGACAATAGAAGGTGCTTGTATATTTGATGGACAAGGATTCAATAATTTCGACCTGCCCGAAGGGAAGATAGATACAACTGTTGGTGTCTCAGGTACAAAAATGATTCATAGTATACTTGAAGATAGTAAGGGAACTCACCGAATATCGAATAGAAGAAGGAAATTATGGTCCGCTAACTTTTCAAATTTACGAAGACCAGCAAAATCGACTTTGGTTTGTGGGATATGGTGGAGCATATCGTTTAGAAAATGAAAGTTTTAACAACATCACACAAAACGGACCGTGGTAGAAAATATACGAACGCCTAACACGGGTTTGGCAAAAGTGGCGGTTCAGTGCTCCGCAGAAACATTTGTGGTTAATCAAACATTGGTTCTCCGCATCAACATTAGTGGTGAAAATCGCCACCTTCACCAAGCCCGAGAACCGTTAGCCACAATTAAACAAAATGAAGAAAAAAACAAGAAACATTTTACTTATTAGCATCTCAATATTGGTTGCTCTATTCTTTTATGGAAGCCACAATTTTGGCAACGATAGACAAAGTTTTAGAGAAATGGTATCATTAGCAGGTGCTGGAGATTTAAGTACTGCTTTTATCAAAATGGAAGAAAGAAAAAGTTTCTCAAATCCGATAGTGAATTTTATTTATCATAGATGGAAGAAAAAAATGTATGCTCGTTTTATTTCAAAAGAAGAAGTATTTGAAAACACATCAGGAAATGACATAATTAATGACATTTCGAACATTTATCGTGAATATTGGCGAGTTGAACTGTTGAAGCCAAAACCAGAAAACAGAACAGACTCCACGCTTTATAATAACATCGCTGACTATATACAATCCAAAAAATTAACAAATCTTTCAAAAGATAGCTTACTAAAGAATATTAAAGACGACTCTGTATTGAAAGGAATAATTGAAAAAGATGGATTTAAAGTGAATTTTAACTTCCGAAATGGTTTTCAAGAGATATTTATTTGGAATAAAGAACGTACTAAAAAACATGAAGTGATTTTACCAAAAGACACTGTAAAAACTACTGTTGTGTTTATTGAAAGCTATCATATAAACGGATATGATGAATTTGCAACTTTTGGCGATTCTCAAGTGGGTGGCTGGGCTATAAAAGAATCTGCAACGCTATACTGTAATAAAGGAACCTATGATTTAAATTCAGAAAATTTTGAAGTTTCTTATTTAAAACATGAAAGTTTACATTTTACTGATTTAAACAATTACCCAAATTTAAGTTCAACTGATTTGGAATACAGATCAAAGGTAATTGAATTGATGTATTGTACAGAAGGAACTATTTATGACCGAATCTCAGAATTTGTGTCAGGAGCGAATAAAGCAGATAGGGAAAATTCCCATCCGTACGCCAATTATATTTTGATTCAAAATCTGTCGAAATTGATATTCAATTCCGATTTCAACTCAGATATTAATCAATGGAAAAAAGTATCAGTTGATAAAATTAACGAGGCTGCATCTTCATTGTATGAATCAAGTGAAAATATACTGCGGAAAGACAATAGCTTAAATGAAATAATATAAACTGTGGCTAACAGCCGTTTTGCAAAAGCGGGGGTTTTGTGCTTCTATGAAAGTTTATTGCTAAACCCAAGCACTGTACTTCTTGTAAAGTTCAGTGCTAAAATGCCCGCCCTTCGCCAAGCCACCAAACGTTACAAGCAACCCTAGTAGACCGACAGTGCGACTATCAACCGACAGACAAAAAAGCCAGCCGCACATTTTAGCACATTTGGTTTTGCCATACACATGCCGACCCTTCGCAAAACCAAAACACAATATAAGGATTACATCGATAGAGGATTATTCGTCGGTTCTGGTGCCATCGAAGCCGCCCATCGTACGGTCGTTCAGTGCCGCCTAAAACGTTCCGGACAGCGTTGGTCAATTCGTGGCGCTCAGAACATGCTAAATCTCAGAACCGCTTTTATGAGTGATAAATGGGAAAGAGTTGTCGACCTGATTCAATACCCCGATAAACAGGCTGCCTAAGCGACAATTTGAAATGCACCCGGTTACAATGTACTAAAATCAACCCTTCACAAAAATGAAACCGTATTTTCTCCTCCTATTATTACAACTAAGCGCCGTTGTACAAATGGCAGCCCAAACCGACTCCTGGTTCCAAAAAGGCCTCGATGCCACCGACCCCGGTGAAAAAATCGAATTTTTTACAAAAAGTATTGAATCTGTTAGCCCAAATCCGAGGGCTTATGCGAATCGGGGCCACGCTAAAAATGTGTTGCAGGATTACGAAGGCGCCCTAGCCGACTGCACCATAGCCATCGAACTTGACCCACAAATTGCAAAAGCGTATGCGGACCGGGGTTTTGCTAAAAATGCTTTGCAGGATTACGAAGGCGCCATTTCAGACCTTTCAAAAGCCATTCAACTTGACCCAAAAGATGCGTCGGCATATTCCTACCATGCTTACGCCAATATTGAACTGAAAAATTATACAGGCGCCATTTCTGATTACGATATGGCCATTGCGCTCGATTCACAAATGGTTGATGCCTATTTTAACCGCGGCTGGATAAAATCTACGATACAGGATTATTCAGGTGCCATTTTGGACTATTCTAAGGCTATTGAACTCGACCCCAAAGATGCGTCGGCATATGCTTACCATGCTTACGCCAATAGTGAATTGAAAAATTATACCGGCGCCATTTCAGATTACGATATGGCCATTGAACTCGATTCACAAATGTTTGATGCCTATTTTAACCGCGGCTGGATGAAATATGCGATACAGGATTATCCAGGCGCCATTTTGGACTATTCTAAGGCTATTGAACTCGACTCGACATTTGCCAATGCATATTCCAATAGGGGAAATGCCAAACGTGCGTTACAGGATTATTCAGGCGCCATTGCTGATGGTACAAAAGCAATAGAACTTGACCCTCAGAACGCCTTGTCTTTCCTCTTTCTAGGCAATGCTAAGTTATTGGCAAATGATTATCAGGGCGCCATTCACGATTACACAAAAGCCATTGAAATTGACCCAACCTATGCGGAAGCCTATTTTATGCGTGGAAATACCAAATTCCATTTAGAGGATTACCCCGGCGCTGTTTCGGATTATTCTAGCGCTATTGAAATTAATCCTGCGTTTGAATCGGCCTATATCAACCGCGGTGTGGTCAAAATGCATCAGAAAGAACATCAGTCGGCCATTCCAGATTTTAAAAAGTAATCGAACTCAATTCGGAAAACGCTACTGCCTACCAAAATTTGAGTCAGTTGTACTTTGACCAAAAAGACATTGACGCAGCTTACGACATTGCCGAAAAAGCGCTCCAACTGGGTTTAAATAATTCGACCTTATTTGATATCCAGGGTAATTGCCTGTTGCAAAAAGGAGATACCAATGGCGCCATCCAAAAATTTCAGGCTTGCCTGGAAGGTACAGACGAAAATCCCTTTGCCCCCGATGCCTTACTAGGCCTGTCCATGGCCTATTTTGATCAGTCCGATTTGAAAAAAGCAAAAAAATACTTCAATCGGGCAGTCAAGGCAGAGCCTTTGCTCGGACAAGGAATAGACGGTTTACCATCACTGGAAGCAAAGGGGTATTCTTTTTCGGAATCGAAAAAGGAATATTTGAAAAAAATGTTGGAACAACTGAAGTAATAAAATTCACTCAAACTCAACTTACCATGTCCCTATTCAATTTTGGAAAAAAGAAAACACCGGAAAATACCCCATCGCCGGCGGAACAATACCTGGACTACTTGAACGCCATTTTTCAGCAGGAACCCCGATTGTTCCGGGAAGAAAGCATGATCGAGGGGCTGCCCGGCGTAACCTGCATCATGTATGAAAACATACCTGAGCCAGGCTGCATCACAGCGTTTACCTACGGATTATCGCTGGCCAATCACCCCGATTGGAAACTCGGACGGCCGGAGCTCTGTATCTCGGTCGAGTCCGACAACCTGGCCTGGGGTCGTGTGGTTGGCTTTTTGGCCAACCAACTCCGTGGTGAATGCCCCTTCTCCTACGGAGAAATCATCAACTTCAGGGAAAAAATCAGCACCGATTCCGACATGGATGCCTTCTTCGTGTTTGCCCCAAGCCTGCTCGATCGGGAAGACTATACCAACATAGAGATCGGAGCGGGTTACAAAATCAACATCTCAGGCATTTATCCCATGTACGCCGGCGAAGTCGAAGTGTACAAACAAATGGGTCTTGAAAAATTCTGGCACCACCCAGACTTTGATCCCTTCAGCATAAACAGAAAACAAATTACCCTTTGATGAAAACATACGCCCAGATACTGATCATGCTTTTGCTGCTTCTTGTTAGTTGCCAATCGAACACGGGCCAAAGTCTCGCCGGCACAGAAAGTGACCTGCGCATGCTCAAAATAGATTCCTGGTTGAGCCATGTGATGCTAAGCGTTTAAGCAAAATCTGCGCCTTCTGCAAATGCTGCGGGACCCAAAACTTTGCCGCAGGCAAATTAATTCCCAAAAAACCGCTGGAAAAAAAACTGTAGGAAACCACACTACTACTCTGAAAAATACTGCCCCACCAACGCCTTCCAGGCCGAACGCTCCCGGTAACTTTTCCAAACCGGATCATACTCCAATACCCTTGGGTAGGGAAAACCCAGTTTACCAGCAGTTTCCAAATGCAACAGGGCGTTTTTCGAATCTTTCATCAACGCATAAACCCTGGCCAGAGAATACTGTTTGGAGGCACTGTCGCCCGACAATGCTGTCCACTCCCCGTAGGCATCAATGGCTTTCCGGTACTGGCCGGAACGCTGGTACAACAGGCTCTCCAGTTCGGAAATTTTGGGTTCTACGAATGGAGATATGTCTTTGGCCTCACGCAAGATCGTTTCCGCGCGAGCATAGTCACCGGAGCGGATTGTGTACGCAGCGAGGAGCAACCGGTTGGAAAAGTTGATGGCGCCCTGCTTATTCAGGGAGTCCAGGAGCCGTTGGGCATCCAGATATCGACCCATTTCGGCATATTTGGCAATGAGCACTGATTGCAGGTCGGCATCTGTTGGTCTGAGCGCCAGCGCATCTTCATATTCTGAATAATAATTGGAAAAAAAAGATGCTCTTTCGCTTAGGCTGCCTAGTTTTTGATGTAAATCGGCATTTACCCCACTTTCAGGATCCAGCCAGATGGCGCCTCGCAGTAATCCAACGCTTTCAAGGGTTGCGTACTCTATGGTCCGTCTATCTATATTTTCGTCAGGCTTACGCTGTCCCATATCATACAATACGAGACCGAGTTTTCGTCGCCACTCCGGTCTGTCCGGAAACTGCACAATCATCTTCCAGTAGAACTCTTTGTAAACATAATACCTTTCATAAGGAAACAAACGCGTATTGTTCCAGGGCTTTATCCATGTCATCGTATTTGCCCAATAAGCGCAGCAGCAGCAGCCGGTGCTGCAAGGCGTTCTGATTCAGTGAATCCAGTTGAATTACCGCTTCATACCCATGCAGTGCTTTTTGAGGATGGTGCCAATTTTCATACATAAATGCCAACTGCATCAGGGTTGCCGTATCCTTCGGCTGGATTTCCAAATGCCTGATCCAGCACAATTCTGCGGCTTCAAACCTTTCCGCAGTATATTCCAGGTATCCCAGCGCGCTGAAAACGCTTTTATGATCCGGATTAAGGGCTATTGCCTTTTTAAAACGCTCCCTGGCTTTTTCTAGGTTTCCATCCCAGGCATAATAGCATCCCAATTCAAAATGGGCTTCAGGGTCTTCCGGGCGGGCCTTTATCCCATTTAACAGTTCCATTTCGGAATGAATGGGCTGGGTGAAATCAAGGGCAATGATTTCTCGCCCAAATTCATATCTCACATCATTAGTACCAAAAGAATTGGCTATTCTGGCTTCTGAGATACCCATGCTTTTTTCAGCTGCCTTTTCAAAATTTTCATTGGCTGCTTCATACGCCGCCTTTTCTAATTGGATATAACCCAATCGTTCATAAGACAGATAGTGTTCCTTGTTCAGCGTAATAGCCCGTAAGAAATAATCTTCTGCTTTCAACAAGTTGTCTTCCTGTACTGCCATTAATCCCGCATTGACAAAGCCGCCGTAGTATTCGGGCCGGAGCAGCAACGCCGAATCGCAGGCGATATTCCCCTTTTGATAGTCTTTGGTTTCTCCACATAGCCCGCACAAATTAGCCCATGGCAGTGCCCAGGTCGGCGACAAATCAATGGCCTTTCTGAAGGATGTTTCTGATTCCCGGTATTGTCCTTTCGCCATGTAGATCAACCCCATTTCGTTGTGGCCGTAGGCAGTTTTGTCGTCAAGTGCAAGGGATTTGCTGATTTCCTGCGCAGCCTGTTCCAGCAGCAAGGCTGGGTCACTGACTTTTTCGACTTCAGCCTGGCTGCCACACCGGCGAAATAGTGCTGCTTTACCTGCAGCGGAAAATACAGCGGGTGTGCTGGTTCCAACAGTTGAAGTGCAGCCTCAAACAGCGCCGGATACCGGTCGTAGTTGGCTGTCTGGCTGTTATAATAGGCGCGTTTGTTGATTTCTGCGGTGTCGCCCTGAATGTATTTTACAATGATATTCTGGCCTGCGTTGTGCAGGGCTATTGCCAGATGATGTTCTAAGGCTAGTTGCCACCCGGCATCGTGATCGGGTGCGGTCAGTTGTTGCTGGTATGCCCGGCAGGCTGCCCTTTCTTTTTCTTTGTAGGGGGGCGGCAAATAGCTGGAGTCACTTTCAACCGTCTGCAAAAAGTAGTCAAGCACCGCCTGTTTCCCTTGGGGTGCTACCTCCTGAAAATCCAGATTCGTGATAAAGCCAGATCCTTCCAGTGATGTAAAAAAAACTTCCATCGGGTTTAGACCATCGGGTTCCGGCAATGCCATTTCTATAGATCTTCCCATACTAACTCCATTGGCAGCCATTCCAGGCGCCAGTTGCTCCCGTAACACCGCCAGAGCCTTATCATCGACAATACCCATCCGGAAATTCTCCTCCCCGCTGAAAACCGGATCCTGGGTTTTTCCGATTACATACTCCCTGACATCACGGGACACCTGTGGCTTCACATAATAGCGCAATTCTTCCAGCGTAACCTCCCGGTTGTTCTCCTGATCAGCCAGTCCCATCAATCCATTGATCAGGTAATAGGAAAATACGCCGTGCCCTCCGCCCCAGGCCCCTTCCTGAGATTCCTGGTCCGATTTGCAGGCAGTGATGCGCACTTCGTTGTTGGCTTGTTTTTCCAGGGCTTCCGTGGTCAGTGAACTGCCCCGGGCGCCCGAACCGGCGAGTTTGCCCGAACGACAGGCATCGGTAATGAGGACTACTCTTGCGTCCTTGAAGGAAGATAGTGTCAGCACCATATCATTGATATCTTCCACCCGGACAGCAAAATTGCGGTAATTGTTAAATGGTGTATCGTAGGCAAGCAGATAACCAAGTTGCCAGGGCGTTTGCTTTTCCACGTCACCATGGCAGGCAAAGTAGATGAATATAAGATCCTCTGGCTGCGCAGACTTGTACAGCCAGTCTATCCCATCGTTGATGGCGGCAAGTGTGGCCTTTTCGTTGGTCAGCAATCGAATGGAATCTGCCGGCGACTTTCGGGTTTTCAGGTATTGCGCGAAGGCCATGGCATCCTTGTCGGCGTACTGCAAATCCTTGATGCCGGGGTCTTTGTACTCGGAAATGCCCACCACCAGTGCCAGGGTTTTGCCCTTTACCGGTGGATCTGCTTTCAGCATACAGGGCAGCAGCAGAAAGACCGTGAAAAGCAAGTGAATATTCCATTTGGCCATCGAAAAATGAGTTAAACCGGTGACTTTTTTCTACCTGAATAAAAAAGAAAGGTAAGCAGTTCCATGAAATTTTGATCCTTTACTCAACTCAGCGCCATGGAAATATTCATTTTTACTGATCATTATACCCGTCCTGTTCGTAGGCTTCAAGATCTACTACAAACGGCAATACCTGCAGCAAGTGGGCGTTCGTACCAAAGCCAGGGTACTGGTGGCCGGAACGCGAAAGCCCGGGCAGTAAGCCCAGTTGTCAATTTGAATAAATGCTCTCCCTCCTATATCGCGACAACCGTTAAATCTCCCAAATACAAACCCAAATCCGCAATTCAGAAACCCACCCTTGTTTCACACTAGCCAGCAGCTGCACTTTTGATGCAAAATCAATGGCAGCATGAAAAAAATCACCTTGCTTTTTGCATTCTTTTGCATCCTGTATACCCTCCCGGCAACTACATGGTACGTTGCACCCAATGGAAACGACAACAATCCAGGCAGCCTCGGCTCGCCATTCAAATCCATCCCTGCCGCTATTGATGCTGCCTCGGCCGGCGATGTCATCGAATTGCGCAATGGCGCCTATGCATCCAATGAGATCCGGATCACGAAGAGCAACCTGACCATCCGGAGCTACCCCGGAGAGTGGGCCGTCATCACAGCCCCAACCAATTTAGAGGATATTGCTTCCTGCATTTGGTATAATGAGCCGGAAGTGACAGGCGGCATCCTCGAACGGCTCGAAATCGTGGGCGGTTATTACTACGGCGTCAGCTTTGAGACCAACTGGGACTGGGGCAAACCAACCCGAAAGGGCGTGAGCAATGTCACGCTCCTGAATTGCAAAATTCACGACACGGGCCGGGACTGCATCAAAATAAAACCCGCCTGCAACGGCATCCAGATTATTGCCTGCGAACTGTACAACAGTGGTGTCGGCCCTTCCAACAGCCCCGCTAACGGCGGCCCGAATGCCGAAGGGATCGATAACGTAAACGGCGACGGCATGTTGGTGCGCAACTGTTATATTCACAATATCAGCACCTCCGGTGTCTATGTGAAGGGCGGCGCCAAGGACTGTATCATCGAGGAAAATCTCATCTATGGCATTGGCGAGGGAGGTATCCTGCTCGGCTTTTACACCGATGCGGAGTTCTTCGACCAGGACGGCACAAATCCTGCCTTTTATGAGTGCCAGTACAGCCTCGCCCGCAACAACATCGTCTATAACACAGGTGGAGCCGGCATCGGCTTTTTTGCAGCCCGCAACTGTTCGGCATACCACAACACGGTAGTCACCGGCTCCAGCCAGTTCCATGCCCCGCTCTATTTTTCGCCTGGCGAAATCTGGATTGACGACAATACCACCCTGACCCCGCCATGTTTTAACGTACAAGCCTACAATAACATTTTCATTGACCAAAGTGGCACGGGCGATGAAGATTATACCGTGCAAATCCGCGAAGGGGCACTTAGTGGCACGAACGAAATCAACCGCAATATTTACCACAAGACTACTGGCCCTGCCAAATTCGACGACGGTGTGAGCTGGCCTGCTCTGACCTTTACTGAATGGAAATCCCAGATGGGATTTGACATCAACAGCCAGGAGGACAACCCATTAATTGACAGCCACCTGCACCTGCAAGCAGGCAGTCCCTCCATTGATGCCGGGCAGCCTTCTCCCGCCGTCCGTGACTATGATGCGAACCCCCGCAACGGCACTCCCGACATCGGTGCGGATGAGTTTAACAATGGTACACCACTCCAGGTGCCCCCACCCAACGGCACCATCGGCACGGGCGCCAGCGGAGGTTTCACGGCTGCTTTTGATGAATCCGATGGCTTAAAAATGACCATTTACCCCAATCCGGCCAGCCACGAGATCCGGGTGGACATGAAGGAAAAGGATGCTGTTTATTTGACGCTGTATGATAAAAATGGACAAGCATTAAAACAGGCGACTGGTTTAAATATGGCCATAAATGATTTGTCAAGCGGTGTTTATTTTTTGAGCGTAAGAACCAGCCATGGCGAGAGTTTTCGCCCGGTAATGATTATTGAATAATAAGGTGTAGAGGGCTTTATTCGGTCCCAGCTAAACCTGCTAAACCTCCATCATGAAACGCAGAGATTTTATCGTCACTTCCTTGCTATCATTTCCCGCCTTTGCCTGTTCTACCTACAAGCATACGGGTAGCATGGCAACAAGCAAAGCCTTCGTAGTAAAGGCCGGTGACAGCCGTTTCCACCAGCCGACGCCGTTCCATGGCGTGAACCCCAACAACCTCAAGGTTTCGACCAAAGATACTGCGGGCAATCTCTCGGCATTTGATTACCTCGGTGTGGAAAAAGTCGGGCCGATGCTGCATTCGCACCTTTTCCAGGATGAAATGTTCTTCGTCCTGGAGGGCGAATATGTGTTCCAACTGGGCGAGGAGCGGATATTACTGCAAGCAGGCGACCTGATTTTCCTACCCCGAAACGTGCCGCATACCTGGGTTCAAATGAGCGACCGGGGCAAGATGTTCTACTTTCTCCAACCCGCCGGAAAGATGGAGGAATTCTTTCTGCGACTGACCGAACTGGATGGCAAGGGAACCCGCGAGCAGTACGAGGCGCTTGGTAAAACAAGCGGTATCGCCAACCATGGTCCAGCCATCTCCGCCACGGAGCAGCATGTTTTCGCGGCACAGCTGAGCAACGGATTTGTGGTACGGGCAGGTCAGGGCCGCTTCGGAGAACGCACCGTCATCAATGGCCGGAACCCCAACGACCTTAAGGTTTCGGGCATTGATACAGGCGGCGAATTGTCCGTTTTCGAGTACCATGGCAACGAAAAAGGGGGCCCGCCGATGCATATACACCCGCACCAAGACGAGGTGTTCTATGTGGCAGAAGGCAAATACCTGTTCCAGTGCGGAAATGAAAAATTCACGCTCGGTGAGGGTGATATGATTTTCCTGCCAAGGGCAATACCGCATACCTGGGCGCAATTAGAGAACAAAGGAACGCTGCTATTCTTCTTCCAGCCAGCCGGGAAAATGGAAGATTTCTTCCGTTCCATCGGCGGCAATAAAACGCTCGCCGAAGGACTTGACCCCTTCAAAGAACATGGCATGGAAGTAGTTGGGCCGGCACTTAGTTTTTAACCTTCAGATCAATTAGTTATGAAAATCAGAAAATCAATTTTAATGTCCGTTTTCGCCCTGCTCGTCCTTTCTTGCGGCAGCAACAGCGAGTCTATGGTAACTGGCAAAACAACTGCCCAAACCTCCTCCTCCGGCATCAAAGAAAACCGCCTCAGCATGAAAATAAACGGTGTGGAATGGGCGGCCGATCACGATATTTTCGGGGCGTTCCACCCAAAAGGCTATAACAAGGCCATCATCATCGCTGGCTCAAAAGGCCCCAAAAACAAAGATGAGCAAGCCTTCAATATTAATATCTACAATACCGACGGACCGGGAACCTTCAATTTCAAAAACGGGAATCCCGAACTAAGCGTGGCGCAAATGGCCAACTGGAGCCCCGAAACCTTTCTTTGCGGCAGCATGATGGACCACCATATGCGGGTCAAGGTTACCTCTGCCACCACCAAGCCCGATGTCATCGAGGCTACTTTTGAGGGGGAACTTACCTGCAACACGGGTGAGGTTTTCAAGGTGACGGATGGCAAGTTTTATTACCACGAATAAGCCGCATTATGCAATATTCCGGCAAACTTAAACTACTGATTTTGGGCGTGTTTGCTTTTACGCTTTTGGGTCGTATCAGCTGTTATTTTATCGATAAAAAATACGATACATTTCGCCGCCCGTGGGCTTACAGCGACGATCCTAACAAAGCGCTTTTGGTTGGAAAATGGCAGGGCAGTGTTACCGATCCCGATGGAATTCGGCACAGTGTCAACCTGGAAATTGTGGAACCTGTAAGCGACGATGAACGCCAGCAAAGGTTTTCCCAAAAGCGCATAAAGCGCGACCGCAGCAGTGCTGTTTTTTTCGATGGCACGGCCACGCTGGAAGTCAATAACCGCAAGACTTCCTGTGAGATTTGGGGCGGGCTGGACGCCCCTGACGGACACCGGATGCACTTGCAGTTTCGACCCATGGACGACAGCCATTCACCCGGTTTCAACCTGAAATTTGCTGAGGGAAGCTGGCTGGAAAACACGCTCGACCTCGAAACAGGATTTGTTTTCTTCAAGCCAGATGGCAGCAGTTTTTCCGACAGCGCCGATCCAAGGTTCGAGCAGAAAGCCAAACTGAAGATGACCCGTATGGATTGATTTCCTTTCCTTGACTTCCCAGAACAATACAAGCACTTTACTGCAGGAAAAAGTCTGCAAAAAACTGCTGTGTTGTAGTATAAAAACGAGGAAACTACATTCCTACTACCACAATTTCCAACATTTATATTAATCAGGTTATGTCTGAAAAATGCTGCAGAGGCAGGTAAGCGTAGTTTGGGGATTCTGCTCAAGCATGCTTTTAAGGGGAATAATACCAGAAAAAAGTGCCGGAACTACTTCCAAAATTACCTTTTCTGACCGGTAAGTATTATTCAGACACGACCCCTAAATGAGGTATTTATGAAAAAACTAACCCTTGCCCCACTTGCAACGCTGTGCCTTGTATTGTTCAATAATCCTATGGTTTCGGGGCAAATAGACATGAATGAAAGCGCCCGGTTAAACATCCAGGGAAACTACCAAAAAATGCGGCTGATCCTTCCATTTGATACAGAAGAACATGAGTATATGGTGGAGAAAATCGGACGCTATTATGTGCTGAACGGTGACATCGTTGTTGGTGATGACTTGCAACGCACCCGTTTAAACCAAAAAGTGCCGCCCGCCATCCCTGGAGTTCCAAGTTCAGCTTACCTCTGGCCCAATGGCCGTATGCCCATCGTTGTTGACCCCAGTGTTTACGAATATGACATGGACTGGTCGGTGCGTGCTGCCATAGCGGAGATAAACAACAGGGTCTCGAACCTTTGCCTCGTCAGTCACGACAATGAAGCTGACTATGTGCGCCTGGTAATTTCGCCGGAACTTGGCAGTGCTGGCGGCGTATCCCCGATAGGACGGCAGGGCGGCGAGCAAGTGGTTGCGATTGCGCCCAATCAGGCTCCCCGCGTCATTGCCCACGAACTATTACATTCACTTGGTTTTTATCATGAACAAAGCCGCACCGACCGAGATAATTTCGTGAGCTTCAATGTGGAAAACATCGAGGCAAAAAAGGCTTACAATTTTCAAATGGAGGGGGGCAGCAAGGGCCTCGGGGCTTACGACTACTGCTCCATCATGCACTATCCGGCAAATGCCTTTGCCTGGAAGGCCGGGCTGACTACCATTACTTGCAGGCAAAATGGCCAAAAGGTTGATTGTCCGGACTGCATGGGCAAATCACCAGGCCTTTCCGATGGTGATGTACAAGGACTGAACTCGGCATACCAGTTTTCCCAAAAACTGTTGCCCTGCGCTGGGCGGATAAATATGGAGCCGACATGGAACCGTATTGGGGGCGTTTCCTTCTCCAACCAAGAGGCCGTCGCCTATGATTATGGCAAAGTAGCTGTGCTCACTTATGGCACCGATAACGAAGTTTATTCAAATAACTGGAACGGGTATGCCTGGTCAGACTGGCAAAAGGCTAACTGGGGTACGAAGCCAGTTCGATCGCTAATCAAGGCAGTGAAATTCAGGAAGGGAGAGATTGCCGCTTTTTTGGTGGATGGCAATGGCCACCTTTGGGTTAATTATTGGCAGGAGGGCAGCACCTGGCAACAGAACTGGAAGGATCTTGGTGGCAGCCTGACAGGCGAGTTCGATGTAGTTAGTTGGTCGGACAACCGCCTCGATGTCTTTGCCAGAAACAAAGCGGGCGGGCTCGATCACCTCTATCTTGAAGGTGTCTGGAAATCCTGGGAAACCGTGCTGGCCGATGGAGTGCAAACGGGAGCCACTGTCGAAGTGGACACATGGGCGAGAGGGCGCCTGGATATTTTCGTGGTCAAATCGGACAATTCGCTCCAACACTGCTATTTCGACAACAACAACTGGGGCCCCTGGGAGCCACTTGGCGGCAATGTCGCTGGTAAAATGTCGGTTGTAAGCTTTGCGCCAGGCCACCTTGACATTTTCTGCGAGGGCAGCGATAAGGGTGTCTGGCACAGATATTTCGACCGGACAACCTGGAGCGACTGGCACCCGCTGGGTTTTAAGATGGATCACAGCTCCGAACTGGAGGCTGTTGCATGGGGAGGAAACCGGATTGACCTGTTCGTAAAAGGCCCGGACAAGTTGCTCTATCATGCATATTGGGCGGGTGGCGACAAATGGTCGGCTTTCGAGCGCATTGGCAAAGGCCGTATGAACAGCAGCCCAGCCGTTGCCACATGGGGAGCAAACCGACTGGATATCTTCGCCCTCGGCCCCGACAACAGCGTCCGGCAAATGTACTGGGATGGGTTGAAGTGGGGGTTGTAAGAATTTGGATTCAGGAGGCAAGTGGTTTAAACTGTCGCTTGCCACTTTGCATTACCTTGTGCTTTATTTTGAAACCATGCGCCTGCTGCCATTTCTGCTGCTTTTTGTCTTCTCTGCTCCGGCGCAGCCGCTCCGCTATTTCACCCATTTCACAGAAAAAGATGGTCTCTCCGACATCCAGGTGCAATGCCTGCTGCGGGACCAACAAGGGTATCTTTGGGTAGGCACAGCCAACGGGCTGAACCGTTACGACGGTTACAGTTTCCGCCATTTCTTCCCCGACTCCCGGCAGGCCCATCGCACCATCAGCAACGAAAACATTCACGACATCACGCAGGACAGTGAGGGGTTCATTTGGTTTGCCACGGCCAATGGCCTGAACCGCTACGACCCCAGAACAGAGACATTCAGGGTCTGGAAAAATACCGGACGCTCGGACGGGTCGCTGCCCAATTCATTGGTCTTAAATATTTTAATTGATAAAAATAATCACATCTGGCTGGCATGCGACAACCGTGACCCCTGCTGCTTCGACCCAAAAACCGAGCGGTTCACAATCTATCCCTGGAAGGAATTTTTAGGACAAAAACAACCCGATGCAGCCGGCGAAGACTACAAGACCATTTATTTTTTCGAGCCGCGGGGCAACACAGGGCTGTGGTTCATGACAAATTTCGGCCTGTTCAGTTTTGATTTTGACTCGCAAAAATTTGATATGCACCCCGCCCCAAAACAACTTTCGCAGAAGAAGGCAGGAAAATATTGCTCTGACGCAATTTATCTCGGCTCCTCGGACAGCGACTTGCTCCATTTCGATGCCTGTACCAGGCAATGGTCGCAAGTGCGGCTGCCCATTTCAAAACAACTGACAGGCGGACGGCGGCAGGTCACAGACGTGTTCCCTTTTGGTAAAAACTGGCTGGTTTGCTACCGGGAAGGGCTTTGTTTGCTCGACACTGCTACCCTTCAGATGCAGCCCGTCCGGACGGGTGCCGAGAACCGCAGCACCGCACCCACGGGCCTTCTTCTGGACCATTTCCATGAAAAAAACGGGATGCTCTGGCTGGGCGGCGAACAAGGGCTCTGGCTATACAACCCCGCGGCACAATATTTCGACTACACCCCCCTTAAACCAGCCAGCGACCAGGGAATCTACAATTCATTCTGTCGGTTCCTGGACTCTGGGGTGGATGGCCGCCGCTACATCACCAATTTTTACGAAGGCAAAATCTATGTTCTCGAAAACGGGCGCTTGGTGAAAACCCTTTCGTCGACCGGGAATTGCGGTATTTTGTACGAAGACCGTGAAGGCAGGCTTTGGACCTCTTTTGGTAAAAAAATATTCCAAATCGATCGTAATGCATTAACTATCCATCCATTTAAGGCGCCTGCCTACCTGTTCGACTCAAAGACGGATTCCTATTTTTTCAGCATGGCCGAGGATGCCAGGGGCAATTTTTGGTTTGGCAACACGAGCGAAGGGCTTCTGGTTTGGCGGCCGAAAACGGGCGACTGGTGGAAACCCTGCGAAACGGATGGGTTCATCTCGCAAGGCATTCGGGATGTATTCGCAGACCTGGACCGGCGTACAGTCTGGATTGCGACGGAAGACTATGGGCTCTTCCGTTTTGATGAAAAAACAGGCAAATTCACGCTCTATCGTCAGGAGGAGGCCGACCCGGAACACAGCCTGGGCGGCTATATCGTGAACGCCATTTGCAAGGACGGGCTGGGGTATATCTGGGCGGCGACTGATCCCGGCGGCGTTTCCCGCTTTGACTATGATGCACCGGCGGGCCGACAATTCATCACCCTCAACAGCGAGGATGGACTGCCCTCGAACCAGGTGACGTCGCTGCTCTCCGATGCATCGGGTAACGTTTGGGCCGGCACCACAAAGGGTCTTGCATGGATAGACATGCGCCGTTTGCGGGTGCGCGCGTTCAATAAAAGCGATGGCATGATAACGGATTTCATTGACCTGCCCATGGCGCTGGCGGCCAATGGGGAGGTATTGTCCGGCACCATGTTCGGCTATCAGCACTTCCACCCTGACAGCATTTTGCAGCGCAAACAACAGCCCGGCCTGCAACTTACAGCCTTTCGAGTTTTTGACAAAAATTATGACAAAAAATTGAATATCAATTTTTTACAAAACATAAACCTTTCCTGGAAGGAGAATTTTTTCAGCCTGGAATTCGCCTCTACTGATTTTTCTCAACCCCAAAAAAACGAATACGCCTACCGCCTCAAAAACTACGATGCCAATTGGATCTTCCTAAAAAACCGCCACTCGGCCAGCTATACCGGCGTGCCACCCGGGAACTATTTGCTGGAAATTAAGTCGGGACGGGAGGGAAACTGGCAGGAGCCGGGCATTCAGCTGGGCATCCACATCGCACCACCGTTTTGGGCGACCTGGTGGTTTCGTGGCTTTGTTTTAATCCTGGTTACCGGCATAGTTTGGACGCTGTACCGCTGGCGCATTGGGCAGGTGAGGCGGGAAGCCATGCTGAAAACCGAGTTCAACCAGCGCATTGCCCGCACGGAAATGGCGGCGCTGCGGGCGCAGATGAACCCGCATTTTGTGTTCAACTGCCTGAGCAGCATCAACCGTTTCATACTGGTCAACCAACCGGAGGAGGCGTCGGCCTACCTGACCAAATTTAGCCGGCTTATCCGCCTGATCCTGGACAACAGCCGCACCGAAACGGTACCGCTGAACAAGGAACTGGAGGCACTACAACTCTACGTGGAAATGGAGCAAATGCGGTTCAATGAACGTTTCGGGTACCGCCTCACTGTTGCCGACGACGTGCAGACAGAGCATTTGGAGATACCGCCGCTGCTCATCCAACCCTATGTCGAAAACGCAATATGGCATGGACTTATGCACAAAAAAACGCCTGGAATACTGCAAGTGCGGGTGTTTTACGAAAGAAAAAAACTTTGTATCGAAGTAGAGGACAATGGAGTCGGCCGCCATCGCGCAAAGGAACTGAAAAGCCGCTCGGTAACGGTTAACAAGAGCCTCGGTATGAAACTAACCGCAGAGCGAATTGAGGTCATCAACCAGTTGTATGGAACGAGCGCCAAGGTGGAAACGGTGGACCTGGTGAACGGAAATGGGGAGGCAACGGGCACGACTGTGCGCATTTGCTTTTGATTTTGCCGGCAGGTTTTCGCTGAGCACTAATACCGACAATAAACAGCCCGGATGTTCGACTTTCTGCGGAAATTTGTGGGCGAAAATAAAAATCTGTTGAAACCAATTTTATGAAAACCTATCTACTTGACGACGAACCCAACTGCACCGACGTACTTCAGGTGTTGCTCAAAAAACACTGCCCGGATGTACAAATTACGGGCATTTTCAACGACCCGGAAACGGCATTGGAGGCCATCCAACGGGAGCCTCCAGCGCTGCTATTCCTTGATATCGAAATGCCAATGTTGAATGGCTTCGAACTGCTCCGGCAATGCGCGCCGCTGGATTTTAAGGTCATTTTTACCACGGCTTATGACCAGTATGCCGTAAAAGCATTCAAGTTCAACGCGCTGGAGTACCTGCAGAAACCGGTGGACAAGGACGAACTTATCACCGCCGTAACCAAGGCAAAACGGAATACCAACCCAACGCCGGCGCAGATTTCCTCCGTTCAATATCTAAAAAACAACCCAACGCCAGAGCGTATCGCATTGCCAGTCGGGCAAGAACTCATTTTAATAGAAGTATCTGACATTCAATACATTGAATCGGACGGGTCTTATGTGTCGGTATTTTTGAAAGACCAAAAAAAGCCCATAGTGCTGTCAAAATCGCTGCGGGAATTCGAGGAACTACTGAACAATCCGGATTTCTTTCGGGCACATAATTCCTACCTCGTTCATTTGAAGCACATCAAAAAAATCGTGAAAACGGACGGCGGGGAAATCGTCATGGGGAATGGCTGCTCACTACCCGTGGCAAGGGCGAAAAAACTGGAATTGATAGGATTAATTGCAAAAGTGTAAAATGCGCATGGCGCGATACAAAACCGGGTCCAAATTGCATTCAAAAAATCCAGGCCGATTGCAAACCCGAAATTTTCCCTTACTTTTGAAAAAACCAACTGCCGCGGCTGGTAAAAAGCGTGCAGAAGGGCGCGATCTGTTTGCTAACCAATAAAGTGTGAGGAGGGCGAAATGCGGGACATTTTAACCCCCGAACACCGAAAATGAGCAGAAAACAGGGCCGCCAATTTGCACGCTATGCATCAGTCGCAGCAGTACGCTGCCCACAGCGCTTAACCCCATTATTAACCTTAATCCTAAAGAAATGAACCTCCAAACCAATCCACAGCTCGAGCTGGCGCTTGAGTATGTCAATTTCACCAATGCAAACATCTTCCTTACCGGAAGAGCTGGAACAGGGAAGACGACTTTCCTGCACCAAATTCGCAAAGACTCCCCCAAGCGAATGGCCGTGGTGGCGCCCACCGGTGTGGCCGCCATCAATGCCGGCGGCATGACCATCCACTCCCTGTTCCAACTGCCTTTCGGCCCCTTTTTGCCCGGCAACAAGCAGGACCCCTCCCGGCAACGCCGTTTTTCTTCCGACAAAATCCGACTCCTCCGCAGCCTCGACCTGCTGGTGATCGACGAGATCAGCATGGTGCGCGCCGATTTGCTCGACGGTATCGACGACGTGCTGCGCCGCTACCGCGATTTCACCAAACCTTTCGGTGGCGTACAACTCCTGATGATCGGCGACCTGCACCAGCTCCCACCCGTGGCCCGCGACGACGACTGGAGCCTGCTCCGCAACTACTACGCCACACCCTATTTTTTCAGCAGCCAGGCGCTGCAAAAAACGGCCCCGGTGGTCATCGAACTCCAGCACATTTACCGGCAGTCGGATACAGTGTTTATCGACCTGCTCAACAAGGTGCGCGACCGCCGCATCGATGCCGAGGTGCTCGAAACACTCAACCAGCGTTACACCCCCGGTTTTCAGCCCGCAGAGGATGAAGGCTATATTACGCTAAGCACCCACAATGCCACCGCACAGGAAATCAATGCGGAAAAACTGCGCGAAACCAAGGGAAAACTGCACCAGTTCAAGGCTGAAATTACCGGCGATTTTCCAGCACATGCTTATCCTACCGACGAAGCACTTCAGATCAAGGTGGGCGCTCAGGTAATGTTTGTGAAAAACGACGGCTCGCGCGACAAACTCTTCTACAACGGAAAAATTGGCAAAGTAACCGCCATCAACGACGATATCATTCAGGTGCAATGCCCCGATGAACATAGCCCGATCAGCGTTGGACCCGTCCTTTGGGAAAACATCAAATACTCCCTGAATGAAAAAAACAAAGAGGTGGGCGAAGAAGTGATCGGCATGTTCAAACAGCATCCGCTCAAACTGGCCTGGGCCATCACCATCCACAAGAGCCAGGGCCTCACCTTCGAGCGGGTTATTCTCGATGCGCAGGCCGCTTTCGCGCACGGGCAGGTGTATGTGGCCCTCAGTCGCTGCCGGAGTTTTGAGGGCATCGTGTTGCGCACCCCCATTCAGAACAACAGCATCCGCACCGATGCCATCGTGCAGGACTTCAGCCAGGAAGCCGCAAAAAATGCCCCTACCGAGGCGCAACTGGAAGCCGCCAAGGCCATGTACCAGCAATCCCTCTTGCTGGAACTCTTCGGAATGGCTGGCCTGAAAAAACGCACGGAGCAAACCCAGCGCATCCTGCTCGAACACGAGGGCAGTCTGCATCCCGAAGCAAGGTTGCAGTTTGGCCAGCTCAAAGACCAGATCTGGGACATGCTGCCCGTGGCCGATAAATTTCGGCAACAACTGATGTTCTTGTTCAGTGCGGGTGGCTTGCCCGAAAAAAACGCCGAAGTGCTGGAGCGCCTGCGCAAAGCCGGCGCCTGGTTTGCTGAAAAAACCGGTGCCGATTTGTTGCCTGCCAGCCGCGACATCCGGATACTGACCGACAACAAAGAACTCCAAAAATCCGCCGAAGAAGCATTGGAGGCCGTACAGGAAGAGCTCTATGTCTGTCATGCCTGCTTCAACATCCTGCAACGCGGCTTTGAGGCCAATGCGTTCCTGCGCACGAAAGCCAACGCTGCGCTCGATTTTAAAGCAGAAAAAACGAAGTCCAAAACCAGCAATTCCGCCATTCCGCAGGACCTCCCCCACCCTGCCCTGTTCAGCCAGCTGATGAAATGGCGCAACGATACCGCCGCCGATTTCGAAATGGAGGCTTACATGGTGATGCCTACCAAGGTATTGGTTGAACTGGTAAAACACCTCCCCCAGACGCAAGCAGGGCTGCTGGCCATCAAAGGATTGGGCAATGTGAAAGTAAAAGCCTTTGGCGCCGACTTATTGGGTATGATACAAACCTATTGCAGCACCCACAACATCACACCGGATGATGCGGTGGTGTTGCCCGGTATGACCGAAAAACCAGAAAAAAAGGATACCAAAACGCTCAGTTTTGAAATGTTTCAGGCTGGAAAGTCCATCGATGAAATCGCGGAAACGCGCGGTTTTGTGCGCAGCACCATTGAGAACCACTTGTCGCATTTTGTCGGCACCGGAGCGCTGGACATCCAGGCGATCATCCCCCGCGAGGTGGTAACCGCCATCGAAGCGTATTACCGCGACCATCCTGAGGCGCTGAGTTCGGAGGTAAAAGCATTCTTTGAAGACAAGTACAGCTACGGGGAGATCAGGATGGTGCGGGCGTGGATGGCGTGATTTGCAATATCCGATTACATGAATTCCAATTGTTGATGTAGATTTTAAATTTTCGCGCGTCAATAATACATCTACCATTTACATCAACAATTGGAATTCATGTAATCGGATATCGCAAATCACTCTTTTCTTATCGTAACTTGTCATTCAGTTGTCTAAATTTCACAACCATGAAAACTAAAAACAAACTTTATCTCCTTTCTGCTGGCCTGTTGATCAGCATCTTGCTCGTTTCCTGTGCTGATGCCGAACCCATTCGCGATTGTTTGACGGGAAAACAATACGGCTTTTTTTACGGCCTGTTGCATGGCTTCATCACGCCGATCAGTTTCATCATCAGCCTTTTCGACGACAATGTGGCCATTTATGCCGTAAACAATACTGGTGGCTGGTACGACCTGGGCTTCCTGCTGGGTTCCAGCGGCTGGGGCTTTATGGCGGGGAACCGGAGTAAGAAGTGAGGAATTCCGATATCCGATTTACGATTTACGATTGACGATGTGGATTGACGATGTTGGATTGACGATGTGGATTGACGATGTTGGATTTACGATTGCGCCAATCGGCTATCAATCGTAAATCGGACATCACCAATCGTAAATCGGACATCACCAATCGTAAATCAAATCATCAATCGTAAATCAACAATCGGATATCGGAAATCTTTTGGCTACCACCAATAATTTGCCTTGAGCACAAGCGCGCGGTTTTTCGGGCCGAAAAACTGCACAGCGTAATTATCGGTGTACACCAGGAAGATATCGCTCATGGGCCTGAAACGCCATTGAAGCCGACTGTTGATGTTGAAATTATCGGCCTGGGTGTTGTACTGCAGGAAGGTGGTCCACCAGATGTTTTTGGCAAAAAACACCTCGATACGTGGCGTGATGTTGAAGATTTCCACATCGCAATAGGGCGTAGGAAACTCCAGCAGATTGTATGCCGCCGAAAGGCGGAGGTTTAGGATTGGCTGAATACGATAGTTGAGTTCCACACTCATGTAGGCCTGGTTGCCGGTATAAAAGCCGCCACCGCCGCCCTTGAAGGAGAGGAAGAATTTTTTCCGATAGTTCGAACTCCATTTCATCTCTCCAAATTGGAACCGATAGGTTCCTGCTGCCAGTGCAGGGCAATCGGCCAGGTCGCCGTCGTCAAACTTGAACGCTACCGGTACATTCGCCCAATTGACATAAGCGCGCATGGTGAACTCGCTGGTATTGCGCAGGTTCCAGGTAATGCCAGCGTAGTTGGACGACTCGTTAAGTGTTCCATCAGGATTCAGCACCTGAAAAAACTCCGCTTCCAGTTCGGTAAAATTAATCATGGAGCCCGTGCTTTTGGGAAAAACACGGTATTTCGTATTGTTGTACAGAAAGTAATATCCGATGCGCAGGGTGGTATCGCGCACGATGTCATAGTTTTCGATGCGCCGTTCAAACCCCATATCAGCCTGGTAGTTGACGCCCATTTTGATCATATCCCATAGAAAGGTGAGTTTCCGGCCAGAATACATCCAACCCGCATTTCCCCAGCCATTTTGCTTTTTTACACCAGGTGTAAATGCGTGATGATAGGCCGACCAGGCGTTCCACCTGCCATCGGTTGAGGTAAAAGTGAATTCAGCCCCGCCATTCCGGCGGTAGGCATCCGATTGCCGGGCGCCTTCCGAAAAGGATTCCCGGTTGAGGAAATAGCCCCCGATATTGGAGCGACCAAAAAGACGATGTCTGCCAGCAAAAGCCGAGTAGTTGCGCGCCGGTTCGCCGTTTTTGGCGCTGGTTTGCATTGTCATAAGTCCCACGCGAGTATCAGCGTTCAGATTTCCGGTGATGCGTGCGCCGGCGAGAATGGGAATGGATTCCCCGTCGTCGCTCAATCCGATGCGGCGGGAAAAGAAGGGGCGTATGGGTGGAATCCCGAAATTGGCGAATAGGTCGGCATTTTCGAGAAAAAAAGTGCGTTTTTCGGGTAGCATCACGTCGAAGCGGGTGAGGTTCACCACCTGTTCATCAATTTCTATCTGGGAAAAATCAGGATTGATGGTCAAGTCGAGGTTTAGTCCCGACCCGACACCGATTTTAGCGTCCATACCGAGTCCGGGCTTAACTTCCCAATCGGTGTCGTCCTCGTAATTGCGCGAGAGGGCAGTCGTGGCGTAGGGGATAAGGTTGAGATTACCTTTCACCCGGCGCGGCGCTTCGGGCCATTGCAGCGCACCGGTCCAGCCCAGGTCAATAGCGGTAAACTGGAACGGAATATTGGCCCAGGTGGAATAAATACCGTTGGCGAGGTCGTTACGGATAAAATTAACGCCCCAGGTATTTTCGCCGGCATTGTACCGCAGGATACGGAGCGGGATGGCAATTTCTGCGGTCCATTCATTGGCATAAATTTTTGATTCCGAGAGCCAGGTATTGTCCCAGTTGGTATCTTCATCATCAGATCCACTGGAAAGCAGGGCATCCGTTTGGACACCGGAGGCGTTGATGCCAAAGAAATAGCCGCTGTTGGCGGTATTGGTCGGGTCGAGAATGATCGCCACGCCATCGGAATCCCAGTAACCGGCATCTCGCTTGAGGCTTTGGATGACCAGCGGGCCATCCTGTCGGCACCGGAAGGCAAAATAGACAAAACGGTCGTCGGCTGCGCAATACACGGTGGTTTGTGCCGGAGCGGGGCCGCCGTCGCGGGGCCATTTCATGAGGAAGTTGGTGGCGGAATCTGCTGTTTGCCAAATGGGCTCAGCAAGATCGCCATCTATTTGTATCGCGTCATGAATCACGGTTACAGACATGGCGAAAGTGTCCTGATGTAACGCTCGGGTGGATTGCGCCGGCAGGATTTGGCAAAAAAGCAAAAAGATTAGTATTGGGCAAATGCGCATATAACAGGGAAAATAGGTGCAGTTCCTTGCGAATGTACTCGCTTTTTGTCCAAACAACAATACAGATGGAACAGTTCCCTTCTGGCGTTTTCAGATTTACGATATCTGATGTGATTGACGATATCCGATTGATGATATCCGATTGATGATATCTGATGTGATTGACGATATCCGATTGATGATTTACGATTGATGATGTGATTTCCGATATCCGTTTGATATCCGATTGGGGCAATCCGCATCTCAAATCGGACATCATCAATCGGAAATCATCAATCGGATATCGTAAATCTTGTCACCGGATATCGTAAATCTTGTCACCGGATATCGCAAATAAAAAAAGCCCAGCCGAATTGAATCGACTGGGCTATGGTAAATTGGGTTGGCACCGACCTACTCTCCCGGGGCATCAACCCCAGTACCATCAGCGCTGGCGGGCTTAACTTCTCTGTTCGGAATGGTAAGAGGTGATCCCCGCCGCTATAGGCACCAACATTTCTTTATGACAATCACTGGGATGGAGTAGCGAATAATCGCTAAGTTTTCACTGAACCTAAGAGCGCCGAATCGCGCTGTATCTTTGTAAATTGACATTTACAACCATACAAAACGGATACGTCTGCTCGAGTTTTAAAAGAATAAAAAAAGGAAGTTTACGGGCTATTAGTACGACTTGGCTGAGTATGTCACCACACTTATACCTATCGCCTATCAACGTAGTCGTCTCCTACGGCCCTTAATCGGAAGATTCATCTCAAAGTAGGCTTCGCGCTTAGATGCTTTCAGCGCTTATCCCTGCCGAACTTAGCTACTCTGCACTGCACCTGGCGGCACAACAGATACACCAGCGGTTCGTCCAACACGGTCCTCTCGTACTAGTGTCAGGTCTCTTCAATCTTCCTGCGCCCACAACAGATAGGGACCGAACTGTCTTGCGACGTTCTGAACCCAGCTCACGTGCCGCTTTAATGGGCGAACAGCCCAACCCTTGGGACCTTCTCCAGCCCCAGGATGCGACGAGCCGACATCGAGGTGCCAAACCTCCCCGTCGATATGAAATCTTGGGGAGATCAGCCTGTTATCCCCGGAGTACCTTTTATCCTTTGAGCGATAGCCCTTCCATACGGAACTACCGGATCACTTTAGCCGTCTTTCGACCCTGATCGACCCGTCGGTCTCTCAGTCAAGCACCCTTATACTAATATGCTCTTCGCATGATTACCGACCATGCTGAGGGTACCTTTGCAAACCTCCGTTACACTTTAGGGAGGTGACCACCCCAGTCAAACTACCCACCATGCAATGTCCCCGGTTTACGGG
>JADJUJ010000025.1:0-35000 GCA_016710765.1 Lewinellaceae bacterium | reverse complement strand
GGCTGGAGCCCCAGGAGTCCGAAAAAGTTTCGGATAATTCGGGAGGATTCTGCGAAACTGGCCAGGACCACTGCTTTTTTTGCACGCGGTGCCTGGTATGCGGCCATACTCATGACAACAGCAGCGCCACCCAGCGAGTGGCCTACCATACTATAAGGCGTACCATAATATTGTAAGAATGCGCTCACAGCACGGCTGTACAGGGGCAGGTTGATTTCCCGGCCCTGCGATTGTCCGTGCGCCGGAGCATCCAATGCCACCACGCGGTAACCAGCCTTGCGCAATTTAGGAATATAGGCATGCCAACGGGCACTGTTCGACTCCCAGCCGTGCAGCAGCAAAACAAATGGGGTGTCTTCCGCAGCAGTATTGGGGCTCCAGGTATAATAGACCAGTTGCAGTCCGTCAAAATCAAACGTGTTCCTGTCGCCCGTAGATAAAAATTCCAGGTCCCTGGGTTTTATGGATGATCGACGCGGTGTACAAAAGAGATGAAAAGCTTGCCGGCCGACAAACCCAGGCGCCACCCAAGCAAGGGCATTTAACCCAAAGCCCAGTAAACGGGCTTTGCGGGCAAAAGATTGGTCTTGTTGTTGATTGGTAGCCAATTATTCGAAACGGCGTTGATAGAACCAGGAATTGTCGTTGAGGGTAAATCCAACATTGACCCGGAAGTATGATTCTGTAATAGGAGTATTGGCGCCAATTTTACCCAATTCAAGGGCCGCATTGATAAATGAGGTTTGCTGCCGGGGCAAAACAATCGGAAAACCACCGCCAATGGAAACACCCATATCGTTCAAATCAGCACCATTGATCACCCGTATGTCCTGCCGCAAATAAGCACCTGCCCGGTAACGCACCCGCTTGAGGTACTTATTGTAAGAGGTGTAATCCGGTGTGTACTCAACCCCAAGGGCAAAAGAGGAAGCATTTTGAAAGACTCCATCGGCACGGGCCTGGTTGTTGTAGGCCGAACCATTTTCGTAACCGTATTCCACGCCAATTTTGAACTTGGTGGTATTTACATATTGCAAGGCCACGCTAAAGGCAGCGGGCATGGTCAAATCGAGCGGTGTGCCTTGTACATAAGATAAGGTGTCGGGGGTACGGTACTGGCCATTACCCAAGGCACCCCGACTACGCAAACGGATCACATTGTTTTCAACCCGAATGTTTTTTTGTCCGCTGCCGGTTACACCCAAGGTCAGCCATTTTGCCGCAACATTTTTATCGTTGGCACTTGCTTCGAGCACAAAATCATGTTGCACACCTACTTTCCAGACAAAACCGTTCACCGCCATTTCATCCCGGAAATTATCGTTATAGGTGGGCAAACTATCCTGAAACACCGTGGTATTCTCGTAGTTTGCTTTACCAAACACCCAACCAAAATTTACGCCAACAGCGGTGTGCTTGTATTTCGCGGCATTACTCCAGTTTAGCCGGTAGGTTCCACCATTCCCTGTAAAGGAGTTGGTGACGATGCCCAGGCTCGGGAGCGTATCCGTTGTTTCAATGTTGTAACCGATAAGCGTAGAAGGCATCAGCGAAAAACCCATTCCAAATTGCCAGTCAGACTGTTTTTTGTCCATTACCTCATTGATCGGGCTTTTAAGGGCGAACCCAAGCGCAAAGTACCCCAGGTTGCCCGTCCATTCCGTCTGGCTGGCATTGGAGGCTTCATACTGGCTTTTTTGGGCATACAAGCCAGTTTCCAGTGTGGCAGTACGCAAAAAGGCGAAAGAGGCCGGGTTGGAAACATTAAGATGGTAAGGGTCGTGGAAAGCTGCCGAAATTCCACCCATACCCAGCTGGCTCGCAAAAACCTGCGGCACCGGATTTCCCAGTCCGAATCGGGAATAAGGAGCGTTTTGTTTGGGTTGGGCTATGGCTGCCAATGTAAGCAGTAACAGCGGCAGTATCAAAATTTTGCGCATCGTAGAATAGGTGTTTATGTCAGGTTTTTCTTGGGACTAAAAATGGTTGATGTTGTATTGCAATATGGCGTGAAGCCCAATTAACGTCAGATTCGGTTCGTACTGCGGATGGCATACTTGCAGGTGCGGCAGAAAAAAAAGTGCATCACCACCAGTCAGAACAACTTGCAACCCACTGTGCTGTGCTGCAAAAAGCCGCCAAAACCCCAGTATTTCCTGTACAGCGCCTTGCAAAGCGCCATTTTGGAGGGCGGTTTCGGTACTGTTGCCCCAGGCATATGTTGGCATTTCCATCGGCACTTCCGGCAAACGCGCTGTAAAAGTATGCATGGCCTGAATCCGCATGAAGGCACCCGGAGCAATGTTTCCGCCCAGGTAAATGCCATCGGCTGTCAGCAATTCATATTTTATACAAGTGCCACAATCGATAACCAGACAAGCCTGTCCTTGCAACAACTGCTGAGCGCCTGCCACCGCCGCCACCCGGTCTTTTCCGAGGGTATGCGGTGTACGATAAGTATTTTCAAATGGCAGCGGCGTATCGGCATCCAGTTCCAGCACTTGCATTTTAGCCCGCAGGAATTGAAGCAATGCTTGATCCGGATCGGCTACCGACGAAACGATGGCCCGCGACGGCTTTTGTTGCTGAAGCCAAACAGATAATTGCTCTAACGAACGACCTTGCCAATTCGCTTGCTCCGACAGCAAATTCTGGTCGAACAGACCTGCTTTAGTACGGGTATTTCCGATGTCAAGGGCCAAATACATAAGTTACCGCGTTTTCGGCCGCGCAAAGTTCTGCTTTTTTAATGAAACTTTTGGTTTGTGGGGAAAATGGAAAAAAATGAAGCGGCATCCAACCAAACAATCGCATCGGATGTTTGGTATCCGGTACAGTAACAGCCCCTTTTTATCTTGAGGAAGGACTTATGGCAAAAAGCATAAAAAAAGCAGATCTGCCCGCTAAAATCTGCATAACATGCGGCCGGCCATTGGTTTGGCGTAAAAAATGGGAAAAAGTTTGGAACGAAGTCAAATATTGCAGCGAGCATTGCCGAAGAAACAGGCAAAACCCTGTGCAGTGATACGGCAGCCATATTACCCTGAGGCTACAAAAAAAAATCACAAAGCAAGGTTTTTCGCTCCTTTGCTTTGTGATCCAACGTGGTGAAAACAAATGGTGGCGTAATTAGCCCAGATAAGTTTTCAAATGGCTGCTGTACGATTTGCGCAACCTGCGTATGGCGCGTTCCTTGATCTGGCGAACCCGTTCGCGGGTCAGGCCGTACAGTTCGCCAATTTCTTCCAGGGTAAGGGGTTTGTAGCCGCTTAACCCATAGTAAGAAGCAATCACTTCCATTTCACGGGGTGAAAGGAGGGCAAGGCCGTGTGCAACTTCTTCCCGAAGCGACTCCGACATCAGTTCCACATCGGGTTCTTCACCACCTTCTTGCATGAATACATCCAGCATGGTAGCATCGCTGTCGTCGGTATTGGCAATAGGCGCGTCAAATGAAACGTGGCGGATGGTGCTGCGCATCATGGTTTGCACTTCGCGGGGGGTCATTTCCAGCAGTTCGGCCAGCTCTTCATCGGAGGGTTCGCGCTCGAATTCCTGAACGAAAGAGATGAACGCCTCATTGACTTTGTTGTAAGAACCAATTTTATTGAGGGGCATCCGGACAATCCGGCTGTTCTCCACGATGGCTTGCAGTATGCTCTGCCGAATCCACCATACAGCATAGGAAATGAATTTAAAGCCCTTGGTTTCGTCGAAACGGCGGGCAGCTTTCATCAATCCAACATTACCTTCATTGATCAGATCGGAGAGGCTAAGGCCCTGGTTTTGGTATTGTTTGGCCACAGAGACCACAAAGCGCAAGTTAGACTTGGTCAGTTTATCGAGTGCCTCCTGGTCTCCATCGCGAATGCGGCGGGCCAGCTCGGCTTCTTCTTCCCCGACGAGCATGGGAATTTTTCCGATGTCGTTCAGGTATTTATCCAGCGCGAGGCTTTCCCGGTTGGTTATTTTATGGGTAATCTTAAGTTGACGCATGACGTTAGGGGATATACTTTCTCTTATGATTAAAACGTATTTGGAACAAAAAGTTTCCAAAACGGCAAAAATCTTTTGTTAATGTTATTGACATTTTGCAAACAAAAATATATCGCAAGGCTTGAAGTGCCTATATATTTTCGTAAAATAAAAAAAAATCCTCGAATAACACTGTTTTACCTTCATTTGAGCGACGGTTCTTGTACCACATATAATTCGAGCCTACCTTAGTCCCACTTTAACCAACGATAACAGGATGCAATCTGCACTTCAAATGTTGCACCATTTTTTGCAAACGGTTGGCAAATGGCTTTATCAGGTGGTGCGCAAGCATCCAAAATGGGCAATTTCCCTGCTGGCCATTGGCCTGCTCTGGCTCTTTTGTCTGCCCAGACCGCTTTTTGACGCGCCGCTTTCCGTCGTGGTGGAAGACCAAAAAGGTGGTTTGCTGGGCGCCCGCATTGCAGCCGACGGGCAATGGCGGTTTCCCGATCCGGCGCAGCTCCCTGAAAAGTACGCCCAATGTGTCGTGGAATTTGAAGACCAGCGCTTTTACTGGCACCCTGGCATCGATCCGATTGGCCTCCTGCGGGCCAGCTGGCAAAATATTCGCGCAGCAAAAGTGGTATCGGGCGGCAGCACCCTCAGCATGCAGGTTGTCCGGATGGCAAGGGGTAACCCTCCGCGCACCCTGTGGCAAAAATGCGTAGAGATGTTTATGGCCACACGCCTCGAACTGGGCCGTACGAAAAAAACAATCCTTCGGCTTTATGCGGCCAACGCGCCTTTTGGCGGCAACGTGGTGGGCATCGAGGCGGCCTCCTGGCGGTATTTTGGCAAAAGCCCCGACTTGCTGAGTTGGGCAGAAGCAGCCACGCTTGCCGTTTTACCCAACAGTCCTGCACTCATTCACCCCGGGCGCAACCGAAGGGCATTGCTGGAAAAACGCAATCGGCTGTTGAAGCGTCTCCGCGATAAGGGCCTGATGGACGAAACAACTTGCAGTCTTGCCCAGGACGAAAGCCTCCCCGATGCCCCCCAGAACCTGCCCCAACTGGCGCCCCACCTGCTCGACCGGCTGGCTGCCAGCGCTGCCCACACCCGGCAATACCGTTTTGCAACGACCATCAACCGCGCCCTACAGGCCCGTGTAAACGATATTGTGACGCGACGCCAGGAACAATACCGTGGCAACGAAATTTACAACATGGCGGCTGTGATTCTGGATGTGCCCACGGGCAATGTGCTCGCCTATGTCGGGAACGTACCCGGTGCTGGTGCCGAACACAGCGAGCAGGTCGACATCATCAAGGCCCCGCGAAGCACCGGCAGCATCCTGAAACCCTACCTCTACGCCCTGGCATTGGAGAGTGGCGACATTTTACCCAACAGCCTGCTCGCCGATGTCCCAACGCAGCTAGGCCGCTACAAACCCGAAAATTATTACGAAAATTACGATGGCGCCATTCCCGCCCGAAGGGCACTGGTGCGTTCTTTAAATATTCCATTTGTACTGCTGCTCCAGCAGTATGGTGTGGAAAAATTTCATTTTAACCTCCGACGGCTGGGGCTGAGCACCATCAACCAGCCTCCCGACCACTACGGACTCTCCCTTATTCTGGGTGGTGCCGAAGCCAACCTACTCGACATTACCAATACCTATGCCTGTATGGCCCGTGAATTGGGTAGTTTTTACGATCGCGACGGCCGCTATAGCGCAGCAGATTTTCGTCCGCCTTGTTTTCTGCGGGACCAGAAGCCACCGCAGGTTTTACTGCGTACCGACAGTGAATTATTGAGCGCCGGTGCCATTTGGTTCACTTTTCAGGCCATGCAAGAGGTAGAGCGACCCAGCAGCTCGGGAGAATGGGAACTTTTTGAAGCCAGCCGGAGAATCGCCTGGAAAACAGGAACCAGTTTTGGCTTCCGCGATGCCTGGGCAGCAGGTGTCAGTCCGCATTATGCCGTAGGCGTTTGGGTTGGCAATGCCGATGGAGAAGGGCGGCCCGGCTTGCTCGGTGTGGAAAAGGCGGCGCCGGTATTGTTCGATATTTTCGCCTTGCTGCCGCAGGACGGCTGGTTTGATCCGCCATATGATGCCATGGTGCAAGCGCCGGTCTGCCAACAAAGCGGCTTCCGCGCTGGTGATTGGTGCCCTGTTGATTCCATTTGGATGCCACGATCAGGGCTGCAAGCCAAAAACTGTCCCTACCACCAGTTGTTACACCTCGACGCCAGCAAGCAATGGCAGGTCAATGCTGATTGTGAACCCGCTGCCAATATTGTCCACGAACCCTGGTTCGTATTGCCACCGCTCGAAGAATATTATTTCAAAACCAAGAATCCATCCTACCGCACTCCCCCACCCTTCCGGCCCGACTGTCTGGGTGGAACTGCAAAGGCACAAAGTCCCATGCAGATGATTTACCCCAAAATTAAAACCAAAATATACGTCCCCATTGATCTCGACGGTAAACGCAGCAGTACTGTCTTTCAGGTTGCACACCGCAACCCCGATATGGAGATCTTTTGGCACCTCGACGGGGTTTTCCTGGGCAGTACCAGAACCTTCCACCAAATGGCGCTGCAGCCTACGGTTGGAAAACACCAACTTGCGCTGGTAGACCGCGATGGATTTCGGCTGGTCCAGGACTTTGAGATCATCGGCAAACAGAATGGGTCGCATTAAACACTTACCTTTGAAAAAACCGACCCGATCTTGATCCTACAGCTTTTGTAATTTATTGTAGGCAACAGACCGCCCTGCAACCAATCGAAGACTGTACAAGCCAGGCGGACAGGACGAAGGCAACTGCAGGGGCACTTGATAACTACCCGCTTCATACCAATTGTACTGCCGTAAAACCAATCTTCCCTGGGCATCAAAAACCTCCACGCAGACATTTTCTGAACGCGTATGCGAGAAACGCAACACCGCCTGATTGGAAAAAGGATTGGGCAACACGGCCACACATAAGACGTCAGGTACGGGCGCCGTACCAATCACCTGCAGTTCCGGACGCACCATTTGCCCTTCGGCATCAATGGCTTCCGATGGCGTTACAAGATTGCCCAACTTGATTTCATTGGACAAGCGTCCGGACCTGCCAGCGCGCAGCCGCAACACCAATGTAGGCTGTTCTGCAGCACCTGTGGTGAACCAGCAAAACCGAAGATTACGGCCGTGGTCAAACAAGGCATAGCCATCATCAGGCAAACCTGAAACCAGTTCGACGATTTCGGATTCCGCCAGTACAATGCTACCCTGCCAGCCAGTGATTGCAGTGTCAGGATGAAAAGCGATATCGTACAACTGGCCTTTTTCCAACATAACATTGTCGTAGGTAATCATCAGCGCTGAGGCTGTCCGGTCATCGGGTGTCAGCAGGCCGTTGGCGACAGCAGAGTTGTTCACATCGCCTACTTTCACCCCGACAAAATTGTGTTGGGTGTTGTCACCGGGCTCCAGGTCCGGTTCTTGCACGGTTTCCGGAAAGGCCGGGTTAAAAGGCTGTTCGGGGTCTGGAAAAACATACTGCTGGTCAATAAATCGCCAGGAGGTATTGTTGGGTAAAAAGTCGTAGATGCCCAGGATCAGTTTGCGGAATTCCACGATATCAAATGTGGTAATGGTATTAGAGCGGTTGGCGTCAGCGGCGATGCGTTTGTAAGGTGAATCAAGCATTTCGATGCCCAGAATATGCTTACTGACCAAAATCAGGTCGAAGGTCGTTACGCCGTTTTGGACATAGTCGAGCCGTTTGGGCTCAATAAAGTAGGACGCGTGATAAGGCACACCGGGTGTAAAAAAGTAGCCGCCGGCCAGATCTGATTCCTGCTGGAGTGTTTGCGTACCATTGGGGGCTGTAAATTGCAGGGCGACATTGGCATATTGTACCCCAGCCCCGTTTTCGGTTGCCAAAGTTCCCAATACAGGCTCTTGGCTACCCGGACAGCTTCCGCTGGTATTATTGACCGTAAATGGGTATTCGCAAATGGACTGGTTACCGCACAAATCCATGACGATCCACTTAATTTTATGGGTCCCAGGCGGTATTTGGGGTAAAATATGCATCGTAGGGTTGGCCTGGGTATTCCATATTACGCGGGCACTCCGTACTTGATCCTGCACCGTTTGCTGAATATCCCAGCGAAATTTTTGATTGGCAGGAACATTCCGGCTGTCGAAATAATATGCCGTGCCATTATATACCACTTTCCCTGGCGGTGGTGGATTAGCGCTGTTAATTTCCGTATCGCTGGCACCGTCTCCATCGAGATCCAGGTATAAAATATAGGAAATGCTTCCGGCTGCTCCACTGCAGAGGTCAGTTGTTTCGATGTTGAGGTTTGTTTGGCCTTCACAAAAATCAACGCCACCCTGGTAAAAATCGTCGCGCCAAAACAGCGTATCGTTGTTGCTGGGATCCTGTATTAGCAAGGTATCCAAGGGACAGTTCATCACCAAAGGGCTTTCGGAATCGATCACTTTGATGATGTGCTTATAGCGGTAACCATTGGCATCGGCCATCCAGAATATACTGAAATCGGTTGGGGCTGGATCTGTAGGGCTAATTTTGACAATTGTGGACGTCCAGGGCGCCTGTGAACCAAAGGCTGATACCACCGGCCCTGGCAAGTTGGAGGGGTGATTGCTCACCGCATTAGGGTTGGGATTGGGTACCGAAACCAGTGGTAAAAGCGGATCGTAAGTGCAGGCATTAGTGATTGTCCAGGTGCGTTCAATTTTATAACAAGCATCGGGCACCACCGTGAACACCTCGTCCGTGTAGCTGATTTCCGTATCGCCACAGCCTTGGTTAAACACTACCGGTTCGCCATAAATACCAGAGGCCGTGCAATTAGAGACGACAATATCATCCGGAAAACGCATATAATAGTCTTGTGAAAAATCAATCACAATTTGCTGGCTGCATTCTGCCATTTCACCTACGGCATTGAACACCTGAAATTGCCTGACTATCGTCCCGCTGGAACAAGTTGAGTCAAATTGGGTCACATCCATCAAAACAGCAAAAGAATCGGTGCTGCAAGACAACAGGGGCATACCGTAGGCTTCCAAGGTCGGATCAAAAAGCGTGCAAGGGAGCAGCGTATCAGGCGGGGCAACACAAGACGGTGCGGAGGCTGTGTTGACGTTTACCATGGTCAGGCAAGTGCTGAAATGGCCATTGCCAAAACCATTGGCAACGGGCCCCTGCGGAGTTTCAAAGTCGTACACCCGAAGCAAAACGGCCACCGCATTGCCGACATCTGAACAGCAGAAACGCACCTGATCGTGCCAAAGGGTGTCGGCAAAACATCCAGGATCCAGGCGTTGCGCCTTAAAAAAGACTGGCGAACAGGCATCCAGCGAGCCATCGTCCAGCACCCCGGCACCCAGTTCAAATTGTCCTTCAACGGGTACATTTACGGATAGCGAGGAATCGCAGACCGCAACAGGCAGCTGGCTGTCGAGCACCGTTACCGGGATATCACAGAAGCCCAGGTTTCCACAACCGTCTGCAGCAATCAATTGTATGTTGACATTGCCTGCTTCCAGGAGCGCCAACGTATCAAAATGAGCCAGGGTATCGAGCAAAAACGGCATGTTTCCCGGCCAATTCTGTAATGTTCCATCCTGGCTGTAAGCCGTACCCAGGGCTGTCCATTTGACCTGAATGGTTTGAATGGAAGAGCAGTTCTCGTAAACAACAAAATCAGGCAGTAATGCTTTTCCTGTACAGTTAATCCCATCCAGGTTTACGGTAATTCCGGCCGGACACTCAATTTGAGGGCCCAACGTATCCACCAGGTCAATGTACTGAACACCGGTTAGGGGGTTGTTGGGCGACAAATCCGCGCAGGCATCGTAAATCGTCCACTGCCGTACAATGCGCGTGCTTCCCGGACACAAAACAGCCACAGAGTCGGCGTACAGGGCATCCAGTTCGCAACTGGTTTCCTCCGTGAGCAAAAAACGGCGGTTGGCTAGCGTGATATAAGGGAGCCCGGCAGTGGAAGCGGCAGGCACCGCGTCCTGACAACCAAGCACCAGATCGTCGGGTAATTGTACTTCCGACAGCATTCTTCGCAGGTTGATGGTCTGAAGGCAAGTACTGAGGTTACCACGCCCGTCGACTGCCGACCAGGTCCGTTTCACCACCCTGCTGATGTCGGAACCTGGCGTGCAGGGCAGGTTTTGGGGAAGATCAAAAAAATCAACACTGCTGTTGCCGTAGCAATTGTCGGTCACCAAAGGAATGGCTGCTGAAAAAAGCAGACTGTCGTGTAAATAGGCTGGCGTAATCTGGTCTACCAAACAAGGCAGGTCAATATCTGCACAATGTATCTTGGGAGGGGTATTGTCGTTGATGGTGATTTGGCCCCAACAATTGTTACCACTGAGGTTGTTCGTGACGCGGAAGGCGTGGGTTTTGTCGATGTCGGAAAAACCATAAACCGCGGGAACCCACGGACCATTACCAAGGGGAAGTGATTTATCGGTCTCAACAGTGTAATTGCCAGGGCAACCGAAGGGCATATTCAGCAACATTTCAGGTGTAGGGCTGAAATAACAATTGCTGTCGAGCGACACCGCAACCATGTCCTTGCAAATCAGCACATTGGCGGCGGGAAGTACCGTTAGGGTAAACGAACACTCGTCAATGTTCCCACCAACATCTACAACGGCAAACCAGTTTAAGGTTTGTCCGATGGGAAACTCGGCGCCAGAGGGCAGCCCCTGCAGCTGGTTGATGACGTAGCCGGGCTGGTCATCATAGGCCACCACTGAATAGGTATATACCCCCGTGCAGGTACCAGAAGGCAAAACGATGGTATCGCTAGGTGGGCAATTTATAGCCGGAGGAATCGTGTCGATAAGCGGCGTGCCCGGGATGAATCCAAGGGGCAAAGCGCCGGGATCAATGCCATAAGCTGCGGGCTGTAAAAACAGCACACAGATTAGGCCAGTTAGCCATCGGTTCATAGGAACAAAAATGTTCGTGGATTAATAAAAATGAGTACCGATGGTAAATTTACAGCAGTGCCGTTACAAAGCGAACCCCAGCGGGTTGATTTTATTGGAAATTATCCGCAAATTATCATATGCTTTAAATTAAAAACGTATTTATATTTGCAAACAAGCGATTTATGCAAAATTAAATTTTAATTAAAATAAAAGCCAGCTGCTGTTCAACGCATTTTTTTACGCATTTTCTTGGGAAAAAGGTCGGTTTTACTGCCCCCCGATTTTTTGAGTTCACCTCTCTTGGTCACTTTTGGTTGAAGGCTCTCGGTGGCAGGGCAGCCCGATTTTCGGCTGCAGGCTGGGGCCGAGGCCAAAAGAAGCAGCGAAAAGAGTAGCAGGAAGAATTTGGTATTTTTCATAAAAACAGTTGTTTAATAACGTGTCAGAAATAACTTTCCAATTTGGCGGCATTTTTTGAACGCTGACTGCGTTGCCAAAACAGTAATGTAATTTACTACACGCCTGTTTTGACGTCTTGTCAGCGCACAAAACCTGCACCCCAAATCCGGAAAGTTATTTCCGAATCGTTGTTTAGCATGAACGCAAAAGGCTGGTGATTCATTTTACCCTGCGCGAATTTTCCACATTTTCGATGATGGCAGGAGTTAAAGTCATTACTTTCCCGGCAAGTGTTCCTTTTTCCTGCACCATGATGCCTTTCCAGGGTTTCCCACAAGCATTGTGCAGGTAGGCCCCATCAAGCCACAGTACCCCACCAGGCTGTACCAAAATCTGACTTCCCGGCGGCATCGAAACCCTACAGGACAGTCGCAATCGCCCGGTAGAACTTACAATCAGGTCGCCTTCCTGGTCGCGGGCGCCCGACCAAACAATGGAATCGCTGATGGTCAGGGACTTATCTGGCTGGTACTGGCACCATGTGGGAATAAGCCGGGCCCGAATGGGATGCTTTAAGTTGGCAAATATTGCCTGAATCCTCCCTATCTGACAGGGCGTCATGGCGATTTGGTAGGAATTGTAATCCATGGTATTGTTGGAAGCCTGGTCGCGGCAGGGAGGATCCTTCGACCATGTCCAGCATTTGTTCGGGTGATTTTCGGTGTCGGGGCATCCGTCTTCCAACCAGGCATGGCTTAAGCCCAATACATGCCCCATTTCATGGTTCAGGTTGCCCACAGATCGCCAGGGTGGACTGCCCAGTTCCAGGGCGCCAGCAATTTTCAGGTTGGTGCCCAGCGCAATCCCCTGAATGCCTGCGCGATAAGTGGGCGATGCAATGCTGTCGGGAGGGTGCACCTGAACGAAAATATTGACAATGGAATCCGTCCCTATACCGTACTGCTCGATCACATCGCGCTTTTGATTGTTTTGATATTTACCCTGTGATACAAAATAACACAAGGCGTCATTGTTGTGAAAGTAAATACCATCATCGCCGGGTTGGGGCCAAAGCACATAACGGTAGCCTTTGGGCAGAATGGCCGTTCCTTCCGGCGAGCGCCAGTTTCGAATATTCGTGTCGAGGTCGGCATTGGCCTTTTCAAGCAAGGTCCGCAAAAACACCCGAATGGAGTCGGACGGCAAAGGCAGGGCGGTACCCGACGCATTGTCCATAACATGCATATTGACCCGAAGATACCGCATCGACATACCCGACTGATCGCCTTGACCAGTCAGATAGTCGCTCCAGCCGCCGCAAATAAAACCGGGCTGCCGCAATGATCTTTCCTGTGCGACCGGCTCTGGCTGGTACGGAAGCACCCTCAGCAGTGGGGCACAACCCACCAGCAGGAAGAGTAACAGCCACGCTGGCCGGACAATTGGGCTCCGTAATTTATTTTTGATCGCCATAGGCATCTCGCCAGGCCAGTACACCGCCGATAAGATTTCGAACGTTGGCAAACCCTGCTTGTTGAAGTAATCCCTGTACCATACCGCTACGGGCGCCAGAGCGGCAATGCAACACAATCTCTTCGTCTTTGTGCGCTTCCAGTTCTCCCAGGTGCTCATGAATCTGGTGCATTGGGATGAGCTTCGCGCCGAGGTTAAATTCCTCAAATTCGTAGGGTTCACGCACGTCAATAAAGACAAATTCCTCGCCATCTGCGAGTTTTGCGTGTAATTCCTGAACGGTAATATCCATGGAGTGGGTAGTTTTATGGTTAATTTCCTTCACAGCCCTTGGGCAATTCCTGGGTGAGGTACAGGTCAATCTGTTCTCCCACGCGCATGGTGGCGCCTTCGGTGAACTTGGGTGTTTGACGCCAAACATAGGCAGCATCTTCGTCGTTTACATTGGCATCTTTGATCACTGACCCAACGCTGAGGTTACTGGCGGTGATCAAAAACCGGGCGGCGTCGTAGGTCATGCAAATACAGTCGGGAATTCCAACCGTTAGTTGCACCTGTTCGCTGACCACGAAATCAATGGTTGATCCCATTTCTACTCGGAACCCTCGGTTTATTTTCTGGGTGATGGTATCCCCCCGGTACAACACTGCGACAATGGTATTGGATTCCAGTTTGGGATCGGCCAGGCGCCCGATGATTCGGGGGTTGAGGCCAAGTCGGGTGCATTGCCGGCTGTACAGCAAGTAATCATCGTTGTTGCCTCCAATGGCAGGAAGTTTTACAATATCTGGATTGCTTTTGGTAATGGTAAAGTAAAGGGTTCTGCCTTCTTTTACCCGGCTTTCCGGACTGGGGTCCTGCATGATGATTTGTCCGGGTGGCCTGCCGGTTTTATAAATGGAGTCGGAAATTTCCACCCGAAAATCACGGGCCAGCGCTTTTTGCCCAGCCTCCCGAATATTCATGCCGATGAAATTGGGGACCTGTATGCTTTCCCCGTGGTTGGTGTAGCATTTCATCCACCAAAAGGTCATCACAAAAAGACCAGCTCCTAACCCCAGGATACCAAGGCAGTTTTTCAGGACGAAAGGTGTCGTGAAAAAGCAATAAATTTCAATGCCAAGGCGGCGAACTTTTTCCCACATAAGATGAGGTCTTGTTTTTGGATTTGAAACCGGAGACACTGTTCCGTCTGCCGCAATACTCCAATGCTACCCACAAAAGTAGGATAAGCAGGCTATTTGGCGGAGGTTCGTTGAGCTTTTTACGCTACATTTCTATTATTCGTTGGCAATTGTGTTTTTTTGTGCCGCACTTTATTCGCCTGCACTGGAAAAAAGCAGGTTTATCCAACAGTAGACCCAACCCATATGTACGAAAATTCACGCCTAATCGTAACAACCGACCATGAAGCATCCGAAGGCCAGGTGGTTTGGCGCAGTCCCAGCAACCTTGCCATCATCAAGTACTGGGGAAAACACGGCGTACAGTTGCCCCGAAACCCATCGGTGAGCCTGACACTTTCCGCCTCATTTACCGACATGGCACTATCGTGGAAACCCAAGGCCACACCCGGCAATGGCATTCAGCTCGAGTTTATGTTCCATGAAGAACCCAACGAGCTTTTCAGGCTAAAATTGTAACGTTTCTGGAAAGCCTGTTGCCCACTTTTCCATTTTTACAGCAAATGGAGCTGCGCATACAGTCGGGCAACTCCTTCCCGCATTCCGCGGGCATTGCCTCATCGGCTTCCTCTATGTCGGCGTTGGCGCTTTGCCTGTGCAGCATGGAAGACCGCCTGTTTGGTACGCTTTCCGAAGATTTGGTTTTTGACCGAAAAGCCTCCTACATCGCCAGGTTGGGCAGTGGCAGCGCCTGCCGCTCTGTTTACAGCCACGCCGCTGTTTGGGGCGCCACACCTGTTGTGGAGGGCTCCTCAGACGAATATGCTGTGGCGGCAGAAGATTTGCTGCACCCGGTTTTCAAGGATTTTCACGACGATATTCTGATTGTCAACACCGGTGAAAAATCGGTATCCAGCCGTGCCGGACATGCCCTTATGGAAGGTAATCCCTATGCCGAACCGCGCTACGCCCAGGCCAGGAACAGGTTCAGCAACCTCATGGATGCCTTCAAGAAGGGTGACCTGGAGCAGTTTGGGAAAATTGCAGAAGACGAAGCCTTGACGCTGCACGCCCTGATGATGTGCAGCAACCCATCCTTTATGCTCATGCGCCCCAATTCGGTGGCATTGATAGAAAAGATCCGGCAATACCGCGCTGATACCGGCCATCCGGTGTATTTCAGCCTCGATGCTGGCCCCAATATTCACCTGCTTTATCCAGGCAGTATTGTGCATGAAGTGCGGGCATTTATCGATGAGCAGCTTAAGGAGCATTGTGAAAACGGCTGGGTTATTGGTGACTGGGTTGGAGAAGGGCCGGAGGAGATCTGATAATCTGTGTTTGTTAGATATTTAGCCGAATTTATGTTGTTTGGGCTTGTATTTTAAGCTGGCGAAATGCTGCGCCAGTAATGACACCACCGTGGGTTTTCCACGTTCATTTTTCCTATAGTATGCCAGCCCTGCGGGCTTTATCCGTGGTGCTAAACTGTGGTCCAAATGGCGGTTAGGCGGTTGTTTGAGCCTGAAACTGGCATTTGTCGGCATGGAGAAAGCCCGTAGGGCTGACAGATTATAGATCGCAACAATGCAAAATTTCTTGCGGCGGTGTCATTACTGGCGCCAGCAGTATTTTGGCATTACCATTGATTACCAACTAAATTTTGGTTAATTTTGCACCGTGAATACTTTGCGTCATACCATAGGCCGGCCGCTGAGCTGGTTGTTGGCCGCGGTTGTGCTGATTGCTACAACCGGGATTAGCGTTCACCAAATTTACTGCTATTGCCTGGGTGAAACTACGCTGGCGCTTTTCAGCACCCAAGATCCCTGTGTTGATTCGATGCCTGTTGCAGACGCGTGTTGTGCGCCTAAAACGTCTTCTTGCTGCGCAAAAAAAGCGCCAAAACAGGAAGCCGGTTGCCAGCAACACAAAGATGGCTGCACCAAAAAGACCACCCGCTTTTTCCAAATGAAAGAAAAGTTCACCGTAGAACTTTTCAAACTTAAGCAACCTGTAGTTACCGCTGCTGCTACTCTTCCGGTATTCTATACCCCCGTTTTCGCAAAAACAAGCTGCAGCATTACCCAACTCAACAAGGCGCCACCTGATATATTTCTAAGCGGGCGTGATATTGGTATTCGGCTGCAGGTTTTTCGTTGTTAACCTATCCGTAAGATTTGGCCTTCCCGGCCGACTTTAATGCGTTGTTTCCCTTCAGCGGAAACCACCCTTTCTTACGTATAAATCAACGAAAATGAAATATCTTATCCTGTTTATAACAGTGTGCTTGTTGTCGCCAATTACATCCATGAGCGCGCAACAAACACCCTCCCGCAAAATTTACGGCATTGTTACCGATGAAAATTCGGAACTGCTCATCGGCGCATCGGTGTACTGGGCCGACACCAATGAAGGCACTGTCACCAATGCTACCGGGCAATTCTGGCTCCCAGCACGCGATACGGCGGCCACGCTAGCCGTAAAATATGTTGGCTACAATCCTACCTCCGTTCAGGTAATGCCTGGCGAAGACAGCCTCTGGGTCGAAATCACCGGCATTACCCAACTCAGGGAGGTAACCGTATCGGAAAAAAACTTCGACAACAAGGTTTCCACCATAGGCGTGCGGAACATCGAAAGCATAAGCAGCAAGGAGTTGCGCAAAGCGCCCTGCTGCAACCTCTCGGAAAGTTTCGAAACCAATGGCGCTGTTGACTTGGTGTATTCCAACGCGCTTACCGGCATCAAGGAAATCCAAATGCTGGGTTTGCGCGGTGTGTACAGCCAGTTTATGGTAGAAAACCGCCCCACCCTGACCGGCATCGCCACCCCTTTCGCTTTTGAATACATTCCTGGCACCTGGCTGGATGGCATCCAACTTGCCAAAGGCGCCAGTACCGTTAAAAATGGCAATACCGGAATCAGCGGCCAGATCAACGCCGAAATTGTTAAACCTCACCTCGATAAGCCCTTTTTCCTCAATGCTTTTACCTCCACGGAAGGACGCGGCGAGATGAACCTCCACCTCAACAAAAAACTGAAGGCTGGCTTTTCCAACGGACTGCTGCTGCATGGCAGCTTTGTTGAAAACAAGTGGGACATGAACAACGACAACTTTTATGACGCACCCAATCGACAACAGCTGAATGCCCTGTACCGGGTGTTTTACGAAAGTCCTGGCGTGTGTGGGCAATTCAATGTTCAGGCACTGACCGACCGCCGGCAGGGTGGGCAAATCAGCGCTACGCCCCAGGCCGCCGAATTGTTTGCCATCGACCAACGCAACGACAGGGTTGAAATCTGGGGAAAAGTAGGCAAAGAGGGGCTTTTTGGGCGCTCCTACAACCAGATTGGCAACATGGCTTCTGCCTCCTGGCACCGCGCCAGCTCCGTTTTTGGCCACAACACCTACGAGGCCACCCAACAATCGGTGTACTGGCAGTCGCTGTACCAAACCATCATCGGCACCACCAACAACCAGATTGTCATTGCCCCATCCGTGCAGTACGACAATATCCAGGAAAAGGTGAACGAGGGCGATCTGAGCCGGATAGAAACCGTGGCGGGCATGATGGCGGAGTACACGTTCAGCCGCCCCAACCTAAAGATGGGCATCCCCGATCTGGTGGTGGTTTTGGGTAGCCGCATCGACTGGAACAGTCGCTTCGGTTGGCAGTTCACCCCACGTGCCAGCGCCAAATACAATTTTACGGAAAATACCATCGTGCGGGCTTCGGCTGGATATGGCTACCGCTCGCCCAACCTGATCGCTGAAAATATCAGTCTGTTGGCCAGCAACCGCAGTTTGAATTTCGCCTCCGACATCAGTAACGAAGCGGCCTGGAATTACGGCATAAATTTTACCCAAAATTTTAAACTGGCTAAAAAAAGCGGCAGTTTTTCGCTGGACCTGTACCGCACCGATTTTGATCGGCAGGTGCTGATCGACGTGGATCAGTCGCCCACCGCGGTTTATTTTTACAACGCCGCAGGCACTTCGTATGCCAACAGCCTGCTGGCCATGTTGCAGTACAATCCGCTGCCCGGTTTGGATGTGAAATTCGCCTACAAATGGAACGATGTTCGCGCTACCTACTCCGATGGTGTACTGCGCACGGTGCCGCTGGTGGCCAAACACCGCGGGCTCGTCACACTCGACTACACCACTCCCAATAAGCTATGGATGATCAACACCAACGTGCAAATCGTAGGGCCCCAACGGCTGCCCGACAACAGTCAGGTTCCCCATGAATACACACACGGTGTTCCGGAAATCAGTCCGACCTACGCCCTGCTCAGCGGCCAGATTACCCGCCGTTTTGCCAAATGGGAACTGTACCTCGGTGGCGAAAACCTGACCAATTATCGGTTACACAACGCCATTATTGCGGTCAATGAGCCCTGGAGCCCCTATTTCAACGGTTCACAGGTATGGGCGCCAACGATGGGAACGGTGGTTTATATGGGGGCAAGAATGCCACTTTAGCGGCTGTCATTACCCCAACTGGTTGAAAAAGACAAAAAGACCAACGCATAAAGCGCGTATTTCCGCTCCAAGGAAATACGCGCTTTATTTTTCCCAATGACATGATCAGACGTGGTTCCGGTTGTCAGATGTGGAAATGCTTCAATTGCCAGTGGTGAATTGGTTGAACCGAAAGGTATTGCTCTTCAGCACAGTCAATCTGTTTGGTGCTGGTCGCGCGCCCAGAACGCCAGCGGCTTCAAACTCTCCTCCGCCTCATCATGATCCTTCCAGGCGATAAACCCCACCATGTTTTCCCCTAAAGGCCGGTACCCCCTTTTTTCCCAAAATGCGTCGAGGGGAATGTAGCCAGCTGGCCGCAATGGATGTTCGGCCGACCGAACCACCCGGCAAAAAACTGTTTGGGAATAGCCATGCGACCAGGCCCAGGCTTCCCGGTGTTCAAAAAACCGCACGCCAATGCCGCGCCCGCGGTACTCCGGCAACAATATGGATTCGCTGAAATAAAAAATGCTGCGCAGGTCGTACCCCGCAGCCACAAATGGCGCCTTCAAACTGGCCATTTCCCTAACCAGTGGCAGCCCGGTAGCGGCGCCTACTACCCTACCCGCCTCGAGTGCCAACACCAACACACTGTCTTTGGCCTTGAAAAAACGCTTGAGGTACTTTTCATACTCCAGATCACCCGCGTACAAGTAGGGCCATTCCGCAAATACGGTTATCCGCAAACGCGCCAGATCTTCCAGATACTGCTTTCCTTCCCGGGCGGCAATGGACAGAACCTCCATGAAAACGGACGTATTTTGTATAATCGCCGATATTCGGCATTAAATCGGAAATCAGAAATCGCAAATCGCAAATCGGAAATCATTAGGTTGCCCAGGCCTTGTCGCCCTTCTTATAGGGCATGGCACCGTCGTACCGGCCTGGAATGGCCTCGTACCGAAGTGCCTGCGTGCAGCCAATCTCGGAAGTGAAGTACCCTGTTACACAAAGGTTCTTCAGGGTCATCCAAAAACTATTGTTGGCTTTGTCGTTGAAATAAGCGCTTTCAAATATCCGAAGCACCTGGGTGCGCTCTGCCGGGCTGCACTGCACAAAATCGTGTGCAAAACGGTCACGCGCCTGCAGGTCTACGCCCTTAAGCCCTTCAAAAAAGGCTTTTCGGTCGGCTTCTTCGAAGCAATCCGCTACAATTTTCTGAATAAATTTATGCACACCTGCGGCCTTGGCGCCCGGTGTATCGGTAGTGGGCACAATGGTTTCCGCAATCTCTGCAATCAATTCCTCCTGCGCGGGCGTAAAGCGTGCCGCGAGGTTATCGATGGAGGGGCTGCTCCATGCTTTTAAAATATCAGGCAGGGCAAGCGTGCCACCTACCAATAAAGCAACCTTTTTTATGGCATCGCGCCGGGAAATTTGAGACATATTGCCTTTCGTTTTTTTTATTTGGCAAATATGGCGGAATACTTGTTAAAAGTTGAATTTTATTTAAAAAATTGAATTTACTTTTGGCCTTAGCCCTCCATCATTTGAAAGCCTTTTCCATCTGTTTCATCAGCCGCCGCGGCTCAAAAAACTCATTTCACCGTTTATGGCAAACATCAACAACGCCCCAGATGCCCTTAAAAAAAGAACTTACGACGCCATTGTGGTTGGATCCGGTGTATCTGGAGGCTGGGCAGCCAAAGAACTGACCGAAAAAGGGCTTAAAGTGCTCATGCTCGAACGCGGAAAGCCACTCGAACACATCACTGGCTATGAATCCGCCAACAAAGCACCCTGGGAACTGGAACACCGCGGCCGTATCACCGCCGAGCAAAGACATACCCACCCTTTTCTGGCCCGTGATTATCCCTACGGAGAGCGCAATGAAAAATACTGGTTTCGCGACGCCGATGCTCCTTATGCCGAAAACATGCGCTTCGATTGGTTTCGCCCCGACATTGTAGGCGGCAAAAGCATCATGTGGGGCCGGCAATCGTACCGACTTTCACCGCTCGATTTTGAGGCCAACGCCAAAGACGGCATCGCCATCGACTGGCCTATCCGCTACGACGACCTGAAGCCCTGGTACGACTATGTAGAGGCGCATGCCGGTATCTCTGGTGAAAACCTGGGGCTCGACCACTTTCCCGATGGCAACTTACTGCCCGCAATGGACCTCAATGTGGTAGAGCAACACGTGCGCAAAAGCATCGAACAGAATTTCCCAGGCCGCCACCTGACCATTGGGCGCGCTGCCAACCTTACGCGCCCGCACAAAGGGCGCTCCAACTGCCAATACCGCAACCTTTGCGACCGTGGCTGCCCTTTCAGCGCCTATTTCAGCACCCAATCCTCTACCCTGCCCCCGGCCATGGCCACCAAACGCCTGACGCTCCGGCCCAATTCGATCGTCAATTCGATTATTTACGACCCTAAAAAAGGCAAAGCTTCTGGCGTACTGGTCATCGACAGCCAAACCAACGAGCAGATGGAGTTCCACGCCAAAATCATTTTCGTGTGCGCTTCCGCTATCGGTTCATCATGGCTGTTGCAAAATTCCATTTCTCCCAGCTTCCCCAACGGACTTGGCAACAGCAGCGGGGTGTTGGGGCACTACCTGATGGATCACCACTTCCGTACCGGCGCCAATGGCGTCTGGGAAGGCGATGAAGACAAATACATCTTTGGCCGCAGGCCCAACGGCATCTATGTGCCCCGTTACCGCAATGTGGGCAGCGACAAACGCGATTACCTGCGTGGTTTCGGCTACCAGGGCGGTGCCAGCAGAGAAGGCTGGAGCAGGCTCATTGCCGAAATGGGCTTCGGCGCCGACATGAAAAACGTCATCACCGAGCCAGGTCGATGGACCATGGGACTGGGCGGATTCGGTGAATGCCTGCCTTACGAAGACAATTGGGTAAAACTCAACCCAGATGTCAAAGACAAATGGGGTCAACCCACCCTGAAATTCAACGTAGAATTTAAGGAGAATGAAATGAAGATGCGGGAAGATATGCGCAACGACGCCGCAGAAATGCTGGAAAATGCCGGACTTAAAAACGTTAAGACCTACGACAGCGGCTCTTACCCCGGAATGGCTATCCACGAAATGGGTACCGCGCGTATGGGCCGCGACGTGAAAACCAGTATCCTCAACGAATGGAACCAGGTGCACGAATGTAAAAACGTGTTCGTCACCGACGGCGCCTGCATGACCTCCGCCTCTAATGTTAACCCTTCCCTCACGTATATGGCACTCACCGCCAGGGCCGCTGATTATGCGGTGAAGGAATTGAAGAAGAAAAATTTGTAAAGGATTTAGAGTAGGGTTTAGAGTGGGGTTTAGAGTAGGGTTTAGAGTGGGGTTTAGAGTAGGGTTTAGAGTAGGGCTTAGAGTGGGGCTTAGAGTAGGGTTTAGAGTAGGGTTTAGAGTGGTTTAAAAGGAGTGTGTTCAATTAAGTGTGTCAGATTTCTTTTATGACCTCACCCCCAACCCCCTCTCCACAGGAGAGGGGGCTCGATTCCGAATTATAAACTATTGCTAATCAATTATTAAGACGAGATTGAACTCCCCCTCTCCAATTGGAGAGGGGGCTGGGGGGTGAGGTTAAAGCAGCGAATGACACACTTAATTGAACACGCTCTTAAAAGGGGGTAGTAAATAATATCCCTGACGTTCTAATGAAAGGGATTCAATACTGGCTGCTTGAACTTATCTTATTGTCTACTATAGTGAGAAAGTCCACCCAAGCAGTCTTACACCAACCCTAAATCCAACCCTAAACCCAACCCTAAATCCAACCATAAACCCAACCATAAACCCAACCATAAATCCAGCCCATGAAACGTCGCCATGCCATAAAATCCCTCGCACTTACTTCCGCTGCTGCCATGCTCAACCTCGGTACCCGGCTTCAGGCAGCGGATCAAAAATTGGAGGCCAGCATTGCAGATAAAATCCACCACTCGGCCTGCCGCTGGTGCTATAACGATATCCCGCTGGAAGACCTGGCCAAAAGAGGAAAGGAAATCGGACTCCAGGCCATCGACCTGCTCTCCCCCGAGGAATGGCCGGTGGTGCAACAATACGGGCTTACCTGCAGCATGGTATTTTCACAGCCCAAAGGTTACGGCATTACCAAGGGCTTCAACCGGCTGGAAAATCACGACGACCTGGTCGACCATTATCTCGACCTGATTCCCAAAGCCGCAAAAGCCGGTTTGAAAAAGATCATCTGTTTCTCCGGCAACCGAAACGGGCTGGATGATGAACTGGGTATCCAGATCTGTGCCGTTGGCCTAAAACAGCTCATGCCGCTGGCCGAAAAATATGGCATTACGCTCTGTATGGAACTGCTGAATAGCAAGGTGGATCACCACGATTACCAATGTGATCATACACCCTGGGGTGTTGAACTGGTGAAAGCCATTGGCTCCGACAGTTTTAAACTGCTGTACGACATTTACCACATGCAAATCATGGAGGGCGATGTTATTCACACCATCCGCGATTTCAACCCATACATCGCCCATTACCACACCGGCGGCGTGCCGGGTCGCAACGAGATCGACGAAAGCCAGGAACTTTACTATCCCGCCATCATGAAAGCCATCGTGGATACCGGATACCAGGGCTATGTGGCCCAGGAGTTTATTCCTGCCAGGCCCGACAAACTGGACTCCCTGGAAAAATGCGTGCGGATTTGCTCCATTGACCAATGATATTGATCAGGCAAGCCAGCAATAAATATCGCCCAATACCCTAATCTTTGCTGTTCGATACTCCGGCAAGAAGTCCGACTTTTGCACCATGAAAAAATTTGTTTCCCCAGCCGAAGCGGTTGCTGCTATTCAGTCCGACAACCGCGTTTTTATCCACACCGCCGCCGCCAATCCCCATAGTCTGGTGCAAGCGATGGTTGATGATGCCGACAGTCTGAATAATGTTGAGGTCATCCACCTCCATACAGAAGGTCCTGCCCCCTATACCAATCCTGAATATAAGGGCAAGTTCTTTACCAATTCGATGTTTATTGGGGCCAATGTACGCGATGCAGTACCCACCGATCGCGCCGACTACATCCCGGTTTTCCTCAGTGAAACACCATTTCTGTTCCGCCGCGGTATGCTGCCGCTGGATGTGGCGATGCTCACCGTTTCGCCACCCGACCACAACGGATGGTGTAGCCTGGGCGTCTCCGTCGACTGCTCCCTGGCAGCAGCCCAAACCGCAAAATTTGTTATTGCGGAGATAAACCCCAATATGCCACGCACCCATGGCGACAGCTTTATTCACATTTCCAAGTTTCACGCCATCGTGGAAAGTGACCGGCCTATCCCGGAGGTGCATGCTGCACAACCCACACCGGAGGAAAGTAAAATTGGTAAGTACATCTCAGAATTGGTAGAAGATGGCGCGACGCTTCAGATGGGCATCGGCTCCATTCCCAATGCTGTACTGGCCGCCTTGGGCAACCATAAAAAACTCGGTATCCACACCGAAATGTTTACCGATGGCATCATTGATCTGGTGGAAAAAGGGGTAATCACCGGCGAAATGAAACACCGGCAGCGCGGCGAAATCACGGCCACCTTCCTGTTTGGCACCAAGCGTTTGTACGACTTCGTACACGACAACCCTATGATTCGTATGATGGAGGCCTCCTACACCAACGACACCGCCATCATCCGCAAAAATCAGAAAGCCACTGCCATTAACTCCGCCATTGAAATCGACCTCACAGGCCAGGTTTGTGCCGACTCCATTGGAAAGCGCATGTACTCCGGTGTGGGTGGGCAAATGGACTTTATTCGTGGCGCCTCCCTATCAGAAGGCGGTAAACCCATCATCGCACTGACGTCTACCACGGCAAAAGGGCAATCGAAAATTGTTCCGTTCCTGAAGCAGGGCGCTGGGGTGGTCACCACCCGTGCACACGTGCATTATGTAGTCACAGAGTACGGGGTGGTTAACCTACATGGAAAAAATCTGGAACAGCGTTCAAAAGCACTCATCGGCATCGCCCACCCCGACTTTCGGGAAGAATTGTCGCGACAAGCGCACGACATCTGGGCCAAAGAATGAGATGGCGATAGCAGGGTTGTTTTTTTTCAAGGCGCCCGGGCACATTAGCAAACGCACCCAAAACAATGGGGAAACCCGGAACAACCGGATTTCCCCATTTATTTTACATCGATAGTAGTGTGTCGCTTAAGACAAACACCCCTGGCTTAGTTGCCTTCCAGCGCTGCTGCACCACCAACAATCTCACCGAGTTCGGTAGTAATTGCCTCCTGACGGGCTTTGTTGTAGCTGATCCGCAGGGACTTGAGCATTTCTTCGGCATTTTCCGTGGCCTTATCCATGGCCGTCATGCGAGCGCCATGCTCGCTGGCATTCGTATCCAGCAGGCACTTGTGAAACTGTAAGGAAAGTATGCTTGGCACCAGGGTTTCCAGCAATTGCTGCTGGTTGGGCTCGAAAATATAATCGGCGCGTTGTTTGCTGGGCTTTTCACCTTTGGGCAACTCCATTTTAGGAACCGGGAGCCATTGCTCAGCAGTAGGTAACTGGGTAGCAGCATTGCGAAATTGACCGTAAACAATTTCAATGGCATCGTATTTACCTTCGGCAAAACTGGCCATCATTTTATCCGAAACCACACTGGTATGTTCGTACTCCAGATGATCAAACAAATGCATGTGATCGGTGATAAATTTCAGGTCGGTAAAACGGCGACGGAAATAATCGTAACCTTTTTTACCCACAAACTGCACCGAAACATTACCTGCCGCATGCTGAGTGGCGTATTTCGATTCAATCAAGGCAATGGCCTCCTTGTTGATGTTGGTATTAAAAGCACCGCACAAACCACGGTTGGAAGTCACCACCACGATCAGTACGTTCTTCACATCGCGGGCTACACCAAAACTGGTGCTGGCATCGCCATCGAGGTTGGACAGGATGTTCGACAAAATGCGGTTCAAACGGTTGGAATAAGGGCGCATCTGCACAATAGCATTTTGCGCTTTGCGCAGCTTTGCCGCCGATACCATTTTCATGGCATTGGTAATCTGCTGCGTTCCCATTACCGACTTGATCCGTTCACGAACTTCTTTTAAACCGCCAGCCATAGTAAATATTTGAAAATTAAAATTTGGGTATTGGTATTTGGGAACAACGATGAACATCACCGCTGCTCCCAAACATCATCTGATTACTTCTTCTTGTATTGTCCGCTGAGGTCAGCAGCCAGGGCCTTCATTTTAGTCAGGCTGGCTTCTTCGAGTTTACCTTGGCGGAATTCTTCCAGGATATCGGCATGCTTCTGCTCCATTTGCATGAGGAACAGTTCTTCGAACTCCTTCACTTTTTCGAGGGGCACGTCGCGGAGCAGGTTGCTGGTACCGAGGTAAATGATGGCGACCTGTTTTTCGACCGACACCGGGCTGTACTGCGGCTGTTTCAGGATTTCCACGTTGCGGGCGCCTTTGGAAAGTACGGCTTGTGTGGCAGCATCAAGGTCGGAACCGAACTTGGAGAATGCCTCCAATTCGCGGTATTGCGCCTGGTCGAGTTTAAGCGTACCAGATACTTTTTTCATGGATTTGATCTGCGCCGAACCACCTACACGACTAACGGAGATACCTACGTTGATAGCAGGGCGTACACCGGAGTTGAACAGGTTGGATTCGAGGAAAATCTGGCCGTCGGTAATCGAAATTACGTTGGTCGGAATGTACGCCGAAACGTCACCGGCCTGAGTTTCAATGATCGGAAGGGCCGTCAAAGAACCGCCACCTTTTACGAGGCCGGCTTTCACAAGGCTCTCAGGCAGGTCGTTCATCTGCTTGGCTACCTTGTCGTCTTTGATGATTTTGGCAGCGCGCTCGAGCAAGCGGCTGTGGAGGTAAAATACGTCGCCAGGATAAGCCTCACGGCCCGGTGGACGGCGGAGCAACAACGAAACTTCGCGGTAGGCTACAGCCTGCTTGGAAAGATCGTCGTAAATGATCAGTGCAGGGCGACCAGTATCGCGAAAGAACTCGCCAATGGCGGCGCCGGAGAATGGAGCGTAGAACTGCAGCGGTGCAGGGTCAGCAGCAGAAGCAGACACGATAACGGTGTAAGCCATTGCGCCGTATTCTTCCAATGTACGGGCAACCTGCGCTACGGTGGAAGCTTTCTGGCCAGAAGCCACATAAATACAATAAACTGGCTCGCCGCGGTCGTAAAACTCTTTCTGGTTGATGATGGTATCGACAGCAATAGCGGTCTTACCCGTTTGGCGGTCGCCAATGATCAATTCGCGCTGTCCGCGACCAATTGGAATCATGGAGTCGATGGCCTTGATACCCGTCTGCAAGGGCTCACTTACCGGCTGGCGGTAAATAACACCTGGCGCTTTGCGCTCGATGGGCATCTCGTATCGGGTTCCGGTGATCGGGCCTTTACCGTCGATGGGCTGGCCCAGCGGGTTAACTACGCGACCAACAAAACCTTCGCCTACCTCGATAGAAGCAATCAGGCCGGTGCGTTTTACAATGGCGCCTTCACGGATACCATCGGAGGAACCCATCAAAACCACACCTACGTTGTCTTCTTCCAGGTTCAAGACGATGGCACGGGTACCGTTTTCGAATTCAACCAATTCACCAGCCTGCGCGCTGTTGAGGCCATATACACGGGCGATACCATCGCCTACCTGTAATACGGAGCCAACTTCTTCAAGGTTGGTGCCGGCGCTAAAGCCGGAGATTTGCTGTTTCAGAATCGCCGAGATTTCTTCCGGTCTGACGTCTGCCATGATTACTGCTATTTAAAAATTTGAGATTGGTAGTGTGAACGTTGGCTTGGGGCCGTATTTAAAATTGCTTGATGTAGAAATTCTTATTAAACTCAGATTTCAACTCCTTGAGTTTGTTGGAAAGACTGGCATCAAAGCGCTTATCGTCGAACTGAATGACAAAACCGCCGATCAGTTTGGGATCAATACTGGTTTCAATTTCGATGTTCTCGAACGTAGTGGAGCTTTCTTTCAGTTTCTGCTCCAGAGTGTTGAGTACCTCGGGCGACAGCGGTGCTGCGCTGGTAACTTTTACCACCGTGATGTGCTTCATCACCTTGTATTGGGCGATGAACTCGCTGGTAATTTCAGGAAGAAATATTTCCCGGCCTTTCAAGATCAGCAGTCGAATGTATGCCATTGTGAGCGCATCCACGCGTTGCTTGAACAAGCCTTCCATCACCGCATTTTTCTTGTCAGCGTGTACGATCGGGCTTTTCAGCATCAGCAGCAATTCGCGGTTTTCTACCGCAGCCTGTAGCTGTTGTACATCGCTGTAAACCGCCTCGAGTATGTTTTGCTCGGTCGCCAGCCCAAGAAGGGATTTTGCGTAGCGGGTTGCTATACGTGTAACAGACATATGCTTAGTTTAATTTAATTTGATCGGCCATGCTTTTGGCAAAGGCGATCTGGTCAGGATTGTTGCCAAGGTCCTTTTGCAGGAGTTTTTCGGCAATTTCGATGGCCATCTGACCAGCCTGGTTCTTCAGATCCACCAAGGCGGCCTGCTTCTGGTTTTCGATGTCCTGAATGGCACTTTCTACCTTGCGCTTGTATTCGGTATTGGCTTTATCTGCCATTTCTGCTTTGAACTTCTCGCCGGCTTCTTTGGCCTCTTTCAGCATCATGGCGCGCTCTTCGCGGGCTGCTGCGAGTAGTTTTTCGTTTTCGGCGTGCAGGTTGGCCATTTCTTCACGGGCCTGCTTGGCCTGGTCGAGGGCTTCCTGAATGTCCATTTCCCGCTTTTTCAACGCACTCGCAATGGGTTTGAAAGCAAATTTGCTCATCAAAAACCAGAAGAGGAGGAAAATGAGGGTGGTCCAAAAAATCAAGCCTGGTTCAGGCTTTATGACGGAGAAGTCGGATAGAAAAATCATATTTAGTAGAAATAATCGCTTCTAAAACAAGGTTTTGGAAAAAAGTCCGGGTCAAAGCGTCGCCAACCGCTTCGCCGTAACCCGGTTCATTTTCTAGCCTGCAGCCTTCACGAAGAAAGCCAATACCATACAAACCAGTGCTGCACCCTCAACGAGGGCTGCAGTAAGGATCATGTTTGCACGGATATCGCCTACTGCTTCTGGTTGACGGGCAATGGCATCCATTGCTTTTCCACCAATTTGACCGATACCAATACCGGCTCCAATAACAGCAAGACCAGCGCCTAATGCAGCAAAACTCATAATAATTAGTATTTAGAGTGACAAAAATTAATGTGCGTTTACCATCAATGGTGATGGGGTTCCTCAATGGCTGAACCAATGTACGTTGCCGAAAGCATCACGAAAATGAATGCCTGCAGAAACGCCACCAGCAACTCGAGGGTCATCATAAACAAGGTCAGTGGAATGGAGGCAGCACCGGCAACAGAGCCGCCAACGCTTTGGCCTGCATTGCCAAAGATGAAAATCAAACTCACAAAACTCAACACCACAATATGCCCGGCTGTAATGTTCGCGAACAAACGAAGCAGCAGGGTAAAAGGCTTGAGGAAAATACCCAGCACCTCAATAGGCGTCAGGATGAATATCTTGAGCAGGGCTGGTACGCCGGGCATCCACAGGGTGTGCTCCCAGAAATGGCGCTTGGCACTGAACGTAGAAATCAAAAAGGTAAGGATGGCCAGGGTAAACGTTACAGAGATGTTGCCCGTCACGTTGCCGCTGCCAGGGAAAAATGGCACCTGACCAATAAGGTTGAGGCCGAGGATAAAGAAGAATGCCGACAACAGGTACGGCATGTATTTTTCGTACTTGGGTCCGATACTTGGTTTGGCCACTTCGTCGCGGATAAAGGTTACGAAGGGCTCCAGGAAGTTCTGCAAACCACGGGGCGCCTGACCAGTGTTCCTGGTGGCGGCTACAGCTGCAGCGCGGAAAAGGAAGAAGAGCAACAAACCCGTAAACAACATGGTAAACACGTTGCGGGTAATGGAAAAGTCGTAGTAACTGGTGATACCGCCACCCATGATGCCGCCATCCCAGGTAGTTTTGCTCTCCAGTGGGTAGCACTGGCCACCAACAACAGCATAGTACAGCGTTTTGTCTTTGCCGTTCACGATGGAATCGCGGGTAGTGTAGTCGTCAACAGTTACCGTACCCATGGGGAAACCAGATTCGTCGGTAGCCCGCATTACGTTGCCGTGAATGAGTACATAACGGTCTTGCGCTACTTCACCGATGCCATGGTGCTTTGCTTCGAAGGCCGCCGTGGTAGTGAACTTAAACCCGTGCTTGGGAGCGTAGAGAATACAGGGCAGGTTGAAGTACAAATCACCTACAATGTGGATGGCATTGGCGTCGGTGATGTGGTGCACGGCGTTGTCGCCGGCATTGAACTCCTCCTCTACGTGTACAGAGCGGCCGCAGGGGCCGTCGGCTTCGTGTTGCGCGTGACTGCCAGCCTCTCCGGCCTCGTGTGCCTCGGTTGCGTGTTCAGCGTGGGCTTCAGTAGCGTCAGGCTGCGGAGCAGCGGCTTCGTGCTGGGCAGAAACCCAGGTGCACAAGCTGCTCAAAATCAATATTATCCAAAGTTTGCGAAATGCCATTCGATCCTCGTTAGAAAAAGCTTTTTCAAATCGGCTGCAAAAGTACATCGTACTCTTGGCTAAAAAAAACTTGGAAAAGAATTTTTCAGAAAAAAATGAGGAATCTCGTCGATTTGAAGCGCCCGAACAGAACATAATTTGGAAACGCACCATTCAAGGGGCCCGAAATGGGCAATCCAGCACCAGCCAAGGGGCTTTGGCACTACAAGGCACAGGTCTTTAACGCGTGATCTTCCGTCGTCGGGTGGCCAGTCATGCCATGCAAAAATGCAAAGCAATAGTAAATGGTATAGGAAAAACGTGCCCAGCCTCCCGGTACCGGCCAAAGACCAATACCTAAAAGAGCAAGAACGTGTACGGGTATAACATTTGGATGCCTAGGTTGGCTAATTTTATTTTGATCAAGGCATTTTTCGATTCGTATACGGGTAATACGTGTCTAAAAAACAACTACGAGCAGAATAAAATTGGCCGGCCAGTCGCCAAAATGTTAAACCCGAAGACGTTTCAAGCCCCGATTAGTACATCACCAGCCTGCGGCTGTCGGTACCCAGTGGCGTTTCGATGCGGTAGAGGTAAATACCCGGTTCGCGGATGTCGGCACGCTGCAATACGATGTGGTTTTCGCCTTTGCCAAACTGGCCTTTGCGGGAATGCACTACACGGCCATGCGAATCCATGATGCGAAGACTAACCTCGGTGGCTTCAGGGAGCCAGAACCACAGGAGGGTCATTTCAACGAAGGGGTTCGGGGAATTGGGGAGCAGGTTTACACCTTGTTCAATTACGGCATTCTCTGCCTGATGAATGGATTCGTACTGGTACATGTGGATTGTAATTCACCGAAGGACAGACACCCATGGGAAAGCCCCAGTCCTCGTCGTTAGATTATGAGATTAAATACTTGATATAGGGTAGGCAAATGTTGTGCCAATTCAGTGGGGAGGGGATTTAGAGTAGGCGGTAGCATAGGGCTTAGGGTTGGTTTAGTGTAGGATTTAGGATAGGGCACCTATGCTACCGCCTACTCTAAGCCCTACTCTAAGTTCTACTCTAAGCCCAACCCTACCCCTCTTGTTTGCTAAGCAATTCTTTCATACATTTGCTACCACAAGCGGAATTAGCTCAGTTGGTAGAGCGTTAGCTTCCCAAGCTGAAAGTCGCGAGTTCGAGTCTCGTATTCCGCTCCATAGATGAAGTGTGAAATTAGAAATTGTACCGGCGCCTGAAGAGGTGCCGGTATTTTTTTTTGTGTTTCGTATCAGGACACAATTAATTGAAAAATAGTTAAAAATAAGGGCCCGCTTTCATTGAAATATTCACCACAAAAAACGGCCAGGCCCCTCCTATGGAACCCGGCCGCTTTATCATAAAAAAGCGTGCTTAATCCCCTTCTTTCAACACCTTCCCAGAAAACACCGTCTCCCCTGCTCTATTCCTGGCCTGCAGAAAATACAGCCCCGGGGCAATGCCGTTGAGGTCGAAACGGAGCTGGTTGAGGTTGGCATTTTTGGCCGACTGCATGCGCAGCATTTTGCCATTGGCATCGAATAAGCGGAGCACAAGGTCCTGAGGCCCATCCTGGCTTCCCTCAAAAAACAAGGCCTTGCCGGCCGGGTTGGGGTAAATACGCACACCATCGGTATTGATGGTTATTTCCGGCGCAGCCGTGGGCAACTGATTCAGGTTCGCGGAGTACACCCCGCGGCCGTGCGTGCCTGCGTAGAGCAGGCGGGTAGCCGCGCGGATTTTCAGGTCGAGCACCCACACGTTGGGCATGCCCTCGCCGAAGGGCTGCCAGTCTACCGCATCCACATCGGTGTAGTATACGCCCACATCGGTGCCGGCAAACAGGAAATTGGTGGTGGCATCGTAAAGCACGCAGTTTACAGGGGCATTGGGCAAGCCGTCCGACATATTTTGCCACACCAAGTTGTTGCCAATGTATGCTGAGCGGTACACTTTTTTGCCCGCGGTATAGCCACTCTTGCTGACCCACATGCGGGAGGGATCGGTGGGATGCATGGCAATCCGGGTGATGTCGTTGGCGGGGTCGGGACCGTTGGAAGAAAGCCAGTTTTGTCCCCCGTCGAAGGTCCGGTAAAACTTGCTGCCCCAGCTGGCCACAATGACATTGGTATCGGAAGGCGACATGACAATGTCGCGCAGATTATTGTTGACGCCGCCCGTCAGGTTTTCACTGATTTTGTGAAAACTGTCGCCACGGTTGAAGGAACGGTACACGTCGTGGAACCCAATAAGTAAGGTATTGTTGTTTTTTGGGTTGAGGATAAACGGCGTTACCCAGTCGCCCTCGGGGTCATCGGGCAGGTTGTCGGAAATGGTGACGTTGGTAACAAAGTTGTTGTCGGAGCGGTAAATCGCGTTGCCACCGTAGTACTCGGTGTACAGCACGTTGTTGTTGGTGGGGTCGATAATCTGGCACATGGCATCGCCACCGTTGGTGTGTTTCCAGTTGCCGAAGGGCATGCGGAGCCAGCCACCATTGTCCTGCGAGCCAGCTGCAATTTTCAGGTCACCTGCTTCCGACACGGCAATGCGGTAGAACTGGGCAATCCCCAAGCCGTTGGAGTAATCGCTCCAGGTTTCGGTGGGTTCGTGAAAGGTGTACACCCCACCGTCGTTGCAGAAAAACATGGTTTCCGGGAAATGCGGGTAATAGGTAATTTGATGGAGGTCGGCATGCACTTCCGGATGCACGCCATCATTGTACCAGTGCGTAATGGGCGTCCAGGTAAGCCCGCCATCGGTAGAGCGATTTACCACCAGATTGCCGCAGTACACCACATCGGGATTGGTTTGGGAAAAATTGAACTGAAAATCCTCAATCATTACCGATTGGTAGGTGATGCTGTCGCCGGCATTTTTCGACAGAAAGAATTTCTTGCCCTCGGAATAGCGGATGCCCAGGTAATCGGGATTGGCGATGGTAGTGGCAAGGCGGATGTCGTTATGGGTATTGGGTTCGCTGGTAATTTTTGTCCAGGTATCGCCGCCGTCGGCAGATTTGAACACGTCGCTTTGCCCCCAGTAATCGTACTTGGCCGCGTAAAGGGTGGAGCCGTCGTAAGGCCGGAATTTCACGTCGGTGTACTCGCCAGTGCGCAGCTGGGTCCAGGTAGCGCCGCCATCCGTCGTACGCATGATGCCACTGTTGGTAGCGGCCACGAGCGTTTGGGGGTCGGTCGGGCTCATTTCCAGGGCATAAATCACTTTAAAATCAGCCAGCTGCCAACTGAGCCCGGTGGGTACCCAGGTTTCGCCACCGTCGGTAGATTTGTACACGCCCATGTTGTATTGCCACCAGCCAATTTTATCACCCAGGGAAATGTAAAGGGTTTGCGGGTTTTCGTAGTCGACGAGAATGGAGCCTACGGGCAGGTAGGGCAGGTCGTCGCCAATGGGCGACCAGTACTCCCCACCATTTTCTGTTTTCCAGATGCCGCCATCGGGCGTGCCCACATAAAACAGGAGGGGGTCGAAGGGGTCGAAAGCCACGGTAATGGTACGGCCCATGCCCCAGTATCCTCCGCCGGTATTCTGGAACGGCCCGACGTTGGTCCACTGCGGCTGCGATCCGCGGGAGCGGGCGGCTTCGTGTTGTTCTTTTTCCAGCCACTGCATTTTCAGGTCGGGAAAGGAGCCATCGGGGTTGACGCGATCGCGCCATGTCCATTTCCAGCGCTGGTACTTGACGTATTCATTGTCCCAGCAGTCTGTTTCTGAGGCATCGTAGTCGTTGGCAAAATAAGCGTCGAGCCGGGCGCAAATAGAGTCGTAGTTGGTTCCGGTAAAATTCAGAGCCGATTCGGAGTCTTCCTGTGCGAACAGCGGGTTGGTGAGTAAAAAAAGGAGTATCAGGTAGAAAAAGCGCATAGAAGTCTTGTTTTAAGCAGTATGGCCCAAATATCCGCTTAATTTTTGATTTCAGCGTGACCCTCTTCGGTTCCGCAAATTCGAGACAAAAATGAATACCCAACATCCATCTCCCACCATACAGCCTACCTTACAGCCCACCATACAGCCCACCATACAGCCCACCACGCCACCATACAGCCCACCATACAGCCCACCACAGCCAACCATTTTGATCTTCTTCTTTTTGTCTTAAACAAAAGAAGCAAAAATTCAAGGCTGTCGAAAATCTACGGCATTTTTCCCGCTCCGGTGCCGCAAACAAAAACTCGCCTTCTGTTTTTCGTGGGCTTCGCCATTCGCTTGTCGTTGGCTCATACAATGTTTTGCCAAAAGCCACCTTCGCAGGTCAAAATACCTGATTTTTCTAAGGCCGGATACGCGACGCAACAATTCCAAGTTTGACCCAGCCAACGCTACAACCTACCTTAAGGCCTACTTTACAGCCAACGCTACAGCCAAACTATTTGATCTTCTTCTTTTTGTCTTAAAACAAAAAGAAGCAAAAAATTCAAGGCTGTCGAAAAATCTACGGCATTTTTACTCGCTCCGGTGCCGCAAAACAAAAACTCGCCTTCTGTTTTCGTGGGCTTCGCCATTCGCTTGTCGCTGGCCTATACAATGTTTTGCCAAAGCCACCTTCGCAGGTCAAAATACCTGATTTTCTAAGGCCGGATACGCGACACAACAATTCCAAGTTTGACCCAGCCAACGCTACAGCCTACCTTAAGGCCTACGTACAGCCGACGCTACAGCCAAACTATTTGATCTTCTTCTTTGTCTTAAAACAAAAAGAAGCAAAAATCCGCAAGGCTGTCAGAAAATCTACGGCATTTTTACCTGCTCCGGTGGCGCAAAACAAAACTCGCCTTCTGTTTTTCGTGGGCTTCGCCCATTCGCTTGTCGTTGGCTCATACAATGTTTTGCCAAAAGCCACCTTCGCAGGTCAAAATACCGATTTTCTAAGGCCGGATACGCGACGCAACAATTCAAGTTTGACCCAGCCAACGCT
>JADJUJ010000024.1 GCA_016710765.1 Lewinellaceae bacterium | reverse complement strand
AGTTTGGGTAATGGCAAGATTGCTGTTAAAACCAGCGGGACCCATCCACTGGTAGGTTACACCCGATAACATTGATGTTCCCGTTAAGGCAGCCGAAACATTGATACAATTCAGAACTCCTGCAGTCGCGGAAACGTCCGGAGCGTCAGTATCTTCGGTAACCGACACTGTTTGTGTGGCGCTGCAACCATTGGGTGCCTGCACCTGAACGGTATATTGACCGGGCACATCAGTTTGAACCGTATCGCCCATGGCCGTGAATCCCATTGGTCCCGACCAGTTGTACACCACACCTGTTGAAGAAGAGTTTGCTGTTAAGGTAGCGGTTGGCGTCAGACAGGTAATTGGGCTGGGGGCTTGTATGTTCAGGTCGGGCGCGCCCTCATCAGGGAAAACCTCTGCCGTTGCGGTTGTGGTACAACCATTTGGAGCAACCACAGTTAAGGTGTAAACCCCTGGTAAAGCAACCAACACCGCTGGCTGCATTGAACTGAAACCTCCTGGCCCCGACCATTGAAACTGTACACCCGGGGTTGTGCTACTGCCGGTGATAGTAACATCCGGAGAAAAGCAATCAAGGGTATCTCCAATCGCAGCTGCAAAGGGAGCAATCGTGTCTTGTGTTAGCAGTAAAGCAGCGGAAGCAGTGCACCCGTTTTGGCCAGTTGCCACAACGATGTAATTGCCCGGCAGACTGGTAAGCAATGGATTTCCGACCGACAAAGCACCTTGTGGATCCATCCATTCATATTGGGTACCCGGAGCCGATATAGCCGTAAGAACAGCCTCAGTATTGGCACAGTTAAGAACCATAACATCCACTTGAGCAGATAATACTGGCGGACTGAAATCCTCCTGAACCAAAGCGGTGGAAATGCTGGTGCAGCCATTCGGAGCAGTAACCAGGAGGGTGTACGTACCAGACTGGCTGGTGAAGGTATCCTGTTGGGTCGATGCAAATCCAGAAGGCCCGGTCCACGAATAGTTCAATCCTGTTTGGGCTGTATTAGCACTCAAAAGGACCACTGGCTGGCTGCAATCCACCGTACCGCCACTTGCCAATACAACAGGTGCCATTGTATCGGCAGGAACCACTACCATTGCAGCACCCGTACATCCATTGAGTCCGGTAGCAATCATTTGGTAAATTCCAGGCATCGACACCACTACGGTATCAGCTGGTGGGAAGGCCCCGCCAATACCAGTCCAAACAAGTGTAATGCCCGGGTCGGGGCTGTCGCCAATTAATAAGGCACTGGTATCCGCGCAGCTGATGACGCCTTGCTGCAGCGCATTAAAGACCGGCGGCAAGGTATCTGCAATGACTTCGGTGGTAACGCTTGCTGTACAACCATTTGCTGCCGTTCCGATGACCGTATACGTGCCAGACAACTGCACCATGGCCTGTGCTGTGCTGGCGCTAAAACCACCTGGCCCCGACCATACAATCTGTTCTAAAGGAACATTGCTGCTTACTACAATACCTCCGGCGGTTTGAATGCAACTTAACGCGTCACCAATTGCATTCAGCACCGGAGGAAGGGTGTTTTCCGGTATGGTTACTGTTTGTGAGGTTTGACAGCCATTCAAGGCGGTCACTGTAGAAGTATATGTCCCCGCATTTGACACGCTGATACTCGCCGTATTGGCAGAAAAACCTCCCGGCCCTGTCCAATCGTATTGTACGCCCGAAACCATACTAACGGCAATAAGTGTGATGTTGGTTTGAAAACAAGTTAGGTATCCATACCTGTTACCATAAGATCAGGTGCATTGGTATTGGCCAGTACAAGGGCTGTATCGGCAGCCATACAACCATTTGGGGCGGTAACAGTCAACGTATAAATTCCTGACACCGTTGTGAGCGTATCTGCAACATTTGCAAGGAAACCTGAAGGGCCCGCCCAACTGTACAATGCATTGCCCACATTAGAAATCCCTTGCAGCAAAATCGGGTTACCGGTACAATCCAGCTCACCACCTAAGGCCGTTACCATCGGTTGCAAAGTATCAAAGCTGAGCATTAAGGAGTCGGATGTCACACATCCGCCTGCGCCCAAAGCGGTGGCTACCCACCAGCCGCCTAGATCAGCATTCACCGTATCCGATGGAAAGGTCGTGCCATTCGGCGCAAGCCAGCTGAGCGTACTGCCGGGTGTACTGGAACTGGCAACAAGTTGAATTACCGGGCTGTTGCAATCCAGGGTATCATCAGGAGAAATAGTCAGGTTTGGATTTGGCCCCAGGCCAATGACGGTTGTTGAGTCGGCAGCGGCACAACCCGTCAAGGGGTTGGTAGCAGAAAAAACGTATGTTCCGGGCAGGCCCACAAAGGGGGCCAAAAGGTTTTGGTTGGAGGTATCAATCCCCGGACCGGTCCAAAAACAGGACAGGCTATCCGGAAAACTGCTGCCAAATATTTGAACCGGAATGCCATTGCAACCAATCGTATCCGTCATTATGGACACCACCGGAATTTGCTGGTCACCCAACACCATTACAGTTGCAGTATCGGAACAACTAATATTGCCCCCAGTTTTCACAATAACCAGTGAATAATTTCCGGCAGCCGTAACCACTTGTGTGGGGTCAGCCCCCAATAGCATGCCGCTGGCATTATACCATTGAAAGGTTGATTGGGAAGTAGATCCTGTGCCATCCAGTAATACGGAGGATTGCAGGCAATTGATAGTATCAGGCGTTGCAATATTCGCATTGGCTGGAAATTCCAGCAAGGAAAACACAACATTACTGTCGCAGTTTTGCCATGATGAAAGGGTTACCTGGTAGAAACCACTGCCGCAGTAATTGGCGCCCCCCACTTCGATACAATCACCTTCGCATACGAGCTGGGTTCCCAGGTTGGTGATGATGGCTGGACGAACGATCAATTGTTGATTTACCACGCTGTCGCAGCCAAGCCAAGATGAAAAGGCGACGCTCATCACTTGAGAATTGGCGTAAAAATTTCCATCGATCCATTCGTAACTGTCGCCATTACAAATAGAAACCGGAGGGAGAATTGTTGGTGGAATGGGCGCAACTGTTACGGGAAGACAGGATTGCAAATTTCCAGCACAAGCATTTCCCACCTGCACACATACGTTACCACTGCTGCTTCCAAAAGTAACATCAACGGTAGTTCCCGCATCTCCCTGAATACTTGCTGGCCCTGGGGCGCCATTAATCAGGCTTCCCGCCGGCGCAGTCCAGGTGTAACTACAGGTACCAAACACAGGAGGGATGGTATAGGTTACTGTCGCACCCGGACAAACCTGCGTTGGGCCGCTGGGAACAGGGGCTGCCGGTTGTGGTGCAGTAGCAGACCCACTTGTGACCGTAACGGTAAAAGGACAGGATGCAGGCCCGTTGTTGTCAAACACCAAAAAATAGATACACCCAGGCACCAAGGGCTCTGTATTGTTGAAGGAATAAATATTGTTTTGAAACATGGCCGTATTACAATTGGATACCAAATTGTAGCTGGTACAATTGGGGCCTTCGTAAATTCCCATTTCAATACTGTTGCCAAGGGTGCATGGAAATACTTCTACATCGATGCTCAAATCAACCGAACCTGCGATAAACCCTATCCAGCCAATATTGTGTACGACCTGTGTGCAAAAACCAGGTGGAGGCGATCCAGGTGTAATCTGAACAGTTGTATTGCTGTATCCATTTAAATCACAAACGACACAAGAGGATGCACAACTGCTGGCAGGGAGTTCGCCGCCCTGACAAATCGGGAGATTCTGGGCATTGATTACCTTGCTCCAGGAAATCAAATAAAGCACCAAAACTGGCAATACCCACCCTCTCCTTAAAACCAGCCCATGTAAAACCTTATTTTGACAATATTGCATAATTCAATAATTTAACGCGCTTCTTTTTGGAAAAGTACAATTAATTACAGAAACATCACCCTATGCAGAACCATTCAGGCATCACAATAATGAAATGGATTGGGTTGGCGCTCCTTTTAAGCAGTTATTCGCCGAAGCCTGCCCTGAATGCCCCAGAGGTCGAACTAATCATTTTGGGTGTGGCGCAAGATGGCGGATATCCGCACATCGGCTGCCGCAAAGCATGCTGCGAGCGTTATTATTCAGGACAAGAGGCCCGGAAAACAGTTGTCGCCCTGGGCATCATCGACCATGTGAATGAACAGGTTTACCTTATAGAGGCCACCCCCGACTTGCCAGAACAGTGGCGTACCTTGCTTCAAACAGCGGCTTTTCCGGACAAAAAAACACCCGACGGAATATTCATCACCCATGCCCACATTGGCCATTATAGCGGATTGATGTACCTGGGCCGGGAAGCGTTGGGTGCCCATCAGGTGCCGGTATATGGGCTGCCTCGCATGCTTGATTTTTTAGAAAAAAATGGTCCCTGGAGCCAGCTGTGTCAGTTGCAAAATATTGCGCTGCATCCTATATTCCCCGATAGTGCCGTGGTGTTGAATGATCAAGTAAAAATTACGCCCTTCCTGGTGCCGCACCGCGATGAATACTCAGAAACTGCCGGCTTTTTAATTGAAGGACCAAACAAAAAAGTATTGTTCATACCGGATATTGACAAGTGGGAAAAATGGAATCGCCCCCTTGATACGGTCTTAGAACAAGTAGATTATGCACTTTTGGACGCAACATTCTTTAGGGATGGAGAATTGCCTGGAAGAAGCATGAAGGAGGTCCCCCACCCTTTTGTTGCAGAAACCATGACATTGTTGTCGGAAGAAAGCCCCGAACTGCGCAGTAAAGTGCTGTTCATTCACATGAACCACAGCAATCCCTTACTCTGGGATCAGCAATCGCGCGAGGCGGTAGAAACGGCAGGTTTTGGCGTGGCCAAAGCGGGTATGCACATTACCCTGTGAGCATCAAAAAAACAAGCCGTCTGACAGAACGGATCAGTCAGACGGCTTCGTTGCAATGTACGCGATAGAAAATTATTTCTTGGTGCGTGCATTTTTGGTTTCCAAAACATCTTTGCGGAGGTCCTGGGCCATGTTGCGAAGATCTTGCATGGCTTTGCGAACGCGGCTACCGGCAGCGTTGTTTCCACCGTAGAATTTAGTCACATCCGCTTCTGCATCAGCGATGGTCTTCTTAATGTTTTCAAAAATCTGGCTCATAATACGAAATTGGTTAAATGATGAATACCGTGGCAAACGTAAAGCATTTTTACCTTACTATGAGCATCCAACGGCATTTTTTAGAAAAAATAGCCCCAAAAAATGAAAATTACCATCATCTCAAAGCTCCTTTTCCCAGCCAGCACCCAAATTTCTGAAAAATGGCGGCCGTTTTACTGGCATTTGGGCTGGTTCAAAAAACCAACGTCTGGATAGAATGCGGCAATATTTTCAAATCAATGGCTTGGTCACCGGCAAATAATTTATAGTCTACGCCGGTTTTTCCTGCATTCATCACCACCACAGCAATACTGCCATCAGGGTTAAGAAAGGCGGTCGTTTGCAACTGCGCCCTGTTGGAAGAGCAGGCAATGCGGCGCGCACCAGGCCGGATGTAACGGCTAAAATGCCCGATATAATAGTAGGCATTCATGTAATGAAGGGTTCCGTTCCTGGTATCACCTATAATGGGCGCAAAACAGAAGTTTTTGACGTGGTTGGGGCCACCGGTTTCATCCAGCAATAAGTTCCAGTCGGTCCAGGCGACGGCTCCGTTGTTGAAATCACTGATCATGGCAGTGCCATAGTTTTCCCCCCAATGCCACTCGTCGATGGTTTTCCAGCTGAAAGGGAAGTTACAGGCTTCGGTGAGCAGCAGCGGTTTATTGGAAAACGATTCCGAAACCAGTTTCACGTTCTCCGGCGTAGGCGCACCGGTCCAGCTCTCGTACCAGTGGAACCCGATGCCCCAAACATACTTTGCTGCTTCGGGGTCATTCAGGATGGTAGAGGCCCGCTGGAAGAGTAAATCGCGGTTGTGGTCCCAGGCAATTAGTTTTTTGCTTTGCAGGCCATTCTTGTGCAAGGTTGGCCCAAGGAAATTCTTGATAAAATCTCGCTCCTCTGTTGCGGTGTAAATACAAGATTCCCAGGTTTGCTTTGCCATGGGCTCATTTTGTACCGTTAGCCCCCAAATGGGTATACCCGCCTTTTCATACGCATTGATGAACTTTACATAATAATTGGCCCAGGACTGGTAAAAATCGGGCAAAAGCTTTCCACCCTGGAGCATATTGTCGTTGTCCTTCATCCATGCCGGTGGGCTCCAGGGACTGGCAAAAATGGGCAAATCCCCCCCGGCTGCGGCAATCGCCTTTTTGATAAAGGGAATCCGAAACTGTTCATCGTGTGCAATGGAAAACGTTTTCAAGTCTTTATCTCCATCCTTAACATACGTATAACTTCCACTGGAAAAATCACTGCTGTGGATGGTAGTCCTTCCGATGGTGTATCCTATTCCTTCCTTTGGATCGAAATAGGCCTGCATGAATTCTGCCTGTTTGTCGGCGGGTAATTTGGCGTAGGTTTCAGCCGAAGCATCGGTAAAAGCACCACCGATACCGACGAAAGTTTGAAACCGTTTGGTAGAATCTAAAAAAATGCATGGCTCATTTTCAAATGGCTGGCCGTGTGGTCGGAACATCACCTGCTCAGTAAGAGACATCCGGTATTCGGTACTGTCGGCTGTCGAAAAGATATTCACCAAGCGAACAGGGGCTTCCAGGATTTGAAAAGATTGTGCGAAAACAGGCTCCATTCCAAGGAAGACCACCAGCAGGATAAAAACATATTTCATGTAAGTAGAATTTATGGATTATCGGAAATATGACCGATCGGACACAAATAAACGGATTTACACATGCATGCCGTAATTAAATGCGCAGTAATAATGAAGCTCCGTAAATTTTCACACTGACAAGCACTCAAAAGGAAGGACACACCCGTATCTAGGATTGCTTTGACGTTGCCTTTTCCGACAAAAAGGCAACCAGAACCCTGAGGTTTTGAATTAAACGACGCTACTTCCTAAAACCTGACCCCTTGCACGAATCAGGTAGAGACTGTTCAATTATACTGAAGTAAAGTGGTTTGCGAAAATAATCGCGCAGTCTCGTTCATGGTGGTAAAACGCAGACGATGCAGCGCATCGGCGAGTATTTATAACGCAGCCAGGAGGGCTGAGGACAAGAGAGAATTCGTAAACCACTTTATTTCGAGTATAACTATGCCATTTTGTTTTCAAACCTCACCCCCCGGTAGCATACCGTAATAGAGACCATCGGCGGGCAACAGATGGTTTTGGATGGTGCTATGGCCTGAAAATAAAAACTAAAGTTTTCAATTTCTGAATAATTGCATCGCCTAATGTTCTACTGCATGACCATCATCACCCGATCAGCTGATGCATCTTTTTTTACCCTGACAGGCCTCTGGCTACCTTGCTGAATCTTTCAGGCACGGTATTCCCTATTGGCAGCCGTGCTTATTGTTTAGCACACCAACCGGCAATATCAGGATGAATCAGGTCAACCAAGTTTCAGCGGCCCCTTTGGGCTCTTCCAATGGTCAGGTAAAATTACGCCAGCATGTTGTGGAAATCGTCAGCGACTCCGGCGAAGGCGCCCAAAAAGCAGGACAAAGCTTCGGTGCTGTCTGTGCAAAAATGGGCAACGGTGTTTGGACCGTGGAGATCATACCTGCCGACATTCAACCTCCTCCGCGGACGAAGGAAAGTGCTTCTGGCATTCGTATCCGCATAGGATCACAGGAAATCACCAATGCAGGCGACGAGGCTGATCTGGTGGTTGCTTTTAACGAAATTGTTCCTTATTCCAGGATTGATCAGGATGCCTTCAAAGAAGGTACCATCCTGCTGATCGAAAACTCTTGGGGCACCCACGATTCATTGGAAATCAGAGAAAATTATGCACGGGCCATTGAAGATTTCAAAAACCGTGGACTCCTGGTGTACGAGATACCAATGGAACAGGAATGTCTGAAGGTTGTACCCGATGCCAAAAGAGGCAAAAACATGTGGGTGCTTGGCATGCTCTGCCACATCTACAACCGGGATCTGGAAACGGCAGAAGCGCAAGTGAAGCACTCCTTCCGCAAAAAGTCCAGTGCGGTTATCAACCTCAACCTCACCCTGTTGCATGCAGGCTACCAATGGGCCGCAGTCAACCTCGACTTGCGATTCGACGTTCCCTCCATGAAAAAGGAGGAAGAACTTGTGGTGATGAACGGCAATGAGGCTTTGGGTTTTGGTGTACTGGCTGCAGGCATTGAAGTCTGTTCCATGTATCCCATTACTCCTGCCACCTCGGTTTCACACCACCTTGCAGAAACCATTGAGCAGGCGGGTGGCCTGGTACACCAGGCAGAAGACGAGATTGCAGCCATTGGTTTTGCTATTGGATCCTCTTATGCTGGCAAAACGGCTGTAACAGTTACTTCCGGACCAGGCCTTGCCCTGAAAACAGAGTTCCTTGGGCTAAGTTCCATGGCCGAAGTACCCCTTGTAATCATCAACGTACAACGCGGAGGCCCTTCTACCGGCCTTCCTACCAAAGTGGAGCAGGGCGACCTGTTGGCAGTATTGTATGGGCAGCCCGGGGATACGCCCAAAATTGTGTTGGCCCCCTCTACCATCGAAGAATGCTTCCATTTTGTCATTCTTGCGCGACAAATTGCTGAAGCGTTCCGAACTCCCGTTTTCATCTTAAGCGATGCAAACCTGGCTACAGGTGTTCAACCCTGGCCCAAACCCAAACTCCGCCCAGAGTGGCTGTCGCCGCCAATCGACCAAAGTCCCTGGCAGGAAGGTGGAGCACCCTATGCCTGGGATGACCGAACCGGGCTGAGTAAACGCCCCATTCCCGGACAAAAGAATGGCATGTACACCCTTACGGGATTGGCGCACACCGAGGTTGGAAAAGTATCCTATTCACCCGATCAGAACCAACATGGTGTTGCCATGCGCAGCCATAAACTGGCATCCTTCAGCAAAACATTGAAAGCGCCAAAGATTCATGGTGATGAAACCGGGGATTTGTTGATTGTAGGCTGGGGATCCACCCGGGGTGCAATTGAGGAAGCAGTCGATGACGCAAGGGCGCTGGGACTGAAGGTGAGTACTTTACATCTCCGTTTCCTTAGCCCTATGGAGGTAGGACTCAAACAAATTTTTGCCGGCTTTAAAAAGGTAATGACCGTTGAGATAAACTACAGTGACGATACCAGCGCAGATATTATCACACCCGAAAATCGAAGGTATTCCCAGCTGGCATGGCTGCTGCGCGCCCAGACCTTAACTGATATCGATTGCTTTTCCAATGTGCATGGGCAGCCGCTACGTCCCGGAAAAATCCTGGACATGATCAAAAACCAGCTTCACCAATAAAATCTAACTACCATGTTTGGTCTGAATCTTGATGCCTGCATCGTTGAAGTACCTGAGAAATATTACACCCTTCATGATTACGAAAAAGGTGTAGCCCGGTGGTGCCCTGGTTGTGGTGACCACTCGGTCCTCTCAGCCGTCCAGCGGCTTTGCAAAGAAGAGCAACTTGCTCCTGAAAAAACCGTTTTTGTATCCGGAATTGGTTGTTCCAGCCGTTTTCCCCACTACACGAACACTTATGGCTTCCACGGGCTTCGCCGGGCTTTCCCGTAGCCTGTGGTGTAAAATTCCGGCGCCCCGATCTCCACGTTTTTGTGGTTACCGGCGATGGCGACTGCTGTTCCATTGGCGCAGGCCACTGGATTCATGCCATCCGGTACAACATGAACATTACGGTGTTGCTTTTTGACAACCAGATATATGGTATGACAAAAAAGCAGACCTCGCCTACTTCGCCGATGGGCACCGTATCCAACACCCACCCTCATGGGTCGGTTATTCCGCCCATCAATCCTTTGATGACAACTCTGGGCGTGTCCAATGTTTCCTTCGTTGCGCATACAGCCGACTGGATACCAACCCACCTATACGCTACGATCCGCAAAGCATACGAGCACCAAGGCTTTAGTTTTGTAAAAATCAGCATGCGTTGCCCTAAGTTCATGGCAGAGTCGGTGGATAAAAAAGTATCCGACAAAGACCATATCAGCCTGTTGACGCATGAAAATGGTGTCCCAGTTGATGATGGCACTGCACGCATTTTTGCAAAACATACGCCGCACGACCCCAGCGATATCAACCGCGCCAGAGAACTCGCCGGAGATGACAGCATGATGCACCTTGGGTTGCTCTACCAAAACCCTGAAGCCCTTCGTTATGATGTTTATGGTGCGCACAACCTCAATTTCACACCCGAACAAAAAATTGAGGCCATCAACCGGGAACTGGATCGCTTTGTGGTATAAGTGACTTGCACCGGGCCGCTTTTCAAAGTCCTGAAATTGCTTAAAATTGGTTTACATGTCGAACGAGACCCGAACTGAACATACCTGGCTGGATGACCTGTTTTTGGAGGATGCCGCAGCACTTTTTTTTAAGAGCGCAACTGTTTCCCATCCAGCGGAAGAAGAAAAGCAATCTTCTTCAGAAAAATTCAGACCTCCAACCCTGGCCGAAGCAGCTCCTGCGGCTGCGCAGCAAATGAAATCCTATTGGAAAACACTCCGTGTCTTTTTCAGAACAGGCAAAGGAGGCGGACTTCCGCTGGAAACAGGCAGGCCGAGTTTTTTCCCAGCCATGGTGGCGCCCTACCTGGCAGGCATTCATTCCGGCCCTTATCCTTGCTGGATTGATGATGCAAAGGGAGGTCTCGAAAGCAAGCCAACCACCGTTTCCATTAAAAATCTGTTGGCGCAAAAAATTGCTGAATTTGCTCCTGAGGAAAACAAAGCGAAGGCGTTGAAAGACAATTTGCTCCGCCTTCACAGCATCATTCAGCGAAACGCAAATGCAGTGGCAGAACCAGTGCAGCCCAATGAATTCCTGAACAAAGCACTGGATGAGTTGATTCTTCAACTCAATTTGAAAGGTACCGAGGGTGACGCGTTTCTCGCCGATGTTGATCAGTTGCGCAAAAAATTGCCCGAAAAAGGGAGCCTGCTTCCGTTGTCGAATGGAATCCCTTTTCAGATGATTACCAGTTTAATGGGGCATCAAAGCAATGCTCAAAGCAAAGCACTTAAAAATCGCATCACGCCGCTGACAGCCCGCATACACCAATTGCTGGATGTGGAACGGGAAAAAGATCCGGAAGCGCACTCTGCCGCCGCATTAGAGGCAACCATGGATTTCGCAGGCGCATTCCTTAAGTTTGAGGAGCTGGCATCAATCATGCCCTCTGGTGGCTCTGTTGTTATGCCCGAAGAGCGCTTGCATCGCCTGGAAAAAGTGCTCCAGACACTAGAACAATCTGAAACTACCTTTGGGGAACACAAGCCTACTATTGTCATGGCCAAAAGCCTGGCAGAACAATACCAATCGGATGTAAAAAATCTGGCACAGGAATCCAACATAGAAGTGGTTGCTGACGACCAGGTTTTTGAAAAAATTAAAACGACTTACGATAACAGGTCCAGGGAATTTGCTGAGGTGTTTGCTGCCCTTAGAATTGCCCAGCTTGAAATTGAGGAGCGTTACCAACATGATGTGCATGGTGATTTGTTTGCTCATTTTTCAGCAACTGACTTTGAAGCAGCGGAGATAGCGCTTTGTCCGGCATTCATCATGGTGGCTAACAACGAAAACCTGGTTCGCAGCGGATTAAACGAATTTTCTGCACTGCTCGCATCCAGTCGCCCCCTTAAATACCTTGCTTTAAAAGCAGATGCCCTGGGGCATATTGAGGTTCATGTACTTACAGGCAAACAAGGACAGTCATTTACCTCCCCCCTGCTGTGGACAAGCAGTGCCGTCAGCGGAAGGGAATTTCCCTCTTTTACCTTTGACAACCGCAAGGGACCCAAATGGGGCAGCCGGTTCGACATCAGCAACAACCCTAGCCCCGACAGCGACTGGCCGGCAGAAATATTGCTGTACACCGATGCAGATGGTTCAAAAAAGGAGAAAACGGTTCCATTTACCTTTGCAGACTTTACCGCACTGGACAACAATTTCAATCACCTGTACCATGTGGTTCCGGCAGAATTTTGGTCTGATGACCTGATTCTACTGGCCGATTACCTGCAATTGAACGCAGCAGATGCTTACCGGAAAATACCATTCATTTGGGTCATGAACACGCAAGGGCAGCTGCAGAAAGCCGCCGTTGCACTCCCGCTGGTACAAACCTGTTTGGAGCGATTGGATTTCTGGCATTTTTTGCAAGAGAATGCCGGCATTCACAGCTACCATGTGGAACTGGCTACCGAAAAAATGCAGGCGGAATATGAGCAAAAACTGGAGGCCGCTATTTCAGCTATGAAATTAACCCACCAGGAAGAAATAGAACAAACACGCGATGAAAGCGCCCGGTTGGCCATCGAAAACCTGGCTGATTTTCTGCTCGACCTCGATGTTACGGCAGTAGCAACAGTGTCTGCCGACAAAACACCCAAACAGCCCGTTGCTGTAGCCGCTCCGGCTTTTCAAGATGCTGAGCCGCTTGTTGAAAAAACTGCTGAAAACCCAGTGAACCAGTCGCAGGCCTCGGAGAAGCGTGGGTAGAAACACCACTGTGCACCTCCTGCAATGAATGCATCAATCAAAACGACCGTATTTTTAAATACAATGCTGATAAACAGGCAGAGGTAGTGGACCCTGCCGCTGGTTCGTTTTCAGATATCGTAAAGGCGGCCGAAAATTGTCGGTTTCCATTATACACCCTGGCGCACCACTGAACGCAAAAGAGCCCGGCCTTGAAGACCTCATCCGAAGGGCAGCAAAGTTCAATTAATCATTCATGACAAGTGAAATCCTGACATCGGTTGGTATTCTGGCGGGCATGGGCTTGTTTTTTGCCCTGGTCATAGCCATTGCCGACCGCAAACTCCGTGTTGTGGAAGATCCACGGATAGACGAAGTGGATGAGTTGTTACCGCACGCCAATTGTGGCGCCTGTGGCCAGCCGGGATGTCGTGCATTTGCTGAAAATGTGGTCAATGGCACCATGAGCCCCTCCCAATGCACCGTTTCATCCAAATCGGCTGTTGAACGGATAGCAGCCATGTTGGGCGTAGATGCCGGAGAACAGGAAAAAATAGTGGCACGCTTGCTTTGCGCCGGGGGAAAAAGAGAAGCGCATAGTTTGGCCGACTACAAGGGAGCCTTGCGCAGTTGCCGGGCAGAAACTGTCGTAAATGCTGGCCCCAAAGCCTGCTCCTGGGGCTGCCTGGGGCTGGGCGATTGTGCCGATGCCTGCAATTTTGACGCCATTTACATGAATGAAGACGGCTTGCCCGTGGTCATCGCAGAAAAATGTGGCGTGCAACGATTGCGTGGTGGCCTGCCCCAAAGGGCTCTTTGAACTCATGCCAGTTGCACAAAACTGGTCGTACAATGTAAATCATTGTTGGAGGGAGATCATGCGCTTGAAAAATGTTCCGTGGCCTGTACCGCTTGCGGTCGGTGTGTGGCGGATGCCAGTCCAGGTTGCATTGAAATCAAAAACAACCTTGCAATGGTGAACTATAAGCTGAACGACTTGCTAACGCCCGAAGCAGCAAGAAGATGCCCTACAGATGCCATTACCTGGATAGAATTCCAACAATGTGAGTTGATACAACCTGGTGTGATGCCGCTGGGCAGGGTAGAAAAATTTAATTCAGCGGATTGAACCCCTGCCTGAACATTGGTTTTAGCTGGAAAGCACCTTCAAAACAGAGCAGGTTTAAAGAAATAGAAAGCATGGACCGGAAAAGGCAAATATTAGGGAAAACATTGTCCTTCAGCGTGGAAGAAGCACTGCTTTGGCTGGAGGCTGCCATTTGTGAAGGCATTACCATGCAGCCTGGTCAAAAAATGCCAGACGCTGAACACCTGTTCGGCAGGCAAGTACACCTACACAAGGCCCCGGACTTGTCGTACATGGCTGGTTTGGCAGGCGGAGGGTTGCGGACTGCTGCATTTCTTCCCATTTCCGCGTTGCAACCCAACCTTCAGCGATTGCAGGAAATGGCACGCAATCACATCCCCGGGCTGGTCATTTGCCTGTATGACAGCGCCGCAGGAAATCCAATTCCTGCGCATGGCCTGAAAGAAACCGGGAGCATTATTTTAAGTGCCGCTTCTGCTCAGGAGGCCCTGCATCTTGCCATAGTTGGTCATATTGCCTCCGAGCAATCCCTGGCACCCTGCATACTGCTGGTGGATGCTCTCCAGGAAATCAAATCGGATGTTTCCTTCCCCGACCCTTCCCGACTTGCGGCACTGATCGGGGATACTGATGATCCAATGGATGCACCCAATCCGGCGCAAGCCATGATATTTGGCAAAACCAGGCGCCGAATCCCCAATTGGAACCATTTTGATTATCCCACCATGAGTGGGCTGCAAAAAAGAGGCTTGTCTGCCGATTTGGAACACGCAGCGCAGCGTCAGTTTTTCGAAAAAGAGGTGGCGGAGATTGTTCACCAGGCCTTTGCAAGCCTGCAAAAACTTTTCCCTGAAGCCACCGGGACACTTCGGAGTTTTCAGGCAAAGGATGCAGATTACCTCATCCTTGGGTCGGGGCCATTGTTCACGGCCACAACAGATGTTGTTACGGCATTGCGCAGAACAAAGAGCAATCATGTTGGCTGTGCACACCTTGCATTGCTTAATCCGCTTCCCATTGAGCAGATTGCTGCACTTTCACGGGGTAAGAAAGCGATCAGCTGGTTGGACACTGGGAACGCAGCACAAGGCCTGGTGGCACCAGCTGAAATGAATCAGGTGCTCAATATTTTGGCAAAACAGGCGCCGGAATATTTTACTGGTACGGCGACTGGCACAGCTGACCCCGCAGTAATAGAAGCGGTGTTTCAAAACATGATGCCCAAAGGCGCCAAGAGAACCAACTTCTTTGCAGGCATTTCTTTTTCAAACCCCAATTCTGCTTATCCACAACACGAAATCCTGCTGCAAAATATTCGACGCAATTATCCGGAAGCGGCCAGCTGGAGTCTGGAAATACCAGCCAGGCAGCCGTTTTTCAAGGATAAAAACCGTCCGACGAAGTTGCCGCTTTCTGTTCGCGGACAAAAAGATTTGGGTCCGCCTTATGCCAGGATTTCAAGGTTTTATCAAAATACGGCTACGCTCTACAACGACAATGCGTCCACGGAGCTGGTAGCCGACCCCTTTCAGGCACTGCCCAATATCCCTGCAGGCACAGCAGGATTGTCCGCCCCTCCCGAATGCAGAACGCTTGTTCCGGAATTTGAAGCCAGCTTGTGCACTGCTTGTGGAGTGTGTTACGTACAATGCCCACATGCTGCACTACCCCCGATTGCGATTACGGTGGAACAGATGCTCAAAGGCGCCATGGATATTGCTGCAAAAAGCGGCACTCCAGCCACGCAACTTACCCCTTTGCTGAAAAACTTAGGGAAACTGGCCGGACAGGTTTTACAAGAAAACAGCGGCCAACTGTCGAACGTCGTGGATTTTCTGCCAGCAGCATTCTCCCGTCTGACAAGCCAAATGAACCTTGAAGGCGATATACTGGAGAAAACCAGTTCGGAGATGGATCGCATTCTCGCTATCCTTTCGCCAATTTCATGGGCACAGACGGAAGGTTTCTTTGATCAACAGGAATTGCTTGAAAAAGGCCGTGGCGAACTTTTTAGCCTTGCCCTCGATTTACAATCCTGCACCGGCTGTGGAATTTGCGCAGATGTTTGTGCTCCGGGCGCCCTTGTAATGGGTGAACAAACAGTAGAACTGGCAGCACAGGCAGAAAAGGTGTATGATCTCTGGGAACTGCTTCCGGACACAGCGCCTTCCACGGTACAACGGCAATTGACCGCCCCCGATTTTAATCCTTTTGCTGCCGTAATGCTGAGCCGGCACAACTATTTCACGGTGACTGGCCCGGGCAGCAACAGCGCAATTGACCGCAAAACAATGCTGCATCTGATAACCGCTGTACAAGAGTCGCTCAGCCAGCCACTCGTTGCTGCCCAATACCGGGAAATCGTTCAGTTGGTAGATGATCTGGCTGGGAACATACGTAAAATGCTGGGAGCGGCGCTTCCAGCGGAAGAATCCCCGGACTGATCGCAGCCATTCAGGAAGCACATGGCCAAAAACTCCCCCTCGAAGAAATCATCGCTAAGTTATCGGGCCAGGATCACCTGCAACTGCTTGATACTGCCGTTTTACAGCGAAAAATCCAATTGCTTGGTGAATTAAAGGACCTGGTTTGGGCTTTGAAGGAAGGCCCCTCGGGGACAGGCCGGGCCAGATTTGGTTTGTTTTTTCCCGAAAATCCCGACAAACAAGAAGACCAGTTCCCTTTCCAGCCCTACCAATCGCCGGTTGTACAAGCCGAAGGTGCCACGCTCGACATGGGTTTGGGCTTGTTCGAAGCCAACATGCGGCATGCCCTCGACAATATACGACTGCTGCGCCGTGCCAAACTGGAATTGAAAAACCAATACCGTCCGGATGTTCACGCTGCTGACATTGCCAATTTGAATTGGGATCAATTGACCGCAGCGGAGAAAAGCCTGGTACCGCCTTTGGTGGTGGTATGCTATAAACAGAAACTCCCGATCAATTTTTTGGCTCATCTTCCGGGCATACTGGCAAAGCCCTACCCCATCAAGATTGTTGTACTGGACAGTGCTGCTATTGAACCGGAAACCACGCCTGAAATCGAGTTTGGGCTGCGGCATGCACTGCTTCAGGCAGGGCAGGTTTCCCGCCAAACGAGCGTTTTTATGGGCACAGCGGCCAACCCAAAAATATTTTTCGAGGGTTTAATGGCTGGTTTGCATGGCACACTTCCTGCACTTTTAGTACTCCATTGTACTGATTGGGAAAAGCATCATTGGCCTTTGGAAAAATCACATACTGCGGCTGCGCTTGCATTAAACAGCCGGGCAGTTCCTTTTTTCCGGGTTAAACCACAGTTGGCAGGACCAACACGCGCTGCATCCATCATTCTGGACGGAAACCCTGAGCCCGGTAAAGCCTGGGCGTCAATGCCCCCTGGCCCCGAATCTGGCGCCATCACCTATGCCGAGTGGCTGTTCAGCCTCCTTGCCTGGAAGCATCACTTTACCGCAATTAAGGAGCCCAACTCAACACAAATTGCACTGGATCAATACCTCCTGTTTCCGTCCGAAAAGCGGGAAGGGAAAACGCCGGTATTCCGCAAAGCCGAAGAGGGGCAATTCATTGATTATGCCGTTAGCAGCACAGTTGTAAATGCCTGTGAGGCCGCCCTTTCTTCCTGGAATTACCTCCGGGAAATGGCCGGAACACTGAGTGCTCATCCACAAAAATTGTGGGAGGAAGCGAAAACCGCACTCTCGAAGGAATACGAAGCCCGTATCCAGGAACTGGAATCAGGTTATGCAGAAAAAATGAGCCGTATGGAACAGGATTTTATGGATAAAACACGGGTCAAATTGCGTGAAAAACTGCTTTCACTGACGAAAAACAACAGTTAACAGCAAGTATCTATGCAAGCAGCTGACGAATATTTGGGTTCCCTGCAAACTTTCCGACATGGTATCCATCCGGAAGAGTACAAGGACAGGTCGAGCGCCGCTCCCATTGAGCGTATGCCTTTTGTGGAGGAATACATTCTGCCACTGAGTCAGCATTTGGGCGCACCCTCCAGGCCTATTGTCAAGGTGGGCCAAAAGGTTTTACGTGGAGAAATGATCGCCGAGGCTGCCGGACTGGTATCTGTAGCGCTACACGCTCCGGTTGATGGCACCGTCGTTGCCATCGATTTGTTTGATCACCCCAACGGGCAAATGCAACCCGCAATCAAAATCAAAACCGATCCTTTTTCCTCCCAGCGCATGCAGGTAAACCCTGTTTTACCGGTAGAGCAAATGAGCTACCAGCAGTTCATCGATGGTGTGCAGCAGGCCGGTATCGTTGGAATGGGTGGCGCGGCTTTCCCTGCCCACGTCAAATTCTCCATTCCCGAAGGAAAATCCTGCAAATACCTGATGCTCAATGGCTGCGAGTGCGAGCCCTTCCTAACCTGCGACCACCGCGTCATGGTTGAATATTCAGAAGCGCTCATGGATGGGATCCACATCGTGCAGCATTTTATAAAAGCGGAACGCATTTATATAGCGATTGAAGCCAATAAACCCGACGCTATTGCCATCCTGAAAGCAGCCGCGGCCAAAAGCCCATTGCCAATTGTAGTGGCTCCATTGGTGGTTAAGTATCCCCAGGGCGCTGAAAAAATGATGATCACTGCCATTTTAGGAGAAGAAGTACCTACTGGCAAACTCCCGCTGGATGTGGGCACCATGGTGTCGAATGTAGGAACAGTTGCGGCCTTGTCCGATTATTTCAGAATGGGCAAACCACTCATTGAAAGAGTGCTCACCGTTACCGGGACGGCCGTAAAACGCGCGGCCAACATCCTTGTCCCCATCGGTACGCCAATGCACCAGGTGGTCGATTATTGTGGTGGGATCACCACTGATACACCAAGAATCTTATTGGGGGGGCCAATGATGGGCATGGTTCAAAAAAACCTGGACGTTCCCGTTGTCAAAGGCACTTCTGGAATACTGATACTGACCGACAACGAAGTTCAGTCGTTCGATACCTACAGCTGTATACGTTGCGGAAGATGCCTGGAGGCCTGTCCGTTGTTTTTAAATCCTGCCCGGCTGGGCCTGATGGCCAAACACGGCTTGTGGGATGAAATGGAAGAAAACAACGTCATGGACTGCTTCGAATGTGCTTCCTGTTCTTTTGTTTGTCCTTCAGGAATCCCTCTGGTGCAATCCTTTCGGGTAGGAAAATCGATGATACGGGAAAAGAAAAGCCGTGAAAAAAGTCAAAAGAAGTAAAAGCATGTCCGACGCGAACAAAACCATCATATCCACGGCACCTTTTTTACATGATGATGCGAGTACGCCTCGTATCATGTGGGAAGTGGTATTCAGCATGGCGCCAATTCTAATGGCAGGTTTCTACTATTTTGGTCTGAGCGCTTTGCTGGTGACGGCAACAAGCATCGTGGCATGCCTGTTTGCGGAGTGGCTGTTCGACAAGAGCCCTGTTCGGGGAACCGGTTTGAAAGATGGTTCTGCACTAATTACCGGAATCCTGCTGGCATTCACCTTGCCGCCGGGCTTCCCTTTGTGGATGACTTTTATCGGAGGAATGGTGGCCATTGGCCTGGGGAAGGCCCTTTGGGGAGGGCTGGGACAGAATATCTTTAATCCTGCCTTACTCGGCAGAGCCTTTTACAAGCGGCTTTTCCGGGTGCGATCACCACCTGGTCGAACCCCGACGGGCTCTATTTTTCGGCCAGGGGCGGGAATCTTGCGCTTCCCTTTATGAAAACCCAATCCATTGATGCCATCAGCGGGGCCACACCACTTGCCAGCATGAAGTTCAGTCATATCATGACCCCATGGCAAGACCTCCTCCTGGGCAACACCAGTGGTTGCATCGGCGAAACGAGTGCCTTGCTTATTTTTGTTATTGGCCTTTATTTGGTTTATCGGCAGCTGATCAATTGGCGGATACCGCTGTCCCTTTTCGGTACCGTAGCACTGCTCTCTACACTTTTGTTCTTCATCAACCCTGGCCACTACCCTCCCCCACAGTTTATGTTGATGGCAGGAGGCTTGCTGCTGGGTGGGGTGTTCATGGCAACTGATTTGGTCACGTCGCCGCTAACACCCAAAGGAATTTTGATTTATGGTGCAGGTATTGGGGCCCTTGTTGTCGTCATCAGGGTTTGGGGCGGGCTCCCGGAAGGCGTGATGTATGCCATTTTGCTGATGAATGCCGTTGCGCCGCTGATCAATAAATTTACTAAAACGCGTGTTTATGGTCATCATTGAGCGAAACGCTCGAGCCCATTTCCAAACACGTTTTGAATACAACTTATGAACCAGGAAACAAATTCAGTCAGGCTTGTACTCACCCTTGGTGTAGCTGGTTTCTTCTCCGGCCTCATCCTGGTGGGTGCTTATTTGTATACCCTGCCGCTGATAGAAGCCAATAAAGCCAGGGCATTGGAAAAGGCCATTTATCAGGTATTGCCCGGTGCTGTTTCCAATAAAAAAATGGTACTCAAGGAAGGAAAACTGGAACCCGACCCAAATTCGAAGGGAGAGGCCATTTATGCCGGTTACGATGCTCAGCAACAATTGAAAGGATTTGCCATACCAACGCAGGAAACAGGTTTTCAGGATGTTATTGTGGGTATAATCGGTTACGATCCCGAAAAAAAAAGCCATCATTGGGTTCGAAGTGCTGGAAAGCAAGGAAACACCTGGTCTTGGCGATAAAATTGCAAAAGACCCGGCCTTTAGGAACAATTTCAAGGAACTGGAAACCCAGCCCGGCATTATTGTCGTAAAAATGGGGGAAAAAGCAAAACCCAATCAGGTGGAAGCCATCACTGGAGCCACCATCTCTTCCAAGGCCGTGGTGAAACTATTGAACAAGGGTATCAAACAATGGGAACAACCCATAGCCGCGTATTTGGCCACTCAACATGAAAATAAATAGGCATGAAAGAAAGCGAGGACCAAGGCAATCGGTTTGCCGTTGAATTCATAAAAGGACTGTGGAAAGAAAATCCCATATTCGTTATGGTGCTGGGCATGTGCCCTTCCCTGGCGGTATCCAATACAGCCATCAACAGCCTGGCGATGGGATTGGCAACGCTGTTTGTACTGCTTTTTTCAAGTATACTGGTTTCCCTTTTGCGCAAAGCCATTCCCAAACAGGTCAGAATCACCACCTATGTGGTCATTATTGCCACGTTTGTATCACTGGTAGACTTCCTGCTCGCAGCCTGGCTTCCAGACATTCACAAAGAGTTGGGAGCCTTCATAGCACTGATCGTTGTCAACTGCATTATTCTGTGCAGGGCTGAGGCTTTTGCTTCCCACAACCCTGTTGGGCTGGCTACTGCCGACGCCCTCGGCATGGGATTGGGTTTTACAGGGGCCTTGTTGGGTGTAGGCATCATTCGGGAAGTGCTGGGCAGCGGATCGCTTTTCAACATACCCTTGTTCGGCGAGGGTTTCGAACCCTGGGTGATCATGGTACTTCCTCCCGGCGGTTTTTTCACGCTGGGTTTGATGTTGCTCTTTTTTAACTGGCGGCAACAGCGCAAAAAAACATCTACTGTAACCAACCCCGCCTGATCATGGACAACCTGCTTTGGATTTTTATATCAGCCCTATTGGTCAACAATTTTATCCTGACCTACTTTCTGGGCATTTGCCCTTTCCTGGGCGTAACCAACAAACTGATTACTGCCTTCCGGCTTGGCTTGGCCAATATCTTTGTGCTGCTCATCACGGCACTTTGCGCCTGGGTATTGAACACCTATGTGTTGATTTACGCCCCCTATCTGCGTCTGATCAGTTTCATTATTGTCATAGCAAGCACCGTACAGTTTGTGGAAATGGCCATAAAAAAACTGAGTCCGGAGCTGTTCCGGGCCCTGGGAATTTTCCTGCCATTGATTACCACCAACTGTGGTATTCTGGCGCTGGCTTTGTTTGCAACCAACAAAGGATACGGACTGGTGGAAGGTTTGGTGTATGCGCTTGGTGCTGGTGGCGGCATTACGCTGGCACTATAAGCAAAACAATTTTTAGGATTAACAGGAGGCACACATGATAAATTTGAAAGAAATAATTGTTCCAGTTTTCGCTTTGACCGCACTTTGTATAGGCTGGGTAATGGTACAATTGTTGGCCAAAAAAATGGGCACCAAGAATCACCTTGACCGAAAGCCAGGATGCGGCGGCTGTAACTGTGGTGGTGGCGTTTGTGAACGGGATGAGGTGGTGGAAAGACCAGCATAATCATCGCCGCCCCAGCGCTTGTTGTTCATTACTACCAGGATCTATTGGCAGGTGGATACTGACCCTCAGGGGGTAAATGCAGTAATTTCAGTAAGGCACTACAGCACTTTGCTTTTTCTTTTAGGCCAAGCCAGGTAATTTTTTCCTTTATTTGTGCCGCGCATCAAAGTGCCATCTGCCTGAACTGTTCCATCCTGTCCATACCTGAACCACCTATGAACCACCGCAAAATTTTCTTTTGGTCGATCACCGTAGCACTGGCCGGATTTCTTTTTGGATTTGACACAGTGGTGATATCGGGCGCCGATTTGTCGCTGCAGCAGTTGTGGCCGCGCGGTGAAGTCTTTCATGGCGTTGTGATCATCGCTTCTGCCCTCTGGGGCACCGTCTTAGGCGCGATCCTGGGCGGCATCCCCACCGACAAGCTTGGCCGGAAGAAAACACTGCTGTGGATTGGCGTGTTTTATTTTATATCTGCTGTCGGTTCTGCCCTGGCAAACGATCCCTGGGTATTTGCCTTTTTCCGGTTTGTCGGCGGGCTTGCAGTAGGCGCCTCTACCATTGCCGCGCCGGCTTATGTATCGGAAATAGCACCTGCCCACAATCGCGGCCGGCTGGTAGCCCTGTACCAGTTCAACATCGTTTTCGGTATCCTGATCGCATTTGTGTCGAATTACCTGCTGAGTGGATTGGGGGAAAACGGCTGGCGTTGGATGATTGGGGTGGAAGCAATTCCCGCTTTTATGTACACCCTGATGGTATTTACGGTGCCGGAGAGTCCGCGGTGGCTATTGGTAAAGAAAAAGGATCGCGTTGCAGCCGCAGCGACCATGCGACTGATTGATCCGACAGTTGACCCGGAGGTTGAAATAGACAGAATATTATCCGATCAGGCGTTGTTGGGAAAAAAAGAATCCATCTTCAACAAAGCATTTCAGTTCCCTTTGATGTTGGCCTTTTTGGTGGCTTTTTTCAACCAATTTTCGGGCATAAACGCTTTTTTATACTATGCTCCGCGAATTTTTAAAATTGCAGGACTGGAAGACAGTGCTGCTTTGCTGAGCAGCATCGGGGTGGGCATCACCAATATGATTTTCACCTTGATTGGCTTGTCGCTGATTGACAAGTTGGGCCGCAAGCAACTCCTGTACATTGGCTCCGTGGGCTACATCATTTCGCTTTCGCTGGTGGCCATGGCATTCTGGATGAACTGGCAGGGCATGGCTGTGCCGATTTTCCTGTTTATGTTTATTGCTGCGCATGCTATTGGGCAGGGAACGGTTATCTGGGTATTCATTTCTGAAATTTTCCCCAACCACCTGCGGGCCAGCGGACAATCCTTCGGCAGTTCTGTTCATTGGGTGCTGGCGGCGGCCATTCCTTCTGCGGTACCGTGGCTGTTCGCCAAAGTTGGCGCTGCACCCGTTTTCGTCTTCTTTGCCTTTATGATGGTGTTGCAGCTGATTTTCGTGTGGAAAATGATGCCGGAAACGAAAGGTGTTTCACTGGAGGATTTGGAGATGCAGATGACAAAGGCTGACTAGTGCCGCGTCCGGCACTAGTGGTAAAGTAATTTAGTTTTTGCTGCGCAAAAAAATAGTTTCCCGCAGCAGAAACGCGCGGATATTTTGCTGCGCAAAATTTCCGCGCCACAAAGTGAACCATTACAAAAACTAAATTGGTCATCTACTAGCGTATCTTGCCGTGCTTCTGCATTACCCGCCGGATCCCGGCAAGTATATCGCGAGATTGTACAACGGGTGGCTTACGTTGAACCGCTGTCAGTGCACAGTATTGCAAGACATCAAGCATATCACCTCCAGAAATTTCATAGGAGACGGCAATTTTCTCCCAATCGAGATCCGGCGCAACCTGCATAGCACCGGAAAAAGTTTTTTTCCAAAGCATTAAACGTTGTTCCGCATTGGGCATGGAGAAGTGAATCATGGATTGAAAACGCCTGGAAAAAGCTTCGTCAATATTGGCCTTCAGATTAGAAGCAAATATTACCACACCCGGATAATCTTCAACCCTTTGCAGCAAATAAGCTACCTCTTGGTTTGCGTACCGATCGTGAGCGTCCTTGACAACAGTGCGTTTTCCAAAAAGAGCATCGGCTTCGTCAAAAAATAAGATCCAATTGTTTTTTTGGGCTCGATCAAATACGGTAGCCAGGTTTTTCTCGGTCTCTCCGATGTACTTCGAAATTCCTACCGATAAATCCACCCGGTATACTTTTCGGGCAGTTGCTTGACCCAGCAATGATGCTGCCAATGTTTTTCCTGTGCCTTCCGGACCGTAGAAAAGCGCACGGAAACCAGGTTTCAACCTTTTGTTGAGTTTCCAATCGGTAAGTATCGTTTGCTCGTTTTCAATCCAGGTTTTGATTTCTATGATTGCATTCATGCAGTGGGTGTCGACAACAAGGTCGTCCCATTGCAATGGTGTTGCTATTTTTTGGGCCGGGAATTGAATGCTGAATTTGGGTTCCTTCATGTTGGCTTCTATTAATAATTGCTTGGAAAATGCTTTTTTAAGGATCAGGTTCCTGCCTTCAGCCACCAATAAGCACGTTTGGAATCCCGAGTACGATACTGCCACCGTGGGCAGTTACATCACCCATTCTGGCGGCTGGCTTTCCACCAATGAGCACCGTAGCGGAACCCGTTACAATGGCATCCGGAGGGCCGACACATACACACATATCACCTACTACTGCGGCCGGCATACCGCCAATTAGCACCGTTGGAACGCCAGGGCCAACAATAGGCCCTCCTACATGCGGAATGGGGGGTAGGCCTGGTGTAACCATTGGACAGGTATGCATATCGGTTAATCTGGCTGCTGGAGGCATGGTTATCTTGTTTTTGTTAATAAATAAGGGCATAGTTTACTCAATTGATCATCACAATTGCCCCCTTCACGGAAGTCTGGGCTGATGATTTTATCTCGGCTTCCACAGCGCCTTGGGCACTAAAATTCATTTGCGCCTTTGCCGTTAGGTTCATACCCTCCAATGTGACATCACCGCCAGACGATTTCATGTTGACAGACTGGTTTGCTTGAATGGAAATTTTACCCGTTGCCTTTATCTCAATGTCTTTGGCACTATTCAGTACAATTCCTGCATTGATCATTTCAAGTTGGTTCCCATTTTGATCTCGTGCAACAACCGACTTGTCTTTATCCGACAGTACAAATGAATTGCCAGCGGGAGTTTCCACAGTAATGATCTTCTGTTGATCGTCAAACTCAATTTTAAGGCCATTTTTGTCGTTATGGCTTTAATGGCATTCTTTGGGTCTGCTGCATAAGCCGCTTTTATTTTGGAACTATACATCGATCCCAAAACAATCGGATACCTTGGATCTTCATTGAGAAAACCCATTACCACTTCGTCATTAATTTCAGGCATAAAAAACAGGCCTTGTTGACTTGTTGCATAAAACTGCGCCATTCGTGCCCAAATCGGAACTACAGGATCGATCGCAGGCACCAAAACCTGAATGCGGAAACTGTGATCCGGGTCGCCGTCAATTTTCAATACTTTTCCGTTTTGCAAACCATTGATTGGTGGTACCATTTCGCTGTTCGGCAGCGAAGATGTTGGCTGTCTCACCACCACCCCATCGGTTGCATTCCCGAATTGCAGTGTTGTTTTCCATTGTCCCGCGTCGATACTATGATGGACTGCTGTAACAAGGGCAAGGCCATTAAATCGGGCGCCAAATCCCGACAGCTCAACAGGCGTATTCAATTTTATGGTGGAACTCCCCAAGGTTGTAAGCGTTCCCTGCACCGCGGTGTCCAGGGAAAAATTAAATTCGGTGGTATCCCTACCAAATTCAATCTTAACACTTGGAGGGGCCCCGGCTGAAGGCATGGGCCGTTTCACAAAAACCTTATCCCCATCAGCATATACCCACATGCCGTTGGCGGCTGCCCTGGCAAGCAAAAAATCCCAGCTGCTGGATTGATACCGGACCAATTGGCTGTGCACAAAATCAGTAGGATCCAGTTCGCTGGAAAGCGCACAATCGGCAATTATAGCGGCAAAAATTTCACTGTCTTTTTTGTTGTCGAAAATGGCATTCCCACAGTCGTTGGTCATGACAACAGTCTGCTCAGAACATCCCACCAACATTTCTACCTTTCCTTGGCTGGTAGCACTTGCGCCAAGACTGGTAATGATGCCTTTAAAAATACTGTTGGTTCTTAAAACAGATCCGACCTGAATGTCGATTGAGTAACCGGGTAAAAAATGATCGGCATCAAGTGGTTCAAATACCTGATCAGTTTCAGCTCCGAGGTCCAGCGCAACACGAATTTCTGCCTTACCGATTTGATTGACCGCCTTGGTCACACTTATTTGGGTAATTTGATCTGTATCATTAATTACTTTGCCATTTACAAATACTTTTACGGCTATTATATCTGGATATTCCTGAGCAGGAGATTTTGGCATGGATGATATCTGTTGCTTGTGCGGGAGCTTGGCCATGAGTATGATTTGTGATAAAATTATATGGTTTCAATCTGGCTTGTTTTTAAAACAGTACTTATGTAGCCATCGTCAATCCTTCGTGCGCCAGTACCAATTCCTCTATTGCCACTTCTCCCGATGTAGCATTCAACTCTGTGCCGGTCATTTTTATGGGAAAGGCGTTGTTTAAGGTCCAGACAAACAACGGCTTGTGTTCTTCATCCAACAGTGTAATTACCACAGTTTCGCGCTTAACGGTGTTCATTTTTACACTGGCAAAATAATCAAACAACGCAGTGTCGTCTTTAAACAAGCCTTTTTTCAACGTAATATCGGATACCTTTTTCAAGCCCGGCATTTTAACTACAGAAAATTCAGCGCTGTTGCCTGCGCGATATTCAATGACATCGTATTCTGTATCCAGGCCTGATACCTCCTGGAATGCAATCTCACTTTTGTCGCCAATTTTTATATTAAAATGAAATAATGGAACGGGCCAAGTTGATTCCTGTTTTTCTTCTGCCATGATTTTATTGTTGTTTTATTGGTGATGGAAATGATTGGATCGCATTCCGTTTTAGCTGGACTTTAACCATTTCGAAACAAGAAACAATCTTATTTTTCTACAACGGCAAAAATGCATCAGGTTCGTTAACTTTTGGAATAAAAAGATCGATTTGTCACTTTTTTGTGGCCAAAAAAGTAACCAAAAAAGCCCATGGCTCTTTACAAATCCTACGATTTTGCTTGTTGATTGCGGCGGCGCAAAAAAAAACTCGCCCATCGAACTAGTCGGGTCTGCGCCCCCTTCTATCTGGTTGGCTCACACAGTTTTTTGCTTCATCCACCTCCATCAACGCAAAATCGGGATTTGTAAAAGGCCAAGCCCGTAGCGCCGCGATCGTACTTAAAATAAATATTGCACACCCTTAATTTTGAGGTATGTTCATAATTTCATCAATGCCATATTAAACCATTGATAATCAAGCCACATAAATGGTTTCATTTGGCTAAAATCCAGTTTAGAGAACGTGTTCGGGATTTTCTGCTGGGCCCAAAAAGGTACTAAGCCTGTTGCATTTTTTGCTGGAACGTAATCACAATAAATTCGGCTGGCCGGGTTATGGCGATTTTCACAGATACTCTCATTATTCCATCGAGGATATCGATCGGTGTCATGGTGGTACCCAAACCAACGTCGACACTAAAAGCATCATCGGCAGAGGCTCCAGCCAGGGCGCCTGATGCCCAAACATTGGTTAAAAAATTGGTAATCAACGCTTTAACATTGGTCCAGGTACTGGCCGTATTCGGTGCAAACACAAATGGCTCAATGGCCTGTTTTACGGATTGTTCAATGTAAATAACTGTCCGCCGCACACTGATGTAGCGCCAGTCCTGGCTGTTGCCATCAAGTGTTCGCGCGCCCCAAACCAATACGCCCTTTCCAAGAAAGGTGCGGATGGCATTGACGGCCATGCCGTTGAGGGGGAGGTTAAGATCTTCCTGTTCGTCGTTGGTTAGGTTAACTGCCGGGCGCACCACAGCGCCAAAACTGATGTTGGCCGGGGACTGAAACACCCCAACGGAATTATCCACCATCGTATAAAGGCCAGCCATACCGGCCGATGGGGGAAGCAGGTTCATTTGTTCCCGAAGGGTATCCATAATGGATTTATACAGCGGGCTGATGGCCCACAAGGTTTGGTGCAGGTTGCTGATTCCATCCGGGTCTGTTAGATCCGGTGTTAGTTTGGCCACTTCCACTTTAATCTGATCGGCCCTTTTTGGGTCCATCGTTTGCTCAGCCACCGCGGCATCTACATCCTCGAGCAATGTTTTGCCCAAGACTGCACGCTGCACAGCATCGATGTTTGTAAAGTTTACAGCATCCGCGCTCGTAATATTGGTATGAACCCAGGGATAATAAGCAGCGCCCCATTGCAAATTGGCATTTCCTTGCAAACCCTCCCGGAATTTCGTGATTACATCACTTTGAGGATCTAGACTTCGTGCTTTATAGCCATCGTACACGTCAAGAATGGCAATGCGGCTGCGCATTATTGCACCACAATGGTTCAAGATCCGGGTTTGCAGATCGGCAAAAGTAGATGCTTCTAATAAAACGGCATCCGGAGCGACCACCATCGTTGGCTCCGTTTCCTTCAGGAGTGTTTTGAGGCCTTTTTGTTTACTTTCGCCATTGGCATCTACTGCTTCGGAATCGAAGTCATCGATGGTCATTTTGGCATCGTAATTCCCAATGGAAACGATGTAGCAATCCGAGCCGCCATTGGCAAAAAAATGCTTCATACAATGGAACAAAAGGAAACGCTTATCCTTGGGTTCTAACTTGTAAATCTGCTTGGGATCGGTGGTCCTGACATTCTCAAAGGAATACGTTGTTTTTGGGGCGCCGCCGAAATACAACAAGTACTCGCCAAAAGAGGATATCCGGGTTGGCGTGTTCGTAATGTCCTTATTGTTCCAAATGGCTTTTTCCGTATACCCCAGAAAAGCGGGTACTGCGGTGGCCACCGGTACGGCGGAATTCAGGAAAGCGCTCTTCTCCTCGATGTAAACCCCTGGTGTTGCAAGTACTTTTGCCATACTATAAAATAGTTGATTTATAAATATATATACATGTCTGCATAAAATACTGTGTTTTCATCGGACCCTTCTGGTACGAGCCGGCGGAAATCGGGGGTAGGCAGGTCCAGGGTGATTTCCCCTGCTCCACCATTTAGTTTGAGTTTTGGCCGAAGAAAGGGTACTTCCAACATTGGCAATGGCGTTTCTGACCACATAGGAATAGCCATTTCCGCAGCCCCTCCTACTAGAACAGGATCTCCTTTCAAAAAATTGAGATCATTTCTGCCATCAGTCACCGTCAAATTATCGAAACGTAGTTGACTGCTATTTATTAAATAATACCGCCAATACGCGTCTCTGGATTGGAATAATATCGTAAAAGACGTTGCAGCATAGGAAGCTGGCGATTCTGGATCTGGAAACGGCAACATGACCTCCGTCTGTTCTCCTATTTCGAATTGAATAATGCCCAGATCTCCTGGCTGCAATCTGTAAGCAGACCTGGGGCCCGCCGCCGGTACAATATCAGCCGAGCCTACGGTGCTTTCTTCGGTTAGCCGTACAGGCGTTTCCAGCCCGGGTTCCAATGGCGTTTTGTTTTCAAAAAAGAACCAGGCATCCTCCTGCCCGATAAGTTGGAATGGAAGATCTGTAAAATTGAAAAAGAATGGGGAATTGCTTTTCAAGATAAACTGGAGTTGCAGGGGCTCATCACCCAAAGCGACAGCTGGAGAAAGGCCTTCTTCACAACCAAACAGGAGCGTGTAACTGTTGACTTGAGAGTGCCAGAACAGGTCGTTTTTTTGCATCAACACTTTGGTGTCGGGGGTTGGTTCTACCAACAAATCGATTGCTACCCCATCCTTATAAAAAGCATGTTCGAGCGATAATGTAAGCAGTTGATAATAGCGTTTTTGCATTGATTTATTAAGTTAGTCAACTGCCGGAGTCCGATTGTATTCCCCGTATAAGTGTGTACTCTTCAATAATTACATCCGCTGTTATAGATATCATCCGCAACCGGAAAAGCACACAAGGCAGGTGATTTGCTCCGAGAGCTGTCCAAAAATTACTGATATCTTTCATGTCCATGTTTACCATTTCAACAACTATCTTATCAATCGTTGCTGGAAAATTAGCAGTATTGGCATTGGTAAACACTTGTTTGCCCTGGAAAAAGCCAATGGTATAAGAGATGGCTTTTAATGCTTCAATGTAGTTGTTTGCGCTGAAATAAGCAGAAAAAAGGACATACAAGTTCAAATTAATGGGTTGATTCACCAGCGCCTGCTTATTATGGGGCGCATTGAGATTCATTCTTTCCTGCTCTATGTTTAATAAGGTGCACACAATTTTATTTTCAGAAGGAATAGAAACCGAACCATCAAGTGCTACCAATGAGGACAATGAAACCATGTCTTCGTTCAGCTTAAACCTGTTTTGCAAAAAAGCATTTAAATCTTTCGTAATCGCCTGAAGCACAGTATGTATCATAAAAAGGGAAGGCCTGTTTGTAAAAGTCTTTATGGCTAATCACACTACTGGACATTTTTTGAATTAACCACATTAGGGCACATGAGACAAGCCACATTAGGCACATTAGGGCTGCTATTTTATAAAATGTCCTGTAGTGTGATGGCTAATATAGGCCTGTTTTTTGATAATCCTGTTATTTGTCAAACATTTGCTGTCTTTCAGCGATTGCCCCATGGCTGGCAATTGATTTTGTTTCGATAATGTTAAAATACTGCGTGCACTCGGTTCCACGCCTTACCTTAGTTGCCTGATTCCATTCCTGACCAACCCTACCCATGAAACTGGCGTACTACCTGATATACATTGCCTTGGCTTTTTACACGGGTCTTTCCCTGGCGGCCTGCACCAAAGAACCCGCTGAGGGTTTTAGCGGCACCGGATTGCGCCCGGTTTACCTGCCCGTATCCGAATTGTCAAACGTTGGCAACCTGCCCGAACAAGCCCTGGAACAAACCGGCACCATCTTTTTACAAGATTCACTGTTTTTTATCCTGGAGCAGAAAAAAGGCATCCACGTTTACTTTGTAAAAGACAGCTTGAATTTCGACTACCTCACCTTTATCAAAATTCCCGCCATCAGTGATTTTACCGTTTCGGGAACACGGCTGTATGCCGACAGTTGGAAGGATCTTCTGACCATCGACATCAGCAACATACTCCAGGTCAAGCTGCTCAACCGGCAAACCGATGTGTTTTCGCCCCTGCTCTCCCCGCCCTTGTACAACGGCATTTTTGAGTGTGTGGATGAATCCCGGGGCGCAGTCGTCGGTTGGGAAACGGCGGAACTCGAAACCGTCAGTTGCAGGACCCTTAACTAACACCATAGCCATGCTCAAACAAGTATCCTTTATTGCCATTTTACTTTTGGCCGCCTGTTCAAAAGAGGGAAGTTTTACAGAAGCCGTTTCTGGAGGGCAATCCGGTTCGATTACCCGATTTGCCGTGTACAACAATTTCATGTACCTGCTCAATCCCAATGAGGTACTGACCTACGACCTTGCAGATCCGGACAAGCCCGTATTGGTAAACCGGCTTACCACCGATTACGGCCTGGAGACCATATTTATTTACGACAATGCCATTTACCTGGGTTCTACAACGGCCCTTTATATTTTGGATATTTCCAACCCGGCAGCACCCGAAATTCAATCAGAAACCATCCGGGAAGGCAGCTTTCAGGGCGGCTGCGACCCGGTAGTGGTGAAGGAGCAGTATGCCTATTCAACGGTAAAAATCATCCGGAACATCTGCGGAAATATTGGAACAGAAAGTGCCTTGCTGGTGTACGATGTATCTGGACAAAAATGCCCCTCTCCTGGTTGGCGACTACCCCTTAACCTTCCCAACGGACTGGGGTACAAAGACCATTACCTGTTTGTTTGCGACCAGGGCGCCAACCGCCTGGAAGTTTTTGATATTGCTGACCCACTGGCGTTGGACTATTTGCCCAACCAATCCATCGAGATTTCCGATCCAATCGACCTGATTGTGGCAGGAAACAAGATGATTGTTTCTACTGGTTCGGATTTTCAAATTTTTGATCTCAGCAACTTCCCGGTGGTAAAACGCGTCGGACAAATCACGAAATAAATGCGCGTACTATTTGTCCTGCTCCTGTTAAGTGCGCGCGGCCTGTGTGCACAATCCGATACGTTGGCGCATCCGGGGCCCTTGGTGCCGAAACTGACTTTTAAGACCAACATTATTTCCCTGATCAACCCCCTCAAGGAAGCGGTTGCCTTTGCCAGCGATGTACGATTGGGGCCTAAAGCGAGCATTGATCTTGGTGTAGGCGCATTTTTGGGTTCCAGCGTATTGGCGCGAACCCAAGGAGAAAGTTACCAGGGGCTCCGCCTTCGAACCGGCTTCAAGTATTATGGCATAACTTCCAAGCGTTATGTGTTTCATTTTGGCGCAGAAGGAAAATACAACAACATTCGGCACGTCAGTCTGGAGCAGGTGTTGCGGCAAGGCGGTCAGTATCTCGAAATACTCCCCATCGAACGGCACGTACGCGCCCTTGGCATAGGTGGCCGATGTGGATGGCAATTTTTTGCCGGGAAAAAGAAGCAAGTGTTTTTCGAACCCTATCTGTATCTCGGTGCTTTGTACTACCAGGTGAGCAGGGATCTTCCAGCAGATGCAACAGAGTTTTTAGATTGGGAATTCATCAATTTTGAAATCGCCCCAGGCAGGAGCCGATTTCCAGACTTTACCATCGGTTTTCATTTTGGTATGGCATTGTGGAATGGAGCTTTGCCGTTGTAAAAAAATAAGATTGATTCTAGTTTCGATATGGCTAAAGTCCAGTTTAGAACATGTTCGGATTTAAACTATATTTTCAGCATCTGGCCGGTTAAAGCCAGAGTGGCCGATTGGAAAAATAACAAGGACCACGGGCACCATAAACCTCCACCCTACATTTTAACAAATCGCGCCACTTGCTCCATCCCACCAACGCCGCGAAACCTGATCCAGTAAAAGCCCGAAGGTAAATCGGACACATCTTCTAATTGTTTCGTTCCATTCCAAATTTTGGACCTAAACAGCTTTCCTTCGGCATTGTATATCTCAACTTGCAACGCCTCTGAGTCTGACCGCTCTAAAAACAAAGTGCCGCTCACGGGATTTGGATACATTGTCACAAAGGTATTTTCGGGAACATCTTCTTCCAGCCGGGTGGTCCCAGGCCAATGGTATTTAAGCTTCGGGCTCATCAGGTCGGCTGTACTGATCCATTTCTGCCGTAGGAATTCCGATACGCCCTTCATTTGCGCATCTGATAAATCGTGGTCGAAAAAGAGTAATTCGCCCACCTTTCCTTCCCAATGGGTATCGGTATAAAAAATAGAGGCCGTGGACGGCGCGGTAAACACCGAGCCCAGCACACAAAATGCCATGGGATTGCTGGTTGTAAGCGGGTCAACTTCTTGCCCGTTCAGGTAGGTAACACCATTTAATGTGGAAGCGGGCGCATCGTTTGAAAACAGCCGAAGCATCCGAATGCCGGGGCATGGTGGTAGAAAGGGCATCAAAGGGTGCCGTTTTATCCCAGGACAATTCGTTTTCCTGATAAGCCATGATCACGGTTTGAAAATTGTTTTGGGCATTTTGGATGCGCTGCAGCCATAGGGTGGCCCAATCTGCAATGCCCAATCCATTCTGGTAATTGCTGCGGTAGGCAAACCAGTTGTTCTCGGCCCATTTATTTCCGGTGGGAAAATACCAGTCGAGCACCGAACTGGTGGGCGGGGCAGGATCGTCAATCATGCCATCGCCATTGAGGTCGGCGGCATCCATGCGCAACAAAAGCCCTGGAATGGTGGCCGGGTCAATCGGATCGGGAAAATCGATGGTACTGATGGCGGCAATATAAAAATCTGCCGCCTGTGGGCCCGGATTGTAAGTATTGCCCACCTGCAAGGGCACACCACAATTGTCGCTGTCGTACCACAAATAGGCGGTTTCCGGCGCAGGGTTAACCACCGCCAGTTGTCCATTCCCCAGATCCGTCACTTCCGGCGTGGCGGGCATGGTAACAGCAAACCCTCTGCGGTTACTGCTCCATTGCCCGGTGCCCGAAGGTGCCGCCGTAACATAAAAATTACCCGCGTGTGGTGGCTGGAAACTGGCGCCTTCGCCCAAAAGGGCTGTCCCTATTTCATCAGAAAGCCAGTAATAATCGTAACCGGCAATGGGTGTTTCAACGGCTACACCACAGTTTCCATCCTGCACTACTTTTAATCCGCTGGCGGTAATGGGTACAAAAGCTGCCACGTTGTGCTCCGCTGAAGCACAGGTGGCCGAGGCATCGCTGATTTCGTAGCGGTAATCGCCAGGCGCCAGTTTGGTGCGACTAAAATGGCCGTCAAACGCCACATTGTGGAAAAAAGCGCCGTTGGGGTCGGTGCCTACCAGCTCCACTTCCTCCAATTGAATTTCATTGGCGCCAGCACTCTCCGTGACAAAAAGCCGGTAGTGTGTGTATGGCGCCGGACTGGAAATGGGAAAAGCACGCTGTTGGAAGCGATTCGGAAAGTCCTCGTTGCTGCGGGTATCCAGTGGAACCCAGTTGTTCCCATCGTTGGAGCCCTGCATGATCCAGCTTTGCGGGTCGCGCTCGGGCACATCATCCGCAGAGGTGATGGTGTAGTAGGCAATAGTAGTGGGCTGTGAAAATTTGATACCCTATCCAGGCATTGCTGTTCACGGCGTGCAACCACTTGGTGTTCAGGTTGTTATCAAAAGCCATTTCTGGCAAATGCCCCCAGGTGGTGCCACTGAACAGGATCTGTGCGGGATCTGCATTGGTTTGATCCGCCATCAACCGATCGTACCATTCAATTTGATAGGGCTGTACACCACCGCTGGCTTCTACGTAGAACGTGCCGGTAGATTTACCCATTTCCGAAGGGAAGAAACGCTCCGTTGCCATAAGCGGTTGCGGGGTACTCTCCAAACTAAAATCCTGTGTAACCACACAGCCATTGGCATTTGCCGTCAGGGTATAATTCCCATCAGGAACACCCAAAAGCGATGGGCCTGTACCACCCGTCGACCAAAGTAAATCGAGCGTACCCACATCGTAATTTTTTGATTGCACTGCAACATCCCAATTGCCATTGTCTACCGAACAAATGGACAGATCGAGCAGGGCATCGCGTGTGGCCTGAACGGTTTTTTCCACCGCGCAATTTTGCGCATCCACCACCACAATACCGTACATACCTGGCGCCAGGTTATTCACCGGATTCGGTACTTGTTGGCCATCCAGCCAAAATTCGTAGGGCGCTTGTCCGCCCGTGGGGCTCAGCGTCACGATGGCATTGTCGGCGCCAGTGCAATCGGCACTGGTCACCTGCGCGGTAGTTTGCAGGTTGTAACTGCTGACAGTCGTTTGGTCAATAGTCCAAATGTGTTCCCGGTACGGCTTGGGGTAAATCGCGTCAAATTTTTCATCATAACGCACCAGCGGTGTGGTATCGGTCACCGTGAATTTCAACTGATAGGCATCACAGCTGCCAAAGGCGACTTCCACCGAGGTGGTGTTCTCTGCAATCTTTTTGCCATTCAAATACCAGGCGTATACCTGCGTATTTGGCTCTGGCGCCACCACATCTGCGGAAAACGTAATGGTTTCGGGGCCATTAACCGCAAGGTTCGTATTGGCAGGAATGGGGTTTTCAATCACATTCACGTATTTGTACAACATGCAAATAACCCGCTGTGCACAAGGTGCGCACAGGTCCTGTCCGTAACCTTCGCCAAAGCCGCCAGCCCCCATGTAGCAGCCTTTTGCCGTGGGCCTGTGGCAGCCGAAGTAGTTGGTGAGCCCGCCCTCGAATGCTGCCACCACATCGTCGTAGTTGCCATCATAAGGCGTAGGCAGGGGAACGTTATCGGGGATCCATTTGCGCCAGGGGATGCTGTCTTTTATGGTAAATCCGGTGGTATTGGGCGTTTCAAAGCATTTGTTGCCCGACCATTCGCCGCTGGAAGTGTACTCGTCGAGGAGTCCGGGCATGGTATGGCCAAATTCATGGAGCAGGGTTTCAAAATCGGTACCATACATTTTTCCGTCCCCTACCCTGGCATCGCGGTTGAGCCCTGCGCCGCCGCCGCCTCCGTATTTTATGGTAGAAAACCAGGTAACCCAGCCTGTTTCGTTGTTGCCCCAGGGGAGAAAAATTTCATTGCGCAATTGTTGAATCAGGCTAAAACTCCACCAGGTTTCTTCACTGGGTGCATCGGGCCACCAGGCGGCGTAGAGGTTGAAAAAATTCCGGTACTGTGCATAGGGAACCTTAGCGCCTGGATCGTTGAGGGTAAAGGCGGGAATCAGGCTTTGTTCCAGGTCGCTGCGCAAATCGGCGGCGCCCTGAAAATCGTTGTTCGGGTTACCCGTGCTGCGGTTTTGAATCACCCAGTTGATGCGGTTGTCCTTTGGTCCGGAATAAATGATGGTGTCAAAAATCTGGGCAGCGGCTACATCGCTAAGCATCTGACAGGAACCGTCGTCAATGGTCGCCTGCGGATTGTAATTGAAGGCAGATGGGTCGGTACAACCAGGGATTTGTGGCGTGCAATTACCCGCATTTACACCAAAATAATAGTATTGCAGCGCGCCGTCGGGCAGGCTAAAATTCTGTGCGCCAGTATTCCATGTCATCGAGACGGTCCCACCATTCCAGCCGTCACCATAGCTGTCGAGCGCTGTGAGGGTATAACAGCCATCGGGCAGGCAAAGTACCTGCGTTTCACTTTGGTTGTTGTTCTGGCCCTGCCAGTTGGCTACCAGGGTACCGGTGCTGTCGTGCAGTTCCCAACTCATTTCATCGCCGTAGTTTACCGTAGTGGAATTGACGGTAACTTCGGTGAAGGTACACTGGCTCTGGGCTTCGGGCAACCAGATATTGAGCAACAAAAAGAGACAAAGAACGTGCAGGCGGGTGGATTGAATTTTCATTGCTGGAAAAGTTGATTCGGATAAATGTAAGGAGAAAATCCCTACTTCTGCGCCGACCATAAACTACCCCTGCAGGGCTGCCTTCGATAATCAATCCTCCCAGGCCTTCCACAGCGCTTTCCCACATATTTCCTGCCCGGCTTTGTTTAAATGCGGATCGTTTTCATAATAGACCGCTGAGCCGGCCGCCTCGGCCTGTTGTAATGCCGGCAAAACAGAAATCACTTGCACGCGGTTGTCGTTCCGATAGTGTTGTTTCATGGCGTTTAACAAAGGAAAATCAAGATCCAATTCACTGCTTCCGAAAGGCTTAGCGCCGAGCATGGCCATACGCTCCTGGTATTTTGGAGCGACTTGTGCACAATGCGGAATCACCAAAAGAATGACCTTATTGGTGGTGGAAGGAAGGTTGCTCAATATCTCGTCCATTTTTTGGGTCCAGCAGGCAAAGTCCGATGCGCGTTTGCCCATTAATCCGATCGTATTTTGAATCAAATCAGGCTCTGCCCGAAAAATAATTTTCTCCCGGGCATTGTAGCGATCAACGGCAAAAACCGGCTCCTGGCGCCATTGCAGCGTATCCAGACCTACGCCTGCTACAGCCTTTAACTGGCCCGATTTATAGTTCAGGTAGCGCAAAAAAAGGCTGTAATCCGTTGCTTTCCAATCCAGGTTTCGCCAAAGCGGGATCTGCACAGAACTGGTGGTTTTGCGGATATCCCACAGATCATTGCCGGTGTAAAACTGGTAAATCAACACATCCGGTTGAAATTCCTGCAGGCGCCTGGCTGCCACCGCGCTCATTTCCCGAATACCTACACCCGGTAGTGCAGCATTGCGCACATCGGCTTCGGGCATGCTGTCGCGCAGGACATCCACGTAACTGTCGGTATTGGCCGTAAAGGAATCGCCAAGTACCAGGATTTTCATTCCCTTACCATGTGGTTTGGGGTTGAGCAGTACCCGTTCTGTGTGGTAAAAATCGACCCACTGGTAGCGGTATGCAATTTCCAGCAGTCCGATCACCATTATGATCAACCACAAGAGATAAGCCCCTTTTTTCAACCAGCGCTTTACCATGTTTTATAAAAATCTGACGGATCAAAGGTTTTGTTGCGGTCTTTAAATGCGGTTTTAGTCGGTTTTTTCAACAGCAATTGGTCCTTTCCGCCTACACGCGACAGCAAGGCCAGAGGAAGCAGCAGCAGAAAATAGATGAGTGTTAGCAGCAACCTTGGAACGATGCGGCCCAGCATCTCGGCCAGTCCCATCCAAACGCTCGCCATTAAATCGGCCAATTGCCTGGAAAACAAAGCAGCCAGTCCGATGAGTACCGCAGCGCCCAACAGCCAGTGCTGACCGGTGTACCAGGACAGCGCTACAAAGCTGGTGACGATGGCCAGAATATGTTCGTATGTTTTTTTCACCTCAAAAAATCGAATAAATAAACGGCGCGAATGCACTCCCTGCCCCGAGCGCAATAACTACCCCGAGAATCAACAGTACCATGACCAGCGGCGCCAGCCAGAATTTTTTCCGCTCCCGAAGGAAGAGCCATAAGTCGCGCAGTATTTCCATGTGGGTTGTTCAAGATTTTTTAGTTGCGTAAATAATTGAGAGATGTCTCCTTTCAGTCGACATGACGGGTCGTCCTATTGTGGTTGTTCGATGCGATGCATCGCACAACATTAAAAGTATCACGTGTCATGTCGACTGCAAGGAGACATCTTTATTTTCATTGTTGTATCACCAATCATGTCGACTGAAAGGAGACATCTTTTTAAAAACATTCTCACCCATCCAGTCGACTGTAAAGAGACATCTCTCGAACGTGCAAGCCAACTTATTTGTATTATTCTTTAGCAAATATATAATTTTCAATCACGAGACAATCCATTTCTGTGGCCAGAAAGCAATGCCAGGCATCTTCTGGGGTGCCAACGATGGGCTCCCCCCGAACATTAAAACTGGTATTGACCAGCACTGGATAACCCGTTTTTTGCCCAAAAGCCTGTAATAAAGCGTAAAATCGCGGGTTTTCGGATTCCGAAACCGTCTGTACCCGTGCAGAATAATCCAGGTGTGTAACCGCCGGCAAGGTACTTTTCGGAAACGCCAATTTTTGTTGCATGGTCCAGTTATCGGAGCCAGCGGGATAATTTTGGCGAAGCCCAGCCTTTACCTGCGCAGTGAACAACATGTACGGCGAGGGCTGTTCCATTTCAAAATACAAATGCGCAGATTCCACTGGAACCGCTGGCGCAAAAGGCCGAAAACTCTCCCGATACTTGATGCTAAGGTTAAGCCTTTGCTGCATGTCCGCGCTGCCGGCATCAGCCAGGATGCTGCGGTTGCCGAGGGCCCGTGGGCCAAACTCCATGCGCCCCTGAAACCAGCCGACTACCTGGCCATTGGCCAGATTTGAAGTCACCGCTTCCAGCAATTCAGCATCAGCATGAATCTTGCGAAAAACAGCCCTGTTTCTCCTGGCCATTTGCTCAATCTCCGCATCGGAAAACGCGGGACCGAGGTAGGCGCCCTGCATGACAGTGCGTTCCGATTGTTGCTTTCTTTTTCAAAAAACAAATGCTCTATAGCCAAAGCAGCCCCCAATGCGCCACCGGCATCGCCAGCAGCTGGCTGCACGTAGATGTCATCAAACAACTCCGCATCGCGCAAACGGCCATTGGCCACGCAATTGAGCGCTACACCGCCAGCCAGACAAATCCGCGACGCACCTGTCAATCTCTTGGCCTCAACTGCCATTTTCAGCACGATCTCTTCTGTTACTTGCTGAATGGCCAGCGCCAGGTTGCAGTGTTGTTGTTCAAGCGCCGATTCCGGGTCCGGGGCGGAAAGCCAAACAGCGCCTGCCACTTGCCCTTCTGGTACATGCGCAGGCCGGTGGCATAGCGAAAATAGGCCTGGTTGAGCCAAATCGAGCCATCCGGATAGATTTGCAGCATCTCTTCTTTTATCAGCTGCACAAATTCGCCCACTTGCGGATCGGCAGCGTTACCATACGGCGCCAGCCCCATCAACTTGTACTCCCCGGAATTGACCCTGAACCCCAGGTATCCGGTAAAAGCACTGTACAACAAGCCCACAGAATGGGGAAAATGCAGTTCTTTCAAAATCTCCAGGTTCCGGCCCTGCCCCCGGGCGATCGTCGCGGTGGCCCACTCTCCCACCCCATCGATGGTCAGCACCGCGGCCGATTCAAAAGGAGAAGGATAAAACGCCGAGGCTGCGTGCGACAAATGGTGTTCGGAAAACAACAGTTTCAGGCGCTTTTCATCGTAAGGACCCAGTTCCCGCAAACCCTCCCGGATCCTACTTTTCAGAAACAACTTGTCGTGCAGCCACACCGGAATGGCCTGCAGGAAGGAAACCAATCCACGTGGCGCAAAGGCGTAGTACGTTTCCAGCAATCGCTCGAATTTGAGCAACGGCTTGTCGTAAAACACCACCGCATCCAATTCATCCACGGTCAAACCAGCTTCCTCCAGGCAATACCGGATGGCCAGCACAGGAAAATCGGGTGTGTGCTTTACCCGGGTAAAACGCTCCTCCTGGGCCGCAGCCACCACCACGCCGTCTACCACCAAGGCTGCGGCTGCATCGTGGTAGAAAGCGGAGATACCGAGGATTTTGGGCATGAGAAAGGTAGATGCTTCGGAAGTGGCGTAATGGACAAAAGTAGGTTTTTGAAAAGAATGGGGAGAAAAAACCTGAAAGCAAAAAGCAGCGCATTAACACAGTTAATGGAATACACTCCAAAAAGTACACTGCGCTCCAGGTATTGTGCGCCAACAAAAAAAGTAGCCAGCACCGAAGTCCTGACTACTGCTATTTGATTTACCTGCTACAGATTACAGGTCAAATACTTAACGTGCTTTCAATTGGTTTTAACAGCATTAATTTGGAAAATCGAGAAAAGTGGCTCTATTTACATTTTCATATGGATACTTCCGAACAGGAGCAACTACCTGCAACTGTGAAGGTCAACTTTCGATTGCCTATCCCTGCAGTCAACCAAGTTGTGGTTACTGGTGGATCTCGTGCGACCAGTATAAAATGCAATGATTGACGGTAGTTCCTGTCTTGGCTACCATTGCCCAGCTGAAAAAATAGCCCGCCCGATTGTAAATTTTGGAATAACTTTGTACAACTACCCTGCAGCCAGCCCCATTGCGTTCTAACAAACCTTTCACTTGTAACTGTACGCCCATGAAACGACTGGCATTTTTCCACCTCCTTTTTTGGGCACTTATGGGTCCTACAACCGCGCAAATCACCATCACCAATTCGGTTTTTCCGGTGGTTGGCGACACGCTGCACTTTGCTTTTGGCAACCAGCCAGGAGCCATCAACCAGATTTTCACCCGCCCGGCGGCGACCAGCATTGGAACCTGAGCGACCTGCAACCCACCCAATACTGGGACCAGATCATACAAAATCCACAATCGGGTACGGCTTCCGGGTCCTTCCCAGGCGCGTCGATCCTGTACCATCCACTGAACTCCAATTCGGAAGTTTATGGGCAAATCACCGGTACTCAGGTGCTTGATATGGGTTATTTTGGCCTGGATCAATTGGGATTGGGCTTGAATTTGTTGTTTGAAAAAAACCACCCCTCGAAGTATCATGGGCGCCTGCCAACTTTTTTGATATCAAACAATCTACTAGTAATATATTATCTGCCTTCGATGCACCCATTGCGCCCCCTGTGCTGCTGAACCTGGTGCCGACAGCCGATTCTTTCCGTATCAGGGTTACGTATCAACGTGTAAGTACCATAGATGCCTATGGCACACTAGACATCCCCGGCGGTACTTTTGACGTGCTGCGAAAAAAACAAACCGAATACCGATCAACTGCCGTGGATGTAAAAGTCGCGCCGCTGGGCTGGATAGATATTTCCACGATAGGCGGCCAGCAAATCCTGCCGCTGGGCACGGATACCATCACGACCTTTCATTTTTTGAACGATGTGTCTAAGGAAGCCATCGCTATATGTACGCTCAATACAAGCCAAAACCAAGTACTCGACGTTCAATACAAAGTCATGCCTCCCCCTGCTGCCACCTATACACCGGCAGTCTATGAAGTATCTACCTACCCAAATCCTGTCCAGCATACCTTATTTGTACATTTCACCGACGACGCAACCGCTGCCTATCAATTACAGCTGATCAATGTGCAGGGCCGTATGGTGCTGGAAAAGACTGTGACGGCGGCTGCCAGTGAGCATGATGTTTCCCTTCCGGTTGCCGCTTTGCCGCCAGGCGTGTATGAACTGGTGTTGCAACGCAACGGAGTGCTGGTGGGAAGGGCGAGGGTGGTCAAGAATTGAGGGGGCGAGGCACTGAATAATGTGCCTGAAGCAACCAATTTCAATCCATGGCGACATGAGTAGGTCCCCTAAGGGCTACGGTTTACACACAACTTTACGGTATTAGATTTTTAGGCCCGAAGGGCTGGCATTATTGTAGCATTCCGCAGGCCCAATTTACGGAATGCCGTAGGCAAGGCATTTCAATGTCGGCGATTCATGGTTGTGTCCATTCGAAACAGCCCCAATTTGCTGATGTTAAGGTAAAACTTGCCCAAATCTCGGGGGTTTAATGCCATGCCTACGGCATTCCAGGCCAAGATCTACGGTATACTACAATAATGCCGGCCCTTCGGGCCTAAAAATAGGACGCTGCAAAGATGTGTGTAAACCGTAGCCCTAAGTGGTAAAAATAAATAGCCACTGAATCCTCTTTCAGCGGGTAAGTGCGAGGGACATAATAATGTTGGGTAAATTTGAATGGACCGTAACCATTAAAGAAAGTAGTTGGGATAAAAACGCTCCCTGCAGCACAAGTTCAGTTAAGGAGGGTAAAATTGGAGACCTGTCTGTTTCCCCTGTAACTTTGAAACTACTGAAAACTCATAATTAACCTGGAAAGAAAGGGGCGTTACGAATTGGCTAAGCAGGGATAAAATGGCTCAAATTGAGGGTTATTTGTCCCTTATTTGTCCCCCAAAAACAAAAAACCCTCATAACCAGATAGTTACGAGGGATGTTTGGTAGCCCGTACGGGAATCCCCGTCCGACCGGTCATCCGGGCGGGGAACCCGTGCTACAGGAATGAAAATCATTCTCGATTTAGTTTTTTATCCAAAAACCTTCGCCCCGCTGCCGATTTCAAATATTTTTCTCTGGCCCTTGCAGAAGCGGCATCTTCTGTTTCCTCCTGATACAACAACTCCCAAGGCATATGTCCCGAAGTAAACTTTGTTTTACCTGAATTGTGCTCTTTCAGGCGACGGTTCAAGTCTTCACTAATCCCGACATACCTAACTCCAGATCGCAAACTTTCTAAAACATATACTTTCCAGGACATAACAGGTTGCGTATCATGAAAAAAGGCCACCATTTCTGGTAGCCTTTGGTAGCCCGTACGGGAATCCCCGTCCGACCGGTCATCCGGGCGGGGAACCCGTGCTACAGGAATGAAAATCATTCTCGATTTAGTTTTTTTTATCCAAAAACCTTCGCCCCGCTGCCGATTTCAAATATTTTTCTCTGGCCCTTGCAGAAGCGGCATCTTCTGTTTCCTCCTGATACAACAACTCCCAAGGCATATGTCCCGAAGTAAACTTTGTTTTACCTGAATTGTGCTCTTTCAGGCGACGGTTCAAGTCTTCACTAATCCCGACATACCTAACTCCAGATCGCAAACTTTCTAAAACATATACTTTCCAGGACATAACAGGTTGCGTATCATGAAAAAAGGCCACCATTTCTGGTAGCCTTTGGTGCCCGGGAATCCCCGTCCGACCGGTCATCCGGGCGGGGAACCCGTGCTACAGGAATGAAAATCATTCTCGATTTAGTTTTATCCAAAAACCTTCGCCCCGCTGCCGATTTCAAATATTTTTCTCTGGCCCTTGCAGAAGCGGCATCTTCTGTTTCCTCCTGATACAACAACTCCCAAGGCATATGCCCCGAAGTAAACTTTGTTTTACCTGAATTGTGCTCTTTCAGGCGACGGTTCAAGTCTTCACTAATCCCGACATACCTAACTCCAGATCGCAAACTTTCTAATACATATACTTTCCAGGACATAACAGGTTGCGTATCATGAAAAAAGGCCACCATTTCTGGTAGCCTTTGGTAGCCCGTACGGGAATCCCCGTCCGACCGGTCATCCGGGCGGGGAACCCGTGCTACAGGAATGAAAATCATTCTCGATTTAGTTTTTTATCCAAAAACCTTCGCCCCGCTGCCGATTTCAAATATTTTTCTCTGGCCCTTGCAGAAGCGGCATCTTCTGTTTCCTCCTGATACAACAACTCCCAAGGCATATGCCCGAAGTAAACTTTGTTTTACCTGAATTGTGCTCTTTCAGGCGACGGTTCAAGTCTTCACTAATCCCGACATACCTAACTCCAGATCGCAAACTTTCTAATACATATACTTTCCAGGACATAACAGGTTGCGTATCATGAAAAAAGGCCACCATTTCTGGTAGCCTTTGGTAGCCCGTACGGGAATCGAACCCGTGTTACAGGAATGAAAATCCTGCGTCCTAACCCCTAGACGAACGGGCCTCTCTGCCGAAGCGGGGGCAAAGATAAGAACAGTCAAATCGTTTATCCAAATACCCCACAAAATATTTTACAAAAATTTTCACAAACTCAACGCATGCCATCTTGGGAGCGCGCATCCTGCCGAATCTCTGTCCACACCAACCATCCTGTGCCCATCACCGAAAGCAGCATCCAGGCCCCTACAAGGTACACCAGCCAGGGCGCCAGGCTACTGATACCAAACCAATCACCCGAATGCCAAAGCCAATATAGGGCTAACCCGCTCTTCAGAAGATCCCAGCCCAACGCCATCGGATTGCGGTCCATGAACTCGCTGAAGGCATACACCGAAAGAAAAATAAAGCCGCCGTACCAGAATATACCCGGACTGCCGATGCGCGCCAGGTTGCCAAAGAAATAAAATACCAGCAAAATGGTGGCGCTAAACTGTATCCAGGCCCAGGTTTTCATGGCCGGGCTGGTTCTCGGCTCGTATTTTTCAAAATGATACACATCCTCAATTTTGTGCACCGGATATCGCTCCGCAACATCTGCCGGGCGCCAGCCCGTGGGCATCCACCAAAGGCGCAACTTGTCCCACCAACTGCGGGCCCGCCAGGCATCCCTGGCCAATAGCCAGATGTGCTGAAAATTGATCTTAATGGGGTTCCAGGTGCGGGCCGGACGGGTAATGCCATACACTGCCGTTTCCGAGGGCAACTCTTCCTGAAAGGTCCCAAACCATTTGTCCCAAAAGATGAATATCTGACCGTAATTGCGGTCCATGTACATCGGATTGATGGCATGGTGTACCCGGTGATGACTGGGGGTAACAATAATGTTTTCCAGCCAGCCCATGCGGCCTATGTGCTGGGTATGGTACCAGAACTGCGCAAACAAATGAATGGGCGCCACAATGGCAATTACTGCCGTTGGTATGCCCAACAGGGCGCAGGGAAGCAGAAAAAAGGTAAACAGGTTGACAAAACTGGATACACTCTGCCGCAACGCACAAGCCAGGTTATAATCCTCGCTGCTGTGGTGAATGGCGTGTTTGTTCCAGAAAAAATTGATCTGATGCGCCCAGCGGTGCACCCAGTAGCCCTGAAAATCGAGCACAACAAAGGCCACCGCGAAGGTCAGCCAACCCGCCTCGATCTGGTACACCGACCAGTGCTCCAGCATCCAACGGTAACTCAGGATGCCGATGCTAAGCCCAAGCACATCCTTCACCACGTTGGTCACACCGGAGCTGAGGCTCGACAACATGTCCATCGACCGCAAGGTGTCCTTGCCTTTGTACCAGCCATACCATTTTTCCAACAGCACCAACGCCAAAAAAGCGGGCATGGCAAAGAGCAATATTTTACCGTACAATTCCATGCTGCGAATTTCAGCAAAATTTGGAACTATTCAAACCCTAGCCAGTACCAGGACGGATTTTGCACGCCATTTCCAATACTCAAAGTGTACGAGCCCGGTTCCAAATCTGTAAAATCTACTCCGGTGCCGCACCATAGCCCCGCCCAGGCACGTACCGCACAGGTATCGATGCGGCCATAAGCCATACCCATGGGGATTCCGTCACCCGTTGTAAACGAAGGGAATTCCAAATAGGAGGTATAGCCATTTGCCGGAATGGTGCCAATCTGGATGGTATCGGCATTGGAGATGTAATAGGCGTCCTCGATGTCGTGATCCAGATAACTGTGGAAACGGATCTGGATGCCGCTTAATACTGGACTTTCCTCCTTTTTACAATTGGAGAGGAACAGTAGGAGGCCAAGTATGGGAAAAATCAGGGCTGCTTTCATAGTGTAGGTCGTTTTTTTTATAAAGACGGCATGGGCGCTTACAATGGTTGGGTAATCAACCAAAAACTGATTCCCTCAAAATGGAATTGGCTGTATTGTTTGGCCATCAAAAAACTAGAACACCTAAATATGAGTAGGTTACACACTACTTTTCATTCTATGAATTAACCCAAATTAGGAAAGCCACATGAGAGGTGCCATTTTAAAATATCGAGTAATAAAGTAGGTTATACATCAAACCACGCAGGGAAGAATGATGGAACTAATTGACCTTCTATTTGCAATTTCCCATGAGCAAACCACTTTTCAAAAGTCCGTGAATGATATTCAGACATGTCATTCGCCTTAATTCCCTTGGTTGAGCAGTTAAACCGATGATAGGTAAATAAGCTATTAGCACTATTACTTCCAGAGTTAAAAAGAATATCATCAATTGGCACTCCTAATACCATTCCTTGACTGATTCCCTGCAAAAGTAAAGCGGTATTGCGATCAATGGTTCCCATCAAAACACTTGGGAGCAGACTTGCCCACTGTAAAACGTTATAATTTGAGTCTCCCTTTTTGACCGTTAAACCCAGATCAACTGAATCAAACCCGAGAGAAAGTATAAAAAGATTTTCTGTACCAATCTTCCATTCGTCTTGTTGAAGGTTGTTCTGAATATTTTGAAAAACGGCTAAAGAAGGATTCCTGCCACAATAAATTGAAGCATCAATATAAACCCCTGATTCTGAATTATATGGATTAAAATAAGATGGAGTAGCAAATGAAGATCTAATAAAATTCTTCATGAAATTTAATTCTAAATCGACATTTTTGTTCAGAGAAGATATGTTAGAAACAGGTACCAATGACTTATTGTACAAGTCATAAACAAAAACCAATAACCCCGTTTCCAATGAGCCATCTAATATCGATGAATCATAAAATATCCTGTTTAAAAACGATTCCAATAATTTACTATCATGCATAGAAGTAAAAATTCGAAACATTTTTACTGTGTTATTTCTATTTGGTTTGTAGATTTCATCGTAAAAATGGGCATGTATTTTATAAACTTCAGAAACTGATTTTCCTTGTGCCAATAGTGTGGCTAATAATGCACTATCACCAGATCCTATTATTAAATTAAAATATTGCTGCAACCGAAAGTCATCACGGCCATACCGCAATCGCAATCGGTTCTCAATATGTTGCAATTGTCCAAGCAAAGCGCCAATCCTAATGCCCCCAGAATCCAATACAAGTATGCGTTTAGGGCTGGAGGTTTTTTTGAGAAAATCTTCAATTGTCTCTATTAGTTTTCCAATCCCATTTTTGAAAGTGGTGTCCAGTAGTGAGATTGCATTTAATTTGGAAATTGGCTTTAGCAAATCTGGCAACTCTCCATCACTCGGCATTTTCACATCATCAAATAATATCGGAATTACATATTTCCCTAGTGAAATAGCAGTTGTCAATTCATATTGAACATAATCTTTTTCACCACCATGAAGGCGTTTTTTCAACTCCTTCATCCAATTTTTACTGATTAATAAAAGTATTACATTTGATTCATCAATTTCCTGCCTTAGACGTTCTTCAAAATCTTGTCCCGGAGTTATCTCTAAATCTTTGAATACTGCATTTTCACCAAAATGTTTGGTAAGGTCGTCGTAAATAGCTTTTGACTGCCAACGGCTATCATTCCTCCGATAACTAATAAAGATTTTTGCCTTCATTACTATGTCTTTGCTAGGTATTTTTACCTTCTCCAGTTTCGTGCCAATATCGCCTCCGCCCGCTTGTCTACCTCCGGGTCGGGGATCAACTCCGGCGCATGGTGCGGCTTTTTGCGCGCATCAATCACCAGCGGACCGCGGCATCCCCAGTGCTTGTTGGCAACAAAGGAGTGAATGCCATAGGTATCGTGACTCGGGTTGGCCCGCGTGAACGTCACCCATACAAAGTTGTTAAGGGTGGCTGCAGTAAAGGTGCTGTCGTCGCACAACACGATCATAGGAATGCCCTCAAGGCTGTAATTGGCCATAAAGCGGCAGAATTCCTCCACTTGCTCCCGCGCCGGCAACTCAGCCTCAAACCTAGGCGCCTTAATGGCCAGGATTCCCGGCATACAAAAATGCGGCTCGCTGAACCCTTCTGGCAGTTTGAAGGCTTCTGGTAAGATCTTGCTGAGTTGACGGCGTTTTTCGCCCCGACAAGCGACCACCACTTTGGAGCCCTCGTTCCAACCGGAACCGGAATAGTCGAGGGTGTCAATGGTAGTGCGGGTCTGAAAATGCAGGTCGCGGGTCCAATCTACCCGCTCCAGCATATGCTGAAAAAACCGGGGCAGATCGTGTGTATCCAGGCTGGGGTCATCGTCACTGGCGGCAATCCAGAGAAACTTCGCCAAAGAGGTTTGGCCACTGCCCAGGATACGATTGGCGATGGTGAGGATTTCTTCCGGTACGCGCTCGCGGAAAGGCATGTACCGCTCGTGCCCAATGGCTACCAGCAAGGGGTGTACCCCGGCGGCATCCACGGCGTGCAGTTCTTTCAAGCCCGGAAATTCGCCGGGTGTGAGCGGCGCCACCAGTTCGTGGATCAGCCAGCCAAAACTGCTGTCTTCTGCTGGTGGCCGCCCCACGGCGGTAAAATGCCACAACGGATCTTTGCGGTGGTACACCTTTTGCACCCGCATCACAGGGAAATCGTGGGCCAGGGAGTAATACCCCAGGTGATCACCAAATGGGCCCTCCGATTTTTTTACATTTTTTAAAATTTCGCCCGTAATCACAAAATCAGCATCGGAAGAGAGGCGGTAGCCTTCGTGCATTTGATGGCGAAAGCGGCGACCGGCCATCATGCCCGCAAATGTAAGTTCACTCAGGCCTTCCGGGAGCGGCATGATGGCAGAAAAGGCATGGCTCGGCAGTCCGCCCACAAAAATGCTGCAACGGAAAGGCTGATCCAGGCGGTTGTATTTTTCATGGTGCACACCAATGCCGCGGTGGATCTGGTAGTGCAAGCCGATTTCTTCGTTGGGAATGTAATCGTTGCCCGACAATTGAATGCGGTACATACCTAGGTTGGAATGCATCACACCAGGCGTGTCGGGGTCCTCTGTATACACCTGTGGCAGGGTAATAAAGGCGCCACCATCCATTGGCCAACTTTTCACCTGGGGCAATTGATCGATGGTTGTAGTGCCGTACCGCACCGGGGCTTTAAAAATACTGCGCATGGGAAGCGCTGACAGGGCGGTGAAAGGCGCACTGAGATAACGCAAGGGCTGCCGAAGCAGGCGCGTAGGATCCTGCTTGAGTTCGATTACTTTTTTAACGCGGGGAAGTGTGTGCCGAAACAAATATTCCGTCTGACGAAAGGTTCCATACAGGTTGCTGACTGCCTGAAAAGGACTGCCCTTTACTTTTTCGTATAGTATTGCCGGACCTTGCCGTTCATAAACCAGCCTGTGGATGGCTGCCATTTCAAGGTTGGGGTCAACTTCTTCCCGTATGCGCAGCAGCATGCAATTGTTTTCCAGATCGCGCACGGCGTCGCGTAAACTTTTGTAGGCCATTGGTATGAGTTTGAACCACAAAAGAACAGCACTTTTGCTGCATTGTTTGCCTGAAAGCCTATCTTATTCTAGGATATGCGCCAATTTTACGGCCTGGTAAGTGGGGTCAGCCAATTTTCCACGTATTGCCTTGATGGTTTCCAAAGGTCCTACATCGATGGCCATGTTTACCAACCAACTGGGCAGCATCCCTCCTGGATTGGAATAAATGTAGTATTCCAGGTAAAGCCACCCCGTTTCATTGGGGTACAAAGACCACTGGGTACGGGCCTCTTTAATCCGCACCACATCAGCCACTTCTGCAATATGCCAGGGCTCTGCTACACTTTTTGACACTACTTTTTTAGTAACAGGGTCCTGTATAAGGGTTGAGTGCATGACAATATCCCGGTCACTGAGCGGCCAGGGAAAATCAAAACGGGTGTAATAAATCAGGTCGGTATCCGATTTCTTTTGAATAAGCCTGGACTCCACAACTTTATAGCCCCAATCCGGGTATTGTTCCACTTCAGCAAAAAGGTGAAGAATACCACTCAATGAGGTTTTGAGGGAAGTGGTAGCTTTACCTCATGAACACCAGAGGTTTGGCGATAATAGACTTTAACGCCTTCTTTTTCGCTTTTCAGCGCCCAATCTTTGGATTGAGCAGACGCTGGTAATACGCCCAACAGGAATGCAGAAAAGGCGATTAGGACGGGCAGGTAATTTGGTTTGGTCATATTCTGGTAGTACACAATGCTTTAAGACTTCCTTCCTAACGCAAGAAGGTTCAAAATGTTTCACAGTACGGCAATACAACCGAGCTGTGCTGACCCAGACTTTAACTTTAGGCGATAGTCCAGTTACATTACGTTCTCAAGCAAATAGTATACCAGTATACCGGAAAAATATCCGATCAATGCATAGAAACTGATTTTACGGAGGTACCAAATGAAGTCGATTTTCAAAATCCCCATGGTGGCAACGCCAGCGGCGGAGCCAATAATCAGGATACTACCACCAGTACCGGCGCAGTAAGCGAGTAATTCCCAAAATTTATCGTCCACTGGAATTTGGGAAATGGGATACATACCCATAGCGGCAGCCACGAGTGGAACGTTGTCCACAATGGAAGAAAGCATACCGATGAGGGTATTGATGATGTAAATATTCCCAATAGCATCATTCAGTCCAGACGCCAGCAGGTGCAGGTGACCGGAGGTTTCCAGTGCTGCAACAGCCAACAGGATGCCGAGAAAGAACAAAATACTGGGTGTATCAATCCGGCGCAATACAGCTGCTACGGTCAGTCGTCCGCGTACCTCAGGCTCCCGACCTTTGTGCATCATTTCAGTAACATACCACAGCGTACCAACCCCCAGCATGATACCCATGAAGGGAGGAAGGTGGGTAATGGTTTTAAATATGGGCACAAAAAGAAGGCTGCCCACGCCGAGTAAAAATATGGTTTGTTGCTGTCTGGGAGTGGTATGGTAATGCCCCTCGGCTTCTTTTTAATTTCAGGTTTGTCTATTTCTCCTTTCATGAAAAAAGAAGCAACAGCAAGCGGTACCAGCAGGCTGACCATGGAAGGAATGAACAACATCTTCACAATATTCAATGCTGTGATCTGCCCACCAATCCAAAGCATAATGGTGGTCACGTCACCAATTGGCGACCAGGCACCACCAGCGTTGGCTGCAATGATGACAAAACCAGCCAAAATCCAACGGTCACTTTTATCTTTAGCCAACCGCCGAACCAGAGCGCTCATCACAATGGCAGTGGTCATGTTGTCAAGGGCAGCGGAAAGGAAGAAAGCTACAATGGACAATATCCATAGCAGCCTGACCCGATTGGTTGTTCTGATTCGGTCGGTAATAACCTTAAATCCATCGTGGGCATCTACAAGTTCCACAATGGTCATAGCCCCAAGCAAGAAAAACAGGATGGAGGAAATGTCACCCAAATGCTCTGCTAAAGCGTGAGAAATAATATCGTGCGTGTCGGTGGAGGCGCCTTCTGCTGTTCCGTGTGCCATGACCGGCATCGCGTCATATCCGTAAACGAGTAAAACCCAGCAAACTACTCCGGTAAGAACGGCCGAGGCGGCCTTGTCGATGTGGATGGGGTGTTCTAATGCAATTAAGAGGTAGCCAATGATAAATGCTACTACAATCAAGGTTGCCATAAAAGGGTGTTAGGTGCGTAATAGGTCTAGTGTCTGGTAATATAACTTTCAAGAAATTCGATGTGATCACGCTGGTTTTTAATCATGGAGGACACCACGTCGCCCATACTAATAAGGCCAATTATTTCGTCGTCCTGAACCACTGGCAAGTAGCGTGTTTTTTTTGTTAGAAACAGCCCCATACACTCATTGACATCCTCTTCAGGGTGCACAATTGCCAGGTCGCTGTTCATTACTTCTGTCACAGGTGTGCTCTTGGCTTTCCGCCCTTTAATAATGCCTTGCCTGGAATATTCACGCTCGGAAAAGATACCAATAATGCTGTTGCCTTTCATAACAACCACTGCACCAATGTTTTTTTCTTCCATTAACATTAGTGCTTCTATCACCATGGTTTCGGGTGTAACCGTCCAAACAACATTGATACCTTTCTCGGTCATGACCTGTTTTACGGGAATTTTCGTGCGGACATGCATGGTTGTAGTTTTTTGTTATCTTTGAGTATATGCTTGGCCAAAGATATCTTAATTAATTTTGCCGTCAAACAATACAGTTGTTTTTTGTGTTCTAATTTTAAATATTTCCCCAATCAAATTTCACCAGACATGCTTACCGTTCTACTGCTTTCGATTTCCCTTGTTTTGATCGCTTTTTTGATGTTCAGTGTCCGGCTATTGTTTGTAAAAGGGGCACTTTCAGGGGCACTTGTGCCAATAACAACCCTATGTTACAAAAGGAAGGCGCTGTTTGTGGCGTTTGCGGCCGCAAACCCGAAGAGGCATGTGGCAATCCAGAAACAACCTAAACTGGGCATACCCCTTCTGCTTTTCGTGCAGCGCACACTAATCAGCCAGTTTGTAAAAACGGCCCAGGCTGATCAGGAGTATATCTGTGTCCATTGCTACCCAGCGGAGGGCATTCAGCATAAATCCAATTCGCCGGCCATTACTGTTTTTCCGGATCCTGCATCAATTGTTCGAATCCTGGCGTTGCCTGCGTTTGCATCTTGTTGTTGTCGTCGGCATAAATACAAAACACTTCAAGTTTCTTTTCCCTGGCCAATTCAAACGACCATTCCAATCCTTGCACCAGGCAGGCCGTAGCATAAGCATCAGCCAGTGTGCAATTATCGGCAATAACCGATACACTTAAAACGGGATGTTCCACCGGAAAGCCTGTTTGCGGATTGATGGCGTGGCTGAATTTATGCCCGTCCCGCTCAATAAATTTACGGTAACTCCCGGATGTTGCCAGCGATTTGCCACTCAATTTCAGAATGGCTTGCAAGGCCCTCCCCTCCCCTTCAATGGGTTTATCAATGCCAATAAGCCAGGGCTCATGCTGTTCATTCACACCAGCAGTGCGGAGTTCCCCTCCAATCTCTATCATGTAGTTGTGCACGCCCCGTGCCTCCAAAAAACTCGGCCATCACATCCACTGTATAGCCTTGTGCAATGGCATTCAAATCAATCTCCATTCTCGGGTCGGCTTTGACCAACCGCCCCTTATCCAGATGCACTTTTTGGTAACCAATCAACGATTTAAGACTGTCTACCACAGCCGAATCGGGAAAGGGCAGATTTTTTTTATAACTAAAACCCCAGGTGCGCACCAGCGGCCCAACCGTAATATCAAACGCACCGCCAGTTGAGGCAGATACCGCTTCAGATACATCAAAAACACGCTGCAAATGTTTGTCTGCCCGAATCGAAGTATCATTTTGGTTCATCCTGGTAATGATGGAAGTGCTGTCCCAAAGCGACATACTTTTATCAATCAGTCGAAACAAACTGTCTATTGGTGCGGCGTAATCTCGTTGCAGAGAATCCTGGTAGATAATCGAAAAGGTAGTGCCTTGCGCCTGCCCCTCCAAATGGGTATAAGCAGGTTTATCCTGCTGGCAGCCTACTCCGAAAAGGGTTACTAAAAGCAAGATTACCCCAATCAATTGTTTCATCTTCAGTCAAGTTGGTATTGTGAAATGCCCGAGACGGGGCATCTTTTGGATCAGTGCGCTAAAATACGATAAGTCCTTCCGGCTTTTACCGGGAACGAAATTACTGTATGCTTTTTTCTAAAATAACTGCCCTTCAAGTGCAATTTCGCCTTGGCCATGACAAAGCAGGTGCCGTCACTGGATGCATGGATCAGCGCCGAATGCAACCGCCCTTTTTTCCAGGTTATATCAACGGTATAGCCTCCACGGGCCCGAAGTCCTGTAACCGAACCAGACTGCCAGGCCTCTGGCAAGGCTGGCAACAGATTGATGCTCCCTTTATCACTTTGCAACAACATTTCGGCAATTCCGGCAGTTCCGCCAAAATTACCGTCGATCTGAAAGGGAGGATGGGCGCAAAAGAGGTTTGAATACGTCCCGCCGCCATGGCTGTCTGCCTCGCCGCACCAATGCAGGAGCTCCCGCAACAATTGGTAGGCATGGTTGCCATCACGCAAACGCGCCCACAAGTTGATTTTCCAGGCCTTGCTCCAGCCAGTGCCCGCATCACCACGGATGATAAGCGTTTGCCTGGCGGCATTGGCCAGCGAAGGAGCAGCGAATGCATCCAGCAAACTCGCCGGGTACAAACCAACAAGATGCGACAAATGCCGGTGCTCGGGTTCTACATCCGGAAAATCGCGGTACCATTCCTGCAACTGCCCCTGACTACCGACTTGAAAAGGCATCAATCGACCCAGGGTAAACAGCAGGGTATCCGACAAGCCTCCTTCCAAGCCCAGGGTTTTTCTGGCCAAAAATGCATTGATAAACAGGTCACGAATCAGCGATACATCCATGGTGCTTGAAACAGAAACATCATAACTATTTCCATCAGGCGCTCGATAGGCATTCTCGGGAGACGTGGATGGGGCCGTCACCAAATATCCGTCAGGGCCCTCCACCAACCAATCCAGGCAGAATCGCACGGAGCCTTCCATAAGCGGGTAAGCAGTTGCGCGGAGCCAGGTGGTATCGTTGTTAAACGCATAATGCTCCCACAAATGCCGGCATAGCCAAACGCCACCCATCGGCCAGTTGGCCCATTTCGGATCGCCCCGGCCCAAATCACCTACAGGATTGGACATTGCCCAGAGATCGGAATTATGGTGCGCTACCCAGCCCCGACAGCCATAAAAATGGTTGGCGGTGATGGCGCCCGTTTGGGCAAGGTTTCCGATAAAATTGAGCAGCGGCTGGTGCATTTCCGGCAGGTTGCAAACTTCCGCCGGCCAGTAATTCATCTCGGTGTTGATGTTGATGGTATAGTTACTGCTCCAGGGCGGACGCAGTATGGGGTTCCAAATGCCCTGCAAGTTGGCAGGTGGACCACCGGGTCGAGAAGCACTGATGAGCAGGTACCTGCCAAACTGAAAATACAAAGCCTCCAGCCCGGGATCTGTAGCACCAGCATCATAGGCTTTCAAACGCTGGTCGGTTGGAAGTTCTGCGTGATCAGGACCACCCAGCAACAGTGAAACCCGGCTAAAGTAACGCTGAAAATCAACGATATGCGCCTGCTGCAAGTCCGTAAAACCCTTTCCGCCCAAACCAAGCTCCATTTCCCGCACCAGGGCAAGTTCATCCAGACCCTCCCGGTCAGGGCAGTGGTCAAATCCGTTAAAACTGGTAGCCGCGCAGAGTGTAAGCAACAAACTGCTGCAACCTTTGAATCGCAAACCAGTATTGTCTACCCAAATTATACCGTCCTCGCTGGTCGCTCGAACGGTTACGGCAAAACGCATCCCCCTGCAATGGCTGGTATCCTCAAATACAACAGCAGGATCATTGTATTGGACATAACTGGGATCAGCATGCGCAGGCGCTTTACCTTTCACCGTAAAACCATTGACATCTCGATGTGCAATAAAAATGGGCAAGAGGCTGTTGACGGAAAAAGTGCCACTCAAACTACCCGGCTTACTGGCCTCCAGTTGTAGCACCAACGCTTGATCGGGTGCGGAAACAAATATTTTCCGGGTGTACTCGATTGCGCCAATGCTGTATTGCGTTGTTGCCATTGCTGTTTGGAGATCCAGGTCCCGCCGGTAATTGGTCGTGATGCTGTCGTGCTCCATCGTCAAATGAAGATCCAGCATCGGCAGGTAGGACTCACTGTACAGCCCTTGCATAGATTTGGTTTCTCTTTCTGCATTGACCAAATCTCCTTTAAACAGTGCCTCCCGGGCAGGTTGGAGGTGAAACTGGGCTTCGTGATTGGACTCCAGTTCGGCAGGCCCGCCGCTCCAAAGCGTGGATTCATTCAGTTGGACCAATTCCTCGCTGGCGCCACCAAAAACCATAGCGCCAAGGCGGCCATTGCCCAGCGGAAGTGCTTCGTTCCAATTTAGCGCTGGATGGTCGTACCATAAAAAAAGCGGTTTTTGTGCAACACCTGAAAACAGGATGGCACAAAAACCGCTGAGAAGAATGCAACGATGCAACATGATTAACTGCCGAAGTCGTCGAACGCAATCATCTCTTTAGGAACGCCCAGGTTATCCAACATCGTTTCAACTGCGGACAACATCAATGGCGGGCCGCAGAGATAGTATTCAATTTCTTCCGGTTCCTCCGTTTTGGAAAGGTATTCATCGTGCACTACCTTGTGGATAAAGCCAACATATCCGGTCCAGTTATCTTCAGGCATTGGCTCGGAAAGCGCAATTTCAAACCGGAAGTTGGGGAATTCTTTTTCGATGGCGCGGAAATGATCTTCATAAAAGATCTCCCTTTTTGAGCGGGCACCGTACCAGTAAGACACCTTCCGGCCTGTTTTCAGGGTATGGAAAAGGTGGAAAATCTGTGCGCGCAAGGGGGCCATACCTGCGCCACCACCGATGTACAACATTTCCTTGTCGGTATCTTTGATGTGGAATTCACCGTAAGGTCCGCTGATCGTCACTTTATCACCTGGTTTGCGGGTAAACACAAAGGAAGAACAAAGTCCTGGCGGTACGTCTTTGAAGGCATTTTTGGCCCGATCCCAAGGTGGCGTAGCGATACGGATGTTCAGCATGATGATGTTGCCCTCAGCCGGGTGGTTGGCCATAGAATAGGCGCGGAACACCGGTTCATCTACTTTTAGTTTCAGCGACCAGATGTTGAACTTATCGTAATCGTCCTTGAAGCGGTCAGGGATTTCGTAAAGGTCTTTGCTGAAGTCCACTTCCAGTTCCGGCACGTCCACCTGGATGTAATCACCAGAGCGGAATTTCAAAGATTCTCCTTCCGGGAGTTTTACGACAAACTCCTTGATAAAGGTAGAAACGTTGTCGTTGGATACCACTTCGCACTCCCATTTCTTTACCCCAAACACCTCATCGGGCACGCGGATTTCCATGTTTTCCTTCACTTTCACCTGGCAAGCCAGCCGACGGTGTTCTGCCACCTCTTTGCGGTTCAGGTGGTTGGTTTCCGTGGGCAGCACATCGCCGCCGCCACTGAACACCTGACAAGTGCACATAGCACAGGTGCCGCCACCGCCGCAAGCGGAGGCCAGGAAAAGGTTGTTGGCGGCCAGGGTACTGAGGAGTGTACCACCGGGCTGCACCGTCAGGGGATGTTCCTGATCGCCATTGATGATGATCGATACATTTGTTTGGGGCAACAAACGTTCTTTTGCTTGAAGGATGAGAAAAACCAACAGCAAAACCACCAATATGAAAACTGCAATACTGCTTGTAATTACCGGAACCATAACCGAATTTTATGGATAATGAGGGTTATTAAAGTTGAATGCCGGAGAAACTGAGGAATGCCATTCCCATCAATCCGGTGATAATCATTGCAATACCAAGCCCTTGCAAGGGTGCCGGGATGTTGGAATAACGAAGTCGCTCGCGGATGGCAGCCAACAAAACGATGGCCAGCGCAAAACCGATTCCAGAACCGATGGAAAACACCAGGGTTTCCGAAAAACCATACTCCCGTTCCTGCATGAACAGCGAAGCGCCAAGAATCGAGCAGTTCACTGTAATCAGCGGAAGGAAAATACCAAGCGCGTTGTACAAGGCTGGCGTGAATTTTTCTACTACCATTTCAACGAGCTGAACTGCCCCTGCAATGGTAGAGATAAAGAGTATAAATGCCAGGAAGGTCAGATCCACATCGGCCAGTGCCGGACTGATCCAGGCCAGAGAACCTTTGTTCAACAAGTAATTGAGAATCAAGTAGTTCAATGGCGTTGTGAGGACCATTACAAAGATAACAGCCACACCCAGTCCGAAGGCGGTTTTTACCTTTTTAGACACTGCCAAAAAGGAACACATCCCGAGGAAGAATGCAAAAATCACATTCTCCACAAAAATGGATTTGATAAAAATATTCAACAGATGTTCCATACTATCTTTATTAGGAGACGTTGATCAGTTTAATGTTTCGTGCCCGCTGCCACCAAATGTACAGGCCAATGATGAACAGGGCAGCCGGAGGCAGTACCATCAAGCCATTGTTGACATAGCCGTGGTCGTAAAACCATTGGGGTATGATTTGGAAACCCAAAATTTTCCCAGCGCCAAACAACTCGCGAATAACCGCTACCACCACCAGAATGATACCGTATCCAAGGCCATTGCCAATACCGTCGAGAAAAGACCGCCAGGGTTTTTGAGCCATGGCAAAGGCCTCCAGGCGTCCCATCACAATGCAGTTGGTGATGATGAGACCCACGAAAACGGAGAGTTTTTTGCTCACGTCAAACATGAATGCTTTCAGCATCTGGTCGACGATCGTCACCAACAAAGCGACAATAATCAATTGCACAATGATGCGCACCCGCGTAGGAATGGAGTTGCGAACCATCGAAACGATCAGGTTGGAAAAAGCTGTTACGAAAGTAACACCAAGTGCCATGATGATGGCCGGCTTTACCTGCACCGTTACCGCGAGGGCGGAACAGATGCCCAGTACCTGCACGGTAATGGGGTTGTTGTCGTCGAGCGGATCGCGCAGGGTGCGCAAGTTTTTCTTCGAAAAAAGCGGCTCACTTTTCGGTTTTGGCGCCGTTTGTACAGTACTATCTGTTGTACTCATTGACCGGAGGATTTAATTTTTTCGAAATATGGGATATAGGGCGAAAGGCAGTTTCTCAACATGTCATCGGTACCACGGGAGGTAATAGTGCCCCCGGAAATGCCATCCACGCGGTGTTCGGCACCTCCATCGAATTTATCGGTAACTTTCAACACATGTACCGAAACAAATTGGTTGTTGTCGGACATGATTTTTTTGCCGGGAAACTGGTCCTGAAAGGGCTTTTCAGCAATTTCTGCACCCAAACCCGGGGTTTCACTTTTGTGATCAAAAAAGGCGCCGTGCACCGTATTGAAATCACCCTCAATGGATAAATAGCCCCAGATTGGCCCCCAAAGGCCCGTCCCAGACATGGGCAAAATGTAATATTTTTCCTGGTTGTCGCCGGTGTAAACGTACAGCGGCAACCGCCGATCGGCTTCCGGTTTGGCGACTTCCTTGCGCAATTCAATTTCGTCGGGTTTGACATCACTGAGGACTTCGCCTTTGTTGTCGACCACAAGGGCCTGAATATGACCGTTGTAGGTACTTTCAATGGCATTTCGATCAGTGAGTTCCAAACGGACGGAGCGCAGGATATTGGATTTTTTCTCCAGGGCCACATTGGCCTCCTGCGCGGGCTTCAGCGCTTCTGAGGTAAACGCCAATATAATGGCGGTAATTACAGAGAGCCCTGCTGCATACATGAAGGTATAAGAGTTACTATGCACGTTTCAACCGGGTTTTAATGTGTTGTTCTAAAACAAGTTGATCTATCAGGGGTGCGAATACGTTCATCAGCAAAATGCTGAGCATCATCCCCTCCGGATAAGCCGGATTGAAGACACGCAGCACTACCGTAAACGCACCAATAAGAAAACCGTAAATATATTTCCCCGCACTGGTATGCGCTCCGGAAACCGGATCGGTTGCCATATACACGGCGCCGAAGGCAAAGCCACCCATCAACAGATGGTAATAGGCAGGTGTATGCATGGAGTGCAGCGGATTGGAGCCTGGTGCTACCAGATTGAAGAGAAGTCCCATAAGGTAACCTCCGACAAATACCGACACCATGATGCGCCAACTGCCCACACCTGTAATGATCAGAATTAATGCGCCCATCAGGCAGGCCAGCACGCTGGTCTCCCCAATGGAGCCCTGCTCAAAGCCAAAAAACATATCGGATGCCGATTGCAGGTGGGTATAATTGCCGTCAAACGTAACCAGATTGGTTGCGCCTGACCAGCCGTCAACCAGCGCTCTGCCAGCCTCGGGGCTCAAATCAGTCCAAATATCGCCCGACATAAACGCCGGAAAAGCGAAGAACAGGAAGACCCTGGCCAGCAAGGCCGGATTCATAAAATTCATTCCGGTACCGCCAAAAATCTCTTTGCCAATCAGTGTGCAAAAGATCGCGCCAAGGGCTACCATCCAAAGCGGCACAGTTACCGGCATAATTAACGGAATGAGCATTCCAGTTACCAGATAACCCTCGTTGACGCTGTGGCCTTTCCAGATGGCGAAGATGAACTCCACTCCCAATCCTGCGACATAGGATACCACGATAATCGGCAGTACCCGCCAAAGGCCGAACATAAAGTTATCCATCATGCTGGCATCCATTCCAAAAGCATGGTGGTGTTGGTAACCTACGTTCCAAATACCAAACAAGAGGGGTGGAAACAGCGACAAGATTACCGCCATCATGGTCCGTTTCAGGTCGATGGCATCCCGTACATGTACGCCATGATCGCTGGTATGGCCGGGAACAAAGAGAAATGTTTCAAATGCATCAAAAGCAGGGTGAAACTTCTCCAGTTTACCGCCTTTGGCGAAGGGCGGCTTAATGGAAGCCAGGAATTTTTGTAAAATTGCATAATGAATGCGGAGTATAAGTTTTAGCACATTAAGCCTCGGTACGCATATAATCGAGGCCTTCTGAGACAATTTTTTGAACGTCAATTTTGGAGGTGCATACGAACTCGCATAGCGCCAGGTCTTCTTCCAGAATTTCATAGATGCCCAATTGCTCCATGCGCTCAACATCGCGCGCCATGATGCTTTTCAGCAGAAAAACAGGAAGTATATTCATTGGCAGTACCTTTTCATATTCTCCGGTCATCACAAAGTTTCGCTCTTCCCCGTGCATATTGGTATCGAGGTGGTAACTGCGTTTGGGAGACAACCAGGAGAAAAAAGTACGGGAAAGGCTCAGTTTGCCGAAGCCCGGCAACAACCAACCGAGAAACTCCGGCTGATCACCCTCCGGAATAGCGGTAATCTGATTGGTATAAAAGGACAGTGAATCCTTGGTATCAGAGCGTTTTCCAGTCAGGACATTGCCCTGAATAACCCGAAAATGCCCTTCTTTTAGATGTTTGTCCAGGATGGTATCCATTCGCTGGCCAGATACTGCATTGATGTAACAGGGTTTCGACATGCCTTCGCCGCACAAGGCCACGAAACGATCTGCACGGTAGCGGCCCTCATGGAAAAGTCGCCCGATAATCAGCACATCTTGTGCGGCAACCGTCCAAACTGTCTCATCGGCGCGAATGGGATCGATGTGGTGGATTTGAATGCCGACATTACCCGCCGGGTGAGGACCCGAGAAAGTGTGGACATGAGCGGATTCAGGGGCATCAATCCGTTGTCCGGGCCGAATACCCAAATGCAATACACCATTGCCAAGCATCGACAGCACTTGAAGCCCGGTCTTGAAATTTTCAGCCTCCTGGTCAATCAGGAATTCAACATCCGGCGCCAAAGGGGCAGAATCGAAACAGGAAACAAAAACGGCTTTGGGATTGGCCTCCGGATCGGCAATCAGCCCGTAAGGACGTTGTTTTACATAAGCCCAGACGCCGGATTCAAGCATTTGCTTGATCACTGCTTCCCGGGATAAACTTGAAACGGCGGATTTTCCAAAGCTACGGTATTGTACCCCGGCTTTATCCGTCAGTATCCGCACTTCCAGAATATGACGTTTGGCGCCGCGTACAATTTCGGCTATTTCCCCGCTCACTGGTGCGGTGATTTTGATCTCTGGACGAAGCTTTCAAAAAAAAGTGGATCACCGGCTTTTACTTCATCCCCTTCATGTACCAGTAATTTGGGTACAAGGGCTTTGAAGTCATCCGGCTTAACGGCAACTATTTCGGAGACGTGCACGTCCGACATCTGCGCAACAGCAGCATCGGGGAGCTTAATATCGAATCCTTTGCGAAGTTTAATCGTGCGACCTGAAGGCATAGGGATAGGTTCTTTCTTGGCAAAAGAATGAAACTATATATTGAATTCCAACAAGAGACAGCAAAAAAATTTCTTTTGGCCAAAAAAAGACTCAAGAAACCAACTGCCGGAAGTGCCGCAAAAAGATTACAAATGCCGCAAAACAAAATATTATTTCCCCATTTCGCATTTAAGCGAAACAGCACCTAGGATTGACCGTCTAATCCCGATTCGAAAAAAAAGTTTCTTTTGGCAAAATAATATCGGTGCGCTGAACCACAAACTTTAAGGGTCGAGGCCTACGACTGTCGGATTTGATCGGCAATTACCCGGGCCCACGCAGGCTGGTCGTTCAGGCTGGGCACCAGATCGAGTTGTTCTCCGCCCCACTTTTCAAGAAATTCCTCCCGGTATTCCTCACCGATTTCAACGGTGGTTTCCAGGCAATCAGCCGTGAAGGCCGGACAGAAAACAAGCAATCGCTTGGCGCCCGCTTTAGCCAGCGCCTCGATCCGGCGGATGGTATAGGGTTGTGTCCAGGGGTCGCGGCCAAGCCGCGACTGAAAGCATACCGAATAGCGGTCTGCAGTGAGGCTAAGTTCGTCAGCAATCGCACGGGTGGTAGCATAGCATTGCGCCGAATAACAGAACTGATTGGTGGGCGTCAGGGTCTGACAGCAGTTTTCCTGTTGAAGGCAGTGGTTAAATTCGTCGGCCTTGCGCAACTGCCGCTGGGGCAGGCCATGGTAACTGAACAGGATATGATCGTAAGTATCAATGGGGAACTGGCGGGCATTGGCCGCATACAAACGCACCATTTCCGGCAGTGTAGCATAGCCATTGATAAGGTGCAGCCCTGGGATAGATTGGGCTTTAGCGAGGATACGCATTACTTCCTCGTGAACGGATCCGGTTGTTGCGCTTGCATATTGCGGAAACAAGGGAAAACCACGATCCGGTTAACTTTATTATCCTGCAAGTGCCGGATAGCCGACACAATGGAAGGGCGCTGGTAGCGCATTCCGAGTGCTACAACATATTCCTCGCCCAGGATTTGCTGTACCTGAGCGCTGAGGCGTTCGCCATAGAATTTAAGCGGAGAGCCATTTTCTGTCCACACTTCTTGGTAGGCTTTTGCTGATTTTCCGGAACGAAAGGGGCGATAATCCCCTCTCACCAGCAAGTTGCGGGCAATGGGATTGATATCAATCACTCGGGGATCCAACAAAAACTCTTTCAAATACCGGTATACCGCTGCCCGAGTCGGGGCATCTGGCGTGCCAAGATTAACAAGCAAAACTCCAGTCATTGCGGGCGCTCGGTTGAAGGTTATTCAATTCAAATTGTTTGCGTGTATGCGTGCAAACGAAGCAACAGGTATTACAATGGCATTTCCCGGACCAATACGGTATGTGGCATGGGTTCAAACTGAAGTTTCGCCAAACTGCGGTACACACCGTTTTCCAGGGCCCACAATTCATTATGGGTTCCTTCTTCCACAATCTGGCCACCCTCCAATACATAAATTCGGTCAGCCTCCCGAATCGTAGCCAACCGGTGCGCAATGATGATACTGGTACGGCCTACCATGAGATTGTTCAGGGCTTCCTGCACTTGTTTTTCACTTTCCGCATCCAGGGAAGATGTCGCCTCATCCAGCAAAAGGATAGAGGGATTTCGCAAGAATGTTTTCCCGTACGGAACCGCCAAAAAGAATCACTTCCTGCGGGACGATGGCAAAGTTGTTGCGGTGGGACAGTAAGTGGTAATCGTAAATGTTGTCACCCGACACCCGAATATTGCCCTCATCTGCAGTATGGAATTGCAGCAACAACTGCATGAGCGTGGATTTGCCCGCGCCACTTTGGCCAACGATGGCCACCTTATGGCCGGCAGGGATGTGCAGGCTAACGCCCTTCAGCACCTCCACATCCGCTCGAGTGGGATAGGAAAACCGAACGTTCTCAAAGTCAATATCGCCATCCAGGCGGGCCGCAGGCCGGTTCGATTGTGGTCGCTCCTGATCTACTCTGAGGGTGTCTTAAGTATTTCCCGGATGCGTTCTGTTGCGCCAATAGCGCCCACCAACTCCGAATAGAAATTACCCAACCCAGCTATGGCGCCACCAATTACAGCGGTAAAGGTGACAAATGAAATGAGCTGGCCCGCTGTTATCTCACCCAACTGTACCATCCGCATGCCCATCCAAATGACAAAAAACAGGGCGCCAAACAACACAGTTATGATGAACACAGAGAAAATCGCTCTGCCAGAGGCATATTTAAGGGATACATTCACCACCCTGCTGTTGGTTTTGCTGTAACGGCCCACCTCAAACAATTCATTGGTGAAGGCTTTGACGGCCTGAATGGTTTGGAGTGTTTCATCCAATATTGTATTCGTTTCAGCGAGAATCTCCTGCCGTTGCTTCGACAGTTTCCGAATGTAGCGCCCGAAAAACATGGCGCCGACAACGATAACCGGGAAAACCGCCAGCATGATACCGGCAAGTTTGGGCGTTTGCCAGGCGAGAAAAACAATACCCCCGACCAGTAAAATGATTTGTCGTAAAAACTCTGCCAGTACGAAGTAAAAGGTGTTGTACAGTTTTTCAACATCGTTGGTGAGCCTGCTCACCAAGTCCCCTACCCTGTTTTTTTCAAAAAACACCATGGGCAGTGAGATCAGCTTATGGTAAAGGGCCCTTCGGATGTCGGCCGTACCTTTTTCACTTACCTGCGCGAAAGTCATAACCCGGTAATAAGATACTACGCCCTGGAAGGCCAGCACCAGCACCAAAAAACCAGCAATTTGCTTGAGGTTGACATTAGCAAAACGCGCGTTGCCCTGCGCCACATCAAGCATCAGGCCCACCACGTAGGGAAACACCATGAAGACAGCACTGGACAAGAACAACAAGACCAGCCCGGCAATGAAATAGCCACGGTAGGGGCGTACAAATTCAAATATTTTCAAGGCCTCCCGCAGACTTTCTCTGCTGACCATATATTTTGACGCTCCTTTTTTATCTTCTATCATAATTCAATATTGTGTTATAAACCCTTTAGGCTCCATTTGGTTGTAAATGGCCTTGAAAACCCTTTTTTCTGGTGTAATTTAACAGACTACTGACAAAGGTCGCACTAACTCATGCGGATACCATTGGCCACTGCCTGTTCTGGCTGCAAAAGTACTACCCCTGCTGGCGTTTCAAGGCCAAGCACCAATACTTCAGAAAAAAAGTTGGCAATTTGAAGTTTTGGAAAATTCACGACGGCGAGTACCTGCCGTCCCTTCAGGGTTTCCGGCGTGTACAATGCCGTCAACTGTGCGCTGCTGGACTTAATACCTATGTCCTGTCCAAAATCAATTTCCAGTTGATACGCCGGCTTGCGCGCTTGCGGAAAAATGCGCACCTCAAGGATGGTTCCGGTCCGGATATCCACCTTCATAAAGTCCTCAAAAGTTATCTGGTTCATCTGCACAATAATATTTTCAAACAAAATATTTGGAAAAACAGCCGGAAGGCGATAAACTCACGGCTCAAAGATAGGAAGATACCTTTTCCCCGCTTTGTAATCCCCCACACTTGAATCTTTATTTATGCAATCCAGAATACTCATCCTCGCCCTCTTTTTTATTTGGAGCCTTATTTGCTGGCGATGGTACGTTTGTGGCATAAAACAAGTTTGCAACAACGAAACACAAACCGCAGGCATGAACACTGGCATATCACCTGCAGCAATTCCTGATACGCTTGGTTTGGAATCTGACAACAGTACTGCTGCTGCACCTTCCAACCCGCCAGCAAGCACAGCATCCCCCGCCCCAACCAACGCTGCACCCCGGCCATCCACCAGCCTCTCAGAAACGCCAGGAAACCTCGATCGGGTGCAAATTGAAGACTTAAAAGACCATGTAATTATCCATTTCCCTTACAACTCCACCCGCCGGGAGGATAATGATGCCATAGACGATTACTTACAACAGCTGGCCTTGTACCTGCAGCAAAACGGAAAATCGATTACCATTACCGGCCATACCGATATGATCGGTGATGCCAAGGCCAATCAAAGCATAGGGCAACAACGCGCCAATCAAATCAAAGCCACCCTTACAGCAAAAGGCGTTCCTGCTCAACAAATAAAAACGTATTCCAAAGGCGAATCCAAACCTGTCGCCACCAACGATACCCCCCGCGGACGGTACCTCAACCGCCGTGTGGAAATTCGATTCAACCCTTAACACACATTAATCCTAACCCTTTATGTTCCAACAGAACGTACTGACCGGCCCCGGAACAGCAACATTTACCAGTCACAGCTTTGAAATCCTCATCATGCTCGGCGTAGCCTTTCTAATGGGCTTATGGCTGGGCTGGGTGCTTTGGAGCCGCTACCGCCAAATGGCAGAAAAAATGCGCCTCGAACAAGTTAGCCTGAATGCTACTGCCAGTGCCCTGCGCACCGAGAACGACCAACTGAAAAGCAACATGGCCAAACTGGAGGCAGAAAAAAATGACCTCAATGGCCAAATCGCCCTGGCAACCGACGAGGGGAATACCATGCGGTCCAGACTTCAGTTTCTAGAGGCGGAAAACCTCGACTTTAGCGGACAGTTGCGACAACTTAAAATTGAACTCGGGCTGCAGGCTGCCACAGAACCACTTCCGGAAACGCCTGTGGAAATCACCAATAACCTGGCGGAATCAACACCTGAACACATCGTTGCCGAAACGCCAACGCCAGAAGAGGCTCCTGTTATCGCTGTCCCTGTTGATGCCCCCGAAGATTCGGAAATGGACGAATTGGAGGACATCCCCATGCCAGTAATTGACACCCAATTGAGGGAACCTGCAGTAATGGGCACCGATGGCGGCACGGTACTACCCTCACTTGGTGATGATGATGTGGTGGTTGCCGGACTGGGTCTTGCCGAAGAAACCCTGGAACAAGCCGCTCCAACAGATACCCCTGAGGCGCCCGATACCAAAGCAGCAGAAACGCCCGATTCATCACCCGAAGACGAACAACCGGAATACATTGTAGTTCCCTGCGCAAGAGACGACCTAAAAATTGTGGAAGGCATCGGGCCAAAAATCGAGGAACTGCTCTTTCAAAACGGCATAAACACCTATACAGAACTGGCGCGCACCCCGGTAAACCATCTGAAAGACATCCTCCTTGAGGCAGGTCCGCGTTTTGCAATGCACGACCCGGGTACTTGGTCGGCACAATCGCTGCTGGCCGCCAATGGCGAATGGGAAAACCTGAAAGCCTATCAGGAATTTCTGAACGCCGGGAAAAGGCCCAAATAAAACAGGAAAATTGGTCTTTGGCGCTGCTTGAAAACAACGCCAAAGACCAATACCCAATTATGACAACCTGCGCTTATAGTCCTGGTAATTAAACTTACGGACAATTTCCAATTGTCCGTCTTCGCGTAAAATGGCAATGGAAGGATGGGTTACCCCGTTAAAGGTCGATGTTTTAACCATCGTGTAGTGAATCATGTCTTCCAAAATGATTTTTTGCCCCACTTTCAGTGGTTTATCAAATCCATATACCTCCATATAGTCGCCGCTGAGGCAACTCACACCACCTAAGCGGTATTGGTTTGGGTCTTTTGGACCAGGGTCGGTGTTGGCGCCCCTTACTTTGGGTCGGTAGGGCATTTCCAGGGTATCCGGCATGTGGGCAGTAAAAGAAACATCCAAATTGGCCGTCTTTACGCCATTGTTTTTTACAATATCCAACACCCTGGCCACCAAAAAACCCGTTTCCCAGGCAATTGCGCTGCCTGGTTCAAGGATAACCTCGAGGTTGGGATAGCGGCTCCGGAAAGATTTCAATACCTTAATAAGGTGGGCAACATCGTAACCTTTGCGGGTCATCAGGTGCCCACCGCCAAAGTTGACCCATTTCAATCCCGGTAAAAAACGGTCAAATTTCGCTTCAAACTTTTCCAGCACCTGCTCCAAATCAAAACTGGTGCTTTCACACAATACATGAAAATGAAGTCCTTCAATGCCTTCCGGAAGGCCATTTTTAAAATGTTCTGCCGTTGCACCAAGGCGGGAGCCGGGCGAAGCAGGGTTGTACAGGTCAGTCCCTACTGGCGACCATTCCGGGTTGACCCGAATGCCGGGGCTGATGTGTTCAGGATATTTTTGCAAACGCCCCCGGAAGCGGCGGTACTGTGCAAGCGAATTGAAGGTGATATGACTGGAATACTGCATCATTTTTCCGAATTCACCGGGTGCGTAGGCTACAGCATAGGTATGTGCCTTCGTTTTCATTTCTTCAAAGCAAAGCCTGGCCTCATGTAATGAGGAGGCCGTAGCGCCTTTCAAATACTGCCGCACCATTGGAAAGGTACTCCACATGGCAAAACCTTTGAAGGCCAGAATGACATCTACCCCGGCCTCTTGCTGCACATGCTGGATCAGTTCGAGGTTTTTGCGCAACAATGATTCGTCGAGTACAAAACAGGGCGAGGGTATTTTTGTTAGGTCCATGGATCTTTTTTGGTGAAGCCACAAAGTTACGCACTCGTGCGGGATTCTGACTTTGTAGGGTTGACTTTGGCATTAAAGCCCGGTAAAGATAATGCCTGTGCTGTCTGCAAATAGGCTAAAACGCGCCGCTGGTCGACTTGCTGTGTATAATCTTCCAAGGAAGTTTTAAATGCCAAGGGTTTTAACCTACTTTTGCGCCGATTTTAAACGGGTAAATACCGTTACTCAACGTCTTGTATAGAAATGGAAGAAAAACAAAATAATTTAAACACCGTCATTGGCCTTGGCCTGATCTTTTTGCTGTTATACCTTTGGATGCAGTATACTGCGCCTGAGAAAAAAGACCTGCCAGCCACCACGCCAACGACCCAGGATACGGCGCAAACGGACAACCCTGCCCCCGCGGAAACTGCACCGACAGCCACCATTGCTGCTATGCCTGATTCTGCCAAAACAGGAATGCTGATGGCCAAGTACGGTGCTTTTGCCCCTGCGGCGCAGGGAAAGGAAGAAACCGTTACGCTGGAGAATCAATTCATGGTGCTAACCTTTACCTCCAAGGGCGCCCGCATCAAGGAGGTTCGCCTGAAAAAATTCGAAAAGGTCAATACCGATTCCCTCTCCAACGATATCAAGAGCCCGCTCCGGTTGTTGGCCAATCCCAAAAATCGCTTTGAATTCCAAATCCCGGTCATGAACACTGCTTCCGGGTTTGTCAACACCAGGGACCTTTACTTTACAGCGCAGAAATCCGGCAATACAGTCGTTTTCAAGGCCAATACCACCAATGGAGGTTCCTTTGAAGAGCGCTATACCCTTAATCCAGACAATTACGACCTCGACTACCAGATTGCCTTCAACCAATTGGGAGACGTGATTCCCAAGGATCAGGTCATGGAACTTGACTGGGTGAACCACCTCGACAAACTGGAACGCAACCAGAAGTACGAACGCACCATGTCGAGCGTGTACTTCAAACCGACCAACGAAAATTCGGACTACTGCAACTGCACCAATGATGCAATTGAGAAACTCGGCGATCAGCCGGTACAGTGGTTTGCCCACTCCAACCAGTTTTTCAACACAGCGCTGGTAGCCAAAAACTTCGCCTTTACCGACTTCGTTGGGGAAACCAAGGTGATGACCGACCAGGACCCCGACCTCAAGCTACTCACCACCACAGCAGCCCTCCCCATCAAGGATCCTAACGGTGGAAAACTGGAAATGATGTTGTACAGCGGCCCCAACGAGTTTGACCGCTTGCGCCATTACGACTTAGCCCTGGAAGACATCATCCCGTTTGGCTCCAGCATCTTTGGCACCATTAACCGCTGGGTAATTCACCCCATTTTTGAATTCCTGTCGCGTTTTATTAGCAGCCCGGGTATCGTTATTTTGGTACTGACACTGATCGTAAAACTGCTGGTGTACCCGCTGACCTACAAGATGGTGCACAGCCAGGCCAAAATGGCCGCGCTGAAGCCCAAAATGGAAGAACTGAAGAAAAAGCATGGCGACGACCAGCAGCAGATTTCAGTGGAAACCATGAAAATGTACAGTGAATTTGGCGTCAATCCGCTTGGCGGCTGTTTACCCATTTTCCTGCAAATGCCCATCTGGTTTGCGCTGTACCGATTCTTCCCGGCAGCCATCGAGTTTCGACAAGCGAGTTTCCTCTGGGCAACCGACCTTTCGAGCTATGACGTTGCCTTCCGCCTCCCCTACATGTTGCCTGGCTTTGGCAACCATATCAGTGCCTTTACCCTTATTTGGGTGGTCACTACCTTGTGGTATACCTGGTACAACATGAAACAGATGGACACTGGCGCCAACGCAGCCATGAACAACCCAGCCATGAAGTACATGCAGTATTTCATGCCGGTGATGTTTATGTTCTTCTTCAACAGCTTTGCCTCGGGCCTTACAACCTACCTCTGCTTCAGCAACATCCTGAACATTGGCCAAACGGTGGTGACCAAACAATACTTCATCAACCACGATAAAATCCGGGACAAATTGGAAGCCAACAAAGCCAAACCGAAAAAATCCGGTGGCTGGCGGGAACGCTTTGAATCTGCGATGAAAGAGCAACAGCGCGTGCAGGCGGAGAAGAATAAGAAGAAGTAGAGGGAGAGGAGATGGAGGAGAGGAGAGGAGAGGAGAGGAGATGGAGGAGATGGAGGAGAGGAGGAGATGGAGGAGATGGAGATGGTCCAGAGTGGGCTTTCTCTGCCCCATTCCTTGGGAAAAAGATCGCATCCTTGCATTGTAGCCTATTGACCATCAACATCTTGGATACCAAGGCCTTATTTACAAGGCGCTGAGTTGAGGTTTTTAAAATGGCTAACCACTATAAAATAAGCGCGGCCCGGTACGAATCGTACCGGGCCGCGCTTATTTTATCTACTCTCCTCCATCTCTCCTCTCCTCCATCTCCTCTCCTCCAAAAAAAGTGCCCGGAACAGGACTCGAACCTGCACGGCCGTTATGGCCAAGGGATTTTAAGTCCCTCGTGTCTACCATTCCACCACCCGGGCGATGGGCCGCAAAGATATCGCAGAATATCGAATATGGAAGTTTTCAGGCAGGGATTTTAAGAACACTGTGCTGTTGCGTTAGAAATTACCCTACGCAACAGCACAGTGGACAGGCGGCATTATTTACCGGCCAGCATTTTAATTTTTTCCTCCAGTTCCAGTTCGTCGCCAGGGGCATAGCCCGTGTGCTCAAAAACAATGGTACCATTTTGGTCGAGCAGGAGGGTATGTGGCACAACCGTGATGTTCACGGATGTTTGGAATTGCTTTTGTGCATCGAGCAGGATGCGGTATTCCCAACCTTTTTCTTCCACCATGGCAGGAATTTTTGCTGCAGTACGGGTATCGTCAACGCTGACAGCGATCAATTCCACACCGTATTTCTCTTGCCATTCTCCGTAGTAGTCTTTGATAGCATCCAGTTCTTTTTTGCAAGGTGAACACCAGGTGGCCCAAAAACTAATCACGGTGATTTTTCCGGATTTTCCCAATTCCTGGACATTAACAGTCTGGCCCTTAAGGTCTTTAACATCAACACTTGGCAGGGATTTGCCCTGGGCCATAACGGTAAGAGCGCTGGAAGCGCAAAGCAGCAGAATAAACAGTTTTTTCATGTAATAATTTTCTTAAATGGATGAATACTTTGGTTTATACGGTAGGAACGCACAAAAGTAGCAGAATATTAAGGTTCAGACCCGAAATTAACCAAGCATTAACCCCTTTGCCTGCTGAAAGACCAATTATGGCAGGCAAATTTTCCGCAATGCCGCACTGTCCCCATTGAACACATTGAAATCCACCCGCTCGTTGATGCCGTCAACAGACCCACGGTCGGAGTGCTGCCAGAAGTGCCAGTTGTTGTCGTCGGGCATGTTCAGTTTCGACACATGAAAGTGGGCAATCCAGAAAAAGTATTCTTTGAAGTCAGGGTCGTCGGCGAAGTAATTTTTGCAAAAATCGCGATAGGTGTACAGGATGGGTTTCACCCGGTATTGGCGCTCCAGTATCTCCAGAAACACTTTTGTGTAGCGTTTGACTTCTGCCTTCGACATTCCCCGGGTTTCCTCGATATCCACCACCGGCGGCAGGTCGCCAGAGCGCAATTGTACCGTCTTAATGAAGTTTTTAGCCTGATCAGAAGCCCGAACATTGGGCAAAAAATAATGATAAGCCCCCCGGATCATCTTGTTTTGTTTTGCCTTTTTCCAGTTGTTGTTGAACTGTGGATCTTTCAGCCAGGAGCCTTCCGTGGCTTTCATAAAGGCAAATTTGATCTGAATATCCCCCACCTGCATCTTGCTGACACGATCCCAGTCTACCTGCCGCTGATACCGACTGACATCAATGCCGTGCACCTGATAACCTCCTGGTATTCGAATACCAAATTCCTTATACTCTTTGTAGTGTACAGGATAGGTAATCAGCGCAAACACTTTGTAACGGACTTCTGGGCTGAAGATCAGGAGTCCCGCCAGAATCAAAATCGCCACCTGAAAAATATCACGCGGTTGCGTCCCCTTGTTGGAGGCGTAATCGGAGGGAAAAATGATCAATTTGCGCCAGGGTGGGAGCATGGGGGGGTAGAAGGGATGTAGGGTGGGATTTAGGGTGGGCTGTAGCGTTGGATATAGCGTTGGATATAGCGTTGGATATAGGGTGGGCGGTAGCGTGGGCTGGGCTTATTCGCCTTTGAACACAGGTTTACGTTTTTCCAAAAAGGCAGCAACACCTTCTTTGTAATCATAGGTTTCGCCCGCCTGGCTTTGGAGCACATCTTCGAGCGCCAGTTGCGCCTGGAAATCGTGGCTGAAGCTGCGGTTGAGGGCACGTTTGGTTAATCCGAGTCCCTTGGTAGGCATTTTTGATAATTTTTCAGCGATGGCCCAGCTGTCGCTGGCGAAAGTTTCATCGGGAAAAACCTTCCAAATCATGCCAAAACTAGCGGCTTCTTCTGCACTGATTTTATCCGACAACATCATGAGCGCAGTGGCGCGCTGCATGCCTACCAGTCGCGGCAACGTCCAGGTGCCGCCACTGTCGGGAATCAGGCCTATTTTGGAAAAGGCTTGGGTAAACGATGCTGAGGTAGTTGCAACGGTAATGTCGCAGGCCAGCGCAATGTTGGCGCCGGCGCCGGCAGCCACGCCGTTGACGGCACAAACCACTGGCTTGTCCATTTGCCGGATCGCTGTCACGATCGGATTGTACCCAGTGGAAATAATTTCCGTTAGGGATGGCCCTTGTGGATCCACAACCTCCTGCAGGTCCTCCCCGGCGCAAAAAGCCCGGCCATTCCCCGTCAGGTAAATTGCTCTAACACTCGGGTTGGTAACGCACTCGTTCAAGGCCGCAATGACTTCCTGCCGCATGGGGTGGTTCATTGAATTGAACACATCGGGACGGTTAAAGACAATGCGAGCGACGTGGCCTTCGATATTAAACTGAATAAATTCCATGTATGTTTTGGTGTTCTTGTGTCTGGAAACCGCAAAGATAGGCCTCGTAGCGTTCCCAACCTATGCTATTCTCGAAGTAAAGTGGTTTGCGAAAATAATCGCGCAGTCATCAGTTCTAATGGCAAGGCACAAAACGCAGACGATGCAGCGCATCGGCGAGTATTTATAACGCAGCCAGGAGGGCTGAGGACAAGTGAGCATTCGCAAACCACTTTATTTCGAGTATAAAAAAGCGAAACAACGGATAGGGCGCTACCCTACCCTACGCCACCATGCTTTTGATGGCCTTCACCAACTTATCCAGGTCTGCTGTGGTGGTGTAAACATTGGGTGTTACGCGCACACCATTCACTTTTTCCCATTCAATGCCTGTGGTGTGTATTTTCCAATCCTGGTGCAGGATATTCGAAATCTCGCTGGTTTTCTTCTGCTCCAGTCCAAATGTTCCAATGGCACAACCCCATTGAGGGCTTAGTGGGGTAAAAATTTTGATGCCGGGCAAATCCTTCACCTGTTCCATCCAATAGTTTTTCAGAAAATGGAGCCGCTCCTGCTTTCTTTTTGACCCGATCAGGTTGTGCAAATCCAGCGAGTATCCGGTGGCCATTTCCTGGGGAAAACTACGGGTCCCCAGACTTTCGAATTTCCGGATGTTGTCGCCATCAGGTTTGTCGTTCGACAGCAGGGCCCACACATCGGAGATTTTTTCCTTTCGAATCCACATCATGCCATTGCCAAACGGGGCGCAGAGCCATTTGTGCAAACTGGTGCCCCAATAATCGGCGCCCAGATCGGGGATTTTGTAATCTACCAAGGCAAAGGAGTGCGCACCATCCACCAGTACATCAATCCCCCGTTCGTGGGCCTTATCGGCGATGGCCCTGGCGGGCAAAATTTGTCCACACCAATTGATCATGTGGGTGATGTGTACCACCCTGGTCTTTTTGGTAAATTTTGAAACGAAGGCCTCCACCAACACATCCTCTGCTTCGGAGGGAAGGTCCAGGTCCACCCAAACCAATTCAATGCCATCGCGCTTGGCACGTTGTTTCCAGGCATTGATCATGTTGGGGTAATCCTGTTTGGAGAGCACCACCTCGTCGCCAGCCTTAAGGTTTAGTCCGAAATGATGGTATTGAGCGATTCCGTGGCATTCCGGTTGATGGCAATTTCTTCCGGATCAACGCCAGCCAGTGCAGCCAGGTTATAGCGCAGGGGCTCGCGGTCCTGGTCTAAAATGCGCCACATATAATACGATGGCGCTTCGTTGCACATACGGTTGTAATAGTCCAGCGCGTCCATCGTAGCGCGTGGCGCGGGGCACACGCCCCCATTGTTCAGGTTGATGAGGGTTGGGCTACAGGCATAAGCCTGACGCACCTGGCGCCAGAAATCATCATCCGGGCCTTGGTCAAAGGTTGGTTTTGCTGGCAACTGAAAAGCAGCCCTGGCATTGTTGTGCAAAGCAAGGCCACCCAATATGGCAGCGGTTTGGCGGATAAAACTGCGTCGGTTAGGCATTGTTGTAGAACTTTGTGTTCGTAAAAATGAACACTAGTTTCCACTTATGCAAATGCATCCCGTTTCGACGGCCAATTACAGCCTCCTTATTTCCCGGCCTTTCCGCTCAGTTGGTAAAATTTTGCTGCGGTCAACTTCACTTTTCCTTTGGTGTTTTCCAGGCGGATTGTGGTAAAATCAACACTTGGGAAAAACACATCCGTCAGGTTTACCAAACCCTCATCTGCAAAGAGTTCACAGGATGCCACGTCAAAATAAAGTTGCAGGTGCAATTTTTGCTTGCGCTCGCCCCCTTGTGCCTGGTGTGGTTTTATGGCAAATTTATCGGAAAAACCCAAGTTTCCCGACCTGGTGCGATCGCTGATATAAGTGTTACTGGCTGCATCATAACCAATCCTGTACTCCTCATTTTTATCGTTTGACAACACCACCCAGAAGGTAGTGGTCTTGTTTTCACCCAGGTCAAGCCACAGATCCGCGGCCAGACGGGCGGGCGTGAATGCTATCTTCGGGGTAAATGGTTTTCCTTGCACAATGCTGCGATTTTTCAGCATAAAACTGTCTGTTTCCAGTTGTTTCAATTCTTGTACCGGAACAGCAGCCAGTCGCAAACCATCCTGCGTCTTTCTTAAACTGAGTGCCCTCGGCAAAGTCATGGCGCTACGCCATTTTTCGGTAGGCACCTTTGTGGCGTAATCCCAGTTCGACATCCAGCCCATAAAAATTCTGCGCCCGTCGCTGGCGGGAATATCCGACCAGGTAACGCCGGCGTAATTGTCGCGTCCCCAATCGAGCCACACCCCCTGATTTTTCGTCACCAGCTTTTCAAATGCCGGATCCAGTTCGAACTGTTTCCCATCAAAATCGCCTACAAAATACTGGGTGGCACTCCCACCATTTGGTCCACCCGGATTGATGCTTTGAAGGAGTACCCATTTCCATTCATCAGTGCCCTCGATTTTGATGGGGAACAAATCAGGGCATTCCCACACCCCGCCATGACAGCCCCAATCCTGCCCGAAATCACTGAGAAAGGTCCAATGAATCAAATCCGGAGAACGCCAAAATTTTACATGGTCCTGGGCGGCAAAAACCATAATCCATTGCCTGGAAGCATCGTGCCAAATCACCTTTGGGTCTCTGAAATCGTGTATTTTTTCAGTATTGGGGATTACCGGATTACCGGCGTATTTGGTCCAGTTCCGGCCTTTATCATGCGAGTAAGCAATGCTTTGGTATTGAAAATCGTGCCGGCCAGCCTTTTCGCCCGCCATATCGTGTTGGGTAAAAATTGCCACCAGCGGCGGTTGTCCATTTTTTCCAAAACCGCTGCTGTTGTTCCAGTCTACCACAGCACTGCCGGAGAAAATGAGCCCAAGAGAATCTGGATACAGGGCGATGGGCAGGTGCTCCCAATGCACGAGGTCGGTGCTGACGGCATGCCCCCAGTGCATAGGCCCCCACACCGTTGCCTCCGGATAATATTGGTAAAACAAATGGTATTCACCTTCGTAATACACCATGCCATTGGGGTCGTTCATCCACCATTGGTCAGGGGTAAAATGAAAATCGGGTCGATGCCGGTCCTGCGCTGGTATCTGCGCGCACAAGGATTGAAAGGCACAAACGAACAATACCAGTAAGAGGGGCAATTTGTTGATTTTTGTATACATAGCATTTCAACATTAGATCGGGTTCAAACCGATGCGCTGCAAATGAGTTCAAGAGAGCCGTTGTAAATTTACCCATCTTGTTAGCATATTATGATCCCTGATGTGGTTTTTACATACCAGTGCCACTAAAGCAACTGCCATTCTTCACGCCTCCTTAACATTTACCACAAACTTCTCTTAGACCCACCTTAGATCTGCAGCTTTGCCTCGTTTTCATCGTCTATAGTTCAGCACCCGCAACAAAAACTGGTACAACACTAAAAAACCCCTCTATTTCACGCAACATCACAGCACATGAAAAAAGCACTCGTTTTAACCGTATTGTTTGTTGTTGCACTTTTTGCCAGTGCAAGCGCGCAACGCCATCAACCTGCCCCTTCTACCCGGCCTGCCGCTGCGCAGTATCACGCTCAAAAAGGAAAGTACAGCAAAGCAGATCGGAAGGCCGATCGGAAGGCCGATCGGAAGGCCGACAAAAAGCATTGGAAAAAATACAACAAGCAAAAGGCTAATCGCCGTGGAAAAGGCCATGCAGCCTACCAGGCAAGGGGACACAACAATGCGCGCAACCATGGCAATGACCATCATGTAATGGACCGCAACGGCTACCGCCAGGATAATTACAGGAGCAACAACAATGCAAAGCGCCGGGAATACCAGCAGCATGGCAAACACCAACAACACAACGATCAAAATTACAGGCAATCGCGCAACAAGCGCCAGGCTGCACCGCGAAGAGGGCATTAAACCTTACCACTGAAATGGTTTTACAAAAATAAATTGAGGCCATATCAGATACACCGCGTACCAATTCGGCACTCAGCACCTTTAGCAAATGATTGCTTCAAGCATACTGGAAGGGCCGAATTAATCCTTAGTACATTGTAAACAAACGATAACCAGGACATTACTCCAAATGGGAGCGATGACCTGGTTTTATTTTAAGCCAAATGGAACGAAATTTTATCTGCTGCGTTGGAAAGGAAATGGCATTGCATCGCCTGTTCAGATATTGATTGCACTCCGAATTACCCGCCATATCATCGCCGCCCACGTATTCCAACTCAATTTGGCGCTTTTGCAAATCCACGGAAATAACCCGAACGCGAATTTGATCGCCCATTCGAAAATCCTTTCCATAGCGGCGGCCACGGGCCCTGAGGTTGCTTTCTTCCAGAATATAAAGGTCGGCCAGGTTTCTGAACTCCACCATGCCTTCTGCTTTTGACCCTGGCAGGGAAACAAACATACCGCGTTCGATCATACCGCTAATCACACCGTCGAACTCCTCGCCAATGTGTTTGCGCATTAATTCCGCCTGCTTGTATTTAATGCTTTCGCGTTCGGCATCGGCTGCTTTCTTTTCCTGTGTACTGATGTGTTTACACTGCTCCTCCAACTTGCTGGCATCCACACGGTAAACATTGCCATCGAGGTTACGCTCCAATATGCGATGCGCCAATACGTCGGCGTAGCGTCGGATCGGGGAAGTAAAATGGCTGTAATGTGAAAATGCCAGTCCGTAATGCCCGATGTTGTGGGTGGAATAGACTGCCTTGGCCATGGTGCGAATCGCCAGAGGCTCCAGCAATTTCAAACGGTCTTCTGTTTGCGCGGCCAGCATCAGTTTGTTGTACGATGCAGCAATATTCTTCGGTGTATCCACCCGCAGGGGGAAGCCCATTTCCGCCGCAAATCGCGCCAGTTCGGCTACCTTCTCCAGGTCGGGCAAGTCGTGTATGCGATAAATAAAGGGAATTTCTTTGGTGGCCGCGGCTTTCTGATCAATGAACAAAGCCACTTCTTTGTTGGCCAGCAACATAAAGTCTTCGATCATCAAGTGCGTATCTTTCCGCTCTTTGACGTAGGCTTCAATGGGGCTTCCATCTTCCGCCAGGATGAAGCGTACTTCTTCCGAATCAAAATTAATGGCCCCGTTTTTCTCCCTGGCTTTACGCGGTTTGCCAGCAATGCGCTTCAAATGCCCGAGGGCATCTTTGAGGTCCACAAACCGTGGGTGCTGTTTCAAATCTGCATCCGGTTTGCCTTCAAGAATGGTTTGCGCTGCTTCATAACTGAAGCGCTTGTCGGAGAAAAATGATGGTTTTTCCAAACCAGCGCTTTACCACCTGATCCTTGTTGTCGAACTCAAATACCGCTGAAAAAGTGAGCCGCTCCTGCTCCGGCACCAGCGAACAAAGGTTGTTCGATAGTTTTTCCGGTAGCATCGGATTGACCCTGTCCACCAGATAAACGCTTGTGCTGCGCTTGTATGCCTCCCGGTCGAGTTCGGAGTCGGGCTTTAAGTAATGGGTAACATCGGCAATGTGCACACCAACCTCCATATTGCCATTGTCCAGGATTTGTACGCTCAGGGCGTCGTCAAAATCTTTGGCATCCTCCGGGTCGATGGTGAAGGTGAGCACATCGCGAAAATCCCTGCGGCGTTGTATTTCCTGCGGAGAAATGGTTTCGGAAATCCTGGCGGCTTCGGCCATGGCCTCCTCGGAGTGGGAAAGTTCAAAACCGGCATTGATCAGAATTTTCTTCATCTCAAAATCATTGCCGCCCAAAGCGCCGAGCACCTGGGTGACTTTTCCCATCGGAACGCGGCCTTTGCCTTCCTGCCAGTCGGTGATCCGCACCACCACTTTATCCCCATCTCGGGCATCCTCGCAATGCTCCAGCGCCACGTAAATGTCGACAGGCATATTGGGGTTGTCGGGCATCACCAGCGCGTATTTGCGGCTTTTGCGCAGTGTGCCGATAAAAAATTCATTGGCGCGCTTGAGCACGGAAAGTACTTCACCTTCCGGCTTGCGCTTCTCCCGACCCTTGTAGCGGGGAGCACGTGAAAAGAGCAACACCCGAACCGTATCGCCATTCAGGGCGCCGCTCATGTATTTTGGGGCGACATATACATCAGAATCAAGCAATTCCGATACAACGTAACCGGCGCCGCTGCGGGTCATGTCAACAACGCCTTCTATCATTTTTCGGCTATCGGCGTGCTTTACTGGTTTTTCAGTCTTGGACGATTTTGGTGCTTTTTCCCGTTTCAGTGCGCCCACAACTGCTGGCGCAGCTATTGCGGCACGGGGGCTTGGCGCAGGCTCCTCCTCAAGGGTAAGTCGATTCAGTGCCACGGAGAATTTGCCTGCGGCTACTTCCTGTGCTGAACCTGCCAGGGCAAGTTGTTGCAAGGCATGTAAAACAGAATCTTTGTTGTTGGAAACGCGCAGGACTTGTACAATTTGTCGCGCGGAGAATTGTCCTTTCGGATGGGCCAGCAGAAATTTGAGTACTTCAATCTGCAGCATTTGGGCTGACAACCTTTCGGTGTCGCCATGTTTTTTCTTGGCCATAAAATTTAGGTTGGTTTTAGGGGTATTCGTGATTAATATAAGATTATCATGCTGGTCTTTTGCCAATAAAAGTCCAGTTTAGATGTGGTACTTAATTGCCTAAACAAAGCAATAACATACCTTAAAACAGTATCCCGGACTGAAAAGTTGCATGGCCAGGTGAAACGTTTGGATATCTTTAACCATTTCCAGCACAACTTCAACCCACAAATTTGCGTTTTTCTGCTGAAACAAATCAATATAAATGAAGTACTTACTCCTGACAAGCCTTTTGCCCTCACCGTCATTTTCGTACAGGCACAAACAAAGCCAGTTGCAGAAAAATCGGACCCGGAAGCACAAAAATTGCTCGATAAGGTGCGAAAAAAATACGAGGGCTATAAAACCCTCGAATTTGCCTTTACCCTGAACTCGGAAGTGCCTGGGCAGCCCGTGACTACTGAAAAAGGTACCGTTGGCCAGTTGGACAACAAGTTCCGGCTTGAAATGGATCAGCAGGTGATCATCAACGATGGTAAAGCAACCTGGGTTTACCTCAAAAAGAACAATGAACTTCAAATCAACGATACGGAAGAGGATACGGAAAATGGTTTTCTGACGCCAAAAGACCTTTTACGGCGTTATCAAAAAGGCGACTTTTTGTATGCGATTACCGATAAGATCAACGAAAATGGGCGTTTGCTTACCCAGGTGGAATTTAAACCCAAGGACCGCAATTCAGAATACGCCAAAATCAGGGTCAGCATTGATGAAAAAACCCAGCGCATTGAGAGCATCAAAGCCTTTGTAAAGGACGGTTCGCGTTTTACTTTTACCATCACACGCTTCAGCCCCGACAAAAGCCTTTCCGCTGGTTATTTCAGTTTCGACAAATCAAAATACCCAGGCGTGAAGGTCGAAGACTTACGCCTCTAAACCAGAGGCTACTTCCGTATGGCCTCTACAGGGTCCATTCCGCTGGCCTGAACCGCAGGAATGATTCCAGATGCTACTCCAACTATGATTGAGGTAACTACCCCTACCATCATATTACTGAAGGAGAGGAAGATTTCAAAGTCGATAGCGTAAGAAATAGCCTTCGTTGCGCCCCAGATAATCAAAAGCCCTAAAGCGCCACCCACCACACACAGCACAACGGCTTCGAACAGTATTTCCAGCAAAATGAACCAGCGTTTGGCACCGAGTGCCATTTTAATACCTATGATGTTGGTTCGTTCCCGCACAGAAACGAACATGATATTTGCCACGGAGAACATGCCGACAATGAGGGCAAAAACGCCAATGATGAAGCCGGCAACATTCATGGTACTGAATACACTGTCGAATAATCCACTAAGAATCGACAAGGTATTCATGGCAAAATTGCTCTCTTCTTTCGGTTTAAGGCGGCGTTCGGAGCGCAGCACGCCTGTAATTTCATCTTTCAGGTTTTCCAGATCAACGCCGTCCTTTGCCTTTACAGAAATGCTGGTGCGTTCCCATTGCCCTTTGGCCCGAACATTGAAACCACGCCTGGCGAGGTTATAGCTCACCAAAATACCGTTGTCAAAATTAAAAGGCTTGAGCAGGTCGTTACCTGATTTTTTCAAAACCCCGACTACTCGTAATCGCCGGCCTCCTACATTGATTTCCTTATCCAGTGGGTCGATTTCTATCCCAAACAAACCCTCCGCTACCGTGTTGCCCATAATGCACACATTCGCGCCTGTTTGGTTCTCTACTGTGGTAAAATAGCGACCATCGCCATCGAATTCAAGGTGAAAAAGATCGCGGGTATCTTCTGTAATGCCCAGGAAAAATACATTTTCCGCATTAGAGGAATTCCATTTAATCGTTTTATTGCCCAGAAAATGCCAGAATCCTACTTGGTCGGCAAGTTTCAGTTTATCCTTCAACACCAGGTATTCGGAATAGGAAAAATTGGGTCTGCGCATCCATTTCCAGAAGTTGTTACCCGGATCCTCCGACCAGGAGAATTTTTCCAAATAAACGACATCACTGCCCAACTTGGCCATGCTGCCACGGATATTCGACTCCAGCGAGTCTACCGCACTTTTCACACCAATGATGCAGAAAATGCCAATCGTTACGCCCAGCAAGGAAAGAAAGGAACGAAGTTTATTGGCGGCCAGTTGCTGCCAGGCTTGTGTTGCACCTTCGAAAAGAATTCGTAAGATCTGACGCATGAGGAACTTGGGTTAAAATCGTTTGCTTATCTGGGCGATGAGTAGCGTGTCGGCTAAACTGGCGGGTAAAACTTTACTCCCTTTAATCCAAAAGTCAAGGCCTGAAGCCCAGCCTGGAATCAGTAACAAAGATCAACCCCCGTTTTTAATAGAAAAAAATGATTCGATTAACATAGGGTTTGGCTCTATGAAAGTAAGGACAAACTCAATGGGCAAGCGCCGCAGCCGGGATTTCTTGCCTGACCTTGCCTACCAGCGGCGCATAATCCACTTTCAAGCCGGCATCGCCACCACTGTTGAAGTAGATTACTTTGAGGCCATGCCAGCCTTTTTGCAAATTGGCATATCCCGTTTTTTCCTGCATTCCGTGGTTGCCACCATTGTCCACAATTTTCTGGGTATCAAGGTATAAAGCACTACCATCATCGGAATTGAGCCAGAACTGGTAACCACCGTCACTGTCAACATAGATGTAGCCTTGCCAAACCATCCCGCATTTACCGCTGACGCACTGCGGATCAAGTTGAAAACCGGTACTGATATCTGAGCCAATTAAAGCCCCTTGTTCAATGTTCTCCAACTGATACCGGTCGGGCTGAAACACCTTGCGGGTCAACCCTGGGTCGGGCTGCCGGAACATCGACAGTCCGGGCATAAAGGGTAAAATTTTGACTTCTGCCTCCTGTATGTTGCTGGACATCATACCCGTTTGGAAAGCCTGTGCCCGAATAGCAGCATCTTGTGTAACGGCAAAGGGTTGCTGGTACACCTTCGATTTTTCGCTTAACTCCTCTTTCCCAATGGCGTACCGAATTACTGCATTGGGCGTCTCCGACGTCATGCTGACGACCGGCTGCATCGTGACTGGTGAATAATTGACCGCGATTTGAGGCGTAGCAGCATAAGCGCCAAAATTGGAAATCCTGATGGCGAAGGCGGCATTGGTCGTTTGTTTTGCCGGATTGTATTCGGGAAGGTACATACACTACCCCACCGGTATTATCGTATCGCAACTTTTGATCGCCGCCCAGTAAGCTCACCACCGATCCCGCTGGCAGTGCCATGCCCTTCAATACGAGTCTGCGATCGGCAGGCCAAACCGGAAAAATAGCATAAAGGTTGTTTTTTGTTGGATTCCAGGTATAAAACACCTCTTTTACGGCATAGCCGGAATCAGGTTGCACGGTTTGTTTGAGCAAGGCATCGCCGCTGGTTTTCCAACCTTCGGTCTTCTTAGGACTAAACTCGCGGTTGCCAGCGCTCCCCCGGGCAAGTGGTTTTCCAACGCCTGGTATTCAGGAAATCGCTCGCCATTCACTTGAGCCCAGCGGCCGATATCAAGGAGGCGATCCTGCATAATCGGCGGTGTTTTACCATGGGCATCCGGCCCAATGTCCAGCAAGAAATTTCCGCCCCGACTGACCTTATCAACCAGGTGCAAAATAAGCGCCTGCGAGGAGTTCTACAATCCAGGCATCTTCCATCCGGTTGTAGCCGTAGGAAAAGCCCATGCCCCGGCTTTCTTCCCAGGGGTGGTTGTCGAAGTCCAGATCTGGTTGGTATTCAGGGGTATAAATACCGCCATGGTGGAACCGAACCCCGCTTCCCCATCGGTCATTGACCACCACCCTGTTGCGAACAGGGCTGGCATTGTACAGCCAGGCTAAAAATTCTTCCGATTTCCAGGTTTCGGGGCTGGCATCCCAGTCGCCGTCAGCCCAGATAACCTCTGGCTGGTAATTGTTCACCAATTCGAGCAACTGCGGAACAGCATGATTTTCTGCATACCTGGCCTTATCAAATTTCCAGAGTGGGTTGTACCACTCGTACAGCGAAAAGTACAATCCGGGGTGTACGCTGGTTTTGCGCAGGGCGGTAAACAGGTCGCCCACCAGGTCGCGCTTAGGCCCGCGATCACCTGCATTCCATGGAATTCCCCAGGAATTGTTAGCGGTCTTGTTGGGCCACAGGCAAAAGCCATCGTGGTGTTTGGAGGTAAGCA
>JADJUJ010000023.1 GCA_016710765.1 Lewinellaceae bacterium | reverse complement strand
TGCAGAAAAATATTTAGAAGAACTAGAACAACAATTGTCCAAATACGAGTACACTATTGAAAGTAAATAACGTACTGAATATATTTGCCAAGCCTAGCCCCGGCGATACCAAACCGTCCGCCGCAAAGTAAATATAACCCACCCACCCATGGGTACCACCCACCCCAAAACAGCACACCCTATAAGTACACCGCCTACCCAACTGCCATATGCGCAAGAAAACAGCCGCCACCGAGCCCGAAGCAAACCCTGATCCGGATCTCCTGGAAATCTACAAACTCCACGTGGGCCTGGCCGATAAGGTGAGCGACCGCCGGGCACAAGCCAACCATTTTTACCTCACGGTGCTGACGGGCCTGCTGGCCATCCTGTCGTTTTCGGCCAACCGCGACAACAACATCCACTCCGAGCAGTTTCTGCTGGTTTGCTTTATGGTGGGCCTGCTGGGCATCATTATCTCCCTGATCTGGATGATCAACATCCGCTCCTACCGCCAACTCAACGATGGCAAAATGAAAAACACTGCTGTTGCTGGAAAAAAAACTGCCCTTCGCCTTTTATGCCAGCGAATGGAAATTGCTGGGGCAGGGCGCCGACAAGAAAAAAATACCTGCCCCTGACCACCATCGAACAATACATTCCCTTGTTTTTTCTGGTTCCTTTATCTACCTGATCATTTATTTCATCTACAATGTGTAGGCGCTGCGCGCCTGCGCCTACCCGATTACCTGTGCTCAACAACCCGCCCTGTCTATGCTGCACGACAACAACCGGCCTTCCATTTTCATAGGAAGCTCCATCGAATCCAAAGAAGGAGGCTATCTCTTTCACATCGAAAACAGCTTGCGCGAGCACTTTGTCATCGAGCCCTGGACCCGCCCCGGAGCCGGCAACATGCTGCTCGATCGACTGATCGACTTCACCGAAAAAATCGATTTTGCTGTTTTTCTCATCACCCGCGATTACGAGCGCACCTTCCGCAACAACCACGAGTTTGCCTGCAACGACAATGTGCTGTTCGAGTGCGGCCTGTTCATGTCGCGCCTGGGCAAAAACCGCGTGCGGCTGCTTTGGGAAAGGGGTGTGGCCAAACCCTCCGACCTCGGCGGGCTCATTGTCAACGAGTTCAGCTTTCTGGAGGAGCCCGGCCGGCAGTTCGAGGAACTGGATTTGGCGCTCAACGAAATTGTGATGAGCTGGCGCAAGGTCACCAACACCAACGGGTTCTATGGCCTGGGCAAAAGCCTGTACAGCCTGCGCAATCGGGTGGATGGTATGCACAAAAAACTGTGGGACAGCGCCATCCAGTCGGAAAAAATGGAATCCGAAACGCTCGACATCAACGTAGGGCAGCTGTCCGACAGTTTCTACATCGAGGGCCTCAAGCAGGTCAGTAAGCGGTTTTTTACCACCACCTTTCTCCGCTCGCCGTTCTGGAACCAAAAACCCGACGACTCCAAAATCCTGACGGCCAACCTCGACATGCTCAACCGCTTCAAAACAACCGGCGGCGAATCCAGGAGGCTGCTGCTGCTGGACAATGAGATGGATTTCAACATCGAACTCATCCTCGACAAGTTTCAGCGCTTTCGCCGGCAGGGAAGGGAAATAGAACTGCAAAAAATCAAATCCAGCTTCAATTATTTGAAGCAAAACTGGCGGAAACTGGCGGACGAAAACTGCGAACTGCGCTTTACCTACGACGACAGTCGCTACACTTTCCTGCCCAAAAACCTCGACTTCAGTCCGCATGAAACGGAAATTGCCCTGTACGACGATTTTCGGGTCGACCTCTTCTACGGCGGCGATACCTTCGAAATTACGCGCCTCAAAACCATCACCAAGGCCAACACCAATTTCAATGCGTTGTACCGGGACGTAAAGTCTTACTTCGACGACCTCTGGGCGCAAAGCAAGCCCATAGAAGATCTGATCAAGGACCTGGAATACCAGCTCGACCTTATCGAGCGGCGGATCGATTACAAAAGCCAATGGCTGGCTTTTTTCGAAGGCGATTTCGATAAAGAAGACCGCAACACCAAAGCCGAAGAGTTTGAAGTAGTACAAAACTTCTTGTCGGAACGCCAGCAGCAGGGCAACCAACTGCAACACCACCTCGATGTAGGCACTTGTACCGGGCGTTACATCATGGGACTGCGGCATTTTATCAACGATGACAACAACAGTCTAATTTTGGGGATTGATGTGGACATCGACTGTGTCAATTTTGCCACCCAAAATGTGAAGGTCAAAACGGAATCGGACCCCCGGATTCATGTCCAGCAATCCGATTTTCTGGTGTCTGACAATCCCAAATACGACACCATTGGCCCGCGAAAGTTCGACCTGGCCACCTGCATGCTGGGAACAATTTCCCATTTTGGCACCGACCGAAACAAGCAAAACGACGACAATCTCCAAAAAGCCATCCAGCGCTTTTATGATGTGCTCAACCCCAATGGCTTGCTCATCATTAGCAGTTGGAACGACGTGGCCTGCTCGAGCGCCTATACCGGCATGTTGTCAACTTACGAAGTGCGCGATTACAAAAAACTGAAACTGAATACCCCCAATGACCTGAACCTGCGCAACAGGCTGGAGCAAAATAATTTTACCATCGTCAACATTGCAAAACTGACGCGGCTCAACGTATTTTTCTGCATCAAAAACCAAACACATGGAACAACTGATCAAAGACCAGGTTGAATTTGAACCTACCTTCGGCGCGCTCGACATCCGGGTTGGCAGGGTGATGGAAGCAGCGTTGGAGCCATCTACGCCCAAGAAGACCTACAAGATGAAAATCGATTTTGGGAAATACGGCGTCCGCACCAGCGTGGGGCGCTTCACCATGCATCCGCTGGAGGAGGTGGTTGGTCGGAAGGTGCTGGGGGGTATTGAACTTTGGTCCGCGGCAAATGGGCGATGTGGTATCAGAAGTATTGGTGCTGGGCGTGCAGTACCCCAAGGCCGACAGTGGGAGGCTACTTTTGTGTCGCCAGCACACCCGGAAGTAAAGATTGGGAGCAAGTTGTTTTGAGTGTCTTTAAGTAAAAAATATCAGCCCTTTGATTCCGCATTTTTTGTCAGATGGCCTGTCATGTCGAGCGTAGCGAGACATCTGACAAAAAAAATGACTCTCAGATGTCTCGCTACGCTCGACATGACAGCTTCGCTATCCTTTTGCTACAGATGCTGCGCATCCCTTCGGCTGTTGTTGTTTTTTAAACAATAATATTCGACAAATTAGCGGAGCAATATCCTGGCAGTAAGCGCCAAAAAGGCCGGAACAACGGCCGATTTGTATGCACAGCGCCCAATCTTCAAAACGGCGAAAGCCCGAAGGGCTGGCATATTGTAGAAAAATGGAGGACAAATGAAACTTCGGCGGTGTCATTACTGGAGACATCGCACCAGTTAGGGCACCACCGAGGTATTCAGGGTCGCACCCGGCTATAATATGCCAGCCCTTCGGGCTTTCTTGTTTAGCACCCTCCAAGGGACGTCATTACATTGCTCCATTTTTAGGCCCGTAGGGCCGGCATTATGGTAGCAACCCACAAATGGTGTTCTCGAATGCCGTAGGCATGGCATTAAACCCCTGATATTTGACAAATTTCACCTTTGCATCAGCAATTTGGGGCTGTTTCGAATGAACACAACCTGGATCGCCAACATTGAAATGCCATGCCTACGGCATTCCGTAATTTGGGCCTGCGGAATGCTACCATAATGCCGGCCCTACGGGCCTGGAAATCCAATACCGTAACGTTGTGTGTAAACCGCAGGCCATGGGCGTGAGAGACACCGCTCACACAACGCCCGTCATGTGCATCAGCCACCCCCCCCGCCCGCGAGCATAGCGAGCAGCCCTCCCTTTTCAACTTCGCGCTGACGCTCACAACCCTGCCACAAACCCCTCAATCTCTTTCTTTCCCTTTGCCGTTGCGTAGGCCGACAGCAGTTTTGCGATCATGGACAAATAGTGGCGGATTTGCGCCTCCACGCTCAAGCGGCTGTGCGAAACGGCCGCTTCTGAAATCCAAAACCGGATAATCAGCGATAGGGATGAGGTTAAATATTCAACATCGGTTTCGTCTTTCACTTTGAGGTAGGCCGACTTTACCAGTGCCTTAATGTTTGATTCGATGGCACTGTTTCTATCGCTTGCTGTTTGTTTGTACCGCTCCGAAATGACCTTGTTCTGTTCGATCAAATGAACAAAACTCAACAGCAAACAACGGTATTGCACGTGGTGGTGAAACACCTGTTTCAACATGTTGAGAAATGCAGCAACCGTCATCTCCTCGTTTGCAACCACCACTTCCGAGTTGAGTTTGTTTAGCGCCAGCGAAAGCGCATTCACCAGGTCGTCCTTGGTGGGAAAGTAATACGTAATGTTCCCCACCCTGATGTTGAGGACAGCAGCGAGTTCTCTTAACCCCACGTACTCAATGCCCTTTTCGTTAAACATTTCGAGGGCCTTTGCCAATATTTTTTCTGCTGTAGTCATAATTAATTTGGACATTGTCCAAATGTATGTATTTTTACTGAAAATTGTTGCTTATGGAATACAAATATCCGCACACCATCGAGAACTGCCTGGGAGAAAAGATCATTTTCCAGTCAGTTGAACCAGCCGAAGGAGGCGACAAGGTAATACTTAAGGCGTTCTGCCAACCAGGCGCCGGCCCTGCCATGCACACGCACTTCAGGCAAGACGAATCGCTCACCGTTGTTGCAGGTAAAATGGGCTACCAAACCCCAGGGCAGGAACCCAAATTTGCAGATCCCGGTGAAACGGTTTTGTTTAAAAGCGGTACCCCGCATAAGTTTTGGGCGGAAGGACAGGAGGAACTGCAATGCACTGGGTGGATACAGCCTGCCCATTCGGTTGTATTTTTTCTTTCTGCGGTTTATGCTGCACAGAATAAATCAGGCAAGGGAGAACCCGAACCTTTTGACGGCGCCTTTTTGCTTACAAAATATGCCAGCGAATATGACATGCCCGAAATACCTTCCTTTGTTAAAAAGGTGATTTTGCCTGTTACCTGTTTTATTGGAGGGCTTTTGGGTAAATACAAACACTTTAAGGATGCGCCTCCGGCATTGAAATAAAACGATTGTAACGTCCTTTTGCTGCCGACATTTTCCCGCCATCCGGTTTTCCCCCCCCCCCCCCCCCCCCCCCCCCCCCCCCCCCCCCCCCTTTTTCCCCCCCCCCCCCTTCTTCCCCCAACTGCTTCAAGGTAACCAAGGGCATGTTCGCAAACCTACTACTGACGCCCAAAAACCCTAGCGGCCGCCCCCGCCCCAGGCAGTAGGTCGTGCCCCCGCGAGCGTAGCGAAAGCTCCCCATGGCGCCTGTCATGTCGAACACGCCACAGGCGTGAGAGACAACTCCAGCGAGCGTAGCGAGCAGCCTTGCTTACGCGGCGCCCGTCGTGTCGAACACATCACAGGCCTGAGGTTACACTTGCAGCGTCCCAGTTTAGGCCTGGGCCATTTAGCAACAAGGGGGCGTAAACGTGGACAAACCTCACCGCCAAAATTTGGGTGTTCAACCCGGCGCCAACATTGAAATGCCTGCCTACGGCATTCCAATTGGGCCGCGAATGCTATCATAATGCCGGCCTGGGCAATCAATACGTAACGTTGTGAAACCGCGGCCACAGGCCTGCCGGCAGAACACATAAGGCTGGGTTTACACTCTTTGCAGCGTCCATGTTTGGCCCGTAGGGCCGGAATGGTAGCAACCCACAATGGTGTTCTCAATGCCGTAGGCATGGCATTAAACCCGTATTGGAAAACCTCACCGCAATGCCATGCCTACGGCATTCGAATTGGGCCTGCGTGCTACCATAATGCCGGCCCTACGGGCGAATCAATACCGTAACGTTGTGAAACCGCAGGCCATGGGCGGAGACCGGGGAGCTAGCGGCGCCCGTCGTGTCGAACACATCACAGGCCTGAGAGACAACCCCCCGCCAGCGGCATTCGTCGGCACGAACACCCATGCGAAATTCCGTTTGGTTTTGCATAACAATTAACACACTTATGTTTTGGCAAAGTCTGGTGTGTTATTATATTTGCAGTAACAGGTATGTGTTTTACAAATTTTATTCCTGTTTCTGTCTATCGCCAACTGAACGCGCATGCCTACCCAGCACCAATGGTCCTACATCAAGAACATTTACATCCCGGTCTTTAAATACAAGTTCGACCACGGACCCACCGACCGGGAAAAAAGCAACCCCTATTTTACGGGCCGGGAAGACATCAAACGGCGCCTCCAACTACTCTTTAAAAATGCCGACTCCGATCACGGCGCCTACCTGGTTACCGGATACCGTGGCATGGGCAAAACCAGTCTGGTACGGGAGGCCTTCAATGAAAAGGTAGCCAGCGGTAAAACATTCAAGCAGGAAAATAAGATTAAAACCTTCAATTTTTCGCTCTCGCAGGACGAGGTGACCGACATGGATTTGCTGCGCCAAATAGCAGCAGCGGTAATCGACTATTGGAAAGAACACTACCAGCACAACCGCTATCAGATTCGCGCCTCCTTTATTAGCAACATCATCAGCCTGTTTCTCGCGCTGTATATTCCACTCATTGTGCTGTCGTCGCAGTACACCTTTTTTGGCTTCAATGGTAATGCCTTCCTACATTTCTGGGAGGCTGCGCCTATCGAGATATTCGGACGGGAAAGCACTGGGTTGAATTTTTTCTTTTTTGGCCTCGTGGCCGTGTTTTACCTGGGTATTTCTCGGTTTCTGAAACGCGCGCAATCGGTGCTCCTGGATAAAATCGACCCTACGCTCAAACACGTAACCAGCATCAAAAACAAGATGGACATTTTGGAAAAAAGGCTTTTTTCCAAAACCACACAGGAGGATAAAGACTTTCGGAGCATCGACCTCGACAGCAACAGTCCGGGCAGCTGTTGCCAACAAACTCTTTTACGCCAATGCCGAAGGATTGGATAAAAAGCACACGCTGTCGTACGAAATTGCCACCCCAAAAGAAATAGAAAACTACCTGTACAGCATTTTAAAATGCATCAATGAAATCCGAAATGAACCCGAGGTAAGTACCAGACTAAATATTTTCCAGCGTGTTTACGGCGTCAAAAAAAACATTGCCGCACTCAAAAAAATTCCAACCTTCGTCTTCATCATCGACGAAATCGACAAAGTAGAACCGGATTATTTTTTTGCAAAAAATACGAGAGATAATTCTGCCGCAGGCCAAAGTATTTTCGACGATTCCAGCATCACCACCCGCTCCCGACAGCGGCAGGAAACCATCTCCAAACTGCTGGCCAGCCTCAAAAATTTCCTCACCGATGCCAAGGCCAAGTTCATTTTTATTGGTGGCCGCGACATGTACGACGCTTCCCTGGCCGACATTGCCGACCGCGAATCGTTCTACAGCAGTATTTTCAATGAGGTCATTTACGTCAGCAGTTTTTTAAGGACAAAACCACCAGCGGCGCCGGCATTTCGCAATTGTCGGAATCCTTTCTGAGCCAGTTTCTTACCCCCTTGCCCGATGATCCCGACAATTCCAGGCAATTCTTAACCCAATACATCAATGAATGGATTCAGGTAGAGGGCGATGCGGAAACACAACGCGCCATCCGGTTCAAAATCCTGCATACCCTGCAGAATTTTTTCATTTTCCTCACCTACCGCAGCAACGGCAGTCCGAAAAAACTAATCGAACTGGTGGAACGGTACCTGATTGGCACCGACCGACCGATGGAAAAAAATAAAATGGTGGACCTGACGGATTATGTGGTAAAGTTGAATGATGACGCTTTTAAAATACAAGCAAGGAAATAATGGCGCCCAGTTTCCATCTCAAATTTTCCTTGCACGACCAATACGAAATCAACCTTACCTCCAACTACTACCGGCCTTATGCGCTCATTAACAGCAAGCACCTGAAGCGACTGGGCGACAAGCTGCTGTACAGCTCCGCTTTTTTGATGGACCACATTTTGAAGTTCCACAAAACGGCTTTTTCCTGGCGCAACCTGGAAATGCTGCCCGATGTAATTCTGGCAAACAAGGACCCCAACTTTCGGCAATACTTTCAGGATATAATGCACTTCATGTCGGCCCAGTACGTGCGGGAAACCCTGAATGCCGTTTTCCAGTTCAAGTTCTACAGCGAAGTAAAAAATGAGATGGAATACCTTTCGAAAATTTCCGAATTCAGCTCGGCCGCCTTCAATTTTACGCTCGACGAGTCGTACCACCTTAAAAATTATTACAAGAAAAAACTGGCGGCCAAATACCAGGAGTACCAACACAACTCCGACGGTCGCGAAACGATGTACATCAATTCCATCGGATACCTGCATTCAATTCTTGGCGACCTGCACTACTACGACGAAGAATACGACGATGCCATCATCCACTACACCGATAGTTCGCAGGCCATCCGCAATGCGCTGGAAGAGAAAAAAGTGGTGTTGTCGCACAAGGTCATGCTCTACTGCATCAACCAGCTGAACCTCGGTCACAGCCTGGAAAGAACCCGGGCATACAACCGGGCCTACTCCGTGTACCGAACCCTGATCCTGACCACCAGCAGCCTGAACCCTGCCAATTTTGGCGCCGGCGAGGAAGAAACCTGGGAATCGCCCTACAAGCGCATGCAGCTGTTTATGAAACCGCACGTGGCACTGCTGGGGGTAATTGAAAAACAGCGCATCGACGGCATTACCTACGACAACCTGGAGCGAAATATTTACGAGTACGCCAAATTTTTAAAAATTCAGGACCTGCAGTTGTTTCCTTCCAGCAAAAACAACATCGTCACATACTCTCAAATCAGGTATAGCCAGAACCAAAAGGGCACCGATAAAAAGCGGATTGTGTCGATGATCACGGATTATTACGTTTCGGTCGGCAGTATTCTTTTCTTTAAAAACCAGGTGTTCTATGGACTCCTGTACCGGCATGAGAACCTGAAACAAGAATCGATCACGAAAAAAGTAATCCATTATTATGAGGCCCATAAAGCCAACGGCGAGGCTTCAAAATACCGGCCATCTCACGCAGCCTACCTGTATTACCTGCATGCGCTTTGCTCCTTTAATACACCTTATGTTGAAAATTATATTGCGGTACAAGGCCAGAACCGTCCGGAGGGTGGCCCCAGAATTATTTTTGGTGATCTACTGGAAAGAGACCTGGTAAACCAGTTACATTTTATTCTTTTCTACCTGGACGAGTCCGTTTATCCCATTCTAAACGCCAAACAGTGCGAAACGCTGGCGAATATTTTGTCAAAATTATCCGACGCCTTGCTGGCCTGTGTCAATGAAGCACCGCGCCATTTCGACATCCTGAAAATTGCCAACGTGCAATGCTATAAAGATCAGCAAAATGATTATAAAAAAGATCTGGAAGCCATACTACAGAAAATTGGGACAACTGAAAACATCACCATTGATCTGCCAGTAGTAGTGGCCCGCTTGTCGCACGATTTTTATAAAAAAGCAGGTAATATCTACAGCGCTTCGTTTCAGTTGAAAAAGATCCTGTTCATTTTCAGGAATGTCGTGAAAAATGTAAAAGACAATATGGGTGCATTTGAAACCAGACATCAGGTAATTGAAGCCGAATTACAGAAAAAGTCGACCAAAGGCAAAGCATTGGATGCGCTAAAATTGGAGCAGGAAAAGTGCCAAAAAAGAATCAAAACCTACTACATAAAAAATCTGAAGCAGATCGGAGAATACCTCTTCAACAACCTCGTGCTGATCTCCATGGGGTCCAACCGGGCGCAAATCACCAAATACCGGGAACGGCTCGATGATATGAATGCCAATCAGAAAAAATACACCAATGAAATTTATCTCGGGGTATCCACCGCACCGGAAGTGAAAGAAATTATCAGCATCATCGAGTTTATCAAATTAAAACTGGAGGACAAGCCCAATGCAAAAAGCATTAGCCAAATCGGCACCTTCAATACCATTTCCAGCATGTATGCCCGGGTGTTGGAATTGAAACTGAAGAGCGAGTATAACCTGAAAAACATGAAGGAAATTAAGCTCAACCAGAATATGAAAAGTGTTGACTACAACCAGGCCCTCTGCTTTGCGGTAGATGGTTTGTTCGCCAATTATGAATTGATCAGAATATTAAATACTTATGGAATTAATTATATACTGACACATTCCTATAAAGGGTCGGTGCACTATTCCATGGCAAAGTTTTGTGAGTATTTTGAAACCTTACAACAAGCGTACAAGTCCGAATCAGGACAACTTAACCCTGATCAATTACTGGGCACCTTCATCGGCAAAGACTTCAAGCTCGAAATCGACAAGTACTATCATTTTGAACTGGCAGCCCTGCACATGCAAAAGGCCAAGGAACTCCATTGCGAGGGACAGGTGTACAAATCCATCAGCCGGGAAATGTACGTGCTCGACGACGATTTCAACGACAACCTTACCCATTTCTGCGCCGCCTCTGAGCGCCTTCGGATAAACCTGGGAATCGTGGACGCTGTGAAGCAAAACGCAACCGCTAAAATAAAAGACTCCAACCTGTTCAAATACGACAGCTATGTGACGGAGTGAGCGGCGCCTCCCATGCACCATACCCCTGCCGAGCCGAAGTGTAATGAATAAAAATTCATTTGGTTCGACGTTTATCCTTCCCCGCTCCTTTTTATTTTTTCGGCACATTTTCCAAGGACTTTTGGGACTTCAGCTGATGCAATGCAGACATCCAGAGCAGTATCGGCCCGTGCCTTGACTGCTTTTTATATGGTCAAAAAGGCGCTAAGCAGCAATATTCCCTGTATTGGTATCCTTGATATGCCGGATTAAACCAGCAATGGGAAATTATTCAATTAAATGTGTCATTTTGTTTAGAAACCTAACCCCAACCCCCTCTCCAATGGAGAAGGGGCTCGATTTCGGCCTATAAACTATTCAATTATTAAGGCGATATCGAGCGCCCCCTCTCCATTGGAGAGGGGGTTGGGGGGGTGAGGTTATAGCAACGAGTGACACAGTTTATTGAACACGCTCGATTCAAACGTTTGTTTAAAAAGGGTGTGTTCTTTATTTCATCAGGTGCGCCTGCAACAGCGCTTTTATATGCGTTTTCAGCCGAACCTGGATGGCCTCTTCAAACATTATCTCGGGGTCCTTCTCCCCAAGTAGAGAAGCACTAAGGGCCGGGCTGTTAACCACCATCGTGATGGTACCCAACTGGGTAGCAATGGTGAGCTCCGGGTCTGCGTAGCGAAACGTGCCGGCTTCCTGCCCTTCCAGGATAAAACCTTTGATGATGTTCAGGTTCAGGCCAATATGTCCCACGATGACATTCAGATGTTCAGGTCGTTGTTCCAGCGACATTTCCCGCATCAAAGTGAGATTGAAATGCCTATTTAGGAACATTCTGTCGACATAAACGTCAATCGTTTGGGAGATCTTTTGCCAGGGTGTTAAGGGCTCTGCTGCCAGGGCTTCCAGACGCCGGCGCATCTGTCGAATCTTGTTTTCAATGACCGCCCCAAACAGCTTTTCCTTCGACCCGAAGTAGTAGCTGACCATTGCAATATTCACATCCGCTTCCCGGGCCAACTTCCGGATGGAAACCGCTTCATACCCGTGTTGGCTGAACAATTGCTCGGCTGTGTCCATCAGGTGCTGGCGCTTATCGGTCTTTTCTTCTGTCCGCTTTTTAGGATACAACATAGTAGCGTTACAATCAATGAAGGATGTAAAACTCAAACAGTTGTTTAATTTTTGGAAAAATTTATTTTTTAGCCATTCACGGCAGGCCAGGACAGATGCAGGTGGCAAAGACGCTGAGCTGGTGGTATGCTGACAGGCAATGCTTAAAAAAATAGGCGGTTTCCTTCCTAGCCCGTACTTTTGTCACTTTTAGCAGACGGAGGCTTTTTGCCATCCAACATACCTATGGCCAAACGTAAGCGCGGACAACTCAGTTTTAATTTTGACGATGAACGCATCCCGAAGCTGATTGGGATGTTTTTCCTGTTTGTTTCATTTTACCTGCTGATCGCATTCAGTTCCTATTTTTTTACCTGGGAAAACGACCACGACATTGTGTTCCGCTTTTCCTGGGATATGTTTTTCAGCGACATTCAGGTGGACAACTGGCTGGGTCGGTTGGGCGCTATCCTTTCCGACAGCATTATTTACTGGGGTTTTGGACTCGCGTCCTTTGGTTTTGTTTACCTCCTCTACCAGTACGGACTGGCGCTGGTGCGCCGCGTGCCCCTGCTGCAGATGCTCCCCATCCTGCAGCGCACGGTGGTTTGGATGGTTATCATTTCCGTGGTTTCAGCATTTTTCCTTCAGAAACTGGAATTTCCGGTCGGAGGGGTATTCGGGCAGGCCATTGCAACATGGATGCAGAATTTTCTGGGCCCCATTGGCACCGTTGCCCTGCTCCTTTTTGCCTTGCTCGCAAATTTCGTGTACAACAACAACCCCAACCTCGACGAATTTACCTGGCGCAAACTCTGGTTCGAAACCAAACAAGCCTGGAACGATTTGTTGCAAGGCAATTATGGCAAACGCCGGCCTAAACCTGCCAGCAGCCGTTTTGGCAGCGCCCAGCAAGCCCTCGACGATTTCGATGTGGTTAAAAATATCGATCTGGATGCACCCATAGAAGAAGGGATTGTCATAGAAAAAGGCGGACAGACGGCCTTCGATCTTCAGCAGCGCAGCGCTTTGTTTGAAGATGTGAAAGCCACCAAAGTACCGCCACCCACTACCCTGGGCGAAGATGCAGAACTCGAAATCCATATCCCGGATCCACAAAGTGTTACGCCGGAAGAAGCACCCGCTTACAAACCTCCGGTGGAACTGATTCAGGAAGACAACCCCAACCTGACAGAGCCCTACGACCCCACCCTTGAACTTTCGCATTACGAGTATCCACACCTTCAGCTGCTGACCGAATACGACCTGCAGAAACTGGAAATCGACCGCGAAGAACTGGAGGCCAACAAAAACCAGATCATCCAGACCCTGCTCTATTTCAAAATTGAGATAGAAAAAATTCGGGCCACTATTGGCCCTACCGTTACCCTTTACGAGATCATTCCAGCCCGCGGCGTCCGCATTTCCAAAATCAAAAACCTGGAAGACGATATCGCGCTTAACCTCTCCGCCCTGGGTATCCGTATCATTGCACCCATCCCCGGAAAGGGCACCATCGGTATTGAAGTGCCCAATAAGAACCGGCAAACGGTGGGCATGCGTGAGGTGCTTGCGAGCGACAAATTCAAGCGGGCAAAAATGGAACTTCCCATGGCATTGGGTAAAACCATTTCCGACGAGGTGTTCGTGGCCGACCTTACCAAAATGCCCCACTTGTTAATTGCCGGTGCAACTGGTCAGGGAAAATCGGTGGGCATCAACGTAGCGTTGATGTCGCTGCTGTACAAAAAACACCCCTCTCAGGTCAAACTCATCCTCATCGACCCAAAAAAGGTGGAGTTGTTTCCTTATGCCAAACTGGAAAACCACTTCCTCGGATTCCTGCCCGACCAAACGGAACCTATTGTAACCGATACTACCAAGGTGGTGCAAACCCTCAATTCGTTGATCATCGAAATGGAGTCGCGTTACGACCTGATGAAGGCCGCTGAAACGCGCAACATCTCTGAATACAACGACAAGTTTGTGGCCCGCAGGCTCAGCCCGCTCAAAGGCCACCGCTTCCTGCCCTTCATCGTGCTGGTAATCGATGAGTTCGCCGACCTTATCATGACCGCGGGCAAGGAAGTGGAACTCCCCATAGGCCGTCTGGCACAGCTGGCGCGTGCTGTGGGCATCCACCTTATTATTGCTACCCAGCGCCCTTCTGTCAACATCATCACGGGTGTTATCAAGGCCAACTTCCCCGCGCGTATCGCGTTCAAGGTAGCCTCCAAAGTCGACTCCCGTACCATTCTCGACGCTGGCGGTGCAGAACAACTCACAGGCCGGGGCGATATGCTCCTCAGTGTCGGTGGGGATATTATTCGCCTCCAATCGGCCTTTGTGGACACCCCTGAAGTAGAAAGAGTAATTGAATTCATCGCCAACCAGCGCGGTTTCCCGGAACCGTTCTTCCTGCCCGAATTCCACTCCGACGGCGAAGGCGAGGGCAGCAAGGAAATCAGCCTCAAGGACCTCGACGATATGTTCGACGACGCAGCCCGCCTGGTGGTGGAAAACCAACACGGATCCACCTCCATGATCCAGCGCCGCATGAAACTCGGATACAACCGCGCCGGCCGTATCATGGACCAACTCGAAGGGCTCGGGATTGTTGGGCCCGCAGATGGCTCCAAGCCCCGGGAAGTACTCTACTACGACATGGTGGAACTGGAGCGCTATCTGACCGAATTGCGCGCCCGTCGTTGATCCAGGACAAGATTTTTCTTGTGTAGAGAGAAGGACAGGATCTACAAGATTTTTCAGGACAAAAAAGGATTTATGCCTTTTTAATCTACCCTACAATGCTCTCTAATCGTGAGTATCTTGTAGATCCTGTAAAATCATGTTAATCCTGTCCTTCCCCTCTACGCAAGAAAAAATCCTTATCCTTAATTTCCCATCAGCACCATTCTTCCCACGGCGCTTCCGCTCTTCGTCTGAACAAAATACGTGTATATCCCCCCGGGCAAGCCCTGGCGCTGAATGGTAACCGATTCTGTCCGAAGGCCCTCAAAATTCCGAACCACCCGGCCAGCAGCATCCGTGAGCACAATATGCGTCGGCGAGAAATCCGGATTGTCGAAAAACAAGGTGAAGTGATCTTGGGCTGGATTGGGTACGGCAAATACCCGGAAGCCATTCAAACTGAGATCATCCGTTCCACTGGTACCTACCGTAACGCAATTGGGGTCGGCCAGTTTGGCATTGCAGCGCTGGTACTTTTCATTCACAATTGCCTGAATATGGCTGATGCAAATATTATTGGCCGTTAGCGCTGAATAATGTACCCGGATAAACTCGCCCGGTAATACATGCTTGGTCAGGCCAATTTCGTCGGCAGCAAGTGCGAGGAGTTTTCCATCGGCGGCATTAATCTGCCAGTCGGCAGCATAACTTCCGGAAATATTTTCCACACTGCTGATGTCCAGTCCTGTCAGGCTAAACTCAAAACCGATCATTTTAGAGAATGGGTTCACGATTTGAACATCGAAAGTCTTGTTGATGGTATCCAGTGCGCCGGGCAGCAGGTACACAATATCATCCGGATTGGGTACGCCCCCGGGAAACTGACAGGCAAAACGGGTACCCCAATACTGCGGGTCGTCGGCATGCAATAAGCACTCTTGCAACAGGGCCGCGTCGTACACATCAATGGTGTCGTTCACCTCCAAATCAACACAACTGGCAGCCATGGAGTTGGTCGTAAGCGCAGTAACCAGGTACGCGTCCAGGTCTGCCGTGTTGCGAAGTGTGTCCTGATTCCAGTCACCAATCAGCGACGGGCCATTGCAAATGCCGTTACAGTCGGGTTGTGACGCGCCAAATGCTTCGCCAGTACAATCGGTATACACCGGACAGTCGCTGATCAATTCAAAGCTGGGGACTCCCAGCACATCGTATTGCAATTCAAAGCAAGCCTGGGCCCAGTTGTTGTCGTAGGTGGATTCCAGTCGCCCGGTTTTGTCCGGCGACTTATCCCAGTTCACCCGAACCACCATGGTATAGGTTCCGGCAGAAATTCCAGTAATATCAATCCACTGGCAGGGAAGGCTGGCGTCGTAGATGTCGCCGCACTGTGCCGAGATACCCATGTTACCGCAGGTATACTTTCCGTTGCCACCATCGGAGCACTCCAGGTCAAGCACGCAGAAGCCGTTTTTAGAGCCAATTGGTATCCGCACGCCACTGGCATCGAAGAGCAGGTAATCGGCATAACCGCGGTAATGCCAATGACCATGGCAGGGGTCCCAGACAAACTGATCGGTAGGAGTGGAGGGAGAGGATGGTGTTTCACCAATAAAATAATCGGCTACCCCAATGTTTTTAATGTGGGTGGTAAAGCGCATCAGGATACGGGTGCCAAACCCGCGGATACAACCCTCTTCTACGGCGCAAGCATCGGCATTGTTGAGTACATCAATAGACATGCTGTTGCGCAGTACATCTTCCAGCACCACCAGGTCGGGCAAGTCATTACATTCCGGGTCACCCGGGTAAATACAAGGCCCGGTAACGGTGGCAAGCGGCTGATAGTTGCAGGCCAGGGGGTCGGTACAACCTACCACCGGACCTTCATAGGATAAGTTAAACCCTATGGGCTCATTGTTGCAATTGCCCTGTGCATAGGCCATTCGAATAAAATACTCCTTGCCAGCAGCGAGGTAAAGGGTCGCTTCGGCGCCATTGGCACAGCCACCATCGCTGTAAAAAATGGTACCCAGATTGTTGTTCGTGACATTAATGTTTGCGCACTGATCGTATACCCAAATTTTGGTAGGACAATTTAATCCGGCATCGCAGGTACTGATCTTGTAGGTGCCGGTATCCTGGGGGGTAAAGGTGTACCAGGTTTCTGATCCCGTTGGCGTTTCGTGTTGGCCCAAATCCAGCGGAAAGGCATTGTTACAAAAGGTTCCAGGTGGGCATTCAAAACTTACTACCTCGCCGAAGCCATAAGCTCCACCGATGTTCTCGTACAACAACACATTGTCGACATAAAGCCGGTATAAGCCGTCGGGCAGCATGCCGTCGCCGTAATCATCGGTAATGTGAAAAACATAACAGTTGCCTTCCGGCAGACAATAGTTGAACTCCTGGGCAGCCTCACCGTTGGGTTCCCCCTGCGCAAAAGCCTGGGTACCGGAAGGATTTGTAATCTTCCAATGTACCTCATACCAGTAATAGTCAGGGTTTATTTCCAGGCGGACGGCCAGAAAATTGGAATCGCACTGTGCGCTCAACCCATTGGCGGCGCTGAACAATAGGATCAGGGGTAGTACAAACTTTAGCATATGGCTGGTTTTAGTTATATGCAAAAGTACGTAAAATAGGATCTACCCAAACAGGTCATTTTGCGAATGCCTCCTATTAGGCCCCAATCAAAGCTGCTCCGATTAGCCAGGCATCTTGCTGTTGATCGCCATCAAGAACTCTTGCTTGGTGGCTTCGTTCATGAATTTTCCGGAATATTCAGCTGTGATGGTGCTGGCGCCATGGTGCTCTACGCCGCGGGCCTGCACACACATGTGCCGCGCATCAATGTAAACGGCTACGTCGTCGGTTCCCAGCGCACGCTTCATTTCTTCTGCAATTTGTACGGTCAGGCGCTCCTGAACCTGTGGACGGCGACCAAAAAAATCGACAATCCGGTTCATTTTAGATAACCCGATCACCTTCCCGTTCGGGATATAGGCCACGTGGGCAACGCCAAAAATGGGCTGAAAGTGGTGTTCACAGGTTGATTGCAGCGGTATGTTGCGCTCTACAACCAGGCGGCGGTACTGGTATTTGTTTTCGAAGGTTGTTACCGCGGGTTTGTTCGCCGGGTTGAGCCCTTTGAAAATTTCCTGTACGTACATTTTGGCAACACGTTTTGGTGTTCCGCGAAGCGAATCGTCGGAAAGGTCCAGGCCTAAAATGTCCATAATCTCTGAAAAATGCGAAGCAATTGCCTCAATTTTTTCAGCATCTGAACGCTTTTTTGCCTTCAGGTTCATAGGGGTACCCTTTGCGGTTGCGATATGGTATTCTCCAATTTGATCGGCCTCTGCATGGGTTGCATGATAACCGTTGAGCACTAAATCTGACATGGTGAAGAGGTTAAAAGTGAAAAGAGCGTCGTTTGGATACCCAGATGTTAAAATAGTCAAACAGGACCCATGCTGTTTTGTTTAACCTTGTAGTTTAATTTGACAAAATAACTTCAACAAAACGTCATCATCCTGACACGGCACCTTATTCTTCCCAACGGCCAAGGTGGCGGACTGCTGCTACAGGTGTATCCAATTCTTCCCAGAAAAAGGGTGCATGGAGTGGGCGATTGACGGGTATATCCAACAATTCAGGCCTCGACCACCAACGCACATCGTGGATGTAATCATCCTGGCGGGCATAGGCCAAATGGGGCTGCTCAAACACATCGCCGTTCAGGGGAAACAATCGATCCAAAGTTCCAACATCAATACATCCAACCTCTGGTGGTAAAATTCGCTGATGTAACGCAGGCTACCTGGTTTTACGTCCAGGCCCGTTTCCTCCCGGACCTCGCGTACTACGCCTGCATATATGTCGGTATCGCTGAGTTCCAGTCCACCCCCTGGCGGCGACCAACGGGTTTGACTCATCTGGCGGTTTCCTTGCTCAACAAGTAGTATCCGGCCGGCTTCGTGTAAAATTCCGGCTACTCGAATGCGGTGTTTCATATTGAATTGGTTTTGCAGGGGGTAAACAAACGCGCCGCCTGGAATGATTCCCAAACGACGCGTTTTTTTTATTTTTTTCTTCAACGATTTAATCAACATCTACCTTCTGGCCCGCGTCTTCCACACGCACCGTATATACCGTTTGGCCCAGATTGGTTTGAATTTTTGTTCCCGCCGGCAATTCCTCTTTCCGCTGTGCCAGCGGGCCAATTCCAATGCCGTAACTGAAGCCCTCACCTCGAATCACGTACGTTTTTCTTCTCATGGATTTGTTCACCAGCGTAAACGCAACCCTGGGTGCTGGTGGCTGTTCGGAGGCTATTTCGCGGTCCATGGCGCCGCTGACATTGCCGTTGCCGACATTGATTACGCCCTCAACTTTTCCTGCACCGGTGTTGATCACCGAGCCGTTGCCACTTCTATTGGCGCTGATCTCCTGCGATACATTGAGCCGAACACTGCCATTGCCAGAGGACAGTACTTTGGCATTTTCGGCCAGCAGATCCTCGGCCAAAACATCGCCATTTCCGGTTTTTACAATGTTGAGTTCTTGGGTCCGCCCCTCCAGTCGAAGGGTAATGTTATCGTATTTTTTCACAGAAAAAATTTCGGCCTGGATACCGCTTACGCTGCAATACCCATTGTCGTCGACCAGAATGCTTTCCAGTGCAGGTGTCTGTATGAAAATTTTCGTATGTGAATCTTCGATCCAAAGTTTGTTGTTTGGGTTGCTGGGGATAGACAGCGTAATCTTCCCGTTTTTTTGTTTGACCTCGATCAATTTGGCCAGATTCTCATCTACTTCAATGCGCAACGACGTTGCCGGACCCACTACAACTTCGGTATTGGCATTGACGTCGATAATTTCAATCTCCGTGAAGGGCTCAATGCTTGGAAGTGGCAGTACCGTGCTCTTGCCATTGCCGGTCAGGGCGCCGCGGTTTTGGCCAATAGCCTGAGAATAAATGGCCAGACAAAGCAAGCCGCAAAAGATGATGTGTTTCATAGCAAATGTTTTTTCTGCAAAAATGCACAAGCAAAAACGCTCCCATGCCTCAAATTATAATCTGACCCCTCTCCAATGACTTTTTGCGGTCTGTTCAATCGGGAGCCCCATTTAGCACTGCCAAGCCAGCATTCAATCAATCTGCTTGCACAATTCTCTCCCTCCAAGTACCTTAACCAAATGAAACGGCTTTTAGTTTATTTGCTCCTTTGGGGCGTCGCATTTGCATCGGGCGCTCAAACAGATTCCTGGAAACTGAGGGGCATGGTGCGCAATGAAATGGATGAACCTTTGCCCGGAGCTACCCTGCTCAGCGGGGATCAACTGCTAGGGTTTTCTGATAGTGATGGAAGCTTTAATCTCTTGATTCCATCTGTTACCGTGCCACTGATCGTGCGCTGTGTAGGTTATTTTCCTCAACACATCCCATCAGACTCCCTGCACAGTACATTTCTGGAGATCCAACTCAGCCCATCTGCTGTTAGCCTTCCGGAGGTTTCGGTGGGAGATGCGAGGGTAGGCACCTTGTTTACCGAAGATTTTAGCACGGAAATCATTGACTATACCTTTGCCGGCGCAGGACTCATGATGTTGGTTCGGGAGCAAAAATCTTATTTTCTATGGTATTGTCGCGACAACGGAGCACGTATTTCCCGCTTGCAGTTTCCGGCTCCGGTACAGCAACTGCACCAAAGTTGTACCGGAGCCTACCATGTCGTGGGGGAACAATTTGCCTGGGAATGCACTTTGAACGGCCAACAGTTGGACACTTTTCCCCGATACCCGGCCGCCAAATTTCACCAAATCATTGCACCCTGCGTCCAGGAGCTGAACCATTATTATTTTTTTAGAAAAACGGGGCCATTTCGCCAATCTGTGCAGTATACCTACATCGACCCCGACAAAAAGGCGCATCCGCTGGCGTACATCAGGGATAAAAAAGCAGAAAACCAACTGCTGGACCAGTACCGCAGCATCCTATACAGCTACTTAAAAACCATACCAGATATCGACCGCGATGATATCCTCAATGGCCTGAGTCCGCTGACGGACCCTATGCAGGCGCTCCAACCAGAAAACCTACTTAAAATGGCTGAAACCAACGATCTGGTTGCCGCTATTGGTTTTTTCAACCAACTGGCCTACGACTCAGTATATGCCCCGCTGATTAAATTGGGCGATCAGGTTTTGTTGTTGGATTTTGTAAACGACCAGCAATGGACCATTGCCGTAAATCCCTGGCAGGATACCATTCAAACGCTACAATTCCACCATGAACCAGGCTGGCGCAAACAAGTACTCACCGATCAGCCGCTGGGAAGAATTTATGCCTGTTTTAGCGCAAAAGGGGGCGATTTGGTACTTAAGTCGATCGACCCCAAAAGCGTTCGGCCGGGTAAATCCTACACACCAAAAGCGTTGCCTTACCTCTGCGATCATTTTAGTATTCGAAATGGTTGGTTGTATTGTATCGGGCAGCCGGATGTAAACACACCCAACCGGAAATTGTACAGGCTTAATTTGTACAGCTTTGAGGATCCTTAGCAAGCCGAACGAGATAGCCGCTCGGTGCATTCCCCGTCAACTTTTTAAAAGCACGGTTAAACGTCGTTTTGGAGTTGAACCCGCATTCAAAGGCTACGCCCAAAAGGCTCAGGTGTGCCAGGCTGGGATCCTGCAACGACGACTTCACGGCTTCCACCCGATACTGATTGATGAAATCATTGAAATTTTTCCCAAGACCATTGTTGATCACAAAGGAGAGCTGAGCGGTGTTCATGCCTGTTTGTTGCGCCAATTCCGTAAGGGTAAGATCCGGATTGAGGTAGGCTTTTTCTTGTTCCATAAAAGAGCGCAAACGGGCAATGCGCAACGGCAATTCTTCCTCCGGAAACAGGTTTTTCTGCCTTCTTCCTCCCGCACGCTGAGCAGTTGTATCGGCAATGCATCGTTTTGCACAAATGCCCAACCCATCACGCTCAGGTAGTACAGCATGCCAGCCCTGCTCAAGTGTAGCCAATACCACTCGGTATACCAAAAATTGAACAGGTTTCCGCAGATAGAAAAGGCCAGGTCAAACAGGAGGTACCCGGAAAATACCAACAAAAACCGCAGCAGCCAGCGCTCGGTTTTTGATCGTTTCTGGCATATTCCTGTCGCTGAAAAACTGGAAAGTACGCCAGCGCCGAAAAGAATAGCCAGTATAGACCGCCAGAGAAAGATAGGCAATTAAAGTGTCGATCGGTCCCAACAGGCCAGCTTCCAGACTGTCTTTCTGCTCCATTGGCAAACTCCAGCACCACAGACTGATGCCATAGTACAGGGCCGGCAAAAAGAAAATGCAGCCAATTTTCCGCGCGCCAGCGATAGTCGGAATCGGTACTGGCGCTGACGTACAACCAGATCAAGGGCCCGTAGAGATAGACATTTCCAAAGGGAAAAAAAGTGAGGTCCCAACCGGCCTCCCTGGCGTAATCGTACACGCCTAGAAAGCCTATGAAATAACATACCAGCGAAAGTACCAGGTATAACAGGAGCAGACCGAAGAACAAATCGCGTATCCGGCCGCGGACATAGTAGCGCCACACCACGGCGCCCGCAATGACCAGTCCTTGAACCATGGCCAACAACAGCAACAAGGACCTTAGATTAATGGCAAATTCCATAGAAAGAGGGTAGTTGATCGTTCTAAAGACAGCGGTAATCAACAAAAGTTGCGGCTGTGGAGGTTTTGGCATTTGGCTAAGTACACTGTAAATTAAGTTTGTTGAGATTTTGGGTAGAGGATTTTGGTGGCAGTCAAGCCTGTTTTTGAAGGAATAGCAGCGCTCTTGCTGAGAAAACAGACGATGGATGGCGCCAAAAGATTCAGCCAAAATCAAACGAAACTTAGTTTACAGTGTACTTAGCGCGTGTGACACGTTACTAATCGGTCAAACTGCAGTTGCAACGCTTTCCTTGCACCGGCAATCCGGCGGCCAGCCAGGCTACCAAACCGCCTTCCAAATTGGCAACCCGGGTATAGCCTTTATACGACAAATAAGCCGCTGCGCGCAAACTTCGCTTACCGCTGTGGCAAGCGAACAGCAACGCCTGATCGGTGGGCAATTCGGCGAAGCGGGCCTTTAATTCGGAATAAGGCAAATGAATTTTAGCCGGCGAGGAGTAGGCGCACGCCTCCACTTCCGAATGCTCTCTTACATCCACCAGCAGCACCCCGTTTTGAAGCACGGTCCAAGCATTTTTCGGCAAGAGAAAGGAAACTTTTGGTGTCGAATGCATGGCTAAAATATAGTGGGCAAACGCAGCGTATCATTCACCGCGCCAATACTTATGGAATCGCGAAACGCCTTCATCTCCCCGGTTGGCAACTTACAAACCAGGTCAAGCACCGCTTTTTGTCCGACAAATGCCGCAGGAATCTCCAGGCGTGCCAGTTTGCCGCCATCCAATAGTCCACCGCCAGGGTCTGCTGGTTGATTTTTACCATTACATCGGTGCTGTTTTCTGGCGATGCAGGTAATGAAATTGTCTGTTTTTTGCTACCACAGCAGTTTCAACCACTCCCTGCTGCCGAATCTCCAGCATCGAACAGCCCCAGAAAGCAAGCAGCAGCAGCATGAAAATACCGCCTTGCCCACCGTAATACTTCTTGTCCGCCTCCTGGCCATTTCTGATTTTCAGCACCACATAACCCAGTCCGACCATGACCAGCGCCACACCCACTAAAAAACTGATGGTGCTCCATTTCGGACCCAAATTATAAATGCTGTAGGCATATGTTAGCAGGATCGCCAGGCTCGAAACGGCGACGATTTGCAAAAACAGGCTCGGAATTTTCGGTGCAGACATATTGCTGTGGACGATTGGTACCGGTGCAAAGGTAGGGGTTTCAAGCAAGAAGCTGTGCGGTGGTTGTTCTGAACAAGAGAAAACGCAACGGTGCCCCCACGTGCTATCTGCTTAGTGGATTTGGAAGAAACCTCGACTTTCTTGTGTCAATACCTGTCCCGAACTGGTGGGAACAAATAGCAGGGAATGGTTTTTTTAACGAAAATTGTCATTCAAAGGATAAATGGCAAGAACCAATAGCAAAAGACCTATTTACAGATGCGTTCTTTTTGCTAAATTTACCCGTCGCAACCATCCTTACATGCACATTGCCGAGCAAATCACCCAACAACTCAAGGAGGGTAACCTTGATACCTGCCTGCAACTCGCCCTCGATTTTCTGGAGGAGCGCGACGAGAGTTTTTACGACGAATGCCTGCTCCACAAAGCCAACCTCAGCGATGCCGGCAGACGCTACCGCACCCGGCAAATCACTGTTAAAGAACTGGAACTGACCCGTGCCAACATCGCAGGCGCTTTTACCGATGCCATTTTGAAAAAAATCCGGCAACTGGAAAGCAACCCAACCTCAACTACCGCAAAGCAAACTGCAGAGACGACCCAAACCATTCGGCTCAATACGGTGCCAGCACAACCAGCCACACCACCTGTTCAGCAGCCTGATGCAGCTGGCGGCCCCGACCCCCTTTCGGCCATGGCACTGATCAACCAGGTATTGGGCATTCTGGAAAAAACGGGCCCGCAGCAGGCGGCAGGCCAGCTGAGCAGCCTGCTGCACGACAGCCTGTTGAACAAGGGTATTGTACCGCCCGATTTTTTGCAAAACAACCTGGCTAAAGCCTGCCAAAATGCGCACCAATACAAAATTCCTGCAGCAATTGAGCACGTAAAAAGCACCAACCGAAATGCCATTGGGTCGCTACGAAACCGCGATGAAGGCGCTGAATACCTGTTTACCCTCCAGAAAAAAACAGCGGATGGCAGTATGCCTGGCATGCTAAGGGTATTTTTTTCCACAAAAACCGGCGAACAAAAAATTACCGCCATCAGTCTTTGACACGCCATGAACCTATCAAATCTTAAAGATGCAGCGCTGCATGTGTGTCACCGACGGCCCGATCGTTCCTTTTTTTACAAAGGAAAACAGTTCCCTGTATGCGCCCGATGTACTGGCACCGCCATTGGCTTTTTGAGTCTTCCTTTGTTTGCCCTGAAATTACTTACATTTGGCTGGTGGAGTTTCTTACTGATGTTGCTTCCGGCCTATATCGATGGCAGTTCGCAGGCAATGGGTTGGCGGGAAAGCAACAACTGGCTCCGTCTGTTCACCGGCATCCTGCTCGGCGTTGCCCAAATGAGCCTGGTAGCTTTTGTGGCGATTACGTGCTGGAAAAAACCGGACTATTGCAATTCATTCGTTAAACCATATAAAAACAATGCCCATGTTTTGTCCCAGCTGCGGTACCCAAAACAACGACGATGCCGCCTTTTGTTCGAATTGTGGAACCGTTCTCAAACAGTCCGGCCAGCAACAACCCAGTTTCAATCCGCCCATCCAGAACATGTCGAACCAGCCCATGTCACCGGCCGACGACCCCGGTGCTGATACCATCCTAAAGGTGGTGTCCTTTTGTGTGCCCCTGGTGGGAATCATTCTGTACTTCGTTTGGAGCAAGGAACGCCCCAAATCAGCCAAAGATGTGTGCACTTTTGCAGCCATCGGGTTTGGCGTAGGCATACTCTTTTACATCATTATGATTGTTTTTGCAGCGGTCGCAGGCAGTTCGATGGATACCTACTAAACTGGACTTTGGCCATTGGGTGTTGGTCTTTGGCTTCGATCTCGGTTATTGGTGCCTTGTGAAATCAAATACCGGAGAAATCGGAATTAAATTTTGAACACCCTTTTTAAAACAGCATGTGCATTATTTATCAACAAATATTTTATTAATAAATAATGTATTGAAAATCAAATAGTTAACCCTTCGAAGCAAAGCCAAAGACTAAAGACCAATGGCTAAAGCCGAGCCAAAACTCCGATCCGGGGTTTGGATGGAACAGTGATGCTGCCAACCAGACCCCGGTTCTTTAATCTTCGATTATGGAACTGCTTCAACTCGAAGGCCTGCAGGCCGCAGAATACGAGCATCCCTTCGATGCCAAAACCCTGAACGCCTTACAGCAAACCAAAGGGCTGGACAGCCTTGTAAAAAAGCTGTACGACTGGGGCTTCGAAGCCTGGCTCAAACAGCAGTTTCTGGGCAGCAGCCTGAAACTGAGCAGCTCCAATTTTCCCGACGTATACGACGTATTTGAAACCGCCTGCGAAATCCTGAATTTCAAGGAACGCCCGCAGATTTACGTCATGCGCGAACTGTACTTCGAGGTGGTCACCTGCGGGGTCGACCACACCATCATCGTCGTCGGAACCGAAGCCCTGGAAAAATACAGTGAAGCTGAATTACTGTTCACCTTTGGCCGCGAGATCGGGCACATACAGGCGCGGCACGTGCTCTACTCCGAAATCGGGCAGATGATGCCAGTGCTCATGGACGCCCTCAGCGCGGCAACGTTCGGACTGGGTGGCTTGCTTTCCGCAGGCATGCAGATGGCGATCGTGGAATGGCTGCAGTGTTCGCAATATACCGCCGATCGGGCAGGTTTGCTCGCTTGCCAGGACATTACAGCGGCTTGTACCGCCCTCATCAAGGCCGCAGGGCTTCCGGGCAAGTACGATCCGCAAATCGTACTCGACGATTTTAAAACACAAGCCATCGAGTTTCAGGGTTTGCAGAAAAGCATCCTGATGAAATTTTCCAAATACCTCACCCAAAACAAGGGCTGGGAAATTGCCCGCGCCAACCAGTTGTTCTCCTGGACCGAATCTGGTGAGTACAAAAACGTGTTGGAGCGCAAAACCAGGATTCAGGTTGCCCCAACAGCTGCCCTGAATTTCTGTCCCGGCTGTGGCGCGAAAATCGTTCAAGCGGGCATGTTTTGCACGAATTGTGGGAGGAAAATGGGGTAGGTTACTGAGCATGTTAACCGATAAGGTACATCCCTTAAAAACTGTATTAACGTGTCTTTGCAGTGAAATAAAAGTTCGTTAACGATCTCCTTTACAGCGTCCAGCAAGCTTCCCTGAAAAATTTGGATCCCCTGGCTATCTTAGCGCAGCCGGGTACCATCATTATTGTTCAACAATACACTGCCCCAATCCTTACTCCCTTATGCGCGATATCCAATTCAAAGCAACCCCCACCACCTACGACGTCATCATCGTAGGCTCGGGCGCAGGCGGCGGCATGGCCGCCTACGAACTCTCCAAAGCCGGCGCCAAAGTGCTGGTGCTCGAAGCCGGACAGCACTACGACCCCGCCGACCCGAAGTACATCACCCAGATGAAATGGCCCTGGCAATCGCCGCGCCGCGGCGCCTCCACCCGCTTCCGCCCCTTCGGCGATTTTGATGCCGCATACGGCGGCTGGGACATCGATGGTGAGCCCTACACCACCGCCCCGGGCACAGAGTTCAAATGGTTTCGCTCCCGCATGCTGGGCGGCCGCACCAACCACTGGGGCCGCATCTCATTGCGCTTCGGTCCGGATGATTTTCGGCGCAAAAGCATCGATGGGCTGGGGGAGGACTGGCCCATCGGCTACGACGATGTAAAGCCTTTTTACGACGAGGTGGACAGCCTCCTCGGTGTGTTTGGTAGCAACGAAGGCCTTCCCAACGATCCCGATGGCATTTTTCTGCCTGCACCCAAACCGCGGCTGCACGAGCATTTGCTCAAAAAACACAACAAAAACCTGGGCATCACCACCATCCCTTCCCGGCTCAGCATCCTCACCAAACCCATCAACGAGGAGCGCGGTTCCTGCTTTTACTGCAGCCAGTGCAACCGCGCCTGCATGGCCTACGCCGATTTTTCTTCCTCCTCCTGCCTCATAAAACCCGCGCTCAAAACCGGCAACCTCGACGTGATCAACTACGCCATGGTGCGCGAAGTGCTCACCGATGCCAAAACCGGGCTCTGCACCGGGGTCTCCTACGTGGATACCCAAACCATGGAAGAAAAAACCGTGCGCGGCAGCATCGTGGTGCTGGCTGCCAGCGCCTGCGAAACGTCCCGACTGCTGCTCAACTCCAAATCTCCTCGTTTCCCCGAAGGCCTCGCCAACTCCTCGGGCGTGGTGGGCAAATACCTCCACGACTCCACAGGCGCCTCCCGATCAGCCATCATTCCCATGCTGTTCGACCGCAAGCGCTACAACGAAGACGGTGTGGGCGGACTTCACGTTTACTCGCCCTGGTGGCTCGACAACAAGAAACTCGATTTCCCCCGTGGCTACCACATCGAATACTGGGGTGGCATGGGTATGCCCGCCTACGGCTTCGGCTGGGGAATCGAAAACATCAACGGCATGTTCCCCGACCGCAGCGGAAATCCCCGTGAAGCGGGCGGATACGGCACAGCACTCAAAGACGACTACCGCCGCTTCTACGGCGCCTATGTGGGTATGGCCGGCCGTGGCGAAGCCATCGCCCGGGAAGACAATTACTGCGAAATAGACCCCGAAAAAGTGGACAAATTCGGCATTCCAGTCCTGCGCTTTCACTACACGCACTCCGACCACGAGCGCCTGCAGGCCAAACACATGCACGACACGTTCGAGCAAATCATCCACGAAATGGGCGGCATTCCGCTTTCCGATAAGCCGGGCGCCGACCGCGATTACGGCCTCAACGCCCCGGGCGAAATCATACACGAGGTGGGCACCGCCCGCATGGGCAACGATCCCAAGCGCTCAGCACTCAACAAATACCAGCAGGCGCACGATGTGAAAAACCTGTTCGTTGTGGATGCTGCGCCTTTCCCCCTCACAGGGCGATAAAAATTGCACCTGGACCATTCTGGCGCTGTCGATGCGGGCGTCGAGGTATATTGTGGAGCAAAGGAAAGCGGGGAGGAAATTTGAGAAAATAACGAGAATAACAATGACAGGATAAACATAATTTTCCAGGATAAACAGGATTTTATTAGAAAAAAAACAGATGTTTTGAAGCGCTAATTTTAAAGACATTTTTTCCATGACAATTTGCTAAGAAATTATCTTGATCATATCCTGGAAAATTATAACTTTAATCATGTTAAAACATTCCCCCCGGCAAAAATCTCCTGTCCTTAATCTCTCCATCTCACGTCCTTCCCGTCCCAACTATGAAACGCAGAGATTTACTCAAAAGCCTCGGACTCTCTTCCCTCGGACTCGTAGGCCTCAGCCCTCAAGTCCAAGCCGCCGAAAATATCCTGTACAGCGGACCAGATAAAAAAAAGAAAAAACAACCCTGGGAACCCTACGGCCGCACCGAAGACGAGGAGGCCTACAACGCCAAGCTCCTGGTTGAACAGTTTTTTAACCCAAAGGAAATGGAAACTTTGGGTGTGTTCGTCGACATCATCATTCCCAAAGACCAGCACTCGGGTTCCGCCACCGATGCCGGAGTACCCGATTTTATCGAATTCATGGCCAAAGATCGCCCCAACCTGCAAACGCCCTTGCGTGGTGGCCTCCATTGGATCGATTCCCAGGCTACCAAACGCTTCGGACAAGTTTTTACAAAATGCAGCGATGCACAACGCCTGGAAATTGTGGAAGACATCGCCTACCCCAACCGCAAAAACCCAGGCATGAGCCAGGGCGTGGCATTCTTCAGCCTGATGCGCAACCTCACCGCTTCCGGTTTTTGGAGCAGCCAGATGGGCCTGGCCGACATGGGCTACCAGGGCAATACGCCGAACCAGTGGGACGGCGTACCGGAAGAGGTGCTGAAGCAGTATGGATTGGATAAGGAGTAATCGTATTTCCACAAAACCTTTGTCGGAAAGCCTTATCTTTGCGCCTTCAAATCCAAATCTTATTCCGCAAAACCGTCGTTTATTCAACTTTGGGGTATAAGAATTGTTGTGTTTGGGGGCCACCACCGCATTTTTCCCTGGCCCAGATTGTTGTAAATCAATAGAACCATCGTACATGACGCCCATCCTGCCTTACCAGCCCAAGCATAAAGTCCGTATCGTCACAGCCGCAAGCCTGTTCGACGGCCACGACGCAGCCATCAACATCATGCGCCGCATCATGCAAACGAGCGGCGCCGAAATCATCCACCTCGGCCACAACCGTTCCGTGCAAGATATCGTGGATTGTGCCATTCAGGAAGATGCCCAAGGCATCGCCATCACTTCCTACCAGGGTGGGCACATGGAGTTTTTCAAATACATGTACGACCTGCTCAAGGAGCGCGGCGCAGGCCACATCAAAATTTTTGGCGGCGGCGGCGGCACCATTTTACCCGAAGAAATCAAGGAATTGCAGGACTACGGTATCGCCCGCCTGTACCACCCCGACGACGGCCGCACCATGGGCCTGCAAGGCATGATTAATGACGTGCTCCAGCAATGCGATTTTGACCAAACCACCCCCAATGGCGAAACCCTACAACTCAACGGGGTAATCAAGCGGCTCCAGGAAAGAAACCCCGGCGCCATCGCCCGCCTGATCACCATCGCAGAGAACAGCCCCGAATTTTTCGAAAAAGAAATCCAACCCAAACTAAGCGCCCAAAAACCCAACCAACACCCAGTCATTTTAGGCATTACCGGCACCGGCGGCGCTGGCAAATCTTCGATGGTCGATGAGCTTATTCGCAGGTTTTTGCTCGACCAACCCGAAAAAACCATCGCCATCCTCTCCGTCGATCCTTCCAAAAGGAAAACAGGGGGCGCCTTGCTCGGCGACCGGATCCGCATGAACGCCCTCAACCCCGACATTGCCGCGGGCCGCGTATTCATGCGCTCCCTGGCCACCCGACAAAGCAACCTGGCGCTGTCGAAATACGTGCATTCCGCCCTCGACATCGTAAAGGCCTCAGGCTTCGACCTTATCATTCTCGAAACCTCCGGCATCGGCCAAAGCGATACAGAGATCATCGACCATTCCGATCTCAGCCTGTACGTCATGACGCCCGAATTTGGCGCAGCCACCCAGCTGGAAAAGATCGACATGCTCGATTTTGCCGATGTGATTGCCCTCAACAAGTTCGACAAGCGCGGCGCCCTCGATGCCCTGCGCGATGTGCGCAAACAGGTACAACGCAACCGCAATGCCTGGGAAACACCCGTGGAAGAAATGCCGGTGTACGGTTGTATCGCCTCGCAGTTCAACGACCCCGGCGTGAACCAGTTGTACCGGAAAATTATCGACCTGCTGAATGAAAAATGCGATGCCGGCTTCGACTCCCATTTCAGGGCCTCGGATGAGATGTCGGAAAAAATATACATCATTCCGCCCCAGCGCATTCGCTACCTCTCTGAAATTGCAGAGAACAACCGTAAATACGATCAGGATGCGGACCGGCAGGTGGCCATCGCCCGCAAAATGTGGAGCCTGAAAAATGTCATTGCCACCCTGGAAGAATCCAAATCAACATCAGATACCACCCTTCAGGATCTGAAAAAATTCTATGCAGACCTCGAAGCACAGATCGACTGGCGCTGCAAACGCATACTGGAAGGCCATGACGAGAAAAAAGCGCGGTACGCTGCCGATGAATACATTTACAAAGTGCGCGACAAAGAAATTCGCGTAAAAACATACACAGAGAGCCTGTCGCATACCCGCATCCCGCGGGTGGTATTTCCACGGTATGAAGACTGGGGCGACATCCTTCGCTGGCGTTTACAAGAAAACGTACCAGGTGAATTCCCCTATACTGCCGGCGTGTTTCCGTTCAAGCGCGAAGGCGAAGACCCCACCCGCATGTTTGCCGGAGAAGGTGGTCCGGAACGCACCAACCGCCGCTTTCACTACGTCAGCCTCGGCATGCCTGCCATCCGCCTTAGTACTGCTTTCGACTCCGTGACACTATACGGAGAAGACCCTGGCTACCGCCCCGACATTTACGGTAAAATTGGCAACTCCGGTGTGTCGGTTTGCTGCCTCGACGACGCCAAAAAACTCTATTCCGGTTTCGATCTCTGCGATCCGAAAACCTCCGTGTCGATGACCATCAACGGCCCGGCCGCTACGATCGCCGCCTTCTTTATGAATGCGGCCATCGACCAGCAGTGCGAGCGCTACATCCGCGAGCACAAGATGGAACACCTGGTGGAAGCCCGCTTGAAAGAAAAATACGACGACAAGGGCATTGAACGTCCAAAATACCGCGGCGAATTGCCCAAAGGCAACAACGGGCTGGGGCTAATGCTGCTGGGCATCACCGGCGATGAGGTGCTGACACCCGAGGCGTACGCCCCGCTTAAAGCGAAAGCGCTGCAGTCGGTTCGCGGAACCGTTCAAGCAGACATCCTGAAAGAAGACCAGGCCCAGAACACCTGCATCTTCAGCACCGAATTCAGCTCTGCGGGTGATGGGCGATGTGCAGCAATATTTTATCGATCAAAAAGTGCGCAACTTCTACTCGGTATCCATTTCCGGATACCATATTGCCGAAGCAGGCGCCAATCCCATTTCCCAGCTGGCATTCACCCTGGCCAACGGCTTTACCTTTGTGGAATACTACGTTTCCCGGGGCATGAATGTGAACGATTTCGCACCCAACTTGTCGTTCTTTTTTTCCAATGGCGTCGATCCTGAGTATGCTGTAATCGGCCGGGTAGCCCGCCGCATCTGGGCGAAAGCCATGCGTTTCAAATACAACGCCAACCAGCGCAGCCAAATGTTGAAGTACCATATTCAGACTTCCGGCCGCTCCCTGCACGCACAGGAAATTGCCTTCAACGATATCCGCACCACCCTGCAGGCTTTGTATGCGATTTACGATAACTGCAATTCCCTGCATACCAACGCCTACGACGAAGCCATCACCACCCCCACCGAAGAATCGGTGCGCAGGGCAATGGCCATCCAGCTCATCATCAACCACGAGCTGGGCCTGGCGAAAAATGAAAACCCCATCCAGGGCTCTTTTATCATTGAAGAACTGACCGATCTGGTAGAAGAGGCGGTACTGGCTGAATTCGACCGCATTACCGAGCGCGGTGGTGTGTTGGGCGCCATGGAAACCATGTACCAGCGCGGAAAAATTCAAGAAGAAAGCCTATACTACGAAACCCTCAAGCACACCGGCGAACTGCCACTCATCGGCGTCAATACATTTTTGAGTAAAGAGGGTTCACCCACCATTCTACCCAAAGAGGTAATCCGTGCCACAGAGCAGGAAAAAGAGGAACAGATCAATACCCTGAAAAGCTTGCAAAAAGCCGCAGGAGACAAAGGGAAAACCACCCTGCGACAATTGCAGCAGGCCGCTGTGCGCAACGACAACATCTTTAACGAACTGATGGAAGCGGTAAAAGTGTGTTCACTCGGGCAAATCACCAACGCACTCTTTGAAGTGGGCGGGCAGTACCGGCGGAACATGTAGGATATCTATCAAAATATGGGGGTATTGGACATTCGTTGTTAAAAAATGTCCAATACCCAATGTTGAATGTTAAAAAAACCAAAGTAACGCCCTGCCTCTAGATGACGTAGAGCGTGTTGGAGATTTTAAAAAAAGAAATTTTGGGCCATTTTATTTCCCAAATCGCCACCCGTTCAGATACATGTTGGCAGCCGACACGCTTGGGTATTCCGTTTTACCATAAATGATCAACACACCTAGGTTGCTTTGATTGGCCCATCCCATAATGGAGTATTCCAAACCATCAGCATCACGCCAATAGTCGAGCAAGCCACGGGCATCGGGATAGGCTTCTAAAGTGTGGCCGTGTCCGTATCCGGCACTTCCTTCGATTTCAAAGGCATCCTTTAAAAAATCGAGGTACGATTCCAGCAATGCTTCCATATCATCCGGGCTGGAATCAGAAAATGGTTCCGAAAATTTCACACCAATACAGGAATAGGCAAAATCGCCAACAGTAACTTCAGCGGTATAAACCTCCGCCCCGTCTTCCGATGGGTTCATTTCAAATTCCGGCATATCCTGAGGTAAATAGGCAAAACAGCCCGTTTCCCCAACCGCCGTTTTTACAAAACGGGGCGCAGTAAAATCTTGCGCTAGCAAAGAAACTGGAATCAGGAAAAAACTGAGCAAGAGCAGCCGCATAGGACGTAAAATTAGGTGAAAAAATCATTTCAAATGTACAACGCAAATGTAGGAATGGACAGTATTATTTTTTTACCAAACCAATCTCCGGATGGTGTTTCAACGACAGCCATTCATTGCTCAGCGACATCACCCAGTGTACCAATACCGCCACCCAGATAGTACCGCTTTCCAGCGTAATCAGGCAAAAAAGCACTCCCAAGGGGATCGCCCCAATGCCTTCTGTTTCGCCTTTGGGTACATGGGTGATGGCATAGAGCGAGGTGTTAATGGCAATGGCTGGCCAAACGCCCATCACCCCTGGCGCAGGAAAACAACAAAATCCCGCGGAACATCAGCTCATAGGCCAGCAGGAACAACATCCAGCTGCCATTGCTTTGAATCAACAACGCAGGTTTCCAAACAGCTTGCCGGATCTCCGGATAGATGGCCAGGCTGGATGGCTTTTTTGCTGAAATGAAGGTAAGTGCAACAATAACGCTTGCCAATCCCAGGGTCCAGTAAACATCGAATGCAGTAAACCGAAAATCCCAGCCGTAATCGGCCATGGAATAAGGTTGCGTTCCCATCAGCACAACTGCAGGAATCAGTCCAAAAAAAGTTGCCCCTAACAAGCGCCTGACCAGGATAAAACGGGCCTGACCACGCTGCTCTCCGAGCTGCCGGATAAAGTAAGCCAGCATCTTTTCCGATTTGCCGGCAAAATAATAGATCATAAACGCAATGCTGGCCAATATAATGCTGTACACGGCCTCAGCCTGCGCAGGGTGCCATTCCATGGAGTAGTTCATAGGCGCAAAAATACCGATTATTCCGAATCGGAAAGCAGCGCATTTACGGCAGCGATGGCTTTTTCCTCGCGGTCGGTGAAACTGCCGTTGATGATCTGAAACGGCAGATTTCGGCTGCTCAGTTCCTGCCAGAGCCGCTCAAATTGCCATTCTCGGGTATGCGCATAGGCGCGGGTACCGTCGTCGTGCCAGGGTATATCCGGGGCCAGTAACAGGAATAAATCGTAGGGCCGCCGGTGGTTCATGTCAAAAATCCAGGGTTGGCAATGTCCGTTCAGGAATACTTCGCTCCAGATTTGGGTAACCAGCAGCTCTGTGTCGCAAAACAGCAGCTGATTGGCTTTCTTGGCCATCTCATCCTCCCGATACAATTGCCCACCGGCGATATGGGCAAAATCGAGCTGCGTAAGGTCCATGCCGAATCGCTCACAGTACGTTCGCCCGTATTCCTCCACAAATACGGTTTGAAAATGTGTTGCCAACGTTTCAGCCAGCACACTTTTCCCACAGGATTCGGGGCCTACCAGTGCCACCCGTTTGATGTAATAGGGCCTGACTTCCTCGGGAATAAATTCCCAGTGTTGCTGCGGGTTCTCCCGTATCATGGTTGCTGAGATCGGAACTGCACTGCGCACCTGGTCAACCAGCACATGCCGCATACCGAGCTCCTCCGCCAGTTGCTCCCCGTACAACTCGGAGCTGAAAAGAACCTCAGTGCCTTCCGGCAAATTGCGCAAAATGGTGGCTTTCCAGATGTTCCAAAAATCGGGATGATCCGACGGCTCCGTCGGGTTCTCGTCGGTCACATGCCGAACATCGAGGTCCGGGTAGGTATTCTTGACCCAGGCATATCGCAGCCAACCGGGAATGGGCTCTGCCTGAACAGAGCACACCAGTACCGTGAGATGATCAACCTGTTTGCGGGCCGAAGCAATCAGGTACTGGTGGCCTTTGTGAAAGGGCATGAATTTGCCCAATAAAAATCCTTTCATGCGCTAAATATAGCGCGCATTGGCACAGGATGAAAAAGATTTATGCATCCATGTTGCCCTGCCATTTTCCAGGCCAACGGTTTCCCATTTTTTCTTTCCATTGCGCTTGTTCCTCTGGCGTCATGCTCTCCCAGCGGGCTTTCATACGATGCATCCAGCGTTGGCGCTTGTGTTGGCCCCATTTCCCCCGCCGGCCGCCGAAGCCACCTACCAGGATTCGCGACAAGGCCAGGAGCCCGACCGCTTGCCAAATGCTCAGCACCGGAAGTCCGAAAATTACCGGCATCAGCCAGTTCCACAGCAACATGGTGGCGCCACCAGCAAACAATAAAAACAACAGGGCAAATCCTGCGAACTTTACTCCAATCAATACTTTCCTATTCATAATGGATTTGATTTTGTGTGTTTGAAACAATATTTAATAATAAATGAACAATTATTCACTAAAAAGATCTTCGTATAAACCCTGCAATCGCTCCCGCAAAAAAAGTACCGCATAGCGTTTGCGCGACAACAGGGTGTTTTGGGATAAACCGGTTTCGACGGCTATTTCCTTGAAGCTTTTACCTTCCAGCTCATGCTGGACAAAAACCTCCTTTTGTTCTACTGGAAGCTCCTCCAAGGCCGCGTCAAGCGCCTCAAAGATGGTATGGCGCAGCAGCAGCGCATCGGGCGTTGCCCCCATGGCCGGTAAAATATCCGCCAGAAGCAAGGGGCCATCATCGCCTTCGGAATCGCTGGAAAAAAGCAGCGAATCCTCCAGTAACTCGGTTTTCTTCTTCCGCGACCGATCGGTAATCTTGTTGCGCGCCACCCGAAACAACCAGGCGCTTGCCTGCTCGATGGGCCGCAACATCCGGGTCATGTTCGTCAGCTCGTACAGCACATCCTGCAACACATCCTCAGCATCTTCCTCCGTTGGCATGCGCCTTCTGATGAACGACAGCAAGCGGGAGCGCTCCCGCTGCACCGTTTCCTTGATCGTCTGATTTTGTTGCGCTTCCAATACTGTTATATTTTGGACTGTAATTTCCATTTTTTTGTTCAATTGCCGTATTTTTCAGCAATCCCTATATTGAGGTAGACGAATGACGCGAAAAAATATTTTAAACTAAAATAATGCTCCTACTCATCACAGGACTTCCAGGTTCCGGTAAAACCACCCTCGCCAGATCTTACGCTTCAAAATTTGGCGGTGTGCACCTGAACAGCGATTTGATTCGTGCCGAGCTTGGACTCCGCGGGCACTATACGCCTGCCGACAAACAACGGGTGTACGAAACCCTTTTCCAGCGGGCCGACAACGCCTTGCAAAATGATCAGGATGTTGTGATCGACAGCACGCTTTTCAGAAAATCCCTCCGGCAGCCCTACTATGATCTTGCTCAAAAATGGCATACCCCTCTTTTTGTCGTCGTGACACAAGCGGCGGAAAAAACGTTGCAAGAACGGGTGAGCCAACCACGCCCCGACAGCGAAGCGGATCAGCAAGTGCTGGAGCGCATCCAGGCGCAATATGAGCCCGTTACAGAAGAACACCTCGAACTCCATACCGACCAAATGAAACTGGAAGAACTCAGCGACGCGGTAAGAGCCTATACCCTGCAACATGGAAACTAAAATACTCCAAAAAATAATAGACCAACGCCTGTTTCCAGGCGATACCAGTGCAGCAAACCTGGTGGAAACCCATATTTCCTGGGTAATCCTCACGCCCGAGTTTGCTTTTAAAGTAAAGAAACCAGTTCAATTCGATTTTCTGGATTTCAGCACAATCGAACAGCGGCACTTCTACTGCACAGAAGAACTTCGCCTTAACAAAAGGCTTGCCGCCGACATGTACCTGGGCGTTCTGCCTGTTGGTGAGGGTGGTATCGGCAAAACGCCTGTGCTCGACTACGCCGTGCAGATGAAGCGGATAGACAACCACCGGCAACTCGACCATTTGCTGGAAACCGAAAACCTTCACGCGGAAGAATTGAATGCGCTGGCCGTCGTGCTGGCCGATTTTCATCAAAAGGTCGCTTTAACGGGAGTCATGCATTACAACCCCGAAGCAATTTGGCAGGACTTTGCCGATCTTTTACAGCACCGAAACCTCCTCGAGCAACACCTGGGAAAACAGATATTGAATACTATTGAACAACAGTTTCCACTGCTGCAACAACAGCTTAGGCAATGGGATACCCGCTTGCTCGACCGAGCACAACTGGGGTTTTGGGTAGAGGGCCATGGCGACCTGCACAGTAGGAACATCTTCCTTACCGAACCGCCACTGGCCTTCGACTGCATTGAGTTCAGCCGGCACTTTCGGGAGATGGACGTCCTGAACGAACTGGCATTCCTTTGCATGGACCTCGAATATTACCAGCGGTCCGACATGGCGCAGCATTTTATGCGCACGTATCGACAGCAGTTCGACGTTATGCCGAAAGAAGATGATGCGCCCCTCTTTTTGTTTTTCAAGGCCTACCGCGCCAACGTTCGCCTGAAAGTTAGTTTACTGCAAATGGAGCAGCACCCTGGCCCGGAACTGCTGCAAAGCCTCCGGCGGTACTGGGAACTACTGAATGGTTACCTTCAAGAATTGGCAAGCGATTTGCATATATGAAAAGTAGTTGATGCAATGGAAAACCCATTTTGTCGAAACGAAGGCAACCCTTTTCTATTTTTCCCGTTATTTGTAAATACATACTTCTATGTTCCGGTCAGCTGCAATCATTGTTCCCCTCCTGTTATTGCTCGCCGCCCAAGGGCAGGCACAGCAGGTACCTTTTATCAAGTCCAACCAGATTGAATACTGGAAGCACTCTTCGTCCGATACCATTTATGTGTTTAATTTCTGGGCGACATGGTGCGGCCCCTGTGTGAAGGAATTGCCCAACTTTGATGTTATTCAGGAAAAATACGCGGGCCGGAACGTGAAAGTAGTGCTCATCAGCACTGATTTTAAAAAGGATGCCCAACAGCGTTTGCAGGCTTTTATTGAAAAAAACGACGTGGACAGCGAAGTGATGTTCATGGATGAATCCAACCCCAACAACTATATTGACCTGGTGACACCGGAGTGGTCGGGCGCCCTTCCAGCCACCTTGGTACTTTGCTCTGGCCGAAAAAAAGAAATATTCCACGAGGGTGAACTGAGTCTGGAAGAACTGGACGATATGGTTCGGAAAGCCCTCTGATGTTAATTTTACCAAAAACAGTACATATGCAAAAAGCAAAAATTTTCCTCCCCCTGCTCGTTCTTATCCTTGCCATGGCCTTCCGTTTGGCCGATAACAATGGCTACCATGTTGGCGACAAAGCAGCCGATTTTACGCTGAAAAATGTCGACGGCGAATCCATGCGTCTTGCCGACATCAAAGAAGCCAAGGGCTACATGGTCATCTTTACCTGCAACTCTTGCCCATATGCCAAAGCTTATGAAGGTCGTATCATGGATTTGGATCAAAAATATGCCTCAAAAGGCGTCTCTGTAGTGGCCATCAATTCGAATGACGTGACGATTAAGCCCGACGACAGTTTCGAAAAAATGCAGGACCGCGCCAAAGAAAAGCAGTACAGCTTCCCCTACCTGTACGATGAATCACAGGAAGTTGCCAAAACCTATGGCGCAACCCGTACCCCCCATGTTTACCTGCTCGACGCCAACCGGGTTGTTCGGTACATTGGCGCCATCGACGACAACTCCGAAGAGCCCAGCGAAGTTAAAGAAAAATACCTGGAAAATGCCGTAGACGCCATGCTCGAAGGCCGCGATATTGCCGTAAAAGAAACCAAAGCTGTTGGTTGCGGCATTAAGTGGAAAAAAGGATAATTTATAGTGGGCTGTAGGGTAGGCAGTAGAGTGGGCTCTAGGGTAGGTTGTAGAGTAGGTGGGCCGTAGAGTTAACGGTAATGAAAGTAATTGGAAATTCACACCAGCCTACCCTACAGCCCACTCTTCAGCCCACCTTACATTCCTTCCCACTCCGGCTGCCGGTACCGCAACCAAAGTTTTTGCAGCGCTTTGAGTTCATAGGGATAATGAAAAAAATTAAATCGGTAACGGACGCCAGCAAGTGCGCTTACAACATTCCTTTGAAATTGGGATAGTTTGGTGTCCGACACAGTTGGGTAACGCGCATTCAAAACCGTTTCAAAATCCTGAATTCGACGCACCATAGCGGGTGTAAGCCAGGGCGTTAGCGGATTCCTTCGCTGATCAAAAGATTCCCACTGCGGCGAAAGCCAGTCTTCCAGTCGTTCCGGGAAGCTAAAACCAGCCTCCTGTATGCGCTGGTAAAGCTCAGAGCCTTCCGTAGGGACTGGGGAATACACGTAAATTATGATTTCAGTAGCCGGGTTGATGGCTTTTATTTGTTTGATAAAAGTGATGTCGGATTCAATTTGTTCCCAAACTTTTTCAGGTGTTTCGGCCGGCATGCCCAACACAAAAGAGTACTCGGGAATGATGTCAAATTTTCGCAACCGGGCAGCAAATGCAGCAATTTGAGCACCGGTTTGTTTGCCCCCTTTGTCCATTTGCTTCAGCAGGGCATCGTTGCCAGTTTCGGCGCCAAAGAAAATCATTCGGCAGCCTGCCTTTCGAATAAGTGCCAGTGTATCGTCGGAAAATTGATCCATCGTATCAATTCTCGCCTCACCCCACCAATTCATATTTTCGTTCAGCATGAGTTCGGCAAACGTGCGCAGGCGTTTTTCGCTGACAAAAAAATTGTTGTCGTGAAATTCAATACTGTCGGCGCCCCACTTCTCCTTCACATACATAATGTCGCGATACATGCCTTCCGCGGATTTACCCTTCCAGCGCGCCTCAAAAATGGGCACCACCGCGCAGAATGAGCAGGTAAACGGGCAGCCCATACTGCTGTGGTATGCAAGGGTACTGCGACCCAGAAAAGTAGGGTTGAGGTAACGCTTCATGGGGTAAAAGCCATCCAGAAAATCGTAGGGAAGGGGAGGTAGCGTATCCAGATTGATCAGTCCCTCCTTGCTGTTTTTTATCGCCACACCTTCCGGCGTTTTCCAAATGAGGTTGGGAATAAACTCATACGGCTGCCCGGTTTCCAGCGCATCGAGCAGGCTGGGGAAGGCATTATCCCCCGGGCCATAGATTACAAAATCAACATAACCGCTGTCCATCACCACCTGATACTGGTTGCTGGCAAAATACCCACCCCAGATGTTGATGATTCCGGGAAATTGCTCTTTTGCTTTTTTCGCAAAGGGAATGGCTTGCCTGAGTTGGGGGCCGGGCATTACAGTGGTGCCGAAATAGCCAAATTCACCCGTTTGTAAATAAGACGCGATCTTTTGCCAGGGATCGCGCTCAAGGTTGCCGTCGACAAAAACAAATTCATATCGCCCGTAAATGGAGGCGCCCACCTGTAAGATGCTGTTGGGCACCCTGTACTTGCTGTTGGCGCTGCGTGGATTGAAAAGCAGCACTTTTCGGGTAGTTGTCATGCCAACAAAGATAATCCAAGATTCGGTGACCCGATTACCCGATGCCCTTCTTTACCCGATTTTTGTATTTTTAGCCCTCCATTCATTTTACCCAAATGCTTGCAAGAATTTGATCGCGCTGGGTATATACCAACTCAGGGTTTTTGAAAAATACGCCAAACATAACCGATCTTTTTACCATGAAAGACGCTGCCATGCGTTATCGGGAATTGTATCAAAAGCAATTGGATCCCGGATAAAATTTAAAATCCTGTGAAATCACTATACCGAAAACTCTTGGTCCGGCTGCATCCCTACAAGACGCTGCATTTCGATTACCTGATGCGGATGCGCACTTCTTTGGCAGGGGAGAGCATGTTGCACGAGGGCAATATTTATGCCCTGGATTATGCCTGCCGGCATTTACCGGACGAAGGCGCAGTTTTAGAGATCGGGTCTTTTGCCGGCATGTCAGCCAACGTCATTTCCTGGCTGTTGCGGCAACATCATAAAGAACGCCCGTTTTATACCTGCGATCCCTGGATCTATGATGGATATCACGACCATATCAAAGCGGATGACCCCAATTATATGGCGCATTTTGAAGGCTCCCAAAATATTACCCGGGAGGAGTACACTGATTTTATCCGGGAAAGTTTTATCCGAAACACCTCACTTTTTAGCCGGGATTTACTACCGCACGCCATACAGCTGCACGCGCAGGATTTTTTTAAAGCCTGGGGAAAAAACACACCACAAACAGATGTTTTCGGAAGAAAAGCCCCAACCGGCGGCCCCTTATCTCTGGTATATATCGACGGTGATCACAGTTACGATGCCGCCCGGCAGGATGTAGAAAAAAGCCTGGAATGGTTGGTTCCCGGCGGTTTTTTGTTGCTCGACGATTCAGCCGACTTCTGGCAGTACGGCAGCGCGCTTCTTGCTAAAGAAATGCGCCGTTGGAAAAACGTATCGCTGGTGATGAAAAACCCAAATTATCTCTATCAGAAGATCTGATTTACGCTACGGAGACAAAATGCCAACACCCAAAAGGCTAAAGCCCAAAATAGGTTTTGTTAACAAATTTCAAACAATTGCCTGATGTGTGACCTGTTTGGGTGACATCAGTCTTAATACTGTCTTCGCAAGCGAGCGAGGACAAAAAGCATACAAGGAAGATTGTTTTCATTTGGTTTTTTGGGATTGCCGCCGACAAAGCAACTTTGTCAGGCGGCTTTTTTTATGCCTCCTGCTGAATTCGGGCTAAAAACTCCCCTTCTGTCAGGATCTCCACGGTACCCAGGGCTTGCGCCTTTTTTAGCTTTGATCCGGCTTTTTCTCCCACCACCAGAATATTGAGGTTTTTGCTTACCCCGCTTGATAAACTGGCGCCTGCTTCGGCAGCCATCTTTTCAGCAGCCTCCCGGGCCATGGTGCTGAGGGTTCCGGTAAACAGTATACTTAACCCGGCCAGGGGGCCCTCTGCAGCGGAAGCAGGCTTTTTATCTTCTTCCGTTTGCCGAAGGTTGACGCCCAAGTCTTCCATGGTCTGCAGCAACTCGATGTTTTTTTCGTTATGGAAAAAATTATATACGTTTTTCGCCAACACAGGCCCCACGTCCTTAATTTCCTGGTAACGCTCCAGGTCCCAGTTGCGCAGGTCCAGCACATGATCCAGTTCAGCCGCCAGCAGTTTTGAGCCCTTCTGCCCCAGGTGATGTACGCTCAGGCTGTGCAACAAGCGGTAGATTGGGTTCTTTTTAGCCACTTCCAGTGCCGCTTTCATGTTGGCGGCCGATTTTTCGCCAAAGCCTTCCAACTGGGCTATTTTATCAAAGTCCAGGCGGTAGAGATCCGCTATAGAATGCAGCCAACCCATCTTGTAGAACCGTATAATGGTACTTTCACCCATTCCCTCTATATCCATGGCGTGTTTGGAGGTATGGAAAATCATGCGCTGCACCACCTGCGCCTCACATTCGGCATTGACGCAGCGCCAAACAGCTTCGTCTTCCGGCTTGACGAGATCAGTGTGACAAACAGGGCATTGCCGCGGGTAAACGATTTCCTGCTCTGTGCCGGTACGGAGTTCTGCCAGCGACTTTACGATGTAAGGGATAACATCGCCAGCGCGTTCTACCAGTACCTGATCGCCGATTCGGATGTCTTTCGATTTGATAAACTCCTCGTTGTGAAGGGAAACATTGGACACCGTAACACCTGCCAATTGTACGGGTTCCAACTTGGCTACCGGGGTGACAGCGCCGGTTTTACCCACCTGGAATTCCACGTCGCGCAGTTGTGTCGTAGCCTGTCGCGCCCTGAATTTGAAGGCGATGGCCCACCGCGGATGGTGGCTGGTGTAACCGCAACGGCCTTGCAATGCGATACTGTTCACCTTGATGACCATCCCATCAATCTCGTAGGGATAATTGTCGCGGTAATCCTGCCAGGCACTGCAAAATGCAATTACTTCTTCGATGTTCCCACAAACTTTCCGCTCGGGAAGCGGTGACCCGGGCGCAGCTTCCAGCACGGGCGTTTTAAAGCCCAGTGTTCCGAGCAGTTGAATAGAGTCATCGTGGGTAGGGAAGCGGTCGAGCACACTGTTACCTTCGGCATCCACGGCATAGCCCAACTGGTACAGGAAGGCCTCCAGCCCGCGAGCAGCAGCCTCTCTGGGGTCTTTCATGCGCAGAGAGCCCGTTGCGGCGTTGCGCGGATTGGCAAAAACAGTTTCCCCTTCGGCTTCCCGGCGGGCGTTTATTTTTTCAAAAACATCTTTTCGGATAATTGCTTCCCCACGAAGTTCCGCCTTCGCGATGCCATACTGGGAAAAATCGGCCTGCAGTGGAATCGAACGCAGGGTCCGCATGTTGGCGGTAATCTCATCACCCATTTCCCCGTTGCCACGGGTAGCGGCCCGGGTAAGCCGGTCGTTTTCGTACACCAGAGCGATGGTGCCGCCATCAAACTTGGGTTCCGCGCAATACGCTACGTCAGCGTCCTTGGGCAGGCCGCACAATTTTTTGACCGCCTCATCAAAATCTCTCAGGTCCTCGGCATCGTAGGAGTTGTCGAGCGAGAGCATGGGTGTAAGGTGCGCGACGGTGTTGAAATCAGCGGTAAGGTCGGCAGACACCCTTTGTGTCGGAGAATCCGGGTTTACCAGTTCCGGATGCTCCAGTTCCAGCGCCTCCAATTGCTTGTAGAGCTGATCGTACTCGAAATCACTGATAACAGGATCATTCAGTAAGGCATATCGCCATTCATGATACCGGATGACACTGGCCAGGTCGTAGGCGCGTGCTACGGGATCATCATCAATGCTGAACAGTGACGGCGCGGCCGACGACAGCAGTTTTTTGGACAGTTCGTACAGGTTGCGTTGCGCTTCGGCTGAATACATAGGGAGGGTAGTACTGCGGTGGTAAGGCGGTTTACATTTTTTTCAAGGCGATGGCTGCCAGTTCTTTTGCCTTTGCCAGGTTATCGTGGGGCTGGTCAAAATATTCGAGGGTGATGTTGACCACCAGATGCCCTTTCTGGGCCAGCAGGGTCCGGGTATTGGTACTCCAAACGGCGTCGTCACCCAGGCCTTTGATGTCTTCTTCATAGGTGTCCCGGCGATCGCGTTTGATCATGGCAATTTGCGCATCAGCGACCTCTTTTTGCCCATAGTCCAGTACCTGCACCACCAGGGTATTTCTGGGTTCCAGTTGGGGTGTGTCGGGTTTTTCGTTGTTGTTTTCCCGTTCTTTCCAGTCGGGCTTGTTCCAGGTCCGGAGGCAAAAGCCCTGGTCGGGCAAGGTGCGTGTGTTCAGCGTGGCCTCTTTAGGATTAAAACCGAACAGAGAAGATACTTCGGAATCAGTGACCAGCTCGCAACCGGCATTTTTCCATGGGTTGAGCCCGCGCATAGGCAGGCCGGTCAGGGTATCGATGCCCGCGGTATTTTTGGGGCCGGCCGCATTGTCAACAGAGGAATCCTCCTGACAAGCAGTCAGCAATGAACAAAAGAGCACGATAGATAGGAAAGGAACGCGTTTCATGAATGAAATTTAAAAAATACCCTGGCACCAAAGGAGTTGCAAAGATACAGGCAATATTAGGGACCAACCAATCCTATTTATCGTATAAAAGTGCAGTTTCCGGGGAAAAAACGGTGGATTAGCGAAAAAAAGGGCAATGCACTACGGACTTAGTATTTAATTGCGTTTTTTTGCCCACTGTTCCGATTAAATTTTAGAAAATCACTCATTACCTAACTCAACCCTTATGTCAAAGAATAGCAATGAAATTTGGGGACACCCCCGTGGATTAGCGCTCTTGTTTTTCACAGAAATGTGGGAGCGTTTTAGTTACTACGGGATGCGCGCCATCTTTACGCTCTACATGATCAATGCACTGGTGTTTCCCAGAGCCAAAGCCTCTGAAATTTATGGTAGTTATACTGGCCTGGTTTACCTGACGCCACTCATTGGAGGATATGTAGCCGACCACTACTGGGGCAACCGGAAATCAATTCTGGCTGGCGGTATTTTAATGGCAGTTGGGCAGTTCTTTATGTTTGCCAGCGGCTATACCTATCAAAACGGCAGTTTGGCAGAAGCATTTCTCTGGGCCGGCTTGATTTTTCTCATCATTGGTAATGGTTTTTTCAAACCGAATATTTCCTCGATGATCGGGCAGATGTATTCCGAAGGCGACAAACGCCGCGATGCAGCCTATACCATTTTCTACATGGGCATCAACCTTGGCGCTTTCCTTGCGCCGCTGGTTTGTGGTTACCTGGGTGATACAGGCCGTCCGGAAGACTTCAAATGGGGCTTCCTCGCTGCAGGCTTCGGAATGATCATAGGTACCATCCTGTTCCAAACGCAAAAAAGCAAGTACCTGATGACGCCAGAAGGTGAGCAGATTGGTGAGTTGCCCAACCAAAGGGTAAAGGATACCAAATCTGACGATGCCAAGGGCGGAGGCCTCAATTCCCGTCAGCTTATGCTGGGTGTTGGCCTTTCCTTAGCACTTTGCCTGATTTTCTGGCAGGTATTTTCCTTCGACTTTATTGGCGCACTGATTTATTCGCTGACCATCGGTATGATGGTAATGATTATCACGGACGGTTCGCTCTCCAAAATTGAACGCGATCGGATTACAGTAGTTTATGTTTCTGCCTTCTTTGTGGTCTTTTTCTGGGCTGCTTTCGAGCAGGCTGGCGCTTCACTGACATTCTTTGCTGAAGAGCAAACCAACCGTGCCGTAATGGGTTCGGTGATACCTACCAGCTTCTTCCAATCCATCAACGCTGTTGCCATCGTACTGCTCGCGCCCATCACGGCAGCGATCTGGGTGTTCCTGGCCAAGCGTAAATCTGAACCCAATTCCCTGGTAAAGCAGGCGCTGGGTTTGGTTATTTTGGCATTGGGCTATGCTGTAATTGCGATTGGGGTTAAAGGTGTTGGACTCGACTCCAAGGTGAGCATGTTTTGGCTGGTTGCCTTGTACGTTATTCATACCATTGGTGAATTGTGCCTGTCGCCCATCGGCTTGTCGCTGGTATCCAAACTGTCGCCCATGCGTTTTGTATCGCTGCTTTTTGGTGTTTGGTTCCTGGCCAATTCCGTTGCCAACAAGGCTGCGGGCCAGCTCAGTACCCTGTACCCACCATCTGGCCGTGAATACCAAATGGCTGCCGACAACGGTATTGATGCCACCACCTACCGCGGATATCTGGATGGAACACTTACTCCCACCGAAGCGGATATGACGATGGCACAAGCAACAGAAATACCCATGAAATACCCAACATTTATGGGCAGCAAGGTTACCGATCTCTACGAGTTCTTTATGATCTTCGTGGGAATGGCCGGCGTTGCCGGATTAATACTGTTTGGGCTCTCCTTCCCACTCAGAAAAATGATGCACGGGGCGGATTAGCACCGCTATTTCACCCTGAAATGGCCAAAGGCACAGGGAGCAACATCGCTCTCTGTGCCTTTTTTCTGTACAAATGGGAGTATTCAGCGCTTTTTTTGCAAAAACCCGACTAAACGCGCGCCTGTTATGCTAAATCCGTTACTTGCCCTATCTTTGAAGTCCTTAACAATTAGATCTTTCAGGCTTATGAATTTGAAATCGCTACGCCTTCTCTTTCCCATACTACTGGGCTTTTGCCTCCCATCCGCCAATGCCCAGTGTGAGTACCGCCTGGAAATGGCAGATTCTTTTGGTGATGGCTGGGATGCTGCCGCACTAACCATTACAACTAATGGTGTTGCGACGACTTATACCCTGGACAACTTCAATGATGATGGTACAGACAGCACTGTTGTTTTTTTAGTGACCGATGCTGCGCCCTTGACCTTTTCCTGGACCCAGTCGCCCTTTTACAATTCTGAGTGTTCGTTTGAAGTGTACGACTACAACGGCAACCTGGTTTACGGCGCAAATAATCCCGGAGCAGGCATTATTTTTTCCGGAGCAGGCTCCTGCCCTTCTTGTCTGAAACCTATTGATGTGATCGTAGACAATGTTTACGACACCCGTGCCAAGCTGAAATGGACACCTGTGGGCGCCACACCTGGGCAGCAATGGCTGGTAATTTACGGCCCGGTTGGATTCAACCTGGCGTCTGGTGTTGGAGACACTATCCTCACTCCGTTGCCCAAACTTACCCTGACGGGTTTGCAGAAAAAAACCGGATACGATTTCTATGTGGTGCAAGACTGCGGAAACGACGAATACAGTGACTCCGCCGGGCCATTTACCTTTGAAACCTACTGGTCCAACGATGTGGGTATTGCGCAGGTCCTTGCCCCGCTGAGTGGTTGCGATCTTGGTGTTGAAAAGGTAACAATCATTATGAAAAACCACGGCGCCTTGCCCCAGTCGCTGGTGCCCTTTAGCTATTCCGTGAATGGTACCCCCGCTGGTGTTGGTCAACCCGACGACGGCTTTTTCACCGGTGTTTTGGGAAAGGACAGTTGTGAAACCATCGAGTTTGAAACCATGTACGATTTCTCCGCACCTGGAGAATACCTCATTACCGTCTTTACGCAAATGACTGGCGATGAGGATATGACCAACGATACCTTCTTTTACCGCATCGTCAATCGCCTGGAAGCGCCCTATTCGCAAAATTTCGACGATTGGGGTGGCGGCTGGTTCGTTGACAGCACGAGCGTGAAGCCAAGCTGGGAATTTGGAAAACCAGCAGGCCTAATCCTCAACAGCGCCAACAGCGGCGTAAATGCCTGGGTTACCAACCTCGATGGCGCTTACAATGGGTCTGAACACTCCTACCTGAGCTCTCCCTGCTTCGACTTCTCCAATGAAACCGAAGACCCCGTTATAGAGTTTGCCATCAATTACAACATGGAAAAACTCTATGAGGGCTGTGCGTTACAAACCTCACTCGATGGTGGCGCCACCTGGACCACGGTCGGCGCTATTGGCGAAGGCTTGAATTGGTACAATGAAACCAATACCATCTCCGGCCTTGGGGTAGTTTGGTCGGGCAACAGCAATGGCTGGAAAACAGCCCGCCATAGCTTAACGGGAACCGCCGGGTTGAGCGAAGTACGCCTCCGCTTCCTGTTTGGCTCTGATCCCTCCGTCAATTATGAAGGCATAGCCATTGACGACATCAAGATTTATGTTCCGTTGAAAAAAGACCTGGCAGGCCTTTCCGCTACTACAACCGGACAAACCACCGAGTGTGGCCTTGAGCAGGATAAAGTGATTTTTACCCTCACCAATTTTGGCACAGACAACCAAGGCCTTTTCAAGGCCGCTTACACCATCAACGGCGGACCCGTGGTGGAGGGCATCATTGGAACCATCGTTTCTCCTGATGAGGTGTATACCTATACTTTTCCTACTACCTTCGACAGCCGTGATGGTGAGTTCATGATCAAATGCTGGACACAGCTGGTTGGCGAGCAAAACCCATTCAACGATACCGTGACCTACTACGTGAGTCACCTGCCCCGGCCGGTTCCTTTCCAGGAAAATTTCGAGAGCATGCAGATTCCAAGTGGATGGACTAGCCCCGGATTTGTCACGAACTCCCACAACAACAACTCCTATGTACTGGCCTTTAACCTGTACTCCTTCAATTCGACCTTCAACCATGTGTTGCCTCGCTATGGTTTCCTGAGTGCTACCGACACGCTGAAGTTCGATTACAGGATCACCAATTACAGCGCCGGAACTGTTGCAACAGTGCTATCGGCCACCGACCATATCGACGTACAAATTTCTACCGATTGTGGTTCAACTTACCAAACTATCTACACCATCAACTCTACTACACATACGCCCATGGTGGGTTTGAAAACGGTAAAACTTGGGCTGGGGCAATATGCTGGCGAAGCCGTACGCATCCGTTTTGCCGGATTCTGGGGCGTTGGCGACTACTGGGTGGATTTTGACAACATCAATATCCTGGCTTGCCCAGCCAGCATGCAATTGACCGCCACCACTACCGCATCTAATCCCGGAATGCCAAGCGGATCTGCTACAGTTACTGTAGGCATTGGAAATGCACCTTATACTTATCTCTGGAGCGACGGGCAAACAACGGCCACGGCCACCAACCTGCCCGTAGGCCAGGCCAGCGTAACCGTAACCGATGCCTTGGGCTGTACCGATATGCTGACAGTAAGCATTGGCAACACCAGCAGTGGTGAAATAGAAGGGCTAACCGAACTGTCACTCCGCCCGAACCCTACCAGCGGTACCGCATGGCTTACCCTGCGACTGGATCATCCAGCCGATATCCGGGTGCAGGCAATGAGCATGCTGGGTCAAATTGTTTGGGAAGCAAACAACAGCCACAGCACGGATTTCAACGAAACACTGGGGCTTGACAACATGCCCGACGGGCTTTACCTCATCCGTATTACAGTGGATGGAAAAACCCATACCGAAAAACTCATCAAGAGTTCGAGATAAGGAACGACATCAAAACGAAAGTCCATACTAAGCCTGCAGCCGGTGGTTGCAGGCTTTTATTATGCCGAAAATGGCATAATAAAGTTGGTAGTTGACCAAGGTGGGATTTTAATAAAAAAGCGGTCTGTGCTATCGCGGATATTTTGCGCAGCAAAACTGAGAAAACCCAAAACTAACTTGGGTAGATGTAGCATTAGGGTATATCCGAAAACAACACGCCCTGTTCCCCCGTGGCAACAGTTGGAAACTCCTCCTGTGATGTGCCGTGATACCGTAGAGCCGGATGGCTTCCCGATGCGACTGGGTTGGGTAGCCTTTGTTTTGCCTCCAACCGTAGGCTGGAAAATGTAAATCCAAATGCTCCATCCATTCATCCCGATGCGTTTTGGCCAGCACAGAAGCCGCGGCAATGGACGCGTATTTTCCGTCGCCTTTTACGACGGTTAGGTGTGGGGTCCGGTGGTAGGGATAAAAACGGTTGCCATCAATAAGGATGAACCCAGGTGGCGTTGAGAGTTCATCGAGGGCCTTATGCATGGCGCCAATAGAGGCTTTCAAAATATTGATTCGGTCAATTTCCAGGGGATCCAGCCGGGCAACGGCCCAGGCCATGGCTTCCGATTCGATGATGCCGCGCAATTCGTTGCGCTGCCTTTCACTCATCTGTTTCGAATCGTTCAGCAAAGGGTGGTAAAAATCGATGGGCAATATTACCGCTGCGGCAAAAACCGGGCCGGCCAAACAGCCCCGGCCCGCTTCGTCACACCCCGCCTCGGGGCAATCTGTTTGATGAAATGATAACAATGCCATTTCTCAAAGGTACTATTTACGGGAATGTTTCACATTGATCCTGGCTTTATACACCACCCTTCGGGTTCACCCCGAACTAAAAGTGCACTCCTGCCTGTTTCCAAAGCAACCAAAGCCTACCTTTGCAGGGATCCAAACTCCTTTGCTATGCCAACCAGAGATTTCATTCAACTGCACGATCTCCGATTTGTGCCCTTGATCAGTGAAACGGACATTCAAGCGCGTGTCGGTGAACTGGGCAAAATTTTGACGGAACAATACGCCGGGAAAAACCCGCTTTTCATCAGCATCTTAAGCGGTGCATTTGTATTTGCCGCTGATTTAATGCGTGCATTTGACAGCGATTGTGAAGTAGGGTTTGTTAAACTGTCTTCTTATTCGGGAACCCGCTCCAGCGGCGATGTACAAACGGTGATGGGACTCGAAAAAAACCTCAAAGACCGGCACATCATCATCGTAGAAGACATCGTAGATACTGGGCGCACCCTGCATTTTTTCATCAACCACCTGCGCGCCATGGAGCCGGCATCCATTTGTACGGTTACCTTTTTGCGTAAACCGGACGCCATGGAATTTCCGGTGGAGGTAGACCACGTTGGGTTCGACATAGATAACCGCTTTGTAGTGGGGTATGGCCTGGATTACGATGATTTGGGTCGCAACCTGCCGGGGCTCTACCAACTGTCACCAGAATCCAGTTAACGCCTCATTTAATTTTTGGCAACAATAAAAGAGACCTTAAAAATGTTAATATTAGCATTATAAGCTGCTTTGCTGTAATGTTCGCTCTAATCCCTTCTCCCCTCCAGCGTTTTAAAATCTATGTATAAAAATTTTCTGTCCACCTTACTCTTATTGCTGGCGCTACCCGCTTACCTCGGGGCGCAGTGCATTTCTGGCGATTGCATCAACGGACAGGGTACCTATGTGTATCCTTCCGGTGCAAAATATGTCGGCTCTTTTAAAGACGGCGAAATTGATGGCGTTGGCGTATGCTACTACACCGATAAATCGAAGTATAGCGGAGAATGGAAAAACCGTTATCCGGAAGGAAAAGGCACTAAAACCTACGCCGATGGCACCAAACGCACGGGAAGCTGGAAAAAGGGGAAGCCCGTGGACGAGGCAGGCAATGTGCTGGAGGAATATATCGCCGGAAAAAAAGAAGAACAGCAGGACGATGGTACCAACATCCAGTCCGGCTGCCTCAGTGGCGACTGTAAAAGCGGAAGCGGCATTTTCGCCTATCCCGATGGTAGTAAATATGAAGGCGAATTTGTCAATGGAAAATTTCAGGGCAGTGGCACCTTTCATTTTGCCAACGGCGACAAATACGTAGGCCAGTTTCGGGAAAACTTCCCCAATGGCTCGGGTATACGTTATCACCAACACGGTACTGTGGAGTCGGGACAATGGCATGATGGCGAGTTTATTGGTGCCAGTCTGATTGAAAGTGGCCAGGTTGGCTGCATAACCGGCGATTGTGAGGCGGGTACCGGCGTTTTCATCTACAAAGAAGGAGCCGCCAGATTCGAAGGCGCGTTTCAAAACAGCCAACCCCATGGGTATGGCCTATGCCTGTACTCTAATGGCGACCGATATCGCGGAGAATGGGCCGATGGGGCCTTCAATGGCAAAGGCACCCTTTACCTGCACGACCAGACCATTGTAGACGGCTACTGGAAAGCAGGTGAGTATATTGGAAAAACAGCGCCAGAGAACTACGCACCGCTGGCCGAAAACACTGTGCCTGCCAGTCCTGCTGCAGTTGAAACACTTGCCCTGGCAAAGGTATATGCCGTTGTGGTGGGCGTTGCCGCTTATGATCACATGCCGGTACTCCGCTACACCGATGATGATGCCTATCGTTTCTATGCTTTCCTCAAGAGCCCCGAAGGAGGTGCCTTACCCGACGATCAGGTGCGTATCCTCATCGACGAGGAGGCTACCCGTGAAAATATCCTGGAAACCATCAATGATGTGTTTGCCATGGCATCCGACAAAGACCTGGTGATCTTTTACTTCTCCGGTCATGGATTGAACGGCTCTTTCCTGCCCATCGATTTCGATGGTTTTAACAACAAACTCGGACACGACGAAATCGCCGCTGCCTTCAACCGCTCTAAAGCCAAGTACAAACTTTGCCTGGCAGACGCTTGTCACTCAGGCAGTATTTTTGCCATGCGCTCGGGCGAAACAGAGCCGGTCTTGAACCAGTATTACCAAACACTCTCGAGGTCTGTATCGGGTACCGCCCTAATCATGTCGTCGAAAGCCGAAGAAACCTCACTGGAATCCTCCGGGCTTCGGCAGGGAGTGTTCAGCCATTTTCTTATTCGCGGCTTGAAAGGAGACGCAGACAAAAACAACGATAAAATTGTATCCGTGCAGGAACTCTTTGACTTCATATACAACAATGTGCGCGACTACACCGGCAACCGGCAAAGCCCGGTTATCAAAGGTACCTACGACACCAACATGCCCGTAAGCGCACCGCGATAAGGGTGTAATTCGTTAATGTTTTGTCAAAAAACACTGACAATCCCCTGTTTTTTCAACAATTGGATACTAGGCTTTGTTATTAATTCGTTTTGATTCAGTTATTTATAAAGTCGGGGTAATTTGGTTGGCTCCCATTTGTCATCAACAAAGCCTGGATTTTGTCTTTTACAACCCAAAACAAATGCCGCACTTTTGTATTGTCAATAAAGCACAACGACGGGACACGAACACGAGATGATTGACCCACAACTTTGAAGACTTTTCATGAGATTATATACGGGAAATCGCCGCAACGCAAACGAGCGTTGCGGCTTTCTTATTTTTATGCCCTTTCATCTCAGTGAAACGAGCGCGGCAATCAGCGCCATTTTGCAACCCACAGCCCTCAATTTTCATTTTTTGCATTTATTTTTTAAATAAATTCATGGTGTTTTTGATCTTTTTTTTCAACAAATAAAAATATAAATACTTTATTATCAATTAAATACAAAACAAAAACGATTGATAAAGATCAACAAAATTGCTTTTTTGTCCTTTATATCTCAACCAACCTGTCGCACTTTTGTAACGTCAACAAGGAACAACGACGGGACACGAACACGAGCAGAAAGATTGACACACAACATCGAAGACTTTTCATGAGATTATATACGGGAAACCGGCGCGACGCAAACGAGCGCTGCGGCTTTTTCGTTTTTAGGGCCCTGCTGGTTATTTGTTGGGTATTTTTCCCTGGCCTTGACGACAACGCCTGGCGTCCGCAAAATGGTCCAACTTCCACATCTGCTTGTTGTTGCAGGAAAAACGCTTTTGCGAAGCGATGCACCTAAACTAGGATATACAGTTTGTAGCAGCAAGGGCCGCTCCTCCGATGCTCCGTATCACCCTTGAAACAACCAAAAAATCGGGCTCTCCAACATTTTTTTACCTTTCTCAAAGTTTTTATGGAATAAACTAAGGGCCTTTTTGTTGTTTTTTATCAACAAAAAATAATTATAATATTTTGATTATCAGTTTTTTACAATCACAAAAAGAAGTTTTTTATTTATTTTTCATCAACAAAACCTTATTTTTGTCCTTTGCAGACTTTATGCTTTGCTGCACTTTTGTATTGTCAACAACGAACAACGACGGGACACGAACACGAGCAGAAAGATTGACACACAACATCGAAGACTTTTCATGAGATTATATACGGGAAACCGCCGCAGCGCAAACGAGCGCTGCGGCTTTTTCGTTTTTAGGGCCCTGCGTCCCGGCAAGCTTTAGTAGTTCACTTAAATTTTTGCGCCCGTTTCCAGTCTGCAATTCCCCATCGGATCTTATCATAGTCGTAGCGTTTGTTAAAATGCTCGAAAATATCCTTCATTTGGTAGGGTTCCTGAAATAGCGGAAGCGCGCCTTTGATAATATCCAGTTCTTCCGGCGATGCCCACTGGTGAATGTCAATCATCTCCCCGCGCTCGTACATTACAGCCAAATGGCTAATAACCGTAACCGGACTGATACCACGCGTTTGTGCGATGGCTTCGATGGGCTCTCCCTGCTGAAACATTTCCCAGGTTTGCAGGTAGGTACTTCCGGAAAGGTTTTGCCCACCCTCCACTTTTTCCATGACGAACTCCCGGATGCAGTTTAAAATGGCATCTCCGTAGCGCTGCAGTTTGCGTTCTCCAATACCTGAAATTTGCAGCAGGTCGAGATCGGTCAGTGGGCGTTTGTCGGCCAAAGCATGAAGCGTAACATCCGAAAAAACAATATAGGGCGGCACACCTTCTTGTTGCGACAACTTTTTGCGGAGTTGGATTAGCCGGTCGAGTAGCTCCTGACGCAATTGTTGGGTTTGGGATACCGGACGGGTGGCAGGCTCCGCCTTTTTTGTGGCTGCTTTGGGGCTTGGCGGCAATGCGAGGGGTACTTGTTTTTGTGCGTAGAGCATGTCTTTACCCGATTGCGTGACCCGCAACCGGCTGTGCTCATCGTAAGCAATTTCAAGCAGGCCCATGTGCAGCATTTGCGACAGGAGGTAAATCCACTCATCGAAGCTGTATTCTTTGCCAGCACCGTAAGTCTTGATCTGATGAAAACCATTTTCGTAAATCTCCCTGCGCTGGCTGCCGCGCAGCACATCAACAAGCAGGTTCATGCCCACCTTTTCACCCGTTCGAAGGAGGGCCGACAAGGCTTTTTGCACCGCAACCGTTCCATCAAATTTCTTAGGCGGGTTTCTGCAGATGTCGCAATTGCCACAACTATCTTCGTACGCTTCCCCAAAATAATTAAGTACGGTTTTTCGCCGGCACACCGGCGCCTCCGCAAACTGGTACATCCTGTTGAGCTTGGCAATCTTGAGGTCCTTTTGTTCCTGGCTGGCTTCTCCAGATTCAAACATTTGCCGGTAGGTTTGTACATCAGCATAACTGAAAAAGAGGAGCGCTTCAGAGGGGAGCCCGTCGCGGCCCGCCCTTCCAATTTCCTGGTAATAACCCTCCAGGTTGCGGGGAAGGTTGTAGTGGATGATGTAGCGCACATTGCTTTTGTCAATCCCCATCCCGAATGCGATGGTGGCGCAAATGATCGGCGTTCGATCGTTGATGAAGTCGTCCTGAATTTTATTGCGCAAGGCTGAGGGCAGTTCGGCATGGTATGGTGCAGCCTTGTATCCCTTGGCCATAAGTTTTTCCGCCAACTCTACGCAGGTACGCCGTGCCAGACAATAAATAATGCCCGATTGTCCCGGACGCTGTTTGATAAAAGCCTCCAACTGCTCAAATCGACGCTGCCCAGGCAGAACATTAATGGAAATATTCGGCCGGTCAAAGGAAGACACGAATACCTCAGCATCGTTCATGTCCATCTGTGCCAGGATGTCCCTTCGGGTAAGTTTATCGGCTGTTGCCGTGAGCGCCAACAAGGGCACGCCGGGGTATTGTGCCCTCAAAAATTTCAGCTGCGTGTATTCCGGCCGGAAATCGTGCCCCCAGGCGGAGATACAGTGGGCCTCGTCTACGGCAAACAAACTAATCCTGATCCGCTTAAGGAGTGGTTGGAAGCTTTGAGAGACCAGCTTCTCCGGGCTGACATACAGGATCTTAATCTGGCCGGCCAGTGCAGCATTTTCAACCGCTGTCTGGTCGCTGCTGCTCATCGAACTGTTCATAAAGGCCGCTGGCACGCCATTGGCACGAAGCCCCTCCACCTGATCTTTCATAAGTGCAATCAACGGGCTGACCACCAGCGCAAGACCATCCATTGTAACCGCAGGAATCTGATAGCAAATGCTTTTGCCACCACCGGTAGGCATGAGCACAAGTGCATCTTTTCCGTCGTATACCGATTGGATAATATCGGCCTGCATGGGCCGGAACTGGTCGTAACCAAAATATTTTTTGAGGGCGGAATGTGCCTGAGTGAGGTTCATTGTGTGAGGAGTGGTTGCGGGGTCGGGGGAAAAGAGCTTACGGAGCAAAAATAAACAATTGAGCAGGGGTTACCCTGGAAAAGTCCTTCTTTCTCCATAAAACCCAGGGGTTTACGGGATGTGGTTTACACGTTCAAAAAAATATGACACAAAATAAAAACAATTTGTTGTATATTTAAAACAATAAGTTTAATTTTGCCCTGAACATAAACAGTCGGATGCATTTTAATATTTCGTAAAACTCACCAAAAATGATCCATCTATCTAAAAATCAGTGGATTACAAAAATCGGCCGGTTTAGTCGGTTGGGTGGTGAAGATGCAACATCTTTCAATCGCTCAGCTATGTTTATGCGTTTTATCAAATCCAACTGGTTTATCCTGGCGTTACTGCTACTGGTGCTTGCCGCTATTTTTCGGAATAAAATCCGCATTGCTGTACAACCACCCCCTGGCCAAACAGTCCAACCAATCGTTCAGGAAAAATTTACGGAAAATTCCCTGGCGACCCAACACAACGATCAAATGAACCTGTTTAGCGGCGGGTCGGTAGGCCCGGCTGCCAACGTTCAACCCTCCGCGACAGAGGCATTTTTACGGCGCTTCAGCAAAACGGCTATTGCGGAACATAAAAAATTTGGCATTCCGGCTTCGATCTTACTGGCACATGCCTGCATCAGCAGCAACGCCGGAAAGTCGGAACTGGCACAACAAGCCAATGATTTCATGGCCCTGCCCTGTGGCGATGCCTGGGACGGCGCAACGGTAGAGCTCCAGGGTCGTTGCTACCGCCAGTACAATACGCCCTGGGAGAGCTTCCGCGACTTCAGCATCTACCTGGCAGCGCAGGATTGGCCCGCCAGCCTACGGCAAAAATCAGGCATGGACTGGGAACCATGGGTTAATGCCATGGGAAAGCATTTGAACAGCAATCCGGGTGCTTACAACAAAACAATGAAAGATCTTATAATGGCTTTTCGCTTGTTTGAGCTGGATAAATGAATCCGGATTGATCTAGCGATTTTCGTTCGCAGTGTGCTGCCCGTACCGACTTGCCCGGTACGGGCTTTTTTTGAGCCGGTGCCCCATTTTCAACTTATTCAACCGCCATTTGTTAGATTTACATTGTAAACAGGCGCAAGACGCAAAGAAATGGAGTTTCCTTCATGGCGTCAACAGTGTGCACCACCTAAAACAAATGGTTTTTCAGCAACTGAAGTCCGGATTGCCCGTGAGCGATGAAACCTTTGACAGGCTGTACAGTGCTTCCGTCCAGAAAATTGCCGCTTTTTATTTTACGCCCGTAGAGGTAGCAAAAGCTGCTGCCGCTTTTTTGGTAACAGCCCCCGGAAAAAAGGTGTTGGATATTGGGTCGGGCGCGGGAAAGTTTTGTATGGTCGGGGCTTCCTGTACGGAAGGAGCATTTACGGGAATTGAGCAACGGCAACAGCTGCATCTTGTAGCCTCCGAACTTACTGCGAAACACCAAATCCAAAATGTTCAGTTCTTACATTCGAACATCATCGACATCCGTTTCGACCAGTTCGACGCGGTGTATTTTTACAACGCCTTTTATGAGAACATCTGGTCGGATTTTATGATCGATCAAACAACAGAAACCCATCGAGATCTGTATTTTTCCTATTCCAAATTTGTGCGTGAACAACTGGACAGCATGCCGCCCGGCACCCGGCTGGTAACCTATTTTAGTTTTTTGGAGGAAGTGCCGGCTTCTTACAGCCTACAACAATCTCTTTTCGACGACAAGTTGAAAATGTGGGTGAAGGAGGCTTGATTTTGCTTGCCTAAGCTCTGCTGACCTGCAAATTACTTACATTTGGACACCCACAGCAGTCGGGCCCTAAGCCATGTATCACGAAAAGGCGCTTGTTTTATTGCTGGTCATTTACTTTTGCCCATTGGATGCCGGAGCGCAAAATGACACCCTGCGCACCAGCCTCCAGCTTAATGGTCAGCTCAGCGCATACAGTCATTTTAACCCCGATTACGATTTAAACCTTCAATTTGGTGCGCGCTATATCCCGGAATTTACCCTGGAACGCAAATTAAAAGACACCACCCTCTTCGGACTCGAACTCTCCGCCAACTTGTACGGCAGCGCGGGCATGCACCTTTTTGATACCGCACATGCCGATGGCAATCTATTGCCTTATCGTGCCTGGGTTCGATATTCCGGCAAACAGTTTGAGTTACGGGCAGGACTACAAAAAATCAGTTTCGGCGCCGCCTCGGTGCTTCGGCCCCTCATGTGGTTCGATCAAATTGATGCCCGTGATCCGCTCCGGCTCACCACCGGCGTATGGGGCGTTTTTAGGTCGGTATTATTTCCTGAACAACGCCAACATCTGGCTCTGGGCCCTGTATGGCAATGAAAAAGTGCGTGGTTGGGAACAAATACAAACGAATAAAAAAATACCGGAATTTGGTGGCCGTTTTCAAGCGCCGCTACCCAAAGGCGAAGGCGGCATTGCCTACCATTACCGAACGGCCAACACGCTCAATCTGGGTATCGATTCGCTGGCTTTTGAAAAAATTCCGGAAAATCGAATCGGGTTCGACGGAAAATGGGACCTCGGCATAGGGCTTTGGGTGGAAGGATCCTGGACCCATAAAAGTGCCAAACTGGGCACTCTCACCAATCAAACCATCCTCAATCTAGGGGCTGATTATACCTTCGGGTTTGGAAACGGATTGAGCGTGATTACGGAGCAACTGCTCATTGCTTACGATAAAAAAGCATTCGCCTTTTCCAACCCCAACACCCTCTCCGCGCTCACCCTGGCCTATCCAATCGGGCTCTTCGACAACCTGAGCGCCGTTTTATATTACGACTACACCAATAAACACCTCTACAATTTTATCAATTGGCAAAAACAGTTCAACAACCTCACTTTTTACCTGATTGCCTATTGGAACCCGAAACAGAAACAGCTGTTCCAACAAGATGCTTCCAACAACCTCAGGCTTTTCAGGAAAAGGCATTCAATTGATGCTTACCTACAACCATTAATATCCTATGAATAAGGAAACCATTATTGCCCTTGAAAACCTTACCAAGCGATTCCCCGTTGGGAAAGGGGAGTTCACAGCCTTGAAAGACATTGATTTGGTGTTTGGAAAAGGAGAATTCGCCGGACTGGTTGGTCCCAGTGGATCAGGTAAAACGACGCTGCTTAACATCATCGGATCGCTCGATTCGCCCAGCAGCGGAAGGCCACTGTACTGGGCAAATCAATTGCTGCCCTATCCACAAAGAGGCCGCCTGCCTGCGCAATGAAAACATCGGGTTTATTTTCCAGGTGTTCAACCTGCTCCCCGTGTATACGGTCTACGAAAACGTGGAATTTGCACTGCTCCTGCTTAAAATGGGCGCTACTGAACGCAAAAAAGCTGTCATGGAAGCCCTGGAATGGGTGGGTTTGGTGGACAAAGCCAACTCGCGGCCAGCACAGCTCTCGGGCGGCGAAAGCCAGCGGGTGGCCGTGGCGCGCGCCATGGTGAAACGCCCTAAAATCGTATTGGCGGATGAGCCAACAGCCAACCTCGATGCCCAAAATTCGCACAACATCCTGAAAATGATGAAACAACTCAATCAGGAATTGGATACCACTTTCATTTTTTCAACCCACGACGAAAAAGTCATGCAATACCTCGACAGAATCATATTCCTGAGAGATGGCGCCGTTGAAAAAGATGAACTGACAATGCCTCACCACAAAAAATAACGCCATGCTCTTGTTAACATTAGCCTACCGAAACCTGATGGGCGCCGGCATGCGAACCTGGCTCAATGTGCTGGTGCTGTCGTTTTCCTTTGTCATTATTATTTTTTACAATGGGATGATCGTTGGCGGAACCAGCGGCGTAACGATACCATTAACTGAAATCGGGGCGGCCAACTCTGGCAGCAGCACTATGATCCATACGATGCATTCTGCTTGCAGGATGCACAAGGCCCCATTCCGGCCAACCTCAATGGTAGCACCATAGCGCCTGTCCTAATCGTTCAGGGCTCTATTTACCGGCGGGAATGTGCAATCGGTTCAGGTAAAAAGGTATTCCACCTGGCCAAAGGTGCTTTCCCTCCCCACAGCAGCGCTGCGTGTACACCAGGACGCCATCCCAGCCTTAATCGGCAAGCGCATGGCAGCAGACAACAAACTCGCCGTTGGTGACCAGGTCCTGCTCCGCTGGCGTGATAAAAACGGCACCTTCGACGCACGGGAAATTCAAATCGCAGCAATTTTCAACGCCAACGTTCCCGGCGTCGATCAAGGCCAGGTTTGGTTGCCCCTTGAAACACTTTGGGAAATGACCAAACTGGAAGGAGAAGCCACGATGATCGTGCTTCAAAAAGATGCTCCGGCGCCGACCCTAGCGGGCTGGAATTTTAAAGATCATCGCTTTTTGCTCGCCGACCTGGATACCATCATCCAATCTAAAAAAGAGCGGGTACATCATTTATTTGATGCTCCTGACCATCGCTCTGCTGGCTATTTTTGATACGCAGGTGCTCTCCATTTTCCGACGCCAACGAGAAATCGGCGTTTAGCCCTGGGCATGACCCGAGGACAAGTGATCGGGCTCTTTACGCTGGAGGGCAGCATCACCAGCTTACTGGCAACCTTACTTGGGGCTCTTTTACGGTACCGCTTTTTGCCTATATGTCGAAAAATGGGTTCGCTATTCCCGGCTACTCCAACAACATGGTATTGCCATCGCAGACCGCATTTACCCTGCGTACGGCGCTGGACTCATCCTGAGTACCACCCTGCTGGTGGTTATATCTGCTACCATTGTCAGTTATCTGCCCACCAGAAAAATTGCCAAAATGAACCCCACCGACGCATTAAAAGGAAAATTGCAATGATCAGTTTCTTGTTTAGGGGTCTGCTCCGCGACCACAGTCGGAGCCTGCTGCCCATTATCATCATCACCATTGGTGTTTTCCTAACAGTTCTGCTCAGCACTTTTATGAAGGGGGTAAGGGGCGACATGGTGGATTTGAACGCCCGATTCACCACCGGCCATGTAAAAGTGCAGACCCGTGCGTATGCTGAAAACGCGCAGCAACAACCCAATGACCTGGCCATCCTGGGCGCGCAGGAATTAACCGGGCAACTCGAACGCGAATTTCCAGACCTGCAATGGGTACAACGCATCCATTTCGGCGGCCTCATGGACCTTCCAGACGCAAACGGTGAGACCCGGGCACAGGGCCCTGCCAGCGGGCTTGCCATACAACTGCTGGACCCTGGCAGTGGGGAGGTAGAGCGTCTGAAAATTGAAACTTCGCTGGTCAGCGGCCGACTACCCAAGGCGCTGGGAGAAGTGTTGATCAGCCATTCATTTGCAGAAAAATAAAAATCCGGCTTGGGGAGGAAATCACTTTTTCGGCTCCACCATGAACGGCAGCATGAGTTTTAAAAACTTCAAGATCGTGGGTACCATTCGGTTTGGCGCAGGTGCACTTGACCGGGGTTCAGTTATCATCGACCTGGCCGATGCACAGCAAATGCTGGATATTGAAGATGGCGCAGGAGAAATCCTGGGCTTTTTCAAAGACGGCATTTACAACGATGCAAAAGCCGAAGCCACTTCCACTGCTTTTAACAAGGCCTACAGCAAAGACAACGATGAATTTGCACCGGTAATGGCTCGCCTGAAAGAACAAAATGACCTGGGCGCCCTGATCGATTACTCGAACACCATGTCGGGCATGTTCGTGTTTATTTTTGTTTTCGCCATGTCCATTGTGTTATGGAATACCGGATTATTAGGTGGCCTTCGCCGCTACAACGAATTTGGCATTAGGCTGGCTTTGGGCGAAGCCAAAAACCACATCTTTAAAAACCCTGATTTACGAAGCCATCATCATTGGGCTCGTGGGCTACTTTTTCGGAACCTTGCTGGGCCTGTCCGTTTCCTACTATTTGCAGGAACACGGTATCGATTTCACTTCTGTCACAAAAAATGCCTCCATGATGGTGCCCTCTGTTTACAAAGCCATGATTACACCCCAATCGTATTATATCGGATTTATTCCAGGGCTGTTTTCCATGGTACTGGGCAATATTCTATCGGGTTTGGGCATTTACAAAAGGAACACCGCGCAGTTGTTTAAAGAATTAGAAGTATGAAAAACCTGTTGTTGTTGAGCCTTTTTCTCGGATTTTCATTCCAGCCCTATTCCCCTGAAGCGGATCGGATTTTAAAAAAGGTAGATGAAAATATGTCGTCCAAAAAACCCGGATTGTTGAATCGGTCATGGTCATTCATGGCAGGCGAAACGACCGAAGCATCAGCGCCAAAGCCTGGTCGGAAGGTTCCAACAAGTCGCTGACCGAATACCTCGCACCCGCCAGGGAGAAAGGCACCAAAATGCTGAAACTGGACAATCAATTGTGGACATATTCTCCCTCCACCGACAGGATTATTCAAATTTCCGGGCACATGCTCCGGCAATCGGTCATGGGCTCCGACCTGTCTTACGAAGACATGATGGAAGACCGGAAACTTACCGATATGTACACCGCAGAAGTGGCCGGGAAAGAAACCATCGACAATCGTGTGTGCCAGGTACTTGATCTTAAAGCAATGGTGAGCGACGTGGCCTACCAACGGCAAAAAATTTGGGTGGATGCCGAGCGCTTTGTGCCGCTACAGCAAGAAATGTATGCCAAGAGCGGTCAACTGCTCAAAAAAACAGTGCTGAAAGATGTGGAAAAAATCTCCGGCCGCTGGTTTCCAAAAACGGTTGTTTACAAAGACATGCTGAAAGATGGCAAGGGCACCGAATACCGCATAACCAGTATTCAGTTTGATCAGAATATTCCGGAGTATTGTTTTCAAAAGCGGCTTTGAAGCAGTAGATGAACAGGGGGAGCACCCACTAGAGCAAATCGGGAAAGTGGTGATACACCCCGGTACAGGCCAAAATAACCTGAGGCTCACTTCAAATCCCTGCAGGAGCGTTGCCCTATCGACTGGCAAGGCAAAGGCATAAGGGGCATGGTATGGTTTAATCTGATGCTACCAGTGCCTTGTTTATCTATCCGGCGAAGCCCTAAAACAGGTAAAATGTTAAATATCGATGTGTTCAAGACACTTTAACATTGCCACCATACGGAACACATTACAAAAGCGTTTATATCTTTTAACTTTGCATTAACACTAAAACGATGTGTTTGTCAGTTACATAAGGGAAACACAAACGTACAAAGAGTAACACGGTATAAAAGCCGCTTTATCAAACCTAAACTGTTCGTAATGAAAAATCTGCTTTTCCTGCTTTTGTTTGCCCCTGCACTAGCCTTTGGTTATCAGGGCAACCCGAACCTGGATGCTATCACCCAAGCGCTCAGCTCCGGAGATGTGGAAACGCTGTCCAAATATTTTGCCGACAACGTCGAAATCTCCATCAAAGACAATGAGCAACTTTACCCCAAGGCCAAAGCCACCGAAGTGGTGCGCAGCTTCTTTAGCAGCAACAAGCCCAAGTCGTTCCAGCAGGTACACGAAGGCACCAGCCGCGAAAACAGCGACCGCTACTGTATCGGTAACCTCAGTGCTACCAACGGCAGCTACCGGGTTTACCTGTACCTTAAAGCCGCTGGCAACACACTAAAAATTCAGGAAATTCGCTTCGACGAAGAATAACCAGAAACTGGTTTCCAAAAAACTACAGCCGTACGAGTTTGACTTGTGCGGCTGTTTTTTTGTGGGTAATTCCTTTGCGCTGCTCTCTTGTTCCCGCGCACAAAAAAGGACAGCACTGGAAGCACTGCCCTTTGAAAATAATAAACCTTAATGGCCTGACTAATCCTTTTCTTCTGAAAGCATTTTACCGCTGTCGTCAAAAAGCATGTCTTTCCTTTTTACCTCTGCCTCATAAACCGTGGTGCCATCGGCACGCATAATTTTTGCTGCTTCTTTTACTTTTTTTCCCTGGAGTGCTGTGCGAACGGCTGCCGGAAGATCCGCTACTTTTATCTCCGTTTCGGTTTCAAGCCACTGACCTGCAGTGTTGAAGTTCGCCGACATTTCCACTTCGTCCTGCTCGAACTCTGCTTCCCAGTCGCCATTCTTTTTCATGGCTCCATTTCAGTTCTTCCACTTTTGAAAATTTCAGCGCAAAAGCATCTGATACCGCCTTGGGTGGTGTTTTTTTGGGCACACGCCATAGCACTGGCGCTAAGCCCAAGACAAAAAGAAAAACTAATTTTTTCATGGTGATGAAGTTTACTGGTGTGAATGATGAGCCAAAGGTAGAGGGCAATTTTGGAGAAAAATGGGAGGCGAATTCTACTTTCTCGCAGTCAGGTCCTCCAGCAACTTCAACTGCACTTGCTGTACTTCGATCAAAACGACTGATTTGCTCCTCCATCAGCAAGTCAATTTTACGGTGAAGGTTGCGCACCTCCAGTTCGGCTTTTAGGTTCACCAAATAGTCGTTTTCTGCCCGCTGCCGGTCTTTTTCCTCTTTTCGATTTTGCGACATCATAATGACCGGCGCCTGCAAGGCGGCAATACACGATAAATCAGGTTCATCAAAATAAACGGATACGGGTCAAATTCGGCCCCTTGGGCACCATCGAGTTGTACAGGATCCAAAAAAAGAGCACAATGCCAAACATGATGATAAAACCCCAACTGCCACCAAAGCGCGCTACTTTATCGGAAATACGTTGCCCGCGCGACAACACATCGGCAGGAGGGTTCAGCAGGTTTTGTACAATCAGATTTTCTTCCTGCATCGTCGAATCTACAATTTCATGCAGCTTGCGCAGCGATTCATCGTTGGTGCGCAGCAGTTCGTTGAGAATAACCGTCGGTTTTTTTTTAGTGTGTTGCATGTATCAGGGAGGTTAAAAATTTTGTTTTTACACTTTCCTTTTTCGCTGCTTAATTGGCGCTGGGGTTTTTACCGCCATACAACATCAAAATTCCTGTCGGCAAAACAATCAGCAACAAAGGCAATGCCGCTAAAAAACCGCCAGTCACAGCGATGGCCAGTGGCTGGTGCAGCTGGGCCCCCGTACCAATCCCCAGTGCCAGGGGCATCAAGGCAATGATGGCGCCCAGCGCGGTCATCAATTTTGGCCTAAGCCGGGTGGAAATGGCATACACCACCGCGTCTTCCGGCGTTTTGCCACCTTCCAGTGTTTCGCGGAATTGCAGGAAAGTAAAAATAGCATTTTCTCCAATGATCCCTACAATCATTATCAATCCGGTATAGCTGCCTACATTTAACGCCGTATGGGTCAGATACAGCAATGCATAGCTCCCGGAAATCCCCAATACCGCCACAAATAAAATCAGCAAGGCAATGCGGATATCCCGAAACAAAAACAAGATGGCGCCAAATACCAGCAAACTGGCAATGATCAAAATACGCAGCAACTCGCGAAACGACTGCTGCTGCTCCGCAAATGCGCCACCATATTGAATGTGATACCCCGGAGGTAGCGATACTTGGGTTGGAATCGATTTTTGAATGTCGCGCATGACACTGCCCAGGTCGCGGTTGTCGAGTCGGCCGCTTACCACACCCATCATTTTGCAGGTTTTCTCGCTCGATCTCTGCTTCGCCCTCATCAAGGCTTATTTCGGCAGCTCGGTAATGGGCTTAGGCTGCCGTTGGGTAGAAAAATCTGCATCTCGCGAAGGTCTTCAATGCTCAGGTTGCGGTTGTTCGGGTATACCATCCGGATATCCGACAACTGCTCTGGCTCATACAGCTTACCCACTACATTGCCCTCCAACGCTGTTTGCAGCTGGTATTGCAAGTTGGCTGGTGTGATGCCAAATTGTGCCAATTGAACAAAACGGGGTTCCACACGAACTGAAGGCCCTGCGGTACGCATACAAGGCCGTTTTTTCTACAGCAAGCGGATAGTCGGCCGCCCATTCCACCAGGTATCCCTCAAGTTGCAGGTATTCCCGCACAGTTTGCGCCAGCTCGTGCTCGTCCTCGATGAGTAAAATTTTCATAAGCGCAAAGGTGGAGCATAATTTTGGAGAAAAATGGGAGCTGCTATTTCGCTGTCATCGCAAGCTGTTGTACCAGCGCAAGGCGGCTTCCGTTTCCTGGGCGGAAATAGTGACCAGTTGCAGCTCAAACGGTTTTTCGCCCGGAATGGCCATGCGAACCGCTCCGCCCTGGTTCTTTTTATCCTGTAACATATGGTTCCAAACCTCCTGAAAGCTTTCCTCGGGTACCCGCTGGAAGGGATAAACGCCGGAGCAACACCGCAGCCAGCCGAGTTGCTTTTGCTGCATCACGGATAGCCAGTTCACACAACATGCCGATGACAACAGCCTCGCCGTGGGTCAGTGGGTCGGCACTGTTCAGCCACCAGCGGCTCTCCAGGCATGGCCAATGGTATGGCCAAAATTGAGGACAGCCCGAAGCCCTTTTTCCAGGGGGTCCTGAAACACTACTGTTACCTTAACATTGATAGATTCCTTCAGCACGGGCAGCCATGCGGCTTTGTCCCATGAAGAAATATCATCCATTTTTTGTCTGCCAGAAGTCCCAGAGCGGTGGTGCACCAATGAGGGCGTGTTTGTAACCTTCTGCCATGCCACTGCGCAACTCTCGTTGGGGCAGTGTTTTCAGGTAAAAGCAGGGTCGATGAGCACGGCGGCAGGTTGCCGGAAAACGCCAATACTGTTTTATGCCCTGAAAATCAACCCCCAGTTTGCCGCCAATGGAAGCATCCGTCATGGCAAGTAAGGTGGTGGGCACTTGCATAAAATCCAGTCCGCGTTTAAATGTAGCGGCGCAAAAGCCCCCCAGGTCGCCTACAACACCGCCGCCTACGTTGAGCACCAGCGATTGCCGATCGAGTTGGGCCCTGCCCCATACTTGCATGCAGGTTGAAATGGTTTTAAATTGCTCACCGGCTGGGATAGGCTGCTGGAGGATACCATATCATCAGGAAGCAGGGGAGGGTATTGGCATCCCCACGGCAAACTGTGCGTATAAGTCTTACCTGCGGTTGCCTGGGCGTACACATCAACAAAATCCCCAAAAAATATAGGGCATCCTTCCAGGTCGAAACAGTGGTGTGGAGGCTTTGTCATATCAGGAATTGCTGAGCACTTCTTCGTCCTTTTGGTGCGAGGAAGCGGCTGCTCGTTTGGAATGCGGCATTGCGATTTCTATGATGGTGCCTTTGCCCGGCTGACTTTTCAAGATTCAGTTTCCAATGATGCTCGCGGCACATTTTCTTGACATAAAACAGGCCTAGTCCAATCCTTTAATGTTGTGCACATTGCTTTTGGCACCCGATAGAATTTATCAAAAACACGTTTTTGGTGCTCCTTTGAAATACCAATGCCGTTGTCGATGTTCCGGAGTACCAGATGGTTCGCCGGACCATCCTGAAGGCTATGCTGATGTCCGGTACGCCCTTGGTGTATTTCACGGCATTGTCGGCCAGATGTGTAAAATGTTGGTCAGGTGAAGTTTGTCGGCGGTTACCATGGGTTTTTTGGCATCCAACTAGGAGGCGTCAGGGTGCCTTTTTCTTTCGTGTACCTTCAATTCCAGAGAGGGCGCTAGAACGCGTCAGCCTGGCAAGGTCAATTTCTTCCAGGTTAAGTTCAATGCTATCGCGTTCCATTTTAGCCAATTCACCTTTTCCACCGGGTATTTAATCGAAGTACCTGCTCCTTGATCATTCCGGCATATCGGTTTAATCTTGGATCCTCTTTAATTTTCCCACTTTGCGAAAACACATCGGTGGAAATGTTGATGGTGGAAATAGGCGTTTTTGAACTCGTGGGTCATGTTGTTGATAAAATCGCGTTGCATTTCCGACAGCCTTTTGCCGGAGAATGACAAACATGGCATAGATAAAAAGGCAACCGTAATCAACAGGAGACTGGTAAATACCACCACCAATCCACATATTGCGAGGATATTGGCGGTTTTGTTGGCGCGCACGCCGAAGTAGTAGTTCAGGTCGCTTTGGTATGGGCGGGTAGGGGTTCGTGTCTGATGTTACCGAACCCAAAGGGCTCTTGTCCAAAGTATTTGATCATTTTCCAGGTTACCATCTGGTTACAGAGCAGTCGTACATACCATATTGAAAGTCTTCATAAAGGTTTTGCACAGCAGAACCTTCTGAAGATAATGCTCCAGGTTATCGCACTGAATTGATTTTCCAGGTTGACAACGTAATAATTGGAGTGAGGCTGGTCGATTAGGTCTTTCTGCGGCAAATCGAAACGCTCCATTTTGGACAGGTGGTTGATGCATCACAGCGCCAGCACATTTTCGGTTAAACTCCCGTTCTGGAATGTTATAACTGATCAGTACCCAGTACGTTTGTACCGAGAGCAGGCTCAGG
>JADJUJ010000022.1 GCA_016710765.1 Lewinellaceae bacterium | reverse complement strand
GTATCGAAAAAAGTCGTTTTATCCCAATGCAATCTGCCGAGGTAATGGGGTCGGGGAGGAGTTTACCACCATTGATCAGTACGACCTTAGCATTGTACCCCAATTTTAGGCTCACCGGACCGGTCCAGTTGAGAAAGCCGTTGTCCAGCAGCAATACCCCCTGAAAGGGCATACCCTGCATAATGGGCTCGTAGGTAATGTCAATGTCGAGGGTGGAATTTTTCAAAATGATGGTATCCACGCCAGCCGGCAAACTGTTGAATGGCACGTTTGAGGCCAGCAGGGTTTGGTTTTGGTATACCACCGTTAACGCTGAAGCAGTACTGGACTGGAACAGCAGAAAGCCGAACGCCAGTAAGGGAATGAATAGCCAGCTTTTGAAAAATATTTTTTTCGGCTGATCAAAACTTGGAAAGTAAGTGTTTCTGCTTGTCATGTTATATTGTCTGGTTCTGGTCTTTTGACAAAAAGATTGTTCCATTTTCATTTGGGTTCAAAAAAGGTCATATTGAGGCCGTCTACCCTGGAGCGTTAGCCCTGGGAAGTGAAGCGGTTTCGTGATAACAAACAGATCGGTTCTGACAAATGACAGAACATCTAACCAAATGGTTAGACCAAAGGCATCGGGATGAAGTCGAGGAAGGAGAAGGATGAATAAAATTAAATGCAATCGGCCTTTCACGCGGGTTAAAAACCCAGTTTGGATTAATTGCTAAACTGCAGCCTTCGTTCCGAAGGAGCGGGAGGCTTATATTAGACGTAAAGGTTCCCCAAAGGTAACGCTTAATTATAATACGTCCAAAACTGTGCCAAAAAAGATCAAAGCTTTGTCACTTTGGCGATAAAGCTGCAATATAGTACCTTTGAGGTTCTCCGTTCACATCTTGTTAACCTAATTCCATGAAAGCCCAAATTCAGCAATTGATTGCAGCCGGTAAAACAGAAGAAGCCCTTGATCTGCTGAGCCGATACGTGGATGATGCCATCCTGCTTCAGGCGCAGTTTAATGCTGGAAAACGACAGTTTAATACCGGTCAAATCGATAATGATGATTGGCAACGCATCATCAACGGGATCAACTTCCGGGCCATCGAAATGGCGGCCTCTGTCAAGGATGCTGCCGTTGTGATCCCGGTAAGCCCTTCTGTTGCTCCTGTGGAGCCTATCAACGCAGCCAACACGGTTTTTATTTCCTATAACCATCAGGATCGTTCTGTTGCCGAAAAAATTCAGGAGTTCCTCACCCAAAAAGGCATTACAGTAGCCATCGATTTTCAGAATATGGCGGTTGGGCAAAACATTGGAACGTTCATTCTGGATCAGATCAAACACAACCAGGCGGTGCTGTCACTGGTATCGAAAAACAGCCTTCGCTCAGGATGGGTGGGCTTGGAAAGCGACCTTGCCCAGTACAGCCAGCTGCTGAACGATAAAAAATTTATCCCTGTCATGATTGACCAGGGGGTCTTCGACGGCGATTTCTTTTTTCAAATCATAGAAGAAACAGATGCCAAACTAAAAGACCTGGATGGTAAAATTGAAAAGGCCAAACAATTGGGGATTGGATACGCACAATTTGAGACGCAGCGCAGCCGTCTACACGAACAGCGGAACAATTTGGACAAAATTTTTGCCCATTTCCAGGGTGTTCTGATTGCCGATATCAGCGATGGGAATTTTGATTCGGGTATGACAAGCGTGGTGATGGCACTTGGGTAGAGCACAGCCTGCCTGCTTTTTACGTCCGCCCCAACCGTTCCATCACCAATGGCTTGTGGCTCCTTCCAATAGGCAAAACCCGACCGTTGATTTCCAATTCCGCAGCAGAAAAAGACTCGATTTTATCAATTGCCACCATAAAAGAGCGGTGGATGCGTAAAAAATTATCGTTTCGCATCATCGATTCCAGCTCGCCCAACTGGTAATGGGTATGGTAGGAGGTATGCGGCGTGTGAATGGAAACAGAATCCTTTAAACTTTCTATGAAAAGGATTTCATCCAGGTAAATTTTAACAGAGCGCTTGTTGACGGTAAAAAAGTAAAATGGACGGGTGTCCTGCGCCGTGGGATGGCTCTTTCCCGTCGGCATTTTACCCAATTTATTTACAGCTTTGGTAAATCTGCCAAATTCAATGGGTTTGAGTAGGTAATCCACAACCCTTAGGTCAAATCCTTCTACCGCATACTCATGGTGGGCCGAGGTGATGATTATCTGCGGAGGGTTGCGAAGGGTTTTGATAAACGCTAACCCACTAATTTTAGGCAAATTTATATCCAGAAAAATGACATCCACCTGCTCCTGTTTAAGCCATTCCAGCGCCTGCAGGGCATCATTACAAATGCCGCTCAACCGCAAAAATGAGGTCATGCCGATGTATTCCGCCAGAATTTCGGCCGCCAGGGGCTCATCTTCAATGATCAGACAACTTTGGACCATAAAATTGGATTGAAGTCAGGGACTACTTCAAAGACGCCGTATTTTAGGAAAAGTTGCATGGATGCCGGGAATTGTTCCGTTCCCAACATCCAATGACTATTCAACAACCTTGAGGGCCTTGCCTACTTTGGTAAACGCTGCTACCGCCTTTTCCAGGTGTTCCTGTTCATGCGCAGCTGAAATTTGCACCCTTATCCTCGCTTTACCCTGCGGTACCACAGGATAAAAGAAGCCAATGACGTATATCCCCTCCGACAGGAGTTGTTTGGCAAATTCTTGTGCCAGTTTGGCATCGTACAACATAATGGGTACGATGGGGTGTTCGCCCGGAATGATGTCGAAGCCAACCTCCGTCATGGCTTTACGGAACCATTGGGTATTGTGTTCCAACTTATCGCGGAGCGCCGTAGATCCGCTGAGGAGGTCCATCACTTTGATAGAGGCGCCAACAATGGCAGGTGCTACGGTATTGGAAAATAGGTAAGGGCGCGAACGCTGACGCAATAGCTCAACAATTTCACGCCGGGCAGCAGTAAAGCCACCTGATGCGCCACCCAAGGCCTTTCCCAGGGTGCCTGTTATGATGTCTACACGATTCATCACGCCGCGGTATTCATGGGTTCCACGACCCGTTTTACCCAGGAAACCGGTGGCATGACATTCATCAATGCCCACCATTGCTTCGTAACGATCCGCTAAGTCACAAATTTTATCCAATTGTGCAATCGTACCGTCCATGGAAAAAGCGCCATCGGTGAAAATCAGGATGCGCCGTGCGCCAGCGGCCCTGGCCTGCTGCAGGCAGCCTTCCAGGTCTTCCATATTGTTGTGCTTGTACCGGAAACGCTTGGCCTTGCACAAACGGATACCATCGATAATCGAGGCATGATTGAGTTCATCACTGATGATGGCATCTTCTTCCCCGAGTAAGGGCTCGAACAGGCCTCCATTGGCATCAAAAGCCGCTGCATACAGGATGGTGTCTTCCATTCCCAGAAAATGGGCTATTTTTTGCTCCAGTTCCTTGTGAATGTCTTGGGTGCCACAAATGAAACGGACAGAAGACAAGCCAAATCCGTGGCTTTGAATGGCTTCCATGGCGGCCTTGGTCACTTCCGGATGGCTGGATAAACCGAGGTAATTGTTCGCACAAAAATTCAACACATGCTGCTGCTGAACCGTATCAATTTGCGGCCCTTGCGCGGTAGTGATGATGCGTTCTTCTTTGTACAGACCCGCCTCGCGGATGTCCTGAATTTCTTGCTGCAGCGCAGTTCTTACCGATGTAAACATATCTTTTTAGCGGATTGATTGAATTGTTATGCCCCACACAATTGCGTAGGGCCTCATTATTGTGGGTTATCAACAGTTTTTTGCCATCCACATCATTGCCAGGGCCAGTACCACCAATGCCAGCAGGGCTGTAACCCAATTTTGGTCGGTATGTTCTTTTTCTGGCGCAGTGGGGGATGCTGGAGGAGCGATGTTCAACAATGCCAGGGCTTGTGCCGGCGTGGCACTGCTTATTTTTGCGTGGTCCTGGTGCAGGAGATTGAAAAAGCCAGGGGAGGTAAGTTGTTCGCGCGACTGGATTTTTCCCAAAACGCGAACCACAACTGCCCCGACTACCCCGCTCAGCGAGGATACCGTTTCAGTTCCAGCCCCGGAAAAGGCGGCGATGCTGTTGAATACTGCTTGGGTTTTGTTGCCGAAGACGAGGGTTATCAAATGCCCCCCGGCATCTCTGGGGTCGTTGTGTGCGAGATTCCCCGTATCAATCAGCGTTTCCAGGTCTGGCAACGTTTCGGGGGTTTCTGTCTTTAGCAGATCGTATATTTTTTGATTCCGATCAGGGTTTTCCGACTCGTGGATAACGGCGCTGAGCAGGGTAGCAGCCATTCCTTTTATACTATGAAAAATTGCATTGGGGTCTTCGTTCAGTTTCTGACTGATGTGTTCTACAAAAACCGGACTGAAATAAGAAGAAACCTGATCGAGGAGATGGGCCATTGCCTTAAGTTTTGCTTTGGACAAATGTAGGGTAAAGCACCGAACACGTAAAATTTTCAGAAAGGATAACCAACGGAAAGATTCGGATTCAAGTCGCGCATGCGGAATCCTCGGCCATTACCATATACCCAATAGGAATTGGTGGCTTCGATACGGTAAGGTTGCCGGATTTTCAAACCAAGGTCGAACCGTAGCACGAAGTAGTCGAAGTCTCCCCGAAAACCAAAGCCCGTGCCCAGCGCAATGTTTTTATAGGAATCCCAGCGAATTTCCGCGCCGGGTCGTTCCGGATCGGGCCGGAGCGTCCAGATGTTGCCGGCATCGATAAAGATGGCCCCTTTAACCCACCAAAACAGCGGGAAGCGAAGCTCGGCATTGGCTTCCAGGCGGAAATTTGCCGCCTGATAGAAAATTTGGTTTGTCGGTGGCGTGGTATCCTGATAACTGCCTGGCCCTAGTTCGCGGATGCGCCACCCGCGAACACTGGAGGGGCCACCCATAAAGAACTGCTTGATGTAGGGCGCCGTTTCGGTATCACCATACGGAAGGACGATGCCGCTGCCCAAACGCACTGCTCCTGTAACGTTTTTGGTGAAATCCCGGGTATAACTTCCGTCGGCATCGAGGCGAAGGTATTTGGAGAAATCCACATCGGCTATCCGCCAGGTTTGTTCCTTAAATGCAGCCGACCACAATCGATTCAGGACAAATATTTCGAGTCCGGATAATTCTGCATTCAATCGGCAATACCAGCGCTCCCCAAAACTGTTGGGCTTGCCCAGCAAGGTGTAGTTGAAATTGCGCATGATAAAGCCCGTAAAAAGCTGTTTGCCAAAACTGAGGCGCAAAAACTCGTTCCGCAACAGGGTGTCGAAAGCAGGCCGCGTCACAGGCCGCAACAAGTCGATCCCAATGTTGTCGAAGGTATACTGGTGCTCCGGATCAGATCGGAGTTGATAGCCAAAACTGCTGTTGAACAGGTCGTAAGAATAATACGTGATCAGGTTCAGGTAATTGTAGCTGGCCGATATTCGGGTTTGCCCCTGCGAACGCAAACGGTTGTAAAGCGGCGTGGATACCAGCCGACGCCCACCGACATTGATTTCCCAAAGCCCTTTCCAAAGTCCGAAATAATCAAAAAAGCGTGGAAAGGTCAGGTCGTTCTGAAACTTGAATTCCTGGGAAAAGAACAACCGGTTCTTGTTGGTGATGTCGAACTCCAGGTTGTATTGAAGTGCCGTCTGAATTTCTTCGGCTCCCCGGAAAACGTTTCGGTTGCGTGCCGTTAGGTTGGAAGAGACCCCAAAAAGCCGGCCAGTTACCGAAGAGTTGGAAGAGTTGAGTTCTACACCGCCGCTTATAGGAAGCCTTTTGTTGGTGGAAAAGGAAATGGCAACGTCGAGTTGTTCGGGCTGAAGACTATCAGGGAAAGGCCGGGCCGATACAAATCGGAAAATGCCCAGCGAACTCAGGTTGCGAATAGTGCGGTCGAAATCATCCTGCCGATAAAGTTGCCCGGGTTGTATCGTGATCGCATTGTACAAACGGGAGGGTTTTACGGTGAACTGTGGCGTGGAAGAAGCAAAATAAATGCCCTTAATGGTCGTGTCGCGGCGGATAGAAGAGTAATCGGGAACCAAACTGGAAAAAACGGCCACGTTGCCAATGGTATACGTCTGATGCAGGGTAGAGTCGGTTTCTGTGAGTACCTCCACCAATACGTTGGTTTTGGTACCAGAGCTGTCGCCTATGAAATTGACGTAATTAGGGATAAAAAAGGCATAACCGCGGTTTTTCAATTCACTGGTGATGCGCAACTTTTCGGCTTCAAACTGTCGCCCGTCCATTGGCTGTCCCGGCCGCAAACGGCTCGATCCACTAATGGCGTGCAGGATTCGCAACACATTGCTGTCTGGCGAAGCAAACGACACCTTTTCGATGGTGTATACAGGCCCGAGATCGAGATTGTAGGTGGTTTTAGCCTTGCTTTTTCCCACAAAAGTGGTTTCATACACACAACGGGCCTCAAAATACCCCCGCTGCTGCATGTAGTTTTGCATGTTGGTGGCAGTTTTTTGGGTCAGCAAATCGTCGTAAATAGCGGGTTCCTCCGCTACTCTGCGCAACATCCAGGTCGCAAATTTGGAGGTTTTATGCTGATAAATATAATACAGCCACAGCCTCGACCGTGCGCCAGCCAAAAAAGGCGAGCGTTCATTTGGCTGAACTTTGTAAACGCTGCTCAACTCATAGGCCAAGGCAGTTTTTTGGGAAAAACTGAGTTTCTTCTCCGCCTGCATCGCCAAAGAATTTTTAACAAGCAGCCGTTCCCCTTTGTCTGTGTCCAGATGCTTCGTAACATTGCAGGCGCTCAGCAGAGCAATTGCACCCCACAACAGCAATGCCCTAACCCATCTTGCGCTGTAAGGAAAGGTGATGCTGTGATCTTTTCTCTGCTTTCTTGTTAAAAATGCCATTTATCCGGATTCAATATGCTCTCCAACAATCAACTCAAACTCTTAGTGTCGCTACAACAAAAAAAGTACCGACAAAAGTATCGAAAATTCATTGTGGAAGGGGAGAAATTGGTCGGCGAACTCCTGCTTCAAAAAACCTTCCAAACAGAAGCCCTCTTCGGTACAGAACGATGGGCCGATGCAAATGTGGCCCTGGCACCGTATTTTTTGCAAAAATTTAACGCTGTAACGGAGCCGGAACTCAAAAAAATTTCCGCACTCACCACGCCAAATCAGGTGCTTGCGCTGGTGCAGATGCCAGATACCGAACCAATACCTGTTTTCCCTCGAACGGGTTTTCATTTTTTTCTCGATGGCTTACGCGATCCGGGGAATCTGGGCGCTGTGCTTCGGGTGGCCGACTGGTTTGGTATGTCCTGGGTTTGTTGCGCTCCAGATACAGCTGATCTGTACAATCCGAAAACGGTTCAGGCCTCCATGGGCGCCGTTTTGCGGGTTAAGAGCCTGGAATGCAGTTTGCCGGAATTGCTGGCGGCCAACCCCAACATGCCTGTACTTGGGGCAGTGATGGATGGAGAAAACCTTTTTCAGACTCTCTTGCCGGCAAATGGAATTGTGGTGATTGGCAACGAAGGCGCCGGTATTCGGCCGGAAGTTGCGCAATTGCTGACGCGCCATATTACCATTCCGCGTGCGCCGGACGGCCATGCTGAATCCCTTAATGCAGCGGTTGCAGCGGGCATTATTGCAGCCTGGGTATACGCTGCATCCTCCTCCTAGTTGCTTGCACTTTCAGGCTTTCTTGCGTGCAATAGCCGGCCCTTATCCTAAAATTGCTGTACTTTTGTCTGCATAAGCATACCATTCAACAACAAATCATTCATATCAAGTCATTGCATTATGGAATTCCGCAAAATTCTCCCCTTCGTTGTCCTCGGACTCATCGTTGTCCTCGTTTTCAGTATGTGTGGTTCCTACAATACCGCTGTAGGTAAGGATGAAGCCGTAAAAAAATCCTGGTCGCAGGTTGAAAACCAGTACCAACGGAGAGCCGACCTGATTCCCAACCTCGTCAATACCGTGAAGGGCTATGCTGATTTTGAAAAATCTACCCTCGAGGCCGTTATTCAGGCGCGCGCCAATGCTACCAAAGTCAGCATAAACGCTGACAACCTTACACCCGAGAACCTCCAGCAATTTGAGCAGGCGCAGGGTGCTTTGAGTGGCGCCTTGTCCCGCTTACTGGTGACCATGGAGCGCTACCCGGATCTGAAGGCCAATCAAAATTTTCTGGACCTGCAGACCCAGCTGGAAAGCACAGAAAACCGCATATCTGTAGAGCGGAAAAACTTCAACGAGGCCGTAAACGAATACAATTCCTATATCAGGCGCTTTCCTACCAACTTGTTAACCGGCATCTTTGGGTTCTCGCCAAAAGGCTATTTCCAATCGGCCCCCGGCAACGACAAGGCCCCTGAAGTGAAGTTTTAACCCTGCTTGTTGGCCAACCAAATCCCAGTTAAAGCGTTTCTTTGAAAGATTACGGTATGAACAGGATGTTCACTAAACAGGAGGAAAAACAAATCACTCAGTCTATCAAGGCTGCCGAACAGCAAACAAGTGGCGAAATCCGCTTGTTCGTGGAAGACTATTGCCTGGCCGACGATCCGGTATTTCGGGCTGCAGAATTGTTTGAAGCCCTTGGAATGACCAAAACCAAGGCCCGCAATGGCGTGCTATTGTACATCGCACCGCAATCCCGGCAGTTCGCCATCTGGGGTGACACAGCCATTCATGAAAAGGTAGGCACCGATTTTTGGGTGGCTGAAAAGCAATTGTTGCGCGAGCGGCTTCAAAAAGAAGCAGCGGTGGAAGGCATCTGCCAGGTAATTGTGGCCATTGGCGAACAACTTAAAGGGCATTTTCCGGCGGATCCGGGTGACAATGAAAATGAATTGCCAGATGAAATTATTTACGGTCAGTAACGGCGGCTTCAGTCGCCGACTCCTCCTTTCGCTGGTCATAATGCTGTGCACCCTGCACTTCCTGCCTGCGCAAAGCGGTGCAGATCTGTTCCCACCCAAACCGGAGCCGGCAGTATACGTACACGACTATTCCAACTGGCTTACCTCGCAGCAAAAGGAAAGCCTGGAACGCAAACTTCGCCAGTACTGGGACTCCACCTCTACCCAATTGGTGCTTATGATCCGGCCAGATATTGGCGATTACGACCGTGCTTCCTATGCCTTTGAACTGGGCAACCGTTGGGGGATAGGCCGTAAGGATACTGACAACGGACTGGTTATGCTGGTGAAGACAGAAGCGCCCGACCGCGGAGTTTTTATTGCCACCGGATACGGACTGGAAGGTGCCCTGCCCGACATTACCGCTGGGCGCATCATCCGAAATGTAATGATCCCGTATTTTCAGCAAGGCCAAAATTACGAAGGCATCAATGCTGGTCTGGATGAAATCATTCGAAATCTGTCTGGTGAATACACCAGGGACCGGACTGAGGATAACGCTGGCGATGCCCTTTTCATCATCGGAATGGTCATTTTATTCATTATTCTCCTCTTTCTATATGCCCTTTGGAAAGCCAAACATGGCACCCTGTACACCCACGATGGCCCTGTCACAAAAACGCCCCGAAGTCGGCGTAGAAACGACGACTGGTGGGGTGGTGGTGGATTCGGTGGCGGCGGCTGGGGCGGCGGCGGCGGATTTGGTGGTGGCGGCGGCGGATTCGGCGGCGGTTCCTTTGGTGGTGGTTCCTTCGGTGGCGGTGGCGCCGGTGGCGGCTGGTAATTAAGCTGGGTTTTAGCCATTGGGTGTTGGTCTTTGGCTTCGATCTCGATTTAAAATACTGTACCAGATTAAATACCAGCAATATTAGAATTGAGTTTTGAACACCTTTTTTAAAACAGCATTTACATTAGCAAACCACTTTATTTCGAGTATATCATCGAATATTTTGTTAAAAACTAATGCATTGAAAACCAAATAGTTAATCTTTCGGAGCAAAGACTAAAGACTAATGGCTAAAGCCGAGATAACCGTTTCCTTGATCGATCATTTTATAAAATCCTAAGCAGACACCATGAGCATACAAAATGCCCCAATCTATGTAGCCTATTCAGAATTGCATGGAAAAGGTGTATTTGCAGCCCGCGATATTGAGGCCGGTGAGATTGTGGAAATCTGCCCGGTCATTTTGTTTGGCAAAGATCAATTACCCCATGTGCGGCAAACCGTGCTCGATGATTATTATTTCGACTGGGGCGATGATGAAACAATCTTTGCTTTTGCACTGGGCTACGGCTCCCTGTACAACCATTCTTATGAACCCAATGCTGAATATGGGATGGACTTTGAGGCAGAAACAATCGACATCTATTGTATCAAAGATATTGCTGCTGGCGGTGAAATTCTTATCAACTACAACGGTATCCCCGACGATCAGACGATAGTTTGGTTCGAAAAAAAATAACGGTACAATCCCCAAATCTATTGACCAATGGCAAAAAAAACAATGCCTGAACTTACTTATGAAGCTGCCTATGCCGAATTGCAGCAGCTGGTTCGCGAATTACAGGATGACAAGGTGGGAATTGATGCTCTGGCCGCGCGCATCGAACGGGCCAATGAACTGCTGAAATTCTGCCGTGAGCGCCTGCGCCAAACAGAAGACCAGATCGGAAACTTATCCGATCTGGCCTCCTAAGGTTGGTCATTGGGTGTTGGTCATTTGGGCTTATAGCCATCCCTTTTTATTGTTTTTGGAAGACTTTTTATTGTCCTTTTTGTTGAAATTGAGGCGATCGCGCAAGCGCACTTTTTTCTGTTTTACCAGAATATACCGTACCGATACGGCTGCGCGGTTCCATTCCAGGGGGTATACCGTGTCGCCACTGAGGTGCAGTTCAGGCATAAAATCGATGCCCACATTGATCCGTCCCAGACTGATCTCCGCTCCTCCTACAAAGGAAACGCCAGACACGTTTTTGGAAACTTCATTTTCCAGCCGATTGGAATTGCTTTGTGTATAGTAGTGGGCGCCTGCGCCATAGTAAAAATTCAAACCGCGGAACAGGATCTTGTGGTGCCTTTCAGCCAGCACCGTCAGCCCTAAATCATCGGAACGAAGAGAGGTGTGCAGAATGCCCTCAGCGGTCCACTTTTGGGTCAAACGTTGCTGCAGGGTTAGGTTCACGCCCTGGTCAAGCCGAACGCCAACGGCGGTTTTATAAGATTGGGCGGAAATGGCGGTGCTGATTCCAAGAAAAGCAAGCAGACAGAAAATACGAGCGGTAGTCATAATGTTGGTAGGTTTTGTCAAAAAACAGTTTCAAAACGGGGAGGGACATTTCATATTTCACCTACAAATTTGAATTAAGTAATATTTAACCAAAAGTGAGCCGGTATCTTTCCAATTCCTAAACATTGGAATTTCTGGTGATTTATCCGGATTGGTCTATTTTCGCCCCGACAACCCATGCTGCGCAAAACCCATCTTCATCGCATCCGTACATTCTGGCAATTCTATACCAGGGCAGTAACGGTGTATCAATTGCACTCCCCGCGTATTTTCGCCTGGGCAATGGCCGTGCTGGAATCGGACCAACAACCGGTACAACTGGAAGCTATCGAACGCCAACGCACCATTTGGAAACAATCCAATGCCCTAGTAGATCATTTGGATTTTGGAACGGGACAATCTGGCCCCGTTCCGCTGAAACACATGGCCGCCCGGGCTGCCAGTTCGCGCCAACAAGGGCTTTGGCTTTTTCGAACAATTGCCTGGCTGCAACCGCAACAAGTGCTGGAAATCGGCAGTTCATTGGGTATTGGGTCGGCATTTTTGGCTGCCGGGGCACCTGATGCTACTGTAATAGCCCTGGAGGGCTGCCCCAGCTGCGCACAAACTGCCCGAGCATTTGCCGGACAACTTTCGATGCGCAATATTGCAGTGCATACCGGAGCGTTTAGCGAAAGTCTGCCGCAAGCCCTTCACCAATTGGGTAAGTTGGATTTTGTTTTTTTTGACGGAAACCACCAAAAAGCAGCGGTACTGGCGCTGGTTGAGGCCTGCCTGCCCCATATCCATAGCGGGACGGTTTTTGCCATCGATGATATCTATTGGTCGGAAGACATGACGCTGGCCTGGGAAGCCTTGAAAAAGCATCCTTCTGTGCGCTGCAGTGTGGATTGCTACGATATCGGACTGCTTTTTTTCGACGATGCATTTTCCGAAAAACAGCATTTTTCAATTGTTCCCAGGCTTTGGAAACCCTGGAAGGTATTCTGAAGGACTTAGATCACACTCAACAAAGCGGCCCAATTTGGGGGTTTTTATTAATTGGTTATTTAAACCAATAATAATAAAATTAAACAACAACATAAGTTTGGGGAGGGTTTTTTTTTTTTGGGGGCGGGCCGGGGGGCCGGGCCTGTCCCCTTCCCCCTCCCGTTTTTGCGTGGAGGGGGGGGAAGAAGGGGGGGCCTGCCTGAGCCCCCCCGGGGGGGGGGGGGCCCCCCCCTTTGGGCCGGGGGGGGGGGGGGGCGCCCCGCCCCCAACAACAAGCCCGGGGGGGGGGTGTAGGGAGGGGGCCGGGGCCGGGGTTTCCTTTTGGCCGCCAAACCCCTTTCCAAATTTTTTTTCGGTAAAAGCCCAGATTAAAACACGAACATATTTTGAAAGTAAAGGCTCGTAGGGAATAATCCCTACCCAAATCATTCAATATTTTACTTTTGCCTCATTATGCATGGAATAAAAAAATGGATGTCCTGGGAATATTTGCCCTGGTGGCTGGCCAATGTGCCGGTATATGGCTTTTACTTGTGGTTTGCAGGACGCGCAAGGCACTTGTTTTTCTTTTCCAATGTGAACCCGGCCATTCCCTTGGCGGGCGCAATGGGAGAATCGAAATGGGATATCCTTCAATTGTTGCCCCAGACCCACGTACCGCCAATGGTTTTTATTCCTGCCAACACCCCTGTTGAAGCGGTGGCAGGAAAATTAGCGGACGCTGGAATATCATTTCCCCTGATCGCTAAACCCAATGTGGGGGAACGCGGGTTTTTGATCAAAAAAATTGAAAACCTGGATGATTTGTCGGCTCATCTGAGCCGGTACCCGACTGACTTTATCCTGCAGCAATTGTTGCTGGAGCCCATGGAGGCCTCGGTCCTGTTTCATCGTTTTTCCGATGGCCGTTTTGGCATCACCTCCCTGTGTATCAAGGCGTTTTTGACCGTTAAAGGCAATGGCACCGATTCGGTCGGCCAGCTGATGCTGGGCAACACCCGTTCTGCCTTGCAATATGAACGCTTCAAAAATGAGTTTCCTGAAATCTTGTCGAAAGTTCTGCCAGCAGGACAGGCCCTCCTGCTCGAGCCAATTGGGAACCATGCCCGTGGCACGAAGTTCTTAAATGGCAATCCACACATTAATGAGCGCCTGGTGGAAACTTTTCGGGAATTGTGTACGCAAATCGAGGGTGTTCGGTACGGGCGTTTCGACCTTAAAATGGATAGTCTGGAAGCGCTGCAGCGCGGGGAATTCCAGATCATGGAACTCAATGGTATCCTGGGTGAGCCAGCACACATCTACGACCCTGAATTTGGCATGTGGAGGGCTTATCGCGACCTTTATCGGCATTGGCGTATTATTTATCGCCTGCACCTGGATCAAAAGCAACACCAGATTCACCCCACTACTATCCGTGCAGGCATCCAAATCGTACGGGATTATTTCAAGTACAAAAAGGAAGTAGAAAACCGGAATTCCTAGAAAAAGCCCGTATTTTTGCGGCGCCAATCAGCGAATGCTGAATCTTCTAATGATGTACAGCCGTTTTGGTAAACGGTACGTCTAAACTTATTTTCCTAATGGTAATTGAAGAAAAAAATTGAAACCACCGAAGGCCGTGAGCCCCTGGGTTTTATTTTTGGCGTCGGCATGATGATTCCAGAATTTGAACGCAACCTGGAAGGCATGAAATCTGGCGACCAGTTTGCTTTTAGCATCAAAGCAGCAGAAGCTTACGGTGAATACGACGATACTGCTCTGGTAGAAGTCCCAAAGAATATGTTCGAAACGGACGGTAAAATTCCCGAGGGGTTGTTGGAAGTGGGCAACATGCTCCCACTGACAGATGAGAAAGGCAATAATTTTCAGGCAATGGTAGCCTGGGTTGGTCTGGATAAAGTTAAACTTGACTTCAACCATCCTATGGCGGGTGTTGATCTCTTTTTCAGCGGAAGTGTAGAGAGTGTACGCGATGCCGAAGCGGCCGAACTGGAGCACGGCCACGTGCACGGCGCTGGCGGGCACAGTCACTAAGCTGGATTTTCGCCATTTGGCTTTTGCCCTGAAGAATTAAATATTTGATTTGGAAGGGCACCTAAAACCAGGATTGCTAACAATGACCAACGCCCAATGGCTAATGTCAAGATTAGTGGAGCTAAGTATAAAAACAACAAAAGGCATCGGTCACTGACTGATGCCTTTTTTTTAACCGGGCATTTGACATTTGGAGTTGGCCTTTGGTTTCGATCTCGTTTTGAAATACTTTACCGGATCAAATGCCTGGAGTCTCCGTATTAAATTTTGCCCCCCCTTCAAAACAACACCTGCATTATTTTTCAACGAGCACTTTGGGGTAGAATAATGCCTTGAAAACCAAGCGTTTAATTCTTCGGGGCAAAACCAATGACTATGCAGCAAACTAGCAGGCATTTTGTATTACAAAATTCATCAATACTCCGAAAATAGTCCAGTTCCATCCACGCAGATTTTTGCGCAGCAAAACATCTGCGGGTTCTGCGAAATCTGCGGGCTAATTAATGTTTTGCTGTTAGCGGCGATCCATGAATGGTATTTTCTAGGTCTGATGGGCCTAAAAAATAAACGATTATTACTTGTTATGGCACAGCAGGAAAATCCCCAATATGCTTTAAAAGCAAAACAGGGTTTGTCATCTGAGATGCAGATATAGTAATGGTGTTTATAAAACTTTACTTAAACTGAAATCTAATTAGCCCGTAGATTCCGAAGCGGATTGTGTTTTCGAAAATACCTGAACCAAGCCCAAAAGGTAATAAAGGCCAGTACCACAAGAATTACTGGCCTAAAACTGAAGTTATAACCACTTCCGCTTTCGCCTTGATAAAACTGGATAAAATCTGGACTTGGCATGAGTTTCCAGACCGCCAAAAGCAACAAAATGGTGACGATCAATGGTCGAAGTAAAGGCAGCCACAATTTCATTTTGGGAGCAATTTTATCCTGTACGAGCCAGGTCTAATTGTTGAAAGTAATCAGCACGTTGGCCCCAAAGTTCCAAACCGTCACCACGCCGGTGGCCACCAGCTTCGCTACGTAGAAATTGACTTTAAAACGCTCCGTGAGCAGGTAAATGATGCCGTTGTTGATGGCCAGCCCGACCAGTGCAATCAATAAAAACTTGGAGAACTGCACTGCCACATTAGGGTCGTGGCTTTCGAAGGTCCAGATTCGGTTGAGGATGTAATTGCTGACCACTGCGCACATGAAACCCGTGCTGTTGGCCACGTACTTGTTGAGTTTCAGTATTTCCTTGGCCACCCAGGTGATGCCAAAGTCAACAAACAAGCCGGAGAAACCGACAACCCCAAATTTGATAAATTTCCAGAACAGTGTCTTATCCATGTTGTGCAGCCGGAATAGGATCTTGGTGTGGTGTTTTAAAAAGGGCCAGGGTGACCAGCACCCAAATGAGGATGCAAGGTACGGCTTTCAGTACATAGGGTTTTACCCAGCCGTTCAATAAAAATCGGGGAAACAGGTCGGTGGCCGAAAGCGAAACCAGTACAAAACAAATGGCCAGGAGTATTTTGTGCACAACTGCCTTTTGTTGTAGCGATAAATACCACAATGCCACTCCGCTTAGCGCAATGATGAAAGTTGGCGATTCCGCTTTGTGGTTGAAAATGACAACCCAAATAAGGATAGACGCCCAGGCCAGTATTTGCGTCTGCAGCCGAGGTCTGAACCCGTTGCGGTAGGCAGCAAACAAAAAAGAAGCGCCCAATAGGACCAATCCAACCAATGTGATACCCGTTTTGGAGACCTCCCAGCCGAACCAGGTTTGCAGAAAACCTTCAACAGAGAGCCCAACAGAAGCCTGATGGTCGCTGATGAGCAGTTCCCACCACCATTGGTATACTTGCACTAATTGTGCTGGGCCAACCAGTACCACAGGTGCAGCCGCCAGCGCCAGGCCGAAAACGAGGCCCCAAACAATTGTTTTTCGCCAGTTTTCGTAAAAAATAGCCGGCAACACAGCAAAGACGCCAAATATTTTCAGAAAAGTACCTGCTGCTATCCATCCACCGGCCTGCTTGGTTTTGTTCCGGTCCAGCGCAACCCAGGTCCAGAGTATCAACGCTGCAGTGAGCCCGTTGCTCTGGCTGTTTTGTAAAGATGTGATGAGTTCCAGGAGTACAAACCAGGCGATAAAATGCCGTTCATTTCTTTTGAGCGGTAACAACAGGATGGCAGAGAGCAGGGAAAGCGCATTGAGTAAATTCCAAAGCGGTAAGCCCAGACTGTCGGGTAAAACAGAAAACGGTGCCATGAACAGGGCGAAAGCCGGACTGTACTTGTACAGGTCCCACTGTTCTGCCGGGAAGGGGCCGTAGAGGTTTTGTCCCGACAAGAGGTGCGAGAAGGAATTTTTGAAAATTAGGTAATTTTCATAGGCCGAATAGCCATTGCTATACCGTCCCAGCGCAAGGCGTTGCACCGCAATACCAATGGCCGCGAGGCTGTACACCACCCATAAAACTGCTCCCGAATGCCACCATTTTTTCCACATACCTTATCGCTGAGGGGTGACTTCCAGCACGCCGTCCATGTCCTTGAGGAGGTCGAGGAGTTGTGCTTCTGAGATTTGGCGGGTATCATAGGCTACCAGCCATTTGTTTTTGGTGCCAGCTCTGCGAACCAGTTGCAGCCTGATTTCTGAGAATTGCATAATCCAGTTGCCGGCATTGATCTCGTCCCTCAGCAACACCATGACCTCGCCCCGGCCTTCCACTTTTATGGCGTTAGGGTCCACTTCCTTGTACACATCAATGCCGTGGCGGATGGCCAGTTGCTGCATTTGTTTTTCCAGGTCGAGCAGGGGCTGCGGGCGCTCGAAATTGCCGTACACCGTATGCGTTTTTTCGCCTTTGTACACCGCCATCCTTGTGGTGGGCGCATCAGCAACCATACTGTTGGAACGTTCGGGGTACGACCAAACGTTGGTTTCCGCTACGTTTTTTTCCAGTACAGCCAGTTCTTCTTTTTCCAGTTGGAACACTATTTCTCCTGTTTTTTCCACATTGCGTTTACCCATATACCGAACACTGCCATCGTGGTGGAAGGTAAGACTGTACACCGGACAATAGCCCCGGCACGCACCTGTTTCCATTTCTATAAAGGGACCTGTATTCACGGTGTTTTTAGAGGTGTTTTGGGTTTTGCAGGCCAAAATGCCAGCAAAGTGGCGTAATGGAAGTGCTCTCATACGGCAAATATAAGTCTAATGAGGCCAATGAGGTTAATGAGGTTAATGTGGCCAATGAGGCCAATGGGGTTAATGAGGCCAAATATTCTCGAATCGTCTATGTGTTCTATGTGACAACTTCTTTGTGGACTATGTGGTAAAATATTTAAGCACTTGCTGAGGTAAAAAAACTGAATTGTTTGATGCTTATAATTGCAGCGGCCTTTTGTGTCCTACCTTTGTAGTGCAACAAAAACAATAAATCCATGAACACAAAAATGCCAAAACGCATACTGGGCAACCGTGGACTTGAAGTATCTGCCATCGGACTAGGCTGCATGGGCATGAGCTTCGGATACGGACCCGCTGCGGATAAACAAGAAATGATCGCGCTGCTGCATGCCGCTGTTGAACAGGGCATCACCTTTTTCGATACTGCAGAAGTGTACGGTCCCTTTACCAACGAAGCACTTGTAGGGGAAGCCCTGGCACCCTTCAAAAGAGAGGTGATCATCGCCACCAAATTTGGTTTTGACATTGATCCGGTTCAAATGAAAAGCATTGGCGTCAACAGCCGCCCGGAAAACATCCGTAAGGTTGCAGAGGCCTCCCTCAAGAGACTTCAGGTAGAGGTCATTGACTTATTTTACCAGCATCGGGTTGATCCAGATGTACCCATTGAAGACGTGGCAGGCACCGTTAAAGACCTGATCAGGGAAGGGAAGGTAAAATACTTCGGGCTTTCGGAGGCTGGCGTGGAAACCATCCGTCGCGCGCACGCCGAACAACCCGTGGCAGCCCTTCAAAGTGAATATTCGCTGTGGACCCGCCAGCACGAAAAAGAGATTATTCCCACCATAGAGGAACTTGGCATCGGACTGGTGGCATATAGCCCGCTCGGAAGGGGCTTTTTAACCGGAAAAATTGATGCGGATACCCAATTTGCCGAAGGCGATATCCGCAACATCCTGCCGCGATACACCGAGGAAGCCCGTGAAGCCAATATGGCGCTGCTGGACATCCTTGAGCAATTTGCAGCGGCCAAAAACGCGACGACGGCCCAAATTGCGCTTGCTTGGGTGCTGGCGCAAAAGCCATGGATCGTTCCCATTCCTGGTACCACCAAACTGCACCGATTGAGTGAAAACAACGGCGCAGTATACATCCATCTCAGTTCGGATGAACTTCAGGAACTGGAGTCGGCTGCCACCCAGGTCGAAATTGTTGGCACCCGCTACCCGGAGCAAATGGAGAAAATGACAGGGAAATAGAATTAATGAGGCCAATGAGAATAATGTGGCCAATTGTTTTCGAGTTGCTGATGTCGCGCTATGTGGCAAAGCCATCAATTTCCAACCGGTTAAAAGGGTCACCCACGAAGAAACCATTTTGGGGGAAATGCTGCAGCAGGCCTGGAAAATCTTTATGATACGAAATCCAGGTATTTTTTATCCCTAAGTTAAGCAACAAGTCCACCATGTAAGCCTCAGCTGAATAAGATGAATCCAGTGTCCAATCGCCAAGAATTCCCTTTGTTTGGCCAAGGCTTTTTAGGAAATTGCCATTATTATAGGCTGCAAATGCTTTTTGTAATGCTTGTTGTTGTTGTAGGGCAATTGGAACAAGCGGAGCGATAAAATCCAGGTACAGGAGGGAAACGTACAACAGCGAATGCCCAGCGGTTTGTAATTCTGACAGCCAAAAATCTGCTGCATCACCTTCCGGCGCAGCATGAAATTGTTCGCGCGGATAACCTAATGACTGGAAACGCGCTGCTATTTTATGTTCTACAAAACTTTTATTCAAATATTTCAGGAGCGTTGGCAAAAAAGGCCGCACCGATCTATCCAGCGCAATGCCAGCATATACACTTTTAAAGCCGCTCATATGGGCATCAACGGAAAGCAGCTCACGGGAAAAGGCAGCTTTGGGAAATTCAGTGGGACAATAACTTATCTCCAGGGTATCCGTGTTGATGGTCGATTGCCAGGCACATGCTCTCCAATCAGCCTGTGGTACCAGTTTTACTTGATACTGCACGCTTACTTTGGCATAAAGTGCAGCGTTGGCGTCATCAATTAATGCCTTTATTTCCATGCTGTGTTATTTCCGGGGCAACAACAGCTTATTGTCAAAAGTCCTGTCGTTGCCCCGGTTTCGCTAGGTTTACATGCGCTCAAAAGTATACATGCCGTCTACATTCGACGTGGAAGTAGCCCCCTGGGTAACCTGAACATTGGTAAATTTCCAATTTACTTTCAGGGTAGAATCGGTGAGGCTGACGATGGTCACTTCACTGGTTTCACCATTGGAGTCGGTGAGCGAAAGCGTGTCACCGGTGCGGGACCAGCTGCCGTTGCCAACAAAATCAGCGTTGGTCCAGGTTGAAATAAGGCTTTGACCATTTAACATGGTGGTTAGCAGGATGTCGTACGATCCGGTGGTGGTGTAGGTATTGGGGGTTTCCGCGAAGGAAATCTGCAGATCCATATTGGTTCCCTCGCCCGTAAAAGTGGAAGTATAGGATACACCGGTGGAAGGGTCGGCGGTGGTGGTGGTGCCAGCGTAGGTGATGGCGGTAACTTTCCAGCTGCCTGGAATATCTCCGGTGGCATCTTTTTTACAGGCGGAAAGGGAAAGCAGAAAAAGACCAGCAAAGAGGAATGAAATGGATTTCATAAATTTTGGTGTGTTAATTTGAGAAGATGATCGATTACGGTTTTAGGATAGGCCCGCATTCCCGTTGTCGGCAATGCAGTAGTTTATTCCAATAACGAAAAATTGATCGCCGGTGGTATGTTCGATCTTTTCTTTCAAATTTGGTGTCAAAATCAACTTTGTCACTGAAAAAACCACAATTTTTCAGATAAAAACTTTGTCCATTCACCCCACCAGAATAATCCAGCCTGTAATCCTTTCTTGCAGTATTGTCGGCAGTGTAGGTCGCCTGGGTAAGTTCATGCCATCCCGCAGCGTTATAAACCCATTGGTTTTGGAAAAGACAGCTCCTGGCAAACACGCCCTGGTCGGGTATGAAATTCTCTATAAAAGAATAGAGATGATTAAGGTAAACATTGGTTTTGGGCCTTCTGAATTGCGCAATCAAACTCCATTTGTTTGCTTCCGGATCGAAAAAGTAGGCGGTAAAATCGGTACTGCCGTCTCCCGTTGGTTTTGCACCCACCAGAAATCCGTAGGGTACGCCGGTTTTCCAGTTGTATTGTTTGAAACTTTGCCCCCCGGATCCTTCATTCCCAAATTCACCCGCTGTGACGCCTTCTCCTTTCTTTAATAATTTGATTTTGTAATCTTCCGGAACATCAGATGGGTTATCGGTTTGATAGGGGCTCCAGATGGAAAAAAGTATTTTCCTTTCGGTGGCAGAATTGACCTGTATGCCAAAATAGCCCTCTCCAAAACCATTGGCCATAAAATACGAGCCAATCACATCCTCATTGGGCGGAACGGTCAGCTGACTGTAAAACCATTGCACCCGGTTGATGTCGGAGGGTAGCCCGAAGTTTAAGTGAACGGAAGGGCCTCTTCTTCCGAAATAAAAATCGTCCTTTATAAATTTTATACTGGCCGGGTTGCTGCTTCCCAACAACAGGGCCTGTACATCAGTGTATACAGGGCCGGATCTTTCCAAACCCTGCAGGTCTACAAAGTAATAGCCAGGCTTGTCTACCTGGAAATTTCCTATTAAAACGTCTTTTAAGCCAGGTCCCTGAAGCGAAATTTCCCTGGCGTCATTCTGGAAATGGCAGGTAATCTTTGAAACGCCTGAAGGTACTTTAGCCCTGATTCCGACGGACAATTGCCCCGGCTCGGCTGCATGGAAATAGGTACGGATGACGTTTTGGGGATTGCTCCATTCACTTACGCCGTCTTTAGTAATCAATTCAGAAGAGGTGAATTTTCCATTGTTAAGGACCCAGGCATTTCCTGCAGTGGGAACCGAAATATTTAACCCCAGTGAGGGGTTTGCAGGCGTGCTGGTGTTTTCCGGGTAATACAAATTGGAGCAATTCAACAGTTGAAAACAGCCCAATAGCAGTGCAATTTTTACCAATTTCATCACTTAAATTAAAGTTTATGGTGATCATACAAATTGAACCTTTTCTGGGCGGGCGGCTTGTCGATGTATGGTACACCAAGGCGTGATTAATATGACACATGCTGCCTTGCTTTGCTCGGCCTGCCCCAAGTGCTACAAGCGCGAGAGATTTTTCTCGTATTCCATTATTTTGAGGTTTAATCGCGCATGGAGGTATTCGTTTTTGTTTTTTAGTGCGGCTTCAATTATCCTGGCTTCTTCCAGGTATTGGGTAATTTTCTGCTGGTCCCAATGATCTGGTGGGGTTTGCAGGTTGGTAATTCTATCCGCTATTTTGACCAGTCCGACTTCTTTGTCCAACTGATTGATCCGCTGAAGGCTATCCATCATTTTTTCCTTCTTTGACAAAAATTTATCATCCTTCGTCAGTGCTTGAACCGCGGCGGCAATTTTTTCACCAAAAGTAATTTTTAGTTCCTGGTAATCGGTTGCGGTGTCTTCTAGGGTATCGTGTAAAATGGCTATTTGCAGCGCAAAATCGAGATCAAATGTCTTATCCATAGTATGGGCAATTAATACTTCCATGGCAACATTTGATAGGTGTAGCAAGTAATTTGAATTTGTGCCGGGGACTTTCTGGTTGCTGTGTTTTTCTCCGGCAAATTTCATTGCCTGTTGGTATAATTCCTGGGTCATATTTTTACCGGGTTTTTGGATCAGTTGTCTGGTTTTATTGTGCTCAATGGGGTAGTTGTACTGGGTTGGAATCCATCCTGGCCGGAGAGGACAGGAGGCAATGCCGTTATCAGCAGTTTTGCAGGCTGTTCTTTCTCCTGCACGTTACGATTCCTACTTTATCAATGGCACCAACCTACGTCTCTTTTTTTTAAAAACTCGCCAGCCATGTCAAATCCCTTTTGCCGCTGCTTTTTAATCATCTGCCCCTGTGACAGTTGTCAGCATTTCTCTTAAGAGAAAATGCGAATTTTGGGCTGGATCTTACGAGCATGTTGGGGATTTTCTGCTGGAGGCAAAAACGAGGACTTTTTTAGCCAGTTTTTACGTTTTTGAAGGAGTATAGTGATATTACATGACTGAAAAAAGGTGAAAAATGACAAAAAAAGAACCGTTTTGGGCCCAGCAGGAAAATCCCCTACATGCTCTAAAACCCGATGTGGTCTAAACCAACAGTAACTACCGTAATTTATGAAACATTCACTGGTACTAAGATATGTCATTCCGTTTATACAATGGTATGCACTGATGATATTGATTACTATCGGTATTGATTACCTGCTCCATCATTACCAGTGGGCTGGGGTTGGCCGTTCTTTGGGCTATGTCGGTACCTTCCTCGTGCTCCTTTCCTTTGTTTATTCCTTGCGGAAGCGCAAAATAATAGAAGCGGGTTCGCCAAAAAATTGCTAATGCTGCATGAGTACCTGGCATGGGGCGGTTCGATATTGTTGCTCGTTCATGCTGGAATCCATTTCAACGCCATATTGCCGTGGCTGGCCGTAGCAATGCTGCTGATAAACGTGGCAAGTGGCTTGGTTGGTAAGTTCCTGTTGAAACGGTCGTTGGAAAGTTTAAAATCAATCAGGCAAGTTTTAATGGACACAGGACTGGAAAAAGAAGCCGTAGATAAAAAGCTTTTTCTCGATTCTATCATGGTGGATGCCATGAAACAATGGCGGACAATTCACTTACCAATAGCCTTTGTCTTCGGCTTTTTTTCACTACTTCACATCATCACTGTATTCATTTTTAGCAAATGAAAAGCCTAATCATCACTGGAATCATTGGATCTGCTGTTTTTATCTTTTTAATGGTGCAGTATCCACATATCCTGCTCAGTCCCGGCGAAATGTCGCAGGGACACCAGGACATCAAACAGCAATGCTTCTCGTGCCACCAAGCTTTCGGGGGAGTCGAAAACAACAAGTGCATCGCTTGCCATACTTTGGCGGATATAGGAAAGGATTCGATGCACGATGTCACCGGTAGCATTACCATGGGCGAGCAGTTGTTGTTTCACAAAAATCTTGATAAATATGACTGTACCTCCTGCCATACCGACCATGCTGGTCTGAACCCTGAATCAGCAATGAAAGGTTTTAAGCATGAAATGCTGCCGAAACCCATTATAAATGATTGCATCGCTTGCCACCAAGACCCAGAGGATAAGCTACACCAACAATTGACTAATGCTTGCGCAAAATGCCATACCACCCAATCTTGGGAACTGGAGATTGCTTTCAACCACGAAATGGTACAAGCGACTGAAAGGGACAATTGTTTGGGCTGTCACCAAAAACCAGCAGATAAACTGCACCAACAACTGACGGATGCCTGCGCAAAATGCCATACTACCAAGGCATGGAAACTGGAACTTGCTTTCAACCACGAGATGGTGCAGCCTGCTGTTAGAAACAATTGCGTGGGCTGCCATGAAGCGCCAAAAGATGCCTTTCACAGCACGGTAAATAACGACTGTACGAAATGCCACAGCACCAATAAATGGGTCCCTTCCACTTTTGACCACAATGCCTATTTTGTGCTGGACGGCGACCACAATGCCAAGTGTGCCACCTGCCATGTGGGTAACAATTACAACACCTATACTTGTTATGGTTGCCATGAACATACGGTGAGCAATATTCTTAAAGAACACCGGGAGGAAGGCATCACCAATTTAACCAACTGCGTATCCTGCCACAAAAGCAGCAATGAACATGAAGGCAGGGAAGGCGGTCGGGAGAAAAGGCGGGATGGGGGCGATGATGATTAATTGTGTGTGTAACGGCTTGTCCTGAAATAAGTGCACAGGCTTAGGGAGATTGGTAATATGTTAACCCAAGGCTTCCCCAACATGCTTTTACTTGTCTGTTTTCTCCACCGGTACTGCCTCCGCTTTCTTTTTCTTTTTGAAATAACGGCGTAACAAGAAATTGTCCTGTACCGCCTGTAAATCCTCATCCAGTTTTTCTGAACCGGTTTCCAGGTTTTTAAGCGTTGCTTTGATGTGTGCCGCAGAGGCTTCATCATAGAGCAGCACACCCAATGGAGAGTTTTTGTTGTCTAATTTGCTGGTGGCTACGTTTACATTGTTGCTGGCGGCTTTCAAATTGTCCGTTGCTTCTGCAGCGGTGATGGTTAGTTTCTTTAACTGCCGTACAGATGCTTGCACGTCTTTGAAGACTGTGGTGTCCGTTACAAGATCATTGGCCAGCGACCCTTTTTGATTGAGTTTTGCACCATAATCGGCGATAGAGGCCGTTAGTTTTTCCGCATGAGCAGAAGACCTTTGCAGGGAAGCGAGTGTTATGCCCAGATTGTTATACAGCGTTTCGTCTTTCAATAGTTTTCCGACTGTTCCTTCGCCATCCACCAGTTTTTTACTGATGGTTGTAACTGGTTAGCCTCCGGCAACCCGATACTCTGGGATTCCGCCAGATAGCACGGAATAAAGTTCATTGAAAGGATTGAATTGGAGTTTTCGGACAGTAGAGATGAAAGCCTGTATACGGGCGTAGATTTCTGCTCCGTATTGAGTTCGGAAGCAGCCACTGACCTTCATTTTGGTTTTGGAGGGCCTGATGTCCCGTTCTGCCTGATTGTTGGTAAAAGGGATTTCTGGGTGAAAGGCGAAAGCCAGCACCACATCCTGATGTTTGGTCAGTCTGTCAAACAAGTTTCGGCCTTTGGTTTTCTTTGGTTTTCCGCGCGGTTTTCGGATGGGTGGTGGTTCTTCTTTATCTGCTTGTTTCAGCAACTTTTTATATTTTCGAAGGGCTTTGGATCGCTCTTTTGTCGAGATTGCTGCTGTCCCTTTATCAGAGCGTTCGTACAGGTCGAGCAAAAAGGCATGGAATTTTTTAGCCCATTTGCTGCCTGATACTACAAGACCGGTGAATTATCTTAGCAGGTGTGCATCACAAACAGCATGTTGGCATCCTGTAAAGTTGAAATAGGTAGCCCAACAATCATGGACTGCCCAGTTTTGAAAGGACGGCAATATGGAAATATCAATTTCATGGGCTGCTGCGCCCCTTTTTGGGTGTACAACCAAGGCGGTGTAGTGCTCATTGCTCGCTACATGTTCCCAAAACCGGTCTTTGCCCACATAAAAGCCAGTTTCGTCATTACTTGCCCTCCTTGACCAACAAGAGTGCCCTGTTGTCCACCAATTGATTTTTACAACACGGCATGTCTTGACCCTTTCGGGAGGTTCGACGTTCAGTGCTTCATGGCTACCCTCTCCTACCTCCGCTGCCGACAGCTCGGTCGGTGTTAGGACACGGTTTGGCACCGATACTATGGCCTCAGCTGACTTTTGCCCCCTTGTTTGTCTTTGGCACTCGCAGGTACCGTAATCTCAACAACCATTCCGCAGATTTCCCCGTATAAATTTTTTGAACTATATTTGTTTGTGCCCATTCTGGGCACAAACAATAGATAAGCAGTTACAGCTCCTTCGCCGCAACTGTTTTTATCATAACCCGTTGGTGGAAATTGCCAAGAAATAAGATTTTTGACAAAATCAAATCCGCATGGAAAATCAAGAACAAAGTTCTTTCATAGAAATTCCAGGAGTTGCTCTACCCACAGGTGGTGGAGCTATAAGGGGAATTGATGAGCAGTTTGAAATCAATACAGCCAACGGGACAGCAAGTTTTTCTATCCCCATACCTTTAAGTCCAGGAAGAAACGGATTTATGCCATCACTTGGATTGATCTACAATTCAGGAGCAGGCAATTCAGCTTTTGGCTTGGGTTGGCAGGTGGCTGTACCGTCGATCAGTATTAATACCAATAAGGCGCTTCCAAAATACAATGCAGAAGACTCCTACCAGTTTACCGGATTAGAGGAACTTGTTCCTTATCTCAAAGAAATTACACCAAATAATTGGGTAGAAGTTCAAGAAACCATCAATGGTTATACCATAAAGAAATACCGCCCCAGGACAGAAGGCGCTTATTCCAAAATAGAAAAAATTACCCACAGCGCGTATGGAACTTATTGGAAAGTAACAAGCAGAGAGAATAGTGTGACAGTTTTTGGAAGAAGCGCTTCCACAAGAATAGCAGACCCTGAAGACGAGACAAAAGTATTTGAATGGTTGGCTGAATTAAGTTATGATGATAAGGGGAATTGGATAAGGTACATTTACAAGAAAGAAGACCTGGGCAATGTTTCCAAAGCACTTCATGAGAAACATCGTTTAAATGGAGTAATAAGTTTTACAAATCAATATTTAAAAAGGGTGTGTTATGGAAATAAAAAGCCTACCATCCTGATATAAATCAACCATATTGCCCTGAAGATCCAACAGCGATAGAAGGCTCAGAAGCAGCCGAACATTTTTTCGAATTGGTGTTTGATTACGGTGAACACGATGAACAATCACCAAAAGCAACAGAAGAAACGGATCTTGGATGGAATTATAGGGCAGATGCATTTTCGTCTTTTCGATCGGGCTTTGAAATTAGAACCAATCGATTATGTAAGCGTATTTTGATGTTTCACAATTTTGGAGAGCTGGGAGAAAATCCTTGTTTGGTGAAGTCGCTGAATCTTAATTACACCCCCCTCTAACATTAACAATTCTGGTCAAAGCGAAATCACTTATTTGACATCGGCTATACTGTCTGGCTATATCAAAAAGGAAGACGGAAGTTATTCGATAAAATCACTTCCACCTATGACTTTTAAGTACCAGAATTTAGTGTGGAACATGAACATATCAGAAATAGATGGAGATAATTTGGCCAATACACCTGTAGGATTAACTTCCAATTACATGTGGACCGACCTCTATGGTGAAGGAATTTCTGGTATTCTCTCAGAACAAGCTGGCGCATGGTACTATAAACAAAACCTCGGTGACCTGGACCATGCGGGAGCACAATTCAGCGCAATCCACCAGGTAGCGGAAACCCCATCTATTAGTGGCTTGGGCCGAGGGGATTTAGCCTTGCAAGATTTAGATGCCAATGGGCAGAAACAAGTCGTCGCCAATACACCTGACATCAAAGGGTATTATGGCGTGAACACTCAGGGATCTGCTCAAATGCTTCTGGCGCCTTTTGTTCCTTTTAAAAGTATCCCAAACATTGATTGGCGAGATCCGAACACGCGGTTTATTGATTTAAACGGAGATGGCCGTCCTGAATTGGCCGTTACTGAAGAAAATGCTTTTGTCTGGTTTGAAAATATTGGAAAAGAAGGCTACAAAGAGGGCGTTAAAGTATTCAAATCAATAGATGAAGAGCATGGACCAGCGATTGCATTTTCTGACAACTCCCAAAGTATCTATTTGGCTGATTTAAGCGGAGATGGGCTAACGGATATTGTGAGAATTCGAAATGGAGAAATTTGCTACTGGCCAAACCTGGGATACGGAAAATTTGGCGCCAAAATTTCCATGAGCAATGCGCCATTATTCGATTCATCAGATCAATATAATCCGAATTATTTGCACTTAGCAGATATAAGTGGCACGGGGGCAACAGACATTATCTACTTAGGTTCGAATAAATTCAAAGCATTCATCAATCTCAGCGGAAACAGCTGGAGTGATGCCCATGAGATAGACCCCTTTTTTCAGGTAGACAATCATGGAAAACTCGCTGTGCTAGATCTGCTGGGGACAGGAACGAGCTTGTATTGTATGGTCAACAGACCTCCCCGGAAAACCTGCCATGTGCTTCATTGACCTTATGGGCAGTAAAAAGCCACATGTCATGATTGGCTATAATAACAGCATGGGGAAAGAGGTCGTTTTTTCCTACAAAGCTCAACCTACTTTTATTTGAAAGATAAAAAAGAAGGAAATCCATGGATTACTAAATTGCCATTTCCTGTTCAGGTGGTAGCTACAAAAACGGCCATAGATCATATTTCTGCTTCTCAATTAAGTACAAGTTACCGATACCACCATGGCTATTACGACCATGCTGAACGTGAGTTTAGAGGTTTTGGCATGGTAGAACAAACTGATCAGGAGTCATTTGAAACATACAATGAAACCAATGAACTGGACATGCCTCCAGTGCTCACTAAAACAGGGATACACACAGGTTCTTACACGAAGCAAGGTGATTTTTCTAAACAATACCGAAGAGAATACTTTAGGGATGCTTCTATCAATTATGAATTACCAGACAGTCGTGTAGAAAATGGTTCTGGGATGAATTTCCACGATTTGCAGGAGGCAAACAGAGTACTCAGAGGAAAAACCCTGCGACAAGAATTATACACCCTAGATGGGTCCGATAAAGAAGGCATACCATATACCATAGTGGAGACCAATTTTTCTGTAAAACAAATTCAACCGCAGAAAGAAAATAAGCATGGTGTATACCAATCCTTTGCAAGAGAAACCCTCAGTTACAATTGCGAGCGAAATACGGCAGACCCAAGAATATCACAGCAAATGGTATTGCAGGAAGATGAATATGGTCACCCTACAAGATCGGCTCAAATTGCCTACCCAAGAAGCAGCAGTATCGGTAACGCATATGAAGAACAGCAGCAATTAAACGTAATTATACAAACGGCAACCTATGAAAACGAAGTGAATGATTATTATCGTTTAGGATTACCAATCAGTCAAAAACAATACGAAATAAAGGGATTAGCATTACCAGCCTACAGTTTTTTCACAATAAAAGACTTAAACACTCAATTAAATGATGCGAATACTTTGGCAGAAACCAACATTCTTTTGCATCATGAAGACTTCGGCAATGGACTCCAAGCCCGACTGCTATCCTGGAGCAACATCTGTTACAAAGAAGGCACGTTAAAAGCGCTGGCATTGCCCGATTTCGAAGAACGCATAATTATGAGTGCTGCCTGGGTTACCACTGCCTATGACGGCAAAGTGGATCACGCTAAAATGGAGGAAGCGGGCTACACTGAAAGAGATAACCATTGGTGGACTATCTCTAAAAAAGCAAGTTATCAAGATGCTGATGGCTTCTATTTGCCCTATCAAACCGAAGATGCTTTTGGAAATATTTCTTCCATTGTCTATGACCCCTATCAACTGGCAGCCATTGAAGCAACAGACGCCTTGGCGAATACCGTAACTGCAGTGTTGGATTATCGCACCTTATCTATTCGAAAATTAACAGACATCAATGAGGCCATTTCGGAAGCAATCACCGACGCCTTGGGAATGGTGATCGCTACCACCACCTATGGAACGGAGGAAGGCATGGCCAGGGGCGACCGTCCGATTGCTGGATATGAAATTGTAAATATAGAGGGCATAGATGTCTTGGCTGATATTGTGACCAATCCAAACAACTACCTGCAGCAAGCGAGCTCTTTTTTTTACTACCACATCGAATCTTGGGAATCAGGAAACCTTCCGCCTCATTTTATTCAGATACAAAGGGAAACACATGTAAGCGAGTTGCCAACGGGAGACGAAACATCCGTAAAGATCAGTTTAGGATATTCCGATGGCTTTGGAAGGTCCCTCCAAAGCAAGGTAAAAATGGATGAAAACAAGTGGCTTGTTTCTGGAAGGACTGTTTACAACAACAAGGAAAAACCTATTAAACAATATGAGCCATTTATTACAGATACCCACATTTTTCAAACTGAAGCAGAAATTGGTCCTGTTGGGGTAACTCCGGTTATGTATTACGATGCATTAGGGAGGTTAACAAAAACCGAAACACCTGATGGCTTTTTTACCAAAGTAGCTTTCGATCCCTGGCAAATGAGCAGCTATGATGCAAACGACACCGTAAAAGATTCTTTTAATTACAGCATCAATTCTGGATTAATTGGAACAAATAACCCGAAAGGGATCGCCTTGGGAAAAGCAGAGATTCATTACAACACGCCAACAACGGTTGTCCTGGACAGCTTAGGGCGGGAATTTATGGTTATGCAGTTCCTGGAGGAGCTTGGTGAACCGCTTATTTCTTATACGGAATTCAATGTTCAAGGTAAACCGTTGACTCAAACGGACCCGAGACAATACTCGGCCAATCAAGTCAGAAGTCTTGCCGAAAAAGTGAATAATTTCAAATACTTATATGATCTGGCAGGAAATGCCTTAAGAGTTAAAAGTCAAGACGCTGGCACTAATTACACTTTGATCAATGCCATTGGAAATCCTATTTACACTTGGAATGCAAGAGATTTCCAAACTAAAATAAGTTACGATGCACTTCATCGCCCAATCTTTACAGAAGTTTCTGGAAACGGAATGAATTTCGTTGCTCAAAAGTTGATTTATGGTACCGATGCCACAAAAAATCAGAATGGACAACTTTTAACATCTTACGATCAAGCTGGAATAATCCGAAATACCGCGTTTAATTTCAAAGGACAAGTTTTAGAAACTACACAGCAACTGTGCAGCGATTACAAGTCGGAACCAGATTGGGTGGATGTAAGCGCTGTAGCCATGGAAGCAGAAATTTTCAGTTCGACCATAACCTATGATGCCCTGGGCAGAGCGATTCAAAGTGTACAACCCGATGGCAGTACCCATCTCCCGGAATACCATCCTATAGGTTGGCTCAAAAGAGTAAAGGTTCAATTAAGGGAAAGTACTTTGGGGGCTGCCTCCACGGCCCCTCCGACCACTTTTGTAGAAAACATTGATTACGAAGCAAAAGGTCAACGCACTAAAATCACTTATGGCAATGGCGTAAGCACCTACTATACTTACAATGAGCAGACGTTTCGTTTAGTTGGTTTGCTGACCAAAAGAGTGGAAGCCTCAGGCTCGCCCACCACCTTGCAGGACATCTCCTATGTATATGACCCCATGGGCAATATCTTAAAAATTACCGATAACAGCTTTATGATAAAGTATTTACTGCTGGTCAGGTAGTGGATGCTGAAATGGAATTCGTATATGATGCCTTATACCAACTAAAAGAAGCTACTGGCAGAGAACATTTGGCCTTGTCGAAAACCGATTATCGACAGGACAGCAATACATTTAAAAGTGCCCACTTTGCCAACATCAATGATGCCAATCAATTGCGAAATTACACAAGAAAATACAACTATGACAAAAGCGGGAATTTGACCCAACTCAAGCACATTGGGAAAAATTCATTTACCCGGAATATGACTGTTTCTGATGCCAGCAATCGAACCATTACCGATGAAATGAATACTGCCATAGACGTGGACAGCTATTTTGACGCAGCGGGAAACCTGCTGGAGTTAGATCATTTATCTGCCATAGCATGGAACTACCTAAACAATATATCTTCTGCCACCATTATTCAACGTGAATTACCTTATGAAGATGGAACGCTGGTGAATAGGAACGATGCGGAATACTATGTTTATAATGGCTCAGGACAACGTACTCGAAAAGTTAAGGAAACCTACAACAGCGCAGGTGATTTACTGTGGATAGAAGAAAAAATATACTTGGGAGCTGTGGAAATCAAACGCAAATTCCACGGAACCAGTAAAACACTCAGAGAAAGTCGCTCATCCGTGCACATTATGGACGATACGAAGCGAATTGCGATGGTTCACTTTTGGGATGTGAGTAATGATTCTTCAACGACTGTTTTCTCCAACAAAATACATTACCAGTTTGGCAACCACCTGGGTTCTGCAAGTATGGAATTGGACCAACATGGTCTACTCATTTCTTATGAAGAATATTTCCCTTTTGGTGGAACGAGTTTTACTTCGGGCTCCTCGGCATCTGAGGTAAAACTCAAAGAATACCGCTATACAGGAAAAGAACGAGACGATGCTACCGGTTTGTATTACTATGGTGCGCGTTACTATGCGCCTTGGATGGCAAGGTGGTTGAATCCAGATCCATCTGGCACGGTGGATGGGTTGAATTTGTTCAGGTATGTGAGGAATAATCCAGTAATTTTAATTGACTTAACAGGGAATGCCCCTTCAGTAGCTCAAATTCAAAAGAATGTTATAGAATTTAGAAAAAGTGATGAATTAAAAACGGACGCTAAGACTAAAAGTGAAAGTTTTATGAATCTAGATTGGTTTTTATTAAATGATCATCATGGGACTGTAACACATTTATTATCAGGATATAAACATTATGAAGACAAAATACCTATTGATTATTTTGCTGCATGGATATTTCAAGAAGGCTACAACTTATACGCTCACCACCTAGGTAAAGAATGGTATAAACAGCATGATCCTTTAAATATCCATAAAGCGGACAAGGTTAGAAGTAAAAGTGAACTGGAAACTTTAACGAGCTTTGTACCTGTTGGTATTGATTTTTTCTTTAGCGAATTGGAGGGAGGAAACCTTAAGAAATTTATACGATCTGATTTCAATTCTGGAGATGAGTATAAACTTAATGGAAAAATAGGCACAAATGAACATGGCGATCGATTTTTAGAAGGTAAATTCGCTAATCCAAAATCTATGGTTGAAGCTACTGGAGCAATAATATTATATTTTATGGATGTGGCTGAAAAAGAACTGGAAAAATTGCAACCAGGCGTTTGGGATGATTTGATTTACACAGAACAGATAGGATGGGCCTACATGTTTAATAATACTTATAGGGATAATGCTCGTGAAGAATTCAATAAATATGGTAAAGATGCGCTGACTAAATCCGGCAGTGAATTCGCCCAAAATACCAGAAGAGTGTTAGGAACAGCTGATTACTTAATCGAAAGCGAAATCTTATTAACAGAAAGAGAAAAGATTTTACAAGATCATTTTAGAGAAATGAAAAAAAATGAACAATAAAAGTTGTTTAAGCCTTAAACAACTTTTATTGTAAGTGAAATTGTAACTATTTAGGTACTCGTTGAATCTCAAAAAAATCATAACTTTCGACAAAAGCATTGCATTGAAGTTACCGGATACCATAGAAGGTTGCCACGAACTGATAAAACAGTTATTGGTAGTTGTCGAAGGCTTGCAACGTGAAGTTCAGGACTTGAAAGATCGCCTGAATAAGAACAGTCGCAACAGCCATCGGCCACCGTCAACAGATGGTTTGCGCAAGCCTGCCTTGCCAGCAAAGAAGGGCGGTAAACGAGGTGGTCAGTCAGGCCATAAAGGCAAGACATTAAAGATGGTGGCTCATCCTGATGAGGTCATAAAGTTAAAACCAACGGTTTGTGCCGCTTGTCAGCAGCAACTTGGGGGCCAAACGGACCTTGTGCTGGAGAATAAACGCCAAGTGTTTGAATTGCCTCCGACCCGCCTTCATGTACTCGAATACCAGCGCTATGGCTGCACTTGTGGACATTGCGGGCATGTGAACAAAGCAGATTTTCCATCCGGTGTTGCTGCTCCTGTGCAATATGGCCCCGCGTAAAAGCCTTGGTGACCTTGCTGCATCAAAATGGTTGTCTGTCGGTATCTAAAATACAAAGCCTGTTTGAGGATTTGTTTGAAGCGCCGCTTAATGAAGCGACCATTCAGGAATGCCAACGAACCGCCTACGAGCGCCTGGAGATAGAAGAAGCCTATATTCAGCAGCAATTACAACAATCCGAGCGCATTCACGCCGATGAAACCGGTGTGCGTTGTGCTGGGGAATTGTTTTGGCTGCATGAACTGGGCAACGAGCGCTTTACCTACCAGTTTGTACACAAGCGGCGCGGCATAGAAGCACACCAGGAGGAGCAAAGTCTATTGCTAAATTTTAAGGCTGGCTCCTACACGACTGCTGGGCACCTTATTTTAATCTCGAGAAATGCCAACACGCTTTGTGCAACGCCCACTTGTTGCGAGAGTTAAACGCCCTGCAGGAACGAAAACGAAAATGGGCGGCTAACTTCCATGCCTTCTTGCTGGATTTGCATAAAAAAACGGACCAGGGGCGTGGCCAATTGCCAGAACACTTACGCCCTTCAATAATCCGAAAATACAGCCGTTTGCTGGAGGCCGGATACAGAGAAGAACCCCAGCCACAAAAAAGCGCCCGAGGACGACCCAAAAAATCTAAGGGACGTAACCTCCTGGAACGTCTTGATATGCACTGGGAAGCCGTCTTGGCATTTGCGCACCACAAAAGGTGCCTTTCACCAATAACCTGGCTGAAAGGGATATTCGTCCGGCTAAATCAAAATTGAAAGTCGCTGGCTGCTTCCGTACACTCACCGGGGCACAGGCTTACGCCCGCATCCACAGTTTTATCTCTACTGTGCGTAAAAATCAATACAATGCTTTCAATGAACTTGTTAATATCTTCAACGGCTTAACGCCGAGTTATCGAGCTGTGGGTACCTAAATAGTTACGTGAAATTAAAAAATGAATTATCAAAGATTCAAATTATGAATAATCTAACCCGAAAACTGCAAAAATCAAATTTCAAAATATTCAATTCACCAGCAATTGAATTGAATTACAAGGTCTACGACCCCAACTTTGCAGCAGCTGAAAAAAAACAGTTGCTTGCCATTTTCAGATTGTTACTCAACGAGTATCTCATCGACTTTTTCAAATGGAAACCAGAGAAAGAGGTTCGTGAAATCATTGCCAAGACGGAACACCCTGTTTTTAATGACAGAAAGTTGCCTCTGGAAACCTACGTTGGCAAACATTTCATGCCATTAATGCAGAAATCAGAGAATTTTAAGCACTTAGTGGATCAAACTGATTTGAGGAAGCTTCCTAAAACAACGGTCGGTGATTTATTGGAAATGGAAACCCCAATAAATGAACATCCTGTTTTTCATTCCCATGTTAAGGTTGAAGAAAAATTTGACGCTACAAACTCAGAGAAAGGCGAAACCAATGAGGTGGAAGTAATTTCGAAAATAACCGAAGAGCAATTTAACGAAAGTAATATTAATAGCGACTATGAGTTTCTTGCTCAGCTCGTTGGACTCAGCGAAAACAATACATTCAAGTTTGCTCGATACTATAAAAACGAACTTCTAAATACCAAAAATGCTCAAGTCCTTTTTGGAATGGACCTGCCGAAAACGCAATTGGAAGGTCTGAATTTTGCCATGGGGCTAATGACCTTAACCGATGGTCATAGAAACACAATTGAAAGGCTTTTTGACCTTCCAAACACCAATTCAATTAAAGATTTAGCTAAAAACACTTCAGTTAATTGGGGAGATTTTATTCGATTAAATCAATTGGATAGGCCAAAATTTACAGGTTACGAATTAGAATTAGCGATTGCCAATGCCCACCCTACAACATACGTGATGGCTCGTTTGCTGTCCAAACCTAAATTGTTGGTTAATTTTTTGGACAACAATCCAATGGTCGAGCTCTTTTCGGCGAGGATAGATAGTAAAGATTCTAAGTTATACAATTGGAGTGGAATTTCTTCAAAAGAGAAAGCAGCATTGCGCAAACAAATACAAATTCTTTTGCGGTCTAGAAAATTGGTGGATGATGTTCGTCATTTACCAACATTAATCAATTCAGGTTATACGAGTGCCCATGAAATTCTTTCAGTTGGCAGAAAGAATTTTATGCTCAAAAGCAACTTCAAAGATGGTCAAATAAGCAGAAACATATACAAGAGAGCCAGAAAATCGCCAATGAGACGATGACCATGCTAAGTCTCCATCTAGACAACCAACGAAATGGAGCCTTACCTTTTATGAACACCAGTTCAAACCTATCGCAATTAGATGATGCGCTGGATTATCAAGACATTTTTGGTAGTTTAAACAGCTGCAACTGCGAACATTGCAATTCAGTTCTTAGCCCTGCCGCCTATTTCGTAGATCTCATTCATTATTTAAAAACTAATAATACTGCGGCTCTTGAAGAATTAAAAGAAAGAAGACCCGATTTATGGAACATCAACCTCAGCTGCGAGGAAACCAATTCTACCAAACCATACCTACAACTAATTGTGGAAGTTTTGGAAACGTATGTGGTTAGTAAAGGGAACGAAAAATTTCCGAATGCTCCTGACAACATTGATGATATTTTGTATCTCCCTTCACTTGCGACTGAAACACCTTTTGAATATGATCATGACAGGGTAAAATTATTGTCTGCAAAACTCGACATTTCATTATTTGATATTTACGCTCAAATGGATGTCGACGTACCTTTTAGAACAGCTGAAAAGATAGGCCTGGGCCCTGAAACTTTAAGATGGGTCATAGAAGGACAACCGCAGTTACAAAATGCTATGCCTAAAAAGTATACTGTATCTGACTTTATAACTTTTTTCAATCTAAGTCCAGACGAATTGAAGGCCCTGATCAATACTAGTATAGGAAAAGAGCTTTCATTGACATCTGAAATTATCTCAGACAATAACGGCAACCCTGCTGGCCTTATACACTATGTTTTAGTAAACACTACGACTGGGCAGCCGAATAAAGAGGCCGCCAGTTATTTGAAGCAAATTTTCACTTTTGTAAGGATTTATAAACATTTGAATTATTCTATTGAACAACTTGACCTATACTTATCACTATCGAAAACAAGTCAGGCATTTTATTCAATAGAACATATGACCAACTTCTCCTTCTTGGTATACTTAAAGGATGATTTTGGTTTAGCCGACTTTGAACTTGGACTCCTTAGAAATGGTGTTTCAGATTCTGAACTCCAACAATTGGGGAGTAAATTTCAATCTAATGATCAGGTACAATTAGTTAAAATTCTTCAATTTCTTGGAATAACTCAATCTGAATTCGAAAGGCTGCTTATTGTGTTTAAGAAGGAATTAGAATACTCACCAGAATTTCTACTAATTAATAAAAAGAATTTCAGCTTGCTTAAGCAAAATACAATTTGGGCTAAAGCAGCGGACATGTCTATTCAAGAATGGCAACTTTTCCTTAATCTGCAAGGAATTGGAGACTCATCCGTAAAAAAGATGGTTTCAAATAATAACTGGGTAGAACTTGTAAAACAAATTGGCAAATACAAACAATCGGGGGTTCCAATAAAGTTATTCGATTTTTACTTAAATGGAATCCCAAATGACGAATGGTCTTTTTCTTTTACGCAAGAAGACGCGATTTCATGGTTAACCAACCTAAGTGTAAATCATATCCAATTTGCAGATATACAGGAATTGTCATTTTCTATTGCCACACTTTTAAATTCTGATAGTAGATTTATCAAAATTATTTTTTCCAATTGGTTACAATTTTTGGGCGAAGAAGACGCTCCTCATGCGCTCTTGGAAGGTTTGAATAAATTAATTCAAAAAAATCAAGATGACAATTCCACTTTTAGTATTCCAGGTAAAGAATTGAGAGCAACAATAGCGCTATTGAGGTTTTTGGATAAAAACTTACAGCTCTTATCATTTATAGAACTAACTCCTGATACAACCGCAAATTTTATTGAACAACGAGATTCCATAGGAGTTCCCAAAAACCCTACTGGGTTTATCCTGGGACTTTGTGATTATGCCAAATGGATGAAAGGGCTTCAAAATAATATAGAAGTATTCAACTATTTGTTTTCGAGCCGGGAAAATGAAATTCTCAGTGACGATTTCAAAGACAGCATTGAATCCATCTTATCAATCGATCTCGATTCCCTGACTGAATTAAATACCTTGTTTGAATGGAAGCCTCTAAAATTATCTGGTTGGAACAAATTTTTTAATGCATTGAAGATTTGCAAGGAGCTCAAATGGACTCCAAAGCAATTGTTTGAGGTAATTGATGTTAAAAAAAAGGACCAAACACCGAGGCAGTATTACAGTAAACTAACCACATTTTTTGAGCAAAGCATTAGAAATTCAAATTTTTCTTCAGAAAAACAAAATGAAATCTTTAAAGTGATTGACAATAAACTTCTTGAACAAAAAAGAGATGTTTTAGTCGGTGTTTTAAAGTCACCAATTTTTAATTTTAAAAGTAGCGCAAAGATTTATGAATATTTCCTATTGGATGTCGAAACAAGCAGTTGTTCTGAAGTCTCCAAAATAAAAGCAGCAATTCTTAGCACGCAGTTGTTTATTCATCGCTGTTTGATGAGTCTGGAAAAGCATGGCAATGAAAATATCCAATTTGATGCAGAAGCTAAAGATGAATGGGAATGGAGAAAAAATTATCGGGTGTGGGAGGTGAATAGAAAAATATTTCTTTATCCAGAAAATTATCTGGATCCCAACTTGAGAGATGATAAAACCAAAATATTTGAGAGTTTAGAAAGCGATATGCAACAACGCGACCTCTCTAAGTTAGCCATTCAAGGAGTGTACCACAGATATTTGAAAGAGTTTTCAACAGTGGCAAAGCTCAGCATGGCGGGTAGTTTTAAGGATCAGGAAAACGACATCTATTACTACTTCGGCAGAACAACTAATAAACCGTATAAGTACTATTACAGAACTTACAAAAAACAATCTAGAGCCTGGAGCCCCTGGCATGCCATTAATTTAAATATAGACTCAGGCTACCTGGCCGGAATGGTTGCATATGGTCGCCTGTATATTTTTTGGAAAACCACCAAAGTAATTACAAAGACAGAATTTGAGAATGATGATTCAGGGATGCAGCAATCAACTACAAAATCACTAAAGCAAATTATCAATTACTGCTATGTTGAGGAAGATGGCTCTTGGTCATCTCCTGTTATTATAGATGCCGACATCAATGCAGATGTTCGTCTGGCAGATTTAAATCCATTTGATGGTATAAATATGGAGCACCATTTAAACGCTTCACCCAATGTTTTCGACGACTATATTCTATTGAAAAGACTCAATAGCCAGGTTTATATTTCTTTTTCTAACAGAATTATATTTTCAAGTACAATAACCAGGCTTGAGGCACAGGTTGAAATTGATATTATCTCTCATAAATTTTTAAGTAAGAGTGATGGACTAGACCAGCAAGTACCACCTTCTTTAGCAGGTTATGTAACAGTGACGAACAATGGAATAGAAATTTTCAGGCCAGCGGCGAATTTTTCGGAATATTACTATATCAATTTATTATCAAAATATTCAGGATCCTCTTCAATTGGACCTATAATTACGAGCAATAGGGCGCTGTCCATTATTAATGGTCAGGAAATTGGCAATTATGTAATAGACAATGGAGGTATGAACTATCAATACCTGACGTTTAACAATGGCCTGTACCCGCTGAATTCCTATGTCGTCACCAAATTGTCAAATATCATTTTTTCACAAGGTTTAGATTCATTTTTAGAGCCTGAAACTCAACTGAATACTACGGAGATTTCACATCTTCAAATTGCCGATACTATTTTGGCGCCCAACAACTTGTTTATGCCATCTGCAGGACTAGATTTTAATGGTCCGAATGGAATCTACTTTAAAGAACTATATTTTCACATACCGGTTACTTTGGCAAAATATTACAATCAACAGCAGAAATATAGTGAAGCCGATTACTGGTACAAAAAAATATTCAACCCTACAGTTAGCAATGAAAATGGTCAAAAATTTTGGCAATATGTGCCGTTTAGATGGGATTTAGGCCGACAGACTAAAAATATTTTACAAGACACTGCAGCCTTGGAAAAGTATCATGAAGACCCATTCAATCCACATGCAATTGCAAGATTAAGAACCAGTTCTTATCCCAAAGCAGTAGTTATGGGCTATATAGATAATTTACTGGATTGGGGAGACCAATTATTTAGTCGAGATTCATACGAGAGTATCAATGAGGCCATGATGCTTTATATTACAGCTCAACAATTACTAGGTCAAAAACCACAATTCATTGTCTCTTGTGAAGCCACAAATGAAAGTAAAACACTTTCCGATATTGAAGAGTCCTTGAATGCCAGCAACGAAATCCTTATAGAAATTGAATCTCTTAATGCGGAAAACCATTTGTTAGCAGCGCGAGACATTACCTCAGAAAATATACTTTTAAATAATGCTATTGGCAGCCCAGCCAACAATAATCAAAACCAGTTGCAAGCCTTTACCAATGTGCAAGAAGCTACCATGTCGTCATCTTTCGTTAACGATATTTTGTTTTGTATTCCATGGAACAGCACTTTGCTGCAATATTGGGACAGGATTGAAGACCGAATGTTTAAAATACGCAACTGTATGAATATTGATGGTGTATACCGCCAACTTGCCTTGTTTGAACCGCCAATTGATCCAATGTTATTGGTGAGGGCACAAGCAGCAGGGATAGATATTGCAAATGTTGAAACATTAAACACCAAACTACAGCCGTATAGATTTAATTATTTTTTGGAAAAAGCTCGTTCCTATTTAAGTATGGTACAGAGCTTTGGGCAGTCTATGTTATCTACTATAGAAAAACAAGACGGTGAAGCCTTAAATGAGCTGCGGTTGATACATGAAAATAACATTTTACAAATGCTAACCTTGAGTAAAGAGAAGCAACTTGAAAAACTACAACTGGATCATGTTAACATAGGTATTTCTGAAGAAAAAACTCAAATTAGTATTGCTCATATCCAGGAATTACTTGGTGAAACAATAACAGAAGGCTTTAAAAGTGCTGAAAAAAACTTTACTATTTCTAAAGGATTGCATGGCTTTTCGAGAAACCTGGAATTCCTTTCTAGTATTATGTTTCTATTTCCTGATATGGGTTCACCTTTCTCCATGAAGTTTGGCGGTACGCAAATGGGTCATGCAATGTCTTTAGTGAGCAGAGCAATAGGATCTGAAGCAATTGTCAGTCAGCAGACCGGTGAAACAATTGAAAAGGCCATACACCAAAATATTCGAACTCTTGGTTGGCAACAACAACTTGCATCTACTGAGAAGGAGTTACAAGCCATTGGCATCTCGAAACTTGTAAATGAGATTAATATGGCATTAGGCGAACGAGATTTGCAAATGCATCAACAGAGTATTTCACAAAATCAAGAAATTCTTGACTACTATTCTCAGAAGTTGTCGAATCAGGCTTTATATAATGTCCTGATCGGGTATCTAACAAGTTTGTTCAGAGATGCTTATGGACTTGCTCTCCAAACTGCTTTAACTGCTCAGAAAGCATTTCAATTTGAAGTTAATACGGAAACAAGTTATGTCTCTGTGGACAATTGGAATACAGCCTCCATGGGCCTATTGTCAGCAGAAAAATTGCAATATCAACTCATGCAAATGGAAACAGCCTTCCTGGAACAAAACAAACGAAAAGCTGAAATCCGATCACATGTTTGAATGGCGATGATTGATGCTCAGGCGCTTCTTGATTTGAAAAACACCGGTGAGTGTGACTTTGCCATTCCGGAAGAATGGTTCGACATCCAATATCCGGGTCAATATAAAAGAAGAATCAAGTCGGTAAGTATCAGCATTCCATGTGTCACTGGTCCATATGTAAATGTTTCTTGTAAGTTGAAATTAGATAGTTCTAGAATCCGAATTACTCCAAATTTAGTTGAGAGTTTGGTAGCTGTTCCCAGCATTCCAGAAGGCAACAACAGAATTTTCACCTCAACAGCCCAAAACGATTCAGGGCTACTGGAATTTAATTTCAGAGATGAACGGTACTTACCTTTTGAAGGCGCTGGTGTAGATAGTATATGGAAACTTAAATTACCTAGTAAACTCCGGGCATTCAACTATAATACTATTTCTGACGTAGTTTTCCATGTAAGTTATACTGCTGAGTTCAGTGAATCGTTTGGCGGAATTGTCGAAGAGAATATTGTGAATTCCATCAATGCCTTGAATGATAATGGTGGACTTATGAAAATTATTTCTTTGAAACATGATTTTCCGAATGAATGGTACAGAGCAATTTTAGAAAATGCCGATATGACCATCACCTTAACTGAAAATCATTTTTCCCATTTTACCCATGGGGAAAGTCTCCGTTTGCAAGGAGCATCTTTGGAGGTGATTGACGTAAAGGAAAGAGTTGAAGATACTTCGTCCTCTTCCTCAATTGGTGATGTTTCTGGTTCATTACCTAAAACATTAACAATCAACATTGATGAAGCAGAGAAAGACAAAGAATTGTTTTTGATTCTTAACTATACATTGTAGGCAATTGGCGTTAAATTGATCCTGAAGCAACTTATTAAGAGCGTGAACTGCGGAACGGAAAGGACTACAGAAACAGGAGGAAACAGATAAAGAAGCGGTCACTGGTCTTAGCTGGACTTTAGGAGTTGGTCTTTAGAGATGCTATGTTAGCGCAGCGTTGTTTGGGCAAAAACAACAATAGATGTGAAAAAAGCGGCAGAACTTTCGGTATGACCTGCTCACGCTACCGCTTACCCTCCGGTATCAGCAAGGTTTTTCGTCTCGGTTTCAGAACCCGAGAACAGGACAATCGTCCGTTCAGTGGAAGCCATCCGGCCATCTATTGAGCTGGTGGGGAAGAGGCAACCCAATTAAAACCCCAGAAAAAGCCTCCAACTTCAATTCCACCCATCCAACCCAAATACAAAGCCCCGGTATGACTTTACATCACGCCGGGGCCTCACCATCAAATCAATTTTAGATCGATCTACTTTCTGGTACAAATAGCCGTACAGTTATCCGAAACGCCAGAATTTGATCCTGTGAAACTGATGGTTAAGGAATTACCAGCAATGGAGCCACTGCCGCTCCAGGTAGTGGCACTAACAACCTGAGTAGGTATCGTAATGTTGTCTCCGTTCACCGTAGCGGTCCATTGTTGCCCGGCATCGTATAAATTAACGATAACAACGGCGTTTTCAGCGGTTCCTGACTCAATGACTGTAATGTCATAGGAGTCATTTCCACTACCGCAAGTTTCAACAACAGAATAAGCGCCCAGAAACTTGTCCCGGTCCGGAGTCTTGTCCTTTTTACAGCTGAAGGTGAAAAGTGTTAAGCCGGCCAAAAGGATTGTGGCATACAGAAATTTGTTTGTGAATTTTCTCATGTTGATTTTTGTAAATTGGTTAATGTTTGTAAATATTAATTTGTGTTAACGGCACCCCAGACATTATTCTATAAGGAAGTTTAGGGCAGTGTCAATAGCTAATATAAACTGCAAAGTCAGTTTATTCCACTTTAGGTGTCTTTTTTCAGTTTTTACGTTGGAAAGCGCATGGCTACTTTGCCAAAACCAACGGGTAAACGCCCTCACAACTGGTTCTTTACCAGCAACACCTTTAGCCCTTCAAACGTCGACTCTTCCTATGTTTTGGGTTCCTTTTCCGGTGTTCGAGCACCTGGTGCTCCCCGGAAGTTGCCAGGTCACAGGCCAAAATAACGTCCGGACCGTGGGAACATAAGGTCAGTCGGGTACCATGGCAGCAGCAATCAGGCTGCAGCACTTCCAGCCTGCTCGAAATGCTGCGCGGTGGTCGCGGTCAGCATTTCCGGATCGTATAGCTGCCGTTGATGCCTTCACTTTTACTTGTCTGTTTTCTCCACCGCTTCCGCCTCCGCTTTCTTTTTCTTCTTAAAATAACGGCGTAACAAGAAATTGTCCTGTACCGCCTGTAAATCCTCATCCAGTTTTTCTGAACCGGTTTCCAGGTTTTTGAGCGTTGCTTTGATGTGTGCAGCAGAGGCTTCATCATAGAGCAACACACCCAATGGAGAGTTTTTGTTGTCTAATTTGCTGGTGGCTACGTTTACATTGTTGCTGGCGGCTTTCAAATTGTCCGTTGCTTCTGCAGCGGTGATGGTTAGTTTCTTTAACTGCCGTACAGATGCTTGCACGTCTTTGAAGACTGTGGTGTCCGTTACAAGATCATTGGCCAGCGACCCTTTTAGATTGAGTTTTGCACCATAATCGGCGATAGAGGCCGTTAGTTTTCCGCATGAGCAGAAGACCTTTGCAGGGAAGCGAGTGTTATGCCCAGATTGTTATACAGCGTTTCGTCTTTCAATAGTTTTCCGACTGTTCCTTCGCCATCCACCAGTTTTTTACTGATGGTTTTAAAATCAGTGGTGATTGCCAGCAGGTTTTATTGTTCTCGCGCAAATCGTTCATCATCTCTTCTGTTGATCCTATTTTTTCGATGCCCAAGGTGTCGCCTGCTTCCACAATCTGTGCTGATTCAGTGCCACCATAAATGACGATAATCTTGTTGCCGATCAATCCATCGGTACTGATCTTCATCTTGGAGTCTTTTCGGATATACTGCTGTGCTTCTTCATCAATCTTTACTTCAACCCTCACCTGAGATTTTCCGAAAAAGCCCAACTTGTGCACCGTCCCGATTTTTACACCTGAAAACCAGACGTTGTTGCCGACCTGCAACCCATTGACATCTTCGAAAATAGCGGTCACATGAATTTTTTTGACAAAGGTGCTGTGCAGGTTGCCGATGGCCAGAATACCTGCCAGGAGAAAGACCAAGCCCAGGGCAATAAACAGTCCTACGACGATTCCGCGCTTATTTGGTTCTGAATTCATAATTATTGAATGAAATTGTAATTGTAAAATTCTTTTGCCTGATTCTCATCCGTATCGAATACTTCATCGAAGCTTCCAATACGTGTAAACTTGCCTTCCAACAGCATAGCAACGCGGTCGCCAGTGGCTTTGGCGCAGCTCAGGTCGTGGGTAATGATGATGGCACTGGTTTTATAGCGCTCCTGCACCTCATTGATCAGGTTATTGATTTCAACGCAGGTTATGGGGTCAAGCCCGGCGGTTGGTTCATCGTACAGCATAATTTCCGGTTTAAGCATTAAAGTCCTTGCAATGCCGATCCGTTTCCGTTGTCCGCCCGATAGGTCCGAAGGCATCTGATTGATTTTATCTGAAAGGCCTACCGCATCAAGGGTTTCTTCCACTACCATGTCTACTTCTTTTTTACGGAGTGTTCTATTGGTTCTGGTCAAAGGAAATTCCAGGTTTTCGCGCACATTCATGCTGTCATACAAGGCACTGCTTTGGAACGAAAACCCGATTTTCATGCGCAGTGCGCGCATTTCTTTTTCACTTAATTTTTCCACATCTTTTCCCAGCACTTTAACGGTGCCTTCATCGGGTAGCAGCAGGCCTGAAATGATTTTAATCAACACCGATTTTCCACTGCCCGAGCGCCCAAGCACCACGACATTTTCCCCTTTAAAAACTTCCAGGTCAATGCCGCGCAACACCTCCAAATCACCAAAGGATTTGTACAATCCTTTGATGGAGATGACGGCTTCCCCTTGACCTGCTTGCGTTACTTTATTTTCCATGTTGATTTAATCTTTGGGGTGTTGGTCTTTTGGGGTGCGAAGTATTAAAGATTAAGTTTTCAATGCATTAAATTTTGCCAAAAATTTGATAAAAATACACATCCTGTTTTAAAAAAAGGGTGTTCAAAATTTAATTCCCATTTTCTCGGTATTTGATCTGGCGGGGTATATTACGAGCATGTTGGGGATTTTCTGCTGGAGGCAAAAACGAGGGCTTTTTTTAGCCAGTTTTACGTTTTTGAAGGAGTATAGTTGATATTACATGACTGAAAAAAGGTGAAAAATGACAAAAAAAGAACCGTTTTTGGCCCAGCAGGAAAATCCCCAACATGCTCTAAACCAGCATCGAAACCAAAGACCAACACCCAAAGACTAAAGACCAAATTAATAGTACCTGATCCAGTTAGATATTTGAACAATTATCATTTCTTCCACAAATATCAGGAACATGGAAAGGACAACAGAAGCGTTGGCGGCTGTACCCACCCCTTGTGTACCCTTTGTGGCATAGTACCCTTTGTAGGCAGATACCATTCCGATGGTAAATCCAAACGAAATGGCTTTTACGATGGAAGTGCCCACATCCAGAAAGCTGACTTGTGCAAATGCCGCAGAAATGAACGTGGGAAAGCTGGTGCCCTCAATCTGATAAATATTGAGGAAAGAGCCCATCATCCCTACAAAAGCGCAATACATCGCCAATACAGGGATCGTCACGGTGGTCGCAATCACACGGGTAACCACCAGAAACTTAAACGGGTCAGTTGCAGAGACCTCCATGGCATCAATTTGCTCTGTAACCTTCATAGAACCAAGTTCGGCCCCAATGTTGGAACCCACCTTGCCAGCACAGATCAAAGCCGTCACAAGCGGCGCTAAGGCCCTTATCATGGCAATTGCGATCAAAGAAGGCAACCAGGAAGAAGCACCGAATGAGACCAAAGAAGGCCGGGATTGTTTGGTAAAAACCATACCAACCACAAAACCAGTGAGCGTGATGAGTGGCAAAGACTTCACCCCTACTTCAAAACATTGCCGTACTATTTCACGAAATTCAAACGGACCTTGAAATGCTTGTTTGAAAAATCGGGCTATGAATTTATAGGCATTGTATATGCCTGTAAAATAATCGTCTAAACCTTTTGTGAAAGTGTATTTTTTCAACATCGCATCGAATTAGCAAGGCAAATAAAAACCAATAGGGTAAATTAGAGATGTTAACATAGCATCTCTAAACGGATTTTCACAAGGTAAAGGTGGGTGCATTGTGCCGGCTGCGCGTTACAAAATTCCAGGTAAGTGTTACATTATTCACACATTTCAACAATCTTTTTTAGAGACAATGAACGTGTGAAAAATGTAAGTAATTTATCGAATTGTGTAACAGCCTTGAATACCAGCTACAGCATCTTTGTGAAAATCTAGCAATTGGCTATTTTTTCAACAAGAGAGATACCATGAATAACTTTTTCAGAGGGGTACTGTCTGGTGCGGGCGCACTGAAATTTGGAGGAGGCTGCCTTGGCACCGTTGTAATATTTATTATTATTTGGGTTATACTTGGGCAGTGTAACTAGGGTGTGTCTGAAAAATGCTGGCGGAGATGAAAATAGCAGCATTAGGGTTCTGGACAATTGTCCTTTTTAGGGTAATAGTGGGCATTATTGCCCTAAAAAGACAAGCCGTACAGGTTCCTAATGATGCATTTTCAGCCCGTCGAGTATTTTTCAGACACACCCTAGTGCAATATTGTGTGTCAGAAATATGAAAACACCGTTACTTTCCGGCCTTACTGTAAAAAATCTTTGGCATAGATTCACCGCGCTTTGGCATTTGCTACGCTTGTCTGCTGAGGAGTTCCATGTAGTCAACGGGCTTAAGTTCAGTGCCTCGCTTTCCTATTACACGCTCTTTTCTATGGCGCCCATGCTGATCATCGTTATTGCGATTGGCAGTATTTTGCTTGGTAAGGAAGCGGCAGAGGGTTACCTGTACCTGCAGTTTGAAGGACTTATTGGGAAAGTTGGGGCTTTGCAATTGCAGGAAATGATCAATAACGTCCAAATATCCGGCGACACGCCTTGGGTGACCGCGCTAGGTGTGGCTACTTTTTTTTTCGGGGCAACCGGCGTTTTTATTGAGATCCAGGATTCCATCAATTCAATTTGGTCTATCAAAGCAAAGCCAAAAAGAGGCTGGGAGCGCTTCGTCCTTACGCGTATCGTTTCTTTCTCAATGGTGGTCGGCATCGGTTTCCTTTTGATGGTTTCGCTTGTTTTGAGTGCGGTACTGAGTATGTTAGACGGCTGGCTTGAGGTCAATATGAGTTCCTTTGTATGGCCGGCCTTTATCATTAGCAACCTGATATCCACCGGGATTGTGATGCTTCTTTTTGCCGTAATTTTCAAGGTTCTGCCCGATGCTGAATTAAAATGGCGCGACGTACTGATCGGTGCTTTTTTTACTGCCGTTTTGTTTCTTATAGGCAAATACCTTATCAACCTTTATCTCAGCCATTCGAGTACTGTTTCGGCTTACGGCGCGGCAGGGGCCGTGGTGCTTATCATTTTATGGGTTTATTATTCTGCTATTATTCTTTATTTCGGCGCGGAATTCACAAAGGTTTATGCAAATAAATATGGTGGAAAAATAAAGCCCAGCAAATTCGCCGTTTTTGTGGAGCATAGGGAGGTTGTGGCATCGCATTTGGTATTGGCCACAGAAGAAACGAAGGTGTAATCAAATAGAACCCGCAGTCGTATGGTGTTCCATTCGTCGCTGACATAAAGTGTTCATCCAAATACAACGTGCGCTGGTGATTATCTGTGAGAAAAGACATAAAAGCCATGCTAAGGGAGGCCGAAAATGCGTTATGTAGAAAATGGATAAACCCCAAACAGCAAAAAGCGCCTGGCGAAAATTCTTGCGCGTCGCCTTCTATACTATTGGCAGCATCTTGCTTTTGGTAGTGCTTTTGTTGTATGCCCTCACGCTGTCACCTGTCCAGCAGCGTATTACCCGGGAAGCACAATCCTATTTACAGGAAAAGCTCGGTACCCGGGTTGAAATAGGATCCATTGGATTGCGCTTCCCATACGATATTTCCTTAAAAGGCTTGCTCCTGGAAGACCAGCAACAGGATACCCTGATTCGGGTCGGTAGTTTGGTGGTTACCCTGGACATGTGGAAACTGCTGGACCGTACCATCGTGGTACAGGAGATTCAGCTGGATGATGCCACTGTTTACCTCAACCAAAAAGACAGTACGTACAATTACGATTTCATTGTCAACGCATTTGCCACTCCCAACGCGCCTAAATCAACCACGCCATCCAGTATTGCCTGGACATTCGAGACTGGCTCTACGACAATTCGGGTTCGGAAAGTGCATTTTCTGATGCAGGATGAGGACAGCGCCAGTTCTACCGAGGCCGATATCGGATTGCTTGAAACAGTATTGCAAAAATCGGATCTTGAAAAACTGGATTTTGAGTTGGGTAAATGTGTCCTCCGCGATGCGGACATTCAAATGATTCAAAAGAAAGCTGCTGTTTCCAGCAGCGAGGCGTCCCCGCGTTTCAGTGTTTCTATGGAATCAGGCGCAATCAGCCATTCCCATTTTTTATATTCGACCATCGGCCAATACCTGGAGACCAGGTTGGAGGAGGCCGATTTCGCGGATTTGCACCTGAATTCTTCAGAAAACGACCTTGATGTTCAGGCAAAAGATATTCATTTGGCAAACAGCGCGATCGTTTATCGCGACCCGGAAGCAGTATCCACACCGAAGCACTTCAATGCCAGCGACCTGGATCTGCGTCAACTGAACGCCGATTTGCTCGATTTCTCCTTTCAACATGATTCCTTGTCTATTGAAGCAAATGCTTTGTCAGGCACAGATAAAAGTGGCCTGACCATCCATTCCCTTCAGGCGTCCATTCAAATGACGCCAAGCAGTTTAGTACTACAGCGGGTATTGGCACACTTGAATCAAACCCGGGTGGACGGCGATGTATTGCTCCTTAAAAAAAATGCGGTCAGCTACGGCTTCATGGAGGTTCAAATGCGACAACTTAAAGGCTTGGTGGGCGATTTGCTGCTCCTGTTGCCTCCATTTGAAAACAAGGAACTGGCGCAACTGCAGGACATGCCCTACGAGGTTTCAGGCCGGATTAATGGTTGGCTGGAAAACTTGCAAACCGAGCAAATAAAGTTCCGGGCAGGAACAGGAACCCGCGCATATTTCAACGGAGCGTTGCAACAAGTTGGCACACCCACTCAGCTCGGCATGCACCTGAAACTGGATCAGCTGGAAAGCAACCGTACAGATATGTTGCGTTTTATGGCGCTTGGGGGCAGTCCAATGGACAGCCTGCAAAACCAAGTTTTGCCCAGCTATGTTCGCGCCAATGGCACCCTGGATGGCAATATGGAAAACCTTCAATTGAACCTGAAGGGAGATGTCGGGACATTGCAGCGGGATACGACGTTTGCTCCGGTGCTTAACCAGCCGCTGTCATTCGAACTGGCAGGCACTTTAACCTCGGTAAGTGACCCTGATAAACTGGGCATGGATTTGACCATTCAACAACTCGATGCTCCGCAGAGCTTTTTTGTTTTTTTAGCGCCGGATGGGATCCTTTTCCCCGACCTGCTGCAAGCAAATGGAACCCTGAAAGGAACCTTGTCTAATTTGCAGGCTGATGTACACCTCAACGCCAGCCGGGGTGGTACAAGCAGCAGCCTGGCGTTTCAGGGATTATTGAAAAGCCTGCGAACACCCGACCAACTCGGCTTTGACGGCAATTTTAAAGCCTCCCTGGCCCGCCAGGAAATTCTGGGCTATGTTCCTGACCTAAGCCAGTCCGTGCGATTGCCCACGTATATTCAGGTACAGGGCAATGCCATGGGCACGGTGCAGGACGCTGCTGGAAAGCTGCAAATTGGCCTGGGCAATTGGGGTGACCTGGATTTGGAAGGAACCCTAAAAGACAGCAGCTACCAGCTACAGGTGGTTGGCCAAAATGTTCTGATTAGCCAATTGGCCAAAGACAGCGCCATGCTGCCACTTAAAACCATTGGGTTTCATGCGCAACTTACCGGCGCCGGGTTTGATGTTTGGGAAAGTGCCCAAATGCAACTTTCTGGCAACATCGACTCCCTGATTTGGGGCAACGCTATTTTTCGGGACATTACCCTGGACGCTGAAGTCTCCGGAAAGCGGTTCAAGGGCAATCTGGTATCGACAGACAAAAGGGCTGCCATCAAGGCGACCATTGCCGGTGATTTTGAAACAGCCATTCCAATGCTCGACGCGGATATTAGCCTCGATTGTATCGATCTCCGCACCTTTGGCTGGGACAATCGGCCTACCCAATTGTGCGGGCACATGGTGTCGCATTCGGAAGGCTTGTCTCTGGATACCCTGAAGGCAACTGTACGCATTGAAAATCTTGATTTGCAATACGACACGGTGCATGTTCAGCCGGGTGACATGGTGCTGGACATAAGTCTGGACCAGCGTCAGAATCGACTTGGAATCAATTCCGACTGGCTGAAAGGCGAGGTGAAGGGTTATTTTTCGTTGACCGATTTGCCCAAAACCGTGTCCAGTATTTTCGAACAATACTTCGTAGTAGATCGAACGGTTTATGTGCCAAGGGTAAGCAACGATTCCGTTTCAGTACAGTTAGATTTTCTGCAACCGGACGTATTGACAACTGGATTGATTCCTGGTCTGACGGATATGGCGCCGATGCACCTGGAAGGGGCATTGGTCGGGCAGCGCAATTATTTTAACCTTCAGATAAATGCGCCCAGAATAGGGTATATGGATTGGGTGGTGGATTCTTTGAATGTCCGGTCCTATGCCGGTGATTCCTCCGCTTTATTTGTACTGACTACGCCAAAGCTGACAAAAGGAAATGAGGATTTTATTGAAAATGCGGTACTCAATGGGGCATTTGTGGCCAACAAAGCCACCGCGTCTTTCAAAGCAACGAATAATGAAGGCCGTGAACGCTTTTTGCTGGCGGCAGAAGCCACCATCAACAACAGCACCCTGGAAACAATCGTAAAACTTTCCCCGCGCCAATTGATTGATTTTAAAGAATGGGTTGTGGATGCAGAAAATGAAATAAAAATAAAGCCCAATGGCATCGCTGTGCAGCAACTGAACATGCGTGGCGCAGGACAATCCATATTGCTTAGTGGTTCAAGCCAGGCCCTACCAGATGGGAAAACCGGGCTCGACTTTGCCCTGGATATTGATCGGCTCAACTACAACAATTTCGATATTTTCCTGTCCGATGTATTGCAGGATATGGGCGGCTGGGCAGAGGCACGGGTCAGCATTAAAGGCCAGACGGATGACATACAGCTGCGGGGCTCCATGAAATTGCACGAGACTTATTTTACCCCCGAACTAACCAATGTGCGCTACGAATTGAGCGAAACCCCACTTGAATTTACATCAACAGGTATAACAGTTGATGGCTTGACCTTGGTTGATCCCTTTGGTAAGTCATTGGAAATCAATGGCTCCTTAACAACTACAAACTGGTCAGACATCAATGCCAACCTCAGCCTGCATGCAAAACAGTGGCAGGTTTTGAATACGACCAGGCAGCAAAACCCTTTGTATTTTGGGAAACTATTCGTTTCCCTGGACGGCACAGTTCAGGGGCCTATCAGCCAGCCCGACCTGAAACTTTCGCTCAAAACGGCTAAAGAATCAAGCTTCACTTACGTGTACGATGAAGCAACAGAATACCTTCAACATGAGGGCGTGGTATACTTCGTTCCCCCGCCCCGGCAGTATGTGCGCCCGCAACTTTACGATGCCCCGGTGATTACCCAGCCGTATACCCTCAGCGCAAGCATAGAAATTGATTCCAACCTGACCGTAAACAGCGTCATCAATCCGGTTACCGGCGATGATTTTATTGGTAAAGCCAGTGGCAAACTTCAACTGGATGTTTTATCCAATGGCGTTATGACCCTGGTTGGGCGACTGGAACTGGTGCGTGGCGTATACAACTATTCTTACCAGTCCGTAGTGAAACGCAGCTTTAATGTAAGTACTGGCAGCGCCATCACCTGGACCGGGGACATTGAGGATCCCGAACTGGATATAAAAGCGCGTTACCAATTCAAGGCCTCTCCCTTCCCTCTGGTTGCCACCCAGTTGATGGATGCGTCTGCTGACGAAACCGCAGCTTACCGAAAATCACAGACGTTCTTTTTGCAAACATCCATTGCGGGATCGGTGACGACCCCGGATGTTGGTTTTCAATTTATTTACCCGGAGGAGGAAAGCCAGGGCTCCTTAGCAACAAATTTTGGTAACCAGGAGGCCAGTTTGGTAGCCAATGCGCTAAATACGGTCAATCAGGATAAAAACCAGCTCTCCCGGCAGGTATTCGGGGTTTTATTGCTGCGCAACTTCATTGGCAATGAGTCATTTGCGGTAACGTCAGTCAGCGGGACGAATCCGTTGCAGTCGGGGTTAACCGATTTTTTGACCAATCAAATCAATGCGCTCGCGGATCAGTACCTTACCTGGATTGACATAGATTTATCTACCGGCGATGCTGCTGACAGAAATACGGCATCGGATGAACCCGCGACCAACTATCAATTGCGGCTACAAAAATCCTTTTTTGGCGACCGGCTTACTTTTAAAATTACGGGTGGCACCACGGTTGGCAACAGCACGGGCCAAACCCACAGCGCGTTGGAAAATGCCTCTGTGGAATATGCCTTAACCCCCAATGGCGCTTTTAAGATTACCGTGTTTTCGGAACAGGGATTTGAATTGCTCAATACGTCTACTGGCAACCTTCGAAATTCAGGAGTAGGTTTGATCTTCACCAAAGAATTTGGCAAAAAATAGGATATGAAAACACGTTTGATCCTTTACGCTGTAGCATTGACCTGGCTGGTATATGGGTCGGGCTGCACGGGTACGGGCCGACTGGTAGAAGGAGAGCGGCTGTATACAGGGGCGAAAATAAAAATCGAAAAATCTGATAAAGAATGGTCGACCAGGCTCCGAAATCCAACTTAAAAAAGCAGTTATCCTGCCGCGTCCAAATAAAAACATCTTGTGGATGCGACCCCAACTGGTCTTGTATCACCTGTTTAAAAATAGCCGTGAAAAGAGTTTTGGAACGTTCATCGCGAACAAGTTGGGTGAAAAACCGGTCCTGTATGAACCCAATATTGCCAACCGTCATCGGGAGTTATTGGAGGAAAGGGCCGGAAATGATGGGTATTTCAACATAGATGTGGAATCAAAGACAGAATTTAAAAAACGTAAAGCCCAAATAGTGTACCAGGTAATGGTACAAGCAGATCGCAAAAGAATTGACCACATCAACTACCCGAGTGATTCCAGCCGCATCACCACTACGATCGCTGCCATGCAGTCAAAATCCCTGCTGAAGCCAGGCGATTATTACCAGCTGGAAAACCTCCTTGCGGAACGCCAGCGGATTTCCGACACCTTACGGAACCGGGGCTGGTACTTTTTCACGCCAGACAACCTGCTTTTTGAAGCCGACACCTTACACCCTCCCGGTTCATTAAACCTAAGTTTGCGTATTAAGCGTGAAACAAACGCCAGGGAACGACAGCGCTACGAAATCAGCACCATTACCGTATTCCCTGATTATGATTTGGCCAGTGAGAAGGCTGAAACAAAAAAGGAGACGGACACTCTGGGCCTGAATTGCCCCAGCTACGTTTACCATCATCTGCGTACCAAGCCCTCGGTTATTAACCAGCATATAAAGCTCCGTTGCGGCGAACTGTATTCCAATGCGGCCTATAAGTCGACCATTTATCGCCTGCTGAACCTGAATATTTATAAATTCATCAACATTCGCTTCGATGTGTCGCCCCTGGCTGATTCGCTGCTCGATGCGCGCATTTACCTTACGCCATTTCGCCCTCAAAAGGTAGAAAGCACCGTGTCCGGGATATTTTCCGCAGGTTTTACTTTGGCGCCCGAACCGGTGTAGCGTACAACCACCGCAATCTTTTGGTGGCGCGGAAGCCCTTCGGCTTGCGCTGAATGGCGCTTACCTTCGCACCAACAAGGACAATTTTGCTTTTCAGGATTTCATTGTCAGTAATGCTGCCGCGCACCTGAGTTTGCCCCGTCTTGTTTTTTTTCAGCCCAAAGACCAGCGTTCTTTTAGCACCACCGCCATTAGTATGCGGCATGAAACCAATTGGTTCAAATACGATTTGCCGGAATTGGGCCCCTTCCGCTTGAGTTTACAGCGGGTTTCGGGGGAGGCTGGTTATTCGTGGAAAAACCAGCGCAATGGCTCGATCACCCAGGAAATTAATCCGCTCAATCTGGGCTTGCAATTTTCGACCATCAACAAGGACCTGGTGCGCCAAAAAGTAATAGCGGGTATCCCTACCGATACCACCGGTACTTCCGCTTCGCTGCTGACCTTTTTGGAATATAAGCCCAACTATACTTTTTCTTTGGATGAGCGTTTAGGCCCCGCCAGGCGATTAACCCATTATTTCCGCCAGCGATTTGCCGCCCAGATAAGCGGGTATAGCAAGAATAAATACCTGCCGGCGGATTACAAACTCGCCAGTCCGCGGAACTTTTTTATTGAAACGGATTACCGGCAGTACCAAAAAACCGATGCGCGAAATATGTTGGCGATGCGAGTGGCCGTTGGGGCCGGCATTCCCCTGCGCGCTGGCGGAACAATCGCTTTGCTCGACCGCTATATTATTGGTGGAGCCTCCAGCGTCAGGGCTTTTGCCCCACGTACCATCGGGCCGGGTGCTCAGGCGCGTGACACGAGCAGCAACACGCTTTCTGTGAGTAATTACACGGGTAATCTCCTGATAGAGAGCAGCCTGGAATACAGGATGCCTTTGGGCAAGTACCCTGAATTGGCAGTGTTCCTGGATGCCGGGAATATCTGGCTTACTTCTGGCCCCGATGCTACGGAAGCCTCCCAGTTCCGATTGAATGGTTTTTACCGCGAGTTGGCGGCGGGCACAGGTGTGGGGCTTCGGGTCAATCTTGGCTTTTTTGTCTTGCGGCTCGATGTGGCGTTTCCACTGTCCAAGCCCTACCTCCCTACAGGCGAACGCTGGGTGGGCGACCAGTTGCACTTCGGCAGCAGCAATTGGCGGAAGGAGAATTTGAATTGGAATTTTTCTTTTGGGTACCCGTTTTAGGAACCTTGGAATAACGTGTTTCCTGGCGACCAACAAATCATTAAATCATACAAAAGCATGCGCTTTTCAATGTTTTACAGCAGGATAACAAGGGTACGCCAAAACACCGACACAGATGCTACCTGCTTTGCTAAGCGGTATTGGTCTCTTGCGCTTTTTCTCCTCAGTTTCGCGCATTTTGCCTGCCACAACATCAAGACGGAGCGACTTCCTGCGAGGATCAATACATCGATATACCCAAAGACACTTCCTTCCTCAGCACCCCGCTGGTCATTCCCTTTCACTTGATCGAGGAAAAGATGAACGAAGCAGTAGAAGCCGACATTGTGGACGATGATGATTTCGACAATGCAAACAAGGAAGGCAAAAAAGACAATTTAAAACTGAAAATTACGCGCCTTGGAAAAATCAAGGTGGCTTTTAACAACCAGGTGGCCAGGTATCAGTTGCCATTGCATGTACTGGTTGAACGACAAATCATTGATAAAAATGCCTTGCCTTTTACAAATGCGCTTTCGCTCAAAACAGAATTCAGCCTGCTTATAACCTTTGAAACCACCCTGGATATTGGTGAAGACTGGAAGTTGCAGCCTCAAACCAAATTTGTCTCCTTTGAATGGCTCAGCGATGTAAAAACTTTAGGTGGGCTCATCAATTTAAAAAAAATGGTTGACCGGAGGCTCCTCAAAGAGATGCCGCAGGTACAGGATAAGATGGATGGAAAAATTCGCTCCATAGTCCACCTCTATCGAGGCATGAGCCGGGTATGGCAGAATATTCAAAAACCGATAGTTATCAACCGTAAAGAAAGGCTGGTTTGGCTAAAAATCCACCCGATACAATTTGAAATGGGGACCATTACCACCGAGGGGGCAAACCTGATGGTTCAGGGCCGTATCTCTGCAACGACCGAGACCCTGGTAAGTGCAAACCCCGATTATACGATTGATTCCATTTTGCCGCCCCTTGTAAAACGGTCGGAATTGCCCAATGAAGCCTATGTGTATATGCTTTCTGAAATTTCGTACGGAGAGATTAGCACGGTGATTCAACAAAAGCTGGCAAATAAGGAGTACAAGTTTGGGAACCACAGCATCAAAGTGAAAACCGCAGAAATATGGGGCTGTGGAAAGGACCTGGTCCTGCACATGAAAGTGCGCGGCGATACAAAAGGCGACATCTATTTTCGGGGCGAACCCAGGTATGAGCCGGATTCACAGAAAATGGTGATCAAAAATTTTGATTTCGAGGTCGTTACGGGCGAAGCACTTTTAGCCGGTGCCGACTGGTTGTTGCACAGCAATTTCAAAGAACAAATAGAAAAGGAACTCAGCATGCCTTTGTCCGAACTAATTGGTAAAATTCCAGACGACATCATGCGCGGCATCGAGCGCGGGCGCGCAGGGAAAAAAATAGATCTGACGATTGAAGATTGGGATTTTAAGCCACAAAAAATCTGGGTACGCCCCGATGACATTGCGATACTCATCATCGTAAAAGCCCAGGTATTGCTGGAAATGGAAAAACTTGGGCGGTAGGGGTTGGTTCGACCTGGCCAGTGGGTTACTGTGGAATCCATATTAGATTTAATTGAATACATGTGCAAATCTTTATATTTGCGATGCTCCGTTTAGGCATCGGCAAAACACAGCACCTGTTGCCAACTTAGAGCGTAATCAGAACGTTAGCCCACAAAAACAAATACAATGAAAAGAATACATTTATTTGAATTTGAAGACCAAAAATGGTTTCCAACTTTTTTAAGAAACTACGGAACCGACTTCCTACAGTTTTTATCCAACAAAACAAAATTGTACAAACCGATCATTCCCATCATTGAAAAAGGTTTGAAAAAAAGCCGAACCAATCAAATAATTGATCTCGGATCTGGCGGCGGCGGCGGACTCATTTGGTTAAACTCCGAATTAAAAAAGACATTCCAGACTTAAAATTCATTCTGACCGACTATTACCCCAACATTTCTGCCTTTGAGTTTACAAAAGAACAATCGGACAGTTTTGACTACATAGAAAAATCTATTGATGCAAGAAACGTACCAAGCGAACTAAAAGGATTGAGAACTCAATTTTTATCCTTGCACCATTTCAGACCAAATGACGCAAAACAAATTTTACAAAATGCAATTAATTCAAGTAGTTCAATTGCAATTTTTGAAGCGCAGGAAAGAAGTGTTCCGAGCATTTTGGCTATGTTATTGTCTCCACTAAGTGTCCTTTTCACCACACCGTTTATAAGACCGTTCAAAATCGGAAGAATTGTTTTCACCTATTTAATTCCGATTGTGCCGCTGTTTGTATTATGGGACGGAGTTGTTTCATCGCTTCGAACATACTCTGTACAAGAAATGAATGCCTTGGTTTCCACTCTGGACGAAACAGAAAATTATGACTGGGAAATCGGTAAAATAAAGTCTGGACCAGGTGTTGTGCTCTACTTGTTAGGAACCATAAAAGACAAATAAACAGACAATACAACGCTGTATAAGCGATAAGGGCCTTCTCGCGTCAGCAACTATGATGATTTGTAACGTTGTAGCCAATTTAATAAAGGCCCTACCAGATTAAACCTTTTTGCATTTAGACAATCCAACAGACAACTAAATATACAATAAATGATAAAATTAAAGCGCTCACTCCAAGTGATTCAAATTTGTTTTGTAATTGCTTCATTAACAATTATTGGTTGTAAAAAGTCTAATGATAAGGTTGACCCTAACAACCCCGATACTCCTGACCTTACTCATTTACCTTTTGGTGGCACTGCACCTACTAATATTTTGATCAGAAATCAAGGAAATCCCCAGCCAGATTTTTTGTCTTTATGGCTTTGTGGTCTTCCTTCAAATGGCGCCGGAAACTCGGATGCCAGCGACTGGACAAATCCTGATGGAACCTGGGATTATACCAAAAAACCACAGGTGCAAGGAAATGTTACCTGGATAAGTGAATTCAATGCCACTTTAGATGGAAATGGCAATCGCATCATAACAGGAAATGCGCTACCAAGCCACCCTACAGGTATTTTCCCCATTCAACCTGGCAGTATAGCATATCAATACGACGGAAATCCGAATATTATTACCGAACATCAAGTTCTTTATGTTTTTCCAGCAATACCTGAAATAGCAGCAGAACCAAGTTGTGTGCCTTTCGGTCCTTCTGGTATCTCACTCAGCGGAAGTGCCATATATCATGGAGCATCAACACTTGGGAATGATGCTGCAGCACACGAAATATTAGACAGATTTGGTGGTCATACAGATGGTACAGAAAGATACCATTATCATTTTCCAGCACAAGACCTTCAAGATCATATTCACCCTCATGAACATGGACAACACTCCGCGCTTATGGGGTATATGTTAGATGGTTTTGGTATTTACGGACCTTATGGAGAAGATGGAGAATTGCTCACATCAGCAGATTTGGACGAGTGTCATGGTCATATACACCCTGTTCTTTGGGATGGTCAAATGATTAATTTGTATCATTACCATTGGACGTATGATTTTCCTTATAATATTGGTTGTTTCAAGGGAACACCACAATAAAAAAACAAGTAGATGAAAAAAGCGAATTTAATATTACTGCTATTTGCAATATCACTTATTTCAATACTCTCATTTTGTTCAAAAGGTTCTGATGGTATTTTTCCAACCAATGAATCTCCTAATATTTTGCTGATCATAGCCGATGATTTAGGTAAAGATGCTATTAATGGTTTTACAGAAGGAAGCATAAAACCCAATACACCAAACATTGATGCCATTAGAAATAAAGGATTAACCTTTAACAATTTTTGGGTAAACCCCACATGTACACCTACTAGAGGCTCGATTATTACAGGAAAATATGGGTATCGAACGGGTATAAAAGGAGTAGGAGATGTTTTATCTACGTCAGAAGTTACTTTACAAAAGTACATTAGTACTAATACGAATAATAAGTATGCTTCTGCTGTCGTAGGCAAATGGCATTTGTCTGGCAACAATACAAGTGTAAATCCAGAATCATTCGGCATTGATTATTATGCAGGTTTGATTCGTGGTGCTGTTGATGATTATTATCAATGGCAACTAACCGAAGATGGTACCAGTAGCTTACAAACGAAATATGCTACAGAAGTATTTACCGATTTGTCTATTGATTGGATAAACGAACAATCCAAACCTTGGTTCTTATGGCTTGCCTACAATGCTCCCCATACTCCGTTTCATGTTCCCCCAAGTAATATGCATAGTCAAAGTACTTTACCTGCTTACACCACTGGAATGGATCCCACACCTTATTATATGGCAGCTATAGAAGCTATGGATTATCAAATTGGTAGAATATTAGATAATATTCCTGAAAATGAAAAGGAGAATACAATCATAATCTTTATAGGAGACAATGGCACACCAAGCCAAGTGGCTCAAAGTCCTTATACAAGTTCCACCGTAAAAAACACTTTGTATCAAGGAGGAATAAACGTTCCTATGTTTATTTCAGGAAAAGAAGTTTCCCGTAAGGGAACAGATGATAATTTGATAACAGGAACCGACCTTTTTACAACTATCTCTGAAATAGCAGGCATAAATGTAGCTCAGTACAAGGATAGTAAAAGTTTTAAATCATTACTTTCTCAATCTTCTACTATTAGAGAATTTCAGTACGCTGAATTGAACGATGGAACAAAGGATTCATGGACAATAAGCAATGGACAATATAAGATTATTAAAGATGCAGTCGGAAATGAGGAAATGTATCATTTAACCAATGACCCGTATGAACAAAACAACCTTTTAAATAATACATTAACAACTGCTGAATCTAATGCGAAAAATGAATTAGAAACAGAGCTAAATAATATCCGGCAATAAGCTGGACTTTAGCGCTCAAACCAACGCTTGAAACCCGGCGCCTTCTCTCGGCTCACGTCCAAAACCATCTTAACAGGTGGCTTGAGCGTGAGCGAGAGTTTTTGGTTTTCATGTGGTTTGATGCTTTGGATGGCATCAATGTGGACGATACTTTGGCGGTTGGCGCGGAAATAACATTCGGGGTTGAGCAATTCTTCGATTTCCTCCAGCGTGACGAAATCTAGCATGTATTTTTCTCCTGAAAAAGTCAGCAGGTAATTGAAATTGTCGCGGTAAAAGCAGGCAATGTCTTTGGTCAAAACAGGCAACCAATTGTTCTTGACTTTTACCACAAATTTTTCTTTGTAAGCCGGCACATTCTTTTGCGGTTGGGCCATCATCGACAGCAATTGCTGAATATCACTTGGATAGGGCGATTTACTTTCCACAATGGCACTTGCCTTTTCTATGGCTCGTTTCAAATCCTCTGTATCAACTGGTTTGAGCAGGTAATCGATGCCGTTAACACGGAAGGCCTTGAGCGCATATTCGTCGTATGCCGTCGTAAAAACCACCGGACATTTGAATTGATAGCGCTCCAGTATCTCAAAACTTACGCCATCGCTGAGCTGGATGTCTGCAAAGATCATGTCCGGTTCTGCATTTTCCAGAAACCAGCGATTGGCTGTTTTTACACTGGGCAGGACAGCGGTGATTTTCAGGTCCGGAGCCACAGCCATGATCTTAGCCTGCAATTCGCGGGCAATCAGGGACTCGTCCTCTATGATTACTGCATTCATACCTTTCGTTTTTTTCAGGCTTCCAACATGAGTTCTACCAAATTGGTGTAACAAACGGTCCATGCTTCCTCCAATTCCGGACTCCATTCCTTATTCATCCCGTTTTTGATGGTCCAAAGCAATGCACTCCCTACCCAACCGTAATGATGCGGCAACACACCGTAACCTTCGTGGCGCTTGCCCATTTCCTTGATTTCCCCGTTCATATCGCCAAGGTGATCGAGGCGGGCAACTACCTTGCTGATCATGTCGAGCAATTTCTGGTGTTGCATTTTGAGATCCTTCGGAAACATCGCGCGTACCTCCGGGTGATCCAGGAACAATTTGGAGTAAAAAAGGTCGCCAACCACCTGCGGATCGATGTCGCGTAGCAGCCGCCAGGATTTCTGAACGAGACGAATTTGTCGGTCGGTGAGCGCCATATGCTGCAAGGTAGGGAATGTCATCTTTGCTTTAATATCGTTTTTAATCAGGTGTGGCATATTTCAATTGAAGCGTTTTGGGATGGCCTCGAAGTAAATGGGCTTTGGCTTTGCCCGGAAGAATGCCAATTGTCAAGGCTCAAAGCCTTCCATCGCAACAACGCTATTTAAAATTGTAATTATAGGTGATGGAATTGCCGTTAGAATATTCGTAAAGGGTGCTTTTGTTGTACCCTTCTGCATCGTAAGTAGGAATGGCGGTGCCTGTAAAGTCTGGTGAACCATCATATTTGCTGGTGTAGGAGGTCCACATCTGCGTATTTTTCTTTCCGTTAGGCACGCAGCCCGGTAAAAAAGAAAAGGGCGTGTAGGGTGTACGGTCCGGGTTCGTCGATCCGTATTTGTACAAGTTCGTTGAACTTTTTACGCCATTAGTGTAATTTTCAACTTTGGCCAAATTACCATTCTGCCAGGTATAAAAATTCTCATAAGCGTTGCCATCGTCGACGGTCATTGTGGCTTTTTTAAGATATCCGTTTGCGTCGTATTCTAGGCTTATCACCCGTTGGTTAACTGTGTTGATGTTGTAATTTGATGTGGCGGTACCACCTATTACACGACCTGCTGCATCCAGAAGACCGGTAAAATGGAATACCTCCCGGTTATTTTCTGTACTCCGAATTTCCGTGATTTCAATTTGATTTCCAGAATAAATGGTGGTAGCAATGTCTTCGCCATCGTCGTATTTGACAACACGGCCGAGCGCATCGTATTCAAAACTTTCAGTGCTTGGCGCATCCCCCGGATATTGGTATTGCACAGATACGAGGCGTTTTTGCGTTGCCGGCACCGAGGGATCGGGGGATGGTGTAACTTTTGCTTCTTCCATATTATCCTTGTGACAGGATTGCATTATAAAGGTTCCTAAAACGAGGAAAAACAGCAATTTTTTCATGATTTTATTTTTTATTTTAAATGTTCAAGTGTTGGTTTAATATGAAGTGCTGAGGAAAAGGAATAGGTGGTTGATTTCATTAAATTTTATTCTCAAACCTAAGTTGAGATAAGAAACCCCGTAGCCCAGTTCTGCATAGGCACCGAATTTGGGTTTGAATTGGTAGCGCGCGCCGAGAAAGCCTGAAAGGCTACACCACTGGCGCCGGGAGAGGAATAAGCGGACTCATTGATTTGAGAATCGTTGGTGTGAAAACGCGCATTGGCAAAGGTGAAGCCAAGCATCAAACCACCGTAAGTATCCAAGTTGGGCTTTTTGAACAAATCATAGTGGTAAGCGCCGCGAGCACCCAGGATCACATAGTTGTAGCGCCAGAAGTAATCCACGTTGGCGTAACCGTAGTTGTAGCGGGAAGCGGCGTAACCGAGGTAGCCGCCGATGCCTATGTTGTTGGTAATGCCTTTTTCGTAGGAGACATTCAGCGGAGGTAAAATGCTGTGGTAAGCACTGCCATACAAGGTGGTGCCGATTCCGATACCAAGGTGCAGGTCCTGCTGGCCCTTTAGGTACATTTGAGCATTAAGGGTGGCGGTTCCGAGAACCAGGGAAAAACAGACGAGGATAGCTTTTAGATGTTGCATTGTTTTATAAAATTTAGTTTAAAATTTTAATTGACAATGCAAAAATGCGGGCATCCCCTCCCTGCTTCAAATTTTGCAGCACGAGCCGTGGCAAACTTTTATTGAACCGTAGGAAGTATCAAAGGAGCGGAATCCTGATCTCAAAAAATTCCGATGTTTCGTGGATAACAATTGCCCTGTCGGTCAGGTAACTGTAAAAGGTTTGGAGATGGTGCAGGCCTTTCCCGTTGCTGGTTTCGATGTACTTTTTGCGCTGTAAATTATTGCGCACGACCAGGCATTCATCTTCTACGGAGACCTCCACGATAAGCGGCGTTTCAGGGTCAATGATGTTGTGCTTGATGGCATTTTCCAGCAAATTTTGCAACGTAACGGGTACAATCTTTCTTTGACCACAATCTTCCGGGATTTGAAAGGATACGTCGAAACCCTGCTCAAATCGGGTGCGTTGCAAGCTCACAAACGACTCGGCAAATTTCACCTCATCTGCGAGCGATACAACGTCGTAATCACTGCTTTTAAGGATGTAGCGGTAGGTTTTACTGAGGTTTTCCAAGAAGCCGGCTGCCGCTTTGGGGTCAATCATAATCAGGCTACCCAGAGAGGTAAGGGAGTTGAACAAAAAGTGTGGATTGAGCTGCTGTTTTAGGCTTTCGTACATCACAATGGCCTTTTCTTTCTCGAGCAATTGGGTTTTGCTTTCCAGCTCCGCAAAACGCCGCTGCTGTCTTTGACGCGCAAAATAGTAATATAATAAACCGGCAATTACGCCAAAAATTACCAAAAACCGAAACCAGGATGTTCGGTAAAAAGATACGTTAACCTTAACAGGTATAGCAATAGCTGTGGTATCCGGGCTACCCACTATTTTAAGTTTAAAGACATAGTTGCCTGAAGGCAGTCCGGTAAAGCCGAAATTTCGCCGGGTGCCAACCTTTGCCCAACCTTTGTCAATCCCCTCCATCATATACTCAAATTCGTATTTTCCTGGACTTACAAAATCCAGTACTGCGAACCCGAGCGAAAAATACCGGCAATCTTTGGGCACCTGCAGACTATTTTGCGGAATCGGCTCGCTACCCTTGTACAATTCATTGCCATCGGCAGAGAACGATACCAAGGCTATCAGTGGTTTAATGGCGCGCTTTTGAATGGTGGTTGGGTTGAAGTACCAGATCGTACCCCCTACACCGTAGGTGTACATCAAGCCATCATTCCCGGCAGCAATTCCCCAGGCTGACGAGAATTTGTACCCATCGCTCTTACCATAAATGGTGAAGTTATCTGTTTTTCTGTCCAGACAAAACAACTCACGAAGCGCCAGCCCCCAGATATTTCCCTGGCGATCTTCTGCCGTACGAATAATGTAATCAGAAGACAATCCGGAGGCCAGGGTGTATTTTTTCACAAAAACGGGTTGCGTTCCCGAGCAATCGAAATGCAAGAGCCCAGCGTCAGAACTAACCCAAATATCTCCTCTGGAATCTGAAACAATTGCATTGGTTCGGAAGGAGTATTTGTGTTGTGTTACCTGGCCATTTTTATCCAGCCGGACATAGCGTTTTTCCCAGGGTATCCAATAACCATAAAAGGTTTTGTCCATGCTGCCCATCCAACAGCGTCCTTTGCCATCCACTGCCACCACACCGGCAACCTCGGCAGGCGGCGTGGTCGGGTCGTCCTCCTTGTATTGGAAACGCTCGCTTGCGCCAGTTTGTGGATCGTAATGAAACAACCCGTCGTACGATGAACCGATCCAGAGCCAGCCTTTTTTGTCGATTTCCATGAAGGTGTACAACACCGAATGCGATCCAGGAATTTGATCACCCGGCTGCACTGCTATTTTCAAACTTTTGGTCGCCGGATCAAAATAAAAAAGTCGTGCCCTGGTAAGTACCCAGAACCTCCCGTCGGGCGCTTGGCGGATCCCCATTACGACCATAATATTCTCCCTCCCCGGCGGATTTTTAAAGCCCATGAAGTATGTTTCGCCAGTCTGCCGGTCAATCACTTTGACGCCCTCGGAATACTGTGTAGCCACCAGGGTGTACCGCCCATTCCGGTCATCGCATACATCCCGTACACTTGCGGAGATGCCCTCTTCTTCTATGACATTCTTGCTCTGGAACAGCGTATTGTCCAGGGTGATCTGGGTAAGGACATTGTTTACGGTCAGCCAGAAATTGCCCTGTTTGTCTTTTACAATGAGTTTGGATTCCCCGGAAGATAATCCGGGATGTTCGGTCCCTTCCGTATTAAACGAAAGAAACTGTTCGGTATGTTTATCAAAAACCAAGGTCCCTTTTCCAGCGGTACAAACCCACAACAGGTTACTGTTCAACGGAATTACAGCATTTACAATGTTGGTGATGTGAGTAGGGGAGGGATTTTTGTCGTAAAAATAAATTTTGTGTTCATTGCTGTAACGGTTTACGCGTTTCAAGCCACTTTCCCACCCGCCTATCCAAAAGTTGTCGCCATCAGGCGCGATGTCATACATGTTGTAGGTTCCGGGAATGCTGTAATTGTAAACAGGGCTGCGCTTGGGTTCGGTTTTTCCGCTGTGTGGATCCAAGGTGTAGAGCCCGTCTCTCGTGACCAGCCAGATGCGCTGCGTTGCTGAATCCTGCCAAAACTGATAAGCCTGATTGGTCCAACTTACGTCGGAATCATCCAGGTGTGGCGCCGATTTGCGGGTAACAATGTCGTACTGTTGCGTTTTTCCGGTTGCTGGATCGAGCCGAATGAGTCCGTTTCCAGCAGCAGAAATCCAGATCATGCCATCGGCATCAGCGAAGATACCCACCACCGGGGTGGTGTTTGGGGTGAGCATGCTGTTAACCGGAAAGTTTCGAAATTTTCCGGTTTTTCGATTGTACATACTTACGCCCCCGCGGTTCAGGCCCGCCCATAGATTGCTGTTTTTATCTTCTGTAAGGCAAATGACATGATTGTAAGCGAGGGAAGAACTGTCATTCGGATCATTTCGAAAAGCAATAAAGCTGCTTCCATCAAAACGAAGCAACCCCGCGTCGGCAGCAATCCATAAAAAACCCTTGCTGTCCGGAAAGATGCGGGATATTTGAACATTGGCCAATTCCGGTACATCGTCATACCGCTTGAGGTTAAACGATGGAATCTGGGCAAACACACTGTTTGCCCAGATTCCTAACGCAAGGATGGTCGTAGCCAATCTTAATACCATATACAAATGTAGAGATTCGCTGCAATCAATACGAGCGATAAATAATAAAGCGTGGCAAAATTCAATTAAAGCGTTTAGGATGGGCTTTAGCCATTAGTATTTAGTCTTTTGCTTTGACTGGAAGGGTTAACTGTTTGGTGTTCTACATTTATACTCGAAATAAAGTGGTTTGCGAATGCTCACTTGTCCTCAGCCCTCCTGGCTGCGTTATAAATACTCACCGATGCGCTGCATCGTCTGCGTTTTATGCCTTGCCATTAGAACTGATGACTGCGCGATTATTTTCGCAAACCACTTTACTTCGAGTATAATTCTACTATTTCTGGAGAACAAGCTGGTAAATATTTTGAATTAGGATCGAAAACAAAGACCAACACCAAAAGGCTAAAAGCCCGTTTATCCCAACTGTGTGAGGTAGTTCATCAGTTGCGTAGCAGCGCCAAGTACCGGTCCGGCCATGGGATCGCTGAAGAAAACATCGATGGGCCCCTGACCGAAATACAACTGGCCCGAAACCAGAAAACTCAGGCGAACCATACCGGCTGTTGGGGGATCAAGGCGGGCTTTATCCCATGGCCCAATTCGGTTTACCACTTGCACCCCTGATTGCCAGAGCTGTGCTATCAATTGGTTAGAATCTGCCGTGGGCGCGTCGAAAATGATGAGGCGTTCGGCATGACTGAAAAAACGGGCAGATCCGTCGCCGTAAGCAGCCAACACATCAAGGCCACCTTCCATGCCTACTTCGACGATTACGCCCAACAATTCTGGATTGGCAGCCAGGCCCAGGGCATGAAGGCGGTGTGCAGCCAAGGCACGAACACGGCTTTCCATGCTGCGGTCGTTGGCAATGTCAAGCAGCGTATCGGTGTCGCTGGAGGGGTTCAGTACTGCCAAAAGTGCCGTGTTTTCGTCTGCATTCGTTTGACTGCGAAAGGCATCGGCATTGTCGCAGAAAAGCAAATCGTAAAGGTTGTTCAGGCTGTCGTTTTTATAAGGCTGCATAGTGGTTACCATGATTTGTTGATTTGTTTTTTTATAAAATTGATTTACCGTAAATTATTCATTGTGCGATTTTAGCCATTTTTCTACACCGGCAGAAGTGGTAAATTTTACCTCCTTGAAACGCTCGGGCCTGGGTGTATTCAGGGCATCGCGGATGGCCCGTACTTCGGGGAGGAAGTCGGCGCCGGGAACGGCCGCAAACTGCTCATCAATGGCGCGCAGGATGCGGTCGATGGCCATGTGTTCCATGTGCCAGTCCTGTAGGTTGTTGGAACCGATGATGCTGTTGCGGATTTGGTCGGCGGTGTGTTGCAGGCTGATTTTTATGGGTTGTATGAAAAGTTCGGGGTGGTCCACCTGGTTGCCATCAATGAAATGATACGCTTCCGCCTGAAATTCAGTTTCATTAAGCACATAAATCAGATCGCCCTCCCAGTTGGGGTGCGATTTGATTTTTTCGATGGATGCGTTTCTAAGTTCCGGGTCGTTGAAACGGCCGCTCGAAGAAAGGATGTTGACGATGCTGTTGGTATCAGTTTGCGAAGCAATAAACGCCAATTGTTGTTGTTTAAAATCGGAATTACGCTGCTGATTGTATTGCTGAATGCTGACGGTTTGCTGGGCGGAAGCGCGTATTAGTCCGTACACTGCGCTCAGACTGATCAACAAACTCAGGGCAATGCCCGCTTTCAAGGGCAGTTGCACGAACAATGGCTGGGCAATATTCCCGTTTTCCGCGTTTATCAACCAGAAGCATGGGACAAGTACCAGTACAGGCAGCCAGAGCACGGCAACCGAGGATCGGGCCAGCCAGCCCAGGAAATTGGGAAACTCCCCTGGGTGCCACTCCGACCTGAATATTTCCATGCAGAACACTGCTATGGCAAATGCCAACCAGGCCAGGAAAATGATCCAGTTGCGCGAGGACAGATCAATCCAGGCAAACTTATCATTGTAACCAAGGTTCAGTACGAGCAGTCCGCTAAACACCGTAAATCCTACTGCGTAGAAAAAAAGCATCAGTCCGTAGCCCATGCCGTAATCTCCACCGGGCATCGCGGAGGAGGTTAAATTGAACATGCCCAAAACAATCAGCAAACTGATGACCAGCAGTACATTTCCCATGTTGCGGTGTTTTTTCTCTTTTAAAAATTGTAGTACAAAGGTGCAGCTGCACAGATGCCTTTCACAATTTTTTGGCAATGAAGCGTGGCAAAAATGAAATGAAGTGTGGGAAATGGTGTACTCGAACCACTTTACTTCGAGTATAAAAAGGAAGGTTCAGGATGTGTTTAATCCGCTATATTATACTCGAAATAAAGTAGTCTTTTATTTAACCGGTTAAAAAAATATTCTGGAGAATAAAATTCAGGTTCCAGAATAAATTCTTAAGGATTAATTTATTTTTAATTGAACAATATTTTTGAATTATTTGTTATAAAAATGTAGATATAATTAATTAAACACCATGTTCTCTCGTTTTATTATAGTCTCACTCTTTTACTCTTCGCTCTTTCTGCCAGTAGCAAATGCGCAGGTGAAAGTGCTTGATGGAGAAGCGCGCGTACGTACGGAACGAGATATTCTTGCTGCTTATCCCAATCATTTTCATGCCGTTGATATTATCTCCATAAAACGTCTGGATCGTCACTACTTGCGCTTGAACTACAAAAGTGATGGGAAACAATGGGAGGCTGTCCTTCAAACAGACGATACAGATCCTGTTCTGGTAGAAACAGCGCAGGTTTTGCCACCTGAAGGTTGGCCTGGTTTCATTATAGCTGCTTGTAAGAAAAGTGAATTTGCCTCCTGGCAGATTATCAAGGTTCTGAAGGTATCCTCACCGTATGGTGATCCGGGTTATCGGGTGGATGTTTGTCCTGATTTGGATCAGAAAGCACAAACCCGACGCCTGTATTTCGATCCTTTTGGCCAACCGGATAAACCTATTTTCTAGGCGATTCGCGCCAGCAAGCCAAATCTAAGCAAGACGGCCTACCTATCTGACGACTGTACAGTATTTATACCTATGTATTTATCCCATCAGGATTTTATGATGGGTAATACTAATTTTTTAACGTATAAAATAGTAATATATGAATGCCCAAGATGTTAAGCAAAATCTTCACACCATTATTGATCAAGCATTTACAGAAATGGATGCTCTAAAACACAAAGTATCGCAATCGACGTCCGAATTGCGCCAAAATATCCAGGGTGAGCTGCATGCACTCGAAGTTAAAAAACAAGAACTTGAGACCCGCATGGCTGCGCTGCGCAGCGCAACAGCGGATAAGCAGGAGGAACTTTCAAAAGCTGTTGAAGAAAGTGCGGCTTCCTTTCGGAAGGGGTTAAAGCGCATAGCTGCCGTGTTCAATGAAGAATCTGAAGTACAAAAATGAAGTAATCCAGTTTCGGAACCCATGACTCGAATGAATACGTTGTCTGAAACACTACTTGAACTGCACCGAAAATATGCTGTAGTTGATCTGCGGATTGACGACAAAGATCAACTTTGGGTTGAAGACAATCCAATTCCTTGTCGGTCCAAAGGTATTCGACTGGTTTGGACCAGGAGATTTGAAGGCCAGTCCAATCCCGACGACTTGGCTGTGTTATATGGACTTCAACTCCCAGATGGCCAGGTGGGTGTGCTGGTGGACGGTTATGGTCCGGCCAGCGATCCTGATGTCACTACCTTTATACTAGGCGTGCAGCCACTTGGCAATCCAATTGACACCTGACGTTGACGGTTTCTTCATGCTCAAAATACTTCGATTGCGACGTATCCCAACACCAGGCATTGATATCAAATGCCTGGTATTAATCGTATTTGGCTATAATTTTCGTAAACCACTTTACTTCGAGTATAATTGTATGTCAATCCTCAATCGCTGTAATACCCTGTTTATATAGGTTTGCCAATCCATCCTTCATTGCTTTTACCTGTGCTGCTGTGTGCCCTTGCCAAATGGCAATTTCGCCAACAACCTTAAAAGGATGGGTTGAGCGGTACGATAGGGTGGGGTTGCCCGGGAATTTTTTGTCTGTCAAGTTGGGGTCGTCTTCAATGGGGCCAGTTGGTTCAACCAAATAAATTCTTTCCTTTCCATCGCCTAAGGCCAGTTCGGCGCCCCAAATGGCCGCATCCAGGGTGGCGGTCAGGTAAATGAATTTCGCTTTGTTGTTGTGCCCGAAGTTAGACTTTAGCCCGGTATCGATAAAGTCGCCAATGCGCAGGTCTGCCTTGGTTCCGTGGAAGTAGGTTTGTGCAAAAGGGGTTGGGCCGGATACAGCTGAATGGCGCTCCGCTTTGTTTTTTTCCATGGTAAAATATTGGCTGGTCAACAGTAGTTTGTCAAATGACAGTGCTTTGTCCAGAAGATAAACATTTAAAGTATCAGGGTGTCGATAACCGGGATCAAAGCCGAAGATCAACCCGACAAGATTACAATAGCAACGAGGTGGTGATTTTTAGCAAAACCTCATACGTTCCTACCTTGTAGCCATTTTATAAGCCAAGGCAGTGTCGGGGAGTGGCGTTAAAGCATCCAATAAATAGTTATAGGTTCCGGTGGTTGCTAGTTCATCGGCAACTTTTTTAATCAAAGCTAGTGTTGCTTTCAGCACACTAGAGCCCAGGCTTAATCGGGCAACACCCAAATCTTGCAGTTCCTGGACAGATGGCGGTAGCCCAGCCCCGATGGCCGGGTTTGCAAGCACATTAATGGGGGCATAAATTTCCTTGACCAGCGTTGAAATGGTTTCTTTTTCCCATACAGGCTGGACAAATATGCAATCTGCACCGGCTTCGCGGTATTTGTTGCCACGCCTAATGGATTCAGATAACTTTTCTTGTGTCGACCCGGAAGAAGTATAAAACGCGTCGGTTCTGGCATTGATTACCAAATGAAACCCCAGTGAATCGGATAATGACCGGATGGCTGCTATTCTTTCACAAAATTCCATTTCGTCAATTAGTGCTTGGCTTAAATCAATACTGTCTTCAATATTTATCCCTACAATTCCGGTTGCTATTATTTTTTTTATCGAATCAATGATTTCACTTGTGTTGTTCCCAAAGCCAGCTTCTATGTCTACCGTTACAGGAACTTGTACGGCATGTACAATCCCTTTTATGGCGTCAATCATTTCGGACAATTGGATTACCTGACAGTCAGGATAACCTAAAGCGGCAGCAATTCCCATACTTGTTGTTGCGATGGCTTTGTAGCCGCAGGCTTCTACGAGTTTGGAACTACCAATGTCCCAGGTGTTTAACAGCACCAGCATTTCTTTGTCTTGATGAAATTTCAATAACAGGTCGGCTTTTTCTTTTTGAATACCAGGAACCATGGTCATGCAATATTTAATGGTGGATAAATCACACTGCCAGATATTTTTAACATTAATCTCAAACATGCACTGAACACATCAGGCACAGCAGGATTGCTATGGTATAAAATATCAAGTTGATGGGGTATACATGCACCCAATTGCATGTAGGATGCCAGATAAATATGGCTTACATCCATCCGGCTATCTTCCCACAACGCTTTCCCAGGTTGGTATTTTTCGTTTGTGAAATGCAGTTCACTTCATCTTTCGCATCCAAATATAAAAAACAATCCAGCACGGCGCAAGCGCAAAATTTACACCGCCAACGCCTGCTCAAAATCCGCCAAAATATCCTTCGGGTTTTCAATGCCAACGGATACCCGGATCATACCATCGGTGATGCCGTTTTCCTCGCGCACTGCCTTGGGTACGCGCAGGTGCGAGGAGGAAGCAGGGTGCAGCACGAGGGTATCCACGTCGCCGAGGGTAGGTGCGAGGGTGGCGAGTTTGAGCCGGTTCATGCAGTTCAGGCCAGCTTGCATGCCGCCGGTGAGTTCGAAGCTGAGCATGCCGCCAAAACCGCGCATTTGCCGTTTGGCCAATTCGTGATCGGGGTGGGAGAGTAGGCCGGGGTAGTTTACCTTGCCTACGGCCGGGTGTTTTTCCAGCATTTCGGCCAGGGCCAGGGCATTGCTGCAATGCCGCTCCATGCGCAGGGCCATGGTTTTCATGCCGTTATGGGTGAGCCAGGCTTCAAAAGGGGAGCAGTTGGTGCCTCCCAGTTTCATGGCCCGCCAAACCTGTTCCCGAAGCATTTTTTTGTCGCGACCAACCACTGCGCCGGCAATGCTGTTGCCGTGCCCGTTGAGGTATTTGGTGGTGGAATGCACGATGAAATCGATGCCAAAAGCAAAGGGTTGCTGCAGCATGGGCGTAGCAAAGGTATTGTCGATGGCGGCGAGCGCGCCGTACTGGTGTGCCAAATCGGCCAGGGCTTGTAGGTCCACACAGGCCAGGGTAGGGTTGGCGGGTGTTTCGCAGTACAACAGTTTGATGGCCGGGTCGTTTTTCAGGTAGGCCTCTACCTCCTGGAGATCCTTCAAGTCGGTGTAGATGGTTTGGATGCCCAGCGGCTGCAGGATGGCGTTCAAGAGTTCTGTGGTGCCACCGTATAGGTTGCCCTGACTGAGCACCTTATCCCCCGTTTTGAGCACACCCAGCATCAGCGAAGAAATGGCTGACATGCCGGAGGAGGTAAGTACTGCATCGGCCTCGATGTCGAGGCCATATGATTCCAGTTGGGCAATTTTAGCCGCCACTGCATCCACTGTCGGGTTGGCGTAGCGACTGTAGGCATGACCGCTTTCGATGTTGCTGAAAATATCTATGCCCTGATCGATGCTCTCAAAAACAAAAGAGGAGGTCGCGTAGATGGGTAATACGTGGGGCGCCGTGGTACGGGGTTCGTGGGTTTCTTTGGCGCAAATGGAATCTAGTTGGTACATGGGAGTGACAGGTTTTTAATGCTTTAGCGGGGAATGACAGGTTCTTTAATGCGTAGAGGGGAATGACAGGATTAACATGATTTTTCAGGACAAAAAAGGATTATTATTGGGTTGTTGAACAAATGAATTTCACAGTGCTGGAGGCCCGAAATTCCTTTTTTCCATGGTCAAAAGTAAAAAATCCTGTTGATCCTGAAAAATCATGTTAATCCTGTCATTCCCCTCTACGGGCAAAAATCCTGTTGATCCTGTTATTCCCCTCTGCGGAAAAAAACCTGTCCTGATTGCTACCATTAATCCATCGGGAAATAATGCTCACACACTTTCTCCACCAGGTTTCCCGGCTTTGCTTTCGAGCTCAGGTAGAGCGACGCCCGGCAGTTCTCAGCGGGGCAATCGTGCAGGATGAAATCTGCTTTGTGGTCGCCATCGAGGTCGCCATACCAGGTGAGCGTAACGGAGGGGTTGAACTCCGGATCAAATGGCCGAACCCATTCGCTAAGGTCCTGCATGATATAGGGCTCCGTGTAATAGTCGATCAGCAGCAGCTGGTAATCTTCAACATGAACATAGTGGTCGTTGAGCTTGGCACACCCGGTAGCAGCCAATACATAGGTAGGGTAATAAATGGTGTCGTTTGGCTCCTGTCCGGGCGCTACGCCGGCCATAGCGCCTGGTGCAAGGCTCTCAATGTGGTAATCGTTGTAGAGGTGGAATACGCCCAGTGGACCGGCATTACCGGTTGGCATGGTGTAAATGGTACCAATCACCAGTTTGCTTGCCTGGGGTTGGTTGGTTTTGAGCACGTTGAGGTTGGAGGCAAAGTATTCAAAAAAGGTTGATTCGGTGTGAACTTCAATCTTTCGCAGTTCATCAGCAAAGGAGTCGCGGGTGAACACACCGTACCAGTTTAGGTTGGGAAGATCGCCATCCACGATTTCATCTTCGTAATACAGGTTCCAGGTGTTGGAAAGGTAATGTCCGAATGCATATCCGGTTTTTCCCTTGTAACTAACCTTGAACCAAGGGGCGTACAGCGTATCTTCGGCCATGACGTATTCACCATCGTTGGCGGCTTCCAGCACTTGCACCACAGCGCCTTTGGGTACGGTCCCCACTTTTTTTCCAGACACATCCGGCGTTTCGCGCAAGTTGAGTTTGCTGGCGTTAACAATCATTTCGGCTGGAACGAAATTTTGGGCCGAAAGGCCCTGGAGTGTCAAACAAAGGCAAAGTAGGGGAAGCAGTTTTTGCATGATATGGTTTGTTGTTTTGTGAAGGATTTAGAAATTGAGTCTTGGACATTGGAAATTATAAAAATTACGACCGTTCAATGTCCAAATGGCTACTGCAAGGTAACAACCCGGAAGCCTAGCAAGCCCTTGCAAACTGGCAGCAGGATGGGTTCTCCCGGCTTGGTCAGGGGGTAATAAGCCTGTGTTTTGTATTGGAAAACGTAGTTTTTGTTCTTTTGGCGGGCGTAAAGTCGGTACCCGGTAGGCGACAGTTTTTCGCCTTTTAAAATGCCATAATTGGAGGCATAAAAGGCTTCTTCCTGCAGAAAATAAAAGGTTTCGTCGTGCTGGCTTCCACCGAGGCGGTTGACCAGGCTCAGCAGCAGCGGACTGAACACGGTACACAGTACCATAATGATAAGCCATTCGGGCGCATGCTGATTCCAGGGTTGGAAGCGCCGCCGAAGGAACCACAAGATACCCAAACCCAGTAACAAGCCCAATGCCAGGCCCCACATCACCAGCGATTTTACGGCCATGGTATTGGAAAAAACAGCCAACTCCCGAACGTAGAGCCCGATCAGGCTAAAAAAAACGAGAACACTGCCAACGGCCCATAATTTGGCGCTCATCGTACATGCGGGTTAGGTGATGAAAAAGTACCTATTCGCCCAATTGTTCCAGCGCCGATTCCCAGTCTTCAATTGTTTTTTCCAGTTCTGATTTGTGATCACTGTATTGCTTCAAAACTTTCTCGGATTCCGGGCGGGAGTAGAAGTCGGCTTCTGCCATTTTGGATTCGATTTTTTTCAACTCGGATTCCAGATCGCTGATGCGTTTTTCAGCTTTTTGCACGTTGCGCTGCAGCAGTTTGCGGTCTTCGGCACTGAGGTTCGCTGTGGCTTTCGCGGCCCGGTTGTCGGCCGATGCGTTTCCGTTGTTGGTGCTGCGCATTTCCACGTCGCGCATGTTGTCGAGGCGGCGTTTTTCGAGGAAATAATTGACGTCGCCCAGGTATTCGTACAGGTGCTGGTCGCGGAACTCGATGGTGCGATCGGTGAGTCCAGACAGGAACTCACGGTCGTGGCTCACCACCAGGAGGGTGCCGTTGTATTCCGAAAGGGCTTGTTTCAGCACGTCTTTCGACAGCATGTCGAGGTGATTGGTAGGCTCATCGAGCAGCAGGAAGTTGAAGGGGCGTAGCAGCATACAGGCCAGTGCCAGACGGGCGCGTTCGCCACCGGAGAGGGCCACTACTTTTTTGTCGACATCTTGCCCGCTGAACAAAAATGCGCCCAGGGTAGAGCGTAGTCGGGTGCGCATTTCCGGTGGGGAATTGCGCTCCATGGTTTCGAGCAGGGTAAGTTTGGGGTCCAGTGTTTCGGCCTGGTTCTGGGCGTAGTAGCCGATGGAGATGTTGTGTCCGAGGGTGGCTTTTCCGCCGGTAGCCGTTTCCTGGCCAATCAGCATTTTAGCAAGGGTTGTTTTCCCTTGTCCGTTTTGCCCCACAAATGCTACGCGTTCGCCGCGGAGAATTTCGAGGTCGATTTTATCCAGCACCTTTACGTCGCCGTAGCGTTTGCTGAGGTGTTCGGCTTTTACCACCACTTCGCCCGAACGCGGGGCATCGGGGAAGCGGAGGCGCATGGTGGTAAGGTCGTCTTCTTCGATTTCAATGCGATCCATTTTGTCGAGCTGTTTTTGCATCGACTGCGCCATGGATGTCTTGGTGGCTTTGGCCATAAAACGGGCGATGGTGCGTTCGCGGTCGGCAATCACCCTTTGCTGGTTTTTAAAGGCGTTGACCTGGAGTTCCTTGCGTTCGGAACTGAGTTCTACATATTTGGAGTACGGCGCTTTGTAGTCGTACAGCTTGCCCAGCATGACCTCTACGGTGCGGTTGGTCACATTGTCGAGGAATCGGCGGTCGTGGGAAATAACCACAGCCATACCGTAGTAGCTGTTGAGCCAGTCTTCGAGCCAGATGATGCTCTCGATATCAAGGTGGTTGGTGGGCTCATCGAGCAGCAGCAGGTCGGGGCGGCGGAGCAGCATTTTGGCCAGTTCGATGCGCATTTGCCAGCCACCCGAGAATTCGTCGGTGAGGCGGCTCATATCACCGTGCACAAAGCCTAAGCCTGCCAGCACTTTCTCCGCTTCAATTTGCGAGGTGGCGCTGCCCAGGTGGTGCAGGTGTTCGGAGAGGTCACCCATACGTTCCAGAATCTTGTGGTAATCTTCCGATTCGTAGTCTTCCCGCACGGCCAGTTCTTCGTGGATGCCGTTAAGTTCTTTTTCCAGGGCTAGTACCTCGGAGAAAGCGCTCATGGTTTCCTCAATGACAGTTTTGCCCTTGGGCATGAGCATGTCCTGATGCAGGTAACCCAGCGTAAAGTGGGTGGCCTTGACGACATTGCCTTCCTGGGGCGACATTTCCCCGGCGATGATTTTCAGCAGGGTAGATTTTCCGGCGCCGTTGCGGCCGACGAGGCCCACGCGTTCACCGGGTTTGATGACCAGATTAACACTGTCGAGCAGGATTCGGTCGCCGTATTGGATGTAAATATTTGATAGACTCAGCATAGCGGGCGCAAAGGTACGCTGATTTACGGAATGTGGGGAGGGAAAAAGAAAAACCAATTGGGGCTGTTGCGGCATATCCCATCAGTGCTGGATCAAGGACCGATATTATGACCCTCTATTTTCAGAACATGGTGGCAAATGCCGGAAAGTCTGCCATTCAGCCTGAATGTAGCAAATAATGTGTCCTTCTATGATTCTGTGCGTATACCGACCTATTGTTCTCCAAACACCAGCAATGATATTTCGGCAGCACCGATCAAATGCGCGCTTGCTTCGCAGCTCAAATTCAACATCATCTACCGAACAACGGTCACATCCCCCGCATCCCGAAACAATTTACGCTCCCCAAACAATTCACCTTCCCATTCCAGACGCCATAAGTAAACGCCCACAGGCGCTTCTTTGCCCCGCCAGTACCCGTCCCAACAGGTGTCCGGATCATCTGCACTGAAAATGAGGTTACCCCAACGGTCAAAAACCTCGAGGCGGTATTGGAAACTTTCACAAGGCAAAAACACCTGCCAGCAATCGTTCCAGCCGTCGTCGTTAGGGGAAAATACATTGGGTGCGTACCAGTCGCAAGGGCGGCAACGGTAAAAATCAACGGTAAAGGAATCGCTGGCGGTACACAATTCGGTCTGGCCAGTTAGTCGGTAGGTCCCCGGCGTGGTAATTGCCAGTGTTGCATTTCGACTTCCGGTGCTCCACTGCCAGCTCAGCAGGTTGGAAGGAACGGGTACCCGAAGGGTGTCTTCGTAACACAATAAGGTATCGGAGCGCAATTGAAAAGGGTTTCTACGCTCACCTCAATCAGGGCGGTGTCGCCAGGGCAGTCGCCAACGGGCGGAACAATATAAGCATAGGTTCCGGGAGCAGTAACACCTGGACGAAAGAGGCTGCCGCTGCCCAAGGTAGGTTTCCATAACCCGTCCGGGGCAAAGGGCACCGTCAGTGCATCCCGCAAGTCAATTGCTGCATCGTTTTGGCACAATTTTACGGTGGCATCGGTACCGGCATCCGCTGGTGGGAAGATGGGCAGGTAGGCATACCGCAGCGCTGCTTCGCCGCATTCGGTGTACACCCGCACCGCCACGATCCGGATGCCGCGAAAAGGCATCGGACTGCTGTCGAAATATTCCAGCCCCAGCAAGGCCTGCCGGAAATCGGCCAGGGTAGCGCCGCCGAGGTTGTACAAGGTGATATGTCCTGGACTGCTGATAACCCCAATGTTGTTGGCAGCTACTGTGCTCTGCAGGAGTTCAAGGGCTGGGTTTTGAGCAAACTGAACCTGACAAACAATCGAGTCAACCCTTTTTTCGGAGGTAAAAATGGCATCCACATCGGCGAGTGGAGCCCTGGGTAAACAAGTGCTGTCGGCATTAAAGTTGCCATTGAGCGCCCCAGAACTGTCGTCGCCATCCAAATCAAAAGCAAAACTGTTCTCCAGGATGACATTGTCCAAGCCGCCAAAATCGGCGCCATAGCGGTATTCACCACGGATCTGAATGGTCGTAAGGTTGCCCAATACGGCCATGAATTGCGCCTGTGTGGGAGGAGGGCCTGTATTGGAATTGAGGCGCCAGCCGGCGTCTTCCTGCAGCAGCACATCGTAGTGGGTCCAGGTGATGCCCGGATCAATGGGGTTGTCCCAGGCTAGTGTTAGTCCGGCCCCCTTGAAGATCAGGTCGGGCGCGCCGCCCGGGTCGAGCGGATTGGTGCTGTTGTTGATGTTCTGATCCCAGCGGAAATACTTGCCGTAGGTTTCGCATTGGGGGCCAAGAAACTTAGCAGGCGCCACAAAATACCAGATGCCTCCCTGTACGGCGTCGGTACCGCGGATATATCCGTCGGGGTTACCACCGGTATTGATCCAGCCGGGGTGCTGTTGCTGGGGTCGCCATTGGTGTTCCAGTTTTCGATGCTGGTATCAAAGGTTGACGATTGCGCCAGGGCGCAAAAGGGCGTAATCCAGATCAGTAACAGGCGTAACAGCGGCATGGCAGCAACAAATTGAAGAGGCTGGAACCGGTTAGAAACCGATGGCTTTCCTCATTTTAAAATAGATCTGGGTATTATCATAGGTGCCGGAAAACCACTCCGCTCCCGGGCCGTACGCGAGCACGGGTACCATCGCGGCAGTGTGGAGTTTCATCGAAAATTCAGGTCGGAAATCGGTACTGCGGTCGCCGGGGTTGAGCGACAAGCCGCCGGATTCATGGTCGCCGGTGACAATCACCAACGTTTCGCCATCCTGGGCGGCAAATTTGAGCGCTGCCAGCAGGGTAGCGTCGAAATCCAGCATTTCAGCGCGCAACCAGTTGTCGTCGTTGGCATGGCAGGCCCAGTCGATCTGGCTGCCTTCTACCATCAGGAAAAGCCTTTTGCGCTCCGATTTTTAAGGAAGTTGCAGGCTGTTGTAGTTGCTGGCGCCAAATAACGCCGGCCAGCAGAAGCGGTGGGCGGCTCGGCTGTTGCGGTGAATTGCATAAAACGCGTGCTGCCGTCAACTGGGGTATGTTTAAAACTGGTGCCGTGCAGAATTTGGTAGCCGCGGTCGCGGAGCGAATCCTCCAGGTTGCGGCTATCGGGGCGTTTGTTAAAATAGCCTTCCCCACCGCCAATGAAACAGTCAATGGGTGTTTTTAGGTAATCCAGGGCTATTTGTTCGGAGAAGGCACGAATGGGTTGATGGGAAATGAAAGCCGCCGGTGTGGCATGTGTGGCCGAACAGGTGACCACCATGCCGGTGGCATAACCGGATTTCGACAATTGTTCTAAAATGGTAGCATGCGGCTTTTCGTCAGGATCTACCGCTATTCCACCGTTGTAGGTTTTGATGCCACAGGAAAAAGCCGTGGCGCCTGCAGCAGAATCAGTAATGAGGTTGTCAAAGGAATGGCTTTGGTGGAAGCCAACCACCGGAAAACGTTCAAAAACGGAGCGGCCATTGCCCTTCCAGTAAAGCCCGGATGAAATTTGTGAGAGCGCCATACCATCCCCAATGAGCAGGATGATGTTTTTGGGTCGGGCAGCAGGGCTGACGGCTTGCAGGGGTTCATTCTGGTACTCCGGCATTTTGCAGGCGAGAAAAAAGACCGGCAAAAGCAGCGAAACCGCGAGTAGTATCGTTCTTCGAACGATGATTTTTGGATCAACGCTGGGGAAAGTGTAGTTCGACATGGCGCTTATGGGGATCTGGTTCAAGCCAAGGCCCCGTCTGTCATTTCCAGACAACGGTCCGAAAGATCAGCAAGTTCTTTGTTGTGGGTGACTATCACAAATGTTTGGTTGAATTGGTCGCTGAGTTGCCGGATCAACTGGTGCAAATCGCTGGACGCCGCGCTATCGAGGTTTCCGGTGGGTTCATCGGCAAAAATGATGTCGGGCTGGTTGATCAGGGCGCGGGCTACGGCTACGCGTTGTTGTTCACCGCCGCTCATTTCATTGGGCTTATGGGTAATACGATCCTTTAAGCCCAGGAAATCAAGCAGTTCTACAGCGCGTTGGCGCAATTTGGCTTCTTCCGTTTTTAGGATGTATCCTGGCATGCAAACGTTTTCCAGTGCGGTGAATTCCGGCAACAGATGGTGAAACTGGAACACGAAACCGATGTGTTGGTTGCGAAACGCTGCCAGTTGTTTGCTGCTCAGGCGGCGAACTTCCGTATCACGAATGAATACCTCGCCCTGATCAGCCAGGTCAAGCGTACCCAGAATGTGCAGCAGTGTACTTTTGCCAGCGCCTGACTTACCGACAATGCTCACGACCTCTCCGCGCTCGATCTCCAGGTTGACGCCTTTGAGGATAGCGAGCTGACCATAGGATTTAAAAATGTTGTTTGCCTTAAGAACCATGGCACAAATTTCCATAAAATACCTGACCCATCCACCCATTCTGTAAAAAAGAGACCTAAATTTGCGGCCCACCAGCAATTCAGCATGAAAATACTGCAACTCTGCAAAAAATTCCCCTACCCATTGAAAGATGGCGAGAGCCTGGCCGTGACCTACCTGGCCAAGGCCATCGATGCTTTGGGCTGTGAAGTGACGCTGTTGGCCATGAATACCAGCAAACACTGGTATGACTTGTCGCAACTCCCTTCCGGGTTCAATCATTATAAGGCGATTCACGAGGTACTGGTGGACAACCGCATCAAACCCATGGATGCGCTGCTAAACCTGTTTTCTTCGGAGTCCTACCATGTAAAACGCTTCGTCAACCCCGATTTTGAGGCCAAACTTATCGCCATATTGGAAAATGACCAGTTTGATGTGGTCCAATTGGAAACCGTTTACATGGCGCCCTACATACCGGTGATCCGAAAATATTCCAAGGCTTTAATTTCCCTTCGCGCACATAATGTAGAGCACGAAATCTGGGAACGGGTGGCCGCCAACAGCAGTACCATGAAGCGCTGGTACCTCAACCACATCACGCCAAGACTTAAAAAATTTGAGATCGATACCCTGAACCAATACGATGTGGTGGCAGGTATCAGCCAGCGCGATGTAGACCATTTTGTAAAAATGGGCTTGAAAAAGCCGGTCACCATAACGCCCATTGGCCTGGACGCCCGCGATTATGAGCCGGATTTCAGCAGCTACCAAAAGCCGCTTTCGCTTGGCTTTATCGGTTCACTGGATTGGATGCCCAACCTCGAAGGCTTACAATGGTTTTTAGATACGGTATGGCGGCCTGTGCTACAACCCGCCTTCCCAACGTTGAAATTTCACATCGCCGGGCGCAATACGCCCGCCTGGCTGCAGAAACTGGAGCTCCCGGGTGTCGTGGTACACGGCGAGGTGCCCAGTGCCCGCGATTTTATCAATGAGCATGCCATCATGGTTGTACCCCTGCTATCGGGCGGCGGCATGCGCGCCAAGATACTGGAGGGCATGGCCCTGGGTAGGGTAGTGCTCTCTACCCGCATCGGCATGGAGGGGATTCATGCCACCCACCGCAAGGAGGTGTTGCTGGCTGACACTGCGCGTGATTTTAAGAAAGCAGTGCGCTGGTGTTATGATGAAGGCGATCGGTTGATTGAAACGGGCAAAAGCGCAGGGCTTTTTTGCTGCCAATTACGACAATCTGGCCATTGCCCGGCAGTTACTAGAGGAATACAGGGTTAATGAGGAGAATGTGGATAATGTGGCCAATGTTTGAAATGTGGCCAATGTTTTAATGTGACCAATGTGGGGAATGAGACCAATGTGGCCAATGTTTGAAATGAGGCCAATGTGGTTAATGTGGCCAATGTTTGAATGTGTGAAATGAGACCAATGTGTGAAATGAGGCCAATGGGGGGAATGAGACCATTATAATTAAGTGCCTTATTTTCCCTTATCCACGATTTAGAATGATAAAAACTCTCCAAATCCAATTGCTGCTGCTGTTGAGCCTTTCTTTGCAGGCGCAAACTTTTAAAAAAGCCATCTCGATTCCTGGAATTGATTTCTTTAATACGGTCGGAATTTCAACCCTGCCGGATGGGAAAATCATTGTAGGGGGAAATAGAATGAGCAATTTTAATGGTATTATCTCCTTACTGGATAAAGATGGCCAAATGATTTGGTCAAGGGAATTTGTGGGGGTAGAGGTTCGGGATTGTTCGGGAACAATAGACGGAGATATCATTGTGGCTGTTCGAAGCTTGGTTGAATTTGAGAAATCGGGTCTGATTAAACTGAGTTCGAATGGAGAGGTATTGTGGTACCGAAAATTTGACAACGCTTTGTTGTCGAATGTATTGGCATTGTCTGATGGTTACATTGTTGTAGGCGATGAACTCTTTATGATGAAGGTTTCTACTTCCGGACAATTAATGTGGCAATCTTCCCAGGATCTTCCCGGACAACTTTTGGATGTACAGCAAACCTCAGATGGCTTTTTATATGCCTGTGGACATTCAGCGCAGTATGGGGTTTTAAGCAAATATTCGGCTGGCGGCGCATTGCTATGGACAAAGTTAATTGAACCAACTTCCGGGCTCACGGCTGATTTCACTGCTATTGTAACGGCTCCTGTCGATCGTGTATTTTTGTTTGGTACCACTGGCGACTCTGGGGGGGCAGGTATGGGAGGTTTGGTCATGGGCTTCGATACACAAGGAAGTATGCTTTGGTCTAAAGGTATTTCTGGGCTTGGATTAGTAGAAGATGCTGTCCTGGGTGCCGGAAACACCTTGCTTTCTGTTTCTAATTTTGCCAATCAATCCAGCCGATCTTTGATCTTTGCAATGAATACTAGTGGTGATTTACTTTGGTCAAAAAACTATGAAATCCCAGGTTTGGGCCACGAACTCCACAATATTACGGTGACTCCGGATCAGTACATCCTGGCAACGGGTATCACTGAACACTCGACTGGTGATGACGGCTACTTCTTGAAAGCCGATGCAACGGGCAATATTGCTGATTGCTGTCAGCCAGATAATAACCTCAATGTTACCTATTTACCGGCTGTGGTAAAACCGGTAGTGCCTAATTTATTGCCGAATATTTCGCTTCAAATTGGTTTTGTTACAGTGGATACGGCTGATCTGGTTACTTATTCCCTTTGTGAACCGATTCCAACCGGCTTTGAAGTATCATCCGACACCATATGTCCGGGCGAATGCATCTCAATCGTCCAGATGGACAGTCTTCCGGGTATAATCTATTCATTTGAAACACCGGGGGCCGATGCTGGTTTCTGTTATCCAATTGCGGGTATTTATACCATTGTCCGGAAGGGTGACTTAAACGGCTGCGAAAAACAATCGGCAAAGCAAATTTTGGTTTCGGGTGTGGACATTAAAGCCATCCCTACGGCCTTCACCCCCGACGGAGACGGCGTGAACGATGTTTTTCGGCTCAGCTTTGTTTGTCCGCCTGCAAAATTTGAGATGCAGGTATTCGATCGTTGGGGAAATAAAGCCTTTACCACCCGCGATCCTTTGATGGCTTGGGATGGAAAACTGAACGGCGAAGATGCCGCCTCAGACTTGTACTTCTGGCGCGCGGTAGCCGACGGAATGCCGTACAAAGGCGAGATTGTGCTTATTCGGTAGTTAATTGAACCTTGGACATTGGACATTTTAAAATGTCCTCCAATGGCTTTTCCACGGTAAAAAAACGTTTACCAACATCAATTTCCGGCTTTTCCCCATTGGCAGGTGGATAACTTAAAACGGGCGCTTCCCGCATTTTTGCGCAGCCCGGTTATCTTTGCGCGGTAATAACAGTACAACCATGACGATTACTTACTTTGGACATTCTTGCTTTTTGATAAAGGTGGGCGGAAAGCAAATACTGCTCGATCCTTTTATCACTGGCAATCCGCTGGCAGAAGGGATGGATGTCAACAGCATTCGCTGTGATTATATTTTCCCCTCGCATGCGCATGGTGATCATATTGGCGATTTGGAAACTGTTGCCGCCAACAACCCCGAGTGCACCGTTGTGGGCATATGGGAATTGGCTGATTACTACGGCAAGAAAGGGCTGAAAACGCACCCCATGAACAAAGGTGGCTGGTGGAAATTTGATTTTGGCCGGGTAAAAATGGTCAATGCCGCACACAGCAGCAGTTTTCCAGATGGTAGTTACGGCGGTGAGCCAGTAGGGTTTGTATTCGACACCCCGGATGGCGTGTTGTATTTTGCAGGCGATACAGCCTTGACACTCGACATGCAATTGCTGCCGCGCATTTGTCCGCCAATCGACCTCGCCATCCTTCCCATTGGTTCCAATTTTACCCTGGATGTGCATGATGCCGTCATCGCCAGCGATTTTATCCAGTGCAACCGCGTCATTGGCTGTCATTACGACACATTTGGTTACATCAAAATCAACCATCACGATGCAGTATCCACTTTTGCAGCCCAGGGCAAAGAACTGATTCTGATGAAACTCGGCGGTACGCTCGAATTTTGAGCCTTTCCGCATAAAAAAAATTAGTTTTACACCGTCTATTTTTTCAACATGCTACAACTTATGGGTAAGGTCATCACAATCGCCAATCAGAAAGGCGGCGTAGGCAAAACCACTACCGCGATTAATCTCGCCGCGTCTTTGGCTATCCTCGATAAGAAGGTGTTGCTGATCGATGCCGATCCGCAATCCAACGCTTCATCCGGAGTCGGGTTGGTCACCTCCGAGGAGACGATCAGTTTGTACGAATGCCTGGTTGACGGTATCGACCCTCGTCAGGCCATCGTAGAAACAGAAACACCTAACCTGCATTTGTTGCCCAGCAGTATCAATTTGGTGGGCGCCGATGTTGAATTGGTGAATAAACCCAACCGCGAATACATTCTGCGCGGCATTGTGGCAGAAATCAAGCAGGACTACGACTTCGTTTTTTATCGACTGTTTGCCATCCCTGGGTTTGATCACAGTAAATGCACTGGTCGCAGCCGATACGGTATTGATCCCCGTGCAATGCGAAATGTTTTCGTTCGAGGGTCTTTCCAAGTTGAAAAACACCATTAATTTGGTAAAACAAGGCCTGAATCCTAATCTGCAAGTGGAAGGACTGTTGATTTCCATGTACGACAGCCGTTTGCGCCTTGCCAATGCGATTGTGGAAGAAGTGCGCAGCAGCAGCAGTGATTACGTGTTCGAAACCATTATTCACCGGAATTCCAGGGTAGCGGAAGCGCCCATGTCGCATGTGCCGGTAGCCATGTACGATGTTAATTCGAAGGGTGCCACCAACTTTTTTAATCTGGCAGAGGAGTTTTTAAGAAGAAATTAGAACAATGGCAAAAAAAGTAAACAAAGCAGAGTTTGGCAAGGGTATCCGTGCCTTATTAGCCAATCCGCAACAGTTGGACCAGGCCGTAAAAGATAATCCGCAGGAGGTTGTTCGCGAACTGACGGGCAATGTAGCCATGATTTCGATAAAAGAAATTGAGGTCAATCCATACCAACCACGGGTTGAGTTTGATCAAACCGCGCTGGATGAACTGGCCGACAGCATTAGGGTGCATGGCCTGATTCAGCCCATGACCGTGCGGCGCCTTCACGATAAGGCTTACCAGATTATTTCCGGTGAACGCCGTTTTCGCGCCAGTCAACTGGCTGGTTTAGAGGAAGTTCCGGCTTATGTTCGTTTGGCCGACGACCAGCAGATGCTGGAAATGGCCCTCATTGAAAATATCCAACGGGAAGATCTCAATGCGGTGGAAATCGCTATTTCCTACCAGCGTTTGATCGACGAATGCAATCTCTCCCACGAGAACCTCTCGGAGCGGGTGGGCAAACAACGCAGTACCATAACCAATTATCTCCGACTGCTGAAATTGCCGGTGGACATTCAGCAAGCGGTGAAGGCAAAGCGCATTTCCATGGGCCATGCCCGTGCGTTGGCCGGTGTGAGTGATATTTCATTTCAACTGTCACTGCTCAACCAAATCGTCCAGGAAGATCTTTCCGTACGTGCCGTGGAATCCTTGATTCAGCGCTACCAGGAGGACCGACTGGGCAAAAAGGGCAAGCCCGACAACAAACTACCGGAGCACCTGCGCACCATTCAGGATCAGTTTTCCGCCTTTTTTGGCGCAAAAACGGTGCTGAAGCGTGATGCCAAGGGGAAAGGACAAATCGTGTTGAAATTCGAGAACGACAACGAACTCAATCGCATGATTGATGCCATTGAGGCGATTAACGCCCCGGGTCATTCTGATTCGTAGCGCCATTCTATTACCCACTCAGCCGCATAGCGATCGTTCCCTTGGCCCGGCCGGGTGACGATCAACTGGCCTGGCGTTGGAAGCATTTCCGTGATATGGAGCGCTGTCCAATCTTCTTTTTTCAGCCCTTTTTCCAGCATTAACATGGAAAAAGGGCTGTTTGCATCGTAAAACTGCGGTTTTTCCAAATCAGTAGCGGCAAAGAAATATTGGGGCACTTGCCAGTCGCTCAGGCATTTGCGGATGCTTTTGAAAAAATCCAGTCCCGTACCCATCAGCATCGGTTCCAGGGCCTTTTTGGCCACCCGCCACCCAGCCCGGGATAGGACCAACTGCTTGTAGATCTGGCGCGGCCGATGCACAACCATTTCCGACAACGGCACATGCTCCAGCTTTATTAAACAGCCACCGAAACCCGTGGCAAACCCAGTTGCAGTAGGATTTGCGCTACCGGGGGGCGTGATGCAGGCGCTTCCAGGCCAAGGTCGGTCCATTCAATGGGTTTCTTATCTGCAAAAAGGGCAATACCTGTTGGTGTTTTTTGAACCCGCAGATCGCCCAATAAGTAACCCGGGTCTGGTCTTGCCAGTCGCATTTCCGGCACGATTACATTGGGGCCAGGAATCTGGTGTTGGAAACTTGCATTGTGCCAGCCTTGCCAGGGAAAGGGCATTGCAGGCCTATCAGCGGCCCATTGCTTGAGGTCCTGTTGCAGCTGGGGTGACAGTAAATGGAGCCATCGGGCCATCATTTTTCCACCGCCGGGATACAAGGCATTGACCACGGCATGCCAGTCGCCGTTTTCCAGATAAAACTGAAACAGGCCGCCCATGTTGCCCCGATGGGGCTGTGCCGACTGTGGCGTTGTATCCTTTTTGCCCGGGTTGGCTAGAAAATCTTCACAAAAGCTTAGAAACGGTACAGAAGGGCGGTTTTCATATTGTTTTTCATAAAAAACAGTCAGCGCTGTACGGAGCGGTGAGTCTTCGCAAACGGCAGCGGCAAGCCAGTATTGGGCCAATTCGGTGACCACCTGCCTCAGCGATTCTGCGGGCAGCATGCTGTTTACGACGGTTTCAACATCATTGTAGAACAGTTGCGCAACAGGAAGATCAAAGGGGACCTGGTATTTTTTAAAAAAAGCCTGTACCATAGCAGCACCGGCTTCCAGGGCATCGTGGATATCTGGAATAGGTTGGTGGGCGAGGGTTCGTTGGGTGGTACGGAGCCAATTGAGCAGTTGAGCGGTTTCACTGATCAATGGGGTAGGAGGTAGGGTGCCTAAAAACTGGTAGAGCCGTCCGGCCCAGCCTGCACTCATTCCTTTTTCTGGCAAATCCCAGGCCAGGAACCCCAGATCAACCAATTCACGCAAATAGGGTTTTGCCGCATCGGGTTCAGCCTCCGTTGCTTCCATGAGCCATCGCAGCACAGCAGGGTAAGACGCCATCCGATTTTTTTCGATGAAAAAATGGATGAGCGCTTTCAATATTGGATTTTGCTCACTTTTTTGAAAACTTTCCTGTGCGCCGTCAAAAAACAGCCATTGGTAGTGGTCTTGGTCTGCCGAAACAATACAAGGATTTAGTACCAACTGGAGCTGTTCGCAAAACTCCTCAGATTGCAGTAGTACGGCATACAGCGGCGGCAGGAGTCCTGCATTTGGTGTAGCGAGCGATTGTTGGTAATCGAACGGGAAGGCAGGGCCGGGATTTTCCCATGGTTCGGCGCTGACAGTGGTAAGATGGCTGAAAGGGGACGTTTTTGTCGCCGCGCGAAGAACATAATGTCCAAGGGAATAGGCTATTTGACGTTCTTTTTTTCGCCACGTCTTAATAGGGTATTTATACAGTTTGGGCAATTGCAGCAGTAAATCTGGGCTGGCAAACAACAGCGCCCTTTGTACTTTCGGTCGCATAGACCAACGCCTTAAATGCGCAAACGTTTTATAGAACCTGTATTCATATTGGCCCTGATAATCTTCCTCCAGGCTGATCACCAATTTACGCTGGCGCAGCAATTGCGCTGTGTGCGCTGAAAAAACTTCGGGTAGCCCCAATAAATCTGTTTGGGAGGGGATCTTTCGCTTTTGGAAAAACTTCTGCCGGATTTTGTACAACCTGGAGCGGAGCGCTGAGGGAGGGATTCGATCCATTTCCTGGTCGAGCAAAGCCTGAAAGTTGTTTTCCAGCTGCTGAAGTTCTTCCTGCGCCTGGGATAATGTCCGCTCCATATCCTGCCATTCGGCAGAAAATTGCATCACCACCTGCATGGGCAAGCCAGCGGTTCGGAGCAGTGTATGTGGGAAAATTCTGATTTGGGACATGGTCTGCAAGATAAGGATGTCCCATTAAAGGGGTTAACGTTCTCCGATGAGTGATTTGTTGCCAACAGGAATATTCACCTTGTCGAAAGCATCCAGGCCGCATTCCAGAAAGGCCCGGTACTCGTCAACATTGGGTGTGTAGGCGCGGGCAGGACTCAGCACTGTTTTGCCGTCGTTGTGCATGAGCACGTACAAAGGCTGACTGGTTTGACCGAAATTGTTGATTTCAAATTTGGCCCATTTGTCGCCCTTGGTGCGAATTTTTTCCTGTGTGTGCGGGTCGAGGAGGTACTTGAACTTATCGTCGGGGAACAGGCGTTCCTGATCGTCGACATAGAGGGATACCACTACGTAGTCGTTGCGCAGAAAATCGAGGATTTCTTTTTTATTCCAAACGGTTTCCTCCATTTTACGGCAGTTCACACAGCCGTAACCGGTGAAATCCACAAAAAGTGGCTTACCCTGCTCTTTGGCAACGGCCAGGGCTTCATCAAAGTCGTGGTAGCAATCCAGTCCGTGCGGACAATCAATGGGCCGGAAGAAGTTGTAGTGAACCGGCGGTGCAATACCGCTGAGGAGGCTGAGCGATTGGTATTGGATCAGGCCCCAGCCCAAATAGGCAGCGAAGGCCAGGGAGGCAAGCCCTACCGTGAGCCGGCCCCATCCGGGACGTCCCTTGGCGCCTTTCATGCCCAGCACGCCCAGTTGATACAAGCCAAGGAGCAAGGCACAAACCAGCCAGATGCCCAGGAACAATTCAAATTTCATGATGCCCCAGTGGCGCACCATATCAGCGGTGCTGAAGAATTTGAATGCCAGGGCAACTTCCACAAAACCGAGGGTGATTTTTACATTATCCATCCAGGAGCCCGAGCGTGGCAGTGAATTGAGCCAGCCCGGGAACATGGCAAAAAGGCCAAATGGGAGCCCAAGGGCCAGTCCGAAGCCGAACATGCCGACCAGCGGGCGGATAGGGACAACACCAAAGAGTGCATCGCCGGCATTCACTTTGGCGGTTTCAACCAGCAGGGTGCCCACGATAGGGCCGGTGCAGGAAAAAGAAACCAAGGCCAGGGTGAATGCCATGAAAAAGATGCCCAGTGAGCCGCCGCGATCTGCCATTTTATCGCTTTTGTTTACCCAGGAAGAGGGCAGCTGGATTTCAAACAGTCCGAAGAAGGAGAGGGCGAAAATGATAAACACCACAAAAAAGAGCATGTTGAAGTACATGTCGGTGCTCATCTGGTTCAGAATGGTTGGGCCAAAAATGCTGGTCAGTAAAATACCAATGGCCACATAAATGATGACAATGCTGGAGCCATACCACAGCGCATTTCGGAGCCCGGAAGCGCGGTCTTTGGAACGCTTGGTGAAGAAACTCACCGTCAGTGGTATCATGGGAAATACGCAGGGTGTCAGCAGGGCCACCAGGCCACCGAGAAATCCGGCGATAAAGATCAAGAACAGCGAACTGTGTTTTTCGGGTGGAGCGTTGCAGTTGTTGACCACCTTTTTAGCATCGATGTCGCGCTTGCTGTCGAAGAAGCCCATAAATTTGGCATCATCAGGCGGGGTAAGGGCTGCGGTACCGGATTGCCCGGGTTCGGGGCTGGCAGCAGGGGTTTCTGCCGGACTGCCGTTTCCTTCGGGCGTGGTGGCATTCGTGGCTTTTTCGCCACCAATGCCAGGCATGGGTGGTGTTGCGCCAGGCAGGGGGGCATTCCCTTTATCGGCTGGCTGTGTTTTGCTATCGGTTGGCGTAGCAGCCGGCGCAGCGTTGCTGGCGGGCAGAACAAATTTAAAATCGACATCTTTGGGTGGCAGGCAGGACTCATCGTTGCAGGTCATGTACGTTACATAGCCTTCGATGGGTTTGCTTGGGTCGCTCACGGCCACCCGCTGGGTAAAAATGGCTTTGTGTTTGAACTTCGTCAGGTTCATGCCAAATACATTGTCGTACTTCGTGAACTTGTCGCCGCTCTCTTTGGCTTTACCGACCAGTTTGTAAGAAGGACTTTCCTGCCAGGTAAAAGCCGTGGGGATTGGGCCGTCTTCGCTTTCCAAAAATTGCGAGTAGGTGAACCAGCCGTCGTTGATGATACCGGTAAAAACCAGGTCGTATTGTCCGTTGCCTGCATCGTTGGCAGCGAATGACCATTTTACCGGGTTTTGCGCACCAAGGGAGATGGTCAGGAGTAGGGCACTAAAGAAAGAAAGCCAATGTAATTTCATAATCAGGAGCACTTTATCATTTGAGGATGCAAAGAAAAGGCTTTTTGCACCCGATTTGAAGTGATTTCGAGGTATTTGAAGAAGTTTAACTGCTGTGATCAAATGTAAATGCCCATTTACAAGGTCTGAAGGCAGCAAATTGCACTTTTGTAATTTGGGGTGGCAGCGAAGGTCGAAGTTTTAACACTTGTATTTGAGATTGATTTTGCAAAAAACGTACTTTTGTCGCGATCAGGACGGAGCCTTAGGATTGGGATTTACACCTGGCCACTGATTTTTTTACATTTTTAGTTTTAAATTAGTTTGATCTTTAAGGAAAGCGTTTTACCTTTGCGCTCCGAATTTTTGCAACGAAATTTAATTATTGAAGAATAGCGATGAAACGTACGTACCAACCCTCCCGCCGTGCCCGTAAGAACAAACATGGATTCCGTAACCGTATGGAATCGGTTGCAGGCCGCAAACTTCTGGCTCGCCGCCGCAAACGTGGCCGCTGGAAACTCACAGTATCCGACGAAAAGCGCCTGAAGTAACAGGACTTATATTTTCACAAGTACTGACTTGTCTGAAAAGCCACTTTGCGCAAGCAATGTGGCTTTTTTAGTATAGTTTTGACGCTTATTCCTGCTAAAAACCTACCATTTGAAGCTGGGTTTCCCAAAACACGAACATTTAAAGAGCCGCAAGATGATTGCCCGGCTTTTTACTGAAGGCCATTCTTATATGGCCTATCCGCTCCGTGTGGTATGGCTGGAGCAGGATGAGCCTGTTGATGTTCCGGTGTATCTGGGCGTAAGTGTTTCCAAGCGCGTATTTAAAACAGCCGTTGGCCGCAACCGGATGAAACGGCTGATGCGGGAAGCTTATCGGTTGCTGAAACCGGAACTGTTGGAAAAACTGGAGGCAGAATCGCACAAGCCCATTGCCATGATGTTGCTCTATATCGCCAAGGAACCACTTTCGTTGGAGGATGTGCAGGCGGGCATCCGCAAAATGATCCGTAAGTTTCCGGGGTAGTGCCTATCTTTCGGCATGTTTATTCCCATCGGCGACGATAACATTGAACGCGGTCATTTCCCTGTCTTCAGTTACGGGTTTATCCTGTTGAACATTGCTATTTTTGTGTTTCAAAGCAGCATGCCGGAAGGCGCCAATGCCAGCTTTGTACAGACATTTGGCAGCATTCCCGTAGAGATTTCGCAAGGAGTAGACCTTGAAACGCTGGTTACCAGCATATTTCTGCACGGCAGCTGGATGCACCTGATCGGGAATATGTTGTACCTGTGGATTTTTGCCGACAACATCGAGGCTACGGTAGGCAGCCCCCTGTTTTTGGTTTTTTACCTCCTTGGCGGTCTGGCAGCCGGACTGGCGCAGGTGCTCATCAACCCCTACAGTCAGATTCCCTGCATCGGCGCCAGCGGTGCCATTGCTGCTGTGATGGGCGCCTATATTGTAATGTTCCCCCGATCAAGGGTAAAAATGCTCATCATCATCTTTTTTACCGTGGTGTATTTTCCGGCCTGGGCTTTTCTGGGTTTCTGGTTTGCGCAACAATTGTTGTCGGGCATGGGCGCTCTGGGCATGAACGGCGTGGATGCCGGCGGCGTGGCCTGGTGGGCACACATTGGGGGATTTGCTTTTGGTGCGCTGGTGGGTTTCGTTTTCCGAAAAACTTTTGTGTCGCAGTCGGTATTGCGACAAGCGTGAAACCTTTTATGCAAAAAGGCAATAAAAAAACCGCCCAACGGATGACCAGTTGAGCGGTTTGAAGTGTTTGTAGCGCGGGGGAGACTTGAACTCCCGACCTTATGATTATGAATCATACGCTCTAACCAGCTGAGCTACCGCGCCGAGCGGACGCAAAGATAAAATCACTCCGCTTATATCTGCAAATTTTTTCCAATTAAAGAAATAGAATTATTTTATAAACAAAATGTTTATTTTTGCCACACAACAAATTGTTATGACAAAAAAATCATCTTCTGGCGGCTTTCTGTTTAAAACAGGCGCTTTTGCAGTACTGGTCAGTTTGATTTATTGGGCTTTCAATCACTTTAGCGGCACAAGCTCCGAGCCTTTGCCGCCAGGCGAACATCCTATGGAGGTCTCTGTCTTGCCTTGTCAGGTGCCGGCAGCCATGCTCCCCGCCTTGGGTAAAGGGGAACTGGTGGAGCATACCTGGTACGTGCTGTCTTACGATGAAAACCATGAGTTGGCACGCTGGGTAGCCTGGGAATTGCAGCGCGATCGACTTAAAATGCCCTGGCAGGACCGCGCCGAGTCGTTTTTTCCCGATCCCATGGTTCATACGGAAAGCGCCACACCGCGTGATTATAGCGGTAGTGGCTACGACCGGGGGCATATTTGTCCAGCGGCGGATATGGCTTTCGACTCGCTGGCAATGGCTGAATCCTTTTACATGAGCAACATCGCGCCGCAATTGCGGGAGTTTAATGTCGGCGTGTGGAAGGATCTTGAGCATCAGACACGGGCCTGGGCCAAGAAGTTTGGAAGCCTGTATGTCGTGGCCGGACCGGTATTAACGGCGGACCCTATGGATCAAATTGGTTTCAGCAAGGTGAGCGTGCCAACAGCCTATTACCGTGTAATGCTCACACAGGACCTGCAGCAAGGTATTGGGTTTATCGTGCCACAACAGGGCACCTTGGGACACCCACTTTCTGAATATGCAGCCTCCATCGACGAGGTGGAGCGGGCTACCGGTATTGATTTTTTCCCACAGCTGCTCAACACTAAAGACGGCGAATGGACAGAGGCTGCCAGAAACCTCGGTTTTTGGGGAATGTGATTGGTCTTTGGTCTTTAGTCTTTAGTCTTTGGTCTTTAGTCTTTGGGAGTTGGTTATTAGCCTTCACCGGGCGCGCTTCTCACTTTTTCCACTGCAGCGTTTGGACAAGATGGTCGACATCGGCCTTCATAAACTTGATAACCGGACCCAGCGAATCCTGCCGGGTTTGCGAATTAAAATAGAGGGCGCCGCGCAGGAAGTTGCTGGTGGAGTCGGTCAGGAAAAACTGGTAGGTGGAGGCCGCAGGCCCGTCGATATCGAAAATGATACCGTGTACCTTGTCTTTGGGCCGGTGTATGGGAATTTCTTCTATATAATTCGCGTTGATGTTGTGCTTGGTGGCCATCACGAAGGCGTCCTGGACCAATTCATCAAAACGAGACTGCGATGTAATGGGGTAATAACTGCAGTAAATCTGCGCGTTAAGTTCCGGCACTTTGATGTTGAACCAACAATCGCTTTTGGCCTTTTCGTCAAAAAAAAGGGTGTCCTGCTCTATTTTAGCGTATTTGGGCACCTCAAAACTGAAATCGCAATAGGCTTCGGTGAAGGGTACATAGGCTTTTTCCGGGTAGATGACTCTGGGGAAGGAACGCGGTTTGGGAACTGGCACGAAACCGTCGCCGCAGGAAGGAAGCGACAACACGGTGAACAACAGTAAGCAAACGGTGGCTGATGCGAATGGCTTTATCATGGTGCGATGGATGGAAAACATGGAGGACAAACGTTGTAAGCGGGTTGGTTGGTCTGTAAGGTCAGGGAATTATTCGTAATGGAGGGAAACCGATTTTGAAACGGGATATCCTATACAGGTGTTGATGAGTGCACCGGGGCCTTCGCGGCGCTGCAGGTCTACAAAGTCGATGTCAACTTCTCCAGCTGTGCAACGCGCCAGGCAACTCAGGCAAATGCCACTTTTACAAGAGTAGGGTAGGGCTATGCCCTGCCGGAGCGCTGCATTGAGAATGGTTTCGCCCGCATAGGCTTCGAAATGAAAAGATTCTGGTCCAAATTGCGCCTGTACCTGGTGTACCCGGGTTTTATCGATGCTGCGATAGGTCATGCGCTGGTCGGGGCGAAAGGTTTCTTTGTGAATATGCTCGGCAGGGCAATCCAGCACATGCAGCATCATTTCTGCCTTTCGCATCAAGGCAAAGGGCGCACAGAGGTAACACAGGGTACGGGGGAGTGCTTTGATCCAGTGGCGCGCTTCCAGGAGTTGTTCGAGCAATCCATTGTTAAGGTGACCAAATACGCCATGTTCCACGTGCGGGGTTTTGCTGAAAATATAGATGCACTCGAACCTGTCGGAAAACTGTTCCGCCCATTGGTCGATGGTTGTTTTAAAAATGGTGTTTTCAGCGCTGGAATTGGCATACAGCAGTAATATACGCGGTCCGTTTTTTTGCGCCAGCAAGCCCTTCAGATGGCTTAAAATTGGGGTGATGCCGCTTCCACCAGCAATGTACAGCAATTGGGAGGGTAGTTTTGCAGGCAGGGTGAATTTTCCATAGGCATTGGTGGTGGTCAGTTCTTCCCCAACTTGCCGTTGGAGCAACCAGTTGGAAAATTCCCCGTTTGGCACCCTTTTTATGGTGATTTGTGGCAGTGGATCCACTGCCGGATGAGAACTGAAGGAATAGGCCCGGCGTTTTTGCGTGCCCAACACATGGCGAACAACAGAAAGGTATTGCCCGGGCTCGTACAGCAGCGGACTGCCGTCTACAGGCCGTAAGGTGAGGGTTGCAGTATCGGCTGTTTCCCAATCGATCCGGGTAATCACAAGTTCGCGGAGTTGTTCCATGCAGGGCCAAAGTTCTTGCTTTTGGCTGGAATTGCCCAAGTACCTGCATCAAAAAAGCGCAATGGTCTGGAATGGATCTGGTGCAGGTCATTGTTTCTGCAGGGCATCATCCGTTTGTGGCTTTTTTTGCGGCTTTCATGGCCAGGGCAAACTGCTTCATGACCAGGCGAACATCACCGGTAGTCGTGCCATTGTTACCCCTGCGAAAATTGTAACTGAATTCGATGGCGCCTGTTTGAACGTTGATTACGCTGGCGCTGAAATTGTCGATCCATTGCGAATTGTAAAGGGTCTGCGCATCATACCGAATGATGTAATCGGCTTCGGCAGGTTTGAACAAGGTGATGGAGGCAGGCTCTACCATAGATTTGGTGACGGTAGTATCTGCGGTAGCCACGGTAACCACACCGCTGGTAGCATTGAACCGGATGGTATTGTCGGAAATAATCTGAAAGCCAGCACTGAGCAGCTGATTCTCGAGGATGCCAAGGACACCATCGTTGGTGGTTGGAGTAATGATCTTAAAACGGGCATCTGGCCGAAAGGCTTGGCTTTGATAGGTGTCGGTGGCCTGCTCTACGGTGTAGCAGCCGACCAGCAAAAACAGAAGGGAAAACGTAATATTTGTTTCATGGTATTTTTTGAAACAATATTAATTGCTTTCCCAATGCCAGGGTATTAACAACTCGTTAAGAGGATTTAAGATCAGGTTAAACCTTTTGCGCTGCTCTTCTCAGCTGGCGTAGGTAAGGGTGGTAATGCACTCCTACAGCATGACGCGGGTTGAGGACGAAACTGCGTTCGATCCGGTCGCCTTCTTCCCGGGCTTGCGTTTTCCAATCGCCCGGCAATTGCAGCGCGCCGCTGATGATTTTACCCACCATGCGCGATTGCGCTTCGGATAGCGGCCAAACGCAGCCTTGCGGTTGCACCAAACCGATGAAATACAAACCCTCGTATTTCGGATGAAACACCCGCAGGTAAAGAGGGATGTTGGTAGCGTCCTCCCATTGCAGAAAGTCGGCATCGAAAAATGGAAAGCGCGTTTTGTAACCCGTTGCAGCAATGATGGTATCATATTGCTGCGAACTGCCGTCGGTAAAAACAACGGTATTGCCCTCCACTTTTTGTATACCCGGGCGGGGCCTTACTTTTCCATGGCGTATTTTATCCAGCAGTTCGGAATTAACCGTAGGATGCGATTTGGTGGGCGGGAAAGTGGGTTCGGGTAAACCGTAGTCGCTGTATTGTCCCACCTGAATACGCACCGTGAGGCGGTGGAGCAGGTTTTGGACTGCCTTGGGCAGCCACTGCAAATTTTCAGCAAAGGTGTCGGTGGGCCGGCCCATAAAAAACTTGGGTATGATGTACTGCGGGCTCCGAACGCTGATGTCGACACTCGCAGCGACACGACTGCTCTCTACGGCACAATCGCAACCGGAATTGCCGGCGCCCACCACCAAAATGCTTTTCCTTCCAGTCCCTGGTTGTTTTTGTAATCGTGGGAGTGAAGGTATTGTCCGGTAAAATCAGTGCGCCAGGCCGGATGGCGGGGACTCGAATGGTGCCCGTTTGCCACCAGTACATGATCAAATTGCTCCTGAGATCCGTCGGAAAGCCTTAGCAGCCAGGTTCCATCCGCTTGTTGGAGAACCTTTTCTACGCCAGTGTTAAATTGAATGTAAGGCAGTAGGTCAAAATGATCAGTATAGGCCTGGAAATAGGCCAAAACCTGCCGGTGCGAGGGGTAATCCGGGTAATCGGCTGGCATGGGAAAATGGCTGGATTGCGACAGTGTGTTGCTGGAAATGATGTGGGTGGTTTCGCAAACACTGCTGTGGCCCGGGCTTCCAGTGTAAACCCAATTGCCCCCGATTTGGTCTTGTTTTTCGTAACAAACGAGGTCGGTAAGTCCCTGCTCCACCAGGGTCTTGACGGCGGTGATACCGGAGCAACCGGCACCGATAACAGCAATACGGGGCATATCAGGCTTCGTTTTTGGGGTGTTTGTGTGGGACTGGGTCGATGTGCGGGTGCTTGCTCCAGGGGTGGCAGCGCAAGATACGGTTGACGGCCATCCAGGTGCCTTTAAAGATGCCCCATTCTTCGATGGCCTCAATGGCGTAGTGTGAACAAGTGGGCTGGTAGCGACATTTGTTTTGCCCCAACAACGGCGAGAGGGTCAGTTGGTATATTCTGATCGGAATGATCAGGATGTATTTGAGCAATTTCATGGCTTAAAGATAGGCGTTTGGTGGTTTTGGGAGCGCGGCATCCTTTTTTTTGATGAACCTCATTTGGTGTTTTATCAAAAATAGGGTGGTCCGGGAACTTATTTTCCCCAAATCTCTTTTGGATGTAAATTAAAACAACATCAACCGCCTGCAGGTTCAGGCTCAAGGACAAAAGTCATGCTCTTCAAACATTTCATATCGCACCCCGGCACTACTTGTGCCACGGATTCCGGCCCACAGGGTTGGCAGACTGCTGTATGGAACGGTAACCGGTACCAATACCGATTACAAAAATGTTTGAATCATGGCCAATCGCTTAAAACGCGTACAACAGGCAGAAAAAAAGCGCCTGGAGAACGCACTGATTATTGAAAAATTTCGCCTGACCGAAACCCGCGTCAGCACTCCCCGTGTGCGCAAACGCCGCCCGGAACGTGCCGAAAAACTGGCGGAGCTGAAAGGTGTTTTTGACTTTTGCTGGAACAGAAAACGGATCGGTAAATCTATCGGCCCTTATCATCCTGAAGCACTGGAAAAGCTGCTGCTGGGTTCCCGGTCCTTGCTGCTGATGATGATTCAGGACACCAATTGGTTGGTCAAATTGCTGCTGCTGTTTGAGCATGTTCCCGTGGTTCGTTCACTGGATACCTGGAAAGCGCCCAAATCAAGACGAGGCGATCGTTTGTTCGCTTCTTTTGTATTCCATACGTTCATTCGTTACGAGTTTCCAAAACCATTGATGGAGGCTTTGCTGTATGAGCTGCCCGATGCCGGACTGGTAGAAGCGACACAGCATTTTGCCCAGGGTCGGAATTTCCGCCAATTTTCGGGCGCTTCTATTCCTTTCACCCGCAAAATGGCCCACTTTGCGTTGCATGCACCCACCAGTGTCGATTGGGAGGATGTGGGCCCCTGGGCGTTATTGCGGAGCCTGGGTTTCAGCCAGTCCCAGACCGATTTCCTGCTAAATGCTTGCCAAATCGACAATGATTCGGTGGTAGCACTGCTTCCACTCTGGCATTTTATAGGCCGTCATCCGGAAGTACCTAACCGTGAAATCCAGCACTTTATCCTTTTTATCCAGGAGCAGGCACAGCAACAGGTAACGGTGTACCACCCTGTGTATGCTTCTGCAGCGACCATCAAGCCTTTGTATCCCAACTTCAGCATACAAGGCGCCACATTGGAATCAATCCGCCGCCGGGTAAAAATCTGGGAAGACCTGAAAAAGGAGGTCAGCAATGCCATCAACATCAAAGCATTCCCGACTTCATCGGTGAGGGGTTGGGAAAAAGGTGGTTTATTGATCCAACAGCTCCTTTTTGTGCAGGATTTGGTGCGGGAAGGACGGGCAATGGGCCACTGCGTTGCCACCTACCGTAGCGACTGCCTGCAAGGGCGCTGCAGCATCTGGAGTTTGCAAAGCGATGGACAACGGGTGGCTACCATTGAATTGAGCAGCAAGTTAGAAGTGATGCAGGTAAAAGGGAAATTCAACCGCTACCCGGGCGATGATGTTATGAAGGTGGTAGAAAATTGGGTGCGCCGGGAAAAACTGCACTTGAGGACCGTCTAGCGGTGAACTAAACTTGTTTTTTAGGTTATGCTTCGCAAAATAGTTGTCCAGTAGTGTGGTCCCGCAGAAAGGCGCAGCAACCGCAAATGTTTTGCTTCGCCAAAAGCCGCGGTTGGGCAGCCCGATCTTTTTTTCGAAATACCACCTTTGTTGACGTTTAGTCTGGCAAATTGACTTGTGTTGTATCAATTTTCACCTTGGATTGGCTGCTCTTGTTGGGCAAATCCTACCTTTGCACCGAACATAAGCATGATGACAGTGTTGTGTTGATTTTTTAGGCAACACTGTTATTATGCCTTTCTCAAAAATATATCCATGAAAATTGCCCTGGCACAACTCGACTATCACATCGGGAATTTTGACGGAAACTTGCAAAAAATGCTGGCTGCTGTAGAAGAGGCCCGTGCGCAAGGGGCTGATCTCATTTGTTTTGGCGAGCTGGCCGTTTGCGGATATCCTCCGCGAGATTTTCTTGATTTTGATGATTTCATCCGTCGTTCGCAAGACAGCGTGCAGGCGCTGAAGGCGGCCAGCAAGGGCATCGGCATTTTGGTGGGGGCGCCGACACCCAATCCGCGCATTGAGGGCAAGGATTTATTCAACTCTGCTTACTTTTTATACGACGACAAAATCCTGGGCATACAACACAAAACCCTGTTGCCTACCTATGATATTTTTGATGAATACCGGTATTTTGAACCTGCGACGGAGTACCAGGTAGTAGAATTTAAAGGGCATAAAATTGCGCTGACGGTGTGCGAGGACATCTGGAATGTAGGCAATGAAAATCCGCTGTACACGGTGTGCCCGTTGGATGAAATGCGCAAGTTGAACCCCGATTTCGTGCTCAACATAAGCGCTTCGCCGTTCAGTACCTCGCAGGCGAAGGAACGACTGCATGTGGTACGTGCCAATGTGGAGCGCTATGGCGTACCCTTGTTTTACTGCAACCATGTGGGGGCCCAAACCGATATTATTTTTGATGGCGGTTCGGTGGTGATGTCGCCCGACGGGCGGGTGTTTGATGAACTGCCGTATTTTGAGGAAGCCCTCCGGGTATACGATCTGGAAGCAGTAAAACAGGGTGGGGTAGACCAGGAGCAAATTAAAGACAAAACAGCCCTGATGCACCGCGCCTTGTTGGTGGGCATTGGTGATTATTTTCGGAAACTCGGCTTTAAAAAAGCCATTCTCGGTCTTTCCGGTGGTATTGACTCGGCTGTGGTCGCCGCCCTGGCTGCTGAAGCCCTGGGTGCGGATAATGTTCGGGTATTGTTTATGCCCAGCCAATTCAGTTCGGATCACTCCATCAACGATGCCCGCAGGCTGGCCGAAAACCTGGGTATGCAATACGATATAGTGCCCATTCAGCCGATGTATGCGGTGTTTGAAACGGCATTGAAAAATCAATTTGCCGGTCGTGATTTTGACGTCACAGAAGAGAACATTCAAGCGCGTGTGCGCGGCACGCTGTTGATGGCCATGTCGAACAAGTTTGGCAATATTTTGCTCAATACCACCAACAAAAGCGAAATGGCAGTGGGCTACGGCACCTTGTATGGCGATATGTGCGGGGGCATCAGTGTGTTGGGCGATGTGTACAAAACGGAGGTATACGAACTGGCCCGCTACATCAATCGCAACGAGGAAATTATCCCGCTGAGCAGCATTGAAAAGCCGCCCAGTGCCGAATTACGGCCTGGACAAAAGGATTCTGACAGTTTGCCGCCTTACGATATCCTCGATCAGGTATTGTTTCAATACATCGAAAAAGTACAGGGGCCGAAGGAACTGGTGGCCATGGGCTTTGAGGAAGCGCTGGTAAAGCGCATTTTACGCATGGTGAACATCAACGAATTCAAGCGCGAACAGGCAGCCCCGGTATTGCGTGTCAGCACCAAGGCATTTGGCATGGGCCGGCGAATGCCGATTGTCGGGAAATACCTTTCGTAATCGGGGTATTGATCCTGATTTACGGGCATTTACACAAGCAATAATTGTTGCTGTCATTTAATTTTATCCAGCAGCATATTGGCTACCATTTTGTTCCCGGCTTCATTGAGGTGTACGCCGTCGGTAGTGAGGATGCCTTTTTCAGCGTTTTGGGTGTTGTGTTCCGCTTCATAAGCCATGAAGGCCTGCCGGAAATCGCACAATTTGCAGTTGAATTCTCGGGCCAGATCGCGGATGATGTTGGCGTATTGGTTGATTTCACCATCCTGGGTGTTTGAGCAGTCGTATTTTTCACCGATGCAGGCGGGGGTGCAGAGGATCAGTTGTATGTGCTGCGCCTGCATTTTTTTAATCATGGCAGCATAGAAACCACGAAACTTATCTGCATCTGTGCCGGTGCCAAAGCTCCGTTTGTGCCACACATCGTTTACACCCACCCAAATGCACACCATATCTGGATTTTTAGCCATTACGTCTTCCTCCATCCGGAGGTAGAGGTCGTACACCTTGTTGCCGCCGATACCAGCGCCGAGGAGTTCAAACTGATCTGAGGTACCCGATTGGCCGAGATATTCTTGCATTTGAACAATGTATCCGCCAGGTTGAACGCCCGCTTGCGTAATGCTGTCGCCGAAAAAAATGATGCGCTTGGTTTTGTTGTCGGTTTTAAAGGAAAGCATAGCAATGGCGATGAGTAGCAACAAACTGTTTTTCATGGAAGGTGTATTGTAAGTGAGCGTTTTTGGTCCGATTCCTCTGGTTGGAAATGGAGATGTTACCGATAAACGTCGATGGTTAGCACGATCATGGAAAGTAAGGCCAGCATCAATAGCAGGGGCATCACAAACTTCATCCACTTGTTGAAACCTACATTAACCATGGCCAAGGAGGCCAAAATGAGGCCGGTTGGGTTGATGAAGGCGAAAAGCCCCTGGCCGTACATGTAGGCATTCACAACAGTTTCCCGGCCAACGCCCACGACATCAGCCAGTGGCGCCATGATGGGCATGGTGAGCACGGCCATACCCGAAGAGGAGGATATGAAAAAGGAAAGTCCGGCGTAGAGGTACATCATGACATTTACGAAGATACCTTTGGACATGCCCTGCACGGCGTGGCTGTTTTTCAGGTATTCTCCCTAGTACGGCAATTACAATAGCGCCAACAAAAACACAGTGGTCATTTCCATAAACCACCAATCGAGCTGTGAAACGCCATAAATCATGATCCCGAAGCAAGTGATAAAAGCCAGCAGGATCAGTCGGATACGGGTGTTGAATACACTGGCTTTCCCACGGGTGTTAACGGCAAACATGCTTTCTATAGCATCTTTTTGCGCGTAAACCAGGGAAAGGCTGGGGTCTTTCTTAACCTTTTCAGCATAACGGATAATGTACCACATGCTCAATGCGGTGCCCGCAAGAAGCATGAAGAGGCGTTCGTATAAGCCATTGGTCCAATTAATACCCGCCGCATTGGAGGCAATAATGGTACAAAAAGGGTTCACCGTGGATGCCATGGTGCCAATGGAGGAGCCAATGTAAATGGCGGCCAGGGCCACCATCGCGTCGTAACCGGCGGCCAGAAAACAGGCACCAGTATGGGGTAAATGCGATGGTTTCTTCGGCCATACCAAAGGTGGTGCCACCCAGGGCAATCAGGCCGGTAATGATGATGATGAGCAGCATTTCGCGCCCCTTTAAACGCGAAGCAAGCCAACCCACGCCCGAATCGAAGGCGCCAGTGTGGTGCACTATGCCGATAAATCCGCCTATGATAAGCACAAACAAGATGACATCCATGGCTTCCATGATGCCTTTCAGGGGAGATTGTATGAAGGCCACCAGGCCCTGCGGCCGGCTGCCGAGTTGTTGGTAAGAGCCGGGGATGGCTACTGCTTTCCCAATTTCACCACCGGTAAATTTCTCCAGGGAAATTTTCAATCCCAGGTGATCCAGCGTGGCCTGATCGGCCGACAGGGTAGTGTCGCCTCCGGGGCCACTGCGCACAAAAAGACTGCGGTCGGGGTCGTATTTCAGCCTGTCGAATTGACCTGAAGGAATCACCCAGGTGAGCAGGGCAACCAGGGCGGCGATGATCATCAACACGGTGTGCGCCGTGGGGAATTGGAGGTTTTTGAACATATTCAGGACGTTACAATCTCGAATTAGGGTGCGTTGTTACCGGCTAAACGGAGTGCATCAACTTACTGCTGCTTTAAAAAACGAAGTGTTGATGAGCCGTTTGATGCGGCAATATAGATAAAATAGATTCCATCCGGGAATTGTGTGAGTTGGAGCTGCTGTTCGTTCGTGCCAGCGGGGCAAACGATCACTTTTTGAAGCAGGATTTTCCCGGACTGGTCTACGACTTGCAAGTTAAAACGAGTGTCTTCGGGGCAAGTCATGTGAAGGCTTACCTGGCCATTCCCCAGGGTAGGCTGGAGGTAGGCAGACCAGTTTGGCTGTGGCGTTTCATGGGTAGAAACCTGCCCCGCCGGCACAAAATGGCTGAGCAGCTGGATCTACGCCGCCTGATAATAAATGGCCGGTTCGGTGATTTCCCAGGAACTTTCCGGCCATCCGTCGTTAAAATCCCGGTAAGCCTTTTGCGGCGGTTGGTTGGCGGGTGGGCTGAGTTGGGAATAGGAATAATTTGCGTTGGGCCCGCCAACAATATAGCCCGGTGCAGGGCCTTTTGAAGAGAAAAGTGCATTGTCCCAATCCGACCAGTGGTTGAACCAGGTATGGTACATTTCGTTGGCGCAAAAATCGCCCCGAAAGCATACATATTGGTCAGCATGACCATTCCCATAGGATTCACCGTGAAACCAGTGTAGGTATTGTTCTGCAACATTTTGATATTCAGTCGATTGCGCCGGGTTGATGTTGTAGTCTGCAAAATCGAGGTTAAGGATGCCACAATTGGCGCTACCTGGTTGGTGCCCAGTGCGCCCAATCCTCTACTATGCCCGGTACAAATCTGTTTCGTTGTTGAAATTTTGCAGTGAATTTTGATAATTCATGTTGGCCTTTTGGCTTCGGATAATATTACTAAGGCCTGCATCGACCCCATTGAGTGCTGCAAAGCGCAAGAGTGCAGCTTCAAGAGGGGTACGGTAAGGCCCCCACCAACTGGTAGAAAGGGGCTCCACATTGGTGCATTGGGATGTTACAAAATCGCGGTACTGAATATCTCCGGTTGCTTCAAATAAATATACCGCAGCAATAATGGCGCTGCTCAGCTGCGCATTTGCATCGCGATCGGCATCACCCGATTTGATGTCACCGTCGTCGCAATCAGTTTCGAAATTGCTAAAATTGGCCGTAACAAGCTCGGCACGTTGCCAGGCGAGTTGGGCACGGTTGATCAGCGCTGCACCAAAAGTTTGCAAGGCTGCTGTATTTTCAGATTGGTATACCATACCTGCCAATGCAAACATGGCAGCGCCTGACAAGGTTGCCGAACTGCATTCAGGCAGGTAGTACCGCGGCCGGGTATCGATACTGGGTGGTGATACATCGTTGTAATTGTCCATGCCAACTTTCAACAACAACCCATTGGTGCCGGTGGCATCCTGCATTCTTTGGAAAAAATCCAATTCCCATTTGACTTCATCGAGCAGGTCGGGCACGCCATTGCCCGATTCGGGGAGGTTAAAATCGTCGGTAAAAACAGAAGGGTTTGCCCTATAGGCTTGCAGAAGTTGTAGCACTGCAGATTCTGCAAATGTGGTGTATTTGTTCACGTCACCAGCGTCCATCCAGCCGCCCCGCACATCACGGGCAGTGGAAGGATCTGTCTTTGCCCATCGGCTCCTTGCTTCGGTATCCTGCTGTGGCCCGAGGTAACAAGCGTTGTCCTTCCATTTTGTTTCAGCAAAAGTGGCCTCCTTTGCCATCCCAACACGCTGGTAGAAGTACATGCGCTGTGCTGCTTTCAGGACTTTTTTGTAAACGTCGTTGCCGATTTCAAACTCGAAGGAGCGCACATCGTTTTGGGTGTCGTACAAATAGTATTGTCCGGAGATGTCAACCGCAGAAAAATCCAACCACCAGCCATGGTCGCCCGATTGTCCGTGCAGTGCGCCGTTGCTCCACGCCTCGGGTGTGCCGGTCCAAACGGTCTCCTGGGTCAGCGCATTGACAAGCGCATACGTAGTTCCGGGGACAAAGGCATCGCCTGCATTGTAACCCAATTCAGGATTGGCGATGACCGCTACTTTTTGTGCTTGCGGGCGGTAACCAAACTGGTCGATGCGGATAAAGGGTTGGATGTTTTGTGCCATAGCCCCTGCTGCCAGCAAACTCAGTGATGCTGCCAGCAGGCAATGACGAGATGTTTTTTATGACGAAAAAATATCATATAAATACTGCTTAATTGATCGCTCCAAAATTACAGAAATTGTAAAAAGGGCCTGTCGCTTTCGTGTCCTTTCAAAAATTTAGCATCTTTGACGCTGGCAAAACGACGAAAAATGAACGAGACACCAAAAAAAATTCAATTAAAAGAATTTCCAGCCTCTTTTTGGGCGGTGAACACCATGGAGATTTTTGAACGCATGGCCTGGTATGGTTTTTTTGCGGTCTCCTCTTTGTACATCACGGGATCCGTTGCCGAGGGCGGTCTGGGGTTTTCAGACGAAGACAGGGGCGTTTTGCAAGGGGTGGTTACCTTTTTTCTTTATCTGTTCCCTGTGGTCACGGGTGCTTTGGCTGATCGTTACGGCTACCGCCGGATGTTGATTGCCTCATTTTGTGTTTTAGTGCCCGCCTATTATCTCCTGGGGCAGTTTAGTACCTTCCCAACTTTTTCATGGCCTTCATGCTGGTAGCCATGGCGCGGCGATGTTTAAGCCTATTGTGATTGGCACCATATCAAAAGGTGACCACTGACCGTACCGCTTCCATGGGCATTTTTACATGATGGTCAATATAGGTGGTTTTGTAGGACCAATTGTGGCCGGTATTGTTCGCGGCTGGGAATGGCGTTATGTATTTATCGCATCAGCCTGCTGGATTGCCGTCAACTTTATTATTGTCGCCTTCTTTTTTGAGGAACCCACCTCTGAAAGCAAATCTGCCAATCCGAGGAGCTTAAAAAAAGTGATGTCGGATATGGTAGAGGTGTTGGGCAACGGTCGCTTTTTTCTGTTTGTATTTGGCTTGCTGGCCTTTCTAGTGCTGGGATCAAAATACGCAAACAAGCCATCTTTCAACTGGAACCATATCTGGATGATTTCCGGGATCTGGATCGCCTTGAATTTCTTGTATGATCTGCTGCTCCGGCAGTTGGGAGGGAAGGCTAAGTCATGGTTACTGGAGCCGATGCGGCTGGGCGACTGGCGCTTTAGCCTGTTTTGTTGATCGCGTCGGTTTTGACCTGTTTTAACCAACTTTTTTACACCCTTCCCCTGCACATACGCGACTTTGTAGACACTTCAGATGTGCTGTCGGGCATGACCGGCCTGTTGCGCTCCCTTGGGATGAGCGGCGCAGCAGATTCATTGGCGGGTTCCATGGCCAACAATGGCCAGTTAAATCCCGAGTACATGATCAACTTTAACGCTGGCGCCATTATCTTTTTTCAGGTATTGGTTTCCTATCTGGTGACGAGGTTAAAGCCATTTACCACCATTTTCTGGGGTGTGCCGGTTTCCACTGTTGTGAGCTTTTCTGTACTGGTCTTTTGAGTACAAACCGGCCGATTGTTTTGGCGGAATTCTGTTTACTTATCGAAATGATGGCAAGCCCGAAATCGAAAAAGAGGTAACACCGGCAAAACTGCTCCACCCGGATAAAGTGGCAACGTACTATGGGGTATTTCACCGGTGTGTGGCAATCGGCAACCTTGGGCGGCATACTTTCCAAGTGTTGTACGGTAATTACGGGATAGGGCGGTGAGCAACCTCAAATAATGTGGGCTATTTTGCTGGTCTTGGCCTTGTTTTCGCCCCTCGCCGTGTGGGTATACACCGTTCACACTACAAAGGAAGCGGTACATACAAATTAGATTGGCTGTATCTTGGCAAGAGGTTGCCAAACAATTGAACATAATTTGCAGGATTTTGGGGATAAAATATTGCTTACAACGATAAAATGTTACCAAATTACTGCAAAATCTTGTTTTTTTAGCCTGGATGTAGTTCTTGTGCCGGTAAATCCCGATACAATTGTTGGTTACGGACCTTAAGTAAAAATTAATATTGAGTTATCTTTGATGCTTATCCAAATCGATATTTTAAAAACTACTTTAATAATACGCATGCGAAAACTATTTACACCCTTACTTGTCCTGTTGTTTTTGATTTCCTTTAAGCACCTTTCTTTCTCACAATGCAATACCACTCCGTGTATCATCCCGACCCCGGAGGTGAATGCTATGGACGCCTGCGTGCTTCCTAATCCGGCATCGCTGTTTTGCTATTATGGTTCAACTGTACCGGATAACCTGCTCGTTTCCCCGCTGTTCTGGTGTACGGTAATTAACAACAACCAGTGGTTTGCCTTTACAGCAGATGCTGCCAC
>JADJUJ010000021.1 GCA_016710765.1 Lewinellaceae bacterium | reverse complement strand
GTTGATAAAGTTGTGGCTGATGAGCAAAAGAATGACATCCGCACTGCGCAGATTTTTCCGAATGGTTTCCTCCCAGTTTTGTCCGGCGCCAATGGCTCCGTCAAACCAGGTTTTCGCTTTTGAACGGCGCCGCAAGGGCGCGAGGTGTTTGTCGAGCTCGTCGCGGAGGTCTTTGTCGTCGTGGGAATAAGAAAAGAAAATGGTGGGTTGGGGTGGTGAAATTTGTAAACCGGCCAGGAGCGGATTAAAGTCTTCCAGGCGGATGCGTTTTTTATCGTCGGTTATCAAGGCTGAAATACCAGCCCTGGCGGAGCGGAGCAGGGTAGGGAGGCTGATAAAATCCGAGCCATTGATGGCTATTTGCAGCTCCTGCTGTTTTTCTGCCTCATCGCGCAGGGTGTTGGCCATGTTCAGCCAGGGCGCGCTGCTGTCTGAGCCGCTCACGCTTGGCGTGCTCTGGTTCAGGAAAGCCATGAGTAAAGCGGTAAATACCTTTTGCTGCCAATCGGCGGTACTGGCTTTGTCGGGCTCAACGCAAATCATGATGGTGCCCAAATCCGGTTCTTCCGGGGTTCGCATGCCTTTCAGCAACACCCGGATACCGCTGCTTTGGTCCACGAATAAAATGCCGTTTTTCCAATATTCTTTGTTGACTACCTCCGGGTCGTTTCCAAATTGAAAAATGAGCCGCCGCAGCATTTTTCTGTAGTGAAAAAGGGGTGCTTTTACCAAAAAAAATTGCTGCTGTAAACCTGTCAGCGCGATGGAAAATAAATTTTCCATCGGGTGCTCTTCCGGCAGGTATTGCGGGGCAATCCAGTTGCCTTCAGTGCTGTTGTCGGGGAAAATAATCTCCCATTCCTGCATCATGTCTAGCAGCAACGTTGTTTCGATTTCGTTGCCGAAATCTTTGAACATCGGCGGTGCGGAACCGACCGTTTTGTTTGCGCACCTTTCGTTGAGTACCCGGTAAATTTTACTGGTCAGCCAGGACGGGTCGGTGTACACCTTTCGATCGATATGGGGCAGCCAAACGATGATACCTATTTGGTGCAGGTAATAGGTCAGGGTTTCCAGTTCGGTTTCGTTCAGGGCATCGTTGATATGGAGGCATCCGGATGCGAAATCGTCGTAATCCATCCAGGCGTTGTCCCTGATTTTGGCACTGAATGGGTTTTTTCGCGTTTTTCCGGCATCTTTTCTTAATTCCCGAAGCAACTGACTGATTTGCACCCAGGAATTGGGCAGTTTTTCGTGGTGTGCATTATGTTTTGCCTGTTCGTACATCAGCCGAACCAGGTCTTCTCTGAAAATTTCAAATCCCTAACGGTAGCGCCGATCAGGTGCCTTGCGGGCGCGGGCATATTTCAGCCTGATGGCGCTGTTGTGGTCTACCGTATACCGTTTCAGGAGATTGGCATCGTAGAATCGGGGCTGGCCATTTTGGAGATCCACCTTGTTTTGCAACAGCAATACTGGTGGCGGCATACCCGAGGTTTGCCCGCTGGCACTGTGCCGTATACTATCGAGCCAATAGCGGTAGTGAAAGTGTTCTTGCGGCACGACCACCGATTCGTTGTCGAAAAAAAGTTCGGTTGGGACGGTGCTGTTCTGGTTGTGTCGCTCGTCCCAGATCAGGACATACACGGCATTGTTGTCGAGAAAAATCTGATGGGTGCCATGGTAGTATTCCTGGCCGCCAAAGTCCCATATATTAACCCGAAGGGTTTCCTGAAGATCCATATCGGCCTGGCCGGGTAAAATATTGCGCAGTTCTGTGGGGCTGAGCAACCATTCGGAAATCTGAATGCCGTGGGTAGAGTTTTCCTTGCTGTTAAAAGGCTCGCCGCGCAGTACTTTTGACAACGAGGTTTTGCCGGAAGTGGCGTTGCCCACCAGGATGATTTTAAGTTCCAAAGGTGCACTGATCACGGGCTCATCGACTGCTGCTGCGGGTGCTGAAAGTGAACTTCGCTGCAGGGTGCTGGAAGTAAGCGCGGATACGTTTCAGGTCACCGGAAAAGGCAATTTCTGGCGGGCAATCCTCAATCGGGTTGCGGTCGAGACTGACGGCATGCAAGTCGGGCAATTCCACAAGGGGTGCAATTTTCCGGATTGCGTTGTTGTTGAGGTTGAGTTTTTGCAAATGCTGCAAACCTTGTAAGGGCCGTAGATCGGAAATTTTGTTGCCGGCAAGGTGCAGCTCGCGCAATTGGGCCAGTCCGGCTACCGGACTAAGGTCATGAATCGCATTGTAATTGAGCGACAGTATCTTCAATTTATGAAGGTGCTGCAAAGGAGTAATGTCGCGTACGGAGTTATCGTATAGTGACAATACCTCAAGGTTGGCCATGGTACCCAACACGGCAATGTCACCAATATCGTTACCACCCAAAGTAAGGGAGCTGAGTTGCTGCAGTTGGCTGAGCGCCTCGAGGTTGCGCACGCTGCAATTGCGCAGGGAAATCCGGCGCAATTGGGTGAGATTATGCAATACTGCAAAATTTTCTTCAACCAGATGATTCAACGGGCCTTTGTTCTGGCTTTCCTGAAAGGTTTTTTCGGGTTCGTTCCAATACACCGTTCCGAGGTTGATGTCCTCAAGCCATTCGAACTTTTCGAGTTCGGTGGGCAGACGGTTTAAGCCGCAATTGCCCAGGTCGAGTAGGGGAGCCTGCGACTTGAAATTTTCCGCCAGCCTAGTTTGTACGATGTCGAGTGCTTGCATAAGTACGCCAGGGTATTGGGCAAATATACACTGGAAAACGCTAATTAAAAAGCCGCCAGTAACTGGTTTGAAGATTGGGAATGTACCTTGCTTCAGACCAGTTGCTGGCGGCTTTTAGCCTCTACAGCGCTGTCTTAGAACGTGTTTGGGTTTAACGTTTGGATGCCTGGTTAGGATAATTTTATTTTGATCTAGGCATTTTTTAGATTCGTATGCGGGCAATCCGGGTCTAAAAAATAACGAAGAGCAGAATAAAATTGGCCGACCAGGCGCCAAAATGTTAAACCCGAACACGTTCTTATTGCTGCACGATGGTCACCGGCTGGCTGATGCCGGATTGGCCGCGGAGCCTTACATAGTACAAGCCTTTTTGTTGCAGGTTCGGAATGTTGGCATTGCCCGCTTTCCCGTTGAGTTGTTGGGTATATACCAACTGGCCCAAGGTATTCATGACTTCGAGGGAGATGGTCTCGTTGGAAGGCCATTCGTAACGCAGTCGGAAATCCGCTGCACTGGGATTGGGTGAAATTTTTAGGTTGGCATCCGTTAGCACTGCTGTTTGTGTTCCGGAGGCAGAGCCCGTAGGAATGACTTTAAAAGCATCCACGCCAGCTTCTACCAGGTGGCCTGAAGCAGGCAGGTCGCCGGTTACGAAACGCACCGTCATGTTGTTCGTTAGGGGCAGGAAGTCTTTGAGGCTGATGTCGCCCGAATAGCGCCATTGGCTGGCGGAAACGGTCTGGCTAAATACTTTGACCGTTTGCTGGCCATTGCTGGCAAATACCGTCAGGGTATCGTTGGGGGTGCCAGAACCACTGGTGTTGACAAACCAGTACCAGAAGCTTAAAATACCATCGTTGAAGGCAGCGAGTTCCATTTTGGGCGAGGTGAGCGTAACCACACCGTTGTCGACATCGTCGGTGCCTGCGTTACCGCCGCCGTTGCCGGTCACGTAGCACAATTCGTTGCCGTCGAAATCAACATCTGATCCAGGGTTTACCAACTGGCCTTGTTGTGTTGTGCCAATCGGGATGTCCCGTACCCAGGCGCCCGTAGGAGCAGTGCTGCTGGTTGTCCAGGTGTAATTCAAAGCAAAGTCGTCGTAATAGCCGCGGTCCAGGCTTACCGTAACCGGATCACTACCTGTTACCGTGAATGCGTCGGAAGGCAAATACCCCCAGGCGCCGGCGTACACCTGATAGTCGCCGCCAAAAGCACAATTAATGGAGAAATTGCCCTGGCTATTGGTGTTGAGGTTGTAAGCCGCATTTGGTCCGCTCAACACAATTGGTGCGTTGGGGATGGGCAGGCCTGTAAGGGCATCGAGTACCTGACCTGAAATGTTGACGGCAGAGATGGGCTCCAGGGTAATATCCAAAGTCGTAACTTCTCCCGGTTGTAAGCTGACATTGATGGTTTGGGTGATGTAACCTGCTTTGCTGATGGTTACCACAAAATCGCCAGGTACCGACTGACCGGTTTTGAACACGCCATTGCTTTTGCTGCTGGTGTTCACCTGTGGAGCACCGCTGTTTACTTCGATGGAAACACCACTAAGCGGTGCATTGTTACAGCCATCGGTGATGCTGCCTTCCAGGTAACAAGCGCGGACGTAGTTGGGGGTAAAGATGAAAAGATCACCTGGCTCAATGTTGGAGCCGATGATGGTGCCGGAGGGGAAATAAGGGAAAACACCCCAACAGCCGTCGAATTGCGCACCGCTGCCAGCGTAAGTGTCGTAACTGGCGGTCATGACGAGGTTGTCCGGGCGATGCGCATCCACGATGGTGAAGCCATCGGTATACCAGGAGGTAACAGCCCAGTCGTTCAGAACATGGGTGTTGTGTACATAGGAGCCGTAACCGTCGTTTGGCGAAAAACGGTCGAGTTCCTTGATGTCAGTCGGGTCAGTAACATCGAAGGCAGCCAGGAAGGAGGGCGTCGTTTCGTCGGTGGTCAGAATATGCTTGTGGTCGTCGAGCAACCAGGCATTGTGGGTAAACTTACCCGGCGTTTGTACCGTTCCCAGCAACACAGGGTTTTGTTTGTTGGCCATGTTGACCACCGACAGTGTTCCGGTATAAATATGGCCGCCGTAAAGGGTGTCGTTGTCGACATATCCATCGTGGATGTAGCCCAGTTGGTCAAACTTTCCGGCATAGGTTGGGTTGTACGGGTCGGCGTTGAGGTCGAGCACTACTGCACCGCCGCTGAACAGGTTAGAGCCATAAAGGTAAACAAAGCCCTTTGTGACATCGATGTGCAGGGCATGGATGGTATTCAGGTTGCCTAAACTCGCTTCACCGGTATAGCTGTGGTAAGCCAGGTTGGCGCCTGGCAAGTTGCTTAAATCGATAATTTGGAGGCCACCGCCTCCTTCAGAGGTAACATAAGCGTAATGGCTGTATACTTTGATTTCTTTCCAAAGGTTATCAGGACCAGGAATTTGCACGACCTTAACGGGAACGTCGGGATTGGTAATGTCAACAACAACCATTCCTTTGGAAGCGCCAACCAGTGCATATTCACGGCCGCCTTGCCAGTATCCGCAAATGTTGGCGAGGGTTTCGCCTGGGAAATTCATGGTGGAACGCAGTTGAACGTTAAAGTCCTGGGCAATAGCCGTACCGCACAAGGCCAATGCCGTGAGCAGGGTAAAGAGTAGTTTTTTCATGTAAACAGTAAAAGTGGTAAGAAAGAAGAGGATTCGATCGATTATTAAAGTTGGCAAAGATAAATAAGCAAACACAGAATACATCAACGTCGTTTTACAATCGCGCAGGTCAGGCGGCTAATGCACGACAAATGGCCGGATTCGTCGTGTATTTCGATTTGCCATACGTGAATCTGCCTTCCAATACGGATGGGGCGGCAGGTTCCGGTCACCGTACCGCCTTCCTTTACGCTGCGCAAATGGTTGGCATTTATTTCCAGGCCAACTGCAGTTTCTGTTTCAAGGTCGGCAATGCAGAGTGTGCTGGCGATACTGCCGATGGTTTCTGCCAATGCCACGCTGGCACCACCATGCAGAATGCGAAAGGGCTGAACGGAGTGCTGGTTTACGGGCATGCTGGCTTTCAAAAAATCATCGCCAAATTCAATCAGCTGAATCCCGAGGGTTTCCCCCATGGTGTTGGCATTTAGTGCGTTCAAACCTTCCAGGCTGAAGGCCTGCTTCCAAACTTTGGCCATTAGTTTTTAATAAATTTACCGCTCAGGATGCCATTTTTTTGACTAAATTGGTACAAGTACAACCCTGACTCCAGGCCATTGAGTTCAACAGGGACCAATTGGCGTTTGAGTTGGATGTTAAACTGCAGGTCGCGCACCAATTGCCCGTCGGCAGCCCATATTTTTAAATGCTGGTCGCCATATGCCTCCTGCAGGTCGAATACAATGGCCCCGCTGGCCGGGTTGGGGTAACAGGCCACAGATTGCGGGTTGGGCGTGCTGGTGCCACTGGCAGGCGACCAGTTCAGCGCCAGGTTAACCGCGGCAAGGGCATCTATTCGCCCATACCCGTAGGTATTGTTGGGGTAATCCTCACCGTTGTTGTCGTAGCAATTCTCCAGCCCCAGGGTTGGAATGGCTGACTGCTCGATCATGGATTCTATTTCTTCCACATGACCAGCCAGGGCGGGCTGCGCGGAGAGCATCAGCGCAACCAGGCCCACAACGTGTGGTCCGGCCATACTCGTGCCGCTGGCAAAAGAATATTCGTGGTTCAAGGTGGCAGAACGGACATTCGAGCCAGGTGCTGCCACATTGGGTTTTACGCGAAAACTGCTGTCCACAACAACCGGCCCGCGGCTGCTGAAGCCTGAAATGGTGTCGTTGCTTCTAAACGACCCTACACTGAAGCTCTCTTCAAAATAGGCTGGTGGTGCATTGGTGGTTGCACAGGCTGATCCGAAATTGCCATTTGACACGACTACTACCACGCCGGCAGCCCGCAGGTTGATGACGGCGTCGTGCAGTAACTCGTTCACCGACAGGTCGGTACAGCCTTCTGTATAGTCGCAATACCAGGAATTGTTGATCACATCGGGTGATTTCGTGGGATCGGGGTTAGCATTGTTCAAATCCGTCGGCGCCAAAAACCACTGGAAACACTCCAGGTAACTGGATGGCTTTCCGGAGCCACGCTCCATATTCCTGCAGCCTACCCATTGTGCACCGGGTGCGACACCGATTTGATTGCCCAGGCCATCGTCGCCAACAACAGAACCTATGGTGTGGGTGCCGTGGAAATAATCGTCGCAGGGAACGGTTAGATTGAGTCCGCAGGGGTTGGCACTCAGGTTGGTGGTATCGCCGTTTAAAGGGCTGATGCTGTGGATGGCATCGTGCCAGTTGTAATTGTGGTCGGGGAATCCATTGTTCCAGCCCCGGTAATGGCTTTGCAGGGCAGGATGGGTCCAGTCAATACCCGTATCCGCGCCACCAACACTAACGCCCTGCCCGGTATACCCCATGGCCCAAACCTCCGGAGCATGTATGCGCTCAACGCCCCATTCTACAGCATTTCTATCGCCTGCCGACGGGTTTTCCTGCTGCGGGAGATCTACCAATACTATAGGATCAGCGCAAATGCTTTTTACTTCCGGGTAGGCGGCAATTTGGCGACACAATGCAGCGTTTATCTGCGCAACTGCAATGGCATTGACGATGAACAGGCTGTTGACTTCCGTTTGGGAACCGCGCAACAGTGTCCGCACCCGTTGCTGACTTCTTTCGGCCGTTTGCTGCAGTCGTGAAAACACATAATTTGACCGGGAGATTTTGTTGGGCATCCATTTCGCGGCGCTGAGGTCCGCTTTTTCCGTAAATACGATGAAAACATCAGCAGCCTCACCACGGGAAAAAGCAGCCCGGATTTCCGGCGAAATCTTTTGGTTAAAGTCTGTTTGGGAACAAACAACGGCTGGAAACGTACCACACAACAATAAAAAGGCAATCAGGAATTTTATCTGAGCATGCATAGGGCAAATTTTACGTATTGGTCTTTGGCAAAAGTACGTCGGAATGCTCAAGACTGTAGTTGGCCGATTAGACAAAATGAGCAAAGCGGACTTTTCCCGAATGACGTATCTTTGTGCCGTTCAAACACAATATTATGATGAAAATAGCAATAGGATGTGATCATGCCGGCTTTCCATACAAAGACGGACTGGTTGAAATGCTCCAGAAGCGGGGTCACATGGTTTTGGATTTTGGAACCCATTCTGCTGATTCGGTTGATTACCCTGATTTCGCCCACGCGGTTGCCACGGCCGTTGAAAATGGCGAAGCAGATCGCGGCATCGTTATGTGCGGAAGTGGGAATGGGGTAGCAATTACCGCGAACAAGCACCAGGGCATCCGCTGCGCCCTGTGCTGGACTGAAGAAATAGCAAAAATGGCGCGTTTGCACAACAATGCGAACGTGATATCAATCCCGGTGCGCTATGTACCGGAGATTTTGGCGCAAGCCATGGTGCAAATTTTTCTGAATACCGAGTTCGAGGGTGGACGGCACGAAAGACGTGTTGAAAAAATGGCATGCCAGTAACCCTTGAAAATCATACTCCTACACACGAAATTTTTCTAAAAATGTCGAACAACATTGTGATGACTCCCGCACTGTGGGGGCGCAGCTTTATCGCTGTCTTATTTTGTCTGTTGCTTTCCAGCCCAGTGCTGAAGGCTCAAAAAGATTCCCTGACGGCGCAGCTGCCGTTGGGATATTTTCATTCAGGCTATAAACTTCCAGATCCTGTTCCCTTTGCCCAAACCATTACCCCTGCTGATTTGAAATGGCTGCTCGACTCGCTCGCCTCGCCTTCCATGCAGGGGCGCGAGACCGGTGAAGTTGGGCAAAAAGTTGCTGCCAACTTCATCGCCGACCAGTTCAAAGATGCCGGCTTGCCACCCGAAGGTGACCGCCGCACGTACTTCCAAACCATTAGCCTGCAAAAAACCAGTTGGGAGGATTTAAGCCTGACCATCGATGGCCAGGAGTACAAAAATCGCAGCGATTACTTTGTAATGCACTCCTACAACAAGGACAACCCGGCCATTCAGGTAAAAGAGTTCGTTTTTGTGGGCTACGGCATTGAAGACAACCTGTACAACGACTATGCCGGTGTGGATGTGAAAGGTAAGACGGTCGTTTTTTATGCTGGTGAACCCGTTGATGAAGCCGGAGTATCACGTGTTATGGGCAATGTAAAGCGTTCTAACTGGTCGGTCGACTGGCGTCGAAAAGTAGAACTTGCGGCCCAGAAGGGCGCGGTCTTGGCTATTATCGTCGATCCGCGTTTCCAGGAGGACATGAAAATCAATCGGAAAATCATTTCTACCTACGGCTGGAAAACAGTGGGTTCCGATAGTGCTGCGCTAGAGACGGGCATGATCAACAACATCTTCGTCACGGAAGAAACCGCCAATGCCATTTTTGGAAAAAAAGCCAGCAAGGTAGCGGAGGCCATGAAATCCATCAATGAAGGTGGAAAGGTGAAGGCCATGAAAATGAAAACCAATATGGAGGTACACCTGCATAAGGTGACCCAACTGATGGAGGGTTCCAACGTTATTGGCTTCATTGAAGGCTCTGACCCGGAACTGAAAAAAGAATACGTTTTCGTTACGGCACACTACGATCACTTGGGTGAAAACGAGGGTGTTATCTATTTCGGCGCCGATGACAATGCCTCCGGCACTTCTGCGGTGATTGAAATCGCCCGGGCATTTGCTGAGGCCAAAAAGAAGGGAGTGGGTCCGAAGCGCAGCGTGGTTTGCATGCTGGTCAGCGGCGAAGAGAAAGGATTGCTTGGCTCCCGATTTTATACTGATTTCCCAGTTTTCTCCTTGAAAAACACGGTGGTGGACATCAATATTGACATGATTGGCCGCATTGATAAAGAGCACGAAGGGAAAGGAGATTACGTTTATGTAATTGGCTCCGACCGGCTCAGCACCGAGCTGCATGAACTCAACGAGCGCAACAACCGCAAGTACACAAAAATGGAGCTCGACTATCGTTACAACGACCCTAAGGACCCCAACCATTACTACGAGCGTTCCGACCATTACAATTTTGCGGAAAAAGGCATCCCGGCCATTTTCTTTTTCAATGGCACCCATGCAGATTACCACCGCCCGTCGGACACTGCCGATAAAATCAACTTTGATATGCAGGCAAAACGCGCGCAACTGGCTTTTTACGTTGCCTGGGATATTGCCAACCGACCAACGCGTCTTCGTGCCGACAAGCTGAAAAAGGACCTTGGTAAGGCTGAAAAGGAAGACCAGAATTAACTCTGGGTTTTGGCCTTTGGCTTGAGCTGTCTAGATGGTCACTTCGAAAATAGCTATTTTGGACACACCGACCAGCCAAATTTATCCCAATTGTGTCGGGACAGGCTTTTTCATTGTTCTCGAAAATGCAGGCAGGCTGAGTATTCCCAGACCGAATCGTCTGGGCAGGCTCAGGTCTATTTTCCGCTGTATTTTCTAATGGATTCTTTAATGTGCTCAATCCTGTTTTCAGGATCGGGGTGGCTGCTTTGGAACTCAGGGGTTCGGTTGGGTCCGGCAGAGCGTTTGAGGATTTCCATCACGCCAATTAACTGTTCCGGATCGTATCCCGACTGCAGCATAAAGCGCACGCCCAGGTCGTCGGACTGGAGTTCCTGATCGCGGCCATATTTCAGGGAAAGCATGTTGGCTACATTTTGCGCAATTTGCGCTCCGGTAGGGTTGGAGGGGTCGTAGGTAGCCATGCTAACGGCGCTGGTAAGGCCCTGGGCCAACTCCATTTGTGCCAGTTTTTCTGCACTGTGCCGTGCTACCACGTGACCAATTTCGTGGCCCAACACGCCGGCCAACTGGTCTTCGTTTTTCATCTGGCTGAACAGGGCGGCGGTGATGAAAACCTGTCCGCCCGGCATGGCAAAGGCATTGATGGTTTGCTGGTCGGCCAGGAGGTGAAACTCAAACTGGTCGCGGTACACGGTCTTTCCGGCATCGCTCATGGACACAATTTTCTGCCCTACTTTTTTCACGAGGGCATCGTACTGGGTGTTTTTGATTTCACCACCCATTTCGGCGATCATTTGCGGGGCGCTTTGAATGCCCATGGCGATCTCCTGCTCCGGCGACATATTGATGTGCTGCGATTCACCGGTGATTTCATTTGGGATGCTGCTGGAATAATACTTAAACAGCGCGAAGGCTGCTAACACAAGTCCGATGAGTAGTTTGGGTGGAATGCGGAATCCGCTGCTGCGATTTTCTCCGTACATAAAAGTTGGTTTATGATTTAACAAAGGGTATTGTGCGCAAGAACGATTGTAGCATCAAATATAGGCAGAATATCGAATTTTCATTTCCTGTGGCAAATAGGCTGCTTTGGAGACGTGGGAAGGGTAGGGAGGTCACGTAGGGAGGAGGTTTTTGCTCGGAAAAAAGAACCTAACCAACTTCTAACCAGAAGTTACAATACTGCTAATGTTGGTTGTGCTTGAGATGGCCGACCTTACAGCAATCAAATATAAAAACAATGGAAATAGATATAAATGATTATCCTGCAGAGCTCAAAGAAAACGGTTCAGGATTTTCCAATATCCCGAACAAGTTCTTGGCGCTTTTATGCAACTTTTATACTCGAAATAAAGTGGTTTGCGAATGCTCACTTGTCCTCAGCCCTCCTGGCCGCGTTATAAATACGCGCCGATGCGCTGCATCGTCTGCGTTTTATGTCTTGCCATCAGAACTGATGACTGTGCGATTGTTTTCGCAAACCACTTTACTTCGAGTATAGTTGCGTTGAGCCAGTCGTGTAAAATCGCTGTGCAGGCGAACTGCCTCCATCAATTAAACAAATCCCGCATATCTCCATCCTCATCCGAGCCCATCTCATCCGCCAGGAAATCGCGGAAAACCCATTTGTTCTGGATGATTTCCTTGTTCAAAACCTCGTATTCAGAAAGGCCATTCAGCACCAGTTCCATGAATACCGGTAACTGGCCGGCCTCTATGTTGGCGCTTTCAGTTAGTTTTTTCAGGCCCGCCACAGATTCAAGCGCGGCAACGTATGCTTTGTGATCGAGTTCGTGCAGCAGGTCCACCTTGTTGCCAGCCGCAAACCAGGCTTTTACGACCCCGTATGGGTCGCGCTCCTGCCCTTTGCGTAGTTTCCCAGGGTTGGGAAAAAATTGCAGGAATATTTTTTTAACGGCTGTTCCGATGATGGTAAGTGCCACTATTTGAGGCCCTTCTTGCTCACCTTCGTACACCATTTCTACTTTTCCGGTCAGGGCAGGAATGACACCCCAGAAGTCGGTAAGTCGGGCAGTGGTTTTGCTTTCGCCATTGAGCAGCATGCGGCGTTCGGCTGCAGCGTACAAATTTTCGTAAGCACTGATCGTCATTCGCGCACTGACGCCACTTTTTTTGTCAACAAACTCGCTTTCGCGGGCGGCAAAGGCGATTTCTTCGATCAGGTCTTTCAGGACTTCCGGGATGAAGATGCTTTCCCGCTGGGAGTCCAGAATGCGTGCTTCCTGCGCGGTAATTTTCCGGCCTACATCGATGGTAGCAGGGTAGTGGGTAGTGATCTGGCTTTCGATACGGTCTTTCAGTGGCGTAATGATGCTGCCGCGGTTGGTGTAATCTTCGGGGTTGGCGGTAAACACAAATTCAACATCAAGCGGGAGACGGAGCTTAAAGCCGCGAATTTGCATATCCCCTTCCTGAAGCACATTGAACAGAGATACCTGTATGCGCGCCTGCAAGTCGGGAAGTTCGTTGAGCACAAACAGACAGCGATGGGAGCGTGGAATGAGGCCAAAGTGAATTACCCGTTCATCGGAATAGGGCAGGCGGAGGTTGGCGGCTTTGATGGGATCAACATCACCCACCAGGTCGGCAATGCTCACATCCGGTGTCGCCAGTTTTTCCACATAGCGGTCCTGGCGATGCATCCAGGTGATTGGGGTGTCATCGCCTTTTTCTTCGATCAATTCAAGTGCAAACCGACTGATGGGCGCCATCGGGTCGTCATTTAACTCAGAACCGGCCACAACGGGGGTATATTCATCCAGCAGGTTGATCAGCAAACGGGCAATGCGGGTTTTGGCCTGCCCACGCAATCCGAGCAACAGGATGTTGTGCCGGCTGAGCACTGCTCTTTCGATATCCGGAAGTACGGTATCATCAAACCCAAAGATGCCGGGGAAAACCTGCTCTTTGTTTTGTAGTTTTTTGATGAGGTTTTCACGCAGCTCGTCTTTCACGCTGCGGGGGCGGTAACCCGATGCCTTCAGGCCGCCAAGCGTATGGATTTGTAGGATATCTTTCATGCGCACAACAACAGCAAAAGCGGGTTAATTGTTTCCAGAATGACCGGCAGGAAGGGGAGAAAAATTGGTTTACCGGGCGCCCTTTCGCTGTGTCCGGCTTTCTTCGTCTGGCTGGAGCATTTTTTCCCGTTTGATGCGCTGCCGTTCCCGCAATACCGCAATGCCAGCATTGAGTTCAAAACCAATCAGGATAATCACGCAGTTGAGTTGCAACCAAATCATAAGCACAATAAGGGTGCCGATGGAGCCGTATAGTTTGTTGTAGGTTCCGAAGTTGTCGACGTAGAAGGAAAAACCCCAGGAGGTAAGGATAGACAAAATAGTGCCCAGGGTGGCGCCTGGTGAAATAAAAGGTATTTTTCTTTTGGTGGAGGAACCATACCGGTAAATGGTGGAAATACCGGAATAAAACAGGACAAAAGTGACAATCCAGCGGAAACCGAGTACGGTCCAGCGGGTAATGAAGTCGGCTTTGATGTACTGAAAAACAAAACTCAGGATGGTATTTCCCAAAATTACCAGTACTACTGAAGCAATCAATATCAGCGCCAGCAGAAAAGTAAGTTGAATGGCAATGAGTCTTTTTTCAATGGCACTGCGGCTCCTGAATGCCTCTTCGTATGCTTTTTCAAGGCCCTTCATCATCGTCAGCATGCCATTAGAGGCAAACCATATGGCCAGCACAAAACCAAAGGAAAGTAACCCGCTCCTGGGAATGGCCAGGATGTTTTCTATGGTGCTAAACAACATTTTACCCGCACTGCCGGGCATAATTTCATCGATGGACTGTCGCAGTAATTCTGCAAAGTTGCTGTACAGTGGCGTATAGGCCAGCAAGGTAAAAAGCACAATGACGGCTGGAAAGAGCGACAAAAAGAAACTAAAGGCCATACTGTTGGCCCGGGTAGTCAGGGTGTCGTTTTTGATCTCGTTGAGAATAAAACGAATGATTTTGTACAGCGGAATTTTCTTAAGCCCGGGTAAGGAGTGTGTCTGCGACCATTCCAGCAGCGCCAGCCAAAGCCGGTGCTCGGTAAAGTACCTGATGGTATTATTGATGTTACGTTTAATATCCACCGTTGTGATAATATTGTTATTTCAGAAGCCTATCCCGGAAAAAAGGGCTGCAGTGCTTCCAGCAATTGATACGGCGCCGGCACCACTTTTTTTAAAGTGGCATCAAAAAAACATAGTTTGATGCGGCCAGCGTTAAGCATCTTCTTTTTCTCGTTAAAAATTTCGCTGTGAAAGGTAATGTATTCATTTGGGCATTCCCGTATTTCGGTGTGGATGGTCAGCAGATCGTCGTAGTGGGCCGGCCGAATAAAGCGCATTTCCATGTTGACAACCGGTAACCAGATGCCATGCACGTCCTCCAGTTCCTTGTAACTCATTCCGAGCGAGCGGATGGTTTCTACCCGGCCAACTTCAAAATACTCCGCATACCGGCCGTAGTACAGATAGCCCATTTGGTCGGTTTCGCCGTATCGGACGCGAAGTTGGGTATCGAAGGAATACATGCTACAGTTGTTTTGTTGATTTTTTTTGGGTCATTGGCCGTCGCAACCTTCGGCCAATCCCCAATGTCCAACCTTACTCCACTGGTTCGCGTTCAATCGGGCAGGTCATGCAGTGGCTGCCGCCGCGCGCGCGGGAGAGTTCGTTAGAGGGTATGGTAATGATGGTGTTTTCAATGTTGTCTGGACTGGTTTTTCCACTTTCGAATTCGCGGAGCAGTTTTTCGGCACGCACCACCTTGTAGCCAAACTCGCGGAAAGCACGCTCGGTAACGGGGTTTCGGTCGTACGTGATGGCAACACCGGGCTTGACGGCCACCAGGTTGCAACCATCGGTCCATTGCTCTCGCTCCTGATAGGGGCTTTCGCCCAATCCTGCCCAAATGAACTCCATTTTGGGGTTGATTTCGGCCAGCAGAAAGTCTTTAAGGCTGGGGTATTCTATTTCTTCGCCGTTTGAACGGTGCACATCAACAAAGGAGCCGAGCCCGTCCTGTACGATGGGTTTGTAGCCTACAAAGTGGTTTTTATTGATTTGGGTAAATACCGTGTCGATGTGCATGTAACTGCGTTCCGCCGGAATATTCACCTGCACCATGTTTTTAACAATACCGCGATCAAACAGGAAATTTTTGATCATTTGGAAAGCGTAATCGTTGGTGCGTTCCGAGCAGCCTACCAACAGCGTGTCGGCGTTCAGCATCATCACATCACCGCCTTCAATACTGATGGTCTCCCCCTTTTTTGATGGTGGAAACTTGTCGACGCGGTTGAGGTTGATCGTTTTTCCATCGGCCTTGAGCCGGCGGAAAACCGGGTGACTGCTGAAAATAAGCCGCGTAAGGAAGTTTTCGCGGAATCGGGCAGTCTTGGCCGCCTTCGTAATGAGTACATGCTCCTTTACCGTAACGGCAATGTCGCGGGTAAACAGCAGGTTGGGGATCGGGTCGAATAAAATGCGATCCTCTGGCTCCAGGTAGCCCGTAATCAGGGTATCCGCAAGTTGTTCCGGCGACAAGCCAGCGAGCCTCGGGATAAAGGAGTAAGGCAATTCCTCGAAATCGGTGATTTTATTGATGACTTCGTATTTGCTTTCTTCATCGCGGGTACTTTCGGCCAGCAGGTCGCGAATTTCGAGCACGTTGCTGTCGCCCATGAACGACTTCAGCACTTTGATGAAAATGTCGTGCTCGTCCTGCATGTTGGGCAGGTGCACAATATCGTCAAACAGCAGTTCTCCGGCCCGCTTTGGGGTAATCCTTGCGATTCCCTCGTCGGGGCGATGCACAATAACTTTTTTGAGTTTCCCGATTTCAGAATCTACGTAAATACGACTGTTGGCGTCCATGAATTGTTTTTTTTGGAAATGATTTGGATTGGGCGCCGCAAAGGTAGGATAAATTAGGTTAATGAGACCAATGTGAATAATGGGGCCAATGCTTTAATGAGGCCAATGGAGCCAATGTGTTTAATTGGGCAATGCACAATGAATCAGTGCAACAATGTTACAAGGCAACAATGAATCAATGGAACCAATTTAAACCTTCCAAAGCCTTAAAAACAAGCCTTCGAGAGCCAGGAAGAGCAATGCAAAAACTACACACCAGCGCCACAGCACAATTCCCTGGTTTTGCTCGTCTACTACCTGGGAAAAGTTGGCTTCGGCATTTTCAGAAAGCAGGTGCATGTTGGGTTGCAGCATGCTTTTCAGGTTCTCATCGTCGGCATAGCGCAGGTCGCTTTCTTTGCGATCGTAGTTAAAGGCAAATTCAGCGAGGGTTGAATCCGGGCGAAGGCCGAGCTGGTACCAGCCCGCTTTCTCCACCTGTTTGCCGGGCGTCAGCAACACCTTGCTTCCCAGGATCCGTTGTTCCGGAATGAATTCGGCATTGCTGGCATCTTGGCTTATCTTGAGTTTGTACAAGGTTTCACCGCGGGCGTTAATCTGGTGTTTGGCCTCTAACACTTCATCTTTGCCAATGGTGTAGGCAATTTTCGGCTCTTTGGCTCCCGCAATAGCCATCTTAAAGAGCATGGGGACAAATATTTCGCCGTTGCGAATCAGGTCGCTCCATTTTTCATCCAGTGGCGTGGCAAAGCAATACAGGGCGCCCTCACCCTGGGCGAACTTTGCGAGCATGCTGCTGCCGTCGCGATAGGAGAGAATCGGTTCTCCACGGTTAGGGGTTAGTTTGAAATTGCCCTGAGAGGAGGGCAAACGTAGATTAGCGCTTTTGTTGATGTATACATCGCGGAAAACAAACTCTTCCGTGTTGAGCTGACTGCCCTGCCTTGGCGTAGCCTCAAAAGCCCCGAGGTTGCCAGCATTAAAGCCTTGTAAAAAAGCATCGTAGGAACCCAAATCGGCGTTTTGTGCCGGAAAGACGAGCACATTGCCCCCATTTTCAGCAAAACTGCGGAGTTCCTGGGCCAAACCACTGGAAACAGAAGCAAGTTCGTTGAGGATAATCAGCTGGTAATTGCCAAAACGGGCATAATCCAGGGCACGGGCATCTGCCTGGTCGAGTTGAAAATACCGCGCACCGGCAAATGCACTGTTCATGTATCGGTTGGGCTGACCGCCGTTTACACAAAGCACATTGATGCGCTCAGCAACGTGAAAGGCCAGGTAATAATCGTCATCAAACTGCACCGGGTAATCGGCAATGGATAATTTTGCTTCGTGCCAACCGGGGTGCAAAACGGTGAAACTAACCGTGTCCAGTCGGGATGCTCTGGCAGGAATGCGCAGGGCGCCGACGGGTTTGGTTTGGCCATCGTGAAGATAACTCAGCCGGATATCTTCAGCCGCTTCATCGCTGCGATTGCTGACTTGTACGATAAGGTTGGCGGGTGTGTTGAGGATCTGGACCGGACTTTCAAACCAGGCGCTGTCGATGGACAGGTTGTTTTCCTGCACCGCCCGCATGGGAACCAGTTGTACGTCTACCAGTGTATCCTTATAATTTTGTAAATCGGCGACACTGGCCTGGAAGTCGCTGATCACGTACGCTACTTTGTTGTCGGTTTTGCCGGTGTTCAGGCACTGTTGTTGCCGGGTGAGAACTTTAGAAATATCGCGGGATGCCGGGCTGCTGCCCACTTCTTCAATGCGGTTCAAGGCATCTTCCTGGCTGATCAGTCGTTGGTCGCGGCCTTCAAAATCGTTGGTGAGAATCTGAAAACGGTCGGACGCGCGATAGGCCCGCACAATGTCGCGCGCACGTTGCTTGGAGAGTTCCAGCAGCGGGGCATCTTTGGCCAGCGCCGCCATGCTGAAGGAGTTGTCGATGAAAACACTGACGGATTTATCACCTTGTTTGACCTCTCCGGAGCGGGGGATAAAGGGCTGGGCAAATGCCAGGACCAAAAAAGCGATGGCCAGGCAGCGCATGAGCAGCACCAGCAGGTTGCGCAATTTTCGGCGGCTGTTGGTTTCTTCCTTAACCTCTTTCAGAAAACTTACATTCGTAAAGTATACTTTTTTAAACCGCCTGAAATAAAACAGGTGGATCAGAATAGGTATGGCAAGTACTGCCAGTGAAATCAGGAATGCGGGGAAAAGAAACTGCATGTTCGGTTCGGCTCAGGTTGTAAGCATCCGGGCGCCGCCAGGCGGTAGGCCCAATCATCTTCAATACGTTTGAACGACAAAATTGTTTTATCGACGCTGCAAAATTGGGCTTTTTCGGCGAAAGTTTCCAATTTCGGCTTTCAAAGACCAGTTTTTACTTTTTTTACCCCAAATCACCACTTCTTTGGCCAGGGTATTTTATTTTTGAGCATGCAAGCATACTTAGATCTACTCCAGCACATCCTGGATAAGGGAACAGAAAAAAGCGACCGCACCGGAACCGGAACCACCAGCGTTTTTGGCTATCAGCTGCGATTTAACCTTCAGGAAGGGTTTCCCCTGGTGACCACCAAAAAAGTACATACCCGCAGCATTATTCACGAGCTGCTTTGGTTTCTGAAAGGCGAAACTAATATTACGTACCTCAAGGAAAATGGGGTGTCCATCTGGGATGATTGGGCCGACGACGATGGCAACCTGGGGCCGGTGTACGGCAAACAATGGCGGTCGTGGGCGGCCCCCGACGGACAAGTCATTGATCAGATCAAAGAAGTGGTACGGCTGCTGAAAACCAATCCCGACAGTCGCCGGATCATTGTTTCTGCCTGGAATGTGGCCGATCTGCCTGCCATGGCGCTTGCGCCCTGCCACTGTTTGTTTCAGTTTTACGTGGCCGAAGGGCGCTTGTCCTGCCAACTGTACCAGCGCAGCGCCGATGTGTTTTTGGGCGTGCCGTTTAACATCGCCTCTTATGCCTTGCTGACGCTGATGCTGGCGCAGGTTTGTGATCTGGAGCCCGGCGATTTTGTACACACGTTTGGTGATGTTCATATCTACTCTAACCACATGGATCAGGTGAACCTGCAACTTTCCAGAACGCCCCGCGCCCTGCCGAAGATGCGCCTGAACCCTGGGGTAAAGGACATATTCGATTTCAAGTTTGAAGATTTTGAGTTGCTGGACTACGATCCATGGCCAGCCATTAAGGCGCCGGTGGCGGTGTAAGTGTACCGCTTTTAAAATTGCGGTACGCCTTCCGCATCGGTCTCCAAAATGAAGCAATCAAAATTGCCATCTGAAGCGTTGCCCTCGTTGGTGTTGCCAAGGAGGAATCAGTGTTTGCATGGGGGAAATGCAAAAGGGCGCCGGTAGTTCCAGCGCCCTTTTGGCGGCCGTCTGGCAGACGGCTTTGACTTTTTCCGTCTTGCAGACGGAGGCTAGAGCCAGCCTAAAAATGGTTCTTCCAGAATGGCTTTCAGGTCCCGCAGGAAGCGGGCGGCATCCGCACCGTTGATCACCCGGTGATCCCAGCCGATGGTCATGGGCATCATCAGGCGGGGAACAAACTCCTTGCCGTTCCAATGGGGTTCGTAACTGGCAGCGGTGATGCTCAGAATGGCTACCTGCGGCCAATTAACGATGGAAATCATGTTGGTACCACCGATCCCACCAATGTTGGAGATCGAGAATGTGCCACCGTCAAGGTCCTCGGGTTTGTTTTTGCCGTCGCGGGTGCGAACCGATAATTCCGACAGTTCCACCGAGATTTCGGTCAGGCTCTTTTGGTCGGCATTGCGGATGACCGGCACCAGGAGACCACGTGGCGTGTCTACTGCGATACCGATGTTGTAATATTTTTTATAAATCACCTCCCGTTTTTCCAGGTCGTAACTGGCGTTGAACTGGGGCATCTTGCGCAACATGGCAGCAATAGCCTTGGTGAGAATGGCCGTAGTAGTCAGGCTGCCGCCAGCGGCCTTCACCTGGTCTTTGTATTGTTGGCGAAGTTCCTCCAACCTTGTAATGTCTGCTTTTTCAGATATCCAGGCGTGTGGAATAGCATTGAAGGCATACACCATATTGTCGGCGGTGATGACACCGATTCGGCTTTGCTCCACGCGTTCTACAGGGCCAAATTTTTCAAAATTGGGTAGGGGTTTTGCACCAGGACCTGCGCTGCCAGCCGAGCTACCGCCACCGGTATCCATGCGTTTTTTTACAAAATCCAATACGTCTTTGTAGGAAATGCGGCTGGCGCCATCGGCCGGACGAACGTCGGAGAGGTTGATGCCCAGTTCTTTGGCGCGCTTGCGGGCAAGCGGACTGATGCGTGCACCTGAACTGGCGCTGGCGCCAGAAGCAGCACTGGGTGTGGTTGGAGCCGCAGGGGATTCGCTTACCGGTGCAGCAGCCACTGGCGCCGGCGCTGCTGGAGCGCTTACCGGAGCGGCGGCATTGGCACCGCTGGTTTTCAGGCGGAGTACTGCTGTGCCTTCTGTCACCTCATCCCCCTTTTTGACCAGAACTTCCTCAACGGTACCTTCCCTGTCGATGGGCATTTCGGCGTCAACTTTATCGGTACCAACAACAATGACAATTTGCTCTTTGCTGAGCACATCGCCGGGCTGAACCAATATTTCTGTTACTTTTCCACTAACACCATCACCGAGTGAGGGCAGTTTGTATTCGTATTGCATAGTTGTAGAGGAATTAGGAGCAACGGTACTGGGTGCAGCAGCAGCCACCGGAGCAGCGGCAGGGGCTTGTGCACTTTCACTTTCAATTCTAAAGAGCAGCGTGCCTTCTGTAATGTCGTCGCCTTTTTTTACCAAAATTTCTTGAACCACACCGGCGGCATCCACGGGGATCTCGGCATCGACCTTGTCGGTGCCCACCACCATAACAATCTGTTCCTTGCTGACTGTGTCGCCTTTATTCACCAGAATATCCAAGACTTTTCCGGTGACGCCGTCACCCATTGAGGGTAGTTTAAATTCGTAAGCCATAGTTTTTCTTTGCCGCGCAAATATCAGGCATCTTTACCGGATTACAAACCCGGAAAGTGTGATATCTACACTTTGATGCTTTTTGAACGGCAATAAAACTAAAAAGTTGAGGAAGGGGGGCTAAAATTTGCCATGGCGGAGGATAGACCAAATGAGTCGCATGGTCAGCAAGCCCGAAATAATAAAGCCGCCAACACCGAGCACGGAAACATTTTTATAATGCGGCTCCACATCTGCAATGACCAGCAAGGCGCTGCTGACCAGCAGGGCTACCAGCAAGAGGGTAAATGAAATTCTGTTGCTCACCACCTCCATTTTGTGCAGCAGCGGGTCCAGGCCTTTGTGTTCAAACTCAATGTGGAGTTTTCCTCTTTTTACTTTCTTGATGATTTCTGCCAGATCATCGGGGAAAGTCGAAGATAGGTTGTACAGCGCAATGGTGGCTTTTGTAAAGCGGGAAAACAATTTGGAACGGGAATATTTGCTGGACAACAAGCGTTTTACAAAGGGGGCAATGTTGCCTATAATGTCGTAATGAGGGTCGAGGGTCAAACCTACCCCTTCAATGATGACCAGTGCTTTAAGCAGCAAGAGTAAGTTAGAGGGAACCTTTATTTTATAGTCAAAAAAGAGCGAATTCAAGGCCGCGATGACTTCTTGTCCATCTACGCGATCGAGTGTCAGGCTGTAATAGTTATCAAAAAAGTCGATGATATCGTACTCCAGTTGTCGGTCGTTGATGAGTTCCGCATTCCAGGAGAGCCTTTTCAGGGCTTTTTTGAGGCCATCTACATCCCTCTCAAAGATAGACAGTAGAAGGTCGGCCAGCATTTCCTTGTCCTTTTCCATGACGGTTCCCATCATGCCATAGTCGATGAAGCAAACCTTGGTATCGTCGAGGATAAAAATGTTGCCGGGATGCGGGTCGGCATGGAAAATCCATATTCAAAAACCTGCTGAAAATATAGGTTGATGCCCTTTATGGCCATTTCAGGTCCGGATATGCCGATGTTTTCGAGGGCTTTCAGGTCGGTTATTTTAATCCCGTGAATGTATTCCATGCACAAGACCTTATCGGTCGTGTACTCTGGATAGACACTTGGCACGTATATATCGGGGTTGCCCAGGAAATTGGATTCGAAGCGACGAACATTGGCCATTTCCATGGTAAACAACAGTTCCTTCCGAATGCTTTTTTCAAACATGTTCACCAGTTCGGTTGGTTGAAAAGCACTCAGGTGGGGGAAGCGGCGCTCGGCTATTCCTGCCAGGTTTCTTAAGATGGCAATATCCTCCTCAATGGTAAGCTCAATACCGGGGCGTTGAACCTTCAGCACAACTTCTTTGCCGCCGTTGAGTCGGGCGCGGTGTCCCTGCGCCATAGAGGCATAGGCAATAGGGTGGGGATCGAAATGTTCGAAAATCTCCTCGATGGGCTGATCGTAAGCCTCGTGCAGCACCTTAAGAATATCGGCCTCCGGAACAGGATATGCATTGTCCTGAAATTTCTGAAGTTCTGCCAGCAATTCGTCGGGCAACAAATCGGGCCTGTTGGAGGCTATTTGGGCAAACTTGATATAGGTGGGCCCCAGCTCTTCACAAACCATTCGAATTCGCTCGTATCGGGTGTATTCCAGCCCCGATTTACCATCTCTTTCGCCCACCAGCATGCGCGCTGCTTTTTTGAAGCGCGTCAAAGGCCCACTGGCTACCAAATCTTCAAAGCCGTACTTCAGGAGTACACCAATTACCTTTTCATAGCGCCGAAAAAGGGAAGGGTGCTCTTTTTTTGATTTGGATGCTGACATAACGGCAAAGCGCGCCGAATCTGGCGCATTTAGGGAGGTTTATTAGGATGCTGTTTCTTAGGAAAAACAACAATTACCAGTTAATAAAGCGCCCCCGCTTCACAGGGTGTAGTTTTACCAAACTTTGTAAAGCGGGGGCAGCGGCTCAAAGCAATTTACTGTCTAATCTATGGTTTAATTAAAAACCTCCTTGAACGCTTTTTTGAGGTGATCAAAGGCTTCGCTAAGTTCAGCATTAACGGCCTCATATTTTTGAGTGGTGGTGTCTTCCCCTGGACAGAATTTCCTTGATGCCGCCAATCGATTCACGAAGTTCCATTTTCTTGGCTTCGAGATTACCTTCATCTGCATAGTGCCCGAGTGCGAGGTTGATCCGGTAGCCGTCCAGTTTGGTTTTAAAAGCTTCTAGCGCATCCTGTACATCGTTGGCCAAATCTCCATAGTACTCCTTAATGGCGAACTCTACTTCGTAAATGGCTTTCAGAATTGCCTTTTTCTGGCTTTCAAAAACCGCTTTGGTTTCGGCAGTTTCCTGCATTAACTTCTCTTCCAGCACTTCAAACTTCTGGAACAGGTCGGTTTTGTCTTTTGCCACTTCAGTGGTGGCATTGCGCAAGGCTTCTTTGCGTTCGCGCACATACTCCGCAAAGTTCTTGCGCTCGTTTTCAAAGGTCTTGCGGGCTTCGGCTTTGCCAAGTGCCATTTGCACTTCCAGCTCTTCCACCAGGGCTTTTACCTGATTGAATTTCTTTTTGCCGAGGGTGAAAATATCATCTTGAACTGTCATAATGGTAGTGTTTAAATTGTCTGATTTTGTACTTCAAAGTTCGGATAACAATCCATTTTTTGCGATGATTTAAGTCATGTGCAACCCTAATCTTGTACAAAAACACTCCATTCGGTGATGTGGGTTATTGTCTGGCTCCAGGGCATGGCAGCATATTTGGAACATGACCCACAAATGGCAATTATTCGTGTTTTTACTGGCTTTGTTGCCTGCCGTGCAATGCCGCAACAAAACTGCCGATTCGAAGCTTACGGTACCGGTTTTACTTCATGGTTCGGATACGCTGCTGCCACCTGTTCGAGAATTTTACTTGTTAAAGGATACCGTGCTGGTTCGGGGGTATTTTCCTTTTATGGACCAATTGGTAGATCAGCTGGACAGTAGCCACGCGTACCCTTTGAGTGAGCATCAGCTGGTGCGCTATAACCCCTGGCTCTTGGATACGCTTGCCAATACCGATTATTATCGCAGAATGGAACGCGGTGAGTTTGTGTACGATCAACGCCGCTTACCTGTGTTGTTCCCGGGAGATACCCTGTATATTCCCGATTCGCTCAGCGCGCAGGCAATACAGGCACAAATTAACCGAAGCTGGCTCGACATCAATATTCCAGAGTTCCGACTCCGGGTGGTTGACAGCCTGGATACCCTATTTACCTTTCCGGTGCGGGCGGGGCAGAATAAATCCCGCTATCAAGCAGAACTTAACCGGGTGGCCGACTTGCGCACCCGGACTGGCCGCGGAACGATTGTTCGCATCAACAGGGCTCCCGACTATTTTACCGATCCACATACCGGGAAGCGATTTACCACCACCCTGCGGGATGATGGCCGGCGCACAAAGATGCCGTTGGTGCCCTGGCTTGAACCGGAAATTAATGGCGTTCGGCTCGGTCAGATGATACACCCCACGACCAACCCGGGTAGTCTTGAAAAACCGTACTCTAATGGCTGTATTGGCTGTAATGAAGCGGATGCCTGGTATATTTACTATTTTGCACCGCTGGGTACTCGTGTTGTGATTCGGTACGACACACAGGTGGTGCTGGCAAACGGCGATACCCTCAATTTGCCAGATATTTATGAATGGAATCGCAAGCAGAAAATATGAACCAGGCAACATTAATCACCAAATCATCCGGACTTCGCGCTGCTTTTGATGAAGCAAAACTCAAAGAGTCCTTGCTGCGTTCTGGCGCACAGCCGGAGGTTGCCGATGCAATTGTCCGGCAAATTGCTGGCCAGGTTTACGAAGGTATGAGTACCAAGCAGATTTTCCGACGCGCTTACAATATGCTGCGCAAAAAATCCAGACCACATGCCGGACGTTATTCCCTGAAGCAGGCCTTAAAAGATTTAGGACCCACCGGCTTTCCCTTTGAGCGGTTGATGGCCCAACTGCTGTCCACCGATGGGTATCAAATAATGCACAGCGTTTGGATGGCCGGGGCTTGTATCCGACATGAGGTGGATGTGCTGGCCGTTAACCGCCATAAGGTAATGGTGTGTGAATGCAAGTTCCACAACAGTAACAGCCTGGATAGTGATGTGAAGGTTCCCCTGTACATACATTCCCGTTTTCGGGACCTGGAAGCCGGGGCGCTGCAGCAAGATGATTATGCCGGCAAACAACACGAGTGCTGGATCTTTACGAATACCCGCTTTACCGATGATGCGTTGAATTATGGTCGTTGTGCGCAATTGCACCTTGTTGGGTGGAATACACCGCCCGGTGATTCCTTGCGGGAATGGATAGACCGGCAAGGGCTTCATCCACTTACCTGCCTGAGTACCCTTACCCGTTATGAGCAAAAACTGTTGTTGGAAGAAAATGTCGTGCTGGCCAAAGAGATTCTCGCCTTTCCAGGCTTGCTTGAAAAAGTACACGTATCGGCCGAGCGAAGGGCAAAAGTGCTACAGGAAGCGCAACAAATTTGCGAGGGTGGATAGGCCTGGTATTGTTCTTTTAGCAGGAACGCTAAAAAATTTGGGGTGTGATCTTTTAAGCTGGGTTTTAGCGATTGGTTTTTAGTCTTTGGCTTTGCTCCAAAGGATTAACTATTTGGTTTTCAATGCATTAATTATTAATAAAATATTCGTTGATAAATAATGTACATGCTGTTTTAAAAAGGGTGTTCAAAATTTAATTCCGATTTCTCCGGTATTTGATTTCACAAGGCACCAATAACCGGGATCGAAACCAAAGACCAACACCAAAAGGCTAAAGTCCATTTAAGGGTATCGCTTAATGTTTCCAGATCCCCTTGATCCAGCCGCCCAGCCAGCCCAATGGCGAACAGCCAATGCGGACGCTGGCGTCTATGGCAGCGGAAGCAGTTTGGATGCTGGCAACCAGCAGCTGGATGCGATCCGGAATGTTTTTTGCCACCATGGCTTCAAAGAGCACCCGGTGCCCTGCGTCATTGAGGTGGGTGCCATCACCAGAATCGTATTGTACGAGCAGGTGGTTGTCGGGTCCTGCCAGCGGGTGCCATACATCAACCCCAAATTCATCATAACGCGCCAGAATCATGTCGCGGATTGCCATTTGTGCTTCAATTTGCTCGGGTGGCAGGTTTCTGGGTTGGGTGGTGCAAATCCACACAAAAGCGCCACCTTCCCTGGCGGTGGTGATGATGGTATTGAAATTATCTTCCTGTTCTGCTTCGGAATGCCCAGAAACGGTGTCGTTGGAGGGCAGGTTGACGATCACTACCTGCGGGTGAAACTGCATTGCGCGGGTAATGTTGCGCTCCGGATCGGGCACCGGACGGGCGCGGAAAGGGCCTGATCCACTAGGAAGCAATTGGTAACTGGAATACCCGCCGAGCCCAAGGTTGATGACTTCATTGTCGGGATGCAAAGCCTGCAGGTAAGCCCGAAAGAGCGCAACCCAGGAACTGTCTGGCGTGCTGGCGCCGATGCCCTCTGCAGTGGAGGAGCCAATGACAACCACTCGAATGGGGAAGGAGGAAATTTGCTCCGTTGTCTGGGCCTTGGTGCTCATCAAAAATCCGGAAAAAAAGAAAAGGATGGAGAAATAGCGTAGCGGGGGCATGGGCCTAAACGAACAGATGAGGGTAGGTGCAAGCCAGAAAAATGCTGAAAATTAGTAGCATTTTTCCGGCTTGCACCCATGCTTAGAAGGTCTTATACGTCCATCGGATCGGGTTTGTCCGATACAATTTTGTATTTTTTCATAAAGTCGTTTACCGCCTTTTCTGTCACCTTACCTTGTTGCTGCAAGGAACGTACGGCTGCAAAAGCAATGTATTTGGCGCTTATTTCAAAATAATCGCGCAGGCTTTCACGGCTTTCAGAAAGACCAAACCCATCTGTGCCTAAAACCATGAAACCTTCCGGCATCCATTTTTGCAGGCTGCCAGGGGTTAGTTTGACCCAGTCGCTGGCGGCAATGAATACGCCTTCTTCCCCTTTGAGGGTTTGCTGTACGTAGGGGACTTTCTCTTTTTCACCGGGGTGCAACATGTTCCAGCGTTCGCAGGCGGCGCATCGCGGTACAACTCGCTCCAGGCCGTGGCGCTCCAGATATCGGTGCTTACGCCCTCACTTTCGAGTATGACCGCAGCCTGCAGTACCTGATCCATGATAACACCGGAGCCGAAAAAGGTGTGCTTTAACGCCTGGCTTGGCAGATTTTTGTTCCGATTTTTTGAACCGGTAAAGTCCTTTTTTGATGCCCTCCTCTACGCCTTTGGGCATAGGCGGCATCAACAGGTTTTCATTGTACAGGGTGATGTAGAATATTTTGTTTTCATTGTTCACGTACATCCGGCGGATGCCATCGTGTACAATTACAGCGAGTTCGTAGGCAAAGGCAGGGTCGTAACTCACTACGCTGGGCACCGTTTGTGCCAGGATGAGAGAGTGGCCGTCTTGGTGCTGTAAACCTTCGCCATTGAGTGTCGTTCTGCCAGCGGTTCCCCCAAGCAGGAAGCCCTTACACATCATGTCGGCAGCAGCCCAGACCATGTCGCCTACGCGCTGGAAGCCAAACATGGAATAGTAAATGTAAAAAGGAATCGTGGGGATGCCGTGCAGGGCATAAGCGGTGCCGGCTGCTGTGAAGGATGCCGTAGCGCCGTCTTCGTTGATGCCCTCCTGCAGTACCTGGCCGGTTTTCGATTCTTTGTATTTGATAACCGAGATGCCAATTTCCAGCGGGGTGTACAGCTGGCCCTTCTGGTTCCAGATTTGAGCCGAGTTAAAAAGCGGTTCCATACCGAAAGTTTGCGCTTCATCGGGCACGATCGGTACGATGTACTTGCCGATTTCCGGGTTTCGGATCAGCTGGGTCATGATGTCGACCATGGCAGCCGTCGTGGAAAAGGATTTTCCGGCGGCAGCCGCACTGCCCTCGAGTTGCTTCTCAAAAAGCGTTACGTCGGGAAGTTGAATCGGAGTGTACTTATCGGAACGCTCCGGCAGGTATCCGCCCAATGCTTTCCGGCGTGCATGCAGGTATTGTGTGGCAGGGTCTTTTTCTTCCGGGAACCAGAACGGAGCGGCTTTGGCCTGCTCATCGGTGATGGGTATCTGGTAGCGGTTTTTGGTTTCAACGCGGCTTTCCGGGCTGATGTCTTTGGTTTGGTGGGCTTTGTTTTTGCCTTCGGCTGCTTTGCCCATGCCATAACCTTTTACGGTTTGGACAATCAGCGCCACAGGTTTTTTCGTATTTACTGCGCGGTCGTAAGCGGCATAAACCTTTTCGGGGTCGTGGCCGCCGCGGCGTAATTTACCAATTTTGTCGTCGGGGATATCGGCCAGGAGTGCTGCAATGCGGGGATCGTCGCCCACGAGCTTTTGGCGCACCGCCGGTCCGTCCAGGTTGATCATTTCCTGAAAATCACCATCGACGAGGCTCTCCAGGCGTTTGAGGAGCAGGCTTTCTTCGTCCTTTGCCAACAGGGCATCCCAATCACTGCTCCAAAGCAGTTTGATGACCTCCCAGCCAGCGCCCAGGAAATGGCGTTCTACCTCCTGGATAATTTTTCCATTGCCGCGCACAGGGCCGTCAAGTCGCTGCAGGTTACAATTGACAATAAAGATCAGGTTGTCGAGGTTTCCCGACTGGCAAGACCAATCGTACCGTAAATTTCAGGGTTCATCAATTTCGCCATCGCCGATAAATGCCACACCTTGCCTCCATTCTGCGGTTTCAGGCCGCGCAATTCGAGGTATTTCATGAAGCGGGCCTGGTAAATGGCCGTCATTGGCCCCAGACCCATGGATACTGTTGGCGCCTGCCAGAAATGCGGCATACGACGCGGGTGAGGGTAGGAGCTCACCCCGCCCAGGAGTTCCTGCCGGAAATCAGCAATGGCCTGGCGTGGAATACGACCTTCCCAGGTTGCGCGGGCATAAATGCCTGGCGAGGCATGCCCCTGGATCATGAGCAAATCACCGCCATATGCTTCACTTCTTTTGCGAAGGAAATGGTGGAACAAAACTTCAAACATCGTGGCTGCCGCTGCATAGGTGGCAATGTGACCGCCCAAAGCCAGGTTTTTATCCTGGGCCTGCAACACCAGTGCCTGTGCATTCCAGCGGATCACGTTTTCAATACGCTGTTCGAGTTCCAGATCGCCTGGATAGCTCGGCTGCTCTTCAACAGGTATGGTGTTCTGGTAGGCTGTGTTCAGGGCCGGACCGCTGTTGGCCACCCCGCGGCGTGCCAGCATGTAACGAAGTTGTTGAAAAAGCGCTTCGGTGCGTTCCTTGCCATGGGCTTCCATGACCTCTTCCATGGCCTCCAGCCATTCTTGTTGTTCAAGGAACCAATCGTCGAGTTGAATATTATCTCCCATTTCCAATAGTAATGATCAAAAAATGTAGTGTAACAAAATCCAGTCCGGCTGTCGCGCGGACAAATTAAGGGCGCAAAATAGATGTTTTGTACGGTATGCACAGTGCAATAAGCTGCGCTATTTCCAATAAAGGTGCACCCATTTACCATTCCAGTTGAATTTTCCGATGTTTTCGTCGCTTTCCTGATTGCTTCTTGCCCGGTTGGCAACTTGCCGAAAAGCATCAGCAGCGTCCTTGGGATCGGCATTCTCGCTGCCGGCTGTGGTGCTGGCATCGGCCGCATAACCGTGTAGCAAGGACTTGAATTGCCGATGGAAAATATCGGGACTGGAAAAAATATCGACCCCAATTACTTTGCCATTGCACACCGCTACGACACCGCTCATCCTGGGGTAAGCCTCCGATTTGTTTTCAAAAAACTGGAGGTAGGCATCCCGACGTTTTTTGACCTCACCTTCCTGTTCGAGCGCGGCATAGGTGGCTGTGGGTGTTTCCGCTTTGCTTGCACTGGTAATTTTTCCCACTGCCGACCAAACACCGTGTTGATTGCCTGCATAAACGGCATTTCGAACGGTGGGGCTGGCCATATTATAATAGCCCCGAAATGCAGCCACCTGCCGCTCTGGATCTGTTGCTGTGCTGTCGTAATACTGCCAACGATGCTGTTCAACGCAAAAAACGGGAATGTTGCGGATGGTTCCGGGCATTACAATTTCATTTTGGGCGATGACCCGATCCTGGTTGCCACCGGTCACCACGTCGCCCGACAACAAAAGCACCGTGTCCTGGCTCTTGTTGACCACCGTTAGTGAGTTGACCATGCCTTCTGAGGTCCTGCCAAATTGCTTGTGTTCCAGTATTCTGAATCCGGGGATTTGCATGGCTTCCGACAGTAATTTTAAACCCGAGAGCGCCCCGTCTCCAGGATTCGTGTTAAGCACAGGGTACAACTGCAGGTTCTCAAATTGCCAGGCAGGGTCGTTCGCGGCCTGCATCTGAAGGGTACCGATGCTGAGGGTATTGCTGCTTTGTGTTGTGTTGTTCTGCTGGCAGGAGGCTAATGTCGCAAGGACAAATGCGAACAGCAGATAAGGTTGTTGTTTTTTCATGGTCAAAGCGTTTCTTCAAATTGGGTTATGGCTGATCTTCAGACTTTGGATGTGGAATGGCAATTAAAAACCAGTGCCAACAGACCAAAGACACTAGAACGTATCAAAGGTAAAAAAAAGCGCATAAAACCCATGCTTTTGTACTAAATCGTCTACTTTTATAATTCTAACAAAAAAAAATCAGGTCCGGTTGTAACAATATTTTCGGGCCATCGTCTTCTCATCATACAAAGGCACTAAAGGGCGAAGCGAAGCGAAATGAACTGGAATCTCTTTCACCAACAAATCTTTCCGATCCGTGACAAACTTTACCGGTTTGCCTTGCGCATCACTGGTAATGTGCACGACGCAGAGGATGTAGTGCAGGAGGTGCTGGAGCGGGTGTGGAAAAGTTCAGAAGGCCAGTCGGAGGCAGTTCAGAATTGGGAAGCCTGGTGTATGACCATGACGCGCAACCGCTCCCTGGATAAAAGCCGGTCAAACTCGAACCGCCGAACTACTGGCGTGGAAGTACTTGAGATGCGCTCCAATACAGCGCTGTTGCCCGACAAAAACGCCGAACTCCAGGATCTTGCTTCGCATATTCGGACTTTGATGCAGGCCCTGCCCGATAAGCAACGCATGGTAATGCACCTGCGGGATATAGAGGAACTGAGTTATGATGAAATTGCACAATCCCTGGAGCTAAGTCTGGACCAGGTGAAAATTAACCTGCACCGCGCCAGAAAAGCCATCAGGAGCCAAATTGCGGTGGTCATTTAATGCAACCTGAATTATTGAATCTGATCTTTTGAAATTCAACCTTATGCCTACTTCAAATCAAATCAGCCAAATGCTGGACCGTTACTGGGAGGGTGCGTCAACCCTTGAAGAAGAGCGCACCTTGAAAGATTATTTTCAGCGCCCGGACTACGATCTGCAGTTCAAATCGGTAGCGCCAATTTTTGTGGCCATCCGGCAGGAACAAGGTATTGTTTACGACCGGCCTATAATTCGCCCAATCCAGAACCGCCGCTATCAATGGGCTATCGCGGCAGCCTTTCTGGTGTTGCTCAGCGCAGCGGGATGGTGGTGGACACAACAACAGGATAATTCCCCGGAACTTCCCAGAATGGCGCAGCAAGCGCCAACTGTTGCGCCGGAAAAAATTAAAGTAGAAATGCCTGCTCCGGAAGTTAAAGGACAGCCCGAAATTGCGGTTGCTAGTGTTCCGCATCGAACCAAGCGCATATTCCGCAAAAGACCCCAGCCGGTAAGCGAAGCAACCGTTGATACTGAAGAAGCAGAAACGGCCAAACAAGAAATCATGGCCGCCTTCGCTCTGATCTCTTCCAAGTTGAGCAAAGGCAGAAAAGAAGCCGAAAGAGGGTTAAAGGAAGTTGAACACATGGAAATCATAAAGCCATTGCCTGCCAAAGGCGGCTAACATAGGTTGTCAGCAACCAATATTTCGTCAACAACAAATTCATTTAGCTATGAAAAAATTCATGTTCCTGCTGCCGTTTATTCTGGCAGCCCAGATGGGCTTTGCCCAAAATGACGCCATCGAGCGTTTTTTTAACAAATATTACGAAGACGAGCGTTTTACCGTAGTTTTTGTAAGCCCTAAACTGTTCCAAATGGTCGCCAAGATTGATGCCGACGATGAAGATTGGGACAAGGTACGGCCTATGGTTGCAAACCTTAAGGGGCTTCGGGTACTGACCGCCGACAGCATCACCGACGGCGTTGAATTGTACAAGGAAGCGCTTTCAAGAGTGCCGTTAAGTGAATATTCCGAGTTGCTGACCGTAAGGGATGGCAAGGAAAATGTACGCATCTGGATCAGAGATAAAGGCAATATCGTGGAAGAACTCCTTTTGCTGGTGGGAGCGCCGGATCAGTTTGTTCTGCTGAGCCTCAGTGGTATCATCGACTTGGATAGGGTTTCTGAATTGTCCAAAACCCTGAATGTCGAGGGGATTGAACAACTTGAAAAGGTGAAATCAAAAGACAAATCGAAAGATTAAAGCGAAAATTGAGGCGCTGCTGCAAGGCTCCGGGGTTTCAGGTTAGCAATGGCCGGAAAAGGTCGCTCCTGAAACCCTGGATGCTTATTAAAAAACTAAAAATCTAATCGCTATGAAAATATTCCTGTTCAGCCTGCTCCTGTTAATGGGCACTCAATGTTTGCAGGCTCAAGATTATCACCTGTACTGGAAATACAAAGACTACGATGGCGCCATCCCCGTTACCGCGCCCGGTTGGTTAATTGAAGCCGGTTCCTGGTTTGTTCCCGAAAAAGCACACAGAAAAATAATGCGGCATGTCAACAAGGTGCGTGTGCTGGCCTTTGAAGGCCAAAGCCCTATAACCGATCGGGATCGCCGGAAATTTGAAAAACGCGCAGCACGCCGTCATCTGGAGGATTTGATGGTGGTCAGAGATGGTAAAACCCATGTTCGTATACTTGCCCGCGATCGCGGTGTAGTATTGCGTAAACTGGTGGTATTTGTCCAGTCTCCGGAAACCTTCGCACTGGTTACCGTAAAAGGCCGTCTGCACCTGGATGATATTAATACCGTTCTGCAAGAGGCGTCCAAAAAAAGCAAGGGCACGCCCAAAAACATTATACCGGAAATAATTGATGTTCCGGTTAAGCGGATCTGAGGAGATGGAGGAGGAGGAGGAGATGGTCGGGAGTGGACTTCTCCTCCTCCTCAACTCTCCTCCTCCTCCTCAACTCTCCTCCATCTCCTCAACTAAAAAAAATCCCCGTACGCAAAACGTACGGGGATTTTTATATTTTAGCGGCTATGCGCAAAGCCTATTCGTCTTCGTCGTCAAATTTCTGTGTTTCATAACCGGCTTCGTCAGGGGCTTCGGCTTCTGGCTCCCAATCTTCGGCTACTTTTGGGGTGCGGGGCCCCTTACCGATTCTAACTTTTTCTGAAACGGGTTTTCCCGCAGGCCTGTCGGCGTCTTCGAGTTCAGGGAAAGCGTCTCCGCTGCTCTCCATGGAGGCTGGTTTGTTGGCATTGGCAATGTTCTTGCCATCGATGCTTTTGGTCGCATGGGGAACAAGCCGCAAGCGGTTTTTATCGATCAACTGACCTGTAATGATGCAAACGCCATAAGTTTTATGCTGTATGCGGAGCAGGGCATTGCGTAAATCCTGAACGTGGCGCTGCTGGCGGCTGGCCATGCGCTGAAGAAACTCGAGGTCGGAGTGGATGCTGGCATCATCGTTCCAGTCGCCCCCTTGCTGGTTAAAACCGTTTTCGTTGAGCTCCGCAATTTGGTGCTCGGTGAAATTGAGTTCTTCCGTTGCTTTGGCAAGGCGCTCTTCGATCAGTACTTTGAATTCCTGAAGATCTTCGTCGTTGTACCTTGTTTTAGGCTCGTTAGACATAGTATAGGTATGTGTGGTGAGTATTAAAATGTTTCGGGGTAAATCGGGCGCAAAATTACTGGAAAAAAACTTTGCCAAAACGGTGTTTCGTGAAATTTAATATGCAAAACGGTACAAAAGGTGTAAGTCTTATTGGTTAATACACTGTTTGGGCCTGATTGTCAGGGCCTTACGCCATTGCCAGGAGACAAGTTTTTTTTATGTATGTTTTACTTATTTGTTTCACTTTAGCAGCACGGAAATTCAAAGAATCGGAAGAAAATTTTGAACCATACCCCAGAAAATTTGCTTACTTTTGTGCGGACCCAGGCAAGTACGCTATAAACCAAAGAAAAGTTTGCAGATTGACCATCTGCTCTCATTTTAGATTTTTTTGTTGAATTTTTTATTTCGCCCACCAAATATGATTGAAACAACATCTGCTTCCCCTTCCAAAAAGAAAAACAATAAGCACCAAAGCGAGGGATTTAACCCCGAAGAAGTGCTCCAGGATTACCGGATTTGTTGCCTTAGCCGGGAGGCCAGTATTTTGGCGCGCAAAGAAGTATTGATGGGCCGCGCCAATTTTGGTATCATCGGCGATGGTAAAGAAGTAGCCCAGGTGGCCATGGCCAAGGCCTGGAAAAAAGGCGACTTCAGGTCGGGATATTACCGCGACCAAACCCTCATGATGGCCCTGGGATTAATGAGCCTGGAGGAGTTTTTTGCACAATTGTATGGCGATCCGGCCAGTGATACGATGTCGGGCGGGCGGCAGATGAATTGCCATTTTGCAACGCCGCTCATTCATCCGGATGGTACCTGGGTGGACCAAAAGAACCAGTTCAATATTTCTACCGATATTTCTTCTACAGGTGGCCAAATGGCCCGGGCCCTGGGTTTGGCTTTTGCCTCCAAAAAATACCGGGAATTACCAGCCATCAATGGCGAAATGTCGAACAAAGGCAACGAGGTTACCTTCTGTACCATTGGCGATGCCTCTACCTCGGAAGGCGTTTTCTGGGAGACGGTCAATGCTGCTGGCGTCCTTCAGGTACCATTGGCTATTTCCGTTTGGGACGATGGCTACGGTATTTCCGTTCCCCAGAAATACCAAACCTCCAAGGAAAGTATTTCTGAAGTTTTGCGAGGCTTCGACGGAAAAGGCGGGGTAAACATCCGCACCGGAAAGGGCTGGGATTACCCTGGCCTGGTAAAACTGTTTACAGAGAACATCGGAGAGATGCGGGAAACACACCAGCCCGTCTTGTTCCATATACAGGAGGTCACACAACAGCTGGGCCACTCCACTTCTGGCGATCACCGTCGCTATAAATCACCGGAACGCCTGGCTTTTGAAGAGGAATACGACTGCAACAAACGGATGGCAATCTGGATGGTAGACACTGGAATCGCCACCGAGGAGCAAATCGCGAGTATTCAGAAAGAGGCAAAAAAAGAAGTTCAGGCAGCCGCCAAGCGCGTTTACGAGCAATACCACAACGATGTAGACCATCAATTGGCCCGTTTGCTCGCGCTGGTGGAGCAAGCAGTTGGGCAGTTGCCCAACGATGAGCACTTGCGCAACCTCGCTTCAGAAATCCAAAGCCGGCGCGATCCGCTGCGTTTTGAGGTCCTGAAATATGCCAGAAAGGCCTACTTCCTTCTGTCAGGCCGTGATGCTGGTATCCAGTCGGAACTTAAAGACATAATTGATCAGGCCAGTCAGCAAAATGAAGACTGGTACAGCAAATACCTGTACAGCGAAACACCTAACTCAGCGTTGAAGGTGCAGGTGGTTCCCCCCCAATTCAGTAAAGATTCGCCCATCAAGGATGCTTTCGATGTTTTGAATGCCTGTTTTGATGCCAATTTTGAGAAATATCCGAAACTTTTTGCTTTCGGTGAAGACGTTGGCCACATCGGCGATGTCAACCAGGGCTTGCGTGGCATGCAGGAAAAATATGGCATCGAGCGCGTATTCGATGTGGGTATCCGGGAATGGACCATCATGGGACAGGCCATTGGCATGTCGATGCGCGGACTACGGCCCATTGCTGAAATTCAATACCTGGATTACTTGTTGTACGGCTTGACCGCCTTGTCCGACGACCTGTCAACCGTTCGCTGGCGTTCCAACAACCTGCAGGCCGCTCCTGCCATTATCCGCACCCGCGGGCATCGTCTGGTGGGTGTTTGGCACTCCGGCTCCCCGATGTCGATGATGCTGGGTTCCCTTCGCGGCATGCTGATTTGTGTGCCCCGTAATATGACACAGGCTGCTGGCATGTACAATACTCTTCTGCAAAGTGATGATCCCGCTATCGTGGTAGAGGTGCTCAATGGCTATCGACTGAAAGAACGATTGCCCGACAATATTGGAACCTTCACGGTTCCCATGGGTGTTCCTGAGTTGCTTAAGGAAGGCAATGACCTGACCATCATTACCTATGGTGCTTCCGTGCGCATCGCTGAAGAAGCCCTGGATATGCTGGCGGTGCATGGCATTCACGCTGATTTGATTGATGTGCAAACCCTGATGCCATTTGACTTGCCCCAAATGTGCCTTCGCTCTATTCAGAAGACCAACCGTGTGTTGTTCCTGGACGAAGATGTGCCGGGAGGCGCCTCTGCGTTCATGATGCAGCAAGTACTTGAACTTCAGGGCGCCTATCAGCACCTCGATTCTGCTCCAATTACACTGGCGGCAAAAGCACACCGGCCAGCTTACGGTCAGGATGGCGATTATGCCTCCAAGCCTCAGGCAGAAGATGTGTTTGAAGCGGTGTACAACATGATGCGCGAAGCCGATCCGGGCAGGTTGCCAGTACAATTGTAAATTAGGCAAACACCCAATAACTATTGCCCGAATTATAGGGTTTTTAAGTACTCCAACACGGCCTTGCGCTCAGATGCACTGAGTTCATCGCCAAAGGTATGCCCCTGGTTACTATAACCCGCTTTGCGTGTGTTGTAGGTGTTTTTCCCCTTTCCCGTTTTTTTCGACGCGTACTGCCAGCCCAGTTTGACCGCGTCGTAGGCGTGGCTGTCGGTTGGGCGCTCCCAATAAACTGGCCGTTGTGTGCTGTTCAATAAATCATCTATCGTAGGTACCGAGCCGTTGTGCAGATAGGGCGCTGTAGCCCAGATCCCTTCCAGTGGCGGCGCCACATAACCGTAATTGGGCCAAAGGCTGGACGTGGGCGTTGACTTTGCAAACCAGGATTCATTGTACCATCCCGGCAAGCCCGACTGATCTGCCAAATACATAGCGTATAGCGGATCGGTTTGGACGACCCAAAGTGCAATCAATTCATTGGGGTAAGCTACAGGGTCGGGGGCGTATTTGCCATGGCAGCCTTCACAATTTTCCAGGAAAACCAAATGGCCCTCCGATGCAAGGGCGCTGTCAATGGGGTAGGGGTAGGGTGGTGGCTGCAGGCTTTTAGCCCATGCCAGTACATCGTCCATCTGCCGCAACGCATGACGTGCGCTGGTGCTGTCGGGCGTAGCGAGCACCACGGCTTGTAACAGTAATTTGCTGAAATCGCCCCGGCCCATGCTGTTGTAGTAGAGCGCATTTTTCAGGTCCAGGTTCCATAGTGGCGGTACATCGGAAGGCAGGGTGTAACGTTGCATGCTGAAATTGGCCTTCGGTTGAAAGCGAAGATCCGTTGGGTTGCGCAACCGCACACAGGCCTCTTCCAATCGGAAAGCAGGGGTAGTGCCGGGATTTTTGGTTTTTACGTAGGGGGCTATACCTCGGTAGTAATCGCCGAAATTCCCAAAAGCCTCCCGCTCCGGACTGCCCTTTTTATATTTGTTGTTAACCAGTTTTCGCATGCCCCAGGCAGCCACTTTGATGCTTTTCTGGTAACCGGGCCAGGTGTTGCCCAGGCCAAGCACCAGTTCGCCATTAAGGTAGGCAGCGTGGCAGGAAAAGCAGTTGCCATTCATCACTGGCACTCCATTGGCGGCATTGAATACCGTGTAGCCGGTAGGTACATTGGCATTTATGCCTTCACGCACGAGATCGGCATTGGGTTTTACCAAGTTTTTGGCCAATAGGGCATAGGGCATCCCGGTGCCCAACATATCGCCGTACAGCAGGTAGTTGAGCCCGGCATCGGGGTTGCCTGTTGTGGACTGCGGTGTGGCTGGCAATACTAGTCCACGCCAATCAGTTGTGGGCACTACTGTATGGCCCGACCGCTTCCCGGGGGCACAATACAGGGTAATGCCTGCAATGGGCAATAAAATCAGCAGGGTTTTTAGCGAAAATCGATGCATACTTTACTCACTTGGGTTAGTTTCGCCCTTGCGTAAAAATATTAAGGATGAAACGAATCGTTGATGTCACATTATTGCCAGGGAATCCCGGCTTCTTAACAGGTCTGTTCATACTGCTTTTGTTGGGTTGTAGCCCCAATTCGGATGAACAGGACCCTATGTTCCGGCCAGGAAAGATAGCAAAGAAAACGGAGGACCCAAGAACCCGGTTTGAACAATTATCACCCGAACGCAGCGGAATCGGCTTTGTTCAGGATATCACGGAGAGCTTTTACTTATTCTTTTATCCAGGATCCTTCCGTGTACAATGGTGGAGGTGTTGCGGTCATTGATATCGACAACGATGGCCTGATGGATCTTTATTTTACCTCCCGCCAAAAAGAGTGTAAGCTGTACCATAACCTTGGTGGGTTAAAATTTGAAGACATTACCGAACAGGCAGGGGTGGCTGCTGAAAGTGGACTAAAAACGGGTGTGGCTGTTGTGGATGTAAATGCTGATGGGTTTCAGGACCTATATGTGTGCCGCACGGGGCTAAAGCCAAATCCAGACCGGATGAACCTCCTTTTCATCAACAATGGGAATGGAAGTTTTACCGAAAAAGCGGCAGAATATGGCATTGCCGACATAAGTCCGAGCCAGTGCGCTAATTTTCTGGATTATGATCTCGATGGCGATTTGGACCTCTATGTAGTTAATGCGCCCATCGATTTTACCAACATCAACAACCTCGACTTCAGGATCGCTCCCGGAAAAACCGTGCGTAGCCAAACACCCCAGCTGGAGCACGATACCGACCGTTTCTACCGGAACGACGGCAACGGCCATTTTTCCGATGTATCGCAGGCTGCCGGTGTGTGGAACCGCGCCTGGGGGCTTTCTGCAACGGCTTCCGATTTCAACAACGACGGCTATCCGGATTTATACATCGGGAACGACTTTGTGATGCCTGATTTTGTGCTCATCAACAACCGGAAAGGAGGGTTTGTCGATGAAGGCGAACAATACTTCCGGCATACCTCCAACCATACCATGGGCGTCGACATTGCCGACCTCAACAACGATGCACTGCCCGATGTGGTGTCGGTTGATATGCTCGCAGAATCTTGGAAACGCAGAAAAAAATTGGTGTCTACGATGCTGCTCGACCGCTATAAAATCATGGCCGACAAGGGGTATGGTTATCAGATGATGCGCAACGCGCTGCAGATCAGATCCGCGCAGGTTTAAAACTATTGACGAATTTATTGGTAAAATGCCCTCAGGTAAGGTCCACAACTACCTGTACCAGAACCACGGCAGCCTTTGTTTGGAAGACGTGTCGGAAGCCTGGGGCTTCGGAGGGTTCCGCTTTAGCAATGGCGCCATCTATGCCGACCTCGATAACGATGGCGACCTCGATCTGGTAGCCAACGCAGTAGCCAGTCCGGCGGCGGTGTATGAAAACAAAGCCACCACAATCAATAAAAATAAATGGCTGCAAATCAAGTGCAAAGGGCCTGCGGGAAATCCTGCCGGAATAGGTGCAAAAGTGATGGTTACGGCCGGCGGTCAACATTATTACATGGAAATGAGCCCTTATCGCGGGTTTTATTCCTCCGTAGAACCCATTTTTCAGGTAGGCTTGGGAGAGCATAAAAACCCGGTAACGGTAGAAGTCGCCTGGCCTGGCGGCGGGTACCAGCGACTCGAACAGGTTCAGCCCAACCAAAGATTAATCCTTGATTTTGCACAAACCGGGGAAGGTCAACTACAGCTTCCCGATGTTGGTTCTGCGGTAACATTTGCCAAGGATGGGAAGGCGCCCAAATTCCGCCACCAGGAGAACGATTTTGAAGATTTTGACCAGGAAAAACTACTGCCGCACCGCTTCAGCCGACAGGGCCCTTGCTTGGCGGTGGCAGATGTCAATGGTGACGGGCTCGAGGATGTTTTTGCAGGCGGCGCCAGGGGACAGCAGGGAGAATTGTTTGTGCAATCCAAATCGGGCGGTTTTTCGAGCATGCCCCAGCCAGCCTTTGCAGCTGACCGCAGTTTTGAGGACACAGGTGCCTTGTGGTTCGACGCCGATGCCGATGGCGATCCTGACTTGTTGGTGGTTTCTGGTGGCAATGAAATGCCCAGAGATGGGGCGGATTACGCGCCACGTTTGTACCGCAACAATGGTAAAGGCCAGTTGAGCCGCGATGCGCAAGCATTGCCGGCGATCAGTTGCAGCGCAAAGGCAGTTGCCGCCCTTGATTTTGACGGCGACGGTGATCTCGATCTTTTCATTGGTGGCGCTGTAATCCCTGGTTTTTTTCCAATGGGCCCTAGGAGTTACCTGTTGAAAAATGACAAAGGCATTTATAGCGATGTAACCGCCGCACTGGCGCCGGAATTGCAAAATTTGGGTATGATTAGTTCGGTTCAAATCGCAGACCTTGATGGTGACAAACGCCCCGAACTCGTATTGGCAGGGGAATGGATGCCCATTCAGGTCTTGCAATGGAATGGACAATCTTACAGCCTGGCGACCACAAAATTTGGACTTGAAAACAGCAGTGGTTGGTGGAATTGCCTGCAGGCGGTGGATTTGGACGGTGATGGCGATCAGGATCTGGTGGCAGGCAATCTTGGCTTAAATACCCGGTACAAGGCCAGCCCGGAGGCGCCACTCCGGTTGTTTGCCAAAGACTGGGATGCCAATGGCAGTATCGACCCACTGGTGGCCATTGCAGATAATGGAGATTATGTCAGTACCATCATGCGTGATTATTGGGTGCTGCAAATTGGTGCCGGCAACGTGAAAAAGTTGTTTCCCCGCCACACCCGTTATGCCAATGCCGCCATTACCGACATGTATGCACCAGAAGTGCTGCGCTCTGGCATAACCCTCGATGCAAAAATGTTACAAAGTGCCTGGTTTGAAAATCAGAACGGCCATTTTGTGGTACATGATTTGCCTTATGAAGCACAAGTGGCGCCCATGTACGCCATCGTTTGCCAAGATTTTGACCAAAATGGATTGCCCGATTTGTTGTTGCTCGGCAACGACAGCGGATTGGAAGTTGAAACTGGCCGGCAGGATGCCTCTAATGGGGTACTTTTAATGCAAACCCGAAAAGGGGAATTTACTTGTATTCCAAATCGCAGTCATAAACTCTGGGCTAACGGAGATGTTCGGTCAGCCGCAATGCCAGACAAGCAAACCTTATGGATAGGAAATAACGATGGGTTGTTACAAGCGTTTAGTCTTCAATAAAGGCCAGTAATCCAGGTCTTACCTTGTCAAATTTAATATAGTGTTTACCTGATATTTAGAAAAATTGTGCAAGATTCGTTACTTTTGACCCAAGGATCGTCACAATGGCGGAACAGTTGAAAAACGATATTCCAAAGCCATATCAAGCAATTTTATTACCAAAACAATTTATATTATGTCAGTACAGTCCAAATATCAATCCGTTCTCGATCTCGGTGAAAAACTCGGTGCAAAAGACGGCGAAGTCAAAGAAGAAAATGGCGTTTTGCACATCAAAGGTACCGTTCACTCACAGTACGAGAAGAACCAACTTTGGGATGCCATTAAGGCTATCGGTGGAGCACAACCTGCAGACATTGCTGCTGATATCAAAGTGGAAACCAACGACTACTACGCTAAGTACACCGTTGTAAAAGGTGATACCTTGGGCAAAATTTCCAAGCACTTCTACGAAGAGGCAGGCAAATACATGCAAATTTTCAACGCCAACCGCGACATTCTGAGCAACCCCGATTTGATCCAGGTTGGTCAGGTGCTCACCATCCCTTTTGAGCAGTAATTGACGAACAATTTAGCAATACAAGCCATCCCGTTTTCGGGGTGGCTTTTTTTTTGCATCCGGGTAACCATGTAACAATCCAATAAACCACCTTCAAAAAAAACCTATCTTTGCCCCGTTTAAAAATTCATTTTTAGCATGACAACCACTAACAACATCCTCTCTGATCGCGTCATGGGGCTCGCAGAATCTGAAACCCTGAAAATGGCCAGAATGGGCCGGGAACTTAAGGCCCTCGGGCACGATGTCATCAGCCTCAGCCTTGGTGAACCTGATTTTGATACGCCCGACCATATCAAGGATGCTGCGTATCAGGCTTTGCAGGATGGATACACAAAATATACGCCTGTTTCAGGCCTTCCGGAACTGACCAAAGCGATTAGTGAGAAATTTAAACGCGATAATAACCTGGAGTACAAACCTGATCAAATTGTGGTCAGCAACGGCGCCAAACAGTCGATTTATAACCTCTGCCAGGCCATGCTGAACGATGGCGATGAGGCTGTTGTGTTTGCGCCCTACTGGGTTTCTTATTGGGAAATCATCAAACTCTCCGGTGGTACGCCTGTTCCGGTATATGCCGGGGTAGAAAAGGATTTTAAACCCACTCCGGAGCAGCTGGAAGCGGCGATCACGGAACGCACCAAGTTTGTGTTGTTCTCCTCGCCCTGTAACCCCACCGGAACTGTTTTTGACCGGCATGAACTGGAGGCTTATGCCGATGTGCTGGCCAAGTATCCGGACGTATATGTAATCAGCGACGAGATTTACGAATACATCAATTTTACGCACCAGCATGTGAGCATTGGGTCCTTCCCTCAGGTGAAAGATCGCACCATAACCGTCAACGGCTTCGCCAAGGGGTTTGCCATGACAGGTTGGCGCCTGGGCTATATGGGCGCTCCAAAATTTATAGCGGATGCTTGTTCCAAAATTCAGGGCCAGGTAACCAGTGGAGCATCTTCATTCGGACAAAAAGCCGGTGCAATAGCGCTAACCACTGATCTTGCGTCAACCGAGGCCATGCGCGAAGCGTTTCGCGAGCGTCGGGATATCGTACTGTCGATGCTGGAAGAAATTCCGGGTATCAAAGCCAATCACCCTGATGGCGCCTTTTATGTGTTTCCTGATGTGACCTCCTTTTTTGGAAAAACTGATGGTAATGTTACGATCCATAATGCCGACGATTTTTGCGACTACGTTATGAGCAGTTGTTACGTCGGACTCGTTTCCGGCTCGGCATTTGGTGACCCCAATTGTTTCCGGCTCAGCTACGCCGCTTCAGAGGAGCAATTGCGGGAGGCACTTCGTAGAATTAAGGAAGTGCTGGGCAGACTGCGGTAGGGAACTGCCGAAATCAGTTGCCCGGCAATTGAGGCAATTTTACATTTTCTGGTATCAACGCACAAGGGATATTGGTGACGGCGGGGTAACCCGAAGTGACCAGGTCATGTTACCTTTATTTTTTTCAGGGAAAAACCTGATTCGGAATGATCTAATGGCTGCGCGCAGTACTACCGCATTGGAAAGATCAGTCCAGCCAGGCTCCCTGGCCAATCCTCGCCGGATATTGCCCGGGCCCGCCGAACCGCTGCCCGTTCGAGTGTGGCAACAAGTACCTGGTATTCATCTTCATGGCGCTGCTCAAGGAGGCGCACTGCCATGTCCCAGGTTTGATCCCTCCAATGGGCTATCAATTGGGTCGTCAGCCATTCATCCGCTGAACCCAAAACATCGTCTACCCATTTCATGGCAGGCATGGCCGGCTCTAAAATGGTGTCCTGCACGGCATCTATGGTCGACGCAATGATGTTGTTTACCTCAAGGTAGTCGCTGTGATATTGTTCCTTTTCTGAAGCGGTCATGGCTCCCCAATCCTGGTGCAAAAGGTCCCGCAACGTGAGTGCCAGATCGAAGTTGATGTGCGCGTTGACGCCCAACATTAAGTTTTGTATGGCAGAAATACGGGGATTCGGCGCTGCGGAAAACGCCATTTTCCAGGCTTGCGGCGCCATGTCTTCGTTCTCCAGCGCTCTGAAATAATAGTCGGCAAAATCTCTGACAAATTTTTCTACCCAATCTGGCCTGGCAAAGCGTTTTTCCTGCAAACCCAGCAGCATGTTTTGGGTCATCAAATGGTAGCAACCCAGGAAAATACCGCGAGGGTCTGCTTGTGGGCGCCAGACTTCCAGTTGCTGTGACATCCTTGATAAAAGCGGGTCCTCGGTCATATGATTTCGATTGGCTGAAATGGAAAGGTGGTATCAATTTCCCATTCTTGAGCATAAAGGGAAAGAAATGTGAGCCTGTTTACCCTGAATTTTGCTTGGAAAGTTTGTTGTTCAAAATAAGATCTTATCGCCGGGAAATCAGCGGGCTGTACGTCCCGGTGGGCGATGGTCATGTGGGCGTGAAAGGGCCTTGCAATGTGGAATGTAGCAGGATCAAACAGGGTACATACCCGGGTGTGGAGCTCGTGATAAAGCAAGGTCAAATCAGGGTTCGGAACCGGGTTGACAAAGATTACCCCAGGAGGGAAAAAGTCAAAATTCAGAAGCCCGACATCAAAGGGGTTTCGGGATGCTGAAAACTCCAGCAACGCTGTTTTTAATGCATTTAACTGGTCGGCCGGCCAATGAAATGGTGGTAAAAGGGTGATGTGTGGCGGACTCCGGAAGGCGTGCCTGGGTCCCCAGGTTTGGGCAATGTATTCCTTGAATCCGTTCACCTGCTCCTGGACAGAATCTGGCGGTAAAACGGCGACAAAGTGCATGGTTTTCGTCATCAGCGCAGCAGCAGCGTGTTCTCTCCAAAGTAATCCTTGAATGCCATGGCAAAGGATCCGGGATTAGAAAAGCCCACCAATTCGGAGACATTTTGCGGCAGTACTGCCCTGGACTCCAGCAGCACTTTGGCTTTTTCCAGCCGCATTTCACGGATCAGTTGCGCCGGCTCTTTTCCGGTGAGCGCCTTGAGTTTTTTGCTAAAATGGTGGTTGGTTAATTGGAGCACGCGCGCCAGATCATCGGCCATGAAATCCGGATCGCGAAGCTTTTGTGCCACCAATTCCACCGTTTTTTGCAGGAAAGGGTCTTTCATCTCCATGGGGTGCTTGCTGAAATACAACTGGAGGAAAGTTGCAAATTCCGCCTGTCGCTCCTTCCGCGCTTGCTGAAGTTGTGCAACCGATACCCCAATTTCCTTGTCGAGTACCGGCCGGGTGAACCAGGCCTCAGCGCCTGCGCGCAGTGCATCGAGTTTGCCTTCATTGCCGTAGCGTTCGCTGAGGAGAATGATGGGAATATGATTGGTTTTGTCGGAGAGTTTGATCTGGCGTGACACATCAATACCCGTTTGGCCATTCAAAACTGCATCACACACAATCAGGTCTGGCAATAATTTATTTGCCATTTGCAAGCCTTCTGTGGCACTAGGGGCCGTTTCTATCAAAAACTGATCGGACAAAAGTGATTTTAAATACAACACCACTTGCCGGTTGGGTTCAATTATCAATACTGTTTGATCTAATGCTTCACCCTGCGTAAAATTCGGATAGGTTTGCTGTTGTTGCTCTTTTTGATGCGCCTCCACGACAAATGGGGGGAGGCTATCCTGTGGACGGAGGTTGGCGCGCAACAGGTCCATTTCAATATCCTTGTGCAATAGTCGTTTCCGCCATTGTTGGGCGGCTTTGTAGTTTGCCATTAATAAGCCCAACAACAGGCCAAATGAAATCACGCCCAGCACAACCGCCTGGTTGCGCTCCATGCTGATTCGATTTGGTCGCACTCCTGATTCCAGCTGGTACCGGGCCTTAAGGGAGTCCAGACTAGCCTTAAAAGCCAGTTGTTGTGCCCGTAGGGTGTCAGCGGTTGAGGAGTCACGAACTTGTTCCAGCAGTTTTTGATTGGATAGTGCCCTGGGGGGATCATCCCAACCCTCGAAGGCTTTGACCAGACTTTTAAGCAGTTGACTTCTTCGGACGGGATCGCGGTCGTACCGGGCGTCCATTTCTGCCTCACCCAAAAACTGATAGGCGCTCCGAATGTCTTTATTGGCCAAATAAATGCCGTTAACCAGGGTTACGGCTTCGGCCTGACAAGGTTGGCTGCTTTGGGTTAACCAATTTCTGAAATGTAGGGCTTCGATCTGCGCATTCTCAAAATTTCCATTCCGAACCTGCTCATCCAGTATATTGAGGTATATTTTCCCGGAGTCGACGGGCGTCGTTTGCTGAGCCGTACTGGTGAAAAACGAGCAGGAAACAAGGACAAACGTCGATATGACAGGGTTTAAGCGCATATTAGAGCGTTTTCAAGAATGGAGATTGGATGATGCAAAAGTAAAATAAAGATTTTGATTATTTTTTGACGGTTCCATAACTTTCAACCAGTATTAAAGGTGTTACTTTTGCAGTTAACAATGTAAGTTACCTATTTACTCTGGTTATATGAAAAAGTCACAGTTAATTGCGATTGTCGTAGTGGCCGTAGCGATCGGCGTTCTGACCTCTGCCAGCCGCGACGTGACGACGTATGCGAACTTTAGCTCCGCAGCCAAGTCTGGTGAAGCCGTCAAGCTCGTTGGGCAGTTGGTAAAAGATCAGCCCATTGAATACAATCCTGAGAAGGATCCCAATTACATGAGTTTTTATCTCCGCGATGACGCAGGTGAAGTCCGTAAAGTGGTGCTACATGCTGGAAAACCCCAGGATTTTGAGCGCTCAGAGCAAGTTGTGCTGACGGGCGCCATGAAAGAGGGTGTATTTGATGCATCAGACATGCTGCTGAAATGTCCTTCCAAATACAAGGACCAGGAAGTGTACATCCGATCTGAAAAGCAAAGTTGAACATGAAGGCATTCGAACTTCATTTTCAATACAGCGAGACCGACTTTAACGAATTTCTCTGGCATTACGTCGTGAAAGGCCGTGGCCGCCGCATGATGTGGTGGATGGTGATAGCAGTGCTGGTGCTGGGGTTTACGTTTTGGTGGCAGGGAAAGATGACCCCTTCTGTTATCCTGACCATGGGCGTGGCACTGGTATTTTTTACCCTGATGTGGCGTTGGTTCCTGTTTCAGACGGGCAAAAAGAACTTTAAAATGAACCCACAGATGCAGGAAAAACGCCGTTGCCAAATTCATGCGAAAGGTTTTGACATGCATGGCGAAACCTTCAATGCATTGTATGTCTGGAGTGAAGTACAACGGTTGGCCGAAACCCCAAACCTGTTTTTATTGTATACTTCACCCATGAGTCAGGTCAAATAGGTCATTTATTGGTAGTGCTTTCCTTTGCGGCTTGTTTGCTTTCCGCATTGGCCTATTTTTTTGCAACCCAGCAACGCGACAAGCCCGAGTCGGAAGGCTGGCGTAACATTGGCCGCTTCTCCTTTTTAGTGCACGGCTTTGCTACACTGGGAATCATTGCCAGTTTGTTTTTTATTCTGGTCAACAAGTATTACGAGTACCAGTATGCCTGGTCTAACATTTCAGACGACCTGCCGTTTAAGTATACTTTTTCCGCCTTTTGGAAGGAACAGCAGGGAAGTTTTCTGCTGTGGAGTTTTTGGCATATTATCCTTGGTGTGCTCCTTATTCTCCGCTCCGGAAAGTGGGAAGGCCCTGTTATGACGATTATCGCCCTGGCTGAAGGGTTTATCGGTTCCATGTTATTGGGCCTGTACATTGGGTCAAAGCGCCTGGGCGCCAGTCCATTCGACCTGCTTCGTGACACGATGGATGCGCCTATTTTTCAGCAAGCAGATTATTTGTCTAAGATTAGCGGCAATGGACTGAATCCCTTGCTGCAAAATTACTGGATGACCATTCACCCGCCCACCTTGTTTCTGGGTTTTGCATCCACAATAGTGCCCTTTGCCTTTGCCTTTGCAGGCCTTTGGTTGCGCGATCACAAAGACTGGCTCCGGCCGGCTTTACAGTGGTCGCTCTTTTCTGGCGCTATCCTTGGCACGGGTATCCTGATGGGAGGCGCCTGGGCTTACGAAGCCCTGTCCTTCGGCGGGTACTGGGCCTGGGATCCGGTTGAAAATACCTCCCTGGTACCCTGGATAATCATGGTTGCAGGCATTCACGCCAACCTGATCGCCCGGAATACGGGTTATTCGATCAAAAGCACCTATGCCTATTACCTGCTTTCCTTCATTCTGATTCTGTATTCTACTTATCTGACGCGCAGTGGTATACTGGGGGATACTTCAGCCCACGCGTTCACCGAGATGGGATTAGGTTTGCAGCTGATACTCTTCATCGGCATTTTCTCTTTGATGTCGCTGGTGATGTTTTTCAGTCGCATCAAAGGCATTCCCGAGATCAAACGCGAGGAATCTGTAAAATCACGGGAGTTCTGGATGTTCATCGGCGCCCTGGTACTCTTTTTCTCTGCGGTATTGATTACCGGATCTACCTCGTTGCCGGTTTGGAATAAAATTGTCAAGAGTTTTAGCCCTGATTACATCGGCGCAGCCCTAAAGGATCCAATCGCTCACCACAACCGCTACCAATTGTGGATTGCTGTTTTTATGGGATTGCTTTCGGGTATTGCGCAATTTATGCGTTACAATGAGCGCAATTGGCAGGGCTGGTTTCGAAAATTTGGTGTTCAAATGGGCATTGCAACAGCCGGCGCGGTATTGCTGACGATGCTCAATGCCATGTGGCTGGAGGCTCATGCCTGGCAGTATTTTGCCTTGCTTTTTGCTGCCATGTTCACCCTCGTGGCAAATGCCAGCTATCTTTTTACTGTATTGAAAGGCAACCTGAAACTGGGCGCTTCCGCAGTATCACACTTTGGCTTTGGCGTGCTGGTGCTCGGTATTATGGGCACGGGCTTGAATAAGCAATGGCTCTCTACCAATCCATTTGCCATGGATGGGCTGATCGAGGGAGCTGATGCAAAAACCATGAATCAGAACATCATTCTGATGAAGGAAGCACCTATGCCCATGAAAAACGGGCTTGAAGCTACCTACTTGCAGGATACCGTTGAACGACAAACCCGTACGTTCAAAGTGCAGTTCCGGCAACTCGACGCCAATGGAAACCTCCTGGGAGATCCATTTGTACTAGAGCCCAATGTGATGTACGACCGCCAGTTTTCCAAAGTTGTGGCAGCGAACCCTTCTACCCAGCATTACTGGAACCGCGATATATTCACCCATGTTACCTCGCTTCCTCGGGGTGAACTCGACCGTGATTTTGCAAAATCACAGGAAGACAGCCTGCAGTTTCAGTCGTACGATGCGACCGTTGGTGACACCATTTTTACAAAAAAACATTACATCATCGTTGAAGGAATCACCAAGCAGCCCCAACACCACGATTATCAGCCTCAAAAGGGCGACCTGGCTTTTGGATTGCAGTTGCGGGTGTATTCCCTGGACAATCCTAAAAGTTATCCAGCTCAACCGGTCATGTACATCAGGCCAGGCCAGGGTGGTTTTACCCTTCCTGCCGATATCGGGCAGATGCAAATGCGGATTCGCCTGACGGAGGCTACCATGGAGAAGATTTTTAAAACAGAGGGAGAACTCAAGTCCGAACAGTTCCCATTGCACGAGGGTGAAAGTTTTCAGTACAAGGGTTATGATGTGCGCTTTACCAAGGTAGAACGCAATGTGGAACACCAAAACTACAGCGCCGAGCCAGGCGATATCGCCGTTGCGGCAATGCTTGATATTAAGACGCCCAATGGAAAACAGTACGCAGCGACTCCTGTATACATGATCCGCAACAACCAACCTTTTAGTTTGAAGGACGAGGTGCCGGCAGAAGGACTGCATTTTCAGTTTTCCGATATCGATCCTAAAACGGGAGTTCTAACCGTTTCAATTGCCCAGGCTGATGCTATACAGCGCAGTTTGCCCGTTGATATTGCAGAAAATGCGCCACGTTCGGATTACATCGTCCTGGAAGCGATTCTTTTTCCAGGCATCAATTTGGTTTGGCTGGGGTCGATTATGATGCTCATCGGGTTGTCCATTGGATTATTCAACCGGCTGAAACCAGATTAGCAGAAGAGGGGGCACAACACTTTCCTTTGGTAAGCCGGTGCTTGTGTTATATTTGCTGAGCCTGTATTGTTTTATAAGTACAGGCTCAGTAATTATGGCGTGATGCGAATTCGTGCTTTGAACACTTGCCACATCAAAATTGTAGCCCTATGCGTGTATGTCAACGATTTTTTCCCTTGTATTTACTGGTATCGTATAGCCTGTCACCAACAACGTTGGTTTTGGGGCAATCTGCATTTGGAGCAGAGCCGCTGGCGCATACTTTTTCTATTGTTGCCCGTGATCAGCAAACCGGAGAAATGGGCGTTGCCGTTCAGTCCCATTGGTTCTCGGTAGGGACAGTAGTATCCTGGGGGGAAGCTGGCGTTGGGGTGGTGGCAACGCAGTCATTTGTCAACAAATCATTTGGCCCCCGGGGACTGGCCATGCTGAAATCCGGTATGCCTGCCGCAGTTGTGCTCGACAGTTTATTGTCGGAAGATCCGGGTCGGGAGGTTCGTCAGGTAGCTAGTTTGGATGTCCCGGGCAATGTGGCTTCCTTTACGGGAGACAACTGCATCCAAGACGCCTGCCATACGGAAGGGCACCAGTTCAGCGTACAATCAAACATGATGCTGGGCCCTGAAGTTTGCAACAGCATGCAGCGGGCATATGAATCTTCTGTTGGAAAGCCATTGGCCGAGCGTTTGCTGTTGGCCCTGGAAGGGGCACAAGCGGCCGGTGGCGATTACCGCGGGCAGCAGTCGGCCGCGGTATTGGTCGTAGCACCCAAAAGCGAGGGAAAGCCCTGGGATGAGCGTTTGGTGGACCTGCGCGTTGACGACAGTCCACAACCTATTGCTGAATTGCGGCGCTTGTACACCGTTCACACGGCATATGAATACATGAACAAGGGTGATTATTACATGGAAGTACAGGAAATGGATAAGGCGCGCGCGGCTTACAGTCAGGCCATGGCGCTATTACCCGATCGGGCAGAGTTGCAGTTTTGGACGGCCGTTGGATTGGCCAATGCCGGCAGGATGGAGGAGGCGATTCCTATGTTTCAGCGGATATTCGAAGAGGAGCGGGTTTGGCAAGCAACCTTGCCCCGGATCGTTAAAGTTGGATTGTTAACAGTAGACACTGCCGACCTGGATCGGCTAATGAAACTGTAACCTGATGATTGAAAAGGAAGCCCTGGTACTAAACGATGACTTCAGATATGTGCTCGATCTGTTGGAAAAAACCAATCGGAGCATGTTCATTACGGGAAAAGCCGGCACCGGAAAGAGCACATTGCTGCAGTTGTTCAGGAATACGACCAGAAAGAAAACAGTTGTACTGGCGCCCACTGGCGTTGCCGCATTAAATGTACAGGGACAAACCATTCACTCTTTTTTTGGATTTCCACCCCGTATCGTGACCCCACAGGAAGCCTCGCGGAAGCTTGCCAGGAAGGACCAAAAACGCCTTTTCCAAAATCTGGAGGTACTCGTGATTGATGAAATATCGATGGTGCGCGCCGATTTACTCGATGGAATCGACCGTTTTCTTCGGGTGAACCGGGAGGATTTTCGCCCTTTCGGCGGGGTTCAGGTGGTTTTCTTTGGCGACCTGTTTCAATTACCGCCCGTGGTGACCCGCGACCCGGTTGAAGCGGCCTATTTCACCGATTACTACGATACGGCATACTTTTTCTCTGCAAAAGTATGCCAGGAGCCTGATTTTGCCCTGGAAATGCTGGAATTGCGCAAGGTGTACCGGCAGGAATCCCGGCATTTTTTGCGTTTGCTGGAGGCCATCCGAGTTAACGAACTTGATCAGGACGATTTAGAAGACCTCAATGAGCGGTACAACCCCACATTTATGGCAACGGATGGGTATATCACGCTGAGCGCACGCAATGCAACAGCCGACCGCATTAACCGTCTGGCGTTGGAGCAACTATATACCGAAGAACAGTCCTATCAAGCCGAGGTAAAAGGGCATTTTGACCCGGTTTTGTATCCAACGGAGTCGCAGCTGCGCTTGCGTATTGGTGCACAGGTGATGTTTGTAAAAAATGACTCCGAAAAGCAGTACGTCAATGGTACCATTGGGAAAATCACGGCGCTGGGACCAAACAGCATCACGGTGGAGGTGAAAGCCGACAATGGAAAAAGGAATAGCATTCAGGTTGCTATGGCCGACTGGGAGATTATCCGGTACAAGAGCGATGCCAGTGGCGGTATTGATACCGAGTCGGTGGGCTCCTTCCGGCAGTACCCGCTCAAACTGGCCTGGGCCATAACCATCCATAAAAGCCAGGGTAAAACCTTTGATGAGGTAGTCATCGATTTACAGGGTGGCGCCTTTGAGCACGGGCAATTGTATGTTGCCATGAGCCGTTGCAGAACGCTGGAAGGTATTGTGTTGAAACACCCCATCAGGCATCAGGATGTAATTACCGACGAACGTGTGGTTGATTTTTACCAAAATGCCTTTCGATAGGGCAAGGTTTAAATGGGCCCAGCAAAAGATGAAAGTCAAGGGTCAGCGCAACTTGGTCGTTTGCCAGGTATGCAACATCCAATGCTTTTTCCGGCGCACATACAGTGCAGAAAAACGGGCCGTAATATCAAAAGGCTTTCCCTGTACAAGCCCGGCAACCCGCAATATGCCCGTGGCTACAGCCGTATTTTTATTGACCATGCGGTACAAGGTGCTGTCGGTTTCAAAACGGGAGAATTTGTAGGTGCTGTTGGCCAAAGCTTCCAGGTATTGTGCCTTATTCTCTACTACACCGATGGAGTGGGTATAAATAAGATCAGGCGCCACCATGGTTTCCAAGGTACTGAGGTCGTTGGCCAGGATCGCTTTGTAGCGGGCTTGCTCAAAGGTTTTTATATCAGCCAGTTGGGCCGGTGTTTGCGCATCCAGCAGGTGTATGGCACTGCCTAAAATCAGTAGCGTAAACAGCAGTTTTTTCATAATTGTATGGGTTTTATAAGAAATGGAAGGATGATGTTTTAAGCAAAATGGCACAGTGAATTGTACTGACCTAAACTTCTCCTCCATCTCCTCCATCTCCTCCATCTCCTCCACCTCCTCCATCTCCTCCATCTCCTCCAACTCCTCCATCTCCTCCATCTCCTCCATCTCCAGATTCCCAGCCGAGGCTTACAAATCTGCCGCTTTTTTCCGGATTTCCATCTCCCGCAGGATTTGGTGGGCCAGTTGCAGCGCGGCAAAGCCATCCGATAAGGTAACGGCAGGCGTGGAATCTTGGAGGATGCTGTCGGCAAAGGTTTCCAATTCGCGTTGAATGGCATTGACAGGTTCTGTTTCCGGCATTTGAAGTTGTAGCCACTTTTTACCGGCATTGGTTTCAAATTCCATCAATTGCTCTGCTGGGGGCAAATCAGCGGCATCCTGGTTGTATAACCGCACTATTTGTGCGTTTTTATCCAAAAAGTCGAGGCTGATGTAAGCATCCTGCTGAAAGAGGCGCATTTTCCGCATTTGTTTCAGGGAAATGCGGCTGGCCGTAAGGTTGGCTACTGCACCATTGGCAAATTCAACCCGGGCATTGGCAATGTCGGGGGTGTTGCTCAAAACCGCCACTCCACTGGCACTGACCTGGCTTACCGGGCTTTGAATCATGTGCAAAACCAAATCCAGATCGTGAATCATAAGGTCCAGCACGACCGACACCTCTGTTCCTCTGGGCTGAAAGGCAGCAAGGCGGTGGCTTTCAATAAACATGGGCGCCAACGGCATGCCTTGTAAGGCGGTAAACGCAGGGTTAAACCGCTCCACATGGCCGATTTGTATTTTTAAACCCGCGTTTTCAGCCAACTTCATTAGCGCAAGGCCTTCCTCCACGGTTTCTGTTACCGGTTTCTCGATGAAAACATGCTTGCCAGCCTTGATGGCCATAGCGGCCAAATTGAAATGGAGTGGGGTAGGCGTTACGATATCAACGGCATCAACCTGTGCCAGCAAGGCCTCAGGTGAGTCAAACCGCTGCACAGCGTACTGCGATACTGCGGATGCCGCATTCGCGTCATCGGGTTCGAAGAACCCCACCAGTTCGATGTTTTCAGCAGACAGCGCACATTTGAGGTGGACTTTTCCGAGGTGTCCGGCGCCGAGTACGCCAAGTTTTATGGAAGCCATGAAGTGTTGTTTAGTAGCTTAGCTGAACTTTAGGTGCTGTGTTAAGTGTGCACTTTCAGAAAAAAATATTCGTTGATAAATAATGCACATGCTGTTTTAAAAGGAGTGTTCAAAATTTAATTCCAATATTTCTGGCATTTAAACTGGTACAGTATTTTAAATCGAGATCGAAGCCAATGACTAAAGACCAATGGCTAAAGTCCAGTTTAGGCGCAATGATTTTACCTGAAATACATCAAGACAGCACCAAATGCCGTGATGAGTGCTATCAATACTGTTGCCATGCGAATAGAGTACCGCATGTGACTGATAAACAACTCGATTTCATTTCGGAATGCCGGATATTTTGGCAAAACCTCCGCTTCGAGTTTGCTGCGGTTAAAAATATGGGCTGCCCCAAACTCAACTTTATTCCGCAACAACACACCGTATACTTTCAGTACCTTTGCGCGGAAATACAGGTTGACGAACAACATGGCGACAAAAAGGCCAATTACAATGGAGATCAACAGTATGTACATAATGCGGCAAAGGTAAAGAGATTGACAGGCATTGCTTAAATTCCTTCAAGATTTCCTGACACACTATTTTATAAATTTTATAGCATGAGCAAAAAAACTATTTTGTTTGGACTGGCATTTGCCTTCCTGTTAACCGGCGTATCCTTGTTTTTAAGCAATTGTAACCAAGACAAGCCGGCAGCACAATCCACTCCTGCAACGCCGGGGACCGACCGTCCACAACCAGGTGCCAGCGCAAGCCTGACGGTACCGCCAACGGCTGAAGACATGAGTAAAAAAGATCGCGGGGCATCAGAACCTAACTGGCCGATTGATATGCCAGGTATCGTGCCCCGGCCAGCAGGCGTCACCCTGATCAATTTTTACCGGACCACCATCAGTGGCATGGAATCCTGGACGGTTTACCTCGACAAAACTGCGAAAGTTGGGGATTTGCGCACCTACGAGCAACAACTCAAGGATGAGGGGTATAAGACCGGGGTGACGGCAGGCACAGAGGGCGGAATGGTCATGGCGAAAAAAGACAATATCATCATTACCTACACTATTACCCAAGATCAGAAAACCTTGCTGGTGCAAACCAAGCCTACGAAGTAAAAGATTGTTGAGCAAAGTAAAACCCAAAAAATGGGGTGCCTTCGTGTAGAAGCCACCCCATTTTTTTAGGCACTTTAGGCAATGTCTGGTTACCTGATCAACGTCGTATTACCCTTGAAAACTTCTGTTACGCCATCCATGTATTGCGCTTCAACCACCCAAACATATACACCAGGGTTCATGGGTTTACCCCTGAAATTTCCGTCCCAGCCGTTGCTGGCATCATTTGGCGTAAAGTTGTCGGCCTGGAATACCATCTCTCCCCAACGGTCGTATACCTGAAAATGCAACACTTTTGCGCTGGTCTGACCGTGTACAATCAATTTGTCATTGCTAAGGTCGTCATTGGGTGAAAATCCGGTGGGGACAAAAATTTTGCGGGGTTTGTCAACCAGTACCTGAATTTGATCGCTGGCAGCACAGCCATTGGCATCAACGATTTTCAACGTAAAGGTGTGGGCAAAAAAGATAGAGTCGATGTAGGGATCGGGACAATCTACACAACTTAGCAGGTCGTGTGAAGCAAGGTCCCAAGCATAGTCAACGGGCTCAATGGCAAATTGTACGATAGCGTCCAGTTGGGTGCCTTGCCCTAGTTCAACGGTTATGTCTGGTCCCAGGTCGACCAAAACGGCATCGGGTTGTGGCACCTCAATGTTGCTCAAGGTGGTGGTGCACCCATTTTTGTCGGTTACTAAAACATCGTAATTGCCGGCTTTCAGCCCAATCTGCAAGGGCGATCCATTGGAGGGGCCACCATTCAAACTATATCGGTAGGGTGCTGCGCCACCGGTGGCAAGCAAACTTATACTGCCATTACTTGCTCCAAAGCACCGGGGGGAGAGGGCCGTGGCTGTGATGCCAACCGGCGCTTGCGGCTGCGTCACCTCCACAAAAGCAGTATGGGTGCACGACGCTGCATCGGTTACCGTTAACAGGTACACTCCAGCCGTTAATTGATTGATCTGTGCTGTGCTCGCGCCGTTGTTCCAGGCAAACTGGTAGGGTGAAACGCCGCCCGTCACCTGGGCCATTACACTACCGTCGCCGTCGCCAAAGCAGGGGACTGCCTGTGCCGCAAGATTCAGCACAAGGGCCGGAGGCTGGTTAATGGTGGCCACTGTAGTGGCAGAACAGCCGCGGCTGTCGGTAACAGTTACCTTGTAGGTCCCTGCTGAAAGATTAATCGCCTGGGCCGTGGTTTGATTGCCTCCGCTGGCTGTCCAAAAATAGCTGTAGGGTAGCGTACCGCCAACACCTGTGGCCGTAGCGGTACCATCAACTGCGCCAAAGCATTTGGTATCTTCCTGTACCGTTATAGCCGCACCTATTGGGTCGGGATTGTTAAGCGTCAGGCTTTGTACCCCTGTACAGCCCGAAGCATCAGTTGCTGTAACGGAATAAACCTGTCCGGGTGAAAGATTGATGGCGGTGATGCCGGTTTGTTGCGGGATGGTGCTCCATATGAAACTGAACCCATTGATGCTTGCCGCAACACTGCCGTAGGAAACCTGTCGTACAACGGCCTGACCGTTGTTGCCGTTGTGGCAATGAGGATCGATGCCTTCCAGGTTAACTTGTACCTGTTCGCGTTCTAATATTTGGGTGCTGGCACTAAGCATACAGTTGGCAGCATCCGTAACCGTGACGGTGTATTGTCCACCGTTAAGGTTGGCGATGGATGGCCCGGTTTGTGTTGCAACCGACCACAAATAAGTATAGGGTGCAGTACCGCCTGAGGCAGTCACACTGGCCTGCCCATCAGACGCACTGAAGCAGGTGGTGTCGCTCACCAATGGTAAACTTAACATCATTTCACTGGGCTCAAACAGGATGCTGGTGTTGGTATAGGTACAGCCGTTTACATCGGTTACCAGCAGGTTGTACGTACCGCCATTCAAGCCACTCAGGTTGAAGCCATTCGCAGAAAAGCCATTCGGCCCAGTCCAAACGCCAGTAAGTGTACCTGTTCCACCACCGATATTGGCTGTAATGGTTCCGGAATTGTCGCCATGGCAAAACAAATTAGAACTGGTCAGTGTGCCTGAAATTGGCGGCGGTGCACTGATGATCGCCTGTGTGGTAAGTTTGCAATTGTTGATGTCGGTTATTGTAACCGTGTAATTGCCGGGCAGGAGGTTGCTTAGGTTTTGCGTCGTTGCTCCGGTGTTCCACAAGTAAACATAGGGCAGTGTACCGCCTTGCGGGTTGAGGCTAATGGTTCCATTGCTGCTGTTATAGCAACTTACAGTGCTGGAATTAGCCGTCACGCTGATGGCTGTAGGTTCATTTAAGGTCGTCTGGGCAGTTGTGCTGCAACCCAGCTGGTCGGAAATGGTTACGGTTATGGTTCCGGCAGGCAGTCCGGTAACCGTACTGCCTGATACTCCATTGCTCCAAAGGTAGCTGTAATTGCCGTTGCCACCGGATGCAGACGCGCTCACCTCGCCGCTGTTGTCGGCATTGCATTGCAGGTTAAGCGGAGCAAGTGTTGCAGCAACTGGGGTGGGCGAACTCACCACAGCATTTTGAACCTTTGTACAATTGTTGTTGTCGGTGACGGTAACCGTGTAGGTGCCGGAGGGTAGTACATTAATGGTGGCGCTGTTTTGCCCGTTATTCCATAAGTAGGTATAGGGCATTGTGCCGCCGCTGGGTATTACGGTAGCCGTACCATTGCTTCCGCCACTACAATCGGTTGCGGTGCTGCTGGCCAGTGTTTGCAATAAAGTGGGTTGTAAAATACTCGTAACAGCGGTTTTAGAACAGCCATTGGTGTCGGTAATGGTGACTGATTGTGGCCCTGGGGCCAGTCCAGTGGCTGTTGGGGTAGTTTGTCCGTTGCTCCATAAATAGGTATAGGTGCCGCTGCCGCCACTGCCCGTAACCGTAGCTTCACCATTGTTGGCTCCGAAACAACTGATGTTTTGTTGCGACAAACTGGCCAAAACCTCGGTTGGTTCTGAAACAATTGTTGATGCTACGCTGGTGCAGCCATTCAAGTCGCTGACGGTTACGGTGTAGGTACCGGCAGGTAAGTTGGATACAACCGGGCTTGTCGGATTGCCGGGTGAACTCCACAGGTAATTTACATTCCCGGTCCCCCCCGAGCCAAGTGCACTGACCTGGCCCTCTGTGCCACCAAAACAGGCAACAGACTGATCGGTAGCAGCGCTGACACTTAGCGCATTTGGCGCTGTAATGCTTGCGTTAATTTGCGCAGAACAACCGGAGGCATCGGTCACCGTGACGGTATAAGGGCCAATGGCAAGGCCGCTAAATACCCCCGTGCTGTTGTTTTGAGCGCCCAGGGCAAAAGCGTAAGGCGGATTAAAATTGTCGGTGTTGATGGTGAGTTGCCCATCTACGCTGCCGGTGCATGAAACACTTTTTACAACAGCATTCAACGCTGGCGACTGGCAGTTTGAGCAGCTGCTGACGCCAACATTGGGAACACACAGCAAAGTGCCGTTAATACCCCTCACTTCGATGTTAACGACCGAATTTGCAATAAGTCCGGTTACTGTATGGGTGGTGTCGCCGTTTGCGGGGACCCAACCGGTGCCATCGATGTTGACTTCATAGCCAAAACTGTTGGGAATGTTGTTCCAGGAAAAAGTGATGCTGCTGACCGTAGAGTTGATGCAATCTACCTGCGGCGCCAACAGCGCATTTTGTATGTTGATGTAGATAGAGTCGCTGACTTCACAACCATCAGAGTCCGTGGCGATTACCGTATAGGTGGTGCTCTGCTGTGGACTTGCGTTGGTTAAAGGGCATGTTCGGCAGCTTAGCCCGGGTATCGGAAACCACTGGTAATTCACTTTGTAGGAGGGTTCGAAAGTTATGGTCCAGTCCAGCAAGGTGCCATTGAAACCATTGGCATCATCGATCAATTGAAGTTTCCACAGGCCATTGGTTGGGAAAGAACCGTCCCATAAATCAGAAAATGGTCCTTCCGGCAGCCAGTCGCCCGTAAATGGCGCGGAGCTTGCGGGGGCGAAGGGGCCGGGATCGCTGATAATGGTGGTAGCACCCGGGGTAAAACAGGTGTTGGTATAATTGTCTCCGTTGGCGCCATTGTCGGTGGTCAACTCCACAAACTGCCCGCCGGGAGAAATCAGGTACACGTCGAGGTCATCCACCCAGGGATGAATAGCATTGAAACAAACCGAACGGAACACATTTGCGCCCAATACCGGAGGTTGTACACCAAATACATTGATGGTGGAGACCACAGCGGTATTCGTTGGCGAAATGCTGTAATCGGTGGTATTGCTGAAACTTGGAGGGTCAGGTAATGGAATGGGGAGCGTGGCATCGAGTTCGATGGCCGGTCCATTCAGGCACAAGGAGGTGTCCAAGGGTAATTGCGGGGGCAACAAGTTGTTTTCTCTGATATAGATCAAAACGGTATCCCGGTTGCAGGGGTCGCGTTGCACGTCAATGGCGATGTATTCCGGCGATTCGGTCATATTGTCTTCAAAAGCGACGATCGGAATCACCAGTTTGGTTTGTCCTGCAGGGATAATCAGTCCGGCTGGAATGGTCTGATAGTCAACACCATTGGTGGCGGTTCCCCAAACATTGTAGTCTATGGCTACATCCTGGGTAGAGGGAACGGGCAGTTCGAAGGTAAGGGTTCCGGAGGCACAGCCTTCTGCGACAGCGCCATCCAGACTAGGGGTGGCGATGTCCACGCGGATAGAACTGGTCCCGAAGCTTTTGGCTTCCAGAAAAACACCAGAATCAAAAATGCCATCACTTACGTCTGCAATGGCCAGTTTAATGGTGTATTGCTGGCAGGGTACCACGATGGCTTCTGCTGTAAAAACATCGGTGTAACCATCGTAACAAGGCTGAAGGTTGGTGCTGTTGTTGTCGTTGTAATACTGGGCATTGAATGGCCCACAGTTGTAGGCAGGGTTGGCAGGGTGAACGTTGTTGATGGTTACTGGCAAGTTGGTGCCGGGAACTTTGGCAATATTGGTAGGTGTGGGATAGCCAGGGCCCTGGATGAAGAATCCAAATACATCGTTGAATGGGCTGCAGGCGTACTCCGGGTACTCTTCCGAACCGAAGCAGTAGCGGAACCGCAGGGTGTCGGAGGTCGGTACAAAAGTAATACTGTACACCGCCACATCATTGAGCGCAGAAGTAGCAGTAGCGGCCAAATCGGGGTCGGTAGCAGTGCTGGTATTGTCAACGGAAGAAAAAGACATGCCAAAATCCGCTGCCAGGCTTGCCGTCCCGCTGGTCAGAATAATGCCTCTTTCAAGGCCAATGGAATTGGTGCCACCAGTAAAATAGCCTACCGCAGTATTTACCCCATTATAGGTCACATTGGTGACGTCAACGCCGTCGCCAAGGAAAACATTGGTAATCAGGTTTTGCGGGGTAAAAGGTGGAACATTGGCGCCGGTAACCTCTAATACTTGCGCTTGTAGCGAAAACGCGGTCAGCAGCAGGACAGACGCGGAAAGTAGTTTTGGAAGTTTGAGCATACTGGATAGGGTACTGTTCAGGTGGCTTGAGCAGTGCAAATCTGCTCAATTACAGTTAATGTTTATCATAAAATTATACCGTACGGGAAGTAATGTATTCAGCGAGCGTATTAAACCGCCTAAATGTACCACTATTTCCCAACAACTGGTGACGGTTTGCACGGCCAAAATTATCCTTAGAGCCAATTCCCCCACTTTTCGATGCCTGATATTTTTATTTTTGCTCTCAGGCGCTCCTCTCCTCTCCTCTCCTCTCCTCTCCTCCTCCTCCTCCCCAACCAACAGCAACCAGAATTCCTGTTCTATCCCGAAAAAGCCGACTTTTATCTAAAAACCAGCACCTTTGCTTTTAAGCCGTGTTTACTTTGTGTCGTTGCTTTTCACCCAACGTTTTAGGTTAATTTTTTAAGTGATAAACATATGAACCAGTTTTTCAAGTTTCTCTTCGCATCCTGCCTAGGCACAGCCCTGGCCTTGGTTTTACTGGCGTTTATTGGCTTTAGTATGCTGGCATCACTGGCTGGAAGTGCCTCCGAAAAGTCAAAAGTTTCGATAGGGCCCAATTCTGTTCTGCAACTCAATTTTGACATGCCTATCCCCGAGAAGACCAACAATCTTCCCATGGATCCATTTGATTTTGACCAGGAGGACGTTGTCGGCCTGACCGATATGGTTAAGGCCGTAGAAAAAGCAAAAACCGACCCTGATATCAAGGGTATTTACATCGACGGAACGGTCGTTTCTGCCGGTAAGGCGACCTCCTCCGTGCTGCGGGCCGCTCTCGTAGATTTTAAAACCTCGGGCAAGTTCATCGTAGCCTACGCGCCATATTACACGCAAAATGCCTACTACCTGGCCTCTGTTGCCGACTCTGTACTGCTGAACCCCGTTGGTGCGGTGGATTTTCGCGGTCTGTCCAGCATGATCATGTACTACAAAGGCATGTTGGATAAACTGGATATTCAAATGAAAATCTTCTACGCAGGGAAGTTCAAAAGTGCTACAGAACCCTTGCGCATGGATAAAATGAGCGATGAAAACCGCCTTCAAGTGCGGAGTACCTCCATTCCTTGTACGATATTTTTATCCACGATATTGCTGCCAGCCGCAACATTCCGGAAGACGAACTCCGCCGGATTGCCGACAACTTTGAAGGCGCTGGTGCAGAGGGGGCATTGAAAGCGCACCTTATCGATAAAATCGCCTACGAAGACGAAGCGCACAACATGATCAAATCCCTTATTGGTTTGCAACCAACCGACAAGGTGAAACTGATCGCTGCAAACGAATACTTCGACTCCAGGGTGAAGAAAATCGACATTTCTTCCAAAGATAAAATTGCCGTACTCTACGCCGAAGGCACCATCAAGGACGGCCGGAGCACAGACGCCGGTGATGTGTACGACGGCGACTATGTCAAAATGCTGCGCAAAATCCGGGAAGACAAAAACATCAAAGCACTGGTTCTTCGGGTTAACTCTCCTGGCGGCAGTGTACTGGCCTCCGAAAATATTTTACGGGAAATCAAATTGTTCCAGGCTACTGGTCGCCCTGTAGTAGTCAGCATGGGTGATGTGGCCGCTTCCGGCGGTTATTATATCTCTTGCTCGGCCGACAGTATTTTTGCGGAACCCAATTCCATTACCGGTTCCATTGGTGTATTTGGCATCATACCGGTGCTGCAGAAGACGATGAAAGACAATCTGGGCATCACCATGGACACCGTTCGCACGGGTAAATATTCTGCCTTTGGCACGCCATTTTATGATTTTTCACCCGATGAAAGCAAGATCATACAGAGCCGCATCGATTGGGTATATGAAGACTTCCTCAGGAAGGTGGCCGAAGGCCGGAACATGACCCGCGACCAGGTGAATGAAATTGCACAGGGCAGGGTATGGCCTGGCAACAAAGCCAAATCGATCGGTCTGGTCGATGATTTAGGGGGCCTTGACCGCGCCATGAGCGCCGCGGCTTCACTCGCCGGACTAGAAAAATACCGGACCACAGAGTATCCGAGAACGAAAACCGGCATTGAGCAGTTTATGGACAAAATCACCAAGTCCAAGGATCGCGACGACAGCATCAAAAACTGGATGCTCCGCAGCCAATTGGGTGATATGTACCCTGCCTACAAGACCATGATGGATTTCAAAGAAAGTCGCGGCATCCAGGCACGGCTGCCATACGAACTGATGATTCAGTAGGAAACCATTGCACCGCCTTATTTCTTTTTGAACGACCAGGTAACCTGGACACGGGCTGCTTCTCCGCCATCGGGGAGGCAGCCCGTTGCTGTTAAAGTGATTACCTGCGGCATATCCGTATCAAGGGTTTGTTGAACGGCCGCCTTTACCATTTCTCCCTGGTCGCAGTGGAAGAGGAGGGTTTGGTTTACTTTTTTGTAAAATGCCGCTTCCAGATTCAGTACCAGCATAGAAACGGGAGGCTGCCCCTGTAGTGCTGCAAGCCCCAGGATGCCGGTAGCGAGTTCACCAGCAGCGCATTGCGCTGCAAAATAAGTGGAGCGAAATGGGTTTTGCGATCGCCAGGAATAGGGTAGGCTGACCTCCGACCGAACCCCATCGGTATGCCGCAGACGCACCCCCATGAACCAGGCAGCAGGGAGTTTTAAAAAAAGGTAAAACCCAAAAATAGGGCTGGAATTGACACGACGAAGGAACTTTTGTTTGGCAGTTGGCATTATATAATCAGTTTAAGGTTGGTTCGGTCTTTTCCGTATACGCCAGGGGCAGTTATTGCGGGCAAGGTCTAAAATTTTAACAGACTAAAAAAGGGCCGTCGGGAAACATGCTGATGTGTTGCGCGCTTGGATTGGTAAAAGTATGCTATACTCGAAGTAAAGTGGTTTGCGAAAATAATCGCGCAGTCATCAGTTCTAATCGCAAGGCATAAAACGCAGGCGATGCAGCGCATCGGCGCGTATTTATAACGCAGCCAGGAGGGCTGAGGACAAGTGAGCATTCGCAAACCACTTTATTTCGAGTATAAATTAATAAATCGTTAATTTCTCGCCAGACCAACAACTATTTTTGGGATTGAACTATTTTTAAGCCAATATTTGTCCAATTAACGTTTATCGCATGAAATGGAGAAGACTAAACGGACAACGTATCGAGCAGCCCCTGTTGGAGGCCGTATCGGAAACAATTGTCCGGGAAAAAGCAGCCGGTTACAAGATGAAGGTTTGTATCGGCACCGATTCACAGGTTATTGGTGAGGAAGTACATTTTGCCACCGTCATTGTATTTCTTCGGGAAAAACGCGGAGGGTTTATGTTCATTTCCAATGATACCACCAGGCGCAAAATGTCCTTGCGCGAACGGATGATTCTGGAGGTGGGCCGTTCGGTCGAAGTGGCCTACGCACTTTGCGGCCTGCTCGATGAACACGATGTTGCACTGGAGGTACATGCCGACATCAATACCGATCCGGCTTTCGAAAGCAACACGGCGCTCAAAGAAGCCATGGGCTACATCCTCAGCATGGGTTTTGTGTTCAAAGCAAAGCCGGATGCGTTTGCTTCTTCATCTTGCGCCGACAAGTTCGTCTGAAACACCGCGCAGCGGTTCTTTTTTGATTTCTCTACTTAACCAGGATAGGCGGGCAGCTATTGGCCGCCCTTTTTTTTGCCCATGGTACGCTATGGGTTGCAAGGATTTCTGCTACGTTTGACGAAGGAAGTCAAACATTCATCTAATCCAGCGCCCGGTTTCAGCCGGAATTTCGCAACTTTGCGCCCGATTTTAGCCCCATTGATTTTTAAACTTTTCACCACTTTATTATGAAACAACTCAGTGTATTGTTCCTTTTTATTTTGCTTTCGACGGCAATGTGGGGACAGAATATCAAATTCGCGGAGTACGAGCTCCCCAACGGGCTTAAAGTGCTGCTGCACGAAGACCATTCCACCCCCATCGTAGCCGTTTCGGTCATGTACCATGTAGGTTCCAAAAATGAGAAGCCCGACCGCACTGGTTTTGCCCACTTTTTTGAGCACCTGCTGTTTGAAGGGTCGGAAAACGTTGCGCGTGGTCAGTTTGACGATTACATCAGCAATGCCGGCGGTTTCAACAATGCCAACACCTGGTACGACCGCACCTATTATTACGAAGTACTGCCATCCAACCAAATGGCCCTTGGCCTTTGGCTCGAGAGTGAGCGCATGCTTCAGGCCAAGGTAGAACAAGTAGGTATTGAAACCCAGCGCCAGGTAGTGAAGGAAGAGCGCCGCCAGCGGGTCGACAATCAGCCTTATGGCCGTTTGCTGGAAGAAACCATGAGCCGTCTGTTTACGGTGCACCCCTACCATCACTCCGTCATTGGCTCCATGGAGCACCTGGATGCTGCTCAGGAAGTTGATTATAAGACCTTCTACAAAGACTTTTATCGTCCGGACAATGCTATCCTCTCGATCGCCGGGGATATAGACATTGAACAAACCAAAAAGTTGATCGACGTTTATTTTAAAGACATTCCACGCGGACAAAATGAAATATTCCGACCCAAAATTACCGAACCACCGCTGACCAGTTCTATTCGCGATACGGTATACGATAATGTACAGTTGCCTGCAGTCATACAAGCCTACCGTATTCCGGCACAAGGCACCAAAGACTCCTACGCCATCCAAATGCTGAGCATGTTGCTGAGCCAGGGTGAGAGCAGCCGTATGCAAAAACCATTGTGGATCAAAAGCAGAAGGCGTTGTACGCGGGATCATTTCCCATGGCGCTGGAGGATCCGGGCGCCAGCATACTTGTTGGCATTGGCAACATGGGCGTAGACCCCGCTGATCTGGAAAATGAAATTGATTCGGTTATCACAGAAGTTCAAACCAACCTCATTTCTGAAACCGAATATCAAAAGTTGCAAAACCAGATGGAGAACGATTTCGTAACCTCCAACAACACTGTAGCCGGAATTGCTGAAAGTTTGGCCAACTATGAAATGTATTTTGGCGATGCGAACCTGATCAATACCGAGTTGGAACGCTACCGCGCTGTAACCCGTGAAGACCTGAAGCGGGTGGCTAACCAGTATTTCAATAAAAACCAACGCATTACAATCTACTGGCTTCCGAAGCCGAAACAACCCTAAGCCAGGCTTTAGCCTTTTGGTGTTGGTCTTTGGTTTCGATCCTGGTTTAATATACCCTTCCAGATCAAATACCGGGAAATTTGGAATTAAATATTGAACACCTTTTTAACTGGACTTTAGCCATTGGGTGTTGGTCTTTGGCTTCGATCTCGGTTATTGGTGCCTTGTGTAATCAAATACCGGAGAAATCGGAATTAAATTTTGAACACCCTTTTTAAAACAGCATGTGCATTATTTATCAACGAATATTTTGTTAAAAACTAATGCATTGAAAACCAAATAGTTAATCCTTCGGAGCAAAGCCAAAGACCAATGGCTAAAGCCCAGATAAATTGAATTGCGACTTTTAAATTTGAAAATTATTTTATGAAAAAGATATTGTTATTCAGTCTGATGGTGGCAGGTTTCTTCATGGCCTGTACCCCCAAAACAGGTGAAAAAACCATGGCAACTACACCGGCAAAGGTGGAGAAAGGCCAGGCGCCTGTTATCCCAATCCCAACCGGTGATGTCCGTAAAAATGCCCCGGTTCCTGGCTCCGCGCCTAAAATCCAAATCGGAAAATCGGAGGCCTTTACCCTCGACAATGGCCTAAAGGTAATTGTGGTGGAAAATCACAAATTGCCCAGCGTTTCCTATCGGGTATTTGTTGACTATGATCCGGTGTTGGAAAACGATGCGGCAGGTTATGTTAATATGACCGGAGAGCTGCTCACCAAAGGGACCCTAACCCGCAGTAAAGCACAGATTGATGAAGCGGTTGACTTTATCGGCGCTTCCCTTTCCTCTGATGCCAATGGTGTTTCAGGCAGCTGCCTCTCCAAGCACAGTGATAAGCTGCTGACACTCATGTCGGATGTTTTGCTCAACCCAACCTTCCCCGAAGAAGAACTGGCCAAAGCCAAAACCCGTACAGAGAGCGCATTGGCGAATTCAAAAGACGATGCCAATTCCATCGCCAACAATGTAGGTTCAGCATTGCGCTATGGCAAAGGGCATCCGTACGGTGAAGTCATGACGGAGGCAACGCTTGGCAAAATATCGCTCGATCAAATCCGCAGCCATTACAATACTTACTTTAAGCCCAATATTGCCTATCTCGTTGTGGTAGGCGACATTACCAAGGCCCAGGCCGAGCAGTATGCCAAGAAATATTTTGGCAAATGGCAAAAAGCCGAAGTGCCCAAGCACGAATACGGCGTACCTGCTCCACCAGACCAGACGGAGGTAGATTTCGTAAATAAGCCCGGTGCCGTACAATCCGTGCTGCAGATTACCTACCCTGTTGAACTTCGCCCCGGCCAGCCCGACGTGATCCGCGCCAGGGTAATGAATGCTATCCTGGGTGGCTATTTCAACAGCCGTGTAAATGCCAACCTTCGCGAAGGACATGGCTACACCTACGGCGCCCGCACCGCACTGAATCCGGATAATTTGGTGGGTTCTTTTAGTGGTACGGCCAGTGTCCGCAATGAAGTGACCGACAGCTCGGTCATCGAATTTATGAAGGAACTGAACAAGCTCCGCGATGAGAAAGTGCCTGCTGAAGAACTGCAACTGGTAAAAAATGTATTGACAGGCCAGTTTTCACAAAGCCTCGAGCAGCCGGGAACAGTGGCTGGCTTTGCCCTGTCAACAGCGCGTTACAATTTACCCGCCGATTATTACGAAAAATACATCGAAGTACTGCAGAGTGTGAGTGCAGATGAGATCCAGATGATGGCCAAAAAATATGTGCGCCCGGATCATGCACACATCCTGGTTGTCGGAAACCGCGATGATGTGGCCAAATCACTGGCCCAGTTCGCAGCAGATGGCAAAATCAAATATTTCGACATCTATGGTAATCCCGATAACTCCGCTAATATGGCAATTCCAGCCGGTGTTACGGCTGAAACCATCATTACCGACTACATCAATGCCATTGGAGGCACCAGCAAACTGGCGGCATTGAAAGACCTAGAATTTGTTGGTACCATGAAAGGCGCCGGACCTCCGATTACCTTCAAAACACTTAAAAAAGACAATACCAAGGCTGTCGTGGAAGTTTCCATGTCGGGGCAAGTGCTTTCCAAGCAAATATTTGACGGTGAAAAAGGCATCGAGTATGGCATGGGCGGCGCCAGTCGGCCCATTGAAGGCGAAGGACTGCTGGATATGAAAGAGCAGGCCCTCTTTTGTAAAGAGGCAAAGTATCTGGAGGGTTCTTATAAACTTACCCTGAAAGGCGTGGAAGTGGTGAACGGCGCCATTGCTTACGTGATGGAAATAGAGCGGGCTGATGGCAAAAATCAACGGAGTATTACGACATCAGCACCAGTCTCAAACTCCGGGAGCTTACCCTGCAGGAAGGTCCGGAAGGCCCAGTGACCGTAACCAACGACATGATGGACTACAAAGAAACCGACGGGGTGCTTTTCCCGCAAACCCTCATGATCGGGGGCATTTTCCCGGTTCCGGTTAAAGTTGAACTGAACAGTTTCAAATTGAATTCGGGATTGGACAACGCGCTCTTTTCCATACAGTAGGTAAGTTGTTCAAAAAAACTAATTTTGCGCATCTGGTTGTTCGCAGCCAGATGCGTATTTTTTAATTGCTGTACCAGGCTTTATAAATAGCCTGGGCCCAGTTTCAGACTCATCCATTCAAATCAATTATTTATGCTTTCCACTATCTTTTTGCAGGCGCCGGCTGGTGGCAACTCCCTGATCGGTCTTGCGTTCCCATTTCTTATTCTTATTGTATTTTATTTTTTCTTGATTCGCCCGCAGATTAAGCGGCAGAAGGATCAGACCAGTTTCATCAATAGCCTTAAAGAAGGCATGGAGGTTGTAACCAACTCGGGTATCGTCGGCAAGGTCACCAAGATTGAAGACAATGTTGTGCGCATCATGAGCGATGAAAAAACGTTTATCCGTGTACTGAAAGCCAGTATCCAGGGCGAATTCAAAAAATCCTAAGACAATGCGGTATGCTGTCTTGATATTGCTGTGCTGTGCTGTTAGTTCGGGTTGGTCTCAAAGCCCCTGGGCTCGCAGCAAAGCGGGTTTTTACCTGCAGGCATCCGGGAATTTTATCCCTACCTACAATACCTTGTTTGATGAGGTGTTACTTCCGCGTGAAGTGTCGGAGGGTACTTTTCAGCTCTATGGTGAGTATGGGATAAGCAAGCATACTACCCTTGTTGTTGATCTTCCTTTGCGTTTTTTGAAAACGGGAGAGGCGGTGGATGGATCAGGCTTTCAAAACAACAATCCGGGTACATTGCGTGCACTGGGAAACCTTGGAGTTGCTATCCGGCACCAGTTCAACACGGAAAATTTTGCATTGGCCGCTACCCTAAAAGCCTCCTTGCCTACGGCAAAAACCGATGATGCATCGGGCCTGCGCAGCGACTACGATGCACTTACCCTGTTGCCAATGCTAAGTGTTGGTAAAGGCTGGGGGAAAGCGTATGGTTATGCCTATGCCGGTTACGGCTATCGGAGCAATGATTTTTACGATTTTGCCAATGCGGGCATTGAGGCTGGTTATAAAGTTGGTCCGGTTTGGTTGGTGGGTTTCTCCCGAGTTGGTTATGCCCGTAGAGGATGGCGCCAGCACACCATTTCCAGGCCCCTATACCGGGCTGTATGTAAATGATCAGGGCTGGTTGTCTATAGGCGTAAAAGGAATCTGGGAGATCAACCGCTTTACAGGTCTTGCGCTCACAGGCGCGGGTGCAGTGTGGGCACGCAACGTGCCCCAAAGCCCCGGAGTAGGTTTGGGCTTATATTTCAAGTGGGAATAGCGATTCGCCGAAAAAATACGGATACTCGTCGTTAATCCCTTGTTTGAAGGTCCTTTTGGGTGCAATTTCGCTACAAGCGAGTGCCCGAAAGGACCTTTGCTTTTTACCTCCTCAGCCCATATACCACCAAACAACAAACGCAACATGCGCAAGAATCACGAAATCGACTATCGCATTTTTGGCGAAGAATTACAATGCATCGAAATTGAACTGGATCCCCAGGAAACTGTAGTGGCCGAATCCGGCAGCTTTATGTACATGGATGAAGGCATTCAGATGTCCACCATCTTTGGAGATGGCAGCGGCCAGGATTCCGGTATTTTTGGAAAACTTATGAGCGCCGGCAAGCGGATGTTGACAGGCGAGAGCCTCTTTATGACCGCTTTTACCAGCACCGTTCCGGGCAAGCAGAAGGTGGCTTTTGCTGCACCTTACGCTGGGAAAATCGTCGCACTCGACCTGCAGGAACTGGGCGGTAAAATTATTTGCCAAAAAGATGCCTTCCTGTGTGCTGCCAAAGGCGTGAGCATAGGCATCGAGTTCCAGCGCAAACTGGGTACCGGACTGTTTGGTGGCGAGGGTTTTATTATGGAAAAACTCGAAGGCGACGGTATGGCTTTTGTGCACGCCGGCGGTCACATCATTGAAAAAGAATTGGCTGTTGGTGAAACACTGCGCGTGGATACTGGCTGTATTGTGGCTTTTACAGACCGCGTTAACTACGATATTCAGTTTGTAAAAGGCATTAAAAATATGGTATTTGGCGGCGAAGGGCTTTTCTTTGCTGCCCTCCGTGGTCCGGGCAAAGTCTGGTTGCAATCCCTGCCGGTAAGCCGACTGGCCTCCAGAATTTTAGCATACGGCAGTGGCCCGAGAAAGGAGGAAGGCAGTATTCTGGGCAGGCTCGTCGATTAACTTTACACCTGGTGGCGGGCCTTTACTTGCCCGCCACCGGGATTGTTCCCCCGAAGCGGTGGAATTGCAGTGGTATCGCGCAACATCCGGCGGAAAGACTAACACCCAAAGACCAAAGACCATTACCTTTGCGCTTCTGTTTCCAAATTATCGGTTGAATAATCGAAATACACTTGGGAACTTCCAAACAAAATTGCGGGTTGATCCAGAATGAACCCGAAACACAGCGCACTACACATGGAATTGTCTACCCGATACTCACCAGCCGATACCGAAGCCCGCTGGTATGCCCACTGGGAAAGCCGCGGTTATCTTCACTCTACACCCGACGATCGCGAAGCCTTTACCATCGTAATTCCTCCCCCCAATGTTACCGGTGTGCTCCACATGGGGCACATGCTGAACAATACCATTCAGGATATCCTTATCCGAAAAGCGAGGCTGGATGGGAAAAATGCTTGCTGGGTGCCTGGTACCGACCACGCTTCTATTGCCACCGAAGCCAAGGTGGTGCACTGGTTGCGTGAGGAGAAGAAATTGCGCAAAGCAGATATCACCCGTGAACAGTTCATGGAGTATGCCTACCAGTGGAAAGACAAGTACGGTGGCATCATATTACAGCAATTGCGCAAACTTGGCGCTTCCTGCGACTGGGAGCGGACAGCCTTTACCATGGACCCGGGTTACTACCAGGATGTAGTACGCATGTTCGTTGATCTTTACCGTAAAGGCAAACTTTACCGGGGCTTGCGCATGGTCAATTGGGATCCGGAGGCCCTCACTGTGCTGTCTAATGAGGAGGTGCTGTACTTCGAAGAACAATCGAAGTTTTTCCATATTCACTATGCCATGGAAGATGGCAACAAGGGCATTGTTATTGCGACCCAGCGTCCGGAAACGATTTTTGCCGACGTGGCCATTGCAGTAAACCCAAAAGATCCCCGCTATACCAACATGGTGGGCAAAAAGGTGCTCATTCCATTGATCAACCGGGCCATTCCCATCATTTCCGATGATTACGTGGACATTGAGTTTGGTACCGGCGCGCTGAAAATCACCCCGGCTCACGACCCCAACGACTACGAAGTGGGGCAGCGTCACAACCTGGAAGTGATCGATACCATTACCGATGATGGTAAAATGAGTGATCGCTGTGCTTATGCGCCCATTGTTGGAAAAGACCGCTTCGTGGCCCGCAAGATGATGGAACCTGCCCTGGAAGAAAGCGGAAACCTGATAAAAATTGAGGACTACGTCACCAAAATTGGTCGCTCAGAACGCACCAACAGTGTGGTGGAACCCAAATTGTCGCTACAATGGTTCGTCAAAATGGAAAGCCTGGGCGAGCCGGCCCTGAAAGCGGTTATGGAAGAAGAAATTAAGTTTTATCCTTCCAATTTCCAGAATCTTTACCGCAGTTGGATGGAAAACCTGCGCGACTGGTGCATTTCCCGGCAGTTGTGGTGGGGACAACGGATTCCCGCCTGGTACCTGCGCTCGGAAAGCACAGGGCAGGAACATCGGGTGTTTGTGGCAGAAACAGCTGAGGAGGCTTTGCAAATTGCACAAAAAGAACTTGGAAACCCTTCCCTTTCGCTCGACGATCTTCGGCAGGAAGAGGATGTACTCGATACCTGGGCTTCGTCCTGGCTTTGGCCCATCAGCGTATTTGATGGATTTAACAAGCCTGACGGCGAAATTCAATACTATTACCCCACCAACGTGCTGGTAACGGGATGGGATATTATTTTCTTCTGGGTAGCGCGTATGATCATGGCGGGCTATGAGTTTAAGGGAAAACGGCCCTTCGAGTCGGTGTATTTCACTGGCATGGTGCGCGATAAGCAGCGCCGAAAAATGTCGAAGTCGCTGGGTAATTCACCCGATGCACTCAAATTACTGGAGGACTACGGTGCCGATGGTGTGCGGTATGGCCTGATGTCGAGTGCCGCAGCCGGCAACGATATTTTATTTGATGATAAACTCTGCGAAAACGGTCGCAACTTTAGCAACAAACTCTGGAACGCGTTACGCCTGCTTAAAGGGTGGGATCTGACGGAACAGGCAGAAAGCGAAGCCGATGTACAGCGAAATGCCCTGGCAATCCGATGGATGCGGGAAAAGTTGCAGGTGGTAATCGCAGATGTCGAGGCGAATTTTAAACAGTTCCGCCTTAGCGACGCATTGTTGGGTTTATATGGGTTCATCTGGGATGACTTCTGCTCCTGGTACCTCGAAATGATCAAGCCGGGTTATGAAAAACCCATCGACAAGGCTACCTACGAGGCAACAATCGATTTGTTTTCCGACCTGATGGTAACCCTGCACCCGTTTATGCCTTTTATTACCGAGGAAATTTGGCACCAGCTGCGCGAACGCGCTGATGGCGATGATTGCATGATGCAGCGCTATCCGGCTGCTGGAGTGGCCGACACGGTTTTTATTGCAAATGTAGAAGTTGCAAAAGAGGTAATTGGCAAGGTGCGCGAAGTGCGCAACCAAAACCAGATCAAGCCAAAGGAACCGCTTCGCCTGGGCGTATTGGATGGGAAGGGTGCGCAAAAATTGATGGCGGAGCCGGGCCTGCCCGATATGATCACCAAATTGGCCTTTTTGTCCGCTTTTGAAGTAACCAACGCCGAGTTGCCCAATAGTAAGTCGTTCATTGCCGGTGCCGATCAGTTTTATGTGGAATTCCACCAGGAAATTGATGTGGCGGCAGAAATGGCAAAGTTACAAGACGATTTGAAGTACCAGCAGGGCTTTTTGAAGTCTATAGAAGCCAAACTGAGCAACGAACGCTTTGTCAACAACGCGCCAACTGCGGTGGTGGATGCCGAGCGCAAAAAAATGGCAGATGCACAGTCGCGCATCAAAATGATTGAAGAAACGCTGGCTAAGTTGGGGTAGATGCTTCAACCTGATCATTGCCACTGCTGTGTGAAAGCACGCGGGCAATCAAGGCTGCCGACAGCATGAACAACACGATCAGGTAATAGCGGTAAGTCAGCGGGCCAAAAAAGTAGAAACAGGCGATGATGAGGTATAGCATCAGCAAACTGTAATCGTGCCATTCCATTTTGCTGCGCCAACGACGCTGGTAAAAGAAAAAACCGCCAAAACACAATACCAGCATCAGGCTTCCCTGTACCACCCGGGACATCGTGACCCGATGTGCCATATCGCCGGAAAAAAGTGCTTTCAAATGGGGAGCAAAATAAATTCCCCGCTCAAACGACCAGGAAACCGGCGGCTCTCCATATCCCTTCCATTCATCAATGGCAGCGTGATTGTGGTAGGCAATGCCCGTACTGAGAATACTGGTATCCTTGAGGTAAAAGGGAATGAAATAGAGCAGCAGAAAGGCTGGTAGTACAGCACCCCAGGTAGCGAAACTCTGCTTTTTTGGTGCGTAAAACCACATAAGCAAGGCAAACAGCGGCAGCCAGAACGCCAGCGTGTACCGGGACAGGATACAGGCAATCAGTGCCAGCCCGGTAACCCAGGGGTTACGCAGCAAAAGCCCGGTTGCCAACAACAAGTAATAGGCGGCTATAATCAATTCATGGCTGACAGGAATATCCATGCCGCCCCACAAAATATAAGCCCACATCGCAAGGGAGGGCAGCAAGGCACTCATAACCCGGGGAATCCAGTGCTGGGTATTTTTAGCGATGGCAAAACTAAAGACAGCTGCCGCCAGGCCTAAAAAACCATAGCCCAGCCAACGTGAATCGATGCCGAGCCAATCTGTAATGGCAATCGGAAGCCAGTGCAAGGGCATGTACACCGGATAGGGTTGGTAAGTGCCCATGTCAACAGGCGCATAGGGGAAGATACCGTCGCGGAAGCGGTGGTACAGCGTTTCCAACTGCGGGATTACATCAGAATAGTCGCGTGGAACGGCAAATGCAACAAAAGATTTGCGCAATTCCTCATAGGGCAAGGCCATGAAAAACAACCCGGCCAAGGCCCATATCCACCATCGGCCAGGAGCCGTTTCGGTGGCCTGGCTTTTTGCACGCTCTTGCGTTAGTTGCTGAATATACCAAAACGGTATGGCCATACTTACCAATAGAAAAACCAGCGGGTTAATCCACTTGCCCCATACGGCAGTGCCCAGAAAACAAACCAACAACTGGGCCAGGAAAAGGGCCAATCCAATAATGACGTTGCGCATGGGCCAAAAGTAGGAATTTTTTCTATGCCGTGGGATTAACCAGAATGTGGATAAAATGGCTAAAAGGATCATTTGTCTTTTCTGATTACCTTGACCGTCCAATACATATTATCTTTCGCATCGAAAATTCACCAACTGCTTCTGCTAATATGCATAAACTACTTTTGCTCAGTTTCCTGATGGCCCTTTCCATAGGCATTCAGGCCCAGGTTTCCTTCACCAACCAAACCAGTTTGTTAAGCCCCGCGCTGCATTACAGCGGGGTGGCTATCGCCGTGCTCGATATGAATGGCGATGGTCGGGATGATATTGTGCGGATGGAACAGGGTCATAACCTAAGTATTGCCTACCAGGGCGCTCCGAATCAAAATTTTGTCAGCCTGCCGGTGCAAGACATCGCTACTGCAAGCCAGTGGGGCATGTGCGCAGCAGATGTAGACAACAATGGGTTCCCCGATGTACTCGCCGGCGGCCGGTATGATAATGTAAAAATTGCTATGGCCAATGCTGATGGCAGCGCTTATTCCGTTGTGCAATTAACCACGCCATCTACTTTTGTTCAGGGTGTGAATTTTGCCGACATCAACAACGATGGCTGGCTGGACGCCTTTGTCTGTCATGACGATGGCCCGTCCAGAATTTATGGCAACGATGGCACGGGCAACTTTGTCTACCAGCCGACCTGGATGGATCTCACCACCCTTCCAGCATCCGATAATTCCGGAAACTACGGTACCGTTTGGAGCGATGTCGATAACGATGGCGACCTCGACCTCTACATCGCCAAATGCCGGCAGGGTGTGAACAGCGCCACCGACGGGCGCCGGATCAACCAACTTTTTTTGAACAATGGTGACGGCACCTATACCCAGGATACCGCCAATGTCACAGGGCTCCGTATCGGTGCGCAAAGCTGGACCGCCGATTTCGGTGATATCGACAATGATGGCGATTTCGACTGTTTTATCACCAACCACGATGTGAAAAGTATGCTGCTGGAAAACGACGGCAGCGGGAATTTTACCGACATTTCGGTGGCCTCGGGCATTCAGGCGATTGGTGGCTTGCCCATCCAGGGTGTTTTCCGGGATTTTGACAACGATGGTTACCTGGATGTTATCGTAGCAGGTTCTGAACAATACCTCTTGCACAACAACACGGATAATACGTTTACCGTCGTCAGTGGCGTATTCGACAATAACACCATGGAGTCATTTGCCATTGGCGATTTGAACCACGATGGTTTTCAGGATGTGTATGCAGGGTATGGTGAAATTTATACCACGCCCAGCAATACCCCCGATAAATTGTGGCTCAATACCGGCAACGACAATCACTTCTATGGTCTGACCCTCCGCGGTGTACAAAGCAACTACAACGCCGTGGGAGCAAAAGTTATCCTGTACAGCGCGCTGGGTACGCAGGTGCGCGAAGTGCGTTCGGGTGAAAGCTACGGTATCATGAATTCCATGCAGATTCATTTCGGCCTGGGCCAACTTACCCAAATTGATTCCGTAGTGGTGCACTGGCCTGCAGGCACCGTTGACAAACTTTTTCCAACTTCGGTTGACCAGTATATTACCCTACAGGAAGGAGGTTGCCTGGTGCCGGAAGTTGGCATTGCAGCAGCAGGAAGTACCACCTTTTGTTCAGGCGATACCCTCGATATTAGTGGGCCTGCTGCTTTCTCCTACCTGTGGAATACTGGCGATACCACCCAAACCATCCATGCCACAACTTCAGGCACTTACCAATTGGTTATTACAACCCCAGAAGGATGTACGGCCTCCTCCAACGCAATAGTCCTTACCGTCGATCCTGTTGAAATACCCACAATTGTAGTTTCTGGTGATACCATTTTTTGTGCTGGTGGCAGCGTGGAACTGACGGCTTCTCCTGCTACTGGTTACACCTGGAGCGATGGACAAAACACCCAAAGTATAACCGTTTCTGCGGCGGGAACCTATTATGTGACCACCCAGGGGCTTTGCGAACTATTCAATTCAGCGGCAGTAGGTGTACACGTAATTACTGCCGGCGATCCTGTCACTACGACTGATACGGTATTGGTGGGAAACACGGCTACACTCATCGCCACAGGAGATTCTATTGTTTGGTACGATGCACCGGGCGGCAGCGTGCTGGCCACGGGCGACACCCTGCTTACTGCGCCACTACAGGTTTCCAGCACCTTTTGGGTGCAGAATCTGGTATCCTCCGATGTTCCTAATGTATTCACCGGCCAAACCGACCATCAGGGTTCTGCCTTTGCCGGCAGCCAATTCAACGGTGGGCTTGTGTTTGACTGTTTCAGCCCCGTAAAACTGGCCCGAACGAAAGTTTATACCAGTACGGCAGGTGAGCGAAAGATTGACTTAAAAGACAACACCGGACAAGTTTTGCAAAGCAAAACAGTGGATCTTCCGATCGGCACGACCATCATCGATCTTAATTTTGATCTTCCGATCGGCACGGATCTACTCCTGACCACCGACCAGGTGGTGAACAACACCAACTTTGGTACCAACAGTCCACAATTGCGCCGCAGTGATCAGGGCATTGCCTTTCCGTACGTAGTGCCAGGGGTGTTGAGCATCAAAACTTCAAACATTGCCAGTGATCGTTATTACTACTTCTACAACTGGGAGATCGATTTTTATGGTACTACCTGCGAAAGCGAACTGGTTCCTGTAACCGTTCAGGTAGACACTATCAGTTCCGGAACATCCGGTGCATGGGGTGCAGTGGATTTGAAATTGTTCCCCAATCCTACCAGTGGGGTAGTGAATGCCGATTTTTCAAACCTGGAAAATGGGGAAATTCAGTTTCGCTTACTCGATATGCAGGGAAGCGTGCTTCGCCAACAAAATCTCTCCGTGGGCCAATCCAGTTTCCGGCATGCTATCGACCTTAGCATGTTGCCCAAAGGTGTCTACCAACTGGAATGGCGGCAAGCGAAGGGTGTAGTACAGAGGAAGGTAATGGTCTTTTAAATCCAGTGAGTAAGGGAGGCCATTCATGCATTCCAACTGTTACGAAGCGATTACCGGGACAAGTTATTTCCGGTAATCGCTTCTTTTTTTGCCAGCAATTGTCGCTTATTCCTGATAAATGGCAACCGAGCGCTTATCTGGCGTTGCCCAGGCCCGGTACATCCCGGCTGAGTTGAAAGGCAGGGCAATGTTCCCATCCTTGTCAACTGCAATCAGGCCGCCTTCTCCGCCTTTTTCTACCAGTTTGTTGTGGACGACCTCATTGGTGGCCTCCTGGAGGCTTAGTCCTTTGTAGCTCATCAGGGCATAAATGTCGTAGGCCACAGCATACCGAATAAAATATTCGCCGTGTCCGGTGCAGGAAACCGCACAAGCATCGTTGCTGGCATAAGTGCCTGCGCCGATGACGGGCGTATCACCGATGCGGTTCCAGCGTTTGTTGGTCATGCCACCGGTGGAGGTGCCTGCCGCTAAATTGCCATTCTTATCGAGTGCCACGCAGCCAACAGTGCCAAATTTGTAGTCAGGAGAGTGCGGGGGCACCCGGTGCATACCCGATTTCGGGGCAGGGTCTTTTTCATCTTTTAGCAACTTTTGCAAGGCATCCCAGCGGTCCTGGGTATAGAAATAAGCGGGGTCAACGATTTCCAGGCCTTGTTCACCAGCAAACTGTTCGGCTCCGCGGCCGCTGAGGAAGACATGGGGGGATTTTTCCATCACCGCCCTGGCCAACAGGATAGGGTGGCGTACGGTAGTAACGCCGCCAACCGCGCCAGCCATCTGGTTACTGCCATCCATAATGCTGGCATCGAGTTCGTTGCGGCCATCATGGGTAAATACGGCGCCCTTTCCAGCATTGAAAAGCGGGCAGTCTTCCAGCCAGCTGATGCAGCCTGTTACGGCATCCATGGCACTTCCACCGTTGCGCAGTACGGTTTCTCCGATCCGCAGGGCGGTGTCCAACGCAGCACGGTAGGCCTCGTCTTTCTCCGGACTCATGTTTTCGCGACGAATAGCGCCGGCGCCACCATGGATGGCAATGGCGAAGGCAGGCTTTTTAGTGTGATCAGGCATAGCAGCGGTTGTGGGTTGTTGTTGGCAATGAAAGCACATGAAGCAGATCAACAAAAGGATAGGAAAGGTATATCGCATAAGACAGTTTTTTCGTGCAACTGCCAGGTGTTTTAGCGGGTAAGCACGGTTATCGTTGGAATTGGTTTGCATGAAGGGAGTCAGGGAGTCTGGCCTAAAGGAAATCACTTTTTGAAAAAAATTGCGTTAAAACTGCTTGATATTTAGGAATTATGGGGGGCGTTATGGCGCTGGCGGTAAAAAAAGTGTGAAATTTGCCCTTTATCATCTACAGAAATTTTCCCCATGAAAATCTTGATCCTGGGAAGCGGCAACATGGGCATGACCTATGCACAGGGTTTCCTGAAAAGTCGCATTGTAAAGGCAGACCAGCTGTCTATCCTCTGCCGGAGCTATGAAAAGGCCAATTTGCTGAGTCAGAGCCATGAAGGACAGTTTTTTAGCGACCCGGCTTTGTGTGTGCCAGAATCTGATTTGTTGATATTGGCGGTGAAACCTCAGGATTCTGACCGTTTGTTCGAGCAAATAAAAGATTTTGTTGAGCCAGGGCAGGTGTTCATTAGTATTATGGCTGGGGTTACGCTGCACCGTATCCGTACGGCGCTGGGCGTGGAAAAAGTTATCCGTGCAATGCCCAACTTACCCGCCCAAATCGGCGCTGGCGTCACGGCATTTACCTCCTCCGATCTGGTGACCCGGATTGAATTGGTTATGGTGCAAAACCTCCTCAGCACTACTGGCAAAACGCTTTATGTGGAAGAAGAGCGCATGATAGACGCGGCTACGGCCATAAGTGGTTCCGGACCAGCTTATGTGTTTTACTTCATGCAGGCGATGATGGAGGCAGCCCGAAAAATGGGTTTTTCTGACTCAGAAGCAGAACTACTGGTGGGCCAAACCTTTACAGGGGCAGTGGATCTGTACAATAAATCCGACCTTTCCTGTGCTAATTGGATCAGTCGGGTGGCCAGTAAAGGCGGCACCACAGAAGCCGCCTTAAAAGTTTTTCAGGATACCGAATTGCATGCTGATATTATTGCCGGAGCGGAGGCAGCAGAAAAAAGAGCCCGTGAACTGGGGCAATGAGCACAAGGAATTTGGCAAATCCACCGGAACGCATTACTTTGGCAGCAAATTCTTTGTTTCTCCATTCGTCAACAGTCCAAATTAAAAAATACGCATTGCCCTATGATGAACGAACCCATTCATACGATAATGACCAAAAAGGTCAAAACCCTCCATCCGGACAATACCCTGGCTGAGGTGCGGGAAATCCTGATGAACCATAGGATTCACCATTTGCCGGTTGTGGAAGGTGAACGAAAATTAGTAGGCATCATCACCTCGTGGGATATGGGAAAACTGGGTATTTTGCCTGAAGACTATGCTAAAACCAAGGTGAGTGACGTGATGACTCGAAAAATTGCCACCCTGGATTCCAATCAACATATTGGCGCCGTAGCGGAACTCCTGTTGGAGCACCTTTTTCATGCAGTACCCATTGTCGATGACCATGGAAACCTGGAAGGGATTGTGACTTCGACCGACATTATTCGTTACGAGTACCACAAGGAATATCCGGATAACCTCGATAAGTTCGTTTCGGAGAATATGTAAGCCCGTTTTTATAAGAAAAAGCCATGCCGAACTCTTCAGCGTGGCTTTTTATTGTTGGCGGTATAGTCAAATCGGCTGCAGGCAGCAACTATTTTCAGGCTAGGATGTTATTCCACCTAAAAAAATACAATCATGGCCGTTTATTCGCTCAAACGCATACAACAACTCCCGATTTCGCTCGAACAAGCTTGGGATTTCTTTTCATCCCCCGCCAACCTGAAGGAGATCACCCCAGATTACATGGGCTTTGATATTACTTCAGATAAAGCCTTTTTGGGCAAAATGTATCCGGGTCAAATCATCACTTATACCGTCAAACCCATTTTGGGTATTCCGCTTTTCTGGATGACGGAAATTACGCATGTTGAAGAAGGCAAATTTTTTGTGGATGAACAGCGCGTAGGGCCTTACAGAATCTGGCACCACCAGCATCATTTTAAGGCAGTGCCAGGCGGCGTAGAAACGACCGATCTGGTGCATTACCAATTGCCTTTCGGACCCTTGGGCGCTTTGGCCAACAGTTTTTTTGTGCGTCGCCAGCTGGCGTCTATTTTTGACTACAGGTACCGCAAGCTGGAGGCTTTATTTCCCGCCCAATAGGCTCTCCCGGATATCACTGTAGGTTATGGAGGCTACTTCTCCCGGCTGCAGCCCCTCCAGACTGATGCCTCCAATCTTTACGCGGACAAGCCGCAGCACTGGAAATTCCACTGCTGCAAACATTCTTCTGACCTGACGATTTTTCCCCTCAGTCAATGAAATTTCCACCCAGGCATCTGGTACCGATTTTCGGTAGCGAATGGGTGGGTTTCTTGGCGGCAAATCGGGTACAGTTGCCAACAATCGGACAGACGCTGGCATGCTTCGGTAATCTTTTCCCTGAATCCGGATGCTGACGCCCTTGCGCAGCTTCGTCAAATGCTGTTTCATCCGGAAGCCCTTCAACTTGTGCCCAGTAGGTTCTGGGATGCGCATGTTTCGGATCTAGCAAGGCTGCGTTGAGCCGCTTGTCGTTGCTCAGCAACAACAAGCCTTCGCTGTCGGCATCGAGCCTGCCCAAGGGATAAACGTCGCGCGGAAACGCATAATCCAGATCGGCCAGGGTTATCTGGCCTTCAACTTCCCGGGTGAATTGCGACAACATCCCGAATGGCTTGTATATTTTGAAATACTGAAAACTCATGGCTTTTTTTGATCAATGATCCTTTTGATATCATTGGCTTGCAGGATGAGGGAACCAAACTGTTCAAAATCCCTTTTGATCAACAAGGTACGGAACCTGCTGATGGTATTGATGTACTCATCCAGTACGTCGAGCACATGATCCCTGTTTTGCCGAAAAATCGGCACCCAGGTATCTGGGTTGCTCTTTGCCAACCTAACAGTACTGCCAAACCCGGCGCTGGCCAACTCAAAAATCCGATCTTCCTCCTCTTCTTTGGCCAATACGGTAAGGGCCAGTGCAAAGGAGGCAATGTGGGAAATATGGCTGACGTAGGCTGCGTGCAGGTCGTGCGCTGCTGCAGGAAGCTCGGTGATCTGCATGTTCAGGGCAGTGTACATTTCCTGTACCAATTGAACGGCATCTGAAGCCGAATTTTCGGTGTCGCACAGCACACATACCTTCCCCTCAAATAAATTGCCAATGGCAGCATCCGGACCCGAGTATTCCGTTCCAGCCATGGGGTGTGTGGCCACAAAACGGTTTCTGCGCGGGTGTCCGTGGATAGCGTCAATGGGGCTGTTTGGTGGAGCCTGTATCCATTATGGTTTGATGCGTTCCAATTTGGTCCAACAATTGCGGCAGCGCTTGCTGGAGATGATCAACGGGTGTTGCCAGAATGATGAGTTCTGCTCGTTGCAGCGCCTCTGCTTCCTGAACGATTTCATGCACCAACCGGCGATCAAGCGCTTTTTGGGCGTGTTCCGGGTTGCGTTCCACCCCAAGCAGCAACATGTTAGGGTAAGATTTTTGGAGCGCCATTCCGAAGGAGCCGCCGATGAGGCCTATGCCGAATATACAAGTCGTCATGCTTGTGGTGGTGTATACGATGAAAGCCTGTGCAATGCCTCCTCCAGTACGGGTACATCGCTGCACAAAGAGATGCGGAGGTATGGGTCGCCATTGCTGCCAAAGATGCCACCTGGTGTAAGAAACAGGTCGTATTGTTCGAGCAGATGGTCGCTTAGGGCGAAACCATCCTGCCAGGGTTCCGGGATTTTTGCCCAAACGAACATTCCCTGTTGTTGTCGATCAAACTGGCATTGCAACCTGTCGAGTATATTAAAAGCAACTTGTTGCCGTAAGCGGTAACGGGCGTTCAGCGCTTTGTACCAATGGTCATCGGCGGTCAGCGCTTTAATGGCAGCCATTTGCAGCGGCCGAAACTGTCCGGAATCGAGGTTGCTCTTAAAACGAAGCACTGTTTGCAGGTAGGTTTGTTTTCCCGTCAGCACACCCATTCGCCAGCCCGCCATGTTGTGCGATTTGCTCAGTGAGTTCAGTTCAACCGCAACATCCATCGCTCCATCTCCTTCCAGTATGCTGAAGGGCTGTTCGTAGAGGATAAAACTGTAGGGGTTGTCGTTGACGATCAAGATGCGGTGTTGCCGACCGAAATCCAGCAGGCGCTGAAACAGTTCTTTGGAGGCTGGTGCACCGCTGGGCATGTGCGGATAGTTCACCCACATGATTTTTACCCTGCTCAAATCCTGGGCTGCTAAAGCGGCCAAATCAGGTTGCCACCCGTTGGTTGCCAGCAGGGCATAAGGCAGTGCTTCTGCGCCGGCCAACACCGTTGCTGCGCGATAACTGGGATACCCCGGGTTGGGAACCAGGGCCTGATCGCCGTGTTCTAAAAAGGCCATCGCCAGGTGCAGGATGCCTTCTTTTGAGCCCATCAGCGGCAGGATTTCGGAGGAGGGGTCAAGGCTGACGTTGTAATGCCGGCGATACCAGTCAGACCAAGCTTTTCGCAGCTCCGGCACGCCGGTATAGGGTTGGTATCCATGCGTGTCCGACTGCCAGGCTTGCGTCTGCAAGGTTTGCAATACATCGGGCGCTGGTGGCTGGTCGGGGCTTCCAATGCCCAAGTTGAGGACAGGTTTGCCTGCCGCTCGGCGTTCCGCAATTTCCCGGAGTTTTGCGGCGAAATAAAATTCCTGGACGGCTTCCGGGCGTTTGGCGGAGGCGATCATAACAAGGGTTAATGGTATTCTTAAATGGTTGGCGGCTGCCATTTTTATAAACGCCCAGCATTTTGCAGGCACGGTAAAAACATGCAGCCGGTAGCGTTTCCGAATAACTGCCGGGTTGTCCTGTGTAAAATCGAGG
>JADJUJ010000020.1 GCA_016710765.1 Lewinellaceae bacterium | reverse complement strand
GCTTCCGCTGTTGTGGTAGGCTTGATTTACGCCTTGAGCAATGTTTTTCGCATTGGGTGGCAGTGGAATGTATTCAGCATTGACTTCCTTTTTGGCGTTGGGCTCACGGCAATGGTGTGGTGGTACAACATGATGGGTTATCCCATTTTGGAACGCTATTTTGCACTGGATCGCAAGTATCCGAACTTGTATTGGACTGGCCGCATCGTGGGAAGTTTGCTGCTCACGGTGCTAATGGTCGAGGTGGCAGATGCCATGCTGTTGTTCAAACCAGAATGGGAGGGTTTTTCCCAACCTCAGATGGCAGATGAAATGAAAGCCATTACCATGGCTGCCATTGTGTTGCTGATCATCTCGTTGCAGGAAACCAGCGAAAAATTTTACAATGCGCGTTTTGAGAATGAAAGGCTCAAGCTGGAAAATTCTATTGCGCAGTTTGAGACCCTAAAACAACAAATCAATCCGCATTTCCTGTTCAATGCCCTGAACATCCTCAAAACACTCATCACGCAACACGATGCCCAGGCAGAACTGTACCTGATTCGCCTTTCGGAGTTCTACAGGAGTTTGTTGCTGAACAACAAAAGCGAAAAAATCAGTCTTGCTGATGAATTGGCTACGCTGGAAAACTACCTGTATATGCTGGAAATCCGCTTTGAAGGGAAATTCAAATGTAACATCAGCCTCAGCGCTGCCGAGCGGCAAACCATGATTCCCCCCTTTTCCCTGCAAATGTTGCTGGAAAATGCCATCAAGCACAATGTTGTGAGTGCTGACAAGCCGCTGTTGGTGGAAATATTTGCTGAAAACGATTGTCTTGTGGTGCGCAACAACCTGCAGCCCAAGCGCTCTGTGGAATTGTCCAGTCACATCGGACTGGAGAACATCAGCCGTCGTTATCGTCTTTTGGCCAATGCCGAAGTCTCCATGGAAAAAAATGAGGCATTTTTTATTGTCCGCCTGCCTTTGATCCATTAACCCCAAGCACATTTTGGGAAGGTACAATTCTGTGAACCGTTATGCGCAGTGGTTTTGCCTGTCCTTGCCGGCGAACCCTATCCAAACCCGTAAATGTGCGCATATAATAGCCTTTTTTGGCAATACGTACGGTGTAGATTTGGCGTTGGTGGATGGAAAATGAAAACCGGCCATCGGGTGTGGTTTGTACACTGTCTATTGGCTTTCCATCGTAGCGGAACAAGATCACATTGGCGCCACCGATTACGTCCTGACTGTCGAGATCAAGTACCTCTCCTTCCAGATTTTCCTGTTGTGCCCAGAACATCGTGAGCACCAGTACGCCCAATGCCAGTAAAACCAAAAAGCGGAGTTTAAAGGGCCGGTTTGGCGAGGCGGCTTCGGAAAAGTCGTCGCTGAGCCTTCTTTCCATGCCGTTACTAGCCATGATGCATCAATTTTCAGCGGTGTTCCATCCAGTGGAGAAAATCGGTGGCTTTGCTTTGCTTAACAATGACGGGTTCGCGCGTGTTGGTGTTGAGCTTGAGCAATAATTTTCTGGCGAAATATTGCTCCACCGCGCTGACGGATTTAAAATTGATCAGGAACTGCCGATTAGCCCGGTAAAAGATGCTGGGGTCCATGGTTTTCTCCAGTTCATCCAGTGGCATGTTGATGACGTGCCTGCGGCCGTCGAATGTTTGAAGGAAGGTAATTTCGTGTTCGATATAGAAATAAGCAATGTCGGATACCGGAATGGGCAAAAGTTTGTCCCGGTGGCCTACCAGGAAACTGGTTTTATAACCTGTTTTCATCGATTTGAGCAGATTGGCCAGGTTGTCGAAGTTGGGGCCTTCTTTTTGGAACAACTGCCGCATGTTCCGCACTTTTTGCAAGGCCTGCACGATGCTGTCGCGGTTGAATGGCTTCAATACATAATCAATACTGTTCACCTGAAATGCCTGCAGAGCATATTCGTCGAAGGCCGTGCAAAAGACCACCGGTGCTTTGACCTCCACTGCCTCGAAAATCTCAAAGCTCTGTCCATCGGCCAGTTGGATGTCCATGAATATTAAATCAGGTATCTCTTTTCCGCCCAGGTACTGGATGGATTCTTCAACGCTGTCGATGATGCGTGTGATGCTGATATCGGGGTCAACACTGCTCAATACATTGGCCAGGTCTAGTGCCGTGCGTTGTTCGTCTTCAATTATCAGTACTTTCATGTTGTTTATTATTGGATTCAAAAATACGAACAGTATTGTAAAAGCACCGGATTACTGGGCTGAGACAGGCGGATGGGAACTTAAAGCGGGCAGGGCAGGGGTCTGGTTGGGCTTTAGGTTTGGCGTAAAACTTTGGGTAAATGCATTCTAAATGGTCGGTTAAGGAATGCTTCGGCGGTGAATTTTTGCGATGCGGAAGGTGATTATTCATTTACCCAGGCTACACATGCATGAATAATGTTTGTGAAAATTAGGTCTGGGGCAGTTATACTCGCAATAAAGTGGTTTGCGAATGCTCACTTGTCCTCAGCCCTCCTGGCTGCGTTATAAATACTCGCCGATGCGCTGCATCGTCTGCGTTTTATGCCTTACCATCAGAACTGATGACTGCGCGATTATTTTCGCAAACCACTTTACTTCGAGTATATTTGTTCAGGAGCCCGTTCAATTGTTGGGATAGCCCTGATTCTTCCATTTTTTGATTAGTTCCAGTTTGCACTCCGGGAGTTGCAAGTTGCCCTTGGGCATTGGGGAATACTCCCCATCGTGAACGATACTGCTGTAAAAAGAGCCTTCTTGTAAAAAGGGTTCCAGGTGCTGGTAATCCATAAGGTTTATGGTGCCGGCCGCATACGGCTGCCCGTGGCATATACCGCAATAGGCCTCCACAATAGGGGCAATTGTTTGCTGGTAACCCACCATTGTAGTGTCGCAGGCGTCGCCACAATGCAGATCCGTCCTGGCGCGCTCCTGAATGTAGGTGCCCAGCATGCTAATGTTCGAATCGCTGAGCCTGTTAAATGGCACAGGTGGCATAGGGCTGTTGTTGCGTTGAATGGCACGGTAGAGCGGGCTGGCCGCTGAGTCGCCTGCTACGGTGGCGGCTAGTATTCCCGGGTAAGTGCTAAAATCATATCCTCCGCTGCGGGTACTGTCGTGACAACCACTGAGCGCACAGCTGCCTTGTATGACAGGGGCAACCGTCTGTTCAAAACATACCGTAGAGGCGGTCGGTGCGGGCTCTTTTTTACAAGCCAGCCAAAACAGACAGATAGGAATCGCTAAGCGTTTTGAGGCAATACGCATGAGCGGATGATTTAGGAGTGGTAATTGACTATCAGGATGGCGTTGCGGCCCCTACAGGTTGGGTATAAAAGGAACCGCCGGACAACACTTTTGTTACCCGGCGGCTCTAGGTACTATAGCAAACACAAACCTTATTCTATAATGGTTCCGAGCCTGGCATTTTACAGTCCGAAAGCGTAATAGTAAACTGTCGGATTGTCGGGGTAAATCCCTTCGAGCAGCACGCCGCCCTGGGTGTCCTCCAGCAATTTTGTCAGGGTTTTGGTATCCCGAACTGGCTGACGGTTTATACTGGTAATGATAAATCCTTCCCGGATATCGGTTTGATTGGACAGTTTTCCAACACTCAGGTGGGTGACTTCTACGCCACCTTCTATTCCCATTTTTTCTGCCTTTGCTTTGGGAAGGGACTGGAATTCAGCACCCAGCGCTTTAAGGATTTCGGATTGTTCCGTTTTTCGGACCACATCAGTATTGCCGGTATGGTTTTTAAGCGTGACATCGAATGTTTGTGCTTTCCCTTTTCGCTGCACCGCTACCTGTATGCGGTCGCCAGGCCGGTGTTTTCCAATGCTTTCGAGCAGGCTGGGTGAGTCGGAAATTACCTGCCCGTCTACTGCTGTAATAACATCGCCTTTCTTTACACCCGCCGCTCCGGCTGCGCTGCCCTCTGCGAGGCTGTCGACATACACTCCGGTCATGGTGCCAAGGTCTTTTTCTTTTGCAAAGGCGGCATCAATGCTTCGGATGGTGATGCCAAGGTATCCTCTTTGTACGACCCCGAATGTTTTAAGGTCTTCTACCACCTTGGCCACCAAATTTGAAGGTATGGCAAAGGCATAGCCAGCAAAGACACCGGTAGGGGAGGCTATAGCAGTGTTGATCCCAACAAGCTGACCGTTGAGGTTGACCAGCGCGCCACCACTGTTGCCGGGGTTAACCACTGCATCGGTTTGCAGGAAACTTTCTACGGGCGCTTTGTCCTCCACGATGTGCAAATCACGTCCCTTGGCGCTGATAATGCCTGCTGTTACGGTACTGGCGAGGTTGAAGGGGTTGCCAACAGCCACCACCCATTCCCCAACCTTCACCTCATCGGAGTTGCCAAAATCGATATGCGGTAAATCAGCGGCATCAATTTTTATCAAGGCAAGATCTGAAGAAGGGTCGGTGCCGATAACCGTGGCTGGATAGGCGTGCTTGTCGTTGAGTGTGACGGTGAGTTCTGCCGCATCACGCACCACGTGATTGTTGGTTACAATGTAGCCATCGGTGCTGATGATAACGCCTGAGCCAGTAGCCTTCTCCATATCGTCCGCGGGGTTTTGCCGTCGGCTGCGTCCCTGTGGTACCTCGCCTCCAAAGAACTGGCGGAAAGGGTCGGGAAGTTGGTTGAAGTCGAACGACTGCGACTGTTGCACATTATTTCTACGGATGCTGCTTTGGATGTTGACCACAGCGGGAAGGGTTTTGTCGGCGGCAAAGGTGAAGTCCGCTACGGCAGATCCACTACCGTTGGGGTTATAGTGTGTAAAATGTACCGGCGCATCGGATTGGCTGATCAGAGCGACATTTTGTGCTGAGGGTGCTAAAAAATGAGCGCCCATCAGCGCCACGGCGCCACCTGCAACTGCCAGCGCCAGGTTTAAAAGATACTTTTGCATAGTTAGAAGTTGAGGGTTAAATAAAAATGAATCGCTTGGATGCCTTTTGTAACGCAAAGAAGCCTTGCGGAGATGTGAAACAACAAGGTGTTAGGCGGTGAAACAGTCAAAGTTGAGTCCGGAGCGGACGGTTTTAGGGTTGAAGTAATCACTCGTCAGCCCGCATGGATGGATCAATCGGCAGAGCATGGCAGCGCAACGGCTGTTTCAAATCGCTTCGCCGGTAACTTGCCCGCTTCCAGTTGTTGCTTGCCCGCTTCAAATTGCTTAGGCTTGCTTGCCCCATGGTGGCGCTATCATCTTTGGTCCATCAAAAAAAGCCAGTCAGTTTAGCGTTTCATTTTAAACCGAAAATCCTTTCCGACCTCGTAGCGCAACGGTAGCGCACCCGGCGCTTTACCGGGGTGGTGTGGTGTTCAATTCCCACCGGGGTCACGCTGTTGCTCACATCACAACAGACTTGTTCAGAAACTTTTCACTTACTAAACTACTTTTTCCATGAAAAAGGCCCTCTTTTCTGCTTTTCTGATCGTTTCCGCCGCCGGCTTGTTCGCGCAATCCTCCACCAGCACAACATCCAAACCCGCTACACCGAAGCCGGGTGTAACCATGCATGCCAATCAGGGCACCACGGCTGCTAAGCCAGCGACTACACCGGCCGCCAGGTCAGTATCAACACCGGCGGCGAAGCCGGCCACTGGTCCAACTGCTAAACCAGCGGAAGGCACGAGGTCCCAAACGGCCTCAGGCAAGGCATCGACAAAGCCCACACACCGCAAACACACCAGTAAAAAAGGAACTGAAACCTCAGAAAAAACACATACCAAACCTGCCATGGGCACAAAGCCGTCAGCAGCGAAAGCGGCTGGCAGCAAGCAGTAGGGTCGTGAAGGCCAAACCTTATGGTTGTCCGTGTGAATGTGCAGGCGGTTCTGGGAGGTATACGATACCAGAAGTAGGTTGCTCCATGGCACGTCGAGGCACCAGTGGTTCGGTTATCAAATCAAGTGCATAACTTCGTATCATAAACAAGTCAGATACTCCGGCCAAAGTGGTCGGGGTATCTGCTTTTTGGGCCGATTGTGAGCGATGGAAATATTATTTTATTTTTTTTCAAATACTCCTTGGAAAATCAAACATAGTGTGCTTATCTTTGCGGGCGCTTTTGAGGGAAGGCTTTTCCAAATCAAATTTGGCAGCCCAGACAGAAGTGAAAGTTCTTAAAAACACAAATAGGTAATGAATCAGAAAATTCGCATCAAACTTCGCTCTTACGATTACAATTTGGTGGATAAGTCCACAGAAAAAATCGTGAAGACAGTTCGTGCGAGTGGGGCTGTAGTAACTGGTCCGATTCCGCTGCCAACTGAGAAAGAAATTTTTACCGTGCTGCGCTCGCCGCACGTGAACAAGAAGTCTCGGGAGCAGTTCCAGTTGCGCACACACAAGCGCTTGATTGAAATTTATACGCCCACCCAGAAAACGGTGGACGCGCTCTCCAAATTGGAACTCCCGAGCGGCGTTGATATTCAAGTCAAGCTCACCTAACTCGTTCGATTCAGTCACAAGTCGGCAGTTTCCGATGGTAGTCAAAGTGCCCCGACTTTCGGGTCAACTGAATACAATCGAAAGCGTTTCCGGAACCCGGAAAGTCGCTTAATTTTTTTTGCTGAAACATGTTTGTTTAGCAATTTAAAGGAAGCAATCGTTCAACACTATAAACCAAGACACAGTGAACGGTCTGATAGGAAAAAAACTCGGTATGACCAGCGTGTACGACGCCAACGGTAAAAACGTTGCTTGTACCATCATCGAAGTTGGTCCTTGTGTAGTCACTCAGGTGCTCACACCGGAAACAGATGGCTACTCCGCATTGCAACTTGCATTCGGAGAGCGCAAAGAAAAAAACACACCTGCCGCTTTGATCGGCCATTTCGACAAAGCCAACACGATGCCTAAAAGCAAAGTGCTGGAATACCGCGGAATGAACCTGGCCAAAACATTAGGCGACACCGTAACGGTGGAGGAAGTTTTTCAGCCAGGCGACAAAGTAAGCGTTGTCGGCACCTCTAAAGGTAAAGGCTTCCAGGGTGTAGTAAAGCGTCACGGCTTCGGCGGTGTTATGCAACAAACCCACGGTCAGCACAACCGGCTCCGTGCGCCTGGTTCGCTGGGTAACTCCTCATTTGCTGCCAAGGTAATGAAAGGCATGCGCATGGGTGGTCAAATGGGTAATGTTCGCAGCAAAATCCGTCGCCTTCAAGTACTGAAAGTGTTCCCGGAACAAAATCTGCTCCTCGTCAAAGGCGCAGTACCAGGTCACAAAGGTGCAATTGTTAGTATCGAAAAATAGGACTTCATCCTCAACACTGGAACAATGAAAGTCACAGTATATAATATCAAAGGCGAAGAAACGGGCCGCACGATTGAATTGCCAGAAGAGATTTTTGGCATCGAACCGCATGAGCACAGCGTTTGGCTTGATGTGAAGCGCTACCTGAATGCCCAACGCCAGGGTACCCACAAATCCAAAGAACGCAGTGAAATGAGCGGCTCAACCCGCAAATTGCACCGCCAAAAAGGAACGGGTGGTTCACGTAAAGGGGACATCAACAACCCACTGTACCGCGGTGGTGGCCGGGTTTTCGGCCCACGCCCACGGAACTACGATATCCAGGTGAATGCAAAGGTGAAGCGGCTAGCCCGCCGCAGTGCACTCTCCGCTAAGGCGCAAGCCGGAAGCATCGTAGTGGTGGAAGATTTCAGGCTTGAATCTCCTAAAACCAAGGATTTCATGGCCATCCTCCAGGCACTCAATGTGTCTGACAAAAAGCCACTGACCGTAACTGCAGCTTACGACCAGATGCTGTACCTCTCTTGCCGGAACCTGCCCAAAGCAGATATTCTCCCGGCACAGGATCTGAATACTTACCAGATTCTGCGAGCAGGTGCCCTGGTGGTTTCTGAAAGTGCCATTGAAAAAATTAAAGAATTCTGTGCATAACCTGCGTTGAAATACAACTTCTTGCGAAGTAATTATTTGAACGACGAACAATAATAGGTCATGGCTAAGCAAATACTGATCAAACCGGTTATTACCGAAAAATCAACCCGGCTGTCCGACAAACGCGGCACCTACCTCTTCGTAGTGGACCGTAAGGCGAACAAGATCGAAATTAAAACCGCGGTTGAGTCCATGTTCAGCGTGAATGTAAAAAACGTGAACACGGCAATAATGCCAGGTAAACCCAAATCCCGCAGCACCAAAACTGCTGTACTCAAGGGCACCAAATCAGCTTTTAAGAAAGCATTTGTAACCCTTGTACCGGGCGAAACCATCGACATTTTCGGTGGAGAAGAATAATCCGGGTATACCGGCAACAACGACAAACAACTCCTTTAGCAAACTCATAATTGAGTAACAATGGCAGTTAGAAAATTCAATCCAATTACCCCCGGTTCTCGTTTCCGGGTTGCTGTAGATCGCTCGGAGCTTACCAAAGGCGCCAAGCCTGAAAAAGCGCTTCTTTTAACGATTCCCAGCACGGGTGGACGGAACAGCGATGGTCACCGCACCATGCGCTACCGTGGTGGTGGCCACAAACGCCGCTATCGTATTATCGACTTCAAACGCGACAAAGACGGTGTTCAGGCAACCGTGGAAAGCATTCAGTACGATCCGTTTCGCACGGCTTACATCGCACTGGTACAATACACGGATGGCGACCGCCGCTATATCCTTGCGCCAAAAGACCTGAAGGTTGGTGCCAATGTTGTTTCCGGCCGCGGATCTGCGCCTGAAATTGGCAACTGTCTGTTGCTCGCTGATGTGCCCCTGGGTGCTATGATTCACAACATCGAAATGCAGCCGGGTGCCGGTGGTGTTCTGGTGCGCAGTGCAGGCACTGGTGCTACCATGATGGGACGTGAAGATCGCTACGCTGTTGTACGCATGCCTTCGGGTGAAACCCGCCGGATCCTGTTAACATGCAGGGCTACCATTGGTTCGGTGAGCAATCCCGACCATAGCCTCGAAATCATGGGTAAGGCCGGACGTAATCGCTGGAAAGGCACCCGCCCACGTGTTCGTGGTGTGGTAATGAACCCAGTCGATCACCCAATGGGTGGTGGCGAAGGTCGCGCTTCCGGTGGTCACCCACGCAGCCGTACGGGTATTAAGTCGAAAGGCCAGAAGACCCGCAGCCGCACCAAACATTCTAACGCACTGATTATCAGCCGTAAGAAAAAGAGCTAATTGATTCAAAAAGTCAAAAATTCAATGGTTCTGTAAGCAGGTAAAAAGCCTGTCCGGAATGTTGAATACTGATAATAAATATAAAATTTTTCGATATGCCTCGTTCGCTTAAAAGGTCCTTACGTCCACCACAAACTGCTGGAAAAAGTGGCCAAAGCAAAAACAAGCAACAAGAAGCAAGTGATCAAAACCTGGAGCCGCGCTTCGATGATCATCCCCGACATGGTCGGCGAGACAGTAGCAGTGCACAACGGTAAAACCTTTGTTCCAGTTTTTGTTACGGAAAACATGGTCGGTCACAAACTGGGAGAGTTTTCGCCAACGCGTAACTTCCGCGGTCACGGCGGCAACCGGAAATAAAGCGGCTGAAGCCTGCTGCTAAACAGCATCGCAACCGCACTCTTTAGTTCAACCACGAATCAAAAAATTGGCCCTCAGGGCCGCACTGGTCATATTGACCGCATTCATTAATGATATGGAAGCAGTAGCAAAACTGAGAAACTGTCCGATGTCGCCGCGCAAAATGCGCCTTGTAGTCGACAATATACGGGGAAAGCGCGTCGTAGATGCGCTCAGTATCCTCAAGTATACCAATAAGGAGGCTGCCGTATGGCTCGAAAAGCTGGTCCTCTCTGCCATCAACAACTGGGAGCAGAAATACGATCAGGTTGGCGCTGCCGACGATTTTGATCTTGTCATCAAAACCGCCTTTGTAGATCCAGGTGGCATTATCTATCGCTTCCTTCCTGCGCCACAAGGCCGTGCATACCGCGTTCGCAAACGCCGCAACCACGTGACGCTCATCGTAGAAAACAGGGTTAAACTCGAAGAAGACGAGGCATAACCATCACCATTGCTAATTCACTTATTCAGAAAAAATAATGGGGCAGAAAGCAAATCCAATAGGTAACCGCTTAGGCATCATTCGTGGTTGGGACTCCAACTGGTTCGCCGATAAAGATTACGGTCTTAAAGTAGTCGAGGACGAAAAAATCCGCAACTACCTCCGGGCTCGTCGGCCAAAAACCGCTGCTGCTGATCCACGCGATCGCAACAAGCCGATGCAAAACGGCATCAGCCGTATTGTCATCGAACGTACGCTCAAGCGGGTAACCGTTACCATCCACACCAGCCGTCCCGGTATCATTATTGGTAAAGGTGGCAAGGAAGTGGATCTGATTAAAGAAGAAATGAAAGTGCTTACGGGCAAAGATGTTCAAATCAACATCTTTGAAATCCGCAAACCCGAATTGGATGCCAATATTGTTGGTGAACAAATCGCCAAGCAGATCGAAGCCCGTATCAACTTCCGCCGTGCCATCAAAGGCTCTATTCAGGGTTCTATGCGTGCCGGTGCAGAAGGTATAAAAATCCGTGTCAGCGGTCGTTTGGGTGGTGCAGAGATGAGCCGGACAGAAGAGTACAAAGAGGGGCGTACGCCACTCCATACTTTCCGTGCCGACATCGACTACGCCCTCACCGAAGCCCTTACCGTATACGGCATCATTGGGATCAAAGTTTGGATCTTCAAAGGTGAAGTTCTGGTCAAGCGTGAATTGACACCATTTGCCGGTACCGAAGGTGGTGGTGGCAACGATCGCGGTGGAGACCGTGGTGGAGATCGCGGAGGGGATCGTCGTGGCGGTGGAGATCGCCGTGGTGGCGGTGACCGTCGCGGAGGTAATGATCGCGGAGGAGATCGTCGCGGAGGTGGTGGCGGTGACCGTCGCGGAGGTGGTGGCGGAGATCGCCGTCGTTAAAATGACAAATATGTTCCGGTCTTGAGGCATATTCAATTTTGAGAATATTGCCAAATGCCGTAACTTTGCAGCCGCTTTTCAAGAAGCAAAGCGCTGAATTATATAAAATATTGATTGACAGGCTTTTAAAGTGTACATACAATGCTTCAGCCAAAACGTTTAAAATACCGTAAGCAGCATAAGGGGCGCAATCGCGGCATTGCCCACAAAGGCAGCAGCATCTCTTTTGGTTCATTTGGACTTAAAGCGATGGATTTCAGCCGACTGACCAGCCGTCAGATCGAAGCAGGCTCGTATTGCACTTACGCGTCACATGAAACGCGAAGGAAAGGTTTGGATCCGTGTTTTCCCTGACAAACCACTCACTTCCAAGCCTGCAGAGGTACGGATGGGTAAAGGTAAGGGCGCCGTGGACCACTACGTTTGCGAGGTACAACCCGGTCGCATTATCTTCGAGATCGAAGGTGTAAGCGAAGCGGTAGCATACGAATCGCTTCGCCTGGCAGCCCAAAAGTTGCCGATCATTTGCAAAGCGGTTACGCGTTACGATTACGAAGGATAAACCCTTCACTTAATTAATGAACTGATCAAGCAGTTATAATAAAATGGCACAAGAAAAACTCGAACTCGGTGGAATGGCCGATGCTGAACTGGTTGAGACACTGGCCGGCATGCAGAACGAACTGCAGCAAATGAAGTTTGACCATACGGTCAAGGGCTTGCCCAATCCGTTGGAACTCCGCGAAAAGCGCCGCGAAATTGCCCGCATTCGTACGGAAGTCCGCCGTCGTGAGATGGCTGCTATGAGCGCGGATGAATTGGCAATGCGCTCCAAAATCCGCGAACGTCGTCGCCGTCAAAAATAATTATTGCTTTATCTCACATTTGAAATAAATGGAATCGAGAAATCTTCGCAAACAACGTACCGGCTTGGTAGTTTCCAATAAAATGGATAAAACCATTGCTGTACAAGTTGAACGCCGCCTGATGCACCCCATCTACGGCAAAACCCTTAAGCGCACCAAGAACTTCTACGCTCACGACGAGGAGAACACCTGTAACATCGGTGACAAAGTACGCATTATGGAAACCCGCCCCTTGTCGAAAAACAAGCGCTGGCGCCTGGTCGAAATCATTGAAAGAGCAAAATAAATCCTGTTCGTACAGGGTGGTTGGGTTTCTCAGCCTTTCCTGCCGAACCTCAAATTAAGTTGTCATGATTCAGCAAGAGTCCCGTTTGAATGTGGCCGATAACTCCGGCGCTAAAGAAGTGCTCTGCATTCGCGTGTTGGGAAGTACCGGGCAACGCTATGCCGGCATCGGTGATAAGATCGTCGTCACGGTAAAGGATGCCACACCAGGCGGCCTTAAAAAAGGCACGGTTTCCAAAGCCGTTATTGTGCGGACACGCAAAGAAATCCGTCGTCGCGATGGTTCCTATATCCGATTCGACGACAATGCAGTTGTACTGCTGAACAATGCAGACGAACCCCGTGGTACCCGTATCTTCGGACCGGTTGCCCGCGAACTTCGCGATAAAGATTACATGCGTATCGTATCACTCGCACCAGAGGTTCTCTAATCATATTTGACTTTTAAACAGCACATTTTTTAGAAATGGCTACTACGAAAAATACAAAACGCCCCAGCAAGTTCAACATCCGTCGCGGTGACACCGTCATGGTTATTGCTGGCGATGACAAGGGCAAAAAAGGAGAAGTTCTCCAGATTATTCCCGGCAAAATGCGCGCTGTCGTTGACGGTATCAATATTGTCAAGAAGCACGTTAAGGCTACGCAAACCGAAGAAGGCGGTATCCAGGAAATGCCGGCAGCAGTTCACCTGTCAAACCTGGCATTACTCGACCCAAAATCGGGAGAGCCAACACGTGTTGGCCGTAAATCGGTGGATGGAGTTAACGTCCGCTATTCTAAAAAATCAGGAAATATCATCAAGTGATGAAATACGTACCACGTCTGAAACAAAAATACCAGAAGGAAGTCATTCCGGCGCTCCAGCAGCAGTTCAACTATGGTTCTATCATGGAGGTTCCGCGTCTGCAGAAAATTTGCATCAATCAGGGCATTGGCCAAGCATCCGGCGACAAAAAAGCTGGTTGATATCGCAGCCGCCGACCTGACCATGATCGCAGGCCAGAAGGCAGTGCCTACTAAGGCTAAAACTTCGGTATCTAACTTTAAATTGCGGGAAGGCATGCCCATCGGTGTTCGGGTAACCCTGCGCGGTGAAAGGATGTATGAATTCCTCGATCGCCTCATCTCTGTGGCTATCCCCCGTGTTCGCGACTTCCGTGGCGTCAATGATAAGGCTTTTGACGGACGTGGCAACTACACCCTGGGTATCACCGAACAGATCATTTTCCCCGAAATCGATATCGAAAAGGTGAATAAGATCACAGGTATGGACATCACCTTCGTTACCTCGGCGCAAACCGATACCGAAGCGTATGCACTGCTCAAAGAAATCGGTATCCCTTTCAAGAAGTAATTATTCGGTTGTTCGCCGGGTTCGTCGGACAGTCGCATTTAAATAAAATCAATACAAGCTCAATAAAATGGCAAAAAAATCGGTCATTGCCCGCGAAATTAAGCGAGCCCGCCTATGTGCAAAATTCGCTGAGAAGCGTAAGGCGCTCAAAGCAGCTGGCGACTATGACGCACTGGATAAGCTGCCGCGCAACTCCAGCCCGGTACGTCAGCACAATCGCTGCCAACTTACCGGTCGTCCCAAAGGCTACATGCGGAAATTCGCTATCTGCCGTGTCAAATTTCGCCAAATGGCGCTTGATGGCAAAATTCCGGGCATCACAAAAGCATCCTGGTAAAATTGTCCCATTGTTTTCTGGCGACAGCCACATTAAATAAAATTCAATATGCACGTCACTGACCCGATAGCAGACTATCTGACCCGCATTCGCAATGCTCAAATGGCAGGCCATCGTATTGTTGAAATCCCGGCTTCCAACATCAAAAGGAGCATCACGGAGATCCTGTACGACCAGGGCTACATTCTTAAATATACCTTCGACGAAGAAGGACACAAGCAAGGTTTGATTAAAATCGCCCTTAAATACGACTCAGTTACCAAAAAACCGGTAATTCGCGAGTTGGTTCGGGTGAGCAAGCCAGGTCTTCGCCGCTTTTCCGGCAGTACGGATATTCCACGGATCATCAACGGTCTGGGTATCATGATTGTCTCTACATCAAGGGGCGTTATGACGGACAAGCAGGCCCGTGAGAAAAATGTCGGTGGCGAACTGCTGTGCTATATTTACTAATGCCCGCGAGAGCAACCAAACAACATTGTTAAAAACTAATTTGCATTGATATGTCCCGGATAGGTAAAATGCCGATTCCTCTTCCTAGCAAGGTTGAAGTTTCTGTCGCTTCCGACAACACTGTTACCGTTAAAGGTCCTAAAGGCTCGCTTTCTCAGAAGGTGGATCCGGATATTGAGGTGTCCGTTGAAGATGGCACCCTGTTGGTAAAGCGCCCTACTGAACAAAAGCGTCACCGTTCCTTACACGGTCTGTATCGCGCACTGATCAACAATATGGTCGTGGGTGTAAGCGAAGGCTATGTTAGGGAAATGGACATTGTCGGTGTTGGTTACCGTGTTGAAAACCAGGGCAACCTGGTGACTTTCACCATCGGTTACTCTCACCCGATAATATTCGCCATCCCTTCAGAAATCAAGGTGACCACTGGTATGGAAAAAGGTCTTCCGCCTTTTATTCGCCTGGAAGGAACCGACAAAGAACTGCTGGGTCAGGTTTGTGCCAAGATTCGCGGCTTCCGTAAGCCTGAGCCTTACAAAGGAAAAGGTATCCGCTTCAAAGGTGAAATTGTTCGTCGCAAAGCTGGTAAAACAGCGGGCGGTAAAAAATAAGTCCATTATTAATTCCCTTTTCGCCTGGGTAAGTTCCTGGTTTTTGACCAGATTCACGGGCATCACACAAGATAATACATAGCATCCGGTCGGAAATCGGATCAACCTATACAACAATGAAACGTAGCAAATTACAGAACCGCAATCGCATTCATATGCGCGTCCGCAAGAAAATCAGCGGATCCGCTGAGCGCCCGCGCCTGAACGTGTACCGTTCGAACAAGGCCATCTATTGCCAGATCATTGATGATCTTAAGGGGCATACACTGGTGGCTGCCAGTTCCATGGACAGCGACATCCCAAAGACTACCAAGTCGGAGGTGGCGAAGGCTGTTGGACAGCGTATCGCTGAAAAGGCCAAAGACGCCGGTATCGTTAATGTCGTGTTCGATCGCGGCGGTTACCTTTACCACGGTCGTGTCAAGGCACTTGCCGAAGGCGCGCGTGAAGGTGGTTTGCAGTTTTAATGCTACCCAAGTATAACCAGTTTCTATACAGCATAAAAAAAAATACCTGCCCAACAGGTCTAACTGGTCTGATGACCACATTATTATAAAGTTATGGCAAGGCAAGCAAACGATAAAGTCAAAACTTCCGAAACCTCCGATCTGAAAGAAAAACTGGTTTCGCTCAACCGCGTGACCAAGGTGACCAAAGGTGGTCGTACGTTCAGTTTCGCAGCAGTAGTGGTAGTTGGTGATGGAAAAGGTACCATTGGACATGGATTGGGTAAAGCCCGTGAGGTGTCTGAGGCCATCGCTAAGGCTGTAAAAGATGCTGAAAAAAGCATGGTGAAAGTGCCGATTATCAATGGCACCATACCGCACGAAGCCCGTGGAAAATATGATGCTGGTCGTGTATTGATCAAACCTGCTGCACACGGTACCGGTGTTATTGCCGGTGGTGCCATGCGCGCAGTTTTGGAAATGGCCGGAGTGCAGGACGTTCTTGCCAAATCTCAGGGCTCTTCAAACCCTCACAACGTAGTAAAAGCAACCATCGTTGCTTTGTCAAGCCTTCGCGGACCGGTAGAAGTTGCCCGTCAGCGCGGTATCAGTCTGGAAAAACTCTTTAATGGATAATACCATGAGCAAAGTAAAAATTACGCTGGTGAAAAGCCCTATCGACAAAACAAAGCGCCAGAAGGATACCCTGACGGCCTTGGGCTTTCGCAAAATCAACCAAAGTGTTGAGAAAGACAATAATCCGCAGATCCAGGGCATGATTCGTGTTGTGCAGCACCTGGTTCAGGTTGAGCAGGCCTAGTGTTGGTCTACCTTTATTTAAAGAACAATTTGAACAATTATCGCAATGGAACTCAATAATCTTCGCCCGGCTAGCGGTGCAACTAAAACGCGCAAACGCATTGGTCGTGGTACAGGCTCAGGCAGAGGTGGTACTTCTACCCGTGGTCATAAAGGTGATCAGTCACGCAGCGGTTCGAAAGTAAAACGCGCATTTGAAGGTGGTCAAACACCAATGCAGCGTCGTTTGCCAAAACGCGGCTTCAAAAACATCAACCGCGTTGAATATGTAGCCCTTAACCTGGGTGCTTTGGAAGCCATTGTACAGAAGACCGGCAAAAACACGTTTGATCATGCTGCTTTGCTTGCCGCCGGCATCGGCCGTGAGTCCGACAAAATCAAATTGCTGGGTAATGGCAAACTGACGTCCAAAGTGGAAATCACAGTGCACGCTTTCTCTGCGGCCGCCAAAGCAGCTGTTGAAGCAGCAGGTGGTAGTGTTCAACTCGTTTAAATCCTTCCTGCGTAATGAAACTGTTTTCAGTAATTAAGAATATCTGGAGCATCCGCGAATTGCGTCAGCGCATCCTTTATACTCTCGCGCTGTTGCTGATTTACAGGGCTGGTACTTTTGTTGTACTGCCAGGTGTTGTACCGGCAGCGCTAGAAAAAAGCCAGCCAAAGCCGTTCAGCCAACGATTTGCTCGGCCTTATCAATATTTTCACCGGTGGTGCTTTCGACAATGCAGCGATTCTTGCCCTTGGTGTAATGCCTTATATCACGGCATCTATTATTGTGCAGTTGCTGGGTTTTGCGGTGCCATATTTTCAGCGCCTCCAATCCAAAGAAGGCGAGAGTGGCCGTAAGAAACTGAATCAAATAACCCGTTTGCTGACGATCGCCATCACACTTGTTCAAGGTGGTGGTTACCTCCAACTCGTTCGCAATATCCCCGGGGCTGTTTCTCCTAATATCCCCGATAGCGTCTTTTGGTTTTCCAATATTATCATTATCACCGCCGGTACGGTATTCTGTATGTGGCTCGGTGAGCGGATTACAGATAAAGGAATTGGTAATGGTGTCTCCCTGATTATTCAGGCTGGTATTATTGCCCGACTTCCAGGTGCATTTGCGTTTGAATTCCAAAAACTCGCGGGCGACAACAAGCTGTTGTTGTTCTTTGTCGAACTTGCTTTCTTCTTTGTAGTTGTACTGCTTACTGTACTGGTTATTCAGGGCGTTCGCCGAATCCCCATCCAGTTTGCCAAGCGCATGGTTGGCCGCACAGGTGGCAGCCTTCCTGCTGCCAGTGCCCGTGACTACCTCCCCTTGAAAGTGAACTCAGCTGGTGTTATGCCGATCATTTTTGCTCAGGCACTAATGTTCCTCCCAGCCACGGCAGTGCAGTATATGACCGGTGTCAATGAAAATGCAGGCAGCCGTATCAACGCCCTGAATGACATTTTTTCACTCTGGTACAATGTTGTGTTTTTCATTCTGATCGTTGTGTTTACCTATGTTTACACAGCCCTGATGGTGAGCCCTACCAATTATGCCGACTACCTCAAGCGTTCCAATGCCTTCATTCCTGGTGTTAAGCCAGGTGAAGCAACCTCGGAATACATTGATAATATCATGACGCGGATTACCCTTCCAGGCTCAGTTTTTCTTGGCCTTATTGGTATCCTTCCGTCTATAGCCGCAACATTCGGTGTCAACCAGCAATTTGCGTTGTTCTTTGGTGGTACCACCCTGTTGATTATGGTCGGTGTCGCACTGGATACGCTCCAGGTTATTGAAAGTTATCTGGTTACTTCCAAATACGATGGCCTGATCAAATCAGGTCGTATCCAGGGGCGTTCCAGCTCCGGATTACAATTGGGACAACCACAGTAATTAATAAAGATGTCAGGACTGTTTTCTAAATCAGATGGGAAGAATTCCATGCAAAAGACGGAAGAGCAAATTGAACTTATTCGCGCCTCCTGTCTGCTGGTTAGTAAAACACTTGCACACGTAGGATCAATACTTAAGCCTGGCATTACCGGAGCTGAGATTGATAAAGCAGCAGAAACCTTTATTCGGGATCATAAAGCCCGTCCGGCCTTCAAAGGCTACAATGGTTTTCCTGCGACTTTGTGTGTTTCTTATAATGACATTGTTGTACACGGAATTCCTTCCAAAAGGGAATTCCTGGAAACCGACATCGTTTCGGTGGATTGTGGGGTAGAAATGGAGGGTTACTTTGGTGATGCTGCTTTTACCTTTGCATTCAATGATGTCGCGCCTGAAGTCATCGAATTATTGCGTGTAACGTATGCCTCCCTGTACCGCGGCATCGAAAAAGCGGTGGCAGGCAATAGGATTGGCGATATTTCATTCGCTGTTCAGGATTATTGTGAAAGAGAACACGGTTACGGTGTGGTGCGGGAGTTGGTTGGACATGGTATCGGTCGTGCCTTGCACGAAGAGCCTGAAGTGCCCAACTACGGAAAACGCGGCCGGGGGGCCAGTAATGCGGGAAGGATTGACCATAGCAATAGAGCCCATGATCAATTTAAAACGCAAGGAAGTGTACCAGGAAAATGATGGCTGGACCATCAGAACCAAGGATCACATGCCAAGCGCCCACTATGAACACAGCGTTGCTGTACGAAAAGATAAGGCTGATATTTTGTCGGATCACGGCTTTGTATTGGAGGTTTTAAAAAATAATCCAAATTTGCAGGAAATTTCGCCAAAAAATTAGATCTTTGCAGCCCAAAATTTTAAGGGTTCATATGTCTAAAGAAGATTTAATAAAACAGGACGGAGAGGTTACCGAGGCACTTTCAAATGCCAACTTCAAAGTTCGACTTGAGAATGGCCACATCATCCTGGCTACCATTTCCGGAAAAATGCGCATGCACTACATCCGGATATTGCCTGGAGATAAGGTTTCGGTGGAGATGTCTCCCTACGATTTAACGCGCGGGAGAATTATTTATCGCTACAAATAGTGATGTAACGTATTGAATTTTAAGAAATTATAAATCATGAAGGTTCGTACCTCAATTCGCAAGCGTTCTACAGATTGTAAGATTGTCCGTCGCAAGGGCAAGCTCTACGTCATCAACAAAAAGAATCCTCGTTTCAAACAACGCCAGGGTTAATACCTGTTGGTTGGTACAGGGCGCTAAGAAGTTTTAACTGAAATAGTATACACAAACAATTATAGTATATGGCACGTATTGCTGGTGTTGATCTTCCTCGGAACAAACGTGGGGTAATTGGTCTGACCTATATTTACGGGATTGGTGATTCCACCGCAAAGAAAATCCTGTCATCTGCCGGTATTGATGAAAGTACCAAGGTAGAGAACTGGACGGACGAAAACATCAAGATTATCTCTCGTATCATCGCCGATGAGTACAAAACTGAAGGTCAGTTGCGCTCAGAGGTTCAGATGAATATCAAGCGTCTGATGGACATCGCATGTTATCGTGGATTGCGTCACCGTAAGGGTCTGCCGCTTCGCGGTCAGCGTACCCGTACGAACGCTCGTACCCGGAAAGGCAAGCGTAAAACAGTTGCCAACAAGAAAAAGGCAACGAAGTAATCCTGAATTTTTGGGAGGTCTTTCTAGGCCTCTGGTATTCAGGCTTACCCATTCAAGTTACATTCAAAGAAATACAATAAGGCTGTACAATGGCAAAGGGTTCCAGCAAAAAAGCGGTAAAACGCAAAGTAAAAGTTACCTCGGATGGATTGGTTTACATCCAGGCAAGCTTCAACAATCTGATCATCTCCATCACCAACAAACAGGGTGAGGTTATTTCCTGGTCCACTGCCGGCAAAGGCGGTTTCCGTGGTTCCAAGAAAAACACCCCTTATGCTGCTCAGGTAGCTGCTAACGATGCTGCAAAAGTAGCCTACGATGCCGGTGTCCGCAGTGCTGAGGTGTTTGTGAAAGGGCCAGGTTCCGGTCGTGAAGCCGCAATCCGCGCGGTTGATCAATCGGGTATCAAAGTGTTGCAAATCAACGACGTGACGCCAATGCCACACAACGGTTGCCGTCCGCCCAAACGCCGTCGCGTTTAAAATGCTTTGCAGGCTTATGCCTTGTTATTTGCACAGTTCATACCATCAAGTAAGCAATATTGGCCACTTTGGCCCCATTTAAATAAAGATATGGCTCGTTACACTGGACCAACTACTAAGAAAGCCCGTTCGTTTGGCGAGGCGATTTTCGGTTACGATAAATACTTCGAACGCCGCAAATATGGCCCCGGACAACACGGTATGTCCCGTAAGAAAAAATCACCTTCCAACTACGCAATTCAGTTGAAGGAGAAGCAAAAAGCAAAGTACACCTATGGTGTCCTGGAGCGCCAATTCCGCCGTACCTTCCATGAGGCAACCCGCCAGCATGGTGTTACCGGTGAAGTATTGCTTCAGTTGCTGGAAGCCCGCCTCGACAATACGGTATTCCGTATGGGGATTTCCCCAACCCGCAATGGTTCCCGTCAGTTGGTAGGCCACCGGCACATCACCGTCAATGGTAGTGTGGTGAACATCCCATCTTACAAATTGAAGCCAGGAGATGTTGTGGCAATCCGCAGCAAATCCCGCAACATGGACATGATTACCACCCATGTAGGCGCCAAGAACAGTGAAGTTCGTAAATTTGGCTGGCTGGAGTGGAATCCTGATAAGATGGAAGGTGTCTTCCTCGCATACCCACAACGCGACCAGATCCCAGAGAAGATCAACGAGCAGTTGATCGTCGAATTGTACTCAAAATAACCTGGAAGTTTTTGCCCCAATGCCGTACAGCTGCTTTTTCAGCTGTACGGCATTGGCCATGGCCAGAATTTCATCCAGTATACTTACCAAATATCCAGCATCCAGCATATGAGCATTCTCAATTTCCAAAAGCCTGAGAAAATCCTGTTGCAAAAAGCAACCGATTTCGAAGGAACATTTGAATTCAAGCCTCTGGAACCTGGGTTCGGTCAGACGATCGGTAACTCGCTTCGGCGCGTATTGCTGTCCTCACTCGAGGGCTATGCCATCAGCGCAGTGCGTATTGGCGGTGTCGACCACGAATTTGCCACCATGCGTGGTGTCGTAGAAGATGTGGTTGATATCGTGCTGAACATGAAGCAGATCCGTCTGAAACCGGTTATCCAGGACGACAAGCTCCTACAGGAAAAGATCTATCTTACCATCAGCGGCCGCGAAGAATTCCGCGCTGGTGACCTGGAAGAGTTTAACAATGTTTTCAAGGTAATGAACCCCGACCTGCTAATTTGCCGCATGGAGCAGTTCGTTAACCTCGAAATGGAAATCACCATTACCAAGGGTCGTGGTTATCAGCCCGCCGACGACAGTATCGCAAAAGATGCTGCCATTGGCGTAATTCCTATTGATGCCATTTACACCCCGATCAAAAACGTCTCTTACAAGGTGGAAAACACCCGTGTTGGACAGCGTACCGACTACGAAAAACTTACCATCGACGTTAAAACTGATGGCACCATCCATCCGGAAGATGCCATTCGGGAGGCCAGCCGCATCCTTATTCAGCACTTGATGCTGATTACGGATGATAACATCACATTTGACACGCCGGCCAGCCGCGAAGAAAATGTTGTGGATGAGCACATCCTGCACATGCGCAAATTGCTCAAGACTTCCCTGGAAGATCTTGACCTTAGCGTACGTGCTTACAACTGCCTCAAAGCAGCCAAAATCAATACCTTGGCTGAATTGGTACGTTACGATACCCACGAACTCCTCAAATTCCGCAACTTCGGCAAGAAGTCGCTCGTGGAAATTGAAGAGTTGCTGCAAGACAAGGGCCTCACCTTTGGTATGGACCTTGCCAAGTACAAACTCGACGAAGATTAATACCTGAAAGCGTGTTGGCGTGCAGAACATTGGTCGGCACGCCAACACTCCTCTTATTTTTTAACAAGTGCAGTAACCGTTGAGCATCTTTCAACGACCGATTGCCCCGGTGCTGCCACCTAAACAAAGGTTTCTGTTATGCGTCACGGTGATAAAATTAACAATCTAGGCCGCACAGCCAGCCATCGCCGCGCTCTGCTCTCCAATCTCGCTTCCAACCTGATCGAGCACAAGCGCATTACCACTACACTTGCTAAAGCGAAAGCACTTCGCCGTTACATTGAACCACTGGTAACGAAAGCGAAAGACAATACGACCCATTCCCGTCGTGTAGTATTCAGCTACTTACAGAACAAAGACTCCATCACCGAACTTTTCGGGCCAATTGCTGAAAAGATTGCTGATCGTCCGGGAGGTTACCTGCGCATCATCAAATTGGGCTTCCGTCGTGGTGACGGCGCTGAAACTGCCATGATTGAGTTTGTAGACTACAACGAAGTTTACAACCCTAAAGCCGGTAAAGACAGTGGATCCGCTCGTAAAACACGTCGTGGTAGCCGTCGCAAATCGTCTGCTACTCCGCCAGCGCCTAAAGCCGCTGCTCCTGCAGAAGTTGTAGAGGACGTTGTTGAGGATGCCGTGGAGGCCGCTCCAGTTGAAACGGTTGTTGAGGCTGTTGCCGAGGCGCCCGTTGTAGAAGAAGCCGTTGAAGCAGCAACAGAGGTTGTTGAAGATGCAGTTGCTGAAACTACTGAAGAAGCTCCTGCACAGGACGAAAGCGCCGGTGAGGAAGAAGAGAACAAAGAGGCCTAATCAAATACAGGCTAGTCCAATAAAAAAGCCATCCCGGGTTTCCCAGGGATGGCTTTTTTTGTTGCCAGCATCATATTTTTATGAATTGCTTGACTGTTTTGCCAGCATACACCTGGCCGATGAGTTCAACAAAATATATTCCGGGGGCAAGGTCATCAACCGGAATGTCCAGCACAGACTGCGCCTCATCAATGGGGTTTGCATCCCAGGTTCTAACCAATCGACCGGCCGCATCAATGATGTTTAAAGACAAGTATTCTTTGTGTGAAGCCTCTATTCCCAGGTGGAGATAACCCGACCCAACCGGGTTTGGAGCAAGTACCCAATTAAAAATTGTTTTTTGCCCACTGTCATACTTGGGAAGAAGCGGGTACAACTTGCTCTGCGGCACAATGGCTTTGTCCATTTTTGGTGTTGACCAACGCATTTGAGCCACAGCACCACCACCATTTTCATAGTACTCCACCCGAATAGGGTAGCGTTTCCCATTCTCCATATAGGTTGAACCGTACACCTCATAATCGTTTTTATCCACCCAGGCATCTATAATTTGCTGGTTGTTTACCCATACTCTGCAGCCATCATCTGTGGCAAGGGCAAAAGTGTAATATCCCGAAAAAAGTGGTTCAATGTATCCTTCCCACCGAACGCTAAAATGATCCGCCGGAAGGACTGGGTCGGGCGAATTGTTTTCCCAATTGAAGTTGAGCAACGAATCCACCCTGGAGAGTAACTTCTGGTTAAAACTGCCGCTGCCGTCGCTGTCATAATAGGTGCCCATCAACCCCGTCCCGGTGCCGGTTTTTATGGGGGAGTAAAAACCCCTGAAAATAACCAGAGAATCGGTTGGGGAACCGACGATTTGCGGAAAAGTTGACCCGTCCTGCCAGTCTCTGAAGATGTAAATACTGTCGCCCAGGGTAAAAAGCCGGGAGCATCAACTACCCGTCGAAGCCCGCTCACACTGGCTGATTCTACCGGGGTAGTGCTGGTTTTGCCATCAATACGGATGGGGATGCCCGCAGGGTTTGTTTCAACCCTAATGGTCGATTTTTGCGGGAAAAGATCCTGGTATACCGTTCGGGTCAGGCCAATTTGATCTTTGGCGCTTAGTAATATCCTAATCCACACATTATCAGCGGTTTCACCGATGGTGGGGAGCTGAAATGTTCCATTTTCTATTCCAGGTGTGGCCGGCATTCCTGGATGGGTGTGGTCATCGTGGTGGAGGTCAATACGCCAGGTCAAATCGTCGGGGCCAAGTGTTCCGGTCTCCAGATCGGTTGCAAAACCCGCAAATGTAAAGGGTACGCCGGCCTGGTAATGGTAATCTGGCGATGGACTGGTGATGACTGGCATCGGGCGTTGGTTGCTGGTTACCCGCAGCATTGCTTCGGGTGAGCTGACTTGACCATAGCCGTTCATGACCAGGCAGCGAAAAAGTGCGCCGCTGTCAGCCAGGCTAACGGAAGCCAAACTGAGTGTAGTACCTTTTTCATTGAGTAACGCAACACCGTTTTTTTCCCATTGGTATTCCAGCGGGGGCGTACCATTAGCATAGGCGTTAAATTCCGCTTGCTCACCGGCAACTACCAGTGTATTTTGAGGAAGCAGGCTGAAGACTGGTGCTCCGGCGCCAACATAGGAGATTTTCCACAGCATTCCTTCATTTGAACTCGTGTTATCAGACTCACTCCCTCCGCCGGTTCCGCCGCGGGAAATATAGTATAGCGAACCATCCAACCCGGTCAACAGCACCAGCGGCCGATCAATCTGTGTCGCGAAAGTCTGTTCTATGTAGCCAGTCGTGGGATTCAACACCCTGATCCTGTTTTTACAATAATCACCAAAGAAAAACTTGCCCACAAAATTTTGCGGAAACGGGGTAACCGGTGGGTTGTAAAACGCAGCGCCAACCACCGCACATCCCTCGGCATGGGAATAGGTATATACGGGGTCGTGGTAATTAGAGGGAAGGTCCTGCCAATCCTTTTTTCCCTCTAAAATATTCCAGCCATAGAAGCCACCGGCTTCAATCTGGTTGACTTCCTCATGAAATTCACTCCCTACATCGCAAACAAATATTTTTCCGGTACCGGGTTGAATGGTCAGTGAAAATGGGTTTCGCAACCCGGAAGCATAGATTGCCCGATATTTGCCGGTATTGGTGTTGTAAAATGGATTGTCGGCAGGAATGCTGCCATCGTCGTTTAAGCGGATCACTTTTCCAAGCAAACTGGTCATGTCTGGCGCGTTGTTCCCATAAGCCCCATCGCCCACTGCCAGGTAGAGTTTGCCATCGGCGCCAAATGACATTGCCCCGCCGTTGTGGATCGTTCCGAACAATGGGTCGCCTTCAAAAATTACTTCCTCGCTCAAAGGGTCGGCGTAGTTGCCAATGGCCTTTAGCCTGACGAGCCGATTGTAGCCGGCATTTTTTAGGGTATAATACAAATAAATGTATCCGTTACTAGCGAAATCAGGATGCAGGGTGATGCCGCTTAAACCACGTTCGTTGTAGTTGTCGACGTTGAGCAATACCATGGGGTCTGGAAGCAGTACACCATTTTCGACTACTCTAACCGCGCCATATTTTTCGATGATAAAAATGCGCCCATCGGGCGCCTGCGTCATACCGGTGGGGTCGAGGCCAGTGGCCAGTGGTACTTCAATAAAACCGGGCGGAAGGATTGCCGCATGGGGGGTAAGGCTACAGAAAAAGACGATTAATGTAATTATTGCCAGGCGCATACGAGTGATATTATTGCTTTTTGCAAAAGAAAACAAAAATTGTGTACTTTTCTGATGCAACCTTTGTTTTGCCAAATTAACCTTAAAAAAAGTTAAAAATAGACCAATGAAAAAGCTTTTTGCTGTTACCTTTTTTTGTTTGTGTCTGCTCAGGCTAATTGCGCAAACCAACGAAGGGACGGCGTTTTGGTTGGGGTTCATGCAGCATTTCGATGTCAACCAGAATACAAAGGTATTGATGATCACGAGCAAGGTTAATACCACCGGGGTGGTTAGAATGCCCCTCACGGGCTGGGAACAATCGTTCAGTGTAACAGCCAATGGGGTTACCAATGTGGTGCTTCCGTTGAACGCAGAGACAACCACATCGGAGCTTGTGGGCTCCAACGGCGTCCAGGTCAGTGCGCAGGCTCCTGTGTCAGTGTACATGCACCAATACCATTCCATGCGCTCTGAGGCATCGGTAGTATTGCCCCAGGCGTCGGTGGGGCAGGAGTATTATGTCCTTACCTTTAATGGATATGGCCAAGGCGCCAGTATTTATCCATCAGAGTTTGTTGTTGTGGGCATGGAGGACGATACTAAAGTTGATATTACCCTCAGCAGCGACACCAAAGGCGGAAAAGTCGCGGGCAGCACCTTTTCTGTGGTACTAAATGCCGGACAAACCTATCAGGTGCAATCGGCTGATGGCGCCACTGGTGACATGACCGGCACCTACATCCACGGCGACAAGCCTTGTAACGTCTTTGCCGGAGCGCGCTGGACGGAAGTGCCGGTGGGATGCGGTACCCGTGATAATTTGCTGGAGCAAATGTATCCGGTAGAAACCTGGGGAAAACAGTTTGTTACGGTACCTCATTTTAACATGCCCTATGATGTTTTTCGGATTCTGGCGGCGGAGGACCAAACTGTCGTCCAGGTTATAGGGAGCACCACGCAATCCTACACCCTGAACAAAGGACAGTTTGTGCAGTATCAGGGCGCTGAATCGACTTATATTCTGGCCAGTAAACCTATTGCTGTGATGCAATACCTGATCGGGTCCAGTTGCAATGGCTATACTGTTGGCGACCCATCCATGGTGATGTTGAACAGTGTTCAGCAAATTCGGGATACGGTTACCATGTTTAGTTCTTCTTTTGAAGCCATTACGGAAAACTACATCAACCTCATCACCAAAACGGTGGATGCCAACTTTGTCTTATTCGACGGCCAAACCCTGGCGAACCTGGGTGTTGCTGTTCAAACGGTAGGCGGCAACCCGGATTTTAGTTATGCGAGGCTCAAGGTAAGTACTGGTGCGCATACCATGATCTCATCAGGATGTGGGCTGATTGCCACGGCATACGGCTATGGTAGCATTGAATCCTATGCATACAGCGGCGGTGCCAGTTTCAGCAAACTCAACGCCAGTCCGTTCCCCGACGGCAGTTGCCTCAACGATACCCTTTGGTTGGACACGGGGCTACGGCCACCGCGGTACACCTTCAACTGGGACCTGGGGGATGGTACAAGTTCTTCAGCCGCTACACTCGGACATGTTTACCCAAACTTAGGAACTTACCCGCTCCAGCTCATTCTGCATGATAACTGTTTTAATACGACCGATACCTTAAAAAAAGACTTGTTGATTTCCCTTCGTCAGGCGGTCATGGTTTCTCCGGATCAATCCTTGTGCGAGGGTGAGACCCTGGTGTTGTCGGCTACCGATTTACCTGGTGCAAAGTACGTGTGGCAGGGCCCGGCGGGGTTTTATTCCGAAGATCAGTTTCCTGTACTGAATACGGTAACCACAGCGCAAAACGGGACATACAACGCTGTGGGTATCATCTCTGGTTGTGCGACCTTTCCCGCGTACACCGAAGCCAGTGTCCACCCATTGCCGGATCCTGATTTAGGACCGGATACCCTGTTTTGTTCCCGCACAGTAAACTTTCCGGTGGTATTGGATGCCGGCGATTTTGCAAACTATCGATGGATGAATGGACAAGCCTCGGTCCAGACGTTTACTGCCCGGCAGGAAGGTGAGTATTGGGTGGAAGTATGGACTGAATTCGGATGCCCTGGTAGCGATACCATTTTCCTGCGGGAACAGTGCCCGACGCAGGTGTACGTGCCCAATGTATTTAGTCCCAACGACGACGGCTGGAACGACATCTTTTCAGTATTCGGCACTGACATAATTTCTTTGCACTTACAGATTTTCGATCGCTGGGGCAGCCAGGTTTTTGAATCAAAGGAATTGGAACCACAATGGGATGGTTATAGCCAGGGCAAGCCAGTGGATCCGGGGGTATATGTCTGGGTACTGGATGTCTCAGGGTACAGGGAAGATGGTAGCATTTATGAAGAGGTGCTTTCAGGAGATGTGACGGTAGTGCGTTAGGGGGCAAACTTGCCGTTAGGGTGGTTTTAGATAATTGCCTGTATTTGCTAATCATAAGTTCAACTTATAATTAGCAAATTTTGATACCTCGTTTACTTCAGACAATCATCAAAGCGGCTGCCGCCAAAATGCCGGTAGTAGTTGTCATCGGGCCTAGGCAAAGCGGGAAATCTACCCTTGTTCAAGCGGTATTTCCCAATTATCGTTATGTAAACCTGGAAGACATTGAAAAACGAAAATTTGCCAAAGAAGACCCAAAAGGGTTTCTGCTGGATCTAGGCAGTCACAGTATTATTGATGAAGTCCAATATGTACCCGAGTTGCTTTCTTATATTCAATTGCAAGTAGATCAGGATGGTTTAGCGGGACAATACATATTGACCGGATCTCAAAACTTGTTGTTGATGCAAATCTTATCCCAGAGCCTTTCAGGTCGTGTATCAATATTTAACCTTTTACCTTTTGCATTGGAGGAAATCAAAGGTAGTCCATATGAAATGCAACGCTATGAGGATTACATTTTAAAAGGTTTTTATCCTCGTATCTATGATAAAAACCTCGATTCAACAGATTGGCTTCAGAATTATATCCAAACTTATGTGGAGCGTGATTTGCGGCAATTGATTAACGTCAGTGATTTGGGCACTTTTCATCAATTTCTGGAAATTTGTGCCGGGAGGATAGGCCAACTGGTTAACCTTACCGAAATTGGGAGTCAGATTGGTGTCTCCTACAATACCATATCCAAATGGCTCAGCGTGCTTCAAACCAGTTTTATCGTTCACCAATTGCGCCCTTATCACCGGAATTATGACAAAAGGATAGTGAAAACCCCCAAGTTGTATTTTTATGATACGGGGCTGGCATGCACCTTGCTTGGTATTCGGACTATAGAGGACCTAAACAGACATTTTGCTAAAGGAGCACTTTTTGAAAATTTCATTATCAATGAAGTTTTCAAAAACCACCTGAATCGGAATATCTCAGCTAAGGCTTATTTCTGGAATGCTAAAGGCGCAAATGAAGTTGATTTGTTGCTTGAAAAAGCTGGAGAACTTTTACCCATTGAAATTAAATCGGGCAGAACAATCAATGCATCTTTTTTCGATGGCCTGAGGTATTTTCAGAAGGCATCTGGAGCCTCACCAGAAAACAGTTACCTGGTATACGGAGGAGATGAAAAGCAGCGCAGAAGCAACGCGCAAGTAATCGGTTGGGCGTTTTTAGGGGAATTCGGTGTAGGCGAATTTGGAAAAACCCATTCCATTCCAGCCTGCAACACTTTGCTTACCTTTACTAATTGAAGCCAGTCATCAAATTTTGAATCCATGAAACTTACCTACAGCCTGGACAAACTCGGCACTGCAGGGCTCCTGATCACGGCATTGTTCTCCCCCTGTTGTTTTCCGTTGTTTGCCTTTGCCGCCTCGGCCCTGGGGTTGGGAAGTTTTGAATTGTTTGGTGGCTGGACGATGTGGGTCTTTCAGGGCATGGTGTTGGTTTCTGTAGCCGGAATGTACATGTCCTATCGCAGTCACCGAAATATTTACCTTTTGCTGCTTTCCATTGTCAGTGGTTTGCTGATTTTTTACGGGTATCATTTTAACGAAAGCAACTACTGGACTTACTTTTTGTATGCTGGCATGCTGGGGCTCCTGCTTGCAACCGGACTGAACTGGTACAGGAATAAACAGCAGGGTGCATGCGCAACCTGTGTGGATTTCAATGGAAAAACGGTGGAGCTGCAATCTACCCTAATTTGCCCTGATTGTGGCCACCAAAAGACCGAGTTGATGCCAACCAACGCCTGTGTTTTTTTCTATGAATGTGAACACTGCAAAACGCGGCTAAAACCACTGGCTGGCGACTGCTGTGTTTTTTGCAGTTATGGTACGGTGAAATGTCCACCGATACAGGCAGGGGAGGGCTGCTGTTAGGGGCTGGCTCATTTCCTGAAAAGTTTAACATTTAACCACCCAATAAACTTTTAAAATGCTGCGTTTACCCTTCAATCTTTTTTTAATCCGATCAGGTACGCAGTTGTCGCCTATCCCACAAAAGGCGCCTGGCCGCCCTTCGAAACCTACCGATACTGCGTAAGTAAACCGATTTATTAACAAATTATCATCCCGCCAATGGCTTCCTTGAATCCCCTCCAGGGGGTGTTGGGTCAACGCCGTGCCGCTCATTTGCTGCGCCGTACCAGCTTTCGCTTTACCAAAGCAAAGGTGGACGAGCTCGCATCCATGAGTGCTGCACAGGCTCTTGCTCAGTTGTTGTCCCCAAATCCCCTTCAACTCGATCAGCCGGTTTTTGCAGAAAATGCAAACGATACACCGGCTACCTGGATCAACCCTCCTCAACCGCCCACCGTGCCATTACCTACCATGGACGAGGAGTTGCTTACCCGCTATGTTATGGCGTGGTGGGTGCATGAGGCTGCGCAGGATCCTGGCGCGACGCATAAGGTCACCTATTTTCTGCACCAGTTTCTGGCAGTTAATGCCGATGCAGGCAGCAGCATGGAGTTTTACGATTACTTACTCCTTTTACGTTGGGGAAGTCTGGGCAATTTCAAAAAACTGTTGATGAAAGTGATTGTCGACAATTGCATGCTGGCCTACATCGACAACGACCAAAACTACGTCAACAACCCCAACGAAAACTACGCCCGGGAATTTTTTGAACTGCACACCATCGGTCGTGGCGCGCCCGCTGGCCCTGGAGATTATACCAACTATACCGAAGATGATATTGTGGAAGCCGCCCGAGTACTAACAGGCTTTAACCACGCTCAGCGGCACCAGTATCAGGATCCTGAAACGGGTATTCCAGCGGGAAAGGCCTATCCACAAAGCCACGATTTTAATGCAAAAACCTTTAGTGCCCGATTTAACGGTACCATAATTCAACCGCCCAGCAACGATGCCGATGGCATGAATGCCGAGCTTCAAGCACTGGTAGATATGGTGTTTGCCCAGGAAGAAACCGCGCGCAATTTTTGCCGCAGGCTCTACCATTTTTTTGTGACCAGGAATATTCCAGCCGATGTAGAGTTGGATATTATCGGTGGTTTGGCGCAGACCTTTAGTAGTGGCGGTTTTGAAATCATGCCCGTGCTGGAACAACTCCTGCAAAGCGAGCATTTTTACGACATGGATGATTCCAACAACGCCGATGAAATTGTTGGCGCCCTGATCAAGTCGCCCATGGAACTGGCGCTCCAAACATTTTCCTTTTTTGACCTTCCTATCCCAGATCCCGTGGCTGAAAACCACACCCACTACCGAACGTTTTACAACAGTGCGGTGATCGGGCGCATGTTTGACTGGGCCGGACTTTACCTGTTCAATCCGCCTGATGTGGCGGGATATCCGGGGTATTATCAGGACCCGGATTTGAAGCGGCAGTTTTTTAACTCGGCTACCATCGTAGCGCGGTATAAGGTGCCGGAAATGTTGCTTACCGGTACCCTGGCCTGGGGACCTTCTGCAGGACAACCGCTGGGAACGAAGTTTGATTTTGCGGCCTGGTTGCGCGACAGCGGCGTGGTCAGTGACCCTTCCGACCCTTATGTGCTCGTGCAGGACCTGCTTACGTACCTTTTTCCGGAAGCATCTGATACCGATCGGCTTAATTACTTCATAGAGGAAGTCTTTTTGGATACCATACCGGCCAACGATTGGACCTATGAGTGGTCGAATTACACCAGTTCTGGTGATGATTTCGAGGTGAAAATTCCGCTACAACGGCTGTATAATGCCATTTTGTACGCCCCGGAGTATCAGGTCTTTTAGATTTGGTCAGGCCCTTTTTGCTTGCTGGTTATCCGTTTTGCCTTCAACCCGGGCTTCAAACTGGCGCTTAATCCATTTTTTATTCCCAAATTCGAACTTATGCAACGCAGAAATTTCCTAAAAATATTACCTGCGGCCGGGGTCTCTTCCTTCATGGTCAACGGCTTTTCCATGCGGCCTTTTGCCAACAGCCGCATCAATCGAGTACTCTCTACCTGCGATGGCGTCGAGGACCGGGTATTGGTGCTCATCCAACTAAAAGGTGGCAACGATGGGGTAAATACGGTCATTCCCATCCCACAATACGACCGGTACGCTGAACTCCGGCCCATCATAAAAATACCCGATACCGGTCCGGAGCGCTTTATCAAACTCGACAATACCATTCCATGGGCCGACCAGGTAGGCCTGCACCCGGTTATGACCAGCCTCAAGGCCCTGTACGACCAGGGCTGGATGAAAATTGTGCAGGGTGTGGGGTATGAAAACATCAACCAATCGCACTTCAAGGGTACCGACCTTTGGCTAACAGGCGGTGACAGTACCCCCGACAAATTCAACCTGCATTCGGGATGGATGGGCAGGGCGCTCAACGCGATGTACCCCGACGTGATGGGAACACCGATCCCGGATATGTTGTACCCACTGGGTATCCAAATTGGTGACCCATATCCTTCCCTAGGCTTTCACACAGAAACCGAGCACCAGAATTTTATCAACCTGTACGGTCAGGACCCTGAAGGCTTTTACTCCCTGGTGCAAACCATCGGTGGTGCGCCATTGCTGAATGTACCGGATTCGGAATACGGTGATGAGTTGAAATACATCATGGGAGTTGAGGACAGTGTGGACCAATATTCCCAATACATCACACAAGCCTTCGACGCCGGTTCAAATGCCATCACCGCATATCCGCAAAACGGCCTGGCCAATCAGCTCAAAACCGTTGCGCGCCTGGTGCGCGGGGGCTGTAAAACCAAAATTTACCTCTGCTCCATGGGTGGTTTTGATACCCACGGCTCCCAGATTCCGCCAGAAGGGACCATTACATTGGGCGGGCATGCCGATTTACTGCGCATACTCTCTGATTCCGTGAAAACCTTTTTCGATGACCTCAATGGCATGGGCATTGCAGATCAGGTGATGGCCTGTACTTTCTCTGAATTTGGGCGCTGCGCCCGCGAAAACGGCTCAGCAGGAACCGACCATGGTACACTGGCGCCCATGTTCGTGTTTGGGAAAGGTGCCGAGGCTGGTGTGGAAGGTACGAATGTTGACCTTCAGAACCTGGCCGGCGACAACCAGTTGAGTGGGATGCAGTTCGACTATCGGCAGGTGTTTACCACACTGTTGCAGGATTGGCTGGGCGCAAGCGACGATGTGCTGGTAGAAGCCATGTTTCAGGGCTATGCCAAAATACCGGTGGTAAATGAGGCCTTTGTAGTGGACCCGGATTGTTATGTGGGCACGACAGATCTATTTGATGTTCCTGGTGCGGGGCAAAAAAATGTTCTGCAGGTTTTTCCCAATCCGGCCAGCGTGCGCACCGAAATATTTTACCGCAGTGATCGTGCTTTCAAGGGAAGCATGAGTTTGCACAGTCTGGGTGGAGCGTTGGTATCCACCAGGCCATTGCAGGTTCAGGCTGGCGACAATGTGTTCTACCTGAATGTGCAAAGCCTTCCGCCTGGTCCGTACTTTCTGCGTTTAGAAAACAGTGCGACCGGTTCGGCGCAAGTTTCAAAACTGAACATCACCCGGTAAAATACATTCCATGAAATCAACCTTTTTAATCATACCATTCTCCTTCCTTCTTTCGGTTACCGCCCTGCAAGCCCAGTTACCTGTGGCTTGTGGGGGCGGTTCCCAGCCTGCCATTTCCTGCGCAACAGTCTGTATTTCCTGCAATTTTGCTGGCTATAATGGTTCCACCGCCGGATATCCTTCCGGGATTGTCCCCAACTTTTGCGGCACCGTCGAAAATGCCCAGTGGCTGGGATTTATCGCCGGCGCACCAAATGCTACTTTTACGATTACACCCAGCAATTGTTCAGACGGCAATGGCCTTCAGGTGGCCTTATACGAAGACTGTATGGGTACGCCGCTGGCTTGTGATAAAGGGGAGGCGGACGGCGGAAGCCTTCCAGTTTCCATTAGTATTCCCATGACGCAGGGTGATAACTATTACTTGATGATCGATGGCTATGCTGGTGATTTGTGTGAATTTACCGTTTCGGTGGACCCTCCGGATGCTGTTTTTGAGCCGCCTTTAGGAGTTGTATCGCAGGTAGATGGGCCTGTGAAAGTGTGTCCTGGCGCTAGTTTGTCCTACGCGGTACAGCCTGTTTCCGGCGCGTCTGTTTATATCTGGGATGGCCCGCCGGGAACGCTGGTAGACAGTATGCCGGTGCCGGCCACGGCGGGGCAACAGGTGCAAGTGACCTGGGGGGCACAAGGCGGGAGCCTCTGTGTCCAGGCGGCCAACTCCTGCTCGGTTAACCCTCCCTGTTCGGCAACTCTGCAAGTAGAAATGCTAACGGATGCCGACCGGCCACAAATCAAAGGCGACACCACTGTGGGCTTGAGTTGTTATGGTACGCCCATTTTTCTTGAACCTGTAGTTACCCCTCCGTTTCCTTATGTGTATCAATGGGCGGCCGATAGCCTTGGCGAACTGGTTTCCGGAGCCAATAGCGTTAAGCCGCTGGTATCGAGCATCGGGAATTACCAGTTGTTGGTGACCAATACCGCGAATGGTTGTACGGCGACCCAGTACTTTGAAGTTGGGCCACCCGAATTGCCCGTGCCTACGGGGTTGGAACTTCGCGATGTCCGTTGTTTTGGCGAAAGCAACGGTGGCATCAAAGTGCTTGATATTGCTGCCGGAGTTCCACCGTATTTGTTCGCGGTGGATGACGGCCCGTTGTTGCAGACCCCCGAGTTTCAATATTTGGAAGCAGGGAGTCATGCTTTTAAAGTCCAGGATTCCTATGGCTGTGAATGGGATACCCTTTTGATGCTAGAGCAGCCTGATGATTGGCTATTGCAATTGGCGCCTGATACCACAATTCACCTGGGGCAAACCCTCGACTTATGGCAAATGCCATGGGTAAGCGACCCGGGCAGGGTAGCGCAAACCAGTATTCGGCCAACAGAGCTGGCAGGATGGCTGTGTGCCACCTGCCAGTTTTGCCCCACCCATTCTTTCCGGTATCACGTGACCGTAAGGGATGCTGCAGGTTGTACCACGACCGACAGCCGGGAAGTTATCGTGGATAAAACGCGTCAGGTTTATATTCCCAATGTATTTCAGCCCGACAACTTTTCTGATGGTAACGAACGCTTTCAGGTGTTTTGTGGTGAAGATGTGGCACAAGTCTTGTTAGTGCAACTGTATAATCGCTGGGGGCAGCTGGTATTTGAACGGAATGATTTTGCACCGAATGATGCCAGTGCTGCCTGGGATGGTCGTTTTAACAATGAGAAACTGCTGCCAGGTGTGTTGTTGTATTTTGTGGAAGTGCAGTTTAAAGATGGCGAAACGGAACAATACAGGGGTGATGTAACCTTGCTGCGTTAACCACAGTAAAAGGTTATTGGGGATACCGCTAGATAATTCTGAAGGATACCATAAAAAAGGTATATTTGCTCCACGATAAATTATAATAATTTAAAATAACATCTCTTGTGATGTTTTATGAAATTGTTATTTTTGCGCATTACTTTTTTGCCTAGGGCTTAATAATCCACATGAAAAATTACCGCCTTCCAAATTTCATTAACGGAAAAAAAACAGCAGATAAGGGAAACAACTTTACACCATACGTCACTACCATTAGCAAGAGCCGCTACGCTCTTGATGCCAAAAATCGTATTTTGCGTTGGAAACGTGAGGGCCCTTTTTCTTGTACTTCGCACCGTGCTGCCATCAGTTTTATCTGGGTTGAGGGATCTCCCAAGATAAGGTTGAGTATTCGCTATTGCGATATTGACCTGTTAACCTGGAACAACCACTTTGCTACGGGATACTTCCATATGCCAGAGATATTTCAGGTTCCCGGATTCCTTTTACAGACCAGTGGGTTGAAAAATTACTGCATAATGCCTGGTACTTACCGGATAACAGCAGCTGAGGGGCATTTGTATATTGTTTTTTAGAAGGGCAAAATACGCTTCATTTCGCCCCGTATCGCTTGCAGGTTGTTTGGTAGCCGGCTGGTGTAAATAAAATTACCCGGGTATTTGTTTTTTTGTGGGATGCTGAATTATCTTTGCAGCCGCTTAAAGCAAAATGGGGGATTAGCTCAGCTGGATAGAGCGCTTGCATGGCATGCAAGAGGTCACCGGTTCGACTCCGGTATTCTCCACAAAAAAAGCCTTCCGTGAAAACGGAGGGCTTTTTTGTTTGGAGGTGTTGCGGGAATGTGTCCGGAAGTATCGTTTTTCCAGAGATCGCCGAACACTAGTGCCACATCTACGAGCGCCGCATCCATTAGTCCCTTTTCCTGATTTCAATCTGAACCGATTCCAGTGTCTGGCCTGATTTTTTTTGCGTGCCACACCAGGAGCCATTCTGCCCGCTTACAGGGGAATCAATGCCCTTGAATTTGGCGTGGTAAACCAGATCATATTTTACTGCATCTGGGCCCTGGAGTGAGGCCATAAAGCCAATGATGCGCTTTCGCCCATCTGTGGTACCTACGAAATCGCCTGCTTTCTGGGATGACAAAATGCCGAGTCCGGGGATATGAACGGCATACTGCAGCTCTAATTTGGGTGCGCCAGATACCATCGACAACTGCAGCCCAATGAGTTTTTGGCGGGAACACCGGTGAACCCGGTTGGGTTCATCTTTAGTTTTTGCGGTTGCTAAAACTAAAACTGCCTTCGAGTACTGGGTTGGCGGGTTGGGTCAGCGCTAATTGAACCGCATTGCCGGCATTGATACGGCCGTGACCGTACCAAATGCTGTGACCATCGAGGTTGTATTCTCCTCCGGCAATATCGATGCGATCGCAGGCTTGCCGGATTAATTCTTTCACTTCCGTACCGCGCAGCTGAGGGTTGGCAGCAATCATGAGTGCAGCGATGCCTGCCATTCCCGGACAGGCACCGGAGGTGCCACCAAAGGAGTTGACGTAATCGCCGGGAGCATATCCGGCAGCATCCAGCCGGTCGGTGGTGCGAAGGCCTTCAGTAGCGGGAGATGGGTGCTTGTAGGCTTTCCAGCCGTAGTCGCCGCTCGGGAATGCCGCCCAAACAGCCTGGCCAAAATCGGAATACACGCTACGACGGCCAGAATCATTGCAGGCGGTCACAGCGATGACACCAGGGTAACTGGAATAGCCATCATTTACGGTATCTTCATTGCCATTGCCGGCGGCAAAAAGGATGACACAGCCTTTGCCACCACGGCCCTTGGTGAGCGCATATTCCATTGCCATGCGGGTGCTGTCGGGCAGCGGAGCACTGCGTTGGTGCAGCGGATCATCGGGGTTCCACCACTCGCCGTCGGAAGGTCCCCAGGAACAGGAAATTACATCGGCGCCGTGGTCGGCAGCCCAAACAAATGCTTTGGTTTCGGCCATGCTGCCCAGGCCGCTGCTCAGTCGGATGGGCATCAGGCTTGCCTCGGGTGCTGTACCGGAGGCGCCGTCATTCAGTCCGGCGGCGCAAGCCATACCGGCACATGCTGTGCCGTGGTTGTCGCGATCATCTTGTGGCTTGGGGTTATCATTGCCGCGCGTTGCATCGTAAGGGTGTATAACGCGGCCTTGAAATTCCGGGTGGTCGGTATCAATGCCATCGTCGATGATAGCAATGACAGCGCCTTTTCCACGGGTATGTGACCATGCGCTTTCGATGTTCACATGGGCTTCAATGGTTTTTCCATTGATGTTGGTTTTCTTTAAATGCCATTGCAAGGGGTGGATCCCTTTGAACCGCCTTTCCTGCACCAATTCCGGATGGCAGAACTCTACCGCTTTTTCCTGGAGCACCGCTTCCGCAATGTCGAATATGGCAAGTCCGGTACCTTCTGCGGCCTGAACAAAATAGGCGTTTTTGGCAAAAGGCAGTTGGTTTTTAATCGTTAAGGCATGCCGCTGGAGGAGGTCAATGCAGTCTTTTTCAGCGATATCATCAAAAAACTTGACAAAGAAATTTTCGGTATACAACATCACAGCGCCGCTGTCGGCATCTTGCAATACGCGGCCGGCAAAACGGATATTCTGCTCTTCATTCAGCGCCACTCTGGTTTGGTCGCGCATGCTAGTCGCCGCTGATTCGTTGTCCGCACGCATCCGGCGAACCGTGACGCCTGCTTCGGGGAAGGATGCGACCTCAACGGATTCGTCTAATAGTTCCCGGCTTTCTTCTCCCAGTGACACGTTGTTCAGGTCCTGGTTGTTTTTGGTCCGAATAACCACCTTGTCGGGACTTTCTTCCAACTTAAGGGTTTTGCCCTTTTGTCCGCCGTATTTAACCTTGTACTTCATCGTTTTCGGTAATAAAGGTGGAAAGAATGCGCTTACTTGCTTTTATCTGGCGGCGGCGGGGCCTGCCGGATTGCCCGATTGGTTTCTGTGCCGGGGCGGCCCATGTCTTGGCCAGAGGATTTGGACAAGCCGGAGGAGCTGGCAGCCGGAGGGCCGCTGGACCGGAAGCTGACGAGCTGCTTGAGCAGGTCGAACCAAAAAGCGGCGCCCATGGAAAGCGCCAGGGCTGTGGTTATCCATCCCACCAGTTTGTAGAGCCACCATTTGCCGGAGCTGGTATTCCAGTCGGAATCCGACCAACCAATGCCAAGCGGCTGGCTGATGGAGGCGATGTTGTTGCTGAGCAGGGAGTCCATTTTTATTTTGGAAACGGCTATTGGGGTGTTCATGGAGATGGTATCGGAGGGGGCGGGTTGGGTATTGACGTATTCTGTAGCCATGCCGGCGATATATTCCCTGAGCGTGGCGTTCATTGACAGGTTACTGTAAATATTGAGGGGGTCTACATTGAACAAAACAGCAATACAGAACCCTATGGCAATCAGCCAGTTTTTTGTCTTTTTTTTATAGGCCCCTGACCCGCGGTCCATAACCTCGTTAAACCATTCCTCTGTTTTGCCTTTGAAGGAGGCTACTTCGCCATTGGATTCGTTGTAAAGAAAAAGCAGTACTTCCTTAAAGCGGCTCTCCGGAAGGGATTCAAGCCGTTCCTGAAGGTTATTGCCTTCGGTTTTGCGCAGCAAATCGCCGAGTATGGCGCTGAAGGTGCCTGAGCCGATGTAGGAAGGCGGGTTGGGGGTTTTCGTGCCCGGATTGGAACTGCTGGCCAATTGCTGGTAATAAGGATGCTCCTGGAATTTGTCCGCCAAATCACCAATCATGTCGCGAATGGAAGCCATCAGGTGCTTGCCACGGAGGGCAAGTAAGCCAGATGCCAGTTCCATGACAGTGGTGGTGAGCAAACTAAACAGCAGCATGACGAATATAATGCCGATCACAATAGATAAAATAGCAACCATAAAAGCGGAAGGATTGTTCGGGGTCAAAGATAGGGGAATTTCAAACGAGCTGCCCGGATTTGCCTTGAATAGGGCCTACTTTTATCGCAATTCAAATTGATTTCCGCTACCTTTGCGCCACTGTTCCACCTTACAGGGGCCGTATTCTTTTTTCCAATGTTTCAACGTCCGTTCATGTCCAAACAACGCATTCTCATTACCGGTGCTGCCGGCTTTATTGGTTCTCATTTATGCGACCGCTTTTTGGCGGATGGCTATCAGGTGATCGGAATGGACAACCTCCTGACGGGAAACCTGGATAATATTGAACATCTCTTCCGGGAAAAAGACTTCGAATATTACCACCACGATGTTACCAAGTTTATTCACATTCCGGGTAAGCTGGATTATATTTTGCATTTTGCTTCCCCCGCGAGCCCCATTGATTACCTGCAAATGCCCATACAAACGCTTAAAGTAGGGGCACATGGCACACACAACTGTCTGGGGCTGGCCAAAGAAAAGCAGGCGCGTATACTGGTGGCATCTACCTCAGAAGTTTATGGAGACCCTTTGGAGCACCCGCAAGCGGAAGAATATTGGGGCAATGTCAATCCGATCGGTCCGCGTGGGGTGTACGATGAGGCCAAGCGATTCATGGAAGCCATTACGATGGCCTATCATACTTACCACGGTGTTGAAACCCGTATCGTACGGATATTTAATACCTATGGTCCGAGGATGCGGGTGAACGATGGGCGCGTTTTGCCTGCCTTTTTTAGCCAGGCCATTCGGGGAGAAGGTCTTACGGTGTTTGGCGATGGTTTGCAGACCCGTTCTTTTCAATATGTGGATGATCTGGTGGATGGCATTGTTCGGTTGTTGAAATCCGATTACCACATGCCGGTGAACATCGGTAACCCGCAGGAAATCACCGTTATGCAATTTGCACATGAGGTAATGGAACTGGTGGGTAACCCTAAGGCTTTTATCGATTACCGTCCGCTGCCGGTAGATGACCCCAAGCAGCGCAAGCCGGATATCACCAAGGCAAAGGAGATTCTGGGCTGGAACCCGAAATACAACCGGGAGGAGGGCATGAAACTGACCTACGAATATTTTAAAAAAGCAGTTAAGTAACGATGAAATAACAACTTCACGATTTGATGCCATTCTTTTGCCGTTATCCATCCTATCTTTTTTGTTAAAGAGCGCTGCTATTCGCCTCAAAAGATAGTCGCCTAACACCAAAATAATTGGCCTGAAATCGTGAACTTGTTATTTCATTGTTACTAAGTAAGCAAAGACCGGACATTTTTCCAGGTGTTCGCATTCTTCACCTTGTATTAAATATCTGCTGTTGAAAAAGTCAATACTTGTTACAGGAGGCGCCGGGTTTATTGGATCTCATTTGGTTCGGCTGTTGGTGCAAAAGTATCCGGATTACCACATCGTGAATTTGGATGCACTTACGTACGCCGGTAACCTGGATAACCTTGCAGATGTTGCCGATGCCGCCAATTATACTTTTGAGCAGGCAGATATTCGCGATCGCGATGCCCTTACAGCATTATTTGAAAAATATCGGTTCGATGGCGTTGTTCACCTGGCCGCAGAGAGTCATGTAGATCGTTCCATCGCCAATCCACTGGAATTTGTGGAAACCAATGTGCTGGGTACGGTTAATCTTCTGACCATTGCCGAACGTTTTTGGCGAGGCGCCATGGAAGGCAAGCGTTTTTACCATGTTTCCACCGACGAGGTGTATGGTTCTTTGGGTGACGAGGGTTTTTTTACGGAGGAAACGCCCTACGACCCGCGTTCTCCTTATTCGGCCTCTAAAGCCAGTTCAGATCATTTTGTGAGGGCCTGGTTTCATACGTATGGATTACCCGTGGTTTTATCCAACTGTTCTAACAATTACGGCCCAAACCAATACCCTGAAAAACTCATTCCGGTGATGATTGCGAATATCCGCGATGAAAAACTACTGCCTGTTTATGGCGACGGCAGCAACACGCGCGACTGGCTCTGGGTAATTGACCATGCGCGGGCAATTGATGTGATCTACCACCAGGGCCGCGCCGGCGAGACCTACAATATTGGCGGGAACAATGAGTGGAAGAACCTTGCCCTGGTAGAAAAACTGTGCGATATCATGGACGATCTGCTTGGCCGAGCTCCTGGAGCATCACGAAAACTCATCAGTTTCGTGACCGACCGGCCCGGACACGACCACCGCTATGCCATCGATGCGTCGAAAGTCAAAAATGAATTGGGATGGGAACCCAGCATACGTTTTGAAGAAGGTTTCCGGCAAACAGCACAATGGTACCTGGAGCACCCGGGCTGGTTGAAGGCAAATTGACCAGCCAATTTATTATTGATATTTTTTGAATGAACCACAATAGGGGTATTCTTTAGTGCTGTGGCCTCTAATAGAACTTAGTATACCTTTTCCCCCTTTTGCAGCCATACCCCCCATTTCTTATTGTAAGCATGCACTTGTTGGGTTGGGCCTTTGTCGTTAACGACGGGTTTGCCCTCATTGACCCATTCAAAAATTCCACCCACCATATTTCGAACGTTGGTGTATCCTGCTGCCAACAGTTTTTCAGTCACCTTCTCACTCCGGTACCCTACGGAGCAATATACAACGACCGGGGTGTCTTTCGGGATGTCTTGTAAACCTTCCAGGCTAAAATGATCATAACCGACTGGCAGCGCGCCGGTAAGGTGGCTGACCTTGTATTCTTTGTCTTCCCGGGCATCCAGGAAAAGCACATGGGGCGTTTTTTCTGCTTCCCGGGGGAGCATTCAGGCACACTGTGGTCTAATAGCGCATTCAGCATTTTTTGATAAGCCATATTGGAAACCTGGGCGGTGCTGGTGTCGCATCCTTGTGTAAGCAATATTAAAGGTAGTAAACACCTTTGGGCAATTCGAAACAGAAAATTTAATCGCTTGTACATTTTCAAATTAAAAAATTAAACTTGACTATCCGCATATTGGGTACTAAGATGTCTCACTTCGTTCGACATGACAGTGCGTTAATAAAAAGTTGCCTCGCTGCGCTCGGCATAGACGTCTGGAATGAATCTGTTGCTTTGCCGAGCGCAGCGAGGCAGCCCATCCCCAACGGATTGTCATGTCGAACGAAGTGAGACATCTTAGTACCCAATATGCGGATAGTCAATAAATTAAAATGCCGTTAAATGCAGAATTTTTAATCGTATTTTAATAAATGTGGGGTATTGATGTGCTACTTTTGATTGGTTTTAAGGGAGAAAAGAAGGTGATTGTCTTGGAAAAATAAGATTATTGAATTTGAAAAGTCCTTGAACCGAAGTTAAATCATTTTTGATCACCTACACACAAATTTATGGTTAAACTTTACACTTTTACAACAAGGGTTTACACTTGGTAGATCAATCTGCGTTTCACCACAGTTTCCTTCCATTTCTGATTTACAAATTATTTCCGGCATCTTCCTGGTGTCTGTAACGGCCCGGGCTGGATTGCGCTTACACACCTAAAATTTTTACCATGAAGCGATTGCTACAACCTTGTTTTAATACCCTTCGGATGTCGTTGCTTATTTGGGTTGCCCTTTTTGGGGCGCAAAAAGCCAACAGCCAATGCACTAACGCCAGTGCATTTGGAACGATTAATGCTCCAACCAACAATGCTACCACAACCATTACCACCTGCGCCTTCGGTGGAGAGTACAGCACCATCAACAGTTGTACGGCTGGTTCTACTTATTTGTTCAACGCAACGGGTGGCACTGGTAATTTCATCACGATCCGTCAGGGAACGCCCGGCGGCACGGTATTGGGCTTTGGTTTTGCACCTGTTACGGTGACCTGTACGGTTTCTGGCCCGCTTTACCTGCACTACAATACCAATGCAGCCTGCGGCACCGACGGTTCCTGTCATACGGGTACGGTGCAATGCACCAGTTGCGGTGGCGCACCCGACCCCTGCTCCACTGTTACCAGTCTTTCTTGCGGAACATCGTCAACAGCGGTTCTTTCTGGCGCAGGTTTATGGAGCCCAGCAAGTTGTGGGTTTTCAACCCCGGGTATGGAAAAAATATACTCGTTTACACCAACTACGACGGGGGTACACACCCTTCAAGTTACGTCCACCAGTTCCTACGGGCTATATAGATTATTTTTATAAGGCCGCTTCGGGTGGTTGCAATGCTACGGGCTGGACTTGCATTCTTGACATATTTTCTCCGACATCTGCAACTATGGGTACACTAACCGCGGGAACGACGTATTACATTTTGCTTGACCCAGAAACGACCACGTCGGTGACACAAACGTTTCAGATCAACTGCCCTGCTGCATACAATCCCTGTGCAAGCGTTCCAACCGTACTGTGTGGCACGCCAGTCACTTCAAGCCATACCGGTACAGGTGTTTGGAGCCCAGGAAACTGTGGGTTCAGTACGCCGGGGCAAGAAAAAGTGTATGCCTTTACGCCTACCACAACCGGCGCACACAACTTGCAGGTGACTTCGGCTACCGGCGGATTCGTCGACTATTTTTCAAGGATGCCTCGGGTGGCTGTAGTGCTACTGGCTGGGCTGTTTGCAGGATATTTATACCCCACCACTGTATCGATGGGAACCCTAACAGCGGGGACAACCTACTATATTTTACTTGATCCGGAGGGAACAGGGGCCTACAGCCATACGTTCCAAATCAATTGCGCCCCGGCCGGCAGCGCTCCGCCTTGCGTGGCGAGCCCCAGCAGCCCGACCAATGGGCAAACCAATATTTGCCCCTCGGCCACCCAAACCCTCAGTTGGGCGGCTTCTTCCGGGGCTACCAGCTACGATGTGTACTTTGGGACAACGGCTACACCTGTTTTTGTGGCAACTACCGCTGCTACGAGTTTTGTGGCCAATACACCAACCAACGGTACGTACTACTGGCAGATCAGGCCCGTTGGTCCTGCTGGAACGGCAGCAGGCTGTACCGTTTGGAGTTTCACCAAAACCGACGTTACCCTGCCCAATATTACTTGCCCGGCCAATCAGGTACAGGTCAATACAGCCAATCTTTGCAGTAGGGTGACTACCTATGCCACGCCTACAGCTACCGACAACTGTGGCATCTTATCGGTAGTATTGCAGAGTGGTTTGGCGAGTGGCGCGAGTTTCCCTGTAGGGGTGACTACCAACATTTGGCGCGCCACCGACCTGAGCAACAATACCCGCAGCTGCTCCTTTACCATCACCATCAACGATACCCAGAAGCCGGTCATCACTTGCCCTGCCAACATCGTCAAAGCGAACGACCTGGGTAAGTGCGGCGCCGTCACCAACTATCCATTGCCAACGGCTACCGACAACTGTTCGATTTCGGGCATTACACTCGTATCCGGACTGGCAAGTGGCTCACTTTTCCCAGTGGGCACTTCAACCGTGACGTACAAGGCTACTGACGCCAGCAACAACACCAGTACCTGTAACTTACCGTCAAGGTAAACGACACCGAAAAGCCGGTGGTGAACTGCCCTGCAGACCTTGATGTGGCCAATGACCTTGGGCAATGTGGGAAAACCAACCCTTATCTGGGTACCACACTTTCTGTCGACAACTGTAGCATCACTACAATTTCCAACAACTCACCGGGAACCTTCCCGGTAGGCACTACCGCAGTAACCTGGACAGTTGGCGATGCTGCGGGCAACCAGCAAACCTGTATCCAAACGGTAACCATCCGGGATGAGGAGTGGCCAAGCATCAGCTGCCCTCCTGTGGTAAATGCTATTTCTGACCCTGATTTGTGTTCTGCCATCGTTGATTTTGCTGTAGAAGCGTCTGACAACTGTCCGGGCTGGTACCTGGATTACAGTGAACAACCCTCCTCCTCCTTTAACCTGGGCTACACAGAGGTTACCGCAACGGTTACAGATGCCGAGGGACATTGGGCGAATTGCCTTTTCCTGGTTCATGTAGATGCCAGAAAAGAAGTCTGCAATGGTATTGACGACGATTGCGATGGTTTGGTAGATGAAGCGGAAGACTGGACACGCGTGTTGAAACACCTGACCGCAGATGGCGGCAGTGGCGATCAATATGGTTACAGTTTTGATGTTCATGGCGTTTGGGCTATTGCCGGCGCCCCCAACAAAAGTGCCGGCGGTCAGAAAGTAGGCGCAGCTTATATTTTGTACCGGGAGCCTACAGGTTGGGCAATGGTGAAAAAATTGGAGGCGCCGGCTGGTGCTGAAGACGACCAGTTTGGCCATGCCGTAGCCATTGATGCTGCTGGTGTGGTGGCTATAGGCGCTCCTGGAGATGATGAAGCGGCCAGCAATGGCGGTGCCGTCTTTGTATTTGGTTTGACCGACCCTGATTATACCGACTCCTGGTCGCTGGTGAAAAAACTGACCGCCAGCGATGCCAGTGCCAACGATCGTTTTGGCAGCAGTGTTGCTTTGAGTGGCCCTGGTTTGTTGGTGGGCAAGCCCAACGACGATGCTGATGGGCCGGACGCTGGTGCCGCTTATGTTTACAACCAGAATATGGGTGGTTCCGGTAACTGGGGTGAAGTTGGCAAGTTGGTGGCTAATGATGGTGCCGCTGGCAACAATTTCGGCGCCAGTGTAGCGATCGACGGCCAATTGGCCGTTGTAGGTGCACCCAATGAAGATACCAAGGGTATCAATGCCGGCGCCATTTACATCTTTGATGGCGCTTCCAACTGGGCACAGTTTGCCAAACGCGTTGCAAAAACAAGGGCTTCCCGGTGATCAGTTCGGTACCGCTGTAGGTATCAGTTACAACCAGGTGGTAGTAGGTGCTCCTATGAGCGATATGTCGGGTGCAGACGCAGGTGCTGCGATGGTATTTGAAAGAAATTCCGGTGGTGCGAACAACTGGGGTTATACCTCCCTGCTGGTTAACCCTGATGGCGCACCAGGCGACAAATTTGGCAGTTCGGTAGGCATTTCCAACAACTACGCCGTAGTTGGCGCTCCGGGCGACAGCCCATTCGGAAGCCATTCGGGCAGTGCTTTTGTATTCTTGAAATTGGTTAACGGATGGATGATTGTTGGTCAATTGACAGATGGTGGTGGAGCTGCCAACGATAACCTGGGGGCCAGTGTGGCCATCGATTACCGGACGGTACTGGCCGGTGCGCCCCTGGACAAAGTGGGCAACAATCTGGAACAAGGTTCTGCGCTGGTGTACGAAGGACTCTGTGGCAGCACTAATTACCGCCCTGCCAGCAGGAGTGATCTTCCAGAAAGTTGGACGGTAGAAGCCTATCCGGTGCCATTTGATGATGTGCTCAATATCCGTATCAATACGGTACCAACAGCCATTCACGTTAGCCTGACCAATTCGTTGGGTCAGCTGGTAAGGGACCAAAAAGTGGATCAGCCAGAACGAAGCGGAACTGATAATGAAGATTATTATTTCCGTATGCAGACCTCTGGTTTGCAGCAAGGCATGTACTTCCTGCGCGTTCAGGCAGGTCATGAGATCAAAACGCAAACGCTAATTTTAACACGCTTCTGAACCGCTAGCGGTTCTCAATAGGTAAGTGTGCAACAGGCGCTGGTGTAATGCCAGCGCCTGTTTGCTTTTAATTGGGGCAAAAAAAAATCCTACTGCCGAAGGGGGGGTGACAGTAGGAGTATCAAAACATACTATGAGAAAACTTGATCCAAATATATAAACAGAAGCAGGGCTTTAGCAAGCACTATTTACGGTACGGCATTTTTTATGACCTTAAGGCTGTTTAGCCTAAAAAAGGGAAAGTCAACAAGCCTGTAGATCTAGAAATTTACCTGCCCAGGAACAGGGCTGCAATGGATTTGTGTTCTACCGTATTCCGGATGGCACGCGAAAATAACTTGGCGGTGGAAAGCACTTTTATTTTCGGCGACGATTGCCGCAATGGAATGGTGTCACAAACAATCAGTTCGCTGAGTTGCGATTTTTCGATGTTCTCATATGCTTTGCCGGATAAAACCGGGTGCGTGCAGATGGCCCTGACCGACTTTGCACCCTTTTCAATGAGGGCATCGGCTGCTTTGCAGAGGGTGCCGGCGGTATCCACCAGGTCATCTACCAAAATGACATCGCGGCCCTGTACATCTCCAATAACCGTGATGGATTCAACGACGTTGGCGCGCGGCCGAACCTTGTCGCAAATCACCAAATCCGTTTGGAAGTGCTTCGCATAAGAGCGCGCGCGTTTGACACCGCCAACATCCGGGCTGGCGAAAATGGTATTGGACAAATCCTGTTCGGAAAGGAAAGGTTCGTAAATGGCTTCAGAGCGAAGGTGATCCACCGGTATATCAAAAAAGCCCTGCACCTGATCGGCGTGGAGGTCCATGGTCATGATCCGGTCGGCGCCTGCAGCGGTGAGCAGGTTAGCAATGAGTTTGGCACTGATGGGTACGCGTGGTTTGTCCTTGCGATCCTGCCGTGCATAGCCAAAATAAGGGATTACTGCCGTGATATAGCCAACTGATGCCCTTTTGGCGGTATCGATCCAAAGCAACAACTCGAAGATGTTATCGTGCGGCTGGCAGGTACTTTGAATGAAAAAGGAAAAAGAACCGCGCACACTTTCGTTGATGATGGTTTGCATTTCACCATCAGAAAAGTGGGCAAGGGTTTTGTCACCAAGTGGTGCATCAAAGTGAAAAGCGATTTCTTCAGCCAGTTTGGTGGAGGCTGTTCCGGAGAATAGTTTTACGTCTGGCATGTTTGAGCCGGTTTCAGCGCCGTTGGGCGACAGGAAGAATTTAGGAAGTTGCAAGGGAATTGATTTGTAGCTAAGGTAGATAATTTGGGAAGTAGTCTTTTATTTGCCGGGGTACTTTTTCATGTTTTTCCTTTTGGGGGTTTCCTTTTTGGGGTTATATCACGGTACTCCAACCGGATAAAGGAGCGTTTTGGCGGCGTTGGGACCTGTGAAAGGTGGTTTATCGCGTTTATTTTGCCCTGTGGCAAGAATTGGCCAAAATTCGGATTATCAGAATAGAACCAAATGATACCTTTGGCGTTCGTAATTTTTTATCGCAAACTTTTGCGCTTAATAATTTTAACCAAATCTACTTTCTGTATCATGCGAAAAAATCTTGTACTAAGCCTTGGGGTGTCGGTGCTGGCATTGTTTGCCTTCCATGTGGCCTTCGGACAAACCAGCACTTCGGCTCATGACCTTGCCCTTCGACTGCTTCAAACCGAACCAACAGCTTTCAATTTGTTGCCAGCAGACGTGGCCGACATTCATGTCACCGACGAGTACGTTAGTAGCAACAATGGCGTTACCCATATTTGGGTGCAGCAGCAATACCACGGCATTCCAGTTTTCAATGCTTTGGCTGGCCTGCACGTTGCCCCTAACGGCAAGGTATACCATCCGGAACATCGCTTTGTCAAAGACCTGAGCAATCGGGTGAACACCAGCATGCCTTCGCTCAATGTCTATCAGGCTGTGGGGATTGCCATGTCGGAACTAGGCTTCGATGGCTTTTCCGTACCCAGTGTCCGGCAGAAAATCAACAGCACCAATTGGATATTTGAAGGGGGCGCCATTTCCCGCAGTCCTATTCCGGTGACCGCTGTTTACCAGCCTGTGAAGGACGGCGCCGTTCGGCTTTGCTGGATGATGATCATAGAGCAAGCCAATACCAGTGATGTATGGAACCTGCGTATTGATGCCCAAACCGGTAAAATTCAGGGCAAGTTCAATCAAACGGTATATTGCAATCTGGGCCACCCACACAATGCTTCGGGTGCTGCTGCTTGCGATGCTGAGCCTCAGGCTGCTCCGACCCCGGCTGCGCCCGTTGTTGCTGGCGATCAATACCGTGTTTTTGCGCTCCCGATTGAAAGCCCTATCCATGGCAATGCTGCGGTGATAACCGATCCTGCTAATCCAACGGCTTCTCCATTCGGATGGCACGATGGCAATGGCGCGAATGGCCCAGAGTATACCTACACCCGCGGCAACAACGTCTGGGCTTACGACGATACCTCCAACGATAACAGCGGCTCTGCAGCTGAATCAGTTGATGGTGGCGCCGGATTAAACTTTGATTTTCCCTTTGATGGGGATTTAGAACCCGCAAACAATAAATCGGCTGCAATTGTCAACTTGTTCTATGTGAACAACATGATGCACGACATTACCTATTTATATGGTTTTGACGAGGCTGCCGGAAACTTCCAGGACAATGTTTATGGTCACGGCGGTGCTGGTGGCGACCATGTCAAAGCAGAGGCACAAGACGGCGGAGGCATTGATAATGCCAACTTTTCTACCCCTTCTGATGGTGGTTCCGGTCGTATGCAAATGTATTTGTGGGGCCGGCGCAATGGTGATGTCATAACCGTAAATTCACCAGGCGCCATCATTGGTGCTTACAGTGCTACCCAAGGGGAGTTTGGCGCCAATATTACCTCCACACCCGTAACTGGAGATGCCGCGGTTGTTGACGATGGTTCGGCCGAAGGTACCAAAGGCTGTGGCCCGGCAGTTAACGACCTGAATGGCAAAGTTGCCATTGTAGACCGTGGTTTGTGTGAGTTTGGCGTAAAAGCGCTGAATGCACAGCAAGCAGGTGCGGTAGGTTGTATCATCTGCAACTTTGAAGATGCTACCATCGGGATGGCTGGCGGCTCGGTTGGTGGCCAGGTTATCATCCCAACAGTGATGATGACCAAATCTCAGTGCGATCTGTTGAAGCAGTACGCCGGTAATGGCCTCAACATATCTTTCGTGCTTCCCCCGTCTTCGGGCCCGGAGTTTGTTGACGGCGATTTTGACAATGGCATTATTGCCCACGAATACGGCCACGGTATCTCCAACCGCCTGACCGGTGGTCCGAGCCAAGCTGGTTGTTTGGGTAATGCGGAGCAAATGGGTGAAGGCTGGAGCGACTTTTTTAGCCTCATTACCACTGCAAAAGCGGGCGATACCGCCGAAAAGCGTCGTGGCGTTGGTACTTATGCTTTTCGCCAAACGCCCGACGGACAAGGTATCCGCCGCTATCCTTACAGCACCGATTTAAGCATTAATCCCATTACTTTCTCCACCGTGGCCGCCAATACGGAGGTGCACGCACTGGGTGAAATCTGGGCTCAGGTAACCTGGGATCTCTACTGGGCTATGGTGGACAAATACGGCTTTGACGCCGACATTACCAATACCAACAGCGGCAACGGCCGCGCCATCCAACTGGTTATGGATGGCATGAAACTACAGCCTTGCTCTCCTGGCTTTCTCGATGGTCGCGACGGTATTATGCTCGCGGATATGTTGAACTACGACGGCGCCGATACCTGCCTGATTAGCGAGGTTTTTGCCCGCAGGGGTATGGGGTATTTTGCCAGTCAGGGCAGCAATGAAAATGCTGCCGATGGTGTGGAGAACTTTGACCCTATTCCTACCTGCCTTAAAGAATTGAAAATCTCCAAGAAAACCACCACGCCAACGCTGAATCCAGGTGAGGTGGCCAGTTTTGTGATTACCGTGACCAACCATAAAGACGATGCTGTGGATGGCGTGGTAGTCACTGATCCACTACCGGCCGGCTTTACGCTCGAAGGGGCTTCCAACGGTGGTACCCTGAACGCTGGGATGGTAACCTGGAACCTGGGTACCATGGCCAGCGGCCAGGTAACAGAACTTACTTACAGCGCCAAAACCGCTGCTGCGGGTTCTGTACGTACCTATCGCGACGAAATGGAATCTGATCTGGAATGGCTTACGTTCTTGACCGAGGGTGGTGAATTTTTCTACCTCCAGGATGCCATCAAGAAAACTGGCGACTTTGCCTGGCAGGCCAACGATACAGGGGTGGAAACTGATTTTACCCTGGAATACGATGGGATGATTGCCGTTAGTGGCGCCAAGCCCACCCTGCGTTTCTGGAACCGCTACAATACCGAGGCAGGTGCTGATGCCGGTTTCATCGAAGTGCTCCGTGAAGGCGAGCAACAATGGGTTCGCTTTGATAAAGATAAGGGAATCCGCAATGGCTACCCCAGTGCTGTGCAGTACGGAACATTTGCAATCCCTTACCTGTACGGTTTCTCCGGTAATTCCAACGGCTGGGTACAATCGTACTTTGATATGAGCGACTATGCCGGCGAAAACATCTCCGTTCGTTTCCGCTTTGGTACCGATGATAATACCCCCGGAGAAAGCTGGTTTGTCGACGATGTAGAAATGCTGGATCTATTGAGCTACAACACAGAAGCTTGTGTCAGTTCATCAGAAGGTGATCAGGCTTGCGCTGTTTCGCCGGAATCGGGATTGATCATGAATCCAGGTACCATCTCCGGAACCTCTGAAGTACTGAACAGCGCATGGCCTATGAGCGTTCAGCCTAACCCGGCTACCGATCTGCTAACAGTTTCCATTGGCGCGAAACTGGAAGGCAGCACCCGTGTTTCCTTGATCGGAATGGACGGCCGCATCGCTCAACAACGCAATTTGAACGGCCTTCAAAACGGTCAGATGATCACCCTGGATGTGCAAAACATTCCAGCAGGTGTTTATACCGTTCGCATCGACAATGGAGCAGGAAGCAGCATGGCAAAAGTAGTTATTCAGTAAATGGCCGTTGCCCCCGCTTAGGCGGAGGGGCTGTTATAATGAAGCATTCAATTGACTCCGAAATTCATCCGCGCAATTGCTGCTGATCACAACAAGTCTAATAAACAAGGACAGCCCTGGGTTTCCCCGGGGCTGTCCTTGTTTATTAAACCTAATGCCGTGCTGTTCGCGGCAAAACCGTACTATATTTTCAACACCGCCCCTACGGTTATGCGCAGCACCTTGCTGACATTCCGGCCGTTGAGGATGTAACTGCCACTCAGGATAAATCCGTTCTTCCCGTTCTCTGTGTAAAAAAGCGTGCCACCGATCTGTGTGTAGTCCACACCGAATGCTTGTGGCAGGTCGGCCAGTCCAGGTGTGTAGTTGTTTCCGCCGCGGGTAACTTGTCTTTCCAGCCAGGCATCAGTGTAAAAATGAGCTGCCGGGAACCCAATTTTGAACAGCAGGGTGCTAAAATCGGGTGGTGAAATGGCCTGGTAATCCGGGCGCTGTTGTCGGATCAGGGCGACATCTGCGGTCGAAAGTTCATCGAGCCTGACATGGTACCCTGCAGTGAAATTGCAGAAAAGCCCTAGCGGTGTTTCCCATTGAAAAATGGCGCGGAGCGGAAGTACCTGAGCACGCTGCCCCAGTGCGCCTTCTGCAATGGGTTGATATTGAGAAAGCGGGAAACTGTAGCCCGCGCCAGCCAATATACCCAGTTTGCTACCATTTTTTAAGGAGGCGTAAACAGGACGGTATTTCAGGTAGATACCACCATCCTGAAACCCGCTTTGTGTGCTGGTGAACACATAAGGAATGGTGGCAACTGCGTCCAGTTTTTTGGAAATACCATATTCAGCAAATACGCTGAGCAAGTTGCCCTTGTAAGGTACATTGAATGTTTGCTGACCGGCGCCGAGAAGCGTATTGGCGCTCAAAAAGGAAAAGGACGGCACGATATCCAGTACACCTTTACCTTTCAGATAGCCATCAATTGGCCCCTGTGCTGGAGAAGCGGCTGGGATAAGCAGGCACAATACGATAAAAGTAAGACGCGACATGGGCAAAAAAAGAGCCGGAAGATAGATCCTCCGGCTCCTGTTTATCATTGCAGTAAAAATCAGATATCCAGTAAAAGGTTGATCGGGTCTTCCAGCAGGTTCTTCACCTTCACCAGGAAGGTCACTGAACTGGATCCATCAACTACCCGGTGATCGTAGCTGAGGGCAAGATACATCATCGGCCTTATCACAACTTCACCATTGACCGCCATGGGGCGTTCTTTGATGGCGTGCATGCCGAGAATAGCGCTTTGCGGCTCATTGATGATGGGTGTGCTCATCAGACTGCCAAATACGCCGCCGTTGGTAATGGTAAACGTTCCACCGCTCATTTCATCCAGCGACAGCTTTCCGTCCCGGGCCTTTGAGGAAAGGTCCTTCAACTGCATTTCCACTTCATGGAATTGCAGGCTTTCTACGTTGCGTATGGGGGGCACCACCAGTCCGTTAGGGGTGCTGATGGCGATGCTGATGTCGGCGTATTCGTGGTAAATGATTTCATCACCGTCGATAAATGCATTCACATCCGGCATTTCCATCAATACTTTGGCACAGGCCTTGGCGAAGAGCGACATAAAGCCGAGCTTGATGCCGTATTTTTTGACAAATGCTTCCTGGTATTTTTCCCGCAGCGCCATGATACCGCTCATGTCCACCTCGTTGAAAGTGGTCAGCATGGCAGTATTGTTCTTGGCACTCACCAGGCGTTTGGCAATGGTGCGGCGCATACGCGACATGCGTTCGCGTTTTTCATTCCGTGAAAAAGCAGTAGCAGGTGCTGCGATGGCAGCAGGCTTTGCAGCAGGCGCCGGGGTAGCAGGTGCGGCAGGCTTTTCTGTAACGGCTTTTCTGCATCTTCTTTGGTAATGCTTCCACCGACGCCAGAGCCTTTCACCGCTGTGGCAGCAACACCGCCATCGGCCAGAATTTTTGCAGCAGCAGGGGAGGGGTGACCCTCGGCATAACTGCTGCTGGTACTTGCCGGTACAGCGGGTTCAACGGGTGTTTTGGTTTCAGCGGCAGGCGTTGGCGATTTGGCCGCAGTTGCTTCGCTGGCACTGGTATCAATTTTGGCGTAAAGGCTTCCTATTTCGAGGTCTTCACCCTCTTTGGCTACCCATATCAATTTACCACCCGATTCGGCAGCTATTTCCTGATTGGCCTTTTCTGTTTCTATTTCACAAATAGGTTCGTCCATGGCCACAATGGAGCCGTCTGGCTTTAGCCATTTTGAAAACGTTACACTGGTTATGGATTCGCCCAGATTGGGGATTTTTAATTCAATTACGGCCATTATATGTTTCTTCTTGTGTGGTATAAAAAGCGGATTTTCGAGCGGGTTGCTCAGGAAGCGCAAAAGTAGCGGGAAGCGGGGGAAGATTCAAAGTTTCAAGTTTCAAAATTCCCGGATATCCAGTTTAGGAACCATTTTGTCTGATCTTTGGCCTTTAGTTTGTAGGCTTTGGGAGCGACTTGTTTTGAGATGTTGTGACTTGTTGAATGCATTTTTGGTCGCAATGGCTTTATTTTCAGGTATTTATAAATATGGCTATGCCAAAGTGCAATACCCAAAGCGAAAATTAGCCCCGAAGTTTATCGAGCAAGTGATTGAGCTCTTTGGCTTCCTCCAAATTCAAGGAACCGGCAGCATGGGGTGCATTTTTTTCCCAGGCATGATCAATAGCGCTGAGCAGATCAAACCCTGCCGGCGTCAACTGGATGGATCGTTCGCGCCGATCGCGGTCGGAAGTTATGCGTTGTAAAAGGTTTTTACCTTCCAGACGATCGATAATACGGGTGGTATTGGAATTCCTATCCAGCATGCGATGCGTGATGTCTTTTACGCATACGCTTTTAGGACTCTGTCCGCGAACAATGCGCATGACATTGTACTGCTCGCTGGTAATATCAAATGGCTTCAAACTATGGGCAATATTACCCTTCAACCACCCAGCCGTAAACAAAATGTTCAAGTTGACTTTATGGTACTCGTTTTGAAATTTGGAGGTTTTGATTTCTTCCTCAATTCTCATGAGCAGTTTTATTTTGATTTTTGGTAATGGTACTGCAGCAAAAAGGCGTCGCCCGAACGGCCTTCACTGCTGATGAATAAATTTCCTTTGGGGTCAAAAGCAATACCTTCTGGCTGAGGTATGACACTTTTCGTCAAATATTGCACGTATTTAATGTTTCCGGTTTGGTAATCCAATACAACCAATCTTTTTTTCGCGGTTGACAGCACATAAACATCTCCTGAAATGGGGTGGATGGCTATTCCGGAAGGACTGAAATTGTGTGCTTTTTCGTCGATGCGGGTAGGGGCCAATCGGGCTACCTCGTCAGGATCAATGGTATAAACAGCCTGTGGGTCAAGTTGTTTTAGCGCAAGGTCAAAAGCGTAAATATTGCGCGGCTTGTTTGATTCAGGGTTTTCTTTGCAGGCGAGCAGCAAGGCGTTTCGTTTTGCATCATAGCACAGTCCCTCCATGTCGTTTTCTTTGCTGAGCGAGGTTTGGTATTCCCGGCTGCTTGCCGTGGAATCGAGGGTTGGGGCGATTTCGAAAATTTTGCCATCGCTTTTCAGGGCATAAAGGGTATCATGCACCATTTCGGTGCCCTCAAAATCACCGTGATCGCGAAAGAGAACTCGCCGTATAGTGGCGCCGGTTTGGGCATTGATCAAATAAAATTCTCCGATTTCATCTGAAATGCACAAAAGGATATTGGGGTCGTTGGTTGGGCTGAGGGCAGATATTTCATGCAAACCGGACTGGGGCAGCACGACGCGGTTGTCTGGCGTTTCCAGCGCGTAAGGGAAATCGTTGCCTGCTTTGTTGGCAGCATTTGCCTTGTGTTTTCTCGACAAACCGCAAAAAGCGGTCAGTACCAGCAACAGCAGCACGGGGTAAGCAGTAGAAAAGGCTCGAAGTGGATTCATGGAACGGGATAATAGGCTGTCGTAATAAACGGGGTAAGCAGCATACTTATGTCCTATTCTTCCGAAAAAACCTCAATTTCTTGCGTTTTGATTACTAAGTCAGTGAATTTACCCTTGAAACGGGTGGCCCGTACGATGTGGTTGTCGATCCAGTGGTAGTTCCCGCCACGAGGCTTGCCAAATATAATGCCCTGGAACTTAAAACCGTGTTTGTGTAGCCACTCCTCGGTTACACTCCTGTGGGCTTCTGTACGGCTGGTAAAAAAGAAAATGACATGCCCTTCATCGTACCATTTGTTGAGCATGGACAGGGCATCCGGGTAAGGGAGAACGGTAGCCATCCGCTCGGGCTCCTCATTGGGCACATCATCGCAAATGGTTCCATCAATATCAATGAGGAAATTTCGAATATTTTGGGGCAAAAGCGGGCTGATACGGTCGCCTTTTTCGTTAAATGCTTCCTTTAAATTATTTTCGTTGTTTGACATCTCAGACATGGTGTGATTTTTACGCAAAGTTAGGACCTTTTGCAATAAGTATCCGATTCTTTGTAGGTTTTTGACCCATTTCGATTCGTTTCAAAGATTGTTGAGCCGAAAAACAACAGGTAAACGGGAATTGTTGGAATTTTGTTGCAACCATACTTTTGAGTAAAGTGGATAGTTTTACAACAATCTCCGGAAGAGAAATTGCCCTTGCTGCCGAATGGCTGCGAAAAGGGGAGTGCGTGGCCATCCCTACGGAGACCGTTTACGGGCTGGCTGCCAATGCACTGCAACCCGCTGCCGTGGTAAAAATATTTGCTACCAAAAACCGGCCCTCATTCGATCCACTGATTGTTCATGTGCCCAGCCAGGCAGCAGTTAGCCCCTTTGTAACGGCTGTACCCGCGGCTGCGGAGCGGCTTATGGCACATTTCTGGCCGGGCCCGCTTACCTTATTACTGCCCAAAACCTCCAGCATTCCCGACATTGTAACTTCGGGTCTCAGCAGGGTTGCCCTTCGGTGCCCTGCACACCCAATGGCCCAGGCTTTGTTGCAGCAGCTGGACTTTCCCCTTGCTGCGCCAAGTGCTAACCCATTTGGTTACATCAGCCCTACAACAGCAGCCCACGTTATGGACCAGCTGGCGGGAAAGATTACAGTTACGGTTCAATTGAACGAAAGCAGTAACCCGGCAGCACCGGGCATGTTGTTGTCGCATTACGCTCCGCGAAAACCCCTGTGGGTTGGAGAACTTAGTTTTCAGGGTGATTCAATTTGGTTCAATGGCGCACTATTGCCTATGCATCAACGCATCGGTTTGATACTTTATTCGGGTTCCCTGCCAGGAAAAATGCTGCATCCGATGGTGCAAACCACGGTGTTGTCGGAGCGGGGGCAGGATACCGAAGCGGCGCAAAACCTTTTTGCCGCGTTAAGGGTTATGGATCAGGCCGATGTTGATCTGATCGTGGCCAACTGGGCGCCCAACCAGGGCCTGGGAATGGCCATCAACGACCGGCTGAAACGGGCTGCTGCCAAATGATCTTGTTCCGCAGATTACACCATATATTCGCTAAAAAAAAAGCAACCAATTTTTCACCACAACGCTTAACGTTTTTCCATGAAATTCATCTCCACCTTTTTTGTTTGTCTGTTGTTTGCAGGCAGCATGTATGCCCAGGCGCTCCGGCTTCCGCCCGGAGTGCAAAAAGTGACCGCGGTGGAAGGCATTACCGAATACAGCCTGCCCAATGGGCTTCGGGTCCTTCTTTTCCCAGATGCGTCCAAGCAAATCATTACGGTAAACATCACCTACAAAGTTGGCTCCCGCCACGAAGGTTATGGTGAAACCGGCATGGCCCACCTGCTCGAACACATGGTCTTCAAGGGCACGCCCGGGCATCCGAACATTCCGCAGGAACTTTCGGAGCATGGCGCCCGCCCGAATGGAACCACCTCATTTGATCGCACCAATTACTACGAAACCTTCGATGCAACGGATGAAAACCTGCGCTGGGCACTCGACCTGGAGTCCGATCGTATGGTCAATTCTTACGTCGCCCGTAAAGACCTGGAAAGTGAGTTCTCCGTGGTTCGCAACGAATATGAGCGGGGAGAGAACAGTCCGGGGGGCGTGTTGTACAAACGGATGCTGGGTACCGTATTTCAGTGGCACAATTACGGGCATTCCACCATTGGTGAAAAATCGGATATCGAAGGCGCACCCATAGAGCGGTTGCAGGCATTTTACCACCATTACTACCAGCCAGATAATGCCGTGCTCGTGATTGCCGGAAAAATTGATGAGCAAATAACGCTTAACATGGTGCAGGAATATTTTGGCAAAATTCCAAAGCCGGAGCGGAAACTGATCACAACCTACACGTCGGAACCTACGCAGGACGGCGAGCGCAGCTTAACCCTCCGCAGAACGGGCGATGTACAGGTTATGGACTGCATGTACCGGATTCCAGCGGCCTCGCATGCGGACTATCCGGCATTGTCGGTATTAATGAACTTGTTGAGCGACGAGCCTTCAGGCAGGCTGTACAAGGCCATGGTGGAAACCCAAAAAGTGGTATCCGTTGGTGGCGGCGCCTCTGGTTTTGCGGAAGCAGGCGTGATCATTATCTCTGCCGATTTGCGCCAGAACCAGTCCATCGACTCTGCCCGGACCGCTTTGTTTGGGGTGATTGATGGCCTGAAAGACAATCCGCCTACGCAAGAAGATGTGGACAAGGCCAAGACCCGAATCCTGAAGTCGTTTGAGATGTTTTTGAAACAATCCGACCGGGTTGGGCTTCGCCTGAGTGAATACATTGGACAGGGTGACTGGCGACTTGCTTTTCTGTACCGCGACAACATTGAGAAAGTAACGCCAGAAGATGTAGCCCGTGTGGCCATGCGTTATTTCCGCGACGACAACCGGACGATGGGATATTTCGTCCCCACCGCTACCCCTGACCGGGCGGAAATTCCTCCGGTGCCGGACCTGGATGCCCTGTTGAAAGACTACAAAGGCAGGGAAGCTGTGGCCGTTGGGGAAGATTTTGACCCCACCCCGGCGATCATTGAAAGCCGCACCGAGCGGGGAAGCCTGCCCAATGGGATGCAATATGCCTTTTTGCCAAAAGAAAACCGCGGTGATGGTGTGAATGCTGTTATAACGCTTCGCTTTGGCGATGTCAAAACCTTACAGAACATGTCGGTGGTTGGCAATTTCACCGCCAGCATGCTGGATATGGGATGCCAGGAATACGATCGCGCGCAGATTGGCGACCGCTTTGATGCCCTGAAAGCCCGCGTCAACATCCGCGGCAGTGAATCCGGCGTCAATGTTTCCATCGAGACAGACCGGCAACACCTGTCGGAAACCATCCAGACGGTAGGTAAAATCCTGCTGGCGCCAACTTTCCCTGAAGAGGAATTCAATAAAATGAAAACCGAGTACCTGGCTGGACTGGAACAACAACAGTCGGATCCGCAGGCGCTGGCATTTCGTTCCTTTCAGCGGATCAACAGTCCTTATCCTAAGGGCGATCCGCGCTATGTCATGACTTTCGAGGAAGAGCGCGCCGCGGTGGAAGCCCTCACCATCAAGGAAGTGCGCGATTTTTACAAGCGTTTTTATGGTGCCAGTAATGCCACGGCTGCCGTGGTGGGTGATTTCGATGCAAAGGAAATCAAGGCAACGATGCAAACTGCATTTGGAAAATGGAAAAGCCCTTCTCCCTACCAAAGAATTTCGGATGATTATAAACCGGTTACTGCGCAGGTACAAAGCATAGAAACGCCCGACAAGGCCAATGCCATTTATGTGGCGGGATACGGTTTTCCTATGCGCAATGATGACCCGGATTATCCCGCGATTACCATCGGTGGGTATATGTTGGGTGGTGGCTTTTTGAATTCCCGCCTTGCCACCCGGATCCGGCAAAAAGATGGCCTGAGTTATACCGTTCGCGGCAGTTTCAGTGCCAGTGCGCAAGACAACAATGGCTCCTTCAATGCCTTCATGATTTACAATCCGGAAAACCTGGAGAAACTTGAAATGGCTTTTCAGGAGGAAATAGAGCGCGTAGCCAAAGAGGGCTTTACCGCCGAGGAACTGGAAGCCGCCAAGTCGGGCTACCTCAAGTCCCGGAAGGTGAATCGCTCGTCCGACGCTGCCATCGCTGGCACGCTGAACAGTTACCTCTCCTATGGGCGCGACATGCAGTGGGACGCCAAGTTTGAAGAAGGCATTTCTACATTAACGCTGGAGCAGGTGAATGCTGCAATGAAGCAATACCTCGACTACAGCCGGATGATTCGGGTGAAAGCCGGCGACTTTAAAAAAGCGGAGAAACCCTGATAAAAATTAAACGCGGTGCGCAGCAGGTTGGTACAACCGCTGCGCATCGCTTTATTCTACCTGAAATTTTTTTGGGGAGAAGTCTGACAACCGCTCTATATTTGCTGCGCTATGGGGCCCATTTCGACCCACGAGAGTGTAGAAGTCGCTGTTCCGGTTGCGCAATCCAGCCAGAAAAAGTTAGAACGACTTTATCCGAACTACATCCGGACTGCGGCTGCATTTGCCGTAGTGCAGATGCATGCTATTGGGGGGTATCTTTACGAACTAAACCCGGAGACGGGCATCACCAGCGAATTTATCGCTGCTGATGTTTACTACAGTTTCCTGCGCTGGGCCACTCCCTTTTTTATCATGCTGAGCGGCAGTTTGATGCTGCAACCCTCCCGCACCGAGCCTACTTCCGTTTTTCTTAAAAAGCGGATTGGCAGGGTGATGATTCCGTTTGCTTTCTGGACGGTCATATACATGGTTTATCAGTATCGGGGTGATATCTATTTCGGGAAAGCCATCAGTTGGAAGGCTATCGGGGAGCAGATCTTTTTTCAAGACGTCTATTTTCACATGTGGTTCATACCCATGATTGTGGGGATGTACCTGTTGACGCCCATTTTTCGTTTATGGATTCGGCATGCGCAACGGCAGGATGTAGAGTATTTTCTGGGGCTCTGTTTTGTCATTACCGCCCTGCAGCATTTTTTTCCCAGCCTTATTGTGGTGAAGTCGATCGGATGGCTGGGTTATATTGGTTTTTACGTGTTGGGGTATTACCTGGCGGCCTTCCCGATCCGTAACAAGCGATGGATTTACGCATTGGCACTGTCGATGCCCATACTTACCGCCGTTGTTACCTGGTGGGCCTCAGCACAAGAGAACACCTACGTCAATACCTATTTTATTTATTTTAGTCCGAATGTCGTATTGATGTCGTTCGCGCTATTTTTGTTTTTGCGAGACTATGATTGGTCGGTTTTTTCCGGCAGGTATCCGCGCATTAACGCTGCGGTTAGCCGCTTTTCAAAGGTGAGCTTTGGCGTATATTTCATCCATGCGCTTTGGTTGGATGTGTTTAAAAATGGGTACATGGGTTTGCCCCTTTATGCCAATACTTTTTTTGGATTGCCTGTATCGCCCTGGTACGGCGGATTGTTACAGGCAGTGGTCGTTACCCTTGTTTCAGCCTTAACCATGATTGGTTTGGGTAAGATTTCCTGGTTGAAAAAATACATCATGTAAATGCCTGGCCTGCGAATACGGCCCCAAGCCTAGCGCTTGCTAAAATAAATCCGGCAATTGTATTTTCTTTTTGTGCTGCTGTTTACTTATCCGTAGATTAGCACAGTTTTTCCAGCCTCACCTACCGGTGTTTGCCTCCCTTTTTCCAAAAATCAATTACAATGAAACAAATTATTGCCCTCTGTGCTATTGGTATTGCGCTATTCGCCGTTTCCTGCAAAAAGGTGGTGCGCAATGAGGCTTACTATGAAGCCATGTCGCGTTATATTTATGCCTACACCAGCGGAGACATTGGCAGAACCGACCCCATCAGGGTCCGTTTTGTCGATGCTGCTGTCGGACAGGATAAAATTGGAAAACCAGTAACGGAATCTATTTTTTCCGTGAGTCCTGCCATTACCGGCACCCCAATTTGGGAGGACGACCGCACCATACTGCTGCAACCATCCGAACCACTGCCCTATGGGAAAAAGTACGCAGCCGCGTTGCAAATTGGCAAAATCTACAAAGGCGTACCTGCAGAAGTAGAACGGTTTGAGTTTGACTTTCGCGTACGGGAACTCTCTTTCGAAATCAGTACCAAAGGGGTGCAGGCTGAAAACCCGCAGGACCTTAAATTGCAAAAAATTACCGGAACAATTGCCACCAGTGACCCTGTAGCTGCTGACGCCATGGAAAAAATGCTCCGGGCCACCCAGGGCAACAAGCAACTCAATATCCAGTGGTCGCACAGTGAAAACGGTATGGCGCATGGGTATTCGATTGGCGGCGTAGAGCGCTCCAATGTGCGCTCCCGGGTGCTGCTGGAGTGGGACGGAAGCAGTATTGGGATTGAAAAAAAGGGAAACCAGGAGGTAATCATTCCTTCGTTGGATGAATTTGTTGTCCTCAGTGCTGCCGTTGTTCAGCAGGAAGAACAATATGTGCTCATTAATTTTTCTGATCCAATCCAATCTGCTCAGGTTTTTGATGGATTGTTGCGGCTTGAGGATTATGCTAGCGGGTATCGTTTTGCCGTGGATGGTAATTTTGTAAGGTTGTATCCTTCCGAGCGGATCAGTGGCAGCCATCAGCTTCGCGTGGAGGCAGGCATCAAAAATCTGGCTGGTGCGGGCATGAAAGAACGGAGTGACTGGCCACTTGATTTTGTTGAACAGAAGCCGTCCGTTCGCCTGGTGGGGAAGGGCGCCATTATTCCACAGGAATCCAATGGATCGGTCATTTTCCCTTTCGAAGCCGTTGGCCTGAAAGCCGTAGATGTGGAAGTGTTCAAGATTTTCAACTCCAATATCCTGCAGTATTTGCAGGTTAATGAAATTGAAGGAGATCAGGAACTGGACCGCGTAGGGAAAATTATTGCGCAGCGCAAGGTTGACTTGAGCCAACTGAACCCCACCGCCAACTTTGGTACATGGCAACGCTATGCGCTGGATCTCAGCGATATTATTAAGCAGGACCCCGGGGCAATCTACCAGGTCCGGTTTGCCTTCCGACGGGGCTATGCCGTACAAAATTGTGAAACAGCGACAGAATCCGACGATGCCATGGCGCACCTTGGAACACGTGATGAAGACGGCAATCTCGAGAGCATCATGGGGAGCTACCGCGGTATTTATTTCAGCGACGAAGACAACTGGTACTGGGGAGACGACGATGACAGCGAGGATGATGGTCGGTACAGGTGGAATAACCGGACTGATCCCTGCAAACGGGAGTACTATAACTACGAGCATTTTGTAAGCCGCAACGTTTTTGTCAGCGACCTGGGCATTACTGCCAAACGCGGGAAAGACGGTTCTATTTTCAGCATTGTCACCAATCTGCACACCACCGAAGCAATCAGTGGGGTTAACCTCGAGTTTTTTAATTATCAACTTCAATCCATAGGGAAATATACCACCGACGGAACTGGAACCGTCATGGTTACGGATATGAAAGGAACGCCTTTTGTTGCTGTCGCAACACGCGACCAGCAAAAGGGCTATCTCCGGATGGCCGACGGAAATTCGCTCTCGCTCTCGCGTTTCGATGTGGCAGGCGTAGAGCCTCAAAAGGGGCTGAAAGGATACATCTATGGCGAGCGTGGGGTTTGGCGTCCTGGTGATTCACTGTTCCTGAATTTTGTACTGGAAGACAAAACTGGAAAACTACCCGCCGACCATCCTGTGACTTTTGAACTGAGCGACCCCAGAGGAAGTCTGCAATACCGAACTGTCAGTACCCGAAGTGAACACGGCGTGTACGCCCTGCCTTGTACTACCCGCAGTGATGCGCCAACCGGCAACTGGACCGCCAAAGTAATGGTGGGCGGCGCCACCTTCACCAAGTTGCTGAAAATAGAAACCGTTAAGCCCAACCGGCTAAAAATGGACCTCGACTTTGGCCGCAAACAGTTGTTGGAGGGGGATGAGAACTTGAAAGGCAATCTGACGGTAAAATGGCTGCATGGTGCCGTCGCAAAAAACCTGAAAGCGCGCGTGGAAATGCAACTCAAGCCGGGCGTTACTACGTTTCCAAATTTTAAAGGGTTTGTATTTGAAGATCCTGCAAGATCGTTTTACAGCGAACCTCAGATATTGCTGGACGGCGCCCTCGACGACAATGGCAAGGCCAGTGTTCCCCTGCAGCTCGAGGTCAACGGTTCCGCTCCCGGAAAATTGATCGCGAACTTTAAGGTGCGCGCTTTCGAAGCAGGCGGTGATTTCAGCACCGATAATTTTGCGCTCGACTACTTCCCATACAAACGATTTGTGGGTATTGCTATTCCCGAAGGGCGATGGGGTGGAAAAACCATCGATAAAAATGGGGAGCAAATCCAGTTTGTTTGCCTGGATACCAATGGCAAACCACAGGCCGGCCGTAAAATTGAGGTTGGGCTCTATCGCTGTGACTGGCGCTGGTGGTGGGATGAAAACTATGCCGATAATGTTGCCCAGTTCAATTCCGCGGATCATTTCAATGCCCGCGACCATGCTACCCTAACGACTGATAGCCGTGGGATAGCCACCTGGAAAGTAAAACCTGGTACCTGGGGCCGTTTCCTGATTAGGGCCAGCGATCCGGATGGCGGACACAGCACCGGCGATTTTTTCTGGAGCGGTGCACCCGATGAATTGCAAGATATTCAGAGCCGGAATGAAGCGGCAATGCTTCCTTTTACGGCCGATAAAGCAAAGTATAATGTCGGGGAAAGTGTTACCCTAAAAAGTGCCAGCCAGTGAAAATGGCCGGATTATGCTTACCCTGGAAAACGGTACCCGGGTATTGCAACACTTTTGGTTCGACGCCAAGGCCGGCGATAACCTGCTGAAGTTTGAAACCACCCCAGACATGGCCCCAACCGTGTATGCGCACGTAAGCCTACTGCAACCACATGCTCAAACCAAGAACGACCTGCCGATCCGCATGTATGGGGTCATTCCGGTAACGGTTGAAAATCCGGTGACGCATTTGAACCCTGTGATTTCCATGCCGGAGGTATTGAAGCCAGGGGAATCTTTTACGGTTAACATTAAAGAAAATTCGGGGAAGGCCTGTGCCTATACGTTGTCGATCGTAGATGAAGGTTTACTGGACCTTACACGGTTCCAAACACCCAATCCATGGGATGCATTTTTTGCAAGGGAGGCACTGGGGGTAAAAACCTGGGACATGTATGATTATGTGCTGGGCGCGTTTGGCGCCGAACTGGAGCGCATGCTTAGCATTGGGGGCGACGCGGTCAATCAAAAGGCCAAAAATGCCGCACAAATCAATCGCTTTAAACCAACTGTCATTAATCTGGGGCCATTTTACCTAGAGAAGGGGAAAACAGCGCAGCATAAACTAAAGATTGATAATTACGTGGGCAGTGTCCGGGTAATGGCGGTATGTTCAGCCCCGGCAGCAGATGGGAAAGGTGCGTACGGCAGTGCAGAAAAAACCTGTGCTGTTCGCAAGCCACTGATGATCCTGCCCACGCTGCCACGTGTTTTGGGCCCTGGAGAAACCCTGCGCCTGCCTGTCGACGTTTTTGCCATGGAAAACAAGGTTAAAAATGCGACGATCCGGGTGAAGGAATCTTCCGGGCTGGTTCGGGTGGAAGGATCATCGGTGAACAACCTGCAATTTTCTCAACCTGGCAATGAACTCACCTATTTTAACCTTAAAGTAGGGCAGCGTTGTGGTGTTGCCAGGTTTACCATTCAAGCTGAGGGTGGTGGAGAGTCTACCACTGCTGAGATCGAATTGTTGGTACGCAACCCCAATCCGGTTTCCAGTACCGTTGAGGAAGGGGTGCTGGAGCCAGGAAAGGAGTGGACTGCCAGTTTTGACCCTGCCTTGTATTCAAATATTACCAGTGCCAAAATTGAGGTAAGTGCCTTGCCCCCCATCAACTTAAGCCGGCATTTGGAGTATCTGATTCAATACCCGCATGGTTGTATTGAACAAACCACCTCCACCGCATTTCCGCAATTGTTCGTTGATCTGTTAACACCACTTACCGATAAACAACAGGATAAGATCAGCAAAAACGTCAAAGCAGCCATCGGCAAAATCCGCAACTTCCAGACTACCGAAGGTGGTTTCAGCTATTGGCCTGGCTATGGTAATGCCGACGACTGGTCGAGTACCTATGCTGGCCATTTCCTACTGGAGGCAAAAAACAAAGGATATGCTGTTCCGCAGGAAATGCTGGACCGATGGACGGGGTACCAGACCCGCATTGCCCGAAACTGGAACACCACCAATGGAAATCAGCCTTGGTACCGTTTCGACAGCGATCTCGGGCAGGCTTATCGCCTGTATGCACTGGCTATGGCCGGCAAACCTGCGCTGGGCGATATGAACAGGCTACGCGAACGCAAAGACCTTTACAGTCAAACAGCGTATTTGCTGGCAGCTGCTTATGCGCAGGCGGGTAAACCCGAGGTAGCCCGGGAGATCACGGCAGGCAAATGGAAGGACGATTGGCATTACGACTGGTGGGGCAGTACGTATGGATCCGATTTGCGCGACCGGGCACTTATTCTGGAAACCTGTGTTGCTACGGGTGATATGAAAAAAGCGGAAGCCATGGCCAATTACATCTGCGAAAACCTTGGCAAAGGTGATAATTCCTGGAATACCCAAAGCCTCGCTACATCGCTTCGGGCTCTTTCCAAGTATATCGCTAAGTCGGATGCCGGAAAGGTTGGCCCTGCCTACGCTTATCGTACGGGTGGCAGTGGTTACACCAATGGCGATGCCTCACGGGTCATTTCCATGGTTGATTTTACCGAAAAGGCCTTTGGAAACGGACAGGTTGCCGTGAAAAACAATGGGAAGGTTCGCCTTTATGCACGCTTGGTGGTCAGTGGGCAACGCTTGGTGGGCAACGAAACGGCTGAAGCCAGCAACATCAGTATGCAGGTGCGCTATACCGACCTGAAAGGCAATCCCATCGATGTTGCCCGGATTAAACAAGGCACTGATTTCGTGGCCGAAGTAACCGTGCGCCGCAATGCCGATTCAGCCTTTAAATTTCCGTTTAATGAACTGGCTTTGTCCAATGTGTTCCCTTCCGGATGGGAAATTCTGAACAGCAGGATGAACAATATCTCGGTAGGCGGCAGCAGCCGCCGATTATCAGGACGTGCGGGATGATCGGGTGTATACCTATTTTGATATGGGCTATTACTACGATGGTAAGTTGGGCAAAACCAGAGAAGAAAGCCGTATTTACCGCATCCAGGCTCAACGCTGCCTATGCCGGTGCGTACTACTTACCAGGCATTAGCTGTGAGGCCATGTACGATAATCGGATCAGGGCCAAAACAGAAGGCAAATGGGTGGAGGTGATTTAACATTAGGCCAAAAGATGGGGAACAGTTGGTCAACTATAGGCAAAGCGATCTCGGAATAATTCGGGGTCGCTTTGCTGCCAACCGTTCATCCATGAAAACGGCCGCCCGGGGAGTTTGGGCGGCCGTTTTTTACTTGGAACACTGTAATTTGTACGGGATCCCTGGCGGGTGTTTCAACTATCGGCGAATACCGATTGCCCAAACATTTGCAATTTTAGGAACCAACCGAACCAGCAGCATCGAAGCAATGGCTACGTAGAAAATAAGCATAGGGCGGAGGGTTTAATTAAAAGAAAAGTTGTTTTGCTTTGAAATGCAAATGAAAATTTTGGCAAAGCACCCAAAGTTGATACAAAAAAATTTAATGACCAAATTTTATTTAATTAAATTTTAATATGGCTGCTGTTTTTATGTCCTTGTCTCCAGTATGCAAAATTTAGAGGCTTGTTTTAGCGAATTTGCGCTACCTTTGCCCTGATCAAGTTTTAAATTGCACTGTTGTGCAACCCTTTTAATACCACCCTAACCATTTGAACAGCTTTGCTTCACAACCGCCCAATGGGCTTTTTGTACAAATGTTTTAGGTTAAGTCCTAAGTGGTCCTTATTTTTCGGAATGAACGCATCCGAACTCATTTAAAAGTCTCGCGCTAATGGTCTACAACAATATTCTCGAAACCATCGGCAAAACCCCTCTGGTACGCCTTCACAACATCGTTTCACATATTCCTGCCAAGGTTTATGCTAAACTGGAGTCATTCAACCCTGGTTTGAGCGCAAAAGACCGCATCGCGCTGCACATGATCGAACGCGCCGAACGGTTGGGGCAACTCCTCCCAGGTGGTACGGTGGTGGATGCAACCAGCGGCAATACCGGTTTCAGCCTTGCCATGGTCAGTGCCATTAAGGGATATCGCTGTGTGCTGACGGTTACCAATAAAATTTCTGAGGATAAACTCAACAACCTAAGGGCCATGGGTGCAGAAGTGATTCTTTGCCCCAAGGATGCGAAGCCCGACGACCCGCGCTCCTATTACAAAATGGCGGAATCTCTTGCCAAGCAAATTCCCGGCGCCTGGTATGTCAACCAGAATTTCAATACCGACAATGGTGAAGCACATTACCTGAGCACCGGCCCGGAAATCTGGGAACAAACCGACGGTGAAATTACTTACCTCATCGGCTCTGCCAGCACCGGTGGTACACTTTGCGGCTCAGGCCGGTACCTTCGGGAGCAAAAGCCGGAGATGAACATGATCGCTGTTGATGCTTATGGCTCCGTGCTGAAAAAATACCACGAAACAGGCGTTTACGATCCCAATGAAATTTATTCCTACAACATAGAAGGTACCGGGAAAAACATTATCCCGGCAAACGTCGACTTTGAACTGGTCGACCGCTTTGTCAAAGTGACCGACAAAGACTCTGCGTTCAAAGCAAGGGAGTTGGCCCGTTCGGAAGGCATTCTGGCTGGTTATTCCAGTGGCGCTACCCTGCAGTGCCTGGAACAAATCAAAGATGAACTGACCGAAGACGATGTGGTGGTCCTGATTTTTGCCGACCACGGTTCCAAGTACGTCACCAAGGTTTTCAACGACGAGTGGATGCGCCAGCAAGGCTTCATGCCTGCTGAAACGCCACAGGAAACGCCCAAGCCGGCTACCACCAACGATGGCGGTGTACTGTGCTAGACCATTTTTACCCATCCAAAACAACATAACACATACTATATTACCATGGATTTGTTTGACCGGATTTTGAAACAAGCCGGCCCTTTGGGCCAGTATGCCGACCATTCCGAAGGTCGCTATATGTTCCCTAAATTGGAAGGCGAACTCGGAAATCGCATGTACTTTAATGGAAAAGAGGTGATTTGTTGGAGTATCAACAATTATCTCGGACTGGCCAATCACCCCGAGGTGCGTAAGGCTGATGCCGATGCCGCCGCACAATGGGGGCTTGCTTACCCAATGGGCGCCCGCATGATGTCGGGTGAAACCAAATACCACCAGCAACTGGAACAGGATTTGGCAACTTATGTAGGCAAAGAAGCTGGCTATCTCCTCAATTTCGGCTACCAGGGTATCATGTCGGTCATCGATGCGATGCTGAGCCGCCATGATGTGGTGGTGTACGATTCTGAAAGCCACGCCTGTATCGTGGATGCCGTGCGCATGCACATGGGCAAACGCTATGCCTTTACCCACAACGATATTGGAAGCCTGGAAAAAAATCTGGAACGTGCCACCAAACTGGTGGATGGCGCCCAGGGTGGTATCCTGGTGATTACCGAAGGCGTTTTTGGCATGCGCGGTGACCAGGGCAAATTGAAGGAAATTGTTGCCCTCAAAAAGAAATACAACTTCCGCCTCCTCATCGACGATGCCCATGGCTTCGGCATGATGGGAAAAACCGGCGCCGGTACCGCTGAGGAGCAAGGTGTTACGGATGAGGTTGATCTGTATTTTTCTACCTTTGCCAAAAGCATGGCCCTGATTGGTGCCTTTATTGCTGCGCCCAAAGACATCATCAAATTCCTGCGCTACAACATGCGCTCACAAATTTTCGCCAAGTCACTTCCAATGCCGCTCGTACAGGGCGCTATGAAGCGTTTTGACATGCTCAAAACGATGCCGGAATTGCGTGAAAAATTATGGAAAAATGTAGGGCTGCTGCAAAACGGTCTGAAAGAACGCGGTTTTGATATCGGCGATACGAACACCTGTGTTACCCCGGTTTATCTCCATGGCGATCCTATGGAAGCATCCAACCTGGTGCAGGATATGCGCGACAATTACGGCGTGTTCTGCTCCGTGGTGGTATATCCGGTAATACCCAAGGGCATGATGATTTTGCGCATCATTCCTACCGCTACCCATACCGAGGAAGACATTCGCATCACGTTGGATGCTTTCGAAGCGATTGGTAAAAAGTTGAAAGCAGGCGAATACAAAATGGCCAGCACCGCTGCGGCAGTTTAGCAAACCAAGTTGCTTAACAATAATAACACGGGATACGCTGGCAACAGCGTATCCCGTGTTATTTTATCCCTAACCTGCTATGGACACCCCAATAAGATGACCGATGCCATAGGTAATGGCGGCGGCCAAAAGTCCAAAAATGACTTGGCGCATCCCGGAAAACCAGATGCTTTTTCCCGTGAACAAGGTAATGGCGGAACCAATGATGAACAACCCAATCGTGCTTAGTACCACACTAACGATGATGGACTCCCAGCCGGACCACCAAATAAAGGGCGCTACTGGGATTACTGCGCCCACCGCAAACAGGATAAAGGAGGTGATGGCTGCTTCCCAGGCAGAGCCCTTGAGCTCTTCCTGGTTGATTCCCAACTCCTCCTTGATCAATACTTCATGGGCATGTTCCGGATTTTCCATCGTCTTAACCGCCATGGCATGTGCCTGTTGCTCAGGTATTCCTTTGGCCATGTAGATCAGGGCTAGTTCTTTGGTTTCTCCTTCCGGGTTGGACACAATTTCATCCATTTCCAGCGACATCTGGCGTTCGTAAAGTTCCTGCGAGCTTTTTACAGAAATCCATTCTCCCAGGGCCATTGACAGGGCGCCGGCGAGTAAGCCAGCCATACCCGCCAGGAGCACGCCGTTTTGGCCTTCTGTGGCGCCCGCCACGCCCATTACCAGGCTGAGGTTCGAAACAAGTCCGTCGTTGGCGCCTAATACTGCGGCGCGCAAGGCGTTGCCGCCAACGGTTTTGTGTTTTCCTTCCAGTTTAGAGAGTTGTTCTCCGGAAACCCGGCTTTTATTGTCCAATAGTGTTTTTAGAATGGTGATGTGGTTGCCTTCGCCGCCGGTTATCGGTTTGTTTTGACTGTTTTTTTGCTGGACAATACTGCTGGTGAGCCCTTTTTCCATATCGAGTAAAACACCCAGCACATAGTCGTATCCGAAGGTTTTGCCGATGCGATTCAGCGTTTTGGCCCGCCAGGAGGGTGGGGGAAGTGCAATGCCCGCATATTCCTTCTGGAAATGCTCCAGCATTTTCGCGCCATGGGAGGCCTCAATAGCAGCAAGTTCCCGGTAAACCTGGGCTATGGCAGGTTCGTTTTCTGCATCGGCGATGCAGTTGTAAAGAAAAGCCGCGTCTACCTCGGTTTGGAGGTTGGCGACTTTATCAGAAAAAGAATGATTGCTCATTGTTGGAATTTAGTATTTCGAAAAGTCTTGGATTTAGATTACCCAAACTGTTTTATTGAAGGCATCAGGCGTTCTTCCTATTTTTTGTGGGACGAATAAAATCCACCACAAGATATTACTACGGTTGGTCAAATCTTAGATTATGACTAATTTTCAAAGGTGTGCCCTTCTACATACTTTGCGGAGCGTGATTTACGTAAAAAGGAATTGTTTCTGTTCACGTGATGTCCAACAACTACAACGAAGATTTTAGTCAGGTGCGATCGATGTAAACCACGCTCGGCAAAGTAATAGATTTATCAATTCTAGGCTCCAGTGATGGTAATAAACCGCTCACGACCAGTCATCGATATTCCACAGCGTTTAGGTGCGGTGGTTTCGTATGTATTGCCACAAGTTGGACATATAATGTACTGGTTTGGCAATGAATTAACCTGATTGTTGTTCAGCGCTGCGATTGCTTTTTCATAAAGCACCTTGTGTTTTTGTTCCGTTTTGAAAGCATAATTCATGCTAATCATGGCCAGTTGATTGTTGGCTTTTTGTGCGATAGAAAGGAACTCCGGGTACATGGTACTTATCTCATACGATTCTCCTGAAATTGCGTCCTGAAGATTTTCCTTTGTTGTTTTTACCGTAAAATTGGGGTTGACAACGGGTACAGTTGCCCCCATTTCTTCTAGTACTGCCCTGTGATTGTTGGCGTGGATGTTTTCAGAAGATGAAGCAGCACGGAACAGTGTGGCAATGGTTAACAGGCCTTCTTCGGTTGCTTTTTTTGCATAGGCAGCATATTTTGCACTGGCCGTGGTTTCTCCGGTAAAAGCGCTGGCCAGATTGGTGGCTGTTGCAGATTTTGCGTCAGCGGTTGGATTTTTAGCCTCGTCGATGTCGGTGTTTTTTTCCTCCGTTTGCGAACCTGTTGTTGGTTCTTGCATTGCTTGTTGATCAGTACCTGCCCCGGCGCAAGATGAGAGCATTAGCCCAGAGAGTGCCAAAAGAAAAGTGAATAACAAAATGCTATTTTTCATGATTGGTAAAATTTAAAAGTGAATAATATAATGACACAAAGGTGCATCCATGCACCTAAAAGGCACCTTTAGCATTTCTAAAGATTGGCTTAAAAGAGGTATGCTTAAGGGAAAACAAGGATAAAGGTGGTGCCCTGGTCCAGCTCGCTGCTTACAGAAATCTGAATATTCAATAGGTCTGCGAGTTTTTTTACAATCGACAGTCCAAGCCCCGCCCCCGGAATCTCCGAATTGCGCGAACCATCGGAGCGGTAAAAGCGATCAAATAGCCGTGGGATGTGTTGAGATTCAATTCCTGGTCCATCATCCTGAATACTCAGTGACTTATTTGAGCCATCCCATTGAAGTGAAATTTCCCCATTTGTTTTACCGTATTTAATGGCATTTGCTAGCAGATTGCTCAGGATAGCCTCCAACAGTGTTGGGTCAGTATTTAGGGATACGTTTTCTGGAATCTGTAAATTAAACTTGATGCCAGATGCATTGAGTTTGGGTTGCCATTTTTCTGCCAAATCAGCAGCGAATACAGGAAGATAGACCGGGATGTTTTTAACAGCCAGATTGCCGTTTTCTAGCCGCGCTAGTTGAAGTAATTGATCCAGCATTTGATGCATGCGATCTACTTCTCTAATCACCAGTTTAATTTTTTGCTCATAATAGGCCGGTTCTCTATTTCGACGTATAAGCACCTCCAGGTTGCCGCGGATCCCCGAAAGCGGGGTTCGCGGCTCGTGAGAGGCATCGGCCGTGAACTGTTTTTCGCGTTGAACGCTGTCCTCTATACGTTGTATCAATTCATTAATGGCTGATGCCAGGCGAAAAATTTCATCCTGATGCTCCGGCAATGGCAACCGCTCGTGCATGTTTTGGTCGCTAATATCTTCAGCCGCCTGTATGAGTTTATTTACGGGTAAAATGCCTTTTTCTGCTGCAAAGGAGGTTGCAAGGAATAATACAATTAGTAGTAAGGGAAAGGCAATAAGCAATGTAGCACGAAGATTGTACAAAACATTGGCCGATTCTTCCTGTGAAATACCTACCGTAATGAATCCAATAAGGCTTTGGTGTTCATTAATAATCGGAAACTGACCCTGGCGGCTGCGTTGCCCGTCTATGGTGCTGTTAAAAAAAGTTGTTTTGCGCAGGCCGGAATTGATCAGAAGCTTGACTTGCTGCAGGTTGGAAGTTTTAAAAAGCAGTTGTCCTTTTGCATCTACGATCTGAAGAAAAGTAGGGTTTGCTTCAACTTGGTTGTGCTCCTGTTCCTCCCATTCCGACATGTTGTCTATGATTAAGGAATCGGCATTCCAGTGGAGGGTTTTCATTACTTCCTCTTGCTCTTGAATCAAGTCTTTATCAAGGTGCTGATAGGCGGTACGGTGTACCACTTCATAGACGATCAAGAATACCATCCCAATGGTAACAGCTGCTGCAATGGAGCTGAATAAAGCGATTCTGTTGCGAAAACGCAGTGTCATGCTTCCAGATTGATGCGATACCCTACACCTCGCAATGTTTGGATAAATGAAGGTTCGCCTTGAGTGTCCAGCTTTTTGCGCAGCAAATTGATATAAACATCAATAACTGCAGTATCGTGGTCAAAATGGATGTCCCAGACTTTTTCAATAATGCGGGTTCGCCTGCAAACTTTGCCTTTGTTGCGCAAAAGGAATTCAAGTAATGCGAATTCTTTTTGGGTCAGTTCTACGTTTGTCCCGTTTTTATACACATGGTGGGTCTCCAGATTTAGCTCAATATTATTCCATTTAAATACGGATTGTTGCGCTTTGCTTTGCCGTAAATGTACTCTTATACGAGCAAGTAATTCTTCAAAGGCAAAAGGTTTGCGAATGTAGTTGTTTGTTTTTGTTTCCAGGGCAAATACAGCATCATCAACAGTGTCTTTTGCTGTTAAGAAAATGATTGGCTTTTGTGTGTTTTCTTTTCGAATGGCCCTGCAAATTTCAATCCCGCTTACGCCGGGGAGCATCCAATCCAGCAAGAAAATATCATATTCATCCAAGCCATCCAACGCAAGTTGTAGTCCCAACCGGCCATTGTTCGCAACGTCCACAGCAAAACCTTCTTCTCTTAACCCATCGGCGATAAAGTCGGCGATGGCGGATTCGTCTTCTACTAGCAAGATGCGCATAATTGGTTTTTTGATACTTTCAGTAGTGTAATTATTGGCTAAATTAACGTGCGTTTTGGATAGAATTTCCGATTACATGAAAAAGGATTTCCGATTTCCGATTACATGAATTCCGATTGTTGATTGGATTTAAGATTTTTGAATTATGATTGTCTCGAAACCCGTACTTATACGTGGTATTTATTTGAAATGATTTCGTGCTGTTTTCCCAAATCATAAATTTCAAATCCAATCAACAATCGGAATTCATGTAATCGGAAATCGGAAATAAATTTTAATATTCCATTGTGCCAATTTTGGAGCCTTAAGCAACGTGTCGGAAATAACTTTCCAGATTTGGGGTGCAGGTTTTGTGCGCTGACAAGACGTCAAAACAGGCGTGTAGTGAATTACATTACTGTTTTGGCAACGCAGTCAGCGTTCAAAAAATGTCGCCAAATTGGAAAGTTATTTCTGACACGTTGCTAAACCCAATTTTTTTGTTTCCTGAAGACCCCGCTGATTACGCTGAACATAGGTCTTACTTAGCGGGTACCTATTTCGCAGATATTTTACCTTCGGGAAAATGAGGATTCGAAGTTATTCCTATTGCTTTTTAGCCTGTGAGACAACTTATTTTGAAAAACCTATCCAAAATTCACGCTAAATTAATAAATATCTGTCAGACTAAGCACCTGTCTAATCTACATCTGCGTTGGATTCAGCGGGTTGGGTGTCGTTAAATGCCGGCAACCCTAATTCGACTCCTGCGGCGTGTTTGTAAACCAATTGGCCTCCGAGGTACCCGGTGTATGAGACCACACCAATAGTTCCTGTGTACAATAGAAAACTGAAGGCATAAACCAAATTCTTTTTGGTTTTCATCGTCTCCCACAATAGTCGGGTACCGACCGTAGCCGTGGCTAGAATTATCGACCATATTGCTGCGTTTTCGTGAAGTTCAATGGCCTGCCCGAGGGTGCCGTCTTCCATACCTTCACCAGCTGCATCACCGCTAAAATAGGACGCTACAGCACCCGCAGTTCCCAGAATGAGCAAATAAAAGCCTGCCTTTTTAAAAAAATCCTTTTTGGTGACCAGCCCCAATATCTCGGAGAAGAAGCCAACGAAAAGGATCGCAATGGGGAAATGCACTAGCATAGCGTGTAAATGGGTAGCAGAAATCATAGCGTTTTTTTTGTACAAAGATGTTGGGGTGCTCCTTTAGTGCACCTAAAGCTAATCTTAAAATTGCCTAAAATTTCAATTGTCCATTATCTTACTAGTGCAGCATCCGCCAATTCACAGGATATTCGCCGGACGCTGCACTAGTCAGGCACTTCAGTTTTTCGATCTTATAAAAAGGGAATCTGCCTATTGGCTGTGCTGTATTTGTAGGAAGCTGTAGGGTGACCGTATAAAAAAACGCCTTTCTGCAGCAGCAAGAAGGCGTTTTATCATTTTAATGCAGGTATGATGTAAATGTCCCGCTTAAACTTCCGGGCGCATCTGTGGGAAGAATAAAACCTCCTGAATACTGGTCTGGCCTGTAAACAGCATGGCGAGCCGGTCGATCCCGAATCCAATGCCACCGGTTGGAGGCATGCCGTATTCGAGTGCGCGAAGGAAGTCCTGGTCCATGGCCATGGCTTCCTCGTCGCCCCGGGCTGCCAGCCGGAGCTGGTCTTCAAAGCGCTCGCGCTGGTCGATGGGATCGTTGAGCTCGGAGTAGGCATTGGCTACTTCCTTACCGTTCACGAAGAGTTCGAAACGTTCAACCAGTCCTGGTTTGCTGCGGTGTTTTTTGGTGAGCGGCGACATTTCAATCGGGTAGTCGATGATGAACGTCGGCTGAATCAGGGTGTCTTCCACTTTTTCGCTGAAAATTTCATCGATCAGTTTGGCCTTGCCCATGGATGGGTCGATCTCGATATGGTTGTCGCGACAATACCGGCGCAATTCCTGCTCATCGGCTTTGTCCACATCCAAACCAGTGTGTTTTTGGATGGCCTCGAACATGCTCAGTCGGGTGTAAGGACCGGCAAAGTTGATTTCTGTTTCACCAACCCTGGCAATGGCGCTGCTATCCGGGCTCAGGGCGCGGGCTACGCGGCCGAGCATTTCCTCGGTTACGTCCATCAACCAGTTGTAGTCTTTATAGGCTACATAAAACTCGAGGGCGGTGAATTCGGGGTTATGTGTGCGGTCCATGCCCTCGTTGCGGAACATTTTAGCAAACTCGTATACACCGTCGAGGCCGCCAATAACGAGGCGCTTCAGGTACAGTTCGTTGGCAATACGCAGGTAAAGTGGCATGTCCAGCGTATTGTGATGGGTCGCGAACGGACGTGCACTAGCGCCACCATGAATGGGTTGCAATATGGGTGTTTCCACCTCCAGCAATCCCAGTTCATCGAGGTAGTTGCGCATGGTTTTAATCAGCTTGCTGCGCTTGATGAAGATGTCACGCACCTCCGGGTTTACCGTCATGTCTACATAACGCATGCGGTAACGCAGCTCCGGATCGGTGAATGCGTCGTAGATGTTGCCGTCGGCGTCGCGTTTAACCACGGGTAGTGGGCGCAGGCTTTTCGAGAGGAATTTGAATTCCAGTACATGCACCGATACCTCACCGGTTTTGGTACGGAAAGCAAACCCCTTTACCCCTACAAAATCGCCCAGATCGAGCAGCTTTTTAATCGCCACATCGAAAAATGACGCGTCTTCACCCTGCATGAACTCATCGCGGCGCAGGTAGAGTTGGATGCGCCCGCTGCTGTCCTGCAGGTTCATAAACAAGGCTTTTCCTGCCTCCCTGCTGGCCATAATACGGCCAGCCAGCACCACCTCCTGATAGTTCAGGCGGTTTTTGGTGCCGTCATCAAGGATTTCCTCCTGATAGTTGGCCAGAATTTCGGCGGCTTGCACCGAAACGGGGAACATTTCGGCGGGGTAGGGCTCAATGCCCATGTCGCGAAGCTTTTGTAAATTTTCGCGTCTGATAATTTCCTGTTCTGTCATAATGCTCATAAGAACCGCAAAAGTAGGGGCTTTAGTTCTGAAAATCGCGGAATATTTTAGTTTTTTGTAGCGCCGACCGCCGGTCGGTGCCCGTCCGGCGCTGACAAACTGTCGGCAAAACGCTACCACCACCACACACCAAAATTTTTCGTATAAATTTGTAAAAAACAACCTCAACCCGTTCCAATTGCCCAAACCCAACCCCCCCCCCCCCCCCCCCCAACCCCCCCCCCTCCTCAATCCCTCAACCCGCTATTCCATGATGGAAAATTTAAAAAAATTACTGGGCAACGACGATGCCCTGGCGCGTCGGTTTTTGGAAATATTCCGGACGGAACTGCCCCATCAGCTCGAAAACCTAAGCCAACACGCGATGGCTTCCGATTGGGACGAAGTATCCAACTGCGCGCACACCATCAAAGGGCATCTTGGTTATTTATCTGAAACAGCATTAATTGACATGGCGGCGGCTATTGAACTTCAGGCCGAACAAGGCGGCGGCGAAGACCTGCTTGAATTGATCAAAGCATTTAGCGCCGGGTGCCAACAATTGCTGGATAAAATATAAAACAATGCCAAAAACACCTGTTTTTGACCAATTAGGGTGGTAGTAAACTTTTTAAAAATGTCCAGTGGTATGGTCAGCGTATCACCAGTTGGTAGCCCACACCATGGACATTGAGTATTTCAATGTTTCCATCAGCCTGCAGATATTGCCGTAACTTGCTGACGTACACATTCAGGCTTCGGCCACGCAACATGTCCTCATCATCCCAGATTTGACGGAGCGCAGTTTCTCGTTCAATCATGCCATTGTTGCTCTCGCAAAACAATTGTAGCAGTCGGGTTTCAATAGCGCTAAGTTTGATTTGCCTGGTGATGTGGCTCAACTCCCTGGTCTGGGAATTAAACTGGAATTTGCCCACCTCAAATACCTTAAATTCCACTTTTTGCGATTCCTGCACCTTTACCCGGCGTAAAATTGCCTGAATTCTGAGGGACAATTCCTCCATACTAAAGGGCTTGGTTACATAGTCATCTGCTCCGATATTGAAACCCCGGACGCGGCTTTCTTTTTCTGCCTGTCCGGTCAGAAATATGATGGGCAACAGTGGGTGGTTGTTGCGGATTTCTTCGGCGAGGGTAAATCCATCTTTTATCGGCATTTTAACATCCAGGATGCAAAGGTCAAATTCGTTTTCCCGGAAAGCATTCAAGGCATCGCTTGCACTGTGGTACAACTTGACATTGAGCCCCCTAGACTGCAGGTATTCCTGCGTCAGCGCACTAAACATTTGGTCGTCGTCGACCATCAATATGTGGTGATTCGTTTTCATGCAGTTGCATTAGGGGGCTAAATTAAAGTAAAAATGGGGAATAAGGAGGGGTTATGAAGGTGCTTTATTAAGAAAGGGTATCCGTACCCTAAACGGTAAACTTTTGCCGGGTAACCCATCCCCACAAAAAAAGCCCCCCGCCACAGTACTGTTACCGGACGGGGGGGAGCCAATTGAAGCCTGACGGCGGAATTATCTTATTCCAACCGATTGGGTTGTTTCGAACGTTTTAGCGTCGCATGTTTGAATCAGGTCGAAACACTTAACTGTTGACCAAAAAATTGCGATAAGCAAAAGTGTCGCGATAATAACCCGAAGACAAATTAAAGTTCCTGAGTGCGGGTAATATGTGGCTGAAAGGTGAAAAGCAGCGGATAAACAAACCATTTCATCTGCCCCAACCTGCCCGCTTACCGTATTTCCCTTTTACACTTTTTTACACTTTTTGAAGAAACCTTGAAAAACAGGGCGTAAAACTGCGCCCAACTTTGCAGCGTCGAATCACATTATAAAATCAACCGACATGGCAATTCGAACGCTTAACATCAGTTTCTTCCGTATTCTGCTTTTCACCATTTTAACTGTTTTCTCGTCGGCAACATTTGCCCAGGTAAACGTAACCCTCAACATTGCGCCACCGTATCCGGTGCATTTGGAGGACATCTTGTTGTTTCGATCGCAGTCGGTCATCACCGTTACCAATACAACAAGCAGTCCGTTGCAAATTAAACTATTGGCCCATATCAGCGGTGACAATGGGGTGGACGGAAAGGTTAAGCCCGCGTTTTTGCCCCTATCCCCCTTGTTGTTGCAAGGATTTGAAACCAAGGTGCTTACCGGGGCTCAGCTCCGCAGCCTGAACCTAAACCTGACAGAAAATGATGTCGATATCAGCGGCATTGATTTAGCCCAGCTGGCCCAAACGGAAACCATGCCCGAGGGCATGTATCAGGTTTGTATCCGGGCACACGATTACAACACGGCAGCGCCCCTTTCCCCGGAAATGTCGGGTTGCGCCATGGTCGTGATTACACATTACGACCCACCTGTGATCATTACACCCGGGATGGATGAATACGTGACGCCGCATCAACCCCAATTTCTGAATTTTACCTGGACGCCTTCTGGTCAGGGTGGAATCAGCCGCTACAAACTGGAGCTGGTGGATATGAGCCTGAACAACCTTTCCAACATCAACGATGCATTCGACCAGCCGGGCATTTTGCCTTTTTTTACAAAAGACAACCTGATCGCCTCGGTGCTCCCCTACGATATGTCGATGCCGCAACTACAGGCTGGGCACCAATATGCCGTCCGCGTGACCGCTTACGATCCGCAGAAAAAGATAATTTTTAAAAATTATGGCCAATCACCCGTCTCCGGATTTTATTACCAGGCGCCTGGTGGTGGCAACCAGGATCCAGACGATCCTGATCCTGACAACAACCTTCCGGACCCCATGGACGGCGCCTGTGTGGCTGCTGTTGACTACAATGGCCCAATGGGCCCTATGCAAAACCAGGCTGGGCTTCCGGATGGTACTAACATTCAGGTGGGGAAATTTGTGATGAAAAACACGGTTTTTAGTGCCAATGGGGCAACTTATTCCGGTACAGGCACTATCCTGGTGAATTTCCTGAATACCAAAATGAACGTAGAATTTTCCAATATTCAGATCAACGCCGACCATCGGATGATTCAGGGCCAGATTAATGCCAAAGTTGATGCACAGTCGATGGTTTCAGATGCCATGTCGAAGGATAAAAATGGGGTGTTGACCGCATTGCCTGACCCTGCCCAATTCGACGATTACATCAGCCAGGCCAATCGGCTTGCCAGTGTGCTGAACCCGTAAGGGAGCCCGATCGGTCTTCCCTTGGCCTTCGACAACGATAAATACAACATCGGCATCGTCGGACTAATTTTTGAACCCCAATCGGCCTATCTCAACGCACTATTGGCCACAGCGGTTCCGCAATCGGTTTTGGGTGAGTACCTGCAATTTTCCCACAAAGGCATCAAAATTCATCCGAACGGGTTTGGCGTCGACGAAATTCAACTGGAACTGCAAAAGATGTTGCCATTACCCTGGCGCTAAACAAGGCTTCGCTGCGCGTAAAAGGTGGGAATGGCAACTCCTATGCGCGTTTCAGCTGCGCGGGGTTCAAAGATCTTCGCTTAAAAGGTGCTTTTGAATTTGACCGTTCGTTGATGCTACCCGTTGACCCGGCGGGCAAGGTGATACCAGGGGGCGAAAAAGTGGCAGCGGCTTTTGAAGTGCAGGCTGCTTCGAAGTTGTCCAATTTTATCCTGGCAGCGTCCTTTAACCACGATTTTACGACACCGGAATCGCAGGGCGTAATTTTCACCGCACAGGAGATGGTCCTCGATTTCTCCGATGAACAAAATGCCGCAGGGTTCGATCAGGCTTTTCCCGGTAAAGCCGGTACCGATTGGGCCGGGCTTTACATCAAGACTTTGGGTGTGAAACTCCCCAAAGGGTTTTCCAAAAAAGGACAAGCGGTGTCGTTTAACGCAAGCAACCTTTGTGCTGACAAACTGGGTGTATCAGGTAAATTTACGGTGAATAACCTTCTGAAAGTCAATGAAGGTTCCACGGCTGGCTGGCGTTTTTCAATCAATACCTTCAGCCTCGAACTCCTCAACTCGGCCATTAAAAGTGGTTCTATGGCGGGTGAAATCGTTTTGCCTGTCAATGAAACCACTGGGCTCTCCTATTCTGCCGCCATCCACGGGGGGAATCAAGGCGCAGGCTTTGAGTTTGTGGTGAACACCGAAGATGAAGTGGAGGCATCCATGTGGCTTGCGCAGTTTAAGCTGTTTCCGGGATCCAGCATCGTATTAACCAAAGACGGCGACTCAAAATTTAAGGCAACCGCGGTACTCAACGGAGAGGTTTCCATTCTGTTTGGTGGTGACAACCCCAAGCCAGCGCCCAAAACCTCCGGTGTATCGCAGGTGTCGATACCGAAACTTAAGTTTCAGGAACTCAGTATCCAGGGCCGGGACCTTCCCGGGTACATCCCCGAACTTGATTTTTCCTTTATTGAACTCCAGAATCAGGCGACCAAGCAAATTTCGCTGGGTGGTTTCGAATTTCAACTCAACAGCCTGAATTTTAAAAAGAAAGGAAACGGCAAAGAAATTGGTCTGGGCATCGACCTCACCCTTGCTCTTTTTGGCGGTGATCAGGATAAGCCCAATGCCATTGGGGGGCAGACTGCCTTTACCATCTGGGCAGATTACAATATTCCGGACAAGCGGTTCGCATTCAAGGCTGCCGAGATTGATGCCATTTCGATTGACGTGGATTTGGGTGCGGCGGCCCTGAAAGGTGGGATTGCCATTTACAAAGAGGATGCTGTTTTTGGCAACGGTTTCCGGGGCGAATTGGAGGCTACTGTAAAAGGCGTTGGGGTGAAAATTGCCGCCGCCGCACAGTTTGGCCGCACGCTCCCCAACAAGGGTAATTTTAAATATTGGTATTTCGATATCATGGCGGAGTGGGGCGGGCCAGGCATCAACATTCCAGGCACCGCAGCTTCCTTGTATGGCTTTGGCGGCGGCGCCTGGTACAATATGAGTTGGCAGGATAATTTGGGCGTTGCCTCCGTGGGTAAATACCAGACCGCCGCCAACTATGATCTCGCTAAGGCAGGAAGCTCCAAAACTGGCAATGTTTTTACGCCCAAGGCAGATGTTGTAGGCTTTAAGGCCAGCGTGGTATTTGGAATCACAGGCTCAAAAGAGGCCTTTAACGGGGATGTGACCTTCAGCATGGAGCTGGATAAAAAAGATTTATCGGTCAACAACCTGCGCCTGCAGGGGAACGCCTATGTCATGCAGAACATTGACGACCGCAGCAGCGGGTTTGTGCATTGCGTGGCAGACATCAAGATACTACCGCCCCAAAAGGTGTTTCATGGCAATTTTGGCGTAGACATCAACCTGATGTCGATGATCAAAGGAAGCGGTACACTGGACATCTATTTTAAAGGGAAAGAGAACCCGGGCGATCAGGGCACCTGGCACATCAAGGCTGGCTACTGGACGCAAGAATATGCCGATGATCCGTTTAATGACCCCAACCGGATTAACCTGGGCGTTTCGCTCCAGGTTGGAGACGTGTTGAAAGCCGGTGTGAAATTTCAGACATACTTTATGACTGGAAATGATTTGCCGGATGGGTTACCCCCCTTGCCAGCCTACATCCGGAACATTGTCAACGCCAACGACGACTACGATTACAATGCACCCGTGAAACCCGCAACTCCGGCAGCACTTTCCAATACCAATCAATTGGGTATCGCAATTGGCGCTGGTTATCAGTTGCAGGCTGGGCTCAAATTTTTGTTTCTCTACGCGGATCTGACAGCAGAAGCAGCATTTGACATCACCTTGTACAACTATGGAAATGTGAGCTGTTCCGGTCAGCAGGGCGATGCCATTGGATTCAACGGCTGGTATGCACAAGGGCAGGCATTTGCTTATTTGCATGGTGATGCCGGGTTGTTTGTAGACATCGACTGGCTCAATTTACATGGGAAAGTTTCCCTGATTGACCTTACCACCGGCGCTGTGCTGGAAGCCAAACTCCCAAACCCGTACTGGTTCCGGGGCCGTTTTGGAATCGAAGGAGAGGCGCTGGGAGGATTGGTTAAACTGAAACGCCGGAACTTCGACTTTGAAATAGGAGAACAATGCCAGGTGGCCCTGGAGGTCAATCCATTTAACAAACTGGATATCATTGCTGAAATCAAGCCTGCCAACAATGCTAAAAAAGTGAGTGTATTTACCGACCCACAGGTATCGTTTAATCTCGCCGACGGCATGCAGAATATGTTTAGTGTGGAAATCCCCGGCGATCCTGCAGTCACCAAATGGTTTTATGCACAACATACCGTGAAACTGAGTTATGTTGCCAACAACCAGGTGAAGGAAGTTCCGGTGGAGCTGAAATGGAATGCCGACCGCACGGCAGTTCGTATGGTACCCAAAGATATTTTGCTGGAAAAAACCGAATATACCCTTTACGTTGAAGCCACCGGATTTGAACTGGGTGCTGGCAAAATCATAAGCCAGATCCGCAGTGTCAAATTTACTACCGGACCAAGGCCTGACCATCTTGTGGTGGACAACATGAAAAGCACTTATCCCTACCCGAACCAACGTTTTTTCATGAAAGACAAGTTCAACGGTGGGGCGGCTGATGGCGCCATTAAACTGTTCAAAAATCAGTGCTATCTGTTCAATGGTATCAGCCAAAGCCAACTGGCAGGCGATCAGATGGTGGCGCGGTTCACCGAACTGAAAACCGGAAAAGACATCGACGTACCTTGTAAATGCAACGATGCTGCCGCCCGGATAGAGTTCAGCATCCCTCCAGCATTGAAAAATGAAGAGATTTATGCGCTGTCTATCGTTCGGAAAATTGGGAAATCCCTCACTGCTGCCACTGTGCCAACCACGGAAGACAAGTACCTCGATAACCTCGGCAATGAACTGAGTGCTGGAAATGGCATGGCACAGCAAGCGCTGAATCTGGGTATCAACAACAACCCGAAACAATCAACGGGTCTCTACAGCCTCCAGAAAAAATTGACGGGCGGTGATGCCAGTTCAGAAAAAAAGTATGAAAATGTGCTCTTCAGCAAGTTGTATTTCCGTACGAGCAAGTACAATAATATGCAGCAAAAAATGAATACCTATTCCGTCAAAAAGGTAGCCTACTACAAATCTCAGGTAAAATATGAGTACAACATAAATGGCAACCTCTATGGCAATTCGGATGGGTACAACAATCCGGTAGTGTTGTTGCAGGGGGGAGAAAATTTTGATCAATACGATCTGTATGGCTACACTGTTGGTTTCAACGGGGAAACACACGAAGAGGAATCGATATTATTCCCACTGGGAGAAATGTCGAACACCTGGCTGGGTACGGTGAAGTCGAAGTACTATGAGTTTACCAGTGTCCCTGTTGGTGCTATGCGGAGTTTTCTGACGGCGAACAGGCCCCCATCCTATGTTCAGCGGCCAGCGGGCTTTCCTTATTATGGGGATTTTGACATGCTGTTCAATTCCAAGTACCGGGTGGCCTTCCTGCGCAATTTTGTGCAATACGAACAGGCCATGCACAGTGATGGCTCCCTGGGTGCCGGGGAATCCCTTTTGCGGCCTGCTGCTCCGTTGTCGGCCTCGGAAATCAACGCTGCCAAAGCGCAGGGTGGTGGGAATATCGGACAGTTTACCCTCAACCAGGGCGGTGGAAACAATGGCATGGGACTAAATCTGAATCTGAACGGCAATACACAAGCCTATTTCCCGATACTGGATTTGCAGAACGCTGTAGCACATTCTGATAAGTACCGGACAGATACGCATATTCTGGGCAAAGCACTGGGTGTTTCGGTTCCGCAATTTGTACAAACCTATCACACCCTGAAGGGGCTGGGTTGGCCTGCAATGCCTAAACGGAATTTCCCGATGACCATGAATATCAGGGAGTACCGACACATCAATGGCAGTCAGATCGGCGAACTGAAGAACTGGAGTTACTATATTAACAGGGAGTAAAAGCGATAAACTTTCTGACTTGGTAAATACCTCAGATATCTGGCATCTTTAAATCTATCTGATGCGATGATACCTGAGGTTTTCTTTTAGGCCATCCCAATCGCGAGTGACTTTTTTATCCTTTTTTATCCTTTTTCAATTTCCCTTGAACATCCACTGTGCCGGGGCCGGGTAATTTTGTACAAAAAGCGAGATACTATGAAAAAAATGCTTTGCGCTGCGATTCATTGGCCTCATTGCCTTTTAATACTGCTGGCTACTGTTTGCTACTCCGGCTTAACCTACGCCCAAACGCCGGATACACTGGCGCATCTTCACCTGCTTGCCAAATCTGAGCCGGGTGTGGTGACGCTCCGCTGGGCGCCTGCAGATGCTGCTACCTGGCGTAAAGGGAGTGAAACGGGATACCAGGTGTTGCGGCTCGACATGTCGGCGGCCAGTGGAAAAGAGGCGTTTACAACATTGTCCACGGTTAAACCATTTTCAAGAGAAGAATGGCAGTCCAAAGCCGATTTGAAGGACGAATATGTACAGGCCATTGCCCAGTGCCTGTACCATCGTGCCCCGACGCCTGGCGCCAGCGCAGGTATTTTAGACTGGCAAAAGGCTGCAGACGAGGAACAAACACTGTTTGCCATGTCCGTTTTAAGTTGTGATCTTTCCGCTAAGGCCGCTGAGGCAGCCGGATTGCGTTATGAAGACCATGCTGTTCAGGATGGAAAAACCTACACCTATTGTGTGGTTCAGGATCGGGATACTGCGTTTGTCATTCTGGATACCCGTGACCAATACATTCCACCACAGGTGAAATGGGTGCGGAGCGGCGGCGACAATGGCCGGGTAGAATTGTATTGGGACCGTTCAGTGCAAGCGGCGGTTTTTACGGCTTATCATGTGGAGCGTTCAGATAACAAGGGTGCGAGTTACCGGCGCCTGACCTCCAAGCCGCTGTTCATCAGCGGTGAAAGCGTTCCGGAAAATATGTTTGTTGATTCGGTAGAGATGGGCAGAGAATACCAGTACCGCATCGTTGGAATTACCGCATTTGGTGAAATGGGCAAGCCTTCGGAACCTCATGTTTGCATTTCTCAAAAAACAAACCAGGCTTTGGGCGCAAGCGGGCTGGAAGCGGAAGGCGACCTGAACCAGGTGGTCATTCGCTGGAAAATGCTCGGGGAAACACCCTTCAACACCGGGTTTGTAGTGATGCGCAGCCACGATGTCAATGGCCCCTTCTATGCATTAAACGAAAACCCTTTGTCCAAGTCTTCCAGGGAGTATACCGATAAACATCCCGTGGCGATGGCGCCAAACTTTTATCGCGTGCATGCAGTGGGATCGGATGGCAGCCTAAGCCCATCTGAAACAACGCTGGCGGTTGTCCGCGACGAAGAAGCGCCGCAACAGCCCATGGGACTAATTGGTGCAATAGATTCGACCGGAAAGGTGAGTCTGGCCTGGGAACTTGGGATTGATCCCGATCTCAAAGGGTATCGTGTTTATCGCGCCAATCGCGTGGATGATATTTACATTCGCTGACGCCTGAGCCGATTCCCGGTAATTTTTTCCTGGATTCCATCAACATGCATGCGCTAAATGAAACAGTATACTACCGCATCGCTGCTGTGGACCAAAATTATAATCACTCTGTGTATTCTCAGGTTTTGAGCCTCCAACGACCAGATGTAGTGCCGCCGGCTGCACCTGCCATCCGAAATTTCGATGTGGGGCAAAAAGTCGTACAATTGCGCTGGTTTCCAAGTCCCTCCGACGATGTGATGTCGTATGTGGTACAAAGAAGGCAGCCAGAGGCCGAATGGGCTGAACTGGCAACCCTGGATGCCTCCGCTATATCATTTTCCGACACATCGGTTTTACTCAACAACCGCTACCAGTATCGGATTGCCGCTGTGGATGATGCAGGCAATCTTGGGTTATCCAATCCGGTACAGGTTTTGGCCGTCGACAACGGTCTTCGGGCAGCGTTGCAGGGGTTCAGTGGAACGGTTGATAAATCGGCCAGCACCGCAGTCTTGCACTGGAATTACGCAGTTGCTGATGACCACCGTTATGTTATTTACCGGGGAAAATCAAACGAGCCGTTGCGCACCTACAAATCGCTTCCAGGCACTCAATTGGACTTTGCCGAGGTATTGAAGGCGCCGGGACTTTACCGCTATGCGCTTAAGGTTTTGTATACCGATGGAGGAGAATCACCGCTGTCGGAAGAGATCCAACTGGAACTTTAATTCCATTAAAAAAGACATCTCATGTTGCGATTCATATTTGCTGCAGGACTGGTCCTCAGCCTTTTACCGCATTGCCTGTTTGCGCAGGACATTGAACAGGTGGTCAAAGACAAGCACCCTGTCAAATTTACCGGCACCCTGTCAGCAGGTACCCAAATGTATAAAGTTCAGGGTATCGACCCACGCAGTGGAAGCCCTATGTGGAACCTGAGCGGGAATGCTGCCTTGTCGGTGTATGGCGTACAAATGCCTTTTTCCTTTACAGTAGGCCGGCAGGGCACCAACCTGAATTATCCCACTTTTTCACAAATAGGGGTAAGCCCCAGTTACAAATGGCTGAAGTTACATGCGGGCTGGCGGAACATGTACCTGTCGCCCTACACGCTCGCCGGGCACACCTTCATGGGGGCGGGGATAGAAATGAAGCCGGGGGTTTTCCGCTTCGCTGCCATGGCCGGCCGGCTCCGCAAGGCACGCGATTACAACAGCGATACCGATTTTAACTTTTATCCAGCTGTGTATAAACGCACAGGATATGCGCTTAAAATGGGCTTGGGTACGGACAAAAACCATGTGGACCTCATCTATTTTCGCGCGAAAGACGACATCCACTCCCTGCAAGTGTTGCCTCCCGACAGCACCCTGACGCCCGGGGAAAATGCCGTATTGGGGCTTTCCGCTCGTTTTTCATTGGGTAAAAACATCACGTACTATGCCGATGGTGCGGCCAGCCTGTATACCCGGAACCTCTTCTCAACAGAAGCGACAGATTACATCAAGCCCGATCCTTCGGCGTTTTTCCGGCCGCGATTTTCTACCCGGCTGAATTATGCAGTTAAAGCCGGGGTTGACTTCCAGTTTTCACGGTTTCAGCTGCGAACTGCATACGAGCGTATTCTTCCGGAATTCCAAACCATGGGCGCCTACTTTTTCGCCAATGACCTGGAAAACATTACCCTTACGCCAACAATCATGCTGGCAGAGGGAAAATTGCGGCTCAATACCGGATTTGGTATCCAGCGCAACAACCTGCTTGGAAACCGTTCTGAAACAACCAAACGCTTTATCGGAAATGGCAACCTTTCGTACAATCCCGGCCAACGGTTTGGCATCGATGCCGCCTATTCCAACATGACCATCAGCCAGATTAATGGCTCCAGCATTCTGACCGACACCATTCGTTTTGCCATCGTCACCTCAAATTACAACCTCACTCCGCACTGGCAATGGATGGATACTTCATCGGTTAAAACCCTGGTCGTTAGTGGGAATTATCAGGAGTTGAATGATCGTAACCCTTTTACCCGGGAATATGCCAACATGAAAACCTATTTTGCTACAGCGTCCTTTGCCCATAATTATTTGCAGCACAGCTGGGGCTGGAACCTTGGACTGAATTTCAACAACATTGCGGTCTACGCCTTACATACCAACCGGTATGGCTTGAGTGCCGGATTGAATAAAAACTGGCTGGATGGCCGCATCAGCGGCAACCTGTCCGTCAGTGGCAACTTGTCCGACATTGATGGTGTGCGCGATGGAAGTGTTTGGAGTGGCAACCTGAATGTTGCATTGCAAGTAAAAAAACGCCACAGTTTCAGTTTGTATGGGAATTTACTGCGCAGCCATTCTTTGCAATTTGAGGATTATCTGGAGTTTCAGGGCGGATTGCAATACAGTTACCGCTTGCGTTAGACCCTGTAGATTTTGTGTATAAGATTTGGTAGTTTGCTATAAAGCAGGCTATTTTTCTGGAAAGTAAAATTATTGATGATGTTGCGGGTTGTTCTTCTTGTGTTGTTTATGTGGTCTGCCGCATTATTTGCGCAAAAGCAACAACATTTTTTTACCCAATTGGATGCGAGTTTGGGGCTCCCCGAGGGGCATGTTTTGGACATGGTGCAGGATTCGCTTGGATTTCTATGGATTGGATCCTCAGAAGGACTTTTCAAATACGATGGACACCAGTTTCAAGGTTTTCAAAGCGATTTCAGCAACCAGGCATCACTTTCTTCTAATAAAATCCGAAAACTGTTGATCGATCGGCGAGGCGACCTTTGGGTAGGCACGGTGGCTGGATTGAATCGAATCGATCGTAAAACAGGAGCGATAAAGCGTTACATTAATTTGCCGGGGGACACGCTGTTGCCGTCCGAGCAAATAAATGCCCTTTTCATGGACCAGGAGGGGGATATCTGGATTAGCACCAGTTTGGGCTACACTTATTTTGATGTCCAAAAACAACAGTTTGTCAAATTAAATCCTTATAATTTTGCTGCTACTGACCAAAATTCTGTTTTTAAATTTTACACAGGTATTGATGGCAATGTATCGGGTATTTCTATCAACAAAATCCTTGTTTTTGACAAGAAAAAAGGCAGTTTCGCCAGTAAGCAGATACAAATGTCGGATGGAACCGAGTTTGATGGTAATCTGTACCGGCTGATTAAGGAAAGGAGTGGAACCGTTTGGGTTGCCACAACCAGCGGGTTGTACCAATTGGATGAAAAACGGAACATGTTCCTGAAGCCATTAAACCTGCCCGAAGAAATTCGCAAGCTTCCTGCGGGTGCCCTATTACTGGACAAATCGGATTTTTTATGGGCAGGCTGGAAAGGCTCAATTATGCGCTGGCGTCCGGGCGACTCAAAAGTGCAGTTTTTTTCGCATCATCGGGAGAACACCAATGGTCTGCTTTCCGATGTAATGTATTGTTTTCTGGAAGATCGTGAGGGGACCGTTTGGATAGGAAGCGAACAGGGTATTAGTGGAATCAATCTGGCTGCACAAAAAATCCGGTTTTACCAAACAGACCCAACTAGTCGCGTAAGTTCGGATACCAACCAGGTCATCAGTGCCCTTGAAGCAAATGATGGTTCGATATGGTGGGCCGGTAAAAATGCTGTTTACAAAGCTGCCAGTTTAGGCGGCACGCCAAAGCAAGTCATGCCCACGCCGTCGGAACTCCGGGTGAATTGCCTGTACCAGTCTGATAACGGTGTAATATGGGGCGGGTTGGGTTACAAAGGCATTTGGGCGTACAACCCTGAACGTGAAAAGTTTGAGCAGTTTAACGTATCCAACCAACTCGATAACTCCATTGTCTATGACATTGAACCAGACCCTGAAAAAAAAGGCCGGTTTTGGTTGGGCACGTCCAGAGGGCTTTGCCGTTTTGATCCGGTTGTTCGCGACAGTTGCTGGATATATCCAAGCGGGGCGGCACGCAACGTGTACAACTGGGTTAAAAACTTCTGTATCAGCGCTGATGGCGATTTTTGGATGGATTTGCCAGAATCCTTTGGACATTATGACCACAGGTCTTCCAAGATCACAAAGTTTTCCTATAATCCCTTGAACCAGAATTCATTGTCGAGCAATCTGGTGAACGATGTCTTTGAGTCGCCCGCCGGAACATTGTGGATATTGATGGAGTCCGGTCTGAGCAAGTTTGACATTGCTACAACAACATTTACCCATTACAACCACAATAATGGCATTCGCGGTGGCAACAATGTAACGTCCGGCCAGGCAGATCGGGGTGGGAAAATATGGTTTACAACCTCGGGCTATCTGACTTGCCTTGACCCAAAAACTGGAAAATTTCAATATTTCAGCCGTGATGATGGCGTTTTCACCCGCTTCAACCAGGCCTGTCAGACCATCCTGCGCGATGGCACCCTGCTTTTTGGGGGAGGGAGTGGCTTGGTTGCCGTCCCGACCGAATTGCATCCTGCTATAAAGCAGCAACAGCAGGCTGTATTGACCAATGTTTGGATCAACAACAAATTGGTTAACACAGAAGGCATGCTGGAATACCTTGAGCAGTTGGAACTCCAGCCTTCTGAGAAGGTGGTCGCTTTTGAATTTTCATCCAACAGCTTTATTGCATCCGGGCGGCATGAATTGGTGTATCGGTTATTGGGTTTTGACGACCATTGGGTACATGCCGGTGCTGACCGCCGGGCTACTTTTACCAACCTCAGTCCGAAGAATTATGTTTTTGAGGTGGCTATTTTGACAGAAGGGGAAATACCGGAGGAAGGCAGTATCCGCCGACTTGGGTTGCGGGTAATTCCGTTTTTTTGGCAAAGTACGTGGTTCCGATCGCTGTTGGTGCTGGTCTTCGGCGTCATTACTTACCTCCTGATTCAAAATTCGAGGCAGAAAAGACATCTGCAGCAAGAAAAACTACTCGCTGAACAGAATGCGCGGTACAAATCCAAGTTTCTGGCCAATATGAGCCATGAAATCAGGACCCCTATGAATGCAATAATTGGCCTGAGTCGGCTGATGCTAGAAACAGAATTGAATGAAAAACAAAAACAGTATGCGACAGCTGCACTCCAGTCTGGGGAGAATCTGTTGTGGATCGTAAATGATATATTGGACCAGGAAAAACTGGAGAGCGGTTTGTACACCTTCAATAATCAGGCATTTTATTTGGAGGAGGTTTTGCAACAACTCCGCAGCACATTTGCCTTTCGGGCCGCGGATAAAAAACTTCAATTTGACATCATCTGCCCCCCAGATGTACCCAATCACATCATCGGAGACCGGATCAGACTGTACCAAATTCTCACCAACCTGACCGCAAATGCTATCCGGTTTACAGAGCAGGGGATGGTCCGGGTGGAGGTAAAATGCTCCGCTGTAACCGCCGACCATGCCCATTTTGTTTTTTCTGTTTCAGATACCGGACGGGGCATTCCGGCCGACCAGCAGGAATTTGTTTTTGAATCTTTCCGGCAATTGGGTAACGACCAGACGCACTTGGGTGGCACAGGCCTTGGTCTTAGCATTGCACGCGAGTTGGTTCAGCAGCAAGGCGGCAAAATTTCAGTTGAAAGCCAGCCAGGCAAAGGTTCCGTTTTCAGTGTTGAACTCCAGTTTGATTGCGCTCCAAATAACCTTAAAAGGAACGGAACGTTGATTCGGGAAACCGGAATTCGGAAAGGATTGCGCATTTTATTGGTGGAGGACGATCCCCTCAACCAGATGCTGGCCCGTGAACTTTTGCAGAAATTCTTGCCATCACCAAAACTTGAAATCGCAGATAATGGACAAGTTGCGATCGAAAAAGTACTGAAGCAACGTTTTGACCTGATTCTCATGGATGTAAAAATGCCGGTAATGGATGGCCTGGAAGCCACCAGGTTGATTCGCGGTTTCAAACAACCGATTGCGAATGTGCCGATTCTTGCGCTAACGGCCAATGCCATAAAAGAAGAACTGGAACGCTGCAAGCAGGCCGGAATGAACGATTGCGTTACCAAACCCATCAATATTGATCAGCTGCTTGAAAAAATCAAAAGTCTGGTATAAGGTTGCTATATTAACGTGAGTTTTGGATAGAATTTCCGATTACATGAAAAAGAATTTCCGATTTCCGATTACATGAATTCCGATTGTTGATTAGATTTAAGATTTTTGAAGTATGATTTTCTCGAAATCCGTTCCTAAATGTGGTATTTATTTGAAATGATTTCGTGGTATTTCCCCAAATCATAAATTTCAAATCCAATCAACAATCGGAATTCATGTAATCGGAAATCGGAAATTCTTTTTCTTCTATCCAAAACCCACATTATATTATAGCCTCCATACCGCCCCAACATTCACCAGATAATCGGCAAAAGCCGCATCGCCATGCCGCTGTCCGGAAGGGTCGGCGCGGTCGTAGGTGCTCTTGACCCGATTGCGATACAATGCTACAGGGACGGTCAGGAAAAAATTAGTGGCGCGATGCATAAAGTAAAGTCCTGGTTCTGCCGAAACAATGTAGCCGGGGCGGCGAAATCCATCGCTTTCACCCAGGGCATCTTTTGCAGGAACGCCCTCTGCCCTTGCACCCAGGCTAAGGACCATGCTTTTTTGCGGCCAAATAAGGTAGTTGACCCCTAAACGCGCGGCAAATTGGTCGGCAACAGAGAGGTAGGCTATCAATGGATCTACACCATTGAGGGTGCCACGGGTAAGGGTGTTATTGGTATTGCGTGGGTTGAAGAGGTAAAATCCATTGACATATAGGGTACCCCGGTGGAAAATCTGCCGGAATCCTTGCACTTCCAGGTTAAAGCCTAACCCGCCGTCGCCCGGTTGGATCGACTGGTCGACAGGCCGGCGTACGAGGCTGTCTTGCCCGTCAGCGCCAATTTTATGAAAATCATCGCTTACGCCGGGGTTTCCGGTAGGGAGTTTGAGGCCCAGTCCGACGCTTATGTTTCCTTTACCCATGGCCTCCGGGTTGGTCAGCCAATAACTTATGCCCAAACGCGCATCGCCAATACCACTGGACTTCGTGTGAAAACGAAGATGTTCTGGGTTGCTGTTGGTGCTGTTGCCGTAGTGCTCGTAGAGCGAGGAGCGATCGTAGTACAGGACTGGTAAATTAGCAGATACGCTGAGCCGTTCTGAGATGCCATACGACAAACCCAGGTCAGCAGCATGGGAAATATTGATGACCTCTGTGCCCAGAGAAACCCTGGATTCCTCCTCCGTATCACCCCGAAAATGGCGAAAAGAACGGAAATAACGGTAATTGGCAGAGAATTGCCACTGGTGGTGGTGCAACAGTCCGGTTGGATCGCTAACGCCAGCGCTGGAGCAGGACATTGGGCGAACCGCCACGCAGCCCTGTCCCAGGGCAGGGCTACTTTGCAACAATAAAAAAGAAATCAAAATGAAGCACAAGGCAATAAGCCGAAAGGGTAGTATCAGTTTTGTCATGAGGATAAGTTTAGTAACACAAAGATCACCTGCTTAATCCTGTCAAAACTTAGGAGGCACTTAGAATTCCATTAGAATAAATTAGAGTAAAAAAAGTCTGAATTGACGGCCATGCCGGAATACCGGCAATTGGGTTGTTCAAGCATCGCCATCTGACAAATGATAAATTTTGTGCTGGGCTTCTAGTTTTCCACAAAATACATGTCAATTTCACCCTTGTTCTTGGCTGCGATTTTTCCGCGATAGGCGCAGGGGAAGTACTTTTGGATGTCCTTAAAAACCTCTCCTGAAACATTGATTTTGCCGCTTTCACCCGCTGATTCTATTCGGGAGGCGATGTTGACGGTATCGCCCCAAATGTCGAATGCAAATTTTTTAGAGCCCACCACGCCGGCCACTACCGGGCCGCGGTGGATGCCGATGCGCGCATCGTATCGGGGCATTTTTTGCGCTTCCCGGTCGCGGTTCCAGTCGGCCAGCCAGCGCTGCATTTCCAGTGCCGCTTGTACCATGCTGCGCAGCTGGCTGCCACCGCCGTTGGGCAATCCACCGGCACACATATAGGCATCACCAATGGTTTTTATCTTTTCAATGCCATGCCTGGCAATGATCTCATCAAACGCCCTGAAGCAGGTATCCAGTTCCGTAACCAGTTGCTGCGGGCTCAGTTTTTCAGCAATTTGGCTAAATCCGACAAAGTCGGCGAACAATACGCTGACATCCTCGAAGTAGCGCGCGTCGGTGTGCCCTTTCTTTTTAAGTTCTTCGGCCACCAGACCTGGTAAAATATTGAGCAGCAGGTTTTCCGATCGCTCTTGCTCCACCCGAATAATTTTGTTCTTTTCTTTCAAAACGAGTGCGTTTGTCCTGGCCCGGATATAGCTGAAGCTGGCACCGCCAGCCAGCAACAATAAAATTCCGATGATGGCCCAGTTTAACCTTCGCGCAGATTCCGATCGCTGCAGTTCCAGGTTCCAGTTGTTGATGGCCAAAGAGTCCAGGTTGGCCTGATAGGAAAAGGAGTCCACCAGGCGTTGTTGTTGCATCAGCAGGAGTTCGCTTTTTACCTGCTCTTCGCTCATTTTTTTGATGGTTTCTTCCTGTGCGGCTAATTTTTCCTGCAGTTCTGTGGATTGTGTTTTCCAGTCGGCATCCGAAATGTTTTTGGGCCTCCGCCGGTCATTGTAAGCCGTAATTTCATTGCGAAGGGAGCTGATTTCTTCCCGCATTTCAGAGCGTGTCAGCGGGCCTTCTGCGAAGGTGCCTCCCGACCCAATCTGCACTATCTGCTCCGCCAGTTTATTGGCGTCGGCATCACGGCCGCTGCTGGCTGCCATTTTTTGAAGGTTGTTGAGATTGTCCAGCAGTAAATTTTTATTGGGAATTCCAGCACTCCGCAATACTTCGTTGCTTTGGGTAAAAGCGTTACCGGCTCGTCTGCTTTTGTTTTGTATGACATAAATTTTGGCTTCCCGATTGAGCGCAATGGCGTGCCATTCGGGTAAATTCAGTCGTTTGGCAAACCCCTCCGCTTCTTCTGCCCAGGCCAGGGCGGCCTTCGCGTCGCCAGCGGCCAGGGTAGCATCGGTAATGTTGATCAGTTTTTGTACCCTTTCCTGACCCGAGGATGCAATGACATCGCGCTCCAAGGCTTTCAAATCTGGTGTTTGCGCAGCAAGAGGCGACGGGATTAGAAATAATGAAAACAGGAAAAAAACAAAGCAAGCGATGGCTTTCATCTGGATATTTATTTAATACAACATACAAACTTAAGGCAATAATCCGGTACCAGTCGGTTAATTTTGCCACAAGCCGCCAAAAATGGAGGATTTTCCCTTTATGCGTAACGAAGCCGAAACTGCTTTTATCCGTCAGCACCTTGACGACGACTTGCACCGACTGGTGCTATCGCGGCAGCAGTACACTGGTGTTGATGTTGCCGCCATGGCGGCACAAATAGAGGCGCTGCGCAAAATCAAAGACAAGGCGCCCTCCTGGTACCTCCCTTCGCTTCAAATGCCGGCCATGCTTTCTGTCGAGCAGGCTTCTTCTGAGCGCACCGGAATGTTCAAGGCACGTTTGTTTTCGGGTAATGCCATGGCTGACCTAACGGGAGGCATGGGAATCGACAGCTGGTGTTTTGCGCAGCGGTTTAGCCAGGTGTATTGTGTGGAACAACAAGCGGCGCTGGCCCAATTGGATCAGTACAATTTTGGTATCCTGGGGGCTGATAATATCGAAGTGTTCAACCAAACTGCCGAGTCATTTTTACAGACGTTTTCCCAGCCACTTGATCTGATTTACCTGGATCCTGCCCGTCGGGATGAGGCTTCCAGGCGTGTTTATCGGCTGGAAGATTGCAGCCCAAATGTTTTGGAAAACCTCGATTTGCTTTTACAAAAAGCGCCGCGGGTGTTGCTGAAAACGGCACCCATGCTTGACGTCAAAGCCGCTATTCAGGCCCTGGGAGCTGTGTCCCGGATTTGGATCGTAGCCCTTCGCGATGAGGTCAAGGAAGTGCTGTACCTTCTGGAGCCAACCGCGGCATCGGCCATTTCATTGTGTTGTGTGAACCTGGACAGCACCCAGCCCGATTTTCCTTTACCCTGGCGGAGGAAGAGGCCGCAGTTGCTGTCATTGCAGCACCAGGGCGATATCTCTACGAGCCCAATGCTGCGATGCTAAAAGCTGGCGCTTTCAAAACGGCAGCCGTAAGGTTTGGGCTGCAAAAATTGGCACGCCACACCCATTTGTACACCTCAGGCACTTTGCTGACCGATTTTCCGGGCAGAATATTCGAAATTCAAGCTGTTTGCAAGTATGATAAACGGGCTATACTGGCCGAACTAAGCGCGCCCAGGGCCCATATTGCTACCCGGAACTTTCCCGATCCGGTGGCAACTATTCGAAAGAAACTAGGACTGGCCGATGGGGGATCGGCCTACTTGTTTGCCATTACAGACCATCAGGATGACAAGCGCATTCTGGTAACCAACAAAGTAAAAAAATCAACCAATGCGTAACAACATAACTAAACTGCTCTTGCTGGGGCAAATGATTTGCCTGAGCGCTTTGGGCCATGCTCAACCCATGGAATTGTCGGAAGGCTGGAAGTTTCATACCGGAGATGATCTGCTCTGGAATCAGCCACGGCTCGACGACAGTGCCTGGGAAGCCATTGATCCCGGTGTTATCTGGGAATACCAGGGCCACAACCATTACGACGGTTATGCCTGGTACAGGCTGCGGTTTTTTCTTCCTGATTCGCTGTTGAAAAACGCCAGCATGGGAAAAGATATCCTTTTTAATATGGGTAAAATCGACGATGTGGATGAAACCTATCTGAATGGTGAACGGATCGGCGGAATGGGTAGTTTCCCGGGATCAGCCGATGGCTGCCGCTCCAGCTGGCCCGATGAGCGCAGGTATGTACTACCTGTAACCCATCCTGCGCTGAAATGGGGGGGTGAAAACGTGCTGACCATCCGGGTGTACGACGGCGATGGCAACGGCGGCATGTTTGGGGACAAACCCTATCTGAAAATGCTGGAAGTGCTTGATTATGTCACCATTGACATTAATTCCGGCCCGTTTCAATTTGATTCCAGTAAGGTGAAAAAGACCGTTTGGCTGCGCAACACCTCCGATCTTCGGATTGAAGGCACCCTGAAAACGGTTCCCCTGTTTCAGGGGAAAGCAGGAATGAATTTCGGTATCCCTGTTGTGCTGGAGCCGCATGCCAGCAGCGAATCCAGTTGGTATTTTCCCAAACTGGAAGGCGCTGAAATTCTGTACACCTTCACGGAAAATACCTATGGCCAAAAAATCAGCGTCCGGCAGGAAATGCCTTATATTCTCACCCCAGCCGAATCACCCGAGCCTAAGATAAACATGCCATCCGTGTACGGTTGCAGGCCCAAGGCGCCGGTTTTGTTACTGATTGCGGCAAGCGGTGAAAGGCCCTTGGCCTTTGAGGCCAAAGGTCTTCCTCGCGGACTGAAAATCGATAAGAAAACGGGCATTATCACTGGAAATGTTGACAACAAGGGAACTTATCCCATCGAACTCAAAGCCACCAACACAAAGGGAAGCAACAGCAAGACCCTCACGTTGGAAGTAGGTGACCAGATTTGCCTCACGCCGCCCATGGGCTGGAATTCCTGGAACTGCTGGGGTTTGTCGGTCAGTGATGCGCGGGTGCGCGCTTCTGCGGAGGGTATGCAGCGCTCCGGACTGATTCAGCATGGTTGGACCTACATCAACATCGATGATGGCTGGGAGGCAGCCGAACGTGCGCCCGACGGGAGCATTGTTACCAATGAAAAATTTCCGGATATGCCGGCCCTCACCAACTACCTGCACAACATGGGCCTGAAAGCGGGCATTTACTCTTCCCCTGGCCCCCTGACCTGTGGCGGGTTTTTAGGTTCCTGGCAACACGAACAACAAGACGCCAGCACCTACGCCGCCTGGGGTATCGATTACCTGAAGTACGATTGGTGCAGCTATTTTAACATAGCGCCCAAAAACCCAGGCCTGGAGGATTTGAAAAAGCCCTATATGTTGATGGATACAGCCTTACGAAATACCGGACGCGACATTGTCTATTCCCTTTGCCAGTACGGCATGGGCAAGGTATGGGAGTGGGGCGGAAAAGTGGGGGGCAACCTTTGGAGGACTACCGGCGACATTGAGGACAGTTGGGAGAGTTTGCGCGCCATTGGTTTTTCCCAGGGCGAGCCTGCTTATTTTAGCAAAACTAAATACGGCTGGGGCGATCCTGACATGCTTATCGTCGGGAAACTGGGCTGGGGCGACCAGCTCCACGCCAGTCGGCTTACGCCCAGTGAGCAATATACCCACATCAGCCTCTGGTGTCTGTTGAATGCTCCGCTGCTCATTGGCTGCGACCTCTCTGACGTAGATGCCTTTACCTATAATCTACTGACCAACGACGAGGTCATCGCGGTGGACCAGGATGTGGTATGGCGCAGGGTTATTGCGGATTGAAAACCTGAATTTCCAGATTTGGGAAAAGCAATTGTCCGACGGTTCCAAAGCGGTTGGCATCTTCAACATGCAATCGCAGGAGCAGGAAATTACGCTGCGCTGGACCGATATTGGCTTCAAGCAGGCCACGGCGTTGCGCGACCTGTGGCGACAGCAGGACCTTCCACTGGAGGGCGATCTGATTAAGCTCAAGGTGCCAAGGCACGGTTGTTATTTGTTGAAAATCACGCCCTGAACTACATCGGGTCCACATTGATGCTGATTTTCACCTGTCCCCAGCCTTTTTGCGCATTGGTGTGGTCGGAAAGCCGGTGCAGGGTATCCTTGGCAGCATGGATAATGGGATTGGATTTTTCCAGCTTGAGCATCATCGACTGCCCGAAAAGTCCACGCAACCTGGGTATGCTTGGAACTACCGGGCCTAGCAAGCGATCGCCAAACTGTTCCCGCAAATGCCGCCCGATAAACGCTGCGGCACGCTGCGCTGTTGCCAAATCCTTGTGCTCCACGGTGATGTAGATGAGCCGGAAAAATGGCGGATAGGAAAAGTCATGGCGTTCATGCATTTCGCGCTGCAAAAATCCCTGAAAATCGTATTGAAGGACCTCCTGTAAAATGGGGTGCTTGGGGTCGAGTGCCTGGATGATGACCTTGCCCCGGTTGTTTTTGCGTCCTGCCCTGCCAGCTACCTGGGTCAGCAGTTGAAAACTGCGTTCACCAGCCCGGAAATCGGGAAATTTAAGCATGGAATCGGCCCGGATAACCCCCACCAGGCCTACATTTTCAAAATCCAATCCTTTGGTAACCATCCCGGTGCCCACCAAAATATCAACTTGTTTTTCTTCAAACGATTGCAAAATGGCTGTCAGGCCCGATTTACTGCCTGCCGTATCCATGTCAAGCCGGGCCACTTTGGCTTCCGGGAGGAAAATTTTGAGTTCGTCTTCGATCTTTTCGGTGCCAAACCCCAGGAGGCTCACTTTTCCACTGCCACAAGCCGGGCATACACTCGGGGTTTCTTCTACGTAGCCACAGTAATGGCAGCGCAGTTTGTGGTTGTGCTGGTGATAGGTGAGGCTGACCTCGCAGTGCTTACACATGGCCGTCCAACTGCACAACTGGCATTCCAGAATGGGAGAGTATCCCCGTCGGTTTTGGAACAAAATAACTTGTTCGCCATTTTCGAGGCATTTTTTCATGGCCTCCAAAAGGGGAGGGGAGAACAAGCCCTGCATTTGCTTGGCTTTGTAGTAGGGCCGAAGGTCGAGCAACTCCACTGCGGGTAGTTCGCCTTCGCCAAACCGCTCGCTCATTTCAGCGAGGCCGTACTTGCCGGTTTGTACATTGTGGTAACTTTCCAGCGATGGCGTAGCGGTTCCCAGCAGGACTTTTGCCTGGTAAATATGGGCCAGGTAAACGGCGGAATCGCGGGCATTGTAGCGCGGGGCCGGGTCGAATTGCTTGAAAGAACTGTCGTGTTCTTCATCAACAATAATGAGCCGGAGGTTCTGAAAAGGAAGGAATAGTCCCGATCGCGCACCCAAAATAACTGGCTTTCCGGCAGCGGCGCTCTTCCAAACCTCTACTCTTTCATTGTAGTTTATTTTGGAGTGGTACACCGCAATGTCGGCGCCAAAAACCCGTTGCAATCGGCCTACAATCTGGGTTGTGAGGGCAATTTCGGGCAGCAGGTACAGTACTTGCCCTCCTTGCAGCAGGGTTTCCCGGATGAGTTCGATGTACACCCGGGTTTTTCCCGAGCCGGTGACACCATGGAGCAGGGCTACCTGTTTTTCGGCAAAGGTCTTTTGGATGGCACTCAGGGCCGTTACTTGTTGATCGTTGAGTTTACCGGCTTCCTCAAAGCCTTCGTCGTAACCGGGGAGTCGGCTGACTTCTCGCTCATAGGTTTCCAGGATTGCTTTTTTAACCAGGCTTTGCAGGGAGGAATCGGAGGCTTGGGCCTTGTCCAGCAACTCTTTTTTGCGCACAAAACTTTGCTGCCGGCTCAGCAAGGTAAAAGCCATCAGCACTTCCGTTTGCCGGTCGAACTTTTGTATGGTTTTAAATGCCTCCTGCAACAGTTCGGGCGCCGATCGGTAGGGCTCGGCCAGGCGCACGGCTACGGTGGTTCGGGGCTTGAATTTTTGCTGGAGGTCTTCCCGCAGAAACAGCACGCCCTTGTTGAGCAATCGTTGTACGACGGGGAAAATCGTTTTTTTGTTCAGGATCTTTCGCGCGTCGTCAATGTTGATTTCATGTTGCAGGTGCAGCGCTTCGGCCAGCAGGTATTCTTCGCTGTCGAGTTCTGTGAAATCGTCGCCATAAGCAGGGTTTTCCACCAGCCTGGTTTCGCTGGTGAGTTTAAGATGGCCTGGCAAGGCCGCTGCCATCACCTCGCCAAGGGAACAACAATAGTAGGAAGCAATCCAGTCCCAGAGTTGCAGTTGTTGCGGATTGACTACCGCCACCTCATCAAGCACGGCATTGATGTCCCTCACCCTGTATTCCGGTTGTGTTGGCTGCAAACTGTCTACGATTCCACTGTACAGTTTGTTTTTACCGAAGGGCACTTCCACGCGAACGCCGGGGCGAACGGCATCGAGCAGATCATCCGGAATCCGGTAGGTATAACTGCGTTTGGGCAGTGCTAAGGGTAAAATAACTTCAGCGAACATGGTACAAATTGGGGTGTAAACATAACACGGCCTGCGTGTTTTCAAAAAAATTGTGTTGACTTGCAACTTTAGATTGCCAAAATAAGTTTAAATTTGTGTTCTATTTTTGGAAACAGTCTAAAAAAACAACCTCCTGGCGGGATCTTTTTTCTAAAAAAGCATCCTGACAGGAATCACAATCATTAAAAAAACAAATTTTTGGCTTTAAAACCTTCTTTCCCACCCCGTCCTGGTGGTGGCCCGAATCGCCCGGCAGGCGCTCCTCCCAGTCGTCCTGGTGGCGGTCGTCGTCCATTCGCTCCTCGTCAGCAACAAGCAGAACACCGTATCAATGATTTTATCCGCGCACCGGAACTTCGTCTGGTAGGGGATAACCTTGAAGAAATTGCAGAGGTCGTTGGTGAAAAAGTGGAGTCTGATGTTTATCCTACTGCAAAATTACGTCAGTGGGCAGAGACAATGACGCTTGACCTGGTAGAAATTTCACCCAATGCCGTGCCACCGGTTGTTCGGATTACAGATTACAACAAATTTCTGTACCAGAAACGGAAGAAGGAAAAGGAAATCAAGGCCAACGCGGTGAAGCAACAGTTGAAGGAAATCCGATTTGGTCCGGAAACTGGTGATCATGATTTTGAATTTAAACTGCGGCATGCCAAGAATTTCCTTGGTGAAGGCAACAAGGTGAAAGCCTATGTTCAATTCCGGGGTCGCGCCATCATGTTCAAGGAGCGGGGCGAGTTGTTGTTGTTGCGCTTTTTGAAAGAGTTGGAGGAGTTTGGCGCAGCCGAGCAATTGCCTAAAATGGATGGTAAGCGTATGATGGTCATCATCGCGCCAAAGAAAAGTGGTAAAAAATAAGCCATAAGGCTGATTTGCTATAAAATCATGCGGCTATCGGGTAAATGTTTGAAAATATTTGCCCGATAAGCCGCATTTTTAATTTGCTCGCCTTAACTTTGCGCTCCAATTTTAAAAAACGAGTTCTATTATGCCTAAGATGAAGACCCACTCCGGCGCCAAGAAGCGTTTCAAAGTGACCGGCTCGGGTAAAATCAAACGCAATCGGGCACGTATGCGCCACCTGATGCGGAAGAAAACGACCAAGGCCAAGCGCGGTTTGCGCGGTGCCGTTGTAGTCCATGCTGCTGAGCACGCTCGTATTGAGCGCCTGCTTGCCATGTAAAAAGTGCGCACATTTTTTCATTTTTTAACGAGGTCATCGGTATCAAAGTATTGTTCTGCAATCCCGGTGACGCACTAGAAAAAACAACAGTATGCCAAGAGCAACTAACAACCCCGCCAGTCGCGCCCGTCGTAAACGGATCATGCTGGCAGCACGCGGGTACTTCGGAGCACGGTCTAAAGTTTACACCGTTGCCAAGAATACCCTGGAAAAAGGTTGGCAATATGCCTACCGCGACCGCAAGTTTAAAAAGCGCAGTTACCGTCGCCTGTGGATTGCACGTATCAATGCAGCCACACGCATGGAAGGCCTTTCCTACAGCCGGTTCATCCACGCCCTGGGTCAGAAAGGCATTGCCCTCAACCGCAAAGCCCTCGCTGATCTTGCGCTCAATCACCCGGCCACCTTCAAGGCCATTGTGGATGCCGTTAAGCCATAAAGGCGTCACTGCACACAACGAAATACCAACGGGTCATCCGGCACATTGCCGGGCGACCCGTTTTTTGTGCCCTGCTGTTAAAATTCACTATTTTGGACGATCGTGCCTATTTTTGCGTTTTGATTCTTTGAATTAACCGATCTTACCCACTAAAATTACCATTCATTAATCACCTACCTATGAAAAAAACACTACTCTTACTGATTGCTGTACTTTCCATTGGCCTTGCACAAGCGCAGAATTGCGAACGCGACTCCAACCTTTTGGTTACCGGTGCGCTGTTGTCTCCGGCACCTTACACCCCCGACAGCCCTTTCTATAACCTCAAGCCTGCCTGCATCGGCTTGGTGTACAACCAGTCGGTTACGGTGAATGTACCCGCTACCTTCAACGGTTTTCCCATCGACAGTGTATCCATTGCACTTACGGGTGCTATTTCCAATCTTCCTACAGGTGTTACCTACAGTTGTGATCCGCCCAACTGCCATTTCAAGCCTATGACCTTGGGTTGTATTTTGCTCAAAGGTACCGTGGCCAATACCAATGTGCCCGATACGGTTGATCTGGGCATTACCGCCAACGTACATGTCTCTACGCTGGCTATTCCGGTTATTTTTCCTGGTCAGGTGGCGCCTGGTTCCCACTATTACCTGATTGTTAAAAATGCGGCTGATTGCATGAGTGGCACCGGCGAGTCACACAGCATGCTGGCCAACTTGCGCAATTACCCCAACCCAACAACAGGTTTGACCAACATAGAATTCCTGTCGTTGACCCGCGGTGATTTCCGCTTCGAAGTATTCAACCTGCTCGGTCGCCGTATTTACGAAACGACGGTTCGCATTGATCAGGGACAAAATAATTTCCAGTTTGATGCCGGCGACCTGGATGCCGGCACCTACATTTACACCCTTGGTAATCAGGATGGCAAAGTAAGCCGCCTGCTGAGTGTCGGTAAATAGTTGAACAATGGTTGAACGGTAGTTGAACATTTGAACTACCGTTCAACCCTCTTTTATAATCCGGTTCTTATGAAAAGTAGTTGCCGTCTTTGGCTTAATCCTTCTTCCGTTCAAAGGCAACCCATTTATTCATATCAAAACCGGCATTTATGCATCGATTTCAACTCCTCGTTGGACTTTTTTTCTTTGTAATCACCCTTACTCAAGCCCAAAGTGGCTGTCCGGGGTGCACCGTGAACGTTCCCGCCGGTCTGCCGGCTGATACCGTTTACCTTCCTGCCCTGCCTGATGGCGAACAGGGCGTTGCTTACGATCAAAACATTTCATTTCGCTTACCCCTGACCACCACGCCGGTTGCCGTGCTGGATACTACCATTCCTCCCGGACTGCCCATTTCCAAATTTGAAATTGTAGCCCTGGAAGGACTTCCGGCTGGATTGAGTTGGGAACCCAACCAGTTTATCTTCCAAACTGCCGTTCAAACCGACGGGTGTATCCGATTGTGTGGGACACCCCTGGCTTCGGATTCGTTTATCCTTACCGTCCGATTGAAAGCAACTGTCCTTTTCTTTACCCAGGAATCGTCGTTTCCCCTGCGTTTGTACATTGCACCGCAGGTGAGCATGACCGACGGCTTCTCGATGACAAACTTTGAGGGCTGCGGCGAAACCACCGTCACTTTTACCAACAACATCCCTTCCAATGGGGCCCCTGGCTTCACCTACAATTGGGACTTTGGCGATGGTACCACCTTTACAGGGGAAAACCCTCCACCGCACACCTATACCGGACAAGGGATGTACCCGGTGCAATACCAGGCTACTATTGATACCGTAGGGTATGTGCTGAACGGTTTTACAGTGTTAAACGTAGAATGTACGGATCCACTTAATGGACCGGACCTGTACCTGCGGCTGTACGGACCGAGCGGCAATCTCTTGCTCAACACGTCGCCAGCCGTAAACAATACGCCTTTGCCCTGGAATGTACCGGCCGATTTTATACTGGGTAACGGAAATTATACCGTGAATGTTACGGATGAAGATACCGGAATCAAGGGCACCGACGATCCCTGTGGCGCCGTATCCTTTAATTACCTGAGCAACGATACCCTGGTGGCTGGTGGTTTCCGGATTGTGGTGCACATCGAACACCCCGTTTACGAAGTCAATTCTGTAGATACGGTAAAGGTGTTCTTCCAACCTCCGGTGCCTACGGTGAATGCGCCACAGGGATTTACAGCCTGTGCAGATGCCGATCCGATTGTGCTGGTTTCTTCCTTTGGTGCAGGCAACCACTGGTGGTACAACGGGGAGATGATTCCCGGTGCTTCCAATTTTATCTATGAACCAGACTCCAATGGCTACTATCAGGTTCAACTCCTGACGCCAGATGGCTGCAGTTCCATTTCCGACAGTGTGTGGGTGGAATATTACCCCATTCCTGCCGACCCGCAAATTATTGCCATTGGTGGCGAATTGGAAGGCTGCCTGAATGGTGGGCCCATTACCCTGACGTCAACTTATGCAAGCGGTAACCAATGGTTGCGCAATGGAGTGGAAATTGCCAATGCTACGGATCAAACCTACTCTGCCGATGAGGAGGGCTACTACCACCTTTTCTACACCAGTCCGGAGGGTTGCAGCGCGGAAAGCGATTCTGCCCATGTCACTTTTGTTGCTCCGCCTGCTGCGCCCGTTTTTACGAATACCAACAATTTTCTGCGTTTGACTGATACCCTAGCCCTGCCGTCCATGTATTTGCTGCAGTGGTTTAATGCCACTGGCCCTATCGTGGGCGCCAATGGATTTACCCTTTGTGCTACCGCCAGCGATAATTACGAACTGCAGGTACTGGACCTCAGCACGGGATGTCAGAACAGTTTTGACCTGGATGTGGCATTGGATCCCAATTTTGATTGTACAGTGGGCACAGCGGCCGTGGGCTTGGCATCTATACGGCTGTACCCCAATCCGGTGTACGACTTCCTAAGCATTCAAGTTCCGGATGATGCCCAATTGCGTTTGTTGCGCATTTGGAGCAGCGATGGGAGGCTGGTGCGTACCAAAAAATTGAGCACAATTGCATCTACCCTTCAGGTTGATTTTCAGGATCAGGCAGCTGGCTTGTACCTGCTGGAACTTTTAGCCAGCAATGGTGAACGTTTCAGCGCCAAGGTTCAGGTGTTGCATTAAGGGCTCTTGGCCCAGGCAATAAAAAACGCCCACAGTTGCCGTGTGCAACTGTGGGCGTAATAATTTTAGCTGGGCATTATCCCTCAGCAAAACCGCAATTTACTGCAGCACTACTTTTTGGGTAACAATACCTTCTTTGTAAGCCACGCGGGCTACGTATACACCAGGTGAAAGACCGTTGCGGTTCACCGTAAACTGGTTAGCATTTACACTGGGGTAATCGCGGATGATGCGACCGGAAAGGTCCAGAATTTGAACGCTCATCATTGGGAAGCGAGCATCCGACTGCAGCATAAAGTTCTCGCTGGTTGGGTTAGGCGTCGCTTTCTGGCCAACTTCGATGGTAGAAAGACCTTTTACGGAAGTGGTGATTTTGCAATCGGAATACAGTCCCAATACCGCACAGGCACGGGGAGCGAAGTAGGTCATAATGGTATCCATGTAAATGGCAGAACCAGCAGCATCAACATCGCAGTCGGAGCCTGCTACACCATAAGGCTCTGCGCTGGAGGCATAAGCCCAAGGGCTGGAATTGAGTGGGTCGGTAACATAAAATGGATAGAAGCTTTGGATGCCACCATTGATGGTCAGTGCGTGCTGGGAAAGTGGGTCGTCAAAGCCTGCATTGGTCATGGCACTGTTTACGCCTACCGCATCAAAGATGGGTTGGGCATCGCAGCTGCCGGAAACCTCTACCACGGGAAGACTAATAGGAGGCGGAACGTTTACAATACCGGTGCCGCAAGGAGCATAAGGGTCGGTTGGTGTTTGAAACGAGAGGCAAGGGATATCACTGGCGTCGATGAAAGACGTGTCGGCCAATGCACCACCGAGGTTAACTGCCATTGCGATGCTGGAACTGAAACCAACGTGGTTGGGGTAGTTCAAGGTATCGCCAGCAGGGAAGCCCGGGTAACCTGGGAACGTGATACCTACCGTAGTGCCATCAACGTTGCCGTTTACTGGCTCGATTACCATTGGACCAGCAGGTGTAAGGAACTTAGGGATATAGGTATCTGTGATGGTATCCAGGGTAGCAGAAGCAAAGGAAATATAGCCGCCGGTACCAAAGCCCATGAGGACAATTTTGTTCGGGTCGATGCCATAAGGGTTGCCATTGGCAGCCGATTTGTGGAAGAAACGCGCACAGGTACGGGAGTCCTGAACACCGCGGTAAGCAGCATTGATCAGGGTATATACGCGCTCAGTTTGGGTGCCGGCAATTGGGTTCCAGCCAAGGCGGTAGTCGGCAACTGCTGCCACATAGCCCATTTTAGCCAAACGGGTTGCCATTTCAACGTTGTCGGCATCTTTGATGGTACCAGTACAACCTCCATTAACGGAGGGTGGCAGGAAGTTGCCGGAGTGCATGATGATCACGAGTGGGCGAGCGGTTTCGTTGTCGCCAGTTGGAGAATACAAATCCATTTTCAGGGCCTGCGGAATGGCCTGGCCGGCAATTTGCAGCGCAATTACAGTTGCATTAACGCCATAGGTAACGTCTGTTGTTACCGTTACATCGGTAAAAACGGGATCGAAATACCGGCGCTGACCTTCGGCTGTGATGGCCAGGGTAAGCAGGAAGAAAAAAAGTAGGTTAAGTTGCTTCATAATAAGTAAGTTAAGTAAGTAGGTGGCAATATGGTTATTTTTTCTGAAAATCGTAAACAAGCCCAACGTAGGCCATGCGGCCGATGCGCGGGCCACCGTAGGTTTGGGCAACCTGGTTGTCGAGCAGGTTTGAGGCCCCTAATTTAAGGGTAGTGTGGATTTTTTCAAAGTTAAAGTTTATTTGCGCATCCAGCATATCATAGGAAGGGATGTTGCCGGTGAATTGTGGCGAGCCTTCAAAAGTAAAGCCTTTCAGCCACTTGTAGTTGACATTAAAGCCGAATTTGCGGATTTGGACAAAACCCAGGTTGATCGGTACATCTCGTCCGGATATGCTCACATTGTATTTGTGTTCCGGGGTATTGAAAGCCGGGATGATGGGGTCGTCGGGGAAGGTTTTGTTCAACTTGTTCCAGGAGTAGTTGCCTGCCAGCATAAAATAGTTCTCGAAGTAGTAGTTAAAGCCAATGGCAAGTCCCTGGGTGGTCACTTCATTGGTGGAGTTGGCCGCAACGCGGTATACTTTGGTATTTTTCGGGAACAGGGTTTGTGCATCAAATTCGGAGTAAATACCAATGTTGTAGCCTATGAAATCGCGGTAGTAACTGAAATAGTAGCCGGCATCAATGTACAGGTGATCAAAGAGGGTGGTGCGGTAGCCCAGTTCAAAGGTTTTTACTTTTTCCGGCTGAATGGCAGGGGCGTTGAAATATACCAGGCTGGAGAATTTGCGCTCGTCGAGGAAGGCCCGGAACGATTCCACAGTGATGAGGCTGTCGAACCCATCGAGGTTGCCCAACAAGGTTGCGCGGCCTACATTCAGGTTGAGGTATTGGTCGGTCAACGTAGGGTTGCGGATTGCACTGGAAAACGAAGCCCGGAGATAGTTGTTGGCCGAAGGTTTCCATACAAGGGAAGCCGCAGGCGTAGCCAGCAAGTTGAAGTTTTGGTTTTTATCCACCCGGACAGTGCCGTTGGCTACCAGTTGATCGCCAAAAAACTTCTTTTCAATGCCTGTATACACCCCAAATTCGAAGTTGCGAATAACAATATCGGAGGAGTCCTTAAAAATAGTGCCCTCTGATTTGGGTGTATACAATCGCGCGTTGGCGCCAACCTTTATGTAGTTGGTAAACTTTGGTAGAAATTTATACTCTCCATGAACATGGTAGAGGGCCGATTTGTCGTAAAAACGGGTGCCACCTTCTGTTGATTTCAGGCTGGTAATGCTGTCGAACGCCGATTGGAAACGGGCAGTACCGGGCTCAAAAAATGGGAAAGTAGTATTGGGTTTTTGCGGGTCAATACCATTGGCATAAGCTGCGGCCAGCGTATGCCAGTAACTGAGGGAATCCTGATTGTTGGCCAGCCAGTCGAGCGAGGCCTGCTGGTTGAACAGCACAAAAGGGAAGGTGTCGAGGAATATCAGTTCCTGCGGATACCCCTGTGGTTTCATGCGTTTGAGGAAGATCTGTTTTGACCAATAATCGGAATAGTTGAGCGACCAGTTTTCATCCGACTTAGCGGCTTGTTGCAGGCGCAAGGCGGTAAAATAGGGGTCATAGGATTTGCCAGCGTCTTCGTTGGTGGCATAGGCCCGAATAAAATAGCGGTCCTGTTTTTTGAATTCGATTCTGTTTTGGAAAAACTTGATGCCGCGCAAGCTAAAGCGGTTATCGCCCTGGTAAACTGTTGTGCCGTTGCCGTAGTTGGAGGCAAAAATCAGCTCCGGAGAATCAAACTCCTTGGCAGGACTGGTGCGGATATGATAGGCGATGCCCGCTTTCAGGTTCCGGGTATTGTAGTCTACCAGGTCTTTTTCCTGATAACCCACCCGATGGAAAACCCCTAATCCGGCGGTGCTTTGGCTAAGGTTGGCGGGGTCGGAAAGGTCGCTTAGGGAGTAGTATTCGTCACCATAGGTGTTTACGGCGTCCCAGCGGCCTGGGTTGCCAATGGTGGATTGGGTGCCATCCACCGGGTTTTCGTTGGTTGCAGGCCAGTCGTTGGCACGCAAATAGAACAGGTTTACCTTTAATGCAGAGAACTCCTGGCCCTTTTTGTTTTTGAAGGCGTCAGCCCAACGGATGGATGATTCGAGCAGGCTCCGGCTTCCTGTTTTTACGCTGACGGCGATCCCTTTGTGGATAAACGGATTTTTCGATTCCATGGAAATTACACCGTTGAAGGCGTTCGGGCCATAGAACGCAGAGCTGGCGCCCTGTATTAACTCCACCCGGTTGACATCAAGGTCTGAGGCGCCCAGGAAGTTACCCAGCGAGAAATTGAGGCCGGGCGCCTGGTTGTCTACGCCATCGATAATTTGGAGGGAGCGCACCGGGCTGGTGGAGTTGAAGCCACGGGTATTGATGATGGTAAAACCGAGCGATGCTGTTGTGAGGTCAACACCTTTGAGGTTGCCCAATCCGTTGTAAAAGTTTACGGCAGCGGTTTCCTTAATGGCAATAGCATCCAGCGCTTCTACAGTAAGTGGTGCCGCCTTCTGCTTGTCGTCGATACGCTGGCCGCGAATAACGGTTTCTTCGATTAAAATGGCATTGGTTTCCAGGCGTACATTTATCCGCTGCGCAGCGTCGGTTATGGTAATCTCCTGTATGGTATAGCCCGTGTAACTGATTTTTACCGTTACTGGTAAGCTGGCGACTTTAAGGATAAATTCTCCATTGTAATCGGTGATGGCGCCACCACCGCTTTCAATTGCTAGGGCTGCGCCGATAAGATCCTCACCGGAGATGGCATCCTGGACATGTCCGCGTAGCGTTATCTGTGCACATACAGACTGGAGCCTGGCAAGGGAGAAAACAACAGCTGCCAAAAAGGGTATAAGTCGCTTCATAAAGTATATCGTTTTCAGATAGATATATCTGATAATGGAAAGAAAAAGAAACGTAATTCGCTCTGCAAAAAAGAAAAGAAATTTGATTCCAAATTAAAAATTGATCATCACAGACGAATCAGGCAGTTTTTGGGTGTTTTAGGGGGTTTCTTCGGGCTGCCTGAAGACATAACCGAGCCCAAATTGGGTGTGAATTAATTTTTGCGGGAACCCTTTGTCGACCTTATTCCTGAGGTAATTGACATAAACCTCGATCACATTGGTGCCCGTATCAAAGTCCAGGTCCCAAACTTTTTCTGCAATTTCTGTTTTCGAAAGCACTTTGCCCGGGTGCCGCATTAAAAACTCTAGTAAGGCGAACTCCCGGGGCGTCAGGTTGATGGACTTTCCATCTCGGCGAACGGTTTTTGCCGAGGTGTCCAGTTCGAGATCGTGAATTTTAATTTTGGTGCCAAATTCCGCCCTTATCTGCTGTCTTCGGTTCAGTGCTTTTACCCGGGCCATGAACTCCCGAAATTCAAAAGGTTTGGTCAGGTAGTCATCGGCGCCTGACTCCAGCCCCAATACTTTATCGTCGGTTTCACCAAGTGCCGATAGCATCAAAACCGGTGTGCGGATACCGCGGTCTCGAAGTTGCTGACATATCTGCAAGCCGTTCATTCCAGGCATCATGATGTCTGATACAATCACCTCATATTGGCCATTGATGGCCTTTTCAAGGCCTGTTTCTCCATCGGTGGCGATATCGACCATCCAATTTTCCTCTTCCAGCCCTTGCTGGAGGGATTGCCGGGTTTTAGCCTCATCTTCAATCAGTAATATCCGCATGAACCTTTTGCTTGAGGGCGCTAATTTGGGGTTTTTTGGGGTGATTACCAATATAATTAAAAACTAGCATGGCAACCCAGATAAAGATACCGGCCAGATGCCGGCTCGAAATACCGGTTGCCAGCGGCATTAATCTGGAGGTTGGCATTGTAACCGGCATTTCCAATGTTTTGAATGCCCAGATAAGGCTCAAACTTAAAATGGCGCATATTCAGGGGATATCCCATGCGTACACCGGCCCAGGTCCAGCCTTCCTGTTGTGTAAGATTGGCATCATCTGCCCAGATTTTACTCGTTCGGCGCAACTGCAAGGTAGCAAAAAAGCGCGGTGTTTTGTACCGGCATTCCATGCTTCCGGTATGTACTGGTATGCCGGGTTGTCGGTTGCCGCTCAGGTCGCTTCCGTTTGCAATGTAATTGTGGTACCTAAAATCGGAACCATTGTACACTCCATACGCTGTCCATTGGGGTAAGAACTGCCAACCTGCCTGCGCTTCCAGCCCAATTCGTTGTGATTGGCCGGCATTTCTGAAAAAAGTTCTACCCGCTTGTTCTGCCAATTGGTAGGGCACCAACTCATCGCGCAGCTGAATGGCAAATACGGTCAGTTCCCATTGCAGACGGGGTCTGGGTGCGGCTTTCCAGCCGAGTTCCACACTGCGCGATTTTTGCGCTTGCAGGTCGGCGAAGCCTCCAGGCGCATCGGGGTTGGCCGATAATTCACTGAGGGATGGCGTTTCAAAAGCCGCGCTCCAGTTTGCATACAAATGATGTTGCGACGTGAGTGCATAATCCAGCCCGGCCATAGGGCTCCATTGTCCGAAACGCCGGGTTCCGCTTTGATCTCCGTTGCTCAGAAACTGGTCGGTAGCTTGCACCCTGATGTCATCAACCCTGAGGCTTAGCAAGGCTGTCCAGCGCTTTTGGTACTGTAGTTTGCAGGTGTTCCACCAGGCCAGGTTGCGAAAGGATTCTATCTGGTTTAAAACCTCCGCTCCACGCAAACCGGCTTCGTTGTTGTATCGGCGACGATGATCTTCCTGCTGCTCAGCATCCAATCCGCTTTGCAAATGGAGGGTGAAGGAAGGGCGCCAGGAGGTTTGATATCCCACCCATACACCTGTTCCGCCAAAGGCGCGCCGAAGGGACACCGCACCGCCGATGTTGAACGGCAGAAGGTTGTCGAGTGTACGGCCGGCGCCGAAAAACCTGGCGCCCCACTGCCAATGCAGCAATTTTTGCTGAAAAACGGCTGCTAACTTAGCCTGCCGTACTGCTTCTCCGGTGTTAAACGCCAGTGCCTGTGGCCTGGCCTGTTGTCGGTTTTCGGTAACCTGCAATGCCGTCAGGCCGCCAGGGTCATCTGCAAACGGACTAGTGACACCCGAGAATACCAGGGTGAGCCGGGTATTGCTGTCGGGCTCAAAAACCGATTTCAGGTTCAATTGCTCGGCTGCCATGCTGCTGTGTTCCCGGTATCCTTTTTGCTGGGTATGGGAAAATGTTGCAACGTGCGACCATTTCTTTCCACCCCAGCTGCTGCCCAGCAGGTAACGTTGTTGCCCGAAGGCACCCATGCCAGCCAAAGCCTGTGCGTGCCAACCCGGTGCTGCGGTACGGGTTTGAAAGGCCAGCACACCACCTGCGGCGTTGCCATACAATCCGGCCGAAGGCGTTCGGATCAATTCCACGCGCTCCAGCGCAAGGGGGTCGATGTTGTCGACTTCGCCCTGACCGTCGGGCGTGCTTTCCGGAATGCCGTCTACCAATAGCCGCACACCGCGGATGCCAAAGGCAGCACGGGCGCCAAATCCGCGCACGCTGAGGCGGAGGTCCTGGGCAAAATTATCGGGGTTTTGCGCAAACAAGCCTGGCAGCAGGGTGAGTGGTTCGTACAACGACATGCCAGCGCGGGCGCGCGTCAGCGCATTGGAATCCAGCACACTGGCGGCAATGGGCGTTCCAAAGGCCGTTGAGGGGAGCCGGAGCGCGCTAATGACTGGAATTTGCGCCGGACGGTATTCGGGGAGGCTATCGGACTGGCCCCATGCCGTTCCGCTGATGACAAGGAATAAAACAAGGTAGAATGATCGCATAAAAAAGGCCACAAAACCACAAAGGTAATTGCTTCCTGTATTGCAACACCATTTGTAGCCTTGTGGCCTGGTTTCAACCTAAGCTGGACTTTAGCCATTGGGCGTTGGTCTTTTGCTTCGATCTCGGTTATTGGTGCCTTGTAAAATCAAATACCGGAGAAATCGGAATTAAATTTTGAACACCCTTTTTAAAACAGCCTGTGTATTATTTATCAACGAATATTTTGTTAAAAACTAATACAATGAAAAACCAAATAGTTAATCCTTCGGGGGCAAAGCCAAAGACTAAAGACCAATGGCTAAAGCCCGAAGACATTGATTTAACATCGATGACTGGGTGACTTTGATCAGCAGGTCAAGTGCTCTTTTTTGGAGGTAAAAGTCCACTTTTTCGTATTTGCTGTCGAGCCTGTTTTGCAGTTCGTCGAGTGTTTTGGGTGGTGGAACGATGACTTTTTCACCGGGTTTCCAGTTCAATGGCATCGCGCATTTGTTGGCATCTGAGGTTTGCAACGCTTCGAGAACCCGCTTGATTTCTACCATGTTCCGACCCACGTTCAGCGGGTAGTACATGATTAAGCGGATTTTACCGCTGGGGTCGATGAAGAAAACGGCGCGCACAGCGGCGGTTTCGCTTTCTCCCGGTTGCAGCATGCCGTAAAGTTTGGCCACCTTCATATCGATGTCGGCAATGATGGGGAAATCCATGAGGATGCCCATTTTTTCCCGAACGTTATTCACCCAGGCTATGTGGGAATGGATCGAGTCGATGCTCAGCCCGATGAGTTTGGTGCCTTTTTGGGCGAACCATTCTTTTTCAAGGGCAAAGCCCGTCATTTCTGTGGTACATACCGGCGTAAAGTCGGCAGGGTGGGAAAACATAATGGTCCAGGATCCTTTGATGTATTCCGAAAATTTCATCTTCCCGGTGGTGGTGAGGGCATCAAAATCGGGCGCCATGTCACCAATGCGGGGCATATTTAAAACTTGAGGTTCCATAATAACTTGGTTAAAATATTAAGGATTGAAATGGACTGCAAAGTTATTCCTGTTAACCTGCTTGGGCAATGACCGGGGTCAAGCCAAACAGTGCTGTTCAGCGGATTTCTTTGAAATCAACAGGTTCGTTCGATACGTCCTTTGCGGGTTCGAATCGGGTAGTTGGTGCACAACTTCCGCCCATACAACCCACGTTAAAGAAGGCCTGCAGCAGCAGAATACCACCTGGCAACAGATAAATCAGATCCCCGGTTCGAACCGTTTCGGCAACGGCATATAAGCCGATCCCAAGTCTTAAAAATCGCATCAGGTTCCAGGTGCTAAAAATAGTGAGCATAGTGTTGCTTTTTTACGTGCTGTGAGCGGTTGTAACGTGCAGTTGCAATGGCTTTAGGAAGCCTGGGCAACGGGGCCCTGCCATGACATCAGGCCACCAGCCAGGTTGTACAGTTGGTCGAAACCAACCTGCGACATGATCATGCAGGCCTGTGCCGACCGATTTCCACTGCGGCAATACACCAAATAGGTTTTGCTGTGGTCGAGGGATTCAATTTTTTTCATAAAATCGCAATCAAACATGTTGATCACTTTTGCGCCCGGAATGATGCCCATGCGTGCCTCTTCCGGGCTACGCACATCGAGGATAACGGTATCGGGTTGTTCGGAGAGGTGAAAAAAGGTTTCACCGGTTACATTTTGAAACATAGTATGAAGTGGTGTTTGTTTTTTAAATTTGTTTACGCTGCAAAGGTGCAGGTAATCAGGTCATGCTTTGTAGACCTAAAGGGGGTGGGTGTTGTACTTTTTACGGGGACATGGCATTTGATGCCTTTTTTTGATAAAAAAGTGGGCTTCAACCCGAGGTCCCCCCAAGTTGCAGGCATTTTTTTCGGCAGTCACCGCTCAAACTACGTTGCAACTTCCCTTGGATCCCGGACGCGAGAACCCCGCTACGGAATTGGTTCAGGCCAGCAATTAACCCGCCAGTTCGGATGTATATGTCTGGGTGCTTCAGTACAGCGACGATACCAACGGAATGGTGGAGCAAAAAGGTGATGTGACCTTGTTGTGTTGTTGGCGAAACAGGAACATGGAAGGATAGTATAAAGCATTTGCGCTCAGGCCAAACAAAGTAGGGTACTGGGGTGTTTCATTAATACACCAAATTAGCAAGTCATGCGAACCTTATACCTCTTTTTGATAGTATTCCTGGGGGCGTTTACCGTCCAGGCTGCCCGGGTCCAGTTTGTGCACAATGCCAGCAATGCCCCCCTGGATATTTATTTTGGCGACGAGCGCATCACCACCGATCTCGCCTATCGCAATGCTACCCCATTTCTCGATTTGCAGTCCGACTCCGTGCTGTTGGTCGGTGTAGCACCAGCAGGCAGCCGCAGTGCTGTTGAAGTCTACACCAGTGTATCGATGGTTTTTGGCGACGATGGCGCGTACATTGTCATGATAACCGGTACCGTTGGCGGGTTGCCTGGTATCGAGCTGGTTCAATTTGACCTTGCCAGTGAGATGGCAGAAGGCCCTAATAACGTAGGCATCCACTTTTTTCAGGGAACCTCTGATCTGCAGGATGTTGACCTCCTGCTTGGCCGAAACATTCTGTTCAACAACGTGGCTTACGGCCACTTTGGCGGTTACCTCGAGGTGCCAGCAAGCGGCAATTACCACTTGACGCTGACGCCTGGGTTTGACAACACCGTACCCCTGGTGAGATGGAGTGATGACCTGAGTTTCTGGGCCGGTAAAACGGCGGTGTTGTTTACCAGTGGACAAAAGTATTCGTTACAACCCGATTTTGCAGTTTTGTTGGCGCTGAGCGATGGCCGAACGATTCCCATCAAGGTTGTAACCCCTGAAATGGACGACTCAAGTTTGGATCGTTGGCTGCTGGGTTCAGACATTCGCCTGTTTCCGAACCCTGCCACCGATTGGGTGCAAATAAATCTCAGGTTGAGTCAGCAAACAGATTTACAGGCAGTCATTACCAACGACAAGGGAAGGGTCGTGGAGACCCGGAATTTTGGCCAGTTGCCTTCCGGGCATCACCAATTGCAGTTTTATGTCAGCATGCTGCCCAAGGGCAGGTATTTTGTCCGGCTGCTTTTCCCGGAAACAGGCGTATCCGAAATGTTGCCATTTTACATTGCAACGCATTGAAACACTAGTGGTAAACCAATTTAGTTTTTGCTGCGTAAAAAATAGTTTCCCGCAGAATTCGCAGAAACGCGCGGATATTTTGCGTAGCAAAATATCCGCGCCACAGTGTGAACGATTACGAAAACTAAATTGGTCATCCACTAGTTTGATCTTTAGCTGGGTTTAGCCAAAGACCAAAGACCAAAATCTAAAACCCGGCTTACAACAAGGTTTTCAAGGAGATGGAAATGACATTGGCCAGGACATTTTCTGCAGCCTGCATTTTTCCCATCATTCTCAGACAATTGAGCTGACTGAACAAATAGGCTGCTACGGCCCTGGGATCCAGTGCATCGTCGATATCGCCAAGATCCTGGCCCTCCTGCACTGTTTTTTCCAGCGCATGCTCCATTTCGGATTGATTGCTGGCCACTATTGCTGCAACATCCTGGTCGGTGTTGATCAGTTCCATGGTGGCATTGACCAAAAAACAACCTTTGAGATCCTGGTCCTGAAGGGTTGCCTTGGCTGTTGTGGCCAGTAAAATCCGAATTTTATCGAGCGGCTTGCCGGGTCCCTGAAGAAAGCGAATCATCGCCTGCGACTGGTCGGTGCGGTAGCGCTCCAGCGACTTAATGTACAAGGTATGCTTGTCGCCAAAAGTGTCGTACAGGCTGGCGCGGTTGATACCAAGGTTCTCCACCACATCCTGAATAGAGGTGGCGTGGTAGCCCTTTCGCCAGAACAGTTCTACTGCGCGGTCGAGTACCTGGGCTTGATCAAAGGCTTTGGGTCGTGCCATGGGTGAAATTGTTGTGGACAAAGTTAATGTTTTGGAATAAATATTCTAAATAAAATTTCACCTTATGATGGGTACCTGACGGGGTTGGATTGCACAAGCATGGAGAACCAATCTTCCACATCTATGCTACAGTTTAAACAATTTCCAGCCACCTTATTTTTTTTCTTTTTTGTCTCGTTAACTGCACTCAGGGCACAAAAAGCACCCGAAACCTACATTTTATCAAGCTCAGAAGGCCCTCAGACCTTTACCTGGAGTGCTCAGCAAATATTGGTTGCGCCCGTTCAAGGGCTTTCAACGAATGGTTTAAAGGCATTGTTGGAAACTGAGCCGGCATTGTTGCCACCCGATTCAGCGCTTTTCTTCCCGCAATTTGGCGTACAGGTTATTCAAATGCGCTCCGTTGATATGCCAAAAGATTCCTTTTGGCTGCTGCTTGAACGACTGAACAGCTGTCCGGACATTCACTACGCCGCCCCTTTTCTCCAATACAGCGATGGTTCGCTACAAGGCATCCTGGATAGGATCAATGTGGGGCTTCATGCTGCAAGTGAACTCCCACTCTTGACGAACGCTGCCGCAGTTTGGGGCTTGGAACGCCGGAGCCCAACGAATTTGATCCCCTTGTCTATCACGTTTCCGTACCCGATAACCGCCTGGGAAAAGCGCTTTACCTGGCAGATAGCCTACGGTTTGGTAATCATTTTGCCTTCGCCGAGGCAGATTTTTTATTGGTGTTGCGTAAAATGACCAACGATCCGGCGCAAATAGCCCAATGGTCGCAAGACAACGATGGTCGCTACTGGAATGGCAATGCTTGGGTATATGTTGGTGATGATGACGCCGACATGGATGTTGAACCAGCCTGGAACATTACTACAGGCAGCAGCAGCATTAAAATTGCGGTGATTGATGAAGGTGTTGATCTGGATCATCCCGATCTGATTGGGAACATGCTTGCCGGATACGATGCGACCGGACTGGGAAGCGGCGGTAATCCGAGTGGCGACGATGCGCACGGTACCGCTTGTGCGGGCATCATTGCCGCTGTTGCAAACAACAGCATTGGAATCGCCGGAAATGCCTACGGGTGTAAGATTATTCCTATCCGTATAGCCTATACCCCTGCTGGACAAACGAACTGGTACACTACAACTTCCTGGCAGGCAAATGCCATCAATTGGGCCTGGCAAACGGCGGGCGCCGATATCCTGAGTAATTCCTGGGGTGGTGGAAGTCCGAGTTCCCTGGTTAGTTCGGCCATTACCAACGCGGTCAACAACGGTAGGGCTGGAAAGGGCAGTCCGGTGCTGTTTTCTGCTGGGAATGATGATCAAACTCCGGTTTCCTATCCCTCATTTTATTCGAATGTGATTTCTGTAGGCGCATCCAGTATGTGCGATGAGCGCAAAAGTCCCGATTCTTGTGATGGGGAAACAGGTTGGGGCTCCAACTATGGCACCGGTCTCGACATCGTTGCACCGGGCGTAAAAATTGCCACCTGCGATATTGCGGGTACGGCGGGTTACAACGGCGGTGATTATACTTATTCCTTCAACGGAACTTCCTCGGCCTGCCCAAACGCTGCCGGCGCCATGGCACTGATCCTTTCTGTTAATCCCAACCTAACCCAAACACAGGCCCGTAGCCTGCTCGAATTGAGTTGTGAACGAACAGGCGATTACTTGTATGAAACAACCAGTGGGCAACCAAATGGACCCTGGAACAATGAAATGGGATATGGTCGGGTGAATGCCCTGATTGCCTGTATTGCCGCAACAGGCTATTGTCCGGGGTTTGGCAATTCAACGGAAGATGAGTGGATTGCTTCCGTGAGCATTGGGGCCAACAACAATGTCTCCGGCAATAACCTGGGATACGGGTATTTTACCAACCTCAACTGGAGTTTTACCCAAGGCCAGAGTTATCCGCTTACCCTGAGCCCGGGTTACACTTCAACGGCTTATGATGAATTCTGGACGATATGGATTGATTTCAACAAAGACGGCGATTTTAACGACGCAGGAGAATTGGTGTATGATTCGGGTGCGCCCACTGCCGGAGATGTTACGAGCAATATGGCCATCCCATTTTGCAGCGGCTACAGGCGCTACCCGCATGCGGGTGGCCATGCGCTACAATGAAGCCGCCGAACCCTGTGAGCAATTTTATTATGGTGAAGTAGAAGAATACGGCGTAACCATTCTCATGGGTTCCGGAAGTGGTGGTACCTGCAACGGAAATACAGTACTCAGCAGCTGCAGTGGCAGTATAAACGATGGCAGTGGAAACGCCGATTACAGTGCAAACCTGTATTGCAGCTGGCTGATAAGTCCGCCTGGAGCAAGCACCGTCACGCTCAATTTCAGCAGTTTTAACACAGAATCGGGCTTCGATTTTGTGCGGATTTACGATGGGGTCAATACCTCCGGTATTTTATTAGGCGTCTATAGTGGCGCCAGCCTTCCACCATCCCAAACCGCCAACTCCGGAAATATGTTCATCGTATTTGAAACCGATGACACCGCCAATAAACCCGGCTGGAGCGCTACTTATACCTGTTCCAATACGCCCAACTGCGATACGCCGTCGGGCTTTGCTGTGACCGACAAAGGGTATGCATTTGCCTACCTGGGCTGGAACAGCGTAGCAGGCGCCAGCGGAGAATGTGGCGCGGGCAATTACAGCTCCTGGTCGGCCTCTATTTTTGTAACTACCCTTGGTGCCGGCGACCCCTATTGTTACTCCTACGGCCTTGGCTGGGACGACTGGATTGCCAGTGTATCGTTCGGAGCCATCAACAACAATACCGGGAAAAATTACGGTTATGGAAATTTTACCAACCTGAGCACAACAGTTACACAGGGAGGCTCATACCCCATAACCCTCACACCGGCAACCGATGATAATGCCGAAACCGTATACTGGCGGGTATGGGCTGATTTTAACCAGGATCACGATTTCAACGATGCCGGTGAACAGGTTTTTGAAGGTACTGGAACGAATGGAGGTCCGGTGCTTGGCAGCATATCCATCCCACAGATGGCTATGCCGGGCAGTACACGGCTTCGCATCAGCATGAGTCTTGGTGCTTATGGAACAGCCTGCCAGACACTTGATTTTCGCGAGGTGGAAGAGTACACGATCCTGATCAACGCAAGCGCGCAGCCACCGGTGGCCAATTTTTCAGCATCGGCAACCTGCGGTCCTGCACCACTTCAGGTAATATTTACAGATCAATCCAGCAACAGCCCGAGCAGTTGGAACTGGAGTTTTGGATCGGCAGGCACTTCAACCCAGCAAAACCCTTCGGTGGTATTCAACACTCCGGGTGTTTACACCGTACAACTCAATGCTGGAAACACTGCCGGTTCGGATGCCGAGATTAAAACCGCCTATATCACCGTAACCGCAGCACCAGTACTAAGCGTAAGTCCGGATACTGCTGTATGTTTTGGTACCCCGGTTGTCGTGCAGGCAAGTGGAGCAAACCAATTCAGCTGGACCGGGCCAGGGCTGAGTGCCAATACTGGAAGTCAGGTAAGCGTTTCTCCGGTAGCGCCGGGAACCTACATCTATCAGGTTTCGGGTACGCTAAGCAATTGCCCAACCCCAGTTGCAACGTTTACGTTAAAGTTTAATCCCAACCCCGTTGTCGCAATCAGTGTCGCTTCGCAAAATATTTGTTTGGGAACATTAGTCAGCCTGACAGCCAGCGGTGCGAATGCTTATTCCTGGACAGGCACCGGCCTCAGTTCAAATTCGGGAGCACAAGTCATGGCCACGCCAACAGCAGCCGGGGTTTTCACCTATGAAGCGACAGGACAAACTGGAAATTGTTTTTCACAAGCCCAAACGCTGTTGTTGACAGTGTTGGCCATTCCCGAAGTCAGTGCTACCGTTTCCGCCAACCCGCTCTGCCTGGGCGACACCCTGGTGCTGCAGGCCAGCGGCGCAAGCACTTACAGTTGGTCGGGTCCGGGGCTGTTGTCCTCAACTGGTTCCAGCGTCAAGGCAAATCCTCAGGTACCCGGTAATGTGGTGTATACGGTAATTGGCGCCAATGGTATTTGCGATGCGCAGCCGCTGGTGGTCCAAACCAATGTTTTGGATAACCTGCTTTCGGTTGCCGTGGAGGTCGGCGGATGCCCGGGTACGGTTTTGACGTTCACTGCCATCCCTCAAAATGCCGGACTTTTTCCAAACATCTTATGGTATCTCAATGGAACGCCGGTGTGGGGAGGCCCCAGTTACAACCTGCTCAACGCTGGGAATGGCAATCTGGTTTATTGTGAAATAACCCCCAGCATACCACAAGCCTGCACGCATCCCGCAGTGGCCACGTCGAATACCATCGAAGTGGATTGTATTCCGCTGGGAGTTGGTGATGAGGAGGGAAAAACTACCCTGCGTTTGTTTCCCAATCCGAATAAGGGTGACTTCAGACTGGAAGCCGGCCTGCAGGCAGGCGCCAAACAGCTGCGCATCTACAACGCGGTTGGGCTGCTGGTATGGGAGCAAAATTTTGAGCAGGAGGCTTTGGAGATATCCCTGCCCGATAAGTCCGCCGGTTGGTATTGTGCGGTGGTAAAGGTGCAGGGAAGGTATTCAGGCTGCCTTTTACGGTGTTTTAAATTTTTTCAAAAAGATAAAAACGCTTGGGTACCGCCACTGCAACTCCTGCACAGTAGGGTATACAACAAACAACAACCTATAAATTTTAAATTCAAACAACATGAAAAAGCAATTCTTCGCCGCCGTTTTGATCGCTACATCTTTCACTGCCGCCACTGCCCAGCAGTACAATGCTATGCCGGTGTACAATCCGTCCAACGGCGCCCTGTATGCTCCGCAAAACCAAGGAAACAACCAGTACAACAATGCGCCCTCCCAGCGCGTGCTGCTGCACGCAGGAACACCCGTCGAGATGGAAACCATGATGCCCGCCGATGGCAAGTACCTCAACCCAGGCCAAACCATCGAGTTCCGCGTAAAGTACGACGTGGTGGTCAACCGGCGCATCGTGATCGCCGCAGGTTCACCTGCACGCGGCATCATCACCCGCCTGGATAAACCGAAAATGATGGGCAAAGGCGGATTTATGGAAATCCAGCCCCAGTATGTCACCACAGTCGACAACCAAAACCTGCCCATCAGTGCCATGCCGATGCGCCTGGAAGGAAAGAAAAACGGTTGGGCAACTGCAGGCGTTGCCGCGGGCATTGTAACCGGTGGCATCGCACCCCTCGCTACGGCTTTTGTCAAAGGCAAAGACGCCAAAATGGAAAGTGGCATCACGGTTTTCGGATCGGTGGCCAGTACGCGGGAGATTTGGGTAAACAATTAATTAATGAGATCAATGTGGCCAATTTTGGTAATGAGATCAATGTGGCCAATAAGCCAATGTGGCCAATGAATACAAGCACTCAACTCCGTTCATTCCTTTTGAGCATTAGGCTAACCCGAAATCGTTAAATCATTGACCACATTTCTCACATTGTTCTCATTTATCACATTGGTCTTATTGTTCTCATTATAAAACTATTGTCATGAAGATACTATTAAGTGCACACCAGGCCATTATGGCCGCTACTGCTACAGCAGTCATTGCTGGCGGAACCTACATGGTTACCGATCTGAATCGCTGGAACAATGAGTTCGAGGCAGGGCAGTTGGCAAAGCGTCAGGCTAAACAGGTTTCAAAGCATGAAAAACCAGCCGACCCCACCCAGATATATGAAGCCCTGTCTGAGCCCACCGCACCCGAAACTACAAAGCAAAATTACCATCGCTACAACGACCCGGAGCCGGAATACACCGGACCCAAATGGTTCGCCGCCAAGGGTGTAGATCCATCCTTCCTTTACGATGACTATTCAGCTGAAGTGGACATACGGAACATGCAGATCAGCCAGGCAGCCATGCTGTACGCCGGTACGCAAATCGAATTGGTAACGGTTACGCCTGTACATGTGAAATATTTAAGTGCCGGTCAGACCATCGATTTGCGGGTGAAATACGATGTGGTGGTCGACCGTAAAATTGTGATCCCGGCGGGTTCCGTGGCCAAAGCACAAGTAAACGATGCCCGCAAAAAACGCTTGTTTAAAAAGAGCCAGATCTGCATTGAACCGAAGTATGTTCAGACCACTGAAGGGCAGTACATACCGCTCAGCAGCCGGCCGGCTTACTTCCAAAGTAAAGACAATTATCCGCTTTCCGCCGGCGCTACGCTGTTCGCCAACATTGCCGCAACCAGCGAAGTGCAGTCGCAACTTAACTTTTGATTCCGGCGGGAATTGTTATTTTTAGGCCGGGTTTCTGCGAAAGTGGGAGCCCGGCTTTTTTTAATGCATGATCAGAAGGAATACAAAATTTATCTTGATTTTATATGTACCGTATTTGTTTTACAGCGCTCTATGTTTTGGGCTTTTTATTGCCGCACCATTCTTTTTCGCAGGAAAATTTTAATGCCGATGCCGTCATCGACACAACCCAAGCCAACGAATTGTTGGTAGAGGTACGTCGCCTAACGGATGCAGGAGCGTATAAAAAAGCAGACTCTTTGAGTTCTTCTGCTGTTGAAGTAATTGAAGAAGCATGGGGCATTAATTCCAAACAGGCTGGAATTATTTGGAACATTAGAGGTATCATAGCCTTGCAGTTGGTAGACTATAAATCCGCCCTAATTTTTACTCAAAAAGCCGCAGATATACGCTTAAAAATATTGGATAAAACGACCCGGATTTGGAATACCTTGAACAATCTGGGCATTTCCTATTATCAAACGGGGAGTGCAAAAGAAGCGATAAAAGCCCATTTAGAAGCGCTACGCATTCGGCAAATTCAGTCGGAGCCTGACACCCTTGATATTGCTTGGTCCTGCAACCATTTAGGCAATTGTTATAAAAAGCTTGGAAATTTCAACGAAGCAATCAGGTATTATGAACTAGCGCAACAATTGCGTGAAAAAGTTAAACTGAACAAAGATATTGGCGAATCTTTAAATTATTTGGGTATATTATATTATGATTTGGGTGATTTTCAAAAAGCAATTGAATCTTACCAGAGGGCAATTTTTCAGATGGAAATGGTGCCGGAATTACGCCCGGTAGATTTTAACTGGTATTATAACAATCTGGCAAATGCTTATAAGCGGATTGGAGATTTCAAAAGATCTATGGAGTTTCACAAAAAATCTTTGGCTATTCGACAACAATATTATGGCTCCGAGCACCATACTGTGGCTGTTTCATTTTTAAACTTAGGCAATTTGTATGCAGAAATTAAAGATTTAAATAATGCCAGTTTATATTATATGAAGGCCTTGGGTATCTGGCAAAAGTTGTTTGATGAAAATGACCTAAATTTTGCTATACTTTATCAAAACCTGGGCTCCATTTATTTTGAAAAAGAAGATTTTGATGCCGGATTTAAATATTTTAAAAAGGCGTTTGAAATTAGAAAAAATAATCTGGAGCCCAATGACCCTGATTTGGCGGAATCTTATATGTCGATGGGTAATATTTATGGGGCAAAAGAAATACACCTCGACAGCGCATTGACCTACCTTAACAAAGGGCTGGAAATTTATTTGGAAGCATATGGGGAGAACCATCCAGAAGTTGCGCAAGTATTTAACAGTTTGGCTTATATTTATCAGCAATCGGGCGATACGATCAACAGTTTTAAGTCTTTGATAAAATCAAGAGATATGAAATTGGATATATATGGTGATATAAACCAGGATGTAGCAATCATTTATATCAACCTTGCTAAATATTATATAGGAAATGGGATGTTGAATAATGCCATCGATCAATTCAAACTGGCCTTAAAGGCGTGTAATGGCGAAGATTTTAATCTGGAGGAATTAAATGATATTGACAATTACTTTGATGCCCTGAATGGATTGACCCGAGTGTATTTGCTTAAATTCAAACAGCTGCACCTGACGGAGGATCTGATACAAGGGGAATATTACATCAAAAAAGCAATGGAGGGAATAGACGAAATCCGAAGTCAGCTGTCGCTCGCAGTTTATAAAGATGTAGTTGCTGAAAAATCGAACAGCCTGTATGATAAGGCAATTGAATCAACCTTTTTAAACACAGATACCTTAGCTGGTCGCTCAAAAAACGAACGACTAATACGTTTACTGGAAGACAGTAAAGGCGATCAGTTCAGAAATTTGATTCGTGAAGATGAGGCCTTGCATTTTGCAGGTATACCAGACTCCATGATTGAGCAGGAAATGGAATACCGGATTCTGTATAATTGGCGGCAAAAACAATTGTTTGAATTAAAAGAAAAAGGGGGCACGGAAACAGATTCCAGCTATTTGAGTGTTTCGGCCATCATTTTTGATTTATCGAACAAACTGAACGCGCTGAAATCTTTGTTTGAATCAACCTACCCCGATTACTACCGCCTCAAATACGACCTCACTACCGTTTCCCTGCCCTTCGTTCAAAATACCCTCCTTTCCCCCCAACAAACCCTCCTGGAGTATTTCGTAGGCGATTCCTCACTTTTTACTTTTGTTATCCGACCCGATACCTTTGTTGTTACGCAAACCCGGCTAGATTTTCCACTCGACAGCCTGGTCAGTGGATTGCGGGAAGGGCTGTCCCGATACCACACCACACCGGTGGAAGAACGAAGCGATGAATTGTATGGCGAAATGGCCCAGTTGTATACAGAAAAGGCAGCAACACTCTACCAAAAATTACTTGAGCCCATAGCGCCCTTGCTCACAGAACAACTCATTATCGCGCCTGAGGGTGTGCTGGGGTATGTGCCTTTCGAGGTGTTGCTGACCGAAAAGCCCGCTCCTGCCGATCTGGCTAAGTTTAAAAATTACCCCTACGTGCTGAACCAACACCAGATCAGTTATTGCTATTCGGCCACCCTGCTCCAGGAAATGCGCGAGCGGAAATTCCACAAAACGCCTTCCAAACAATTCCTGGCCGTAGCGCCTTATTATTCCGGGGATACCACTTACCTCTCCAACTGGTATGCTTACACCAGCAATGTCCGTAAAACACTTGATTCGCTGCCGTATACCGGCGAGGAAGTGTACCGGGCCCGCAAGATCATGGGCGGCGATGTGCTCACAGGAAGGAGGCAACAGAAGAGCGCTTCACTTCCGTCGCAGGCGATTACCGCATCATCCACCTGGCCACACATGGGCAGGCCAACGACCAATCGGGCGACTACTCCTTTCTGGCTTTTTCAGAAATACCGGATTCCGTCGAGAACGAATTGCTGTACGTGCGCGACCTCTACAACCTTTCGCTGAACGCCGATCTGGTGGTGCTTTCTGCCTGCGAAACCGGCATCGGCCAATTGCAGCGGGGGGAGGGTATTATTAGCCTGGCACGGGCATTTTCCTACGCCGGCGCGCGCAGCATCCTCACCTCCATGTGGGCCGTTAACGATGCCCGCACCAAGGACCTCATGATTGCCTTTTACAAAAATCTGAAAAAGGAGTATAGCAAGGACGATGCCTTGCGTCGGGCAAAAAATGATATGCTTTCGTCGGCCAAAACCCAGGAACAGGCGCACCCGTTTTATTGGGGTGGCTTTATCGGTATCGGCGATATGCGCCCTGTGTATAAAAAATGACAAGACGCTGGGTACCACGCCGGAATTCCTGCACTGACAAGGTATTACTCACCAATTCAAATTACTTTGTCATGAAACAATTCCTGCCAGTACTCGCCCTTTCTCTGCTTGCCATGCTGCTCGCTTCCTGCGGTAATTCCGGTTCCCGGTCTTACTCCCATCGCGATGACGACCTCGACCAGATCGACCAGGCCATCCGCAACGGCCACCGGATGATGCAGGATTATTACGGCGAAGATATTGATGCCTATTCCTGGGACCTGTACGAACGCTGTCAGAATGGCGAAGCACGTGCCTGCAAAGAACTCAGCCGTTTCAGCAAGCAATCTATCCAGTTTATGGATCGCCAGATGGAACTGGACCGCATCCAGCATGGTGATAGTTGGGCAAAATCTTTTGGTCGCTGAGCGTTTTGAATTATTTTGCATCAATAGTGCGCCATGGGGATCAAATGGTTTAAATTGACTATCCGCACATTAGGCACTAAGATGTCTCACTTCGTTCGACATGACAATCTGTTGGGGATGGGCTGTCTCGCTGCGCTCGGTAAAGCAACAGATACATGCCTGACGTCAATGCCGAGCGCAGCGAGGCAGCTTTTTATAAACCCACTGTCATGTCGAACGAAGTGAGACATCCTGGTACCTAATATACGGATAGTCAAATGGTTTAACCCAAAAATGACTCAAAACGAATGAAACAAGCCTGGATCTTTCTGATGCTCTGTTTGTCCAGTCCTTTCAATTCCTCTTTTGCCCAGTTGCCAGCCGATACGCTGGCAGCCGGGCAATTGAATATTCGGGCAGACGCATTGCTGAAATCCGACTCGGCGCAAGCGGCCATGTATCTAATCCAGGAGTCGATGGCTGCTTATACCACCGCCGGCATGGAGCGTTCCCGGGGATACGCCTGGGCTAAAATGCAGGAAGGGAAAGCACTGATCCTCCTGAAGCGCCCTGAAGAAGCGATCACAGCTTGTAAATCGTCTGCCGGTATTTGTCGGGATTTGGGGCCGTCCTCCGATACCCTGTTGGCCAGTGCCTACCTGTACCGCGCATGGGGCTTCCAAGACCAATACGAGTGCGACAGTGCCTGGGTGTACAACCAACGCTGCGCCGACATTCGTCGTCGCCTGCTTGGCGACCGGGATGCTGCGGTGGCAGAGCCGTACAACAACCAATGCGTTTGTTTGCAGGGGATTGGGCGATTTAAGGAAGCGCTGGACATTTGCGAGCAATGCACCGGGATCAGGGCTGTCGCTGGCAACAATGATACCCTGGCCTGGGCCAAAAGTCTTTCCAACCATGGTTCGCTCTATTATTACCTCGGAACACCGGCCAAAGGCATCCCATTTCTTAGAAAAGCTGGGAACTTTGCCTGCGCAAAGTAGGCCCCGACAGGGAAGAAGTAGCCAAAGCGCTGAACAACCTGGGCACACTGCACCTTTTAGTGGGAATCTCGACAGTGCCAGGATATACCTGAAGGAGAGCATGCGGATTCGTTTGCTCCAGGGCCCGGATAATCCGCAACTGGCCGAAACCTATACCAATTGGTCAAGTCTATTGTTGTTAAGCGGCGACTACCAGCGTGCGTTGGAGTACGCCATTGCCTGCCAGGATATGTACCGCCAGCAAAGTGGGCTCAAGGAAAAAGCGGGCGAAATGCGCGCTTATCTGAACATCGGCAGCGCCAACACCTACATGGGAAATTATGCTGAAGGATTGAAGGCGTACCAAAGTTACCTGGCTTTTTTTAGCATACTGCCACCCGACCATCCCGCCCTGGCAGATGTGTACAACAACCTGGCCGTGGTGTACGATAAAATGGGCGATTACAAACAACAGATCGCCTATGCGCAAAAGACACTGCGCATCAGGCTCAGGCAGGATTCCAGCAGCCTTTCAACTGCTACAGCCTACGTCAACATTGGGCTGGCTTACCTGAACCAGGGCCAAGTTGACAGTGCCAGAATTTGTTTGGAAAATGCCAGGCGTTTGTTTCCGGCCAACCATCCCAATCAGATCAATATTGAAGTGGCCCTGGCAAAAGTAGCGGGCGCAGAAGGCAACACGGAAAAAGCACTGGACGCGCTAGAGAATACCCTGCTGTTAAATGATTTTGATGGTCAGCATTTTGAAAATGTAAGATCCCTGTCCTTTCTGATTACCAGCCTCACGGAGATCGGGAACCTGTACCTGCCCCTGCAAAGTAAAGCACAAAGCGCCCTCGATGGTTATGAAAAAGCAGCGCAGGCACTGCTGTACACCCGGACGCTGCCACTGGATCAACTTTCAAAATCTACCCTCACCTGGACCACACGGCCCGCTTTTGAGGGGCAAATCCGTCTGGCAAATTCCATTTTTTCTCAAAAAGGAAACGACGATTTCTGGCAGGGTAAGGTGTTTGATGCCATGGAAATGTCGCGCACCCTTAATTTGCTGGACGGGATTCGGCAAAACCATTTGGAGGCTGTGCAAGGGGTGTCACCGGATTTGCTTGTGGAGGAACAGCGGCTTCAGCAAACCATAGCGGAACTTCAGACCAAACAAATGACCGATCCAACTGATTCTGGTCAGCTTGCCCTGATTGCTGAAAAACGACGCTATTCCGAATGGTTGTCGCGGGTGCGGACAAAGGCGCCTGCGTACTACCAACTCCGGTATACCTATCAAAATTTGGGTTTGCAGACATTTCAAAAGGAAGTTTTGCGGGAAGGCCAGACTTTTCTTTCCTATTTTATCGGGGCGAAGGACATTTATCTACAATTGGTCAGAAAGGATACGGTTTGCCTTTATCCTATTCCGCGAGATTTCCCCCTGAACGATTGGGTGGACAGTTTGCGGCAGGCGGCCATGGCATTTGAATTGACTCCAGAGGAAAAGCGTGATGATGCATTGTATTTGGCACAGGCAAAAAAATGGGCTTTCTATGCGCATGCCCTCTATGAAAAATTGGTGGCGCCGGTTGCGTCGCAGTTACGCGGCGAACTTCTGATTTCACCTGATGGCGCCATTGCTTACATTCCTTTTGAAATGCTGCTCTGCTCAGTGCCGGAGCACCCTGAAGCCTATAAAACACACCATTATTTTATAAAGGATTTTCCAGTTTCCTATACCGCTTCTGCCGCCCTGCTTCAAGTGATGTGTCAGCAATCCGATCGTACAAGGGCGCCAAAGCCTTTTTGGGGACTGGCTCCTTACTTTGATCCCGCAAGTATGGGTGCTATTAGCCAGCGCAGCGGGCAAACCCGAATCGATTGGCAGCCGCTTTTGTACTCAGGCCAGGAGGTTAAAGCGCTTCAGAAAATTACGGGTGGCAGCATTTCACTTGGAAAAGATGCTACCAGAAAATCGTTTATGGAGCAGGCCGGCCAATATCGGATCCTGCATTTGTCGACCCATGCCCAATCCAACGATGCCAATGGAGATTATTCGTTTATCCTATTTTCCGAAGGGAATGAGAAGGCGCCAGAGCAGGCAATGATGTTTGTCAACGAAATTTATCAGTTGCGACTAAACGCCGACATGGTGGTGCTTTCAGCCTGCGAAACTGGCCTTGGCCAGATCCAGGGCGGGGAGGGGGTTATCAGTTTGTCGAGGGCTTTTGCGTATGCTGGGGCGGCCTCGGTGATGACGAGCTACTGGCCGGTTGCCGACAGGCAGACACCCGTCCTTATGGAGGCTTTTTACAAGCAATATTACGATGGTAGTTTACGAAGGCAAAAGCCCTGCAACAGGCAAAATTGAAATACATACAGCAATCCGTACGCAACGATGAGGCACAACCCTATTTTTGGGCGGGTTTTTTCCTGGTGGGCAATACCGCTGCTTATCGTTGAGGTGCCAATTTTTCCAGCAGTTTTTGGGCCTGCTGGGAGTAATCCCGACTGGGGTCGTTTGCCAATAAATTTAGGTTTGTTTTGAAGGACGCACTGTCTTCTTTGCCGTCCGCTAGCATTGCCAGCAAGTAATACCACCTCGCACGGTCAGTTGAAAGGGGGAGGTTTTGCTCGTAGACCATTTGGAATGTTGCTGCCGCCTTTTTAAATTCTTTGGTTCTGAAATAGGCATGGCCCAAATATTCCATGGTGGTGAAATACCCTTTGTCGGTTGCAGGAACTTTCGATAATTTGCCAATACATGCCTTGTACTCCGCTTTGTTGAATGCGGCAAAGCCGTCCTGTTTCAGGATTTGGGTTGCCGAGAGGGTACTGTCTTTTTCAGGTTTGCTGCCCCTGACCTGGGGAGCATTGATGCTGTTTCGAAGCGCATCATAATTGGATTCTGCCAGGGCTAGGTACCTGGAAGATAGCGCTTTGGGCGTATTCACGATGGGCTTTTCTGGATTGGTGTGGGGTTTTATGGAAGGAGTGTCAATACTTGCTTGTGGCGAGGTCTTGGGTACAACAGGTTGATTCTGTGCTGTGCGGGGGCCAATGGTTACATCTGTTGTAGGTTTTGTCCACCACCAGATGCTCAAAATAAGTGCAACAGCGGCGGCAATGGCGATGGTGTATCTGCTCCAGATTGGAACGATTTTAGGGCTTTTGTTTGCCGGGAGGCCTTTCTTCCATTCCAGGAGATCATTCCGCAGGTCGTCCTCAGCAAGCACATCCATGGCATCCCGCTCTAGTTTTTGCCAGCGCAGCATTTCCTGAAGTGCGGGGTCGGAGGCAAGTTGTTGCTCCAGAGCTTTTTTCTCAGCAGCACCGAGTTTGCCGGATAAGTAGTCTTCCAATTTATCTCTTAACTCTTCCATGTAGTTTGTAATTAAAGTCCTGCCTGTTCGCGGAGGTTGGGGTTGGATTTGATGAAAGCACTAATTCTCTCCCGGCAGCGGTAGGCTTCTTTTTTTGCGGCTATTCGGTCGCGTAAGCCAGCAACATCAGCGATTATTTCCATGCTTTCATTTTGGCCCCAAAGGGTGAGAATGGTCTTACAGCGTTCGCCAATTTGTTCAAGGGCTTTGCGGATGGCCGACTTCCGTTCTTCAGTAATCAGCAGATCTTCGTGACTTTCTTCGTGTGCATCGTACATTTCAGGCTGGAATTCCAGGTGGTTGACCCTGGAGCGTTGTTTGGAATACCACCACCATTTTACAATGCCAAAAAAATAGCCCTGCAATGAACTGGTTCCCTGAAACCGGTTTGCTCGGATGTTTTTATCAAATATCAATATAGCCTCCTGCATGGCATCTTCTCCATCTTCGGTTGCGCCGCCGTGCGAGCGGATGTAACCAATCACTTGTTTCCGCAAAGCGGGTTCGGTAAAGAGCTGCCGTAAGGCGGCTTTACGTGCTGTCACATCTCCCTGCAAATCTTTTATCAATTCCTCATCGGAACTTATTTGTTCATCCATACCGTGCAGTTTTTCAGGATTGGTACCCAGTATTCAAATAGTTTTTACAAATATATTTTTCTTTTGTGAAAAGCAGGGCATAATACCATCGGGCAGGCGCTTTCCTGGACGAGCCCGCTGCTGGCGACATACAGTGAATCAGGTGAAAGGCAGACATACGTATCCTGTTATGGTTTTTTTGGCGTGTTATAAGTGCTTAAAAAGGAAAAATATAAAATTTAATTTCTTAAATGCGGTAAAACGCATAGTGGATTTGTTTTGAATCTCTATTTTCGCAAGCATCATTTTAAACAAACCGAAAATCATGAAAAAATTTACCCTCCTCTCGCTGCTGTTTGTGTTGCTGACCATCAACAGTTGTCAAAAACAAGAAACTGGCGCTGTGTTGCAACGCCCCTCAGCGCCCGACCCGACCCAACTTGATGCTTTCATTAAGGAAAACCTCCTGCAGGAAGGGGAGTTTATCTGGGCCTGGGCTTCCGAAGACATGGTCTGGACCGCCCTGGCCAATTCGGATAACCTGTTGTCGGTCGGTTACAAACCCGCCGGAACACAGGATGTGGAGGCGCATTTACACGAGATCAACATCAACAATCCGGAATGGAAGATTGCCCGGGAAGCCATTTGGCAACTGATTTTGGAGAGTGAGCGGAAAATTACACCAGGGGTTCAAAAATCAGATTTGCTGTATTATGAAGACGACGTGCTTCCTGTCATCGACGTCAGGATCCTGAATCCGGAAACCATCACTTTGCTCCGGCAATCGGCAAATTTGCGCTATGCAGAGCCTTTGGGCTACGAACCCTTCATGACCAACCGGGCAGCTGATCGAAGCGGATCGGGCTGCGACAGCAATTATCCGGACCCGGGACTGGTAGCGGGTGTTGATTATACCAACATCACACCGGGCTGCAAGGCCTCCTGGAATTATTCTTACCACAACATCCAACAGGCATGGGACAACAGTACAGGCTCAAGCGTTGGCCTTGTTATTGTTGATACGGGTTGCTCCGACTGGCAGGATAACCTCGGTGATGAGTTCAACCAGGGCGATTCCCAGGGGCGCTCTATCACCAAACTCGTGACCTTGCCGCAGGCTACCAACTGGTGGGGTAATCCGGTGGGTTCTCCGGAAACACCCCACGATCAGTGCGGGCATGGCACGGGCATGCAGGGTGCTGCAGCCGCTCCAAGGGGCTGGGACGGTGCTTCGGCAGGCATTGCTTACAACTGCAACCTGGTGTCGATCCGTGCTGCTGCCGATGTGTACCTCGATGAAAGCAGGGAGGTCGTAGGCGTTTCCAATGCGTTTAAAAATGCCGGAAACATGGCCGAAATAAAGATCATAAGCATGAGCATGGGCCGCCTGACCAGTGCTTCCCAAATCAAAGATGCCATTAAATATGCCTATGGGAAAGGGAAAATGATTTTCTGCGCAGCGGGTACTTCCTTCTGGTGGACCTCCTGGTTCGTGGGCGTAATCTTCCCGGCTACTATGGATGAGGCGATCGCAGTCACGGGTGTGAAAAGCAACCTTACCCAGCGCTGTTCCAATTGTCATTCCGGCAGCAAGGTTGACTTTGTACTGGTGATGGAAAAAACGGAGTCGGGCACCAATCCACTTACCCTGGCCATGGAAGGTGATGATCCTTCTACCATTGGCGGCTCCTCCGTGTCTACGGCATCAACGGCGGGCATTGCAGCCCTGGTTTGGGCAAAATACCCAGGCTGGTCGCGCCAGCAAGTATTTGACAAAATGAAAGTCAACAGCAATTATTATCCCAACCGAAACTCCCAGTTTGGCTGGGGCAGGGTGAATGCAGAGGGGGCAACACAGTAACCGTTGAAGTGTAGGCCAACAATAGGAAAAGCGATCTCAGCAATAACCGAGATCGCTTTTCCTGCTCTCCTCTCCTCTCTTCTCCTCTCCTCTCCTCTCCTCTCCTCTCCTCTCCTCTTACTGTTTCACCATTTTTCCAGCCGCTACTTTTTGACCGTTTTCTTCGATACTGAACAGATACATACCGGGCTCCAGCTGGGATGCGTCAAATTCAAATGCCGAGCCGGCGACTTGTTTTTGGGCAACTTGGAAATGTTGAGGTATTGTTCTCCGAGGGTATGCAGGGTGTTATTGGTAAGTACAGGCAAATTGTAGTCAAAATATATGGCGGCCTGGTTGTTGATTGTCGTCCCGTTGCCCGCATTTTCCTTTGGTTTGACAGTAAAATGGACAAAACCATGGGAGGCCATTTCGTTGACATTGCTGTCGGGAAGCATGATGTTGTCAAATGTAAATTTCAGCGCCCCGTTTTCGGCCATTTCAAAACGGTAGGGATGGCTACTTGCGCCGGGTTTAACGGTGATGGGATCAAGCCATTGCGACAGGGTATCCAGTACGATGACCCGGAAGGCAGTGTCAGTGCCGGTATTTTGAAAACGGATCTTGTAATCAATTTCTTGTCCCAAGGGGACCCAATGTTGCGCCGTGACGCCGCTGGGAAACCCAGCCTTATCGTTGGGGTCGAAAGAGCCGATGTTTTGCACACAATCCACATCGCTGAAACCGCCATTGTTGTAAGGGAATTGGGTAATAATACCCAGGCTGAAGTTACCACTCTGGTTCTGCCCACAGGCTTCCACGGCGGCACTGATAGCTGCCTGAAGCGGGTGAAAGGGTGTTTGTTCCACCTCCAGACGCCAGGTGCTACCGTTGGCGGGCAGGGTAATGTTTTGGGATTCACCGGATGCCAGTTGAAGGCTGTTGCCAACCATTTGAATCATGATGTCCTCGATGATAACATAATCCACAGGGACGAGCATGTCGGAACCAGTGTTGGTGATGGTAAATACTACTTCCCCGTTGACGCATTCGCCGGTGATTACCAGGTTGGCGCCATCCCATTGCGGGTTGGTCTGCCCACATAAGTCAGCAGGGGTTATAGAAGCGGTTGAACAATGGGTTTGACCCAATTCCGCCGCACAGTCGACGTTAACCTGTACGGTAAATGATCTGCACTCACCTGGTTCAACTGAACCCACGTCGAAAGTATAGGTGTTCCCAGTTACAGACGACCATGGATGTGAACTCGCCATGACATTCAAAAATCCATCAAATTCTACGGTAATTTGAACATTTTCAGCCACGTCGGTTCCCTGATTGCAATACTGAACCTGATAGCCATTGTTCATGCAACGGCGCAGGAAAGGAGTCGAGATATCAACGGCCATCTGCGGGCAAATTACTTCGGATTGGGCCGAGAAATTGACCGTTACAGGTTGTAAGGGGATCGAGTGTAATGTTCGGAACGATGCCTGCACAAGATGTCCAGAGGCTGTTTGGTGCATGCAGTATAACATTGTACGTACCTGCAGGAAGCGAAGCGTGGTAATTGCCGCTGCTGTTTGTTACAGCATAAAAATTACCAATAGGGCCTTCAAAACTGATGGTCCAACCACCGAGTGTGGCTTCTCCTGCATCCTGGGTGCAGTTGAAATTAGCATCCCAGGTTAGCTTTCCAATTATTTGATTTCCAGGGTTGATGAAAATGGCCGAATTATTTAAATCACCGATTTTAATGCCGATAAAATCTACACCTACCTGGTCAGAACTGACATTGTTCAGGGTAATGCTCTCCGGGAAAGGAGGGGTGAAAGGATCCATGGGATCGGGGAAAACATACGATGCATCAATAAAGCGCCAGTTTCCCTCTGGGAAGTTAACAATGGTTGACACGACCATTTGGCGGATCAGCAGCGAGTCGTTCAGGTTCAATACGCCATTTCGGTCGGCATCTGCAGCCACGATGGAATATGGATTTGTCAAGAGTACCTCACCATTGATATGCTTCATCAACAATACGAGGTCAAAAGTGGAGACCCCGTTGAGCGGATTATCATCATAGTCAGGGGTAATCGTATAAGTTTCTCCGGCAGGTACGGTGAAAGTGTAGTTTCCTGCGGCATTTGTAAGGTTGAATAGGGTGTCGGTTGAAGTCGTCATTCTTACAACGACTTCATTCATAGGGTTACCGCCGGCCGTATGGATATTTCCGCTGATGGTGATGTTCTGTGCCTGCATAATTCAGGCCAATTAGCAGAAGTAGCGCAACGAACGTAAGCCTGTTGAGTAGGGTTGATGGGTTAGACAAAGGAGTCATGATCTTATGGTTTTGGATGATGCTAATTTAATGATACAAAAGTGCGGCAACACCCTGGGGAAAGCAAGGACAAAATGAGCGGTTTGTCTATTTGTTTTTATTTAATATAATTTCAAAAATCATTATTATTGCAATATGTTTGAACTTATTTTGTCTTTTTGTCTATTATTAATTAAACATGGAAAAATCCCGACTGATAAAATTACTGCGAACGCTGTCGGATTTTGAACTTCGTTCTTTAAAAAGATTTGTCGGATCGGACTATTTTAACCGTCGGCCAGAGGTGGGGCGGTTGTTGTTTTGCCTGGAGCCCTATTTGAAATCGGGGCTGGCAGTCCCCGACAAACTACGGTTATTTCAACAAGTATTTCCAGATTACACGTACGACGACCACCGGTTGCGCATGGCGATCAGTTTTTTGAACAAATGCTGCGTCCAGTTTTTGGTCTTGGAGAGTATGCAGGCAAATCCTCAGGCACTGTATCTGGAAGAAACGCGGGTGATGCGTCGTCGCGGCCTCCCGGATGCCGCCGCCTCCAGCATACAAGCGGCTTTCCGCGAAGAAGAACATTCTCCGTTTCGGAATACCGAATACTTTGGAAAGAAATACACGTTGGCCCTGGAACAGTACCGTTTGGATGTCGATCGAAAAAGTCAGGATGAAATCAACCTGCAGCCGCTGTATGATCAGCTGGATGAATATTATCTGGCGCAAAAGATGTGGCACGCCTGCATGATGTTGTCGCATCAGGCTGTTTCGCGGCGGGAGTATGAACTTGGCATGCTGGACGCCTCACTGGCTTATATTGAATCAAGGGATTTGCTGGACAAGCCTGCCATTGCACTGTACTATTATTGCTATCGGGCGTTGACACTCCCCGACAAGCGGGTCTTTTTTGAGTTGTTCAAAGCGGAGTTGATGCAGTCGAATCATCTTTTCCCCGACGAGGAACTTCGCGACCTGTACATTCTTGCCGTAAATTTCTGCATCCGGCAGTACAATCAGGGCAACAGTGACTACCTGCGCGATCAGTTTGACTTTTACCGGGAGGGTTTCAAGTATGGCTACTTTTTGGTGGAAGGCGGGTTGTCGCGTTACACCTACCTCAACGCTGCGACGAGTGGTCTTGTCATGCACGAATTGGATTGGGTCGAGGATTTTGTTTATCGCTACAAAGATGTACTGCAACCGGCCCATCGAGAGAGCTTGTTTGCTTTTAACCTGGCCCGGCTCGAATACCAGCGTGGGCGGCTCGACGATGCTTTGCTGTTGTTGCAAAAAGCCGAGTACAAGGACGTGATGCTGGCGCTTGCTGCCAAAACGCTTCAGATGAAAATTTACTACGCGATGGATGCCTACGATTTGCTGGAATCACACTTGCAGGCGCTTAAGGTATTTATCCGGCGGAAAAAGGAACTGGGTTACCATAAGGAGAACTATCTGAATACCATCCGGTTTGTGGAGCGGATCTTAGAGATCCGGCCGGGCGACAAAAACAGCCTGTTGGATTTGCGGAATAGCATACAACAAACGGGGGCAGTGGCGGAGAAAGAGTGGTTGTTGGAGCAAGTAGCACCGACCACTGGTCGGTGGAGTTCGGTCGACTGGTAGTCGACCGAACAGCGTCATGCTTAATTTTGTGATTAGATGTGGAAGGTTTTTTCGGCCGACTAATTTCCGGTCGACTACCAGTCGACCGGACTGCACCGACCGCCGGTCGGTGCTACCCTCGTTTCCGCACCATCGTCAAAATAGTAGCAACCGCCACCGTTTCGCCGGTTTCATCATACACATCCACCCTCCATTTCACAATGCCGCGTGGTATGGCCGCTACGCCCTCTTTTTCAGGATCGAATTCCTGTTCAATTTTTTCTTTGACGGTCAGTCGAACGCCGATGGTCATTCCGGGATAAACGGGTTTGGTGAAGCGGCACTCGTCGAGGCCATAGTTGAGCAATACGGGTCCTTTTTTTGCATCGACAAACAACCCGGCTGCTTTGGACAGGATGAAATAGCCATGCGCTACACGTCCGGTGAAGGGCGTGCCCTCAAGGGCGGTGGCATCCATGTGGGCATAAAAGTTGTCGCCGCTTACATTGGCAAAATTATGGATATCGGCTTCGCTGACGGTATGTTTGGCGGTCACCAGGGTTTCCCCGATGACAAGGTCGTCAAAGTGCTTTTTGAACGGGTGAACGGGTGTTTCGAATTGTGCAGCGCCAGGCTGGTATTGCCGGGTGACATTGGTGATGTCGGTGGGTGTACCTTGTATGGCCGTCCGTTGCATGTAGTGGAAAACGCCGCGCATGCCGCCCATTTCTTCGCCGCCGCCCGCATGTCCGGGACCGCCGTGTACCAGCAAGGGGAGGGGGGATCCATGGCCCGTGCTTTCCTTTGCCGATTCGCGGTTAAGCATCAGGATGCGACCGTGGAAGGC
>JADJUJ010000019.1 GCA_016710765.1 Lewinellaceae bacterium | reverse complement strand
TGTGCAGCAACATGACCGTCCTGTATTGCCAATGGATGAACCCAAAAGGCGCCGATCACCCCATCAACATCACCACCAAAAGCCCATCCTGTAGCTCCGGAAGGCCAAAGGTATTAACATCATAACAGGTATTTTATACGTGAAGATGGTTTCCTGCAAGATCTTGAGCAAAACCGAAATTCACGAATGATTCATAAATATTTTCCAGTGGGCTATGTGGATTGGGCCGTTTTATTCCCGCATCCACCAGGCCGGCGCCTATTTCGTAATCCGGGCAAAGACAACCTGGCTTTTGAACGGGGTTACTCTACCCCAGTTGACAAGTCAACCGGTTTTGCGATGACCAGAAGATCCGCTTAACCGGGCATTATGCTCATAAACACTATCCACTTTGCGACGCATCAATAATAAGAGCAAAGAACATGATCAGACCTATGTCTACCTTACAAACCTCTTTGAAGCTCCCCCTCTGCGATCGCCATCCTGTACGTTAACAGATGGAAGGTGGAGATCTTCTTCAAATGGGTCAAGCTACACTCACGGATCAAACGGGTTTTGGGGAGAAAGCCCCAACGCCGTCAAAGTCAGATATGGATCGCCGTCTGCACCTTAGCACTGAGTATGGCGATCCTGTAGGGCAAAGCTCTCAAAATTCACCACTCTTTGAATGAAATGCTGAGATTTTAAGCGTCTCTGCCTTCGATAAAACCCTGTCAATCAACTGTTTATGAAAATAGATAACAAAATCAAGAACCCCCTATTTCTAATCAATTGAATTTCTTTGACTTATAACCGGACACTACTGATTTCTAATATAAGAAATAAAAATCATCTCCTTGGTCAATTTTCACACCACCCAAGTTCCAATATAATTATTTGGGAATGCATCTCATCGTTATTGGTCAATACAAAGCTTGTCCAATTAGAGGGTTGAATTGAACTTCAAATTGAGCGATAATCCTTCATAGCTACATGGTGTCGTATCTCTCCTTTAGTTTCCTCTTTTTACAGTTCACAAAGAGAAGAACACATGGCAGCAATAATGTAATGTCCTAATTTTCATCTTTATGCTTTTTTCGTGGTACTCAACGTTACGCTTCCCGAATGTGCGACGCTTAGGAAGCATTTTGGGAGGCGATTGTTAGCGTGTTATTAATAATTCTGACTGATAGAAAACTATATGCAAGTGAAATAATGAAAGAATCCTTTCTATTTTGCCTGCATTTGAAAATTTTATCATAATATTCTTGACGAAGAAATTTTGATGTCAGCATATTTCATGCCTGTTCAAAGCGGAGCTTTGTTTTATCATAATTCGTTTTATCGCCAAGTTTTTCATAGGCATTCATCAGACCTTTCAACGCCCATCCGTTTTCATGGTATATTTTCAAATCTTCCTCATACACTTTATAGCATCTTTAAATCTTTCGGCGTCCAATAAGACTGCGCCCAAATGATGGCGAACAGAAAAACCAGTCGGGTGGTTCATTGTAATTTAGGGCGTCCTCTTTTGCAACAGCCTCCCACTAACAGCGCAATTGCAGCAGGAAATTTTTTCTTTTTGCATATATCTCTGCCTCCAATGTCTTAGAAGCAATTATGCATAAATCAAACACGCTGTTTATTCCCCAAATGGTCAAATCTTTGATCGTGGTATCGGTCATGATAGTTTTCATTTTCGGGCAAGATGCCTTTTGCTTCCGGTATGTTGTTTTGTGAAAGCTGCGCCATCCCTTTTGCATAATGCCAAATTACCGATGGATATTTTAAATCGTTTTCAGGAGCGTGCAATTTCAAGATGTCATTCCACACAAACCCAACTTTACCTGCACATACCAGGGAATGGAATAGTAATGCTGCAATGTTGCCCATGCAGGGTCGCGTAATAATTTAACATGAGCGTGGTTGGCGGTTTCCAATGCTCCCTCCATTGCAGGCTTGCTTTCGCCGCTCAATACAGCGCATGCGGACAAAAAATGGTAGTTGTGTGGATAATAGGCAAGAGGGTACACACCTTGTGCATGGCATGCTTCCGTGTATAAACTATCCACCAATACCGCTTTTCATTGGCAACAACCCCATCATGATAACGCCCGATTCTGATATATGTATGGGAAGGCATGTGAACAAGGTGACCCGAACCCGGAACCAAATCGCTAAGTAAATCAGCACTTTTTTCCCCTGCTTCCGCATGCGACGACATTTCGGTTGCGTGAATGTAAAAATGGTTTGCACCCGCATGCTTTGGTTCAGTCTGTAAACACTTTTCTAGCGTCGCCATTATCTCATGAGTCCAGGGCTGCATGCTTCCATCTTTGTTCCACAAATTCCAGGGATGCAAATCCATAAGCGACTCGGCAAAAAGTGAAGCGATATTGGCATCGGCAGGATATTTTATAAAACTTGTCGCATACCCGCCGCATAAGATGAATCAAGCAGGGAACGGGAAATGGCCGTATCGTTTTGAATAGCGGCGCGTTAAGGCTTCAATCAAATCTTTTCTTTCTGTGTACAGTTTGCAGACAATGATTTAGCTTTTTGAACGGCGTCAAAAGCTCTTTGAAAATTATCTTTCTCCATTCCCGCATTGTAATTTGGCCCTAAGACATAAGCAAAGCCCCACCAGCACATGGCGCATGTCGAATCTTCCCGCGCCGCCTCATAAAACGAACGCGCAGATTCGGCGTGGTTAAAGGCAAAAGACAACATAAGTCCCTGGTCAAAGTATTGCTGAACTTTAGCGCTTTTTGTCGAAATAGGTAAATGGATTCCTTCAAGTTGGCTGAACAAGGGGCTGTCTTTCCCGGATGAGTACCACGATTTATCAATCACTTCCGGCGCACAAAGCACGCCATATTGCGAGATGGAATCTGGATTAGCCGCTTCTTGTTTGTTGGTTTTCTGTTGATTGCAGGAACAGAAAACAATAACAGACCAAAACATGCAGAGCAGATTACGCATAATTTTAACTTTTTAATTTGTATGGCCGAAGATAAGCATCTTAAAATTCCGAGGATTGTTCTTCGTATTTTCAACTAAGAGTTACAGCTAACGAGATGCTACTCGACATGGTGAGCGTATGCGAACCATGGAAGTGTAGCAAGTGTTAATGGCCGTCTTCTTCGTCAATCAATTCTTCGATATCTTGAATCAAACCGTTGATCTTTGGAAGGAGGGTTTAATTTCCTCAGGTTGGATATCGGCAAAATCTTCGTAGTCTGCCTGTTGTCGGATAGCAAATAGTCGGTTAAACAGAACCCCATCTGCTCGGTCAATTCTGCCAGGCTTGATCAACTCTTGGTTAAATGCGCTTTGAGTCCTGAATGCGTTGCTGCTGTCAATCCCTTGAATGCCAAATATGCAGATACAACATAGAAACACGAATAGTACATCCGATTAGCCGCTGCATTCCACCTCTCCTCTTTGACAAGGTATTCGGCATCTTCGTAGGATTCCTTGCGCGCTCAATCCTGTATCGGACCAATTCTTCCTTCGAATAACTCATGCCCGCTTACCTTCTTTTTTGATAATCTGGTAGATAGGGGTGACTGCGGTCCTCCCATTCAGACTTGGTGAATGATCGTACTGATAACTGAATCCGTTTGAAGTTCCAAATCATACAACTTGTCGAGAATAGATTCCTTCAATTCGGCAGTAAGCGGACGATTGAGTAAAACAAAAAGTCCCAGTCCGAATCCTTACGGAAATCTCCCTGGCCCGAGAGCCAAACAAAATGACTTCAGCTTTCGGATCAATCTTTACAACTTCCTGTTTTACAAGTTTTACGATGTTCATTTCGCTTGTTAAATTTCTTCAACCAACCTAAAGATAAGAGATTCGTCAAAGAGTGTCAACCCGTTTTATTTCCCCCCTTTTATGGCTGCTTAACGTTTTGGCTAAATGGCGTAGTCCCGTTTAGGGGCTATGAACATTTTAGCCTTTGTGTGTGCCCGGCATGGGCATCCGATTCCCTATAAAGATAGGGGAATTTTCTAAAGGGTGAAAGTCCCCTATGGGCAAGTTGCCTCAACCTTCGCCAAGGCTACGGCCGACGAAGGAAGCCGGTGGACATCCAAGCGAGCGAACCGCGACAGCGGGTGGGTGGCCACTTGGTCTAGCTTCGTTTTGCTAGAAGCCAAGAAGTCAGCAGAAGCCATAGTAGGGAGCCAAACCACCTCTTCAACGAACCCCGTGTTGGTAGTAGGCGTGAGGTGAGAGGGTAGCCTGAAGGGCTGAACATGGAACAGCCGGAGTTTGCGCTATCATAGCGAACCGATGAATCTGGACGGAGGATGGATCGCTATACGATGGGGCCGAAGGAAGGCAAAACGAACAGAGACGAATGGAGTACAAGGAACTGATGGGAGCGATCCTGTCGCGGGACAATCTGGTAAGAGCGTACAAGCGCGTGGTACAAAACGGCGGCGCAGCCGGGGTAGACGGAGTAGAGGTCGGGCAACTGGCCTCCTGCTTGCGTGTACACTGGCCGCGGGTGCGTAGCGAATTGCTGGAAGGCCGTTACCGGCCAGCTGCAGTGCGGGGTGTGGAAATACCGAAGGGTGGTCTTTATGGCTCACCTCTCCCTACTCGATTAGGCGTATGTGCTTCTGTCTATAAATACTTTTGTAATAAGTCATTTGTCAGTTTAAGTAGTTTTACATTATCACCTTCTGTCGTTTTTATTTTCGGAAGTCCTCTTTCTTTTTCCAAGAGTAACAAGTTCCTTTCTTTTTTTTTGAAACTATGTCATTCAACACAATGAAAATGTTTTCAGCTGATTGCTCTGTTGTAATGCCCATTAATATATTCATTAATTTCACAAAGGCTCTCATTGGTTGTGGTTCGTTTGCCAAAACTTTTGTTTTTACAAGTCCAGGCATATATAAGTTAAGTGGAACTTTGCTTGTCCTATTGTATTCTGTAGCATATAAATTCATAGCCCATTGCCATCTTCCTAAACCCTTTCTCCCTGTAAAATTATTTTTAATTGTCGGGTCATTGAAGTCCAATGGCTGAGTGTCCATTCCAATTACAGAAAGAATTTGAGAATTAGTCGTGTTTTCAAGCACCTTCTCTAACATTTTAATCATCAACACTCTTGAAATATAACCAAGGGCAAAGTTTTGCTCGTTCCCTTCCCGCAGTTACAATTCTGTCGTTGGCGATTGAGTTAGCGTTTAACATTAGGAGGTCGAGTCTTGAGTTTGTTTCAAGAAATTTCTCTGTCGCAGATTTTACTTGTGATAAATTAGCTAAGTCCGCAATGAAAGCAGTCACATTATTACTTCCACTTTTTTGTTTCAACTCATTTATTGTCGGTTCGCATTTGGAAGCATTTCTTCCGTTAATTACAACTTCCCAACCTTCTTTTAATAATTTTAAAGCAGTAGCTTTTCCTATTCCGTCTGTTGAACCAGTAATTAATGCTATTTTTTTATTGTCCATATTTTATATTTTTTGGGCGTTGTTGCATGAATAGGTAAGAGGAAGGAGGAAATTGGGTCAAGGTTTGTATTTTGGAATTACCACATTACAAACGTACAACCCTCGACCCATGGCAAAGGTACAAGCAAAAGCGTCCAAAAAAGCAAGAAGTAAAGCAGAAAGATAAATACCGGGTTACCAATTGGAGTAGCTATAATCAAAGTCTGGTAAAGCGTGGAGACATCACGATCTGGTTTGATGAAGCCCTGCGGGAAGGCTGGTATTATGAAGGGCCTGATCAACGGGGAGCTCAGTACGAGTATTCGGATGGCTGCATGACCGGGCTGCTTCAGCTCAAAGCGGTATTTGATCTGAAATATCGTCAATTGGAGGGATTTACCAAGTCGTTGGTGAAGTTGATGAGCCTGGATCTAAAGGTTCCGAGTTATAGCCAAATCAACCGCAGGGCCCAACAGATGAAGGTTGAAATAAGTGCCCCCAAATCAAGTGGGCCGCTGTTTTTAGTCTTTGACTCGACGGGGTTGAAGGTGTATGGGGAAGGCGAATGGAAAGCTCGCAAACACGGATATTCCAAGCGCCGGACCTGGCGCAAGTTGCATATAGGTGTGGATGAAAGTACAGGATTTATTCACGCCCAGACGCTGACCAAAAATGGTAAAGGAGATGGAGACGCGGAGCAACTTCCTCCACTAATGGATCAGGTGGAAAGCCCTGTGGACCGACTTGGTGGCGACGGCGCTTATGACACCTATGAAATATGGGATTTGCTCAAGGAAAGAAAAATTCAAGGCATTATCCCACCTCAGGAAAACGCGATTTAATGGATCGATGAAAATGACCAGTTGTTGGACCTTGACCGAAATAAAATCCTGGAGCAGATTGATGAGAAAGGGCCAAAAAAGTGGAAGCAGGAAAGTGGATATCACCGGCGAAGTCTATCTGAAACAGCGATGTTCCGGTTTAAAACAATTTTCGGACCAGCACTTTATTCCAGGAAATTGGAAAGCCAAAAATCCGAAGCGGCTGTCAAAATATTGTGTTTGAACAAAATGACTGGGATAAGTATGCCCGTTTCGGTAAAGATGGCTTAATTGAACCTTTAATTTGGGGCTATTTTGGCCTCTTTTGAAAATCATTCATGCAACAAAGCCTTTTAACACAGAGAATCAAATATTTTTTTCAGTTCTACAATTTTTATTCTCAGTAATTAAATTTTATTGATTCCAGTAGTCATTATAAATATTCAATTCTTTTTGAGTTGGTTTTATATTCAAATCCGAAATGAACCATTGTATATTAGGCCGCAAAGCCATTGTTTCCTTGTCTTGCTGAATACCTACGAAACCAGCATTAAAGTTTAAAGTCGTAAAACTTCCATTATCATTTAAAATCACTTTAGCTTTCGAAAATCCACCAGGCAGTTGGTTTACTGTCAACTTCAATGACGCGTATGTTTCTACCTTTCCATCTTTTTCCTTAAATAAAGGATTCTGAATATAGGCAACTTCTCCTTTTTCGTCGTAGCCATTTTTCAGGTAAGGGAAAAAATTTAATACCCAACCTGAGATATAGTTTTTAGTATCAGTTCCACATCCTACGTCTACCGTATAGTCTATTTCGTTAAAAATATTTCTCCAAAATAGCTTGTTGATTTTGCCTTGTGATGCTTTCTCGAATTCATCAATGATCTTTTTTAGATCATCTGTCCACCAATCCATATCGTACTTTTCAAGTTGGTTTACTCGCACCTTAATTTTTGCCCAGTCTTCCGGCGTTCCTTCTACTGATATTTCAGGTATGCCACAGATAATAGTCATTGAATATTGGAAAAAAGGACTCATTACATCCATTAATGCAATTTCAAAAGCTGCTTTTTCTACTAAAGTCGTTGTTGAGAATTCCGGCACTGCAAAAGACCACACTTCTTCTTTGGTATTCGTTTCAATTTGCTTAGAAAAATCGGGAAAGATACCTTCCCAATAGTCTCGGTTTCCAGGATGATAAGAATCCCGTTTAACATCCAAATTAATTTGTCCTTCATGATCTACAAAAATAGATCGCAGCTCTTCTGAATGCGCTTGTACGTGAATGGAAAACCCTTGAACAATCAATAACCAAATCATATCAGGAGAGATAACAAGTGGGCGGTGTGTTGCATATGAATGATAAACCGCTTGAACAAAGGCATTTGATTCAGTAGGAACTAACTTTTGACTTTCTACAGAAGAACAAAGTACTTCCAAATCTTGGTTATTCCCCCTGCTGCTCTTTGAGCATAGTCTAAGGTAAGCTCCTCAGCACTAATTTCATTGAGTGGTTTAGACGCTTTTTTAACATCACAAACTTCAAACGTAAAACTATTTGGATTAGTTTGGCATTGCGGTTTTTGAATATTAGCGAATGCTGAAAAAGCAAAAATAAATAATAAAAATCGATCAAATATTTTCATGGTTTTTATATTTTAACTGCATTGAAAATATATTACTGAACACCTGCTAAAAAGGATCAATGACCCGATGAAAGTTGACTTCTGATTTGATATTTTTGAAATAATTTAAGTGATTTTTTAGATCTATGTAGAATGAGTTTTTCAAAAATTCAGGTTTCTATTTTGTCTTGCTTGCCACCGACTCAAAGAAAAGTCTGCGCCATACCGGGCGTAGACTTTTCAGTTGAACGATCCCGGCGCCGGGAGCAAAATCTTCCCAGTAGCAACCAGGAAAGGCTATTCCTCCGGTCGGGATTTCATCCTGGCCTAATTTACACATTGTCGATTAATACGCCTGAGTTTTCGTCCTCTTTTTATTATTGCCAGCCGTTTTTTCAGATGTGATGGCCGGCTATAAGGCTTTTCAAGCCATTTCCCTATCTTTAAGACATAGCAGCCCTGGGCTTACCGCCTCGGGATGATGTATTCACGAAGTTGGCCGTGTCTGCTGGATTTCAAAGTCGGTGCTGCCGGAAGAGTCGCACCGACGGGGTTCGGCCTGAACTTCCGCTGTATTTTTCGAAGTTCTTGTTGCTCATCGTCAGCAAAACGGAATTCCATGCCGTTAAGTTAAATTTTTCCCAAAATCTCTTAATTTTATACTGAAGAAAAACCACTCCGGTTTGAGTGTAGGTATAGTTTGGGAGCAGGTTGAAGAGAAGCATCCAGTGAAGCAGATTATTCATTTTTGTGCTAATACTGCTTACTATAAATCAAACGTTATTGAAGCGTAATTCGTCATCCAGGAACAGCCTTGAGGTTTTTCCCTAATTTAAACCTTATTGAGCGGCTTGGGAAATTCATGAAAAAGCAGGTTATCAACTCTTATTTATAATACGATAATGGTTCAACATTTCTCCCCTCATCCTGCACTTTTGCCTTTTATTGAAGGCTTCCTCGTGATGTCCTTTTACTTCGAGTCGGAGTCCCAGCAAACGCTCAGTGCGCGCGGCGTGCCGATGCTGGTTTTTCCGTTCAAAAGTCCACCTCGGACGGGTATCCGGCATGGACATGCCGGAGGCACCTACCCTAAACAGGTGATGGATGAGCCGGCTTTACTCTACACGAGCAATGTATTTTGTCAAACCGATTTTATGGGCGCTGTCAACTTCGTAATGGTAATGCTGAAACCGACAGCCGCTTACCATTTCACCCGGAGCAACGTGCAGGGGCTGTCCAATACAGTAGCCACTCTTGATGACCTCCATCTCTACCGGTATTTTGATGCTTTGCAGGAGCAGCTCTGGGCAACGAGCGACCCGGCAAGGGCTGTCGATCTGATTCAGCGTACGTTGTTTAGCTATTTCGAGCAAAATGCAAAAATCGGAACGGGCGATTTCACACCAGTGTTGAACTATATGTTCCGAAGTCCAACCCTGCTTCCCGTACACGGCCCGACCCGCAAATTCAAATGTACCGAACGCTGGCTGGAAAAGCAATGTGCCGCCCAAACCGGCCTGGCACCCAAAAACTGGCTGCGGCTCATCCGACACCGCAATGCTGCCAACTATTGGTTGCACCATCCGAATATCTCCTGGATGGAAATTGTGGCCCGGTTTAATTACACTGACCAATCCCACCTGATTCGGGATTTCAAACACTTCTCCGGCAGTCCACCGGCGCTGCATTTTTCGCAGTACAGCGATACGGAAACCGGATTGATGCAGGATAAAGTGGGTTTGAGCAGTTTGATTGGGAATAGGAGGTAGGAGTTCGGTTTTTTACAATGAGAAAGGGGGAGTAAAGGACAACTTTGCATTGTGGTTTGATCAAAATAAAATTTTTTATTGCCCATAAAGCCAAATTAAGCGAACCCTGTTTTTTATGCATTCTGCACCCCATCCTCAAAAAAACCAATAGGCCGGAGCCAGGAATCAAGCTCCGGACAGGCTGCCCAACATGCACCCGACGGTGCTTCCGGCGCCTCTGATTTTTTCCTCCAGGCGCCAGCGCTCTCCCTGCCCAAAGGCGGTGGCGCGATCAAAGGCATCGATGAAAAATTTGCCGTAAACAGCGCCAATGGCACCGCTTCGCTGAGCCTGCCCCTGCCTTTTTCTCCCGGACGCAACGGCTTTATGCCGGCGCTGGCGCTGGGCTACAACTCGGGCGGCGGCAATGGCTTGTTTGGCCTGGGTTGGGACCTGGGTTTTCCAGCCATTCAACGGAAAACAGACAAACGGCTACCCCGCTACCTCGACGTCGACGAAAGCGACATCTTTATGTTTTCCGGCGTGGAAGACCTGGTGCCCTTGCTTCAAAAAGATGCTGCCGGAAACTGGGTGAAAGACGAATTTAATACTGCTGGCTACCATATCCGCCGCTACCGCCCGCGCATCGAAGGTGGGTTTTCGAGGATAGAAAAAATAACGCACCCGGTACACGGCGTTTGGTGGAAAGTAACCACCCGCGACAACACCGTTACCTTTTTTGGCAAAAGCCCCGAGTATCGCATCGCCGACCCGGCCGACCCTTCCCGCATTTTTCAATGGCTGCCGGAACTGAGTTTTGACGACAAGGGCAACTGTGTGCTGTATCAATTCAAAGCGGAAGACGGACAGGGTTACGGCCAGGACCTGCACGATGCCAACCGCTTTGCCCCGGATGGTGCACTGCGCTTCACCAACCGGTACCTGAAACGGGTGTTTTACACCAACCGCCAACCGTTTTTACCCGATCTGAGCCAGGCAGATAACAATTACCATACGCCGAACCCCGCAGCGGGCGATTTCCTGATGGAAATGGTGCTGGACTACGGCGAACACGGCGCCGCGGCTACTGCTGCACAGGGACAAAACACCGTACACCACAACGAGATCAATACCTGGACCACCCGCCACGACGCTTTTTCCACCTATCGCGCCGGATTTGACATTCGCACGGCGCGCCTGTGCCACCGGGTGCTGATGTTTCACCATTTTGCCGAACTGGGCAGCACGCCTTGTCTGGTGCGCTCGCTGGATTTGCAGTACCGCGACTGGTCGTTGCAATCCGGCCCCTGAACAGGGTAAAAAGATGGAAGTTACCTATTTGGTGGCCGCCACCCAACGGGCCTATGTGCGTAAAGACGGGACTACCTACCAATACCGCGGGCTGCCGCCGGTAGAATTTGGCTATCAGGAGTTGCAGTGGAAAACGGACACCGCGAGTGTAGCCCCGGAGGACGTCATCAACGCCCCGGCCGGGCTCAGTTCCGGCTATCAGTGGGTCGACCTTTACAACGAAGGCATTGCCGGAATTCTGGCCGAGCAGAGCGAAGGTTGGTACTACAAAGAAAACCTCGGTAATGGGCAGTTTACCGTCGCTAAACCGGTGCTGGAGAAACCCTCTTTGATGGGTTTTTCCAATGGCGTCCTGCAATTGCAAGACCTCGAAGCCGATAGCCGCCGGCAGCTGGTGGTGAACAGCCCGGGCCTGAACGGGTATTTTGAGCTGCGGGAAGACCGGGATGCCGGTGCACCGGAAATCTGGGAACGCTTCCGGGCTTTCGAGCAAATCCCCAACGTGGACCTCCGCGACCCGAATACCCGCCTGTTCGACCTCGACGGCGACGGGCAGCCGGAAATTGTCATTACGGAAGAAAACGTGTTTACCTGGTACCCCGCCGCCGGAGTCCGGGGCTACGAGGCGGCGGAACGGACGACCAAACCCTTCGATGAGGAACAGGGCCCGGCCATTGTTTTTGCCGATAGCATCCAGACCATCTTTCTGGCCGACATGAGCGGCGACGGCCTGACCGATATCGCGCGCATCCGCAACGGCGAAGTGTGCTACTGGCCCAACCTCGGCTACGGCCGCTTCGGCGCCAAGGTGACCATGAACAACAGTCCCTGGTTCGATTCCTCCGACCAATTTGACCCCAGCTACCTCCAACTCGCCGACGTGAGCGGCACTGGAGCCACCGATATCATTTACCTGGGCAAAAACCAGTTCCGCGCCTGGCTCAACGTCAGCGGCAACGCCTGGAGCGCGCCTTGCGACATCGACCCGTTTTTTGAAACAGCCCGGCCCAACGACATCCGCGTGACCGACCTGTTGGGCAACGGCACGTCCTGCATCGTTTGGTCCTCGCCGCTGCCGGGCAATGCCGGGGAGCCGCTGCGCTACATCGACCTGATGAACGGCCAAAAACCGCACGTGCTGAATTTTTATAAAAACAACTTCGGCGCCGAGACGCGCTGGGCTTATAAAAGCTCCACCCACTTCTACCTGGAAGACAAAAAAGCCGGCAAGCCCTGGATCACCAAACTGCCCTTCCCGGTGCAGGTGGTGAGCGCCGTGACGGTAACCGACAAGTGGCGCAACACCCGTTTTTCCAACCAATACAGCTACCACCACGGCTACTACGACCATGCCGAGCGCGAATTCCGCGGCTTCGGCCGGGTGGAGCAAACGGACATCGAAGACTTCGGAACCTTTGCCGATGGCAATGCCGAAAGCCCCTATATCACCCAGGATAAAACCCTGTACCAGCCTCCGGTAAAAACCATTACCTGGATGCACACCGGCGCTTTTATGGGTAAAGACCGGACTCTGAACCAGTTTGCAAAGGAGTATTTCCGGCCCAATGGCAATGGATTTTATGAAAACGAACTGCCAGAGCCCGACCTGATAGCCCAGGGCCTCAGCGCCGCAGAATACCGCGAAGCCCTGCGCGCCTGCAAGGGCATGCCCCTGCGCACGGAGACCTATGAACTCGCCGTGGACAACACCGGACACGTGACCGAACAACGGGTGAAGTTCTTTTCGGCAGCCTTCCACAATTGCCATATTCAGCGCATACAACCCCAAAAGGATAACCGGTATGCAGTGTTTATGGTGACGGAAAGCGAAGCGGTTACCTACAACTACGAACTACCGCTGCAAAACGGACAAGCCGCCGAAGCGGTCGATCCGCGCATTGCCCATTCTATCAACCTGCGCAGCGACGAATACGGTCAGCCCCTGCAAACCCTCGCTATAGCCTACCCACGCTGGCAGGATGTGACGCTCAACGACCCCTTATTGCCCGATGGCACCGAAGCGCTTATCCAAAGCGTACAGCGCGAACTGCACATCGCTTACGCGGAAAACCAATACACCAACGATGTTGTCACGGCATCGGACTACCGTTTGCGCGTCCCCTGCGAAGTAAAGACGTACGAACTCAGCGGATTTACGCCCAATGTCGGCGGCCATTATTTCGACCTTGCCTATTGGAAAAATTTCCGCCTGAGCGAAACCATCCAAACTGCCGGTACTGCGGTGGCAGAAATCGATTACCACCAGACACCCGCGCAGCATACGGCCACCAGGCGCCTGGTGGAGCAGGTACGCATGTTGTACTTTGCCGATGACCTGCACGCGCCGTTGCCGTTTGGCCAACTCAACCGACTGGGCCTGCCTTACGAAACGTATAAAATAGCCCTGACCGAAGACCTGCTGACCGCCATTTTGGGTACGAAGCTCCCGGAACTCCAGAAAGACACCGAAACCTATCCCGAAATGCTTCAACGGGTGTTGGAGAAAGGCGGCTACCATTCCTTTCCTGCCGAACCGGGCGTCTGGTGGATCCGCTCCGGTATTGCCGGGTTTAATGATGATGCCCCCGCTCATTTTTACCTGCCCGAGCGTTATACCGATGCCTTCGGCAATACCGCCACGCTTGAATTTTGACCCATACGACCTGTATGTCAAAAGCAGTGAAGACCCCGTGCAGAACCGCGTGGAAGTGCTGGACTTCGACTACCGGGTGCTGGCGCCCCTGGCAATGAAAGACATCAACGACAACCTGTCGGAGGTGGCCTTCGATATCCTCGGTATGCCCGCTGCCGTAGCGGCAAAAGGAAAAGGCAACGAAGGCGACCAGTTGACAGATGTGCCGCTGGAAATACCTGAGGCCGAACTCGTTGCTTTTTTTACTGGCCAATACAACGAAAACACCGCCCGTACCTGGCTGGGCAAAGCCAGCGCCCGGCACGTATATTATTTCGGCAACGACCAGCATCCTGCCTGCGCTGCCGGCATTTTGCGGGAAAAACACGTGGCCGATTTGCCCCCGGCGAAGAAAGCCCGCTACAAGTGGCCTTCGAATACAGCGACGGCGGCGGTGCCCTGATCGTGACCAAAAACCAGGCTGAACCCGGGCCGGCCGGCGGACCGCTCCGATGGATTGCCAATGGCCGTACCGTGCTGAACAACAAGGGCAATCCGGTGAAACAGTACGATCCTTATTTCAGCGAAGATGCTCATGGGAATCCCGAGCACCGCTTTGAAGAACCCCAGGAGAAAGGGCGTCACGGCCATCCTGTATTACGATGCCGCTGGCCGTACCGTGCGCACCGAAATGCCCGATGGCACGTTTGCGCGGGTGGAATTTTCGCCCTGGTTTGTGCGAAGCTACGATGCCAACGACACGGTGCTGGAAAGCCGGTGGTTTACAGAGATGGGCGGAAACCCGAACTGGAACGAAACGGCCGATGCGCCAGTAGATGCCAAAAAAGCGCGCGGCTTTTTAGCCCAAAATACACGCCAATACCCTGCGGAGACCCATCTCGACAGCCTGGGCCGCGAAGTGGTGGCCCTGGCGCACAACCGCTTCCGCAAAAAAGAGGACAACGCAGTTCTGGTCGTGGAAGAAAAATACCGGACCTATACCAAACTCGACGCCGAGAGCAAACCCCTCTGGCTGGAGGATGCCCGTGGCAACCGCGTGATGGAATACATTACCCAGCCGGGCGCCACCACGGGCTACGTGCCCTGCTACGATATTGCCGGCAATCTCTTGTTTCAGCACAGCAACGAAGCCGGCGACCGCTGGATGCTACCCGATGTTACCGGGCAGCCGATGTATGCCTGGGATTTTAACGATCGGTTTCCCGGAGAAGGTACCGTCACGGATAACATGCCGTACGCGAGTACGACGCCATTGCGCCGCCCGACCCGGAACAATGGTTGTCCAGTGTCTGCGTAGCGGCCGGCACTGATCAGTGAAATCAGCTACGGCGACGCCGGAGCCGACCCCCATGCTGGCAAGGACAACAACCTGCGCGGACAAGCCATCCAGACGCTCGGGCCAGAGGGTATTACCAGGGTGCTGGAGAAGGATTTTAAAGGCAACCCCCTGCAATCTACCGCGCCAACTGCTGGAGGAAGACGATCCGTTGCCAGACTGGAACACGCCACCCGCCCTGATGCCCGAAATCTTCGAGCAAAGCGCCCGCTACGATGCCCTGAGCCGGCCCATCGAAATGCACAACTGGCACCGGCAGGGAACGCCCGCCGCTGTATATCTACCCCAATACAACCAACGCGGCGCCCTGCGCAGCGAAACCCTTAGCGTGCGCGGAGATACCCCTAATGCTATCGAAAACATGGCATACGATGCCAAGGGACAGCGCACCCGTATCCGCTACGGCAACGGCACCAGCACCCGCTACGACTACGATCCGGAGACTTTCCGCTGCTGCGCCTGCTGACTACCGCTAAGAATGGATCGGATATCCTGCAGGATTTGAACTATACCTACGGTCCGGTGGGCAATATTATCCAGATAGAAGACCTGGCGCAGGATACCGTATTCTTTGCCAACCAGCAGGTGAAGCCCTTAAACGCCTATGAATACGACGCCCTGTACCGCCTCATTCGTGCTGAGGGGCGGGAGCATGTGCATAGCACTTTCTCCGGCCCTGGGCCCGACCCCGCCAACCTGACCGGTCAAATCCCCCAGCCCGGTGATAACGCCCTGCGCAAATACACCCAGTACTATACCTACGACCCCGCAGGCAATTTTGTGGAAATGAGACACCAGGTAAAGACAGAGACAGGCGCAACAGGTGCAGGCTGGACACGAAAGTATATGACAGACCCGCTGAGCAACCGCTTGCTGAGTACCCGACCACCAAGGTGTAAATGTCCAGGTTGACTATAATTACGACACCCACGGCAATATGCTCAACTTCAGCAATACGCCGCTGGAATACCGCCCGGTTTGGGATTACCGCGACATGATCCACCAGCTTGACTTGGGCGGCGGCGGCGAGGCCTGGTACCAGTACGACGGCAGTAAGCAGCGCACCCGGAAGGTAGTCCGGCGCGAAAACAATGAATATTGGGAACGTATTTACCTCGGCGGCTACGAGCTGTACCGCCGCTATGTAAACAACCAATTGCAGGAAGAAACCGAAACCCACCACCTCTTTGCCGACGACCAACGCATCCTGATCGTAGAAGACAAACTCGTGGAAAATGCATCATTTATCATTCATCATTCATCATTACAAAGGTACCAGTACGGCAACCACCTCGGCTCGGTTGCCCTGGAGTGCGATGCGGCAGGCGACCTGATCTCCTACGAAGAATACCACCCCTACGGCACGACGGCCTATCAGGCGCACAATGCTTCTCTTACGGCTATTGCCAAGCGCTACCGCTACACAGGCATGGAGCGGGATGAGGAGAGCGGACTGGCGTATCACGGGGCCAGATATTACTCACCGTGGCTGGGGAGGTGGGGGAGTTGTGATCCGATTGGGGTTGAGGGG
>JADJUJ010000018.1 GCA_016710765.1 Lewinellaceae bacterium | reverse complement strand
TTTCTTCTTCTAGTGTAAAGACCAGATGCTGGTCTTGTTTATCAACTCAGAATTTCATAATTGTTTAATTTTCACCCGGCCAAATAAAGCACCCCGCCATAACATGATTTCAAAAATACGGCCTTGGACCACCAAAAGTAACGATTGCCTGTTTAATTTTTTAGATATTCCGCTTCTGTTTTTGGAAGGCAAGGCATGGCCGGGAAACAGGAAGGGAAAGTGTGGCATCATTTTTCAGGAAGACTGGCAGGTGCCCAATGAATAAGGGGCCCTTTGGCCCTCGGGCGAAAAAATTAAAAAATCATAAAGCCGGAGTCGCTCAGAAGTTCTGTTTGCACAATTATTTGTTAAATATTCATTGCAAATTCACCCCGAAGGTTGCTTTTCTCATAGAAAGGCCTAAACTTGTGAGCTAAATGAGGTGGCGTTTACCTTGCATTGCTGATGAAGCAACTCCTGCATGCATGAACAAGAAATTCTCCGCGGTCGTCAAACCGATTATCCACCGAAGCGGGCAGAAGCGCCGCCTTGGTGTGATTATATTGGCGCGGAACATCTTTGCTGGGTATCGTTGCCGGAACGTGACAACCTCCCGGTGCGGGTGCTCGACGCCCTGCTGTTGATCTCAGCGATTTGAAAAAACGCTTCGGAGGTTCCATCCCGTACCAGTGCCTACCCGCCCTTCAAAACCTTTTTGTCGGCGAGTTTCAGATTATCATTTTGGCAACGAGTGCTGAAGGTTACCTTCCTCAAATAAAGTATGAAAACGAGGAAATTTACCCCGGACACCTGATGCCGTGACGCTGCTGAAGCATACTGATACCCTTGCGACCAAACTCCTAAACGAATACGACGTGGACTACGAAAGTTTCAAAAGGAATTGGAATGCGTTCGTTCTGAACAGGATCTATCGCATCCCCACATCTTCAATCAATCCTCTTCCAGCGAAGGCGGTGAGTTTGAAGAAAGAACGAACGCGGTTTCCGCTCTTCCCAAAAAGGACGGGCCAAAAGCCGCACCGGTGCTCGATAATTTCGGGCGCGACATCGCAAACTCGCCGAAGGGACAAACTCGACCCCTCGTCGGTATGAGAAAGTGAAATTAGTGCGTCAGCCATGGGTTCTGAACCGCCGTAAGAAAACAATCCGATCCTCATCAGTGAGCCCGGTGTAGGTAAAACGGCCATTGTGGAGGGCCTGCCCGCGCGTCCTGCAGAAAAAGTGAGCCGTACGCTGTTCAGGACTTGCGTATCGTGATGCTCGACCTGGCAGCTTTGGTGGCCGGAACACCAAATGCCGCAGCCAGTTTGAAAAACGGATCAAGGCGATTATGAACAAACGGAAAGAGCCGCGATGTGATTCTTTTCATCGATGAGATCCATACCATGGTGGGCGCCGGTGCCGCTACCGGATCGCTCGATGCCTCGCAAAATTTTCAAGCCAGCGTGCGGGGCGAACTCCAGTCATCGGCGCATCCACCCTCGACGATACCGCCAGTACGTCGAGAAAGACGGCGCGCTTGATCGCCGTTTCCAAAAGTACTCGTTGAGCCGCCATCACAGGAGGAAACAATTCATATCCTGAAAAACATTCAGGACAAATACGAAGAGTTCCACAACGTCACCTACACCGATGGGGCCATCAAAGCCTGTGTCAAACTGAACGATCGCTATATACCGACCGACTTCCTGCCGACAAAGCCATCGATGTACTCGACGAAGTTGGCGCCGCGTTCACCTGAAAAACATTGGGGTTCAAAGCACATCAGAGAACTCGAAGCGCGGATTGAGGAACTTAAAGAACAAAAAAAATCAGGCTGTAAAAGACCAGCGGTACAAAGAGGCTGCCAACCTGCGATCAGGAGAGCAAACTCTCCGGCAGTTGGAATTTGCCAAAGTAGAATGGGAAGAAGACAGCAAAACCAAGCGTTATCCTGTTGAAGAAGACCATATTGCTGAGGTTGTAGCCATGATGACGGGTATCCCCGTGCGCAAGGTTGCCAAAAGCGAAGGCAAGAAACTGGTCAGCATGTCAGACGATATTGGCAAAATGGTCATTGGCCAGGATGAGGCCATCATCAAAATTGCCAAGTCCATCCAGCGCAACCGCGTAGGCCTGAAAGATCCTAAGAAGCCGATCGGCTCCTTTATCTTCCTCGGACCAACGGGCGTGGGTAAAACAGAACTTGCCAGGGCGCTCTCGCGCTATCTGTTTGATTCGGAAGACTCCCTCATCCGCATAGACATGAGTGAGTACATGGAAAAATTCTCGGTGAGCCGACTGATTGGCGCGCCTCCGGGTTATGTTGGATACGAAGAAGGTGGTCAATTACGGAAAGGGTTCGGCGCAGGCCATTGGTGGCTGCTCGACGAAGTCGGAGAAAGCCCACCCCGATGTGTACAATATCCTGTTGCAGGTACTGGACGATGGTCAGTTGACCGACGGCTTGGGTCGTAGAGTCGACTTCAAAAACACCCTTATCATTATGACCTCCAACATTGGTGCACGCCAGTTGAAAGACTTTGGTCAGGGTGTGGCTTCCAGACCAATGCCCGCCTTGAATCTGCAGAAGAAAACAGCAAATCGGTGATCCAAAATGCACTGAAGCGCACCTTCTCCCCCGAATTCCTTAACCGCGTGGACGATGTGGTGGTGTTCAATTCACTGAACCAGGAAGAAATTCTGCGCATCATCGACAATGCCTTGGGCAGCCTTATGATCCGCCTTGAAAGCATGCAACTGAGCCTCAGCCTTACTGGCGAAGCCAAGAAGTTTGTGGCGGAGAAAGGATACGACCCGCAGTTTGGCGCGCGTCCGCTCCACAGGGCTATTCAAAAATACATTGAAGATCCACTTGCTGAATTCATCCTTCAAGAAAACCCGGCGGAAGGCTCTAACCTCAGGGTACCATGAACGACCAAAGACGGATTGGTCATTGCCTACAAAACTGAAAAGAAAAGGGCAAGGAAACGGATAAACTGGCCTAAAAAAGGGCCATGTAAATCATAGCATAAGGGCTGTTCCAGAATACTGGAGCAGCCTTTTTTATTTGAATGCTATTAAGATAATTTAGCCACAAAAACACGAAGACAAAAGCGCAATCAAAACTTCGTGCCTTCGTGCCTTCGCGTGAAATCAACTCTGCATTCCTGGTCAATTTGATTTCTAATCACATTTTTGAATTTACCACATTAGAGCACTTGAGGTAAGCCACATGAGGCACCTGAGGACTGCAATTTTTACCCCTACGGCGCGCGATCATAACTTTGTGCCTTCGTGCCTTCGTGGCAAAAAATCGGTAGTCGACAGCCAATTCCAAATGGCCCGAATCGTGCCGGATGTGCTCCGCGATCCTTCGCATGCTTTACCGGTGACGGCCATGGCGAACCCAGAAACGGCGGCGGCATTTAGCCGGGATGGTCCTTTTTTTCACCTTTGGCAACGACCCATCAAACTGGTGGTTGCGGTTTGATGTGCAAAACAAGCAGCAGGAGGCCCAATCGGTAGTACTCCGGCTAAATCGAAAAAACATCGATGAATATACCCTTTACCAGGTGACCGATGGCCAGCCTCCGGAGTTAATCGGTAAAGTCGGGGCACAAATGGAAGGGCAAGATGCATATGCCCTCACCAATGGCTACCACTTCAACCTTACCCTGACACCAGGATCAAACCGTTTTTACGCCAAAGCCTGCAACCGCATTGGGTCCATGCACCTCAGCATGAGTTTGCATACACTGAACGATTTTCAGCGGCTCAGCAGAGAACAAGTATTGTTGTTCGGACTGTTCGTCGGGGTAATGTTTCTCTCATGTTATTTACCGTGGTGTTGTTATACCAGTACCGCGACCCGATTTACCTGCTGTATTTGGTCTATTTGGCCAATATTTACCTTCGGGAATCGTACAACTACTCGGCCGACTTCGGTTGGCTCCCGGTATTTCAAAGGAATGTTACATCAATTTTGATTGCCGCAAGTCTTGGCGCTTTCTACCGCCATTTCCTCCAACTGAAACTGCTGGCGCCCAGGTTCGATAAACTGGTAAAATGGTACACCATTGCCATCACTGCGATTGCCCTGCTGGTGTGGATATTGGCCGCCGGCAACCAGGGAGCGGTGTTGCAGTATGTATTCCCTGTGGTCGACACCACCAATCTCATTTTTACCTTTATTGCGCTGATAAGCTGCCGTGCTGCTGATCCGTCGCGCTGAACGGGCGCTAATTACAACCATTGCGTTTTTGCCGCTTGCGGCGGGGTTTGTTGCCATTTTATTGCGCAACATGAGACCTCATTCCCAATTACCCTATCATCACACAAGCCGTCATGCTGGGCTTTATTTTCGAGGTGGTTGTGTTCACCTTTGTGCTCATTTACTGGCATCGCAATGTGGAGCGCGACCGGGAAATTTTGCAACTGAAACTCATCAACCAGCAGCAGGAAAACAACTGGCGGTACAGCAAGCCGAACAACACGTGAAAGACCAAATAGCCGGGACTTGCACGATGATGTGGCCGCCTCTATGTCGGGTATCCGCATCCTTAGCCAGGTAGCCCGGCAACAAATCATGCAGGAGGCGCCGCAAACCGCTTCCCTGCTGGAGCAAATCAACCACAGCGCACAAACCACCCTGGAAGGCATCAGCGACCTCATCTGGGCCGTCAAGCCCAACGAAAACTACCTCAACGACATTGCGGATCGCATGCGCGCACATGCCAGTAAGGTGCTGGAAGCCAGCGATATCGCCTACCAGTTTAACATTGCCCGCGAGTTACCAATCAGGGGATATGGATATTGAAAAACGGCGCAACCTTTACCTCATTTTCAAGGAAGCCCTCAACAATGCCATCAAATACAGCCGCTGCAAAAGCATGCAGGTTGGCCTGGAAGTGGTAGAAAATGACCTGGTACTCCGGATTGCCGATGATGGCATTGGCTTTGTTCCGGATCTGGTTGAACGGGGTAATGGCCTTGATAACATGCTCAAACGTGCCATGCAAATAGATGCGCAACTGGATTTAAACGCAGCGCCAGGGAAAGGAACAGAGGTTTTGGTTCGATTGCGGTTTTAACAACCTTTGTAAACCGATACCGTCCACGTTGGTTGCCTACGCCAGGACCTTGCTCATTTGCCAGCCTAAAGATAGGGGTCCTATGGACCGCCGTTTTAGGTTTGTGTGCTTTCACCAAGATTCCGCCCCGCTGTGCGGCAACCAAAACCTATTTCTGTTTGTTGATAATAACAAGCGCTTACAATCCGGCGAAACACCGAAGGAGTATGCTTTTCGCACTAATTCACAGTTTTTAGAATTGTACGACCGACATTATGGTAGCGCTCAGCGCTAACCGGATTTAAAATGCCGTAGGCATGGCATTATTGTAGAACAATCCCAGCCCTTGGGCTGGAATGCCGTAGGCATGGCATTAAGCTGCTGGCATTGGGACAAATTTCACCTTTATATCAGCAATTTTGGGACTGTTTCGAATGAACACAACCATGGATCGCCAATATTGAAATGCCATGCCTACGGCATTCCGTAAATTGGGTCTGCGGAATGCTACCATAATGCCGGCCCTACGGGCCTTAGCAGCGCACAATGAATATTTGTGCGTAAACCGTTGATAGGGGGGGGGATATTATAGCCCAAACCCTAATAGTCCAGTCGAAACACCGAAGGAGTGATATATTATAGCCACAGCAACGACAATCCGGCGAAACACCGAAGGAGTATGCTTTTCGCACTAATTCACAGTTTTTTTAGAATTGTACGACAGACATTATGGTAGCGCTCAGCGCTAACTGGATTTAAATGCCGTAGGCATGGCATTATTGTAGAACAATCCCAGCCTTGGGCTGGAATGCCGTAGGCATGGCATTTCCATGTTGGCGATTTATGGTTGTTTTCATTCGAACAGCCCCAAATTGCCGATGTAAAGATAAAACCCGTCCAAATCTCAGGGTTTAATGCCATGCCTACGGCATTCCGTAAATTGGGTCTGCGGAATGCTACCATAATGCCACCTACGGGCCTTAAGCAGCGCACAATGAATATTTGTGCGTAAACCGTTGATAGGGGGGAATATTATAGCCCAAACCCTAATAATCCAGGCGAAACCCCGAAGGAGTGACATATTATAGCCACAGCAACGACAATCCGGCGAAACACCGAAGGGTATGCTTTTCGCACTAATTCACAGTTTTTAGAATTGTACGACCGACATTATGGTAGCGCTCAGCGCTAACCGGATTTAAAATGCCGTAGGCATGGCATTATTGTAGAACAATCCCAGCCCTTGGGCTGGAATGCCGTAGGCATGGCATTAGCTGCTGGCATTGGGTCAATTTCACCTTGATATCAGCAATTTTGGGACTGTTTCAGATGAACACAACCATGGATCGCCAATATTGAAATGCCATGCCTACGGCATTCCGTAAATTGGGTCTGCGGAGATGCTACCATAATGCCGGCCCTACGGGCCTTAGCAGCGCACAATGAATATTTGTGCGTAAACCGTTGATAGGGGGGGGGGATATTATAGCCCAAACCCTAATAGTCCAGGCGAAACCCCGAAGGAGTGACATATTATAGCCACAGCAACGACAATCCGGCGAAACACCGAAGGAGTGGCATATTACAGACCCAACAACAATCCGGCGAAAACCCCGAAGGGGTAGCATAAAAATATGCACCCCTCCGAGTTTTGTCATGATATTAAAATACAATGGCTTGTTCGTTCCCTGGAAAACAAACGCCCAATACCGCGTTTATTGCTTCACGATCATTTTCGCAACGACAACCTGCTTTTGCCCCGGGTTTGCAATTTTTGCCCAATACAAACCTGCAGGCCAGGCCGATGTAGCAATCCAGGCCTCATTGGCCACATTTTCTTGTGTCAGCACGCGCTGGCCGGAAGCATTGAAAACCATCAAATTGGCGTTTGTCCATCCCTCTGGCAAACGAATACGCAGGTGGTCCACCATCGGATTGGGGTAAACGGACCATTCCGCTACTGGCGTATTGGCAACTGCCGTACCCGACGACATCTGGCAGGTCAGTGTTTCCATCATGGCCGAAGCCGTAACGAAATATGCGGCCAATTGCGAGGCATAATTGGCGCTGGAGTACAAATCAGTATGGCCGGCGCCTGGCACCGTAGTAAGACTGTTCCAAACCCCAACCGTGTCGGCGCGGGCATGCACCCAACTGCTGCCTTGCAGATAGGCAAGTCCTGCCGCCAGGCCTTGGGTGTAATACACCGTAGCATCGGCGGTACCATGAATACTTGCTACCGGTTGCTCTCCGGCATCCAGCCAGGAGGCTCTGTAAAGCCCGCCCGACATGCTGAGGGTGGCTTTTGTACTAGAAGAGAAAGTATGGTTGGCGGCATCACCGGTATCGCCTTCGAAACCGCCGTTGGCAGTAATAGCGGACTGAATAAACGCCGGAATGATGTTGGTACTATCGAGATAGGCCGCATGCAACGCTGCAACAGCGCCAGCTGAATAGCCTCCAATAAAGATATGCTCTGGATCAATGCGAAGGGTTTTGTTGCCAGCAGCATCCTGGCGCAAGAAACGGACGGCAGCCTTCATGTCGCCGACCGCTTTCATCGCAGCACCCATGATTTTGGTGGAGTCCGGATAGCCCAGCACCAACACCGGATAGAGTCGGTACTGCATGGAAATGGCCACATAACCCTCACTGGCGATGAGTTCGCAAGTGGTTTGCAAATCGGTTTTATCACCAAAAATAAAGCTGCCCCCATGTGCAAGCACCACAGCCGGGCGCTCCGACAAAGTATCGCCCTCTGGTTCGTAGACATCCATGAAAAGGTTAACGGTTTGATTGGGAAATAGCTGACCGCCACAGCATATTGAATGGTGGTCTTTTGATGGAAGAAAATACGGGCACTTTGTAGCGCACGCCGTCGCAACCGGCATTTTGGGCGGTCAAACCGGAAACCAAACCGGCGAAAAGGAACATGAGTAGAAAACGCATCATCACAATATTTTAAAACAGGATACAATTGGAATGTCACAATAGTATTAAGGAAAAATCAATTTTTTCCAAAAAAATCCCGAATGCTGCACTTGGCAACACTCGGGATTAAAAACTAGCCAAAAGGAAAAAGGTTTACATTTTCTTTTTCCAATCAGCTATTGATTTTTCGTTCATACGCGGGTAGTCGCCGTTACCGTCGGCTTTGGCCAACTCGGTGCTGCGGTTTGCCGTTTCAATGGCATCTTTGTAGCGACCCAACTCGGCAAGAATCTGCGCCTTCAAGCGAACCATCCAGAACTTTTCGCCGCCTTTGTCCAGGGCCATTTGAATCCAGGCCAGGGCAAGGTTCATGTCCTTTTTCTCTTCAAAATAGTAACGGGCCGATTGGTAGTAAGTGTTTACCGACGGACCGTCCATCTGGGATTTGATGTCGGCCATCACTTTGGAATCGGTATCCAAAGTAATAGGAATGACAACACGGGTATTCTCCCAAATCAACTCAACATCAGCGCTGGCGTTGCGGATGTTGTTAATGTTGATGGTAAAGGTCTCCTCCAATTCAGGCTCAGCCTGGGATGGCACTTTGAACCGGGCGGCTACGTCCGACTCACTGAAATCCTTTCCGGGGGTTCCCCAGAAATTGGTGTTTTTGTAAATGATGATTTCCCATTCTTTTTGACCGGGAATAGTGTACAAGGCATACTGGCCTTTGGTGATGGCTACACCACCCACTTTTACATCGTCGCCAAAAGTAAGCTTGGTTGCAGCGTTGGCGCCGGTACGCCACATTTCGCCAAAGGGAACCAGATCACCAAAAATCTTCCGACCTTTAACGCTCGGGCGGCTGTACTCTACCTCAATGGTAGTCAGACCAAATTCCTGGTAGATTCGGCCGGTTGGACTGGGCGCCGGCGTCTTGATTTGTGCTGTAGCACTCAAGCCCATCAGCATCAGGGAAAAAAGGATAATAAGTGTTGAATTTTTCATGGTTGTTACGTTTTGCTTAAAAACATCATTCTAGTAAAAAGGTTGACAAAGGTAAGTCCTTTCATTCATTCCAATATTTGTACAAACAATAAAGATTTCGAATCTGTATGCTTTGCTTTTCCTGTCATTTTTTTGATGCGCTGACCACGCAGGAACTTTATGCTATTATGGCCTTGCGACAAGAGGTATTTGTGGTAGAACAAAACTGCCCCTACCTCGATGCCGATGGAAAAGACCAGCAGTCATGGCATCTGTTGGGCTATAACCAACAAGGCGAACTGCTTGCCTACACCCGCCTCCTACCCAAAGGCCTCTCCTACCCTGGCTATACCTCCATCGGGCGAGTAGTCACTGCTCCCTCCGCCAGAGGTACCGGCGCTGGAAAATTATTGATGAAAAAAAAGCATCGAAATGACCCGCTTCCTGTTCGGCAATTTACCCATTAAAATCGGCGCACAATCCTACCTACTGCATTTTTACGAGGGCTTCGGTTTCCAATCAACTGGCGAACAATACCTGGAAGACGGCATCCCGCATACGAAGATGGTGTTGGAGGGGGTTTAGCGTGGGATTTAGGGAGGGGCTTAGCGTGGGGCTTAGCGTGGGGTTTAGTTGGTCCAGTCCAGTGTTTTCCCCACGCCAAGCCCAACTCTAGGCCCAACTCTAAACCCTACCCTAAACCAGCAACCCCGTTTCCCCGGCAATTTCCAAACCGGCATGCCGGCCTGTTCCTTCGAAGATACGTTTACCGTTTTCCAGCAATTCCACATCCAGCCGTGCCTGCAGGCTTTCGCTGATTTTTCCCGTCATAGCGCCAGATAAAGGAGAGACCAGTTGCGTGCCTTCTGCGCGGTGGGCCAGGATTCGGAGTTCTGTTTTTGGATTGTTATAAATCAGCGTAGCGGTTTCCTCACCAATTTCCAGGTGTTTTTTGGCCCTTGTATAAGTGGCAAATTTATAAAGTCTGTTCTCCAGCCAAAACCCGCTGATAAAGCCAATAAAATGGCTGCGCAGCCACGGAATATGGGCCACAGAGGCAATAAGCGACACAGGGTCGGCATGGTCAAAATGGTTGCTCTGCATCCACACATAAGCCCGCGGGAAGGATCGTCCCCAGTCTTTTTCCATGTAGCCCTTGCCGCCGGTAAAATCAATGTCCTCGCCATCCAGTACAAGTTTGCCTTCTATCGAATGGTTTAAACTCACAATGCCGTGAAAACACTCCATAAAAGGCACAAAAGAGTACCAGCCCATGATGTCCGGTGCACCCAGCATTTTTGGCCAAACGATATTACCTTTAAAGCGCAGACTACCCTTTACTTCGGGTAAGTCCAGCTGAATACCGGAAGCAGAAAAACTATTTCCGCCCAGTTCCAGCGCAAAATGCTGGCTCGAGGGTTGAAAATCCGCAGCATCGAACCGATGATAGGTAGAGCGGTTTTCCGAACCCACCATAACCTGGATAAAGGCATGGGGCGCCGAGCCATCGGAAGGCATGGAAATACCTGGAATAAAAGCCAGTGCGTGGCGCCCATCCGGGGAAACAACCTTGCAATACCAGCCCTCAAAATAGCGCTCCCGGCGACCCCAGCCGTGGTACATGTCGGGCTGCCAAATGGCGCGCCAGCGGTTAAAATATTGATCCATCATAATTGAAATCCGGAAAACCCGGCCTACAAAAGTATATTTGCAACCCGACTTCCAGCCGATTCTAACGAAATAAGATGCCCATTCACCATTTAAAGTTTTTCCCATGATCATGAAAATCGACATGCACACCCACCTGCTTCCGGAAAAACTGCCCAATTTCGCCGATAAGTTCGGTTACGGTGATTTTATCCACCTGGAGCACAAGCGCACCCATTTCGCCAACATGATGAAGGGAAATCAGTTTTTCCGTGAAATTGGCGAAAACTGCTGGGACCCGCAGGTGCGCATCCGCGAATATGCGCAGCACCATACGCCGGTTCAGGTGGTGTGCACCATTCCGGTCATGTTTTCCTATTGGGCCAAACCAAAGGACTGCCTGGAACTGTCGCAGTACCTCAACGATCACCTGGCCAGCGTTGTCGACGATTTTCCGGAGCACTACCTCGCCCTGGGTACCATTCCGATGCAGGATACCGTGCTGGCCATTCAGGAACTGGAGCGCATAAAGGCGCTGGGGTTTCCCGGCATACAAATTGGCTCCAATGTGAACCAGAAAAACCTTAACGAGCCCGAGTTCTTCCCCATTTTCGAGGCTTGCCAGGAACTGGATCTGGCCATATTGGTTCACCCCTGGGAAATGATGGGTCAGGAACTTATGGGGAAATACTGGCTTCCCTGGCTGGTGGGTATGCCAGCCGAAACCAGTCGCGCCGTCTGCTCGCTGATATTCGGAGGCGTCATGGAGCGCTTGCCCGATCTCCGTTGGTGTTTTGCACATGCTGAGGCTCCTTTCTGCCCACCATTGGGCGGGTGGAACACGGCTTCAATTGCCGTCCCGATCTGGTATCCGTAGACAATGCCATTTCACCCCGAAAATACCTCGGCAAGTTTTGGGTGGATTCCGCAACGCATGATCCACAGTTGCTGCGCTACATTCTGGAAGTAGCCGGAGAAGACAAGGTGTGCCTGGGCACCGACTATCCTTTCCCGCTCGGTGACTTGGAATTGGAAAGTTCATCACCGAAATGGGGCCACCCGACCACACCGTTGAAAAGATCTTTTACAAAAATACACTGGACTGGCTGCACGGCGCCCAGCGATAGGCTGTTTATTCCGCCTTCAAACGGTAGGAACCGCTCTCCAGGCGTTTACTGGCAAACTGAAAATAATCTGGCACCACCTCGAATCCGGTGAAGACGGCCTTCATTTTACCCACAACGGCCACCTGACCGGATCCTAAAAACGGATCGAGTACGATGTCACCAAGGCTCACTGCTGTATGCCAGGATTTTTTCGGATAATTTCGGCTGGCAACTTGGTCGGTGTTTTCACGTCTCCAGTCCAGTGTGGCGGGGAATCGTCCACACATCTTCCTTTGTCTTTGTAGTGCGCACTGCCCCCTTCGGGTAGCTTTTTCATCTTTTTCATAGCGCGCGTAAGAGGAAAAACTTCCGTTTCCGCTCATCTACGCCAACAAATAAGATGTGGTAATGGGAGGTGACGTACTTACGGGTCGTCACCAAACCAAACTGATATTTCCAAACCAAATGGTTGATGAGCTTCAAATCCAATTCATCCAGCACAATCAGCAATTCCTTGAGGTAGTTCCAACCGGAAAAAATATAAAGGCTGCCCTCCGGTTTGAGTACCCTTTTCACCTCATGTAACCAGGCACGCGTAAAGGCCAGGTAGTCCTGGCCTTCAATCTCGGAATAGCCCTCCAGTACCCGGTCGCCCTTGCGGTTGTAATTGGCGCGCTTGGCCTGAAATTCAATGCCGAAAGGTGGATCGGTAATAACGAGGTCGACCGAATGATCGGGCAGATGCCGCGCCATCCCGGCGATGCAGTCCTCGTTGAATATGGTGTTGATAAATTTTGAATTCTCTCATTAGCAGGCTCAAACAAGTTCTGCAAATTTCCAATTCTTCAAAATATTACAGGTTTTTTATCGCAATCAGCCTAAAAGATGTTTCAACAGTGTTTTAGGTTGGATAAAACCGTCTTAGTACATTGTAACCTGTTGTTTGATGTTTGGATAGAAAATTTTGGCTCCAGGCAAGTCTATTTTTGTGTGGATAGCAGCGCTACTCGTAAAAATAGCCGATGCATGGTGTCAAAAGATTCAGCCAAAATGCAATAAAACTTAGGTTACAATGTACCAAGGCTTAATCGATCAAAACAAGTCGTTTATCCCCCAGCGAGTGTTGACCATAAAAGTGGCTTTCAACTGCAACCTTTTCTACGGTATACCCGTCTATTGGGACAAATTGAAAATTATGAAAAACGAAATACTTCCTTTTGCTTTTGCCCTTTGCTTTCAAATGATCGCCAATGCACAAGAAATCGAACAACCACAAGTCGTAGCAGTGGTTAAAATTGACCGCGTATATATTCTGATGGATGAAACACCGGTGGCCAACCTGCAGGTAGAGTTACGCGACGATACGGGCAAAATAATATTGGAACACTCATTCAATAACGACACCGAGGCTTGGTATTTTATGCTCCCTGCTTTAAAAGCGGGCAAATACCATGTTACGGCTAAAGGCGTCACCCTCGCCAGTTTCAGCCGCAAAGCGCCTACTACAGTTAGGCTGCTGCAAAGCAAATAGTACCTGTTATACTCGAAATAAAGTGGTTTGCGAATGCTCACTTGTACTCAGCCCTACTGTTCGTTGCTGCGGCGGATATCCTGCAACATATCGGCATCCATTTCCAGGGTTCGAATCGGATAGGGAATAACAATTCCTTCCTCCTGAAAAAGTTTGTGTAACCGCTTGATCATTTCGCTGCGCAAAGCATACTGCCATTCGTAGTTGATGGCGCGAAGCCCCACCCTGAAATCGATACTGGAGGGACCAAAAGCATAAAACCGGACGGCGGGCTCATGCGAAGACACAGCGCCTTCGTGGTCGATCTGCAGTTGTTGGGCCGCTGCAATCACCAAACGTTCCACCTCCTCAAGGTTGCTTTTGTAATGCACACTGCACTCTACCAATACAGAAATCTCGCTGTCGGGCAGCCAGGTATTGGTAATAATGGACGATGCGATGGTTTTGTTGGGAACGATGACCAATGTATTGCGCAGGGTTTGAATGGTGGTATTCCGCCAGGTAATGTCGGTGATGTATCCCTCCTGCAAGCCTTCCAGGGTGATGTACTGGCCAGGCTGTAACTTTCTCGACGCTATTATTTGAATACCCGCAAACAGGTTACTGAGCGTATCCTGCAGTGCGAGGGCAACGGCGAGTCCGCCGACACCCAGTGCCGTCAGCATCGGCGTGATGGAAATGTCGAAGAGCGCCAGTATGATCAGCGATCCAATGATGTAGATCGTAACACGCAGGACATAATGCATCAGGGAAACCGTTGGCAAAACTCCGGCAATTTCTGAGGTGTTGTCGAGCACCAGCCTGCCCAATATCCTGTGAGGTAAATGGTACCAATGGCAACCCTGCAACCTTCCAAAAACAACACGGCATGTGGCCGCCATTTCCAAATCGACCAGATAAACCTGGAGGGTAAACCAAAGGCAAATCCAGGCGCCACTGAGCCATCCAAGGCCCCGCCACGTTTTCCACGACGCTTCGTTGGTTCCAGCCGACTTGCGCCGGGGCCTGCCCAGGAGCATTTGTTCAATTACCCCCGCCAAGCAGGGTGCTATTTTTCATAATGGCAGCAAGGGTTAAATAACCCGGAAGTAGTTCCGGTGAAATTGTCATTTGTCTGATTTACTGTTAAAATTGCGGGCTAAAACCAAGCCCTGTTTTTTTGTTAGGCCTGAAATCTACCCGAACATGCGTCTTTATACTGTACTTATTTTCTTGTTTTAACAATTTTGCCACTGCTAATCAGAATACCGACTTCGTAAAGGCAAATTACGACAAAATCGAGTAATGATCCCTTATGCGGGACGGCGTTAAATTGTTTACCTCCATCTATTTGCCCCAAGGCCAGTCTGTGAAATACCCTGTCATGCTAAAGCGTACGCCCTATTCCTGTTCTCCCTATGGAATTGATCAGTTTACGGGCGGTTTCAGAACATAGCGCTGGCCAAATCGGTGTATATCTGGATAACGCAGGATGTACGCGGCAAATATATGACGAAGGCGTATGTTGGTCGATGTGCGACCTTTACTCCCCAACAAAAAGTATCCAGGATGTTGACGGAAGCCCTCAGACACTTTCTGATACTGCCGAATGGCTGATCCGGAATTTACCGAATTTCAATGGGGCGCATTGGTGTATACGGCATTTCCTATCCCGGATTCTATGCCACCATGGCCATTCTGCCGATACCATCCGGGCCATCAAGGCCGTTTCGCCGCAGGCGCCGGTGACCGATTGGTTCATTGGCGACGACTTTCACCATAACGGTGCTTTTTCCAGATGGATGCCTTCTCTTTTTTCCGGATTTGGGAAACCCAGGCCCGAACTTACGACGTTCAGGGGGCGCCCGGATTTTCAGATTGGAACAGCACCGGCAATTACACTTTTTACCTCCAAACAGGCGCCTTGCCCAGCTTCAATACGAAACACCTGCACGAGGGCATTCCCTTCTGGAATGAATTGATGGAACACCCAACTACGACGCGTGGTGGCAGGCACGCAACCCGCGCCCTCACCTCAAAAACGTTCGCCCAGCGGTAATGACCGTCGGCGGGTTGTTTGATGCCGAGGATTGCTTTGCGCTTTGAAGCTTACAAAGCCATAGAACAGCAAATGGAACACCGTTCAAAATCGGATCGTAGAAGGCCCCTGCATGGATGCTGGGCCCGAACCGATGGCAACAAACTGGGCAATGTTGATTTGGCGAAAATACCAGCAACTATTACCAACAGGAACTCTGGTTCAAGTTTTTGAATACTACCTCGAGGACCGGGGCACGATGGACCTCGCCGATGCCAGCATATTCGAAAACCGGCAGCAACCACTGGACCTTCTACGACCAGTGGCCGCCAAAAAGTGCGACGCCCAAAAAGTATTTTTTCCAGGAAAATGGTGGTCTTAATACTATACTGCCCAGCGGCAAAGGATTCGATGAATACCGCAGCGATCCGCCCATCCAGTTCCGTACACCGAGGACGTGCATCTCCGCCGCACCCGCGAGTACGCGACTGATGACCAGCGCTTGCTTCCCGCAGGCCCGATGTATTGGTGTACGATTCGGGCGTTTTACAGGAAGCCGTGACCGTTACAGGGCCTGTGACTGCTGATTTGTGGATCAGCCTGGGTACCACCGATGCCGATGTGGTGGTCAAACTGATCGACGTTTTCCAGACACCTTTCTGGCAGTTCCAATGGCGTGCCAATGGGTGGGTACCAGATGCTGGTTCGGGAGAAATCATGCGGCCGCTTCCGCAACAGCCGGAAAAACCAAGCCTTTGTACCGGGCCAACCCACCCGTAATCTGCCTCGAATGCCCGATGTTGCGCTGGCTTTACCCGGCACCGATTGATGATTCAGGTGCAAAGCGAGCTGGTTTCCGTTGGGCAGACCGCAACCCACAGCAGTTCATCGACATATACCACGCAAAGGATGAAGATTTTATTCCCCAAACATTAAGGTATTCCATTCAAAGCAGTATCCCTCTGCAGTGATACTCCCTGTACGCCCCTGATCGTTCGTCGTTTTTTGTATTTTGTTTAGTAGAAACCTGGACTTTTTGTAAAAATCTGTCGGACGATAAAGTTCGAATTACAGATATTTGCGGCAACCACTGTTTTCGGGGTTTCACCACTAAATTTTGCGCTATGAAACAGAACTTGCTTCGCCAAATCCCCGAATCTTTTCACTGCTGCTGTTTCCTTTTGCCCATGCGCTTGACACAGGTGTCTCCTACGCCATCTTTTCGGCGGAAGGGAAGCCCTATGTGAAGTCAGCCTGGAAGCAAGCGGCAGGCTCCGTGAACTACCAACATCTGGCAGCAGCCGAATGTAAATTCCGTGGAAAGTACTCCATCCTAATTAAAGCGGGGAGATAAGGTGGTAAATTATGAAAATACGTGCTGAACAGCCCTGAGGTCCAAAGCCCTGAATCCTTACTGGATGTCAAACGCTTCATGGTGCCCAACGGCGAATACACCCTGGAGGTGAGCACAAAAGACGTATACGACCCTGCCAATACGGATCAATTTCAACGCCATTAAACGTCCGGATCAACGGATGGTCTGTACCTGTCGGAAATTGTCTTGCTGCGTGATTTTCGGCCGGAAGATGGCGAAAGCCCTTTCCATAAAAACGGGGGTTTTCCTGGAACCTCTGCCCTTTGCTTTTTACGACCGTGCCGCCCTGACCCTTGCCTTCTGCGCCGAAATTTACCACACCAGGGCGGACTTCCCGAACGGACAATACAGCCTGCGTACGTCATTGAGCGGGAATTGGGCAATGAGAAAGAACAGGTGAACACCGCTACCCAGCGCAAGCGGGCGTCGGATGTAGACCTTATTATTGCACCCATGGACATCGGTAGCACGCCCGGTGGCAATTATGTACTCAGCCATCGAAGTACGCAGTACCATCAATGAATTGCTCACCAGCAGAAGCATCCAGTTCCAACGCAGCAATCCATTTTGCAGGTCACCGATGCCGAGTTAACCGAAGAACTGATTTCGCATCAATTTGTGCAGGACATGAATGAGGAACAGTGCGCTATGCCTTGCGCGCCATGTCACCTGTGGTGCTGGGCTCCGAAAGCGAAATTCTGAGAAATATCCTCCTGCAAGGAAGTGAGTTGAAATCGATGCGGGCCTTCCTGTTCCGTCATTTTGCGCAGCAAATCCGAACAGCCCGGAATTGGCTTATTCCTGTATATGGAAACAGCAATGCGGTGGATGAAAAAATTCAACACAGGATTCCGGCACGGATTTGAATCCGACCGTGGCCGCATTTACATGCGCTATGGAACGCCAGATGATATTGTGCATGTGGAGGACGACCCTCTGCCCCACCCTGCGAAATCTGGATTTATTACAATTTCCCCAAAACCAAAGCAGCAAAACGTGAAATTTTTATTCTACAGCCAGTCGCTCGCAGAGGATTCCGCCCCTGCACTCCACTGCCGGGGAAATCAATAACCCTCGTTGGGAAGTTGAGTTGTATAAGCGCAATGCGCCAAATCAAATCGATGGAGACAACTACCACGATGGCACGCAGATGCAGTCGAATGTTGGGCGCAACGCCAGAACTTACTTTACAGATCATTAAGGTACTGCCCAGGTGGCCAGATTGCGTTTTGGTCATTGGTAAAGTTAGGCATTGCCAATGACCAACGCTTGGAGTTAGTCCCGGTCTTCCGGGCTATCCCGCAACTCAAGGTATTCCTGCCAGTGGGCTTGTAATCGTAGGTAAGGTGGATAACGGGTATCGAGAAACCCCAGGCGCCATTTTCAAGGGAAAGGGTTCAGCCTGCGCACCGCTTTTGCAGGCGCCATAATCGTAATATGGCCATATCCCATGGCTATGGCCGGCTTGACACCTGCAGGTCGGCGGTGGAAACTAAGTCTTTAAAACCCTGCGCTTCCAGTTTTCGCCTTATTTCTGCCAGGTTTTTATCCTGTTGGTGCGAAAATGATGGTAACCAATACACTATCGGTATCCCCATGATCTTCGGGCAACACGGAAGGACCATTAGGTTTGGGGGCTTGACTTTGCGTGAACATCCTTTTGTTGTGCCAGGACAGCCCTCCCCGGTAAGAAGCCGGAGAAAAAAGGCAGAGTAATACTATTTTGTGCACGGCGCGCAGGATACCGCAACAACCCAACGTGCTGGTTCATTCGGGCTGCTGGGAGATCGGAGCAACAAAAGTTCGAAATAACACCAGCCTGTGCATAAAGATAAGTTGGCAATTCTTGCACAACTGCATTTTTGCTGCTATTTTGCCACTGAACCTTTCACCAACCACCTTTTCCACTGAAATACACCAACTGCTTTGCCATGAAACGACACTTCTGCCGCGCTACCTTTCTTCCTTACTGGAAATGTGGGAACGATTCGGTTACTACCTGATGATAGGAATCTTCCTTTTGTACAATGACCGATACCACCAAATGGGGGTTAGGCATGCAGCGGGGAACTGGCTTCCGACACATGTGGAACCTTCATTGCACTGGCCTACGTAACGCCATTTATTGGTGGCTTACGGGCTGACCGGGTGCTGGGTTTTTCGCATCAGCATCATCATCGGTGGCCTCCTCATGGGTTTGGGGTACTCTTGCTGGCAGTGCCGAACAATTTGCCTGTTTTTTATTCGGCGCTGGCGTTGATCCTCTTGTCAATGGCTTTGAAACCCAACATATCAACCCTGCTGGGTAATTTATCCAACTGGGAGCAATACAAAGGTTTCAAGGACGACGGGTACAACATCTTTTATATGGGCGTTACCATAGGCGCACTCATCTGCAATTTTGTGGCTGCTATTTTCGCAATACCTATGGTTGGGTTATGCTCTTGCCGCTGCCGGGTATCGGCATGTTTATAGGTCGTGGTTTTTCCTTGCCTTTAAAAGTCGAGCATGCAGAAGAAAACGCTGGCCACTCCGGGCGCACCGGCGGTTACCCTGCGATTTCCGCACTGGTTCCTGGCATTAGTTACGGGCTTCCTGGCCTGGAATGTTCCCGGCAACATCCTTGGTTCCGATTCCACCGACGCTTTCATCTTTGGCTCACTTCCACGTTATTGGCCTTCCTCTGGATCCTGTGGAAAGCGCCCATTGAGGAAAATCTCGGTCTCGGTGCACTTTTGGCCATTTACGCGGTAGTTATTATGTTTTGGGCGGTATTTAAACAAAACGGTACCGCATGACCACCTGGGCAGAGTTCTATACCGATCGCTCGAGCCATATCTGGATGGAAACACCCGCCAAGTTTATGGGCATGGTCTAGAAGTCCCCAATGAACCGGGAACTTTATCCCATTTACGATGACCAGTTCCGCACGCACAAAGACCCCCGTGCGACCGCAGTATTGCTTATGACGGAAGGTCTGCCGCCTACCACAGCAACCTGTCGAAAGACAAATACCCTCCAGTGGGCCAAGGGCTCAAAACCGTTCAACAGAAATCTACCAGTCGGTCAATCCATTTTTCGTCATTTTGCTGACGCCGTTGCTGGTATGGTTTTTTGACTAATGGTGAAAAAACGCAAAAAGAACCCACTACCCCTGCAAAATGGGCCTTGGGTTGATCGTAACCGCACTTTTCCACACTGGTAACCGTTTTGGGCGGTGTATTCCTGCCATAACGGGAGCGAAAGCCTCTGTCTGGTGGATTATCGGCACCTACGGTGTCGTGACCATCGGCGAATTGTGTTTGAGGCCCAATCGGCTTGTCGGCAGTCAGAAATGGCGCCACCCGCATAAAGCGGGCCTTATGATGGGTGGCGGGGTATTGTCAACGTCAATAGGAAACAGCTCCAGCGGTGTTGCCCACCATAACGGGATCAGTACGACCACAAGGCAAATGCTTTTTCTGGGTTAATTTCGTGCTGCTGCTGTTGGCCTCCGCATTTTTTACTGCTGAAATGGCTGAATCTGTATGTTCAGAAAATAAGGACTTTCGTCAATGGCCCCACCATTCTGAATTATCTAACCTTTTTAATATGAATACACATGACCGTAAAGCGCAAAAACTTGAGAGAACCTCCTCCAATTCCAACAATAAAGTCACCGCCAAAGACAGAGAGGAAAACCGTAGGTTCATTATCATCGTGACGATCGCCCCCATCGCACTGGGCGTTGATGTACTACATTTTTACGCGGTAGACTTTGCCTGGATTTCCAGACACCATTCCCAAATCCAGGCAATATATACTACGCCAACTGGCGTTTTCCATTTCGCTGGCAATCCATGCTTACCTGCAGGATAGCATGCAAATATGCGCGTTAAAATGGACTCCCCGTTAGGGTGGTCAGCAATTCCCGGTCTTCATGCCGGCTACGGAGTTCCTGCCGATTAATGGCCGGGCTCCATACTGCTACGCTCCACTTTCCAGGCAGCGACCGTGCAGCGAGTGCCGCCGCCAACCCCGCTTTTCCCTGGTAAACCGACCCGGAAAGCCAACTCACCGGCTTCATCATAAAAACCGCAACTGAGCATAATGGCGTTGAGCCGTTTGGCGCTGACTTTCGCTGGAGCAATCTCGGGCCACCTGCTCCATTACGCCGTGATTCGCCAGAAAGTGAAACGCCCGGAGCCGATCTTCACAGGACATGGCCAGAGAACAGTGGTAAAAATAGGCTTCCAGCACCTCCTCTCTCCGTTTTTGAGGTTGTGGCCGGCTTTGAGAAAATTGCCCAGCGCGGCGTTGGTAAAGCCATTACCACGCCTGTAGAGGCCTTACCGCCAAATCGTATTGTACGGTAGGACTCCCGCTAATTTTCCGTACACAACCCAGCACACCACTGGCGGCATCTGGTGTATGGCTGAGCAGTTCGTCGGTAACCACCAGGGGCGCCGGCATTAATGAAAGGATTGCGGGGAATGCCCTTTTCATACTCTGGTTGCACCAGTGAGTTAAACGGATTGCCTGAAGGTTCCTTGCCCACGACTGAACAAGGCTTTACCTACCAGGCGGATGGTCATCCCCAGGGTAAACACCTTGGAAATACTTTGAATGGAAAAACGCTTAAGCCGGCATCGCCAACGGTATACATTTGGCCGTCCGCAGTGCACAAGGCCATGCCACACTTTCACGAGAGAAACGCGCCAGTTCCGGGATGTAATCGGCAACTTTGCCTTCCGCAGTAAGTTGGCGCCCCACTTTGCGATCTCCTTTAAAATGGCTGCGTAATCAGGCCATGGTATTTTTTTTGCGCTCAGCCATTGTGGCTTTTGCTCGGACACTTCGGGGTGCTGCAACGCTTTTAGGTCATTGAACAACCGCCCTCCGTGAATTGCATCAACCACGCGGTGATCGAGTGCAGCGCCAAGTTGTGACATGCGGCGTGGCACAATAGTATCGTTCACAAACCGCAGGTTTGGTGGAGAGCCCGCCCGTACTTATCAGCACAAACGCAAAATTGGCAGAGGGAAAAAGGGCAGGATACCCCATCTCAAGTCCAATCGATCCGATATTGGACAAAATAAAAGACCCAGCCGTTGGCGGAGAGCCCCAGTCCTGGCAGGGGAAAATGCCCCATTCATTGGTAAGTTTCCCTGATCAAGTTCAGTATCCAGGCCCGAAACGGCCAGGTATGGCGGCAATCAGTTTTTCTTGCGCATGGTGGCGTTTTCGCCTCGCCGCGCCGCTTGTACGGACGTTTGAAAAAACAGCACCAGTTCCTGGAGCGTCATTTGGTCGGCATTGGGCACAGCAATCGAACTCATTTCCGAACCCTTTTCCATCAGAACGCTTACCGTAGCGTCAACCTGCTCCCGGTGGATGGTTTTACCGCGACGAATATAGCAGTTCACCTGGCACCTCTCCCGCAACGCGCGGGCAACCGCTAAATAAACAGATGTAAGAAAAGCGATTTTGAGCCCTCGGGTGCGTTTGCGCTGCACATAAGCCTCCAGTTCGGTAACATCCAGTTCTACGACCCAAAAATTTTGGAATCCACCGGCCGGCGGTACAGGGCCGCCGCCACCATCCGCCAGTTCGAATTGTATGCAAGTTGGTCCTTATCGTTCACATCTTTTGTCTGCGGTTGCCTTTTTGCATTGCCACTGTCTACAAAATTGGCATGCGATAATTCTTCCATAG
>JADJUJ010000017.1 GCA_016710765.1 Lewinellaceae bacterium | reverse complement strand
TTTTGCCAAGGTGGCTAGCAGATATTTAGCAATGGCTCCTATCCGCCGCGGCGGACGCAGGTTCAAGTCCTGTCTCCGCCACAAAAGGAAGGTCTCATTCGGAAGGATGAGGCCTTTTTAGTTGGGCAAGCATCGATTTCGAATGAGGGCTTTCGGGCTCCTATCCGCCGCGGCGGACGCAGGTTCAAGTCCTGTCTCCGCCACAAAAGGAAGGTCTCATTCGGAAGGATGAGGCCTTTTTAGTTGGGCAAGCATCGATTTCGAATGAGGGCTTTCGGGCTCCTATCCGCCGCGGCGGACGCAGGTTCAAGTCCTGTCTCCGCCACAAAAGGAAGGTCTCATTCGGAAGGATGGGGCCTTTTTAGTTGAATAAGCATCGATTTCGAATGAGGTCTTTCGGGCTCCTATCCGCCGCGGCGGACGCAGGTTCAAGTCCTGTCTCCGCCACAAAAAGAAGGTCTCATTCGAAAGGATGGGGCCTTTTTAGTTGAGTAAGCCTCGATTTCGAATGAGGGCTCCTATCCGCCGCGGCGGACGCATGTTCAAGTCCTGTCTCCGCCACAAAAGGAAGGTCTCATTCGGAAGGATGGGGCCTTTTTAGTTGAGTAAGCCTCGTTTTCGCATGAGGGCTCCTATCCGCCGCGGCGGACGCAGGTTCAAGTCCTGTCTCCGCCACAAAAGGAAGGTCTCATTCGGAAGGATGGGGCCTTTTTGGGGTAAGCCTCGATTTCGAATGAGGGCTCTTATCCGCCGCGGCGGACGCAGGTTCAAGTCCTGTCTCCGCCACAAAAGGAAGGTCTCATTCGGAAGGATGAGGCCTTTTTTAGTTGGGCAAGCATCGATTTCGAATGAGGGCTTTCGGCTCTATCCCGCCGCGGCGGACGCAGGTTCAAGTCCTGTCTCCGCCACAAAGGAAGGTCTCATTCGGAAGGATGGGGCCTTTTTAGTTGAATAAGCATCGATTTCGAATGAGGTCTTTCGGGCTCCTATCCGCCGCGGCGGACGCAGGTTCAATTCCTGTCTCCGCCACAAAAGGAAGGTCTCATTCGGAAGGATGAGGCCTTTTTTGTTAGGATGAATTATACTGTCTACATATTGTATTCAAAGACTTACTCAAAGTCATATGTTGTTTTTACCGCTAACCTTGAAAAGCGTCTGAAATCGCACAATGAATTAGGCAATAAGGGGTGGACAATTAAATATCGTCCATGGGTACTTGTGCATACTGAAGAATATGAAACAAAATCAGGCGCTATGCAACGGGAAAAATACCTAAAGAGCGGGGTTGGTAGAGAGTGGTTAAAAGCAATTTTGACAAGGTGGCTAGCAGATATTTAGCAATGGCTCCTATCCGCCGTGGCGGACGCAGGTTCAAGTCCTGTCTCCGCCACAAAAGGAAGGTCTCATTCGAAAGGATGGGGCCTTTTTAGTTGGGTAAGCCTCGATTTCGAATGAGGGCTTTCGGGCTCGTATCCGCCGCGGCGGACGCAGGTTCAAGTCCTGTCTCCGCCACAAAAGGAAGGTCTCATTCGAAAGGATGGGGCCTTTTTAGTTGGGTAAGCCTCGATTTCGAATGAGGGCTTTCGGGCTCCTATCCGCCGCGGCGGACGCAGGTTCAAGTCCTGTCTCCGCCACAAAAGGAAGGTCTCATTCGAAAGGATGGGGCCTTTTTAGTTGGGTAAGCCTCGATTTCGAATGAGGGCTTTCGGGCTCCGCCGCGGCGGACGCAGGTTCAAGTCCTGTCTCCGCCACAAAAGGAAGGTCTCATTCGAAAGGATGGGGCCTGTTTTGTTGGGATGAATTATACTGTCTACATATTGTTTTCAAAGACTTACTCGAAGTCATATGTTGGTTTTACCGCTAACCTTGAAGAGCGTCTGAAATCGCACAATGAATTAGGCAATAAGGGGTGGACAATTAAATATCGTCCATGGGTGCTTGTGCATACTGAAGAATATGAAACAAAATCAGAAGCTATGCAACGGGAAAAATACCTAAAGAGCGGGGTTGGTAGAGAATGGTTAAAAGCAATGTTGCCAAGGTGGCTAGCAGATATTTAGCAATGGCTCCTATCCGCCGCGGCGGACGCAGGTTCAAGTCCTGTCTCCGCCACAAAAGGAAGGTCTCATTCGAAAGGATGGGGCCTTTTTAGTTGGGCAAGCCTCGATTTCGAAAGAGGGCTCCTATCCGCCGCGGCGGACGCAGGTTCAAGTCCTGTCTCCGCCACAAAAGGAAGGTCTCATTCGGAAGGATGGGGCCTTTTTAGTTGGGCAAGCATCGATTTCGAATGAGGGCTTGGCTCCTATCCGCCGCGGCGGACGCAGGTTCAAGTCCTGTCTCCGCCACAAAAGGAAGGTCTCATTCGAAGGATGGGGCCTTTTTGTTGGGTAAGCATCGATTTCGAATGAGGGCTTTCGGGCTCCTATCCGCCGCGGCGGACGCAGGTTCAAGTCCTGTCTCCGCCACAAAAGGAAGGTCTCATTCGGAAGGATGGGGCCTTTTTTGTTGGGTAAGCATCGATTTCGAATGAGGGCTTTCGGGCTCCTATCCGCCGCGGCGGACGCAGGCGTTTGAGTGCTACTTCGTCGCTCGTGTCATTTCCCGCTTCCCAGGAGGCCCCTCCAGGCGCTCTACCGTAAAGCCCACTTTTTTTAGCGTGCGTTTAAAGGCCCCCTGGGCACAATAAGTCACCAGCACTCCGTCTGGCTTTAGGGAGGCGTACATGTGGGCAAATACCGCTTCCGTCCACAATTCTGGCTGGGCCTGTGGGGCAAAGGCATCAAAATAAATAATGTCGAACTTTTCTTCCGCCAAAAACTCCTGTATGGGCGTTTGGCATTTTTGAAAAGTGAAATTATCGGAGAGTTCGTGCACCGCTTCCCAGGCACACTGGTGCAAACTCAGAAACAGGCCCTTCTGCTCAGGCACCAGCAGGGCTTCTGCATAGTCGAGTTCCGCAGCTTCCCAGGTTTGGATCGGTTGAATTTCCAATCCGGTATAACGGACATTAAGGTTGCGGCGCTCGGCCTCTATCTTGGTCAAAAAAGCATTCAGTCCAGTCCCGAATCCCGTTTCCAGGATGGCAATATCTTGCTGCACTACTGCCTTGTACCGCAGGCCCGCATTGATGAATACATGCGCCGATTCTGTTACCGCTCCGTGTATGGAGTGGTAGGTCACACCATATTGGTCGGAGTAAATGGTCGTGGAACCATCGCTGGTGGTAAGGAGCGGCATTTTATAATGAGGCCAATGTGCTAATAAAAACAATGCAACAATGCAACAATGCAACAATGCAACAATGATACAAGGTAACAATGAAAAAAGCAAGGCAAAAAAGCCGCTCCGGATTTCCGGAGCGACTTTGGTGCGGGAAGCGAGACTCGAACTCGCACGACCGTGAAGTCACAGGTGTTTGAGACCAGCGCGTCTACCATTCCGCCATTCCCGCGCACATATTTTGTTGTTCATGGTTGATTTGGGAGCGCAAATTTAGAGAGGTTTTCTCGAATGCGCAACAAGTAACGCTTTTTTAGAAAATATTCTTTTACTATTTCCAGATCAGCCGAGTTACCCGGGTCGGAATACTGATCCAAAATGGGCTTTACGTTTGCTTCGAGCCCATTTTCAAGCGCCTCCAGGCTCTTCAGCGTGTCCTGATAGCGATCGGCGTCAAAGTCGAATTCCAGTTCCATGAGTTGCTCGTTGATGTCCATCATGTCCATCAAAAAGTCCTGCGGGAGTTTGGCTGCTTGCTCTTCTTCGCCCAACAGGCCTTTTAGCTGCAGTACATACCGGATTCGGGCATCGAGGTCTGAGAGGGTTTTATAGGCCTCATTGTTGAGCGTAGCCATTTCGAGCATTTTTTCCTGCTCTGTTTCATCTGAAAGCGTATGGAAATCGGGATGAAACTGCTTGCTCTTGGCGTAGAACAAGCGTTTAAGTTCCACTTCATCTACGCGGAAGGCAATGGGAAGTTGATAAAATTCGAAGTAATTCAAGATTCAGGATCAAAGTTATGGAATACAGGATGCCGTACTGGGTGGTGACAGCATCCTGTATTCCGCGCTTTTTAAAACAATTTTTGAATAAAATGCCGCCAAATATCGAGTCCGAAGGCATAAATCATCAGACCGATCAGCAGGAAGAAGCCAAAGGTGACGGCCTTTTCCATGAACTTGTCGCTTACTTTGCGGCCTGTAACGACTTCCCAGAGCAGAAACAGCACATAGCCGCCATCCAGTGCCGGGATGGGCAGGAGGTTCATAAAGGCCAGCAGGATGCTCAAGGAAGCCGTTAGGGTCCAGAACCGCTCCCAGTTCCAGGTAGTGCCATACATCTTGCCGATGCTGATGAGGCTGCCGAGGTTTTCATTCACATTGAGTTGGCCACTGATCATTTTGCCAAAAGCACTCAGTTGGGTATTCAAAAAGCCCATGCCCTCGTGTACGCCACCCGGGAATGCCTCTGCCAGGCTGTACTTTGATGGCCAATGGCATAAAATCCTTCTGTTTTCATCTGAACGCCAATCAAGCCGGCACTGCTCAGTGTGATTTTGGTATTGATGGTATCGGCGCCACGCAGGAGCGTCATATTGACTTCCTTGCTTTTGTTCTGCTGTGCAATTGGAGTGAACTGGTCGTAATATTCTACGGTGTTGCCGTTGATGGCAACTACCCTGTCACCTTTTTGCAGGCCAGCCAGGTCGGCGGGTTTACCACTGGCAACCTCTTCCACCACAAACGGCAGGCGTGGTTGCATCAGCGAAGTCCGGTGCTTGGCGAAATCTTGCACGCTTTGTTCAGGGATGGAGATTTGCTGGTTTTGTCCGTTCCGCTTTACCGTAATTGTCCGAACGTCGTGCAGCACAACGGCTTCCCGAAAAGCGCCTTCATTGATGCGATCCACGGGCTCATCACCTATTTGCATAATGATATCGCCTTGCTGGAAGCCCTGCTTAATCATCAGTGAGTCGTAAGCGATTCCGTATTGCAAACCGTCATTGGGGTAATAGGCCTTTCCCCAGTTCCAAAGGATCATGGCAAAAAGGAAAAAGCCAAGGAGGAAATTGACGGTAACGCCACCCAGCATAATAATAAGGCGTTGCCAGGCGGGCTTGGAGCGAAATTCCCATGGCTGGGGTGGAGCGTTGAGCGATTCGGTATCCATGCTCTCGTCAACCATTCCCGAAATTTTCACGTAACCTCCAAGTGGGAGCCAGCCGATGCCGTATTCTGTTTCACCGCGCTTAAAGGAAAACAAGGCATTAAAAGGGGCGAAATCAAAAAACAGAAAGAATTTTTCGACGCGGGTCTTGAACCATTTGGCGGGCAAAAAGTGACCCATTTCGTGGAGGATAATCAGCAGCGAGAGGCTGAGCAGGAATTGAGAAATATTTACTATCGTATCCATCTACAGAGTTAATGCGCAATCTTATGGTTGAGGTAAAAAGGTGTATAACAAACGGGGACTTCCGAAGTTCTGGCAAAACTACGGAAGTCCCCGGGGTATTCGATGAAATAGCGTAGGTATTCGTTCAGGGATTGAAGTTCAGGGCTTAAAAAACCCCCATATCCTTGTAACGCTGGGTATTTACGGGGTCAATTTTGGTCATAATCTGAAAGACCCGATCTTTTTGCGTTTTGGTGCCTGTTTTCCACATTTCCACCAATTCGTCCTTTTTGGCATTGGCGAACATCTGGACAATCATAGAGTTGATGTAGGCGGTGCTGACCTTGTCAATTTCTTCCAGCGACTGCAGGATAGCCGTTTTTCCGGCATCAGTATTGGTCGACATCATGTCCAGCCCTTTTCTGTGGTAGGTATACATGGCTGCGCGATATGACTTGATGCGTGGATTGAGCAGGTTTTCCATGATCCAATACCGGTTTCGGTTTTTGCCGCCATCACTGGGGCGCCAGCCGCTACTTTTGTTGGTGCTCGAGTTTTGAATATTGGTGACGAGGGTTTGAGCCGTCAGGAAGTAGGGGTCGCCGCCGTAGAGGGAATAGGAATCGTAATCCATTCCCAGTATCAGGTTGGCATAAAAACAAAACGGCAGCCAGGTTCTGGTTGTCGGCAGCGTCGCGCAGAAATTCAATCGGTTGGTTCTGCTCATAACTGAAGGTTACATCTTTATCAAGGTGGGAGAGCAGTGGTGTTTCGTATCCGCTGCCGAAAACAGGACGTACCGCCTGTACGGCAAGTTCTCCATTAAAGGTATTGTTGTCCATTTCCGTAGAAATGGTCAGGATGAAATTGCATTTTATGCGCTCGTCCGGCTCAAACTGGTCGTTGGTCCATTTGTTCGTATTGAGAAAGTCGCGAAGCGCTACCTCCAACTTGTCAAATACTTTTCGGTCGGTGTTTTGGAGTTGTGGGGTGGAAATACGGACCGTACAATTCAATTCACCCTGTGCTGAAAGGGACCAGGCGCTGAGCAAAAGGGAAAAAAGTGGAAAAAAACGTGGTATAAATTTCATAAACGGGAAACGCTGTGCTGTGGGAAAATAGTATGCCAGTTATGACGCATTATTAGGCCTCATGGTTGGCTGCCCGGATGATTTCTGTGACAATATCCTGTGCAGCGGCTTTTTTACTTTTAAGATCAAAGGTCGTGCCGCTTCCGTCGCGACGGTAGATACTGATTTTGTTGGTGTCGTGACCAAATCCGGCGCCGGCATCACGCAGGGAGTTCAAAACAATGAAATCAAAATTTTTGCGCTCCAGTTTTTCCTGCGCATGCTCCTTTTCCCGATCGGTTTCGAGGGCAAATCCCACAAAAATCTGATGCGATTTTTTGATCTTACCCAACGTGGCAGCAATATCCACGGTTTTGGCCAGCGCGATCTGCATCTCGTCGGTTCTTTTCTTAATTTTTGTATCAGAATACTGCGCCGGCCGGTAATCGGCCACCGCCGCAGCGAGCACCGCAATATCCATTCCTGCAAACAGCCCTTCACATACCGCGAACATTTCCTGGGCTGAGCCCACGTTGTGCACCTTTACGCGGGGATCTGTTGGGCGCAAATGCGTAGGTCCTAAAACCAAATCCACTGTAGCGCCCTGTCTGGCCAATTCCTCCGCCACGGCAATCCCCATCTTTCCGCTGGAATGGTTGCCAATAAAGCGGACGGGGTCCAGCGGTTCGTGGGTTGGTCCTGCAGTAACCAGGGCTTTTTTGCCTTGTAAGGGCAGGTTTTTTTGGAAAAAGTTGTCCAGAAAAGCAACAATTGTTTCTGGTTCCGCCATCCGCCCGTCTCCAACCAATCCACTGGCCAGTTCACCGTGCCCTACAGGGATGATGTGAACGCCATACGATTCGAGGGTAGCGATGTTTCGCCGGGTACTGGGATGGTGCCACATGTCGACATCCATGGCTGGTGCTACAAAAACGGGGCAGCGCGCAGAGAGGTAAACCGCGGTGAGTATGTTGTCGCAAATGCCGGCTGCCATTTTGGCGAGGGTGTTGGCACTTGCCGGAGCGATGAGCAAGGCATCTGCCCAAAGGCCGGGTTCCACATGATTGTTCCAGGCCTCATCAGCATGTACACTGGAAAAGACCGGGCGTTTGGAAAGTGTGGATAGGGTAAGGGGGGTAATGAAGCCGGTTGCCGCTTCCGTCATCAGTACTTGAACGGCAGCCTCGCTTTTGACCAGTAGCCTCGTCAGATGGGCTGCTTTGTAAGCGGCGATAGAGCCACTTACACCGAGAATAACATTGGAGTAGTCTGGCATAAGTAAGGCAAATGTAACAGCAAGGAAAATCTGCATGGCCGCAAGTAGGAATGCGGCCATGCAGATCCGGTGTTACAGTTCTTTTGGGTCTTTTTCCTCTGCATAACGCCACTGAATCTCATCGTTGAGGAACTCGTGGGCAGCGATAATGGGCGTATTGGGGAGACGCTCGTAAAACTTGGAGATTTCAATTTGCTCCTTGTTTTCCTGCACCTCCTCAATGGTATCGGTGTGCACTGCAAATTCTTCAAGTTTGCGTTGAATCTCCCACTTAAGGTCAGACGAAATCTGGCGCGCGCGTTTAGAGATAATGGCCAGGCTTTCGTAAATGTTACCGGTTTTTTCAACCAGTTCGAGCACATCGCGGGGTTGAATGTTGGGATCAAGGCCCTGTGCTTTGCTTTTGATATCACTCATATAAAGAATTGAAATTTATAGTTGAAACAATTGGGGTTATGTGGTGCGTTTGAGCAATTTCTTGACGTCTTTTTCGCTGCTTCGGCCTCTTTTTTCATCTGCTTGATTTCCTTAGTATATTTCCCATCGGGGAACTTTCCCAGAAAATCTTCGCAACGCTTGATGGTTTCGGTATAGCGCTCAGATTTTTTCTCCACTATACTGTTTTTACTCAACAGAAAGTCGGACTTAGCAATCAAATACCTTACCCGTTCAATATCCGGCGATTCCGGATAGTCGCGCAGTAGGTTGTCAAAAGACACTACGGCCGATTGGTATTGTCGAAGATTAAAATACAATTCTCCCTCCGCATAGGCTTTTTTGTTCCAGTTTACGCCGCAATTCATCAATCAGTTTATTGCACTCCTCAACCCTAGGGCTCTTGGGGAAGAGGTTGACAAACAACTGGAACTCATCAATGGCATCTATGGAGGCTGTCTGGTCCAACCGGTAAGTAGGCGATAACTGATAGTTGGAATAGGCAGACATGAAGGCGGCCTCTTCGCGGTATTCTGAGTTAATGAACGTGTTGGAGAAATTCTTGAAATAGTAAGCGGAAAGTAAATATTGCTTCAGATGGTAATGCGTATAGGCATAATCAAAATAGGCCTTTTCTGCATCTTTTTTACCCCGTACATTGCTGAGTACCAGATCAAAAAGCGTTTGCGATTTTTGATATTCCTCTTGTTCATAGTACTCAAAGGCCTTCTGGAGAATAAGATCCGGATCGCCGCTAACACGTACTTTTTCAAATGAACTTTTACAAGCTCCGGCGGCCGTAATGATTCCAGCCAACAGCAGCCAAAGGGTGGTTTTTTTCATAGCCCGCAAAGATACGCTTTTGATATGAAATGTGAATATTATTGTCAAAAATCGCTCAAAACCCAGGATTTCCGCTTGTTGCTACTAACAACGCCGCATACCGTGTTTTAGTGGCGTATGGCAAATAAAAAAGTTAAAAAATTTAGAATGATTCTAAACGAAAGCTTCAGGGGTGTGTTTTTATGGAATTATGCCGAATTTAGCGCCGGCTAAGGCCAAACAGACCAAAAATACGCACCATGACTGAGCATAGCGACACCAAAACTGCGTCAACACATTCGATTGCGGATCATTTTCAGCAGAAAATTGACCAGGAAATCCGGATAGAACCGAAAGACTGGATGCCGGATGACTACCGCAAAACGCTGATCCGCCAGATCAGTCAGCATGCACACAGTGAAGTTGTGGGTATGCTGCCGGAAGGCAATTGGATTACCCGCGCCCCAACGCTGCAACGGAAGCAAATTCTGCTGGCCAAAGTCCAGGACGAGGCCGGGCATGGTTTGTACTTGTATTCTGCCGCTGAAACCCTGGGGGTGGATCGTGAAACTATGATCAATGACCTACATTCAGGCAAGGCGAAGTATTCTTCCATTTTCAATTATCCCACCCTGAATTGGGCGGACATTGGCGCCATTGGCTGGCTGGTTGATGGTGCTGCCATCATGAACCAGATTCCATTGTGCCGTTGTTCTTATGGCCCTTATGCCCGCGCAATGGTGCGGGTATGCAAGGAAGAAAGCTTTCACCAACGCCAGGGCTATGATTTGCTGTTTGCGCTTTCAAAGGGGTCGGAGGAACAGCGCGCCATGGCGCAAGATGCCATCAACCGTTGGTACTGGCCGGCGGTGATGATGTTTGGTCCATCCGACAACGATTCGCCGCATTCTGCTCAAAGCATGAAATGGAAAATCAAGCGCTTTTCCAACGATGAATTGCGGCAGCGCTTTGTAGACATGATTGCGGAGCAAATCAAGCCGCTCGGATTGTCTGTTCCTGACCCCGAACTGAAATGGAACGAGGAACGTGGTCATTACGATTTTGGGCCAATCAATTGGGAAGAATTCTGGAACGTAGTGAAGGGTAACGGACCTTGTAACCGCGACAGGCTACGCACCCGGGTAAAGGCCTGGGAGGAAGGCGCATGGGTGCGGGAAGCAGCCGCAGCTTATGCCAAAAAACAACAGGAAAAGGCAGCAAGTGAAGCGGCCTGATCTTCGTGTAAAGCGACGGCATCCCTTTTCATCCTTATTGGGTTGGTTTTTCTGTTTTTTCAGGTGAAATCACCGCCAAAATGCTGAAAATTTGCCAGTTTTTATTTCTTTTTTCCCTACTTTTGCGCCATCAAAATCTATTTTTCCAATTCAATAAAGCCTTTAACCAATGAGTAAAGTTACTGTTGTCGGCGCCGGAAATGTCGGTGCAACCTGTGCCAATGTTCTCGCCCACGCAGACGTGTTTAACGAAGTAGTACTGATCGATATTCAAGGCAATATGGCCAAAGGGAAAGCTCTCGACACCTGGCAGCAAGCCGCTGTTGATGGCTATTCCACACGCGTTGCCGGGGGTGACGACTATGCCCTTACCGCCAATTCAGACATTGTGGTGATTACCGCAGGAATTCCACGCAAGCCAGGCATGAGCCGCGACGATTTGATTTCTACCAATGCCAAAATTGTGGTGTCGGTAACCCAGCAAATCCTCAAATACACCAAAAACCCCATCATCATTGTCGTGTCAAATCCACTGGACGTCATGACTTACGCCTGCTGGAAAGCCTCCGGTCTCTCCGATAAGCGGGTAATTGGTATGGCTGGCGTGTTGGATACTGGCCGTTACCGCGCCTTCCTGGCAGAGGCACTCAATTGTTCGCCAAAGGATATTCAGGCCATGCTGATGGGTGGCCATGGCGACACCATGGTACCCCTGCCGCGCTACACCACGGTCAGCGGAATTCCAGTGACCGAACTGATCAAAAAAGATCAGCTTGATGCCATCATTGAGCGCACGAAATTTGGAGGTGGTGAACTCGTAAACCTCATGGGAACCTCAGCCTGGTATGCACCGGGTGCAGCAGCTGCCCAAATGGCGATTTCGATAATTAAGAATGAAAACCGCATCTACCCCTGCTGCGTCCGTTTGAACGGACAATACAAACTGAAAGATATTTTTGTGGGTGCACCGGTAAAACTGGGTAAAAAGGGTGTTCAGGATATTATCAAACTGAAACTGAAAAAGGACGAAATGGAACTCTTGCACCAATCCGCTGCCGCTGTTAAGGACATAGCTGATGCATTGGATGCCATGAATATTCTGTAAGTACAGTCGGGTGCTGGAGGAGTGCAGGTAGTGGGGCTCGGGCTCGAAAAGGTTGATCCCCACTACCTTGAACCCTTTGATGCTTTTATTGTTTCCTTTGTAAAACCTGTCGAATGGCCGAATTACCTTTTCTGGAACAAACTGGGATTTGGGATGAAATGGTGACCGCTAACAGCGGTGAATCATTAGCAGACTTGTCTGAAAAAGGGACAGTATTATTGGTGTTTTTGCGTCATTTTGGTTGTTCGTTTTGCAGAGAAGCCATCAGTGACATCAGTAAGCGTCGAAAGAAACTTGAAGCCAAAGGCGTCCGGGTAGTGTTGGTTCACATGGCTACTGACTTGGAAACGGCCGAAAAATTCTTTAAAAAAATCACATCGCTGATCCTGAAAAAAAGTATTACCGCGACTTTGGATTGCTCCGTTGCGCACCAGCCCAACTGCTCGGGCTTATGAATTGGGTGCGCGGCTTTCAGGCCGGTATCATCGAAGGACATGGATTTGCGCACCAATCGGAAGAACTGGGTGATGGCTTTCAGATGCCTGGTGTATTCGTTGTTCAAAAAGGTGTCATTAAACATGCCTTTGTCCACAAAGCACCCTATGATCGGCCAGACTACGAGGAAATCGTGGACTGTTGTGTGCTTTAAACGCTGGTGGACCCAGCCAGCCAAATTTTTCCTTCCCCTCCTCCTGCTTTGTATAGCCCTTGCTTGCTCCTTGAACGGTAGGGCACAATCACCTGATACCTTTTTATTACCCCAGATTGTGGTAAGCGATGCCTTTGCCCCCGCTGCCGCGCAATGGAAAGCGGATTCCATCCCTTCGCTGAGTTGGATTTCTGCCGCCCAACAACTTCAGTGGCAAGGCCCTGTGCAAATCAGAAGCAATGGTCCGGGCCTCCTGGCAACGGCCTCCTTGCGTGGCGCAGGCCCATCACATACACCCGTAGTTTGGGAAGACCTCAACCTTCAAAGTCCGATGAACGGGGTTTTCGACCTGAACTTGTTGCCAATGTGGCCGGGAGATCGTTTGTTGATAGAATATGGCGGCCAGAGTGCAGGCCTCAGCAGTGGCGCCATGAGCGGCAGTATCCGGATGACGCCAGGTGCCATCGGAGCAAATAGAAATGGAGGCTTCCTGAGTCTCGGCGCCGGGAGTTTCGACCGCACAGATGCCCGTGCAGCAATGCGATACGGTGGTAATCTGTGGCAGGCCACCACTCGGGGCGCATGGTTGCAAGCCCGCAATAATTTCCCTTACCGTAACATCACCCAAATTGGGTCGGCCGAAGAGCGACAAGTTCACGCCCGACAGCAGCAGGCCGATCTCCAGCAGTTCCTGCAATGGAAAATGACGGGCCGCGATCGACTGGAAGTATCTGTTTGGGCCTTGCAGGCAAAACGGGAAATTCCGCCCAGTATGACCGCCGTACCCGATGACAGCCATCAAAGTGATGCTGGAATCCGAAGTAGTTTGCGCTGGACGCATAGCGTGGACTCCAGCCGGCAATGGCGGCACCGGTTGGCATTTTTGGATGAGTACATTGATTTTTTCCAGAAAGGAACCACCGATACCAACCATTCCCGCAGCTGGTTGGGTAGCAGCGTTTTTAGTGCACAACTTCGCAATGGTTATTTCTGGAAAGCCGGAGTGAACCTTCAAAAGCAGTCGGCCAACACCAGCAGCTATACCGATACTTCCCTGTTGTACCAACAATGGCGTACAGCCGCACACGTCTATGTTGAAAAAAACGGGCGCCGAAGTGTGCTTGGGCTCGCAGCCCGGCAAGAATGGGTGCAGGACCAGCGTGCTCCTTTTACAGCATCGGTGTTGTGGCGCTGGAAACCAGTATACCCCTGGGTGTTTAAACTGTTTGGGTCCAGGAACTTTACTCTCCCCACGTTCAACGACCGTTTCTGGAACCAGTTGGGAAATCCCGACCTAAAACCAGAAAAAGGGTACAGCGCCGACCTTACCTTGTCCAGAAAGATTCAGTTTGGAGAAATAGAGGCGGGATTTCAAAATATGCTGCTCGACGATTGGATTCTTTGGCAGCCGGGAGCAGATGGTTTGTTTCGTCCAAAGAATCTCCGGCAGGTTTGGTCGCGGGGAGTGTTTGTACAAACCAGGGGCCAGCACAATATCGGAAAATGGAACCTGGTATGGAATGTACAAGGCCAATACAATGTGGTGACCAATACCCGTGTATATGATAACAACATTCAGGTATTACACCGACAATTGCCTTACACACCCAGGTTTTCTGCCAGCATCACCACTTCAGTTCAAAGAGCCGGGTACTCCCTGATGTACCTGCATCAAATCACCGGTAGCCGGTATACTACTGCCGATGAAAGCCAGCAATTGCCTGCTTTTTCTACGGGTACCTTGGTGTGCAGTATGGCGCTGGGCAAGCAGTGGCATGTGGAATTTCGGCTGGAAAACTGTTGGAATACGGCGTATCAGGTGGTCGCATTCCGTCCAATGCCCGGAAGAAACTGGCACGCTGGTGTAGCATACCGTTTTTAGCCAGATAAGGCCTTGCGAAGACATTGTAACCTAAGTTTTATTGCATTTTGGCTGAATCTTTTGACACCATGCATCGGCTATTTTTAGGAGAATAGCGCTGCTATTCCCACAAAAATAGCCTTGCCCAAAATCTTCTACCCAAAACATCAAACAACTTAGGTTACAATGTACTCCTTGTGAAATCAAACACCAGAAAATTTTAACACCCTTTAAAACAGCAAGTGTATTTTTCAACGAATTTTGTTAAAACAAGCAGAAAACCAAATAGTTAAAATCCCTAAAGGCCGAGCCCAGTGGTTAAATTTTGACAATATGGAGCATCCGGGCTTTTGCCGGGCTGGTAACGTAATCCCCGGTATATCTTTGCATCAATTATCCGGACACAACCAACTTAACTACCATGAATAGAATTTGTATCATTTTATTGCTTGCCTGCCTTGCAATGCCCGCTTTTGCCCAACAGGCCGCCCCTCATTATTCACGCGTATACATCGATCTGAAGGGGAAATCCATGACAACCTTGGCCGCCCTTGGCCTGGAAACCGACCATGGTGAATATTTTCCGGGCAAAAGCCTGACCACCGATTTGTCGGATCGGGAAATTCAATTGCTGCACCAGTCGGGTTTTCAAACAAAAATCCTTATTGAGGATGTGACGCAATGGTATGCCAACCAAAAACAACCGCTGCTTGCCTTAAAGCGAGGCGCTTCCTGCGGCTCCAATTCGGGTGTGCCACAATATTCCGTTCCCACCAATTATACCGATGGTTCTATGGGCGGATACCACACCCTGGAAGAAATGCTGGCTATTCTGGACGACATGCGCGCCAAATTTCCCAACCTCATTTCTATTCGTGCAGTGGTAAGCGATACGATTACTACCCATGAAGGCCGGTCTCAGTATTATGTGAAAATATCGGATAACCCCGATAGCGATGAACCCGAACCAGAGGTATTGTATACCGCACTGCACCATGCCCGTGAGCCCAATGGCATGTCGCAAATGCTGAACTACATGTGGTACTTGTTGGAAAACTATGCAACAGACACGCAGGTACAATACATTGTCAACAATACTGAACTGTTTTTTATCCCCTGTGTAAACCCCGACGGGTACAAATTCAATGAATTGAATTCACCAAATGGTGGCGGCTTTTGGCGTAAAAACCGCCGGGACAACCAGGATGGGACTTTCGGGGTAGACCTCAACCGGAACTATGGTTATGAATGGGGCTTCGACGACAATGGTTCTTCTCCCACCACCTCTTCTGAGGTGTACCGTGGGCCGTCGCCTTTTTCCGAGCCGGAGACCCGCATGCTGCGCGATTTTTGTCTGCAACACCAGTTTTTCCTGGCGTTGAATTACCATACATATGGCAATCTGCTGATCTATCCCTGGTCTTACAACGATGTACAGGCCGATCCGGGATTTTTACCGCTGGCCAACCTGTTCACGCGGTACAACAATTACCGGGCTGGAACTTCCATCCAAACGGTTGGATATCAGGTTAACGGCAACAGCGACGACTGGATGTTTGGTGGGGCCGATGTTTACGCCTTCACGCCGGAGGTGGGGCCCGGTTCCTACGGTTTCTGGCCCCCGCAAACTGCCATTCAGGGGCTAAACCAGATCAATCTTTGGACCAATCTTACCACCGCACTTTGTGCTTTACAGTATGCTGAAGCCAAGGATGCCGAGCCAGGCGCGCTGGACATTCAAAACCCAAAACTTCATGTAAAACTCACCCGCTATGGTTTTCAAGATGGCGCCATCCAACTTTCTGTTACACCCTTCAGCAGCAATATTATTGCCGCTGGCGATCCTATTGCCATAGAGATTCCTCAATTTGCGACCATCGATACCAGTTTTCAGCTGGCTTTTGCACCAGGGACAGTATCGGGCGAAACAGCAGTACTGTTGCTGAATTTACAAATTGGAACGCAGGTATATACCGACACCCTTTATAAGCGCATTCAGGGGCCGGCCATTCCACTCCTGGCTGATGCCGGTGAAAACCTCGACAACTGGACCAATCTTGGCTGGGGAATCAGTACCACAACCTTTCTTTCTGCACCTTCAAGTTTCACCGACTCTCCGGATGGCGATTACTCCAGCGATGATTACCGCACCCTGGAGTCTCCCCAGTTCACCATACCGGCTAACGCCGTATCTGCCGCTCTTCGCTTTTGGGCAAAATGGGCGATAGAAGCCAGTTACGATTTTGTGGTGGTACAGGCTGTGGCAAGCGATGGAACAGAAACTTCCTTGTGCGGAAGATTTACCACACCGGGGTCTACCTTTCAATTGCTGGACGAACCTGTTTTCGACGGATTTCAGCCGGATTGGGTGGAGGAGTGCATGGACCTTTCGGCATTTGCCGGACAAACCATTAGCATACGATTCAGCCTGCTCAGCGATGGCTTTTTGGAATACGATGGCTTTTATTTTGATGATTTGGCGGTGGAATATACCGAAGGCGGGGTGTTGAATACGGCAAGCGCAACGGGCAATCCACTGCGATTGCGAGGCGCGCCAAATCCGGCAAGCAACTCCATCCGGCTGTTTTGGAATCCGACAGCATCCGCTGGCGCCGAGGGGCGGGTTGTTGTTTCTGATGTTTTAGGAAGGACTATAGCAAACCAGCCAGTGGATCCTCAAAATGGGACTATACTACTGGATACACAGCACTTTTCACAGGGGCTGTATTGGTTCCGGCTGGAGTTGCCTGGCAGGCAGTCGGAAAGCTGTCCGTTCAGCATTCAACACTAAATTGAACCGGGCGTATTGCAGGTGATGCAATACGCCCGGTTTTTTTAGGCCAAATTCCCCGTGTCTCGCAGCATCTGTTCCATCCATTGCTGCGTGGTATCCCGGAGCATCATGAATTCTGATCGGGCGTATTTGTAGTCGAAATTTAGCAGGGCATTTTCGTGATGGTTTTCAGGGACCAGAAAAACGCCCAGCAGACGCGCCTGCCATCTGATTCGGCCCTGACCGCTCAATTCATGCAGTGGAATTTCCAGGTACCTGCGTTCGGGATAGAATTTAAAAATACCCTTGATTTTATTGAAAACCCCCACGGCAATTTGTCGTTCCGGCAATCGGTTTTCATGGCGGTATTCGCTGATTTCGCGGAAATAAATCCCCTCTTGTTCCAGGTAGCGGCGCTCGGCAATCCGTCTTCTGGTTTCCAGGGAATTGAAACGCATTGGATCTATGGCGGAAAGTTCCTGCAAGAGTTGAATGGGATCAAAATGAGATGGAACCCGTGGCCCTCGCATCCAGTGACCGTTGTCATCGATATCTACCCACCTGAATTTAAATTCCTGGGTGAGTTCCTGGTAAATCCAGTCGAGATAGACCAACTGCGGATCGGTTTTATAACCCCGAAGCGATTGTCGGAACAGCTGAATTAATGCCGTCCGGCGTTCCTGGTCCCGGGGGGCAATGGCTTCATAAGTCGGTAAAATGTGTCGGCTGTACAGTTTTTCGACAATGCGTTGTTCCAAATGCGTTTTACTCCAGGGGAGCGGGTATTGTTCCAGTTTTTGAAAAAATTCGACTGCTGGGAAGCCAAGTGCTATACTGTCGGGGTGGGTGACCAGGCGTTCCGGATTAAAATGCATCCAGAGGTAATACCCATCGCCAGTCATTTCGGAAACGATATTTTTCAGTAAAAGTTCCCCTTTCTCGGGGTATGCCAGGTAAAGCGCCCACCAGCGCCGGATACATTCTACCAGTCCTTGCCGGGCTTCTTCATCCCGCATTCTGCGAATATCGGTCCAGGAAAGTCCCAGTTCCAGTTTTTTATACAGGGCATTAGTTTCTTGCGCGAATTGATCATAAACCGTCTGCCGAATCAGTTCTTCAATCTCTGCCTGTGTTTTGGGCCCAACATGATGTCGGATGATCGTTGCAGTGAGCGCCATTGGATCAAAATCCAGGCGTTTGCAATCGGGGTGAACGGCCAACTGGCCATGGCCATCGAGTGTAAACCATGGAACCTCCGGTTTGCGCAACAATTCATCGAGTGCCAATTGCAGGAAATCGCTTTTCTGGCTGCGGTCGCGCTGGTCAAATACCAAATATCCTAGAATGCAAGCATACACGAAGCGGGCTAAGGAGGATCGTTCATCGATAAATTCCCTGAAAAAACGCTGTTCTTCCCGGATGGCTGCAATCAATCCGTTGCGTTTCCGGCGAAGGCAATACAGGAGGTTATTGCGCAACAAGATCCGGGAGTCAAAAGGACGGGTTTGGTTTCGCTGGCGTATTTCAATGGTGTTGTCGGGATTGCGCAGTTCCGGATCAATCAGGAAGTTTTCGAGGTTACTGATTTCGCTCAGCACATCAAATTCATTTCGGTTTATAACCCGGAATACATCGTCCTGAACCAGTATTTTATCCACCCATAGGTATTTTCCGCCACCGGTATATTCATTGAAGGCCAGTTCCAAAAAGCCATCGGTGGGATGGAGAAAGCTGTAGACGTCGAGGGCAACACGCAGGCTTCGCAATACAGCATTGCGTGAGTCGGGGTGTTTTGCGGCATTCAGGCCGGTGTCAATGATGTAATCGTTGGGCAGGGCTGAATACGCCCTTCTTAGCGCGTTGTTCAGCGTGCCGGCCATAGCAGACAGGTTGTAAAAGCCGGTTGCCGAGGGGCATTTGCCAAGCGCCTGGAACTCCCGCGTACGCCCTGCATACCGCAATACTTTGTCAATCAGGCGGTTATTGCCTTGTAAGGCTTCTTGTATGATCCGGTCGGGCGTTTCTAATTGGATAAGGGTAACCAGCAACAGTTCGTACAATTGTGCGGATTCCGGATCGATATTGGTGCGAATCTGGTCGGCCAGATCGTGCGCCTTGCTGTACTGGCCAATCGCCTGTGCATCCTGTGCCAGAATGAAAAGCCGTTTGAATTCCTGTTGCTTTGCCGGACTGAGTACAGGATCTCCGTCCGGGTCCTCCGTTTTGTTGTGTGTATCCGGGAGTAAAATTTCATCCACCAAACCTGCGAGGCCAGGTTGCACCGTTTCGGGTTTTTCAATGGCTGCGAAACCAAAATAACTGTTCTGCAGTACTTCCTGCCAGTTTTCCCTCAAATGGGTGGGCTCCAATCGAAGCAGGAGTTGGCTCAAATCAAATCGTATAGCATCAATTGCTTCGAGGAAATCGGGTACTGATTGTTGTTCGCGTTGGGTTCGGCGGTGCAGTCTTTCGTACTGCTCCCGCGCCTCAAAAATGATTTTGTCAAATCCCGGGTCTTTCACCAGGTGGTGTAAAAGCCGAAGGCTGATGCGCAGATCGTTGCGCAACAACCAGGATTGCAGGCGGGTGAGCGCCGCGCTCCAGGACAGGGGCTCAGGTTGCCAAACCGGCACAGGCCGGTGGGTTTCCTCAAAAGCGTACATTCTTTGGGCAATCAAACGTGCCGCCAAAGCGCACTGTAGATCATTGATACGGCCTTCATTTGATAGCGGTAAACCATCCAGTGGAACCAGGGCGTATTCTTCCAGCCCTGGTGTTTGGGGTACGGCCCGGCAACGCAGCGGAAGCAGGAGTGGCTTTCGCGGACTGCGTTTGGCGTAATCGCGTTCCAACAGGGTTTCCTGAAGGTTGAAATAATCAGTGCTGCAAAAAATCAGGACAACATCGGCCGCGTCTACCATTTTTCGGATAAACTCTGCGGTATCCACTTTTTCAGGTACAGTGTTGAAGTCCTCGTATTGCACCGTCGCCTCGGGTAGCAACAGGTTCAAATGCCCGCGCAGGGCAGCCACCACTTCGGCGTCTTTGTGGTGGTAAGAGCAGTATATCCTCAGTGAATTGGACATGGGGCAAATGTTCTCATTTTTAATGGAAAATGGATGGAATCAACCCGTATTTATTCCAGTGACCATCGGAATAGCCGTGGAAAGTGCTTAAAAATCGTAGTTGTTTGGCCTGGGTGAATTGGAAAATATTGCATCGCACTTCTTTTCATTAAACCCGCTTTGTATGAAAAATTTCAACACGCTTTTTTGTCTCATGCTTTTTTTTACCCTCCGACTTGCTGCACAACCCGCTGGTATGCTGGATTCAACCTTTAACCAAACCGGGATTATCGCAACAAATCTGAATGGCCACCCGACCCGTTTTGATCGGGTTCGGGTGCAGCCAGACGGCAAGATTGTGGCTTTTGGGTATACGGAACTCAGCAGTTCGCTTCATCACATGGCTGTCGCCAGGTTTCTGGAAGACGGGACACCGGATCCGGGTTTTGGGACCAGTGGAATCGTGGAAATCACCAATTGCAATTGTGCTGCCTCAGATGGCCATCTGTTGCCCGACGGCAAAATGTTGCTCACTGGTGAAAACATTGATGCGGTACGGATGATGCTCCTGCGCCTGACGCCAGATGGCAGCCCGGATACCACTTTTGGCCCTTATGGTATGCAAACGGTCGATGCGGGATTCTACATTTCTGGGATAAACCGCTCTTTTATTCAAACCGATGGTAAAATTATCCTGACGGGGAATCACTACGATTTCTCTGAGCCAGATTATAACCGCGGTTTTTGTATGCGCGTTTTGGCAAATGGAAGCATTGATTTGAGCTACGGACAAAACGGCGTGATCTCGCATTCGGCACAAATTCCGGGATTTGGCCCCGTGGTGTATGAGGGTGGCGTACTGTTGTCGGATGGAAAAATGATCCGGCTAGGCAGGGTAGGGGCTACCCAGGCATTATCGAAATGGGTGCTGGCGCGTTTTAACGGGCAGGGAAAACCAGATTCCAGCTTTGGTACCAATGGTGTTGTCATCAAAGATATTGGGAATACGTTCCCGGAAGCCGCCTTTGATGCCGTCCGCCTGGACAATGGCCAGATGCTCGTTAGCGGGTATGCACAAAAGCAAAATGGGTTCCATTTTACGGTACTACGGCTGAACGATGATGGAAGTGTGGACAACAGCTTTGGTTTGGGAGGAAAAGCGCAGGCAACGGTGAAATGCTGCTATTCCTCCGCCCTCAGCATGATCCTGCAACCCGACCGAAAAATTCTCACCGTGGGATATGGAGGCAATACCACGTCCGACCGGGATTTGGCCGTAGTTCGGTTCAAGGCCAATGGTCTGGTCGATCAAACCTTTGGTACCAATGGACAGGTACTCGTAACCCTCCCCGCTGGCGATGTCAAAGAGTTTGGGCTAAGCCTTGCCCTGCAAGACGATGGGAGAATCTTGGCTGCCGGATATGCTGCTGACAATTCATCTCTTCAATCTGCTCTTGTATTGCGCTTGCTACCAGGGACTTTGGTGCACACCACCATACCAGCAGAGATGGAAACGCTGCAAATAATGCCCAATCCAATAGCGGGCCATCAATGCCAGTTGCAATATCAACTGATCGCGCCCACAACCCTTAACATCAGCCTTTTCAATCTCCAGGGCAATCTAATTACCACACTTTTGCTTCAGGAGAAACGCCCGGCTGGTCAGCAGACAGAAACGTTGGAACTCCCCCGGGATCTACCCCCAGGCATTTATCTGCTTCGGTTGGAAACAACCCAGGGAAGCGTAACACGAAAAATAATCCTGGTCGGTTAAGCCGACAATTTAACCTCCTCATTCACCTTAAACTTTATGATGATGAACGCTTTATGCTTACCCAAAAACGGGCTGATGGTGGCCTTGTTTGTTGCTTGCCTTTTAACCCTCCAGCAAGGATTGGCGCAATCTTTTTTTCCCGGAACCGACAGCACCTTCAATGGTATTGGAAGGGTGGAACTGGATAATTTTTGGTCTTTTACCCCACAGGACCTTAAACTTCAAACCGATGGCAAAATACTGGTAGCTGGTTATGGCGGACCTGTACAGGGAGGAAACCTGGACGGAATGATGTACAGGCTGTTGCCAGATGGAGCCCTTGATGAAAACTTTGGAACCAACGGGCATATCGTGGTCGATATTGACGGTACCCAGGACGATATCGAACAATTTGCTGTGCTGCCCGATCAGAAAATATTGCTCCTGCTTTTCAGCAACTTTCGAACCATTCTTATTCGGTTGATGCCAGACGGCAGTTTCGACAGTAGTTTTGGGAACGATGGCATTTTTCAGACTGCTGCGCCCAATAATGAATGGGCCAACGATATGGTGGTGCAGGCTGATGGGAAAATAGTCGTTGTAGGTTACCAGCAGGCAGGCGGAAACTACCGAAGAGGATATGCCCGGCGGTTCAACCCGGATGGCTCGGTAGATCCAAGTTATGGCAACAACGGGCTTTCTATTGTCTCCCTTAGCCCCGTTACTCCGCTTGAATTGAGCAAGTGTTTGTTGCAACCCGATGGGAAATTGGTTGCTACGGGAAATTATGGCGCTGGCGCTACATAGGGTTTTCCAATCCTCCGATGGAATACAGATGGAACTTTGGATGCTACGTTCAGCGACGATGGAAAATACCTGAAAGTATTGGGAAATAACACGCAAGGATCGGCCTGGTCAACAGCCCTTGCCATTGACAGTCAGGGTAATTACTACCTCGGTGGGTATGCGCCCACTCCGCTTTCCATGGCCTTCACCGTGGTATCGGTTCGGTCGAACGGCGTGATTAACGGCTCTTTTGGCTCTTTTGGGCTCAAACAATTTAACCTTGCTCCCTTTGCGGCAGTGAACGATATACTGTTTCAGCCAGATGGGAAGTTGTTGTGTGGAGGGTACGCATTTTATGCAGACACTGCCACAGCATTTGTACACATGCGCTTGTTGCCCAATGGGAATCCAGATTTAAGTTTTGGAGGCCAGAACGGCGCCTTTATCTCCATTCTTAGTGATGGGTTCAACACACGTGTCATCAGCGATCTGGCCTTCCAGGCGGATGGAAAACTGCTCACACTGGGTTGGCAAAACCAGACGGTTATGCTTGGCCTGGGTGAACGTGCCAAAGCAGTAGTATTTCGGGGAATAATGGATTTTTTGGTCTCTTCCCTTAAAACGGATGCTAACATTTCCAGCGTGACGCTTTACCCCAATCCGGTGCGCGACGAGCCTGTTACGCTCAACTATACCTTGACGGCATCCGACCGTGTTAGTATTTCGGTATTCGACGCTGGCGGAACAAAAATATTATCGGTGTTTCAATCGGAATCCCGGTCGGCTGGTGCGCAACAAGAACAATTTAACCTACCTGCTGGCCTGCCTTCGGGGATCTATTACCTGCTCCTGGAAGGGCATGCAGGGTTTCAGTCGTTCAAAATAGTGAAACAATAAAAAGGCTTCTGATATACTCGAAGTAAAGTGGTTTGCGAAAATTATCGCGCAGTCATCAGTTCTAATGGCAACGCATAAAACGCAGACGATGCAGCGCATCGGCGCGTATTTGCAACGCAGCCAGGAGTGCTGAGGACAAGAGAGCATTCGCAAACCACTTTATTTCGAGTATAACAACAAAGCCGGCAGCCTGCAAAGGCCGCTGGCTTTGTTGTCCTTAAGCAACGTGTCGGAAATAACTTTCCAATTTGGCGGCACTTTTTGAGCGCTGCCTGCGTTGCCAAAACAGTAATGTAATGTGAATTTTGGATAGGTTTTTCAAAATAAGTTGTCTCACAGGCCAAAAAGCAATAGTAACAACTTCGAATCCTCATTTTGCCGAAGGCAAAATATCTGCGAAATAGGTACCCGCTATAAGTAAGACCTACGTTCAGCGTACAGTGGGGTCTTCAGGAAACAAAAAATTGGGTTTAAGGCTCCAAAATTGGCATAATGGAATATTAAGATTTATTTCCGATTTCCGATTACATGAATTCCGATTGTTGATTGGATTTAAGATTTTTGAATTATGATTGTCTCGAAACCCGTACCTATACGTGGTATTTATTTGAAATGACTTCGTGCTGTTTTCCCAAATCATAAATTTCAAATCCAATCAACAATCGGAATTCATGTAATCGGAAATCGGAAATCCTTTTTCATGTAATCGGAAACTCTATCCAAAACTCACGTTAATGTAATGTACTACACGCCTGTTTTGACGTCTTGTCAGCACACAAAACCTGCACCCCAAATCCGGAAAGTTATTTCCGACACGTTGCTAAAGATCAAGATGAACTATTATGGGATGTTTTCTTGTTTCAGGAAACTTCTCCACACCATATAGGCCGTTCCTGGAAGGATAAAAACCAGCAAGCGAAAAGCGCTGGTCCACGACAAACTACCACTAAACAGCAGCAGTAGCATGACCAGGGAGAACACGGCAAAAAACATCGTCAGCAACTTGGCCCAAATGGTTTTATAAAAGCCCGGTTTTCGCACAATGCCTTTTTGCTGTATGGGGTGCGGGGACCGGGTTTCCCGTGTAATGGGAGCATCGGCAGCAGCGGAAACCATAGGAGTAAATGCCTGAGGCATTGGCAGGGAAGGCGAAGCCGGTACAGGCTGGCCGGAGGCGTAGGCAACAAAGGTGTCTGCAAAAATTCGGAAAGCGGCTTTATCCTTCTGATCGGTTATCCATAAAGTAAAGGGTGGTTTCTGACAGTAGATGCGCAGGGTTTCCACTTCTTTAAGTTGCCTGGAGAAATCTTTTTCCAGGCGGTAAGATTTGATTTCAGACCAGGGCACGAATTGCTCCTGTTCTTTTCCAATTCCGTAGCGCATCCCAAAGGGCGTAAAATTCCGGTAAATACCTGAATCGGTCATTTGGTATTCCATATGTCCGGAACCATACCCATAGACCAAAAAAATACCCCCGAATAGGGCTGCCATGCTGATCAGCATCGGCATTCCTACCATGATACTGGCCATCATGAGGGTCAAGCCCGCTACGGTCGCAATCAGAATTGTAGCAATGGGGTTTTCTGAAAATCCATTGGTGGTTAAAGTGGCGTGAGGATGCTCCATGATCTTGCAAACTAAGTTCAAGACAAAAAATCTAAGAAATTTGCAATTAATGTTCCAATTTCTTCATTTTTCCACTGCACAAGGATTGTTTCTGTGTTTTTTACAAGTTAATCCCCTTTTTTTCACTGTGCTATCCGGGCTTGCGCCGTATCTTTGCGGCGCAAGCATCATTTGTTCGAAAAAAGTTTCCCATCCATATGATTTCAGCCGAACCGCTGCCTACCCTTGAAACTGCCAAAAGTCTCGGCATTTCCCCCGAAGAATTTGAAAAAATACAAGCCGTGCTGGGTCGCGTGCCCAACTTCACCGAGCTCTCTGTTTATTCCGTAATGTGGAGCGAGCACTGTTCTTACAAAAACTCCATATTGCAACTTAAAACCCTTCCGCGCAGTGGTGGCCGATTGTTGGTTGGCGCCGGCGAAGAAAATGCAGGTTTGGTGGATATTGGAGATGGACTAGGCTGTGCTTTTAAAATTGAAAGCCATAACCACCCCTCCGCTATTGAACCCTATCAGGGAGCGGCCACTGGGGTTGGTGGTATTCACCGCGATATTTTCACCATGGGCGCCCGCCCCATCGCGGCGCTCAACAGCCTTCGCTTTGGCAACCCCGATAACCCGCGGATGCGGCAATTGATTTCGGGTGTGGTAAAGGGAATTGGCGATTACGGCAATTGCTTTGGCGTACCTACTGTAGGTGGCGAAATTTATTTTCACCCTTCTTACGACCACGATATTCTGGTGAATGCTATGTCGGCAGGTATTGTAAAAGCGGGTGAGACCGTTAGTGCAACCGCTGGCGAGCCGGGAAATCCAGTTTTTATTGTAGGTTCTGCTACGGGGAAGGATGGTATCCACGGTGCAACATTTGCCTCAGCCGATCTTACCGAAGACAGTCATCAAGATCTTCCTGCGGTTCAGGTAGGTGATCCGTTTCAGGAAAAATTATTGCTGGAGGCTTCCCTGGAGGTTATTCAGACTGGTGCCCTGGTTGGCATGCAAGATATGGGAGCTGCCGGTATCACCTGCTCCACCGCCGAAATGAGCGGAAAAAGTGGCGTGGGCATGCGCATTGACCTGGATAAAGCGCCACAGCGCCAGGCCAACATGAAGCCCTGGGAAATTCTGCTCTCAGAAAGCCAGGAGCGCATGCTTATAGTATGCAAGCCTGGTCGCGAAGCAGAAATTATTGAAGTGTTTAAAAATGGGATCTGCCATGTGAACGCATTGGGGAAACCACCGCTGGTGGCCTGCTGGAATATTACTGGCATGGTGAAAAGGTGGCCGAAGTACCCGCCGAAAGCCTGATTTTGGGTGGAGGCGCCCCGGTGTATGTTCGCGAACAAAAGCGGCCGGAATACCTCGATCGTCTGGCAGCCTTTGATATCCAAACAGTATCGGCGCCGGCCGACTTGAAAGCTGCCGCTACCGCCATTTGGAATTCCCCCAATATTGCCTCCAAACGTTGGGTGACGGAGCAATACGATTCTATGGTTCGTACCGCCACGATGACCACCAATGCACCTTCTGATGCAGCCCTGGTATATGTAAAAGGGACGAAAAAAGCCCTTGCGCTAACGACCGACTGCAACTCAGCCTATGTTTATGCCGACCCCCACAAAGGCGGTATGATTGCCGTGGCAGAAGCCGCGCGTAATATTGTATGTGCGGGTGGCGAACCTTTGGCAATCACGAATTGCCTCAATTTTGGCAACCCTTACAACCCCGAGGTGTACTACCAGTTTGCACAGGCGCTTAAGGGTATGGGCGATGCCTGCCGGAAGTTTGAAACGCCTGTTACTGGTGGGAATGTGAGCTTCTACAACCAGGCAACGTTTAAAGATAAGGTGGTTCCCGTGTATCCAACACCTACTATTGGTATGTTGGGACTTGTAGAAGATTACGACAATATCATGACCCTCAATTTTAAAGCAGCAGGCGACCGTATTTACCTTCTGGGTCAAAGCCGAAACGACCTGGGCAGCAGCGAATACCTCCGTAGAGTTCACCAAATAGCGGAAAGCAACTGTCCGCATTTTGATCTGGAAGAAGAATTTGCGCTGCAACAAGTCCTTCGAAAAGCCATCCTTGCAGGATTGTTGCAATCTGCCCATGATGTCTCCGAAGGTGGCGTTTTTGTGGCATTGATGGAAAGTGCCATGCCGGGCCAACTCGGTTTTTCAGTGGAGTCAAATCAAAGCATCAGAAAAGATGCCTGGCTTTTTGGCGAAGCACAAAGCAGGGTAATTGTCAGCATCCGGACAGAACAAGTGGACGCATTTGAGCGTTTTATGGAAAGTGAAAAAATTCCTTTTGAAAAAGCCGGTGTGGTGCAGGGCGCCGCAGCGGTGGTCGACAATGAAAATTGGGGGCCCATTTCAAGTTGGGAAAAGACCTATAACACAGTATTAGAAAACATAATGAATTAACTATGAAAAGTATAAAGTATTTTATTCTCTTAATGCTGCCGGTTTTCTTTGTGAATACCGCTTGCAGTGGTGGTAGCAAAAGCGATATGCCCGTGTTCAAGGGCACTATTGCTGGTGGTGCTAATTTGCAAACTGTTCTGGAGCAGGCCTTTTTTGATCGCACAACCCAGGAGTTGGGCCGGGTCAGCTGCGATGCGAACGGTAACTTTACCTTCGATCTCAAGCAAGCATTTGTGCCCGGACTCTATACGCTTACCGTTGGCGCTAAAAAAATGTATTTCATGCTTGATGGTAAGGAATCTGAAGTTGCCGTTACAGGCGAGCTGAATACCATGGATCGTATGGAGGTGGCCTTTACGGGCTCTGAAACCGCTACCTGCTATACCAATATGGTCAAAGGTTTGTATACCAACCAGTTTACTGCCGGCGATCAGGTGAAAAACTATATCGCTGAAAAAAGCTGTAGTCCTTTGATGACTGCATTTTTCACCGTGCAGCTGCTGGGTCGCGATGCTGCCAGTTTCGTTGATGAGTTTAAAGCGGCTTCTAAAGGCCTTAATGATGCGATGCCTGGTTCAAAATACGCCACGGATTTTGCCAATATCGTTTCTACGCTGGACACGCAACTCGCGCAAGCGCAGGGCGGACAAGGTATTAAAGTAGGTGAAATGGCCCCTGATATTGAACTGCCAGGTCCGGATGGCAAAACGCATAAACTCTCCGACCTGCGCGGCAAAATTGTATTGCTCGACTTTTGGGCCAGCTGGTGTGGCCCCTGCCGCCGGGAAAACCCCCACGTGGTAGAGGTTTACAACAAATACAAAGGACAAGGATTTGAAGTATTCAGTGTTTCACTGGATAACCCAGGTCAAAAAGACAAGTGGGTTGCGGCGATTGAAAAAGACGGCTTGTTGTGGGACAACCATGTCAGCGACCTGCAGGGTTGGAAAAGTGGACCGGCAGCCGTTTATGGCGTAAGATCGATTCCTCAAACGTTCCTGATCGGCCGCGATGGGAAAATCCTAGCGCTCAACCCCCGTGATCGTTTGGAAAGCGAACTTCAGAAATCTCTTTGATAAGATCACAATTGTAGGTCGCTGACGCTAGCAGCATACGCAGCCCGCCCCGAGCATTTGCACGGCGCGGGCTGTTTTAGTGTCTGGAACAGGACGTCTTGTAAGCTGCCCAGGCAAAACGAACGACTTTAAAAAAGCCACCCGCTGCTATTGGCGGCACTAAGTTGTTGATGATTTGAGCAGCTTGTTTTGGGCTTAGGCAAGGCGTAGCGAGGGATTGTAACGGGCTCTACAGGACTGAGGCGCAACAAAGTATTCGTCCCAAAGAGACGTTCATACCATCAATGATTTAGTGCCTCACCCACTTCTTGATGAATCAAAATGTCAGATGAGTCAGTTGGTAGCGGCAACCAATGCGGTTTGATATGGGTAAAGCCCCCGCAGCGATGGTTGACAGTACTGGGTTCAAAGGGCTTTCTACGGGGTCATAAAAAAACACCATCCGGACATGTATCCGGATGGTGTTTTAAGTTTGGCAAATGCAGCAAATTATTTTTGCATTTGCAAATCAAATCGGTGCGGCGGTTTTGTGCGCGACCGGCTGCTGTTTTGTTGTCGGCAACTGGTTTGGTTTCACCAAAACCTTCAGAACTCATGCGGGAAGCGGCTACGCCTTTCGATACCAGGTAGTCGAAACATGCTTTGGCGCGATCTTTAGACAGGGCCATGTTTTTCGCATCATCGCCTACATCATCGGTATGCCCGCTGATGGCAAGGTTATAGTAGTCGTATTTTTTCAGGATGTCGGCGATGTTGTCCAATACCGGCAATGAATTGGACAACAAGGTGGCTTTACCTGTTTCAAATTGTACCTGACGGATGGCCAGTTCTACGGTTGCGCGTTCGGCCTTGGTAATCTCTGGGCAACCATTGTTGCTTGCTGGTCCTGCCTGGTCTACACAACGGTCTACATCGTCGTAAACACCGTCTTTATCGGTATCAGGGCAGCCTTTGTGGTTCGGGTCACCTTTCTTATCCGGGCAGGCGTCATCTTTATCTGCAACACCATCACCATCGCGGTCGGGGCAACCTCCTGTGGATACAGGCCCAGCTTCGCGCGGGCATTTGTCGTCTTTATCCTGGATGCCATCACCATCTGTATCTGGGCAACCTTTAAAAGCGGCAACACCTTTCACGGTGGGGCAATCGTCTTCTTTGTCCATGATGCCGTCGCCATCGGTATCGGGGCAGCCATTGAAAGCAGCAATGCCTTTATCGTTGGGGCAAGCATCATCTTTATCGGCAATGCCATCGCCGTCGGCATCCGGGCAACCCTGGGTGCTGGTGGGGCCGGCCTGATCCGGGCAGGCATCCATGGCATCGGTGATGCCGTCGCCGTCGCGGTCGGAAGGCATTTCTTCTTTAGGTGTTCCACCCATAACAAATTGCAAACCGGCGCCATGCTGCCAACCGTCGTGTGCACTGCTGAAGCGCGCCTGGGTTTGTAGGGTGACAAAGATATTGTCCATCAGTTTGATGTTCACACCCAGTCCCAGCGGAAAGCTGGCATTAAAGTCCTTGCTGTTAAAGAGGTACTCGCTACCCAATCCGCCGTTGAGGTAAGGATTGATGACATAAGTATTGGGCTTAAACAATTGGTATTGTAAAATGAGGTCCACGTTGCCCAATGCTTCCTCACGGCGAAAGCCGGTATTGCTATTGGTTAATTCTACGGCAGCCAGTTTGAGGGGTACACCAAGCGAGAAGTGGTTGGAAAGTTGGTTGTAATAGGTGAATTCCATTCCTTTCCCATCAATCACGCGATAAATATCGCCAACCTTAAAATTGTCGCCGCCAAGCGGATAGGTGTAGTTGTGTGCGGTGAAGCGAAAGGCTACACTATTCCTGGACTGGGCTTCTGCGGAAGAAACCAACAGCAGCAGGCTGAAAATGATACAGAAAGTAAAGATTAGGTGCTTCATGTTACTTCAATTAATAGATGATTTGGTTCAGTGTGCAAAATACGCGATTCGATTATGTTTTCGCTTAAAATATAAAGTGAAGGTAAGAGAAAAGAAACAAATTGTATTTCAACAGGCGTTTTTTGGACGCATCACCCCAATAAAGTCACTGCAGCATCAGACATTTTCGAGGCTTACCTGAATAATATTCTGGTTTTGCTCGTCGGTTTCGATCAAACCATCGCGAAGCCTTACAATACGGTGTGCATGTTGGGCAATGTCGTTCTCGTGGGTTACAACAATAACCGTATTGCCCGCTCTATGGATTTCCTGGAAAAGTGCCATGATTTCATAAGAAGTTTTGGAATCCAGGTTGCCTGTGGGCTCATCCGCCAGAATAATGGCAGGGTCGTTAACGAGTGCTCGGGCAACCGCAACCCGCTGCCGTTGTCCACCCGATAATTCATTGGGTTTGTGGTGCACCCGGTCGCCAAGGCCAACGGATTCCAGCACTTTTTGTGCTTTAGCCAATCGGTCTTCCTTGCTGTAGCCGGCATAAATAAGGGGTAGGGCAACGTTTTCCAGTGCAGAAAGCCGGGGCAACAGGTTAAAAGTCTGGAATATAAACCCGATTTGTTTGTTCCGAACCTCCGCAAGTTCGCTGTCATCCATGGTGCTCACCTCAATATCATTCAGACTGTACTGCCCATGCGTCGGGGAGTCGAGACAGCCGAGCAGGTTCATGAGTGTCGATTTTCCGCTACCCGATGGCCCCATGAGTGCGACGTATTCATTGCGTTCTATGTTAAGCGATACATCTTTGAGCGCCTCCACTATTTCGGTGCCCATGATGTAGGTTTTGTTCAGGTTCTGAATGGAAATCAGCATGTGTAGATTTTTAGGAACGGTTTAGGAACGGCGTTTTTTAAAAAATAAACCGGTTACTACTGCAAGGCATCCTGCGATCAGGCCGGCAACGGCCTGTACCATATCAGGAAATAATTTTTGGCCAATGAAGTACACCAAAATGGCGGTCACCGCGAGGATGGCCACCCAGTAAAGCACTTTTGAACGATTTGCAGTAGGTTCTGGCATGTTGTTGGTCATTTATGAAAAAAAGGCTGTTCCAAAAAGTTAGATGATCACTTTGGGTACCCTGAAGTACTGATCATCGTGATCGGGCGCGTTGCGAAGGGCTTGTTGAACAGGACTGGATGGAATGGGTAGGTCTTCGCGAAATACGTTTTGCTGCGCATTGAGGTAAATCAATGGTGCAACGCCATCAGTAGGCAGTTCCCGCAATTGCTCCACTAAATCCAGCATTTTTCCCAAATCGGTTTGCAAGCGTTCCCTTTCGGTATCTTCGAGTTGGAGCCGTGCCAGTTTTTCAAGTTTCGAAATAAGTACTTTATTGACTTCCATGGAAAAAGGATAGATGTTGGGGTAGTACTGATCGGCTAAAGTACCGTTCTATTCGTTGAACGGTTCAAAAATGTTAGGAAAAAAAAGCCGTTTCCTTTGTGTTAAGGTACAAGGGAACTGCTAACTTCGCCACACACAAAAGTACAGGAATGATCTCAAGTTTGCCGAACGAACGAACGATTATCAAACATGTCGCCATTGCAGGCAACATCGGAGCGGGAAAAACCACCCTTAGTGAATTGCTTGCCCGGCATTTCGGGTGGGAAGTTCATTATGAAAACACAGAAAACAATCCCTACTTATCGGATTTCTACCTCGACATGAAACGCTGGTCGTTTAACTTGCAGGTGTTTTTTCTTTCCAGTCGTTACCAACAGATTTTACGCATTCAGCAGGGTAACCGAACGGTCATTCAGGATCGAACTATCTTTGAGGATGCCTATATTTTTGCCCCAAACTTATCGGACATGGGATTGATGGAACGCCGGGATTTTGAAAACTATACCAACCTTTTCCAATCCATCGTGTCTCAAATCAAGCCACCCGATTTGCTTATTTACCTGAAATCAGGGATTCCTACCCTGGTGGAGCATATTCAGATGCGCGGTAGAGATTACGAGGGCAGCATCAGCCTGGAATACCTGAAACGACTCAATGAGCGGTACGACAACTGGATCAGCAGTTACAACGCAGGCCGGTTGTTGATCATCAATGTCGACAATCTGGACTTTCAGAACAAACCTGAAGACTCAGCGAAAGTAGTAGAAATGGTAAATGCCGAACTCAACGGACTGTTCTAAACCATTTTTGTCTGTTTGGGCAACGGCCTTTACTGAGCCCGCCCCTGGCGCCCTATCCTAAACATTGGCTTATGCACATCGAGCAATTTCGCAGTTATGCTTTGTCTAAAAAAGGAACCTCTGAGGATTTTCCCTTTGATGAAGTAACCCTTTGTTTGCGGGTGATGGGTAAAATATTCGCCATTACAGGACTGGATGCTCCAGAATTTAAAGTTAACCTGAAATGCAATCCCGATTTTGCCATAGAACTGCGGGAGCGTTACGATGCTGTTCAGCCCGGATGGCATATGAACAAGGCAAACTGGAATACTGTTGCCTTTGAATCCGGGGAATTGCCAGCTGAGTTGCTCTATCAACTCGTTGACCATTCCTACGCGTGCGTCGTAAAAACACTCAAAAAGGCACAACGGGAGGCTCTGGAAAGCATGGATAATTTTTAGCGCACTTGGAAAGCCGTGTTTCCAAAACCCTGTTTTTTCGGCTTTGTTAGCCGCAATCTTCCGAACCGCAATCTTCCGATTCACACTCTACTTCCAGGGTGGCATGCTGAATGCCCAAATGTTCCAAGGCATGCCGGAATTCATGTTTCGTGCTACTAAGCAGCGCCGGGCTGAGATCATCCCGCACCACGATGTGTGCGGTAAGCGCTGTTTCAGTGGTACTCATGGCCCACACATGTATGTGGTGAATGTCCTTTATGCTGGACACCCCATTCGCTGCTTCCCGTATTTTTGCCACCTGAACATTGGGCGGAACACCATCTAATGACAATCGGATGCTGTCGCGCAACAATCCCCAGGTACTCCATAAAATCACGGCTAAAACCCCAAAACTGATGGCGGGGTCAATCCAGCGCCAGCCCGTGTATTGCATGGTGAGGCCTGCACCCACAACGGCAACGGAGACAGCTGCATCTGCAGCCAGGTGCAAATAAGCGCCTTTAATATTCAGGTCTTTGTCGCGATCATGGAAAAATAGCCATGCAGTAAAAGTATTGATCAAAATGCCAATGCCTGCCACCAGGGCGACGGTGTTACCGGGTACTTCAGGAGGCGTGGATAATCGGTGAATGGCTTCCCATCCGATGGCGCCTACCGCAAGCAACAACAACAAACCGTTGGCCAGCGATGCCAAAACAGTAAACTTTCGGTAACCATAGGAGTATTGGGAATTGGGTTGAACACGTGCCAGTCGGAAAGCCAGCAATGAAAGGCCTAGCGCTCCAACGTCGCTGAGGTTGTGTCCTGCATCAGTGAGCAGGGCAAGCGAATCGGCATACCACCCGGCGGCCGCTTCCACGATAACAAACAACAGGTTCAGGCCAATTCCCCAAACAAAGGCCTTGTTGACCTGCTCCGTCAGCGGTCCGTGGTGGTGGTGATGTCCGTGTGAATCTGCCATAATCAATCCAATAAGAACAATAAAATTCCAGCAAGGATCAGCGTAACGCCGGTTATAAGCCCGGCATTATGCTCCAGTGCATGCCAGTCGAGTTTTTTTAATCCCCGCATGGCTAGAAACACCCAGAGCAGCATTCCTGCAATGGTAAGTAGCCCATGGGTAAGTGCGAGTAATCCCACAAATGGCCATCCAAAGGGGCCGGCAGCCAGGAAAAAGCCTTCAATTTCAAGGCATGGGGATAAAAACATCGCCAGGGCCAAAGACGCTACCATGCCCACGGTACTATACGCTCTTGTGAGGTGAAAATGGTGGTGGTAGTAATGCCTGTAAATGTACACCCCTCCCAGCGCGCACAACACCAACGGCGCCGTCCATTGCGCCAACCACTGCGCTTCTTCAGAGAGGCTGTGGCCCAATAGTGCGAGCAATCCACCGAGCAAGACAGTACTCAGCACATGGGTTGTTCCAGTCAGGAAGGTAACTCACAATACATAGCGGTCGCTCCATTGCTCCTGTTTGCCAATGGCAATTACAGGCAACCAATGGCTGGGAATAAGGGCGTGGAAAAAGCTCAGCAATATGGTGCCAATAAGTAGGGTAAGCATGCTAATGGGTTCAGACAAGGTTAGTCCAGAATTTCTGTTGCAGCATAACCAGCCTCCACCAAGGCATTCTGGATGGCAGTGACCATGGTATCTTCCGCTAAGCTTACGGTCATGATGCGTTCCGGGCTGTTGAGGTCAACCTCCCAGTGGTCCAGTCCTTCTACTTTTTCCAAATGGGGCTTGACGGTATTGACACAGCCCATGCATTTGATATTGGTCTTAAATTTTATTTTTTTCATGGGTTAAAATTCAAAGTTTCAAAGTTTTTAAACGCAAACTGTTGCCGACCACGGATACTGAACTCAGCGCCATGGCAGCACCCGCAATCATTGGGCTCAGCAGGTACCCGGTAAAAGGGTAAAGCACACCGGCTGCAATGGGAATTCCAATAATATTGTAGAAAAATGCCCAAAACAGGTTTTGGCGGATGGTCCGTACGGTTTGGCGCGAAAGGTACAATGCTTTGGGTAAATGCCGCAGGTCGGAACGTAGCAAGGCCATTGAAGCCACTTCCAGGGCGATGTCGGAGCCTTTACCCATAGCGACACTTAGGTCGGCCAGGGCCAGCGCCTCCGAGTCATTAACACCATCTCCTACCATCGCCACCGTTTTGCCAGTGGCTTTTAGGCTTCGGATATAATCCGCTTTTTCAGAAGGTTTGGTATCCGCCTGAACGTGGGTAATGCCTGTTTGTGTCGCCACAGCCATCGCTGTAGCCATGTTGTCTCCGGTAAGCATGTGAACTTCCACACCGCGTGACAGCAGTTGCCTGACGGCGTCAGCAGCACCCTCTTTTATGGCATCACCAATGCCCACCATGGCAAGCAGGTCCTGGTCAACGGCAAAACAAACGATGCTCAGGGCTTTTTCAGACCATGCCAAAAGTTGCTCCTCGGGCAAGGAAATACCAAGGCTGTTCATCCAGGCCGGGCTGCCTGCGCGGTATATTTTTTGTTCGAACACCCCGGCAACACCTTGCCCTGGGTGATTTGTAAAATCTTGCAAGGCTATCACTTTGGGCTTTTCCTTCTCAAGATCGCGTTGAATGGCTTCGGCCAGAGGGTGGTCCGAACGTTGCTCCAAACTGTGGAGTACCGGCAAATGGTGTTTTTTCTCTGCCTCACCAACCCAGTGCCATGCTACTACTTCCGGGTTCCCAACGGTAATGGTGCCGGTTTTGTCCAGTACTACTGTATCAACCCGGTAAGCGGTTTCCAGACTTTCTGCATCCTTAATAAGGATCCCGTTTTCAGCGCCTCGCCCAACACCAGAGATAATGGCCGTCGGCGTCGCCAGTCCAAGCGCACAAGGGCAGGCAATTACCAGTACGGTGATGCTTGTCAGCAGGGCATGGGCCAGGGCGTTTTCATCTCCGATAAAATACCAAACCAGAAAAGTCAGCACGGAAAGGCCCAACACCACCGGAACAAACACGCCGGCTATCCGGTCGGCCAGTCGCTGTACCGGCGCTTTGCTGCCTTGTGCCTGCTCAACGGTTCGAATGATTTGCGCCAGCAGGGTTTCGCTGCCCACTTTTTGCGCTTCGAACTGGAAACTCCCTTTCTGATTAAGGGTGCCAGAAAATACCTGGGCGCCAATGGTTTTGGATACCGGCAAGGGTTCACCGGTTATGGTGCTTTCATCAACAAAGGATTGTCCCTCCCTGACCGTTCCATCTACAGGAATGCGCTCTCCGGGGCGCACAACTACCCAATCGCCTTTTTGAAGTCGGGCAATCTCCACATCTTCCATTTGGCCATTTCGGATGATCCGGGCCATTTTGGGTTGAAGGCCCATCAGTTTTTTGATGGCAGTACTGGTGCGCGCTTTAGCACCTTCTTCCAACAGTTTACCCAATAAAATGAAAAATACCACCACAGCCGCGGCCTCGTAATATACGTGCGCATCCATGCCATGTGATTGGAAAAAAGCAGGATAAAAGGTATTGAATGCACTGAATAGAAAGGCAATGCCAGTGCTGATGGCAACAAGGGTATCCATGTTGGCGTGGCCTTGCCCTGCTTGTTTCCAGGCATGTACAAAAAAACGCCTTCCAAAGTAGCCAACAATTGGCGCCGTCAGACACAACATTATCCAGTCGGCGTAGGGCATGTGCATGAAAAACATACCAATTATGGCCACAGGAATTGCAAAAACACCCGATAAAATGGTGTCTCGACGCAGCTGCTGGTAGTATTCCTGCTTGGCTGCTGCTTGTTGGTCTTCCTGTTCTGCTTTATTGGCAGCGATGATCAGGTCGTAACCAACAGATCGTACAGCATTTTGCAAATCAGCTGGGCTAATCACAGTAGGATCGAAGTCGACTTGCAGATTTTGATTGGCGTAATTAACCGCAGCAGCCTGTACACCTGCCTGGGCAGCAACAATGCTTTCCACGCTGACGGCGCAGGCAGCACAGCTCATCTCCAATACAGGAAAAGTTTTTTCATGGAACAAGGTTATTGCTCCCTATCGTATTTACAACAGCCTGGTAGTTTGTCGTACACGGCATTGGGGGCTTTGAATTTATCGGTGTCGTGCCCAACATTGGCAATGCGTTGGGCAACAGCATCCGGATTGGTTTTTGCCGGATTGTAAAAAATGGAGATGGTTTCCTTTTCATCATTCCAGCTGGCAGTTTGAACGCCTTTGGTGGTCAATGCAGTGGTTTCAATCCGGTCTTTACACATACCGCAATTACCACGAACGGGAAAACTGGCAGTGGCCATGGCTGCCGTACTGTTTTTACTGCTGCTGCAGGCGCCCAGTAGCAGCCCGGCAAATAGGATAACAAATAAATGTTTCATAACGAAAGATTTAATTTTCACTTCAAAAACATGAAGTATGTGCGCGCAGTGCGCGCTTAAAATGGATTGGCAAAGGCAGGGCTGCTCAGGAAATCAGGGTCATCAAGGGTGTGTAAAAACGCGATGATGTCGGCCATGTCTTCGGGACTCAACCGGCCTTTAACGGCATGTTTCAGGTTGGCGTCCAATGTCGGTGAATCTTTAAACCCACTGTTGTAAAACGCCAAAACCTCCGTTAATGTTGCAAAACGACCGTCGTGCATGTAAGGCGCAGTGTAGGCCAAATTGCGCAACGACGGTGTCTTGAATTTTCCCTTGTCGTTGGGCAAAAGGGTGATAAGAAAACGACCCTCATCTACAGGAATCGAGTCCAGGCCATTGTTCCGGAATTCAAAATCTGAAAATGTGCTGCCCAGCACGTGACAGTGTGAACAGTCTCCTTTCTCAAAATCCTGAAACAGGTCCATGCCGTGCAGTTCTTGCGCCGTGAGTTGCGTGTCTCCTCGTTTCCATTGGTCGTAACGGCTGTTCCCACTGATAAGGGTCCGCTCGAACTGGGCTATTGCTTTCATCAGCATCGGAATGGTCACGGCTGCTGTATCGGGCAAGTCAAATGCCTCGCGGAAAAGGGTAGGGTATTCGGGGTGGCGATTGAGTTTCAGTGCTACGCGTGGCAGATCCTCGTGCATTTCAACCGGATTGGTGATTGGCCCGACAACCTGGCTCTCCATATTGGCCGCACCACCATCCCAGAAAAAACTGCGCTGCCAGCCCAGGTTGAACAAGGGCATCGCATTTCGGGTGCCGGGCTGACCATCAATTCCGATACTGAATTGCAGGTTGCCGTCGACAAACCCATGGGCCTGCTGGTGACAACTGCTGCAAGACTGGGTGCTGTCGGCGCTGAGTATCGGATCGTAAAACAAACGCCGGCCCAGGGCTACGCCCTCAACCGTCATCGGATTATCTGCAGGGATATTCATGGCTGGCAGCCCCTTTGGGATGACGAGGTCAAAGGGTGTAGGCTGCTTTTTAACCGGTGGGTCTTCCTTTTGGCACTGCAATATGAAAAGGGAAAGCAGGCAGAAAAGACATAATCTGAACATTGCAATTGGGTGTTTCATGCTGATTGCTTACTCAACCCGGTCTACGCTGAATGCGCCGGGAACGTTTTCCATTTGTTTGGCAAGCCAATCGCGATCTGTATAAGAAGCGCTTTGCCGAATGTGGTCGATGTCGAAGTCCATAATATTCGGACTGCTGTACAAGCTTTATAGAAATCGAAGTTGAGGTATATCTTTTTCCGTTGTCGTCCAGGTTGACATCCGGAAGCGCCAATTCTACAGCGGTAAGCGCACCATCTGTACCGTAATGGAAGAGTAGTTGGTCCCACTCGTTGTTGGCATTGCGATAGGTTCCTTCGTGTTTCAGAAAAATATACCCTGTGTTCCAACTCCAGAACATGCCATTGACGGGGTCGAGGTCGCCAGCCTGGTCGAGATTGTGGTTGTGCAGAGAGTCTATACCCAGCTGGAAGTGCATGCTGGTGTAATGGCCTTTCGGGATGGAATCAAATTGGAGTTGTTCGCTTCCCAGGTTTGCCGCATCAATGAGGCTGTGATTGTTGAGGGCAACTTCTTTTCCATCGTCCGTTACCAGTACAATATTGCTGATGTAGTATTTCAGCATGTCAAAACTGAACGCGTTGCCATTGGCATTGGTATACGAGCCGACACCGAGTTCAACAGGTTCCTGATTGACCCTGTTCTGAAACACAAAAGATAACGGTGCGACTGCAGGCCCTTGTACAGTGTTGTCTTTTTTACAGGCAGCTGTACTCAGCAGGGCAGAGGTTATGACTGAAAGAATTGGAAAAATCCGTGATTTAATTCGCATAATTTTTGTGGTTATTTACCCAGGTTCAAGCGGCATGGGATAAAAGCTGGAGGAAGTAGTCAAAGATACTGCGCTTATTGAAAACGGCCAAGTTCTTTGGCAGCCAGTACAAAGCCATTACCTTCGCATCCTGTTATGGTTATACAATTGTTGCTTATTTTGGTTGGGGTTGGCCTGGTAACGCTGGGCGCCCGCGGCTTGGTGGAAGCGGCCTCATCACTGGCCAAGCGATTTAAGATATCCGATATGGTCATCGGACTTACGGTGGTGGCCTTCGGCACGTCAGCACCGGAGCTAACCGTATCGGTTTTAGCCTCCTTGCATGGAACGCCCGATGTGGCCATTGGCAACGTCCTGGGCAGTAATACCATGAACATTTGTCTGATTTTAGGGATTTCAGCCCTAATTACCCCACTGGCAGTCCAACGCAACACCATATTTAAGGAAATACCACTGAGCCTGCTGGGCGTTTTTGTTGCGTTTGCCATGGCCTTTGATGTCATGATCGATGGGGCGGCTACCTCCGTAATTTCCCGCTCCGATGGCTGGGTGTTGTTGTCGTTTTTTATCATCTACCTGTATTATATGCTGGAGCTGGCCCGCAACAATCCGGAGGAAGTGGCCAACCTCCCCGACATGCACAAATTCCCGGTCTGGCTTTCAGTTACCATGTTGTTGGGGGGGCTTGTCGGGCTAACTTTTGGTGGACAAATGATTGTGGACAACGCAGTTGCCATAGCCAGGAGCCTTGGAATCAGCGAGGCGATCATAGGCCTTACGCTGGTATCGGTTGGTACGTCCATTCCCGAGCTGGCCACCTCTGTTGTCGCTGCTATGCGTGGCAAAACAGATATTGCTGTGGGCAATGTGGTGGGGTCCAATATTTTCAACACCTTTTTGGTGTTGGGCGTCAGTGCAACCGTAACGCCGCTCCCACTGGGCAATATTCAGCTGACCGATTTTGTGATCTGTATGGCAGCGTCGTTTTTGTTGCTGGTGATGTGTTTTTGGAATACCCCGCGGTTTATCTACCGTCGGGAAGGCGCTATTTTACTGGCGCTTTATGTTGGATACATTGTTTGGCTGCTGTTCTGAGCCGTAATGCGTAACTGGAAGGTTTCAGTGGGCTTACAACATCTTTTCAATCTCGTAAATCGAGTTGATTTTTCCTGCAAAAAGGCAGAAAAAGCCTGGTGTTTCGCGTAGCCTGGATATTTCGGTAGGCCGCCCATCGTCGATGTAATTCGCCTTAAGCTTTGATTTGATGGTAAAATAAGAAAACCAATAATCGAAACGCACTTCGTCGCTGAAGTACTGTTGCATCTGCTGCAACATTTTGTAAGCGTTACTGTGTGGCCTTCGTTCACAAGTGGTGCATATCCCGGGTGCAGATGGGGTGCAGGCGGGATCCTCCGGAATCATGCAATCAAAATGAGGGGTATTTTGATAGGAGATTTTATGGTGTGTATAGGCCACAGACGAGAGTGATAGCAGTCCGCTTTTGCCATACGGCATGATGGAGCCAAAAGGGCCATCCATCACCGTAAGCCCTTTGTTCGAAAATGCTTTGGAATTTATGAAAGCGATTTCAGAAATTTCGTGGGTCAGTTGCAATTCAGCACATCCAAACAACGCATTTACAGCACTGCTGGCGGCATAAGTGGCATTAACAACCAAGGGGGATTCCAGCGTATACTCCTTTTCCTGTTGCGAAAACGCTATTTGCCAGCATTTTCCCTGAACGGCCACCTCGCGAAGTTGCGCCTGGCAAAAGACTTCGATGTGGTCGTGGGCATATACTTGTGCACTGTAATACTCCCGCAGCAGGAGCGGATCAAAGCTGTACTCTTCCGTCCGGTAAAGGGCTTCCAACCGGTCGAAATTAAACAATGGGTGCTCCGCTACCCGGTCACAGCGTATCCCAAGTTTGCTGCAGAAACGTTCAAACTGAGCGGCGTCCGTAAAGGAACCGAAGCGGTCGATGGCGTAATATTTTTCAAAACTGAAATGTACAAATGCCCGGTGTTCCCTGGTGAAACGCTCCTTGTGCTCGTCGCTCAAGGCAGCAGTTGCCAGGCTTCTCGGATAATGATACCCGCTGTGCAAGCGCGCCTGGTTCACCAGCGATGCTTTCTGAAAAAGCCTCGCTTCTTTTTCCAGCAAGGCAACCCGCATGCCCTTCCGCGCCAGGTACAGTGCGGCGTAGCAACCAAAAATGCCGCCGCCAATAACAACGGCATCAAAAGAATGGGAAGAGTGCTGCATAGATGTTGCGAAGGTAGGAATTGCAGGGCATTAACGGGTTATCAAAGCTATTCGTCAACCTATTTAGTGTTTTATAAAAATTCGGTTTGTGCTACCGCAGATTTTGCAAAGCCAAACACCTGCAATTAATGCGCCTATCTGCGTGTCAATTATTGTGCGAAGCAAAACTTAAAAAAAACAAAATTAAGTTGGTTCACCGCCAGAGCCAATCTGAAAATAAACCAATCTGCTTTTTTGGTGTTTTGTTTTATTAAAAAAATATTTAGACTAACCTAAATTTGTTTTATTTGCAATCAAAATTTTAATACATGAACCTGATACTCCGTTTAGTTGGTCTTTTGCTGGCGCTTGTTGGCGTTTCGGATGGTCTTTTTGCACAGGCTGCCTCGCTGGAAGGCTTTTGCGCCAGGGAGTTTGAATTCCCTTCCCTGGTTTGCCGCCCTCGCCGGCACACCCCCCCTAACCCCCCCCCCCCCCCCCCCCCCCCCCCCCCTTCAGGTGTCCGGTCGTTAGCCCAGCACTCTTGCCGGTGTTTGCCCGTAATCCAACACCCAGTTGTTTGATCGGTAGGCATGGTAAGTGTGTACAGCCGGTGATTAACTGCAATGTTTGCAACACAGGCATATTCACATCAATGGGATGGAGGGCCCACACCCTTGTTGTTGAATGCCCTGTAGTGGCCTGCCGTTACGGGCCCGAATTCCCAAAGTGATTGAACAGAAATCTAAAGGGCCCCCCGAAGCGGGGACACTTTAACCTATCTGGCAGCCCAAAGTGGCAAAAGGATTGGACGCTTGGCGTCAATACCTTTTGGTACGACCAGCCACTTGACAACAACAACGATGGATTTACCGACCTGACACTCCAGAAAAGGCTTTCATTGTTCCATAAATTGAAGTTGAATTACCGTAAAGGCCGAAGTATTCAAATGGCTGCCAGGGCAGTTGAAAACCTGGGGAGGCCAAGAACGGACACGGCACGCCATTCAAACAGCACGCGAACTGTGGCGCCTAATGCCCGCAGCGAACCTTTACACAATCTCTTTCAAACCCACCACAAAATTCGGCAGGAATTGCTCTTTAAGCGGACATTCGGCGATAAACCGGGCGCCACCCGTGGGCGCAGCCTTGAAATACAGTTACTACGACGACGATACGCCGGCGTCAAGCACTCCGGAAGTAAACTGGCTTCCGGGGCTGTTTGTACAGGATCAATTGAAAATTTCCGCCAAATCCACCATGCTCAGTGGGCTGCGTAGCGATTTTCACCGGGAGCACGGCGTCGTGGCCCCGCTTTAAATGAATCGCTGCCCACCACCCCGTAGGGTGGGGTAAACATTTTCACAGAAGACCATGCTGCATTGAGTGGCGCCCGACAGGTGGTGCTGGCGAACGCGCTTCGTCCGGAGCAATCCTGGGGTGGCAACATCAGCTGGAACTGGGTTGTTCCCAGCGAAAATGGTTCAGCAGCATGGATCTGAGTGCCTTTTATACGCATTTCAGCAACCGTATTACTGCCGATTACGATTCAGATCCCCGCCTTATTCTATACGACAATCTCCGGGCGGGGGCAGAGGACCCTTCAATTGGATTATTCCGATTTTCGGCCCATTAAACTTCTCGCCGGTGTTACTTTTCAGGATGTTTATCAGCAGGAAAAAAATGCAGATGGCAACAATGAAAAAACGGTACAGGTGCATGCCCCGCGCTGTCGGGTACCTGGTCATTGAACTATACCCATGCCGCTTCTGGCTGGACTGCCGATGTGAGCGGCAATTGGTTTGGGCCACAACGCCTGCCCATCGTGCCGAATGATTTCAGGCCTGAATATTCTCCCTGGTTTGCCATCGTTAACCTGCAGGTTTCCCGGAAAATGCGCCACGGCCTGGAGGCCCACGGCGGCATAAAGAACCTGTTCAATTTTGTTCCCAAGACCCATCCTAAGGCCATTTGATCCTTTTGATCGCCGGCTGATGATCCGGCCACCAACCACAGGGTACCGTTTTGATCCCTCCTACAACTATACTTCCTTACAAGGTGTCCGGCTTTTGCGGGCATTCGTTGGATCTGGTAACAAGATGCGCATTATCTTGCCCCCCGAAAAACCATTCCTTATGTCCTTGTTTGATTTTTTTAAGAAAAAAGACCCTGTTCCGGAAATGACCGACTTGGTTTGGATGCACAGTAATGCCAAATCCATGGGCTGTATTGATCTGCTACAGAAATTTCCTGATGCCGTTGTACTCTATTGGTTTGCTGATACCAGAACGGCATTTGCCCCCCTGATGCAGGCAAACCATCCAAATGTAAAGATCAAAAATGCCTTACAGGTAACTCCCTATGAAGTAGAAGGGAAAACCGTTGTTTTCCTGGAGCACCACCCCCTGCGCAGCAAAGAAAATAACTTGATGTTGAACTGGAAGGCCTCTAAAATTTACGTTTTAAGCGCGATGGACGAAGCCTTTTTTAAACAGTTTGGCGGTGATCGCACCATTGAACTCATGCAAAAAATGAAGATGCGCGAAGACGAAGTCATCGAACACCGCCTGATCAGTAAATCCATCGAACGGGCACAGCAAAAACTGGAAGAAAAAACGGTTTTTGATGGCGCTTCCAACTCAGCAGAAGAATGGATTCGGAAGAATGTAAAAATTTGATCGTCAATTGTTTGTGGTCATAGTGGTATAGGGTGCTATTTGTTTATACCCTAATAATGGTATGTTTTCGGCAGGGCGGAAGGTTATATTTGCTTTCCTTATAGCGATGTTGACACAACATCGTTTAATCGCAGTGTAACCAAGCAACCGATCCTATGTTCCGAGTATTATCCTTAATCGCCATTGCGGTGGCCATATTCTGTTTTCCCCTTGCCGCACAATTGCCCATTATCCAATTTGATACCAGTTTTACCCAAACTTCAGATTATCAGCATACGGTTCAGATTTGGGTAAAGGCGGAGGGTGATCTAAATTCGCCGGCGCGGTGCCATGTTCGTGTTTCACCCCATTCAACCGCCTTGCCGGGCAATGATGCAACCCTGTTGACCAACTTTTTTAGATTTTGTTCCCGGGGACCAGACAGTCTTCCCATCAAAGTTTTGGTAAAAGCCGATGTTTTGCCCGACAACAGTGGCTATTTTCTGCTGGAATTGTTTGATTTTGAGGCAGCCATTCCTGGTGCGATAAACCGTCATGCCCTGTTGGTTGCCGACGACGATGCTCATCTTCCTACCCCGGAAAAGGGCTTTTCCATGCGGTTTCTCAGCAGCATCCGAGCCGATACAGGGTCAAATGTATCCATCCAAATACCCGCATACGACCCCGTTTCCAGGCATGTATTTGTCAGTGATATCGGGCAGAATATCCTTGAAATACTGGACATTTCCAATCCATTGGTCCCGCAACGGATGGCAAGGCTGGAAATGGCGCCCTATGGGGGAAATATCAATGCGGTGGTCAGCAGGGGTGGTGTTGTTGCGGCAGCCATTGAAGCCATACCACCCACCAATCCGGGGAAAGTAGTTTTCTTTGATGCCAACGGCGTTTACATTGGCCAAGCCAATGTCGGGGCGCTTCCCCAAATGCTGGTATTTACACCCGATGGCTCAAAACTCCTGGTTGCCAACGAAGGCAGGCCGCGCGATGATTATGCCATCGACCCCATTGGCACCATCAGCGTCATAGATGTCAGTGCTGGTTGGCAAAACCCGCCTGTCGCAACCATCGGGTTTGCGTCTTTCAACGGTCAGGCTGCAGCATTAAAGGCAGCCGGTGTTCGGCTCTTTGGCCTTGGGGCAACGGTAGCACAGGATCTGGAACCCGAGTACATTGCAGTTTCCGGGGATGGTACTACGGCTTATGTAAGTTTGCAGGATAACAATGCCATGGCGGTGATTAACCTGCAGTCGAATACCGTAACCGCCCTTCGCAGCATGGGGCAAAAGGACTGGACCATGGCTGGAGGGGGGCTGGATGCAAGCGACCTTGGTGATGCGGTTTTTTTTCACCGCTGGCCCGTAAAAGGGCTTTTTCAACCCGATGGGATACAGTATTTTGATTACAATGGCACCGGAATGATCATCGGCGCCAGCGAAGGAGAAATTCGGGAATACAATGCGCTCAATGAAGACCTTCGGCTTGGCGACAGTTTGTATGTGCTCGATCCGCTGAAGTTTCCGGCAGCGGAGTGGATGAAGCGACCTGAAATGTTGGGCAGGTTGAATGTATCTATGGCAAGTGGTGATACTGATGGTGACGGCGATTTTGATGAGATTCATGCCTTTGGGGGGCGTTCGCTGAGTATCTGGCGGGCATCGGATGGGGCTTTGATTTGGGATAGTGGCGACTTGCTGGAAAAGATAACAGCCCAAACATCCCTCTTTAATTCCAATTACAACAATAACCTCAGCCGGAACAGAAGCGATGACAAGGGGCCTGAGCCCGAGGACGTTCAATTGCTGGAAATAGAGGGCCGTCGCCTGGCTTTTGTTTCTCTTGAACGTATTTCGGGCGTTCTGCTCTTTGATGTTACTGATCCCTATCAGCCTGGCTGGCTGCAGTTCTTGCAATCCAGGCCATTGGATAGTCTTGGAGGAGATCGGGGAACAGAAGGATTGCTTGTGATCCCAAAACAACAGAGTCCCAATGGTCGAACCCTGGTGCTCAGCTGCCATGAGGCCAGTGGTACTTTGGCTATTTATCAGCTCGATATTGATCGGACCGCTACCGGAGAATACGATATCGCCCGATACCTTTGGGAAATTCCCCCAACCATCGGACAAGTCAACAGCACTACGGTTCAGGAAGGGGGTATTTCAGGCTTACAATACCACAACAACCGTTGGTGGATGCTCACCGACCGCGGGCCGGCACTGGCTGCATTTCAGCACCCGCTGGCAGGGGGTGAGCAAGCCGTTGTATTCCCCTTTCCAAACCATCGCCCTGGAATTTGGAATATGTCGGTCCAAGGTTCATTTCTGATTCCACATGGAAAAAAGGAATTTCAATGCCAGGGCCAAACGTTTTGCCTGGGTACTCCCCCGGCTACTTCAGCAGCAGAACCCCACGAGTTGCCCTGGGAAGCACCGGGCGGGCCCGCCCTTCCATACCAAGCACTGGGGTTTGACCCGGAAGGTTTGTGTATGGACAACGAAGGCAGGTATTGGGTGAGTGAAGAATATGGCAGTGCTATAGCGTGTTTTTCTGCAGAAGGGTCGGTTCTGAGGCGCTTTACCCCACATCCTTTGTTGCCGGGCGATCAACCCATAGATGCTGTTTACGCAAAACGCCAGGTTCAGCGCGGATTAAGCGGGGTGGCCTATACGCCCAATGGAAAAATCTATTCGATCTTGCAGGCTCCGCTCAACCACCCCAATGAAAGTGCAGGGTACTCATCTCGATTGCACCGGCTACTTGAAATTGATCCGCTCACCGGAACAACCAACACCTATGTATATGTAAACGAGGGAGATCATGGCGTGATCCATCGGTCTGACCGGAATGTCGGTGATCTGACGGCCATCAACAACACCGAGTTTTTGCTTACTGAATATGCCAGTCGGGATGGCTGGGAAGCGCAAATGGTGTTCAGAATATCTCTGGAGGGGGCTTCTCTGGTTACTACAGACGATTTTGCCGGACAAACACTGGAACAATTACAGGATGCCGCTGGGCTTGCTGGGTTTGGATTGGTCCCTGTTCAGAAGACTCCGTTGGTAGATTTACTGGAACTTGGCTGGGCATATCAGCAGCCAGAAGGATTGACCCTGCTCAACGATTCGGTTTTTGCCTTGGTAAATGACAACGCTTTTGGTGTGGCTTCGCCAGGAAACATAGGTACAGCATCACCCAATGGAGAGGCCACAACCTTGCATTTGTATACGTTGCCCTCGACACTTCATTTGCCCTATGTTTCGCCCTTTTGTACCCTCCAACTTCCTGATACAGCCACGGCTTGTTTGGGTACTTCACTGGAGTTGAGCATTATTGGACAAGGCTTTATTCAGGCCTTGTGGGCTGGGACAGGTGGTGGGTTGTCGTACAATGTTACACAACCTGGTCTGGTTCCAGTTGAAGCGCAAACCGCGGCAGGTTGCACTGCCAGGGATACTGTTTTTGTGCTGTTCGACAACGCTGTCAGCCTGCCACAGGAACAATCACAGGAATTTTGTGCCAATGAAACGGCGGAAATTGGTTTCCAAATACCTGGTGCTATTGCCTACCAATGGTCGAACGGAGCACAAACCTCATCCTTAATGACTAATGCCCCCGGTCTTTACCAATTAACGGTTACGGTAGCCGGAGGATGCACCGGAGTAGGCTCCATACAGTTGGTTGACCTGCCTGTGCCCAATCCTGATCTTGGGCCGGATTTTTCCTTGTGTGCAGGAACCTTCACCCTTTTGAGTGCTGGCAACAATATAGATGATGCCTATACCTGGAGCGATGGCTCCATTTATGGGACCATTTTGGCGTTTCCCGGCCAAACTTATGCTGTTACGGTAACCAATGCAAATGGCTGTTCCGCAACCGACGATTTGAATTTGGGTTTACATTTTCCGCCTGTGGTGGACTTGGGGGCCGACACCATCATCTGCGCCGGGAGCAGCGTTTTACTGGATGCCGGCAACCCAGGCAGTACTTATCAATGGAGTACGGGAGAACAGGGGCAAAGTATTTGGGCCGATCAACAGCAACTGTATGCCGTAACAGTCACCGATGCCAATCAATGCGTTGGTTATGGCATTGTAGTCGTTTGGGTTAATCCCTGTACGGAAGTGGATGAAAAGGACGTAGCTAATAAATTAACCCTTTTCCCCAATCCCGCAAAGGATTGGATTTACTGGGAAGTGCCGGACGATTTTTCTCCGGGATTGCGTTACCAGCTTTTTGATACAAAGGGTTGTCTGGTGCAAGAAGGGAAACTTCAGCATACAAAGGGTGTGATCATTACACGTGGTTTGCCTGCAGGGGCTTATTGGTTGTCATTTTTAATGAACATCAGCGCGCTGCAGTATCCGTTTTACTGGAATAGCCGGAAAGTATCCTAACTCATTTTTTCCAACGCTTTCCAAATGTCCTGGTAATCAAAAACGTCCAGGTTTCTGTAAAAATCAAGGGTCTCTTTTAGTTGCGCCTGATTGCCGGTACCCAAAACCAGCCCCTTGATCATAGGGTTTAGTCCGGCATAGATCATGCCCAGATGGTTCATCCGTTGAACAGGTGGGCGCACCGTGGCGATGTTCCACTGTGGGAGTAAGGCGCGAAGTGCGTCCAGTTTTTCCTGCCAAACGGCGGGGTTTCCCCCCCTGGCCATGAAAGTACTCTCAGCAGGGTAGGGGGCTTTCAGTTTTACCCCACCGGCATTGATTCCGTAGGCAAAAAAATGGTTTTGGGATTGGAAAAGTGGCTTGTACCGGGCGAGGTCGGATTGGAAAATATTGTGTTTGACCTGGATGTGCAAGGGCATTGGATAGGTTTGTAGTGCCTGAGCATAAGCTTCCGGATGTGCGATGCCACTGAGGCCGATTTGCAAGCCATACCGCTCGTGGAGGGAGGCAAGGGCTTCCAGGGATTCGGAAATAAGCGCCGGGTCCGTTCGGTTGTCCCAATGCACCATGATCCCCGACAGGTTTTCTCCGAAAAGCCGAAGATATTCCTCTGTCATCATCATAAGAAAAGTTGGCGACAGGTTATGGTCCGGGCTGCGGAGATTGTCCACGCTGCCAATTTTCATGGTGATGTTCAGGTCGGTTACCTGATGGGCACGGATAAACTCGAGCAAAATACCCTCTGCGCGTCGAAAATCTTCCCGCTGTTTGTTGATCGGATAGTTTGTAGCACCATCGATAGCCCGAAAACCAGCCTGTTGCCAGGTTTCCAGCAGTTGAAATGCCGTTTGCCGATCGGTGGTCCATCCCCACTGTGCCGAGCCTAATATAAGATCCAAAGCCATTCGTTTTTAATCGTCAGGAGTTTACTACTTGTTTTTCCATTTTTCAACTGCTGCATGGATTTCAGGTATTGCATCGCCAGTTTGGGGATGTTCACTTTACTGTTGGCAGCGTCATCAGTCCATTTTACAGGGAGTTCACAGGATCGCAAGCCTTGCCATTCGGCCACGGCAAGAAGTTCGGTGCTGAAAAACCAGCCATTGCTGTTGGCGCCATGTTCGAGCAGTAGCGGGAAGTGGCTTCTTTTAAGCCATTTAAAACCGCACATACCATCCGAAAAATGTGTTCCAAGGTACCATTTTATTATGGTGTTGAATCCTCGAGACGTGATTTCCCTTTTAAGGGTTCGCCCAATGACCTTTGACTTTCGGTGGAGCCGGGAGCCATACACCAGGTCATAGCCCTCGGTCGCCAGCGCATTGTAAGCCTGAATGAAGTGCTGCAGATCGGTAGCCATATCAAGGTCCATATAGCCTACGATATCGGCATCGCTTTTCGCCCAGGAGGTTTTGAGCGCCAGCCCTACACCTTTTTCCGGCACGCGGACCAGATGAACTTCGGGGTATTCATTACCCAGCGCTATGGCAATTTCCGGGGTACGGTCGGTGCTGCCGTTGTCTGCCAGTACAATCCGCCATTGAAATTTTTCGGGGAAATGCTGGCTAAGAAAACGATGAAGCGTCCGAACCTGCTGGTCCAGCGTTTCTGCTTCATTTAATACGGGAATGGTGACGTCGAAAGTCATAGGTGCTAGGCAAAGGTTTGTTGCGGAACAGCCCACAAAGAAAATTGTTTTCAAACCCCGGCTTGTGTTTTTGTCGACACTTTTTCCTTACTTTGTCCAAAATTCCCGGACAATCGACGACGAATCTGGCATATCGTTACTGTTTCTACCACCTTTGACCCATTCATCACCAACCAACAAAAAAATGAGTACTGAATTACAACCCATGAAACCCAAAAACTTCTGGCAACGCCCGGAAGGATTAACCGGTGGCCTGTTCCTCGGAGGAATTATTTTGGGTGGCGGTTACCTGTTGTATAAAGCGCTGCCGGTCCTGATTGACCTGGCGCAGAACACCCTTTACCTGGCTGGTATTTTGGCTGCCCTAGGCGCATTGCTTTATGTCGTGCTGGATCCTAAAATGCGGAACCTGGTATGGTACATGTACAAATCGGTGATGCGTTGGGTGACCGGACTATTTGTGCAGCTGGACCCAATTGGTATTCTGAAAAGTTATATCGAGGATTTGAAGGACAATCTGGGTAAAATGAATACCCAGATTAGCCGTCTCAAAGGGCAGATGTACAAGCTTAGCGAGATTATAAAGCAGAACCAACGAGACATCAAGACGAATGTCAGTATGGCCAGCAAAGCCAAAGAAACCGGCCGAGATGCTATTATGGTTTTAAAGGCACGGAAAGCGGGTCGCTTACAGGAGTCAAACATGAAACTCGACGACCTCTATAAGCGTATGGAAGTCCTCTACCGGGTACTAACCAAAATGTACGAGAACTCTGAGATTATGCTCGAGGACTTGCAGGATCAGGTGTACGTAAAAGAGCAGGAGTACAAAGCCATTAAAGCAAGCCACAGCGCCATCCGCTCCGCCATGAATATCCTCAGCGGCAACTCCGACAAGAAGTACATGTATGATATGGCCTTGGAAGCCATGGCGGAAGATGTAGGGCAGAAAGTTGGGGAGATGGAGCGTTTTATGGACATGTCTAAGAACATCATGGAATCAATTGATCTCCAAAATGGTGTTTTCGAAGAAGAAGGACTGGCCATGTTGGACAAGTGGGAAAAAGAGGGTGTTTCTTTCCTTTTAGGAGGTGAGAAAAACAAAATCATTTCCCAGGCTAAAAATTCCGACGACGTATTGGATTTGAATGCTCCCGTTAATGTTCCAAACAAAACAGAACGCGGCGGCAATCAATATGATAATTTCTTCAACTAGGGGTTGAACCAGTAAGTGTTGGCTTTTTGCTTCACATGCATCCGCAGATGCAAAAGGTTTTCACTGTTCTGAACTGGTCTCTGCGATCAGTCATTTTCGCCAATACCAAAAACGCCGTGTACCATAGGGTGCGCGGCGTTTTTTTATGCATGATCAGGCAATCTTAAGCCTTTTGCCTGGTGACGTGTTCATACATGATGGGCCAGAGCTGCTCATAAGGAATCACCTCTACAAAAAACATCTGGCGATTGTTGTCTGGCTTGAGTGCCTGCATGGTTTCGAGTTCGCGCTGGATTTTCCGTTCCGACGCATCTTGCTCATAATTCCACTTGGCCAGGGCCATGAGCATTTTTAAAAAACAAGCACTGCGCTTGTTCAATTCTGTTTCCATGTACCGTTGCCGGTATTTGTCCAGGGCTTCTACCGATCGGCCATAGTTGTCGTAATCGCCTTCAGCAATACTGATGAGGATGGGCAATTGCAGCAAGGGGATGTTCAGCCCTTCCCGGTCGCGATCTACAACCTCGAATGGCGTCATGAATTCCTGCCAGTTGAATGGGCCAACCAGGTCTTGCATTTTTTTGGCGTCGATCTTACTCAACTTAGCCAATAAGTGTAGGTAGGCCTCCAGCAATTTGATACTGTCGCGTGTTACCCCGGTCAGGTTATTTCTTTCCGGGCTTTCAAATACTTCCTTATAAACCTCAAATGCATCCTGATATCGCTCCGCATGGAGCAGGTAGTAGCATTTCGTTTCCAATACTTTAAACCAATTGTACCTGTCGGGGTCGGTCAGGGAAAGGCAGTAGTCAAAAGCTTTGTTGGCGAGTTCCTCATCGCGTATTTTCAGCTGGGTAATGCAAAAGATTTCCTGCAGGGCGATGCCGTAAATGCGGCCTCGGTTCATGCTGATACGATCCTTAAGCTGTTCCAATGCCATTTTGGTGATGGTATAGGCCGATTCATAATCGGCAGTCGACGAGTACTTAATCATACCCACCATAAAGGTGTAGTAATGGAACTCGGCGGTATCTACGTCCTTTTTATACGCCAACAGTTCATCGTAATACTTTGAAGCGATGTTGTGCACTTCCGTGTTAGGTGTCTGATGAACCAGATAGTGCTTACTTAGTACGTCGTAATAATCATAGGCCAGGATTTCAGCGGCCCGCATCTTTTCAAACTGCCGGTTTTGCTCAACAATTTTTTCATAAGCGATCAGGTCGTTTAATATAGTGCCATATTGCCGGCGGAGGGAGCGCGTGATATCGGCATTAAGCGCCGTTAATTCGTATTTCGTGGATTGTTCCAGCACCTGCTGCAGTAAAAAGATGCCAGCCTTGTTCGCACTGCGTCCGAGCAGAATCTGAGCGGCTGCATAATCGCGGTAGCAACTCACAATCGCACGTCGCTGGTCGGCGAAAAGCGATTCTTGTGCATCGATAAAAAGGCGGCATTCACCAGTTGCCGGAAAGCGATAACGCAGGCGTTTGTACTTCGGGTCTTTTGCGTGGCTTTCGAATAAGGACTCTGCCGCCTGATCATCGTCGTCAAACTTATCTTTTGAAATGCCCTCATACAGTTGGTCAATTAATGAGTCTCCCTGGTTGCCATAGCCGATTACATCCAGCTGCTTCGTCTTGTTCTTGGTGATTAATTTGACAACTTCCTTGAGGGCTTCAAACTCCAAGGTTTTCATAATATTTTGATTATTAGTGCTTTGCGTTAAATTCGATTATAACTGCATGTGTTGAAAAGCCGTTAACTGTCCTTGTTTCAGGCAAAAAGCAGGTGCATCTTTGCACTGTACTATGGAGAAAATGTGAATACATCATTGCTTTTGGGTAAAAATAGTTGGCTATAGATGTCGCATTTTAAAGTGGATTTCCTTCTGTGCAGTGCGTTTTAGTCTTAATTTTTTTCTCGAACGCAGTATCCAAATGAATAGAGTTTATTTTTAATATTAACGCGTGCAATTCCTTATAAACCAAAAAATATTTAATCAAGATTATGGTGTAATATATTGAAATAGAACAGTTTAGTCTTCGGTAATCCTACGTCTCTTTCCGTTTTCTTTCTTTTTCTTTCAGTTACCGCAGCTGCAGGATAGGTGCTTTTTAATCAATCTGCATGGGTTGAAAGGGATTACTTTGTCCTTTTGCAGGCGCTTTCGTAGTAGGATCTTTGTCCTATCAAAACTAAAAGCACTGCCATGACAATCTTATCTATCGTTCTGAGTTTCTTTTTCAATTTCACCGGTTCCACCGCAAATCTCACAGAAGGTAACCAATCGCCAGAAACATCCTTCGGATTTCAGGTTCAGGATAGTGGCAGTCAATCAGTTGCAGAATTTATCCGTCCTGAAGACGGTAATTTATAAGTAATAAAGGAGGCCCCCGCCTTCGTAATCCACAATACGCTTCATTGTTTTTTATTTATTCCCCCTGTAATCTCAAAAGAGCAATCGATGCGGTTGAGGGCATTCACAAGAATGTGGCATCGCATTGAAAGAGCCAAATTTATTCCAATGCAGGTATTCATTTTAAACCCAATCCTTGCTTTATAAGCAACTTGCCTGCACTGTTTTCAAATTAATCACGCTTCATTGGCTGGCGGGTGGTGTCAAAGACATCACCCGTCTGTTTTTGTGCCTGCAATTTCGAGCAAATTCCTCAAAAAATACTTGAGGATGCCAATTTTTCCTTACTTTTCGCGGTCAAAATTTCCTAAAGAAGGGTGGAAGCCTTTAATCTGCCTTTAATCTAATTGTTTAATACTATGAGAATTCAGTTCAGCCTTTCCTGTCAAAAGGGCACGATTATTCCGATTAACTATCAATCGGAGATTTCAAACTGGGTCTTTTCTGTCCTGGCAAACGCCGGTGCAGAGTTATCTGCGCATGTGCAACAACTGGGCTTCGATCTCACTGCCCGTAATTTTAAATTGTTTACTTTCAGCCCATTGGCCATTTATCCCTACGAAATGGACCAGGTTCGGCAGGAGTTCAAGCTGTTGGGCAACCAGGTAAAGCTGAGTGTTTCCATTTATATTGAACAGGGTTACGAGCAACAGGTTGTTCATCTTTTCCGGCAAACCCCACTGATGTTGGGCACCCTGGAAGGAAAGCCGGCAAGTTTTGAAGTGAAACACTGGCAAATAATGCCGGTGCCTAATTTTTCGGAAACCATGCAGTTCAAGGCCGTTTCACCGATATCAGTTACCACAGTTGAAGAGGGCAAGTTGGCCAATTTGTACATACTGCCTGATAGCGAGTATTACGATGTCAGCTTCTTCCACCATGAGGTGCGCCGCTTCAAAGCTGCCAAACAATACAAGTCTCTGGCGGCCATGAAACTCATGGATCCCTCCTTTCCGCTTTATTTCAGGCTCCTGGGCCCCTCCAAGTCAAGGTTAATACACTTAAAGCCCAATCCGGAAGGAATTCTTCAGCTGCGCGGTTTTGCCTATGAGTTTGAGGTTACTATGCCAATTCCACTCATGGAATTCAGCTACTTCGCAGGCTTTGGCGAGTTCCCCTTCCTGGGTTTTGGATATGTGGAGTTCAAATAACATAAGACCATCAAAATACCCAAATTCATGCTCAGGCCTAATTCTTTTGTTTGTCTACTTTCAATTGCAACTGTTTTATCTGTTGCCATTGCAGCTTGTAATGTAACGTCAACGCCATCTGCGGCCTTGTCTGGACGATGGAAATTGACCAAAGCCCTGCGCAATCAAAAGAGACAGAAACCCTGGCGGGCACTTATTTTCAGTTTAATGCCAATGGCACTATGGAAACCAACCTGCCTTTGGGAGCCGGCACGCCTACTGCTTATGAACTGCGGGAGCAGGAGATTCGCCAGAAAAGTGCTCCTCCGGTTGTTTATAAAATATTGGAGTCAACCGATTCCAGCCTGGTGATTGTGCTCGAGATGCGGGGCGTTAATTTCGAAATGCATTTTGAAAAAGACCTGCATCCCGATGTTCAGGATACCTTATCCAATACCGCACCAGTGGATACCTTAACCGAAGAATCGTCTTCTTCTGAAGGTGACGACCAATAAATATCTCCATCTCTTAGCTGGGCTTTAGCCATTGGTCTTTAGTCTTTGGCTTTGCTCCGAAGGATTAACTATTTGGTTTTCAATGTATTATTTATTAACAAAATATTCGTTGATAAATAATGTACCTGCTGTTTTAAAAAGGGTGTTCAAAATTTAATTCCGATTTCTCCGGTATTTGATTGCATAAGGCACCAATAATCGAGATCGAAGCCAAAGACCAACACCCAATGGCTAAAGCCCAGCTTAGGCGTTGACTCATCCTGCTCGTTCCAGAACAACAGCATAGCCTTGCCCAACGCCAATACACATGGTACAGAGTGCATAGCGCTTGCCACTGCGCTGTAGCTGTCGGGCAGCGCTCAACAGGATACGTGCGCCACTCATGCCCAAAGGGTGCCCCAACGCAATGGCCCCGCCCAGAGGGTTAATGCGCGGGTCTGCGTCGTCTAATCCCAGATTTCTGGTGCAAGCCAAAACCTGGGCAGCAAAGGCTTCATTGAGTTCAATAACATCCATGTCGGCAGTTTGAGGCCCGCCTTCTCCAGCGCTTTTTGTGAGGCATAAACAGGGCCAATGCCCATAATACGGGGTTCTACGCCCACTACAGCCGATGATACAATTCGTGCCAGGGGTGTCAGGCTATGACTGGACAGGGCCGATCCGGATGCGATCAGCAGCGCTGCAGCACCGTCATTTAAACCGGAGGCATTACCCGCCGTTACACTGCCATCTTTTCGGAATGCAGGCTTCAAGCTGGAGAGAATTTCCAAACTGGTACCGGGTTTGATGAACTCATCCTGTTCAAAAACACCACTTACTCCCTTGATCGCCGGTAGCGTTACCGGGGCGATGTCGACCGCTAAAAGCCCCTCTGCTTGTGCTTTGGCGGCTTTTTCCTGACTCCAAACGGACATCTTATCCTGATCAAGTCGGGAAATTTGGTACAAATCAGCCAGGTTTTCTGCTGTATTTCCCATGGCTTCGGTGCCGTACATGGCTTCCATGCGGGGGTTGATAAAACGCCAGCCAAAGCTGGAGTCGAACATTTGGGCGTCGTTGCCAAAAGGCCGTGCCGACTTGCTAAGCACGTAAGGTCCGCGGGTCATGTGTTCCACGCCTCCTGCAATAAAAATTGCTCCATCCTCATTTCGAATGGCGCGTTGTGCCTGGATTACTGCCGACATACCGCTGGCACAAAGGCGGTTCACCGTTTCACCAGGTACCGAAAATGGCATGTCTGCAAGCAACAGGGCCATCCGGGCAACATTGCGGTTGTCTTCTCCAGCCTGGTTGGCGCATCCAAGTATCACATCGGAAACAGCAGCGGGGTCGAGTTGCGGCAGCCGCTGCAGCAAGGCTTGGATGACATGAGCCGCAAGATCATCGGTTCTGACCGCCGATAGCGTGCCACCGAATTTACCTATTGGACTTCTTACACCTTCTACGATGAATGCTTCTGTTGGCAAGTTTGGCATAATAATGGTAAACCTTTTTGTGCAGGCAAAGGTAAAAGCTATACCCGGGAACCTGCCTTTTGTGCAAGAGATTTGATAAAAAAAGGACGTTTTACTAAACCAGCCTTGACTGATATTGTTTATTCCTTTAAGTTTGTCCTACATAAATTATGAACAAGCATTCATTCCATACCCAAAATTGTTGTTGTTGTTCCTTCCTGCTGGAAAGGGACCACTGCAAGTATGGGTTGATGCTTTTGCCATAACATAACCCATTACCTATTCGCTGTACACCAGGCCCTTTCCCGATCTGAATCGAGAAAGGGCTTTTTATTTTTTTTCTATGGATACTTTTTTTCTGGAACTCGACAGTTACCGCAAGCAATATGCCTACCGGGTGCCGCCTCAGGCAGAGACCCAGGCGCTCGCTGATGAACTTTTTTACTTCCTTTTCCCTTTTCTCAATCCGCATCCAAGGCCGGCCCGGATTCAATTTGAATTGATGAAAAACGACCTGGAATCACTGTTGCATCCGGTGCTTGAAACCAATGCAGCGGGGGTGCAAACCATTGTAGATTCCTTTTTTGCCCAATTACCGACCGTTCGAACGCTGTTGCTGGAGGATGCAGATGCCTTTTTTAAGTTTGACCCAGCGGCCACCTGTACCGAAGAAGTAATTGCCACTTATCCTGGATTTCATGCCATTGCCGTATACAGGCTGGCACATGCGCTGTACCAACTGGATGTTCCATTTTTGCCGCGTATGATGTCGGAGTACCTCCATGGCAAAACCGGGATCGATATCCATCCGGCAGCAAGCATCGGACATTCGTTTTTTATCGATCACGGAACTGGGGTTGTTATCGGCGCAACCGCGGTCATCGGCAAAAATGTGAAAATCTACCAGGGGGTTACTTTGGGCGCCCTGCAGGTTGATAAGTCGCTCGCTGCCACCAAACGCCACCCAACCATTGAGGACAATACCGTTATTTATGCCAACAGCACCATATTGGGCGGAAAAACGGTTATCGGCCATGATTCTGTTATTGGGGGCAATACCTGGCTAACCGAGAGTGTTCCGCCTTACTCCGTGGTATTGCACCAGGCACAGGTAAAAGTGCGCACCAAACCCTTTGAAGAACCCGTCAATTTTGTGATTTAAGCACCCTGTAAATATTTAATTTCGCATGAAAGCACAAAACATTTTAGATACCATTGGCAACACGCCACATGTACAGTTGCAACGCCTCTTTGGCACGCAGCACGAAGTATGGATCAAACTGGAACGCGCTAATCCGGGCGGAAGCATCAAGGATCGGATAGCGCTTTCCATGGTTGAGGAAGCCGAACGCAACGGCCAACTTAAGCCTGGGAGCACCATCATCGAGCCGACCAGCGGCAATACCGGCATTGGACTTGCCCTCGTTGCTGCTGTTAAAGGGTATTCCCTTCTGTTGGTCATGCCCGAAAGCATGTCTGTCGAGCGCCGCAGGCTGATGGCAGCCTATGGTGCCCGGTTCGACCTCACGCCGCGGGAAAAAGGCATGAAGGGTGCCATTGAGCGTGCCGCCGAACTTGTGGCACAAACCCCCAATTCCTGGATGCCTCAACAATTTGAAAATCAGGCTAATATAGCGATTCACAAGGCCACAACGGCCAAAGAAATCCTGGAGGATTTTCCGGAAGGGATCGATTACCTTATTACAGGCGTTGGAACGGGCGGCCACATCACGGGCGTTGCTGAGGTCCTCAAACCGCATTTTCCGAAAATGAAGGTTTACGCGGTTGAGCCCGAACTTAGTCCGGTGATTTCCGGGGGCGCCCCTGGTCCGCACCCTATTCAGGGCATAGGGGCGGGCTTTGTGCCCCAGAATTTGCACACCAGCGTACTGGATGGAACCATTACAGTGTCCAAAGATGCGGCATTTGCCTATGCTAAAAGGGCAGCCCTGGAAGAGGGCATCTTTGGTGGGATCTCATCCGGCGCTACCCTGGCTGCGATCGCCCAGAAACTGCCGGATATTCCAAAAGGCGCCGTTATACTGGGTTTCAACTACGATACCGGGGAACGGTATCTGTCCATTGAAGATCTCTATGAATGGGAGCCCAATGGTGCAGTTGTAGGACTGCAACGGGTGTAAATCGATCGAATAGCCAATAGCGTGGGGTGGGGGAATGCCCACCCCGCGCTGCTTGGATGGCTATCCGCCAATGGATTTAAGGTAATCGTCCCAACTTTGCGTGTTGTACTTTTCCTCCGCTACGAATTTCAATTCCTTGATGATGTCGGCGGGCTCTTTATAACCTGGAGAAATGGTAACGCGTTCGTATTTTTCATTCAAATAAACGAAAGAAGGATAACTCATGTGGCCATCCAGAAGACTATAGGCCAGGGAATGGATGCCACGTTTACCTGCATCAGCGATGTAACTGAAGGTTTCACCATTGAATTTGATGTCTTCTTTTTGCTCAGCATTCAATTTTACCGGGTAGAAGTTGGCGGCCATATAGGCTGCTACCTCCGGGTCGGTAAAGGTTGCGCTGTCCATTCGTTTACACCAGCCACACCAATCGGTAAACACATCGACAAAGATTTTTTGGTGCGGTTTTATTGAGTTCCACAGCTTCTTCCCAGGTATACCATTTCAATTTCGTGGCTTTTTCAGCGGTCGGATTGGGCGAAGTAACGGGATGCATTTGCACAAAGGAAAAGCCTGCCAAAGCGGCGGCGAGTATGCCAAACAAGATAATTTTTTTCATAAATAATTTTTTCATGTGTGTATTTGCACAAAAATAAAGGCTTTAGCCGCTGCTTGTTGTTAAGAATTAGATAATAAGCCCGATTTTTTGTCCTGAAGGTCGCTTTGTCGACCATTTATCCTCCTTTCTTATGGCTTTTTTGCTTTTTTATGTAACCCATGCCGACGAAGCAGCCGCGCAGCAAATGGCAGCCCAATTGCTGGAACGGCACTTGATCGCCTGTGCCAACATTTTCCCGATGAGCAGTGCATTTTGGTGGGAGGGGGCACAGCAGCATGAGCAGGAATGGGTCAGTGTTCTGAAAACCCGGACAACCCTGGAAACTGCGCTGGAAACATTTATTACGCAGTTTCATCCTTACCAAACGCCCTGTATGCTGCGATGGCCTGTTCATGCAAACGCTGCCTACGAGCAATGGATCATGGCAGAAACGGAAAATGCTTTATTGCCCTGAGCGGGTATAGGGGGCAGCGTCCTGTCCGGTAAACGCCCCCTGCAAATACTTGTAATATGCCGTAACGCCAATCATGGCGGCATTGTCGGTACAAAATTCAAAAGCGGGAATAAACACTTCCCATTGTTCTTTTTCTCCCATGGCTTTGAGCGCATTGCGCAACCCCGAATTTGCGCTGACACCGCCTGCTATGGCAACCTGACGGATTCCTGTTTGATGGGCTGCTTTGCGGAGTTTTTTCAACAACACCTTTACAATTGTATGCTGCACGCTGGCGCAAATATTGGCCAGGTTCTCCGGGATGAAATTGGGGTTGATGGCCTTTTGGTCGCGTAAAAAATAAAGTACAGCGGTTTTTAGTCCGCTAAAACTGAAGTTCAGTCCGGCGACAGAGGGCTCCGGAAAAGGGAACACTGCCGCTCCTTGCGCCGCAAGCCGGTCGATAATGGGCCCGGCAGGGTAATCGAGGCCTAACATTTTTCCTGTTTTATCAAAGGCTTCGCCCGCGGCATCATCGATGGTATTTCCCAGGATTTCCATGTCGAGAAAATCTTTTACCAACACAATTTGGGTGTGTCCGCCACTCACCGTAAGACAGAGGAAGGGGAAGGCAGGTTTGGGTGCTTCGGCAAAATGTGCGAGTACATGCGACTGCATATGGTCGGCCTCAATCAGGGGAATGTTCAGGCTTAGGGCCATGGCTTTGGCAAAGGTGGTGCCCACCAACAGCGAGCCCAATAGGCCCGGCCCGCGGGTAAAGGCAATGGCACTCAGTTCTTTGGCCGTAACCCCTGCCTTCCTTAACGCCAATTCCACCACAGGGATGATGTTGGCCTGGTGTGCCCTGCTGGCCAATTCAGGGACAACACCGCCATATTGCTGGTGCGCTTCCTGATTGGCTACACAGTTGGATAAAACCTCCCCGTCGCGGATTATTGCGGCGGAGGTGTCATCGCAGGACGATTCAATTGCTAAAATAATTACAGACATAAATATTTGAAAGCCATTGCTATTCGGCCAAACATGCTTAATTTTCGCCCACAAAAGTAAGGATTTTCTGGTGTGCAGGGTGGATTCCTGAATTTGGCATGATTATTTGTGCACAAAAAACAGCAATTACCTGCTGTTGCCACCTCCCATATTCGGGCAACTATCCACTAACAAGATAAAAAAAAGACATGTTCGCATCCGCTACAAAAGACAAAAAAAGCAATTCGGTTACCTTGCCTGGCGCTGCAGATAAAGAAGGCGCCCAAACGACGGTTATTGCCAAGGGCACCGTTATAGAAGGTAAATTTATGTGTTCTGAAAATGTACGCCTCGACGGTGTCATAAAAGGTGAAGTAAAGGTAGACAAGCGTTTGGTCATGGGTGAGGGGTCTGCTGTGCAGGGTAATATTCAGGCTCGCGATGCCGCCATTAAAGGGACGGTTAAAGGTGACCTCGTCATAGAAGAAGCACTGCACCTCATGGAAACTGCAGTCATTGAGGGGAATATTACGGCCCGAACGATGATTGTGGAAGAGGGCGCGCGCTACAATGGCGCCTGTAAAATAGGCAATGGCTCCAGCTCAAAATAATAGCGGTGCAAAACAAAGGTTGAGCGGATTCCAAACCATAAGGGTACATAAATGACAGTTTTACTGTATTTTTGGGCCAAACCGTTCAATCCCCTCGGCAATCATGCACCAACCAAGTTTTTCCTGGACAGATTCCCGCCTTGATGCCACTCAAGCGGGCACTGGTCGTTGTGTTGCCGTACTTGGGTACGATGGTTTTTCCTATGCCATCACCGATGCGCAAAGACAGCTACAAGCCATCCGTTCCTGGAATTTTTCCTCCCTGGCCGCTGCACCAAAGGAGGTTGAGGCTATGCTGGAGGATATTTTGGCCACGGAAACCATGCTTTCTTTGCCGTATGCCACCAAAGCACTGGCCTTGGCGACTCCATGGGTAACGCTGATGCCCGAGCGGCTGTTGATGAAGAATGCCTTGCCGACTTATTTCAACTTGCTGTTGCCCGAACAGCTGGAGCCCCTTCAATATGGCGTTGAACCCATAACCGAAGGGAACATGGTTGCCGTGTATGCTGTGGAGCAAACGCTGTTCCAATTGGGTGCGAGATTAATGAAAGATGCCGTTACCCACGCTTTGTGTGCTGTTCTGGTGCCCGATTTTGGTAAAATTACCCGGGGCAACAACCATACGGTAGTGCTGCACGTGCGGGGGTATCGCGGGTATATATCGGTCTTTGAAAGGGCTAACCTTTTTTATTACAATAGTTTCCAATTTGAACAGCCGGAAGATTTTTTGTATTTTACCTTGCTGGCCTACGAACAGCTCCGTATGAATACGCAGGAGGTCCCTTTGTTTATGTCGGGGGATATTCTGGATACGGGTGCTTTGTACAAAATACTGTACCGTTACGTACATACCCTGTCCTTTTTGCCCCCACCAGATTCTTTGAACTGGCCCGGGGCTCAAATTGGTGCTCCATCTCACCAGTTTCAGGATCTGCTGCTGCTGGCAGCCAGTGCCTGAATCCAATTCACTCACCTACATTAATATTCAAAATATTATGCGCATCATCGGAGGGACCCTGAAAGGGAGGCGGTTTAACCCGCCGGCTGATAAATGGCCCACAAGACCCACCACCGACTATGCCAAGGAGGCCTTGTTTAATATCCTGAACAACCTGCTGTCGTTTGATGAAGTTAAGGTGCTGGATCTCTTTGGCGGAACAGGCAGCCACGGATATGAATTTGTGTCCAGAGGGTGCACTGACATTACTTATGTAGATAAGTTTGCGCCTTGTGTTCAGTTTGTTCGCAAAACAACCGAGGCACTGGGAATAGGCCAGTACATCCGGATTGTGCAAATGGATGTATTTCGCTTTATTGACAGTAATTCTGCCCAATATGATTATATCTTTGCAGGGCCACCCTATGCCTTACCGACAATAGATACCATACCCGATCTGATTTTTGAGAAAAAAATGTTAAATCCTGGTGGTCTCTTTGTGATGGAACACAATCCGCACCATAAATTTTTAGATCATCCACAACTGATAGATGTTAGAAATTATGGAAAAACCATTTTTAAGCTCTTTCAAGAATCAGAAACGCCGGTTTCACAGCCATAAACAATAAAGCCATGTCCATTCAATTTGATCAGGCCAAACAGAAAGCTGGGAAGTTTCTCCGCCGTTCGCTTTGGGTTTTATTCGCCGCATTTCTTGTGTTTTCAGCAGGATATTACTTCTGGCGCACCTATCCCAAGAGCGAAGGTACCCGAACAGGAATTTTGTTCAAGATTTCGAAAAAAGGTTATGTGTTCAAAACCTACGAAGGCCAGTTGCAACTTGGCGGCACCTCTCTCATGACCCAGCAAAGTGTTTGGGAATTTTCTGCCCAAAACCAGGCGGTATATGAGAAATTGCAAACGATGGAGGGGAAACCGGTCAAGTGTAAGTACAAGGAACTGGTGAACGCTTTCCCCTGGCAGGGCGACACAAATTATATTGTTTACGATACAGAGGAACTGCAGGAATAATGGCGTGGGGCTTTGGCTCAAGATTCCTCAAATTGGCGGAAATATCGCCAGCCCAACATACAGAAAACAATAGCCAGTACTGCCGCTACCTGTACACCAGCAGGGTTTTGCGTGCTTTTTCCCAGCAATAGCAGCGAGGGGAACAGCAGGTTGGCCAGGGATATCCCTACTTTCATGGTGAAGGCCCGGACACCGTAGAACATTCCGGAGAATTTGGTGCCTTCCGCCGCAACCACGTCGCCTATGATGGCGTTGGGCAGGATGCCAAAAACGGCCAGCGGGAAAGCAGCTCCCGCGGCAAGACCATACAACAACAGCTGGTTGGGGATGGGCCACCATTTTGCCGTTGCAACGACCCCAAAAAGCACTGCGAAGACCCAAAATGCCCATAATACGGGCTTTTTTTTGCCAAAACGCCGGGCCATCCAGTTCACAGGCCAGTAAAAAGCAAAGCTGCACAAAAAACTGACCAGCGAAAAAACAAAAGCATAACTTTTGTCCAGGTCCAGCAGTAGGGTAATGTAATAGCCAATCCCCAACTGAATGAAGTTCAGGGCCAGCCAGTACATCAGGTCGGACAGCAGGAAGTACCGGAAACTTCTGTTTTTAAAAACAATCCGCAGGGACTCCCAGAGGGGATGTTCCGATTGTTCCTGCAATGCGTACCGATTTTCTCGCAGGAAAAAAACCGGAATCAGCATTCCTGCTAATCCGATACCACTCAGCAAAAGAATAGAGCGTTGGAGTGCTTCCAGCGAGCTCATGCCCATGCCTTCCCACCAGGATTGCAGCGCGTAAGCGCCATTGCCAACCATAAAACCCAGCGCCCAACTGATTGAAATCAGGGTGCTGATCCGCAATCGGTCGCGTTTGTCATGCCCAAGTTCCGCGATCAGGGCGGTATAGGGAATCAGGTACAGGGTGAAAAAGAAATAGTACAACAGCAGGCAGGCTGCAAGCCAAACGGCGTTTCCGGCATTTTCAGCAGCGGAAGGTGGGTTAAATACCAGGTAGGCTGTCACTGCAAAAGGTACAGCGCTAACCGCCATAAACCAGCGCCGTTTACCCATAACGCTGTATTTTCGGTCACTCCAGTTGGCCACAATGGGGTCAATAACTGCGTCAAAAAGCCGGCCAACAGCACTAAGCAACCCAATTAGCGTCAGCAAGCCCAGAACAGGCCCCTGAAACACCAACGAAGGAAATACTGCGTTACCGGTTTCGGGGGGCATGTAAAAATAGACCAGCAGATTGGTCGCCGCAAAGCTGGTCAGCGACCAGCCGAACTGACCAACGGCATATATTAAGAGAGCCGAAAGTGGTGGGCGTAATATGGCATTGGAAGTATTCAAATCGGGCGGGTTGAGGGATCAAATATAGTTTGATTACCTCAAATGGGCTTTGCTAAGTACATTGTAACCTAAGTTTTATTGCATTTTGGCTGAATCTTTTGACACCATGCATCGGCTATTTTTAGGAGAATAGCGCCGCTATTCCCATAAAAATAGCCTTGCCTGAAGCCAAAATCTTCTAGCCAAAACATCAAACAACTTAGGTTACAGTGTACTTAGTCCTGAATCTTTCCCCCCTTCCCCTTGCTTATATTGTCCAGGGAAGTAGTGGGGCCACCGTTCAGCAGTCCTTCCGGAGCATCGGAGGGGATTTCTTCCGGCTTAGGCAGCGTATCTTTCCGCACCGGAGCAGTTCTTTCTGGCTGAATGCGGGCTACTGGGTGGTTCGCCAGGTATTTGTCGATGAGGTTGGCCTTGAACATCCGTTCTTCCATCGGAAGCCGTTCCGGACGTATGCTCCGGTTCAGGTATTTTTCAATCATCAGGCTGGCAATTGGCGCAGCGTAGGAAGAACCCCAGCCCGCATTTTCCACATAAACTGCGATGGCAATTTTCGGATTTTCTTTGGGTGCAAAGGCGAAGAAGACAGAGTGGTCGTCGCCATGTGGGTTCTGGCTGGTCCCTGTTTTGCCACAAACCTGAATGTCCGGGATAGCGCAGGCGCGTGCCGTTCCTTTGATGACACATTGTGCCATACCTTCCTGCACAATTTTGAAATAAGCGGGATCTATGCTTACTTCTCTTTTTTTAAGGAAGCGCTCCGGGATGGTCCGGTTGTCTTTGAATTTCTTTGCCAGGTGGGGTGGGTACCAGTAGCCGCCGTTGGCAATAAGCGCTGCCAGATTGGCCATTTGAAGGGTAGTTAACTGTACCTCACCTTGTCCGATCCCTACCGACATAATGGTAGGAGAGCGCCAGCCACCCCGGTTGCGTGGGTAAATACCATCGTAATATTTTGAGTCGGGTATGTTGCCACGCGATTCGTTGGGATAATCGATTTGAAGTTGCTCTCCCAGGCCCATTTCATGGCAATATTTGCCAAATACATCGAGCCCTTTTTGTGGGTTGGAAAATCCGAATTTGTCGACAATATTCCGGAATTCGGTGAAATAGTAGGTGTTGCAGGAGTATCCCAGTGCATCTACGGCATTGTTAACAGGAGCGTGGTGGTGACAACCATACGTCCGCCCGGCATAGAAATATCCACCATGGCAGGCGATGCCATGATTTGGATTCAAGGTGCCTTCCTGCATGCCCACCAGGGAAACAACGGTTTTAAAAATCGAGCCGGGAGGGTACTTTGCCATTACAGTGCGGTCAAAGAATGGCTTCAGTGGATCTGTGAGCAATTTGCTGAAAATCTCCCCACGGGTTTGGGTCATCATGAGCAGATTGGGATCGTAGGTAGGGGCACTCACCATGGCCAGAATTTCGCCGGTTTTGGGTTCAATGGCCACGATACTGCCGGTTTTGTTCTGCATGAGGAGTTCGCCGTACTCCTGCAAATCAATATCAATACCAGTAATCAGGTCGGAACCGGAAACAGCTGCGCTGTCGCGGTCGCCATTTTCCAAACGACCCACGATACGGCCCAGGTTGTCTTTCAATTGAAAACTGACCCCTTTTTTGCCCCGTAGGTAAGATTCATATTCATATTCAATACCAGCAGCGCCGATATAGTCGCCGGAGGAATATACTCCATTTCCCTGATCAATATCCCGTTGGTCTACCTCGTTGATGTAGCCGAGCAAATGGGCACCTACTTTGTAAGCATAACCGCGAATATTGCGCACCTGTACAAAAAAGCCGGGGTATTTGTAGAGTTGTTCCTGTAGCCGGGCGTACACCTCCACCGGGATTTTTTAGAAAAACAAAGGGCACATTGCGGGAGTAGCGGCCGCTGCGCCAGTCTTTACGCAGGTTTTGGAAGTATTCCTCCTGGCTGATGCCCAGCAGTTGACAAAACTCCCGGATTTTGGTCAGGTCGCCTGATGGTTTGCGCATACTCGTATCCACCAGGTTATAGGTCACCATGAGGTCGTACATGGCATTGTTGTTCACAATGAGTTTGCCATTCCGGTCGTACACCAGCCCACGAGACGGGTAAACGGTCATTTTATCAATGGTCGTAGCATCTGCTCGTTCCCGGTAGCTGGAATCGAAGAGTTGCAGCATAGCCGCTTTGGCAATCAGCGCAACAGCGCTGATGTAGAAAGCCATCCTGATATAGCGTTGTCGATCTGCAAGACCTGATGCCATGTGCGCTTAATTTTTGGGGTTAACCAGGAAAGTAAAGATAACGATGAAAATCATCGAAAGTGCCCAGGAGGAAAGGGTTTTAAGGGCAATAGTCCCAAAATAGAAAAAAGTAAACGCATCAATGGAGAAAAACCAGAATAAAAATAACAAACTAAAAACAGCTGTCACTTGAATATACCAGCTCCAGCCAAAATAAGCGGGGGCAGCAATCGGCTCTTTCCCGGAAAATCCCCCTTTGGGTTCGAAAGCGCGCAGTACAAATGGCCTGACAAAACCGGCAAATGTTCCCGCAGAGGCATGCAAACCTGGTGAACCATACAACAAATCAATGGCCAGGCCGGAAAGGAAGCCCAGCAAGACGATGAGTGGCGTTCCCATTTGAATGGGCAGCAACAAGATAAAAATGGGCCAAACAAGGATATTGTAATAGACGCCCAGCATGATCGCAATCTGCTTGAATAAAAGCAGCTGCACCAGGGCAACCAGGAAAAAGCGCCCTATGTTTGGAAAAATTTGACTATTGTTCATCGGCGGCCTCCTGTTCCTGCAAATCTTTCAGTTCGCTGTAAAAAATACTTTTTACAACATACACATCATTGGTCGTTGCCGGGTTGTGCGCAAGCCGGACCGGAATTTCATAAAAGTTACTGCCCGGTTTCAGACTTGGCTTGCCGGCATAGCCAATCAGAATGCCCTTTGGAAATAAAATGGAATAACCGCTGGTATAAATGGCCTCACCCTCTTTAACAACAGCGTGTTTCGGAATGTCACGCAACAACATGAACGCAGGGTCACTTCCTTCCCAGACCAAAGATCCGAAATACCCCGAGGAGCTCAGGGAGGCCGAAATTTTTGTTTGTGGGTTTAGAATCGACATTACCATGCTGAAATGGGGGCTTACATGCCGGGTTGTTCCTACCACACCATCGGGGCATAACACACCCATGTTGGGACTGATGCCTTCTTCCGAGCCACGATCGATGATGAGCCAGTTGTTGCGCATACTGACCGAGTTGCTGAGCACTACAGCGGCAATAAACTCGAACTGAGGCCTGACAATGGTGCCTGAGAGCGAATCCGGAAGGGTGATGTTCTGGGTATCCCTGCGGGCCACCCGTTCATTCCGAAGGTTATACAAGTTCGTTTGTAATGCGGCATTCTGTTGTGCCAAACTGTCGGCGCGTTCCCGCAAATGAAAATATTGGGCCGCGCTTTGTCGCCAAAGCATGATCTGACCGCCCACACGGGCAGCATTGTAACTGTAGATGGCGTTTTGGCCCTCGTTAAAATTAACGATCAGGGAAAAGCAAACGACCTCCAGCAACATAAAGGTGACGAAGCCACCATTTCTAATGAAAAGCAACAGGAGGTTGCGCATGCGCAGTAGATATTAATCGGTTCGGCTTGATCAGACGCTCTTGCGGTCGATCAGGAAGGAGAATTTGTCAGAGTGTTTCAGGGCCATACCCGTGCCACGGACAACCGCTTTCAGGGGCTCTTCCGGAACGCGAACGGTCAATTTGGTTTTAGACTCCAAACGTTTGTCCAGTCCGCGCAACAAGGCGCCGCCACCGGTGAGATAGAGTCCGGTCTTATAAATGTCGGATGCCAACTCGGGTGGAGTCATTTCCAGGGCTTTCAGGATAGCATCCTCGATCTTGCTGATGCTTTTATCGAGCGCATACGCTACTTCCTGGTAGTTGATTTTGATTTGCTTTGGGATGCCGGTCATGAGGTCGCGGCCGTTCACGGCATAATCCTCGGGCGGGTTTTCCAGTTCGTGGAGCGCAGAACCAACGTGAATTTTAATTTGCTCAGAGGTGCGCTCACCAATCAGGATGTTGTGCTCACGCTTCATGTAACCCATAATATCGTTGGTGAGTTCGTCTCCAGCGATCCGTATTGACTGGTCGCAAACGATGCCAGACAACGCGATGACGGCAATTTCAGTTGTACCACCACCAATATCGATGATCATGTTTCCAATGGGTTCTTCGATGTTCAGTCCAATACCCAGGGCAGCGGCCATGGGCTCATGGATCAGGTACGTTTCTTTGCTGTCAACGTGGTCGGCAGAGTCGAAAACAGCGCGTTTTTCAACTTCGGTGATGCCACTGGGGATACAGATGACCATTTTCAGGTGGCTGAAAAAGCTGTTTCTACGACCCACCATCTTGATCATGCCCTGTATCATGGCCTCTGCGGCCTGGAAGTCGGCAATTACACCGTCTTTGAGCGGGCGAACGGTTTTGATGTTTTCGTGGGTTTTTTCGTGCATCTGCATGGCACGATGCCCTACGGCAATGGTTTGTCCGGTACGGCGGTCGATGGCAACAATAGATGGCTCATCGACAACCACCACATCGTCCACCATTATAAGCGTGTTGGCGGTACCAAGGTCGATGGCTAGTTCCTGCTTAAAAAACTTAAAGAAGTTCAAGGCTATGCTGGGTTTTATAAATTTGACAGAGATTGAAAAGAGCGTCGCAAAGCTACGCAGTATTTCGGGTATTTAACGTGGGAAAAATCTTATTTTTTCCGGATAATGCTTTAAAATGTAAGAATTTGGGGTAAAAGTTACCCTACCGTCACCACCCAAAAGTCTTCTGGCGCCAAATATCGGTTCGCAAGTTCCTGAATTTGGCCTGCTGTGCAATTCCTTATGTCTTCCACCAGTGCTTCAAAATGTTGCAGCGGCAGGTCGTCACAGATGAGTCCTTTGACTACATCGGCGGTATTCATCGGTCCGTCGAGGCCATTGAGCAACATGCCCAGGAGATAATTGCGCACCATCTCAAGTTCTGTTTCCGGCACGGGTTTTTCCCGCAATGCCTTCATTTCTTTAAATATCTGACGGATGGTTGCGGCTGTTTTACCAGGATTAACCTCTGTAGCGATGTACAGGTAACCGCCATGTCCCATGGCATCTGCAGTGGAATATATGTTATAGGTATAGCCTTTTTTCTCCCTGATGTTGTTCATCAGTCGGGACCCAAAGTAACCACCCAGGATGGTATTAAGGATGAAAATGCCGTTGTAGTCGGGGTGCTGCCGGTTAAAGAGTCGCCGGCCTATTTTAATGGCGGTTTGCAGGGATCCCTCATGCGGGATATGTTGGGTGCTGGGGGAGGGGAGGGGCTTGTCCCAATGGAATGATGGTACGTTCCCGCCTGGTGGCATAGCGCCGAAAAACTGTTCCAGCAAGTCAAAGCCAGCAGTCGCGGCAGTGTCGCCACTGATGAAGAGGGTGCAGTTGGCTGGGGTATACCATCGGCGGTGGTGTTGGTGCAGGTCGTCGACGCGGAGCAATTGATAATCCTCCGGACTGGAGTTGTACCCGTAAGGATGTTCCAGGCCAAACATGTTTTCCGTGATTTGGCGGTAGGCGATAACTTCCTCTTTGTCCAGTTCTACCTGTAGTTCACGCAGGCTGTTGGTGCAAAAGATGTCAAGTTCTTTTTGCGGGAACGCGGGCGCTATTATGGTTTCAGCAAATACAGGAATTACTTGCTGGGCGTATTTCCGGAGTGTGTACAACACGAAATTAGCAGAATCCAGGTTGGTGGGATTCGAAAAGGACGATCCGTAATATTCCATCCATTCGGCAATTTCAGCGCCACTGAGTCGCTGGTTTCCTTCCCGAATCAAACGAGAGGTGGTGCGTGCTACCATGCGCCGGTGCTCCTCAGGCCTGCCTGCTTTGAACACCACTTCAACTTTCAGCACTTCCTGTCCGGGGTAGTCCAGAATGTGCACTGGAATTCCGTTCGACAAGTGGCGGAGGGTGGGTTGAGGCAGCGTCAGTTGCCCAATTGGATGTACTTCCGGGGCAGTTTTACGGTTGAGCATAAGCGGTAGGGGCAGGAATAAGGGCACAAAGGTAGTTTTTTCCACCTTTTCCACAATTTGTTGGGAGCTTTCCAACAAAAGCTTGGTTTGGAATTTTACATTTGCAGCGGAAATCTTCCCGCAATGCCTTCACCAAAATGATTTGAGACAGATGAAATTCAGCGTTTCTTCCTCGGAATTACTTCGACAACTTCAGGTCGCCTCAGGCGCCATCGGCTCCAGCCCGGTCCTTCCAATCCTTGAAGATTTTCTTTTTACCATACAAAACAAGAAACTCACCATCACGGCTACGGACCTTGAGACCAGCATTTCCACAACCATGGATGTGTTGGCTGACGACGACTTCGCTGTGGCTGTGCCGGCTAAGATTTTACTCGAAACCCTGAAGGCTCTTCCGCAGCAGCCGATTACTTTCAGTGTGGATGAAGAGAAATTCGGTATTGAGATCACCTCCTCCTACGGCAAGTACAAACTTGCAGGGGAAAAAAGCAACGACTTTCCGGAGATTCCACAACCCGATAGTGTCGATACGGTGAAACTGAGCAGTAAGTTTCTGATTGAAGCGATCAATAAAACCGTGTTTGCTACCTCCAACGACGATTTGCGCCCTGCCATGACAGGCGTTTATTTTCAGGTAGATTTCAACAAACTAACCTGTGTGGCTACTGATGCACATAAACTGGTTAAATACAATACCCATCATCTGGCCGGCGAGGTTGCTACCACCTTTATCGTACCAAAAAAAGTTATTCCGGTGGACAACCCTAATAAAATGCAGGTGAACCGCGGCGATTTTCAGAATTCGTTGAAGCGGATTGCCATTTACGCCAATAAAACCACGAATCAGGTTGTACTTGATATTGCCGATAAAAGCCTCAATATCTCAGCACAAGACCTCGACTTCAGCAATGAAGCTGCGGAACAAATGAGCTGCAATTACGAAGGTGATCCTATCCGAATTGCTTTTAATGCCAAATTTTTGATTGAAATGCTGGGCGTGCTGGATACTGAAGAAGTGCAGGTTGAACTTTCCAAGCCTTCCAGAGCAGGCATTCTTACGCCGATCGAGGAAAACACCGAAAGGGAAATTTTAATGCTGGTAATGCCCGTAATGTTGAACAATTAATGACAAAAAATCTGCCGTGATTTGGAAACGCGCTTTCCTTGTCTACCTTTGCGGTTGTTAACTTGTTCTTAACATTTTAATAAGAAATAATTTAGATCATATCTAAATAGTGGTGCAGAATAGCTACATCGTTTGGAGGTATCAAAGCCATTGGTATTTTTGCATCGACAAATCAAGGTAAAACGAATCCCGGCCAGCTTATTTCGTCGACGAAGCGAAGAAGAATCCGGATTAATATCAACTACTACTCTATATGTTGCTGAAACGCATTGGTTGGTTTCTCACCATTTTCCTGGCCGCTTCCGTAGTATTGAATGCAGCCCCCACCGTAGAAGAAGGCAAAAGCCTTTTTATCGCAAACTGTGCGTCTTGCCACGCCAAGGATATGAAAAGCAATTTGACCGGCCCTGCTCTGGGCGGTGTCGAAGAGCGCTGGTCGGCCCTATCCTCGTGCCGATCTTTATGCCTGGATTCGCGGATCACAAGCCATGGTCTCCAAAGGCCACCCTCGCGCTACCGAACTCTGGGCGCAGTGGAAGCCTACGTTGATGACCAACTTTCCTGGTCTAACCGATGATCAGATCGAAGGTATTATCCTTTACATTAATGATGCAGCCGCTCCGAAAGCAGCGGTTACTGGCACCAACGCAACGGAAACAAGTGGTAGCGGCGACAACAGCAGCACAATGTGGATGTTTTTGGGCCTTGCACTGATTCTGGGCTTTTTATCCTTTGCGCTGATGCGCATCATCGACAACCTTGCCAACATCAATCGTGTACAGCAAGGCGAACAGCCCGTCCGCAAGACCGTGTCGCAAATGGTCACCAGTAAAGGTTTTATTGCCTTTATGGTATTTGCCGTAACGCTTATTTTTGGGTACAAAACCGTAGACAATGCCACTCAAATGGGGCGGCAGCAGAATTACCAGCCTACGCAGCCTATTGCTTTCAGCCATAAGATCCACGCAGGCGACAACAAAATAGATTGTCAATACTGCCACGACTCGGCACGCCGTTCTAAGCACTCCTCTATTCCGGGAACCAATACCTGTATGAACTGCCACTCGGCCGTTAAGGTTGGAACACAGACGGGAACTTCCGAAATCACCAAGATTTTCGCTTCGATTGGTTTCGATCCCATCAGCAACAAATACCTTGATGGTTACGATGGGTTTTCCGAGAAGCAAATTGAAGAGGTCTATAAAAAGTGGATCGGCCAGGCCTATATGGCCGATAAGGGCCTGAACTCACTCGATGACAATGGCCGCGCCATCGTTGAAGATCAGTGGGACGGTGTTGTAAAAGCACTGAAGAACGACTCAAATGGTAAAATTCAGGGCCCGATAGAATGGGTTCGTATACATAATCTTCCTGATCACGTATATTTTAACCACTCCCAGCACGTTGCGGTAGCCGGCCTGGCTTGCCAGCAGTGCCATGGACCGGTTGAGACGATGCCCGAAGTATACCAGTATTCTACCCTTGGGATGGGATGGTGCATCAACTGTCACCGTGAAACGAAGGTCAAATTTGCAGAAAATGCTTATTACGACCAGTATGAGCGTTATCACGAAGAATTAAAGTCGGGCAAGCGCGATGCAGTGACGGTCGCTGAAATTGGTGGCCTGGAATGCCAGAAGTGCCACTATTAATTGCCAAAATCCTATTTAAAAACAGTATTTCAAAATATAAACTATGCACCAGGATAAAGGTATTTGGGTTAGTACCGAAGATCTGAACCGCGAAGAATCTTTCCTCCAGTCGGCCGAAAAAGAATTCTCGATCGAAAACATTGCGGAGGTAGATGAGAAATGGACCACCAACCGTCGTGATTTTTTGAAAGTGATGGGCTTTGGTTTGGGTGCTGCAACCATCGCAGCATCCTGTGAAATCCCGGTTCGCCGCGCTATTCCTTATGTTGTTAAACCTGCTGATATTGTACCAGGTGTAGCCAACTATTTCGCCTCTTCTTTTGTAAATGGCGGCGATTATTGCGCTATATTGGTCAAAACACGGGAAGGACGCCCCATCAAAATTGAGGGCAACTCCCTGAGCAGCATAACCAATGGTGGTACCAGCGCCCGCGCACAATCGCTGGTATTGAGCCTTTACGATACGCGCCGCATCAAGCAGGCTGGTACCATTTCCAATGGTGAACTTGCAGGCCTCAACTGGGCAGATCTGGATAATAAAGTGAAAGGCCAACTGTCGCTTGGTGGCCAGGTTCGCATTATCAGCAATACCAACATGAGCCCCACCGCTAAAAGGCGATGGGAGAGTTCATGGCAAAATATCCCAATACCCGGGTGATTACTTATGACCCTGTTTCTGCAGCGGCATTGTTGGCTGCCAATGAACAAAGTTTTGGACAACGGGCTATCCCGTCCTATCACTTTGACCAGGCCGATGTGATTGTTTCCTTTAACGCAGATTTTCTGGGAACCTGGATCAGCCCGGTAGAATACGCCCGTGCCTACGCAAAACGTCGTAAGATCACCGACAAAAAAATGGACAACATGTCGCGCCACTATCAGGTGGAAAGCCACATGTCACTGACCGGTTCAAATGCCGACAACCGCATCCTGGTGAAGCCCAGTGAGCAGGGTGCTGCCATTTGCGCTTTGTACAATGAAGTGGCAGCCCTGACGGGTGCGGGCTCCATTGGTGGTCCTAAAGTGAATGACAAGGCCGCTGCATCCATGAAAAAAGTGGCCCGCGAATTGGTAAATGCCAAGGGTAAATCGCTGGTTGTCAGCGCTTCTAATAATGTTGCAGAGCAAGTAATAGTCAATAAAATCAACGACTTGTTGGGCAACATCAACACCACGGTAGATTTTGGTACCTTATCCTACCAGCGCCAGGGCGATGAGCGCGACATGGTACGGTTGATCGAAGAGATGAAAAGCGGTCAGGTGGCGATCGCCATTGTTTGGGGTGCAAACCCGGCCTATGAGTTGCCCAATGCTGTTGCTTTCAAAGAAGCATTTGCTAAAGTTAATACCAGGGTTTCCTTCTCCGGTGTGATGGATGAAACCACTTCACTGTGTACCCATGCTGCTCCTGCCCACCATTCTCTGGAATCCTGGGGCGACGTGGAGCCAAAGGAAGGGCATTTGAGCATGATTCAGCCGACCATTGCGCCCCTGTTTGATACACGCCAGGCTGAATTGTCGCTGCTCATGTGGGCAGACAGCCCCAACCTTAATCTGGAGGACGAGCAGCCTTACTACCAATACCTGAAATCATATTGGGCGAGCGATCTGTTCGGCCGTCAAAACAAATACAGCACTCCTACCGCTTTTTGGGACATGAGTGTTCACGATGGTGTGTTTGAAATGCCTGCTTCTGGCCGCACTGTTTCCTTTAACGGTAATGTAAGCAGCGAAGGGGTGTCCAAGCCTTCTGGCAGCGCAGTTGAAATCAGTTGTTTCGAAACCGTAAACATCGGTAACGGACAATATGCCCACAATCCATGGCTGCAGGAAATGCCCGATCCGGTCAACCGCAGCGTATGGGGCAACTACCTCGCTATTCCGGTTGAATGGGATGGCGTGAACAACATCAATGGCTGGCAGAATCTTACCGATGGCGATCATGTTGATGTAACCATTGGTGGTAAAACGCTTAATTGTGCCGTTGTGCGCGGTTTTGGCCAAATGCCAGGTACCGTATCTATTGCGCTTGGCCAGGGCCGTGAGGCTGGCGGTTGCGGTGTAGGCTATGGTGTCAACGTAAATCCATGGTTAGGAATGAACGGTAACTTGATCCAGTATTATGCTGGTGATGTACAGGTATCTGACAAACCTACCAGCACCGATAAAAATGTTCCATGTGTTCAGCATCACCATACCATGGGTGTTGCTGTAGGAAAAGAAGAAGATGGCAAGCCATACTTCGTCGACGAACACGCAATTGGTTACAAAGGATTTGCAGGTGCGCTTACCGACCGCTCCATTATTTTCCAGGCACACGTCAACGAATTGCCGGAACTGGGAGAGCGCATGGAGAAATTCCATGAAGAGGCAGGTCACCTGAACCAGCAAACCCTTTATCCAGACCGTTCCGAGTTTTTCGGAACCGGACTGCACTGGGGTATGTATGTTGACCTGAACAGCTGCATCGGTTGTGGTGCCTGCCAGGTTGCTTGCGTAAGTGAAAACAACGTCCCTGTCGTAGGGAAAAATGAGGTGGCACGTCACCATGAAATGACCTGGCTGCGCATTGACCGTTATTTCTACGGCGACCTGGAAAATCCCAAAGTGGTTTACCAGCCAATGATGTGCCAGCATTGCGAAACCGCACCTTGCGAGAACGTTTGCCCGGTAAATGCCACCAATCACTCGATGGAAGGCCTTAACCAGATGGCTTACAACCGCTGCATCGGAACACGTTACTGCGCCAACAACTGTCCTTACAAAGTGCGCCGTTTCAACTGGCTTGACTATACCACAGCCGACCTTTGGCCTGCCAACGAAGAGCGTGTATTCCACGTTTCTGAAGACGACAAGCCTTTTTACGCCGATAATTTGGTTCGCATGGTTCTGAACCCCGACGTAACGGTGCGTTCACGTGGTGTGATTGAGAAGTGCTCCTTTTGTGTTCAGCGCATCCAGGAAGGCAAACTCACTGCGAAAAAAGAAACCCGCGCATTGGCCGACAATGATGTTCGCACGGCTTGCCAGACGGCGTGCCCCACAGGAGCGATCACCTTTGGTAACCTCAACAACCCGGATAGCGAAGTGAACCAGAAGCGCAACAACGCAGGCGCCTTCGCTTACCAGGTGCTGGAGGAAATCAACACGCGCCCAGGGGTTAAATACTCGGCGAAGATTCACAACAGCAACGAAGAACTGAACTCTTAGTACCCAATACCCGGATTTACAATTCAACATTGAATATTTTATTATATGTCTCAAGCAGTCGCGCCAGTAAGGCACGTATTAATTGAAGGCGACAAGTCCTACCACCGTATTACAGAGGACTTGGTTTCACCCACCGAAAAAGCTCCCACCAGGGAGTGGATGATTGCCTTTACGATAGCAGCCGCATTCCTCGGCCTGTATGTTTTCGCCATCGTTTGGACGGTGTGGAAAGGTATCGGAGAATGGGGCGCCAACCGCACCATCAACTGGGCCTGGGATATCACCAACTTTGTATGGTGGATCGGTATCGGCCACGCTGGAACCCTGATTTCCGCCATTCTTTTGCTGTTTCGTCAGCGCTGGCGTACCGGGGTAAACCGGGCTGCAGAGGCCATGACCATTTTTGCCGTAATGTGCGCCGGGCAGTTCCCGATTTTCCACATGGGACGGGTTTGGCTCGCATTTTTTATCGCACCATTTCCCAACACCCGCGGTCCGTTGTGGGTGAATTTTAACTCACCACTTTTGTGGGACGTTTTTGCCATCTCGACATACTTCTCGGTATCCCTTTTGTTTTGGTATACCGGTCTGGTACCGGATTTGGCTACGGTTCGTGACCGCGCTACAGGTTTCCGCCGCAAGATGTACGAGACTTTTTCATTTGGATGGACAGGTTCTGCCAAGCACTGGCAGCGCTGGGAGTCGCTTTCTTTGATCCTTGCTGGTATTTCTACCCCGCTGGTATTGTCGGTACACACCATTGTATCCTTTGACTTTGCTACGTCAATCATTCCAGGTTGGCATACGACCATTTTCCCGCCTTACTTTGTGGCTGGTGCTGTTTTTTCTGGTTTCGCCATGGTACAAACCCTGATGGTTATTACCAGAAAAGTGTTGAAACTGGAGGAATACATTACCCTTAACCACATCGAATCGATGAATAAGGTAATCGTACTGACTGGTACGATTGTAGGGGTTGCTTACCTCACGGAGTTGTTTATCGCCTGGTATTCTGGTTATATCTATGAGCAATTTGCTTTCTACAACCGGGTATTTGGTATTTACTGGTGGGCATATTTTGGTATGATGTTCTGCAACGTGGTAAGTCCTCAGTTGTTCTGGTCGCGTAAAATTCGCCGGAGTATTTGGTGGACTTTCTTCTTGTCGATTGTAGTAAACATCGGTATGTGGTTCGAGCGCTTCGTGATCATTGCTACCACCCTGGCTCGCGATTATCTCCCTTCTTCGTGGAGTTACTACCGTCCGACATGGGTTGAAATCTCCATTTTCTCGGGCACCATTGGCTTGTTCTTCGTGCTGTACCTGATCTTTACCCGGGTAGCACCTGTCGTTGCCATCGCTGAAATTAAGTCAATTTTGAAAGTTGCCGGAAGTCAGTACATCGGTCCAAATGCCAAGCATCAGCATGGCACTGAATCGGTAAAAAAACAAGATGAGTCAGGTCACTGAGTAAATGCTCAATAGCCTTATTTGATACAAAAATATTTATCCACCTATACCTTGTTCAGAAAATATGGTTTCTGAAAGTAAAAAAGTCCTTTACGGACTGTACAACGACGAAGAAGATCTAAAATCTGCCGTAAAGCAGGCTCGTAGTGCGCATCTGGACATTCTGGATGTATACACGCCCTTTCCGGTTCACGGTCTTGATCCCCTTCTTGGGTTGCAGGAAAGTCGCCTGCACATCATTGGCTTTATTTTCGGTGCTATCGGTGCCTTATTTGGCTTTGGTGTTATGACCTGGGTTTTCACCAGTGATTGGCCCATTCTATTCGGCGGCAAGCCTTATTGGTCGGTTCCAGCCTTCATTCCCATCACGTTCGAAATGACGGTGTTGTTTTGTGCCTGGGGGATGACGATAACCTTCTACACTATATGCGGCATGTGGCCGGGTGTAAAGGCCCCAACGCTGGACAATCGGATTACCGATGATAAGTTTTGCATCGCATTCGACGTCTCTGCATCTTCCGATGGCCAGGTCGACCAGTTGAAGGGCTTCTTCAGCAAGTCAGGCGCCGACGAAGTAAACTTAAAATCTATGTAATTTGCGCTGGCTGCTATTTGGGTATATCTCGAAGCTGCCGGATCAAAATCATTACTTGAATCTGAAATTCAATTATCAATGAAATACGCAATTGGCGCGATTCTGGGTATTGCCCTGTTTGCCTGGCTTTTTTCCTTGTGTTCTCCTGCCGGGAAAGATAAAACAGGTCACGAATATATGCCTGACATGGCTCACGCTGTGTCGTTTGAGGCCAACACCCTGACGGATTACTATTGGAACCATTGGGATGAAAAAAGTACTTTCACCACGGCGGCGTTAGAAAAGCCCCGGAACAAAGTAGCTGGTACCATTGCCCGTGGCTACACCGGTGTTTACTACAATGGCCCCGATGCGCTTAACTATGTTGAGGGGAAAAATGCAGACAATGCCATTTCTGCTCCAGTAAACGGTGAAACACTTTTTATTATCAGAACAATGAAGATGAACGACTTCGCTGTGAAGCTGAAATGAAGAACCCATTCCCGCTTACCCCAGAGGGTCTTGCTAAGGCTAAACCATTATACGATGCGATGTGTGGCATTTGCCATGGGGAAAAAGGTGATGGTCAGGGTTACCTGATCAGCAAACCCGATAGCAAATATCCTGCTCAACCCAAGAACCTTTTGGCAGACGATATGGTGGCTGCAGGCGACGGCCGTTACTATTTCGCCATTATGTATGGAAAAAATTTGATGGGTGGCTATTCCGACAAACTTTCGTTTGAAGAGCGCTGGCAGGTGATCCACTACATCCGATCGCTGCAACCCGCTGCTCAATAAAAGAATACACCTAGTGCCGTACCGGGTATGCCGGCGGCTAATCTGGAATCCTGTTTCGTAAAATCAAAAATTCCGGTGATTGCACCGGCTACGCGATATGAACCTTAATACTCAATTCGCATTTGAAGGTAACCTGAAGCGCAACCTGATGATCGGGATGGCGCTTGGCGCACTGTGTTTGGTACTGACGTTCTTTTTTGACGACGAGTACCACATGCGCTTCTGGTCCAACTTCCTGCACAATGCAGTGTTCTTCACTGGCATTTCGTTCACCATCATGCTCTTCCTTTCAGCCAGCATCACGGCATTTGCCGGTTGGATGACCGCTTTTAAGCGGGTTTGGGAAGCCATCAGTCAGTTTATGTGGGTCGGTATGATTCTCATGGGCGTGATTGCTATTGGTGTATTGGGCCATTTCCACCACCTCTATCATTGGAATACGCCGGGGATTAACGATCCGGCTAACCCAATTTTCGACAAAATCCTTGCCGGAAAATCGGGATTCCTCAATCCAATCTTCTTCACAGTAGGTGTGGTCGGATTCCTGGGTATTTGGTACTACTGGGCGTACAAACTGCGTCAGACTTCTGTAGACCAGGATACCATGGAAACGTCATCCTTTGATTTTTATAAAAAGCAGCGGAAATGGGCGGCTTCCTTCCTCCCAATCTGTGGCTTTATGAGCACCGTTTTCCTGTGGCAATCGGTCATGTCGATTGATGGTCACTGGTACAGCACCATGTTCGCATGGTATGCTACGATTTCTGTTTTGCTTGCCGGTTTGGCCCTGACCATTCTGTTGCTGATTTTCCTGAAGTCGAAAGGTTACATGTCCTATGTTACCCGCGAGCACTTTCATGATATTGGCAAGTACATGTTTGGTTTGAGCATATTCTGGGCTTACCTGTGGTTCGACCAGTTCATGCTGATCTGGTATGCCAACGTAGGTGAAGAAACCATTTACTTCAAAGAGCGTATGAACAATTACCCCGTATTGTTTTGGGGGAACTTGTTGATGAACTTTATTTCACCGTTTTTCATCTTGATGCGCAACGATACCAAGCGCAAATTTGGTACCCTGTTCATTGCCGCAGCCATCGTTTTCTTTGGCCACTGGTGGGATTATTTTTACATGATCAAGCCGGGAACGCGTATCGCAAGCATTGAGGCAAAAGAGTTGTCGGAAGGCAAACACACAAGCCAGCACGACGCTGCGGCGCCAATGTCTCATACAAGCAATGCAGCACCGGCAGAGGAACACATGGCCAATGCTGAGGCGGCACAGGAGGGCGAGCTGCTCCAACAGAAAATGCAGCACCACACGCTACTGCTGCTGCTGAAGTTGGTCACGAAGCAGATGCTCATGGTGAAGAGGGGCATGGTGAAGAAGGCCATGGAACCCACAGTTTCTTACCAGGCTTTACTTTACCGGGTTTCCTTGAAATTGGTACCTTCATTGGGTTCCTCAGTTTGTTCTTATTTTTCTTCTTCAATCAACTGCAAAAAGCATCATTACTGCCAGCTAAGGACCCATATTTGGAAGAGAGCCTGCACTTCTCCACCGGGGTTTACCCTGAAGGAGAGGATCATGGCGATGGTGGGCATTGATTGTTATAATTTAGATTGTGTCTAATTAAGGTATATCTAACAACCGCTTGTCAACCAAACAGGCAACATTGAGTTAAATAGAAAAATTACTTCGATGACAGCGTTAATAATAATTCTCTGTGTAATTCTGATCTCCATTGTTTTGGTACAGATTGGAAAAGTGACTGAGCTCACAGCACAGATTAAGGGGGAGCGCGAAGTACTACGCGACAGTAGCCGCTGGAACTCCGTCCTTTCAATCGTGTTTGTGGTCGTATTCCTCTTAGCAGTATCGATTTCCGCCTGGAAATACAAAAATTACATGCTGGGATTTGGGCCACACGCGGCGGCCTCTGCGCACGGTAATACCTTGGACAACATGTTTTTGGTGACAACTATTATCACCGGCATCGTTTTCTTCCTTACCCACATTGCGCTGTTTTTCTTTGCCTATAAGTACCGTTGGCAGGAAAACAGGAAAGCCAAATTTTTAGCACACGACAACCGCCTGGAAATCTGGTGGACGGTAATTCCTGCCATTGTAATGACCTTCCTCGTCGTACGTGGTCTGAATGCCTGGAATACGGTTATGGCCGACATCATGAGCAGCGATGAGGATTACATGGAAATTGAGGCTACCGGCCAACAATTTGCCTGGATCATTCGCTATCCTGGTCCGGATGGCAAACTTGGTGCCCGTGATTTCCGTTTGACCACCGCTGGTAACAGTCTTGGTCAGGATTTTACCGACCGCAAGAACTGGGATGATCCCATCATTTCACAGGAGTTTTACCTGCCGGTTGGTAAAAAGGTGCGCGTGCGGATTACCGCCAAAGATGTGTTGCACAACTTTTACCTCCCGCAGTTCCGGGTGAAGATGGATGCTGTTCCCGGTATGCCTACCTACTTTGTGTTCACGCCAATCAAAACTACTGCCGAGTACCGCCAGGAACTCCGCAAATACCCTGAGTACAACGAACCGTATGATCCGGCAGACCCAAATGGCCCAAAACGCTGGGAAAAGTTTGAATATGAGCTTGCCTGCGCTGAACTTTGTGGCAAAGGCCACTATTCCATGCGCCGTATACTCAAAGTAGTATCTCAGGAAGAATACGATGCATGGCTGGCGACGCAAACATCTTTTTACCTCGATCAGGTTCGCGGTAGTGAGGATGACCCAAATAAAGGGAAAGTCCTTGATATCGAGGTGCCGCTCCGTGCAAAAGAATTCAGTGATAACGTAACCAAAGCGATAGAGTCGAGCACCGCTGCTGACAAAACCCTTCCCTTAGCGCACGTTATGTATGAAACCGGTTCGGCCAAACTGGCCACCGATAGTCGTTACGAACTCGATAACCTGGTTACGGCCATGAACACCTATCCCAAGATGGTGGTTCAGGTGGCTGGCCATACCGATAATACCGGCGACGCTGCTGCCAATCAAGCCCTCTCCCAACAGCGCGCTGCTGCTGTGGTGCAATACCTCACCGAACGGGGCATCAGTTCAAGCCGTTTGCGGGCCATTGGTTATGGGGATACCAAGCCATTGGCGGCAAATGATACGGAGGAAAATCGTATGAAAAACCGCCGTACAGAATTTACCATAGTATCCCAATAGATATGCCCGGGAAAAAAACTTCCCGGCACTGACAACACTTTGACCCTCATCAAACTGGTTCACAAATTTTAAATTACGCTTTGCTATGGCTCACGTAAGCAACGTTGCAGAAACGCTGGAAGAAAAACTCACCCAGGAATTGGGTTATGATGATCATTTTCATGAGCATCATCATGACGATAAGTATAAGTCAAACTTTAACGACCTATATCTTCACCCTTGACCATAAAGTAATTGCCCGTCAGTTCCTGATCACAGGTATTTTTTGGGCCTTTATGGGTGCGGCAATGTCGATCATTTTCCGTTTGCAGTTGGGTTTCCCGGAAGCAGACATGGGATGGCTCCGCCCAATCCTTGGGAAATGGATCATGGTGGATGCTGCCGGTATAGGTAAGCTCGACCCTGAGTTCTACTATGCTCTGGTAACGATGCACGGTACCATTCTGGTCTTCTTTGTACTGACAGCCGGATTGAGTGGTACCTTCTCCAACCTGCTTATTCCATTGCAGATTGGAGCCCGTGATATGGCTTCTCCGCTGCTGAATGCATTTTCCTACTGGTTCTTTTTCCTGGCAGGTGTAACGATGTTCCTGTCGCTGTTTTTGAGCACAGGTCCGTTTTCAGGCGGCTGGACCGCCTATCCGCCACTCAGTGCTGTTCCGGCAGCCTCTGATGGCTCCGGGGCAGGTATGACCATGTGGATCATAGCCATGGCAATGTTCGTTGTCTCTGCCTTGCTGGGTGGAATCAACTATATTACAACGGTGTTGAACATGCGTACAAAGGGCATGGGACTTTGGCGCATGCCGCTCACGATCTGGGCTTTCTTTATTACAGCAATCATTGGTGTATTGTCGTTCCCGGTATTGTTGTCTGGCGTTTTGCTGCTGGTTTTCGACCGTGGCATGGGCACATCCTTCTATTTGAACGAACTGGTAGTCGGTGGACAAATCATGGACCGCGTTGGTGGCAGCCCGATCTTGTACCAGCACTTGTTCTGGTTTCTGGGTCACCCTGAGGTATACATTATTATCCTTCCTGCGATGGGTATAGTTTCAGAAGTACTTTCTGTACACGCCCGCAAGCCGATCTTTGGCTACCGCGCAATGGTATTTTCTATTCTGGCCATTGCATTTCTGTCCTTTATTGTTTGGGCACACCACATGTTTATGTCGGGTGTTAACCCCTTCATCAGCAACTTCTTCGTGATCTTTACACTGATCATTGCAGTACCTTCTGCTGTGAAAGTGTTCAACTGGATTTCTACGATATACGGATCTAATTTCCGGTTTACCTCCGCCAGTTTGTTTGCCCTGGGATTTGTTTCCATGTTTATTTCGGGTGGTTTGACGGGTATTCACCTTGGCAACTCAGCCATTGATATCCAGATGCACGATACCTATTTTGTGGTTGCTCACTTTCACATTGTAATGGGTGTGGCAGCGTTCTTTGGTATGTTTGCCGGAATTTACCAGTGGTTCCCGAAAATGTTCGGTCGTTTCATGAACGAAACCCTGGGTAAAATCCATTTCTGGGGCACCCTTGTTGGCGCCTACATGGTATTCTGGCCCATGCACTATATTGGCATTGCAGGTGTTCCACGCCGCTACTACAGCCTGGACAACTTTGATTCCTTCAAACACTTTGTCGGCCTCAACCAATTCATTACGGTGGCTGCTATTCTTGTGTTCTTCCTGCAAATCCTGTTCATCATCAACTTCTTCTATTCCATTTTTGCTGGCCGGAAGATGACCGTAAAGAACCCATGGGGCGCAACAACACTGGAGTGGACGACACCCATCAACCCTGGTCACGGTAACTGGCCGGGTAAGATCCCAACTGTTCAGCGTTGGGCTTACGATTACAGCAAGGGCGATGAGGAGTTTATCCCTCAAATTGTGCCGCTGGGTAAGGACGAACACGATCACGGTGAAGGTCATTAATATTGACATTATATTCCCTTAAAAGACCGACAAGAGCATTTTATATGAATCACAACCAGGTTAAAGAAAGCGTACTGCGGGATCAATCCGTTTCGAATGCGCTAACAGATTTTGTTCTGTTGGTGAAATTCAAGCTTACCTTATTGGTCATCTTTCCCGCGGTAATGTCTTATGCAATCGTTGCTGGAACAGGGTCTAACTTGCTGATTTTGCTCGAGTTAGGGTTGGGCGGCTTTTTGGTTACCGGCTCAGCCAATGCGCTTAATCAGGTTTTGGAGCGTGAAACCGACTTGTTGATGCCACGCACCATGAACCGGCCGGTAGCAGCGGGCAGAATGAGCATATCTCAGGCTGTTTTGATTGCTGGGATTATGGCCCTCGGTGGCATCATCTTGCTTACTGTGTTGCATCCGCTGGCGGGCTTTTTGGGAACCTTATCGCTCATTAGTTACGCGTTTATTTATACCCCGATGAAAAAGAATTCGGTAATGGCAGTTGTCATTGGCGCAATTCCGGGAGCATTGCCCCTGATCATCGGACCAGTTGTTTTTGAAGGTTACATATCGGCCACTGCTTTAATGTTGTTTTCCATCCAGTTTTTCTGGCAGTTCCCACACTTCTGGGCTGTAGCCTGGTTGGCCGATGACGATTACAAACGGGCAGGGTTCAAAATGTTGCCTACCGCTGATGGCGCTAAAACACCAATGGTTGGTTTGTTATCGCTGGCATTTTGTATGTTACTGATCGGCAATTCCGCAATGGCCTGGGCCCTTGGAACGGTTGGTCTCGTGGCCACTGTTTTGCTGGTTATCATCAACCTATACTTCGCCTATACTGCCTGGCGGCTTTATCGCGAGTGCTCTCGCGAAGCAGCACGCCGGCAAATGTTCGCCTCCTTTTTTCATCTGCCACTGTCCTTGATGGTTCTGTTAGCAGATAAACTTTTTTGAAATAAACACAAGCGCATGCGTGCTGAAGTAACAGATTACAATCAGAGTAAAATCCATCCCCACAAAGCTTGCCTTGTGGATTGGCATAGGGAGTATTGTAATGATGTTTGGCTCTTTTACCAGCGCCTACGTGGTACGTAGGGCTGCCGGCAATTGGTACGAATTCAAACTCCCTGATATTTTCTTTTACAATACGCTCATCCTGCTGCTGAGCAGTGTAACGCTTCATTTTTCTTACCAGGCATTTAAAAAGGGGATGGAATCCCGCTATAAAAGCCTGTTGTTGGCCACTGTTATACTGGGTTTGACCTTTGTGGTTCTGCAGTATGTAGGTTGGACGGAAATGACGGCTATGGGTGCAACCCTTACCATTAACCCCTCCAGTTCCTTTATTTACGTGATTTCCGGTTTGCACGCTGCTCATATTTTGGGTGGAATTGGCGCTTTAACGGTAGCCATGGTACATGCCTGGTATTTGCCATTTAAGCCAACCGCAAGGCGGCGGCAAAGATTTGAGCTGGTGGTACAGTACTGGCATTTTGTAGATTTATTGTGGGTTTACTTGCTCATTTTCTTTGTGATGCAAGCCCTTTAATTGCATATAATAGCACAAAACAGACGATAATTATCCTATTAATTTTTTAGTTGTATGGCAGAAACATCCGTAGCACACGCACATGATAAGCATGACAATGGCCATGACGTCGACCAATGGGATGGTGGATCCCACGTGCCGTTTAAGGCTAGCTATGGCAAATTGATGATGTGGTATTTCCTGGTTTCCGATGCATTTACCTTTGCCGGATTCCTTATTGCCTATGGCGCATTGCGCTTTAGTATGCCCACATGGCCTGAGGCCGATTTCGTCTTTGCCTCCCTTCCCTTCCTTTCTGGTCACTATCCCCTGATTTTTGTAACCATCATGACCTTCGTGCTGATCTTCAGTTCGGTAACCATGGTGCGTGCGGTACAGGAAGGTGCCCGGGAAAACAAGAATGGTGTTGTATTTTGGATGTTCCTCACCATTCTCGGTGGCGCCTCCTTCCTTGGCTGTCAGGCTTACGAATGGACAACTTTGATTGTTCATGAGAACGTATCCCTTAGCCAGGATCCTTTTGGCCGCCATATTGCCGATGGGGTTTACCTAAATCCTGATGGTTCAGAGGCTAAGAATGCAGAAGGTCAGTTGCTTGGCTTCGAAAAGGACGACAGTTACCTCCTTCATATGCACGATGGTACTCCCAGTGGAATTGCATTTCATGATATGAACAAGCCAGGCGAAAAGATGGCCAATTTGGAAGGTACCAAGATCAAGTACACTTCCGGTGCCTATGCAGGCCAGATTACAGAAGCCCCGGCGGGCCCTCGTGCTTTTGGCGCACTGTTCTTTTTCATTACAGGTTTCCACGGTTTCCACGTTTTCTCCGGCGTTTTATTCCTCTCCATCATTGCCATCAATGCAGCGAGTGGTGTTTATGCCGCACGCCAAAATGGCTATGAAATGGTAGAAAAAATAGGTTTGTACTGGCACTTTGTAGACCTTGTTTGGGTTTTCGTGTTCCTGGTATTCTACCTGCTGTAAACCCTGATTTTAAATCCTAAGACTTAAAAGATTCAAATTTCTATATCGATGGCTGGACATCAAACATACGAAGAACAAAAAGCACTGGTATTCCGGGGCTTGATGCTGTTGGGCTTTATTACCCTGATAGAAGTAACAATAGCCTGGTTTGCCAAAGGGCATATCGTACACAGCATTAAATTTAGCCATGGCTTTGGCCACTACCTGTACATGCTGCTTATGGTTGGCTTTTCGCTGTACAAGGCCTATTTCATTATCTTTTACTTCATGCACATGGCATCTGAAGTACGAGGGCTGGTATTGAGTGTACTGTTGCCTACCTCGCTGCTGATCTGGGCTATTATTGCCTTCTTTCAGGAAGGAACTTCCTGGGGTCATCGTCGTGAAATCATCAAAGAGAAAAACGAGGAGGTGGTTAAACCTGTTCCGGCAAGTCAGCCACAAGGCTATTTGATTCCAGGCGCGCAGTTGTTTCCGCTTCGCGGCTAATTCGACAATTTCTTTCTAAAAAAACAGCAACGGCGAGGCAACCATACCTCGCCGTTGTTGTTGATAACAGCACATATTTACCATGCAAAATCAAGATCAAAAGTCAAGCAAAAGCAGGAAGGGTGTAGTCGCCATTATCATTGGGCTTTTACTTATTGTATTCCCTGCTGTATCATGGTTTTACCTGCATGAAGGGATCAATTGGCGAAAAGAAGCCCTTTCTGAACTGCGTGATTACGGTAAAATCCCTACAGTTAACATCATTTTCCCGGGAAACGAAAAAGAGAACCGGGTTGCCGGTAAGGTTTGCGTTGTACACATGTTCGGCGATGATCCTGACCTCGATGCTGCCAACCGTTACATCCTCGATACTGGCCAGAAACTGTTTGATCAATTCAGCCAAAATGAAAGTTTCCGTATGGTGATGATCGCCAATGGTGGTACCGCTGAATTTAAGACACATGCTCAAACCCTTCCGAGCGCCGATTACGCAACCTGGGTTTGGACTTCGGGTGTTGGTAAGTGGACCACCGTACTGCTGAACGGCTACGAATACTATGTCAAAGATGAGCAGGTGAAGCCTGTTGACAATTACTACGCCCTGACGGATACCTCCGGTATTATCCGCCGTTTTTACAACGCGGAAGACGAAAAAGATGTGAGCCGTATGGTCCAGCAAATTGCCATCCTGCTGCCGAGTAAACAATAAATCATCGTAAATGTCGACTGAATTACAATCCAATATTCAACTGGAAAAGCGGCTCAACCTGGTTGCTTACGTCGTTTCCTTTGTCGTATTGCTGCTGGTAGGGCTTATGCGTCGCTACAAGTTCGATTTGGGCATCGATTTTAGTTTCTTGCCCCCCTTTCACGCCAGCCTGAATGCGCTCACGGCGTTGATTCTGGTGGCTGCTCTTTACTTCATTAAAAACAAACGCATTGAGGCACACCGCAAGGCCATTTACACCGCAATGGGTACTTCTGGTTTGTTCTTGTTGTCGTACGTTTTGTACCATTTTACCACCCCAGAAACGCGTTTTGGTGGTGAGGGCGCCATTCGAACCGTTTACTTTGTACTGCTCATTACACACGTATTTCTGGCTGCCGCGATCCTGCCATTTATCCTGCTGACGTTTAACCGGGCATATACTGGCCAATTCGACCGGCATAAGCGCATGGCGCGCTGGGTATATTGGGTATGGCTGTATGTGGCCATAACGGGCCCGATCTGTTATTTGATGTTGAAGCCTTATTATTGAGAATTGACAATCCGATGATGTTCGGGTAGGTAAAAATCCTTATTTTTGAAATTCAAATAAAACAGGATGAACAAGCGCATTGTAGTAATTATAGCAGTAATAGTAGTAGTGGCCACCATGCTACCCATGGATTTACTGGCGCAGTGCCCCATGTGTCGGGCAACCGCTGAAACCAACCTCGCCAATGGCGGTACCGCCGGGCGTGGTTTGAATGCTGGCATCCTTTATATGCTGGCGATGCCTTATGCCCTGGTAGGTGCTATCGGGTATTGGTGGTGGAGAAATCGCAAAAAGGAAGCCATTGAACCGCCCTTTTCAGAAAACTAGGCCGCTGAAAGTGTTAAAAAATAAAAAATCCCTGAAGTTTTTGGGCTTCAGGGATTTTTTTTGTGCGCCTGCTTTATATTTGCTGATGTAATTATCAATCCATTCACCATTTACACCCTTTTATGTATGAAAACATTGAAACTCTTTTTAATGTTAATCCTTTTTGCCCTGGTATTACCTTTGGCTACCCAGGCTAGTGTGGCTGTTTCTACTGAGACTGCCCGTACGGAAATGATCAAGAAGACCGCGAAGCAGGACAATAACCTGATTCCTAGCGTCATCAAAAATCAGAAACTGATTAAGAAATTTGCAAAGGCGCAAAAGCACTTTACGAAAAAAGGCGAAAAAGTTGACTTCAGTGACCCTGTTGACAAGTGGATGTGGTTTTGGATTTTTGGATGGGGCGCAGGCCTCGTGCTGTCCATCGTCGCAACTGCTGTTGTCCTGAGCGGTGGCTTTGGTATCTTCTGGCTTCTTGGCTCACTTTGCTGGCTATTCGGTACCGTATCACTGGTGATATGGCTGGTGAAAAAATTCGGCGGCGCATAGGCCTATCCGTAATTTCAGCCATATAATGAATGAGCCGTTCCGATTTTGGAGCGGCTCATTTTTTATGCACAACGTTCGGCAAACCATGCTGAACTATTTTGGCGGGCTGCCTGAAAATACGGACCTTTGCAGCATTTAACCACCGCCTATGAAGATTGCCGTATTCCCCGGCTCATTCGATCCCATTACCGTTGGGCATATTGAGATCGTGAAACGCGCCCTCCCGCTTTTCGACAAGATTATTGTCGCTGTTGGGGTGAACAACAGCAAAAATACCTGTTTCCATTGGCACAACGTCTGGATTGGCTGGAGCAGGTTTTTGCCGACGAAGCCAAGGTGGAGGTGGGCCATTTTGAAAACCTGACAGCACATTATTGCACCCGGATCGGTGCACGTTACCTCGTCCGGGGCTTGCGCAACGCATCGGATTTTGACTATGAAAAAACCATATCTCAACTGAACCATATTGTAGGGGAGGGGATTGAAACGGTGTTTTTGATTTCTCAACCCGAGTTTTCCCATATCAGCAGCACCATCGTTCGCGAAATTATAATTGGCGGCGGCGATGCACGCCCTTTTATACCAACTAAAATCAACATTCAGGATTTTAAAGTGCAGTGACAACCGGGTTTACCCATGTTCATTGTTACAGCATTTCAAAACCGCTGAAAATTAAATTTTCCAATATGTCAGACGCAATATTTTCTGTTCCCCAACCGGTGAATGAGCCGGTCTTGAATTTTGCCCCAGGCTCTGCAGAGCGGGCAGACCTTAAGGTGGCACTTGCACAATTAAAATCCGATCAGCGAAACATCCCCATGTACATTGGTGGAAAGGAGGTTTTTACGGATAAAAAAGTGGCCATGCATCCACCACATGAACGCAGTTTTTTGCTCGGGCACCATGCTTACGGCACTGCCGAACATGTTACCATGGCGATCGACGCGGCATTGGCCGCAAAACCAGCCTGGGAAGCCATGCCCTGGCAGGACCGCGCCGCTATTTTTCTGAAAGCTGCTGATTTGCTGACGGGCCCTTACCGGGCCAAAATGAATGCAGCGACCATGCTTTGTCAGAGCAAAAACCCTTTTCAGGCAGAAATCGACTGTGTATGCGAACTGGCGGATTTCTGGCGGTTTAATGCGCATTATATGCAGGAGATCTACCGACAGCAACCACTCAGCGTAAAGGGTTTGTGGAACCGGCTCGACTGGCGTCCGCTGGAAGGGTTTGTGTTTGCCCTGACGCCATTTAACTTTACGTCTATTGCCGGTAACCTGCCTACTGCACCCGCAATGTTGGGCAACGTAGCCGTTTGGAAACCTGCCGAATCCGAAATTTATTCTGCTGCGGTCATCATGGAAATCCTGCAGGAAGCAGGCCTTCCTGATGGCGTCATCAACCTGGTGTACGTCAACGGTCCAACCATGGGTGATGTCGTGTTCAAGCACCCGATTTTGCCGGTATTCACTTTACCGGAAGCACCGGCGTTTTCCAGCACATCTGGAAAACCATAGGGGAGAACATCGCCAGCCACAAATCCTACCCCAGGATTGTCGGCGAAACGGGCGGTAAAGACTTTGTCGTGGCGCACCCATCTGCCGATGCAAAGGCACTGTCTGTGGCTTTGGTGCGCGGCGCTTTTGAGTTTCAGGGTCAAAAATGTTCAGCGGCTTCCAGGGCTTATATTCCCCAAAGCCTGTGGAATACGGTAAAAGATTATATGCTGGAGGATCTGGCTGATATGCGGATGGGTAACCCGGAAGATTTTGCCAATTTCTTCAATGCCGTGATCGACGAGAAGGCCTTTGATAAAATTTCGGGCTACATCGATGCCGCTAAAAAATCGGACAAAGTCACCGTAATAGCAGGTGGTGGCCATGATAAATCGAAAGGCTATTTCATCGAGCCAACCGTATTGCTCAGTTCGGATCCGCATTACATCACGATGTGTGAAGAAATCTTCGGACCCGTACTTACCGTTTATGTATACCCGGATGATCAATTTGAAAAAACACTTGAATTGGTTGACAGTACATCGCCCTATGCGCTCACTGGCGCGGTGTTCTCCCAGGACCGCCAAGCGATAGTGCTGGCAGAACAAAAACTGCGGCAAGCGGCGGGTAATTTTTACATCAACGATAAGCCTACTGGTGCAGTGGTCGGGCAGCAGCCTTTTGGCGGGGCCCGCGCTTCCGGCACCAATGACAAGGCAGGCTCTATCCTGAACATGTACCGCTGGGTGTCGGCACGGACCATTAAGGAAACTTTTGCGCCGCCGCACAATTACCAGTATCCTTTTCAACAAGAAGGTTAAGACCCGGTAATGTTCATATTGCCTGAAATTTCCATGCAGGAATACCTGTATGACTTACCGGATGAACGGGTGGCGAAATACCCGCTGTCGGAACGAGATGCTTCCCGGTTGCTGGAATGGCGACAGGGAAGCATCCGTCATTTGCAATTTCTGGAGCTGCCGGGCTTGCTCGATGCGCACAGCATCCTGTATTTTAACAACACAAAAGTTATCCCCGCGCGGTTGTATTTCCGCAAACCAACGGGCGGCCTGATTGAGGTGTTTCTCCTGAACCCCGAATCGCCAGCGGTCATCGACCAGGCGATGCAGGCTGGCCCTGGCGTGGAATGGCGCTGCGCCATCGGTAATTTAAAACGCTGGAACAAAGGGTTGGTATTGGAACGGACTTTGGAATACGGGGCGCTGCGGGTTCATCTCGTGGACCGGCAACAACAAATCGTCCGTTTTGAATGGGATAACCCTGCACTGCCCTTTGTGAAAATGGTGGAGGCCGCAGGACAGGCACCCATTCCTCCTTATCTGAACCGCGCTGCCGAGGAGTCGGACAAAGGTCGGTACCAAACGGTTTACAGCAAACAGGAAGGCGCAGTAGCTGCGCCAACCGCAGGTTTGCATTTTACCCCCAATGTGCTCGCCCGGTTATCCTCAGCAGGCATACTTCAAGAGGAACTCACGCTACACGTTTCGGCAGGCACCTTCCGCCCGGTAAAGGCAGCCAATGCGATCGAGCACGATATGCACAGCGAACAGGTGGTGGTGCGGAGAAGCAATATTGAAGGTCTGTTGAAAGGCCGAAAGGTGGTAGCGGTGGGTACTACCAGTATGCGGACCCTGGAGAGCCTGTACTGGTATGGCGCCCGTCTGTGCCTCAATCCAGAGGCTGTCTTTCAAATTGACAAACTGGAGCCTTACGGTCGGGATGAATCCGCCCTCCCAAGTTTACGGGATGCTGCCAGTGCATTGCTGCAGCGCATGGAACGGGATGGCGTCGAGGAAATTCACGGAAGCACCAGCATTTATATTTTTCCGGGCTACCGGTTTAGGGTGGTAGAAGGCCTGGTTACCAATTTTCACCAGCCGGGCAGCACTTTGCTGCTGCTGGTGGCGGCATTTACCGGCAACGACCAATGGAAGAAAATTTATGAAGCGGCCTTGCAAAACGACTACCGCTTTCTGAGTTATGGCGACTCCTCCTTGTTGTGGCGCAGTTAGAAAGTTGTAGCAACTACCGGGGCGGGGCGGTAGATTGCTTTTCAAACGAACGTTCGTAAAAGACAAATCCATTTTTTCGGTACAATTCGTGTACATCGGGCAGTTCCGGCAAATCCTGTAAGTTGGAAACTTTGGCCACGAAGTACACTTTTTTCCCAGGGTTACCCCGGGAAAGGGTAGGGTAGTCGTCGATACTGGTATCTCCTATCACCGGTTGCTTATCGGTGTAAAAAAGGTGGGCATAGCTTTTAAAACCAACAGGCTTGACAAAACAATCTTCCGCTGCCTTACTTTCATAAAATTCAATGGCGGCACATTGCGAGTAGCCTTCTATATTTCTGATAACGAAGATCAGGGTAAATGCCACAAAAATACCGCCGCCGACAAAGAGGGCCTGGGTGGTCTGCCAGCCCTGGTTGCGGCGCCACAGGTACCAGCCACCGAGTGAACTGATGATGAGTACCAGTCCGGGTAACCCTTGCCACAAATACCAGTGCACATCTGCGTCCAGATTGCCTAGCGCAAAGGCGTCTTTTTGGAAAAGTGGTCGCAACATATCAATATGCTGGCCAACAAAAGGCAGCAGCATGACTATCACTCCAATCAGCACCCCCAGTATTGGCAGCAGCCAGGTAGTGATGCGCGGACGAACATTCCAGTGAACCATCCTCCAAAGGGTCAAGGACCCGAGGTAGGTAAGCGGGAAATAAGCGAGGGAAGAGTAGTGGACAATTTTGGTGCGAACAAGGCTGAACAGTATCAGCACAACCCAAAACAGGATTTGCATCCAGGTGGCAAAGTCGGATCGCTTGCAAGCGTCCAGGGTATCCGATTCCAGTAATTCATCCTGTGACTGTCGATCACCCCAAAGGTTGGGAATGGCCAAAACCGATACCGGGAAACATCCCAGCAGCAATACCACAAAATGATAGCCCCAAAAACCGCCGTGTCCGGCATCCGGAGTGCTGAGCAAGCGGATCTGATAAACAATGAATTCGCGTATAAACCAGGTTCCATGCAGCGCAATTTCCACCCCAAACCATATCAGCGAAATGCTGGCGGCGGCGGCGGAAAAAATCACCAGATGCTTAATGTAATGCCGGTTCCGAAACTTGTATTTGGCAAAATACAGGATCAGGGTGAGCAACACAATCAGGTAAGCTGTAGGTCCTTTGGTGAGTATGGCAAGTCCAAGCAGTAGCCCGCCCAGCAATAAGGGCTTGTAATATTTCAGGAATCCGGGATGATTTTTTATGGTAAAAAACTGCCAGCGGAACTCGATAAACCCGTACAATCCGGTGAAAATCAACAGGTTAAACCAGGGGTCGATGATGCCACTCCGAAAATAGAGGTGCGGAAGGATGCTGCCAACCCAGGCCAGCGCCCAGATCCATCCAAAGACCCGATCGTGAAGTTTACGCCCCAGGTGATACACCACCAGAAGGGTGAGTATTCCGCAAACAGCGTTGGGGAAGCGTGCGGCGAACGCACCAATGCCAAAGATTTGCATGGCCCCGGCTTGCATCCATAGGAACAAGGGCGGCTTTTCCCAAAAGGGTTCGAAATCAATTTGCGGTCGCATGTAATCTCCGGTGCGAATCATTTCCCGGGCACATTCCGCAAAATTAATTTCATCCCAGTCGAACAGGTGAACCGCCCCCAAAAATGGAAGGAAAAAGAGCATTCCTAACAGCGCAATGCGCCAGTAATCATTCCAAAGTTTGGATGGCATGTATGGTAAAAGTCTATTCAATTTAATCTACAAACAAATATTCCGTAAGGTAGTTCATTGCCGACCACTGCGTTTGTCAGCCAAACTGTTTAATGCCCATACGGTGCATCCAATTGCTAAACCGGGGGGGATAGCGATCCACCAGGCTCGGGGAGCATCCACAATATTGTTCAGGAGGTTGCCCCATGACAGGCCTCCGAACTCCATGCCACCAAACCCGAGAAAGGACAAGGATGCCTCCAGAATAATGGCGCTCCCTACTCCCAGTGCAAAAGCAACCAACACGGGTTGCAGTGCATTGGGCAGTGCATGCCGCCATAGTATCCGCGCCTCCGGTATGCCCAATCCACGTACAGCCTGAATATAATCCATGGACCGAACTTTAAGCAACTCGCTTCGGATAAAAAGGGCCGGGCCCGTCCAACTGAATACCCCGATCAGGGCAATCATGACCAGGGTGGATTGGGAAGGGCTGATGGCGGCCAGGGCAACGATCAGGATCAAACGCGGTATAGCATTGAATATTTCCGCCAGGCGCATGATGAATAAATCGGCTGGCAGGCTCATTTTTTTAGGATACTTTTTGCTCAGCATCGCACCCAGCCCAAGAAATGCAAGGAGCAGCAATATCGGCGCCAATCGTTGTAAAATCGGGCTCCCACGGGCGGGCGCTACAGCTCCCAGCGCAAGTGTGTACATAAGGGCAGTTGTTGTTCCAATCAGTGCGCACCAAAACATTGGTTTGGCTAATCGAAAACCAGTATCACCAAAATAGCCTGCGATCCCGCCCAACAGCATACCGATGCCAAACGCCATAAACATGGCCAGGGCGCCGGTCATCAAGGCAATGCGCGCGCCCGATACCATGCCAGCAGCAATATCCCTGCCCTGGCGATCGGTGCCCAGCCAGTGAACAAACCGTGCGGGCATGCCCTGATGCAAGGTGCCCGGACCAGCCAATTTGCATTCGGGTTTACTAAACCACTCACCTGGCGAAAAGGGTATCGGGGCAAATACTGCCGACTCGTAAGGATAGGTTTTCCACAAAATGGGATTGAAAACCATGGAGTCAAGTACTACAACACCGTAGGAATGCGCAGGGTCTTCCCAAATGCTGCGTAGCCCAGGGAAATAGGTCTGGCCATCAATCTGGCAATAAAGCGGTCTGCCATTGGCCAAAAAATCGCGACCAAGCGCCACAAAGCCTAAAACCGCCAGCCACCATACAGCAGGGCTTTTCCAGTATGCTCTTGCGCTAGGGCTCATCCGATGCTACTTTTTCAAAAGGGAACAAAATGGTATGGCCTTTTGCAAATGCATTTGCCGCTGTTGTGTTTTTCGCGAAGCCCAGCAAGTAACCGCCGCCACCTGCGCCGCATAATTTCAGCGCGATATCGGGATTGTCGAGGCTGCTTTCCCACAATGGTTTGAGTGTGGCGGGAACCATGGGTGGCATATCCGACAGTTGAAAAGCAGACATTACTTTTATGGCTTTCCAAAATTCGCGGCTGTCGGCCTCAGACCATGCCTCTAACACGTCTTCCAGCGCCGGGAACAGCACCTCGCGCAGTCTTTTTGAAAAAAGGGATTGTTTGGCATTTTCCAAAAACCACTTTACCAGCACCTCCGTTTTCCGCGGTAACTGAGAATCAATGAGGAACACAACCGGTGGTTCATAAGTCCACTTGTTGGCACCGAACAGCCGTGCTTCCGTACCATGATCGATCAGAATAGGCCTGTTGAAATAACTGGTGAGCGGATCGATGCCAGAGCTTTTTCCATGAAAAAAGCTTTCCATGGTGGAAAAAACAGCCTTTAGCGCCCCCATGTCGTCCGTTTTTTCCAGCGCATACTGATCGTACAGCGCAGCACAAAGCGCACCCGAACTGCCCAGGCCGTATCCATCAGGAATGTTGGAATCAAAATACAAGCCCAGGAAAAGGTCGTCCTCCAGGCGGGCCAGGTCGAGCCCTGCGGCTGCCATTTCCCGACTTTCCAACAGACCTTTGGGCAAGGGCCGGCCAGTGGCGCTGTATTGCCAGCTGCCGCCAAAAGCAGGTACCGGGACAGCCAGGGCTGGTGCGCCCAGTAAAAGAACATGTTCGCCAAACAACAGCAATTTTGCGGGATATCGCCTCATGAGGGCGAAGGTCGGATTTTTTGTACAATTTTAGGTTTGTTGACCAGTCTGGATGAAAGGAAAGCAATCATAAATTTAGAAATGTTATAAATTGAGAGAAATCCGTGTATTTAATGCAGTTTTAGGTTATTTTTGAATGTCGCGATCTAAAGTCAAACGTCATGAAAAGCCAAGTACATTTCCTGCTTTTTTGTCTGTTTGCATGGAATACTTTAAGCGCAGGTGCGCAAAGTTTTTGTCAGCCTCAGATTGTCGCTTTAAATGGTTTGGCAATAAATCTACATGCAATTGACACCAACAATGATCAAGTTACCGATTCCTGGCGAGCAAGCCTGAACTCCTCAGACCTGCTGTTGTATGCATCCAATTCGTGCAGTACCGGGCCATTGCAGTACGCCATTGCACGATCTGGAACTTCAACCGGCTTTCCATCCACTACATCCTTAGAGTTTGATTGTTCAGAAATGGGTGTTCAGCTGATTGATTTGTGGGCTTCAGATGGAATCGGGCACGAATCATTTGTTACAACCTATGTGATTGTTGAAGATGTATTCGACCAGTGTGCAGCGCCAGCGCCGGCATTGCCAACTGGATGCAATATGGACAAACTGTCACCCCGTTTTATGACCTACAACGGCGTAACAGCGGCATTTCAGTCCAATGGTGCAAATGGAGAATACACCTTGTGGGGCGGTTCAATGGTTCATGCCACGGAAAACAATTGCCCCGGGTTTAACCGCGTCCGAATTGAGTTGGCAGATCAAAGTCAGGGTGTACCACCTGCTACTTCCAAGATAACAATTCCATGTACAGCGGGCCCAACCGTGATTGTACGCGTGTGGATCAGGGATGCCGCTGGCAATTGGGATGCTTTAGATACCTATTGCCGCCTGGAAGATTATACCAGCGATGCATGCGATAATTTTATACCATCAGGATGTAACCCTGATCTGGGCCGTCCGGTATTACAACTATATGATGGATTTTGTACCAATCTTACACCTTTGGCAAACGGCGCCGGAACGGCTGAACTGTGGGCCAATGATTTTGTGATGCGTAAAATAGACAATTGTTCTGGTGTATCTGATTTAAGGATCAAAATTGCAGATGGTTCAATGAATCCACCCGTCGCTGATTTTTTAACCTTGACTTGCAATGAACTCGGGGTGCTGCCCATTCAAATTTGGGGAAAGGATACCGCTGGCAACTGGGGATTCACTGAAACGTATGTTTTAGTTCAGGATAATATAGGCTTGTGTGGAAATGCACAATTTAACGCCCAGCGTTTTTGGCCAACAAGATTGGATGATTTCATGTCAAAGTGGAGCGACAAGCGAAAATAATCCAGGCCAATGCACTTTTGGTTGCGTCCAGTGGTTTAGGGGCATTCGGTTTTGCGCAGCAAAACTGAAAACCCCAAACCAGGGTGCGACTGGTGCCGCTGCCAATAGTTATTGGGCAACTACCCATTCGGGGATATTAAACTGCATCAGGGTGATTCGATGGTCGGTTTTTTGATTTGATGGCCAATATTTTTTTGTGTACTATTCAGACGCTTTCTAAAATCCCTACACGAGCTGCCGATATTGCAAACTATTGTATTTTCGCGGTGTTATAACGCTCCCTCAGTGGGAACAGTATCTACCTAACCACCAGCTACAATCGATATGTTGCAATTCGCACACCCTGACCGTTTTTCAAACCGTCACATTGGCCCCAATGCATCGGAAACCCAGGAAATGCTCCAGACGCTTAAAGTCGCCTCCCTGGATGAACTGATTGCCCAAACTGTTCCGGATTCCATCCGACTCCGCAAGCCCTTACAATTGCCAGCAGCCCAGTCTGAATTTGAATTTCTGCAGGAGCTAAAGCAATTATCTTCCCTGAATAAGGTGATGCGCAGTTATATCGGAATGGGCTACCATGGCACCATTACACCGAGTGTAATTTTGCGCAACGTGTTCCAAAATCCAGGGTGGTACACCCAGTACACTCCCTACCAGGCAGAAATTGCCCAGGGCCGATTGGAGAGCCTGTTGAATTTCCAGACCATGGTGTCGGACCTCACGGGCCTGCCAATTGCCAATGCCTCGCTGCTCGACGAAGGTACCGCAGCGGCCGAAGCCATGCACATGCTGCATGCAGAGAAAAACAAGCGCGCCAAGGATGAGGACATGGCCAACGAGTTTTTTGTTTCGGATACCGTATTGCCGCAAACCATCGATGTGCTCCGTACCCGTGCCACGCCACAGGGGATTCACCTGGTCGTGGGCGACTGGAAGACCTACCAAATACACGACAAAACTTTCGGCGTGTTGTTGCAATACCCCAACATGCACGGTGAAATTGAGGATTACCGCGCATTTGTAGAAAAAGTAAAAGCCGTGGGCAGTTATGTTTGTGTTGCTGCAGATATCCTGGGCTTGTCCCTGCTGACTCAGCCGGGAGAATGGGGTGCCGACTGCGCCGTAGGCAACACCCAGCGCTTTGGGGTGCCCATGGGCTTTGGCGGGCCGCATGCCGCCTATTTCGCCTGCTCTGAAGAATTTAAGCGCCAAATTCCTGGTCGAATTATAGGTGTGTCCGTGGATAAAAAAGGGAATCCTGCACTTCGCATGGCCCTTCAAACCCGCGAGCAACACATTCGCCGGGAAAAAGCGACTTCCAATATTTGCACCGCCCAGGCATTGTTGTCGAATATGGCTGCGATGTATGCCGTGTACCACGGCCCTAAGGGCATCAAAGGAATTGCGGAACGTTTGAACAGCATGACCGCTACTTTGGCCGAAGCACTGGAAGCCAAGGGCTTTTCGCTGCTCAGCAATCATTTTTTCGATACCCTTACGGTTAAAACAGACCCTGCGGCCATTCGATCTAAGGCTGAAGCCGCAGGCATCAACTTTTTTTACAACAAGGACAGCGTCCAGATTTCCCTGGACGAAACCACTACAGCCACCGACCTTCGGGATGTTGCCCAAATTTTCGGCGCAACGCTTCCGGAAAAAGCAGCGTCGCAGGCTATCCCTGCTGCGCTGGTGCGCGAATCAGCATACCTCGCCCATCCGGTGTTCAATGCTTACCATACGGAGAGCGATATGATGCGCTACATCAAGCGTTTGGAAAACAAGGACCTCTCTTTGATGCACTCCATGATATCGTTGGGATCCTGTACCATGAAACTGAATGCCGCTACTGAAATGATTCCGGTAAGTTGGGAAAGTTGGGCCAATGTCCATCCCTTTGCTCCGGCGGATCAGGTGAAAGGCTATCATCAGATGATTGCCGAACTCGAGGGATACCTTTGTGAGATTACAGGCTTCGAAGCCTGTTCGTTGCAGCCCAATTCGGGCGCTCAGGGCGAATATGCCGGCCTGATGACTATACGCGCTTACCACCATGACCGGAAGGAAGACCATCGGAGGGTAGCGCTGATTCCTTCCTCGGCACACGGTACCAACCCCGCTTCTGCCGTTATGGCTGCTATGGATGTGGTGGTAGTTGCCTGCGACGAACGCGGGAACATCGATGTAGCAGATCTTCGCGCGAAAGCTGAATTACACAGCGCGAACCTGGCTTGCCTGATGGTAACTTATCCGAGTACGCATGGCGTATTTGAGACCTCGATCATCGACATTTGCAAAATCATCCACGAGCATGGTGGACTGGTTTACATGGATGGCGCGAACATGAATGCACAGGTAGGCCTGACCAGTCCGGCCACTATCGGTGCGGATGTTTGTCACCTCAATTTGCACAAAACATTTGCCATCCCCCACGGCGGTGGCGGCCCTGGCATGGGCCCCATCTGTTGCAACAGCAAACTGGCCCCTTACCTGCCCAAGCACGTAATGACGGAAACTGGTGGTGCAAAAGGTACCACAGCCGTTAGTGCGGCACCCTGGGGAAGTGCCAGCATTCTGCTGATCAGCTACGCCTACATCAGGATGCTCGGTCCGGATGGCGTTACGGATGCCACCAAGTATGCAATTTTAAATGCGAATTACATCAAAGCCAGGCTGGAAGGTGCCTACCAGGTGCTTTACACCGGAGAGAACGGTCGCTCTGCGCATGAACTCATCATCGACCTACGGCCATTTAAGGCCCTGGTAAGCGCTGAAGATGTGGCCAAACGCTTTATGGATTACGGATTCCATGCTCCCACGTTGTCGTTCCCTGTTGCCGGCACCATCATGGTAGAGCCCACTGAAAGCGAAAGCAAAGGGGAGTTGGACCGTTTCTGTGATGCTTTGTTGGCCATTCGCAAGGAAATTGATGAGATTGCCAGTGGTGTAACCCAGGCAGAGGATAACCCCTTACACAATGCCCCACATACCGTTGAGATGGTCAGTGCCAACGAATGGACGTATGCCTACAGCCGCGAAAAAAGCAGCCTTCCCGTTGCCCTATTTGCGGGATGGCCGGAAATTCTGGCCGACAGTGGCCCGGATTGATCAGGCTTATGGCGATCGCAATTTGATTTGCATTTGTCCGCCCATTGAGGATTACCAAAACGCCTAATTGCGCGGAAAAGACGGAAAGCCCCGATGGCATGCGATAACTTCGTCTGCTATGGAAGAATTATCGCATGCCAATTTTTGTAGACTGTGGCAATGCAAAAAGGCAACCGCAGACAAAGATGTGAACGATGGACCAACTTGCATACAATTCGAACTGGCGGATGGTGGCAGCAGCCCTGTACCGCCGGCCGGTGGATTCCAAAATTTTTGGGTCGGTAGAACTGGATGTTACCGAACTGGAGGCTTATGTGCAGCGCAAACGCAAAGAAGGGCTCAAAATCACTTTTACCCATCTGTTTACCCTAGCGGTTGCCCGCGCGTTGCGGGAGGAGGTGCCCGAATTGAACTGCTATATTCGTCGCGGTAAAACCATCCACAGGGAGCAGGTTGACGCTACGGTAAGCGTTCTGATGGAAAAGGGTTCGGAAATGAGTTCGATTGCTGTGCCCAATGCCGACCAAATGACGCTCCAGGAACTGGTGCTGTTTTTTCAAACGTCCGTACAAGCGGCGCGGCAAGGCGAAGAAAACGCCACCATGCGCAAGAAAAAACTGATTGCCGCCATACCCTGGCCGTTTCGGGCCTGGATACTGAACTTGATCAGGAAACTTACCAATGAATGGGGCATTTCCCTGCCAGGACTGGGGCTCTCCGCCAACAGCTTTGGGTCTTTTATTTTGTCCAATATCGGATCGATTGGACTTGAGATGGGGTATCCTGCCCTTTTCCCCTCTGCCAATTTTGCGTTTGTGCTGATCATGGGCGGGCTCTCCACCAAACCTGCGGTTGTGAACGATACTATTGTGCCACGCCGCATGTTACAACTTGGCGCTGCACTCGATCACCGCGTGGTTGATGCAATTCACGGAGGGCGGTTGTTCAATTACCTTAAAAAAGCGTTGCAGCACCCCGAAGTGTTCGAGCAAAAGCCACAATGGCTGACGCAAAAAAATACCCATGCCTGATTACGCAGCCATTTTAAAGGAGATCGCAGAAGTGGTTCGCCCACTTACTGCAGAAGGTAAAGTTGCCGATTACATTCCGGAACTGGCGCGTTTCTCTCGTGATAAATTTGGTATGGCCTTGTACACTACGGACGGCCAAATGTATACCGTTGGCGATGCCGGCGAGCGTTTTTCCATTCAAAGTATTTCCAAGGTGTTTACCCTGGTGATGACCATCCGCCTGGTAGGTGAAGCCTTGTTCAGTCGTGTGGGCAAGGAACCTTCAGGCAATCCGTTTAACTCACTGGTGCAACTGGAGTATGAAAAGGGCATTCCCCGCAATCCTTTCATCAATGCCGGCGCCCTGGTGGTTACCGACGAACTGCTCAGCCATACACCAGATGCCATGGGTGATGTGTTGGATTTTGTACGGAAAATTAGCGGGAGTCCTACCGTACAATACGATTTGGCAGTGGCAGCCTCTGAGCGTAGTAATGGCTTTACCAACGCCGCGCTGGCCAATTTTCTCAAAGCCAACCACAACCTCAAAAACGGGGTAGAGGAGGTGCTGGAAGCCTATTTTTACCACTGTTCTCTGGCCATGTCCTGTGAAGATCTGGCTCGGGCGTTTCAATTTCTGGCGAATCACGGCGTAATGGAGCAGGGTGGCCCGAGATTGCTCAGCGAAAGTCAGGCCAAACGGCTCAACGCCATTATGCTCAGTTGCGGTTTTTATGATGAAGCCGGTGAGTTTGCTTTCCGGGTCGGTTTACCAGGGAAAAGCGGGGTTGGCGGCGGCATCGCTGCGGTGCTGCCTGGAAAGTGGAGCGTAGCAGTATGGAGCCCGGCCATTAATCGGCAGGGGAACTCCGTAGCCGGCATGAAGGCACTGGAATTGCTGACTACCCTGACCGGGGAGTCCATTTTTTAACGCGCATATGTGCATGCTATCCTGCAGGTAAGTATGGATTGCCAGCGAAAGGGAAACGCCAGTTGGCGTGCGTATAAATTGCCTGGATTTGGGAATGGTATCCCAAATCCAGGCAAAGGTTTACCGCGTAAAAATGTAGTACATCAACGCAACCAGTGCGATGGTGGCGATCGTCACGATGATAATGAACCTACGGTTTTCCTCTCTGTCTTTGGCGGTGACTTTATTGTTGGAATTGGAGGAGGTTCTCCTCAGATTTTTGCGCTTTACGGTCATAGTGTATTCATATTAAAAAGGTCAGACAATTCAGAATGGTGGGGCAATTTACGAAAGTCCTTGTTCTCTGAACATACGATTCAGCCATTTCAGCATTAAAAAAAGTGCGGCGGAGGCCAGCAGCAGCAGCACGAAATTAACCCAGAAAAAATTTGCCTTGTGGTCGTACTGATCCCACATGGTGGCCAGCACACCGCTGAGCTTGTTTCCTATTGACGTTGACAATTGCCAGCCACCCATCATAAGGCCTGCTATGCGGGGTGGCGCCATTTTACTGACTGCCGACAAGCCCATTGGGCTCAAACACAATTCGCCGATGGTCACGACACCGTAGGTGCCGATAATCCACCAGACAGAGGCTTTCTCTGCCCCGTTATGGCAGGAATACACCGCCCAAACGGTTACCAGTGTGGAAAGTGCGGTTACGATCAACCCAAGGCCCATTTTTGCAGGGGTAGTGGGTTCTTTTTTGCGTTTTCGCAATTGTCCAAAAAACCATACCAGCAACGGCGTCAGCAAAATGACAAAAAATGGATTGACCGACTGGTATATTTCTGTTGAAACGGTTTTGAGCCCTTGGCCCACTGGAGGGTATTTGTCTTTCGACAGGTTGCTGTAGTACGGCGGCAGACTTTCCGTCATGGCAATACTGCCGGTCGCGGGGTCTTTGTGCGTGCGGAACTGGTCATCGTAAATGGGATAAGTGCCCGGTTCATTGGGGATTTCCTGGACCATGCCCATAAACTTGGCGGGTGTTTCCATCCAGGTTGGCATCGAGCGATCGGTATAGAACTCTGCCCAGGTGGTCAGTGCGGTACCGTTTTGTTTAAATACGGCCCAAAACATAATAACTACCGCGTAAATGGCCAAAAGTGCACGGATACGAGATTTTCCTCAATGGGCGCTTTCCACAGGATCCAGAGGAAGAAGCCAATAACGGGAAGTGAGCCAAAGATGAAAGCGTCGGTGGAATCGGAACCAAGGATGTTGCCGGGAATATTCCAGGCCAGGAAACCCGTAATAATGGCAGGAACCAGTACGGAACTCAGCAGGGTAACCACGCCGGTTTCGCCCGGAGTGACCACGCGTTTCACTTCTGCATGTTCCACTTTTTTAAAGGCAAAAGAAAATACCACCACGCCTATAAACATGCCGATGCCGGCAGCGGCAAAGGCATAACCCCAACCATAGGTATTGCGCAAATAGGCGGCCACAAAATTGCAGATCAGTGCGCCTATGTTAATGCCCATATAAAAGATGTTGTACCCGTCGTCCTTGAGCTCTTTGTATTGCTCCTGGTTGTATAAATTACCCAGCAGGGTTGATATGTTGGGTTTAAAAAAGCCATTGCCAAAGATGATCAACGCCAGCGCCGAATAAAAAACAGGCAAATTGTTCGGCACTGCCAGCAAGATGTACCCCAAACCCATGAGGAGGCCACCGATGATGATGCTGATGCGAAAACCCAGCACCCGGTCAGCCAGTAAGCCACCAATAAATGGCGTTACATAGACCAGTGCAATGAAGGTTCCATAAATGTCGGAAGCAGTTCCCCGCTGCATGCCTAACCCCCCATTGGTGGTATCGGTCATGTACAAAAGGAAGATTCCTATCATCAGGTAGTAACCGAATCGTTCCCACATTTCAGTAAGGAAAAGAAAAGGTAGCGCGGCAGGGTGTCGTTTCATGGCAAAGCAGTTGGTTATATCGGTGGAAAAAGGTAGTTGGTGAAAGGTTCAGTGGCAAAAATAGCAGCAAAATACAGTTGTGCAAGAATTGCCAACTTATCTTTGTGCACAGGCTGGTGTTATTTCGAACTTTTATTGCTCCGATCTCCCAGCAGCCCGAATAAATCGTTGTTTCGCTATCCTACACACCATGCACAAAATAGTATTACTCTGCCTTTTTCTCGGTTTTACCGGGGCTGTCCTGGCACAACAAAAGGATAACCCTGCAGGCTCGCCTTCCCCAACCTATGGTCCTTCCATGTTGCCCGAAGATCATGGGGATACCGATAGTGTATTGGTTACCATCATTTTAAAGCACCAGCAGGATAAAACCCTGGCAGAAATAAGGCGAAAACTGGAAGCGCAGGGTTTTTGGGACTTGTTTCCACCAGCCGACTGCAGGGTAGTCAGGCTGGACCATAGCCATGGGATATGGCCATATTATTACAATTATGGCGCCTGCAAAAGCGGTGCGCAGGCTGAACCTTTCCCTTGAAAATGGCGCCTGGGGAGCTTTTGATACCGTTATCTACCTTACCTACGATTACAAGCCCATCTGGCAGGAATACCTTGAGTTGCGGGAGGAAGCCCGGGAAGACCGGGACTAACTACAAGCGTTGGTCATTGGCAATGCCTAATTTCCAATGACCAAAACGCAATCTGGCCACCTGGGCAGTACCTTAATAGTCTGTAAAGTAAGTTCTGGCGTTGCGCCCAACATTCGACTGCATCTGCGTGCCATCGTGGTAGTTGTCTCCATCGATTTGATTTGGCGCATTGCGCTTATACAACTCAACTTCCCAACGAGGGTTATTGATTTCCCCCCGGGCAGTGGAGTGCAGGAGCGTGAAATCCTCTGCGAGCGACTGGCTGTAGAATAAAAATTTCACGTTTTGCTGCTTGGTTTTGGGGAAATTGTAATAAATCCAGATTTCATAGGGTGGGGCAGAGGGGTCGTCCTCCACATGCACAATATCATCTGGCGTTCCATAGCGCATGTAAATGCGGCCACGGTCGGATTCAAATCCGTGCCGGAATCCTGTGTTGAATTTTTCATCCACCGCACGTGCTGTTTCCATATACAGGGAATAAGCCAATTCCGGGCTGTTCGGATTTTGCTGCGCAAAATGACGGAACAGGAAGGCCCGCATCGATTTCAACTCACTTCCTTGCAGGAGGATATTTCTCAGAATTTCGCTTTCGGAGCCCAGCACCACAGGTGATATGGCGCGCAAGGCATAGCGCAATTGTTCCTCATTCATGTCCTGCACAAATTGATGCGAAATCAGTTCTTCGGTTAACTCGGCATCGGTGACCTGCAAAAATGGATTGCTGCGTTGAAACTGGATGCTTCTGCTGGTGAGCAATTCATTGGTGGTACTGCGTACTTCGATATTGAGTACATAATTTCCACTGGGCAGCTTACCGATGTCCATGGGTGCAATAATAAGGTCTACATCCGACGCCCGCTTGCGCTGGGTAGCGGTGTTCACCTGTTCTTTTTTCTCATTGCCCAATTCCCGCTCAATGACGTACCGCAGGCTGTATTGTCCGTTCGGGAAGTCCGCCTTGGTGTGGTAAATTTCGGCGTAGAAGGCAAGGGTCAGGGCGGCACGGTCGTAAAAAGCAAAGGGCAGAGGTTCCAGGAAAAACCCGTTTTTATGGAAAGGGCTTTCGCCATCTTCCGGCCGAAAATCACGCAGCAAGACAATTTCCGACAGGTACAGACCATCGCTGATCTGGACGTTTAATGGCGTTTGAAATTGATCCGTATTGGCAGGGTCGTGTACGTCTTTTGTGCTCACCTCCAGAGTGTATTCGCCGTTGGGCACCATGAAGCGTTTGACATCCAGTAAGGATTCAGGGCTTTGGACCTCAGGGCTGTTCAGCACGTATTTTTCATAATTTACCACCTTATCTCCCTGCTTAATCAGGATGAGTACTTCCACGGAGGCCTGCATTCGGCTGCTGTCAAGATGCTGGTAGTTCACGGAGCCTGCCGCTATTTCCAGGCTGACTTCCACATAGGGCTTCCCTTCCGCCGAAAAGATGGCGTAGGAGACACCTGTGTCAAGCGCATGGGCAAAAAAAGGAAACAGCAGCATTGAAAAGAAGCTGGGGATTTGGCGAAGCAAGTTCTGTTTCATAGCGCAAAATTTAGTGGTGAAACCCCGAAAACAGTGGTTGCTGTAAATATCTGTAATTCGGAACTTTATCGTCCGACAGATTTTTACAAAAGTCAGGTTTCTACTAAACAAATATACAAAAAAACGACGAACGATCAGGGGCGTACAGGGAGTATCACTGCAGAGGGATACTGCTTTGAATGGAATACCTTAATGTTTGTGGGAATAAAATCTTCATCCTTTGCGTGGTATATGTCGATGAACTGCTGTGGGTTGCGGTCTGCCAACGGAAACCAGCTGCTTTGCACCTGAATCATCAATCGGTGCCCGGGTAAAAAGCTGTGCGCAACATCGGGCAATTCGAAGCGAACACGGGTGGGTTGGCCCGGTACAAAGGCTTCTGGTTTTTCAAAGCTGTTGCGGAAGCGGCCACGCATGATTTCTCCCCGAACCAGCATCTGGTACCCACCCATTGGCACGCCATTGGAACTGCCAGAAAGGGTGTCTGGAAAAACGTCGATCAGTTTGACCACCACATCGGCATCGGTGGTACTCAGGCTGATCCACAAATCAGCAGTCACAGGCCCTGTAACGGTCACGGCTTCCCTGTAAAACGCCCGAATCGTACACCAATACATCGGGCCTGCGGGAAGCAAAGCGCTGGTCATCGGTCATGTACTCGCGGGTGCGGCGGAGATGCACGTCCTCGGTGTACGGAACTGGATGGGCCGGATCGCTGCGGTATTCATCGAATCCTTTGCCGCTGGGCAGTATAGTATTAAGACCACCATTTTCCTGGAAAAAATACTTTTTGGGCGTCGCACTTTTTGGCGGCCACTGGTCGTAGAAGGTCCAGTGGTTGCTGCCGGTTGCGAATATGCGGGCATCGGCGAGGTCCATCGTGCCCTGGTCTTTGAGGTAGTATTCAAAAAACTTGAACTCGAGTTCCTGTTGGTAATAGTTGCTGGTATTTTCGCCAAAATCAACATTGCCCAGTTTGTTGCCATCGGTTCGGGCCCAGCATCCATGGCACCAGGGGCCTTCTACGATCCGATTTTGAACGATTGTTCCATTTTGCTGTTCTATGGCTTTGTAAACATTCCAGGCGCCAAAGCAATCCTCGGCATCAAACAACCCGCCGACGGTCATTACCGCTGGGCGAACGTTTTTGAGGTGAGGGCGCGGGTTGCGTGCCTGCCACCACGCGTCGTAGTTGGGGTGTTCCATCAATTCATTCCAGAAGGGAATGCCCTCGTGCAGGTGTTTCGTATTGAAGTTGGGCAAGGCGCCTGTTTGGAGGTAAAAAGTGTAATTGTCGGTGCTGTTCCAATCTGAAAATCCGGGCGCCCCCTCGGTCGTAGGTTCGGGCCTGGGTTTCCCAAATCCGGAAAAAAAAGAGAAGGCATCCATCTGGAAAAAAGCACCGTTATGGTGAAAGTCGTCGCCAATGAACCAATCGGTCACCGGCGCCTGCGGCGAAACGGCCTTGATGGCCGGATGGTCGGCGAGAATGGCCATGGTGGCATAGAATCCGGGATAGGAAATGCCGTATACACCAATGCGCCCATTGAAATTCGGTAAATTCCGGATCAGCCATTCGGCAGTATCATAGGTGTCTGAGGCTTCGTCAACATCCTGGATGTTTTTTTTGTTGGGGTTAAAAGGTCGCACATCGACAAATACGCCTTCGCTCATATATTTGCCGCGTACATCCTGCGTTATCCAGATATACCCCGATTTGGCCAGCGCTATGTTCTGGAAACCGCCCGTAAACTGATCAATTCCATAGGGAGAACAGGAATAGGGCGTACGCTTGAGCATGACAGGGTACTTCACAGACTGGTCTTTGGGCAAATAGATGGAGGTAAACAATTTAACGCCGTCCCGCATAGGGATCATTACCTCCATTTTGTCGTAATTTGCCTTTACGAAGTCGGCATTCTGCTGCGCAGTAGCGGCAAATGAGCGGAAAAACAAGAAAATAAGTACAGTATAAAGACGCATGTTCGGGTAGATTTCAGGCCTAACAAAAAAAACAGGGCTTGGTTTTAGCCCGCAATTTTAACAGTAAATCAGACAAATATGACAATTTCACCGGAACTACTTCGGGTTATTTTAATCTCTGCTGCCATTATAGCTGGTGGCACCCTGCTTGGCGGGGTAATTGAACAAATTCTCCTGGGCAGGCTCCGGCGCAAGTCGGCTGGAACCAACGAAGATTTGTGGAAAATGTGGCGGGGCCTGGATGGCTCAGTGGCGCCTGGCTTTGCCTTTGGTTTACCCTCCAGGTTTATCTGGTCGATTTGGAATGGCGGCCACATGCCATGTTGTTTTGGAAGGTTGCAGGGGTTGCCATTGGTACCATTTACCTTGCCAGGATATTGGGCAGGCTGGTGCTCGACAACACCTCAGAAATTGCCGGAGTTTTGCCAACGGTTTCCCTGATGCATTATGTCCTGCGTGTTACGATCTACATCATTGGATCGCTGATCATACTGGCGCTCTTCGACATTTCCATCACGCCGATGCTGACGGCACTGGTGTCGGCGGACCTTTCGCCGTTGCCCTCGCACTGCAGGATACGCTCAGTAACCTGTTTGCGGGTATTCAAATAATAGCGTCGAGAAAGTTACAGCCTGGCCAGTACATCACCCTGGAAGGCTTGCAGGAGGGATACATCACCGACATTACCTGGCGGAATACCACCATTCAAACCCTGCGCAATACATTGGTCATCGTTCCCAACAAAACCATCGCATCTTCCATTGTTACCAATACCTGGCTGCCCGACAGCGAGATTTCTGTATTGGTAGAGTGCAGTGTGCATTACAAAAGCAACCTTGAGGAGGTGGAACGTTTGCGATTGCGCTGGCCCAACAACTGCAGATCCACCACGAAGGCGCTGTGTCTACGCATGAGCCCGCCGTCCGGTTTTATGCTTTGGTCCCTCCAGTATCGATTTCAGGGGCTTCGCGCCATCAACTACGAATGGCAGTATGCTTTGCGCAGCGAAATGATCAAGCGTTTATGCAACTTTTTCAGGAGGAAGGAATTGTTGTCCCTATCCGATTCGTACCGGAAATGGATGCCGATATGTTGCAGGAGATCCGTTCTAGCAACGAACAGTAGGGCTGAGTACAAGTGAGCATTCGCAAACCACTTTATTTCGAGTATAACAGGTACTATTTGCTTTGCAGCAGCCTAACTGTAGTAGGCGCTTTGCGGCTGAAACTGGCGAGGGTGACGCCTTTAGCCGTAACATGGTATTTGCCCGCTTTTGGCCAGGAGCATAAAAATACCCAAGCTTGGTTTCGTTATTGAACGAGTGTTCCAATATTATTTTGCCCGTTTCGTCGCGCAATCCTACTTGCAGGTTGGTCACCGGTGTTTCATCCATCAGAATATATACGCGGTCAATTTTAACCACTGCTACGACTTGTGGTTGTTCGATTTCTTGTGCATTGGCGATCATTTGAAAGCAAAGGGCAAAAAGCAAAAGGAAGTATTTCGTTTTCATAATTTTCAATTTGTCCTAATAGACGGGTATACCGTAGAAAAGGTTGCAGTTGAAAGCCACTTTTATGGTCAACACATCGGTGGGGGATAAACGACTTGTTTTGATCGATTAAGCCTTAGTACACTGTAAATTAAGTTTGTTGAGATTTTGGTTGAAGATTTTGGTGGTAGGCAAGGCTATTTTTGTGGGAATAGCAGCGCTATTCTCATAAAATAGCAGATGCCCTCGTGTCAAAAGATTCAGCCAAAATGCAATAAAACTTAGTTTACAATGTATTAAGCAACGTGTCGGAAATAACTTTCCAATTTGGCGGCACTTTTTGAGCGCTGCCTGCGTTGCCAAAACAGTAATGTAACGTGAGTTTTGGATAGAATTTCCGATTTCCGATTACATGAATTCCGATTGTTGATTGGATTTGAAATTTATGATTTGGGAAAACAGCACGAAATCATTTCAAATAAATACCACGTATAGGTATGGGTTTCGAGGCAATCATAATTCAAAAATCTTAAATCCAATCAACAATCGGAATTCATGTAATCGGAAATCGGAAATAAAGCTTAATATTCCATTATGCCAATTTTGGAGGCCTTAAACCCATTTTTTTGTTTCCTGAAGACCCCACTGATTACGCTGAACGTAGGTCTTACTTAGCGGGTACCTATTTCGCAGATATTTTGCCTTCGGCAAAATGAGGATTCGAAGTTGTTCCTATTGCTTTTTAGCCTGCGAGACAACTTATTTTGAAAAACCTATCCAAAATTCACGTTAATGTAATGTACTACACGCCTGTTTTGACGTCTTGTCAGCACACAAAACCTGCACCCCAAATCCGGAAAGCTATTTCCGACAAGTTGCTTAAATGGGTTTTATCCAACCTAAAACACTGTTGAAACATCTTTTTTAGGCTGATTGCGATAAAAAAACCTGTAATATTTGAAGAATTGGAAATTTGCAGCTTGTTTTGAGCCTGCTAATGGAGAATTCAAAATTTATCAACACCATATTCAACGAGGACTGCATCGCCGGGATGGCGCGGCATCTGCCCGATCATTCGGTCGACCTCGTTATTACCGATCCACCTTTCGGCATTGAATTTCAGGCCAAGCGCGCCAATTACAACCGCAAGGGCGACCGGGTACTGGAGGGCTATTCCGGAGATTGAAGGCCAGGACTACCTGGCCTTTACGCGTGCCTGGTTACATGAGGTGAAAAGGGTACTCAAACCGAGGGCAGCCTTTATATTTTTCCGGTTGGAACACCTCAAGGAATTGCTGATTGTGCTGGATGAATTGGATTTGAGCTTCATCAACCATTTGGTTTGGAAATATCAGTTTGGTTTGGTGACGACCCGTAAGTACGTCACCTCCCATTACCACATCTTATTTGTTGGCGTAGATGAGCGGAAACGGAAGTTTTTCCCTTACGCGCGCTATGAAAAAGATGAAAAGCTACCCGAAGGGGGCAGTGCGCACTACAAAGACAAGGAAGATGTGTGGACGATTCCCCGCGAATACTGGACTGGAGACGTGAAAACACCGACCAAGTTGCCAGCCGAAATTATCCGAAAAATCCTGGCGTACAGCAGTGAACCTGGTGACATCGTGCTCGATCCGTTTTTAGGATCCGGTCAGGTGGCCGTTGTGAGTAAAATGGAAGGCCGTCGTTTCACCGGATTCGAGGTGGTGCCAGATTATTTTCAGTTTGCCACTAAGCGCCTGGAGAGCGGTTCCTACCGTTTGAAGGCGGAATAAACAGCCTATCGCTGGGCGCCGTGCAGCCAGTCCAGTGTATTTTTGTAAAAGATCTTTTCAACGGTGTGGTCGGGTAGCCCCATTTCGGTGATGAACTTTCCAATTTCCAAGTCACCGAGCGGGAAAGGATAGTCGGTGCCCAGGCACACCTTGTCTTCTCCGGCTACTTCCAGAATGTAGCGCAGCAACTGTGGATCATGCGTTGCGGAATCCACCCAAAACTTGCCGAGGTATTTCCGGGGAGAAATGGCATTGTCTACGGCTACCAGATCGGGACGGCAATTGAAGCCGTGCTCCACCCGCCCAATGGTGGGCAGAAAGGAGCCTCCAGCATGTGCAAAACACCAACGGAGATCGGGCAAGCGCTCCATGACGCCTCCGAATATCAGCGAGCAGACGGCGCGACTGGTTTCGGCTGGCATACCCACCAGCCAGGGAAGCCAGTATTTCCCATAAGTTCCTGACCCATCATTTCCCAGGGGTGAACCAATATGGCCAGATCCAACTCCTGGCAAGCCTCGAAAATGGGAAAGAACTCAGGCTCATTAAGGTTTTTCTGGTTCACATTGGAGCCAATTTGTATGCCGGGAAAACCCAATGCCTTTATGCGTTCCAGTTCCTGGATGGCCAAAACGGTATCCTGCATAGGAATGGTACCCAGGGCGAGGTAGTGCTCCGGAAAATCGTCGACAACGCTGGCCAGGTGATCGTTGAGGTACTGCGACAGTTCCGGGCAGTCCTTTGGTTTGGCCCAATAGGAAAACATGACCGGAATGGTGCACACCACCTGAACCGGCGTATGGTGCTGCGCATATTCTCGGATGCGCACCTGCGGGTCCCAGCAGTTTTCGCCAATTTCACGGAAAACTGATTTCCCTTCATCATGTTGGCGAAATGGGTGCGCTTGTGCTCCGGGTGGATAAAATCACCGTAACCGAACTTATCGGCGAAATTGGGCAGTTTTTCCGGAAGCAGGTGGGTGTGCATGTCGATTTTCAGTGATCATGGGAAAAACTTTAAATGGTGAATGGGCATCTTATTTCGTTAGAATCGGCTGGAAGTCGGGTTGCAAATATACTTTTGTAGGCCGGGTTTTCCGGATTTCAATTATGATGGATCAATATTTTAACCGCTGGCGCGCCATTTGGCAGCCCGACATGTACCACGGCTGGGGTCGCCGGGAGCGCTATTTTGAGGGCTGGTATTGCAAGGTTGTTTCCCGGATGGGCGCTACGCACTGGCTTTTATTCCGGGTATTTCCATGCTCACGATGGCTCGGCGCCCCATGCCTTTATCCATGTTATGGTGGGTTCGGAAAACCGTTCTACCTATCATCGGTTCGATGCTGCGGATTTTCAACCCTCGAGCCAGCATTTTGCGCTGGAACTGGGCGGAAGTAGTTTTTCTGCTTCCGGTATTCGGCTTGACTTACCCGAAGTAAAGGGTAGTCTGCGCTTTAAAGGTAATATCGTTTGGCCAAAAATGCTGGGTGCACCGGGCATCATGGGCTGGTACTCTTTTGTGCCTTTTATGGAGTGTTTTCACGGCATTGTGAGTTTAAACCATTCGATAGAAGGCAAACTTGTACTGGATGGCGAGGACATTGATTTTACCGGCGGCAAGGGCTACATGGAAAAAGACTGGGGACGATCCTTCCCGCGGGCTTATGTGGATGCAGAGCAACCATTTTGACCATGCCGACCCTGTGTCGCTTATTGCCTCTGTGGCCCATATTCCGTGGCTGCGCAGCCATTTTATTGGCTTTATCAGCCGGTTTTGGCTGGAGAACAGACTTTATAAATTTGCCACTTATACAAGGGCCAAAAACACCTGAAATTGGTGAGGAAACCGCCACGCTGATTTATACCAACCCTAAAAGTGAATTACGAATCCTGGCCCACCGCGCAGAAGGCACCCATCTGGTCTCTCCTTTATCTGGCGCTATGACCGGTAAAATCAGCGAAAGCCTGCAGGCACGGCTGCATGTGGAATTGACGGTAAACGTATCTTCGAAGGAACCGGCCGGCATGCCGGCTTGGAAATTGCCGGGGAAACGGGGTTGCTGGTTTAGGTAGGGTGGTTTAGGTAGGGTTTAGGGTTTAGGTAGGGTTTAGAGTTGGGCTTAGGTGGGGAAAACACTGGACTGGACCAACTCTAAACCCAACTCTAAATCCCACGCTAAATCCCACTCTAAATCCCACGCTAAATCCCACTCTAAATCCCACGCTAAATCCCACGCTAAATCCCACCCTAAACCCCCGCCAATACCATCTTCGTATGCGGGATGCCGTCTTCCAGGTATTGTTCGCCGGTTGATTGGAAACCGAAGCCCTCGTAAAAATGCAGTAGGTAGGATTGTGCGCCGATTTTAATGGGTAAATTGCCGAACAGGAAGCGGGTCATTTCGATGCTTTTTTTCATCAATAATTTTCCAGCGCCGGTACCTCTGGCGGAGGGAGCAGTGACTACTCGCCCGATGGAGGTATAGCCAGGGTAGGAGAGGCCTTCGGGTAGGAGGCGGGTGTAGGCAAGCAGTTCGCCTTGTTGGTTATAGCCCAACAGATGCCATGACTGCTGGTCTTTTCCATCGGCATCGAGGTAGGGCAGTTTTGTTCTACCACAAATACCTCTTGTCGCAAGGCCATAATAGCATAAAGTTCCTGCGTGGTCAGCGCATCAAAAAAATGACAGGAAAAGCAAAGCATACAGATTCGAAATCTTTATTGTTTGTACAAATATTGGAATGAATGAAAGGACTTACCTTTGTCAACCTTTTTACTAGAATGATGTTTTTAAGCAAAACGTAACAACCATGAAAAAATTCAACACTTATTATCCTTTTTCCCTGATGCTGATGGGCTTGAGTGCTACAGCACAAATCAAGACGCCGGCGCCCAGTCCAACCGGCCGAATCTACCAGAATTTGGTCTGACTAACATTGAGGTAGAGCAGCCGCCTGAGCGTTAAAGGTCGGAAGATTTTGGTGATCTGGTTCCCTTGGCGAATGTGGCGTACCGGCGCCAACGCTGCAACCAGTTTTACTTTTGGCGACGATGTAAAAGTGGGTGGTGTAGCCACCACCACGGCCAGTATGCCTTGTACACTATTCCCGGTCAAAAAGAATGGGAAATCATCATTTACAAAAACACCAATTTCTGGGGAACCCCGAAAGGATTGCCGTGAGTCGGACGTAGCCGCCCGGTTCAGTGCCATCCCAGGCTGAGCCTGAATTGAGGAGACCTTTACCATCAACATTAACAACATCCGCAACGCCAGCGCTGATGTTGAGTTGATTTGGGAGAATACCCGTGTTGTCATTCCTATTACTTTGGATACCGATTCCAAAGTGATGGCCGACATCAAATCCCAGATGGACGGTCCGTCGGTAAACACTTACTACCAATCGGCCCGTTACTATTTTGAAGAGAAAAAGGATACGAACCTTGCCCTGGCCTGGATTCAAATGGCCCTGGACAAAGGCGGCGAAAAGTTCTGGATGGTTCGCTTGAAGGCGCAGATTCTGCCGAGTTGGTCGCTACAAAGATGCCATTGAAACGGCAAACCGCAGCACCGAGTTGGCCAAAGCCGACGGTAACGGCGACTACCCGCGTATGAACGAAAAAATCACGCTGATTGGAAAAAGAAAAGTAAACCTTTTTCCTTTTTGGTAGTTTTAATCCCGGAGTGTTGCCAAGTGCAGCATTCGGGATTTTTTTGGAAAAATTGATTTTTCCTTAATACTATTGTGACATTCCAATTGTATCCTGTTTTAAAATATTGTGATGATGCGTTTTCTACTCATGTTCCTTTTCGCCGGTTTGGTTTCCGGTTTGACCGCCCAAAATGCCGGTTGCGACGGCGTGCGCTACAAAGTGCCCGTATTTTCTTCCATCAAAAAGACCACCATTCAATATGCTGTGGCGGTCAGCTATTTCCCCAATCAAACCGTTAACCTTTTCATGGATGTCTACGAACCAGAGGGCGATACTTTGTCGGAGCGCCCGGCTGTGGTGCTTGCACATGGGGGCAGCTTTTATTTTTGGTGATAAAACCGATTTGCAAACCACTTGCGAACTCATCGCCAGTGAGGGTTATGGCCATTTCCATGCAGTACCGACTCTATCCGGTGTTGGTGCTGGGCTATCCGGACTCTACCAAAATCATGGGTGCTGCGATGAAAGCGGTCGGCGATATGAAGGCTGCCGTCCGTTTCTGCGCCGTGATGCTGCTGGCAACAAAACCTTGCATTGATCCAGAGCACATCTTTATTGGAGGCTATTCGTTGGCGCTGTTGCAGCGTTGCATGCGGCCTATCTCGATAGTACCAACATCATTCCGGCGTTTATTCAGTCCGCTATTACTGCCAACGGCGGTTTCGAAGGCGATACCGGTGATGCCGCCAACCATACTTTCTCTTCTAGTACAAAAGCCACCCTCAGCATGTCGGGCGGGCTTTACAGAGCCTCCCGGCTGGATGCCGGAGAGCAACCGGTAGCAAGTATTCATGGTACCGCCGATGCTACGGTGTATTACACCCAAGGCCTGGCGGCAGGACTTGCCTATCTGCAAGGCAGCAGTTGGGTTCATGCCCGCGCCGACACGGTTGGGGTTTGGAACAGTCTTACTACGGTGCCAGGCGCCGGCCATACTGATTTGTACTCCAGCGCCAATTATGCCTCGCAATTGGCCGCATATTTCGTTACGGCTTCGGCCATGATGGAAACACTGACCTGCCAGATGTCGTCGGGACGGCAGTTGCCAATACGCCAGTAGCGGAATGGTCCGTTTACCCCAATCCGATGGTGGACCACCTGCGTATTCGTTTGCCAGAGGGATGGACAAACGCCAATTTGATGGTTTTCAATGCTTCCGGCCAGCGCGTGCTGACACAAGAAAATGTGGCCAATGAGGCCTGGATTGCTACATCGGCCTGGCCTGCAGGTTTGTATTGGGCAAAAATTAAAACCGGGGCAAAAGCAGGTTGTCGTTGCGAAAATGATCGTGAAGCAATAAACGCGGTATTAAGGTTTGTTTCCCGGGAACGAATAAGCCATTGTATTTTAATATCATGACAAAACTCGGAGGGGTGCATATTTTTATGCTACCCCTTCGGGGTTTTCGCCGGATTGTTGTTGGGTCTGTAATATGCCACTCCTTCGGTGTTTCGCCTGGACTATTAGGGTTTGGGCTATAATATCCCCCCCCCTATCAACGGTTTACGCACAAATATTCATTTTGCGCTGCTAAGGCCCGTAGGGCCGGCATTATGGTAGCATTCAGCGACGCATGGTATGGAATGCCGTAGGCATGGCATTAAACCCCTGAGATTTGGACGGGTTTTATCTTTACATCAGCAATTTGGGGCTGTTTCGAATGAAAACAACCATAAATCGCCAACATGGAAATGCCATGCCTACGGCATTCCAGCCCAAGGGCTGGGATTGTTCTACAATAATGCCATGCCTACGGCATTTAAATCCGGTTAGCGCTGAGCGCTACCATAATGTCGGTCGTACAAGTCTAAAAAACGTGAATTAGTGCGAAAAGCATACCCCTTCGGTGTTTCGCCGGATTGTCGTTGCTGTGGCTATAAAATATCACCCCTTCGGTGTTTCGCCTGGATTATTAGGGTTTGGGCTATAATATTTCCCCCCCTATCAACGGTTTACGCACAAATATTCATTTTGCGCTGCTAAGGCCCGTAGGGCCGGCATTATGGTAGCATTCCGCAGACCCAATTTACGGAATGCCGTAGGCATGGCATTTCAATATTGGCGATCCTTGGTTGTGTTTATTCGAAACAGTCCCAAAATTGCTGATATAAAGGTGAAATTTGTCCCAATGCCAACAGATTAATGCCATGCCTACGGCATTCCAGCCCAAGGGCTGGGATTGTTCTATTAATAATGCCATGCCTACGGCATTTTAAATCCGGGTTAGCGCTGAGCGCTACCATAATGTCGGTCGTACAAGTCTAAAAAAACTGTGAATTAGTGCGAAAAGCATACCCCTTCGGTGTTTCGCCGGATTGTCGTTGCTGTGGCTATAAAATATCACCCCTTCGGTGTTTCGCCTGGATTATTAGGGTTTGGGCTATATTTTCCCCCCTATCAACGACGGTTTACGCACAAATATTCATTTTGCGCTGCTAGGGGCCCGTAGGGCCGGCATTCTGGTAGCATTCAGCGACGCACGGGAATGCCGCATGGCATTAAACCCTGAGATTTGGACGGTTTTATCTTTACATCGGCAATTTGGGGCTGTTTCGAAATGAAAACAACCATAAATCGCCAACATGGAAATGCCATGCCTACGGCATCTCAGCCCAAGGGCTGGGATTGTTCTACACAATGCCATGCCTACGGCATTTTAATCCGGTTAGCGCTGAGCGCTACCATAATGTCTGTCGTACAATTCTAAAACTGTGAATTAGTGCGAATACATACCCCTTCGGGGTTTCGCCGGATTGTCGTTGCTGTGGCTATAATATGTCACTCCTTCGGGGTTTCGCCTGGACTATTAGGGTTTGGGCTATAATATCCCCCCCCCCTATCAACGGTTTACGCACAAATATTCATTGTGCTCTGCTAAGGCCCGTAGGGCCGGCATTATGGTAGCATTCAGCGACGCATGGTATGGAATGCCGTAGGCATGGCATTAAACCCTGAGATTTGGACGGGTTTTTCTTACATCAGCAATTTGGGGCTGTTTCGAGTGAAAACAACCATAAATCGCCAACATGGAAATGCCATGCCTACGGGCTGGGATTGTTCTACAATAATGCCATGCCTACGGCATTTAAATCGGGTTAGCGCTGAGCGCTACCATAATGTCGGTCGTACAAGTCTAAAAAACTGTGAATTAGTGCGAAAAGCCCTTCGGTGTTTCGCCGGATTGTCGTTGCTGTGGCTATAAATATCACCCCTTCGGTGTTTCGCCTGATTATTAGGGTTTGGGCTACAATATTTCCCCCTATCAACGGTTTACGCACAAATATTCATTTTGCGCTGCTTAAGGCCCGTAGGGCTGGCATTATGGTAGCATTCCGCAGACCCAATTTATGGAATGCCGTAGGCATGGCATTTCAATATTGGCGATCCTTGGTTGTGTTCATTCGAAACAGTCCCAAAATTGCTGATATAAAGGTGAAATTTGTCCCAATGCCAGCAGCTTAATGCCATGCCTACGGCATTCCAGCCCAAGGGCTGGGATTGTTCTACAATAATGCCATGCCTACGGCATTTTAAATCCGGTTAGCGCTGAGCGCTACCATAATGTCGGTCGTACAAGTCTAAAAAAACTGTGAATTAGTGCGAAAAGCATACCCCTTCGGTGTTTCGCCGGATTGTCGTTGCTGTGGCTATAATATGTCACCCCTTCGGTGTTTCGACTGGATTATTAGGGTTTGGGCTATAATATCCCCCCCCTATCAACGGTTTACGCACAAATATTCATTTTGCGCTGCTAAGGCCCGTAGGGCCGGCATTATGGTAGCATTCCGCGACGCATTTTGGAATGCCGTAGGCATGGCATTAAACCCTGAGATTTGGACGGGTTTATTCTACATCAGCAATTTGGGGCTGTTTCGAATGAAAACAACCATAAATCGCCAACATGGAAATGCCATGCCTACGGCATTCCAGCCCAAGGGCTGGGATTGTTCTACAATAATGCCATGCCTACGGCATTTTAAATCCGGTTAGCGCTGAGCGCTACCATAATGTCTGTCGTACAATTCTAAAAAAACTGTGAATTAGTGCGAAAAGCATACTCCTTCGGTGTTTCGCCGGATTGTCGTTGCTGTGGCTATAATATGTCACCCCTTCGGTGTTTCGACTGGATTATTAGGGTTTGGGCTATAATATCCCCCCCCCCTATCAACGGTTTACGCACAAATATTCATTGTGCGCTGCTAAGGCCCGTAGGGCCGGCATTATGGTAGCATTCAGCGACGCATGGTATGGAATGCCGTAGGCATGGCATTAAACCCCTGAGATTTGGACGGGTTTTATCTTTACATCAGCAATTTGGGGGTGTTTCGAATGAAAACAACCATAAATCGCCAACATGGAAATGCCATGCCTACGGCATTCCAGCCCAAGGGCTGGGATTGTTCTACAATAATGCCATGCCTACGGCATTTTAAATCCGGTTAGCGCTGAGCGCTACCATAATGTCGGTCGTACAATTCTAAAAAAACTGTGAATTAGTGCGAAAAGCATACTCCTTCGGTGTTTCGCCGGATTGTAAGCGCTTGTTATTATCAACAAACAGAAATAGGTACGGCTTCAGGCCGCCCCAGCGGGGCGGAATCTTGGTAGAAAGCACACAAACCTAAAACGGCGGTCCATAGGACCCCTATCTTTAGGCTGGCAAATGAGCAAGGTCCTGGTGTAGGCAACCAGCGTGGACGGTATCGGTTTACAAAGGTTGTTAAAACCGCAATCGAACCAAAACCTCTGTTCCTTTCCCTGGCGCTGCGTTTAAATCCAGTTGCGCATCTATTTGCATGGCACGTTTGAGCATGTTATCAAGGCCATTACCCCGTTCAACCAGATCCGGAACAAAGCCAATGCCATCATCGGCAATCCGGAGTACCAGGTCATTTTCTACCACTTCCAGGCCAACCTGCATGTTTTTGCAGCGGCTGTATTTGATGGCATTGTTGAGGGCTTCCTTGAAAATGAGGTAAAGGTTGCGCCGTTTTTCAATATCCATATCCCTGATTGGTAACTCGCGGGCAATGTTAAACTGGTAGGCGATATCGCTGGCTTCCAGCACCTTACTGGCATGTGCGCGCATGCGATCCGCAATGTCGTTGAGGTAGTTTTCGTTGGGCTTGACGGCCCAGATGAGGTCGCTGATGCCTTCCAGGGTGGTTTGTGCGCTGTGGTTGATTTGCTCCAGCAGGGAAGCGGTTTGCGGCGCCTCCTGCATGATTTGTTGCCGGGCTACCTGGCTAAGGATGCGGATACCCGACATAGAGGCGGCCACATCATCGTGCAAGTCCCGGGCTATCTGGTCTTTCACGTGTTGTTCGGCTTGCTGTACCGCCAGTTGTTTTTCCTGCTGCTGGTTGATGAGTTTCAGTTGCAAAATTTCCCGGTCGCGCTCCACATTGCGATGCCAGTAAATGAGCACGAAGGTGAACACAACCACCTCGAAAATAAAGCCCAGCATGACGGCTTGTGTGATGATAGGGTAATTGGGAATGAGGTTCATGTTGCGCAATAAAATGGCAACAAACCCCGCCGCAAGCGGCAAAAACGCAATGGTTGTAATTAGCGCCCGTTCAGCGCGACGGATCAGCAGCACGGCAGCTATCAGCGCAATAAAGGTAAAAATGAGATTGGTGGTGTCGACCACAGGAATACATACTGCAACACCGCTCCCTGGTTGCCGGCGGCCAATATCCACACCAGCAGGGCAATCGCAGTGATAAGGATGGTGTACCATTTTACCAGTTTATCGAACCTGGGCGCCAGCAGTTTCAGTTGGAGGAAATGGCGGTAGAAAGCGCCAAAACTTGCGGCAATCAAAATTGATGTAACATTCCTTTGGAATACCGGCAGCCAACCGAAGTCGGCCGAGTAGTTGTACGATTCCCGAAGGTAAATATTGACCAAATAGACCAAATACAGCAGGTAAATGGGGTCGCGGTACTGGTACAACAACACCACGGTAAATAATATAGAGAGAAACATTACCCCGACGAACAGTCCGAACAACAATACTTGTTCTCTGCTGAGCCGCTGAAAATCGTTCAGTGTATGCAAACTCATGCTGAGGTGCATGGACCCAATGCGGTTGCAGGCTTTGGCGTAAAAACGGTTGGTGCCCGGTGTCAGGGTAAGGTTGAAATGGTAGCCATTGGTGAGGGCGTATGCATCTTGCCCTTCCATTTGTGCCCCGACTTTACCTATTAATTCCGGCGGGCGACCCTCTGCCACCTGGTAGAGGCTATATTCATCGATGTTCTTTCGGTTTACCCGAAGTACTACCGCTTGGACCTCCTGCAGTTTGTTGTCTACATCAAACCGCAGCCACCAGTTTGATGGGTCGTTGCCAAAGGTGAAAAAGGGACCATCCTCGGGGCTAAATGCCGCCGCCGTTTCTGGGTTCGCCATGGCCGTCACCGGTAAAGCATGCGAAGGATCGCGGAGCACATCCGGCACGATTCGGGCCATTTGGAATTGGCTATCGACTACCGTCTGGGCATTCAGAGACGCGCTGAGGAGTATGAGCAGGAGGATGCGGCTGAGCATGGCAGTGGGTTGTCTTGCAAAAATGGGGTATGATCCTGGCTTTTTGGCTAAAAATCTGAGAAATCAATAAAATTTTGATTTGAAAGCTAAGTCACCAGGAATGCGGGAGTTGGTTTTTTTGCCACGAAGGCACGAAGGCACAAAGTTTTGATCGCGCGCCGTAGGGGTAAAAATTGCAGCCCTCTGTGCCTGATGTGGCTTACCTGATGTGCTCTAAAAGCGCCCCGTCTCTGTAAATTCAAAAATGGTGTGATTAGAAATCAAATTGACCAGGAATGCAAGAGTTGATTTTTTTGCCACGAAGGCACGAAGGCACGAAGTTTTGATTGCGCTTTGTGTCTTCGTGTCTTTGTGGCTAAATTATCTGAATAGCATTCAAATAAAAAAGGCTGCTCCAGTTTTCTGGAACAGCCCTTATGCTATGATTTACATGGCCCTTTTTTAGGCCAGTTTATCCGTTTCCTTGCCCTTTTTCTTTTCAGTTTTGTAGGCAATGACCAATCCGTCTTTGGCTTCGTTCATGGTACCCTGGAGGTTAGAGCCTTCCGCCGGGTTTTCTTGAAGGATGAATTCAGCAAGTGGATCTTCAATGTATTTTTGAATAGCCCTGTGGAGCGGACGCGCCAAACCGCGGGTCGTATCCTTTCTCCGCCACAAACTTCTTGGCTTCGCCAGTAAGGCTGAGGCTCAGTTGCATGCTTTCAAGGCGGATCATAAGGCTGCCCAAGGCATTGTCGATGATGCGCAGAATTTCTTCCTGGCCCAGTGAATTGAACACCACCACATCGTCCACGCGGTTAAGGAATTCGGGGGAGAAGGTGCGCTTCAGTGCATTTTGGATCACCGATTTGCTGTTTTCTTCTGCAGATTCAAGGCGGGCATTGGTCTGGAAGCCCACACCCTGACCAAAGTCTTTCAACTGGCGTGCACCAATGTTGGAGGTCATAATGATAAGGGTGTTTTTGAAGTCGACTCTACGACCCAAGCCGTCGGTCAACTGACCATCGTCCAGTACCTGCAACAGGATATTGTACACATCGGGGTGGGCTTTCTCGATTTCGTCGAGCAGCACCACCGAGTATGGCTTGCGCCGAACCCTTTCCGTAAGCTGACCACCTTCTTCGTATCCAACATAACCCGGAGGCGCGCCAATCAGTCGGCTCACCGAGAATTTTTCCATGTACTCACTCATGTCTATGCGGATGAGGGAGTCTTCAGAATCAAAGAGGTAGCGTGAGAGTGCCCTGGCAAGCTCGGTTTTACCCACGCCCGTTGGACCGAGGAAGATAAAGGAGCCGATGGGCTTCTTAGGATCTTTCAGGCCAACGCGGTTGCGCTGGATGGACTTGGCAATTTTGATGATGGCCTCATCCTGGCCAATGACCATTTTGCCAATATCGTCTGACATGCTGACCAGTTTCTTGCCTTCGCTTTTGGCAACCTTGCGCACGGGGATACCCGTCATCATGGCTACAACCTCAGCAATATGGTCTTCTTCAACAGGATAACGCTTGGTTTTGCTGTCTTCTTCCCATTCTACTTTGGCAAATTCCAACTGCCGGGAGAGTTTGCTCTCCTGATCGCGAAGGTTGGCTGCCTCTTCGTACTGCTGGTCTTTTACAGCCTGATTTTTTTGTTCTTTAAGCTCCTCAATCCGCGCTTCGAGTTCTTCGATGTGCTTTGGAACCACAATGTTTTTAAGGTGAACACGGGCGCCAACTTCGTCGAGTACATCGATGGCTTTGTCGGGCAGGAAGCGGTCGGTAATGTAGCGATCGCTCAGTTTGACACAGGCTTTGATGGCCTCATCGGTGTAGGTGACGTTGTGGAACTCTTCGTATTTGCCCTGAATGTTTTTCAGGATATGAATTGTTTCCTCCTGTGATGGCGGCTCAACAAGTACTTTTTGGAAACGGCGATCAAGCGCGCCGTCTTTCTCGATGTACTGGCGGTACTCGTCGAGGGTAGATGCGCCGATGCACTGGAGTTCGCCACGTGCAAGGGCTGGCTTGAAAATATTGGAGGCATCGAGCGATCCGGTAGCACCACCGGCGCCCACCATGGTATGGATCTCATCGATGAAAAGAATCACATCGCGGCTCTTTTCCAGCTCGTTCATAATGGCCTTGATCCGCTCTTCAAACTGGCCGCGGTACTTGGTTCCGGCCACCAAGGCGGCCAGGTCGAGCATCACGATGCGTTTGTTGAACAGCGTACGGCTCACCTTTTTTTCTGCATGATGCGCAGGGCGAGGCCCTCCACTATGGCCGTTTTACCCACACCGGGCTCACCAATAAGGATGGGGTTGTTTTTCTTACGGCGGCTCAGAATCTGGCTGACGCGCTCAATTTCATTTTCACGGCCGATGATGGGGTCGAGTTTGCCCTCTTCGGCGAGTTTGGTAATGTCGCGCCCGAAATTATCGAGCACCGGGGTGCGGCTTTTGGCCTGTCCTTTTTGGGAAGAGCGGAAACCGCGTTCGTCTTCTTCTTCAAACTCACCGCCTTCGTTGGAAGAGGATTGATTGAAGATGTTGGGATGCGACAGATCCTGTTCTGAACGAACGTATTCCAATTCCTTTTTGAAATTTTCGTAGTCCACGTCGTATTCGTTTAGGAGTTTGGTAGCAAGGGTATCGGTATGCTTTAGCAGCGACAGCATCAGGTGTTCGGGGTAAATTTCCTCGTTTTTCATCAGCTTGGCCTCGAGGAAGGTAACCTTTAGCACGCGTTGCACCTGGGTGGTAACCTGAAACTCGCCGACAAAAAGGTTTTCGGCGGGCGGGTAGGCACTGGTACGCGGGATGGAACCTTCCAGGCGTTTTTTCAAATCGCTGACATCTACCAGCAGGGCGTCGAGCACCCGCACCGGGAGGCTGTCACGTTCGGCAATGATACCCAGCAAAAGATGTTCCGCGCCAATATAATCATGGCCAAGGCGGCGCGCTTCCTGCCCGCTTTGGTGGATAATTTGTTTGACGACCGGTGAGAATTTCTTGTTCATGTATGCAGGGGATTTCGGCTTCAGCAGCGTTGTAATAAACGCTACTGTATTTAGCGACAAGTTTAGGCCTTTTCTATGGAGAAAAGCAACCTTCGGGGTGAATTTGCAATGAATATTTAACAAATAATTGTGCAAACAGGTTCTGAGCGACTCCGGCTTTATGATTTTTTAATTTTTTTTTGCCGGGAGGGCCAAAGGGCTCCTTTATTCATTGCATCTTGCCAGTCTTCCTGAAAAAATGATGCCACACTTTCCCTTCCTGCTTCCCCGCCATGTACTTGCCTTCCAAAAAACGAAGCGGAATATTTAAAAAAATTAAGCAGGCAATCGTTACTTTTGCCGGTCCAAGGCCGTATTTTTGACCATGTTATGGCGGGGTGCTTTATTTATTCGGCTGAAAATTAAACAATTATGAAATTCAGAGTTGATAAACAAGACCAGTATCTGGTCTTTACACTAGAAGAAGAAAACCTTAATTCTTCCATCGCTCCTGGCTTGAAAAGTGAGTTTATCTTTCTCAATCAGGAAGGCGCCCGCAATCTTATTTTTGACATGACGCATGTCAAATTTGTCGACAGCAGCGGTTTGAGTGCCATTTTGACAGCACACCGGATCTGGAAAGACCAGGGATGTTTTGTTCTGGCAGGCCCCCTGCAGCCCATGGTGACCAAACTCATTGAAATCAGCCGCCTGGATTCCATCCTGATTATTGTGCCCAGCTTGAGTGAGGGCGTGGACTACGTGATGATGGATATGGTGGAGCGCGAGATTAAGAGCGGCGACGAGTAATTTCTCTCTTTTTGGGTTCGATTGATCAGCCTCATGGCTATTGCTGACAGGGGTCAATGCCTTTGGGCAGCACAAGGCGCAACTTTATTGTTGAATTCCAAAGCACTTCAACATGATGCGGCTCCCCCCCTATTTGCAGCAATTTTTGTTTGAAAGCGGGCGTTTGTTCCGCTTTTCCATGCGTTTTTTCCAGGAACTGTTTCGTGGAAGATTTGAAACCGCGGCTTTTTTTTCGCAGTGCTACCAGATAGGCAACAAATCCCTGCCCCTGGCCGGCATCACGGGTTTTATCATGGGACTGGTGCTCACCATGCAACTCCGACCCAATATGGTGCGCTATGGCGCGGAATCTGAATTGCCCGCCATGGTGGGCATCGCCATCGTTCGGGAAATCGGACCGGTGATTACCGCCCTCATCTTTGCCGGGAAAATTGGTTCCAGCATCGGTGCAGAACTGGGCTCCATGAGCGTCACGGAGCAAATCGATGCCATGGAAGTTTCGGGTACCAACCCGTTTAAATACCTGGTGGTCACCCGCACCCTGGCTGCCACGCTAATGCTCCCGGTGCTGGTGTTACTTACCGATGGCATTTCTTTGTACGGCTCTTTCCTCGGGGTAAATGTACACGCCTCCACCAGTATGCGCTTTTTTTTCAAAGATGTGATGGACAACCTGGCATTTTACGATGTTGTGCCTGCCGTTTTAAAAACCTACTTTTTTGGCTTCGCGGTGGGGATTGTAGGGTGCTACAAGGGATACCACGCTACCAAAGGCACCGAAAGCGTAGGCATGGCTGCCAACTCGGCTGTGGTGGTTTCTTCTCTGCTTATCTTTATCATCGACCTCCTGGTGGTTCAGGTCTCAGATGTACTCAATATAATTGGTTAAGCCATGCAAACACAGACTGCTCAAGCCACGGCAATGCCTGTCACCCGAAAACAACAACCGGTGATCGTGGTGCGCGACCTGTGCAAAGCATTTGGCGACAACATCGTGTTGGACCGGGTTAACCTTACCCTGTACACGGAGGAAAACCTGGTGGTACTGGGCAGAAGCGGTTCCGGAAAATCGGTGCTGATCAAGTGTATCATCGGTTTGATGGAGCCCGACTCCGGCAGCATTGAGGTGCTGGGGAAAAATGTTCAGAACCTGAACAAACTCGAACTCGACCAATTGCGGGCCAGGGTGGGTTTTTTGTTTCAAAGTAACGCCTTGTACGATTCCATGACCGTGCGTGAAAACCTGGAATTTCCCCTGCGCAGGCACTGGTTGGTGGACCAGCACACGGACGTCAATGCGCTGGTAGAGGAAGCGCTGGACAATGTCGGACTGCTGTCGGCCATCGACCTGATGCCCTCCGAACTCAGCGGTGGCATGCGCAAGCGGATCGCACTGGCCCGAACCCTCATCCTCAAACCCGAAATCATTCTTTACGACGAACCTACAACCGGCCTCGACCCCATTACCGGCCGGGAAATCCTGCTCCTGATGAATGACGTGCGGCGAAAATACCACAGCGCTTCGCTCATCATTACGCATGACAGGATGTGTATCAAAATAACCGCCGACCGCATCGTGCTGCTCCATAACGGCCAATGTTATGCGGAAGGCACCTACGAAGCGCTCAAAAACAGCGAAGATCCGATAGTTAAAAATTTCTTTCAGTGATGGCTAAGCAAACCAAAGTATTTCAAAATATTCGGCTTGGCGCCTTTGTACTCTCAGGGCTCGTCTTTTTGGTGTTGGCACTGTATTTTATTGGGAAGGAGGAGGCCTTTTTTCAGTCGAACATTACCCTTTATCCGAAAAAACGCCCAAACCGCACTGGGTACCGAAGGCATCATCGGAAATAAAGTTGTAAAAATTACCCCAAGGAAATCCCCGGCGCCTTTTGTGCAGGATGGTGATACCCTTTATCCCAAAAAAGTATTGAGTACAGCAGAAATGCTGGAAACACTGAGCACCACCAACAACAACGTGGCGTTCCTTTCCGAAGAACTGTTGCAAACGGTTCGGCGCATCAACGACAGTCCGCTGCTCAATGGTTTGCTCAATGACCCCTCGCTTGCCGCCAACCTTCGCGCCTCCTTGTTGCAACTCCGCGGCGCCAGTACGGATGCCGCCACTACTATGACGGAACTTCAAAGCATGGTGCATGCCACCCAGCAGGAGAGAGGGTACCCTCGGTGTTTTACTCCGCGATACAGCCATGGCGGAAGATTTGGAAGAGGCATTTGAGCGCGTAAACACCATAACTGCCCATGCCGACCAGCTGGTGAAAGACCTGCAGGCCATCTCCACTGCCATCGATCGTGATTATCGCAGCGGGGCCGGGCCTGCCACTGCCCTCCTCCGCGACAGCCTCATGACCAACAACCTGCAACAATCCCTGAAAAATGTGGAGCAGGGCACGAGGGCCTTCGGGGAGAACATGGAGGCGCTGAAGCATAATTTCCTGTTCCGGGGGTATTTTAAACGACAGGAGAAAAAAAATAAAAAACAATAGCGAACAACAGTTTTATGTAGGCTGCATGGCGCATCCGTTCCTGCAGAAGGATAGTTTTTCTTGCACGTGTAGCTTCCGGATTCTTTTTACCTTGGTCAGTTGAAAACCTACCCTTTACAATATGAGAAAGATTTACCTGCCCCTTTTCTTATCCGCCATATTCCTGCTTTCTACTACTTTTCGTGAAAGTGAATTCGACAATCCCGCCATCAGCATTGGGGTTGTGGTGCAGGATTTGCAAAAATCCCTTGATTTTTACACCAACGTAATCGGGATGCAAAAAACCGGCGGGTTCAGCCTCGACGAAAAATTTGGCGCCAACTCCGGCCTCACCGGCGGAAAGCCTATGAATGTTACCATCCTGAAACTCGACGACCAGCCCCATGCTACCGAATGGAAATTGATGAGTTTTGGTAAAAAGCGCAGCACCCCATACAGCATCATGTACAGGACGACAACGGCATGCAGTACTGCACCATTTTTGTGAAATCCATGAAGCCGCTGCTCGAGCGTTTGCGCAAGCACAACGTGCCTTTGCTGGGCAACACTCCCATTGTGCTGCAGGATGGTCGGCAATTTGTGCTCGTTCAGGACCCCGATGGCAATTTTATTGAGCTCATTGGCAAGGAATAAGTTGGACATTGGGCATTGTTTTTAATTTCATGAACCAAAACACATTGGATCAAACACCAAAGACCAATTTCAACGCCCAATGTCCAATGACCAAAATCACCCATAAACAACGCGATTTTCCATGAAAAAACTTGTTTTGCCCCGCAATGCAGCCCTGCTGATGCTTTCAATTTTTCTATTTATGAACTGCGAAAACAACGCTCCAACCCCTGATTCAACTGTCCCGGGCAACAAACCTGCCTGGTGGAAAGAAGCAGTGGTGTACCAGATTTATCCCCGCAGTTTTAAAGACAGCAACGGCGACGGGGTAGGGGACCTGCCCGGTATCATTTCCAAACTCGATTACATCCAAAGCCTGGGTGTTGATGTGGTGTGGCTCAATCCCATTTTTTCCTCGCCCAACGACGACAATGGCTACGATATCTCCGATTACCGTGGCATCATGAAGGAGTTCGGTACCATGGACGATTTTGATGCCCTGCTCAAAGGCATGCACGACCGTGGCATTAAACTGGTGCTCGACCTTGTGGCCAACCACAGCTCCGATGAGCACGAATGGTTCAAGCAATCGCGCAGTTCGCGCGACAACCCCTACCGCGACTATTACCACTGGTGGCCCGCTGAAAAAGGCAAGCCGGCTGCGCGGTACAGTTTTTTCGACGTCAACAATGACGCCTGGAAATACGACTCGCTGACCGACGCGTACTACCTCCACTATTTTTCCGTAAAACAACCCGACCTCAACTGGGAAAACCCCAAAGTGCGCCAGGAGATCTTCGATATGATGAACTTCTGGTTCGATAAAGGCGTGGATGGGTTCCGTATGGATGTTATTCCATTCATTTCCACGGACACCACTTTTCCGCAACTTCCGGCCCAATACCACGGCGACATGGTGGCCTACTACGCCAATGGGCCCCACTTGCACGAGTACCTCCGCGACATGAACGATCAGGTGCTCCGCCGGCACGATGTGATGAGTGTGGCCGAAGGCATTGGGGTAACCACCGCCACCGCCCACGATTTTGTGGATGCCGACCGCAAGGAACTCAACATGCTTTACCATTTTGAGGGTGTGAGCCTGGGCTATTTACCGGGTAAATTCAAAACACCTGATCCCAAAGGCATCGACATGGTGCAGTTTAAAACCCTGTACAGCAAGTGGGACAGCGTGTTTGCCGAGCGCGGCTGGGGCACCATTTACCTGGGTAACCACGACCAGCCCCGCATGGTGACCCGTTTTGGCAACGATGCACCGGAGTACCGGGAGTTGTCGTCGAAAATGCTCAGCACCTTCCTGATGACCATGCGTGCCACGCCGTACTATTACTTTGGCGACGAACTGGGCATGTGCAACATCAAGTTCGACCGGATTGAAGACTACCGCGACATTGAGTCCATCAACATGTACCAGCAGGTGAAAAACCACGGTGGCGATCTGCAGGAATTTTTGGATGCTCAAAAAACCGGCGCCCGCGACAACGGCCGTACGCCTTTCCAGTGGGACAACTCGCCCCACGCCGGCTTCACCACCGGTGCGCCCTGGCTGAAGGTTAATGACAACTACCTGAACATCAATGCTGCCGCACAGGAGGCCAATCCCAATTCGACGCTCAATTATTTCCGTGCGTTGGTTAAATTGCGCAAGCAGGAGAAGGCCCTGGTATACGGGAAATATACCCTGTACGACAAAGACAATCCAGCGGTTTACGCCTACACCCGCAGTTGGGAGGGCAAAACATTTTTGGTAGTGCTGAACTTTAAATCAGATACTGCTGTTGCAAATCTGGGAAGTTTGGATCTGAGTAAGGCAAAACGGGTGTTGGGCAACTATCCCGATGCCAACTCGGCGCCGGGTATGTTGCGGGCATATGAAGCGGCGGTGTGGCAGCTGTAACACCTGCACGTTGCGCGGTGCACGTTTCGGCGACTGAAGTCGCCGCTACAACCGCCAAAACACGACGAAAAACAGCGCCCAAGCTGAGCCAAAACATTTGTGTATCTTCACCATATCCTGTAACTTATACCTGAAAAAGAAAGGAATGAATTACAGCCCAATGCAATAGAAAATATAACATAAAACCATAATCTTCTTTAAATCTTAGTTTATGCTTATTCAAATCAATACGGACAAGAACATCACCGTCCACGACGAATACAACAGCAAAATAAGCAACATTCTCACCGAAGAGCTGGATCGTTTCAGCAACTACGTCACCCGTGTAGAACTCTTTCTTTCTGATGAAAACGGCAGTAAAAAAGGCGTCAACGACAAGCGTTGTCTGATCGAAGCCCGTGTAGCCGGCCGTAAACCCATGGCGGTAACCGAAATGGGCAATACCTATGACCTGGCCGTTAAAGGCGCTGTAGATAAAATGAAAATAGTGCTGGATTCGGCTATGCAGAAAAAATAGGAAAAGGCAATTCCGTACACTTATAGGAATAAAAACAAGCGCGAAATTCATATCTGTTGTTGGGCTTAGCACCGACAACTTGGATTTGCGTTGCACCTGAATAGCGAAGGGTGATTACAATAGTGCACCTGAAAACCGATGAAAACTGGCCTTCCCGCCTAAGCCAAAGCCGAGGGGTGGAACTTCACGATTCGTGGTCAATCGTTTGCTGTGTTGATTCAATATCATCACAGCCATTGACGCAAATCAAAACCCAGAATGTGCGTAATTAGTATAGAATCGCCGAATATCATTGCAATCCGGAATTCTGGCCCAATACCTTTCATGAAATTAGAATTCACGCCTCTCTGTCGCCATGTTGTGGTCGAACAGTGATTAAATGATTGCAAGATCCTGGGGGCAGGAGGGGTCTCACCTAAAGCCGTTTTTTGAACAACACAGCCATCAGCCACAAATGCAAGGAGGAACTAAATCAATGGTAACGCATCCGTTCAACTGTTTTTGAAAACATAGGACGCACCCTCAGGCATTTACAGCAAGCATTTTTTTGACCACTAAATTTTGTGTGCGATGAAAACCAGGATTCAACCCAAAAGTATCTTTTCGCCCATGTTGGCAGGGGTGCTAACCATGCTGTTTTTTACTATACCAGTGCCGCGGGCTGGCGACTGGAAACTCAAAGCCGAGAAAAGCGGCATAAAAGTATATTCACAAAAGCAGCACAATTCCGCTTTCGATGCCATTCGTGCCGTCTTTGAAGCCGAGGCGACACTGGAACAATTCGCCTCGGTAGTGCTGAACATCGAGGAGTATGAATATTGGAATACCGCAGTTTCCAATGTCCGTTTGCTCAAAAGAATTAGCGATTCGGAGTTTATTTATTACACCGAGACAAAAGCGCCCTGGCCTGTGACCGACCGGTACCTGGTTGTTCGCATGAAACTTACGCATGATGTGAAATCAAAGGCCCTTAAAATTACGCTGGACAATGTTCCGGATATGATTCCGGAAAAAGAGGGTTTTGTTCGGGTGAAAGGCTACCATGTGTCGGCAACCGTAGTGGCCCTGTCAGAATCCAGGCTTAAGGCAGATTATTGTTACTACGTTGATCCCGGCGGTGATATTCCAGCCTGGGTTACGAACATGGCCAGTATCAATTTGCCGGTATCTTCTTTAACGAACCTTAAAAGCCGGATCAAAGCAAAATCAGGACATAGGTAGGCTTAGCCGCTTCGGGTTTTCCTTGCAGGCAGCCACTATCGTGACCATTTTTTAAACCCTTTAGCGGATCACTATGATGTATATCGGACAGTTTTTTCATGGCATTCGGGCATGGGTTGCCAAGGACAAACACAAAGAAAAATCTCTTTTTTTCAACAGCTATGTATGGCGCCTGGTTGGGCTTTATTGTTTGATTATTGCAGTCGTTTTTGTTGCCGGAAGCGCCCTGACCGATCTGAAGCCCTTTTTTCAAGCGCTGTTTGGAACTTTTTCTGATACACGGGTGCTGCTTACCTTCTTCTTGTCAGAATCGCTGATGGGTTTACTACCGATTGAGTTTTTTATGATATGGACCAACAAGTTTGAATCACCCTTACTGGTGCTGACCTTTTTGGGTGTCATCTCTTATCTGGGGGGCTTGATATCATATGGCATCGGGCGCCGATTTGCTCAATACGATTGGGCCAAAAAATTGGTTGAACGGCGTTTGCAAAAGCAAATAGCGCTCACCAGAAAGTGGGGCACGCCATTCATTGTTGTTTCTGCCATCTTCCCCTTTTCCCCCTTTTCGATGGTGGCACTGGTTGTCGGTTTTCTGCAATACCCATTTTCTAAAGTGCTGCTCTGGGGGCTGGTGCGGATACCCCGGTTTGTGTTGAATGGTCTGACCTTGCACAAACTCCTGGATGTTAATTTGTGGTAGGGTAGCGGCTAAGGGTTTCAGATCAAAATAAACCCCATATACATTTCCTCCGGGCTTCGGATAGGTACGTTGAAACGCCATCAATCCTTGTCGTCCTGAGCACGCCGCAGGCATGGGAGGGAACTTCCTGACGAGGTATTTACTGCTTTTTTGATATTGATGTTTCCCGCATGTTTAGCCAATTTTACTGATTTCTACTTTTTTGTCTTAACACAAAAAAGTAGCAAAAAAAGTCAAGGCTGTATGGAAATCCTACGGTTTTGCCTGAAATCGGCAGCGGCGCAAATCCCAAACTCCCACGCCTGCGGCGTGGTCAAACAGGGATTTGCCAAAAGCCGCTGCCGCTTTCGCAAAACCGGGATTTCCATAAGGCCGGAACCCGTAGGGTGGACGGAGATTGAGCGTAGTGTTGGTTCTGAACTTTTGCAATTGCAGGTGATCCGAATCGTTTTTTCGATCTTCCTCCTCCGGGCTTCGGATAAGTACGTTGAAACGCCATCAATCCTTGTCATCCTGAGCACGCCGCAGGTGGGGGAGGGAACTTCCCGGCGGCGGTTTATTTCCGAAGTAGGCTACTTTGACAACTGAATTTGGCAGTAATTGCGCACCAACAATACCAACACGGTTTTTTACTACATTTGTTTTCATGAAAGCCAACTTGTACTTCCTCCTACTGGCCCTTGTGGGGTTCCTGCTGCCGTCGTGCCAAAAACCGCAGGCAGCTGACGACACGCTCAAGCAAACCCTGAAGGTAAACCGCGACAGCATGGTCAAATACTTCGGTATCGACCTGGCCATTGCCGCGCAATATGCCGATAAAAATGCGGCCATTGCCGAGGCCGCCGGGGTGGATTCGCTCCTGTTTCCCGCTTGGATCAACCAGGCGATTCCCTTGTTTTATACCGGAGCATTCGACTCGGCCCATGTGGTAATCAATAAAGTTCTGGATCATCCCAACATTTTGCAGTATCCTAAGCAATATGTCAATGCCATGGGGCATCGGGCCAATATTTATCATTATCAACTGGATTTTACGGCCTCGGAAAATGTATTTAAGCAAATACTGGATTATGAAAAGCTGACCCCTGAATTGTCTACCAACCTTTGGCTGAACTACGGCGCAATGCTAATGACCAAAAAAGACTTCGATGCTTCCGTACGCGCCTTTCATACGGCCGACAGCCTGATCCAGTTGGGGTATGGTGATGCAGAAGACCGATTTGGCCTGTTCAACAACCAGGGCAGGGCCTATTTTAATTTGGACAACTACAAAAAGGCCATTCCATATTTCGCACAATGTATTGGCATGTGTCGGCGCTTGGGGAATTTGCAGGAATTGCCCGGTATTTTTAATTCACTTGCCCATTGTTACATCAAACTGGATTCTTTAGCGCCCGTTCCTGCTTTACTCGACTCCGCCTTGGTCACCAACCATGACAATGCCGTAGAGGCCATCGTCACCGATATGCGGCGATCCGATTATTTTGCAGCGAAGAAAGATTACAAAGCAGCGCTGGCACAGGCGCTAAAAGCATTTGAAAAAATTGGCCAGTCGGATCAGAAATACTACCTGGTGTACAATGTTACCCAAATCCTGTTCTCAAAAAACAAACTCAACGACCCCTCCGGAACGCCGGAATACCTGGCAACGGTGTACCAGGATTGCCCAACTTGCCTTTCCAGTTTAGATTCCCTGCAATACGAGGGATTCATGCTCCTGTACGACATCTGGCACTCCGGCGACAACAAGGCCTACGTAGCGGCCAATGACTACAATAACCACATGGATCGCTACTATCGAATGCAGAAAGACGAGGCCATCCACGAGCAGCAAGTGCGCTATGAAGTGGAGAAAAAAGAAAAGGAAAACGAATTGCTCGCCCTGACCAACCAGAACAAAAGCCAGCAAATATCAGCCCTGGGGCTTGGCTTGCTGGCCCTGTTGGCCCTTGCCGGCGCCTTGTACTACCGCAACCGGGTAAAAGCCACCCAGATCCGCTTGTACGCCCTGGGCAAGGAACAACTCGAGCGCGAAAACCAGGAACTCCTGCTGGCCATCGAGGAGTTGCAAAAACAAGAAATTTCCACCGACCAGGTGTTGCAAAAGCACATCACGCTTTCCAGTGGTAAGGTATTGCCGCTGCAGGAGGTGTTGTTCCTCGAATCAGCCGGTGATGCGGTGTACTTTCAAACTTCCTCCGAACGCCACTACGATGCCAAACTGCTCAAACAATGGGAGGAAAACTGGAGCAAACGGGTGGTTTTCTGCGCATTCACAAGCAGTACATCGTTAACCTAAGCCAGGTGATAGCCAAACCTGCCTACAATTTGTTGCAGGTGAACGGTACGCAACTGCCCGTGGGTAGGACGTACCAGGGTAGGGTAGCGGATCGGATAAGGGTGTAAGGGTTTCAGATTTAAAATAAACCCCGTTTCTATCCCTCCGGGCATCGTGTCGGTGCGTTGAAAAGCCATCAATCCTTGTCATTTTGAGCATGCCGCAGGTGTGGGAGGGAACTTGCTGATGTTTATTTTGCTGATTTCTACTTTATTGCCCTGATACTCAAGACAAAAAGCAACAAATCGGTACATGATTGCCGAAAAAGGGCACAAACCCGTTAATTTCGACATCATAATTCCAGACGACCACATTACAGGATATTTTTTGAACTACAATAAAAAACTTATTCGGATTTTGCTCAGTTGGGCCCCATGATGTGTCTCGCCTCAAAATTTGAAACAGGCTGGCCATAACCAGCGTGCCTCAACCCGCCCGCCTGCAAAACTGCATACGGTCTTGATCTTTCCAGTTTGCTGCGCAAACTAATTGTCCCGCAGAACGCGCAGAAGCCGCAGATGTTTTGCTGCGCAAAAATCTGCGGTAGCACAGACCGATTTTTTTTCAAAGTTCTACGTTGGTTGGCCATAACCATGGCCTTATGCTCTGCCAGTTGCCTGCGATCCGGATTGTTCTTTTGCGTAATCGGTATCCCTCCGGGCTTTGAATAGGTACGTTGAAACGCGATCAATCCTTGTCATCCTGAGCACGCCGCAGGCGTGGGAGGGAACTTGCCGACAGAACTTTGTAGGAACCTGCTGCTCCGTCGGTCAATAAAGTCCCCCCTTTCACCGAAACACCGACCGAAAATACTCCAGCAAATACTGTACTAGTTGGCGTATTTTCTCTCTGGTCTTTTTTGTTGGAGGCCGCTGATCCGTTTGGCCATTACTGATGGCCACATTACTATTTTTCGTCGTTTATTGGCCATTTACGGTCGTTCATTTTTTACTTCGGCTGATCCTAGGGTCTTGAGGTTTTGTTTTGTTTTATTGCAGAGCATTATGTTGGATTTTTTTATCAACTATATCGAAATTTTGGTGATGGTCAAACCAAATACTTGTCCAAACTATGACGATTAACAAAGTATACAGACGTTGTCCATCCTGTGGTATACAGGCACAAAGAGACTTTAATCCAATGACCAAATGTTGGGATTGCAAAAGCGTTTATTGTGTGAGTTGTAACCAGGACAGAAATTGGTATCAATGCCCAAAATGTGGTAGCCGGAAAATTACGGACCCCGTGGATGTCGTACATCTGCTTTGTGGACCTAATTGGTGGGGATGGCAACGCCCTGATCGACAATGGAAGGAAGGCAAGGATTGGAATGAATCTGAATTTATTAAAATGGATTAAAAAAATTATCTACCATGAACGGTTACAACGACGGCTACAATCAAGGAATGTCTGATGCACTGGCGAAGAAGCCTAAAAATTATGTCAAGGCAAATTTAAAATCATTGGCATCATCCAATTATGTTGAAACGTACATCCAAGGATACGATGATGGCTATAAGGACGGAATGAGGAAACTAAACGCTTAATGTGCCTAAAAACTGAATCTATATGGCAAATCCAAAATGTCCAATCTGTCGTGGTACGGGCCGTAAAAAAAGGTGCCACTATGTAAAAGTTAATGACCCAACAAATTACAGGGTGATAATTTCTGGTTGCCAGGGACATAGCGAATGGTCGCATAATGACCCTTATGATTGCAGTTGCCCAATAGTAAAATGTGATTGTGAAGGCTGTTTGGTCACAACAACCGCGGTTATTGCTATGGGAAAAAATGACAATTGCAGGGAGTTGCGTTTACTTCGACAACTTCGGGATGAATATTTACACGATCAATTTCAATCTGATATAATCGAGTATTATCAACGCTCACCAAAATTGATTGATGCTATAAATCAAAATGAGAACAGGTCTGAAATATATGAAAACCTATGGCACAATCAAATAGCCGGAATTTGTATTTTGATAGAGACTAAAAAATGGTTTGAAGCATATTGTTTGTATAAGGATACCATGGAATCCTTATACAAGAATTTTTGCAATGAATAATGCTTAATTAATAAAAAGGAATAATGAAACTTACAAAGTCAGTTGCTGTATGGTGCATTACAATTTTTAAATAATTAGCAAGTGTTACTAATTAAGGATTAATATAATAATCAAAAATGCAATTCTAAATTACGCTCTTATCCGGGATTTAGCCAACTGAAACATTTATGTTGCCTGATTATTAATGGTTTAACATGTCCGTCATGAAATTATACATCAAAACTAAAGGTGTGTAATATTTATTTTAAGTAGGATCGCGGCGCTACGGGCTTGGCCTTTTACAAATCCCGATTTTGCGTTGATGGAGGCGGATGAAGCAAAAAACTGTATGAGCCAACTGAATAAGAAAGGGCGGAGCCCGGACGAAATCGATGGGCGAGTTTTTTTTTGCGCCGCCTCCATCAACAAGCAAAAGCGTAGGATTTGTAAAAAGCCATGGGCTTTTTTGGTTACTTTTTTGGCCACAAAAAAGTGACAAATTGATCTGTTTATTCAAAAAGTTGAAGAATCTGTTGCCTTTTTGCCGTTGAAAAAAATAAGATTGTTTCTTGTTTCAAAATGGCTAAGCCCCAGATTATTAGGCGAGCCCCAATGTTAGTCATCATAACATTAGTTCACCAAAATTTGAAAAACCATGAGTGATTCAAAATTTAAATGCAAAGAATGTGGCAAGGATTTAATTGGCCAATGGTGGTTTGCCGCCACCGATGGCGGTAGGTGCAACAGTTGCCAACTTGCTTTTTATCGCGAATTTGGCAGAGCCCATTGTGAAAGTTGTGGAAGACAAGTTAGAAGTGAAATAGAAATAGCCGAGAAATTATGCAACAGATGCCATGAGTTGGGTGTCAATATTCGGCTATTTAAAGGAGATTCATAATGGTATGAAGTACCATTATTGACCTCAACCCATCCCAAGCCCCCTCACCGAAACACCGACCGAAAATACTCCAGCAAATACTGCCCACCCCGCCGTGAACTCGGCAGCGATGTGCCATCGGTGAGCTCCACCGTGCCCTCGGAAGCCTCGAAGCGGGTGATGTGCCGGCTGTTGACCAGGTATTTTTTGGAAATCTGCAGGAAACCCGCTTTTTCCAGCAGCAGGTCTTTGTAAAAACCCAGGTTCCGCACGGTGCTGAATTTTCCATTGGTAAGGGTGTACACGATGCTGATGTTTTCATCGCCCTCCAGGTACAGGATATCGCTGGTTTCTACGTAGCGGATGGCCGATTTGGGCAGGAACATGGGTACGCGAAACAACTGCGGCGACATCTCCTGACCCTTGTGCATCAGCGATTTGATTTCTTCCAGTTTTTGCCGCAGGTTCATCTGGGGCAAATCCAGCCGCACCTTGGCCAGCGCCAGCTGCAACTGGGTGGGGTCGACGGGCTTGAGCAGGTAATCCACCGCCGATTTGCGCAGCGCCTGCACCACATAGTCGAAGTCACTGAACGCCGTCAGAAAGATCAGTTTGTGCTCCTCCAGGAAGCTGGGCTCAAGCTGGTCCAGCAACTCAAACACGTTGCCGTCCCGCAACTCGATGTCGAGCAGCCACAGTTCTGCCGCCGTGTGTTGCAACAGCGGAAGACCCGCCTCCACGCTTTCCGCTTCGCCCACCACCGACACATCCGGGGCATACTGGGCCAGCAGGCTACGGATCAGTTCCCGCACCTGCGGGTTGTCTTCAATCAGAATGATGCGCATGGTGTAGTTTTTGAATTTTTAGCGTTGCAACGGTGCCGCCTTCCACACCGTCTTCCAGCCAGCATTCTGCCTGCAGGCCCAGTTGCCGGAACAAATCAAGGCGTTTTTGCAACATCTCGCTGCCCCTCGATTGGTACCGCAAGGGGTGCATGGGATGCGCAAATTTGCTGTGCAGCCCAACACCGTTGTCTTCCACCCGAATGTACAAATGATCCTCGGTTTCGGTGATCACAATGCGCAGGCGCAAATCGGGGTTTTTAGACGGCCGCAAGCCGTGCTGCACGGCATTTTCCGCCAGCGGCTGCGCCAGCAGGGGCGGAATGGACAAGGCATCGGGATCCGATTGCAAGGCAGTAACGACTTCAAACTGGAAGGGCGGACTGAACTGACTGGCCTCCAACTGCAAATAATTGTTCAAAAATTGGATTTCCCGGCTCAAACTGATCGCCGGTATCTTGCTGCTGTCGCCATCATCGGTGGTCATGGACAATTCCAGGATTTCCCGAATCAGCATCGACAACTGCACGAGGTGCCGCTGGCTTACCTCCTTGCTGCGGTTGGCGATGGAGTTTTGCAGCGACGCCAGCAAGTTGAACAACACGTGCGGATTCAACTGCGCCTGCACCGTGGCCAGTTGCACCTGAAGCAGTTGCGACGACAGTTGCTTTTCATGCTGCCGGCTGCGCCAGTACCGCAGGCCCAAGCCCAGCGCCGCCCCCACCACCACGACAACGAAAACCGGCACCCAGGGCTGCTGCTGCCAGGGCAGACTGGCCCCAACCGTGAGGGCTGTGCCGGGCCATTCCTGTTCCGGAATACCGGGAATCCGCACCCGCAGGTCGATGGCGTTGTTGCCCTCTTGCAGGTTGGGGATGCGGAGGCTGATCAGGCTGCCGGGCAGCCAGGCGCCACCATTAAGGCGGTACTCGGGCACCATGTATTCGTATTCGCAATTGAGCAGACTCAGGTCGAGCGTCAGGTTGCTGCCGCGGATGCTTATCCCCTGCTTGTTGCTGTTGAGCAGCGAAACGGGTTGCCCTTCCACGCGGTCGAGCCGCAATGCCATGCCTGTTCGGGCCTTTTCTGCCCAATCGATGCGCAGGCGCTGAATGCCGTTGCCGGATGGTATCCAGAGAAATTGGCCGTCGAAGCTGGCGCCATTTTTACAGGCTTCCAACAGTTGATAGCCGTTTTTGTCCGACCAGTATCCGCGCAGCGACAATTCCGGCAACTGCAAGAGCAGCAGGTCGACGTCGGTGACTACCGCCAGTTGGCGCCCGGGCAGCAGCACCAGGTTGTTGACGCCCGCATGCACGAACGCCGTGCCAGCCGGTTCGAAGGCATCCTGCTGTGGGTTGTAGCACAGCAGCCCCTTGCCACCGCCCGCCCACAAGGCGCCGCTGTCGTCGAACAGCAGACTGCTTGCAGGGGTAAGGCTGCGGGTAAAAGCGCAGACTGTCGCCAGCAGCCGAGCAGTGCAGGAGGCCACCGCGGGCGGCCAGCCAAATGCTGCCGTCGGGCGCCAGTTTAATGTCGGAAACGCCTTCGTTCCGCGTAAATGCCGGCGGCAGCGCAAAGGTGTTGCTGACCCGGCGCAAGCCGGCATCGATGGCGTACAACTGCTTGCCCGCCACCAGGTAGCGCTGCTGCCGGGCATCCCAGGCGAGGGCTTCAATGGGTTCGTTGAGGGAAAAGAAATCGAGTTTTTGCCCCCGCAGGAAATAAAACCCTTTGTATCCGCCAAAGAGCCGTTCGCCTGCCGGGCCCTCCAGTTTTCCGGGAAACAGCTGGTGGATATTGCCGTTATCGGGCAGCGGGTACTGTTGGGTGCGCAGCGTTCGCGTGTTGAGGGCAACCATGCCATCACGGTATGATCCGATCCACACCTGGCCGTTTTTGCCTGGCAGTACCGACCTGGGGTATTGCACTTGCGGAAGCCGGATGGTTTCGGGGCCGCGGGCATAGAGCACAGCCATGCCCTCGTCGGTGGCGACAAAAATCCGTTGCCGACTGTCCTGGAAAATTTTGTCCACCCGGTTGAACGGCAGCGCAGTGAGTTGCCGGTACAGCCCATCTTGTAGGTACCAGAAAGTAGGTTCGTTGCGGATAATTTGGTGGTAAACCTCGGGGGCATCGGGGAGCAGCACCTGCGGGATGCCGTGGGCGTCGGGCGCGGCTACGCATTGCAGTGCGCCATGGAGGTAGGTGTAGTAACCCTTTTCCGTCCAGAGGTAGCGCATGGAAGGGGAAATGCTCATCTCCTCAGGCAGGCCAGGGGGCAAGGGCAGAAATTCGTGGTGGTCGGTAAGCCTATGGCAAACGCGCCGCTGAGGGTCGAACACCAGGTAGCCGCCTTCGGCATCGTACCAGCCGAGGCAGGTTTCGCCCAGTGCGTCCAATTCGGGAAAGCGGCCTTTGAGCAGCGTTTCAAGGCTGCAGGGGATGAGTGCCCAAAGCCTGGGCTGCTGTGCCTGCCAGAACGCTGGTGTGAGCGGCAGGGGCGTGTCGTGCACCCCGTCGAAGCGAAACACCGAATCGGCGCTGCGGTACCAGATGGCGCCGTCGGGGCCCTCCAGCATGCTGTAAATTTGGCGGCCCGGAAAGCCCTCCCTTGCGGCCATAGGGCTGCAGCGTACGCCCATCGAAACGGGAAAAGCCGCTGTTGGTGCCCACCCAGGTGTAGCCCCGGGAATCTTCCAGGAAGCAGCGCACCTTTTGTTGTGCCAGTCCGTCGCGGATGGTGTACAGCCGGTAGGGCAGTGCAGCATCCTGCCCCGCTGCCCTGGTAAGCGGCAGGCAGCAGCAAAGCAATAGGACGAACAAGCGGTGGTGCATGGGCTGCGCGGGAAGTTTAGCCAAAGATAACGGGAAAAGCCCGATCTCGCCGCACGCTTGGTGGCGGCAAATTACCGTTGCTTGCGCGGTAGCGCCGTTGCTTGTTTTGCCCCGATGGTTGCTGCCCCGCGGGCTTATATTTGACACCGCAACGGTACACCGTCGGGTGGTGCGTTGCCATCCTGTATGGCGCCTGGAGCCAAATGAAAACGGGAGGGGCGCTGGAAAACGAATGGACACAACCTTCTGCCGGTTTGGAGCGGCGGAGGGTTGTGTGTTTTTTGGGGGGTGGGGAGGCGGTTTAGGTAGAGCCTACAGTATTGTGCTGAAATTAGATCGGCAGACATTGTTCGATTCGAATAAATCAGAGAAATGTGATTCATGGAACAACGCCATTGGGGAAGTATACGACTGGACATATCGATGGCTTGGGCTCTTCTAATGGTTGTCTATAACTACAATAGGGCAGAATAAGATTCTGAATAACGGTTTGATTTGCCTGATTTTTAAAATATAATTCCAAGGCTTAGGCCTAATTGAAGACTAAATTTCTATGTATGCTCTAAGAAAAAACTTGACAGGTATAAGTATTTAAGAGTTAAGGGTAAAAAACAATTTTATTTGAAATTTTACTTTTGAATACTATATTTGCCTAGCATTACATATATATGTCTACCTAATTAGCCAATGAAGACTAAGTTTTCCTTGTACCATTAATTTTTTAGGTAACTATCATTCAATCTTGTCATAAGATTGAATGTATGGCTATACAAAGCATAAGAATATCAACAATTGAATATTAAATTTTGATTCAATGAATCTAATTGCAAACCAGGAATTCAATTTTACTGTTCCGTTGGAAATTAACTTGAACGGATAATTTCAAGATGCATTTTTACGAATGGTTTGAGTATGATGAAGAGCAATTGACGTTGGAAATTGCTCTTAATTTCTCTGATGAGTCAGTTTGGTAAAGAAGAAAGATTTGTCCAATCTAAGTTATCTGACAGACGGCAAGGTTGGCCGATGAGAATGATAAGTTTATTCCATATAAGGGGGTGAAATCAAAGAAGATTTTTATTTAGATGGAAATAAGACTATTACACTGATGGAAACCGTAGCCGGCGGCTCGGATTGTTTTCCAATGTCTTAAATAAGTGTCGATTTGAAAAATTTGAAAAACAATGGTTGCCATTTCCATTTTCAATATTAATGATAATGGGCGATCGGAATTTGGTCCAACAAATTGTGTCGGGTTAAACTAACTTGACAGCACAGACCCAAACCTATGAAGTACAATCTCTTATTGGCTTTGATACGCGTACATTTTATGAAAAAGAAAGTTATGAAAACGAAGACTTGAACGAGACCCCAATTTTCGAAAGTGAATATGACAAGTCAAAAGATTTTGTGCTTTGTAACAATGAGTTTTCATTGGTTGATTTCTGCTCTAAACTACGCAATTGCGATTGGGTTGATGAATATATATTGAAACTATTTCACCCTAATGTCAAAGATATTGATGAGTTGAAGATCAAAAGCCTAGTTTAAGTTATTTGCTTCAGTACATATTTTAATTAGGTATATTCAACAGTTGGCAATATTGCCTAAAATCACTTTGTTTTCCGACAAAATGTAGTGTTTGAGGTGTAGATTTGGTTGTTGATATGGGCAACCCCGTACTTGTGCAGTTTTATTTGATGATAGTGATTTTACTAAAAGTTGAGCCGTTAATCTGCAAAAATTTTTCTAATCCGATTGAAAATGGTGAACTTAATTTAAATAGCGATTCTTTTGATATGCGGTTGCTTTCCTTATTTGATTTTGGTGGTGGCTTGATAGCAGGTAGTACACAATTTGTTTTTCCAAGTATGGTACGCCTGGGAACAGAAGCGAATGAACTTATCCACCAAGCAA
>JADJUJ010000016.1 GCA_016710765.1 Lewinellaceae bacterium | reverse complement strand
CACGGGCAGTTTGATTCTAAAATAGTGCACACCGGACAGCATTACGATGCCAAAATGAGCGAAGTGTTTTTCCAGCAACTCGAACTACCACAACCTGATTACTACTGGGCATCGGTGGTGGTTCGCATACCCAGCAAACCGCAAAAATTATGCTGGCCTTCGAGGAGGTGGTGGAACAAGAACAGCCGGATCTGGTGCTCGTAGTCGGCGATGTCAACTCCACCATTGCCGCTACCCTGGTAGCCACCAAGATGCATGTACCCGTGGCGCATGTGGAGGCTGGTTTGCGCAGCGGAGATCGCAGCATGCCTGAGGAGATAAACCGGATACTGACAGATTCTGTTTCAGATTACCTGTTCATTACCGAACAATCCGGCTTGGATAACCTGCGCCAGGAAGGTGTCGACCCGCAAAAGATTCATATTTTACAGGCAATTGCATGATCGATTCGCTGGTGCATTACCGGGAAAAAGCCGCCACAACGCAAACCGTTCAAGGCTTGGGCCTGTCTCCAAAGGCTTATGTGCTCGTGACCATGCACCGCCCTTCCAATGTGGATACGCCCAAGGGGCTGTCTGCGATCCTCAGCATGCTGGAAATGGCCGCGCAACATACCACCTTGGTATTCCCCTTGCATCCGCGAACCCGCAACAATATTGAACAGTTCGGACTGTACTCGGCTGGCCGCCCTGCCCAATCTTTTGCTCCTGGAACCCCAGGGGTTATCTGGAATTCCTGCACCTGATGGAACATGCTGTTGCAGTGCTCACCGATTCGGGTGGCATTCAGGAAGAAACCACCTATTTAAAAGTGCCCTGCCTTACCACTTTTTCGCTCCAGCACCGAGCGCCCTAGCACCATGGAACTGGGCGGCAACGTGCTGCTCCACGACCTCAACCCGACCCCTGGCCTACAAACCTTGCTGCTCGCCCTGGAAAACAAATGGAAAAGCAGTGAAGTGCCCCCTGCTTTGGGACGGGAAAGCAGCAGAGCGGATTGTGGCAGTGTTAAGTAGTGAGGGGGTGACTTTGAGTCACCCCCTCACTAAGGCCCGTTGGTAGTGAGGGGGTGACTTTTGAGTCACCCCCTCACTAGGGCCGCCTGGCAACGCAATCCCTAAACCCATTCCCTGGCTGGAAAATGAAGCCCGCACATGAAACAAATCATCCAAGACCTTAAATCCGGCGCCACCATCCTGGCAGAAGTACCCGCGCCCATGGTGCAGGCAGGTCAGGTGCTGATTCGAACCCGGTGCAGTTTGGTATCTCTTGGTACCGAACGCATGCTGGTGGAATTCGGCAAGGCCAACTGGCTAGACAAGGCCAGGCAACAACCCGAAAAGGTGAAACAGGTGCTGGACAAGGTGAAAGCAGACGGGCTCAAGCCGACCCTGGATGCTGTTTTCCGAAAACTGGGCGAACCCCTGCCGTTGGGGTACTGCAATGCCGGTGAAGTGATCGGGGTGGGATCGGGCGTCAGCGAGTTTAAAATTGGAGATCGGGTGGCCAGCAATGGGCACCATGCGGAAATCGTGTCGGTGCCCAAAAACCTGGTAGCCAAAATCCCGGGGGGGTCGATTTGAGTCGGCTTCCTTTTACGGTCATCGGCGCCATCGCTTTGCAGGGCATCCGGTTGATTCAACCCAGTTTTGGCGAAACGGTGGTGGTGACCGGGCTAGGGCTCATCGGTTTGCTGGCGGTTCAGTTGTTGCAGGCCAATGGTTGTCGGGTCATCGGTCTTGATTTCGATGCGCAAAAAGTGGACCTGGCGAAATCCTGGGGCATTGCAGCTTATCAGGTAGGCGAAGGGACTGATCCCGTAGCCCTGGTGCAACAATTGACCAAAGGACAGGGCGCCGATGCGGTGTTGATTACCGCCTCTACCAAATCCAACGAAGTGATCGCCCAATCGGCTAAAATGTCGAGAAAACGGGGCAGGATTGTGTTGGTGGGTGTTATCGGACTCGATTTGCAGCGCAGCGATTTTTGAAAAAGAACTGAGTTTTCAGGTTTCCTGCTCCTACGGTCCGGGTCGCTACGACGAGCAATACGAACAACAAGGCCACGACTATCCAATTGGTTTTGTGCGCTGGACCGAAAAACGAAATTTTGAAGCCGTTTTACAAGCCATAGCCAGTCAGCGGCTGCTGGTAAAACCGCTCATCACCGAACGGATCGACCTCGACAACTATCAGGCCATTTATGGCGATATGGGCAAATCTGGCGCCATCGCCTCCATCCTCCAATACAGTGGGCAGGTGGATGCCGGTCAAACCACGGTGAGCCTCCGCAGTCACCATTTTGAAGCGCAGGCGGGCGTTTTGGGTATCCTTGGGGCGGGCAACTTTACGGCTGCGGTGATCGTCCCAGAGTTGTCCAGACTGAAGGCGTCCATCAAATACATTTGCTCCGCAAAAGGGCTTTCGGGGACTACCCCTGGCCAAAAATACCAGATCCCCCATTCCAGCACCAATTACAACGACCTGCTGCAGGACCCGGAAGTGGATGCCGTTTTGATTACCACCCGGCATCATGCGCATGCCGCGCAGGTGATTCAAGCCCTGGAGGCGGGCAAACATGTGTTTGTAGAAAACCACTAGCATTGAACCTGGAAGAACTGGATGCTATCGCGGAAGCCTATGCGAAAAGCAATAAAACGCTGACGGTTGGTTTCAATCGCCGTTTTTCTCCATTTCTCCGCGATGCAAAACAACAACTGGGTTCCTCCGGCCCCATCCAGGTTGTTGCCACCATGAATGCCGGGGCCATTCTGGCCAGCCATTGGACCCAGGACATGAACCAGGGCGGTGGCCGAATCATCGGCGAGGCCTGCCATTACATCGATCTGATTACCTACCTCACCGGCAGCCTGGTGGAAAGCGTAGTGATGAACGCACTTGGGCCCAACGCAGAAGAAAACCAAGGCGTATTCCACGGAACGGATCGAGGTGTGCAGTCAGGCCGTACCTTGGCGATCGACAACTTCCGAAAATCGGAATACTTTGGTTTTAAGAAATCGGGCTTGAAAATGACCCAGGACAAGGGGCATCGGGAGCAGTTTCGGTTGTTTGTGGAGCGACTGAAAAACGGCGGGGAGGCCACCATTCCGTTTGAAGAAATTATCAATACTTCCAGGGCAGCCATTGCAGCGTTGGAATCTTTGAAAAAAAGGCGCCTGGATTGCGATTTCCTTGATTTTAATCTTGCGGTATTACCATACGCTCCGTTATTTGAAACCGGTACAATGGCGCTACCGGATTTTATTTTATAAGAACCCGTTGGCGAAAAGCCACTGGATTTCAATACCCTGGAGCGCGCGTCCCTGCCCGAGTAATCCCGCTAAAAATGGCGCAGTCGATCGGCAGTCAAGTTTTGTGGGAACCGGGAAAAAATCGATTTGAATTCATCGGTCTGGCGCATGAATTTGGGGAAAAAGTGGACTGGAACTTTAATGAACATGGCAAGTTGTGGACCTACAACTTGCATTATTTCGAGTTCCTTCACGCCGAAGCAATACCAGTAGATTCGGCCATTACTGCCCTGGAAGATTTTACCCGGCAGCTGCCCCAAATAAAAGAAGCTGTGGAGCCCTACCCTACTTCGCTGCGGCTATTGTACTGGATCCGTTATTTTGCCCACTACAATATTCAAGTCCCGCATTGGACCGGATCCATGTACGCCCAGGCATATGCCTTGCTGGATCAGAGTGAACGGCACTTGCTTGGCAACCATTATTTGGAAAATGGTTTTGGGCTCCTGTTTGCTGCCTACCGTTATCAGGACCAGCGCTTGTATGAAGCAGCCAAAGGCATACTTACCCGGGAATTGGCGGAGCAAATCCTACCCGACGGCGGCCATTTTGAACGTTCGCCCATGTACCATCAAATCATCTTGTACCGGCTGCTGGATGCGATCAACCTGGTCGGCCAGAATTCGGCAGTTTTTGAAGACGAACTACAACCCTTCCTGGAAAAAAAAGCCGCACTGATGCTCGGATGGATGCAGCAAATGCTTCCGAATTAAAACCGAGCCATACCGGCTACGATAAATTGGGCGGCCGGCACATTCGGAGTTTTATACCCCAGTCGGATGGATTGCAAATTTTGGACGTCGTAGCGCCCCTGCACAACTCCCAGGCCAAAGCGTTTACTGCCAAAGCCAGTTTCCATTTTCACCCGAAAGTGACGATCCTGAGTACTTTGTCAATGAAACTGAAACCGACACAGGAACCCTGTTATTTGAAGGCGCCGACCATTTAGAAATCCTGGATTACGACTATTCCGATTCAATGTGCGAATAAAGGCTCAAAAGCCGTGGTGCATTTTCAAACCTCCCTGCATACCCACATCAAGTTGCCAAAAATTGAGAATCCTCTTCCTCACCGACAATTTTCCACCGAAGTAAATGCACCTGCTTCCAGGGGTTTGGAGCATTGCCGGGAATGGGTTCAATTGGGCGCAGAAGTGACCGTCATTACCTGTGTTCCAAATTTTCCGCAGGGAAAAGTATACGCAGGGTACCGGAATAAGTTTTACCAGGAGGAGGAAATGGAGGGCATCAAAGTGATCCGAGTGTGGAGTTACATCAGTGCCAACGAAGGGTTTATAAAAAGGGGGTTCGACTACATCAGTTATGCGGTCATGGCCTTTTGGGCATCCTTGTGGGAACCGGCAGATGTCATAATTGCCACTTCTCCGCAATTTTTTACGGCCATTGCAGGCTATTTTTCCGGCTTGTTTAAACGGAAACCCTGGATCATGGAGGTGCCTTGGCTTAAATGGCAAGTTTATCCTGGCTTATTTCGGCACCCACGGCATGGCGCACAAATTAGATTTTATCATTCGAGCGGCGAAATCTTTACCACCCACGGTACATGTGTTGCTGATTGGTGATGGGGCGGAAAAGGAAAACTTACTGCAAATCATTCAGACTGAAAACATTGCCAACGTGACCATGTTGCCTGCTGTTCCAAAATCTGAAATGATCCGTTACATTTCCATCAGCGATGTGGCGCTGGTGAATTTAATGAAATCGGGATACCTTTAAAACGGTTATCCCGTCCAAGATTTTGAAAATGCGGCCATGTTAAACTCAATTTTGCTGGGTGTAGCAGGAGAATCTATAGATGGTGGATCAAAGGAGCCGGTATTTGCTTTGAACCAGAAAACAGCGCAGTATTTATTGGAAGCAGTCAATCAATTGTTACAACCCCCCTATTTACGAGTCCTGTGTAAGACAGTGTGAACCTGGCTCAAAAATTTTGATAGAAACTGCCATCGTGTACAACGGGGAAGTGTACAATTACCGGGAACTGCGGACCCAATTGCCCGAGTACCCTTTTGTGTCGAGCTCCGATACGGAGGTGTTGCTCGCCGGGTTTGCTGCCTGGGGTACCGCGCTGTTTGAAAAACTCAACGGGATTTTTTCCTTGCCTTGTACGACACCCAGCAGGGAAGTGTGTACGTGGCGCGACCGCTTCTGGTGTAAAGCCCCTGTATTTCCCAACCAACCCGGAATGTTGCATCCTGGCTTCCGAACAACGGGCCATCCTTCAAACTGGCTTGTTGAACAAACGGTGTCGGAAGAAGCCTTATCCGACTCCTTTGCCAACGGCGTGGTGACGGGCGAACAACGGCTCTGCGGGTGATACAACAACCGCCCGCCGGCCATTTTCTGCACTGTAAAAAAGGCGAAGCGCCGGTCAGCAACCTATTGCTGCTTTTTTGAGCACATCGGTACGGCGCCGGAAAAAGACTACCAGCAGGTGAGCAAAAGTACGCCAGTTGCTGCGATGCGGTGGAGCGCCACAGTTGGTCAGCGACGTGCCCCTGGGCGCTTTTTTTTGTCGGGCGGTATCGATTCCAGCGCCATTGTGGCCCTGATGGTTGAGGTGAGCAGCAGTCGGCCGCTCAGCGTTCACCATCGGATTTCAGGAGCAGCGTTTCGACGAAACCGGATACGCTGATCTGGTGGCCAAAAATTCAAGACCGAGCACACCGTCCTGACCCCTGCACCCCGACGATTTCCTGGCCGATTCTGCCGCAGGCGTTTGATGCCATGGACACGGTTACCTTCGATGGTCTGAACACCTACATGGTGTCCAGGGCTACCCGGAAAGCGGGGGTTACGGTGGCGTTGTCGGGGCTGGGCGGCGACGAACTTTTTGCCGGTTACCTGCCCTTTATGCGGTATTACCGCTGGAAACAGCAGGGTTTGTGGGGCCTGCCGGCCTGGTTGCGCCGCATACCGGGCAGCCTGTTGGCCCATGCCACCACGGTGACAAGATACCGCCGGATGGGCGAATTGTTGTCGGTTCCCGAATTTTCCATCGAGCACATTTACCCCCTGTTTCGGGGCATTTTTGACCAGCGGACGCTTCGGCAATTGCTGGCACTACTGCGCCAGTCAATCCCATCTATCAATACCTCCTGAGCACCGCAACAGCATGGCCCAATTGCCCCTGTTGTCGCAAATATTCGGTGGCCGAAATGACCGGCTACACCCAGCACATGCTGCTGAAAGACACCGACCAGATGGGTATGGCCTCGGGGCTCGAGGTCCGGGTGCCGTTTTTCGACAACGACTTAGTGCAATACGTGCTGTCCATTCCCGATCAGTTCAAAATCCCACATACCCCAAAGGCCCTGCTCGTGGATGCACTCGACGATTTGCTGCCTCCCGAAATCGTGAACCGACCCAAATGGGCTTTACCCTCCTGGGAAAGCCATTCGCGGTCCCCGCAATCCTTCTGGCCACGAACGCCTGCAATCGTTTTGCGCCCGCAACATCTTCAACGCCAACATGGTGCAGCAGATGTGGAAAGATTTTCAGCAGCAAAAAAAGGCGTGCTGTGGTCACAAATCTGATGTTTGTGGTGCTGGAAACCTGGCTTCGGCGTAATATTGATGCACATTAACCAACCATACACCAACCGTTCCCTCATCATTCACCAACCGTAAACCAACCCACATGCGCGATCTCCTTCAACACAACGTCTACTTCGTCAAAGAACACGTTGGCATGTTCAAATCTGCCAGCAACTACGACATTTACAACGAACACAAGCAACTACTCATGGAGTGCCGGGAGCCCAACCTGGGCTGGTTCACCAAATTGCTGCGCTTTACCGACTACAAACGCATGACGCCTTTTGAGGTGATCGTGACCACCCCCGACGGCAAGCCCGTGCTGCGCGTGGAGCGGGGCTGGACCTTCCTTCGCTCGGTGGTGCAGGTGTTTGATGAAAACGACACCCTGCAGGGCAAATTCCGGCAGCGGCTGCTGTCGCTCGGCGGCAAATTCGACATCCTCGACGAGTACGATGTGGTGCGCTGTACTGTTACCGGCAAGTGGACGGCCTGGGAGTACAAATTCATGGAAGGCGAACACGTCATTGCCGAAATCACCAAAAAATGGGCCGGCATCGGCAAGGAATTCTTCACCACAGCCGACAACTACACCGTATCCATCGACCGCTACGTGAAGCCCGACAACGATGTGCGGCTGCTGATTTTGGCGGCAGCGGTTTGTATTGATAAGGTGTTTAAGGAGTAGGTTGGAGGAGAGTTGAGGAGGAGAGGAGAGGAGAGGAGAGGAGAGGAGGAGGTTGAGCAGAGTTGAATGAGAGTGCATAAACGCAATCGACGCGACCTGAAGGGGCGCCATCTTTGTAGCGCCGAGGAGATAGAAGATTTGAGGAGTATAGACAGACAATTTAGGTTACGAACACTTTGTTTCTTAATGGTAAAAAATTTAACATGCCAAGAAGATATTTATACTCTGGAATTTTGCAGTAAATAAATCTTTACATGATTCGATCAATTATACTCCTAGTTGTTTTTATATGTACAATATTTTCTTCCAATGCCCAAGTACTATTATACGAGATATATGGTGCAGGAGGAAATAGTGGAGCTATTTACGATAAAGACTATGTCGTACTATACAATTATGGTGCTTCAAATGTAGATATTAGTTCATGGTCAATTCAATATGCATCAAGCAGTGGCAGTTCTTGGAACAAGGGTAACATACCTTCGGGCACTTTTATAGTACCTGGCGTTCCTACTGTAATTTGTGTTGCTTCATCTGCAGGAACAAATGGAGCCTCTACTCCCTGAAGACTATACGACTACAGGGTCGATTGCAATGTCTGCAACTGCCGGAAAGGGTAAGCTTTTGTTTCTAATCAAACAACCATAACTATGGGCACGTCTCGTCTCAAGTGGCGGTGTTATTGTTGATTTTGTCCCGTTTGGTTCAGGAAATTGTAGCCCTTCAGCTCCGGCTACATCAGCAACAATGGCGGTCAGAAGGCCAAGCAGTTCGGCAAGTCCAGACCAGTGGTTTCAAGTTGCTCCCCTACCAATTGAATTGTTAACCATTAAAGCCGCACCTTCCCCCACCTCCACCCTCCTCTCTTTCACCACTGCTTCCGAGCGCAACAACGCTTATTTTGCGATCGAGCGCAGTACAGAAGGTACCCGTTGGGTTGAAATCGGGCAGGTGGCTGGCGCTGGAAATAGTTCTGCACTGCGCAACTACAGTTTCACCGATGCAGCGCCCATGAAAGGTGTCAATTATTACCGCTTACGGCAGGTGGATTTTGATGGCAAGTACAGTTTATCCCCGGTGGTAACGGTGGTATTTGGAGAAACCATCGGCTTGCAATTGTTTCCAAACCCCACTTCGGAGGCTATTCAGGTTCGTTTGGAAGAAGCGTACCGTAACGATGCCCACTGGAATGTTTTCGACCGCGCTGGCCGACTGGTAATGGATGGCAGTCTGGAAGCAGAAACGACTGATCTGAATATTCCCGTATTCCGTCTGCCTGCAGGCATGTATGTGCTGCGCTTGGCCAGCGACCGTGAATTACTACAGCGCAGTTTTATCAAGGAATAATACCTCTCCATTTTAAACCAAATACCAGCGCCGCCCGGAATCCAGGCGGCGCTTTTGTTTCGGCCCGCAGACATTTGCCGCAGGCAAATGTCTGCGGGTATCTGCGCGTTCTGTTGGGCAACGCTAGTGAGGGGGTGACTCAAAGTCACCCCCTCACGAACGCCCCAAGTCTGTTTTCCGGCCAGCGCTTCTGTTTCGGCCCGCAGGTATTTGCCGCAGGCAAATGGCTGCGGGCATCTGCGCGTGCTGTTGGGCAACGCTAGTGAGGGGGTGACTCAAAGTCACCCCCTCACCAACACCTCAAGTCTGTTTTCCGGCCAGCGCTTTTGTTTCGGCCCGCAGGTATTTGCCGCAGGCAAATGTCTGCGGGTATCTACGCGTTCTGCGGGACATCTATCTTGGGTGGATGATAAAATATCTGCGCCCCTCTACTGGACAACGCTAGTGAGGGGGTGACTTTGAGTCACCCCCTCACGAACACCCAAGTCTGTTTTCCGGCCAGCGCTTCAGTTTCGGCCCGCAGATATTTGCCGCAGGCAAATGTCTGCGGGCATCTGCGCGTTCTGCGGGACAACGCCAGTGAGGGGGTGACTTTGAGTCACCCCCTCACCAACACCTCAAGTCTGTTTTCCGGCCAGCGCTTTTGTTTCGGCCCGCAGGTATTTTGCCGCAGGCAAATGGCTGCGGGCATCTGCGCGTTCTGCGGGACAATGCTAGTGAGGGGGTGACTTTGAGTCACCCCCTCACTAACGCCCCAAGTTCCACCGAATTCCTTTACCTTTGCGGCGCTTATAAAATGTCCACGAGCAAATCAGGCATTGGACGCTATAACAGCCCAAACACATGAAAAAAGCCCTTATTACCGGCATAACAGGACAAGACGGCGCCTACCTCGCCGAACTGCTCCTCAAAAAAGGATACGAAGTGCACGGCATCAAACGCCGCAGCTCGCTGTTCAATACCGAACGGATCGACCACCTGTACGAAGATCCGCACGTCAACAACCGCCATTTCATCCTGCATTACGGCGACCTCACCGACAGCACCAACCTCATCCGCATCATGCAACAGGTGCAGCCCGACGAGGTGTACAACCTCGGCGCCCAAAGCCACGTGCAGGTGAGCTTCGAAACCCCCGAATACACCGCCAACGCCGATGCCCTCGGCGCACTGCGGCTGCTGGAAGCCATTCGCCTGCTCGGACTGAGCGAAAAAACGCGCTTTTACCAGGCTTCTACTTCCGAATTGTACGGCTTGGTGCAGGAGGTTCCGCAACGCGAAACCACACCGTTCTACCCCCGCTCACCTTATGGCGTTGCCAAGTTGTATGCCTACTGGATCACGGTCAATTACCGGGAATCCTATGGCATGTTCGCCTGCAACGGCATTTTGTTCAACCACGAAAGTCCCATCCGCGGCGAAACTTTTGTGACCCGCAAAATTACCCGCGCAACTGCCCGTATAGCCCTGGGGCTGCAGGAAAAACTCTACCTGGGCAACCTCAATGCGGAGCGCGACTGGGGCCATGCCCGCGATTATGTCGAAGGCATGTACCTGATGCTCCAGCAAGAGCAGGCTGAAGACTTTGTGCTCGCAACAGGCGTTACCACCTCCGTCCGGGAATTCTGCCGCATGGCCTTCCGCGCGGCCGGCGCCGAACTAGAATTTCGGGGTGAAGGCATCGATGAAAAAGGGTACATCGCTTCGGTACAGGAGGAAGATACTCATTTTGTGGTCGGACAAGAGGTGATCAGCATCGACCCCAGGTACTTCCGCCCGGCAGAAGTTGATCTGCTCGTCGGCGACGCGTCAAAAGCATATCAAAAAATGGGCTGGAAACCTAAATATGCCCTTGCCGAACTGATACAGGAAATGGTGGCCGGCGACCTGAACATCTTCCGCCGCGAACGCTTCCTCAAAGACGGCGGCTGGGATGTGTTGAACCAGCATGAGTAATTTTTTAATGAGACCAATGTGGGGTAAAGATACTATGAGGAATTTGCCCATCGCCGAGCGAAGCGAGGCAGCTCAATCCCAGGCCAGCTGTCATGTCGAACGAAGAGAGACAACTTTTTTTTAGTGTGGCCAATGTGCCAATGAGACCAATGTGGGGTAAAGATACTTTGAGGAATTTGCCCATCGCCGAGCGAAGCGAGGCAGCTCAATCCCAGGCCAGCTGTCATGTCGAACGAAGAGAGACAACTTTTTTTTAGTGTGGCCAATGTGCCAATGAGACCAATGTGGGGTAAAGATACTATGAGGAATTTGCCCATCGCCGAGCGAAGAAGCCAATCCCAGGCCAGCTGTCGCGTCGAACGAAGAGAGACAACTTTTTTAGTGTGGCCGTGCCAATGAGACCAATGTGGGGTAAAGATATTTTGAGGAATTTGCCCATCGCCGAGCAAGCGAGGCTAATCCCCGGCCCAAGAAGAGAGACAACTTTTTAGGCCGCCAAACAAGCCAATGCTGTCATGTCGAACGAAGAGAGACAACTGACGCCGCCCGGCAAACGAGCGAGGCCCCCCCGCGTCTGTCGAACGAAGAGAGACAACTTTAGTGGGCCAATGTCCAGGCCAACTGTGGGGAAAAGAGACATTGACGCCGCCCGGCAAGAGCGAGGCAAACCATCCCAGGCCAGCTGTCATGTCGAACGAAGAGAGACAACTGACGCCGCCCGGCAAACGAGCGAGGCAGCTCCCCCCCCCAGGCCAGCTGTCATGTCGAACGAAGAGAGACAACTTTTTTTTAATGATGCCAATGTGTTATTGTGGTAAAACAGGTGTCAACGTAGCCGCAAAATCCCGCAAATCCTCCCGATACGCGGGATTTTTTTGTCTCATTTTCCAAAAAAAATCAGAAACCGCCGACATATCAACATCAGTTTCATCTGCCGCAAACTGCAGCGTATAGGGAAAATCGGGCGGAAAGGATGGGTCGGGTGAGGCGAAGAAAAACGGTAATCCGGCCAGGCAATACAGCCGGTGTTTGAGCGACTGGTTGATGGCCACGCCTTTCCGGTGCAGCCCCAGGGTGCCCACCCCGAGGTCGGCTGATGCCAACAGCGCATGCAGTTCAGCGCCCGAAACAGGTGGTAAAAACTGTACACGTGTTTCCAGCGACAGTTCCCGCACCAACACCCGATAGCGCGCCAAGGCAGGCCCGGCTCCGGCCACCGTCAGGTTCCAATTGGGCGCATGCTGCATGCCCCGAAGCAGACGGTCGAGCCCATGCCATTCGCTCCAGTTTCCCAAGGCAAGCAGTTGAAGGCAATCCGGGTTGGGCTCATGTGCGGGTAGCGCTGGCAGCAAATCGGGATCAATACCGTTGCGGACTTGTTTCACCGGCAGTCCCCAAATGTGCGTTTCCTCCCCGTAGTGCAATACTTCATCCACCAATCCTGGCAGAAAATGCCGGCACAGACGGTCCATGGGCAGCAACAACCAGCGCCGCCAGCCCCTGAACTCTGCCTCGTAGGGCCAGGTGGGCAACTCGAGCTGGACTTTCAATCCTGGGTGCTTGCGCCGCAAGCGGAACAAAAACCAGATAAACCCTGGATGCATGGGAAAATGCCGGATGTAGAGGCTGTCATTTTTTGAAAAAAAGGCGTGGTGCAACACGAACCGGTCGGCAAAAAATAGAACAATAAAATGTGCCCCAGACTGCCTTTTCGGGTGGAAAATGGCATTTTTTTCCAGGGCTGGTCATCCTTCAGCAATCCCCGGTCGCCCAAAAACACCAGACTAACCTTTTCTCCTGCCCGCTCCAATGCGCGGGCCATGCCCAGGTACTTTTGCACCACACCCTGGTTGGCGGGGTCGTTCCAGTGGGTTCGGATGTAGAAGAGCATATTGATCTTTTTTTGCCACTAGTTTTTTTTGCCACCAAGACACTAAGGCGCAAAGTAGATCGCGTTCTTCCCGACATCCCTTTGTGTCTTTGCGACTTTGTGGCTATTCATCTTAATGTGGATCTTTTTTTGCCACCAAGACACTAAGGCACAAAGTTGATCGCGTTCTTCCCGACATCCCTTTGTGTCTTTGCGACTTTGTGGCTATTCATCTTAATGTGGATCTTTTTTTGCCACCAAGACACTAAGGCACAAAGTTGATCGCGTTTTTCCCGACAGCCCTTTGTGTCTTTGCGACTTTGTGGCTATTCATCTTAATGTGGACTCCGTGCAAACATCTCAAGATACAAGTCCTTAAGTGGCCAGCCCTGCAATTCAAATTCGTAGAAAAAGGTGTTGTGAAAATTAAGGCTGAGGCAGGTGTTTGACCGGTTTTTTTCAAAAAAATTCTGCCACTCCGACACCAATTGATGCTGTTTGAAATCGATTTCCCGCAGCAAGGCCACATCCATCAGCGCCAGTGGCTGCGCCTTCCAGCGGTAGGGTTTTTCTGCTGAGAAATTGTACAGGTGGTAGGCAAATCCGGTGCCACAGCGAAAGCCGATGTGGTTGCGGTAGCCCAGGCTATGGTCCACTTCCAGCTGCTCCGATTCCAGTATGTCGGCAGTTTCAGGGAAGGCAAAATGCAGGAAGTGTTGCCGGGAATGCCGGAGGCCTTCGCCGGTCCAGTTTTCCCATTTGCGGCGTTCCCGACTCCAAATATCTGGCTCCTTCCAGGCCGCATAACTGGGGTGCAGCCCAACCCTGTAGCCCTTTTCCCGGGCTTTTTTGAGTACTGGCGTAGCTTGTCCGAGGGGATAAAACCGATCGAAAACGGTATCGCCCCCCACCGGAAAAAAGATGTTTTTTTCAATGTCCGACCTGTCCGACAACAACCAATCAAAGGTATCGGCAGCATCGGGTATTTGTCCGCGCCAAACCGCCCAGGCATCGCGCAACACCCGGGGCACTGCCCGAAGGTTACCATGTCGGCGGCTCACCCACAGCAGGTAGCGCAGGGCGCCCAGCGGAGATTTCCACTGTTGGAGGTGGTCGATGTCGTGGCTCAGCAAAATGGTACTGGGGCGTTCCCGAACGTTAAGGCCCAGGGCGCTAAAAAAGGCAACGGCCAACTGGTCGCATATCGGTTGCTGGTAAATACCGGACCGTATCAACAGCGATTGCTCCTCGTCAAAATCGCCGTGCGGGTTTTGGCTGCCGGCGTCCGACTGGTACTCTTCCCGTCGGCTAAGGTGGAAAAACAGGGTGGCGAACACATCGAAACCAAATGTTCCATTTTCAAAAAAGTGATTACGCTGCCTCGTGCCATGATTTTTAACCGCATACACCTTACCGCTATCGGTTTCAAACGCCTGGCAAATCAGATCATTGGGTGTGGATGTACTGGCAGTCATAAGATCTGCATCAGATGGCATAAATACAGCACCGTGAACGCCATAATGAAGCGCAACATCGAAAGCACCATTCGTCGGATTCAATCGCCAGACGAACCTGCTGGCATCACTCAAAGGGTGAGATTGGAGCCAGTCAAGCACATACTGCAACCTGGCTAAGGCCTTAACCGACAGGTTTTCAGTGAAAAGCGCTATCCTGCGGGGCATACATTTTTTTTAAAGTATGAATAAAAAATCTTGACCAAAACGGATGGTACTGCTGCAGGCGTAAATAATCGGCAGACTCTGCTCCCATAGCAACGTAAACAGCAGCAACGGAAGGAACCATCCCCCCACCAAAATCCAAGCCACGCCGTTCAGCCAAGGCGTGTTGCAGGGCTTGCCAGAGCAGCCACCTGGGCGCCCCAATTTGCTTTCCAGTTCTATCCATTCCACCCGCAAGGTAATAGGTATACTGTGTATCCCAGCACAAAAAAACAGCAGCCTTCACCTCATTTTTCGCATCGGCGGCAACCCAGACATCGCCCTGCCCACGGCTTTGAGCAGCATTTACCATCATCGACAATCGTTCCAAAGAAAAACGCAGCGACACTTTTTTCTGCTGCAAGCTTTGCGTCATTAACATATGCAAGTGCTGAACGCTTGCCCCTTTTACCAACTTCAACTGCAGGTTGCCCTTCTTGATTTGCCGCCGGGAAAGTTCATTCAGGTTTGCCCAGGCTTCAGCCGGACTGGTTGTTGCGGGTATTTTGAGGTGCCGGAATGTTTTCACCTGATGATTTCGATTGTTAGCCCATAAGTCAGCCGATGCACCCGGCTGCAAGGCGTGCAATGCATACATTGGACGGGGCAACCCAATCGGGGCAAACAGGCATTCAGCGGGCCAGTATCCCAATCGGGGCGTTAGCGGTGGCATGGTAAAATAGCGCAGCCCCAGGGCTTCTTTACAACAATGTGGCCAAATTACTTTTGAGATTCATGTGGACGTAAGGTAACCAATGGTCACAACAGGCATCGAGCCACCATGGATGAAAAAGACAGGGATTTCCCTAGCATGTTTGTTGCAAAAGCGGTGTATGCAATCGAATCATTGATCCACATTCGACAAAATTAAGGTATTCCAGGTCAGGTTTTACTGAAATAAACATAATTACCTAAGCCCTTGGCTGTTATAAATTTCCATTCTGATAGCAGCATTCAATTTGGCACAATGGCTTACTTTTGGGCATATATCTGATTCTGATGTGTAAGATCATCATCCATGTACTGTATTTAATGTGCCGCGACACTGCGTTGTTCATGCTTCCCGGCCTTCGTCAAATCCGACAGCGGATCATAGGCTTAGCGTTTGGCGCAAGGGATGTTTCTGTCGGCAGGTTTGCCCGGATTCACAGCGCACATCCCAACCCGAAGGCCAACTTGAAAATGGGCAAACATGTTGAAATTGGCCGGGGAGCAACCATTGATTATTCCGGAGGTCTACACCTTGGTAATGATGTTTTCCTAGCAGATCAAGTTAGGGTTTACACCCATTCACACCCGGTTGATGGCCCAAATATGAATTTTGAGGACAACCCCATCCTTTACAGCAGCCTTACCTTTGGCGACCATGTAAAGGTACTATCCGGCGCCATTATTCTTCCACAAACTGAAAGCATTGGGAAGGGGGCAATCATCGGGGCAGGCGCCGTGGTAACACGTCCGGTTCCGCCATTTGCAGTGGTGGCAGGCAATCCGGCCCGAATAATCCGTTACCGCAAAATGCAAGCCCAAAACCCTTGAAAAAGTGGCTACCATATCGAAAAATGGTCCAGGTCAAATTGTTGGCAGGTAACGTCCTTGCCCAATTTGCAACCTATGGCTCCATTCCCTTTATGACAAGAATTTACTCCCCCTCAGCCCTTGGGCAATGGGGCTTGGCAGTGGCTGGCGCGGCCCTCTTGTGGTCATTTTCCCAATTGCGCACCGACCTGGCGCTTTTTCAAGCTGAAAGCCCGGAGGAAAGGAAAAAATTAATGGGTCTTGGTATGCTCTTGCACTTGCTGTTTTCCCTTTTGGTTGCCCTGCCAGTTATCCTGATTTTGCCTGAAAACCCGGCGGTAGTGCCGATCCTGCTTTTCTTGCTGACGTATGGGTTTCACCAACTGAATTTACAATGGTTGGCAAGTGAAAGTTCGTATCGTGCACTCAACCAACTTCGGATATGGGGTGCGTTGTTGGCCTATCCTGGCAGCCTGGCAGCAGGATGGCTTTACGGAGAAGTAGCCTTGATGCCTGTTTTTATCACAGCAAACCTTTTGCCTGGTCTCGTATTTATTATACAAAATAAGATACCAATACCGGAGTTTCCTGCATCCATTTCTGATAGCAGGGCCCTACTGGTTCGACATCGCCAGACAACCACGCTGCTGCCAGTCAGCAATCTATTGTCGGCATTATCAGATCAGGCAATGGTTCTGATCATTGCAGGCCTATACGATAATGTATCAGCAGCGGCCTATTTCATGGCACTGCGCGTGTGCGGCTTGCCATTATCTTTGATTCAGGCTGCTGTCAGCCAATACAACTATCGCTATTTTCAAGACCTTTACAACAGCGGCAAATTTTCCACCACAGTAATCATACGTCACTGGGCGGTTTGGCTGTTGCCAGGATTGTTGTATTTCGCGCCAATCGCTTTTTGGGGCCCCGTCTTTTTGTGCTTGTTTTGGGTCCAGAATGGCATTTTGCAGGTCATCTGGCAGCATTTGCTGCGGTATGGGCCTTCCTGAAATTTTTGAACAATCCAACAAGCATGGGCTTTTTCATTTTGGGGCGTCAGGAAATTTTATTGACCTTTACCGTGCTTTTGGCCAGCACCCTTCTCCCGGCCCTGTATTTATCGAAAATTGGTACTCCGTTGATCCATACCATAGCATGGTTTACCGGACTTCAGGCTTTAATTTACATTGTATATAATATCATCATGCTGCGAATGATTGAGCGCAATACCCAAAAACAGGCACTAACTTAGCAACCATGGATTTGAATGCAAAAATATACGTTGCCGGTCATCGCGGCATGGTGGGTTCTGCCATCGTTCGCCGATTGGAAAAGGCAGGGTACAACAACATTATAGGCCGCAGTTCCGCAGCCCTCGACCTGCGGGTGCAAGCCGAGGTGCAGCATTTTTTTTACCAGGAAAAACCGGATTATGTGTTCCTGTCGGCGGCCAAAGTCGGCGGGATCCTGGCCAACGACCGGTTTCGCGCAGAATTTCTGTACGACAACCTCATGATTGAAGCCAATGTGATCCATGCCGCCTGGCAAAGCGGGGTAAAAAAACTGATGTTTCTGGGCTCTTCCTGTATTTATCCGAAACTGGCGCCCCAACCGCTCAAGGAGGAATACCTGCTGGAGGGCCCGCTGGAGCCCACCAATGAGCCCTATGCCATTGCCAAAATAGCCGGCATCAAATTGTGCGATGCCTACAGGAGCCAGTACGGCTGCAATTTTGTGTCGGTCATGCCCACCAATTTATACGGCCCGAACGACAACTACGATCTCAACAACAGCCATGTACTGCCGGCAATGATTCGCAAGTTTCATGAGGCCAGGCAAAACAAAGATCCTTTTGTTACCATTTGGGGCACTGGCACCCCGCGCCGCGAATTTTTGCATGTAGATGACCTGGCCGACGCCTGTTTGTTCCTGATGAAAACCTGGGACGAACCTGGGCTGGTGAATATTGGCATAGGCGATGATATCGCTATCCTGGAATTGGCGCAAATGGTTAGGCGCGTGGTTGGGTACGACGGCGAAATCCGCCACGACTTGAGTAAACCCGATGGAACACCCCGAAAATTAATGGACGTAAGCAAATTACATGGACTCGGTTGGAAAGCAACAATCCGCCTCGAGGATGGTATCAGGGCCGTTTACAGCGCCTATAAGCCCTCCTGAGCAAGGAACAGGAACTGGCAAGACCATTGCACTGGTGGCGAACCAATGCTGGTCGATTTACCATTTCCGCCTGCCCCTCATCCGGGCTTTGCAGGCGGAGGGCTATCGTATTGCCGTTTTGGCGCCCCTCGACGAATCGGTCAGCCTCCTGTTGCAGGAACCTGGCGTGGAAGTTTACGCGCTGCGGCATTTTCAACGCAACTCAACGGGTTTGGTCAGGAACATCAGGCTCTTGTTGGAACTCTACCGGCAGTTTAGCGCCATCCAACCCAATCAGGTGGTGCATTTTGGCATTCAGGCGAATGTGTTTGGCAATATTGCCGCGCGGTGGACCGGAACGGCTTCCATTTGTGTGGTCACCGGGCTGGGTTATACCTTTTTGCACCGCGGATTTATACCCTGGATCGCGAAACAATTGTACCGGATCTCCCTTAAATCTGCGCGAAAAGTAGTTTTTGAAAACAAGGAAGACCTTGATCTGATGGTCAGGGAGCGGCTTACCGCCCCAGCGAAAAGCATGCATGTGCCCGGATGTGGCATAGACGTACAGCATTATGCGCCAGATGGCACGGCGCCTGAACCAGGCCGCATGGTTTTCACCTATTTGGGCCGCTTGCTGTACGACAAAGGTTTGCGCGAATTTGCGGCGGCGGCGGCCATGTTGCGCAAGGAACGCCCTTATGCCGAATGCTGGATTTTGGGGCAACTCGACGATGGCAACCCGGCACATATCGATCGCAGGGAATTGCTGCAATGGGTGCAAACAGGCGCCATAGTGTATAAGGGCTCGGTTCGCGATGTGCGGCCATTCATCCGGAAATCCAACTGGATTGTACAGCCTTCCTACCGCGAAGGATTGAGCCGGACGCTGCTGGAGGCCATGTCGATGGGAAAACCCGTCATAGCAACCGACACAGCAGGATGCCGGGAAATGGTTGACCCCGGTAAAAGTGGCTACCTGGTGCCTGTAAAAAACACACAGGCACTTTTTGAAGCCATGCTGCACGCCTGTGATGTTCCCGCTGAAACCGCAATTGCCATGGGCAGCAAAGGAAGGGAAAAAATCAAAGCAAACTACACCGATCAGATGGTGGGCCAGTTTTACCTCACACTCCTGAAATAACGCCTAACTTTAACCTTACAAAATCTTTTTTATGAAGCATACTTATGTGGCCATTATGGCCGGTGGCGTTGGCAGCCGTTTCTGGCCAGGCAGCAGGGAATCCCGTCCGAAACAATTTCTCGACATGATGGGCGTCGGAAAAAGCCTCCTGCGCCTCAGTTTCGAACGCTTCCTCGGCCTTTGTCCGGCCTCCCATATCTACATTGTGACCAATGCAGCCTACCGCGACCTGGTGCTGGAGCAATTGCCAGAAATCACAGCGGATCAGGTGCTCTGCGAACCCAGCAGAAACAATACAGCGCCGTGCATCGCCTATACGGCCTTCAAACTCGCTGGCTTGGATCCCGATGCCAACATGATTGTGGCGCCATCCGACCATATTATCCTGAAAGAAACTGCCTTCCTGGAAAAAGTGCAGCAGGGCATCGACTTTACCAGCCAGCACGATGCTTTGGTTACGCTGGGCATACAGCCTTCCCGTCCCGACACTGGTTACGGCTACATACATTTCGGCGATGCGGCTGCCGACGGCGTGTTTAAGGTCAAACGCTTCATGGAAAAACCAGAACTCGCCGTGGCTCAATCTTTTGTAGACTCCGGTGAATACCTCTGGAACGCCGGAATATTTATTTGGAACGTTCGTTCAGTCTTGCAAGCCTTTGAAACCTACGCCAACGAGATTTACACCATGCTGCTGCAGGGAAAGGATCAGTACAACACACCGACCGAGCAAGATTTCATCAATGCTGTTTACCCTGGCACCCCGAACATTTCGGTAGACTTTGCCATCATGGAAAAAGCCGAAAACGTGTATACCATTCCGGCAGAAGTAGGCTGGTCGGACCTGGGTACCTGGGCCAGCTTGTACGAAGAATGCGAAAAAGACGCGCAAAAAAATGTGATACAAGGAGGACAAGCACTGGCACTGGATTCCAGCAATTGCCTCATCCGTACCCAGCCCAACAAACTCATTGTGCTGAAGGATTTGCACGATTATATCATAGTCGACGAAACCGATGCGCTCCTGATTTATCCCAAATCCAAAGAACAGGAAATCAAACAGGTGACAGGGAAGGTGAAGGAACAGTTTGGGGACAAGTATTTGTAAGCGTGGGATGTAGGGTGGGCATATTACGCTTTAGCGAGGAATTGGCCGCTTGTGCACAAAAACATTCGGGGTAATCCCTGATTTTTTTTAAAATTTCCTTAAAATATTATTTGGCAATTGAATAAGTTTACTACATTAGCGGTCTACTTCCGTTTCTATTAATCGAAATTCAATTTGCACATTCCCGGTGGACTAATCCATCAGAAATCTCCACCGGATCACTCGAACAACTGCCATTTCCGTACACCCTGAAATCCAGGAGGGCGCCCCCGTCTTCAGCGGCACCCGAATACGTGTTGAAACACTCGTTGATTTTCTCCGAATCGGCGTCAGCGTGAACGAGTTTCTCAACGAATTCCCTTCTTTAACCCGCGATCAGGTGACGGAGGTATACGATCTGCTGCGCAGCCAATACACGCTGGATCAACTCCGGGGCATTGCTGCTGGCCCCGACATGCGGGTTCCGATGAGTGCCCGCGGCCAAATGCCACAACGCGTCTAGGTCTGCTCCCCTTCACTTTGCTAACAAGCCATTCGCACCGAATGGCAAGCCGTAAAATATTTTCCCGATTCCGAATTTGCCCAAATTTGTAGCATATTCACCCGGGTAGGCAAAAACACCCTTAGCCCTATTGCATTTTTTTATTTTGCCAAGAGCACATAAAAAGGCCTGAAAGCATTTTTTCTTCGCCTTTACATGTGCTTTTGCGCATTTATTTGAAATTGACAAATATTACCCCAGTCGCTGTTTTACTGCTGCAGGTGGCTAACTTTGCCCTTTAAACCGTCCGTTTTGCAATCATACGACTCCATACTTGAAGCCTTGAACAAGGCCGTTCAGCAACGCATACTCATCATCGACGGTGCCATGGGCACCATGATTCAACAGAGAAACCTTACCGAGGCAGATTTCAGGGGGCAGCGTTTTCAAGATTTTCACCGCGACCTTCAGGGCAACAACGACTTGCTTTGCCTTACCCGGCCGGATGTAATTGAAGACATCCACCGCGCCTACCTCGAAGCCGGGGCCGATATTGTTGAAACCAACACCTTCAGTTCCACTACCATCGCACAGGCCGATTACGATACCAGCGATCTGGCTTATGAGATCAACCTGGAGGCGGCGCGGATAGCCCGGCGCGCCTGCGACGACTATACAACCCAAACACCCGACCGGCCCCGGTTTGCCGCCGGAGCCATCGGCCCGCTCAACCGAACACTGTCGCTTTCTCCGGATGTGAACGACCCCGGCTATCGCGCAGTCACCTTTGATCAGGTAAAAAACGCCTATGCGGATCAGGTGAGGGGATTGATGGAAGGTGGCGTGCATGTTTTGCTGGTAGAAACCATTTTCGATACCCTTAATTGCAAAGCCGCACTGTACGCTATTGATGAAGTGTTTGAAACACTTGGTAAAAAGGTCCCGGTAATGATTTCAGGTACCATCACCGATGCCTCCGGCCGTACCCTCAGCGGACAAACAGTTGAGGCGTTTTTCATTTCGGTGCGGCACATCAATCCGTTTTCCGTAGGGCTCAACTGCGCCCTTGGTGCCGAAGAAATGCGCCCCCATCTGGAAGCGCTCTCCACCATGGCCGATTGCTATGTCAGCGCTTATCCCAATGCCGGCCTGCCCAATGAATTTGGCGAGTACGATCAAACGCCCCACCAAATGTGCAGTTTTGTGGAAGAATTTGCCTTGTCAGGGCTCGTCAACATCGCCGGTGGCTGCTGCGGCACCACCCCCGATCATATCCGGCACATCGCCAGGCACGTTCAAAACATTGCGCCGAGAAAACCTGCGCCACCCTCGCCCTACAGCATGTATTCGGGTATGGAGGCCTTAATTTTGCGGGAAAACACCAATTTCATCAACATTGGAGAGCGCACCAATGTAACGGGCTCAAAAAAATTCGCCACCCTGATCAAAAACGGGGAATTGGGCGAAGCACTCTCGGTGGCCCGCCAACAAGTGGAGGCCGGCGCACAAATCATCGATGTAAACATGGACGAAGGCCTGCTCGACTCTGAGAAGGCCATGGTGGAATTTTTGAACCTGCTTTCCGCAGAACCCGATATTGCCAAATTACCGGTCATGGTGGATTCTTCCAAATTCAGCGTAATCGAAGCCGGGTTGAAATGCCTGCAGGGCAAAAGCATCGTCAATTCCATTTCCATGAAGGAGGGTGAAGCGGCTTTTATCCACCATGCCAAAATTTGCCGTCGCTACGGCGCAGCGGTTGTGGTGATGGCTTTCGACGAGCAAGGGCAGGCCGATACCATCGAACGGAAAGTGTCCATTTGCGAACGCGCTTACCATATTCTTACGCAGGAAGTGGGATTCAATCCGCTGGACATCATTTTCGACCCCAACATCTTTGCTGTGGCCACCGGCATCGAGGAGCACAACGATTACGCCATCAATTTCATTGAGGCTACCCGCCAGATCAAACAACGCTGTCCGGGCGCAAAAATCAGCGGCGGGGTGAGCAACCTGTCATTTTCTTTTCGGGGCAACAACCGCGTGCGCGAAGCCATGCACGCCGCCTTCCTGTACTACGCCATACAGGCAGGAATGGATATGGGCATCGTGAATGCCGGACTGATTGAGGTGTACGAGGAGATACCCAAAGACCTGTTGCTTCGGGTTGAAGACGTGCTCTTTAACCGCCATCCTGGCGCAACAGAGGAACTGGTACGCTTCGCCGAATCCCTTCGTGGAAACGCCGGAAAAACGATCGAACGCGACCTGGCTTGGCGCGACACACCAGTGGAAGCCCGCCTTAAACACGCCTTGGTAAAAGGCATCACCGAATACATCGACGAAGACATTGAGGAGGCCAGGCAAAAGTATGCCCTCCCCCTTGATGTTATCGAAGGCCCCTTGATGGCCGGCATGAATCATGTGGGCGACCTTTTTGGCGCCGGTAAAATGTTTTTGCCCCAGGTGGTTAAAAGTGCGCGGGTGATGAAAAAGGCCGTTGCCTACCTCACCCCATTCATCGAAGCAGGGAAAGGCCCGGGTGCAAAGGCCAAGGGAAAAATACTGATGGCCACGGTGAAAGGTGATGTTCATGATATTGGCAAAAACATCGTCGGCGTGGTACTGGGCTGCAACGAATACCAGATCATCGACATGGGGGTTATGGTGCCCGCAGAAAAAATACTACAGGCAGCACGGGAGCATCAGGTGGACATCATTGGACTTTCCGGGCTTATTACACCCTCACTGGACGAAATGGTGCACGTAGCCAAAGAAATGCAGCGCCAGGGCATGAACCTGCCGCTGTTAATTGGCGGCGCCACCACCTCTAAAACCCATACTGCCGTAAAAATTGAGCCCCATTACCATGCTGCACCGGTCATCCATGTGCTGGATGCCAGCAGAAGTGTGGCAGTGGCCAGCGCATTGCTCACCGAGAACCAGGCCGACCACCAGGCATTTGTTTCGCAAATACGGGAGGAATACGACCGCATCCGGACCACCCGCGCCGCCCGGCAGAGCGCTAAATCGTACCTGAGCTACCAGGATGCCCGGAAGAATGCCATGCCCATCAATTGGTCGGATTACCAGCCCAAGCAGCCCAAATTCACCGGGACCCGCGTTTTTGAGGACTATCCGTTGGACGATCTGTTGCCGTACATCGACTGGACACCCTTTTTCCAAAGTTGGGAATTGGCGGGCAAATTCCCGGAGATCCTTCGGGATGAGGTTGTTGGCGTAGAAGCCCAATCGCTTTATGAAGATGCGCAGGAGATGCTGCAACGCATAATTTCGGAAAAATGGCTGAAGGCCCGCGCTGTGATTGGCTTTTTCCCGGCCGCCAGTTCGGGCGATGATATCATTTTGTACACCGACGAAAACAGGAACCAGGAACGCACCCGGCTCCATCATCTGCGGCAACAAATGCTTAAAGCAGTCGGACAACCCAATTTCTGTCTGGCCGATTTCGTTCCCCCAGTGGCGGCCGATGGGAGCAGCCAGGGTTACCTGGGCGCCTTTGCCGTAACAACGGGCATCGGGCTGGACCCTTGGGTGGCCCAATTTGAAGCAAACCACGACGATTACCAGGCTATCCTGCTCAAAGCCCTCGCCGACAGGCTGGCGGAAGCCCTCACCGAGCGCATGCACGAACTGGTGCGGAAAGATTTTTGGGGCTATGTGCCTGCGGAAAGCTTGCAAAATACTGGTTTCATTGCCGAAAAATACCAGGGCATTCGCCCGGCGCCAGGTTATCCTGCATGTCCCGATCATACCGAAAAGGCAACCCTCTGGGAATTGCTGCAACCGGATCAATTGGGCATAACCCTGACCGAAAGTTTTGCCATGCAACCCGCCGCCGCAGTCAGTGGCTGGTACTTCGATCATCCTGAAGCGAAATACTTCGGCGTAGGACAAATTGGTCGCGATCAGGTCGAACACTACGCCCAACGAAAAGGCATCAGCGTTCAGGAAGCAGAAAAATGGTTGTCACCCATACTAAATTATGATGTGTAACATGTTCAAGAAAAAATTTCTCGCCTGGCTCATTATTTTGCTCCCTGGCTGTGTATTTGGCCAAAGTGCGCTGGAAAAACAAATCCAGACCCAACTGATCATGGCAGAAGACGGCGCTGTCATCACCCTGCCAGAGGGCAACATTGAACTCAGCAATACCCTTTGGCTGGATGGAAAGAACCATATCGTCATCCAGGGCGCCGGCATGAACAAAACCATTCTGACGTTTAAACATCAGCTTCAGGGAGCGGAGGGACTTAAGGTCACCAATGCAAAAGGAATTGTCCTGCAGGACTTTACCATTGAAGACAGCAAGGGTGACCTGATCAAAACCCAGGGCGTGGACAGCCTGGTATTCCGGAACATTACTGCACGGTGGACCGGAAAACCAAAATCGTCGAACGGCGCCTATGCCCTCTACCCGGTGCAATGCAAAAATGTGGTCATTGAATACTGTACTGCCATTGGCGCCTCTGATGCCGGCATCTACGTAGGGCAATCCGACAGTGTTTGGGTAAGCCATTGCACGGCCAGAAATAACGTAGCCGGCATCGAAATTGAAAACACCACCAATGCCTGGGTATTTGAAAACCAATCGTACGACAACACCGGTGGCATACTGGTATTTGACCTGCCCGACCTGCCCAAGAAGCAGGGTGGCCATGTCAAGGTGTACAAGAATCAAATCATCCGAAACAACCATAAAAACTTTGCCCCCAAAGGAAACATCGTTGGCAAAGTGCCCCCGGGCACCGGTGTGATGATTTTGGCTACGCGCGATGTTGAAGTGTACGAAAACCGGATCTGGGAAAACCGAACCGCTTCCACCGCCATTGTGAGTTATTTTATTTCGGAAAACCCGATCAACGACAAAAGTTACAACCCCTACCCTGCCCACATCGAGGTGCACCACAACATTTACTCCGACACCAAAATGACGCCCAGCCGAAAAAACAAGCTGGGGCTTGTTTTTTGGTTGAAATTTGGCCGAAAAGTGCCAAAAATCCTGTTTGATGGCATTGAAAACCCCGATTATCTGGATGCCAACGGCATGCGCAAACCAGCCTACCAAATTTGTATTTACGACAACCTCAACGGCAGTTTTGCCAACCTGAAGGCAGATAAAAAATTCAAGGGCATCAGTCGCGACCCGATCCCGTATCAATGTACTTTCTAATAATTGGTCATGGTAAAAATTTGCACCGGCCTTTTGCTGCTGCTTGCCCTTTTGTCGTTTAGCACAATTGAGAAAGCGCCGACAGGCCCTCTACTTCGCTTGTCGGACTATGGCTTTTTCCAGGGGAAACTGGCAGATTTGACGCCCGCGAAAGGGGTCGTCCCCTATACCGTCAACATGCCCCTTTTCTCCGACTATGCTGAAAAGCAGCGTTTCATCTATCTTCCGGAAGGAACAAAGATGCAGTATGACCCCAAGGGTGCCTTTGATTTTCCGGTGGGCGCCGTGTTGATCAAAAACTTCTTTTATTACCACGACAAACGCAACCCTGAACTTGGCCGGAAAATCCTGGAAACGCGCCTTTTAATGCGGGAAAAACAAGGTTGGAAGGCACTGGAATACCTCTGGGATGAAGAACAGGCAGAAGCCGTCATGGAAATTGCAGGCGCTACCCTACCCGTTCAATGGACCGACGATCGGGGAAAAAACATAGACCTGGCTTATGTTGCCCCCAACCTCAACCAATGTAAGGGCTGCCATTCTTACGATGGAAGTTTTGCGCCCATCGGGGTGAGCGCCCGGCAACTCAACCACGAAGGACAACTGGAACAATGGCAACAAGCGGGCTTACTGGAGCTCCCTGCCGATTTTGATGCAAAAAATGCGCCGCAACTGGCCACCATGGACGATCCCAACCGGGATGCTGCTGCACGCGCCTACCTGGATGCCAACTGCGCCCATTGCCACAACCCCAACGGGCCGGCCAATACCTCGGGCTTGTTTTTAAACAGCCCGGAAGTGAGCCCGGAACACCTCGGCATATTCAAACCACCGGTGGCCGCAGGCAGGGGTGCTGGAAAACGCAAATATGGCATCTATCCCGGCAAACCACAGGAATCCATTTTGTTGTTTCGGATGGAAAGCGACGATACCGGCATCCGGATGCCCGAGATTGGCCGGCAACTGGCCCACCGGGAAGGAATAGCCCTGATCAGCGCCTGGATTCGCGATATGGGTAAAAAATAAACGCGCAAGCCATGCACACCCTTAACTGCAGGGGACAACTCCTCGATCTTACGGAGCCCAAAATCATGGGCATCATCAATACAACTCCCGACTCCTTCCACGCCGGCAGCCGGGTCAGTACTGTCGAACAGGCACTGCGGCAGGCCGAGAAAATGCTTAATGATGGTGCCGCGATATTGGATATCGGTGGCGCATCAACCCGGCCCGGAGCAGCCAACGTGTCATTTGAGGAGGAACGCCAGCGGGTTGTACCAATAGTGACGGCCCTGCAGCAGGAGTTTCCGGCGGTAATGTTATCGGTAGATACCTGGAGGGCTGCAGTAGCGCGTGAGGCTTTTGATGCCGGCGCGCACATCCTCAACGATGTTTCCGCAGGAAAACTCGACCCTGAATTGTGGGATGTACCCGGGAAGTTTGGCGGCGCTTATGTGCTGATGCACATGCAGGGCACGCCGCAAACCATGCAGCGCAACCCCGAATATACCGATGTGGTGACCGAGGTGCTGGATTACCTCATCACCCAAGTTGCCCAACTAAAGGCAAAGGGTATCCACGACATCGTCGTAGACCCAGGCTTTGGCTTTGGCAAAACCCTGGAACAGAATTACGCCTTACTGCGCAATCTGGCGGTATTTGAAAAAGTGTTGGAATGCCCTGTTTTGGCTGGCCTTTCCCGAAAATCCATGATCTGCCGCTTGCTCGATATTTCACCCGCAGAAGCCCTTAACGGCACCACCGCACTGCACATGGCAGCGCTGGAACGCGGAGCGCGTATATTAAGGGTTCATGATGTTCGGGAAGCGATGGAAACCATCCGTTTGTGGAAGGCCTTGGAAAAAGGACTTTAGCCACAGACTGTAGACTTTTGGCTAAAGCCCTTTCGGCTTAATCTTCCTCCTCAGTATCGGCATCGCCCACTGGCATCTCAATGGGCGTCAGCATGGGAAGCTCAATCCACTGGTATTCGGCAGCGGAAATAGCGCCAATCCGGAAAACACCACCGGAAGCCTTGGCGGTTTCAGCAGCCAATCCCACATAGCTTTTGTACAAAGTAGCGCCCAGATGGCCTTCCAATTTGGCTAAAACAGGGTTTAAGGCCTCCAGTTTGGATTTGATTAAGGCACTGCGTTCCTCAACACCTTCTGGCAAGGCAGCAATCGCCTGATCCACTTTTTGAAGAAAATTTTCAGCCACCACCTTATAATACGCCGTAACGTATTGTGGTTTTGAATAGGTTTTCACCTGCACCAGACGGTCCGACCAATGGCGCTCATCGCGATCCAAATTGCCATCGGCTGCGCCAATTAACACGGTGATTAAAACAGGGGCTTCCATCAGCGCGTCAAGTTCCTGGGAAGAGAGATGTTCAAAACCTTCTAACATGGTCCACATAGGTTATTCAAGTGTAAAAATGAATGGAGCGCAAAGGTAACCAATTCCAATAAAAAGGCGGATGCACGATTCTAAGAATGTGCATCCGCCAGGCAAGATTCCGAGTTTAGTAATGGTTTGGATTAATCGACAATGGTCACATCGCCTTTCAAGAGTATTTTTTGACCATTTACCAGCTCAACTTCAGCCCACCAAACAAATACTGCAGGGTTCATGGCTTGCCCCCTGAAGGTGCCGTTCCAGCCCAATTGCGGCACATTGGGCTGTATGCCATCGGCCTGGAAAACATGGTTCCCCCATCGGTCGTAAATCCGAAGGGTATTGATCACCTTAACCGTGTTATCCCGTGCAAACAAACAGAAAAAGTCGTTTTTCCCATCCTGTTTGAATGGATTGATGACGTTGGGCGCCCAGATCGCAGGATCATCAACCCTGACGATAATGGTCGCGCGATCTTCACAACCGTCCTTGTTGATCAGGATAACCTCGTATTGGGTCGTTTTAAACGGCATCACCAGTACTTCATTGGGCTTGTTGGTGAGCGTTATACCCTCCATGGGCGACCAAATTATGGTATCCACCTGGTTGAGTGGAATGTTGATCAGGGCCGTAAGTTTCCCTGACTCCCCAAAAGAAAGGTTGATCTCGGGGTTAATGTTAATGGCTGGCTCCACTGGCACCGGGAAATTCAACGCCTGTTCAAATTCACACCCATTGACATCCTGCACGACCAATTGGTAATTGCCCGGACTGAGGTCGCTGAAGTCACTCAGCGACAGAAAAGCGTTGCCGCCATCAATGGAGTACAGGTAAGGACCAACACCGCCCTGAACCGCTTCAAACTGAATGGAGCCCAATTGCCCACCACAAGCCGGCGGGTCGGTTTCCAGTGTAATGCCAACGGGCACATTGGTGTTTTCGGTAACCTGTACCTGATCGCTGGCCAGACAACCCGTGGCCGTATTGGTAACCACAAGGGTATAGTTTCCAGGTGCATCGACGAGTGGCAGCAGCGTGTTGTTTCCGGAAATGATGTTTCCATTTCCCGTACTCCAGGCATAACTGAATTCCGGACCAGTAGCCGTTCCAGCGCCATTAAGGATTCCTTGATCAACCGTGCAGGTTAGCTCAAACCCAGGCCCCGCCTCTGCTGCAGGCAAGGCTATGTTTTGTGGCACGACAGTTTGGGCCGTTGCGGTGCATCCGTTGGAATTGTTGGTAATCAGCAAGGCATAGGTACCCGGAGCATTGACCGTCGGCGTTAGCGTAGTAGTGCCACTCAGCAGGCCGGGACCCGACCAGGAATAAGAAAACACTGCCCCCTGGTTGCTCGCATTAGCGTTCAAGTCGACGGTCTGGGCGGCACAAGTAAGCAAATTCGGGGATGCTATGATCGGCACAGGTAAAACAACATCCGTATTCACCATCACGGCATCACTTGCCGTACAGCCATTGTACAGATCCGTCACCACCAGCGTATAGGTTCCACCGGCGTTGATTAATGGCGCTGCGGAATTGGCGCCCGCAATGATGTTTCCACCATTGGAGGCAATCCAACTGTAGGATACACCACTGGCGCCACCACTGGCCGTTGCGGATAGACTCAGCTGGGTAATGGTGCAGGTAAGCAGATCATCGGCACCTGCATTGACAGCAGGTGTTGTGATATTTTGGGCAACCAGTACATCAGCAGTTTGGGTGCATCCGGTGCTGGTGTTGGTAACCAATATCTGATAATTACCAGGGCTACCGACACTTGGTGCCAAACTAGTACCGCCAGCAATTACCAGTGGCCCCGTCCAATCGTAGGAATACAAAGCACCCACGCTACTGCCCAAGCCATTGAGCAAAAGGCTGGTTTGCGTACAGGTCAATTCCCCAGGTGTTGCCGCTGCCGCGAGGGGCAACACAACATCTTCTGCAATATTAACCGAGGCACTTTGGGTACAACCGTTAATGGTATTGGTAACCAACAGCGTATAACTTCCCGGATCCCCAATGAGCGGATTCAGGGTGTTGGCCCCGGTGATAATCTGACCGTTGGTGGTGGTCCAGTCGTATACAAATTGTGGTCCCTGACTGCTGCCAGCGCCGTTCAGACTCAGCGTGGTTACTGTACAAGTGAGGGTAGCCGCTGGACCTGCATTTACGGTTGGTGGGGTAACATCAATTGGAACCAAAACCGTTGCCGAATTGGTGCAATTGTTATTGGTATTGGTCACCAACAGTTCGTAAGTGCCCGGGGCGCTAACACTCGGAGTTAGGGCATTTGCCCCGTTTACAATTACACCGTCAAGCGTACTCCACTGGTAAATAAAGCCTGCGCCATTGCTGCTGCCTGCACCATTAAGCGAAACGCTTGGGTAAGTGCAAGTTATTGTAGGCGCATTGGCAATGGCAACCACTGGGAGCTGAATGTCCTGTGTGATCGTCACGCTGGCCGAAGCGGTGCACTGGTTTACCAGATTTGTCACCGTCAAAAGGTAATCGCCAGGCTGATCCACTGCCGGGTTAAGCGTATTGATACCAGATACCAGGTTACCATTGCTGGTGGTCCAAAGCAAGGAATAAGTTGGCCCTGTATTGTTCACCGAACCCTGAAGCAAAGAACTCTGGTGGGTGCAGTTCAATACGTCCGTTGGCCCGGCGGCAGCAATTGGATAGTTGATGTCCTGCACGACGGGAATGTCCAGTGTAGCCGTACAACCCGAATAGGTATTCGTAACCAGCACGCTGTAAGTGCCCGGTTGATCTACCATCGGCGTTTGGGTGTTAGCCCCTTGCTGAATGTTTCCACCCAGGGTGGTCCAGGCATAATTAAACACAGCACCCGTGCTGCCGCCTGTGGCATCCAGATTGAATTCAGTGAGCTGGCAATTTAAAATAGCAGGTGGCGCTACCACAATCACGGGTGGAAGAACATCCTGGGTTACCACAACGGTTGATACCGCATCGCAACCATTTAAGGTGTTGTGCACCAGCAAACTATAAGTCCCCGGAGCATCCACAACTGGAGCCAGGCTATTCGCGCCAGAAACTATGTTGCCATCCACCGTAGTCCATTGATAGGTGAAATTAACCCCGGTACTGGAGGCATTGCCATTCAGCGACAGGCTGGTAACATTACAGGTGAGTTCTTTTGTTGGTCCAGCACTGGCAACAGGTGTATTCTGGTCCTGAAGCACTTGTACCTGAGAGGAGGCTGTGCAACCATTTTGGGTGTTGGTCACTACCAGTTTGTAAAAACCGGCCTTGTCAACGGTTGGACTGAGTGTTGTTGCGCCCGAAAGGATATTTCCGTTTACGGTTGTCCATTGGTATGTGAAGGTTGCACCTTGGCTGGAAGCCGCTCCATTCAGGGTGATAACAGGCGTCTGACACGAAATCACGCCGGGAGCACCTGAGTTAGCAATTGGAGGTGTTACATTCAATACTACGTTTGCAGAGAACTGGGCCGTACAATTGTTGTTGGCATTGGTCACCACCAGCGTGTATTGTCCGGCCTGATTCACCACAGGGTTGAGCGTATTGGCGCCCGACACAATATTGCCGTTCAGGGTAGTCCACTGGTAAGAGATGCCGCCGCCCTGGGTCGATCCATTGCCGTTCAAACTGAGCTGACTGGTGATGCAATTGAGTTCGCCCGGTACTGTTGCAACGGCATTTGGCACATTGGCATCTTTTGCCACGGTAACCACATCCACACTGGTACAACCATTTTGGTTGTTGGTGACCAACAGGGTGTAGGTGCCTGGGCATCCACAATCGGGTTGAGGGTAGAATCCCCGGAAGCGATGTTTCCGTTAACCGTGGTCCAGAGGTAACTAAATATACCACCCTGGCTGGCCGTTCCACTTAAGGTGACCGTTGCATTTGTGCAAGTAATAAGTCCATCGGGGCCGGCTTCCGCCTGTGGCGCTGCGACATCAATATTGATGCTGACAGCATCCGAATTGATACAACCATTGTTGAGGTTGGTCACCAAAAGGCTGTAATCACCGGGTTGATCAATCGTTGGGCTGAGGGTGTTGGCGCCTGAAATGATGTTGCCGTTCGGCGTCGTCCAATTGTACGTGTATACCGGTCCTGTGCTGGAACCTACGCCGCTCAAACTAAGCGTCGGGTTGAAACAATTGATGATTGCTGTTGGTCCGGCCTCCGCTATTGGCGGTGTGGTATTGGCAATGATTTGTACAACGCCATTGGCAGTGCAGCCATTGGAAGTATTGCTGACCAGCAGCGCGTAGGCGCCGGAAGCATTTACAGTAGGCGTTAGTGTATTGCCGCCACTGACGATCCCTGGCCCGGACCACTGATAGGTGAATTCAGGGCCCTGACTGGAACCAATGCCATTCAGCGCAAGTTGGCTTACATAGCAATTCAGGGTGTCGGAGGGCCCGGCGGTAGCCACAGGCAAGCTGGCGTCTGCTGCTACGTTGGTGAGCGCTGAAGCGGTACAGCCATTGGCCAGGTTGGTAACAATGAGGGTATAATTGCCCACGGCATTCACCACCGGATTAAGGGTAGTGTCACCTGATACAATGCTGCCATTGACGGTCGTCCACTGGTAAACAAAATTACTGTTGCCGCTGCTTGATCCTGTTCCGTCCAGGGTAAGCGTCGTCACGGTACAACTCAACAACCCTGCCGGAGCAGCCACTGCTGTTGGCAAAACGGTGTTGATGTTGACATTCACTGAGGAGGTAGCCGTACAGCCGTTGATCGTATTGACGATCGAAAGGTCGTATTGACCAGGCATATTCACCACCGGATTAAGGGTATTTGCACCTGAGACTATGTTGCCATTTTGGGTGGACCACACATAAGCATACTGCCCACCTTGTGACGACCCACTACCATCCAATGCCAGTTGGGCATTGGTGCAGGTTATGGTCTGCAATGGGCCGGCATTGGCCACCGGAAACTGGGTGGCCGTTGTAACGAGTGCGTTTGCGGTATTTTCACAGCCTGTTTCTATGTTATAAACTGTGAGGGTGTAAGTTCCCGGCAAATTCACGGTAGGGCTCAAGGTAAGTTCCCCATCCAGAATGTTGCCATCCGAAGTCGTCCACTGATAGAAATATTGGTAGCCCGAAGAAGAACCGGTCCCGTTCAGGGTGGTTTGCGGAAACTCACAGGTAAGCTGGCCGTTGGCTACTGCGAAAGCAAGGGGCGGCATCGTATCAATGCCAATTGTTACGGTGGCGGTAGCGGTACAGAAGTTATCCTGATTGGTTATCACCAGGTTATAAATGCCTGGCTGATCCACTTCCGGATAGGGGGAATTATCACCGTACACGATGTTGCCATTTGGTGTGGTCCACTGGTAATAAAATTCGGGGCCATTGGACGATGAGTTGGCATCAATTTGCACAGAAGAAGCGGCACAGTTGATGATGGAGGGCGCTTGTATGATGGCATCGGGGTAAATGATGTTGTCGTCTACGAAAACTTCATCCGTTGAGGTACAGCCGTTCTGATTGTTGACCAGCGTTAGCTGGTAAATGCCGGTTTGATTTACAGTAGGCGTCAGGGTATTTGCGCCGGAAACAATGTTGCCCGAAATGGCCACCCAGGTAATTTGAACGCCATTGGTATTCACAGAGGAAGTACCATCCAGCATGATCGTGGTGTTAGCACAATTTAGTTCCATAATGGGCCCTGCATTGGCCACCGGCAAGTTCTGGTTTACTGTTACTACGGTTGTATTTTGTGCCGTACAGCCATTGGCAAGGTTGGTGACGGTCAGGTAATAAGTGCCCGCTTCGTCTACCAGTGGCGTTAAGGTTGTTTCTCCACTGACAATATTGCCATCAAATGTTTCCCAGAGGTAGACAAAATTGGATCCCTGTGAAGAGCCCGATCCGTTTAGTATGCCGTCTGGATGCTGGCAGTCCAACTCAAAACCAAGACCCGCATTGGCAATCGGCGGTGTAATATTTTGGGTAACCGTAACAGAGGCTGTTGCGGTACAACCACTTTCGGTATTGGTCACGATCAGATTATAGGTTCCGGGCGCACTTACCGTTGGGTTGGCGGAATTCGCGCCACTGCTGATGGAGCCGTTGTTGGTATACCATTCAAATTGAATTTCAGGGCCTTGCGTAGAAGGTCCGGCATCGAGGTCGATGGTCTGGTCATAGCAATTCAACACGCCTGCCGGTGCAATCGCCGCTGTTGGAATACTGAAATTTTGGGTAACCTCAACTTCGTCGGTTTGCACACAGCCATTGCCAATATTCGAAACCGTCAGGGTATAAACGCCTACCTGGTTCACCGTTGGTGTTGGGGTGTTGGCGCCGGATACGATGTTGCCGGGGTTGGCTGTCCATAAAATGGTGATGCCAGGTCCGGTAGAGGCCGTACCGTTGAGTTGTATGGTCGGGTTGTAACAATTGAGTTCCAGATCAGGGCCGGCATTGGCAACCGGAATATTGGCATCCTCCGGAATGGTGACCGAGACGGTTTTGGTGCAACCGTTGTCGCCATTGGTTACCACCAGGGTATAGGTGCCACCCTGATTCACTGTCGGGTTAAGGGTGTTTTCTCCACTGATGATATTGCCATCAAAAGTGGTCCATTCATAACTGAAACTGGGGCCGGTGGAGGAGCCATTGCCATTGATAACAATATTCGGCGTTTGGCAGGTGATGCCACCAATTGCCATCGCTACGGCAACAGGTGGCGTATTGTTTTCCGGAACAACCACGGTAACGGTGGCGGTACAGTTGTTGTCGGTATTCGTGACCACTAAAGTATAGGTACCGCCATCATTAACGGTTGGGTTGAGCGTATTTCCCCCACCCGTAATCATTCCATTGGTGGTCGTCCATTGGTAGGTAAAATTCGAACCAGTGGAGGAGCCGGTACCGTCAATGGTTATTTCGGGGTCATAACAAGTCACCGTTCCCGGAGGAGCGACCACGGCATCAGGAGGAATGGTATTTCCAACAATGGTGACGCTTGTTTCGGCCGTACATCCGTTGTTGTTGTTTACAACAGACAAGGTATAAGTGCCCTCCTGGTTGATCTGCGGGTTGAGGGTATTGGTACAGCAGGTAAAATTTCCATCCAGCGTGCTCCAGGTGTATACAATACCAGCGCCTGTTGTGGTGCCGTTGCCATTTAGCGTAAGCGTAGGCGTGTTGCAACCGATTTGCCCCGGAGGATTAATGTTTGCAACTGGTGGGTTGGTATTCTCAGGAATGGTGACCGAAGTGGTGGAGGTACAACCGTTTATGCCGTTGGTCACGGTCAAGGTATAGGTCCCCCCTTGATCCACTTGCGGGTTCAGGGTAGTTTCACAACAAATGAACGAAGGCCCGCTCCATTCATAGGTGAATTCTGGTCCCTGAGAAGATCCGTTTCCGTTGATGGTTACCGAAGTATTGGTACAGGTAATTTGACCCGTAAAGTTAGCAGCAGCAACCGGCGGGGTAATATTCGACGCAATGGTGACAGTAGTGGTGGTGGTGCAGCCTTGGCTATCGGTTACCGTTACGGTAAAGGTGCCCCCGGTGCTAAAGTCTGGATCCTGCTGTGTGGAACCATTGCTCCAACTGTAGGTATATCCCGGTGTTCCGCCCTCAGGGGTCAGATCAGCATTTCCAATCGGTGTATAACAATCTATGTTGGTAGTAGGTGTTGCTGAAGCTGTTATTGGAGGCGGCTCAGTGAGGTCAACGGAGGCGATCTCTGTACAGCCGTGAGAATCTGATACCGTTACGTTGTAGGTGCCTGGCATAAGGTTGGAAAGTGTTCCGGAAGTAGCGCCAGTATTCCACATATAGGTATAGGGCGTTCCGCCGCCGGAAGGAACTGCCTGCACACTGCCGTTGCTTTGTCCATTGCAGGCAGGATTGGTGGGATTCAGGCTTACGTCAACATTGTATTCCGTTAGGTTCACGTTACCAGACACCGTTCCAGGGCAACCTGCCACTGTCGTGACGCTGATGAGGTTGTAGGCGCCTGGATCAGTGGCCATGATCATTGCAGGGGTAGTATTGAAAATTTCTGTAACGGTAGTACCACCTGCATTGTAGGTGAGTTCCCAGGGGGCCGTACCGGTGAAATTAATGGTCAGGTTCACGGTTCCTGGCTGCCCTTCGCAGAAAAAACCGCTGCCCGACAAGGTTGCGGTGGGCTGTGGCTGTAAGGTCACCGTAGCGGTGGCGGTGGAGGTAGTGCCACATTTATCGGTTACGGTCACCGTGTAAGTGTTGGTTCCGTTCATGTTGACAGTGATACTCGTGGCAGTAGATCCTGTATTCCACAAATAGGTAAAAGGCGACAAACCGCCGCTGAGCGCAGGGGTTAAGGTGGCACTGCTGCCCCCGCAAAGCGTCTGATCATCCAAGGTAACCTCCAATGGCGGCTTGTCTTTGATGATGAATTCTACCTCAGAGGTAGAACAACTGCAGGAGGAACCCACATTCAGGATGATAGTTTCATCGCCCTCTGCTATGAAATCCTGAAACGCGGTGATTGGAATGTCTATATAGGTAGCCCCGGCTGGTATGATAATCGGGTTGGGCAAAGCAGCATAATCCACACCCCAGGTGGCGGTACTGTTGGGAGAAATGGAATAATTCACCACGAAAGGCTGGGAAACATCACCTCCAACACGGGTAAAGCGGATAAAGCCGCCCGGACCGCAGTCTTCATAAATATAGGTTTGTCCAGCGGGATACACCGACTCCGGCTTGATGTTCCCACCAGCATTGAAGGAGTTGGCGGCCAGAAAGACGGCGGAAGCATACAAGGCATCTGCTACATCGGCAATGGCCAATTTTATATGGTAGGTTTCACAAGAGTCCACGTTGGCCACTGCCGTAAGCACTGTCGTCCAGCCATCAAACTGGCAATCGTTGATGGCCTGCACGGGTTGACCCTGGCAAGGGTTCCAGGTATTGTTGTTGACGTAATATTGGGTATTGCTCAAGTGGTTGACGTCGTTTATGGTAATGGGCGTTGTGGTATTTGGAATGATTGCAAGGTTCTGCACGCCAGAAATCCCGGGCCCGCTGATGAAAAAGCCAAATACATCGTTGTACTGGGTATTCACAAATTCGCAATACTCCTCTGATGCAAAAACGAAGTTGAATTGTACTGTATTCGCTGTTGGCGTAAAATCAAATTCGATTTTCGAAACATCGTACTGATTGCCAGTGGTGAGGGTGGCAAGGTCTGGGTCGTCCGCACTATTGGTATTAAATCCATTGTTGGCATTCTGTGAGTTGTTCGGCCCTGGTGTAATGTTTACATGGCCCGAACACAATTCCGCTCCTGCTGGTATACCGATACTGGTATTGCCATTGCTGAAGGTACCCCGCGAGTTGGTATTGCCCGTAGAGGTAATATTTGCTATGTCAAAACAATCGCCGCCAATCAAAGTGTTGGTCACCAGACTGGAAGCGGCTACCCCAGGTACTACACTGATGTTGGCCAGAACCTGTTCCACTTTTTCATTGAAGTGATCCTTCCAACTGCTGTCGTGCTCACATTCTTCGCAGTTTACCGATAAAAAGGCCGACACCCCGGAAGGAAAGCATCGCCTGCAACGGTGATGCTGAGTTCAACCGCCGTAGTGGGTGCGACACAACGCCGCCATTGCGGACGGTCGGCAGGCGTAAGGATGATGGCCTTGGTTTCCAGGGCCACATCTGTAAAATGGGTTTCAAAGGTGTTGTTTTGCCCTTTTGATGCCCCAACGGCAATAAAAGAGTGCAACTTACCTAACTCCAGGTCTATTACCTGCACGGTGTTCACGCCGGGTTGCAAGGTTATGGGGATTCGCTCTCCCGGGGCGTGAAAGGTAAGCGTTTGAAGGGTTTGCGCACTTAGGTGTTCAGATGGTAAGAAAAGGGGGCACACGAAAAGTAAAAAAGCGTACCAATTCTTCATAGTAAGTAGTTTGTTTGTGAATGCAACATGCATTGGATTAAATATAGCAGGCAAAATATGGCATTAATCAGGTGACAAAGGGCCTTATTGTTTGGATCAGAGTGGTTTAAGATCGTTGCAGCGAAATTTGTATCCGATAGAGCGATTTACCCATCCCAAACCACCTTGCATTGATTTTTCACCACTAAAATTAAATGGGTTAAAAAAAACGATAATGCCAATTATCCCGAAACATATTTACCATACACCAAGCCCGCTTTGGCTTTGCGAATATAATTCGCTATTTTATTTTTAAGAGCCTATGTGATCATTTTTTGATGCTTATAGTGTATATTTTAATTTAATTTTAATGACAATGGAATTCAAAACAAATGTCCACAGCGGATAAATATTGGTGGAAATTTGTAGACAGGTCCCGAAAAGTCCTTGAATGCACTAATTTTGCCAGCCAAGTACTGAAATTATGGCCAAAAGCGGAAAAAAAGGATCTGAAAAAGGGGGCGCACCCGCGCTCACCCCACTCATGACCCAATATGTGCAGGTAAAAACCAAATACCCCGATGCAATCTTGTTGTTTCGGGTAGGCGATTTCTATGAAACGTTTGGAGAGGATGCTGTGAAGGCCTCCAAAGCGCTGGGCATCACCCTGACCAGCCGCAACAATGGCGGATTGGATGTAGAACTGGCGGGTTTCCCTTACCATGCCATGGATGTTTACTTACCCCGCCTTGTACGGGCAGGATACCGTGTGGCGATTTGTGAGCAAATGGAAAAACCCCAACCAGGCAAAGTGGTGCACCGCTCTGTTACAGAGGTGGTTACACCAGGCGTCACCACCGACGATGCCCTGCTGGAACACAATCAGAATAATTTTCTGGCCACGCTGTCTTATGCCAAAAATGAACGTTTTGGACTGGCTTTTCTCGACATCAGTACCGGAGAGTTTTTTGTTGCCGAAGCCGATGCTTCCAGCGTTGACAAACTGTTGCAAAGTTTCCGACCCTCTGAAGTAATTGTACCCAAAAGCAGGATGAAGGAATTCGTCGCGCAGTTTGGTGACCGTTTTTACACCAATACCCTGGAAGATTGGATTTTCACCTACGATTTTGGTCGTGAAAAACTTCTGCAGCACTTCCAAACCCAAAGCCTGAAGGGATACGGGATTGAAGACCACGAACAGGCACAGGTAGCAGCAGGAGCGGCGCTACACTACCTCTCCACCACCGAAAATACCCGGCTGCAACACATTACTGGCATCAGCAGGTTACAGCCTGAGCGTTTTCTCTGGCTGGACCGCTTCACCATTCGGAACCTGGAACTGGTGCAGTCGAACCACGAACACGGTGTTTCCCTCCTGCAGGTGCTCGACCAAACCATCAGCCCTATGGGCGCCCGTTTAATGAAGAAATGGGTGTTGCTGCCCCTTACCAGCCTGGTCCAAATAAAAGAGCGACAGGATATAGTTTCGTTTTTGTTTCAGCAGGATGAATTTTCCAACGAAATCGCACCATATATCCGCAACATCGGCGACCTGGAGCGCTTGATGAGCAAAACTGCCGTGGGGAAAATCAACCCCAGAGAAGTGATGCAATTGCGCCGGGCATTGATGGCCACCGAACACCTGAAAACCTCGCTGGAAAAATCGGACAACATCGGGCTCACTAAACTGAGCGAGGGACTTAACCCCTGCAGCACCCTGCGCAAACGCATCGACGCCATCATCGCGGCCGAACCACCCACCGACATCAGGAAAGGCGGCGCCATTGCCGAGGGCGCCCACCACGAACTTGACGAACTTCGCAGCGTTGCCAACAACAGCAAGGAAATGCTGGCAGCTTTGCAACAACGGGAAAGCGAACGCACCGGCATCACCAACCTGAAAATTGGCTACAACAGTGTCTTTGGCTACTATCTGGAAGTGACCAATAAGTTCAAAGACCATGCGCCGGCGGAATGGACCCGAAAGCAAACCACCGCCAATGCCGAACGCTACATCACCAACGAGCTCAAGCAACTCGAAGACAAGATCCTCGGTGCTGAGGAAAAAATACAGGACCTGGAAGAGCAAATTTTTCGGAACCTGATTGAAGAAATGGCCGAGTATATTCAGCCTATTCAACACAATGCCCAACGCATTGCGCGACTGGACTGCCTGCTGTCATTCTCAAAAATCGCCCGCCAAAACAATTACAACAAACCGGAACTCGATGAATCCCTGGTCCTGGACATTCAGGAAGGCCGGCACCCGGTGATCGAAACCCAACTGCCGGTTGGAGAATCCTATATCCCCAATACGGTATTGCTCGACAACGACAGCATCCAGATTATCCTGATTACCGGCCCCAATATAGCGGGCAAGTCGGCCCTGCTGCGGCAAACCGCCCTTATTGCGCTCATGGCGCAAATGGGAAGTTTTGTGCCCGCCGCTGCTGCGCGGATTGGCGTTTTAGACAAGATTTTTACACGGGTTGGCGCAAGCGACAACATCAGCGGCGGTGAAAGTACCTTCATGGTGGAAATGAACGAAACGGCGCTGATCATGAACAATGTTTCTGACCGATCCCTGATTCTGCTCGATGAAATTGGTCGTGGCACCAGCACCTACGATGGCATCAGCATTGCCTGGAGCATCGTGGAATTTTTGCACAACAACGAGCGGGCCAGGCCCAAAACCTTGTTTGCTACCCACTATCATGAATTGAATGAACTTTCGGAACGCCACGAACGGGTGCACAATTTCCACGTTAGCACCCGGGAGATGGGGCAAAAAGTCATATTTCTGCGCAAATTACAACCCGGTGGCAGCAATCACTCCTTCGGGATACACGTGGCAAGAATGGCCGGTATGCCACAAAGTATTGTGGATCGCGCAGGGGCTATCCTTGAACAGATGGAGGACAAACACCTGGGGGCCGACACCATCGATACTACGTTGACCAAAGCCCAACAAAAAGCCGCCGCCCAATTGCAGGAAAAAGTGAAAAATATTTCCAGTCCGATGCAACTTAAGATCTTTGAAACGGACCCTTACACCATACAGATCAAGAAAGAACTCATGGCCCTCGATCTGGATACCATGACACCCATTGATGCACTTTGGAAACTGAACGAACTCCGTAAAATCGCGGACAAGAAATAGCACCAGAGACCAAAGCCCCTATTTTGGGTTTATACTCGAAGTAAAGTGGTTTGCGAAAATTATCGCGCAGTCATCAGCTCTGATGGCAAGGCATAAAACGCAGACAATGCAGCGCATCGGCGCGTATTTATAACGCAGCCAGGAGGACTGAGGACAAGCGAGTATTCGCAAACCACTTTACTTCGAGTATAATTCCGATCTTTTAACAAATGTTAACAACAAACCAGTTGCAAGGCCGCTACCTTTGTCCGGTGATATCATTCTTTATGCGCATCGTTTCGAGTCTTTTATTGGCCGGTTTTTGTTTTGGCTTATCGCCAAATCTTATCGCTCAAAACATCACCTTGCAGGGAAAGGTGGTGGATGCAGAAACCCTGCTACCCATTGCCTTCGCAACTGTTGGCGCCCCTCAGGTATCCATTGGTGATCGAACCGACGAAGACGGCCAGTTTTCTTTCTCCTGCCCCCGAAATGTAAGCTTCTCATCGTAAACATGGTGGGATACTTCCCCGATACCCTGCGTTTCCGATCCGATACGGTACGAATGCTTTTTATCCAATTGCAACCGGAAATAAAGACAATCAAAGAGGTAACCATTAAGCCCAAACGCTATCGCAACAAGGACAATCCAGCGGTGGAACTTATTCAGCAAGTGATTGCCCACCGCGATGACAACCGGGTGGAAAACCTACAAACCTACCAGGAAGAACAATACGAAAAGGTACTGATCGGGCTGAGCAACCTGCCGGAAAAAGTCCGCAATTCCAAAGTACTGAAAAGTTGGGCTTTCGCACTCAACAATACCGACACTTCCAAACTGGATGACAAGTCCATCGTGCCACTTTTTTTGCAGGAAAACCTGCAGACCTTCTACAGCAAAAGTGACCCCAAAATCAGCAAAAAGTACATCAGCGCTTCCAAATCAGTACAATTTCCTGGATACCTCGATCAGGAGGGTATCAGCAAAGGCTTGCAATACCTCAATCAGGACATCAGCCTGTACGACAACTACATTACGCTGCTGACCGACCATTTCATGAGCCCGATCGCCAACGCTGCACCGCTGTTTTACCGGTATTACCCCATGGATACCCTGGAGATGAATGGCAGTAAGGTGGTTCGCCTGGCTTTTTACCCCAGGAACAAAACAGACATGTTGTTGCAGGGCGACCTTTACGTTGCGCTCGATAGCACCTTTCCGGTGACCAAAGCGGTCTTTACCGTCAACCCCAACATCAACCTGAACTGGGTCAACACACTCGACCTGGCGCAAGAATTTGCGCGACTTCCCTCCGGCAAATGGATTCTTTCAGAAGAAAAATACCGACTGGAGTTTGGTTTGAATAAAAAAGGTATTGGTGTTTATGCTGATCGGTATGTTTCGCACCGCGACATGCGCATTAACCCCGACCTCGACGATTCCATTTTCAAACCGGCTGATGCTGTGGTGTATTTGCCCGGAGCATTGCAACAAGACAGTACCTTTTGGACGGAAAACCGGCATACTACGCTTACGCAAATCGAAGAAAGCACTTACGTGAATATGGACAGTTTGCAACAAACCAAACTGTATAAAAACACGTCTAAAATAGCGCTGATCGCCGCTGTTGGCTACATTCCCATCAAGAAAACCATAGAAATTGGCCCAATCAGCACCCTGTATGCGTTCAACCAGGTTGAAGGTGACCGAATACGGATTGGCGGCCGCACGGCTTCCGCCTTCAGCACCAAATTCAGGGTAGAGGGCCATGTTGCCTATGGGTTTAAAGACCAACGCTGGAAATACGATGTCGGTGGCGTTTATGCCCTTAATGGTACCGCGCACAACAAGTTTCCGACCAACCTGATCCGGACAAAATATTCCAAGGATTTGACGATTCCCGGACAACTGCTCACCCAAATCAACGCCAACAGCATCCTAACGTCCTTTGTACGGGGTACCAACGACCGTTTTCTCTATACAGACCGGTTCAATTTTCAATATGAGCGGGAGTTCCAGAACCACTTTTCTTATACCGCAGGCATTGAGCACCTGGAATTAAGACCGCAGGAGCGCTGTCTTTTTATCCACCGATGGAAACGCCGACAACCAACCCGTGGTGACCAGTAATGCTTTTCTGGAATTTCGGTATGCGCCCAAGGAATCATTTTTCCAAACGGCAACCATCCGTCAGATAATTGACTACAGCTGGATTTTTACCGGACGATACAGTAAGGCCTTCAGTGGCGTTTTTGATGGCCAGTACGACTACCATGAAACGCATTTAGGCATCCGAAAATGGACAAATACGCCACCATTTGGCTTCAATGTCATGAACATTGAGGCTGGCGGTATCCTGGGAAAAGCCCCCTACCCGCTGTTGACCATCCACCGGGCCAACCAGACCTATTTCTACCAATCATACGCCTTCAACCTGATGAATTTTATGGAATTTATCAGTGACCGTTATGTGGCCCTGACCATTGACCATAATTTTTATGGTTTTTTCCTGAATAAGATACCCTTGGTTAAAAAATTGAAATTAAGAGAGGCCGCTACGCTAAAAGTGCTGTACGGTACGGTATCTGACCAAAACAAACCGGCACCCGGACAGTCCCTGTACTATTTTCCACAATATCCGGATGGAACACCCATCACCTACACCCTCGACAAAAGGCCTTATATAGAAGCCAGTATCGGTATTGGAAATATATTTAAGGTGGTTCGAATCGACCTGGTTCGCAGGTTTACCTACCTCGAACATCCGGGGGTAAGCCAGTTTGGTATTCGCGGCTACACCGTATTCTATTTTTGATTGGAACAGTAAAAAAGCAGGGCTTGCCATCCAAACAATGGCAAGCCCTGTTGCATTAGAAACCTTCGGGGTATTCTATTTCTTCACCCAGGTCTCTTTCAGGGTGACCGTGCGGTTGAATACAGGTTTTTCGGCCGTTCCATCAGGGTCAGCACAGAAATAGCCCAGTCGTGTAAACTGGAAGCGATCGCCATCATTGGCCTCCACAAGAGCGGGTTCCACCATAGCATTTTCTATGATTTCCAGGGAATTGGGATTGATAGAATTCTTAAAATCATCCTCCGCACCCGGGTCTTCCAACTGAAACAAGCGGTCGTACAGTCGAACTTCCGCCGGATGCGCATGCCTGGCCGACAGCCAGTGCACTACACCTTTTACCTTCAGGCCGGAGGTATCCTGGCCGGAACGGCTTTCGGGAACGTAACTGCAATGGATTTCTACCAGATTGCCCTGTGCATCCTTGATAACTTCATCGCAACGGATGATGAACGCTGATTTCAGCCGGACCATGCCTCCTGGCGACAAGCGGAAATACTTCGGCGGCGGATTTTCCATGAAATCATCCTGCTCGATGTACAGTTCACGGCAAAACGCCACTTTTCGGGTGCCTGTTTCCGGTGCTTCCGGGTTGTTCTCCGTTTCCAGCCATTCTTCCTGACCTTCCGGATAATTGGTAACCACCACTTTCAGGGGGCGCAATACCGCAAAACGGCGCAAGGAAACCTTGTTCAGGTCTTCCCGGATACAAAACTCCAGCAATGAAATCTCGATCAGGTTTTCGCGCTTGGCAACGCCAATCCGGCGCGCGAAATCGCGAATAGCCTCCGGGGTATAGCCCCGTCGGCGCAGTCCGGAAATGGTGGGCATCCTCGGGTCGTCCCAACCGCGCACATGTTTTTCCTGTACCAACTGAAGCAATTTACGCTTGCTCATAATGGTGTAGTTCAGGTTAAAGCGCGCAAATTCAAATTGCCGGGAAGGGAAAATATCCAATTGCTCAATAAACCATTCGTACAAGGGGCGGTGCGGCGCAAATTCCAAGGTGCAGATGGAGTGGGTGATACCCTCTATGCTGTCGGATTGTCCGTGCGCCCAGTCGTACATGGGGTAAATACACCATTTATCACCCGTGCGATGGTGATGATCGTGCTTGATCCGGTACATGATCGGGTCGCGCAGGTGCATGTTGGGGGAAGCCATGTCCACTTTGGCCCGCAACACACAATGGCCATCAGGAAACTCACCAACTTTCATTCGCTCAATAAGCGCAAGGTTTTCCTCCGGGCTGGTGTTCCGATATGGACTGTCTTTACCCGGTTCGGTGGGTGTTCCTTTTAAAGCAGCAATTTCCTCCGCGGTGGAAAAGTCGACGTACGCGAGTCCGCGCGAAATCAGTTCTTTCGCCCAGTCGTACATCTGATCAAAATAATCGGAGGCGTACAGCACCTTGGCGGGCTCAAAACCAAGCCAGCGAATATCGGCAAGGATAGAATCCACATATTCCTGCTCCTCCTTGGTTGGGTTGGTATCGTCGTACCGAAGGTTGGTTTTACCCCCAAATTTTTGTGCCAATCCAAAATTCAGCGCGATGCTCTTGGCATGGCCGATGTGTAAATACCCGTTGGGTTCTGGCGGGAAACGGGTCAACACCGAAGTAACCTTGCCCTCGCGAAGATCCGCTTCAATAATTTCTTCCAGAAAATTCAGTGATTCTGAACTCCCTTCTGTTTTGTCTGTGCTCATGTTGTTTGTTTGCTGAGAATTGCAAAAATAAGGACTTGCGCTATAAATCAATTGGCAATTTACGTTATCGCATAACTTGCAAGCGCTGTAGGTACCGTTGGTGGCCCTGATTTGCTTCCATAAGGTATATACCAGGGGCCCAATTTTGCAGGTCAATCTGAAGGAATTGTTGTTGCTGCGCCTGCCGGAAAACACACTGCCCCAGGGCATTGTACACGGCAAGACGCCAGTCAGTTGAAGCCCCTCCATTGAAAATTACGTTTACACTTTCAATGGAGGGATTCGGGTACACCTGAATCTGAAGTTCGTTCAACGTACCAGAAACGGCCTGTAACGATTGGTTGTTAAGCCCTAAAGTCGGCGGATTTAATTGAAAATCTCCCGTACCATTGGGAAGACGGGCAGAAGCCTGGTTGGTAAACTGCATGCCATAAACAACAGAATCTAACAGCGTAAAGTTCTCCTGGACAAGGTAAATAGCGCCACCATCTTTATCCAGTTTAAAATCGGCATGAAGCCCCTCCTCGTCTACATCCCGATCAGCCCAAATGATGAGGTATCCACCCGGGCTTATTTCTGCCGTGTCGGGAAATGCCCAATGTTTCAGAAAGTCGGCATCATTGCTTAAGAAATAGCCTTGAAGCGAAACCGTTTCACTGGTGTTGTTGTGCAATTCCACCCAATCGGGAAAGCCGCCTGCCGGATCCGAATTGCCGCCCAAACTGTCCGCCGAGGCAACAAATTCATTGATGACCACATCGTGGTAGTTTAACCCGGAGCCGCCTTGGCTACAGGAAACGCCTGAAGTTGTCAAGTCTGCTTGTAAGGCATTGATTCTCGCGCTGATCAACGATTTCATGTTATTGGCCTGCTGGTCAAAGGCATTGGTGTCCAGCGAATAATATGGATCGTTTTGAGCGGCGGCTCGGATTAAATTTGCATTTTTATCCACCTGGGTAAGCAGGTAATTCGCATTGAACGGCCCATTCAACAACTGGCAGGCCAGATCAAGATATCGGTTTTCATAAACCGGGTTTTGTAAAATCTTGTTGAAAAGTGCATTTTGCCCATTGTTGAACAACAAGGGATAATTGGCGCCAGGGTACAGGGCCAGATTGAAATCCCAAGGAATCCAGTAAACCAGATCTGAGTTGGGTTCATGGTAGAGGTAGTAATTGCAATCCACCTGGATCGGATTGTCCACGGCATTGACGAATACCTCCATGAAAAAATACCGAAGCAAAGCATCGGTGGCCAGTACGGTATCCAGCACTTCAGGCAACATAGCATTCGGCGTACCGTTCACGACATCCAGCATTTGCTGGTAGTAAAACAAGGTATTTTCACCAGCATCTACCTCAACCACGCAAGTCTTGTTTTTGTACAAAACCCCTTCATCAGAAGCAAAATAATTGCGTAAAAAGTTTTTGTCCACCTGTTCTACCATGATGTAAACACCCTGTAGCACATCATTGACATATACTTCTGCAAAACCAGACCTGGGCGCCTTAACGCCGGCAAGCCGCATCATCTGGTACACTATAGCCTCCCGCTGCAGGCTGAGGTCAAAATTTGCATTCTGTAAATTCAGTTTTTTGACCCCATCGTAACTTTGGCCGGGAACGAAGGCATTAAAATCCAGTTTAAGGGGCCGTTTTGGGTCAAATGCAGAAATACCACCTTTGATCCTGACACCTACTGAATCCACCAACTGCCCGTCAATGCGCACCCCCGCCGACAGGTAAGGAATGTCACTGACGCCGTTATCCCAGACACCAATGAGCCGATCAAAAAAATTGGGTTGGTCAGATTCAATCCTGATTTGATGCAAAACATCAGGAGCAAACAGGATGTCGCCATCTGTTTGCCCCACTGCCGAAGAAGAAACGACGATCAGTACCCAAAAAGGCAGAAGTTGGTTTTTCATAGGTTTTTACCGTTGCATTAAATGGCAGGTAGATTCGGTTAAAACAAACCTACCACCATTCCTTTTCATCAATGTCAATTTTTTCTGCAGACGGCACTTTGGGCAGCCCGGGCATCGTCATCACATCGCCACAAATCATGACGACGAATTCAGCACCTGCCGACAGGCGCACTTCCCTGACGTTCACGATATGACCGGAGGGGGCCCCCAGTTTTTTAGGGTCTGTAGAAAAGGAATACTGGGTTTTGGCAACGCAAACCGGATAGTGGCCATAGCCCTGTTCTTCGAGTTTTCTGATTTGGGTTTTTACGCTGGCATCTGCACTAATGTCGTCCGCGCCATAAATTTTGGTGGCGATGGCTTTCATTTTGTCCCACAAGGACATGTCATCTTCATATACAAAATGGAAATTATTCTCTTCCTGATCAATGGTTTCTACGACTGTACGGGCAAGGTCTTCTGCTCCCGCGCCTCCTTCAGCCCAATGTTTTGACAACACCACCTTCGCCCCATAGCGATCGAGTTTTTCCCGCAACAGGTTGATTTCGGCTTCCGTGTCGAAGGTAAAATTATTGATGGCCACCACACAAGGCAGGCCGAAGTGGTTCTTGATGTTGTTCACGTGCCGTTCCAGGTTGACAAAACCTTTGGCAAGTGCATCGAGGTTTTCCTGGTTCAGTTCCTTCAAATCTGCACCTCCCTGATATTTGAGGGCACGGAGGGTGGCCACCAGCACGACAGCATCGGGACGAAGCCCCGCTTTGCGGCATTTGATGTCGACAAACTTTTCAGCACCCAGATCAGCGCCAAAGCCAGCCTCGGTAACCACATAATCGGCCATTTTCATGGCGCTTTTGGTTGCGATAACGGTATTGCATCCATGGGCAATATTGGCGAACGGACCGCCATGAATGAAAGCCGGTGTGTGCTCAAGGGTTTGCACCAGATTGGGTTTGAGTGCGTCTTTAGCAACACCGTCATGGCGCCATGTGCATTCAGGTCGCGTGCGCGAATGGGTTCACGCTTGCGGTTGTAGGCCACGACAATGTTCCCAAGGCGTTCTTTTAAGTCGATCAAAGAAGTAGCCAGGCAAAAGATGGCCATGATTTCTGAAGCAACCACGATATCGTAGCCGTCTTCCCTTGGATAACCGTTGGCAACACCTCCAAGACCAACTACCACATGGCGCAAGGCGCGGTCGTTCATGTCCACTACGCGCTTCCACTGCACGCGGCGCACATCAATGTCCAGCACATTGCCCTGATGGATATGGTTATCTAGCAGGGCCGACAAGAGGTTGTGTGCCAAGCCTATGGCGCTGAAATCGCCGGTAAAATGCAGGTTGATGTCTTCCATGGGAACCACCTGCGCATGACCGCCACCGGCAGCACCACCTTTCATACCAAATACCGGCCCCAAACTGGGTTCCCGCAAACAAATCAGTGTTTTTTTACCTATTCTGGACAATGCATCGCCAAGACCAACCGTGGTGGTGGTTTTCCCCTCACCGGCTGGTGTCGGGCTGACGGCCGTTACAAGAATCAATTTGCTGTTTTTGTTTTCTGGCAGTGCACGCAGGTATTCCAGCGAAACCTTTGCTTTGTAATGGCCGTAAGGCTCAAGCGCATCCTCAGGGATGTTAAGTTTTTCCTGGGCCAGGGGTGTAATTTTGCGGAGTTGGGCTTGTTGGGCGATTTCGATGTCGGTAAGCATATCTGAATTTTATTTTTAGTTAGGCGGCCGCAATATACTAAAATGGTTTTTGCCTTTGGCAAATTTTAGATCAGATAGGAAACCGGAGATGGTTTGTTTTTGCCCGATACGCCACCATGCTGGTACTGTATCAGCATCCAAAAAGGTAATTTCCCACAAACAATGAACTAAATCGAAACAAAAGACTCAACTGGTCTTTCGCCTTTTGTGGCTGGTCTTTCGTTACGACCTGGGTTTAAAATGCCGCAACAAGCCTAATTATTAAACACCACGGTACGAATAATTTATCAATCCTGATTTTGGCAAAATGCAATGCCTTGTAAACCGAACAATAAGATGTTCGGGTCAAAGCCAAAAGACCAAAGACTAAAGACTAAAGACCAAAGACCAAAGACCAAAGACTAATTACATCCGATCGGGCATTTCAATACCCAACAGCCCCATGCCCGAGCGCAATACCTGCCCAACGGCACGACTGAGTTGCAATCGGAAGGCCCTTGCGGCAGGGCTTTCTGCCTGGAAGATGCTCAGGTCATGCCAGAACCGGTGGTAACTTTTGGCCAGGTTATAACAGAAATTGGCGATGTGTGAGGGATCCATTTCCGCAGCAGCCTGAAGGATGGCAGCAGGGTATTCGTGGACTGCTTTGAGCAATTCTTTTTCCTGGGGCAATATCTGGGTGTATTGGCCGGCAATACTAAGGTCGATGCCTTCTTTCTCTACCCGCTGGGAAACCCCATTGATCCGGACGTAGGAATACTGAATGTAGGGACCGGTTTGGCCCTGCAAATCCACCGATTCTTCCGGGTTGAAGATCATCTTTCGCTTCGGATTGACCTTGATCATGAAAAATTTCATGGCGCCAATACCCACCTTGCGCAAATTGGCGTCGCGTTCCGCCTGGCTCAGCCCTTCTGCTTCCCCGCGCTCGGAGGCCTGTTCGCGGGCGATGCGTACCACTTCCTCCATCAGGTCATCGGCATCCACCACCGTACCCTCCCGGGTTTTCATCCTGCCCGTAGGGAGTTCCACCAGACCATACGAAAGGTGGTGCAAACCCGCAGCATAAGGCTCACCAAGGCGCTTGAGCACCTCAAAGAGCACAGAGAAGTGGTAATTCTGCTCGTCGGCCACCACATACACCATCCGGTCGCAATGAAAATCATCGTAACGCATCCGGGCAGTTCCAAGGTCCTGTGTGATGTACACGGAGGTGCCATCGGCGCGCAGGACCACTTTTTGGTCAAAGCCTGCCTCAGTGAGGTCAACCCAGACTGAGCCATCGTCCTTTTTATAAAATACGCCTTTCTGCAGACGATCTTCAACGATGTCTTTTCCGGAGCAGATAGGTGTCGCTTTCGTAATACAATTTATCAAAATCGACGCCCAGATCCGCATAGGTTTGTTCGAATCCGGCATACACCCAATCGTTCATTTGTTTCCAAAGCTGGCGGGTTTCGGGGTCGTTGTCTTCCCATTTCAGCAGCATCTCGCGCACACTCGCACCCAGCTCGGAGTATTCATTGAACCATTTGTTTTTATAGTCCTTAAAAAATGCTTTTTCATCCTGTTCTGGTTTGTGCTGGGCTTCAAACAGCGCTTTGGCTTCCGGTTTTGTTTGCCAGGCAGCGTATTCTTCTTTGGTGGCATTTTCAAACAGCACATAAAAATCGCCCACGAGGTGATCTCCTTTTTCACCCGAGTTTTCCGGGGTTTTACCTGCACCAAACAATTTCCAGGCCAGCATGCTCTTGCAAATGGCCACACCGCGATCGTTCACAATTTGCACTTTCACCACATCGCTGCCGGCAGCATCTAAAATAGCGGCACTGGACCACCCTAAAAGGCAATTGCGCACGTGCCCCAGGTGAAGCGGCTTGTTGGTATTCGGGGAGGAATACTCCACCAGTACTTTGTGACCATTCCGGGGTTGCCGCCCAAAATTGGGGTCGGCCAGCACCGAGGCTAAAAACTGCTGCCAGTAGGCTGCATCGAGTTCCAGGTTCAAAAAACCTTTAATGACATTGAATCCATGCACTTCGGGCACCTGCTGCTGTACAAATGCACCGATTTCAGCAGCCACTACATCAGGCGCTTTTTTGGCGAAGCGCACAAAGGGAAAAACAACTATGGTGTAATCACCACTGAAGTCCGAAGCGGTAGTCGATACCTGTATGGCTTCAGGCTTGCTTTCAGCCTGGTAAAGGGATTGGAGCGCAGCCGCAACAGCCTGCTGAATAGCCGAAATAATGTCCATGAATGTAGTTTCGTTTGCGAAAACGCAAAAGTAGGCGCTTCAAGGGAATAATGACGGTTTTGTAGCAATATAAATGGGAACATGCGCAACGATGATAGCAGATATGACCGTTGAGGACTCCTTAAATTCCCTCCGAATACCAGCTAAGGATGATCATCTGGTTCAAATTTATCCTGACTTTTAAAATCATATTAGGCAAACATCGTATAATTGCGGATGCGAAAATGGATTGCTTTGCTGGCCCTCATCATTACCAGCTCCTTTTTTCTGAAATTTTCCAACAGTGGCAGCGCCATGCTGCCCTCCCCTCTCCCTGCCCGGCAAGCAATTTCCCTCGACCCGGAAACCGCCAGCCTGGTCAGTGCTTTCGACGCCTATTTTACCAATGCAATGCTGGAAAATGGCTCACCAGGGGCAGCGGTAGTCATTGTACACAACGACAAAGTGGTCTTTTGCCAGGGCTACGGCGTGCGAAGCGCACATTCTCCGGTACCGGTGGATGAACATACCGTTTTCAGAATTGGATCGCTTTCCAAGGGCTTTGCGGCGGTACTCACCGGCATGCTGGTGGAAGACAGCACCCTGGCGTGGAACGACAAAGTAGTCGCCTATTTTCCGGCCTTCAGGCTGCGCGACGCGGCACAAACCAAACGCATTGAACTCACCCACCTACTGTCGCACACCACCGGATTGCCCTACCACGCCTATACCAACCTGGTGGAAAAGGGTTTGACGGTAACCGAAATCGCCTCGCAATATTTCCCCCAGGTACCCTTGAATGCGAAGGAAGGCATTTTGTACAGTTATCAAAATGCTGCATTCAGTTGTATCGAGGAAGTTATACGGGCGGCATCGGGTAAGTCGTACCAGGATAACCTACGGGAGAAAATTTTTGAGCCGGCAGGGATGAAAACAGCCTCCTCGGCCTATGCCGACATCATGGCGCAAGACGATCGGGCTACGCCGCACCACAACACAAAATATGGCTGGCAGGAGGAAAAAATATCCAATAGCTATTACAATACCGCCGCCGCAGGTGGCGTAAACGCCAGCATCAGTGATATGGGGCAGTGGCTACTGCTCCTGATGGGGCAAAAGCCTGGTCTGATCGCAGATTCCACCCTGAACACCATTTATCGGCCAAGGGTACGAACTGAAAATGAACGGCGGGCATTTCGACATTGGGAAGGCCCCAAAGAAGCCTGGTACGGGCTCGGCTTCCGTACGCTGGTACAAGGGTCGGACACTCTGGTGTACCACGCAGGTTATGTAAATGGCTTTAAAGGTGAAATTGCCCTCGACCGCAAGCGGCATTATGGTATCTGCGTGTTGTTCAACGGCGCCGCGCCGCTTTCAGGTGATTGCATACCCGAATTTTTCAACCTGGTTCGGGACTGACATTGGATAGGACGGCTAGTTTGCCCTTGTGGTGGGCCAAAAGCAAGTTATTCCAATCCGAACGTCACATCAAACACTTGATGGTCGCCGGGAAATGCCGCTAAAACCGCTTCCATACGTGGCTTCTGGGCGTCGGTGATGAATATCTGGCCAAAATCGCGCTCAATTATCAATCCGATGAGTTGCTGCACCCGCTCTGCGTCGAGCTTGTCAAAAATATCGTCCAACAGGAGTAGCGGCGACACCCCTTTTTCCTGTCGCAATATTTCATACTGGGCCAAACGCATCGCCAGGAGATAGGATTTAATCTGGCCTTGTGAGGCGTATTTTTTTACCTGCAGGTCGCTCAGTTGCATGTTCAGATCGTCGCGGTGGGGCCCAACCGTGGTGCGTTGTAGCGCGCGGTCTTTCTCCCGGTGTGATTCAAGGAGATGGACCATAGTAGCGCCATCCAAAGGAGCATCAGTATCATAACCGATAAAGGCAGATTCCCGTTGCCCGGAAATCAGGGCGTATAATTCGCTGAGCATGGGACTGAACCTGGCTAAAAATTCCCGCCGCTGTTGGTACAAAACCGCTGCTGGCGCCTCCATTTGATGGTCATAGACCGACAAAAGTGCCGCATCAAACCGCCTTTCCTCGGCGAAAGTTTTGAGCAGGGCATTGCGCTGCCGCAACAAGTTGTTGTACTGAATCAATTGTTGGAGGTAATTGGAGGAGATTTGCGACAAGGTGGTATCGAGAAAGCGCCGGCGCTCCTCCGAGCCTTCCTGTACCAGACTGACATCGTCGGGGGCAATCATAACCACCGGATACAGTCCGACGTAGTCAGCAAGGCGCTCCACTGCAGCGCCATTGCGTTCAAACTCCTTCCGCGATCCTGTTGCGAATTTTGCCACCACCTTGCTGGCGCGCTCCTCATCCAGAAACAGCGCTTCGAGCCGGAAAAAATCTTGGCCGTGTTTCACCAGGTTGCGGTCCGGGAGCCCGCGGTGACTCTTGCAGAGACACAGGTAGTGGATTGCGTCCAAACAATTGGTCTTTCCCAGCCCATTTAAACCGACAAAACAGTTCAGCCGCTGCGAAAAATCGAGCTGCGCCGCAGAAATATTCTTAAAGCCGGTTACTTTTAATTGTTGGAGAAACATATACAGTGGTCAAAGGTACGCAGGTTGAATTGAAGTGTCGTTGATTTCAATCCGCGAAAGCAACATGTTAAAAATTTACATTTTAACCTTTCAAATGAAACAAATTTATCATTTAAAACGCTTATATCTTTACCCATGCATTCCAATTGAGGTCTGCCGCATAGTATAATACCGTTTCTGTTAATCCAACACGCTGATTTAATCCCGCGATACCCATGACAACCATTTGTCAACATTAAAAAACCAAAGCGTTATGGAGCCTAATCGAGCATTTAAAGCATTTGAACCAAGGTCAGGATTTCCTGCCGGACCAATCCTTATTACCGCAGTTGCCCTTTGTTTTGGCGCTTATTTTTTTCATCAAAACAGATCCGCAACATCTCCCAACCTGGATGCTAAGGGCATCGAACAGTTGGTCATTAGCCCAAAAAATGGGACAGAGCCGGAAATTCCAGTCGATCTGAAGTACCAGGACCCCATTCCTCAAGCCATTCGGATTGAGGCGGATGAGCCAGCTGCAGAAACCCAACTGGCGGTACCCGATCACCCATGGGTAGTATTACTAACAGAATCCACGGAAATGGCTGCTGTTGAGCGTATGGCCAGGGTATTCACCCAACGAAAAATTGAATTGCTGCTGCGCAACCCTGGCAACGTGTACATGGCATGCATTCGCTTCGACGACGAGGCTTCGGCACAGAAGGAACTCCTGGATTTTTATCAGCGTCCGGAAGACCTGGCCAAACTGGGAATTCAGCCCAAAGTGATCAACCTCAATGCCTACGACGGTTCTGAAACCCGCCCTTAAATTGAGATTGGTATAGCCGGGGTGTTCAGGCGCGTTTTTCAGTAACAGGAAAACGCGCCTGAGTCTTTTTACGCCATCGGGAATGTTGAAGATTTTGTCTAAACAGGCATTTCCCCAACCTACTTTCCAATGGAATTTCTTTTCTGCCAAAAGATGTTGAATTTTGCGCCGTTCCTTTCTGGCGCAAGAACATTTTAAACACGCGCTTTATCTTGCGCCAGGCAACGTGTCAGCAATAACTATTGTATGCAGAAAATATACTTCCCCATTCTCCTGCTGTTCGGCCTCAGTGCCTGTACCATGCAGTTAAAGCCGCGCAAACCAATAACAGGGTTACCGCCCAGCCAGTATGTCGCAGTGATTAACCTGAGCGATTCCAGGCCCGATTTGCGCACCGCTCAGTTTCTATTTGATGTCAAAACAGTGGATCGCGGCCGAAGTTTGGATTGCCAGTACGAGGACGTGGTGGAAGCCGCCCGGCGTAAATCGGCGCCATTTGGCGCCAATTTCATGGTTATTACGGAGCGTAAATTGCCGGAAGCCGAACGCTCCAATTGTAACCGCATCCAGGCGAAGTTGTACCATTTGCCCGATCTGGGGGGCTTTGAAGCCCTGATTTTCTGGGATAAAGCCCGACCACTACAGGAAGCCGATCTTCGTGGACAAGGTAATGCAGTGCTGCCACCCATTCGCTGCAGCATCAAACACCGGCTGATGGGCAACTTTTTCAGCACCATGACGGTCAGGACCATTACCCAGTTTTCTGCCGACTCAACCAGCCTTCCTGTTGGAAAATACAGGAATATCGCGCTCAGAAGGGCCCAATTACAGTTTGACCTCGCAGAACTGGAAGCGCGAAAGATCAAGCAGTCCATCAAGGCAATGGCCCCAAATGTTACCGCCATTGCGAAAGCATCAAAACCCATGGAACGCGCTGCTCAAAAGGCCTGGCAAGACATTGCCTCGCAAATGGATACCGAACTGCTGGCATCCAACGACCCGGAAACGGTGCTAAGCCGTTGGGAAACCAAGGTAAAAAAGGATATGCGGGACTGGGATGAATTCAGACCGGATGTTGTAATTGATCTTCGGAAAAAATCAAAAAGGAACACGGATGAGCCTGGGTCCGCAATTGGCCAATGATGTATTCTTAAACCATAAACTGTCTGTGCTACCACAGATTTTTGCGAAGCAAATCATCTGCGCCTTCTGCGGACCAACTATTTTTGCGTAGCAAAACTTCTGCGCCTACTGCGCCTTCTGCGGGACAACTATTTTTGCAAAGCAAAACTTCTGCGCTTTCTGCGCATTCTGCGGGTCAACTGTTTTTGCGAAGCAAAACTTCTGCGCTTTCTGCGCTTTCTGCGGGACAACTATTTTTGCGAAGCAAAACTGCGCTTGCGGCAACTTTTTGCGAAGCAAAACTTCGCGCTTGGACAACTGTTTTTGCGAAGCAAAACATCCGCGCTTTCTGCGCCTTCTGCGGGACAACTGTTTTTGCGAAGCAAAACATCCGCGCTTTCTGCGCCTTCTGCGGACCAACTATTTTTGCAAAGCAAAACATCCGCGCTTTCTGCGCCTTCTGCGGGTCAACTGTTTTTGCGAAGCAAAACTTCTGCGCTTTCTGCGCCTACTGCGCCTTCTGCGGACCAACTATTTTTGCAAAGCAAAACTGAAAAACCAAACATTGAATTGGCTCACCCCTCAGGCAGTTCTACAGCAGCCATAAACTGCAGCGTATTTTCCATATCAACCGAAAGTATCCGGTCTTCTTCCAGTTTTGGCACCACTTTTCGGTAGGCAGCATGCAGTTGCTCCAATGGGGCAGAACTGCGCGCTGGCCGGCGAAACTCCAATGCCTGTGCGCCAACCATCCATTCAATGGCCAGCAAGCGCTCCAGGTTAAGCACCACCCGACGCACTTTTGTGGCAGCGTTGGAGGCCATGCTGACATGATCTTCTTGTCCGTTGCAACTCACGATGCTGTCGACGGATGCCGGTGTACAAAGTCCTTTGTTCTGGCTAACAATGGCCGCGGCGGTGTATTGCGCGATCATCATTCCGGAATGAAGCCCGGGAAGCGCTGTCAGAAAAGCAGGCAGGCCCCGCTGTCCGCCAATCATTTGATAAACCCTGCGCTCAGAAATGCTGCCAAACTCCGACAGTGCAATAGCGAGATAGTCCAGGGGCAGTGCCAGCGGTTGGGCGTGAAAGTTTCCACCGGAAACGATCAGATCATCCTCCGGAAAAACATTGGGATTGTCGGTTACGCTGTTTATTTCGGTCAGCACCATGTGTTCGACATGGGCAAGTGCATCCCTGCTCGCCCCGTGAACCTGGGGCACACAGCGAAATGCATAGGGATCTTGAACCGCTGTTTTTTCAACCTGTTCCATGCCGCTACCCGATAGGATGCGCAAAATATGGTCGGCTACAAATACCTGTCCTGCATGCGGCCTGACTTTATGAATATGGGGATCGAGCGGCGTAAGCCGGCAATTGAACGCATCATAAGCCAGCGCAGCATTGTAATCGGCCCAGTTTGCCAATTTGCGCGCCTTCAGGACACACCAAACCGCGTATCCGGCAGAAAACTGGGTGCCGTTAAGCAGGGCAATCGCTTCCTTGGCTTTAAATTGTAAAGGTTCCATTTCCAGGGTTGCCAGTACCACGTCAGCACGCTGACGGCGCTCTTCGTACCAAACCTCACCCATGCCAATGAGTGGCAAACTCAGGTGCGCCAGCGGCGCCAAATCACCCGAAGCACCCAAAGAGCCATGCTCAAATACAACAGGAAGTATGCCAAGGTTATAAAAGGCAATAAGCCGTTCTACCAATTCCAACCGTACTGCAGAATAGCCATAGGAAAGGCTTTGTATTTTTAGCAAAAGCATGATCCGTACAATCTCCTGGGGCACCAAATCGCCCATGCCAGCCGCATGCGACATAACAAGGTTTGCCTGTAATTGCTCGATATCAGATTCTGAAATGCGAATATCACACAGAGAACCAAAGCCCGTATTGATGCCATAGAACAGTTCATCGGTGTCCTGCAACTTATGGTCCAGGTATTCCCGGCAATGCACAATACGCCGGATGGACTCCGCGGAAAGTTCCAATTTTTGCCTTCCGACAAAACAGACTGCAGGGTATCGAGGCTGAGGTGGTCGGGGTTGATCGCGTACAAGGGTGTACTGTTCATGGTGGTGGCACTGGTTTTAGATGTTGTAAAGGCGTGCAAAAGTAGCGCTTTGCGTTAAAAATCATTAAGACGACGTTAACCGCTGGTTAATCATTGGCGGGGAAAAATATCAATTAATCACCTAACTCACTGATAATGTTACACTTGCCTTTTTACAGATTATTTTTATTAAGATTTAGAAGCAACTTAAAGGCCCTGTTCGCCGTCTTAATAGCACAGCAAGCAGCTAAAACCTGTAATTTTGTTGCTGAGATCAAACCTGTTTAACCTAATCGTACAAATTTGAATACTATGTTTAAGAAAAGCATTCTGACCACTCTTTTTATTGCCGGCATTACCGTGCTGAGTTTTGCTCAACGCATTGCCTACGTCGACGTGACCGACATTTTAGAATCACTCCCGGAGTACCAGAAAGCACAGGAACAACTGGATAAAATCGCAACGCAATGGCGGCAGGAAATTGCTGTCGAGCAAGATAAAATCAAGGGCATGTACAGCAAGTACCAGGCAGAGCAAGTATTGTTGAGCGAAGACATGAAAAAGCAACGCGAAGAAGAAATCATGAACAAGGAGAAAGAAGTACGCGAACTACAGCGTGTAAAATTCGGTGCTGAAGGCTCTCTTTTCAAAAAGCGCGAAGAACTGGTGCGGCCCATTCAGGACCGGGTGTACGGCGCCATCCAGCAATTTGCAGAAGACAAAGGCTTTGAATTCATCTTCGACAAAGGCAGCGCCTCCGGTATGTTGTTTGCCGATAAACGCTACGACAAAACCGCTGATGTAAAGGCCATGCTGGCCAAGTAAATGCAACTGATTGATCACAACAGACGCAAAGGCCCAAAGCAATTGACCTGAAACAAGGCCGCTGCTTGGTGCCTTTGCGTCTTTATGCTAAATGCTTAAATTTTTCCCGGCAAATTGTATTTTTGCGTCGGATTCGGCAAAAAGCCGGTTTTCTCACATTTTAGATCCATTCAATGAAACACTCAATCGTATTGGCCCTGGCCCTGATGATCTCCGCTGCGGCCATGGCTCAAACCCAAAAATTCGGATACTGCAACTCTGTTGCACTGCTGGCCAACATGTCAGAAGTCAAGGAAGCCGACAGCGTCCTGAAAGATTTCCAAACCCAACTCACCAAACGCGGTCAGGAAATGGTAAAAGACCTCCAGTCCCGCGCAGAAGAATTGGAACGTAAAAAAACCAACGGCACCATTGCGCCAAAAGATTATGCGACACAAGCCGATAAATTGCAGGCTGATCAAGATTCCATTAGCTCCTACGAGCAGGAGGTGTACAAAAAACTCGGTGAAAAACGCGAGCAACTGTATACCCCCATCCTGGAAAAAGTAAACAAAGCCATGCAAGATGTCGCCAAGGAAAAAGGGTACATGTTGGTGTTTGACTCTACCACGCAGGTGCTCCTGTACGCAGACGAATCGCTTGACGTTACCCGCGACGTTGCCATCAAACTCGGTATCGCCATCAAGGACGAAGAACCGGTTAAAGTAGAAAGTCCGAAGGACTAGCACTGCTTTTTTGGTGCATTTAACGAGTCGTTCTTGTACAAGGGCGACTCGTTTTATTTTTACCACAATTACAGTGTAGTTTTGTCCCGCTAATAAAACATCTTTCCATGGCTGATCGTTTCGACCGCAAGCAACCCATTGGTGTATTCGATTCCGGAATTGGCGGTCTGACCGTTGCAAAGGCTATCGCAACACTTTTACCCGAAGAGGAGTTGGTTTATTTCGGGGATACCGCCCACATGCCTTATGGCGACAAAAGCCCGGACAGCATTCGGTACTATTGCCTGCAGATCGCTAAATTTCTGCTGGAGCAAAACTGCAAAATGATCGTAATAGCCTGCAATACGGCTTCTTCCGTTGGCTACCGCGTATTGCTGGATTTTTTCAAAAAAAGTTCGCTGTTCGTCAATGTGGTAGATCCGTTGGTAGATGCAACGGTACTGCGTGGATTCAGTAAGGTCGGCGTTATTGCCACCAAGGCTACCGTCAACAGCCGGGTATACGGCTTGAAACTCTCCGAAAAACAACCCGATCTCGAAGTGGCCTCTCTGGCCACGCCCCTCCTGGCGCCAATGATCGAATCGGGATACTTTCACGACAACATCAGTCGGGCAATTATCAACGACTACCTGAGTCAGCCCATTTTACAAAACATTGAAGCCCTGCTGTTGGCCTGTACACACTACCCCCTTATTCACAAGGATATCGATGAGTTCTACCAGCACAAGGTGCACATCCTGGATTCAACGGATGTTACCGCCGCTGCTGTACAGAAAAAACTGGCTGACCATAATTTACTCAACGATAAGCGCCGCAACCCGCACCGCTTCTACGTGTCGGATTACACCCAATCATTCGAAGAAACAACGCGTATTTTTTACCAGGAAGAAATTCACCTGGAGCACTGCGCCATCTGGTAAATGCACCCTGTTAAAATTTAGGACACAAAATTTCCTCCGATTCGTAATTGCCCAGATAAGTAATACTGAGTTCGAAAGCGCTCTGGCGCTGTCCGGCTTGCAGCGCGCGAAGGTTGAGGTCGTAGCTCATCCCCACCAATACGCTGTTTAGTTCAATACCCATTAGCGCGACCACGGCATCCAGCCCTACCCCATTGTCGTTGCGCACAGTCCGTGCCCAACCCCCAAAATGAACGGCGCTGCCTCCGTATTTGCCAAAAGCAAGGCGCAGGTTACTGCCTGCATTGATTTCCATGTGAGGTCCCTGCATGGCCAGTAAAAAACGAGGAAGCAAGGATACCCTTCCATCTTTGGTCATGGGTATGGTTGCCGAAAACTGTCCGGAATACTTCGTGTATAACTTATCTCCTTCCGCCCCATTGCCGTAAAAGGAAATGGTGGGCTGCGTAAAATGATGGGCCGCCAGGCCAACGAACACCGCACCATACCGCTCAAAGCGTGCGGAATAGTTCAACCCAAAATTGAAATCAGCATAGGAAAAGTTGTTTTCCGGCAAGTTCTCCGCTGTGGGAAGGTTGTATCCAGACAATCCATCGAATTCGTCGTGAAAATTCAGCGACTCATAATTGACATTCCGCTGCGTGGCACCACCCTGGAACCCAAGGGGATAAAAACTGACGGTCGTTGACGTCCAACGCTTTATGATAAGCCAGGGAAATAGCGATTTGCGTGGTATTGAAATCGATGACACTGACTTTATCGTTGAAAAACATCAAGCCCAGGCCTACCGCATCTTTGCGCACCTGCTTTTTACGGGCGGCAAAACGAAAATCGCCCGCCATCGCATAGCTGCGGATCGGGTTGTCCAACACTTTGCGCCATTGGTCGCGATAAATGGCACCTACGCGATACCGGCCCTCAAAATTACCCGTCATGGCCGGGTTTAGGGTCAGCGGGGAAGCGTAAAACTGGGTGAAATGCTTGTCCTGTGCCGCTGCTTTTTGTGGCGCAGCAAGGCAAAAAGCAACAAAAACAAGGATGATGGTGGTGTAGCGGTAAATTCTGCTCATGTATAGAATGGTTCTGGAATGCAAAGTTTTGCGAACGGTGGCAAAACGCCGTTCGCGGCAAAGATATTGGTATATGGGAATTATTTAACCCTAAACCGCCAAATCTATGCCCCGCAAAAGAGATGCTGCCAGATCCATGTCATTTTGGAAAAATTCCAGCGCCAATCCGCCCCGTCCCAGGGCCCCGGCAAACTGTTGTACAAAAAAGACATTCTAACGCTGTAATAAACCAAAAACAACAGTACCAGCCAAGCCAACCACTTTGACCAACCCCTTGCCTGAACAAGCCTTCGTTCCACAAAACCGGCAGCCGGGAACGCCAGCAAGGCATACCATTCAACGTAGGAACGGGCGCCAAAAGCGCCGCCAAACCACCAGGCCCACCAACTGGCAAAACAATACGTGCAGACCAAAAACACGAGCAAAATGGCTGGTGCATTGTGCTGCTTTTTGCGAAAATCACCGATTACAACCGCTAACAAAAGTAAGACTAGTGGTGAATACAAAAACAGTCCGTTTTGTGGGTCAAATAATACCGCCAGCATTTTTGGCTTGTTCCAATAAATAAAGCCCTCATTGGTATAAGAATACCGGAACCAGGAACCCGCCATTTCATGCCAGTACCATATCTGTGGAAGCCAAGAGACGATTGCAGCCAAGCCGGCCGGCAACAACAGGAGAAGGTGCCGCCTGGCAAAGACAAGCCTTTCGAGCAGGTCCCGTCTTGAATAAACGGAATACAAGCCTATGAACAATACAATGATGAGGTTCGTCGGCCGGATCAACACCAACCACCCCAGGCCCCCGCCCAACAACAGGCTGTTGACGAGATTGGGGTTTCGGTAAAATCCTGGCGTTTGCCAAACCAAAAACGACATCAGCGCGAAGGAATACACATGCGACATGCCCATTTCTTTGCTGGCATAATGGAATAAATTGGTGCCTAAAAACACCATCATCAAGGCTAGGAAAACCACTGGTTCGCGATACTTGGTTCGGAGCGCCCGCTGCAGAAAAAACAACCCAATAAAACAAGCTACCACACCCGACACTACCACCGACCGGGCATAAGCGTCGGAAAACACGTCGCTTGAATCCTGGCCTGTTGCAGCTAAAATCTGTTTGGTCAGGAGGAAAAATGGCAGTTCAAAATAGGCCACCCCGCAAGTGTATTTATCGAGGTATTCTCCCTTTTCATTCTGGAGTGGCCACACGCTTCCCGCTGGCATTTTGTGCACATCACCCAATATAAAAACAGTAGGCAGGTACTTGTAATACCCCTCGGCATCCGACCATATTACCCCCCGAAGGCAGGCATGGGTACGACTAAAAGACAGCAGCAATACGATTGGGAAAAGCAACCAAAGATAATGGCGATACAATAGTTTTGTAAGCATGGATAGGATCATTTGGTGGTGAGAAAAACAGGTCAAGCCATAACTTGCCCAGATCTAATCAAGCCCTTAACAGCCTGAAAACCAATATGATAAATGGATATCCATGCAGCAGCAAAACCGCCACTGCCCTCGAAATGGATTAACGCTAAAGAATGGGGATACTAACTTTCTTGTTTTGGAAACAACGGGCGGGGAACCGCACCAGCTGTTCGGGTTTTGGCCATTCCACGTCAAATCAGGAATGTAACCCAGCCATTTGCCAGTATTAAACAAAAACCCGGCTGCGACAGGGGTTGTCGCAGCCGGGTTTTGGGCAGCAGAGGTCGGGAGGGGGCTAGTTCCTAGAGGAGAGGAGAGGAGAGGAGACATAACAATTACATTTTTACCATTAATAATCAGCGTGTTACGTTTCAATTCAGGAAAAAGGGCAAATAATCCTGCCCTTTTTCCTGTTAGCGCCAAAGATCGACACCTAACGACCAACGAAGGTTTAATGCCCACACACACAGTGAGACTCATTGCAGGTATGGGTCATGCCCGCACCATTGGTTTGGCTGCCTGGCTTTTCAAACCAAAAGGCGCTCCGTTTTTTATCGTAATTGCCTATTTCGTTCATCGTGTTGGCATCGTACAAGCGACCATTTACCATTACCATGTTGATGCTGTTGCTGTTTTGGATGTTTTCCAGCGGGTTTTTTATCCATGATTACCAGGTCGGCCAATTTTCCGGTTTTGATGGATCCAATTTCTTTGTCCATCCCCAGGTATGTAGCGGCGTTGATGGTGGCGCATTTCAGGGCCTGCAGATTGCTCATGCCGCCTTGTTGCAGCATCCATAGTTCCCAGTGCGCGCCAAGGCCCTGCAATTGCCCGTGAGAGCCCAGATTGATGTTGATGCCATTGTCCTGCATCTTTTTCAGGCTACGGCTCACCAGCATGTAACCGTTTTCGTAATCTTCTTCCGGGATCATGGTGCGATGGCGGCCGCGTTCTTCCAAAATATGTTTCGGGGTATACGTCAGCAAACGTTTGTTTTTCCAAACTTCGGAATGCTGGTACCAATAGTATTCGCCGTTCACACCACCGTAACAAACGATGAGCGTAGGTGTATTGTGCGCACGGGTGCGCTTCCAGAGTTCCAGTACATCGCTGTAAACGGGCGCCACGGGGATGTTGTGCTCGATACCCGTATGCCCGTCCACCACCTGGTTCATGTTGTGGTAGAAGAAAGAACCACCTTCGGGCACCACCAACATACCCAATTCACGGGCTGCGGCAATGACTTGCTGCCGTTGTTCACGGCGTGGCTGGTTGTAACTTTTCACCGAGATAGCCCCCCATGCCTGGGTGCGCCGCAGCGCACTGCGGGCATCGTCGAGGCTATTGATCACGGCTTTAAAATCGCCTTCCGCGCCATACAGAATGACACCAGTGCTGAAAAGCCGAGGGCCAACCATCCGGCCCGACTTCAGCATTTCTGCATTGGAAAAGGTCATTTCGGTGTTTACAGAAGGGTCGTGCATGGTAGTAACGCCATAGGCAAGGTTGGCGTAATACTCCCATTGTTTTTGAGGATTCAATCCAAAACGGAAATTGCCGGAATGACTGTGCACATCCACCATGCCCGGCATAATGGTTTTGCCCTTGCAGTCGATGGTGGCCTGCCGCATGTCTTTCGTCAGGCGGGTAGGTTTATAGTTCTTACTGGGCCCTACCCAGCTTGATCTTGTTCCCCGTTACTTCAATGGTGCCATTTTCAATAACCTCATCGCCTTCACAAGTGATGATGCGGGCATTTTTAAAGACGACCGTTTGCTGTGGCTGATCAGCTTTTAGCATCAACCCGATTTTTTGTCCGTTTTTGGGCAAATCAGGCAGACTGTCGGGCGCTCCCGGAAGAAACGTAAACCGTTGCTGCAGGTCGATGCTGTAGTAATCATCACCCAGCGTGTAATGCAGTTGGGTATCATCACCGCTCCAGTGCAGGTAATAGCCAGCGTCGGAGGCCACCTTGCTAACGGGGATGGATTTGGTATCGGCGCCCAGGTCAAGGGCCTGTCCGGTTTGTGGGACGGCACATACATAGGCTTTAAACAAATCGGTATAAGCCATCCATTTACCATCGTGTGACAATGCCCATTGCGTGGTGTATTTGCTTTTAAAGTGTTCCCGGCGGTCCAACCCGTTGAGGTCAACGGAAATAAACAACTTATTGCCTCCTCCCCCACTGCTGAGGTAAATGCGCTTCCCATCGGGTGAAAAGGAAGGGTACTGGCCTTCTGCCGTTACAAAATTTGCCTTGGCACCTTTGCGTGCATCACTTATGTAAATACCAGGTTTTTCGGTACCAGCGGGGCCGAACTCATCGTCACCATCGTCTACGCGAAATACTAGTGATTTTCCATCAGCTGAAAACTGTGGGGTGCGATACATGACCCGGCCAGCTGGCTCGAGCAATACACCAGACCCCGTAGCCATGTTGCGAAGGACCATACGAGAACCGGCGTCATCGTCCCAAACAACATATACCATTTGGGCGCCATCCGTTGAAAAGGCTGGTTCGGCGGCAATGGCATTTTTAAAGACTGGATCCGACAACGAAAGTTCAATTGGCGTTCCATCCGGAAGCGGTTTCAAATACAGGCGTCCTGCTGCACAAAAGGCCAGGGATTTGCCGTCCGGACTGGTGGCAGCGCCCCGAATGGCTTTGGCGGTAAATTCCGGCTCGAATACTTTATTTTCAAACCGAAGGGTTTCCGCAAGTTTGGTTTTTACATCACATTGAAATGGAATGTCGGCAACTTTCAGGGATGGTTTGCCTTCTGCAATTTTCCCGAGGTCAACATCAAGCCGATTGATCTTGCCGCCCGCCCAAATGGCGATGCTGTAATTGCTGCCTTGTTTTTCGGCATGTGGAAACCAGGAAAAGCCCGGATAAACACCGAAGACCGTCCAGGCTTCCTGCTGGTCTTTGTCAAGCCCGTCGAAAACAGGATATTCAAACCCGGTGCCCAGTTCGTGTAAAAACAGCACCGATTTCGTGTCAACCCGACGCACAAAAGCCAGCCATTTTCCATCCGGGCTGATCTGCGGCCTGGCCGCACCGCCAGATCCGCCGGTGACCATCTCTACTTTCCCTTCCTGCCGATCGTAGCGCTGCACCACAGAAATCTGGGCCATCGCATTTTTGTTGTATTGGAAAAAACCACCGGGATACATATCCTCACTGAAGTACACGTAGCGGCCGTCTGGGCTAACAGAAGGCTCATTTACGTCCTGCTGGTCGTTTTTGCGTTTGGTAAGTTGAAGGCCGTCGCCACCCGAAATATGATAGAGCCACATTTCGCCTGCGCCCAAGGATCGGCCGCTGGTAAAATGCTTCCGTGCCACAATGTATTCCCCATCGGGCAACCACACAGCATTGTTCAGCAGTCGGAAATTTTCTTTGGTCACCTGCCGGGCATTTTCTCCGGAAGCATCCATTACCCAAATGTTGTCGCCGCCGCCAGCATCAGAAGTAAACAGGATCTTAGAACCATCTGGTGAAAAACGCGGTTGTACTTCCCAGGCGATGCCCGAACGAATACAGGTGGCCGTTCCGCCCTTTGCAGGTATCGTGTAGATATCGCCCAACAAATCGAACGCGATGATGCTGCCATCGGGCGAAACATCAACGTTTAACCATGTGCCTTCGGTGACAGAAAAAGCAAACTCCTGATAGGGAATCCCTTCGGGATTGTTAACATCCCACTTTTTCTTTTCCTGAGCAGTCAGCAACAGGGAGCCCGATAGCAAAAGACCAACAGCGATAAAACGAGTCAACATAAAAATCGATACTAATAAGGTGAACAAATACTTCAGCAGGCCAAAAGTAGAAAAAAGCACGCGAGTGCATACAGTTATAGACGAAAGTAGGGTCAGACAGAAAATATTACAGACATTTGTACCTATCACCTTAAACATCATCAGCAACCATTTAATATGAAAATCAAATTCCTGTTCCTGTTGCCTTTGTTGGTACTCACTGAACTTGTTGTCGCACAGCAACTGTTTATGCCGCTTAACATCAGAAAGGCCTACGACAATAATACCCGAGCCATGGACGGTAAGCCCGGCGCTAAATACTGGCAAAACAAAGCGTCCTATAAGATCGACATGCAAGTTGACCTGGCCACAAGGGAAGTTTCCGGCACAGAAAAAATTGATTACACCAACAACAGTCCCGATACCCTGAAATTTATCCGGGTAAAACTGGCGCACGATCTTTGGAAAAAAAATGCCGTCCGCGCCTTCGAAATCAATACCGCCGACCTTACCGATGGCGTTGACATTCAGCAGGTGTCCATCAACAACAGAATAACGGAAGCGGAGCAATACAATCGCGGCAACACTTTTTTGAACATCAAACTCTATACGCCGCTGGCACCCGGCGAAAGCGTGAACCTGGGCATCAACTGGTCGTACATCGCTGCCCAATCAAAGGGCACACCCCGCGAATGCGTCTGCGATTCCACCACTTGGTTTTTGGCCTATAGTTACCCACAGGTTGCTGTTTACGACGACCTGCACGGCTGGGCAGATACCCCTTACTCTGGTTTGCAGGAAATGTACAACGACTTCTCCGACTACGAAGTTCGCATTACAGTGCCGGCAAATGCCATGGTTTGGGCAACCGGCGTTTGGCAAAACCCGGACGAAATGTTGGAAAGTGAGTTCTTGCGGCGCTACAACACTGCTCAAAAAATCGAAGACGTTGTTAGTATTTTTACCCAGGAAGACTACAAAAACAAGCGCCAATTCTTTAAAAAGGGCAACAACGGCACACACTCCTTTGTGTACAAGGCAGAAGCTGTTCCTGATTTTGCACTTGCTTTCAGCGACCATTTCCTCTGGGATGCCACTACGATTACGGTGGATGCCAAAACAGGCAGAAAAACCCTGGTGAGTGCTGCCTACAACCCCGATTCAAAGGACTATTACGAGGTTTGTCGTGTGGCAGCCGACGGGCTCAAACTAATGTCGACCTGGCTGCCAGGCTACCCTTACCCCTACCCACGCATGACCGTTTTTAATGGCGACGATGGCATGGAGTTTCCGATGATGTGCAACGATGTCAGTACCTTCCCCAGAAGCCCGGTTGGGCTTACGGTGCACGAATCCTCCCATACCTATTTCCCCTTCATGATGGGCATCAACGAACAAATGTACGCCTGGATGGATGAAGGTTGGGCTGCGTTTTTTGATGTGCTGGTGACCGATTCTGTGGCCGGGCAGCCACAAGGCAGCCTGCGCGACTACCCCACTTTCGCAGGAACCGACATCGATATGCCTCCGATGACACCATCGCGAAACCTGGCTTACCAGTCGTACCGGGTGGCCTCCTACAATCGCCCGCAGGCTGCCTACATGAACCTCTATCAGATGCTTGGCTACAAGCGTTTTCACAAGTGCATGGTGGAGTACATGGACCGCTGGAAGGGCAAGCACCCGCAACCTTTTGATTTTTTCAACACCTGGAACGACGCATCCGGCGAAAACCTGGATTGGTTCTGGAAACCCTGGTTCTTCGATTGGGGATACCCGGATTTGGCGGTACAGGGCCTCTCACAAAAAGGGAAAAAGGCCAGCATCGTTATTGAAAACATGGGTACCATGCCAATGTCGGCCTATGGAGAAATTGAATATGCCGATGGCAGCAAGGAGACCTTTAAACGCACCGCGGAGGTCTGGAAAAAAGGCAACAAAACCATCAGCATACCCCTGGCTTCCGGAAAAATGGTAAAAAAGGTAACCCTGGGTGATCCGCATGTTTCGGATGCTAATCCGGGTAATAATATTTGGGAGAAAAAATAAAGACCACCCGAATGGAAGACAGCATGGCTGTAACGGCTGTGCTGTCCTCCTTGCGGAATCAATGGCGAACACAATGTCCTATGAAAGCGACCCCCATTTTTGATCCTGTTCGACAGCATGTTTACTTTGATCTCCCCCTGTTGGCCGGAGAATCAAAAAAGAAATGCTGTAAAAAATACAAGAAGAGAAAACGCTGCAAGGATTGTCCCAAAAAAAAGAAGAAGGAGTAGTGCCTGATCATCGTATCCGGTTCCCTACCCTGCTTAACGGACTATTATTCCCCAATAAAACCAGTAACCAATCTCAGGCTTCCGCGCCACCTGCTGCTTCTGCCGCGGCTTCGGCCTGATTGATGGCTTCTACCTCCTTATCGATGTAATACAACTGCATAGGCCCATCACCGATCAGTTTGATCCTATCGAGAATACTGCGCATCAGCGCTTCTTCTTCGCGTTGCTCGGCTACATACCATTGTAAGAAATGATTGGTAGAAAAGTCATTTTCTGCGTTGGCCAATCCGATCAGTTCATGAATCGACTTGGTAACTTTTTGCTCATGAGCAAAAACCTGCTCGAACATGGAACGCGCTGAATCGAATGATTCTGGTGGCTTAGGAATCGCAGGCACAATGGCGCGAACACCCACCTCGCTCATATAATGAAAGATGCGGAGCATGTGGGCCCGCTCTTCTGCGGATTGGCGGTGCATGAATTGGGCGCAGCCCGACAAGCCGGCGTCGTCGCACCAAACGGCCATTGAAAGGTAAAGAAAAGAAGCGTAGCCTTCCAGCTCAATCTGGCGGTTGAGGCTATCGCGCATTTTATCGGAAATCATATTTCAAAATTTTGCACAAAATAGGGAAAATCAGCGATTTGTACTTTTACTGCATGCCAATTTCATCGATAAATATCCAACATGGCTGACCAGCGCTTGGGTGCCAGGTGGGTAATTTACCCGGGCTTTCTACCCTTACTTTTACATACCGCGTTGTTCTGGGACGATCAAATGGCACATTCAGCAAATGAACTTCCAGTAGTCCCATGGCCTTGTTCGCTGGGAAGTTCGCCGCAGCACAAGGCTGGTATTGGCGCCCGTCGTCCGATACCCAAACTTGTACGCCCCGGGGTTTGAAAATCCAGGGGGCATTGTTTTCGAGGCAATGTACATATACACTGTGCAGTTCAGTCGGCTTCTGCAGGGTAAAAATGGCGGTCAGATCCTCCCCCTGATAGCCCAGCCAGGTGTCGGCGCCCTGCTCAGAAGCGATCTTCCCATCGGTTAAAGATTGGGCCCCCAGTGCTTTGTATTTTTCATTCGGTGGCCTTACCAGGATCACATCGGTTGAAATAGGATATTTTTTGACAAAAGTAGCCTCTACCACCGGGGATGAGGCCCAACCCTCTTTGGCCGAGATAGCCTTCACCGTAGTAGTCTTATCAATGATAATAGGTTGTTCGTAGCGCAATGATTGGGTCGTGGGAGAAGCCTGATTGAGGGTATAGTATACTCCAATGGCTTCAAAAGGAAAGTCGAGCTCTACTTGCAGCGTATCCTCAAAGAAACTGCGGGTATAGTGAATGTTGGGAGGATTGAGTTGCAACACCGTATTGGTATCCAGTGGTGCTGCTGCCAAAATCTGGAGCGCGGGCTGCTGTCGGGCCAGCTGGGCCAAAGCGAAAGGGCTGAGTTCCGATTGCCAGGTATACAGTTTTTTGAGCATGGGCAGACGGACCAGGTCTTTCAATGCCGTATCATCAACGGCAGTATTGCTGATGTTCAGGTACTCCAGGTAGGCACGACTGCCCATCTTTTGCAGGGTCAGTGCACTAACCCTGGTTCGTGAAAGGTTCAAACGGATCAAATGGGGAAAATCTGCCAGAACAGGCGCCATCTCATCGTCAAAGGAAGACCCCGACAGATCGAGGTCAACGATTTGCGCTCCTACTTTACGAAGCATTTCCAAGTGGCTTTTTTGCAGATTTCTGTTTGCCGTACCGGAAACAACTAGCCAGGGACTTTCTGCTCCCAATGCATCGATGCGCATGCCTGATTGCCGTGCCGAGGCCAGCGCACTGGCACCGGCCGGACTGATTTTTTTCTGGAAAACCGGGTTTTGGGGCGCGGATTGATCAAATAACGGCAGCACTTCAGCGGGAACTTCCAAATCCCCAATGCGCTGTTTTGTACTGGCGCCGGTTTCAATCCACCATTTTAGTAAGGCTATTTCAGCAGCACTCGGTTGGGGCTGGGCGGGCGGAGGCATGTGTTGCTTGGCATCCAAGGGCTCCAGCAATCGTTGGATAAGCAAACTTTCTCCGGGGTTGCCGGCCAATACAGGGTTACCGTGTTTGCCACCCTTAAACAGAAGTTCAGGGCTGTCCATAGCGAGTTCTCCCTTGGCTTTTCCGGTTTTGTGACAACGCATGCATTTGTTGTTCAACACCGGCACTACCCAGCCTTCGTATACCGTACGGGCAGTATCGGAAAGGGCTGCCAGTTGTAAAGGTTCCTGGATTTCTTCAGCGGGGTCGGGCAAAAGAAAGTCCTCTCCATGCGTGAGCGTTCCACCAGCATGACCCGCGGCCGTAAACAGAACCATGGTCAGTGCCATTACAGGAAAGGAAAGCCGCTTGCCATATTGCCACCAGGAAAACAAGGCAAATGCCGCTGCTGAAATACCCAACCATTGGTGGGTTTGAACAGAGGCAGGATCGTACACACCTTCTTGCGACAACAACCAACCGCTTACTGTTGTGGGTACGCTGAAAAGCGCACCAATACCCAGGGCAAACCGGATCGCCGGCTGGATCGCCGCACCACTCCGAAAACGATATACTTCCATGAATACTGCTAAAACCCAGATTCCGATGGGCAAATGCAGCAACAAAAGGTGCAAGCGGCCGGCTATAATTTCTAATGATCCCATCAGTTCCAAAATATTTCGTCCAGAAATAACCAGGCCGGATTTCCTGCGCCAGGATGCCCGGGGGGTAAACTGCCCCAGGATTGTATTCGGATACGGAGCATGGTGGATTGTATTTTTGGAAAGGAGACAAGGTAAACCCGACTGCCTTCCTTCAGGCTAAGGTCGTCAGTAGTAAGTGTTGTTTCGCTAACCAGCTGAAAATCTCGACCGGCACCCTTGGTTGCCCATATTTCAATTTTACGGGGAGGGTATACCCAGGCGCCAGTATTGGTCAAGGCACTGATGTTTATGGCTGAAAAAGATTGTGCTTGTTTCCATGTTAAATCTACGACAGCATCCTCCCCGGAAAAGCCCAGCCAGGCACCACTGTGCAGGTCTGAACTGCCCATCCGACCGTCGATGAGCACGGTGTAATTCCCTGCCGCATCGTATGCTCTGTCTGGCGCCTCGCTTAATTGAACCAAGGGCGCAGCGGAATCGCTTTTTTTATACAGATACACTGCCGCCACGGAACTGCTGTCGAAATCGGGATGAAAACTCCTCGCCTGGACCACCGCATTTCGACGAATTCGGATGGGATGGCGGTAACGGGGGATTGCCGCGTGGGAGCACTGCCGTCCAGCGTATAATGAATGCTGGCACCTTCCAGGTCAAACGCCATTTTCACGCTGGTTTTATCCGTAAAAACAGTGGATGCGCATTGTATTTGCGGCGGTGCAAGCCGGTACACCTGAGCGCTGATCGTGCCCGCAAAACACCACAACAGTATGGATATGAGTCTTTTCATGGCACTCTGGTTAACCGGATCGGATAAACCCGATCCGAATTCCACTGTGCAACAAACAAAGTACCGTCTGCATCGGCCAATACATCGTGCGGATGGCGAAAGACCTGAACGGTTTGGTAAAAAGGATCCATTTCTCCCTTGTGCATTTGGGGCAGGTTACCGCCTAGTGCAGCAACAACCTGGTTCTGTTCATCCAACACACAAAGGAAACCAGAACGACTGTCCCAGGGTAGTTTGCTGATGAGCACTGCAAAATACACTTCCTTTTGGTGCACCACAGGACGGCAAATAAAGGCCCCGGGGAGCGGTACTGCCCCTAAAAAGGCGCCCTGCAGGTCGTAGCGCTTTAAGGTGTTTTGTACCCTGGAACTGACCAGGATTTCAGTATGACCGGATTTTCGCAAGTCAATAGCTACACCATGTGCATTCTCCAGGGAAGCAGGAGATTCCCCCCGGCCACCAAAACTGGATTTTAGTTGCCCTTCGGGGCTGTATCGAAGAATATAGTCCAGGCCGTATCCATCGGCCACCAGCACATCACCACTGGGCAAAATGGCCGTTTCCGTAGGCTTGAACGCGGTTTTATCCGGGTAAAGACCCGTATCTGAAGGCCATTCAAACACCCGTAAAACCCGGCCATCCAAGGTTGTTTTCACCACCTCATGCCGTTCGTAATCGGTGATGTACAACACTTCTGTTCCATTTTCGTCGTGCAAGGTTAAACCATGTGCTCCGGGGTATTCGGTCCCCCAGGCATTGACAACCTGCCCATCTTTGTTGAAAACCAAAATATTGTTCCGGGTATCGTTGGTGCTCATGTAAATCAATCCCTTTCGGTCCATCGCCATCTCGTGGCAGTCTTTTACCGGATGCCTGGCCGCTTCCGCCTTACACCAGGATGCATCAACCCGGTACCGGAAATCGCCATGGCCTATAACCGTATCCTTGGTTGCAAACCGCCGCAAGGGCAAACCGGCCCCCATCACAAAAATGGAACGGTTAAATGTTCTTCGTTGCATAGGCATCAAGCTAAAATATCGTGAACAACATTACCCGAAACATCCGTTAGTCGGAACCGACGCCCCTGATACTGGTAGGTGAACCGCTCGTGATCAATTCCCATGAGGTGCATCAGCGTGGCCTGGAAATCATGAACGTGAACCGGCTTTTCCTTTATGTTGTAACCAAACTCATCCGTTTCACCGTACACCATACCCGCTTTTACCCCCCCGCCGGCCATCCAAATGGTAAAGCAACGCGGATGGTGGTCGCGGCCATAATTATCAGTCAAGGCGCCCTGTCCATAGTTGGTTCGCCCGAATTCGCCGCCCCAAATCACCAGCGTGTCTTCCAGCAAACCGCGTTGTTTTAGGTCGAGCACCAGCGCTGCCGATGCCTGGTCCACATCCTTGGCCAGGCGGGAAGTCATGCCTGTCACATCTGAATGGGCATCCCAGCCCATGTGGTAGAGTTGAACAAAACGCACGCCGCGTTCCGACAAACGGCGGGCCAGCAAACAATTGGCGGCATAGGTGCCGGGCACCATAGCGTCGGCGCCATATAGCCGGAAGGTGCTGTCTGGCTCCTTGCTTACATCCATCAATTCCGGCACAGAAGTCTGCATCCGGTAGGCCATTTCATACTGCCCGATACGGGTGTTGGTTTCAGGATCCGCAAACGCGTCCTGGTGCATCTGGTTGAGGTTTCGAATTTTATCCAGCATCGTTCGCCGGGTCATGCTGTCGATTCCAGACGCATCTTTTAGGTACAAAACAGGGTCCTTCCCGTTGCGAAACTGCACGCCCTGGTGGATGGAGGGCAGAAAAGCGCTACCCCAAACCCGGGAAGCCAGGGGTTGAATATTACCCTTTCCTCTGGAAAGCAACACCACGAAGGCGGGTAGATTGGCATTTTCGCTGCCCAGCCCATAACTCATCCAGGAGCCAATGGCTGGTCGGCCAGGTTGTTGGTGCCCGGTCTGGAAAAAGGTTACGGCCGGGTCATGGTTGATGGCTTCGGTATGCATGGATTTGATGATGCACAATTCATCCACAATTTTTGCGGTGTGTGGGAGCAAATCACTGATCCAGGTACCCTGTTCGCCATATTGCCGGAAATCAATTTTTGTTCCGATAAGTGGGAAAGATTTCTGGTTGGCCGTCATACCGGTTAAACGCTGCCCCAACCGAATGCTGGCAGGCAACTCCTGGCCGTGCATTTCCCTGAGTTTTGGTTTCCAGTCGAAAAGTTCCAATTGGGAAGGTGCTCCGCTTTGGAACAGGTAAATAACGCGCTTTGCTTTTGGGGCAAAATGGGGCAATAAGCTGGCTACTGCCTCGCTGTCGTTGCGCTGGCATGCCTGCAGGAGGGAACCCATGGCCAGACTGCCAATACCGATGGCGGTTTTGGCCAAAAAAGTGCGCCTGTTCAACAACAGATGGTGTTGTAAAATATCATTTTCCATACATCAGGTCTTGGAAATCACTTCATCGAGGTTGTACATAATCTGAACTGTAAGCATGAGCGCAGCCTGCTGTGCCGGATGGCTGTAATCCGACTGCGGGAACGGGCCGCTAGCCCGTAACAGGTCCAGCGCAGAAGCTGGATTGTCCTGAAATCGTTGTGCTTCCGCCTTGTAAAAATCGAGCAACTGCCTTAGCTCTTCCTTTCTGGCTGTTCGTCCGGCAATTCCTAAAAAGGCAGCTTCAATTTGTTTTTCAGGTTTCTGTAAATCCTGGCGCTGTAAAAGCCTGAAGGCCAACACCCGGGCAGCCTCCAGTACTTGCTGGTCGTTCAGCATAACCAGCGCTTGCAGTGGCGTGCTCGTAGCACTTCTCCTTACTTCGCACAAGTCGCGCATCGGTGCATCAAAACTAAGGTGGGTTGGTGGTGGAATGGTCCTTTTGTTGTAGGTATACAGGCTCCGGCGGTACATGCGTTCCGGAAGCGTGTCTTCAACATAAGTAAACTCTCCCCGAAAAGCATTGGCTGTTTTTTCTGTACTGATTTCCTCCCAAATGCCAGGAGGCTGATAAGGTTTGACCGAAGGTCCACCCATTGCAGGGTTCAGCAAACCACTGGTGCTAAGTACCATATCGCGAATAAACTCATACGGCATTCGGTAATGTGGCCCCCGGCTTAACCAAATGTTCTCAGGGTCAGCTTCGCGGCTGGCACGGCTATCCTCAGCGCTTTGCTGGTACGTTGCGGAAAATACCATTTGCCGGATCAGCCGTTTAAGGTCCCAACCGTGTTCCTGAAAATCAACGGCCAGCCAATCGAGCAAGGCAGGATGGGTGGGCAAAGCCCCTTGCATGCCAAAATTTTCTGGTGTGGATACAATACCCCTGCCGAATATTTCTTGCCAGATGCGATTGACGGTGACGCGCGCTGTCAAGGGGTTCTTTGCGTCAAACAGCCACTGGCTGAGTCCAAGCCGATTGGCAGGGCTACCTTCCTGCCAGGATAGCACATGGGAAGGTGTTATCGGCTGTAGGGTATCGGTAGGTTGATCGTATTGTCCGCGCGACAACAAGCGGGTTACCCTTTGTTTGTCGGGTGGATTTTGCTGCATGACCATGAGTTGCAGGGTATCTTTGTCTGTCTTCAGCAAACTATCTGCCTGCAGAAAATGGAGTTTTCCCTCCAAGTCGGACTTTGTCAGTGCCATCCAGGGTTTGGGTGTTTGCAAGTTGGGCACAAACCCCGACTCCGGCACATTGTTGAAAAAGGCAAAAAGGGAATAGTATTCTTTGGTGGTTATGGGGTCAAATTTGTGGTCGTGGCATCGCGCGCACTCCATGGTCAGCCCCATGAAGGCCTTCCCAAAGGTATTGGTGCGATCGGCCACATATTCTGTACGGTATTCCTCATCAATCACCCCACCTTCCTGGGTAATCTTATGGTTGCGGTTAAACCCGGTGGCCAAAATCTGCTCCTTTGTGGCGTTCGGCAGCAGGTCGCCAGCCAGTTGCCAGCTTACAAACTGGTTATAGGGTATGTTTTCATTAAAGGCCTTCACCACCCAATCACGCCAGGGCCACATGATCCGGGGAAGGTCGTCCTGGTAGCCGTGGGTATCGGAATAGCGGGCCAGGTCGAGCCAGTTCATGGCCATACGTTCCCCGAAGGCAACAGATTGGAGCAAGGTATCCACCAGCCTTTCATAGGCATCCGGCGCAGGGTCATTCAGAAACTGCGCGCGTTGTGCATCGGAGGGCGGCAGACCGGTAATATCAAAACACACCCGGCGCAACAAACGGGCTTTATCGGCTGGTTTTGCCGGCTGGAGGCCCATGGCAGTCATTTTATCCAGGGTAAAATAGTCGATCTCATTGTTGCACCACGCCGGGTTGTTCACTTTGGGCAACGGCGATTTTACGGGAACAACAAACGCCCAATGCGGCGCATAGGTCGCACCCTGTTCGATCCATCGGCGGAGCAAAGCCTTCTCATAATCCGACAAACTAAGGTGGGTGGACGGCGGCGGCATCAGTTCCTCCGGATCAGTTTGGTTGATCCGGTCCAGCAACGCGCTTTTTTCCGGGTGCCCGGGAACAATTGCGAAATGATCCTTGTTTTCACCCAGCGCAGCAAACGCGCCCTCGGGTGTGTCGAGGCGCAGCCCAGCCTCCCGCTTTTTTTCATCGGGGCCATGGCAAGCGTAACAACGATCTGAAAGTATGGGCCTGACGTCGAAATTATAGTCTACCTGCGCAGGCAAGACATCTTTCTTGTTCGCTTTATCACGCCCGAGGTACCCCGAAAGCAATATTACACCTAAAGCCAGGATGCCTGCCCACCCCGCAGGCGGAATTGAAGACCATCGTTTCATGCTGCTGGACAAAATGTTGTACCGCGAATGTAAGCATTTAGTCGAAAGTGGATTACATCGCTAAAAGATGAAATATTCGCTGCAATCTCCTATTTTTACAATAATTCACGGAAAACAAATGAAGGAATCGGATCCATTGGACAGTTGGGAGTTAGAAAGTGACCAGTTAGGGTTGCTGGACGCAAGCGACAGCGAGGTAGTAGCAAAATTTTACTCGCCACTCGAGGCCGACCTGGCTGCCGCCAAACTCCGCTCGGAAGGCATCGTGTGTTTTTTGGCCAACACCGCCTCTCAACATGTGCAAACGCAAATCATGAACATGGTTCGACTGCATGTTCGGAAAGCAGATCGCGATCGTGCCCGGGAAATCCTGCAGGATTTTTTGCCCGAACCAGAGAGCGACAGCGGTAGTGTCTGGGTGGGCATGCTCATTATTCTGGGGATCGTTGCCATCATCTGGCTGGTCGGCTATGCCATACGCGCCCTTTTGGCATAACCATTGCTCCTGTTTAGCGTTTGCCGCTCCCTTTATTTTTGCACCTTACCAAAGAGGTCGAATGCTTCGGCTTCAGTTATGAGTACCGGAGCAAAATCCCCGATTCTGACGTAATTATCCTTGGCAAGCACCAGCACTTCGTTGTCGACTTCTGGCGAATCAGCCTCCGTCCGGCCGATAAAATATTTTCCTTCTTTGCGATCGAAAAGTGTTTTGAACACCTTGCCAACCTTGGCTTCATTTTTAGCCAATGAAATATCTTCCTGCACCTCCATCACCCTGCTGGCCCGCTCTTCCTTTATTTCTGGCGGGACATCGTCGGGCAACGCGTAGCCACTGGTACTTTCCTCATGAGAATACTGGAACACTCCTACCCTTTCAAACTGCTGGGCTTGTACAAAGTCGATAAGCGCCTCCACATCGCGCTCGGTTTCTCCTGGAAAGCCCACCAAAAAAGTAGTACGCAGGGCAATTCCCGGCACTTTTTCGCGAATTTTGCCCAATAAGTCCTCTGTTTCCGACTTGGTGATCTGGCGCCGCATGGCAGCCAGTACAGGATCAGAAACATGCTGGAGCGGCATGTCAAGGTAATTGCAGATTTCCGGGCGCTCGGCCATCACATCGAGTATTTCGAGTGGAAACTTGCTGGGGTAAGCGTAATGCAGCCGAATCCACTCGATACCTTCCACGTCGGCAAGCGCATGCAACAGGCGGGGCAATTCCCGTTTTTTGTACAAATCCAAACCGTAATAAGTCAATTCCTGTGCAATCAGCATGAGTTCTTTCACACCGCGTCGTGCCAGGTTTTTTGCCTCCAACACCAATTCCTCTATGGGCCGACTGATGTGGCCACCACGCATGAGTGGAATAGCACAGAAGGAGCAGGTGCGGTTGCAGCCCTCTGATATTTTCAGGTAAGCATAATGTGGCAAGGTTGTGATTTCCCGCTCGCCAATCAATTCGTGCTTGTAATCGGCATTCAGGCGGGCCAGTAAGGCCGGCATTTCCAGGGTGCCAAAAAAAGCATCCACTTCCGGAATTTCCCGCTCCAAATCGTCCTTGTAACGCTGCGAAAGACACCCCGTAACGTATAGTTTCTCGATTTCACCGGCTTTTTTTAACTCAGCGTGCTCCAGTATGGCATCAATACTCTCCTGCTTGGCCAGGTCAATAAAACCACAAGTATTGATGATAACTATGCTGGCATCGGAATCCTCCTTTTCATGGCTCACATCGTAGCTGTTACCCCGCAATTGGGTAATCAGGTTCTCACTGTCTACCAGGTTCTTGGAGCAGCCCAGGGTGACAACATTGACTTTATCCGGACGAATTGACTTTGTTTTCATACACCTTTTTAAATGGATATTTGACGGCTTTTTTTCAATACTACTCAAGGCGGTTCCGCACCGGTTTTCAGCTGTCATTCAAATTCCGGCGCAAAGTTCGCAAAAAATACGGCACCGAATACCAATACCTCTGAAGTTGCGTCTATTTTTGCGCCATACAATGATACGATGACGCAAAACGAACTGTTAAGCCAGCTTGAAACGGAAACCAGAGCATCCCTTCAGGTGCTCCGCCAACATTTTTCCCAACTGGAAGAAGCCAGGCTGCAATTTCGCCAAACCCCTGAAGGCTGGACGGCGCTGGAGTGTTTTGCCCATTTGAACGCTTATTTCCATACTTATTTACCTCGGGTTGAACACGCCTTGCACAAGGCTCGAGCCAGGCAATGGCATACCATCGATATGGTGGCACACAATCCGGCTGGTCGTGTGCTAATCAGACGCGCTGGTCACCAGGTGACGAAACGGTTCAAAAGCAGCAAGGCTTTTAATTTCAGCCACCAACCTTTTGGTCCGGAGGAAGTAAAAATGCTGATCATCCAATGCGAGCGTCTACTCCGCCACATTGAAGCGGCAAGAGGTATCAACATCAACAAACCCCGCATTCGCAAGTACAAATCCTGGTTCAGGCGGTACGACCTCGGTAGCGTGTTGACATGGCTCTCCGGCCATACCCGCCGCCATATTGCGCAGGCAGAACGTGCCCTTGCATCAACCTAAAAACCTACCTTTACCCCCGATTGCAGGTTCCCGGTATTTTAGCCGGGATGAAAAGGGAACACCGGTGTGAATCCGGGGCAGTCCCCGCTGCTGTAAGTTCCAGCCTAATGGGCAAAAACGAACCAATGCCACTGGGAAACCGGGAAGGCGTTCGTTTTGGAATGAGCCAGAAGACCTGCCTGTAATCGCATGTTCACCAGGCTTCGGGTCGAAGGCCGGTACACTGTGCTGCTTGTAAAGCATACAGGCGCACCGTATTCCGTTTTTTCTCCGGCCATTCATTTCATCTTTCAATTTGTTAAAAATGAAGGTCAAATTCACTTTATTTTCCACACTGTTTTTTTTATTCCTCCTTTCAGGTTGCAAAGACAATACAGAAATGCAGGGTGCACCCGGGTACTATGCCTCCGGAATCTTTATCATTAATGAGGGCCCATTTGGCGGCACCGGTACCATTACCTGGCACAATCCCAGTACGGGGGTGACGGTCCAGGATGTTTTTGGGCGCGAAAACGGGGGGGCAGCCCTGGGTGCATTCGTACAGTCGCTGACCATTGTTGGCGACAAAGCCTACATCGCGGTCAATGGCGCCAACAAAATAGTAGAAGTAGATGCCCTTTCTTTTCGGTTTCTGCGGGAGATAACGGGGTTTGAACTGCCACGATACCTTTTATCAACCGGCAATGGCAAGGCATTTGTCTCGGAATGGGGCGCCGATGGTGTGAGCGGAAAACTCGTCCTGCTGGACCTGAATTCCGGTACGATTGTTAAAAAAACCCTCGTAGGAAGCGGTCCGGAAAAAATGTTGTTGATGGGCAATGAGGTGCTGATAGCCCATGCCGGTGGTTTTGGTGTGGACAACACCATAGGAACTGTCAATGTAAGCAGTGGTGAAGCGGGAGTGAATACCCTGTTGCCCTATTACAATCCCTGTTGTATAGCAAAAGGCCTGGACAATTCACCGTTCCCAATGATTGTGGCCCGTGGCGATTGGATGCAGCCTGCCAGTACCGGATGGATGGGCAGTTTTAAAATCCCTGATTTTCCGGGTTACGAACTGCCACAGGGCGCCGAGGATCTTTGCCTTAGTCCGGATGGTTCAACAGCCTATTGCAGTGCAGGCGCTTCCATTTGGCAGTTAAACAGCAATGGACTCACAAAATTGCTGGATCAACCTTGCTATGGCCTCAATTGCGACCCAAAGGACGGGTTGCTGTACTGTGCGGATCCAAAAGATTTCAATTCTGCTGGAGAAGTAGTGGTGTACCAGCCCGATGGAACAGTAGTATCCAGGTTTACGGCTGGAATTGCACCTGGAGAAGTAGTGTTCATCGAATAGACCCAATGACCAATATTGGAAAAATGGCTGGCGAAAAATTATGGCAGACGCTGTAGGATCGATGCTACATCAGCGGTGGTATCTGCATAATGTACAGGGCAGGATAAAGCCGCCAGCCATTTTTTCTCCAATTCCATTGATCGCGGGTTACCGGAAAGCGTATCATAGGCTTCGGCCCAATCCAGAAATTTTTGATAAACGCTGTGGAGGTCGCCACCGGGCGCCAACCGACTTGCGCCATAACGTGCTGTTTCACGCTGGCGGATCCGTTCCAGCCGCACTTCCGTTGATGCTTCGCAGTAAATCACCAGGTCGAATTGAGGAACAAAAACATCACCCCAGCCGCACAAGGCACCTCCTAATACCCAGGCCGGTTGGTTGGTCAGTGTTTCTGACAACAATGCGCGGCGGTGGTCAGGGTTTCGTTTGCGTTTGAAGGGCAAAGGATCGGAAGTAAACCAGTAAAAATCATCGACATCGAAATACGGCATTTGCCGATCTTGGGCCAATGCGCGGCCCAGCGTGCTCACGCCAGAACCCGGCGCGCCCATAAGGTGTATGTGTTGGTGCATTTTTTTCAATTCAACTGCCCCGCTTTCGAAAACGGTAAGAATAAAGGTCTTTTTCACCTTCATAGTAGCCGTCTAATACAACGCTGTTGTAGGCATTCAGTACTGCATCTACCGCTTCGGCAAGGGTAGAAACCCGGCTTCCATTCACTTTGGTAATGACAAACCCGGGTTGCATATTCGTTTGAAACACCACACTGCCACGATCAATGCTGGTTACCATAGCGCCAAAAAAGCCAAATTTGCGTTGTTCGTCGCGGGTTAGGTCGCGCAACTCCAGGCCAATGTCCTGCCGAAGTTCGTCTCCCCTGCGCCGCGCTACCTGGGTTGAGTTTTTACCATCCTTCAGGGTAAGCATGGTTTCCTGCTTTTTACCTTTCCGCCAATATTCCAGTCGTACGGCATCTCCGGGGCGAAAACGCCCAACGTATTCTTGCAATTCTGGTGTGCTTCGAATGTTTATTTTGTTGATGCCCAGGCTGACATCTCCTACCTCAAGCCCAGCATCATCAGCAGCGCTGTTGATGCCTACGCGATTCACAAAAACACCCTGTGCATTGGGGAGGCCGATATCGTGGGCCGTTTCGCTATCCATATCTTCTATACCAATACCCAAAAACGCTCTTTGCACTACGCCGAATTCGCGCAGGTCGCTGATGATTTTTTTCACCAAATTAGCAGGTACAGCAAAGGAATACCCTTCGTAACTGCCCGATTCGGTAATGATGGCGGTATTGATACCCACCAATTCGCCGGCTGTATTCACCAATGCCCCGCCACTGTTGCCCGGATTAACTGCAGCATCGGTTTGTATAAAAGATTCGATACTGGCGCCACCACCCAGAATATTGATGTTGCGGCCTTTTGCGCTTACGATGCCTGCTGTTACCGTACTTTCCAGGTTAAACGGATTGCCAACAGCCAATACCCATTCGCCAACGCTGACCGAATCGCTGTTGCCAAAAAGGATAAACGGCAGTTCTGTTTCATCAATTTTAAGCAATGCAATATCTGTAGATGGATCGGAGCCCACTAAGCGGGCAAAATAGGTGCGCTTATCGGCAAGGGTAACTTTGATCTCCGTGCTTTTTTCAATGACGTGGTGGTTGGTAACCAGGTAGCCATCCGGTGAAAGGATGACACCAGAGCCCGATGAACCACTAATACTGGGTCGCCCCCAAAGGCCTCCGGAGCTTTCCTGAACGGCGCGAATATTGACCACTGTTGGTGTTGCAATGGATGCAGAAGCGATAAAATCGGTGGGCGATGACGAATGGAACATGTTGTTGCTTCGTGCATCAAATAATTTTTCCACCAGTCCGGTATACCGCACAGCGCCTGCCTCATCGTTTTCCCAACGTACTTGCAGGGGCTTTTCGAGATAACGCACCACAAAAACCGTGAAAAAAGCGCTGAAGAGCGCCGCCAGGAGGATGGGAAGGTACTTTTTCATAAACAAGATAGGCGTAGCAATACCAAAAAAATAAAGCGATTGGGTACATTCGCAGCCACCCTAATCGAACGGATGGACTGACTAAACGTTACAATAGAACGATGTATTGGGACAAGCGCATACAAGATGACAATTTTACAACAAAATGGTTGTAACAAAAGGCCAAAGAGGGCGAACTTTACACCGTTAATAAACCCTATTTCATTGATTCGCTTATGCTATTGCCTTTTTATAAGTATCAGGGTGCAGGAAATGATTTTGTAATGGTAGATCAGCGTACCCATGCATGGTTGGAAAGAACAGACCACTCCTGGGTGGCCAAACTATGCGACCGGCACTTCGGCATCGGCGCCGACGGACTGATCTTGCTGCAAAATCATCCGGAATACGATTTTGAAATGGTGTATTTTAATGCAGATGGCAGGGAAAGCACCATGTGTGGCAATGGCGGCCGCTGTATCGTTGCTTTTGCCTATGCTCTGGGTATCCATCGGGAAATGTATCATTTTATCGCTATTGATGGCCCGCACCAGGCCATCATTAAGGAGCACAGCGCAGCTGGCTATGCCTGGGTGGAATTGAAAATGAGCGACGTAAATACCCTGGAACGTCATGGCGATGACTGGGTAATACATACAGGCTCCCCGCATTATGTGCATTTCTCCCAGCATCTGGCACAGGTGGATATGGTAAAAGAAGGCAGGAAGCTGCGTTATAGCCCAGCTTTTGAAGCCGAAGGAATAAACGTAAATTTTGCACATGGCAACGCCGAAAGGCTGCAGATTCGCACCTATGAAAGAGGTGTGGAAGATGAAACACTGGCCTGTGGCACGGGTGTAACGGCAACCGCACTGGCCCTGGCTGCTCGGGAGAACCTCCCGCCTGGCACGTATCATATTCCAGTTCAAGCCCTGGGTGGAGATCTGTCGGTGCAGTTCAACAGGATAAATGACATGCAGTTTACCGACATTTGGCTGAACGGACCCGCGCAGGCGGTTTTCTCCGGAACCATTGAATTTGATGAAAAATAACCCTTATGCGAAAACATATTACCCTACTGCTATTGCTGTTGTGCCTCGGATGGGAGGCCAGTGCGCAGGTCGACAGTATTATTCAGGATATTCAACAGCACCTCACCCAAATTGCCCTGTGCAGGCACGAAGTAAAAGCATCGTTTTTACAACAGGACACCCAATCCGGTCAATTCTGGATGGATTCGTTGCAACGGCTGGACGACACAGTCTTTGCGGCAACGATATGGGACGAACGCTGGATGCTGTACTACTGGCTCGGTGATTATTCACACTTGTTGCAAGATGTGCGCACCCATACCCGCACCAAGCGAGAAGAAGAATCATACCGGTATTCCATGGCCGACGACAGTATTTTCAACCTCCTCGACCCCTGGCTGTATGATCATCGGGAACAAGTCATGGAAAAAATTGACCGAGAGGTGACATCCGGTGAGGAGCGCGCGTTCCTGCGCCTGCACCTGGAGTATTTGCTGCGCATGAACACTGAAAATGATGCAAAGCAATTGCAGGACAAAAGAATCAGGGCCTTTGCCAATATCTACTCCAATAGTACATACCTGCCATTTTTGAGGGCATTCGTGTATGATGGCACCATGCTGGGCAATCATGCTATCGACCTGGACATCGGTATGATGCAGGGGAACTGGACGGATGAGCTCGAAAGAACGCTCAATCCACTGGTTGGGCTGCAGGTTGGTTTGGCCTATTGGACCCATCGGGTTAACCTGCAAGCAAATTTCAACTATGGAAGAACACGGCTGGACAGGCCCGTTTTTGTTGGTACCAACGAATGGCCTAAAGACGATAAAGCCAGTTATTTCGATATTTCCTTTGAATTGGGTTACGACCTGGTGGACAAAGACAGAATTCGTATTTTCCCAAGCGTTGGGATGGGTGGCAGCTTTTTACATCCACCGGACCCGGAAGAAGGGGCTGACCCCCTACCTGTTTATTACAGTGATTTTTATTTTAACCAGATATCCTATACCGCTGCTATCACAACCGATTTAAAATTCAGATCGGAGTACGACCAATCACCTGAGAAACAATTCAATTACTACGGGATAAGGCTTAAGGCCGGGTATCGAAACCTGAATTTTGGCAAAAAGAATGACTCGTTGGCTGGAAATATGGTTTTCTTTGCGGCTTCGTTCAACATTTATTCCCGGCAATCCACCAAAAAACGCCTTTAAAATGGCCCTTACTTCAGCTCCTGTATTCGATTGGTTGTCCGACCTGAACCCTGCCCTGAAGGCCCAGGAGTCGTGGCGTAACGGCAACTACAATGAGGAGAGTCTATTTCACCTTGTTTACCAGCAGGATGGCCCCTTTGCCATTGCCTGCGGCACTGGACTTTTGGTGGAGCATGTACGACAGTTTCGATTCACACCCGAAATGATCCAGCGCATGAGCCGCTACTCTGATGAACGCGGGCGCTCGCTTTTTGACGAAAGTTATCTTAATTTTTTGCAGCGCATGCGGTTGCGCGTTCGCCTGGCAGCAGCGCCGGAAGGAATGTTGCTGTTGCCGCAAGAGCCGCTGGCCATCATTCGTGGTCCATTGGCACAGGTATTATTGATGGAATCGGCGTTGCGCTGGCTCATGTGGCGCTCCACCCAATGGGCTACCCGGGTGGCCGTCAGTCGCTGGGAGCGAAACGACCTGAAAGAGGAAGACACACCTTCTGCCCCTGCAGTAGGCTTCCACCCTGATGGCTGGAAAATTCGGGCAGAATTTATCGGGGGTGCTACCGCTGATGACATATTGGAAACCATTCGGGAACCAAGCCGCCCACCAACCGAGACGGAAGGATTGATACGCGTTCTGCCCGTTTCAGATCAAACCCCTGTTCGGGAACAAGCCCTTACACAGATACGCCGGGTATACAAGGCCAACCATGCGCTGGGAGACATTTGCCTGAATGACGCATTGGAGGAACACGCCAGTGTAAGTAAAACCAGTGCCCATATCCAGGATGTCCGCACGCATCGAAGCAAAACCCTCAAGTTTACCCGTTTTCAGAATGTTTACCAACCGGTATTGGCTAAGGGCCATCCCGTGGCAGCCTTGTCTCGTTTAGGCTATTTGCGGCAACGTACACTGAAACAACTGGAAGCATTCCACTTCGGTCAGTTGGAAGCGTATCCCCACGGCTGGCTGTTGTCGGAGGTTTTGGAATGACCTGCCACTGGTGAGAAAACGGTCTCTATTATTAGGAATAGTCAACTTGGGGTACGTGGAGATCTGTAGGATAACTTTTTGCGAAGCAAAACTGTAAAAAAAACCAAGGCGCATTTCGATCAATCCACATACCTAAAAAGCGTAGCCACAGGCCAATTCCCAAGAAAATTCTCAGCCATCTGCCAGCGCGCGCTTGTAGGTATCGAGGCAACGTGCTCTGGCGAATGCGTGATCCACCATGGGAGGCGGGTAAGCAGCCGTCCCGAATTCGGGCACCCAGCGCCGAATGTACTGATGATCTTTATCGAACTTTTTGGTTTGTTCCGCCGGGTTGAATATCCGGAAATACGGCGCAGCATCTGTTCCGCAACCTGCCGCCCATTGCCAGCCGCCGTTGTTGGAGGCCAGATCGAAATCCAGCAAATTCTGCGCAAACCAAGCCTCACCCAGTCGCCAGTCGATCAGTAAGTGCTTCGTTAGAAAACTGGCGGTGATCATCCGAACGCGATTGTGCATGAAACCGGTGTGCATCAATTCCCGCATGCCCGCATCTACTATCGGATACCCTGTTTTGCCTTCGCACCATTTTTGAAAATCCTCCGGAGCGTCCCGCCACGGAATGCGATCGTACTGCGGTTTGAAAGGATGGTTAACCACCGTGGGAAAATGCGCGAGGATCTGACTGTAAAAATCCCGCCAGATGAGTTCATTAAGGAATACAGGACTCAGGCTAATTGCCTTTCGCGCTTTTTCACGGATACTGATGGTGCCGAATCGGAAGTGTACTCCCAGCCCGGAGGTACCCTGAACAGCGGGCAAGTCGCGGGTCTGTCCGTAATTTTTTATCAGTTGCTGCCCCACCTGTGCTGGTGGAAAGACAAGGGCGGAGCGCTCAAAACCCATGTCGGCAAGGCTGGGCATGGGAAGCGGCTTGCTCGGTTCAAAACGCTGTAAATGGTCCTCCGACGGAAACGACTGCAGGTAAAAAGGCTGCGGACCTAACGGGGTTTCCTGGATTTTGGAACCCAGTCGGGCCACCCACTTCCGGCTGTAGGGGGTAAAAACGGTGTAGGGTTTTCCATCGTCTTTGAGCACCGCATCCTTTTCAAACATAACATGATCCTTAAAGGTATGGAATGCCACTTTCGATTGTTGTAACAGTTCTGCTACCGCATTATCACGGGCATTGGCGTAGGGCTCGAAATCCCGATTGGTAAAAACCGCTTGTACATCATGCTCATCCAGGATTGCAGGCCAAATTTTCAGTGGGTCACCGTAGCGAACGATTAAACTCGCGCCCAAACTTTCCAGCTTTTCTTTTAATGCGGATATGGCATCGTGGATAAAAGTAACCCGTGCATCCGCCCGCTCTGGCAGCGAGGACAATATTTCGGTATCAAAAATGAAAATACCCTGCACATGGCCGGCTTGCAAGGCGTGATAAAGCCCGGTGTTGTCGTGTAAGCGCAGGTCGCGGCGAAACCAGAAAAAATTTTGCAAAGCAGAAAAAAGTAAGCCTCCCCAATTCCTCATTGATTAACTTCATGATTTTTCTTTGGCAAAAGGATAACTCGTGTTTGAGCGGCGCCGACAGAATGGTAAGGTAGAGGATGTTTTTCCGAACAGAAATCTGCGAAGTGTAAGTAGAAATAGTAGTGCCCATGAGTTTTTCCCACAACACTTTGATGTGCGTTTCATGCACCTGTGGCTCCAGGCGATATTCCCGCAGAATGGCCTTCATGGCATCCTGCAAACTCGTTTCATTGTTCTTTTTCATCGCCTTACAAAAATAGGGTTTCTTATTTCATTTTTAGAGACATATAGACAAGCCAACCAATAAAAATAGTAATACCGCTGGCTATAATGGGGTAAGCGCCATTCAGACTACTGAGGTAACCAGCGATTACCGGTGGCACCATTTGCCCAACAGAAATCATACTTTGGTTGATGCCCAGAACTTCACCCTGTTCTTCTGGACTCGCTTGGGCACTGACCACTGTGGTGAGGTTGGGCGCTGTGATGCCCTGAAAAGTGGCAATAAAAGGATTGATCCACAACACGTTCCAGCCATAACTTGGCAGCAGCAACAAAGGTAAAGTTATCGAGAGCAGGAGGATCGACCAGCGCAGGATTTGGGTGGAACTGTATTTTACCGACAGCCGCCGAACGGTAAAACCCTGGGTAAACACGAGCCATATCCCCACCCAGGCAAATACCAGGCCGATGTCTTTAACCGACATCCCAAAGCGCTGAATCAGGTAAACGGAAAAGAACTGGGTAAAAAAGGAAAATCCAAGCGATAACAACAGCGATACGGTAAAAATGCCCCGCAAGTTGGGGGAACCAAATGCTTTGGAAATGTTTCTAAACCCAGTGAAGAGATTAATTCGCGTCGTTCGCCTCGTTTTGAGGGTTTCCGGAAAAATCTGCCACAGTAAACCTATGTTGACAAAGGTCAGTATTGCCGTGAACCAAAATGGCGTAGAATGATCAAACCAGGAAACCACGGATGGATCGGCCATCAAACCACCCAGCGCCGGGCCCATGATAAACCCGAGCCCGAACGCCATCCCCACCAGTCCGAAATATTTTGGCCGGTCGGCCGGCCGGCCTTGCGTCATGTCGGATATAGCGGAGTACACAATGCTGATGTTGCCCCCTGTGAAGCCAGGCAGTGCCCGGCTGAGGAACAGCAGGGGGACATTTTTAATCATGATGGCCCAGCCAAATAAAAGGTAGCCGATCAGCGTACCAAACAAGGATATCATCAGCATTGGCTTCCGGCCGTACCGGTCCGACAAAGCACCCAACGCAGGGGCGCCGAAGAATTGCATCAAAGGATATACGGCTATGAGGTAGCCGTACAGCACCGATGCGTCAGCGATGGTGGTACCTGCCGGCAGGATAGAAGATTCGGGCGATATGAACAGGGACGGTAAAACAGGAATTATGATTCCCACCCCAAGCATATCGAGAAAAACAGTAAGAAATACAGGATAAAGTGGCGAACGCGTCATGGACAACCGTTGTATTGGGGTTTTATTAATTGATGATTCAAAAACGGGTCTACACCCAGTCAATCCCTTTTTTGAGCCATTGCAGGGTATTGGCTTCCTGACTACCGGGTTCAGGCTGAAAATTGTAGGCCCAGTTGGCGACAGGTGGCAAGCTCATGAGTATAGATTCCGTCCGACCATTGGTTTCAAGGCCAAACCGCGTGCCGCGGTCCCAAACCAGGTTAAACTCCACGTAACGCCCCCTTCGAAGCATCTGCCAGCGCTGCTCCTGTTCTCCCCAGGGTCTTTGTGCAGATCGCTGTAAAAGTTCGACATAAGTTGGTGCAAACGTTTGACCAACAGCCCGTGCAAATTCAAACAACTGATCGTGCGAAAGGCCAGATTTTTCATCCAGGTAATCGAAAAAGATGCCGCCAATCCCCCTCGTTTCCTGCCGGTGCCGAAGAAAGAAATAGTCGTCGGCCTGGGCTTTAAAAGCCGGGTAAAAACCGAGGTCAAATTTATCACAGGTGGCTTTCAACTGCTGGTGAAAAAACCGCGCATCCTCTTCTACGACATAATGCGGTGTCAGGTCGATACCACCGCCAAACCACCATTGCCCACTGCCCGTTTCGAAATACCGCACATTCATGTGAATGATGGGCGCCATCGGACTGGCTGGATGCAACACGATGGATACACCAGTGGCAAAAAAGTCAGTGGCTGCCAATCCCATACTTTTGGCGATTGTTTCCGGAAGCGGTCCGTGCACAGCGGAAAAAGCGACGCCGCCTTTTCAATTACCTTACCTTGCAAAATTCTGGTTCGGCCTCCCCCACCCTCCGGGCGATCCCAAAGATCTTCCTGAAACGAGCCGCCATCAGCCTGGGCTAACTGCCAGCAAATATCGTCTTGGAGCAACTGAAACTGCCCGGCTATGGATTCTTTTGTCAACATGACGCAAAAGTACTTTTTCCATTGCCCTTAATTCAATAGCCCTTTGATAAATCGCAAAACCGGATTGGGTTTGTCTTCCTTTGCAAGCGCTTCCAAACTGCCAAACCGAAGGTACCGCTGGTTGAAAATCAACAGATAAGCCTTATGTGCAAGGGCCAAAAAACCGGCCAGTGCCACCAATAAAACTGATCGAATAATGACACTTCGGAAATTGAGCATTTTGGCTACAGCCGAACTGACGAACACATCAACCAGGTAAATGCCAATAGCGATGGCAAGGGTAATGAAGGTAAACTGTACCACAAAGGGGTGCGCCCGATAAGGCCAAATAGACCACACCAACATGCCCATCAACAGGGTTGAAAACACCACAATGCCAACGCGCAAAGCCCTGGAGGCTTTGAAATATTTGAAAAACACTTCCTTTCCAATGGCCAGTCGCTGAATCAAACGCTCGCTTTTGGCAGGATCTTCCATATAGTCGCGGATGCTGAAAAAAGACCAGCGCTCCTGTAAAACCTCCATGGGCTCGGCTTCCGGTATGTCAAACAGGGTAGTGAAATCACGGTGCAACAGTTCTTCACCCGTCTGCCGGTAGGCATCGTACATCAATGCGTAGGCCTCTACATCCGAAAAAGCATCCAGATCGGTGCGGAGTGCCGCCAGATGCAGTTGGATTTTTTTTCGGATGCTGTAGGAGGTAAGGGTTTCATTCTCCGGATCACCATCCACCAACCATACTTTTCGGGTGGGGTCGCCGCAATTTTTCCATTTGATCGGATTTTCCTGCAGCCCTTTTTTCAGGTGAACGAAATACAAGGCATTGAGCTGGGCAGAATCGGCCCGCTTGCTGAGATCCAGGTACTGGTTCTCCCGGATGCGTTCCTGCAATACCGCATCAGAACGGAAAAAAGCATTCAAAACCCCACCTTTGGGCGCATCTTCTTTGGGCAACTGGCCGCTTGCATCGCTGACAAAAATAATCCGGCATTCCTGTTCCAGCAAACTGGATACGCCCTGGTTGTCGTGTACCCCACCATCAACGAGCATCAAATCAAGGCCTTCGTACAAACCCGGCACCAACAGCGGTTCAAAAAGCGCTGGCACACAGGAGGATGCCCCAACGGCAGCGCCTATCGGAATATTATTGGTGTATGGCGCAGGAGCATCTTCGTAATACATTCTCCGGAGGCGCGGCTTGCTGTCAATTTCCTGCATAATGTTCCCCGGTGGCTCACCCATCCAGGAGGCGGTAAACTGCCAGTTGTGTCCGGTGTTAAGCGCAGTAGCATTGAGTACCATCATCGGCACCTTGTTGTTGCGGCACCAGTTGTCGGTTTTAATGTTAAAATGCGCCTGCCCTTTGGGTTGAATCCGCAAGTGGTGAATCAAGAGCCGTGGCGATTTCTCCCACCCGAAATCGTTGCAAATCTCCTGGTACAATTCCGATTCGTACAACTCACCCAGGCGGTGTGTTCGGGTGTACTCCTCGCTGAACATCATTTTGAGGTTCTTGCGGAAGGAACTCAGTACCTGAACCCGAAGGTTGGACTGCACAGCGCGCAAGAATTTATCTTGCATGGTTTGAACAATGTCGATGTAATCCTGCCGGTTTAACTCCGCATCGGTTTTGGCTTCCATTTTCTTTTTTAACAACAAAAAATAATAGGTACCAACAATGGAGCCACCTGAAACGCAGGACAATACCTCTACATGGCGCAGCAGATTCAATTCTGCCATTCGGGCCAACATGCCGATATGGTACAATGCGGCCCGGAAGCCCCCGCCCGACAAAGCCAGTCCAAACTTCCCGCGCAAAGCAATATCGGCTTCCGCCAGATCACTATTTTTATTCAGCACCGACAAGCAACGCCTTGCGGCAGTTTCTATCCCGGCGATCCGGGCATACAAAACGGGCGTAGCCTCGGTTTTTAGAGTGCCGTCTTCGGGAAACTCCTGGGCAAATTCCAGCATGGCTGTTTGCACCTTCAACTCTGCAAGGGCCATTAACTGCCTGGAAGTGGAGTACAACTCCCATTGTTTCAGGGTTGCGGCTGCATAATGAGTATACCAGGCTTCAGCCTGTTTGTAGTCACCCAGGCCAAAATAGCACTCGGCTCCAGTGGCGTAAATCCAGGAGGCGCTCGTTGAGGCCGTTTTCGCCTGCTGTTGCTCCCATTTTTCCATGTAGGTTTTGATCGACTCCCGCACGGCGCTCGCCTCCTGTTGCCAACGCGCTACAGAAGTACTGCCGGCATCTTTGAGGCTGGACAATTCGTCCAGGTATACAGCCGACATTTGATCCAGGATAAAAGCGTAATTGATGGCGTTGTAACCATTGTCGTCAGCTTTGGCGAACTGATGATTAAGCCAGAAGTCATATCCTTTTTTATAATAATGCCGGGAATACAATAAATTGCGAAACTGGTTGTCATACTGCCATTTGTATTTGTAAATGGCGCCCATTTTTCCCAGTATCTCTGTGTTTTCGGTATGGTCTGGATCCTCAATTTCCCGAAGGTATTTTATGGCCAGGTCAAATTTAGTGTTACTTGGGAGGTCAGGATCCTTGTAAATGCAAATCACCAGAGGCTGCAACAACTTGTCGCGCTCTTCCTTTGAATTAGTGTGCGACAACAGTTTCAAGTACAACTCAGCAGCATAGGCAAAGTAACTTTCATTCTTGAGTTGTTTGGCCAGATCCGTGGCAGCGGCAATATCCTGCCTTAGCCATTCTTTTGATAAAAGTCGGCGTGCTTCGCGGATGAGCTGCAATTTGTCCAGTACATTCATTTGGTAGATCTTTGATTCAAACACAATATTAGCGTTCTTTACCCATTATATTACCTATAAATGTAAGGAAAAAACGAAAAGAAATTTATATCTGAGTAAAATGAAACTACAGAATTCAGAACTTGTTCTCAATGCGGATGGAAGCATATACCACCTCAAACTCCTCCCCGAGCAATTAGCAGATATCGTGATATTGGTGGGCGACCAGGGTCGGGTACCGCGGATCAGCCGCTACTTTGACAGCGTGGAACACAAGGTTAAAAAGCGGGAATTTGTGACCCACACCGGTAGGCTAGGCAAAACCAGGCTCAGTGTACTGTCAACCGGTATCGGACCCGACAACATCGATATCGTCATGAACGAGCTCGATGCCTTGTGCAACATCAACCTGGAAACCCGTGAAATCAACCCCAGGCCCAGGGTCCTGAAGATTATCCGGCTGGGTACCGCCGGCGGCTTACAGGAAGGCCCACAGCCGGGTGAAATTGCCATTTCTTCTGCCGGATTGGGATTGGATGGCTTGCTAAATTTTTATGCTGCTGACCACTTATCACAACATGCTGCTATTGACGACCTTCTTAAACACTGCCAGGGGCAATGGGATTTCCCACTCAGACCCTACTTCGTAACCGCAGGAAATACCCTATTGGAGCAATTTGCCTCCCTGGGTCATGTAGGTATTACCGCCACCAATCCCGGTTTTTACGGACCACAAGGCCGTCAGTTGCGGGCGCCCGTAAGAATGCGGAGCTACCTCGACATGCTGCATGGCTGGCAGTGGCAAGGCCAACACATTATCAATCTGGAAATGGAAACCGCTGCTATCTACGGACTGGCCAACCTTTTGGGCCATCAGGCTGTTTCCATCAGTGCCCTGCTGGCCAACCGGCCCAGGGGCACCTTTGCCACCAACCCCAGAAAAGCCGTTCAACACATGATTATTAAAGCGTTGGAAAGGATTGAGGAGATTTAATAACAGATTGATTTTCAAACAAATAACACTATAACAATGCTTAGATGTATACTTATTTTCACCCTCCTCCTCGGCACTTTGTGCGCGCAAGCCCAGGACACTTTTTCCATTGTAGCCGTTGATTCCATCAGTGGCGAAATTGGAAGCGCCGGCGCAAGTTGTCTCGACAATATCCAGTTCCCGGGCAGCAATGGCGCCATCCTCATCAGCGACATTATTCCGGGACGGGGCGCTATTCATACCCAGGCTTCCTGGAACGCCACCAACCAGCAAAATGCCCACAACCGCATGGTAGAGGGGTTATCGCCCGAAGAGATCGTAGCCTGGTTGAAAACCAACGATTCCAACGGCATTTTCGGGTTTCTCAGCCGTCAGTACGGTGTGGTTGACTTCGATTCGATGGGACATCCAAGGGCTGCATCTTTAACAGGCTCATCCTGCCTTGATTGGAAAGGACACAAAACCGGCGTATACTATTCCATTCAGGGTAATATTCTGCTTGGCCCGGAAATTCTGGACAGCATGGAGGCCCGTTTCCTGGCCACCGAAGGTCCGCTGGCTGATCGCCTGATGGCTGCCCTACAAGGCGCCAATGTGCCGGGAGCCGATACCCGCTGCCTCAGCAATGGCACCTCCTCATTGTCGGCATTCTTACGGGTAGCCAAACCAGATGATAACCCCGACAGCCTTTACCTCGATCTGAATGTGCCTTCCTTGCCTGCCGGACAGGAGCCCATCGACAGCTTGCAGACGCTGTACAATGCTTGGAAAACCACTGCTGTTTCCTCGCCTAACCAAGCCACCATGCGTATTTTCCCCAATCCTGCATCGGGCCAGTTTTTCATTAATAGCCCTGATAACGGCCGCACCGAAATCTACGACCTGAATGGCCAACGCGTATTCCAGGCCAGCGTCCATGAGGGCATAAATAACTTTACCCCAGTAGTACCCAAAGGCATGTATTTTATCAGACTTACGGCACAGAACAATTCAATTTCTATACAGAAACTTATCTGGTACTAACGAGAAGATCTAAAGCACACTATAGGTGACATTTTGTCACTTTTCAATCAAAAAACTGCTATCTTTGCGGGCTGAAAAATCATAAAAACCGTGGACAACAGCAACACAATTACCAAAGAGCAAGTCTATTCCTGGGTTGAAGGAATGGTAGAAGATGGAAACTCCAAAATGGAAATCCATCAATTTCTACTCAGCCGAAAAGTAGACAACCAGTGGATAGATCTTATTATGGATGATGTGTATCGCACCCATTTTGGCGAAAAATTTCGCAAATACCGGGTATGGGCCATCGTCCTGCTGGTGGTAGGTGGCTTGTTGATGGCAGGCTATTTTTACGAGAGCCATCAAAAAGAGCTGCGAATTCAGGCCGAAGTTGAAAAAGGGAATGGCATAACAATGTCGAATGGCGACGTCATGGTTTATACTTGGAACGACGATCGGGAAATACTTTTGAGGAAAATCAGCTTAGCCTTTTTGGCAGGAGGTCTTGCGTTAGGCTCCGTTGCCTACAGCAATTGGAACAAATACAAAATTTACAAAGCAAACTGACATTTTTACTTACATGTACGATAACAATCCCACCATTGATGGCATTAAATCCATCGATGAATCCCAACAAGGCAGTGTCTTTTTCAAGGAAAGCCCAACGCCTGGTCTGCGTCGCTTTTACATCGAAAGTTACGGCTGCCAGATGAATTTCAGTGATTCTGAGATTGTTGCCTCTATATTGGGGGACATTGGGTACGCCCCTACCCGCAACATGGAAGAAAGCGACCTCATTCTGATCAACACCTGCTCCATACGAGAAAAAGCAGAAGAAACCGTGCGCAAGCGACTCCGGGTTTTTGAGGCCTATAAAAAACAGAAGCCCGGTACAGTTGTTGGTGTTTTGGGTTGTATGGCCGAGCGACTGAAAAAGCAGTGGCTGGAAGAAGAAAAACTGGTTGACCTGGTTGTCGGCCCCGATGCTTACCGCGACCTGCCCAATTTGCTGGGTGGCGCCGAAGAAGGCAATAGAATGGTGAATGTCCTGCTCAGCCGTGAAGAAACTTACAGCGAGATAGCCCCGGTTCGGCTCGACACCAACGGCATTACAGCCTTCATCAGCATCATGCGGGGTTGCGACAACATGTGCTCTTTCTGCGTAGTACCCTTCACCCGTGGCCGCGAGCGCTCCCGGGAACCCTTCAGTATAGTAGCAGAGGCCACCGACTTGTATACCAAAGGTTATCGGGAAGTAACCTTGCTGGGCCAAAATGTGGATTCCTACAAATGGGATAACCCGGAAACGGGAGAGCATGTTGATTTTGCCGACCTGCTCCGTATGGTAGCCGAAATACACCCTGATTTGCGGGTGCGCTTCAGCACCAGTCACCCAAAAGACATGACCGACAAAGTGCTGCATACCATGGCAGCGCACGAGAACATCTGCAAATACATCCACCTGCCGGTTCAAAGTGGCAACAGCCGCATTTTGGAAATGATGAACCGTACCTACGATGCCGACTGGTACCGCAACCGCATGGAAGCCATCCGGCGGATCATGCCCGATTGTGCTGTTTCATCGGATATCATTACCGGTTTTTGCTCCGAAACAGAAGAAGAGCACCAGGATACCCTGGCCATGATGGAATACGCGCAGTATTCCATGTCGTACATGTTTGCCTATTCCGAACGCCCCGGCACCCTTGCCGCCCGGAAATACCCTGATGACATTCCTGAGGACATCAAGAAAAAGCGCTTGAATGAAGTCATTCGCTTGCAAAATGCCATCAGTCAAATCCAGAACAAGGCAGATATCGGAAAAACATTCAAGGTATTAATCGAGGGTGATTCCCGTAAATCGGATCAGGATTTTTGCGGCAGAAATACCCAAAATAAAATGGTTGTTTTTGCAAAAAAAGGCGACTTAAAGCCCGGAGATTATGTGACGGTAACCATTAGGGATGCCACCAGTGCTACGCTTTTGGGTGATATTGTTTGATCAAAACGCCCAATGAAACAACCCACATTTTAGCCAACACCATTAAATTCTGAACCATGAAAAAGCCAACCCTATTTCTTTTGTTTGCCTTTGCACTGTTGTCTGCCTGCAGTGGAGAAAAAGATGCCAAGGATACCGCAGCCCTTATTGGCAACTGGCAGGGTGCCGAATGGCTCGTCTTCGACAAACCAGTAGAACGCAATGTTACAGCGGTAAAATTTGAATTCAACACCGACGGGCAATACAGCGCCAACTATGGCGACCAGACTGAAAAGGGCGTTTATAAGGTAAAATCAGGAAAACTCTACACCACAGCAGAAGACAAAATTGAAAAAGCGGTCAAGATTCTTCATCTCAGTCCAGACACCCTGACCTTGCAAATGAACCGCGTTGGACAAGAAGAGAAACTCGTCCTTATCCGGAAATAAGTACCACCCTACCCATTTTAGCCACCCCAAAGCCCACTTTTACACCCCACTCTACACCCCACTCTACACCCCACTCTACACCCCACTCTACACCCCCCCACTCTACACCCCACTCTACACCCTCTACACCCCCTACCCACTCTACCGCCCACCTTACCGCCCACCTTACCGCCCACCTTACCGCCCAAATAAAATGTCCAATAACTTATCTTCTATAAAGGCCCGATTCGGGATTGTCGGCAACTCCGCCTTGCTGGATGCTGCCCTGGAAACGGCCACACGTGTTTCTCCTACCGACCTGACGGTGCTCATTACGGGCGAAAGCGGGGTAGGTAAGGAAGTTTTTTCAAAAATCATTCATGCCCTCAGTGCCCGCAAACACAACGAGTTCATAGCAGTCAACTGTGGCGCCATCCCGGAAGGCACCATCAACTCTGAATTGTTCGGACACGAAAAAGGCGCTTTTACAGGGGCTGCAGGCGATCGCAAAGGGTACTTTGAAACGGTAAACGGTGGCACCATTTTTCTGGATGAGATTGCGGAAATGCCGCTTGACACCCAATCTTACCTTCTGAGGGTCCTGGAATCGGGTGAGTTTATCCGGGTGGGTTCGTCAAAAGTGCAAAAAACAGATGTACGGGTGATTGCCGCCACCAATGTTGACCTTCAAGAGCGCGTGCGCAAAGGTAAATTCCGGGAAGACCTGTTCTACCGGCTCAATACCGTACCCATCAAAGTACCGGCTCTGCACGAACGCAGGGATGATATCCCCTTATTGTTTCGCAAATTCAGCCACGATTTCGCGGAGAAATACCGTATTCAGGCCATTCGGCTCGAACCTGGGGCAGAAATTATATTGATGCAATACCGCTGGCCTGGCAACATTCGGGAATTAAAAAACATCGCGGAACAACTGTCGGTCCTCTCCGAAGAGCGCAACATCAGTGCAGAATATCTGGAACAACGCATGCCCCAGTTGTTCACCCGGAACCTCCCCATGCTGCTCCAGGGCGAGGGAGGCCATCAGGGGCAGAAAAACGGTAGCGACTTTCAGGAACGCGAACTGTTGTATAAGATCCTGTTCGACATGAAGAACGATCTGAACGACCTGAAGGGCCTGGTATATGACCTGGTGCGCAGCAACGACCTTAATATGCCTGATGTGAGTGCCTTGCGAACCCTTCAACCCAATTACCCGGGCTCCAGTTATGGCATGAGCAACACCAGTGATGGTAACACGCCAGCCGCACCGAAACCCAACAGCCCCATCATCATTGGTGGCAACAAACCTGGCGGCCATTTTTCCGACCAGGAAACGGTAGAGGATGAAGCCCCGCTGGCCATGGATGAAATTGAAAAAGATGCCATCCGACGTGCGCTGAAAAAATACAATGGCAGGCGAAAAGAGGCTGCCGAAGAACTGAAAATCTCAGAAAGAACCTTGTACCGGAAGATCAAACAATACAACTTGTAAGCATCAGTATTGTTAATGATTTTCTAAACACCGGTAACACCCAACAACACTCCTGATATTTGTTGCGTCTTTAAAGCAAAATCGTAACAAAAAACGCTCGTAATGACTAAAAGACTTGTTTTTGCCCTTCTTTTTATTTTGGGAACGATGGCCGCTCATGCCACACCCGTAAATGGGCCAGTGCCTGGAGGCCTTAAAATCAGGGTCAAACTTGAAAATTACCCGGAGACCCAACTTTTACTCGGATACCATTTTGGAGACAAGCAATATGTCAAAGATACCGTTGATATCGGAGCCGATGGTTATTTCACCTTCAGCAGCGACACTTTGCTGGAATGTGGTGTATACCTGTTGGTGATGAAACCCGACAACAGTTTTATCCAGGTGATACTGCCTGCCGATGATCAGGATTTTACACTAACCACCGACGCCAAAGACCCGGTAGGCAAAATGAAAGTGAAAGGCTCGGAAGAAAATGCGCTGTTTTACGACTACATGCGCTACTTGAACGATCGCAGGCCTGAAGCCGACTCTATCAAGGCCCTGCTCACCGAACGAAAAGGCATTGCGGCCGACTCCATCCGATTGTCTAAAGCCCTGGAAGACATCGATGTAAACGTGAAAAAATACCAAGCTAACTTGCTGGCAAAACAAAGCAATATGTTGTTCGCAAAGGTCATCAATGCCTCCATTGAGCCCGAAGTGCCCTTGTTTAAAGGAGAAGAAAAGGCCGTACAGCGCCAGCGCTACTACTATTATCGTGACCACTTTTTCGACAACATCAGCCTTACCGATGATTGCCTGATCAGAAGCCCGGTACTGTTTCAAAAAGTCGATCAGTTCATCAACAAAGTAACCCCACAGCATCCCGACTCGCTTAACCTGGCCATTGACAACCTGTTGGGCAAAATGGGACCCAGCAGTGAAGCCTATAAGTTTTTCCTGATCCACTTCCTGAATTACTACGCAAAATCAAACATTGTTGGTATGGATGCCGTATATGTGCACATCGCCAAGAATTATTACTGCGTTGGAAAAGCTCCCTGGACCAATGCAGAAGATCTTGAAAAAATCTGCGACAACGCCAACCGTTTGGAACCCATACTCATCGGTAAAATAGCGCCCAATATCACTGTAAAGGATAAAGGCGACAAACCACTCAGCCTATGGGATATCGACGCCGATTATACTATCCTTTTCTTCTGGGACCCAGAATGCAGTCATTGCAAAAAGGCAGCACCATTCATGGTTGATTTTGCCAAAAATACCACGATAAAAACGTGAAGATTCTTGCTGTATGCACCGCAGTTACTGATAAAGGCCCGGAATGCTGGCCCTCAGCGGAGGAGAAAGGATTCAGCGACGTTTTTTTCATCAATACCTACGACCCCTACATCCAAAGCCGCTACAAAACCCTGTACGATGTGCGCACCACCCCTCAGATCTTCATCTTAAACCGCCAGCATGAAATCCTCATGAAGCGCATTGGTGCAGAGCAACTGGGAGATGTACTGGAGCAAGTCATGCAGTTCCAGGAGGATAAGAAAAAGCAGGGCAATTAAGGGTGTAACCCAGCCCAATAACAAACGGCGCGATCTCAAAACATGAAGATCGCGCCGTTTTTTCTTGCTGGAAGGAATGCCTGGTACCCCAACCACTAGACTACCGTAACCAACATATCCTGTTGCTCCACCATAAAGCCAAAGGGCTCGAGTGTAAAGCCAAGTTTGGCTGCTTCTAGTTGAAAGGCTTGTTCCTGTCCTGCTGCAACTGCCACCAAAAGCCCCCCACTGGTTTGCGGGTCAGCCAGCAGCGCCCGAGCGGTATCATCAGCGCCAGCGATAAGGTGGCCGTAACTGTCCCAATTCCGGTTGGTACCCCCTGGAATGCATTTCAATGCCAGGTAATGGTCGAGAATACTGCGGTCAATGGTCGGTACTTTTGAAAAATGTACGATCGCACTGGTATTGGAAGATGCGCACATTTCCGATAAGTGCCCCAGCAGACCAAAGCCTGTGACATCTGTCATGGCCTGCACATAGGAAAGGGTGCCAAAATGCGCGCCGGCTTTGTTGAGGCTTTTCATGCTTTCCGGTGCAATATGGGCATGCGCTGGCTGAAGTACGGCTTTTTTCTGGGCTGTGGTGAGGATGCCCACGCCAAGTGGTTTGGTCAGAAACAACTGGGCACCCGGTGTCGCACCACCATTTTTCTTCAAATGTTCGATTTGTACCCTTCCGGTGACGGCAAGGCCAAAAATTGGTTCAGGACTGTCGATGCTGTGCCCGCCTGCGAGTGGAATCCCCGCTTCCAGACAGGCTTTTCTTGCCCCTTCAATGACCTGGTTGGCCACCGATGCCGGAAGTGTGCTTATGGGCCAACCCAATACGGCGATTGCCAGCATGGGGGTGCCCCCCATGGCATATACATCACTGATAGCATTGACAGAGGCAATCCGGCCAAAATCTTCAGGGTCATCCACGATCGGCATAAAAAAATCGGTGGTGCTGATTACAGCAGAGCCATCGCCCAGATCGAATACCGCAGCATCGTCGCGCTCTTCATTGCCCACCAGGAGGTTGGGATGCGATGTTTTACCGATACTGCTGTGCAAAATCTCGTCCAAAACCTTGGGAGCAATTTTACAGCCACAGCCCGCCCCATGCGAGTATTGTGTTAATTTGTAGGTCGTTGTCGACATGTTTTTATTCCTAAAATTGTACGGTCATGCTGAGGCTGGGCAAAATAGGCAATTGATTGACCCGCAAAGCCCGCACACGATCGTAATAAAAGATATTTGGACGGTCGTACACGTTGGTACAGGAGGCTGTAATCTCGGCTTTGCCACGCTTGGCAAACTCAAAAGTACGCTTCAAAGAGATGTCCAAACGATGGTAGTACGGCAAGCGACCGGTATTTCGTTCTGATGCATAAATGATGCCCAGATCGCCATTGCCGCCGTAGATATCCGTACCAATTCCCTGGTCAAAATTAAACACAGTGTAGTAACCCTGTGTGAGCGTGAACGGGAAGCCCGAGCCCATGTTCCAGCGTGCACCCAGTTCCCATTCCTTCTGCTTCCCCATCATGTAGGTTGCTACGAGGTTGAGGTTATGACGGCGGTCGAATACCGGTGGATACACCTGCGTACCGTCGTCGCGCGTGACAAATCCCAGGGAGTAAGCAAGCCACATATAGGCGCGTTTACCTTCCGCTTTTACCGTAAGATCGATACCATAAGCATCGCCTGTCTCCACAACAAAGTTGGGGTCCTGTGGCAAGATTTTATTCCTGTTCAGCACCAACAACTGGTTGAATTTTTTGTAGTACCCTTCCACGTTCAGGTCGATGTTTTTGGCGATGTCAAATTCAAAGCCACCCACACCGTGTATCGATGTTTGTAAACGGTTCTTGGTAGGAATTTTGGTACCGGGCTGGTAAACCGTTTCTTCGGGGCCGGAAAGAAAGCCAACAAACAAGTTCACGATATCCCGCTCATTTACCGTAGAAAGGAGGTTCTGGGAGTATAGGCCAGCGGCCGCCTTGAAGCGAATGTAGTCGGTAATGTTGTATTTCAGACCCAGGCGAGGTTCCGGCGAAATATCATTGAGTGACTGGTAATATTGGAAACGGAAGCCTGGTTCGATGACAAGAGGGCCTAATTTCCGTTTCCAGCGGATATAAAAGGCTATTTCCGTAGTATTCTCCAACTGCTCGGTGGGTATATCCCGGAAATTGATGAAGTTAAACTCGGTGCGAAAACCAGTCAGTTCCAGGCCATATTTCAGCTCATCGTTCCTGTCGAAATTTGAAAAGTTAAGCCCTGCGGTGAATCCGGAAATGCCACTGCTCCGTGGCTTCCGGTCGGCCTCTTCAATCTTCGAAAAGTATTTGGAAAAGGTGATGCTGCCACCTACGATGGTATTGGAATTTGAGGGCACCAAGGTAAAGTCCATTCCACCACCACCGCTGTTCCAGCTGAAGTCGGTAATTGGGTAATCTACCCCGTCTGTATAATTGAATCCAAAAACATTCAGTTTACTGCCATTGCCCGAAAGCAGGGATATTTTGCCGTAAATGTCTTGATAATCAAACGGAATACCCACTGAATCATTAACATAGTTGTACAAACGCTTGGAGGTTTGGCTGATGAGCGCCTGCTTACCCGTAAGTACAAAAGAAACGCTGGGGCCATTTTCCTCCTTGAGCGGAACAATGGGACCTTCCAGGAGCAATTTGGCCTGGAAAGGACTGACAGAGGCCATCCCGGAAAGGTGTTTGCGGTTGCCCTCCCGGGTTTTAACGTCGACAATTGCGGAAATACGGCCACCATAATCGGCATTAAAACCACCTGTTAATACATCCGCGCTACGAATCAACTCGGTTTCAAATACGGAGAAAAATCCTATACTGTGAAAAGGGTTGTACAGGGTCATCCCGTCGAGCATAATCCTGTTTTGCACGGGTGAACCGCCCCGGATGTACAATTGCCCACCCTGGTCGCCCGTAAAAATCACACCCGGGAGTACCGTTAAGTATTGCGCAATATCGGCCTGACCACCGGCAGAGGGTAAGGAGCGGATTTGCTTGGGAGTAACCGTCAATTTAGAAATTTGCACCTCATTGCGGGCCTGCTCTTTTTTCCCACTGATAACAACCTCCCCCAGTTGACCGCCGCTTTCTTCCAGGTAAATATTCTCAAAAAGAATTTCGTCCTTTTTGATGGTTATGCTTTTTGTAAATTCACTGTACCCAAGATAGGTTACCGACATTTCATAAGTCCCCGGTGGAACAGAGGAAATGGAAAAAAAGCCATTGATATCCGTACTGGAGCCAATGGCGGCGCCTGCCAGTTTAACCGTGGCAAACGACAGCGGTTGTGCTGTTTCTTTGTCAAATACACTACCTCGCACCACACCCGAGGCCGACTTCTGGGCCACAACTAAAATGGAAAGGCATGAAAACAGCAAAAAGAATAGAAAAGAACGCATGGTATATGTTTTGGAAGCCGCAAAGATAGCTCAATGGCGGCGAATACTGCCCCATTAATTCGTCGGCCGCTGTCATTATTAATATTTTACCAGGGGAACAACGCACCTTTCAAGGTATTACATTTGCAACATGAAAACAGACAGTGATGTCCTGATTGTTGGCGCCGGAATTGTAGGACTGGCCACTGCGCTGCAACTGCAGCAGGCCCGTCCACATTTGCGGATAACCATCCTTGAAAAAGAAGCGGAACCCGCTGCCCACCAAAGCAGCCACAACAGTGGCGTGTTACACAGCGGCATTTACTATCGCCCCGGCAGTTTGCGTGCACAGTATTGCCGGCGCGGGTACGAGCAAATGGTAGCATTTTGCGCAGCGCAGCATATTCCGTTCGAGGTTTGTGGAAAAATTATAGTGGCCGTGAATGACGAGGAATGTAGCCGACTGGATAATATTGTAAACAACGGCTTGGCAAATGGACTGCAAGGAATTCGAAAAATATCCGCCGAAGAATCCAGCACAATAGAGCCATCCGTGCAGGCTAAAGCTGCAGTATGGGTGCCACAGGCTGGCATTGTTGATTACAGCAGGGTTGCCAAAAAATATGCCGAACTTCTCCAGGCCAATGGCGCCCTACTGGCTACCCAAAACCAATTGTTGGCAATACAGGAAGAGCCCAATGTTGTAAGGGTGGATACCAGCCAAGCAACATTTCGCACCAAAATGCTGGTCAATTGCGGTGGTTTGTACGCCGACCGGATAGCCAGCATGGCAGGTCTGGATCCAAAAGTTCAGATCCTCCCCTTCCGGGGCGAATACTACGAGTTGAAACCAGCGAGCCAGCACCTGGTGCGCAACCTGGTGTATCCTGTCCCCAACCCAAACTTCCCTTTTCTTGGGGTGCATTTTACCCGTATGATACAAGGTGGTATGGAAGCCGGACCAAATGCTGTACTCGCCTATCGAAGGGAAGGATACACCCGACACGACTTTCATTGGTCCGAGTTCTGGGAAACACTGCGCTACCCGGGCTTTGTTCGGCTGGCCAGAAAATACTGGCGCGATGGGTGGCTTGAATTTCAACGCTCTTATTCAAAAAAGCATTTTACAGCCGCCTTGCAACGGTTGGTGCCTGATATTACTGAAAATGATCTTCAGCCCGGCCACAGTGGCGTGCGTGCCATGGCCTGCACTCCCGAAGGTCAACTGCTGGATGATTTTTTATTTCTGGAAAAAGAACGGCAGGTCCATGTCGTGAATGCACCCAGCCCTGCTGCAACTGCCTCGCTAATGATCGGGGAAACTGTAGCGCAAAAAGTGATGCGCCATCTTGACCAGTAACGTGCCCCATTGGGCAATATTTTTTTAATTGTATCATGCGCCTGTCTTCACACATTTAAGGCGACAAAACAAACTCCTGAAACCTATCGAATGCTATGGATACTTCAATAAGGCGCTGGAAATTCTACGGACTTTCATTTTTCAAACACGATTTCAGGGCCAGTATTACCGTTTTTTTTGTGGCTTTGCCGCTTTGCCTGGGCATTGCCCTGGCTTCCAATACGCCGGTATATTCCGGACTTATTGCCGGGATTGTTGGCGGGATCGTGGTGACCGCATTCAGCAAATCACCACTGAGTGTCAGCGGGCCGTTGCCGGACTAACAGCCGTTTGTGCCGGCGCCATGCAAGAATTTGGTTCCATCGAAATCCTGGGACTTGCTGTGGCACTGGCCGGGGTGCTGCAGGTGCTATTGGGTGTTTTCAGACTGGGTGGCTTTACCCACATGATTCCTTCTGCTGTGATAAAAGGCATGCTGGCCGCTATTGGTATCATTCTGATTTCCAAGCAAATACCTTTACTGATTGGCTACGACAAGCCTGATTTTTGGCGTAAAGAACTCTTTAATGTATTTACCTTCCATCATGGTTTTGCACAGGTGAAAAACCTCGCAGCCAGCATATCAACAGGCCCCATCCTGGTGGCGGTATTTTCACTGCTGTTGCTGGTTATCTGGACCCGAACCATGCGGAAACGTTTTGCATTTTTGCCCACCTCCTTCATCACCGTATTGGCCGGTGTGGCACTGGCCTGGATATTCAAACATTGGATTCCAGGGCTGCAACTCCAGCCCAATCAGTTTGTGAACGTCCCGGATAATGTCCTGCAGCAAATAAGTCTTCCCAATTTAATACCATATTTACCACACCTGCTGTTTGGGAATATGCCCTTATCATTTGCCTGGTAGCTTCTTTAGAAACCTTACTCAGCATAGAAGCCATCGATAAAATTGACCCCCGCAACCGCATTACACAGCAAAACCGGGAACTTGTGGCGCAGGGTATTGGCAACCTCACCAGTGGTATCTTGGGCGGACTCCCGATTACTGCAGTCATAGTGCGAGCTCTGCCAATGCTGAGGCCGGGGCGCACACGAAACGGTCTTCCTTTGCACACGGAATATGGCTGTTACTTGCCATCGCCTTTGCACTCCCCTTGATACGGATGATTCCATACAGCGTACTGGCGGTCATCCTCATCAGAACAGGCTATAACCTTGCCAAGCCAGCCATGATCAAGGCCGTATACCAGCAAGGGCGAGAGCAATTTTTGCCTTTTATTGTGACGGTTATCGCCATTTTATTTACCGACTTGCTGTTTGGCGTGTTGATCGGCATGGCCTATGCTTTTTATTTTCTGATAAAACACACCTATCGGGCCGGTTTTTTGCTGCGCGAAAAAACAGAAGGCCATACAGCACATTACACGCTGGACTTAGCCTTAAACGTCAGTTTTTTAAACAAGAAAAAAATCCGCGACCTGCTGGATAAAATGCCCGAGTATACCATTGTTGAAATCGATGGCTATGGTAGTGTCTACATCGATCATGATATACTGGAAATTATCCACGATTTTAAAGTGAAGGCAAAAAGAAAACATATTGCGCTAATTTTACACGACATACCGGATATAGAATCGCTTGAACTACACTAATCTGGGCTTTAGCCTTTTGGTATTGGTCTTTGGTTTCGATCGCGGTTATTGGTGGCTTGTGAAATCAAATACCGGAAAAATCGGAATTTAATTTTGAACACCCGTTTTAATACACAGATACATTATTTTCAACGAATACTTTGGTTAAAATTAATGCATTGAAAACCAAACGTTTACCTCTTCGGGACAAAGCCAAAGACTAGAGACCAATGCCAAAAACCCTGTTTTAGAACCGGCTTTTTGATACTGTACACCCTCCCAAATATCTGAATGGATATGAAGCAAAAACTTCTACTGACTGCCTTATTGCTGCACCTGCTGGGCGCTGCCAGGGCACAAAGCACCAATATCCCGCTGAATGCTGACGCTGAACAAACTTTGTTGCGCTTAAGCCTGCTGGAAGGCGGGGCTTTTGATGTACACCCTGAAATAAGGCCCTGGGAACGAAAACAAACCGTGGAAATAGCCAATCGGCTGAATAATGGAAGCAAATTTGATCGACGCGATGCACGCGATCTACTTGACGACAGCAATGAATTTGTCCCCGACAGTATCCAAACCAACGCAAAATCCCTGCTCCGCTATTTCTACCGAACACCTGGACATCTTTTTGAAGTAAACAGTCCGCATTTTTACCTAAAAGCAGATCCCATGCTTCATGTAGGCCTGGGCTTTGACCCCGTATCCAATAAACGCACTTTCCTCAACCGTCGTGGTATTGAAGTGCGTGGTGGCGTTGATGATCGGGTTTACTTTTACACCAGCGTGGTTGAATCACAATGGAAAGCACCCGATTATATTGAACAGTGGGTGAATCGCTACCAGGCAGTACCTGGTGCTGGCTTTTATAAAACGTACGACAGCAGCATATTTAAGGTTGAAAACGGTTATGATTTCAATATCGCAACGGCATATGTTGGGGTAAAAGCCAGCGAACACATCGGTGTTCAGTTGGGTCATGGCCAAAATTTCATTGGCAACGGCTACCGTTCGCTATTGCTTTCGGATGTCGGCGCAAATTATTTTTACCTGCGGCTCAATACGCGGGTTTGGCGACTGCACTACCAAAACCTGTTCATGGAACTCAGTCCGGTTTCCCAACGGCAGGTAGCCGGAAATGCCCTACTGCCCAAAAAATATGCTGCGATCCACTACCTGCATTACAACATCACTCCCCGCATCGGTGTAGGTTTTTTCGAGGCAACCGTATTCAACCGCAAGCAACAGTTTGAATTGCAGTACCTCAACCCTGTTATCCTTTACCGAACGGTTGAAGGCTTCATCGGAAGCCCGGACAATGTGCTCATTGGCGCCGATCTTCGTGTTGACCTGGCCAACAGTATTCGTTTGTATGGTCAGGTCCTGATCGATGAGTTCCGCTTTTCTGATGTGTTCAAGCCCGACCAAAAGGGATGGTGGGGCAATAAATTTGGACTGCAGGCCGGACTGCATTACATCAATGTGTTGGGAATTGACCACCTGGACCTTCAACTGGAATTCAATGCCGTACGGCCTTTTACCTATTCTCATTTCGACTCTCTGAGTTCCTATACGCATTACAACCAGGCCCTGGCACACCCGTTATGGTCGAATTTGAATGAAGGAATTGCGATTTTACGGTACCAGCCCTTGCAGCATTTGCGGCTTCAAATGCGTTATATTCGCACCAGCCTGGGTGAAAATGATGCTTTGGATAACTGGGGCGCCGATCCCTTGCTCTCGTACAACAGTCGTGTGATGGAATACGGCAACGAGATCGGTCAGGGCACCGCAGCCAACATACAAAACATAAGCGTCGATGTTTCCTGGGAGTTCTACCGAAGAATGTACCTGGATGTTCAGCTGCTTTACCGGGACAAAAACAGTACAGACGACACCCGTGACTTGACAACATCGCTGTTCAATGCCGGCGTCCGGATCAATATGTGGCGGGGGCGCACTGAACTGTAGAATTTACGATTTCCGATTACATGATTTGCGATTTTCGATTGGATTTTCGATTGCCGATTAGGACGCGTGATTTTTTTCTCGAATACCAATTTGCTTTCCAAAATTGTATTTTCAATAATATTAAAACTTCAAAATCGGCAATCGAAAATCCAATCGAAAATCGCAAATCATGTAATCTTAAATCGCAAATCATCTTAAACGCATGTCCACCTATATCCATCCCACAGCAGTTATTGATCCTGGCGCCAGTATCGGGCAGGGTTCAAAGGTTTGGCATTTTTGCCACTTGATGCCCGACTGTCATTTGGGGGAAGGGTGCATCTTGGGTCAGAACGTATTTGTGGCGCCAGGTGTCTGGCTTGGCAACGGCGTTAAAATACAAAACAACGTATCGCTCTACACAGGCGTTCGTTGTGAAGATGAAGTGTTCATCGGGCCTTCGGCTGTTTTTACCAATGTTATCAACCCGCGGGCCGGGATTGAGCGAAAGGACCAATTTCGGACCACCTTGCTCAAAAAGGCGCTTCCGTTGGCGCCAATGCCACGATAATCTGCGGTATTAAAATTGGCACTTACGCGCTGATTGGTGCCGGGGCGGTGGTCACGCATGATGTTCCTGCCTATGCACTGGTGATGGGAAACCCGGCCAGGCATAGCGGTTGGGTCAGTAAAAATGGCGTGAAACTGCAATTCGACGAATCCGGTATGGCTTCCTGTCCGGAAAGCGGTGAACGCTATTGCCTCACGAATGGAGAAGTTTCGCCCATGCTTTAATACCTTTGCACAAACATGAAAACCGCCGTCGCACTTCATCAAAATGATCAGCTGGATGCCGTTGAACCACGTTGGTTTGCCGTTCGCACCCGATTTAAGTGTGAGAAATGTGTTCAGGGTCTGCTGGATAAAAAAAATATCCAGGCTTATGTGCCCCTCCAACAATTTGTTCGTCAATATACCCGGAAGACAACCCGCATCAGTGTCCCCCTGATCAGTTGCTATGTATTCGTCAAAATCAACCAGCGGGATTATCGCGGCGTACTGGAAACAGACCACGTAGCCGGATTTGTACGTACAGCCAAATCCCTGATTGCCATTCCGGAGCGTGAAATACAAATTTTACGCAGGATCACACTGGAAGACGGGCTGGACCTCTTGGCTGTAGAAGGCCACCTTGAAAAGGGTGATTGGGTAGAAATTGTGGCCGGCAACCTGGTGGGGCTGCAAGGCCGTGTGGTGGCCACCGGGCACAAACAACAACTCCAGGTAGAACTTGAAACGCTGGGATACAGCCTCTTAATAACCCTCGATGCAGCTGTGCTGCAAAAATTACCGTCTGCTCCATGAAACGGTTTGCATTAATCGGCGCTGCCGGGTACGTCGCCCCCAGGCATATGCGCGCCATTCAAGACAACCACGGCGATCTGGTGGCAGCGCTGGACCCTCACGATGCGGTTGGGGTAATGGACAGTTATTTCCCCAATGCCGCTTTTTTTACAGAGTTTGAACGCTTTGACCGGCACCTCGATAAATCTCGCAGAAAAGGCACTGGTATCGATTTTTTAAGCATTTGTTCGCCCAACTACCTGCACGATGCCCATATTCGCTATGGCTTGCGGCAAGGGGTAGATGTAATTTGTGAAAAACCGCTCGTATTGAATCCATGGAACCTCGATGGTTTGCTGGAATTGGAAGCAGAAAGCGGGAAGAAAGTTTTCACCATTTTACAACTTCGGCTTCACCCGTCCATCATTGCCCTGCGTGAGCGGGTTAGAAACAGCCCGCCGGATAAAACTTTTCAGGTAAAACTGACCTACATCACCTCCCGGGGACAATGGTATTACGCCAGTTGGAAAGGTGATCCCAGCAAATCAGGTGGCATTGCTACCAATATAGGTATTCATTTTTTTGACATGCTGGAATGGGTTTTCGGTCCCGTAAAAAAGAACACCCTTCATTTGCGCAGCCACGACCGGGAGGCGGGATTACTGGAACTGGAACGCGCAAGGGTCAATTGGTTTTTGTCGATCCAGCCCGAAACGCTTCCTCCTGATGTGCGTGAAAAAGGCGGACGCACCTACCGCACCCTTGAAATGGATGGCGAAGCCCTGGAGTTTTCGGAAGGATTCACCGATTTGCATACCCTAGCCTACCGCGATGTGCTGGAAGGAAAAGGCTGGGGATTGGAAGACGCCCGTGCCGGAATTCAAATAGTGCACGATATTCGGAAAGCTTTGGTAACAAACCCTCCTCCCGACGCCCATCCTTTTGTACATTTGCCGCTCCAAAAACACCCCTTTGACAGTAAAGGTTAAAGCACCACAATAAAGTTTTTAATTATGGCCCAACTTCCAATGGTCGACCTGCTCGGCCAATACGATAAAATCAAATCAGAAATTGACGAGGCCGTTCTCGGCGTTGTTCGTTCCTCTATGTACATCGGCGGCGCTGAGGTAAAAGGGTTTCAAACAGAGCCTGGAAACCTATTTGAATTCACCCCATGTCATTCCTTGTGCCAATGGCACCGATGCTTTGCAGATAGCCATGATGGCACTGGGGCTGAAGCCCGGAGATGAAGTCATCCTACCCAGCTTCACCTATGTTGCAACGGCAGAAGTAATTGCGTTGTTGGGCTTGCGGCCTGTCATGGCGGATGTTTATCCGGATACCTTTAACCTGGATGTTACGAAACTGGAACAATACGTTGGTCCAAAAACCAAAGCCATTGTCCCAGTGCACTTGTTTGGGCAATCGGCTGATATGGAGGCCTTGATGGCATTTGCTGCCAAACACAATCTTTTTGTGATTGAGGATAATGCCCAGGCTATTGGCGCTGCCTATACTTTTTCCGATGGGAGCCGTAAAATGACGGGTACCATCGGACATGTTGGCGCCACTTCCTTTTTCCCTTCCAAAAACCTGGGCTGCTATGGCGACGGCGGCGCCATGATGGCCAACGATGACGCCATTGCTGCTGCGTTGCGCATGGTTGCCAACCACGGACAATCGCGTCAGTATTACCACGATGTTGTGGGTGTAAATTCACGCTTGGATGCCATTCAGGCTGCCATCCTCCGCATCAAATTGCGCCACCTGGATACTTATAATGCTGCCAGGCGGAAAGCGGCGGATTACTACGACGCCGGATTTGCCAGCATTCCGCAATTGAAAACGCCGGTGCGCGATCCAAAATCCACGCACGTTTTCCACCAGTATACCCTTCGAAATACCGACGGCCGCCGCGATGAGTTGCGCGAATATCTGATGGCACAAGGCATCTCGGCCATGATTTATTACCCGGTCCCCCTTTACAAACAGGAGGCCTACCGCAATTATTTGAATGGCGTGGAATTGCCGGTTAAAGAGCAACTAAGCCTTGAGGTCTTTTCCCTCCCAATACACACCGAACTGACGCCGGATATTCAGGACAAGGTTATAGAGGCGGTGTCAAAGTTTTTTAAATAAAAATTAGTGGTGAACCAATGTCGTATTGGGTTTTCCAGTTTTGCTTCGCAAAAACCTGCGGTAGTTCAGGCTGGTTTTACAAAATACTACATTGGCTGCGCTATTAGCGCATCAACACCAGGGCTTTTTCCAGTGCATCAATGCGCAATTGTTGCTCCGCAGCATTGGCCTGGTGAAAGGAGAAGCCCTCAAATTGATCAAGCACGGCAGTGTAAGATGCTAATTGGTCGGGTGTAGCCGTTTCCATGGCTTCGCGAACAGCTTGCAACAATTTGCTTTGTTCAAATATCATCTGTTGTGCATCTTGTTCCACTACAGCCGACTTCAGTTGCTGGAGATGCCGTTCAAACTGCTTGGCTGGAGCATTCTCCATTAAACTCAGGGCATTTCTGCCTTCCCGGGTGTCAGCGCTTTGGGCGTTAAGGCAAATGGCAAAGCCAGAAAAAAGGGCAATCAACAGCAGTTTTTGGATCATAGTACGGTATTTATCCTACAAAGAAAACGTATTTTTCACAAACCTGATCATTTTTGCCAGGCCTTTAAACGCCCTTTACGGCCCACCATCCAAGCCTCATGAGCCATAGAGAGCATTGGGATATCACTTCCTGAATTCCCATAGGCCACAATATGCTGGTAATCTTCCAGGGGGAAAGCAGATTTAATGCGGTGGACCTTTTCGGCCCCACGGCAGTTGGGCCCTGAAAAGCCGGTCCAGCGACCATCTGTCCAGGCAGACCGCGTGCAAATTAAATCCACCTGCTCTTTTTCGGCAAAAGGAGCGAGCCAAATATCTATAGAAGCGGATACCACCGCCACCTGTGCCCCCTGATCTCTCCAATACCGAAGTGCCTCCAGTACCGGTTCATTAAAGTAGTTTTTTTTGGGCAGTGCCATAAAATCCTTCACTGCGACATCCCACTCTTCCCGGCTTCGGCGTAGCATGTGTACTCGCAAAAGTTCTTCCTTGGCAGTATCATGAGACAAATTGAACTTTCCCGCTAAAAAAAGCCAGCGTGCCAGCACTTCTGGTGTGCCCCAAAGCGCGTTTTTAACCCCCACCATATGCCATAAGAATTCCAGCAGAGAATCACCCCGTGTGATGGTACCGTCAAAATCAAATAAGGCAAGGGTCTTCAACAGCTGTGAGTCGTTACAAGATGAGCATTCAGGATCAGTTGTTCCAGGATTTTACCCAAAAATGCGGCGTTTCTTCCAATAAATAGGTATTTTCCATTATTTCTTTGTCAGCCGCCAATTCTGGATCACTTAAAATTCGTGTCTCCCACGACTTTTCGATAAAGAACACCGGTTTTAATGTTCTGGCGGCGTCCAGAAACACTGCTGTTTCCCCATTCATTTCACGGCCCACAATCCAATCCAGGGGAAGCGGCGAAGCAGTGTGGGTCAGATAATTGGCCTGTGGGAAAGCTGGCAGGGTTTTAAAATCCGGGTAGCGCGCCGCCAATTCACGAAGATCCCGGTATAAGGCCGCTGTTTCCTGACTGGAATATATCCCGCTTAACCGAGGAAAAATACCGCCCATCGGCACATATAATGAGGCCCTTACACCATCGCGGTAAACATATTGGTTGGCATACCGGAACAATACCAATACCGCCGCTAATACCAACCAAATTGGCTTCCATCGGTAGGGCCAGGAAAATGCGGTTGCCCAAACCCTTTCGGAAACCAACCAAAGAACATACAACACGGGTGCGGCAAACAATATGGGCAGGTTATATCCCCAACTTACCGCAGCAGACCAAGCAACTGCCATCAACGACAGCCAGGCAACCGCGATCCTATGGTTCCAATGCCGACGAAAGATACACCAGGCGCCGTAAGCTGCCGCGCCGAGAAATAACATCCTCATTTGTGCAAATGGGAGCGTGAAATCTGACCGCTGGTGTATATTCCAGGCATACACCAAGCCCATCCACAACAAGGCAAGGCTCCAGCCGCCTAGCAACCATAAGGGGCTTGATGGGCGTTTAAAATCGCGTCCAACCCAATAAACAACTGGAATCAGAAGGATACCAGCAGGCAAACCTACCCAGGGATTAATCCGAAAATAATCAAAAATACCGTGCTGAAGGGCCTGCTTGGCGCCTGCTGCCCCCTGTCCAGTAAAAGAAAGCAGCCAAACTATCCGTATGGAAGAGGTAAAGCGTAGTCAGTCCAAACGCCAGCAACATTCCTGAGACGAAAAAAACTGGTCGCGTCAGCCACCTGCCCCACCAGAACAGGAAGGGCAATAAAAGGAGGGGATAAAAGGATTGTTTACAAAGGATGGCCAATGAAAGCAGGCATCCGCTGGCGAACAAAGCCCAAGCATGTCGCTTTTTTGCCCAAAAAATAGCGGCCACAGCAAAGAAAATACCATCAGTAGTGTGCCAGGCAGTAGCGGGATAATTGTGTGCGGAAACCAAAAAGGCGAACAATGCAAGTTGCCAGCGCTGGGCACCCGTCATAAGCAAAGCGGCACCCATCCAGGAGTATCCCGCAACCATTGCATAAAATACAATGCGCTCGCCTAACACTGAAAATGGCAGGGGAATTATTTGCTGACCCAGCCATCGCAGCCAGACCGGAATGGGCGGGCGGACGTAAATCACATCCTGGTACAAATGCTTGCCTTGGGTCAATTGCCATGCCAGGCCATCGAGAAAGCCACCATCGGTTTCGTTCATGCCATAGGGAGCATACCAGATCATGTATCCCAGTACACCCAGCAAAAACAAAATAACCCAATTCAATTTTTGATTTCCCATAGATTAGCCAGCTATCAAAATCTGGTTGTCCAGGAATAAGACGGTATCGCCGGGGCGCAATTTTTTTCGCTTTTGGATTTCAATTTTACCATTTACCATGACTTCACCAGAAACAATGCGCATATTGGCCTCCCCACCGGTACCTACCAGATGCAATACCTTGAGTAAATTGTTCAATTGGATAAATTCCTGTCCTTTGATATCAAACGTGCGTGTTTTCATCATTTTCCGCTGCTGATTCTTTCCCGCAACAGGGAAGAAAATTTGGGATCGCCGAAGCCTTTAGGATCAATCCTGCCCATTTTGGGGGCAGAACATGCATCTTTGGCCAGGTATATTTTACCTCCAAGCTGCCAGACAATTTCGTCCAGCTGCGCAACCAATTCAAAAATAGTTTTCGTTCTGGGAAAATCCAGCGCCAGGGAGTAACCCTTGGTCGGAAAGCTGTTGATGGCACTTTCAGGGCGCTCACCATGGCGCTTCAACACCGATAAAAATGGCATATCCCTGCTTTTACGAATAGTCTGGAGTATCTGCACCATGCCATCAAAAGCCTGCCGTTCAGGTACACAAAACTGATACTGAATAAAGCCCCGGCGTCCGTACATCCGATTCCAGTTTTCAATCCGGTCCAAAGGATAAAAATAGCGATCAAGGTTTACTTTTTGCTCAGCTGTTTTGGCACCCGAAAACAACATGGCATTATGGATACGAATGGACAATGGATTGAGTATCCAGGATGGCGCGTAAAAAGGAACGTTTTTTTGTGGGGAAGCGGGATACTGCATTGGCTGCTCATCGGGCACCTCCCAATGCTCGGCCAGGTATAAAACACCACGGCCGAAGGCCGCACCCTGTGCAAGGGTATCCACCCAGGCGGCCGCATAGGTCCAGTGCTGATGTTGCTCAAAAGCCTGAAAAAGATGTTCCAGGTTCGGCGCCTGCACGGCATATTGGCGCATATCCAGCGATTGGATGGGCATTAACTGAAACCGGGCGCTGAGAATAACCCCAGTCCAGCCCATTCCACCACAGGTTTGCCAGAACAAGGATTTATTTTCTGTTTTGGAGCAGTGTACTATGGAGCCATCTGATTGCAAAAGTTCAAAAGATTCGAGCCATTCAGAGAAACAGCCTTTCGTTGGGTGGTTTTTCCCGTGAACATCACAAGCTATGGCGCCACCAACGCTGATATTTTTAATGCCCGGGGTAACCTGGAAGAACCAACCGAATGGTACTACCCGTTTCAAAATATCATGGAGCAGCACACCCGACTCACAATTAATCATCCCGTTTTGCGGATCAAAGTCCAGTATTTGCCGGAGCTGCAGTGTGGAAAGCACCGTCTTGCCCAGTGCTGCATCCCCATAGCATTTACCGTTCCCCCTAGCAATAAGCGTTTCGTTTTCGCGGACGAAATCAGCGGCTTCTAAGGCAGTTTCCACCGTGGTAACTTCTGCCGGTACGGATGGGTAATTTCCCCAATTGCGCAAGCGCGGAACATGTTCGACTTTCATGGTTCAGGGTTTATACTTTTTGTGGGGAAATATGTTCAGGATACGCTGCACCAGGCTGGTATCGTATAAGGCATACCATTGGTTGGGCTGCTGGGAAGATTGTACGATGTAACAGGGTTGAGGCAGTGGCTTGAATTGCAGACGGGATAAATCTTCCGGTACGGTTGGGTTTCTGAGATAATAAAAATGCAACGACAAAAGTTCGGAATCCAATTCCAGTTCAATGGCAGACATTGGCAACTGCCCTACCCTGCTGTCGTCAAAAAAATCTGCAGGATATGCCTTTTTCACCTGCTGGAGGGTTTGCAACCAATATGCAACGGCAAGGGAGTCGGCCTGCAGCGTGTCGGCTACCCAGCGCTGAGTGGAATCCTGAAATACCCAATGCCGGTACGGGTTGCCAATAAGCCCCGTGCCAATTGACCGCACGGCGCCTGGCTTGAATTTACACCAGTCAGCGGAGGCTCTGCCCTGTTGCTTAAATGTCAGCAAATCCAGCAATCGGCCTGGCGCCCTGTATATTTTTTGTTGCCCGGGCAGTGCCACATAGGTATATTCCTGTCCGGCATCCACAACGGAATTGCCAATAAGCAGCCCTTCTTCCCGCTTGGAGGACCTTAAAAAAACCTGTATCGCCTGATCCGCTTTCAGCCCTGCGCTTTCCCAATCTATATCTGCACCAGCAGGGGTCGATTTCAAGGGAATAAGTCCATGCAACAAGGCATTAACCGGCTCAGAAGGGAGTATTTCTTCGCGAAATTCATCCCAAACCAATCGCCAGCCCGCTGCGTCCTTTTGCAGGTTCAAGGCTGGCTGATTGGGAAATTGTAAGCGAATGCGGTCAACCGATACGGAATCGATTCGAAGTAAATCCACCGCCGGTGTCGCATTTTTCTGCCAGGGGAATTGCCGAAGCAACAGCCCCAACAGCAAGGTGCCCAGGAAGAGCAGCACAAGATGCTTGTTCTTCATTATCTGCTTTGTTTTCTGGGGCTAAAGTAGCCGCTTTTCATCAGATTACAGACCAGGCAGCATAATTAGCCATATTTACGCTACTTTTGCGGCCTCTTTGGAAAGCACTACAACGTATGAACAAAATAACCCTTACTGGTGACCTTGGAAGTGGCAAAAGCGCAACCTCCCGAATACTTTGCGAAAAAACCGGTTATCAGTACCTGTCGACAGGTAATATACAACGGCAATTGGCGGCTGAAATGGGCCTCGACACCCTGGAGATGAACCGTAGGGCGGATGTGGATCCTAGCATTGATGAAAAAATTGACTCCATTTTCATCAGCCTTAATGACAATGAAAACGGCTATGTTGTGGACAGCCGAATGGCCTGGCATTTCATGCCCAGTTCCTTTAAGGTGTATTTGAAAGTAGACATTCGGGTGGCTGCCGAGCGCATTTTGACAGACCCACGACGCAACAGCGAGCAATACCAGACGCTAGATGAGGCTGTTGCTAAAATCAGGCAAGAAAAGAGAGTGAAAATGCGCGCTTCTTGCTGAAATATGGCGCCAACTGTGCCAATCTCGACAATTTTGATTGTGTAATTGATACCACAACCCTCACGCTTGACATGGTTTCGGGGCTGATATTAAAGGCAAAAGCCGCCAGGGAGCAGGGCTATCCTTTCCCAAAATACCTGTAAAACAAAGCCGCGTTACAGCCTGTTTTTATCAATCATGACCAGCAATTCGTCCCGGTAATTCTTACCGATGGGCAACAGTTTGGGTTTGTCTTTTTCCATTACCTCCACCATGTTGCCTTCAATGGCCGCAATTTTATCCATGGCCACGATATAAGAGCGATGAATGCGTCGAAACAAATTGGAAGGCAGGCGCTCTTCCAGGCTTTTCATCGTTTGCAAAGTAATCACCCTCCCGTTGAGCAAGCGGATGATCACGTAGTCCTTGAGACCTTCAATAAAAATGATGTCTTCAAAGTTGACTTTTACTAATTTTTTATCTGCTTTTACAAAGAAAAAATCGGCTTCAGGTTCATGGTTGTTGCCCGCACCATCACGCTGACTGTTGGCATGGTCGAGGGCTTTGTTAACCGATTTCATGAAGCGATCCAGCGACACCGGTTTGAGCAAATAGTCAAGCGCATTGAGATCAAAACCCTGGATGGCATAATTGGGATAAGCTGTAGTAAATACCACCATTGGCGGGTGGCTCAGGCTTTTCACAAAATCAATTCCGGTCAGTTGAGGCATCTGAATATCCAAAAACATCAGATCAACTTGTTCGCTTTTGAGGGCCTCATTGGCTTCCAATGCATTCGAACAGCGGCGCACCAGCTGTAATTCGGGCATTTGTTGGATGTAGGTTTCAAGAACGTCTAGAGCCAGGGGTTCGTCGTCGACGATCATTACTTTTAGCATGGTGATGCGGACTTAATAAATTGCAGGTTTTTGTTTTGACTTGATTGCCCTAAGGTAATTGTACTTGTCTGAATGCACAAATTTCAGCCCTTTAAATTCAAACTTAGGGTGACGGTGTAATCGTTCGGAGAGTCCTCCGTATGCAGTTCATGCTGTTTGGGATACAAGATTTGGAGTCGTTGCCGAACATTAACCAAACCGATTCCGCCACTTCTGGGATGTTCCTGCCGGGGAAAACTGTTGGTTTTACTGTTGCTAATTTGAAACTCCATATCATCTCCTGCTACCATAATGTGTACACGAACATAGCCACCACCTTCCAAATGGTGGTTCAGCCCGTGTTTAAAGGCGTTTTCCAAAAAAGGCACCAGCAACAAAGGTGCGATCATCTGATCGCTGATACTGCCCTCTACCAATGCGCTCACCTCCGCGCCCGCAGGTTGGCGAAGCCGCTCCAGATCGAGATAATTCTGCATGTATTGTATTTCCTTGGATAAATACACGCGTTTTTCATTGCATTCGTACAACATATACCGCATGATTTCAGACAATTTCAGCACGATTTCTGGCGCTTTATTGTCCTTTTTCAAGGTCAATGCATACAGGTTATTCAGGGTATTGAACAGAAAGTGAGGATTGATTTGGCTTCTTAAAAACCGCAGTTCACTTTGCATGCTTTGTGTGAGGAGGGTTTGTTTTTCTGCCTGATAACGCCACCAATCCATGATTACCCGCAAGGTAGTGGACAGTAGCATGATCAGTACATTACCCATAAAGACATACCCTTGCTTGGCAACGAGTTCCGACTGAAATTCGGGCTGCCCCGATAATACCAGGTACAATACCAACACTTTGATGGGAGCCAGAACAGCACTTGAAGCCAGCACAAGGGAAAAATAAGTGAACTGTTTCCTGGCGAGGTAATTTGGAATAAGGTAAAATAGATTGACATACACCAACACAGCGTAGAAAAACAGGCTCACCAGTTCACTGCTGACGCCAATCCGCCAGTTCACGCCGCTTTGAAAAGCTTCCCAGAGCATGACGGCAAATAACACCATCCAGAAGAGGGAATGGTATACGACCCTGCGGGTAAGCAGGTTGTACAATCGATCGAGCTGTTTGCGGGCTGTCATGTTGTTATTGGTACAGCAAAAAAACACAAAGTCGCCCGGACGGGTAGATTTATTCGATAAATGCCGGTATTGCAGGGATGAAGTTGCGATCGCCCGTCGGCCGAGGGCCAATCCCGCCATCACTTTTTATAATTCCTTTACCTTTGGCTGGATCCTTATAAAGGGGCAGCCAATCACCTGCCGTGCTTGGCGGTGAAGCAGTCACTTGCTTGCAACTAAGTTGCAGAAAACTTGTTAGGACTTCCAATTCATCTGGACAAATACCATTGCATCATGGCCTACACTAAAAAAGAAGAATACGATCAGGCACTGACCGAAAAATTGAAACTGAACTTCGACAGCATGCTTCACGACCTTGGCGAAGATACCAAGCGGGATGGCATTTCTAAAACGCCGGAACGGGCAGCCAAAGCCATGCAATTTCTGACCCAGGGTTACACGCAGGACCCCGGTGAGATTTTACGATCTGCCATGTTTAAGGAAGATTACAGTGAAATGGTTATCGTAAAAGACATAGAGGTTTATTCGCTCTGCGAACACCATATGCTGCCATTCTTTGGAAAGGCGCACGTCGCTTACATTCCCAATGGCTACATCGTTGGGCTCAGCAAAATCCCGCGTATTGTCGATGTTTTTTCCCGCAGATTACAAGTGCAAGAAAGGTTGACGCTTGAAATTCGAGACATTATTCAGTATACCCTGCAGCCACTTGGTGTAGCGGTCGTCATTGAAGCACAACACATGTGTATGATGATGCGGGGCGTTCAAAAACAAAACAGCACCACCACAACTTCTGCCTTCACCGGCGAGTTTCAGGTCAATGAAACCCGCAGCGAGTTCCTAAGGCTTATCGGAACCAAACTAAATTAGGTATTTTTTTGGCCAAAACCCCGGATGAGTGTTTATTTTTGGGCCGCTGCTATCCCAACTGCTCTACACCATCCTTGGCCAACCGAAATGCTTCCAACCGCACTTACCCGCAAACTACCTACCCTTTTGTGCTGGCTGTATCCGATTGGAATATTGGCCATAACACAACACGACCCATTTTTCTGGGACAGCATCCAACTTGCCTCCAAGCATGCCCATTTTTTTTATGAGCACCATCTGCACTGGGAAGTGCTTCCTACTGATATTGACAGTGGCCATCCACCCATTTTTGGGTATTATCTGGCCGTATTATGGACGCTTTTTGGAAAAACCCTCCCCGTTAGCCATTGGGCCATGTTTCCCTTTTTAATGGGTATTACAGGACTTTTGTTGCAACTCGGTTCGCGATTTTTGGGTAAAAAGTGGGCGCCCATACTGTTCATCATCGTTATGGCAGATCCAGTAATGGCCGGGCAAAGCATGCTGGTGAGCCCAGACATCCCTTTACTTTTCTTTTTTTTGCTTGCGGTACACAGCATTACCGCCCGGCAGCATTTCTGGCTGGCAGTGGCCGTTTTGGGCCTTGTGATGGTCAGTTTAAGGGGAATGATGGTGGGCGCAGCACTGGGTACCTGGTGGTTGTTTCTGCAATGGCACACCCTGCGTGCTCAACCCAGGATGTTGCTTTGGATGGCACTTAGTTTTGTCCCTGGCATTGCATTTGGACTGTGGTTTTTAGGATGGCATGAACAATCCGCTGGTTGGACGGGGTTCCACCCTGAATCACCCTGGGCGCCGGCCTTTCAAAGCGCCGATTGGAAAGGCATGCTTCGCAATGTAGCCATTTTGGGCTGGCGCTGGCTCGACCTGGGCAGATTCGCAGCATGGGCCCTGCTGGCGTGGATGCTGCTACGATGGCGCAGTGGGCAGGAACAAGCACCCAACGCAAAACTTGCAGGATTATTCGGACTGACCCTGGGCCTATTGTCTGTTTCCGCCGTGATGTACCAAAATCTATCCGCTCACCGGTATTTCCTGCCCGCTATGGTGGCTTTACACATTTTAGCCCTGAGCACCCTGATATCGTCATCTCTTGGGCAGACAACCAAAAAGGTACTGATTGGCGTCTATCTATTGGCCATGGTTAGTGGAAACTGCTGGATTTATCCACGCGGTGTTTCAATGGATTGGGATGCAACCCTTGCATACCGGCCTTATTTTGATCTCAGGGCGCAGGCCGTGGGGTATTTAGATCAATATAATATTCCGTTTTCAACGGTCGGAACGGCGTTCCCAAGTCTGAACACCGGCGAGAATCTGAGTTTGAACGGAGACCAGCGCAATTTTGCACCGGTGGGCTATGAACAGAATAAATTCATCCTGGCGTCCAATATTTTCAACGATTTAAATCAGGAAGACTATCAAATACTGGAATCGCCCCCTTGGGTAGCCCGCCAAACCTGGAAGGCACAGGGTGTTTACCTCACCCTATATGAAAAGCAATAGCACAATTAATTATATATTGTACCGCCTGGCATAACATAATATTTTAATTAAAGCACAAAAATGCTTTAAATTGCCGCCCAAACAGTCAAACCTACTCCCTGTCATATGCACCTTTCCTTCCGCCCATTACTTTCGCTTTTCCTCCTCCTCCTGCTCAGCAGTTCCAGCCTTTTTAGCCAGGACTGTGCATCCGTCATGACCGATAACAAAAAAATCGGTGGTGTGCAGTTTATCAGTACCAATAACCTGACCATTGTGGTTCGGGCACGGTACTCCTATCAGATGCAAATTTTTGCCAATGAAAAGGGGATTTTTGGGCGCATGACATCCATCGGCGGAATTGAGTTCAATCAGGACGATCAGGTATTGTTTGCCGATGCCAACGGTGTGGAACGTTCCTATCGCTTCGTCAATATGGATGAAGTGCTTCCTGGCTCGGTGCCTTCTCATCGCAATATTTTGCAACTGGACAAAGAAGCAGTGGAATGGTTGTCGATTTCAACTATTGGCTATGTAACCTACATCAATTTTGTAAGCCGGCAGAAACACAAATTCGAAGTCAGCCCAAACCGGCAAGTGGACCTGAACAAAATGGCGGGCTGTTTTCTGGCAGCGCTTGACCCCAATTATCTCTTGGACGGCCCAAGAGCAGCCGTCAGTAACACCAAAACGTCACAGGGGGGCGACGGAACAGCTGCTACAACCAATAAGCCGGCTAATAATGTCAACAACGACAAGGAGGTAAAAGACCTTCGGGCCGAGTTAGACAAAACAAAAGCCTCCCTCAAGGCAGAAATAGAGGCAGAAAAAGCAAAGTCGGATGCGATCAAAGCCCAATTGCAACAAGAAGTTGCTGAAGCACGCGAAGCAGCCGCACAGAAAAAGAAAGAATATGCCGATGAAGTGGTCGCTGCCCGGAAATCGAGTTTGGATGAAATAGAAAAGGCTAAAGCAGAGGTCCAGAACTTCATTTCCTCCAGCAAAACAAAAGCCGATTCTGCTGTCGCAAAATTAAACATCGACGTAGAAGCTGCCCGGAAATCGGCCGGTGAAGAAATCACCAAAGCCCGGCAAGTTTCGGCTGATGAGGTGCAAAAGCACGGGATAATGCAGCAAAGGAACTGGCTGCGATCAAGGATAAACTAGAAAAGGCCAAGGCCGAATATGCTACTGAGGTAGCCCTGGCCCGTGGCAACTCTGATGTGGAAATCAAACGCATCCGGGAAGAAAATGCGCAAAATATTGCAGCCGCCCGGGAGCGGGCAAAGACAGAACAGGATAAAACCATTGAAGATGTCATTTCTTCCAAAAAAACAGCAGCGGAGCAAATCTTAAAAACGCAGGAGGATGCTTCCGATGAAATTGCATTGATCAAGGAAAATTCCGTGCTGGAAAAGCAAAAAATCGCCCTTGACCTGGCAGAAGCCCGTCGAAAATCCAATGAAAACAAGGCACTGCTCGAACAAAATTCTTCCAAGGAAATGGCCGATATTCGTGAGAATGTTGCAAAAGAAAAGGAAAATGCAGCCGTTGAAGTAGCGGACGCCCGTAAAAAAGCAGCCGATCAGATAGAACTCGCCCGTCGGGAAGTTGAACTGCAAAAGGAAAAAGCACAGGCGGAAAAGGTGGAAATCGCTCAAGATGTTGCGGCCAACCGCCAACGCGCTGCGCAAACCGTTCAGCAGGTGCAAACCGAATCTAGTGCCGCCATTGCCGATGCGCAGGCCAAGGCCAAAAGCCAACGTGATTCTATTGCTGTCCAGGTAGGACTTGCCCGGCAGAAAGCCGAAACGGAATTGACGAAAATACAGGACGAATTGGCACAGGCAATTGCCGCTGCAAAGGCACAGGAAGACAAGGTAAAGCAAGAATCTGCCCTTGCCGTGCAACAGGCACGCGAACGCAGCCAGCAGGAGATCATCAAGGCACAAGAGGAAGCCAAGCAACGGGTTATGGATGCCAATGCCCGTGCCGACCAGGCGCAGCAGACCTATGCCACGGAAGTAGCCAGCAGTAAGCAAACGGCAGATGCCAAAATTGCTCAAATACAAGCAGAAACGGCCAAATCAATCGAAGATGCACGAAAAAAACAGCAGGAAACCGTCAGCGGTAATACAACAGAAGTAGTCTCTTCGAGGGAAAAGGCCGCTGCTGAAATTGAAGCCGCACAGATAAAAGCAGCCAATGAAATTGCTGCCGCCAGAGAGGCAACTGTTCGTGCGCAACAGGAGTCGGCCAATGCCGTATCAGAAGCCCGGCGCCAAAGTGCCGAAGCCATTGCACTAGCAAAATCAGCCGAAGCCGACAGCGTTCGCATGGCGCGGGAAAACAGCGCTCAGGAAAAACAACGGTTGGCAGCTGAGGTTGCTGCAGCACGCGAAAAAGCTGCTGCAGAATTAGCACTAACCCGACAGCAGTCTGCAGAAGACATTAAAAAATCGAAAGAGAACGCAGCAAAAAGCATTCAGGAAAGTGCCGAAGCCATTGCCAAAGCGCAAGAAGAAGCCGCAACGCAGGTTGTACAGGCCCGTGAAAACAGTGCGCGTGAAATCGCAGCTTCCAAGCAAAAGGCCATCGAAGAGATCACCAAATCCAAGCAAGAGGCCGAGGCGCAGAAAGCCCTCATTGCTCAGGAAGTGGCCGACGCCCGCGATCGCAGTCGCAAAGAGATAGAGGATGCCCGCAGTCGGGCTGCTACTGAAATTGAAACTGCCCGTAAAGAAACGGCCGAGAGGGTAACCAAATACCATTTGGATACTGAACAAGCCCGTCAGAAATCACTGGATGAAATTACGGCCAGCCAAAAAGAAGCAGTGGACGGGGTTGCACAAGCACGCGCCGATGCAGCAGAAAACATTGCTTTGGTACGCGATCGCGAAGCCAAACAACTGGCGGATATTCAGGAGCGCAGTAAGGCCGCCGCAGAGGAAGCTAAAACGGATGCTGCTGAAAGCATTTACCAATCCAACAAGCTGGTACAGGAGGCGGCCGAGCAATTGGCCAAAGTAAAATCTGATTGAAAGCGGCTGAGGAACGGCTGCAGCAACTCAAGAATGAAGCAGAAGCATTAGAAAAAGCCAAACAAAAGAAAGATCGTTGAGTTTTATGGTGGTTTGATCCTTTGGTAAGCCTACATTTACGCCCACTTTAGATCTATTCGTTTGGCACCCTCACTCATTGTGGATATTGCGGTTGGCGCCGTATTAAGTCTTGTTATGTTTGGCGTCGGTTTATCTCTCGTTTTGGGGGATTTTAACCATATTCTGCGCCATCCTAAGGCTTTCTTTTCAGCATTGGGCGCTCAAATGCTTGGGCTTCCATTGATTGCCTTGGTAATCGCCATGCTGGCCCCCCTTCCTGCGGAAATAAAAATTGGGCTGGTGATTCTGGCCGCCAGCCCGGGTGGAGCAACCTCCGGCTTTTTAACCTATCTATGGCGTGGCAACGTGGCACTGTCACTATCAATTACCTCGGTTAATAGTTTTCTGACGCTTTTTTCCATACCCATTATTGTCAATGTTGCTTTAAAACTTTTTCTGGGTCAATCAGCAGAACTGCATCTCCCGTTCTGGGATACCGTCGGACATATTTTTTTCATCACCATTGTGCCAGCCACTATTGGCTTATTGGTGCGTCGCAATTTTCCTGCGCTTGCTGAAAAAATCAGCCAGCCATCCAAATACATCATGCTTGTGCTCCTGGCAATTGTTTTTGCCATCAAAATGTTTGCTGGCAAAAGCTACGGTGGTTCCGGACTGACAATTTCCGATTTCACTTTAATTACGCCGTTTGCTTTGCTGCAGAATGCAGCTTGCTTGTTCTTTGGTTATTATTTCATGCAATACATGGGGCTAAAACACCCCGACAGACTCACCGCTTCCATGGAGTCGGGCGTCCAAAACACCACCCTGGCTTTTCTCATCGCCAGTAACCTTCTGCACAACCAAATGATGGTTAAACCAGCCCTGGTGTATTCGATGTACTCGTTCTGGACAGCCTGTATCTTCGCCTATTTTATGAACAAACGAAACGCAAAAACCAATGCAATACAACCTAAGCAAACGTCGGAATAACTTGTATACCCCATTGTCGGACTCCAATAAACAAGGCGAAATTTCAGTTATAGGATTAGCTCGGCTTTAGTCTTTGGCTTTGTTCCGAAGGATTAACTATTTGGTTTTCATTGCATTAGTTTTTAACAAAATATTCGTTGATAAATAATACACATGCTGTTTTAAAAATGGTGTTCAAAATTTAATTCCGATTTCTCCGGTATTTGATTTCACAAGGCACCAATAACTGGGATCGAAGCCAAAGACCAACACCCAATAGCTAAAGTCCAGCTTAAAGACGGCAAACACATCTGATTTTGCGCGAATGGTGTCTTGAATGGGCTTTCACGCCATAAAAAGGCCTACCAAATTACCACTTATCTTAAATCTATGAAAATACTTCGCCAATACATTCCGGCGCACTTGCGCTTCTTATTGGTGATCCATGTTCTCCTGGTATCCATCTTTACGGTATTTCGCGCCATCACCCTGCTCTACAACAGACCGTCCTACTTTTTTGATCTTGATCACAGTATTTTCCTTTGGAAGGCCTTCCGCATTGGCTTTTGGTTCGATGTCACCATTGCAAGTTATGCACTGGTTATCCCGTACTGCCTTCTAACGGCTGTTTATCTTTTCCAAATCGACTACCGCAGGTTTTTTACCTTCGTCCGATTCTACTGCAGCCTGGCCATTTTCGTATCGCTTACGATCTGCGCTGCAGATATTCCTTACTTCAATTTTTTTAATTCCAGGCTGACGACGGCAGCTGTTCACTGGAAAAACAACCTGCAAGTAGCACGGTATGTTCTATCGGAAATTCAGTATTACCCTGTTTTCTTTGTCATCATTCTGTGTATTTGGGGTGTAGGAAAACTCGTAAAAGGAATTTGGCAAATAACCTTTTCTCCAACGAAACAGTCCCTGTTTCGCAAAATATCAGTCACAGTTCTCGCTTCCATGCTATTGCTGGGAGGCATCTGGGGTGGTGCTGTTCCGAAACACCTCGATATGAAGCGTGCGTATTTCAGCAACGACGGATTCATAAACCAACTGACGCTTAACCCCGTTCATACCTGGTTTGATTCTTATTCAAATTTTGATATCCATTCGCTGAGCTTTGAAGCCAGCAGGACTTCTGTTCAACGAATGTTCCGTGCGGTGGCAAAAAGCAACATTGATTCTCCCATCAGGCGGGAGCACCGGTTTGTTGCCCAAGAACGTAAAATGAATGTGGTGCTGGTTATGATGGAAAGTATGAGTGCCAACCGTATGAGCATTTATGGCAACAGCCAGATCGCTACGCCGGGATTGGACAGCCTGGCACGGCACAGCATTTTCTTCAATAACTTTTATTCAAACGGCATTCATACCAATGCCGGACTTTATGCTTCCTGTACAGCATGCCCATCATGATGTTGCAGCACCCGATGTACAATGGAACTTCAGAGTTTGCACAGTTTTCAGGTCTGCCCGTCACGCTCAAAGAAAAAGGTTATCAAACGGTGTTCTTTTGCACCCACCCCAAGACCTTCGATAACCTCGATGTGTTCCTTAAGAAGAATGCTTTTGACATCATCAGCGATGTTGAGGATTATCCTGAAGAGCAGATTGTAAGCTCCTGGGGTGTATCCGACGAGTCATTGTATGCGCATGCTATGCAAACCATGGATAGCCTGGCGAACAATCCCCAGCAAAAGCCTTTTTTCAGCACCATCCTTACCATCTCTTCTCATCCGCCTTATACCCTGCCCGATTCCAGCGCTTTTCGCTCAACAACACAGGATCCGGTTTTGCGGAGTTTTGAGTACGCCGACTGGGCCGTGCACAATTTCATAGACAGTTGCGCCACCAAACCCTGGTATCAAAATACCATATTTGTTTTGGTGGGTGATCACGGCGTTAACCTGCCGACACCCTATGATGTTCCCTGTCCTACAATCATGTTCCATTGATTATTCATGCGCCTGGCATCTTTTTCAAAACCAGCCGTATTGGAAAGTTTGGGGAATCAAACCGATATTTATCCAACTGTTATGGGTCTGTTGCGGATTCCATATTGGCAGAATACCATGGGGTACGATCTGTTTAGGGAAAAACGCCCATTTGTCATCTTTTCACAGGACCTTAAAATGGGCGTTCTCAACGAAAAGTTGTTGTATGTTTCCAGAAAGTCGGGCCGTGAAACCCTTTACAATTATCGCAGCGGCTCTGCAGAAGATCTTCTGAGCCAATATCCCACACTGGCAGACAGCATGCGAAATTATGCCTGCGCGCAACTGCAAATAGCCCAGTGGATGATTGCGAACGGTTTGTGCGGCCCTTATTAGCAGCGATAACAGTGAGATTCTCCGCTATTCCGACGAGGCTGCCTTCCAATTACCTGCCGCAGCGCGCAACAGATGATCGGCCAGTACCAGGGCCGTCATGGCTTCCACAATGGGCACAGCACGGGGTACCACGCAAGGATCATGACGCCCTTTTCCGGTTATTTCAACCGGCTGCAAATCTGCATCGAGGGAGGGTTGTGCTGAAACAATGGTAGCAACCGGCTTGAAAGCAACCCGGAAATAAATATCCATCCCATTGGAAATGCCTCCTTGTATTCCGCCGGAATAGTTCGTTGTTGTTCGGGGGCCTTCCGGCCCCATTTCCCAATGGTCATTGTGCACTGATCCGTTCATGGTCACCCCATCAAAACCCGATCCGTATTCAAAGCCTTTGGCGGCATTGATACTGAGCATTGCCTTCCCTAAGTCGGCATGAAGACGGTCAAAAACAGGCTCACCCAGTCCTGCAGGGCATCCTGTTACAACAGCAGATACGACTCCCCCTATGGTGTCTCCAGCCTTTCGAACGGATTTGATGTAGTCGATCATCTGGTCGGCCATTTCGGGGTCGGGACAACGAACATCATTTTGCTCGGCGAGGGCCAGGTTGAGTTTTTGGTACGGCAGGGTCAAGCACAATTTACCAACCTGGCTGACATAAGCCTGAACATGGATTCCTCTGGTTAGGAGCAGCATTTTTGCAATGGCACCGGCGGCAACACGGGCTGCAGTTTCCCGGGCGCTGCTTCTGCCGCCACCGCGGTAATCCCGAATCCCATATTTAGCCTGATAAGTAAAATCGGCATGTGAGGGTCGAAAAGCCTTGGCGATATGATCGTAGTCGCTGGAACGCTGGTCTTCATTCGGAATCAGCAACGCGATGGGCATACCTGTTGTTTTCCCTTCAAAAACACCACTGAGCACCTGTACCGTATCGCTTTCTTTGCGTTGGGTTACTATCGCGCTTTGCCCGGGCTTGCGCCGATCCAGTTCTGATTGGATAAAGGGAAGGTCAAATGAAATACCCGAGGGACAACCATCCACCACACAGCCTATTGCTACGCCATGTGATTCACCGAAAGTAGTTACCCTGAATATGGTCCCGAATATATTTCCAGCCATGTGTTACAGCCCGTTCTCCACGTTCGATTTGCGCTCGTAGGTCTCCCAGGGAATGGATTTGTGGCTATCAGAGCCAAAATACTTGAGAATGGTCTGAAACTTATCTGCCGTTTGATAACCAGGAATAGGCTGAATAACATTGAGGTCTTCATCCAGGAAAACCACGGTTGGGTATCCCAGCCTGTTGTTGAGCCAAAGTGCGGCGAGTTCATGATAGCCGCGGGAGCCATTTTTCTTAAATTTGAATGTCTTATCCTGGTAAACAATATCTTTTGGCTGTTCCGCATTAAACTTTACAGCATAATAATTAGCATTGACGTATTCCACTACCTTGGGGTCAGCAAAGGTAGTTTGGTCCATGCGTTTGCACCAGCCACACCAATCGGTGTAAACATCCACTACTACCTTGCGCTTTTCTGTTTTACTTTTTTCTATGGCTTCTTCTATGGATATCCAGTTGATGTTCGTTGACTCAACGCGTTTTGTCGTAACCGTGCGAGGTGTCCGGGTAGCATCGGTTGTAAAATCCAGTTGATGCGGCGCTGGCTCATCCATAGTGAGGGAGGAGGCGTTTGATTTGCGCTGGTTGGTATTTCCGGCAGGCAGGATGGAATCGTCTTCTGATCGGTTTTGGACAGCCTGGCCATAGGGCGAAAGGCTGGAACCGCCCTTGGGGAGCAGTACCGGCGTATTCATCTTTTGACGACCGGGTCGGGGGGTAGGTTGAGCCTGCCCCGACTGAATGGCCAGGAACAACATGGTAAATAAGAGGATTTTGCGCATAGCAAACACCATTGGATTGAAAGTGATGAACAAAAGTAACCAACATATAACCACAAATCCAAAGGAAGACATTCAGCCAGCCTTCACTTTAATATAAGTTTAACGGAATTACCGGTGCCGGTTAAGTCCATTTCCCTACCGGATTGTATTCATAAGCCGCCATTTGATCGATAAGGGTTTCCACACGGTCAGCAGAGAGGCAAAATTTGCGGTTTTGCTCCCGTAAAAAGCCATTTTCAACCATGTTGTCGAGCATTTGCAGCATTGGATCGTAATAGCCCTCTACATTAAGCAAGCCTACTGGTTTGTGGTATTGGTGCAATTGTGCGAGGGTAAGCGCTTCGAAATGCTCGTCCATCGATCCATATCCGCCGGGAAGCGTAATAACGCCATCAGTGCCTTTGATCAATAAGGTGCGGCGCTCAGCCATCGATTCAACAATGATCATATCTTTGATGCCCGGATGGCCAAGTTCCAACCCATTGAGTTGTTGGGTAATCACACCGGTAATTGGACCACCGTGGGCCAGCACTGCATCGGCAAGCACCCCCATCAGGCCAACACTCCCGCCACCAAAAAGCACCCGGATGTTTCGCTCGGCGAGTATTTTGCCCAACAAGGCGGCCTGTTCGGCATAAACGGGTTTGTTTCCTTTATTGGCACCACAAAAAACAGCAATCGATTGCATAAAGTAAGGTTAAGTTAAACATCAATAGGGGAAGCATAATAGCCGCTCAAACATAGGTATTTAAGGGCCAATACCAAAATCTGAAGTCTAAATATCCCTATATTTGCAGTCCTGAACACAAACTACACTATGCGCAATACAATCATGGCCGCTCTGGGCTGTCTGCTGCTCAGCAGTTGTATCAAAACAGAGCCCCCGGCTAACACCCAGCTGATCTACAAAATCACGGTCCACAACCATTTTACACCCATACAGGCAAAATGTGCGGCGTTTATCGCCGATGCAGATGGTCGGGTGAGCGTTTTTCGCTGGATCCCTGCGCTTGATTCTGTTGAGTTGGAAATACCGATTGCCAGCCCTTCCGACCGCTTTGATTGTACGGTGGTTCGCATCAGTACTTCGCTCAACCAAGGCCAAATGGACACCAGTGTATTGCTGCAAACCTATTCGCGGATCAGGGGTGGAACTGAAATCCATCTGCGCGACAATTATTACCAGCAACTAACCGATGTTTCCCTCACCTTTACCGGCTTCAATACCTTCGATACCTTGGTGGTGCCCGACGGGATGAGTTTTGAAGAGCCAAATGCCAGCAATGGTTACAAAGCCATTTATAAGGTGCGCAATACCGGCAAACTGTGGGTAAGGTTGAAAATTAACGGGGAAAACAACTGGCGCTATGCCAGCTTTGAACAAAGCGGAACAACCCCACTGGTGGCAACCTTAAACACCGCCCAACTCCCTGTTTTAAATACACCGGTTCATACCATACAATTTCCGTTTTTAAGCAACTGGACTTACAAAGTGGATCAAATGCTGGACCCCTCTGGGCTCCAGTTACTCCCCCTTGGAGAAACCATTCGGGTTCCAGGAGGCCTCTTGCCAACCTGGGACAAATTGGGCATTCAAGGGGTGCCCGACTTCCCATCCAATGGTTATCGCATTCTGGCACATGGGGCGCAATCAGCAGGCAGCCCCTATACCTATTATACCGATGCTATTTACCCGGAGTTGCCCGATGCTCTGCCTATCCCAGATTTCGATCTGGGGCAAAATGGCAGCAACAGCAACCGGATAGCCAGTATCCAATGCAGCGGTGTGTTCGGTGTTTTGCGTTTTTTGCGCAGCAACACGGGTCAACCAAGTATCCATTGGGAAGCAACTGTTCAACCCAAAACAGGGCCGGTCACCCTTACATTACCGGATGTACCCACCGAACTGGCAGCCCTGTTCCCCGACCTCGCCAATTACAACTTCGGACCCAGCATCAGCGTCCGTGGAGAATCTTATTCCCGCAGCAATGCTTACGAAGAAGCCCTTCTGCCAATGTTACTCAACAACGATCCACTCTGGCAGGCAAAAGCAGGTTATGTTGGTCGGGAAATAATTTTACAATGAAAGAAAATCTACCCTCCTATTTTGAAGCCAACCGCGAATCCTGGAACCTCCGTGCTGATCTGCACAAGGCATCTAATTTTTACGATCTGGCCACCTGGAAAAAGGGCAAAACAAGCCTGAACCCGCTGGAATTGCGTGAAATGGGCGATGTTGCAGGGAAGAAGATCCTGCACCTGCAATGCCATTTTGGGCAGGATACCTTGTCGTGGGCCAGGATGGGTGCCAGCGTAACGGGTTGTGACCTCTCCGACAAATCCATCGAAATAGCAAAATCGCTCGCTACAGAACTGGACCTTCCGGCTACCTTTATTTGTTGCAATGTTTACGACTTGCCCCAACACCTGGAAGGGCAATTCGATATTGTATTCACCTCCTATGGCACCATCGGCTGGTTGCCGGACCTGGAGCCCTGGGCTGCAGTGGTGGAGCATTTTCTGAAACCGGGTGGATTTTTTTACATCGCAGATTTCCACCCAGTAGTGTGGATGTTCGACGATGCGTTTAAGCAACTAAAATATCCCTATGTGAATACCGGTGTCATAACAACGGAGCAAACAGGCACCTATGCAGATAAGTCGGCAGCCATTAATTACAAAGAATACGGTTGGAACCACAGCCTGAGCGAACTGATCAACAGTTTGCTGAGCAAAGGGCTTCGGCTCGACTTCCTGAATGAATACCTTTATTCCCCGTATGATTGCTTTGATAATATGGTGTTGGGCGAAGATGGTAATTATCGGATTAAAGGACTGGAAAACATAATTCCAATGGTATATTCCTTAAAAGCAGTGAAATAATTGTTGGAATCCCCTATTTTGGGCCACGTTTAACCAGCTTATAGAAAACATGTCCCTGTTCCAACAAATCTTTCGCCGTAAATCCGTCGACGATGCTATTGCATCTGCTGCTCATACCGATGAGCATGGCGGTTCCCTCCAAAAAACCCTGGGTGTATTAGACCTTACCGCACTGGGTATTGCCGCCATCATTGGCGCCGGCATTTTCAGCACCATCGGTACGGCAAGTTATAACGGTGGACCAGCGGTGGTCTTTTTGTTCATTTTCACTGCCCTGGCCTGTGGTTTTGCAGCATTTGCCTATGCTGAATTTGCGTCCATGCTGCCAGTTTCCGGCAGCGCCTACACCTATTCCTATGTAGCCTTTGGCGAACTAATGGCGTGGATCATTGGCTGGGCGCTCATTATGGAATACGCCGTAGGCAACATCACCGTTGCCGTTTCCTGGTCGAGTTATTTCACCAGTTTATGCGAAAGTGCAGGCTGGCACATTGCCGACTGGGCCACCATCGACTATGTTTCTGCCAAAGAAGGTTTTGAAACTGCAAACGGTTTGCTGAAAGCCGGGACTAGCATGAGTGAACTCACGAGTTCGCAACTCGAAGCCTACAAAGCCTGGACAGGCGCATCCCAGATCGGGCCACTGCGAATCATCCTGGACATCCCGGCCATGGTGATGTCTATCCTGATTACAGCATTGGTATACATTGGTATCCGGGAAACAAAAACGGCCGGCAACCTGATGGTTTTGCTGAAAATGACCGTAGTTGTGGCCGTCATCATCGTTGGCGCATTTTATGTAGACACTGCCAACTGGCACCCCTTTGTTCCCAACGGGTTTGGTGGCGTAATGGCAGGTGTATCCTCCGTATTCTTCGCTTACATAGGATTTGATGCCCTCAGCACGACAGCGGAAGAGTGTAAAAACCCACAGCGTGACCTTCCACGAGCCATGGTATATGCCATCATCATATGCACGATTTTGTACATCATCATTGCGCTGGTGCTCACAGGCATGGTGAACTACAAAGAGTTGGATGTAAACGACCCGCTTGCCTTCGTCTTTGAACGCATTAACCTGAAATGGTTCTCCGGTGTGATTGCCGTCAGCGCTGTTTTTGCCATGGCCGGTGTGTTTTTGGTATTTCAACTGGGTCAGCCCCTGTTTGGATGACCATGAGCCGCGATGGACTGTTGCCCAAGCGCTTTTCAAAAATCCACCCCAGGTTCAAAACACCGGCATTCGCCACCATTATTACCGGACTCTTTGTGGTGGTCCCCATGTTGTTTATACCCAGTGACACCGTGCTTGACCTTTGCAGCATGGGCACCTTGTTTGCCTTCGTACTGGTTTGTGCCGGCGTACTGCGCCTTCACATGGATCCTAATTCCCCACGGGGAAAATTCCGAACACCCTACCTCAATGCCAAATTTATTTTTCCGGCCATGCTGATCGGGTTGGCGATTTATTTGTACGCCAACCACCGCACCGACACCATGAATTGGTTGAGCAATGCGCCGCAAATTTACGCTCCTGAGCAAATCTTGCCCCATTTGAGTGAATCAGAGATTGCCAGCATAAAAACCAATATCGCCCGTACCGACAGCACGACGCTGGCCAGCGTTAATGGCGATCTATCCAAGTACCTCAATTCGCTTAGCCCCGACAATTATGCCAGTGTGGTCAATGCCATGTCGGTGCCTGATGCCCATAAATTTGAAAGTGGCTGGAGTTTGTTTCAGCATAAGATTCCCATGTGGCTTTTCCTGATCACTTGTCTGTATCTCGTGGGCATGGGCTTTAAGCATAACTTTTCGCTCATTCCCGTGCTGGGGTTGGTTTCCTGCTTTTATATGATGGCGCAAATACCCGCCAAGAGCTGGTTCGGATTCTTCATTTGGCTGATCATCGGATTGAGCATTTATTTTGGTTACAGCGTCAAACACAGCAAGTTGCGCAAGGCAGGTTAACAAATGAAAAAACTGGTTGTACTCACTGGCGCCGGCATTAGCGCTGAAAGTGGTATCAAAACCTTCCGGGATGCCGATGGTTTGTGGGAAAACCACAGCATTGAGGAAGTTGCGACACCTGAAGCCTGGCTCGAAAATCCGGCCTTGGTACTGGAGTTTTACAACCAGCGCAGAAAGCAATTGCTGCAAGTTAAGCCCAATGCAGGGCATTATGCGCTGGCCGAACTTGAATCCGACTTTGAGGTGCACATCATTACCCAAAACGTCGACGACCTGCATGAAAGAGCAGGCAGCACCCGTGTATTGCACCTGCATGGTGAACTGCGCAAGGTACGATCAGAGCGTTTTCAGGACCTGGTGTACGACTGGTCGGATGACCTTCACCTGGGCGATCATTGTCCGCAGGGTTACCAGCTGAGACCACACATTGTGTGGTTTGGCGAACCTGTAACCATGATTGAATCTGCTGTTGTGTTGGCAAAACAAGCCGATCTGTTTATGGTTGTTGGTACTTCCTTACAAGTTTATCCGGCTGCGGGATTGATGCGGTACGCACCCAATGACATTCCCTTTTATTACATCGATCCTAAGCCGGCCCTCAACCTGGAGTTAAGCCTGGTAGATCAATTGGAGATTCTAGCTGAAAATGCCAGTTCGGGTGTGCCAAAGGCTGCCGAATGGATAAGACACGGGAAGGATCCTGGCCTACAGTAACATGCAAATTCGCACGCGACTCACATTGCTGTTCACCCTCATAGCTGCCGGCATTTTGGCGGCGCTGTTGTTTTATGTGTGGTGGACCTACAGTCGGCAAACTGTGCGCGACTGTTATGCCAGTCTTGATTCTAAAGCAAACCTGACAGCCCAAACGGCGCTTTATGATCCGCAACTGCTTCAGCCTTTGCCGATCAATTGGATTGATTCTGACGCCGACACCCTTCCTTACCGGGACAACATCAGCTTGTACAACGACGCCTATGAACGCGTTTTTACGGTGCATACCGAATCACCACCGGTTTCGATAAAAACCTTACAGGAGATCCAGCGACAAGGTGATGTGGAGTTTAAACACCGCAATCTGTATGCCCTGGGCCGGATAAAAAAAGGCAGTTCTGGTGCCCCGTTTATGGTTGTTGTTGAAGGTTATTGCGATCCTCAAGGCGCCAGTCGGTTGGGCCGCATCCTGATTTACAGTTTCCTGCTTGGCATTGCCGGAATTGTGTTCCTGGGCTGGTATTTTGCAGGCCTGGCCCTGGCGCCTGTGCTCCGCATCATGAATGAGATGGACTCCCTCCGCCCAAATGACCTAAGCCGTAGGTTGGAACACACGGGCGGCAAAGATGAAATGTCGCGGCTAACGGCCACATTTAACCGGCTACTCGATCGTCAGGAGCATGCATTCCGTATGCAACGCATGTTTTTATCCAACATATCACATGAACTGCGGAATCCGCTCACAGCCGTTCGCACACAGATAGATGTTACCCTTCAGCGTGATCGCGATGCTGCGTCGTATAAAAATGCACTGAGAAGCGTGCTGGACGACCTCCGGGAAATCAGTGAGGTGGAAGAAAAACTGCTGTTGCTGTCCAAAGTAATCAACGATCCCAAAGCAGTTTCATTAGAGCCTGTACGCCTGGATGAGGTGCTTTGGCAGGCAAAAGAAATGGTACAGCGCCGATCCGAGCAGTTCAAAATTACCCTGGAACTTGAAAACCTTCCAGAATCTGAAGAGCGGCTCAAAGTTTTGGGTAATGAAGCCTTGTTGCGCACGGCATTGCTCAACCTGATGGAAAATGGATGCAAATACAGCCCCGACCACCGGGTTAAAGTCCGGCTTATTTGTGCGGAAAACGGGCGACATATTGTGGAAGTGATCGACAACGGACCCGGCATCCCTGCTGAAGAGCAGGCATTTATTTTCGAACCCTTCTTCCGGAGCCCGCGCCATCGAAGCATTAAGGGAGCAGGCATTGGGCTTTCTCTGGTGCAAAGTATCCTTCAATTGCACCACGTGGAGATCAGCGTAGAAACGCCCTGGAAGGCGGTACACGCTTTCATCTGGTTTTTCCATATGCCGAGAGCACCTAAACGCTCGTTGAAGGCGTTATACCTACAACTAACTGTTCATGAACTCATTTCATACCCATACTATTATGTCGACTACGCGTTTCAGCCTTGTGTTGTTTTTTCTGCTTGCTATCACCCTGACAGAAGCCTGTATTGCGCAAAAGCCCATTCGGAGCTTTAAACTGGATGAACAGCATATGGTTTTGTTGCTCGACAGCACTGATGCCTCAAAGGCTATACTATACGACCCCAGCGATGGCTTTTTTGATAAAGTTACCCCGGTGGAAATGTCCATCCAGATGAAAGAGCCCCTGGATTCCGTGCGCTCAAGGGATAAAATGTTAGCATCCTATCGGCAGTTTTTGCAAACCGATGTGGAAGGCTTTAGTGTAGCCGAATCCAAGATGGTGGCAAAAACCATTAAGGCCATGTTTCCTGTTACGAAGTCCTTTGCGAACAATGTTTTCCCCGACACGCTGGTATTGATCAAAACCAAAGCCCGGCATTACGGCCCGGGCGTGTATTATACCCGCCACAACAGCATTGTAATCCCTGCTGATGCTTTGGCAGCGGATGATGAAGCAGGCTTTACCCAAACCATGTACCACGAGTTGTCGCATGTCTACACCCGATTAAATCCCGAAAAGAAAAAGGCGCTGTATGCACTGATTGGATTTGAACCAATTGGGTACGAAATGCTGGACCTGCCAGCAACGTTAGCAGCTCGGGTATTGCACAATCCGGACGGCGTTGATTTCGCACAGGGGATTCGGTTAAAAACGCAGGAAGGCAGTTCAATCACTGCTATTCCCATCATTTTTGCCAATGAGAATGGCTTTACCAAAAAGAAACGGATGTTCTTTGGGTACCTCGAATTCAGTTTGTTTGAAGTGCAACCACTCCGCAATGGCCACTGGAAGGTTGTTACCAGGAAGATGGGCTCCACCCTACCCTGAACATGCGCAATGTGCCCGATTTTTATCGTCAAATAAAAGACAACACCGGATATATTATCCATCCGGATGAAATTATTGCCGATAACTTTTCTTTTATCATGACGGCTAAAGCAGGGACAAGAAGTCTGAATAATTTCTCGGCGGAAGGACGACAGCTGTTGGATTCCATTCAACAGGTAATTAGCGAGAAGTAAAATCCATCTTCGTTTCCGCCCCCAATCCAAAAATATCAATCCCTTTGTCCTGGTTACCAGTCATGGTGACTGGCCCAGTTAACGTATGTTGGGGATCTTCATTCGGGAGCAAAAACAAGGGCTGTTTTTCGCCGGACACTGCACTAGCGGGGCTATGCGACTGAAAAAATGGAGGAACTGACGAGAAAAAACATTTTGGCCAGACGGGAAAATCCAACATACTTCCATATCCTGCCTTCAGCTAGTGCTGAAGGCAGGAAGGTGCTTTGAAATATAATTATCCCTCCGGACAATGCCCGGATTAGCCATGTAGGATCATTCTTTTTTAGATCCAAAGAAAAACAGTCCCCCACCAACTAGAATCACCGCTATTCCAAGCAGTGGTGACCATGCCATAGTATGGTTTTGATCACGGGTAATCTCCAAGTTTCCAATATCCACAACTTTTTCTTTTGTTACGTAACGAAAGCCTGTAAAAAGGGTAATCACCAGTCCTATTATTAGAACAATAATGCCTATTCGCTTCATAATATTCTTTGTTAATAAACAATGAGTAATGGTAACTATTTAGGTACCCACAGCTCGATAACTCGGCGTTAAGCCGTTGAAGATATTAACAAGTTCATTGAAAGCATTGTATTGATTTTTACGCACAGTAGAGATAAAACTGTGGATGCGGGCGTAAGCCTGTGCCCCGGTGAGTGTACGGAAGCAGCCAGCGACTTTCAATTTTGATTTAGCCGGACGAATATCCCTTTCCGCCAGGTTATTGGTGAAAGGCACCTTTTTGTGGTGCGCAAATGCCAAGACGGCTTCCCAGTGCATATCAAGACGTTCCAGGAGGTTACGTCCCTTAGATTTTTTGGGTCGTCCTCGGGCGCTTTTTTGTGGCTGGGGTTCTTCTCTGTATCCGGCCTCCAGCAAACGGCTGTATTTTCGGATTATTGAAGGGCGTAAGTGTTCTGGCAATTGGCCACGCCCCTGGTCCGTTTTTTTATGCAAATCCAGCAAGAAGGCATGGAAGTTAGCCGCCCATTTTCGTTTTCGTTCCTGCAGGGCGTTTAACTCTCGCAACAAGTGGGCGTTGCACAAAGCGTGTTGGCATTTCTCGAGATTAAAATAAGGTGCCCAGCAGTCGTGTAGGAGCCAGCCTTTAAAATTTAGCAATAGACTTTGCTCCTCCTGGTGTGCTTCTATGCCGCGCCGCTTGTGTACAAACTGGTAGGTAAAGCGCTCGTTGCCCAGTTCATGCAGCCAAAACAATTCCCAGCACAACGCACACCGGTTTCATCGGCGTGAATGCGCTCGGATTGTTGTACTTGCTGCTGAATATAGGCTTTTCTATCTCCAGGCGCTCGTAGGCGGTTCGTTGGCATTCCTGAATGGTCGCTTCATTAATGCGGCCTCCAAACAAATCCTCAAACAGGCTTTGTATTTTAGATACCGACAGACAACCATTTTGATGCAGCAAGGTCACCAAGGCTTTTACGCGGGGCCATATTGCACAGGAGCAGCAACACCGGATGGAAAATTTGCTTTGTTCACATGCCCGCAATGTCCACAAGTGCAGCCATAGCGCTGGTATTCGAGTACATGAAGGCGGGTCGGAGGCAATTCAAATACTTGGCGTTTATTCTCCAGCACAAGGTCCGTTTGGCCCCCGTTGCTGCTGACAAGCGGCACAAACCGTTGGTTTTAACTTTGCTGACCTCATCAGGGTGAGCTACCATCTTTAACGTCTTGCCTTTAGGCCTGACTGACCACCTCGTTTACCGCCCTTCTTTGCTGGCAAGGCAGGCTTGCGCAAACCATCTGTTGACGGTGGCCGATGGCTGTTGCGACTGTTCTTATTTAGGCGATCTTTCAAGTCCTGAACTTCACGTTGCAAGCCTTCGACAACTACCAATAACTGTTTTATCAGTTCGTGGCAACCTTCTATGGTATCCGGTAACTTCAATGCAATACTTTTGTCGAAAGTTATGATTTTTTTGAGATTCAACGAGTACCTAAATAGTTACAATTTTCAAAACTTAGCACTTGCTTACGTCAGAGGCGAAAGTCCGGCAAAGCGTGGGTTTAAATACAAAAAGGCGGGTGAAAACACCCGCCTTTTCCATTAGAGCATGTTTGGGGGGTTGGGTAAATGTGGATTTTTTGGGTTTCATTATCCGCAATATTACCCGAACACAGTCTTACCACACGCCAGGAATAAGCGCCTTTCTTTCCTTTGGATAGTCCACAAATTTTTCGCGATACCAGCGATGATGTGCCAAGGCCCGAGGCGCAAGGTTGGCAAAAGTCCATATGGCAAAAATCAACCCCGGCAGACTCCAGTTGAGCACCGCGAAACCTGTCCATTCCAGGATTTCGCCAAAGTGGTTGGGGCAGCTAATGTACCGAAACAAGCCTCCTTCCGGGATTTTGTACCCTGTTTCACCCGGTTTTCGCAATGCAATCAGGTGGTAGTCCGACCAGATGTTAATTCCCATACCCATCAGAAACAAGGCCAGACCAAGCAAAAAATGAGGGTCCCAAAGCCAGTTGGAAGGGTAATTGGCAAGGTTCCCAAAATACCAGCCCAACAAATAGCCGTTCATCGTATTAAAACCCACTGCCATGAGCATGATGAGCAAGGGCATTTTTTTCCCTTTGGTATGCAATGCAAAAGGGAAAATCAGGCTCCTGTGGATATAATGAGCAGCAAACAAGGCCAAAATAACCGCTATAGGCAGACTAATGGCATTTTCCCCATGCCAAACAAAATAGAGCAGAATTCCCAAAACCACCAATTCCATCAATACCCAGCCCAGACGGTTGTCGATCATGGGGCCCCACCCTGTGCGCGTATGTCGCCCATAAGGCGCCTTAATGAAAAGCAGTAAAACAAATACGAGCAGGCCAATGCAGAGCCAGCAATAGGCAATAAGTTGGTAATTGAGCATGACAGGGTTCGGGGTGGGTTTATTGTTTGTTTAATAACCAGTCCAAAGCGTCTTGAACTGTTGTTTCCAGCGGGCGGGCTTCAAACCCGAATGCCAAACGGGCTTTTTCGGAAGATATATTGGGATGTCCCTCCTGTAGGTGGATTAATGATTCTGCCGTGTACAGCGGTGGTTCTTTCAACGCCCAGCTCCAGGCCTGCAGCAATGGAAGCGCCATTTTTAGCGTCCACATTGGGGCCGACAATATTGGGGGCTTCCTGCCAGCCAACTGGCAAACCATATTGGCCATTTCCTGAACACTGGCATAACGACCAGTCAGCAAATAAGCCTCTCCTGATACGCCCTGCGTCAGTGCTGCCAATACCACCTTTGCTACATCCCTGTTATCCACCCAGTCGAAACCACCGGGCGGAAGCAAAGGAATGCGTCCTAGTGTAAAGTCGAGTAACATTTTCCCTTGCAGAGAAGGTTTAAAATCCCAGGGGCCCAGCACTGAACTTGGGTTTAAAACGATCGTCTCCAGTTGTTTTTCTTGGACAACAAGCCGCTGCGCCGCTGCTTTGGTTTGGGCGTAGGGAAAATCCAACGCATTGGCAAGTGGAATATTTTCGTCAAAAGCCTGTACGTGTGCAGGTGTTTTGTAGGCGTGCACGGAACTAAAATACACCAAACGGCGCACCCCATTACGGGTACATGCGGCCAACACCGCTTGTGTCCCACGTATGTTTACTTCCTCTAATATTGATTTTGAGAGGTTTCCAATACTGATCAAACTGGCCAGATGTACCAGCACCTCGGCATCTTTGGTAAGGGCGTCCAACGAATTCGGATCAAGAATACTTCCTGAAACGGTCCTTAAGGGCAAGCCTGCGATTCCCCGCTGGTCGGAATGCACAAGGGCCGTCAGATCGTGCCCAGCCTCCAATAAAACCCGGCAAACGGCCGCACCAATATGCCCGGAAGCACCTGTAATGGCTATTTTCATGAACAGTACATTTGTTAGGAGAAAAACACCTGACACAAATTATTTATATATTTATTTTGCAATACATCTTGGCTCATCGCGTTATCTTGGTTCCAACTTTGCTTTTTATGATGGTATTGAAAAACCTGCTGCTACTCCTTTTCCTTGCAACGAATGTAATGTTAAAAGCGCAATGCCCCAATATGGAACTGGAAATCCTCCAGACACTCCAACGGGCGGGCTATGACGAAAAACAAAATTTGATCCAGCAACAAGGATTTGATTTGTTGAACACCGTTACAAAAGACGGCGTCAGCATCAGAAGGTACTATAAGTGTTGGGAAACCACGCTCCACGACGGTACTACCCTGTACCAACAGGTCCTGCTTTGGGATGTAGATGCCAACACGTTGGTTTTTGCCACCAGCGATGATGCCGATTTTCAGCAGCTCCGCCAGGCAATTGAAGCACGGCACGGCAATGCCGGTGGAAACCTGGATTTTTATGCGGGTAAAATGTTTTTTTATAGATTTGACCGCCAACAGATTGACAATAGGCCTTATGCTTCTGTCACCATATCTTTGCGGAATTAGGACATTAACCCTGTTACAATGTTAAAAATATACCACAACAACCGCTGCGGAAAAAGCCGCGCTGCACTGGCAACCTTGCAATCCTGCGGACAAGACTTTGAAACAGTGTTGTACCTCGATAACCCGCCCGAGGCGAAGGAATTACGCCATCTGCTCAATCTGCTCCACAAAAAAGCCGCTGGATATCATACGCACGAAAGAAAAGGTTTTCCTGGAGCAGTTTAAGGAAAAAACGCTTTCCGATGAACAATGGATTCAAGCCATTGTAGCACATCCTATTTTGCTGAACGACCAATTGTGGTGCATGACGAAAAGCCTGGATCGTGCGGAGCGCCGAGGCTATAGAAGACTTGAATAAGGATCTGACCAATTTGGATTAGCGTACGATGGTGACATCGCCTTTCAACAATTCTTTAGCACCATCCTCAAATGCTACAATTGCCGTCCAGACGTAAACCCCTGGCTGAACGTCCTGTCCCTTAAAGCGTCCGTCCCAGCGGCCAGACTGGTCTCCGGGAGCAAAATCCAAAGCCTCAAAAACAAGGCTTCCCCAGCGGTCGTACACCCTGAAATGCTGGATCCTAAGGTTAGGATTACTGGAAAAAATCTCAAATTCATCATCACGTCCATCAGCATTGGGTGAAAATATATTGGGTATGTACAAACTGCCTCGTTTTCTGACTTCCACTAATACCTGATCGCTCATTAAGCAGCCATTCTTATCCTCCAGGGTAACCTGAACCGTTACGGTTTCCTGGGCTCTCCAATATTGGCTCATGCAATTGGAGCAACTGAAAACTGGGGTCCATTCAATTGATTGCAGTTGAGCCTTGGGGAGATCGGTATTTAAATCCAACATCACCCAGTTCCCTTCCCAAAACACGAGGTCAGGACCTAAGTCAACCGTCCAACTCGGCTCTATTATTTCTACCAGGGTTTCTGCCGTTTGGGTGCAACCATTTGGCCCGGTTACGGTGATCTGATACAAGCCTGGAAGCATTACCGTTACCACTAGATCTGCCGGTAAGCCAGGCTGTGGTCCTGCCCAAACCAAGGTGCCCCCTGCTGGCTGTACCTGAGCAGTAATTTGAGCCAGGGAGTCGCGACAGGTAATCACATCGCCAGTCAATACAACAATGGGCGCCATGGTGTCTGTTGGAACCGCCAGCGATTGAACGGCCGTACATCCATTGGTTCCGGTTGCCGTAGCCTGGTATACGCCTGGCTGGCTGATGGATACCTCAATGCCGTTTTGCTGAAATCCACCCGGACCAGTCCATTGCAATGCAGTACCAACGTCAAGACCATTGGCAATGGCAGTACTGATGGGATCTGCACAGGTAATAGTGTCACCTGATACAGAAAAAACGGGTGCCTGTTGGTCTGCCGGTACAACCAAACTTGCTGAAGCGGTGCATCCGTTGCCCGCGGTGGCGAGCACTGCATAGACGCCAGCCAGGTTTACCTGTGGCGCTGCAATGATACTGCTGAATCCTCCCGGCCCCGACCAAGCATATTGGGTTAAGGGATCGCTGGAACTTACCACCAGTGCGAGTGATGGAGCACTGCATGTCAGCGTGCCACCCAAAACCTGGATACTGGGTGAAATAGTATCCTGCAGAACCATCCAATTCGCGGTGTTGGTACACCCATTGGGAGCAGTAATGGTGACAATGTAGTCGCCTTGTTGACTTACATCAACGGAAGTGGTATTGGCTGAAAAATTACCTGGACCACCCCATACCCACGCCGTACCTGCAACAGACAATGCGGTCAAACCAGCTGTGGTTTGATTGCAATCCAAAAGTGTTTCACCTGTAATTTGTGCATCTGGCGGCATAGTATCCTGCAAAACAGTAGTAACCGTGGTTACGGTGCAACCATTTAGCCCGGTTACAGTAAGTACATAATTACCTGCCAGAGAAGTTTGGGTAATGGCAAGATTGCTGTTAAAACCAGCGGGACCCATCCACTGGTAGGTTACACCTGATAACATTGATGTTCCCGTTAAGGCAGCCGAAACATTGATGGCAATTCAGCACCTTGCAGTTGCGGAAACGTCCGGAGCGTCAGTATCTTCGGTAACCGACACTGTTTGTGTGGCGCTGTAAACCCATTGGGTGCCTGCACCTGAACGGTATATTGAC
>JADJUJ010000015.1 GCA_016710765.1 Lewinellaceae bacterium | reverse complement strand
CAACTTGTTTGCCAGCGACGCCTCCATTTTCCAACTACACCACAGCATCCCCTTCCATTTGGACCATCTCTCCTCCGGGCGCCGGTACCATCAATGGCAACCCTAATGGCGTTGCTGCGGTGAATGTTACCTGGAACCAGCCGGGACCTGCACAGGTATGCGCCGTGAGCGTTACTTGCCCCAATGCGCCATTGTTTTGTCTGGATGTAAATGTGGGTGAGGATGTTTCTTCCGTAGAAAATGTGACCACCTGCCAGGGGCAGCCGGTGCAGTGCGCCGGTCAGAACTTTGTAACGGCGGGCACCTATCCGGTTACCCTGCCTTCGTATATTAACTGCGATAGTGTGGTAAACTGCGTGGTCAGCGTTATTCCAACGGTTTATTCGACGGAAGATGCCTACATGTGCCAGGGTCAGTCGGTTGAATGTGCTGGTCAGGAGTTCTTTGGTGCGGGTAACTTCCCTGTTACACTACAGGCCTGGCAGGGCTGCGACAGTATTGTCACTTGCCGCGTACATATTATTCAAGTACCCATCAATCCGATGCAGCTGATTACTATTTGCGGACCTACGACCTACGAGGTTTGTGGCGTTCCTTATACGGAATCAGGTTTGGTATCTGAAATTTGCCCCAATTATCAGGGCTGCGACAGTTTGGTGAATGTCAACCTGGCCATTTTGGATCCCATTGCAGTTATTGCTCAACCAGATACCATTGATTGTTCTTCGAACCCGACGGTTACCTTAAATGGTGCCGGATCAAACATCAATACTGCAATTGGTGGTATAACCTTATACCAATGGAGCGGACCGGGCATAGTAGGTTCTGCTATTCAGCCAACCTGTGTGGTGAATCAACCTGGGCAATATTGTCTGGTTTTATCCCATGGCCGGGCAGGCTTGTATTGCCGGGATACGGTTTGCGTTACTGTTCCGGCGATAAGTGCTTTGCCGCAGGTTCCTGCCGTAGATGGAACACTGACTCCGTGTTTTGATTCTACTATTATTTATACGGCAACTTCCATCGGCAACCCAGCGCCTACGTCATTTACGTGGACGACCCCCAACGGTGTGCCGTTTACTACCATTTCTACCGATTCCATTCAAATTACCTGGTCGAGCCCTGTTGACAGTGGCTTACTTTGTGTAACCGCCAACAATTCCTGCGGGCCATCACAGCCGGCCTGTTTGCCTATCACGGTATTACAACCCTTGTTGACCCCGCAATTATCAGGTCCTGCAGATGTGTGTACGAATGGGGGGACTTATACCTATGTTTTGGATACCACTCAATCGGGTACCAGTTACACCTGGTCGGTGCCTGCGGGTGCTGTCCTTACCGGATCGGGCGATACCATCCAGGTAGATTTTCAAAATGCCGTTTCTGGGCAAGTTTGTGTCTTAGCGGAGAACAGTTGTGCAACGGGCTTGCCAGTTTGCCAGGCTGTAACCGTTAATACTGCGCCAACCGCAAATCTTACCGACAATGCGGAGATCTGTAATGGCGAAACGGTGACCCTAACCTTTTCCATGACAGGAAATGGACCGTTTGATGTCGTTTGGAACGATGGTATGCAAAATGTCACCTTGACTGACATTACCAATGGCCACACAGAACAGGTGAATCCAACTACGACGACTCAATACCATTTGATAGGGGTTAGTGATAATTCCGCAACCGTTTGTTCTAATCCTGCAACGGATACGGTAACCGTAACGGTTTGGCAGCATGTCAGCATGAACCAGACAGCGCAAATTTGCGATGGTGAATCTATTTTGCTGGGCGGTGCGCTGCAAACAGTCTCTGGCATTTTTGTAGACAGCCTGAATACCATTCACGGTTGCGACAGTATCATTAATACAACCCTGACGGTGTATACCATCGACAGTCTGTCACTTTTCCTTACGACTTGTGATCCGGCCATGGCAGGCACAACGGTTCAAATGTTGGCACAAACCAACGGTTGCGACAGCATCGTTACGACTACGGTTACCCTGCTGCCCAGCGATACCACCTATTTAACGGGTAAAAGCTGTGATATCAACAACGTAGGTGTGTTTACCAATGTGCTGGGCAATCAATACGGTTGCGACAGTACGGTGATCACCACGATTAATTTCTCCTTTTCGGACACTACTTACCTCTCGGGCAGTTCCTGTGATTTCAACCAAACGGGTGTGTTTACCCAGAACCTTACCAATTTGGAAGGTTGCGATAGTTTGGTGATCACAACCGTTGCATTCCTGCAAAGTGACACCACTTTATTGTTTGGCATGGATTGTAACCCTGCCAATGTTGGGGTGTTTACCAACGTGCTGAACAATCAAAATGGTTGCGACAGTACCATTATTACAACCATAGCCTTCTTCCATACCGACACCACCTTCCTGGCCTCGACTTCCTGTGATCCAATGCTGGCAGGAGTCTTTACCCAGATTTTGCCGACACCAGCAGGTTGCGACAGCGTGATTGTCACAACTGTGGCCCTGTTGCCCAGTGATACAACCCTGTTGTTTGGTACAGATTGTAACCCGGCCAATGTGGGTGTCTTTACCAATATTTTGAGCAATCAGTACGGCTGCGACAGTACCGTTGTCACGACCATTGATTTTGTTCAAACGGATTCAACTTTCCTCACGGATGCGAACTGCGATCCGGCCCTGACGGGTGTTTTTGCCCAAACACTGGTTACACCTTCGGGCTGCGACAGTGTGGTTATTACCACCGTCAGTTTGTTGCCTACCGACACCACCTATTTGTTTGCGATGGATTGCGATACAGCCAATGTGGGTGTGTTTACGCAGTTGCTCAGCAATCAATACGGTTGCGACAGTTTGGTGGTTACAACCGTTGACCTTTTACCCAGCGATGAAACGGCTGTTTTGTCCTTTACCTGCGATCCTGCGGTGGCCGGGCTGTATACCTACAATCTGTTGAACCAGTTTGGTTGTGACAGTATTGTGATGGAAACATTCCTGCTGTTGCCCAGCGATACAACTTATCTGGCTTTTGACACTTGCGACCCCAATCAAACGGGTACAGTGACTACGATACTCCCCAATCAATACGGTTGTGACAGTACTATCATTGCGGTAACCACACTGTTGCCAGCCGACAATTGTAGTGTAAATGCTACCCTTTCTGGTTCAATCATCCCCTGTGGTGTAACGACTGGTACGCTTACGCTCACACCAACCCTGGGCATTGCTCCTTTCAATTATAGCGTGTTGCTCGCGGGCGTGCCTGTGGCCACCGGAAGTGTAGCGGCAGTTGGAACACCGGAAATCATCTCCGGGCTTGCGCCAGGGAACTACACGGTTACGGTAAATTCACCCAATGGTTACAGTGCAACTGTACAGGCCGTTGTGACCCAGTTGTTCCCGCCAACCCTAGTAGCAACGGTTACCTCCAACTTTAATGGTTTCGCGGTGAGTTGTACCGGCGAAATGGACGGAAGTGCACAGGTAAGCGTGGCAGGTGGTTTGTCGCCATACCTGTATGCCTGGTCTAATGCTGCTGTAACACCCGACATTGCCAACATTGGGTTGGGTACTTATTCTGTTACAGTAACGGATGCCAACAATTGTACGGCAATGGCCAGCGTAAGTTTGAACCAGCCCACGCCATTGAATTTCAACTTTACGGTGAATGACCTGGATTGTTTTGGTCAAAATGATGGCGCCATATTTGTCAATGCCAGCGGTGGCGTCGCGCCATACCGTTACTCCATTGATGGTTCCGATCCACAAACGTCCAATGGTTTTACAGGGCTTAGCTCCGGTGCTTACTCGATCATGGCAACTGACGCCAACGATTGTCAGCGCACCGAAGTTATCGTGGTCAACGCCTCTATTCCAGTTAATGTAGACCTTGGAGACGACCAAACCATCGAATTGGGTAATTCTACTACGATCCAGGCTTTGGTTAATGTACCACTCGACAGCATTTTATCAGTGGTATGGACACCGCCTTTTGATACTTCGGAGTGTCCTACCTGTCTGACACAGGTGGTGACGCCATTTGTTTCCACTACCTACTCCATCCAGGTGGAAGGGGTGAATGGTTGCAGCGATGAGGACAAAATGACGGTGATTGTTGACCGTCGTCGGTACGTTTATGCGCCCAATGCGTTCTCGCCCGACAACGACGGCTTCAATGATTTGTTCCAACTTTTTGCAAGAGAAGGGACGGTAGCCAAATTCACCAATTTCCAGGTGTTCGACCGCTGGGGAGAATTGATGTACACCGTGGATGAGTTCCTGCCCAACGACCCTAATGTGGGTTGGGATGGTAAATTGCGCGGCGAGCCACTCGTTCCTGGTGTATTCATCTGGTACGTAGAGGTTGAGTTTATTGACGGCGTCAAAGAACTGTATACCCGAGATGTTACCCTTACGAAGTAAGTAAACAGATTTGATAAAAAAGGTGCGGCTGGAAGTCCAGTCGCACCTTTTTGTTGGTATTTGAGGATACTTATTTCATTACCCGGTCAATTATTTCAGTGGTGATCAGTGCCGGATAAGTGATCCCGACCAGGCTGTTTTTCCTTGTTGATCTATGAAGCAGAAGTGATATATGCCGCTTTCGAGTCTGCTGCAATCCATGGTAAAGGGCAGTGCTATATCCTGGATACTCCGGATGCGGCTACCCAATTGATTGGTTAGCACAAATTGCATTTTCTCCGGGCTTTCGCTTTCAAACCGAACAAAACTGGTGGCGGGGTTTGGGTAAACGTTCAACAGGGGCCGGTTTGGATTTACAAAGTCGAGGCTACTTGTGATAAAATGCGTGCCAACGGTATGTATGGTCGTATTGGTGATGACTTCCGGGTTGTAATCGAAGTAGATCGCCGCACTGTTTTCAATTACAGAACCGTCCGGATTATTGCCAGTCTGGGAAACAGTAAATTTGATAAATCCCTGGGAAGCTTCCGGATTGACTATTGCCGGCGGAAGTTGAATGTTGTCTACCGTAAACTTAAGGATGTTGCCATCGTATTCGCAGCGGTATCCGTGGCTGCTGGCACCAGGTAACATGCTGTTCACGTCGAGCAAATCCGACAGGGTATCGAGCAACACTACAGTGAATGCCGTGTCCGTTCCGGTGTTCTGGAAACGAATGGTATAGTCTAAAGCGGTATTGGGATCAATCCAGTGCTCATCTGCATAGCCCTTTGGCTGTGCCTGCTTGTCGTTGGGGTCGAAGGAATTGGTGTTTTCCCGGCAATCGGTGGCAATAAATGGGTTACTGGAGTTAGCGGGGTACATGGTCGAAATGCCCTGCGTGAATCCGCCACAGCCCTCCACAGAGATGGTTGGCATGCCACCAAAGGGGTGTCCGGGCTCCTGGTTAGCCTGCAGTGTATAGGTTGCACCCGTGGCAGCAATGGCGTCCAGACTCAACACGTCTCCGGGATTAAGCTGGAAGTTTTCATTTTTCATCATCAATACATCCTCAATGACAATGTACTCCAGGCTTGCATTACTGGCGCCTGTTCCAGTGTTCTTGATGTTGAAAAACAGTGTGTCATCCTGGCATAAAGCACTCACTTCGATGTTGGCGCCAGACCAATTGGCGCTGGGCGGGCAAATGGTGTCGGGGAAGATATGGGCTTCCGAACAATGGGTTGCTCCTAAGGGTGCGTTGCAGTCGGTGCTGAAGTTGATGCTGAATTGTCCGCTTTCTCCAGGGTCAAGGTCGCCGGTTTGAAAACGATATGACTGCGCTCCCAGACTGGTTTGCGGCAGGGTGCTGCTCACGAACTGCAGTGCAGGGTCCAGCGTAACATCTACATAAGTGCTGGTGATGGTTTGGTTGCTGAGGTTAGTGTAGGCGACGTAATAGGTGCCTGGGAAACAGGGGCGAATTTTGGGCGTTGCCAGGTCCACAAACATCAGCGGGCAATTGAGGTCCAGTTGCACAGAGATGTCAATGGTATTGGTTTGGCTGCTGCCGGGGTCGGTATAACTGGCGGTATAAGCATTCGGACAGGAGGCGCCGCCGTAATTGAACGGCGCATTCAAAACCACGGTAAAGCTGCTTTCTGCCGGATCTGCCAGCATGCTGTAGTGTCCGTTTGCATCGGTTATAGCAGTAAAAAGTTCGCCGCTGCCAGCGCCCGTAGCAATAACCTGCCATCCTGCAAGCCCCATTTCTGAGCCTGCCTGGAAGTTGCAGTCGTTGTTGTTGTCAACAAATACATTGCCTTCAATAATGTGCTGCGGGGGCAATATAACAGTGACATCAATTGCGCAATAATTGCTGTTGCCACTTAGGTCTGTTACCTGCAAAAAAACCACGTAAGCGCCCAGCGTATCCAGTTCGATGGAAGGGAAATAAGGGCCGTTGAAAGAAGCGCTCAGTGCCAGGAGAAGTTGATTGGTCGGCGTGCAATTGTCATAACTGTTTTCATTAACGTCTTGCGGGAATATTTCCACCGCGTTCGTGCCAGGGTTATCCAGGGTGAGCACAAGGTCCTGATCGCAAATGGCAACAGGGGGCGTAAGATCAGCAATACAGGGGTCGCCAGTTATGGTAACCGTACCCCAACATGCATTACCAATTTGGAGGTTGGTGACCTTGTAAATGTGGCTGCCAATATCTGCAAGCCCTAAAGTGATTTCAGGGAGGGAAGGTCCATTGTCTAATTGGATTTCAAAGTCATGGAAACTGCAGTAACTGCCTTCCAAACCATCTTCCGGAACGAGCGTACCGGAGTTGTTTGCGTCCAATTGAACGCTGATTTGGTCGTTACAGGCTGCGCTAGCAAAACACTGAATAATCTCCAACGAGGTGGTGCAATAATCGGCGTTTCCGGAAGAGTCAACAGCCCATACTACAACATTATAAGTGCCGGTTTGGCTGCCGGAGAAGTTGAGGCTGTTTGTAGAGGGTACGCTGGAAGAGGCAGGGGCTTCTTCCAGAAAAAAGCTGATCTCATTGGAGGGCGTACAATTGTCGGTAGCGGAAAAAATAAAATCGGAACCGAGCACAGTTGCCGTGCCATTAAACAGGACGTCTATCGTGAGTCCGTTGATGCAAGTAAGCACAGGCGGGGTAAGATCATTGTTGCACTGGGCCTTTACCTGCCCGGAAAATCCGACCAGGAGAATGGCGAACAGGATTACTGCCGGCCAGGGTTTGAAGATGGTTGATAAGCGATTTTTCATTACGCGGAATTTTGTTTGTTCTGGAAAATTCATTGATGAATTTGGGAAATGGATACGGGAAATATTTCCAACAGAACAAAAGTGCGACGGGATTGGAACTATATGAAAATCAAATTTGAGAGTTTGTAGAGTATTAATTTGGTTTTATTTTTTGATAAATGTGTAATATTGGTGCTTTAGAGGCATTCTTTGGCAAAAGTAATTGTTTGTTTGTAGAGCATTTTAGGTTAAATAAATTGTCTATGCAGGAAATTGGTGTTTTTCGATTAATCAATTCTTTCAGTACTGTTGAGACCAGGGCTGCGCGGCGGTTTTTATCCGCGGCTTATTTCAACACGCGTGCCGATATGCTCGAGCTGTTTGATGCCATTGTCAGGACTGAAAAGCCTGAAAAGAAAATATTGTGGGCGATTTTGTTTCCTTCTACGCCCTACGACGATACCAGAATACGATTGTTGTTGAGTTACCTGAACAGATTGATGGAACAGTTCCTTCTGGTGGAAGACCTGAAAATGGAGGATTACAGCCTTAAATTGAAACTTGCTGTGATTTACAGGCACCGTGGAATTTCCGGACAGTATGAGCGATCCATGAAATTTTTCCAGAAGAACCTGTTGGCTCAACCACAGCGAAATGAAAATTTTTATGGTTTACAGCGCTTGTATGAAATTGAGGTTCATGAAACGGAACTCATTCGAAATCCGACCAACACTGCTCCGTTCAGGGAACTGGCCAGAAGTACCGATCTCTTTTATCTCACCGGCCGCTTGCGGTTGATTTGCCTGGAACTGTCGCAAACCAATGTATACCAGGCTGATGCCATGGGTGGCTTACATTTGGATATAATTGCTTTGGCCGAGCGAACGGAATGGGCAGATCTTCCTGGCATTTCTACCTATTTGGCAGCCATCCGCATGTTGAAAGAGGAAGGGAATCACAAGGCTTATGAGGATTTTTTAAAAAAGATGGAACGCCAGAAATTTTGTTTTTCTGATGATGAAATGCGGGAGTTTTACAAATTCTCCATCAACCACTGCATTCGCAGTGCAAACAGAGGTAGCGCTGGAATGGAGGAGGAATTGCTGACCCAGTACCGGAAAGCGCTGGAGGGAGGATACCTGTACGAAAACGGCGTTTTGTCGCGTTTCACTTTTCACAACATCGTGGCAGCGGGACTTCGCTGTAATGAACTGAAATGGGTGCAGGATTTTATTGAACGCTATCAGGAGTTCATTGAGCCGGAGTACAGGGACAGTTCGGTGAGTTTTAACTCCGCCAGGCTTCATTTTACCCGCAGAGCGTTTGATAAAGTGTTGCTGCTGCTGCAAAAGGCGAATTACAACGATCCATTACTTTACCTGGCCGCTAAAACCCTGTTGTTGAAAACATATTTCGCCCTCGACGAATACGACCTGATTCATGCCAATCTGGACGCTATGCGCAATTACCTACAGCGTAAAAAGGTACTGGGATATCACCGAATAAATTATCAGAACATCATTCGTTTTACAGAGCGGATACTGAACAGCAGTCACGACCGCCAGCAACGCACGGCTTTGCGTCGAGACATTGAATCGGAAGTGGTGCTCACGGAAAAGGAATGGTTGCTGGGCCTGCTGGATTAATGACCACAAAAGTAACTGTAATATCTTAAAAATTAAATATTTAATCCTTCCAGTGAATGCCAAAAAAACCAAATATGTCTTAGTGCGCGATTCTCAACAACCTTAACCAAACATCGCCTTTGTTGGAAAATCGGATTTTTACAAACAGCAACCCCGAGGGGAACTCGCTCAAATCCAGTCGGTAGGGTACAGCGCCTGAATCACAAGCTGCCTCCATCAAAATCCTGCCTGTAGCATCCGAAAGGCTTAGCGCATATGGCTCATTGATTCCGTTTGTTTGGATGAAGGCAAATTCAGCCGCAGGGTTAGGGAAAATTTGTACCCTGGCAAGTGGCCCAGGATCATGATTGCCAACGAGCAAGGGAATGTCCAGTATGCTGGTACAGCCGCTGGCATCGGTGATGGTGACGGTATATGCGTCCGGACACAAATTGCTGATTTCAGGCCCGCTTTCTCCAATGCCCCAGGCAAAAGTATAAGGCAAAACCTGGCCAATTGGGGTCAATGTGATGCTGCCATTGCAAACATCAGGTAGCGTGGGTGAAATAATGTCTGATTCAACAGCGGGTGGCCCTTCAACGTGAATTTCAAAGGAACAGACACCGGTATTGCCATAATCATCGGTCGCCATAAACTCCTGTATGGTGGTTCCGAAAGGAAAGGTGCTGCCGGAGGGCAGGCCTGCGGTTTGGACCATGGTTTGGGCAGCGCTGGAACAGTTGTCTGTAAACCCAGGGTCGTCGAAACTGGGTGCGGATTGGCAGTCGCCAGTATAAAGCGATGGTGGACAAATTAGTACCGGCCCTAAAGTATCTACGACCAGCAATTCCACCCATCCACCACTGCTGTTGCCATCATAATCGGTAACGGTAATAAATACGTTGTTGGCGCCAAGGTCGTTGCAGGAAAAAAAAGCAGGATCAGCCGTAAAACTGGCAATACCGCAATAATCAACAGAACCTGCGTCAAATACCCATGGGTCGAGTAACAGGGTGCCATCGGGGCCCAGTGCCGCACTCGCCTGTGCGTTCAGCAGCACAATGGGTGGCAGTAGGTCGGGTTTATAGCCTACCTGAAAATGATAAATGTAGTTGCAGCCATACGCATCGGTGAGGGTATAACTGTGCGGGCCACTGCAAAGTCCGTTCGCCAGGGCATCGGTTTGGCCATTGTCCCACAACACATCATACAAGGGCGAACTTCCTACTACGCTAAGGCTGGCGGTTCCATCGCAGGCCACAATACAGGATGCCTTTTGGATATTGAGTGCAGGATTTGGGTTGCCACTACTTTTACAGTGAAATTACACGCCAGTGTGCCCACTGGCATCAGTATACTCAAACACCTGAAGGTGTATACCTGGTGCAAATACTGCTCCGGAAGGCAACCCGGCTACCTGGATCACCTGGCTTTGATCGACCGGACAATTGTCGGTTACTAAAGGGGTGTCGTACTGGTACACCGCTTCGCACAAACCGATGGTGACATTTGGCGGGCATTGGAAAGTTGGCCAGACATTGTCCAGCACCGTGACGGTGCAGCTGCGGATTCGGCTGTTGCCGCTGACATCGGTTGCTGTTACCGTGATGGTATGGGCACCAAGATCGCTGCAATCAAACATATTGGGTTCAATCAGCAGTATGGCCAGATCACATTGGGCGTCGTATCCCTGTTGCACCACGTTGGAGGGGTATACCAATGCCAAACCATCGTTGTTTAGTGATATACTGGCATCGTTGAGGAGCAAAATGGGAGGGATGGTATCCGTGGCGATAATGCTGGAGCTTAGGGTTGTAGTGCATCCTTTGGAATCAGAAACGGTAACGGTGTAGGGGCCTGTTGTCAGGTACAGGTTAAGGTTAGTTTGTGCGCCGTTCGACCATGCATACTGATAGGGTGGGGTGCCGCCGCTGGCGTTACTGCCGAGGTAGGCATCAAATGCATTGGGGCAATCCTGGTCCTGATGCACAAAAAAATCTGCTGCGAGGGCCTGCGGGCCCCAGATGGTTGTGCTGTGAATTTGCGAACAGCCACTCGCATCGCTTATGGTCACGGAGTAGTTGCCCGGGCCAAGTTGGTCGAGCAGCAAACCATCTTCTCCAGTCGACCATTTAATGGTAACAGGTTCAGTGGCATTCAAAGGAGTCAGGGTAATTTGGCCATCGTTTATACCATAGCAACTGATGTTCGAAGAAGCAAGGTATGCCGATAGTAAGCAGGATGAGGCAGTGATTGTAACAGATTCATTGTTGCTGCATCCCAAAGCGTCGCTTACCGTTACCGTGTAGTTGCCTGGCACAACCGCAGTTTGCTGAAAGCTGGTGTCGCCATTACTCCATAAAAGGGTATATGGGGAAACGCCCCCGCTGGGTGCGGCCAGCAGGGTGCTGTTGCTGCCTCCTGATGCATTGGCGAAAAGTGGCGGAGGCTGCGTAAAATAAATGCTGTCGATTGTTGTACAGCCCTGACCATCTGCAACCGTTACATTGTGCGCACCAACGCTCAAGTTGGTCTGCAATGCTGTCGTGCCGCCATTACTCCAGGTGTAGGTATAATTACCGTCGCCACCGTGGGCCACGGCTAATGCACGTCCATTTGCGCCGCCAAAACACTGAACAGGTTCAATGTCCTCAAAAAATACCGACATGGTGTCGTAATAGGTGACAAACACCGATGCTGTGTCACTGCATTGGTTTAGCGTATCCTTTACAACAAGCGTATAGGTGGCCACCACGCTTACCTGAACAAATAGGCTGTCGGAAATGCCAACTATTTCTCCATTCAGGGTAGTCCACTGGTAACGCAGGTTGGGCCCTGAAGAGGAGGCGCTGCCATCCAGGGTAACCAGATCACCCAGACAACCGAAGTTTGTAGGCGCCAATGCGACAGCTACAGGTTTAACCGTGTCCTGAATGACCTGAATGGATAGCGTGGTACTGGTGGATAGCAGTGTGTCAACGATGCTTGCCGTGTAATTGCCGGGTATGGTGGTTTTTGCCAAAGGCAAATTTGAAAAAAAGCCATTAGGCCCTGTCCAACCCTGAAACTGAACATGTTGCGGATCAAATACTGCCGATATTGTAGCCGTATCGTTCTGGCAATTGATGTCGGTGGCATAAAGCTGCAAGGCCGGGCCTGATTGGGCACAGAGTAATGTTGCCATGCTCCATAATAGGATGATCAGCACTTGTTGCTGTCTGGAAAAGTCATTTTGACGCATTATAATATTTGGTTTTGGGGATGGGGAATTATCGATCCAGTGTCAATGGTTTTCTTGGAAGCAATTCGTCTCGTTGCGCGGTATGCCAGATAAAGGAGGCAACGACAGTTGCCGCTTGTTTTAAGTCATCTCCAATTAACTCGTCGTATACATCCATATTAGAGTGGTGGGTGCGGGCAAAATAATCCATGGGGTCCTGGATAAACTGAAACCCAGGAATGCCGGCACGGTCGAAGGGAATATGGTCGGTGCTGCCAGTATTTGAAAGCGTGAGTGTGCTGGCGCCAAGGTCTTTGAATTCGTCGATCCAGGGCCGGAAAATGGGTGCCATGGCAGCATTGCCCTGCATATAGATGCCGCGAATTTTGCCACCACCATTGTCGAGGTTGAAATAAGCGGATATTTTGCCTTGTTCCGGCTTGATCGCTTTGATCTTGCGCCCGTCCATTTCAGCAAAATGGGATTCCACATATCCTGATGAGCCCAGGAGGCCCTGCTCTTCTCCGGTCCACAGCGCCAGCCGAAGTGTTCTTCTCGGGCGAACACCTGTTTCAGCGATGGTTTGCATCAAAATACGGGCAGCTTCCATCATAACGGCACATCCGGCGGCATTGTCTGTGGCGCCGGTACCGGCCTGCCAGGAGTCAAAATGGCCTCCAAACATCACCACTTCATCTTTTAAATCAGTTCCGGGTATTTCAGCAATGATGTTGTGCTCCATACCGTCGGGATTGGTATAGGAACAGGAAAGGTCCATGGATAGATTTACTGGAAGGCCCTTTTGCAGCACCCGAAAAATCCGGTTGTATTGTTCGGCCGCCAAGGTGATTTGTGGTAAAATCTCGGCGGTATCTGCGTAGGCGCTTCCAGACTTGGCGCGGGCGCCTTGCACAAAGATGGTCCCCTGATCACCCTTAGCACTGCGGTCGAGCAAGGCAAGGGGCTTTTCGCTGTACAAGAGTTCATTGCGTTTTTGGAAAAAATCGGCATTGCCTCCCCGACCCCGATTTCCCCTGCGGTTGTTGTTGCCGGGCAGGCCCGCGTTGGCCATGTCGAGCAGGGCTTCCGCTTCATAGCGTTTAGCGGTGGCATCAAATTTAGGCCCGACTTCCCGAAGGGTATCGGTCAGCACGAATTTGCCTTTCAGCTTGCCACGGTAGTGCTCCAGGTCTTCCACTGTTTTTGCGTCCAGGTAAATGACCTCACCCTGCACTGTACCCTTGGTGGATGGCGACCAGGCTTTGGGCCATGCCTCTACAGGGAAATAAACAGGGGTATTGGCATGCATTTCAAAGTGCTGGAGTTCCCAGCCTCTTCCAAATGGCCCCCAGGCCTCCGTGTGCACATTATCCAGGCCCCAGCTGTTGAGTTCTTTTACCGCCCAATCGGTAGCTTTGTCGAGCATGGGTGATCCGGTCAAACGTGGGCCGTACACATCGGTCATCCAGGACGCAATGTCCATGACCTTACTTTGTTCCATACCGTATTTTCGTATGACGGCATTGATGGTGGAATCGGCCATGTCCTGGGCCGAACATTGGAAAGTGAAAGCCAGCAACAGGCCTAGGGTGAGTTGAATTTTCATGTAAATTGTCGTTGATGTGTGACAAATATAAATCATCTCGGTAAAGCTTGTCGTTTTTCAATCATGGCAGTCGGTTTTTTGCATAAAAAAGCCACAGCGACCCTGGTAGCGCCAAAACTTTCCAAAAGAAAGCGTTTCTGCTCCTGGGGCCGCTGTGGCGGTTCTATTTGCTGTTAAACAAAGTGCTTATCGATCCAGGACGATCTTTTTGACGGTCTGTTTGCCGTTAATGCGAATCATCATGGTATACAAGCCATCAGCGTATTGTGACAGGTCGATTTGCAAGGTTTTGTCGTTGGCTGAATGGTGTTCCATAACGCGGCGTCCGGTCATGTCAAACAACAATACGTGTACATCTTCTCCACTCAAATCATCAGGCAGCACCACGGAAAGGTTGCCAGGAGTAGGGTTTGGATAAACCCGGATTTCCTTCATCAAATCGGGGGTTTCCGTCGCGGAGGTGCTTTGGACCACAATGGGAAGGCTACTGGCGGTACAACCATTTTCATCCGTTACCACTACCACATAGGAGCCACCGGGGATTCCGGTCAGGTTTTTGGTGGTAGCGAATGGCGCACCATTGCGTGTCCATTGGTAGGTGTAAGGCGAAAGACTTCCACTGACGGTAATGAAAATGGCGCCGATATTTTGGTTGTCAAGGTCATTGACAACCGATTCGACGGTCAGTACCATGGGAGTCAGTACCGTTACTTCGAAGGAGCAGGATCCGGCATTGCCCTGGGCATCGGTATAGGTATAGGTTACCACCGTTGTACCGGTGGGAAATACCGAACCGCTTGGCAGACCAGCGGTCAGTGCAAACGCACCGCCATTACCAAGGCAGTTGTCGGTAGCTGTAGGCGACTGGTAACTGACGGGGTTTTGGTTGGCGCAGCGCACCAGCGTTGGGGAGCACACGAGTGTCGGTGCGATGTCGTCCACAATAGTAACCGTGATGGTATCTGAAACCTGATTGCCCGAATCGTCGATAGCGGTTACACTGATCTGGTGTGGGCCGAGTTGGCTGCAATCAAATGTTTTTGGTGTAATGACAATGTTGTTCACGGCGCAATTATCGGTGGCTTGTCCGTTTAAGTTGGCCAGCGTCAAGGTAACCATGCCTGCAGGGCCGAGGGGCACGTTGGTGTCGGCTACCGTAAGTATCGGTGCCTCTGTGTCCAGGGTAGCGATTTGTACCATTGTACTGCTGAAGCAACCATTTTCGTCGGTGACGGTGGCGGTATAGGTTCCTGCGACCAATCCAATGGCCGCTCCTCCGTTTTGTCCGTCACTCCAGCTGATGGAAAGTACGCCAGTACCACCCTCGCCGTGTACGAAGGCTGATCCTTCAGGCAACAAGCCACAACTGGTGGTATTGCTGGAATCAACGGTCAGGGTAAGTAAAGGAGGCGCCATCAGGTTGATGGAATCCAGTATTTGACAGCCGTTGACATCCGTGACGGATACATAATGCGTGCCTGCAGCAAGGCCGGTAGCCGTTGCTGTCGTATCGCCATTGCTCCAGCTGTAAACGAAACCGCCGGCGCCGCCAGTGAGTGCGATGGTAGCACTGCCGTCAGCCGACATGCTGCAGTTTGGATTGCTGACGACAAAATCGGTCACCAAGCTACAATTGCCAGAGGGTACTTCTGTGGTTTGAACTGCCAGGCATCCGTTTTCGTCACTTACGCTCACCGTGTACAAGCCTACACTCAGGTTATTAACAATGGCCGTGGTATCGCCGGAGCTCCAAAGGTAGGATTACACGCCACTGTCGCCAATTGGGTTAGCGGTGGCGCTGCCATTGCTGGTATTCGGCCCTGAGGTAGCCGTGGTACTCACGTTGGCCACCAGTGTATCAGGCTCCTCAATGGTAAAGCTGAGTTGTTCCGGGCAGTTGGCAGCATCGGTAATGGACACGGCGTATTGTCCAACGCTCAGGTTGTTGAGGCTGAGGCTGGTATCGCCAGTGCTCCACAGGATGCTGAACGGGCTTGTTCCACCCGTGATGTTTAGGGTGGCCTGGCCATTACCTGCACCGAAGCAGGAAATATTCTGCACGTTCACATCCGATTGGATGGTACAATCGTATTGGTTTACGGTTACTGTTTTAACCGCGGTGCAATTGTTTCCGTCAGTTACGGTAACGGTATAGGATCCTGGTGACAAGTTCTGGATGTCAGCAGTTGTTTCGCCGTTGCTCCACAAAAAAGTATAAGCAGGTGTACCGCCGCTGGGGTTTGCGCTGGCGGTGCCATCCGTGGTGCCGTTGGCTGATTGTGGGGTGGCTACCGCGCCCGTTAGCAGCTGGGGAGGTGAAGCAATGGTACCGGCAGCAGTGGCGGTACAACCCTCGGTGTCGCTCACGGTCACGTTGTAGTTCCCGGCCCCTAGCCCTGTGTTTTGGGCGCCGGTTGCACCATTGCTCCACAGATAGGTGTAGGAGCCATTGCCTCCGGCTGGTGCGACGGTTAGGCTGCCATCGTTGGTGCTAAAGCAACTTGCATTTACGGCAGGCGACATGGCTGCACTTACATTGCCGTACTGAATTACGGTAAAGCTCCAGTGCTGGTACAGCCATTGACGTTGTTTGAAACCAGTACACTGTACAAGCCGGGTATGCTTACGGGTAGAATGGAAACCGTGCCAGTGGTGTCTGTCGTGCCATTGGGCAGGGTCCAAACATGAATCAGGTTGGCCGGGTTGGCGATACTGGTTGACAGCAGGTTGACCGAAGCGTTGTTGCAGTTCAGGTTACCCGAAACCGACAAATCGGCGCCGGGTGGGGTGGTATTTAAATTAACTACCGCCAGCGCTGATGAGGTACAACCATTTAGGCCGGTGGCCAGCAATTGATAGTTACCCACTGCGTTCACCACAGGATTTTGTTGCGTCGAACTGTAGCCATTGGGGCCACTCCATTGAAAGATGGTACCCATCGTGGGGGAGTTGCCATTAAGGGTTACCGTAGTGGCTGCACAGGTAATGGAGCCCCCGCTGGCAGCGGCTCCCGGTGGTAAGTTGTTGGCCACCACCAGCGCACTGCCGGTTTTGGTGCAACCATTTACATTGTTGGTTACCGTGATGGAATAAGTTCCGGCGACATTGACCACCGGGTTTTGTTGGGTCGACATGAAGCCGTTAGGGCCTGTCCATACAAAACTTGGGTTGGCACCATTGGTTGTTATTTGAAGGGTAACCGTTGGGTTGGTGCACGTATAAGTGCCTCCTTGTGTAATTACACTTGGTTTTATTGTATCCGCATTTACAACAGCATTGGACACAGCGGTGCAGCCATTGTGGTTGTCGGTCACGCGAAGAGAGTAGGTGCCTGGCGCGTTTACAATTGGGTTTAGGGTGGTTGAACCTGAAACAATGTTGCCGCCAATAAGCGCCTTCCAGAAGTAGGAAATGTCGGGCCCGGTGGAGCCTGAACCCTGCAGTGTCAGCTGGGTTACGGTACAGGTGTACACCATATCCGGACCAGCTTCCGCCAACGGAGGCGTGAGGTTGCCGGGTACGTTCACACTGGCAGTATCGGCGCAGGCCAATCCTCCAACATAATTGGTGACAATCAGGTGGTACATGCCTGGGGCTGTAGCATTAGCCGTAATAGCATTGCTGATGGTCTGACCGTTATCGTTGATCCAGCGGTATGTAATGGTATTTCCTACACTGGAGCCAGCACCGGTCAGCGGGACACTGGTGACGGCGCAAGTAATGGTATCGGGTTGTGCAGCAACGGCATTTACCGGAATTTTATACAAGGTAAAATTTACCAGGCTGTCGCAGCCCTGATAGCTGGTCAGTGTTTCCTGATAGGATCCCGACTCGCAATAATCCAGGCCGTTGATCACAAAACATTCGTCTTTACACAAGTAAACCAGCGGAAGCGTTTTTACATTGGCGGGCAAAATTTTCACCGTTTGTTTTACAATACTGTCGCAACCAAGGTAGGACTGATAGGGAGAGGAGGTAAGGTTGTAAGTGCCGGGACCAAATAAACCGTTGTGGGGTTCTTCCGGCCATTCCCAAGGTGTTTCTTCGTTGCAAATCACCAGCGGATCGAGAATAGTGGCGGTTAGTGGCGTATTGGAAATCTGCAGACAGGTTGTTACGGAGGGGCTGCAGGCATTGGAAGCCGTCACGCAGACGAAGCCACCGACATTTCCAAAAGTGACCTCTACGGAATTATTCCCTGGTACATCTCCCGGGAGCACAAGGCTGTTGCTGCCACCATTTATTTTTGAACCAATAGGCGCTGTCCAGGTATAGGAAACAGCGTTATCAACTGGTGGAACGGTGTAAGTGGTTGTGGCATTGGGGCAAACCTGTTGCAAGCCTACAATGGAATCCACTGTACCAAGCGGCGGGGGAATAGTGGAGCCAACAGGCACGGTGATGGTGTAGTTGCACACATCACCCAGATAGCCATCGATAACCAGTTGGTAGGGTTTGCCTACAATCAGGTTGGTCATGGTCAGGGCAAAATTGCCATTCGGACCTGCGCCGTTGTTTGGCCCGGGAGCGCAAACCACATCCTTGTTGCATTCGCGCAGCACAGCGGCCTCCAGACCATTGTTGCCCGTGCAATTGCTCGGCTGGATGTTGATGGTAATGTTGGCACTTCCCGCCACGAATCCATACCAGCGCGGGTTCTGCAGCGTGAGGCCGCCCTGACAAAGTGTGTTGGGTGTGTTGGGGGGGAGTGGTAAGTTGTTGATGCCGGTTATGCCATTGAGGTTACAAACCAGACAGGTTTGGGCACAGGTTGAGGCAGGAGGTTGCGCGCCTGTACAGGCAAAAAGACCTTGCGCTTGCAACTGTTGACCGAAAGCTGCCAGCATGAGCAGGCAGCTCAGCAGGAATTTGTTGTTCATAGGATCGGTAATTGATGGATGAATTAATTTGTTTGTCTTACGGGAAACCTTGTCAGGCAAAATGCCTTTCCCTGCTTTACAGCTGGAGATGGATTAAAAAAGAAAGACGCGATGGTACGCACAAAATACATGCCACGAAGTGACATTTAATCATACTTTAATTCGTGCGGGCTTTTATTAAAAGCGTATTAACTGACATAATAGGTTGTCCCGCACGGTGCAGGCCATGAAGGTACAGGAAATACAAGAAATATGAAATGGTGGGAAGGATTTATGTCCCGTTAATTGGTTGTTTTTCTGCCTAAACCTAGTGGTTTACCACTAGTAAGCAGCCTTTTTACTGCAATCAGGTTATTGTATTGCAACAGTGGTATGCCAGGATTTGCGCAATGTTCAAAGACCAATAGCCAACCTAGTTCCCAAGCCTTCCTGTTTCGGCCTCAATGCCGGTATTGCGTTTCCGGCTTTTTACCTGGTCGTTACCAAAACGGTAGGAGAGGTTGATGGCCACGCGCCGGCTGTCCCAGCGCCCGCCGCCATACGACAACAGCCCACCGAAGTCGGAATAGCCATCCCAACCGGTTTGATAAAAGAGGTCGCTTACACTGATCTTTGCATTGAGCCGATCCTGCAGAAATTTGCGCTGCAAACCGAGGTCGAGCCCCCAGTTGGATTCGTAGCGGAAAACGCCACCCCAAACACCCGGGCCGGAATAATATCCCGAAACCTCAGCGGTTAGTTTATAAGGCAAATCAAAAGTCTGTTGCTGGTAAATACTGTAACTGAATACCTGAACATCCACAACACTGCCATTCTCATATTTTGCCTGATTGTTGATGTAAGAGGCGCTGGCATTAAAGTAGGCATTCCATTTTTTACTGACCTGTACCGGAACACTTGCATTGAAACTCCAAACCTTCTGCGTGGCCAGGTTCGCCCAGGTTATAAAACCTGCACGGGGATCATTCTCATCCGGTGCAATCAAGCGCGTAATCTGGTCGTTGGTCAGGCTGTAGGCGAGTTTGAAATTGTATTGGTAGGCGTAAGTGTAACCCAATTCCAGGTTATTCACGATTTCAGGTCGCAGAAAAGGATTGCCTTTGGAGTACGACAACTGACTGATTTGGTTGTTGAAGGGATTGAGTACATCGTAGTCGGGTCGGTTGATGCGCCTGCCGTAATTCAGTGACAACATGTGCTGTTCTGCTGCCTGCCAACTCAGTCCTGCGCTGGGGAACCAACTGAGGTAATCGAGCACAACAGGGTCTTCCTGTAATTCCGGACGGAATGCTTTCAAATCGCCGGTAGCATCGGTTTTTTCCGTGCGAAGGCCTGCTGAGAAGTTCAGCGTCTTGCCGATGGGCCGTGCATAATTGAGATAGGCCGCATATACTTTTTCGTCGTACCGGAAGGTATTGGAGAGGCTATCGTTTTGCAGGGTCTGCCCGTTGATGACATCATTGAACAGAAAGGTATTATCGGATATTACCTGACTGATTTTTGTGCCCACACCCAGTTTTCCGCCAAGGAATTTGTCCTCGTAATCGAGTTTAAAGGTATAAATGTCAATGTCGGTTGGGGTGTCAAAACTGTTGATGATTTCGGTAAGCAAATTCTGCTCGGAAGCGTCGTAGTAACGGTTGGGCTGATAGCGTTGGCTGGCGTTGCGGTATTGCGCGTAATCAGCGTCCATGTTCAGGGTTCGGTCCTTCCCATTGTCAAAACGGTAGTTAAGGTTGTACGCCTGTTGCCGTGTGCGGTAATCCTGGTTGCTGTTGGCCACCAAAATACTATCGTACTGGAGTGGGGTGCTTTGCTGGGCCAAGGTAATGCGGTTGTAGGAGTCGCGGTCGCCATCAGTGCTGTTGCCGGAGGCTAAAATGCCAAGGGTGTGTTTTGGGGCAAGAAAAAAGTCGGTGCCAATACGGTAGTCGTTGAATACCCGCTTATTGGTAGAGTTATTGATTTCATCCTGAATCAAACCGTTCTGGTAACTCAGGAAGGTCATGTCGTTGTAGTTGTCGTTATTGCCCAGCGAGCCGGATCCAAAGGCATTAAAGTGCTTGTTCCGGTAATTGCCCGAGCCTCCCAGGGTACTGCGATGGTACCGCCCTTGCGCAAAACTGCCATTAAGGGTACCATTGGCGCCCAGGTTTTTGTCTTTTTTTAGCCGGATATCGAGGATGCCGGCATTGCCCTCTGCTTCGTACTTGGCGCCCGGGCTGGTAATGATGTCAATCCGGTCGATTTGTTCGGCCGAAAGGCTTTGCAGGTAATTGGAAAGGTCTTGTCCGGACAGCGGCAGGCGCTTGCCATCCACGTACACCAGCACACCTGATCGACCCAGGACATTGATGTTGTCGTTGTTGTCTACCGTTACACCAGGGGCTTTGCGCAGCAGGGCGAGGCCATCGCTGCCAACGCTGTTGATGGTGCCCTCAACATTGAAAACGGTGCGGTCGGGTTTGACCTCCACCATGGACCGTTTGGCCGTCACAACGGCTTCCGTTAGTTGCAGGCTTCCCGGGTTAAGGCGAAGCGCACCAAGGTTAAGGGCTTGGTTTTCACCCAATACCAGATCGGGTAAAAACAAGTCTTCCAAACCAAGATAGGTTGCTTTGAGGTAATAATTTCCAGCACGAAGTTCCCTGAGCATAAAGTCGCCGTTGTCATTGCTGTTTTCTACTTTGACCAGGCTGCTGTCGGCAGTTTGGAAAAGGGCAATGTTGGCGTATACCAGGGCCTGGCCCTGGGCGTCGGTCAGCCGTCCGTTTATACTGGATTTTTGCGCCCAGAGCAATACACTGCAAAGGGAAAGCATGAGGGTAAGGGTAATTTTCATAGCAAGACAGGATACAGGTGGGTAGTTTCAACTGGCTGGTTTAAACCAGATATTTTACAAATTAAGGTGTTTCGGTAAGCGCTTTCTTTTGTTTTTCGACCAAATCAACTTGTCGGCGCCAAAAGGATTAGAGAAAGGTGATTGGTATGAAATTGTAATTAAGGAATTGCACACTGAAACCGCGTTTTCCTGGTAATGTTTCGATACGACCCATCAGGGGTTGGTTTTTTCCAGTTTTGATACAGGTATGATTCGATTTACGCAGATATGCGTAGTCATTTTACGCAGCTGTACGCAGGATTGCAGGCTGTCCGTGACCCCATTTTTGCATCATCAATTAACAACAACAATTTATCACTTACACAAACTTACCATCATGAAAAACATTCTTTTCAGCACCCTCGCACTCTTTTTTTTCACGGCCAGTCTGCAGGCACAATCAGGTGGCATTCTCTGGGTAGGCAGCCGCTCCAACAACACGGCCGCCAATGCGGTGCATGCCACCATCCAAACGGCCTACGAAGCCTTCCTTTCGGGCAATGACGAAAAAGGTTGGGCGGTTTACTCCGACGATGCCGCAGAAATAGGCCCGGATGGAAGCATCACCTTTGGTAAAAAGGCCATGCGTGAAAGTTGGGATGGTTTTATGAAAATCGCCGATGAAGCGCCGAAATTTACCTACACCAATGTTCAGGTGCGCCTGCTCACCAGCGATGTTGCTCTGGCCGTTTGGGACTCAGAAGCCGACATCAAAATTGGCGGCCAGCAAATGGGTGGCAAAACCAAAGGCAGCGCGGTGCTGCGCAAGGTGAACAATACCTGGAAACTGGAATTTGATACCGTGACCCCGGTCATGAGCATGCCAGGCGCTGAGGCAACGGGGAGCAATTAATTTCCCATTTAGCTTTCAACACAAAGCACATCAGCCACAAAGGGTCTTAGAAAAACCTTTGTGGCTGATGTGTTTTTGTCCTTTCGTAAAAAAACTTCAAGGGCGATGCAGCACCAGTTTTCGGGTTATTACCCGGTCTTGCTGGTTCCTGGCCTGAACCAAATACAGGCCTTTGGGCAAATCAGCAACGGGTAAGCTGGTTTCTCCTGAACAGCCCTGCTGCGACAACACCTGCCGGCCGCAAATATCCGTCAACACCACATCGAAGGTTTGCCCGGGCCAGCGTACCTGGCAAAAGTCAGCAGCGGGATTGGGGCGCAAGGCCAGTTCGGGAAGGCTGGCGACCACCGATGCATTTGGGGAGGTATTGCAAATAACAGCATTCAGTTTTACCCACATGGTGTCGCTGAAAATGATCGGCACTTCGCTGCCATCCGGTGCATTGCCCATGCGCACGACTACCAGGTTTTGGCTGGGCACAACATGCACCATCTGCCCATTTTTACCCAGCGCGGAAAACATGTCGGCCGGCGCATTCGGGCTTAGGGGGAACGGGAAAACAAATTGCAGGCCCGGGACCATAAAGGAGGGTTTGCCGTTCAGCCACCACAAATAGCCATACGACAGGTTCATGTTCTGCGAGGTATTAACCATGGCGTTGAAATAGGCGGTATCCGTCATAATCTGGTTGCCGTTCCAGTTGCCTTTGTTTAGGGCCAGCAATCCGAAGCGCGCCATGCTCCTGGGCTTGGAAAACAACACATTGTTGTATCCGGAAGGCAGGAAAATGCCGCTTATACCTGTTTTTACACTCACTTTTTGTGCAAAATAGGTATTCAGGTTTTGCCCCGTGGAGGCCTCTATTACACCATCCAGTACGGTATATGGGCCGTTGTGGTAGGCCCAGCGGGTTCCCGGCTCGGCAAGGTATTGCAAACAGGTATTTAGGGTACAATAAGGATCGGATACCCCGTCATCGAGGCCGGTCGTCATGGTCAGTTGATTCCAGATGTTGATGTTCTGCTCCTGTGCTGGGCTGCAACTGGTCCAGCCGGCGCCCAGGTATTGGGAAGTTGGGTCCTGCAGGGACAGCAGGCCATCTTGCTGAGCGAGCCCCACCAAAAAGGCTGTCATGGATTTGCCTGCAGAAGCCCAGTACCAGACGCTGTCTTGCGTAAAGGTGCCAAAATAGTGCTCCATGACCATTTTGCCATCTTTCAATACAATGAAAGCCTTGGTGTTGTTGCTCTCCAGGTAACTCAGCAAGGGGGGGATTTCATCGGTACACCAACCCAATAATGCCGGGGACTGGGTTGTCCAGGTATTGCCGGTTAAGGGGGGGAAGTACAGCGACTGTGCGTTGGAGCAGGAAAATAGTGCAGCGAAGAGGGCAGCAAGTATGGTTTTTTTCATGGCGCTTTTATAGTTTGACACTCAAAGGTAGGGTAGGTTTAATGACCCATGCCTTTATCCGAACCAGGCAAACATTTCTTCCCGCTTCAAATTCTCTTTTTCAGCCTGATTCAAATCCCGGATGACCTGTCCTTCCGCCATTTGGATGAGTCGATTGCCATACCGGTGTGCATCCTGCAAATTATGGGTAATAAGGACCGTGGTGAGTTTCAGTTCCTTAATCAGGTTTTCTGCCGTTCCCATAACAATTTCGGCCGATTTGGGATCCAGTGCCGCTGTTGGTTCGTCAAGGAGTAAAATGTCGGTTTGGTCCATGGTACACATCAGCAGGGTAAGCGCCTGCCGTTGTCCGCCCGAAAGCGAGCCTATGGGTTGTTGCAGTTTGTTTTCCAGCCCCAATCCCAGCAGTGCTATTCGGTCCTTTACTTTTGCTTTAAAAGCCTGGTTGATGCCGATTCGAAGGCCTTTTTTCTGGGTGCGCAGGGCTGCAAGGCGAAAATTGTCCAGTATACTCAAGTCGGGTGCAGTTCCACCCAATGGGTTTTGGAAAACCCTGGCTACCCATCGACTGCGCTGGTGTTCCGGAAGCAGGGTAACATCTTCCTGGTCAAATATAACCCGGCCTTCGCTGGGTAAAATGGCGCCGGCAATCACATTCAGCAGGGTGGTTTTGCCGGAGCCATTTGCACCCACCAGCACCACAAATTCGGCGTCTTTAATCGTTAAATCAACGCTTCTCAATGCGGAAATCTCATTTGCTTGTCCGCGATTGAAGGTTTTTTGGATATTACGCAGTGTAATCATTGTTGCTTTATATCAGGCTTTTTGGCGTGCCAGTACCCTGGGGATGCCCACGATCATCAGAACAAATACCGCGGTAACAAGTTTTAAAGAGCTGGGTCAATTCCCAGCGATAAGGCCACGGCCAACACCAGTTGGAACAGGATACCTCCCAGGGCGACAAATAAGAGTTGCCAGCCAATTTTTCTTATGCCCAGCCAGCTGATCAAGGCATCGCCAATGAGCACCGAGCCCAAGCCAACCAGGACAATGCCAATGCCCATGTTGATGTCGGTAAAATGCTGGTATTGGGCTACTAAAAAGCCGCTTATGGCGGTCAGGGAATTGGCGATCGAAAGGCCAATGATTTTCATTCGATCGTTGTTGATGCCCAGTGCGCGGGTCATCGATTCGCTGTTGCCGGTAGCCCGCATGGCCAGGCCAAAATCGGTGCGCAAGACGTACGCCAGCATACCCGCCAAGATTGCAAGGAAGAAGAGCCCTACAATCAGCTCATTTAAAACCGGATTGCTGAACAGCGGGAACAGGGTGAAAACGGTGTTTGCGTCTGATAACGGGAGGTTGGACCTTCCCAGCAAACTGAGGTTGACCGAATAAAGCCCGGTCATTACCAGGATTCCCGCCAGCAGGGCGTCAATTTTCAAACGGGTATGCACCAGGCCGGTGATCATTCCTGCCGCAGCGCCTGCCAGCGCAGTGATCACCACAATGGCCGGTAAGGGCCAGCCAGCTGCGAGCAATAGGGCTGTCACCACGGCACCCAGCGTATAACTTCCATCGGTCGTAATATCGGGAATGCGGAAAATTTTCATGGTGATGAAAATACCAAGTCCCATGGCCGAAAGGCAAAGCCCAAGTACGAGTGCAGTGAGGTAAAATATCATAGGCTAGGTCTGGGCAGTATTTATCATACCCATAACGCTGACATCTCAGCGTGTTTAGTGCCGGGTACTTTATTTCAGTAATTCGTAGTTTTCAGGAACGCTTATTCCAAATCGAGCGGCAACCACCGGGTTGTACACATGTTTGCGCAGCTTTACCATTTCCCAGTGCAAACCATCCAGTTTGCCGGTTTTGAGGTACTGTGCAGCCTGTTCGCCGGCCTGGTGTCCCCACTGGTAAATATCCGCGCCATAAGCGGCCACTGCACCCCGCTGTACCAGCCCAGCCTCACTGGTGAATATGGGCACCTTGGCGGCATTGCAGGCCTTTAAAATGGTTTCAAATGCGCCAAAGACGATGTTGTCGGGATTGGCAAAAAAAGCATCCAGGTCTTCGTTGATCAATGCGGCAGTTACCAACTGGGCATCGGCTGTAGCACTCACCGACCTGGCCCTAAGTTCCACGCCAAGTGCATCGGATAATTTTTGCAGGCGCTGATAGGCCTCTACGGATTGCGGCTCCGATTGGTTGTACAACAAACCGATCCGCAAGCGCTCGCCGCGGGGTTTTATCAGCGATTTAATTAAGGCAAAAGAAGTATCGATGTAATCCTGGTTGTCGGCTACGCCAAAAAGGTTTTTAGGCTCCTTGTCGCCGCTGAGTTGCATCAAATCCGGCGTTGGCGCCACCATCATGAACACCGGAATGTCGGCGGTATTCTGCAGAGCGGTAATGGTAGGCAGGGTGGCATTGGTTGCCAACAAGGTGACCTTCTGACTGATGTTGTAGCGGATAATTTGGGTGAGGGTAGGGATGTCTCCCTGGGCATTGCGGTAAATCACCCGGATGTTTTTTGTTCCTCCGAGTAACCCGCTTCCTCGAGGGCTGCCAGGAAACCAACTTTGGCTTGCTCCAGGGTGCTGTCTTCAAATCCATCCACAAAACCTATGGTGGGGACCTTGCTACTGTTTTGGCAAGCCATCCACAACAACAGCAACAGCAAGTGGGGGCGGTTTTGTAAAAAGACATATCAGTTTTATCGTTTTAAAGGTGAGGTACAGATTGAAATCCATGCTTCCACGGTCATTTTCCCGGCAAATTCGCCCATGAGTTCAAAAGGAATATGCTCGTGGTTTTTAAAGCGGATACAACTTTTGCCCATGTCCAGTTTTCGCGACGATCGTTTGTCGAATTCTACCAGAAACCAATCCAATAATGCCGGATGGGCATAGAGCCCCATGTGGTAAACCGCGATAAAGTTTTTTGCGAAGCAATATTGATAAAAGGCAGTGGTTGTTTCGGGTCGACATGATATCCCGGTGGAAACAATGAATGCGGCACCACATACCCAATCATACCGTAGTTCATGCATTCCCTGGAAGCCTTCGGGCAGATTTTCGACGATAACTTGCCGAAGCCGGGAAAATGCTTCCTGCCGTTCAGGTGGCACTTTGCTCAGGTATTCTTCCGGAGAATTGGCTGGAATCGTCATGGTGACTGGATGCATTGGTTGCGGGATGAAGGTAGGTGTTTTTCAAAAAATTGCAGGGTTCAATCTTTCCTATTGTCAAAAAGCCAAGGCCAGCTGCTTTGGTAAAAGGGACTCGTATGCTTTGTTTTTACGCTGTCATCGTACAATACTCACCTCACCGCTGCGTACCTCCTTGCTGCCATCCGGGAAGCGTATTTCCAACAGGTATACATAAACGCCATTGTGCATAAGTTATACCGCAGTACCACAGCCATCAGGGTAGAAGTCTTCATGGGCAATTGGGGTATGATCGTTTTGTTTCAAAGGATCAACAACGCCAGTCGGCCGAAGGTTGAATTTTACCTGTTTTTATGGTGTATTGATTTGATATTACCCTAAATTTTGGAAAGCATAAGGCAATAAGTGCTTTACAGAGGCGCTTATGTCAATTCGTGGTGTCCTTTTTCTTCCGGAAAACAGGTTCCAAAACGCGCGTTGTTTTAGGTCACAAACTGCTGTAGCCAGGCCCTTGCATCTGCCTCGTTGCCAAATCCTTTCATCGGAATTGGAGGGGTTTTTAGGGCAAAAAGCAGGTTCATGATGAATTTGGAAAGCCCGGGTGCCGATACCATTGCCATGGCAGAATAGATTTGGGGCAGTTGTTCTGTTGAAAATCGCTGTGTTGCCCGATCGGGTATCGGTGAAGGTTTCAGGTAAATGAGCAGTGGGACGGGTTTGTTGCCCGTGATGCGTTTTACCAGGGCTACATTTTCGCCGATGTTATCGACAGTACGCAGGACTGGTTTGGACAGCGAAACAAGAAACCCGGCATCATCCATCCAATAGGTTGCAATGGCGCTTTCGTAATGAGGCCGATCAGTTGGAATGATCATGATCAGTGCTTTTAAGTGCTAAGAGCAAATCGCTGTAAGATTTATCCACCAAACTGGATGTTGTAAGTTCAAAAAATTGGAACCAGGCATCACATTGATCGCGCAGGTATTCGATGGTGTACTGGCCTTCGTTGTCGATGGCCTCCACTTCGAGAAAGGTGCCCAGGCCTTTTACCGTATCGAAATGGAATTTTACATTGTCGATGAAATAGATGTTTCGAATTTTATCTACCACCACCTTTATCCTAAATGAAGACTTAGAATTGCTTTTAAAGCGGCGTCTGGCTGATGGATGTACAGCAATATATTCGATTGCTTTGAATTGGCTTCGTCGGCACGGTCGTAATGGATCAAGGCATTTTCGATATTCCCCTCCCTTAGTTTCAAACGGCCTTTGTTTACCGCAAAGTAGGTATCAATTTGGTGGTCGGTTCCCAGAAATGTGGGCTGGCGCGACTGTATTAGTTTTTCGAAGGAATCGAGGGCCGGCACTTTAGCTTTGAATTCGTAATTGAGCAGTTGCATGGGTCGATGGTTGTTTTGAATTTATTTGGTTGCCTTCCTTAGCTGCCGCAGATTTTTGCGAAGCAAAACATCTGCGGTTTCTGCGCTATCTGCGGGACCGAAAAAATCAAAAATTAAATTGATTCGCAATTATGCTCGAAGTAAAATGGTTTGCGAATGCTCACTTGTCCTCAGTCTTCCTGGCTGCGTTATAAATATTCGCCGATGCGCTGCATCGTCTGCGTTTTCTGCCTTGCCATTAGAACTGATGACTGCGCGATTATTTTCGCAAACCACTTTACTTCGAGTATAAAAACCTCCGAACAAGTCATTCCTTTAAAAATTTTTTAGCAAACATTTTCCCATCCAGTTGCACCAGGCGCAGGACATAAAATCCAGGCTTTATGTTGTCCGGAATTTCCACCATTTGCGACTTTTGCGTGCAATTGCTTTGAAAAACGGTATTCCCCAACACATCGCTGATGGCGATTTGCCGGGCTTCGATGCCTGTGAACTCCAGGTTGAATTCGTTTTTTACCGGGTTGGGGTAAATCTTGACTGCGCGATCATCCTGTTGAGACAGGTGGTTGGTAGCGGACAAACCGCAAAGGCTTGGACTGGTTCCGTCCGGATAAATGATACTGTCTTCTACAGCATGACAAACAAACTGGTAGCCTCCGGAAACAGAAGAAACATAGGCGGGTGCAACAAACACCCAATCCGTATTTCCGATGCCTTCCAGCCAGGTGATGTGGTACCCCTGATTTTCTAAAAACATCTTCTTTCTGGACACCCCGTCCAGGGTGGTGATGTATTCCACGCTCTGAACGGTGAGCAAGATGCTGTCCTGAAGCCAAAATCCCCAATTGACATAAAAGGTATCAGATACTTCCAGGTTAAAATCGTAAATCAATATTTCATCGGTTGAATCCTGGGGGATGACAAAAAACTTTCCATTGTCCGATCGGTACAAGATGTCCTCCGGGCTGGCAGAAGGATGGGGTTGGTAAGTAATTTTTGCATAGGTTTTTCCATTCAACTCCAGGAGTGTATCCGGGCTGAAGCAAAACAACCCGAGGTCCTGGCCCTGGTCGGCATATCCACCGTAGCACCAGGTAGCATTTTGGGTGGGGAAATCTAAAAATTGCGCTTGGGTCAGCCAGGGAAACGCGAGCATTAAGCTGACTGCGATGGTTTTGAGGTGTTCCATGGGTCAATTGTTTTTTGATTGCTGCTGGATTATTTTCCTGATCAGGGAAATCTGTCCCAAATGATAGTGAAGGTGCTCAATAATTCCGTGCAGGTTTCTGTAGTAACTGCCGTATTTGCTGTCTATAAAATCTTCCCTCAGGATGTGGTCGGGTAGTTGTTCGATGTGATGCGCGAAGTTTTCGGCATCATTCCAAACCTGCTCCAAAAACGCGTCCCAGTCCTCCTGCGACTGAATGGGAGGATGCGTAAACGCATATTTGTCTTTGGTTTCAAGCGGACCACCCTGTAATACCTTCAGCACGCCGCTGACGTAATAATTCATGTGAAAAACGAGGGTCGCAATGGTGTTAAGCGAGTAGACCTGGGTAGTTGCTTCTCGCCAGCTCAGGCCCTCCAAATTGTCCTTCAGGTTGGAGTCCGTCCAGTTGCCTCCAAAGTAAACTTCTCTGAGGTGCTTGGCAATTTGTGTGGAAACGTTCATGAGTGCAGTTTATGACATGACAGAATCTTTTAAAACACCAATTTAGTGGCTTATTGGGTAGCATCAAACCGGGGTTCGTGGTATAGGATATTATTAGCGCATATTGAGGTAGGAACAGGTGCGCAGAACAAGCTATAACCTCACTACCACAAACCATTGCCAAGGCCATTGGCTATTCTATTCTAAAGAACACAGCTATTGAACCCCGTTTTCAACATCAAAAAGTTGCTACCAGGCTCATTTCTGTTGCCAAAAGTACCGCTCAGGGTTTTTGCACTGGATTTGTCCAGGTAGGTCTGGAGTTGTTCCAGGGTAAGTACGCCATTATCGGGCTGCTTCAGCGCTTCCAGAAATTGTTTGGCATAGGGAGAGTGCTGGCCTTTGGCGCCATCAGGAACGGCATTCTCCTGCGCAGAGGTTAGAAAGCGCCGGGTGGTAAAGCGCATTTTTTCCTGTACAAACTGACTGGAAACCTGGGCGTTTGCCTGTGCGGCGGGTTCAACGCCCCTGCTGGCCACCGCCTCCCAAAACCTACATCGGCTGCCGCTTTGGCAGGCATCAATGACCACCAGAATATGTTTGACCTTCAACAAATCGAGCCGGGTTTGTAACTCAATGTACGATACATAGGAAGAGAACCCGGGGTCGTCTTTTTTCGAGTCGGTCGCGACCATGTAACCCATGCCACTGCTTTGGTCCATTACCCCATGGCCGCCATAAAACACCAGCAGGTGATCGTTGCGTTTCTGATAATTCGGATCCTGAAACCGTTGGCTGTATGCCGCCAGTTTGTTGAATATGCTGGCCCGGTCGGCATCAAAGAGGGTGTCCACCTCAAAGCCATAATTGCTGGACAACTCCTGTGCCAGGGTGCGGCAATCAAACCGGGGATTGTTCAGCGGAACAAATCCGGCGTCCTGGTAGTGATCGTTTCCAATGAACAAGGCGTAGTACCGCAATTGGTCATCCAGGCCGAAACGAAGTTTGGGCGAGAAATCGGCATACACCTGTATGGTATCGACAATGGTCGTAACGTTTTTGGTGGCCACCACCCGGATGGTGTTCAGGCCAGGGCGAAGCGGAACATTGTAACTGTACTTTTGTGGCGTAGCGCTCCGCGTTTCAAGTGCACGGGTAGAGGCACTTTCTGCCGATTGTTGGGGATAAATACGAATAAGGTCGATAGCATTCCCGGGCTCTAATTGCAGAAAAAGCGAATCGGAATGTACCAGAAGGGCCTGGTTGTTACAGACAGTAGGGTATAGGCGTTGGAGCAGTGGCGCATCGCCCTCCATGTCGATCGAATGGTCGTTGGAATTGGGGAGATTCGGTACAGTCCCCTGCCGGTCGTCGGTTTTGAAAAATGCTTCGGGGTTGGCGCCCGGCACTACCCGACACAGCACCTCTGATTCATAGCCATTGATCAGCAGGTCCTGACGTTCAGAGCCCAGAGCACCATCTAGAGAGATCTCAAGGTAATGTCTCAATTCATAAAGGGTAATGCTGTTGTCTTTATCATAATCGGCTTCTCCAGCCACGCCTTTTATCAAAAAGTAGGTGAAAATACTGTGGCCACCGCCCCATTGTGTGCCGCTCCTGTTTTGCACATCCGGTTCGGCTGAAAACAATTTGATTTCATTGGCTATCCGGGGATATAAGTCACGGTAAACTGCTTTATCGTTGATCGGATTGCCTGTGATCTTTCCAGGATGACCGATGTCAAAAATGAACAGGGTTTTTACTTGTTTTTGCAAGGAAAGGGTTTCTACTGCCCTATTAAAATAGTCGGTTGATAAGGCGCCACCACCGAGTAAAAAGTCAGGAGAAGGGGAATCAAAGCATAAAAAAAAGGTTTTTTTGTTCAAATTAATACAGTGGCCATTGTAGTAAAAAAACAGTCGGTCCTCCTGCTGGCAATTGTCGATGGCCCAACGCAAAGCACCCGCCAAATGGGCTGCGGTGGCTTGTTCGTTGATCAGGAGCTGAATGTTGTTGGTATCCAACTGCCCGCCTTGAGGCGAACGGAGGTACTGGTACATGGCAAGGGCGTCCTTGTCGGCAAACGGAATGTCCGGGATGTCGGGATTGAGGTAATCCGAAATGCCCAATACGATGGCATAGGTGGTGGGGATATGCGTTAATTGGGGGTTTTGGGCAATGCCCCGCCCAACAAGCAACAGTAAGAGCAACAGAAAAATGGATCGCATGGCAGCATGAATATGGTGAACCGTCAACAAATGTAGCGAATTTACGAAGGAAAAGTTTAACGGTGCTGTTATAACCGCATGAAGCGGCTTGAGGTTACTGCGCCGTTTTTTTGCTGCAAAACAACAAAATACAATCCAGGTTTAAGGTTTGCTGAAACCACTATGGATGGTTGGTTTGCCATAATTTGGTATTGCAAAATGGGTTTTCCCAACACGTCGGAGACCATTAATTGCCGGATATCCAGTCCTTCAAAGTCTATTTTAAACGTGTCATGAACAGGGGTTGGGGGATATTTTTATGGCCGATTTTTGCTGTAGGTTGCTGACGGCGTTTATGCCACACAGACTGGCGCTGGCGCCATCTGGATAAACAATACTGTCGGAAACCGAGTGACATACAAATGTGTACCCACCAGAAACCGACTGGACATAAGCCGGGTAGGTAAAAACCCAGTCCAAACTTCCGATCCCCTCCAGCCAGGTTCCGCTGGCGCCTTGATTGGACAGGAATATCTTTTTTCTCAACATGCCATCCAGGGTAGTGATATATTCTACGGATTGAACAACCAGGGTAACCGTGTCGCGCCCCCAACTCAGTTGCTAAAAAGGTGTCACCGCTTCAAGCGAAAAATCATACACGAGGATTTCGTCCGTGGAGTCCTGTGGAAGGGCATAAAATTTTCCGTTGTTTTCCGACCGGTACAGCGGGTCTTCAGCGCTGGCATAAGGGTACGGCTGGTAGGATATTTTGGAGTAGGTCTTACCATTTAGTTCCACCAATTCTGTTGGGGAAAAGCAAAAATCACCCAGGTTTTGCCCCTGGTCGCCATAGCCATGATAGCACCAGTTGGCGTTTGCCGCTGGAAAGGTCAGGTATTGTGAAAAGGATTGGACTGGCAGGAAAGAAAGGCATGTGATGGCGGCGAAAAATAGGTACTTCATGGTTTCGGGGCTGTAACATTGATGACAAACAATTTTTTTCACACAGATTTTCACAGATTTAACCTACGGATTTACACGGAATTATTTCGATTGAGGAAATTGGCCATTTTGTGATCCAGTGCCGCCTCGTATTTCGCTATACTTTTTATGGATTAGAAATGCTCCTCTTGTTTTTATCTAAATGCTTTTTTGTTGCTGGATAATTTTCTTTATCACAACAAAGCTGTCCCAAATGGTAATGCAGGTGTTCAATGATGCCTTGCAGGTTTCGGTAATAGGTGCCGTATTTTTCATCCACAAAGACCTGCCCCAGTTTTCCCTCCGGTATTTGCTCAATCTGTGTTGCAAAGGCTTCTGCGTCTGCCCAAACCTGGTTTAAGAAGTTTTCCCAGTCTGCCTGCGATACGATGGGAGGGTGCGTAAAGGCGTATTTGTCCTGATTTCCAGTGGCCCACCCTGAAATACTTTCAGCACGCCGCTGACGTAATAATTCATGTGAAAACCAGCGTTGCAATGGTATTGAGCCCATAGATCTGGGTAGTTGCTTGCTGCCAGCTGAGGCCCAAAAGGTTATCCTTCAGGTTGGAGTCGGTCCAGTTGCCACCAAAATAAACCGCTCGGAGGTGCTTTGCTATTTGCTGGGAGGTGTTCATTGGTAGGTGTTCATTGGTAGGTATGTAAATGTCCAGCAGTGTGGGGATAAGTACGCGTATGCAAATTTAATGACCAGAACGATTGCCACAGCTTAGGAGCCGAAGTATTTTGCTTATTAACATGCCTCCCATCCATGCTTACTGCCAGGATAAGTGAATTGTGTAACTTTTCAATTTAAATGTGTAATGGCAATACTTATGAAGCAGCGCACCTTGTCCATCCCTAATCTCAACCCACTCAATTTTTTGACACATTTAATTACTTTAAACATAACGATTATGAAACATTTATTACTGCGACATTTTGCGGCAAATTTTTTGACTCGCTCAGGCAAATGCTCAACACAAACATGGGGCAAAGGCGGATTGAACGTTTATAATATCCAAAATGACAACAGCACTTCAAATGATCCCATCGTAGGATTTCATTTAGGGTTGCTTGGCCACATCCACCTGGCCCGACAGATAGCGTTTCAGCCGGAATTCGTATTGTCTACACAAGGCGCAAAATATAAGGGACCCGATGCAGGTACAACATTGGATTTGGCCTATATCAATGTACCGTTGTTGATCCAATATATGTTCGACAATGGATTCAGGTTACAGGCTGGTCCTCAGATAGGCGTTTTGGCGGCTGCAAACCAAAATTTAATAACCGGAGTACGGACGCGAACAATCCAACAATGAACCCACTGACATTGGGTTGAGTGCATGGAGTTGGATAATGTCTATCCCCCCGGGCCTTGGGATCGATTTCGTTACAATTACGGATTAAGCAATATCAATAAAAGTAACAATGTCAAATCCATAAACACGGGCATACAACTTGGGCTTTTCTATCTTTTTGATCGCTTAGTATGATTGATAGAAAGCTATCTGCGTGCTATCCTGGGCTTCCTTGGCATTACGGATATTACCGTGTTCCGCGTGGAAGGCGTTACCATCCCCGGTACTCAGGAAACAGCCATGGAAAAAGCAGTGGCCAGCGTTAAGCTGTAGTCCATTTTTTTCTTTCGATCAAAAAAGGGCCGACCTGTCAACAGGTCGGCCCTTTTTTGCATGGTTGATAAAAATAGCCTTCAGCGTTACACCCGCGCTTCAGCGTACATTTCCTCCCGCATTTTCCGCACTTTTTCGCTGTGCAGGTATTCGCCATAACTCATGTGCTGGTCGATCAAGCCTGCAGGGGTGATTTCAATGATCCTGTTGGCGACGGAATCCATGATTTGGTAATCGTGTGAGGTAAACATCATATTGCCGGTGAATTCTTGCATGCCGGTATTCAGCGCCGTGATCGATTCCAGGTCGAGGTGGTTGGTTGGCTCGTCCAGAATAAGAAAATTCGGGTTGGCGAGCATGATTTTAGACATCATACAACGCACCTTTTCACCTCCTGAAAGCACCCCGGAACGCTTGAAAACCTCTTCACCGGTGAAGAGCATGCGCCCCAGGAAGCCGCGAATAAAAGCCTCGTCTTTTTCCTTGGAATATTGGCGTAGCCAGTCGATCAGGCTCATGTCCTGGTCGCCGGAGAAGTAGGCGCTGTTGTCGTTGGGCAAAAACTGCTTTGAAATGGTTTGTCCGTATTGGAAACTGCCCTCGTAGTCGCTGTTTTCGCCTGAAAGGATGTTGAAAAGGGCGGTTACCGCCAGTGCATTGCGGCTGATGACAGCAATTTTTTCGCCTTTGTTAAAGCGGAGGAACAAATTTTGAAACAGGTACTCGCCAGTTGCGGCTTTTTTAGACAGGTTTTCTACGTCCAGGATCACATCGCCGGGTTCGCGTTCAGGCTTGAAAGCGATGTAAGGGTAGCGGCGGCTGGAGACTTTGATGTCTTCCAGGTTGAGTTTTTCCAGGGCTTTTTTGCGGCTGGTAGCCTGCCGTGATTTAGAAGCATTGGCCGAGAAGCGGGCGATAAAGTCCATCATCTCCTGCCGCTTTTGTTCTACTTTCTTGTTTTTATCGGCAATCTGGCGCGACAACAATTGGCTGGTTTCGTACCAGAAGGTGTAGTTGCCGGTGTACATGCGGATTTTTCCAAAGTCAACGTCCACCACATGGGTGCACACCATGTCCAGAAAGTGCCGGTCGTGCGATACCACAATGACGATGTTTTGGTAGTCGGCCAGGAAGTCGCACAGCCAGTCGGAGGTTTCTGCATCGAGGTCGTTGGTAGGTTCGTCCATGAGCAGGATATCGGGCTCGCCAAAGAGTGCTTGGGCGAGCAGCACTTTTACGCGGTCGGAGCCGTCGAGTTCGCGCACCAGTTTGTAGTGGAACGACTCGTGCAGGCCCATGTTGCTGAGCAGTTCAGCGGCATCGCTCTCTGCCATCCAACCGTTCATTTCACCGAATTCTCCCTCGAGTTCTGCAGCGCGCATCGACTCTGCTTCGGTAGCATTGGGGTTGTCGTAAATGGCGTTTTTCTCCTGCATGATGTCGTACAGGCGACGGTGCCCCATGATGACGGTATCCATAACCGGGAAATCATCAAAAGCAAAGTGGTTCTGGCTCAACACAGCCATGCGTTCACCTGGTGTTATTTCCACGCTGCCCCGGATAGGATCAATCTCGCCGGAAAGAATTTTCAGGAAGGTAGATTTGCCGGCGCCATTTGCGCCAATGATACCATAGCAGTTGCCCTTGGTGAACTGAAGGCTTACTTCGTCAAAAAGTACCCTTTTGCCGTATTGCAGGGCTATGTCGCGCGTTTGAAGCATCGTTGTAGAATTGTACTGCCTTAAAAAAGCCGCAAAGGTACGGTTTTTTATAGGATTTTGGGAATGTTGAGCAATTGCACTGCATAAAAAATGCCTGCAGCGGGTTGGCAAAAGCAACCTGCAGCAGGCATTGGAAAGGCCATGATCCATGCGGAAATCAAATGGCCTTACTATCAATCAAACTCTGGAAGGAATCTACCATGGTTTCTTTTAGCGGCCTGTAATACAAGCCGAGCGAATCTACGCTCTTGGTGTTGTCTGCTTTCCAGGGCAAGTTGACGTTCTTCCGGATAAAGTTTCGGCTCAATGCCTTGTTTACCATCGGCCCGACGAGCATCAGCAGCCACTTGGGCAGGGCAGTTTTGGGCACGGGATACTTGTCGCCGTATTGTTCGTGCAGAATTTGGGCAAGTTCCAGAAAGGAGGAGTTGTGCCCACTGATGATGTGTCGTCCTTTGGCCTCCGGGGTGAAACCGGCTTTAAAGTGGGCTTCTGCCAGGTCGCGTACATCGACCACACCGATGCCAAGGTTGGGGGCACCCATTTTCATGGTACCGTCGCCCAATTGTTTGAGCAAAGCGAGGCTTTCGGAGGTGCCGGTTTCCGAATTGAGGAAGGGTCCCATCACGAAGCTGGGGTTAACCACCACCAGGTCCCATTGCGACTGTTGTTCGCTCATTTTCCAGGCTTCTTTTTCTGCCAGGGTTTTGGAGTAGGAATAGGGCTGGTAATCGAGGGATGCGCTGGTATTCCAAACATCCTCCGTGAATACACCATTTGGGGTTTGCTCCAAATCAGCAGCATCTGTATAGATGGCGGCGCAGCTGCTGGTCAGCACGATCCGCTTTACCGATGGTGTTTTGTTAGCCTGATCCAGCACGTTTTTAGTGCCCAAAACGGCGGGGTCAATCAGTTCTTTTTGGGCATCTTTGAAGTTAGAGGTAAAGGGTGACGCGGTGTGAAAAATCAGTTCGCAGCCTTCCATGGCCTTGGCATAACTACCGGGCATCAGCAAATCCGATTTAAAATATAGAATCTTGCCCGGTGCTGCAGCGGCAATGGCATTCAGGTGTTCCAGTTTTTGGGTATTATCGGGGTTTCGAACGGCAGCATGAACGGTAAAGCCAGCTTCCAGCAGTTGCTTCACCAACCAACCCGCTACGTATCCGGTGGCGCCGGTAACCAGCACGGGCTTCGATCTGTCTATTTGTATCATAATAATCTAATATGTGTATTTTGTAAAAAAAATGGGCAAAATTGGTCCCAGTAAAGGTCTGCTCGGTTGCTGTTTTGGGTCCTTTATTGGTCTTTTTGTGTCGAAGGTAAATTGAAGTGTATGCTCATTTCCCAGGCTACCACAATTCAACATGACAGCAGGGATTTGGTTGTTTAATTTTAAACAAAACCAGTGGCCAAACCAGTGGCCGTGAAAAAAAAAGAGCGGTGCTGTTGCAACAGCACCGCTCTTTAATCAAGTAGGATCGGGTTTAGTAGCGATTGCCACCGTAGCCGCCACCGCCACCGCGGTTGCCACCACCACCGCCGCCGCCGCGATTACCGCCGCCGCCGCCGCCATAGCCGCCGCCACCGCCGCGATTACCGCCGCCGCCATAGCCGCCGCCGCCGCCGCGATTACCGCCGCCGCCGCCGTAGCCGCCACCGCCGCCGCGATTATCTCGTGGTGGGCGATTCTCACGTGGTTCGGCCTGCTTCACCACAATGGTGCGACCGTCGAAATCAGTTTCATTAAGGGCTTCAATGGCAGCCTTGGCCTCTGTATCGTCCGACATTTCGACGAAAGCGAAGCCTTTGGAACGGCCTGTATCTCGGTCAGTGATTACGCTACAGGAGCTTACTTCACCGAATTGCTCAAACAAGGACTGTAAATCTTCGCTTTGGGTGTCGTAATTTAATTTTGCAACAAAAATGTTCATTGTAAATGGTGGTTGAATGATAAAAACTGGGCGTTTTGACTTTGGCCCGCGAGACAAAGATACAGGAGGATTCTTGCATTTGCTACAAAGGGTGATTCTTATTTTTAATCCATATCCTCCAGATCCTTCCAAAGGGCCATTATTTCCTGCTCAACGGCGTTTTTTAGGGTTGGCCAGGTGTTTTCAACCCAATGTTGGCCCTCCTGCGTCATGAAATTGGGATCCGATTTTTGGATGTATCGCATGGCGTCAGGTATCAAATCCATCATTTCTGCCGCAGAAGTGGTGCCGTTGGCAAAGCTAGGACCAATGATATAGCCGATAAGGTCTTTTTCATGCTCGGGTTTGAAATACAGGATGTGGCATACAATTGGAAAGTAAAATTGAAATACCTCATTGGTGTTGGAGGCATAGCGGATGCCCCTGATCAGCCGAATCAATTCGTCGGTAAATTCCCGGGAACTTGATGCACGAAGTTCCTCCAGCAGTTGGTAAATCCTTTTGCCAGGAATGCTCGGGTTCACTCGGTTTAAGGTTTTTAACTCCGCGAAAGCCAATGAAAAAGCCGAGGCTTTTCCCGGAAAAAATCGTTGAAGCCAGTTGAGCATAGCCTTCAATGCTTTTTAAAATGTTTGTCAAATTACTTTGCCTTTTACCGCCCAGAAATATTTCAGCCGAACAATCTCCACAGCCGAATTTGCCAGTTTTTCGCGGAAAAAGTCGTCGCCTGGGAAGTTTTTGACCACCAGGTGTTGCGAACCATCGAGCAGGGTTCTTTTCTGGTAGTAGTTGCCCTGCACATCACGGCTGTGTACGGGTGTGTTGCTGCCTTCCACGTACTGGTTGTCTGCAAACACCAGCATCCCGGCGGGTCGAATTTTTGCCGACAAGGCCGCAATGAAATCATCGAGTTGCTGCAGGGGGATATGTGACCAAATGAAGCCACCAAATACCGCATCGAAGTTCTCGGGTAAAGCATCGAGATGAAAAACATCGGCAACCTGAAACCGAACTGGTGCTTCATAGTGCTTCGCTCGTGCAATGTCGATTACCGCCTCGTTTATATCCGTTGCCAGTATGCTTTTGGCTGTTTGGGCAATGGATTGGGTCCAGAAACCTGTTCCGCAGGCTATTTCCAAGACATCCATGCCCACAAAGTATTGCTGCAACAGCATCTTGAGTTGGACGGCGTCGGTATTCATCTGCTGCGTATTTTACAGGTTGAAAATTACGGCTTGATAGGGTTGCAGGCTGATCGTCCCGTCTGAAACAGACGCTTCCGGGTAATTGTTGATCCAGGTTTCTTTTATCGATTTGAGTTCGGGGAGTTCAAGGGGCAAATTTTTGGCGCTGAAATTCAGCAAAACCAACACTTTTTGCGCACCAAGGGTTCGGGTATAGGCATAAATGTCGGGGTTTTCCGGCGCTAGCAACTGGTATTGGCCGTACACCAAAACAGGGTTTGTTTTGCGCAGTTGTACCATTTTTTTGAAATGGTTGAGCACGGAGGCGGGATCTTGTTCTTCTGCCGCAACATTGATGCTGACATAATTGGCCGGCACGGGTAGCCAGGGTATGCCGCTGGTAAAGCCGGCCTGCGTCTTGGCATCCCATTGCATGGGCGTGCGGCCATTGTCGCGGGAGCCGAACGCCATGTTTTTCAAATACTGCAGGGTGTCGCCGCCTTCGTTGAGCACTTTCTGGTAGCCATTAATGGCTGAGATGTCCTTGTATTGTGAAATGGATTTGAACCCGCTGTTGGTCATGCCCAACTCATCGCCATAATAACAATAGGGAGTCCCACGCATGCTGAGCAAGAAGGTGTTGAGCATCTTGGCCGATGGGCTGCGAAACGGCGGACTGTCGTTGCCATAACGGCTTACCAGACGGGCCTGGTCGTGGTTGGATAGAAAGATGGACAGCCAGCCTTTTTCTGCAAAAGCGCTGTCCCATCGGGAAAACACCGCTTTAAGGTGGACCAGGCTGTAACCGTCGGGCTTGGCAATGTCTACCCCTTCGAAGGCATAGGCCATGTTCAGTTCGTGCCGATCGGCATCCACCAGATCGTGGGCATCCTGGAACGAATTGCCAGCACCTTCTGCCACGCTCATCACATCGTAATGGCTGAACACAGCGTCGTTCATTTCTTTCAAATAACTGTGCAAATTACCTTGCATGGCGTAGTAGGGCATGAAGTTCTTTTCGTAGCCCACCGGAAATTCCGGAAAGGTGGTGTCTTTGGCGGCAAACTGGAAGGCATCCAGGCGGAAACCATCCACGCCTTTGTCGGCCCAGAACTTCATGATGTCGTACACTTCCTGCCGAACTTTGGGGTTTTCCCAGTTCAAATCGGGTTGTTTTTGGGAAAAATAGTGCAGGTAGTAGGCATTGGTCGTGGAATCGTATTTCCAGGCGTCGCCATTGACATCGAAGAGGCTATAGCGATAATTGGGTTTTCCTTTCTCAGCAGGCCACCAGTGGTAATAATCGCGGTAGGGGTTGTCGCGGGAACTTCTGGATTGCACAAACCAAGGATGCTCATCACTGCTGTGATTCACCACTACATCCATGATGAGTTTAATCCCCCGCTGGTGCATGCCCTGCAGCAATTGGTCAAAATCGGCCATGGTTCCAAAATCGCTCATGATGTTCCGGTAATCGCTTACATCATAACCGTTGTCGTCGTTGGGCGAGCTGTATATGGGATTGAGCCAAACGGCGGTTACCCCCAGGCTCTTAATGTAATCCAGCTTTTCAATGATGCCTTTCAAATCCCCCACGCCATCGCCATTGGAGTCCTTGAAACTCCTCGGATAGACCTGGTAAATCACCGCTTCTTTCCACCAGGCCCGCTCGCCAGCGGGCACATCCTTGAATGCGTCTGGTTTTCCAGTACACCCCAACATTGCCAGCAGGAGTAAGGTTAGTGCCGTAAATTTTGTCATGAAAAATGTTTTTATCATCAATTGCCAATTTTATGCGTGTTGAATAGGGCTGGTTTGGAGAATGCGCTCTATCGATCCACGATCCTTTCAAATCCAGTTTGTCGGTTGCTACAAGCCATGCCGCTTTGCTCTCAAAAATAGGGCTAAGTTCTTTTATGGCAAAGTCATTCAGGGCTTCGCAGATGAAATCTCCCCCCCCCCCAAGTTCAATGTCCAAAGGCTAAAAACCAACACCCAAAGACCAATTACGTTCCCCTTTTTGCCAGTTTCCCGATGGTCATGCCTTGCACCAGGATGGAGAAGCATACGATGATGTAGGTGATGGTTACCCAAATATCGCGTCCGTATTCAACGGGGATAGACAGGGCCAGGGCGATGGAGATGCCGCCGCGTAAGCCACCCCAGGTGAGGATGACCAGCGTTTTTCTGGTGATTTTCTCTCGCAGGCTGATGACCAATGCGGGCACCCAAACTGAAATGTACCGACTTGCCAGTGCAATCACAATCATTAACCCGCCCGCCAGGAGAACCGTCGGGCTGATGTTGATGACCAATAACTCGAGCCCAATCAGCACAAACAATATAGCGTTCATGATCTCGTCGATCAGCTCCCAAAACTTATCCACGTATTCGGCGGTGAGGTCTGACATGCCATAAAGCTTGCCATGGTTGCCAACGATCAAACCAGCCACCACCATGGCCAATGGGCCGGAAACATGCACGTAATGCGCAAAAGTGTAGCCTCCCATGACCACCGCCAGGGTAATCAGCACCTCTACCTGGTAGTGGTCGATACTGGCGATAAGTTTGTAACCCAATACTCCCAGTAAAATGCCCAGCAGTATGCCGCCTATGGCTTCCTGGCCGAACAAGGTAAGCACACTGCCCACCCCCAGGTCTGCACCAGGTTGCGCCAGTTCCAGTATGGTGATGAACACTACGACCGCCACACCGTCGTTGAAAAGCGACTCGCCGGCAATTTTGGTTTCCAGTGATTTTGATACGCCGGCACTTTTAAGGATACTCAGTACTGCAATGGGGTCGGTAGGGGAGATGAGTGCGCCAAACAGCAATGCTGTGAGAAAACTGACGGGTAAACCCAGCGCGTTGAGCAGGTAAAACGTGGCGCCCCCGATCAGAAACGTGCTGATGACTACACTAAACGTAGAAAAAAGCAGGATGCTCAGTTTTTCGGATTTGAGGTCCTTGTACTTGATGTGAATGGCGCCGGCAAAGAGCATGAAACTTAGCATGCCTTCGAGCAAGAGGGAACTGAAATTGATGTTTCCCACCGCAGACGTCAATATGCGTTTGGTATCGGGAAAAACATACCCCAGGGCAATGATTCCCAACGAAAACAGGAGTGAGACCAGCATCAATCCAATAGCATTGGGCAGTTTCAATATCCGGAAATTGATGTAGGCAAATCCCGCGGATAGCACGATAAGAATGGAAAGAAGGTGGAATAAATCCATAAAACAGCCGGTTTTGGGGGCAATATAATAAGAAAAATTGGAGACAGCGGACTGTCCAGTGGCGGCCCCAAAAATGGCACGCAATCAGTGAACCCCAGCGACTATTGGATTTTAATGCCTAGCTTCACATGCCCGCCAAAACCGCTGATGGTGGTCGTTTCCGAGGCAGTGTTATTGGCGCCCAAATAGATGATTGCCAGGTTGTTCATGTCATTTTTGTACAAAGCCTTGGTGTAAAAAGGTTGCAGTTGCAGGAAGGCTTTCTGGCCCAGTGGAATTTGCAGGATGACATTGACGCCCGCCATCAGACCACCTTTTTTATCCACCACGGAATTGGATTCCCCGAAAAACAGGTCTTTAGCCGCATTTTTAAAAGTGGAGTAGTTGTACCCGGCATCAACGCCCAGTCCCAGGAAGGAAACCGGAAAATAGTCGAGTCCGAAACCCACGTTGGTATGGCTGGAAGTAATGGTATAAGTGGCTTCGTTGGTACTGACCGCTGGGATCGTGCCCATTGCCTGGTACTTGTTTCGAAGTTTGGACAGGTTAATGCTGAACAGTGCTTTTTCACCCATAAATGCCATAAAAACGTTGTAGCCCTGGTATTGGTCTTCGCGGGAAAACGGTTGGCTTAGGCTTGCATTGTTGTTGTTGACCGCAACAATTAAATCGGAAAACTGCTGCTGCGTTAATTGGGCGGTGCTGTAACCGGCACCTATGGCCGTGAATTGTTTTTGCGCCTGGCCATAGAAGGAGATGCACAGCAGTGCTGGGAGCAGGTAAAGTGATTTCATGCAGTGGATAAGTATTGATGGTTTTCTATTCAAGTTAAGTCAGATGCCGATGGCAATACCTCAACCTTGTTCTTCCTACAAATATACCAGATCTGCAATTGCTTGTATGCGTTGGTAGGGGACCACGTCAGAAAATTTTTCGAACAGGGAACAACCAGTCCATATCAGTTCACCTGCTTGTCGATGTAATTTGAATTCATGAGTCCTAAAACGGCCATGTACCGCAAATTGAAACTGATGAGGTCGCCGGTTTTGTAACCATGGTTGTTTTCACCCAGGTCAACAACCAGCATATCTGAACTGGCTTCGATGATTTGAATGGTATCATCAACCGGTTGCAGGTAATTGGGGTTTAGATCCAGCAAACCGACATCAAGTATTGCCCGGAAGGTGGTTTTTCCATAGTCTTCCGGGTCAAATTCGGGTATGTTTCCCGCAACGTTTTCAATTTGATCGCCGGTAGGAATGATCGGCTTTTCATAGAGCTCGATGATTTCAGTATACAATTTGAATACACCTGTTTCCATGCCTTTAAAAGGCTGGCCAGTGAACAGGTCGTTGCCAAAAAACAGGGCTTCACCGATCCGGAAATGGTTGACATCCTTCGGGATTTGCTTGTTCAGCAGGAGGGAGAGTGTGACGCTGGTGCCGCCCGAAATCCAATGGATTTTGCGGTTAAACCTGGCTTCCAGGAGCTGTTTGTACAAACTTAGTTGTATTAGTTTGTCCTGATTGGGGAGTATTCCGTTCAGGCAATTCAGGTTGGTGCCGATGCCAATAATTTCGATATTGGGAAGTTGGAATACTTGCTGGTAAAATTCAACCAGATGATCGCCCATTACACCTTCCCGTAGATCGCCCATCTCCACCATAATGATGATTTTGTGCAACTTTTTTTGTTTGCCCGCTTCTTCACTGAGCAGACGAATGGTGGAGAGATCGGTGTTGAAACTAACATCAACGTATTTGATGATTCGGGGGATACTGCGTTTGGCAGGAGGCTTGATGTATACGGTTTGTACAGAGGAATCGAGTGCTTTGATGGCTTTGATGTTGGTGAGACGGGTATCGTGCATTTCTGTAACACCGAGTGCCAGGAGTTCCTTAAGGAATAGCGGGTTGCCGCAAAGTAATTTGGTCACCACGCCCCACTCGATATGGTTGTCGGCAAACAATTTGTCAAGGTGTTTGTAATTGTGCTGCAATTTGTTTCGGTACAATTTTAAAAACGCCATATACTATGGATTTACAATGCGTGGGATTTTAGAAGGAAGACGGGTCAGGAGTTCATAATTCAATTGGTGACTTTGTTCACCAAAAGAATTCACCGAGATGGCTTTGCCGTTTTGCCGGCCAATGAGCACCACCTCGTCGCCTTTCTTTACAGGGCCTGCCTGTGTGATGTCAACTGAGATGCTGTTCATGTTTACTGTGCCGACAACCTGCGCTACTTTTCCATTGATTAGTACGGAACCCACGTTGCTCAGGTTCCGGCTGTAGCCATGGGAGTACCCGATGGGAATTACGGCAAGTTTCATGTTTTTGTGCGACAGATAGGAAGTTCCGTAGCCAATAAAACTGCCTTTTTTTACTTCCTTGACAGTCATAACCCGGGTCGTCCATCGAATTACCCGCTTCAAAATATCGGGTGTGTTGTCCGTTTCGCCACAAAACCGGATATGGCTTTCCTGGTTGGGCCAAAAACCGTATTGTAAAATACCGATCCGCAGCATATTGCCGGGCGCATTAGGGTAGTTGATCAGGGCTGCCGAACAAGCGGTGTGGAAGTACACCGGATGGAGATTTTCTTTGGCAAACATTTCCAAAGATAACTGGAAATTGATAATCTGGTTCGATACCCTGAAATGGTTGGCCAGGCTTTCTGCGCCGGCAAGGTGCGTAAACAAGCCCTGAAAAGTGATGTGCGCTGCATGTTGTTTTAAAAAACTGCACAAAGCCGGTATTTGGTAATGCGTAAATCCTGTTCTGCGCATACCCGTTTCAACTTCCAGGTGGATTTTCGCCTTGATGCCCAACGATTTGGCGTAATCCAGGGCTGTTTGCAAGCGCTCCACGTCAAACACCGCAAACTCAATCTCATGGTGTATGGCCCATTCCACCGGCTTCATCTTCAATGGCGCCCATCACGAACAGATCGGGCATGTTGGGCACCGCCTGCTGCAATTGATAAGCTTCCTCGGCTGAGTGTACGGCAAAATAATCGACGCCAAAACCCATGGCCATGGGCACATATTCGGCTATCCCATGTCCGTAGGCGTTGCCTTTCACCACACAGCACAAGCGCACACCCGGTTTCATTTGTTTTTTTATAAAACGGAGGTTGTTGCGCAGGGCCGATGCACTCAGTTCTATGGTGGATGTGTCAAACATGTATTGAATTTTCTTGTTGAATGGCTTCCATAATGCCTGTGTAAATTGTCACCCCGGTTTCAATTAATGCATCGGGGAAATCATAATCAGGGTTGTGCAGCGCCGGGCAGGCTTCTCCGGCACCGATGCCGAACATGCAGCCCCGGAAATGGGCGGTAAACAGGCCAAAATCTTCCCCCCATTTGAAAGGGTAGGGGCGTTCGATAAGTGGTAAGCCTTTAGCCTTGGCGCCGGCCCGAACCATGTTGGCCGCAGTGGTGTCGTTCATGTTGGCATGGAAGGTTTGGGTGTATTCAAACCTAATGTCCAATTGGTGTTTTTCAGCAATTTTACGCGACAAAGACACAATGTCTGTTTCCAATTGCTTCAGATTATCGTCGTCCCAGCACCGAATGGTCAGGTGTACCGCTGCAGCACCTGCTGAGATACCATAGGCTTTCTCTCCCAGTTCCACGCAAACGGGCGTTACGACCCGCATGCCAGCTTTTTCGGGGTGGTTATCGGCCTGGGCCAGACTTTCCTGGAGGATCTCCGCAACGGCAAGCGCCGGATTGATCCCATGTTCGGGTTCTGCGGCATGGGAGGTTTTGCCGTTCAGGTGTATGATAATGCTGTTGACGGCGGCAGTAAAGGTGTTGTTCCTTGCCACAATCTGTCCGAGCGGATAACCTGGGAGGTTGTGCAAGGCAAAAACGTAATCTGGTTTTATTGGACTGAACCGTACGTCTGCCAGCATGGCTTTTGCGCCTTCGCCATTTTCCTCGGCAGGCTGAAACAGCAGCCGCACCCTTCCACTGGCTGGTTTTTGCGCAAATAGGTGCTGCGCCAGGCCACAGAGGATGGTAGTATGGCCATCGTGACCGCATTTGTGCGATACGCCTGGCCGACTGGATGCATACGCAAAACCATTGATTTCCTGGATGGGAAGAGCATCGAGTTCGGCCCGGAAAAGGATATCAGGGCCCGGTTTTCCGGAATCCCAGGTGGCAATGATGCCATGGCCACCCACGGCCGTCAGGATTTCGTCGGGTGCATAAGGCAACAGGAATGCAAGCACTTTTTCGGCGGTAGCTTTTTCATCGCCCGATACCTCCGGATACTCGTGCAGGCGGCGGCGGAATTGTTGGAGTTGTTCGTAGTTGACTGGCATGTCTTAGTGATTGGATGGTTGGTAACGCATTTCGAGGTACTTATTGGTAAAGCCCAGTTTTTCATACAGTCCTTTGGCTGGGTTATCGGGTTCTACATGTAACGCAATACCGCCGCTGGTGTTTTTGATGGCATCAATCATCAGCATTTTACCAATGCCTTTACCACGATACTCCCGGTGTACGGCGATGTATACCAGGATATTGGATGGTATATAGCCCTCCATCCCGGTATGGTTGATGACTACGGCGCCAACCAATGTTTCGTTGTCTATACCAAGGATCAGCAATCCTCCGCGGCTGGGATTGAGGGCATATTGTATGGCCTTGAGGATGTCTTGCCGTACGTCGCCAAATTGGTCGAGGTGTTGTTCCAAAAAAGTAGCGATGGCGCCACTGGTGTATTGTGCATGTTCCCCGCTTTGGGGGGTAATCAGAATATGTTTCATGTGTTTGAATTGATTTTAGACATAGGAAATATAAGGTTCGCCGAAACGAACAGCAGCAAGGATACCAATATACCAAAAATATTGGCATCCAGGCCTAATGGAAGCGGGGTCTTTAAACTGGTCAGCAATATGGTGGTACTGCCGCCGCCCAACATAGCAGCCATGGCCGCCTTCCAATTGCGTTGATGGAAGAACATGGCCGCAACCAAAGGGACCAGCAGGCCCGACACCATAAAGGCATAGGAGTACAACATCAGTTCCAGTACATTCTGCATCCGTGCTGCCAGGAAAATGGCCAGTAAACCCAACAGGAGGGTGAGCAATTGGGTAAACTGCAGCACTTTGGGGTGGGCCTGCAGCCGTGGGAATATTTTTTGTAAAATATCGGTCAGCATATTGCCCGAAGCCGCCATCAGGCAACTGTCGGCGGTAGACAGGATTGCTGAAAAATAAGCCGACATCATCACGCCTAGCAGGCCAACAGGAAGTATATGCCGGAGCAGCAATGGAAGCCCTAACTCTGGGTCCATGTCGGTAGCACTGGCAAACCCAAGTCCTGCAAACATGCCCTGTTCTGCAGCAACACGGCCAAACAGTCCGAGTACTACGCCCATAAAGGCCATGATCGGCCATTCGAACAAACCGGCAATGTACCAGGCTTTTTTAGCCGATTGTTCACTTCGGCTGGCATAAATGCGCTGGTAAAGGGTCATGCCTACAAACCAGATCGGGATGATGGTAACGGCCCAATTGACGATGGTTTGCCACCCGATGTTGGTGAGCGACAGCATTTCAGGCTCGAGTGTTCTGTGGATTTCAGGCCAGCCACCAATGGCAGTGTAGGAGAGTGGGATGCCCACCAGGATCAGGCCCAGCATGAGCACGATCCATTGCACTGTATCGGTGTATATGACGGCCGTCATACCACCCATTACAGTATACAAAATGGTGACGATGCCCATAATCAGCAGGGCAGTAAATATATCAAGGTTTTCAAAGGAGGCGGCAGCCAGTTTGGCGCCTGCCAGCATTTGTGAACTGGTAAACCCCAGGTAACCGATGGCAGAAATGATGCCAGCCAACAGGGCAACTTTTCCGTTGTAATAGTGGTTGAACAATTGAGGGAACGTGGTCATGCGTTTTTCATGCCCCAACTTGTACACTTTGGGGATTAGCCAAACAGCGCTAATCCAGGCGCCAAGAAGCCCGGTAAACAACATCCAGGAGCCAGAAAGCCCCATCATAAAGCCCAGGCCACCCAAACCAATAGAAAAACCACCACCTACATCGGTGGCAACAACCGACAATCCGATGTGCCAGCTCGACATGTTGCGGTCGCTGACAAAAAAATCGTCTGTACTTTTGTTTTTGCGCAAAAAATAGAACCCGATCCCCAACAGGGCGAGCATGTAGACAATAAAAATGGTTAAATCTAAGGGATGCATAATTTGTAATAAAATTGATATTAAAGAAAATCTGTTCGTGCCAGACGAAGCTTGGGCAATAAAGAAGGGGATCTCCAGGCAGGGAGAATAAATGCCGAAAAAATGGGCTGGCCTGATTTACAAATATAATAAAAATGGGGCAACCCTCTGCGTCAACTCCTGTTAGATTTTAGAATGGCCAAGTGGGTGATTTGGTTTCGATCTTTTTAAAATAACCACATTAGTGCTCTTGCGGTAAGCCACAGTTGGGGTGCAATTTTTTGAAATATCAGTAGCGTAAATTAATAAACACATGGAATTCAAGAGTATTTATCCCTTCGACGGTCGGGTAATTGAAACGCACCAGGAACACAGCGCATCAGCGCAGCAAGCTATGCTCAATACGGCACAAACTGCTTTTGAATCCTGGCGAAAAGTCTCTATTTCGGACCGCGCGGAATTGATGAGCAAAGCGGCCCAGGTACTTCGCGATAGGGTAGCGGAGTACGCCTGCATGATTACCCTGGAAATGGGAAAACCCATTGCGGAATCGCGGGCGGAAGTAAACAAGTGTGCCTGGGTCTGTGATTATTACGCCGAGCAGGCGGAAGGCTTTCTTGCGCATGAATTTATTGAAACCGATGCCCATCAGAGTTTTGTCCGGCACGATCCCATTGGTTGTGTGCTGGCCATTATGCCCTGGAACTTTCCCTTTTGGCAGGTCTTCCGATTTGCAGCACCGACGTTGATGGCCGGCAATACGGGTATTTTGAAACACGCCTCCAATGTTTTTGGCTGCGCCAGACAAATAGAAGAAGTTTTTACCCTGGCCGGATTTCCCAAAGGCGTTTTTCAGAACCTGATGGTTCACCATGATAAAACAGAAAACATCATTGCGCACGATGCCATAAAAGCTGTTACCCTTACGGGCAGCGAACGCGCCGGGGCCGCAGTGGCGGAAATTGCCGGAAGGCACCTCAAAAAATCCTTGCTCGAGTTGGGTGGCAACAACGCTTTTATCGTGTGGGAAGATGCCGACATGGATAAAGCCGTGCAAACGGCCCTAACAGCCAGAATGCTGAATTGCGGGCAGAGTTGTATCGCCGCCAAGCGGTTTATCCTGGTGGATGCCATCTACGACACGTTTGTGGCCAAGTTTACGGAAGGGGTTCGCCAACTCAAGTCGGGCGACCCCATGCTCGAAACAACACAGGTAGGGCCGCTGGCAAGAAGGGACCTGGCCGACCAATTGCAACAGCAAGTAAATGCCTCCATGGAGATGGGTGCTCAATTGCTTCTGGGCGGCAGTCAAAAAGATTGTTACCATGCGCCCACCATTTTGGGTGATGTACTGCCTGGCATGCCGGCTTTTGACGAAGAGACTTTTGGCCCATTGGCCGCAATGATTCGTGCCAAGGATTCCGATCACGCATTCCAACTGGCAGCCCAATCCAAATACGGGTTGGGCGTTACGGTGTGCACCACCAATTTGGAAAAGGCGGTTGCCCAGGCCGACAGGGTGAGCGACGGCGCTTATTTCATCAACGAATTGGTGAAATCGGATCCAAGGCTGCCATTTGGTGGTACGAAGCGTTCCGGATACGGGCGCGAACTGTCACGGGATGGTATCCTGGAATTTGTAAACCGAAAAACAGTATATGTTAAATAGGGAAGATGGGGTTGGGTATTGGTCTTTAGTCTTTGGGTTTTGATCGCGTTTAGTAGATTGGAAACCAAGTGGTTAATCCATCGGGGCAAAGCCAAAGACCAACACCCAAAGACCAATACCTGTCAGGCTTTAGGGCCAGAAAGGTTTACCTTAAATTCCGGCGCTTCCACCAAGTGGAAGGTAGCGGAGGCAAATTTAACCTTGCCATTTGTAGCATCCACCCGCTCTAAAATTTTACCAAACAGGTCTGATTTTGTCAACCGGCGGCTTCTATAGGCCACAACATACCGCAGGGTGAACTCCACCCAATTGTCGTTGGCCAACAAAAATACCATGGGGTTTGTTTGGGCATCTTCCAGGCGGTATTTGTTTTGGAGCAATGTCCATTTTTCTAAAGAAAGCCTGGACAAGTCGCCAGCAACCTCAGCGCCGACGGATAAAAAAATAGCCTTGGCCATGTTGTAATCGCTGCCGTACTGGATGGGTATTTTTATCTCATCCCACAAAAAGGGAAATTCACCGGAGTAATTGAAAACGGGTTCTTTAAACACAAAGCTGTTGGCCACCAGCACAATACGGCCGTTGTACTGGTCGCCATCAACCCACTGGCCCGTTTCCATCAAGGTGGTGCGCAGCACGCCAATGTCCATCACATCACCTTTGATGCCGCCCAACTGGACGCGATCGCCGGGCTTGTAAAACCCGCCAAACAGGATGGCCAGCCATCCAGCAAAGGAAGCAATGACTTCCTGCAAGGCAAATGCAATGCCAGCGCCGGCTACGCCTAGTGCCATGGTAAATCCCCCGAGCTTGTCGCTGAAAACAATGCTGATGAGTACCAGGGCAAGAAAATACCCCACGAAAGCACTGAATTTTTTGGTGCGGTAGCGGTTGTCGTTGTCCTTTATTTTGGAAAACAGGTTTTTCTGGATGTATTTGATGATCAGCCAAATGATGAATACGCCGATAAATATGGTGACCAGTTTGATCACCAATGGATCGTACAACAATTGCATGATTTTATCTTCCATGGTCTGTCATGTTTGGCAATTGCAGGCAGTAACTGGAAATGATTTCCTATAAACCCACAACATTCGCCAGCTGCCTCAGAAACTTAAAAAAGCGATAATGTTGAGTTGGTCCCGACTGCCTTTTTCAAAATATTGGGTCATGTAACCCAATTCCATTTTCAAATTTTCATTGAGTTTATATCCTAACCCTGTATACAAACGGTTGCGGTCGAATACTACCGATTTTGTATTTAAAAACAACTCGTTGTAGGCTGAAATATAGTAAGTTTTGGGCACAACTTTGTTGTTGTTGAGCGGAATATTGAGGGAAAGAAAATACCGGAAGCGCATCTTGAATTTATCGGCTACGAAGCGCTGCTCAAAACGGTAGCGGTGTTGGATCTGCACCCTGCCGAATGCCTGGCGGGTGATATATTGCTGGTAAATTCGGTGTTCCTTGACGGCTGCTTTTTCATTGCTTCCAGCCAGGTAGTTTTCAGACAATACATAGCCATAGCCCAGCAAAACATTGTTGTTGTTTTCCGACAGGTTGTATCCAATGCCCGTTCGCAACAGCAATTGCTCCAGGTCGCCAAAGAAATTGTAGTTCCGGTACTGGACTTCGTGGTGCCAGTTCCAGCTGTTGTTGATCTTTTTGTTGCCAAAATAGATGTACCAATTGCCCAGATCACTGCTTTGGCTCAGCGCCAGGAAGGGAAGTAGGAAAAGAAGGGAGCCTGTTATTATAAGCTTCATACAAAAAATGTTTTCAGGCCAGTATCCGGTATCCGATATGCAATGTTCAATGACCGATTGCTAAAGACCAACACCTACCCCTCGATACAGGCGGCGCGGAGCATTTGCATGTACAACAAGCCTTTTTGTTGGGCAAAGGCGATGTTGTGCTCCGGGATATTCTCTGCACCGGGGTAGTTCTCCAGTGCTGCTGTGATGCTGTCTTCCCGAATAATGTGGAGCATGGGGTAAATGGAGCGGTTGGTGTAATTGGCGGGATCATCGTCTTCTGCGCCGGCAAAAACATACTCCGGGTGGAAACTTGCGACCTGGTATATGCCTTCGTAACCCAGATCGTCCAACAAGGCTTCTGCCAGGTCTACGAGATCAAGGTATTCGTTAAAATCGCTGAAGTTGTCCGGGAAAATAAGCAGGGTGGTTTCCGTTTCAGGATTGTTGTCGAGGAATCGAAATTCATCGGCCAAATTTTCCATGCTTTTAGCAACTGAACTTTCGGGTGACACGACAAAACGAATGCCTTTTTTAAGCAGTGCTTTGGCAGCAAAGGGGCAAAAATTGCAGCCAATGACAACGGATTTGATCCAGTTGGTGGTTTGGGCGATAATGGTGGTTTCTGTCATGGGTATTTTTTTGAGGATGCTTTTTTCAATGTTGTACCAACAGCAATTTATTCCAAATCCTGTCATTTTCAATGCAAATCTGGATGAAATAAACGCCACTGCTCAAATCCAGCGGTAGGAAAATTGCGGATGTGTCAGCAAAGTGGCGTTTGAATACAATTTGGCCGCTGCTGTTGCAAATATAGAGCATTCCATTTTCTATCGAGTGGCTCAACAAGATGTTTACCTGATTGTTAGCCGGGTTGGGAAAGATCGAAATTCTCTCTGATTGGGAAGGGGTACTGGCCATGCCAACCAGCGCCGTTTCTTTTGCACCAATATCGGGTGCTGCACCTGAAAAGTCGTAAAAGCCAGGAACCTCGATGCCCTGATCGATTAATGGACTCCCAGCCGAAAGTTCAAATCCTCCATCCTGTAGGTTGATAAATTTCGGATCAAGTTGCCTGGTGTTTGTGAAGCTAATATTGGAACTGCCTGAAATGGTTTGCAAATCACCCTGAAAGTTAAAAATGCTAAAAATTTCATGGCAAACAAACTGTCCGTGAATTTCCTTTGCAACCAGCAAAGGCGCGTTTTCATTTTTGCTAAAATAATCATCGTGTGTCGAAGAAAACTGATAATTGGGTTTATTTGCCAGGCTGTGAAAATAACCCGGGTTTTTTGTTTCATCATAAAAAATATTGTTGATGAAATATGCATTTCTCCACTCCGAATCCCAGGAACTGAAAGCATATCCGAGCGAGTCGCTGGAGTGGAAAGTGTTGTTGATGAAATAGAGATTGGCAGGATCAACACTCACCACACCTGAATTTGTTTTTATTCCCAGGCTTGATGAGTTGTACTGTGTAACTGGTTGGCAACCAATAAAATATGGATCATCTTGTACGTTATGTCGACCCGTCAAATGGTGGATGGTATTACGGTAGAAATACCGCGGACCAATTTGCGGCGGCGCAATGGAAAAGCCCGCCATCGGGCGTATGATTTCGTTTTGCCAAACCCGTAAATTGCACCAATTGCCATCGCATTCTATGGCATCAAAATTATCTGTAAAAATATTTTCGTAAATATCTGCCTCTTCAATTAAACCTGTATTAAAATTAGATACAACACCCGAATTGGTACCCTCAAATACATTGTTTTTAATAATTATTCGTTTGTTGTCGCTCAGGTTTATAGCCCCAGTTTCACCAAACCGCGCCATCGAAGTTGGGAATAAAAGGCTGCCGTCGTTCGATTTTTTTGTCATGGCATGCGACCAAAGCCCGTTGCCCTGTTTGAACCGGCAATTTTGAATCAGAATATCGTTGCATTGACCTGTGAAAACCACGTGGAAATTATCGTATTCCATGCTGCAACTGTCGAAAACTACATGGTGTAAATTCCGAAAATCAAAGGCAATGGCGCTATAAGCAGTCGTTCCGTTGACATTAGATTTGCCAATGTTTTTTACTGTTATGCCTTTAAATTTTAGATAGGCCTGCTTATTGTTCCCATAAACGGTGAGAAAACGAAATGCCTTAGATACCAATACCGTGCCGTTATTTGGGTTGGTTCCTACTGCCGTTTTTATCCAAATGACATTGTTGTCGCGGATAAAGCCGTCAGATTGCAGGTTGAGGTTGGACAAGTTGTAATTGCCAAACAGGATATTAGCCGTCAGGGTGGGGTAGGGATACAACATCTGTCCATTGAGCAGGCAAAGATTCGTAAAATCCGTTCCAGGGGGAAGAGCCGCTGAATAGAGATTTGGATCGGAGGCATGAGGTGTCCAGTTGGATACTGCCACTGCGCCATCGAAAGTGGGGTGCGCCCCAGGGACAGCCATAAAGGTGATGGGATTGTTTTCGCTGCAATCGCTGGTCAGGTTTAGCGATAAGTTCATTTCGGAATATATGCCATCCATGAGCATAATGGTGGTCCCACAGCCGACTTGTCCGCTCGACAATAAAGCACTTAATTTCCCGGGTTGCACTGCCGAATAAGCAGTTCCGCTTCCATTGGGCGCCACGTATTTGAGGTTGTTTCCGGTAGCAAAAGTAGCTTCCGGCAGGGTATAAACTGACAGGGAGGGAAAAATAAGGACGTCGTAATTTGGGACGGAATCAACCAGCGTAACTTCAAAGGTGTAGGAGGTTCCAGGCTCCAGGAGAAACAAACTGAGGCGGTACTGGTCTGCGCCATTCAATTTGATCCGATCGCCATGAAATCCTTCCTGCCAGTCAGGAGAAGATGTTTCTCGGTAGCGGATGGAGCAATGTCCGTATCCATCCGGATCAAAATCGGGAGGAAGCGTCACATTTATTCCTATGCTATTCATCATCGGCGTGGCACTCAGGTTTTGCGAGATTACACGGCCTATCGGGAAGAGAAAAAGTAAAAAGGGGAGAAGGCGCATGGGCGTCGGTTTTGATGGTGAAGATATCAAAAAGCCGGGGAAGATTTTTACCCAATGGTCGATAGGATTGGCTTATAGCCGTGCAAAAAGCATCTGAAACTCTTCCTTCCTGTTTCTGGCAATGGGCACAGTTTTGCCATTTTGCATGATCAAATATCCACCATCTCCACGAACATAGTCCTTAATAAAATTCAGATTAATAATATACTGTCTGTGTGTTCGATAAAAAGACTCAGTTTCTAACACGTCCTCTACTTCGCCAATGGATTTTGTGACGAGGTAAACCTCTTCTGATTGGAGATAGATCTTGGAATAACTTCCATCACTTTCCACGTATAGAATTGTATGGATATCCACAAAAGTAAAGCCATGTTGGTTGGGTAAAGCAATTTTCCACTCAGCCGTTTCGCAGGTTGCATTTGGTGCTGGAGGATGTCAATTTGCCGGTGATCAATTTCCCTTCGCTCCATTGCTTTGGCGACGGCCTTGATCAGATCGGGGGTCAATGGGTTTTAGTAAATAGTCTAATGCGCTAAATTTGAATGCTTTGAGTGCATATTTGTCGTACGCCGTTGTGAAAACGAGCATCATGCGTTGGTCGCCGAGTGCCTCAATCAGCTGAAAACCATTAAGCCGGGGCATCTCGATATCAAGAAAAACGAGTTCTGGTTTGATCTGTTTGATGAGCAACAGGCCCTCCTCACTGTCGGTACAGGAAGCCTCTACATGCAGTTCCGGACAGTGCTTTTCAAGCAGGCGCTGCAGTACGTGGATGCTATCGGGCTCGTCGTCGAGTATTATGGTTTTCATGGTGTAATTTTTTAAACAGGAATTTTTAAAACAACGATCGTTCCGGCTGCCAGGCCATTTCTATCCAATAAATCCTGAACGGAAACGCTTAACTCAGTGTGGTACAGTTTGTTTACCAAATCAAGGCGTTGGGAAGTAATGTGCATACCAAATGATTTACTTTCTACTGCAGATTTGCTTTTCAACACCATAGCAGCCGCTCTTCCAATTCCATCATCTTTTATCTCTACGTTTAAAAACGATTCCGATGCTTGCATTACCTTGATCCATACTGTTCCGCCGGACTTTTTGTGCATCAGGCCGTGCCAGATGGCATTTTCTACATAAGGTTGGATGAGCATCGGTGGAATTTTTACATATTGTTGATCGATATCCGGCGCCACCTCAATGTGGAACTGCAGTTTTTCCTTAAAGCGCATCGCCTCCATTTCGGTGTATAGTCGCAATGCTGTCAAGTCGCTCTGGAGCGTGACATACAGGTTGCGGCTGTTTTCCAGGACCATGCGCACCAGTCTTGCAAATTTTGTCAGGTATGTAGATGCTGTATCGGCATCGTGGTCCAGGGTATAGCGGTTGATGCTGTTGAGTACATTGAAGATAAAATGTGGGTTCATTTGAGAGCGGAGTGCCGACATTTCCACTTCTGCCAGCTGTTTTTGAAATTCCGCTTCCCGTTCGCGTAAACGCGCTTCGTTTTGGATATCCTGCATTCTTACTTTCCAGAGAAAATAAAATCCGGCGATTAAAACAATTCCCGCCAGAAGTTTAAACCAGGTGGTTTGGTAAAAATAACCCGAAATAATGATCCGCAATTCAGCCGGTTCCTGATTCCATTTCTGGTGCAGTTCGGTATCCGAATTGGCAACCTGGAGCCGAAAAGTATAGACTCCCGGGGGAAGTTGTGTGAAGGAGGCTGTATGTCGGTTTCCACAAAACACCCAATTGTCGTCCAGTCCAAGCAGTTGGTAGGCAAACTGGTTGTCTTCTGAATTTGTATAACTCAATCCGGCAAATTCAATGGTAAATGAACGCTGACCGGCTTCCAATCTAAGTTCTTTTACAAAATTGAGGTCCTTACCGTTGAGATCAAGTTCTTTCTCATTGACTTTAAATGCAGTAAAAACAGGCCGGGGCATGACCTCGTTGAATCGCAAATCGGCAGGATACCAAAAGCAAGTGCCAGTAAAGTATATTTTTTCATCATAGCAATTGGACATCAACTCGTAGGGGGTCGCCAGCGGGAAGCCGTCTTTGGAGCCAAAATGTTTCCAACGTTGTGTTGAGGCATCAAAACAATGAACACGACCCTTGGAATTGACCCATAAATTGCCTTTTGTATCGGTTGTAATGATGCCGTAGGTTGGCGTAATGTCGGGTACAAGTTCAAAACTGTCCGAGTTGCTTCGCAGCCGAAAAAGCTGCAGCATACCCTGAACCCAAATCGATTTGTCGGAGGTTTCGGCAAAATTTTGTGCCCAGACACTGCTAATGGACACTTTTCCCCCGGGCAGTGAAAAGTGGAGGGATGAAAAATCTTCTGTTGACGATTCTGTGATTTTCGTGACAAATTGTATTTTTTTATCCAAATAATTAACCCAAATGCTCCCGTTTTTGTCTACAAAAACTGCCTGAAGGGCGTTGGATAGCAACAGTTTGTTTTGGCCTGTTTTCGATACAATTGCCCGGAAAACACGATGTTGTCGCTCGTATTTTATCAACCCATATTTACCAGTACCCAGCCACATGTTGCCGGAGGCATCGCGACTGAGATGGCAGCCGCCAAGGCTGGCAGTGGTTGCGCCTTCCAGGCCTGTGATGGGCATGCGCACCTGCTTTGCCATGTTGCTGACAATGTCAATCTGCCAAAGTCCACCAGTGGTAGCCCCTGCCCACAAAACCCTTTTATCCGGATCAGGCTGAAGCGTAACAAGTCGAACCGGAATACTTTGGCAGGAGTATTCCCCCGTTTTTTCGTTTAAAAACAAGAGTTGGCAGTCGTTGTCCTGAAAATTGATTCCCAGAAAAAAAGCCTTGCCAGTAGCTTTGTCACGATAAAAATCATAAGGGGAAAAATCAATTGGCAGTTGGTGCTCTTTTTGAAAAAACTGTTTTCTGGGGTCTATTTTGTGCAGTCCTGTAACCACACTGGTGATCCATGCATTTCCATCCCGGTCAAGGCTTACTTTGCTTATGGTGCGGCTGAAATGGTTTCCTGCGCCCTTGGGCGACAGGTTGTAGTTGTACAATCTACCAGTTCGCTTGTCGAACAAATGCAATCCAAGGTTTGAACCCAACAGCAGGGTTTGCTCGTTATATTGTGCTATATCGACTATGCAATTGGCAGCAAATTCATGCTCCGGAACATTGACCATATACTGTTGCCAACGCCGGGTAACCTTGTCAAAGCACTTCAATCCACCATAAAAACCGCTGGTCCATATGTGCCTGCCATCCTGGTCGAGCAGGATCTCCAGCATGGTATATTTCCAGGGTTCTGGATTGGGTTTCCCATTTTCCCGGTATTGAAGGAAAGGGTAGGCAAGCCATTCTCCGCTTTCCGGATCAAGGGAGAGCAACATATTGTCTTTTTCAAAAACAGCATTCACCCAGTAATGGCCATTGTCGTCCATTGCCATTTCAGCATAGTATTTTGGGGAAAACTCCAAAGGCTCTCCTGTGTAGGCATTTTGAGGAATACCATCGAGTATCTGTGTATAGCGTCCGGCTACCGGATCGAAAACAGCAAGTTTGACCGCGGCATCTTCTCCAAAATTAACCACTACTTTTTTTCGCCTGGAATCATAAAAAACGGATACCACCAGACTGTCATTGGCTTGGATGTTATTTTCGATGGTTTTCAGATTTCCATTTGTCAGGTTGTAGCAACCCAGTCCGTTTTTCATGGGCAACCACAATTGGTTGCCTACTGACTCAATGGTATAAATGCCCTCCTGGAAGTTTTGAAGTCCTTCCGGCTGGTATTTTTTCATGGAAAGGCCATCGTATCGGAGCAGGGGTCCACCTTGTCCTGACAGCCATAAAAAACCCAGGCTATCCTGCCCGACTACATAGTTGGAGATGGGGTAAATGCCCTTTTGTTCAATATTTTCAATAAAAAGCGCAGGTGGGTCTGGATTGAAATTTTCCAGCAAATAGATATCTCCATTGGGAACAACCCAATGCCGTGTTTGGCTGTGAAGATGCTGCACGGCCATTCCAAAAACAAGCCAAAAGAAAACATGCCTTTGAATCATATAGGAAAGGTACAAAGTCGGGCTCCATATCAACTCGAAATTTTCAGGAGCGGTGGGTTTGGGGTCAGGAGTGGTAGAATAAACCTGCTTTGGTTCTTTATACGCTAATATCTGCCACTCCTAACCTCAAATCTACCATTCCTGAAAAACACATTTTAAGAAAGGCCTCAAACCGGTCATCTTGCGTCAAAATTTAGATTCCTGGCGAAAGGCCGTCCTGAAATGCGCATTTTTTAATCTATCATTTTTGTAAACATGAAACATAATACCATGAACATCCTGTATAGCCTCATTATTTTTTTCAATTTATCATCGTGCCAGTCAACCTCATCCGAATCATCGGTGAAAGAAGTGGGTGCCAATACCTCGTTGCAGGCACTGGTTGAGATGGTGTTTATCGACAATGCCGATCGAGGCGAGTATTCGGCTGCCGTCAGCATTCAAATGGGACAAATGAAAACTGGTTCTCAACTCGATGCTGTGGATAAAAACGGCAAGCGATTTTCTTTTAAAGTCATTGAAATGAAACTGAACGACCAGGTAGTAACGTCTGCCAGCCCTGGCGACACTCCTTTTGTTGTGTTGCAAACTGCTGGCAAGGCAAATGGATTTGACCAGGGATTTTACCTTGTAAATATAGGCAGTAATTATCCGGGAGGTAGCGAAAAGGTTCCATCTGTAAATGCTGCTGCTTCCGACGCCAGGGAATTGGCGGCAACCCTCAACGGAAAACCATGGTTGGCAGGGAGTTATTACGGCTCTGCCTTGTTCTATGCAAAAGGGCTGCAGGGGGTTTCTGATCAACCCTATTTACAACTTTCGTTCAAAGCCTTTGGTGCGCCCGACAGTCGGCAACTGGATTTTCAGGTCAGGGATTTCAAAGAGAAACCCGGCCTGGTTCAATTGGAGGGGCTGGAGGCAGGAATGAGCGGCAGTGCTTTGGGCAAATCAACAGAAAGCCATGTTTCTGGCAACCACCAGTCTGGAAATGCCAAAAATCCAAAAACACCATTTCAATTTGAAATAAGCTCCTGGAAACGGGTTTCAGCCACGGAAGCAGAAATCAGCGGCACATTCAGCGGCAAATTGTACGGATTTATGTCCAAAGAAGTTGACCTGTTGGAGGCGGGGGTATTCCAGCATGGTGGGTCAAGGTTTTTACCGAAAAATATTGAATGTGGATGCGCTTTTTCAAAATTAAAAACTACCAGTCATGAGAAAATCAATTGCTCTTGCGGGCATGAGTATGTTGCTAAGCCTTCTTGCGACAACGACAAAACAACCCGGTTTTTCTACAATCAGGTGTTGCAATAACTTCCACTCCAGCTCCGGCCAATTATTTCAGGGTTTCTGCAGTCGGTTTTACCTGTAATCGGGAAACCAGCGATGACGCCTTCGAGCGCGATGGAAAGCACGATGAAATTTATCTTAGTGCGATCAGTTATATGATCAACACGGATGGACAAATCATTCCCAGAACCAGAATTACGACGAAAAGCCGGGTGATGGGTGATGTCAACAATCGTTCAAAAGAAGAACGAAGGGTGATGGCCGGATCGGCCGTCGGAGGATTGGGCGGTATTCAGACCGGCGATGCTGTGCCACAGGCAGAGCCCTGGAAAAACAGCCAAGCATCGTTGGCCGATTTGTTGCCTTTTATCCTTTGGGAAGGGCAGTTGCAGCCCGGCGGAGATAATGTGATTATTCACCCCTCTGTTTTTGAGTGGGATGGGCCGGGCGACTTTTTGACCAATTTCTGGGAAAACAGCATCATTGGCCGACTTACAAACTTGCCGGTTTCTGCTACGGTTGGATTAGTAGATGCCTTGCTGGACGGGCCTTTTCCCAATTCCTATAATTTTGATGCTCCGGGTATCAACCCGGCGCCCACACTTGCCCAACAGTTTCCCCGAAACTTTTACAAAGTGAGTACCCAGGTTGCTCAACGGGATTATAAAGTAGTCACTTCTAAACCCGCGGATCGGCCGGTGGGATCTGAAAGGTCAACCAAGGAAGGATTTATCCACCGTCCCCTCCAAATACGATTGTGGCAGGAAACTGCAGTCCAGTTGATGAATACTGACATTGGATACGGCCGGGGTGTTTTACCAATCCGATTTCTGGATGATGGGGAGTTGAAAGGCGACTATACCCTTTATCTCAAAATTGAGCAACTCAGCATGTCTGCAGAAACCAACCAAATTAACGTAACCAGTTCTGAGAATTTTGAACCTACAACAGGGTATATATTGAGCAATGTGCTGGCAGGACACAAGGTCATTGATATTCTCAATGGGGAAAAAGTCGATGGCACGTTCACTGTGATTTACCAACCCAAAGGATACGACAGTCAAAAATGGCGTTTGCGGAAGGTAAACGAAGATTATTACAATATTTCCAGTGTTTACAGCAACAAAAACCTCGATGTGGGAAGCAGCGGCAATGGCGCCAATGTGGTGACCAATTCGCCGGGCAATGCAGAAACCCAGCAATGGCGGTTGATTCGGTATTGCGACGGCTCATTTTTTGTTAAGAAACCGCGCCTCGTCGAAGGTCATGGAGGTTTATAATGCTTCGGTGGGCGATTTTTCTCCAATCGGACAATGGGATTGCAGTGCTGCGCTAAACCAACGCTGGATCATAACCAAATAACCCGTTTTCATAAAGTCTGCGACAATTTAGACGCATGTTTTAATTTCATTATTTACACTCTTTTTATCTGAAAGTTAAAATTTGAAACATGAAAAAAATTCTTTTTCCAGTATTGCTTGCTTTGGTATTGTCAGGAATTAACAATGCCCTGTTTGCACAAACCATGACGTTTAAAACTTCAGAACTTCATTATGGGAATTGCCCCAGCCCGGATGAAACATTATCCATTACCTGGGATGAGCTTGTGGAAAAGTGATCGATTTTATTTGGGTGCACGGCAGTGAAACCTGGTTTTTGTACACTTATACCGACATTCCCAGCACCATCGTGAAAGACCCGGTTTCCCTTTACGATTACAATCTAAAACTGAATGTCACTACGAAAAAATACGAATCTACTGCATATCAGATCAGAGGAAAAATTATGAAAAATGTAACGAAACCTAATGGTGCGGCATTTGCTGCTTTGTATGAGGGTACCGGAGTTACCTGGATGGCCGCCAATGGTTTTTTGGTTAAATAGCAGTCAGATATAAAACAGCATGTGCATTGTTTATCTACAGATATTTTGTTAAAAATTGATGCGTTGAATACCAGAAATTAAAATTTATAGGGTAAAGTCTAACGGGCAAAGCCCAACTAACCATTAAAATTAATGACATGAAAAAAATTCTTTTCTCAGCGCTGCTGTTGTGCTTCGTTGCGTACAACAACCAGGCGCAAATTGTGCTCAAGGCTGATCAATTGATCAGGGCTTCTGACTGGAACAACATTACTTCTCTGCTAAATGGCCAGGCATATGGCACTGCCTCAGTTATTGACGAGGATGGTATTGTGTACAAGGTTACCGGCGCCAAGCCTTTGGATCCAACGGATGCAGTTTCTTGGCGGCCGCCGGTAATTCCACCGCTGTCTGAAACACCCGACAACCCAGGCTCAAACAATCAGGATATTAAGCCAAATAAGAAAAAGCCAAAGCCAATCGACCCAGGTTGCGATACTTGCACCTTGCTGTTTGTATCAAACGATATCCAGAAGGAGGTTATGATTAAACTGGAGTATATTTTTTCTCAATATAAATAAAAATTAAATCCAGCGAAAAAGCCCGTCAGCATTTCTGGCAATTATTTTTAATAAAATGAAAACAACAGCCACTGCCATTTCCGTTGCTTTATTTTTCTATTTTACTGGAGTTTCTATTCTATCGGCTCAAATAAATTACGGGATCGACATTAACCGGAAATACCGCTTGGAAGCGATCTCGAATGGGAAGACCCTTGAAGTGGAAGACGGTTCGCCGAGCAAAGGGAAACGCATACAACAAAACCGTGGCTTTACCAGAAATGGGGATGCAGACGGCTTTGGTCAGGAATGGTTTTTTCTCCCGGCCGGGGTTCGGGATGGGCATAATTTGGTGCGCATCCTGAACAACGGTTTCCTGGCATATCTAACCGAAAATTCGGGTTCAGGGTGCGCTAAACCGGAGTTGCAAGCTGCCATGGGTAAAGCAGACAACCAACTTTGGGAGATCCTTCCATCTTCAGGTTTTCAGGTAATTGTTATACGGTCATTTACTTCACAAATGGTGCTTGAGGCTCCCTCAAGTTCCAAAGATGGCGAAGAAATGCAGTTATCTGAGTATAACAGCGCCGAGAAACGACAGCAGTTCAGGTATTCCGCTTCTACGCCATCCATGTTACCCTCCGCTTTGAGTTATACGAACGTTTTCCTAAAACCCGCTTTTTCGAGTGATAAAGTGCTGGATGTTTCTGCTTGCAATACCGCTTCCGGTACCTTGTTGGATATTTGGAATAGAACCGCCAACAATGTTTGCCAGCAATTCAAGATCAGCATAAGTTCAGGATTGGGTTATTTTATTGCACCGGTGCTGGTTCCCAACAACCGTTTGCAAGTAGCCGCTGCGAATGGTATAGGAGCAAATGTCACGCACAGTGCTCCAAGCAATCACCAAAGCCAGGAATGGATGATTTTCAAACTGGAGCGAGAAGCCGACCGGTTCGTCATCATCAATAAGTTCTCCGGATTGTGTATTGAGGTTTTACAAAATAATGCAACGTCAGGCGCCAATGTTGGTCAGGGAATTTTTAACAACCAGGGAAATCAAAAATGGATAATTGAACGTTGAGCAGCTTTAGCAAGGCTTTAGAGCACATTTTAAATGCAGTCACCAGGCTACAAGTGGCTAATTTTTTTCATACAGCATTAAAATTTTCGCCATAACTGCCCGACTATGCCTGTAAGTTTTGCTTTATCTGATCCGCCGCGGTAGATGCTCCCTTTTGCCTTGGCACTGAAATTTAAACAGGACCTTAGCTGGACTTTAGGTGCTGTATTATTTGTGCGCTTTCAGAAAAAAATAAAAGTTGGTATATTCGCTACAAGAAGCAAGTGTCCTTTGGGCACTATGCAGTGTAGGCAGGACTCCGGTCTTGCCTATTTTTTTAGTTTTCAGGGAAATAATGCTGCGATCTGCTTTTCTTGATAATTATACTCGAAGTAAAGTGGTTTGCGAATGCTCTCTTGTCCTCAGCCCTCCTGGCTGCGTTGTAAAAACTCGCCGATGCGCTGCATCGTCTTCGTTTTATGCCTTGCCAACAGCACTGGTGAATGCGCGATAATTTTCGCAAACAACTTTACATCGAGTATGAATGAGTGAAACATCTACCGGGCAGTTTTCTATTAAATTGTCCAATTTTGTAAAAGGTGTTGCCGCTGGTAAACTTGAAAGTTTGTTTCTTTATACGGCGAAGCATTCTCATATAAATTTATAGGCATGAAAAAATCTCTTTTTTTTGTAGTATGTATGATCTCCGCATCCTTTGTACAGGCCCAGGATGCAGCAGACATTGTGGCCAAACACCTCGCCGCCACTGGCGCAGAAAAATGGTCCGAGATCAATTCAATTGTGATGAAAGCCAATATTGCTTCCGAAGCGGCAGCGGGAATGGCCATCGATTGGAAGATGACTGCAATACGAGACCAGGCCGCCAGAATGGATGTTTCTGTCATGGGGATGGTGCAAACCGTAGTAGTAAATGGGGATAATGGCTGGGCTACTAATCCATTTGCTGGTCAGAATGATCCGGAACCCCTAACGGGAGATCAGGTTAAATCCATGAAGGATATGACCGATATCGACGGTTCCCTGGTAGGGTATCAAGAAAAAGGCTACACGCTGGAATATATCGGAACAGAAGATGTGGAAGGGATTGAGGCCCTCAAAGTTAAAGTGAGTAAAGGAGATAAGACGGAATACTCCTTCTTTGACCCGGAAACCTACTACGAAATTAAAAAAGTAGATGTGGAGGTAGTCGACGGGAAAATCACGGAGAGTGCAACCTTGTACTCCAATTTTAAAACCCAGGATGGCATTACTATGCCCTTTACCATGCAACAAATTGGTGGTGGTATGGGTAATGCTACCATCTCCGTCAATTTGATGACGTTCAATCCTGCGGTAGACGAATCGGTTTTTGAAATGCCTAAGCATTGAGCAACGCTAAAAAATGCCGACAAATCCGGAAATCTATTGCTGCAACGGTGTTATGCCAAAGCTGCCTATAACTCCAGGGAGGTTTACCTAATTCGCTCATTCCATTCGATAAAGTCCATCTTCATATTTCAACCATACCGCACCATCAGCAGTATGCAGGTACCAATTATCGGAAAACCCGAGCAGTAAATCGTGTCCATCCCGGTCTGAGGTAGAAAAATGGGCGCTTTTGTCACCCCAGCTCAGTTCGTACAGCTCGGTGCTGCGCTCCTTATAATTGGGGTAAACCAGTTGGGTGCCCGCTGCGTGCTGTGCTTCATCGCGAAGCCGCACCGGTTGGTCTGAAATTTCAAAACGCTGCTCGCCCTGGGTGGCGGTAACCGCTGGGTTGGTCAGCGGAGCCATTGGTGCAAGGCGTTTTTAAATCGGTAAGCACCTCCTCATCGTAGGACAAAGGCTCCCAGGCTGCGCGTTTACCCTTTTTTCCGGCAATCCAAAGCAGTTGTTCTCCTGCGGGCGACCATTCCAGCCATTTTGCGTCCGGATTGCTGCATATGGCTTCAAATTCTTTCTGATAATCAGCCTGCTGCTCATCACGCGTTCGGGTCAGTTCCTCCATGGCGATATAGGCTGAGGCGTGCACCGGGATGGTTTCTATGACTTCGAAGTTGGCCGGATTGAGCACCAAAAAGCAATCGCCAATCCGGAGCATCAACTCTTGATTTAACGCCCCAAGGTTGCCGCCATACTGCCAATCGGTTTTCAACCAGTCTTTGTGAAACTGGATATTTCCTTTAGAATCCAGGCAGTACAAGCGGAAGTCAATGGGCGTTTTTATGCCGGGAAGAGGTTCTGCGCCCTCTTCCTTTCGGGTATTGCTTGCTGGATTTCGCCTTCCCAGCACGTACACTTGTTGCCGGTCGGGGGCGATGTAAAACGAATTGATATCGAATCCATCATCCAATCTGTGGTTTGCCACCTTAATCGCCGGATTGTCGGTGGCCGGAAAACGGGGCGACGCTTCTGTTTGGGCAGTCGTTTTTTTGTTGTTACAGCCGAATAGTGCAGACAGGAGAGACATAGCGAGCAGGATGGTGTATTTCATGTTGAGGAAATTTTTCCGGGTCCACCTGGCCATAAAATTACAAGAAAACAAGTGCAAGTTTTTGCAAAAAATAAATCCTAAACATGCTCTAAAAAACGGAACGGCACTTATTTACCGGCGTTTAGGGCTGCGGGAACTTCGATCTGTTTTTAAGCACCGCTTCGACCTGTTCAAAGGTAAGTTTTTTGGCTTTGAGTAGAATAAGCAAATGGTACAGGAGGTCGGCTGCTTCGTTGAGGAACAGGTATTTATTATTGTCCTTCGCTTCAATGACCAGTTCTACGGCTTCTTCACCCACTTTTTGCGCCATTTTGTTGATGCCTTTTTGGTACAAATCGAATGTGTAGGACCCTTCGGCAGACTGGTCAATGCGCTGACCGATGGTTTTTTCCAGATCATAGAGGAAGCCTTTAGCCGTTTCTTCCTGAAAGCAGGAGCTGCTGCCGGTATGGCAGGTTGGCCCAAGTGGGCGGGCCTTGATCAGGAAGGCGTCCTGGTCGCAATCTTCAGCGAGGTGGTCTACGAGCAAAAAATGTCCGGAGCTTTCTCCTTTGGTCCAGAGCCGGTTTTTACTGCGGCTGAAAAAGGTCACTTGCCCCTCTGCTTCCGTTTTGTATAGGGCTTCCTGGTTCATATAACCGAGCATGAGTACCTGCAGGGTTTGGGTATGCTGAATGATGACCGGCAGCAGACCGTTTCCTTTTTCGAAATCTAGTTTTTTCATCGTATTGGGATGTTTTGTGCTTTTAAGTAGGATTTGAGTGCGGGAATTGGAATTTCCTGAAAGTGAAAAATGCTGGCAGCCAGGGCTGCACTGGCTTTGGTATTTTCGAAAACAGCTTTAAAATGCTCGGGTTTTCCTGCTCCTCCCGAGGCGATGACAGGCAGGTTTACCAGGCTGCTGACTTCCCCGGTGAGCCCGAGCGCAAAACCGTTTTTGGTGCCATCGTGGTTCATGGAGGTCAGCAGGATTTCTCCGGCGCCCAGGTCTTCCACCTGTCTGCTCCATGCCATGGTGGAGTGGGGTGTCAACGTGCGACCGCCGTGTACAACCACCCGCCATTCCGTGCCAACCCACTTCGTATCGATGGCCACCACCACGCACTGGCTGCCAAATTCCCGCGCAATTTGGTTGATGAGCCGTGGATCCTTCACCGCGGCCGAATTGATCGATACTTTATCGGCCCCGGCCCGGATCAGCGCGGCCACATCTTCGAGGGTATTGATGCCGCCGCCAACGGTGAAGGGGATGTTGATTTCTGCCGCTACGCGTTCCACCAAATCGGTCATTTGCTTGCGTTTTTCTATGGTGGCGGTGATGTCGAGAAACACCAGCTCGTCGGCGCCTTCCTCCACATAGCGTTTGGCGAGGGCTATGGGATCACCGGCGTCGATAATGCCTACAAAATTGATGCCTTTGACGGTTCGGCCATCCTGGATGTCGAGGCAGGGTATGATTCGTTTTTTTAGCATAATATGGGTTTTACTGTGCCAGGAAGTTCTGCAGGATTGTTGCGCCCACGGCGGCCGATTTTTCGGGGTGAAATTGGGTGGCGAAGAAATTGTCTTTTTGCAGCACGGCGCTAAAGGGTAAAATGTAGTGGCACACCGCAGCGGTATCGGCACAAGTTGCTGCGAAATAACTGTGCACATAATACACGTCGTCGGCAATGGAAATGCCCTGGAGCAAGGGTCCTTTCGTTGATTCAAAGTTGTTCCAGCCCATGTGGGGCACAATGTCTTCTGTGGGAAATTTTTTGACCACAGTTGGGAAAATACCCAGACAATCGGTGTCGCCCTCTTCGCTGTGTTCACACATCAACTGTAGGCCCAGGCAGATGCCGAGCACAGGTTGCCGGAGCGAAACAATCAACTGGTCCAGGTTTTTATCTTTCAAATAACGCATGGCCGAACTGGCTTCCCCGACACCAGGGAAAATGACCTTGTCGGCAGCTTTGATGCGTTCGGGGTCATCGGTCAGGATGCTTTCGCAACCCAGGCGTTGGAGCGCATTTTGCACCGAGCGTACGTTGCCGGCATTGTATTGAATAATTGCGATCATAAACTGCCTTTTGTACTGGGAATGTTGAAGTTGTTGGTACCCCTGATGGCCATGTTAATGGCTTTGGCGAAGGCCTTAAAAATGGCCTCGATTTTATGGTGCTCGTTCTGGCCCTCTGCTTTGATGTTCAGGTTGCAACGGGCATTGTCGCTGAAGGATTTAAAAAAGTGGAAAAACATTTCGGTTGGCATTTCTCCGATTTTTTCCCGCTCAAATCGCGCCTTCCATTCGAGCCAGGGCCGACCGCCGAAATCGATGGCCACCTGTGCCAGACAATCGTCCATCGGCAACAGGAATCCGTAGCGCATGATGCCTTTTTTGCTGCCCAGGGCTTTCTGAAAAGCGGTTCCAAGTGCCAGTGCAACATCCTCAATGGTGTGGTGCTCATCGATGTGTAAATCGCCGGAAACCTGAACGTCCAGATCGAGGTTGCCGTGACGGGCGACTTGCTCCAGCATGTGATCGAAAAATCCGATACCAGTTGCTAATTTGCTCTGGCCGGTGCCATCGAGGTTGAGCTGCACTGTTATGTCGGTTTCCCGGGTGGTACGCCGTAAGGTTGCCACCCTGGGTTTCGATTTCAAAAAGGAATAAATGGTTTCCCAATTGCGGGTGCACAAGGCTGCGCCTTCGCATTGTTCGCCGATGAAGATACCCTGGCAACCCAGGTTTTGGGCCAGTTCCACATCCGTAGCCCTGTCGCCGATTACAAAAGAGTTGGCCAGGTCGTAAGGGCCGTGCAGGTAAGCCTGCAACATGCCGGTGCCGGGCTTTCGGGTGGGCAAATTGTCTTCCGGAAAACTGCGGTCGATCAGGACTTCCTCGAAACGCAATTCCCTCGTTTTTGAACGCCTGCATTATTTTTTCGTGGGCAGGCCAAAATGTTTCCTCGGGGAAGGAAGGGGTTCCCAGCCCGTCCTGGTTGGTGACCATTACCAGTTCAAAATCCAGTTCCCGGGCAATTTTACCCAGCCCACTGAATACCCCGGGGAAAAATTCGAGTTTTTCCTGGCTGTCGAGTTGCAGGTCGATGGGCGGTTCGATCACCAGCGTGCCATCGCGGTCAATAAACAATACTTTTTTCATGGTTGATGTTTTGCAATGCTTGAAGTAGGGTGTTGTTTTCTTCCGGGCTGCCGACGGTGATCCGCAGGCATCCCGGAACCACGTTGTTTCGGTTCCTGACAATGATTTTTTGCCGAACCAGCGCTTGGTAAATTTCATTCGGGCGCTGTACTTTGATCAGCAAAAATTGGCATCAGAAGGATATACTTTTTCTACAAAATCCAGCGCAGTCAAGGCCTGTTCCATGCGGTTTTTTTCCGAAGCAATGACGGACACTTGCTCCCGGAATGTTGCAGTGCGTTGCAATGCAGCGAGCGCTGTTTGCTGGTTTTGGCTGCTGATGTTGTAGGGGGGCTTTACCTTGTTGAGGTAGGCAATGATTCCCGCTTGGGCAATGGCCATGCCGATGCGAAGCCCCGCCAGTCCCCAGGCTTTGCTCAGGGTTTGGAGGACCACCAGGTTGGGGTACTGCGCCGTTTTCCCCGACCAGGAGGGTAGGGGACTGAAATCGACATAAGCTTCATCCAGCACCACAATTCCCTTGAAATGTTGCAGCAAGGTTTCGATGTCGCTGGCTTGTAAAAGGTTGCCGCTGGGGTTATTGGGCGAGCAAAGGAAGATCATCTTGAGCCGCGGGTTGAACAGCATTGGAAGGGCGTTTTCCAGGTCGATTTGAAAGCCCTCCAGCAAGGGCAAGCGCAGCAGTTTGACATCATTGATGTGGGCACAAACCTCATACATTCCATAGGTCGGCGTAAAAATCAGCGCCTGGTCCTCTCCGGGCGTGCAAAAAATTCTCAACAGCAGGTCAATCACCTCATCCGAGCCATTGCCGAGAAAAAGTTGCTCGGGTGGCACCGCTTTGATTTGCGCCAACCGACTTTTCAGGGCTGTCTGGTAAGGATCGGGGTAGCGGTTATACGTGCCAAATGGGTTTTCATTGGCATCGAGAAAAATGCCTTCTGTGCCTGAGAATTCGTCGCGGGCGCTGGTGTAGGGCTGTAATTGCCGAATATTGGATCGGACTAATTTTTCCAGGTTAAACATGGTTGAGTTCATTTAGGCGGAGGGTGATGGCATTTTGGTGGGCAAACAGCTGCTCGGCGGCAGCCATGGTGGCAACGGCGGGACCGATGTTTTGAATCCCTTCCGCACTCAACTCCTGAAAGGTTATTTTTTTTACAAAACTGTCGCAGGATACGCCGCTGTACAGCCTGGCATTGCCATTGGTAGGCAGGGTGTGGTTGGTCCCGCTGGCGTAATCGCCAACGCTTTCGCAACTGTAATTTCCCAGGAAAACAGAGCCTGCGTTTTGTAGCAGGTTCACCAATTGTTGATTGTCTTTTGTTGCTAAAATCAGGTGCTCCGGGGCATAGCGGTTGCTCAGTTCTATGCACGCCTCCAGGCTGGGCAGCAACACCGCAAAACTGTTTTCCAGGGCCTTAGCAGCAATGTCTTTTCTGGGGAGCGCTGCCAATTGCTGTTCAAGGGACTGAAGGGTCTGCTCGAGGGTGGTTCGGTCGGTGCACAACAGCACAACCTGGCTGTCGGCGCCATGCTCCGCCTGTGAAAGCAAATCAGCTGCAACAAATGCCGGATTACTGCTGCTGTCGGCAATGATGAGTAATTCGCTGGGGCCGGCGGGCATGTCGATGGCTATGCCATCTTGTTGTACAAGTTCCTTGGCCTTGGTGACAAACTGGTTGCCTGGACCAAAAATCTTGTAGACAGCGGGAATGCTTTCCGTACCGTAAGCCATGGCAGCGATGGCTTGTGCGCCACCTGCTTTGAAGATTTTTGAAATGCCCACCAGCGCAGCGGCCCGCAGGATGGCGGGGTGAACATTGCCCTGTTTGTCGGGTGGGGTGCAAAGCACAATCTCCCGGCAGCCGGCCAACATGGCCGGAACGCCGAGCATCAGTACGGTGGAAAAAAGCGGCGCACTGCCACCGGGTATGTACAGTCCGACTTTTTCGATGGGAATATTTTTGCGCCAGCACTTTACGCCTTTTGTGGTTTCCACTACGGGTTCCGGGCGCAATTGCTGTCGGTGAAACTGCTCGATGTTGTTTTTGGCCAGCTTCATTGCCGCTTCCAACGCATCATCCACGCGGGCAGCCCCAATGTCTTCCTGCGCAACTGCGAGATCCGACAGGCGAACGCCATCCAGTTGTTCGGTGTACGCCAGCAGGGCCTGATCCCCAGCATCTTTTACGGTGGCAAGGATATCTTTTACCTGGTTATCCAGGGTTGCTTTTTCCCGGGTTGGCCGTCGGACGATGCGGTCCCAGTCGCTGGCTTGGGGAGCGGTAAGTACCTTTATCATAAGATCATTTTTTCGATGGGAACGACTAGGATTCCTTCTGCGCCCAGCGACTTCAATTGGTCGATGATGTCCCAGAAGTCGTTTTCATTGACAACAGAGTGCACGCTGCTCCAACCCTGGGTAGCAAGGGGCAACACTGTCGGGCTTTTCATGCCGGGCAGCAACTGGATTATTTTTTCAAGGGCATGATCGGGAGCGTTCAGGAGAATGTATTTGTTCTCCGTGGAGCGTTTGACTGCCCGGATGCGGAACAGCAGGCGCTCGAGAATGTCCTGCTTGTCGGCTGTGAGTTCCTGGTTGGCAATCAGTACTGCCTGACTTTTCAATACCGTTTCCACTTCCTGCAACCCATTGGTCAGCAGGGTACTTCCTGTGCTCACGAGGTCGCAAATGGCATCCGCTAAACCAATGCTGGGGGCGATTTCCACGCTGCCGCTGATTTCCTCAATTTGGGCATTTATGTCGTTTTTCTGGAAAAAGGCAGACAGGATGTTGGGGTGGTCGTGGCCACACGCTTGTTGTTAAAATAGGTTGGTCCGGCATAAACCTCTCCCCTGGGAATGGCCAGGCTCAGGCGGCAGGCGGCAAAGCCAAGTTCCTCCACTACCGCCACATTTTTTCCTGTTCCAGTACTTCATTTTGGCCCAAAATGCCCACATCTGCTACCCCCTGCTCTACATATTGCGGGATATCGTCGTCGCGTAAAAACAGCACTTCGATGGGGAAATTGTGCGCCTCGGCCTTGAGTTTGCTGGTTCCATTGGAGATGTGGATGCCACTTTCCTGCAAAAGCCGCAACGACTTTTCACTCAGCCTACCTTGTTTTTGAATGGCAATTTTTAGTTTGCTCATGTTTGAGGGATGAAGTCTGAGCAAGCCAAGGGGGTGAAAACAAAAAACCCGCCTGAGTGACTCAGACGGGTTTTGAAATATCTTTAGTTAAAGCATATCATCTCCAGCTCGCCTGTGTGCAAGTATGAAAATGATGGTGATGCAGTTGACTATTGTTCATATCTATTGATAACAGTGCAAAGATAGGCAGTGAAAAAAGGAAAACAAGCGCAGACAGGAATTGTTTTTATACACTTAGTTTTTTTCCTCCCCATGCGCCTCAAAAGGTGATGGGCCGTATGCTTTTCGAATAAAAATGCCATTGAGGAAGGCTACCGGGTTAAGGTCACTTTGATGCAGTATGCCAGTTTGATTGGTTTGCAACAGCAGTATTGCCGATTGGATGAGGGGCGCGGCTGTGGTGATTTGGATGGCCCTGAGCCTGCATTTGCCAACCAGTGCCGGAACAATGGTTCGCGCCACTTCTCGCCGGCGAAGCACACCGCCAGCATCCCGCCCTTCTACTGCTGCATACAACACGATGCGGTCGTCTTCTACATGCGGTATCTGGGCCTGCATGCGTTGTTGTAAGCCGGCTATTTTTGCTTCGCCTACCGGAATACGGGCCAGTTCCTGCCGCACCCAATTGTAATGACCCGGATGCCGAAGGGTTTTGTAATCGAGGTTCCGCACTTTACCGGCCAGGGCATCGGGCAGGTCGGCGGCGCCCCCCGACGTGAGGTCGTCTTCGTAAAGGATGCCGTTGATGATGATGGAATTGGTTTCAGAAAGCGAAGGCCGGGTCGTTTTTTGGTGCTCACGAACGACGACGGCATCTTTCAGGTATTCGGTGGCTACGCCCACCGGGCTCCAGGTAAATCCATAAAAATGGGGCGCCACGGCGTGGTCGGTAAGTGCCCCAACCTTCATTTCCAGGGTGTCGACTTCGCTGACCTGATAATCCCGGCAAAATTGCTGGTACAGGCCATGTGCCAGTACATTGATGTAGCCGGGTGCCAGGCCAGTTTGCAGTACGAATCCAGTGGCTGCATCGGCTGCTATCGCTTCAATTTGTCGGGATTCATTGACATACTCGGTCAGGTTAGCGTAGTGCAGGGTATAGTCTTTTGCATACTGCGCCATTTTTGGGGCCAAGGCGCCGGGTAGGCAATCCAACAGGATTTCAGCATCCTGAAGGATGGTTATGATGGCTGGTGTCAAGCCCTCATCGGGCATGTGAAAGGCGCTTACCTGGCAAGGCCGCGTAGCGCCGGCTTCGATCCATTGCGCCACTTGTTGGGCTCTTTGGAAATCGCGGTCGCCGATGTATAGGATGGGTGGTGTTTCGCTCCATTCGGCGAGCAGTATTCCGGCGGCTTCGCCGATGCCGCCAGCGCCGGCAATAATGATGTGATGTTGTTTTTTCACGGGAGTGCGGTTAGGGCTTGTGGTGGATAGTAGGGACAAAAAATAAAGATGGAAGGTACCAATATTTTTAGACCTGGCAATTGGCTTTTTCCATCGATTTTTCGCCTGTTTAACAATGGTTTTCCTCACGAAATTAGTCTAGCCGGCCCAAAAATGCCATCTTTCCAAATTCAGCCCTGAACCGCGTTCGCTGCGGCGGCTTATAACTTTGGTAACGCCAGCCGAAGGTATTTTATAGGCTCAGTTTCTCCTTGAATTCGCTGGCCCTCCGCACGGAGATTTCCACACGAATGCCACCTTGAAGCGTAACCCGAAGGCTGCCGTGAAAAAAAGGTTCGATGTTGGTAATGAAGGAAAGGTTGAAGATCTGTTGGCGGTTGGCACGAAAGAACAATTCCCGGGGCAATTTTTCTTCCAGGCTGTTCAGGCTTTTGCGATGCAAAGGCCGGTTGTTGCTGAAATGAACACGCACGTAGTTGTCTTCACTTTCGAACAGGAAGATTTCCGAAAGCCGGACGAAATAGAAGTTATCACCGTCCTTTAAAAATACCTGGCTGTCGGGTCGCAGTTTTTCATTTGAATCCTGCCCCTGCGCAACGTTGGACTTCGGGTGCTCCAGCATAGCAGTCCTGATGCTATCCACCGATTTTTTTAGGCGCTCTGCTCGAACAGGCTTCAGCAGGTAATCCAGTGCATTGGTTTCAAAGGCCTTAACTGCATATTCATCGTAGGCGGTAACAAAAACCACCTGTGGGCTCGTGTCCAGGTCTGCCAGCAATTCAAAGCCGTTTTTCCCTGGCATGTTGATGTCTAAGAAAATAAGATCAGGCTGCAGTTTGCGGATTTTATCCAGTGCCTCCAATGTGTTTTTGCCGCTTCACCGACGATTTGAATATCAGGAAATGCTTTCCAGCAGGTGGCGCATTTCCTGCCGCGAAAGGTCCTCATCATCAATGAGCATGGTACGGATTTGCATGGTATATCAGGCGGGAATGGCAACCGTGGCGCACACCGTTGCTGGGTCCTCGTTTATAATTTCAAAATGTGCTTGGCCGCCATACAACACTTCAAGCCGGCGACGAATATTGGCCAGGCCAATCCCTCCCGATTGGGTTGCGGCACAAACTGTCCGCTGTTCTGACCTCAAGGTAAAGTGATTTGTTTTCAAGCCAGGCACCGATTTCAACCTTCCCACCTTCCACCAATCGCGCCACGCCATGCTTGATGGCATTTTCCGCCAGGGTAACCAGTAAGATGGGCGGTACAGGCCAGTTTTTTACGGCAGGATCAATTTGCAGGATGTACTCCAGCCGTGTATTGAATCGAATTTTTTCCAACTCCAGGTAATCGCGCACCACTGCAAGTTCATCGGAAAGCGGAACCTGCGTTTTCTTGTCGTAATTAAGGGAGTACCGTAACAGATCGGATAGTAGTGTGACGGCTTCCCCAGCCTTTGCCGGATTGCTGTGGGTGAGCGCCTTTACGCTATTGAGCGCATTAAAAAGGAAATGTGGGTTGATTTGTGATTTCAGTTGCTGCAGTTCGATGGCTTTGAGCTGATTCTCAAAGGAAAGCTGGTTTAAATGCCCTTGGTGAATGCGCTCCGTCATGCCAAAAAGGTGATAAATCAATACCCAGATGAACAAGTAACGCGACCAGTTGAGGATCGACATGAATAAGTAATTGGGGAAAGTTCGGCCCAGTTTAACTGGCCTTTGATGGCGCCTGTCAGGACAAACAAAGCCATAAACAACACCGTGGATAAGACAAAAACAGCCAGCAATGCCAGTAAAGCCATGCGAATAAAACTCATTTCCAAAACCCTCCAATATACCATGGCTGTTCGGTAGGCATGCGTACTGAGCATACCGATCAGTGCGGCAAAGATTAGAAACAGGGCATTTTCAAAGCTGAAAAATCCCAGGCCGACATAATTAACCAGTTCGTATACCATGAAGGCCCCCCAGCCCAGTAACTGGCACCACCAATAGGCTTGAGATTTTGATATGTTGCTTAATTGCATCCTGTCTGACTTTTATGGAACACCCTGGTTGGAACCTGACGCCGTTGCATTAAAGTTTCCGGCGCCTACCTGCTTCAACCATTTCTCTTCGAAGCGACGCTGCCCCTGGAAGGGTAGTGCGCTCAGTTTGTTTAGCCCGGCGGCTACAAAGTTACGGACATTGTCGGGCTCAGCAGCCAGCAAAGCCAGGGCTGCTTTGATGCGGTAGGTAGTACTGTCCTGGTCCTTTTCCGAATGCTTTTCGATTTGCGCCCAAAGGGACGTTGCCTTGTCCGCATCACGGGCTATAAAGGCATAAAAAAACACGAGTTCTTTTAGGTAATACCTTTTAAATGGACCTGCTGGAACATTGTCTATGTTTTTTTCAACCAGGACCGCATGTGGTAAAGCCAGTTCGGGGTCGCCGCGATCCAAATAATGGGTAAAAGCCGTATAGTGACCATTCAATCCCAAAAAATTATCTGGAGGCAAGGCCGTCAGTTGGGCTAATAAATCTGCCGGGTATTCGGCAGGAGTTTTCCCTGCTCCCATAAGCGACATGACCGCCAAACCGGCCTCTTCCCGCTCGCCTATTGGGCCGCCCTTCAGCAGGGATAAAAAACGCGCACCATCGGTCATGAATCCACGAGAAGGAAGTGGCAGGGAGGTTACTACAAAAATGAGCACCGAAAAAGCGCCCGTGCTGCATAAGCCCAATATTGCAAGCCTGGCTGCCAGAGAAGCCCCAGGCGTCAGGCCATGGAACCAACTTAGCCCCATACCCCCAAGTACCAAAGCAACCAGCAGGCTGCTCAGCGGACCTGCCGCTACAACCCAGGAAAATTGCCTGCGCAGCAGCGGACCGGTTGATATTTTTTCTGGGAAAGTAGCGGCAAGCCCACCCCAGAGGTTTGTGTCCTTGTTGAAAAAGAATTCAAAGCCGCGTGCTGTACCCCTGATGCCAAGCAGCCCTGCGGTATACAACGCAATGCGGAAGCCCTGCACCAGGCCTGCCAGCAAATGTCCCAGTTCATGCAAGGCGATGGTCAACCACAGCGAAAAGAGGAAGACCGCAACGAACAAGATTTTTTCACCGCCGCCATTGGGGTGCAAGGCTTTGATAAAACCGCCAATATCCAACAACTGAGCGCCGAAATATCCGAAGCCAGCACCCATTGTGCCTAGTATCAGGAATTTTAAAACACGTATAGCCTTGTTCGGGGACTGATTTGAGGAGGTTGTTGACATATGCTTCAATTTAACGTGCGTTTTGGATAGAATTTCCGATTACAGGAAAAAAACGATTTCCGATTTCCGATTACATGAATTCCGATTGTTGATTGGATTTAAGATTTTTGAATTATGATTGTCTCGAAACCAGTACCTATACGTGGTATTTATTTGAATTGATTTCGTGCTGTTTTCCCAAATCATAAATTTCAAATCCAATCAACAATCGGAATTCATGTAATCGGAAATCGGAAATCCTTTTTTCCTGAAGACCCCGCTGATTACGCTGAACATAGGTCTTACTTAGCGGGTACCTATTTCGCAGATATTTTGGCTTCGGCAAAACGAGGATTCGAAGTTGTTCCTATTGCTTTTTAGCCTGCGAGACAACTTATTTTAAAAAACCTATCCAAAATTCACGTTAATTTAAGGGTTTGACGGCTAAGGCACATTGCGCGAGCACAAAATCCTTATAAAAAATCATTAGCAGGTAGTTCCCGGGTTCCAGTGGTGCTATTTTCCAGGTTTCTGTTTGCCGGAAGGCTTTGCGCTGCATTTGGCGTATCAAACACCATCTGGCCTGCTTCGTTTATCATTTGGAAACGTACAATAGCCGGGTCTTCCAGGTCGAATTCGATGAAAAGGCTGTCTCTGGTCGCATTCTGCTGCGCACGCAGGAATCGCGCAGGCTCCATTTCCACATTGGTGTTGGGGTTCAGGGGCATGTTCTGGTACCCGCTGCCGCCAATGCACCAGGGAGCGCTGCGGTAAAAAGGCGAGGTATCGATCATCGAACGGGTCAGGAACCTGCTGCGTGTGACATCTTGTGTTTGACCCACAACGGCCAGTGAAGATAAATGAATCAACACCAACAGGGCAACTATCGTTTTGTTTGTCATGGTTGTTTTTTTTAATGGATACCACAAAAATCCATACCTGGCGGCGCTGGGTCAAGACAAAAGGGTTAAACGTTGGAAATGCAGGGCTGAGCGTTGCTTTAAAACTTATAGGTATAGCCAAGTCGGATCACTTGTGTCTCGTAATAGTCGGTACTTTCCAGGCGGAAGCTAAGTCCGGTAATTTCTTTTTTTACCTGCAGGGTGTTGAACAGGTCAGTGGCATTGAGGAACAGCTCGCCCTTTCCTTGTTGCAGGGATTTCTTCACACCCAAGTCTACTGAAAATCGGTTGTCGATTTGCCCCTGCGGAATTAGGTCGGGAGCCAGGAAAACAGCAGATACCTGTGCTTCATAACCCGATCCGAAGCGCAGCGTAGTATTCAACTTCACGTTGCCGGATATCAGTTGTTGCTGGTTGCCGGTAAAGGTGGTAGGCTCCGGGTATTGGTTGGTAACGCTGAACGCTTCAAAGGTATTTTGGTAAATATTGGCGCTGGCGGTGTAGGTGATCCAGGCGGCTGGCTTTTGTTGAAAAATAAGTTCTGCTCCGGTATTGTAACTCCGGCCTGCATTTTGAAAAAATATTGTACAACAGCACGTTTCCTGGCACTTGCGTGGCAATACGGGTAATGGTACCGTCGGTGATGCGGTGGTACAAGGCTGCGTACCAGCTGCCACTGGGGAACAGTTGCTTGTAACCCAATTCGAGGGTGTTGGTGAACTGCGGCCGTAGGGTAGGGTTGCCCACCTTGATGAGTTCGGGTTCGTCGTATTTGGGAAAAATACGGATATCCACCTCGTTGGGGCGATCTACCCGGCGGTTGTAGAAAAAAGAAATTTTTTGGTTGTCGCTAATTTTATAGGCCAGCCGCGCTCCCGAAATGGCTGGCGTGCGGTAGGGGGGGGCTGGTAGCCGTCGCTTGGAATAAGTTATTGGGCCGGGGGTGGTGGTGGGGGTTTACCTCATAGTCGACTTTTTACGTATTCCAACCGCATGCCCAGTTCCATCTCCACCCGGACTACTCTCGTTGTGGGGGGGGGGCCGCGCCCACACATAGCGGTGGTTGCCGTATAATTGGTGGTACTGCGGGCGATCGGGGTTTCGCTAGTAATTGGCCCTAACCACCCTGCCCCCCCCCGCCTTTGAAATGTGTTGGGCGGCATTGCCGTTGGCGTCGTATTTGGCCGAGGGATTGTTGATGATCTCAATACGTTCAATGGCGGAAGCGGGTATGTTATCGAGGCCTTTTTGGGTGTCGAAACCGGTAAGGGCAGTTTGTCTTCCATCAATCAACACGGGTACTTTATCGCTGCCGCGCAACTGCACCTTGCCTTCCTGCTAAACGGTAACGCTGGGCAAATTGCTCATCATTTGCAGGACGGAGCCGCCGCCCTGACTGATGTTGTCTGCCACATCATAGGTCTTCCGATCCATTTTGGCATCAATCTCTTCGCGCTTGGCATCAATGATAATTTCTTTGAGTAACTGTGTGTTTTCGCGCATGAACAGGGTGCCTACGTCGAAGAAATTACTCAATTGCCCGATCAGAACGGGTTGCTGCATTGGCAGGTAGCCCAAAAAGGAACAGTCAAGGAAGTAGTTTCCGGGTTGAAGGCCAGTGAAGGAGAATAGCCCGCTTTCGTTGGTAATGGTACCCGCCACCAGGCTACTGTCTTTTTCTGACTTCAAAACTACTGTCACAAAGGCAAGGGCTGTGTTTTCCTTTTGGTCGTGTATTTTACCAGAGAGGCTGACGCTGGTGGATTGCGCAAGTCCTGGCAGGCTGAGGTAAGGAAAAAGCAGGCTGAAGAGAAATTTGAATTGATGCGTTTGGGTTGCATTGGGGGCAATCATTTACAGGGAGTTGTTCTGTTTTTGGATACTCACCAGGTTGGTGGAGCCAACCGGATAGGGTAAAGGCTGGCAAAAATATGACGCAATGCTACAAATGCCAGTAACAAATGCTTGTATAACGTAAAAAAAATAGCCCCGGAACAGTCAAACCATGGTCTGACAACTCCGGGGCGGAAGATTAAAGCAGTGAAGCCTATTCAGTTTTTACAGGGTTGGGGAGCAAAACTTTGTCAATCGCGTGGATAATACCATTGCTAGCCTGCACATCCGTTGCAACGATGTTGGTTTTGCGATTGTTCGCATCGGTGATGTTGGCGCCGCCAACCAGGCCTGATGGTGAATTTGCCGCCGTTGAAGGTGGTCACTTCCTGGCCTTCGGTCAAAGAACCTGCTGTTACATTGGCGCCATTCACGACGTGGTACTGCAGCACCTTGTTGAGCGTAGCTGCATCGATGTCGGCCAGGCCGCTTACGTTAAGCTCTGCCAACAGGGCAGCAAATGCGTCGTTGGTTGGCGCAAAGATGGTGAATGGTCCAGCGCCAGAGAGCAGGGTTACATAATCAACACCGAGATCAGCGCGGGTCAGTGCAGCCACCAGGGTGCTGAAATTTGGATTGTTCAGCGCCTGGTTCACAACGGTTGGGAGCGTGATAACCTTGTCTACTACGTGTACTACACCGTTGGATGCCATTACATCAGCTGTTACTACTTTGACGCCATCATTGATGGTAACGCCATTGTTGTCTTTCGTAATGTAGAGGCTGAGGTTGCTGGCCGTTGTTCCGAAAGGAGAAGCAGAGGTTACATAGCCTGTGGTAATATCCGACGACATAACTGTTCCCGGTACCACGTGGTACAGCAAAATGGATTTTACCGTTTCTTTAGGTAAATCTTCCACCTTGGTTACACCAAGCGTGTTGAGGAGGGTGGTAAAGGCAGCGTTGGTGGGGGCAAATACAGTGAATTCTGTGGTGCCATCGAGTGTAGCTACGAGATCGGTGTATACCACAGCGTCTACCAGTATGCTGAGGTCAGGATTGCCCTGGGCAATTTCAACGATACTTCCGGGAGGGGTTTCTTTGTCCTTACAGTTGGTAAGGGTGAATACAGCGCTGAGCGCCAACAATGATCCAAAAAGGAACTTTCTCATGTTCTAAAAATTGTAGTTGAGTGTTTGTGGTTAAAGTTGTTTGCCAGTATAACGGCAAGAGATAAAATTTTGTTTAACTTTTGTTGGTATTTTATTTGCAAAAATTAAACAAAACAAGGCTAAGTGCTTGAGGCTGACACAGAAGCCGCGCCGAATTTTCTTAAAACCGCCCTGGTTTTAATTTCGGAATATGCCAGGCTACCGTTGGAAATCCTGATCTACCGACCTGGTTGTGGAGGCTGACAGTGCTTGTTGTTCGCGCCAGGTAACAGGATGGGGCAGACTGGGTAGGTTGTCTTGCGCTCAAGGGTAAGCCGACTTGTTAGCGGACAGCAGAAGAGCAACCAGGCTTTCAGGCGGGGAGCGAAAACCTTTTGTCATGGGAGGCTGTTAGCATGCTATCGCAAATGTCATTACAAGTTTTCCAATGGTTCGGGCCACAAGCATTGAAATAAGCGATCTTTTTGTTTGCAGCCAGCGGAATGCGCGTTTAAAGCGCCCATCGCTATATTACATTTTTCGACACAGTTAATTGAACACGCTCCATTGGGAAGCGGGAATGATGAAAAAAAGCGTTGAAAGGCATCAGATTGCAGGCGGAATCCGGCGAAAAACTGGTGTACGATACCTGAGCAGGACACGTTGCTTATGGTGCGGGTTGACCGTTTTGAGAATGTTGAATGTCCAACAATTAATGACCAATGTCAAATTCACGGATTAACTTACCCCTGATATGAGAATCCTGCTGACAGGTGCTACCGGCTACATCGGTAAACGACTATTACCCGTATTGGTAGAAAAAGGGCATACGGTGGTTTGTGGCGTTCGCGATCCTGCGCGTTTCAATCCGCCCCCTTCATTGCAGCCGCACATTCAGGTGGTAACCCTTGATTTGTTGGACAAGGAAACTTTGCAAAACATTCCATCCGACATTAATGCGGCCTACTACCTGGTCCATTCGATGTCATCCACCAACGATTATGCGGCACAGGAACAAGAATCCGCCATTCATTTCAGGGAGGCCATAAATGCGACCAATGCCGAGCAAGTAATCTATCTCAGCGGAATCGTTAATGATGAAAGCCTGTCCAAACACCTGAGTTCCAGAAAAACAGTGGAAGATGAATTATCAAAGGGCAATTACCATCTCACCACGCTGCGTGCAGGTGTCATCATTGGCTCCGGAAGTGCCTCCTTTGAAATTGTACGCGACCTGGTAGAAAAATTGCCCATTATGGTCGCCCCAAAATGGCTCAAGACCAAATGCCAGCCGATAGGCATTTCCGATGTGATTGCCTTTCTTTCGCAGTCGTTGTTGAAAAAAGAAACTTACGACGATAATTTCGATATCGGCGGCCCCGATGTACTGACGTACCGGGAAATGCTGATGGGTTTTGCCAAAAGTCGCAACCTGAAGCGAACCATTATTACGGTACCAGTGATGACGCCACGACTTTCCTCTTATTGGTTGTATTTTGTAACCTCCACCTCGTACCCATTGGCGGTAGCCCTGGTAAACAGCATGAAAATTGAGGTAGTGTGCCGCGACAGCCGATTGAATGACATACTGGGCATCCAGCCCATCCGTTACGAAGAAGCCTTGTCCAGGGCTTTTGGAAAAATTGAAAACAACGAAATAGTGTCGAGTTGGAAGGATGCGCAGGTGAGTGGTGTGCTGCATTTTGCTATTTCAGAATTCATCAATGTACCCAAATTTGGATGTTTTAAGGACCAGCGCCAAAGCGCTTTCGACAACAGGGATGCCTGCCTGGATCGCCTGTGGCGTATTGGCGGCAAAACCGGCTGGTACTATGCCGATTTTTTGTGGCGCATTCGGGGCATGATGGACAAATTGTTTGGCGGCGTGGGCTTGCGCCGTGGCCGAACCAGTCCTACGGAACTGCACGCTGGTGATGCGCTCGACTTCTGGCGGGTATTGTACGCCGACAAAGCCGAAGGCCGGCTGTTGTTGTTTGCAGAAATGAAAGTACCCGGAGAGGCCTGGCTGGAATTCCGGATCCAAAATGAAGAACTGGTTCAAACTGCTACCTTCAGGCCCAGGGGTATTTTGGGCCGGCTTTACTGGTACGCAGTGTACCCTTTTCATGGGTTTGTTTTCAGTGGGATGCTGGCGGGTATTACCCACAACAACAAGGTTAACGCTAAACAATAAAACATGAAACTCACGCAAAACAAAATCCTCATCACCGGCGGCGGATCGGGCATCGGCTTGGGCCTTGCCGAACGCTTTGTACAGGAAAACAATACCGTTATCATCTGTGGCCGGAGAACCGATGTGCTGGACGCAGTAGCGGAGCAGTTACCCGGTGTTATAACCCGGCATTGCGACGTTTCACAGGCCAGCGAGCGCAAAGCACTGTACCAATGGATTGCTGCTGAACACCCCGACCTGAATGTGCTGGTCAACAACGCTGGCATTCAGCAGTGGATGCAGGTGAGCGACGACGATTTTTTCTCCCGTGCGCAGGAGGAAATCGCCATCAACATTGAGGCGCCCTTGCACCTGACCTCGCTTTTCTTGCAATTGTCGGCCTTGGATACAGTGATGAATGTCACTTCCGGGCTCTCCTTTGTCCCGCTTACCAAAGTACCGGTGTATTCCGCCTCAAAGGCATTTTTTCATTCCTTTACCCTTTCGCTTCGGCATTTGCTGAAAGCCCAAAATATTGAAGTTATTGAACTCATCCCTCCTGCCTTGAATACCGATTTGGGCGGCAAAGGCCTTCACGATGCAGCACCGCCCGTGAGCAATTTTATTGAAGCCGTTTTCGAACAACTGAAGCAAGGCGAAACCGAAATCACCTTTGGGTTCAGCGAGGCCATGCGCACTGCTGGCCCGGACGACCTGAAGAAAGCCTTCGAGCGGATGAATGGGGGAGGGTAGCGGCAGCAAACCATCCGGAGCGGCCGTTTGGGTGAAGCGATATCTTTGTTACCTTTGGGAGCACTCAATGACATGTCCAATCTTCAGTGCTTGAATTCCTCGGACCTGCTCAAAATATCTCGCCGTTGAAATTACGCATTACATACTTTTTTACTTTGGCTGGTGCCCTGTCTTTCCTTTGCGCAGGAATTGCGTTTCCAGCAATTTAAGATGAAAGATGGCTTGTCGAACGACGGCACCATTTGGAGGCAAAGTATTCTGCAGGACCGCGAAGGGTTCCTTTGGTTTACTACTTTCAACGGGCTCAATCGCTTCGACGGAAAAAATTTCAAACGTTTTCAGTACAGTCAGCACCACCCCAGAGGATTGGGCAACAACCTCACCACGGCCGTTTGTGAAGCGGAAGATGGGAAAATCTGGGTTGGAACCAATTCGGGTATCTATGTTTTCGATCCGAAAACGGAACTGTTTGATCTTTTCCAGCATGATTCTGAAAACCCGGAAAGCCTGTGCGGCAACGACATCAATTTCATCAGCCGCGACCGCGAAGGCAACATGTGGGTCGGTTCGGCGGTAGATGGTGTTTGCCGATGGTCGCCCAAAACCCGAAAATTTTACAACTTCAAGGAGTATTTGAAGGATGGGTTGTGTTTTTTTCAACAAAAAAATGGGACCATTTGGGTAGGCAATTCCAAAGGCATACACCGGAAACTTGCGGGCCAGGATGTATTTCGTTACATCGATATTCCAGCAGCTTTTAAGGCTAAGAAACTTTATTATGGCTCCGATATCGTTGAATTGCCCGATGGCAATGTGATGGTTAATTCACAGGGTTACGGTTTATGGACCTACCACCCAAATACAGGCCAGTTCAATGATGAGAGTGCCCGTTTTAAAGCGGCCTTGTCTCCTTCGCCAACTTGCATGTTTACGGACCGGTCGGGCTATGTGTGGATGGGGGCCATTGGCGAGATCCATCGGTATGATCCCCGGACCAGAACCTTCAAAGTTTTCCGACACGATAAGGAGGACCCCGCCAGCATCCCTTTGTTTACGGTTGCCTATGGCATACAGGACAAAGCCGGCAGCCTTTGGTTCATCCAGCCCGGTGGTGGGGTGATCGTAGCCCATGCGCCCGCGCATCCGTTTGAAACCGTGGCCACCATTTCTGCAGGGCAGATCATTCGGCTTGATGCCAACCGCTTGTTGGTCAATGGCTGGGACAAATTGCGCATGTTTGAGGTTCAGCAGAAAAAATTAAGTACCACCGAACTTCCCGACGCTTTGCTGAACATCCCGATACGCTGCATGGCCTTGTCGGGGAAAAATGAATTGTGGGTACAACCCGACCGGCAATGGGATATAATGGTGTACAATTTTGACACCCACAATATCCACACCGTTCCGGGCACAGTTACCGTGTTGCAAACCGACCCAAAAGGTAGGATTTGGGCTGGATTTAAGTATTTTGATGAGGACACGCACCAATGGGTGCCGGTAAATCCCAATGTACCTGGGTTGCCGGATTCGACTAAAATTGCAAGAACTATTGTAGACCTCCATTTTGCATCAGCAGACATCGTCTGGCTGGCTTCCAACGAAGGTATTTACCAATACAACCTGAAAACGGGTCAGGGCAAGCAGTATCCTACCGACCCCAACGGTGGCTTTGCAGTGAGTGTGGTGCACCGAATTTACCCAGGTTCAGCTGGCAGGTTTTACCTGCTCATGTCGAATGGCCTGGCCATGTACGACCCGAAAACCGACCGCTTTGTCAACTTCAATGAAAGCAACGGCTTGCTGCACAACCAAGTCACCTCCGTCGTTGAGGATGCACACGGGAACCCCTGGATAACAACACCCAAGGGACTTCACCGACTCAACCTGGCTACGGGCACGTTCACCAACTACAACCAGTACGACGGGCTGCCCAGGCCCTTTTTCAATTACCAACGCGCTTTCCGGGATGATGCTGGCTATTTGTACCTGTCGTCGGAAGAACAACTTTTCCGGTTTCACCCCGACAGTGTTCCGCGTCGGGAACACACTGCCCCTGTTTATTTGCTCGATTTTTACCTTAACCACCGGGCAAGCGCCGTTGGCGGAAAGGAAGTTCTGCAGCAAGAACTGCGGTTTCAACCAGACCTTCAGCTTCGGTACACCCAATCCAATTTTGGCTTCAGTTTTGTCATGCCGGTCTTCTACAAAGCGAGTGGCATTCACTATTATTATCAGTTATTGCCCTACGAAAAGGAGTGGAAACAACTGGAAGACGGCAACGAAGTACATTACACCAATATAGACCCTGGTAAATATACTTTTCGGGTGAAGGCTAAAAACGCAGATGGCTTCTGGAGCCCGAACGTGGCCAGTGTGCCAATACAGATTAGTCCGCCATTTTTCGCCACCTGGTGGGCTTACAGCCTTTATCTTGTGCTCATTGGCGCAATGCTCTATGGTTTACGGCGGTTCGAAATCCGGCGTCAGGCAGCAAAAGCGGAAAGCAAACGCTTGCAGGAAATGGATGCGCTCAAATCCAGGTTGTACACCAACATTACCCATGAATTTCGCACCCCGCTCACGGTTATCATGGGCGTTGCAGACAATATTCACGGACACGAAAACGAGCGAAAACTCATTCGCCGAAACAGTAAAAACCTGTTGCGGCTGATTACCCAGCTGCTCAATTTGTCGAAACTGGATGCTGGCGCCATGACCATGGACCTGGTGCAAGGCGATATTGTGCATTACCTGCAATACCTGACCGAGTCGTTCCATTCCATGGCACACGAAAAAAACCTTCGCCTGGTATTTTATTCAGAAATACCGGAATTGGTGATGGACTTTGATGAGGTGAAAATTCAGCACATCATTTACAACCTGGTATCCAACGCCATCAAATTTACACCGGAAGGTGGAAAAATTATTTTACATGCCACAAAGTTGGACCAAAATGGGGTGCCATTCCTCCAACTAAAGGTGCAGGATACCGGAATTGGCATTGCCCCCGAACAAATGGGCCATATTTTCGATCGCTTTTTCCAGGCCGACAACGCCAGTACCCGCGCGGGTGAGGGCACTGGCATCGGACTGGCCCTTACCAAAGAGTTAATCGACCTCATGGGTGGTTCTATTCAGGTGAGCAGCATACCGGAAAAGGGCGCTGAATTTCAAATTTTGCTACCGATACAACGCCGTGCTGACACCCTGTATAAAGACCTGGCCACGGCGACGGCATTACCCGAGGCGGAGGTAGATTTGCAAGCAGCCACCGCGGCTCCCGGCGCAGCACACAGCCTTGAAACCCGGGATGACGATCTCCCAACCTTATTGATTATAGAGGACAATCGCGACGTGGTAATTTTTATTGAAAGTTTGCTCAAAAAACAATACCACATCGAAGTAGCCCGAAACGGACAGCAGGGAATCGGCCTGGCCCTGGAATTGGTGCCCGACATCATCATCAGCGACGTGATGATGCCCGAAAAAAATGGTTACGAGGTTTGTCAGGTCCTAAAAAACGACGAACGCACAAGCCATATCCCTATCATTTTGCTGACGGCCAAGGCCACGGTGGAGGATCGGGTGGAAGGGCTGAAAAGCGGTGCAGATGCCTATCTAGTTAAGCCTTTTCACAAGGAGGAATTGTTTGTACGATTAGAAAAACTCATCAAAATGCGCAGGGGATTACAGGATCGATACAGCAATGAATTGGGAGCACTCAGCAATGCTCCCTCAAAGAAGGAAGCTTCTTTGGATGATATTTTCCTCCAAAAACTGATAGATGTGGTCCAGGCCAATTTCAACGATCCCGACTTGGGTGTGGTGCATCTGTGCAGGGCCGTGCAGCGCAGCAATACCCAGGTCAACCGCAAACTCAAAGCCCTGACAGGCAAAACACCCTCGCAGTTTATCCGCTCCATCCGACTACAAAAAGCGTGGAGTTGTTGAAAAACACGGAATTGAACATCTCCGAAATCGCGTACCAGGTAGGATTCAACGATCCCAACTACTTTACCCGCTCTTTTTCTGAAGAATTTGGGTACCCGCCCAATGTGTTGCGCAAGTAACTGACATTTAACGTATTATGACTGCGTGTGTTTTGCCAATGCAAAATACGTACTAACAGTTTTTATGCCTTGTGGAATGTGTGCAGGGATTGGGGAATGTGTGAAGGCCTGTGTGCAGGGCTTGGGGCACCTTTGTCTCAACAGAACACAACATACCTTTTGTAAGTCATTAAAACTTTCCAGCCATGAGAACATTTTTGATTGCCTGCATCAGCATTTTTTATTTCAACCAATGGGCTTATGCGGGTCCGGTTGATCCGAGCACCGCTGCTACAGTCGCCAAACACTTCTACCAATCGACGCCAAAAGGCGCTTCGTTTTCCGATAACATCCAACTGACCCAAGTCTATGGCGCACAATCCCCAGCCAACCAGGCTCTGGTTTACGCCTTTAACATTAACAACTCCGATGGCTTTGTGCTGGTGGCAGGCGATGACATTGTAACACCCATCCTGGGCTATTCGGATACGGGCAGCATCGACCCTGACAACCTGGCCGATAATTTTGCCAAGTGGTTGGAAGGCTACAAGCATGAAATCATGTACGCCATCAACGAACACCTGGAGCCTAGCGGGGAAATCAGGGCCAAATGGGCAACCTACAAGCAAGGCACTGCATCCACGATCGCTGAAAATGCCGGCATTGGGCCGCTGTTGACCAGCACCTGGGGCCAATCACCTTATTATAATGAATATTGCCCCGGCGGATCTGTTACCGGCTGTGTAGCGACGGCCATGGCGCAGGTGATGAATTATTGGCAGTTTCCATACCAGGGGACGGGCTACCATACCTATGTGGAAGACGATTACGGCCAATTGTTCGCCAATTTTGATCAAATTTATTTTTTATGGGGATTGATGCCCGACAATGTAACATCGTCGAATCCTTATGTTGCTACATTAATGACCGTTTGCGGCATTGCGGTAGATATGAATTATAGCCCGTCAGGAAGTGGCGCGCAAAGTGCCAATATTGCACCGGCATTAATAAACTACTTTGGATACGATCCAAACCTGAAACTTGAATATAAATCCAGTTATTCGGATCAGGCTTGGACAGCAAAACTGCTTGGAGAGCTTAATGCAGGAAGGCCAATGATTTATGGCGGCAACTCAAGTTTCAATGGTGGGCATGAGTTCGTGTGTGACGGCTACCAAATTGACCCTTCAGGCAACTATGTTTTTCACATCAATTGGGGTTGGAGTGGCTCACAGAACGGATATTTTCAAGTGAATGCATTAAATCCAGGAAGCTTCAACTTTAGCGAGGTGCAATCAGCGGTTTTTGGTATGAAACCCGATCCCCAAAGCCCACCGAACCTGCAAATGTTAGCACCTTCTGTTGTGGAGCCCGACACGACGCTGGTTTACGGAACGTTTATGGGAGTTGGCAATGTAGTCGTCAATTTTAGTTCAGGTCCATTCAACGGAAAATTAGCCGTAGCCCTGTACCGCGAATACGACAATTCCTTTGTGGCCATTCTGGACTCCACCAATGCTACTGTTCCCGGCGCCAACGGAGGAGGAGATTTTGGTCAGTATGAGTACAGTATTGGCCAAGTTAATAATGTCCTGCCAGGGAGTTATTATATATCCTACCTGTACAAAAACCAAAACAGCAACACCTGGGTTCGAATCAAAGATGGTGCTTTTGCACAAAACAAGACAAATATCTTCATATGGGATGAAAGTTGGTTGTTCGAACTAGCACAGGTGACCGTTTCTTCCAATGTAGTTCAGCCAAACACGCCATTTACCGTCACGGCAAAGGTAGTTAACGTCAACTACATACCATCGTTTTCCGGTAGCCTTCGCCTGGACTTGTACTCGCTCGACGGGAATTTCATTTCTTCCTTGGCCTGGCAGGGTTTAACCCTTGGGCTATTTGCGACTTCCAATACGCTTACCTTCAATTGCGCAGGACTTAATGTCCCCCCCGGCGCATACAGGTTGGTACTTGCTGAAAACAATGCCCAAACATCGTGGAAAATAGTATCGGCAGGCGATTATCCAAGCAATATCCTGATTACGGTATCGGAGCCACCCATCCAGGCGGATGTTTACGAACCCAACAACACACAGGCTTCGGCCTATGTCTTGCCCCTGCCGTTCGCAGGTACTGATGCTGCCACGGCTACACCCGGGGCCAACATGCACTTACAAACAGACGTGGATCATTTCAAAGTCGACCTGCCTGCCGGGTACACTTATGAACTTACCCCCAGGGTGCACGATTCCTACAGTACAGGCAATGGCCAAACGTATACCAACGATGTTGCCTGGTCGTACACCATAGGAAATGGCCCGCCATCAGAGTCATTTGATGATGTTCTTATTGCGCCCAACAACACAGTAACCGTTCAAGGTGATAACACGGTGTACTTTAAAGTCTGGCCATATTATGGGGATACAAAAGGCACCTATTTATTTGACTTAAAAGCTACCCGCCAGGCAATGGCTCCGGCCAACGACGCAGCCTGCGCGGCCATCCTGGTACCCGCCGATGGTACAGAACAGTCTGGTTTCAGCAACATTGCTGCCACTACGGCCAGCGGCGAAAATGCGCTGGTGCCACCAACCAATGTTAATGATTGCATCAATACCTGGTGCGAGAACCCTGCCAACGCCATCACCAATTCTGTTTGGTTCCGTTTTGTAGCCCCCGCTACCGGCGCTGTGGAAGTCAGCACCTGCAACCTGGCCAATTTTGACACGCAGATCGCTGTGTACAGTGTTGGCAATTGCAGCGATTACGGAAGCTACACGCTCCTGGCAGCCAATGACGATGGGCCATGCGGACTGTATACCAGCCTGTTGAATGTCTACGCGCTTTCACCCGGACAAACGTACTACATCATCGTCGATGGATATGACGGCGCTACGGGCAGCCTCGGCATCAAGGTGACCCCAATTCCAGCCTCTGCCGCGCACAATGTATTGGCTGATTCTCCGCTGCTCTCCGTTTATCCGAACCCCAGCACCGGGAACCTGACCATCAGTTTGGAAGGCAACAACGCCATGGAAAGTTACACGCTCAGCGACTTGTCGGGCCGCGTGGTGAAAAATGTGCAATTGTCGCAATCGGTACAGCAAGCCACTGCAGCGCTCCGCAGCCTACCCAAAGGCATGTATATGTTGCAGGTGCGTTCCGGAGACAAGGTGTTTACAGAGAAAATAGTATTGCAGTAGTACTTGATAAATTGAAACACCAGCCGGGTCCAGACATTGCCTGACCTGGCTGGTGTTTCAAAAACACACCACCAATGAAACATCTGCTCTTGATTTTTTAGCCTTTATCATGGCCTGCAAAGGGGCTGAAAAGGCAAGAAGCAACAAAATGGAACTTCCTGCTTTTGCCAACGAACCCGCACTGGTCTACAAAACAAAAGCCGATTATTACCCAAATGTCCCTGTTTTACTTTCCAAGGATAAAAAAAGCATCGTTGCTTTTCACGGGCCAAAAGACGCGTGCCGAATGGCGAATAGGCCATGTTGATTTTCAAATTTTTGCATTAAAAAAACAAACTATGAAATCTATTCTGCTTACTTTTTATTGTGCACTTTTTTTGTGCGGATCAGCCTGGGCGCAGGCACCCAACATCATTTGGCAAAAAACATTTGGCGGAACAGCCGACGATTATGCCTATTGTATAAAAGCCGTTACGGGGGGGTATATCCTGGCAGGATACACCAATTCCAACGACGGAGACGTCAGTGGTAATTACGGTTCCTGTGATTATTGGATCGTAAAAACAAATACAGATGGCGACATCCTGTGGAAAAAAACGCTGGGCGGTACAGGTTGTGAGGCTGCCAAATCCATTGCAGAAACCACTGATGGCGGTTACGTGGTGGTTGGTTGGTCTACTTCTGCGGATGGAGATGTCGGCAACAATTATGGCGGCGCTGATTTATGGGCCGTAAAACTCAACAGCGCTGGCGTCATTCAGTGGGAACGCTCCATTGGCGGCGCTGGGCAGGATTATGCTGAAAGCGTAGTGGCTACCGCTGATGGTGGTTACATACTGGCAGGTTATGTTCAGGATTTGAGCACAGGCGGTTTTACCGACGGTCTGGTTACCAAATTTACACCCAATGGAAATGTTGAATGGTTCAAGATACTAGGAGGGTCTTCTAGTGATAAACTTAGTTCCATCCAAACAACTGATGATGGTGGCTATATCGTGGCCGGCCGTTCAGCCTCCAACGATGGAGATGTATCCGGGAATCATGGCAACTTCGATGTTTGGGTGGTCAAGTTAAACTCCACAGGTAATGTTCAGTGGCAAAAATCATTTGGCGGATCGCAGGATGATAGTGCTTCTGATATCCAGACAACCATTGAAGGCGGGTACATCGTTGCGGGGTATACCGAATCCAACAACGGCGATGTTACCTACAACCAGGGAAATGCTGATTATTGGATAATCAAAATAAGTGCTTCCGGCAGCCTGCAATGGCAACGCACCATGGGTGGGAGCAGCTTTGACAGCGCAGCGTCCATTAAACAAACGGACGACGACTTGGGTTTTGTCATTTCAGGCATCACCTTATCGAATAATGGCAACGTAACTGGTCACCATGGAAACTACGACAATTGGTTGGTGAAAATTGACGTTCAAGGCACCTTCATGTGGCAAAAATGTTTGGGTGGCTCCGGGGATGATGCCGGTCTTTCCATCGAATCGTTTGCCCTGGGCAGAATGGTAGTTGCCGGATATACCTTGTCCAACAATGGCGACGTCAGTGGCAACCATGGTGCAACCGATTTTTGGGTAGTGAAACTCGGTCAGGCGCCAGCAAACGACAGCCCCTGCAATCCCATTTCGATACCTGCCAATGGCACCGTACAGGCAGGATATACCAATATTGCCGCAACGGCGTATACGAGTGAAAACCTTTTTGCGCCACCCAACAATGGCGATTGCATAAACTCCTGGTGTGAGGCGCCAGTAAACTCCATCACCAATTCCGTTTGGTTCACGTTTGTTGCGCCCCCCTCTGGTGCTGTGGAAATCAGTACTTGTAATATGGCTGATTTTGATACGCAAATCGCGGTGGTCACCACCACTTCGTGTTCCAATTTCAGTGCGTTTACCTTACTTGCGGCCAATGACGATGGCCCCGGGTGTTCGGGGTATTCCAGCAAAATGAACGTCGGTGCACTGATACCCGGACAATCTTACCTCCTCCTCGTAGATGGTTATCAAGGCGAAACGGGTAATTTCGACATTGTAATTACGCCCATTGCCGCCTCGGCTGCCCACAATGTATTGGCCGGGTCGCCACGCTTGTCGGCTTATCCTAATCCCACCACAGGACGGCTAACCATTAGTTTGGAAGATAACAATACGATCGAAAGCTACTTGTTAAGCGACCTGTCGGGCAGGGCAGTGAAAAATGTGCAACTGTCCCAATCGACATCAACAACGGAAGCAGATCTCAGTACTTTGCACAAAGGGATTTATTTCCTAAAGGTGCGTTCCGGGAATAAGGTGTTTACGGAGAAAATCGTAATACAGTAAGCAATCAGGTTTGGGCAGGCACCTGGTATTCTTCGCCCGGGTAGGGTAGGACTGGGAGGTGCCTGCAACAATCGATTCGTTTGATTTGAATGCCTTTAAATCTAAGTCAGTAGTGCCCGGTCCCACTAAGGAACCTTTTTTACTTCAATCAAATTAAACATCATGCAACCATCTACTCACCCGCGCCGCCGTTTCCTCCAATTGGGTCTCGGCGCCACCGCCGGTTTTTTGGCCACCGGAATGGGCTGCAACCCAACCGACTACCAGAAAGCAGCCCAAAATGCTGCCAACTGCACGCTCACACCCGAGCAAACCATCGGTCCTTTTTATCCGCATGTGAAAAATGGCGATGGCGACGTCGATCTCACCACCATTCAGGGCAAAGAAGGACAGGCCCAAGGCCAGGTTATTTTTGTTCGCGGCAAAATCCTCGATGAAAATTGCGCGCCCATTCCCAATGCACTGGTTGAAATATGGCAGGCCAACCACGCAGGGCGCTATTCCCACGAAGGGGATTCGGCCAACCCCCAGCCACTCGATCCCAACTTCGAAGGCTGGGGCGAAATGGCTACCGATGCAGAAGGCAATTACGGTTTCAAAACCATCAAGCCCGCCGCCTATTCTTTTGATGACCCAACGGTAATTGAAAACTGGCGCACGCCACACATCCACTTCAAGGTATCGCGCCGGGGGTACCACGACCTCATCACCCAGCTGTATTTCAGCGGTGAAAAATACCTCGACACCGATACTGTTCTGGCCGATTTGCCCGAAGCCAACCGCGGCCAGTTCATCCTCAGCCCTACCACCACCGACAACGGGATTCCCGCTTTTGCATTTAACCTCACCCTGTCCAAAGTCGCCACCGCCGCCGTTCGCTTGGCTACGCTCGACGCCTACGCGGGTAAATACGCCATGGATCTGCCCTTTGGTACGCCCAAAGCGCCTGTGACTGTTCATCGGGACGGTGAAAAGTTGCTGCTCGACATTGCAGGTTACACCAGTGTGGAACTGAATGGTACCGGAAAGGACGAGTTCGACACCCCTTCCATCTCCCGCCGACTGGTATTCAACCGCGATGCACAAGGCGCCGTGGGCAGCGTGACAGTGCACAGCACCAGCAAAGCAGAGCCATTTACGCCATTTGTTGCCGAAAAAATGTAGTAGATTGTTTCCATAAAAATATAGTGCCCCCAAATCCATTCAACATTCACTTTTTTTACAAAAATGTTAACCATGAGAACACTGATCACCATTTTTTGTCTGGCTGCTTTCAGCCTCTTTTTTCAACAAAGTGCCAACGCACAAGACCCCAATACCAACTATGTCATTGTTGAGTACATGAAGGTAAAACCAGGTATGGCGGACAAATACAACGAATGCGAAGCCGTTTGGAAAATCATCCACCAGGCCCGGGTAAAAATGGGCCTGATTACCAGATGGGATCTCGAGCAAGTGATCTATCCATCGGGTACGAGTACCGAATACGATTACCTCACCATCACCCACCTGAAAAATTGGTCGGCCTTCAACGCACTCAATGCCAGTTGGGACGATGCTACCTGGGCCAAACTAACCAATGGCCTCAGCGCCGAACAACTGAAGTTGGCCAATAACGCGGAGGAATACCGGGATTTGGTAAAACGGGAAATCTGGACTGCCGGCGATGCGGTATTTGCACCAGGCGCCAAAAATCCCGAATACCGGGTAGAAAACTACATGAATGTTCCGTCCAGCAGTTGGAATGCCTGGGTCGATATGGAAACCAATTTCGTGAAACCTGTCCATGAAAAGAATATCGCTATGGGCAACCGCGCAGGTTGGCTTATGGGCTTTATGGTTTTGCCACGCGGTGACGACTATCCCTATCAGGCCTCTACAATCGATTATTTCAATACCTGGGACGATATGAATAAAGATGAAGGAAAAGCATGGGAGGCCGTTTATCCTAAAATGACGCAGGCCCAAATTGGCCAGCTGATTGATTCCACCCGGAGCTTGGCGCGCACAGAGCTGCGTCGGCTGGTGAGTTCTACGGAATAATTTCTCCAGGTATTCCCAAAATCAATACAGGACCATGGAGCGCAGGCTTTGCATGAAAAGCAGGCGCTCATCAACCCCATTACGGGAGTCGAATAAAGCCCTGGAGCCATCGCGCAAAAGCCGATTGGTTTCGGGGCTTTATGTATTAAGAGCATGAAAATCCCAAACATGCTCTAAAATTGCACCGTACGCTGCAACTTGCTCAGGTCAAATTGCTGCTTCTCCAGCCGGCTAAAAATGCCCTGATAATCGCTTTCCGCCATTTGCGGTGTTCGGGAAAGTATCCACAAATACTTCCTGTTAGGATGGCTTACCACTGCGTAGCGGTAATCGTCGGCCAGGTCGATGATCCAGTATTTGGCACGGAAGGGCCAAAAAAACTGCACTTTGAGTTTCGCGTTGCCCGTACCTTTTACCACAAAGGCTTTTCCTTTGATGTAGGACTCCTTGCCGTCTGGTCCGCCTTTTTTGCAGCGGTTTTCTACCACCACATAGCCTTTGGAACTCAGGGTGTATTCCGCGGTGGTGCCCTCACAGCCCTTTTGAAAACGCTGGGGGAAGGAGGCGATTTCGTACCATTTTCCAGCGTATTGTTCGAGGTTTACGCTGGGGACGGTTTGCAGGGTTTGGGCAGATGACGTGGTCATGATAAAAAGCAAGGAGACGAGTGAAAGGATGTTTTTGGGCATGTTATTGGGCATATTATTGGGCATATTTGATGATAAAATTCTACACACAAGGTAGCAGTAACTACTTTGCTGTTACCAATGGCCTTACCATTTCTACCCAAATACCATATCCCTTGGCGTTCAAATGCGTGCCGTCGATACTGAAGTCGGGGTTCATCAAGCCTTCCTGGTTGGTAAAGGCGGCATGGAGGTCAATCAATTGATAATATCCTTTGTGTGCCTGCTGTTGAAGTTTGGCATTAACGGCATTGATGTTGTCGCGCAAGTAGTCCTTATCCGTGGGCAGTATGGTTTGCACATATATTTTTGTTTCGGGGCTTTTGCGGTGGATGATGCGGGCTATTTTCAGGATGTTATTGCCCACGTAGGCGGCGGATGGAATTTGATGACGGTCGTGAAGGTTGAACAAATCGTTGATGCCAATCAGTAAGAATAGCGCTCTGGGTTTGTAGAAAGTGATTTCATCCAGGCGCGCCAGTACGCCGTCGGTTACATCACCCGAAATACCCCGGTTTTTGACAATGAGTACCCCAAATTTTGCCGCCCAATCGTGTCCGCCTTCGGTAATGCTGTTGCCGAGGAAGACGATGTCGCCAAAATGCAATGGATCGTTTTTAAACACCTGAATCCGTTCTTTGTAGTGGGTTTTGGTCCAGCTGGAGTGGTAGGCAATGGCGGTGCTTTCGGCAGGGTACAAGATGTCGGGGTTGGACGCCGGCAAGTTTTTGCTGTGGTGGCAGCCCAGAACAATTCCCACCATCAGGAGGAGTATTATGGGGCTGGGGTATCCAATTTTGATCAACATGAAAAGTATTTTAGTGCAGGTTTTAAGGTTGAATGCTGTTCAAGATACTTTACATCGAGTTTAAATGTGCCGCCAGCAGATCTTTTACGGCCGACCAGCGCATGGCAGGATACCGGTCGTTGTCAAATTTTTCAATGGTGGCGCGCGCATCAATCATGTTGCGCATGTACTGCATGCCCTGCCAGGCTGGGTAAAGATCGTTTTTGCCTGGCGACAAGGTACGGGCAATTTTAATGATCCCGCTGAGTAACCCCGGTCCACCTGGACGAAACAGTTGGTATTCCGTACCACTCAGTTCAGACATCATGTCACAAACCTCCCGTGGGCTCAAATAATCGCCTGCAATTCGAAGGTGCCGCGGCGTGGAAGCATCCATGGCTGCCAATGCGGTATAAGCAGCCACATCTTTCACCAGGGTAAATGCCATTTTGTGGTCGGCGTCGCCCCAGTAAAGGATGCGCTTTTGCTTGAACAAAATCATGGGCATTTCACCCGTAAGCATGTCGGCAAAAGCGCCGTTGAATATGCTGGTGGCTGCAATGGGTGCCTGATCGAGGTACTGGTGAAATTCTCGCCGCCAATCCAGGTTGCGGTTTTCACCGGCATGAAATGGGGTGAAATCCAGCGAATAATCGGAAGGGATAAACCGCGGAACACCCGCCTTCACTGCTGCATCCAAGAGTACTTTCTGGGTGTCCATGATCACCTCGCGCAAACCTGCCAGCGCCGATACCACACAGGAAACACCTTCGCAGGCCTGGCGCAACTGATCGACACTCATCATGTCGGCTTCCAATACGGTTGCACCGCGTTGTTGGAGGGACTTCATCTTTTCTGGGTTGGTGCCCTGGCGGACCACGGCTTTGACCGCTGCACCCTGCTCCAGCAAGGCCGTAACAATGTTGCTACCGAGGTTACCTGTTCCGCCGGCTACCAATATGGTGTTTCTCATGTGGAATTTATAAAGAGAGAAGTGTTATCGTTACTTTATGTTACAACCGATTTTATGACAGTAAGTTGCAAATCAGATTATCATAAGCCAGGCCGTCAGGGTTTGTTAGGAAAGCTTGTGTTCGATGATTGGGTGCGTTTGAATTGGTACAATTTAGTGTCTTGCCCATTAACAGTTGATACATGTATTATTCTGAAAAAAATCGGTTTGTGGTACCGCAGAAGTTTTGCGCAGCAAAACTTCTGCGGTTTCTGCGAAATCTGCGGGACAATTATTTTGCGAAGCAAAACTGAAAAAAACAACAGTTAAAACACTTGTCCTGCAGTTTATTTGCGTTGCCTGAACCGGGCCATCTACACTTCGTTCTGCAGTACCCCATGCGAATTCACCCCACCAATACCTTGTAGATACCTTGCGGCCGCTGCAGTACCCCAATTCACCCCACCAATGGGCCGTTTTAACCCGCTTATACTACTTTTCTTTCCCAAAAGCGGTGGCTTTTAGTTTACTTTGCGTCTAAAACCGGGGTGATATACCCCAATAGTCTAAATACCCAATATGTCCAATAAGGAAAAGTTCATTGCCGAAGTTGAAGCCGGCTACACCTTTAAAGGCGCATCCATCGTTTTGGGTGGTGCCATGCTCGACGCCACACCCCTGCAAAGTGTGCAGGTGAAAGTCCCCTTGCGTACCCTCAACCGCCACGGCCTCATCGCCGGCGCTACGGGTACTGGCAAAACCAAGACCCTCCAGGTCATCGCGGAGCAGTTGTCGGGTGCAGGCGTGCCCACGCTGCTGATGGACGTCAAAGGCGACCTCTCCGGGGTGGCCATGCCCGGTTCCGATCACCCTAAAATCGTGGAGCGCTGTGGCCACATTGGCATCAGCTGGCACCCCACCGGCAATTCCGTAGAGTTTCTCACGCTGTCGGGTGAAAAAGGTACCCGTCTGCGGGCCACCGTGAGCGAGTTCGGTCCGGTGTTGTTCAGCCGCATCCTGGGCCTCAACGATACCCAGGGCGGGGTGATTTCGGTGGTATTCAAGTTCTGTGAAGACAATGGACTGCCGCTGCTCGACCTCAAGGATTTCAAAAAAGTATTGCAGTACCTCGGCAACGAAGGCAAAGAAGCCATCGAAGCCGAATACGGCCAGTTCAGCGCCGCCACGGCAGGTACTATCCTGCGCAAAGTGGTGGAACTCGAGCAACAGGGCGCGTCAACTTTTTTTGGCGAACTCTCTTTCGATGTGCAAGACCTATGTCGCATCGATGAAAACGGTCGGGGTGTCATCAGCATCGTGCGGTTGACCGATATACAGGACCGGCCCAAGTTGTTTTCCACCTTTATGCTGCAAATGCTGGCGGAGATTTACGCCTCCTTCCCGGAAGAGGGCGACCCGGAGCAGCCCAAACTCTGTATCTTCATCGACGAAGCGCACCTGGTGTTTCAGGAAGCCACTGATGCGCTCATGCAGCAACTGGAGGCCATTGTCAAACTGATCCGCTCCAAGGGCATTGGACTCTTTTTTATTACCCAAAACCCTACGGATATCCCCGACAGCATTCTGGCACAGCTCGGCCTCAAGGTGCAGCATGCCCTGCGCGCCTTCACCGCCAAAGACCGCAAGGCCATCAAACTGGCTGCCGAAAACTACCCGATCACCAGTTACTACCAAACGGAAGACCTGCTCACGCAAATGGGCATCGGTGAGCTTTATCAGCGCCCTTAATGAAAAGGGCATCCCGACGCCGCTCGTGCATACCCTCCTGCGCGCACCAGAAAGCCGCATGGACATTCTGACGCCCACTGAAATCGATAAAATCATCGACAACTCAGTTTTGCTGCGCAAATACAACAAGGAAATCGACCGTGAAAGCGCCTACGAAATCCTCAATGAGAAAATTGAAGAAGTAGCTGCTTCCACCGCCAAAACCGTAGATTCCAAACCCGCCAGCAGTCCAAGAGAACGGACGACACAGGAAAAAGGCGTGTTTGATAAAGTGTTCAACAGCCCTACCACCCGGCAAATTGGCCGAACAGTTGCACGGGAACTTACCCGAGGGCTGCTCGGTGTACTCGGATTGGGCGGCAGCAGTTCCACCCGCCGGAAAAAAACAGGCTGGTTTTAGCAAATAAGGGGAAGATTGATTTCATCCCAAGTTTGTCATTTACGCAAATAAAAAAACACAACGTGCGCTGGACGATACTAATCCTTAACCTATTTTGGGTCGGCACCGGCTGGGCCCAGGTTTCTATGCCACCCGAAATGTGGCGTTCCGACATTAACCTGATGCGCGATGAAATCCCGAAGCGTTATCCTGATTTTTTTGCCCATTACCCAAAAGAAGCCTGGGAAACCAACCTGCAACGGGTAGCCGAGCGGGTAGAAGGCAAGAGCAACTTGCAAGTTGGGCTTGAACTGCAATCTATTGTAGCGCGCTTGGGGGATTCCTGGTTCAACGTTGAACTAACCCAACAACTGCAGACCAGCAAAGTGATTCCGATCGGGCTGGGTTGGTTCGATGGCGGGCTGTACGTCAGTGGTACCATCAAATTGTTTGAAAAAACCCTTGGCCGGCAAGTACTGGCGGTCAATGGCGTACCACCAGGCGAGGCATTGGAAAAAATCAAATCCTATATTTCCCTGGAAAATGGATTCGGACTGGAAAAAGACGGTCCGCAATGGCTGCGTTTCTGCATGGTCAACCGACTTGCCGGCCTCAGCCCGAATGACACCCTGGTGCTGACCCTGGCAACGCCCAACCAGGAACCAGAAGATATAAAGGTGTTTCCGGTTGATTTCCGCAGCATGAACCGACTTTCGATGATGCCGGCACAACTAACACCCAAAGATCCGGATTTGCGTTTTCAGCCGCTGCCCATGGGCTCCATGTACCGGGTGAACTGGCTGCCAGACAACAATTTGCTGTATTTTCAAATCAACTATTGCGCCAGTCAGGAAATGGCAGAAGCCGCAGGCGATTCGCTTTCGGCCTTGCAGTTGCCGCCCTTCAAGCCGCAGGCCGATTCCATCGTCGCTTACCTTACCGAGCATCCGGAAGCAAGATTGTTCCTTGACCTGCGTTACAACCCGGGCGGCAATCCGGCCGACGGCATTGCTTTTGCCCGGCGCATTGGCGCCGACCCGGACCTGAACCAGAAGGGGCGGCTGTTCATTGGTATCAACAACTACACCGCAGCGGCGCCACTTCAGATTGCTGCGGCCTTCCGGCAGTACACCAAGGCCACTATCGTCGGCGAACCTTCCGCCGAAAAACCCGTGCATACCGGCGAGAAGGATTTTTTGAAACTCCCCAACTCCGGTTTGCAGGTATTTTACCCGAAAGCCTTCCTACCCCAGGCTGCCACGGCCAAAGATGCCTTTTACCCTGATGTAACGGTAAAAATGACCTTTGAGGCGTTTAAAAACGGGAAGGATCCGGTGATGGATTATGTTAAGGGGCTGTAAGGTAGGCTGTAAGGTAGGCTGTAGAGTGGGATGTATAGTTGGCTGTAGAATGGGCTGTAGGGTAGGCTGTAGAGTGGGATGTAAGTTGGCTGTAAGGTGGGTGTTAGCGTAGCCACCGGGCCTACCACCATTCTAATGGACGCATATTGATCAGATAGACAACAACCAAAAATCCTCTCATCCTGATCACGCCGCAGGCGTGGGAAGGACCTGTATATAAAAAACACTTTTAGCCGTAAGGAGTACTTTTTGAAAACCCAAGAAATTCTCACCCCACGATCCCACTCAAATACCCATTCAATGAAAAACCTGGTTAGAAATTTACTCACCCTTGTCGCAATTTTTGTTGCCCTACAGATCCAGTGCCAGCCCGGCTCCACCAGAATGGAGGATTTGCTGCAATTTGTGGACAGTCATGCCATGCAAAGCTCAGCCTACACCACAGCGCCCGGCGAAAACAGCCTCGTTACCAGTGATGCAGGGATCATCATCGGACAGTTGGATTCCTTCTATTATTACCGGGTAGAAAATGGCAAGCGCAGCTACTGGACGGAAAAGACGATCATCATCAATGACACCATTTTTCACCGGTTTTCGGACCTCCATGAGCTTGGTTTTCAGATTCTGGTGTATTCCGCCAAAACGGGGAAATTGCTGAAAGTGCAGGACCAGGCTGGCCGCACCGGCACAGCATATCATTTTAAAATGGATGGAAGGTTGGACAGTATTACCTCCGGTTCAGGAACTACACTTCGGGTTGAATACGATGATAACCGGGAGTATTGGCGTGCTGGCGACGGGCAGTTGCTGACCTACCAGGAGTTTGATGCAGCGGGGCATATTACCCAACTGTGCAATTTCCGGGGGCTTGCAACAGATGGCTCGGAGTGGCGGCAACTCAATTATTTCTGGGAAAAAGGCCAGTTTATAAAATCACAAACCTACCGCGTTAAAAATGGTGTCAGCAAACCGCGTTCAGAAAACATATTCGAACGGGATAAAAACGGATTGCTCAGGAGCGTGCAGGTATTTGAGTTTAACAGCAGGGACCAAAAGTTTCAGGTGAACGGGTTTGGCGGTTCGGTGAAGTACAAAAGCGCGAAAAATAGCGAAGGGCAGTACGTGATTACCCGCACCTACGAAGGCAGCCCGGTAACCTACACTTTCGATCATCGTGGCAATTGGGTCAGCATTGTAGGAAAGGTGGTAGAAGAGCACCGGGTGCTGTTTTATGTGGACAAATAACAAACCCAAATCGGCGAAAGACGCAATGGAAATAATCGCCCTGGCCAATTCAATCATCACAATGCAGCAAAGCCATAGTTAGCAGCAGCAATAAATAAAAAACACATCATCAACAGTTTGCATTATGAAACACATCATTTTAACGACATTGCTTCTTGTTTTTGGTTTGTCTTTGAATGCCCAAAACACATCAAATCCCATCAAGTTCAGAACTGAACATTCTGAACTGGTCATTGAGGGTAAGGTGATGGAGTGCCGTTCTTTTTGGAACGAAAGCAGCACTCAAATCCTTACTTCAAACTTGGTCGAGGTTTTTAAAGTCTTCAAAGGGAAGGACTTCAACAAAGAGACGATTGAAATAATTACGCTGGGTGGCACGGTCGGCGACAGGTTCAGCATCGTTTCGCATCAGAAAACCTTTAAGCCCGGTATGGAAGGCATTTTCTTTTGCAAAGCCAACCAGAAGTTGTCAAGCATGCAACAATCGGGTGAAGCATCCTTTGTGCTATCTTTCCCAGAAACTGGATTTGTCCAATACTTTTTTGAAAAATTTAATCATCCCGCCGCTGATGCCCGCAAATCTTATAAGGACATTCCCAAAGAAATCTACGGTGAGATAGTTCTGTCGGCAAGAGAGTCGGTAAGAAGAATCAAGGCTAATACCGTCGAGGAAAAACTACAAAGCATGGTAAATATCTTGCCAGATGCGGAAAGCCTCAACACAACTGCTATTACATTTTCATTTGAGAATGTGTCCCTCACCAATAATTTCCAAAATATTTCTTTTGATGTTTACGTCAAATCTTCGGAAAACGGACTAAGGTTTGGCAAAGCACTCGTTCTTATCAAATATAGTTCCGAAGTATTTGGCGAATCGGTGGTCGCCAACCAGAATATCTCTGTCAGCAAAGGTACGGTGCTACAAAATTCCGCCTACTCTATTTCGGAATCTGACCAGGATACCGAAAAGTTGCTCCTCGACGTGACCTCAAACTTTCTGTCACCCAGCGATGCTTATGCGCTGACTACTGTTCCTGAACAGTTTTGCCACATTGACCTGACCATTGAGAATTTTTTTGCCCTTGCCAATATTGGATTTGATGATTTCCAGATGTCAGGTAACAGTTGGTACTACGAGCCTTCCAGTAATGAGTATATTCTTTTTGACAGGGTAGCCGTCGAAAATCCAATCATAAAGTCAAATGTAGAAGACCCCGCATTTATATTTTACCACCTTGACAGCATATGCGTTACATCAGACGCAACAAAAATGTATTTGGAATATGATATTTCTGCGTCTTCAAATGTGACCTGGACGCGCTTATCTATTGCAGATATTTTCATTTCGTTTAATACGCTTGGTTTTGGGAATCCTTCTAATGCAACAATTACATTGTACCCCGAGTTTTCGAATTTGGGCTATACAACTAATATTTTGCCTTACGACCCGGAAAACCTCTTTCAGGTCACAATCGCCCAGAGTGAACTTGACGATTCAACCAAGCATGTTCCGATCGGCCTTGACCCCAAACGCATAGGAAGGCTGAAAATGGAAATTAAAGATTGTAGCGAAAACGCTGGGATTTATTTTGTGGATACGTTGATGAACGGGCTTCAATTTTACTTTGGAGGTGTTCCAATACCTTTAATTGCTTATGATTTTGGAGAGGAAGGTAATGCTGATTACTATGACCAGTTTTTGTGTATCCCAAATGCTCCAATCATAACGAAAATATACCCAAAGGATTTGAGTGCGGGCATCAGGGATACCTTAACAATAGAAGGAAAGGGATTCAAAACAGATGCAGGTACGGGAAGCGTGTTTTTTAGAGATGCAGGTTTCACGGACACAACGGTATTTAACCATGCTTACATAGAAGACTATATTTTATACACCGATACACTAATCAAGTTGTATGTGCCAAGCAGCCTTGTTGATAGCGATAATGGTGCTGCGAGTGGAAAAGTAAAGGTGGAGAACAATTTGAATGGAATAGCGACAAGTGACGACCCGATCAATATTATTTTTTCAGTGACCAATGTTCGGGAACCGGATACGGCCTACCGAATCAGTTTCATCAATCAGAACGGCCTTGGCGGTTATACTTTTGAGATGGATTATCAGTTGGAGTTGGAAGGAGCCGGGCCATGTATCAAAAAAGCGGTGGAAACGTGGCGATGCCTGACTAATGTGAACTGGTCATTTATTGATTCTGCATTGGTGAATACGCAGTTCAGTTCCAATGATGGCAAGTGTGTGGTTTTCATTGGCGACACCATTCCACCCGATTCAAGTGGTGGTTTTCTTATGCGAACATATCTCTCAGGATACAGGAAAATATGCAATACTGGTTCACAAGAAGTTTACTATATAGACAACATGGATGTTGAGGTTAATCCATTTTACACCTTTGCCTATGATTGTTCAGACATTGACACTGTGGGAGCGATTCATGATTTCTACTCCATACTCTTGCATGAGTTGGGGCATTGCCATATGTTGCTTCATAACGTTGAGAACAATGAAATCATGTTCACTCATTGGAATGAGTTTGTAGATGAGCCCGATTTTAATGACATTGCCGGAGGTAAAAATGTTATTGAATTTAGTTTGGATTGGAACTCAACAGGTAGTTGTTCATCAATCTCAATTCATGATACTGTTTCATGCAAGACCAACTTTGTATTTGAGCACCTTGATGATGAGTTGCCAGTAAGTATTTTTCCTAACCCCTTCTTGGAAACTTTCAATGTCAAGATTGATTTAAATACTTTACTGAGTTTGCAAATAGATGTTAGGGATGTGGCTGGTCGTAGTATTTTTAGTAAAAACGTTGAAAATGCAGAGCAGGCCGGACATAGTGTTTCAATTAGCCTCGGTAATGAGCTCCCACCCGGGCCCTACATAATACGAATAACAACAAAAAACAGTTCATTCAGCACTATCATCATAAAAGGATAGTGCTATGGAAAAGAACATCTTTTGGCTTATGCAACTTGTTTGCATAATAGTGGGTTTTTCATGCCTTGTAAAAAAGGGTGCCGCAACAGTAGAAAAAGTTAAATGCAATGACTGTGAAACATTCATAACTTACATTGAAAATAATTGGAGAGCCGACTCCGCCGGTCTATATTTTTTTGTTGCGCCTCCAGACTGCGAGGAACTCATACATGGCAAAACCGGGGTATCGTACACAATGATAGTTGGAAGGAATTGTCTTATTGGATCTCATATTGCTGAAGTTAAAACCTTGTTTGGTACACCAACAAAAGAATACCAAAATAGATTTGACTATTACATGACAGATAAATGTCAAGGAAGGGCTCGTGGAGATTTACCAAATATACCCGGATGTATCCGATTGCAAGTATACTTTGATGAAAACAAAAAGGTAGTTGGCGTTGGGGGCATGACAAGAGAGTAAATATATGCTGCTAACTATGCATGGTCGAAAAGTTGCACTAAACGCGCACCCTTCATCCACGCCCACGTTAGCAGCATTGATAAATAAAAAACACACAATCAACAACTTATATCATGAAACGCATCATTTTTAGCAAGAAGGTTGAAAATGCAGAGCAGACCGGACATAGTGTTACAATTAGCCTCGGTAATGAAATCCCACCAGGTCCCTACATACTACGAATAACAATAAAAAACAGTTCATTCAGCACTATTATCATAAAAGGGTAGTGCTATGGGAAAGGTTATTTTACGACTTATGCAACTTGTTTGCATAAGCCTAATTCTATCATGCTCAGATAAAAAACTTCTTCCATCACAAAAAAACTTTGTGTGTGATGACTGTTTGACATTTAAAACCTACATTCTTAACAACTGGGCATTAGATTCTGCGGGCTATTTTCATTTTAAGAATGCACCTGTTTGTGAAGGCCCAGACTATGTTAAAACTGGGTTTCGCTATACTGGTTTGATGGGACATAAATGTTTTAAGGGCCAAACCGTTGATAGTATTATATACTATTTGGGTCAACCATCAGTAAAAATAAATAATAGATTTGACTACTACATGAATGCCAAATGTCAAGGCAAGGCTCGTGGAGATAAGCCGAATATTCCTGGGTGTATTCGACTGCAAGTTTACTTTGATGAAGATAAAAAGGTGGTTGGAGTCGGCGGTATGACACGAGAGTAAATAATGCTGCTAACCATGCATGGCTGTCCATACCCGCTACGCGCGGGTTCGGGCAGCCATGCCCCGTTTCAACGGAGGTTTGTCACCAGTTGCTTCTACCGAATTTTGTCAATAACATTTCATCCATCTACAACCAATCCCGTTTCCGTTTTATTGCCAATTTTTTCGGCGCTATTTGCCCAACGCATCGGCTTTTTCCGGCATACCTACCGCCCGATAGGTATTGGCCAGGTATTGTTTGATGGTGGGGTCGGTGGGGTTCAGCGCGTAGGCTTTTTCAAAGGCCGGCAGGGCCGCCGCGAAGTTTTGCTGCACGCCATACGATATGCCCATCAGGTTCCAGGCGGCAGCGTTGTTCTCCTCTATTTTAAGTAGTTGCGACAGCACTTCTCTTGCTTTCGCCGGGTCGTTGTTTTGCATACCTTCTTGCCTGGCCCACATCAGCAGGGTGTTGATCAGGTTCTGCTTGGGGATATTATAGTTGGGGACAATTTCCAGCGCTTTGCTGTACATGGAAACTGCTTCCGGAAAGTTTTTGTGGTAAAAACTAAGATTGCCAAGGTTGATGTACGCCGAAACACCAGGCTTGATGGACAAACTTTGCCGGGAATGCTGTTCGGACGCCTGCAAGCGGCGCTCTTTTTCCTCGACGGCCATTGTACTATCGCTCACAGATTTGTACAATTCCTCTGCACTGCCATCGTTCAGGCGAACGCTGTTGGGGGCTTTTTCCACATCCGACAAAAACAGGTGGTAATTATCCTTCCAGTCGGTATTTCGGCGTACAGTTTTTACCGAAAAAAGCAGGAAGACAACAAGAGTTAAACCCAGCAACCGATGTTCGTTGGCGCTCAGTTTATTCCATTGAAATCCGCTGTTTTCGGTATTGTTACCGGCATTTATCAAGGCACTGGCCACCGCAAGGATACCGAGGCAAAACCACAACGATGGGCTGTACAACAGGCGTTCTCCCATGAGCGTGCCAATAACCATGGGCAACTGGCTGTACAAGGCAATGCTGCCCAGAAAGGCCAGTGCTGCAAAGGCGCCAATGCTGCGTTTGGGCAGACCAATGGCTGCATATACCAGCAAACCGGCAGTGCCAACCAGTCCGGCGATGCTACCCAACGTGCCGAATCCCTGAAGTGGCACCACATTGTAGGTATAATCGCTGATCAGGGTAATGGGAAAAAATAGTAAGCCAAAATATTGGGCCATCACGGCAAAAGCGGTACCCCAACGCTCACTCAGGTTATGGGCCTCCACGATGGGGTTGTCCATGGCGCTGACTGCTGGCGCTACCAAACCGGCAAGGGCCGCTCCCCGCAGGATGAAAAAAAGCACCACCGGGAGCAGTATCCACCAGCTGTTTTTGAGGCTTTCCCCCCATGATTTTTTGAAAAACGTCCAACCCACCAGCGGGAACACTACAAGGGCAGTAATGGCGCCCTCCTTCGAAAGCAATGCCCCAGAAAAGCCAGTGCTGCAAACAGCAAGCGTTTTGCGCCAGGTTGTTCATGCCATTTGGCGAATTGAAACAGGCTCAGCAGTACAAAAAACAGGCTCAGTATTTCATCCCGGCTCTTGATGTTGGCCACCACTTCGGTGTGGACCGGATGTGCTGCGAAAAGGAGGGTGACGGCAATGGGCAATACGGCATTGCGCTGCGGCAACAACCGACGCAAGGTGAAAAACAGCAGCGCCACCGTGCCGGCAAACCATAACACATTCATCAGGTGCCCAATGAAGGGGCTTTTCGGCGCCAATGCCCATTCTATGGCAAAGGTGGTCAGGGTGAGCGGACGGTACAAACAACCACCAAAACAGTTTTCCCGGTATGGCGCTGTGAAAATATCGGGAATGCCCGCCAGCCCGCGCTGCACGTTTTGGTGCAGGGAGATGGCCAGGTCATCATCGAGCACGTAACCATGCCCAAGGGTGTTGGCGTACAAGAGAAAGGCAATGCCAGCCAGGAGGAGGGCAATGCTGCTGTCGGGTAGCCCGGGTGGGGGAGCGGTGGGTTTGGAACTGGGCTTGGCGGCTTGGACTGCTTGGGTTTTCCGTTTTTTGCTCATGGGATGGCTCAGTACTTTTCCCGCAAGTTTAGCGATTTTCATCGGATTTGCGTCTTGCCAAGATAGTTTCGAACGGATTTTACTCGGATTTTTCAGGCAAAACTTAAATGGAACGTGATGCCCTCGTTTTTTCACACAGATTATACACGGATTTAGAAAACAGATTTTACACGGAATTGGTTAGGGAAAATGCTGTTTCAGAACTTGTTCCAGGGTTTGCATCTAAGAAGTTCCGTGTAAAATCTGTTTTCTAAATCCGTGTATAATCTGTGTGAAAAAACGATTTGCCGAAGGCAAATAAACATTGCTCCCCCGATATTACCAGAAGTTAACCGTCTACCATACTACTTTCCATCCAAATACGCCCTGACAAAGGCTCGGAGGGAATCCCCATGCAGGTTTCGCGCCAGCAACACGCCGTTCGAATCCATCAGGTAGTTGCCCGGAATGTATTCGAATTTCAGGTCCTGGCGTACCGGAGAGGCGTCGCCCTCCATATCACAGCCGGTTGGCCAGGTAGCGCCGTCGCGCGCTATGGCGCGGCGCCAGGCCTCCGGACTGCTGTCGATCGAGATGCCCGCAATTTCGAAACCCTTCTCATGGTATGCGGCATACAAGGGCACCAGTGTTTCCCGGATTTCCTTTCGGCAGGGCGCGCACCAGGACGCCCAGAAATCGAGCAGGATCAGTTCGCCTTTCAGTTCGCTGAGCCGAAGGGTGTCACCATCGGGTCCGGGCAGGGCATAATCGGGTACTTTTTCCCCAATCAGCACGGGTAGATGTTCCGGACTGGTGTAGGCGCAGTACTGCGCGCTGAGCGGATTGTCGGATTGTTGTTCGCTAAGCCGCTGACAGAGTTTGACAAATAGTTCAGGATTGTCGCGGTACTCGTTGTCGGTATGGGCATACCGTATGGCGGCCAGGGTAGGGTAGTAGGCCTGGCAGGTATCCAGAAACTGGTATAATTGCTGGGTGTAGGCTGCCTCGGCCGGACTGCCATGTTGAAATACCACGGTACTGTCTTCCTGTGGCGTTGCGGCTTGTCGCGCCATTTCCAGATAAACGGGCCTACGCAAATTGCGCAGTTGTGCCAGCAGCTGGTTGTCGGAGCTACCCGAGCGCAAGGTATAAGATGCCGCCAGTGAATCGGCTTGTGCTTCCAGTTGCACCGTTTTGCCAGGCTCCAATACCAAACAAATAAAGTTCTCCGGAAGTAAAGGAAAAACGATGTCGTTTGGATAGCGGCTGTGTTCCGGTTGCACAAAGAGGAGACACAATTGTGCTTTCTGCAACCATGCTTTTTGTCCAAATGAAAAATGGCCGTCGCTGCTGAGATTGCAGGAGTCGACTACAATGCCTTCATAGGGCGAAAGTATTTGCCGAAAATTGGAGGGGTAAACGAGGTACACTTTGGGCCGCCAGCCTTCGGCGGTCTGTATGTTGCCTTCCAGGATGGTTCCGGTATTTTGGGTGTAACAATGGCTGCTGAAGGTCAATAACAACCACCAGGCAGCAATTTGGGTTATTTGGCGCATGCTGAACTCAAGTTTTTATCTGGCATCTAAGGTAGCCGATTCAAAGGGCTTGTGCCTTATTTGTATAGTAAAATATTACTCAGACGAAATTTTCTTTACAAATAAATATATTGTTATGCTTAAAAATACATTTCTACTGGTGCCGGGAAAGGTAAGGTGTCCTCTCGCCTTGACTGGTGGATCGAATTGTCTCCCTTGGTCCGTCTGACGAGGCCGTATCACAAGTGATAGATCGACCCATCATCAACCAAAAATGAAATTGCCAAGGTCGACCAAGACACAAAGGGCTCTCAAACCTTTGTTCTTCAATCGAAGAGGAGAGGCTATTTGCACTTGTCATGTTGATCCAGCCAGGAAAACCGAGAGACACCCTCAACTCAATTCCACCCACCGCAAGCGAGAAAGACCGCTGTGCACTTCCATCCATCGAAGTCGTGAAATACCTCCAACAATTTCTATTTGTTGATGGCTTGAGCGACACCTTTTCGGTATTTTTTACCCAACTGGGAACCAACACTGCCTTTATTTCGCTTTATTCTAAAATAATATTTCTTTAAAAGGCTTATTTTTGCGGCGTAACAAAACAAACGTCGGTACATGGAGTACAATCCGAGCGATATTGAAAAGAAATGGCGGCAGTGGTGGCAAGACAACCACACTTACCAGGTGAGCAATGATAGCAGCAAGCCCAAGTTTTACATTCTCGACATGTTCCCGTATCCCTCAGGAGCGGGCTTGCACGTTGGGCACCCGTTGGGCTACATTGCCAGCGACATCCTGGCACGGTATAAGCGCTTGCGCGGCTTCAATGTTTTGCACCCTATGGGTTACGATTCCTTTGGTTTGCCGGCAGAGCAATATGCCATCCAAACGGGCATTCACCCGGCTGTTTCTACGGAGCAGAACCTGGACCGCTACCGGGAACAACTCGACAACATTGGTTTCTCGTTCGACTGGAGCCGTGAGGTGCGTACGAGTGATGCATCGTATTACAAATGGACGCAGTGGATCTTTCAGCAGTTGTTCCAGCATTATTACGACAAAGAGGTCGACAAAGCCCTGCCCATAGCAGATCTCGTAGCCCGTTTTGCCAAAGAAGGCAACAATCGGGTAAAAGCAGTATGCGATGAGGATACGCCCGAATTCAGTGCCGAACAATGGAATGCGCTATCGGAGAAGGAACAACAAATGCTGTTGCTCAAATACCGGCTCACCTTCCCGGAGGAATCTTATGTCAACTGGTGTCCGGCAATGGGCACGGTGTTGTCCAACGATGAAGTTAAGGATGGTGTTTGGGAACGCGGCGGTTACCCCGTTGAGCGCAAACTGATGAAACAATGGAGCATGCGCATTACGGCGTACGCCGATCGGCTGTTGGAAGGCCTGGATGAAATCGACTGGTCGGACTCGATCAAGGAGCAGCAGCGGAACTGGATTGGCCGCTCGCAGGGCGCCAGCGTGCGCTTTGGCATTGATGGCCATGCCGACAAAAACATTGAAGTGTTTACCACCCGCGTAGACACCATTTTTGGCGCCACTTTCATGGTGTTGGCGCCCGAGCACGAACTGGTTGACCTGCTCACCACCGATGCACAACGCCAGGAAGTGGAAGGTTATGTAAAATGGGCCGCTTCCCGTTCGGACATAGAGCGCATGTCGGAAACCAAGAAGGTGAGCGGCGCTTTTACCGGCGCGTTTGCCATCAATCCGTTAAACGAGGCCCGCATTCCCATCTATATTGCCGATTATGTGCTGGCAGGCTACGGCACCGGCGCCGTGATGGCGGTTCCTTCGGGCGACCAGCGCGACTGGTCCTTCGCAACGCATTTCAAACTGCCCATCATCCCTATTCTGGATGCGCAGCAAAATATCGCTGAAGCAGCCGACCCCACCAAGGAAGGTCATTACATCAACTCGGGTTTGATAAATGGCATGAGGTACGAGCAAGCCACCCTGAGCCTGACCCGTTGGCTGGAAGAGCGCCGACTGGGTAAGGGCAAAATTCAATACAAACTCCGCAACGCGGTATTCAGCCGGCAACGCTACTGGGGCGAGCCCGTTCCGGTATACTGGAAAGATGAAACGCCCTACCTGGTAGCGGAAAAAGATCTGCCGGTGGAATTGCCCGTCGTAGACAAATACCTGCCGACTGAAACAGGCGAACCACCGCTCGGACGGGCCGAAAACTGGCGTTATACCCCACCTGGAGAAAGTGCGAGCTATGAGTACGAATTGTCGACCATGCCCGGTTGGGCAGGTTCGTCCTGGTATTTTTACCGCTACATGGATCCCCACAACGAGCATGCCTTTTGCAGCAAGGAGTCCATGCACTACTGGAAAAGTGTGGACGTGTATTGTGGTGGGTCGGAACACGCGGTCGGACACCTGCTGTACAGCCGTTTTTGGAACCATTTTCTGTTCGACATCGGCCTGGCAGTAGAAAAGGAGTACGCTAAAAAACTGATCAACCAGGGGATGATTCAGGGGCGTTCCAATTTCGTGTTCAGGGCCAAGGAGCAGTTTTTTGAAGAGTACCTCTGGATCAAGGTGTTGCAGCCTTTTTTCGCAACAGAAGGGCCCTTGAAAGTAGCCGAGGCAAACCATACAGAGGGATATACCTACGATTTTGCCTTTGAAACCAACGATCTGGTGATCGAGGTAACGTCGTGGAAACAGTACGATAAAATCGAGCGGGTACGCCAAACGGCAGAATCCGATGGCAAACGGTTGTTGGTGCTGTTCAACGAAGAACTCGGTGGTTGCATCAACAGCCTGGAACAAACAGTTGGAAAAATCAAGGCTGCGCTGAACAGTCGCGAAGGCTTCTTTATTACGGATGAACCGCCCGTTTGTGAGCAATTGTTTGTATCGTACGACCTGACGGGCAAGTACAGTCCTGAGTGTTTCACCAAACTTCACGTGGATGTAAACGTTGTTGATGGCGATGTCCTCGACCTGAACAGGGCCCTGGCATTACCGATGTTTGACAAGGCCAGCTTCAAACTGCCACCCGACGGCAAATTCAGTTGCTCCTGGGAGGTGGAAAAAATGTCGAAGTCAAAATACAATGTGGTAAACCCCGACGATATGGTGTCGCAATACGGCGCCGACTGTTTTCGGATGTACGAAATGTTCCTGGGGCCGATTGAAGTCGGCAAGCCCTGGGATACCAAGGGCATCACCGGTGTGTCCAGCTTCCTGCGGCGTTTCTGGGGCATGTTCTTCAATGCTTCCGGCCAGCTGGATTTGAGCAATGAAGCGCCTACAAAAGACGAACTGCGGGCCCTGCACACCTGCATCAAGAAAGTAACCGAAGACATTGAGCGGTACTCCATGAATACCTGTGTGAGCCACTTTATGATCCTTGGCAACGAACTGAAAGGGCAAAAACTGCAGAAACGCGTCGTGCTGGAACCGGCGGTTATCATGATGGCGCCTTTTGCGCCGCACACGGCAGAGGAACTCTGGCACCAGCTGGGCAATGCCGGCAGTGTTTGCGATGCTGCCTGGCCGGAGCTCAATGAGGCCTACTTGAAAACCGATACCATCAACTACCCGGTGCAGATTAATGGCAAACTCCGTGGCAATGTTGAAGTTGCAGCCGGTACCTCCAATGCCGATGTAGAGGCAATGGTGATGGTACAGGATTTTGTGCACAAAAATCTCGATGGCCAAACGGTGAAAAAATTCATTGTGGTGCCCGGGCGCATTGTCAATATCGTGGTATAACGCATTAACAAACGATCAATAGGGATGCCTGGGGTAAACGCTCCGGGCATCTTTTTTTCAGGTATCCCTAAGGAAAAAGGCTATTTTTCCGACCTTTGGGGAATTGCAGTACAAACTTAGCCTTCCATGTCTACCTCCACCACGACCGATCAGCAACTCGAAACCTATTTTGAACCCTATCGCGAAGAAACCATAGGACGAAATCAGGCGTTTGAATCGCCCTATGGCCTGAAACACATTCTGTATGCCGACTGGACGGCCAGCGGCCGTTTATACCGGCCGATTGAACATCATTTGCTGGAAAACTTTGGCCCGTTTGTAGGCAATACCCATACGGAAACCAATATCACGGGAACTTCCATGACCCTGGCTTACCACAAAGCCCGGCAGATCATCAAAAAGCACGTCAACGCTGGTCCCGGCGATTGCATCATCTCCTATGGTTCGGGCATGACGGGTGTGATCAACAAGTTTCAGCGCATTCTGGGGCTCAAGTTGCCAGAACGGTGGCGGTATAAAGTCCCGATTGAAGCGGCAGAGCGGCCAGTCATTTTTGTGACGCATATGGAGCATCATTCCAACCAAACGTCCTGGATCGAAACGATCTGTGAAGTAGTGGTGATTGCCCCGACATCGGATGGACTGGTCGACCTCGACGATTTTGCCCGGCTGTTGGAAAAGTATCAGGAGCGGCCCAATAAAATTGCGGCGGTGACAGCATGCTCCAATGTCACGGGCATTCGCACGCCGTATCATCAGATTGCTGCGATGGTGCACAAGGCTGGTGGATTGTGTTTTGTTGACTTTGCCTGCTCTGCACCATACGTCCCGATAGACATGAGCCCGGCCAAGCCCGAGGAAAAACTGGATGCGATTTACTTTTCCCCCCATAAGTTTTTGGGTGGTCCGGGTAGTTGTGGGGTGCTGGTGTTTGACACCGCGCTGTACCATAATCGGGTGCCCGACAACCCAGGCGGTGGTACGGTAAAATGGACCAATCCCTGGAACGAGCACGATTACATCGACGACATTGAAGCGCGGGAAGATGGCGGCACGCCGCCTTTTTTGCAAACCATTCGCACTGCGCTTTGTGTGCGCCTTAAAGAGCAAATGGGGGTGGAAAACATGCTGTCCCGGGAAGAAGAACTGGTGGAACTGGTATTTGAGGAGCTGGAAAAATATCCGCAGGTGGAACTGCTTGCCGGGCATCAACGCGATCGGTTGGGTGTCTTTTCCTTTATCGTTCGCGGCATGCACTATAACCTGGGCGTTCGCCTGCTCAACGATCGGTTTGGCATCCAGGTGCGCGGCGGTTGCTCCTGCGCAGGTACCTATGGGCACTATCTGCTTGATGTAGACAGGCACCTGTCGGGCGTACTAACAACCCAAATCAGCCATGGCGATCTCTCGCACAAGCCGGGCTGGATCCGGATGTCGATTCACCCCAGTATGACCAATGATGAGGTGCGTGCAATTTGTAGCGCCATTGGAGAACTGGCCAATCATTATGAGGAATGGGCTTCTGATTACCGGTACGACCCGGAAACCAACGAGTTTATCCATCTCAATGAAACACCGGCAAAACAATTGTTGCAACGGATTGATTCCTGGTTCGATTTATAGCATTTGAACATTGGACATTGGAGATTATCATTTAAAGAAATGTCGAATGTCCAACGCTCAATGTCCAATTTCCAAATTAATTAGAACTCCACAATAAACCCAATCGTTGGTACCACCGAAGCCTCCGTATTGCTGAGCAAAATGGGGATTCCGTTGGAGCCATCGGCAGCAAGCATTTGACCGTCGGTGGTGGCCCAGCCACTGTTGTCAGCCAGTCGTTCCAGTGTGAATTGCGGGTACGCGGGGTTCTTTTGCACAAATGCATTTTGGATGTCGATGAATAAATCAAAGGTGCTGCGCTTGAAATTCCATTTTTTATCCAAACGGAAATCGAACTGGCTGAAATTGCCCAAACGCTGTGCATTGAGTTGGGAATAATCCAGGATACCTCGTCCCACTAAAGCATAGTTGCGTTGGCTGGCATCGAGGTCGAATGGCGTGTACGGCGCGCCACCCTGGAAACGCCATTTGAGTCCCATCTCCCAGTTGCGCTTGAATTTTTTTCCTAAAATAAAGGAAACAAGGTGGCGGTTATCCCAGGCGGAAGGGATCAGTACTTCGTCGCTGCCACTGAATTCCGAACGGAAAAGGGTATACGACCCGACGAAATAGAGGCTTTTGCTCAGTTTTTGTTGCAGGAACAGTTCAAGTCCATACGCTCGTCCTTTTCCATTGGCGGTAACTTTTTCGTTGCCGATAATGCCAAAATCGCCGCCCTGATTGGCCAGGCTGATGCCGTCGCGACTGCTGACCAGGTAGTCAGTGTAATCCTTGTAAAAGCCCTCCAAGGTGATGCGTAGGGTAGGGGTGGGTACATATTCCAAGCCTGCCACGTAGTGGTCGGTGCGGGTATAGGGCAGATCCTGGTTTACCAGTGTGCTGGAGGAATCGCGGAATCCCAGCACGGTATAAGGCGGTATTTTGAAATAACGGCCCACACTGGCATTCAGTTTCCATTGCTCTGCCAGTGCATAGGAGAAGCTCAGCCTTGGGCTGAGTGTGCGCAGAAAATTATTGCCATTGGTGGTGAAGGTATTGCCGTCGGCACGGATGCCAAAAGAGAGTCCAAGACGCTCCTGCAGTAGCGTACGGTTGATCTGGCCGAAGAGGCCGTATTTTACAAAATTTATGTCGGTATTAAAGTTGACGGAAAGGGCGGGTTGGAGGATGTTTCCCAAACTATCGCGCACTTCCGAACGGATGCGGTTGAAAGTACTGTTATTGTATTTAACGTATTGCGCCATGGCGCCGTAAGAATATTTCCATTTTCCGGTGTAGCCATTGTAGTCGAATCGCAATTTGTTTTCGATTTCCTGGCTGTTGAGTTTTAGTACGCGCTTGGCCTCATCGGTTTGGTCAGCATTAAAGTTGTCTTCAAACTGATCGAGTTGGTTGTCGAACATGTTGCGACTGAAAACCAGGTTCCAGTAGCCGTTTTTTCTGAGTTGTTTCAAGGCAAAGCCCTGTGTGTAATTCCATTGGTTGATGCTGGGAACTGATCCGAGCACGTAGTTGTTTTCCGGCGTGCTGTTCTTGGGCGCAGCGAAGTAAAACTGGTCGATGGCGCCCACACCAAGGGTGGTAAAAGTGGTGTTGGGATTGAGTTTCCAGGTTATTTTGTATTGAAAATCCCAATAATCGGGCCGAATGGGCAGGTCAAGTGCAGAGAATAGGAATTGCAGGTAAGAGCGGCGAGCGGAGGCCAAAAAGGTAGCGGGGCCATTTTTTTTGCCCAGCGGGCCTTCTGCAGTGATCGCTGCTTCGGTTCCGCTAAGCCGGAAGTTGCCCTGAAAACGCTCTGGGTTGCCGTCGCGCTGCCGGAACGGGAGCACAGAGGAGAGGGCATTGTCGTACCGCGCCTGGAACGCGCTGGATGCCAGGGTGGCATCTTCGATAAAGGAGACATTCAAAATGCCTGTCGGGCCACCTGCTGCACCTTGGGTGGCAAAATGGTTGATGACAGGGATTTCCATTCCATCGAGGTAGTAAACGTTTTCGTTGGGGCCGCCACCGCGGATCACGAGGTCGTTCCGGAATCCACCCACCGAACCGGCAGTGCCGCCAACACCAGGCAGTGCCTGCACCACCCTCGAAATATCGAAGTTACCACCGGGGTTGCTTTTGATTTCTTCTACGCTCAGGTTTTGGATGGAAAGCGGTGTTTCCAGCGAGGCAACCCGCACGCTTCGGTTTTCTGAAATTACCACGGCGTTGAGGGTATTACTGGAAGGTTCAAGTTCAAAATTGAGAAAATTGGTATTGCCGCTGGTGACCACCACGTTAAACCTTGTTTGAGGAGCGTAGCCCAGGTAGGACGCCGTAATGTTGTAGGATTTAGCAGGGATATCGCCAATGCGGAAATTTCCGTTGACATCGGTAACGGAACCCAATGTGGTGCCATCCACCATTAAGGTAACACCGATCAGTGCTTCCTGTGTAATTTTGTCCTTGACACTACCGGCCAGCACGCCGACATTCTGACTGTGCAGGATGCTGAAAGAGCAAGTGAGCAGGATAAGTGTGGATAAAATGGGTATTTTTAGCGACATAGGATTCAGGCTTTTTTATTGTATCAGAAACATTTGTCGCTGAGGAATGTTCTGAAGTGGTCCGGTAAATTTAAATAAAACCGAATCTTATTCGGATGCCGCACGCTGAACGCGCGGGCTCAAAACCAAATATATGAAAAAAATAGTGGTTGCCATCTCCGGTTCTTCCGGGTCCATCTACGCCAAAGTGCTGTTCGACAAACTGGCTGGGCTAAAAGCACAGTGGGCTGCGGTGGGGGTTGTGATGTCTGACAATGCCCGGCTTAACTGGGAACTGGAACTGGGTAATGCTGATTGGTCGGAGTACCCCTTTGATTTTTACGAAAAGAACAATTTCTACGCCCCGTTTGCCTCCGGGTCGGCCCGTTTCGACACCATGATCGTTTGCCCTTGCTCTATGGGAACTCTGGCGCGTATCGCCACAGGCATCAGCAACGATTTGGTCACCAGGGCAGCCGATGTGGTGCTCAAAGAGCGCAGAAGGCTCATTCTGGTTACCCGGGATACCCCCCTCAGCCTGATCCACATCAACAACATGAAAACCGTAACGGAAGCTGGCGGCATCATTTGTCCAGCCACCCCTTCTTTCTACTCCCAGCCCAAAACCCTGGAGGAGGTCGCCGCTACTGTGGTCGACCGTGTGCTGGATCTGGCTGGTTTTGATTTGGACTCTTATCGGTGGGGGGAGGGAAGATGAGGAGAGGAGATGGAGGAGAGGAGGTCCAACATGTCCTTTTTTAGTTTACATTTTCTGTAAACCTATTTCAGGACAACTTACCTCTCTCCTCTCCTCTCCTCTCCTCTCCTCTCCTCTCCTCTCCTCTCCTCTCCTCTCCTCTCCTCTCCTCTCCTCTCCTCTCCTCTCCTCTCCTCTCCTCTCCTCTCAGATTGCTGCCCGAATGGTTCCCTGGTGGTCGCTGATGCCCATTACGGTAACTTTAAGCATGTTCCCTTTTGCGCATGGCCAAGGGTGGCGAAAGACAAGGACAAGCAGAGCAGCAGACAAAACGAAAATAATTTGTTCATAATAATGTGTTTTAGCGGTGTTTGAAAATGTAATTGGTGGTTTCGTGTTGTTGCAAAGGTGTGGCCTTCGTTGGATATCTCGCAAACCAATTGTGGCCAATAGCCCGCATTTGGGGCCAACAGCAAAGGGCAGTTTAAAGTAATTAATCTGGGCGAGGGGTTAATCGAACAAACGTTTGTAATCCTGGTCTTCCGACTTCAAAATTTCCGGGCGTTCTTCATTCAAGTCAAGGGGCTGCTCTTTGGGCTCAGGTACGGCAGATGGAGTGTGCAGCGAAAAGAGGGAGCTGTCTTTTTCCCATTTTTCCAGCATTTGCAAACCTTCTTCCTCAAATACGCCGCTCTGGAGGTCGATAGAGTCCATCAGGTTTTTAGAGGTATCCATGAATCGCTCCATTTCACCCACTTTTGTACTAACTTCCTCTGCCATGGACTCCAATGCCTGATCAAACATGGCCCGCTGGTCGGGATTGCCTTTTATTATCGACATTGCCGATTGGATGGCCGAATGGCTGGTCCGAATAAGTTGATATTCCTGTTCTTTGACGTACACCTGGTCTTTTGTGTCCTCCAGCATGATTTCTGAGTTCTCATACATCTTAACCAGAATCCGCTGGATCATTTCCATTTTGCGGTACAGCGTATCGTATTTGCTATTGGCTTCCTGCAATCGGGCGGACTTCCTGGCGGAAAGCGTCATGTTTTTTTCATCATTCTTCGCCTTGGCCTGTTCTGCCAGGGCCATATTTTTGCGGATATCGCTGGTATTGGTATCCATGATACCCTTCAGCTGGCGCATCTGGCCCCGCAGCGCGCCGATTTGTTTGCTGAGTTTCATCAGGTTTTTACCGAGGTCATCCACGTAAGATTTCAGGATGCTGATGGGGTCAATTTGAACAAAGAGCCCGGTAATCCAGCGCACCACAGATTTGTACATGTACCATACCAGATTACGGGTCTTTGGATCGATGGCAACATACAGGATTGCCCCAAGTGCTGCCAACATGCCAGCGAGGTAAAGCGTATTTTGGGCCAGATCCACGAGTATGGGCAGGGCCTGGTAAAGGAAGAAGGCGCCGGCAATGCCCAACCCAGCCAGAATTATTCCGCCTGTGATGCCCTCCGGGCGCTGCCAAAATGTTTTATCAGCCATTTAAAGTAGGGAATTATGGATAGTGGGCATATTCAGCCCTGACATAAATTAAATGTATTTTTGGATATTTTCAATGTCTTTGTCGATGTTGCGCAACAGGCCCTGATGGGTTTTTTCAAAAGCCTTGTGTGCTTTTTCCAGTTTTTCTGTTTCCAGTGCAACCGATTTTTCCGCAAGTTCCGCTTCGGTAAGGTACTTGCCTATCTCATCCTGCAAGCGGCTGATCTCCGCTTTATGTCGGTCTATCTGGTCGCGAAGCCGCTTGATCTCTTCCTGACGGGATGATACCTTGGCCGTGTTTTGCTTGTCCAGCGCTTCGTTGAAACGATCCTTCTCTTTTTCAACCAAATCGCGGTAGTATGCGGCCGTTTCCAGCAGTTTTTCTTTGGTAAAGCCAAGGGTGCCGGCCGTTGCAAAGGCGCTCTTAAAAGCGGTGGCTTCGTCGATGTTCATAGTAGCCATGGTGGCTACGGCGCGCTTGAATTCGAAATAGTCGAACCCTGGCAGGTTGTTTTTTTCAATAGCGTTGGTCAGAAATTCCAAAGAACGCTCATCGGCGCCTTCCGATTGGAACAAAGAAATCGTAGTAATCATACAGTTGAGTTTGTGTTAGGGTACAAAGAGGCTGCATTTTTTAGGAAAAGTCCAATAATTGCGACCAATCCACAAAAATAGTCGAAATAATACGCCCTGCGATAAAAAAAGCCTGCACTGCGCATGAAATACGCGAGTGCAGGCGCAAAAACAAAAACCCCTTATTCTTTTGGCCCACAGTGGGCTAATGACATTCATAATTGGCTGGTGGTACAGCCGACTCAAACAGCGATAAGTCGAGATGCAATCCCCGGCTCAACAGGATAATACCGGTAAGGGCCAGTAACAAGGGCTGCACCACCCGGAATTTGCTGCGAAGAGGAGCACCTATGCGCTGACCGCTTAGCATCAAGATGAGGAGCAAGGGTGTTGTGCCTAAGCCAAATACAGCCATGTAGGCACTGCCCATCCATCCATCTGTAGTGGTAATGGCACCCGCCAGGGCTGCGTACACCAATCCACAGGGGAGCAACCCGTTGAGCAGTCCAATGCTAAAAGATGCACCACCCGGATGTTCCCGGAGTAACTTGCCAATGCGCAGCTGTACCCATTGTGTCGCCCTGCGAATCCAGCCTACTGAAAGTACCATGGCCTCCCAACGGAGCGCAAAAATGGCGGCGCCTAGCAACAGGCTTCCGGCCAAAACAGAGAGTACTTGCTGGAAGCCGGCCATGGCCAAGCCCTTACCCAGGAGTCCGAAGAATAGCCCTAGTGCAGCATAGGTGAGGATGCGTCCCAGTTGGTAAACCATGGAATGGCCAGCCAGACGAAAGCGTTCGGCAACCGGCAGGGGGAGTGCCAGCATTAGCGGGCCGCACATGCCAGCGCAGTGCAAACTACCTGCTAATCCCAAAATGAGTGCCGTCCATAGCATTGGTCGCGTTTAAGCGTTGGTAAGAATTATGGTTTGTTCCTTAAAATAGGTTTTTGATCCGGCTTTCCAGTCCACTTCTATATGCCAAAGCCCTTTTGCCATTTGACCTGCCGGAATAAGCATTTGGCCATTGGCATCGGCCTCGATGTCTAAACTAATATCATCATCAAGCGTGGAAGAGCGGAACAATTTGATATTACCTTCCGGGGCTCCGCCCGACATAGGGAATTGCAGTACAACGGCCTGTTGAGCAGCATCAAAACGAATGGGCAGTCCGCCAGCCAGGTTGGCTGCATTTTGCTTTTTGTCCATACGATCCTGGTAGTGCAGATCGAGGTCGTAATAATCCTTTCGAACCAGCCCTGGATCTGATTGCCGGGAAGCAAATACAGCCCCCAACATTCCCAACACAAAAATGCTGTAGACAATGGCAATACCGGTTCCCCAATTAAACTTCATGGCAATGGTTTTTACAAACGTGGCAAATTTATAAGATAATATCCTCCTCTCCTCAACCTCCTCCTCTCCTCAACCTCCTCAACCTCCTCCTTCTCCTCCTCAACCTACTCCTTCTCCTCCTCCTCCTTCTTCGAGTGATGCAACGTACCACCTGGCCCCATAAAACTGGTCTTCACCTTGTCGACCAGCTGGTCGCCGGAATAAACATCGATTTCCAGGTTTGTTTTTCGGCCACTGAGTTGATCCAGTGGCATTTCTACAAAGAAAGCACCCTGGAATTTTTTCCTCTTTCGGGATACTATGCGGTGCCTGGCCAACAATTTGCAAAACGGCCCCTGGTGTGACAACTTTCAGACTTACCTGAACTTCATTGGGCGATTTGTTGACCAGGGTATAGGTATACAGGTTGGTGATGTGGGTATCGTCTTTCATCTGGTATAGTTGCCCAGGGGAGCGCAGAATGATGCTTTCAATCATGCTGCGGTTGGCAATAAGGGCAATATCGAGAATGATGAGCACGAGCAGAACAGCAGAGTAACCCATGACACGAGGGGTGAAAATCCGCTTTTTGCCCGATTCAATGCCGCTCATTGAGTCGTATCGAATCAATCCGCGTGGACGCTCAATTTTATCCATTACCATGTCACATGCATCAATACATGCCGTGCAGTTAACGCATTCCAGTTGCGTACCATCTCGGATATCAATGCCCGTCGGGCAAACATGGATACAAAGTTTGCAGTCGATACAATCACCGGTGGGCTTGACGGCATTTTGCTCCTGAATGCTTTCCACGGGATCCTGGGCACGTTGTTTTTCAGTTTGCCCCGGGGTTCACCCCGAATAAAATCGTAGGCTACCACTATGCTGTCTTTAACCAGCAATACACCCTGCAAACGGCCATAAGGGCAAATGGTGGTACAAACCTGTTCGCGCAGGAAAGCAAATACGCCGTAAAAAATACCTGAAAAAATCAGCATCCCGATAAAGCCGCCAACATGCATTTCCACAGGTTCGCGGATGATTTTCAATACCTCATCGGTGCCAATGATGTAGGCCATGAAATAATTGGCCACAACCACGGCAATGACAAAAAAGATGAGGTGCTTCAGGGTTTTTTTTCTGATTTTATCACTGGTCCATGGTGCACTGTTCAGCCGGCGCTGGTCGTTTCCGTCGCCTTCAATCCAGTACTCGATTTTCCGGAATACCATTTCCATGAAAACCGTTTGCGGGCAGACCCAGCCACAAAATAAGCGGCCATACACTACCGTAAACAGGATGATGAAGACGAACATCGTCAGCATAGCCAGCCCGAACAGGTAAAAATCCTGGGGCGTAAACAAGATCCCAAAGAGCACAAAGCGCCGGTGGATCACGTCAAACAGGAGAAACTGCGATCCGTTTACCTTTATGAAAGGAAATACCAGAAACAGGACGAGAAAGGCAAAACTCACCCAGGTGCGGTAATTGTAGAACCGCCCCGAGGGCTTTTTAGGATACATCCAAATTCGCTTGCCTTCCTGGTCAACCGTAGCAATATGATCCCGATACGATTCCGTATCTTCAATAAATTCCATCCACGGTTTTTCTTCCGATGCCATGATGTGTTAAGGGGTCTTTAATTGAGCAAAACGCGGGTTGTGGTGTATCTTACTTCGGAGCCTCCGGCGTAGCAGTGGTGTCGGCTGTAGTAGTGGCCTCTTCCTTCCAAACATCACCTTGCGGTGCTTTGGGGTTGGGCGGATTGGTGCCTTCCAGGGTAAGAATATAGGAGCCCACTTTCTGCATGTCACTAGGTGTCAGTTGAGAAGCCCAGGAAATCATGCCCTTTTCAGGAACACCGTACTTGATGGTTTTAAAGACGTTTTTAATGCCACCACCGTGAATCCAGTATTCATCCGTGAAGTTGGGACCGACCAGGCCTTCGCCGAGTTGTCCATGGCAGGCTGCACAAAGGTTTTTGAAAATTAACTCGCCTTCGCCAAGGGCGCCGGTATCTGTCAAGGTATTCACACTGGCTTCATCAACAGCATTGGCTTTACCGGCCAGGGCAACAGCGATCTGTTTTTTAGCAGCTGCAACTTCTATTTGGTATTCTTCTGCTTGTGATGGACCATTACCTCCCCAATGGTAGTAAAACATATAGACTACTGCCCAAATGACGGTAAGGATGAACATATTGACCCACCATGGTGGCAAACTGTTGTCGAGTTCTTTGATGCCATCATAATCATGATGGAGTACGATTTCATCCTCACGTTCAATAGGGACAGGGTCCTCCCAGTATTTTTTGCGAAGGTTTTCCCAGAAATGGCTCTGTGTGGAAGCATGGGATTCTTCTGGCAGTACAATGCCGCTTTGTTCTGCCTGCAAATTGAGTACCCTGCGGTACAGGTATTGGTTTACCTTAATCACATAGATCATGGCGACGATAAAGAGCAATGCGGCAGCACCCACCAGAATGTAGGTCATTATTTCAGGAAAGGTCATTGCCGGTTCGGCTGCCGGCGCCGCAGCGCCCTGGGCCCAGGTGTTTACGGTAAGGCCCAGCAAAAGTAAGGTGATGATGTATTTTCCGGATTTCATATTATGCGAAGGTTGAAGGTTTACGGTGTTTAACATAGCGCCATTATTCTTCAAAAGGGAGATTGGCCATATAGTCCATATCGGCTTTATTGCTCAAAATGGCCCGAATTGCGGCAATACAGAAAACAGTGAAGAACAGTACCAGCGATGAGATGCCAAACCACTCGATACCGTCAACTGACTCTAAAAGGTATTTGTACATGTTGTTTTATTTAAAGCCGTTTGGATGGGGGGATGTCTTTTAATGGAAGCATCCCCCCTTCCGCAAAACCGATTTATTTGTTTGCTGCATTTTGTACTTTGATGTCGGTGCCCAGTCGTTGCAAATAGGCAATCAAAGCGACAATCTCAGTGTTTTCAATGCCTTCGTCTTTGATGCCCTGGCTCTTCAAATCATCGGCTATTTTTTTGGCCTGGGTCTGAGCATCTGCAATTGCGCGGTCCGCATAATTGTCGGGATACGGTGTGCCCAGGGTACGCAAAGCCTTGATTTTAGCGGGTAATTGGCTAAGGTCCAGTTCATCTTCCAGCAACCAGGGGTAAGGCGGCATGATGGACCCTGGCGACATGGTACGCGGATCGTACATGTGGTTGTAATGCCAGCTGTCCGGGTATTTACCACCTTCACGTTGCAAATCAGGGCCGGTGCGCTTACTGCCCCACAGGAAGGGACGATCGTAGATGTACTCACCCGATTTAGAGTATTCGCCGTAGCGCTCAGTTTCAGCGCGGAATGGCCGAATCATCTGTGAGTGGCAGCCAACACAACCTTCGCGGATGTAAATGTCCCGACCAGTCAATTCCAGTGGAGTGTAAGGTTTTACGGAGGCAATTTTTGGTGTCTGGCTTTCCAGAAATACCATTGGAAGGATCTGAACGATGCCACCAACGGCGATCAGGACGGTACTCCACAACAGCATTTGGAATGGACGGGATTCGATCCATTTGTGCCAGTATTCCTTTGGATTGTAGGGGATGGCACGTTTTTCACGAGCGGGTGCTTCAGCTGCCTCATTGCTGATGAAGACACCCTGGCCTGCTGTTTTTACGAGGTTGTACACCCCGAGAATGGTACCGACAAAGAACAGGGTGCCACCAAAGGCGCGAATGGCGTACATTGGGATAATCTGTATAACGGTGTCCAGGAAGTTGCCCCATGCCAGGGTGCCTTCCGGCGTGAATTCGCGCCACATAAAGTACTGTGTCCAGCCTGCCCAGTACATGGGGACAGCATAGAATACGATGCCCAGTGTGCCGATCCAAAAGTGGATATTGGCCAGTTTTTCAGAGTACAATTTGGTGCCATACATGCGTGGCCACAACCAATAAAGCATAGCAAATGTCATGAAGCCATTCCAGCCAAGTGCACCTACGTGCACGTGGGCAATGGTCCAGTCGGTAAAGTGGCTGATGGCGTTCACTGATTTTATGGACAACATTGGTCCTTCAAAAGTGGCCATACCGTAGGCCGTGATGGCGACCACCATAAATTTCAAAACGGGATCCTGCCGAACACGGTCCCAAGCACCCCGAAGGGTCAGCAGGCCGTTGAGCATACCACCCCAGGAAGGAGCAATGAGCATGATGGAAAATACCGTGCCGAGCGATTGAACCCAATCGGGCAACGTTGAATACAAAAGGTGGTGTGGACCAGCCCATATGTAGATGAAAATCAGCGCCCAGAAGTGAATGATCGACAGTTTATAGGAATAAACTGGCCGGTTGGCTGCTTTAGGCAGGAAATAGTACATCACACCCAGGTAAGGGGTGGTGAGAAAGAAGGCCACCGCATTGTGACCATACCACCACTGTACCAGCGCTTCCTGAACACCTGAAAAAAGCGGGTAACTGCCAAACAAGCTGTACGGCAGCTCAAAACTGCGCACAATGTGCAGCACCGCTACGGTGACCCATGTAGCAATGTAAAACCAAATGGCCACATACAAGTGACTCTCCCGGCGCTTGATGATGGTGCCAAACATGTTAACCCCGAAAACGAGCCAGATGAGGGTGATCAGGATATCAATCGGCCAAATCAGCTCTGAGTATTCACCGCTGGTGGTAAGTCCGCCGGGCAAAGAAATGGCCGCGGCACCGATGATGATTTGCCATCCCCAGAAATGAATCCACGAGAGTGTGTCGGAAAACATCCGGCTCTTGAGCAGGCGTTGCAGGGAGTAGTAAACCCCCATAAAAATACCGTTTCCTACAAAAGCGAAGATAACGGCATTGGTGTGCAGGGGCCGAAGCCGCCCGAAAGTGGTGTAGGGGATTCCCAGGTTAACCGAAGGAAAGATTAATTCAAAGGCTAGAATCAACCCTACCAGCATCCCTACCAGGCCGAAAACAAAGGTAGCGATGCCAAATGCCCGCACAATGCGGTTGTCGTATTGAAATTGTTCGATGCGGCTCATAAAGCTGTTTATGAGTTAGGTGTTAGAATGGAAAAATATGGGTTAAGGTGTTTTTTCGTTTTCTTTTGTTGATGGATTAATGTCATCATCAAACAACATTCGGATAGCAGGAGTGCAATCATCGTCGTACTGTCCGTTCTTGGTTGCCCAGATATAGGCTAACAGAAAACCAGCAGCAACCAACAGACTAATAAAAATGAGCACAAAAATGATTTCCATAAGAAGGGTATCTGTTCTAAAACTGGCTGCAAGGTCGGAGCATTGCTCAGTCTGGCAGATGATAAAAATCACATAGGCGCCTGATATTTGGCAAGGGCGGGTCATGAAACGCGGTGAAGAAAGATTTTCCACATCGGGGAATATTCTCTTTATTTGTCCTGCAGGAAAAGAAACAACCTGTTGCCATGCTGAATTTGTACATCTCACATGCTCCCGGTGATCGCCAGTCGATGGAGAAATTGCTCCGGTGGATAAAGCCACTGCAGGAGAAGTACTTTTTGCACGTTTGGTTTGATCATCCCATGCCTCCGCCAAGGCCCTGGCCCCTGATCTGGCAGTTGCTGCTGTTTTGGGTAGAACCCCGCAGGAACCGGCTTCCTTATCATCCTGATTTGCGACAAAAAGTTCAGGAAGGGCATATTTATCTCTTTTTGACCTCCTATAATGCCTTGGCGACGCCGCACATCAATCAAATAGAAATACCAGCGGCAGCGGAACGCTCCATTGTTTTTGGGCCCGACTTTGTTCGTGTATACCCGATTTTAGTGGCGCCTTCTAAGTACAAAGAGTTTTCCCGATTGGGTGGATACCCAGTCTTAGGGCCGAGTTCCTCACTGGTAAAAACAGATCCGGAAGAGGAAGGTTATGCCCAGATTGTGAGTGCGCTGGAGCCGATCATTGTGGAACTCCGCACGAACTGGATTGAGGACTATCACCAGCGGGGTATGTCAACCGACGCTTTTTTTCAACATGCTCCACCAGAACTGGATGAACCCGAATTTACGCCACTGCCCGATTGGATGGGTTGGGTGATTTTGCTGGCCATTCTATTTTTTGTTACCAGCTGGTTTACAACGTATTGCGCACCCAAGCAATACTACAAGTACAAACCAGAGGTTACGCCTTATGAAAGCCCTCCGGAGCGTTACCTGCGGGATTATCCGGTGCAGCCCATGCCCGACACGGCAAGCATACCGCCCCAGGAGGAGGAGAACATGATGCAGAGTGGAGATTCCACGCGTTGATGCATTGGCACGCCAGCGTCGGCGGATGACGTCGATTAGCATTGATTTTTTTAAAAAGGTATCCGAGCCAGGAGCAATGGAGCTTACATTTGGGGTTCAAATCCAACTCAATGAAAGTAAGCTACCCACTGTCTGTATTTTTTTTCCTGCTGTTTTCCTTTTCCCTCTTGGCTCAACAGCCCGAACCAGAGCAGTATAAGCCCATGGTTGGCAAAGGCGAATTTCTGGGAAACATCCCCCCACTACGCGATCTGGTCCCCCAAACGCTGCCCGAAGGGCCAGCACCGGATAAGTTGTGGAAACGCGCCAACTATTTTCCGGCCAATGCCTTGAATAATCCCAATGCCCAGCCACAGCATGGCGATCCGCTGGCTACCTTTAAAAAGTCGGAAATAGAAAGTGGCAACCCGGAATTAACACCGGGTGTCAATTTTGAAGGTATTAATGACCCTAATGTTATTCCTCCAGATCCTACCGGTGATATTGGCAAAAATCACTACGTGCAAATGGTGAATTCCAATGGAAATGCCTGGTTTCAGGTTTGGGATAAAACCGGGCAATCGGTGTACGGACCTGCGCTGACCAGCACAATTTGGTCGCAGGTTGGATCCGGCAGCATCGGCGACCCTATTTTACAATATGATCAGGACGCCCAGCGATGGCTCATGATGGAAATGCAGGGTTTTGGCAACAGCCAGTTGCTCATTGCCGTTTCGGATGGGAGCGATCCCACCGGCAGCTGGAAAGCCTATCGTATTTCTACCCTTGGATTTCCGGATTATCCCAAACTCTATGTCTGGCCCAATGCCTATCTCCTTACCGTCAATGAAATTGTTGGGGGGAATAAATGTGCCGGGTTTGCGCTTGACCGTAATGCCTTGCTGGCGGGCGACGACCAGTTTGGCGTCTACCGCTTTGAAATGCCGAATTTCCAGGCAATTGCCTATCAGCCTGCCACAGGAGTAGATTGGGAGGGCGGCCCGCCCCCGCCCCCCGGTAGCCCGGGCTATATTTTCAGGGTTTACGACGATTCCTGGGATGGCGGCGTGGATCAGTTGCAATACTGGAAAGTGTTTGTTGACTGGCAGGATGCCAACAACAGCCATATTGATGGCCCATTTTCCATTGTGACAACACCTTTTGAAACCAGGGTGTGCTGGTCGGGCCTTTTCGATTGTATCGAACAACCGGGTACCAGTACCCGCATCACAGCCTTGGAAAATATCATCATGTACCGCATACCGTACCGTAATTTTGGCGACCATGAATCCATTGTGCTTAACCACGTCAGCGACGTATCCAATGTGGTAGGCCCTGGCGGAGATGCGGCCATCCGCTGGTATGAATTGCGCAAGACTGCTGACACCGAATGGGAGATCTATCAGGAAGGTACTTATGCCCCCGATGCCACCAATAGGATTACGGGAACCCTTTCTATGGATGAGAACGGAAACATCGGCATGGGCTATACTGCCGTAAGTGAATCGGTTTACCCCAGTATCCGACTGACGGGCCGCAGGGCGGGCGATCCACTCAATGAAATGACAATTGAGGAATATATTTTACAACCTGGTGGTGGCGCCAGCACGACCCAGCGTTGGGGCGATTACAGTAATATGGCGGTGGATCCTGAGGATGGCCGTACCTTTTGGTTTACCGGAGAATATAAGGCTGAACAAGGTTTGAGTTCTACAAGAATTGGTTCGTTTACAATCCAGCGCGACACCTTCGACGTGTCGCCGCAGACACTGCTGGCGCCCCAGCCCAATGTGCTCACCGGGAATGCTGAAACCTTTACCGTGGATGTGTTCAACAGCGGAATTGCACCGGCATTTAACATCCCGCTCACCCTTATTTTTGAAGGGCAAATACTGGCTTCTGAGTTGTTGACCGATACCATTCCCTCAGGAGAATCCCGGCCGTTTACTTTTGCTGCCTCGGCAGATATGACCCAACCTGGTAAAACGTACAACATAGAAGTTATCAGCAGCTGGTCGCCAGATGGTTTTCAGCGCAATGATACCCTTAGGGTTGCCTATCTGCGGCCAACCGAACAGGATGCTGCTTACGGCGGACGCCTTCGGATGCCCGGTTTGGTGTGCTCTTCTTCCCACACTTTTGATTATATCCTGCGCAATGCCTCGGGGCTTCCGATGACATCCGCGGCCATCCGGCACAGGGTAGGCAATCAGTTGTGGAAAACCATCAACTGGACGGGAAATCTGGCGCCAGGCGCACGCGACACAGTACCCGTTACCCTTAACGGTATTGTCGATGGGTTGAATTTACTTCGGGTAGTGACCGATTTGCCCAATGGACTGCCTGATGAAAACATCCACAATGATTCGGTATTTGTAAAATTTTATGGCAACCTGAGTGGCGCCTACGTGAACTTGCAATGTCAAACCGAGCAAGGCGTTTTGGCCTGGGAAGTACGCGATATTGCGGGGTCGCTGCTTGCAAACGGGACGTTTGCCCAGGGCTTTCAGTACGATAATATATGTACGGCCAACAACCTCTGTTACACCTTGTCGATTAAAGCCTCCACCTTCGCCTGGAAGGGCGAATTGAGGATGTTTGACCTGTTTGGAAACCAGATGGTGTTTGCGCAGCAGGCTACTCCGGAGGTGGTCAATTATCAGTTCTGTACGCCCAACCGCTTGCCAGTGGATGTTGGCGCCCGTGGTATGGCGGCGCCCGTATCATCTCCCATGCTGGGCACAAACGAGCCGGTAAGCGTCATTGTTCGTAATTTCGGTACCGCACCCCAACAAAATATCCAGGTTTCCTGGCGGCAAGCCAATGGCGCCTGGCAAACAGAAACACATTCGGAAATCCTACAACCGGGCGACACTCTGCAGCACCTCTTTCAGGGTGCAAGCGTTGACTTGAGCGCTTTAGGGGCCTACCCCTTCACGGTGAAAGCCACGGTTTCAAATGATGGGAAAATTTCCAACGACAGTTTGAATGTCACCATTTACCACCTGGCCTTGCGGGATGCTCAATTGGCTGACATCCGAACCCTCCAAGCCTGTTCCGATACAGGAACAGTAGTAGTCGCCCTGGATGTGTTTAACAATGGTCAGCAGGCTATTTCCAGTCTTGAATTGCAAATCAGCAGCAACGGCCAAATCAGCAACTGGCCAGTAGGGGGAATCTCTATTGGACCAGGGCAAATGCAATCCATTCAAATCCCAATCAGTCATGTTGTTCAGGGCAACAACGCGCTCAGCATTGAACTGCTGGGTTTAAATGGTATTCCGGGTGATGAGATCGCCGGAAACAACAGCCAGTCGTTGGATTATACCATCGACGATAACCTGGCTGATGTATTGTTTAGCCTGTTTTTGGATAATACGCCGGGAGAAACCCGTTGGCAATTGCTGGATGATGCTGGTGCGTTGCTGGGTTCGGGCGGACCGTACGACCAGGCTTTGTCTTCCAAACTGGAATATCTTTGCCTGGATAAAAACAATTGTTATACCCTCCGGTTGTTGGATTCGGGTGGCGATGGTTTTTTTGGCGGTGCTACGCTGGAGTACAAGGGAACAGTATTGTGGGAATATGCCGGCACCAATTTTACCGACACCTTAAATGTTTCATTTTGTACTTCGGATGCTTGTACAAACCTACAACTGACAGCCTCGGCAACTGATCCTTCAGGGCCGGGAAATGCCGATGGCAGCATCAGTCTGCAAGCCTCAGGTGGTACTGCACCGTACCAATATGCCATCAATGGTGGCAGTTTTGGTGCTTCAGCAGTGTTCGTAAACCTGCTTCCGGGTACTTACGAGTTTACGGTGCTGGATTCGCTGAATTGTAGCACCAACATTACGGTCGTACTGGGAACCAGCAGTATTTCGCATCAACAACGCAATAAAATTGTTTTGAGCACAAGCCCAAACCCCACCACGGGGCTGGTTTGGTTGAGCTTACCGGTGCAGTCGGCTGAAAATTCGGTTGTCGCTGATTTATTTGATGCCCAGGGACGCATGCGCCAAACGACCAGAATGTATCGCTGGGATCAAAACTGGCGGGGCGGATTTGCGATGGATACCCTACCCAGCGGCATTTACTGGGTGCGGGTGAGCACCCAAAATGGAATCTGGAGTGGGAAAATTATAAAGCAATAAGAAATTTTAACATTTGATCAGTCACTTTTGGCACAGTTTTCGAATAAAATAATTCGGAAAGTTTTTTGCATTATTTAGATTGGTTAAATGTTTTCATGGTTATGTTGTTGCCATTCCGTTGCAAGGCGGAATGGTATTTTTTTGGTATAAAAAAGCCGGTAGCATTCTATCCAATAATATTCACCTCCGTCTCCAGGCGGATGCCGAACTTTTGTTCCACTGAAAGCATGATGTCATGGGCTAACTGGCGCACTTCAGCACCGGTAGCGCCACCATAATTGACCAGTACCAGGGCTTGTTTGGCATACGAGCCGGTATTGCCCACACGTTTGCCTTTCCAGCCACACTGTTCGATAAGCCAACCGGCAGGTACTTTTATCCGGCCCGAAGCCAGTGGGTAATGCGGCGCTTGTGGATGCTCCTGGATAATTTTCTCCCAATGATCTGCTGTGATTTCAGGGTTTTTGAAAAAAGAGCCACAGTTGCCGATCTGGGCAGGGTCGGGCAGTTTTGCACTGCGTATGGCCACTACGGCGGCGCTGATATCAGCAATGCCGGGTTGCAGTATTCCTTTTCCGCCAGTGCTCTGCTGATATCGCCGTATCCGGTCGATAATTTGTGTTGTCCGGTACTCAACGAAAGCGTGATGTGGGTGATGCAATACTGCCCTTTGTGGCTCGATTTAAATATGCTGTCGCGATAGCCAAAGTGGCAATCCTTGCGGAAAAACACCTTTCGTTTTCCTGTCGAAGTTTCCAGGGTTTCCACTTTCACCAGTACGTCTTTTAATTCTACCCCGTATGCGCCGATGTTTTGGATGGGGGCGGCGCCGGCTGTTCCGGGAATGAGGCTGAGGTTTTCGATGCCGCCAAAACCGGATTGAACCGCCCACTGCACCAATCCGTGCCAGTTCTCCCCTGCGCCACACCTGACCCAAACCCGGTTTTTGAACCGCCGGGAAATAGCAATGCCTGGTATGGTATTTTGGATGACTGTTCCTGGCCAGTCGGCAGCAAAAAGAATATTGCTGCCACCGCCAAGCATCAATAAGGGCTTGGGCGCCTGCAGCAACAGTTTTTGCAAATCAGGCACATTGCTGGCTTGAACCCAAAAAGCTGCTTTGGCGGGAAGGCCGAAGGTGTTCAGGTCGAGCAGGGAAGCGTCTTTTTGGAGATTCATGATCGGGGATGCGTTAGACAATTGAGTTGCTGCATCAGTGCATCCACGAGAAAGATTTCGTAATCTTCGTAACCGGCATTCCAATTGATGCGCAGCTTATCAAGTTCGGCGGTTTCTATTTTTTTCAACACACTGCGTTCCAGCGGCAGTTTGGCATTGTATACCAGTATGTTGGAATTGGGAAGAACGATGCCTTCATCTGCCTGCAGGGTATTGAGGGTGAAGATGCTACCATCAATAAATTGCAGCATCACCGCAGCGCCTTTTGCCAGTCCGCCAAACGTTTTGCGGGCATTAGCATCCTGAATACGGATCGTTAAGACCAGGGCAAATTGCGACCCCGTTTGTGTCATGGCTAATTCACATAAAATATGCGGCTGATCCCCTAAAAGTCGCTTCATGACCGGGTTGGTGTGTCGAAATAACTCAGCCGGAGTGGTTTCCCGCACCATTTCTCCAGAGAATGAATCAGTTCGTTCTGTGGCAAAATGGCATGGCGGCGTGGGGGGATGCAGCATGACATCCTGCTTTGCATCGTAAGGAGCGTAAGTTTTGCGTGCAACACCGGGTGCAAGGGCTGGTAGCATGGTCGTTGTACTGTCAATGGCGGCTTGGGATGCTTCCACGTCATCTGAGATGCGCTCTGCGCCCAACACATTTGCCAGGGGTGATTCCTCCTGTGGCAAGGGCGGGTAACTGAGGGTGTAAAGTTGCACAAGTTTTTTGTGCCACTTTGGAAGTTGTTGCCGGATGCTGGCGGAGTCCAGGGTCAGACTGGCCTGCATGGTTTCAGCAAACCGGAGCAGTTTTTTCTGGTCTTTTAACACTGCTGCCTCCTTTTTTTTGGCATTTTTTGCCAAGGTGGATAGAACGTTCAGCGAGTCTTTTTGAAGCGTAGAGTCAGCTTTTGCCAGCTTGTACTGCTCTTCCAGTGCTGTACGAATTGACGTTGCATCTGCTGCGCGTTCTGCCCAGGATTGCACCATTATGTCTGACTGCTCCACCATGCGGTGCTGGTAGGCCTCTACAAGTATCTGGGGCAGGCTATCCAGTTTAGGCAAGGTGTCGGGCACAAAAGGCGGACTAAGCTGTGCATGAGCCATAACCGCTGATGCCAGGCAAAGTAGTATTGTAATAAATAGGTGAAAAAACTTTTGGGAATGGTAGTTCATAGTCAATAAGAAGATTATGGGCGATATTACCGGCTAAACTTATATTCGCCGTCGGATATTCGC
>JADJUJ010000014.1 GCA_016710765.1 Lewinellaceae bacterium | reverse complement strand
CGCATTGAGGCTTTTGATGAAGGGGTGCTGGTTTTTCGTCATCCACATGGCTACCGGATTGATCATGATGCTGGGTGCGCTGTTGTGTCGCGACCGGCCTGGACATTGCTGATTCTCCCAATGTTTCACGAACAACAAGCCTCAGGTTTGATCAGATATGACTGCGCCAGGTTCTGGCTGGAGCAGGAAGGAGTCAATTAACAAGCGCCGGGCGTTGGTCTGCAAATTAACCTCGGCCTAAAGTATACTCGAAGTAAAGTGGTTTGCGAAAATAATCGCGCAGTCATCAGTTCTAATGGCAAGGCATAAAACACAGACGATGCAGCGCATCGGCGCGTATTTATAACGCAGCGAGGAGAGCTGAGGACAAGTGAGCATTCGCAAACCACTTTATTTCGAGTATAACGATAAAAATCGTCTAAATTTCTTGGGAATATCATTAAACCTATGGTGCTCATTTGAAAATGCCGTTTTTCATCAATTTTGCACATCAATTTGCAGCCATTTTCAAGAGTGGCCTGAATTTTGCGTTAGCACAACTGTCTGACCATGTTTTCTTTTAATCCCGCTTCGCCCGAAGTCTCTAATGCAACAAGATTAATCGCATGAAAAAGTCTACATATTGGCCGCCATGGCCGGCATAATTTTGGGCCTGTAAACACGATGCCCTGGTCACGAACCTCGACCAGGATTTAGAGGCGTGTTATTGCCAGCAGAGCGGCAACGGGCAGCCTAGACTACTATATATTCCCGGCATCCACAGATTATTCCAACATACCTCAATCTCCTGTTAACCTATTACAAAGGCGAAGGTTGATTTGGGCACCATGCTGTTTTTACGAGTCTGCTTTTGCCGTGGAGGCAAAGCATACCAGTGGCATGGCCACTTTTTCTTGCTCCTCTTGTCATATACCTGCCGCTGGTTTCCGCCCTAATCGCATGCAGGGCATCGCAGATGGCGCCTATGGCTTTGGCCAAAATGGCGAAGGCCGCACCAAGCGCCTGGATTATCTCGACGCCGAGATTGACGCGCAAGGCGCCCGCCCGCTGGCGGTAATCAATACCGCCTACGTGACCAATTCGATGTGGAATGGCTCCTTTGGGCAAGATTGGCGTAAATGTGGGCACAGAAAGTATGTGGGGCATTTTTGACCCATCGACAGCCATCAACAACGAGCGGCTTGGTTCCTGGAAGGTCAAAACATAGAAGGATTAAAAGTCCACCGGTTACTCATCAACAAGGAATTGGTGGAGTTTTATGGTTACAAACAATATTTCGATGCGGCTTTTCCGGATGTACCGCGAAGCGGAGCGCTACACCCGTAAAACCGCCAGTTTTTGCCATTTCCGCTTATCTGCGCATACTTTTGTGCAGCGAAGCACCCTTTCAAATGTGGCTGAAAGGCAATTACGATGCCATGCTGGATGAGCAAAAACGCGGCGCCCTGCTGTTTTTTGGAAAAGCCGGATGTTATCGCTGCCATTATGAGCCCAACTTGTTTCCATGGAGTTTCACGCTGTTGGTGTTGAAGACCTGTTTGAAAATGGCGGGTTAAACCAACATCAATGATCCTAGAAACCTTGGCCGGGGTGGCTTTACGGGTAAAACAGAAGACATGTATCGCTTTCGTGTACCCGTTGTACAACATGGGTGATGGTGGTCCATATTTCCATGGCAGCAGTAAAAATACGCTGAGTGAGGTTGTTCATTATTTTAACAATGCCCAACCGGAAAATTCACGGGTGCCTTCTTCCTCAGATTTCCCATTATTTCAACCCCTCAACCTCTCTGAGGCTGAAATGAAAGATTTGGAATCCTTCCTTCGTGATGGTCTGCGCGACCCTAATCTGGTGCGTTATGTACCCGAACGTGTGTTGTCAGGATTCTGTTTCCCAAACAACGACCCGATTTCCAAACAAGATCTTGGCTGTGACTAATTTGGGTATTAGCCATTGATTTTTAGCAACATTTCAAAGACCAGGTGGGCAGAAAGTTCTGACCCAGTTTTTCAGAAATAACCTACACAAGCGGCATGCAAGCAATCGCATGCCGCCTGTGTTTATGGTGCAAGGCAAACAGCCGTCTTGCTAAATCCGGCATAAATCCGCATCCTGTACGTGGTTTGTTGCCGGTTTTTCAATATTTATTTTTCTTTGCCTGAAACGAAAAACAAGACTATATGGAGTGGTTGATCATTGTTGTATTTATTCTGGGCTATGCTGCCATTGCACTGGAACATCCCTTGCGCATCGATAAGGCCGCCAGCGCACTCATTACCGGGGTTTTGTGCTGGTCGATTTATATACTGAACAGTAGCGATTCCCATACGGTCATTCATCAACGGATGAACACATGGGGAAATTTCCGGTATCCTCTTTTTTCTGTTGAGCGCTATGACCATTGTCAATCGATCGATGCGCACGATGGTTTTGAGATGATTACCGAGCGGATCAATACCACCAGCAAGCGCAAACTGATGATCATGCTGAGCGTGGTCACTTTTTCCTCTCAGCCATACTGGACAACCTTACGACAACCATCGTGATCGTTAGCCTGTTGCGCAAACTGATTGACGACAAGGAAGACCGCCTGTTGTTCGCCGGTATGGTTGTGATCGCCGCGAATGCCGGTGGAGCATGGTCGCCACTGGGCGACGTTACCACCACCATGCTTTGGATTGGCGGACAGATTAGCGCCGGCAACATTGTGGCCAAAACGTTCCTGCCCTCTGTCGTTTGTCTGGCCGTTCCCTTGTTGCTCTTTAGTGCTAAGTTGAAAGGCCATGTAACTACCCCAGCAAAGAAAAAATGAGCGCAAGGCTGTATTTTTTTATCGGCGTTGGCGCCCTGTTGTTCGTGCCGGTTTATAAAACCATTACCCATCTGCCGCCATTCATGGGTATCCTGCTCGGACTGGGTATCATGTGGTGGTGACCGAAATGATCCATTCAGGGAAAGACGAAATAGAAAAGGGCACCCGATCGGTTGTCCACGCCTTGCGTAAGATTGATACTCAGCATTCTCTTCTTTTTAGGCATTCTGATCGCAATTTCTGCGCTGCAAAGTAACGGTGTGCTTCGGCGGGTGGCTGAAGCGCTCGACCGAAACCGTGGGCAATATTACGGTGGTGGGGCTGATCATTGGTATGCTGTCGGCTATTGTCGACAACGTGCCCCTGGTGGCTGCAGCCCAGGGTATGTATTCTATGGACCAGTTCCCCACCGACCATTACTTCTGGTCCTTCCTGGCCTATTGTGCCGGAACGGGCGGTAGCGCCCTGATCATTGGCTCCGCTGCCGGCGTGGCAGCCATGGGCCTCGAAAAAATCAATTTTATGTGGTACCTGCGCAAGATCAGCATCTGGGCCATTATTGGCTATTTTTCCGGTGCAGTGGTTTATATTTTGATGAGTCAGATGTTTTAAATAGGGGCTTAGAGTGGGGTTTAGGGTAGGGTTAAGAGTTGGATTTAGGGTTGGGTTTGGACTAGGCCTGAGGGTAGTATTGTACCCATTATGGAAGAACCTCTTCCGACCTACCTAAACCTATTCTATACCCACTCTAAATCAACCCTAAATCAACCCTAAATCCAACCCTAAACCCAATCCTAAGCCCAATCCTAAACCCATTGACCCATATCACTACCAGGGCTGCGAATGCTCATGTTACAAGCGATAGCATCGGCGGATTTTGCCAAAACTTCTGGCCCCATGGATGCTACCCTGTTGTCGAAATACGACGTTGCTGCGCCGCGCTATACTTCTTATCCAACGGTACCGTACTGGAGCGGCGACCATAATGTGGCCAATGGCTGGCCCTTACAGGTGAAGGATGCCTTCAAGGCCGATCCTCAGATCAGTTTATACCTCCACCTTCCTTTTTGTGAAAGCCTGTGCACCTACTGCGGGTGCAATAAGCATATCACCAAAAATCACGCAGTAGAATCGCCTTATATTGAGGCATTGCTGCAGGAATGGCACATGTATTTGCGCATCCTGGAGAAGGCGCCTGTTTTGAAGGAGATATGCGCAAGGTGAAATGATGGGCTTTTACAGTGAAACCCTGCTCTTTGTCCATGCGTAGAGGGGGCCGTAGCGTACACCAAAGAACAAGATTTCTTGACAGGGGAAAACATGATCCTACAGGATGAACATGAAACAGATCTTGTTCTATCCTGAAAAATCCCAGTTATCCTGTCTAAACCCATATAAGGTTCCTAAAGACCGAAGCCTAACAGCCAAAGACCCTGGTTTTACCTCGGTAACACCCGGAACTCCGTCCGGCGGTTGGCGGCATGCTCTTCTTCTGTGCACTCAACCCCGTTGGCACATTGGTTGACCAATTGCGTTTCGCCGTAACCGTGGTATTCCAGCCGCGAGCGTTTGATGCCTTTGGAAACGAGGTAGTCGACCACGTTCAGGGCGCGTTTTCTGAGGTTGCGGGTTAAAGTCGTCGAAGCCCGGGAGTCGGTGTGCGAGTTGATCTCTACCCGTAATTCCGGTCTTGCCAACAACAGTTTGAGCAGTTTTCGTCGATAACCTTTTTCGCCTCAGACGTCAGGGCAGTGCTGTTAACATTGTAGTGGATGGGCAGCAGGTTGTAATCCAGCAATTCAGACTGGATCCTGCGCCACTCATAGCGCTGGCGGGCAAAGTTGTTGCCGCGGACGGATACCAGGAGAACCTCTGCCCGTGCGATGAGCTTGATTTCGGTAGAGTCTACATGAGCATCCTGTACCAACACCTGTTTTTGAACGGTAACATATTCCGCCGGAATGTCGATTTCCCGGACGGTGGCAGGGGTTTGCACGACTTGGCGTTTGACGTATTTGTATTTTGCGGGTTTGGGCGTAGCCGGTTCGTAATAGGGCCAGGCGCCGATTTTTTTAATCGGGATGATCTTGGTTACTGCGGGATAGGTAACATAACAGATCACATCGCAATCGCCCGGATTGGGAGAGTCGCAGCCGTCGAGTGATGGGCGGGATTCGAAACGGGAAAAAGCCGGCTCTACTTCGAATACCTCGATGGTGTCGATGGTTTTTACCGGGTGAATGCTGTACTGACTTTCCGGCTCCAAAACCATAATGGTATCGATCACTTCCCGGTAAACGGCGGGCACGTACTCGAAGCGTTTGGAGGCTTCTTTGACCAACACCTGTTCCGTTACCGTTTTATATTCGGCAGGCACCACCTTGTATTCCTTATAGGTTGGTGTGGTGATCACCTTGGCCATTTCGGTAATTTCTTCAATAGCGCAGCGCACGTAGCAGGCACCCGGCTCTGGGTTCTCGGGGGAGTTTTGTGCCAGTAATGATGTGGATGATAAACAGGTAAAAAGCAAAAAGAAGGAGAGGGTACGCATTATTAAAATATTGATGTATTAAAGGTGCTTCAAATATCGAGATTCGCCGGGTTGAAATGTGTGCGAATACGGCTTTAAAGTCCGCGCTCAATTCAAAAGCGGTGGCGTAAAACTATAAATTCATTGATAATACTTGCTGCTGATTTTTCAGGCAAATCGCTGAAAATTGTCTATTCCAGTCGGAGTAGACCTGTTTTTTAGGCTGTATTGACCTTAAATCTATTGTTCAGGTGGTATGATCTATCCGTTTCTAAAGGGATTACAAGTTTCGTGTAGGGGGTGTCGGCCACTGCTGGCCAGATGCATGCGCTGGAGGTATGTCCTGATTTCTAAGGATATTGATGTACCAGTCTTGCCGGGGGTGATTAATTTGGATGACTTGTTTATCGGTGCTTATGCCGCCGGCAATCAGTGCCCCACCGACAAGAAGGCTTAATACGCCCAGTGATACTTTTGGGCTACTGTCTTCGGAGTTTCCAATAACAATGTCACCTTTTGCCAGGGCAGACAGCAATAGTTTATACCCAAAACCGCGAGAAATATGCCCAAAAATACCAATAAAATTTTTTGAGCGAAGGAGTATCTTTTACTTCCATACTGGAAATGTCGTTCATGGCCAACGCATAGCGCGTGGCTTTCGATCGTAAGAAAAGCGTGTCGGCAGTAATGTCATAAAGCTTTCCAGAATAGGGCAAACTGGTGCTGTCGTTCTTCAGGGAGGCAACAGCGGTAATCAGAGTTCCTTTCCTCAATTCATGTTTTACATTGCGCGTTTGTGCATAAAAACGGCTCGGTTCAGGGAATGTGCCTGCAGGGCATGCGATGTCAGGAAAATGAGGGAAAGGAACAATAGTATCTTTTTCATTTTTAATTGGTGTTAGACAGGCTAACGGAATAAGTTGCTGTAGTCTGGTCTTTCATCAATGGGGTTACATTGTCGACAACCGGTTTGGTGTATTTTACGTCAATTTGCCAGTCTTTACCCGGGTTTAGAATTTCAAACGACTGGGTGCGCGACAATAGAGCGCCAGCCAATATCAGTCCAGCACCAACCAAAAAGGCCAAACAACCCACGCCGGCCGTACTGTTTCCTTCGTCGCCAGTGCCACCCAGCGTTGCGTCAAGTACCGAAACAAAAAGTGCGAGCACGAGCACTATGGCGCCTAAGAACGCTAAGAGAATGCCGAAAACCAGAAACAGTACTTTGCCTGTCGTCCGGTCTTTTTCAACCTCCAGGCGGGTGATTTGGTCGAGTGCAAGCGCTTTTTCAAGGGTATCCTTTTTAATAAAAATGGAGTCTTGGGTTAAGGCTTGTAAGTTGCCCTTAAAACTATCCTCCGTACCATCTGCAGTGGTGGTGTAAGCCGTTATGCTCATGCCTTTCCGAAGTTCACGAACGATTTTATCCGATTTACGTTGAAGGATGGCTTTTTAAAGGACTGTGCGGGGAGGATTTGAACCGCAAATACGCATAGCGTAATACGTGTAAGGCTGTTTTCATTTGGCTATTTAAAAATGATGAATACAGAATTGTATGGGTTGTTTTGCAATGGAGCAAGAAAGGGAGGCTGAATTTTGTGCTCCGAAACGCAAATCGGTAGTACAAGATAGCAACATATACCGTTCAATTGACTTTCTTCATCGATTTCTCCCCGCTGCTGCCTGCTTTTCCCGATATTGCAGCGCAATTTATTGTAAGCCATGCCCGCACCCGATTTTTCCAAAATACCTTTCGATCCCAACCTCCGGCCGGAGGCAAAAGGATTTACCGCCCCTCCGCGTTTGCGTTATGTCGCCGGCATTCCGCCCTACCTGGGCGGTCCGTATTCCAGCATGTACGTGAACCAGCCCTGGACCATCCGGCAGTACGCCGGCTTCTCCACCGCCGAAGAGAGTAATTCCTTTTACCGCCGCAACCTTGCTGCTGGCCAGAAGGGGCTTTCGGTTGCCTTCGACCTGGCTACCCACCGCGGATACGATTCCGATCACCCCAGGGTGCTCGGTGATGTAAGGAAGGGCTGGTGTAGCGATCGACTCGGTAGAGGACATGAAAGTGTTGTTCGACCAGATTCCGCTCGACCAGATGTCGGTTTCCATGACCATGAACGGCGCCGTTGTTCCCATCATGGCGTTTTACATCGTAGCCGCTGAGGAGCAGGGTGTGTCTCCGGAACAATTGAGCGGAACCATCCAGAACGACATCCTGAAAGAGTTCATGGTGCGCAATACCTATATTTACCCACCGGGGCCATCCATGCGCATCATCGGCGATATTTTTGCCTATTGTGCCCGGAACATGCCAAAGTTCAATTCCATTTCTATTTCTGGCTACCACATGCACGACGCGGGTGCGCCGGCAGAAATTGAACTGGCCTATCCCTTGGCCGACGGGTTGGAGTACATCAGAACCGGCCTGGCGGCAGGACTTAACATCGACGATTTTGCCCCCCGCCTATCTTTTTTCTGGGGCATTGGCATGAACCACTTTCGCGAGATCGCCAAATTGCGCGCAGGCCGTATGCTTTGGGCAAAAATGGTAAAACAGTTCGACCCGAAAAAGGAAAAAAGCCTGGCGCTTCGCACCCACTGCCAGACTTCCGGCTGGAGCCTGACGGAGCAGGATCCCTTCAACAACGTTGCCCGAACCTGCGTGGAAGCGCTGGCGGCCGTGTTGGGTGGCACCCAAAGTTTGCATACCAATTCCTTCGATGAAGCGATAGCCCTGCCGACCGATTTTTCTGCAAAAATTGCCCGTGACACTCAGCTGTACATTCAGCGCGAAACGGGCGTTTGCAAAGTGGTTGACCCCTGGGCGGGTTCCTATTTGGTGGAGCAAATGACCCAGGAGCTCATTGAAAAAGCCTGGGAGCTCATCCAGGAAGTAGAAGCCATGGGCGGCATGGCCAAAGCCATCGAACAGGGCCTTCCCAAACTCCGCATCGAAGAAGCTGCTGCCCGCAAACAAGCGCGTATCGATTCCCGTCAGGAGTACATCGTGGGGGTCAATGTTTTTCAGGTGGTAGACAATGAAGGCTTTGAGATTCTTGAAGTCGACAATACTGCCGTGCGCGAGGCCCAAATCAGAGGGCTGGAACAATTGAAAAAAAATCGCGACCACAACAAAGTGCAGCAGACTTTGCTGGCTTTGGAGCAGGAGGCAGCCCGGCCCGACAGTGGCGGATTGCTCGCCCTGGCCGTGGAAGCGGCCCGCGCCCGCGCCACACTCGGCGAAATTTCAATGGCCATGGAAAAAAAACTTTGGCCGCTTTAATGCTACTACCCGGACGGTTTCCGGGTATTTGCCAGAGAAATGAGCAAAAACGAAGATTTTGAAAAGGCGCGCCATGACTGATGTCTTTGCAGAAAAGGCAGGCCGCCGCCCGCGCATCATGGTGGCCAAACTGGGCCAGGATGGGCACGACCGTGGCGCCAAAGTAATTGCCACGGCATTTGCCGATCTAGGATTCGACGTCGACATGGGCCCGCTGTTCCAAACGCCTGCTGAAGCCGCCCGCCAGGCCGCTGGCAGGACGTACACGTGCTGGGCGTATCTAGCCTGGCTGCGGCCAAAAACGCTTGTGCCAGCGGTACTGGACGAACTCCGAAAACTGGGCCGTGAAGATATTCTGGTGGTCGGTGGCGGCGTGATTCAACAGCAGGATTACACCTTTTGAAAGCAGGCCGGCGCGACCGCAGTGTTTGGCCCCGGAACCGTTATTGCCAAAGCCGCCATCGAAATCCTGGAGCAACTCAGCCAATAGAAATTGCACATCAACCAATCTACATATTTATGAAAAAAGTTATTCATGCTCCTGCCTGTGCTTGCGCTGTTGTTCGCTGCATCATGCAACCAAAAACCGGAGGAAAACAAGACTGCAGCTGCTCCTGTTGAGGAGAAAGTGCTGCTCGATACTTTTGCCGATTTACAGATCCTCAAGTACGACCTGCCGGGCTGGGACAAATTGTCGCTGCGCCAAAAGTCCTAATTTATTACCCTGTCGGAAGCCACCCTCGCCGGTCGCGACATTATCTACGATCAGCACTGTGCCTACAACCTGACCGTGCGCAAAACCCTGACAAGCCATCTTCAATACCTACAAAGGCGAACGCACTTCGGCTGATTGGAAACAGTTTGAAACCTATGCCAAACGCGTATGGTTCAGCAACGGCATCCCCACCACCATTACAGCGAGACCAAGATTTTACCCGGCTGCGCAGAAGCCTATTTCGCTGGACTGGTGAAAGCCTCTGATGCCGCGGCTTTGCCGGGCGGAAATGCGGAAACCCTTTTGGCCGAGATCACCCTGTGATGTTCGACCCCAATGTGTTGCCCAAGCGCACCAACAAAGACAAAAGCATGGACGTGGTGCAAACCTCCGCCGTCAACTTCTATGAAAATGTAAGCGCCAAAGAGGTGGAAGACTTTTACCACAATATGCTCAAAACCGCTGGTGAAAAACACCCCATGCTGGGCCTCAACTCCAAACTCGTGAAGGAAGATGGCAAACTGGTGGAGAAGGTGTGGAAATCGGGTGGTATGTATGGCTCGGCGATCGACCGTGTGATAGAAAATCTGCAAAAAGCGATACCCTATGCAGAAATCCGCAACAAGCCAAAGCACTCCGGCTCCTGATCGATTACTACAAAAGCGGCGACCTTAAAACCTTTGATGCTTTTGCATTGCCTGGGTACAGGATACTGCCGGCACGGTCGACCTTATCAATGGCTTTACCGAGGTGTACCACGACCCGAAAGGCTTCAAAGGCGACTGGGAAGCAATGGTAGAATACAATGACCCCGATGCCACCGAAAAATGGCCATTGTTAGTAAAAATGCCCAGTATTTGAAGACAACAGCCCCATCATGGCGGAGCACAAAAAAGCCTCTGTCAAAGGTGTTTCCTACCGGGTTATCAATGTAGCCATGGAAGGCGGCGATGCCGCGCCATCTACCCCGATTGGGGTTAATTTGCCCAATTCCGACTGGATTCGTGAAGATTATGGTTCAAAATCAATTAGCCTGAACAACATTGAAGATGCTTATGGGAAGCGGGTGGCGCTCTGGCTACCGCAGAATTTGCCAATGACCCTGAGGAAGTGGAACGTGCAAAAGAAATATTCTGAGGCATGTGGGAAAATGCATACAGCCCTGCACGAGGTTATCGGGCATGCCAGCCGCAAATTGAACCCCCAATATCGCTGCTCCCCACGTTACACTCAAGGTGTATGCCAGCACCCTGGAGGAGGCACGCGCCGACCTGGTAGCGTTGTATTATATGCCCGATCCCAAACTGGTGGAGTGGAAACTCATGCCCGATGGCGAAGCGTATAAGGCAGAATACGACAGTTATATCCGCAACGGCCTTTTTCAGCAATACGGAGGATTCAACCCGGCGACGACCTGGAAGAAGACCACATGCGCAACCGGCAGGTAGTAGCCGCCTGGGTATTTGACAAAGGCAAGGCGGATAATGTTATCAGCAAGGAAGTGCGGAACGGGAAAACCTACTTCAACATCAATGATTACGCTAAGGCCCGTGAACTGTTCGGCCAATTGCTCCGGGAAATCCAGCGCATTAAATCAGAGGGCGACTTTAATGCCGCCCACGATCTGGTGGAAGGATACGGTGTTAGGTCGACCCGGAAGCGGTGAAGGAGGTGCGGGCGCGGTATGCCAGTCTGCCAACCAAGGCCTACAGCGGCTTCGTTCAGCCCAAACTCATCGCTGTGAAAGATGCTCAGGGCAACATCACCGATGTGAAGGTGGAAACAGAAACTGATTTTGTCAACAATGCTGCGCTACGGCAAGGGGAGTACAACTTTCTGCCGGTGAAGAACTAATTTTTGCAAAAGCCTTCATAAAGGGCCTTCGGGTACGCCGGAAGGCCCTTTGTGTATTCGTCTAAAAAAATGAAAAACTATTGGTTTATTTTGCAAAAATGTACTTTCGCAAAACAAACCATTAGTTTTTCACCTAAACCCTTGCTATTATGAATGCTAAAGTTTTACTCGCTGCCTTAGCGGGGGGCGTTGCTGCATTTTTACTTGGCTGGCTGGTCTATGGCATCTTACTGGCGGATACCATGAAGTCATTGTCTGTATTGGTGAGGGCGCTGAAAAGAACCCACCTGAACTTTGGGCTATTGCAGTTTCAATATACTTTGGGCGCTGTTTTATGCCATGGTATTTACCCGCTGGGCAGGAATTTCAACGTTGAAAGCCGGCGCCATGGCAGGTCTTTGGATGAGTGCATTAATTGCGCTAAGTTTTGATCTGGGGCTGTTTGCTATGTATAACATGTGGACCATGGGTGGTGTAGTACTTGACGTTGTTGTCAGCTCCGTTATGGGCGCAGTAGTCGGCGGCGTGGTCGGCTGGGTATTGGGAACGGGGAAAGGATAAGCCATGTTTTCAAATTTTGCGGGTGCCGGAGCAACATTCAGTTGATCCGGCACTTTTACCCGCATACAATTGGCGTAAGTTCTCAACCATTCGATCCATTGCTATTTTTTCACTATTTTCGCACATATAACTTCACCGCTGCCCATCTTTACGCATGATGCTACGCACGACGCCTTTTTCCTTTTTCTACTGCGCTTTTTATCACTACCATGGCTTGCAGAAATGATCCAAGCCCAATGCTGCTGATGTTCACCAGGCCATTAAGAAACTTAATGTTCTTGGATCGGTGCTGTATGTGGCTGCACCCCGACGATGAGAACCAGCAGCGCCTGGTCGATTTCTGCGCCGGCCAAGTTGTACAAGTTGACTTATTTGTCAGCCAACCGCCGCGATATGGGGCCAGAACCTCATCGAGCCCGGAAGCTGCGCGAACTGCTCGGTGTATTGCGCACAGAAGAATTGTTGATGGCGCGCTCCGTCGATGGCGGCACCCAGCGTTTTTCCAGGGCAAATGATTTTGGTTATTCAAAAACGCCCGAGGAGACCCTGC
>JADJUJ010000013.1 GCA_016710765.1 Lewinellaceae bacterium | reverse complement strand
AAAATTACCTGTCTGGAGTATTGCATTTCAGAGGTGATTATTACTTAAGATGGTGGCCAAACAACCCCTGCTTCTGACGCACCTTTTGGTGCGTCCTGCCATCGACAGTACATGTACAACCTGGGTGAATTTCCCGGCATTAACAGCGTCGAGGCCATCACCTTTCTTGTAGGAGTGATCAGGCCGTAAATCACCTTTGATCCGCCTGCCTACCCGGCCAACAACCCTTTGTCTCCTCAAAATCCTTCCATGCACTGGGGCTGGACGGCGGTTACCGCTTTGCCGCCATCGAAGGCGAGCGGGCACCAATTTTGCCAATAACTTTGGAAATCCATGCACTGGGCGATCAAAATTACAAAACGCTGAACCTTAATACGACTGCAGAGGTGCTGCCCGACGGCAACAAGGTGATACATCTGATTGCCGACTACGCCAAAGTGCTCATTAGCATCAATGTGTCTGGCGGTCCGATTGTACATGGTACATCCGGTAGGGCTGTGGTGGTGCTGAACAACATGAAAAACCTTGTTTTTCAGCAACAACATCCTCCGCAACGATTAATCCGGCATTTACCGGCCAATTTAAATTGATGCAGAACCCTGTAACGGAAGCCGCTGCAAGCGTTGGTACGAACTAGCCTGCTGGCGCAGAATACAGGGTTACGCTGACCAACTTATCAGGTCGCGTTCTCCTCAACACCGCGGTACCAACGGGAACAGGGGGTATTTCAGATCGAGGAAAATTAACTGCAGGATTGTACCGTCCATCTTTGGGAGAACAAACCACGCTGTAGCCGTCGAGAAAATTGGTGGTGGTCCAATAAAATTATTTTCTAAAATATCGCGCAGTCTGGCTGCTTAAGGTTCAGGCTGCGCACCCCCTTTGAGATGAAGAAGATCGTCACAACGCTTATTCTGATAAGCGTGCTTTTGGTTGGTAGGAAAGAGGAAACGCAACAGGCTCCGACAACACCCGGAGCCCATGTTGGCTGTTCCTCCCGGTTTTCCCGCCCCGGTTTTTCCGGAAGGCAACGAACTTCTCCCCGGTCCGCTGGGCCCTGGGAAAACGGCTGTTTTTTGATGAAATCATGTCGGTAGACAGTTCCGTGTCATGCGCTTCTTGTCACCTGCCACAACATGCCTTCAGCGATACAGTGGCCTTTAGCCCCATGGTAGGCCCAACGGCCGGGAACCTGAATGCGCCCACATTGGCCAATGTAGCGTACCACCCCTACTATACGCGAGAGGGTGGCGTGCCAACCCTGAAATGCAGATTCTGGTTCCAATTCAAGAACACAATGAATTTGATTTCAACATACTTGATTGCAGATCGGATGAAACAGGATTCCGATTATGTGCAAAGCAGTCAGGAGGTCATAGCGAGCGCCTGATGCCTTTGTCATAACCCGTTCCATTGCCTGCTTTGAACGCACCATGCTTTCCGGCAAAAGTCGTTATGATTCCTGGCTGCAATCGGGAGACAGCCATGTGCTGGGTACCGATGAAATGAGCGGAATGAACCTGTTTTTTTCCGACCGAACCAATTGTTCCCGCTGTCATGAAGGGTTCAATTTTACCACAATTATCAATTTGCCAACAATGGTTTGTATATGTCGATTATGCCGACCCGGGGAGGTTCCGCCTGACGGAACTGGAAAGCGACTGGGCATTGTTCGGCGTGCCTTCGTTGCGCAATATTGCTGTTACAGCACCTTACATGCACGATGGCCCCTGGCCACCCTGGAAGCAGTGGTGGAGCACTACAATAGAGGGCGGCATGCCGCACCCAAATAAAAGTTCGTTGCTTAAACCATTGGGACTAAGCCCTTGGAAAAGTCGCAATTGGTAGCCTTTTGAAAAACGCTTACCGACGACGCTTTTCTCAGCAGCAAAAATTTGGAAACGAATAAGTCTATTGAATATGAAAAAATGTATTGACGTTAGTAGTTTTTTCCTTCCTGATGGTTGTCGCTTGTAAAGACAAAGAGCCCGGCGAAATTCCTGCCACACTGGATACCACACCGTATATATTGAATATGGCAATTTCCCGGATCCGAACTTCCAGATGATAACCCCTTACGCTTACCGGGGGCAATTGGGCCGCATGCTTTTTTTATGAAAAACTTCCAGAGATGGCACCCCTGGCCTGTGCTGATTGTCACAAGCAACAAGATGCATTTTCCGATATTCGCCGGTTTAGCGAAGGCGTAGACAACCAGTTCGGTGATCGGCAAGCGATGGCGGTTATGAACCTGGCCTGGCACAAGAATGGATTGTTCTGGGACGGCCGTGCCGCCCATGTCAGGGATCAGGCGCTGATGCCCATTCAGAACCCAGTCGAAATGGATGAAACACTGACAATGTAGTAGCCAAATTGTCGGCAGATAAACGTTATACCGATCAGTTCATCCGCGTCTTTGGCGATGATGTAATCACTTCAGAACGCGTAAGTCTCGCTCTGGGAGCAGTTTATGTTCACGATGGTGTCGGCCAATTCAAAGTACGATCGCTTTAAGGCCGGGCTGGCAACCCGACGGATGCTGAAGAAAGGGGCCGGAAGTTGTTTACAGAGTTCAACCCGTTTGGCAGCGAAAAAGGGGCGGAGTGCTTCCCCACTGCCATGCCAGGCTTTAATTTCACCAATGATGAATACATGAACAACGGCCTGGATACAGAGTAGGGAAATGACCGACGATGGCAGAATGAAGCTTACCAATGATCCGGCCGATAAAGGTAAGTTCAAAGTGCCATCCTTGCGCAACATAGCCCATACACCTCCCTACATGCACGGTGGACGATTTGCAACGCTGGAGGAAGTAGTGACCATTACAATACCGGTGTAAAGGACTCGCCCTCCCTTGATTTTTTATTGCAATACAACCTTCAGCCGGGTGGCCTTCAACTCAATACGCAGGACAAGTCGGACCTGGTGGCGTTTTTGAAAACACTTTCCGACGATGCTTTTTTCCTTCTCAGCAATGAAGCATTTTCCTCGCCATTTTAAGCAGGTTTAAATAGAACGATTAACGGTGGCCTGGACTTATAAAAGTTCAGGCCACCGGCATATTGGGCCTGCTGGTGGCACTATTTGGCCGGCTACAATTTTTGAAGACTGGCTGTACCTTGTCGGTAGTTTACAGCGTAAAATGGATCAGGCGGAATGACATGAAAAGCGTAACGTAGAGGGGAATGACAGGATTGACAGGATTTTTCAGGATAGGCAGGATTTTCCTCATTTGGCCTTGTCCTGGTCCGGCATCTTTAACATCCTTTTTGTCTTGAAAAATCCTGTGAATCCTGTCATTCCCTCTACGTTTCCGACAGTTCCGCCATTTCACGCATCGTTCAAAAAAACTCATGCTAAAATAGAACCCAATGCGTACACTCAAACTTCAAATGCAACTCTCCGTCGACGGCTTAGTCGCTGGCCCCAATGGCGAAATGGATTGATGGTATGGGACTGGGATGATGCCCTGAAAATTATGTGCGTGATTTAACCAACCCGATTGATTGCATCTTGCTTGGCCGCAAGTTGGCCCAGGGTTTTATTCCGCATTGGGACGGCTTGGCCGCAAATCCCGAGACAGCCGATGATGCTTCCCGGAAATTCAGCAGCACACCAAAAATCGTGTTTTCCCGCACACTGGACACGCACGAATGGCAGCGCAACGAACTTGCCAAAGGCCATCTGGCGGCAACCATCCGGAAATTGAAAGACCAGCCCGGCGGCGATATTATGGTGTACGGTGGCGGCGAATTTGTGTCGAACCTCATCCGCGAAGGGCTTATCGACGCGTACCATTTTTTCATCAACCCTTCTATTCTGGGCGCTGGAATGCCCATTTTTGGTGGGCGGGAAACCCGGCTTGATCTGCAATTAGTATATGCCAAAACCTTCGGAATGTGGGATAGTGGTGCAGTGTTACCGACCGAAGTAAGCGGAATGGGCGGAACAATGGCCCCAGCAAAACCAAAACTGTTTTTCATTGTTAAGCAGACCATGAAAAACATCCTGATTATTGGCGGCTCATCCGGCATTGGGAGCCAACTTGCCGAACAACTTTCAATAGCCGGTCAGCACGTATGGGCTACGTACAACCAACACCAGCCGGGTACACATGCGCCCGGCATCGAATTTTTCAAATTCAACGCACTCGAAGACGCGCTGGATGTTAGGCTGTTACCGGATGTCCTGGATGGCCTCGTTTACTGCCCCGGCAGCATCAACCTGCGTCCGTTTGCGCGCATCAGTCCCGACGATTTCAGCAGTGATTACCAACTCAATGTGTTAGGCGCGGTAAAGGTGTTGCAAGCAGTGCTGCCCAAACTGAAAAAAAGTGAGCAGGCTTCGGTGGTGTTTTTCTCCACGGTAGCGGTGCAATTGGGCTTGAACTTCCATTCCCAGGTTGCCGCCTCCAAAGGCGCCCTGGAGGGCCTCACCCGCGCGCTGGCTGCCGAACTGGCGCCGAAAATTCGGGTCAACTGCATAGCGCCTTCGCTCACCGATACGCCGCTGGCAGAAGGCCTGCTGAACTCGCCAGAAAAGCGCGAAGCCAATGCCCAGCGCCACCCACTCAAAAAGATTGGAACCCCGGAGGATATTGCCCACATGGCGGCTTTCCTGTTGTCGGACAGCGCAGCCTGGATGAGCGGACAAATCCTGCATGTCGACGGCGGGATGTCCTCCCTGAAGGTTTAACCAATACACGCCTCAACCCCAGCAATACAGTTTTCGGTATGGATGAAAAAGTAATTGAAATTAAAAAAATCTCGCCAAGAAATTTGGCGCGTTTGAGGCGGTTAAAGACGTGAGTTTTACCGTTAACCGTGGCGATGTGTTTGGTTTTTTGGGCCCCAATGGTGCAGGTAAAAGCACGACCATCCGTTGCATGCTTTCCCTGATAAAACCCAACAGTGGAAGCATTCGGATTTTGGAAAATCGCTGGAGAAAACCGCAGTGAAATCCTGGCCAAAACCGGGAGCATCATCGAAAAGCCGGATTTTTACAAGTACTTTGTCTGCCTACAAAAACCTGGAAATTTTTGCCCGCATCTCCGGCGCCAATGCCTCTAAGAAAGACATCTATGGCATGCTCGAATTTGTGGGGTCTTCAGGGGCGTGAGCGCGACAAAGTAGCGGGCTTTTCCCACGGCATGAAACAGCGCCTGGGCATTGCCCAGACCCTCCTGCACCAGCCCGATCTCATTGTGCTCGACGAGCCAACTACCGGTCTCGACCCCCAGGGCATCATCGATATTCGGAACCTGATTTTGCAGCCGGGGAACGAGCACCGCAAGACCGTTATTTTGTCGTCGCACAACCTGTCGGAAATTGAAATCATCTCCAACCGGATGGTTATCATCAACCAGGGCCGGTCGGTAGTGGAAGGAACGGTGAGTGATCTGCTGAACAGCGAAGAATTGGTAGTCAGCCTGGAGGTTGATCAGGTGGAAAAAGCCCTGCGCATCCTGCAGGAAGAATTTAAGGATGTGCCGATGCCAAAAATCGAAGGTCATTTTTTGGAATTGGCGCTGAGCCGTACCGATGTGGCGCAGTACAACCAAGCGCTGGTGCGAAACGGACTTTCCGTGTATTCCATTGAATCGAAACGAAAACTGGAGGATTACTTTATCAAAATCGTCAACAACTGATGCTGCTCAAAAGCGTATACAACGAGTTTATCAAAATTGCCGCTAAGCCCAGGAGTTACCTTGGCCTGGGCGCGATTACCCTGCTGGTGGGGGTGATTTTATTTTGCCTTAAAAGCCGACTGGCCTTTCCTTTATTTCTTTTGTGACGGCTTCTTTTGAGCAAACACTGACGTTTGAGGGCAATATCATGAACGGTAACCTGGTGGCGTTTATCATCCTGCAAATGCTCATCATCCATATTCCTTTGCTGGTAGCCCTGGTGACCGGCGATCTGGTGTCGGGCGAATCGGCCTCGGGTACCATCCGGATGTTGATGACTAAGCCGATCAGCAGGACGAGCCTGCTTTTGTCAAAATTTCTGGCCGGCGCTGCCTATACGCTGTTGATCGTTTTCTGGCTGGGTTTCATGGCCGTTGTGGTGGGGAAATTCCTGTTTGGCTCCGGCGACATGATGGTGCTCAACAGCGACGGGCTGGTGATCCTGCAACAGGATGATATTGCCTGGCGCTATTTGGGTGGTTTCGCGGTAGCCTTCTGGCGCTGCTGACCGTCAGTTCCTTGTCCATTTGTTTGTCTTGTTTTTCCGACAATTCCATCGGCCCCATCGTGGCAACCATGGCCATCATCATCTTGTTTACCATCATAGGTACCCTGGATGTGCGGATTTTCGATCATGTTCGGCCCTTCCTGTTCACCACCCACATGGCCGCCTGGCGGAGTTTCTTTGAAGTGCCATTTCCGGAAGCCGCCATTTGGAAGTCGGTACTGATACTCCTCGTGCACAACGTGGTGCTCATTGGCGTATCCATTTTTCAATTCAATAAAAAAGACATCACCGCATGAGAAAATATATGCTTTTTCTGCTGCTGCTTTGTGTGCAGCCCTTTTATTCCTTCGGGCAGGATGCCACGAAGATCATTGATGAATTGCTTCAAAAAATGAACCGGGTAAAAGACTACTCGGTGCAGGCCAACATAAAGTCGAACATCCCGCTGATCAAGATCCTGCCGGTGAATGCCACCGTGTATTTCGAAGCAAAAGACAAGTTTCGGGTTATTTCAAAGGATTGCCATTTTGCCCAAGCAGGGTTTCACCGACGTGTCCAAAATGCTGCTGCAAAAGACAGTTACAACGCCTTTGTATCAGGGCAGGAAAACATCCGGGGCACCAAAGCGGACATCGTAACCGTACTGCCCAACCGCGATACCTCCGACCTGATTCTCGCCAAATTATGGGTAGATTCGGCCAACGACCTGGTATTGAAAACCCAGATTACCTCCCCGCAGCAACGGCACGGTGACCACCGACTACCAATACGGCGCGCAAAAAGCCTACGGCCTGCCCGATAAAATGGTGTTTACGGTGGATGTGAAAAATTTAAAATCCCCAAGGGCGTCGCCACCGACATCAACCGAAGTTCCACCGAGCCTGCCAACAAACCCGCCGCCAAAACCGGCACGATCACCATCCTGCTGTCGAATTATGTGGTGAACAAGGGGATAAAGGACGAGGTGTTTACGAAGTGATTTGATTTTTTTCGGCATGGATGTAGAAGCGGCATCCTGCTTTTTCGGAGCAGGTAGTTGCCTGCAACCCAGCGGGGAGATGCTGTTTCAGCATTTGATTTTCGGTTCGGTACCTACCGATTCCGTGTAATTACTTGCCCCGTAAAGCGGGGTCTTTTTTTAAAAATCTGTGAAAATCCGTGCGAAAAAAAAATCGGGATACGCTGTAGCAAGGCTATGGAAAAAGCCCAGAAGGCCACAACCCATTCGTATATGCGGGCCTTGTGGGTTCCGCTTGACCACCCGCTCAGGATGTACATCGGCATTTTTCTACTTTCCTTCTATTTTAGGGGTGTAAATTTGGTTGATATTGCCGAACTTGGTCCTCAGAAAAATGTGGCCGGCAGAATTGAGTTCAGGCGAGCGTAGACCGGCAAGTCCTTCAGTGTTCCGATAACAGAGAGAATTCATGAAATCCTGGAAAGAAACCGAGGCGGTAACAGGCTGGTCCAAGTATATTGGTCAGATGTGGAGCAGCAGCGGAACAGGCTGACCCGGTTTGCCAAGGCCCGTAACAAAGGCATCAGGGAAGTAGCAGATGAATTGGGGCTCATGATAGACCAGCTTTTCGTTTTATACGGCCCGTCACACCTATGCCACCAGTTTGAAGCGGGCTGGTGTTTCATTAGAGGTGATTTCGGAAGCGCTGGGGCACTCAGATATTCAGGTAACGGATTCGTACTTGAAGGCGTTTGATCAGAGTGTGCTGGATGAGGCGGATAGGAAACTTTATTTTCAAAACTAGAATCTCGTTCAATATGCCTCTAAATCTTATATTAAATACCTAGAGTTATTAAATGATGTAAGGGAGTTAATGTCTGTTTATAGGACTTCTGCAAATGGCAATCGAGGTAGAAGAAGGCTTGATTTCTAACTAGGAGCGCAAACGGTAATGCTTTCTGCGGCGTGGGGAGAGGTATAATGAATCACTACTTATTGAAAGTATCCAATTAATACTCAACACGTCAATCTTAGCAACAGACTTACCGATTGAAGTGAAAAATATATCTCCAAAAAGTTAAAACGGATAAAAATGAAATTTACCCAATAGAACTTGCAGATACAGGTTGGAAAAATTTGTGGGTTGGATTGGCATCAAATGAAATTGATATATTGAATACCCCAAACTCAAAAAACCTAATAACCCTTTATAAAAGGTTTCTAGGGATTGACGACTTCACCTCAATGTGGATAACTAGATCAATTGAGCCAATTAATCAATTTATTAGGGTAAGAGGCGGGATAGCTCATCAGGGTGGACATGCACCATATGTAAGGTTTGCAGACTTAAGTAGGTATTATATTGTGCTTGGCGATTGTACAATTGAAATTGATAGTAAGATGTCAGAATTCCTTTTTAATGAATTCAATGTGAATAAGTGGGACAATTCATATTACAGAGAAATTGAGTCATATCGAAGGGGCCGATGAATAGATATATGCTATACTAATTTTTTTATTTTGTACCGAGAATAAAAGAGCCCCACCTTCCGGCAGGGCTCTAATGTTAATGTTTTTACTTATTCAAAAAAAATCATGAACTTTGATGGTTCTAGGTAGAATAGCATTCCTGCTATTACCAGCAACATGAAGGAAAGGAACAGGAGCGTGTTCCGTAAATCATTCCCCTGTAGGTCTTTTCCAGACATATTGAACCATCTGGTTCCAAACTTGAAATTAAACATATAGCTTAATTTTAGAATTCCAGCCCTTCGTCCTGCCAGATGAGGGGCTTTGTTTATCAGCCTCCAACTTCCTGTCGTGGAGACTTCGACCGACCCTTGCCAAAGGGGCAAAAAAAAAGCGGCGAATATTAGTTTTAAATGACACAACGGATACCTGAAAAATCAGGTATGGCAGTGCTTTAAATCTAACATTCGCCGCTAATCTGTCAAAATTCGACAATGCGACTTGAGGCATTTTGCAGGTTAAAAAATCTAACCTATTATGATGCTATACCTCTAGTGGTTGTAAGGCAAAGTTACAGGTGTAATTTTATAGATGCAAATATTTTTATAATTTTTTATACCCAACCGTGCTAATCCCGTACAGCATCGTTTCGATCTAAATGGTAGTAGTTTGAGTGCTAATCTTGAATAGTCCATGTTTAGACTGGATTTAAACATACAAATTTGGGTGAAGCAAATAAGTTAATACGGCACAGTTCACTCACCCACCAGCTGACCCGTCCGGAAATAAGTGATCTTATTCCAGACAATCATCATCCGGAGCTTGGATTTATAAATACCCCTGTTAGATGCCTAGCATATGCCACCTTGACACATGGTAGGTGGTACTGTTGATCGGTGCTGTGAATTCTCCGTTCATATGCCGTTTTGTCAGCCTTGCATTTTGAAGTCAATTAGTTGCAAATATTGCTCTCGGCAATTATATTTGCTCAGATATTATCTGTATAAGGTAAAGGCACTTTCCTACACTTGCAAAAATGCTGGGGGTAGTGGTTCAAGAACTTGAACCTGTTGAATCTGGCGGCCGCGAAATTGCCGGCCGATACTACACGGAGAAGCAGATCCAGGAGATGGAGGAGAAGGTGAGGAGGCTGGAGGCGGAGAATCAGGCGCTGAAGGCACGACTTTACGATGAAATGACGAAGGGGAAGAAGGAGTGAAAGTGAATCTTTTAATCGATAAAAACACCTTCAAAATACTAACCCAAGTATACCATGAAACTAGAGGATGTACTGTCTGAACTTAACTCGTTTGAGAAGAACCCACTTTTAAGGATCTCGATTCCATTTCTCCTCAGAATGCTGCTGTCAATAAAATAAAGAGCCAGCAGGATGGCGCGCTAAAGAATGCTGACATCAGTATTATAACAGGGTCTTCAAATTGGTTGAGCCTGAATACACTGACCAGATAAAAGGAGTTCCTCAATACTACATCCCAACTTGATATTTTCATTGATATTCTGATTCGTGATGGAAAGTGTATCATGAAGCGGGAGTGGTTGCTTGCGCTTTACGAAAAGGAAGTAAAGCAATTAAAGGCCAAGATCAAGGAGTTTCAGGCTTCAGTTGATTCTGATTCGCAGGATCTCCGTGTCCGGGATTATCGGACATTTAAGGCATGCCTGCAGGCAGCATATAATAATGATAAAGAAAATGCCCAGGAGAGCAAAATAACTAGAGATGAACAGTCTATCCTAACCGCTTTAGCAATTGGCTTGGATCTTTCTCAAGAGGAGTTAAAACTGATCAACTATTCAACAATTCCTCTCAAACCTTTGGATCTGGATGAGGCCATTAAGTATACGTCATCCATTGGGGCATCATTTTTTATTCCAAGCGTAACCTAACAGTATACGTACCGGATGAGATCGTTAATATTCAGAGAAGGATCCGAGGAAAAAGAGATTCCAGATAAGGTATTTCGTCGGGTACTTAAAGTGTTGAAGGACCCAAATTTAAACCAACTTTGCAGGAAGCATGGCATTGATCTGAAACTAGACAGGGATGCTAAAATCAACCAAATCCTAAACCAGGGTATCAGTTTACGTAGCGCCTTGTCTAATGGCATTTACAAGGACGACGTTACAAAAACCGATCGCAAGGCATTCCTAAATGATCTTGTGGAAAAACGTCTTTTGATTCTAGATGAATTGAAGGGTGCCACACTGGGTGCAAAAATTGATATTATTATCGACTACTTTGAAAGAAAAGAAAGTGATGGAAGTTTGAGTATTTCTCTTGGTGGTTATGACAAATTGCTCGGTGACTTATCTAAATACGTTCGTGGAATCAACAATCAGATCAGATCAGAATTCGAACTTCAGGAGGGAGAGGTAATGAAGGCAAAAACACTTTTGACTTATAGTCTTAAGCCAATTGATATACTTACCGCTCTGCCAGATGATATCATAAAGTCGTTCTGTGAAAAGGCCCAGATTTCTACCAGGGGCAACCAATTACAGAATATTTTGGATAGGTACAAGGATGTTGGTGATCTCTACATTGAGAACTACATGCATATCGCATCTCGTAACCTTCCCGCTCTTGGTGATAATGGCCTGGAGATCAAAGAAGCCGAACTTGGAATCAAATTCGAGGAGGTTACAAAGTCAATATTTGCAAAACTTGGTTTCAATGTTGACAACAAATGCTTGAAAGAAATTAGTGATTCCAATAACCGAGCAGACATAATTCTCCGGGAGTCAGATTCTGACATAGTAATCATTGAGTGCAAGTCCATTAAAGAAAAAGGCTAGCAGCAAATATAGCCAGGTGTCGCGACAAGTTCGGTCTTACAAGGAGAATGCAACAAAAAAGGGGTATCGTGTTTTAAAGGCTTTTGTCCTGGCACCGGAGTTCACGGATGATTTTATCAATGACTGTAGATTGGATAACGAAACCGAACTGTCGTTGATTACCGCTGACACCCTTTTTGCGATTTACAACACTTACGTTGAAATGGGAATAGAGAAAAAACTTTCCATTAACACCTTATTGAGAGACGTGGTCATTGACAAAGAGATGGTGATTCGGTCGCTGAAAAAATAACCTTAATAAAATTAAACCAGAAAAATGAAACGCGCTTTTAACCTTACTCTAGTTCTCTTTTGGGTACTTGCTGGATCCTCATATTTATTTGGCCAAACAGAGGCATTAGAACGCCAGGCCATGAAAGACCTCTACAATGAGGGTAAGATCAATCTGGATCAATATAAAACGAGAGGCGCGGCATTAAAAAGCTTGATTGATAGCGAAGGCGGTTATCCTGAACTACCCTACGATTCAGTGATGAACTCTTTCTCATTTCGGTATGTGTTTCAGTGCCCAGGAATGTCCAAGGCCCAGATCATGCAACGCGTGAAGGAGCAGGCTGCTTTGTCATACCGAAAATTTGCCGCAGTTAAGGAATACGAAGACTTTGAGTCGGGTAAATTCATAACCGAGGGTTGGTTTCCCATGCGGGTCAATGCATATAGCGTTCTCCGTGTAGGCATTTTTTTTATACCACTCGGAGACGTGTCCTGTTACCATAGTTTTGTTTTCACAGTCAAGGACCAAGCCTTTAAAATGGAGGTTAAGAACCTGGAGTACAACTTCATATTCGGAGGGTATAATTTCAATACCAATTCCTATTCTGATATTCGGAATGAAAGAAAGCCACTGGAGTCTTTTTTCCCAATTGTATCCAATCATGAAAAACTCTGGAAGGGAATCTTTGCCCTGGCATTTGAAACCAGACGGGCTACCGACTTGTATGCTCGGTCATTTGAGGAGCATGTGAAACGGATGGATGAGGATTACCGGTTTTGAGTTTGATTTCTTACAAAGGTTCATACGTATTAAGATACCATCTCAGTTATGGAAAATAAGAAAGAAACAGGTGAAAACAAGATAATTCTGACAGGTAAGAACAAACCGGGCTCTACTGATATTGCCCCTTTGCCAGACAAAAAAAATAAACCTGAATGCTTTGTAATCATGCCCTTCTCTGACCCAGAAGGTTATGCTCCTGGGCATTTCCAATTGGTGTATGACCTTCTTTATGTTCCTGCATGCGAAGAGGCTGGATACAAAGCCTATCGGGCAGACGATAGTTCAAGTTCCGACCTGATTCATTTTGCATATGTTGCAGCGGTTGTTGACAGCCCGATGGCAATCTGTGATTTGAGTAGCCATAACCCCAATGTGCTGTTCGAGCCTTGGACTTCGGCAGGCGTTTGATATGCCAACAGTTTTGGTTCAGGAAATAGGCACCAGGGCAATATTTGATATTCACTCTTTCCGTTTTCAAGAGTATCAGTCTGACTTGAGGCATGATCATGTCGAGTATGACAGGAGGAAGCTGATTAAAGCTCTGAAAGAAACCGGTGCTTCACATGATAAAAAGGGTGTAACATCTCTGGTAAGGCTGCTTGGCTTGACCAGTCCGGCAGCAATCAAGATTCCAGATAATCCTGGTGATGCCAACAATCAAATGCTCAATCTTATTTTATCCGAGTTGGAATACCTGAAAGTACACACATTACGACAGGCTGAGAAAATCGATTTTTTGTCTGACAAAGAAGACCCACAGATTTATCTCAAAAATTTTTACACTATTGATCCGCCAAAGAAGATCAACACTAAGGATGTCAAACTGAAAAATCAAATTGAATTATTGGAAAGGCTATTAGAGAAGAAAGCCTCAATTGAAGTAGTAGGTGCAGCTTTTACTGAAATTGTAGAAAGCATTAAAACTTCCCGTACAGATACTAGATACAGTGTCGAAACAATTGAAAGAGCGACAATTGTTTTGCAGCGGGCTCAATGTTATATTAATGGAGGTCATGAAGAGGACCTGATTAGTTTTTTCAAAAAGAGTGAATGAAACAAGTTTGAAGCATTTATTTATTGTACATCTAAAATTGCAAGATGTGCGATCGAAATTTCCTTGAGAACAAAATGTTTACTCTAAACATATTATTTAAAATATTGGAAATATCCAAGTGCAAGTAACGAAAAAAGGAATTACAATAATTGTCGCAATTCCTTGATTCTCAGTGTGGGAGTTGAGGGATCGGAACCCCGACGCTCCCCGATGTAAAATCGGATGCTTTTGCACCAACTGGGCTAAACTCCACCGACCAGTTTCTGAATCATTGCTTTCGATTTCCAGATTTAATTTTCGTTCAAAAGCAGCCGCCTCAGATTTTGTTTCAAAAGCGCGTGCGAAAACAATAGTCCAATCTTTGGCCTTGGCAGTAAAAACCCATCGTGGTTTCTAAGATGTTTTTGGAGCCTTTCTTCAGCAGTTGTTTCGGTATGTCCGATGTAGTACTTGTCGAGTAGTTTTGAATAAAGGATGTAGGTCTGGGGCATGATTATGTGGTTTTGGGTAAAGAAAAAGGGTCTAACAGCGATTGCTGCTAAACCCTTGTGTTGTGGGAGTTGAGGGATTCGAACCCCCGACCCTCCCGATGTAAAATCGGGATGTTCTGCACCAACTGTGTTAAACTCCAAGGGCTGTATTTCAAAGAACAAGGGTCTAGCAGCGACTGCTGCTAAAACCCCTTGTGTAGAGGGGAGTTGAGGGATCCGAATCCCCCGACCCTCCCGATGTAAAATCGGGATGCTTTGCACAACTGGGCTAAACTCCACCGACCAGTTTCTGAATCATTGCTTTCGACTTCCAGGATTTAATTTTTCGGTCAAAAGCAGCTGCCTCGGATTTTGTTTCAAAAGCGCGTGCGAAAACAACGGACCAATCTTTGGCCTTGGCTGTAAACCCATCGTGGTTTCTAAGATGTTTTTGGAGCCTTTCTTCAGCAGTTGTTTCGGTATGTCCGATGTAATACTTGTCGAGTAGTATTGAATAAAGAATGTAGGTCTGGGGCATGATTATGTGGTTTTGGGTAAAAAAAAGGGTCTAACAGCGCTTGCTGCTAAACCCTTGTGTAGTGGGAGTTGAGGGATTCGAACCCCCGACCCTCCCGATGTAAAATCGGGATGCTTTGCACCAACTGGGCTAAACTCCGGATATAGCAGACAAAACAAAAAAAGGCCGCCAAATTGGCGACCTTCTTGTGGGAGTTGAGGGATTCGAACCCCCGACCCTCTGCTTGTAAGGCAGATGCTCTGAACCAACTGAGCTAAACTCCCTATTCGTGTTCTCCTTGAATCCCGACCCTCCCGATGTAAAATCGGGATGCTCTGAACCAACTGGAGCCAACCTCCCTATTCGTGTTCTCCTTGAATCCCGACCCTCCCGATGTAAAATCGGGATGCTCTGAACTAACTAAACTCCCTATTCGTGTTCTCCTTGAATCCCGACCCCCCGATGTAAAATCGGGATGCTCTGAACCAACTGGTTTAAACTCCCTATTCGTGTTCTCCTTGAATCCCGACCCTCCCGATATAAAATCAGGATGCTCTGAACCAATTGGCTAAACTCCTATTAAATTTCTGTTGCCTCTCTCAAGCGGGTGCAAAGATAAGAATGGAAAATTGAACCATCCAAGTTTTTTGAAAAAAAAATTATCTAATCGTTTTTGACTTACATTTGTTGGTCAAAAGGCGATTTCATAAAGTAGTATTGTTGGCCATCGGCACCTTGGCATTGGTGCTTTGGGCCGCCTGCAGTAGCCCCTGCACTTCCTGCCGCAGATCAAACCTTGCCAGAGGATGTGCTCATTCAATGGCAAAGTTATATCGATCAGGACATGTACGATTCTGCCAGTGTTTTGCAGCACAGGCGAAGCCTTGGAATTTATCAACTTCCTGCGCTATTACAGGAGTGGCTGATTCCGGCAGGAGTGGTCTCTATAACTTTATTGCGCGATTTGGTGTGCGAGGTGCAGGGCGATACTGCCCTGTGCGCTATTTTACCAAAGACGAGGTTGGGCGGGATATCGCCGATACCGTGTGGATGCAGCGCATTAACCAGCGTTGGATGGTTGCCCGCGTGCTGGATGCCGGCGCTCCACCGCTCGATAGTTGCTGGAAGGCGACCAAAACCTGCGTGTTTCCCGGCGATTCTTTAGACCAGGAGTACGAATAGCCAATCCTTTGCTGATTGCTGCAACTCCCGGAGGAGGTGGAGCGTAGTCTGGTTTCCATTTCCCCCTTAAATAGTTTGTCCCGCAGAACTCGCGGAATTCGCAGATGTTTTGCTTCGCAAAACATCTGGGTCGTAAAATCGTTTTGGTTGGCCCTCGTTTGCTTCGCAAAATGGTTGTCCCGCAGAACTCGCTGCAACTAAGATGTTTTGCTGCGCAAAAATCTAATTATCAATATCGTTTTGGTTTTCCGTTTTGCTTCGCAAAATATTTTCCGCAGACCCCCCCCGGTGTTTTGCTGCGCAAAAATCTGGGTGTACACAGGGTGCGCTGTTTCAAAAATTAAAGGGTCCAGACGATTCACAGCAACCATGGGAGGGGCGATTGCCACTCGTCCCCTCCTAAGATCGTGTTATTTTACCAAACTATCTTTTCAAAGATACGTCTGCCCCTCAGGCTGATCTCCACAAAATAGACGCCTGCCATTTGGGTACTCCAAGTCTATTTCCCGGGTCCATTCCGTCCCGGAAGCATGTGATCAGTAAACCGCTGCGCCCAACACATCAAATACCCTGATCTCGGCTTCAATGGTCTGGGGTGACTGGACAGAAAGCAAAAATAGCCCGGAACTCGGGTTGGGGTAAAGCATTAACTTGAAGTTGTCGCCGAAAGCGCTTGTTCCGACGGCCATACAGCTTCCGCTGCTGGTGGAAGTGCAGCCATTGGCGTCGGATACGGTGACGGAGAACGTGCCATTCGGTAGTCCCAAAGCCGGATTGGTGTTTTCGCCATTGCTCCAGGTATAACTCAAGGGCTGCACGCCACCGCTGACCGATAAAGTGGACTGACAAAGGCCGGTGGGTAGGTCAATAGTGTTCATGGACAACGTGATGGCCGGTGAACTACCCACAGTCGCTATGGTCATACTGCCGCAACCGTTATTTCCTGTAATGGCCGGTGACGGTGTAGGCTCCTGCGGCAAGGTTGGTTGCAGTAGCCCCGTCTGTCCGTTACTCCAGTTATACTGGTAGGGTTGGATGCCGCCGGAAGCCATTGCCGTGGCAGATCCGGTGGACAAGCCCGGGCATGTTTCCGTTGTGGCAGCAATGCTGGCCGATGGTGCTGTGGTTGCGCTGACGGTAGCGCTGGCCGTGGCGGTACAGCCGTTGTTGCCAGTAACCGTAACGGTGTAGGTTCGGGTGCGAGGTTGTTGGCCGTGGCGCCTGTTTGTCCGTTGTTCCAAAGGAAGGTAAAGGGACTGCCGCCGCCGCTGGCTGATACTGTTATTGCACCGTTGTTCTGCCGGGGCAGGCGTCGGTGTGGCGCCAATATTGGCAACAGGGTACCGTCGGAGCCTATGGTAGCAGTGGCGGTAGCCGAACAACCGCTACTGCCAGCCGTTACTGTATGGCTGCCAGCCGCCGGTTGGTTGCGACGGCGTATTTTTGTCCGTTGCTCCAGGAGAAAGTATAGGGCATGTCGCCGCCGGTAACGGTGCGGTGGCCGTACCATTCGATAGCCCGGCACAGGTGCCGGTAGCGAAGGACTGTTTGCGACGGGAGTTGATGCTACACCTATTGTTGCCGTAGCTTCACATCGGTACAGCCGTTGTTTCCAATTACCGTAACGGTATAGGTTCCAGCCGCCAGGTTGATGGCGGTGGCGGTATTTTGTCCGTTGTTCCACAGGTATTGGTATGGCATAGCCCCGCCTGTAACGGATACGGTGGCGCTTCCGTTGGCGGTTCCCGAACGGCTGTTGGCAGAAGCGCTGATATTCGCCATCGGTGTGCTGAATTCAGTGATGCTTGCAGTGGCGGTAGCAAAGCATCCGTTGGCGCTGGTCACTGTAACGGTGTCTGTTCCAACAGCCAGTCCTAAGGCTGTAGCCCTGATTGTCCATTGGTCCACAGGTATACATAAGGCATGGTGCCACCGGAAAACGATACGGTGGCAGAACCACTGGCTTGCCCGGCACAGGTACCGCTTGAAGCCAGGAAACGCTTGCTATGGGTGTGCTCTGTCCCCACAGTAGCACTGGCAATTCTCCGATCCATCCCCCATTCAGTAACGGTAACGGTGTAGGTTCGGTGTCAGACCAATGGCAGTTTCGGCGGTTTGGCCCATGTTCAGGCATGATAGGGAGGCGCTCCAGCGGTGACGTTTACCGTGGCGGTGCCATTGGCGGAATTGGTGCAAGCATTGGTTACTGTAGTATTGGTATTGGGGCGCGAGGAGCCCGATAAATGCAGGTGCCGTGGCGGTGCGACCGTTGTTTCCGGTAACCGTCACGGTATAGGTGCCGGCAGCCAACCCGATGGCCGTAGCGTTGGTTTGTCCATTGGTCCATAAATATTGGAAAGGTGCTTCGCCGCCAGTGACGGTAACCATGGCGGTACCAACAGGCTGTCCGGGACAGGCGTTTGTGGAGGAAAGAAACCGTGGCTGCAGGCGTGGCGGCCTGGGGAAGCACTACGGTTGCTGTTCCGGGCAGCCGTTTCCACCGTAAACGGTTGCGGTGTCAGTTCCAACCGAAAGGTAGGAAGCCGTTGGGCCAGATGCTCCGCTGGACCAGATGTACTGATAGGGGCTGATGCCACCCGCAGCGGTAACGGTTGCTGTTCCATCCGACTCTCACAAACAGGGCGCCGCTTAATTCGTTACGGTAACAACCGGCGTTGGTTCGAGTCGACTGTGGCAATGGCCGTCACAGAACACCCGTTGGCGCCGGTAATGGTCACCGTGTACATGCCGGCAACCGGTTATAGGCCGAAGGCGTAGTTGTCCGTTGCTCCATAAATATTGGTACCGGGTGTAATGCCTCCGCTGGCAACGGAAGTGGCTAGTCAAGGTGGTTGGCGCAGGTAGGTGTAGTTGAACTGATCCCGGCTGCTGGTGTGGCGGCCTGGTTTACGGTCGCCGTTGAAGTTGCCGCACAGCCATTGCTGCCAGTAACGGTAACAGTATAGACCCCGGCCACAGATTGTTGACCGTTGACGTCGTTACCCCGTTGCTCCATTGAAACTGATAAGGCGGCTCGCCGTCGGTCGCCTGTGCGGTAATATTCCCGTTGTTCTGGTTCAGACAGGCATCCATGATGCCGGTGATCTGGACCTGGGGCATATATGGTTCCATAAATACCGAAGAACTCGCCGTACAGCCTGCGCTGTTGGTGACGGTGACAGTAAAGGTAGTTGAGCCGGTAAGCCCAGTTGCCATCGCGGAGGTTTGGCCATTGCTCCAGGTATAACTCGGGCCTGTGCCACCAGACGCGATGGCAAGCGCACTGCCATTCAGGTATCCGAAACAGTCGTCATTCCGGTAACACTTACCACCGGTTGGATATTTACCATCAAATTCACGGTGTCTTTCACAATACATCCGCCGGTAAGGTTGATGGTCAGGATATAATTGCCGCTCATGGCAAGTGTCGCATTGTTGATGCTTGGGTTGGGGAGGTTTGAAGAAAAGTTTCCGGGCCCAGTCCAGGAAAATGCGGTGGCATTGTCCGCCGTAGAATTCAGCTGTATGGTCTGACCTTCACAATAAAGCAATGGCTGGCCGACACACTGATGTTATTCGGGTTGTCGTCCGTGAGGTTGTAAGTGTGGTCATTTCCGGTAACGTCGAGCAGTTGGTTGAATACCCGCAGTTCATCGATCCAGCCGTCAAAAAATTCGGTCAGTTGCTGCGAATCCCGCCCTATATAAGTTTTATAGCTTGCTGGCAAAAGGTTGGGGACGCCGGATGCGTCAGGCAGGCTGAATGGTTGTGTTTGTTGTGTCCATATTTGCATCCCGGAGGTGCCGTCATACGCATGTCCGCCCGGCAACTGGCCGTCGATCCTTGATCCGGAATTTTTCGAGCCTTCCGCCACTCTGCTGGCCACTACATGGTGCCAGCCTGTTTTCAGGCATCGAAGAATTTGGCAATGTCATGATCACAGGTAGAAAAAAATATCGAAACTGTTATCAAAATCCGGCATTTCCCCACAATCCATCGGGTTTATAAACGCCGACCCGAAAATCCTCGGATTCGATTTCGTTCGGACCGCTGTCGTAAATCACCATTTGTTCCTGCTGATTCATGTTTAAACTGAAGGATACTTCACGTTCGTTGATGACCGGCGCTTCCGGGTAAACACCGTTGGTAATTCTGGCTGCCCCGTTGCAGTTGCCGGAAATGGTCAGTACCGTAACTGAGCGTGCGCCTCCTTTTCACTGCATGGTTGTTGAGGCCTGATACATCATGGAGTGTTGCCATTCATGGGCAGGTGCAATTTTTCGCCTGAGCTGGTCGGAGGTGCGTCAATAATAAATGTAGACTTAGAGGTTACCTGTACATAATCACGTTGGCAATGCGCTGGTACGCTTTCCATACGTATTGCCCGGGCGGCAGGTTGTTGTAATACTGCGAATAGCGCAACCATAACCACCCATTGGCCAGGAGGCGGGCCCTTCGGAAAAATGCTGGTGTTCATGGTTCCCGCCGGGAAGTATCAATTCCGTTTTCCTTCAACAAGGCTCCCGGCTCTATCTGGTTTAACCCAAAATACATCAAACCGGTTTCGCCAATCGTAAAGAGTGGTGGTTTCTGAGATTTCGCTGGCTTCCCGGTTGCGGAACCCTTCTTCTCCCACTTTACCATACTCAAAGTGGACGGACGAACACAGGAAAAGACATCCGTAATTGATGCGATCCTGAATACTTTGGGGTTGATTGCCCCAGAGTTGGGCACTCCAGGCATTAGAACTGTTGTCCACGGGGACCATGATGGTAGAAGGCGATCCGGAGGGAGTCGTGCGATGCGCTGAGTTAATGTCCCATTTCCTTCAGAAACGGTGCATCACAGGAGGGCTCCGGAGGTCAATCCTGTATCCGGTGGTATTTTGGACCCGGTACAGGCCGTACCTACATAAGCCAGCCCCTACCACGGAGCCGTCAATATCGCGGTTGGTCAGAGGCTGCCCAATATCGTAAGTCAACCCAGGGAATCCGTTCAGGCCATTGGCCCAGAGACTGAAACTGGTCAGCACTCATCCGGAACCGTTGAGACTGTCGGGGTCGCAACTGCTGCAGGAGGACAGCCAGGTTCCTACCAGCCCTGAAATTAATTCCATTGGTGAACTCGTTGTCGTAGTTGGTTGGGATTCGTTCATAACGGCGGCCGTGTGGTCGATGACCCCGGTGGCGCGACGCAAATTTTTTACCACATGGACCAGTCGGCTGCCTGGGCAAGTTCAATCTGCGTAACATCCAGTCGGTACCTGGCTGTTTCGGCGCTGCTGGCCGGCTTTTGTTCTAAAGGTGCTTCTGCTTCGACAGTACAACGTGCTCCCGCCGGCGTTATGGCATCCCAACGTTGTACCGGATGATTCAGTTGTGCGGCGCATTGGGAATCAGTCAGAAGGGGTTCCCAGAATTCCAGCATGGTCCCCGTACAGGATCAGGTCCCGAACTGTATCCGTCGGCAAAGGTGCAGGCAACTTTTTGCTCGCCGGATTCCAACAAGATGTCCCCGATAGGTGGTGGGTGCCGGCATGGGGTACTCCTCTACGCCCGATTCTGAAGCGATGTGGAGGGTGGCGTTTCCATCCCAGTGAAAACGCGGCTGACCTGAAACGCCAGCGTCTCATCCAGTCGAACTGAAATGCCAATCAAGAACTCCGCTTTGCGAAGCACTGAAGTCGTGGATCGTGTCAGCGGAGCCTCAAAAATCCGGTAAAGTACTGAACATTTCGTTTAACTGCTCCGGGCGCTTCCAAAGGCTCCAGTGAGTTGGAATTCCCGGGTTCACCGACGGTAGGCGCCAGAGCGGAGAAAGCTGGCGGCCTGTCGAAAAAATCTGGGGGTATGAAAAAAGGAGAATTGCAGTAAATAGACCTTTCATACCGATTTTCAAGCTTTATCGTTTGGGAAATGAGAATGTTGCTAACTATTCCATCAGCCTTGATTCTTGGGTACAACGTATGGAAATTTCCCGGCTAGGAATGGGAGAAATCCAGACGATTTGCTATCGAAAACCTGCAGAAAACCACTTGCCGGACAGGCAAGACAATATTCGGACAGGCATTTCATAATTCACGTTAAATTATGAAATGTCCCGAACTAATTTTTGAAAAACATGTGGTTTAAAAATTCTTATGCCGTCAATTGATCGGCCCTCCAATGCCATGCCTCCTTAATGGATGGTGTGACTATGACAATACACTCAGTACCGCCAAGGCTGCGCAGTTCAACTTCGTCGGCGTCCAGTGCGGTTTTTGCATGCTCCTGCAAGGCCAAAGCAGCATCGGCTCCGCCCAAAATATCATGTACCCTGCCGTTGTCTTACCAGTAGGCCGTGGCGGCCTCCCTGCTGGGAGTTGTTCCTTTGGCTAACTGCGCAAGATTGTTGCCCGTCAAAACCTCGGAGTGTCAGGCTCGCCGGCGGACCGTCGAAACCTATGCCAAACTGGGTGACCTTTTGAACAATTTCATACACTGCTTTTCCACTGGCACGAGCGTAATAAAAGCGGCCCCTTACGGCCCATTAAATCGATTTTATGGGGATCGATCCGGCCAGAATCCGACAATACCGATTCGCTGATGTGCATCAGCGGGGATGCGGCATAGATGATCGGGGTTGCCAGCGCCACCATCGTCGCCCAGGGCAGGATTTGCTCCACCTTGCATTCCATTTGTACTGGACTTTCCGCCACGCGAAAGGGCGTAAACTCAGAGGCAAGGGGCGTAAAGTAAGCTTTCTCAAACTCGCTGATATCCGCGCCGTGTTCAACAGCTGACGAGGCCATCTGTCGGACAATATCATAAGGCACTACATTGATGACGACTTCACAGGTGTCTGAACATTTTTCAAGGGTATCCTTAGTAGTGTTGTTGTCCACGCCGGTTGGCAGAAAAAATCAGGATGGAGCGGGTTGCTGCTGAAAGCATTGAAGGGAAACTATAAGGGCCAGGTTCAGTACGCCATCGCTGCTGATGGTGCTGGCGAAGGCGATAGGGCGTGGCGCCACGGCACCTAAAATATATTGGTGTAAATCAACGGTAGGTATCTTGGTGGGGTCGATTCGCAGCATGTTGGATGCTATTTTTTGTTAAATATTGGTCAGTGCATGGCGTGAGGTATCGAAAAGTATGGCCATGCCAATTCATAATGCAAAGGTAAACTTCCATTGCCGATATTCGCGCCACAAACGACAGATCCACAACAGCATACCATGACATCCAAACAAACGCAATGGGGCCTCGGTATTTTGGCCTTCTTTGTCATGTTTGCCTGGTACCAGTACCGCAAACCCAATTTTAGTGCCAGTGAGAACCCTTGCCGGTTTTCATGTCCATGAATGGCGACGGTATTCGCAGCACCGATTTTCGCAGCAAATGGAACTCGTGCAGTTTTGGGGGAGTTGAATTTGGCCCCTGCCGGGCTGGAAAACCACCCAACTCGTTGGCCTATGCACCAAAAGTTTCAGCCCAAAGTTCGATATCCTCAGCATCGGCATTGAAACCAATGAGGCCCGCTGGAAAAATGCCATTGAACAGGATG
>JADJUJ010000012.1 GCA_016710765.1 Lewinellaceae bacterium | reverse complement strand
ATAAATATGCGCACCACTTAAAGGTGCCATACAAAGATAGATTAAGCGCCTAAAATCGGCAAGCACTAGCAGGTTTTACTTTTATTGAATTGATAATGAGTGTTTTAGGGAAAAGTTAGACCTAAGTGCTTTTGTCAACAATACAAATTGCGAAGTACGCAATATTTGAAAGTTCCATTTTGGACAACACTAGATGCGCAACTTGCTACGGCGCTTTTTTGTCCAGCATCACAACCTGCTCTCCAATGACCTCAGTTACGTATCGCTTAATTCCTTGCTTGTCCTCAAAACTACGGGTTTTGTTTTTACCTTCTATGTATACCGTACTACCTTTTTGAAGGTATTTTTCCGCCAATTCCGCCAGGCCACGCCAAAGTATGATGCTGTGCCAATCGGTTAAGGTGTGTGTTTGTCCGTTGTCGTCTTTGTACATTTCTGAAGTGGCCAAGGAAAACTTAGCCACTTTGATGTTTTTTGCCAGGGTTTGTATTTCGGGGTCTTTTCCCAAGTTGCCAATTAACATAACTTTGTTTAAGCCTTTCATCTTTTGATAAATTGGTGGTTTTTTATTGTAAATTATCCAAAGGACTCTTGATGTTTTTGATTGTCTTTTGGCTTACATGTGTGTACCGAAGTGTGGTTTTAAGGTCGTTGTGTCCAAGTAATTCCTGGATGAAGCTAATGTCTGTTCCGGCTTCCAGCAAATGCGTTGCGAAACTATGCCGCAAGCCATGGATGCCAATGGTTTTATTGATTTTTGCTTTTTTTAACGCATCAGCAAACACTTTTTGGGCGCTTCGAATGCTGTATTGACCACCGTATTGCCCCTCAAACAGGTATTTCTTGGGCCTGTACTCCAAAAAATATGCCCTCAATTGCCCTAAAATGCTTTCAGGAAGATTGGCATAGCGGTCTTTTTTGCCTTTAGCCCGTTCTATGAACACCTGCATGCGCTTGCTGTCAATGTCTGTGATTTTCAGGTTGACGATTTCGCTGACGCGTAGTCCCATTCCATAACAAAGTTTCAACATGGTATTGTGTTTGAGGTTGGTAGTCACCTCAAATAGTTTTTTAATGTCTTTAGCGTTGATGACTTGGGGTAAGATGGAAGGTTTTTTGGGCCGAGGTATGTCAATAAATATTTTTTCTCTTTTCAATACCTGCTCGAAATAAAACTTTACCGCATTGATCCTGCTGTGTATGGTGTTCTCTGAAAGTTTTAAGGTATTGGTGCAGTACAAAAAATAACTCCTTAGCCTGTTTGCATCCAACTCATTGACATTTTTGTTTTTCAGCATGTAAAGCAACTGGGCAAATTCATTGCGATAGGTATTGATCGTATTCAGACTGTAAGATTTTAATTGCAAGGTTTCTATGTATACCTGCAATGCAGGATGATTGATGGGGCAAATCTGCAGCAACAGATCCTTTTTTGAATGCCTTAATGGTTCATATCGTGAAAGGTTTTTTCCGTTATGCTTTTTCATAGATTATCGGTTATTACATGATTTCACGCTTCCTCCTCTAATTCCTTTATCTGCGCATCCAGCAGCATCAGGCATTGGCGCAACAATTGATTCAATTGTTCAAAATCCGAATTTTTGATCATTTGGCGGCGATGGGCTTTGAGCAGCATGGTTCGGGCGCCGAAAAGGGAGCCCCGGGCATAGAGGCTGAAATTTCGGTGTTCGCGGACATTGCGACGGCCAAATCCTTCGGCAAGGTTGTTGGCAATGGCATCGGCATTGCGGCACAGTTGTCCGCCGAGGTTTACGCGCTCGAAACTTCCCCAGCGCGTCACGATTTTCCAGATGCGCTCGCCGATTTCCACGGCGGATTCGTAAAGGGGGCTGCCTTCAAGTTTTGGAGATTTTGCAGTGGGAAGCATGTTTTTGATTTACGATATCCGATTGATGATTTACGATTTTTGATTGGATTTGCGATTTGGGATTTACACTACGGGACTTACGCCCGATGCATGAGATCCGAGCCGAGCGAAGCGAGGCAGCTTTTCCTCCCTGATTTGTCATGTCGAACCGCCGAAGGCGAGAGAGACATCTTCTATTATGATTTACGATATCCGATTGATGATTTACGATTTTTGATTGGATTTGCGATTTGGGATTTACACTACGGGACTTACGCCCGATGCATGAGATCCGAGCCGAGCGAAGCGAGGCAGCTTTTCCTCCCTGATTTGTCATGTCGAACGGAGAGAGACATCTATAATGACGATTTACGGGTACTGGACTTATGGTTACAGGATTTACGATATCCGATTACATGATTTACGATTAACGATTGGATTTGCGATTTGGGATGGATCGGTTGTTGACGATTGTTTTATTGCTGGCTACGAAAATGGAGATTAGTTCGTTTGATTCCTGGATCAGGGGACTGAGTTTTCCGGAAACAAACCAGTTTCTTGTTTCAATTAGTTTGAGGCATACGTAGGTTTCCCGGAGCTCTTTTTGGCAGATTTTCATTTTATGAATAAAATCATCTTTGGATTCCGCGGCTTGCGCTTCGCCATAGTTTAAAGCCGGCGAAGTTGCTGAGCGAATAATCTGGGAAGCCAAGTACTGTCCGGCATAGGTTTTAGGCAACTGCTCTGCCATATCCATCACTCTGGATGCAAAGTTTATCAATCGTGATTCAAGTTCAAATGCATTCATAGTTCAAAGCGACTAGCGGAAATCGAAAAAATTGTACATCCAAAATCCAATCTGCAATCGTAAATCATGTAATCGTCAATCGTAAATCATCTCTGCCATATCCATCACCCTGGAAGCAAAGATTATCAAGCGGGATTCAAGTTCAAAATGCCATTCATGGTTCAAAGAGACAAGCGAAAATCGAAAAAATTGTACATCAAAATCAATCAGCAATCGTAAATCATGTAATCGTCAATCGTAAATCATCTGCCATATCCATCACTCTGGATGCAAAGATTATCAATCGTGATTCAAGTTCAAATGCATTCATGGTTCAAAACGACTAGCGGAAATCGAAAAAATAAAAAATCTCCAATTCAATCGTAAATCATGTAATCGGCAATTAGAACTGTACGAAACGTTCTTTGACATATTGCTAATCAATGTTTTAGCCATCCAGAATTTTTTCTAAATTCTTGGGAATATTCAGTATGTAATGGTGTTCCGGTGGCCATGTGTAATGCCAGGGTTCTTGCTATTTCCATCAACAGTTCATCCTGGAAGGCAAATTTTGCGGCTTTGTACCGTCGCGCTTGTTGACGCCACATGAAGGAAAAGCCGGAGCATGGTTGCGGTCAATAATCGGAGGAAAAAGACCGCTTTGATGCCGTTTTCGTTGAAAGAGAGGGGCTTCGCAGGCCGATTTCTTGCAGAAAGCGAAAGAAGACCTCGATGTCCCAGCGCTGGAGAGGTAAATATCGGCGATTTGACCTGCGTTGAGGTCGAGGATGTTGGTCAGCAGGTAAAGCGTGGTGTTTGCCTTTTCGCCCGTACGCACTTTAGCGGTAATGGAGCCAGCGGAAGGGGACTTCGGAATATTGTCTCCGCCACTTTTGTGCAAGTGCGACGTTTCGTCGGCGAGAAACTCGAGGTTTTGCTCACGGCCCTTGATTTGCTTGTGCACCTTAACCCAGCGATAGGCGCGGGTTTTTCAAGCAGGTAGTAAACACCGCCCCTGTTCCCTGAAAAGTCTGGAAGGTCTTGCGGCTTTTCATGCCCATATCGAAGACCACTGCGTCATCGGCGTTTAAATCCGCTTGGTCAATGGCCTCTTTAAGCGCTTTTTCCTCCGAAGGTGCGCTTGGTCGCAGTGCACTTGGGCGTGCGCGGGCAATAGGCCTGTAAGCCAACCGTGAACTTGACCTGCACCTTACCCCCTTGCCCTTTTTAGGTTTGGCACCTACCCGCATCCCCGTTCCCAACTGGCCAGCGCCGCTCAAGCGCACCATCGTGGAATCAAAACGGGCCAAAACGCCCAAACTCCTTGTCCAGGCGCGATCCGTATTTTCGCTGGATGTTACTTATGAAACCGTTGTACAAATCCTCAAAATACGCCGCTTTGATTGTTGCAAAACGGCTGGCCAAAGAACTGTGACTTGTTTGATGTCCGCCTTTGCCGCTAAAAAGTTGAAAGGAGTGGCTGTTGTAAACATCCGCAAAGGGTGGTAGAAAACTGTCGTCCCTGTCATGACGATGCTATAAACCATCAACAGCGCCATCAAACGGCCCCCTGGGTGTTTTCCTGAACGTCCACGCCGTCTCGAATCGGCCAGATCTTCCAATAATTCAGGCGGCAACAAGGAAATCAGGGCTTGATCCCAACCTTTATCAAAAAAGACGCTTTTGCCGAGCCTTGTGCCCTTTTCGGCATTGCTTGCTTTAATTTTGGCAATGGGGTGCGAAGTTTCTTTGCCATAAATCCTTGATTGTCAGATTTGTAAACGCAAAAGCACCTTAAAACATTGATTAGCAATATGTCAAAGAACGTTTCGTACAGTTCTAAATCGTCAATCGTAAATCATCTCTGCCATATCCATCACCCTGGAAGCAAAGATTATCAAGCGGGACTCAAGTTCAAATGCATTCATGGTTCAAAGAGACTAGCGGAAATCGAAAAAATTGTACATCCAAAATCCAATCTGCAATCGTAAATCATGTAATCGTCAATCATCTCTGCCATATCCATCACTCTGGATGCAACGTTTATCAATCGTGATTCAAGTTCAAATGCATTCATGGTTCAAAGAGACAAGCGAAAATCGAAAAAATTGTACATCTAAAATCCAATCTGCAATCGTAAATCATGTAATCGTCAATCGTAAATCATCTCTGCCATATCCATCACTCTGGATGCAAAGATTATCAATCGTGATTCAAGTTCAAATGCATTCATGGTTCAAAGCGACTAGCGGAAATCGAAAAAATAAAAAATCTCCAATTCAATCGTAAATCATGTAATCGGCAATCGTAAATCATGACAAAAGTGGCTGCCTCGCTTCGCTCGGCCTGGATCTCATGCATCGGGCGTAATGGAAACATGTCCCTAGTGTAAATCCCACATCGCAAATCCAATCAAAAATCGGATCTCATCAATCGGCAATCGTAAATCATGACAAAAGATGGCTGCCTCGCTTCGCTCGGCCTGGATCTCATGCATCGGGCGTAATGGAAACATGTCCCGTAGTGTAAATCCCACATCGCAAATCCAATCAAAAATCGGATATCATCAATCGGCAATCGTAAATCATGACAAAAGATGGCTGCCTCGCTTCGCTCGGCCTGGATCTCATGCATCGGGCGTAACGGAAACATTTCCCGAAGTGTAAATCCCACATCGCAAATCCAATCAAAAATCGGATATCATCAATCGGATATCGTAAATCCTGTCCACATCCAATCTGCAATCGTAAATCATGTAATCGGCAATCGTAAATCCCGACCAAATCACCTATCCCGCCCAGCCCTCCCGATCCAGGCTCCGGTAATGAATCGCCTCAGCCAAATCCTCGATCCGAATATCAGCGCTGCCCGCCAGATCCGCCGCGGTGCGGGCCACCTTCAGGATGCGGTCGTAGGCACGGGCAGACAGTTGCAGGCGTTCCATGGCTGTTTTGAGCAGTGTGGTGCCGGCGTTATCAATTTGGCATACCTCCCGCACCATCCTGCTGGGCATTTGGGCGTTGCAATACACGTCTTTTAAGTGCTTAAAACGCGTTGCCTGAATTTCACGGGCGCGCAATACGCGTTCGCGGATTTCCGTACTGTTGATTTTGGTTTTTTCCCGGCTCGAGAGTTCGTCGTAACTCACCGGCGTGACTTCCACGTGCAGGTCAATACGGTCGAGCAATGGGCCTGAGATCTTGGATACATAGCGCTTTACAACGCCTGGCCCGCACACGCAATCTTTCTCCGGATGGTTGTAATAGCCGCAGGGGCAGGGGTTCATGCTGGCGATGAGCATGAAACTGGCAGGGTATTCTACACTGATTTTGGCACGGCTGATGGTGACCTTGCGCTCCTCCATGGGTTGGCGCATGACTTCCAGGGCGGTGCGTTTGAACTCCGGCAACTCATCGAGGAACAACACGCCGTTGTGCGCGATCGATATTTCGCCGGGCATAGGGTCGGAGCCGCCGCCAACCAGCGCCACATCGGATATGGTGTGGTGTGGCGCCCGGAAGGGGCGGGTGGTAACCAGGGCTGAATCGGCTGGCAGGGCGCCTGCTACGGAGTGGATCTTGGTGGTTTCAAGTGCTTCCTGGAGCGAGAGCGGCGGAAGGATGGTGGGTAGGCGCCGGGCCAGCATTGTTTTGCCGGCGCCCGGCGGACCAATGAGGATCACGTTGTGGCCACCCGCTGCGGCCAGTTCGAGGGCGCGTTTGATGTTTTCCTGTCCGCGTACCTCCGAAAAGTCCACCTCATAATTGTTCAGGTTGCTGGCAAACTCATCGCGGGCATCCACCTTTGTGGGTGCAATGGCGCCATCGCCCTGCAATACTGCAATTGCCTCGTTGAGGGTTTCTACGCCGTATACGTCCAGTCCGCTCACTATAGCCGCTTCCCGGGCATTTATTTTGGGCAAAATAAAGCCGCGGAATTTTTCTTTTTTCGCCTGTATGGCGATGGGGAGCGCACCCTTGATGGGGCGTAGGGAGCCATCGAGGGAGAGTTCGCCCATGATAAAGAAATCGCCCACATTGTCGGCAGGTATAAGCCCGGCGCCAGCGAGCATGCCAATGGTGATCGGAAGGTCGAAGGCCGAGCCCTCTTTTCGAATATCAGCAGGCGCCAGGTTAATGATGGTTTTAAGCCGTTCGAGTTTGAAACCAGCATTTTTCACGGCGGCATCGATCCGCAACTGACCTTCACGAATGGCACTGTCGGCCAATCCAACAATGAAATGGGAAGGTTTGTCGCTGGCGGCGCCGACGGCGCCCCCGGTATTTACTTCGATAGTAATGGTTTGGGCATCAACGCCATGTACGGCGCCGGCAAAAGTTTTGATCAGCATTTTTCGGGAGCTCATTTTTTTAGGGTTTGTTCCGAAAGTTCAGTGCCTTTATGGAGTAAACCAAGATGATTGCCGATATGCTAACAGATTTATTTTAATTTAATATACCCGCAATGTTTTGACAATCAATTGTTAGTGCAAAAAATGCCATGCGATGAGATCAAAGCAATCGGGCAGTTTGGCCAGCTCAGCAGCAAGGTGTATTTTTGTAAAAAATCCAGCGTATGCCTTTTCAGCCCTCCTCCCTTCAATTTTTAAAGGACCTTACGGACAACAACAACAGAGACTGGTTTCAGGCCAACAAAGCGCGGTATGAGGCTGCTTTGGAAAATGCCAAAGCGTTTACCAAATCGCTGGAAGCGGCGTTGAACGAAACCGACCACATTGAATCGGCTACGCTTTTTCGCATCTACAGGGATGTGCGTTTTTCAAAAGAGAAGTCGCCGTACAAGAATCATTTTGGGATCGGCTTTTCCCGGGCTACCAATCGGCTGCGGGGTGGTTATTACCTGCACCTTGAACCAGGCGCTTCGTTTGCCGGAGGCGGGTTCTGGCAGCCCAATGCAGAGGACCTCAAGCGTATTCGCGACGAGTTTGTGGCCGACGACAAATCCATCCGCGAAATCATGGCGGACCCCGGGTTTCAGCGCTATTTTGGAACCCTTCAGGGGGATGAATTGAAAACGGCACCACGCGGTTACGACAAAGCAAGCCCGGCACTTGACCTTATTCGCAAAAAGAGTTTTACGGTGCAGCGCAGCTTTAGCGACAAGGAAGTGCTGAGCCCGGATTTTTTAAAGGAGGTAAAGCTGACCTTTGAGGCCATGCGGCCCTATTTTGATTACATGAGTTTTGTTTTGACAACCGATTTGAACGGGGAGTCGATAATTGATTGACACATATTATTTGCGCTTGGTTACCAGCGGTTTTCCTCGTTTGTTGGGTGTAGCATCTGTTGTTTCCTGACAATAAAATGGCCCCGACGCTGTATGCGTCGAGGCCAACGGGTAGTTTCCGTTTCCGGAATGCCTAAAATTAAGCGTTAATCTTGGTCCATTTTGTTGCGGAAAGGCTTCTTGGGGCCCGCTATGCTATTCTTTAACAAATATAAGTGTATTGGCAAATAAATCAAAGTGACACCGTCTATGTTGCCATAGATGGTGTCTATATTTGAGGTATGAACATACAGCAACTGGAATACATCGTCGCCCTGGCATCACACCGGCATTTTGGCAAAGCAGCAGATGCTTGCCATGTAACGCAACCCACGCTGAGCATGATGATTCAGCGGTTGGAAGAAGAGTTGGAGGTGAAAATTTTTGATCGCAGCCGGCAGCCAGTAATTACCACCCAGGTCGGGCAGGAATTGATTGATCAGGCCCGGCAGGTATTGCATGAGGTGGAGTTGCTGCGCGAAATCGCTTCGGCCACGAAGGGCAAGATCAGTGGTGAACTTCGTCTGGCCATCATTCCCACCTTGTCGCCGTATCTATTGCCGCTCTTTTTGCCAGCTTTTGTCAAAAAATATCCGGAGGTAAAACTAAAAATCACAGAGCGAACGACCGCTCAGATTATCGATTTGTTACGCTCTGGAGCGTTGGATGCCGGGATACTGGTTACACCGTTGCCAAACAGTGGTATTCGGGAAACGCCGCTATTTTACGAGCCATTTGTGGTATATTCAGCAAAGGATTATGGGAAGGAATACCTGTTGCCCGAGGATATTGATCCCAGTCAGCTGTTGTTACTGGAAGAAGGGCATTGTTTGCGTTCTCAGATCCTGAACATTTGCGCCTTGCGGAGCAAGTCGAATTTGCATGTGGAATACGAGGCCGGCAGTTTGGAAACCCTGAAGCAGTTGGCAGATGTGAACAACGGCATAACCATATTGCCCGAGTTGGCCACCCTGTATTTGTCGAAAGAGCAGTTGAAAAAGGTGAAGCGGTTTGCCGAGCCCGTCCCGCTGCGCGAAGTGAGTCTGGTGGCCCACCGGCATTTGGTGAAGCAGTCGCTGGTTAACGCGCTGATAGAAACGGTGCTGGCCCATTTACCGAAGGGTAGGGTTCGGTTTGAGGGGGTGGGTGTTGACGTTGTGTAGCGGCGACTTCAGTCGCCGACCCACACAACCGGCGACTTCAGTCGCCGACCAGTACAATCGGCGACTGAAGTCGGCATTACCGGCGGCTGTAGTTCGGTGATTCCTTCGTGATTGTAATGTTATGCGGGTGACTTTCGTTCATGCCTGCATTGGTGATGCGGATGAACTGGGCATTTTCCTGCAGGTCTTCCACGGTTGGGGCGCCACAGTACCCCATACCGGCCCGCAGGCCGCCGATGTACTGTGTCATTACCTCGGCGATGGAGCCTTTATAGGGCACCCGGCCTTCGATACCTTCTGGCACCAGTTTTTTAATATCGTCTTCCACGTCCTGAAAATAGCGGTCTTTGGAGCCTTGTTGCATGGCGCCCAGGCTTCCCATGCCGCGGTAGGTTTTGAACTTTCTGCCATCGAAAATAATGGTTTCGCCCGGTGCTTCTTCTACACCAGCAAAAAGCGAGCCGGCCATAATAGAGCTGGCGCCAGCGGCCAGGGCCTTCACAATGTCCCCGGTATAACGAATGCCGCCATCGCCGATGATGGGTACGCCGGTACCTTTTATGGCATTATAGGCATTGTTGATGGCGGAGAGTTGGGCAACGCCCACTCCTGCCACGATGCGGGTAGTACAGATACTGCCAGGGCCTACGCCCACTTTTACCCCATCTACGCCGGCGTTGACCAGTGCGAGGGCGCCTTCACCTGTTGCTACGTTTCCGCCAACGATCTGGAGGTCCGGGAATGTATGCTTCAGCAGTTTTACGGCGTCGAGTACGCCCTTTGAATGCCCGTGGGCGGTATCCACCGTAATCACATCCACCCCGGCTTTTACCAGTGCGTCTACGCGTTCCATCATATCAGCGGTGACGCCCACTGCGGCGCCTACCACGAGGCGGCCAAGCGGGTCCTTGCAGGCGCTGGGGAAATTCACGCCTTTCATGATATCCTTGTAGGTGATAAGCCCGATGAGGTGATAAGCATCATCGACGACGGGCAGTTTTTCAATTTTATGCTCCTGCAAGATCTGCCGGGCTTCCAGCAGGGTAGTGCCATAGGGCGCGGTGACCAGGTTGCGTTTGGTCATCAACTCGCGGACCTTTCGTTTGGTATTGGTTTCAAAACGGAGGTCGCGGTTGGTGAGAATACCCACCAGTTTACCTTTTTTGTCCGTAACCGGAATACCGCCTATGCTGTAACGCTGCATCAATTCCAGCGCCTCATCGATGATGGCATCGGGGTGCAGGGTTACCGGGTCGATAATCATGCCGGCTTCGGAGCGTTTGACGGCGCGCACCTGGTCGGCCTGTTCGGCGATGTTCATGTTTTTATGAATAATCCCGATGCCACCTTGCCGGGCCATAGCAATGGCGAGGTTTTTATCCGTTACGGTATCCATGGCAGCGGACACTATGGGGACGTTGAGCCGGATGTTGCGGGTAAGTTGGGCGGAGATGTCTACATCACGGGGAAGTACTTCGCTGTAAGCGGGAACCAGGAGGACATCGTCAAAAGTGAACGATTCGCCGAGAAATTTCGGCATGCCAGGATAACTGTTCTTTATTTCCATGCGCAAAGGTCAGTATTTCGTTTGAAAAATTGAAACCGCCTCCAATGATTTTTTTCAGTGACATGCAACAGTAACCCTATATTTGCCCCATTAAAATCACATTGGCCACATTGTTCTCATTATCACATTGTTCTCATTATCACATTGGCCACATTAATATCAAATTGACCACATTAAATTATGCTCTCCGTCCATTCCGACCGCTATTACATGCAACAGGCACTCAAAGAGGCGCAAAAGGCCTTTGAGTCCGGAGAGGTGCCAGTGGGTGCTGTAATGGTGTGTGACAACAGGATTATTGCCCGTATGCACAACCAGACGGAGCAATTGACCGATGTGACGGCCCATGCGGAGATCCTGGCAATTACTGCAGCGGAAAGCCATTTGGGCAGCAAGTACCTGCCGGATTGCACCTTGTTTGTGACCCTGGAGCCCTGCGTGATGTGTGCAGGGGCGCTGGCATGGTCGCAAGTAGGCAGGATTGTTTATGGCGCTACCGACGAAAAGCGTGGTTTTATGTTGCATGGTGGAAAAGATTTACTCCACCCTAAAACCAAGTTGGAAATGGGAATTATGGAGGCCGAGTGCGCCTTGCTGATGAAGGCTTTTTTCAAGCAGCGGCGCTAGTGCAGCGTCCGGCGAATACCCTGTGAATTGACGGCCATATTTTCCCTTCATCTGCGTTGTTCGTCGGTTAATCCTGATATCTTCGGGATCGCCCTCCTCACGCCTTGGTGAATGAAAATCTGCCTCGCCAATTCACAGGGTATTCGCCGGACGCTGCACTAGGGCGAAAAATTTTATTTTGTATTTTTCTTTGGAACGGAATCAGTTAAAAATCGGTGTGGCGGTTTTTGAGCATTCCTTTTTTGTGTTTCGTACAGGTCAGGGCTTTCATTTTTATTGAAAAAATCTTAAAAAAACATTAAAATTTTCAGGAGAAACCGAGTGTGTAAAATGTTGATTAATAGCAACTTATTGTATTGTAAAAATAAATATACTTAAAATCGACGGTATTTTTTTAAGGTCCTTTGGCGTAAGAACAACCCGGCATACATTTGGTTGGTTTTTGGACTGTTCACAGCTGTGGGCAGACAAAATTTAATCTATTTATTGGTATATAAACTCATGATGATGGCTAACCTTTACGCCAAGCTGCATTTGCTGTTTGCTCGCAAGTCCTATGTACTTATTAGGTCTTCGGTTTTTTTACCATTTCTGGTGGTGCTGGTGCTGCGAATGGTGCTTATGGCACTATCTCGGCCGCTGTTACAGCGCTGAACGGCGCAACCATTTCCGGTCCTGTCACGGTGGATGTGGTAGCGGGCCACACGGAAACTGCCCCGGTAGGTGGCATCGTTCTGACGGCTACAGGTTCTGTTGCCAACACCATTACTTTTCAAAAAAGTGGTGCGGGCGCCAATCCGGTCATCAATGCCTACATTGGTGTCGCTACGCCTGGATCAGCGGACAAAGACGGTATTTTCATCCTTTCTGGTTCTGATTATGTTACCATTGACGGTATCAACCTGACGGATGGCAACACCTTGAGTGCCACTGAGATGATGGAATGCGGTTTTGGATTGTTTAAAGCTACTGCCGATGACGGTTGTCAGAACAACACCATTAAAAATTGCGTGGTAACCCTTAACCGGGATAACAACGCAGCCTGGGCTTTTGGCCACAATGGCTCGATTGGCATCGTGGTGCAAAACAGTACCTATGCTGCTTCCAGTACTGCACTGGTAACAACGCTCGCCAGTGGCGCCAACGCAGGCAATAAGTTTTATACCAATACGGTCCAGAATTGCAATGCTGGCTTTGCCTTCATTGGTTTTACTGATACTGCGCCTTATGCATTGGGTGATACCGGAAACGATGTAGGCGGCGCTGGCGCTGGCACGGGCAACAGCATCCTCAACTTTGGTGGTGCAACCGGTGCAACGCAACCAGCTACCGGCGTTTTCATGAAAGACCAGTGGGATTTCAATATTTCATACAACAACATCGACAACAACAACGGTTCTGGTGTTAATCATACAAGCACATTGCGGGCTATTTTTTGCAATACCAGTTCCAATGGCGCCAGCGGGTCGATCAACAACAACACGATCAGCCTCAAGTTTGGTGGAACCACCTCTCAAGTTTCTTGTATTGAAAACAGCGCGGGTTCAACCGCCAACAGCAATACCATCAACATCAACAACAATACCATTACCGGTTGCACCAATGCAACCACTACTTCTGGCTTGTGGTATGGTATTTACAGCACCTCATCGCCGACCAACCTCAACATCAACGGCAATACCTTTACCAACAACCAAACCAATGCCACTTCGGGTGCTTTGAACCTGATCCGGAATTCGGGAGCTGTTGCTGGCTTTACCAATATCAAGAACAATAACCTCAGCCAGGCGTGGGTTGGAGCAGCTGCACACACGGCTGTGTTCTATTGCATTTACAACAGTTCGGGAACTACCGGAACCAAACTAGATGTATCCGGCAATACTTTTTCCAGTTTTACCCATGCTACGGTAGGAACGGGAACCATCTATTTTATCTACAATACGACCAGCAGCCTCGGACTCAAGTTTAACAACAACACCTGGAACAACCTTACCATGAACCACAGTGGTACAGAGGCGCTGATGTACAATTCCTCCAGTACCCAAGGCGATACACTGTCTGTACAGAATAACGTCATTCAAACAGCCTATACCAGAACAGCGGCAGCAGGTACCTGGTACGGATATTATTGTGGAAGTTCCTCTTTGCCTGCAAACACGCAGATTTTTGCCAACAATAATTTTTCCAATATCACGGCAACAACTTCCGGTACTGGTTCATTTTATGGCATTTACAACTCGGACGGCTCATCGTCGCCTTATCCTGTTAAATATGCCTTCAACAATACATTTTCCAACAACACTTATCCGACAACCGGTACGAACTACGGCTTTTACTTTAGTTATATGAATACCGGGTCTAAGATTTACAACAATCAGGTTAAGAACAACAGTGTTGGCGGCACCTCTTATGGCATGTACGTGAGTTCATCCATCATTAGTGTCGATTTTTATGGAAATGAAGTGCTGGACAACCAGACTTCCGGAACTGCCTCGACGCTTGCCGGACTATACCTGGCTTGGGGTAGTGCCGCTTCCGGCAATATTTACAAAAATAAGGTAGCGGGTCTTTCCCGGCCTGCAGCAACAAGTGGAAGCCTTTGGGGCTTGTATTTGGGTACAGGTACCGGAGTCAATATTTTCAACAACTATATTGGCAATCTGACTTCTCCTGCCTTAACTGGTACAACGTTTATTGCTGGTTTATATGTTGCCGGAGGAACTTCAGCAGATGTATCCTACAATACGGTGTGGCTTAATGCCACAAGTTCGGGAGCAATATTCAACACCAATGCTTTTTATGCTTCTACCACTCCGACGGTTACACTTCGGAACAATATATTTGTCAACCTCTCCACACCTACGGGTACTGGTGTTGCCGCTGCCTACCGCAGGAGTAGCATCACCCTGACCAGCTACGCAGCTGCCTCGAACAACAACCTCTTCTATGCCGGAACACCCGGTGCCAACAACCTCATCATGTACGATGGTACCAACGCGTACCAGACAATGGCAGCCTTTAAGATAGCCGTTGCTCCGCGTGATGCCAACTCGGTGTCGGAAAACCCGACCTTCCTCAGCACCACTGGTTCTTCTGCCAACTTCCTGCACCTCGACCCTGCAGTTCCAACGCAGGCTGAAAGTGCTGCGGTAAACATTGCGGGTATCGAGGATGACTATGACGGAACCATCCGCCAAGGCAACCCAGGATATGTCGGAACCGGAACAGCCCCGGATATGGGCGCCGATGAAGGCAATTTTATTCCTGTCGACCTTACCGGCCCTTCCATTGTTTATACAACACTGAGCAATGGTATTTGCACCACCAACAGAACTTTTACGGCAGCGATCACCGATGCTACAGGTGTCAACACCGCTGCCACAACCAAGCCAAGGGTTTGGTTTAAAAAATCAACGGAAAATAACGTACTGCCTGCTACCAACACTTCAGCAGACAACGGCTGGAAATTTGTTGAAACAAGCAGTGCCAGTTCGCCTTTCAGTTTTACCCTTGATTATAATTTGCTGAATTCAGCGGTTGTTGGGGGTGATGTGATTGAATATTTTGTGGTAGCACAGGACATCGTGGTGCCACCAAACGTTGGAACAAATGCTGCAGTTTATACTGTCAACCCAGTTAGTGTTGCACTCGATGCTGGTGTTTTCCCTGTAAGCAGCACCAACAGCTACACCATTCTGGCAGCTCCAACCACCATTACTGGCAATGCCGCACCCAACTCAATTTGTTTGAGTGGCAATGTTACCTTGAGCCTTACCGGCGACCCTGCTACCGGTGCCGAATACCAGTGGCAGAGCTCGCCTGTCGGCGCCAACATGTGGACGCCAATTGGCGGCGCTACCACTGCTACTTATGTAGTTATGGGTGTAAGTTCATCAACTGATTATCGTTGTGTTATTTCCTGCGGCGGCGTACCCATTGCAGCATCACCTTCCACGGTGGCTTCTGTTACGGTAAGTTCACCAGCCATTTTGAGCACCACTCCTGGCACCGAATGTGGCCCAGGACCGGTTGCTGTGACTTTGGCTGCTACAACCAATGCAGGATCTACCATCAATTGGTATGATGCTCCAAGCGGTGGCAATAATGTAGGAACTGGCTCACCATTCATGACGCCTCCTATTTCAAGTACAACTACTTATTATGTTGCAGCAAGCCAGGGAGGCGCTTCCGGACTTACTATTCCTGGTGACGGTGGTTGGAACCACTTTACCACAGCGGGTGGATTCCAAACTTCAACCATTACTGGCGCCTACATGATACTAACGGTGCTTTCGCCGTTTACACTTAATACGATGGATATTTATCCATCAGCAGCGCTTAATACAAGCTTCACCATAGAAGCAAGAACAGGTAGTGCTTCCGGTCCAACCTTTGCTACTTACACCGGTACGACCAGCGTTCAGAATTCGGGTACACCAACGATTGAACAAGTGGTTCCTGTGAACTGGGTTCTCCCGGTTGGAACCTACTACATTGGCTTTACGACCAACCCCAGCACCTGGCGTTCCGGTTTGGCTACCCATACTTTCCCTTGGGTATTGCCAGGCGTTGCTTCCATGGACTTTTACCTGACGCCAAGTTACCAATACTACTTCTACAACCTGAAATTGTCTACCGGTTGCGAAACACCTCGGATACCGGTGGTTGCTACGGTTAACAATGACGCTCCTGTTTGTCCAGCCAGTTTCTCAGTATGTATTGATGCTGCGCCGATTACCCTTTCTGGTGCAACGCCAACGGGCGGTGTGTACAGTGGACCGGGTGTTTCTGGTGGTGTTTTCACCCCTTCTATAGCGGGTGTTGGTACGCATACGATTACATATACCAATTGCTCCCAAATTTGTACATTCACTATAACGGTGAATCCATTGCCAAATGCTGCTATTGCGGTAACGGAAACTTCCGGCACCATGAATAATGACGGTATCATTTGTGCCGGCGCAGCGGCACAACTTACTGCTTCCGGCGGTGGAACCTATTCGTGGAGTGTAGGTGGGTTTACAACTGTAAGCATAGTAGTCGTTCCACCCACTACAACCACATTCTTCGTGACTGTTACCAATGCTGGTTGTACTTCAACTGCCAGCCAGACTATTACGGTAAATTCATTGCCTACGCCGACCATCAGTGGCAATACCACCATCTGTTCCGGCTCCAGTACCACATTGACTGCTGGTGGCGGTACTTCCTTTGCCTGGAGTAATTTGGAAACAACTGCTTCTATTGCTGTGAACACTGCCGGTACTTACACGGTTACGGTTACAAACGCAAATGGTTGCAGTGCTTCTACATCCACTTCGGTAACGGTTAACCCTGCACCAACTTATACTCCAGTTGTTTCTGAGCCATCTTCCTGCTTTACAGCGGATGGCTCCATCAACCTGACGATTACAGGAGGAGTAGGACCTTATACGTACAACTGGTTCAGTGGAAACGGTTGCGGAGTTGTTCAAGGTGCTCAAAACCAGTCTGGTCTTTGTGTTGGAACCTACAATGTTACCGTAACGGGCGGCAATGGCTGTTCTGCTACGTCCTCCATCGTATTGGTAGGTCCTGGCGGTTGCGGCGGTTGCTCAACACTGACCGGTGTAACCGTAAGTCCAGATCCTATTTGTGCTGGTAGCACCACAACCATGACTGCCCTTGGCGGTTTGCCCAATGCAACCTACGCCTGGTTTGATATGCCAACGGGTGGCATGCAGGTAGGTACCGGCAATCCGCTGACAACTGGCCCATTGAGTGGAAATACCACTTACTGTGTAGAACAAACCATTCTTGTAAACAACGCGGCTACTTTTGATTATACCGGTGGCATGCAAACCTTTACCGTTCCTCCTGGCGTGACTTCTGTTACGATTGAGGCCTATGGTGCACAGGGCGCTGCAGGCACCAGCCTTAATGGCGGCGGTACAGGCGGTTTGGGTGGTAAAACCACTGGCGTTCTGGCTGTTGTTCCTGGTCAGGTATTAAATATTTTCGTTGGCGGTGCTGCTTCTGGTCAGGTTCCTGGCTACAATGGCGGTGGTAACGGCGGTGGCTCAGTAGGCCCAAATCAAAATAATGCAGTAGGCAATGGCGGCGGCGGCGGCGGCGCATCGGATATTCGGGTAGGTGGTACTGCCCAGGGTGATCGCGTTGTGGTTGCAGGCGGCGGCGGCGGCGGCGCTGCTGCTGGATGTGAAATGGTTTATGCCGGCGGCGACGGTGGTGCAGGCGGTGGTGGCAATGGTGGTAATGGAATTACCAGCCCCAATGGTGGTGGTGGTTTTGGCGGCATGGTTGGTACTTCAGGTGCAGCAGGTATCGGTTGCTCCGGTTTCCTCGGAACAGCAGGTACCGGTGCTGACGGTGGTCACGGACAAGCTTGCTGCTGCTTCAACAGCAATCCAACGATCCCGGCAGGCGGCGGCGGCGGCGGCGGTTACGTCAACGGCGGCGGCGGTGGCGGCGGTTCTGCCGGCACAACCGGATGCAGTGGCAATGACAAAGGCGGCGGCGGCGGCGGTGCAGGTGGATCTTCCTATCTAGGTGGTGTTTCATCAGGTATTGCGACCAGCGGCGTTCACACCGGCAACGGCCAGATTATCCTTACTTTCCAGACACCTTGTGTTTCCGATCGCGTTTGCGGCACCGTTACGGTAAACCCAACACCGAACGCAGTAGCCACTCCTGCTGCACAGACAATTTGTTCTGGTTCAGCCATTACAACAATAGCCCTAACCGGCAACGTTCCAGGTACGACGTATAACTGGACGCGCAACAATACAGCCACCGTAACAGGCATAGCTGCTTCAGGCAGTGGTGATATCGCTGGTTCCTTGACCAACACGACCAGTGCACCCATCACGGTAACCTTTACCATTACGCCTACGGCAAATAACTGCCCGGGCGCTCCGATTACTGCTACCGTGCTGGTGAACCCAACACCTAACGCCGTAGCAACACCTGCTTCACAAACCATCTGTTCGGGCGCAGCCATTACAACCATTGCACTGACAGGCAACGTTGCGGGTACTGTTTATAACTGGACGCGCGATAACACCGTTTCTGTGACCGGTATTGCTGGCAACGGCTCTGGCAACATCAGCGGATCGCTGACCAACACCACCAGCGCTCCTATTACTGTAACCTTTACCATTACGCCTACGGCAAACGGTTGCCCGGGTACACCAATTACGGCTACCGTGTTGGTTAACCCAACACCGAATGCAGTGGCAACACCTGCCTCGCAGACGATCTGTTCCGGTGCTGCTATTACGACCATTATATTGTCGGGCAACGTGTCAGGAACAACATACAACTGGACGCGCGACAATACTGCCAACGTTACCGGCATTGCAGCTTCGGGCAGTGGCAACATCGCTGGTTCGCTGACCAATACCACTACTTCGCCTATAACTGTAACCTTTAGTGTTACCACAACGGCGAATGGTTGTCCTGGCGGATCTACTACGGCAACAGTGCTGGTTAACCCAACGCCTTCTGTAACAGCAACTCCGTCTACCCAGACGATTTGTTCCGGTTCAGCCATTACAACCATCGTATTGACTGGAAACCTGGGAACTGGTGCTGCTTACAACTGGACGCGCAACAATACCGCCACCGTTACTGGCATTGCAGCCAGCGGCAGCGGTAATATTAGTGGTTCGCTGACCAATACGACTACTTCCCCTGTAACGGTAACATTTACGGTTACGCCGACCAGCACTTCGAGTTGCTCTGGTACACCAATCACTGCTACTGTCATTGTCAACCCTGCTCCAACAGCCTTTACAGTGACTGGCGGCGGCGCAATTTGTACGACCGACAACGTAGGCACACCAGTTGGCTTGAGTGGCTCGCAGACCAATACAACCTATCAATTAAAGCTAAACAACGTCAATACAGGGGCTCCTGTAGCGGGTACTGGTGCAGCCATTTCCTTCGGTCCACAGTTGGCCGTAGGCACCTACACCGTTACGGCCACTGCTGCAGGCGGTTGTACAGCCAACATGACGGGATCTGTTACGATCAGTACCTTCAATTGCAATGTAACCATCTCCGACCCTTGTGTGTGCCTGAACAACGCCACCACGCTGACCAACGGTCAATTTGGCGAGGTAATCAAAGTAAATGCTCCTGCTACGCAGGTATGGACAGTATCGGCCATCAACGGCCTTTACGCTGCCAACAGCCCTGCGCCACCAACAGCACCGCTGCCCATCACAGTAGGTACAGTGTTGACCAATATTGGCGGCAACATGTTTACCCTCGACGGCCGTCACATCGATGCGCTGGGTTACACCCTATCCGTTACCAACGGCGCTGGCACAACCTTGTCGATCGGCAACTCCTGCGCTTACCCGAATCCGGAGATTACCTCTGATCTGACAGGCCCATTCTGCCTGTACTCCGATCCGGTTTCGTTGACGGGTACGCCTGGCGACGCAAACTTTGTGAGCGCCGTGTTTACGGTAAATGGTGTACAGACGACAACCTTTGATCCTTCTGCCGGCACGGGCCAGTACAACATCACCTACACGGTAGATGGCGGTACGCCAAAAGCCTTTGGGCCGAACGACCCTGGTTGTATCCAAAAAGTAACGAAACTGGTAAACGTTGTGGTAACGCCACCGACGGTGACGTGCAACGACCTGGTGCAAATTTCGCTGGACGAAGATTGCATCACCGAAATCCTGCCAGACATGATCCTGGAAGGCTCCTACGGTTGCTACGACGACTATCTGGTAGAAATAGACAAAACGCTGCCCCTTGGCAACGGCCCATGGGTACCCGCCATCCTGACGGCTGCCGACATTGGCAAGACCTACGCTGTACGTGTCACCCACCTCGTGAGTGGCAACATGTGCTGGGGCAATGTATCGGTAGAAGACAAACTGCCACCCAAGATTACGTGCACAAACGTGCACCTGTCCTGCGCGGTGACCAACTTCACGCCGAGCTACCTGACGAACACCCTGAACATCGCCAACATCACCCCGGTGGTGGTAGAAAACTGTGGCACGTTCACACTGAACTATTCAGACGAACTGTTTGACCTTGGCTGCACCGATGTGTTCCAGGGCCAGCAGGACCTGAGCGGCTACATCAAGCGCGACTGGACGGTAACCGACGGCAGTGGCAACCAGGCCTTCTGCACCCAATACCTATACCTGGATCGTCGCCATGTAGGTGACGTACTGCTGCCCGCCGACGTAACCGTCTCCTGCGGCAACCCAAGCACGGGACCAGGCGCCACAGGCGCACCGTACCTGAACGACTTTGGTGTGATCACCAGCCTGTACCCGAACAATACCTACTGCGAATTGCAGACGGCCTATGTTGATCAGGTACTGCCAGTATGCGACGGAACGTACAAGATCCTGCGTACCTGGACGATCTACGACTGGTGCCTGCCCACGACGCAAGGACCGGACGATCCGAACCCGAAATACCATATCCAGGTGATCAAGGTAGTGGACGAAGAAGGTCCAACGGTGGCCTGCCCATCTAACATCACGGTATCCACCGATCCGTTTGTGTGCTCGGCTACGCCGAACCTTCCGGATGTACTGATCACCGACGCTTGCTCGCGCATCGCCTCGATTGTGGCCAAATACAAAGTGGACGGCATCACCTACACGCTGAATGGCTCCCTGACCACCTTCCCAGGCAACAACCTGTGGAACCCCGATACACTGGGCCAGTTGGGCTATGCCCAAAACCTGCCGCTGGGCGCCACGCAAGTGACGTACATCACGACGGATGATTGTGGCAACAGCACAGAGTGCACCTTCAACGTAACGGTAGAGGACCAAACGCCACCAGTAGTGGCCTGCGACCAGTTTACGAAAGTAGCCCTAGGTATCAGTGGCGAATCGTTTGTGAACGCCACAACGTTCGACGACGGCTCGTACGACAACTGCTCTGATGTGTACTTCAAAGTACGCCGGATGGATGCCAATGGCTGCGATCCGAACAACGCCTTCGACGATCAGGTGAAATTCTGCTGCGAAGACGTGGGTGATACGATCCTGGTAGTACTTCGGGTGTACGACGTGGTGGTAAACGCCGGCGAAGTAAGCCTGACATACCAGGACAACCACTCGAACGACTGTATGGTACTGGTGCTGGTAGAAGATAAGATCAAGCCAGTTTGCCAGGCTCCGGCCAACGTAACGGTGTCTTGCGAGAACTTTGACCCAAGCCTCTGGGCCTATGGCAATGCCAGCCCGCTGGACAACTGCTGCTTGGACGACACCAAAGTGTACCAGGGCCAGATCGGTCTGACGCACACGGTGAACTACAGCCAGTTTGATACGCTGTGCAACAAAGGCACGATCGTACGGACCTTCCGTGCCTTCGACTGCTACGGCAACTCCAGCCAGTGCACGCAGCGGATCGTGGTGAACTACGAGCAGGATTACTACGTGAAGTTCCCTAACGACGTGATCGTAACAGAATGCGACGGCACGGGCAACTACGGTGAGCCAACCTTCTTCGGTGAAGATTGCGAATTGCTGGGCGTCAGCCACCAGGACGAAGTGTTCACGGTGGTACCAGATGCCTGCTTCAAGATTGAACGGACCTGGACGATCATCAACTGGTGTACGTACAATCCGAACCTGCCTTGCACGACGGTACCCAACCCGAATCCGAACTCGATCTCTAACCACCCGTCGAACCTTCCAGGCCCAACTGTATCCGCACCGGGTACGCTGGCCCCATGGAACCCAACGGTGGTGAAGATCAACCCAACGGATGCACAGGCAACGAACTACTCGACGTTCTGGACGGCCAATGCCAACTGCTACAAATACAAGCAGATCATCAAGGTGATCGATACGGAAGATCCGATATTCGACAACTGCCCTGCAAGCCCTGTTGAATTATGTGACCTGACGACCAACGACGGTCTGCTGTGGAACGATGCTGCATACTGGGACAACACGATCGGCACGCACGACCTGTGTGAAGGTCCTGCCGACCTGTGTGTTACGGTAACAGACAGCTGCAGTGGTCCGAATGTAACGATCCGCTACCTGCTGTTCCTGGACATGAACAACGACGGTATCATGGAGACGCAAATCTCCAGCACGAACCCACCGGCGCCCAATACCATTCCATACCTGGGTGGCACGGCGTTCGACAACCGTCCGGTGCCAGCGAACCAGAAGTATCGCTTCAACATCGACTGGACAACCAATGGCAATGCCCGCACAGCATGTGTACGCTGGGACAACCTGGCGCAGCCAGCGAACCTGAACGACAATGTGCTGCAAGGGGTAGTACCACAATTGCCCTACGGCACCCACAAGATCAAGTGGATCGCTGAAGACGGTTGCGGCAACGAGTCGATCTGCGAATACACCTTCGTGGTGAAAGATTGCAAGAAGCCGACAGTGGTTTGTCTGAACGGCCTGAGTGTCAACATTATGCCAACAGGTATGATCCAACTTTGGGCTTCCGACTTCCTGCAATACGGCGACGACAACTGCACACCAGCCAGCCAGTTGAAATACGGCATCGTGAAGAGCAGCCAGAGCACGGGAAGTTTCCCAACAGACGCTCAGGGCAACCCGAGCACGAGTGTGACGTTTACCTGCGCAGAACTGGGACCACAGGCGGTACAATTGTGGGCCATCGATGCAGCCGGCAACGCCGACTTCTGCGAAACCTACGTGATTGTACAGGACAACAGCGGTAACTGCGGCAACAACGCCACAGTAGCCGGTGCACTGAAAACAGAGGTACAGAACGGTCTGGAAGACGCCAGCGTACAGTTGAGCGGTTCCCACCCGGCCTTCCCGCCGGTGAGCATGTTCGACCAGTCGGACAACCAGGGCACCTACCTGTTCAGCAATGCCCTGCCAATTGCTTCGAACTACGTGGTGACGCCACTGAAAGACGACAACCCACTCAACGGTGTAACCACCTACGACCTGGTGTTGATCAGTAAGCATATCCTGGGTCTGGAGACCCTGAACAGTCCGTACAAGATGATCGCTGCGGATGCGAACAAATCCAACTCGGTCACAACGTTCGACATTGTAGAACTGCGCAAGTTGATACTGGGCATCTACGCAGAACTGCCCAACAACACCAGCTGGCGTTTTGTAGACGAGGCCTACAACTTCCCTGATCCGACGAATCCATTCACGACGCAATTCCCGGAAACGAAGAGTGTAGCCGACATCCAGGCCAGCCAGATGGACAACGACTTTGTGTCGGTTAAAATCGGTGACGTGAACGGTACGGCAATCGCCAACTCGTTCATGAGTGCCGACGACCGCACGAGCGGCACACTGTTGTTCGATGTGCAAGACCGCGCGGTAAACGCTGGGGAGGAGTTCACGGTGAACTTCAAGGCAGCGGAGCAGGTGCTGGGCTACCAGTTTACGATGAACTACAACAACCTTGAAGTAGTAGAACTGATACCGGGTGCTGAAATGGGCATCGAGAACTTTGGGGTATTTGCCAATGCCATTACGACGTCGTTTGACGGCAAGGCAACAGGCGAATTCACCGTGAAGTTCCGCGCAACAGCAGACGGCCAACTGAGCAACATGCTGGGCGTATCGAGCCGCATTACGAAATCGGAAGCATACAGCGAAGGCAAGCGTCTGGATGTGGCCTTGCGTTTCAACGGCACGACAATCACCGGTGTAGGCTTCGAGGTATACCAGAACACGCCAAACCCATGGGAGAACAACACTGTAATTGGCTTTAATTTGCCGGAGGCAGCAGCGGCAACGCTGACGATCTACGACGAAACAGGCCGCCAGTTGTACAGCCGCAAAGGCGAGTTTGCGAAAGGCTACAATGCCTTTACGCTGAACCGTGCAGAGGTGAATGCAGCGGGTGTGTTGTACTACAAAGTAGCCACGGCTACCGACAGTGGTTCTATGAAGATGGTGCAACTAAAATAAAATGTGATAAATGTGGCCAATTAGGCCAATGAGTTAATGAGGCCAATGTGGGTAATGCCCCACATTGGTCTCATTTTTTTACATTATTCACATTGGCCACATTATTCTAAATATCAGCAGGTGCGTTTCCTTCGGGGAGCGCGCCTGTTTTTGTTTTACGGGTCTTATTAAAGCCGCTCTGTCGATGAAGGCCTGTTATTTTTTTATTAACCAATATATTTGCTGGAAATATAGGGTTATGAAAAACGTGTTATCCCAAATTACAATGTTGTTGGCCTTGCTGGTGTTGGGGCCAGGAACACTTGCTGCGCAAAATTTTACCCACGATGATACCTTAAGGGGGAGCATTACGGCTGAACGGGCCTGGTGGGACCTCATGCATTACAACCTGAGTGTGAAAGTGGATGTCGATAAGAAAACCATTTCAGGTAATAACCAGATTCGGTACAAAGTACTCGGTGCAGGGAACGCCATGCAGGTTGATCTGCAGCCACCTTTGCAATTGGAGAAGGCCGTTCAGAATGGCCGCGAATTGCCTATTCGTAAAATTGGCACCAATGCCTACCTGCTCGACATGATGGAACCGCAAGTGCCCGGTGAATTGAAAACGGTGACGGTATGGTACAGCGGAACGCCACGGGAGGCAAAACGCGCGCCATGGGATGGTGGATTCAGTTGGGACAATACCACAGATGGAAGGCCTTTTATCGCTACTTCCTGCCAGGGCTTGGGCGCGAGTGTTTGGTGGCCTTGTAAGGATCACATGTATGATGAACCGGATCAGGGGATGGGGATAAACGTGACCGTCAGAAATGACCTGATGGATGTATCCAACGGCCGGCTGGACTCGGTTTCCTACAACAATGGTGAAGCCACCCGGACTTTCCATTGGAGTGTAAAAAATCCGATCAACAATTACGGCGTGAATGTAAATATCGCTCCGTATACCCATTTTGTTGACAGCTATATGGGTGAAAAGGGGAAACTGAGCCTTGATTATTATGTGCTCATGCCCAGTCTGGTGCAAGCCAGCAACCAATTTCAGCAGGTAAAACAGATGCTGGAGGCGTTTGAGTACTGGTTTGGTCCCTATCCCTTTTATGAGGATGGCTACAAACTTGTCGAGGTACCCTACTTGGGTATGGAGCACCAAAGTTCCGTGACTTATGGCAATGGTTTTCAAAATGGCTATCGTGGGACCGATTTATCGGGTACAGGTTGGGGATTAAAATGGGATTTTATCATTGTGCATGAGTCGGGGCACGAATGGTTTGCCAACAACATTACCTACCGCGACATTGCGGATATGTGGATCCATGAAAGCTTTACCAATTACAGCGAGGGCTTATTCACAGAATACCATTATGGAAAAGAGGCGGGTGCTGCTTATATCAAAGGCTGTCGGAAGCTGATTGCCAATGTTCGCCCGATCATTGGGATATATGGCGTCAATCAGGAGGGTTCTACCGATATGTATTACAAGGGTGGAAACATGTTGCACACCATAAGGCAGGTTGTTGGCAATGATGAAAAATGGCGGGAGACTTTGCGTGGCCTTAACCGCGATTTCTACCACCAAACGGTGGATGGAAAACAAATTGAGGAGTATGTTTCCAAGGCAGCCGGCATCAATTTGCAAAGGGTATTCGACCAGTATTTGCGCGAGACGAGCATTCCGGTGCTGGAATATAAGGTGGCGAAAAAATCGCTGTCTTACCGTTGGACCAGTTGTGTGCCGGGTTTTGATATGCGGGTTAAAGTGACCACCGCTCCCGGGGTTTATGAATTTATTTACCCTACCACAGAATGGAAAAAAACGGCGGTTCGCCTGGATTCGCTGGAGGAATTCAGTGTGGACGACAATTTTTACATTTTTACAAAGGACCTTCGGAAGTAATCTGGGTGTTAGTCTTTTGGTGTTGGTCTTTGGCTTCGATCCCGGTTATTGGTGCCTTGTGAAATCAAATGCCGGAGAAGTCGGAATTTAATTTTAAACACCCTTTTCAAAACAGCATGTGCATTATTTATCAACGAGTATTTTGTTAAAAACTAATGCGTTGAAAACCAAATAGTTAATCCTTCGGAGTAAAGCCAAAGCCTAAAACCCAAAGACCAATGAATAAAACCCTGACAGGGTTGGTACAAAAAAACATCCCGAAATTTTCGCGTTGAAAAATCCGGGATGATGGGTATTACGGTGTTTAAAAACACCTATTGAGAACGGGAAATTCTATTATTTTGTATTGGCAATGTCGGTAAGTGTCAGTTCAGTAGGCATCTGGAATGGAGAAAGCATTACTTTGTCGGAAGAGGTGAGGTTGATATTCCTTGTTTGGAGCAGGTTAAGACCTGAAACCACATTGCCTTTGATACCCGAATTCTGGAGGTCATTTTCCCATTTCACCTGATATTCTTTGATGGTAACGTGCAGGTTTTCATCGAGGGTTGCGGCAGTAAGTGCATTGGGCTGTACACCAGCGATGCAGTAAGTTGCAAGGTGACGGCCTTCTTTGTCGAACAAGGCTACGTTGTAGGTTTTGTATTGCTTGGCAAATGCGCGTCCGGTGTTGTACACCACGGCATAAGTATTTTCTGCTTCAAATGCTACCACAGGCTCTGGGTACAATGGCATGTTGCTGTGGGAAGCCATTTCTTCTAAATCTGGAAGAAAGCCGTAGAATTCCCAACCCAGCCGCTGTGCTTTATTAGCAGGTGTTGCATTGCCGGTGCGAACATCCAGTTGGTGTTGCAGGTCTGTTTCACTGAAGGAGTAGGGCAGCGAACCTTTTGGGAACTGCTGCAGGAAGTCCTGAAAGGTCAGGCTTTTTGGAGCGGGAGCTGGATCGCCGTTGCGACCGTTGTTGTCGTTGCTTGCCTTGGCTGCGATTGCCAGGAGAATAAACGCGGAGAAGAAGATTACTTTTTCATTGGTGCTTGTATTGATAGGAAGATTAAAATATATTACAATCTACCTGTTACCAAAACGATGCCAATGCGTCTTAATTCATCTACCCTAAATTGGGTGTTTTTCAATAAAAAACCCTTAAGAATTTTCACATTCTTAAAGGCCTGTATATTAGTGCTTTAGAAAAAATGTATTTTCTTACTTTTTGCTTTTCGAAGCCTTGCCTGCTGCTTTTTTTGCTGGTTCGGCCTTTTCAGCCATTGGAATCCGGCCAGCAGTAGCCCCGCTGATGTAGGTTCCCCAGGTAAGGTTATCCGCGCCGTCCTTGTGTGCAAGGGCTTTTTCAATAGCCATGTTGGCCGCATTTTCCACTACCCATTCGAAATTTTCTTCGCCTACGGAATTGAGATCCGCATCCGGTGCGGGGTTACAGAAGTCGATGGCATAAGGGACGCCATTGCGGGTGGCAAACTCCACTGTGTTAAAGTCGTAGCCGAGCGCATGACATATTTTTAACACCAGGCCCGTCATCAGTTCGCGCTGGCTATTTGATACATTGTGGTTGGCCACATAGCGCAGGTGGTGCGGGTTGCGCGGTTCATAGTCCATGATCCGTACGTATTTGCCGCCGAGGCAGTAACAGCGGAAATAGGAATCAAATTCGATGGCTTCCTGCAGCATCATGACCAGGGTATTGGTCTCATTGTAGGCTGCAAAAAATTCGTCGAAGTTGTGAATTTTGTACACGTTTTTCCAGCCGCCACCAGCATGAGGCTTCATGAAAAGCGGGAAGCCGCCCAGGTATTCGATCATTTTCTCCCACTCCAGAGGGTATTTCAGGTTGCGAAAACTCTGTTCGCTCGTATCGGGTGGCATTTGTTTGGTGGGCAATAAAACGGTCTTTGGTACCGGTACCCCAATCTTTGTAGAAAGGCAGTTGTTGAAAAACTTTTCATCGGCACTCCACCAAAAAGGATTGTTGATCACGGCTGTGCCATTCAGCGCTGCATTTTTGAGGTAAGCCCGGTAAAAGGGGACATCCTGGCTGATGCGGTCGATCATGACTGCATAGGACGTTGGTTCGCCTTGCATCAATTCCTCTACCAGTGCTCCTTCCGCTACAACTCCTTTGACATTTTTTGAATTAACGCGCGCAACAAATGCGTCGGGGAAGGAATTCTCCTTACCGTGCAGGATTCCAATTTTCTTCATTTTTCGTTCTTTATTATGAGAGGATAGGCGATTGATTTTTGAAAGGAATGGGATGCGACAAAACTAAATATTTTATTGGCAAATTTGGCAAAACTGCGCAGATTTACCGCTAAAAGTCAACCGCTGGGGCTACTGCTGGTTTTTCAACAGCCTGCGCAACCTGCTTGGTGACCGATTGCAGGACCACTTCCTGACCATCGTATTGGGCGTGTAGGGTGACGACATAGGGGCCTGGCCGGGCGTAAGTATGTTCCAGAATGCCATTGACAAACTTTTTTCGATGTCCATCTCCCGTTTCAAGTTCGTACACTGCCCCCTGGGAAAAGTTGGCGAGATTAAAGCGGAACGGCCGCCCAGCCTCTGGCTGTTCGTTTACCCGGATCAAATTACCCGGAATTTTTTGAAGGGGCGCTGCCGTGGCTGGGTCGGCCAGATTGGCATTGTTGCCGGGTGCCTGCACTAGCGAACGCTCGTCGCTTCGCTGAACGGGTGTTTTCTTGGTGAACTGGAGTACCGCTATGCCACCAATGCCAAACAGCGCCACCAAAATCAGCAACAAACCCTCACGCTTGTTTTTTCGTTCTTTAGGTGGAAGAACTTCCGATTGGGTTGTTTGTTCCATGTTATGTCGCGTTTTATACTACAAAGATACACAACCCTTTGCGTTTTATAGCCGATCTTTGGGCTGCTCCTTATGAAAGCTAAACTGAACGATACCTGGAACTTCATTACCAAGATACGCAGCAGACGGATCTGGAATGCTGTATTGGTCCTGGGTTCGTACTACATCAGCCGCTTCTCCGGGAGGCCAGTGCAGTGGGGACAGCCCATCACGCTGAGCATTGAGCCTACCACCGCATGCAACCTGCGTTGCCCCGAATGCCCCTCCGGGCTCCGGGCGTTTACGCGTCCTACGGGCAACCTGAAAGCCGACTTCTTCCGCTCGGTGATCGACGAAATGTACCAGCGGCTGCAATACCTCATCTTTTATTTTCAGGGCGAGCCCTATATCAATCCGGCCTTTCTGGATATGGTTTCCTATGCCGTACAAAAAGGGCTGTACACCATTACCAGTACCAACGGACATTTCCTCGACGACGACAATGCGCGCCGAACCGTTGCAAGTGGTCTGGATCGCATCATTATTTCCATTGATGGCGCCACACAGGACGTATACGAGCAGTACCGCATCGGTGGCAATCTGAAAAAGGTGCTGGAGGGCGCGCGCACCCTGGTGAAATGGAAAAAACAGATGAACAGTACCACGCCCTACGTCATTTTTCAAATGCTGGTGGTGCGGCCCAATGAGCACGAACTCGAGGCCGTTCGTCAACTTGCTGCAGATATCGGCGTGGATGAGCTTAAGTTTAAAACGGCGCAGGTGTACGACTACGCGCAGGGCAACCCGCTCATCCCCACCCTGTCGCGCTACGCCCGCTATCGGCAAAACAAGGATGGCAGCTGGTCGCCCAAACATGTGCTCAGCCGGCATTGCTGGAAACTCTGGCATGCTGCTGTCATTACCTGGGATGGCCAGGTGGTGCCCTGTTGTTTTGATAAAGATGCCCGACACAACATGGGCAACCTGCAAAACGAGCGTTTTGCAACCATTTGGAAAAGTCCTGCTTATCGGGATTTTCGCATGCAACTGTTTAAAGGAAGACACAACATCGATATTTGTACCAATTGTTCGGAAGGGTGTACCGTTTGGTCCTGAAGCCAATCACCCAGCCGGCTAACTGCCATGTTATTATGACCATTCAGGAAGCACAACAAACCGTTGACAACTGGATACGCACCGTGGGGGTGCGGTATTACAGCGAACTGACCAACACCGCTATATTAATGGAAGAGGTGGGGGAGGTTGCCAGGTTGATGGCACGGTTGTACGGCGAGCAGTCGTTCAAACAACCGGAGCAGGCGGAGCGCGCCAAGGAAGATTTGTCGGATGAAATGGCTGATGTACTTTGGATTCTGATGTGTTTGGCCAATCAAACCGGCGTCGACCTCACGGCGGCGCTGGAACGCAACCTTGTAAAAAAAACACAGCGCGACGCAGAACGTCATGCTGCCAACCCTAAACTGAAAGCGCCTTAAATGCTGGAACTGAGCGGACCACTTTCGGCTTATGTGCAAAAGCGACTAATTTTTCGGCCAACCACCCTGCCGGAGGATTACCAGTATCGTTTTGATACAAAATTTGAAGAATTATTCTTTGATACGCCCGATGGGGCGCGGTTGAATGCCTTGTTTTTCCCACAGCAGCAGGAATCGGGCAGGGGAGTAGTACTTTACTTTCATGGTAACCGGGATAATTTACAGCGCTGGGGGCAGTTTCAGGAAGATTTTACCCGGCTGGGTTTTGATTTTGTAGCGCCCGATTACCGCAGTTATGGCAAGAGCACCGGTCAACCCTCGGAGCGCGTGTGTTATGAAGATGCCAGGCTGGTGTACGATTGGCTTAGGGAACAATACCCTGCCGACCGTATTGTGTTGTATGGGCGCTCTCTTGGCGCTGCCATGGCCAGCTACCTGGGGGCCCATGTTCGCGCGAAGACCCTTGTTTTGGAAACGCCGTTCGACAATATTCGCGGCCTTTTTGCCAGTTACCTGAACCGTTTGGATGTGCCCTTCAAACCGGCTTTTCACTTCCCCAACGATCGGCATGTACGGCAAAGCACCCTACCCATTTTGATTTTTCATGGTAAACGCGACCGCGTGGTGCCCTTTGCTTCTGCCCAGAAACTTGCGGAATACTTAAAGCCCGGCGACCGGTTTGTGACCATTCCGGAGGGAAGCCATACCAACCTGCGCAATTTCGATGCGTACCACGAAAATTTGTCGCAATGGTTGCAACATTCCCCAGGCATTTGAACGGCTAAAGACCACTAGGGCTGCTCTTCCTTGGCAATCAATTCCCGTGCACGCGCCTCTGCTATCTTGTGGGTAATCCAGTTGGGGACCACAAAGGCGCCTACCAGGAGATAACCGTAATAGGCCATGCCGCGCCACAACAATGCCACGATAAGGCCGATGCCCTTGGGTACATAGTCGCTGATGAACCCTACCATAGCCACTTCTGCAATACCAGCACCACCGGGTGTTGGGCTGAAGGCCATGATGATGAACATGGAGACCATGCGCGCATAAATAAACGCCTGCGTGCCGCCATCGACCGGTGTGCTGGGCACGATGGCAATGATCAGGCAATTGATCATGATAAACTTGCTGGTCCAAACCGCAATGGTAGCACCGATAATGCTGAGGTGATAGCGCCAGTTTTGCTCCCGGATTTCAGTGGCGGCGAGGGTAAATTCCCTGCCCAGCCGATCTATTTTGGCCGACCAGCGTTTAAGGATACGCCGCGTCGCGAGCCAATGTAAGCCCTTGCTGGCTACCTGTGGCTGGAAAAACAAGAAGAATACCAGCACCAGCCAATAAGCGGCCATGATACCATAGGTTACAAAGAAAGTGCCGCTGGCCAGCCGGACATCAGAAAAACTGGACATCCCCGGGTACAACATGCTTGGGCCATAAAAGGCCATCAGAATGGGCAGGGTAAGCACAAAAAAACCAGAATCGCATACCATTGCATAAAAAACGGCTGCTGCGGTACGGCCTGCGGCCAATCTTTCCTGCGTCAGTACAAACATCATCACCAAGGGGCCGCCTTTACTGGTTGGGGTAAGGGCAGCGCTGAACTCCCACAGCACAATAAGTTCCAGGTATTTCTTCCAGGAAAAAACCTTGCGCGTGATGGCGCGCAAGCGCAGTGCAATGAAAAAATGCCGGGCAAGCAGCAACAAAAAAGCCAACCCTATCCAAAGAAACGCCCGCCCTGTCCAGTCGATTTTGCGAAACTGCTCAATATCGAACTGCTTGTAAAAAAGGAATCCCACGGCTCCTAAGCCCAGGGTAACCGGGAGGATGATGCGGGAAAGGCGCATGGAATCCAGGATTTTGCGGCCTTCGCTGTCGGTTTGGCTGTCTGGCAATACGGTAGGTTCCATAATGAGGTGGTGGATAGGCGACAAAAGTGAGGATAATTTGTTCCAAAGCCAACATCTAATTGTAAAAAATAAAGTGCGTAAAATGAAAAAGCCTCCTTTCCAAGCGGAAAAGGAGACCCTTCAATTAACCGTACGTATGCTGCAATTTATGGTACATGCCGGACCGGGAACAAAAAAAGTATGGGTCCGATGCTATGATGCAAATCTGCCGGAGCGCAATAACTAACCTGTCCACCCCGGCGTCAAAAAAATTAAAGGGCTTCGAAGGCTGCTATTCCGGAATTTTCCGGAACAACCTCTTCATGTTTTAAGGTATAGTAATCCGACTTTTCTTCGGGTACCTGCAATCGCGGATTGATGATGCTGTAATCTGATTCGTCGTATTGATACAGCCGCCAGGCGGTGTTTTCGTATTCCAGCGCGGTGAGGTGTTCTACCCAGTCGCCGCTGTTGAGGTATTGTACGGTACGGTCACCAACTTCCACCGTGCGCATTTGCGGGCGGTGGATATGGCCGCAAACCACATAATCATAGCCTTGCTGCGCGGCGAGTTGTATGGCAGTGTCTTCGAAATCACTGATATACCGCACGGCACCCTTTACCCCCTTTTTTACTTTGGCAGCAAATGATACGGGTGCGAGGCCCAGCAGTCTGCGCGTAACATTAATGATCCGGTTGATGCGAATAAGCAGGTCGTAACCTTTGCCACCCAGCTGGGCTATCCAGCGCGCCCGTTGAATGCTGGCATCGAAAACGTCGCCATGAAACACCCAGTGTGTTTTGCCATGCACCTGAAAGACCAGTTTGTTTCTGACTTGTATGAAGCCGAGCGACATCTCTCCGAATTTGCGCAACAAATCATCGTGATTGCCGCTGAGGTAGTACACTTTTGTGCCGTTGACGGCCATTTTCAGGATGCGGCGCAACACCTCCAGGTGGTCCTTGGGGAAATAACTTTTCTTAAAGTTCCACATGTCGATAATGTCGCCATTCAAAACAAGGGTTTTGGGCTCAATACTTTTCAGGTAGAGCAGCAATTCTTTGGCATGGCAGCCGTAGGTGCCCAGGTGTGTGTCGGATATGATGACGATTTCCGGTTTCCTTTTCATAAATCAGCGGTAGGATTGGATGAGTAGTTGCTGAAAAAAGTCGATCAGCAAGATCAGCGAAAGTGCAGAAGCAAGCATCCAAAACAAGATGCGTGGCCATGGCGACCGCGGACCGACACATGTCCCGAGGTTTGTTTTTTCAAGTGAAAAAAAATCCCGCGCCACATGCGTTCCTGAAGCAAGGATAGGTAGGAGATGGGTAGGTCGTAGGGCACGACCGTGAAGCGAACGGAATAAAAAGTATGGGCGCGGGTCAATTGGCATCTTGAAATCTTGATGCAACAAAGGTATGCCGGGTATCTTGAGGGGGTGTTAAGCCAATATGAAGTATAAATTAATTTGCAGGCACTTCCAGGGGTGTTTTACTCCCCCCTGATAAGCAGTGTCCAACAATATCTTACCCCAGGGCTAAGCCGTAGGCAAAAGTTTAGGTGTAGGGCAGTCCCGGCACCTCAGTGAATAGTGGTGGTGCCAAAAAGGTTGCGCAAACCAAAACAATCAAATGGTAACCGCAGCACATAGGGTGACCAATAGTATAAGCAAGAAAAGAAAACAAAGAAACTAGTCCTCTGCAATATTGTGCCGTATGCGCTCTAGCAGGGTGTTGGAGGCTTTGAAATGCGGCAAATTGCTTTGAAGAAAGGCCCGTATCTGGAGTTGCTCCGGGCTGTCCAGCGCATCAGCGCTGCTGGGGGGGAGAGGTTGTTGGGGTGGGGGGCTGGGAAACTTGTCTTGATTGGGCAATGGGGAATTACCGGGGGGCATGCTTAAACCGAGTGCATTGCTGCTTCTTGCAACGGTTTTGGTTTGCTTGTTCAGTTTCATCGTGCAAAATGGTTGCGTCGTGGTGCCATCAGAAGGATAAAAGCCGTCCGAATTCCACCGATTCACCTTCGTGCAACAGCCAGCATTGCGCACGGAATAATGTGGCGCAACAAAGCTGCTGATAATACCCTGTGTTTGAATCATGATTGGAATGTTGGTAGAGGTGTTGCCCTCCTGATGAAACATGTGACTGGTGATAAGTACCGTTTTTGTAAAATGTATAAAAAAACAGGGTCACCCGAAGTCATCCGGATAAACCCTGTAGTTTAGGCTTTCATAGCAATGGTATTGTCGACGTCGACATCTTGTTGAAAGGGCACATCCTGTGCAGGCGTTGCATCACTGACACCAAAGCCTTGTTGCTTGGCGTAACCCTGGAGGTTTTTTGCAAGTTCTAGTCGTGCCCTGTGCAAGCGGGTGCGTACGGTATTCAGTTTGACGTTGAGGATGGCGGCAATTTCCTTGTAGGTAAAATCCTCCAGGTCCAGCAGCACCACCACACGGTAGTCCGGGTTCAGCGCGTTCAGGGCGGTCATGATTTCATCACCCATACCCAGCTCACTGGCGCTGGAATGAAGGTGGTCATAGCGGGTAGAACGATCGTCGTCACTGCTGTGGAAAACGCGGATTTCTTCATAGTCAACCTGGCTGCCTTTCCGTGATTTGGACCGATAGTCGTTGATAAAGGCATTCTGGCAGATGCGGAACAGCCAGGCTTTGGCATTGGTGCCTTCCTGGTAATTGCCGATGGCGCGCCAGGCCTTCATATAGGTTTCCTGAACGATGTCCTCCGCACGCGTGGCATCATTGGTCAAACGAACTGCAAAATTGTACACTGCGTGCATCAGCGGGTATAGTTCCCGCTCGAAAACACGTTTGTGTCGCATCGCTGTCGTTTCGTTGGCCATGATCGTAAAGGTAGCCATGGTAATTGTTTTTGCCCTGAACAATTCAGGAAGTTGGTATAAGTAGTAAAAACGACAGGCTTTTGCGGAAAGTTCCCGGCTGGAGATTTTTTTTTATTTTTTTTGGGGAAGGGCCTGAGCGCAACTGTTTTTTTTCCACACCGGGCGTAGGCATTGGCCTGTTTGGAAAAATTGTCCTTCATCAGGAAATGGTGTACTGCACGTATTTTATTTTTTTACCAGCCTCAAGGTGCATCAATTCGTATTTGGTTTTGAGCGCCAGTTCCGGGAAAAGCAGGGGCGTGGCGTAGATGTCGTCGTTGTGGTAGCGCAATTGGCAATGTGGATCGGCAGCAATGCTGTCGAGGGTGAATTTGTAGAACCCGGGGTCGTCGTGCTTGACGTGTACCAAGCCGCCTTTTTGCAGGAATTGCCGATAAATTTGGTGGAAATAGGGCGAGGAAAGCCTTCGGTTGTCCTTACTGGGTTTTGGAAAGGGATCGGCAAACGTGATCCATATTTCGGAAATTTCGCCTGCGGCAAAAAAGTGTGCAATCACTTCGATACGTGTACGAAGGAAAGCTGCGTTGTGCAGGCCCTCCTCGAGGGCAATGCCAGCGCCCTTCCACAAGCGGTTGCCCTTGATGTCGACACCGATAAAGTTGCGGTCTGGGAATTGCCGGGCCAACCCCGGTGTACTCGCCGCCGCCGCAGGCGAGTTCGACAGTGATGGGGTTGTCATTTTTAAAGTGCTGTTTGCCCCATAGCCCGTACAAATCAACCTGCTCCATGTTTATACCACTCAGCACAGGCTGTTTGATATCGTAGCACTCATACACATTGGGGAACGACCGTATGTCGTCGAATTTTTGCAGTTTGTTTTTTTTCGACATGCTCTTGGTTTGCGCGGCAAAAATAAGCAGTTGGACGGTAATTTGGGTTTTAGGTGTTCATCTTTGGCAGCGACTTGATACCATCATGCCGGGCATTGTGTGCAACCAAAGCAAAAGCATAAAGTCTGAAACCCCATGACCGAGGCCCAAAGACGCTTATTTGGGCTCCAAATTGTGTCGAAAAATCCGCACCTTTGCGCCGGATTTGAACCTTCGACCTTATTCCAGGCACGGCATCCTTCAATTCCTTCTGTTCGCATGAATTATCTTACCCTCGAGAATATCACCAAGTCGTACGGTGAAAAAGTCCTGTTTCAGAACATTGATATGACCATCGACAGGGGTCAGAAAATTGGCTTGATTGCCAAAAATGGATCGGGGAAAAGCACCCTGCTCAGCGTGATTGGCGGCAAGGAAGGATCTGAAGGAGAAAATGCAAAGATCATTATTCGCAAAGGCATCCGGATTGGGTGGCTGGACCAGGATCCCGATTTTTTCCCGGAATTGGAAGTGCTCGATGCCGCACTCGACGATGACAGCACGCTGGTGCAAGTGGTGCGCAACTACGAACATGCCCTTGCTCACCCCGAAAACACCACAGCCCTGCAGGATGCCATGGCTGCCATGGACGACCACAAAGCCTGGTCGTTTGAAGCCAAGGTAAAAGAATTGCTGTTTCGATTCAGCCTGCACAACCTGGAACAAAAGGTAAAAACCTTGTCGGGTGGACAAAAAAAACGCCTGGCCCTGGTGAAGATTTTGCTGCAGGAGCCCGATTTCCTCATCCTCGATGAGCCCACCAACCACCTTGATGTGGAAATGATTGAATGGCTGGAAGAATACCTGCAACACCCGGGGCTAACGCTTTTTATGGTGACACACGACCGGTATTTCCTGGAAAATGTATGCGATAGCATCATCGAACTCGACAATGGACAATTGTACCGTTACAAGGGAAGCTACAGCGACTACCTGGAGAAAAAAGCCCTCCGCGAAGAGGTAAATGCGACGACCTACGACCGCCAGAAAAAACTGCTGAAGCGGGAACTCGATTGGGTTCGTAAAAGCCCTGCTGCCCGAACCGTGAAGGCCAAGGCGCGGGTTGATTCGTATTACGACCGAAAGGAAAACAACGAGTCGCTCAAGCAGAAAAACGAAGAAATGACCATCCAGATCAAGGAAAGCTATCTGGGTGGCAAAATTGTTGAGTGCCATAACATCAGTAAACACTACGGCGATCGGACGATTGTCGACAGTTTTACCTATAAATTCAAGCGTAAGGAAAGAGTGGGCATCGTAGGCCCCAACGGAGCCGGAAAATCCACTTTTTTGCAACTGATTACACAGAATCTTGACTCAGATACGGGCAAGGTGATTGTCGGAGAAACTGTCCAGTTTGGCTATTATCGCCAGGATGGACTTCATCTGAATGAGGACAAGCGGGTGATCGATGTGGTGCGCGATATTGCCGAAGTAATTCCGTTGGAAAAGGGGAAGGAACTCAATGCGGCACAGCTGCTGGAGCGGTTCTTGTTCAACCGGGCTCAGCAACAAGTGTATGCCAGCCAACTTTCGGGTGGCGAACGCCGGCGACTTTATCTGGTCACGGTATTGATGAAAAATCCCAACTTTCTGATTCTCGATGAGCCCACCAATGACCTGGACGTGATGACGCTCCAGGTGCTGGAAGATTTTCTGGAGGACTTCCCGGGGTGCCTGGTGGTGGTTACCCACGACCGTTACTTTATGGACCGGCTGGTCGATCACCTTTTCATATTTGAAGGGCATGGGAAAATAAAGGATTTTAACGGTACTTACCTGGAATACCGAGCCTTGCGCAAGGAGAAAAACACTGAAAGTCGGCAGGAGGAGCGGAGTGCTGAGCCGGTTGCAGTGGCCGCGCCGAAGCCTGGTCTCTCGAATACCGAACGCAATGAAATGCGAAAACTGGAGAAAGATATTGCCCGCATGGAGTCGCGTAAGGCCGAAATTTTAAACCAATTCAATACTACAGAAATCAGTCCTGCGGACGCCACCAAACTTTCAGCAGAACTGGGTAAAATCCAGGACGAGTTGGAAGAAAAGGAAATGCGCTGGCTGGAACTGGCGGATCAGCAATAAACCAGGTGGCGCACTTGGACATTGGAAATTCAGATGTTGGGAGTCGAACATTTTTTTTGAATTTCCAATTATTAATGTTCAAATACATAGCACATGGCACTTATTTTACCTTGTCGTGATTTTACACCCCAGTTTGGGGAAAATTGCTTTTTAGCAGAAAACGCTACCATCATTGGTGAAGTGGAGATGGGCGACGATTGCTCCGTGTGGTTTCAGGCCGTTGTGCGGGGCGATGTCAATTTTATTCGGATGGGCAATAAAGTGAATGTCCAGGATGGCGCCATTATTCACGGCACCTACCAGAAATGCGGCACTACGATTGGCAACAACGTCAGCATCGGGCACCGGGCGCTTGTGCATGGCTGTACGCTGCACGATAACGTATTGGTAGGGATGGGTGCGATCATCATGGATCAGGTTGTCGTAGAGGAAAATTGCCTTATAGCCGCTGGCGCGGTGGTTTTGGAAAAAACCGTTTGCCATTCCGGTGGGGTATATGCAGGTGTGCCTGCGCGCCGGGTGAAGGAACTCACGCCTGAGTTGTTTACGGGAGAGATTCAGCGTATTTCGAACAACTATGTTTTCTACGCCAGCTGGTTTAAGCAATAGTCCCGACGCAATTGGGAGGCCATTGCTATTTTGGATTACGGCTTCTTTTTGCCGGTAAACGGTGCTATTTTTTGGGGTTTTGCTTCGCAAAATAATTGTCCTGCGGATACTCGCAGATACCCGCAGATGTTTTGCTTCGCAAAAATCAGCGGGTGACAAAGCAGCCAATTGGGTGTTGGCAGTCGGGAAGCCATAACTATTTTGGATTACGGCTTCTTTTTGCCGGTAAACGGTGCTATTTTTTGGGGTTTTGCTTCGCAAAATAATTGTCCCGCGGATACTCGCAGATACCCGCAGATGTTTTGCTTCGCAAAAATCAGCGGGTGACAAAGCAGCCAATTGGGTGTTGGCAGTTTGGGAGGCCATTGCTATTTTGGATTACGGCTTTTTTTTGCCGGTAAACGGTGCTATTTTTTGGGGTTTTGCTTCGCAAAATAATTGTCCTGCGGATACTCGCAGATACCCGCAGATGTTTTGCTTCGCAAAAATCAGCGGGTGACAAAGCAGCCAATTGGGTGTTGGCAGTCAGGAAGCCATTGCTATTTTGGATTACGGCTTCTTTTTGCCGGTAAACGGTGCTATTTTTTGGGGTTTTGCTTCGCAAAATAATTGTCCCGCGGATACTCGCAGATACCCGCAGATGTTTTGCTTCGCAAAAATCAGCGGGTGACAAAGCAGCCAATTGGGTGTTGGCAGTCAGGAAGCCATTGCTATTTTGGATTACGGCTTCTTTTTGCCGGTAAACGGTGCTATTTTTTGGGGGTTTTGCTTCGCAAAATAATTGTCCCGCGGATACTCGCAGATACCCGCAGATGTTTTGCTTCGCAAAAATCAGCGGGTGACAAAGCACCCAATTGGGTGTTGGCAGTTTGGAGGCCGCCACTGCTGCTTTATTTTCTTGCCAGGTAAACGCCGGTCAGGATAATGGCTGCGCCAAAGAAATCGGTCCAGGCAAGTGGCTCGCCATCCAGAAACCCGACAAGGATGGCGGTTACCGGTAACAGGTAGGTTACGGAGGTTGCAAACAGGGCGCTGGTGCGCTGCAAGAGCCAGAAATAAAGGATGGATCCGCCGACGGTGCCCACTGCGGAAAGGTAGAGCACATAACCGAGGCCTTTCATGCCATCGGGTGTATGGAAAGCGGCCTGCCAGCCACTGCTCCACCAAAGGGTTGCGATAAAGAAACCGCCGGCCAGCATAAAAGCGGCAGAAGCAATGGCGGCGGGGTGCATATCGCGCAGGTAGGTTTGCACAATGTTGGCATTCAGCGCATAACATACGGTAGCCAGCACACAGAACAGCGCGAATACAAAATTGCCGGAAGCGCTGCTGCTGCTGTTGTTCATAATCAGGAAAATGGCCCCGCCCAAACCGATGAGCACCCCTAAAATTTTATTGGAGGTAAACTTCGTTTGGAAGAATACCGCCCCAATCAGCAGGGTGAAAAATGGCGCCAGTGTGTTGAGGATACCCGCTAAACTGCTGGTGACATGCCTTTGTGCCACGGCAAAAAAGAAATTGGGAATGGCAGAGCCGAAAAAAGCAACACCCAACAGCGGGCGCCAGCGTTTCCAGTCAATTTTCGACCAAAACATTGCCGCGATTGGGATGTAAATGACGGTGGCCAGCACCATGCGCCAGGCAGCCATTTGTTCCGGGGTGAAAATCACGACCGATCGTTTGATCATGATAAAGGAAGCCCCCCAAACAGTGGCAAGCACAAACATGAGAAACCAATCGAGGGCAGCGGGCTGGCGCATAAAAACAGGGTTGAATTTTGCGCCACAAAGGAAGTCAAAGAAAATGAGATGGGTTTGAGATTTGGAGGGGAAATATTTATTCCAAATCTCAAACCACAACCTCTGAAATACTACTGGGGTAACAATACTTTATCGATCACATGCACAACGCCGTTGGAAGCCGGGATGGAAGCGATGATGTTGGCATCGTTGACCATATATTTTCCGTCTTTTACAGAAAGGGTGACGTTTTTCAGGTTCACCTGATTCAGCCGTTGCCCTTCGCGCATGGCTTCTTTGTTGATGACGCCCACAAAAACATGGTATTCCAGAACTTCCTGCAGTGCGGCTTTATTTTCTGGTTTCAGCAAGTTTGCTACGGTGCCCTCCGGCAAAGCATCAAAGGCTGCATTGGTGGGTGCAAAAACGGTGAACGGACCGGCATTGACCAGCACATCCACATAATCGGCTGCTTTAATGGCTGCTACGAGGGTGGTATGGTCTTTCGATCCTGATGCAATCTGAACGACATTGGGTTGGGAGGTTTCATCGGCAACCGTTGACTGGCCGCCGCCCATAGCCGTTTCTGCTGCAGCGCCTGCGGTACTGGAGGGGGCATCGTTGCAGGCCATCAATCCGGCGAACGCCGTAAATCCGGCACAAATAACCCAGGTTTTAACATTTTTCATGGCAAATCTCAATTAGTGGTGAATAGTTTTGGTTGTCGACTTTTTGTGGTCAGATGTCTTTATGCCGGAAGATCCGAAGGGAGATTAGCAAGGGAAAAATTGCCCATGCGAGCATGGCCAAAAAGGAAAGCGCTACGCCAAGGCCCGATCCGAAGAACTGCTGAAACATCGCGCCGGTGTACCCCATAAGGGCAGCAGCATCGAGTTGCATCAACATCGCGATTCGCGCGAGGTCAACAGGGTTGAGAAAGGTCAGTCCTAGTACCACATTTTCAAGGGGGTATTCACTGAAAGCAAACATCGACATCAGCACGAGCCCATCGTAAAGGATGGAAAAATAAAACCACAACACCAGCGCAATTCCAATGCCTTTTGCCTTGTCTCTTGACAGTACCGTAGCCAGCAGGGCCATGGAGACAAAGACAAGCGTGAGTACCAGACCGATGACGATGAGCACCAGGCCCCGGCTGCTGCTGTCGTACAGCAGAATGGGTACACCGGCACCAACCAGCCATGCCAGGCACAGTGAACCCGCGATGCCGGTGTACTGCCCAAGCAAAATAGCGCTGCGTCGGATGGGTTGGGCAAGCATCAATTCCATAAATTCATTGGCATTGTAAATGTGAATGGTGGAAAAAATGATGCTCACCATGGGCAGCACGATCAACACAATATTGAGCAAACTCATAATGCCTTTGTTGGCATCGTTCTCCAGGTTGAAAAAACTCATGGAAACCAGTAAAAGCAGCGCGGTATAGGCCAGCACGAAACGGTTGCGCAGTATATCAATAAGGACGTATTTTGCTATTTTAAAAGTATCCATGGATGGCTTAAAGGGTTTGTGTGCCGTAATGCTGTGGGGTTTGGGGATATCGAGAACACCTGTTTTAGTGGGCATAGCGTTGGTTTTAGATTAAAACAGTAGGGTAGGTCCGTCTATAGGCTGATGCTGGATATTTTGATTGACAATTACCTTGATCGTATTGCTTGAAGGGAAGAAAAACGGCACAATGTTGGCCATTTTCAAGCTTGGCACCCCTAATGATGATTTATTCAAAAAATATCCGGTAGAGGGTAAGAACGTGTTCGGGTTTAACATTTTGGCGCCTGGTCGGCCAATTTTATTCTGCTCTTCGTTATTTTTTAGACCCGGATTGCCCGCATACGAATCTAAAAAATGCCTAGATCAAAATAAAATTATCCTAACCAGGCATCCAAACGTTAAACCCGAACACGTTCTCTAAAAACGGAGTCATCGAGAATTTCAATTGAGTCTGTTTTGACGGTCCTTCTGCTGTTTGTTTTCTTCCTGAATTACGCTTGGAAACAGGATGTTGTTTTCAAGGTGAATATGCCAGTGCAAATCCTGTTCAAACTCCTGAAGTTTGGTAAAAGTGATTTTGTATTTGGTGCAGGCGTCTTCTGGCACTTCATACCCATTTGTGATTTGTCGCATGTTTTCCAGCAAGGCGCCGGCATATTCGTGTTCGTGTTCCATAACCTGAATTGGCGCTTCTGCCGAAGGCAGCATGGTAGGCTGTTGTTGCGCCAGGTTCCTGATATAGGGGAACAATATGCTCTCTTCTTTTTTAAGGTGTTCGAGCAGGTCTTCCGCCAGCAGTTGAAACTGCCTTTCCAGAATTTTTAACTCAGGATGTCGTTCTGCGTGCACCGAGGCTATTTTATGCGTGTAGACGCTGATGACCGGTATTTGTTCCCGCACATATCGGTGGTGCTTTGCCTCTATATAATCGGCCAGTGCATCGATGGGCATGGTGGCTGGTGAGGGGGGCTGAGAAGTGGTACCTTCATCAAGGTTTTCCAGTTTGCGCAGCAGTTCCCCAATCTCAATGTTACGATCCTGACAAACCTTGCCGAGTGTCTTTTTGCCGCCGCAACAAAAATCAATGTCGTATTGCAGGAAGACATCGGCGGCTTGGTGGTGCCGGGCGACAATTTCGCCTACGGTCATATCGGATTGGATTTTTCGCAACATAGCTTCTGATTTTAAAGGTCCAAAGGTTGGATTTAAGCCTGGTATCCATTGGTGGCCATAATACTGGCAATGGCCTTGCCGAGTTTTTTATGCCCGGTTTCCACCCGAAGCGCTTCCAGGGTTTTATTGAAAACCACCTGGCCCTCCATGAGATAGAGGATATGGGTGGACAACTCTTCCAGATCGCTCATGATGTGAGAACTCAGGATAAAGAGCCTGTTTTGCTGTTGGGTGCGCAGTATTTTCTGCTTCAGAATTTCGCAGGAGAGCGGGTCGAGTCCGGCTGTTGGCTCATCAAGGATAAGCACCTGAGGGTTGAACAGGAAGGCCAATGCAGCGCTAACTTTTTGTCGGGTACCGCCCGACAGGGTGCGCATTGATTTTTGATAAATGGCGGGCAATTGATAGGCTTCAATCAGTTCTTCATCCAGGTTTTGGCCATTTTCATGGCGTAAATCCAACATCATGTCAAAGAGTTGCCCTACCTGCATGTTGTCGGGGTAGCGGCCAATTTGTGGCATATAGCCGATGAGGTGGCGGTAACTTGCATCGCTGTTGTCGAGGGTTTTTCCGTTAAACACAATTGCGCCGCTATCCGGCATTACCATGCCCAGAATGGTTTTAATAAAGGTGGTTTTGCCAGAGCCGTTCGGGCCGACGATGGCTACCGACTGCCCCAGTTCCAGATTGAGGGAGAGGTCGTGCAGGACGCAGAGTTTACCGAACGACTTTTTAATATGTTGTACCTGTATCATAAGCTTTCATCAAGGGTGAATCGTCGAAAACGTTGTCGGGCGAAATGCTGGGAATAACCTTTTCTGCCCGATCGAGGAGATAGACGCAGAAGCTCCGCCAAAGCATCATGGCATAGGGCATTTCATCGGCGAGCATGGCGTAGAGGCTGACGGGGCGGTAGGGCACATCGCCGACACCGTTTTTATCCAGATCATAGCCCTCGTAGTGGTCCCAAAAATTGTGCGATAAGCGATTGTCCGTGTGCGCTACCGAAGTGGCCAGGTCGAAGGTGTTTCCAAAGAAGTTGTTTTGCCGCAGATCGTTATCGTCGCAACTGGCCTGTAATTTAATGGCCCACCCATTTTGCTGGAAAACGTTTTGCTCAATATGGCTTCGGGAGCAGCCATCCATCAGAATACCGGTGGTGTTTTGTTTAAATACATTATGGTTGATGCTGCTGTTGGTAATTTCCTTCAGCAGGAGTCCGTATGAAGCGCTGCCCTGGTTGTTGCTGAAAGTATTGTGTGCCATACTGACTTCGCGGGAATACATGACCGCCACGCCGGCGCCGTTTTGCTCAAAGCGGTTGTGTTCATAGTTGTTGTTGTGGGAAAACATGAAATGGAGTCCGTAACGAAGATTACCAGTACTGGTGTTGCCTTTGATGTGGGAATGGCCCACAAACTCTAAATAGATCCCGTCGCGGTGACCCCGCATCCAATTGTCTTTGATGATCAGGCTGTCGCATTTCCAGGCGTGAATAGCGTTGCCAGCGTTTTGTTCGATGGCACCTTTGGCGTTCAGGCGATTTCCGCTGATGGTGCAATGGTTGCAGGCCGACAACAAATACCAAAACAATTGTTCTCAAACAGATTGCTGAAGATGTACACATGATGCGCGTTGTAGATTTTTATAGCGGCCCAGTCTTCCAACGGATTGTCGCCACTGCCACAAACCTTTAGCCCGCTGATGCTGACATAACTCGACCGTACCGAAATGGGCTGGCATTTTCCTTCTCCATCAATGATGGGCCAGTTTGTTCCAATGATGGTCATGGGCATGCTGATGGTCAGTGCGCCCTCCCGATAGATGCCTCCAATGATGCGGAGGGTATCATAGGGTTGGGCCATGGCAAGGGCTGCCTTCAGGCTTGTTGTGACACCCTGAGTACCCACTTCAATGGTGCGGGCAAAGGAGGCTGCCGGTGCCAGAAAAAGCAGGGCCATCAGGCAATGAGACCTTATGGTATGGGTGCAGCTGAACATCTCAAAAATCTTTTAGCATTTGTTCCCAGGAAAGAATCTCCTGGTTTTTGCCAGAAAATGTATCGACAACATCCGACTGCTGGGCAAAAGCTGCTACGCCGGAAGCCATTGGCGTTTTAAGCACTGTACTGCGCACAAATACCGCTGTTTGCTGGTCGATCAGGACGCCATTATGCAGGTAATCCACCACGTAGCGGCCGGCGATGTCCTGGCTTTTAACCAGCGCCTGTTTTTCGAACCGAACCATGCAATTCAGGTCGTCGAAAACATAGACTTTTCCTTTTTTTGTGACGATCTCGGCCCCGTAATGCTGATCCATCAGGGTCATTTTACAAAAGGAGCAATTGTCTTTTCCGTATTGCAGCGGCCTGGGGCCGGTACTGCAGGATAACAAACTGGCACACATCAGCACCATCATGCCTGCTACAGCTGCTGACGCTTTTTTGGGGTGAGCGGGCTGCTTTTTCTGTTTTCTGTTGCGCCACCACTCGTATACTACAATCGCAAAAGAAAGAAAAGTAACGGCCATCAGGATCCAGCCGCCAATATCTGGCAGCGACCAGGCTTCGAAGTTCAACAGTTTTTTATAGCCTAAAATCGGGGGTTGATACGACATCCCGGGGATGACAATGGGCGCTTCTGGATTCAGGTTGTGCCCGTAATCGTAACCCCAACTGTAAAAATCATACAAAGCAGCGACATCCGCCATGGCCAGCAGGAGGTAGTATACCAACGCCGACCACCAACGCCCGATAAAGGCAAGTACCAGGCAAATGCCGGCAACGATCAGAATGATGGTGGCCAGAAATTGAAACTCCGGAAACATTTCCACGCTGATGGCCCGCATACCTATGTAATGGTTAAGCGCGCTGATGACCTGCACATCGCCCGTAAGCGTATTGTGCCAGATCTTCATTTCCAGCCCTTCCGGGTATTGGGGTGCGGACAAAAGGATTTTCCAAATAGGCACTTTAAGCATGATCAGCAGGGCCATCGCACCTATGGCCAGCAGGATCTGCGAAGGCTTGGTTATCTTAAACATGGTCATGATTTGAAAGGTGGAACGGGGTTGGCAAAAGGTAGGGTGGAGCAGCGCGTAACGGTACGGCTGCTCCATCCATTTGTTTACTGCGTCAACTCGGGTTCTCCTGTATAGTATTTGATGGGAGTGTTGGAGCCAGCCGGACTAACCCGGACGTATCCCTGCATTTCCTGGTGCAGCGCTGAACAGAAGTCGGTACAATAGAAGGGGATAACACCTTGTTTTTCCGCTTTCCAGTAGAGGGTCTGGGTTTCTCCCGGCATGATCAGCAGTTCGGTATTCTTGCTGCCAAGAATGGTAAAACCGTGCGGAACGTCCCAGTCCTGCTCCAGGTTGGTAACATGGAAGTACACATCGTCGCCCACTTTGATGCCCTCAATATTATCCGGCGTGAGGTGGGAGCGTATGGCTGTCATGTAAACATGCACCTTGTTTCCTTCGCGCACCACCTTGGCTTGTTTTTCTCCTTTTGCAGCATAAGGGTGATTGTTTTCCTCCATTTTGAAGAATTTCGTGCTGTTTTTGGAAATCAAATCTGCAGGTATTGCGACGGCGTAGTGTGGCTCGCCAGTGGTCGGGAAGTCGAGCAGGAGTTTCATCTTATCGCCACTGATGTCGTACAACTGGGCAGATTGCGTTAGTTCAGGCCCTGTAGGCAGGTAGCGGTTTTTGGTGATCTTGTTGTAAGCGATTACGTATTTGCCATAAGGCTTGGAGGATTGTCCTCCGGGTACGCAAAGGTGCCCGATGGAGTAATAAGTTGGTACGCGATCGAGGACTTTCAGCGACTCCACGTTCCATTTTACAATTTCGGAAGAGACAAACAGCGAAGTATAGGCATTGCCCTTATCGTCGAATTCTGTGTGTAATGGACCTAAGCCGGGCTTCTGCAATTCACCATGCAATACATCCTCGTACTTGAGCACCGGAATTCCGTCGTATTCGCCGGAATAGTTTTTATCGGCAATGGCTTTGAGCATTTTATCAAAAGCGAAAACAGGAACCACTGCGGCAAGTTTTCCCGAACCAACGATGTATTTACCGGTGGGGTCTACATCGCAACCGTGCGGGCTTTTCGGACAAGGAATCAGGTAAACGAAGTCTTTCAGTACTTTAGGATCGATCATAATTACCTGATCTTCCCATTTGGTGGAAGCAGAGTGCGTTAGTTCGTCGTAGGAGTTGTGTGCGTACCGCGCTTTTTTTACGGTCCCTTTGCCGTTTTTCACGTATTCTTCGGCTTTTTTCCAGTTTACGGCAACGATGAAGTCTTTGTCGTTTTGAGATGCATTCACCTCCAAGAGGGTATTGGCTTGTTCGCTGTTGTAGCAGGAGAAGAAGAACCAGTCGTGGCTTGGGCCTTTGCCTCCATGGCTGAGGTCGAGGTTGAGTCCTGGTAACAGCACCTGAAAAGCAACATTCATCTTCCCGCTTTCAGGCTCTACGCTGATAAAGGAAGCCGTTCCTCTGAAATTTTGTTTGTACGAATCGATTGATACGTCGGCATCGTCCATAGGAATTGAAAACCGGGTTCCAGCCACAACATACTCATTGTTTTCTGTTAAGAAAGGGGAAGAGTGGTTGCCCGCCGAGTTGGGGATCTCCAGGATCTCCACTGTGCGGAAGGTTTTGAGGTCGATTCGGGCGATACGCGGCGTGTTGTTGGCGTTGCCAAAAAGCCAGCGGCCGTCCTGTTCACCTTTGGTTTGTGAAATAGAAAGGTGGTGCTGGTCGTCCCAGGGAATGAAGCCATGGGAGGTCATCAACATTGGTTTGGTTTCTTCGCTGTAACCATAACCGTTTTCAGGAAATACAGAGAACGCTGGAATGATTTTCAGCAGGCGGCCAGAGGGTAAGCCGTACACGGATATGTTTCCGTTGAAGCCTCCGGAAACAAAATTGTACAGTTCATCGTAAGTGCCTGGCGCTACATATACGCGCTCGGCAGCATCAGTGGATGAAGCGCTGGCCGCGCTTTTGGTCTTGCATTGCCAAAGGGCAACGACAACCAGGAAAAAAGCGCTTGTAAACAATAGCAACTTCTTCATAGGTATGGATTTCATTAAGTGAGCAATTAGGTGATTTTAATTGGTGCTTGGGGTTGTTGGATATTATATATGGTCGGGTGGTTGAAGCAGGTGGCAGTGCAGCAGAAGGGTTTGGGTGTCGGGTTGTTATTTTTCACCGTCATTTTGGCGCATAAACTCGAGCACGTCCCGTGCGTCTCCGATGGATACGTTTTGGTTGGGCATGCGGGTTAGGCAGAGTTGAAGCAATTTTTGGGCTTCCTCGTCTTTTTCGAGCATGACTTCCACATTGGTAACCATGTTCATGATCCACTCCGGTTTGCGGGTTTGAGTCAGACCTTTCCAGCCTGGGCCCACCACACGCTTTTCGTCGAGACGGTGGCAAGCCGAGCATTTCATGTCGAAGATTGCTTTGCCACGGCTGATGCGCTCCTGATCGAGCGGGGGCAGTTTCTACGGCCTTAATTTCACCGATACCTTTACCTGCTGCAAGCATTTGCTCTTCAGGTGATGCAGTTGGTGTGGATGCGGTACCGGATGTTTGGGAATCGCCACCACAGGCGGACATGCCAAATAAAAGGAGTACCGGGAACAGGATGAGGATGCTGCGTTTCATGGTTGTATGTTTTTTCGATTCAAGATGTATTGGTACTGCAAGGTTCGGGGGCTTTGAGTACATGGTTTATGACCCAACTCATGTGAACAGGTAGAATTGTCATAAAACTGTCATGAAATGTCGATATTTAAAAAAAAACACCCCTGTTTCACGCAGAAACAGGGGTGTTTGAACCCACGGGGTAAAACCTGGCAGACAGGATCAACAGGGTTGTTTTTCCAAATAAGGCCTGTGGATTTTTCTGTTGTTGATACGCAGCTGACCTTTTTGCTCCAGCTGACCTATTTTTCGAATAACGGTTTCCACCCGAAGACCTGTCAGATCGGCGAGATCCTGGCGTGTGAAGGGAACGACAAAGTGTTCATCCTGACAATATTTTTCCCGGGATAACTTGCGCTTCAGCAAGTCGATGGTGGCTAAGATCCGTACTTCAGGCTGGTCAAAATTTAGATCCCGTAGCAACTGTGCTTTATAGGTAATGCGCTCGGCCAGGCAGGCGCTAAAGCCGAGGTGTACCTCAAAGTGTTGCTGTAACAGGTTGATAAAATGTTTCCTGGGCAAGGCAATAACCGAAACATCTGTAATGGCTACAGCCGCTGCGGGGTACGGCTTCTCACACAATAGCGGCGGTTCGCCAAAACTCTCTCCTTCTGTAAAGATTCCCTGAATGAAATCGTGCTCAATACCCGCATTGACCATCTTAACCAGGCCTTCCTCAATCTGGAAATAGTAGAAAGGCATATTGCCTTCCTGAAAAATAACATCCTGTCGATGGTATTTTTTCCGAACAGCGCCATAATCAAAAAGCAAGTCAGGGTTGATGCACATATACAATGTATTAAAGGGTAAAACTTAACCAATATGATGCAAAGTTGCAAAAAAGGGAAGGCCCGTGTACTGTGTACAGGTCAGCGGGGCCGATGGCGCTCATCATGTACCTGAATCCGCGTTTTTTGTTTTTAATTATTTTAATGTAATGATAGTCAGTTGTTTATATTAAACTTTACACAGGCTTAATGCAGACTTAAACCAAACTTAACCCCTAAAATGCCGGGCCCGGGCCGGGCTCAGCTGAAATTTGCAGCACTTAATAACGCATTTAAAATTTTGCTATGAAAAAAGTAGTTCTACTTTTTGCTTTCCTGATTGCTGCATTGGTTTCCTCCATGCACAAGTAGTAGTGTCGGGTGACATCTCTACCAACACAACCTGGACTGCCAACAACACTTACCTGCTCAACGGCTTCGTTTACGTGCAGGATGGGGCAACCCGACCATTGAGCCGGGGACCACCATCAAAGGTGATAAAGCCTCCAAAGGTACCTTGATTGTTACTCGTGGTGGTAAAATTGAGGCCAATGGTGCTTCAAACGCTCCTATTGTTTTCACCAGTAACCAGGCTGATCCAACTTATGGCGACTGGGGTGGTGTAATCATCCTCGGTAAAGCCTCCACCAACGCCTCTTTTAATGGTACCTCCTGCCTGGGCGTCATCGAAGGTGGCATTGATAATGCCAGTGGTGATGGCCTGTATGGCGGTGGCGACCTGCCTGGTGGCTGCGACGACAACGATAACTCTGGTACCCTGCGCTATGTTCGCATCGAGTATGCTGGTGTTGCTTTCCAGCCAAACAACGAAATCAACGGTCTGACCCTTGGTGGTGTTGGCCGTGGTACTAAAATCGAATACGTACAGGTTTCTTATGCCAACGATGACGCCTTCGAATTTTTTGGTGGTACCGTTAACTGCAAATACCTGATCGCTTACCGTGCCCTCGACGACGATTTCGACAATGACTTCGGTTACAGCGGTAAAGTTCAGTTCGCACTTTCTGTACGCGACCCTGAAGTAGCCGACATCTCTGGTTCCAATGGCTTTGAGGTTGACAACGACGCTACCGGTTCCGACAATACGCCAAAAACGGCTTCTACCTGGTCGAACGTGACCATCGTAGGCCCAAGTGGCGCTAGCTTCTCTGCGGATTACAAGCGTGCCAACCACCTGCGTCGCAACTGCGAAATTGGTATCTTCAACGCCGTATTTATCGGTTCCTATCCTGTAGGCCTGTTTATTGACGGTACCAGTACTGCTGCCAACGCACAAAATGGTAAACTGGTGGTGAAAAACTCCTTCTACCACGGTATGGCTACTACGCTGAGCACGAACGATGCTGGTTTTAACATTGCAGCTTATGCTACCGCCAATTCCATCTCTGTTGGACCAAACTCCACCGATGCTGGCCTGATCGATCCGTTCAATGTTGACCTTCCTAACCCACGCCCAAGTGCAAGTTCACCAGTGTTGGGTTATGCTAATTTTGATGATGCCCGTGTTGCTGATGCATTCTTTACCCCAGTTAGCTACGCCGGCGCTTTCGGCCCTTCCGGCGACTGGACTTGTGGTTGGGCTCGCTGGGCCAGCCCAGGCTGTATCCCATCCAACCAGGAAGTTACCATTTCCGGTAACATCACCAACAACACAACCTGGACTGCCGACAAAACTTACATTCTTCAGGGTTTTGTATACGTTAAAAACTGTGCAACCCTGACCATTGAGCCAGGTACCATCATCAAAGGTGACAAAGGTTCCAAGGCTGCCCTGATCGTTACGCGTTGCTCCAAGATCAACGCTGACGGCACGGCCGACCTGCCCATCGTATTTACCAGCAATGAATCCAGCCCAACTTACGGCGACTGGGGTGGTATTATCCTCCTGGGTAATGGAACAACCAACACCTCTTACAATGGTCAGGCCGGTTGCGGTGTGATCGAAGGTGGTATTGACAATGCAGATGGCGACGGTCTGTACGGTGGCAATTGCAACGGTGGCACCGCTAACGCTGCTGATAACTCCGGTATCCTGCGTTACGTACGCATCGAGTATCCCGGTATTGCTTTCCAGCCTAACAACGAAATCAATGGTCTGACCATGGGTGCTGTTGGTTCAGGTACCACCATCGACCATGTACAGGTTTCTTACTCCGGTGACGACTCTTACGAATGGTTTGGTGGCTCTGTAAATTGCAAGCACCTGATCGCTTACCGCGGACTCGACGATGATTTCGACTGTGACTTCGGCTTCAATGGTAAAGTGCAGTACGCGCTTTCCGTACGCGACCCGGAAGTAGCTGATATTTCAGGCTCCAATGGTTTTGAGGTCGACAACGACGCCACTGGTTCTGCTAATACGCCAAAAACGGCCCCTACCTTCTCCAACGTTACCATCCTCGGTCCTAACGGTCCGAATACGGCTCCCGACTTCAAGCGCGCTGCACACCTGCGTCGCAACTGTGAAATTGGTATCTTCAACTCCATCTTGTCGGGTAACTACCCAGTGGGTCTTTTCATAGACGGTACTACTACTACTGCCAACGCACAGATTGGTTTGCTTGAGGTGAAAAACACCTGGTTTACGGGTGAAACGGCACTGCTTACCACCAATGACGCTGCATTCGACGTCGCCACCTGGTTCAACACTTCCGGTTGGGGCAACGGCAGCACCTCCACGCTGAACGGTGCAAACCTGCAGGATCCATGGAACCTCGACTACCCGAACGCACAGCCTACCTATAACTCACCAGCACTTGGTGGTGCTGCCTTTACGGCTCCTCGCATCAACATTCCTTTCTTCGACAAGGTAACTTATGTCGGTGCATTCGACGGTAACAGCGACTGGACTTGCGGCTGGACGAAGTTCCTCGAGGTGAACAACGACTGCTTCACGGAAACGAAAAATGCAGCACTGCAGATCAACGCCGTGAAACTGTATCCAACCGTCGCCAGCAACGAAGTAACGCTGGAGATGAATCTGGTAAATGCTGCCGACCTGATCGTTGAAATTTACGACCTGGAAGGCCGCTACTATGGCCAGCAAATCAATGAGAAAGCAGTGGCAGGCGAGCAGCGTTTCCGCCTCGACACCGCTAACCTGAGCAACGGATTTTACTTCGTTCGCATCCAATCTGGTGCGGCAGTGACAACGGAAAAACTGATCGTTGTGAAGTAAAATCGAGTTTAAAGAAATCAAATAATACTTTTCGGGAGGCCCTGGCTGTGCTCAGGGCCTCCTTTTTGCGCCCGGATGTTTCTAATAATATGATGGACGAATTGAACAAAGAAGCAAGAAAGTAACCACGTAACCTTAGAAAAAATTGTAGGGTTTGAATGGCGAGTTAACTTATTCCTGAGTGATTTAGTCCTGGCATTTGTTGCATGTTTCACAGAATCTAACTACTTTTGGAAACACCAAAACCAAAAATTATGAGAGCACCAAGCACCAAGCACCAAGCGATTATTCCCGGCTTTTAATTGCTACCTTTTTGTGCATTTTTAGTTTTTCACTTGAAGCCCAGGTTTTCTCCTTTGAAGAGAAACCTTACAGTATGATCTCCTCAGATAGCTCGGCTATTTCACGTTACAACTTGCTACACGACACATCGTTTGCTTCCGAAGTTTACCTAGTCGAATTACCGAATCTGGCCGATTCATTGGTCAGCGATACCTTTATTTGAGCATTCCTGGTCGTACTGATACTTTGCAAATTGAAACCACACTGGTTTCAGATGATGGGAACACGCCATTTTCATTAAGTGGAAAAATACTTTCCGTATCCGGGTACCTGTCGCTGATTGCCTACGGCGGATCCTATGCCGGGTTCATTCAGGCCGAAAATGAATTTTATGAAATACTGCCCGGAGGAACGGGATATCAATATTTGATAAAAAAACCGCACACAACCAAAGGCTGCGGAAATGAAGAGATAGAAGGCAGCCCCGGCGCCGGACCAGGCGATTGTGAGATTCCGCCCGGTTTTAGTTTTGACAACGATTGCCCTTCCATCATCTCTGTCCTGCTGGTGGTTCAACCCGCTGTTCGATCCTGGATAGAAGCCCACTACGGCAGCATGGAAATTTTTTCCTTGCTGGGTGCCGTATCGGTCAATTTGGCCTTTTACAACAGCGATATACCGAATAAGGAAGTGAGGGTGGAATGGGTGGAAGAGGAGATTAATTTGGCGGAAAACCAAGACATAGATGAGGATCTAGCCACTGTTACATCTGCGGTAAACGCCTTGTTATCATCCCTGGGTGGAGATGTAGCTATAGTTGTTACCAACGAAGGGTACTCAGATGCATCAGGAGCTGCCAATGTGGGCCCAGACAGCAATACGCCTATTGCCATTGTTGAAGCCCCCTACTTTCTATCGGATTACGTATTTGCCCACGAATTTGGGCATTTAATAGGCGGCGCCACCACTGGATTGAAAATTGGGGTAATGATGACACTGAAGTGTGCTGGCATGCCCGTCGGGAAATGAGTCTCAATGAGGAAGATATTATTTATGGACTGGAGGAAGACAATTTTACCGCCACCTGGTATTCCATAGTGGGTTACGGTATTTTCCTTAATGTGCCACTCATCGATGAAGATAACAACGGGCAATACTCCATTGTCTTTACCAGCGACGAGCATATTCTGCATTATTCAAACCCGGATATCTACTATCATGGGAAACCCACAGGTACCGTCAGCGCCAACAATGCGGCGCTGTTCAGGAATACCGCCTGCGAAGTAGCGGCATTTGATCCGGTACAAGAACTCAGCGTATTTGTATCGCAAAGCGGTTGTATACCCTTTACGCTTCAGGCGAATATAACCGAGCCGGATTCCGTATTGCCCGGTCAACCGCCTTACACCGTAACCTGGCTGTGGAACACCACCGGCGTTTTTTCAAATAACCAGTACAGCCTGCTCGGATACGGAGAAACGCTTCAATTGACAAGCCACCCACAATGCCCGCCGTACTTTGTAAAATGTATCGTGTACTCCGAAACCGATCATGTGGCGGTATCAAGGGTGTACAAAGTGAAGAAACTACCGCTTACTTGCAATTGCTCCACTACATCGCCCGGCGGCGGAGAAAGGCAGGCTGGTTTGGAACTACCGACCGGCAGCGGGTTAACCGTTTTTCCCAATCCAAATACCGAGTCGTCATTTTATCTGAATTGCGGGGAAGCTTCCGGAACGATGTCAGAAGCGGTTGTGATCAATACATCCGGTCAGCTTGTGTCGGCTCAGAAAATTCCTTTTTCGCAGGATGGTATCGGTATGCTTAGAGCAACGAATCTGGGAAAGGGCATTTATTTCCTCCATTTGCGAACGCCTGATAACCAATCGTATTATCAAAAACTGATCATCCTTTAATATCCCGAGACCATGCGACTATTTATTTTTTCATTTATATCAACAATACTCATTTGTTCCTCACTCATGTCCTGTGGCAAGGAAACGCAGCCGGATCCTGTTACTCCCGAACTGGTGGATACCATTACAACACCGATAGATACAGTACAACACATCATTGAATTCGGAAAAGCGGTGATGTGGAAAAACGGATCGAGTTATTATTGGCCGGGGACGATAGCGGCTAATTATCAAGGGGATAGTATATCATCCAGATTCAGATTGCGTGGTACTTCCATTGTTGGCAATGGGTATATTGAAAATATCTCTATTAATGATATACCTTGTCAAAAAGGGAAGTTGCCTATTGAGTTATTTAATTCTGACAATTTTAAAAACTTCATTCCTGAGGCTCTTTATTCAATCGTATATGATGGTGACCAAATATTGTCTTATTACCAAGTGGACACCACCCGCACCGACCATTACATCGAAATATTGCGCTACGACTCGGTTGAACATATTGTAGAAGGCCGCTTTCAGTTGTTCATGGGGAAAACACAAGATTCGAACTGGCTCAGCACGCCCGACAGCATCCTGCTTACGGGAGGGAAGTTTCATTTGAAAATCAAGGAGCCGTAGGCATACTACTGCCGGGGTGACTTTTTTTAGTCACCCCGGCAGTGTGGAGGAATGAAATGTTTGTCTTATTGAGGGGGTGACTCAAAAAGTCACCCCCTCAATATCTTCTCTGGCTAAACTCCTAAACCATGCGATCACTAAATATTTACGCTCCTGATTGCTTCCTCGCTCTTATCCTGTAGTAAGGAACCGAAGATGGAACCTGTTACTCCCGAACCATCGGCTTTTACTTCGTTCGCATCCAATCGGGTGCGGCAGTGACAACCGAAAAACTGATCATCGTTAAGTAATTCGATCGGGCTTAGCCTTAATATTTACCAGGAAGTTCCAATGCACCAGGTGTATTTGGGACTTCCTGGTTTTTTGTTTTTACCCTAAAACGCCAGATCCAGCGTGCGTAAGCGCATACTTTTACCAATATGTTTCAATTGCTTATTTTTTTTTGAGCAACATTGGAATATTGCCTTGCGAAATTGTACCTTTGCGGGCGCTTTTCGAAAAAAGTAAAAAAAATTGCTCAAAATGGAAATTATTGCCTTACAGGGACATAAGAAAGAGGGTTCCGGAAAAGTATCCGCCAGAAAGATTCGTCGTGACGGCATGACACCTGCTGTTATGTACAAAAGCGGCGGTGGCGAAGCCGTTCAGTTCAACCTGGATCCTCGTGATTTTCGCGAATTGGTTTATTCTGCCAAGTTCCGCATGGTTGATATTACGTTGGACGGAAAGATGCACAAGTGTATTCTGAAAGCCCTTCAGTTTCATCCGGTAACGGATACCGTTATTCACCTGGATTTCCTGGAATTGGTTCCGGGTAAAAAATTCAAACTGGAAGTTCCCATTCGTTTTGAAGGAACAGCCCCTGGTGTGAAGGCTGGTGGAAAATTCCTCCCGAACATGCGTTCGATTAAGATCATTGCTACCCCTGAAAATGTGGTAGATGCGATGACGGCCAACATCTCCAACATGGAACTGGGTTCTACCATTCGTGTACGCGACATTTCACCAGTTGAAGGCATTGAAATTATCAATACCGGTGCAGTACCCATCGCATCGATTGAAATTCCACGTGCACTCAAAACGGCTGCTGCTAAGTAAGCAACCCAACAGAAAGCATTCCACGGCTTGTGGTTGTGAAAGCCTTCGTGCTGAACAAGTTCTAGCCACAATAATACCTGCCTCGCAGTACACCCTTTGTGGATGTGTTGCGAGGTATTTTTTTGCCCTGCCTTTTTTTGGTGCATGTTCGCCATTTTGGGAGGGATAAATTTGTCTGGGCAATGCGCGCTTCATAAAACTGGCTCGGCTTTTGCATACTTATGGATGCTATCATTATTTTTTGCCGAACCTATAATTTTTTCCTTACTGAGGAGTTCTATCGCCTGATTCATCCAATTAGTAGATGCTGTGGCAACATCTCTTAAACGGAATTGGGCCAGTTGGGAGATAGCTTACATATTTCAGGCAACCCGATTGCGCTGAGTTGCGTCAACTGGACTGTTTGCGTCTCCAATCATCGAACTTAATACCTGCTTTTTGAAAATGACAAAGAGGAACATCCTTCTGGCTGTTACAGGCTTGCTGTCCGTGAGTGTACTGTTTGCGTTTACTTCCCCCGAAAGTATGCGCGCCCACATGCTCACCGTGTTTTACCCCAACGAAGTACCGTCCATTGCGCCCGGCTACCCATCGCCTGTTGATACGTTTCCGCCCCTGCAGGAGCGTTACGACGACTACATCAACGGTGGCAATGCCAATCCGATCGACCTGCGCGATCCGGCTGTAATTGAGCAAAACGTTGATTACGACCCGGAGTCGGGTATGTACATTATTTCGGAAAAAATTGGAGATGAATTTTTCCGCACGCCGACCTACATGACCTTTGATGATTACGTGAAATGGCGGGAACAAAAGCAACAGCAAGACTACTTCGACCGCTTGCAGGGTGTCACCAGCGCTTCCAGCGGCAGCGCCGGCGTGGGTGACCCAATAGCAGGACTGGAGATTAAAAACACCCTTATCGACAGGCTTTTTGGCGGCACCAACGTTGATATTCGCCCACAAGGCAACATCAACCTGACGTTTGGCTTTGATTACCAGAAAATTGAGAATCCCATCCTGACCCTTCGTCAGCAGCGCAACGGCAATTTTGATTTCGACATGGACATCAACATGAGCGCAACGGGAAAAATCGGTGAAAAACTCAACCTCAACTTCAATTACAATACCCAGGCTACCTTCGATTTCGACAACCAAATGAAGCTGAATTACGATACCAAAGGCTTTTCAGAAGACGAAATCATCCAGAATATTGAGGCCGGTAACGTGTCTATGCCGCTTCGCTCCAACCTCATCAAAGGCGCCCAAAACCTCTTTGGCGCCAAGGTAGAGATGAAATTTGGCCACTTGCGCACCACTTTCGTCGGTGCCCAACAGCGTTCGAAACAACAACAACTCAACATCCAGGGCGGCTCACAGGTGCAGCAGTTCAACGTGCCCATAGATGAGTACGACGAGAACCGTCACTTCCTGATCAGCCAGTGGAACCGTGGAGAATTTGAAAGCAACCTCAAATGCCTGCCGGTACCACAGTCGTTGTTCACCATCACGCGTATGGAAGTATGGCTAACCAACGACCGGCTGGCCACCGAAAACGTGCGCGATATCGTGGCCCTGACCGACCTCGCAGAGCCGCATCCTTACAATACCAATCTGGAGTATCCTTCTCCTCCCAAAAAGGACATCAAAGGACAGGGCCTGCCAACCAATGAAAACAACAGCCTTTATCCCGATATTTCAGCACAACTGGCCGGCGATCCGAGTCTGCGTTTCTCCGATCAGATCGTTTCGCGCCTGACCAACAACTACAACCTGAAGCAAATCCAGGATTTTGAAAAGGTGCGTGCCCGTTTGCTCTCTTCTTCAGAGTATGTGTACAACGACCAACTCGGCTTTGTTTCCATCAACCTCAATGTGCAGCCCGATCAGGTAGTGGGTGTGGCTGTGGAGTATACCTACAACGGTACACCCTACAAGATTGGTGAATTTACCAGTGACGTGCCTTCAGGCGACTCCCTGAACCAAAACGTACTGTTCGTTAAAATGCTGAAAAGCACCACGGCCAACGTTAAGTTCCCTATCTGGGACCTGATGATGAAAAACGTGTACGCCGTTGGCGCCGTGAACGTAGACCCGCAAGAGTTCCGTTTTGATGTGTTTTATGAAGATCCGGGTAAGGGCCAGAAGCGTTTTTTGGACGATGCCAACATCCCGGCTTCGCTCAGCGGAAAACCCTTGTTGCAAGTATTTAACCTCGACAACCTTAACCTGCAGGGCGACCCCGGGCCGGATGGAATTTTCGACTTTGTACCGGGCCTTACGGTCAACCTCCGATCGGGCCGGGTGATGTTCCCGGTGCTCGAGCCTTTTGGCCGAAACCTCCAGAAAAAACTGATCGATGAAGGGATGGACAGTGTCGCAACCCTTCAATATGCCTACACGCAACTTTACGACTCAACGCTATTTAAAGCGCGGGAATACCAGCAGCTCAACCGATTCACCCTTCGAGGGACCTATAAATCGAGTACCTCATCGGAAATTTCCTGGGAACCTTCAACCTTCCGCGCGGCTCTGTTCGGGTAAGTGCCGGCGGCCGTCAACTTGTGGAAGGCTCTGATTACGAAATTGACTACAACATCGGGCGGATCAAGATCCTGAATGATGCTATTTTGCAGTCGGGGCAGAACGTGAACGTCAGTTTCGAGGACAATTCCTTGTTTGGTTTCCAGAGCCGAACCATGCTCGGCGCCCGATTCGACTACGAGCTGGGCAAAGACATCAACATCGGGGCCACCTTCATGAACCTTTTTGAACGACCGCTTACCCAAAAGGTGAATTTTGGCGACGACCCCATCAACAATAAGGTATACGGCCTGGATTTCAACATTTCCAAAAAAGCGCCCTGGCTTACCAAAGCGCTCGATATGCTGCCCCTCATCGAAACCAAGGCAGAGTCCAGCATCACGGCCCAGGCCGAAGTAGCGGTGCTTGACCCCGGGCACAACCGCGCTATTAACCAGGGTATCGATAAAGGTGGCGTCACCTACATTGACGATTTTGAGGGCTCCACCTCCAGCCTGCCACTCACCAACCCAGCCAACTCCTGGGTGATAGCCTCGGTGCCACAGGGCGATCTTACCCTTTTCCCAGAATCGCAGTACGCCGATACGCTTGCTCTTGGCGCCAACCGCGCCGGACTCAGCTGGTACATTGCTGATCCCAGCGCCCGCGACCAGCAGGATGGTGACGACCCATATACCCGTTTGATTCAATACCAGGATATTTTTCCCAACCGTCAGCTGACCCCCTTGGAGCAATCGGTGCTCAGCCCGCTGGATGTCACCTATTATCCCCGCGAACGCGGCCCTTTCCATTTCGAGTTGCCCGATGGTTATGGTACGCTTTCCAAGGGTATGACCACTTCCGGAGAACTCAACGAACCGGCTACCCGCTGGGGTGGCTTCATGCGCGGATTGAACAACAACGACTTTGAGGCAGCCAACATCGAATTCATCGAATTCTGGATGCTGAACCCTTATATGAACAAAAAGGATGGCACCCAGGTATCGGCAGACGGTTCCATGTACATCGACCTGGGCACCGTGTCGGAAGACATCATGCGCGACTCCCGGCAGTTTTTTGAAAACGCCCTCCCAACCGGTCAGGGCACTGGCAATACCGTAAATACCGCCTGGGGCCGTGTACCTGTTCTGCCGCCAGTGGTGAACGCCTTCGATAATGATCCGGCGAAGCGTGCCCTTCAGGATGTGGGGCTCGACGGTCTTAACGACGATGCTGAACGCAATTTTTACAGTCAATGGATCAGTGTCATTGAGGGCTCCAGCCTGTCGCCCAACGCCAAGGCCGCCATCATGGTCGACCCATCGAACGACAACTTTGTTTACTTCCGCGATGCCGTGTTCGATGCTGCAAATCCTGGCCTGCTTTCGCGTTACCGCAAGTTTAACAATACCCAAGGCAACTCGCCGGTTAACCAAACGACCAACCTCAATCCCTCGGCAACCAACCTGCCGGATATGGAGGACCTCAACCGCGACAACTCCCTCAACGAAAATGAGGCTTATTTCCGCTATAAAATTCAGTTGAAAAAGACCCTCGATGTAGCCTCCAACCAGGAAATCATCGACTTGAACGACCCGCAAATGGCGGATCTGGTGACCGACACCATCGTGTTCTTCAAAAATGGTACCCGCTTCGTTTGGTACCGTTTCAAACTGCCGCTCGATTACGCCCAACGTCAGGCTATTGGTGGTATTCAAGACTTCCGCTCTATCCGCTTTATCCGGATGTTCTGGAAGGGCTTTACCGAACGAACCACCTTCCGTTTTGCTACCTTCGAACTCGGCCGCAACCAGTGGCGCCGCTTCAACCAATATATTGGTTGCGCTTCCGACCAGGTAAAACCCACGCCCGGGCCATTTGATATCAACTCGGTAAGTATCGAAGAAAACGCCGCCCGAACGCCCTTTAATTATACCATTCCCTTTGGTATTCAACGGGAACAGTCGGTAGGCGCCTTCCCCGATGTGCTGCAAAACGAACAATCGTTGGCCCTAACCATCGGCGACCTTCCGTATTGTGAAGCCAAGGCGATCTTTAAAACACTGAACATGGACTTGCGCCAGTTTAAGCGCATGAAGATGTTCGTGCACGCCGAAAAGCAAAAAGACAAAGAAGATATCGACAGCACGCAGCTTAGTGCATTCATTCGTATTGGTTCCGACTTTTACAACAACTACTACGAATACGAGATTCCGCTGACGGCATCCAATCCTTTCTCCTTGAATGGCAACCCCGACAGTAGGGCGTACAAGGATGAAGTATGGCGGCCTGAAAACGATTTTGATTTCCCGCTGCAACTCCTGATCGATGTGAAGAAATTGCGGAATGCCGACCTGAACTGGCCGGTAACCACCGCCTATGAAATAGTAGACCCGGAAAATCCCCGAGCGAAAGTCAGGGTAGTGGGTAACCCCAACTTGGGCTATGTAAAAGGGGTGATGATGGGGGTACGGAACGTGGATGAGGTAACCAAGGACATTCATAACGTGGAAACCTGGTTCAACGAGCTCCGGCTCGTGGGCTTTAATGAAAAAGGCGGCTATGCCGGCCTTGCCCGGGTCGATGTCAAACTCGCCGACCTTGGAGGCATATCCTTTGCCGGCAACTACACCAGTATTGGTTGGGGTAGTATTGAACAGAAACTGATACAGCGACAACGGGAAGAGGTAATCCAGTACGACCTTTCCACCAACCTCGAGCTCAGCAAACTGTTGCCGGAAAAAGTGGGCCTGCGCTTGCCTTTTTATGCGCAGTACTCCAACACCACCCGCAACCCGGAATACGACCCGTATGATCTGGACATTAAGTTGTCGGATAAAATTCGTGACGAGCCGGATGCCTTCAAGCGCGACAGCATCAAGAGCCTGGCACAGGATGTCACCATTGTTCGGGGCTATAACTTCACCAACGTTAGAAAAGAGCGCAACCCTGCCAAAAAAAGCAAGGTGATTATGCCCTGGGCCATAGAAAACTTTAGCCTTTCCTATGCCTTCAACCAGCAGCGAAAGCGCACGCCATTCATCATCAAAGACGAGATGAACCAGTACAAGGGTGGACTGGATTACACCTATTCCCCGGGGTTGAAACCCATAACACCATTTAAAAAAGCGATTAAGAACGATAAGTACCTGAAATTTATCAGTGAATTCAACTTTAATCCGCTACCCAGTGCTTTAGGCTTCAATACCAACCTGGAACGCATTCAGCAGGTGACCACCTGGCGCTTTGCCGGGGAGGACCCCGAGCGGAATACCTATTACAACCGCCGTTTTACCTGGGACCGTAACTACGACCTGAACTGGGACCTCACGAAGTCGCTCCGCTTCAGTTTCGACGCCAATGCCCGCAGCATCATCGATGAGCCTTATGGCGCTGTATCCAAGCAGGTGTACCGGGATTCAGTTTGGAACAACATCAAAACCCTCGGCCGGCCAAAGGGGTATACCCACAACGCCAGCCTGAACTACACACTGCCCTTCAAGTACATCCCGCTTATGGATTGGATTACCATGAAGGCATCCTATACCACAAGCTATACCTGGACTGCCCAGTCGCTCAAACTGCAGTACCTGGATGCAGGTCAGTACGCAGAGAATGTTAACTCCCGTAACCTGGGTAACGTGATCCAGAATAACTCGACACGGCAGATCAACGGAGATTTCAACTTTGAAAATCTGTACAAAAAGAGCAAATACCTTGCAAAAATTGACAAGCCAGGAAAAGGCGGATCCAACCGGAACAACAACCCGAATACCAGAAGCCGCGACAGTCGCGGTGGCGATGATGCCAGCCCCGGTGGGGGAGGCGTAGACGGTCGTAACCCTGGAGGAATTGCTGCTGGCTCCGGCGATAAGGGCAAGGATGCCAGTGGCGCCGGCCCTGCTGGGCCAGCCGGAAGGAATGGCCGTGCCGGTGGCCGCGACAACAACGGTGCTGCCGACGCCGGCGCACCGGGAAGTGCCGCCGATGCAAAAGCCAAGAAAGATAAAACCAAGGATCGGGTACCAACTCTGGCCGAACGCATTGCCATACGGCCACTCATGCTGGTGCGCAAAGCGCGTTTTACCTACAGCGAAAATTTTGGTACCATTATTCCAGGATTTACACCCGAAACGAAACTCATGGGCCTTAGCGAAGGCTTCCAGGCGCCAGGTTGGGATTTTGTCGCCGGCTTCCAGCCCAGTTCCTCCTGGCTCGACGATGCTGCTGCCAAAGGATGGATCACGCAGCGACCAGAATTGAACCAGCAGGTGATGCGCAATTACACGCAGAACTTCGATGCTTCGGCCACAATCGAGCCTTTCGCAGATTTTAGGGTAGAAATTACCGCCAGCAAGCAATATGCCCGCAACAGCACCGAGTTGTTCAAGGATCAGAATTTCAACCTCGATCCGGATTCTGTGAGGTATGAGCACCGTGCACAGCGCGACCTGGGTAGCTTTACGGTCTCCTATTTTGCCCTGAATACCTTATTTAACAACGATATTGACGGACTTTTTGATCGCTATACCACCAACCGTTCGGTTGTATCACAGCGCCTGGGTATTGCAGCCAACGACCTCAACCCGCACCCGGTGGATGGACCGGCTTACACCACAGGCTATGGAAAGATCCAACAGGAGGTTCTTATTCCGTCGTTTATTGCGGCGTATACAGACAAAGATGCCAGCACTATCGGTTTAGACCTGTTTAAAACAGCGCCCAACCTCAACTGGAAACTGAATTACAACGGCCTGTCGAAACTCGGAAACCTGAAGAAGATCTTTGCCAGCGTTCAGATTTCCCACGGCTATAAAAGCACCCTGACAGTCAATTCTTACAATACCGACTTGTTCTACGATACCCAGCAGCCGTTCACGGTGGATCCACTCAACTCCAACTACATCGCCCGGTATGAAATACCGCAAATCGTTATCAGTGAACAGCTGGCGCCTTTGATTGGTATGGATGTGAAGTTACGCAACGACATGAGTTTCCGCCTTGATTTCAAAAAAGCGCGTACCCTGGCCATGTCCTTTGTCGACTATCAACTGGCCGAAACCCAATCGACCAGCTACACGGCCGGTTTTGGCTACCGCCTCAAGGATGTCAATATTCCATTCCTGACCGGTAAAAAGACGAAGAAGAAGGCCAAATCGACGCGCAGCACACCAGGGCCACCTACGCCCGGCGGTGGTGCACAAGCGGCCAACGACATGACCTTCAAGTTTGATTTTGATTACCGCGACGATATCACGGTCAACCATCGCCTGGATCAGCTCGACCAGGCCGTACCTACCCGTGGCGCCCGCACCATCAGCATTAACCCTTCTGTGGATTATACGCTGAACCGCAGGTTAAAATTGCGCTTGTTTACAGACTTCCGCAAAACCGTACCCAAAACCTCCCAGTCGTTCCCAATTACTACCATCAACTCGGGGGTTACGGTGCAGTTTACGTTGAATTAGAATGGAGGAGAATGGAGTAGATAGAGGAGAGGGTAAGGGACCCACCCAACTTCGTAAATGACGGTTTGATTGAACAGACTGTAACCAACGAAGTGGGATTGTTCAAATAATGGTGTCAAATCGTTTTTCTAACCTCACTCCCCGAGGCCGCGTCATAAGTGATAGATCGACGCTATACGACAAAATAAAATTGCCACAAAGGCGCAAAGACACAAAGGGCTTCCAACTCTTTGCGCCTTTGCGCCTTTGTGGCAAAACTTTATTTGGCGTAAAATCTTATGATACGCCTACTTCGATTTTGTCTTAATTATTGATTAACAATAAGGTATGAAACGGAGGCAGGGGTGAGGGTTTTTTTAAAAGAATCCATAGTTAATTGAACAGACTGTAACCAACGAAGTTGAGTGGGCTCTGACCCGTCCTCAACTCTCCTCCTCCTCCTCAACTCTCCTCCTCCTCAACTCTCCTCCCTCTCCTCCCTCTCCTCAATCTCCTCAATCTCCTCAATCTCCTCCCTTCTCCTTACCTTTACGGCATGCGTAAAATCACTGCCGACCTGATCTTCCCGGTTTCATCGGATCCACTGAAAGATGCCGTGCTTATTGCCGACGATCAGGGCAAAATATTGGCCCTTGAGCCCATAGCGAATCACGACCCTGCCAGCCTTGAAGTGCACAAGGGCGTGCTGGTTCCCGGATTTGTCAACGCCCATTGTCACCTCGAACTTTCGCACATGAAGGGAAGGGTAGATACCGGAACCGGGCTCATTCCCTTTATCACCAGTGTTGTCACCAAACGCAATGCAGCGGCCGAAGCAATTGCGGAAGCCATTGAAAAAGCAGAACAAGAAATGCTGGACGGCGGGATTGTCGCGCTCGGCGATATTTCCAATGCCATCGATACTTTTTCTACGAAAGCCAGGGGGCGGATGCGCTACCATACCTTCGTTGAGCTGTTTGACTTTTTACAGGACGAGGGCGCGGAAAAGGCATTTGCCGACTGGAAGGCGGTGTATGATCAACTGCAGCCCGCTGCCGGCAGAAGCAAGTCGATGACGCCCCACGCACCTTACAGTGTGAGTAAGACCTTGTTTGAAAAAATCAATGCTCAAAATGCGGCAACCTCAGGAGGGGCCAGCGTGAGCATCCATAACCAGGAGACGCCACCTGAGAACGAGTTGTTTCTCCATGGCAGTGGGGCTTTCTACGATTTTTATCAAAAATTCAACATTTCGCTGGAGGCCTTCCATCCGAATCGTCAAACAGCGATTCACTATGCGTTGCAGCACATGGATCCTGCAAGAAGCACCTTGTTTGTCCACAATACGCTGAGTACCCGGGAAGATGTACGGGCTGCACAAGCCTGGAACCCACGCACGTTTTGGGTTTCCTGCCCCAATGCCAACTTGTACATTGAAAACCGCTTGCCGGATTATCAGATTTTTTTGGATACCCAGGCTCGGGTGGCGCTGGGTACCGACAGTTTGACGTCCAACTGGCAGTTGTCGATACTGGAGGAAATGAAAGCCATTGCACGTTTCCAAAGTTACTTACCTTTTCACACCTGCTGCGCTGGGCTACCTTGAATGGGGCACAAGCCCTCGGTTTCGATGATACACTGGGGAGCCTGGAACCGGGAAACAACCTGGAATTTTATTGCTTGAACATCTGGACCCATCCCTGCGTTTAAGTGCCCAAACCACTGCACGCCGCCTACTCTGATATGGTTGAATTTACCCGACATATTTTACCCAATGGCCTTCGGGTATTGATCCACGAAGACCACAACACGCCCCTTGTGGCGGTGAATACCCTTTATTATGTTGGCTCGCGGGATGAACAAGAGGATAAAACTGGTTTTGCCCACCTATTTGAGCACCTCATGTTTGCCGGCAGCAAGAACGCCACCGATTTTGATGAGCCCCTGCAAAACGCAGGCGGTGAAAACAATGCCTATACCACCAACGATTACACGACGTTTTACGAAATCCTGCCTGCCGAAAATTTGGAAACTGCCTTGTGGCTCGAAAGTGATCGGATGTTGTCGCTGCGAATTTCACAGCGGACGCTGGATGTGCAGCGCAAGGTGGTCGTGGAGGAATTCAAGGAAACCTGCCTCAATGAGCCTTACGGTGACTCCTGGCACCACTTGTCGGAAATGATGTTTCACAAACATCCTTACCGCTGGCCAGTCATCGGTTTGACGCCTGAGCACATTGAAAATGCTGTGGTGGCAGATGTGCGCGACTTTTACCAAAAATGGTACCGGCCAAACAACGCTGTGCTGACCATTGCAGGCAACATCAAAACGGAGGCCGCACTCGAACTGGTGGAAAAATGGTTCTCCGGCGTTCCGGCAGGTGAAGTGCCCTTGCGGAATTTGCCGACGGAACCTGTTCAAACAGCGCCAGCACACAGGGTATTGGAAGCAGATGTTCCGGTACCCGCTATTTACCTGTGTTTCCGAACCCCTTCGCGTTTGCACCCCGATTTCTACACCATTGACCTGCTTTCCGATATTCTGGGGCATGGCGCTTCCTCCCGACTTTACCGGCGCCTGCTCAAAGAGAAAGGCTTGTTCTCCTCTATTGATGCTTTTGTAACTGCCAATTTTGATCCGGGATTACTGGTGATTGAGGGCAAACTGAACGAGGGCGTGTCACCTGAGACCGGCCTGGATGCGATTTGGACCGAGTTGAAAGAACTGGCGGAAGTTCAGGTTAGCGAACGGGAATTGAATAAAATCAGACACCGGTTCGAGAGTACCCTGGTGTATTCCGAAATCAGTGTGCTGAACAAAGCCCAGAACCTGGGTTTTTATGAAGCTTTGGATAGAGCAGAGTTGATGAACGATGAAACAGCGCAGTATTTATCGGTTTCAGCAGGTGATTTGCAGGGTTTAGCCCAGGAAATGTTCCGACCAGACAATTCCGGGACACTCGTATACGTTCCTCGGTAAAGCCTTTTTAATCTTGGCTTAAACCGTAATCCCATGGTACAATGTCCTTCCTCCTGCCAAAGTGCAGTGCTCGTGCTGTTTTCCCTGCTGATTTCAGCTTCCTTACTTACCGCCCAGGAACAACTTGGCATGCGCCTCGAACGGCATGCAGGCATCTACAGTACAACGCTGAACCCTGCAAATGTTTCCTTTAACCCCCGTCGTTGGGACCTCAGCCTTGGTGAAGCCGATGTATACGCGAGCAACAACTTCGCTTTTTTCCGGGATGCGTCTCTGCCAAAAATACTTCGCGCTCCCGATGCTGTTTTTTCCATAGCGGATACCTCCGCAGAACGACCGATACCTACAGATGCCATTTTGCTCGATTTTTACGATCGGAACCGCCGGTTGAACGGGGTTGTACAGGCTCGGGTAGCCGGCCCTTCATTCAGCTTCAAAGTGGGCGATTACCACACGTTTGGCCTGGAAACGGCGCTCCGGATGCACGCCAGTGCCTATCGGGTTCCGGAAGTATTTGAATATGGTGCTTTGGACCAACTGCCCCGATATATTCCCACACAAATCGACCCGGTGGCTGCCACTGCCATGGCCTGGGGAGAGATCGGTTTGGTGTACAATTACCACAGTGCCGACGGCCCACTGGTATTCAGCGCCGGAATTGTGCCCAAGTTGCTGATTGGGCTGGAAGGCGCTTATGCCAATGCCAGCGGGGCGTTTGATTATACGCCCGAAACGGGGGATACGGTGGCCTTTGGTGCAGCACACTGGAATTACGGTGTTGCATTGGGCAATTTGAGCAGTACCAATGCTGATTCCATGCGGATTCGGCGGCAGGGCTTGGGCGGTAGTGTTAGCCTGGGCGCCAGTTGGGCGATGCCCGCTGCTGATGGCGACACAAATGAAGATTATCAATGGCGCTTCGGTATCTCATTGCTCGACTTGGGGGTATTCGCTTCAACCGGAATGCGGAAAAACACCAGATTGTGCTGGATACCACCATTGTCGTCAGTCAATCGGATTTTAATTCGGCTCAGGATGCCCCAGCGCTGCTTTCCGATCTCAGCAATGCTTTTCTGGGCAACCCCAGTCAATCGCTGCAATCGGATCATTTTAGCCTGGCCATGCCTGCAGCGCTTTCGGCACAGTTTGATTACATGCTGGCCAAAAACCTGTATGCAAGTGGTGTATGGGTGCAGCGCATCCCTTTGGGACGGCAGTCGCTGAAACGCCCGAACATGCTGGCGGTGGTTCCACGCTTCGAGCATCGCTGGTTTTCGGCCAGCCTGCCGGTGGTAGTTGACGACTGGCGTTTCCTTCGCATAGGCTTTGCGATGCCAGGCTGGCTTTTCTCACCATTGGTACCGATAATTTGGGGAGCTTCCTGGGACAATCACATTTGAACGGAACCGATTTTTATGTAGGACTGAAGATCAATGGGTTCAGTTTGGGGCGTTTGAATGCGCGGAGCAACAGCAGCAGTGGTGGATTGTCACGAGGTTCACGACGAAAAATTAAGTGTTACCAGTTCTGACAGAAAGTTTGCCCATTTTCAGGAATTAAACGGCACACTGGTGAGTGTTTTTACTGCTTCAGGAAGTTCTGTATTGGCAGGTTCGACAGCTGACCGCTGGCATCAAGTACATCCAGGTAGTTTTCGTACATCGACTGTTCGATGTTGAGCAGCAATAACTCCCGCTTCAGCAAGAGTTCCTGATAGCGCAGGAGCGCAAGAGGCCCGTCTGTGCTCATCAGCCGAATGCGTTCCGGAGTGAGCCAGGCTTTGGTGTCTGCTATCTTTTGCGCCGCACGCGACTGCCGTTCGGCAAGCGCCGAAAGCTGTGTTTCGGCTGCGGCAATCCGCATGTTGAGTTGTGTTCGCAACAACTGGTATTCGTTCAGATTATCGTTTTCTTCGATGGCAAAGGCAGCCGATTTTATCCTGGAAGAACCTTTGTAAGGGATTTTGATGCCAATTCCCAGGGAGACATCGTAATTCCAGGGATCGTTTATTTTATCGGCATAGCGAAATTGAACAAAATCAAGCATTTGCCGGCTTCTGGCATTTTCCAAACGCAACTCGGAAACGGCAAGGGCGGCCCGCGCCGATTTTTTGGCCAGATCCGGGTGTTCCGGCTCACCCAAAGATAATTTTTCAATTTTGGGTAACAGTTCCTGCGCTGCCATAAGGTTACTGGTGTCCAAGGTCCAGTTGTTGTCGGCCAGCCCTGCCTGTTGTTGTAGCGTAAGCCTTGCCATCTTGTATTTTTGTTCCAGCTCCAGCAGTCTGGCCTCCGTAACATCGCTGTCGTACTCCGTTCGGATACTTTCCTCCACATCGGCATCGTTGTTCAGGGCCACCATCTTGTCGAGCACCGTAATTTTATCGCGGTAAACCTGCCGTAAGGATGTATGGAGTAGGATTTCGCGTTCCAGCAGGTAGTTCGACAGCAGCAATTCATAGCGTTCTTTCAGCGCTTTGTGTAAAGCAATTCGCTCATCGGTAAACGCCAGATCCACAGTGCTTTCCTGCACCACTTTTTCCTGGTGAATTCTGCTCAGCCCGTTTAGGGAAAAGCGGGCGAGGTATTCCTGCCGTTGCAATTCGAAGCGATCACTTTCTGTTCGCAAATCGATGCTCTCTAAAAGCGGTAATCGCGGACTGTTGTCCCGAACCATTCCCGTTTGTTGCTGCCGAAGTTGAAACGCCAAATCGAGCTGTGCTCCGGCCAGAACAGCATCGCTGCTCAGCAGGGTTTGGGACGTACCGAACAGCGGCAGACCTAAAAACAAGATCAAGAAAATCCTCGTACCCATATGTTATCGTTACCAAAGTGAATCTTTGCCCTGCCCCTTATTGTCATAAAAAAGGGAAAAGATGGAACCTTCGTTGGGGTGTAGCCATTGCAGCAGCACTTTTTCTTTTTGGAGAAAATTGTTGCTGGGTGGTATTTCCACCAGCACTTCCCGGCCGTAGGTTTTGATCTCAGGGATTTTACGCAGCCTTTCCGGTATTTCCACAATGCGGTGTCCGAGCCCCGTTACCTTCCCCAGGCATCGCTCTTCGGGATGTATGCTCGAAACAACCTCTAGCGAGTCGCCAGTTTTGATCCGCATGATCATATTTTCATGGATATAGGATACCACTACGTTTGGGCTTTTTTCGTAAAAAGAGATCATGGTATTGAAGGCGGGCACATTCTCACCTTCCTTGACATGGATGGTTCCCACCAGGCCATCGGTGGGGGCGTAAATTTTGAGTCGGGATGCCTCTTTTTCATAGAGCCCTATTTCCGACTTTATGCGGCGGATATTGGATTGTGCGGGCAACCCTGCCTGCACCAGTTCTTTTTCAAGCGCAGCAATTTGTGCATCTATGGGCGCAACAGCCATACCCAAAGAGGCTTGTAATGCAGCAAGGCGAACTTCAAAAGGCGTAGCCGTTGCTGTGCCCAGGGAATCTGTAGCTGGAATGCTTTTTAACCCATCAAAGAGGGCTTCGTTGAATGTTCGTTCCGACTCCAGTTGGTCAATACGCGCCCGGATGCTCCCCACCTTGTCGGCCCGTTCAGCCCGCAGGCGTTTGAGGTCCGATTCGATGTTTGTTCGGTCCAGTTGTTCCCGGAGTTGCAATTCTGAAATACCGTAGTTCAGGTCGCTCATTTTGAAATCGAGGGCAACCCGTGTTACTTCCATCAGCAGGGTGCCACTTTTCACAAACTGGCCTTCACCGGTGTATATTTTTGAAACAATCACCGGATGATCGAGGTTAATCTGGGTCTCCTTGTTTTCCGCAAATCCATAAAAATTGGCATTCCCTGTGTTGAACTGAGCGTAAATCCGGTACAAACCGAATACGATGAGGGGCAGGAGCAGGTACAGTATGTTGAATTTACGCAGCATGGAATTCAATACTCATTTTGACTGGAATAGATGTCGGTGAAATTCAGCCGGATGTCTTTAATACCTGGTAAAGGACGGATTTCCCGCGCCAGTTCGGCGCCGTCCAATTCTTTGCGCAAACGGACATCGTAGGTGTATTCAATCAACTCTTCGTTTTCCGCATTTAACTGCACGCGGTATCGCTTCATTACCCAGGATTTGCACGCTTTTTTCAGCACGGCCTCTACTACCTGTAGTGTATCACTGCCGGCAGGAAGTTGGAAGCGAAGGGAACCCACCAGTTTGCTTTTGCGTGAAAATGGCGTCAGACTCAACAAAAAGGCAATGGCGCAAAAGGCAATGGTACCTATAATGGCATTCATGAAACTGTATACCCCACAGGCAATTCCCACCGCCATGGCAGCAAAAATGAAGGATATGTTGCGTGGGTTGCTGATTTTAGTCCTAAACCGAAGGATGGCCAGTGCACCAAAAATACCGAACCCGCGCGCCATGCTGTCGCCGATAGATTGCATACTGAACGGTTTTCCCATACAAAACAGTATAGATTCCGGCCGGCCATTGGCTGGTTGAAATGTTGTTTTCCTTGTCGGGGGATGCGATGCTGTAGACTTTTTTTCCTGTAAAATCGTAAATTTCTACCGGCATTTTGCTGCGCAGTGTTGGAATTTTTAGTGTAACAAATTGATTGGCAGGGTTGGGGTACAAGTTTATGTTGACTGTTTCGGTGGGTTCCTGACTGGAAACGAGGTTGTTGTTGGCGCCAAAGGTGGGTGACTGCATTACAAAAGGGCCACTGCCATTGGGTACTCGGGCATAGCCTATATCGGGCAATTGGGCGCCAAAAGTAATGGAATCGAGGATAACCAAATCGTGGTTCAGTAAATACAGGGCCTCGCCCGTTGCTGAAAGTTTAAAGTTAGCATGTAATGGGCCATCTACCCCGTCTTCATCCGCCCAAAATACCAGGTAGCCATTGGCCGGAATGCTCACGCCTGCCGGGATTTCATACTTGGGCAGATTTGCTGGGTTATCGCTAAGGTAATAGCCGCCCAGGTTGATGGCGTTGTTGGAAGCATTGAACAGCTCTATCCAGTCTTCGTAGTCACCGTTTTCGTCCATAACGGTATTGGTATTGGAGGCCATGAGTTCATTGATCACCAATGGGCCGGTATTGGCAACGGCGTTCATTTTATAGATGAAAACATCGCGTTCGGCTCTAATGGAGAGGTCTTGTGCGGATAGCCCAAGGGTGCAAAGTATAAACAAGGCAGCAAGGAAGTAAGGTTTCATGTGTATGGTGGTGTTTTTATTCAATTTATCCAATAGCAAATGGACCAGCGACTAATTCGCTGGCCGCATATTGTGTTCAACTTGATGTGATGGTGCTTCAGGACTGCATAATTACGCTTTAGACGTCAGATTTGGATACATCTGGCGCAAAAGGCTTTATTTTTTGCCTAAAAAATCAGGAATTTGCCAAGGCATGTCTTTAGCTGGACTTTAGCCTTTTCGAAACAAGAAACAATCTTATTTTTTTTGCAACGGCAAAAGGGCATCAGGTTCGTTAACTTTTGGAATAAAAAGGTCGATTTGTCACTTTTTTGCTTGGCCAAAAAAGTAACCAAAAAAGCCCATGGCTTTTTACAAATCCTACGATTTTGCTTGTTGATTGCGGCGGCGCAAAAAAAACTCGCCCATCGAATTAGTCGGGGCTGCGCCCCCTTCTATCAGGTTGGCTCAGACAGTTTTTTGCTTAACCCGCCTACATCAACGCAAAATCGGGATTTGTAAAAGGCCAAGCCCGTAGCGCCGCGATCGTACTTAAAATAAATATTGCACAACCTTAATTTTGATGTATGTTCATAATTTCAACACTGCCATAGTAAACCATTGATAATCAAGTCACATAAATGGTTTCATTTGGCTAAAGCCCAGTTTAGAGCATGTTGGGGATTTTCCTGCTGGGCCAAAAACGGTTCTTTTTGTCATTTTTCACCTTTTTTCAGTCATGTAATATCAACTATACTCCTTCAAAAACGTAAAAACTGGCTAAAAAAGCCCTCGTTTTTGCCTCCAGCAGAAAATCCCCAACAGGCTCTTAAGGCTGTTAGACCTAATAAAATGCAACCATTTGGGGGCAGGATAAACCAGCGGCACAGGCTGGTCGCAGTGGTTTATCCCTATTTTAAAGGACAGAAGTCCGCTTGTCCACTCGCGGATTTTTGCTTCGCAAAATATCTGCGGGGCAATTATTTTGCGAAGCAAAACTGTTCAAACCGTCAAAGATTTAGTGCCTCAGTCACTAGAAAAACAAACGGAAGAGGTAGAACATTCCAAATGCCAGTACAAACGTCACTGGCAGGGTGAGTAGCCAGGCCAGCGCAATGTTGGAGATTGTCTTTTTTTGCAGGTTCTTAATGCCGCCAGAGGCTACCATAGTACCTGCAATACCTGAAGAGAGCACGTGGGTGGTACTGACCGGAAGCCCGAAAGCGGTGCTGACGCCAATGGTTGCTGCTGCGCAAATTTCTGCGCTGGCACCCTGAGCGTAAGACAAGTGGGTTTTGCCGATTTTTTCACCTATGGTAACCACGATACGTTTCCAGCCAATCATGGTGCCAATGCCCAGGCAAATGGAAATTAGTAGGATGACCCAGGTAGGTGCGAATTCGTAGTACGACTTGATGGTTTTTACCTCCCCTTTCATCTGGTGCCAGCTGGTTTCGGGAAAGACCGTCAGTTTCAGGTCGGATTCCAGGATTTTGGCAAATTTCTGGATGTTAGAGCGAAGGGCAAAAACCTGCATTTTATCCTTCATATCTACCGAGTCAATCTGCAGGCTTAATTGTTGCGCATAATCGGCATGGGCTACTGCCTGAGCGGAAAACTCCCCGCTTGCACTTTTACGAAGTGTACCGGATACCTCTTGCAAAGAGTTTTTTAATTCCGAAATGGGCAATTGATGGTTCAACGCAAAATTAAGCGGCATAAAAGCGATCAGGACAACCATCAGCAAGCCCACGCCTTTTTGGCCGTCGTTGGAACCATGGAAAAAGCTCACCAGCGTACAGGTGGTAATGAGGATACCCCTGATCCAGAGGGGGGGGACATTTTTATCGGTAGGCTCCTTGAAGATTTTTTTGTTTTTTATGCTGCTTCGTAAAATATACATGAGCAAAATCGCCAGGCTGAACCCAAAAAACGGAGAAACCAACAGCGATATTCCTATATCGGTGGCTTTTCCCCAGTTTACGCCGGTGCCCGAATGCACGAGCCAGAAGCCAAAACCAGCGCCCAACAAAGCGCCGATTAAGGTGTGTGAACTGGAACACGGAATGCCCAAATACCAGGTGCCGAGGTTCCAAAGGATAGACGACACCAAAATGGCCATCACCAAAGCGATGTTTTCGCCTAATGATTGCAAGAGCAGATCGTTTAGCGGAATAAGTTTAATCACGCTCATGGCAACCGCAATACCGCCCAGCATTACGCCAAGAAAATTCCACAAACCCGACCACACCACAGCTACCATAGGTTTTAAAGAGTGGGTGTAAATGACAGTGGCCACAGCATTTGCCGTATCGTGAAAACCGTTGATGGCTTCGAACAAACATACGGCCAGCAGGCACACAATCAGTAAAATAGAGGCAGAAGGGGAGAGGTCGGCAATAAAGGCAAGTGCCATGGTAGTCAGCTTTCGGTCAACGAATGGGCAAAAATAAACGCTTGCCCGAAAGCTACGGCATGAATCAGCAAAGTTATTTTGAAAGATCCATCAAAGGTAAAATAACGTTAACCCTCGTGCCCTGTTGCTCCCCGTTGGTTTCATCCGCCAGATCGGTAATTTTTACAAACGGACCAGCGCCATTTTTATGCAACTGGTGCAGCAGGGTAAGGCGCTCCCGCGTAATTTCCATGCCACGGGAACGATGCGTTTGAAAAGCGGGTTTTTGCGATTGCTTGGCCCTGCCTTTGTTGTAGCCAACCCCATCGTCTTCAATGGTGCAGACCAGCGTTTTTTCATCTTTCGACAATTCAAAAGAGATCTTGAGCGTGCCGGCCTGCCTTGGCCGTAGCCCATGCTCAATGGCATTTTCAACAAATGGCTGGACAATCATGGTGGGAATCTGCAGGTCCTCTGGCTCACAATCGATTGGTGGAAGAATACTGAATTCGAGCTGGTCGCGAAAACGAAGTTTGCGGTTGATGTCGAGATATCTCCCGATAAACTCTATTTCCTGCTCCAGGGTCACCACCTCCAGGTCGGAGTAATCGAGCGATTGCCGGATGAGTTTGGCAAAGCGCGCAAGGTAGGTTTCTGCTTCGCTGTTGCGCCCCGAAGTGATAAAGCCCTGTATGGCATTTAGCACATTGAAAAGGAAATGCGGGTTCATTTGTGCCCGCAGGGCACGCATTTGGAGGCTGGCAACCTGCAACTTGGCCATCCGGGCTTCCTGTCTGTTGCGCTCCAGCTGATAGCGCGCTTCCAGTTCCTGGCGTTCGTGGTTTTGCTTTTCCTTGGAATACCGGTCGGCCAGCGCTAATGCTTTGGATTGCCAGGAATAGGCCGCTTCATACGCGCCGCGACTGTGATTTATTTCTGCCAGAGCTTGGCAGACCTGTCGCATCGAGTAAGGGTCGTTGCCCTGCTCTCCGTAAGCAAAGGCTTTTAGCAAGCGGGTTTCGGCCTGATCGGTTTTGTTTTGTTGGATTAACAGGCCAGCCAGCCAGGATTCCAGTTTCGACAAGTTGACAAAATCGGAGGGCTTCGCCGGATGTTGAAACAGCCCGATGGCTTCGTCGAAAAACACGGCCGACTGGCTGGCATTATCGTCCAGAAAGGCGAGGATGCCCAGGTTGGCCAGCGCATAGGCTTTGGCTTCGAGGTCGCCTTCGGCGGCGGCGCGCACGGCGTTGTCGAAATGTTGCCGGGCTTCCATTACATCGCTTTGGGCCAGGGCCGCTTTTCCGGCGTTCAGGTAGTGCCAGGAGAGGCGCGGCCGCAACTGATAGGTCTCCACGATGGGCAGCACCTGGCGGTAGGCATCCAGGCTGCGCTCTTTATCATCCAGGCGTTCGTACAAATCGCCCAGCCCGCTGAGTACCAGGGTCTGAATGTAGCGGTCTTTCAGGCTGGTATGGTCACCCATACTTTCCAGCAGGCGTCGGGCTTCACTCAGTTGGTCGAGTGCGCTGCGGTCGTTGCGCAGGTGCAAATGCATGAACCCCTCCCGGCAGGCAATCTGGGCGCGCAAGCGTTTGGACTGCGGTCCTTTCACCAGCCGTCGCGCCTGGTCGATGCATTCCTGAGCGGCATTCCAGTCGCGCCGGTTCAAATGAATGGCAGCCCGGTCCGACCACAGTTCGGAGAGTTGTGCATTGTCCGACAGGCTTTCTAAAATTGAGGCTGCCAGGTCCAGTTGTTCAAGGGCCTGGTCAAAATGTTGCCACTGGTTTTGCAAAAAAGCATTGGTGCGGTGCAGGCCAAGCCGAATATCAAAAGGGCTGTCGGCTGAAACCACTTGTTCCAGGGTAGCCAATGCTGTCCGGGCCTGGTTAAAATCGGTGAATGCCCAATGTTCCAGTTGGTGGCACAAATGGCGCAAGGCCGGTAAATCCAATGCGGATGTGGGGTGTGGCAAGTGGTGTGTTGTTTGACCAGTACCAATTACTGGAAGCCTAAAGGTACGACGGATTGATATTGTACCCATTTTCGCGCCAAATCTTATTTTTACCAAAAATAAGCAATGCAAAAACATTTCTTCCATTTCTGCGTCGTATGCTTGCTGGTTTCCGCTTGCGGGCAGCCCAATGTTCACCACCAAAGATTCATCACTACTGTGCAAAATTCCGTATTCCACGCTGAGGCCTTATCGGCACCACACCCTGAAAAGAAAAACAAAACACTGGTCTCCAGCCATGGCGAGGAGCGCATCGATCCCTATTATTGGTTGAATGAACGGGAGAACCCGCAGGTTATAGCCTACCTGGAAGCCGAAAACAAGTACGCAGATGCTATTTTACAACCTATTGATACCTTGCGGGAAAAATTATTCCTGGAAATGCGTGCCCGCATCAAGGAAGATGATAATTCTGTACCCTATTTCAAAAACGGCTATTGGTATTATGTTCGCTTCGAAACGGGCAAGGAGTACCCTATTTATTGCCGTAAAAAAGGGAAAATAGAGGCAGAAGAATCGGTGATGCTTAATGTCAATTTGTTGGCAGAGGGAAAGCCTTATTGTCAGGTGGGTGGGCTCTCGGTTAGCCCCGACAACCGTTACCTTGCCTACTCCGTTGATTACAGCGGCAGGAACCTCTTCCAGGCTTTTTTCATGGACCTGGAAACGGGTGCCTCCCTGCCCGACCAGTTTGAAGTGGCCGGCTCGCTGGAATGGGCCAACGACAGCAAGACCATCCTGTACGACACCAAAGACGCCATTACCCTGCGGAATGATAAAATCTGGCGCCACCAACTGGGCAGCGATCCTGCAAAGGATGTGCTGATGTTTGAGGAAAAAGACGAAACAACCTATGCTTTTTTGTCAAAAACCAAATCGGAGCAATATTTTCTCATCAGTTCCGGATATACCGAAACGCTGGAAGTGCAATTTCTGGACGCCAATCATCCGGACGGAACTTTCCGGACCTTCCGTCCACGACAAGCGGGCTTTGTGTATGAACTCGAGCACTGGAACGACCGCTTTCTGATTCGCACCAACTGGGAGGCCAAAAATTTCCGGCTTATGGAAACACCTGTCGGACAAATAGAGCAAGCCAATTGGTCGAATGTTTTGCCAGAGCGCCTGGGAGTGTTGCTCGATGGTATTGCGGTATTCAACGATTTTCTCGTGGCCCAGGAGCGCAAAGGCGGGTTGCAACAACTTCATATCATCCGCTGGTCGGACCATGCCGACCACTACATCGACATGGGGGAGCCCACCTACACTTCGGGTATCGATATGAATCCGGAATTCAATACCCAAATCTTTCGATACCATTTCTCTTCGCTGAAAACACCGAATACGGTGGTAGACTATGATATGGACAAGCGGCTCAAAACAGTGCTGAAGGTAGCACCGGTTCTGGGTGGTTTCGACGCGGAAAACTACCAGACCGAATTTATTTGGGCAACTGCCCGTGACGGCGCTAAAGTTCCCATGTCGCTGGTGTACCGCAAAGGCGTTCAACGCAATGGTACGGCACCCTGTTACCTGAATGGCTATGGCTCCTATGGGTTTTCTTACGATCCCGGGTTCAACCGGGATGTGTTGAGTTTGCTGGATCGTGGCTTCATTTATGCCATCGCCAACGTCCGGGGTGGGATGGAAATGGGCTATGAGTGGTACGAATCGGGGAAGATGATGCACAAAATGAACACATTTACCGATTTTATCGACTGTTCTGCATTTTTATGTGAGGAAAAATATACCGCAACCGACCGGCTTTTTGCGTCTGGCCGATCGGCCGGTGGCTTGCTGATGGGCGCTATCGCTAACCTGCGCCCGGATCTGTACAAGGGCATTATTACCGGTGTTCCTTTTGTTGACGTGGTTACCACGATGAGCGATCCCAGCATTCCGCTCACGACGGGGGAGTACTCCGAATGGGGTAACCCAGCCGACGCTGCCGCTTATGCCTACATGATGCAGTATTCGCCCTACGACAATGTAAAAAAACAACCATACCCCAATTTGCTGGTGCTTACCTCTTTTTCGGATTCTCAGGTGCAGTATTTCGAACCAGCGAAATACGTTGCCAGGTTGCGCGATCTTAAAACAGACCACAATTTACTGCTGTTCAAAACCAATATGACGGGCTCTCATGGCGGTTCCTCGGGGCGTTTTGAGCGTTTAAAGGAACGCGCACTGGAATATGCATGGATGCTGGGGCTTATGGGGATAGGCCAATGAACATACAAAAAAGCGCCATTCCTAAGCCAGGAATGGCGCTTTTAACATCAGGCAGCAGACAAATGCAGACTACCTTTCTTCGGAAACCTCGTCGTCTTCTTCCACAGCGAGGTATTCTTTCATGCGGTATTTCGTCTTTTCTACCGGTTTGAGCTTCCTTTTCTTTTGCTGGTCCTGGAAAAGGTTGCGATCTTCTTGTAGGCGGTCTTTTTTGCCTTTTTCCCAATGTTTCATGGCAAAAGCGATTTTTTTGTATTGAATAGGTGGAATAATAGTCGTTTGCAAGGGATTAAACCTGCAAACGGACACATTGACAATACAAAAATAATCCTTTTAGAAAATTTGTCAAGCCTTCTCTTCGTTAATTTTATTCCACAGCGGGTGGAGGGCTGCGCAAGGAAATCAGCACTCCTGCCAAAAGCAGCAGTCCGATAACAAGCAAGGAAGCCAATTCGGGGATATCAATGTGCAAGGGAATCAGCAACATTTTTACCCCGATAAAGCTTAAAATGGCCATCAGGCTAAAACGCAGGTAGTGGAAGCGATCGAGAAAATTTGCGAGTACGAAGTACAGCGAACGGAGTCCGAGAATGGCAAATATATTCGAAGAAAACACCAGAAAAGGGTCTGTGGTGATGGCAAATACAGCCGGAACAGAGTCGAAGGCGAACATAATATCGGTGGTTTCCACGACCACCAGGGCTACCAGCATTGGGGTGATAGCGCGTTTCCCATCTTCAATGGTAAAAAAATGCCCCCCGTCGTAACTGTTGCTGACCGGATAAATACGGCGGAGTATCCGAACCACCCCATGGTCGTTCAGGTCTTCTTCCACCCCGTCGTCGCGCCACATTTTCCAGGAAGTATAAATAAGAAACAACCCAAAAAGATAGAACAGCCAGATGAACTGGTGTACCAGCGTTACGCCGATGGCAATGAGCAATCCGCGAAAGAAAATAACCCCGAGAATACCCCAGAATAAAATCTTGTGCTGGTACATCTTGGGCACCTTGAAGCGCGCAAAAATCAGGGCAATTATGAACAGGTTGTCAACACTTAGGGATTCTTCCAATAAATATGCGGTGAAAAACTTGAGGGAGGCCTGCTGCCCGTTCATGGGCTCGAAAGCGTAGTTTCCCATGTTCATCCACTTGTGCTCATAAGCAAAGTAGAGAAAAATATTTAACAGAAATGCCAGAAAAACCCATCCTAAAGTGCTGTATAAGGCTTCTTTGGCAGTAGGGGTGTGGGCGCTTCGGTTGAACACGCCCAAATCGACCGCCATAAGCGCGCCGACCAAAATCAAAAATCCTATCCAGACGATGGGTGAAATCATAAATGTATGCTGAAACTCAGCTTGTTTCGGCTATTCTGCGCCAATGCGAAAACTTGGTTGCTTCGTTTGGTAAAACGTATATATTTTTGAGCAAACGATTGGTATAACGAAGTACGAACTTCAAAGTTCGGGAATCTTTTGCTTTCCACCATTATAACCGACCACCTTACACCATTTTTCGATTAACCGTTGCAGCACTGATCATGAAATATTTTTTATCCTGGATTTTATCTGCCGGGGCTATCCTGCTCTTGTTTCCAGTAACGGCACAAAATACGGTGCGCAATCCGTTTGCACCAGATGGCGATGATTTTCCTGTCAATTTTCCCCAAATACATGCGCTGTCTTACTCCAAAGGGGAACTGCTGGAGGGGTTTTGTTTCCGGTTACTGGCTGTGTCGGAACTCCCCGACCATGCCCTTCGTGCCACATTGGAACGGGAGCAGGGTATTCGCTTTCTGCAGTATTATCCTCATCAGGTTTACCTGATGGCCTTGCCCGCGGGCCTCGACCCACAGGTGCTGCGGGTGTTGCAACCCATTGGGCTGCTCCCAGAAAAGGCCGAATGGAAATGCGCTAAAAACCTGTTGGAGCCGCCGTTTGGCGACTGGGCTGTACATGGCGATGCAATTGATGTGAATGTGCAGGTTCGCGCCATGCTTTCACAGGAGCTTGGCGAGCAACTGCTGCGCCGGCAAGGACTAACGATTCTTAAATCGGGTAACCAAAACGGCTTTTTTCAGCTCCGCATCCCGACGGATGAAGTGCTGGCGGTGGCCGCGCTTCCTTTTGTGCAATACCTGGAGCTGGCGCCGCCGCCGGGAGAACCGGAAGATGAAAAAGGGCGTGCCATGCAGCGCGCAAATCTGCTGGACGCCGCAGCTCCCGGCGGCAGCCACTGGAACGGATCCGGCGTGAAGGTGTTGGTGCGTGACGATGGCCCGGTTGGGCCCCACATCGATTTTCAAGGGCGGTTGAATAATCTGTCGCCGTTGTCGCCGCCCTGGGATGTTAACCATTCAGATCGCGTAATGGGTGCCCTGGCAGGAGCCGGAAACCTCGACCCCCAGTCGGAAGGAATTGCCGCTGGCGCCAGCCTCTACAACATACAGTATGCTTCGGATTTTCAGGATGCCACCCTGGATTTGCACCTTAACGAAGGGATTAGCATCACCAACAGTTCTTATTCCAACGGCTGCAACAGCGGCTATACCCTGATTACCCAAACGGTAGACCAGCAATTGTTCGAGCATCCGACCCTGATGCACGTATTTTCGGCGGGCAACGAGGGTACCTCCAATTGCAATTACGGCGCAGGCAGCGGCTGGGGCAACATCACCGGAGGGCATAAATTGGGCAAGAATACCCTGGTGGTGGCCAATCTCCGCGCCAATCAACTCATTTCCAACAGTTCGAGCAGGGGGCCAGCCACCGACGGAAGGCTTAAGCCCGAGATTTCGGCTTTGGGTACCGCTGTGCTCATGCCCAGTGCCGACAATACCTACGCTACCAGCTCTGGCACCTCCTTTTCTTCCCCCGCCGCCGCCGGGGCGCTGGCCCAGCTTACCCAGGCCTTCCGGGAAACCTACAATGTCGACCCACCCGCTGCATTGCTTAAAGCCGCGGTGATGAATACAGCCAATGACCTGGGCAATCCCGGGCCCGATTTCATTTACGGATTTGGGTTGCTCAATGCGTACAAAAGCTGGCAGTTGCTGCAGGCTGGCAATTGGCAGGAGGCCGCCGTGGATCAGGGTGGGCAAAACCTGCACCAGATCGATGTTCCGCCTGGCGTCAATGCCGTAAAGGTGATGCTGTATTGGACTGATCCGCCGGCTGCACCCAACAGCGCCAAAGCATTGGTCAACGATCTTGATTTGCTGGCAACGGGCAACGCAGGCGCCATTTACCAGCCGCTGGTGCTGAACCCGGCGGCTTCGGCTGCTACCCTCAACCTGCCTGCAGTGCAGGGAAGAGACTCCCTGAACAATGTAGAGCAGATTGTTGTGTTGAATCCAGGGCCCGGCATACTGGAACTCCAGGTCAATGGTTTTGAAGTGCCCATCGGTCCGCAATCTTATTATGTACTGTGGTATTTTGAAACCGATACGGTGTCATTGAGCTATCCTGCAGGCGGTGAAAGTTTTTCTCCAGGGCAAAACATACAGGTCAGTTGGGACGCTTTTGGCGTAAACGATGCCTTCAATTTGTCCTATTCCAGCAACAATGGACAAACCTGGAGCCCTGTTGCTACAGTATCTGCTGAGATACAGAAATACGATTGGACGTTGCCCAACCTCGTCAGCGGTAAAATGCTTTTTGCCATCAGTCGGGGCAGCTACAGTGATACCACACAGATCCCATTTTCCATCGCCCCGGTTCCGGGCGGAATTCAATTCGATACGGTGTGTCCGGATTATATGCGGCTATCGTGGAACCCCGTCTCAGATACCCTCCAATATCAGGTATACCTGCTGGGTGATCAATACATGGATTTGAAAGCCGTTACGGATACAACAGTGTATTCCATACCTTTTTTCAACGATGGCACTCCCCAATGGCTGGCCGTTGCAGTTGCCGACAGTAATGGCCTGCAGGGCAGGCGCTCCCTGGCGGTAGCTTGGCCAGGAGGACTGAAAAATTGCCCGCAATCGTCGGATCTTGCCCTTCAGCAATTGAGTGCGCCAGGTACCGATGCAGTGCTTTCTTGCGCTACCGTAAATCAGATTGTATCCGTTCAGTGCCGCAACGAAGGCCAGCTGCCCGCCAGCGGTGCGTTGGTTTCGTATCAGATGAACAATGAAGCCATCCATACCGAGGTATTGCCCGATTTGGACCCGGGGGCATCCCTGGACTATAGTTTTCAAGCGCCCCTTGCCTTAACACAAAATGGCTTGGCGCAGCTCCGCGTATGGTGTGATTTTCCAGGTGACCTGGTTTTCTACAACGATACGCTGCAAACCAGCTTTTCGGTCGTTACTGTACCGGAGACCAATTTATTTATCCAGGATTTTGAGGGTCCGCTTTACCCGCCCTCAGGCTGGACGGTTGTTAACCCAGATGGAGTGTTTGCCTGGGAGTCTTCTTTCGAAGATCTTATCGGTGAAAATGGGCAAGCCGGAACGGCCATGTTGGTCGATTGCTATAATTACAGCACACAGAACCAGGAAGACTATCTGTATCTTCCACCCGTTGATTTTACCAACCTGCCCAGTGCTGCGCTCCGATTTGCCTGGTCGCACGCCCAATACAATGACACCTACGAGGAAACACTGCGTTTAGAGGCCTTTCCTGGCTGCGACCTGAACCAAACGCCACTTGTACTGTGGAGCAAAACCGACCCGGAACTGGCAACGGCCGCCGCAACTACTACGCGATTCCTGCCCGAGGCAATGGAGGACTGGCAGGCCGACACGGTTAATTTGTCTGCCTTCGCGGGCCAGACCCTGATATTGCGTTTTGTCGCAGTGAATGATTACGGCAATACCTTATTGCTGGATAACGTGCAGTTGCTGGAACAAATTCAGATCCCGCCAACGGGTACTATTGCATTGGCAAGCGACAGCCTTTGCGTAGGGGAGTCGCTCACTGTATTCCTTCAGGCATCGGGCGATTCGCTGGAATATCATTGGATGATCAGCAACCAAAACGGATCAGATACCCTCAGCGGCCCGGGCCCCTTTACCCTGTCATGGCCGGTGGCAGGCATGCAAACCATCCAATGTGCCCTGAGCAATCCTTTTGGCGAAATCATGGTTAGTACCGAACTACTGGTATTGGATCCACCACAGGCCAACTTTAGTGCCATGGTCGACGGACTTAGCATGACGTTCAGCAATACATCCCTGGGCGCAAACACCTGGTTCTGGGATTTTGGCGACGGGCAAACGAGTACAGAAGCCAACCCAGTACATGTTTATACGGAGCAAGGTGTTTACACCATTCGTTTAACGGTTACCAATGCCTGTGGGGAAAGTATTTACGAATCTACCGTGCCAACCCTATCTGGTACCACTGCACTGCAAAATGCATTGGGTGTGGTGGTCAGCCCAAACCCCAGCAACGGGCGGTTCCGGCTAACTTTGACCCTGCCAGAGTCTGGTTCTTTGATGCTGTCCTTGCAGGATGCGCTGGGCCGAACGGTGTTCGAGCAGGCTACTACAAGGAGCGCTGGCCGTCAAACGATGGATGTGGAGCCTCCATCCCTTCCTGCCGGAATATACCAATTACAAGTGCGGACGACGCTGGGCGGCATTCAAGTCCCTGTGGTGATTGCAGACTAAAAGTGTGCGCTGGTTTTAACGACTCGTGGAAACATAGCCGGGTCGTTAAAACCAGCCTTGATTTTTATTGTTTAGCAACGTGTTAGTACTAATTTTCATTTTCTGTGCTCCGAATAGCCTATTCCCCGATCTACCGTTACGCGCTGCCGGAAGGGCATCGGTTCCCTATGGCAAAATACGAATTGCTGGGGGAGCAATTGTTGTATGAGGGTACAGTAACCGACGCTAATTTTTTCCACCCTGATCCATTGCCAGAGGAAATAGCGCTTTGGACACACACCAGGGATTACTGGGATAAGCTGCGTTTGCTTACGCTCAGTGCAAAGGAGGAGCGAGCCATCGGGTTTCCGATCAACGAATCCTTTATCTGGCGGGGCCGGCACATTGCGAATGGTACCATACAATGTGCTTTGTTCGCACTGGAACATGGCTGTGCAATGAATGTGGCCGGTGGCACCCATCATGCCTTTGCCGACCATGGCGAGGGGGTATTGTTGTTTTAACGACCAGGCAGTAGCGGCCAATTTTTTATTAAACAAGGGCCTGGCGCAGCGGATATTAGTCCTCGACCTGGATGTACACCAGGGAAATGGCACGGCACATATTTTTCAACAGGATCCGCGTGTTTTTACCTTCTCTATGCATGGCGCCCGAAACTACCCGATCCGAAAAGAGGTGTCAGACCTGGACATCGGTCTTCCCGATGGCATGGAAGACAGGCCCTACCTTGATCTCCTGCGGGAGCATCTTCCCCGGCTGTTTGATATACATGAACCCGATTTCGTTTTTTTCCAAAGTGGGGTGGATATTCTGGGAACCGACCGTTTGGGCCGGCTTAAAATTACCCGGAGTGGGTGTAAAACGCGGGACCACATGGTGTTTTCAGCCTGTAGGGCACATGGCGTACCTGTTGTTGCCAGTATGGGCGGGGGGTATTCCCATCGCCTGGCCGATATTGTGGAAGCACATGCAAATACCTTCAGGGTGGCGCAGGAAGTGTTTTTTTAAGCCTTATAACGGCCATTGTGGTTGATCAAACGCACAACAATGCACTGTGTTTTATTTTTTCACACTTCCGTTTGCTGGAATCTTAAAATTGCGTATCTTTGCAGCCCGAATTTTAAATACCAGAATTCATTTATTTAAAAAGACAAATTTCATGCTGATTGTTCCAGTAAAAGACGGCGAAGCCATTGACAAAGCACTCAAGAAGTACAAGCGTAAGTTTGAGCGTGCAGGTATCCTCAAGGAACTGCGTCGCCGCAAAAACTTTACCAAGCCTTCTATCAATCGCCGTGCAGAGGTTCTGAAAGCGATCTATAAAGAAGACATGTACGGTAATAAGAACGATTAAATTCCGTAGTTTTACGGAATGTTCCAAGAAACGTCGTTTTTAAATTACCTGGCGCTGGAACGCCGCTTTTCGCCGCATACGCTGACGGCTTACAAGCATGATTTGTCCCAGTTTATTGCTTTTATCAGTGAAAAGCATTGCCTCACCTCGGTTTCCGAAGTGAGGCATTTGCATATTCGGGCATGGATAGTTGTCCAAATGCAATCTGGGCAGAGTACCCGCAGTATCAACCGCCGCTTGTCCTGCCTCAAATCTTACTTTCGGTTTTTAAAAAAACGCGGCCATCTGGAAAAAGACCCAATGGCCAAGGTGGTGGCGCCGCGCACCGGCAAGCGCTTGCCGGTATACGTTCAGGAACCACAAATGGTGCAGTTGCTGGATCGGGAAGGTTTTGGTGCGGATTATCTGAGCCAATGTCGGCGGGTGATACTGGAAACCCTGTATGCTACCGGTTTGCGCAGAAGCGAGCTGGCGGGCATCAAATTGCAGGACATTGATAACCAGCGTATGGTGATCCGGGTAATGGGTAAAGGCGGTAAGGAGCGAATCGTACCTTTCGCCGCCTATTTGGCCGACCTGTTTCGGGGCTTTATCCAGCTGCGAGCGGAAACGTTTCCTGTCACAGCGGAGCCCTGGCTGTTCCTCAACCGGAATGGCGGGCAGGTTTCCCCCGATTTTATTTATTATTCCGTAAAAAAACACCTTTCGCGTGTGAGTGTCGACGAGCAACGCAGCCCGCACGTGTTGCGCCACTCTTTTGCCACCCATCTTTCCAATGGTGGCGCCGACCTCAATGCGATCAAAGAACTGCTGGGCCATTCCTCACTTGCCGCCACGCAGGTGTACATGCACAATTCGATTGAACGCCTGAAAAAGGTGTATGATCAGGCGCACCCCAAGGGGAAAAGTAAATAGCATGTCTTTGAAGCACTCCTCGCTCTCCTCCACACTCCTCGCTCTCCTCTCCTCTCCTCCTTTTTAATTTTTCCCTAACATTCTGTTATAAATTTGGGTTAAACCAGTTTGAAAAAGGCAGCAACCCGGTTTTTCTGCGCGTAATTTGTACAAAACATTCAAGCTATGCGAACCTCATTTTTATTCCTCTTTGGTGCGTTGGTGCTGCTCAGTTCCTGCTCACCACGCCTCACTACGTTCAACGAAGACCTGTATAACGCCTACAAATGGACCGATGGGGATTTGAAAAAGATCCAGTTTTATCTGTCCGACAACCTCACCATCTATCGCAACATCGATGAAGACAAGGGCGTGACCATTGCTGGTGGTGAAATCAAAATTGTAAACGGCCAGAAAGTGGAGCAGATTCGCTTCAAGGCCGGTACGCCGGGTGTTTATTTGTTCAGCCCCAAGGAGAACCATTTTGCCATCAGTTTCGAATCGGGCGACGACTCCCATTATCTGGTATTTGGCCCTAACCCAAAGTACGATAACCGTTACATGCTCCTGGCATCAGAATGGAATCGGCGCCGTGGAAAGGTCACCTATGCCAACGAGAAATTCTGGATGGATGCCGACGTTATCCCGCGCCTGATGGTCGACCTTAAACGCAGTGGATACAACAAGGTGGAAGTGCGGACAGCCAAAGGCCGCAAAGTCGAATAGGCTGTTGGCTCGCCGTTGATGCGGCACGGGTGGTTGCTTCACCCTGATGGGTGTGGGGCTTTTACGATTTGGTTTCAATGGTTCTTTTTCAGTTTATTACCTGATGGTGGAATTTGAAACTGGATCGCAACAGCCCCACGCGCCAGCGTGGTGATAAAACAGCGCTTCACCGCAAGCGAAGTATTCAAACCTTTTGTTTATTTTTGTGGTCAGAGATATACCCAAAATACAACCTGACCATGCTGAAACGCTTACACATCCGCAATTATGCGCTGATTGAGGAGTTGAGCATCGATTTTTCCGATCAACTCACGATCATCACCGGCGAAACCGGCGCGGGCAAATCCATTTTGCTCGGCGCCCTGGGCCTTATTATGGGCGAACGCGCCGATTCCAAGATTTTTTACAACGAACAGCAAAAATGCATCATCGAAGGCTTTTTTGAAGTATCAGCCTACGATTTGCGTGCATTTTTCGACCTTCACGAACTGGACTTCGACAACGAGGTGGTGATTCGCCGCGAATTGGCCCCCTCGGGCAAAAGCCGGGCATTTATCAACGATACACCGGTTAACAACCAGGTTTTGCAGCGATTGACCGAAGCCCTGATCGATCTGCACCAACAGTTTGATGTGCTGGACATTCACAATGTCAATTTTCAGCTCCGTATGATCGATGCCCTGGCGGACAACAAAGTCAGGCTGAAGGACTATCAAACGGAATTTAAGCGTTACACTGCCGATCAGCGCAAACTCGAGGACTTGGTGGCAGAAACGGAAAAAGCCTCCCGGGAGATGGATTTTCTCCGCTTCCAACTCCAGGAGCTCGAAAGCGCCACGCTGGAAGCCGGTGAGCAGGTCGAACTTGAAAACGAAATAGCCCGATTGACGCATGCTGAGGATATCAAACAAACTTACGGTGCCGCTTATACCTTCCTGGTTGAAAACGACCAAAACATCATAGGGCAGTTGCAGGAAATAGCCCGTTCCATGCAGGTGACCAGTAAAGTGTCGGGTGAATTGCGCGGCATGTACGAAAGGCTCGAAAGCGCCATTGTTGAGTTGGAGGAGATCGCCCGTGATGCGGAGCGCATTTCGGAACAAACCGAATACGATCCCGGTCGCATTCAGGAGATACAGGTGCGACTGGATGTTTTGTACAAATTGCAGAAAAAACACAGCGTTCTATCGGTGGAAGCACTCTTGGAACTGCAGGCTGGTTTTCAACAACAAATGAACGGCTATGCCGATTTGAGTGATCAAATTGCGCAACTGGAAACGAGCCTTGTCCAGCAACAAAAATCACTGAAACAAAAGGCCGCCTTGTTGAGTGAAGCCAGAAAGGCGGTGATTCCCGGCTTTACGGCCAAGGTAGAAGCGATGCTGGCTACTGTGGCCATGCCCCATGCCCGACTTCAGGTACAACAGGAGGCTACGCCGCATTTGGTCGCCACAGGCGCCGACGATATTCGCTTTCTCTTCGCCTCCAATGTGGGCAGCAAATTCCTGCCCATTAAAGATGTAGCCTCTGGGGGTGAACTTTCTCGCCTTACCCTGTGTACCAAAAGCCTGGTGGCAGATGCTATCCCGCTGCCTACCCTTATTTTTGATGAAATTGATACCGGCGTGAGTGGTGATGTGTCCCTGAAAATGGGCCTGATCCTGAAAGAACTCAGTCGCCGACACCAGGTGATTGCCATTACCCATACGCCACAAGTGGCCGCCCGTGCCGACAGGCATTATTTTGTGTACAAAAAGGGAAGAGGGGCGCACCATCACCAACGTGCGGCACCTCGATGAACAGGAACGCGTCCGTTCTATTGCCGTGATGCTGAGTGGAAACCCGCCCAGCGATTCAGCCATTGTAACGGCTCGGGAACTGGTGGAGCATTAAGGACAGGCGTTTTTTTACGTTGAGGGGAATGACAGGATTAACAAGATCATGCAAGACAAAACAGGATATTATTCCGATTAAGGTTTAAAAACAGACTTCATGCATTACCTGAAGCTGCTGTTGTTTTACAGGTAATGCAATCCTGTCGATCCTGTAAGATCTTGTTAATCCTGTCATTCCCCTCTACGGACTGCTCTACCCAAAAAAAGCGCCTGTCATTCCTTGCCCCCGGAAGGAGCAAAAAGAACAAAAAACTGCAGACGTATAAGCCGGATTCTGTGCCTTTGCGTTTGCACACAAAGGTCTCTGCCATTTATCTGGGCCCGACGGTTGCCCGCCGGGCTCTGCGCTGCCTACCCCCCTGCCGGTTCCGGTTTCCCGAAACACATTGTGCGAGCAACACACGCCCTCCGAGGAGGATGCAGGGTGTACGTGGCATTTCAACCCGTGAGGTTTATCCGCATCCCACATTACTGCAGGATACCGTGCGCTCTTACCGCACATTTTCACCCTTACCCCGGCACGGGTGCCGGGGCGGTTATTTTCTGCGACACTTTCTGTACCCCGGCCCTTCGGCCAGAGCCCCACCCGTTAGGTGGCACGGTGCTCTGCGTTGTCCGGACTTTCCTCCCCGCCAAAGCGAGGCGACAGAGCCGTCTGCAGTTGTTTGTTCAATTTTTTTATAAAAAAAACGCAAAAATTTCCATTTCCGCGATTTGTTGGCTTAAACTTTGTTCTACGCACATTATGATTCCACACAGCAAGCAATCTGATATACCGGTATTGCCAATTTTACGCTGCGTTGAATTTTAAACAAACTCTGAATACTTTTGCCTTGGCTACAAAGCCAGTATCTTAAGCGTTCCAAACCGGGAACTATCTTCTAATCCTGATTCTTCGCCAGGCGCAGACTTTATTGTATGAAAAACCGATTGCTACTCTACATCACTGCCGGCATCATCCTGCTTGCGTTGGCAATGATGGTCGACCGTGGCTACAAAGATACTTACTTGTTGCAAGAGTACGCTGATGAAGTCGGGCTTTATACCGCCAGTCAGCAGAAGGATGCGGCGAACTGGGTGCAAGAGCATCAGGGCTTCCTGGAGCAATGCGTCAATGGTCAGGCTGACGAAGCAGCAATGCACATTGAACAGCAGGCGCTGGCCCAAAATTCCTATACGATTCTGTTGTTCCGAAAAGATACGCTCTTGTTTTGGAGCAACGAGCGCTTTGTGCCTGTTGGCAGCATGCTTTCCGGCCTGGATCGTTTGTCGGACTACAGTTTTGTACGGCTTCCCGGCGCTTATTACGCCATTCAAAAAAATAACATAGGCAACGCCTCTCTGGTTGTATTGCAGCCAATTCGGTATACTACCGGCCATCAGGCTGTTTTTCCTGCCAATCCTGAAATTCCGGCTTTGGTAGGCATCAGTGCTGACCCTACCGACTTTCCTGTGCAGTGGGGCAGTGCTCCGGGAACTTTTCTAACCGCCACGGATTCCCTGCAGGCGCCGTGGGTGCAAATGCTTAAACTCAGCGCCTATGCGCTGTTGATGCTGCTGGTGCTGATCTGGCTTAACAAAGCGGCGCTTTGGCTCTCTACCCGCTTCCATCCGCTTGTCGGACTGGCAACGGTGGCCCTCGCGGTGGGCAGCATTTATTTTGCCAACAATCATTTCAAGCTGCTTCCCAGTTTTTTTAGTCGATTGGCACTGTTTGGCGAGCCTTTTGCCACTTCCGGGTCGCTGGGGAATGCGCTGGGCGATTGGTTTGTGTATACCCTCTTGCTGCTTTGGCTTGCGGTGTTTTTTCACCGCAGTTTGCCAGAAAGCCGTGCGAAGCATCAAGGCCCTTCAGAAATAGGGAAGGCTACCGCGGCTTTTCTGGGCTTGATGTTGGGGGTATTGTTCTGTATTGGGGTATTGCGGCAACTGGTTTTGGTGGCTGGCGTTGAATCCGATTTTGGCAATTTTGTCAATATCAATGGATATGGCCTGGCAGCGATGACCAGTATTGTATTTGCGCTGGCCGCCGTTTTCCTTGTCGGTCATAAACTCATGCTGGTGGTGAAAGCCCTTGGGCTTAGCCGGCAGCAGCGCATGGTAGCGCAGATAATGGCACTGCTGTTGTTTTGCGGCCTGTATTTGGTGCTTCCTGCTACGGGTGTGCCCTTGTTGTTTGTCGCCGGGTTTGCAGTATTGTACACTGTTTTATTCGATTATTTTATCCATTGGGAAACACCAGGCTTCGGTTGGATTGTGCTTTGGCTGTTGTTGTATTCTATTTTCGCTGCCTTTTTACTGAACCGTTTTCAGCAACGTCAGGAACACGAGCGGCGGGAGCAATATGCGCGAGCATTGTCCATCGACCGGGATTCCGTGTACGCTGAACCTTTGCTGCGCAATTTTGTCGCAACAGCCGGAAAAAACCCGCAATTGGGCCAGTTGCTCAAGCCATGGCCCTTTAAGCCTACGGTTTCCTCGCTACGGCAATATTTCAACCAATACCTGTTCAACAGCGATTATTTGTTCGATTATTATCAGTTGCAGGTGTATGCATTTGATAAAGAACGACAAGGTTTTATCCTGGAGCAAACTTCCAGCTGGCAGGAAATAGCCGTTGATCTGTGGGATAGTTATACCCCGCTTCCCGATGCACCACAAATCCGTTACGGCATCAACAAGGAAGGTGCGTTCCAATATGTGCTGCGATTCCCGGTGGACCGGATGCAGGATCCCACCCAAAGTGCTACCGTATTCTGCATACTCCAGCAGGAGTTCCCCCAAACTACCCGAATGTATGCGCGGCATTTTTACCGGCAACCCTACAAAGGGATGGAACAGTTGTCGCGGTACGACTTTGCTGTGTTGCGGGATGGCAAACTAGCGGCCGAACAAGGCCAGAATAGTCTTGCCGCCGGTAGTATTCCACTGGCACCTGGCGCTGCGCAAACGGTAGCCTCGCAAAATCCATCCCGGGAAGATGTGGTGGTTCGCAGTACCAGTGGAACAACCGTCGCGGTATTGGGCCGCGCTGCCAGTCCATGGTACCGGCAAGTGTACCTTTTTGCCATACTGTTTACGCTGGCCTCACTGGTGATGTTTGCACTGGCCTTGCTGAACCCGATCCTACCCTTGCTTCCCGCCTATTTTGGCTTCTTTTTGTCGACCAAAGGCTCCTTGTCGCGGCGCATTTATTACTGGAATATTGCACTGGTGGTGTTTGCCTTTTTGGCCATTGGCATCATGACATACACCCACTTTAATACCACGAACAAGCAAAACAACCGCGCTAATTTTGATTATCGCAGCGAAGCAGTGCTGACCAACCTCCGCACACAATTTCACAATACCGTGCCGGGTTCGGATACGCTGACCAAGGCCCTGCCAGAAGTTTTGGGGCCTTTGAGTACCAGCCTGGCGCTCGACATGAACTTTTATGCCCCCAATGGCGACCTGCTGTTTTCCGACCGACAGGACCTGCGCGAGTTGGGCTTGGTGCCTGCTAAATTATCCGTGCAGTTGCTCGATAATCTGCGGGGAACCGCCAAAGCCTCCATCGAAACCAATGAACTCCTGGCCGGACAGCCCATCGAGAACAAATACCTGCCCTTGCGCAACGCGCAAAATCAATTGTTGGGCTACCTGAGCATTCCATTCAACTTCAGCGACTACAAGCCAGGACCGGAGGTGTCGGATTTTATGGGCATGCTGGCGAGTTTGTACGTGTTCTTGTTGCTGATTGCCGGTACAGCTACACTGGCCCTTGCCCGCACCATCATCAAACCGGTGCGTTTGATTTCTGAAAAAATCAAAGAACTAAGGTTTGAGGATAAAAATCAGCCGCTGGAATACCAGGGAGATCATACGGATGAACTGGGTGAACTGATTCAGGATTACAACCGCATGGTGGACAAACTTGAGGATTCAAAAATCCAGATGATTCGGCTCGAACGTGAGGGCGCCTGGCGGGAAATGGCGCGGCAGATTGCGCACGACATCAAGAATCCGCTGACCACCATGAAACTCTCCATGCAACAGCTGGAGCGGGTGTCAAACGATCCGATGCAGGCAGCGGCGTACCTGAAAAAGGCCATCACCAGATTGATTGAGCAGATTGATTCGCTGGCGCAAATCGCCTCTGAGTTTTCCATGTTTGCCAACCTGGAGATCAGGCAACGCCATGAAATGGTACTCAATGATGTGGTGGAAAGTGTGCACGATCTTTTTGCAGAGCAGAAAGAGGTCGACCTCCAATTGAATCTTCCCAAAGAACGCTTCCTCATCAGTGGCGACAAGAATCACCTCATTCGGGTGTTCAACAACCTCATTATCAATGCCATTCAGGCCATTCCACCCGATCGGAAAGGGCAGATACAAGTTATGTTGTACCGGCAGGGCAACGATGCCATCGTACAGATTCGCGACAATGGCGGCGGTATTCCGCCCGATATTCAGGTGAGGGTATTCGAGCCGAACTTTACCACAAAATCTTCTGGCAGTGGACTTGGCCTGGCCATTTGCCGGCGAATCGTTGAGGCACTTGACGGTACCATCCGCTTCGAGACCCGGCAGGGTGAAGGAACTGATTTCTTTGTGGCACTGCCGATTACGGGGGTGGAGTAAGGATTTACCTTCAGGCGCACTTTTAAGTGTTATTTATTGTCGTTTTACTCTGGATTCAATACAGGGTCGTTTTGCGTTGTTTTATAACCCGGATCAGTTATGAATGCGTCAGTTGCTTCTAACGGTGCTGGTGGTATTTAGATAAACAACCAACAATTCAGCTGCTGTTGTGGATAAAATCACACTACTGGACATTTTATAAAATAGCAGCCCTAATGTGCCTAATGTGGCTTGTTTCATGTGCCCTAATGTGGTTAATTCAAAAAATGTCCAGTAGTGTGGGATAAAATCAACCCTAAATGCGCAATGACAGCTTTTGGAAATTATCGGGGTTACCGTATATTAGCAAACAAAAATTTCCGAAATGAAAAGAACACACCTGATTGTTGCGGCGCTGTTCCTACTGGTGGGATGCCAAAAAAGTAACGAAGCCAGCGATCCAATTTCCTAAGGAAAGAATCGGTTTACACTTAATATTGACGGGGATGAGCGGGAATATTATGTACATGTACCGCAGGGATACGATGGAAAAACATCGGTTCCGGTAGTATTTATGTTGCATGGAACCAGTGGCGACGGTGAAAAATTTTACAACATCTCTGGTTGGAAAGAAGTAGGTGAAGCAGAAAATATTTTGACGGTTTTTCCCTCTTCCTGGCATCATTGCATCATTTCTGACGGACAAGTCCAAAATACCACCAAATGGAATTCCCAGCCATCTGAGTTTACTTATTGCACTGGTGAACAGCCCAAAGATGATATTAAATTTCTGCGAACCGTCATTACGGAATTGGAGCGTAAATATAAAATAGACACCAAGCGAGTATATCTCGTAGGCTTCTCCAATGGAGGACAAATGGCTGCTAAATGCGCTGTGTATATGAGTGATGTATTGGCCGCAGTTGTCGAAAATGCAGCATCTTTTTACACCGATACGACGTATACTCCACTGCGCAGAATTCCCGTTTCGTATCAACTTGGAAACAAAGACTATGGCCCAGGCATTGATGGCCCAGAGGTGCCATTATCTTTGATAGACACTGCGATGGCAGCGCCTAATGGTCGCATTCATCGTGCCAATCAAACCCATATCAACAGTTTTGGGCTATCAACGCAATATACCTTGAGTGGTGATACTACCACTGCAAGGATTGCAACATTCCCTTCCGCCGATGGAAATTCACAGGTATATTACAACTTTGTATTTGTAAAGGGATTGGGGCATGTTTATCCTAATGGAACCAACCATTGGATGCACGGCGCTGAAGTACATTGGAACTGGTTGAAGCAATTCAGTTTGCCTTAAGGATAGTTTATGGCTAGCAGCATGCCCTTGCGTCTGAAAATTATTCCAGACTGAGGTTATACCATTCCTTTTACCTTCTCTACCACCGCATCCACTTCTTCCTTTGTATTAAAATGGGAAAAGGAGAACCGCACACTTTTGCGGTCGGGGTCGGCGCCGATAGCCTCCAGCACATGGCTGCCTTTCTCTGCGCCGCTGCTGCAGGCACTCCCGCCAGATGCGCTAATGCCTGCAATGTCGAGGTTCAGGATCAGCATTTCGTTCTTAGGAGAAGGGGGAAAAGAAACGCTTAATACGGTGTACAAGGCGCGGCCCTGGTAGTCGCCGTTGAATTGCAAGCCAGGGACGGCCGCGGAAAGGCGTTCCATCATATAATGGCGCAGATCGGAAATGTGGGCGCGCCGTTCATCCATGCTGGTGTAAGCCAGGTCGAGTGCCTTGGCCAACCCAACGATACCGCTGATGTTCTCAGTACCGCTGCGCATGTTCCGTTCTTGTCCGCCGCCGTCGATGAAAGGATTGATGTGAACATCGCTGTTAATGTACACAAAACCAATGCCTTTCGGGCCGTGAAATTTGTGCGCTGAACCAGCCAGAAAATGGATGGGTGTCTGGCTAACATTAATCGGAAAATGCCCGATGGTTTGTACGGTATCGGTGTGAAAATAGGCGTCGTGGGTTTTGCAAACCGCTGCGACGGCCTCCAGATCGATCATGGTACCTATTTCATTGTTCGCATGCATGAGGGTAACCAGGGTTTTTACGCCGGGTTGCGCTGCCAACAGGCGGTCGAGTTCAGCAGGGTCGATTTTGCCCTGGTGATCAACGTTGAACCATTCAACTGCAACCGCATCACTTTTTTGCACGGCTTCAATGGCATGGGTGCCGCAATGGTGCTCGGTTGGGCTGCTGATGATACGGCGCACACCCAAATCGCGTACCGCGCATTTGATGGCCATGTTGTTGCTTTCGGTTCCGCATGAGGTAAAAAATACCTCGGCCATGCTGGCGCCAATGGCATTGGCAACGGTTTTACGGGCAGCCTCAATGGAGGTTCGGGCCATGCGCCCTTCAGCGTGGATACTGGAGGGGTTGCCGTACACATGCATAAGGGTGTCGGACATGGCGGATACTACCTCGGGATCAAGGGGAGTGGTAGCGGCGTTGTCGAAATAGATGCGTGCCATAGGATAGTGGTTGCGCTTTTTTGCTGTTGATTATACCAATTTAACCCGCTTGGGTTTTGTCATTGGTAATTGATAAAACCCAGGGATGGCTTCCAGCCAAAATTTCGGTTAATCCAAAACAGTACTACAGTACTACCATTTCTTGTTGAATTGTATCCTGGTCCTACTATTACCGGGATTCATTCATATCGTTGATGATTTTTTTGGCCAAGTTCTCCGCGATAACGGTGGAATGACTTTCGGCATATACCCGGATAATCGGCTCGGTATTGGAAGGGCGGAGATGTACCCAGCCTTCCTCAAAATCGATTTTAAGACCATCTACCGTGTTAATCCTTTCGTTGCGGTATTTCTGCTCGAGTGCGACAAAGATCTTGGCCAGGTCAATATCAGGGCTCATGGGGATCTTTGTCTTGTGCATGTGGTACTCCGGATAGCCTGCTCGGAGGCGGGCCATTGATTTTCCGGATTCCGCCAGGAGTGTAAGAAACAAGGCGATTCCAACCAATGCATCGCGGCCATAATGTAGGTCGGGCAGAATAATGCCACCATTGCCTTCTCCGCCAATGACGGCATCCACGGCCTTCATTTTTTCCACCACATTCACCTCTCCAACCGCTGCGGCGAAATACTGCCCACCGCGTTTCACGGTCACATCGTGCAAGGCACGGGTAGATGACAGGTTGGAGACGGTGTTGCCGGGGCGCTTGGACAATACATAGTCGGCGATGGCCACTAAGGTATATTCCTCACCGAAGAGTTCCCCGTCTTCGCAGACGAACACAAGGCGGTCCACATCGGGGTCTACCGCAATGCCGAGATGAGCCTTGGCCTGTCGGACGTCGCCGCAAAGTTGGCTGAGGTTGTCGCGGAGTGGTTCGGGGTTGTGGGCAAACGCGCCGTTAACCTCCCCATTAATGACACTCACGTCGCAGCCTAATTTTTCCAGCAACATGGGCACAGCAATTGCGCCCGTGGAGTTGATGGCATCCAGTACTATTTTATACTGTTTGGCCTTGATTGCTGCCACATCCACCAATGGCAAGGCAAGAATAGCGTCGATGTGTTTTGCAAGGTAGGAATCGTCGCTGCGCAGGGAGCCCAGTTTGTCCACACCCACATAGGTATAATCTTTTTGCGCCACGCGTTCCAACACCGCCTTTCCGTCGTTACCACTGATGAATTCCCCTTTATGGTTGAGCAGTTTCAGTGCATTCCACTCTTTGGGGTTATGGCTGGCGGTAAGAATAATTCCGCCACCGGCCTTTTCAGCCGCCACCGCCATTTCTACGGTCGGCGTGGTGCTTAGGCCAAGATCAACTACGTTTATTCCTACACTGCGCAGGGTGCTGATAACAAGACTGCTGACGATGTCGCCAGAAATACGGCCATCCCGGCCCACAACAATCAACTGATTGCCCGTCGTGCTCAGAATCCAGGCGCCAAAGGCGGCTGTACATTCTACAATATCCTGTGGGGTTAAATTTTCACCTGGCGCCCCGCCAATCGTTCCGCGGAACCCAGATATGGATTTTATCAGTGCCAAATCGCTTCTAATGTTTAATTACGAGAACCTTCCTTGTCTTAGCAGTGGATTAAAAATACAAAATTAAGGATTTAAACAGCAGCCCGTTGCATCCTGTTTATAGAAAGATGAAATAGGGGCAGCATTCTTTGAAGAGGATGGTGATAAAGTGAAATGATTTTTTACATTTGCTGATACTTAATTCCCGTAATGGGCCATGTTTGTAAAATTAAATAAGGTAAACGCCGTGAAACCTACAAATATCAAGGATCCCGAATATTTTCATAAAGTTGTGGATTGTCAGTATGCCTGTCCGGCCCATACGCCGGTTCCGGAGTACATTCGGCTGATTGCGGCCGGTATGTACACGGAGGCCTATATGATCAACTGGGAGTCCAATGTTTTCCCGGGAATTCTGGGCCGCACCTGCGACCGTCCCTGCGAACCCGCCTGCCGGCGGGGGAGGGTGGAAGAAGAGCCTGTTGCCATCTGCCGCTTGAAAAGGGTTGCAGCCGACCATAAAGGGGAGGTGCGCAGCCTGATGCCCACCATACCCAAGCATAAAAACGGCCGCAAGATCGCGCTGATCGGTGGCGGACCTGCCGCACTCACCGTAGCGCGGGATCTGGCGCCGCTGGGGTATACTGTTGATTTGTACGACGATCAAAAAGCAGGTGGAGGGATGATGCGCAGCCAGATTCCGGCATTCCGCCTCCCGGAGGCGGTGCTGGACGAGGAGGTGAATTATATCCTGGACATGGGCATTCATACCCATTTCAATACGTATGTTTCCAGTTTGAAATCGGTTCTGAATAAAAACTACGATGCGGTATTTGTGGGTACCGGTGCTCCCCGTGGCCGCGATCTCCCCAAATTGCCCGGGCGCTGGGAGGATAAAGCGCATGTGCATATTGGTATCGAGTTTTTGGCCAGCGTTGCTTTCGAGCATACGCATAAAATTGGAAAAAAGGTGCTGGTGCTGGGTGGTGGCAATACCGCTATGGACTGTTGCCGTACAGCCCGCCGCCTGGGTGGGGAATCTGTTAAAGTTGTGGTGCGGAGTCCTTTCGAAACCATGAAGGCCTCCCCCTGGGAAATCCAGGATGCCAAACGTGAGGATATTCCCATTCTCAACAATATGCCTCCGAAGGAATTTATCGTGGAGAACGGGAAATTGAAAGGAGTGATCTTCGAACATGTCGATGCCGTCTATGATGAAAAAGGCCGTCGAAACCTGGTGCCAACAGGCGAGACCACCTTTCTGGAGGCCGACGATGTGATTATTGCCATCGGTCAGGACAATGCCTTCCCCTGGATCGAGCGCGATCTGGGTATTGAATTTGGCGATTGGGACATGCCGGTGGTGGATCGTCAGAGTTTTCAGTCGACCAACCCAAAGGTGTTTTTTGGCGGCGACGCTGCTTTCGGGCCTGAGAACGTTATTACCGCTGTTGCACACGGTCATCAGGCTGCTATTTCCATCGACCTTTTTTTACAGGGTAAACATGTGAAAAATGAACGGCCCTCGCCGATGACCAATCTGGTGAGTCAGAAAATGGGTATCCATGAATGGCGTTACGACAATGACGTGGTCAAGGATTTGCGCTATGCGGTTCCGCATGCGGCCAAAGAACTCACCCTTCAAAACCGCAAGGTGGAAGTTGAACTTGGGTTCGATGAAAGGCTGGGCTTTAAGGAGGCGCAGCGCTGCCTTAATTGCGATGTTCAAACCGTGTTTAATACCTCGCGCTGTATCGAATGTGATGCCTGTGCAGACATATGCCCAACTTCCTGCATCACTTTTACCGAAAATGGGGAAGAGGAGGATCTGCGCCATCGCCTCAATGCACCGTCTACTGATCTGAGCCAGGATCTTTACGTTTCCGATGTTCTCCCTACCAAGCGGGTGATGATCAAGGACGAAGACGTTTGCCTGCACTGTGGCCTTTGTGCCGAACGCTGCCCCACAGCAGCCTGGGATATGCAGCAATTTTTATACAACACAGCAAAAGCCGGATTATAGATGAAACAGATAACTGCGGTAAACGATTTTGTAGTGCGTTTTGCCAATGTAAATGGCACGGGCTCTGCCAGCGCCAATACACTTTTTGCCAAGACGATTTTCAGGATGGGAATTCCTGTTACCCCTAAAAATATTTTTCCCTCCAACATTCAGGGCCTTCCTACCTGGTACGAAGTGCGCATCAGCGAAAAGGGCTACCTCGGTCGTCGCGATGGGGTAGATGTTATGGTTTCTGTCAATCCTCAAAGTATGCGGCAGGATGTAGATGCCGTAAAACCGGGTGGGTATTTCGTGTACGACAGTACGAAACCGCTTCGTGCCGACTTCTTTCGGGATGATCTGCATTACATTGGGGTGCCTATGACGGAACTGTGTATGCAGGTGTTCTCCGATGCCAGGAAAATTCAACTGTTCAAAAACATTGTTTATGTCGGTGCGCTGGCGGTACTGCTGGATATGGATGTAGCGGTTTTGCGCGATACCATTGCTGCGCAGTTTAAGGGGAAGGACAAACTGATTGAAGCCAATTACCAGGCGCTTGATCTGGGTATGAATTACATTCGGGAGCATTACGAATACCCGATTGGACTGCGCCTGGAAACCCGCGATTTGGTGGGCGACAAAATTATAGTCGATGGCAATACCGCTTGTGCACTGGGCGCCTTGTATGGCGGCGCTACGGTGGCAGCCTGGTACCCCATTACTCCCTCAACATCCATTATGGATGCTTTCGAAAAATACGCCCTGAAACACCGTCTGGATCCAACGGGGCGGAAAAAATTCGCCATCATTCAGGCAGAGGACGAACTGTCGTCCATAGGAATGGTAATCGGTGCAGCATGGAACGGCGCCAGGGCATTTACCTCTACCAGTGGCCCGGGTGTATCACTGATGAGTGAATTTCTGGGATTGGCTTATTTTGCAGAAATACCGGTAGTGCTCGTCAACGTACAGCGGGGAGGCCCTTCCACAGGCATGCCTACACGGACACAGCAGGCAGACATCTTGTCTTCTGCATATGCTTCACACGGTGACACACGTCACGTGCTGTTGTTCCCGGATACACCCAAAGAATGTTTTGATTTTACCGCGGATGCGTTTGATCTCGCCGACAGGCTTCAAACCCCCATATTTGTTATGACAGACCTCGACCTGGGCATGAACGACCACATGTCGGAACCCTTTGACTGGCATGATGCGCGGCCTTACGATCGTGGAAAGGTGCTGACTGCGGAGGATCTGGACAACGTTGAACAATGGGGCCGGTATTTGGATGTGGATGGCGATGGAATTCCCTACCGAACCATTCCCGGAACACATGCAAAAAAGGGATCTTATTTTACCCGCGGCACCTCGCACGACGAATTCGCCCGTTATACGGAATCATCAGATGCTTACGTCCGGAATGTGGACCGCCTGCTGGTAAAATGGGATACAGCCAAAAATATTACCCCGGCGCCTGAATTGTACCAGGACGGGAAGCGAAGTCCTTTTGGCATGCTGTTTTTTGGCACTACCACGGCTTCAGCACTGGAAGCAAAAGACGAATTGGAGGCAGATGGGTTAATCCTGGATGCAATTCGGCTGCGTGCTTGTCCGTTTGATGAAACAGTGGAAGTATTTATCCACGGCCACGAATCTATTTTTGTGGTAGAACAAAATCGGGATGCACAAATGCGCAGCCTGCTCATCAACGAGATGAACATCAATCCCGCCAAATTAATTCCGGTGTTGAATTATGATGGTATGCCCATTACTGCCGATTATATCGCTCAATCCATACGTACCCATTTTGCCTGACCCTGAAATATTTCAAACATGAGCTACATTCTTCCTCCTTTCCGGCATCCTGACCTGCCCACTAACGAACTGGGCTTTGCGCGTAAGGATTACGAAGGCGCCCTGTCGACGCTATGCGCCGGCTGCGGCCACGATTCCATCAGCAGCGCCATCATACAGGCTTGTTACGAGATGAACATAGAACCGCACCGTTTGGCTAAGCTTTCAGGCATAGGCTGCTCCTCCAAGACCCCGGCCTATTTTTTGGGCAATTCTCATGGGTTCAATTCGGTGCATGGCAGGATGCCATCGGTAGCAACAGGCGCTAACCTGGCCAACCGTCAGTTGCTGTATCTCGGTGTTTCTGGCGACGGCGACTCTGCCTCCATCGGTATTGGCCAGTTCGTACATGCTATCCGCCGGAACCTCAATATCGTGTACATTGTAATGAACAACGGGTGTTATGGACTGACAAAAGGCCAGGATTCTGCCACTGCCGATGCTGGATCTGTAAGTAAAAAGGGGCATGCCAACCCTTTTACTGCCATTAACATGACGGCGTTGGCCATTGAAATGGGCGCCAACTTTGTGGCCAGGAGTTTTTCAGGCGACAAGCATCAGCTCATACCTTTGATCAAAGCTGCCATGAATCATCCTGGCTTTGCCCTGATCGATGTCGTTTCACCTTGTGTGACATTCAACAACAACGTGGGTTCCACCAAGTCCTATGATTTTGTGCGGGAACATAAAGAAGCCACTTCTGAATTCGATTTTGTGCCGGAGCATGATGAAATTACTGCGGATTACGCAGAGGGTAGTTCCCTGGATGTGGCCATGCACGATGGTTCCATCATTCATCTGAGCAAGGTGGCAAAAGGCTGGGATCCACGCAACCGTTTTTCTGCGCTCAGCGCTTTGAACAATGCAGAGCAACGCGGCGAAATACTGACCGGTTTGCTTTTTGTGCATCCGGAAGGAAGAGACCTTCACAGTGTGTTTCATACCGTGGAAGCCCCCCTAAATTCCCTGCAGGAAAAGGATCTTTGCCCTGGAAAAGGTGTTTTAGCGCAGATAAACGACTCCTTCAGATAGCGTTATTGGATCATTTGGGGCGTTTTTCACCCTGTTTTAGTTAATTTTTGGACTGGACAGGTAAATATTCAGAACCGAATTCTATTTTTGCCCATACCTAATTGGGAAGACTTCTATTGTAACGAAATAATCACGACCTGTGAGTTTAGACGAAATAAAGCCGCAGCCTTCGCAGCGCAAGTTCCTCAAATCTGCTACACGCAATTGGATCATCGCTGGAATAACTGCCGTAGGAATTGCTTTCTCCATAGCCTATTTGCAAAATACTTCCACCCGTCAAGCCGCTGCACTGGCCTTTGCGCCACCTTCACTGGATGCGCTGCCAGTAACGCCAGCCAACATGCGCTGGGGTTTTGCCATTGATGAGTTTCACTTGTTTGAGGACGAGTTGCGTTACGGTGATGTACTGGGCACCCTTCTCATCAAACAAGGTGTTGACTACACCGGTGTGCAACAGATAGTGGCCAACTGCAAGGACAAGTTCAACATCAACTCCATGCGGGTGGGTAAAAAACTTTCCTACCTGTCGACTATCCAGGGTGAAAAGCCATTGTACATGGTGTATGAGCCCTCTCCTTATTCTTATACCGTATTTCAACTGACAGCGCCCTATACCGTTGAGGTGTTTAAGCGCGATGTTCAGACGGAAGTGGTGTCTTCATCTGGTGTGCTGGAAACAAATTTCTGGCAGGCCCTTACCGACAATGGTTTGAGTTATGAGCTGGCGGATGGCATGATCGATGTGTTGTCTGCTTCTGTGGATTTTTATCACCAGAAACAAGGCGATAAATTTAAGGTTGTTTACGAACAACACTATGTTGAGGGTAAGGCTGTAGGAACAGGTAAAATTCTTGCGGCCTTGTATGAGCGTGATGGGCAGCAGTATTATGCGTTCAGTTTCGATAACACCAGCGACCGCACCCAATATTTTGATTACGAAGGTCACCCGGCGCGCAAAGCCTTTTTGAAGGCCCCGGTAAAATTCAGCCGAATATCCAGCCGGTATTCCATGAAACGGATGCATCCAATTCTTGGGTACAACCGCCCGCACTTTGGAACCGATTATGCTGCGCCTTATGGCACACCGATTATCGCGGTGGCTGATGGGGTTGTGGAAGAAGCCACCCGTCGGGGCGGCAACGGCAATTTTGTAAAGCTTCGTCACGACAAATCCTATGAAACCCAATACCTGCACATGAAGGGCTTTGCAAAAGGCATTCGTCCGGGTGCGCGGGTTGTGCAGGGGCAAACCATCGGTTATGTAGGTTCAACGGGATTGGCTACCGGCCCGCACGTTTGTTTCAGGTTTTGGAAAAACGGCAAACAGGTGGACCATTTGCGGCTCAATTTGCCGCAACCAGAACCCATTAAGGGTGAAGATTTCGAACGCTTTAAACTCGAGCGTGAAAAGCAAATTAAAATGCTGGAGCAGGTTGCTTACCGCACCCGCGCGGAGATTTTTCAGGAAAATTCAGAAGAGACCGCAGTGAAACGGGTTAAACCCTAATTGCAGCTGTAACAGAATAGCTATTTGTGTGAAATTTAGGTTTAAAAGGGGCAAGACGACCGACGTCATGCCCCTTTTTTAATGTGCTGCGCAGCCGAAAGCATACCGGTCTGCAAATAAAATGCAAGCTGCCTAATCTTTGTTTTGCCGCATGAATTCCGCGGCGCCATCCAACTCTTCGTAAAATGCTTCGCCGTATTTCCGAATGATGGCTTCCTTCAGAAACTTGTACACGGGAACTTGTTCTTTTTTCCCCAGGGAACAAGCCGCCGAACAGATGTCCCATTCATGGTAGTTGAGGGCTTCAAAATTTTGTTCCTCGTTTTTTTCTACGCGAATGGGGTACAAATGGCAGGAAATCGGTTTCCGAAAATCGGTAGCCCCTGCCTTCCAGGCTTGTTCGATGCCACATTGTGCCACACCATTGTGCAGGGTCATGTAAGCACAGGGGCCATTGTCGACGAGGGGTGTTCCCCACTCACCCGCCTCCTCAAACCAGGTGTAAGCGCCTTGTTTTTCGAGGGCTGCAATGCCTGCCGGACTAAGAAATGGTTTAACATCTTCGTAGATACGCCTAAGTATGGCTAGCTCCGCGTCTTCCAAGGGCGCGCCGGAATCTCCTTCCCAGCAGCAGGCGCCCTTACAGGCGTCCAGATTGCAGATAAAATGTTCTTCAACCAGCGCGTCGCTGACCAATTTGTCCTGAACAATAATCATATTATCGTGAATGCGTTAATTGGGTGTTCTTCATTGATAAGTATCAGTACACAATTAAATATCAAAATCCACTTTGCTCTTTTGCGTCAATACAGCGTTATTTTTTTCAGACATATCGCTGCTATGTTTTCAATAGTGCCTTGTCTTGTCACAAATCGCTGCGTTTATTTTATCATTTAATTGTGTCCTGATACTTAGCGGGTTCATTTCGAGCATCTTTTGGTGGTTTGAAAACCAAGTTATTAGTACTTCTGGTCAAAGCCAAAGACCAAAACCTGGTCACTTCCCTTCTAAAAGGGTTTTTAGGGTGTCCTGCATTTTCTTTCTGACCTCCTTTTTCTCCACGATACTCGCAGCGGCTGCCCTCGACTCACAATCCTGCACGGTATAGCGCTCGCAGGTGACGCCTACGGTTGTTCTGGCGATAGCGGGATCGTTCCAGAAACGCAGGGTGGCTTTGGCTTTGTCATCCAGCAAAATACCCAGTGTAACACTCACATTGCGGTGCATTGTTGGGTAACTGTGCTTGGCCAGCGATAAACAAAGATATTCCTCACCTGAATCTATAAAAGAAGCCCTTTGCACGCCTGCCTTGGGTGCGGGAACAGCCTCGGCAGGGCCATTATCGTGCAATTCATTCAACAGGCTAATGGAGACCCAACGCCGGCAATAGTGCTCTTGCAGCCCAGTTGCGTGGGGCTGGTGCCGACGGTTGAGGTGCAATTCCTTATCGATTTCGAAGCTGTCGTTTTCCACATTGTGAATAATCCGGAGAAAGAATATTTTGGACAGGTCGAAAGCTTTGGATACTACATTGAAACGCTGAAAAAGCACCTCAGGACTGGCCTGGTATTTGGTCATCAAGTGCCCGAGTAGTTGAGGGTTCCAGCTGCTTTGCTTGAAAAACGCACTCAGATCACGAACAAAGGCATGGCGGTTGATTAGGATGGCCACGGCAAAATAGGCGGCCAGATAATTGTTGAGTGCCTCTTCAAAAGAGTCTACCCGAAGGATGGTGGATGTAAGTGGCCGCTCTTTGAGTTGGAGTACGTTAAAGCCCAGTTCTTTGGCCAGTTGGAAAGCGCGTTGCCGGTCGCTAAGTCGCGGATTGAGCAACAGCCGCTTTCGCTTTGGGATAAATACCGTTCTCAGACTTTGCAGTTCGGGATATTTTTCCAGGCCCTGCTCATCAATTTTATAGCCAAACTCTTTTTGAAGGATTTCGGCCAACTGGGTGGCGGGTACGCCGCCGTTGTCGGGAAGTTGGTGCTGTGCGGCAAAAAGCTCTGCAGCCAATTCTATGTCTTCAAAATAATTGAAATGCAGTTCCTGATAGGCGCGGAGTGCGGCGAAGAAAAAATGCTCGTCACGCAGGGAATAGTTGCGGGCGATTTCCAGCAATGCAGAGATGAATGCATTTACCCGATCGGGCGCGCGCGCGATAATTTCCACGACTTGCTGTAGTCCGATGCCAAACAGATCGAGGGGCAACTCATTGAGGAAGTTACTCTTCAAAAGGTCGCCAAGCGGCGCAAACTGCTTGGTGAGTTCGGGAGAGGTCAGAAATTCCGGGGTGATGGATAGGGCTTGCGCAATTTTTTCCAGGTTTTCCGGCTGGGGGTATTTTTTACCCTTTTCAATTTCATTGAGGTAAGAAACCGAAATGCCGGTTCGCTGGCTCAGCTCCTCAAAATTCCAACCCAGTTCCTGCCGAAACTGCCGGACCTTCAGTCCAAGGATAATCCGTTGTTGCTGCGTCTTTGCCATTCGATGCGAAAGTACAACATTCGGATTTGGGTTTTTTGATTTGGGTTTTGATATTTGGAATTTGCTCGATGTTGTGTAATCTTTGCCCTTTATCGTTTAAATTAATTTCCCAAATCAATTCCCATGCGTCAAAAAATAGTTGCCGGAAACTGGAAAATGAACAAAACTTTCCAGGAAGGCCTGGATTTGGTCAGCGCCGTGCTGGAAAACGGAGAAGAACCCCGTGGACTGGTGGTTTTTGGAGCGCCATATGTACACTTACAGGCTGTTGCACAATTGCTGAAAGGGCAAAAAAACTACCGCCTGGCTGCGCAGAACTGTCACCAGGAAGAAAAAGGTGCCTACACCGGCGAAATTTCCGCTGATATGCTGGTATCGGTAGGCGCCGATTTTGTGATTCTGGGGCATTCCGAACGCCGGCAATATTTTGAAGAGGGTAGCGCTATGCTGGCCCAAAAAACCGACTTGGTTTTGCAAAAGGGAATGCGTCCGATCTTCTGTTGTGGCGAGCCCCTGGGTATCCGGGAATCCAATACCCATGTTCAATATGTTGCGGCGCAGTTGAAGGAGAGCCTTTTTCACTTGAATGAATTTGACTTTGCCAAGGTGGTAATTGCGTATGAGCCCATTTGGGCTATCGGAACAGGCCGTACGGCCAGTAGCGATCAGGCACAGGAAATGCATGCTGCCATTCGGGCCTTGTTGGCGGAAAAATACGGCGCGGCAGTTGCCGACAGCACCAGCATTTTGTACGGAGGCTCTTGTAATGCCCAAAATGCCCAGGAACTGTTCTCTATGCCCGATGTCGATGGGGGCTTGATCGGTGGCGCCTCGCTTAAGCCAGATGACTTTAGGGCTATTATCAACGCGATGTAAGGTTTACATTTAGTGTATCTGTTTATTTTAAAACCCCGAAGGTATCCAAACGGACACCTTCGGGGTTTTTTGCGCGCTGTTTACCAGCGGGCAACGGGACGGTATTGGCGCTTACTATTGGAGCCAATGTAGAAAAGACGGTTTTTGACATTTGGAGTGACGCCAATTAGCAATTCGGTATTTGTTTAATCTTTTTACTGTTTTTGCTAAACAACATTAAACAAACCTATGTTAAGGACTCATTAACAAACTTCCAACCTTAATCTTTTTTACATGAAACCAATTTTGTCCTTACTCTTTGCATTATTGTTTGTAGTCCAAACGGCGTTTTCGCAAACCGCCAGGCTACAAATCATTCACAATGCACCTGACCCTACGGTCGACATTTATGTCAACGGTATTTTGCTGTTGAATGATTTTTCATTCCGGACCGCTACGCCATTTTCTGACGTGCCGGCAGGAATTCCACTTTCCATCGCTATTGCCCCGGGCAACAGTATGAGTGTGGCGGATGCCATCGCTACTTACCCGGGTACTTTTGAAAATGGTAAGACCTACGCCGTAACGGCATCGGGTGTAGTTGGTGATCCGACCACACCGTTTACGCTTCTGACCGACGACATGGCGCAGGAAATAGCCTCTGCTCCCGACAAAGTGGCCATTCAGGTAACGCATGGTTCTCCCGATGCACCTGCCGTGGATGTTGCCGTTCGTACTGGCGGAACCCTTGTCGCTAACCTTGCTTATGGCGAACAAACGGGCTATCTTGAAGTGGCGCCAGGTGTATACTATCTTGACGTAAAGCCTGCAGGAAGTTCTACCATTGTGGCTACTTTTCTGGCCGATCTTAGTGGCCTTGGCGGCGCTGCTGCCCGTGTATTTGCCAGTGGATTTTTGGGAGGCACCCCTTCTTTTGGACTTTATGCCGCCCTGCCCGGCGGTACGGTAGTTACGTTGCCTGCTGCTCCTGTTGCTCGCGTACAGGTGATTCACAACAGTCCGTCTCCTACTGTTGACGTATATGCCAATGACGACCTGCTGATTGATGATTTTGAATTCCGCACAGCCACGCCTTACATCTTTGTACCAGCTGGCGTAGACATAACCCTCGGTATAGCCCCTGAAACCAGTACTTCCGTAAATGATACACTGGTAGGTTTTACGGTAAATCTTGAAAACGGCAAGACCTATGCCGTTACCGCCTCCGGCATCGTTGGTGACCCGACCACACCATTTACCCTGATTGTAGACGACAATGCCCGTGAGGCATCCCTCGACCCCGCCCAGGTAGACTTCAACGCGCTGCACGGCGCTACGGACGCCCCGGCAGTAGACATTGCTGCACAAGGCGTGGGCGATCTGGTGACCAACCTGGCTTACGGTGAATTCACCGGTTACCTGAGTGTTGCACCCGATACGTACATCTTGGATGTGAAGCCTGCCGGCGCCCCCACGGTGGTAGCCAGTTTCGTAGCCGACCTGAGTGGTTTGGCTGGCGGTGCTGCCCGTGTTTTTGCCAGTGGTTTGCTGAACGGAACGCCAGCCTTTGGTCTGTTTGCTGCCCTGCCCAACGGCACCGTAGTAGAATTCCCGGTTTACACCCCACCAACGCCAACGGCACGCTTACAGGTTATCCACAACAGCGCTTCGCCTACAGTGGACATTTATGCCAACGACGACCTGTTGATCGATGATTTTGTATACCGCACGGCTACGCCATTCATTGATGTACCGGCCAATGTGCTGATCAATGTTGGTGTGGCGCCAGAAAATTCCACTTCATCCGGTGATGCCATCGCGGTATTTCCGGTAACCTTTGAGGAAGGGAAAACGTATGTGGTTACCGCCTCCGGCATCGTTGGTGACCCGACCACACCATTTACCCTGATTGTAGACGACAATGCCCGTGAGGCATCCCTCGACCCCGCCCAGGTAGACTTCAACGCGCTGCACGGCGCTACGGACGCCCCGGCAGTAGACATTGCTGCACAAGGCGTGGGCGATCTGGTGACCAACCTGGCTTACGGTGAATTCACCGGTTACCTGAGTGTTGCACCCGATACGTACATCCTGGATGTGAAGCCTGCCGGCGCCCCCACGGTGGTAGCCAGTTTCGTAGCCGACCTGAGTGGTTTGGCTGGCGGTGCTGCCCGTGTTTTTGCCAGTGGTTTGCTGAACGGAACGCCAGCCTTTGGTCTGTTTGCTGCCCTGCCCAACGGCACCGTAGTAGAATTCCCGGTTTACACCCCACCAACGCCAACGGCACGCTTACAGGTTATCCACAACAGCGCTTCGCCTACAGTGGACATTTATGCCAACGACGACCTGTTGATCGACGATTTTGTGTACCGCACGGCTACGCCATTCATTGATGTACCGGCCAATGTGCTCATTAATGTTGGTGTGGCGCCTGAAAACTCCACCTCTGCCGGTGATGCCATCGCGGTATTCCCGGTAACCTTTGAGGAAGGGAAAACGTATGTGGTTACCGCCTCCGGCATCGTTGGTGACCCGACCACACCATTTACCCTGATTGTAGACGACAATGCCCGTGAGGCATCCCTCGACCCCGCCCAGGTAGACTTCAACGCGCTGCACGGCGCTACGGACGCCCCGGCAGTAGACATTGCTGCACAAGGTGTGGGCGATCTGGTGACCAACCTGGCTTACGGTGAATTCACCGGTTACCTGAGTGTTGCACCCGATACGTACATCCTGGATGTGAAGCCTGCCGGCGCCCCCACGGTGGTAGCCAGTTTCGTAGCCGACCTGAGTGGTTTGGCTGGCGGTGCTGCCCGTGTTTTTGCCAGTGGTTTGCTGAACGGAACGCCAGCCTTTGGTCTGTTTGCTGCCCTGCCCAACGGCACCGTAGTAGAATTCCCGGTTTACACCCCACCAACGCCAACGGCACGCTTACAGGTTATCCACAACAGCGCTTCGCCTACGGTGGACATTTATGCCAACGCAGACCTGTTGATCGATGATTTTGTATACCGCACGGCTACGCCATTCATTGAGGTACCGGCCAATGTGCTGATCAATGTTGGTGTGGCGCCAGAAAATTCCACTTCATCCGGTGATGCCATCGCGGTATTCCCGGTAACCTTTGAGGAAGGGAAAACGTATGTGGTGGTTGCTTCCGGTATAGTAGGTAACCCAACGACACCGTTTACCCTGATCACGACCGATATGGGACAAGAAACCTCGGTTGATCCAGCCAATGTTGATGTCGCCGTTTTACACGGTTCAACGGATGCCCCAGCCGTGGATGTAGATGCGACATTTGTTGGAAACATCATTACCAACGCCAGTTATGGTGACCTTACCCCCTACTTCAACCTTACCCCTGGTGTTTACGACCTCGCCATTCGTGCCAATGGCAGTCCGGATGTGGTTGCCAGTTTCCGTGCCGATATTTCCGGTCTGGCAGGTGGTGCAGCAGTAGTTTTTGCCAGCGGTTTGCTGACCAGCACACCGGCTTTTGGTTTGTTTGCTGCTTTGTCTGATGGTACAGTACTCGAACTTCCTGCAACGCCTACAGCCCGTGTTCAGGTGATTCACAATTCTCCTGAGCCAACGGTGGATGTGTACGTTGGTGAGCAACTATTGATCGATAACTTTGCTTTCCGCACGGCAACGCCATTTGTAAGCCTGCCGTCCGACCGGGGTTTCAACATCGGTATTGCGCCTTCAAATTCAACATCAGCAGCCGATGCCATAGCGGTGTTTCCGGTGAATTTACCTACTGGTGCTACCCTGAATGTTGTGGCAGGTGGTATCGTAGGCGATCCGACCACGCCGTTTAATTTATTCATTGATCTGGCACAGGAGTTTGGCAACGCGGGTGAAGTAAGCATCAGTGTTTTCCACGGTTCTCCAGACGCTCCTGCAGTTGATGTAGACGAGCGCCTGGCAGGCAACCTGATTTCCAACCTTGCCTATGGCGAATTTACACCTTATGTCGATCTGCCTGCCGCTCGCTATTACCTTGACGTAAAGGCAGCAGGACAACCTGCTATTGTGGCTACTTTCCTGGCTGATCTTAGCGGACTCGGCGGTGCTGCCGCCCGTGTATTTGCCAGCGGTTTGTTGGGTGGAACGCCATCTTTTGGTTTGTTTGCTGCCCTTGCAGACGGCACGGTGATTGAACTTCCTGCTACGCCGGTAGCCCGCGTCCAGGTTATTCACAATGCACCTGATCCGACGGTAGATGTCTATATTAATGGTGACAAAGCCATCGACGACTTTGCCTTCCGGTCAGCCACACCATACCTCTATTTGCCAGCCGGTACCCAGCTCGACATCGCTGTTGCTCCAGCCAACAGTGTCAGTGCTGCGGATGCCATTGCGGTATTCCCGGTTACACTGGACAACGGCAGCACCTATACAGTAATGGCCAATGGTGTAGTTGGCGATCCGGTTACGCCATTTACCCTCAGTGTTAACCCTACTGCTCGTGAGCGCGCTGAAACCGGCACTGGAGTTGATCTCGTGCTTTTCCACGGTTCAACGGATGCACCGGAGGTTGATGTAAAAGTGCAGAATGGTCCTGTTGTATTCGATAACATTGCGTACGGTGAATTCAGCAACTATGCCAATGTACCTGCAGCATCTTACGTACTCGATATCACACCTGCTGCCGACAACAATACGGTAGTAGCCAGTTACACGGCAGATGTTTCTGGTTTGGAAGGGGAGTCTGCAACTGTTTTTGCCTCTGGCTTTTTTGGTGGCAACCAGCCTGGTTTTGGTGTGTGGGTGGCCCTGGCCGACGGAACAACGTTCCCGCTCCCGGTATATACCAGCACGGTTAACCTGAACAGTAATTTGAATGCGCTTCAGATTGCCCCTAACCCCGCCAGCAACCGTTTCAACCTGAGTTTTGACCTGACCCAGGCCGAAAGCCTGCGCTATCGCCTGCGCAATTTGGCCGGACAGTTGATTCAGGAAGAAGATTTGGGCCTGGTTTCTGCAGGGGAGTACCGCAAGGCAGTTCAAATTCCTGCTTTGCCGGGTGGCCTTTACCTGCTCGAACTGGTATCCAACAAGGGAATCAGTACGGCGAAGCTGATGATCCAGCAGTAAGATGGGCTTAAGCCATTGGTCTTTAGTCTTTGGCTTCGATCTCGATTTAAATACTGTACCAGGTTAAATACCAGAAATATTAGCATTAAATTTTGAACACCCACTTTAAAACAGCGTGTGCATAATTTATCAACGAATATTTTGTTAAATGGTAATAGATTGAAAATCAAATAGTTAATTCTTCGGAGCAAAGCCAAAGACTAAAGGCCAATGGCTAAAGACCGATTAAAATACAGTTTGCCTTTTTGGAATACAATATGGGTCAGCCAAGATTTGGCTGGCCCATTTTTTTGCCATTTTTTTAGAAAAAATGGCGCTACAAACGGGCGATCACCGTTTTATTCCCTTTCACCATTTCATCCATTTTAACTTCTACTTTGGCATCCAGGGGTAAAAAAAGATCGACCCGCGATCCGAATTTAATGAAGCCCATATCATCGCCCTGAACAACATCCTGGCCTTCATGAACATACCAGCGGATGCGGCGCGCCACAGCACCGGCAATTTGCCGCATGAGAATTTTCACCGTTCCGGTATCGTATACTACGGTGGTGCGCTCGTTTTCCTCGCTGCTTTTAGGATGCCAGGCAACCAGGAATTTACCTGGATGGTAGCGGAAAAAGGCAATTTTTCCGCTGAGTGGGTTCCGGTTGACGTGCACGTTGAGCGGCGACATGAAAATGGAAACCTGCAGGCGTTTTTCATGAAAAAACTCGTTTTCCATTACCTGTTCGATCACGCAGATTTTACCATCTGCAGGAGCGTACACCAAATTGTTGTCGGCTGCTGGCAATTTTCTCACCGGATTTCGAAAAAACTGCAACACCAGTGCATACACCACCACCGAGGCCAGTACAATGAGCCAAAAGGCTATGGCGGGCAGGCGATACCAGGCCGCTGCGTTGAGTAGGATAAGGGTAAGGCCAAGCGTTAGCAACATGCCGCGGCCTTCTTTATGTATCAAATTGAACATGAGCTTTGTTTTAGCGGGACAAAACTACAAAACTCAGCCCGATGGATTCGGGTTAATCGGTTGGCATTCCAGAAGAATTTTGATTAATCCAGTTCGGATTGTTCGCACAACGCGCCCGATTCAGCGGATGTTTCCAGGTTAAGCACCTCTACGGTGCGCTCGTAAAATTCTTTGGCACGTTCCGGGGTTTTGCCAATACAAACAATACCCAACTTTCCAAACTCACTTAAAGCGCCCAGCAGGTGGAAGGTAACCCCCTCCTGAATAGTGCTGTTGAAATGCAAATTATAGCAGATGGCGATGTCAATCAAATCAGGTGGGGTGAGGCAACGGTACTGCGCAGCTTGCAGGCCATCGGTGGCTACGTAAAAACGCGTTTGACCATTAGGCATGCGGTACAATCCGCTTTCGTAATCGTATTCCCCATCGGTTAAAAACTGTAGCATGAGGTAAGGATGGGTGGTTCCGCCCTTTCTAAGGTTGATCTCAATGGCATAATGCTCCCAGTTGCCATCATTGTTTTTCAGGGAAATAAAATCAATGCCAAAGCGGCCCATGATGCCAAATTCTGTCATAATCACCCCCAGTTTATAGCCCATCTCCCCAATTTCTCGGCAATATTCCGGGTTGGCGGGGAAGCTGGCCCCGGTATATATCTGTTCGTCTTCACCAGCCAGTATCTGATCATGGGTCGACACCACGCAAACTTCGTTCAGGGGAGTGATGCGGCATTGTACAGAAGGCGAAACTTTTTCCTCTCCTGTCAGAAAGGCCTCGACGATGCCACCCATCTGGGTAAATTTTTTCTCAAAAAGGTCGTAGGTCATGTCGCTGGCCACAAATTTGAGTCCATCCCTCAGGTTTTCCGGGGTAGGAGCAGGCACTTTTTCAAAGGAAAAAATAGCGTTTCCGTCGCCGGAAAATCCATCATTTAGCTTCACCATCGCTTTTCGAATAGAGGGATCCTGTTCGTGCAGCGCCTGTAGGGCAACGGCTACTTCTGCTATAGAACTCAGATCCTCATACCCAGGTGGAAGGTTCAACCCGGCCTTCCGAAACAATTTCCGGCTTCCGCTTTTGGTGCCCCAATAGGAGAGTGATGGCGCGCAACCATACACCGGAACATTGAGTTGCAGCGCGAGGTTCTGCTCCAGAGAAGTAATGTTAAAGCCAGACAAATGGGCTACATGGCCATGGGGAATGTGTCGTTTGATTTTTTCGATCAGCCGTCGTCGCGCCAGTATTTTAGCAGTCAAGGGGCGGTTGGATGCGTCGTAACAGCTGATTAATGTAGGCCGATCGCGGGCATGCTGGCCAGTGATACCAGGTAGCAGGTTCAGGTAATAATCCACGATTTCCGGGTGGATGGGCATGCTGCTCAGGTAAATGATGTGGGTTCGGGGCATACGGAGCAGCATCAACAAACAAAGCATGCGCTCCTCGTAATAGATGTTACCCTTGATTTTGAGCAGTATTTCAGGATCCAGGCTGAGGCTGGGCAGAATAATGACTGTTTTAAGCGCCATTGGATCGGGGAAATGGTGCTCAAACTGATCAGTCAGGGTGTTTTGCAGGTCAGAAAAATGCTTTTCAGCATCACTGGGTTGGGTGTAGGAGAAATGCATGCCTGATAATTGGAAAGTGAAATGCCTTCCATCAATTTTCAGGAAAAAAGCGCTTAGTCGGAATGATAATCACTACCGAATGCGCTGATTTTACAACGCATTCAAACCATGCCGGAGGGCAGAACTGAACAACAAGTACACTTTTCGCTTGTCGGACACCCTGATTCGGGAGGCCGCAACCTGCTGGGCAGGCACCAGGCAGATCTTGGCAAACAACTGACGATAATACTTATAGGCCAGATACACGCCAAACCGGGCGCCCTTGGGCAGGCGTCGGATACCCTCCAGTGCGGCGTCAAAATCGGCGCCAATGTCGGATTCGATGATTGCCTTTTGTGTCTGGTCAAAATGTTCAAAGTCGACACCGGGGAAATATACCCTGCCACGATCATCGTAATCGCTGGCGATGTCGCGAAGGAAATTGATTTTCTGAAAGGCCGCACCCAGTCGGCGGGCTGGCGCCTTGAGCGCCTCAAACTGTTCCTGGTTACCTTGACAGAATACACGCAGGCACATCAGTCCTACCACCTCAGCAGAACCATAAATGTATTCGTTGTAGCCTTCTTCATTGTAATTGCTTTGCTCCAAATCCATTTCCATGCTCTTTAAAAAGGCATCGATCAACTCGGTTTCAATAGCATATTTGTGTACGACCATCTGAAATGTATGCAGCACAGGGTTGAGGCTGATTTTTTCTTCAATAGCGCGGTAGGTATCCTCCTTGAAACGTTGGAGCAGTTCATGCTTGGGGTGGTCGTGGAAGGTGTCCACAATTTCATCCGCAAAACGCACAAAGCCGTAAATTGCGTAGATCGGGTCGCGAAACCTGGGGTGAAAAGCCCGGATTCCCATGGAAAAAGACGTTGAATACCGGTTGGTAATCAAGCGGCTGCATTCAAAACAAGTGCTATCGTACAGTTCCAGGTGATTGATCATAACGCAATAAAAAGTTAGCTTTATTAATGAACAGGTATTGGTATAAAATTTATCGATTGCCCCATTCCCGAACCACTTCTCTTGATACCACTTCACCGCTGATGAGTGATGGGGGAACACCCGGGCCGGGTACCGTAGTTTGACCAGTATAGTAGAGGTTGGCTACTTTCCTGTTTTTTAGCCCTGGTTTCAAAAATGCGGTTTGCAGCAAAGTATTGGCCAGGCCATAGGCATTGCCCCGGAAAGCGTGGTAATCGCTTACGAAATCTGCGTGGGCGTAGGAGCGTTTGTATACGATGTGTGGACGAATGGATTGTTCTGTGAGCTGCTCCAAACGGTCCATGATGAGCTCGAAATATCGGTCGCGGACGGCTTCGGTGTCTTCCAGCCCAGGGGCCACAGGAATGAGCAAAAACAGGTTTTCACAGCCTTCCGGTGCCACGCTGGGGTCGGTTACCGAGGGTGCACTCACGTAAAACAACGGTTTGTCGGGCCATTGTGGCGACTCGTAAATTTCATGTGCATGCCTTCCAAAGTCGGCATCAAAGAATAAATTATGGTGGAGCAGGTTTTTAAGCCGCTTATCGACGCCAACATAGTACAGCAAGCAGGAAGGCGCCATGGTGCGGTCCTCCCAGTATTTGTTGCTGTAGTTGCGGTATTCTGGTGCGAGTAATGTCGACTCAATGTGCTGGTAATCGGCGCCGCCAACCACCAGGTCAGCAGGATAAAAGGCACCTGTACTGGTGGTTACGCCAGTGGCGAGGCCATTTTCAACGTCAATTTTTGCTATTTCATGGTTGAATTCGAAACTGACACCCAGTTCGCGCGCCAGGCTAACCATGCCTTCAATAATCTTGTGCATGCCGCCCATAGGGTACCAGGTGCCCAGCGACATGTCGGCGTAGTTCATCAGGCTGTACAGTGCTGGCGTTTTTTGCGGCGTAGCGCCCAGGAAAAGTACAGGGAACTCCAGTAATTGTATCAGTTTTTCATTTCGAAACAAGGCTCTGACATGTTTTGAAATCGAACTAAACATTTGAAGGCGAAACAGGCTGGTCAGTATCCGAAAATCCGCAAATTCCAACAAAGAGCGACTGGGCTTTTGCACAAAGTCGCGCATGCCAACCTGATATTTGTAAGCAGCCTCTTTCAAAAACTTGCGCAAATTGACGGCGCTGCCAGGCTCGTATTGTTCGAACAAGGCCTCCAGCGCGTTCATGTCGGCAGGAAGCGACATTGCATCGTTGGGGCCAAAATGCACAATGTAGGAGGGGTCCAGGCGTTTGAGATCGTAGTAATCTGACACTTTTTTGCCAAAATGCGCAAAAAATTGCTCGAAAACATCGGGCATCCAGTACCATGATGGTCCCATGTCAAAGACAAAGCCCTCGTGGCTGAATTGTCGCGCGCGACCACCAGCGGTGCTGTTTTTTTCTAAAATTTTTACTTCTAGCCCGGCTGCAGCAAGATGGCACGCTGCAGAAAGACTGGCGAATCCCGAGCCAATCACGATCACTTTTTGCGCCGCTTTCTTGCCGGAAACGTTTTGCTTGGTCATAGGTTCCATAACATAAGATGTGAGTCTTTTGTTTAACTTTAAAGGGGTTTTGGTTAAACAAAATATATTTTAAGGTAAAATAAAGGAATTAGGCTGTTTACACGCTAAAAGTCGGTGATTTGCGTTTTAACAAAATATTGTAAAAGTTGTCTCGAAACGCGGCTTAGGGTTAATTTGCGCATTCAAATCCGGAAGGCTGGCCTTTCAAAAAGCAATATACCGGAACTTAAAGTTAGCATGGATATTTATACCCGCAAAGCACATTGGAAATGGTATCTCGCAGCGGCAGGGGTGGTCATCATTATCATCTCGCTGGTGTATACCCGTTATATCGCCGACCGCCTGGCGGAGCGTGAGAACCAGCAGGCGCAACAGTTTGCAGAGGCGATGCGCCAATTGGCCAACAATGACCTGGACCTGAACAACGATTTTACCCTCCCCCAGCGCATTATCACAGACAATACCACGATTCCTGTGGTGGTTCTCGATGAGACCTACCAGATCGAGATGTACCGGAACATCGACGACAATAACCTGCAGGAGATGGATACCACACTCGTGCGTAAGGCGCTGCAGAAAATGATTGCTTCTGGTGCTGATACCATTATTTTTGCCATTCCACCCGACATTAACCAAACCCTCATCTACTCACATTCCCACCTTTTGTCGCTGCTCAACTGGTATCCCTACATCCAGTTGATGCTTATTGCTGCCTTTATTGCGTTTGGGTATCTGGGCTTTAGTGCCGCCCGTAAAGCAGAGGAGAATATGGTTTGGCTGGGTATGGCAAAGGAAACTGCGCACCAGTTGGGTACGCCCATTACGGCCATCCTGGGCTGGGTGGAAGCCCTCGATGCGGTGAACGAAGACAATCCCGGTAACCGGGAAATGGTGACCGAACTGCGCACCGATGTGAGCCGACTGGAATTGGTAGCCGACCGTTTTTCAAAAATTGGCGCGCAGCCGGAACTCCGCCCTTTTAACCTGTACGAGCAGCTGGAAAAAAACCGGGAATACATGCAGCGCCGCGCGCCGCGAAGGGTTACGTTCGATTTTCCTAATCCAAATGAATATCCTGAAGCTACCGTGTACATTAATCCGCACCTCTTTGACTGGGTGGTGGAGAACTTGTTGCGCAATGCCATAGACGCAATGGAAGAGGGGATAGGGGTGATTACCGCCGTGCTGTACGAAGAACCCGAATTTTACTGCTTCGATATATCCGACACTGGGAAAGGCATTCCTGCCAACCGGATAAAAACCATTTTCAAACCTGGCTATTCCACCAAAACCAGGGGTTGGGGGCTTGGGCTATCGCTCTCCAAGCGCATCATGGAACAATACCACAGCGGCAAAATTTATGTAAAAAAATCGGAGCCAGGAAAGGGCACAACCTTCACGGTAAAACTGCCGAAGCAACCAAAATAGTCCGATTTAACTCATTTGTGTTGAACAGTAACCCAGATTTCCTCCCTTGCATTTGGATCGTTGATGCGGTAGTGTTCGCCCAATACCTCAATATGCGGCCGCTGGTCCAACCTGAAGTCTGATGCTGGCAGCCATGTTTCAAAGATGTATTGAAAGGTGCGCAGGTCTTTTTGGCTGCCTTTATGGATAAATACAGCATACAGTCCGGATTTCAGGTTAAACGCGTCCATGCCTTCGGGTATCAGTTCCAGCGTGCTTACTTCGGCAACGGCCCATTTTTCAAATGGGATATCTGGTTTAAAATCGAAACCTGAAGGGTAAATCTGCATCGAGATCAGATCCGTATTTAACCGGTGCCTGATCTCCCATCTGCGTGGCATAAAGGACTGCCAAAGTTCCGGTGTTTTGTCCTCAAAAATGTCATCTTGCGGTGCAAACCAACGAGTAGTTTGTCTGTTAACCGGACAATTTTGGGGACCTGATGCATACGCGATTGGAACTAGGGAATTTATTTAGAGTGGACTTGTTTTGGGGCTATTTCCGCAAAATACCGACAGATCGCGTTAAACTTGAGATTTTTTAAATCGTTTTCCCCGACTTTTCGTTGTAAAAAACCGACTTATTTCTTTCACAAAATAATCTAGATCAATTTTTTATGCTGTCCAAATCCCTGCCCGCCTGTCTGTTTTTTTTATTCTTTGGCAATGTATTGTTTGCCCAAACTTCTTCACCCGGACTTCAATTGATCGGGCATTTGCCTTACGATACTGCCACGCTGGCCGGATGCTGGCATTATGTAGACAGCAGTGGAACGGAATACGCTCTGGTAGGCACCAGCAAGGGGCTCAGCATTGTTGATCTCAGCAACCCGACACAGCCTTTCCAACGCTTTGCGGTGCCCGGCATCAGCAACAATTGGCGTGAGGTAAAAACCTGGGGTGGTTTCGCCTATGTGGGTACAGAAGCCAGTAACAGCGGTGTTACCATCATTGATTTGCGGCAATTACCCGACACCGTCCTGTACAAAACCTGGCAAGGCGATGGGGTATACGAAAACCAAATTGTCAAAAGTCATGCACTGGCTACCGCCGATGGCTATCTCTATCTTTTTGGGGGCATTGCGGGCAACATGCTGAGCAACGGTGCGGTCATCTGCAGCCTCAGCGACCCCTGGAATCCACACGTAGTAGGTTATTACAGCAACGCTTATGTACACGATGGGTACATCCGCGACAATACACTCTGGACTTCTGAAATTTACAACGGCTGGTTTGGGGTAGTGGATATCACCGACAAGACCAACCCGCAACTGCTTGCCACACAGCCAACACCAGGGGCCTTTAACCACAACACCTGGCTGTCAGACGACAGCCAAACCTTGTTTGCTGCGGACGAAAAACTCAATGCGCCACTGGCTGCTTTTGATGTCAGTGATTTGGACAACATCAAACTGCTGGATGTGTATTACTGCAGTCAGGATCCCAGCAGGGAGGTACACAATGTGCGGGTATTCAACGACTTCCTGATTAACCCTTCCTACGGTGGCCAATTAACCATCGTTGATGCGCACCGGCCCGAAAACCTGATCGAAACCGCCTGGGCCGTTATGGGCAACTCGCTGGTTTGGGACGCTGATCCTTATTTGCCGTCCGGGATAGTTTTCGCAACCGCCAAGAATGAGGGACTTTTCATTTATCAACCCAATTATACAAGGGCTGCCTACCTGGAGGGCACCGTGACGGATGCCCAAACGGGGATGCCCCTGAACAACGCCAGGGTTTTTGTGGAAAACACCATTTTTGCTGATACCACCAAACAAACCGGACAGTATAAAACAGGAGCTTCCGTTGCTGGCATTTTTAGCATCAGGGCAGAAAAGCCCGGTTATGAAACCCAAATTATACCCGACATTACACTGACTGCTGGCGAATTAGCCATTGTGGACATTGCCCTACAGCCCATTATGGCTGATGCTGTGGCGCAGCAAAGCAAGGGTTCCGGTGTGCGGGTTACGCCCAGCCCCTTCCGCGACAGGATAGTGGTGGAAATACCGGAAGATGTATTCCGGAACCTGCGCAACGTCAGCATTACGGTGTACGATCTGAAAGGGCAAACCATACTGGATGCGCCGCTGCAGCATGCCCGCCAGACCTTTGATGTTGGGAACAACATCCCCACCGGCCCCTATGTGTTGCTGGTGCAGCATGCCGGGGGAATGTTTCCGCCTATTCGAATTTATAAAGGGTAGTCTGGCTGGCTGCGGTGGTCAATTCCCTATCTTCGCCCCATGCTGACTATTTTCGAACCCGGCGGAACGTTTCCGGCCGAATTCCCCAAAGGGGCCCTGTTGTTGGTGGACAAGCCCGTTGGGTGGACCTCCTTTGATGTTGTGAACAAAATACGCATCGGATTTTCGCGCCGACTGGGCGTTAAACGGATCAAAATTGGCCATGCCGGCACCCTTGATCCACTGGCTACCGGCTTGCTTATCCTTTGTCTTGGGGAATATACCAAGCGTATTGAGTCGTTTCAGGACATGGAAAAAGAGTATACTGGTACCATCACCTTTGGCGCCACTACAGCATCTTACGACCTGGAAAAGCCACCGGAAAATCCAGCACCAACGGCACATTTGAACGATGCCTTGCTGGCGGGTTTGCTGGATAAGTTTCGCGGTGATATCCAGCAGGTGCCTCCTATGTTTTCGGCCATTAAGGTGGATGGCAAGCGTGTGTATAAAAATGCCCGCACCGGACAGGTGCAGGAGCTGGAGCCCAGAACAGTGCAAATGCACGCCTTCGAATTGTGGCCCCTGCATCCGGTGCAGCCCTCTGATGCATCCGCAGCCCCGATAAACGAAAAGGGAGCGCCCATTTGGCTGTACCCGGATTATCCTGATGGGCTTCAGGCCGATTTCAGGGTGTTGTGCGGAAAAGGTACTTATATCCGCTCGCTGGCCTACGATTTGGGACAGGAAGCCGGTTGCGGCGCCTATCTGAGTCGTTTAAGACGCACCAAAACGGGTGGTTTTTCCGTTGACAATGCCTGGCAAATGGAGGAATTGATACCCTGGATCAAAGGGTAATCCTGTCTGTTGAAATTGTGTATTCAACTGAGGCTTGGCCAAGTATATTCAGGGCGCTGAAAAAAACAACACCCATGTACCACCGGGTTTGTCGGCAACTTTCCAAAATTGGGTGTTGAAGTTTAGAACGCGTTCTAATTTATGCTTACTTTGGCTGGGAAAATGAAAAACTTCCACAGCCATATTTTCTTTCCCATACGCCTGGTTTTAGGTGTGTTACTGGTGTTTTTGTTTGCAAACGGGGTGAAATGCCAAACGTTTTTCCCTTTGCCACAAGCCTTGCTGGAGCAGGAAGTATACCCTGATCTGGCCAACGAGTGTTTTATTTACCTTGAAAACCCCGGTGGCGACACGCTGAAGTTACGCTGGCGCTTTATGGAAGGCAATATTCCTGAAGGCTGGGACAGCGATATGTGCGATTATGGCGCCTGTTACATCGGTATTCCCACCAATTCCGGCATGAATCCGGTATACGATTCTATCCAGGGTTACCTAAAATTGATCGTACAGCCGGGCAGCGTCTCGGGAGCGGCATGGTTGTGGTTTCGGGTGCATGAGGAGAATAACAACAGCAATTTTCAGGATGTCTATTTCAGCTTGCATACCCCAGGTGTGAGTGCTGTATTGGAGCCGAAAAAGAGCGCAATTGCGATTTGGCCTAACCCTGCCAGCAGCTGGTGTGCTGTCCGCAACAACAGCCCGTATGACAGCCCTGTTCAACTGTTCAGTGCAGATGGCCAACTCGTGGCGCAACGATTGCTTTCAGCCTTTGGTACCGAAGTAATCTCTCTGGAAAACATGAATGCCGGCCTGTATTGGCTGCGCAGCAACGGCGTCAGTCGCCAATTCATCATCATTCGATAGCCAACCCAATCTTTCCTTTACATGGAGCCCCCGCCTCCAGTTTTTACACCTTTAGTTATGAAGAACATAATTACTTTTTTGTTGTCATGTTTGTCTGTAACCGCCTTGATAGCGCAGGCAAACACTCATTTCCGCCTTGATGTGACCCCAGTGGGCACCAGTGAAACCACGTTGGAATACCACCTAAGCGGTATTTTGCAAGCGGCTGTTCAAACGCCCCGCGGCGAGGCTGTTGTTCCGGTATTTGAAGGTGGAACGCCCCTGCAGGCTGCGGGCATGCCGGATGTTTCCAAATTTGCCACCGCCCTGCGCATCCCTGGAAGCGGGGCAATGGCTGTTGAAGTGGTTTCCAGTACCTACGAGGAGTTTTTCAATGTAGCGGTTGCTCCATCGAAAGGCGACTTGAAGCGCAATGTTGATCCTGCTACAGTTCCTTACAGTTATGGAAGCGCCTACGATCGCGATGATTTTTACCCGGGAACGCTGGCCGAATTACAAGATCCGTTTGTCATGCGGAATGCGCGCGGACAGGCCATCTGGCTTTTCCCAGTACAGTACAACCCCGTGACCAAGGTGCTGCGGGTTTACCACGATATTACCGTGCGGGTGTATGCCAATGGGTTGGCTGGCGACAATGAGTTGCGCGCCAAGCCTGTTTCGGCAAGCGCAGGCTTTGAACAAATTTTTGAGAAAATGTTTGTCAACAATGAGGCCTTTGCCGGCAGCAGAAGTTCCGGTATTGATCCGGAAAAAATGCTGGTGATTGCGCCAGATGCCTACCTCGACGCCCTGGAACCGCTGCTTACCTGGAAAAAACAAATGGGCATTCACACCACTGTAGTGCCTCTTTCTACTGTTGGCGCCGCAGATGCTGCTACGATTTACAATGTGGTGAAAGATTTTTACGAAAATGAAGGCATCAGTTACCTGTTGTTGGTAGGTGATGAAACCCAAATAGACCCGCAAATGCGGCTGAGCGGTGAACCAACTATTCCTGCGACAATTGTTTTGGCTATATGGATGGTACCGATCACCTGCCAGAGGTATTTGTGGGCCGTTTTAACGCTGCAACGGTGGAGCAACTGCAGGTGATGGTGGCACGTAACCTCGATTACGAAATGACGCCGCTTGTGGACACAACCAACAACTGGACGGCCACTGCCATGGCTTCCTGCTCTGATCAGGGCCAGGGAATTGGCGACGACAACCAGGCTGACTGGCAGCAGGGCAACGAATGGAAGGTGACGCACCTGGCCGATGGATATGAAAAAGTATGGGAGTTTTATGATGGCGACCATTCTGCGGATTCACCAACCCTTGGTGATGAGAGTGCCGATTTGGCTGGTGATCCGGTGAATTCCCAATTGGTTCAATTGATGAACAACCGCGGGGTTAGCCTCTACAATTACACTGGACACGGCTGGGAACAAGGTCTGGCTTCCGCTAATTTCAATGTGGATGCGGTGGCACAATTGCGAAACGCGCACCGGTACCCCATCGTCATTGCGGTGGCCTGCTGCGCAGGAAACTTTACCAACAATGGCGGTGGTGATTGCCTGGGTGAGGCCATCCAGCGTGCAGGAAACGCCAGCACAGGCGAAGCATGGGGCGGTATTGCCGGCTTTTTCTCCAGCGATTACCAAAGCTGGAGCCCGCCTATGGAAGGTCAGGATGGCATGAACCAATACCTGGTGGATGCCGATGGCATCGATCTCCGGCCACATATCGGACCGATGGCGGCTTTTGGCAACGCGCTCATGATTATTGCCTACAACAACGGCGGTGAAGTAATGGCCGATTTCTGGAACCCATTTGCCGAACCAACAACAGTGCCGCGTACGCGTGCCGCAAAAACAATAACAGCCAGCAATCCCGGGAACCTTTACATTGGTGAAAGCAGCCTTGCCGTTGATTGTGATGTGGAAGGCGCCCTTGTAAGCCTTTACTGGGAGGGACAAACACTGGCGCTTGCCGCGGTGGAAAACGGCCAGGCCGTATTAGATTTTCCTGCCCTTACAAACGTAGGGGATTTGGTGGTCACCGTCACCCAGTTCAATTACACGCCGGTTCAAATGACACTCAATGTTACGCCTGCTTCTGGCCCCTTTGTTGTGAACGAACTGCTCGAATTGGACGATGCCCTGGGCAACAACAACCAGCAGGCAGATTACGGCGAAAAGGTGGCTATGAATCTTCAGTTGGCCAATGTGGGCTATGTGCTGGCGATCGGTACCAGTGTTACCCTCAGCACTACCGACGATAATGTGGTGATCCTCGACGGGGATGAAATCGTCGGCGACATTGAAGACAGTACTTCCGTGTTCCTTTCCGGTGCTTTTTCGTTTAGCGTCAACGACGACGTGCAAGACGGTCACACCGTTTGGTTTACCCTGGAAATTAATTTCAACGATACCATGGGTTATGCATTGCAGGTGCCGGTGGTGTTGCAGGCTCCACAACTTTCGGTAGGCAGTTTCCTTGTAGATGATACGCAAGGCGGCAATGGCAATAATCGACTGGAAAGTGGAGAAACCGCTGTAGTGACCATCACCAACCTGAACAATGGCAAAAGCAATTCGTTGCAGGCACTTGGAACCCTGACAAGCAATTCTCCGTTCCTAAGCATCAGCCCGGCCCAAAACCTGGGCACCCTCGATGCCCTCATCGGAAACACTGATGCCAGTTTCTCGGTAACGGTTGATCCTAATGCCCCCGCTGTATCGGCCGCAAACTTCCATTATACCCTGGAAGCCGGCTACTATGGCGCAGAAGCCGATCTTGGCCCGCTGTTCATCAATGCTATTATTGAGGATTTTGAAACGCATACCTTCAGCAAATTTGATTGGGTGATGGGGGACGATAAGCCCTGGACCATTACCACGGTACAAACCTATTCCGGGCAATATTGCTCCCGTTCGGGGACCATAACCCATAATCAGAAAACAACCATGTCGCTCACCCTGGATGTGACGGAAACAGGTGTTGTTTCGTTTGCGCGCCGTGTAAGCAGTGAAGAAAATTATGATTTCCTGCGCTTTTATATTGATTCCATAGAAATAGACGCCTGGAGTGGTGAGAAACCTTGGGCTGAAGTCAGCTATCCCGTTACACCGGGTATTCACCAGTTCAGTTGGGTGTATGCAAAAGACGACTATGCCAGCGCTGGCAGCGACCGCGCCTGGCTTGATGAAATCAGTTTACCGCCTCATCAGGTATTTGTGGCGACACAGTTGCCCGCCACGCTGTCCTCGAACATGGCAGTATATCCCAATCCAGGTACCGGGAGTGCCACTCTTTACCTCGAAAACGTTGCCAACCAGGGCTTGCAGATTGATGTACTGGATAACACGGGCCGCTTGTTGAAAACTTTGTATTCCGCAGCACGGCAACCTGGCGACCAACTTTACCTACCGGTACAAATGGACCAGGCGAAAGCGGGGATGTATTATTTCCGGGTGCGAAGTGATGCCGGTGTGCAGGTACTCAAGTGGGTAAAATTGTGATGGTAATGCGGGCGTGATTTTACCTGAGAGACAAGGGTGTATCATAAGCACTGCATCAGGCTTTTACACCAAATAAAGTTTTGCCACAAAGGCTCAAAGACACAAAGGGTTCCCAACGCTTTGCGCCTTTGCACCTTTGTGGCAGTTTTATTTTGTGGCCTGGCGTCGATCTATCACTTCAGATACGGTTTTGTCCTTCAGGTTAGACACGCAGCAAACCATTATGCCTCCTGCTTTTCCAGCATCAACAGTTTGCCTTCCAGCCCAAATAACAGTCCTATTTCAGGCGCTTTACCCGGAAATGCTTCCTGGAGCAACGTTTCTACCCAGGCGGCATAGCTGAGCCATTGGGTTGCTTTATCGTGGATGTTTCCCTGGCTTTGTCCTGCCCACAACAAGGCTGTCAGGCCATCGCCTTGCGGATGCAGCATTAACCAATCGACTTCCAGGCTGAGCTGGCGGCCTTGCAGGTGGCTTTGCAAAGGGAAGGTGTGTAGTATCTCGCTGTTGCCCCATTTGGTAGCGATCAAGGTTTGCAATGCCTGTGCGGTTGTCAGGATGGGTTGGGCATCAGGCGCTTGTTCAACCTGATGGATTGCCAGCTGTGCCTGCAATGTCTGCAATCGTTCTGCAGTGGTGTATTCCGGGCTGTCGGAACGGAGAAATCGGTGTATGGCGCGTTCCAGGCCCGCTTCATAAACGCCATCAGCAGTTTCCAGCGCAGGCGCGAAGTCGAGGAGTGTGCCAGCGTGATGGATGCTTGGGCCTTCCGTAAACGGATCGATTTCGTAGGCTTGAAACGATGACGATTGCGTATTGGAACCTGATGGTGCCAAAGTGGCTGTTTTTTCCGCTAAGGCAATGCTTGGGAAATCGCGGCCCTGATAAATATGTTCAATCTGCGTGTAAATGACACGGCCATTCCACACAAAAGGGGTTTCATCGGATGCAGGGTCGAGGGTCGTAGCATCATCATTTCCCTGACTGTATACCCGGTTCAGCCAATTGGTCGGTTTTACCGTGGTAGGAAAAATGAGGTAGTCTCTTGCGCGTGTGAGGCCAACGTAGAGCAAACGCGCCTCTTCCTGCCTTGCCTGCTGGATGGCCTCCGACCATGCCTTCGAGGCCTGCAATGTGGCTTCAAGGTCTGTGCTTTTAATCTGGTCGGCATAAGGGTTCATCCAAAGTCGCAACCACCGGCCCCCCAGGATGTCATTGAGATCGGGATGCTCCCGTTCCGATTCGAGGTTAACGCCCCATATATTCTCCCGCAAGGTGACGTCGAGGCTGTGGCAAATGGTAACAGGGAATTCCAGGCCTTTGCTTTTGTGATAAGTGGTCACACGAATGGTTTCAGGACTCTCCCCGCTGCCCTGCAGGTCGGCCCCAGTTTCAGCGAGTCGGCTAAGCCAAAGCAGGAAGCCACTGAGCGTAGCGGCACTGTGGAGGCGCTGGCAGGCCGATTCGTACTCCAGCGCATAATGCCTAAGCCGGTCGGTGTTGTCGAGCCGTTGCACAGCGTTGCCCATGGCAGTAATAAAATGCCGGAGGTTCAAGTCGCTGAGCAGGAGGTCCAGTATTTCAGATGCGCTGAGTTCGGCTGTGCTGGGGCGGAGAGTATGCAATTGCTGGATCAGGGGCTGGTGCTGATGCAAATGGGGTAGGGGTGTCCCTTCGGCCAGTGCATCGAGCCGTTCGTTGACAAATTGCTGCAGTGGCTGGCTCCCGCTGAGCACCAGAATTTCGGCGATGCTCAGGTGATCGCTTGGTGTGACCAGGTATTTCAGGCAGGCCAGTACCAGTCGGGCTTCGGCGGTTTCCAGCAAACTGGCGCGGGCGATGGCCGCTTTCAGCCCTGCCCGGTGCAGCGATTCGGCCAGCCTTGCACAATCGTAATTGCTGCGGCAAAGAATGGCAATGTCTCCAGGCTGAACAGGGCGTGATGTTTTTCGGCTTTTGCTCCACACCGGAATTTGCCGTTCGAGCAGCACCCGGATTTGCCGGGCAATACAGTCCTCCAGCCAGGGTTTCCCGGGCACTTTTCGGTCGTCGATCTCATTGCGAAAGTGCCAGTGAATTAACGCCGGATGCTGTGCCGAATCTACTGGTTCGGGCAGTGCCGTTTGCAGCGCCACCTGGGCGGGTGGCAAATCGGGAAATGCACGGGTGAAGATGGCATTGACGGCGTCTACAATATCCTTACGGCTCCGCCAGGATTGTTTCAGGATGTTTTCTTCCCGGATTCCGCCGGTGGCATTGACAATGGCCTGCATCAGTGCGGGTTCAGCGCCCCTGAAACCGTAAATACTTTGCTTGGGGTCGCCCACCCAAATAGAGGTTTTGGCCAGGCGACTGAGCTGGAGGAAAATATCGAGTTGCATCGGCGAAGTATCCTGGAATTCATCCACCAGCAACAAGTCAATTTCCGCGCCCAAGGTTTCCCTAACGGCCTCTTGTTGGAGTAAGCGGGCAACCAAAGCCTCCATATCGGTATAGTCGATTAACCCACGCTTCTTTTTGTAGTACTCGTATTCCCGGAGCGCTTCAATGGCCAGGTCGAAGCACAGCGACTGAAAAGCCTTGTTGTCGCTGTGAAAGTCGGCATGGCTGCCATGGCTGCGGGCAAATTCCTGCAGTTCTTCGAACAGATCGCGGCTTTTTGCGCCGGGTTTCAATTTGGTTATTTTGACCCATTCATACCAGTACAGGGTACTGCGGTATTGTAACTGATTTCGAATTTGTGAAAGCTCAGCTGCTGCATCGCGGGTGGTTTTGGTTTCATCCGCGGAGTTGTCCGCCACCGCCGCGATGGTTTGGTCAATGAGCGCCAGGAGGCGATTGTTCCACTGGAGTGCCGGCCGGTCGGTAACTGCCGGCAGGAGTTGCTCGAACGATTCCCAGGATCGGCGTTTGCTGGTTTCCAACACTTCAATGGAAAAATTATTGGCGCGCGCCATATCTGTGATGTCGCGCAAAAGCCGGCGCCAATCGTACGGTTCGCCGATGCTTTTTTTCAGCAGTCCGAGGCGTTCCGCCAGGGTGTTCATTTGTTCCACCCTCGATTCGCTAAGTACCTGCGCCAGCGATTCGTTGAAAAGTTTTTGTTCATCGCCTTCGGCGATGATGTCTACCAGCGGTGATACCCCTGCATCAAAGGAAAAGCGTTGGAGTAGCCGTACGCCAATGCTGTGTACGGTTCCGATCATGGCGGCCCCCAATTCGTTGGCGGCTGTTGTGTGACCGGCTTCCAGCAGGCGGGTGCGCACACGTTCCTGCAATTCGGCTGCGGCTTTTTTGGTGAAGGTGGTGGCAATGATGCCCGAGGGTCGGATACCGCTTTGGAGTAAATCTACCAGTTTTCCCGTCAGCGTATAGGTTTTGCCACTGCCGGCGCCGGCGGAAATGATTTGAATGGGGAGTTCGCTCATGCAGGGGATGAATTTGGACGTTTATAGCCAGCGGAGCAGGGTGTTTTATCCCACATTGCCCGGCTCCCAGCAAATATAAGCTGGAACTTTGCGTTTCAAGCATAACAAAGCTGGGTACCCTAGTACATTGTAACCTAAGTTTTATTGCATTTTGGCTGAATCTTTTGACACCATGCATCGGCTGTTTTTAGGAGAATAGTGCTGCTATTCACACAAAAATAGCCTTGCCTGTAGCCAAAATCTTCTATCCAAAACATCAAACAACTTAGGTTACAATGTATTTCATCGTTACTTAGCAGCCGGATATTCTATTCGTTAAAATTGAAATAAACCATGCGATTTCTTTGTATCAGTATCATCATCAGCGTTTTGCTCGGAAGTTGTAAACAATCTAACAGCTCGTCGGCCAGCATACAATCGGCAGAAGTTGGCAATACCGCGATGCCAGCTGATTTTATGGCATTTTACCAAAAATTTCACCAGGACAGTGTGTTTCAAATGGCGCACATTCACTGGCCGCTGAGCGGCGAAAAATCGGTGGAAGAGACCAACCAGGGTTTGCCTTCCCAGCCCTTCGAATACCAGCCGGCGGATTGGCGCCTGCAGCACCTCGTAGATTTTGCGCAAGGTGATTTTATCCAGCAACTGCAAAATGTGGGGGAGGTAATGGTGATCGAAAAAATAAGGACCTCGGTGGGGAATTTTGGTCTGGAGCGGCGTTTTGCCCGTACGACGGATGGCAGCCAGGGAACTGATTTACTACTCAGATATGCACGAATTGAAAACAGAATAGCAGCCTTGCAATTTCAAACAAGTACTGCTTGCTTTTTAAAACATTGTGTATTATCTTTAGTGCAAAAAATACCATTCCAAGTTTTTTTGCACACACTGATTTTTCTTTGACTTAATGTTCTCTTAACACGGAACACCCCGATGTAGGGGTATTTGTCGGAGCCTTGTTAAGCCTAATCCCTTATTTTTCATCTCTTTAACAGATAGCCAAAATCCATAATTGTACCCGCCGGACTGTTGATAAGCCATAGTCGATGTGGATAACTAGGCAAAAAAATCCAGTTTTCCACACATCATTTTTGGTTTTCCACAGTTTTCCACTAATACGGAATGTTTGGAATGCCATTTTTTGGATGCAGAAAAGTACGTTTGTGTAATATTAAGCGCGAGGTATGCAGAACAGCAATGATTTTGAGAAAAGCGGGGGCGCACAGTCGTCCGGTTCCGGTGGAAAGGGAAAACGCAACACCCCTTCCAATTCGGATAATTTATCCAATTACGTGTTTGGAAAAGTACAACCGCAGGCACTTCCACTGGAAGAAGCGGTGTTGGGTGCGCTCATGCTCGACCGTGAAGCACTCCCTATCGTCATGGATATCCTGCGCCCGGAGAGTTTTTACCTGGAATCACACCAGCACATCTATCGGGCGATCATTAAGCTGTTCGAACGCTCCAACCCGGTCGACATACTTACCGTAACCGAGGAACTCCGAAAATCGGGCGATTTGGAAAAAATTGGCGGTGGTTATTACCTGGTGGAACTGACCAACCGGATTGCCTCTGCAGCCAACATTGAGTACCATGCCCGTATCATCGCGCAGAAGCAGATTCAGCGCGAACTGATCAGTGTCAGTACCAAGACCATCCGCGACGCCTACGAGGATACGACGGATGTATTCAACCTTCTGGACGAGGCAGAAAAAGGGCTGTTTGCCATTACCCAAAACAACCTCAGCCGGACGTTTGAAACGATGAGTACCCTTTCGAGCCGTGTACTCAAGCAAGTGGAGGAATTGTCGCGCAAAGCCGACGGGCTTACCGGTGTTCCTACCGGATTTACCGACCTCGATCGGCTCACCTCCGGCTGGCAACCTTCCGACCTGATCATCCTGGCCGCCCGCCCAGGTATGGGTAAGACCTCTCTGGTACTGGCCATGACGCTCAATGCTGCGAAGGACTTTCAAAAGCCTGTTGCCCTTTTCTCCCTTGAAATGGCCAATACCCAGTTGGTGCAACGTCTGATTTCTATGGAAGCAGAAATTCCCGGCTCCAAAATGCGCAACGGTAAACTGGAAGAATACGAATGGCAGCAATTGCAAACCACCGTTGAGCGCCTCAGCAGCGTTCCGGTGTTTATTGACGATACGCCGGGCATCAATATTTTTGAACTTCGGGCCAAGTGCAGGCGACTGAAGATGCAACACGATATTCAGTTGGTGATTATCGACTACTTGCAGTTGATGACTGGCGCCTCCGAAAACAACAAGAATGCCAATCGGGAGCAGGAGATTGCCGGTATTTCCCGGGCCCTGAAAAACATGGCCAAAGAATTGGCGGTCCCGGTGATTGCACTGTCGCAGTTGAGCCGTGCGGTTGAAACCCGGGGAGGCAGCAAGCGCCCGCAGTTGAGTGACCTACGTGAATGTGTAGCGGGAACTACCAGGGTGCTTTTAGCCGATGGCAGGCCAGTACAAATAAAAGACATTGTAGGAAAGCCCTCTGATTTGCTATCGATTGCGCCCGACTCCTTGAAACTTGGCATTCAAACTTCCAATTTGGCTTGGCCAGTAGGGGAAAAGCCAGTATATGAGATAAGTCTGTCAAGCGGACGTAAAATAACTGCCACTGAAGACCACCGGCTGATGGCGTTGAAGGGTTGGCAGACGGTAGCCTCCTTAAAGCCGGGTGACAGAATAGCCATTGCCAGGATTCTTCCTGAGCCTAAACAAGTTTCTGTCTGGGAGGAGCACGCCCTTGTTTTGTTAGCCCACCTGATTGGTGATGGCAGTTATCTTAAAGGCCAGCCCTTGCGATATACCACAGCGTCTGAGGCTAATAGTCTGGTGGTGCGCCGTGCTGCAGAAAAATTTGGTGTTCAGGTCAACAAACATCCAGGGAAAGGCAATTGGCATCAACTTGTTTTTAGCGGCAATGGCAACAGATGGCGTCCTGCTGGAGTTAACTTATGGCTTCGCGATCTGCATGTATTTAATCAGCGCTCGCATGAAAAGCATGTTCCGGCTGATATTTTCACGTTAAGTAACAGGCAAATTGCGCTTTTTCTACAGCATTTGTGGGCAACGGATGGAACGTATTACGTGCCTTCCGGCAAACAACGCACGGCGCCACGCATCGCTTTTTCGAGTAATAGCCGACAGTTGGCAGACGATGTAGCCTTATTGCTGCTTCGATTCGGAATTGTTGCGCGCATCCGAATAACTGTACATCCAACATACAAGCCAATGTATACTGTTGATGTTTCAGGTAAAGAGGACCAAATGCTTTTTTTAAGAGAAATAGGTGCCTTTGGGGAAAAAATTGAAAAAGCACAAGCCATCGCGGTTCATCTTAGTGCCAAAAACAGGAATACCAATTCGGACACTATACCAATGGAAGTTTTTGACTTGGTACGATCAAATATGGCCGAGCAGGGAATTTCAGGGAGAAAAATGGCTGCGATTCGGAACACTAGTTACGGTGGCACTGCTCATTTTAACTTCTCACCATCAAGACAGGTTTTGGATGAATACGCTGACATTTTGCAGGACGATGATCTGAAAAATCTGGCCAATAGTGATTTGTTCTGGGATAAAATTGTAAGTATTGAGCCTGTGGGTCAGCAAGAAGTTTTTGACTTAACGGTGTCGACAACTTCAAATTGGCTTGCTGAAGGTATTGTTTGCCATAATTCTGGCGCAATTGAGCAGGATGCAGACATTGTGGGCTTCATCTACCGCCCGGAATATTACCAGATCCTCGAGGATGAAAACGGTCAGAGTTTGAAAAGAGTTGCCGAGGTAATTATCGCCAAACACCGTAACGGCGCCCTCGACACCGTCAGGCTTAAATTTACTGACCAGTTTGCCAAGTTCGGCAACCTCGATGATCCGGCCTTTGCAGGGCTGGACGACCCGCTCGCCGGCCCGTTTCAACCCGGGGGTATTGTTTCGCTCCAATCGAGAATGAACAAGGATGAAGATATTCCGTTCTAATCAGGACGGTATCCGATAGGTATAATGATCTGTCGTTTAAACCCTGTTGCCGTCGAAGTTAACGCACATAAAAAGGGGCAAAACGCACCCGTTTCTCAGGAACAATAACTCGTTGCCTGATCGAAACGGGGTACACTTTGCCCCTCAAGGGTTTTACGCTGTCGTAGGAGTTACTTGTCTACCGATTTTTTCTCTGCATCGCGCATGCCCTGGCGGAATTCGTCTTCTACAGCATTTTTGGCATTGTTGAATTCACGAATGCCTTTTCCAAGTCCGCGCATCAGCTCGGGAATCTTGTTGCCACCAAAAAGAAGAAGTACCACGAGGAAAATGAGGGTTAACTCACCTCCACCGAGACTACTGAGAAATAAAAACATTACAGTCATTGTATGATGGTTTAAATGTGTCGAAATGGGTTAAAACTGGCCTGCTATGGCTTGTTTGACCTTTAATTTAAGACAAAGTTACGTCATGCCCTAATTAAATGTCAGGAAATTAATGGAATTTTACCCGAAACAAACAATTCGAGCATGAGGATTCAGGATTTTACGCAGGTATTGGAGCATATCGCACCGCCGTATTTGCAAGAATCGTACGACAACGCCGGATTGATCGTTGGAAACCCGCATACGGAGGTAAGTGGCGTGCTGTTTTGCCTGGATTCCACCGAAGCCATCGTGGAGGAGGCTGTATCTAAGGGTTGTAACCTGATTGTGGCCCATCATCCCATCGTTTTTCGCGGACTAAAACGCTTCAATGGCGCCAACTATGTAGAAAGGACCGTTATATCGGCGATTCAACAGGGCGTTGCTTTGTATGCCATCCATACAAACCTCGATAATGTACACCAATCGGGTGTCAACAGCAAAATAGCCGAGAAACTCGGGCTGTTGCAAACCGAAATCCTGATGCCAAAGCCAGGTTTGGCGTTGGTAGGTGCTGGTTTGACGGGCTTTTTACCCACGCCCATGGCCGAGATTGATTTTTTGCACCATGTGAAGCAGGCTTTACAAACGGGATGTGTTCGGTACACGGCCCTTCGCGGCAAGGCGGTGCATAAAGTGGCTGTATGTGGCGGATCAGGCAGCTTTCTTCTGGGTGAGGCATTGCGTGCCGGAGCCGACGCTTTTGTTACCGCTGATTTTAAGTACCACGAGTTTTTTGATGCCGAGGGGCAACTCATCATAGCCGATGTTGGGCATTACGAAAGTGAACAGTTTACAATTGAACTTTTATTCGACATTATTAGTGAAAAATTTCCTAATTTTGCGCTCCATTGCACGGAGTTGAACACAAACCCCGTAAATTATTTGTTATAGTGCCCCAAAGCCACTAAAAATCGCTCACCCATCACAAACACTCAAAATAGAATGGCCGTAGAATCATCCGTAGCTGAAAAATTGCAGTTGCTCTGGAACCTGCAGCAGAACGACTCCCAACTGGATGAAATTCAGATTCTGAGAGGCGAACTTCCCATGGAGGTAGCCGATTTGGAAGATGAAATTGTCGGATTGGATACGCGTATTAAGAAAGCAAAGCAGGCTATCAAAGAAGTGGAAGCCGAAGTCGCACAGATGCAGGCCTCCGCCAAAGATGCTGAAACCAACATCAAGCGCTACCAAAAGCAGCTTGAAGAAGTAAAGAACAATCGGGAGTACGAGGCGCTGCAAAAAGAAATTGAGCTGGCTAGTTTGGACATCAAGCTTGCAGAGAAGCGCACCAAGGAACACAAGTTGAAAATTGACGGCATGAAAAACAGCCTTGCCGGTGCGGAGGCTAAAATGGCCGCCAAGCAAGCCGATTTGGATGCCAAAAAACAGGAACTCCAGGGTATTATTGAGAAGACTGAAAAAGAAGAGACCCGCCTCCATCAGATGAGCGATAAGGCCCGTCAGGGTATCGAAGACCGTTTGCTTAAGGCCTACGATAAAACGCGTAAAACCTATCGCAATGGCTTGGCTGTTGTGAACGTGATGCGAAATTCTTGCGGTGGTTGTTTTAACAATGTGCCACCTCAGATCAAACTGGAAATTGGCCTCCACAAGAAAATCATTGCTTGCGAGCACTGTGGCCGGATTTTGGTCGACAGTTCCATCTCCCACGCAGATGCAGAGGCTACCGAAGCCTAATTAACATGCGAAATAAAATAAAGCCCTTTGGATCACTGGATTCAAAGGGCTTTTTGTTTAACAGCCCGTTAACAACGTTATTTTTGCGCTAGTAAATGTTAAATTTTACATTTGTATGCAAGCATTTACGTTTCTTGCATTGATTTTGGGTCTTTTGGTTGCCAGATATGATGCGCTTCAACTTGTACAGTGATTTCTTGGCATGCTTTTTTATACTCTGTACACCAGTTATGGTAGAAGCGCAAAAGGCTGACTTTGCTGTGTACGATAGTTTTGCACAGCTGGAAGCGCGGATCAGCAGCGAAAGGGCGCCTGTACTGGTGGTTAACTTTTGGGCAACATGGTGCAAGCCATGTGTAGAGGAGTTGCCTTATTTTGAAGCATTGCAGCGAAAGTACAAATCCAGAAAAGTGAAGGTGATTCTGGTGAGTCTGGACTTCAAAAGCCAGCAAGACAAACGACTCCGACCCTTTCTGGAAGAGCGGAAAATGATTTCTGAAGTAGTGCTGCTTGCCGATCAGGATGCTGATGAGTGGATACCTAGAATAAACGAAAACTGGGATGGCGCGATCCCGGTAACCTTGGTTTTTAATCGGCGCAAACACAAAAAAGGATTTCACAAAGACCAGTTTGATAATTACTGTGATCTTGAATGTTATATCAAACAGTTTTTGTAGTTCAAATAACCGATTACTTTTAATTTAATTAACATGAAAAGACTCGCCTCCATCCTTGTTCTACTCTCAGGAGTATTCCTGCTCTCCATGCGGCCCCCCAGCCCCAGCTCTTACCTCATCGGCGATAAGGCCGAGGATTTTAACCTGCAAAGCACCGACGGTGTGATGGTTTCCCTCGCCAGCTACCCCGATGTAAAGGGCTACCTCGTAGTGTTTACCTGCAACCACTGCCCTTACTCGCAGTTGTATGAGCAGCGTATCATTAACCTGCACAAGAAATTTGCACCGCTGGGCGTGCCCGTAGTTGCTATTAATCCCAATAGTCCTGAAATTGTTCCGGAAGACAGTTTCGACAACATGAAAAAACGCGCAGAAGAAAAAAGATACCCCTTTAATTACCTTCAGGATCGCGAACAGGCTGTTTACCAGAAATTTGGCGCTACGCGAACCCCTCATGTGTTTTTGCTCGACAAAGACCTGTATGTACGTTACATCGGCGCCATTGACGACAATGCAGAAGCGCCCAACCTTGTGAAGAAGCGTTATGTTGAGGATGCCGTTGCAGCCTTGCTCAACGATGATTACCCCGATGTAGAGTTTACCCGGGCGATAGGCTGTACCATTAAAAAAAAAATGGTAGCTAAGTAACGATGAAATAACAAGTTCACGATTTGAAGCCATTCTTTTGCCGTTATCCATCCTATCTTTTTTGTTAAAGAGCGCTGCTATTCGCCTCAAAAGATAGTCGCCTAACACCAAAATAATTGGCCTGAAATCGTGAACTTGTTATTTCATCGTTACTAAATAATTTACTTTTGGTTGAAAAATGAAGGGATAAGGAGCGCAGGCTCCTTATCCCTTCATTTTTTACTACTGTAGCAAGGCCTCAAATTCCTCCCGGTTCATCTGCGGATAGTCGGCTTCCCGCTCGAATAACCCTTTGCCAAGCGCCCGTTTCCGCTCCTGTAATTGCAGGATTTTCTCTTCAATACTGTCCATGCTTATGAATCTAATGGCAGTCACCGGTCGTGTTTGACCAATGCGGTGTGCGCGTGCGATGGCCTGGTCTTCCGAGGCGGGGTTCCACCATGGATCTAGCAGGAATACATAATCAGCGCCGGTAAGGTTGAGCCCTACGCCGCCGGCTTTTCTGGTCATGAAAAAGGCCTGGACGCTGGAATCCTCCTGAAATTTATGCACCTCCCGCGCCCGATCGGGTCCTGGCGTGTCACCTGTTAGCCATGCGTAAGGGTAGCCAGCCTCCTCAAAGGCCTTTCGGAAGAGTTGCAGGTGTTTTTCAAAACTGCTGAAAAAGAGCACCTTATGCCCTGCTTTGCGCACCACTTCCCATTGTGCCAACACATCTTCAAACTTACCACTTTCCTGCTCAAACTCAGGTTCCGTGAGAACGGGGTGGTTGGCGATTTGCCGGAGTTTGGTGAGCGCCTGCAAGGCCATCAATCGGGTTTTGGGGTCGTCGAACAGCGATAAGATCTGATTTCTGACGGCCGATTTGACTTGGTCGTACCGTTTCCGCTGCGCAACCGACATTTCACTGTAAAAAATCTGCTCCGTCAGTGTCGGGAGTTCCGGCGCCACTTCCTCTTTGGTTCGCCGCAGAAAGAATGGGCGCACCCGAAGGAAGAGCTGTTCCCGGGCGGTTTCATCGCGCTGTTTTTCTATCGGCAGCTGAACCGTTTTTCGAAACCTGGGATAGCTGCCCAAGGTGTCGGGGTTGATGAATTGCATTTGCGACCAAAGGTCGGCCAGCGAGTTTTCAATGGGCGTGCCACTCAGCGAAACCTTATAATCTGCTTCCAGGGCCAATACCACCTTGAAAAGTTCCGAACTGCGGTTTTTGATCTGCTGGCTTTCGTCGAGTACCATACAGTGCCAGGGCGTTTTTTGCAGTAAACTGAGGTCCTGCCGGGCAGTATGGTAAGTGGTGAGCACCACATCGTATCCGGCCATGGCCCTGGCATCTTTGAGCCGTTTGGGGCCGGTATGCACGTAGACAAACAGCGAAGGTGCAAACCGCATCAGTTCCTTTTGCCAGTTGAAAATCAGCGAGGAAGGGAGGATAAGCAGGGCGTTCAGCGGCTTGAGTGCGGTTTGGTAGGCTTTGAAAAGATCCAGTTGCGGCCCGCTTTCAAGCAGCGTGGCTCCACTGCGTTCCGACTTGGCGTGTAGCAGCAGCGCGATGGTTTGAAGGGTTTTTTCCCAGGCCCATGTCGTCGGCCAGGCAAGCGCCGAATCCTTGCCGGTAGTGTCCTACCAGCCAGCGCACCCCCCGGAGTTGGTAGGGGCGCAGGGTAGCCTTCAATTCGTCGGAGGGCAGGTAGTCCACAGTATCGGGGTCGATGAGGGGAAATCCATCGGCTCCGTCATCGGCAATGCCAGCGGCCTGCAGCAAAGGGAACAACGATTTTTTCAGTTGCATTTGATCACCTGCGCCAGGTTCAATCGAGTTGGCGAGGTCGGTATAGCGGGTAAACCAGCTTTCCGGAATGACAAAATACAAATCATCGGTCAGCGGGTAGTATCGCTCCCCTTTGCGGAGATAGGGTACCAGCACTGCGAAGGGGAAACGGAATTGACCCACCTGGATGTCGCCGTTGACATCAAACCAATCGGTATCCGCTCGTACGGTAACGGCTATTTTGGGGCTGGCAATCAGCAGCTTTCGGCCCGCTACTTCCGGTGTTTCGATGAAAAAGCCTTCGGTCAGTAGTTTCTTTTCCTGCAAGGCCAACCAGTCCATACACGATTGCAGGCTGCTAAGGGCATCCTCAGCATCCATTGCCGGCGTTTTGAAGAAATGGCCCTCTTCCTCCAGGGAAAGCGCCAGCAGCCGGGCTGTTTGTTGTTGTTCCGCGGCAAGGTCGCGGGAAATACGCTGTACCTGTACGGCATCGCTGCCTTCCGGGAAGGAAACGGAACTGATGCGGTTGCGTTGGTCGCCTGCAGTGAATTCTGCACCCTCATACACAAAGACAGGCTTAATGAGCCACTGCCGGGCCAGCACATTCTCTACGATTTCGAGTCGGGTATGCAGGAGGGTGCTGCGTTCCTGTACTTCAAACCCCTCGGCTTCTATGCGTGCACGCCGCGCCGCACGTGCGATAAAGGTTTGAAAGTACGTTTTGGTTTTGTCGGGTGGGATGTGCACCACTTCCTTGTTTCTAAAGGGGCGCACCATATTCCCATTTATGCCGGGCACTTTGAACAGCACATAGCCCACCAAAAGCCAGGCGGGGTCGGTATTGGTGAGCGGCAGCACCTCATGTTGGTGTATGGCCCACTGTTCGGTTTCTGTGCCCAGCTGGAAGCGGTATTCCACTCCGTGGTCCGTTTTTCGAAAAGAAAGGTGCGGTATGAGTTCCTCGGTGGCGTAATTGATCTGCACATCCTTGGCCAGGGTTTTTCGCTCTGCATCGAGGGTGAGCGGGTACTGGTGTCGCACCAATTCGTTGAGCAGCTGATCGAGTTCGCGGTGCAGGTAGCGCTCTACGGCAGCCTTGGTTTCTGCCTGGCTGAGCAATAGCGCCAGGGGAGTGGCGTTGCGTGCCTTAGGGGGCTTGAATTTTGCTTCCAGGGATTTTGGCGTCAAGCGGTCCACGGTGTCGAAGAGCCGTGTCAGCACCGGGTTGGCGGTTATGCCGTAGGCGCCAATGGTGGCAGGACTGGCCTTTTGCACCAAATGTGTGAGTATGCCCTGGGCATCGGTTTGAACGATGTTGGCCGAGGGCAAATAGTGGTTTTCCGAAAACGGATAGAGATTGAAGACTACCTTGCAGAACATGGGGCGGCAAAGGTAGGAAAAACCCGCATTGGGAAAATAGGGCCCTCAAAAGATTAAAGCACTGGCAAAGAATGAATACTGCTGTGTAATCGGTAGAAAGTGCAACAGTTGGCGCCTGCTTTTCCAGTATTTTTGCATTAGTAAAAAACAAGACTATGAATTTTCAACAAGATGTGATTGAAAGAAGCCGGCAGGTACCGGTGCTGGTAGATTTCTGGGCTGCCTGGTGTGGCCCCTGCCGCATGCTTACCCCAACGCTGGAGGCGGTAGCAGAAGTACAAAAAGGCAAATGGGAACTGGTAAAGGTTAATACCGAGGAACACCCCGAACTTTCACAACGCTATGGCGTTCGGAGTATACCCAACTGCAAATTATTTTTCAATGGCGAAGTTATTGATGAGTTTGTCGGCGCGTTAACCCGCCCGATGCTCGAAAACTGGCTGAGCGAACACCTTCCTGACCCAGCGCAACAGGCGTTACAGGCAATTTTGGAAAAACGAGGTGCCTGGCCTGACGCTGTATTGGCGAAATCATTGGAAGCATTTTTGGTAGAGCATCCGGGAATGCGGCCCGCTGAACTGGCATTGGCACAGGAACTGGTGCCCGAGCAGTCTTCGGCAGCGCGTGCGCTGGTTGCTACCATCCCGGAAGGAGACCGCTATTTTGATCAGGCGCGCGATGTGCATGCCCTTGCCGACTTTTTTGAGCGAAAGCCCGGTGACAGCGATCCAGTTGCAGGTCAACTGTTGGCGTCTGCCCGACTTGCCCTGACAAAGGGTGATACCGAGGAAGCTTTGCAGTTGCTGATCAAATCGGTGAGTGCCGATAAAACTTTTGAGGAAGGCCTGGCCCGGCGCAGCACGGTGGCCTTGTTTCGTTTTCCTGGGCGAGCATCATGCCCTAACCCAGGGATACCGTCGGAAATTCAGCATGGCACTGCATTAACGGCAAACTAATTCCATTGAAAAAAAAGCGAGCCGAATTTGCAGAAATGTAAACTGTGCATTTATCTTTGCACCCGCTTCTGGAAAAAATACCATTTTCAAGAAGTGCTGAACTTGGTAGCCACGCTAAGGCGTGGTTCAGGGGAAGTAAACCGCGGGAATGGCGGAATTGGTAGACGCATACGTTTCAGGGGCGTACGCCCGTAAGGGTGTGGGGGTTCGACTCCCCCTTCCCGCACAGAATTAAAGGACTTATGTTTAACAGCATAAGTCCTTTTTGTTTTTGGCTTAGGCTGGATCAGGGAACTTTACGTGCAAATTACGTGCAAATTTTCACGCGTTGCACATAAGTCATTGGTTTACAAAGGTGTAAATGATAGTCCCGAGTAGTCGCTACGCTGCAAATTAATAATAAACAGTCAACAACTATGAGTACTTACAGTAATATACCGTTCACAGACGGGACATTCATTCTGAAGCAAACGCAGCCTTTGCTTACACAAACCGAGCAGGATCTAATTGCCTATTTCGCACCCGGGTTTCGTTACCGCAAGGAAGGAATTCCTGGAAACGATCCTGAAGCATTGCCTGCCCGGCTTGGCATTGAGGTCCAGCACGTTGCTGACAGGCAGCGACGTTTTGCCGGCGATAAATCTCTGCCCCGGTCCCGATACTATAGCGTTTGCAATACTAATACGGGAGATGATCGAGGCACTTTAGTCAGGGAACTTAGAGCCTATTCAGACTATCAAGTGACGGGTCCTATCATAATTATCGACACCACAGCCTCAACCGGCGTCCCCCAGTATTTTCAAGACCTCTTTCATGAAGCGCCTGCGATAGTCTTTGTCCCAAAACATTCGCGCGTACTAGGCAATGTGTTCGCAGAATTATTAGGGTTAGACCCATCTCTACACTCCAGAAGTCAGTACGCCGCGGTTCCTCTCAGCATTTCTGAAGTTTCAATTCAAAAGGTCATTGATCTACGCCTTCCCGACACCGCTGATTGGTTTGCCTACCATTTGACGCGACTTCGGTTCTCGGACCTTGGAATTACAGGCAATCAACAGAAACGCGATATCGCTTGCTTTCCGATGGGACCCGTGGACGATTTCAAAACATTACTCCCGATTTTAATGAATGCCGAACGTGGAAGCAGTTTCGGCGATGCAACCCAGATTGCGGGTATATGGTTACGGAAAATAGGCGCCGACGCTGTCGTTTTTCCATCAGCTCGTTCCAATGTAGAAACCATACATCGAGATGGTCAACTTGCTGATTGGTATGGATGGAATCTCGTGGACTATAGGGGAGCGCCTCCACCAGAGCCACAAGGCATGGTGTTCTCTCACGACTTTAGTTTATACTCATACCCGCTTCAGCCAAGTAATACGCTGATGCATGGAGAGTATGCGGACCCCTCGATTGCGTACCTCGGAGTCACTATTGGGTTAAACCGCCGAGGGGTGGATTCATTGTTGAAGGTAAGCCACTATGAAGAACAGCAATATGCTATACAATTGAACAAGGCCTGGGCTTTCTGCGTGGATCGCCTTCGCGATAAATTATCGCCGGACGACGTTACCAACTTGTATGACTTTCCGTTCAAGGTAGCTCAAAGGAGTCCATCACTCGAATACATCCAGACGCTTGATCTGAAAAAGGAGAGCTTCGGCATCGATTTGAGTTTCCCTTCTTTCGACGACGTTGTAGGCAGAATTGTCTGTATTGGCAACGATGTCGGCGTGGGAACCCATTACTATGACACGGTAGCATTGGAAGGTTGTTGTGCAGACCTCATTGCGGCTGCCTTGCAGACAGGTGATGCGCCACAACGCCTACTGCAAAAGTGCAAGAATTTATCGAATAGTAGTGTAGCCAGTTTTATCCCTTCTGTCCGCCGATTTGCAGAGTTAGTATCTGTATAAGCCTAAGGGAAGTAAATGCTTTATACTCGTATATGCTTCTAACCTACAGCAAGTAGTCTGAGCCCGCTCACATCTCACGAACCAAATTATTAGCCATAGGTCGTCTGGAAATCCTGATTCTAATACGACTCGACCAGTACGGATCGATCAGCTATTGCAAAATCCGTTGGGACCCATTAAATTGCATGCGTCAGAAGGGCTAACCTTCGTTCAGATCATTGAAAATCGGCAGCAAACTTGCAAATTACGTGCAAATTTTCACGCGTTGCACATAAGTCATTGATGCTTAGGGGCGGAATTGGTAGCCACGCTTTAGGGCGTGGTTCAGGGTCGCGTAGATTAGTAATGGTGTGGCCACGCGGTTCGCGTTGTTCCCGCACAGATTTAAAGCGCGATTCAGAAATGGGTCGCTCTTTTTTATGTGCGCCCGGCATGGGCGCTAACTTGGCGGTGCAAGTCCGTTACACGCTTGACAGCGAGGAGTGTTAGCCAAAGGCAAGGGTGTCCATCGCGAGGTGGAATCTGAAGAGCCTGTCCCGTACCGAAGGTCGGGAAAGCCGTCGGCAAAGTCCCGACCCGACGAACAGAAATCACATAAAAGGCCATGATGCGCTGGCGAGTTGGCCAAACAAAACAAAGCCCTACTGCTGTCCGGTGCGCAAGGTGGTAAATGCGGCAGGTACATGGGATGAGGGTCTGAGTTCTTACCCGGGGCGATTTGCGTCAGCCGGAGGCGGAGGTACGTGCGAGTGCCGAAGCGGGTTCGGGCAGAAGTCAGCAGAGGCCATAGTACCTCGAGTTGTTTTTCGTGGGAAGGGCCGAACTTTAGAGTGGCGTCCGAGACGTAATCATTAGTGCCTGAATGAAGAGGCAGCCAATTCCGAGAAATCGGGAACTCACGATCAAAGAATAGGTCGGAAACCGAAGGTATGGTAGGAGCGCCTAACGCAGGCCAGCATGACCGAGTAGGAGCCGAACGGACACGAAGGGTACGTTCGAAATACCCACGACCGTAATACTCTAACGAACCGCCGTGATACGGAACCGTACATCCGGTGGTATGGGGGGACGGAGGGCTAACGCCCTTCTCCTACTCGATTTCTATGGCGGACTTGGTAGCCCGCATGCCCAAATGTGTGGTTCCTGCACTTTTTAATTGTTCTATGGCGGCATTGGCGGTTAATAAATTAAAGCCGTGCGCTGGCTATCCCTTTTCGGTACAGCTTTGAAATCCTGCGATTAAGTACACTGTAAACTAAGTTTCGTTTGATTTTGGCTGAATCTTTTGGCGCCATCCATCGTCTGTTTTCTCAGCAAGAGCGCTGCTATTCCTTCAAAAACAGACTTGACTGCCACCAAAATCCTCTACCCAAAATCTCAACAAACTTAATTTACAGTGTATTAAGCAACGTGTCAGAAATAACTTTCCAATTTGGCGGCACTTTTTGAGCACTGCCTGCGTTGCCAAAACAGTAATGTAATTTACTACACGCCTGTTTTGACGTCTTGCCAGCACACAAAACCTGCACCCCAAATCCGGAAAGTTATTTCCGACACGTTGCTAAATATGGCCGCAATCCCGGTTTATTTTTTGAAAATCGGCCCGTTATCAGAAATCGTATCTGGTTTTTGAGGGTTCCAGCATATTGTGACACCAATTTTTACCGAAAATCAAAATTATAAAATTGGCGGATAATATTGTAAAGGAGATATGACAATTTCTGAGTTTGTCAACAAATCCGAAATTATCCGAGGGCAACGCGCTACCTTACCAAGTCGAAGGCAGGTGGCTTAAAGTTATAGCAGCCGCAAAGTGGTTTTGAAAAGAATGTATTTGTAAAATTATAACTTTGTTCCATGGAACGGAAGTTTTTAAGCAAGATTGAACGCGCCTTCGTGGAGCAGTTGCGGGCAAATACGCGCAACAAAGCCGCCTATATGAAGTTGTCCGTTTTGGTGCTGTTGGATATGAACAAAACGTACGAAGAAATCGCCGAGACCTTGGGACTGGCACGGTGAGTAATTGCAAGAGAAAATAGGAGAAAGAGGGTCTTGACAAGTATTTGGATACCCACTATGTTCCTTACAGCGGTAAATTGAGCGACGATCAGTTGGCGCAAGTGGAAGTAGAGGTTTGTGAAGGCCTTTATACAAGGACACAAGAGGTTCAGGCATTTATTGAGAGACAATTTGGTGTAAGTTATAGTTTGAGTGCAGTTGCGGCTATTTTGAAAAAACTGGACTTTGTGTATAAGAAGACTATGAGCCTTCCAGGTAAGGCAGATGTGGCAGCACAGGAAGCATTTTTAGCTCAATTGAAACCATTTTTGGCAGAAATAGAATCCGATGAGGTCATTTACTTCGTCGATGCAGTGCATCCGCAACACAACACGCATAGTGATTATGCCTGGATCAAACGGGGTGAAGAAAAGGCGGTTCCCACCAACACCGGTCGCAACAGAATAAACATCAATGGAGCCCTAAATGCACATAAGCCCGAAGAAGTTATACTCGAAATAAAGTGGTTTGCGAAAATAATCGCGCAGTCATCAGTTCTGATGGCAAGGCATAAAACGCAGACGATGCAGCGCATCGGCGCGTATTTATAACGCAGCCAGGAGGGCTGAGGACAAGAGAGAATTCGCAAACCACTTTATTTCGAGTATATCATTGTCGAGGCCGAACGTATTAATGCTCAAGCCACCATGGCATTGTATGATCAAATTCTGGAGTATAATTCCGACACGCTCTAAGCGTCTTTTTATTCCCCGACAGGTGCTCGTTCTTGCAGCATTTATTATTTTACACGCCGTTTAGAAAAGATCTTCAATTGATTATCCATGCTGTACACAGGCGACAAAACCCGCGAAAGAATCAGAATTACCTGGGGTGGGGCTGACGAGTACTTTGATCTCCAGCCTTTTGTGCCTGAACCCGGGCTGGTGGAAGCGGTCAACAGGGCGCTGACAACACGCTGGCCTTTATTGATCACGGGCGACGATTTGCAATGTCTCCATGCTGTCAGGGCCATCATGTATGAATTGTATGGGAAGGATTTTCTCAACTTTGGTTTTCAAATCAACATAGATCGCGCGTTTCGCAGATTCCGGGATCATGTTTACTTTTTTGACCACAAACGCAAGAAAAGAGACCTGAAATATCACCGGCTGGACCCGGGAAATCATCCCCTGTTATCTCCCGTTGAATACCTGTACAAAGGACCCGTCCTCAGGTTGATGGAGTTGCAAACCACGGAAACGCCCTTGCTTGAAGTGCGCAACGTACAGCATGCAAAGGAGGGATTTGTTACCGATCTGATGGAGTTTTTTCTAAAGGTGCATGAAGTGAAGATTCCAGAAACCGGAGAGATCATTACGCGCGGGTTCGCCCTGCCGTTTATCATTATGACTGCCGCTGCCGGCTTTGAACTTCCTCCCAAAAGTGCGTACGACGGAACGATCTACACCTACCAATACAAGCTCACGGAGGCGGTAATTTTGGAAAATGCCAGACTGACGTTCCGTGAAATCCTGGAGCAGGAACCCCAATGGGATCTTTTTATTCAGCGATACCTGGAGTTGTTTTTTCTGATAAATAATGCCACGGTACTGAACGACTCGAATGACACTTTTCCACATTCCTATTATGCACTGGTTGACACCATGTACGATAAATGGAATACCATTGCAAGCGGACAAACCAGCATGCAATCTGCCCTGAGCGAACTGGAAATGGTGCTTCAGGAACAGCACAAGCAAATGAAGGGCATTGATGTGAGCGCCGCAGTAGCCGAGATGAAAGTTGATTTGAAAAACGCGCGTTTCACGGAATTGTTTGAGAAAATGGAGGCCATTCAACCCAGGCTTCCCGGGAAAAAACAGGCAGCGCTGAGCATACTGATGTCCCGGTACCACGATTTGCACAAGATGGAAATGCTGGCAACAGAAAGCAATTTGATCCTTATCCCTCAGAAAAACAAACTGACGCAGGATACACTCGATTTTCTGGATGAATTGGCGTAGTACATGCAATAGACATTTAGCCAACCAACAGGTATTTTCTGCTATTTTTTGTACCTTGGAAATCAATTTCTTGTTAAAAGTGTCGAAGTTCTGAAGCACCAGGACAGTGCACATTTGTGGTCCATCGTCATGAAACTCGGTATTGGCGACTGCGTGTTCCGTTTGAACAATACCTGGGTAACCAACTGGGCTGCCAGTAGTTTCCCTACCGGAACGGGTACCTAAAATGGCCCGAATATTCACGTGCCGGGACCAGGAAGGTACACCATCACCTTTAATTCCAATACAGGCTATTACTGGTTTGTCCTTACCCCTGATATTGGCATAATAGGCAATGCCACCCCAGGAGGCTGGGATAGCGATACGGATCTCATGCAGGATGCCGAAAACCCCGCCCTATGGAATGGAAATCTTACGCTGGCAAATGGCGAAGTCAAATTCCGTGCGGACGATTACTGGGCAACATACTGGGGTGCTGTAGACTTTCCGACTGGCACAGGCACACAAGATGGTCGGAGTATCCCAATTACTGCCGGGACGTATAGCGCGACCATCAACACGGCCACCGGCGAATATACCTTCAGTCTGCTAAGTAACACGGTGGACCTTCTGAAACCAGATGCGGTCAGCCTTTCACCCAATCCGGCCAAAGACCTATTGGATATACGTTTCAACGCCGAAGCAATGTGGAGAGATGTACAGATCATCATATTCAATCAACTCGGCGCTCGGGTGAAAACACTCCAGCTGAATGTTCGGGACCGGGCTCAGATCGATGTTTCCGATCTGAGCTCCGGAAATTACCTGGTGCATGTTTCCAGCGGCAAATTTGTGGTTGGTAAAAAGCTCGTGATTGTAAAATAAGTAGATTTTATAGAAAAAAGCAACCCTATTGTGGGATCGCTTTTATTGCATGAAATGGCGGTCCGCTAACTTCAAACAACACCCACTTCCCGCAACCTCTCCGCCGCCATCTCTGCGGTAATATCCCGCTGCGGGTTGGCAAACATTTCATAGCCCACCATGAACTTTTTTACCGTTGCCGACCGCAGCAAGGGCGGATAGAACACCATGTGAAAATGCCATTCCGGGTGCTCCATCCCGTCGGTTGGGCTTTGGTGAATGCCGGAAGAGTAGGGGAAGGAAACGTCGAAGAGGCGGTCGAACCGCTGGGTCAAGTCTTTAAGGATGGCAGCAAAAGCCCGCTTTTCTTCCGCAGTCATCTGGCCAATATGCTGAAAATGTCGACGTGGAACTATGATGGCCTCGTAGGGCCAAACCGCCCAGAAAGGCACCAGCGCCACGAAGTCTTCGTTTTGGCAAACCACTCTTTCTGCCTCAGCGAGTTCCTGCTCCAAATAGGTCAACAGGAGGCTGCGCTGATGCTGCTCCCAAAATATTAATTGTTGGGTGGTCTTCTTACCGACCTCCTGGGGTACTGCCGTTTGTGCCCAGATCTGTCCGTGTGGGTGCGGGTTGCTGCAGCCCATGATGGCGCCTTTGTTTTCAAAAATCTGAACATGGTTGATGAAATCCAGGCCACCCAGTTCACGGTATTCCTGTTGCCAGAGGTCGACGACCTTTCCGATGGCAGGGACAGCCATATTGGCGATCGTCAGAGAGTGGTCGGGAGAAAAACAAACCACTTTACAGATGCCACGCTCTCCGGCGGCTTTCAGCAAACCATTTTCGTAGGTGCCATCGCTGCTGTCGGGTATCAGGGCTGCAAAATCGTTGGTGAAAACATTGGTATCGGTGTACTGCGGGTTCTGGTAGCCACCGGCCCTGGTGTTGCCCGGACAGAGATAGCAACCAGGGTCGTAGGACGGCAATTGTTCATTCGACAGTTTTTCTGTTTTGCCCTGCCAGGGCCGCTTGGTGCGGTGCGGTGAAACGAGCACCCATTCGCCCGTCAGAATATTGAAGCGGCGGTGCGGGTCATTGGTAAGGTTCAGCATTTTTCTGTCTGTTTATAGCACTTGCGGGCTTTAAGCAACGTGTCGGAAATAACTTTCTCATTTGGCGGCACTTTTTGAGCGCTGCCTGCGTTGCCAAAACAGTAATGTAATTTACTACACGCCTGTTTTGACGTCTTGTCAGCACACAAAACCTGCACCCCAAATCTAGAAAGTTATTTCCGGGGTTAAAGAAACTGGTTACAGTGCACTAAACTCATGTAAAACTAAGTTTGATGTTTTGGCTGAATCTTTTGACACCATGCATCGGCTATTTTTAGGAGAATAGCGCTGCTATTCCCACAAAAATAGCCTTGCCTGCAGCCAAAATCTTCTAGCCAAAACATCAAACAACTTAATTTACAATGTACTAAGTGGAATTTCACAAGCCCATAATTGTCCACTCAAAGGTATCGCTTGATCTCCGGTTTTTTCAGAAATGGCTTAGTTGGAATGCAGGCAGTGCTGTCTATTAGACATTGATGTACAGATCCGTTACCGTTTTGCCGAAAGCAATACCATTGGCGCTTACAGGTGTTTTGCTTGGCAAACAACTATGGTGGGCAGGGTGGAGATTGGTACAGGAATGATTTGGTCAATCATACGGGTAAATTGGCTTGATGCCCTGAAACCGGTCGTCCGCCCGAAACAACACACAATCCAGCGTTAATGTCCGCTTAAGGACACCCGGTTTTGCACCACCTGGGCTACTTTTGATCGTTCTTTGTTTGATGTTTCAGCATATTTAAGTATTCCACAATCATGCGCTACTTCTTTTTCGCCTTTCTCTTCTACGCCAGCCTCGCCACCGCCCAGCCCAATTACAGCGTTTACAACGCGCTGTTGGGCAAATACGTTAGCAGCAGCGGCCAAGTCGATTACAAAAACCTGAAAGACCACGCGACCGAACTCCACGCCGTTACCCTGTATTTCTCTACACAAAACCCGACTGAAGCCTGGAGCCGCAACGAACGTATGGCGTTCTGGATCAATGCCTACAATGCGTTTACAATTCAGCTTATTGTAGACAATTACCCCGTTGAAAGCATTACCAAACTGGATGGCGGCAAGCCCTGGGATGTAAAGCGGATCAACATTGGTGGCAAAAGTTATTCCCTGAACCAGATTGAAAACGAGATCCTCCGGCCGCAGTTTCAGGACCCGCGCATTCACTTCGCCATCAACTGCGCCGCAAAATCCTGCCCGCCACTCTACAACAAAGCCTTCGAACCAAAATCCCTCAACCAGCAACTCGAACAGCGCACCCGCGCTTTTGTGCGCACCGGTAGCGACAAGTGGAGCGCCACCACGGTTAAAGTCTCCAAAATTTTCGATTGGTACCACGGCGACTTCAAGAACCTGAACGCTTTTTTGCAGCAATACAGCGGCAAAACAGTATCCAACAGTGCTAAAATTGAATATTTAGACTATAATTGGGACCTGAACCAATAAATTGGTCTTTAGGTTTTGGTCTTTAGTCTTTGGCCTCGTCATGACCTCCGATCGCAACCATGGCCATAAGACGGAAACCCAAAGACCAATACCCAAAGACTAAAAACCAACTCCTATGAAGATTGTGATTCTTGGCAACGGCGTCAGCGGCATTACCGCGGCGCGGTATATCCGCAAGCGCAGCGACCACAAGGTTACGGTTGTTTCCGACGAAGCGGATCACTTTTTCAGCCGCACCGCCCTCATGTACGTATACATGGGGCACATGCGCAAACAAGACATTCAGCCTTACGAAGACTGGTTTTGGGCAAAAAACCGCATCGAATTGCTGCGCGCCAGGGTTGAACGCATCGACTTTTCTGCCAAAACATTGCATGCCAGCACCGGAACTGCCATTCCCTACGACCGGCTCATTCTGAGTACCGGCTCGGTGTCTAACAAGTTTGGCTGGCCCGGACAGGACCTCGATGGCGTGCACGGACTCTACCATTGGCAGGATCTGGAGGCCATGGAGCGGCACAGCACGGCACTTTCGGCGGCCGTTCGCAACAATAAACCGCAAGGCCGTGCCATCATTGTTGGCGGCGGCCTTATTGGCATCGAAATGGCAGAGATGTTCCATTCGCGCCATATTCCGGTTACTTTTTGGTGCGGGAAAACAGCTTTGGAACGGCATCCTCCCCGCCGAAGAATCCGCCATGGTCAACCGGCACATTTTGGAGCATGGCATCGACCTGCGTTTGAACACCGAACTGAAGGCAATCCTGCCCGATAACCAGGGCAAGTGCCGGGCGGTTGTCACTTCTTCCGGAGAAACCATCGAATGCGGCTTCGTTGGACTTACAGCAGGCGTGCGTCCCAACATCGCTTTTTTAAAAAACACGGCCCTGGAAACCAACCTCGGCATCCTTGTCAACGAACAACTCGAAACCAACCTGCCCGGGGTGTACGCCATCGGCGATTGCGCCGAACTCCGCAACCCGCCAGCCGGCCGTAAGCCCATAGAAGCGGTGTGGTACACCGGACGCATGATGGGTGAAACGGTGGCCAACACCATTTGTGGCAAGCCCACTTCATACCAACCCGGCATCTGGTTCAATTCGGCCAAATTTCTCGATATAGAATACCAGGTATACGGCGAGGTGCAGGCCCGGGCACCCGAGCACCACAGCGCCGTGTACTGGGAACACCCGGATGGCAAAAAAAGCATCCGCATTGTGTACAACAGCCAGGATGGCCATGTACTCGGCTTCAATCTGATGGGCGTGCGCTACCGCCACGAGGTGTGCGACAAATGGCTGCGCGACAAAACACCCCTGGAAACCGTGCTGCAAAATCTGGGGCTGGCCAATTTCGATCCGGAGTTTTATCCGCAACACGAGGAAGAACTGGTGGCGGCCTACAACCAACAAACCGGGAAGAACCTCCAATTGAAACAAAAGCGCGGGCTGCCTGCTGTGCTACAGTTTTTACGCTAATCACTACGAAACCCTGCCCTTTTGGGTTAAATATTTTGAAAAAATGCAAGACGAATCCTTGTCCATAGCCACCCCGGCCCCTGTCCTAACGACAGGCAAACAAAAACTGGCCGTCGCCCTGGCGGGTATCGGCATTCTGCTGCTGCTGATCGTATGGGCAGCGGGCACGGCCATCGCGCCCGTCCCGGTATTCCTGACTGCGCTTGGCCTGACCAGCGCCGGTGTTTGGGTGTTCGTACAAGAAGAGTACCTGAAGTATCCGGAGGGCATCAAAAACAACGGGGTGTGGTTTCGAAGCCTTACGGCCCGGGGTATCTGGGGCTGGCTGGTGGGTGTGGTCATCACAGGCTTTTACATTTGTTTGTACTGGTGGCCGCAATACCTCAGCGGACTAATCCAACTGTTCGATCCGCTCAGTCAACTCCTTCGTGGCACCGCCGCCAACCAGTGGTTTGTTTATGGCACCTTGTATACCGCAGCCGTGCTCCTGATGGGCATCAAGTTTTTATACAAGTACCGCTCCAACCCTTACCAGCGCCTGCGCACTTTTTCGGTGATGTTTTTTCAGTTGGGCTTCGCTTTTCTGATTCCCGGACTGCTCATGCGGCTGCAGCAGCCGGAAATTTATTTCACTTATTTCTGGCCACTGTCGTACTACCAAGGCACCCCGATGGCACACCAGGGCTATGCCGGTTCTGATTTGGGCACTTTTTTCTTTTTCTTCGGACTGGCTATGTTTTTCATCGGCACCCCCATCCTCACCTACTTCTTTGGCAAACGCTGGTATTGTTCCTGGGTTTGCGGCTGTGGCGGACTGGCTGAAACAGCCGGCGACCCCTTCCGGCACCTGTCAGACAAAAGCCTGAAAGCCTGGAAAATCGAGCGTTGGATGATCTATACCGTGTTCGTGCTGGTGGTGGCCATGACGGTATTACTTTGGATCAATGTGGCAACTAATCGCAGCGTGCTGCACGGTTTTTCCCAAATGTTTTACAAAAGCTACTCCTTCCTGATCGGGTCGGCCTTCTCTGGTGTGGTGGGCGTTGGCTTTTATCCTTTGCTGGGCAGCCGCGTGTGGTGCCGGTTCGGTTGCCCGATGGCGGCCTGGCTGGGCATTTGGCAAAAAACGACATCCAAATTTCGCATCACCGTAAACGGCGGGCAATGCATTTCCTGTGGCAACTGCTCTACTTTTTGTGAAATGGGCATTGATGTGCGGGCTTATGCGCAAAAAGGGCAGGATGTGGTACGTGCTTCCTGTGTGGGTTGCGGTGTTTGTTCTGCTGTTTGCCCACGCGGTGTGCTGCGCCTTGAAGGCGCCGATGGCGCGGTGGCGCAGCGGTTTCCCGCATAATTGCAACGCAGGAACAAAAAAAGGAGCAAACAATTTAATTTTGTTTCAAAACTTACCGCTAATTGCAGTATAATTGTCTGTAAAAAACCACAACTGCAATATGAAAGACACACAACTGCAAAGCAAACAAGGCAATCAGCTCATTTTCTTTGGTGTACTACTGTTCTTGCTGGGGCTGATCGTAGGGCTGCTGGTCCCTTTGATGGCCAACCCAAGAATGGCGCTTTCCAGTCACCTGGAAGGTTTAATGAACGGTTTGTTTTTGATGGCGCTTGGGCTCATTTGGAGCAGGGTTGCGCTTTCACCAAAATGGCTGAAAATCACCTTTTGGCTGGCCATTTATGGCACATTTGCCAATTGGTTCGGCATCTTACTGGCTGCCATGTTGAATGCCGGCAAAATGTTGAACATTGCGGCCAATGGCCAGGAAGGAACACCGCTGGCAGAAGGTCTTGTGACTTTTTTCCTGGTCAGCTTAACCCTTGCCATGCTCTTCATTTGCGTAACAGTGTTAATCGGCCTGAAAAACGGTGCGAAAACCACACAAGCGTAACCCAATTTATTCATCTTCAATAATTTAACATGAAGTTAGGTGCATTCTCCGTCAGCCTCAGTGTCAAGAACATTCAGGTGTCAAAGGAATTTTACGAAAAACTGGGATTCCGCGTCTTCGCCGGTGACATGGCTAAAAACTACCTTATCCTGAAAAATGAGGAAACCATCATCGGTTTTTTTCAGGGTATGTTTGAAAACAATATCCTGACCTTCAATCCGGGTTGGGACAGCAGCGCCAACACGCTCGATCAGTTCGAAGATATCCGCGATATTCAACGCCAAATCATGAGCAAGGGCATCCAACCGGTCAGCGTTGCGGATGAAACCACGAGCGGACCTGCCAGTTTGATGGTGGTGGATCCCGATGGCAATGTCATACTCATCTTTGATCAACACGTATAAGCGGAGTTTTAGTCTTCGGGAGTTGATATTTGGTTTCGACCTCATTTTGAAATACTATGCAAGATCAAGTGCTTGGAATATTTAAATAAGTTTTAAAACGGGTGTTCAAAATTAAATTCCGATTTCTCCGGTATTTGATTTCACAAGGCACCAATAACCAAAGACCTACAATAAAAGGCTAAAGACTTAAAAAACAATACCTCCTTACTATAATTGCACATTAACATCTTGAATAATAGACGTTTAAACAATTTTTTACATCATTTACTTGCTGACAAACTATTAAATTTGTTGTTGCCGGCTGCTGCGGCAAAGCCTACCTTGCAACGGTTACCAAACTTTACAAGACAAGCACCCATGCAAATTTTACAACGCAGCGCCCTCTTCCTCCTCCTGTTTGCCATATCCTGCAAAAAAAACGAACCTGATCCACCCGTGGAAACAGATTGCCGATACCAGTACCCCAGCAACCTGGATAATATTTTTGGCATTTGGGAGCCCGAGCAAGTCATCAACCTCGCCACTGGTGACACTACCAATTACGCAAAAGGAACAGGACATGGCGGCTTTATGCTTGGTGATGTGTATTCGGATGCCATAGAACTGCGCCTGGACCTAAAATACGCTACCTATTATGTTGGTTCCGGACGGTTTTGCGCTGCTCGAACCGATGGAACCTGGACAATGGCCAACGACACGCTGTACCTTACCAGAAATACCAATGGCCTGGTGGCCAAACTACCGATCCTGGCCTTGGATGCTGAGACATTGACGGTCCTGGACCAAATCAATTTCAATGCTTCAAAAGTGCGCTACCGCAAAAACAACGAGTAGATCATCAAATAAAATAGTCTGCCATGAAGCACACTTGCGCCTGGACTGGATCCCCTTTAATCCTCCACTGATGTGCAGGCCACCGAAATGGTCTGCCAGCAGTTGCTGCATTATGTTGGCGTTGTGGGCGCGCGCGACAAATTCAATAGGACGCTCACCGTTGCAGCGGTAAAAGTAGTGCATCACTTTGCGCAACAATCAAACGCCCGCGATTTCCAGTCCTATATAACGGAATTTCCGCGGCTCAAAACTCATTTTTGCGAGATTTTGAACCTAACCACTACACAATAGACATTTTCAATACACCCGTTGCCAGGGAGCTGTACCTGGAGCCCGATTTGATGCCATTTTCCTAGCCGGCACGCCCGACCAGTATCAGCTGCTGTTCTACCCGCGGTCATTGACAGTTAAGTGCCTGGTGGTTCAAATTGCTGGCACAAAACACAGCGACTATGAAACACCTCCTTGTAATATTGATTGGCGCTTCGCTCCTATTCAGCGCCTGTATGCCCGGCAAATCCCTCCTGTTGGAAAGTGCGCGCAACCTGCCACCGGGGGCATGGGAAATTCAGGGCAGTGGCTCCTTGTATAATGGTTATCGAAGCGATTCGGATGGCGCCGAATGGGGACTCCGCAGTGCCAATGCCGGGCTCGCCCTGCGCTACGGATTAAAAAACGATTTCAACTTGCAGGGTCGGTACGAATATTACGGACTGGCCGACCGCATCGAGTTTTTTCAAGGTGACGGCATCAATACCCGCCGGCCCATGCACTACCTGGAAATAGCACCCCGGTACGGCATGGCCAGCAAAAAGGGCCCCTTTTATGGCGCCCTTTCCATATCCCTGGGGCTGTCTATCCACCCAACCCAAACGGTATTTTCCATTGCGCCGCTGGCCATTGCCACCCGGGAATGGAACAACCATTTCGACCTGAGTTTACAAACCAAACTGCACTTGCTGCTGTACGACAATATTGCGCAGCCCGATTTCACCTTCGGCATTGGAGCTGGCTTCAGCAACAACCTGCAGCAGTGGGCCATCCGTCCGGAAATCAGCACCAACTTATTCAATGTAAATTTCGGGCTGGGGTACAGTCGGGTTTTTCCTTGACGCTGGTTAAATGGCGCCTGGGTTGGGGCCTGGCATCTATTGCAGGTAGCGCTCCAAGGTACTGCGCAAGCCGGCAAATACCTCCCGCTTGCCATTTACCTGAAATTTCTTTTTAAACAACAGCACGAGTAAGGTCACGGTGCCGGCAACTGCCATGATACCCGCGATCAGAAACAGCTGCACCAGGGCAAATTGCTTTTTATCGACGGTATTGGCGCCAATCAGGCCTCCAGCGATTGCCCCGCCGTAAAAGCCACCCACGTACACCAACGGGCTGCGTTTCTTACGCACTGCAATCTGTCGGATATCGGTGTACGGCACGACATAACCACCATCACCCGGTGCCCAATCAATGTAGGGGCGACGGGTATCCAACAATAGGGTACTATCGCTGAGCCCTACCAGCAATCCTTTGAAGCGCCCCTCATGGTGCATGACACCGGTTGCGCTGTCCAGCCGCTGCACATATACCCAGGTAACGTACACTTTCTTTTTACGCGGTGGGTCGCCCTTAGCTTGTAAGGCAAAGCCAGGCTTTATCAGGCAGCATACCAAAAGAAAGGTCAGCAATATTCGAACTGCATTCATGATGGCGAAGGTGTTTGTAATGCTATACTTGTCCAAATTTACGAGGGAACGGCAGGCTTGGCAAGTGACCGGGGTCAATGCCCGTATTGATGTCGTAGCAAGTGCCATAAAATGCCCTTCAAGACTACCTGAAATTGGATTTCCAGGTGTCCGATTTTGAAAAACATCAGGAAAAAACGCGATATGTGCGTGTTTTTTTTCGTACCATTGCAGTCGTTTATTCCGTATTAATCCAAAAGGATCTGAAACATTCAAAATAATCTGATTGCATGAAAAGGCTTTTACTTCTCGCCGTGCTGGCCATACAAGGCATGTTTGCCTACGGACAGGACTTGTCGCTGGCCGTGTTAAACAAAGCGCCCTACTATTTTGAAAAAGTCGGACTGGAAAACAGTTCAGGCGATTTCGTATACCTGTACCGCAATGGCGACATGAAAAATAACGCTGCCAGGGAGCGCAACCTGGTGTGCTTCTATGTTCCGGATGAAGGAAAACTGATTCCATTCGCGCCAGAAATTCAGGAAATGAGTGTAAAAACCCATGCCTTCTGGATTAAGGGCAATCAATATGTCTTTCTCTTTGAGTCTTACAGCGGAAAAATGATGCTGGAAACTTACGATGTGAAATCGGCCAGCCGGACGGCTGTGGTCCGGGGAACCATTCCTGTTTTTCAGGGCAGCAAAGACCTGGACACGGATCGCATGTTGTTCCTGAAACAAAAGAAACTGCTTTACGTAAGTCTGGAAGAAGGCGTAAGCGCTCAATTCAAGTTGAACGTGTACAATTTTGGCACCAACGAAAGCAAGCAACTGGCGGATCTTTCACCCAACCTCGATGCCGTTACTGGCCGCATGCAAGTTCCCGAATTCAACTACAATCCGGCTACGGATGCGTTTTCTTGGAAGTAAACCATTGCTGACGTTTTGCATTAATGTCGCTATCGAACAGATAGATATTGCCAAGACTATTTTCGAGTCGATAAAAAGTAAACCCGGTTGTGCTCCTTAGCCAACCGGGTTTACTTTTTTATCGAAGTATTTATCGAAAAATGGGCGCCAACGGTAACCTTTAGCAGCCGCGCAAACATATAAAATACAGAACTTCCCGGTAACGCCACGATCCCATAAAAGGCACCTGAAGTGCTCAATCTTGGTTGCCCATGTTAATGAAACCAGATAAGGCATTTTGGGACAGGGAAATTACAGCAGCAAAGCCAGGCAGGATACGAAATGGGGCTTAATTTGAGAGAAGATTGTTTTGCATTAATATTTAAAAAACAACACATTACCGTCAATAACCTAATTAAAAATAAATAATTCGGTATTAAATTTTAATTAAATTTACTATTTCAAAATATTTTTCAAAAAAAAAGATTTAAATTTCGGATTGCGCACGCTGCCCCGTATCCCCGTGCCCGCAAGTTGACCTAATCTAAGGTCAGTTTTTTTATGCTTTTCGTATCCTGCCGCCCCAGCAGCATTTTTCCACCGGTTCAATGCTTTTCCAATGAGAACGTTTACGCCCTTTTGTCTGCTTGCTTTCCTTTTTTTCACAACGGTCCGTTTAACAGCGCAAACTTGCCCAAACCGCGCTTTGCATTTTGACGGAAACCAGGATTTCATCACCCGCGCTAACATTCCTGCTGGTCAACTGCCAGCCGATTCCGACTTCAGTATGGAAGCCTGGTTCACAACACCTGGCACGGGGCCTTGCAACAATAATTTCCGGCGACTACTGACCTTGGCCAACCCCGATCGTTTTGAGGTAGGTGAATGCGGTGGCAATCTGGTGATCTTTTGGCTGAACGCCAGCGGCACTGCCAACGGACCATTTACCATTCCGGCCGCTGTAGGTGGAAATGCCTGGCACCATCTATCCGTTACCCGTGAAGGAGATGTGGTACGTGTTTATCTCGACTGCACTTTGGTATTTCTACGGGATGCTGTGGGAACCCTCAGCACCAACCTGTTCCGCGTGGGGCATTGGGGCGGTGGCGCAACACCTGGTCAGGATTGGCTGGGCTTTGTTGATGACATCCGTCTATGGAACTACGCCCGCTCCGCTGCCGAAATCCAGCAATCCTGCACTTGCACCCTGCAAGGCACTGAAACGGGCCTCTTGGCTTATTGGAAACTCGACCAGGGCGTGCCCAATGGCAACAACACAGGGATTACACTGGCCACCGACAGTTCACCAAATGGCAACAACGGCACGCTTAATCCGCTTGCCAGCGGAGGATTTGCCCTCACCGGCAATACCAGCAATTTTGTTTGTTCAGGGTCTCCGTTGTTGTACGCCGATTTCAATTTTTCTGCGTTGAACAATTGTACCAGCATCCAGTTTCTCGATAATTCTACCGGCTCCGCTGCGGGTTATTCACTTTTTTGGGAATTTCCAAACGGGGGCAGCTCCAGTGATCCAAACCCGGTTTTCGACTTCCCTGGTTGTGGCGATTACGAAGTGTGCCTCACCATTAGCACCCCGGATTGCAGCGACAAAATTTGCAAAACCATTAGCATCATCGACAACACGCCGCCAACAGCAAAATGCATCGGAGGCATCGGGGTGGTACTGAACGCCAATTGTACCGTAACAGTAGGGCGCGGGCTGTTTGATGGCGGTTCCACTGATAATTGCCAAATAGCAAGCCTGTCGGTATCGCCAAATACCTTTACCCAATGCGGCGTTTTTCCCGTTACACTGATGGTGACCGACGTGTGTGGCAACACCAGTACTTGTAATGACGAAGTGCAGGTAATTGAATCGGTTCCACCCATCATCATGTGCCCACCAAACCAGTCTATTACCTGCGACGACAATACCGACCCTGCCGCAACCGGTTACGCATCTGCCACCGATAATTGCGATTCCGACCCGGTGGTTGACTACACCGATCAGATCAGCGGGCCAATGCCCTGTGACGGAACCATCGTGCGGACCTGGACGGCTACGGATGCTTGTGGCAACGTCAGCAGTTGCTTGCAAACCATTACCGTGCACGACAATGTGCCCCCTATATTGACCAATTGTCCGCAAAATATCTCCGTCACAGGTGCGCTTGACCCAGCTGGGCAGTGCATTGCCCAGATCCAGGTGAACAGCCCAACTGCCACCGACAATTGCGATCCAAACGTAACCCTTTCCAATTCCTTTAACAACACGGCCAATGCCAGCGGAACCTATACCTCTGGTACAACAGTAGTGACCTGGACCGCCACCGACGATTGTGGCAACAAGGTCACCTGTTCCTTTTCGGTAACCGTCGTTTGTGACATGATGCCCCAGGATACCGTTTGCGGCTGGACCGTAGGTACCCTGTACGGCAACGGAAGCGCCGACCAGGTGGCCATCCTGTACGATACGCGCTTCAACTCCACGGCCCTGCCAGGCTCCGATTGGGGTGCAACGATGCCCAATAAAAAACCGGTGGGCTGGACCCTTGGAAAAGTAGGCAACGTTTTTGGGATCGCTCTCGATAACAACAGCCAGATTTATCTGGCAGCCACCGATGTGTACCACTACGATGCACCCTGGCTGAATTCTACTGCCGGGCCAGCTGGGCCAGGCGGCATTTATAAGACAGATTTCAACCTGCTCGTTCCGAATGCCATCGTTAATACCCTCAACAGTGCTACCCTTTGCCCCGTTGGGGGCAACATGATCCCCAACAAAGGCGGCAATGGCAATGGCATTGGCAACATTGCATTTGACCCTGTCAACAACCAATTGTTTGCCACCAACCTCGAGGACGGGCGTATCTATCGCATGGACCTCAACGGTAACATCAAAAGTGCCTTTGATCCGTTTAACCTCGACAGTGGCATTGACGGGTTGGAAGAAATACCCGCAGAAAGAATCTGGGGCATTGGTGTGTTTACCGAATCGGGAACCACCAGGGTTTATTTTGCCAGAGAATTTAGCGGTACCAACAGCAAACAAATATGGTCCATTGCACTCACTGGGAGCGGTGAATTTGCTGCTGCCCCGGTAGGAAGTTGCACCAACCTTTACCAGGGAGCTGAAGTATTGGAAATCAATAACGTATTGGGTACGCTGGAAAAGATTACCGACATCGCTTTCGCCGCCGATGGCCACATGCTGTTGGCTGAAAGGGGTGCGCCACACAATGCCGGTGTTTTTGAGTACAAAAAAACAAGCGGCTGGAATTTTGTAAAAAAATACTTCCTCGGTGTGATTGGAGCCGGCGACAACTCTGCTGGCGGCGTTGATTACGGCTATAAAGAAATCAATGGCAACCCAACTGCCGAATGCGACGGTCTGGTATGGGCCACCGGCAACTGCCTTGATGCGCTGTTGGTTCCAGGTGGTGGTTGTGAAGTGTACGGCTTTGAGGGCATGTCTTCCTCCGGAAATGCCATTTACCCCTCCAATGCAGCAACGGATATTTTTGTTGATCACGACCAGGTGTACGGTGGTGGCGTGAAATACCAGATCGGGGAAGTGGAGGTGTTCAAATGCGGCTGTGCCGGAGCGTCTTCTGTTTGCGACTCCATCAGCGTGACGTCTACACCGTCTATGACGCAAAACGACAGCTGTTGTTTTGTACTGAATGTCCAGAACCAAAAACCCAATTACTTTACCGGAATTGCCCTTTGCGCCCAAAGCGGGGTCAGCATATCCTCTATTTCTGCCCTGAACGGCTGGAGTATTGCCGGCTACAGCGCCAGTATGGTGTCCATTGCACCACCGACCGGGGATATTCCGGTAACGGCCGGACAGGATTTTTTCAAATTCTGCCTCTCCAATTATCAAAACATACCTACGCAGCAAATCATTGTCAAGTACTACGGACCCGATTTCTCTGTAGTCTGCACCGATACCCTTAATTACGAATGCACCCAAAAGCCGAAATGCATTAAGGTGGTTAACGACACCGTTACCTGCGCTCCAAACGGACAGTATATGGTCGATTTCTGCATCATGTCGAACGCACTTATTGGTTGGAACGTCTCCTCCATTCAGTTGAACGCACCTGCGGGCATCACCCTTACGCCTTCCGTGTTCCCCGTCAGCCCGGCGCTTTTACCAGGTGGTATGCAGTGCGGTTTCTCCACCCTGGTTTCCGGTGCACTGGATGGGCAGCAAATCTGCTTTTCTGTAACCGCCCACAAGCAAGACATTTCCAATGGCGAAGTGCCCCTGGATTGCTGCACCGATACAGTCATGCTCGTATGCGTAACCATGCCCGATTGCATTTGCAACAATGTATCGGCCAGTTACGAACCCGTAGCATCTCCGGGCGACACCTGCTGCTGGAAAGTGAACCTTACCAACAACTATTCTAATACTTTTTTCACCGGCGTACAACTGAACATTCTGACCTCCGGCGTAGTATTTGGTTCGATACAAAATTACTTTGGTTCCGGCTGGAATCTGGCCTACGGCCCTACCCAGGCTACCTTCACTAAGATCCCGCCAGGTGGCACTACCATTGGCGCCAGCGCCAAGTTGCCTGTATTCTGTCTCTCCGGCATACACAGCCCGCTGCAGGTACCCCAAACCGTGGTACTCAGTTGGCTGGGGCCAAACGGACAAGTGGTATGCACCGACACCTTGGTTTTTGATTGTGAGCCTCCTGTCAATGGCCCCTGTGCGCTGTTGTTGGATCCTGTCATTCTTTGCGACAGCATCAGCGGAAGCTACACACTCTCCTTCCAGGTACAGAACACGTCAAGCTTTACCGCCAATCAGGTGGTGTTCAATTTGATTTCACCCCCCTTTGCCATTGTACCCAGCCAATTCAATATTCCACCGCTGCTCCCAGGTGGCACTTCAGCAGTAATCACCACTACCGTATACGGGGCTGCCGGAGCACCTATTTGCTTTAACCTAACGCTACATGAACTGGGTGCCAGTGGAGAAGAACTCAATTGTTGCACCAACCCAACGCAGATATGTTTCACCTTGCCCAAATGTCCGGACAGTTGTTCCTGTCTGGGCTTCAGCAACCTGGCGTTTTCTAACATCCCAGGCATTCCCGACCTGCAGGTAAGTTGCAACAATCAGCCAGCATTAACCCTGCCCTGCATCCCTACAGATGACCTGTACCATTTCCAGGGCAACATGATCTGCCCCGACTCTTGTTCGCAAATGGTGGACTACCAGATGATCGGCAACGGACAAGTGATTTTCAGCGGTTCTGTACCGCTTTTCAACAGCACCAATTTCTTCCAGATTCCGGGCTTTTCCTACCAGAGCTTCCCAGGGCCGGGCAATTACCAACTCGTACTAACAGGGTACTGTGGCGACGACACCTGTATTTGCCCGATCAACCTGGTGGTACCACCGTGCATGTCGGCCTGCCACTGCGGGACTTTCAGCGACATGAGTTACCGTCCGCTTCCGGGCGTACCCAACATACCCATCGCATGCGGGGACACCCTTAACAGCCACTGCGACAGCGGCAGTCCGTTACAGATCAGCGGCAACTTCCTCTGCCAGGGAGATAACTGCACACCTGATGTGCCCATGTACTGGTCGCTAACAGGCCCTGACGCACCCCAAAGCGGTTTGGTTTATGCTGTTCCAGGATTCCAGATTACGCTTCCGGCCAATTACTTTAATACGGCCGGAGCCTACCAACTGACGCTCCAGGCCATCTGCGGACAAGATACCTGCGAATGTACCTTCATCATTCTTTCAGATGGTTGTCCGCCGCCTTGTTGTGCGGAAGAATCGGTATTCGACAGTTTATTGGCCATCGGCTTTACCGTTGTGCAGATTGGCTGCTCCATTACGGTAACTGCGCCGCAATTCGACTCCTGCTATCTGTTCAGCTCGCCACCCTACCTGGTGGGCGGGCCACCAGTATTGCAGGTTATCGTGCCCACAACGGGTTCCTGGGTGTTCAATTTCAGCAACAGCGGAACCTATACCATTTGTGTGAATGTATTTGACGACTGCAATTTCAAACTCATGTGCACCACCGTAGATGTGGTCTGTGATACCCTTTGCCATTGCGGTGGTTTCAGCGACATGAGTTACCGGGTATTCCCAGGCGTGCCCAACTTACCAGTAGCCTGTGGCGACAGCATTGCCGCCAATTGTGCCCAGGGCGCTGTGTTCCAACTCAGTGGCAACTTCGGGTGCCTGGGAACCGATTGCCTGCAGGACAACCAGATTTCCTGGTCCTTGCAAGGCCCTGGTGTTTCACTTGGAAGTTCCACCGTGGCCAGTCCGGGCTTTAGCATCAGCCTGAATCCGAACGTATTCAGCACTGCCGGTATTTACCAGCTGAGTTTCTACGGCATTTGCGGGCTCGATACCTGTTTCTGTGCCATCACCATCGTGTCGGATGGTTGTGATACCTGCCACTGCGGCATGTTTGAAAAAATAAAAGTGGTGAACAAAAAGACCGGTTTCAGCCAGTCGCTGAGCTGCGACAACCCGCCACTGGACATTTCTTGTCCGCCGCCAGGGAAACCTTACAAAATCACCGGCAAACTGGTTTGTGACCCTGCAACCTGTGCCGGTACCAGTTTGGTTTGGGAAATTAAGAAAGGCGCCATGGTGGTAGGTTCCGGGTCGCAACCCGGCCCGTGGTTTAGCATTCCGATGAACCAGGCAACCTTCAGCCAGGGCGATGGTTTGTACACGGTTACGTTGACCGGCATTTGCGGCAACGACACCTGCTCCTGCACACTCAACTTTAACGTGACCGGTTGTGCCAACCCAGACTGCCCCTGCGACGATGCCTTCTACCAGAGCGTAATGGCCGGGTTCAGTTATACCTACGATTTCGACCAGGGTACCTGCAAATGGCTGTTCAAACCCAATAAGGCCAACGACTGCGACAAGGTGGACTGGACCATTCTGCTTGGCACCGGCACCGTAGCCACCGGAACCACACTATCCAACCAGCCCTTCACCCATGTTTTCCCGAACGGCAGCATTGGAACCTACACCATTTGCATGCGGGTATACCGGCTGAACCCTGACGGTACCGTGGCCTGTGAAAAAACGTTCAAACAAACCGTCAACATCAATTGCATCATCGTCGGGGGCGCTTGCAGCGGAAACATCTTGACCAATCCGGGCTTCGACCAAAACGCGCAGACCGGTATTCTGGGCAGTGGCGGCGTCTCGGAGGGCTGGACTAACCGCGCCGGCTCGCCGCGCATTGCAGCAGCCGGCTCGCTTGAGCCTTTCAGCGTAACCTTGTCGGGCAAATGCCTGCCCATCATCGATATCCTGGACCATCCCATCCCGTTGGATCCCAAGCCACGCGGGCGGATGATGCTCTGGTACCAGGCTTATGCTTCTGATTTACAGCCAGGAACAGAATTGGTAATTCGCATCAGCGAAAGCCCGCTGGGGATTCCCGATTGCAACATGGGATGTTACGAAATTGGCAGAATACCGATCAGTGCCACGGGCGACAACTGGAATGCTGCTGGCAGTAGTTTCGAATTGCCGTCGCTGAGCGGGAATTACTACCTGAGTTTACTGGTGGAAAATGATCTTGCCTATGATGACCCTGATGCCGCGTCCATCGTTTCGGTAGACAACCTTTGTATTGAACAATCTGATTCCATCTTTACGGGCACGCATAACAATGGGGCAGAAAACTGGAGCATGCGCATTGTTCCCAATCCGAATGATGGAAGGTTCTCGGTTAACCTTTCGCAAACCGCTGCGCCAGATTGGCACTTCCGCATACTCGACCTCACCGGCCGACTGGTACAGGAAGAGCGGGCTGCGCCTGGTTTGCTGCGTCAAAGCATCGATACCCAACAACTTCCTGCCGGTTTGTACTTCCTGCAGTTGGTATCGGATGGCCGCTTGCTGGCAACAAGTCGGTTTGTGAAACAATAATTACTGGCTTGGCCATCGCTTCGTTCAGAGGGCGGTGGCCAAACATTACATTAAGGTGTTTTCTAATAATGGGGCATCGGCAATGGGTAAAAAGTTACCCATACCGATGCCTCTATTGTTTATATTTACCCTTAAAAATTTGAAACCCTTCGCGGCATATTTCTTCCCAGTAGCCATCATCTTACTGTTTTTGCTGCGCTTCCTTCACTTTGGAAGCGCCATTGATGCCCCACACGACTGGCGGCAATCCGACACCGCGTTCTACATCCAGGATTTTTATGAAAATGGCATTGACGTGTTGCACCCAAGGGTCTGCTGGATGGGCGCCAATAATACACTTGCGCTGGAGTGTCCCTTGCCTGAAGCGCTCATAGCCGCTGCATACCGCGTCTTTGGGCCATCTATTCCGTTGGCCCGACTGCTTTTTTTGCTGCTTTTCGCCGGCGCAGTATACTTTTTTTATAAAGTTATCGCCCTGCTTTTTGGGTCCGAATTGGCGCGTTGGGCTAGTTTGGTGTACATGGCCCTACCGCTGAGCATTTATTATTCCAGGGCGGTGCACATCGATTTTTCGGCGATCATGCTGTCGCATGCCATGGTGTATTACTATTTGCTTGGTGTGCATCACCGGCGATGGGCCTTCCTCTTGCTCAGCAGTGTTGCGGCCAGCCTTGCTTTTGTGATCAAAGCGCCCTACGCATTTTACTTTGCCTTGCCCATGCTTGCCTATGCAGCCCATACAAAATCCTTGAAATGGGTACTGCAACGCGCCTGGGTGTACGCCCTTGCTTTCGGGTGTTTCTGGGCCTGGCAAACGCATGCAACGGCCCTCAACAGTGTCTCTCCTAACCTTGATTACATCCTCCACTTTCGAAAATTCGACAACAACTTGTCCTGGTATTTTGGCACCTTACAGCAGCGGCTTACGGCCTACCACTGGAAGGTACTGCTGCAACGCGGAGTACTGGAAGTCTGCGGTCTGGGTGGCATCTTTTTTTCACTGTTTGGATTCCGACGCCTGCAGAATCTCCCCAATGTGCGCATTCTGTTGTGGTGGATTGTTGGCTTGGCCGCTTATGTCCTGATTTTTTTCAACCTCAACGTGGTACACAATTACTACCAGCTGCCGCTGCTTGCGCCGGTAGCGGTACTATGTGCCCGGGGAATTTTATCCAACTCTGGCACTAAACAGCAGTTTGCCCCCCTGCTTTTCGGGTTGCTGCTGACCGCCAATTGGCTTTATGCCGAGCATTATTATTACCAAATCGACACGGATTGCCAGGAAATTGCGCAAACCATACGTGTAAACACGCCAGACACATCCCTGGTCATTGTAAGCTACAAGGACATGGACTGCCGAAACCCGAAAATCTTGTACCCTGCGCAGCGCAGAGGCTGGTCGGTAGAGGAGACGGCCCTGAAACCCTTGGTGATAGAACGGCTGCGCGATGAAGAACAAGCCAATATCTGGGTATATATAGGTGAAAAATTACCCTCGAACATGAAAGGTTTTACGCAAAACTTGTCGCTCCCCCAGGTTTTTGAGTTGAATGGGGGGGCTGAAAAAATTTTTCTGTTTGATCTGCTCAAACGCAAGCAACAGGATTTGCCTGCGCATTGAAACAGCGGCAACTTCCCGTTTGTTTTTAATTTAAAATGTTGCAGCCTTACTCCACAACAAGTTTTTTCGCCTCCACTTTTTGCCCGGTACTCAGTTCTACAAAATACACGCCGCGCTCCAGGTTATCGAGTTGGATGGAACCCGTTTCATCATAAATTTCACTTTGAAACACCAGGGCTCCCAGACTGTTGAATACTTGCAGAAAAGAGGCCTTGTCGAAGCCCGTAATCGTCACTGCTCCAGCGGAAGGGTTGGGGTAAATTCGGAGCCGTAACCCATCTTCCTGGAAACAATTGGAGGTAATTATGTTGCTCCATTTCTGTTTGCCGTCATAGTCGGTTTGTCGCAAGCGATAATACGTTTGACCTGCCAGTGGAGCATTGTCAAACATTTGATAAGGAATAAATGTATTACTGTTTCCGGCGCCTGTTTGGGTTCCGATATCGCGCCAAACCAAACCATCAGCGGAGCGCTCCAGGGTAAAATAGTTGTTGCTGAATTCTGAGGCCGTTGCCCACTGCAGTGAAACCCGGTGCTGATCGCATTTTGCATTAAAATAGGCAATTTCCACGGGCAAAGGCGTTGTAACGTACAAATTGCTCATCCACAACCCCCGTCCGTAGGTAGCCGCAAAAAGCAGGCTGTTGGCCGGATCGGCATCGGCAAAAATTTCCAATTCCCGGACATCAACAATGGGTAAACCGGTGCTGAAATTGATCCAGTCGGGAAGGGTTACATCTTTGTACCAAACACCCGTTTCGTTTCCGACATACAAACCTTCATCGCTGTTGGTATCGTACACCAGGCAATTGGTAAACAAGGCGGGCAGCGTACCGGAAATATCTGTCCAGGTAGCGCCTTTGTCCGTGGATTTGTATACGCCAAAATGCGCGGTTGCATACACGATGTTAGCATCGGTGGGGTGGGTTTTGATATCGGTAGGGGTATATCCTCCTGGCAAGGCGCAGCTCGTCCAGGTTACCGAACCCGTAGCGTCATTGGCATTGTCCGTTCGTTTGACCTGCATATTTCGCACCACATACAGGATATTTCGGTTGGCCTCAGACTGCTCAAGGGCAATACAATTCACGGTTTCACCAGTCGACATTTTACCCCAGGCCACACTACTGGAAGGGCTCGCCTTGACGTTGCTGGAGCGCCAAACATTTTTGTAGCCTACAAACATTGTGTCGGGACCGAATTTATGCAAGGCGTAAGGCGTCACCCACGCCCCACTTTCATTAATGCCATTGTATCCGTTGCCCGCTATGTTGGAATACCCGCCTCCGCTGGAGCGGGAAATATTGCCATTTGGATTGGTCAGGTAACGGTAGTTGGGATCGGTGTAGTCAATGGCGCATTCCATGCCATCGCCACCGCGCACCGTGGTAAATGCAAAGGTATTGCGAAAGGCCGAGCCATTGTCCTGGTACCCGTTCATGGTGTAATTGATGTTTGTTGCGCTCTGGCCAATTTTATAAACCTGGGCAATTTCCAGGTTGTTGGTGATCTGTGTCCAGGTGCTGCCGCCATCAGCGGTATAACTGATACCGCCGTCGTGGCCCAAATACAGCCTGCCATTGAGCGGCGACCATACCGCCACATGTTGATCGGCATGGTGCGAAGCAGCGCAGTTGGTGCCATACATACTGCCCACCCAGTGCGACACGATGCTCCAGGTAGCGCCCTGATCGGTACTTTTCCAGTTGTTGATGCTGCTGACGTACACGGTATTGACATTCGTTGGGTCCACAGCAACGGCCAGGTCGTAGTTGCCCTGCCCACTCATGTCATCCCCCGCACAGGCATACCCCATGATGTTGGGGGTAGTCGACATGGTGGCAAACGTCAACCCACTGTCCGTCGAGCGTAACAAAGCCTTGAATGTAGTGCTGGATTGCACGATGTACAGGTAGGTAGGATCGGCTGCGGATACACCAAGCACAATCCGTGAACCAGTGACTGGCAGGGTAATGTTGGTCCAGCCGCCAGGGAAACCGCCATTGTTGGAGCGATAATATAGGCCGCCATAGGCAGCGTAAAGTACAGAAGGGTCGCCTGGCTTGTATTTAAGATCCTTCCAAACATTACCTGTAAGCGCCTGCGCCCACGATCCGCCCCCATTCACAGAGCGGTAAAGCCCAGTGCTGGTACCGGCAAAAAGGGTATCATGGTTGGTAGGGTGCATCACCATGGCATGCACCGTACTGCCGGCATCCATGCCATTGGTCATTTGCGTCCAGGTAGTACCGCCATTGGTGCTTTTAAACACACCCAGACCAGGCGCGTCACCTGAATCGCGGTCGCCTGTACCGATGTAAATGATGTTGGGGTTGGTGGGGTGCACGATGATGGAAGAAACCCCCAGCGTGGGTAAATTGGAGGTAAGGTTGGTCCAGCTGCTCCCGCCATTGGTGGTTTTCCAAAAACCACCGGAGGGAGACCCCACATAGATGATGTTGGCATCGGTGGGATGAAATGCAATGGCATTGACCCTGCCCATACCCGTAGGTTGGCCGGTGTTGTTGGTGGGGTAAGCGCTGGGTCCCACCAGTCCCCAGTTTCCACTGAGGGATCGGTCGGCAGCGCCCTGCTGACGTATTTGGTCGTGGTATACATCCCAGACATACGTTGGCGGCCGCAATTTGCCATTGGGCATCACCCGGTATTCATTGATGTACTCCCAGCGTTTGAATACTTTGTATCCGTTGCCCTTGACGTTGATGTCGCGGTTGGCCCAGTAGGTGTAAAAGGCGCTTTGGGTGGCCTTAAAAGGCACATTTGGATCCTGCATCATGTTCCACCAATAGGGGAAGTCAGCAGTATCGCTTGGAGGGTTGGTCGTCTGGGCATTTATTCCAGCCAATTGGAGGCAAAATGCAAGTAGGCACAAAGGGGCGAAGCGGGCAGCACTTTTCATGATAAGCGTAAAACATAAAGATTAAGGTATCGGGCAATTCTAGCAACAAAAGTAGCAGATTTTATTTGATATGACAGAATAGCCATACCTGTACTTTTGCTAAAAGTCGAATCTGGGTAAACAGTCACTGTGTAGCCAGCATGTTTTAATAATGCCATAGTAAAAATACATTTACCATACTTTGGGTTGCCACACCATGAGCCTTGGCAAACAGGCTCCAAGACAGCTCTTCTACCCATCCACCACAATCTTGTACTTCTTCCCCTTCATTTTTTCCATTTGCACTGCTGCCAGCAGGTGATGCACTTTGTCTTTCTTGACGGCTGCAAACGACATGAAGTCCATCACTTCGATGAGGCCCAGATCGTCTTTGCCCAGGTTTCCTTTTTTGGAAAAAAAGCCCACGATGTCCATTTTACTGAGTTTGTCCTTTTTGCCGCCGCTGATGTAGAGGGTGGTCCAGGGGCTGGGTTCTGGCAACACGGCGTCTTTGGGTATGCGCAGCTGCTCAGGCATTTCCGTGAGGTAAGTCCGTATGGGCTCTTCCGGGGAAAGAATCAGCCAGGCAACCCCTTCGGCGTGCATGCGGGCGGTGCGGCCATTGCGGTGCAGGTAATCGGTGTGTTTCTGGGGCGTTTCGTAGTGAATTACGTTTTTCACCGCCGGAATGTCGAGCCCCCTGGCTGCCAGGTCGGAAGTCACCAGAAACTGCGTGCTGCCATTGCGAAAGCGCACCAGCGCCTTTTCCCGGTCCAGCTGTTCCATGCCACCATGGTATGCTGCGCTTTCAATGCCCTTTTCTTTCAACATGGCCACGACCTGTGTGGTGCTCTCCCGGAAATTGCAGAAAATAAGGGTCGATTCGGCGCCCAGAAAACAAAGCAGGTGGAAAAGTGCGTCCAGTTTGTTGCCGTTAACAGCCATTACCGACTTTACCGTAAGGCCCTCGGTGGTGTTTTCTGTAGCCGTAAAATCCAATGTTTTCGGGTTGCTCATGCCCGTAAAATCGGGGATATCGAGTTTGTTGGTAGCCGAAACCAGGATGCGTTTTTTCAGTCCTGTGAGCGACTTCAGAATGTCGGCCATCTGCTCCTGAAAGCCCATCGACAAGGACTTGTCGAATTCGTCGAGCACCAGGGTTAGCACCTTGCTCAGGTCGACCGAGCCACGGGTGATGTGCTCCTGGATTCGACCAGGCGTACCGATGAGCAGCGCAGGCGGCTGGCTCAGGTTTTGGATTTCTGTTTGCATCAGGTGACCGCCATAGCAGGTGTTCACCTTAAGTCCGGTTTGCATTTTTTGCCAAACCCGTTCGATCTGAATGGCCAGTTCGCGTGTGGGTGAAAGGATCAGGCACTGCACGCCTGGCGTGTCGGCATCCATCAATTGCAGTACCGGCAGCAGAAAGGCCAAAGTTTTGCCGGACCCCGTTGGCGCCAGGATGATGGTATTGTTGTGTTCGGGAATGGCTGCAAGCGCGGCCTGCTGCATATCGTTAAGGGCATTGATGCCAAGACTATCAAGCGCAGTCTGTTGTTGGTTTACTTGCATAGTACAAAGGTAGGCCGGATTTCCGGTTTGCGCACGGAAAGATGGATGGGGGGTAAAAACAAAAGATCAGGTAGCAAATAACGCAATTGAGGATGGCCGCAGACAGGTTTGTGAAAGATTACCCGATCTTGAGTCCTGAAATGGAGGTCCTGCATTTACTGACCGCTGTTGCTGCTGAGAAAAAGAGCAACACCCAACACCCATTTATTGCACCACCATGGAATACAAGATCATTTTTACCGACATCGATGGGACGCTTTTGGATAAGAACCGTGAACTTGCTGCAAGAACAATCCAGGAAATTGGCAGGATAAAAGACCGGGTGCCCGTGGTGCTGGTGTCATCGCGCATGCCAAAGGCCATGCGACACATTCAGCAAAGCCTGGGCATTGAACAGTACCCTTTAATCTGCTACAATGGCGGTTTGGTATTGATTTTCCATGCTGAGCAACCCACACCAGTAGTGCTGTTATCGGTACCCATTGCCGTTGAAATTACACGAAAAGTGTACGGTTTTGCCCAAAACACCGCCATACATGTTAGCCTATACTTGAATGACGATTGGTATGTTCAAAGCATGGATTACTGGGCTAACCGGGAAGCAAACAATACCAAAGTCCAGCCCGCTGTTCAGGATTTTGAACTACTGATCAGCGCCTGGGAGCGCGACGCGCAGGGACCACACAAAATCATGTGCATGGGCCCGGAACAAGAAATAGACCAACTGGAAGACTTTTTACAAAAAGCGTGCGGTGACGAACTCAACATTTACCGCTCCAAATCAACTTACCTGGAACTTTCCAGCAAATCAGTTTCAAAAGCCGTGGCCATTAAAACGCTGCTGGACCAAAATCTGCACTACCCATTGGAAGAAGCCATGGCATTTGGTGACAATTACAACGACATCGAAATGCTGGCAACCGTTGGGTTGGGAATTACCGTTGCCAACGGCAATGAAGCGCTAAAAAAAGTTGCCGGGGAAATCACAGCGTCCAATATCGAAGATGGTGTGGCGCTGTCCATCGCCAAATATTTTAAATAACGTGAGTTTTGGATAAAATTTCCGATTACATGAATTCCGATTGTTGATTGGATTTGAAATTTATGATTTGGGAAAACAGCACGAAATCATTTCAAATCAATACCACGTATAGGTACGGGGTTTCGAGACAATCATAATTCAAAAATCTTAAATCCAATCAACAATCGGAATTCATGTAATCGGAAATCGGAAATTTTATCCAAAACTCACGTTAAATAGTCTGTTGCAGTGCGGTTTTTTCAGCAACGTATAACAATGCTCCTGCGTTCCTTCGGTCAATAAAAAGTACCCTTCGGACAATAACTCCCTACGTTTGGACAATAACAGAATTCTTTCGCTGGCGATTAAGCACCTTTACGGCGCGCGGTAGAAGTAAAGTCTCTTTCTATTAAGATAAAACCACCTGGTAACTTATTTTTCTTTAAAAAAAGATTAAAAATCAAGTTTTATTTTTAAAAAATACGAATATTTAAAATACAATTTTGAGTATATAACACTTGCCAAAGTAACATTACAACTGCAATATTTACTTACTTTTGTTCTTCAAATCGAATGCTTCGCATGGGATCGCTGTTCCCATATTCAACAAACTAAATAATTGTTTTCTCATGAAAAAAATGCTACACCTAAGTTGTCTGCTGACGCTTTTAATCGCTTGCTCGTACCAAATACAGGCCCAAATCTCTCCCACCCTCAGTGTTCAGGGTATTTTGAAAAAATCCAACGGTGTTGCTGTGGAAGACGGCAATTACGGCATTGTCTTCAAACTCTACACGGCTGAAACTGGCGGCACGGCCATTTGGACCGAAACGCAGAGCAACGTGGAGGTGAGCAGCGGCATTTACAGCGCCGTACTGGGGGTTGTTAACCCGCTGACGGTCCCTTTCGATCAGTTGTATTATCTTGGCATTACCGTGGGTTCTTCAGAATTGACCCCGCGCATCCTGCTGACCTCGGCGCCGTATGCTTTGTCGCTCATCGGGCAAACCAACAAGTTCCCCAGCAGCGGTAAGGTACAAGCCGACAGCATCCAGGTGAACGGCGGCGTACTGGCACGCGGCGGCGCGCCCGGATTGAATGGCGCCAACCGAAACGGTTATGCATTCTCCGGCAACAGCGGCGATAAAGACAGTGGGGTATTCTCCACCGGCGATGGCAAGGTGTCGCTCTACTCGAACAATGTGGAGCAAGTAACCGTGAACCCAACCAATGTTCAGGTTAATACCAACCTGACGGTAGGTGGCAACTTAAATACAAATGGCGTTGCTATTAGCAACAATGGCAGCATTTCCTACAATGGGGAAAATGACTGGAGACTGGTTGAGACGGACTACCTTGATAATGATGCTGAAGGCTGGGAAGTTTACGACAAGCTTTCAGGCTACAGCATGGGTTGGAACAATCCAAGTAGTTTAGGTGCAGCGCCTCTTGTCAATATGGGCAGCTTTATAGGCAATGTTATGCTGCCGACCAGCAATGACCATGTACTGAAAAAACAATTCAGCATCCCGGGTAACTTTACACAGATTAAAGTTAAATTCCGGTATTACTATATTGACACTTGGGGCTTTGGCGGAGGAGACCGCGCCTGGGCTGCTTTTGCAAGCAATGCAAGCGGATCGGTTGTGCGGGTTGGCTGGACACAAATGCCTGCCTTTATTAATGATAGCAACGGTGATTTTAACGCCGGCGCTACTCCATTCGCCCAAAATGGCAACTTCTATGGGCTGCCTTGGAATGCTGCTTCTGATAGCTATGCTGATGGCGAAATGACTGCCAGGTCTATCGGAAACTCTTTTTGGTTGTTTATTGGCGCTGCAGTAGATATGGATGTAACCGATGAGCGGTATGCTGTTGGGGCCATAGAAGTGTATGTGAAGTAGTCTGCATGATTTCTTCCTTTTTTTTCACACAAAAAAAACCAGATCATGCGCTATACCCGTATGTTTTCAATATTGGGTTTGCTGTGCATTGGCTTTTATATGCCTTTACATGCACAAAATGCCACTTGTGGCCCCGAACCCATCATAGATACCAGTGGTTTCTCCGGAACTGCCTTTTTCAACTATGGCAGCTCCGCGCGTCTGAACAGCCAAAAGTACCGTTCAGCCTCCGCCGTTGGGCAAACCTTTGTGGGCTACCTCGACGGCCTGATGAACAACTCCACCCTGGGGTTCTACTCCCGTTACCTGCTGGCGCCATTTCCGCTCAAAGTAACGGCAACACAGGGCGATTTGCTCGATCGCATCCAGCTGTCTTGGGAGATTGATGCCCTCGGGCCATCCCCCAATGAAGGATTCAACATCTACCGCAATGGCGTCTTTTTGGCCACGGTAGGCGCCAACATTCGAAATTTCAACGATTTCAATGTCATTCCAGGTATACCGTATACCTATACCATCCGCGGACTCAACCTTTACGGCGAAGGCGCTGCCAGCTCTGCGCTGGGTTTTCAAGTGCCCAATGGCACCGTGACCGGCTGGGTGCAAACCATCAATGGCAGCCCCGTTCCCAATGCCCTGGTGACACTCACACCCATGCAGGGCTTTTCGGCCAAATTCGGCCCAATGGATGGCGCACTGGTTCAGGCCGACAGCATTTCCAATCCCCTCTTGCCCAACGTAGGGGAAGATTGGACGATGTGTTTTTGGATCAAAACCGATGTCTCCACCGCCAATGGTGGCCTTATCAGTTTAGCGCCGTTCCCTTTTTACTTTCGGGCACAAAACAGCGCGAGTGGTCATGAAGGCGTGGAAGTGGCCCTATCAGCCGCCGGCGCGCCCTTGCTCTCCGGGATGTTCCCCGACAGCACCAAAAACGGTTGGCACCACGTGGCCATGAGCTACGATGGCAGCGGCGAAACAAGCCGCCTGTACATCGATGGCGTGCTAAGAGCCTTGTCGCCTATGGATGTGATTCCTTCTGCCGACAGCCTGTACATGGGCAGTCGGACCGGCACAGGTGGCTGGGATGGCCGCATCGACGAATTGCGCATCTACCACAAACAGCTCGACGAGTTTCGATTTTGGCGAAGTCATGATGGGCACTGCCTCCTCGCAGACGCCCGGCCTCAGCCATTACTGGAAAATGGACGAAGAGCAGGGCATCAAATCCTACGACATCGTTAAACGCCAGAAACTGTACTTCTGCGGCGCAGCCTTTGATGCCCAGCGCCCCAATGTACATACTTCGGGCATGACCAATGAGGATGGTTATTACCGCATCGAGTCGGCCAGTTATGGTACGGGTACTACTTTTTTGGCGAAGCCCATGAAAGACTTTTTATGTACCGGGCTTTGCGGTTCATACGCGACCAAATGGACTACGACACACTTCCCAACTTTTCCCTGACGCCAAAGGCTACCCTGGAGATGTGGGTAAACAGCGCCGGCCCGGATGGAGAGCAAACCCTCGTGTCGAAAAAATGGAACGGCAACGATTTCCGTATCCTGCTTTCCCCAAATGGCACCACCAGCAATGTTAAGGTCTACCTCAACGGGGTACAACAAACCCTGGGCACCCTGGGAATGGGTTACCAGCACCTGGCTTTTACCATCGACAGCAGTGCCGACAACCGGGTGATTACAGCCTATAAAAATGGCGTGCCTTTCGGTTCGCCGATCATGTTTTCTGGCGTTTCTGGCAACTTTTCGGATGTTTCCCAGCCCTGGATGCTGGGCGCCCGACCCAGCGGCGGCAGCACAACCGACCACTTCGGCGGCCTGATCGATGAAATCGCCGTGTACGACACAACCCTGAGTGTGGCAAAAATATTGTCACATTTCCAGGCCCCGCGCGACATGCAGGAAATGGGCCTTCGGGTTTATTTTCCGCTCGATGAGGGCAGTGGAAGCAGGCTCAACAACAGCGGCTCGGTGTTCCTGAGTGCTGGTAAAAACTTTGGCGCAGACTGGTCGGCATTTGCCGCCCGGCAAATGACCGAACCCCATGTTTTTACACCCTCTACCCGGCAGGTTACCCTGAACCCCAGTGTTACTTCTGTGGATCAGGTAGATTTTGTGGATCGGTCCACCGTGGCTGTTTCCGGTTTCAGGTATAAGAACACCGATTGCTTTGCACCCAATGTAGAAATATTGGTCAATGGCACCTCTTTTTCACCCAAAATTCTGACAGATTCAACGGGTAAATTCACCATCGATTTTGATCCCGGCGCAACAGCAACACTTACGCCGGTATTTGAAGACCACCTTTTTGTGCCTGCTTTTTGGGATGTTACCAATGTTTCTTCCCCCATTGCAGGGGTTTTGTTCAATGATATCACTACCCGAAAGGTATCGGGCAAAGTAGCCGGAGGCTTGTGCAAAAAATCGATTATTAAGGACCCTCCCGGTTCTGGTCAGGGTACTTATTGCGTAGTGAAAATTCGTTCGGTTGATGGTTGTTTAGAGCGACAGATACTAATCGATAATATTGAGGGCGACTTTGAGTTCCTGGAACTGCCACCATTGAAGGAGTTCACCGTGGCCGTGGTAGAGCATTCGGACCCCTTAATCAAAACAGCTTTTCAGGTGCTGGGTGGTTCTACCATTAATTTGACTAAGAAAGATACCATGCTGGAGTTTATTTATTTTGCACCACCCGACGTGCAAATCACCAGCGGCCTGGATCCCTATTCTCCTACTTGCGATCAGATTGTACTGGATCAGGGTGAATACAAAACGGTGACCATTCAAATGGTCGAACAATATGTTGCGCATCCTGGTGATACAGGCACTTGCCCAGTGGACAGTGCATCGTTTCGGATCATCAATGGATTCTCCGACGAGGTATTGGACACCACCATGAGCAATGGTCTGCTCACCTATAAATTCAAGGTAGGGAAACCCAATCCTTCACCTCCGTTTCTGAAAACATTTCAAGGGCATCGGCATCATTCAAACCATCGATGCCGATGTTTTGCTGAACACAGAAGCACAGGTTACCTACAAACGCGTTGACAACAGTTCTTTTGAAACATGCGTTAGTTTCAGCACAAAAGTCTCCACCAGCGGCGGCGATCTGATCGTAGGTGGCGAGCGCGGAGGTGATGTTTACCTTGGAGAGGCGCTCAACATCATTTTTGGCTTTGCTGATAAGGTCGTGTTTAACGATACGATCTGCCAGCCCATGTCGAAGGTGGTTATCAATGTGGAACCGGGAGACTTTGCGACCACTTATGTCTACTCAGAGTTTAACATTAAAAACAATGTCATTCGCTACCTGGAGCAACTCGCTGCCAGTCCTACTGCGGACTCAGCGGATGTTGCCCGGTACCTGGAATCCAAGGCGCGTTGGCTGGCCATCATGGACCGAAATGCCATGTTGAAAGACAGTGCCGAGTTTATTAGAAATCTTTCTTTCGATTCAGGGGTCACCTACGAATATACCGAGACCAGCGATACAACGTCCAACACTGCTTTGTCAAACGGTGTCAACAGCGACTTCAATATTTCTACCGGCTTTGGATTTGATATCAACGATGTAGGTTTTAAAGGTAAAATCAAGTTTATCTCTAAAACCACCAATAGCTATGGCGATGAAGGCTCCACGGCTACCGGCATAGAAACCGGTTATACCCTTGCCGACGACGACCCGGGCGATGCCTTCACGGTGGATGTTTCGATGGATACAGTGTACAAAACCCCGGTATTTAAAATCAAAGCAGGCCAGTCTTCCTGTCCTTGGGAACCTGGCACAGCCAACCGGGAAGGGCCGAATCTGGCATTGTCACCCGGCTCGCAATTTGTGGCTTCCAACGTGCCTGCCAACGAAGCGGCAGTATTCCAGATGCAGTTGGGCAACCTCAGTGCTTCCAACGAAGACTGGACCTATGGTTTCACGGCCATTGCTGCCAACAATCCGGATGGCGCCATCATTAAACTCAACGGGCAACCGCTAAACAACAATACCATCCAATACATTGTGCCTTACGGAACCTCCCTTCCTATCACCATGACGGTGGAAAAAGGCCCCCTGGAATACGATTACGACAGTTTGTTGGTAGGCCTTGTGTCTGAGTGTGAAATGGCGCGCAATCTTGCGCTGTCCATCCCTTTGACCAGCGACCCGAAATTTTTCTCTGCACTATATCTGGGCGCCCACTTTATCCGCCCGTGCAGTGAGGTGAACATCAATGTACCGGAACAGGATTGGGTTATTTTCCCCGATCTACTGACGCCCGGCCCCGACGATGAACTTCGCGTAACAGTGTCGGGCTACGATACTACCGTGACCGACTTTAAACTGGTTCGGGTGCAGTACAGGCGTTCCGATGGCGATGGCGCCTGGATCAACATCCCGGGTATTTCCGACCGGTACAACCCCAATTGGTCGGGCTATGCAGCCCTGCCCAGTCCGAAGCCGCCCTTGTTACAGCCCGGATTTACCCAGTTTTACTGGGAAACCACTGGACTGTCGGACGGGCCCTATGAAGTCCGCGCAATTGCCGTTTGTTCCGGCGATGCCACTGATAAGCCGGGGTACTCTGAAATCATTAAAGGACGAATAGACCGCGAACCACCCAGTTTGGTGGGCACACCACAGCCTTCCGATGGTGTTTTCAATGTAGGAGATGAGGTGTCGTTTACTTTCAACAAACACATCAACTGCGATAAATTGATACAGGCGGATCTGACCCAGCCCAACAACATCGGGCTGTACGATGCCACAACGGGCCAGTTGATTGACGCCGATATTACCTGTTTTGAGAACAAGATTGTGATCGTACCCAATTTCCAGAACGAGTACTTTGAAAACCATATCCTGCGTGCAGAACTCCACGACATAGAAGACCTCACAGGCAACAAACTGGTGTACGAGCAGTGGGAGTTCTATGTGGACCGCAACAAGCTGGCCTGGCTGACTGATAGCATCGGTATGACCAAATACGAAGACCAGAACAAAACGATCACTGCGAGCATCCACAATCGGGGCGGCTATCCCGTTCCATTCAGTATTCAGGATGTACCGACATGGGTGCATGTGGTACCGACACAAGGTACACTGGCGCCCAATGAAATCCGTGCGATCAGTTTCACGGTGGATTCCACGCTGGCCTTTGGCCTTTGGTCCGACTCAATCACCCTGCACACCGAAACCGGCCAAAACCCATTTTTCATGGGTGGCGATGAAGGGCTGCCCATTGGCGTAAGGATTGTTTGCCGTCCGCCCAACTGGAGTTTCAATGCCAACCTGTTTGAGAACACCCAGAATATGGTCGTGGAACTCAACATTGAAGGCGTTACCTCCATCGATGTGGAAGACATGGTCGTGGCCTTTATCGGCGACACCATCTGTGGCCGCGCTTATGTCCAATTTGAGCCACAAGTTGGCAAGTACCTGGCGTACCTGACGATATACGGTAACCCAAACCATGTTTTGATGCCAGTCAGGCTGGAAATATGGGATGCCTCATCCTGTTTGCGCTACGCGGTGCTGGAAGACTATTTTACGTTCCAGCCCGACAACGTCATTGGCGATCCGATCAGCCCGCAAGTGTTGCACACCAACAACAACGTGTTGCGTGACGTCACTTTTGGCTATGGCTGGAACTGGCTGTCGTTCAACCTGGCATTCCCGGATCCCGCCATCAACCAGGCATTGGCTTCGCTGAACCATCCTTCGGGTGATTTGATGAAATCGCAAAACACCTTTTCCACCTACCTGAACGGCAGTGGCTGGCTGGGCTCGCTGGGTACCCTGGGCAATTCCTCCATGTACATTTACCGTGCCGATCAACCCGATACGTTACAGATGCTGGGCAATGTGCTCAACCCTGCGACTACACCCATACCGGTTGTTACGGGCTGGAACTGGATCGGGTACATCCCGAACTATTCCCTTCCTGTGAATACGGCGTTGTCTTCGTTACCGGCTCAAACTGGCGATATTGTCAAAAGCCAGACCGCTTTTGCGCAATACATCAACTCGCAGTTTGGCTGGGTGGGCAACCTGAAATTCATGCAACCGCCACTGGGTTACCAGCTCAAAATGTCGACGCCTGGCACCCTTATTTATCCACCCCCTTCCAACTTCAACGGCGACGATGATGCAGCCAGGGGGAATTCGGGTAAATCGGTAGCCGGAGCGCCGCCCTCCAGTTTCTGGTCGGTTGATCCAACGCAGTATGAAAACAGCATGACCCTGATCGGTATGTTGAAGGCAAACGGCAACAACATTACCACCGGAACAATGGAACTGGGTGCCTTTGTTGGCAATGAGGTGCGTGGGGCCAGTCCGGCCATCTACATTGAGCCTTTGCAGTCGTACTTGTTTTTCCAAACCGCTTATGCCAATTCGAATGGCGAGCAGGTGCATTACAAGTTGTTCGACAGCAGCAATGGCACGATCCAGGATTAGAATGAATTGATGTATTTCTCTCCCGATTTGCACCAGGGCAGTATCGAATCACCGGTACCCTTTACCCTGCCATCGTCGGGGTCAAATGAGGCTACTTCGGTGCAGTCGTTTGATGTACAACCCAATCCGTTCCATACCGAAACCATGTTGCGTTTCGCTTTGCGCGAGGCACAAGAGGTGAGTTTGACCATGACCAACCTCAGCGGGCAAACCGTGTCAAGCATGCATTACATGGCACAATCCGGATTAAACACACTGACCTGGAAAGGGCAATCCTCAAAAGGAATGGACCTGTCACCCGGGGTATATTTTATCCGGCTGCAAACCGAATCGGGAAGTGTAGTACAGAAAGTAGTATTGCAATAACGATGGTTTTCATCAAAAAAAATTAAGAAAACATGAAATGGAATTCCATCATCATAGGGTCAACCCGTTGCATGCTGCATACTGTGCTGCTGCTTATTTGGTTGATCCCCGGCCTGTCACTGCAGGCAGGAACACCGCTGCATCCTGGAAACGATCGTGTATTGGGTGCAGCGCCACCCAACTGGTCGATCAACCCGTTGAATTTCGAGTTCAACATGAACATGATCATCCGGGTACAGTTTCAGGGTACCAACAGCAACGCTCCCGGCAACATCGTCGGAGTATTTGTTGGCGGCGAACTGCGGGGGGTGGCCACCCCCACCGTCATCGGCGGTGAAATGTATTTTTACACCACAGTATATTCCAACACTTATAATGGGGAAACGCTGCATTTCCAGGTCTACTACGCGCCGAATGACGCAGTGTATGGTACGGCGGAAACCAGTGTTTTTCTACACAACGGCAGTGTAGGATCCCTTGGTTCACCGTTTTTTGTAAACATCGATCCGAACTTGGACTACCCGCCGGTGTTGTCACCACTACTGGCCGACACCACCCTTCAAACCATTCCGTTTGATCCGGTTAACCTGGTAGACTATTTGTTCAGTGCCGACAGCGACCCGGTTGTCTGGTCGGCACAACCGGGACCAAACCTGAACGCCAGTATCGTGAATGGCGTACTGACGGTCACACCGGTTTCTGGCGCCTGGATTGGTACCGATTCGGTCCGCATCATCGTCACGGAGCAAACGGCGAACCAACTGGCGGATACCATCACCGGCTGGTTTACGGTGTTGCCAGATTACGGACCGCCGGTATGGCAGGACATTCCCGACCAGACGATTTTCCAAGGTGCATCCTTTACCAATTTTGATCTCGATGATTACCTCATGTTCAACGGTGACTGCCATCAATTCGACTTTGATGTGTTCCCCTTTGTAGGAACCGCCACCGATCCGGCATGGCCGTCAGTTGCGCCTGGCGTTCTGCCCATGACGGTAATTGCGCGTCCGCTTTTTGCCGACGAACCTGTAGCCGGCGCTGGCGCCAAAATGGCCGGGTTTGTAAATGGCGTTTTGGCGGGTTGGGCCACCCCGGTGGGTGTTTTGCCCAACATCTCCTATAGCATGTTGTTGGCAAATGTGGGATCCGGACCGATTACGTTCAAAGTTTACGATGCGCAAAACCAATATTTGTATGAAAAAACGACCACGCTGGTGTATGCATCCGGCACCACCACGGGCACGGTAGCCAATCCGTACCCGGTACAGGTTTCGCCGTTGGTGCCAAGCATTTCGGCAGCGGGTGTTGTCAATATTGCCATTGTAGATACCAGTTGGCTGGGTGCTTATCCCGTGGATTTTATTGTCTGGGATTGTCATTTTCCGCTGGTCCGCCGCGACTCAAACCTGGCTGTTTTTAGCATTGTCAACGACATTCAGCCCGTTATTACGTCGGCTTCGGCGGTTAATTTTCAGGAAAATGCCTGTTCTGTGCTCTATGACACCGAAACAGCAGACCCCAACAACAGCGAAGGCGCAGGCCTGACGTACAGCCTGGATGGCGGTGCGGATGTGTTGCGTTTTTCCATAGATCCCGTCACGGGAATTTTGAGTTGGGCCAATGGTTTCACGCCTGATTTTGAAATTCCAATGGATGCCAACACCGACAATGTTTATGGGGTAAATATTAAGGTGACAAACGCTGCACTTTTAAGTGATGTATTGGTGCTTTCCGTTACGATCACCAACCAATTGACGGAGCCTTTTGTGGCCACCATCAATGGGCAGACAAGCAGTTTGTTGTGCTTTGCCGGCAATGTGAGTCTTCAGGCTGCCGGTGGCATCAGTTACCTGTGGAGCAATGGATCGACGCAATCATCGACCTCCGTCAGCACAGCCGGCACCTATACGGTTATTGTCACGAGTACGGGCGCCTGTACAGCCGTGGCCTCTATTACCATTGCGCCCCCGGCCAGCATTACGGCTTCGGGCAGCGGCACGCCAGTTTGCCAGGGCTCCCCAATTCAGCTGGGTTCTACGCCTTCAGGAGGCACCATGCCTTATGGTTTTGCATGGTCAGGCCCTAATGGTTTTATGTCCACCCTGGAAGACCCCGCATCGTTTCCGGCCACGCCGGCAGCTACGGGTGTATATACCGTACTGCTGACCGACCAGGCAGGTTGTACGGCAACTGCCAGCACAACCATTACCGTTTCAGCCAATGCCGCCCCCACGATTGTTGCCAACAGCAACAGCCCGGTGTGCATTGGCAGTAATATTGTGCTGAGTTCTACGCCATCCGGAGGCACTGGCACAAACTATGGTTTTGCCTGGACGGGTCCCAATGGCTATTCATCGCCGTCTAAAAACCCTGTGCCTTTTACAGCGACGCTTGCCAAAGCGGGTGTGTATACAGTAATTGTAACCGACAGTATTGGTTGTTCGGGTAGCGGCACGACCAATGTTGTGGTCAATACCAACCCCACCGTGACGGCAGGAAGCAACAGCCCTGTTAGTGTTGGGAGCCTTATTTTACTCAATGCTACCGCTTCGGGTGGTTCGGGTTCCGGCTATACCTATTCCTGGGCAGGCCCCAACGGTTACAGTTCCACGATGGCGAATCCTACCGGATTTACCGCTGCGCTGAATACCGCTGGCGTGTATACCGTCACGGTGACCGACAGCAATGGCTGTATAGGAACGGGCACGACGACGGTGGTGGTGGCTGTTTGCCCTACGATAACAGCGTCGTTGGGTGCACCGGTTTGTACGGGCAGTGCCATCAGTTTGCAATCAACACCCACCAATGGCGCCCTGCCTTATGCCTCCTTTGCGTGGGCAGGCCCCAATGGCTATACCGCTAATGTAGAGGATCCTGCCAGTTTCCCGGCAACGATGGCAGCAGCAGGAACCTACACTGTAACCGTTACGGATGCACTGGGATGTTCAGCGTCCTCCACTGTTACGGTCACCGTATATTCCCTGCCGTCGATCACCGCTGCCAATACTGGTCCAGTATGCCAGGATGCCAGCATTTCGCTTTCTTCAACGCCGTCTGCAGGATCGGGCACCTATGCGTCCTTTATGTGGACGGGTCCCGATGGCTACGGTGCTTCTGCTGAGGATCCAGCACCTTTTTCAACTACACTGGCTTCGGCGGGTACTTATCAGGTTAAGGTGACCGACAGCAATGGTTGTACGGCCACGGCGACCACCACAGTGGTCATTCATGCCAAACCCGTCATTAGCGTTACCACCAATAGTCCGGTATGCCTCGGTGCTACCCTTAACCTGGAATCGAATACGACGAGCGGCACAGGCCCCTATTCGTATAGTTGGACAGGCCCCGCCAGTTTTGTCTCCACACAGGAAGACCCCGTCAGAACCCCGGTTATATTGACTTATGCCGGGATATATCGTGTGACGGTTACCGATAATTTCGGTTGTACGGGAACCACTACAGCGCCTGTTTCGGTAACAAATTTTGTCGGCCCAACGATTACGGCTACCAGCAACAGTCCGGTTTGCTCTGGTACAAACCTTACGCTGAACGCTACCCCAACGGGCGGCACCACACCTTATGTTGCGTATGCCTGGGCGGGGCCAAACAGTTTTTCCAGCACACAACAGAACCCGAATCCATTTCAGGTTTATGTAAATGCCTCCGGTACATACACCGTGACCGTGACCGACAACAAAAACTGCAAAGCCAGTGCTTCGGTAGCCGTTGTGGTGAACGGACCGGCGGTTCAACCCACCAGCAACAGCCCAGTTTGTCCCAATACCAACATTTTACTCCAGGCAGGAGGGGTAGGAGTGTCTTATGCCTGGGCAGGGCCCAATGGCTATACCTCTAACCAGGCAAATCCGCCTGGATTTACAGGAAATGCGTCCACCGCTGGTGTTTATACCGTTTCGGTGACCGATGCAAATGGTTGTACCAATACGGGAACCGTATCGGTTCTGGTGGAAGATACCACACCGCCGGTAATCGTTTGCCCGGCCAACACAACCGTAGCCGCCGATGCCAATTGTAGCGGAGTAGTGGGCGCCCATGCGCCAGCTTCCGTTACGGACAACTGTGCTGCCAACCCAGCCGTGACCCAAAGCCCGGCAGCTTCCACGCCGCTCAGCGGCCACAACGATGTAAAAACCGTGACGCTTACCGCCAACGACGGCAACGGCAATACAGCCTCCTGCAATTTTACCGTAACCTTAAAGGATGTCACCCCTCCCGTGGTTGTTTGTCCGGCCAACATGACCGTGGCCGCTGATGCCAACTGCAGCGGTGTGGTGGGCGCTCACAGCCCGGTATCGGTCAGCGACAACTGCACCGCCAACCCGGCTGTAACCCAAAGCCCTGTTGCTACCACCGTGCTCAGCGGCCACAACGATTCGGAACTGGTAACCCTTGGTGCCGACGATGGCAACGGCAATGCAGCCTTCTGCACCTTTACGGTGACCTTGAAAGATGTCACCCCACCCGTGATTGTTTGTCCGGCTGATATGACCGTGGCAGCCGATGCCAACTGTTCTGGGGTGGTCGGTACGCATGCTGCAGTTTCGGTCAGCGATAACTGCACCGCCAACCCAACCGTTACCCAAAGCCCGGCGCCCAGCACCGTGCTTAATGGCCACAACGACTTTGAAACCGTGACGCTCACTGCCGATGATGGCAACGGCAATACAGCCTCCTGCAATTTTACCGTAACCTTAAAGGATGTCACCCCTCCCGTGATTGTTTGTCCGGCTGATATGACCGTGGCTGCCGATGCCAACTGTAGCGGTGTGGTGGGTACGCACAATCCGGTTTCGGTTAGTGACAACTGTACGGCCAACCCAGCCGTTACCCAAAGCCCGGCGCCCAGCACCGTGCTCAGTGGACACAACGACTTTGAAACCGTGACGCTCACGGCTGACGATGGCAACGGCAATACGGCTTCCTGCAACTTCACCGTGACCTTGAAGGACGTAACACCACCCGTGATCGTTTGCCCGGCCAACATGACCGTGGCAGCCGATGCCAACTGCAGCGGTGTGGTCGGTACGCACAGCCCAGTATCGGTCAGCGATAACTGCACCGCCAACCCAACCGTTACCCAAAGCCCGGCGCCCAGCACCGTGCTCAGTGGACATAACGACTTTGAAACCGTGACGCTCACGGCTGACGATGGCAACGGCAATACGGCTTCCTGCAACTTCACCGTGACCTTGAAGGACGTAACACCACCCGTGATCGTCTGCCCGGCCAACATGACCGTGGCAGCCGATGCCAACTGCAGCGGTGTGGTAGGTACGCACAGCCCAGTATCGGTCAGCGATAACTGCACCGCCAACCCAGCCGTTACCCAAAGCCCGGCGCCCAGTACCGTGCTCAGTGGACACAACGACTTTGAAACCGTGACGCTCACGGCCGACGATGGCAATGGCAATACAGCCTTCTGCACCTTTACAGTGACCTTGAAGGACGTAACACCACCCGTGATCGTTTGTCCGACCGATATGACCGTGGCAGCCGATGCCAACTGCAGCGGTGTGGTAGGTACGCACAGCCCAGTATCGGTCAGCGACAACTGCACCGCCAACCCAACCGTTTCCCAAAGCCCGGCGCCCAGCACCGTGCTCAGTGGCCACAACGACTTTGAAACCGTGACGCTCACGGCCGACGATGGCAACGGCAATACGGCTTCCTGTACGTTCACCGTGACCTTGAAGGACGTAACACCACCCGTGATCGTTTGTCCGGCCAATACCACCATTGCAGCCGATGCCAACTGCAGCGGTGTGGTGGGTACGCACAATCCGGTATCGGTCAGCGACAACTGTGCTGCCAACCCAACCGTTACCCAAAGCCCGGCGCCCAGCACCGTGCTCAGTGGCCACAACGATTTTGAAACCGTGACGCTCACGGCTGATGACGGCAATGGCAACACGGCTTCCTGTACGTTCACCGTAACCTTGAAGGATATCACCCCGCCAACGGTAGTGTGCAAGCCCTTTACGGCTAATCTGAACGCAGCCGGTGCAGCATCCATTACCACCGCCGACGTGTTACAAAGCGGGGCCGACAACTGCGGTACCGTAAACCAGGTGTCGGTTGTGCCCAATGCATTTACCTGCGGCAACCTGGGCGCCAACGCCGTGGTGCTTACCGTGAATGACGGCAATGGCAATACCGCCACCTGCAGTGCCGTGGTAACGGTGGTCGACCTGATATCGCCTACCATGGTGTGCCAGTCGATCACCGTTCCGCTCAATGCCGCCGGTTCGGGCACTATTACGGCCGCCCAGATCAACAATGGCAGCTTCGACAATTGCACCCTGAGCACCCTCAGTGTGTCGCCTTCAGCCTTCACTTGTGCAAACCTCGGCGCCAATACCGTGACCCTTACCGGAACCGACCAGAGTGGCAACTCCAGCACCTGCCAGGCAACCGTGACCATCGTCGACAACATCCCACCCACGATGTTGTGTAAAAATGCCACGATCAACCTCAACGCAGCCGGACAGGCTACCTTAACGGTGCCGCAAATCAACAACGGTAGTTTCGACAACTGTACCATTGCAACCCTGGTACTGAGCCAAACGGTCTACACCTGCGCCAACATCGGGGCAAATACGGTTACCCTCACCGGTACCGACCAGAGCGGAAACTCCGCCCAGTGCACCGCCACCGTGACCGTTGTGGATCCCATTTTACCTGTGGCACTTTGTAAAAATGCCACGGTTAACCTGGGTGCAAACGGTACCGTGACCGTACTGCCAGGGGCCGTGGACAATGGCAGTAGCGACAATTGCAGCTTTACCCTCAGCCTGACACCCGCGACGTTCAGTTGCGCTAACCTGGGTACCAACATTGCCGTACTGAAAGCAACCGACAGCAGCGGCAATACCAAAACCTGCACCGCTACCATAACCGTAAAGGATGTATCAGTACCGACAGTATTGTGTCAAAATGTGACGCTTGCACTGAATACGCTCGGACAGGCTACTTTGACGCCAGCGCAAGTGAACAACGGAAGTTTCGACAACTGCAGCATTAATACCTACAGCCTCGATTTTACCCAATTCAACTGCAGCGACCTGAATACCACCCACATCGTGCACCTGACCGCCACCGACCAATCGGGCAATACAGCTTCCTGTTCGGCCATTATCACGGTGAACGACAACATTGCGCCAAACGCCATCTGCCAGGATGTGACTGTGGTGCTTGGCCCCAGTGGCACCGTAACCGTTTTCAGCGCACAACTCGCTGTCGGCAGTACCGATAACTGCGCGGTGTGGACTTATACACCGGTTGCTAAAACGTATACCGCAGCGAACCTCGGCCCAAACAACCTGCTCATTACAGTAAAGGACTACAGTAACAACTCCTCTACCTGTACTTCAGTGGTAACCGTAAAATCGAGTGTTATTGGGCCAAAACCAGCCTTCCAGATGGCCCTCTACCCTAACCCATCGGTAGACGATGTTACCCTGAAATTTGAACTCCTGTATCCGCAAAAATTCAATTTGCAGGTGTTTGATTTGGCGGGCAAACAAACCATTGGGCAAACAGGCATGGGCGTGGAAGGTGAAAACACCATTGTGTTGCAGCGAAAACTGTTCATGCCGGGCATGTACATCATCTCCTTACAGGTAGAAGACGGGAAGGCGCAAAAGCGTCTGATCGTGCGATAACAAACACCCTTACTGAAATTGAAGGCCGCCTCATGAAGACTCACGAGGCGGCTTTTTTTATGGTAATAACCTAAGTACATTGTACATAGTACAATGTACTTAGCGCTGTATATTTCGTACACACCGAGATTATCCGAATACCTGTGCTCAAGGTTTTATCAATTTTTTATAGACAATTGTGCTTGTGCCAGACAACCGAAGCAGATAGGTTCCCGAAGCCAGGACTTCAATAGCTGTGCGGTTACCGGCAATGGGCCCAGACTGCAATATTTTCCCTGCGATACAAGGACCTGGTTCAAATCATACTTCGGTAATGGCCAGGTTAAGGTCAATCCCTTACCTTTGTTCCATGAAAATTCTGATTATCCAAACCGCCTTTCTTGGCGATGTCGTGCTGGCAACGCCACTGGTAGAAAAGTTGCACCGGTTTTTCCCGGAGGCCAACATCGATTTTCTACTGCGCAAGGGCAATGAGGGGTTGTTGGAAGGCCATCCGCTGTTGCACAGCGTTTTGGTTTGGAATAAAAAAAATGAAAAGTACCGCACAATGCTGCGTATGCTGCTGCGGATTCGGCAGGAACAGTATGATCTGGTGGTCAATTGCCAGCGCTTTGCAGCGGCTGGCCTGCTGACGGCGCTTTCCGGCGCCCGGCAAACCATTGGATTTGACAAGAACCCATTGTCACGCTTTTTTACCAGACGACTTCCGCATAACATTGGCGATGGTGGGCACGAAGTGGACCGCAACCTATCGCTCATTGCGCACCTGACGGATGCCTCGCCGGAAAAGCCCAAACTGTATCCTTCGCCTGCTCATTACGCCAAAGCGAAGGCATGGACTGATGGCCAGCGATACGTATGCATCGCACCTACTTCTGTTTGGTTTACCAAGCAATGGCCAATTCACAAGTGGGCAGAACTAATCCAACTCATGCCCGCTGACTGCAGGGTTTTGCTGCTGGGCGCGCCTGCCGACAGGGCGTCCTGCGACATCCTGATCGCCGATACAACAAACAGGGGCAATGTGTTCAATTTGGCCGGGGAACTGTCGCTTATTGAATCAGCAGCGCTTATGGCCGGCGCCGCGATGAATTATGTCAACGACTCCGCCCCGCTGCACCTGGCTTCTGCCACCAATGCGCCAGTCTGCGCCATATTCTGCTCCACCATTCCATCCTTTGGATTCGGACCTTTGTCTGATCACCGTTCCATTGTGGAAACGACCGTTTCCCTGGATTGCCGACCCTGTGGTTTGCATGGTTATAAGGCGTGTCCGAAGGGCCATTTTGCCTGCGCAGAAGGCATTGATGCCGCTACATTTCCGATGCCGAAATAACCGTTTTCTTGTAAAATCGACCGCTTCCTTGGCTGGACGGCACGAAAATCAAAAAAAAATACACAAAATTGCATTTTTAGCGACTTTGCATAAAAACGGCTTTCAAACCATCTGTTCAGCTGATTTAAAGGGTAAATTTTAATAATATTACAAAAAGTGCCATTGGATTTTATAATTTTGAAAATGCCAAAACCCCAGTTTTAAGGTATACAGGACAGCGGCCAGTAACAAATACCAAAAAATAGCTGTTTATTTGCATAACAATTAACGCAGTACAGTTAAGTACATCTTGTTGATTGGTTTACTACTAGGGTTTGATGTTGGTGTAGAATACTTGTTATCTTAGTAGTAACGCTTTGAAATAAAAAGTTCTTTGATCCGTTTCTTTTTAATAACTGCTTTTGTCCGGTGATTACACCAGTACTTACAGTTGCCAGGGCATGAGCCAAGCCTGATAAAAAGAACGGATCAACAAAAGACATACGGCGCCAGGTCGCCAAAGACAACCGAAGGCGGGGGCCCTCCAACCCTTTCAAATGAGAAAGGGTGGGGGGCTGTTTTTTTTAGTGCAGTTGGGGGTGCTGGATAAGCCTTTTCTTATGCCACCATCTGGTTGTGCAAGCGCCTTTTCGGGCATTTGCCTTTCCCGCTAAACAAGCCTGTTTCCGGCTTATCGAATTACCACTACTTTTTCTGTTCCCCAATTCCCGTGCTGATCAACGATCTGCAGGTAATACAGTCCGTTGGGGATATCAGATAGCGCAATCTGGTTTTGTGCGCTTCCTTCCTGCACCGTCCGTCCGCGCTGATCCATGATTTTCCAGTTCCAATCACTGCTGTTGCCGTTCCATTGGATATTGAGGAAGCCGGACGCCGGGTTTGGGCTTACCTGAAAGCGCTGGCGTGGATGTTCTTTGAACGCTGTGCCGGTACTTCCGATTTTCAACACCAGCAAACCATTCTGCATGTCGCCGGCAACGATGTTTCCCGAAGCAAACCAGGGGTAATTGCCCCAGCAGCCATAATACTTGTTGTACGTGGTGTTTTCCGGATGGGTATCGTACCAGGCGATGAGTACGGGCTGTGTGGGTTCGCTGATGTCGTACACCAGTAGTCCGTCTTCGTATTGGGAGTCGAACAGCAGATTGTCAGCAATGTACACGTTGTGTGGAATAGCCAGCGTATCGCCCCCGGGCAACAAGCCATCGAGAAAGCTGTACACTACCTCAATTTCATTGTTGGCAAGGTTTTGCAGGTCCACCACCCTGATTGGGCGCCCTTGTGGCACTTCCTCGGTGTAGAAGGCATACCGGCCATCTGCCGTGAGCCAGCTGTTGTGGTTGTATCCGCCGGTAGCCACGCTGGCCAGCGTCACGATGTTTTGCGGGTCAGTGCAGTCGTAAACGAAATACCCATTGTACCCAGAAGAGGCGTAAACGGTATCATTCCGAACATAGGAGTCGTGAATGTATCCGCCAGGCAGGTTGTTCTGATTGGCCAGGAGCACCGGCTGATCAGGGTTTTGGCTTACATCCAAAATCAGCAGGCCCTGATTGGCCTCGTTGCTGCCATTGAGGTAGATGCGTCCGGAGACGGTGTCCAGTGTAATGGTGTGGGCCTTGTTGAAAAGCACATTGCTCCAATACGTGCGGATGATGGTATCGGGCGCCTGAGAACAATCGAAAATCATCAGCCCCTCCGAGGTGTTGTCGGAAACGGCATAAACCCGGTTTTTATACGATTTTATTTCCCGCCATACGGTGGTGGCAGACCCAGCGAATTTGCCGATCAACTGGGGTGTTTCGGGATTGGTGACATCAAAAAAGAGGAGATGGGCAGCACCCCCCAGAACCGCAATTTCGGTACTGCCAACTGTAATGCCCCAACAACCACTGTATTGGAGATTCAGGTTGCCGGGAGAGGCCACGGGAAGGGAATCGTCGTCCCAGGCCGACAATCGCGTCATATTCATGGCATTTTGCGCAGGCAAAAGTGTCGTTAAAAGTAAAAAAGGAGCAATCAGGACGGATATCTTCAAAGACATGCAGGTAAGGTTTGAACAGTGAATGGTTCTGTCTATTTTTGCCCTCTAAGGCAACCGGAACACCTCCGGCGTCGTCAAAAGATGGTCGGAAGGTTCCGCCAAAGTTAGAATATTATGCAAAGACCACTGTTCAGCATCTTCTTTTTGCTCTTTTTGGGCAATGTTAGCCTTCAGGCCCAGAAATACAGCAACGAATTCCTTGCCATCGGCGTGGGCGCACGGGCGCACGGGATGTCGGGTGCTCAAACGGCGCTGGTGGACGATATTACCGCTACCTACTGGAACCCTGCGGGTTTAGCACAAATTGAAGCGCCGTTTCAAATCGGGGCCATGCATGCCGAATGGTTCGTCGGGGTATCGCAATACGACTATCTGGCCTTCGGTAAATCCCTGAACAAAGAACACCATTCCTACCTTGGCATCTCACTTATTCGCCTGGGCATCGACAATATCCCCTACACCATCAACCTGGTTAATGCCGACGGAACCATCAATTACGACAACCTCTCCTCTTTCTCCGCAGCCGATTACGCTGTGATGGGTTCCTATGCAAGGCGGTTGCGCAACCCTGCGCTTTCGGTTGGCGGCTCCGTTAAAGTTGTACGGCGCGTTATTGGCACGATTGGAAATTCCTGGGGTTTTGGCGCCGATTTGGGCATGCAATACCGAAAAGGCAACTGGATGCTGGGCGTGCAGGCCCGCGATATTACCACAACATTCAACGCCTGGTCGTTTAACCTCACCGAAAATGAAAAAGAGGTGTTTGGCCGAACAGGGAATGAAATCCCCGTAAGCAACACGGAGATCACCCGCCCACGGGTGATTCTTGGCGCCGCCTGGCGGAAAAAAATAGGCGATAAATACACTTTGCTCCCTGCCATCGATCTTGAAATGACGACAGATGGTCAACGCAACGTTTTGGTCAGTTCTAAGTCGGTCAATATTGATCCTCGCGTAGGTTTGGAAGCCGATTACGACCATTTCGTGCAGCTCCGCGCAGGGCTTGGTAACTTCCAGCGGGTTAAAGATGATTTTGACCCCACCAAGGAAAAAATCAGCCTACAACCCAATTTCGGAGTCGGTCTTAGCCTCGGCCGTTTTCAAATTGATTATGCGTTAACCGACATCGGAAACGTGTCTCAGGTGCTGTATTCGCACATTTTTTCCCTTCGCATCAACCTCAAGGAGCGGAGCCAGCAGTAGCCCTGTGAAAATTTTATTTCCGGAATACTTGGCGCAAAGTAAAGCAGGCGTATATTTGTCGGATTATACAATCCATTACCTTTCGTTTAATCCATTCTGATTCAGAATTCCTTCGGCGTCCCACCCAATAGCGCTCCGATTTTAAAGTATAGGTTTCTGAGCCATACGATTTTCCCGTACTGGCTGTCAATCAGGTTATACACAGGCGAACTTTCGTCTGCTGTGGCCTTTGTAGTTAGTACCATTATAATCTCATGTTTTGCCCCTCCGGTTTGGCTCGCGGTGAGGGGCATTTTTTTTGCCTGTTGCCACGCCTTGCGGCGTGTGACTGTTTTTCGCCGCTACAGCGGGACAACCGCCATGAATAAATTTCCACAAGATTTTTTTTTCGGAACCTCCACCGCCGCCGCACAGATTGAAACGGCGGGCGACCACACCTGGAAAGGACTGAAGGCCCTCGACGGACAGGTCTTTGACCGTACCACTGATCACGAGTTGCGGCGTACGGAAGATGCAGTGCTGATTGCCAGGTTGGGCACCGTGTACCGCTGTGGTGTCGACTGGTCGCGCCTGCAGACAGCACCCATGGGCGACTTCCATCCAGAAGTGGTGGCCGAGTACCAGCAGTTTTTTGCAGACCTGCAGCAACGCGGTGTTCGGCTGATGTTGGTGCTGCATCATTTTTGCCATCCCAATTGGTTTGAAGCCCGGGGAGGCTGGACCAATGCCGCCAACATCCCCCTGTTTATGAACTATGCCACGCAGTTCATAACCCATTTTGGAGAATATGCGACCTATTGGAATACCTTCAACGAACCCAATGTATATGCGATGAACGGCTTTATGTTGGGTAATTTCCCGCCCCTGCGAAAGGGCTGCTATTTCGAAGCCAATAGGGTGCTGGACCACATGGGCAGGGCGCATGATCAGGTTTTTGATTTGTTGAAATCCCGTTTTCCGGAGGCGCCTGTTGGCATCTCCCTGAATACCGCCTGGTTTGAAGGTGCGAATTTCCTGGGCCAGCTCGTCGCAAAATTTGTCGATTGGTGGTTCATGGAACGCGCAGCAAGGCCATTTGAGCGATGTGATTTTTGGGGACTAAGCTATTATGCCTACATGGTCTTCGATCCGGCGCCGATGGATGCCATCACGAGGGCAGCCGATTTGGAAAAACGCGGTATTCCACACGACCGCATGTGGGGCTATCGCCCGGAAGGCTTGGGCAGGGTGATGCGCCGCTTCTGGAAACGCTACCAAAAGCCCATTATCGTAACGGAAAATGGCATTTGTACCGACGATCCGGACGAGCGCATTCGCGCCATTCGCGACTACCTCCGCGAATGCCAAAAGGCCATCGCAGATGGTGTTGCGCTGCAAGGATACATCCATTGGAGCACCTGGGACAATTTTGAATGGCACCTGGGGCGGCAATACCGCTTCGGGTTGATGCGGGTTGATTTTGATACCATGGAACGCCAGCCTACGGCAGCCAGCAATTTTTATGAAAAAATAGTGCGCACGCACGAGGTTGACGAAGCGTAGTCAGTATTTTGTCGGGGCAAACCAAAACACCTCGTTATGAGATCCAGTTTTTTGATCCTTTTCTTATTGGGCAGCCTTTGCCTCCCCGCGCAGGTTTTTATGCGCCCCTTCGACAATGCTGCCGTGCTGGCGCTGGGTGGCGCGGGCCTCGCATTGCCCGATCAGGATCATGGCATTGTAAATGATGCGCAATTAGGACTGGGCACCAATAAACTGGCAGTTTTTGCCGGTACAGCCATTCCTTACAGCATTGGGGGCTGGCAGGCACACCAATTTCAGGGCATGTTTGCGGTGGGCAAGAACAGCGGTTTTGGCGTGGAGGTATTGCACGCCGGACTTGAATCGTACCAGGAGCAGCGTTTCCAATTGGGGTATGGCCGGCGTTTGTCGGACAAACTGCTGCTGGGCGCTCATTTTCAACTGCTTCGCGTGTCTGCACAGGAATATGGATCTGCAAATGGGGTGTCTGGCGGGTTAAGTGTTTTGGCGGAGCCTATTTCCAACCTTTGGCTTGGCGCTAAATTAGATTACCCTTTTGGTGTTACCCTCGATGAGGAGCAATTGCCTACCCGATTGCAAATTGGCGCCACCTGGAAAAGTTCCGCCGCTTTGCTACTTACGGGAGGGGTTGACAAAGACCTCGACCGTCCGGCACAAATCAATGCAGGTTTGGAATACCGCCCGGTGGAGGCTGTTCGTATGCGGGCAGGTATGCGCTCGGGTCCCGGCCGGCTTTGCCTGGGGCTGGGGTACAGGCTTAAAAATGGCATCAGCCTGGATGCAGGCGCCGAATGGCACCCTGTTTTAGGTATAACTCCTGCGCTCATGGTCGCCTGGCACAGGTAAATTTTCTACCTTTGCACCGCACCAATTCAAATACCATGCAACACATTACAGTGATTGGCGGCGGCACCATGGGAAATGGTATCGCCCACGTTTTTGCACAGAGCGGATTCCAGGTTACGCTGGTTGATATTGCCCAGAGTGCCCTGGACAAGGCGCTGGCTACTATTGCTAAAAACCTCGACCGTCAGGTGGTCAAAGGTACCCTTAGCGAAGCCGATAAAACCGCAGCGCTGGAAAGGATCAGCACCCAAACTGACCTGGCAGTCGGCGTGAAAAATGCCAATTTGGTGGTCGAAGCAGCCACCGAAAATGTTGGGCTCAAATTGAAAATATTTGCCGACATCGATGCAAATGCACCCGTGGGTGCCATTTTGGCCACCAATACCTCCTCCATCAGCATTACTAAAATTGCGGCTGCAACCCAGCGGCCTGGACAGGTTATCGGCATGCACTTCATGAACCCGGTGCCGGTAATGAAACTCATTGAAGTGATTCGCGGCTACGCAACCACCGATGCTGTAACAGCAACTATTATGGACCTTTCGCGGCAATTGGGGAAAGTACCGGTGGAAGTGAACGATTATCCGGGTTTTGTAGCCAACCGCATCTTAATGCCGATGATCAATGAAGCCATCTACACTTTGTATGAGGGCGTGAGTGGTGTGGAGGAAATCGATACGGTGATGAAACTGGGTATGGCACATCCGATGGGCCCGCTTCAATTGGCCGATTTTATTGGCCTGGATGTTTGTTTGGCTATCCTCCGGGTGTTACAAGAAGGATTTGGGAACCCCAAATACGCCCCTTGTCCGCTCCTGGTTAACATGGTGATGGCCGGAAAGTTGGGCGCAAAAAGTGGGGAAGGTTTCTATACCTACACACCGGGGTCAAAAGAATTGGTGGTGTCGGCTAATTTTAAATAATACATCGAAGGATTTGCGATATCCGATTTGCGATATCCGATTGGATGTAAGATGTAAAATTTGAAATGGAACGCGATTACCTGGTAAATCGCCAATCGCCAATCCAATCGGAAATCGTAAATCATGTAATCGCCAATCGTAAATCCCAAGCCCTTCGGGCTTTAGATGTCTGATATCCGGTATCCGATTGGAGGTAAGATGTAAAATTTGAGATGGAATGCGATTGCCTCGTAAATCGCCAATCGGAAATCCAATCGTAAATCGAAAATCATGTAATCGAAAATCGGAAATCCCAAGCCCTTCGGGCTTTAGATGTCTGATATCCGGTATCCGATTGGAGGTAAGATGTAAAATTTGAGATGGAATGCGATTGCCTCGTAAATCGTCAATCGGAAATCCAATCGTAAATCGAAAATCATGTAATCGAAAATCGGAAATCCCAAGCCCTTCGGGCTTTAGATGTCTGATATCCGGTATCCGATTGGAGGTAAGATGTAAAATTTGAGATGGAATGCGATTGCCTCGTAAATCGCCAATCGGAAATCCAATCGTAAATCGAAAATCATGTAATCGAAAATCGGAAATCCCAAGCCCTTCGGGCTTTAGATGTCTGATATCCGGTATCCGATTGGAGGTAAGATGTAAAATTTGAGATGGAATGCGATTGCCTCGTAAATCGTCAATCGGAAATCCAATCGTAAATCGAAAATCATGTAATCGGAAATCGGAAATCCCAAGCCCTTCGGGCTTTAGATGTCTGATATCCGGTATCCGATTGGATGTAAGATGTAGAATTTGAAATGGAACGCGATTACCTGGTAAATCGCCAATCGTAAATCCAATCGTAAATCGAAAATCATGTAATCGCCAATCGGAAATCCTTCGGGCTTGGGATTTAGTTTAAAAAACTAAACCCTATCCCGAAGGACCACCACAGTTTGTTGTGGTAAAGCCATTGGTCGCCAATCTCACTGGCATAGTCCTTCCCAAACATGAGGCCTAGGTTGTAATGTTCCAATTGCAGAATAATGCCCGTACTCCAGGTAATACCGGGAATCACTTCGGCGTCTTCGAAACCACGGTCGAGGCTGGTATTGTTGTTGTTGATGTTGATGAACGTTAGCCCGGCGGTCATAGGAATGGTCAGGGAGTTTTCATGTTTTCCAGGCAACACATGTGTGATGCCAAAATAACCACCCAGGGTAACATCGGTGGTGAGCCGGAAAGAATTGGTTTCTGCTTTCGGCCTGATCTTAAACGGTAAGGTCAATTGACCGCCGGTAAAACGGGTGTTGGTCCAAAAATTTCGACTGGTCTGTTGCGAATCGAGACTTGTACTGCCGCCCGATTCTATCGAATCGCGTTCACAAGCCTGCCCGTGCAGGACCAAATTGGCGCCAAACAGGAGTCCGGCAACCACATAGATTAAAATCAGCGATTTCATACTTGGCAGAATGAGTCCGTTCATGCTGCTACAGCAACAGGATACAGGACGGGGTTTACGAGTAAAAATGGGAATGCTTCTTTAAATTATACTCGAAATAAAGTGGTTTCCGAATGCTCACTTGTCCTCAGCCCTCCTGGCTGCGTTTTTATGCCTTGCCATTAGAACAGATGACGGCGCGAATATTTTCACAAACCACTTTACTTCGAGTATAAATCCAGTTTTAAGCGGCTTTATTTTAACTGATGCATTTTTTAATACAAAAGGGTGTGTGAGAATAATGCCAGACTTGCTTAGCAACGTGTCGGAAATAACTTTCCGGATTTGGAGTGCAGGTTTTGTGTGCTGACAAGACGTCAAAACAGGCGTGTAGTAAATTACATTACTGTTTTGGCAACGCAGGCAGCGCTCAAAAAGTGCCGCCAAATTGGAAAGTTATTTCCGACACGTTGCTTAATGCAACACCATCAAAGGTTATCTTTGCCGACCATGAGTTTTGATGAGATACTGCGCGATGTCCGGGCTGGAAAATTTCAACCGATTTATTTCTTGCACGGCGAAGAACCATTCTTCATTGATCGGCTGGAAGCGGAAATAGAGGCCCATGCCTTGTCGGAAGGCGAAAAAAGCTTCAACCAGTCAATCCTGTACGGAAAAGAGGTTGAACCCCTGGTGCTGCTTGACTACCTGCGCAGGTACCCCATGATGAGCGAGCGGCAAGTCGTTATTTTGCGCGAAGCGCAGGAAATGAAAGGGCTGTCCGACTTAATGGGTTATGTTGAACAGCCCATGGCATCCACCGTTTTTGTGGTGTGTTTCAAGCACAAAAAATTCGACCTCAACACCAAATTTGGCAAAGCGTTGAAAAACAAAGTGCTACTGTTCGAAAGCAAGCGTTTGTACGACAACCAGTTGCCCGACTGGCTGGTGAGTTACGCCAAATCCAAAAGCCTGAAACTGGAGCCGGCGGCGGTCAATATGCTCGCAGAATACCTCGGAACCGACCTGGCCAAAGTGGCCAATGAAATCGATAAACTCGCCCTGAACCTGCCTTCTGGCGCCAGCGTAACGCCCGCACATGTTCAGGAATACGTGGGCATCAGCAAGGACTACAATGTGTATGAACTGCAAAAGGCATTTGCTTTCCGCGACCGACAGAAGGTAGCCCGGATACAGCTGTATTTCATTGCCAACAGCAAGAAAAACCCATTCATTGTAACCATTGCCAGTCTGCACGCCTTTTTTTCCAAGGTGTACATGCTCCATTTTCTGAAAGGGAAACCCGATGCAGAGGCAGTCAAGGCGCTGGGTTTGCGCTCGGAGTGGTTTTTAAAAGACTACAAAGCAGCCATGCCCAATTACTCCTTTGCGCAGTTGGTGAAAATATTGTCCATTCTCCGCGAATATGACCTTCGTTCCAAAGGTGTCGATACTGATACCACCAACACCGGCGAAGAGGAACTGATGAAGGAGATGTTCTGGAAAATATTGAACGCCGGCTGATGCCCTGTTCGCAACCTGAAACCAATCCAGATTTTTGGCAATGAATTCCAGTTTCTATCGTTTTTGAAAAAAAACATCGAAACATGCGCTACCTCTTCTCTTTAGTCCTTATTGCCAGCCTAACGGTTGTAAATGCCCAAAAAAGTAAAACGGGTGGTCCGAAAACAGAATCGCTCCAGGGCAGTATGTCATTTCTGCCTTTTGCACTGGGTTTTGAAGCAAGTATCAGCAACCAGAGTACCGTTTATGTACAGATGGGGATGAGTGCTAATGCTGATTTTAAAAAAGAAGAAAAGGGCTATCGGGCAGGCTATTATGCTGTTTTTCCATTTATTGCCATGCAGGGTAGGTATTACTATGCTATGCAGAGGCGATACAGCATGGGCCGGCATTGGCAGGGCAACAGTGGGCCATTTTTGGGGCTGCATGCAGGCGTTGATTTCTCACCTTTCAGGGAAGGTTACGATGGCAAACCTTATCCACTAAGCAGGAGAAGAGAATCTGCTGGATTTACAGTTGCGCCGGTGTGGGGTTACCAGTACACCAAGGATCATTTTCAGGTGGCAGTTTCAGTGGGCCCAGGCTTGCGCTTTGATCGCGATGGGTACTTATGGTTGGTTGCTGCGGGCCATTTCAGTCTTGGTTTGGCCATGACACTGTGAGGTCCGTTTTATTCGAGTTTTACGGCCTTGCTGGGCTCCAGCATTTCGTTGCGCACTGCTATTTGTCGCAGGGTGTTTTCGGCTACTTTTAGAAAGGCTTCCGCCACAGGACCCTCTTCGTGCAATACGGCAGGAAGTCCGGTGTCACCGCTTTCCCGGATGCTTTGCACCAATGGGATTTGACCGAGCAGAACCGAATTGCTGGCCAGTGCGAGTTTTTTGCCGCCGCCTTCACCAAAGATGTAGTATTTGTTGTCGGGTAGTTCCTCTGGTGTGAACCAGGCCATATTTTCCACCACGCCCAGAATGGGCACATTAATTTGGGGCAACCTGAACATGTTCATGGCCTTGATGGCATCCGCCAGGGCCACAGGCTGCGGAGTGGTGACCAGTACCACGCCAGTTACCGGTACGGTTTGCACCAGGGTAAGTTGAACGTCGCCGGTTCCGGGCGGAAGATCAATAATCAGGTAATCAAGCGGTTCCCAGAGCACATCGTTGAAAAATTGCTTGATAACGGCTGCGAGTCGTGGCCCGCGCAACACCACCGCCTGTTCCGGCTCTATAATGTTGCCGATACTGATAACTTGCATGCCATAGGCCTCCAGGGCCACCATCTTCATGGATCCTGTGACCTCTTTGATGATTGGGCGCTGCCCCTGAAGCCGCAGCATGGTGGGAATGGAGGGGCCGTACACATCGGCATCCATGAGGCCTACTTTTGCGCCGAGTTTTTGGAGGCCGAGGGCCAGGTTAACCGAGACCGTGCTTTTGCCCACACCGCCCTTACCAGAGGCTACGGCAATGATGTTCTTAATGTGGGGGACAATGCTGGTGTTTTGCTGGCTTTCTGGTGTGCGGGCCATGAAGTGGGCATTCACTAGTGCCAGCGGAAACCGTTCGACGATTGCACCAATGCAGGCGAAGTTCAGTTCGGCTTTGCCCTGCATCTGCAGGGAAGGAATGGCCAGTTTGAAATTGACATTTTTACCGTCAATTTCGAGGTCTTCTACCATATTGGCCGTCACAATATCTTGTCCGGTTTGTGGGTCGCGCACGTTGCGAAGTGCTTGCAATACTTCTTCTTTGGTCATTTTCCGTATTTCTGTTATGCTCTCAACGTTTGCAGTTGGAAAGGGTTGGGTTATTGCTTGGGTATTTCCGGTTTAACGAACTTTTTGCCGTTCCAAAGCATTGGGCGGATGTGTTTGTAATAATCGTAAGTGCCGTCCATGATCATGCCCTCATCTAATTCGTACTGGTAGAGGATTTGATCGGGCAGGCCATTTTCATTTTCCGGAAAGATATAACTTTCATTTTCATGGATTGCCCCGGCATCGGCAAAACTGCTGAGTAGGGGTAGTGGAAGAAGTTGTTTGCCGTCCCAGATACACCAAAAGTCGTAGCTGGTGTAGCCGCAAGCCGGATAGAAGAAGGTGAACTTGAGCAGGCGTTCGCAGTTGGGGACACCCTGGGCACCGTATGAAAAGGCTTGCGTTTCATAGCCGCCGTCAAATTGCATGGTTGTGTGAACGCTGCTGATGATATTTCCGTTGCGGACGGCGCGAATTTCCACTTCATTGACCAGGTTCTCATATTCATATCCGTCACGCTTAACTTGTTCGGCTTTGGTTCGCGTCACATTGTAGACAAACAGCACATCAGGCGTGTACAACGGGATCGGGGAGAGCAAGCCACTCCAGGCGTAACCTTCCAGTTGCCTGCCATTTTGGGCGAATGCTATTTTGCACCAACTGGCCGTCCAGCCGTTGAACGTGGCAGTCGTCGTATCGGTTTCAATGATTTTTACTTCGTCGCCGGCTTTGAGTTGGGCCACCACCTTGCTGGTGGTATTTGGCGCCTCCCGAACATTGATTTTATCGCCAAAAACAAGTGTGGTGTAATTTTCCTGTGCGGCATTTATCGTGGCAGAGAAGTACTCGTCCAGTTCGTCCTGAGCATTCAGGGTCATGGCCAAAAGGAGACAGGGTAGCAGCAGTTTTAGTTTCATTAAGGATAGTGTTTATGCTGCAAAGAAAAGGAAAAGTAGCGAACCTCATTCTATATTGAAGGCAACCGTTTTCATCCTTTTTGTACTTCGCCCACCTACGTTTTCCTCCAGTATCATCTGTTGTGCTGCTGGCATGCTGAACACCGATTGCATGTCGCGGATGCGCGCTGCGGGCACACCAGCCGCTTTACATTCCCGCATCAATGCTTCCAGGGGGAATTGCACCATGGCCGCAGCGAGCAATTTGTTGAGTTCCTTGCGGTGTTTTACGCGAAGGGTATTGCTGGAAAAATCGGGATGATGGGGTATTTCATCCAGATGCAGCACCCTGCAAAGGTTTTGGAACTGCCGCTCAGTGCCGGCAGCCAGCAGAATAGACTGCCCGTCAGCGCAGGTAAAAGTATCGCCATAGGGCGCAATATTGGGGTGGCTGCAACCCATGCGCTGAGCTACTTGTTCGTTCATCAGGTAGTTGGTAGCCTGATTGGCCAGCGAAGCCAGCGCACTTTCCATCAGGGAAGTACTCACGGTTGCACCTTGTCCGCTGCGTTCCCGCTGGTAAAGTGCCACGAGGATGGCTTCTTTGAGTTGATGGGCGGCCAGCAGATCAATCAGGGCAACTGGCATTTTTACCGGCGGCCGGTCGGGTTCTCCACACATGTACAAGAACCCGGCTTCTGCCTGCAGCACCACGTCAAATGCGGGCGATTCATCCTCAGGGTCGGCAAAGGCGTGGAGCTGGGCATATATAAGCCTGGGAAATTGAGCACGCAGAGACGCCGCATCTAGACCAAACCGCTGGGCCGCCGAGGGCTTGAAATTGCTGATCACCAGGTCGGCGTCCTGAATGTATTGCAGGGCTTGTTGCTGGTCAGAGGGTTGCGTCAGGTCCAGCATCAGGTGTTGTTTCCCCCAGTTTACACTGCAAAAATAGGCCGAGATCGGACTGTCCTGCGCTTCAGTGGGCAGTTTCCAGCCGCGGGTGACATCGCCGCCCGTCGTTTTGTTTTCGATTTTAACGACACTCGCCCCCAGTTCGGCAAAGAACATGCCTACTGCCGGGCCCGCGAGTACGGAGGCCAGTTCTACTACCTTGAGGTCCTGAAATAACTTCTTCATGCTAATTTGATGCAAAACCTGTGTTGTTTGCTGAATTATAACTTGTTTTGTAGTGCTTGCTTGATAACCCGTCCAACATGAAAATTTACAATACCGAGCAGACGCGTGCCTGGGATGCCTACACCATTGCGCATGAACCCATTCGCTCCGTCGATCTGATGAACAGGGCTGCACATGCTTTCACGCAATCGTTTGCAGATATTTACCGCGATACCAACCGCCCTGTTTACGTTGTGGCCGGAACGGGCAACAATGGTGGCGACGGACTTGCGGTGGCCCGCAACCTGCATTATAAGTTTTACACGGTAAAAGTATTGCTTTGTGAGTTGGGAGGGAAACATTCTCCGGACTTTGACGCGCAGATGAAAACCCTGCCCCCCCGCGACAGTGTGCAGGTTCACACCATTTCCAAATCAGCAAGTGGCCGTCCATTCCACCCAACGCTATAGTGATCGATGCACTGTTCGGCTCCGGGCTTTCCAGGCCCCTGGAAGGGGTGTGGAAGCAAGTTGTTGAACGCGTCAACGGATTGCCCAATGAAAGGGTGTCCATCGACCTTCCCAGCGGGATGTTTGCCGACCAGCATACCTCCGGACCCTGCATCCACGCCAACAGGAGTTTTAGTTTTGAAACGCCCAAACTGGCTTATTTTTTTAAGGAAAACCAGCATTGCCTGGGCAACTGGTCTTATGGGAGTATCGGACTGCACCAGGGCTATTGTGCCACGGCAGAAACACCATTTGCCTATTTTACCGCAGATGATGCAGCACATCTGGCGAGGGTGCGGGGGCGATTTGATCACAAGGGAACATTCGGGCATGCCTTGCTCATTGCAGGCAGTTATGGCAAAATGGGTGCCGCAGTACTGGCTGCCCGAGGCGCCTTGCGCGCCGGCGTTGGCCTGTTGACGGTACATGCCCCGCGATGCGGCAATATTGTACTGCAAACTACTGTCCCGGAGGCGATGTACAGCCCCGATCAGCGTGGGAAATTTTGGACCAGCCTGCCCGACCTTTCCATCTATAAGGCCATTGGGATTGGTTGCGGGATTGGTAAAGAGGCTCTTACTGCCGCCGCGTTGAAAACACTGCTGGAAAGGCATGATCAAGCCATGGTGCTGGATGCCGATGCGCTGAACCTGCTGTCGGAACATCCCGAATGGTGGCGATTAATCCCGCGCAACAGTATTCTGACGCCGCACGTTCGGGAGTTTGAGCGTTTGTTTGGCGCCAGTGAAAACGATTTTTCCCGCAATGCCTTACTCCGGCAAAAAGCCCAGGAACATGGCGTTTTCATTGTACTGAAGGGCGCTTATACGGCTGTGGCCGGGCCCGACGGCGCCTGCAGTTACAATTCCACGGGTAATCCGGGTATGGGAACGGGTGGCAGTGGCGATGTGCTGACGGGCATCCTGACGGCCCTGTTGGCTCAGGGCTACGCGCCCTCCGATGCTGCCCGGCTCGGCGTGTTTTTGCATGGACTGGCGGGCGATTTGGGTGCAGCCCAATTCAGTGAACCTGGCCTTCGGGCCGGTGATATCCCATTGTATTTGGGAAAAGCCTGGGCAAAGGTTTTGGGGTAATCTTGTGCTTTCAGTGCAGGTGGGGTAAAAAAAAGAGGGAAACTCGTACACATCGAAACCTGGTCAGAAACCAATTTTCAACGTTGTAAGAGCATCCCTCTAAACGCGCAGAACGCTATTTTTTACAGGTATGATTCAATTTTGCTTTGCAGCGCCTGTTTGGTGGTAGCGCCAACGATTTTTTCCTTCAGTTCTCCATTTTTGAAGAGCAGAAAAGTAGGGATGCCGCGGACATTGTACTCCATCGGTACTTCCGGGTTGTCGTCAACATTAAGTTTACCAATAACCGCGCGGCCTTCAAAGTCGGTAGCGAGTTGTTCGATGACGGGGTTCATCATTTTGCAGGGTCCGCACCATTCTGCCCAAAGATCGATCAAGGTTACATTTTGGCCGCCAAGAACTTCAGTTTTGAAGCTGGCATCGGTGAATTGCTGTGCCATGTAGGATATGATATTTTATGATTTGAAATGTAGAATTTGATGATAACAACACCGCTTGGGTGTATTCGGTTGCAAAATTACGATAAAATGCATCCTTCACACTGTGGAATCGGTAAAATTGTCGGGGTCCGAACATTTATCCGAAGCCATTAGGATCCCAGGGAGGAGAACCAGCCCTGCATTTGTGCGATAAAATGAAGAAAAAGGCGGGGCTCCAGCACCAGGGGGAATAAAAAGCCAAAGACCGCGCCGTAAAAATGCGCCAGGTGGTCGATGCTATCTCCCGAGCGCTGTGCGGCATAATTGGAATACCAAAGGTACCCGATACCAAATAGAAACCCCGGAATGGGTATAGGGATAAAATACATGTAAATGCCCATGGTCGGCGTCAGCAATATGGCAGCAAACACAACGGCGGAAACAGCCCCAGAAGCACCGATGCTGGCAAAATTGGGGTTGTCTTTATGGCGGTAGTAGGTGCCTGCAGAAACAACGACAATCGAAACCAGGTAAAAAACGACGTAAAGCAGCCGCCCGAAACCAGGGAAAATTGCTTGAAACCAGAATTCTACACCCTCACCAAAGAAGTAAAGCGCCACCATGTTGAACAGCAGGTGCATGTAATCGCCATGTAAAAAACCACTGCTCAGCCAGCGGTAGTATTCTTTGTCGCGGGCTTCCACGTAGGGCCAGTGCTTCATTTTATAAAAAACATCGCTGTTGTTGAATGCCGACATCGAAATCAGGCAGGTCGCGATGATGATAAAGATGGTAATAGACATGTGATCTGTATTTTAATTGGTAAACGCTGTACCATGGATGTTACGCAGCGCGAATATCATATTTTTTGGAAAATGCAGCCAGTGCCCGCGAGCTATTCGTTGTGATAAGGCTCGTTTTTCAGGATGGTCATGGCCCGATAGAGCTGTTCGAGTAAAAAGAGGCGAACCATTTGGTGGGAAAAGGTGAGTTGCGACAGCGACCATTGTTCGTTGGCACGTTCATACAACACGTCGCTAAAACCAAATGCGCCTCCGATGAGAAATACCATGCGCCGATGAGAGGATGCGAGGCGTTGCTCCATCCAACGCGCCAGACTCATGGAACTGTGCTGTTTGCCGCGCTCATCGAGCAAGATCAGATAATCGTCGGGGTTCAGGCGGGATAAAACAATCTTCGACTCCTCAGCCTTTAACAAAAGCGGTGTGCCGGTTTTTAGTTTGGCATTGGGCAGGATCAGCAAGGAAAAGGGGAGGTAGTTTTTGAGCCGTTTTTCAAAAATGGCCATACCGGTCTCCAAGTATTGCTCTGATGTTTTTCCAATGGCCCAGACTTCAACTTTCATAATTTGGTTTATCCAAGGTTAAACATGGCAGGGTGTCGGAATATATTGGGGAAAACCTCCATCAGTTCTTCCTTCAGGCCGGTTCGATCGGGGTAGCTGACACACAGTGCGTCAATTATGCGCTGCACCAGGGTGTTGCGTTTTTGTTTCACCAGCCCTGCAAGGTTTTTTCGTACCTGAACGGAAGCCGGGAGCCCAAAATGGTCGCTCAGGAACTGTTGCAGCAATCGTGTGTAGTGTTCTTGCAGAAAATCGTCTGACAGCAAGTGCTCGTAGGGCAGTATTGCGTTGATGTCGCTGTTAGTTGCGAGTAAACGAGCCAAGGCCTCCAACTCCTGTTCGGCTGCAAGTACTATGGCGATGTGGCTTCGCTCACCTGTATGGCTTAATTGCTCCAGCAGGGCTTGTAATTGCGCGGGCCACTGATCACCACTCGAGCTTTTGAGCTTCCTTCGCTCGGGGTCGTTAAACTGGTTGGCAATGCGGAGTTGCAGATCTTCCATTTCTCGCAGCTGGTGCGGTTTGAAAATGGATTTGCCAATGAAATGGTCGGACAGCAGCGCAGCCGATTCATGGTGACCAAGTTCCAGAAACATCTCAATGGCCGACTTGATGGCGCCCGGCGTTCCTGCGTAAGAATCCATCACGGGGAGCAAGGCTTGCGGCAACTTCCGGACAGACAGCGCCACGAGGTAGGTATGCAGAATGAGGTCAGGAATAGGGGGTGAAAAGCGGTCAAATACAGCCTGGACATCGGCAAATACGGCGTTTTCTTTGACCTGCTCACTGATGATGCGCAGCAGTATGTTGTCCTGCCCTGCGGGCAAATGGCCTGTTTCCAGCCAGGAAACCAACTGCTGCCAAATACTTGCTTTGAACTCGGGTGGGATACTTTGCGACAGCATTTTTCCAATTTGCTCCAGGGCTTCGCGGCCGTATTGTCCAAATTGTTGCTGTCGGTCTTCGGCACTTCGCAGCAGCATCGGGTTGGTTTTTTCCAGCATGGCCGTTGCAATCTGTAGTGCCAGGGGTAAATTGGGCTCTGCAACAGCTGATTGCATTTGCTGGGTCAGGTCGTCCAGTGTTTTGCGCAAACGGCGGTAATCGCTTTCCCGCGTTTTTTGCATCCCACTGTTTTTGGGAAGTGCGGCATCCAGTACCAGGGCAAAAGGGTTGGTGGAACCTGTCAGATGGCCGGCAAACCAGGTTTTGAGGGCCAGTGAAAAATCGCGATCGCGACGGGCATAACTGCGCACAAAATCCTTGAGTTCGGCTAACTCAGCGTGCAGCAATACATCAGGCACGGTGATGCGATGGGTGTCATTGTTTCTTCTGGAGCGGGCCTTTTCCTGCCGCTCCGCTGTATTTTGTTGCAAAAACTGTCGCACCTTCAGCAGGGTGGCAGCGATGTGCGGGCACATCAAACGGCGGTTCTCCGACCAACATTCGCAGGTGTACGCCTTTACCCGTTGAGGGGTAAGCATGATCTCCACTTCAACAGCGCCTTCCGGGGTATTCACCTGAGCAATCCAAAAATGCTTCTCCACTTCGCGCAGTCCGTGTACCGCAGCCTCCTGCACCAGATCCTGGGCGATGTTCCATGTCGTTGGACTAATGGAAAACTCAAAGTCGCGAAGTCGGTATTTTTGCATGGAGAATAAACGCGTAACAAAGTTGATGTTGCCAGATAAAACTTCAAAAATACGGTATTTTAAACGTCATCCCAAGTTTTGGCGTGGAAAAGCCGTGTTTGACAGGTCTTTGGCCATTTGTCTTTGGTCTTTGGGTTTGATCCTGGTATAAGTACCCTGCCCAATCAAATTCCCAAGAAATTGGAATTAAATTTTGAACACCCGTTCTAAAAAAAGAGGTGTATTGTTTTTCAATTCTTACTTAGTACATTGTAAACTAAGTTTTATTGCATTTTGGCTGAACCTTTTGGCGCCAGGCATCTGCTATTTTTATGAGAATAGCGCTGCTATTCCCACAAAAATAGCCTTGCCTGCAGCCAAAATCTTCAAGCCAAAATATCAATCAACTTAATTTACAGTGTACTTAGTTTAAACTTAATGCTTCTGGGGAAAGCCAAATGGCCCAAGACCATTTTAACATTTGATGTGGTGGACAGTTTTTTTTACAGCTCAATTTTAGGAGACAAAATTGGTTGAAATATGGGGTGCTCCGCGGTGAAATCGCGTTTATTAACGATCTTACGCCTATCTTTGATGCTTATCCAATGCTTATGCGCTCTGTTTTTTTGATACGCCACGCCAAGTCGAGCTGGGACCATGCCGGCCTGCGCGATTTCGACCGCCCGCTGAATGATCGCGGAGAACGCGATGCACCGCGGATGGGCTCTTTGCTCGCCGGGTTGGGTTTTCAGCCTGATTTTCTGATCAGCAGCCCGGCCAAGCGCGCCTACACTACCGCCTGTTATTTTGCCAAGGCGTTTTCCATACCGGAAACAGACATTGTTCGGGAGGAAGGTATTTATGAAGCCAGTGTACAGGATATCCTCAAACTGATTGCTTCACTGCCTGATGCTGCCCATAAGGTGTTCCTTTTTGGGCATAACCCTACACTAACGGATGTTGCCAATGAATTTTCAGACATGCCCATAGGCAACGTTCCGACTTGTGGCATCGTTCGTATTGACAGCAGTGCCCCAACCTGGCCGGAATTATACGAAGGGAACAGTAAAGTCATGGCCAAGTATTTCCCCAAGGTTGTGCTGTAACTTGTTAGGATTTACATCATGTGCAGGAAATAAAACTACATGAAACTAAGAAAAATTGTCCCATTTTTTACCTTCGGATGTCTGTTCCTGGCTAGCCTGTATTCGTGCCAAACTACCCCGGTACAACCAACAATTTCTGCCAGCAAGATGGCAAGGGTCATGGCGGATTTGTACGTAGCGGATGCCGCAACTTCAGGCTTTGTGGGATATACCCGCGACAGCCTGGCGCAGGCGTATTACGATCAGGTATTTGAAATGCATCAGATTACCCGGGAGCAATACGAGCAGAACCTTACACTGATGGCGCAAGACACGGTTGGCATTGAGGTGTTGGTCAACCAGGCTAAAAAATTGTTGGAAGCCGATACCAGCAGCAGGAAATAGCTGGGTATTGGTTTTCAGGTGCTGGTCTGTGGCTGCGCAAGAAGTAAACAGCATCAGGCATTGGCCCTTCCAATTGCCAGATTACCGCTTATTCGCCCGCGGGTATCAGCAGTACCCTGCGGTTTTTCGCACGCCCTTCCTGGGTGTCGTTTGCCGCTACGGGTTCTTTTTCGCCCCTTGCATCCAGATTGAGTTGTTGTGCAGGAATGCCTTTCCTGATCAGGTATCGGTGTACGCGTTCGGCTCTTTTTTGGGAAAGGGCAAGGTTGTATTGGTCGGCGCCTTCCGAACTGGCATGCCCGATGATGTCCAGTTTTAGGGCTGGTTGGGCCAAAAGCAGGGTAGCCAGACTGTCGAGGCGCGCCACTTCTTCTTTCCGAAGCGTAGACTTGTCAAAATCAAAATAGACGGTGAGGGCAGCCGGTTTTGGCGTCGCTACGCCGGCCGCAGCTGCCAGTTCAATGTTGCGCTGCCATTTGCGTTGCTCCAGCGAATCCACCACGGGCAATGGGGCGTCTGGCGCTTCCGTGATCTCAACGTCGTCTATGTAAGCAAAATGGTGGTCAAATCCGTTGGACTCAATGCGCGTGTCCTGGTTGCTGAAAAAATTTCCGATAACGAAATGGGTGAAGGGCTGGTAGGCAATGAAGGAGTCGCGTACCAATGCCCAGGTCTTTTCGCCTTTGGCATATTTGTTGAGTTCCCGTTGCCACGACACGGGCTGAAGGGGCAAAATGCCCACGGCTTCGGCAGCCATTTTGCCAGGCAAAAAAGCAATTCCGATGCTGCTGGCGCCTTCACAATGGTAATGTACGTAAAAGGAGAAATAGTATTTTTTGCCCGGTATTAAGGGGCGGGAGAGTTTGCCCTGGATGTACTCCCGAAGGGGCGCCACATCAGTTCCGCCGTACACATTTATGCCCGCAACATTGGCGCCGCTGCGCGCGCGAAAGGGCCAAAGTGATCCGTGCGGATCGTAAATGTTGCCATTTACGGTAGTGAAAAGCATTGGCGTGGTAAGCGCAGGGCTCGACCAATCTTCCAGGATGCTCAAGTTATTGGCCTGGTTGAGTTTTTCATTGGCCCTTAGCGTTTCAAATCCTGGGTTAAGGACCAGGTTGGGGGATTGGGCATTAAGTTCCAGGATAAACAATACGAGCAGGGTGGCAAGAACGAAGGTTTTCATTGGTAAAATCTGTTTGGTGGAAAGAAGCTGCGTTGCCATTCTGGCAAGTCTGCCCTGATAAACGAACAGGAGCCACTCCAAATTTTGAAGTGGCTCCTGTAAAATACCAAGTGGTGTAACCACTTTTTATCAGGCCAGTACTTTTGCCACTAAATCAGCAGCTTCCTGGAACTCAACGGCGCCCATTACTTCGAGGCCGGAATCGTCGATGATTTTTTTGGCTATATCGGCATTGGTGCCCTGGAGGCGCACAATCACCGGAACGGGAATGTCACCGATCGATTTGTAAGCATCCACAACGCCCTGTGCTACCCGGTCGCAACGTACAATGCCACCGAAAATATTGATCAGAATGGCCTTTACGTTTTTGTCTTTAAGAATGATGCGCATAGCATTCTCAACGCGTTCGGCATCGGCGGTACCGCCTACATCGAGGAAGTTGGCAGGTTCGCCACCGGAAAGCTTGATAAGGTCCATGGTCGACATGGCCAATCCGGCGCCGTTGACCATGCAACCCACGTTACCATCGAGTTTAACGTAATTCAGGTCGAAGGTGCGCGCTTCCACGTCGGTAGGATCTTCTTCGCTGGTATCGCGTTGGGCTTCCAGATTCGGGTGGCGAAAAAGAGCATTGTCGTCGAGTGCAACTTTGGAGTCAACCGCAATGATCTGATCATCAGAAGTTTTCAGGCAAGGGTTGATTTCAAAAAGGGTGGCATCGCTGCCTACATATGCGGCATACAGGCTCATGACAAACTTGGTCATTTCCTTAAAGGCTTGCCCGGTGAGCCCAAGGTTGAAGGCTACCTTTTGTGCCTGGAATGGGCGAAGGCCGAGCAATGGATCTACCGATTCTGTGAATACCCGTTCGGGTGTTTCCTCGGCTACTTTTTCAATATCCATGCCGCCATCGGGCGAATAGATAATTACATTACCGCCCCGACCGCGGTCGGTCAGAATTGAAATGTAAAATTCTTTGGTTTCAGAGGCGCCGGGGTAATACACGTCCTGTGCAATCAGCACTTTGCTGACCAGTTTCCCTTCTGGAGGTGTTTGGGGTGTTTTCAGCATCATACCGATGATTTGGCCGGCCAGTTCGCCAGCCTGCTCCGGGCTTTTTGCCAGTTTCACACCACCACCTTTGCCGCGTCCACCTGCATGGATTTGGGCTTTAACAACGCACCAATCGGAATTGTACTTTTCCTTGATGGTTTTGGCCGCTGCTACGGCCTCTTCAGCGGTGTTGGCTACAATGCCCTCCTGGATCTTGACGCCGAAGGACTTTAACAGTTCTTTACCCTGATATTCGTGTAAATTCATTTCGCTGGGAAATATTTAGAGTATTAAAAAGTTGAGCAGGCTGTTGAGGCCATGCGGTACCATAATGACGCCCAAAAGTACGGCCTTTTCCTTTGGCAGGGGATAAAACAAGGGTTATTTAATCATTGTTTAGTCACTTGTTTGGGAAAAAAAAGACCCCGTCAAACGTTGCTTGAAAGCAATTTCTTGAAATTAAAATGTCGAATCCTGTCAAATGAGGTAATTAAAAAAATGAACTAAGTGTTTTTTGTAAAATTTATTGTGGCGTTTGTATTTTGCTGCCAAATCAAAATAGGTGCCCTAGATCGAGCCCCAAACACTAAAACAGCAGGAATGGTATTGAGTATTAATAGAAATTTCAAAGGGCTGCACGGCGTAAAATTGGCTGTGTTTGCAGAACGGGTAATTCGCATGACCGGCGAAAGCCCTTATTTACAGTGTCCGGAAACGTTAAGAATCAATGCGGGCACTGCATTGGAACATTTATCCAAAGTAATGGCTGACAGCAGTTTGAAAAGAAAAATTCGGACAGATGCAATTCGGCTGGCCGAAAAGCCATTGGTGGAATCCTTGCTGCTGCTGGCGAATTGCGTAGAACAGTCGGCTCAGTGTAAGTCCGACATCAATACTACAGGGTTTCGGCCTTCGGCAGAGCAGCGGAAGTTGGTAGGATCTTTATAAAGGGGGGAATCAGGATTTAGCCTTTGGCTAAGGGCTGATGCCGCACGACCAGCAATTGTTACCGAATGGCCACGCCTTCTTCATCCACGAGTTTGCCGTTGACAATCCGCACTATCCTTGCCGGGAAATTTTGAATAATGCGATAATCGTGTGTGGCACAAAGCACTGCAGAGTTGTGTTGCTTGGCCAGGCTGCGGAGCAGGGTTAGGATATCATCGCTGGTTTCCGGGTCGAGGTTTCCGGTGGGTTCATCTGCAATGAGCAGCGCCGGTTGGTTGAGGAGTGCCCTTGCGATGACAATGCGTTGCTGCTCCCCGCCTGAAAGTTCGAAAGGCATGGATTGTTGTTTGTGCAACAAACCGACCTCCTGAAGTACCGTTTCACAACGTTCCCGCATTTTCTCCCGATCATCCCAGCCGGTAGCTTCCAGCACAAAAAGCAGGTTATCGATAACGCTGCGGTCGCTCAATAAATTAAAATCCTGAAACACAATACCGAGGCTTCTGCGCAGCATCGGTATGTTGACCCGGTTAAGCGTTCGCAAGTCATATCCGGCTACTTCACCGAAGCCGTTGTTGAGGGGAAGGGCGCCGTACAGGGTTTTCAGCAGGCTGCTTTTGCCGCTCCCTGTTTTGCCAATGATATACGTAAATTCTCCTTCGCCAATGGTAAGGTTTACCTTTTCGAGCACCAGCGAATGGTCTTGCTGTAATATATCGGCTTCAGATAATCGGACGATGTTGGCCATGGGTTCAATTTTTGCTGTTGTGCTTTTATTTCAGGTTCAGGACATCGTTCATGGTGTATGTACCGGTTTTACCAAACACCCATTCCGCTGCCAGTACGGCGCCGCTGGCAAACCCTGTCCGGCTGTGGGCTTTGTGTTCAATGGTAATTTCATCAATGTCGGACGCCCAACGGACACGATGTGTTCCGGGAACTTCTCCTTCCCGTATGGCTGTAATTGGAATATTGTTGCTGTTGGCGCCTACCGGTTCGAGCGTCCAGCCGTTCTTGCGGTCCAGCACGTTCAGAATGTCGTGGGTAATGGTAAGGGCCGTGCCGCTGGGTGCATCGAGTTTGTGCACATGGTGGGTTTCCTGCACAGAGGGATTGTATTCCTTACGGCCATTCATGAGTGCTGAAAGGAACTGGTTCAGCGCAAAGAAAAGATTGACGCCTACACTGAAATTGGAGGCCCACAGCAGGGTGCCTTGGTTGTCAGCACACCATTTTCGTGCCTGTTCCAGTTGCTCAAGCCAGCCCGTAGTTCCACTCACCACCGGTATTCCAGCCTGGAGGCAGGCCATAACATTGGCGTAAGCGGATTCTGGCAGTGAAAATTCAATGACCAGGTCGGCCTGTTGTATCATCTCGGTATGCAGGCTGTCGCGGTTGTCGCGACGAATTCGCCATACGATTTCATGCCCGCGCTCGAGGGCAATTTTTTCAATGGCCTGTCCCATTCTGCCATATCCTAACAATCCAATTTTCATAATCCGTTCGGTTCTGCTGGTATCAGGGGCGAATGGTTTTGGTTGCGGCAGGGCGCATGGCAGCAGGGTGTACTATCAGCTGTAGGTTGCTGTCGCTGTTGGCCAGGGTAAGGTGATAGTTTTTTACTTTTCCATAACCCAATTTGGCTGCACTCATATCGTAGTATCCTGGGAGTACGTCATTGAAAATAAAGTTACCCTGCTCATCGCCAAAGACGGTGTATTTCGCTGTTGCACCGTAAAGCACAACCGTTGGGAAGGGCACGGGTGTATCATCGCTTTCACGCAATACTTGTCCGCTGATGGAGATTGGACCCTCCGGAAACAACACTACCTCGATCTGGGTCAGTTGGCCATTGTTCAGTGCCACCTCCGCATTGAAGGGCTGAAATCCGTTTTTATTCACCTGAAGGTTAAAACTCCCGCTTTCCAATTGTCCCATTTTAAAAATTCCCGCGGCATTGGAGTTTTCGTTCAAGGGGCTGCTGCTGTTGAGTACCACACTGGCATTGTCGATGGCTGTTCCTGTACCCGCAGCGCTTACGGTGCCTTCCAGATGGCAGGCGTGCACATATTGAGGCGTAACCAGGTACAATTCGCCGTTGTTGCTGGTACCCGGTGCACTGATGTTGGAAGCGATGATGGTGCCGGATGGGAAATAAGGGTAAACGCCCCAACAGCCCTGAAAGCCACTGCCACCGCCACCGTAAGTGTCGAAATTGCCTACCTGCACCAGATTGTCGGGCCTGCTGACATCCACAATAGTGTAGCCGTCGCGGTACCAGGAGGTCACGGCAAAGTCGCCCAGGATTTCTGTATTGTGTGCAATAGAGCCTGAACCGGGATTGCTCTGAGTTTTATCCAAAAAACGAATGTCGCTGGGGTCGGAAATATCGTAGGCTGCTAAAAACGATCCGTTCACTTCGTCGGTAGTAAAGGCCGTTTTATGGTCGGTTGAAAGCCAGCTGTTGTGGGTAAAAGCGCCCGGCGTTACGACGGAGCCCAGCAAAACCGGATTGAGTTTGTCGCGAACATCCACCATGGCCATTTGTCCCTGGTAGATGTGGCAGGAATACATGGTGTCGTTGTCGACGTAACCATCGTGTACATACCCGATGCCTGGATATTTGCCCGCATAAGTAGGGTTATAGGGATCAGGGTTGAGGTTGACATAAATTGCTGTGCCGCTGTTGAGATTGCTGCCATACAAATACAAAAAGCCTGTGGTAACATCCACATGCAGCGCATGCGCTTTATTGAGCTGGCCCTCGATGAGGCCATCACCGTAATAACTGTGGTAAGGCAGGTTGGGGGAGGGTAGTGGACTGAGGTCGACAATCTGGAGCCCCATGCCACCTTCCGATACGATGTAGGCATAGTGGCCGTAGGTTTTGATTTCCTTCCAGAGGCTGTTGGGGCCGGGGATTTGAACAATTTGTTGTGGTGTATCGGGGTTAGTTATGTCTACGACAATCATGCCTTGCGAGCCGCCCACCAGCGCGTATTCCTTTCCTTCCGACCAGTAACCCCACACATTGGCAAGGGTTTGTCCTGGGAAACTCATTTTGCTGCGAAACGTGTTGTTTATATCATTTTGCCCCCGGGCAAAAAAAGAAGCGAGGAGCAGGCAAAAAATTAGTCCAGGTGTATTTTTCATATCCAATTTTAATATGCGGCTAAAGGTAACATTTTTCTCATCTTAGAAAAAAAAGGCATCCTCGTGGTGACGCAGATCGAGCACCTTTTGTCGGTACAAGATTATGGCAACAGAATCGAAACGAATGGCCCATTCGTAACCAATTGACGCCATGTAGGCGCCGGCTGTGCGCATGATCAATTGTTGTTTGCGCCGGGTGATGGCTTGTTCAGGCCCGCCATAGTTTTCGCCGGATCGGGTTTTGACCTCCACAAATACCAGCAATTGCTCTCCTTGCCAGGCGATGATGTCAATTTCGCCCCGTCCGGCCCGGTAATTGCGCGCAACAACACGGTAGCCTTTCCGCGTGAGGTATGCGGCGGCAATATCTTCGCCAAATTCGCCGATGGAGTTATTGGAACGTTTGTTTTGGGGCATGGCCTTATCCGGCCTGCTGTATGGGCAACCAGATGGCTCAAATTTTGGCGATTGGGCTGGTAATTCCAAGCGTGCCAACACATTTTTTTTAATTTAAATTATGCAGAATTAAGTGTTAAGTATCTGATTTGCAGAACACTGCGAAAATAAATGACGTTGATACAAACGACTATTCTTCATACAGCAGATATTTGCGCCGCACCAGCCTGAAATAATCCAATCCGTCCTTCCAGGATGCACGAATGGCCTCCTCCGACCAATCTTGTTCCATTTGATGGCGCAATTCGGGTGTCCCGGCAAGCAAGTTGAAATAGCCATCGGGGCGGAAAAACTGACTTTTATCGGGGAATGCCCGGTAAAAATCGAGCAGGTAATGTAGATCAATCTGGCGCCGGTTAAAAATTTGCTCTGGTGTAATGTTCATCAGATTGTAGCCAATACACAGCTGGCCTTGCTGGGGCGGTTGGCTGGACCCTTCATTCGGCATGGGTGTGAAACCAAAATTGCCCAGGGTTGCTATTGGGCTGCCATAAACCTGAAAGGGCCAGTCGGTGCCCCGGCCAACACTTACCAATGTGCCTTCAAACAAGCAAAGCGAAGGATAGAGCATAATTGCCCGCTGGTTCGGGAGGTTGGGAGAGGGCCGGGTGGGTAAGGTATAGGGCGTCTGGTGGATGTAATGTTCACAATGAATGACTTCCAGGCTAAGTTGTTCTGGATGCGCAATAAAACCTTCCCCGGCGTAGAGGAAGGCCAGTTCACCGACCGTGCAACCGTGCACCATGGGCAACTGTGCGATGCCAATAAAGGACTTCAGATCGTTTTCCAGCAGTGGGCCGTCGATGTAGGCGCCATGTGGATTGGGGCGGTCGAGCACCAACAGCGGAATCCTGTTTACTGCGCAGGCTTCCTCCACGTAAAACAAGGTGCTGATGTAGGTGTAAAAACGCGCACCCACATCCTGCATGTCGAATATAAGCAGGTCGATGCCAACCAAATCCTCGGGCAGTGGCTTTTATTTTTACCATACATGGAAATAACCGGAATGCCGGTTTTTTGGTCAACTTCGTTGTCGATAACTGCCCCGTCGGGGGCATCGCCCCGGAAACCATGCTCCGGCGCAAAAATCCGGCTGATGCAAATTCCGCGGGCAAGAAGGGTATCGATCAGGTGGCTTTGACCAATTCTGGAACTTTGATTGACTACAAGGCCCACTTGCAGGCCCTCCAGTTTCGGTAAATATTGTTCCAGCCGCTCCGCTCCGGGAACAACACGCTGGCTGTGGAGCGGCAATTGAAAGCCGATCCACAGCCAGGTAAGGAGCAGGAAGTGCAGGTAATTGTTCAAGTCCAGGTGTTTCGGTTCATCTGCAAATAAAGGTATTTTTCAGCACCTGGATAAAGGCATAGCTATTTTGGTACAACAGAAATCACAGGGCGGAAACCAATGTAGGGAGAAGGACCCGCCTGCCCGGCAAATTCATCAGGTGCGTCGATACGGATGTCGTAACCGGTAGAATTGAAGCAACCGCCTTTGGTATGGCCTGGTTCCCTTAGCATTTCTGCAACATTACCGGAGGTGTTGAAAAGGACAAAATCGTTGGGTTCGTAAGAAATTGTTGGCGATGGACTGAAAAATGTTCCATCAGCAGCAGCAGCCATTACGCCTTCTTTTACCGTAATGGCCCCGCTCGCTTTGTCCCGATGGATCGCTTCGTCACCCAAATGCCGGTAATTGTACTGCAGTTGTCCTTTACTGTTGTGAAGATAAGGGCCATTGGGGTACGCCCGTCCTGCCTGACCAGCCGAAGCGGCGTAGCACCATTCAATTTCTTCCGGTAGTCTGACCTTGTAATAATAATCCGGGTATCGAACCGCAAGTTTCGTACTCAACCATTCGCAATACATTTCAGCAGCCTCATGGGAAATGTTCACTACCGGATAGTTTTCGTATGCCTTGTGGTCGAAATAATTTTCCACCAAAGGCCCTGCGGAGGCCATGGCTTGTTTCCAGCCCTCCGAATGCACCTGTGCTTTGGCCAAATCTTCGGTGCGGCCCTGGTACTTGAGATCAAATAAAAATTCTTTGTAGTCGAGGTTGCTGACCTCGGTAGATTGTATGTAAAATCCCTGGATGGATTTTGTTTCGCCGTTGAGGGTGTATTGCCCGGAAGGAACATAAACATAGGCTTTGGGTAGCTTGATTTTGGGTTCGCCAGAGTTCAGTACAAACGAACTGAGCAGTATGGCAGCGACGAGTAAAAGGAGTTGATTTTTCATAAGCGGCTTGTTTCGTGAATTGATGCCTATACAATGGCAGGATTAGCGGTTTTTGTACGGCTGCTGATCTTTTTAACATAAAATGGCCCGAGAGGAAAGCCGCTCAAAAATTAAAATCAAGAATGTTTTGAAATAATTTGTTTTATCTTTGTTCCCCATGTCGCGTTATGCCATCATCGACGTTGAAACGACGGGCGGAACCGCTCGTTTTGAACGCATTACAGAAATTGCCATCGTGCTGCACGATGGTGATCAGGTGCTGGATACCTTTTCCACCCTGTTGAATCCGGAGCGGAGTATTCCCTGGAGTATTACGCAACTCACCGGTATCAGCAACGACATGGTGGCCGATGCGCCCAAATTTTTTGAGGTGGCGAAGCAGGTCGTAAAGATGACGGAAGGCGCCATTTTTGTAGCCCACAATGTTCAGTTCGATTACAGTTTCGTGCGCGAGGAATTTGCCCGGCTGGGTTATCCTTTTTCCAGGAAGCAATTGTGCACAGTAAGGTTGTCGCGCCAGGTGTTTCCAGGCCTGCCATCCTACAGTTTGAGTAACCTCAAACGTCATTTTGGTATTTTTGCGGAGCGTAGTCACCGGGCACTCGACGATACCCTGGCTACCACCAAAATTTTTGAAATGATTCTGCAGGCACAGCAAGGGCAGGACAGTATCCGCAAAATTGTCAATTATGGGGTAAAAGAATCCCGGCTTCCACCCGCTATTACCCTCGAGAGGTTGCACGATTTACCCGAAACCTGCGGGGTGTATTACCTCTACGACGCAGCAGGCAGTATCATTTATGTGGGGAAAAGCCTGAACATCCGGAAACGGATTTTTGAGCACTTTGCCGACAACACTCCAAAAGGGGAAAAAATGCGCTCCGGTGTTGCCGACATCGGTTTTGAAGAAACTGGCAGCGAACTGGCAGCGCTCCTGCTCGAAAGTGCTGAAATCAAAAAGCACCAGCCACCCATCAACAGGGCTTTGCGCACGAAGAATTTTAATGCCTGCATTGTTTCCTATACCAACCAAAGTGGCTACCTGTGCATGGCAGCCGGAAAGAACACCCGAAAAAAGGCGCAGAATTTGACGGTAGTAGCAGAGTATCCCAAACTCGATAGTGCAAGAGCCCATTTACAAAGCCTGGTACGTCAGTTCGAATTGTGTGAAAAACTGTGCAACCTGGATTTTCACGAACATGCCTGTTTTCAATACAACCTCAAACGCTGTTACGGGGCCTGTGTCGATGAAGAGACGGTGGAGTCTTACAACGAAAGGGTACAACTTGCGCTGGCACAAATGGATCGTGGCGTTACGGGCAGTTTTGTGGTCGTCGACCGAGGCCGAAACGACACTGAAAAATGCCTGATCGGTGTGCGCGATGGCGCTTTTTGCGGATTTACCTACCTCGACGCATCCGAACAAGCCCTCGCCGTGCCGGAATTGCTCGAGCAAATGAAAAGCTCCAGTGCCGATCCCGATGCATCCAGAATCATCCGTACCTACCTCGATGGCGGCAAAAGGGTACAGGTGCTGCGGCTGTAAGCTGGCCTGGCTGTGATGATTGGCCCGCCCGTAAAGTCCAATACCCAAATTTCCCCCGCTTGTCTTTTTTTGTCAAAATTCGGGCTGGACCGGTAAAGCCGCTTGACTACCTTTAGGGCAGAAAGAAGCAATATGAAAAAAACCACCTTGTTGGCCCTGGCACTGCCTGCCTTGATCGCCTTTTTAGCCTGGAACCCATTTTTTACGAAAAAAGCCCGTTTCCACTCAGAGGCGGAGCTGGCCTATTTCCGAAGTAATACAGCCCTCCATGGCAACCCGGTAGGCCAGCTCCCAATCGATTCCAATATCCTGTTTCCGACGGCAAAGACCTGCGGAGGCTGCCATGGACACGATCCCAATGGCTTTGCCATGGTCACCACGAGCGGGGTAGATGTCAATATTTATGATGCATGGCGCAGTACCATGATGGCCAACAGCGCCCGCGACCCCTTTTGGCGGGCCAAGGTTACCCATGAAATTCTGGTAAATCCCGAACACAGCCTGGAACTGCAGGACAAATGCACCTCCTGCCATGCACCTGCCGGACATTATCAGGCCAAACTGAAAGCGCACGAGGAATACTATACCCTGTACGATATGTACAACGATACCCTGGGCCTCGATGGCGTGACCTGCCAGGCCTGCCATGCACAGTCTGACTTTCAGATTGGCCTCAATCACTCCGGGCAACTGAATTTTGACACCAATTATATCCGCGTTGCCTACGGGCCCTACGAGTTTATTTTTGCGCCACCAATGCATGAGTTTGTGGGCATTACACCGCAATTTGGCTGGCATACTGCCGACGGTGGGTTGTGCGCAGGTTGCCACACCCTCATCACCAACACGGTGGATTTGAATGGCCAATTCACCGGAAATACCTTTGTTGAACAGGCTACCTACCACGAATGGCTGAACTCCCGCTACGACAAGGAACACGACAACATCAGTTGCCAGAAATGCCATGTGCCCAACATCAACGACGAGATCATTATTTCTGCCAATTACCAGTTTTTGACCCCCAAATTCCCTTACGCATTGCACGAAATGGCCGGTGCCAATGTTACCATGCTAAAATTGATGAAAAATAACATTGGTCTGCTTGACATTCCCGCTACGGCAACCCAATACGACAGTACCATTGCCGCTACCCTCCGGATGTTACAGGAAAAAACCCTGGACCTGAGCCTGACGCCTGTTCAGCTGCAAGGTGATACCATGAAATTCGACCTTCGTTTGGGCAATAAAGCCGGACACAAATTCCCCTCAGGGTATCCTTCACGCCGCGCCTGGGTGGAACTGGAACTTCTGGATGCCAACGGCAACTCCCTGTTTCATTCTGGCGCCATGAACGCTGATTATACCCTGGCCAACGAGAATGCTGGTTTGGAGCCCCACTACAATGTCATTAGCAGCGAAGACCAGGTCCAGATTTACGAACTGGTACCCGGAGATGTAAACGGAAATTTTACAAATGTGCTCGAACGTGGGCACATAGCCCTCAAAGACAACCGCCTGGCGCCGCAGGGTTTCAGCAGTACCGACCCTGTATATGACACCACTACCATCGTTGGCGCAGCATTGCAAGATCCCGATTTCAACCGTATGCCCAATGGAACAGAGGGTAGCGGCGCCGATATTTTGCACTTTCATGTGCCCAACACCGGTTACGAAGGCGAAATATCGGTTTCAGTTAAAGTGTGGTACCAGAGTTTGCCGCCCAAATGGATGGACCCCATGTTTGCTTACAGTTCGCCCGAAATCGACAGTTTCAAGCAAATGTACCAGGCCGCCGACCGGTCACCAACACTGGTGGCCACTGCCAGCCTGGAGCATTTGCCCGTCAGTACGGTAGGAACCCAGACGCCGGCAAGCGCAAAAGTGGAAGTATTCCCAACCCTCAGCACCGACGGCAGGGTGTGGGTGACAACAATGCCTGGCGACCAGCTGGTTCGCGTTCGGGTATGGAGCAGCAGCGGGGTGTTGTTGCTGGAACAACAGGATGGCACTTTGCAACTCCCCAATACCAACGGCGTATACCTTGTTGACGTGCAAACGCGAAAGGGCAAAAAAACTGTTCGTGTGGTGAGAGGCGGGCGGTAGTAGGGGAGGGTGCTAGGCCTTTTTCAGCGTGAAGCCGAAAGTGGAGCCGTAGTCGGCATTGCTGCGCACATTGATGGTTTGCTTGTGCGCCTCAACGATGTGCTTAACGATGGAAAGCCCGAGCCCGGTGCCGCCCACTTCCCTGGAGCGGTGTTTGTCGACGCGGTAAAAGCGTTCGAACACGTGTGGCAGGTTTTCAGGTGAAATGCCGATGCCGTTATCGCTGACTTCCACCAGGATGTACGACTCCATGTCGTAAAAACTCAGTTTGGTTACGCCGCCGTCTTTGCCGTATTTGATGGAATTATGGATCAGGTTCATCAGCACCTGCCGGATGTTTTCCTTGTCTGCCACTACACGGAAATGCTGGTTGGCGCCTTCTTTGTAGGTGAACCGAATGTTTCGCTCCTTTGCCTTCATTTCCAGGTCGGAAAATACCTCATCGGTCAGCTGGTGGATATCAAATTCGCGTAGATCAAGTACCATTTGACCTGCTTCCAGCTTGTTGATGGCCTCAAGGTCTTCCACGATGGTTTGGAGCCGATCGATGTTACGGGCGGCTCGCTGCAAGTATTTAATGTTTACTTCCGGATCATCAATCGCGCCATCGAGCAGGGTATGAATAAAGCCCTGAACGTTAAAAATGGGCGTTTTTAGTTCATGCGAAACATCTCCGATGAACCGCCGGCGAAAAGAAGCCATTCGTTCCTGTTCCTCCTGATCGCGGTCGCTTTGTTCGGCCCATTGTTCCACCTCGCGGTCAACCTCATCCAGAATATTGCGGCGCATCTCAATTTTGTCGGCTTTGAAATCCGACGACATTTTATGCCGGTGGATGATCTTGTAAATGAGTTTGATTTTTCTGAAAATGTAGTACCGCACAAAGAAATAGTTGGCGGCAAAATCAATGGCAAAGACCACCACAAACAGCACTGCAAGGCCTGTCCAGGAAAAGCTGAACAGCCCAAGGGCATCCAAAATAGAAATCAGTATGGAAATTGTCGTCGCTGAGGTCAGGGCTGCCATCAGCGAGAGTTGTCGTGGTGTTTGGTTTTTAAACATTTTCTAAGATGGACAGGGTAAGCATGATTTTGCAGGACAATAGGGTTGCAATTTTAGGGGAAAATGAGCGGAGTTTCCAAGGCTGTCCTTTTTACCTGTCCGATTTTTTAAAAGTCGAATTTGTAGCCTATACCTTTCATGGTTTTGACATAGTCTTCTCCGAGCCGTTCGCGCAGTTTTCTGATGTGCACATCAATGGTTCGGTTGCCGACAATGACATCTTTGCCCCAGATTCGGTCGAAAATTTCTTCCCGGGTAAATACACGGCCTGGTTTGGAGGCCAGCAGCCACAGGATTTCAAATTCCTTTTTGGGCAGTTCAATGGTCTCTTCGCCACGGAACACCATCACCTTTAGTTTGTCAATCACCAAATCCTGAACGGTGATGCGCTGTTGCTCTTCCTCGCTACGACTGTTGCGGCGCAGCAACGCATTGATTCTGCTGAGCAGCACCCTGGGTTTTATGGGTTTGGTGATGTAATCGTCACCACCTGCGTCAAGGGCCGTGATTTGGGAGAAATCCTCATCTCTGGCTGTAAGAAATGCGATGGGTGTATGCGCAAACTCTTTTTTCTCGCGGAGCAGGCGGCAGGTTTCCACTCCATCGAGTTCCGGCATCATGATGTCAAGAATAATCAGGTTGGGCAACTCTTGCTCTGCCATTTGGATGCCTTGCCGTCCGTCGGTAGCACTAACGACTTCATAACCCTCTTTTTTTAAATTGTACTGGAGGAACTCAATGATATCCGGCTCATCATCAACAATGAGAATTTTTTGAACGGGTGCCTTGTCCATCATAGGTTTTTTATTTCCGGCAAAGGTAGGTTCGCCCAATGCTGAGCGCGTTTAAGCAAATCTTTAAGTCTATGTTAAGTTTCCGATTTCGCTAAGATCTCAAAGATAACACCGATTGTGGAATTTGGTATATTTCAATGGGCGTTTGTAGGCATATCCGGATGGGTAATGCCCCCATCTTTCATTTGAAACGCTGTTGTATTCAATAAAATACGAAGGTACCCAAGTCTCTAATCGCTGCCACTTGGGTCCTGCATTACCTTAAGCAGTCGTCGTAACGCTTTTTCCAGTGGGTCATCGTCCGGTGCGTATCTGCTTACCCTGTTGCCACGGACGCCTGCTTCGGAAGCGCGGGTACCTGTTTTTTTCTGGGTTGCCAACTTGATATGATCGAGCCGCTCGTAACTGGTTGTGGTGACAGCAGTGCTACCGACGTCGGACATCTTTTCAACAGCACTGCCGGCAGGCCCAGAGCAGGAGGGATGGTGTTTAATAGCACGAAGCATCAGGGACTGCGTTTTTTCGTGCGTGTGTCTGTACTTCAGTGTTTTTGAACTGGTTTCCGGTAAGGTAGGTTCAGGATTGGGATATCATTTTCTCACCACCTGGAGTTGAAAATGATACCCCAATCCCTAAAACACGATATTAGTTTCTGGATGGGAAAATCCCTTGTAAACAAATAATGTAATTGATGCAGGTGTAGGGCTGCAGGTTGGAATCGGAAACAGGATCAATCGAGGTAACCACATTCAGGTTGTTGCCTGCCGCCGGTACTGACTTGATGTCGCCTTTTACCGGTGCTGGTGGTATATTAATTGGCGCCATCTGGGTTTGAGGACCAGATTGTTGGACGCTGCTCCTCCTTTGTCGCCCAAACGGAAGTTTGTGCTGGGGTGCATCGGCACTCTACCTCTCAAGTCGGGTAGGGCAAAGGTAGTTCGGCCATCACCGCCATAGGTGGTTCCTAGAATTGAAAATAATGCGGTGTTGCTTGCGATCGAAAGCAATTGGCCCTCACAAAATGCCCAGCCCCTGGGGGCAAAATTGCCTGCGAACATCGCTATTTCGCCGATGTAATCTTCATTACCCACAGGTTGAAGGTCTTCTTGTTCAGATTGTACTTGCGTGAGGGCTGCTTTCAGATTGGCCACTTCGGAGGACAATTGGGAGATGGCCTGCTGATCAGATTTTTCAGTGGAGTTGGAAGCCGTTAGGAAGAAAAACAGGCTGCCAACAGCAAATGCAATAAACAAGGATGCGATTTGCTTAACGGGTGATAAATGTTTCATGTACTGATGATTTAGGTGAAAAGATGCCATAAGGTAAGCAGTATTTTAAGGAGAGCAAAAAGGTGGATTTCCTTTGGTCAAAAAAACGAGCCGATCTTGACCTATACCGCACCAGGGTAGAAATAGCGATCGTTTTTGAGGATAAACCTAAAATATGACAATCAGCAACCATTCTTTTCTGCGAAGCCCGTACTTTGCATGATGAAAGTGGAAGAAACCAGGCTGTACCAGGAGAAACTCAAGGCCGAGATTGTCAAAGTCGAAGCCTTTATTCAGGAGCTCAAAGCGGCTACGCAACCGGAAGTCCCGGACAGTGCCATTGGCCGCATCTCGCGTATGGATGCCATCAACAACAAAAGCGTAGTGGAAAACAGCCTCCGCGAAAACCAACAGAAACTGACCCAGTTGAAAACCATCTTGTCGAAATTTGGCAGCGTGGATTTTGGCCGCTGTACACGCTGCGGCGGAGAGATTCAGTTTGCGCGCCTGATGTTTATGCCCAATTCGATGCGTTGCATGCGCTGCTCAGGTGGAGTATAAGTTGTAAGGAGCATCTAAAATTCTCTTGGTAAACGGAATAGGTTAAAAGGGTAGATGGCCGCTCTTTTCTCCAGGCATTTTTATGGACATAAACCTTAATCAAACATCGGAGAACTTGCTCCAGCAGGTAAAAAAGAAAGCGCCGTCCGGGCATCTGACCGATGCACTGGCCCAAATTTCCTTAGCACAGTTGATGGAACAACTGAACACTGACCAGCGCAAACGGGCCTTCTGGATAAATTGCTACAACGCATATTTTCAATTGTTGCGTACGGAGTCAGGGCTGCAGCCGCCAGACATTTATCGTGCGAAGGTTATTAGGATTGCTGGCGTGCATTTCAGCCTCGACAACCTTGAGCACGGCATCCTTCGGCGGTATCGCCTCAAACTGGGCCTGGGCTACCTGCCCAACCCATTAGCGAGCAGTTTGGTGAAAAAACTTGCCGTCAAAAAATTGGATGCCCGCATTCATTTTGCGCTCAATTGTGGCGCCCGCAGCTGTCCACCCATCGGTTTTTATTCCACCGACCAGATCGAGGTACAACTGGAGCAAGCCACCCTTGCATTCCTGGAGGCAGAAAGCACGCTGTTGCCCGACAAAAAAGTGGTACAGGTCACCCGCCTTTTCTTATGGTATCTTGGCGACTTCGGCGGCTGGAAAGGGGTGCGCCGGTTGCTAAAAGAGAAACTCGGCATGGATACCCGGGGCTTGCGCCTGGTGTTGAAACCCTATGATTGGACAGAGCAACTGGACAATTATAGTTAGCTATTGGCCTAAAGGCATTAGGCCTGAGGGCAGTGGATCTTGCGCTAAGGCCAACGCCCCATTAATTACCGCCACACAAAATACGCCGTATCGATTCAAACCAGGTTAAGCCCAGTTTAGCCTTTACCGCATTATAATCCTGACAGGCTTCCTCCCGTTTGTTCAGCGAGAGGTAGGCAGAGCCACGGTAGTACAGCAGTTCTGTATTGCCCGGATGCAGTTCCAGCGCTTCGGTCCATTTGGCGATGGCGCCTTCCAGATCATCTTTATCGGATAAATCAGCACCCTCATTGCCGAGTAATATGGCGCGGTCAAAATTGTCGTTGGCGGTGGCACAACCCGGGTCGGGCGACTTGAATACAACCCGCAACGGGAAGGTTGCCGTAACCTTATTATCCTGGAAAATGGCGGGTTCCCACATGCCATTGGTCTTTTTTGCGAGCCGGATGGCTTCAAATTGGAAATCCAACCCCAGGTTGTTGTAATCCAACTGGTTTTCAACGCTGCTGCTGCCGTCGGGGCGAACCAGCAGGGCTAATTCCACGACGCCCACTTTGCAGGTTTTCTCCAGCCCGGCAGGGTAGTTTACAGCCCGGACCACAAAATCGGCCAGACTGTCGAAGCCACCCCTGTAAGCGACATCTTGATCTAATATGGTGTAAATGGTATCGCCATATTCACTGATGACATAGGGCAGTTCTTCCTCCAGCCTGAATTTAATGGGTAGTGCTTTTTGCATGCGTACGGCTGCGCCGTTTTGCTGCGCCGGCCGCCAACGCAGGCCGGCCTCGCTTATGGCGTTCAAAACGCGCAATGCCTCTGTCCCACAGCCATCACCAATGTCCTTCATGAGACCGATTTGGCTCATATGACCATCCTTTTCCACGATAAAGCTGGCAACTACCGTTCCGGTAGTGTTGTTTTGGCGAGCCAGTTCGGGGTACCGGATGTTGGAGGCCAGCAGCTGCATGAGCTGATTTTCAGCACAGGTACGGGCACTGTCCTCTGTCCAACCGGGATGTTTCAGTGGGTTGCAGGCATTGAGTAAGGGGTAGGGTAGGCTTTCCGCTACCTGGTAAATGGTGGTATCTGCATCGGGTGTCTGGGCGCCCAGTACCTGGACCAAAAGCAAAAAGATCAGGGGAAGTAGTGTGTGTTTCATACCTGTATGTGGAAATTGAGCGGCAAAGATAGTAGAAAACAACGCCCAATATCCAACGCCCAATGTCCAAAAGCCAATAAAAAAGCCCCACCGCATGAGGCAGGGCTAAAATCTATAATCCCATGAACATAGGCGTTTGAAGTGGTCTCTTGGCGCCTGATAATCAAATGTTAAAAGCAAAGGTGTTCAGGAAACTTGAACGGTACCATTTTGAATTCTGATCGTAACTGGAGTCCTCATAAGCAAAAATGGTTTAAGTATGAACAATGACTGGTTAGCATTTTGCGTGAATATTTTTTAACATGGCCAATGTATCGAATATTAAAAAAATTAATATACTTTTGGCCTTTAGAAGTATCAAGCAATTGGTACTTCGTTTAATCCCGCTCGCAACGCCCGTTGTAATCCCATGTGCATTCCTTTGGAATGGTGGCTGGTCTCTTCAGGACCGGCCATTTTTTTTGAGTGAGACAGTAAGCGGTTTTTCTTGAAACCGCTTACTGTTTGATACTCACTGGAAAAGTTTCATCCCATGAACATATCCAACGAAAGGCAAATCACATTTGAAAAGCCGATTCGTTTTCATGTTGCAAAAATGAGGCTTGGATTGAGTTTAAAAAATGACAAAATCAGGCACTTGTGATGCGGGTTATTTTATGTTTTATTTATTAAATATCTGACAATCAATTTTTTAGTTTAAAATATTTATTTAAAATGTGAATATTATTGACCCGATATTTTCTCTAGAAAATGATGAAATATTAGATTTTACGGCATAATGACACAAACAATGGCCTAAAAAGTGGAGCAAGTTTGACGGGATGTGGGAAGTTTACTAATTTTATCCCGACCAAATGAAGGGCCGCAAGGTTATCAGTTGGTTCTCCTGCCAGATATCGCCACCCCAACCCGACAAAGCACTGTCGGAACTTTTTCAAAAACTTAACACCATGAAAAATCTGTTGATTATTGGGGCAGGAAGATCTGCTACCGTGCTGATTACTTATATTCTGGAGCAGGCTGCTCTGCACAACTTCTTTGTTACCATTGCCGACGCCGACATTGCGCTTGCGCAGAAAAAAGTTGATGGCCATCCCAATGGAAGGGCCATTTGGCTGGATGCGTCTAAGCACAACGACCGGCGCGACATTATTCAGCGCCACGATGTTGTAGTGTCGCTGCTCCCCCCACAAATGCACCTGGAAGTTGCGCAAGACTGTATTGTGCTGGGCAAGCACATGGTCACCGCCAGCTATGTCTCCAAACAGGTTTTCCGTTTGGGCGATGAAGCCCGGCAGCGCGCACTGGTGTTCATGAACGAAATCGGTCTCGACCCTGGCATCGACCACATGAGCGCCATGCAACGCATCCACCAGATTCGGGCAAAGGGTGGAAAAATTACCGCTTTCTATTCTTACACCGGCGGTTTGGTGGCACCGGAAAGCGATGACAATCCCTGGCATTATAAATTCAGCTGGAACCCCCGAAATGTAGTGCTGGCAGGGCAGGGGACCGCGCAGTTTTTGGAAAACGGTAAGTTGAAGTACATTCCATACCGCCGACTCTTTCGCCAGTACAACCTGGTTGATATTCCAGGAATGGGGGAATGGGAAGTGTATGCCAACCGGGACTCGATGCTCTACCGGGATGCATATGGGCTCAAAAACATCAAAACCTTGTTTCGCGGTACCATACGGCACAAAGGATTCTGCGATGCCTGGAATGCGCTGGTCCGAATTGGCCTGACCGACGCCACCTTCCCCATCGTCGATTCCGAAAAACTGACCTATCACGACCTCATGGAGGCATTTCTGGGCATCAGCCAACACACCGGATCTGTGAAGGACCGTATCGCCAAGGTTATCGAAGTAGAGCCCGACAGCGAGGTGATGAAAAATCTGGAATGGCTAGGGTTGTTCAGCAAACGCCGCATCAAAGTGAAGGATGCTACGCCCTCGCTTATTTTGGAAAACCTGTTGCTTGAAAAATGGGCACTCCAGCCCAAAGACAAAGACATGGTCATTATGCAACATGTCTTTGAATATGAAATCAACAAGAAAAAGCATAAAACAACCTCCACATTGGTCATGAAGGGCAACAACGGTACAGATACGGCCATGTCCCGCCTTGTGGGTTTGCCCTTGGGTATTTTTGTGAAGTTGTTAATTACCGGACAGGTGTCGCCCACGGGTGTCAACATACCCACCATGCCGGAGGTGTACGAACCGGTGATGAAGGAACTGGAAGATTATGGGGTGAAGTTTGTTGATATTGATGTATAACCAGGGTGTTGCCATAATTTTTGGCCATTTTTAAAGGAGTTTTATGCGGCTATTGTTCCTGATGCTATTGTTGCCTGTAGGACTACAAGCACAGTTTGTAATTCCCGAACCAGTGGTTGGTACCGGCATTTACGCCTTTAGCGATACCGTGTACATGAGCCCTGTTGGTGACGATGGTAACCCAGGTACCGTTGATGCCCCAGTGCAAAGTTTTGCCGTGGCGCTTCAAAAAATACCCTTTGGCACGGCCGGGGTAAATAATGGTGAAAACTACGGTCTGATCCGCTTGCTGCCGGGGACTTATGTTACATCCACCGGCTTCCAGCAAAATGAAAACCAGTGGAAACAAGGCAGTACCTATAAAAATGTCAGTGTCGAAGGTATTGGCCAGGTGATCATCCAAGGGGCGCTTTCTGCGCCAGCCTCCAACCACGCCCTCCGGCTGGTTGGTAATCACTTTTTTGTAAAAAATCTTGCGTTGCGGCGCACACTGGGCATTGGATTACTCATTAACCGTTCCGTTGATAACCCCGACGCGCCCGGACCAAGTCATGTACTGGTTGAAAATGTAACGACCGACAGTACCGGGAGCCATGGTTTTCTCATACAAAACACCGATTATGTGTTGGTCCGCAATTGCCACGTGCTGAACACTTCCCGAATCAACTTTTCTGAGCTGCCGCAGAGTGCCTGTACAGCATGGCCAAGCGGGCTGAAGTTTCATTTCAGTCGTTTTATTCGCGTAGAAAATTCGGAAGTAGCCTACACCCGTGGCGAAGGCCTTAATTTTCACAATTGCCAGTATGTAGAGGCAGTAGGGAATCGCTTGCACGACAACCCAACCAACCTGTACAACGACAACTCCGCCAAACTCATTATCCACCGCAATTACTTGTATCAAACCCCCGGCGCCTCGGAGTTTGGGCTGGTTTGCCCCCAACAAATCGGGACACCACTTTTGGCTGGTATGGGTATTTTGATGGGTAATGAAGGCTCCTGCCTGACGGCCAATTACGGCCCTGTATTTCAATTTTGCAGCGCCGTGCAGTGCAGCATCCTGGGCTTTGGGGCGTACAGTTTTCCGACCATCGACAGCGTTTTTATTTACAACAACATCATTCAAAACTGCGGCCGGGCCATAGCCTTTTGGGAAGGGAGCGTGAACATCAATAATCCCAATTGTATTAAAAATGTATTTGTCGTTCACAATACCTGTATCGGATTGACCGGTGATTCACTGGACAACAACGGGGCGCAGATACATCTCTTTTTTCCCAGTTATAATTTTATTCAGAACAGCTATGGGCAACTGCTCAACGTTCGGTTTTATGGCAATATCTTTTCTTTTGATCAAGCAGATTATCCAACCTACAAATCCTTGCAAACGGCCTTTAATGTTATTGGCGTTTTTGACTACAGTTTTGACTACAACCTGTGGTGTAAGCAGCCTGCTAATCCTGGCCCTAATGATCTGCTAAGACCAGATTTGCCCGGCAGTTTCAATATCGATTCTCTGCAGCGCATCACACCTTGTCTGGATGACCAGGGCGTATTGGTGCAGGCGGTTCCAGCATTTGCCGACTGGATAAATCGCGACTATTATGGTACGCTTCGCCCGCTTTTCATGCACAACGTGGGGGCTCTTGAGCCTGATTGCAGCACTGCTGTGGGGCAGTTGCCGGACCGTACGCCAACCCTTACGCTTTTTCCGAATCCGGGCACTACACATTTAACGGTGACAGCCACATCCGGCGCACTGCTGCGCCTGCTGGATGCCCGGGGGCTGATCTGTGCCGAAATAATTGCAAACGGTACTGCCCAATCTTTGCCGGTAGCCAATTTGCCTGCCGGTGTTTATTGGCTGACACTGCAGCATGAGGATGGAACCCAATGCACTGCCTGGGTTAAAATGCCGTAAATCAGGTGCGCGGCTTTGCGTTAGGATAGGTCGTCAAGCGCTTCTTCTTCCCGGGCAATTTTGGATGGAATCTCCCTGTTTTGGTGCATCTGGCACCACTGGCAATCGGGTTCCTGGCATCCGGTCGTAAAAGCATGTTCCATGATCTTCTGGTAACTCTCCGTGAGCAAATGCTGCACAAATACCAGGTCCTGCGCACTGATGCTCATGTCGACCACCAGGAAACGGCCCTCCCGGTCGGGTTCAAGCCATTCAATCGCCGCGCTGCGAACCTTTTCGGGGTAGATGTTGGCATTTTCAAGCAGGATTTTGTAAAAAACCAGTTGTCGCCAGTATTCGCTGCCCATTGGTGCTTTTTCGGAGGGCGCTGCAACTTTGTTCCGGTTGGGGCTCCCGGTTTTGTAGTCCAGCACCCGGATACTGCCATCGTCGTGCCATTCTATCTTATCCAGTACGCCGGTAATGGGCACACCATCAACCTCTACCCGGTCAATTTTTCGCTCTGCAATCGCCTTGCGCCGCCAATAGGGGACTTGTTCGTGGTGGTAACGGTCGAGAAAGTCGAGCCCAAGTGCCAGGCGTTGTTCAAAACCTGCGGCTGTAAAATAGGCCTTCCTTTTTTCCATCGCGGCCTGAAAGGCGGTAAGCAAAATTTTCCGGTCGGGAAATTTGGCGGTTTTGGCATTTTTTATGGCTAAAAAATACACCTGAACGGCATGGTGCATCGCCTGGCCAAATGCCGCAGGTTCCGACATGAGTCCGGGAACTTGCAGAATGTCTTCGTAATAAAATGCCAATGGGCACCGTAAAAAACGGTTCAGGCTGGAGATGCTCATGCGGAAATCCTTCAATACCCGATCGATTTGCTCCTGTTCCGGCAAGGTAATTACAGGTTCTGATGGCTCCAGCAGACGGGTTTCCAGGCTTCGTGCCAATTGTTCGGCCGTGGGAACAACCGCTACTTCCGGCAATTCCGTTTCTGCCAAAAAACGGGCAGGCTGCAATACTTTTCCTTCCGGATTAAATCGGCTACAGCCCAGGTACAGGCCTTTTTTGGCCCGGGTCATGGCGACATAAAAAAGGCGACGCCTGGCTTCCATGGCATCCTCCTCTGCCGTGGTCAGCAATAGCGTATCGGGCAGCCGGAACTGCTGCTGCCCCCTGCTGGAGGGCTCCCAGTAGTCCGCGGTGCAGTCGAGGAGGAATACATGGTCAAATTCAAGTCCTTTGGCTCCATGCACGCTTAACAACTGCACCCCGGCCGTTTGGCCCAGCGTTTGCTGCAGGGAAAGGGGGATCTTGTTGGCTTCCATGTTGCCGAACATGTCGAGCAGTCGGCCCAGACTGAATCTCGGGTCTCGAACACTTTCCCGCTGAACAAATTCCAGCAGCGTATGAAATACCTGCAACCACCACGACTTATCTGGGTGTTGCAGCAGGAAACGGAGTAATCCTGATTTGTTCATCAGCGATTCCAGCAACAAGGCCGGAGAAAGGTTGATGCCATCGGAAACCCATTGGTTCAGTTGGCTTCCCAAGTCCAGCAAGGCAGTCGTGGGCGTTCTCAGGAGGCAACTCTCCAGACTGAGCTGGTCGTTCAGCATTTCGCGCCAGTGGTTTTGATGCCCTTTGTCTGCACGGAGGCGGATAAACAGGGCAATTCGGGCCAGATCCTGTGCCGGAAGTTGCCACCAGGGTGCGTGCAGCAGCCTGAACAGGCGGTAGTCGCCGCTGTAGGCTTCGTTTTGCTCATCCAGCAGGTAGTGAAGCAGGTCCAAAAACTGCCGGAGCAGTGGAAGTTGCAGGATATTAACGGGCCGCTTGGTCTGGTAGGGTATTTGATTTTTTTGCAACAGATCGAGCAATGGCTCTGCCTGGCGGTGCTGGGGGTAGAGTACGGCAATTTCAGTAGGTACAACGCCAGCCGCCAGCAGTTGCGTTATCTGGTCTACCGTATCGCTGCGTTCCTGCAGGCGGTTCTCGTACATCCTGATTTGAGGCGGTGCTGTGGTGTAGGCCTGTGCCGCGACAAGGTTTTTTTCAAGATCCAGGTCCAGTGCATGAATAGCCCGAAGGGTGTTGTTGTTGATCAGCGCGGCCGATGCATCCAGGATGGACTGTGTGGAACGGTAGTTCAGGCGAAGTACCCGGGTAAACAGTTCGTGTTGGTACTGACGGTAGAACATCACCAGGTTTTGCAGCCTTGCCCCCTGAAACTCAAAGATGCTCTGGTCGTCGTCACCTACAATAAAGACGTTGGGATTGTCCCAGTAGCCCAGCAGCAGTTGCAGCAATTGGTACTGCGCAGAGTTGGTATCCTGGTATTCATCCACGAGAAAATACAAAAAACGCTCCTGGTAGGTTCGAAGCAAGGCTTCATTTTGTTCAAAAGCCCGCAACACCCACAGCAGCATGTCTTCAAATTCGTAGCGGCCGGCTGTTCGTAGTGCCTTTTCATACAGCGGGTAGAGGTCGGCGGCGGCAGACAAAAGGTCCATGCGTTCCAGGACGTCGCGAACGGCAGCAGCCTTGGGCTCACCTTTTTTTCCGTATTTGTTGTTGCGCTGGTATTGGAATTCGGGGTTGGTCGGCAGGCTGTCGAGGAATATCCGGATTTGCTTTTGCACATAGCCCGGTTTCCATCCTTCACGTTTCATGGTGGAAAAAAGGTTGCGCAACTGCACTTCGTAGGCAAAAATGGCTTTTTTGCCTGCGCGCAAAGGATGATCCGGCTTCATGCTTTCCAGTAGGGTTCGGATGATTTCAACTCGCTCCAGATCGCTCAACGGTTCAGGTTCACCGGTGCTGAAATGTTCCAGGTTGTCCTGTATCACCCGATTGCAAAAACCATGGAAGGTATATATGGGTACGCGATAGGCCTCCGGCCCGATCATTGACAGCAATCTCTGGCGCATGGCGAATACACCGGCCTCCGTAAAGGTTAGGCAGAGAATGTTTTGCGGTCGGGCGTCTGTTTCCAGCAGAATTTTGCCGATGCGAGCAGCCAGAACGTGGGTTTTGCCAGTGCCGGGCCCGGCCAACAGAAGTACAGGGCCTTCGATGTGCTCCACGGCCTCGCGCTGCTCGGTATTGAGCGTATTCAACAGGGCCTGAAAGTCAGCATGGCGTTGCTCTGGGGAGAGGTGCATAGTGGGCTGCTTTGGGGCGAATGTATGGCAAAAAACTGGGCTTTAGCCTTTTGGTGAAGGACTTTGATTGCGATAGATTGTAAAATTTCGCACAAAGCCAGCGGCCAGTTACGTCAGTTTTTCCTTGCGCAATTCCAGAACGGTTATTTCGGGCAGGATGCCCACACGGCCCGAGAATCCAAGGAATCCAAAGCCGCGGTTGACATTCAGGCGGCGGCCAGCTCTTCGTACACGCCCGCCCAGCGTGGATAGCGGTATTTAATCGGGCTCCATTTGAAGCCTGGGATTTCCACGCCCATTTGCATGCCATGCGTATGTCCGGAAAGTGTAAGGTGAATAAACTGCTCATGGTTTTTAACCTGTTCCTCCCAATGCGAGGGGTCGTGCGAGAGCAATAATTTGAAATCGGTGGAATTTATGCCTTGCAAAGCCTTTTCCAGGTCGCCATATTGACCAAATCCCTTTCCCCAGTTTTCAATGCCGATCAACGAAATGCTTTGCCCATCCTTTTGAATCCGGACGTTTTCGTTGCGAAGCAGGCGGTAGCCAACGGTATCGTGGTGTTCCAACAGTTCATTAAAATTCTTTTGCTTGGCCTCTGCAGATGGCCAGGTGCCATAATCGCCGTAATCGTGGTTGCCCAGTATGGAAAATTGTCCGAACGGCGCCTTGATTTGGCTGAACATTTCCCGGTAGGGTATAAACTCGGACGACATGGTATTGACCAAATCTCCGGTAAAGACAAATAAATCGCTTTTTTGGGCTTTGATCAGGTCGATACCGCGTTGAACCGCCGCAGTGTTATCGAAACTTCCGGAATGCACATCAGAAATCTGGGTGATGGTAAATCCGTCAAAAGCGTCGGGGAGGTCGGGGAAATACAGGGTGTGGCGGTGAATGCGGTAATCGTACTTGCCTTTGAAAATGCCGTACAGAAATGAGGTAAATGGGATGGCAGCCAAACCAATGGCCATCTGGCTCACAAATTTCCTGCGTTCGGGCATGAATTGTCCGGATGAACCGCTATCGCGCAGCCAGTTGAAACCACCCGCTGCTACCCGAAGGGTATCTTCCATTAATAGTGGAACGGCAAATACAAATTTGGTTACCAACAGCGTAATGTAAATGCTGCCAAAAATGGACAGGGTGAAACGCAGTTCTGGTCGGGCGCCCATATTAAACATCAGGGTTACAAGGATTACCGGTATTCCGATGCTGATGGTCCAATAGACCCAAGGTATAATGCTGGCGATCAGGGATCCGGAGTCCAGGTCTTCCAATAGCCTACGTATACCCTGAAAGGCGTACCAGTCGAGGAGCAGGAGCAAGGCAAAAAGAACGGCGGCAAAAGTTGCGGCGTTGGATGGGTGCATGAAGAAGCGAAGATTTTAAAGCGCCAAACCAAATGTTCAACGCAGAATCAACAGTATAACACCGCTAACCCCCAAGAGTTTGGAGTATTGCGACCATTCTTTGTAAATTTCAGACGATGGCAGCTTATTGCCCGACGAGAGGAGGCATCGACTGGCACAGTTCAACCAAAACGCCGTTCGACGACTTGGGGTGCAAAAAAGCGACCCATTTGTTGTCGGCCCCTTTCCTGGGTTCCTGCTGCAGGAGTTGAAAGCCCTCGGCTTCCAGACGTTTCATTTCCGCCCGAATATCATCAACCTCAAAGGCGATATGGTGAATGCCCTCACCCCTTTTTTCAATGAATTTGGCGATGGGACTTTCCGGATCACTGGCTTCGAGTAATTCGATTTTGCTTTCGCCGATCTGAAAAAAGGAAGTGGCTACTTTTTCTGTTTCAACACTTTCCACTTTGTAATGGGCTGTTCCCAGCAGTTTGTGGAAGAGTTCATTGCTGTCAGCCATGTTGCGAAAAGCGATACCAATATGATCGATTTTTAACATACGCTTATTTTTCTTCACTGAACTGTGTGCGGATACTTGCCAAAGATAGATGGCAAAATTTCAGTGCATTATTTCTTTTTTATCCAAAGTTCTTTAACCCCGGTGATGCTTTGCAACTCGTTCAGGTTTTTCTGAATTTCAGCCACATTCGTATAGTTGAAGCGGACGCCGATCTGGGTGCCGTTTTTGGCTGCAGTTTGATAGACATTGTACTGCGCAGCGCTTAATTTTTCCTTGAGTTGACGCACATTGTCCTTGTCCTGAAACACACCAATTACGATGATGCACTCCTTTCCAGTGGTGGCAGGTGCAGGCTTTGGCGTAGCATTGATGATGGGTTTCGTTTTGGGCGTTGGGCTGGTTTTGGGTTCGCTGGCGGTAGTTTTTGGCGCCTCGTTGATGGTGGTTTTTGGCGCGTCGCTGATGCTAAGGGAAGCCTCATCGTGTGATGTATCTTCCTTTTTTTCCGGTGCTTTACTGATGGAGGGTTCGGAGGACTCTGCGCTTGGGGTCTCCGTTGGCGCCGGCGTGGCCGAGGCGGTCTTGTTTTTCTTAGGGCCGAGATACATGAATCCCAGTACCACCATGACCAACACAACAGCCAGTCCAATTAGCGGCAGCCACCGGGAGTTGTCCGTCGGCTTAACATACGTAACAGGATCGGGCACAGGTGGCGGAGGCGCTACCGGCTGACTGCCAGGTACCGCTGCCTGGGGTTCAAGGGGTGCTGTTGTGTTTACTTCCCGGGCCCTGGAGATGGGTGAAAATTGAAGTGGTTGAAGGCCGTAATGATCGGAGCTAAAATTTATGGAGTCGGGAAGAAACTGTATTTTTTTGCACATAGTTTTTGTACAAACGGCCAATGCCCGACCAGGTTACGATTTCCCGTTTGTTTAGCAGGTCTTGCGTTTCTGCAATAAATTTTTGGATAAGTTCCCGTGCATCGTGTTCCGGGAGATTGTGGGTGCTGGCCACATCCTGTACCAGTATGCCATCGTCGGAAGTCAGGGTTTCGTTGAACACCAGGATACGGCTGGGCGGTGCCACTTGCCCACCAGCGGCATCGGCGTGTGCTGCACTGGGGCTGCTTTGAAAGGCGCCGAAATTGGGAACAACCAGGGTGTCGTGTTGAAACAATAGTTTTTCGATGTGGGGTACTATATCAATAGTCATAGGTTGCAATTGCCGGGTTTGATTAAAAGCTCCGAAGGGAAGCGCTCTCCGTAGGCGCATTTTCTGCAAAGTTATAGGATTCTCCATCTTGAAAAGACATTTTAGGGGTTAAAAATGGCTTAATCGAAAAAGCAAATTACATTGTGTCGAAATAACAATAAGTCGTAGTTTTGCCCTTAAAGGAGAAATTACCGCGATGAGCGAAGTGGAAAGTTTTTTTAAATCAGCGTTTTCCGTTGACAACGTCATCTTTGGATTCGATGGCAGCGACCTCAAGGTGTTGCTGATCCAACGCGGTGCTGCGCCCTTCAAGGGCAAGTGGGCACTTCCTGGCGATCTGGTATACCCCAATGAGGACCTGGACACCGCGGCTGAAAGAGTGCTCGAACAACTGACAGGGCTTCGTGGTGTTTACCTCGAGCAGGTAAAAGCATTTGGCGCAGTCAATCGCCATCCCCTTGGCCGCGTCATCACCATCGCCTATTATTCCTTGATTAAAATCAGTGATTACTCTGTTACGCCGGCTTCATTTGCCCAGTCGGCTAAATGGCATTCGCTGGGAGAGGTGGGAGAGCTGGCGTTCGACCACAATGAAATTCTGGACAACTGCCTGAAAGAACTCAAGCATAAGGTGCGCATGGCGCCCATTGGTTTTGAGTTGTTGCCACCAAAATTTACCCTGACGGAATTACAGCAACTGTACGAGTCTATCCTGGAAACGGAGCTGGACAAGCGGAATTTCCGAAAGAAAATACTCTCTATGAACCTGCTGCAAGACCTCGATGAGGTACAGGAGGGGGTAGCACACCGACCAGCCAAGCTCTATCGCTTCGATCGCAAGCGATACGTCAAGTTTGTGGCAGAAGGCTTCAGTTTCGATATTTAAGTTTTCCTACGGTTGGGCTCGTCCTATCGCGCTATGACTACCTTTTTTACACCGCGTTTCTTTCCGTTTTTATCCAACACTTGGATAAAATAAACGCCGTTGGCCCAATCGCTGGTAGTGATGACAAGGCTGCTGCTGTTTTGTTCCCCGGTCGCGATGCGTTGGCCCATGCTGTTGGTGGCCACCCAACGGTAACTTCCACTGGCATTGCTGACGGTTAGGGTCAATTGTTGGTCGGCGGGGTTTGGACTGGCGTACAGCCCCAATTGATCCAGCACAGCACTTGCCTGATTGGTGCCTACGCTGCAATCGGCCAATTCCGTTTTGAAAAGGGAAAGTCCGCCGCGGAAGTTACCTACAACCATTTCCAGAATGCCATCGTTGTTGAAATCGGCGAAGGCAGGATGTGTGCGATTGCCCTCATCCAGTCCTCCCCACTGATCAGAAATCAGGGTGAATGGTGTGCCGGAGGCAACGACATTGTCATACGCTTTAAATGGCCCGCCCTGACTGCCCACAACCAGCATGATGCTGCCATCGTTTTTACGGATGAAACTTGGTGTGCTGAAGCCAACAACCTCTCCGATGACTGTGGTGCTGATGCCACCCAGTACCTGAATGGTAGGCAGGCTGGCGTACTGGGGTTCGGTGGGTGTGCCGGTGTTTTTGAAATAATTCACGTTGCCATTGCGTTCGCCCATCACTACGTCCGGGAGATTGTCGCCATCCAGATCAACGATTGCCGGTGCGGAGGAAAACACCGATGTCCATGGCTACCCACATGGTGTTCAGGTCGCGCACAAACTGCATGGGGGCACCAGGGCCGGCAGTGTTGGTATAGCAATAGAGCCCGCCGCTGGTGTTGCCGACCAACAAGTCGAGGTCGCCATCGCCATCGATGTCACCAAAAGTGGGTGAGAAATCGTAGTCGTTTGGTACAAATTCCGACATGCCCAACCAGTCGCTGTCTACCAGTGTAAATGCAGCATTCTGGAAGTCGCCTGTATTTAAAAAGAGGTAAAGGCTGGCGTTATTGGGGTTAGAAAACGTGTAATATCCCTCGTTTCCCACCACAATGTCGAGCAGGCCGTCGCCATTTACGTCGGCAATGGCAGGGTGGGAGGTAGTGCCCAGGTCAACCATCTGGTCGACCAGGAAGGATTTTCCATTAAGTTCGAACACATGGTTGTTGTTGCTGGCTGTATTGCGGTACAGCCAGGCGCATTTTTGGTTTTCGCCTATGGTTTTGGCATTGGGTGCCACCAGCAGGTCGTCGTGGTTATCGTTGTCGACATCTAAAATGAAGGTTGCCGGAAAAATGCTGAGGTTGATGGAGCTGTTGTATGTTGGAAAGGCCGTGTCTTGTTCGCATATCCAGGCTTCCTCGTTGGTACCGCAGTTTTTTAGCAGACTAACGCAGGAAAAGGAGATGTTGCCGAGCAGGACTTCCTTATCGCCGTCGCCTTCCAGGTCAAAAGCGCTGATGGTAGCACCCGGGTGGCGGGCGCCGCGTTCTTCGACAGGGTCGTTGCCGGCAAACCCTTCAGAACATTCTCCGGAAGCGGAGGCCAGGGAGGCGCGGCAGGCCTCCAATCCGTTTTCAAAGAAGCCACCCCAGCAGTCGGACGCAGCAATAAATTTCAGGCTATCAACACCATGTCCGGTTTCAACTGAGGTGTTTTTAAAATACCAGGCATGGGTAGTAGAGCCGGCGGGGAAAGTGATGATGTCGAGGTCGCCATCGCCGTCGATATCGTCGAAAGCGGGTATGTCTGAGCGGGCAATAGGCAGGTTGTTCCAGTTGCCGGGGATATCATCGGGGTAATAAATGTACTTGGAATTGCAGGTTGGGCAGTTGGGATAGCTGAAAAAGATGGGGGAGAATTTCAACATGTTGTTGTCGAAATACCCCCGAAAACCCTGAACCTCCTGAGAGCCCGGCTGAGTGGAAGCGCAAAAAATATCAGCTGCACCATCCTTGTTGTAATCGCGTAACAGCGCCCAGTCCACCATTTGCGGAAAATTGCAGGCATAAGCAGGTGCAAAATGGTAATCCACCTGGTTAGGCGTTCCGTTGTTGATGAAAGTGAGTATTACGCCACCCGCTCGGTCGAATACGACCAGGTCGGGGATGCCATCGTTGTTCAGGTCTGCAGGACTGAACTGCGGGGCGTTCATGCCACCGGCAAAGGGGTATTCTAGCGATTGTCCGTTGACGGTAACAGGTACTTCCAGTCGTTGAAACTGTTGCTGTGCTGTTGCCAAAAATGGAAAAAGGAGGATTGCGCTGAGTGCAGACCAGAATATACGCATGTGCTGTGCTTTTTGTTAGTTGCTGCAAAGCTACGCGATTTTGACGGACTGCCTGAACACAATGCCCTTTCATGCAATTCTTTGACGAAAAAATTAGAACTTGTTTAGCATTGTTGCCCTGTTTCATTGTAACATTGTTTCATTGCTACATTGTAACATTGTTGCCCTGTTTCATTGCAACCAGTTAGAACGTGTTCGGATTTAACATTTGGATGGCTGGGTAGGCAAATTTTGTTTTGATCAAGGCATTTTTTAGATTCGTATACGGGTAATCCGGGTCTAAAAAATAACGACGAGCAGAAGAAAATTGGTCACCCAGGCGCCAAAATGTTAAATCCGAACACGTTCTTAGCGATGTGGCCATACGACACAACCATATAACCGAATAACATTTTATGATCTACGAATTCAAAGGCGTGCGGCCGGTGATCCATGAAAGCGCATTTGTACATCCGCAGGCAACGGTGACGGGCAATGTCATCATCGGCAAAAAAGTGTACATCGGCCCTGGGCTGCCATTCGCGGCGACTGGGGACGTATTGACATCGAAGATGGCTGCAATGTGCAGGAAAACTGCACCATACACATGTTTCCCGGCGTAACGGTTTACCTTAGGGAAGGCGCGCACATTGGTCACGGTGCGGTGGTTCATGGCGCCAGTATTGGGCGCAACAGCCTGGTGGGCATGAATGCGGTAATTATGGATGAAGTGGAAATTGGTGAGGAGTGCATTATTGGGGCGCTTACCTTTATTAAGTCGGGTGAAATTATTCCCCGCCGCAGTCTGGTGGTGGGGAATCCGGGTAAAATCGTGCGGGAAATCAGCGACGATATGATTGCATGGAAAGCGGAGGGTACGAAATTGTACCAGCAATTGCCTGCTGATTGCGAGGAGAGTTTGCGGCCTTGCGAGCCTCATCGGGAAATGCCGGAGGACCTGCCCGATTTATCAGCTGACTACAAGATTTGGAAGCGGCAATAAATTTTAACAAAAACACCCTACTTTTTTGCACAACTGCAAAGTCAGGCATTATCTTTGCACCCGCTCAAAAGTAAAGCGCTTACAGTGCCCAGTGCATGTTTTTTGGTTGGGGCTGTAGGTGTATAAGCCAGATTAGCTCAGCGGTAGAGCAGCTGATTCGTAATCAGCAGGTCGAGGGTTCAAATCCCTTGAGTGGCTCCATTCGGGATGTAGCGCAGCCCGGTAGCGCGCGTCGTTCGGGACGACGAGGTCGCTGGTTCGAATCCAGTCATCCCGACACAAAGCCGCCAGACAGTAGTTTGGCGGCTTTTTTTATTGATGGAACACTCTTATTTACTTGATGTGTGCAATTGCCACTGAAATCCTGCCAAGTTCAAACAATGCGACAAAGAACATTTATTAACAGTGCCACTATAGGTTTGGCTTTTGTGGTATTTTCCTGTGGACAGGCCGAGAAATAAACCTAAGGAACAATCCCAAACCATTTCAGTGATGACAAGAGCCGAACAAATAAAAATTGCCGACTTGAAATCAGTATTGGCGCGACTTCAAAACAGACAATTGGAATTTGATTTCTTCGGCATTACATCCAATGGCGTTGACTGTATCTATTTTGTTTCTGACAAAAACGAATATGCAATTGAATTTGAAGTTATGACTGACGACCAAAACCTTGGATTGATAGCTTAAAAAAATATGCTCAACAAAACGGATACAGGACATCGTTGACGACGTATAACAACGAACCTAAATACAAGTCGGCAGAACCAGCGCCAGTGTTACGCATAGAGACAAAAAGTAATCTTGATCAGACCGCAATCATTGGACAGAATATAATGATACAGGTTTTTGGTAACAACGAGCAGACTAAATATGACGTAGTGCCGTGACAGACGAGCAATATCTACACAACATTCGGTCTGCTACTTTATTGGTAAAATTCCTTTTTATCCGATCAATCCAACAGGTTCTGAATCCAATATGA
>JADJUJ010000011.1 GCA_016710765.1 Lewinellaceae bacterium | reverse complement strand
GGGGTGTGGTCCCGACTGGCTGAAGGCTACTTTGTGTGGTCCCTGCCCCGTGGCAGTTTGTGGCATGGCATCCGAGCCAAAACTCCACTGCCACTCGGTGATGGACCCCAGTGCAAAGGTGGAGGCATCTATTACCGTGATGGTATCATCGAGGCAAATAGCACTGGGAACGGTGGTAAAAGTAGCTTCCGGACCAAGAAACAAGCCCGTGCCACCGAAATCCACAGAAAAACCATTGCCGCCAAGCGAAAAGTTGTTTACCGCCAGTGCATAAGTTTCGCCGGCAACCATATTGAGGGGAGCCAGCCAGGCATTGTCATCGGCCTGCAGACAGCCAGCATCCTCACTGGTGTCGCTTTCCCCAGCCTGAAGCCCTGTGGGGCCCATGCAAGGACTTGGAAAACTGAAGGAACCCGACGCCATGCAGCGCAAAACCTCTTTTCCCTGGCAATTCCCGATACCACCTGGGAGCCGGTACACGACAAAGTCCAGATCGTCGGGAGCATTGTTGGGCGTCAGGGTAAACTCAAGGGTGCCCGATTGCGAACAAGTCCAGACAAACCAGGAGGAATTCGATTCATTGTTGACCGGGGAGCCATTGAAAAAGCAGGAAGCATCGTCCATTTCAGTGACGTTCGAACCGGCGCCAGTGACACTTTGCACCACGAAAGAGGATTTATCACACAAAATCGAAGCCGTTGGGCAGTCGGAAGTTGGCTCCTGTGGAGGGTTATAATTGTTGATGCAAACCTGGAAGGTCCCGGTAGTACCACCAACACCCTGCACCCTGATCAGATAGGTTGTTCCTACAAAGAGTCCGCCCTGATACGCCTCCACCACATTGGCTCCTGCTGGCGCCGTTTGGCATTCCAGCTGATTGATGGTTCCGCCACAACTGCCGCTGTAGATGGCAAGTTGTGGGTTGGTCAGCGTACCGCCTGAACCCTGGTTGGTGGTGCCGCGAACCACAATATTCACATCCGTAGCAATGGCCGTAAATGCAAACCAAACATCATTTTGGGTGCTGGTAAAACAAGTGGCCGGGCCATAGGAACTGGGCGTTGCGCCGACATTGGTGTAAGCGCCCGAATTGCTGCAAAAATTGTTGACGTTGGTCAGTACGATGGGAGTGGTACAATCATCGTTAGACGGCTGCGCTAGTGCAAGCGTCGCCACAAATAAAAAGATAGGGGTAAAAAGTAGGCTAAGTCTCATAGTATCGGGTACTTAATCATGTTGGTTTTGGCGGGTACAAAAATTGAGCGGATTATAGCGTGCCTGTTTGGTTAAGACGCAAGAAGATAGCCTTTTGTTGGCCAAAAGTAGTGTGAAAGTTTTCTTAAAACGCTGAAATCGCCCGTGGGATACCTTTTTGAGAGAATTAATTTAAAAATTGCTGAAAAATGGCAAACAAATTTATCGACTGAACACTGGCACAAACCCGCTCCAGTCCTCCATTAATCCCGTAAAACCTGTTACTTTTGCGCACCTGGCCACCAAATCTGCGCATGTTGACCCAACTTCCTAATACCATTACCCTTTTTAACCTGTTTTTTGGCGTTTGCGCCCTGATCCAGGTGGCCAATCATCGGCCCGATCTGGCACTGTGGTTTCTTTTGGGCAGCTTTGCCTGCGATACCGCCGATGGCCTGATTGCCCGCGCACTAAAGGTGTCGGGCCCATTGGGTGTTGCTCGACTCCCTGGCCGATGTAGTTTCTTTTGGGGTCGTACCGGGCTTCATGCTGTACCAACTTCTTTTACCGGCCAATACCATCGGGATGCCTTTTGTTGCCGCCGCTTTACCAGCCTTTATTTTTTCCATGCTGGCAGCCTTTCGACTGGGTAAATTCAATATTGACACCCGCCAAAGCAGTTATTTCCTGGGCCTCAGTACACTGCTGCTACGCTGGTGGTGCTCAGCCTTACCCTTGGCGCCTATTACAATCGGTTTGGTTTCGGCGATTTTATCCAAAACAACCACTGGCTGTTGTATGCTATCACGGTGGTGCTCGGAGTATTGATGGTCTCGGAACTTCCGCTGGCCGGGTTAAAAATAAGTGGCTTTCGCTGGCGGGGCAACGAAGCACTGCTGCTGCTGCTCTTGCTCTTTGCGCTGCTGCTGTGGGCCGTACAGGAACTTGCCTTTGCCCTGATCGTTGTTGCTTACATCGCCTACTCTATTGCTTTTCGAAAAAAAAAACCACGCACTGAACTTCAATCTGAAATAACACATTATGAAATTTATTGCCGAAATAGACGTCATGCCCCATAAGGAACTGTTGGACCCACAGGGCAAAACGGTGTTGAACAACCTTGATCACCTTGACCTTAGCGGTGTTACCGATGTACGCATTGGCCGCCACGTCACCATGATATTGGATGCTGCCTCTGAAGATGCAGCCCGCAGCACGGTTGAAACAGCCTGTCAAAAACTACTGGCCAACCCAATCGTGGAAATGTACCACTACACCCTCGTCCAACAGTAAGTCCAATCCCGCATTCCCCTACCATGCTCTACCTCGTCCCAACCCCCATTGGCAATCTGGAAGACATCACCCTCCGTGCCATCAGAATCCTGAAGGAGGTGCCGGTTGTGTTGGCAGAAGACACCCGGACGAGCAAACGGTTATTGGACCACCATGGCATTGAAACCAGGCTCAGGGCTTTCCATGCCCACAATGAGCACGCGGTTGTGGAGCGTATTGTTGATGAACTCGAAGCGGGCGCCGACATGGCGCTTATTTCCGACGCCGGCACACCCGGCATTAGCGATCCGGGTTTCCTGCTGGTGCGGGCTTGCGTTCGGAGAGGCATCAGCGTCACCTGCTTGCCGGGGGCTACCGCTTTTGTCCCGGCCCTGGCAGCCAGCTGATTACCCAGTGACGCTTTCCATTTTGAGGGTTTTTACCCCATAAAAAAGGCCGGCAAACCCGGCTGAAATACCTCTCTGCTTTGCCCAATACCTTTATTCTGTACGAATCGCCATTCCGCCTGCTCAAATGCCTCGACGAGTTGATTGCTTTTTGCGGCTCAGACCGACAGGCTTGCGTAGCCCGCGAGATCAGTAAAATGTTTGAAGAAATAAAAACAGCCTCCCTGGAGGAACTCAAAGCGCATTTTTCAAGCAAAGAGGTAAAAGGAGAAATTGTGGTGGTTGTACAAGGAGCAAACAGTTAAGCACTATTAAACCAAATCGCATGAATATTTCCTGGAATGGCGTTTACCCCGCCCTTACTACCGCATTCGATGTACATGGCAACCTCGATATTCCGGGGCTGATGCACAATGTTGAGGCACAAATAACAGCAGGTGTCGATGGCCTGATTCTGGCCGGTTCGCTTGGAGAATCCAGCACTTTACGGCAGGAAGAACGCCTGCAACTCCTGACGGAAACCCTGGATTTTGTAAAAGGTCGTGTTCCGGTGCTGCTCAACATAGCAGAAGGCAGCACCAACGCAGCCATGCAATTGGCCGTTCAGGCAGCAGCAGCAGGCGCCGACGGACTGATGGTGCTCCCTCCGATGATGTACAAACCAACCGATGCAGAAACAGTCATGCACTTTTCGGCAGTGGCAAAAAGCACCGACTTGCCCATTTTGGTGTACAACAACCCGGTCGACTACAAAGTGGAAGTGAGCCTCGATATGTTGGAGGAGTTGTTGCAATTTGATTCCATACAGGCGATTAAGGAAAGCACCCGCGATGTTTCAAATGTTACGCGAATGAAAGCGCGTTTTGGCGACCGCCTAAAGATTTTATGCGGCGTGGATACCCTCGCACTGGAAGAATTGCTCATGGGTGCCGATGGCTGGGTAGCCGGATTGGTAGATGCCTTCCCCCGCGAAACCGTGGCCATTTACCGCCTGGCCAAAGCCGGTCGGGTAGCAGAAGCACTGGCCATTTACCGCTGGTTTTTGCCGATACTGGAACTGGATATCCACCCCCAACTGGTTCAAAATATTAAATTGGCAGAAGCCATGACCGGATTGGGCACCGAACATGTCCGGGCGCCCCGACAGGTTCTGCAGGGCGCCGAACGCGAACGGGTGCTGGCCATTCTGGAGAAAGGACTGGCCAGCCGACCACAGCTCCCCGACTACCTTCACCTTTAAATCCCCGTAGCATGTCCCTGATTGAGCAAAACCAGATTGGATTCGCCCTGTCCGCACAAAGCGATGAACGCATCAGCGCCATCAACCCCTCCAATGGCGAAACACTACCTGGGCGCTTTTCTGTGGCTACCCCCACAGAAGCGGACAAGGCCCTTCAGATAGCACAAACAGCCTGGAAAACCTACCGGAACTGCTCCGGAAAACAAAAAGCCGCTTTTCTAAGGGCCATAGCCGAATCCATTGAAGCAATCGGTGATACGCTCATTCAGCGCGCCGTGCAGGAAAGTGGGCTCCCTGAAGGCCGGATTACCGGAGAACGGGGACGCACCTGCGGCCAATTGCGGCTTTTCGCACAATTGCTGGACGAGGGCTCCTGGGTTGAAGCCGTAATCGATCCGGCCATGCCCCAGCGGCAGCCACTTCCCAGACCCGATATCCGCAAAATGCTCGTTGCCATGGGGCCCGTAGTGGTATTTACGGCCAGCAACTTTCCACTTGCATTCTCGACTGCAGGAGGAGATACCGCTGCTGCCCTGGCCGCTGGTTGTCCTGTCGTGGTAAAGGCCCACGAATCGCACCCAGGAACCAATGCCCTGGTCGCAGCAGCCATCCTGAACGCCGCCCGCAAAACTGGCATGCCCGAAGGTGTTTTTTCCACCCTGTACGGACGTGGCAACGACCTTGGGAAGTGGTTGGTGGAGCATCCGATGACCAAAGCCGTAGCCTTTACCGGTTCATTCAGGGGTGGAAAAGCCCTGTTTGACCTGGCGGCGAAGCGTCCCGAACCCATTCCTGTGTTTGCAGAAATGGGGAGCGTAAACCCGATTTTTGTTTTACCAGAAATCATGGCCGCACAAACTACCCCACTGGCCCAGCAACTGGCTGCCTCTGTCAACCTCGGCGCCGGTCAGTTTTGCACCAATCCCGGCCTTATCATTTGTCTTGAAAATGAGTACACCCCTGCCTTCGAAACGGCCCTGCGATCGGCCTTCGCACAACATCCGGCTGCGACCATGCTCAACAAAAGCATCTACGAAAACTACTCCCAAAGCAGCGCCAGCAGCATTCGGGAAAAAGGCGTGAAGGCACTGGTTGGTGAAGACAATAACGCCAAACCCTTCCTCGCGCGGCCCTTGCTGGCCAAAGTGCAGGAGAAAGATTTTTTGAAAAACCCCAGACTCCAGGAGGAAATATTTGGCCCTTTTAGCCTGCTGGTGTTGTGCAAAAGCCCTAGAGGCATGCAAAAAGTAGCCTCCATCTTGCAAGGGCAACTGACCGCCAGCCTGATGGGCACCGACAAAGATTTGCGTGCCAGCCGCCCCCTGGGTGAACTGCTGCAGGAAAAAGTGGGCCGGCTCATTTACAACATTGTACCCACCGGCGTTGAAGTTGGCCATGCCATGCAACATGGCGGCCCCTACCCCGCCAGTACAGATGCGCGCTTCACCTCGGTTGGCACTGGCGCCATCCGCCGCTTTGTACGGCCCCTGGCCTTTCAAAACTGCCCGCAGCGACTGCTCCCGCCCGAACTTCGCGACAGCAATCCGTTGCGCATCTGGCGAATGGTGGATGGCCTGTACTCCAAAAAGAAAGTAAACCATGCATAAGACCTTCTTTTGCATTGATGCCCATACCTGCGGCAACCCGGTCAGGCTGGTAGCAGGGGGCGCCCCCTTGCTGGAGGGCAACAGTATGGGCGAGCGCCGGCTCTATTTCATGGAGCATTACGATTGGATCCGGAAAGGACTGATGTTTGAACCGCGTGGCCACGATATGATGTCGGGAAGCATCTTATATCCACCCCATGATCCTGCCAACGATATTGCTATCCTGTTCATCGAAACCAGCGGATGCCTGCCCATGTGTGGACATGGCACGATTGGCACGGTGACCATTATGATCGAGGAAGGACTGGTACAACCCAAAACTCCGGGTCGGCTGCGGCTGGAAACACCAGCGGGACTGGTGCTGGTAACGTATCACCAGGAAGGCAAAAAAGTGAAATCCGTAAAACTCACCAATGTACCCTCCTTTTTGTACCTGGAAAACCTGAAGGTGGAATGTCCGGATTTGGGACCATTGCATGTTGACGTAGCCTATGGCGGCAACTTTTACGCGATTGTCGACCCGCAAGAAAACTTCCCCGGATTGGAGCATTTTACCGCCGCTGACCTGATTCGCTGGAGCCCTGTGCTGCGCCAACGGCTGAATGCAGCCCATACCTTTGTGCATCCGCTGGACGAAAAAATAAAAGGCCTCAGCCATCTTCTTTGGACTGGAAAAACGATTTCACCAGAGGCCGATGCACGTAATGCGGTGTTCTATGGCGACAAAGCCATCGACCGCTCCCCCTGCGGCACCGGAACATCTGCCCGCATGGCCCAATGGGCAGCCAAAGGAAAATTGAAACCCGGAGATCAATTCGTTCACGAAAGCATCATTGGTAGCATGTTCACCGGAAGGGTTGAAAACAGTACCAACTGTGGTCCCTACCCGGCTATTGTTCCAAGCATTGAAGGCTGGGCCCGCATTACAGGGTACAACCAAATCATTATCGACGATGAAGATGATCCTTATGCGTTTGGGTTTCAGGTGATTTGAAAGGGGCTGTAGAGTAGGCGGTAAATAGGCCGTAGGGTTGGGTTTAAATAGGTTGTAAATTGGGATTTTTTGAATATTTATTCACTGGAAATTTAAACAAAAGGTGGGTGTTTAACATAAAATCGTCCACTCTACAGCCCATTTACAGCCTACTCTACAGCCAACCCTACAGCCTACTCTACAGCCAACTCTACAGCCCCCTTACTGCACCCCTTTCAAATACTCTTCCACCAAACCTTTGTAGTAAGGCTTGAGTGCGGGTGAAACCGTGCGGTACAGATCTACTTCGGCACGGCGTTTTTTCAGGTATTCTTCCAGGGCAGGTGGCATTTTCGCAGGCTGTTGCTGTGCGGTCTGCGCCTGGCGTTTTTCATCCTGCTCCTGCTCGCGTTCGGCGCGTTCTTCATCCAGGAGTCGGGTTAAAATATCTTGTTGGCGTTTCAGCATTTCATTGGTGAGGCGCTTATTGACCAGTTCCGTTTCGTTCTGGTCCATTTGCTGCATAATTTCCTCCAGTGCTTTACTGCCTTTGCCCTGCTCCTGTTTTTGTTTTTGGATTTCACGCAGGGCATTCCGGAGGGCAGCCTGCTTGGCGGCCATCTCGGCGAATTCCTTGCTCATGCCATTTTTGCCCTGGCCTTTTTGTTGCTCCCAGGCGCTTTTTCAAGTCTTCCATTTGCTTGCCCATGCCTTCCTGCCCTTTGGATATTTTATCCTTGGGTTCCTTTCCGTCTTTACCTTGGCCTTTTTGCCTGGTTTCTGACAGCTTTAGGAACCGGGCATCATGCTGGCCATGTCCTGCTGCATCTGGTTCATGGCTTCTGCCAGCAAGAGTGCCAAATCGTTCAGGCCTTTCATGCTGGTTTGCTGTTGTCCGCTGGCAATATCGGTTTGCCTTTCTTCCAGGTAACCGATCGAATTTTTCATGGCCGATTTCACCTCGGTCACTTTGCCGGTGATGATGCCGGCAATTTGAAAATTGCGGCTGGCCAGAGCCTGCAGGCTGTCTTCCACCAGTTTGAAATCGTCCTTGATTTTGTATTGTTGCTGGGCAAGCTCTACATAGCGCGGTGTATTGATGTTGGTTTTACTGATACCTTTCATTGTTTGCTCCTGATTGAACGACAGGCCAATCAGGTTTTCCAACAGCTGGCGGATGACGGCCATATCCTCCTCCATCTGCTCCATTTCGCCCGACTGCTGGTTTTGCTTCATTTTGTTGGCCATATCCTTCATCTTATCGGAGGCAGATTTCTTCTTCTTGCCGGCACTCTTTTTATTGCCCGACTTCATCTCCTGCTGCGAATCCTTCTGATCCTTTTGGATATCCTCCATTTCTTCCTTGTGGTCCTCGATATTTTCAGGCTTTTTCAGGTCCTCATTTTTTTTCATCAGCTCTTCCTGCTTCTTCTCTACATCCTTCATTTTTTCATTGAGGGCATCCTGTTCTTTTTTAATATCCTCATCGCTCTTGGTGCCCTCTTCGGTTTCTTTGGCCAACTCTTCCTGCTCCTTGGCCATCTCCTCGAGCCGGTCAATTTGCTGTTGCATCAGGTTTTCCACCTCGAGTTTTTTGTAGAGTTCCTGCAGCTGATCGAGTTCTTTGTTCAGTTCCTCGTTCGACATTTCCATCTGCTCCATTTTCTCAATCATCTCGTCCTTGTTCATCTCCTGCAGCAGTTTCTCAATGTCCTCCATCAATTGCTTCATTTCCGGCGACATGGTTTCCTCAAACAGTTTCTCCAGTTGCTCCTGTTTTTTCTGAAGGTCTTCCGGCTGCTGGTTAAACTCCTGCTGCTGCTGCTTGTTTTGGTCAAAATTCTGTTTGGCCTGATCAATTTGTTCGTTCAGCTGCTTCTGGCGATCCAGCAAGCGCTCCATTTCCTTGCGCGTCTGCCAGTCGAGATCCTTTTTCTGCAGCATTTTTTCCCGCAGTTTCTTCAAATCTGCCTGAATTTTCTGACTTTCTTTCAGCGATTTTTCCAGGTTATTTTTAATGTCTTCATTGTTCTGGGCTTGCGACTGCCGCAACTCTTCGGTTGTCGGCATACGGTATTGCATTACACCGGTGCGGGCGCTCTTGGAACCGTTTACACCATCGTTATCAAAAATTTCAAAATAATAGGATACTTCATCGCCGGGGGCCAGGTCCAGATTGCGGAGGTTCCAATTGTGGCTGTATTGGATTTGCTTGCCTTCGGGCTTATCAAGTTTCAGGGTTTGCAGGGGCAATTGTCCGCCCTTTGCCTTTTTGATTTGGTAATTGAACGTCAGTTTTAGCAGTCCATAGTCGTCACTGGCTTCGCCGGCAAAAAACAGCGTGCGCAGGTTGGTAGAGTCGTCGAAGGCCTCTACGTTAATTTGCGGCGCCAGGTCGGGAATGACGCTAATGGTGTACGCCACCGAGTCAGCATTTTTCAAATTAGCATTGCTCAGAAAAATCTTATAAATCTCGTCTTTAAGCAATTTACGTCCTACGGTAAACGCGTTTTCGCCACTTCGCTTGGCGTCTTCGCGGGCAGCAGTACCAAAACGAAGGCCCATTTCATCGGTATTTTGCGCATTAAACGTCCAGCGCACCTGCGTACCCTGCGGGATTACCAGATCGCCAACATTGGCCAGTGATTCGGCCGGGCGCCCAATGTAAGCCGGGAATTTCAGGTCGACCTGAAAACTCAGCATGCTCGGTTTTTTCAATACGCCCAGGGTGTAATCCAGACTTTCCACCCCACTGCCATACAATTTGAACTCCGTATCCGCTGTACATTGGAAAAGTGGTAGGAGAACATATTGGGTGCTTCTTTGGTAAGCCGGTATTGCACTTTACCAAAATCGATGAAGATCTCGTTGGGCAATGCTTCTCCGTCGACTTTCACGTTAAGGTCGTAATCGCCAAACTGCACCACCTTCAATTTGTCGACATCAACAAAAAATTTGAACGGCGCCGGTTTTTCAAAGGCTGTAGAGGCATTCCAGAGCCGCTTGGTGCCTTCCCTTAGAATATTTGGCGCGCCAAGCAGGAGGAACAGCAGCATGAGCACCGGAGGGAGCGCATAGCGCAGGTATTTGCGGTTGGTACCCAGGTCGATGGCCGCTTTGAACGGAACCAGTTTTATCTCATCACTTTTCTGGTTAATCGATGCGTTGATGAGCTCAGCATAGATGGCGTTGCTCGACTGGTGGCGCAACTGCAGGATGTTCAGCAATTTATCCTTCACATTTGTGAAATGATTGCCAATAATTTGTGCCGCCTGCTCATGGCTGATAACCTGCCCCAGGTGGAAATAGTGCATCAGCGGAAGGGCTACCCAACGGTATAAAGCCAGCCCCGACAGCAGCCCAAAACCCCAAAGCAACGCGGTACGGACGGTTGTACCAAAATACAGGTAGTACTCCAGAATATTCAACAGGATGAACAGCCCCAAAACGGCGCCCACGGTGTACAGGGAACCACGCAACAATTGATTGACGTAAAACTTACGAATAAAGCCGTCCAGCTTCTCTATCAGCAGGGTATAATTGTCTTTTTGCATAGTGCAGATTATTCCAGTTTATTAGGAAAGTCAAAATTGCAGGAAATAACTCAATAACAACGAACAAATCGGCGAAAAGGTTGATCTAAGCGCATTTTTAACGCATTTGATGGCTATTTGATCAAATTGCAATAATTTTGAGCAAACAATTGACATGAAAAAAATACTCCTGTTATCACTGATTAGCCTGGCTTTTCTGTTCGGCGCCTGTAAACCTGCTTACCTGCTCAGCCTCAAAGATGGCCTGAAAGCCGGCGACCACCTCCGCTACCGCAGCACCGAAGAAACGGAAACACTGGTCACTGCCGACGAAGGCGAACAAACAACCTACGAAACCAAAGTCACCGAGTACGACTACACCATCAAATCGGTTCTACCCGATGGAACACTAAAAATGGGGATGAAAATCACCCGGCTAAAGCAAGTACAAAACCAAAACGGAAAAGTTACAGAATACGACTCCGAGCTGCCTGTAACCGATTCCTCCGAAGTGCAGGGCCGGATATTTCGCCACCTGATCGGCCAGGACTTTGACATGGAACTTACACCCCAGGGAACCGTTCAGAACTTTACCGGCATGAATGAAATGTGGGACAAAGTATCCGCGTCTTTTAGCGACATCCCCATGATCGGCGTCATGCTCGCAGGTATTAAAACCCAGTTCAGCGATGAAAACATGGGGCGTCAATCGGGTGAAATATGGAATTTTTTCCCCTCCAAAGCGATTCGCGTTGGCAACAAATGGGAGAAAAAAAATACCGGCTCTGGTTTTAAACTGAACCAGACCACACAATACGTACTGAAATCAAGAGATGCCCAAAGTGCCAGGGTCGATTTTACCCGTAAAATGTACAATGATCCTAAAGATCCCGGCACAATGGACCTGGGCATGTTTAAAATCAGCTATGTATTAGCGGGTACCGGCAGTGGCAGCATTCAGCTCGATCAGCCGCATGCCCTTGTTCGCAGCATCACCCAAAACCTAGAAATGAGCGGTACAATGACCGTAAAAATCAGTGGCATGGCCAACCAAAAGCTGCCCATTACGGTAAAGTCTAAAACCATCATGGAGCGGATGTAATTTGGCCTTTGGCTAAAACTTGTAGACACTTGATTCGCGGGCCTTTGATTGCCAATGATTCAATTGAATTATTGCGACAGGGTTTTGTAAGCGTTAACAGGCAAAGCAAACCATTATTGCCGCTTGTATTTTTCTTCAAACCTATTGTACAACTCCTTTTGTTTGTTGTCCAGACTGATTTCACGGCCCTGAATAAACGCGGCCGTCACTTGAAGCGTTCGCATATCCAGCGCATCGCCTTCGCTGATGAACAGGGTCGCGTCTTTGCCCACTTCAATGGATCCGCAGCGATCTGCAATACCCATTATTTTGGCAGCATTGAGTGAAATCGCGGCAACCGCAGCCTCATAGGGCAAGCCTGCCCCAACTGCCTGTCCGGCTTCGAACGGCAGATTCCGCTGGCGCCAGCCCCTTCTTCGCTGATGCAAAACAGTACCCCCGCTTGCTGTAATGCTGCTGCGGTTTTGTACGGCTGATCAATATCCTCGTCTTCCCTGGACGGCAAACGCTGCGATTTATTGAGCACGACCGAAACTGCATGTGCTTTAAGGAAATCGGTAATCATCCAACTGTCGTTGCCCCCAACAATGACCGGCTGGATCTGGTATTTTTCGGCAAAAAGTACTGACGCTTGTATGCTTTTGGCCAAATCGGTATGGATGTAAAGCGTTTGTTTTCCGGAAAAACACCGCGCATAGACTCAAAACGCTGGTTTTGTGGCATCGCGTTGGGCAAGGCACAGTAGGCCTTTGCCTGATCGAAAAACTGCTCCAGTTCTTGCATTTGTTGCTCAGTGGGATCGGGTCCGGATTGGGGCCGTTCTCTTCCAGCCCTGCTTGGGCGCTGGTAAGGCCAGTTGAGGTGCATACCGCCGTCCGTTCGCAGCGCTGCATCTTCCCAATTCCAGGCATCGAGTTGTACCACCGAAGATGTACCGGAGAAGCGGCCGCTGGTGGGCACCACCTGTGCCAGCAATACGCCGTTGGATCTCACCGTCGGGATGACGTCAGAATCGGTATTGAAGGCAATAATGGCACGTACATTGGGATTGATGCTGCCCACTTCCGAATTGTCTACAGTGGCCCGCACCGCATCAATTTCTATCAGCCCCAACTGGGTGTCGGTACCGATAAAACCCGGGTAAACATGCTTTCCCGTCGCGTCGAATATCTTGCTGAATTGTCCACGATCAAAGCGGATCGTCATGGCATCAGCCACAAGCGTCAGTTTGCCTTTGTCAAAGGCAACTGCGCTGTTATCAATGACCCGACCATCGCCAAGATGGGCTGTTGCCCCCAGGATCAGGATGGGTCCCGCCTGCTCAGGGGCTGGCGTAGGGGCTTGTGCACAGACAAACAGGGTAGAAAAAACCGACAGGAACAGGGTAATCAATCGCATACAGTACATTAGACGGGTGAACAATCTGTTATTTTATGGCACACTTCAGCAGCAATTGGTCTTCCACAAAGCCCTCCAGTACATCGCCAATCTGCACCGGCCCAACACCAGCAGGAGTACCGGTAAAGATATAATCTCCTTTCTGCAGGGTAAAATAACGGGAAATGTGGCAAATCAAGGCATCAAATGGAAAAATTAGATCCCGTGTGTGTCCATCTTGTACAACTTCCCCATTTTTTTTCAACTGGAAATGGATGTCGGCGGGATTACGCAAATTTTCCAGCAAGACGAAAGATCCCAGGGGTGCCGAGCGGTCAAACGCCTTGGCAATCTCCCAGGGATGTCCGTTTTGCTTCAAATGCTGCTGAAGGTCCCGGGCAGTAAAGTCAATGCCAAACCCGATGGCATCATAATAGCGGGAAGCGAACTCGGGCTCTACCTGCCGGCCATTTTTGCAAATCCGAAGTACAATTTCACCCTCGTAATGCAAGTCTTTGGTGAAATCCGGAAAATAAAAAGGCTTGTTCCCCACCACCAGCGCCGTGGGAGGCTTCATGAAAATTATAGGCTCTGTGGGGACCGGGTTGTTGAGTTCTTTGGCGTGATCGACGTAATTGCGGCCAATGCAAAATATCTTCATGGTGTTGTTATTTATCGCTGGGGTTCTTCTTTTTGCTTTCCAGCATTTCGATGGTTTTGTGCAAGCGTCTTTCCCTGGTCTCCGTTTTTTTGGCTTCCGTAATCCAGCGGACATACTCTTTTTGATGCGTATATGCCAGCCCATCAAAATAGGCTTTGAGTTCAGGACGTGGTTCCAGCAGGGCGCCAAGATCGTCGGGCACATCCACCACACGGGGCTCCGTGTCGCGTTGAACCGTAACCTGCACGGTATCGCCGGCTTTTTTCCCGCCGAGATGCATTCGAATAGCCTTAGTGACAATCAGAAAATGACAAGGATGACCCATTTTGGCCAAACTACCGCGATAAGGTACGCCATCATACGTGACCTTCACCTTGACTTGTCCGCGCGTGCCATAAAGGGCTTCGACATCGTAAGGAAACTCGATGGACAACACATCCATGTCCTCTGAGCCCTTCAGGATAGCACTGAAACGGAGTACTTTATCTTCCATGCGCGCTATGTTTGATCCTGACCAAATTTCGCCCAGGCTGCTGCGCCCAATTGCCGGCTTAGGTTTTCCAGATAATAGCTCCCGGCAGCAGGGTCCTCAAACTGATCCAGAAAACTCTCCATTTTCAGCAAATGCTGCACATTCCGGGCTATCCGCCGGGAAAAAGCTTCCGGGAAGTCGGATTGCCCTTCCCTGCCAGCATCATAGGGTAATACGGTAAGGGTTTGGGCGCCACCAAGCACAGCCGACATGGCCATGGTGGTTGCCCGGATCATGTTGGTATACAGGTCATCCGAATAAACGCCAGGATCAAAACCCGTGTTGATGTCCGGGTCGGAAACGGGCAGCCCCCAACTTTTTTGAAGATTCATCCAGCACAGTCGAAGCGCACGCTGCGCTGCAATTGCGGTGAAAAAATCGGTCCCGACGGTAAAAGAAAATCCAATTGATGCCAAAACATCGGCCGTGGGCAAGCCAAGCCTGCTTATTCCAGTGCAATACATGTTAGCCTGCAGCAGTGGCTGCACAACCTTGTCCAGTGTTGCTGCGCCAGGCGCTGCGCCAACTTGAAGGCAACGAAAACCAGGAAAATGGGCTGTTGCAAAGGAAAGTAAGGCTGTCAATTGTGGCCAATCACAGGGTTTTTCACTTGCTACAGGATTGTACCATAAACTTCCGTGCAAGGCGGACGCCTTAATACCCTGCGCAACCGCAGTTTTTTCGAGCGCTTTTAACAAGGCCAATGGGTCGGCATCGAGTCCGGGGCCGGAAAAATGCAACCCAATAAGGTCCAGATGCACCCCTTTTAATACCGATTCGAGCGCATACCCGGTAGAGGGTAAATGAATACATAGGGCTTCGGCACCGGCCTCTAAAGCAGATAACGCTGTGGCATTTGCCGTGGGCACGGTGGCATCAATGGATTCGCAGATTTCCCAGCCACGGCGCATGGTTAAGGGTGATGGGGAATCTGGCAAATCATCGGGATGTGGAAAAGGATCGACATTTATCTGGCCGTCGAGCTGCCAGTATAAATCCTCCAGGGGCTTGCCCTTAAGGTCCCGGGTAATTTTAGCCAACCAATCTGCTTTGCTTACCGGTGGAAATGTGCTAAAAAAATCTTCGATTGACTCCATTTGCTGGCAAAAATAATGGATTCCGGGAAAGTTCTGCGCTTAAATGCTGGCAATACGGCAATAGCGCATCAAAGCGATGCCGGCAGGCAACAAATTGTGCATTCAAAGTCCCGTGTCAATGGCCAATTCCGGGAAACTGCCATTTTTGCCTAGCACTACTTTCATAGCAAAAACAAAAAAAACGCCTCCAGAAATCATGGAAATCACATTTCTGCACCGGAAAAGCCCGTAGAATACAACGCAATAGATAGCCAGAAGGCACAAAGTGCCATTTCACTTACTTTTTTATGCATTTCTTCTATATTCTTCCAACCATTTTTTGAGAGAGATGTTATATTTGCATTCTCAATGTGAGATTAGATTAAATCTAAATAACTTTACTTCGACGCAATATATATGGAATCTCGCCGACTAATTTACCTGGACAATAACTCGACTACACCCTGCGACCCGCGGGTAGTAGAGACAATGGTGCCTTATTTCTTTGAAAAACACGGGAATGCTGCCAGCCGCAGCCACCAGTTTGGTTGGGAAGCTGAAGATGCCGTCGATTATGCTCGTGAGCAAATTTCCAAGCTGATCGGAGCCGATGAAAAAGAAATCATCTTCACTTCCGGTGCTACTGAAAGCAATAACCTTGCCCTCAAAGGAGTATTTGAGATGTATGCGAAGAAGGGCAACCATATCATTACCCTGGAAACAGAACACAAGGCCATTCTGGACGCCTGCAAATACCTGGAAAAACACGGGGCAGAAGTTACCTACCTCAAGGTAGAAGAAGACGGCCTGATTGATACCGCCAAGTTAGAGGCGGCCATCAAACCGAATACGGTACTGGTGTCGGTCATGTGGGCCAACAACGAAACGGGTGTTATCCAGCCCATGCGGGAGATAGCCCAGATTTGCGAAAAGCACGGCGTATTGTTCCATTCCGACGCAACACAGGCTGTAGGTAAAATCATAACCCATCCAAGGGAAATCGGGATCCATTTGATGTCCTTCACCGCCCACAAAATGTACGGTCCGAAAGGTGTCGGCGCCCTTTATGTCAGCCGTAAAAACCCAAGGGTTAAAGTTACTGCCCAAATGGACGGCGGCGGCCACGAACGCGGTATGCGTTCCGGCACCCTGAACGTTCCAGGCATTGTAGGCTTTGGCAAAGCAGCTGAAATTGCCATGCAGGAAATGGCTTCAGATGCTGCACGTTTGAGCAAACTCCGCGATCACCTGGAAACGGAACTTTCCAAAATGGAAGAAACCAAGGTAAACGGCAATGTAAACAGCCGAATGCCCCACGTTTGCAATATTTCCTTTAAGCACGTAGAAGGAGAGGGCTTGATGATGACTTTTAACCAAAATGTCGCCGTTTCCTCTGGCTCTGCTTGTACTTCCGCATCCCTGGAACCATCTTATGTATTGGTGGCAATGGGGTTGGGAGATGACCTGGCACACTCCTCCATCCGCTTCTCCCTGGGCCGTTTTACCACCGAAAAAGAGGTGGACGATGCTATCGAGCTGGTACGCAACGGCGTCAACCACATGCGCGAACTCAGCCCTATCTGGGAAATGTATAAAGACGGTGTCGACCTGACCAAAATTGAATGGTCAGCCCACTGATAAAAACCCTCGACCCAAACCACATTTTTTCAAATCTAGCATATCCTAAATACTATGGCATACTCAGAAAAAGTTCTCGAACACTTCAAAAACCCTCGCAACGTAGGCTCACTTAACAAAGATGCCAAGAACGTTGGCACAGGCTTGGTTGGCGCCCCGGAATGCGGCGACGTTATGCGCCTCCAGATTGAAGTTGACGAAATGACCGGCACCATCAAGGATGCCAAGTTCAAAACCTTTGGCTGTGGCTCAGCTATTGCTTCCTCGTCGCTTGCCACCGAATGGCTCAAAGGCAAATCACTCGACGATGCCATGAAAATCGACAACATGGAAATTGTTGAGGAACTCGCACTTCCACCCGTTAAAATTCACTGTTCGGTATTGGCGGAAGACGCCATTAAGGCTGCTATTGCCGACTACCAGAAGAAAAACGGTGTAGTGGTGGCTACTGAAACTGTTTAAATTATTGATGGATTGTTGCCTTGCATCATTGCTTTATTGAAAAATGATCAGTGCTTAAACCTACAAGGTGACAATGCAACAATGATTCAGTGTAACAGTAAACTATTTTTAACATGATTTTCGTAGCAGAAAACGCCAAAGAAAAAATCAACGAAATCCGCTCGTCTGAGCATTTTGGTGATGACTATTTTATACGGGTCAGCGTCGTTTCCGGCGGCTGCTCCGGGCTATCTTATAAGTTGGACTTTGACAATGAATCCAAGCCCAACGACCAGGTTTTTGAAGATAATGGCGTGAAAGTGGTCATTGACCTTAAAAGTTTTCTCTATCTCTACAACACCACCCTCGAATTTTCTGGAGGGCTCAATGGCAAAGGTTTCTTCTTCAACAACCCCAATGCCGCCCGAACCTGCAGCTGCGGGGGAAAGTTTTGCGGTATAGTTAAGTTTTTAAAACAATAGTTGGAACCGATTGAAAATTTGTTTTCAGGGAGCCCCTTCTGGGCTCCTTTTTTTATTGGGTGAACGTCCCCGGTCCATTAATCGATTCGCCAACTGTTCGCCTTATTGTTCACCAACAGTCTGAGTGTCCCCCCAATTGCAATGCGCCATCCCGTCTAAACGACGAAATGACGCATTGCAGGGATAATGTCTGTGTAATTGGTTGTGGATGGCCTTCGGTTGCTACTGTCCGGCAATTACCTTTCCCGAGGCTACCGGCCTGCCATCGGCAGAAAGCCGGTAAATGTAGGCCCCGGGTGGAATTTGCTGACGCAGCAATCGGAATGTGGGTGTATTGTATATGCGATTAAATACATGTCTTCCTTGAATGTCGAATATGTCCAGACTATAATGCTGGGCTTCGATACCGGTAATTTCAAACTGCGCGCTTTCCGCGAAAGGATTTGGAAACACTTTAACCTCGGCGCCCTGGATCAGGACGTTGTTGGTATTGGTAAAAATGAGGAAACTGTCGCGATCGCAGATGGTATGGTAAGTCTCGTTCGTATGAACGGGCGCGTTGAAATCAAAATAGATGGCAGCAGTATTCAGGATCTCCGTTTGGCAATTCTGATTCGGTTTTTGCGCAACGCGGAAGGACACAAATCCATCCGTATTGGCACTGCTGCCACCTGGTAACAAATTGGCGTTTGGAATGGTAAACTGCACAATGCCGTTTCCATACACGACAAAGTCGTAGGGATGACTCGAAGCCCCGGGGTACACGGTGGCCGGATCAAGTGCCGCCGACAATGTGTCGCGCACTATCACCTGGTGCACCGTATCGCCTCCAGAGTTTTGAAAATAGATTAAAAAGTCCAAATCGGTTTCCGGACTGACGTAGTGGGCCACGTCGTAGCCTTTGGGATGGCCTCTTTTAAAATATAGAGAATCGTAATCGGTTTCGTAACTTTCCTGGCAGTCGCTCGCGATAAATGCGTCTGATTCATCTTCCGGGAACATGGTATAAAATCCCGTCGAGAAACCACCCGAGGCATTGGTTCCACAGCCTTCGACAGCCGCGGTGGGGAAACTGGTTCCCGGGTAATTGTAATTTTCAATATTGGTGGCAATAATCCGGTAGGTTTTGCCATTGGCTGGCGTGCTCAACACGGTGGTATCGGGTTCGAACACTTCCATGAAGGCTGCTGGCGGATTGGCAGGATCGGTCAGCATGAGGATATCCTCAGCTATCACGAAGTCCACCTTTATCGTACCTGTGCTGCCGCCCATTCGGCCAATTTTCAACTTAATCGTATCGTTTTCGCAAACTGCAGTGGTAAATATTCTGGAACCATCCCAATTGCCAAAATTGCAAAAGGTATCGGGGAAGATGTGTGCTGTGACACAGTGCGTTTCTCCGGTGATGGTATTGTTGCAGTCGAGAAATGCCGTTACCGTAAAGGACTTACACTCCCCAGGGTTAACCGTACCAACATTAAAAGTATAAGTTTGGCCCTGTTGCAGTGACCAGGGAATGGAACTTCCCGTTACCGAGAGTTGCTCATCGAGCGCCACTTCCACCCGTGTATCAAAGGAAGGAACGGTTCCGGAATTACAATAACGAACGGTATAAGTGTTATCTGTGCAACGGCGTAATACTGGTGCGGCGATGTCTATTTCATTGCGGGTGCAGGCAACAGAAGGGTGAACAGGCACCAGGGCATATACCGTATCGTAAAAATCGGTTACATCAAAATACAGGGCCGGGTCACAAACCTCCCAGTATCCATTGGGGGTAATGAGTTGTAATTCGTACGCACCGGTATCCACCAGAATGGAGAAGTCTCCAAATTTATCAGCAGCGATGTAACGTGTAAAGTTAGTGCTGCTAAGTTTGATGATCCAGTCCTCTAATCCGTTTTCGTTGCCATCCAAAATGCAATCTGCGTTCAGGTCATTGAACACATTGCCGCGTACATAACTGGTAAATACAATGCCGTTTTTATCGGCCTTGACCAGATATGGACTCGATTCGTTGCTGTTGACAAACGGATAAGTATATCCTGCAGCAGCAGCGCCACCATCTGGAGTAGCAACAATGCCATACCCGGCATCAGTTCCGGCTTTGCCCACATTCACATCCCAAATGATACCGCCTGTGGCGCTTATGTGCATCATGTAGAGATCGTCGAGCGAACCGCTAACAAAACGGCCAGTTGCAAAGAACCCACCACCGTTACGGTCACTTACGATGTCGTTCAGGTCAACGTTGTAATATGGCTCGGCCCAAAATGGCGTATCCCCACCGTCGCCATCAATTTTAATGATAAAAGAATTATCACCAATGATGGAATTGGTGGAACCTGCGAGCAAAAAGCCGCCGTCAGGAGTAGTTACAATGGCTTTGGCTACATCCGTAGCGCCTGGGTTGGCCAGGTAGCCCCAGTTGTTGGCCCAAACCTGTGTGCCGTCCGGTTGGATCCGAAGGCCGTAGAAAAAGGTACGCGGGTTGATAAAATCGCTACCGGCAACTACAATATCTCCGTTCGCGGCCACTACCACATCATTTGCGCGCTCCTTGTTGTTTGGCAAGCCGTAGCTGTTCAGCCAAAGCATGTTGCCTTGCGCATCGGTGCGAAGGACCACAACATCGTCGTTATCATTGAAACCTGCCACAACAAAACCACCATCTGGCATTTGCGCAATGCTGGTTCCTTCTTCTGTTCCTGCGCCACCAAAATTTTTACTCCAGAGCATATTGCCTGAAGCATCGGTTTTGACCAGCAGGATGTTACGGTTGAAGGTGGGAGGAATGCCCGGAACTTCTATTTCGGTATAGCCGGCAATAATATACGCCGTATCAGCAAGCGTAAGAATAGCATTGCCTGCAGCAGAACTGTTCTGCGTAAAAGGCTTGCTCCATTGCAGGTTGCCGTCGATATCCGTTTTTAACAAATGAACCTTGTTGCCCCCGTAAAAACCAGTCATCACAAACCCGCCATCCGGCGTAGCAGCAATGGCATTGGCTTCATCATTACCTAACCCATAGTATACACGCTCCCACCCCTGCGCAGTCAGCAGACTGGTCAGTAACAAAAAAATGAGTGTGGTGAGATATTTATACATGGGTTTGTGGATTAGTGTTGGCAACCGGTTATTGATCACGATACAAAAGTGCAGGAGAATTTTAGGGGTTAAAAAGACAAAAAATCGCATTTGTTGACGTATTTTTGATGGTTGTAGTACAATTAAAACATTAAATATACTGTAACTATATGTATATTATGTTGAAAAACAAATTGATAGAACGTAATCGACGTCAAATAAACAACCAAATTTCTTCTCTTATTTGTTGAACGAATAATTGAAATAGCTCATGCAAAAAAGCGTCCTGGTTGAAATTGCGCGCTCGCTTTCTAAAAAGGAGCAACGCGAATTAAATAAATGGTTGCGGTCTCCTTCCCACAACCAACGCGAAGACGTAGTCAATCTGTTTGATTATTTGTTATCGGCATTGTCCAAAAACGACGAAGCCCTGAAAAAACAGAAGGTTTGGCCTGCTGTTTATCCCGGGGAGCCATACGACGACGCTCGCATGCGCCAGGTCATGTATTTCTTAGGAAAGGCGGTAGAGGAGTATCTGGCATTTGAAGACTACAAAAATAATCAATTTCAGTATCAATTGGCACTTTCCCGCCAATACCGTCAGCGAAAGTTGGAAAAAGCCTACCGACAGGCCAAACGCTTGTCAACAGATGCCCTCGAAAATCAACCCCTTCGCAACGCAGATTACCTCTTGCAGAAGTTTTTTCTGGAAACCGAAGACTATGAATACCAACTGGGCCTGTCGCAAAGTACACCGGTGAACCTGCAGGAGGTGGCCAACGCCCTGGAAAAATGGTTTACCGCAGAAAAGTTGCGCACCAGCCTGGAAATGCTGGCCCACCGTACCGTTTTCCAAAAAGCGCAATATACCGATGGCCTGCTGCCCGAAACCTTACACTATGTTGAACGGGGCGAACTCATTGAAGATCCCGCCATTTCGGTTTATTATTACATCTATATGGCGGTAACCAACCCCGATAAGGAGGAATATTTTGAGCAATTTGAAAACTTGATCCATTCCGAACAAGCCTTAAAATTCGACCGCGACGAAGTCCGGAACCTCTACTTGGCGGCCTGGAACTATTGCGTACCCAAAATCAGCGCCGGCCGGCAGGATTTTGCCAGAAGGGCCTTCGAACTCTACCGGCAAGGCGTCGACACGGGTATATTGCTCGAAAATGAAAAACTGTCGCGCTATACTTTCATCAACATCGTAGGTATTGCCCTGCGCGTTCGGGAATACGAATGGGTAGAATCTTTTGTGAACAATTATCAGCAATACCTGGAGGAAAAGTACCGTAAAAGCATCGTACACTTCAACCTCTCGCGCATTTACTTTGAAAAAGGAGATTACGACCAGGCGCAACGCATGCTCCTTAATTTTGAATACGATGAGATGCACCTCAACATCATTGCCAAAACCATGTTGTTGAAAATATATTACGAGCAAACCGAGTTAGATGCCTTCGAGTCGCTGCTCGAAAGTATGCGCATCTACCTCCAACGCAAAGAAGCCCTGGATACTGCCAGAAAATCAGCCTACAAAAACATGATTAGCCTCATGAAAAAGCTGCTCAACCACAACCCGTATTCCAAAGCCCAAACAGAGCGACTCCGCGAAATATTCAGCAATACCCAACCCCTCATGGAACGCGACTGGCTGCTGCGGCAACTGGACTAACCAACCCTTCTTTAAATTCAACAACCATGCCCTCTCCCTTTTTGCATGCCCAATGGCGCCGACTCCTTATGCTAAACTATGCTGTGGAACCAGCGCGCCTTCAGCCCTGGCTTCCTGCCGGAACGGAGATAGACCTTTGGAACGGCCAATGCTATGTCAGTGTCGTAGGCTTCATGTTTCTCGATACCCGGGTGATGGGCTGGAAAATCCCTTTCCATACCGATTTTGAAGAAATCAATCTTCGCTTTTATGTGCGGCGAAACGACCCTCAATTGGGGTGGAAACGTGGGGTGGTATTTATACGGGAAATCGTTCCCAAACCTGCCATTGCCTGGGTTGCCAACACCCTGTATCGGGAGCGCTATGCCACCCGTAAAATGTGGCATCAATGGCAGGAAAAGCCGGAGCAACTGGAGGTGGAATACGCCTGGAAGGAATCTGGAAAATGGCATGCTTTCGGCATTCAAACGGCGCCGGAAGCGATGGACCTGAAAGCCGGAAGCGAAGCCGAGTTTATTACCGAACACTATTGGGGATACGCCCGCCATGGCGCCAGGCGGACGGTGGAATACCAGGTGGAACATCCTTCCTGGCAGGTTTATCCCATGCTGAACTGGCATGCCGACATCGATTTTGGCACGGTGTATGGCGCCGAATTTGCCCATCTTTCGCAAGCCGAACCACTATCCGTTTTTTTGGCAGAAGGCTCCGAAATTATTGTCAACAACAAAACCAATATCTTATTATAGTCGCCCAAACATAGCACAGCGGACTCAGACACGGCAATTATTTGCCATGGCACAGAAAATTCAACCCCGCTTCGATTATATTTGCAAATCATTAGCCGCTGGTTACCATGTTTGAACGTCAACCAAAACAACCTTATCCCGTAAGTGTTATCTTCTTTTTTGCACTCCTGGTGATTTTATTCATCGCTATTGTGATTTGGAGCAAAAGGCCCGCAAATGCGACCCAGGAGGCAGAAGAGCATAAAAGCCCGGGACTCTGGCCGGCGGAGTGGTTCTATGCCCTGCGGGAATACCCCGATTATACGACCAATGTTGCGACCTATGAAAATGCGCTGGAATCGATCTTCAGTCCTACCAAGGCATATTCCCGCAACGGCAACAAAGGCTTTAGCGCACCCTGGACGGTGGAGGGCCCGGCCAACATCGGTGCGCGCATCAATACCATCAAAGTAGACCCCAACAATCCTAATAACATCTACATCGGATATTCCGGAGGTGGGCTGTGGAAAACCACCGACGGTGGCGCTTCCTGGTTTCCGGTATTTGACGAGCAGCCTTTTCTATCCATCGGCGACATCCAACTCGATCCGCAAAACAGCAATATCGTTTATGCCGGCACCGGCGATCCCAACATCAGCGGATACCCCTTCATTGGCGATGGGCTTTGGAAAAGTACCAATGGCGGAAACTCCTGGCAAAATATCGGCTTACAAGAAACCCGAATCATTTCAAAAGTGATTGTGCACCCACAAAATGCCCAGACCATTTTTGTAGCGACCATGGGTCTTCCTTTCGAACGGAACGACGACCGCGGCTTGTATAAAACAACCAATGGCGGGCAAAACTGGGAAAAAGTGCTGTTTATCGGACAGGAAACCGGCATCATCGATATGGTCATGTCGCCCAACGATCCTAACACCCTGTACGCAGCAGCCTGGGATCGCATTCGCAACAACCAGGAAAGCATCGTTTTGGGCAACAATGCCCGCATCTGGAAAACTACCGATGGCGGCGCCAACTGGACCATGCTTGAGGGCGGCCTGCCCATGGAGGAGAATAGCCGGATCGGACTGGCCATTGATCCTCAAAACGGAAACCATGTACTGGCTACTTATGCCGGAACCAACTTAAGTTTTAATGGCCTTTACGCCACCCTTGATGGTGGCGTCAATTGGGCAGAGATGCCCCTGAACGTCAACAGTAATTTTCAAAGCAACTTTGCCTGGTACTTCGGTAAAATACACATCAACCCTTTCAACAACCAGGACATCTGGATCAACGGCGTCCGCACTGTTCGCAGCATCGACGGTGGCGCCAACTGGGCCAGCAACGTAACCCAGATGAGCCCCGGCACCCACGTTGATCACCATGATGTCGCTTTTATCTCTGAAAATGTGATGCTCCTGGCCACCGATGGCGGTTTGTACCGCAGCAATGATGGTGGCACCAACTGGAACAAGGCCGAATACATCCCCACCACTCAGTTCTACCGCGTGGCGGCCAACCCGCACCTGCCAGAATGGTATTTCGGAGGAGCACAAGACAATGGTACTGTGGCCGGCAACGCCACCGGCATCACCGACTGGCTTCACCTGTATGGCGGCGACGGCTTCCAGCCCGCCTTTCACCCCGACAACCCCGACATCATTTACTACGAATGGCAGGATGGTAACATCGTTTGCTCTACCGATGGCGGATCCTTTTTCGAGGATGGCGCGCAGGGGATTGATCCGGACGACCGAAGAAACTGGGACATGCAATACATGTTCAGCAGGCACGACCCCAGTATCATGTACACTGGCACCTACAGGGTGTACAAAGGCGTTGGACACCCCAGCCAATGGGCACCCATCAGTCCCGACCTGACCGACGGCAATATTTTCGGTGCGCGTTACCATACCATTACTACCCTGGATGAAAGCCCGCTGGACCCCGACTTGCTGTACGTCGGCACAACGGATGGCAATGTTTGGCAGGGCAACCCCAACACTTCCAACTGGGAAAACATTACAGCGGGCTTGCCGGAACGTTACGTTTCCTCCGTAAAGGCCTCCCCTACTTTCCCAGATCACGTATATGTGTCGCATACCGGGTATAAAAGCAACGACTTCCAGCCACTTTTACACCGTTCCGACGACCTGGGCCAAACCTGGACTGCAATTTCCGGCGACCTGCCGCAACTGGCCATCAACGATATCATCGTCCTTCCAGGCCATCAGGATTCCGTCATTTTCGTGGCAACTGATGGCGGCGTTTATGGCACCATCAACAGCGGTCAGCATTGGGAACGTCTTGGTTCAGGTATGCCCATTGTGCCAGTTTATGATCTGGACTTCAATTTTGCGCAGCATACCCTTTTCGCTGGAAGCCACGCCCGCAGCATTCTTTCCTTCCCGCTGGATTCCCTGCAACTGGCCGCAGATGTATCCACCCAGGGCCCTTTAACCCAAAAGCCGCCTCACCTTGTTTTACAGCCAACACTGGCCCAAACAAGCATTACACTCTGGATTGAAGATCTGCCCGTGAAAAACAAAAAGGAGGTTTGGATCAGTAATCTGCAGGGGAAACTTTTGTGGCAAAACGAATTTCGTGGTGGGCAACGAGGGCATGTTTCCCTCAGTGTAGACAGTTGGCCACCAGGCATTTATGTTGCATTTGCACGAACAGCAGGCAGGGTATGGGCACAGCAAAAATTTGTGGTGACGCGCTAATCTGGGCTTTGGCATTTGGCTGCGATATCATTTTAAGATCTCGTATCCAAAGACAAAAGACTACTGTCTAAAGGCCAGATAAAGTTTCCAACACATCAAACAAGGCGTCAATTTCATCAAAGGACTTCACGCCTACTTTTTCCTCTTCGCTGCCTGAAAAACTCAGCCCGGCAGGCTGCAGCGCATCCAACATCGCCGGAAGTTCTGTTGGTGACACATCAATATCCAGCAGCAGCGGCGCACGGGAACACAAGGCCCGCCAGTCGGCCTGCGCAGCACTGATGCTGCTCCAGAACAGGTTTTCTACCACGATGTATACAGCCTTCCCGTTTGCCGCTTCGAGCACTGATGCCAGTGCATCCATATCGCCGGTATAGGCAGTGCGCAGCAAAACCGGAATACCTCCCATTGTACTCAGGTCGGATAAATTCTTGTCGGAAAGTTCCACCGCATCCAAGCCGTAAAAAATAGCGGCCTCCCGGATTTCCTCCACCGGTGTATGGGAAAATGCGCCCACGATTTGGGGGCCTTCCACCCATTCTCTGATGGCCTTCATGTAAATAGGGTCCAGAAATCCTTCAGCGTTGCTTTCCAGGTTAAAACCCAGATAACTGACATTTTTTGCAGCGAAATAGCGCGCATCTGTGAGGCTGGTAATGCGGGAAGCGAGAATAATCATGGTCCTGATCAGTAGTTTCGGATCACCGATCCGCTGTGTTCAAAAAAATTAATGGTGACGTCGGTACCGTCAAAAACGGCGTAGGAATTGGCGTACATCCATTCACCGAGATTGATGTAGCGGCTGCTTTGGTTGCTCAACAGCCAGTCGATGGGAAGATGCCGATGCCCAAAAATAAAATAATCGGCCTCTGTACCGCGCGCTAATTTCCGTTCGGCATATTGCAGCAGCCATTCCTTGTCGTCACCCAGCCAACCGCGCTCTTCCAGTGGCGTAGCCATGCGACTTTTGTTACTGGAATAGTTGGCCAGTGGAATACCCAAATCAGGGTGCAACCAACGGTACAGCCACTGGCTAAACGGATGGGTAAATACTTTTTTCATGCGTTTGTAGCCCATATCGTTGGGGCCCAGCCCGTCACCATGGCCAATGAAAAACTTTTTCCCACCTATTTCCCGCTCAATAGGCGTCCTGTATACTGGTATGCCCAATTCCGCTTCAAAATAGCCGAACATCCACAAGTCGTGGTTGCCTGTAAAAGCGTAAATGGGCAAGCCACCGTCGCGTAATTCGGCAAGTGTACCCAACACCCTGGTAAACCCTTTGGGTACCACATGCCGGTACTCAAACCAGAATTCGAACAAATCGCCCACCAGATAAATGGCCTCCGCTTCCGGCGCACATTGCTGCAACCAGCGGACCAGTTGTTTTTCCCGATCCCGGGAGCGGCAACGAGCATCGACACCCAGGTGAAAATCAGAAGCAAAAAAAGTTTTGCGTTGCATGCTGCAAAGGTAATCCTTCATTTTCTTGATTCGATAATGGGTACTGATTTTCCGGCGAAACACTTACATTGCAGGACAAAGCATACGCAGAACATGGATTTTCACCGTCTGTTCGACATTCTTCCCTACCAGATGCAGCGCTATCCAAAGGATATCGCAGTGTCCGGACGGCAAAATGGGCGGTGGCACCACTGGTCAACCGCGCAACTCCAAGCCGACAGTGCGCATCTTGCCGCAGCGCTTTACCAACGCGGACTCCGGAAAAACGACTGTGTTGGTATCCTGGCTCATTGCGGAAGTCCGGAATGGATCATCGTTGACCTGGCATTGCAGCAAATCGGTGTTATCCCTGTGCCGATTCATACCACCTCAAGGCCCGACGAAATCCGTCACATTGCAAAAGATGCTGCACTGGACGCCTTTTTTATCAGTAATACCGACATGCAGCAGATGCTGCTGGATGCAGAACTGCGCCCTGCCCGCCTTTTTTCATTCCAGGCACTGGAGGGCGCTGTATCGCTGCATCAGCTCCTGACAGAGCAGAATGGAACAGATTTGCCGGAAATCGGCATCACGCCAAAGGATATTGCCACCATATTATACACTTCCGGGACAACGGGGGTGCCAAAAGGAGTGGTACTTACCCATGAAAATATTGTCAGCAACGTAAAGGCCGTTTTGGCCATTACCCCTCTCGACAACAGTTTGACGGCCGTGAGTTTTCTGCCGATGAGCCATATATTCGAGCGCATGGTTGTTTATGTGTACCTGACTGCGGGCGTTTCTGTGTTTTTTGTAGCGGCACTGGATCAACTTCCGACTACACTGAAGGAAGTTAAACCGCATTTTTTCACCGCAGTGCCCCGTGTGCTGGAGCGCTCCTACGAGCGTTTGTTGGAAACCCGTCACCAGGCATCCTGGCTAAAACGTAAAACGTTGGATTGGGCTATTCAACTCGCGGAACATTACCCGTATGCTGGCGGTGGCGCTATTCCGCTATGGTACAGCATCAGGCGTTTCGCCGCAGATGTATTGGTATACCGCTATTGGCGGAAAGCCTTGGGCGGGAGATTGCAGGGAATTGTGGTTGGGGCAGCAGCGTTGCAACCCCGACTGGGAAGACTGTTTTGTGCCGCTGGTATTGAGGTCAGGGAGGGTTATGGACTCACTGAAACCAGTCCGGTCATTTCCTTCAACCGGTTTGAGCCCGGCGGGGTGCATTTCGGAACCGTAGGCATTCCGGTGCCGGGGGTAGTCGTTCGCATTACAGCACCCAACGAACAAGGGGAAGGAGAAATTGAAGTAAAGGGCCCTAATGTAATGCAAGGCTACTGGAACCGCCCGGATGAAACGGCTGCGAAATTCACCCCAGATGGATGGCTGCGAACAGGCGACATGGGGGTCTTTGAATTCAAGCGTTTTTTGAAAATAACCGGTAGAAAAAGCGAAATCTTCAAGACCAGTACCGGGAAATTTGTGGCGCCGGGGTTCGTAGAGCAGCAATTGCAGCACTCTCCTTTTGTTCGCCAATGCATGGTTTGTGGACTCAACCAGCCACATGTTGGGGTACTGATTGTGCCCAATTTTGATCGGCTGGAAACCTGGTGCAGGGAACAAAACGTGCACTGGACGGCGCCCGCGTTTATGATTTTGAACCCTAAAGTAGAGAAACTGTTCCGCCAGGAAATCGAGCAAATTAACCAGAATCTGCTGAGTAGTGTTGAAAAAATACAGTCGTTTCATCTCCTGAGTGAGGAATGGACGCCAGAAAACGGCTTATTGACACCCACGCTGAAATTGCGGCGGGAGCGTATTGCCACAGAACATCACAAAGCGGTGGATGCGTTGTTCAAACCAGGCAAGTAAAGTTGCTCAAAGATCTTCATGTGGTGAATCTGATGCCCGATGATGATGAAAAACAATGCGCGCGGCGTTACCGTAAAACCAGAGGCCTTTCCAGGGAAAACAGACTGTTCTTCACTGCATTGTTTGAGCAGGTAAAGGGTGTTTTCGCGTACAAATTTCCATTCCTTCATCAGGTCCTGTACCGAGCGATTGGACACATCCACTTCTTCCATCCAAAAATCCTGGTTGAAGCCTGGCAAGCCAATCCGATCACCCCGAATAAACGACAAGGCCCGATAGGAGAACACCCGTTCGCTGTCGATGATGTGCATCAGCATTTCTTTGACCGACCATTTACCGGGTGCATAGCGGTAGTTGCCCTCCGCTTCATTTAGTTTGCCAAAAAGTGCCTGCGCTTCACGCATTGTCTTTTTCAGTAGCGTTCCGGCTGCCGCCCTGGGCGGAACCTGCTTCAAATATCCAGCATGCATCGGGGGAAACTCCCCTTTCTTTGGTCGTTTCATTGGATAGAGTTGAGCGAGGAGGAGATTATTATGGACAGGGTTCATGATTTTTCAGCCTTTTCCCCAACGGCGAGATGGTACAGCGACCACACTTCAAAAACAGTATAGGCAAGGTAGCACATCAGAAACAGGCCGACAAACCAGTTGTCTTTTGGCTGCATCAAACTTCGGTAAGCAAACAGAAAGGCCAGGGAGGCCACCATTTTTCCAAAAACAGAAACCATGACCAGGCCTGTAAAAGCCTGTTTGTTGCTGCTGCTGATCAGTTTTTTGCCCACCAGAAAAAGCACGATACAAATGACAAGAAAAAGTATGGAGGCTGCAACCGCCATTGTCCAACAATAACGCGCAGCAGGAAAAAGCGCCATCAATCCGCCAAGAGCCAGCACCCAAAGCAGTGTAAAAACAAACAGGTTGGTAAAAAAGGTACGGGCGATCATGAGTCGCGCAGGAGTTGTCTGAAAATCACTACCAGCGAGGCCACCATAAAAAAGATGGTCAGAAAAACAGCAAACAATGGGCGTTCCAACTGCATTTTAGCATCAAGCCACCGGCCTAAGAACACACCAATCAGGCATGCCGCAAGCAGTTGAAATGCCATACCGCTGTATCGGGCAGTGGCGTTAATTGCGGACCTCCGTTTTTCCTCCGGCGATTTTACTGGCTTCATTGCTGGTTTTTACCTCCTGTGTTTTTACTGCACCATTCGCATTGGTACCGATTTCCATTTTACAGGATACATTAAAACGGGCGCCACTTTGCACCAGCAGCTTGTTGGTGGAAATTTCACCATCCACTTCAGCCGTTTCCCGAACATTAAGGAGCTCCGCTACGCGAAGAATGCCGTTAAAGCGGCCTTCTACCACGGCATTTTGACATTCAATTTCACCTTCTACTGCACCGGTAGGGCCAATGATGACCTTGGCTTTACAGATCAGTTTGCCCTTGATGATGCCGTCAATCCTTAAATCGCTGTCGCAGCGAACGGTCCCTTCCACCTTGGTCCCCTTTGCCAGTGCATTGAGGCTGGTGGATAGAACGGAGGGGGTATTCTTGGAATCGTCGTTGTTCTTACTGCTCCCAAACATAGTATGGTCAATTTAGCCGGCTGTTCGCGATGAGGCGTTGCCATTGCCAGCAATAAATAAAGATGAGTTTAACCCGGGCCTAAACAAGGCCTAATGATGCAATGAACTGGTTAGAAGCCAAAACAAATGGCCAAAACCCTGTATTATATACTTCACAAAAATGAAAAAGATTTCCGAGGGCAACAAGCGCCCGGAAATCTTTTTCTATCAGATGAAATCTGTTCTAGAAATTCGGGCAATAAACGCCGCGTTTTTCCGGTCCGCAAATCTTGTACAGCAAAGAAAACTCGAACGAACCGTTGCCGTTGGTGGCACGAGACAGGCTCGAGGTGTTGATATCGTAGCTGAAACCAATGGTAAACTGCTCATAGTCGAAGCGGGTGCTCACAATCATAGCATCCATCAGCTTGCCCTGGTCTTTCTTGTTGGCAATACGCGCCCACAAACCCAACTGGAAAGCCTGGTTGTAACGGCGGCTGTTGCCCAACAGGAACTTGAAGGAGTTACCGGCATTCACCTGGAAAGATGGGCCCTGGAAGAACGTTACCACACCTGGCAACATGCTTACTTTCTGGCCGACTGTAAATTCACCACCAGCATGGAAAGTGAATTTGCTGTACAGCGGGATATTAACGTTGTTGCGGTCAAACGATACGTTGGCGCGGTTCAGGTGACTGAAAGCACCACCGAAGTAAAAGTTGTTGTACTCGTCGAAAACACTGAACCACAACAAACCGGCAGATACGTCCATGTAAAGGAAATTCGGATCATTGATCACATCTCCCGTAAGGGTGGAGTTGAAGGTGCCATTATCGTTCTGGCTTGGCCATTGCGCATTGGCTTGATTGATGTTCCGCTGGCTCACACCGGCATCAGCACCCACTACCAGGTAGTGCGCTTTGCGGCGATAGCCACCCATTTTCTTGGCGTAAGAGCCGGAAAGACGGGCCTGCAGCGTAGAGAAATCCAGCTGACCGGCTTTGTCACCCCAAAGGGTACCGCCCAAACCGAAGTAATCGTAACGACCTACAGGAAGCTTCTGATCGTAAGCAACAGAATAGGTGTTAAAAGCATTTTGCTTGAGAATCGACGACCATTGATTGCGGTAGTTGGCCGTGACACGATGATTGCAATTCATAACCCCCGTCATCGCCGGATTGAGGTTAAGCGGGCTCATGTAGAACTGCGAAAAGTGAATGTCCTGCGCTTGTGCAGCAACCACCGACAAAACAGCAACAATCAAGATAAGTAGGCGTAGTGTAAATTTTTTCATAGACAGGCAATCAAAGTTCTAAGATTCAAAAAACGGCGTACAATATTAGGCATGCTCTGTGAGACGCCCTAACTTTTTTTGTTAAAGTGCGCAAAGTTAGTTTTTCTTCGAAAGAAAAAAAGCTACTCACTTATGCTTTCCCTGGCGAAAATACGAATTGGTAAAACATACCGGGTCAAAACGTGACCTTTTCGAAAATTATTTTGCCTTAAAAGTTAAAACCAAGATACTTTAACGATTGACGGCGCTGCTTACCATCTGAATATCTTGGAAAAATATTTCAACACGATGCCAAAACCGCCAACGCCGCAAAGTATATGGTGTCGATTACAAGCGCTGGGCTACTTTTTTTACCATTTCGTTTTTCCAACTGGTAAAACTGCCGTCGAGTATCCGCGCCCGGGCTTCTGTAACCAACCATAAGAAGAAGGCCAGGTTTTGCAGCGATGCGATTTGCATGCCCAAAATCTCGTCGTTGATGAACAAATGCCGGAGGTAGGCCTTGCTGTGCCGCTGACTGGTAGGCGCCGGGCATTGTGCATCCACAGCACTGTAGTCCGACTGCCATTTCTGGTTCCTGATATTGATGATGCCCTCCGAGGTGTAGAGCAGGCCATGCCGGGCATTGCGGGTGGGCAGCACACAATCAAACATATCGATACCCAGGGCAATACATTCCAGGATGTTGGCGGGTGTACCCACGCCCATGAGGTACCGGGGCTTGTCTTTTGGCAAAATATCGGTCACCAGTTCGGTCATGGCATACATATCCTCCGCCGGCTCGCCTACTGATAACCCACCGATGGCATTGCCTTCCCGGCCAAAAGAGGCGATGGTTTCAGCGGAAATTTTGCGCAGTTCCGGGTAGGTGCTGCCTTGCACGATGGGGAAAAGCGTTTGGCTGTGACCGTAAATGGGCTCAGTACTGTCGAAACGATCTACACAGCGTTTCAGCCACCGATGGGTCATGTCCATTGATTTTTTGGCATAATCGTATTCACAGGGATACGGGGTGCATTCATCGAAGGCCATGATGATGTCGGCGCCTATTACCCGCTGAATATCCATCACGCCTTCCGGCGTAAACACGTGCTTGGAACCATCTATATGGCTCTGGAAAGTTACCCCTTCCTCCTTGATTTTTCGCCGGTGCCCCAAAGAGTACACCTGATAACCACCGCTGTCGGTAAGGAGTGGCTTCCTCCAATCATTAAAGCCATGCAAGCCGCCAGCACCACGCAATACGTCGAGGCCTGGCCGGAGGTACAGGTGATAAGTATTGCCCAGAATAATTTTTGCCTTTACATCCTGTTCGAGTTCGTGGATGTGCACTGCTTTTACTGTAGCGGCCGTGCCCACCGGCATAAATATAGGCGTAGGAATATCGCCGTGATCGGTTTGGATCAATCCGGCGCGGGCGCGGGAATTGGGATCGGTATGGGAGAGTTGAAAGTTCAAATACAGGAATTTAGGAAGGAACAGGATATTTTATCCCTTTACCCCTCCAGATTATGCTTGATTTCGGTGGTTGTCGAGTTTCAGCAGCACACCAATCATGAGGGTAAAACCAATGAGGTTGGAACCGCCGTAGCTGATAAACGGAAGTGGAATACCGATGATAGGGAAGAGTCCCATGGTCATGCCCACGTTCACAATGAAGTGAATAAAAATAATGCCAGCCACCCCATAGGCATACACCCGGGAAAAATTGGAGCGCTGTCGCTCTGCAATAATACTAATACGGTAGAGCAAGAGGGTGAACAAGACCACCAGCCCGACCACCCCCAGAAAGCCGTGTTCTTCCCCTACGGTGCAAAAAATGAAGTCGGTACTTTGCTCCGGTACGTATTTCAGCTTCGTCATTTTGCCGTCGAGGAAGCCTTTTCCGGCAAAACCGCCCGAACCGATGGCCATTTTAGAGTGCATCAGATTATAAGCTGCCCCGCGGGCATCTGCTGCCGTGGTGGGCTGGAGCCACACCCTTATACGTTGCTGCTGGTGTGGTGCCAGCAGGGAATAACAAGCAAAATTAGCGCCTTTGACAAGGCCAGCCGACAGGAGTACAACTGTCATAAAAATTTGAAGTTGCCGGCGCCGCGGAACACTTTTTTCCCAATAACTGAACACAAATGTGGCAAGCATAAAAATTGTTGGCAGCACCAGGCGGAATTCTGGCCAGTTGTCTAACACAGCGGTATCTGCTCCTGTCAGGGAGAAGACCCAATGACTAATGGCGCCCCACCAAAGGGTTAATACTGCCACGGTACCCATAACCCACCACCAATACCGGTCTTCACGAATCCGGGTAATAAGCCATGCCGTTGCAGCCAGCAGTAACATGGCAATGACGTGTATGGGATCCATGGCCAACCCGAGAATTACCAGCGCCGCAGAGCCAAGGCCGAGGACATACCATATTGGTGGAAAGCCTTCCCGGTAAAGCACCAGTAAAAAGGAGAAAAACACCAGGGCTGAACCGGTATCTTTTTCCAGGATAATAATCAACACTGGTACCAGAAAAATACCAACAGCGGTGATCCGGTTTTTAAATGTACGCAGGGTGCTTCCCGTACCACTTAGGAAGCTGGCCATGGCCAGGCAAGTGCCAAATTTTGCAATTTCTGAAGGCTGAAAAGAAAACCCGCCCAACTGGTACCATGCATTTGCGCCGTTAATTTCACGGCCAACAAAGAGTGGACCGATCAGCACAAACAGGGAAAGAATATAGAGTATAAACCCAAATGTTCGCCAAAATGCCCAAGCGGTCATCAGCACAAAAAACATCAGGGCAGTACAAACGACGATAAAAAAGAGTTGCTTGCCCGCATTATGACTGAGGCTGAGGAACTCAAATGGGTCGGCAGCATTGTAATTCACGGCAAATATCATCAGCCAGCCGATGGCTACCAGTCCGATAAATATGCCCAGCAGTGGGCGGTCGAGATCGCTGAGATCGATATTTGCTTGCTTACCAGAATACATATCAGCTCCGCGTCTTCAAGAAATCTATGGGCAAAATGGCCGGGTCTTTGGCCGGATAACAACCGGGAAAAACATCTTGTATTTGTGCAATAAAGGCGCGGGCTTCCTGGCGGCTATGGAATGCGCCAACCCGAAGCTTATAATAGGGCTTTTCATGCGTCCAGTCGGCAGGAAAATCGGGATAAAGGGTCAGGAACTGTGTTTTTCCAGCCTCCACCTGTTGCCGGTCGGTGGTTGCCATAACCTGCACCCGCCAGCCGCTGATTCCTGTACTACTTTTATTGTTACGCACCCATGCGTCCACCATGGTGTGGATACTGGGTTCCTCCATCACCTGAATGTCCTGTCCCTTCAATTCTGGGGCAAAGCCAAGCGCCAACAGCAATATCATTACATACTTCATGCGTTGCAAATATCGCAATTAATACTGAAAACAAGGGGAGCTAAGTTGAGCCTTAGCCGTGTAAAGTAGTTGGTCTTTAGCCTTGTTGGATGTTTCCCGCTGCTGCATGCAGGACGGGGTTAGCAGCGAGGAAGAATACCCAGGTAGAAATGTCGCAGCAGCACCGCGATCAATTTGCTGTTCAGCCTTTCAAAATGGCCAGCGACGCGGAGGTGCCAATACGTTCTGCACCTGCGGCGATCATGGCCTGGGCATCGGCGGCGGTACGGATACCCCCTGCCGCTTTAATTTTCATTCCGGCAGGCATGTTTTCCTTGAGAAAACGGACCATCTCTGGTGTAGTGGGATGCCCGTGCATGCCGGTGCTGGTTTTAACAAAGGGGATTTCCGCCTCGGCAGCGAGCCGACCTACTTCAATCATCTCCTTTTCTGTCAGTAAGCCGCATTCCAGAATGACTTTCAACAACCGTCCCTTCATTTGGGTGGCGCGGGCCATGCTGTCGAGATCATTTTGCACATAGTTCCAATTGCCACTTTTAATGGCAGCAATATTGATGACAGCATCCAACTCATCAGCACCATCTTCGATAGCGCGTTTGATTTCCTCGCTCTTGGCTGCAATAGCATTGTAGCCCATGGGAAAACCCACCACCGTCACTACCCGAATTTTTGACTCTTCGCCAATTACCCGACGGGCATCGCGGACGTACAAAGGTGGCACACATACCCCACCCATCTGGTGAGCAATGGCTTCTTCGCAAATACGCTGTACCTCTGCTACCGTGCAATCGGGCTTTAAAATGGTGTGCTCAATAAATCTCGAAATCTCTGTCATCAGAATACACGCTTAAGGAAGCGCAAAATTAGGGCCCCTTGATATAAATACCGCAATTTGATTGTTAAAATGTCATTTATAAAAAAATAAAAAGATAAAAACAGCCCTGACGGTGACAGGCGGCACGACTTACTATTATTTAGTAACATTTTGTTTTAAAATTACTTGAAACCCCAACGGAATGTTACTATTTTTGCGGTTTGCACAAAGCTGCACCTGCTACCCAACCAATCGTTGCCAATTTTGTTAACAGCCTGCTATGGCCACAAAGAAAAATGCTCCCGCAGTTGACACTGCGCCACTTCTTCAACAGGATTTCATCGAAGTCGTGGGTGCTCGTGTGCACAACCTCAAAAATCTGGACATTCGAATTCCGCGGAACAAGTTGGTGGTGGTGACAGGTGTGATGGTTCCGGAAGAAGTTCGATGACCTTCGATACCATTTAGGCGGAGGGCCAGCGCCGTTTCATGGAAACGCTGAGCAGCTATGCCCGGCAGTTTATCGGTGAGATGGAACGCCCCGACGTAGAACAAATTACAGGACTTAGCCCTGTGATCAGCATCGAACAGAAAACAACCGGCCGCAACCCACGCTCCACGGTAGGAACGGTGACCGAAGTATACGACTTTCTGCGCCTGCTCTTTGCCCGCGCCGGCGATGCCTATTCCTATGTAACGGGTGAAAAAATGGTCAAATTCACCGAAGAGCAAATCATTGAAAGCGTTGCCGACCAGTTTGCCGACCAAAAAATCATCCTCCTGGCCCCGGTTGTGCGATCCCGGAAGGGCCATTACCGCGAATTGTTCGAGCAAGTGCGCAAACAAGGCTATACCAAGGTGCGCGCTGATGGCGAAATTTTAGACATCACGCCTGGCATGCAACTCGACCGCTATAAAATTCACGACATTGAAATTGTTATTGACCGGATTAAGGTTGGTGACGACCGCAACGACCGACTGGCTGATTCCATCCGCACTGCACTCAAGATGGGCGACGGCATGGTCATGGTTACGGTTCCTGTAGCGGACGCAAACAGTGAAAATCCCGCCGCTGCCGTTTTTTCCAAACGCCTGATGTGCCCCGTTTCCGGCATTTCTTACGAAGAGCCCTCCCCCAACTCCTTTTCCTTTAATTCTCCTTATGGCATGTGCCCCCATTGTAAAGGCCTGGGAGAGGTTTATGAGGTAGATATGGCGCGCATCATCCCCGACGACACCAAAAGCATCAACGACATCGGGATTGTGCCACTGGGAGAAGTACGGGAGAACATGACCTTCAAACAATTGCGGGCCATTGCCAAAAAATACAAATTCACTTTTGCTACGCCCATCAAGGAAATTCCGGAGGAAGCGTTACAAACCATTTTATACGGCGGCGACGATAAGTTTGAGGTCAATGTGACCTGGGGTGGCGACGAATACAGCTACAATCTCGCGGCCGAAGGCATACTAAATATGCTTAAGCGCTGGTATGCCGATTCTACCAGCGAAAAAATACGACAGTGGGCGGAGGATTTTATGACAGTGGCCAATTGCCCGGAGTGCGACGGCTCGCGGCTGCGACAGGAAAGCCGCTGGTTCAAAATAGCCGGAATGAGCATCTCAGAACTGGCGAACATGGACCTTTCGTCGCTTTACCAATACCTCCGTAACGAGGTGGATGCTGGCATGACCGAACGGCAAAAAGCCATTGGAAAGGATGTCTTGAAAGAAATTCGCTTTCGTCTACACTTCTTGCTGCAGGTCGGCCTCGATTACCTGGCCCTCAACCGACCCGCCCGAACCCTTTCCGGCGGGGAAAGCCAGCGCATCCGCCTGGCTACGCAAATCGGATCGCAGCTGACGGGAATTACCTATATTCTGGATGAACCCAGCATTGGGCTCCACCAGCGCGACAACAGAAGACTTATTGCTGCCCTAAAAAACCTTCGTGACATTGGCAATACCGTATTGGTGGTTGAGCACGATAAAGACATCATGCTGGAGACGGACTACCTGATTGACATGGGTCCGGGCGCCGGTAAACTGGGTGGCGAAATAGTTGACATCGGCACGCCTGAGGAATATATGGCCAACCGCACCCTTACCTCCGACTACCTGGCCGGCCGGCGCCGGATCGAAACGCCTGAAAACCGCCGCAAAGGCAGCGGAAATGCTTTAAAATTACAAGGAGCAAGCGGGCACAACCTAAAAAACGTCACCATTGAACTCCCACTGGGAACCTTTATTTGTATCACAGGCGTTAGCGGCAGTGGTAAATCCAGCCTTATCAACGAAACCCTGTACCCGATTCTTCAAAGCACCTTTTACAACAGCCTCAAACGCCCACTTCCTTACGAAAAGATAGAAGGGCTGGAATACCTCGACAAGGTCATAGAAATAGACCAGAGTCCCATTGGCCGAACACCACGAAGCAACCCCGCTACCTACACCAATGTGTTTGGCGATATCCGCAAACTATTTGCCGATACACCGGAAGCCAAAATCAGGGGCTATGCACCCGGTCGCTTTTCCTTCAACGTGAAAGGCGGCAGGTGCGACGTTTGCGAAGGCGGTGGTATGCGCGTGATTGAAATGAACTTCCTGCCCGATGTTGCGGTGCCCTGTGAGCGTTGTATGGGACGGCGCTACAACCGGGAAACCCTGGAAGTGCTGTTCAAGGGAAAAAGCATTTCGGATGTGCTGGACATGACGATCGACGAAGCCGTACAGTTCTTTAGCGCCATCCCTAACATCCACCGCAAATTGAAAACGCTACAGGATGTAGGGCTCGGTTATATTACCCTCGGGCAACAGGCAACCACCTTGTCGGGAGGAGAAGCCCAGCGCGTAAAACTGGCTGAAGAGCTTTCCAAAAAAGACACCGGTCGCACCATTTACATCCTCGATGAACCCACAACAGGCTTGCACTTTGAAGACATCCGCCAGTTGCTGTCTGTTCTGACCAAACTGGTGGACAAAGGCAATACTGTGATTGTTATTGAGCACAACATGGACGTCATCAAAATGGCCGATTACATCGTGGATATCGGACCAGAAGGTGGCGCAGGTGGAGGAACCGTGGTGTGCCAGGGCACACCCGAACAGGTGGTAAAGGTTGCGGAAAGCTGGACGGGTAAATACCTCCAGCCAGAACTATAAACAGATTTTTTACCCCCGGACTACAAGTATTCCTGCACAGCTGCTACCGCTGCATCCAGTTGGGATGCATCCGCCCCACCTGCTGTGGCGAAAAGGGCTGGCCCCACCGCCACCTTTGAGGAATTTTGTGCCAACTCCCGCACCATAGTGCCGGCATTTAGTCCCTTTTCTTTTACCAGTGCATCACTGATTTTTATGGTCAGCAAGGATTTGCCTTCCGGCGAACTGCTGCCAAAGGCAATGACTGAGGGCGGTAGCTCGCGTTCCAGTTGAAAGGCAAGGGTTTTGATGGCATTGGCGTCGTTGATGGGCAAAACGGCTGCGACCAAACTGATGCCATTGACGGTAGTCAACTGATCCCGTAAACTGCCGCGCAAACCATTGGCTTGCTCTTGCACCATGCGTTCTAGCTCCTTCATCAGGCGCTTGTTCTCATCCTGCAAATCAGATACCGCTTTGGCCAGGTCCTTGGCTTTGAGCGTACTCCGAATGGCCGTCATTTCCTGCTCCAGTGTATTTACATACATTTCCGCCCCGGCAGCAGTAACGGCTTCCAAGCGGCGTACGCCGGCGGCAACGGCCGACTCGCCTGTAATTTTAAAGTAGCCAATTTTACCCGTTTGGCTAACATGGCAGCCGCCACACAGCTCGCGGGAATAGCCTGGATCAAAGGTGATCATACGAACCGTTTCCCCATATTTTTCACCAAACAACATCATCGCACCCGATTGCTGGGCCTCCTCAATAGGCAAGTTTCTGGCTTCTTCCAAAGCGATGTTTTGCCGAATTTTTTCATTGACAATATGCTCGACCTGCGCCAGTTCATCGTCGGTCATTTTTTGGAAATGGGCAAAGTCGAAGCGCAAAAACTTGTCGTCGAGATAAGAGCCCTTTTGTTGTACATGCGTACCCAACACCTTGCGCAAAGCAGCGTGTAAAAGGTGGGTAGCAGAATGGTTGCTCTCCGTCAAATGGCGTTTGGAGGCATCTACCTCGGCATGCACGGTAGGATCCTGGATAAAATGGGGAAGTTTTTCAACCACATGAATTACCAGATTGTTTTCTTTTTTTGTGTCCAACACACGGATTTTCTCTCCAGCAAATACCAGTATTCCCGTATCACCAACCTGACCACCGCCTTCGGGGTAGAAGGGCGTCCGGTTGAGCACTATATGGTATTGCGGCTGCCCCTTGACCACCACTGTCCGGTATTTAACCACTTGCGCGTCGCGGAGTTCCAATTGATCGTAACCCAGAAAAGCAACATCAGCCTCATCGCGCAGCACTTCCCAGTCGCCCACTTCCTTTTGGGCATCTTTACGGGAACGCGTTTTTTGCTCTTCCAGCGCTGCTTTAAAACCCTCCTCATCCACACTCCAGCCTTTTTCCCGCGCAATCAGGCTGGTAAGGTCGAAGGAAATCCAAAGGTATCGTACAGTTCGAAGGCTTGCTTGCCATCAACAGTGTTATTAACAAGGTCCAGCGCATCGATGCGCTTCAGGCCGCTTTCGAGGGTCCGGAGGAAGGATTTCTCTTCTTCCAAAATCACCTTCACTACAAAATCAACCTGCGACTTGAGTTCCGGAAAAACATCCGAAAATTCCTCGGCAAGTATCGGACACATACGGTACATCACCGGCTCCCGCAGGTTCAGGAACGAGTAGTAATACCGTACAGCACGGCGCAGAATACGGCGAATGACGTATCCGGCGCCGGTATTTGAGGGCAACTCCCCATCGGCGATGGTAAACGATACCGCGCGAAGGTGGTCGGCCACCACGCGCATGGCAATATCCGTCATGCTCCAGTTGGCATCCACCTCAGGGTAGGTGCCGGTGTATTTGATTTCAGAAAACGATTCCAGGAACCCTATCAGAGGTTTCCAAAGGTCGGTATCGTAGTTGGAAGAAGCGCCCTGGACCGCCCGGCAGAGGCGTTCGAAACCCATCCCGGTATCAACACTTTTAGCGGGCAGTTCATCGAGTCGGCCATCAGCACGGCGGTTAAACTGCATAAAAACGTTGTTCCATACCTCGATCACGTTGGGATCGTCGGCATTGACCAGTTGCTTACCGTCTTTTGCCTGCCGCTCGGCTTCGCTGCGCAGGTCGACATGAATTTCGGAGCACGGACCACAGGGGCCTTGCTCCCCCATTTCCCAAAAATTTTCTTTTTTGCCGAAGGCCAAAATCCTGTCCTCAGCGATGTATTTTTTCCATTCGTCGAACGCTTCCTGGTCGAAGGGCAGGCCTTCTTTTTCATCACCGGCAAACACCGAAACGTACAACTGATCCTTGGGCAGTTTGTACACCTCCGTGAGCAGTTCCCAGGACCAGCGGATGGCTTCTTTTTTAAAATAATCGCCAAACGACCAGTTTCCCAGCATCTCAAACATGGTGTGGTGGTAGCCATCGCGGCCCACATCTTCCAGGTCGTTGTGTTTTCCGGTAACGCGCAGGCATTTCTGCGTATCGGCAATCCGCCGTGACGGAGGTTGCTGGTTGCCCAAAAAATAATCCTTCAAAGGCGCCATACCCGAATTGATAAACATCAGGGTGGGATCACTTTTGGCCACAATAGGGGCTGAAGGGATGATTTTATGTTCTTTAGAAGCGAAGAAGTCGAGAAATTGGCGGCGTATTTCGCGGGAAGTCATAGGTCGGTTGCGGTAAAAGCGATGAATACTGAAATAGCGTACAAGTACGATTTTGGGGCGCAAAGTTACACTGAAAACACGGAATAAATGCAGTTTTCAGAACAGCTAAAATTGCAGGTTTGTTCCTTGGCCATACCATCTCAAAAAATATTTGGAAGCTGCTGGTCATAAATTTAAATTTCTACTTAAATAAAAATAAAAAAATATCAAATTTGCAGGTTATTCGCTTGCTGTTTAATCTAACTAACTGCTATGAAGTATTCTCTTTACCTCTGCTTGCTGTTTACCGCCACTGCCCTTTCCGGGCAAAGTCTTTGGACCGAAGTGGCGGAGCCTTCGCTTTCTCCTTTGGGTGAAAAGCGTATTTTTCCCGACCAATATCGGGTTTTGGAAATGGATATTCCGGCCATGGAGGCCATTTTGGCCCTTGCTCCGGAGCGTTTTTCCGATGAAGCAGCCAATGCCAACATCATCCTCGAAATCCCAATGCCCGATGGGCGTTTGGCACATTTCCGCATAGAAGAGTCTTCGGTTATGGCACCTGCATTGCAGGCTAAATACCCCGACATCCGCTGCTACACCGGCAGGGGTATCGAAGATCGCTATGCACGCCTGAAATGCGACCTTACGCCACAGGGTTTTCACGCGCTGGTGCATTCTGCCGTTTCGGGTACATACTACATCGATCCGCTGTCGTACGGCGACCGTCGGTACTACCAATCTTATTTTAAGAAAAATTTCTCCGGCTGGTACAAGGAAGCCTTTGAGTGTGGCGTCGAAGAGCCCATCAACGAAGACAAGACGCTGGAAATAGTGGCTGACCGCGCTGGCGATTGCAAATTGCGCCTCTGGATGTTGGCCCTGGCCTGTACTGGTGAATATGCACAATACCACGGCGGCACTGTAAGCAGCGTACTGGCCGCCATGAACACCTCCATGAACCGCGTCAATGGCGTTTTTGAAAACGATGCCGGCATTACCATGTCGTTGGTAGCCAACAACGATCAGATTATTTACCTGAACGCCAGTTCCGACCCCTACACTAATGGCAACGGAAGCGCTATGCTGGGCCAGAACCAAACCACCTGCGACAATGTGATTGGCTCCGCCAATTACGACATCGGGCACGTTTTCAGTACCGGCGGCGGCGGCGTAGCCTATCTCGGTTGCGTTTGCAACAACGGCAACAAAGCCGGCGGCGTCACAGGTAGCTCCAACCCTGTTGGCGACCCCTTCGACATTGACTATGTAGCCCACGAAATGGGACACCAGTATTCTGGTCGCCATACCCAAAACAACAGCTGTAACCGCGACAATACTTCCTCGCACGAACCTGGTTCTGCCTCCACCATTATGGGCTATGCAGGCATTTGTTCGCCAGACGTACAGAGCAATAGCGACGATTATTATAGCGCAAAAGGACTGGAACAGTTTGGCAGTTTTACGGTCGGCAGTGGCAACTCCTGTGCCACCATTCTGAATACCAGCAATGGCGCCCCATCTGCTGGTGCAGGATCCAACTATACGATCCCAAAATCCACACCTTATATTCTTACAGCAACCGGTTCTGATCCGAACGGCGACCCCATCACTTTCTGTTGGGAACAAATGAATACCCAGGTGGGCAGTATGCCACCGGCCTCCGGCAATTCCCAGGGGCCGATGTTCCGCTCCCTCGACCCAACGCCTGATCCGCAGCGCTATATGCCAAACCTGGATGCGGTAATTGCCAACTCCATTCCAACCTGGGAAGTGCTCTCCAGCGTAGGCCGCACCCTCAACTTCCGGGTAACCGTTCGCGACAATGGCGTTTACGGCTGTACGACAGAAGGCAACATGGTACTCACGGTGTCGGGTTCTGCGGGTCCATTCCTGGTCACTGCACCGAACACCAATGTCACCTGGCAGGCGGGTACCAGCCAAACCGTTACCTGGAACCCAGCCGGTACTACTGGCTCTCCCATCAACACCGCCAATGTTATGATCTCGCTGTCAACTGATGGTGGATATACCTACCCTACGGTATTGCTGGCCAGCACGCCCAACGATGGCAGCCAGGCCATCACCGTGCCTGCTATTGCCTCCAGCAGTTGCCGTGTGAAAGTGGAAGCCATTGGAAACATCTACTACGATATCTCCAATGTGAACTTCACCATCGATGCTACCCTGCCGGTAGAACTGACCGATTTTTCTGCCCGCATGGACAGGAAGGATGCTATGCTGGAATGGAATACTGAAACAGAATCCAACAACAGCCATTTTGAGGTAGAAATGCTGCGGCAGGATGCCCAACAGGTTTTTGTAACCGCTGGAAAAGTAGCAGGAAAAGGAACATCAACCACGCCTACCCATTACAGTTTCCGTGTACCAGCTATCGCACCGGGTGATTATCTCTTCCGCCTCCGACAGGTAGATTTTGGTGGGGCCTATACCCTTTCACCGGTACGTACCCTCCACGTGGCAAACGATTTGCCCATTGCCGTGGTGCCCAACCCGGCGTATGCTCAAATTGAAATCCAAAACCTGGATGGCAGGTTCCATACCCTTACCCTCTACGATATCAACGGCCGGGAAGTGCTGCGCCAGTCGGTTCCATTGGGCGCCACATCCATGCAAATTCCACTGGATGGCATCAGCAGAGGGCCAGTACAGGGGATTTTGCTGGGTGATAACGGAAACAAATCGTTCCGGTTTGTAAAAATGTAATCAGATCTCGTATTTGTACCGCGGTCCAATCCGATGAAACCCTTCGCGTTCGTAGAACCGGAGGGTTTTGTCGTATTCATCGCCAGGTGTTGTTACTTCCAGCCGGACCCAGCCCTGGTCTTCGCCGATTTCCTTGGCGAAATCGAGCAGCATCTTCCCAACGCCTTCGGAGCGAAAATCGGGTAACACGTACAGTTCGTTGATTACCCCAATTTTACCACCGGCATACAGGGAGACAAAAGTGGCTACGGTCATGATGCCCACCACTTCGCCGTCATCATCGAGGGCCAGCAAGGTAGAATGCCCCTCGTCGGCATCTACATCGGCGAAAACGGAAGCAATTTCCTCCTCATCGGGCGTATGGCCTACTTCAGCAAAAAGCGCGGCAATAAGCGTGGCAACCTCGGAGGTGTGGGATTCATCGGCAATGGAAAGGGAGATCATGGTTGGGCTGTTTTAGGGTACAAAGATCGCGTTTCTTCCTGCACATATGCCGGAACACGCACGAAAATATCAGCAAAGCCTCCAAGCGGGTTCCTAGCCCTTCAAATTGGATATTGGACATTACCTTGTTCAAATACTAAAACAAGAGCCACGCCAAATTGGCGTGGCCCGTGCAATTAAAAGCAGGAATTTATCAACACTATGAAATGTCTATTTTTTGAATGGGTTCCTCTTTGGCCGATTTGGCTTTTGGGAGTGCAATACGCAACATACCTTTTTCAAATTTGGCCGTAATTTTTGCGGCATTTACATTTTCAGGCAAGGCGAAGCTGCGTGTAAAGGTGTTGAAAAAGAATTCCCGCCGGTTCATCTTCTCGTCTTGCTCGGTCTTCTCTTCTTTGGTTTCTGCACTGATGGTAAGGTAGCCGTTTTTAACTTCGATCTTGAAATCGTTCTTCTCGAAGCCCGGAGCTGCTACCTCCATTTTATACAGGGTATTGGTTTCAGATACATTGACGGCTGGCAGTGATATGCCTTTGAATTTTGGAAAAAAATCATCGGCATAGGCTTTGTCAATAACATCATCCATCCAATCCACCGCAGCGGGGAAAAATTTAGATTCCGGATTCCATTTAATGAGTGCCATAATGTGATTTTTTTAGTTCAATGCAAATGTGCTACCCATACAATCCGGTTGTCAATGACTTGCGTCAACCTGGAAAAAAATCCTGATTACCAACAGTAATGACTTCCAAAAACAGCCCGATAACCGGCCGAAATGCTACCTTTGCACCTAGATGTAAACGCAAGAATGGCTCGAAAAAAACACTATATCCTGCCAGATGTCATTATTCATGGCACCGCCGATCGGGGGAAAGGCGTAGGCAAAAGTCCGGATGGGTTGACGGTATTCGTCGAAGGCGCAGTACCCGGCGATGTTGTGGACGTTTTTGTGCAGAAAAAGAAATCCGGTTTTGCCGAAGGCAATGTGGAACGGGTGGTCAAACCCTCCCCTCATCGCGTGGAACCTTTTTGCGACCACTTCAGCATTTGCGGCGGTTGCAAATGGCAAAACCTCGACTACGATACCCAGGCAGCCCATAAAAACCAAACGGTACTGGACGCCTTTCAGCGCATCGCCAAACTACCGGTGGGTGAGTTTTTGCCCATTCTGAAAGCGCCCGAAACCCGCTATTACCGCAACAAACTGGAATTCGCCTTCTCCTCCCGCAGATGGTTACTACCGGAAGAACTCGGCCCGGTCAACCCGGAAGAAGATCTCAGCGGACTCGGTTTTCACCGCGCCGGTGCATTTGACAAAGTTGTGGATGTTCAGCACTGCTGGCTCCAGGCTGAACCATCAAATGCCATCCGAAACGCCACACGCGATATTGCCCGCGAGCAAGGGCTGTCTTTTTATGATATCCGTGCCAACCATGGCTTCCTGCGCAATCTCATGGTGCGGCTGACCAGCACCGGCGAGTGCATGTTGCTGTACAGTTTTGGCGAGGACGATCCCGCTGCCATCGAGCGTTTTTTGAAAGCTATACACGACCGCTTTCACGACCAGATCAGTACCATTGTATATTGCATCAACCCCAAATTGAACGATACGGTATTCGACCTCGACATGGTGACCTGGCACGGCAAAGGTTTTGTGGAGGAACAACTCGGCGACCTGTTTTTCAAAATTGGCCCCAAATCCTTTTTTCAAACCAATTCCCGGCAGGCCAAAAACCTGTACGATGTGGTGCTGGAATTTGCAGCCCTGACGGGTAGCGAAAACGTGTACGATTTGTATACGGGTACTGGCAGCATCGCCTTGTATGCCGCCCGCTTTTGCCAACAGGTGGTGGGCATTGAGGAAATCCCGGAAGCCATTCAGGATGCGGAAGTAAACCGAACCCGAAACAATATCCACAACGCCATTTTTTATGCCGGTGATGTGAGAAAGGTACTGAGCCCTGAGTTTGCCAAAAACATGGCAAACCCGATCTGGTGATCACCGACCCACCACGGGCAGGAATGCACGAGAAGGCGGTGCAATTTCTGCTTGAACTGGCAGCACCGCGGATGGTGTACGTCAGCTGTAACCCCGCCACACAGGCCCGCGACCTGCAGTTGCTGTCCGAAAAATACGAGATCGTTAAAGTTCGGCCCGTCGATATGTTTCCCCACACCCACCATATAGAAAATGTTGCACTTCTTGAAATTCGTTGATGATGTTGAGCACAATCAGTGCCTGGATACTCCGGCTTTGGGGTTGGAAAATAACAGGCAAATACCCGCATGAAGTAGCCAAGTTAGTCATTGCCGTTGGGCCGCATACCTCCAATTGGGATTTTCCAGTGGGGGTGCTGGTCAACAGCGCAGGCCGTTGTCATGCCAACTATGTTGGGAAACACACTCTGTTTCGCTGGCCTCTTGGCATCTTTTTCCGCTGGCTCGGCGGCATACCTGTCGACCGCAGCAAGAAACACGGCAATTTCGTTGCGGCTACCGTGGAGGCATTCAACAGGGAACCGCGCCTTCACCTCGTCATTTCGCCGGAAGGCACCCGCAAAAAAGTCGATAAGTTCAAAACCGGATTTTACCACATTGCCCGTCTGGCAGAAGTCCCCATCGTACTTTGTGTGTTCGATTGGCCTAAAAAAGAAGTGTTTTTCGACCCCATTTTCTTCTACCCCACAGACAACGAGGAAAAAGACATGGAATACCTTTGGAATTACTTCAAAGGTATTCCCGGAAAAAACCCGGAACAAGGCGTTTTATAAATGGTATTGGGTAGGGGCAATTTATCGCTGCCACCTGTAACCCCAAAACCCAACATCCCAATATGGAGGAAGTCAAAATATTCGCCCCAGCGTCGGTGGGCAACATTGGTGTAGGATTCGACATCATGGGGCTGGCCCTCGAACGGCCGGGTGATGAAGTTATTGCGCGGTTTTCAAACCATCCGGGGCTCCGCATAACCACCATCACCGGACAGCAGGGAAAACACCTGCCCCTGGAAGTAGAAAAAAATACCGCTGGGGTAGCGGCGCTGCGCCTGCTGGAACATTTAGGGAAACCAAGCAGGGTATCGACCTGGAAATCCACAAAAAAATGCCCTTGGGCAGCGGCCTGGGCAGCAGTGCTGCCAGCGCTGTAGGCGGCGTGGTGGCTGTCAGTGAATTATTGGAAACCGGGCTCAGCAAACGCGATTTGCTTCACTTCGCCTGTCAGGGCGAACAAATAGTATCCGGCTCCTATATTGTCGATAATGTGGCGCCATCGCTTTTGGGTGGCATCATCCTGATCCGCGATATGGCCACGCTGGATGTGCACCAACTTCCGGTACCTGAAGGCTTATATGTTACCGTGGTGTACCCTCATGTGGAAATCCTCACCCGCGAAGCAAGGGCCATGCTCAAAAGCGAGGTGCCCATGAGCAGTTTTATCCGACAAAGCGCCAACGTAGGCGGGTTCATTACCGGGCTTTTCAATGCTGACATGGGTTTGATCGGACGCAGTTTGCGCGATGAAATCGTGGAACCCCAGCGTGCCGGGCTCATTCCGGGCTTCGATGCTGTGAAAGCGGCTGCGCTAAATGCAGGTGTTTTGGGTTGCAGTATTTCCGGCGCAGGCCCCTCTGTTTTTGCATTATCCGACAAGCGCAGCGTTGCCGAAACAGCAGGAGAAAAGATGCAAAATGCCTTTTTATCGCAAAAAATACCCAGTACGGTGTATCTTTCGGCAGTCAATACAACCGGCGCATTTCGCTGTTGACGATCCCGAAAAACTCATCTGCCACCTGGTCCACAAGACAAATAGCCCGTACCAAACATCTCATTTTTAACATGGCCAAATTCCGCTTTATCCACTTTTTGTTCCTGCTCCCTGTATTGGGCCAGGCCCAAACACCGGTTCCACAGATTATTCCTGCACCAATTGTGGTGCAGCAGGAACCCGGCGTTTTTCACTACAACGAACGCGTAAAGCTCTACTACCCCATCGATCAGCCCAACTGGAAAGCCGTTGCTGAATATTTTCAGGATGTTGCTTCAACGGCCACTGGCATTCGAATTGAGGGTGTGGAATACGGACAGGCCCTTAAAAAAATGGGCAGCCACGCCATCCACCTCCTGCACGACGGCTCCATCAAAGGGCAAGAAGCCTACCACATGGAAATTCGGGAATCGTATGTATCCATCAGGGCCAGTACGCCCGCCGGAGCATTTTATGCCATCCAGAGCCTGCGCCAGCTTTTTCCTGTCGAATTTTTTAGTCGCCAGGTGCAGGACGAGCGGGTATGGACGATTCCCTGTTGTATCATTGACGATGCTCCCCGCTTTGAATACCGGGGCATGCACCTCGATGTAGGGCGGCATTTTTTCCCTGTTTCTTTTATCAAACAGTACATTGACCTGCTGGCCATGCACAAAATGAACCGCTTCCACTGGCACCTAACCGAGGATCAGGGCTGGCGAATTGAAATAAAGAAATATCCCAAGCTGCAAACCATTGCTGCATGCAGAAAGGAAACCCTGATTGGCCATTATGGCGACCAGCCCCAGCAATTCGATGGCAAGGAGTATTGCGGGTTTTACACCCAGGAGGAAATCAAAGAAGTGGTAGCCTATGCACAGCAACGCTATGTTACCATCGTCCCGGAAATTGAAATGCCAGGCCATTCGCTGGCTGCCCTGACCGCCTATCCGGAACTGGGCTGTACCGGTGGCCCATACGAAACCGCAACACTTTGGGGTGTTTTCGACGATGTGTTTTGCGCCGGCAACGAACAGACCTTCACGTTCATCGATAATGTACTCAAGGAAGTGTGCGCCTTGTTTCCCGGACAATACATTCATATTGGTGGCGACGAGTGCCCCAAAACGCGCTGGCACAACTGTCCAAAATGCCAGGCCCGCATGAAGACCGAAGGACTAAAGGATGAGCACGAATTACAGAGTTATTTCATCGGCAGGGTCGAAAAAATCCTGGATAAATACGATAAAAAACTCATTGGCTGGGACGAAATTCTGGAAGGTGGCCTGGCGCCCAGCGCCACCGTCATGTCCTGGCGCGGTACAGATGGTGGCATCGCCGCCGCGCAGGCTGGTCACGATGCCATCATGACGCCCGGCTCCCACTGCTATTTTGACCATTACCAGAGCGACCCGGCCACCGAACCCACGGCCATAGGCGGCTATACCACGGTTGAAAAAGTATACGGTTATGAGCCCATTCCTGCTGTGCTAAAACCAGCGGAAGCCAAACATATCCTTGGCGCGCAGGGCAATGTGTGGACCGAATACATGGAAACACCCGATTACGTGGAATACATGGCTTTCCCGAGGGCCATTGCCCTGGCAGAAGTGGTTTGGTCGCCAAGAGCCAGTCGCGACTGGGATTATTTTGCCTACCGGCTAAAAACAGATTTTAAACGACTTGATGCGATGGGTGTTAACTATGGCCGCGGTTTTTTTGATGTAAAAATGGCTTACACCGACGGCAAGGTTAGCCTCCGGGCCATCGACCCAAGCCTGAGCATCCGGTACACCCTTGACGGAAGCGAGCCCAGCACAAGCTCCGCTTTGTACGATGGGCCCATTCCCCTGGTTGCCAGTGCCACCTTAAAAGCCACCAGCTTTTCTGGTGATGAAAAAATGGGCAAAACTGCGCAGGAAACGTATACCTTCCACAAAGCCAGCGGAAAACCCTACACCATGAGTACCCAGCCGGAGCAATACACCGGCGGTGAAACCTACGCCCTGACCAATGGCGTGAGCGGTAACCTAAAGACCTGGGGCAAATGGGTGGGTCTCGTTGGGAAGGATATCGATCCGGTGATCGACCTGGGTGCTGAAACACACATTGAATCGGTAAGCACCCATTTTGTAAATGCCAAAGCATCCTGGATTTACCCACCACGCAGCATCGAAGTACTGGTATCCGAAGATGGTAAAAAATTCCGGTCGGTAGGCCGACAGGATTTTGATGCCGACGCCATGAGCGGCCGGACAATGGAGCAGGTGCAAATAAAAACCGCCCGTGCGCGCGGCCGCTACCTCAAAGTGCTGGTGCAAAACTATGGCGAGATCCCCAGTGGAATGCCCGGTGAAGGCAATGGCGCCTGGTTGTTTATCGATGAAATTGTAGTGGAATAAGCCATGACCGACCCCAGCAACGTTTTCCAAACCCGGGCTCAGGGAAAATTCCTGCTCACTGGCGAATATGCAGTACTCGATGGGGCACAGGCACTGGCCATACCCCTGCATTTCGGACAAACGCTGTCGGCAAACACCAGTGAAACACCAGGGCTTTTGCAATGGACCGCTCTGGAAGCTGATGGCAGCCCATGGTTAAGTACCAGCATCCGACTCGACGACTTATCCATCGCGACAGCCAGCGACGAAGCGCCTGCCCGCACCGTACGCGACCTGCTCCTGGCCTGCAGGCGGCAGCGGCCGGAATTTCTGGTACAAGCCACCGGGCTGGAACTTCAAACCCAAACCGACTTCCCACGCCCCTGGGGATTGGGCACAAGTTCTACCCTGATTGCAGCCCTGGCCCTTTGGTCGGGCGCCGACCCTTACCGCCTGCTGGCCGAAACGCTTGGGGGCTCCGGGTACGATATTGCCTGCGCTTATGCAGCATCTCCGCTGTTGTTTCAATTGAAAAAGGAAGTCCCACGGTACAGTTCGTGGATTACCAACCCGACTTTGCCGGGCAACTCTATTTTGTTTACCTGGGTAAAAAGCAAAACAGTCGCGAAGGTATTCGGCGATACCGGGAAATTCCGGGCGACAAAAGCAATCTCATCGACGCCTTGTCGGAACTCACCGCCATGTGGCTGGAAACAACCACACTGGAGGAACTGGAAAAGGTCATTGAACGACGCGAAATCCTGCTGTCGGGCACACTTGAACTGCCTAGAGCCAAGGATTTGCACTTCTCCGATTACTGGGGCGCCGTGAAAAGCCTGGGCGCCTGGGGCGGCGATTTTGTGTTGGTGACCTCTGAAAAAGACGAAAGCACCACCCGAGCCTATTTTCTTGATAAAGGCTTTGATGTGTTTTTGCCATGGCGTGATATGATTTTATGAATATAAACCAATGGACAACCTCGTTAGCATTTCGGTTTTTCCGTTTTACGGCACAAAACAGCTGTCGTACGCAACGAAACCTACTGGACAATTATTGGACAACGCACATAAACGCACCAATATGAATCGGCCATAAGAACGGTTGTTTAATGGACCAGCTATCCCACCAGTGCCGCGTCCGGCAAATAGCGTATGAAGGGGCGGGGGGGGGGGGGGGGCCGCGCGGAACAGCCGCAAAGGCCGAGGGCGAGCCCCCTCCGCCGCCCCCGGGGCCCGCCGCCGAAACCAGCCCCGCGCCCCCCAAAAACCCCGGGAGCGCCCGGATTGCGCGCAACACCCTGAGGCTTTAAACCAAATCGTCGCACTACCGTTAGTAGTAGAGAACATAAAAGATCATGCCTACCCTTTGGTACAATGCCACCGTTTCCAGAATAGAATATTATGCCCCCGACGTGCGGCGTTTTTGGCTGAGTATGCCCGATGGCGAGCGACTTGCGTTTCGCGCCGGACAATTCATCACCCTGGACCTGCCCATAGGCGACAAGCGGCTGCAGCGCTGGCGCAGCTATTCTATTGCCAGCGCGCCAGACCCCGAGGGCAATGCAGCATTGGAACTGTGCATCGTTCGTTCGGGCGACGGGGAAGGTACCCGGTATTTGTTTGACGAAGTACAGGAAGGATCTAACTTGCGTTTCAAGGGCCCTGATGGCGCATTCTATCTCCCGGAAGCCCTTGGCCAGGATGTCGTGATGATCTGTACCGGCACCGGCATCGTTCCTTTCCGCAGCATGTTACTCGATTTGCAGCAGCGAAAATTTCCCCACCAGAACATCCACCTTATTTTCGGAACCCGGTACGAAAATGGCATTTTATACCAAGAAGAAATGGAGCGATTTAAAGCGACCCTGCCAGGCTTTCAGTATGACATTGTCCTTTCCCGTGAACCCGAATGGGATGGTTACCAGGGCTATGTGCACCAGGTTTATCTGGAGCAATACGCTGAAAAACGCCCCGACGTACAATTTTACATCTGCGGCTGGAGCAACATGATCGATGAGGCTGTAGCCAATTTAATGGTTAAATTAGGCTACGACCGCACGCAAATCCATTTTGAATTATACGGGTAGCACAGTTTTTCCCTACTTTCGCGGCATAAAGTGAGGAAATACCATGTCGAAACGCAATGTACCCAAGGCTCAAGGCAAACAACCCAAAGCTCGTTCACAATCGGCCCAACCCAAAGCAAAGCCAACAAGCGCCATCAACATTCCCTCGGCACAATTCTGGTGGGTAGGATTGCTGGCGGCAGCCATGGGTTTCATTTTATATGGCAATACCTTTGGGCACCAGTACTGCCTGGACGATTACTCCATCATCAAAGACAACTGGGTGGTACAGGGTGGTTTAAAAAACCTTGGTACTATTTTCAGCACCGAATACCGCTACGGCGCCTGGGGAAGCCCCGGCTCGCTGTACCGTCCGCTCACCCTGACCATGATGGCCATCGAATGGCAATTGGCGCCCGACAATCCTTTCCTGGGCCACTTTCTGAACGTCGTATTTTACGCCATGACAGGCTGGGTGCTTTGGATTACCCTGCGCCGCGTTATGGTCGACTATTCCCCCATCCTGCCAGCCCTGGCTACCTTGTTTTTCATGGCACATCCGGTGCACACCGAGGTGGTGGGTAACATCAAGAGCAGAGATGAGATTGTTGCGCTTTTGTTGAGCATTGGCGCGATTTATGCGATTTGGCGTTATTTCGAACAGGAAAACCGGAAATGGCTGGTGCTGGCCGTGCTGGCTTATACCCTGAGCATCTTCACCAAAGAAAGTGTCATTACCTTCCTGGCTGTCATTCCACTAACCATTTGGTTTTTTACCAATAAAAGCCTGGGGCAAAACCTGCGCATCTCTGCCCTGTTTCTGGCACCTGCCCTGATTTTTCTGTTAATCCGGCACAATGTACTGGCTGCTCAACCCTATCCAGAGGCGTACTCCATCCTCGACAACTTCATCATTGGGGCAAAAAACCAGGGAGAGCGGTTTGCCTCTGCTTTCATGATGTGTGGCCGGTACCTGCAGGCCCTTGTTTGGCCACAACCGCTGGTCAGCGACCTCGGCTATCCCCAAATGAAGCCCGTGGGCTTCGGCGACTGGCGCGCGCTCCTGGGTTTTGCCTTGTATGTGGGCATGGGTGCCTGGGCCTTGTGGGGCATGACCAAAAAGCACTTTCTGGCCTATGCCATACTTTTGTACCTGGTGACATTCTCCCTTTTCAGCAACGTGCTGATGTTAATCGGCACCTCTTACGGCGAACGCGAACTTTATGACCCTTCACTGGGGTTTGCCATGGCACTGGCCTGGTTACTGGCAAAAATAGGCCGGATAGACCTCCGCGGTTCCGAACTTTTTCCAAAGCCAGGCAGCAATATGGTTTGGGGTGCGGCGGTTGTCATTCTGCTGCTGTACAGTGGAAAAACCATCCAGCGAAACCCGGCCTGGTTCGACAGTTTTTCTCTGTACATGGCCGATGTAGGCAACTCACCCAATTGTGCCAAATTGCATTACCACCTGGGGCTGGAAGAAACCAAACGCGGCATTGACGACAAAAATGGCGGCACTGTAAACGATCCCAACTGGGTAAAAAAGGGTATTGATTCTTACAACAAGGCCATCGAACTGTTCCCGGAATACCACGATGCCTACGGGAGCCGGGGCCTGGCCTATTTCCGCTTGCAGGATTACGATCGCGCTTTTACCGACTACCAGCGTGCGCTCAAGCACCGCCCCAACGACGCCCGTGTGTTATCCAACCTGGGATACATCTATTTTATGCGCAATGATCTGGAAAACGCCGAACTCGTTTACCGCAAATCAGTAGCCTCCGACCCGCGTTTCGTTGATGCCCGCCGCAACCTCGGCGCTGTGTTGGCCATGCGAAAGGAATACGATCAGGCCATTGAACAATGGAAGGAAGGCCTGAAATACGAAGCCAACAGCGCCATCCTGAATTTCTACATTGGCTCGGCTTACCGCGACTCTGGCAGGCCGGAACTGGCAGCGCCCTGGCTCAATACCGCTTATCAACTCGACCCCAACCTAAAAAAATAATAAGTAATTCACTCCGTGCAAGAGATTAAAAATGTGATATTCGATTTCGGCAACGTGCTGTTCGATCTCGATTTGCCCGCCATTCCCAGGTTTTTTGAACAAAAACTGGGTGTTGAAAAAGCCGCAGCGGCCCGCGAAGCGCTCCTTCAACGCCGGGTATTTGAATTGTTTGAAACAGGCGGCATGAGCAAGGAAGAGTTTGTTTACAACCTTTGCGCTGTAACCACACCAGCCTTGGATGAACAGGAAGTCATCGGCGCCTGGAACGCCATTTTTATCGACATGCCCAAGGCGCGGTTCGACATGCTGCTGGCGCTTCGCCAACGCTATCGGGTCTTTTTACTCAGCAACATCAATGCTATCCATGAACAATGGATTGCGGAATACATGGAAACCCATCACGGTATCCATGATTTTGAGCAGCGCTATTTTGACGGTGTTTACTACTCCCACCTTATCCGCATGCGCAAACCCGATGCAGAAATCTATTCGTATATGCTGGCTGATGCCGACATTTTACCAGAGGCCAGTATTTTTTCGACGATCTTCCGGAAAACATTGAAGCCGCCAGGCAGCTCCGGATCCAGGGTATCCTGAAGCCGGCAGAATTGGACATTTTACCCGTCGTGCAAAAAATGCTCCTGGCCTGAAAAATATTTCCTGCAAGATATATCTGAAAATAATCCAACTCAGCTTGGATATTTAGGGGCAAAGCAAGTATCTTTGCGTTCGCTTTTGGAGAAGGCAATTCATTTGTGCCATTTTTCCATTGATTTTGAATAGGTTATAACATTTTTGACGTAACGCATTTATGCCAACTATTAATCAGATGGTCCGCAAGGGCCGCGTGAAGGTTGAGTACAAAAGTAAAAGCCGTGCTCTCAGCGCTTGCCCGCAACGCCGCGGCGTTTGTACTCGTGTATACACAACCACCCCTAAAAAGCCGAACTCTGCGCTCCGCAAGGTAGCCAAGGTTCGTTTGACGCATGGTATTGAGGTGATCGCCTACATCCCAGGTGAGGGCCACAACCTGCAGGAGCACTCAATCGTACTCGTCCGTGGCGGTCGTGTAAAAGACCTTCCAGGTGTACGTTACACCATCGTACGTGGTGCGTTGGATACTGCCGGTGTAAACAACCGCAAGCAGAGCCGCAGCCGCTACGGCACCAAGCGTCCGAAGAAATAAATCAAAATTTGTATGTCATGGCCCTGCCTATCTGGGTTTATGCGTTCAAGTTTCAAATCTAAATCTCAAATTTTTATTCAATGCGTAAGCACAAACCGAAACCTCGAGTATTGGCTCCGGATCCGCGTTACAGCGACACGATGGTAACTCGTTTCGTGAACAACCTGATGTGGGAAGGCAAGAAGAGCGTTGCGTACACGATTTTTTACGATGCACTTGACATTGTAAAAAGCCGCACCGACGAGGACGAGTTGCAAGTCTGGAAAAAAGCCCTTAACAACGTAATGCCCCAGGTGGAGGTTCGCTCCCGCCGTGTGGGTGGTTCTACCTTCCAGATCCCAACAGAACTCCCTGCCAACCGGAAAATTTCCATCGGCATCAAATGGATGATCAAATATGCCCGCGCCCGTAGTGGCAAGGGTATGGCTGAGAAACTGGCTGCTGAAATTGTTGCTGCTAGCAAAGGCGAAGGCAGCGCTGTTAAAAAACGCGAAGACACGCACAAAATGGCAGAAGCCAACCGCGCTTTTGCTCACTTCAGAGCGTAATCAACCCGCGGTAAAAACATCCTGTACCGCCGAAATTACCCGGTGATTGCGCTTCGGCCAAGCACCCGGTAATCATCGGCGGTATCGGTTTTTAAAAGGCTTAGGATTTTGCAACCCTTTGGATATTCTCCAAAACATTTCAAACCCGATACCTTATACTACCAAATATCCTTCTTTGCCATGGTAAATTTCATTTTCATGGCAAAATTTTTGAAAAACATCACTCATCACAACTTAAGTTTATAAACGTCATGGCAAAGGACCTACGGTTTACCAGAAATATTGGTATTGCCGCCCACATCGACGCCGGTAAAACGACTACCACCGAGCGCGTCCTCTACTACACCGGTGTGAATCACAAAATCGGCGAGGTGCATGAAGGCGCTGCAACCATGGACTGGATGGAGCAGGAGCAGGAGCGCGGTATCACCATTACCTCTGCTGCTACCAAATGTATCTGGACCGTTGAAGGCCAGGCATTCGATTTTAACATTATTGATACCCCGGGTCACGTTGACTTTACGGTGGAAGTAAACCGCTCGCTCCGCGTACTCGACGGGCTCGTTTTCCTCTTCTCCGCTGTCGACGGTGTTGAACCTCAATCTGAAACCAACTGGCGTTTGGCGGACAACTACAAAGTTCCCCGCATCGCTTTTGTCAATAAAATGGACCGCGCTGGCGCCGATTTCTTCAATGTTGTAAAAGACATGAAGGCTAAACTGGGCTCCAATGCTATTCCGCTTCAGGTACCAATCGGCAACGAGCACAACTTCTCTGGAGTTGTTGACCTGGTTACCGGTAAGGCCATCGTCTGGAACGAGGAAGACCACGGTATGACCTTCAGGGAAATTCCAATCCCGGAAGATCTGGTTGACATCGTTTATGAAAACCGCCAGGCACTGATTGAAGAGGTTGCCGGTTACGACGATACGCTGCTGGAAAAGTTTTTCGACGATCCCAACAGCATCACCGTGCCTGAAATGCGCGCCGCTATCCGTGCCGCTGTTTGCGACATGAAAATGACGCCGGTTATGTGTGGCTCTGCCTTTAAAAACAAAGGTGTTCAGGCTTGCCTTGATGCCGTTTGCTACTTCCTGCCTGCTCCGATCGATATCGAAGCCGTAAAGGGTACCAACCCTAGAACTGAGGAAGAAACCTCCCGCAAACCGTCGGTCACCGAGCCTTTCGCTGCCCTTGCGTTTAAAATTGCAACCGACCCATTCGTAGGCCGCCTTTGCTTTATCCGCGTTTACTCCGGTAAACTGGATGCAGGCTCCTACGTACTCAATACCCGTACTGGCGACAAGGAGCGTATCAGCCGTTTGTACCAGATGCATGCCAACAAGCAAAACCCGATCGACTCTGTTGAAGCCGGCGATATTTGTGCTGCTGTAGGCTTTAAAGACATTCGTACAGGCGATACCCTTTGCGACGTAGCCCACCCGATCGTTCTTGAATCGATGGTGTTCCCAGAACCGGTAATCGGTCTGGCCATCGAGCCAAAAACACAGAAAGACCTCGACAAACTGGGCATGGCACTCGCCAAGCTGGCCGAAGAAGACCCCACCTTCCGTGTGCGGTACGACGACGAGACCAACCAGACCGTTATTTCTGGTATGGGTGAACTTCACCTGGAAATCATCGTGGATCGCCTTCGTCGCGAATTCAAAGTAGAATGCAACCAGGGCGCGCCACAGGTGAACTACAAAGAATCGCTGACGACCAAAACCAAGCACCGTGAGCGCTTGAAAAAACAATCCGGTGGTTCCGGTTTGTTCGCCGATATGGAATTTGAACTCGGCCCTGCTGATGCTGAATTCCTGGAAAGCGACGACTTCAAGAGCGGCAAGAAGAAATTGCAGTTCGAGTGGGCCATTGTTGGTGGCTCCATCGACAAAACTACATGAAACCTATCAACGATGGTTTCACGCAGATGATGAGCAATGGTATTCTTGCAGGCTACAACATCGACTCGATGAAGGTTCGCGTGTACGACGGTTCCATGCACGCGGTCGACTCCAAACCAATCGCTTTCGAACTTTGTGCCAAAGAAGGTTTCCGTGAGGCTGCACCAAAATGCAAGCCGCAGATCATGGAGCCCATCATGAAACTGGAGATCATCACACCAGAAGAGTATGTTGGTCCGGTTATTGGCGACCTTAACCGTCGTCGTGGCCTTCCAAAAGGACAGGAAACACGCATGGGCGGTGCTGTAGCCATTCAGGCTGAAGTACCCCTCTCAGAAATGTTCGGTTATGTAACCGCACTGCGTACCCTGACCTCCGGTCGTGCAAGCTCCACCATGGAGTTCAGCCACTATGCTCCGCCACCAGCCAGCATTGCGGAGGAAGTAATCAAGAACGCAAAAGGATAATTTCTTGTCCGAATCATACAAATCCCGGCAATACAGAAGGTGTTGTCGGGATTTTTTTTGTCCGTTTCCGAAGGGCGTTACCTATTTCATGTATGCCCAGGCAGTATCGTACCGCCCGTTGGTAGCGCAGTAGTCTAGAAAGGATTCGTAGAATTTATTTTTCCCAATTGTGGCGCTGTCACCCACCACCACCAGAAGCATCCTGGCACGGGTCATGGCAACATTCATGCGCCGGTAATCGCTGAGAAAGCCAATTTCATTTTTGGCATTGGAGCGCACCAAACTGATGTAAATAACATCACGCTCCTGCCCTTGAAAGCCATCAATGGTATTGATCACACCTCCATTGCCTTTTTCTGCCTGCAGTATTGGCCCCAGATCCGGATCGTCCAGCAACAGTGTATTCAGGTAATCAACCTGCCCCCGGTAGGGCGACAGGATGCCAATACTGGGATAACGCCCGCCGGGAAAATGAGCCAGCAGTTGCAACAAGTGCTCCCGGATTAAAACGGCCTCATCCGGGTTGCTTCGGCTTGGTTTGCGCTGGTTGCCCTCCCCTGTCTTTTCTTCAAAATCGCAGCCCGCCGTGTCAATGAATACCACCGGTTCAAACACCGTAATATCCGTTCCTGCCGCGCCCAGTGTAAACAGCCGGCGCCCTGCCACCCCCTTAGCGGCCTGCAGGGCGCCTTTGTAAAAATAGGCATTGGAAAAACCCATGATAGCCTCGTGCATCCGGTACTGCAGGTTAAGCAATTGAATTTGTTCGGGAAACAACTCGAGACAACGCTCAATCAGGGTATGGGAGAGCCCGTTTCGCGAGGCTTCCAAACTCTTGACTGTCGGGGGCAACTGAAATGGATCGCCTGCCAGTATCACCCTGCTGCACTTGCTGATGGGTATCCAGCAAGCAGGCTCCAGAGCCTGCGCAGCCTCATCAATGACACAGGTGCGAAAACGATAGGGTTCCAGCACCGGATGCGCTGCACCTACCAGCGTGCAGGTAATCGCCTGTGCCGAGCTGATGATCTCATCGATCATTCGGTTTTCCAGGGTGATGGCCCAAGACTCCAACTCCTTCGCCTGCAACTTCAAATGGGCTCTTTCCCGCCGCTCCTCATGGCCAAAATTGCGTTTGAACTGCCGTGACTGCCGCCGGTATTCCGCAGCTTGTATTTTGACTTTCTTTAAATTTTTGCTTTCCGGATGAGTTGTCAGCAAGTCCTCCAGGGTATGACTTACCACACTATCATCCACCCGACTTATGTTGCCAATCCGCACTACCTGAAGCCCCCCTTGCTGCCAATCGTTCTGTCAATAAATCAGCAGCAGTATTGCTGGGCGCCGTTACCAGCACGGTATTTTCCTGCTTACACATCAACCGGATGGCCTCTACGAGTGTGGTGGTTTTGCCCGTGCCCGGAGGGCCATGCATAACCGATACATCCAGTGCAGTCAACATGTGCTGAATGGCATTTTGCTGGGAAAGGTTCAACTCCTGAATGGCATTCGCAGCCCCTTCTCTGCTTTCCTTATTTCCAAAAGCATCCTCTTCCAAAGGCACTTCGGGCGGCGCAGACACTGCTGCCGTAAAGCGAGGCAGCACCCGCTGGGCTCCTTTTTCCAAAGATGGCGGACTAAACAAGCGGCGCAGTTCCGCCAGCCGATCGCCCTTAGCGGCCATCAACTTTTCAAGTGCCTTTTGCATTTCCCGGTAACTGCGGTCGTCGAACATCAAATCCACCCCAAGCTGTCCCAGGTTCAGCCAATCGGGCACATCGCGGGCATTGAGAATGATTTTCATTTTATTCCGCTCCACAAAGTGGATGATACCCTGTTTGTCGGGATGGGTAACATGCGGCGCCTGGGTAAACAAACTGACCGATTGGCCAGCGCGCAATTGATGCGGTTCGTTGAGCCGGGTTGTGCGCTCTACTACTACATAGGCTTTTTCGCCAAGGGAAAAACCGGTTTGAAGCACCTGGAGCGGGTACCAACTAAACCCTTCTGTTACGCGCTCAGACAGCGGGCGTTCTCGAACAGACTGCAAAAAAACACGGCGGTCTTCCTCCAACTCCATTTGCAGGAGTTCCTGGAGCCGCGAAAAATAAGGATGTTCCGGGGTAGCCATAATATGGCCGCCAAGATACAGTTTCTTACCCTGCGCTCATCGCACGGTACGCAAGAGTTTCAAGTAAACCGAGTCGTCGCGCAGCGAATAGCCCTGGTTTTCACGGGGCACTTGCCCAGACCAGGATTTCTCTACCGAGTCTGGATGCAGCATTGCAATCGGCTGCGCCGTTTCGGGGGGCGCCTGAAAAAGGGTTATGGTATCTGTGATTTTTTGAACAATGATGGCTGCTGGCACCGGATTGGCCATAAAAATGGTGTCGCGCAGAATTGTGGTTATTTGTACCGTATCCGAAACATAGGCCACTACCGGCGCAGCGTTGCTGTTCTGGCGCAGCTGCCACAGTTGCATCACACCCAGCAGAAGTAAGGCAAAGGCCGCTGCTAGCCAAACCGGGACAGGAGCACTCAGCGTATGCCGCAGCGGCATTTTGGATTTGCTTCGAGCCTTCATCGCCGCTTGCAGGCGGCGTGCCACTGCAGGCGAGGGGCCTGCAGCCCTGCCCACACCGGCAGCCTGCAGAAGAATTTCCCGGTATTGGCGGTAATCTTGTTCAGAAATATGCTGTAAAACCAGGCTTTGATCAGCGTTGGACAGGTCCTCGAAGTTCTTTTCGCGGAGCAATAATTCCAGTTCGGGATGCAGCAAATACATATCAGACAATTTGAAAAATTTTGAGTTGTTCGGCCAGCTGGCGTAAGGCGTAAAAAAGTCGGGATCGGACAGTACCTTCCGGGCAGTCCATGATTTCCGCTATTTCCCGCATGGTGCAATCTTCCTGATAGCGCAAAAGAAAACACTGGCGCTGGTCGGGATTCAGGTCTTCCAGGGCCAGTTCCAGTTTGCTGCTGAACAGCAAGTGATCCAGCCGCTCGGGGAGCGCGGCATGATGGGGCATTTCGGGCAACTGGCTTGTGGTAGGCCGGCTTTCCTGCCGACGGTACTCATTTTTGCACATATTGCCAGCAACGGTATAAATCCAGCTGGAAAAGCGACGGTTAGGGTCGAATGCCTCGGGTTTTTCGATGATTTTCAAGAAAAGTTCCTGGGTAAAATCATCGGCACGCACCGTCTCGTTGCGCCGCATCCGGCAGAAAAAACGGTGCATTCTGACCCCATACCGTCGGTACAGTTCTGAAAAAGCATCTTCTGCCCCACGGGTAATGTGGCGCAGAAGATCCTCATCGGAAAGGCTCGAATAATTGGGTGTTCGAAACAGCACTTTTTTCGTTTTTATTCCTTCAATTACTTCCATGAAAACGCGAAAGCCGATATGCGGAGCGGGTGCCTGGAATGACTGTTTAGCGTTTAAGGTACAATCTAGCGGTGCATCTCTCCAACTCCCTCCCATCGCAAAGCCTTTTTCATTGATCATCTCGGCCACATTTCCATGTACATTGTACAGCCCAAAACTGTTGGGAAAATAAGTATTAACCCCTACCGGAAAAGCACCGCCATCACTCGACAGACAAGTTGCCAGGGGTTTACCTTTTTCCAACTGGTCCACCTTGAAATTTCCCAGGTAGCAGCCCTTGCTGTTGCGCACAAATCCACCACCCCAACTATAATCCGAAGATTCTGGCTGATTCCCCCGGGCTGCAAGTTTCCATTCTGCCTCAGTAGGCAAACGGAACCGTACCTTTTGAATTGCTTCTTTTTATCGCTGGAATTGTTGTACACCTCCGTGATCCAGGCGCAATACTGCCGCGCTGCTTCGTAACTGATGTTCTCAACGGGTTTATCCGGTTCATCAGGACTGCCATGCGCAAAAAGATCTTCCGCTGGCAGGTCACGGGCTTCCGCTGGCAACAAACCGCGCCAGTCGGTGCGTTCATTTTTGCAAAAATCAATTTTACTGTATTCCTTGTTGCGTACCAAGTCCAATAAAAACTGTTCGTATTGCTGATTGGACAACTCAGATTCGTCGGCATACAGTCTGGCGCTTACCTTTTTCATGGATTTGTCCAGATCGCGGACATTGAACCCCGACACCAGGGTACTGCGCACAGGTTCACCCAAATAAGCCAGTACATCTTCCTTGCGATCCGATTTTTCGGCCACTGACAAAATTATCGTGCGCAAAAAATCAACCTGAGCCGATTCTCCGGATGCCTCATAGTGTTGAAAAAGCCTAATAAAGGAGGGTAAATAATTACTGTTCATTTCCGCCACAATGTCGGCACTGTTGTCGGGCTCAAGATTGACCAACAAATAGTCCTTCAAAAACCGCTGCTCATAGTTGCGGCGCAACACTGCGAGGTTGTCAAAACTGGCGGCACTATACCGAAACGCAAGGCCGGTATTGGACAGGTTCGACATCAGGGAGCCAAACATCGTTTGTGGTATTCCAGAACCCAAGTAAAGCGGACTGTTGCCTTTTCCAGGCAAATAATGGATCAGAAATTCCAGTGCGCTGGTATTTTGAGGAATGGTATTCCAGTCTGGTTCCGGAATGCCGGCATCTTCGAAAACGCGTTTCCGGTAGGCGTCATACCCAGCCAAAAGGTGAACGTTCCAAACTTTTACATCCGTTCGAATGCCCCTGCGTATTGCAGCAGCCATACGGGATAGGTGTCGTTGTCGCCCCAGGTAAGGAGTATCCCATTTTGCTCCACCGACATCAGCATGTTGTAATTCCACTTCAGGAGGCCAGGCGAGTAATCTCCACTGTCAAACCATTTCCTGCAAAACGCTTTTGCCGTATAGTCGTCTCCGACCAACACATAATAACCCACCATATCGTGGTACAAATCCGTCCATTCTGGCCGGTATTCATACGCTTTGAGCAAATGCGGAAAGGCCTCCATACTGCCCAGCAGCTTCATGTATTGCAGGAATTCAGCACTGGCCGTAGCCGGAACCTGCGCTGTTGCCTGATCAACAATCGCATTCAAGTCGAACGCGGCAGATGCGCCGGTTGTATTGGCATAGCGGGCTGCAAAATAATACTGCAACCAGGCGTCGGCGTCCTTGGGTTGCTCTTTCAGGTGTTGTTGCCAAAGCGCGGCCTGCTCAAGGTACCAGTTCTGGCTGTGCGCTACTTGTGTGATGCGAGCTACAGGTTGCTGTGCTGAAGCCGATACAGCGAGCAACAACTGAAGCAAAAGAAGAATTGGAGCGATTTTCATAATGCGATGTTTTTGTTTTCATCGCTTTATACACGGCTACCGGTGGTACGTTCATTCTTTTTGAAAAAAAATGGGTCCGCATACAAATTAGAACGTGTTCGGGTTTAACATTTGGATGGCTGGGTAGGCAAATTCTGTTTTGATCAAGGCATTTTTTAGATTCGTATACAGGTAATCTGGGTCTAAAAAATAACGACGAGCAGAAGAAAATTGGCCACCCAGGCGCCAAAATGTTAAATCCGAACACGTTCTTAGCCCAATAGACGCCTTACCGATTGATCAGAAACCGCCAAAAAAGCACCAACCTTGCCATCAGTGCCCAGCGGCGGGTAACGTATACCACTTTTCGGCGCCTGGCAATAGCTTGCACTATTTGGGCCGCTGCTTTTTCCGGGGAGGCAACCCAATACATCCCTTTTTGTCCGCGAACAAGCGGTGTCTACGAAACCGGGGCGCACATCAGTAATGTAAATGAGCAGCTTATCATACTTCGCTTTGGCCCTTAGCGAGGCCATGTACGAACTTATAAACGCCTTGGAGGCAGCATAAGCTGGTGCAGTTGGGCTTCCCAGGATAATCGAGGCCATCGACGACATGCCGACAAACTGCCCACCACCGCGTTCCCGAAAATACCGATATGCCCAGGTAGCCGTTTCTGTAAAACCCGACACATTAATGGCGATGGTATTTTCCTCTGGCGCCCAATCGATGTTTTTGTTAAAATGCCCCACACCGGAATTGTAAACCATCACGTCAACGCCACCCAATTGTTCAACAAAAGCGGCCATATCAACCATTTGCGAAGGCGACGTTACATCGTGTTGCAAAATATGGATATGCTCCGGGTAAGCAGCCTGTAGTTTTTCAAGTAATTCCAGTCGCCGGCCGGTAGCACCAACCTTATGCCCCGCAGCAGCGTATTGCAGGGCCAGGTGTTCGCCAATTACACTGGTGGCGCCTATAATGAGGATGGTTGATGGTTGCTTCTTATCTGTGGTTAGCCATTGGTCTTTAGTCTTTGGCTTTGCCGGGTAGCTTTAAATAATTTGCGTTCAGTACATTGTAACTTAAGTTGTTTGATGTTTTGATAGAAGATTTTGGCTGCAGGCAAGGCTGTTTTTGTGGGAATAGCAGCGCTATTCTCATAAAAATAGCCGATGCATGGTGTCAAAAGATTCAGCCAAAATGCAATAAAACTTAGGTTACAATGTATTCAGTAGTAAATTCAAACTTTGCTGGTATTTGAGCTGGTTAAGCACCAAAACGAGATCAAAACCAAAGACCAATATCCAACGCCCAACGTCCAATGTCCAAGTACTAAAGACCAACACGATTCCTATTTTACTTTATCGGGGTTGTCTTTGGCAAAAGCGCCCCAACCGGAGTAACTTTTAGTGCCGGTTTGCTTGGTCCCTGATTGAAAGTGGTGGCACACTGCGGCGGCTAGCGCATCCGTAGCGTCCAGGTATTTTTGATTAAGTTTCTGATGGAGTATGTTTTCCAGCATGCCGGCCACCTGCTCTTTGGAGGCGTTGCCATTGCCCGTTACGGCGCGTTTTATTTTTTTGGGCAAATACTCGGTGATGGCCAGATCGCACACCACGCCAGCGGCAATGGCGACCCCTTGTGCCCTGCCCAACTTGAGCATGGACAATGGGTTTTGCGCATAAATGGGTGTTTCAATCGCCATTTCGCTGGGATTGTGCTGGCGGATAAGATCCTGCACCTGCTCGAAAATGTAGCGAAGTTTAACGGCATGATCGGAACTGATGTGTGCAAAAGTCAACACACCTATATCTACCAATACAATAACCTTTTTTGTCGGCATCGATGACGGCAAACCCCAGTACATTGGTACCAGGGTCAATTCCAAGAATGCGTTTGCGGGTAGATTCTATCAATTGGGCGTTATTTTTGACAAAAGAACGCATTTTTTTTAATAAATATGCCACTAAAACCCGCGCAACCTGTTTTGCTACGGGCAGGTTTTCTACCTTTGTCACCCCTGAAAAATCAAAAAGATCAGGGATATACATGGAAACTATTGGAGTTTTAGGCGCGGGATCAATGGGCAGCGGAATTGCGCAAGTTGCAGCGGCTGCCGGCCACGAGGTGGTTGTTTGCGACCATATCATGCCGGCACTTACCCGTGCCAGTAAAAAATCCAGGAATCGCTCAAAAAGGCGTTGAAAAAGGCAAGATTGAAGAGGCCGAAGCCAATGCCATCATCAGCAGAATCCGGTTTACCGACCACATGAGTGATTTCCGCGACTGCTCTCTGGTGATTGAGGCCATTGTGGAAGATGTGGAGCAGAAAAAATTGCTTTTAAAAGTATGGAAGCGGCGGTAAGCCGGGATACCATTTTGGCCAGCAACACCTCCTCTTTATCTATTGCTGCCATGGGTGCGCACTTGAAGGCCCCAGACCGCATCCTGGGCATCCATTTTTTCAACCCGGCCACCCTGATGCGTCTGGTAGAAATCATTCCAGCCATACAAACAGACCCCGCGGTGGTAGCCCGTGCCAGGACGTTGATTGGCAGCCGGGGAAAAACCACCGTTATAGCCAAAGACACCCCCGGCTTTATCGTCAACCGCGTAGCACGGCCTTTTTACGGAGAAGCATTGCGCATCCTTGATGAAGGCATCGCAGATGCCCCAACCATCGACTGGGCCATGCGCGAACTCGGTGGATTCCGAATGGGCCCCTTTGAACTCATGGATTTCATCGGCAACGACATCAACTATACGGTTACGGAAACCGTTTTCAAGGCTTTCTATTACGACCCCCGCTACAAGCCTTCATTTACCCAAAAACGGTTGGTAGACGCCCAATATTACGGCCTCAAATCCGGTCGCGGGTTCTACGATTACCGGGAAGGCGCTGTGGCGCCCGAACCCACCAAAGATGAAGCGCTGGGCTATGAAATACTGCAACGCATACTTTGCATGCTGATCAATGAAGCGGCGGAGGCCTTGTATCTGCGCATTGCCAACCGGGAAGACATCGATCTGGCCATGACGCAAGGCGTAAATTACCCCAATGGGCTCCTGCAATGGGCCGATGAAATCGGCATCGATAAAGTAGTGGAAAAACTGGACGCACTCTATGTTGAGTACCTGGAGGACCGTTATCGCTGCTGTCGCCTGCTGCGCAAAATGCAGCGTGAAAAACGCAATTTTTACCCCTAAATAACGCCATTTGACGCCGCTTGAGATCTTCCATAAAATGTTCGACAACGACCCTTTCAGCCAGTGGATGGGTATGGAACTGCTGGACATTGGACCCGGAACCTGCAGCCTGCGCATGGTGGTTCGGAAGGAAATGTTGAACGGATTTGGCGTGGCACACGGCGGTATCACTTTCTCCCTGGCCGACAGTGCCTTCGCCTTCGCTTGCAACTCCCATGGCCGCCACGCAGTATCCATCCATTGCAGCATTGAACATGCCGCACCCATCCGGGAAGGCGATGTGTTGCTGGCCCAAGCCGTTGAAGAACAACTGGGCAACAGCATTTCCAACTATGCCATCCGGGTAGAAAAAGCCGACGGCAGCGCTGTTGCTTTTTTCAGGGGAGTGGCCTATCGCAAACAACGCAACTGGGAATAGCGTTATACCTCCGCCCCGCCTTATTTTTCCAACATGAGATGGCTTTTCACTTTTCCTGCTTTATGGCTGTTGCTGAATTCCTCCGTTGGGCTTGCTCAGCCTGGATCTTCCATTTATGTGATTCTTGCGACCACAGATGTATCCTGCACAGGCCTGGATAATGGCGCGGCCAGCCTCACCTTGTTGTCGGGCGCAACACCCATTCAACTGGCCTGGTCAAATACCAATACCGGTAATGGCGGCACCGGCGTACTGGATACTGGCAACCCATTCCTTCAATTGAACAATTTAGCACCTGGCGACTACCAGTTTATGCTGACTGATGCCAACGGTTCAGATACCACCCTATCGGCCAGCATAAACGAGCCGCCACCCCTGTTAGGCGCACTTCAGGTACTATCCAACTACAATGGTTTTCCCGTGGCCTGTGCCAATGCCATCAATGGCCGTGCGCGTTTGAATGCCAGCGGAGGAACGCCACCTTATCACTATTCCTGGCCTTCCGGAGAGTTGCAGATGGAGGCCGACAGCCTTCCGGCTGGTAATTACCAGGCTGTGGTATACGACGCCCAAGGTTGCTCGCTTAGTTTCCCCTTGGTACTCAATGCTCCACCTGACATACTGATTGATCTTGTTGTAACGGGCGAAAAATGCCTGGGCGAAAACAGCGGCGCCGTCAGCATCCAAAGTCTGACGGGTGGTTTACCGCCCTATGGCATTGCCTTTAACCAGGGCAATTTCGGCCAGCAAAGTACCTGGATGCAACTGGCCCCTGGCAGTTATTTTATTGATGTTGTGGATGACAATGGTTGCATCCAGTCTACCGCAGCCATTTTACCCACCGGCCTTGAGTTTGAGTTTGATGCCGGCCCTGATCAGGATATATTCTCCGGCGACACCATCATGCTGCAGCCGCAGGGCAACCACCCTATTGATACGCTTTGGGCGCTTCCCACTTTATATGCTTTTTCCAATAATACCGATCTCTTTCTGGCGCCGCGTTTTAATACCACCTTTCAAATTGTAGCCATCGACAACCAGGGCTGCCGGGCGGAAGAGCAGCGGACGGTAACGGTGCATCGGAAACGATCCATTTACGCCCCCAATGTTTTTTATCCAGGGGCAACCGAAGTGCAGAACCGATATTTTATGCTGTATGATGGAGGCGGTATCCGTGAAATCGAACGCTTGCAGGTATTTGACCGCCGTGGCAGAAACGTTTACCTTGGCGAACACTTACCGCCTTCCCAATTTGAAATGGGATGGGATGGTACCGAGGCAGGCAGGGATGCACCCGCCGATGTTTATGTTTGGGTGGCGGCAATTCGGTACTCCGACGGTCGCCTGGAAGAAATGCGCGGTGATTTGACCTTGATTCGCTGAGCAGACAGACTTTTGACACCTGTTTTCGCGATTGCAGACTACCTTTGTATTATGAAACGAATATTGGTTTTTACGATATGCCTGCTGCAAATTGCCCAAAGCAACGCGCAGGTCAACACACCAGCAGTCCGCACGGTTACCCTGGAGGAAGCTTTCCAACTGGCACTCAACAACAGCACCCAGATAAAGAAAGCCAAACTCGAAAAGGAGTACATCAAACAACGGCTCCGACTGGAGCGCGGCGCCAGTTTTCCTCAGGTAGATGCCAAAATCGGGTACGATTACAACCCTGTGCTCGCCACCCAATTTATCCCCGGGGATGTGCTGGGCCGACCAGGAGAGCCCTATGTACCCGTACAGTTTGGTCAGCCCTGGTCGCTGACCGGAAGCGTTGAGCTCGAACAGGTACTGTACAGCGAGGCCGGCCGCAGGTCGCTGCCCGCCATTGCCGTTACCCGAAACCTGTATGACATCCTGCTGGAACGCAGCGAAGAGGAGGTGATTTACCAAACCGCCAAGGTGTTTTACCAGACCCTGCAAACCGAACAATTGCTCCGTACGGTTGATGCCAACATGGGAAAATTCGATGCCCTGCAAAGAATGGTGGACCTCCAACTGCAAAACGGTTTTGCTATACCCACCGACGTGAAAAGGGTACGGGTGGCGCGAACCAACCTCGAAACCCAGCGGCTTAACTTGCTCTCGGGTATAGAAGCCTTGCGCCAAACCCTGCAGTTTTTTTGTGGTGTTCCCCTGGATGAGTCGTTCGAACCATTTGCGGAGTATGAAAGCCCGGGCTCCGACTCCCTGCGCTGGTTGGCGCTGCCCTTTTTCGCTGGAAACCACCACAGAGTTCCGCGCGCTGCAGCAACAAATAGAATTGTACAACATTCAGTGGAAAAGCCAGCGCGCAGAAGGCTATCCAACCTTGAGCGCACATGCCAGTGCCTGGTACCAGACCCAGCGTGCAGACCCGCAGGTATGGGATCCCAACCGGAACTCCTGGTATGGCATGGCCAATGTAGGCGTAAAAATCAAAGTACCGGTATTCGACGGATTCCGGCGCCACCGAAAAGCCGACCTGCTTCGCCTGGAGGGCCAAAAACTGGAGGTGGACCGCTCCCAGCTCACCGGCGCCAAAGAACTTGACTTTCGGCTGAACCAGACCCAATACCGCAACGCACTCCGACAACTTAAAACCCAGGAGGAAAATGTGTCCCTGGCACGTGAGATTGCCGAAAAACTGGTGCTGCAATACCGGGAGGGGGTAACCCCGCTGACCGATGTGCTGAACGCACAAACCCTGCTCTCTGAGGCAGAGACCAATTACTGGCAGCAGGTGTTTTCCTACAAATTGGCGGTGCTCAACCTGCTTAAAGCAGCGGGAAGGCTGGAGGAACTGCGGGGGCAGATGTAGGGGGGGGCATATATGACACTTACTTATCAATTAATTTCAAAGAGTTGCAACTGTTGAATTCGGAACTTATATTTGCTAAAGCAATATTGGGTTAGAACTAAAATTTGCCTACTTGAGTACGCACGAAATCTATTGTTGAATGTGCTGGAAAGGCGTTTGTTATTCAAAATGAGTTAAGGCTGGGATGACCATTAGGACAAGAATATCGAAGGGTTGGGGAAGAAGGAGGTATTAAAACCGACAAACCATCAACATCAATAAACCAAAGTAGAAAAATGAAACGCGCTTTATTCCTTGCCATTTTCATGGCATTGGTCTCTATTTGTCCAGGCCAAGATTCCCTGTTTTACCGGTACGCCGATGTGAAATATCCGATCGGTGGTGCAAACAGCAAAGCGACAGTGGCCGTAGATTATGGCGAAGTGGCAACCGGTTGGGGCAAGGTTCCCAACATTATTTCCGACAAAGAAGGTAAGAGCATCAAGTTTAAATCTCCAGTTGATTGCCTCAACTGATGAGTGCTCATGGATGGGAGTTAGTTCACACCTATGTAACCGAGGATGAGATGACCAAGGTGGCATCTATACAGTATCTGCACTTTCTGATGCGGAGGAAGGAGGTGTATATAGATGAGTGACTGCCTGGCAGTCAAGACCAAACACACTACTGACCTGTATGCTCGGTCACTTGAGGAGCATGTGAAGCGGATGGATGAGGATTACAGGTTTTAATCACACGACTTCATTGTTAACCACCTAAATATTCCATTATGAAACAGATCCTTCATCCCAAATTTCTAACGTCACCCTTGTTTTATTCCTTTATTGTCCTAGGAATAGTTCTAGTTTTTGGAGTAATCGGCTGCAACAAGCATGAACTCCAAAACGATGCCCCTGTAAAAGGTTTAATGGCAAGAGACAGAACAGGCACGTCTATATATGATACTTTAGACATGACAACGCATGATATTTTGAGTGGTTTTTTTGCACTTCAAACTGAGCAAAGAACTTCAAGATGGGGGTATAACCAGGTAAATTCCTACGCAAATATTGATTCATTTGAGTATAATAATCTTTTGAAGATTGGTAGAGATGCTGCATTAATCGCAGGTCCAGAAATTAATATGGATCGGATGCTGGATTTTCTTATTCAAAAACATAGTTTCTCCGAAACTGTAGCAGATTTTATAAAGGTTGAGAACACTGCGTTAAGTATTCTTCAAAATAACAATGCATCCGAAGAACAAATCAATGAATTTGTTGATCATGAAATAGAAATATTGCTTGCTCAAGAAATTGATACTTGCTCATTAGATGAGCAAAAGCTAATTGTCTTAAAGTTTTTCAAGACGATTTATGGGTGCTTGTCAACATATGGTTTTCCCACTTTGCCTAGTAGTGAATTTGGCGCAGCAATGGACAGGGACGGGCCTTGCGACCCTGATATAATCATTGCTGTTGCTTTGCTTGGTGCAGTCATTGGTGCATTTATTGGGGAAAAAATTGCTCCACAATTTGCAAATCACCCAGTTAGTTATACTATCGTATTTGTAGCGGGTGCATTTATAGGATTAGCGGTTTGGGCCGCATGGTGTGTAGCAGGAACGTTACTAACCTGGCTTGGGATTTTAGATGATCAGGACCCAGATTGTACGCTGCCAAATGATTATTTTGTTTATTATACGGATTGCAATGATTATACCGTTCAATTATTGAATGGAGGGCATAATATTTTGAATACACATTGGGTCGTAACTTCAAATGCAGCGCTCTACAGGATTCAATTACTACAGGGGTAAATAAATTTACGCAACATCATGTTCATGCAGTAAACCCGGCATTTTCAGTCATAATTACACCATATTCTTACACATGTGCTAATAATACCTTACCAAATTCATTTGCAGTCCAGTTTTCTCCAGCGGCAGTAAGTAATGCTTTCCCCCCAGATTTGAGTTTCATTGATCCAATTACGACTGTTACAACAAGTTCAGATGTTACTTATTGGGTTGGAACCAGCCAGCAATACCAGTATTATTCATTAGCATGGGAGTTTCCACAAAGTGGAGGCTCGATCGTAGATAAAGGAGACTATTGGGTCAAGGTACATTGGTGGCTGCAGGGCGCCAGAAGTTTAAAGGCTACATTTACAAATACTTGTACTGGCGCTTCAGCCAATCAGACAATTAACGTAACCGTTCAGTAAATTTTGAAATTATGAAATGGTTTATAAGGGTAGTTTTTGCATCAATTGTGTCATTACTAATCACAGCCTGTCGAAAAGAACCAATTGATTATTGGATAAGTGCTGAGCGGACTCAGTCTATAATCGACAGTGTGAAATTTGATTGTAATGGTATACAAGATGAGGATTACATGTATGCACTATTGGATGGCAACGAAATATGCCTATCAAATGAAATTGACGGGCTGATGTTACATCTAAATACATGAGTTACTTTGTCAGTGGTGGAACCAGTCTTGGATATTCAACAGATAGTAGTGTGTCCAATAACGGGTACTTGGGTGAAGCGCTTGCATTTTTTGCAGCCCAATCTTACTATGATAATTATTCGTATATTTTATCTATTAAGGCACCGACCGTTTCAAAACACATGAGTGCGAAAGAATTATGGGATCGATTTGCTTTAGTCGGTGATTATCCTTTACAAGATGAACTGTTATCAGATAGTTCATCCTTCGAACTTGTGCTTACGCTAAATTATGATCGCAAAGTATCACAGCCAGGCACGTGGCTAATCCACAAGTTGGTGTTAAGCTCAAGATTCGGCCCTCAGCCAGACGACGCCTATTTGCGAATAATCAAGGCCGATAAGGAGGTATTAGACACGCAAACCATCTACACCGCTGAGATTGAGTTTCAGGGAAACTTGTACCACAACCCAGATGGCCATATGGATGGAGCACTTATGGGCAAACTGACCAATGGAAAGATTGCTGTTACGACGATAGTTGACAATTAGGCTGCTTAACTAAGTAGTATTAGTAGATGTTGTAAAACAAAAATTTTGATTCAAGTGTCTATTCCATGTTTTGAATAGACATTTGAATCTTTTTCAAAGGTTGATCCTCCATTATTTGTAGAGTAACATATAACAATGGTTCGTATCATTTTGAGCCGCGATAGCGGTTCAGTTTTTCATATATAAAAAAAGGTAAAAGTTTAAGTTTGTGTTGCGAAACAAAACCAACTTTTACCTTATGAGCATAGAGACACTCACAGCGGCAATATTAGGCAAGATGTCAGGAATGAACAAGTGGCGACAGGATTTTTTGAAGCACCTGTTCCGATTATTTTTAAATATGCGAGGTCGGTACACATTCTTAAACGCTGAACGCTATGGTATTTTAGGCGAGATGGCCTATCGTAAGAACTTTGGGCGCCCTATGGATTGGGCCACCTTCAACTATCACTTGATCATGCAATCCACAGCGGCGGAATGGTTTAATGTTTTGATCCCAGTTATCTGAGCAAGAGTGGCAAACACACTCCTGATGTTGGTTGGCATTGGTCGGGTTGTGCCGGTAAAGCCAAATGGGGTTTGGAGATCGGTGCATTTTCAGTTGTTGATGTTGTGAACCATACGGCGATGCATTTAGTTGCCCAACAGACCCTAAAAGAGGAGGTTGAACAGCACGAATCTCTATTGGCATATTACGGTTCGCTTGTAAGGCTCCACGCTGATATGTTGCTCAAAATCAGTAAGTTTCTAGTAGTAGATGCTTACTTTTCCCGCAAACCGTTTGTAGATAAAGTGCTTGCAAGTGACCTGCATTTAATGACTCGGGTGCGCGACGAGGCCGTGATGTTCTATCCCTATTTATGCGCCCAACGTCAAGGACGCGGCCGACATAAAAAGTTCGCAGGTCGCTTGGATGTTCGCAACCTTAGCGATGAACACTTCAGTCCTTGTGCCTGCGACGATCAAGATGGAGTTGCTTATGAAGGACGTGTGTGGATCAAATCCAGGAAGCAATGGGCCAAAGTAGTTGTCGTCCAACATAAGGATGAACAAGAAGCAATTCAAAGTGTCCAATTGTATGCTTCCACACTTGAAACCCTGTCAGGAGCAGATCTGTGGTTATACTATAAAGCCCGATTCCAATCGGAATTCCTCTTCAGGGATGCCAAGCAACACACTGGATTGGAACATTGTCAGAGTCGACAACCCGAGGCGCTGGATTTTCATTTCAACGCTTCTTTGACGGCTGTTTCAATCAAAAAAGCGCTACACTGGCTCAACGTTCCAAAAAACCTCAGAGGGCCATTTTCAATGGCTGACATAAAAACCCAATATTTCAATGAACTCATGCTTGATCGATTTTTTGTAGCGTATGGGCTCAACCCACACCAAGCAAAAAATCATCATGCCATAAATCACTCTATGAACTCGGCAAAATTGCCGCCTAATTGATACGAACCATTGATATAATAGAGGATTATTTTTATGGGCTTACTAAATTTGGAGTTGGTTAGCCTAAGGTTTATTTGTCTCAAACCAATAATCCAATGAAAAAGAAAGGCTTTAATGCCGCAGAAAAACAACGCTTGGCCAACGTACTTTTCTTTCTAAGTGAAAATGGCTTTTCAAAATCCACTGATAAATGCGGTACCTACTCTGAAGATGATGACCTTTATTTCAGACTGGGAAAGAATGGGCAGTATGTTGTGGTAAACCATTATGTGTGGGAGCGGAAGGCGGAAGATCATGGCTTTGATCTCTGGATGGCAGAATATCAGAAGGAATCTGACATTGGCCTGGTTGAACCAATTTGGAAGGAGATAATTGTACGGTCTTTCAAGGTCGAAAACATGGCGACCTTGTCATTTCATATCTTAGAAATTAATAATCCAAGCGAACGATAAACCTTTAAAATCAATTTATTATGGCTTATGAGGTCAAACTAGACTGTTATATTCTCAGGGTTCGGAGCATTAAAACGAAGAAAAAGAGACTTGTGGTCCTATCCCCCCCAAAACAAAACGAGCCATCCCGAAAGGAATGACTCGTTATTTTTACGTGACCGCGACTGGAGTCGAACCAGCACATCCGAAAGGACACTACCCCCTCAAAGTAGCGCGTCTACCAATTCCGCCACGCGGCCAAGAGTTGCTTTTTTTAAAAGCGGATGCAAATGTAATGCCTTGCTTTTGAAAATAAAATATTTAGGTAAACATTTCTCTCACCCTTTCAAAGAAGGACTTGTCTTCCTTGCCTGGAGTGGGTTGAAAATTGGGCATTTCCCGCAATTTTTCCAGCAAACGTTTCTCTTCGTCGTTGAGTTTTTTAGGCGTCCAGACGTTGACATGGATCAATTCGTCGCCTTTTCTATAGGATTGGAGTTCCGGCAGGCCTTTTTCTCGCAGCCGCAGGATTTTGCCTGATTGGGTTCCTGGCGGCAATTTGATCCGGGCCCTTCCGTCGAGGGTTGGCACCTCCAGTTGCGCGCCCATGGCTGCATCGGCGATACTGATGAAGAGTTCGTGTACAATGTCGTTGCCATTTCGGGCAAAATCATCGTGTGGCAATTCTTCCACGGTAATGATCAGATCACCGGCAGGCCCGCCTTTGGCGCCAGCATTGCCTTTGCCCGACATGGAGAGTTGAATACCCTCATGTACGCCGGCAGGCAGATCCATTTCGATGGTTTCTTCACCAAATACCCGGCCATCGCCTTTGCAAACATTGCAGGGCGCCTTGATGGTGTGTCCGGCGCCGCCACAGGTAGGGCAAGGGGGCCGTTTGCATCACACCAAAGGGGTTTGCGTAATGCGGTTGACGGTTCCGGCGCCACGGCAGGTGCCGCAGGTTTCCACCGAACTGGCATCGCGGGCGCCACTTCCGTTGCAGGTATTGCAACTGACTTGCTTACGCACCTTGATTTTTTATTGACACCCGTGGCAATTTCCTCCAGGGTCATCTTCACCTTGATGCGCAGGTTGGAACCCCGCTCTCCTCTTGGTCGGCGGGCGCCACCGCCCCTGCGGCCGCCGCCGCCAAAAACTCTGAGAAAATATCGTCGGAGTCAAAGCCAAAGCGGCGAAGGATATCGTCCATCGACATACCGTCAAAGCCGCCACCACCGCCGCCCATGCCTTCCATACCGGCATGGCCAAAACGATCGTAGCGCGCTTTTTTGTCCGCATCGCTGAGCACTTCATAAGCTTCTGCAGCCTCCTTAAACTTCTCCTCGGCGGCTTTATCGCCCGGATTTTTGTCCGGGTGAAACTCGATTGCCTTTTTGCGGTAAGCCTTTTTTATGTCATCGGCGCTGGCCGTTTTAGAAACCTCCAGCACCACGTAATAATCGCGTTTTGCCATTTCAATAATTCAATAATGGTAATTTTCCATGCCACAGTAGGATGCGGCTTATTTCCTACAACTACTTTTTGCGTAACGGATAATCTTATCGCCCAGCATGTAACCAGGTTCCAGTACATCCACAATTTTGCCCTTGGCGTCTTCCTCGGGCACGGGAATTTCCGCAACGGCTTCCTGAACGTCGGCATCAAACGCGTCGCCAGCCTTTGTGCCAATGCCCTTGAGGCCCTTACTTTGAAGGATATTTACCATTTTCTGGTGAATTAACCCGATACCATCCGGCATAGCATTGTTTTTCACCGCCCGATCGAAATCATCCAGCACATCCAACAGACTGGTCATGATGTCGCGACCTGCCGTTTGAATAAGGTCAGTCCGGTCGCGGGCTGCATTTCTTTTATAGTTCTCAAAGTCTGAAAGCAGATAGAGATACTTGTTTTTTGCTTCTTCCAGTTGTTTTTTCAGCGTATCAAGTGCTGCGGTAGAAGCATCATGGTGCTCCTCACTACCGGTATCATTGCCCTCTTGCGCTGCCATCTCCTGATCTTGCAATTCCTGTTCGGATGTATGGGTGTCTTTCTCCGACATATTAGTATGCTTTTTAAATGGGTTTCTTAATGCCATAAGGTTAGGTTCTGGTGAATTGCACCCACAATTTTTATGCCCCCTGTTATATTGGTGTCAATTTGGCAGTGAACACCCAAATTCTGTGACAATATCTGCTGAATTTCAGCCGGTTGGGCGTTGACGGCGATGATGTTTGCCTGTGGGTTGACCAGAAAGGTGGATGGGATGGACTTCACATTGAAAAGCGTGGCCAGTTGGCCATCAAACCGTTTAAAATCGGCCGTGTGGTTGGGCCAATCATACCATCCCGTTCAATGGCATTTTTCCAGCGGGCCTCATTGGTTTCAATGCCGATGCTGAGGATATCGAATCCTTTGGGCTGAAACTTTTGGTACAGGCCAACGAGTTGCGGGTTTTCCGCCCGGCAGGGGCCGCACCAACTCCCCAAAACTGCACGAGAACGTATTTGCCGCGAAAATCGGTGCTGCGAATACTGTCGCCATTCATGGAAAGGGCTGAAAAAACCGGCAAGGGTTCACCGGCACTAAAATTGGGTTTGCGGTACTGGTACCAGGCAAACATGACAAGAAGGGCCAAAATACCGAGGCCCCATTGCGTTTGTTTGGATGTCATGGTGTATGCTGTTGTGAATTGTCGTTTGTGGCGCGAATATCGGCAATGGAAGTTTACCTTTGCATTATGAATTGGCATGGCCATACTTTTTCATACCTAATGCCATGCTACTGACCAATATTTAACAAAAATAGCATCCAACATGTTGCGAATCGACCCCACCAAGATACCCACCGCTGATTTACACCAATATATTTTAGGTGCCGTGGCGCCACGCCCTATCGCCTTTGCCAGCACCATCAGCAGCGATGGCGTACTGAACCTGGCCCCTTATAGTTTCTTCAATGCTTTCAGCAGCAACCCGCCCATCCTGATTTTTTCTGCCAACCGGCGTGTGGCCAACAACACCACCAAGGATACCCTGAAAAATGTTCAGGACACCGGTGAAGTCGTCATCAATGTAGTGCCTTATGATATTGTCCGACAGATGGCCCTTGCCAGTGTTGAATACGGCGCGGATATCAGCGAGTTTGAGAAAGCCGGCTTTACGCCCCTTGCCTCTGAGTTAATACGCCCTTTCGCGTGGCGGAAAGTCCAGTACAAATGGAATGCAAGGTGGAGCAAATCCTGCCCCTTGGCGACGATGGTGGCGCTGGCAACCTGATCATTTGCCGTATCCTGCTGATGCACATCAGCGAATCGGTATTGTCAGTTCTGGCCGGATCGATCCCCATAAAATCGATTTAATGGGCCGTATGGGCCGCTTTTATTACGCTCGTGCCAGTGGAAAAGCAGTGTGTGAAATTGTTCAAAAGGTCACCCAGTTTGGCATAGGTTTCGACGGTCTGCCAGCGAGCCTCCGACACTCCGACATTTTGACGGGCAATAATCTTGCGCAGTTAGCCGCGCTGGAACAACTCCCCAGCAGGGAGGCTGCCATGGCCTACTTGCAAGACAATGGCAGGGTACATGATATTTTGGGCGGAGCCGATGCTGCTTTGGCCTTGCAGGAGTATGCAAAAACCGCACTGGACGCCGATGAAGTTGAACTGGGTGCAGCCTTGGCGGTACTGAGTGTATTGTCATAGTCACACCATCAATTAAGGAGGCATTGTATTGGAGGGCCGATCAATTGACGGCCAAATTTTTTAAACCACATGTTTTCCAAATTATTCCGGGACATTTCCATAATTTAACGTGAATTATGAAATGCCTGTCAGGAACTATTGTCTTGCCTGTCCGGCAAGTGGTTTTCAGCAGGTTTTCGATAGCAAATCGTCTGGATTTCTCCCATTCCTAGCCGGGAAATTTCCGTGCGTTGTACCCAAGAATCAAGGCTGATGGAATAGTTAGCAACATTCTGTTTCTAACCATAAATTGAAAAAATCGGTATGAAAGGTCTATTTACGCACTCCTCCTTTTTCATACCCCAGATTTTTTCGGACAGGCCGTCGATTTCTCCCGCTCTGGCGCCTACTGTCGGTGAACTCCGGGAATTCCCCAACTCACTGAATTTCGGCGCGCCCGGGCAGTTCGGCAAAATGTTACTTACCCAGTTTTGAGGCTCCGCTGGACATGATCCACGACTTCAGTGCTTCGCAAAGCGGAGTTTCCGATTGGCATTTCCAGTTCGGACAAAGGATGAGACGCTGGCGTTTCAGGTCAGCCGTTTTCCACTCTGGGATGGAAACGCCACCTCCACATCGCTTCAGAATCGGGCGTGAAGGGAGTA
>JADJUJ010000010.1 GCA_016710765.1 Lewinellaceae bacterium | reverse complement strand
GTACCATTTGTACAGGAACAGTTCAATTTCATCATGGAGAAACAGCCCTTGCAGGAAGTATTGTCCTCGGAATTATGGCATTGCCTACCATTATATCCATGAATGGAAGATGCACTGCGTACAACACCCAGATATATGAAGGATGGCAAGTCTTGCATTGGGCGCTTCACATTGGCAGACCATCAAAATGTCATGATACCCTATGCAGGTTTCCGTGTCACTAAGCTGCTATTTTGGGGATTGGGCGCGTTTATTGGTGAAACCATGGCCGTATTAATGGTTACAGGCAACTCGGCTATTATCCCCATTCTCTTTGTTGCAGCCAGTCCGGACTATTCCCGCAACCATTGCCGCAGAACTTGGCGAGGCGCCTTCAGGCGGCTCCATTTCAAAGCGCTTTTGCTTTAGGGTGTATCTTGTTTGTCATTACACTTGCATATCATTAACCTGTTTGTTGAACTGGTATTGAAAAAGAGATAAAACAGCAATAATATGGATCATCCCAGCAGCGCCGACCGGCGCAAACGCATTGTGGAAGCCATTGCTTTTGGTACTGCCGGGTGGCTTTGAGCCACGCCATAGTGAATACTGTTCCTGATTCTGTTTTTTATTGTAAAACAGGGCATTGGCGTGATTAATTGGGAATTCCTGACTTCATTGGCCCTAAGAATGTTACGACTTCGGGTGAAAATTTTCCCGGCCATTGTAAGGAACTGTTTATCTGGTTCTTGGCAGCATGCTGTTCGCCGTTCCAGTGGGCGTGCTGGCCGGTATTTACGTAAATGAATATGCCTGGGCTGGCGCGCTGAAACGTTTTATTCAATTGATGACCGGACAACCTTGCCGGTGTACCTTCCATTATTTTTGGCCTGTTTGGCATGTCTCTGCTTGTTAATCAACCGGGCTTCGGTGCTTCTATTTTGGCCGGTTCGCTTACCCTGGGCCTGCTACGGCTCCGTCAATCATCATCCGCACGACAGAGGAGAGCCTGCAAGTCGGTTCCTAATACTTTTCGGCATGCGAGCCATGGTTTGCAGATCTACCACGCTGGTACACCGCCGCGAAACGGGGTACTACCAACAGCACTGCCCAGTCATTTTTACTCGGTATCATATTGGCTGTAGGGCGTGTTTCGGGCGAAACTGCGCCCATTCTCTTTACCGTTGCCGCTTATTTCTTACCAAAACTTCCGTCGGGGATAGAGCTTGACCAATGTATGGCATTGCCCTATCATTTGTATGTGATATCTACCGGCGGCACTCAAATAGAGGCGTCCGACCGATAAGATATGGAACCGGCTTGCGCTGATTGTCATCGTACTCGATTGTCAATCTGACCGCAGCGGGCTCCGCAGTTACTTTGGCAAAAAGTGAAAATGAATTGAGTTATGTACAAATAGCAACCAAAAACGTTCACTTGTATTACGGCGATTTTCATGCGCCAGCACGGCATTTCGATCAATATGGGAGGCCAATTCCGTGACGGCCTTTATTGGTCCCAGATGCGGCTGTGGAAAGTCGACTTATCTTCGGATTTTCAACCGTATGAACGACTCCATCGAAAATACCAGGATTGAAGGCGAGGTTGAAATTGATGGTACAAATATTTACAAAATCAAGCCTAACGAAGTGGACAGTCTTTGCGGAATGTGGGTATGGTATTTCAAAAGCCCAACCTTCCCCGAGCACTTACGAAAATGTGGCCTACGGGCTGCGTGTGTCAATGGTATTACAGATAAGTCGGTGATCGATGCACAGGTGGAAAAAACGCTACACCAGGCAGCATTGTGGGATGAAGTAAAGGATAAACTTAAGAAGTCGGCTTTTGAACTCTCTGGCGGGCAACAACAGCGCCTTTGCATTGCGCAAACATGGCAGTTGAACCCTCTATCTTGCTTATGGACGAACCGGCATCTGCGCTCGACCCACTCTCTACTGCTAAAATAGAAGCTGGTTCTTCTTTGAACTGAAAAAGAATACACCATCGTGATTGTTACCCACAACTGCAGCAGGCAGCGCGCGTTAGCGATCATACGGCCTTCTTCTACTTGGGTAATTTGGTGGAATTTGATGCGACCCGGAAAATATTCACCAACCCGTCCGTTCAACAAACGGAAAACTATATCTCCGGCCGTTTTGATAGATTACCGCTTTTGCAACACGATTAAAGATTGGGAAATGACACATTTGGATACCGAAATAGCCCTCCTCAAAAGACCTTCTGAAAATGTGGCACCTGGTAGTGAATCAACTGGACCAGGGCCAAGAGGCACTCATAAATTTTGACCGCGACCTTGCCATGCAGGTCGTGGAAAGAGAAAAACGGGTCAATTTTTTGAATTAAAATTGACCGTGACTATGAAGACATTTTTGCCCTTTTTCAACCGGTGGCTTACCGACCTGCGCTTTACGCTGTCAACCATGCGCATAGCCAATAATCTGGAGCGAATCGGTGATATTGCCGCCAGTGTTGCAAATTTTGTACTGGATGCCGACAAGAATTTCGAGCGGGAAATGCTCGAAAGAACCCAGATTACGATGTACGGTATAGCCAAAGAGATGCTGGCGGATTACCCTTGAAGCATTTGACTCGGAAGATACCCGCCTCGTGCGCACGATCTTTAAGCGCGACAAATGCTGGATGCGATCGATGAGGAGTCGCTCCAAAAGTAGCCGACTGCATCGCCGCTTTTTCCTGATCAAATACAGAATGCCTCCTTATCTTATCCATGATCCGCAAACTGGAGCGTATTGGCGACCAGACGAAGAATATTGCAGAAGACGTTGTCTTTTACTACGAGGCGAAAGTACTCAAACACAAAAAACGCAAGGAAAAACTGCAGGATCCTGACGAATAAGAAGGTGGTTCTGTGCTTTTTATAAGTGAGTGATTTTTCCTCGTCGGTATGCCCATACCTCCCATCCCTTGGCTTTCAGACTGTCAACCAAAACGGCATCTGCATCAATGGAATATGCCGTTGCACCAGTGTGAAACATCAGTTCAATGTTGTGCCCCACGTTAAAAACAACCGTTTTGTGGGGCGGAGTGCTGATGTTTGACTTGATGTATTGCAACTCCCTGCCCCACTCGGGGTTTCACTCCAGATGCTGAAATATTTTGCTGCGTTCTAACCCATACCGAAGGGGCAATAACAGCAACAGCCAAGCCATGGATTTCAGAAAAGGTTACCAAAGCATGGTATTGCTCGTCGTATTCGTGTAAATAGCCATCAAGACCAGCATACAGCCGGAACACTATGCCAACTACTTGCCGTTGCTGGCGCGGTTATTAACCTGGTGACATCTAGGCCAGCATACAGCCGGAACACTATGCCAACTACCATTACAGCAGCCAGTGTCCACCTGATCTGCCCTTTTTGGTAAAAAAAATAGGCTCCGGTACATCCAATGCTCAGCAGCAAGGCTGCTGGAATATCCGTTTGCAACCATCCGGGCATCTTTCCAAGTTATATTTTCAGGGTACTGGCATCGGCATACAACGGAAACCGCGTTACATACGCCTTCACCTCCTTGGCAATCATCGCATGCCGGGCGGCATCTTCGGGGTGGGTCAGTACATCATCAATCCATTCCACCACCTTTCGGCAATCGTCTTCCCGGAAACCACGAGTAGTGATGGCAGCGGTACCAACGCGGATGCCGGAGGAGGTCATCGGTGGCTGCGGGTCGAATGGGATCATGTTTTTATTGACTGTAATATCAGCCTGGCCCAGGGCATGGTCGGCGAGTTTTCCAGTAACGCCTTTGGAGCGCAGATCGAGGAGCATCAGGTGGTTGTCGGTGCCACCGGAAATGATGTTGTAGCCGTGTTGGAGGAATGCATCCGCCATCGCCTGTGCATTTTTGATAACCTGTTTGCCGTATTCTTTAAAAGAAGGCTGAAGGGCTTCGCCAAATGCCACAGCCTTAGCGGCAATGACATGCTCCAATGGGCCGCCTTGCATACCGGGGAATACACCACTGTCGAGGATGGACGACATTTTTATGGGCGCACCTTTTTTCGTGGTCCGCCCCCAGGGGTTTTCAAAGTCCTGGCCCATCATGATGATGCCACCACGCGGGCCACGAAGGGTTTTGTGGGTCGTGCTGGTTACAATATGACAATGCGGCAGTGGGTTGCTGAGCAAGCCGGCAGCAATGAGTCCGGCCGGGTGCGCAATGTCCGCTATGAAGAGCGCGCCAACCCTATCGGCAATGGCGCGGAAGCGGGCGTAATCCCATTCGCGGGCATAGGCAGAAGCGCCACAAATGATGAGTTTGGGTTGTTCCCGCAAAGCAATGGCCTCTACCTTATCCATATCAATCCGCCCGGTGGCTTCTTCCACACCGTAAAAGGAGGGGTTGTAAACCTTGCCGGAGTAATTGACCGGGGAGCCGTGTGAAAGGTGCCCACCATGAGCCAGGTCGAAGCCCAAAATCTTATCACCCGGTTGCAGGCAAGCCAGGAATACCGCGGCATTGGCCTGGGCGCCAGAATGCGGTTGCACGTTGGCCCATGCCGCGCCAAAGAGTTCTTTCAGCCGGTCGATGGCCAGTTGTTCCACCTCATCTACTACTTCACAGCCGCCGTAATAGCGCTTCCCGGGGTATCCTTCAGCGTATTTGTTGGTCAGGCAGGAACCCATCGCAGCCATAACCGCCGGGCTGGTGAAATTTTCGGACGCAATCAGTTCCACGCCTTCCTGTTGGCGCTGAAGTTCTTTTGCAATGAGGGAAAAAACGATATCGGACATGCTGTATTGATTTTGCGTCAAAGATAGGGATATATGCTTATTGGCAAATATTTATCGCGATCTATGCACGATTGCTATTGCATTGTCATTTGTTTCAGCACTGGGTAATCGATGCGTACTGCCTATCTTTACCGTCAGATAAACACTTTTCGCATGAAAAAAAGTACGCTGCTGTTTTTATTGGTCCTGATTGCCAACGTTCTGTTTGCCCAGGACAAACCCGATTTGATATACGTGGCTCCGGATGCCCCCAACTGGATGCACCTGATGCTGGAAGAAAACCCCAATGCGTGGCAAGTGCAAAACGCCTACAACGATTGGTATGCAACCCATGATTTTGAAAAAAACGCCTACACCCAATACTTTAAGCGTTGGATGCATTGGGCGCGGCCCTATACACAGGCCGATGGCGATGTACGCCTGCCCTCAGCCGAAGAGGTCGATCTGCTGGAGCAAAGCAGGCGCGCGGCGCGGAAGCCCGCTGGGCAAGCCGAAAACCAGTTGGGCTGGACTTTCGTCGGCCCGAAATCCACCTGGGATATCGATGCCGACCCGGAAGTTACCTGGCAAACCAACATTTATTCGTTTGATATTGCACCATCAAATCCCAGCATTCTTTATGCCGGCGGCGAAACCGGCGGCATGTGGAAAACCACCGATAAAGGCCTGAACTGGACGCTTTTGACGGCTGATGTCAACCACAACTCCTTTAATGCTGTCAAAATTCACCCCAACGACCCAAACATTGTGTTTGGTGGAACCAGTGGAAAAATTATTAAAACCCTCGATGGGGGCGCTGACTGGAACACGGTGTACAGCGGAGCGGCTCAGCGTCCGGGAATTCGCCATCCATCCGGGCAACCCCAATATTATCCTTTCGGCGACCAACAAAGGCTTGTTGCGCAGCACGGACGGGGGCCTCAACTGGACCAAAATTTTTACCAACGACACCTGGACGGTTAAAAACAAGCCCGGCGCCAACGACACTTACTTTCTGGTGCGCGACAATGGGGCCAGCTCCAATTTTATGCGAAGCACCGATGCGGGGGCAAGTTGGACGGTGTACAGCGCCGGCTGGTGGTCGCCAGGATCGGGTGAAACCGTCGGTGGGGCCATCATTGCCGTTTGCCCCTCACAGCCCGACAAACTGTACGCTTACCTCTGCGGCAATGGCAGCAACTTATACGGTTACGTCGGTGTGTTTGTCAGCACCAACAACGGAGACTCCTGGACGAATACCAATCCGGCTAATGCCATCGGCAACAGCCATTCCGCCTATACCATTCCTGGCCACACCAACCTGATGGCCCACAACGGTACAACGGGTTTCGATCAGGGTTTTTACGATATGGCGATTGTGGTGAACCCTTCCAATGCCAATCAAATTATCGCGGGGGGCACCTCCTGGTTCAAAAGCACCGACGGTGGCGTCAGCTGGCAGGCACTCGGTAGTTATGTGGGCGGATTGAGCTGGAGCCACCCTGACATTCAATGGCTCGCTGTGTCGGGCTCCGATTTGTGGATCTCCTCTGATGGCGGACTGAATTATTCCAATGATTTTGGCGGCAGCATCGTTGCCCGGATGAATGGCATTTCCGGCGCCGACCTATGGGGGTTTGGCAGTGGCTGGAACGAAGATATTCTGGTTGGCGGCAGGTACCACAATGGTAACATGGCCTGGCACGAAAGTTTTCCGCCGGGTAAGTTTTACCGCATGGGTGGCGCTGAAGCAGCTACAGGATACGTCAACCCGGGCCCTGAAAGAAAGGTATACCATTCCGACATCGGTGGGGATATTCTCTTGCCGGGCTTTGGGAACGGGTTGGGTGGCTTTTCTGTTGGCCTTTGGCCAAACGAAAGTTATGCTTACTTCGCAAATTCCGAGATGGTTTGGCACCCTGCGTGCTGGAATACGGTGTATATCGGATCTGATAACATTTTGTGGAAAAGTACCGACGGCGGGACCTCCTTTGCCGCCCTGCATACTTTTCCGGGTACCGTTGACAACACTGTTTTTGAAATTGAAGTTGCCCGATCCAATCCCCAGGTCATGTATGTGTCGCAGTGGGATGGCACCGACGACGCGATTTGGCGCAGCACAGATGGCGGACAAACATTTGCCTTGTGTACACCCCTGCCTTTGCCCAACAACAACGACCGGGTGAAAATGGCTGTTGCTGCTGAAAATTCCAATGTCGTGTGGGTGGCGGTTTCCTATGGCTCGAATGGGAAAAAAGTATACAAAACCACCGATGGTGGACAGCGTTGGACCAACCTGACCACCACGACGTGGATAATGTACGCATCACCGATGTGATGGTACAATATGGCACCGATGGGGGCGTCTACCTCGGCACCAATGCGACGTTTACTACCGAAACAATACCTTACCGGATTGGCAGTCTTTTTCTACAGGCCTGCCACTGTCGGCGCAAACAAACCGCATCCGCCCTTTTTATCGCGATGGCAAAATCCGAACGGAACTGGGCTTTGGCGTTTGGGAATCCGAAGCTATGAGCCTTCTGCAACGGTTGTTGTGCAGAGGCCATGGCCCAAACAGGTTGGTGGGAAATTGTACCCGCGACACCTTTACTTCGATGATTATTCCGCGGTGTTGCATGCGGGCGCTTCCTGGTCCTGGTCGTTCAGCCCTGCACCGCAATCTGTCAGTGGGGCCAATACCCGTACACCAAAGGTGGTGTTCGGCAGCAGCGGCGCCAAGCAGGCCATCATGACCCTCGCCACCCCGTTGGGGACATTTAAGGATACGCTGAACATCACTGTGGCCAATGGCTGCGATATGGACAGTATTCCCGGAAATGCCCTCCAGCTGAATGGCTCCACCGATTATGTGGCCATAACACAGCCCTTGAACCTCAATTCCAATACGGTTACCATCAGTGCCTGGATCAAACCCGATGGGCCGCAAAACGACTGGGCGGCGTTGGTATTTTGCCGGGGTGGTACCACTACCGCCGGGATAAGCCTGAAAAGCGACAACGAACTGCGCTACCACTGGGATGGCAATAAATGGAGCTGGTCGTCGGGGTTGTATGTTCCCGACAATGAGTGGACGCATGTCGCCATGGTGATCACGCCCAGCGCTGGGAAAGTTTATGTCAACGGCATTGCCGCAACCAACACTTCCTCCCATGCTGCGGAAGCCTTCGACGCTACCACCATGTTTGGTTACGATACCAACAGCAGTCAGCGGCGTTTTAAAGGCAAAATTGACGAGGTATGTATTTACAACGAATCCCTGACACAGGACCAGATCCGGGAAGTAATGCACCTCACCCGCACGCATACCCAGCCCAACAATACGGGGCTGGTGGCGTATTATCAAATGAATGAAAACGATGGTCCAATCCTCGACCGCATAGGCACCAAGCATGGCGCGCTGGTAGGTAGTTCCGCGCGTGTACCCAGTACCGTGCCGGTGGGGCCCGGAGCAAGTGCCAGGCTGAATGTAACTTCTGGAGGGGCATACAGCTTCCCCAATACCGGTCTTACCCTGAGTTTTCCCAATTCCGCCACCTACCCGAATGGAGAGTTGTGTGCCACCCGCATCCAGCTCGATCCCGATGTCCTGCCTTCGGGTGGGGGCTCCCTGAGTCCTGCGTACTGGGTGGTGCGTAATTTTGGAACCAATGCCAGCTTTACGACACTCTCCGGACTCACATTTGACAACATTGGCACGGTCCCCAACGGATCGGCGCCAGCAGAGTATTCTTTGTTCAAACGCAGTTCCAATGCCGATGGCAATACCTGGGGCAATGCAATTGATCAGGCCGATGTGCTGGGCTTTGGAACAGCAGGATCGGTAGGTTTTACCACAGGCAACAGCGTTAACTCCTTCAGCCAGTTTGTTCTGCGTGGCCCTGATGGCGCGCTGCCGGTGGAAATGTCGGACTTTGTAGCAGAGTGGTTGCCCGAGCAAGGCGTACAGTTGCGTTGGGTGACCCAGGTTGAGCAAAATACCAGTCACTTTCTGGTAGAGCGCTCGGCTGACGGCTTGCATTTTGCAGCACTTGCACAAGTTCCTGCACAGGGCTTCAGCACGGTAAAACACGAATACCGGTTAATGCACCAGCAACCGATGGCCGGGTTGAATTACTACCGTATTCGCAGCGTTGATCACGATGGCAGCAACATGCTCAGTGTTATCCGGGCTGTTAATGTTACCAGGGCCATCGCGACACTTCAGGTATTTCCGAACCCCGCCAGTGTTTCGGACTTTATTACGGTTCAAACCGACAGTCAGGAGCCGGTGTTGTTCCGCATTTTTAATGAAAAAGGCCAGGCGCTACGCACGGTTCGGTTCACGCAGTCGGCTCAGATCAGTTGCGAAGGGCTGCCGGAAGGGGTGTACCTCTACCGGGCCGAAAGCAGTTATTGGATGCGGTTTGGGAAGGTGGTTGTGGGTAATTAGATTAATGAGGCCAATGTGATTAATGTGGGTAATTAGAAAAACCGCACAATGGCTTCTCCTACGAAATAGCCAGCAACGGCGATGCCAAAGCCTACGATAAACATTTCGAAACCGCTTTTCCAGAATCCGCGGTCGGTAAAGAAACTGCGGGCTGCCCCTACGCCAAAGTGGGCTGCCATGGAGATGACAAATGAAATGGCGATGGCGGGTATCCCGCTGGTGAAAAGAAAAGGCAAAACGGGGATGAGCGCGCCGATGGCGGTAGCAAGGCCGGTGACCCAACCTTCTTTCATGGGGTGGATGGAGGACGTGTCCATGTCGAGTTCCTGTTTCATTTTCTCCTCAATGAAAGCCTGTTTGTCGCCCATGAGTTGTTCAACCATGCGGTCGGCATCTTCTTTTTGCATGCCTTTCGACTGGTAAATGATGCTTAGTTCCCTGGCTTCGAGTTCGGGCATCACGGTGATTTCGAGTTTTTCTTTGCGTCGCTCGTTTTCGTACACTTCCTTTTCGCTTTTAGCAGCCAGGTAACCGGATGAGCCCATGGAAAGCGCATCGGCAACCACCCCAGCGATGCCAGACACCACTACGAAATGCGGTTGGGCTGCAGCACCGATCATGCCAGCCAGCAGACCGAAGTTGGCGGTCAGGCCATCGTTGAAGCCGTAAATGATGTTGCGCAGCATGCCACCCGATTCGGCCTGGTGCCAGGATTCTTTGGCGTCGTCATCGGTTTGCATGGATTCGTGCTCGGCGAGTCAGCCAGTTAGCGGCCGGGGCCCTGGTTTCGGGCCGACTGGCTTTTAGGTGCAAGAGCAAATACTCCCGCACTTCGCGGCCTTCCCATTGCCCCATGTATTGTTGCAAAAAACCGGTGTTGTAGTGCCGGCCTATCCAGGCCAGGATTTTGGCTTTGGTGCTGGGTTTGCGGCGGCCGGGATTTTCCTGGTGTTCCTGCATGAGGTTTTCCCAGGCGTCGATGTGTTCTGCTTCGCACTGGCCAAGTTCGCGGTAGAGGCTTTTTTCTTTGTCAGATATGGCACAGTCTACCAGAACCTGGTATAAGAAATTGGCATCAACTTCGTCCTGCCAGCTTTTGCGCCAAAGGGCAATATCGTTCATATAACGTTTTTTGGTTAATGCGTGTGCTGTCAGGCAAATGTAACAATGTCGGCGCTAACTGCGGGTGTTTCAACGCATGCCTGATTGTTTGCAAGGATAACACAGCGGGACAGCAGCATGTTCATAGCACCGCACCTTGCTTTTGTGTAGAGGCAGGCAGTGTGCTGCGAGGGAAGGCGCCAGGCTTTTCCATCGATCATTCGCGGCTTTTTATTTTTTTCAAATTATTATTCAAAAGCCTGGCGTAATAAGCCGGTATTTGAAAACTTTTTTCGTTTTTTGCCAAATCTTAAACAAGCGCCAATTTCTATGAGCAAACCAGTGTCCATTCTATGTGTTTCCAGTTATTTCAAGGGCAATCGTTTTTACAGGGCGCCAAAAAAGCCGGTGCAACTGTTTCTTTTAACCTCCAAAAAATGGGCATGAGCCCTGGGCCCGGGAATCAATTGATGAAACCTTTTACGTGCAGCAAGGTCCCGAAAACGAGTGGAACATGAAAGATGTTATCACCGGCCTGGGTTGGCTGATGCGTACGAAGAACATTGATCGGATCGTGGCGCTCGACGATTTTGATGTGGAGAAAGGCGCCGAGCTGCGGGAAAACTTCCGCATCCCGGGAATGGGACAAACCACCGCCCGACATTTCCGCGACAAACTGGCCATGCGGATGAAAGCAGCGGAACAAGGTGTTCCCGTCCCTGCTTTTACCGCACTCTTCAACGATGATGCCATTCGGCATTTTGCACAAACAGTAGCTGCCCCCTGGATTGTGAAGCCGCGCGGCCAGGCCTCTGCCACAGGCATGAAAAAAATATACTCGGAAGACGAACTTTGGGCACTGGAAAAATTGGGTGATCACCGGCACGAATTTTTGGTGGAGCAGTTCAAGCCTGGCGATGTTTATCACGTAGACGCGCTTTCAGTAGAGGGAAAAACAGCATTTTGCCGGGTTTCAAAGTACCTGGCGCCTCCTTTTGATGTAGCGCATGGCGGTGGTATTTTTCGCAGCGCCGTGGTGCCATTTGGCGGCAAGGAAGACAAGGATCTGCAAAGATTGACAGACGACGTCATGAAAGCCTTTGGTATGCAATACAGCGCCAGTCATACCGAATTCATCAAGTGCCATGAAGATGGAAAATATTATTTTCTGGAAACATCTTCCAGGGTAGGTGGAGCGCACCTGGCGGAAATGGTAGAGTACTCCTCCGGCTTGAACCTCTGGGAGGAATGGGCGCAAATGGAAGTGGCAGGTGCTGGCGGCGCGGCTTACAAATTGCCCAAAGTGCAAAAGCACTACGCAGGAATCATTGTGTCCCTTACCCGGCAGGAATGGCCGGATAGCAGCCAGTTCAATGATGCTGAAATTGTTTGGAGAATGGAAGGGAAATCACATCATATTGGTCTTATTGTGCGTTCCGACAGCCATCAGCGGGTATTGGAACTCCTCGACAATTATGCAGAGCGGGTGGCAAGGGATTACCATGCCAGTGCTCCGGCGCCAGACAAGCCCAATAATTGAGGGTTGTCTCAAGGCGACACTTCATCAATTTCATATTTTGACCCCAATACCGCACGCATGTCTCGTTCCAGCACGATTAGCAGCTCCATCGGCCGCGACCATTACACCACGGTTTTACAGGCCCGTCAACACCAGGTTTTAGGGGATGAACCCGAGGAGCACGGCGGTTCCGACAAAGGCCCGCAGCCCGATGAACTGTTGCTGTGCAGCCTGGCTACTTGTAAAATCATAACCCTGCGTATGTACGCCGACCGGAAAGAATGGCCGCTGGAACGTATTCGGGCAACACTGACGCTAACGGTAAACGACAGTGTACGACCTTTGGAAAGCCAGGTACACTGTCGTTTTGAGTTTGAAGGTGATTTGGATGAAACCCAAACCAGTCGCTTGCTGGAAATTGCGGATAAATGTCCAACCCACAAGGTGCTGACTGGAGCCATCAGTATTCATTCCGAGCTGAACAAGCCAGCCTGAAACTATTCTCCTATCGCCCGCATGTTCAGGAAGAACTTGAAACCGAAGTTAACAGCCGTTGTTTTGGGGTTGGGGTAATATGTGCCACGCAGGAAGAGCTCGGTGTTCCGAAAGATATCGGTGATGTAAAAATAACTGAACTCAGCGCCCACGCCAAAATTCAAACCATAGATGGCTTCTTCTTCGGCGGGTTTAACCGATCGGGTATCAATGTTGTAGCGCATGCCTACCACAGCCATAGCCGTAAAGGCATTCTGGTGCTGCTTGGCGCACTGGTTGCCGTTGGAGCGGTACAGACCGGCGCCCAGTTCCAGCAAACCATAAGGGGTAGATTGAATAGATTCTACCACATCCTCTGCTTTGGGATCGAGGGTAAAGGTGGATCCGCCTCCAATCCGCAGCGTAGCATAATGTGTGGCCACGTTAAAAGCAGCTTCAGCGCCCAATCCGATGTTGTTTTTGACGTTGGCAACATCTGGCGCCGTTGCGTAAATGGCGGGAATATCCAAAAAATAACGGGGGAGTTTGGTTTGTTGTGCCTGTGCGGCATAAGCGGTGAGCAGAAGCAGAAGGGTAGAAAAGTACTTGTACATACGGTTGGTTTTAGTTTTGTTTATTATAGGTAAAAAGATTCGACCTTGTCGGGAAGTGCTGCCTGACAAGGTCGAAATATAAGAAGTCCTGTGAACCCGTTCTTATCTGGTTAGCGTAAAAATTCGGGACAACGGATCTGGCCAAAGTAATACACCAGTCCAACGCCAGCAAAAACATACATGTCGTTGCTCTTGCCATTGCCGCGTTGCCTGCCAGCAGCCCCGATTTTGGGTTCAACCGATCGGTCGGCCAGCGCTGCGGCCACATCACCGTGTAGTGAAATCAGATCGCTGGGATCGGCATAATTGCCACTGACGTCGTCGAGGTAATCGGTAAACAGTTTGCGGCCACTTACTTCCACGTTAATACTCCAGCGGTAACTGAGGTCGAGCTTAAAACCTACACCATAAGCGAGCGCGCCCTGGGTGCTGTTGTATTCTTCACCGCGGAACTGTCCCTCGGTACCGTATTCCCGCAATTTGTAAGTCTCTCCGTTGAGTTCTGCTTTGGGGCTAAAATTGAAAAAAGCCGGCCCAACGAACACAAAAGGCGTGTAGTAATAGTCGCGGTGCCCGTGAACGTAGGGGAGGAAATTGAATTCAAAAAAGGCGCCACCGTCAAAAAGCGCTGTTTTAAACGACAGGTTGCGGCGTTGCTCAAAGACATTTTTAGAATCACTGTCGGTAGCACTGAGGCTACCAGCTGACAGCCCAAAGCGCAAAGCCAGACGGTCGTTGAAGTTGTACCGCATGACTGCGCCACCGGCGAGTTGGGTCCGGTTGATTCTCCAGTTGGTGTTCAGGTCACCAAAATAGTTGGAGCCACCTGCCCATGCGCCCAATTCCCAGCCTTTCATTTGCCCGAAAGCGGAGGGTGCTACGAGCAACAGACCACCCAATACAATCCAAAATCTGATATGATTCATTCGTTTATGTTTAAGCCTGCAAAAATAAGCAGCTTTTGGGCAAAAATTCGCCCATTTTGTATTTTTATCGAACCTTAACGACCCGATAAGGCTTTATGGTATGATGGTGTTGGGCCTTTAACGGTTGCCTGTCGCTGGTGGAATCAGTGCAGGGCGTTGCGACATTTCATGATAGCAGATCACGCCTTCTGCAAAATAGTGGCATACCAGGCTTCTTCGGGTACTGCCTTCTTTGCGGATGGGGCTGCCGCCGTGCAGCAGGTTGGCATGCCAAACCAGCACATCGCCCCGTTTGGCCAAAAAGGGCTGGGGTTGTAATTGATGTTCTTGTATCAGTTGTTCGATCCGGTCTTCAAATCGGCGGTTGCTTTCTTCGCCTATCGTCCAGGCGGTGTTGCCGGAGGGGTAATCGCCACTCATGACATAGGGCAGGCGGTGGCTGCCGGGAAAGTAAAACAGCGGTCCGTTGTCGGGGCTGGTATCCTCCAGTGCAATCCAGGTAGCAATCAGGTAGCCCTGTGGCTCGGTGGTCATGTGGATAGAATCGGAGTGAGCCCGTTGTTCGCTGCCCTGAATAAAACCGAGGGTCTGGAACGGGATGACATTTTTGCCCAACAAAAAAGACAGAAAATGGAGCAGTTCTGGTTGGCGGAGAAATTGCTCGTTGGCCAGCGGACTGCTTTCGTGCAGGTTGAAAATTTTTCTTCCGGTATAGTTGAATCCGGCTTTTCCGGTGCGTAGCCGGGCGTCCATGTCGTCGTTCAGGGCACTGGTGAGGTGCTCCGGGAAATAATTTTTTAATACACAAAAACCATCGGCTACAAATTGCCGGGCGCAGTGCTGAAAATCGGCTGGCAAGGCCTGAAATTCGGGGTGTGCTTCGAGCCGGGGCAGTGGGTTAGGCTGGTCGAGCCAGGGGATATCGGGGTGATGTTCCGGAAAATCACTGGAGCCCAGCGGGCTGTAAAGGCTTTTTTGCAAGCCATACTGCCGGTACAAAGATTTGTTGTGCCGGAGTTTGTCGCGGTTAAGCAGGTTATTAACAACATACACCGGTTTCCAACTGCGGAGGAAACCGGTGTATTTTTCAAAAAAACGCTGAAGCATAGTTATGCCGGATTCGGGTCTTTTACCAACAACTGAAAGCCGTTGCCGTGTATGTTGACAATTTCAATGGTGTTGTCTTTGGCGAGGTATTTCCGGAGTTTGGTCACAAATACATCCATCGATCGGGCGGTAAAGTAGTTGTCTTCGTGCCAGATTTTAGTAAGGGCCTCCGAGCGAGGGGTCACATCGTTGATGTATTTGCAAAAGAGGCGAAGCAGTTCGGCTTCTTTCGGGCTCAGTTTCCACTGGTTTTCCTCGTCTTTGGCAGCGCCGTTAAAGGTGAGGATACGCAAAGGATAATTGAAATGGTATTGTCCGATTTTGAATTCGCGTTGCTCATCCCGTGGGTCGGCGGCCTTGTTGAGGCGCTTGAGAACGGCCTGTATGCGCAACAGCAATTCCTCAGAATTGAAGGGCTTGGAAATATAGTCGTCGGCGCCGAGTTTAAAACCCTGCAGCACATCATCCTTCATGGTTTTGGCCGTTAGAAAAATAATGGGCACTTCTGCATTCTTTTCCCGCACTTCTTTGGCAAGGGTGAACCCATCTTTTCGAGGCATCATCACATCAAAAATGCAGAGGTCGTAAGATTGTTTCTTGAATGCCTCAAGTCCCAGCACGCCATCTGTGGCGAGGGTTACCTGATAGTCGTGCATCTCAAGGTAGGAGCGGAGGACGTCTCCAAAGTTTTGGTCGTCTTCTACCAGCAGGATTTTGTAGTTCGCACTTGCCATAAGATCAGGAGGTGGTTTTGGTTCTTGTCTGCGTCAATTTTAACCGGGAGAACCGGATTAAATGAGGATTAGAGTTATAACGCAGATTTTTTGGACCAAGTATGCCGTATCCAAACCATCCGCTTAAAATGTTAACATATATGCCAAATCTGTCATGCTGTTGTTGCAACGCTGAAAGGTTAAAAACGGATTTTAAGCCCCCGGGCAAATTCATAAGTCGAAAAAAATAGTCCCTTGTCCCCATTTCCTGCAACTTGGAAGCAAATGCCTTGTCATTGTCCTGTCGATACTTTTCTTTATGCTGCTGAACAGAAAGCATGCTACAACTAATTACGCTATGAAAACAATTGGACTTATGCTCGCCACTGCACTGCTTCCCTGGTGCACCCTCAACCTTTCTGCCCAACAAAGTGATGCCAGCGTTCCGGTAGAAAAGAGAATTACCATCCAGCAGTTCACCGTTCGGGAGGATGGCACAACGGAGGAGGTATTGATGGAAAAGAAAGGGCAGGCTGCTGCCAATTTTGATGTGGAGGCATACCTCCGCGACCACCAGGCGGAGGGTGTCAGTATTGCCATCACAGAGGAAGCCATAGATGGTGCGTTCAAACGCACCATACGCAGCAACGGCTCAAAATCATCTACGACAAACGCCAAATCTGTGGACATCAATGAAACCATCGATCGCGCCGGTGTGATCATCGGCGATGCGATGCAGAATGTACAAGTTTGGGTAGACGACAAGGTGATTGTCGACAACCGTGGCTTTTTGGGCGTTCAACTGGATTCGGATGAGTCGGCCAATGAAGATGGTGTGGTGGTAGATGTGGTGCGTTGCTCCGCTGCAGCCATGGCCGGCTTGCGCAACAATGATAATGTACTTGCCCTCAATGGTATTCCGGTAAACCGGTTTTCAGACATTTCGGCAGCCATGAAAAATGCTAAACCTGGCGACCGGATGGCTATCCTTTACAGCCGCAATGGCTCCGAATTTACGACAGAGGCCGTGTTAACGCGTCGGACTGATTTGAATGCTGTCAATTGCGGACAACAGCGCAGCGGCTACATGGGTATTACGACAGCAAGCAGCGGCGCTGGAAAAGGCGTTCGGATCAATGTGGTTAGATCTGCCGCCGCTGAAAAAGCCGGCTTGCGCAATGGCGATGTACTGACCCAACTGAATGATGCTGTTGTTGAGGATTGGGAAGACATACAGGATTTCCTGTCCGATGCCCAGGTGGGCGACCAAATAGTAGCGCATTACCGCCGCAATGGAAAAGCGGCAACGACAACTGTTACGCTTGAAGGACAGTCTGATCCGCTGGGAGCCGTGGTAGAACAATTAAAAAATACCGAGTTCAGGAATTTCAAAACACCCCCTGGAACTGGAGCAACGTTGATGTCCAGGATCGCAGCAAAGCCGCCTGCCTGGGCGTGTATACCCAATCCGATGATCAGGGAGCCAGCATAACCGGGTTTACAGCAGATGCTGCTGCTCAGGATGCTTCCTTGCAAAAAGGTGATGTAATTACCGCCATCAATGGCACGCCGATACGCAACAGCGACGATTTGTGGAACGAAATAGCACAATACCAGCCCGAGGAAAAAATTAGTGTAGACTTCCTCCGCGACAATTCTGCTCAGACAGTCGAATTGAGTCTGCGGAGTTGCAGGAATGAAAGCCGGGTCATTGTCACCACCACTGATGATGCAGGCGAAAAGGAAATGCGCCGTTTTTATACCCCCGACTGGGATAAGCGGGATCAGGAAAAACTTAAAAATGGCCAGGTAATTACCATTCAACGCCCCGTCGAAGAGGGTGCTGCGCCATCCGATGCTGCAGCAGGGGGGGCAATTGCTTCCGAACGACAGTTGGCACTGCGTGCGTTCAGGGTGTACCCCAACCCCAGTTCAGGGCCGGCCACCATCGAATTTAAAGCAGAGCCTGTTGCTACGGTCGTGACTTTGCTCGACATGTCGGGCCGGCAATTGTTTCGGGAGGAATTGAATGCTTTCAGCGGCGCCTATTTTCAACAGTTTGACCTGAGTGCATACGCGAAAGGAACGATTGTGATCCAGGTCGTACAAGGCGACAGGGTGTTTACCGAACAGTTGGTGCTGAATTAAGCTGGGATTTAGCCATTGGGTTATGGGCTTTGGTTGTGCGTCGTTAAATCAACGGCGCCACTCTTTTTAGGGAGTGAGCCCAAGGCCAAAAATATCACTGGGTAACCGAAAGGCGCGCCCGAAGCATAATTTTTATCCTGCACCGGGCGTTTATCCTGGGTTCATTAACTTGTACCCAACCATGCGCATATTATCCCATACTGTTCTTTTTTTGCTGATTCTGATGCTCGGCGCCTGTACCATAGATACGGTGGAACAAAAAAACGATTTGGGCCAGAAGGAGCGGTTTGAGCGGCGGAAAAAGGATGGGGCCAAACATGGTCTTTATCAGCGGTTTTTCGACGATGGCACCTTGGCTGAAACAGCAACATATGTCAATGATACCCTTCAGGGTGAGCGCCGGTTCTATTACCCAAGCGGCAAAGTAGAAAGCCTGGAACATTATCGCAACGGCGTTTTAGACGGTGCTTTTCAAAAATACAGTGAAAAGGGGAACCTGGTGATTCAACAGCAATTTGTTGATGGCGCCATGGAAGGACTCAGTTTGCGGTATTATCCCAATGGTCAGTTGGAGGAACAGGTGACCATTGTTCACAATGAGGAAAATGGCCCGTTCGTGGAGTATTACGAAAACGGAAACAAAAAAGCAGAGGGTACCTATGCTCCCGACGGTGAAGGGTTCTCCGGCGAACAAGGCGAGCTCCGGGAATACGATGAGCAAGGCGAACTGGTACGCAAAGCGGATTGTATCATGGGAAACTGTCGGACTATCTGGAAAAAAGAGTAATGGTTAAGCCTTAATTGAGCGCTTTTTTGCCTTTTTTTCTTTCTCAGGCAGCCCGATTACGGATTTTATCGTCAACCTTTGCAGTAGGCACAGCCAAAACGACGATATGAATCGAATAATACTCCTCTTAGCGAGCTTTATTGCTCTGTTGGCGAGCCCGGTGAGGGCTCAGGTAACTGGCGGACAGCATGTGTTCCAATTTCTGTCTTTATCGCCCTCCGCCAGAATTACCGCCCTTGGCGGCATTCAAATTGCGGTAAAGGACGATGATGTGGTTTTTGCTGCCACCAATCCCGCAGCGCTCAACCCCAGTATGGCTGGGCATTTGAGTTTTAACCATAATTTTTTTCTCACCGACATCCAGCATGGGTATGCTGCTTATGCGCACTATTTGCCTAAAATTGGCTTTACTGTACACGGTGGACTGCAATACATGAGCTATGGCGACATCAAGCAGGCCGACGAGTTTGGGAACATTCTGGGGAGTATCAAGGCTTCCGAAACAGCCTTTACCCTGGGCGGCGCCAGGCAACTGAGCGAGCGTTTTTCCCTCGGATTGAATGTCCGGTTTGCTGTATCTACACTCGATGTATACCAAGCCTCCGGGCTCGCGGCCGACGCCGGGCTGATGTACTGCGACACTGCCAGGCGCTTCACGGCGGCGCTGGTACTGCGGAACTATGGCACCCAATTGGCGACGTACAACGGTAAAAAGAATCGCTGCCCTCCGATATGCAGATCGGGTTCAGCAAACGACTTCGCTACATGCCATTCCGGTTTTCGGTTATAGCGCATCACCTTACCCAGTGGCAAATCCGTTACGACGATCCCAATGCACAGGATAACTCCGTGCTGCTGTTTGGCGGCGATACACAGCAGTCGAAAGGAAACCCGGGCATTGATAACTTCTTCCGGCACTTTATTTTTAACGGAGAGTTTTTGTTGGGCGCCAACGAATCGTTCCGTATCCGTTTAGGCTATAATCACCTGCGGCGGAGAGAACTTTCGGTAAACAACTACCGAAGCCTGGCTGGCTTTTCTGGTGGGATAGGGGTGAAAATCAGCAAGTTTCGGATTGATGTTGGCTACGCTGCGTACCATTTGGCTGGTGGCGTACTTCACGTTGGTATCGGTACCAATCTGCGGGATTTCTAACCTCAAAGACTAACGTCCGCCGTTTACAGGCAATCCCAATCGTACAGCACCCTGCTGAAATCCTTGTTCAGGAGATCTTTTTCCCGGATAAAAAAGTGGCCGACACCCATGTCGCCCCACATCAAATCCATTTTTTCGTCTGAATCAATTTGCAGCAGCAGCAGCATGGGATCTTCCGGGTTTCGGGGGTCATCCTGTGTGAAATAGGCATAACCGCCGACTTTATGCCCCTCTGCCCTGACGGCACGGCCGAAAGTATTGGCAATACCCCATTCCTGCTCGCCGAACTGCCGGAAAAAACCTGCGCCGAATTGTTGGTAAAACTGGTAGTCGGTCATGGGCACAACTTCTTCTTCCAGTCGAAATTGCAGGGGGTAAGCAATTTCAGGGTGGTGTGGCAACAAGTCAATTTCGGTTCGGGAAGCCACTTTTTTCAATTTCCGTGGCTCCATCACCGGTTCAGGGTAGAACAGCACGCGGAAGGTGTCGGGGTTTTCGCCATCGTCGAAATCCATGCCGTACAAGTCATCGTCGGAAATAAAAAACTGGAGGATTCCTTTTTCCGGAAATGGGGCCAGCGCGGGCATTTCAGCAAAATTGAGTTGGGCCAAAAAGATAAGCGGGGTTCCGTCGGGGCTCTCGGGCCAACCAGTTTCTGTGGTTTGATAGGGTATGCCACCAATTTTGCTTTGCCAGGGCGTAGTATCGGCCTCAGGGCCGGCTTCTGCCCGGATAAAGGACCTTTTGGTTTGAAGGAGTTGTTCCCGAAAGGGCTCCATGTCGGCTGGGAGCTGAAAGGTAAGGGCCATAGCGAATGGAAAAGTAAGTTCCCGACAAAGATACGCATCAAGGCCGGATGGCCTGCTACTGGTTCAGCATTTGAAGGTAATGATCCTCCTTGGCGCGCATGATTACCACTTCTTCGGGGCTTTTGTCGCCGTATCCGCAGAGGTGTAATACCCCGTGCGCCATAACCCGGGCCAGTTCCTGCTCGAAAGCAACACCCTGGGTAGCGGCATTGTCGCGAACGCGATCGGCACTGATGAACAGGTCGCCATGTACAACATCCTCGGCATAAGGAAAGGTAATAATGTCGGTATAATAATCGTGGTCCAGGTGTTCTACATTGATTTGCCGGAGATGTTCATCGGAGCAAAAAACCACCTGGAGATCGAACAATGGTTTACTTTCTGCCGTAGCAACTTGCTCCAGCCAGGTAGCTAGCGAGGCGGCATTGGGAAGGTCAAATGCTACATCTTCCCAATAGAAGTTTACCGGATCTTCCGGCGTGTCTAGGGGTAATTCTGGAAATTGCATAGGATCAAAGCTCCGCTTTGCATCCCAGTCGGAACCGCATTTCTACTACGGAGCCACCACGCATGAAGCGGCATTCATCGCTGAGATGGCGCATCCGGAACAGCCCGCGACCGCCACATTGCTCTATGCGCTCGCTGCAGGTAGTTGGGTCGGGAATCACATCGGGGTTAAAGCCGGGGCCTTCGTCAGAAACGCGGATCGACAGGGCGTCTTTTTGCCGGCGAAGAGAAATAGAAACGTGCTTATTGCAGTCGCCCTGATTTCCATGCCGAACGGCATTGGTAACGGCTTCAGTAAGGCTTACCAACATGTTTCCGTGCACACCAGAGTCGAGCTGGTAGTGGGATACTACAGCGTCAACAAAGGATTCGACTTGTGCTACGTTTTCAAGGTTGGATGGGAATATCAAATTCGTGTGCAAATCGCTCATTCGCAAGGGTGTAATTAAACAAATACAGATTTGTTTTTACGCTTCAACTCGAGCGTCTCAAACGCCGGAAGGCAACCGATTAAAAAGAGAAAAAGGGGTATTCGGTGCGAATGTTCATGGAAGGATTACAGAAAACACTGCAATTTAAGATTTTGGTAACACTCCGCGCAAGGGGTAAGGGCAAATATATTTTATTTTTCTCCCTATTTTACCTTTTTGACGCGATTCATGACAAAAGTCACAAATCGGGGCATTTATTTAAGCACTAAAAAAGCTCCTAAAATCAGCAACAGCAAGATCGCTGTCCCAATCACGAGCCCAATGCTGGTGAGTACACGCGGCCCGGTGTCCATATCGGGGTACAATGCTTTTAGGATAGCGAAAACGCCAAACACCATACCTGCGTTGGCAACAATAGCAAAAATGACGGCCAGCGCTTCTGCGCCGGAACAGGCGATGCTGCAGGCCAAAATGGCGATACCGAAATGCAGGGCTGCAATACCGAGAATGGTCAGGACAATAAACAATACTCTGGTGGACCTGTCGGGTACATTTGCCCGGATTTGGTGGGCTGGTTTCAGGAACAGCCCTTTTATGGCTTTTCTGATCACATTTTGCCGCATTTCCTTGTGGCTCACGGCAATGCTGGCCTGTGCTTCCGGGTAGGCGCTGGGTGCTTTTTCCATGCTTTGGGCAGCCAGCTGGGTGCTGATGGGCATTGATGTTTCTGCGTAATTGCCCAAAACCAGGGTCATGCTGATGGAACTTAGCAACAAGATATGGTCGAAAACCCGGCGACGGGTATGGTAATTGTTTCCCTTGCGCCGAAAAGGATATGCAATGGTTCCGGCTGCAAACACCAATATGCTGGCTGGAAACAGCATGCGCGGCAGCTGAATGCCTTCATCAAAGAACAAACCACCCAACAGCAGGCACAAAAAAGCCAGGGCAACTTGCCCAAGGGTGATCAATAGTCGCGCCGGCAAGCGATGAGTTCGGGCCCAAAGGTTCAGGTATCCCATGGCAGTTGGTTTTATTGGAGGCTAATGTAAACAAAAGCCGGAAAACCAAGCGCACAAAGATAAATTGGCTAATCTCATCTAAAACTCAGCACTGCCCGGGAATCGGGGGAATGGAATCACGTCGCGAATATTAGACATGCCTGTTACAAACAGCACCAGACGCTCAAAGCCTAGTCCGAAACCGGCATGTGGGCAGGAACCAAAGCGGCGGGTGTCCAAAAACCATTGCATTTCCTCTTCCGGGATGTGCATTTCAGCCATGCGCTGCACGAGCCGATCATAGCGCTCTTCCCGCTGCGATCCGCCTACAATCTCGCCAATACCGGGGAACAGGATGTCCATAGCCGATACTGTCGGGCCCGGAACATCTTCCCTGGGCTCATCTTGTCGCATGTAAAACGCTTTGATGGCCGCGGGGTAGTTGGTCAGGATGACGGGTTTTTTGAAATGTTTTTCAACCAGGTAGCGCTCATGCTCACTCTGAAGGTCGGCGCCCCATCCTTCAATTTTGTATTGAAATTTGCCTTTTTTATTGGGGTTGCTGTTGCGCAGAATATCGATGGCTTCGGTATAGGTGAGCCGGACAAATTCGTTGCCGGTCACAAAATGGAGTTTTTCTGTCAAGGCCATTTCAGAACGCTGGTCCTGTGGCTTCGATTTTTCTTCCTCAATCAGGCGTTCTTCCAGCAGTGCGAGGTCTTCAGCGCAGTGTTTCAGGGCGTATTTGATGACATACTGAAGCATGTCTTCGGCGAGTTGCATGTTGTCCTGCAAGTCGGCAAAGGCAACTTCCGGCTCGATCATCCAGAATTCTGCCAGGTGGCGGGTGGTGTTGGAGTTTTCGGCCCGGAAAGTGGGTCCGAAAGTGTACACCTCGCTCAGGGCCAGGGCTGCCAGTTCGGCTTCCAGCTGTCCAGAAACAGTAAGGTTGGTGGAGCGTCCGAAGAAGTCTTCTTTAAAATCAATTTCCCCGGCCTCATTGCGTGGAGGGCCATCGAAGGGAAGCGTGGTCACCCGAAACATTTCACCGGCGCCTTCTGCATCGCTTCCAGTAATAATGGGGCTGTGGATGTAGAAAAAGCCGCGGTCGTTGAAAAACTGATGGATGGCAAATGCCAGGGCATGCCGGACACGAAATACCGCTGCGAATGTATTGGTTCTGAAACGCAGGTGGGCGATTTCCCGCAGGTATTCAAGTGTTTGTTTCTTGGGCTGCAGCGGGTACTCCTCCGGATTGCAGTCGCCATAAACGACGATATCCTGCGCCTTTAACTCCACGGTTTGGCCCTTACCTTGCGAAGCAATGAGTTCGCCGCGGGCGCCAATGGCGGCACCAAACTTGATGCGATCCATCAAGGCGGGATCAGTGTTTTCAAAATCGACAACAACCTGGAGATTGCGACCACAGGAGCCGTCATTCAGTCCGATAAACTGGTTGTTTCTAAAGATTTTACCCAGCCCTGCACCAATATTTCGCTTCCAATGGGTTCGGTGGCAAGCAGGGCGGCAATTTTTGTACGTTTCATCCGTAGGGACTCGTTTAATACATCAATAAAAAAGGGCCGCAAAGGTAGTTTTTTTTCGACTGTACTGCCAAGAAATGCCCGAGACTTTGGCTGTCCGGGCATTTTCCTGTTCCTCAAAATTTTCCATCCCTTCTACAGATCGCTGTAAAAAGGTGTTTGCGACACGGCTAACCTTTAAGGGTGAGTACCACTCCGCGCAGGTTTCGGGCGGATTGGTCACCGGGGCATTTCACCTGTATATCGTCGAAGAAAATGGTGCTTCCTTCGGCAAGGTACTTGAACAAACGCTGTACATTGGCGGGGAGTTCCGCGCCCCGAACATTGTAGATGTTGGTTTCTCCGTCGGGAGCAACGATGGTAACAGAGTAGGTGATGATTTCCGCTTCAGGCTTGAAATAGAGATCATTCCACGGCCTGCAGCACCGTGCCTCCCAACAGTTGTTCTTTCGTAATATCACCCGATTTTTTATTGGCAAAAAACATGGTGGGATCAGGCAGGTTTTCTATCCGGTAATGTTGGCGGGTCAGAATTTGTTCGGTGCCTTCGTTGTCGAATGCAATTTCAATATCCACTTCGTTCCGGTCGGATTTACCTACCCGATAATGACCTTCCTCACCAGTCATGGTACCGGTTCCAATCAGCCGCGCGGTGCATTTTTTGAGGTCATAACCATGAACATAGAGCGTGATAGGCGTCTCCATGCCGAAATAAAGGATGTTGTGATGGTCGCTTTCAATGGATACTTTCTCTCCGCTTTTGAGCATAACATCCGAAACACCACCAATTTCAGCGCCTTTTTCGGCTTGCAAGGAGGCTTTGTCTGCTTCTGGCATATCCCGTGCTTCGTCCGCTGGTGCATTTTCGACTTTAAAAAAGCTCCTCCCATAAACTTCCTGTTGTTACCTTCTACCAAAAAGGTATTGATGGCTACTGCACCTGGTTTTTCAAGGGTGATCACATAGCGTCCGGCAGCAAGTTTGTGAACGTTGCCGCCATCCAATTGCACTTGTATGTTATCGGGGTTGACGCCTTTCGGAATATCCAGGGATATGATATTGTCGATGCCAGCAAACAGGGTTCCGGGTTTGGCATCCGGCATGGCGGGATTGGGTTCTGCCTTAATGACAATGGCAGTGGGGGCCGGAGGGGTGGTGTCCTGAGTAATAAGGGCGCTGTGTAGAATGCTTGCGTCAATTTGTTGAGGCGACCAACTCAGCAAAAAAATAGAAAAAAGAAGCGGAAATGCTGTTGTCGCAACAGATATATTCTTGCAAAAAGACATGGTGTTGTGTTTATTTGAGAATGAAGTTAAACGTGCAAAATTCGGACCAAAAGTAATCATAGTTTTAGTTCTGCCCAATCTGACTCGTCGGGGCCGGACTTCAGTTTGAAGCCCTTTTTCTTGAACAAGCGCCGCATGGCGCCGTTGGTTTTTAAAAAACTGGCGGTAATACTGAGGTACCCTTGTGATCGGGCTATTTCGACGATGTAATCGGTGAGGATACCACCCAGGCCTTGTCCGTGCCAGGCATCTGCTACCAGAATGGCGTATTCGCAGCTTTCATGCCAGCCGTCGCCAACAATCCGTACTACGCCAATCAGTTTGGTTTCCTCCTCCAGTGTCGTTTGTGCTACGATGGCCATTTCCCTGTCGTAGTCGATTTGTGTAAATCGCGCCAATACATTGTGGTCCAATTCGGAGATGTACCCAAAAAAGCGAAAATAGAGGCTTTCCCGGGAACTTTCCGCCACCAGCCGGGCTTCCATGGCTTCATCTTCCGGGCGGATAGGCCGCAGCAATACCGGCTGGCCATTGCGGAGTTGCACCGTTCGCATCCATTGGGAAGGGTAAGGTAATATGCTGAGGTGTTCGTAAGGTTTTCGCGGTTGTGGGGCGGGATTCTCCAGGCTTCCCCTCGCGTCAAGTGCAATGCCACCGCTTTCGTCCATGGCGAAAGGGTTCATCTCAAATTCCTGCAATTCCGGCAGGTCCATAACCAGGTATGCAAAGCGAACCAGAATGCTTTTCAGGTACTCCAGTGGAACGGCCGGCAGGTTCCTGTAGCCTTGCAGGAGCCGGGCGATGCGGGTGCCTCGAATCATTTGGCTGGCCAAAGCCATGTTGAGGGGAGGAAGGCCAATGGCGCGGTCCTGCCAGATGTCGGTGGTAATGCCACCAAAACCAAAAACAATGACGGGGCCAAAAACTGGATCCTTACTGGCGCCAATGAGCAATTCATGGCTGGTAGGCACCATTTTTTCCACTTTTACCCCGATAAGCCTTGCATCAGGTCGTTTTGTGGCCACGTTCTGTAGCAAAAAACGGTATACCTGCCGAACGCCTTGTTCGGATTCGATGCCCAGCCGGACACCGTACACTTCGGATTTATGGCGAATATCGGGGGATTCGATTTTTAGGGCAACAGGATAACCCATTGCGCTGGCCAGCGCAACCGCGCCGTCCTCATCGGTAGCCAGATGGCCAGTGTTGACAGGGATACCATAGCAGGCCAGCAATTGTTTGCTTTCGGATTCCGATAAAACACGCCGCTCTTCGTGGTATACATTTTGGATAATTTGCCGGGCATCCGCTTTTCGGATATCATCAAATTCGATGGGTGAATCGGAAGGGGTTTCATACACCATTTCCAGGTTCTCCCTGTAATTGACCATGTGCATAAACGTGGTAACCGCCCGTTCGGGGAAGGGATACCAGGGCACCTTACCCTGTTCAAGCACCACGCGCCCTTTTTTCATGTGCTGCATGCCCATCCAGCTGGCGTATACCGGTTTTTGGTGGATTTTTTTTGATGTTTCAACCACCAATCTCGCGGTTGTTTCCGCATCGGAATTGCTCTGCGCGGTAAGTATGGCCAGTACGCCATCGACATTTGGATCGAACAGACAAGCCTCTATGGCAGCGCGAAACTGCTCCGGACTTCCACTGCCCGGAATGTCAACCGGATTGCTGCCACTCCAGTAGGCAGGCAGTTGTTTGTCGAGGTGTGAAATGGTCTCAGCGCTAAGTACTGCCAGTGAGCCGCCTTTTTGAATCAATGCGTCGGTTGCAATAACAGCTGGTCCGCCGGCATTGGAGACTATCGCCAACCGTCGGCCCTTTGGGAATGGCTGGGTGGCTACTGCCTGTGTGGCGTCAAAGAGCTGCTGTATGGTTTGTACCCGCACTACCCCAGCCCTTTTAAAAACGGCATCGTAAACGGCATCGTTTGCTGTGGGTGCCCCGGATTGCAGTTGGGCAACCCTGGCGCCTTCCACGCTGGCGCCAGATTTGAGCAGAAGAATGGGTTTGCTGCGGGAAAAAGCCCTCGCTGCGCTGATAAAATTCCGTGCATTGCCCAGGTCTTCCATATAAATGAGGATACAGGAAGTTCGGTTGTCGGAGCCGAAATAATCGATAAGGTGGGCAAAATTTACGTCGGCCATATTGCCCAGAGAAACAAAGTGGCTGAAGCCTACATTTTTCAATGGCCCAATCGATAATCGCTGCGCCCAGGGCGCCACTTTGGGAAATGAAGGCAGCCCGGCCATTGGGGGGCATACCGGTGGCATAGCTGGCATTGAGCCCGACGGATGGAGTAAGTAACCCAAGGCAATCGGGGCCGATGATGTGAACACCATGTTTTTTACCTTGGGCCTGTAATTCGGCAAACAGTTTTTGTCCGGCTTCTCCTGCCTCCCGAAAGCCAGCCGACAACACCAACGCGCTTTCGACTTTTTTTTGCCCGCATTCTTTAAGGATTTCGGGTATTGTTGCTGCGGGTGTTGCGATGACGACAAGGTCGGGTATTTCCGGGCAATCCTTCAAGCGGCTGTAGCAGGGCCTTTCGCCCAACTTGCTGTACTTTGGGTTGATGGGGTACAAGGCGCCGTTAAAGCCGGCCTTTTCTATGTTTTGCCATACCGCTTGCCCCAGCTTACCCGGTTTTTCCGTGGCGCCAAAAACAGCAATGCTGCCGGGGTAAAAAAACTTGTCTAAATTTTTTTTCAAAGCGGTATAAGTGTCGTTTGTTGTATATGCTGTTGATCGCGGCGATCAGGTAAATTTCCAATATTTCATCAACAATGCCGCGGCATGGTGCAAATACATTTCGTAGGTTTCCCAATTGCGCATGCCGGAACTCGTGGGCGTTTCGGGGTGCGGCATGGCTTCCTGGTTAACACCGGCGATGAAATTTAAAACGCAGCCAGGGAGTTCTTCGGTATTGTACCCACCTTCAAGGGCAGCAAAAAGTTTGCCTGGAAAGGTGGTAGCCAGCAAGCGGCCGATGTTGTGGTAAAAACTTCCTGTGGCGCGCAACTGCAGCATGGGGTCAAACTGGTGTGCGTCGAAACCTGCGGAAATGGCAACTACATCGGGTTGAAACTGGATGCCAATGGGCAGCATGTATTCCATGGCATGCAGGAGGATATCGTCGCCGCTTCCGCTGGGGAGGGGCACGTTTACGGTGAAACCTTTACCCTTGCCGGAACCAATTTCATCGGGAGTGCCATTGCCGGGATAAGCCGGGTACTGGTGTATTGACCAGTACAGCACCTGGTCGGTTTCGTAAAAAATATCCATCGTGCCGTCGCCGAGATGACCGTCAAAATCGACAATAAGCACGCGTTTACCCTCATTCACTGCTTTTTGGGTAGCAACGGCGATGTGGTTGAACAGGCAAAATCCATGGGCTTCATCCCGGTAGGCATGATGGCCAGGAGGGCGAACCAGCGCAAAGTCGCCGCGTTCCATGGCCAGGATGCTGGCGCCTACAGCGGTACTGGCGGCCTCAAAGCTGCCGGGAGAAGTTTCGGTGTCGGCATCCATGGGTTCCGAGGCGGCGCAATGTTTCCTGACCTTATCAATGTACGATCGGGGATGCACCAGATCGAGGTAGTCGGCGCCATTCGGCATGGCGGTTTCCGGAGCGGGCAAATGGAACGCTTCCAGCCTTTTTCTGTTTTCCGGGTGGCTTCCCGTATCGTGGAGCAGCACCGAAGGGTGATACAAAAGTTTCATGCGAACGATTTATTGTTTCAGGGTTTGCTCCAGCACCTGCCGGAGATCTTCGGGGCGGATGCGTTTGCGCAGTATGTTTTTGTTTTTATCCAAAAGGTAAAGTACCGGAAGGTTATAGGCTGCAAAAGGCTCAATAAATTCATTTTTCCCGCTGGGGTCGGCTGCGTTTACCCAGTCCCAGCTGGATTCCGCCAGGAATTTTTTCCAGTTTGTAAAGTTTTCATCGGTGTTCACCGCCACAGCGCGTAAGCCGTAAGGGCGCGCATCGAGGTAGGTTTGGTAAATATCGGGCATCGCCTCCATGCAGTGAGGACACAGCGGGCTGTAAAAAATAAGCAGGGTTTGGGTGGCCTGAAAGGTGTCCAGGCGAAATGGGGTGTCGTCTGCAGTCGACAACGCCAATGTCGGTGCTGGCTGTCCGGTTAAATTAGGCCGATGAATGTCTGCTTTGGCTTCCAGGCGCAGCAGGGTGGCATCATCCAGCCAGGGCGTGCTGTCTTTGGGAAACCAACGGTCAACCATGTGAACAAAAACATGGTCGGAAGGGGGCCATTCGCTGGTTTCAAAAGCCTGGGTAAGCCGCTTTACCGTAAATTGAAAATAAGCTTGTCCACGCGGCATACGCGCCAGCAAGCGATCGATTGACCCTATTACGGAATCTGGGTCGGGCGCGGTGAAACGATCGATGTAAGCATCGAGAAAAGAAGCCCAGGCAGGATTGCGCAACAGGCGCTCATCGGAAAAGTTGTTGTTGCTCCAATAATGGCGGTTAATCCACTGTAATTGTGCCAAATTAGGATTCCCAAGGCCGTCGGTGGATGGGATTTCAGCGGGTGCTTGTGGAAACTGGGTTGCGGTCAGCATTTGTGCAAACAATTGCCTGGGGTGGGCTGTGACAAAACCGTTCAGTGAATCGTTGAGTTCCATTGAAATGGCCCGCATTTTTTCTTCCTGTGCTTGCTTAGCTTCTGGATCAGTTCTTATCTTCAAAAGCATATCATAGGAGTCCCGGATTTTGGCGTACTGGTTTTGTTTGTCCCGGACAAAGCGCTGGTAACTGAAGTAAGCGCTGTTTTCCGGCGAGTTGACGGCACGTAAATCGCCGGAAGGCGGCCATTCTCCCTGAATCTCAAAACGAACCGGATGGTGATCCACCATAAAATTGAAATACCGACCTTCTTCGGTGGCAAAAAAATACATCCCGGGGACAAGGGATTTTTGGTTAAATACTGCGGTGCCGCTGTGTATATCCATGGGAACACTGTCGATCACAAGGGTTTGGTCGCCTACAAAATACCCAAGATAGCCCATGGGCGCTTTCAGGCCCTTGAGCGAAATGGTAATGGTGTCGGGCTGTTGTTGTGCTGCGAGCAGGGTACAACAGCAACATAACAATGTTACGCAGCGCAATTTTTTAGGCCATAATTGCATGGAATGATCCTTGAGTGAACGTATAAACCATACCGCAAACATACGCAGGAGAAACCTCGATTGCAGTAGGGGTTTTGTGAACGGTCTGTTATCTTTGCTGATTATCCTACCCTTCTAGATTGTTCGTTTATGACTTTTACACGGAAAACAATCCTGCTGAGTTGCTTGCTTTTTGTGCTGCACCTTGCACAAGCCCAAACCACTTACCTGCACTGCGGGCGTGTACTAACCATTACTGATGACAAACCGATGGACCAAGTTACGCTGATCGTGGAAGGAAATAAGATTTTGCGGCTGGAAAAAGGCTATTTGAAGCCGCCAGTTGGCGCAGCAATCGTCGACTTAAGGGCTTATACCGTAATGCCTGGTTTGATTGATTGTCATGTGCATTTTGAATTTGAATTGAGCCGCAACAGTTACGGTGAAAAGTACACCGAGAACGAATCGGATATTGCTTTTCGGTCCATTGGTTTTGCCAGAAAAACCCTGGAGGCCGGTTTCACAACCGTGCGCGATCTGGGAGGATCTGGCGTGAATACTACCCTGCGAAACGCGATCCGCAGGGGTTGGGTGAGCGGTCCGCGCATCATCTCGGCGGGTAAAGCCTTGAGCATCACCGGTGGGCACGGCGACCCCACCAATGGCGGGCACTGGCACTTGTTCGACCCGCCCGGGCCTGAACTTGGCGTTGCCGATGGGCCCGACGAATGTCGTGCCGCCGTGCGCGAACAGGTCAAGCGCGGCGCCGATTGCATCAAAGTTTGTGCTACCGGTGGCGTGTTGAGCCTGGCCCGCGACGGTCGGCTTCCGCATTACAGCGAGGACGAATTGCAGGTGATTGTCAGCACTGCCCGCGACCTCGGGGTGGATGTGGCGGCGCATGCTCACGGCGACGAAGGGATTCGGCGGGCTGTGGAAGCCGGTGTGGTCAGCATCGAGCACGGCACCTTTATGAGTGATACAACCATGGATGCCATGATCCGGCACCATACCTGGTACGTGCCGACTTTGACGGCTGGTTGGGCGGTCAGCGACAGTGCAGAATTTGCCGCCGGTTTTTTCCCGGAGATGGTGCGGGTAAAAGCGATGGGAATTGGACCTAAAATCCAGGAGACCATGGGCCGGGCCTATCAAAAAGGCGTTAACATTGCCTTCGGCACCGACGCGGGTGTGTTCCCGCATGGCAAAAACTACCTCGAATTTCAATACATGGCTAATGCAGGCATGAAAAATGAAGATATTTTGCGCAGTGCCACGATAAACGCGGCCACCCTGCTCCGGTTGGATCAGGAAATTGGCACCCTGGAAGCAGGCAAAACGGCCGACATCATTGCCGTGCCAGGTAACCCGCTGCAGGACATTAAGGTTATGGGGCAGGTTGCCTGGGTGATGCAGTCGGGCAAAGTGGTTAAATCATTGTAATTCATCGTTTAAAGGTTTCGAATTTGAGGGCGCTTTTTCTCAACAATCGGTTTTTTCTCCTGCTGGGTGTGGTGATCGTGGTGTTTGCACTGGCATACCCCTTTTCCTGGTTGTTTCCGGTGGCGGTTGTTGCGTTGGGAATACTTCTGGTGGTGGTAGTGGCCGACCTGTTGTTGCTTTTTCGCCGAAAACCCGGCTTTTGGGCAGAACGCCGCTTGGGCCAGGTGTTTTCGCTGAGCGATCCCAATCCGGTCAGCATACAAGTGGAAAACAGGAGCAGCATGCAACTGCATGTAAATGTGGTAGACGAGCTGCCGGTACAGTTTCAGCGCCGCGATTTTGAACAGCAGCTTAGGTTGGCGCCCAATGAATCCTTCCAGATTCGTTACGAATTGCGTCCGCTTACCCGAGGGGTGTATTCCTTTGGAAACATCAATGTATTTGTCCGCACCCAACTCGGACTGGTAGAGCGGAGGTTGGTTTTTCGACAAAACAGCAATGTCAATGTGTACCCCTCCATCCTGCAGATGAAACAATACGAATTGCGGGCCATGCAACAGATTGCGCACGAAACCGGCATCAAAAAAATGCGCCGCATCGGCCACAGTTACGAGTTTGAACAGATCAAAAATTATGTGGAGGGCGACGATTACCGGAGCATCAACTGGAAGGCTTCGGGGCGGCGCGGCAGCCTGATGGTCAACCAATATGAAGACGAGCGCAGCCAGCAGGTGTACTGCCTGATCGATAAAAGCCGGGTGATGCGCATGCCCTTTGAAGGACTCAGTTTGATGGATTACGCCATCAATACCAGCCTGGCGATCAGCAACATCATCCTTCGGAAAAAGGACAAGGCGGGCCTGCTTTCATTTTCTGATGTAATCGGCGCAACCATAAAGGCCGAAAGGGGTTCCGGTCAAATGAATCGTATTCTGGAAGCCCTCTACCGGGAAAAGGAACGCCCATTGGAGGCCAACTACGAACTGTTGTATCAGGCGGTGCGCAGGCTCATTGGCGTTCGGTCGCTGCTGCTGTTGTTTACCAACTTCGAAAGTCGCTACGCGCTGGAGCGTGCCCTTCCTACCCTCCGGCGGCTCAACCGTTCACACCTGCTGGTGGTCGTGTTTTTTGAAAATACCGAAATCAGGAGGCTGGCAACGGAAACGGTGCAACGCACAGAAGATATTTACCGCCAGACCATGGCCCGCAAGTTTCTGCAAGAAAAGAAAGAGATGGTACACATGCTCCGGCAGTATGGTATTCAGTCCATTCTCACTAAGCCCCAGGACCTCACCCTAAATACCATCAACAAATACCTAGAACTGAAATCCAGGGGCCTGATATAAAGGTCTTCCTACACCCTGTTGTCCATGAAATTGAGATCCAACCTGCTTTCTGCTTTGTTGCTGTTGGCGTTAACAACGGCAAGCATCAGCGCTTGTAAAAAAGACAGCGTTCAAAAGCGGCCAGTGCACGACGAGGTGTCGGGTGAGGAGCAAACGCTGGAAGCTTCCCAGCCCTTGCTTCGACTGGTAAAGGCAACCGAAAGTGGTATTTTATTTGAAAACACCATCCAACAGTCGCTGCAAAATAACCTGGTCACCAACGCCAACATTTACAACGGCGGTGGCGTAGCAGTAGCTGATTTTAACAACGACGGTTTGCCGGATTTGTATTTTGTAGCCAGTAATGGCCCTAATGCGCTCTATTTGAACAAAGGCAAACTGAAGTTTGAAAACGCAAGCGAAAAGGCCGGCGTAAAAGCAGCCGCGGGATTTAAAACAGCCGCGGTGGCCGTCGACATCGACAGCGACGGCTGGATGGATATTTACCTTTGCCGGGCAGGAACCAACGTTGCCCCCGAAGATCGCAGAAATCTGTTGTTTGTCAACCAGCAGGACGGAACTTTTAAGGAAATGGGCGCCCAGTACGGTCTCGACAATCCCTCCCTTTCCGTTGGCGCCAACTTTTTTGATTTCGACCGGGATGGCGACCTCGACCTGTACCTGCTCAATACGCCCACAAAGCAGTCGTATATCAACCAACTTAATGCCAACCAGAACCCCAAAACAGGAAAATTTGTCCCGGATATCAAACCCTATGACGAACTCGATTCCGATCGTATGTACCGCAACGACGGCCATGGAAAATTTACCGACATTTCTAAAAAAGCAGGCATTTGGAACCTTGGCTACAGCCAAAGTGTGAGCGTATCGGATTTCAACAACGATGGCTACCCGGATGTCTACGTCGCAAACGATTACGTACAACCCGACTTGTTGTACATCAACAACCGCAACGGGACCTTTACCAATCACATGGCCGATTACTTTGAGCACTCCGCTCAGCATACCATGGGTACGGATCTGGCAGATTTCGACAATGATGGAATGGTGGACCTGCTTTCATTGGATATGGCTCCCGTCAAACACTACCGCCGCAAAACAACCACCAACACCAATGCGCAAAGCCGATACAATACGATCCTGCAGTACGGCTACTTTGAACCCGTGGTGCGCAACACTTTGCAACGCAACAATGGCAACGGTACCTTTAGTGATATTGCCTGTATGGCCGGGGTTTACCGTACCGACTGGAGCTGGGGCTGTTTGCTCTTCGACATTGACAACGATGGGTGGAAAGACATTGGCATTTCCAATGGCTTCCGCCGCGAGGTGACCGATGCTGACTTCACAACCTATACTTACCCCCAGATTTCTGAACGCAGTACCACCCAGCCCTTTCAGTCGGTAGAGGAATTGCTGCAATATATCCCTGTGTACAAGGTGCGCAATTTTTTGTACCGCAACAAAGGCGACTGGACCTTCGAGGACATGTCGGGAAAATGGGCTACCATGCCCGCCTCCTGGTCGAACGGAAGCGCCTATGCCGACCTGGATGCCGACGGCGATCTCGACTGGATCATCAACAACCTGGAAGCGCCGCCTTTTCTGTACGAAAACCTCAGTGCCGGCCAGCCCTCCGGGCATTATCTCCAGCTGTCGCTTCAAGGGGGAGCAAATAATCCCAACGCCACTGGCGCAACCGTACACATCCGCGCTGGCGGACAGCAGCAGTACCAGGAATTGTATCCTACCCGCGGTATTTTTTCTTCCGTGGAACCCTTGGTGCATTTTGGGCTGGGGGAAGCCACCCAGGTAGATCAAGTAGTCGTCCGCTGGCCAAACGGTCAGGCCACAACCATGACCAATGTAAAGGCCGATCAACGGCTGCAACTCAAACAATCAGATGCCGGCCCGGCGCAGCCCAGCCCAGCCCCAGTTGCTAGCTTATTTCAGAAAAACAACAACAGCGGGATCAATTTTGCCCATACTGAAAATCTTTACGACGATCTCGATCAGCAATTTCTCCAACCTTGGCGGCTCTCTGAACTGGGGCCTGCGATGGCCGTTGGCGATGTGAATGCTGATGGGTTAGACGATGTATACCTCGGCAACGCGTTCAACGCAGCGCCTGGTTTGTACCAGCAGTTGCCTGATGGCTCTTTTGTATCGATGGCTTCCCCGGATATTTTGGCTGACCAACGGTACGAGGACAACGGCGCCGTTTTTTTTGATGCTGACGCCGATGGTGACCAGGATTTGTTTGTGGTCAGCGGCGGCGTAGAGGGCAATGGTGCGCCTGCCTGGCAGAGCCGCCTGTACCTGAACAATGGACAGGGCTTATTTAACCGTGCGCCCCAGGGTTCGCTTCCTGAATTTAAAGATTGTGCCATGCGTGTATTGGCTGCCGATATTGACGGCGACGGCGACACCGATCTGCTGATTGGGGGTAGGGTAGTTCCGGGGAAATACCCGACTTCACCGCGGAGCGTTGTATTGCGGAACGACAAAGGCCGGTTCACAGATGCTACTGCCGAGGCAGGTGGTGATTTTGAGAACTGCGGTATGGTGACGGATATGAAGTGGACCGATTTGGATAAAGACGGGCAGGCCGAACTCCTGGTTGGTGGGGAGTGGATGCCGCTGAGCGTGTTCAAATTTAAGGGAGGGAAATTCAAAAACGTTACAGCCGATTTCGGATTCGAAAAATCCAATGGTTTTTGGAATTGCCTGGCAGTAGCCGATCTGGATGGCGATGGCGACCAGGATATAGTGAGCGGCAACTTCGGGCTGAACTCCCCCATATACGCTTCCGAACAAGCGCCTTTCCGTTGTTTCGCCAAAGATTTCGATGGCAACGGGAGTATCGATCCCATTTTAGCCTATTACGAAGATGGTTTTTTGTACCCATTCCGACACCGTGACATACTGATCAAGCAGATTCCAGGCTTGAAAAAGAAATACGTTCACTACAAAGAATTTGGCCTGGCGATTGTGGACGACCTGTTCGAGCCCGGCCAGATGGAGCAGTCACAACAGTTGTTTGTGTACACCTTAGAAACCAGCCTGGTGGGAAAATAAAAACGGAAAATTTATACGCCATGTACTCCCCATGCAGGCGCAGGTGTCGGCCGTGCAGGGTATTGCCGTTGACGACCTCAACAACGATGGCAAGCCCGACCTTTTCCTTGTTGGCAACAAATGGGCCGTGGAGGTCGAAACCGGGCGCTGTGACGCTGGTACGGGCTGCTTTCTGGAGGGCGACGGCAAGGGTGGCTTCCGCTGGATACCCAATACCAGTAGCGGGCTGTGGGCAAGGCAGAATGCCCGCTCGGTTGCTGTGCTGAAGGGGCAAGGGGGACGAAAAACGGTTATTGTTGGGAACAACAACGACGCCGCGGAAGTGTATTCAAAGGGCGGTTTAAAGTTGCTTCAATAGGGCCAGGTTTGTTGGGTTTCTGGGGTTTAGGGTTGGATTTAGGGTAGGATTTGGATTTGCTTCGGTACACACCACCCTAAATCCAACCCTAAATCCAACCCTAAATCCAACCCTAAACCCTACCCTAAATCCTATTCTAAATCCAACCTTACAGCCGACTATACATATAAGTCGCCGTTCAGCACATTTCTGGAAATGACCATACGCTGGATTTCCGAGGTGCCTTCGTAGATCTGGGTGATCTTGGCATCGCGCATGAGGCGCTCCACATGGTATTCCTTTACAAATCCGTAACCACCGTGGATTTGGACTGCCTCAATGGTATGGCGCATGGCCACTTCAGAGGCGAAGAGTTTGGCCATGGCTGCTGATTGGGTGTAGTCGAGTCCCTGGTCTTTCATCATGGCGGCGCGATACACCAACAGTCGGGCAGCTTCAATGTCGGTGGCCATGTCTGCCAGTTTGAAGGCGATAATTTGGTGCTGGCTGATGGGTTTTCCAAACGACTGTCGCTCCTTCGAATAGGCTACTGCGAGTTCGTAGGCCCCGGCAGCGATGCCGAGAGCCTGTGCCGCGATGCCTATGCGGCCGCCGGATAGCGTTTTCATGGCAAATTTGAAACCGAAGCCGTCTTCTCCGATGCGATTTTCCTTGGGCACCTTCACATCATTGTACATAATAGTGTGGGTGTCGGAGGCTCGGATGCCAAGTTTGTCTTCCTTGGCGCCTACCACAACACCTTTCCAGTCGGTTTCAACAATCAGGGCGTTTATGCCACGGTGTCCCTTTTCCGCGTGCGTTTGTGCGATAACCAGGTGCAGTTGTGAGGTGCCGCCGTTGGTGATCCAGTTCTTGGTGCCGTTAAGGATGTAATGGTCGCCCATGTCAACAGCGGTGGTGCGCTGGCTGGTGGCATCAGAGCCGGCTTCTGGTTCAGAGAGGCAAAAGGAGCCAATCCATTCACCACTGGCAAGCCGGGGCAAGTATTTTTGTTTTTGTTCTTCGTTGCCAAAGGTTTCAAGGCCCCAACATACCAGCGAGTTGTTGACCGACATGATGACGGAGCAGGAACTGTCTACCTTGCTGAGTTCTTCCATGGCCAGCACGTACGAAAGCGTGTCCATACCACCACCGCCGTATTCTGGTGATGTCATCATACCCAGAAATCCCAGTTCGGCCATTTTTTGTACCTGTTCTTTGGGATACTGCATTTTTGAATCGCGTTCGATGACGCCTGGCTTGAGTTCGTTTTGCGCAAAACTTCGGGCTGCTTCTTTCACGGCCTGTTGTTCTTCCGTCAGATTGATCATTTTAAATTGAAATTGGCTGGTTAGTAAATGGTTGGCACAGGGCAGTGTTTTCGGCGGCGAAATTACGCTATTTTTTGTAAAAAAGCAGTTGGGTAACGGGGCAATACCCCTAATTACTTGCACTAAAAGCTTTTAATAATTAGCATTCGTAGCATGGTATTCGGTGCTGGGCCGGAGCATAAAACCGTGATGTATTATTCTATGATATGCTTTTCATCGGCCTGCAGCACCACTTTGTCGGGTACACCACCGTGGTGGACAAAAGCCACGATACTGCAATGGTTTTCATCCCATGCCGGATCCAAGGTGATTTCATAGCGTTTAATGATGATATCGCCCGAATTAAAGGGTTCTGGAACAACATCTCCGCTGGGTAGTGTTACAATCTGGCGGAGCACATGTCGGTGCAGATAATCGAAAACAATGGGAACACCCGTTTTAGCCTGTGCATCCACGATACTGTCCTGCGTGATGTATATGCTCAGACGGTGTTCTTCGGGTAGGTATTCCTCAGGGGTAATGCGCACCTCAATTTCAAGTTTGCGGTTGAGCGGGCTGTAGTCGCTGTTGATGAACACACCAACCTTTGGTGCCTGGTTAATTTGTTGCGGAATTACACCAGCCCAGTTGGTCCGGTCGAGGTAGAGGATCTGATCGTTGGGTAGCATTACCCTGTTGATGGCTGCAGAGGGCGCAAGTGCAATCAGGCTCACATAGTTGGTGAGCTCCGTTGCTTCCTGGAAATGAAAATCGTATTGGCTGCTTGGTAAGGGGTCGTTCAACACACCCGGCGCTTCGTGGATACTGACAACGATGAGATTTTCTCCGTAAATGCCCTGGAGCGACTGCAGTTCGGTGGCGCCATCGGGGCAGTTGGGGCAGTTTACGCCGGTGATTTCTTCCACCAATACCTTGCGTTCGCCTACGGAGAGTGCTGGTATGGTTACGGGCGTTTCTTTACAGGCTGTAATCAGCAAAAGGGCTATTGCCAGGGCTGGGAAAGCGAATTGTTTCATAAAAAAACCGGGTTTTATCAGAACGAGCTGTTGAGTTGGAGGCGAACGCCATTGAAGGTTGGTTCGTAACGGCAGATGCCACCAGCGCAGTTGATACCTTCTACCTGTTTTACATATGCGAGGGAGAAGCGGGTGGCCTTCAGGGTGTACACCACACCCACCGTTGGGTAGTGCAGTCCATCGTAGCGTGTTTTATCAGCGGGGTATTTTTCGGGATCGGCGTGTTTCATCTTATACATATCCGATACGTAGATCAGCCAGTGAGGGGCCAGCCCGACTTCCGCCAGACCAAATGCCCAGGAGCCGAATTCCTGCTCTGTCTCCAGGTAGGATGCTTCGATACGGATGGACCGGCGCGGCGTAAACTTGTACAACAATTCCGTGTAGGGCGTAATGGCATCCACGTAATCGCCTTTACCCTGGTACACCAAAATGTTGTATTTGAGCACCTGCAATCCCCCAGCACCTGCCATTTTCGGCTGTGCTTGTAGGTGAATTCCGGTGCAATTTCGCGGTATAATTCTGTTCCGTCGAGTTGCTGAATATCCGACACGTTCAATCCGACCGAAAGGTGTTTGTTCAGGGCGTAACGGGCATCAATTTGGAAGGCCCTTTCACCCAGTTCCTGGGTATTGGGTGAAAAGCGCGCCGTCAACCGGTAGGTGTTCTGACGGGCCATGGGCGGCAGGAAGTTCATTTGTCCTTGTACCCCTGCGGAGAATGGGTCGGTCCGGAAACGGAAGTCTTTCGTTTGCTTGGCTTCAAGCGTTAAGCCAAAACCTTTGGCGTGGAAACTCAGGCTGCTGAACACAGTATAACCATCGGTGTTTACCAGTTTTCCAATACTGCCGTCGGCCCGCTGGGCAAACTCGTTGTTCAGTACGTCCTTTGTCTTATAGGCGCCTTCAATATACCAGGAGAATGGCCCTGCCGTCAAGGTGTTATACAGCGTAAAGGCATAGGTATTGTATTGAACGCCAGTGCTGTCGGCGGGGTTATAAGTGGCAATAACGTTTACGGCCTTGTTGATGGTTTCATCGTCGAATGTACGGGCCACGATGCCGGCGCCAGGCGCCAGGGTAAGGCTTGAACTGGAGTCGGGCTTGATAAAACCTTCAATGGCGCCCCCTCGGATGACGGCGCCATAGCGTTCGAACTGGCGTTTTTGCCGGCCGGTAAAGGCCTTAATGTGCCAGTTCTCGTTGATGTCGTAACCGGCGCGCACACCGTAGAGGGCATTGTCGATCATCAGTGATCGCTCCTCGTAAGCGCGGAAAATAATGCCGGAACCAATCTGGTCGTATAGGTAACCACCAGCGACGTCGAATTTGTCAATCTTTTTGGCCACATACCAGCGGCCAATGCCTTCCCCGGTAAAGGAGCCGGTGGGGTTCAGTAGGTTGGAGTTGTTGAAGAGGTCGAAGCGAAGCCCCATATCGAAGCCCCAATTGGAGTAATTCAGGTTGAGCCAGCTTTCCGCCCCAAACTTCTGGTAGTTGTACTGGGGTGTGTTGGAGGCGCCAATTTTATCATCCTGAATAAAAAAATTGCCATTGGTTTGCAGGTTTCCATTGATTCTGGAATTATTTTGAGCTTGTATCCAGCTGGGGCCAAATACAGTTACAAACAGCAATAGCGTAAAGAGTTGTTTCATGATCCGACACATGTTAAGGTTTCAGGCTGTTGTAGTAGGTTGGGCAAATGTAGCGCAATCCGCGGAAAAGTCGATCCCGATGCCTCAAATTGCCTCCTTGATGACAAATTAAGACAATACCCGCTCCGAAGTAATACTGCAATGTTACGGTATTGCTTTAATTATAAGCAGTCAGAATTAATTTTTCTCGACTATTCGTTGCCTAAAACTTTATTTTAAAACATTTTAAATAGTATATTATTTCTAAATGTAAAAAAAATTGAATGCATAGGCGTAAAACTCGTATTAATCTGATTACATTTGCCTTACATCTTTTTAATCCGCATTTAAGCATACTCGGCCGCCACTTTTTCCGCCTTTTTTCCCGTCCAGCGGCCTCCCACTCCGATTTTGATACGACTGAACACAGCTGAGCCTTGCTCGGCTATCATTATATTAATCCTAATCCATTGTCTCACGGTATAATCATCGCTTATGAAAAGTCATTACTCTATTTTTTCGCTAGATTTGATCTCAGCGGTATGCTCCTGCCATGCTGCTATTGACTTCCCGCCTGGTTTTTGCTAACCTGGTTTTCTTCAGATCACATCTGGCCAGCACCCGTATCGGCAATTGTTTATCCTGATCAAAAGGTATTGACAATTGCCGATTGGGCGCTCAAAGATGGCTCCACGCAAAGTCATCATGCAGGAACTCATCGAACTAATACAACTGCTCAACCTGGGTAAACTCAGGTCTGGAAGCGTTTGGTCGACCATTATGGAGCCCGGCTCCCTGATGGAAAAACTGTTTGATGCCATTGCCGATGGCAGTGTGGCAACCGATGAGCAGGCGGGGCAATTGTTGTTTGGGAGTGACAGGGTTAGTGCAAAATTACAAAGCCTAAAAACCAGGCTGCGCGACCGGCTGATCGACGTGGTGTTTTTGCTGGATTTTCGCGACACTGGATTTACCGACCGGCAGAAGGCCTATTTTGAGTGCAACAAAAAGTGGTCGTCGGCCATGGTCTTGTTGTCAAAAGGCATCAAAATCACATCGATTGACCTGCTGGAGCGCTTACTAAAGCATACCACACATTTTGAATTTACGGAAATCACCCTCAACATTCTGTACTCGCTTCGATTGCATTACGGAACTATCCAGGGTGATCCGAAGAAATACGAGTTGTACCGGGAAGAATACACCCGGCAACAGCAAATTTGGATGAAGGAGAACAATGCGGAGGAACTGTACACGCATTTTGTCAGCCACTACATTGCCAGCAGGGCTACCAAGGAAGAAATGGTGGATCAGGCAAAGGCGTACTACGCCCGGGTGGCGCCCGACATGGCCGCTTGCGACGCATTTCGTTTGCATTTGTGCGGCCGCTTGCTGGAATTAATGGTGTACAGCAGTGAAAACGACTATACGCGTTCTGCCGAAGCATGTGAAGCAGCCATCCGCTTTTTTGAAGCAAAACCATACAACAGCTCATTGCCGCTCCAGGCTTTTTACTATCAATTGGTCGTTTGTTATGTCCAATTGAAGGAATTCGAACGGGGGGCTGCCATCATAACACGTTACCAGGAGATTTACGAAGAAGGCTCTTACAACTGGTTTAAGTTGCAGGAGCTCTTCTTCCTCCTGGCCATGCACACACAGCACTATGAGGATGCATTCAGCACCTATGAGCGCGTAATCGGGCATGCCCGGCTTTCGGCACAGCCAGAAGTCATTCAGGAAACCTGGAAAATTTACGAGGCTTTCGCCCATTATCTGGTACAGGTTGGGAAAGTGGAACAAATACCTTCCCAGCGCTTTAAACTGAGCAAGTTTCTCAATGATATTCCGCAGTATTCCAAAGACAAACAGGGGATGAACATTCCCATTTTGATCGCGCAGATCCTGTTTATGTTTGCCGAAGGCAAGCATGCCAATACCGTTGACCGGATCGAAGCGATTAACAAATACTGCAGCCGCTACCTGAAGAAAAACGACACCTTCCGGAGCAATTGTTTTATCAAAATGCTGCTTCAAATACCAGATGCAGGCTTTCATCGCGAGGCTGTAATCCGGAAATCAGATAAATATCTCGATATGTTGCGCGCTGTACCCATGGAAATTGCCAATCAATCCCATGGTATAGAGATCATTCCCTACGAGGACCTTTGGGATATGACGCTCGAAATGTTGCACATCAAATAGTTTGGCGGCAACAACGCAGCTTTTTTTTATTCCATTCCAACCCGATTTGTACAACTGCTTTTATGTAAAAAAGAGCGGTGCTGACCAGGCAAGGCTTTGTTTAGATTAGCATAATAATGCATGTTAAAATGCGTCTGGTTAAGTTGTCATAGTAAATAATACAGTATTTTGTAAAAAATATAGTGGTGATAAGTAATTGAAAATCAATAATTTAGTACAAAAAGAAACGAAAAACTTTAAAATTTGTGCGTTGAATAACCGGGGTAACTGTCCGGGCGATTTAGGATAGATTGACTGACTTTTGACTTTATAATCAAAATCAAAGTCTTATGAAAAGTCACGACAATCTTCCGGGTTGTAACCCGTCCGTATGTTCCCCCGTCAGCGCCAGCCAAAACCTCCAAAGTGTGATTATTATTGATATTACTGGCGTTTGATTATCTTTGTGGAGGCCTGTGATTACAGGCTTATAATCCTGATGGTACTACCCGGGTTGGCGGGCGCCTTTCGGTATGTGTGAACATACAGGGCTCCGCCAATTCGGGTATTTTTTTGCCCGATCCGTGGAAACTGAAGGCTATTACCCCGTTGCATGGACGACTTACGAGAGTTAACCGGAATTGTTACACCCAAGAAACTGGAGGCGTTGCGCCGCCGGTATGGTGCTTATTTGCCCCGCGACCCCCGTGTGAAGCGCCTGTACGATCTGTTGGTTGCCGGTAAGCTGAGGACTGATGCTGAGGCTATGCAGGCTATTTTGGGGAGCAATAAACATGTGCTTAAATTCCGTAGAATCAAGATTGCCCTCCGGGAGTATCTCCATCAGATGTTGCTGATTATAGATCTGAATCTACCCCATTACCACCAGCGCCAAACTGCCTATTACGAGGCTTATAAACAATGGGCTGCGCTGAAACTCCTCACAGGAAAAGGGGCACACATCGCTTCTATGGATGTGGCTAAAAGTACGTTGAAACTGGCGCGGAAATACGAGTTCACCGACATTGCGGTGGATATTGCCCGTTCATTCCGCCTGTACTACGGATCCTTGGTAGGCGACATCAAGCAGTTTGATCACTACGTCAAACTCACCAGAACTTATGAAGACATTTTTCATTTTGAAAACCTCGCTGAAGAGTTGTACACCGATTTGGTGATTCGGTACGTCAATACAAAAAGCACCCAGACGGAGGTACATACACAGGCCAAGGCCAGCTTCAAACGCCTGGAACCTGCCCTGCGAAAGTACGATACCTATCGCCTGCATTTCGTTGGTCGTTTGATGGAGGTGTTGATTTATACCAGCATCAACGATTACAAATCAACCGTGGGCATCTGCGATAAAGCCATCCGGTTTTTCGAGCAAAAGCCATACATCGCATCCATTCCGCTACAGGTATTTCTGTACCAGGAGATGGTTTGTTATGTGCAGTTGCGCGATTTCAAACGGGGTGAAGCGGCTGCGGCCAGAGGCATGCAGTTCATTGAGGAGGGCTCATTCAACTGGTTCAAATACCAGGAATTATTCCTGCTGCTGTCGCTGCATGCGCGACAATACAAGCGCGCATACGATACTTATCTGGAAACGGTAGCGCACCGTCGCTTCGCCACCTTACCCGATTCTATCCGCCAGATTTGGAAAATTATGGAGGCGTACCTCTATTTCCTGATCGAGACGGGGAAGATTGTGCCAGCCAAACCCGATGCCCGCTTCAGTCGCTTTAGGGTGGTGCGTTTTGTTAACGAGGTTCCCTTGTTTTCAAAAGATAAGCGGGGGATGAACATTCCCATCCTGATTTTCCAAATTCTATACCTCTTGCAGGAAAAGAAATACGGAGAAATGCTCGACCGCATGGAGGCTATTTCCAAATACAGCTCGCGCTACCTGAAGAAAAAAGACAACTACCGGAGCAGTTGTTTTATCAAAATGCTGCTGCAAATTCCCGCCTCCGATTTTCACCGGGTAGCGGTAGAACGCCATGCCGGCAAGTATGCAGCCCTGTTGGCCAAAGCGCCCATCGACTTTGCCGGCCAGTCGCACGACATTGAGATCATTCCCTACGAAGACTTGTGGGAAATGGTCCTGGGTTTGTTGTAGTGCAGCGCTGGAGAGCTAAACTTCTGATGGTTTGAACGCCTCCAATTCGTTGCTCCTTAGTCGTGGAGCGCGCCCGCTACACTCCCTCGTTGCGCCCGCCTCATCTAAGTCCAAAATAACCTGCTCAAACGATCAACAACCTGGTACCGCAAGCACTGGTCAGGGCCGCGAACATTTTCGAAAAGACTACAGTCATTTTCTAGGTTAACGTGAGTATTGGATAGGATTTCCGATTTCCGATTACATGAATTCCGATTGTTGATTGGATTTGAAATTTATGATTTGGGAAAACAGCACGAAATCATTTCAAATAAATACCACGTATAGGTACGGGTTTCGAGACAATCATAATTCAAAAATCTTAAATCCAATCAACAATCGGAATTCATGTAATCGGAAATCGGAAATAAATCTTAATATTCCATTATGCCAATTTTGGAGCCTTAAGCAACGTGTCGGAAAGTTATTTCTGACACGTTGCTTAACCCAATTTTTTATTTCCTGAAGACCCCGCCGATTACGCTGAACGTAGGTCTTACTTAGCGGGTACCTATTTCGCAGATATTTTGCCTTCGGGAAAATGAGGATTCGAAGTTGTTATTTCATCGTTACTAAGTTACGAATCTACACTCCCTGCGATGCAGGTGGAACGGGAATGATTTGTTTGTTTTTAAGTCTTTATCGGGATGAAAAATAATAAAAAATGGTGTTAATTTTTAAGATTTTATGTTATTTTTTAAACGATTTAAAAATTTGATTATCAATTAAATATATATATTATTGATTGATTAATGTAACTATTTATAGTGTAAAAAAAACTGTTTTTTGTCCGTGTCTGTATACACAAGTGGAGGTACATTCGTGTCAGTAATCGGGTGAGAAGGGGGAATTTATCCGACAGAGAAAATGACAATAGGAACAGTTACGCTGCACCGCAGTACAAGGAAAAGCATTTTAAATGAAAAGTGTTCGACAGTCGCCTCTACAGGCAACAGCCGTATTTCTCCCAAAAAACGCAGGGAAAAGCCTGCGAAGCCAGGTGGTGTTGGGTTCTCCCAGCGCCGGATGTCAGGATGTAGGTGTATGCAGGGTAATTCCAGCCGACATGCCAGTAAGGGTGAGTTGTCCGGTAGCGATTGCCTGGCTCAGCCAAACGGAAACTGGAAAGATCCGTTTTAGTTTTTTGAAAAGTTCGATTCCGGAAAACTTGATGCACAAGCATTTTGGTTGGGGTCTTTTTCAGGTCATCGAGTGTTTTGGGTTGCCTGAATTTATATGCCGCGGGTTGAAGGTTGGCAAGTGTACGATTGATCCGGGTATTTATCCGGTGTTCGTTCGTCAAGACCGCATTATCGTAGATTTTTAAACCTTATAATATCCATAACATGCTTCTTTTAAACATCAGAATTGACAGTTTAGTCCCGGTTTAACACCCTTTACATGCTGAATGGCATCTGGCTTCAACAGCTTGCCAGCCTTGCAAATCATTTGCCGGGCAACCTGCGCCGACTGCTCTCGAGCAGTAGGCTGGCATGTTTATGGGCAAACCAAAGGCCTCTATGGAAGTGACAAGTACCAAAAAATTATTCATAATCAACAACTTATTTAACTCATGAAGGGTCATTACTTTCTTCCGAAAGTTGGCTGCGGCACGACCGGTGTTCTCGATTCGAGGCGCAGGCTGTTAACGCGGCTTACTCATTTTGTAATGCTGGTCATGTTGACTGGTTTTGCAAGTACCCTCAACGCTCAGATTACAGGCACCGTCTTTCGCGACTTTAATGGCGATGGCGTTCAACAAGCTGGTGAACCTGGTCGTGGAGGGATTATCGTCAAAGCCTATACCAATGCTACCTTGCCAGCCAAGGATGTGTTTTTGGTGCAGACGACCACCAACGCCAACGGTCAGTATACGCTGAGTCCGCCAAGTTATCCGGTGCGTTTGGAGTTTTCCATTCCAACCGGATTGTGTAACCTGGATCCGGATCAGGACTTTCCGGCGCCCAACGGGGCTACTTATGGTACTGCTACGCAGTTTGCCCTTGCCCCCGGTGTTTACAATTTTATAATAAATTATCCGGCCGATTTTTCTATCGACCCGGATCCGTTTGTGTTCACCCCTTGCTTCGTCAACGGTAATCCCTTAGGCGGTGGAGATGCCGGTACTGCGGATGCTTTTGTCAGGTTTAATTATCTCGACAATGGGCACGGCGCCAACTCTGGTTATGGCAATCCGGGTCCGAACGGTGGTCCATACGGACCGCCACACGATATTGTAGCGGCCGCCAGTCAGGTCGGTACCGTTTGGGGTGTTGCGTATTCCCGACAGGCCAAACGCATTTTTACAGATGCATTTATGAAACGGCATGCTGGTATGGGTCCACTGGGCCCTGGTGGCATTTATATGGTCGACGTCAACAATTTCAGTACAGCTGCAAACTACAATTGGCTTGATTTTGACAGCGAGCTTGGCATTGCCACCCATGATGCTGGCGGGGTGTTTGACCCAACGCCAATGGATGGATCCAATAATGTACATTTCGTGCCTACGGTTGGTTCCAACGTTGCACGCGGATTGAGTGCCGACAAGAACGACCCCTCCCGAGACGCTGCTGCCTGGGAGCAGGTGGGTAAAGTTTCCTTTGGCGATATTGACATTTCAGAAGACGGAAGATATTTGTTTGTTGTCAACCTATACGACCGCAAACTTTATATGATTGACCTGCAAGATCCTTACAACCCCGTGAAGCCAACTATGGCAGATGTTGGAACAAAGGTAAAAGGCTTCCAGATCCCCAACCCCTGCGGCGGCAACCCAATGGCTGGTGAGTACCGGCCTTTCGCGTTGAAATTTGCCAGGGGTAAATTGTATGTCGTGGTGATTTGTTCTGCCCAGCACCAAAATGGCGACATCGTCGGAACGCAGAACGATATGACGGCTACGGTCTATAAATTCGACCTGGCTACCGAAACCTGGGATCCAACGCCAGAACTGCAGTTCCCGTTGAACTACCGCGACAATACCGCAAACAGGTGGGTGCCGTGGACATCCCAATGGATAAACTGCTTCCAGTGCGAAGGATTTCCAATGCTTGCTGATATTGAATTTGACAGCGATGGAAACATGATCCTGGGTATTATGGACCGCCGCGGTCACCAGGCAGGTTGGTACAACATGGACTTGAATGGTTCCTTGAATGAGAACATCGCAGCAGTTGGTGATATCTTGCGCGCCGTTCGCGATCCGAATCAAGCCAATTGTACCTATTCCATTTCCTTTAACCCTGAGTTTTATAAGGATGACAAATACCACCCGGAACCAACCCAGGGTGGTTTGGCCGTACACCGTACATCGGATTACGACAATATCCTTGCCGCCTATATGGACCCCGTTTGGATTTGGTCGGGCGGCGTCATGCGCTTCGACAACAAGACGGGTAACCAAATTGGCAACGGCTACGAAATTTACTATACCGGCAATACAGCCGCTGGTGCTTTTGGCAAGGCTCATGGTATTGGCGACCTGGAAGTAATTGAACAAGAGCCGCCCATCGAGCTGGGTAACCGTATTTGGGCTGATACCGACCACGACGGCATTCAGGACGGTGACGAAGTGGGTATTCCTAATGTGACCGTACAATTGAAGTGGCCAGATGGTACCATATTGGCGACCACTACTACCAATGCAGACGGCGAATATTACTTCTTTATCAATAACGTCGCAGATGGCGACCCTGTCACACCTGGCGCTCAGGTAGGGCCCCAGCCTTATACTATGTATAAGATCTGTGTTCCGGCCAGCCAGTTCGGAACAGGGCAGCCGCTGAAGAACCACTTGCTGACGATTCCCAATCAGGCAGGCGTCGGTGCTCTGGATGAGAGCGACAGTGATGGCGAAGCGCAACCCAATGGCGATATCCAGATTATGGTGCAAACGGGAGAGCGAGGTCAGAACATCCACAGCCTGGACTTCGGTTTTCTGGTGCCGGAATACGGTGACTTACCCGATTCCTACGGTACCACTGTGGCTGCTAACGGCCCATGGCATACCATGTCATCCCAGTTGAAACTTGGTTCCTGTGTTGACTCCGAAAACAACGGTATCCCGGGCGCGATGGCCAATGGTGATGATAACCTGCCAGGTGGTGCTAACCCGATTCCAACCATCCCACAGGCATCCTATCCGTGCGATGACGAAGATGGCGTTGTGTTTGCCACCCCAATGATCCCTGGGTACCAGGCTTGTGTTACCGTAACAGTGATGAACTCTACTGGCGCAGATGCAGTATTGCAGGGCTGGATTGACTTCAACGGTGACGGGCAATTCCAGGCAAATGAACAACTCACAACCCTGGACTTTGCGCCTTCGGGAAAAGTAGTCCCCAATGGGGGCTTGAACAACGCTAAGCTTTGCTTTACCGTACCGGCCAATGCTACCTTCCAGGGTGGCATGGCCATGTCGCGTTTCCGTATCTCTACAACGGGTGGCCTTACACCAAATGGCCCGGGTGGCATTGGTGAGGTAGAAGATTACAAGCAGCCCCTGGCAAAAGTCGGAACCCTCGTATGGAACGATTACAACAACGACGGTATCCAGAACGAGGCTGCCTCAGCGGGCATCAACGGTGTCACCGTTAATCTTACCTGGCTCGGCCCGAATGGTACGCTGGGTGGAGGCGATGATGTCGTGTATAGCACGACCACTGCCAATATGGGAGGCACCGACGGTATTTACATGTTCTTCGGCCTAACCCCAGGTATGTATAAAATTGCACCGGCTGCACCAGCTGGTTACATCGATGGCCGCGAAGATTTGGGTGGCAATGATGCTAAAGACGGTGATGCCCATGCTGGCGTCATGGTCAATATCAACAATCCAATCAACCTGACCACGGGAGAAAACGGTACTGGTGATAACCCAGGTGGCACCAATGGCTTCCCGGATAATCAGGACGATCTGCGTTTTGACTTTAACTATGTAGCCGTTGATTATGGCGACTTGCCAGATACTTATGGCACTACCGAAAATGCCAATGGCCCTAAACACATTGTTAACCCGAACTTGAAGCTCGGCGCCGCTTCGGATGGCGACCCTGATGGTCAGCCCGACAGCATGGCTGGCGCCATGACTGGTGGTGATGACAATGATGCCGATGGCGACGACGAAGACGGCATTGCCGTTTCTGGCCCAATGATTCCCGGCCAGCAGGCTTGTATCATTGTTAACGCCATGAACATGACCGGCGCTGCTGCCAAATTGCAGGGCTGGATCGACTGGAACGGCGATGGCCAGTTCCAACCTACAGAACAAATCAGTACAGGTGATTTTGCCCCATCCGGTGCATCTGTTCCCAACGGCGGCCTCACCAATGCCAAACTTTGCTTTACGGTACCTGCTGCCGCTACTTTCCAGGGTGGAAAGGCCATGATGCGTTCCGCATCAGTCAGGCAGGAGGCCTTTTGGCCACTGGCATCGGTGCGTCGGGTGTTATACCTTACGGTGAGGTGGAAGATTATAAGGTTTCACTGGCAAAGGTAGGAACCTACGTATGGAACGACTACAACAACAATGGTATTCAGGATGAACCTGCCACTGCAGGTTTGAATGGAATTAACGTCAACCTCACCTGGCTGGGGCCAAACGGTACACTTGGTGGTGGCGACGATATCGTTTACACCACGGTTACTGCAACTATGGGTGGCGCAAAAGGCCAGTACATGATCTTTGGCCTTACACCGGGCATGTACAAATTGAGCGTGCCATCGGTACCCAGCACATTTGTACCCACTCAATTGAATGTCGGTTCAGATGTTACCGATGCAGACGACCCAACAGGTGTGATGGTATCCATACCCGATCCAGTGGTGCTTCCAACCGGCGAGAACGGCACCGCTGATACGCCTGGTGGCACCAATGGTTTCCCGGACAATCAGGATGACCTAACCTACGATTTTGGTTTTGTTCAGCGCGATTATGGTGACTTGCTCGATACATATGCAACAACAAACAACAACTCAGGTCCATCCCATATCGTTACCCCGGATTTGAAACTGGGTACTTGTATCGATGCCGAAACAGATGGCAACCCACAAGCCATGGCTGGCGCCATGACAGGTGGCGACGACAATACCACCGGCCAAAACGGCGACGGTGCAACGTCCACTTGTGGCGACGACGAAGACGGTATTCAATTTGTTACACCGATGATACCAGGTTATGAAGCCTGCGTAAAAGTCACCGTAATGAACACCACAGGCGCTGCAGCCAAATTACAGGGCTGGGTCGACTTCAACGGCAACGGCATGTTTGAGGCCAATGAGCAACTGACAACCGGAAACTTCGGCGCAGGTGGTGCCAATATTCCACCTGCCGGCCTGACGGGCGCTTTGCTTTGCTTTGATGTGCCACAGACCGCCACCTTCCAGGGTGGACTGGCCATGGCCCGCTTCCGTTTGTCTAATGCAGGTGGACTCACCCCGACTGGCGCAGCAGGCCCCGGTGAGGTAGAAGATTACAAAGTTTCACTGGCAAAAATCGGTAACCTGGTTTGGACTGATTACAATAATGATGGACAACAAAATGAACCAGCCGTTTCCGGTATCAATGGTGCTGTAGTACAATTGGTATTTGCCGGTGTAGATGGTGATTTCAATACCGCAACGGATAACCGTACTTATTCGGTTGCAACGGCAACAATGGGTGGCCAACCGGGTATTTATATGTTCTACGGACTGATCTCCGGTGCTTACAAGGTTAGCATACCAACAGCACCCAATGGCCAGATCCCAACCAAACTCAACATTGGCAACGATGTGACCGATAGTGAGGACCCAGCCGGAACCATGGTGATGATTCCCGATCCAATTGGCTTGCCTACAGGTGAAAATGGAATGGGTGATAACCCAGGTGGAACCAATGGTTTCCCTGATGCGCAAGACAACCTGACCATCGATTTTGGTTACGTTGGATTTGACTTTGGCGACTTGCCCAATACCTATGGTACTACAGATGCCAGCAATGGCCCGAAACATGTGGTTACCCCTGATCTTTATCTTGGTGATTGTATCGACTCGGAAGAAGATGCCTTCCCAGACCCAATGGCCGGCCTTATGGGAGGCGGTGACGATGGCAACCCCGGCACGGGTACCCAAGGCACCTGTGCCGTACCTGGCGATGATGAAAATGGGGTTGTTTTTGCGACACCCATGGTTCCAGGCTATCAGGCTTGCCTGACGGTTACGGTACACAACAGTACGGGTGCGACTGCCAAATTGCAGGGCTGGATAGATTTTAACGGTAACGGTACGTTTGAAGCTGGCGAACAGCTGACAACAGGCAGCTTTGCTCCTTCCGGCGCAACCATACCAGTTGCGGGATTGACCAATGCAAACATTTGCTTCAACGTTCCTGCCAATGCTACCTTCCAGGGTGGCCAGGCTATGGCCCGGTTCCGTTTGTCGCCCAATGGCGGCCTTCAGCCAGGCAACCCAGCCGGTACGACCCCAACACTGGGTGAAGTGGAAGATTACAAAGTAACCCTGGCCAAAGTGGGTAATTTCGTTTGGTGGGATTACAACCACGATGGCCAGCAGCAGGCAACGGAGCCTGGTATCAACAATACAATTGTCAAACTTACCTGGTTGGGCCCGAATGGCACACTGGGCGGTGGTGATGACCTGGAGTATACAACGACTACTTCAAACATGAACGGCCTGAATGGTGTGTACATGTTCCAGGGCCTTACCTCAGGCATGTATAAAATGAGCGTAGTGAATACGCCTACTGGATTTACACCAACCAAACTCAACATCGGTTCAGATGTAACAGATGCTGATGACCCAACAGGTGTCATGGTGGTAATCAATGATCCAATCAACCTGGTGACAGGTGAAAATGGAAACGGCGATAACCCTGGTGGTACCAATGGATTTGCTGACAACCAGGACGACCTAACTTTTGATTTTGGCTACATCGCCCTTGATTTTGGTGACCTTCCCAATAATTATGGCACTACCAACGGAACCAATGGCCCACGCCATCGTGTAGATCCTAACCTTTACCTCGGTACCTGTGCTGACGGCGAAGTTGACGGACAACCTGACCCTGTTGGTAATCAGGACGACGCCATTGATACCGATGCCCGGGTAGGCAACTGCGCTCAGGGCGATGATGAAAATGGTATCGTATTGTTTGAAACACCGATGATTCCAGGTTACACAGCTTGCATGCGCGTGACGGCCACCAATACTACTGGTCAGGATGCTGTACTGCAGATTTGGATTGATTTCAATGGTAATGGCATATTTGATGCAAACGAACAACTGGTAACGGGCAACTTCGCCCCTGCAGGCGCCATTATTCCCAATGGCGGTGCGGTAAACCAGGATTACTGCTTTGAAGTACCTGCTGATGCGATTTTCACAGGCGGTAGCGCCCGTGTTCGTGCGCGCCTCTCTCCATCAGGTGGACTCGGACCAAACGGACCGAACAATCCGAACGATGAAATTCCGATTGGCGAAGTGGAAGATTATGACCGTCCGCTTGCCAAAATTGGTAACCTCGTTTGGAACGACTGGAACAACAATGGCCAGCAGGATGAACCAGGCATCGCCGGATTGAACAACATCGTGGTCAACCTCGTATGGGCAGGACCAGACCTTGCGTTCAATACACCCGACGACCGCACCTATGTCACTACGACGGCAAATATGGGTGTCGATGGTCAATATATGTTCTGGGGACTTATCCCTGGACCTTACAAAGTATTGATCCCCAACCTCCCTGCTAATTTTATCCCTACACAGCAAAATATTGGCCCGGATGTAAGTGATGCTGATATCGTAGCAGGGCAAGTAGTTACCATTCCAGAGCCTATTCAGTTGCTTACGGGAGAAAATAGTACGGGTGACGTTTCAAATGACCCGAATTTCCCTGACAGCCGAAACGATGTTTCCGTTGACTTAGGTTTGATCACCCGAGACTTCGGCGACTTGCCCGATACCTACGGTACCACCGATGCATCTGCTGCCGATGGTGGCGTGCACGTGGTGGATCCAAACCTGAAACTGGGCGCTTGTATCGACGGTGAACTCGATGGCAACCCGAATGCCATGGCCGGACTGATGACCGGTGGTGACGACAATACGGGTGGCGCCAATCCGGATGGAACGGCTTCTACTTGCGGTGATGACGAAGACGGTATTGTTTTCGAAACGCCCATGGTACCAGGCTACCAAGCTTGTATCCGCGTCACCGCGATGAATACCCTGGCGCAAAATGCTGTAATGCAAATGTGGGTCGACTTCAACGGCAACAATACGTTTGAGGCAGGCGAACAAGTTACGACCGGTAGCTTTGCCCCTGCAGGTGCAACAGTTCCAGTGGGCGGCCTGGCCAATGCCCAACTCTGTTTCAATGTGCCAGCCAATGCCACGTTTGCAGAGGGCTCCGCCCGTGTGCGTGTGCGACTCAGCCCAGCTGGTGGCCTGACGCCTAACGGTCCGGAGAACATGCCTTTCCCACAAGGTGAGCTCGAAGACTACAAAGTGCCGATGGCTAAAATTGGCAGCTATGTATGGAATGACAACAACAACGATGGTATCCAGAATGAGCCAGGCACCAATGGCCTGAACAACATTCTGGTTCAACTGGTATGGGCCGGCCCTGATGGCAACTTTGCCACCACCGCGGATAACCTTACCTATACGACGACAACAGCTGCCATGAACGGCGTGAACGGTCAGTACATGTTCTGGGGACTTACCTCAGGCGCGTACAAAATCAGCGTTCCGACCAACCCGGCAGGCTTTATTCCGACACAACTGAACATCGGTTCCGACGTAACAGACGCCGATGACCCAACAGGCGTGATGGTCATGATCCCGAATCCGATTGCTTTGCCAACCGGTGAAAATGGCACGGGCGACCAGCCGGGTGGCTTTAACGGCTATCCCGACAATCAGGACGACCTGACGTACGACTTTGGTTATGTCAGCGTGGATTATGGTGACTTACCGAATACTTATGCTACTACCATTGGATCCAATGGTCCGAAACACATTGTCAACCCGAACCTTAAGCTGGGTTCCAGTGTCGACGGTGAACTTGATGGTCAGCCAGAAGCCATGGCTGGTTTCATGACCGGTGGTGACGACGGCAACAATGGCCTTTACAATGAAGGTGGCGCCGGCGACGACGAAAACGGTGTAGTATTCGAAACACCAATGATCCCTGGCTACACTGCCTGTGTACGCGTAACCTCCATGAACAACCTTGGCGCCCCTGCAGTTTTGCAAGGATGGGTTGACTGGAACGGCAACGGTACCTTTGATGCTGGCGAACAACTGAACACCGGTGCATTTACGGCTGCAGCGCCAGGCGCTATCGTGCCCAATGGTACGACGACCAACCAGTTCTGTTTCGACGTGCCTGCTACAGCTACCTTCCAGGGTGGTGCTGCTTTCGTGCGCTTCCGCCTTAGCCCAACAGGTGGCCTTACTGCCGGCGGACCAGCAGCGATGCCGTATCCTGTCGGGGAAGTAGAAGACTACAAGGTGCCGCTCTCAAAAGTGGGCAACTATGTATGGATCGATGCCAACATCAATGGGCTCCAGGATGAAAATGGTGTTTTGGGTATCAACAACGTTACCGTTCAACTGCAATGGGCAGGTCCGGACGGCAACTTTGCTACCACCATCGACAACCGTTTGTATGAAGATGTAACCGGTCCGGAAGGCCCGATTAACGGTAAATATGTATTCTGTGGTTTGATCCCGGGTGCTTACAAGCTGGTGGTTCCACCGTTTGGCTATGTACCCACCTTGCTGATCGATGTGAACGGCAATACCCAGGATGTTATCGACTCCGACAACCCTGCAGGTGTCATGGTAATGATCCCCAATCCAATTAACCTGATCACAGGTGAAAACGGAACAGGCGACAACCCTGGACTCATCAATGGATTCCCGGACAACCAGGACAATCTGAGTTACGACTTTGGTTACCTCGGCTTCGACTTTGGTGACTTACCCAATACCTATGCAACCACCCAAAGTGCTACCGGTGCGGTTCATACCGTGAACCCAGACCTCTACCTCGGCTCCTGCGTAGACATCGACCTCGATGGACAGCCCGATCCGATGGCCGGTTTCATGGGCAATGGTGATGACGGCAATGCAGGCCCGGGTGTTCTCGGAACCTGTGCAGTAGCCGGCGACGATGAAAACGGCATCAGTTTCCCGACACCGTTGATTCCTGGCAATGCCGCTTGCGTAAAAGTAACAGCGCGCAACCAGACCAATGGTCCTGCTATTTTACAGGCCTGGATCGACTTCAACGGCAACGGAACTTTCGAAGCCAACGAACAACTGACTACGGGCAACTTCGCCCCGGCCGGTGCCACCATTCCGAACGGTGGTGTAACAGCACAGAACTTCTGCTTTGATGTGCCTGTCAACGCTTCCTTTAACGGCGGCGATTTGCTGGCTCGCTTCCGCTTGTCGAAAGCCGGCGGTGTTGGACCAACTGGTCCAGCCATCCCGGGCAACGGCGTATTCCCAACTGGTGAGGTGGAAGACTACAAATTGCCACTGGCTCTGATTGGCAGCTCTGTTTGGATGGACAACCCCGATATTGAGGGCGACCAGGATGCTTCAGAGATGTTGTTGGGTAATGTAAAACTCAACCTGATCTGGAATGGTGAAGATGGCATTTTCCAAACTGCTGCCAACAGCGCTACGCCAGCAGGTGACGACCGTGTTTACATGGTCACTACCGATGTAAATGGCAAATACTTACTCCGTGGATTGATTCCAAACACCACCTACCGCGTACTGCCAGAAAAATACACGGCAGCCAACGGCGTTGCAGGTGCATTGATAAATCCGGTGAACAAGATTTTGACAATTCCTGATTTGCCCGGTAATGATAACCTTGATAGTGATGCAAAACCTTTCTTTGAGGTAACGGTGCCCAACCTGACCAGCGTATTCATGCCGGTGGGTGAAAACAGTCCGTTCGATAGCAACGGTGCATCAGGCTTCCCCGACAACAAGGAGAACCTGAGTCTCGACATCGGCTTTATAGACGAACCCAAAGTGAATGCCGCCATGGCCATCGTGGGCTTCGACCCAACGGTTTGTGGTGAATTTGCTGCCTGGATGGATATTTGCATCGAAAACACCTCTACGACTCCGCTGGCCAGCATTCAGGCCATGCTCGACATCGCCGGACCCAATGCTTTCGGTGCAGCATTTAAAGGTATGATCGGTTCTCCGATTGTAATTTCCAGCACCGCACAGCAGGATCCAGTCTTCAATGCCGGCTATACCGGTGCGAGCACGGCTCCTGGCAAAAACCTGTTCAATGGAACGAGCGGTTTGCTCTGGCCGGGTGAGAAGTTCTGCTTCCGCATCAAGTTTGGTGTTGACCCCGATGCTCCTGGTGCTCCGGCACAGCCAAAAGCACAGGCAATGGTTTCGGGTAAAGCCCAAAACTTCCAGGGTGTTCCCGTTCCCGACTACTGGAACGGCGGCCAACAGTATATGGCGATGGACTTGTCAGACGTAGGTACTAATCCTCAAACCACGAACCCGGGCTTTACCGGTGATACTGGTGGCTCTGACGATCCTACTACGCTCGGAAACTGCTGGCAGACAACCCAGCAAATGACTTGCAACGACCTGGTTCATATTTCTGTAGACGATGAGAGCTGCGAAGCACTGATTTTGGCCTCCATGGTGATGGAAGGAGAAATAAATGCCTGCACGGAAGAAGTTTACCCATTGGGCGGATTCTACGATGTAACCATCATGAATGCCCAGGGTCAGCCCATTCCGAACCCGGTTCCGCTCTCTTACATGGGCCAAACGCTGATGTATTCTGCAAAGCACATCATGACCTGCAACTCCTGCTGGGGCAGCTTTATCCTTGAAGATAAACTCGCACCGCATGTAACTTGTGAGGAAATTACACTGAATTGTGCCATCCAGAATTACACACCGGCTTATCTGCTCAATACACTAGGAATCCAGGCCGCTAACCCAACGGTTACCGACTGCTCGCCGTTCACGGTGAACTACGTGGATACCTGGCACGATCTGGCTTGTAACGAAGGTTTCAATGGTCACGACGACCTCAGCGCTTATGTAACCCGCGTTTGGACTGCAGTGGATGCCTACGGCAACGCTTCCAGCTGCACCCAATACATTTATTTCGAACGCATCCATGTAGGCGACGTTCAACTGCCTGCTGATGCGACAGTAAGTTGCGATGCGCCAAGTACAAGCCCATCAGCCACAGGTGCTCCGTTTGTGACCGCCTATGGTAAGGATTGGCTGCTTTGGCCAAGTGTCGTTTACTGCGAAACCAGTGTAACGTACACCGACGTACACGTTCCGGTGTGTGATGGTACTTACAAAATTGAGCGGACCTGGCGTATCCACGACTGGTGCTTGCCAACCAGCCAAACACCACCGTTCAACCCGCTGTATTACATCCAGATCATTACGGTCATGGACAACCAGGGCCCGGCCATTACTTGTCCGAGCAACGTAACGGTATCTACCGATCCGTTTACCTGCTGTGCTACGACCAATTTGCCTGATGCCATCATTACCGACGCTTGTTCGCGGGTGGATAACATCCAGGCTAAGGTGGTTGGATTTGACTACTATACTGGGGATTCACTGGGCATCTTTGTGGTCGGTGGAAGTTTGACTTCCTTCCCGGGCAACAACCTCTGGAATCCTGACACCTTGGGCGCTTATGGTTACACACCATGCCTGCCACGCGGTGTACACCATGTATACTACTATGCTACCGACAATTGCGGCAACGAAAGTGTTTGTTCTTTCCAACTTACCGTGGACGACCAGACACCACCAGTTGTAGCCTGCGACCAGTTTACAAAAGTATCACTGGGCCTCAATGGTGAGTCCTTTGTTGACGCTACGACCTTCGACGATGGTTCCTACGACAACTGCTCTGATGTACACTTCAAAGTGCGCCGGATGGACGACAACAGCTGCGACCCGAACAACGAATTTGACGATCAGGTGAAATTCTGTTGCTCCGACATTGGCGATACCATTACGGTTGTACTGCGCGTGTACGATGTTGATGTAACAACAGGTGCGGTAAGTTTGACTTATCAGGAGAACCACTCTAATGATTGTATGGTACAAGTATTTGTAGAAGATAAGATCAAACCAGTTTGTGTGTCTCCTACAAACGTGACCGTGTCTTGTGAAAACTTCGACCCAAGCCTCTGGGCCTACGGCAATGCCAGCCCAGTAGACAACTGCTGTCTGGACGACACGAAAGTGTACCAGGGCCAGATCGGTCTGACGCACACGGTGAACTACAGCCAGTTTGATACGCTGTGCAACAAAGGCACGATCGTACGTACCTTCCGCGCTTTCGACTGCTTCGGCAACTCCAGCCAGTGCACACAGCGCATCGTGGTGAACTACGAGCAGGACTACTACGTGAAGTTCCCTAACGACGTGATCGTAACAGAATGCGACGGCACGGGCAACTACGGTGAGCCAACCTTCTTCGGTGAAGATTGCGAATTGTTGGGTGTCAGTTACGAAGACGAATTGTTTACAGTAGTACCAGACGCATGCTTCAAGATTGAACGGACCTGGACGATTATCAACTGGTGTACGTACAATCCGAACCTGCCTTGCACAACGGTACCGAACCCGAATCCGAACTCGATCTCGAACCACCCATCGAACCTTCCAGGCCCGATTGTATCCGCTCCGGGTACACTGGCCCCATGGAACCCAACGGTGGTGAAGATCAACCCAACGGATGCACAGGCAACGAACTACTCGACGTTCTGGACGGCCAATGCCAACTGCTACAAATACAAGCAGATCATCAAGGTGATTGATACGGAAGATCCAATATTCGACAACTGCCCTGTGAGCCCGGTTGAGGTATGTGATGTAACATCCAACGACGGTCTGCTGTGGAACGATGCTGCATACTGGGACAACACGATTGGCACGCACGACCTGTGTGAAGGTCCTGCCGACCTGTGTTACGGTAACAGACAGCTGCAGTGGTCCGAATGTAACAATCCGCTACCTGCTGTTCCTGGACATGAACAACGACGGCATCATGGAGACGCAAATTTCCAGCACGAACCCACCGGCGCCCAATACCATTCCATACTTGGGTGGCACGGCGTTCGACAACCGTCCGGTGCCAGCGAACCAAAAGTATCGCTTCAACATCGACTGGACAACCAATGGCAATGCCCGCACAGCATGTGTACGCTGGGACAACCTGGCGCAGCCAGCGAACCTGAACGACAATGTGCTGCAAGGGGTAGTACCACAATTGCCCTACGGCACCCACAAGATCAAGTGGATCGCTGAAGACGGTTGCGGCAACGAGTCGATCTGCGAATACACCTTCGTGGTGAAAGATTGCAAGAAGCCGACAGTGGTTTGTCTGAACGGCCTGAGTGTGAACATTATGCCAACAGGTATGATCCAACTTTGGGCTTCCGACTTCCTGCAATACGGCGACGACAACTGCACACCAGCCAGCCAGTTGAAATACGGCATTGTGAAGAGCAGCCAGAGCACGGGAACATTCCCAACAGACGCTCAGGGCAACCCAATCACGAGTGTGACGTTTACCTGCGCTGAACTGGGACCACAGGCGGTACAATTGTGGGCCATCGATGCAGCCGGCAACGCCGACTTCTGCGAAACCTACGTGATTGTACAGGACAACAGCGGTAACTGCGGCAACAACGCCACAGTAGCTGGTGCGCTGAAAACTGAGGCACTGAACGGCTTGGAAGAGGCCAGTGTGGAACTCAGCGGTCAACCACAGAACGGCCTGCCGACCATTGATATGTTCGACATGACGAATACGACGGGTAGCTACATGTTCTCGAACGCACTTCCGCTTTCCACGAATTATGTAGTAACGCCGCTGAAAGACGACAACCCGCTCAACGGTGTAACCACCTACGACCTGGTGTTGATCAGCAAGCACATTCTGGGTCTGGAGACCCTGAATAGTCCATACAAGATGAGTGCCGCGGATGCCAACAAGTCGAATTCTATTACGACCTACGACATTGTTGAACTTCGTAAACTCATCCTTGGTTTGTACGATGTGCTACCGAACAATACCAGCTGGCGCTTTGTGGACCAGGACTTTAGTTTCAGCGACCCAAGCAACCCGTTTGCGGATCAATTCCCTGAAACGAAGAGTGTTGCCGACATCCAGGCCAGCCAGATGGACAATGACTTTGTGGCGGTGAAAGTAGGTGACGTGAACGGAACGGCAATCGCCAACTCCTTCATGAATGCCGACGACCGGACGAGTGGTGCGCTGCTGTTTGATGTGAATGACCGCAATGTGAAAGCCGGCGAGACCTTCACGGTGAATTTCAAAGCCGCAGAACAGGTGTTGGGTTACCAGTTTACCCTGAACCTGAAAGGCTTAGAGGTGCTGGATGTAACGCCTGGTACTGAAATGACAATGGGTAACTTCGGTGTGTTTGCTGATGCGATCACTACCTCCTTTGACGGCAAGACAGTAGGTGCGTTTGCTGTAACGTTCCGCGCCGCAACCAATGGCACTTTGCGCAATATGATTGGTGTTTCCAGTCGGATCACGCGCGCTGAGGCCTATAAACAGTCGGAACGTCAGGATGTAGCGCTTCGTTTCAACAATGGGGAAAACACGACAATCAGTGGTGTTGGCTTCGAGTTGTATCAGAACATGCCTAATCCATGGGAAAATTACACCGTGATCGGATTCCATTTGCCGGAAGCCACGACCGCTACACTATCTGTATTCGATGAAAGTGGCCGGATGCTGTACCGCCAGAAAGGTGACTTTGCAAAAGGTTACAACGCTTTCCAATTGGAACGCCAGCAGGTAGATGTAAGTGGTGCGCTGTACTACAAAGTGGAAACTACTACCGACAGCGGAACCATGAAAATGATTCAAAGTCGTTAGGAATTTAGGATAAAATGAAGACAAGGGAGATGCGCCGCAAGGCTGCATCTCCCTTTTTTTTGACGCATTAACAAAAAAAACATACCTTTTTGTCGCAGCTTGTTTTAATTTTGTTGCTGCTTCTTGGGTAACAGATTTACCAAGAGCCGATTACAGTTTAATCCCCCCCCCTGTTGAACCCTCTCTCTTCAACAGTTATGCTTCGTTAAATACCTAATCGCTTTAATCTCATGGTTGCCCAGATTCTCCCGCCCAAGGTGCGTTGGCTGCATCCCTTTTGTCGTTTGTATTTGCCCGGCTGTTTTCTCAGTCTTCTTGCATGCTGTGTAGGAACTTACGTCAATGCACAGACTTGTAATAACAATATTTCCATTTCACTGGATTCGACTTGCACCCTCACCGTCAGCCCCGACATGGTCCTGGAGGGCACCTATAATTTATCCAATTTCGTTGTACTGCTCAAAACAACTGCAGGCATACCTGTACCGAATAACTTGAGTGCATCCAACCTGGGCCAAACCTTCATTGCAACAGTGTTGGACACTACTACCACCAATTCATGCTGGGGAAACATTAAAATTGTCGACCAGTTGCCACCCAAGATAACTTGCTTTAGTTTCGACCTCATTTGTGCCATACCCAACAACACCCCTGATTACCTTGCCAACAACCTGGGTATCACTGCTGCGCAACCGGTGGTTTCCGACAATTGCGGTCCGACAAGTCTTCAATTCACTGATGTATATAATGCATTAAGCTGTTTGGATCCACTGGATCGTACAGGGGTTATTCAAAGGTACTGGACCGTTTCCGACGCTAGCGGGAACAGCAGTAGTTGCCAGCAGCAGATTAACATCATTAGGGTTCATAACGCTGATATCTTTTTTCCGGCGGATTATAACAGCAGCTGTGAAGCACCCCAAACCGATCCGGTGATTACAGGGGTGCCTGTAGTCAACTTTGCCGGACAAAATTTCCCACTGTTTCCCGGTGGGGCATGCGACCTTGTTATCAGCTTTACAGAACAAACACTCCCCGTATGTGCAGGCGCCTATAAAATTTTACGGAACTGGGTGGCCTTGGACAATTGTCCGGTACAACCCAACCCGGTCCAGCATATTCAGGTCGTTAACGTAAGTGATACGAACGGCCCCGTTATGCAGTGCCCGGCGGATACGGTGTACACCGCCCATCCGCAGTTTTGCTCCCAAAGCATCAATTTGCCGGATATCCTTTTGTCTGACAATTGCTCGGACCTTGCCACCTTTTCAGCCCACTGGCAAGTGGATACCATCCCATTTTTTTTAACCGGCAGCCTTTCCGATTTTCCGGGTAACAATTACTGGAACCAGGATACCCTTGGGGTATTGGGCTGGATTTACAATCTGCCCATCGGTAAGCATACCATCTACTACTACGCCGGAGATGATTGTGGTAAACAATCGACTTGCTCCTTTAAAATTACGGTACAGGACGATGTTCCTCCTGTGGCAGCATGCGATAAGTTTACCCAGGTGAACATTGGTGGCAGTGGATCATCTTTGGTTCATGCCAGTACTTTTGATGATGGCAGTTACGACAATTGTGGGATTACCAGTTTTAAAGTCCGCCGGGTGGATCCCAGCAATTGCCAGTCGGAGAATATGTTTTACGACGTGCTAAAAGTGTGTTGTGAGGATGTTGGTGACACGGTAGACATTGTGCTGCGTGTGTACGATTTTCTTGCTGATACTGGTGCTGTGAGTTTAACATACGGACAGCCGCACCAAAATGATTGTGCTGTGAAGGTGCTGGTCAAAGACAAGTTGAAGCCGGCCTGTTTGCCACCTGCGAACGTGACCGTGGACTGTGAGGATTTTGACCCTTCTTTGGAGAACTATGGGTGGCCAATTACAGCAGACAATTGCTGCATGGATACTACCTACGAGCTGAGCGCCAACACCAGCCAATTTGATACCCTTTGCAATCGCGGCACCCTGGTGCGCACCTTTCGTGCGGTGGATTGTTATGGCGCCAGCAACCAGTGCACGCAGCGCGTTGTGGTTAATTACAACCAGGATTATTGGGTGAAATTCCCAGACGACTTGTTGATCAACGATTGCGATACCACGGGATATTACAGTCCGGGACCCGAAATTTTCGGAAACGATTGCGAATTGATCAGCATTTCCTACAATGATGAGTATTTCGAAGCATACCCTGCGGTTTGTGTAAAAATTGAACGTACCTGGAAAGTTATCAACTGGTGTACCTACAACCCTAACCTGCCATTTACGATCGTGCCGAACCCTCAACCAACAGAAGAACTCAATGGCTTGCAAAATCTGACAGGTCCTACTGTCGCACCACCGGGAAATACCCCAAGCCCTACGGTGGTCCGAATCAGCCCCACGGACCCCAATCCCACCGATTTCTCCATTTTTTGGTCGGCAGAATCCAACGGTTATTTATACAAGCAAATCATTAATGTCAGGGATGAGGTTCCACCTAAAATTCGTTCCTGCCCCTTGGTTTTTCCGCTGACATTTTGTGATCAGAGCGGCAATGACCCCCAATTGTGGAATAAAAGCTATTGACTACTTCCGACATGCCAGGTGTGCACGACCTTTGTGAGGGAAGCGTTGATCTTGCTGTGAGTGGTGAGGATGCCTGCTCAGGTTCGGATGTTAACATTCGGTACCTGTTGTTTTTGGATCTTGACAATGATGATTCTACGGAAACGGTTGTAAGCAGCACCAACTTGCCGGGTTATAATGCCATACGCTTCGGCAACATCAATACACCCAATTATGAAGGGGGCGAATTGCGTGAGTTTGACCAACGGCCCGTTCCGCCTGACCAGAAATATGGTTTTGCTATCATGTACACCATGTTTGGCAATAAAACCGCGCGTTTGCGCTGGAACACTGCCGCCAACCCGGATCAGTACGTCGTGCCACAGCTGCCTTATGGTAAACATAAAATTCGCTGGATTGTCACAGATGCCTGTGGTAATGAAAGTTTTTGCGAATACCACATGACTGTAAAGGACTGTCAGCGGCCCAGTGTAATTTGCCTCAATGGCCTGAGCGTGAACATCCAGGCCAATGCCCAGGTGTCCATTTATGCGAGTGATGTTTTGAATTATGCTGACGACAACTGCACTCCTGCCAACCAATTGGAATACTCCATTATCCCATCTTCCCAAACGACAGGACTTTTTCCGGTGGATGCCGATGGGAATCCTTTTTCGAGTATTCCTTTCGACTGTTCCAGCGTGGGCAATCAACCCGTACAACTTTGGGTGCGCGATAAAGCCGGCAATGCTGGCGTTTGTGAGACCTATGTGATTGTTCAGGATAATCTAGGTATGTGTGCCAATTTTCCGGTTACGGTGAGTGGCGCCGCGAAAATGGAAACAGGGCAGGGGATTGAAGAGGCTCAGATCAGCTTGCAGGGATCTCACCCTGATTATCCGGTGCTGTTTCAAAGTAAAATTACAGACCAACTCGGAGACTTCATTTTCAACAATGCGCTTCCTTTTGCCTCCCAGTATCAGCTGACCCCGTTTAAAAACGATAATTTCCTGAATGGCGTTACCACCATCGACCTGGTCAAAATCAACAAGCATATTCTGGGCCAGGAGCCCTTGGATAGTCCGTACAAAATGATTGCCGCTGATGTCAATCATTCAGGGAGTATTACCTCTTTTGATATCATTGAGTTGCGAAAGCTCATCTTGGGTATTTACGCAGAATTGCCCGACAATACTTCCTGGCGATTTGTGGATCAGGATTTCGTTTTTCCCAACCCATTTAACCCTTTTGAAACACTTTTTCCGGAGGCAATTGACCGGCATAATGTTCAAACGACGCCGAGCTACGGCAATTTTGTTGGGGTGAAAATCGGCGATGTCAATAACTCCGCAGCTGCCAATGCCAATGTGCAGGCATCTGAAGACAGGGGAGGCCTGGGTTATGTCCTTAACATCGAAGATACTTACCTGCGGGCCGGAGCAATTGCTACGATCAGCTGCCAAACGGACGAATCGGCTGTTGCCATGCAATTTACACTTGCTACGCCAGATTTGCAGGTCCTGCAAGTACAGCCCGATGATCTAACCGACTGGCATGATTTTGCTGTTTGGGATCATGCGTTGAAACAGTGCCTGGTCGGGGGCCGGTGAAGCCGGGCCCCAGGCTTCACCCTTCAGGTGAAGCTGAAAAGAGGGCTGGTTGCACGATTTGATGCAACTTTCCGGAGCAATAACCCCCGTTGCTGCTTATCTGGAGGATGCTCAGGGGAATATTTTGGAAAAACCGGTTACGCTTCGGTTCCACCACGGAGATCAGCAAGCCACCGTTGAACTTGGTTTTGAATTGTACCAGAACATACCCAATCCGTTCAGCCAATCCACTGCGGTAGGATTTTATTTGCCCGAAGCTGCGGATGCTGATTTTACCGTGCTGGATGCCACTGGCCGTTTGTTGTATCACCAACAGGGCTTTTTCCCGAAAGGATACAACCGAATTGTGATCAACCGTGATGAATTGCCTGCTGCCGGACTGTTCTTTTATCACTTGGCAACGCCTGACGCACATGCTTCCAAAATGATGCGGATAGAGTAATGGCCAAGATGTTGGTGCAACCGTAGATTGGGATTCAACCGAGGTTGGGCAACTGGTCCTGTCTCTACCCGCATGCTATCAGCCCAATAGCCATGGTACTCAAGGTTTGGGACCAGTCTTGCAGTCGCTTCTCATAAGCCGAATGTACCTTCGTTTGGAAATTCAGGGGTGGTGACGAGACACGTGCCTTGTTGAATGGAAGGCATGGTCAAAAGTTGCTTTTTCCAGGTGTTGGAATTTTTTCCGCCAAAAAGCAAGGGTGCCGTGCATGAGTTTTTCGTCGAGCCGGTCGGCCCAGGAGGCAGCAAAAATCCATTCCAACAACCATTTTACCCCCCGGGTCCTGGATTGAGGCACCTGTTCGGTATTGCGCCTGGGCGCCTGGGGCAGGTATTCAAGGGTCCATTGGTTTTCGGCAACAAAACGCGGGTACCACTCAGCGCCATATAGTGGGAGCAGGGTAGCGGTTTCGGTAGCGGCATATAGGTTTCTGGGCTGGATACTGAGGTGCTCGGTATCGATAAAATAGTTTACACAGAAATATTTGTGCGAGTTGAACAGGAAAATCTTCTTGAACAATACCAGGAGTGTTCGGGCCAACCATAACCTGCCTGGAGCTGTGATCAGAAAAAAATCGATGTCGCTATCGGGAAGCATGCTGTGTTTGGACAGCGATCCAGAAACGAATACAGCCCGGATAAACGGAAAATTACCTATTAAACGCGCTATTTTACGCGCTTTGGGCAGCGTGTTGTCGGCCCTTTGATTGCAGTCTAATCGCCGTTGTTCGAGGGAGGGATCGTTTCGGACGGAATAAAAATTACCCCATTTGAACAAGGCTTTTTCCGCGGTCATTTTGGCTAAAACCAACTCCATGTCGGCTGTTTTAAGACCAGGCATAGCGGAGAAGTCCACTATTTCTTGAAGGGTAAGTGGGTAGGCGAAAACATCAAAATATAATATTGTTGCTATGGCAGCCTGACTGATGGGGCGTACCTGCTCGGCAGTAAGGGACATAAGAGTTGGAATTGGGTGTTGCAAAGTGGCTCAATTGAGACCAATTATTTTGCGCAGCAAGTTTTGGTCACTGTTGCCTCCGGCAAAATCATCGAAAGCTTTTTCGGTGACCGTAATGATATGATCGGCAATAAACCCGGCGCCTTCCTGCGCTCCCTGGCCAGCATCTTTGATGCAACATTCCCACTCCAATACGGCCCAGCCCTTAAAGCCGTATTGTGATAATTTGGAAAAAATGGTTTTGAAGTCTACCTGTCCGTCTCCCAGTGATCTGAACCTGCCGGGCCGATCCACCCAATCCTGATATCCACCGTATACCCCGCTTTTCCCACTGGGGTTGAATTCCGCATCTTTGACGTGAAACATCTTTATGTGGTCGTGGTAGAAATCGATGAACTGCAGGTAATCCAGTTGCTGTAATACAAAATGCGATGGGTCGTAGAGAATATGGCAGCGGGGGTGCTTGCCGGTGGCTTCGAGGAAACGTTCGAAAGTGATGCCATCGTGCAGATCCTCACCGGGGTGGATTTCATAACACAGGTCGATGCCAGCATCTTCAAACGCATTGAGAATCGGGAGCCATCGGTTTGCCAGCGCTTTGAATCCGAGTTCCACCAAACCTTTGGGGCGTTGCGGCCAGGGGTATACGGTATGCCAGAGGAGTGCTCCGGAGAAGGTTACATGCGCCGACAGGCCAAGGTTTTGGCTTGCTTTTGCGGCCTGTTTTAGGGTTTGTACGGCCCATTCGGTTCGTGCGGCAGGGTTTCCGTGCAAATGTTCCGGTGCAAAGCCATCAAACATGAGGTCGTAGGCAGGATGTACTGCCACCAGCTGCCCTTGTAAATGTGTGCTGAGTTCTGTAATCTGAACGCCACAGGCTTCTACTCGCCCTTTCAGTTCGTCGCAATAAGTCTTGCTTTCAGCGGCCAGGGGAAGGTCAATCAGACGGCTTTCCCAAGTGGGAATTTGCACGCCCTTGTATCCGAGGGAGGCAGCCCATTGGCAAATATTTTCCAGTGTATTGAAAGGAGCTTGCTCGCCCATAAATTGGGCCAAAAAGATGGCGGGTCCTTTGATCGTAGTCATATTAAAACAGTCGATTTTGGCGATAATAGAGACAAGTGGTATTTGGAGGCCTCAAAATAAGGAATTATAATCGACCAGTCGCGTTCATAAATCTCATTATCTTCGGGCTTTACTTATCAAGCCCCTTTATACCTGATTTAGTTTATGGGACAAGTCTCTGTGTACACGGTATTGTTTGCTTTTTGTGGATTGATTATCCTCTCCTATTTGTTTTCTGTGATCAACCGTGCGACCAGAATACCCTCCGTATTGTTGTTGCTGGCAACCGGCATTTTGCTGGGTTACATTTCCAGTTTGTTCGGTGTGGTATTCGAAGTGCCTGGGGCGGTAATTGAATTTGTGGGGACGGTGGGTTTGATCATGATTGTGCTGGAAGCCGGCCTTGATTTGGAAATAACCCGTCAGAAACTACCCCTGATACGCAGTTCCTTCTTTTCGGCGTTGGTGATATTCATTGTATCAGCCTTGCTGGTGGCGGGCATCCTGTACTGGTGGATTCCGGAAACGCCACTCATCAATTGCCTGGTGTATGCCATTCCACTGAGTATTGTCAGTTCAGCGATTGTTTTGCCCAGCGTGCACCACCTCAGTGCGGAAAAAAAAGAATTTTTGATTTATGAGGCCTCTTTTTCCGACGTAATTGGGATTATGGTCTTCAATTTTTTTACAGCAAATGGTAGCATTACCGGCAAGGATGTGTTGTGGTTTGGCAGCAGCATCATTGTGGCGCTGGTGCTTTCGGTAGGCGTTTGTTTTATGCTGATGCTATTGCTGATCAACAACCGCATCAACATCAAATTCTTTCTCACCTTCGCGGTGCTCATTGTGATTTATGTTGGAGGGAAATTGATGGGCCTGCCCTCCCTGATTACCATCCTGATGTTCGGATTGGTCGTCAACAACTGGGAACTGCTGAAATGGCGGCCCCTTAAGCAGTACTTTTCAGATGAAAGTGTTGATAACGTGCGGGAATTTCTCATTTCGATTACCGCTGAAAGTTCCTTTCTCATCAGGACCTTCTTTTTTGTCATTTTTGGTTACAACATCAACCTTGTTTTTATGCAGGACCAAAATGTTTTGCTTTTGGGTACCCTGATTGTTGCAGGGCTGCTAACGCTCCGTTTTGTTTATCTACGGATTTTGCACAAGTATTCCCTCATGCCAGAGTTGCTGTATATTCCCAGGGGCCTCATTACCATTTTGTTGTTTTACAAAATTCCGGATAGGTTGCGCATTGAGGCTTTTGATGAAGGGGTGCTGTTTTTCGTCATCCTGGCTACCGGATTGATCATGATGCTGGGTGCGCTGTTGTATCGCGACCGGCCCCTGGACATTGCTGATTCTCCCAATGTTTCATGAACAACAAGCCTCAGGTTTGATCAGATATGACTGCGCCAGGTTCCTGGCTGGAGCAGGAAGGAGTCAATTAACAAGCGCCGGGCGTTGGTCTGCAAATTAACCTCGGCCTAAAGTATACTCGAAGTAAAGTGGTTTGCGAAAATAATCGCGCAGTCATCAGTTCTAATGGCAAGGCATAAAACACAGACGATGCAGCGCATCGGCGCGTATTTATAACGCAGCCAGGAGGGCTGAGGACAAGTGAGCATTCGCAAACCACTTTATTTCGAGTATAACATTAGAAATCGTCTAAATTTCTTAGAATATCATTAAACCTATGGTGCTCATTTGAAAATGCCGTTTTTTTTCATCAATTTTGCACATCAATTTGCAGCCATTTTCAAGAGTGGCCTGAATTTTGCGTTAGCACAACTGTCTGACCATGTTTTCTTTTAATCCCGCTTCGCCTGAAGTCTCTAATGCAACAAGATTAATCGCATGAAAAAAGTCTACATATTAGCCGCCATGGCCGGCATAATTTTTTGGGCCTGTAAACACGATGCCCTGGTCACGAACCTCGACCAGGATTTAGAGCGTGTTATTGCCAGCAGAGCAGCAACGGGCAGCCTAGACTACTATATATTCCCGGCATCCACAGATTATTCCAACATACCTCAATCTCCTGTTAACCCTATTACAAAGGCGAAGGTTGATTTGGGCACCATGTTGTTTTACGAGTCTGCTTTTGCCGTGGAGGCAAAGCATACCAGTGGCATGGCCACTTTTTCTTGCTCCTCTTGTCATATACCTGCCGCCGGGTTCCGGCCCAACCGCATGCAAGGCATTGCCGATGGCGCCTATGGCTTTGGCCAAAATGGCGAAGGCCGCACCAAGCGCCTGGATTATCTCGACGCCGAGATTGACGCGCAAGGCGCCCGCCCGCTGGCGGTAATCAATACCGCCTACGTGACCAATTCGATGTGGAATGGCTCCTTTGGGCAAGATGGCGTAAATGTGGGCACAGAAAGTATGTGGGGCATTTTTGACCCATCGACAGCCATCAACAACGAGCGGCTTGGTTCCCTGGAAGGTCAAAACATAGAAGGATTAAAAGTCCACCGGTTACTCATCAACAAGGAATTGGTGGAGTTTTATGGTTACAAACAATATTTCGATGCGGCTTTTCCGGATGTACCGGAAGCGGAGCGCTACACCCGTAAAACCGCCAGTTTTGCCATTTCCGCTTATCTGCGCATACTTTTGTGCAGCGAAGCACCCTTTCAAATGTGGCTGAAAGGCAATTACGATGCCATGCTGGATGAGCAAAAACGCGGCGCCCTGCTGTTTTTTGGAAAAGCCGGATGTTATCGCTGCCATTATGAGCCCAACTTAGGTTCCATGGAGTTTCACGCTGTTGGTGTTGAAGACCTGTTTGAAAATGGCGGGTTAAAAACCAACATCAGTGATCGCAGAAACCTTGGCCGGGGTGGCTTTACGGGTAAAACAGAAGACATGTATCGCTTTCGTGTACCCCAGTTGTACAACATGGGTGATGGTGGTCCATATTTCCATGGCAGCAGTAAAAATACGCTGAGTGAGGTTGTTCATTATTTTAACAATGCCCAACCGGAAAATTCACGGGTGCCTTCTTCTCAGATTTCCCATTATTTCCAACCCCTCAACCTCTCTGAGGCTGAAATGAAAGATTTGGAATCCTTCCTTCGTGATGGTCTGCGCGACCCTAATCTGGTGCGTTATGTACCCGAACGTGTGTTGTCAGGATTCTGTTTCCCAAACAACGACCCGATTTCCAAACAAGATCTTGGCTGTGACTAATTTGGGTATTAGCCATTGATTTTTGGCAACATTTCAAAGACCAGATGGGCAGAAAGTTCTGACCCAGTTTTTCAGAAATAACCTACACAAGCGGCATGCAAGCAATCGCATGCCGCCTGTGTTTATGGTGCAAGGCAAACAGCCGTCTTGCTAAATCCGGCATAAATCCGCATCCTGTTCGTGGTTTGTTGCCGGTTTTTCAATATTTTATTTTTCTTTGCCTGAAACGAAAAACAAGACTATATGGAGTGGTTGATCATTGTTGTATTTATTCTGGGCTATGCTGCCATTGCACTGGAACATCCCTTGCGCATCGATAAGGCCGCCAGCGCACTCATTACCGGGGTTTTGTGCTGGTCGATTTATATACTGAACAGTAGCGATTCCCATACCGTCATTCATCAGCTGGATGAACACATGGGGGAAATTTCCGGTATCCTCTTTTTTCTGTTGAGCGCTATGACCATTGTCGAGCTGATCGATGCGCACGATGGTTTTGAGATGATTACCGAGCGGATCAATACCACCAGCAAGCGCAAACTGATGATCATGCTGAGCGTGGTCACTTTTTTCCTCTCAGCCATACTGGACAACCTTACGACAACCATCGTGATCGTTAGCCTGTTGCGAAAACTGATTGACGACAAGGAAGACCGCCTGTTGTTCGCCGGTATGGTTGTGATAGCCGCGAATGCCGGTGGAGCATGGTCGCCACTGGGCGACGTTACCACCACCATGCTTTGGATTGGCGGACAGATTAGCGCCGGCAACATTGTGGCCAAAACGTTCCTGCCCTCTGTCGTTTGTCTGGCCGTTCCCTTGTTGCTCTTTAGTGCTAAGTTGAAAGGCCATGTAACTACCCCAGCAAAGAAAAAATCGGATAACCTGACCCGCTCCACGCCCTTTGAGCGCAAGGCTGTATTTTTTATCGGCGTTGGCGCCCTGTTGTTCGTGCCGGTTTATAAAACCATTACCCATCTGCCGCCATTCATGGGTATCCTGCTCGGACTGGGTATCATGTGGGTGGTGACCGAAATGATCCATTCAGGGAAAGACGAAATAGAAAAGGGCACCCGATCGGTTGTCCACGCCTTGCGTAAGATTGATACTCCCAGCATTCTCTTCTTTTTAGGCATTCTGATCGCAATTTCTGCGCTGCAAAGTAACGGTGTGCTTCGGCAGGTGGCTGAAGCGCTCGACCGAACCGTGGGCAATATTACGGTGGTGGGGCTGATCATTGGTATGCTGTCGGCTATTGTCGACAACGTGCCCCTGGTGGCTGCAGCCCAGGGTATGTATTCTATGGACCAGTTCCCCACCGACCATTACTTCTGGTCCTTCCTGGCCTATTGTGCCGGAACGGGCGGTAGCGCCCTGATCATTGGCTCCGCTGCCGGCGTGGCAGCCATGGGCCTAGAAAAAATCAATTTTATGTGGTACCTGCGCAAGATCAGCATCTGGGCCATTATTGGCTATTTTTCCGGTGCAGTGGTTTATATTTTGATGAGTCAGATGTTTTAAATAGGGGCTTAGAGTGGGGTTTAGGGTAGGGTTAAGAGTTGGATTTAGGGTTGGGCTTTAGGTTTAGACTAGGCCTGAGGGTAGTATTGTACCCATTATGGAAGAACCTCTTCCGACCTACCCTAAACCCTATTCTATACCCCACTCTAAATCCAACCCTAAATCCAACCCTAAATCCAACCCTAAACCCAATCCTAAGCCCAATCCTAAGCCCATTGACCCATATCACTACCAGGGCTGCGAATGCTCATGTTACAAGCGATAGCATCGGCGGATTTTTGCCAAAACTTCTGGCCCCATGGATGCTACCCTGTTGTCGAAATACGACGTTGCTGCGCCGCGCTATACTTCTTATCCAACGGTACCGTACTGGAGCGGCGACCATAATGTGGCCAATGGCTGGCCCTTACAGGTGAAGGATGCCTTCAAGGCCGATCCTCAGATCAGTTTATACCTCCACCTTCCTTTTTGTGAAAGCCTGTGCACCTACTGCGGGTGCAATAAGCATATCACCAAAAATCACGCAGTAGAATCGCCTTATATTGAGGCATTGCTGCAGGAATGGCACATGTATTTGCGCATCCTGGGAAAGGCTCCAGTTATAAAAGAACTGCATCTGGGTGGCGGAACACCTACTTTTTTCCACCCGGATAATTTGCGGCAACTCCTGGACGGTATTTTGTCGGAGGCGATTATACCGGATAATGCGGATTTCAGTTTTGAGGCACACCCTAATAGTACATCCCGCGAACATTTGCAGGCTTTATAGGATTTTGGTTTCCGGCGGGTGAGCATCGGTGTGCAGGATTTCGACCAGGAAATCATGGACCTGGTGAACCGCCACCAGACACCCGAGGAGGTGGAGCGTTGTACCGCTGAAGCACGTGAAATCGGGTATGCTTCTGTGAATTATGACCTGATTTTGGGCTGCCGCGGCAGACTCCCGAACATATCCGGCGCACGGCCGACCGTCTTGAAGCACTTCGCCCCGACCGCATCGCCTTTTACTCCTATGCCCACGTGCCCTGGTTTAAAAAAGCCAGTGTGCGTATTCGGAAGAAGACCTGCCGGTGGTGCCGCCAAGCGCCTGCTGTACGAAACCGGCAGGGCCAGGCTGGAAAAATGGGATATCAGGAAATCGGAATGGATCACTTTGCGCTTCCATCCGATTCGCTGTACAAGGCCATGGAAAATGGCACGCTGCACCGGAATTTTATGGGCTACACGCCGTATGCCACCCGTTTGATGATCGGGCTGGGCGTCTCCTCCATCAGCGACAGCTGGACGGCTTTTGCCCAAAATGAAAAAACCATCGCCGATTACCAGCAAGCCATTGCGGAAGGCAGGCTGCCGGTTTTCAGAGGGCACAACCTCACAGAAGAAGACCAGCGCCTGCGCAGGCATATCCTGCGCATCATGACTGCCTCTGAAACCAGCTGGTACCGGCCGGAAGAGCAGGATGCCGTTTTGGAGCATGCTGTGGCCCGGCTTGAGCCCATGCTGGCCGACGGGCTGGTACTGCTGGAACCGCTCCGTTTGAAGGTTACAGAGGCTGGCAGGCCATTCCTGCGCAACATTTGCATGGCCTTTGATGCGCATTTGTGGCGCAAAAAGCCCGAAGGGAAGTTGTTCAGCGGTGCGGTGTGAGACGTGATTGGTTTGATGAAGTGATGGGCTTTGATTTTGATCTGAAGTCCATCATTTCAGTGCGCCCGGCATGGGCGCTAACTCGGCGGTTCAAGTCCGCTACATGCTTGGCAACGGTAGTGTTAGCCTGTGTATTCCGGAACCAGACATTTCCGGAAGGTGGGGGTCAGAGGTTCGGTTCTTCGTCAATTTTGGTGAAAGTCATTTTGGCCAAAATGATATTTGTCTGTAAATGCCGACCTTGGGATCATTCTGAGCGCTTTTCTGCCATTGCCTCACGGCGGGCATGAGAAGCCTTCACCAAAATTGACGAAGAACCAGAGGTTCCGGAATATACACGACCATAATGCTGCGCAGCGAAACGCCATGATCTACACCTTTTTTGCCGCCTGCAACATGATGTAGAACCCAACCAGTGGCTTAACGACGTCCTCAACCGGATTCACAGCCACCCCATCAACAAAATAACCGAACTGTTACCACAATACTGGAGGCAAAATCCCGGAAAAACACCCGAATAAGTCAGGGAACGGGGTTCGTCGGATGCTTACAATTTACCGAGGCTTTCTTTGTACTACAAGGAGGGTATACCAACTATCTTTGCGTTACCTCGCAATGCTTGATGGCTCCTTCTGTTGCCCTCCATTGGACTTACAACATGTGAGAGGCGGCCCACATAGCCGATTAGATGTAGATATCTTGACCATGTCAGCGCGTTCAGTATAACACAAATCAAGTTTTTAACTTAAGCAATATGAAGGGATTAAAACATTTTTTTATCTACCGATCCTATTGTCGTGCGTAACAGCTTATACGCAAACTCCCACCACAAAAACAACCAGTTTCGAATGCGAAGTGGTCATTGATATTTATAATGGACTTAAGGATTGGACAACCGGGCATTCCTATTCTGGCGGACAATTACTGATGGGAGATGACAAAAAAATGATCGGTGCCGTAACGGTTGTAAATTTAAATAATACAGATGCCGATTTTAATACGGATGGTTCTGATATCGTGGATTTAGACGATAATACGGTTGCCGTTAGTTCTGGTAGTACAATTGGTCGAAATGAGATTGATCTGATGAAGATTGTCATCCGGAAAAGAGACCCTAGTGGGCCTCTTTCTGGTTCAGGCAATGTAATATTTAAGGCGCCTTCTTCTGTAAAATTATGGTTAATGGCCACAAAAGAAGTACCAGTCATCGTACCACCAAGCGGAATTACCATTACACCTGCAGAACTGGAGGTCGATAAAGTAATATGTAGAAGCCATTACCGCGAGTTCCACTTTGCGTGATATAAAGTTCGAGATTGAATACAATGGCCATAATGATTATGCGCTTGCACCCGCTGTTTGGGTAGACATTAACCCTTCCACGCAAGTATGGTCATCAAATACTACGGTTCCTGTCCTGGGCGTTGATCTACGCGATGCCGACTGGATTTGTATGAAAGAATCAGTTAATAACTCATGGGTTTCTGCCAGCGGTCAGCGTTATGGATTTGGCCCTCACTACTCTGGCCAGCCATATCATAGCCCAACAAGCCCTCCAACACTACATAACCTTACACCGCTTTTGCCAGGAACTCAGGATAAAGAAAATGGAGGGCGTATCCTATTTGAGTTTACGATCAAACCTGCTGGAGCTGAAAACCTTGTCGATTTCGATTGTACAAGGCAAAAGAAAGCGCGCCCTTACAGGATTGATGATTTTATAGAAACACTTTTATACTCGAAATAAAGTGGTTTGCGAATGCTCACTTGTCCTCAGCCCTCCTGGCTACGTTATAAATACTCGCCGATGCGCTGCATCGTCTGCGTTTTATGCCTTGCCATTAGATCTGATGACTGCGCGATTATTTTCGCAAACCACTTTACTTCGAGTATACCTCTCGCCCCCATCGACTTTCCGTTTGAAACCGGCAAAAATATCGAAGAAGCAAATGACGATACCAATAATCTTTCCGATGAGGATGATAAACCCAGCAACAGCAAGATATACTCAGCCGACCGACCCGCAAACTGGATTATCGAGCCAAACTCACCTAGTATCGGCTTCAAGATTAACAAAATAACCTTCATTGAGTACGTCCGCCTTCAAGTTAAAAAGGGTGCAAAACCAGGGGAAATAATCTAGTTGGAAGCAGGTGCTCTAATAAGGTTGAATGGCACTGTGTTTACTACCTCAGAAGAAGCACGGAAGATCGAAAATTACTAGCCGATAACGCCGTTGCTTCATCTAGTGAACCGAGTAAAATAACGTCCTTGGGCGGAAACGGGAATGTTGTTGTCAATGTTTCTACCACATCATCTACCGACTCATATACCATTATGTTTCATAATGGTGATACTCCTGAAGACCCTTCGGACGATGGATGGGCCTTGATTAACTCTACGGGGGATAGCGATTTTGCCCTTCGGAATCTCGATGGACAATCGTGGACATTATCATACGATGGCGTAACAGTCAATGTATTTGAAGGCACTGTACCCTTCATTAATGATGAGACATATTACTTTAATGTTTTTAACAGCAACTCCAAACTCAATGAAATTGGCTTGGGCAAGTTAGATGTCACCACTGCACCATAATTCTAAATGATGAAAGATTTATTCTGCACAGCACTTTCATTTTTCTTTTTTCGAACACTGCTTTTACGCAGGAAACGGACAGTATGGGGTATTATGTGAAACGTTTTAGGGACAAGACCTTATCAGAACAAGAACATAAAGAGGTCGGTCTAAAAATAAGGGCCATACAAAAAGAAAGGTACTTTCAATCAAAAAGAGAAATCATCGGTGATACTTTGCTCCCCAATCTCAAAGATCAAATTACTGACGGGTTTCGGCAAATTGATGCTGCAACGGAGCAATTGATCGCAATCGTCTCTAACGTAGAGGTAAACAGCGCTGCACGCTGGGAAGCCCTGCGTACATTAGCGCAGATAAACACTTTCCCGGCGGATTCCTTCTTAGTCGCTAATATTGATCGCATTCACCAGCTGGGCGAGTACTCTGGAGGCTCAAGTGGCGAGATTGAGTGGATGTACCCTTGTTTCGGATTGCTGAGTAGCAAATCTACATTCAATTATACATTGATCAAACCAATCCTAAGCAACCTCCCCCCCCCCAAAACCGAATCAGAACTCTACTTCATTAACATACTATTATTAGGTATTTTTGGTAAAGAAGAGTCTCTCAGGCTTTGGGAAAACTACATGCTCGACAATGCTGAAAATTTCGTAACGGCCACGAAGGGACGGGGGGGGCATTGATTAGCCCCAGGCCCCAATTGCCGCCCCTGGCCGTTAACCAGTACCGCCCATGCGCCAGCGTTTAACTCTCGCAACAAGTGGGCTCCCCCCCCCCCGCCCCCCCCCCCCCCCCCCCCCCCCCCCCTGGCAACGGCAGGGTGCCCGGCCAACCCCCCCACGCACCCGGTTCACGGGCCCGGGTTCTCCCCGGGCGCTCGAGGCACCGCAGGCCCAGCACCCAAACCTTCTTTTAGACACCGACAGACAACCATTTTGATGCACCAGGCCCGCCCCCCGCCCGCAAGCACACGCGCGCACCCGCACCGTGCGTGTCAGCGGCACAAATGTTAATACCCCCCCCCCCTTTCTCTTCCCCCTTTCCGCCCCCCCCCCCCCCCCCCCTCCCCCCCCCCTTTTTTTGCGGGCCAGCCCCGCCCGCGCAAACCATCTGTTGACGGTGGCCGATGGCTGTTGCGACTGTCTTATTCAGGCGATCTTTCAAGCCGAACCACGCCTCCCCGCCCACATATCATTTCTAAAAATCTTGAATTACTAAGAGATATAAAAAAAATGAAAAAAATCATATTATACGTCCTTTTGTTGGTGGGGCCACTAACGCTTACTGCTCAAAGTTCAGACCTTAATGTCACTGCCTTTCACGCTTTAGGAAGTTCTCCAGGTGGCTTGTCAATAACCGTCTCGTCTGTTTTACACCTCCTTTCACGTTGACGGTTACAGGGCCTAACGGCTATGTATTGAATTCCACATTAAGTACGAACTCTTTCTCAATTCCCAATCTTTTACCAGGAGAATATTGTGTTTCTATTACCAATCAGGACGGGTGTATTGCTTCTCTTTGCATTAAGGTAAAAAAATGTAGCACTTTCGTATTTCACGGGACTTCGTTTATTTCCTGTTTTGAAGAAGCGCCTACAGAGGATCCGTCAGTGCTATACGCTAGAGGTATCCGCTTGCCCGGATCTAATGGCTTTGAATTTAACCTGTTACTTCAAGAGCAGATCAGTGATAGTGAAACTCAGGCAATTCTTAATGCAATCGATCTGAATACTGCAATAATCGAACAAAATGGTTACAGCCCATACGATATTAACTATCAGGACGAAGTTGATGGCCAAGGCTACGATTATGTGTACAAAATGAATTCAGACGCTTCAATCATATGGGTTTATCATAAATCCGATATTGAGGAACGTAGTCACCGATCCTCTTATAAAGAAACTGAATTACCGTTTAGCGTAAGCCCTAATCCTACATCAGACTTCATTCAAGTTGTTCTCAATAATAACGATTTCCGCAACTATGCTTTTTCAGTAACTAACCTTGCTGGGCAAACAATTGTTCCTAATACTACTCCCTCTGACCAGAGTTTCAACATCAATACAAATGATTGGCCAAGTGGTATGTACCTGCTAAGAGTTTCCGCCGAAAAATTTCAAAAGACCGTAAAAATTGTGGTGGCCAGGTAACAATACTTCAACCACATTAAGTTAGATTTCCTTTAGGTTCATCAAACTGTCATGTAATCCTGGTAGAATACCGGAATGGCAGACAGTGATATTGAAAGTTATTTTGGCTCATATGCCCGAAAATCTCTGGTAAGATTGAATTTTTGCCAGGAGCTTGTATCTCTCCAGAAGAAGGTGATCTCCCGCAATGGAAAGGATTAGATATTTCCGGATATACAAACAGCAGGGGCAACCCTCGTTTCATCGAGGTAGCCCCTGATAATTATCCCAAACTATACGAAGCCCTGACAGAGGAATGTGCGTTTCGCGGTAAGCGTCCGACCAACTCGATCTTGCGTTTAATCATTTGTAAGCATCCGACAAACCCCGTTCCCTGACTTATTCGGGTGTTTTTCCGGGATTTGGACTCCAGTGCTGTGGTAACAGTTCGGTTATTTTGTTGATGGGGTGGTTGTGAATCCGGTTGAGGGTAAGCATCCGACAAACCCCGTTCCCTGACTTATTCGGGTGTTTTTCCGGGATTTGGCCTCCAGTATTGCGGTAACAGTTCGGTTATTTTGTAAGCGTCCGACCAACTCCATCTTGCGTTTAATCATTTGCGCTCCGACCTTAGCGCAAAAAAACTATGATGACAGCAAAACGGGTCCGTCAACGTCGGGACGCCAAACAAATGCTGGCGCACATTGGCGCCTGGGAAGCCAGTGGGATGAGTAAAGCGGCGTATTACACGCAGCACGGCATACCGAAGTCCATATTTGTTTACTGGTTACGTAAATATCGGTCAACTGCCGTCGGGAGCGATGCTGGATTCGTAGAGGTTGGACTTCCGGTGGAGACAGCACAAGGGTCGGCGAGTGAGGAGCGTGTGATTGCGCGGCTACGGCTTACGGGTGATCGGGAACTGTTGATTCACGCTGGCGCCAGCGCCAGTTGGTTACGGGAGTTGCTGGGATGTTAAGTTTTGGAAGTGGCCAGCGATATTACCTGTGGCGCAGCGCAGTTGACTTCCGCAAGAGTTACAACGGACTACAGGGTTTGGTGACCAATGAGATGAAACGCCCGGTATTGAGCGGAGAGGTATTCATCTTCATGAACCGTCGGCGGGACCAGATTCGGCTGCTGGTATGGGACAGAAGCGGCTTTGTGTTGTGGAGCAAGCGTCTGGAGCAGGGACGATTTGAATTGCCGACGGGTGGTTCAGAAGGTGGTCATGTTTTGGCCTGGCGGGAGTTGCTGCTGATCGTGGAGGGCGCGAGCCTTCAAAGTGTCCGGTGGCGCAAGCGCCTGGAGCGATAAATGGTGGCAGATATTTGAAAAACCAAAATTCAGGGCGCTTTATCCACGTTTTGCTGTGGTTTTGTTGGTAAAAAGTGCTTGTATGGCATGCTGAGGACAGCCACATTTGCTTCATGCCGACACCCGAAGGATATGTCATTTTGAATGCAGAAGAATACGCCGCAGTGCTGCGTGACAAAGAGGTGTTGGAGTCGGAGAGGATGGATTGGGAGTCGGAGAAACAGCGGCTCAAAGACCAGATAGCGGAGTTACAACGGCTGTTGTTCGGTGCCCAAAGCGAACGTTTTGTGCCCACGGCTACGCCCGGACAATTGCTCCTGGAGTTGTAAGGCCTGGAAGAAGTGGCAGCAGCGCACAAAAAAATGGTGAGCGGCTACGAGCGCAGCAAGGCCGCACCTGGCAAGCCTCATGAAGGTCGCCTGCCAATACCGGCCCACCTGAGGCGGGCGGAAAAAGTGCTGGAGCCTGCGGAAGACACCACACAAATGGAGCACATCGGCGATGAGGTGAGCGAAACGCTGGAATATACCCCCGGCGAACTTTGGGTTCGCGTATTGTACGCCGCAAATACGTGCGCAAGGATTCCGGAGCGGATCAAAGCAATCCGGTTGTCGTAGCGCCATTGCCCGACCAGGCCTTTCCGCGATTAAAGGCCGGAGTGAGTCTGCTCTCATGGTTGGTATTGAGCAAGTTTGCGACCACCTGCCGCTGCATCGCCTGATACAGATATTAAGTCGGCAGGGTGTGAAAATTCCGTCCTCCACCATGGGCGACTGGGTCAAAGTGGCCCTGGAGCGCCTGGAAGTGCTCTACGCAGCCTACAAAAGGGAGTTGCTGCAGTCCTCCTACCTGCAAATGGACGAAACGCGGCTCAAAGTTCTGGAGGAAAGCAAAAAAGGGAAAGCCCATCTGGGCTACATCTGGGCGGTGTACGACCCGGTGAACCGATTGCCATTTTTTACTTACCTGCCGGGCCGTTCCCATCACGGACCGTACAAATTGCTGGAGCGCTTCGAAGGCTACCTGCCAAGCGACGGTTATTCTGTGTACGAATTGCTCAACCGGAAATTGCCGGCCGTCACCCTGCTGAACTGCTGGGCGCATGTCCGCCGTGAATTCTATGAGGCGCGAAGCAATGATGAACAGCGTGCCCACTTTGCCCTGGCCATGATCCAGCAATTGTATAAGGTGGAGCACGATGTCAGGGAAAAGCAACTCAGTGCAGAGGAAATAAAAGCCTTGCGGCAAAAAGAGGCCAAGCCCATCTACCACGAAATGCACAACTGGCTGAGCGCAGAATATGGAAAAGTGTTGCCCAAAAGCAGCATCGGATTGGCCTTGGCTTACGCCCTGCGCCGTTGGGAAAACCTCGGCCGATACCTCGACGACGGCCACCTGGAGATCGACAATAATCTGGTAGAAAACGCCATCCGACCCATCGCCATCGGCCGGAAAAATTATTTGTTTGCCGGAAATCATTGCCTGTCCCGTACCGGAGGTCGGGAATGCTGCGCAGCGAAACGCCATGATATACACCTTCTTTGCCGCCTGCAAACAACATAATGTAGAACCCAACCAGTGGCTTAACGACGTCCTCAACCGGATTCACAACCACCCCATCAACAAAATAACCGAACTGTTACCACAGCATTGGAGACCAAATCCCGGAAAAACACCCGAATAAGTCAGGGAACGGGGTTCGTCGGACGCTTACATTCATTTAACTGTTATAGGCCTTCTGTTGTTTTGTTTGGTTGTGGAAAAGATAAATATCATTTAGATAAAATATCATGTGATATGAATGGTATTGGGTGGTCACCATGTGTAACGCCTTGCTTTCTTTGTTCAGATAACCCACAAACGATAACCGTTTATGCAGAAGGAGGTGATAATTTATATATAATTGGAGCAGAATCTTGTAAGGGTAAAGATGATCCTAATAAATCGATTGAAAGTTTGCAGGTGAATTTTGTTAACATTGACCTGATAACTTACGAATTTGAAAGCGCTAGTATAAGATTTGACAATGTTGATGGGCACACCTTTCTTAAGGATACTGCATATTGTTGTAATGAATTTTTAATTACAAAGTTTTCTGATCATATAGCCCAAGGAACTTTCAATACCAGGCTGATATGTGATGACATTGATTGTCATGACACTATAATGGTCACGAATGGTGTTTTTGATGTAAATTATTAATTATTATTATATTAGATATGTATTAATCTAATTAGAATAGATTTATAGAAAAACAAGAAACCCCTGTTTGAGCATCAATACTTAAACAGGGGTTTGTTTTAACTAAATTCTCGAGGGTGCATTCCAAATTGTCGGTAAGCGTCCGACCAACTCCATCTTGCGTTTAATCATTTGCGCTCCGACCTTAGCGCAAAAAAACTATGATGACAGCAAAACGGGTCCGTCAACGTCGGGACGCCAATCAAATGCTGGCGCACATTGGCGCCTGGGAAGTCAGTCGGATGCTTACAAATATGCGGCTAACAGCTCTGCGGTCCCACTCTACACATTTCCGATATCCAACGTTGAAAGATCAGTTTACCTCGGTAACACCCGGAACTCCGTCCGGCGGTTGGCGGCATGCTCTTCTTCTGTGCACTCAACCCCGTTGGCACATTGGTTGACCAATTGCGTTTCGCCGTAACCGTGGTATTCCAGCCGCGAGCGTTTGATGCCTTTGGAAACGAGGTAGTCGACCACGTTCAGGGCGCGTTTTTCTGAGAGTTGCAGGTTAAAGTCGTCAGAAGCCCGGGAGTCGGTGTGCGAGTTGATCTCTACCCGTAATTCCGGTCTTGCCAACAACAGTTTGAGCAGTTTTTCGTCGATAACCTTTTTCGCCTCAGACGTCAGGGCAGTGCTGTTAACATTGTAGTGGATGGGCAGCAGGTTGTAATCCAGCAATTCGCACTCGATCCTGCGCCACTCGTAGCGCTCGCGGGCATTGTTGTTGCCGCGGTCGGATACCAGGAAAACCTCTTCCCGTTCGATGGGCTTGATTTCCGTGAGTCTACATGAGCATCCTGTACCAGCACCTGTTTTGAACGGTAACATATTCCGCCGGAATTTCGATTTCCCGTACGGTGGCAGGGGTTTGCACGACTTGGCGTTTGACGTATTTGTATTTTGCGGGTTTAGGCGTAGCCGATTCGTAATAGGGCCAGGCGCCGATTTTTTTAATCGGGATGATCTTGGTTACTGCGGGATAGGTAACATAACAGATCACATCGCAATCGCCCGGATTGGGAGAGTCGCAGCCGTCGAGTGATGGGCGGGACTCAAAGCGGAAAAAAGCCGGCTCTAGCGACTACCTCGATGGTGTCGATGGTTTTTACCGGGTGAATGCTGTACTGACTTTCCGGCTCCAAAACCATAATGGTATCGATCACTTCCCGGTAAACGGCGGGCACGTACTCGAAGCGTTTGGAGGCTTCTTTGACCAACACCTGTTCCGTTACCGTTTTATATTCGGCAGGCACCACCTTGTATTCCATATAGGTTGGTGTGGTGATCACCTTGGCCATTTCGGTAATTTCTTCAATAGCGCAGCGCACGTAGCAGGCACCCGGCTCTGGGTTCTCGGGGTAGTTTTGTGCCAGTAATGATGTGGATGATAAACAGGTAAAAAGCAAAAAGAAGGAGAGGGTACGCATTATTAAAATATTGATGTATTAAAGGTGCTTCAAATTTCGAGATTCGCCGGGTTGAAATGTGCGTATACGGCTTTAATTCCGCGCTCAATTCAAAAGCGGTGGCGTAAAACTATAAATTCATTGATAATACTTGTGCTGATTTTTCAGGCAAATCGCTGAAATTGTCTATTCCAGTCGGAGTAGACCTGTTTTTTTAGGCTGTATTGACCTTAAATCTATTGTTCAGGTGGTATGATCTATCCGTTTCTAAAGGGATTACAAGTTTCGTGTAGGGGTGTCGACCACTGCTGGCCAGATGCATGCGCTGGAGGAATGTCCTGATTTCTAAGGATATTGATGTACCAGTCTTGCCCGGGGTGATTAATTTGGATGACTTGTTTATTGGTGCTTATGCCGCCGGCAATCAGTGCCCCCACCGACAAGAAGGCTTAATACGCCCAGTGATACTTTTGGGCTACTGTCTTCGGAGTTTCCAATAACAATGTCACCTTTTGCCAGGGCAGACAGCAATAGTTTTATACCCAAAACCGCGAGAAATATGCCCAAAAATACCAGTAAAATTTTTTGAGCGAAGGAGTATTTTTTTACTTCCATACTGGAAATGTCGTTCATGGCCAACGCATAGCGCGTGTCTTTCGATCGTAAGAAAAGCGTGTCGGGCGTAATGTCATACATCTTTCCAGAATAGGGCAAACTGGTGCTGTCGTTCTTCAGGGAGGCAACCGCCGTAATCAGAATACCTTTCCTCAATTCATGTTTTACATTGCGCGTTTTATGCAAAAAAAACGGCTCGGTTCAGGGAATGTGCCTGCAGGGCATGCGATGTCAGGAAAATGAGGGAAAGGAACAATAGTATCTTTTCATTTTTAATTGGTGTTAGACAGGCTAACGGAATAAGTTGCTGTAGTCTGGTCTTTCATCAATGGGGTTACCTTGTCGACAACAGGTTTGGTGCTTTTGATGTCAATTTGCCAGTCTTTACCCGGGTTTAGAATTTCAAACGACTGGGTGCGCGACAATAGAGCGCCAGCCAATATCAGTCCAGCACCAACCAAAAAGGCCAAACAACCCACGCCGGCCGTGCTGTTCCCTTCGTCGCCATTGCCACCCAGCGTTGCGTCAAGTACCGAAACAAAAGTGCGAGCACGAGCACTATGGCGCCTAAGAGCGCTAAGAGAATGCCGAAAACCAGAAACAGTACTTTGCCCGTAGTCCGGTCTTTTTCAACCTCCAGGCGGGTAATCTGGTCGAGTGCAAAGGCATTTTCCAAGGTATCTTTTTTTATAAACACGGAGTCTTGGGTTAAGGCTTGTAAGTTGCCCTTAAAACTATCCTCCGTACCATCTGCAAGGGTGGTGTAAGCCGTTATGCTCATGCCTTTCCGAAGTTCACGAACGATTTTATCCGATTTTACGTTGAAGGATGGCTTTTTTAAAGGACTGTGCGGGGAGGATTTGAACCGCAAATACGCATAGCAGTAATACGCGTAAGGCTGTATTCATTTGGCTCTTTAAAAATGGTGAATACAGAATTGTATAGGTTGTTTTGCAGTGTAGCAAGTAAGGGAAGCTGAATTTTCTGCTCACAAAACGCAAATCGGTAGTACAAGATAGCAACATATACCGTTCAATCTACTTTCTTCATCGATTTCTCCCCGCTGCTGCCTGCTTTTCCCGATATTGCAGCGCAATTTATTGTAAGCCATGCCCGCACCCGATTTTTCCAAAATACCTTTCGATCCCAACCTCCGGCCGGAGGCAAAAGGATTTACCGCCCCTCCGCGTTTGCGTTATGTCGCCGGCATTCCGCCCTACCTGGGCGGTCCGTATTCCAGCATGTACGTGAACCCGCCCTGGACCATCCGGCAGTACGCCGGCTTCTCCACCGCCGAAGAGAGTAATTCCTTTTACCGCCGCAACCTTGCCGCTGGCCAGAAGGGGCTTTCGGTTGCCTTCGACCTGGCTACCCACCGCGGATACGATTCCGATCACCCCAGGGTGCTCGGTGATGTGGAAGGCTGGTGTAGCGATCGACTCGGTAGAGGACATGAAAGTGTTGTTCGACCAGATTCCGCTCGACCAGATGTCGGTTTCCATGACCATGAACGGCGCCGTTGTTCCCATCATGGCGTTTTACATCGTAGCCGCAGAGGAGCAGGGTGTCTCCGGAACAATTGAGCGGAACCATCAGAACGACATCCTGAAAGAGTTCATGGTGCGCAATACCTATATTTACCCTCCGGGGCCATCCATGCGCATCATCGGCGATATTTTTGCCTATTGTGCCCGGAACATGCCAAAGTTCAATTCCATTTCTATTTCTGGCTACCACATGCACGAGGCGGGTGCGCCGGCAGAAATTGAACTGGCCTATACCTTGGCCGACGGGTTGGAGTACATCAGAACCGGCCTGGCGGCAGGACTTAACATCGACGATTTTGCCCCCGCCTATCTTTTTTCTGGGGCATTGGCATGAACCACTTTCGCGAGATCGCCAAATTGCGCGCAGGCCGTATGCTTTGGGCAAAATGGTAAAACAGTTCGACCCGAAAAAGGAAAAAGCCTCGGCGCTTCGCACCCACTGCCAGACTTCCGGCTGGAGCCTGACGGAGCAGGATCCCTTCAACAACGTTGCCCGAACCTGCGTGGAAGCGCTGGCGGCCGTGTTGGGTGGCACCCAAAGTTTGCATACCAATTCCTTCGATGAAGCGATAGCCCTGCCGACCGATTTTTCTGCAAAAATTGCCCGTGACACTCAACTGTACATTCAGCGCGAAACGGGCGTTTGCAAAGTGGTTGACCCCTGGGCGGGTTCCTATTTGGTGGAGCAAATGACCCAGGAGCTCATTGAAAAAGCCTGGGAGCTCATCCAGGAAGTAGAAGCTATGGGCGGCATGGCCAAAGCCATCGAACAGGGCCTTCCCAAACTCCGCATCGAAGAAGCTGCTGCCCGCAAACAAGCGCGTATCGATTCCCGTCAGGAGTACATCGTGGGGGTCAATGTTTTTCAGGTGGTAGACAATGAAGGCTTTGAGATTCTTGAAGTCGACAATACTGCCGTGCGCGAGGCCCAAATCAGAGGGCTGGAACAATTGAAAAAAAATCGCGACCACAACAAAGTGCAGCAGACTTTGCTGGCTTTGGAGCAGGAGGCAGCCCGGACCGACAGGGGCGGATTGCTCGCCCTGGCCGTGGAAGCGGCCCGCGCCCGCGCCACACTCCGGCGAAATTTCAATGGCCATGGAAAAAACCTTTGGCCGCTTTAATGCTACTACCCGGACGGTTTCCGGGGTATTTGCCAGAGAAATGAGCAAAAACGAAGATTTTGAAAAGGCGCGTGCCATGACTGATGTCTTTGCAGAAAAGGAAGGCCGCCGCCCGCGCATCATGGTGGCCAAACTGGGCCAGGACGGGCACGACCGCGGCGCCAAAGTAATTGCCACGGCATTTGCCGATCTAGGATTCGACGTCGACATGGGCCCGCTGTTCCAAACGCCTGCTGAAGCCGCCCGCCAGGCCGCTGAGCAGGACGTACACGTGCTGGGCGTATCTAGCCTGGCTGCAGGCCATAAAACGCTTGTGCCAGCGGTGCTGGAAGAACTCCGCAAACTGGGCCGGGAAGATATTCTGGTGGTCGTTGGCGGCGTGATTCCACAGCAGGATTACACCTTTTTAAAGCAGGCCGGCGCTACCGCAGTGTTTGGCCCCGGAACCGTTATTGCCAAAGCCGCCATCGAAATCCTGGAGCAACTCAGCCAATAGAAATTGCACATCAACCAATCTACATATTTATGAAAAAGTTATTCATGCTCCTGCCTGTGCTTGCGCTGTTGTTCGCTGCATCATGCAACCAAAAACCGGAGGAAAACAAGACTGCAGCTGCTCCTGTTGAGGAGAAAGTGCTGCTCGATACTTTTGCCGATTTACAGATCCTCAAGTACGACCTGCCGGGCTGGGACAAATTGTCGCTGCGCCAAAAGTCCTTAATTTATTACCTGTCGGAAGCCACCCTCGCCGGTCGCGACATTATCTACGATCAGCACTGTGCCTACAACCTGACCGTGCGCAAAACCCTGGAAGCCATCTTCAATACCTACAAAGGCGAACGCACTTCGGCTGATTGGAAACAGTTTGAAACCTATGCCAAACGCGTATGGTTCAGCAACGGCATCCACCACCATTACAGCGAGACCAAGATTTTACCCGGCTGCGCAGAAGCCTATTTCGCTGGACTGGTGAAAGCCTCTGATGCCGCGGCTTTGCCGGGCGGAAATGCGGAAACCCTTTTTGGCCGAGATCACCCCTGTGATGTTCGACCCCAATGTGTTGCCCAAGCGCACCAACAAAGACAAAAGCATGGACGTGGTGCAAACCTCCGCCGTCAACTTCTATGAAAACGTAAGCGCCAAAGAGGTGGAAGACTTTTACCACAATATGCTCAAAACCGCTGGTGAAAAACACCCCATGTTGGGCCTCAACTCCAAACTCGTGAAGGAAGATGGCAAACTGGTGGAGAAGGTCTGGAAATCGGGTGGTATGTATGGCTCGGCGATCGACCGTGTGATAGAAAATCTGCAAAAAGCGATACCCTATGCAGAAAATCCGCAACAAGCCAAAGCACTCCAGCTCCTGATCGATTACTATAAGAGCGGCGACCTTAAAACCTTTGATGCGTTTTGCATTGCCTGGGTGCAGGATACTGCCGGCACGGTCGACCTTATCAATGGCTTTACCGAGGTGTACCACGACCCGAAAGGCTTCAAAGGCGACTGGGAAGCAATGGTAGAATACAATGACCCCGATGCCACCGAAAAAATGGCCATTGTTAGTAAAAATGCCCAGTATTTTGAAGACAACAGCCCCATCATGGCGGAGCACAAAAAAGCCTCTGTCAAAGGTGTTTCCTACCGGGTTATCAATGTAGCCATGGAAGGCGGCGATGCCGCGCCATCTACCCCGATTGGGGTTAATTTGCCCAATTCCGACTGGATTCGTGAAGATTATGGTTCAAAATCAATTAGCCTGAACAACATTGAAGATGCTTATGGGAAAGCGGGTGGCGCTCTGGCTACCGCAGAATTTGCCAATGACCCTGAGGAAGTGGAACGTGCAAAGAAATATTCTGAGGCATGTGGGAAAATGCATACAGCCCTGCACGAGGTTATCGGGCATGCCAGCGGCAAATTGAACCCCAATATCGCTGCTCCCCACGTTACACTCAAGGTGTATGCCAGCACCCTGGAGGAGGCACGCGCCGACCTGGTAGCGTTGTATTATATGCCCGATCCCAAACTGGTGGAGTGGAAACTCATGCCCGATGGCGAAGCGTATAAGGCAGAATACGACAGTTATATCCGCAACGGCCTTTTTCAGCAATACCGGAGGATTCAACCCGGCGACGACCTGGAAGAAGACCACATGCGCAACCGGCAGGTAGTAGCCGCCTGGGTATTTGACAAAGGCAAGGCGGATAATGTTATCAGCAAGGAAGTGCGGAACGGGAAAACCTACTTCAACATCAATGATTACGCTAAGGCCCGTGAACTGTTCGGCCAATTGCTCCGGGAAATCCAGCGCATTAAATCAGAGGGCGACTTTAATGCCGCCCACGATCTGGTGGAAGGATACGGTGTTAAGGTCGACCCGGAAGCGGTGAAGGAGGTGCGGGCGCGGTATGCCAGTCTGCCAACCAAGGCCTACAGCGGCTTCGTTCAGCCCAAACTCATAGCAGTAAAAGATGCTCAGGGCAACATCACCGATGTGAAGGTGGAAACAGAAACTGATTTTGTCCAACAAATGCTGCGCTACGGCAAGGAGTACAACTTTCTGCCGGTGAAGAACTAATTTTTTTTGCAAAAGCCTTCATAAAGGGCCTTCCGGTACGCCGGAAGGCCCTTTGTTGTATTCGTCTAAAAAAAATGAAAAAACTATTGATTTATTTTGTAAAAATGTACTTTCGCAAAACAAACCATTAGTTTTTCACCTAAACCCTTGTCATTATGAATACTAAAGTTTTACTCGCTGCCTTAGCGGGGGGCGTTGCTGCATTTTTACTTGGCTGGCTGGTCTATGGCATCTTACTGGCGGATACCATGAAGTCATTGTCTGTATTGGTAGAGGGCGCTGAAAAGAACCCGCCTGAACTTTGGGCTATTGCAGTTTCCAATATACTTTGGGCGCTGTTTTATGCCATGGTATTTACCCGCTGGGCAGGAATTTCAACGTTGAAAGCCGGCGCCATGGCAGGTCTTTGGATGAGTGCATTAATTGCGCTAAGTTTTGATCTGGGGCTGTTTGCTATGTATAACATGTGGACCATGGGTGGTGTGGTTCTGGGGCGGTTTTGTCGCCCCGTTATGGGCGTAGTAGTCGGCGGCGTGGTCGGCTGGGTATTGGGAACGGGGAAAGGATAGGATGTTCGGGACATAGGAATACAGGTACCCTTTAGGGCTTAAAGGCAATGGCATTTGTTAGCATTGCTCCTTGGAATTTTTGGACTGCGGGTCGTTTGTCAAAGGGCACCCGAGGGTTTGACTCGCGCAGCCAATAGCCATGGCACAAGCCAAGGATTTTGCTGGTGTCTTTGTAGAAGAGCCAACGACACATTAAAGCCGAGCTCCGGCAATCAGTATACCCGCCTAATATAAAAGGCTAAAACCCCAAAACCAGTAGATCGCATTACTTTTTTTGTCCCTATTCGCCCTCTAGTCTTAACAGCTTTAGGGCCAATGCTAACGAGGATGCTTCTCCTTTCAGGACATGGAATCTTTGTGGCTTTTCCGGGCACGGAACTTGGTGAGCCAGAGGGGTTTTTTCTATGTGGGGTACCCTATTTGGAAACGAAACCTGCGCAAGCAGGTAGGGAGCCAAGGAGCCCGCATTAGCTTTATTTGGTTTTTTTTTGTTTTTTATTTTTTTTTTTTTCTCTTTTTTTTTCACTTTTTTCTCCCTTTATCTACCTTTTTTTACCGCTGGGTCCGCCCCCCCCCCCTTTTTCTGCTGCTTTTTATCACTACTGCCCTTGTTGCACAGAAGCCAGTCAAGCCCAATGCTGCTGATGTTCACCAGGCCATTAAGAAACTTAATGTTCTTGGATCGGTGCTGTATGTGGCTGCACACCCCGACGATGAGAACCAGCGCCTGATCAGTTACTGCGCCAACGAAAAGTTGTACAAGGTGACTTATTTGTCGCTAACCCGTGGCGATGGGGGCCAGAACCTCATCGGGCCGGAGCTGCGCGAACTGCTCGGCGTTTTGCGCACGGAAGAATTGTTGATGGCGCGATCCGTCGATGGCGGCACCCAGCGTTTTTCCAGGGCAAATGATTTTGGTTATTCAAAAACCCCCGAGGAGACCCTGCGTATCTGGGACCGCGATTCGGTACTTTCCGATGTCGCATGGGCCATGCGTACGCAGCAACCGGATGTGGTCATCAACCGTTTTTACCACGGTGACAAATACAGCACTCACGGGCACCACACATCCTCTGCCATGCTATCGGTAGAGGCATTCGATATGGCCGGCCGCAAGGATATTTACCCTGAGCAATTACAATATGTGGATGCCTGGCAACCCCAGCGCATTTTCTTTAACACTTCCTGGTGGTTTTACGGCAGCCGTGAAGCATTTGATAAAGCCGATAAAACCAACCTTTATCCACTCGATCTGGGTGTTTACCTGCCCCTGAAAGGCAAAAGCAACAACGAACTGGCTGCTGAGGCGCGCTCCATGCACCGATGCCAGGGCTTTGGCTCCATGAGCAGCCGTGGCGAAAGCACCGACTGGTTTGAGTTTATCAAAGGCGACCGCCCTGCTGAAAAAGACCCCTTTGCCGGGATCAATACTACCTGGACCCGGGTGGAAGGGGGTGAGAAAATTGGAAATCTGCTGGCTGAGGTCGATCGCAACTACCGTTCCGACAACCCTGCTGCCTCCGTTCCGGAGCTGCTCAAAGCCATGCAAATGATCAAGGTTTTACCGGAAGGGTACTGGAAGCGGGTGAAACTCGCGGAAATCAAGGAGGTTATCCGCGGCTGTTTGGGCCTGTACCTCGAAGCAACTGCTGCGGAGCGCACTGCCACCCCGGGTGATGCCGTGAAATTGCGCCTGGAGGCGGTCAATCGGTCCGACATGGATGTGCAACTGGCGGCCATTATGGTGTCCAGCCATTTGTTTGATACCATCATGGGCGTGTCGCTGCAGAACAACAGGGTCTTTGAAATGAATCAAAGCGTGGTTTTGCCCCAGGATGCCTCCTACACCGCCCCCTATTGGCTAAACGGACAGGCCACCCTGGGCATGTACTCGGTACCCAATCAGGAACTGCGCGGTTTGCCCGAAACGCCCCGATTTTTAAATGTAAAGTGGTCGCTGACCGTAAATGGTGTACCCCTGGAATACACTACAGATGTGGCCTATAAACTGGAAGAGCCCGCGAGAGGGGAAGTTTGGCAACCATTTGATGTGCTGCCACCGGTATTTGTTGAACTGGACCAAACCACCTATCTCCTGACCGAGCGCAGCATTGAAGTAAAGGTGCGCGTAAGGGCGGGCAAAGACAATGTCAGCGGAAAAGCCATGCTGATTAGCCCTGCTGGATGGCCCAATGCCATTGCTGTAGGTGGCAATGCGTTTTCCTTTAAGCGCAAGGGTGAAGAACAAACGTTCACTTTTACCCTACAAGCCAATTCCGGGCCAGATCAGGTGGAAATTGGCGCTGGCGCCCAAATTGGTAATTTGGTATATACCTTCCGGATGATTCCCATCCAATACGATCATATTCCTTACCAAAGTGTTTTGCAACCGGCAACGGCCAAAGCGTCGCGGGTGGATGTGCGCACCACTGCCCGGAACATTGGGTATTACATGGGGGCAGGCGATGAGGGACCGGCAGCGCTTCGGCTCATTGGTTGTAAAGTAACCATGCTGGAAGACGCCGACCTGAATGCGGAACAACTGCGTCCGTACGATGCCGTAGTGATTGGGATCCGGGCCTACAATACCAAAGAAGGTTTGAAGTTTCACCAGGACCAGTTGATGAAGTACGTGGAAAATGGCGGCACGCTCGTCACCCAGTACAACAATAGTTTTGACTTGGTGGTCGATAACCCGGCGCCGTTTCCAATGAAAATGTCCCGTACCCGGGTTACGGATGAAACAGCGGAAATGCGTTTTCTTTTGCCCAATCATCCGGTACTGAACACGCCCAATAAAATTACAGCGAAGGATTTTGAGGGCTGGGTGCAGGAGCGCGGATTGTATTTTCCGAGCGAGTGGGATCCACAAATGCAGGCGCCCTTGTCGTCCAACGACCCTGGCGAAAACCCTGCAGATGGCGCGCTGTTGGTGGCTAACTATGGTAAAGGCCATTATGTGTACACCGGCTTATCGTTTTTCCGTGAGCTGCCAGCAGGGGTGCCTGGGGCATATCGTTTGTTTGCCAACCTGATTTCCCTGGGCAAAATGCCTTAGTCGGGCTTTAGTCTTTGAAGACGCAGGTGGAAAAAATTGGGATTTGAAGTGAGTTGAAGGTGAAATGACCTTCTGTACAAACTTCAAATCCCAAATTAGAACAACAATTCGGAGTCCTTTTTACGGTATAGCAACCACGTTAATATCGGTGCGAAGCTGATGGTGGTAAGCTACCGTTACCTTGGTGAGCATGCTGGGATCGTCTACATGAAGGTTGTCGCCCAGGATGAACGTATAGTTGCCGGATTTGGTGAATACGGGCTGGTTTTCATCCACTCCGTAAACATAGGGATCGGCTTTGAACTGCTGGGTGTTGATGTTCAGTTGCCACATGTATTTGAAGTCTTCGCTGGCAACAAAAGGCTTCAAGCCACCAAATCCATTTTCGGATGGATATACAACGTAGAAAAAGTTACCTTCCGGATCAATTACACCCAAGTAACCCGGATTGGGCGCCATAAAGTCGAGTCGGATTTCCTCACCCTTGTAAATGTTGGATGTGGAAGTGCGCATGCGGGTGCTACAGTTTCCAGTATGTCGATGGCCGGGCGGGTAATGCCTGGCAGATATTCAGCCGCCTGCTGATTACTAGTGAATCCGAAGGCGATAAAAATCAAGGCTGGGAGCAAAAACAAAATTTTCATAATAAGCGGTTTTTGTTAGATGTGATTAAATGTTAAAATATCGTGCCAATTTTGACGAAGCCGCGAGAAAAAGTTTCCCAAACCCTGTATTTTAGCGTTATTGCCCCCTAATGCCTATAAATTTTTTTTATATGAAACGTTGGACATTACTTTTTTTATTGTTCGGAGTATGTAATTTCTTATGGGCCCAGGGCTCAAACGTTACCCTAATGGGTACCTGGGATGGCGCTTCGCTCGACTATTCCGACATATGGGGCTATGTGGATCCTTCCGGTGGAGAATATGCCATCATCGGTTCACTCACCAAAATTCATGTGGTAGATGTAACCGTTCCTTCTGCCCCTGCCCTTGTGGGGGAACTTACCCCCGGCAACAGTTCCATCTGGCGCGATTTTAAAACGTATGGCAATTATGCTTACGGGGTAGCCGACCAGGGAACAGAGGGGCTTGTGGTGATTGATCTGAGCAATGTACCCAGTTCCATTTCGCTGGCTGGCCAGTACAGCATTGATTTTAAACGCGCGCACAATGTCTTCATCGATACGCAAAATGGGCGTTTGTACGTCATCGGCTCCAGTGGAGGCATACACCCAGCCAATAATGGTCTGATCGTGTATGATCTTGTCGCCAACCCGGCCAATCCGGTGCGCCTGAGTTCTACTCCTTTGGCGGGTGGTTACGTGCACGATGCCTTTATTAAAAACCATATTGCTTATTGTTCCCATGGCACCAACGGGTTGTATGTGTACAACATGTCGAATGCATCAAGCCCAGTTCTGTTAGGTTCCCTCACCTCATATCCTGAGCAGGGCTACAACCACAGTGGATGGCTCAGCGAGGATGGTAACAGTTATGTTTTTGCCGATGAAACACATGGTAAGAAGATGAAAATTGCCAATGTTTCTGATTTGAGCAACATTACGGTCGGCCCCAATAATGTGTTCCGGCAGTGCCTGCTGGCGCCGGGCAACAATGGGTGTATCCCACACAATCCCTTTATTTTGGGCAATTTCGTATACATCTCTTATTACCACGATGGACTACAAGTGTTCGATATTTCCAATCCCAGCAACGTGACGTCGGTGGGTTATTACGATACTTATCCTGGCAACACCAATTACAGCGGCTACGAGGGCGCATGGGGTTGCTATCCTTATCTGCCTTCTGGCGTAGTGTTGATTTCTGATATCTCTACGGGTTTATACGTGCTTGATTTCAATATGCCGCTTCCGGTGGAATTGGTCAGTTTCAGGGGTGAGTACAACGCGGGTACGGTGACGCTCAACTGGAGTACCATGAGTGAGCCTGCACAACGATTATTTCATGGTCGAACGCAAGCTTTGACGGTATCAATTTTGAAAATATCGGTATGGTGGATGGGCATGGCAATACCAGCGATCCGCACGATTACCAGGCCCTCGACCGGAACCCTAAGCCCGGCATCAACTATTACAGGCTGCGGCAAGTCAATTTCGATGGTTCTTCTGAAACGGGGAAAGTTATTCGCATAGAAGCCATAAAAGATGCAGAGTGGTCGGTATTTCCCACGCTGGTTTCGCCCACGAACGCCCATTTTCAGGCGTTTGCCCCGAAAAGCCTGAACCGGGAAATGGTACAGATGTCGCTCTACAACCTACAGGGTGCACTGATGGGCACACAGCGCCAGGAGGTTGGCGCGGCAGAAACCATGGTCCTCGATCTTCCCGGGCTGTATCCAGGCGCCTATGTATTACAGTTGTCGGCGCCAGGATTTACGCGAACAGTGCGGGTAATGTGTCAACCTGAATAACAACTGTCATCCTGAGCGTAGCGAAGGACCTGCGTAGCGAAGGACCTGCGTAGCGAAGGACCTGCGTAGCGAAGGACCTGCGTAGCGAAGGACCTGCGTAGCGAAGGACCTGCGTAGCGAAGGACCTGTGTTAAAAGAAATGTGTCGACCCAAACAAGTTCAATGCTCGTTGCCAAATCCTAGCATGACCGCAGAAACAATTTTTACCGCTTCTTTATTAGTATGGTCAGACGGTATTCAACGCCCTATGCCCTGGAAAGGAGAGCGCGATCCCTATAAAATATGGCTTTCCGAAATCATCCTGCAGCAAACCCGGGTAGAGCAGGGATTGCCCTATTATTTGCGTTTTTTGGAACATTTCCCGAATGTATTTGTGCTGGCTGCCGCTACCGAAGATGAGGTTTTTAAGTGCTGGGAAGGGCTGGGATATTACACCCGTGCCCGTAACCTGCACACAACCGCCAGGTTTATCGCCGAGTCCTGTAATGGTGTATTCCCCAGCACATACGAAGATATTCGCGCATTAAAAGGCGTTGGCGATTATACTGCTGCGGCCATTGCTGCTTTTGCATACGATCTGCCCTATGCTGTGCTGGATGGAAATGTATACCGCGTTTTATCCCGTTTTTTTGGCATTGCTACCCCAATTGATGTGCCGGCAGGGAAAAAAGCGTTTGCAGCGCTGGCAACGCGGTTGCTGGCAACCCCTTCTCCCGCCCGATACAACCAGGCGATCATGGATTTTGGGGCCCTGCAATGCACCCCAAAACAGCCGGATTGCTCAACTTGCCCCATGTTGGGCCACTGCGTAGCCCAGCGCGAAGGAATACAGCATCAACTGCCGGTAAAATCAAAAAATCTGCTCAAAAAAGATCGAATTTTTATCTACGCCGTGATGCAAAACGGTTCGAATATCATTGTCCGGCAAAGGGAAAACAAAGACATCTGGCGGCGTTTGTACGACTTTCCCATGCGGGAATGGGTAAGCACAAATAAGGTGCCGGCCACTGATCCGCAAGCGCTCTTCCGGTTTTTATTTGATAATGAGGTTCCGGAAGGTTTGGCGCTGGAACGGGTGTCCAAACCGTATAAACAGCAGTTGACGCACCAGTCCATCACCACTTTTTTTGTGGAGATTACAGCAAAAAATGATGCCATAATGTTGAATAGTGGCCGGTTTTTGGCAGAAAACAGCATATTGGCAGAACAGTTTAAATTAAAAAAAATATATGCACTGCCCCGGGTGGTTGACAAATATTGGCAGGAAAAAAACTTATCTTTATCATTATTTTGAAACTTCAACACCCAATTAACCACTCATTTAAATTATTTTGTCATGGTAAACAAAGTAACCCTAATCGGTCGCCTTGGCGGCGATCCGGAAATGCGCCATCTTGAGAACGGCGTGGCTGTAGCGAGATTTTCGTTGGCCACCAACGAATACTACAAGGACAAGGATGGGAACCCACAGGAAACAACCGAATGGCACAACATTGTCATTTGGCGGGAAGGTGCGGAGCGCGCTGAAAAGCAGTTAAAAAAAGGCGGAATGGTTTATGTGGAAGGAAAAATAACCTACCGCAAATACACTGGGCAGGATGGCGCCGAGCGCAATGTCACGGATATTGTTGCCAGTACTTTCCGGAGCCTGGAGCGCCGTGAAGGCAGTGGAGAATCCCGCTTCCCATCTGCTGAGCCCGCTTTTATGGCTGGCAAAAGCAATACGCCCGGCGCGGAAAGCACCCCGGCACCTGCTGTTACCGGTGGTGACGATGCCGGTGCTGGAGATGATCTCCCGTTCTAATGGTACCATAAGCCCCTTATTACAGCAAGCGTTTAGGTTTTATCCTGCCTGATGCTGAAATAAGGGGCTTTATTTTGGCTTTTTAACGGGCTGTCTGTTCCCGGCCCGGATAAGCGTACAACTTCTACGGCTTTCCTTACCTTTGTTGTCGTACTTTGACCCCACACTATGGGCTGGCTAATTTTTGGATTAATTATTTATACCCTTGTACTGATTGCCGAGCAAGCAATTGTAGACACTTCTCCGCACGACCTGGAACAACTGGCGGCAGGGGGAGCAGGCAATGCTAGTCGTGCCTTGAAATTTGCACGTACGCCGCGTCCGGCACTGTCTGCATTGTTGTTGGCGCGAATCCTCCTGAAAATTGGAATTGTCGTTTTCGCTGGTTATGAAATACTCCAGTTCAGGCCAATTCGTCAATTTATGGAAGCCCTGGAAGATGGGGGGCAGGGGGTTATCTGGCTCTTGATTTTGCTGGTCATCGGACTGGTTCTTTTGGTTACCCTGCTCTTTTGGGGGATAAAATCACTGCGTCCCGAACGCTGGGCCCGGCGGCAACCTGCCCTGGCCGTACAACGCCTAAGCCTGTTCATCGGCTTTTGGTATTATCTTTTTACCTCTTTATCTCGAAAGAGAAAAAGGCAGAACATCAGGATGATACGAACGGTTTGGAGCATGATGCGGCCTCCGGATCTGTAAGCCAGGAGCACCCGACTTCAGCAAAACGCGACCTGGAGTTGTTGAAAAGCATTGTGAAATTCAGCGATGTTTCGGTTAAACAGGTGATGCAGCCACGTTCAAAAGTGGTGGCGATTGACTTTCGGACCAATGTGCTGGAATTGCTTGAAGTTGTTCGTACCGCAGGTTTTTCACGCATGCCGGTATACGATGATGATTTAGACAACATTACCGGTATACTATACGTCAAAGACCTGGTGGAATACCTCGACCGTGGCCCCGATTTTGAATGGCAGCCGCTCATTCGTACCGATGTGCTGATGGTACCGGAGTCCAAACGCATCAGTGAATTGCTTCAGGAATTTAAGATCAATAAAATGCACATGGCCGTTGTGGTAGACGAGTATGGTGGTATTGCAGGCGTGGTCACCATGGAGGATATTCTGGAAGAAGTTACTGGTGAAATCCGGGATGAGTTCGACGAAGAGAGCGATATGCCCTATCGCCGGATTGACGATCATACCTTTCTATTTGACGGGCATACACTGCTCAACGATGTATGTCGGTTCACCGGAATTGCAGCGGATACCTTTGAAGCGGTTAGGGGCAATGCCGACACGATTGCCGGCCTGGTGCTGGAGATTAAGGGCGATATCCCTGCAACTGGAACGGAGATCGAGTGGGGTGGCTATAAAATGACGGTCGCACTAGCCGACAGCCGTAAGATTAATCAGGTTCGGTTCAATCTCCCGCGATAACACACCAATCAACTCCTATTTTGTGCATTGTGAGTCCTAGGGTTTGGGTACATCCAAAACCTCCACAGACCAAGCCTCTGCTCTATCCTCGAACAGGGCTTTTGTGCGTGCCCAGGTTTGCTTGAACAATGGGGAGTTCCGGTACCGGTCCAAAGCGGCCTCATCATCCCAGATGCTCAAGGTAAATAAGGTAGTATTTGACTGGGTGTGTTGCAGGAGTTCCATGTGCTGGCATCCCGGGAAGGCACGGATGGCATCCTTACTTTCTTCAAATACTTCCCCTATAAAGGTTTGAACGGCGTCTTCGCGAAACCGCATTTTTACTATTCTCTTGATCATAATGGGTTCGGGTTAGCGGGATAAGTTGCTATTTTCCATACCTTCTTTTGCGAAGCCACATAAAGAGCCAGCCAAAGAGTGCCAGTAGTAACAGAGGAATACCCAGGTTCAGGGTTTGCCAGTACGATTGTTCGCTTTTGGCCTTCACATTGTCGAGCAGCCGGAGCTTCACTTCCTTGGTTCGGGCTTCAATGACGCCCGAAGCATCAATCAGGTACTCAATGGCATTCAACATCAGTTCCTTGTTGGCATAGGTTGTTTTTTCAAACCGGTTGAAGCCCAGTGGCCAATAAGATTTTGTACTCGGATCGCGGATTGTATTGGCGGCTACATCGCCATCGCTGACGACAATCATTCGGTTGGCTACACTCTGGCTTTTATAGTCCTGCCCGATCTGATGCAGTCCTTCCACCATCGATTCCGACACGCGGTTTTCGTAGTTGGAGGGGAATATGCCTTCCATTAGCACCGCCACGGGCTGTTTGCCCTTGTTAAATTTACTGGGATCGGGCTCGTAGCGCATGATGTCGAAGTTCAGCGATATAGGGCTAAATTGTAGCCGGCTGTAAGGGCTGGAAGCGAGTAAAATGGTCTTTTTGAGGGGTGTTTTGGTTCGAATAGTATCAATGCTCGAACAAAACTTGAGTTCCACGCGGTCGAGGTTTTTGACCACCGGATGGTTGCTGTTGGGTAGCACGGCGGGATGGTAGTACCAATCGAAAAGATCGTATTGGGGCCCATTGCCCAATTGCCCAACGCGGAGGGGTATTTTGGTACATTCCAGGTCTACCACAAGGTCGGGTTGTATCCTGATGCCGTATTTGAACAACAGATCTTCAATGTTGAGCGGGTAATCAGCGGGCACAAACTGGCCAGTCGTGCGCATGCTGTCGAGGTCGGCGTTCAGGCGGTCCACCAGCCACAACATTTTGCCACCGTTCATCACAAACTGGTCGATCTTGAATTTATCTTTTTCAGAAAACGCAAACCGGGGCTTGGCCACAATCAGTAGCGCAATATTTTCGGGCTTTAACTGCACGGAATCCAGGGCTACCCGACCGGTTTCGTAGAATTGCTGCAAACTGGCCTCGAGGTCGGCGGTTTGGAGTTCGTCGAGTTCGCCGTGCCCTTTGGTAAACAAAATAATGGGCTTGCCTGGGGTGACCAGTTTTTTAATGGCATTGGCGAACTTGTATTCCAGCAGGCTGACTGAATTGTTGATCACCTCATCGGGTGAGAGTGAAGGCGACTCGTTTTCAAGCAGCTTGACCGGAATGCGGCGGTTTCCAATGTGAAAAATTGCGACCGGATAAATGATTTTCTGAGAGGTCTCCCCCTGGTCTGCCACACGAAGGTTAACCGGAACGATGCCGTCTTCGGCCAGCGATTTGCGCCTGGCATTGATCTCTTCTACACTGCCTTCATTCGGGTCGGAAAACTTGTAGTCAATGTATCCACTCACACTCCGAAAGTCGTCCAGCATTTCGCGGGTGGCTGTTTGCAGGCGCTTGAAACCTGCGGGAAAATCACCTTGCAGAAGGACCTGAACGTAAATGCGATCGTCCAAGCTGCGGAGCAGTTCCTTGGTTGGCCGGGTGAGCGTGAAACGTTTTTCTTCCGTTAGGTCAAGGTGGGTATAAAAAACATTGGCCAGAAGATTGAAGAATATCAGAATGCCAAACAGCAGAAAAAACTGCAAAATATCCTGATTGCGCCTTGATAGAGCCATGAAACGGGAGAATTTAGAGGGCAAAAGTAGGGGTTTTTTATCGGGTGGCTAAAGGATGTTGTGTAATTATTGAAAGTTTGGCATCCTCTAATAACGAGGTTTAGGGGTGTATTAATATGCGCAGGCAAATACCCCAAACCTCAAATTTGCCGTTATATCATTTTACCAACCCAAACTTGTAATTAAACCAAATAAAGGCCATGCTCCGATACGCATTATCCCTTATGCTGCTCAGTTTGTTCCCCTTTCAGCAGCACAGTTCAACTCCCGGAACGCCACTTGCCAAAAACAATTCCAGTAAAATCCAGGTAGCCCTGCTGCTCGACACCAGCAACAGCATGGACGGCCTCATTGATCAGGCCAAAGCCCAACTCTGGAAAATGGTGAACAAACTCAGCGATGCTAAAAAACAAGGCCAGGATGTAGTGATGGAAATAGCGCTGTACGAATACGGTAACGATGGTCTGGAACGCGGGGAAGGCTATATCCGCATGGTGCAGGCCTTTGGTATGGACCTCGATGGGGTTTCCGAGCAGCTGTTCAAACTGAAGACCAACGGTGGGCAGGAGTACTGCGGCTGGGTTATTAAGGACGCACTGGCCGACTTAAAATGGTCGGAAGATCCCAACGACCTTCGCATCATTGTTATTGCTGGCAACGAGCCCTTCGACCAGGGGCCAGAGCCTTTCCAGCAATCCTGCAAGGATGCAGCCCAAAAAGGAATTAGCATCAATACCATCCATTGCGGCCCATATGACGAAGGCGAACGCACCCACTGGAAGGACGGCGCCATACTTGGCAATGGCCGGTATATGGTGATCAATACCGACGAAAAGGTAATCCAGATCCCAACGCCTTACGACAAGCGCATCATTGAACTCAACGAAAGCCTTAACAATACCTACATAGGTTATGGCAGAAGCGGCCGGGACATGAAGTCGCGGCAAATGGAACAAGATGCCAATGCCTACGATTATGGCGTCGCAAACATGGCCCAGCGCGCCACTGCCAAGGCGAAAAAATCGTACAACAATGCAGCCTGGGATCTGGTAGATGCTTATGAAGCCGATTCTACCTTTGTTGAAGACTTGAAAAAAGAGGATCTTCCGGAAAACCTGCAAGGGAAATCCGAAAAGGAACTCAGCCAGGAAATTCAAAAACTCAGCCAGGAGCGCGCAGCGCTTCAAAAAGAGTTGTTGATAGTAGAAGCCAAAATGCAGGAATTCATCGCAGAAGAACAAAAGAAGATGGCTACTACCCAGACGCTCGACAATGTGCTCATCGAGGCCATCGTAGAACAGGCCCGTGAGAAGGGGTTTGAACTGTAGATGCCCAGCTGCTTTTCCCGGAAGCGTAAGGTGAATTAGCGATTGTTTTAGGTTATTTACGGTCAAAAGCTTTAGGTTCGTAACTTTTTCCCCAATTTTGCAACCCCTTGCGACGTTGATCGTTGTGTTGAGGTGGATGCTTGATCTGCCTTTGTCACCGATGTGCGCCACACAAACTACGAACTACTAAGTTGATGTCGAACTTAGCTTCCAATATCCCGCCTGGTTTCTGATCTTTTGTGTCCTTTTGGGCCTTGGCTATGCCTTGCTGCTGTATTACCGCGACCAAACCTTCCGGGAACAATCGCCGATGCTCAGCCGATTCCTGGGCTTGCTGCGCTTTCTGGTGGTCACTACCTTGAGTGCCTTGCTGTTGTCGCCCTTGCTTAAAAGCGTTCAAACGGAAACCAAGAAGCCAGTCGTTATTTTGGCACAGGACCAATCGGAAAGTATTGGTGCCGATTTTACACCGGCCTCCCTGGAGCAGTACAAGCAACAATGGCAGGCATTGCGCGATGCTTTGGCCACCAACTACGAGGTGCACGAAATTGCCTTTGGCGACGCGGTACGGGAAGGTGTGGACTTTTCCTTTAGCGATAAAATTACCAATTTTTCGGAGCTGCTTCAAAATGTTTACGACCTCTACGGCAACCAAAACCTGGGCGCAGTGGTGATGGCTACAGATGGCATTTACAACGAAGGCAGCAATCCGGCTTACTCCGGCGCGCAGCTTGCTGCGCCGGTTTTTACCGTGGCACTGGGCGATACCTCCGTAAAAAAAGACCTGCTGCTTAAGCGCGTCTTTCACAACAAAATCGCTTACCTCGGAGATAAATTTACCATTCAAATTGATATTGCTGCCAACAATTGCGCCGGGGCTCAAACAGTGCTGACAGTGAGTAAAGTGGAAGGCGACCAACGCCGCCAATTGCAATCGATCCCCCTGCAGGTTAACGGTAACGACTTTTTCACCACCAAAGAAGTGGTGATTGAAGCGGATCAACCGGGCGTGGCGCAGTACCTTATCAGCGTAGCCAAAGTGCCGGGAGAGGTTACGGCGGTCAACAACAGCCGGGAAATTTTCATTGATGTACTGGATGCCAGGCAAAAAATTCTGGTCCTGGCCAATGGCCCTCACCCCGACTTGAGCGCCATGCGGCAGATGCTCGAAGGCAACAAAAACTATCAGGTGACGGTGGCATTCCCCAATGAGCCCGGCCTGGATATTACGAAGTACGATTTTGCTGTTTTGCACAACCTGCCCTCCACTACGTTCGACATCAGTGGATTGCTGCAGAAAATGGACAATCAGCGGATGCCGCGGCTTTTCGTCGCCGGGATGCAAACCAATTATACCGCGCTTTCCGGGATGCAAAACCTCGTGACCATCCGCAGCGATGGCCGACAGAGTGATGAGGTGCAGGCAACGGTTTCGCCCCAGTTCAGCGCGTTCAGCGTCAGCCCCAATAGTATAGAAGAACTCCCACAATTCAGTCCGGTTACCGCTGCATTTGGTGTTTTTAAAGCCACACCGCAGGCCCAGGTGATTTTATGGAAACGAATCGGTAAAATCAGTACCGATCAACCCTTGTTGGCCGTGGGAGAAATCAACGGCGCCCGCACGGGTATTTTGATGGCAGAGGGGATCTGGAAGTGGCGACTCTTCGACTATCTCAACCATCAGAACTATGATATTTTTGATGAAGTTTTTGGAAAAACCGTGCAGTATCTTTCCCTGAAAGATGACAAGCGGAAATTCCGCGTCACACTCGACCAGAACATTTTTAATGAAAATGAAGCGGTGCGATTCAGTGCGGAACTTTACAACGACAACTATGAACTCACCAACGAGCCTGATGTGGCGCTGGTTGTTCGCAGCCAAAGCGGGAAGGAGTTTCCTTATACCTTCAACCGAACCGGAAAAGCCTATACGTTGAGTGCTGGGATTCTGCCGGTGGGCAACTACACTTACAAAGCCAGCACAAATTTTAATGGCAAGGCAATGGTATTTGAAGGAAAATTCAGCGTTCGTCCCATTCAGTTGGAGTTGTTTGAAACTACAGCCAATCATGCCGTTTTGCAACAACTCAGCACGGCTTTCGGCGGCGTCATGGTGTCGTCGGATTCACTGCTTTCCATTGCCGATAAAATCAAAGCGAAAGAAACCGTCAAGCCAGTTATCTTTCAAACCAATACGACCAGTCCGCTCATAAACCTGAAGTGGATTTTTGCCATTTTGGCTGGCTTTCTGGCGCTGGAATGGTTTTTACGCAGGTATTTCGGGGCGTATTAATAAAGGTGCGGTTTGGGAATCCCCCTTTTTACAGGATGTTGCCAGACTTAGAATTAGATGTTCCCTGGATTAAAGTTTTTGCCTTTACCAGTGCCTGTTTGCAACCAATGCCCCAAACCAAAATATTAAAGTTTACGCTATGACAGATCTTCGCTCCCTTTCCCTGCCAGAACTCGAAGCCACCCTGCTGGCGTGGGGAGAGCCTAAGTTTCGGGCAAAGCAGGTCTACGAGTGGCTGTGGGCCAAGTCTGTTACGGATGTTGACGCAATGACGAACCTGTCCAAGGAACTTCGCACCCGCCTGAAAGATAATTTTACCCTGTTCACCCTTTTTGAGGACATGGTGCAGCACAGCGATGACGGGACCATCAAAACACGTTACCGCACCCACGACGGGCACCGAATTGAAAGTGTTCTTATTCCGGTTCCCGACGACGATCGTTTTACTGTCTGTGTTAGTACACAAGTTGGTTGTAGCCTCACTTGCTCTTTTTGTGCAACGGGGCGCATGGGCCGTGCACGAAACCTGACCGCGGCCGAGATTTACGATCAGGTAGTGCTTGTTGGGCAGCAATGCCAGGAGGCCTTTGGTCGCGGGATTACCAATGTGGTGTATATGGGTATGGGGGAGCCCTTGCTGAATTACGCCCATACTTTGGAAAGCATTGCCAGGCTCACTTCACCCGTTCCAATGGGCTTGGGTATGGCAGCCCGGCGGATTACGGTAAGTACTGCAGGCATTGCCAAAATGATACGAAAACTGGCCGATGATGGTTTCAGGAGCAACCTGGCCATCAGTTTGCATGCGCCCGACGATGAAAAGCGCGACAAGATTATGCCCATCAACGAGAGCAATAACCTGAAGGTTTTGATGGAGTCGCTGGAGTATTTTTACAAAACCACCCACAACCGCATTTCCTACGAGTACATCGCTTTTGAGCGGTTTAACGACAGTCAGGAAGACGCCAAATTACTGGTCCAGCTTTGCAGAAAGCGCTTTCTTGTTCGGGTCAACATCATTGAGTACAACCCAATCGATGGGGCGCCATTTACCAAATCCGGCGAGGTGCGATTGAATGCCTTTGCAGCAGCATTGGCCAACAATGGTGTTACCGTAACAGTGCGGCGAAGCCGAGGCCGCGATATTGCTGCCGCTTGCGGACAACTGGCCAATACCGAAGCTGGGGTTTAAATATTCCACTGTAGTAAAACATGAGTCATCCCGAATTTATGAAACTTCATAAATTCGGGATTTTTTATACAATTTAATGATTATCAGATCTTTATAAACTTCTTGCCTTTATTTACCTTTCACAAAGGCTATTGGTTTCCTGAGAAATTGGCTCCCAAACTAAAGGAGAAAATCTCGACCTAAAAAATGCCTTTCCAGGTTAGTCTGTTTGATGAAAAAAGCAAACAGCAGGGCTTCATAATTGAATTGAATCGAAATATAGCACACTGAAAATCAGTAATTTGGAAATAAGTACTTCATTCTTTTTGGATAAAAGAAATCCCGAATCTTCAAATTGAAAATTCGGGATGACTCATGTTTATTTTGTCGGCCAGCGTCTTACTTAGCCTCTTTTTAGGTGTCTGCGACAGGGTTTACAGGTTGTCCAAAAAGAAGCGGTCTATCTTTTCAAACAAATGAACCCGATCGCGCCCCAGTACATTGTGCTCATGTTCGGGGTAAACGAAGTAGTCTATTTGCTTGCCTTTGCGCACGCATTCGCGGATATACCGCAGAGAGTGCTGCCAGAGCACCACATTGTCGGAACTGCCGTGAATCATCAGCAATCGTCCATTGAGATTGTCGATATAATTGAACAGGCTGTTTTTATTGTATCCTTCCGGGTTTTGCTCCGGGCTGTCCATATAGCGCTCGGTATACATGATTTCGTACATGCGCCAGTCGAGCACCGGGCCTCCTGCGACAGCACATTTAAACGCGCCTTTGGCTTCCGGGCGCGTCATAAGGGAGGTCGACATAAAGCCGCCGTAGCCCAGCCAAAAACACCGAGCCGGGTGCTGTCGATAAAGGATTGCGCTTTGAGGTAGCGTACGCCAGCCAGTTGATCGGCGATTTCCAAATCGCCCAAATGGCGGAAAACAGCACTTTCGAACGCGTAACCCCGGTTGGCGGAGCCATGCCCATCGATGGTAAACACGGCGTAGCCCTCCTGCGCCATGTGGTGCATCCAGAGTTCACCTGCGGCCATCCATGTATTCGATACCAGCTGAACATGGGGCCCGTTGTACAGGTACACGATGGCGGGATATTTTTTGGTAAGATCAAAATTGGTAGGAAGTATCAGGCGTGCATTCAGCGTCGTACCATCGTCGGCCGTTAAGGTGAGGGTATTGGTTTGGCCGGGTGTGTAGGCTCCCATTGGATTTGGCGCGCTGAAGATGATGTTTCGGTCTTCAGGCTTTTTTACCGGGCTGAGTAATATTCTGCGCGGTGTAATCACATCGGTAAAGTTGTCCAGTATCCATTCCCCATTGTCGCTGTACAGGATGTTGTGAAAACCAGCCTGCGGACTCAGTGGCTTGGGTGCTTCATTGCCTTTTATTTTGGCTGTGTAGCAATAACGGCTCATGGCATTGTCGGCGGCAACCTGATAAAAACAGCTGCTGCCATCCTTTGTAAAACCGTAAAACTTGGTCACCGGATTGGCGCCTGTGCTGATTTGCCGGATAAGTTTACCCGAGAGGCTGTACAGGTAAAGGTGGTTGAAGCCATCACGTTCGCTTTGCCAGATAAAATCGGTGTTGGAGCCCGGTACGAATTCGGCAGGATGTTCGGGTTCCACCCATTTGTCGCTGGTTTCTTCGAAGAGCGTCTTGATGAAGGTTCCGTTGTCAGCATTGTACTGCTTCAGCCACATGTGATTTTGATCCCGGTTGAGCACGGCAATCAGTATGCTCCGGTCATCGGGGGTCCAGGCGATATTCGTCAGGTATTGTTCTGCCGGTTCGCCGGTTTTGAGGTACAGGGTTTTGCCGGTTTGGGTATCAAAAACTCCCAGGGTCACATGGTGGCTTTTGGTGCCGGCATAAGGGTAACGGATCATGCGCACCTGCGCGGGCATGGAGTCCAGTATGTAAATGGGATATTGGGTCACCATGCTTTCGTCCATGCGGTAAAAAGCCAGGTAACGGCCGGATGGGCTCCAAAAGGTTCCTTTAAAAATCCCGAATTCTTCCCGGTGCACACTCTTTCCGTAAAGAATACCAGGGCCTTCGCTTTTGGCGACCTGGGTAGCTTTGCCGTCCACACTCACCCACAAGGTATTGTTTATGGTGTAGGTAGCATTAAAAGTAGCGTCGTGAAAATCAACATTCTCTGCCTCGGCGGGATAATGGTTGCGGTCCAGCAAGTCTCCCCCCTGTTGGTAGGTATACAGGTGGTTGCCCGCTTCGAACTGAAGGGTTCCGGCATCCGTCCATTTCAGGCCGGCTGCCTGCGCGACTGGTTCGATGCCCATGGCTTGGGCCTTTTCATTCAGGGCAGGTAAAATATCCAGGGTGTCGACGGCCCGGGAACCGGCAGTTGTTCGCACCAATTTATTATTGACGACATAAGTGAAGGTTGAGGATCCGGGTACCCATTGCAAAGCGCGAAGATTTGCGGGTGCCAGGCTGCTTCGGCCTTTTAAAATGGCATCTGACATGGAAATTTCAGGTTGCGCCATCAGGAAGGCCGACCGAAAAATCAGAAGGATAAAGAGTATGCGGTATGGTTTTGTCATGCGATATGAAATTAGTATGACAGCAAAAGTAAGGTCAAAAGGGGACTAATCTTCCAAACTGGCGCATGGATTCGACAGAATAGGCGAGGGCTTCCGTAAAGGTAGCGTTCAGTCGTATAGCATGGATTCTGGGGGAGGGGCTGGCTGGGGTGAAAGAATTTGTCCGGATAAGGGATGTAGTGCTACGATAATTCTTTGCTATTTTCACCAAAAAAAAGAGGCAGTGCCACCACAGCACTACCTCAGCCCTAACCAAATAAAACCAAATTATTCTTAGTAAAACGTTATCAAAATGATTCAACAAAGATAATGTGCTTTGTGTAACAAATACAAGAAGAAGGTTTAATTTTTTTTTCATTTTATAAAAAAATATTTTTGTTGCCAAGTTTTAACCCCTTTGCTGGACAGTGATGCTAATTGTTCGATTCTGTTTTTTTGATAAAAATCAAAATATATTTGCGTAATATAAATTAATAGTGATGTTTTTTAAAACAAAATTTCAAAATTTCCGAATGAAGAAAAATTTATGTAAAAAGGGTTTTTCCTCCCTTCTTTCCTTGTTTGGCCTTATTGTTTTTTTTACACCATGTGCACGCATTGAGGCTCAGGTGGCCGATTCTGCTGTTGATGCGCGGTTTATACGGGCCATATATGATCAGGCGCTGACCGATGGGCGTTGTTATGACTGGTTGGAGCATCTGACCCAGCAAATCGGGCACCGGCTGAGTGGAAGTGACGCTGCTGCAAAGGCGGTGGGTTATACCCAATCGATGCTGGACAGTATCGGGCTCGACTCGGTATGGTTGCAGCCCTGCATGGTGCCCCACTGGGTGCGCGGCGAAGCAGAACAGGTACGGATGATCATTCCGGGGGCGCCGGAGACCATTTTGAACGCGCTGGCGCTTGGCGGTTCGGTGGCTACACCGGAGCGCGGAATCAACGCTCAGGTTGTGGAGGTAGACAGTTGGGAAGAACTTCAACAACTGGGCGAAAAGGGCCTGAAGGGCAAGATTGTTTTTTTTAACCGGCCGATGGATCCCACCAAAATCAGAACTTTCGAGGCCTATGGCGGGGCTGTAGATCAACGGGTGTCGGGGGCTTCCCGGGCCGCTCAGTATGGTGCGGTAGCCGTGATAGTGCGCTCTATGGGGCTGAAGATCGACGACTTTCCCCATACCGGAATCTTGATTTATGATACTGCCTATGCTAAAATTCCTGCCGCAGCCATTAGTACCAGTGCGGCTGAAACCCTGCACCAGGCCCTGAATAGTCACGAAAAAGTGCAGGTTTTTATTAAAATGTCGTGTAAAACCTTGCCCGATGTGCTGTCTTATAATGTCATTGGGGAGATTCGCGGATCAGAAAAACCCGAAGAAATTATACTGGTCGGTGGGCATTTGGATTCCTGGGATGTGGGTCAGGGCGCCCACGATGATGGGGCGGGTTGTGTGCAAAGCATGGATGTTTTGCGCAATTTGAAACGGATGGGTTATCGCCCAAGGCATACCGTTCGCTGTGTGTTGTTTATGAACGAGGAAAATGGCTCTCGTGGTGGAAAAAAATACGCGGAGGAAGCAAACCGACTGGGTGCCTTTCACCTGCTGGCCATAGAGAGTGATGCAGGCGGTTTTACGCCCCGCGGTTTTGGCTTTGACGCTGAAGAATCCGTTGCCGACGGTTTTTTATCCTCGGTGGAGCACTTTCAGCCCCTTTAGCACCTTACGGACTTGACTTGCGCAAAGGTGGGGGTGGTGCAGATATCGGTCCGCTCAAGGGAATGAAAGGCCTGCTGAGCGGATATTCCCCGGATTCTCAGCGTTATTTTGATTACCACCACACTGCGGCTGATGTTTTTTCTGCGGTCAACCAGCGGGAACTGGAAATGGGAGCCGCCAGCATGACTGCCCTGGTTTATCTGGTGGATAAATACGGATTAGGCAAGGATTAAAGGGGTATTAGGCAGTTTGGCTAGCCATGCAGCAACAGCCGAATCAGTGCCATCATGGGCGCTCTGTTGGGGTTGTCCTGATCAGGCTGGGTTGTTGTTGTGCCGGAGCGCTCCTGTTGGGGTGTTTTGGCAAGCAGCAGCATTTTTTCCCGTTCCGGGCCACTGAAGCGCGAAAAGCTGCGCCGCAATATCGGTAATGCTTCGACAAATTGCTGGTCCTCGAGTTGGCCGACCCACAGGTACAGCAGTTGCCAAACTGTGGGTTGGTGCAAGAGCAACAGGCCGCTGCCGTACAGAAAGCCCTCCAGCCACTGTGCGGCATGGGCAGTTGGCTGTCCGCTGGACAGCTCGAATTGTAGGTAGGCGGCGGTATCTTCCCATGAAATGGCGTTTTTGTCGAACAGCAATCGTGTTGAAAAGCCCGCCAACAATGGAGCAGCGCCTTCGGCGGCGCGAATTTTTTGAAGGCATTCACACCAGCGTGTGTCAATCTCCGGCTTGTCCAGAATACCAAAAGCCCGATTGAGTGCGCGCATGTTGTCGTGAACTTGTTCGGCCAGATCCTCATTGATAAGGACACAGGCATCGGGTAGTTGAATACAGACCCTTGGGATAATTTGATCCAGTAAATGCCAAATCCCTTCCAGTGGTAATTTACGAACACTGCCATACCGCCAAACTGCCGTCAGCGGCGGAATGGCTTCGGCCAGCAAGAGCGCATCGGATACCATGGCTCCGGTGCTTTGCAACCGGGCAATCAGGGCGGGTAAAACACCAGTAAGTTCGGCTCTCAGTACATCCGACAGTAAGGTGCTCAATTCCCGGAGTTGGGTTGCTTCCTGCATGATGTGCAGGGTTTTTTGCGCGGCAGCATCCGCTACTGTATTGCCCCAAATGCCGGCTTCCAACAGCCGGATTTCAAATTCAGGTTGCCATTTTAGTTCCCAGTGTTCATGAAAGGTGCCGTGTTTCCCTTCCGGGGCCGGCAATACATTGCCCCAGGCAATGCCCAGCAATTGTAGTCGATGCAGCAGATGGCTTTTTCGGAGTTGTGCTGGTTCGCGCAAATCGAGTTTCAGTGTACTGGCAGCGTTGCTCCGCTGCAACCGGCAGCTTTTTGCCTGGGCTTCAAAATCGACTTTTAGGGGTGCCAGATTCAGTTGGTCCGGAACTTCCCCCAGCACATCGCCAATCACCATTTCCCGATCAATCAATGCCAATACCTCGTTATTACCCTGTGCCAGCACGGCAATTGCGGCCTCGCGGAGTTCTGCAATACCGGGCTGCAGGGTTTCCCGGAGCGCGGCCATGGTATCGGCGAGGCGGATGGCTTCTATCACATGCGCAGCAGAGGTTTCCATGCCCTGTTCCCGAAGGTACCGCGCAGCGCGGGTCATCCATAGACTTTGCGGGGCATCGGTGCCGCGCCCTTCCCAAAGCATTTGGTACCATGCAGGTGCGATGACGCCTGCACCATATCCACTGGAGAAAGCGAGTCGATCGAACGACCAGGGAATCCAGCATGCCTGTGTTTTAACTTTTTTCAGCCCTTTTAGCAAGGTGGCATCCTCAGTGTTCTTCCTGGCTTCCAACCCTTCCAGTGCGGGAGCATGCCATGCACCACAAACAATCGCAATTTTTTTAAACCCATCCTTTTGTGCTTGCCGGATCATTTGGCGCATATAGGCTTCCCTGAGCAGGGTAGCTTCCGATTCTGGTACTTGCTTGGAACTGCGGAGGGCTCTCATCAATTCCAGAATGATGGCAAAAACTTCTTCGGGAGCGGTATGTGAAGACCGGCCACCCTGCCGTTCAAACATGGCTTCCCACCAGCGTTCCGGATCGGAATAGCCGCCAAGGGCCGCAATTTGCGCAAAAGGATCCGGGTCTGTCGGTACCGATTTGACCATGACGTCGTCGGGCTGTTGTGCAAATGATATGGCCATAGGCAAATCCATAAACCGGAAGACACAGGCATTTTCAGCAGCATATTGCATGGCTTGCCATTCCGGGGAGAAAGCAGCAAATGGATAAAAAACTGCTTGCTGTAACTGTTTGGGGTTGTACACCAGCATCGCCAGCGGCGGCAGTAGCCCTGGCGTCGTAACCTCGGGTAACAAGTCATCGGCATCCGGGGGACCTTCAATCAATACAAGGTCGGGCGCCCACTCCTCCAGTCGCCTCCGCAGCATATTGGCCGAACCCGGGCCGTGGTGCCGGATACCCAATATTTCTACCATGCTTGGAGTGGATGTTTGCATTATCGGAAGGGTGAGTTATCCTGGTGTTCACGAATCATTTTAGTGGTGTAGTACAAGCCCAAATAAATAGAGGCAGTAGCCAATACAAACAACCACTGTGCCTTTTCCTGCAACACCAGTAAGTCATAGGCACCATGCAAAACAACAGCAAGCAGCAGTCCCTTCAGCAGCAAATAGCCCGATCGCTGTGGGTTGAACCTGGCCAGGCCCGCGTAGTAACCCTGAATGATCGCAAACATAAGGTGCGCAGGAACAGCAGTCATGGAGCGGAGCAAAACAGTGTTCAGCCCAAAGCGGTCGGCATAAACAATGTTTTCGGCTGTCGCAAATCCCATGGCAATCAACACGGCATATACAATGCCATCAAAGGGCTCATTGAAAAAAGTTTGTGGGTATGCAGCGAAACGAAGGATCAAAAATTTAACCAACTCTTCACAGAGCGCAATGACCACCAGTGCCAGCACCGCTACCCGCCACCACGACATGCTGCCCGATACCAGAAGCTGCTCGAAAGCCCAGCGTTCAAAAAAAACCACCGGAATGGTAAAAACCGCACCCAATGCAAATGCAATCGCCATAGGAACAGGCGGTTCATGCTCGTATTTGTCCAGTCTAAAAAATCAGATAACTGACCAAGATACCAGGCAAAATGGCTAATATGAAGAGCAATGGATGCATGGGCAGCGTGAGGAAGTACAGGATTAACCTGTACAAAAATGGTAAAAGCGTAAAATGCTGGCAGCAGTCGCCGCAGCGTCTTCAAACATGCCCATGTGGGCAACTTCAGGCAGAAGTGAAAGTTCGGCAACCGCAGGCCCCGACAGCATTTCCAAGGCCAGTGAATGGGGCACCAATTGGTCCAAAGCGCCTAGCAACAGCAAGACGGGGACTGCACTGTTTTGTAAGGTATTGGTATGGTCCTTTCGCAGAATCATCCCCTCAAGGGCAGCCACGATACCTTTGGCAGACTGGCGTTGGCCATGTTGAATTAAGCCTTCCAAAACCTCCGGATGCCGGGCGGCGAAGTCGGGCGTAAACAAGCCAGGGAAAAGTTGGGCCACATAAAGGTCTTTTTTCCCTTCTTCCAGCATTTGAATGCCGCGTTTTCGATTCGCAATCCGTTCGTCGTTGTCGGCGAGGGGGTGGGAATGTACCAGACCCCAGCCAGCCAGCCGACCGGAATGGTGTGCCGCCAGTTCCAGTGCAGTGTATCCGCCCATGGAATGGCCAACGACCACTGCTTTGGACAATTTAAGCACATCCAGTACCTCGAGCACCGCAGCAGCATATTGGTCCATGCCCGGCTGTGTCGCCAAATCGGAGCTGCCAAACCCTGGTAAATCGATGCGCAAGAGAGGACACTTTTCCAGCATAGGCAACAAGGGCTCCCAGACGCTGCTGTCTTCGCAAAATCCATGCAGCAAAACCAGTGGAACCTGCTGATGGAGATTGCCACTGCTGTAGTAGCTTATGCGCTGTTGGTTGGAGCGTGATACAAATTTCATACCTGCAAAACTGCGAAAAAAAAACCAGATGGGCCGCCGTGAAACAGCACAGAACACTGCAAATTTGCAGCGATATTCAACAAATTTGTGTTGTGAACAGGAGAAATACGGTATTTTGCCGACTTTTACTAGACGAACTGAAATTTTCTATTGTCTGGCAGCACCATGGTGCTGATCTTACAGCCAACATACAAACTCACTATGTCCTTACTGCGCGATATTGCCTATGCCTTTAGTCCGGATCTTCCCAAAGATCTGGGGAGCATGGATCAGCATTTGGATTTCATCCTGCCCCAGGTTATTGCTTATGGCGAAGACTTAAGGGAAGGGGAATTTTGGTTGGGCCGACGATGGAAAGAGATTCGGGACGACGCCGGCTTTCACGAGGCTATTTTGCATATTTTCAATGAGGGGGCGAATACATGCTGTCGATCGACGGCAATGTTATTCGCGGAACCTGGAAGCAACTGGAGGCCTACAACAGCCTGATTTTGGAAATTGGCGGACGAAGTGAGTTGTTCGACCTACGTTTCCTCAATGGTGACTTTATGGTGCTGACCAAGCATGGTGACCAGGACCGAAAAGGGCAGCGCCGGTATTTCTTTCTGGCCCATGAGCCGGTAGCCAGTGTAGGCTTGCGGGATCTCGACTGGCGCAACCTGATGGAAAAATTGTTCAATGTTTGGCGGGATAACAGCATCAGTCTTTGGGCCTGGTTCATTTTTATTGTGATATTGGGGTTCATTATCTACACCTCAGTCTATTAAAAGCGTTTCCGGAAAACAGTCTTCCGGTATTTAAAGACCCAACAGCATGCATATATTCGACTGGATAGTACTTATCGTCACACTCTCTTTCGTGGTTTTGTATGGGCTGTGGCGGAGCAGAAATGTTGATTCCAGTGAAAATTTTCTGGCTGGCCGTCGCGATTTACCCTGGTGGACTATTGGATTGAGCATTATGGCGACACAGGCCAGCGCCATTACTTTTTTAAGTACTCCCGGGCAAGGTTTCAACGATGGGATGCAGTTTGTGCAGTTTTATTTTGGAATGCCCATTGCCATGATCTTTTTGGTCATTTTTGTGCTTCCGGTGTATTACCGCCTGAAAGTGACCACGGCATACGAATACCTGGAGCAGCGCTTTGATGTGCGGATGCGAACACTGACCGCTGGCTTATTTTTGATTCAGCGCGGGGTGGCTGCGGCCATTAGTATCTATGCGCCCAGCATCATTTTGTGCGCCGTATTTGGCTGGAACCTGGGATTTACCAATTTTCTGATGGCCATTTTTGTGGTCATTTATACCACATCAGGGGGCAGTGCTGCAGTGAGCCGAACCCAGGAACTCCAGATGACCATTATGCTGAGCGGCTTGGTATTGGCTTTTTTCCTCGTATTAAACCAACTGCCAGAGGGCATAGGGCTAACGGACGCCTGGCAGATTGCTGGCGTAACGGGAAAGACCCAGGTGATCGATTGGAAATTCGATTGGGATGATCGTTATAATATATGGTCGGGTATTTTGGGCGCAACCTTTTTGTTTCTGTCCTATTTTGGTACCGACCAAAGCCAGGTAGGCCGTTACCTGTCGGGCAAATCCCTGCGGGAGAGCCGGTTCGGGATGCTTTTTAACGGTTTTGTGAAAATCCCCATGCAGTTTCTGGTACTATCGGTGGGTGTGATGGTATTCGTTTTTTACCAGTTCAACAAAGCGCCCCTCAATTTTAACCAGGCCAATATTGCCAAACTAAAGGGCTCCGAACAGGAATTGATTTACCAGGGCCTGGAGATGAAATCCGACAGTATTTTTGATCTCAAACAGCTAGCGCTCAAGGACCTGACAACTTCCTTGTCGGCCAACAATGAAGTCCAGGAAACCAATGCGCGCACACGACTGCAAGCGCTGGATGCTGAGACAAGAAAATTACGCGCCGAAACGGCCAATTTGATCAAAGTTGCGCTGCCGGAAGCCGAGTCGAACGACAAAGACTTTGTGTTTATCAATTTTATATTGCAGCACTTGCCCACGGGGCTTATTGGCCTGATGCTGGCAATGATATTTTGTGGGGCCTGGAGTACGACGGCTTCCGAATTGAGCGCACTGACGGCCACGACCGTCAATGATCTGTACCGGCGATCGATAGCGCCGGGCCGCGACGACACGCATTATTTCCGTGCTTCCCGCATCACCACGCTGCTTTGGGGCGTGTTCATCATGCTATTTGCCACCTATGCTGACCTTTTTGAAAACCTCATTCAGGCTGTCAACATGATTGGCTCAATTTTCTATGGTACCATACTGGGCATCTTCTTTACGGCGTTTTTTCTCAAAAGGGTTGGCGGTAAGGCTGTTTTTTGGGCCGCAGTAGTGGCTGAGTGCGTAGTCTTGTACATGTTTTTTTATGTTGACAAAGACGCTTACCTCTGGTACAACCCTCTGGGCTGTGGTTTGGTGATGGGAATCAGTTTGATTTTGTAATTATTTTTTGGAAAAAATAAAATCACCGAATAAAATTGAACATGCTGATTAACAATCGTTTAGCATAATTTTTGTTGGGTCAATTAAAACTTTGGGAAAAATTTAACACTTCCTTTGTACACATTGGCCCGGTTTTGGGCATTATATAAACAGAGCAATCATCGAAGCAATTCATCTGATCTCTTAAACTTCACCCAAATTTACTCACACAAAAATTTTAATCCATGCTGATTCTCTCTGTTCTTTTGCTCGTTCTTTTGGCTTTTGGCGGTAGCATGCTTAAAGAAGCCTGATTACTGGTGAGGCTTTAGCCCCGGAATCAAGAACCATTTATCAACAGGAGCCATCCCGTGCTACGGGGTGGCTCCTGTGCTTTTACTGCAACCCGGAAGCATGGCTGGCCAATAAAAAAGTTGCCGGAAACGCTTACGCGTACCGGCAACTAATAAACCCCAAAAAACCAAATGAAAACTATCTTTATAGACAACAAAATTGCATAAAAGTTGTAAGTCCGGACGTCATAAGTCTGTCAAATAATCCTTAAAAAACATCAAAAAGCGCCATGGCTGTCAAAAATCTGCCCCAGTTCTTTGGCGTTGGATGCGATGTAATCAGCGCCCAGGGATAATAATTTTTCCGCATGCCCATCGCAAACATGTGCCGCGCCGAGAAAGCCCACAACCTTCAGCCCAGCCCGTTTGGCGGCATCAACACCGGTGGGGCTATCTTCCACAACCAGGACTTCTGATGGCATTAATTGGAGGGTTTCGAGGGCGAAGTGATACACATCCGGATGAGGTTTGGGGCGTTCAACTTGCTCTGCCGAAAAAATGTGCCCGTCGAGGGCTGTCAACAGGCGCACTTTTTTCAAGCTTCTCACCACGTGCTTTATGCTGCCGTTCGACACCATGCTTTTGGGAACCCTGACTTTCCTGAACAAGCCGGCCATACCTGGAATGACGCGCAGTTCTCGGTTAAGCAAATCGATGTGTTCTGCCCGGGTGGCTTCCAGAAAATTATCCGGAATATCCAGTTGGTATTCGGTCCGCATGATGTGCAGGATATCGCGTTCCAAGAGGCCTGGAAAACGCAGGCTGTATTCCTTTTCATCCATGACCAGCCCGTAGCCGCGCATATGGCGTAGGATGCTTCGGATCGCAATGATTTCGGAGTCAACAATGGTGCCGTCGTTGTCGAATAGAATATGTTGAATGGGCATACCAGGGTTTGCAAAGGGGCCAAAAAAAATCCCCTCTTGGAGCGTCGTTTCGCTCCGAAAGGGGAGAAGCGTATAATGATTAAAATCGGCTCTGCTTACATTTTGATAAACCGGCGGCATTGGGTCAGATGTTCTGAGCACCAGTAAAAAACATACGTGCCAGGGGGTATTTTATCCAGCCAAATAACCGTTAGATTGGTATCCGGATCGAGCGCACCGCTGCGGTACATTTTCCCGGAAAGGTCAACAATGTACCAACTGGAATCATCCGAAAAGGTTCATCCCACGCTACTGTCAGGTATTCAACGGCTGGCAAAGGATACATTTGCCAGCTGCTTTCGTGGGCAAAGATAATGGAAACTACCCTACTTGTGGTAAAATTATGGTTAAAATCTGTTTGCCGGATCCTGTAATACAGGTTTCCTGGCGGCGGATCCGGGTCGAGGAATTCGTATACCCGTAGGCTGTTGCTGTTACCGGAAGCCGGAACATTGCCTATGATTTGGTACGTCCAGCCGTTTGTGCTGCGTTCGATGTCGAATTGAGCGGCATCGCGCTCGGTGGCGGTGGCCCAATGCAGCAACACGCCCGACGACAACACGTTGGCTTCAAACTGGTACCAGCTGACGGGAAGGGGTGCACTGGAATTGCCCGGGGTAAGTATGGCCGTTCCAGCCAGATAGGGATTCAGGGCGCCACTTTGGTCCCAGGCACTGCTCACCAGATAGGGGCCACCAGCAGGCGATCCTGCATCGAGATCGAAGGCGTACAAAACGTTGCTGAATTTAGCCCAGCCCTTTGCATTGTCATTTATCGGGCCATTGATTTCTGGAAAATCCTGCGTGGGGAAACCCATGGCTCCGGCATATTGGCGGTCGCCTGCATTGCCGTCGCTGAGGGCAATGGCATCCAGTACGGCTGTCCAGGGCTGACTATCCAGTATGCCATCGTTGTCGGGGTCGAGGTCGGAGCCTGGCGTACCGCTGAAACCCTGCACGAGGGCAAAGGTAACGGTGCCGTTTTCGAGGTCGGGACTAAAATCGTAGACCTGTACATTGGTGGATGACGTGGGTATGGGCTGTATTGGGTTACTGGCATCGCGCAACAACAGCAGGCCATTGTTGCCGGTGGTGTAGCTTGATAAGGGTATGGCCCGGTCCAGGTCACCGGCTGCTGTGCCATCGCCATCGATTTCCAGCAGCCAGAGTCCGCTTAGCCACACCACAGGCGGGCCTTTGATTTCGATGTATTCGTATCCATTGTCGGGGCTGCCGGGCGGATTAAAAAGGCCGGATCTAAGGGAAAACTGGGCCTGGAGCACGAGGGGGAAGGCCCAAAACAGGAGAAAAAAGGTTTTTTGCACGGGTGGGGTGGTTTTGGTGGTTTCCCAAAAATAAGCCCATCAACCCGCTGTTGGCAAGCCATGGCCAGCCCATGCGATACATTTATTTTAATGCAATAAGAATGCCCCAGGCTGAACTGTTCAGCCTGGGGCGTTCGTAGTGTATTGTAATTCAGGGGTTTATATTTTTCAAATTTTCGTGTCATCACAGTACTGCTGTTGATGAGGCGCAGGAAATAGCTGCCGCTGGGAAGCTGCTGAACCGTTATGGTATGGTCCTCGCAGTCTGCCGGCAGGCCGCCGTTGAGGCAAATTTGTCCTTTGGCATCGATGATCCCGATTTATATTTTTCCGAACCGGAGGGTTTGCCGCCCTGCGCTGTACTGTAAAACGATCAGGTATGTGCCCGGTGGAAGTTGATCCACCGGCAGACTGGCCGTTTCGGCATCAGCAGGCAGGGTACCCGACAGCATTTGCCGCCCTTTGGCACTGACAATGGTCCAGGGAATTCGTTCCTCACTTGGCGTGGCGAATTTCAGGTTTACCCAATCAGTACAAAAATAGGGATAGCACTGCACCACCTGACGGTTCCGCAAATCGATGGCTTGCACCGGACTGTAAGCCGACGAACCATCCTGGTCCACCATGTTCAGGCGGTAGTAATTTGTTCCTGCAGCCGGTCTTTCGTCAAAAAATGAATATTGCTGGAACCCAATGCTGTTGCGGGCAGCAGTTACCGTCCCAATGGGCCGGAAGCCGGTGCCATTGCTGCTGCGCTCAATGGAAAAGTAGTTGGAGTTTGATTCTGAGGCAGTTGACCAATTTAGCATGGCGCCATGGTCCTGCTGGACCGCATTGAAGCGTACCAGTTCTACCGGAAGGGAACTGCTAGGTCCGAAACCAAGGTTGTCGATAAACAGTTTGCCGTCGGTGGTATTGGCATCGTAACCCAGGATACGAAACCGAACGGTTTGCGTGATGTTGCTGAAACCGGTGAAACTGAAATTGGCGGGTAAAAAATTAATCGCATTAATGGAGGCCGTGTTGCCCAAATCGCCGCTCCAGGCGCCATTGCCTATTTTGCCACGCAGGCTCACTTTTTGGGGGCCGGCTCCATCGCGTTTCAATTGCATGCTGACGGAGTTGATGTTGAGGGAGTACCCGGTGATGGGGGTTAGTACAAATTCCAGGTAGTTGCCTGCATCCAATGCATTTTGAGAACTGCTGGTGATTTGCCAGCCTAAGCGTTGCAGTGATGCACCCCCACCGTTACCTAACCCGAACCCGGAGCTGTCAGGATCAATGGATACGAGTGGGCCTTCATCGAGACCCGTAATGTTGACGTACTGGTACAAGGGATTATCCGGGCTGTTCAAATCTCCTTCAAAATCCCATTTGACAACAGACAGCGAGGTCGTCTGTGAAAAGCCGGAAGGCTAAGCAGCAGAAGCGACAATAGAAATAATTTATTCATAGTCTTTTATGGTTTATTTTTAAACGAAGCGTCAGTTTGTTATCTCACCACTTACCTCCCCAAATCCAATTTTCATGCCATCCTTTTTGGCACTTCCACGTATGACAACGGTATCGCCATCCTGCAGGAAGGTTCGGGTGCTGCCATCGGCCATGGCAATGCTCTCTTTTCCTCCCCAGGAAATTTCGAGCAGCGAGCCAAAGCTTCCTTTTTCGGGGCCGCTGATGGTGCCACTGGCCATAATATCGCCTACCCGGATATTGCAGCCATTGACCGTATGGTGTGCCAACTGTTGTGCCATTGACCAATAAAGGTACCGGAAATTGGACTTACAAACAATGGTCTCCTGCTTTCCTTTGGGTTGTATCGCTACTTCCAGTTCGATGTCGTAATTGCCAGCTTTCCGTTGTTTTAGATAATCCAGCGGCGCTGGGTTTTGCCTGGGGCCTTTTGTCCGGACGTTTTTAAGGGCTTCGATCGGAACAATCCAGGGGGAAACCGATGAGGCAAAATTTTTCCCCAGAAATGGGCCGAGTGGCACATATTCCCAGGCCTGAATGTCGCGGGCGCTCCAGTCGTTGAACAGCACCATGCCGAAAATATATTCCTCTGCTTTGTCCACGGGAATGGTTTCACCCATTTGTGTTTCCTTCCCAATGATAAAAGCCATCTCGAGTTCAAAATCGAGTCGGCGGCTGGCGCTGAAAATTGGGGCCTCCGCGTCGGGCAGTTTGATCTGGCCATGCGGGCGTTGCACCGGGGTGCCACTGACGACTATGCTGGAAGCGCGGCCGTGGTATCCAACCGGAAGCCAGCGCCAGTTGGGCAGTAGTGGATTGTCGGGTCGGAACATTTTGCCCACATTGGTGGCGTGTTCAATACTGCTGTAAAAATCGGTGTAATCGCCTACCCGCACGGGCATGTGCATGCGGGCCTTTGTGCGGCTGGTAAGGATATTGTCGGCCGTATCGGGCCGTTGTGGCAAGCACAGCCAGTCGAGTACTTTTTTGCGGATGCGGTTGGTAACCGGTTTACCCAGCGCAATGAAGTCGTTCAGAACGGGTTGTTCAAAGATTTTTTTGAAAAAACGCTTTTTTCCAAACAGCCCTGTCTCTGCTGCCGCAGCCAGGTCGATGATGTGGTCGCCAATGGCTATACCGGCCCTGGGCCGCTGATCTCCGGCATCGAAAATACCATACGGAAGATTGTACAAGGAGAAATCGGAGTCGGCGGGAATGGGTAACCAGGAACGCATAGATGATGTGGTTAAAATTTTTGGATACGGCAAAGTTCGGAATTTCAAGGGAGACCGAGGGTGGGATTACCGGATTTTACCATTTTTTCCGGTTTTGATGCTAGCATCTTTGCGCGTACCTTTGCAGCGCAAACTATTTTTGCACCCGAAAAGGTAACTTACTAATTAACTGATATGTCTGAGATCAAGAACCAACAACCTGCCATCAACATTGAGATTGCAGAAGAAGTGGCAGAAGGAATTTACTCCAATCTTGCCATCATTTCACATTCTAATGCTGAATTTGTGGTGGATTTTATCCGCATGATGCCCAATGTACCCAAGGCAAAAGTGAAAGCCCGGATCGTTTTAACACCCCAGCACGCCAAGCGACTGCTGTATGCCCTGAAGGATAATCTCCAAAAGTACGAGATGCAATTTGGTGTCATCGATGAGCCAGACCAGCCGCTGCCACCGATGAATTTCAATACGCCTCCAGCACAGGCCTAAGTCGGCATTAGCCATTTGTCGTTAGTCTTTGGCTAAAACCCGGTTTAGAACTTGTCCGGATGTTAACATTTGGGTAAAGGGCGATCTGGAGGTAGTATGCCGTTTCAAATCAATTACCGAAATATCTGCCTTAATTTTTAACCACCTATGCCAAACAGGTATTTGTATCATTTACCAGCCACCATTTTGGTAAAATGCAATGCCTAGGACCAAAGCCCAGTTCGTTATGAAAACATTGTCGTTACTGCTGATTTTATGTGTAACTGTTTTGGGATTTTCCCTGTGTAAGTCTAACCGCTACAACACCACCAATTTGCCTGAAAAGCAAATACGCTGGGGAACTGGCGGCGGTTTTACGGCCATAGAAAAGACGTATATCCTGTTGGAAAACGGACAAATTTTTCAGCCACCTGTTTCCTTGCGCGATACACTCAAAGAAATCAAGCCTGCGGTAAAATCTAAGGTTGCCAAAAATATCTACGAAATTGTGGAGGAAAACGGCTTGTCAACGCTGGACTACATGCATCCCGGCAACCTTTACAGCTTTATCGAAGTTGTAAATGGGGATGTGGTGAACCGCATCAGTTGGGGTGATCGAAATTCCGCCCCGCCAGAGGCTGTTACATCAATTTACGAGCAATTGAATACGTTGCTTCCAAAGCAGCAATAGCAATTGGCAAGTATAAGTCATCCCGAATGTTGGTAAAACGCGGGATGACTTATTTTTTTGCCTATATTTCAAAACGCAGTGATAAGCGGAACAATAAATTGTCCTGCCAACGTGGCTCCGACAAGCCGCCCCAACGGTAGTACACCGCACCGCCCAAGCCCAGGCGGGCAAAATTTACGTAGTTAATTCTAAGAAGGTTGTCCAGCCGGATCCCCGATTCGCAGAGCAGCTGATCGGCGGTACGCAGCCCCGTTCCATTGTGCTGTTCCGGTTGTTGCAAACTGCCCCAGACGGTGTTTTGGTGCAGGGAAAGGTAGGGCGCGGAATATTTGTGCTTGTACAATACCGGCCCAATTTCCTGGCTAAAATAGAGGTTGACAAAGCGGTCGGAAGCAAATAGTGTATCAGGTAGCGATTGGAAGGTATTGCTTATGGCGAACAATCCAAACGCGTTGTTGCCAGCCGATTGGTTCAGGGTAAACAACCTGGATAAAGGCACGTCAGGGCTCGCCTGGCCTGCTTCCAGCCTCCAGCTGCAGCGGCCAAGCCTGCGGATAAACACCGACTGGTACAAGGCTGCCGACCATCGGTAATAGGAATAAGTACTGCCCAATATATTGGGTAAACCACGGGTATAGGCAACTTCCAGAACTGGCCAATGTTGCACAGAACCAGAGTTGCTGCCCAGGAAGCGGTGTACTTCCTCATGGCGTGCATACCGCAGGAAAACCGTTGCCTCCGCAAAGCGAAAGGTACCCGATTGTATCTCCGATCCCCCCACATAGATATAAGGGTACAGGGGGGTTCGGTTCTGTCGGCTGAATTCTCCCTGAAGGAAAAAACTTTTTCCAAGTCGGGTGCCAATCCTGGTCCAGGCCTCCTGAATTTTATCCACCTTCCTGGCGTAAACGTAGCGGTCTACGAGCTGCCCGGGCAGGGTTTTCAGGATGCCTGGCTCTTCCAGGTCGCTGCGCCAGCCTGCCGACCAGAATGTTTGCATACCCCGGTTGATGCGCCACAGTGTTTCAGCGCCGTATTTCCAGGCTTGGTCGCGAAAACCATAGCCGCCGTAAAGACTGGCCTCAAAGCGCCTTGACATGGCCAACGGGCGGGGCTGTGCCGTGCTGAGGCCTATGCCCAGGCGAACGTTTTCAAATTCGCTGAAGCGAAGAAGCCGTCCCAGATCGGCATTCAGCGGGCCAGCCAGCGGGATGAGCCCGGTGCTGACGTAGTCCATCAGGTAAAAAAAGCGGCTAAGGTTTTTCTTTTCCCCGAGGCTGTCGAGCCAGCTGTACGTGCGCTGTTCTTTTTCGCTGAGTGGGGCTGTGATCCGCCAGGACTGCCAGGCGCTGTCGGCGCGTGTATTGGCGTTTTCCAGCATCAGCAGCGGCTTCTCCGGATCAAAATCCTGCAAGCGGGAGCTGGCGCCCATTGCTGCCGAACTGATGTAACTTCGGCCGGCTGCTTTAATGCCCAGGTACTCCGAGGGGTATTTTCGAAAAGCCAGCTCAAAATTAAGTTGTTGTGGGAACCATTGCGCAGTGCTGTCGCCATCGGAGTTGCCCGCAGCCAACAATTGATACGATTGCTCGATCTTAATGTCGAGGTTTCCCGCGTCGACCGGCCATGCGCGAACGCTCTGCACAGCGTAACCATTGGAGTGTATTTGGAGGCTTCCCTCCAGGGCTGTAAATACTTTGCCTTTGCGGGGATGAAAGGAAACGGTCCAGATGGTATCTTTTCCCTGAAACAGGGTATCCTCCAGGGTGAAAAAATACAAGGCAGGACTGCCCGGGCTGATGGGGTTGACAAAATCCTTGTCGGTGATTTGCAGGTAATCTCCGTAAAACGTGAAGGGTTGAACAGCATTGGCCAGAGCCACGAGGCCAGCGTATTCCGTTCCGCTTACCCGATTCAGCAGTACTTTTTCCTGCACCAGATTGGGGTTTCGGAAAAGCCGTTCGGTCACCGACTCCATCAGAAATGCATGGTGTTGCTGGGAGCTCTCTTCCATGCGGTTGAAACTTTCCATGCTTTCCATTGCGGATTTTGATGTGCTGTCTCGTTTGCCCATCACTTTTTCAAAAGCACCCCGGTTCGGAAGCAGATCAAAGGATATCTTATTGTAGGTCAGACAGCGGTAACCCGCTTTTTTTTCCGGGTTATTCGCTTCCCTTCGGGCAATGACTTTGCGCATCAGGATATCGGCCGGGTTCTCTCCGGCGCGAACGACGGCCTCCGGCAATGCAAAACTGTCGGGTGTCATGACAATGGATAACATGGTTTGGTTTTCCCATTCTTCGGGCTTCAGGTAAATGCTGCGGTATCCAAGGTATCGAAACTGGATGGCGCGCGCATCCGCGGGAACGGCTAACTTAAACCGCCCTTCAATATCGGTGAAAACGCCGGTTTGGGTTGCTGCCTCCACGGCTACCGTCACGAAAGCCAGGGGTTCGCCTTCCGCATTTTGAACATGACCTTGTAAAAGACTTTGCGCCCTGATGGGTAATGCCAGGACCATCAAGATACTGATGCAGGACAGGATAATGCGCATGATGCAGGTTCTTTTGGATGAAAGGATAAAATTATGGACGACTATTCATTCCCGGGGGTTGGCTGGTCGTTCAAATGTTTTACTTCGTCGGAAAAAAACGAAACCTGCTCTTCTAAATCCGATTCGCTCTTGACAAGTGTTGGCATTCATACTACCTTTGTGGTATCATATTGATATCAGATAAAAATCAAAACAAATAAAAACTTTAATTATGGAAAAGATTGTAAAACCTGCATCAGGATGGTCCATGTTGGGTCTGGCGTTTTTGCTTTTGGTTGGAGGTGTAGCCTCCATTGTCCTGAAGTTCTCCATCTTGCTGGGAGCCCTGTGTATCGTGACAGCCTTTGCAGTGATCATTCCCGGATTCATTGCCATAGAGCCCAACACTACCCGGGTGCTTACACTATTTGGCAAGTACATCGGAACCGTTAAGGACAGCGGCTTTTTCTTTGTCAACCCATTTTACACCAAGAAAAAGATCTCTCAGCGGGCAGAAACCCTGGATCTCGCACCGATCAAGGTGAACGACAAGCAAGGCAACCCCATTATGGTGGGCGCCATCGTGGTGTGGAAGGTTGAAGACACCTACAGTGCGGTATTCCAGGTAGAACGTTACGACACGTTCGTACACAGCCAGAGTGAAGCTGCGCTTCGGAAAATGACCATGGCTTATTCCTACGACAACTTTGAAGATGCTGAAGCAGAAATCACGCTGCGCTCCAGCGCAGAAGAAGTCAATGAAATGCTCGAACAGGAAATTTCTGAGCGACTCAAACTGGCCGGCATCAACGTCATTGAAGCCCGCATCAGTCACCTCGCGTACGCCACGGAAATTGCCGGTGCCATGTTGCAGCGTCAGCAGGCCACGGCCATCGTAGCAGCCCGTAGTAAAATCGTGGAAGGCGCTGTAGGCATGGTAGAAATGGCGCTCGAACAATTGTCCAAAAAACAAATTGTCAATCTGGATGATGAGCGGAAAGCCGCCATGGTCAGCAACCTTATGGTGGTCCTCTGCGGCGACAAAAATGCTCAACCGGTACTGAATACAGGCACACTTCATCAGTAGGCGGGGTAGGGTTTAGGGTTGGGTTTAGAATTGGGTTTAGGGTAGGGTTTAGCGTTGCTTCGGTACACCCCACCCTAAATCCCACCCTAAACCCCACCCTAAACCCCAATAAAAAAAATTATGAAAAAAAATTTCGTTTTACGGACGGATGCCGCCACTTACGAAGCACTCGAAAAGTGGGCGGCTGACGAGTTTCGGAGCGTCAACGGGCAGCTGGAGTGGATTATCCGCAAAGCGCTGAAGGATGCTAAGCGTCTGCCACAAAAGAAAGTCGGGCAAGGTTCGGAAAGTGAAGGTCCGGACAAGGAAGATTAAATTGGCGATATACCTATTCTTGGGAGAAACACAGGATTGGTCGGCGAAAGCGTGATAGAAATCCAATTTATCCCTAAATTGACGCCGATTTAGATCCGAAATATTGCAAACCAACTTCCCTGTTCATGCAACGCTCTTTTAGGCAGCTTAGGACTTTCCTGGCTTTTTTTCTACTTTCTTGCGCCTTTCCTGCGCTTTTTGCCCAACAAACCTTTCCACAAGCGGCACCTTCCGACCCAAAGGAAGGCTTGGTAGCCTTTACCAATGCCACGATTTATACCGATTATAAAACACATCTGGATGGCGCTACCCTGCTCATCCGAAAAGGCAAAGTAGTAGATTGTGGCCTTAAAGTAGCCATCCCTGCCGGTGCTGTGGTGATCGATTGCACCGGAAAAACCATTTACCCTTCCTTTATCGATTTGTATGCCACCAATTACGGCTTGCCTGCCGAAAAAACACCGCCATTTTCATTTGGCCAGCCGCCACAATACAATGCTGCGAAAAAAGGCGCCTATGCCTGGAACGATGCGCTGAACCCGGAATTCAAGGCTGCTGAAAATTTCAGCAACGAGCCCAAGGAGGCTGAGGCCTTTAGGAATCTGGGCTTTGGCGCCGTGCTGACCCATAATGCCGACGGTATTGCGCGCGGAACAGGTGTTGTTGTTGCACTGGCCGACGATCCCGAACAAGAAACAATCCTGCTCGAAACGGCTTCCAACCACCTGTCGTTCAGGAAAGGAACCAGCCGCCAAAACTACCCTTCCTCTTTGATGGGCTGCATTGCCCTCCTTCGCCAAACGTATCTGGATGCCCAATGGTACAAAGCCGAGGGTTATAAGGTTGAGAAAAACTTGTCGCTCGAAGCCTGGAACCGTGAACAAAATCTGCCACAGATATTTGAGGCCGCCGACAAACTGGATGTGCTTCGTATCCAAACCCTGGGAAAAGAGTTTGGCGTCAATTTCATGGTAAAAACTGCGGGTGACGAATACCAACGACTTGAGGCGGTAAAAGCCACCGGACAAACGCTGATCGTGCCACGTGTTTTCCCGGATGCCGCTGATGTCGACGATCCGTACGACGCACTGAATGTATCTCTGAGCCAGTTAAAACACTGGGAAATGGCCCCCTCCAATGCTGCCATGCTCGAAAATGCCGGTGTTCGCTTTGCCCTGACGACCAATGGGCTGAAAGACAAAAAAATGTTTTGGACCGCGCTCCGCAAGGCCATCGACTACGGACTTACCCCGCAGCAGGCACTCAAAGCGCTTACCTACGAACCTGCCCAACTCCTGCACCTTTATGACACTGATGGCGGGGTAGGCAGCCTTTCTGCCGGCAAACAGGGTAATTTCTTTATCTGTACCGGCGATGTTTTCGATAAAGAGAGCAAGATTTTGGAAAACTGGGTTTTGGGTAAACCCTATCAGGTGTCTTCACTGAACAACGATGGTGTGGACCTGAGTGGAACCTACCAGCTGCAGGCCGGCGCCGATGCTTTTGTTCTTACCGTAAAAGGTAAACCGGAAGCCCCTGAGGCTTCCCTGATGCGTGCCGACAGCTCGACCATCAAGGCCAGCTTGTCGTACGACAAAGGACTGGTTACCCTGATGTATCAGGCCGACACCCTGAAGAAAGAGAAAGTGCTTCTGAGCGGAGTGGCCGGTAAAGCAAACTGGTCGGGCCGCGGTACCCTGGCCGATGGCAGCTGGATCAACTGGAGTGCTGAGCGGAAAGGTGATGCAGCACCCGGAAAACCAAAAAAAGAAAAACCGGAAGAAAAGCCGGAAACAGGCCAAATGATCTACCCTTTTACTGCCTATGGCTGGCAGGATGCGCCAAAACAAGCCACTTTTCTTATCCGTAATGCGGAAGTGTGGACAGGCGAAAAACAGGGCAAATTGTCCAATACCGATGTGCTTATCAGTGAAGGTAAAATCAGGAAAATTGGTCGAAACCTTCCCGTGCAGGACAATGCCACGGTGGTTGATGGAACCGGAAAATACCTCACGGCGGGCATCATCGACGAACACTCCCACATTGCCGTGGCGCGTTCGGTGAACGAAGGCACCCAGGAATCGTCGGCGGAAGTGCGCATCGGCGACGCCCTCGATTCGGAGGATATCAACATCTACCGGCAGTTGGCCGGTGGCGTTACCAGCAGCCACTTGCTCCATGGCTCGGCCAACCCGATTGGCGGACAAACGCAACTTATCAAACTGCGTTGGGGCGTTGCCCCGGAAGCGCTCAAGTTCGAGGCATGGCCGGGCCAGATAAAGTTTGCCCTGGGCGAAAACGTAAAGCAAAGCAATTGGGGCGACAACAGCCGCAGCCGATACCCCCAAACCCGCATGGGCGTGGAACAAGTATATGTGGATTATTTCACCCGCGCCCGCGAGTACGGGGAACAGAAAAAATCGGGAAAGCCCTATCGCAAGGATCTCGAGATGGAGGCGCTGCTGGAAATTCTGGAATCGAAGCGTTTCATCACCTGCCATTCTTATGTGCAGAGTGAAATCACAATGCTGATGCGGGTAGCCGAGCGCTTTGGTTTTAAGGTCAACACTTTTACTCATATCCTGGAAGGGTACAAAGTAGCCGACAAGATGGCCAAACATGGCGCCGGTGGCAGTACGTTCAGCGACTGGTGGGACTATAAATTTGAAGTTTACCAGGCCATCCCCTACAATGCCGCCATCATGCTGGAGCAGGGCGTTACGGTGGCCATCAATTCCGACGATGCTGAAATGGCCCGCCGTTTGAACCAGGAAGCGGCGAAAACCATGGAATACGGCGGTGTGCCGGAACAGGAAGCCTGGAAAATGGTGACCCTTAACCCGGCAAAATTGCTGCACGTAGACAACCGCGTGGGCAGCATCAAAGAAGGCAAGGATGCCGATCTGGTGTTGTGGAATACCAACCCTTTGACCGTGTACGCCAGCGCCGAAAAAACCTGGGTGGACGGAGTCCCCTATTTTGATGCGGCCAAAGATGCGCAGGAGCGCGAATGGGTGCGCAAAGAAAGAGCCCGCTTGATTCAGAAAATGCTCGCCGCTAAAAAGGGTAGCGGCGGAGGCGAACGCCCGGGGCCACCCCGGCAGCTCTACCATTGCGACAGCGACGAGGATGAAGGTTAAAATGTGTTAGGATTGGGCCGGAACATTTTAAAATCATCTTAAAGTCGGGTGATCCACTTTGCTACATCAATTTTCGCTTTAATTTTGACTTGTAAAAACGTTTGAAAACACAAAATTTGACTTTTAAACACCTAAATAACACAAACCAAATTATTTTATCATCACTTAATACCCATTCGTTTTATGAAGAAAGTTATGCTGTCCTGTCTGGTAGCCATGAGCTGCCTGCTGTTCACCCAAGTTGCTCAGGCTCAGGTGGACCTAACCATCAACCCCATTGGATTATTGTTCGGTGATTTGAGTGTGGGCGCTGACTTTGCCATCACGGAAAATGTCAGTGTTGAAGCAGCAGTTGGTTTTGGCACCAATAAAGTTGCCAGTGTAAAAGGAGTCAACCTTCCCGTCAATGTTGTTGGCAAGTATTATTTTGGACCAAACCATGGCGCTGACCGGTTTTATTTGGACGTGTTCATGCGTTATGTGAACCGTCAGTGGAGCTACGACGACAATTCCACTTATGCCGATTATACCTCCAACCGTTTCGGATTGGGTTTTGGCCTGGGTTACAAGGTTGTTTCCAAAGGAGGTTTCGTATTTGATATAGGCTTCGGATTGGGCCGCGCCATTGTTGACAACAACAAATTTACCGGCGACGGCGTGGAAGAAACGGTCAGCTGGCCGTCTCTGATGACACAGGGCAAACTTGCCGTTGGCTACCGCTTTGGTGGCAGCAAAGGCAAGTAAAACACTAAATTTTGCATAAAAAAAAGCGCCGATCAGTTCTGACCGGCGCTTTTTTTATGCTCCTTTCTGCTATTTCAAATAGGTGCCTTCAAAGAATTCCCGGTATCCGTCGAGTGTTCGGTTTTTCAGGATACGGCGGTAGTTTTCCTGGGTTACGGCGAAGTATTCCTTGGTGTATTGCCGCTTGTCGGTTTCACCCAGGAAGTCGTTTTTGCCCTTCACTTCATTGTAATACATCATGGCCTTGTTGCGGTTGTCGAATTTCCGGATCACTATGATGGGGGTATTGGTATCGGTTCCCAGGAAGATGTTGGAAATGCGCAATTGGTCCAGCCGGTGGTTTTCCCGGTTGTAGTCGGATACCGAATTTTTTACATCATCGAGCCGGATATCACTACCGCGCAGCACCACGAGGAAGTAGTGAAGTTTGTCGTCTTCGAGGGTGAACTCGTTGTCGATGGGCAAGCCACCATTTGTCTTGTCTTTTACAACATCAACCTCGAAGCCTTTGCAGGCGAGCAAACGCGCAATTTCTTTGGCGCGGGTGGCTTCGGCGCTTTCCGGGTAACGGGCAATCACTTCGCTTAGTGCCTTACAATAGGCCTCATTACCCTCCAGGTTGCCCACACAAAGGGCGCCCAGCAAAGCGAATTTGGGCATCAGTGCATTGGTGGAGCCGTATTTTTTGGGCGCTTCTTCACAGCGGTCGAAGGCATCCTTGTATTGGCTCTTCTGGAACAAATTGAATGCTTGCTCGTAGTAGGCGTTGAGTTCACGCTCGCGCTCTTTGGTGGCATTCAGGAAGTTCGGGTCGGTGAGGGCGCGGGCATAAGGGCTGTTGGGATATTTGTTCTTTAGTTTTTCCAAATAAAAATTGGCCCGATCGGTATTGTTGAGGTCCCTGAAATCGAGGTGGCAATAGTACCAGGTTTCAATTTCATGTTTGTCGTTGTCGGGGTAGCGGGTCTGGAGTTCTTCCAGTGTTTTCGCGCTGCGATTGAAGTTTTGGATGCGGTCTCTGAACAAGGTACCCAATTTGAACATCGCTTCATAGGTGGAAGCATGGATTACCGAAAGTTCCGCTTCGCTGCTGGGAATTCCCTGGAAGATGTCGCTGAGTTCTATGTCGCTAAGTCCTGCATTGCCGGTGCTGTCGGGGGCGCTGCGGCAATCTCTTCAGCCGCTGCGCCGGAGGAAATTTTGTTGCTGCGCCGCCAGTTGTCCTCCAGTTTACGGTCGTCGCCCCAGGCCCGGGCGAAGTCTCTTTTCCCTTTTTTTACAAAAGCTTCGTTGTAAAAATAGAAGGTGGACGGTTTGACGCCTGCTCCGGGAATGGCGGACGGCAATTTGGCTGGGCCTGCGGCAGCACTGGCATCTTTTTTGGCAGCAGCATTGGCAGCGTCTTCCTCGCGTTGTTTTTTGATAACTTTAGCCAAATCCTTGCGCTGTTCCGGATCCATGTTGTAAATCCGCTCTATGCTGTCGTTGGCCGCGATGGTTGTAATCAGGCGGGCAATTTCGCTGAGGTTGGTGGCGTAAGTATTCACCCGGTCTTTGCGTTCATCGGTTACCGACAGCACGGTCAGGGTGCTGTCGTAATACAGTTTTGCATTGACGAAGTCCTCCGAATCGAAGTAGAGATCGGCCAGTTTAAGATAGGATTCACAGCGTTGAGCGGTATTGGTTTGGTTGTGCTGAGCGACTGGCGTAAGAGGGCGATGCCTTCTTTCTTCTGATTGTCGGCCAGTGCAATGTTGGCCATTTCGTAGTAGATCTGATCGCGATACTCCAGATTTTTATCGTCGCGGGTCATTCGGTCCAGCGACTTATTGGCCTCTTCGGTACTGATGCGTTGGTTGGCCCAGCCAGCAACGATCTGATGCAGCCGCGCATTGAATTCCATTTCGTAGTCGGGGCTGCTGTGCAACACCACGTCCAGGGCATTGTAGGCTTCCTGGTAATTGCCTGCTTTGTCGTACAACTGGTACAAAATATAGGCAATGCGTGCCTTTTCGCGCTTTTTTTCACTGCGGTCGAGTGCGTCCTTCAGGGGCGGGATGGCGCGGTCGTAGATTTTTTGGCGCAGCCACATGTTGGCTTCTGCAAGGGAGAGATCGCGTTTGAGGTCGGTGGGGAAGAAGCTGTCCTCCCAAAGTTCGCGAAAAACATATTCCGCTTCACTGTACTGCTCCCTGCGGGTGAGGGTACGGCCATACCAAATCATTGCCAAAGGGTAAGCGGCGGTGCGCTTCATCCCTGTTTTGTAAGGGTTTGTACCGGTGATAACGGGTTCTTCTTTTTAGGTTCCTCCTTTTTGGTTTCTGTTTTTGGCGCAGGGGTAATGCCTTCTTTTTTTTGCTTCGCTTTCTCTGCTCTGCGTTTTTTGGCCAGTTTGTTTTTCTTTCGCTTGGAAAGCGGTTTCTTCTTTTTGGCTTTTTTCTTCTTGTTCAGATGCTTTTTGCTGCGTTTGGCTTTTTTGATCACCGGCTTTTTGTTCCGGGGATTATACTCCTGTTTGATCCATTTGAAGGTGGATTCAGCGGTTTCAAAATCATTTTTCAGGAATTGAGCCTGGCCAATCATGGTGTAACAATCGTCGGTGTAGTCACTCACGCGGTGCAGTCCGATCGCCATGGAGGATTTCTTGATGACGTTGTCCAGGTCAGCACGTGATCCATCCGGCGACACGTCGGCATAGGGGTAGATTTCCAGTATCTGGTTGTAATTGTCCTTATGCTGGCTTTCCAGGTTGTCGATCGTCAGATTCAGGAGTTCATCAGCATTGAACCAATAATTGTATTTGGCCGTCAGGTCGTGATACGCTTTTTTGGACTTGCTGGGTGCTTCACCCTTTTTCTTTGTCGTTACACAACTGCCAATGATCAGCAATGCTAAGAAGGCGATCAGGATTTTTCCTATTTTTTCATGCTACTATTTACTGAGTGCTTTTCCAGTGCCGATCCTTGCGGCACTTGGGTTATTGGCGCAGAAACTACGCCTCGGGTTGTTTAAAGGATCAGATTTAACAAAAAAGAACCTCGATTAAAGGGCCCGAATTACGCAAAGCAAGCAAATTAAACGAAATTTGTGCCGCCTTATGTTCTGCGGTTTCTTTTAGTGCTGCAAAGTCGGTACCAATTTTGTTTCCAGCCGTCTGATTGAGGCATAAAACTTTGGGGATGCAAAAATATTTTGCTTTTATCAAAAAAATAGCGGATTTCTTCAAAAACAGGGGCGATGATGATCGCAGCCTGATGGAAAAATGGCGCGATAAGTACCGATTGGTGATTCGCAACGATGAAACCTTCGAGGAAGTCACATCGCTGAAGCTGTCGCCGCTCAGCGTCTATGTTTTTTTCTCGTCGCTGGTCGTTGGCACAGCCATGCTGGTGGTGGTGCTGATTGTCTATACCCCCCTGAAACGCTACATTCCGGGATATGGCGATTTTCAACGCGATGGCGAGATCGCCGCACTGACCAATAAGGTTGGAGAAATGGAGCGCGAACTCAACGCCAGCAGAAGGTATACCGACAATTTTCGGAAGTTGCTCGCCGGGGATGTCAGTGAAATAACCAAAGAGGCGGTGGAAAAAAAAGGCGATGTAAATATTGCAACCGATACGGGCCCGAAGAACGTAGGCCGCATCCCGGAAGAAGATCAGCTTCGCAACGCAGTGGATAAGGGGGCGATTACCTCCGAAGATGACGCGCCATCACTGTCGTCTATCGGTGCTGGGTTGGCCCCTCGAGAGGTGTCGCTGGCGCAGTTGTTTTTCATGCCACCAGTGTCGGGTGAGGTGACGTCCACCTTTGATCCCGGCCGGGATCACCTTGGCGTTGATGTGGCTGCGCCCAAAAATACGGCTGTAAAAGCGGCTGCCGATGGGGTGGTTATTTCTGCGGGCTACACGGTGGAAACCGGGTACAGCATTGCGATCCAGCACCCCAACAATGTAGTGACCATGTACAAGCACAATTCTGTATTGTTGAAGAAAACCGGTAGCGCCGTCAAAACTGGCGAAGCCATTGCGATCATCGGAAACTCCGGGGAGAGCACCAGTGGCCCGCACCTTCACTTTGAACTGTGGCACAAAGGCAGGGCCGTGAACCCCAGCGACTACATCAACTTTAATTAGCGCAACGCCGGAATAAGGGAAAAAAGCGGAAAGAAGGGCTAGTGCAGCGTCCGGCGAATACCCTGTGAATTGACGGCCACATTTTCCCTTCATCTTCGTTGTTCGTCGGTTAATCCCGATATCTTCGGGATCGCCCTCCTCACACCTCGATGAATGAAAAATCTGCCTCGCCAATCCACAGGGTATTCGCCGGATGCTGCACTAGATCGATGCGATCGTTTAGCCCTTCTTTCCTTTTTTGCTACAAGAATGGCAACTTGACAATGGTCGCATCCAGTTCCTTGCTACCGATCACAATCTTGATTTTACTGCCCACTTCAGCATACTTGCTTTTAACGTAGCCCATGCCGATGGGTTTGTCCAGGCTAGGGGAATGCGTTCCGGAAGTAACTTCTCCAATGGTAGCGCCCCTGCGGCTTTTGATGATGAAATCGTGGCGCGGCACCCGGCGTTCGTCGAGCACAAAACCTACGAGTTTGCGTTTCACGCCTTCGGCTTTTTGCTTCAGCAGGCGGTCTTTGGAGGGGAAGTCAGCAGCCTTGTTCAGTTTGGTAATCCAGCCCAACCCGGCCTCAAGGGGGCTGGTTTTGTCGTTGATGTCGTTGCCGTACAGACAATAGCCTTTTTCCAAACGCAGGGTGTCGCGTGCGCCGAGGCCGCAGGGTTTGATGTCCCATTTGGCAGCGTGTTTCATGACTTTGTCCCAGATTTTAGCCAGGTCTTTGTTTTTGGCATAAATTTCAAATCCTCCGGAGCCGGTATAGCCGGTAGCCGACACGATCACATTGTTGCAACCAGCGAAGCGACCGCGTTTGAAGCTGTAGTATTTCATGTCGGCCAGCGGAATATCGGTGAGTTTTTGCAAGGCTTCGGCGGCTTTTGGCCCCTGGATGGCTACCAGGCCGGTGCGGGCAGAGATGTTTTGCAGTTTCACCTCAAAACCCCGGGCCAGGCGTTTGAGCCAGCGCCAGTCTTTGGTTTCGTTCGAGGCATTGACCACCAGCATGTAGGTTTCCACGCCTGTTTCGGTCATTTCGGCTACATCGTCGAGCCGGTAAACCAGCAGGTCGTCGACAATGCCGCCCTTTTTGTTGGGCATGCAGGAGTATTGCACGTCGCCGGGCAGTAGTTTGGAGACATCGTTTGAGGTGGCCGACTGCAAGAAAGCAGTAGCCTGTGGTCCTTTTACGATGAATTCGCCCATGTGGCTTACGTCAAAAATTCCGACACTGTTGCGCACCGCGTGATGTTCTTCGGTAATACCGGCGTAGGAAATGGGCATATTGTACCCTGCGAATTCAGCCATTTTAGCGCCGAGTTCGAGGTGTCTGTCAGTAAGTGGAGTAGGTTTCATAAAATATTTGGATGGTGCTGAAGGACTGTTTTTTTTCAGGTTTTAAGCAGAAAGAATTTGGGGTTTTGCTGACTTATTGTTTGGTGCCTTGATTTCCACTTGGGGTGGAAGGCTTTTTGGTCAGGTTGCTTGATTGGATTTTGCCTGGTGTGGGATTGGCGCGGTCCATCGACTTGATGTCGCCGCTTTCCAGGGGCCTTGCCCGACCGTTTGATCCTGGCAGATCGTTTACTACCAGTCCGGTTTTTTGCCGGATATCGGCTGGAATGGCATCGCGGTGGAGTACCAGTGAAATGGTGTTGAGCCGCATATAGGCCTCGGAGGTGTACAGCATTCCTTTGAGGTCGGAAATAGGGCCCCAGGAGTTTTTAACCAGGTAATAATGGCCCGAATGCGCTTCATCAACCATGCCAATGATGTGCATCAGGTGGTCATCCTGGGTAACCTGTCGGTCGAACAGGTCCTGACGGTAATCCTGGCTCACAGCATGCTCTGGCTCATAGAACTTGAAGGTTTCAGCGCGCTGGGCATCGCTTTTGTCTTTCCAGTCCTTCTCCGGAACGATGGCCAGGCCATTTTGCGCCGAAAAGCCGCGGTTGGATACGTCGGCGTCCCATTCTACGGTGTACCCGGTTTCGAGTGCATTGTCCAGACAGCGCATCATTTCGCTGATGGGCAGGTTGTAGAAAAGGCCGTTGGAAAAATTGTCGGGCACCTCCAGCATGAACGGCTTCCAGTAGGGGTGGTGGGTGAAAGAAGTAATGCTGACGTATGCATCGGGGTCGATACCCAGGTAGTCGCGGAAGGAAACCGGGGTGAAGACCGAGCCGTCGTAGGTAAATTTTACGGGCACTTCGCCAAACTCTTCATCAAGCCGTTTGTCAACAGCGGCCAGCCAGTTGGGGTCCAGTTTGTTGTTTTGGGCATCGTTGACGAAGCCGTTGCATAAGTCCTGGAGGTCTTTTTCAATTTTGCTGTGGTTGAAGGGCTTGGATGGATCATTCCGTCCGGGATATACCATTTCCGGCACGATGCCATAATCGCGAACTGCGTTCAGAAGATCGTGTGCCAAACCGCCCTGACTGAGGTTGGCCTTGCCCTGGCGGCGTACATAATTTTCGCATTTTTGGCGATAAATATGGCGAACCACAAACATTTCCGACAGGTCGTGCATGCCTTTGCCCATGCGAAGCGCTTCGCTTTCAAGGAAGGATGCGGAACTGAATGCCCAGCATGTTCCGGTATTGTCCTGGCTTTTTACGCTGGTGGTGTTGAGGCGCTTCAGTTCTTTAAACTGGTAGGCTTCCTGTGCGGGCAAAATATGGGCAAGCAGCAGCAGGGCGAGGGCGAGGAAAGAAAATTTAAATTGCTTCATGTATTGTTTTTGTTAGCGGACGATGCGTTTTAAAACGCATTAGGAGGCCGTAAAAGTACATGGTTTTTTGCTTAAGCAGAGAAATGCTGGTTGTTTTCCGGATCGGGATATAAACATTATAAGCTTATGGGCTGGGCTATGGGGACTAGCCCGGCGGAGAAAAAGGGTTTACGCTAAGTTGCATCGAGGCTTAGGCTAATGGTGGTATACGGCATTAAAACTACTTAAGCCTACCAGAGCCCGGGTGTTTTTCTACATTTGTGGCACAAGAACATTAATCTATGCGACTATTTTACTACGCTCTGATCTTTTCGTTGCTGTTTTCTGCCTGCCAGTCGGCTGCGCCTTTGCAGGAAAAAGCGTCGATGTTATTGCTCAACGGTAATTTCTGGACGGCTGATACGCTCCAGCCCAAGGCCACTGCTGTGGCTGTTGCCGGCACCCGTATTCTTTATGTCGGCGACGAAGCCGGCGCCCGTGCATTTGCAACCGACAGCACGAAAGTGATTGACCTGCAGGGTGCTTTTGCTACGCCTGGTTTTATCGAGGGGCACGGCCATTTTATCAGCCTGGGCCGCAGCCTGGAAAACCTGAACCTGATGCATACCACCAGCTGGGAAGAAATTGTGCAAATGGCCGCAGAAAAGGCTAAAAGCGTTCCGCCCGGCGACTGGATAGAAGGCAGGGGGTGGCATCAGGAAAAATGGAAGCCTTCCATGGAGCGCACCGTAAATGGTTATCCTTTTCACGATGCGCTGAGTGCTGCCACGCCGAATAACCCAATGGTGCTGGGCCATGCCAGCGGGCATGCGCTTATGGCCAACGCCCGGGCCATGGAATTGGCGGGTATCACAGGAGAAACGGCTGATCCGGTTGGTGGCCGCATCGTGCGCGATGCCTCGGGGCGGCTCACCGGTGTTTTTGAAGAAAATGCCATGGATTTGATCTTCGCTCCCCTCAAGGCCTGGAAAGACAAGCGCCCGGAAGCGCAAAAACAGGCTGATTTCGACCGCGCTTCAAAACTGGCATCTGATCAGTGTCTCGCCAGGGGCATCACCTCGTTTCAGGATGCCGGCAGTGATTTTTGGGAGATTGAACAATTTCAACGGCTGGCGGAAAGCGGCCAATTGCCGCTTCGCATGTGGGTTATGGTGGCCCAGCCGGGTGTTTGGGAACTCCCCAAACTACAGCAATTCCCTAAAATCGACCTGGGTGATCAGCACCTGACCGTACGTGCCGTGAAGTGCTATTTTGATGGTGCGCTGGGCTCTTACGGCGCCTGGTTATTGGCTGCTTACAATGATAAACCCAATTTTTTTGGACAAAATACGACCCCGCTGGATACGGTTCGGGCCATTGCAGCGGCTTGTAAAGCCAATGGTTTGCAAATGTGTGTTCATGCTATAGGCGACCGTGGAAACCGCGAAGTACTGAACGTATTTGCTGATTTTGCCGCCCCAGATGCCCGCTGGAGGGTGGAACATGCCCAGCACCTCGACCCAGATGACATTCCCCGATTCAAGCAATTGGGTGTGGTGGCTTCAATGCAAGCCATTCATTGTACCTCCGACGCCCCATTTGTGGTGAAGCGCCTGGGCGAGAAACGCGCGCGCGAGGGAGCCTATGCCTGGCGGAGTTTGCTCGATAGTGGTGCGCACCTCGCCAATGGCACCGATGCTCCGGTAGAGGACGTAGACCCCTTGCCTTGCCTATACGCGGCTGTGACCCGCAAAAGGGCGGATACTGGCCTGGAATTTTTTCCAGAGCAGGCCATGACCCGCGAAGAAGGGCTGCTCTCCTACACCCGATGGAATGCCTGGGCTGCCCGGGAGGACCAACAAAAAGGTATGTTGAAAGCGGGCATGCTGGCCGACATAACCGTATGGTCGGAAAACCTTTTGGACACTCCTCCGGCGCAAATTTTAACAGCCAAAACCAAGATGACCATAGTTGGGGGAAAGGTGCTCTTTGCGCAATAAATGGCTATTATTAATATTTTTCGCAATTATTGCCGTAAGTTCAGTGGAAAAATTACCTTTGCCCAAGGTGTTTTCAAATTTTTAAATCACTAAATCGAACAACAGTGGAATACGGGTATTTCAAGCGGAGAGACCAGGGTGATTCCCGGGATCGCGGCAATGATCGGGGAAATGATCGCAGCAATGATCGGGGAAATGACCGAAGAAATGATCGCGGCGGCGACAGAGGAAGAGGCTTCCGGGATCGCGGTGGCGACAGAGGAGGCGAGCGAAATGATTTTCGCGATCGGGAAATTGAGGAAAGTGTGTTTTCCAAGCGCGTCCGCGCAGGCAAGCGCCGCACCTATTTTTTCGATGTTCGTAAAACACGCGGCAACGATTTTTTTATCACCATTACCGAGAGCACGCGCAGAGAAGATGGCTTTGGCTATCGCAGACATAAAATATTCCTGTACAAGGAGGATTTCAACCGGTTCGCGGCTTCCCTAAATGAGGTAGTTGATCATGTGAAGACCGATTTGATGCCCGATTTCGATTACGAAGAATTTGATCGCCGTCAGGCAGAATGGGAAGCCCAGAACAAAGACATGGAAGAGGATGATGATGACGGGCGTGGCGCCGAACCCTCAGGGAAATTTGTACGCAGCGAAAAAGCAGACAATGCGGATACAGAAGAACCTACCGACGAAGACGATGGCGGTGCCGACGAGCAAGAAAAGCCTGCGAAAGAAGATGACGAGGTGAGCTGGTAATTCCAGCGCATCGGGTATTCAAAACGGTACGCCTACCGTTAAATGGTGTACTGATAAATCAAAAGCGAAGTTGCTCTCCTGTGGGGCACTTCGCTTTTGGCGTTTTTTAGGGTTTTTTATCCCCTTTGAATTGGCTTTTCTAACAATAGTGCCGTAATTTTGTTTGAAATTTAGGCCGCTGGCCAAATGCTATTACAACCCAATCTTTACACAATATACTACATTTTAATATGGATGCCCTTAAGCAACTTTTTTACGAAAAATCAAATGCCCTCGCCCAAGAGGTGAAGGAAATCCTCAAAGAGCACGGTAACAAGCAGGTGGACGATGTTCAACTCAATCAGGTTTACGGTGGTATGCGTGATATCACCAGTATGATTTGGGAACCCTCTTTGCTGGATTCAGAGGAAGGTATCCGTTTTCGCGGATTTTCCATTCCTGAACTCAGGGAAAAACTGCCCCGCGCCCCAGGTGGCAAAGAGCCGCTGCCTGAAGGCTTGTTCTGGCTGATGCTTGTGGGCGAAATTCCCACGAAGGAACAAGTTAAATGGCTGACGGAAAACTGGGTGCGTCGTGCCAATGTACCTGAGCATGTGTTTCGCATGATTGATACATTGCCCATTGAAACGCACCCGATGACCCAATTTTCCATGGGCGTCATGGCCATGCAGAATACGAGTATTTTCACGCAGCGATACAGTTCCGGTATGAACAAAACGGAATACTGGGATGCTACCTACGAGGATACCATGAACCTGATCGCCCGCTTGCCTAGGGTTGCGGCGTACATCTACCGCCGGATTTACCATAAGGGCGAGCAGATTCTTCCTGAAATTTCCATGGACTGGGGCGGCAATTTTGCCCACATGCTGGGCATGGAAAACGAAGGATTCAAAGAATACATGCGTTTGTTCTTAACCATCCATGCTGACCATGAAGGTGGCAACGCTTCGGCGCATACCTGCCACCTCGTTGGCTCAACACTGAGCGATCCTTATCTTTCCTTCAGTGCTTCGCTGAACGCCCTTTCCGGACCGCTTCACGGCCTGGCCAATCAGGAGGTTATCCGCTGGGTAATAAAAATGGTTGATACGCTCGGAACCACAAAACCCACACGTGAGCAAATCAGTGATTATGTGAAAAGCACCCTGGCCAGTGGCCGTGTTGTACCTGGTTACGGACACGCTGTACTGCGTAAGCCCGATCCGCGCTTTATGGCGCAGCGGCAATTTGCAGAAGACAACGTGCCCGACAGCGATCTGGTCAAAATTGTATGGAAAATATTCGACGTGGTTCCACCCATCCTTTCCAGTCTGGGCAAGGTTAAAAACCCCTGGCCTAACGTGGATGCCCATTCCGGTGCACTCTTGGTGCATTATGGCATGAAAGAGTACAACTACTACACCGTCATGTTTGGCGTCAGCCGCGCATTGGGTGTGTTGGCTGCACAATGCTGGGCCCGGGCCTTGTCTCTGCCGCTCGAACGGCCTAAGTCGGTAACTACCGCCTGGGTGAAAGATTTCCTGGCGAAGGAAGCAGCAGTTGTTCAGGGCTAAAATAACCGCTGATGTATCCAACTGATATACATCAGGTACACTAAATTTGCCTCAAGGGCACAAAGAACGTTGTTTGCCAGCGCGCTTTGTGCCCTTGTTTTTCCATTTTATCCCAATACCCAAGTCAAAACAGGCCCAATGATGTCTACCTTGTCTATCGCACCACTTGCAAGCCCGATCCGAAGGGTATTTACACTGCAACCTGTTCTAAGGTATTTTTGGGTATTGTTCTTTTGCCTACTGGGTGGGACGAGCGTTGCTTCGCCCTACTTCGACTTTTCGGCTCAGGCGCGGAAAACCTATCAACTGACGGTATCGCTAAGGATAAAGGAGGCGCGCAGCGCCTTGGATGAATTGCGTAAAAAGGAGCCCGAGAATTATTTGTCGCTGTACCTCGAACACTGCATGGATGTGGTAACCATTCTGTCGGGTGACAATAAGTCAGATTACCTGTTATTCAAGAAAAAACTGCTGCCACGCATTGATAAAATCTCGAGGGGCGATCGCAGTTCACCCTACTACCTCTTTTGCCAGGCCGAAATGCGCCTGCAAGGCGCCCTGTTGCAGGGGCGTTTCAGCGACTACCTGTCGGGCCTCAACGATGTAAAACAGGCGTACTCCCTTTTGGAAGAAAACGAGCGGCGTTTCCCCGATTTTGTCGCCAACAAGAAAAGCCTGGGACTTCTGCACACCATGGTGGGTAGTATTCCGGAGGAATACCGCTGGACGATCAAAGCCCTGGCGGGCATGAAAGGTGATGTAGCCGAAGGGGAGCGCGAGTTGGCAGAGGTAGTGCAGTATGCCCGCCAACATCCGGATTTTGTGTATGGAGAGGAGGCGCTGGTTACTTACGCATTTTTGTTGCTGTATGCAGACAATCAAAAAGAAAGGGCCTGGAACACGATTCGCTCGGGAACCCTCGATCATCGCAAAAATCCGCTGGCGGCTTACGTGCTGGCCATTATTGCCAACCGAACAGGCCACAACGATGATGCGGTAAAGTACCTTGAAACCTGCGCTTCCGGAGATGCCTATTACCCTTTTCCGTTTAGGTATTTTTTGCTGGGGACGTGCAAACTTTGCAGGCTTGACAGCGATGCCAACCAGCCTTTGGAACTGTTTTTACAAAAAAACAAAGGGCAGTTGGGAAAAATGGAGGCTTTGCAAAAATTGGCGTGGCAACAATTGTTGCTCGGCAACGCATCTGGGTACCGGCAATATATGGACCAAATATTGGCGAAAGGGGAGGCAAAATCGGATACCGACAAGGCCGCTCAGCGCGAGGCAAAAAGTGGCGAAATGCCCGATCCTGTGCTGCTCAAGGCGCGGTTGCTGTTCGACGGCGGCTATTATCAGCGCGCCTACGATTTGCTTAAAAGCGGTGGCGCCGCTTTTGCCAGCGACCAGAAGAAAAAACTGGAGTATACTTATCGGCTGGGAAGGGTTGCACATGAAATGGGCAAAACCCAGGAAGCTGTAGATTACTATACCCAAACCATGGATGCCGGCGAAAAGATGCCCTGGTATTTTGCCTGTAATGCTGCCTTACAATTGGGAATCCTATACGAAGATCAAAAAAACATACCGAAAGCCCGGCTTGCCTATCAGCGATGCATTGGTATTCAGCCGGAAGAATATGCCGATAGCCTGCACGCCCGGGCGAAGGCCGGACTAAATCGCTTGAAATAGCAATGTTTCGTTGATTGGATACGATTTCGGGAATAAAATCGTTCCTTTGCAGCGGAAAAAACAACGCACTACAGCATGAAAAATTACCCTATTTTACTCCTTTTGGCTATGCTGGGACTGGCTTCCTGCGCCGTAAAGCCCGTAGCAACCTTTACCCTCCCCATTGAAAAACATGTTGCGCCTGCCACCGTGCAGTTCAGCAACAGTTCCCAAAATGCGGAAACGTACCTCTGGGATTTTGGTGACGGCAACAGCTCCACCGAAGCCAACCCGACCCACAAATTTGAACATTCCGGCAATTATATTGTCCAATTGAAAGCCACTAAAGGCAATAAAACTGTAACAACAAGACAAATGCTCCAGGTAACTGCACCCGAACGCTGTTTGGTTGAAATCCAAACCAACTATGGCAACATGATCGCTGAATTGTATGCCACTACTCCCCTGCACCGCGACAACTTCACCAAACTCGCAGAAGAAGGCTACTACGATGGCCTGCTTTTTCACCGCGTTATTTCAGGATTCATGATTCAGGGCGGCGACCCGAATTCACGCGACGCAAAGCCCGGTCAGTCACTCGGATTTGGCGGCCCTACTTATCAAATTCCGGCCGAATTTGTTGACGCGCTGGTGCACACCAAAGGTGCCTTAGCTGCAGCCCGCACCAGCAACCCACAAAAAGCATCCAGTGGTTCGCAGTTTTACATCGTTCAGGGTAATCCTGTTGATGACGCCAGCCTCGACCGTATTGAGGCCATGAAGAACTTTCACTATACCCCCGAACAGCGTGAAACCTACAAAACCCTGGGTGGTACGCCCCAGGCTCGATCGTGACTACACTGTATTTGCCCACATCATCGAAGGCTTTGATGTGCTGGATAAAATAGCAGCCGTAAAAACGGCGCCTGGTGATCGCCCCGTGGAGGATGTAACCATGAAAATCAAGGTCATCAAGTAAGGCTCTGATTCGGGTAGATTCCGGATCCCAAATTTTCTTATGATGAAAGAAAAAGGCATTCCTACTGTCGACTTATCACAATTTGTTAACGGCTCGGCGCAGGATCAGGCGGAATTTGTAAATGCCCTTGGAAAGGCATTTCATGAAGTCGGTTTTGTAGCGGTTAAAGGCCATGGCGTGCCCAAAACACTGGTGGATGGCTTTTACGCCGCCTCCAAGCAGTTTTTTGCACTTCCGGTTGATACCAAACGGGGATATGAAATCAAGGGAATGGCTGGCCAGCGCGGCTATACGTCCTTTGGTACCGAGCACGCCAAGCAATCCAAAGTAGCCGACCTGAAAGAGTTTTTTCAGATTGGCCAGGAAGTTCCCGCAGACCATCCGCTGAAAGCGCAGTATCCCGACAATGTTCGGGTGCCAGAAGTACCCGAATTCTATCAGCATGGGAAAGACCTTTACCAGGCGTTTGAGAAAGCGGGCGGACAACTGCTCCGCGCCATTGCCATTCACCTGGAACTGGATCCCGATTATTTTGAAGAAAAAATCAAGCACGGCAATTCCATTCTGCGCTCGATCCATTACCCTCCCATTTCGCAGGAGCCTGCCAGTGCCATTCGCGCCGAACAGCACGAAGACATCAACCTCATCACCCTGTTGGTGGGCGCCAGTGCTGGCGGCTTGCAACTGCTGAACTCAGAAAATGAATGGGTGGACATTATGCCCGAAAACGATGAGTTTGTCATCAATGTAGGCGATATGCTCCAGCGCCTGACGAACGATTACCTGAAAAGTACCACACACCGCGTGGTGAACCCTCCGCGCGAGGAATGGCACCTGCCACGATTGAGTATACCCTTCTTTTTGCACCCGGTAAGCGCGATGGATTTGTCGTGCCTGCCCATCTGCGTAACCGAAGACAACCCGCTACATTACGAGCCTATAACAGCTGGTGAGTACCTTGACGAGCGGCTTCGCGAAATAGGGTTGAAGACGTAGCGTCGACAGTTTGTCGGTGAAGTCGCAACGCATCATTGATGCGTTGAATCGCATTTTGATGCGTTGAACCGCATTTTGATGCGTTGGATAAAAAGCCAAGCGCCACTCCAATACATCGGAGTGGCGCTTGTATTTTAAATTGCTATTGAACGCCAAAAGTTTATTGCACAACCAATTTGGTGGTAACCTTTCCGTAAGGCATTTCCAGGGTTACGTAGTAAGTTCCTGGTTCTTTAAGTTTGATCAGATCCAGCGGCAGATAAAGCGGAGAATCGCCCTTAGTAAATTCTGAATTTACCGTAAACCGGGCTTTCCCATTGGCATCGGTTACATACAGCGTGCCTTTGCCGGCCAGAGGAACCTTAATGGTAAGCATTGCCTTGCTATCCCGTACCGGATTTGGGCTTACTGCAATACTCATTTCTGAGGCAAGGGAAGCGCTGAAACTTCCTTTCAAGGGCGGTTTCGGCGAGTCCTCCCGGATGATAATTTGAATATATTGCTGTGAAAGATCAATATCGCCATACTGAAACCAAACGCCGGGTTGTCCATTGAGCTTGTTTTTCTGGTCCTGGTTCTGAAATTGGTTATCGTCTAAAATTATTCGGATCAGGGTTTGCCCCGAGGGCTGTTCGATCTGTGCAAATTCCCTGGCGGTAAACCGGCTGGAGAATTGCTCGAAAATTGCTTTGGGTGCAATAATTTGCTCGGAATTATTGGCCCGGCCTTGAATGGCATTAATGTTGATCTGATCGCCGTTATGAAGATCATTTTCCATTTTCTTCAAAATAGCGGGGTCGAGCGGCTTTTTGTTTACCACAAACCCATAGCCCTGGTGATCGACAGTCAAGTTAATATCTTCCACGGGCTGTTCTCCATGGTAAAGTAGGGGAGCATTTTTCAACATACGGAGGAATTCCGCCTTACTCATGTACCAGGGGGTGCCGTAGGCCGGTCGGTCGGCGTATACCATTCGTCCGGGGATGGCGCTGTCTTCGTAAGCACGGGCGTAAACGGAATTAAACCGCCGTTCAAAATCGCCCCAGGAGAACCTAAAATTCGATCGATCGCTGCGGTCCAGGAAAAGCCGCGGGTCGTTGGGGGATACAATCGTCACAGCGAGCAGGGTTCTGGAACTAATTCGTTCATCAACGCCATTCTCATTCAATTTTTGGCTGATAGCAATGTCGGTACCAGGCTGTATCCAGTCCTGGTAATAATGAAGGTCCTTTGAAATAGACTCCCAGTCTCTGGACGCCATACTCGGTCGGACGGGAATCTCAGCAGGTGTCAGTCCACCGGGTTTCATCAGCAACAGATACAAACCCGAGTTGCAAATTTCTTTTCGGCCGTCGGGATAAACCAGTTCAGGTGCTGTTTGAACCATACTCCAGAATTCATCTGTGGTACAAAAGGCCTTTTGGGTAGTCATTATCCCACCACAACGGACCTGTGGTTGGTCGTTCTGGGAAACAGCAGCAAAAAACAATGGGTCGTCATTCCAGTAAGTTTCGGAACCACTTTTGGCTATTATCCAGGAGGGTGTTTCTCCGCCAAGGGAAATGCTGATGCTGGCTGAATGGCCATCTGGAAGTTGTAAGTCTTCTATAAGGACTTGCTCTGCATCTGTTTTGGACGCCGAAAATACCTGCAAAGATGGCTTGATTTGCAGGTAAACTTCCTCCTTGTAGTAGTCAGACCTGACCTTATTGTTTTGCATTTTAAAGGAGACATGTTGTTCCAGGCTGGTTCCGTTCCACAACCTGGGTTCGCGCTTCACGGCTTCCTGAAATTCAGCAACAGACAGGGAGGCTTCACCGAAATACCGTCCGGTAGCGGGGTCTTTCTCAATTTTAACCTGCAGCGCCCCCCAGTAGAAAATATAAGTCGTGGGTTCGTTCAAAACGGGTTTATCCGCAAGTATAATTACCTCTTTGAGGTTGCCTTCAAAAAGTCCGACAGCATCGTACCAATGCGAAGCAGCGGGAAGCCGTTCCGCCAGGCGGAAGGAGAAAAGTGCCATGAGTACAACAAACAGGGGTAGTGCCAAAAGAATCTTGATTTGGCGAGATGGCTGTGATGGGTGTTTGGCCAGCATAATCAAACGGTTTTTAATGAGTGAGTGAAAGGTGTTAACCAACCCGGGATGGGCCCTTTTCCCGGATTGGATGTTTTGCGCCAGTAAGGCGGCATAGGCGTAGCGCTGCCGCGTCCGGCGCACTACGATATCATCAGCAATGTATTCGTGCACTTCCCGGAGGCCGCGCCGGTACAGATAAAGCATGGGGTTGAACCACTGAATGGCAATGAGTAGTTCTATGAACAGAATGTCCAGGCTGTGCCATTGCCGTACATGTACCATTTCATGTTCCAGCATCAGTGTTTTTGCAGGGTCGGTGGCCGCTCCGGGATGCCAAAGCACAAACCCGAAAAAAGAAGCAAGGGGTGTGCCTTCCGGCCCGCTGACAACCCGAACCCCGGCCTGATGGCCCGTTTGGAACCGCCAAAGGAACCGGATCATGTTTGTCAGCTGTACCGCCAGACGGAAAAGCATGACACCTGCAACCGCCAGGTAAATCCACCAGAGTAGCTCACCTAATGTTATTTTCCAAACTGGTTGGGTCAGTACATGCTGTATGCCTTGGGGAGCAACTTGCATTTGCTCCACTATTTTGGGGAAATCCAGGGTGTTGGCAGGGGCATATTGTTGAACCGCGGCGCTTTCTGGTGCCGGCTGCAGCGGAATATTCAACGCCGGTAAGGCCAGGGCAAGCAAGGCTGCCAGCAAGAGATACCCGCGGTTGAGTTGGAAAAAAGTTTCCTGTCTGAGGAATACATGGTAAAACCCATATAAGACAGCCAAACAAATGGCAGATTCGATTAGGTACTGCATGTCCGGATTGGTTTTGGTTCAGGTGGATAATCAGTCAGGCTTCTTTTTGATCTCTTCCAGTAATTTGTTCAGCTCCTCCGGGGCGATATTTTCTTCTTTGACAAAATAAGAGAGCAATGCCGCCGGTGAATTGTCGAAAAAGTTGTCCATCAGGTTTCTGAAAACATTGGCCCGGTAATCCTCCTTTTTTAAAACAGGGTAGTAGCGATAGGTCTTTCCAAATGACTCGTGGTCAATCAAGCCTTCCGCTTCCAATTTGCGGACGATGGAGGATACCGTGTTGTACGGCGGCCGGGGCGCTTCCATTTTCTCCAGAATGTCATTGATGAAGGCCGTTTCCAGATCCCACAAAATGGTCATGACCTCTTCTTCCTTCTGTGTAAGTCGTTTCATATTGTAGTGGTTATGATTACAAATGTATAACTAAATTTTAGTTATACAACTAATAGATAGTTATTTAACTAAAAAATAGTTGTTTTGCTGTGCGGGAATGAAGAACGCCCCATTGGAACGAGTTCCAATGGGGCGCTTTTTTGCTGATCTTAGTCAGCTGGACGTTACCGTCCGGCAGACGGCATTACCGCCTTGCCTTTCCGCCGTACTTCTTTTTGTCGTAACCGCCGCCACCGCCACCGCTGTAGCGTTTCTTGTAGCCACCGCCGCCGCCGTCGCCACTCTGTGGTTTGGCATTGTCGACTTTCACGGCGCGGCCATTGAGGCTGAAGTCCTCCAGTCCTTTGCGCAACTGGGCCACAAATTTAGGGTCAACCTCTACGTGCAGGCAGGTTTTGTTCAGGTCGATGTTGCCAATTGAACTGCCTGGTATGTGGATTTCCTCGGTCAGCAGCGACAAGAATTCTTTTTTGGAAACGCCATCCATAGTACCAATGTTGACAAACAAGCGGTGCATGCCATTGTCGGTCTGGAAAGTCGAACCAGCGCTGCTGCTGTTTTCGTTTTTCGTCCGGCCACCTTTGGCTCCGATGTTGATGTCGGGAGCGTTGCGGTAATACGCCAGGAAGCGGTTGAATTCCACGCTGGCAAATCGTTTGATAAGTTCTTCCTTGGTCAAATCAGCCAGTTCGGCATAGATGCGCGGCATAAAGGGTTCTATGTCGGCGTCTTCTACTTTTTGATCGTGGATAGACTTAACGATGTGGAACAGCTGCTTTTCACAAACTTCTACACCGGTAGGGATTGACTTCCGCTGAACCGTGGTTTTGAGCTTGCGCTCAATCTGGGTGATGCGGCTTTCCTGCCGGGAAGTGACGATGCTGATGGCAATGCCATTGCGACCAGCCCGGCCGGTGCGGCCGGTACGGTGGGTGTAAATCTCCGTTTCGTCGGGGAGGTTGTAGTTGATGACGTGGCTGATGTCGCTAACGTCGATACCACGGGCAGCCACGTCGGTGGCAACCAGCAACTGCAGGAGCCCCTCCCGGAAGCGGGTCATGACGCGGTCGCGGTCGGCTTGTACCAGGTCCCCGTGCAGGGCATCAGCGTTGTAACCATCGCGAATCATTTGCTCCGCAACTTCCTTGGTTTCATTTTTGGTCCGACAAAAAATCAGACCGTAAATTCCAGGAAGGGAGTCGACAATGCGTTTCAGGGTAGCATAGCGGTCGTCTGCACGGCAGAGGTAGAACTCATGCTGGATGTTGGAATTGGATTGCGTGTCGTTGCCGGCACTTACTTCCTGCGGATGGCGCATGTACGTTTTAGCAATCCGGCGTACTTCCGCTGGCATGGTTGCCGAGAACAGCCAGATGTTGCGGCGCTCGGGAACCGATTCCAGGATGAGGTCGAGGGCATCCTTGAAGCCCATGTTCAACATTTCATCTGCTTCGTCGAGCACAACGGTGTGCACATCGTCCAGGTGCACATCCTGGCGTTGCAGCAGGTCGACCAAACGGCCAGGGGTGGCCACGATAACCTGTGCACCGGAGCGCAACTGTCGGATTTGTTGTTCGATGGAGGCCCCGCCATAAACGGCGACTACTTTATAATGCTTTGCGAACTTGGCGTAGTTTTCCAAATCGCCTGCCACCTGAACACAAAGTTCGCGGGTGGGGCAAAGGATAAGTGATTGCACCGTGCGGCGCGAGGCATCGCAGCGGTGGAGTAAGGGGAGACCAAAAGCGGCAGTTTTGCCAGTTCCGGTTTGAGCAAGCGCGATGAGATCGGCTTCAGATTTCAGGGCAGCAGGAATCACCATCTCCGGAAGGGGAGTGGGTGTTGCAAAGCCAAGTGCCTTGATACCTTGAAGCAGGTCTTCACGCAGACCCAATTCTTCAAATGTAACCATGAAAGTGTGTATGTACAGAATAAAATAAGGAGGCAAGTCTGAATAATTCAGCCCAACGGGACAAAGTTCGGTATTTTTTTACAAATACAACAAAAAATTATTTGCAGGCTGCCTGAAAACCCCGGTTTTACACCTGTTTAACGTATCGTTTGGTTAAATAGGCGGTCTCCAGGGGCTGCCGCCGCTAAGTTTTGACGATATAAGCATGGGTTAATGGCGGCTGGGTTGCTCATTATGCAATTCTTTCCGCACCTTTGCGCCTGAAACGAACTGCTGTACTTATGCATTTTGAAGATACTCTCGAGTTCGCGTTGGCCATGGACGCCCGCGACCCCATGCGGCCCTACCGCGCTGAATTTATCTTTCCCCAACACGATGGGCGCCCGGTTTTGTACTTCTGCGGTAACTCGCTGGGCTTGCAACCCAAGGCCGTGCGGCAAGCGCTGATGGATGAACTCGACCAATGGGGTACGCATGCCGTTGAAGGCCATTTCAGGGGTGAGCGCCCCTGGATGTATTACCATAAATTTCTACAGCCCCAAAGTGCCGATCTGGTGGGCGCAAAGGAGCAGGAGGTAGTGGTGATGAATACGCTCACAACCAACCTTCACTTGATGATGGTGAGTTTCTACCGTCCTACCCAGCAGCGTTATAAAATTATCATGGAAGCCGGGGCTTTTCCCAGCGATCAGTACGCCATGGAAACCCAGGCGCGTTACCATGGTTTCGACCCTGCCGATGCAGTGGTTGAAGTAGCGCCAAAAGCCGGATCGCATACTCTGGAAACCGACGACATCCTCGATGTTATCCGGCAGCATGGCGATCAGGTGGCCCTGGTGATGTTTAGCGGTGTGAATTATTACACCGGCCAGTTCTACGATATTCCAGCCATTACCCGGGCCGCGCATGCTGTGGGGGCCTATGCTGGCTTCGACCTGGCGCATACTGCCGGCAACCTGCCGCTGCAATTGCACGACTGGAATGTTGATTTCGCAGTTTGGTGCAGTTACAAATACCTCAATTCGGGGCCGGGAGGCCCATCGGGCATTTTTGTGCACGAGCGCCATGGTCACAACCCAGAACTGCCCCGTTTTGCGGGTTGGTGGGGCCACAACGAGGCGGAGCGCTTCAAGATGCGCAAAGGTTTTCAGCCCATGGAGGGTGCTGCGGGCTGGCAAATGAGCAATGCCCAGATTCTCGCCTTTGCAGCGCACCGGGCCAGCCTCGATTTGTTTATGGCTGCTGGTATCGATAACCTGCGGGTCAAAAGTTTGGCGCTTACAGCCTATCTCGAATTTATCCTGGAAAATGTCAACCGCGACCGGCCTTTGTTTGAAATCATTACGCCGCGGGATCCCGAAGCCAGAGGTTGTCAGATATCTACCTTGACCGATCAACGGGGAAAGATCTTTTCGATCACCTGAGCCAACACGGGGTTATGGCCGATTGGCGTGAGCCCAATGTGATCCGTCTGGCTCCGGTACCGATGTACAATTCTTTTGAGGATGTATGGCGACTGGGCGCAGCAATTCGGCGTTTTTAGGCAGCCTATCAAAAAATGGATGCCTTGCCCACGCACGCGCCAAACCCGATGATGCCAATGAGCAAGGCACTGACCAGCATGCCGCTCGCTACCTCTTTGTGGTCGGTGAACAACAACACCAAACCCAGCACCAAGTTGGTGCCCACTTGTAGTACGAGCAGCATAGCATCTAAAATCATGCTACTCAACCCGGCTTCGGAGCCGCTGCCGCCGGCTGTACTTAAACTGGAGAACAGCATATACAAAATCATGATGCCAAAATTGATCATGACTACTTTTCCCAGGGGTCTTTTCTGTGGCTGGTCTGCCGGGCTATTGTGGTCGAGTGGATCGTTCATAAGGCTTGATAATTTACAGGGTGAACGCGGTGGGGTTTTCTTCCTGCCGTAATTTTTCCAGGTAAGCGCGTTTTACTGGGTCGCGGTAAAACAGGTTCATTGTTTCAAAAGGAATGATTTTATCGTCGTCCGGACTGACAATATGGACGCAGGATTTTTTAATGGCCCGCACATCAAAGTCATAAGCATCGATGAAACGCATGATGATGATTCGGAAAAGGTTATCGTAACCCAGATTCGGGGCGTCAATATGTGGCAGGCAGCACATAACGCTGTGCAATTCATCCGTAGCGCACTCCACCGAATTGCCGGTGCTGAACAAACGGACCATGTGCTGGTGCAGGCGTTCATCCTGTTCATACACGATGGTATTGCGGGAATTGTCTAGCAGGTCCTGCGGGTTGAGGTAACGGGTGAGTGGAATCACCTGATCATCAATTTTCAAGGCATAGGCCATGGCCAGTGCATCGGGATTGCAGGGGACCGGAATAATATCTTCTGATTGAAAAAACGGTGCTTGTCGTAGTATTTCCTGTCGCACTTCAGTGAGGGTAATTCTGTCGGTTGCAGGGTCAAATCCATCAAAGCGACCGGCAGCCTGGGTGGGCTGGAACGTCACACCCCGTACACAGGGTTGCTTCAGGGCAAAATCAATGATGGCCCCAATTTCACCATCGTTCAGGCCTTTTTGGAGTGTGACCACGAGCGTGGTGGAGAGGTTCACCCGGTTCAGGTTTTCCAGCGCCCGCATGCGCACTTCCAGGAGGTCTTCACCGCGCAGACTTTTCAGAACTGCTGGCTGCAGTGAATCAAATTGCAGGTATACTTCAAAATCGGGCAGGTAGCCTGCCAAACGGTCGGCAAAAGCGGGATCCTTGGCAATACGGATGCCATTGGTGTTCAGCATCAGGTGCCGGATGGGTTTGGTTTTTGCCAGGTCTAAAATTTCGAAAAATTGAGGGTGTACCGTTGGCTCTCCACCGCTGATTTGTACAACATCGGGTTGGCCCTCATTGGCGACAACCAAATCCAGCATGTGTTCAATCTCTTCAAGCGTCCGGTGCCGACCATGGTGCGGGGCAGATTCGGCGTAGCAGGTAGGGCAAGCCAGGTTGCAACGGTCGGTCACTTCCACGATGGTCAGGCAGGAATGCTGCTCGTGGTCGGGGCACAAGCCACAATCGTAGGGGCAGCCAAAATGAGTTTTGGTGTTGAAACGCTGCGGCATTTCACTGCGCTTCGCAAAATTTCGGGAATTTCTGTAATACTCAATGTCGGTGGCCAGTAGGGCTTTTTCAACCCCGTGTTCCGGACAACGCTTGATCATGAATACTTTCTCGTCCTGGAAAATAATCTTGGCATCTACCCGTCGCAGGCATTGCGAACACAAGGACAGTGTAAAATCGTAATAGACATAGGGGCGTTCCATCTTCAAGTAGTTTTACCGGGCAATGCCCAAAATGGATTTTCGGTAGTAAAAAAGTCCAGCCAGACAGGCCAATTGAATACTCGACAGCCCAAATGGGAAATAGTATGCGGGTTTCAACCACTCAACAAAGAAACGCCAAAACAAGTAAGCGATCAGAAAAACTTTAAATTTCTGGCCATCTTGAAACGGTATTTTTTGTTCCCTGAAATACAGGAACAGCGCCAGGGCCGCTATAAATAGCATCTCATATAAATTGACCGGATGCCGGCGGATGCCATCGCCAAAATCTACTGCCCAGGGAAGGGCACTGGGTAGGCCAAGGGTTCCGTCGGATAGGCCCGAAACATGACAGCCCAAGCGGCCAATAAACAGTCCCAGCAAAATAGGATAGGTCATGAGGTCACCTGAGGAACGGTGAATGCCAAGGAGCTTTTTCGTGGTTTCTACGCCAATTAGTCCGCCCAAAAAGCCCCCAACCACTGTTTTGTTGCTCAACCAATAGATCAGACTCAGCTGATGCCATTCCTCCGGCCGCTCCAAAATTCCCAACAGGTGACTGCCCAGCAGTGCGCCAGCCGCGGCCCCAATGAATATCCACAGGCGATGCTCGTCGCTGATCACATCCACCGACCGTTTTCGTTGGTAGGCATACAACTGGTACCCCAGGGCAAAAGCAAGCATTTCAAAAAGGAGGTGCATGGGGAAGAGGGCTGGCTGTAGAGTTGGGTTTAGGGTGGGGCGTAGAGTAGGGTTTAGAGTGGGCTGTAAGGTATAACTAGTCAGAAGGGCTGGGCAAGATCTAAAAAATTACGATTTGCCCTATATCCCAAAACAGTATTTCTCGAAATCGACCCAATCCTAAACCCCACTCTACACCCCACTCTACACCCTCTTCTAAAATTCCAGGCGCCAGCTGATGAACGGGATCAGTCCCAGTTGGTATTTTGTTTCCGTTTGATTGGTAAAAGGATCAAAATAGTAATAGGCCACATTTTGCTGAAGAGTGACATTTTGGAACTCCATGGCAAAAGTGCTGTTCCGACGGTTGCCCAGATGGCGCTTCCAGTACACCCGCAAATCGAGCCGGAAATAATCGGGCAGTTGTTCTGAGTAAACCGTGTTACTTCCAGGGTAAGGTGCAGGGTTAAACGGGTTTTTGAGCTCGTTCACAGGGAGGTCGTAAAAACCGCCGGAGAATACAGCGCGTCCGTTCACACCAAAGGTCTTGTACAGGCCGTCTTCTTTTTCTCGCTGCCATTCTTTGCCCAACACTACGTTGGCTACTTTCCCTAGGTTCCACCGGCTGTCGCGCCAGATGCCGTCGCTGCCGGTGTATTGCGACTGGAACAAGGTGGCATTTGCCAGCCAGAAAAAGCCATTTTCCACCCGCCGTTCAGCACCCAGTTCTAACCCGACGTTCCGGGCCTTACCGCCATTGATCAACTTGGTGGAGGAAAATAGGTTTTCCACGTCGTTGTACAACGAATAGCCGTTCGAGTCCCCTTCAAAAACGGGGACCTTGGTGTGGTGCTGCCAGAATATTTCAGCGCTTAGGACGAGATTCGGATTTGACTGCCAACCGTACCGCAAAGCAGCCTGCTGGGTGTGGGTGAGGCCCAGGGATTTGTTGGGTTGACGTTCATTGGAGGCATCCAGACCCGCATACAGCCAGATGGGTTGTGTGCTGCTCACGATACCCCATGATGCGCTTAGTTTTTGTTTTTGGGAAATCCGATGCCGCAGGGAAACCCGGGGGTCCACAGCGGTAGCGGCATTAAATGTTGCCCAAAGCGTATGCAGGCCTGCAGTGATCTGTGTTTTATCGCTACGGCTGTTCCACTCCCAGGAAGCCCATGGCTGCCAGCTGAAGTAGAATTTTTTTGTATCACCCCGGTACTGGGTAAAACCGGCCTGTTCAACCATACCCTCGTATTGCCTGAAGGAAAACTGGTGCCCCGCCAGCAAACGGTTTTGGGGATCAACCTCCAGGGCATAAGTACTACTGCCCGAAAGGTTACTTTCTGCACTGGAAGAACGGGCATTTACTTCAAAATCCGGATTAAAGGGTTCAACCCTGCGTTCATTTTTTTGACCGGATACAAGCAGGGTTGATTTTACCCAGGCACTTTTACCCAGCGGATTGAATTCGGTCAGTCCGATTAATCCGCTCCGCGATTCAAAATTGATGTCAAAAAACTGTTTGTACGATTCCAGCGCAGTGCTGTCGGTGGTATGCTGGTAGTCGTTGACTGAAAGCCCACCCATTCCAAAAAGGCCGATGTAGCCGCCCGACTTTAAAGGAAACCGCAGGTTAAACGACAGGTCCTGAAAATTAATAGCCTCATCACCAAAGGAAACGCCCATTTGGCTCAACAGCCCGACCGTTGAGTACCGGTAATTGGCCAGATAAGAACTTCCTTTTTCCTTACTGATGGGGCCTTCGGCAGCGGCATCAAGCCCGATTAAACCCGCCTGAACGGTAAATTCCCGATTCTGGTTGTTTCCTGGCCGCAGGTACATGTCCATGATACCGGCACTGGCATCGCCGTATCCGGGTGCAAAACTGCCGGTAAGCAAGCGGGAGTTGTCGAGCAACTGGGCGGAAAACATGAGTATGCCTCCGCTGGCAGCAGCGGGCCCGTCGGAAAAGGTGCCGGCATTGGGCAGGTGGTTGGGATTGACGATTTCCACGCCTTCCAACCGCCATTTTACCGCCGCCGGACTGTTGCCGCGGATGCTGAGGCCATTGATGCCATCATCGGTTTGCGCTACACCCGGGTAGGCGGTGGCCAGCCGGGCAGGATCAAACGACATGGCGGGAAAGCGCAGGGTTTGATCATGGCTGAGCGGGATTTCCCCGAGTTCCTGTTGCAAGCGTCTGCCCAACAGAGAGGATTTGATGGTAACATCGGGCAGGGTGGTAGCGGATTTCCGCAAGGCAATCTCCAAAAAGTCCTCTTTACCAGCCGCAACCAAGAGTTCCTGAATGCTTATTTTTTCGTACCCCAACATGTCCACATCCAGGCGGTAATACCCGGGCGCAAGGCTCTCAAATAAGAAGTCTCCGCCTGGGCTTGTAGCCAGGTAAAAATTATCAGCACCCTTAAAACTTGGGATGATGGACAAGGTCGCGCCTGTGACGCCTGCACCGTTGTCGGCGTCAACAACACGCCCGCGCAGGCCCTGCGCAAAAGCGCTGTTGCTGATGGCAATACAGCAAAAACAGACCATGATCAGCTCAAAAAAGCGTTTTTGAGGGACTTTAGCCGGTATTAAATTTTTTTTTGAAAAATTTCGGAAGCGAAAGGAGATACCATTCATGGTAAAATTTCTAAGTTTGGTGCTCAATATATTTTGCCTGCTAGGGCGAAAATAGGCAATGCCAAATCAAACTTATTCCTTATCCATCACCATTTGATCAAAATCTACCATTATGTTAATTGTCGCAGGTATCGTAGTGCTGCTCCTTTTTTTTAGCCTGGTAACCGTACAACAGGGTACGGTGGCCGTAATCACCGTTTTTGGAAAGTACAGCAGGATCATGCATCCGGGTCTGAATTTTAAAGTCCCGATTCTGGAGATGATTTTTAAAAGAATTACCATCCAGAACCGCTCTATTGAACTGGGCTTTCAGGCCGTTACCATCGACCAGGCGAATGTTCATTTCACCTCCCTGCTGTTGTTTGCCGTAATGGACAATCAGGATGAAACGATAAAAAAGGTAGCCTTCAAGTTTGTCAGTGACCGCGATTTTATGGCGGCGCTGTCACGCACGGTTGAAGGATCCATCCGGGCTTATGTGGCCACCAAAAAACAGGCTGAGATTCTGGGTCAACGTCGGGAAATCACCGAGGCGGTAAAAACCAACGTGGATCATATGCTGGAAGACTGGGGTTTTCACCTGCTCGATCTGCAAATCAACGACATCACTTTCGACGATGAGGTAATGCGCTCCATGTCGAAAGTAGTGGCTTCCAACAACCTCAAAGCCGCTGCCGAAAACGAAGGACAAGCATTACTGATTACCAAAACCAAAGGCGCCGAAGCCGACGGTAATGCCATCAAAATTGCCGCGGAAGCCGAGCGCGAAGCTGCCCGGATGCGTGGGCAGGCGGTAGCGCTTTTCCGTGAAGAAGTTGCCAAGGGCATGAGCCAGGCTGCCAAGGAAATGCACGAAGCCAACATGGATACTTCGGTGATTCTGTTTTCTATGTGGACGGAAGCCATCAAGAATTTCACCGAAAATGGAAAAGGCAATGTCATTTTCCTCGATGGCTCTGTAGACGGCATGCAAAAAACGCTCAAGGAAATGATGGCGCTGAACAACCTGGAGATGTTCGGCAAGAGTGGGGAGAAGAAATAAGGATTTGCGATTTTCGATTACATGATTTCCGATTGTTGATGTGATTTCCGATGTGAGATTGTTGTCCATCGCGGCAACGCTACGGTTCCATCAAAAATCGAAAATATTCAATCACATCAACAATCGGAAATCATGTAATCGGATATAGTAAATCTTTTCTCTTTTACCGTATAATCGTCACGTCTCCCTGAACGGTTTCTACGCGCCCGTCGTAAAATTCAATTTGTACGGTATAAACAAATACATCTGAAGGAAACTCCTTGTTCCTGAAGCGGCCGTCCCAACCCAGATTCGGCTGATCGGGTGCGAAATTCTCCCGCTCAAATACCAGTTCACCCCAGCGACTGAAAATGCGCAGGTACCGAATCTGCCTGACACAACTTTCACCAAAAACGGTAAACTGGTCGTTGATGCCGTCGGAATCGGGGGTAAAAGCATTTTACATGAATAAAAGATTTGCGATTTGCGATTACATGATTTCCGATTGTTGATGTGATTTCCGATGTGAGATTGTTGTCCATCGCGGCAACGCTGCGGTTCCATCGAAAATCGAAAATATTCAATCAAATCAACAACCGGAAATCATGTAATCGGATATCGTAAATCTTCTCTCTTTTACCGTATAATCGTCACATCTCCCTGAACGGTTTCTACGCGCCCGTCGTAAAATTCAATTTGTACGGTATAAACAAATACATCTGAAGGAAACTCCTTGTTCCTGAAGCGGCCGTCCCAACCCAGATTCGGCTGATCGGGTGCGAAATTCTCGCGCTCGAATACCAGTTCACCCCATCGACTGTAAATGCGCAGGTACTGGATCTGCCTGACACAGCTTTCACCAAAAACGGTAAACTGGTCGTTGATGCCGTCGGAATCGGGGGTAAAAGCATTTTACATGAATAAAAGATTTGCGATTTGCGATTACATGATTTCCGATTGTTGATGTGATTTCCGATGTGAGATTGTTGTCCATCGCGGCAACGCTGCGGTTCCATCGAAAATCGAAAATATTCAATCACATCAACAATCGGAAATCATGTAATCGGATATTAGAACTGTACGAAACGTTCTTTGACATATTGCTAATCAATGTTTTAAGGTGTTTCTTTGCGTTTACAAATCTGACAATCAAGGATTTATGGCAAAGAAACTTCGCACCCCATTGGCCAAAATTAAAGCAAGCAATGCCGAAAAGCGTCACAAGGCTCGGCAAAAGCGTCTGATAAAGGTTGGGATCAAGCCCCTGATTTCCTTGTTGCCGCCTGAATTATTGGAAGATCTGGCCGATTCGAGCGGCGTGGACGTTCAGGTAAAACACCTGTGGGGCCGTTTGATGGCGCTGTTGATGGTTTATAGCATCGTCATGGACAGGGACGACAGTTTTCACACCCTTGCGGATGTTTACAACAGCCACTCCTTTCAACTTTTTAGCGGCAAAGGCGGACATCAAACAAGTCACAGTTCTTTGGCCAGCCGTTTTGCAACAATCAAAGCGGCGTATTTTGAGGATTTGTACAACGGTTTCATAAGTAACATCCAGCGAAAATACGGATCGCGCCTGGACAAGGAGTTTGGGCGTTTGGCCCGTTTTGATTCCACGATGGTGTGCTTGAGCGCGGCGCTGGCCAGTTCGGGAACGGGGATGCGGGTAGGTGCCAAACCTAAAAAAGGCAAGGGTAAGGTGCAGGTCAAGTTCACGGTTGGCTTACAGGGCCTATTGCCCGCGCACGCCCAAGTGCACTGCGACCAAGCGCACCTTTCGGAGGAAAAAGCGCTTAAAGAGGCCATTGACCAAGCGGATTTAAACGCCGATGATGCAGTGGTCTTCGACATGGGCATGAAAAGCCGCAAGACCTTCCAGACTTTTCAGGAACAGGGGCGGGTGTTTACCACCCGCTTGAAAAACCCGCGCTATCGCTTGGTTAAGGTGCACAAGCAAATCAAGGGCCGTGAGCACAAAAACCTCGAGTTTCTCGCCGACGAAATCGTGCACTTGCACAAAAGTGGCGGAGACAATATTCTGGAAGTCCCCTTCCGGCTCATTACCGCTAAAGTGCGCACGGGCGAAAAGGCAAACACCACGCTTTACCTGCTGACCAACATCCTCGACCTCAACGCAGGTCAAATCGCCGATATTTACCTCCAGCGCTGGGACATCGAGGTCTTCTTTCGCTTTCTCAAGCAAGAAATCGGCCTGCGAAGTCTCCTCTCTTTCAACGAAAACGGCATCAAAGCGGTCTTTTTCCTCCGATTATTGACCGCAACCATGCTCCGGCTCTTCATGTGGCTCAATAAGCGCGACGGGTACAAAGCCGCAAAATTTGCCTTCCAGGATGAACTGTTGATGGAAATAGCAAGAACCCTGGCATTACACATGGCCACCGGAACACCATTACATACTGATTCCCAAGAATTTAGAAAAATTCTGGATGGCTAAAACATTGATTAGCAATATGTCAAAGAACGTTTCGTACAGTTCTAAATCGGATATAGTAAATCTTTTCTCTTTTACCGTATAATCGTCACGTCTCCCTGAACGGTTTCTACGCGCCCGTCGTAAAATTCAATTTGTACGGTATAAACAAATACATCTGAAGGAAACTCCTTGTTCCTGAAGCGGCCGTCCCAACCCAGATTCGGCTGATCGGGTGCGAAATTCTCCCGCTCAAATACCAGTTCACCCCAGCGACTGAAAATGCGCAGGTACCGAATCTGCCTGACACAACGTTCACCAAAAACGGTAAACTGGTCGTTGATGCCATCGGAATCGGGGGTAAAAGCATTTTACATGAATAAAGGATTTGCGATATCCGATTACATGATTTCCGATTGTTGATGTGATTTCCGATGTGAGATTGTTGTCCATCGCGGCAACGCTGCGGTTCCATCAAAAATCGGCAATATTCAATCAAATCAACAATCGGAAATCATGTAATCGGATATCGTAAATCTTCTCTCTTTTACCGTATAATCGTCACGTCTCCCTGAACGGTTTCTACGCGCCCGTCGTAAAATTCAATTTGTACGGTATAAACAAATACATCTGAAGGAAACTCCTTGTTCCTGAAGCGGCCGTCCCAACCCAGATTCGGCTGATCGGGTGCGAAATTCTCCCGCTCAAATACCAGTTCACCCCAGCGACTGAAAATGCGCAGGTACCGAATCTGCCTGACACAACTTTCACCAAAAACGGTAAACTGGTCGTTGATGCCGTCGGAATCGGGGGTAAAAGCATTGGGAATATAGTATTGTGCACAAGCAACCACCCGAATAACAATTGAATCGGTGGCAGTACAGCCATTTGCATCGGTAAATTGTGCCTGCAGCGTCAGGTCGCTGGCGGGCGTTAGCGTCGGGTTCGGACAATCGTCGCAACTCAGCACAGCGGGCGGCGTAACTGCCGACCAGCTCCAAACCAAAGGCGCTGTGCCACTGGCAAAGGGCTGCAAACGAATGGAATCTCCCAGGGCAACCGTATCCACAGCGGGAAGATCCAGCAATACGGAAGGATAATTTTCAGCCAAAACCATAATAGTGGAATCGCAACCAGAAGAACTGGTATAGGAAAACACCTGTGATGTTCCTGATGGAATCTGGGTGCCATCAAAAACAGCTGTATCGCCAGGGCAAACCAGGATGTTTCTGTTTAGCAAAACAGTATCCCTGACGCTGAGTTGCAGATTGAGTATGGAATCGCAACCGGATGCAGCCATGTACATAAACTGCAGCATCGTATCGGTTTGGAAAGCCAGGCCATCCCAAAAGAGGGTATCGCCCGCACAAATGCTGGTATCCAAACTGGCGAATACCGGGTCAATGCCCATAACCGATAGCGTTATAATGGAATCACAGGTCCCTGAGGTGTGTAGCACAAATGTCGCCACCGTATCAGGAGGGAATGTCATACCAAATATTTGCAAAGCAGCTCCGGCGCAAATGCTGGTGTCGATCGTAAGTACAATGGAATCGGCGCTGATGATTACAGCCAGTGTATCGGCGCTTAAACAGCCTTCAGCTGTTTGTGCCACAACAATGTAAGTGGTATTGGTAAGTGGCGAAGCAACAATGGTGGCGCAGGTGTCGCAGGCGAGCCCGGTTGCCGGGAGCCAGGTCCAGGAAACGAAGGGGCTGGGCCGCTGGATTGTTACCGAACTTCCAGCGCAAATTTGCTTATCGGGGCCAAGGTGCAGCGCTGTTTGCGAAATATAGGAAACTTCCACGGTATCGCTTTGCAGGTTGCCACAAGCGTCCCACACATCCACCCAGTACAATCCGGGAAACAAGGTGGTAATGCTGGAATCAGCAGAGCCTGTGCTCCACAAGTATTTGCTAAAACCTTCCCCGGCATTCAGGATAGCAACGCCTTCACTGCAAATCAAGCGGTCGGGGCCCAGGTCAAGTACCTGCGCGTTTTCCAACACGGTAATGAAGAGCGTATCTTTCGAAATGCCACATGCTCCGTATGCAGCAGCAAACAAGGTTACAACTCCGGGTTGATCAAACTGGAGCGTTGCACTCAAAGGCCCGGAACTGATTATTTGGGCTCCGTTCACACCCCAAACCACCGAATCGAGCGCACAACTCGCACCCTGCAGGGTATAAACGGCCGTTTGCGGATAACCGCACAATGAGTCTGGCCCGACAATACTGATGTCAAAGTTTTCAAAATAACTGGTGGGGAAATTGGGCAAACCCAGGTTTACCGAAGTGTTGGGGCCAAGGGGTAAGCCACTGTCCTGATATAGCGCTGCAGCACCTGGTAAGTTGGGCAAATGAATGATGCCCAGTGCACTGGTAAATATGCCAGGCCCGGAGTTGGTCAGGTAAATTTTGTTGTTGCGGGCAAGTTGAATGCCACCATATCGGTAGGAATTTGGGGATTGTGCCAGCACCTGAGCCGCCGCCGCGATGTTGGCGCCAGAACCCAACTGCAGGTCCAATTGCACCAGTTTGGAAGGCGAACTTAGCCCGGAGACGTATAAAAAGCGATTGTTCGGGGAGAACTCCAAACCGTAGGCGCCTGAAAAATCAGGAACAGGTACTACAACCGGGTTGCTCAATTGACCGGTGTTTCCGTCAAAATCAAAAATATTCACTACACCTGAGTGGAAAAAAGTATTGGCAACCCGCTTACCATCGGGGGATCCTTTCAGGTACCCAATAATCGCTTCCAAGCCTCCGGGTTGTGTTGCACTGGAGCCTAGTGCGCTCACAACTGGGGTGGCGGTATGCAATCCGGTTATATCAACCAACCAGGTTTTGTATTCGTTGTTGGTCCGAATTTTTACAATCACCCACCAGTCGTGTCCGTTGCAGTGCCGGATGGCCGTTATTTTTTCGGTGGCCTGTGATTGGGGCACGAACAGGATGTTTTTCTGCGTGGGATCAATATCGCCCAGGCCATTGTTGAGCGACATGTCCACCAGCGAATACCGAATGCCATTTTGCATCTGGTTGTTGTCGTAACTGTCGGTGGTGAACAGATAAAACTTGTATTTAAAGCCAGGATGAGGAACAATGATGGTTTGTGTTGAAGACTTGTGCCCCAAAAGCCCGTTCCCATTGGGCATAACGGTGTGGTTACGGTTGTAGATGCTGGTACCGTCGGTGTAGAAAAGTAAATTGCCAAGTGCATCGTTTTGCACCGCGGTGCCTTCGTTCACATTTGTTTGCCCACCAGAAAGAGGTGTTGGCGGGTCACTATTAAAATCAAGGCCGGCGTTTTTACCAAAAAACCATTTCGTTGTTTCTTCGCCATCGCAGGAAAAGCAGGGGCAGTCTTCGTCCATGCAATCGATGAGGTTGTCGCCATCGTCGTCGATACCATTGTCGCAGATTTCGATGCTGGGGTCGCAGGAGGCATTGCACAACTGGTCAGTTCCCAGTACTATGTCATTGACCTGCAGTGTTGCATCCGTCAGGGGGGAGGTATTGCCTGCCGGCAGGTTGCCATTGGTAATAATCGGATTTACATTTTCGGTTATGACCGTATGTGGAAGTTCCAGACATTCTCCAGCGAAGCCTGCATTATCTGTTTTGATGGCATATAAATTTTCAACAGGGCCTGTGCTACCGCTGTAACCGCTAAACAAGTAGCCTTCCTGATTAAGCAAAGGCTGGGCCGATATAACGCGATCTTCTCCGGCGCCTCCGAATAATCTGGACCATTCCAAATCGCCTGTCTCACTGATTTTTAGAAAAAACGCATCGTTGTTGCTGTTTACACTCAGGTCATTACCCGTCAGTATGTAGCCTCCATCATTGGCCACGCACCCACCGTACGGACCTATATCGTTGACGCCGGGAAGTCTGTATACCTTCGACCATTGCTTGTTTCCCAGTGCGTCAATTTTCAGTACCCAAATGTCATCGTCGTAATTGTTGGTGGAGGGGTTGAAACTACCAGACCCCCCAGCCAGTATAAAGCCGCCGTCTGGCGCAGGAAATATATGCGAAAAGCCCTCATTGCTGGGTCCGCCGGCAGCCTTAACCCAAAGGAGGTTGCCATTGGCATCAATTTTTCCATACATACCATCGTGGATGCTGGAGGTGTTTTGTCCGAACGATAAGGTAAATCCAGAGAACATGAAACTCCATCAGGCAACTCAACAACCTCATTTGGAAAATCGGTGTTGGCTCCATCGAGCAAGCTTTGCCAGATTACATTGCCCGTTGGCGAAATTTTGACAAACAACACGCCCCAGGAGAGATTTCCTCTGGGTGCTGCGCTCATCAGTATGTTGCCATCGTTGGTCAATAATAGGTTGCGAAAGCCATCTTCCCAGGTATTGGTCGCCTTTAGCTTTTGCCATAATAATTGTCCATCGGCATCAAAACAGGCTAGTACGCCGTCGCGGGTTCCGGTATATTGTTTGGTATAGGCCGTCAAAGCAAACCCGCCACCAGGCAGTGCAAGCGTCAATGCCATTACTTCCTCCGATGGTCCACCATATGTTTTCGTCCAGAGCGGGTTACCCTCCGGGTCGGTTTTGATCATCAGGATATCCTGATTGCCTGGTGTCGTCAAAATCTGACCGCAGAACAACAGGTCGCCATTGCTTAGGATAATCGACGTGAGCCCCCGACAGACATAATCGCCACCATAGGTCCGCTGGAAAGTCACCAGATTACACGTGTCGAGTACTGAAATATACAACACCTTGGTTTTTTCACAATTTCCGTTTCCTGCTTTCAGCCGAACGGTGTACACCCCGGTTGCATTAAAATTGTAGCTGCTGAAGTTGCCTCCCTGAGAAACTCCATTCAAAAACCATTCATATTGGGTTGCCCCCGAGCTCAGGTTTGTAAAATTGACTGTTGTCCCAATCGGAGGCGTTTGGTTATCCACACTAAAATTGGCGGTAACCGGGCAAACGACCTGTACGGAAATCGTGGTGGTGGCTGAATTGCATAAGGAAGAGTTGGGAGAAAAAGCCGTCAGGCCGATGCTGAAAACCCCCTCTGCATTAAAAGTATACGATGCGTTGGTGGTGGTAGAGAACTGCACCCCGTTGATCTCCCAGGAAAAAGAGCTGGCATTTAAGCTGGTATTGGTCAGGTTGAGTGTTTGCCCAACCGACAAGCTTACGGCACTGGGGCTGAAAGCGGCGGTTACAGGGGTCGGGCAAGGCGTTAAACAAGCCAGTGAATTCAGTAAGCTTCCGCGAACGTTTTGGAGGTGCCAGTCCATGCGTGCGCTTTGTCCGTCGGTAAAATCATGGAAACAATTGAAATCAGTGTAGTCCATGAAGTTTTGGGTCATGTCGTTCTGATCTGAAGAAAACCCGCTCTGTGTATCCGTAGTACAGGTATTCACCGGGAGGGAGCAGGGCACCCAGGTGGTGCTTTGGTCGGGTGGCGTATCGCATACCCGATCGCCGTCGGCCAGGCAGTCGTCGTTCGTACATCCGCCCTGGAAGGTGTGGTAGAGGCCCAGGTAATGCCCCATTTCATGGGCCAATACCCCTGTACCACCGGGGCTACTTCCGAGGAAACCGGATTCCATAACGATGCCATCGTTGGGTTGGCCGTGCGAACTGGGAAAAAAAGCATAGCCCACTACGCTGCAACCGCTGCCGGCGCTGCAAATATCGCGCACCAGCCAGATGTTGATGTACGAATAAGGGTCCCAGCGGATCAGGTCTTTCAAGGCCAGATCTTCGGATCCCATCGTCACGTTGGTCAGTGCATTCTGGGTTCTCGTGATCCCGGTAGTGGCCATGTTGTCTGGCGTACGCTGGGCCAGACAAAACTGGATCATGGTATTGGAACCTGTGCCCTGGTTGTAATACCCCTGGTTGGCATAGGCATCATTGAGTTGCTGCAAACCAGTGAGCACCTGGGTGTCGGAAATGTTTTCGGAGCCGCCATTGTGCACAATGTGAAAGACTACCGGAATAGTAACCACTTGCAGTATCCCTTCGGGGGATGGAGATTTCTTTGAAAAATGTTGGTAGGCGGCTGATTCAATTTTGAGCTGCCGTTGCTGGTACTCCGGCTGGCTCATGGCCTGTTCATGCAAAATGGTACTGCCACAAAATTCAGGGCTGCTTTGCGCGACAGCCAATAAAGGAAGCAACCCTATGACGATGGCGGCAAGGAGTTTGGTTTTCATTAGGGCTCATTTTGGTGAATGAAAATTCCACCCAAAATAAGCACAATTCCATTTTTGCCAAAACTTGTTGCTTCAAACTTTTACCTGTTTCCATTTTCCCTGCCGAAAAACCACGATTGCAGCGATCGCCAGCACCGATTCTGCTATGACGATGCTCCAGTACACGCCGGTTTGGCCCCAGTTGAAATGCAGGGCCAGCAACCAGGCCAGCGGAATTTCCAGCAGCCAAAAACAGAAAAAATTGAGTATGGTAGGTGTGCGGGTATCCCCTGCGCCGTTGAGTGATTGAAGCAATACCATGCCATAGCCAAAGAAAATGTAGCCGCCACCAATGATGCGCAGGGCAAGCGAGCCAGCGCGTACAACCTCCGGGTCGGTGTTGAACAAGGATACCAGCCAGGGTGCAGTAATCAGGTAAATGATGCCCACTGTACCCATGAACACGACGGCAAAAAAACCGGTTCGAACCGTCGATTTTTCCGCCCTTTCCGGATGTCCCGCTCCCAGGTTTTGTCCGACAAGCGTGGCGGCGGCATTGGCGAGCCCCCAGGCCGGCAAAATGCTAAACAGAAATATCCGGATGGCAATGGTATAGCCCGCTACGACGGAAGCGCTGATGCGGCCCAGGATGCCAATCATAAAGATCCAGCTGGCTGAACCAATGATGTACTGGCCGGCGCCTCCTGCCCCAATGGCAAGCAGTCGGCGAATGATATCGAACTGTGGCCGAAAATCCGACCGCAACAAGCGGATGTTTTTGCTGCCGCCAAAAAGTTTCCAAAACTGGTAGCCCACACCTACCGAACGCCCGATGGTGGTCGCAATGCCAGCACCCAGTACACCCATGGCGGGAATTGGCCCCCAGCCAAAAATGAAAATAGGGTCGAGGATAATGTTGATGCCATTCGAAATCCAAAGGGCTCGCATGGCCGTTGCAGCATCGCCGGCGCCGCGAAAAATGCCGTTAACCATCCATAGCAACAGGATGGGCAAATTGGCTGTGAACATCAGACGGGTGTAACGCCAGCCTTTTTCGGTCATGTCGGCATCATTGGCCATCACACGGAGGATATCTTTGGCAAAGAAAAAACCGGGAAGGGCAATGAGCAAAGAAATACTAATGGCTATAAGAATGGTTTGGGCGCCTGCAGTGGCTGCAGCCTTTCGGTTGCCTTCCCCTACGCGCCTGGCTACCATGGCCGTTGCAGCAGAACTGAGCCCGATGGCAATGGAGTAAATCAGGGTCAGTACCGATTCGGTCAGCCCGACCGTCGCGACCGCTTCGATGCCAACTTTTGATACATAAAAGGCATCCACTACTGCAAACAGCGATTCCATGGCCATTTCCAGAATCATCGGGATCGAGAGCAGTACAATTGCCCTGTCTATACTCCCTTTGGTGTAATCCTGCTCCTCCCCGTTTAGCGAAAGCTGCAACAGCGACCACATTCGACGCCAGCGGGAAGGGGAGGTATTGGGTTCTGTCATATTAAAGTGCTCAAAAGCCCGCAAAGGTAGTAATCCCAACAGGCGTTTTTTAAAAATCAAAAAATGGAAGGCTTTATTGTTTTCTCGCCTCCTTACTTTTGCGGTATGTATACCATTATTGAGGTGGAACACTGGAAAAGGCGCGATGCTTTTCGGTTTTTCAAAGATTTTGATGATCCGTTTTTCAACGTTACCGCGCCGGTAGATGTTACCGGTTTGCTAGAACAATGCCGGCAGGAAAACAGTTCCTTCTTTCTTCAATCACTGCACCTGGCTACCATGGTTGCCAATCAATTGGATGCTTTCCGGTTTCGTTTGCTGAACGACGCAGTGGTTTGCTACGATCTTGTGCATTGCGGTTCGGCGGTGCTGCTGCCCGATCATACTTTTCGGTATTGCTATTTTGATTACACCCCGGATCGCTTGGCTTTTGAAGCGGCCGGTGCACAGGCCATCCAAAAAGTGATGGCAGGTACACCCCTGGATCCACGCAATGATGCACTCAACATGCTCCACTTCTCCGTGTTGCCTTGGATTCCATTCACCGCCTTCAAGCATGCCCGGCGGTTTTCCAAAACCGACAGTATCCCTAAAATCATGTTTGGAAAATACTACCGCGAGGCCGATCGCTGGTTGATGCCGGTGTCGGTGGAAGTGAACCATGCGCTGATGGATGGTTACGAAGTGGGGCTGTACTTTGAGGCATTAAGTGCCGCTGCTGCCCGGTAAGGGTTATACGGCCGATAGTTTTTCCCCGGCCTGTGCCAATAAATCCTCTGTTTTGGCGAAGCAAAACCGGATAACCTTGTCGTCGCGGCCGTCGCTGAAAAAGGAGGACACCGGAATGGCTGCAACACCGTATTCTGTGGTCAGCCTTTTGCAAAACGCCAAATCAGGCTCATCGCTGATGCCGGAATAATCGTACAACTGAAAGTAAGTGCCACCGCAAAACAAGGGGCGGAAGCGTGTGGCTGCCATGGCCTGCTGAAAGAAATCTCTTTTTTGCTGGTAGAATGCGGGCAGCCCAAGGTACTGGCTTTCATCGGCCATGAAATCAGCAAAAGCGGCCTGCAGTGGATGCACACTGCTGAAGACATTGAACTGGTGCACTTTTCGGAATTCCTTGGTGAGTTCGGGTGGCGCGATGCAATAGCCTGTTTTCCAGCCAGTATTGTGATAGGTTTTGCCAAAAGAATAGATGCAAAGGCTGCGTGCATACAATTCTGGATAGCGCAGCGCAGACGCATGCTGCTCGCCGTCGTAAATCAGGTGCTCGTACACTTCATCGCTCATCACCAGGATGTTGGTGTTGCGGAGCAAGGCCTCCAGCGCCAGCATATCGCTTTCGCGCAGGAGCGTTCCTGTGGGGTTGTTGGGGGTGTTAATACACACCATTCGCGTGCGGGGTGTAATCAGTCGGCCCATCTCCTGCCAGTCGATGCGGTAATCAGGCGCTTGCAGTGCGTAAGTAACCACTTTTCCACCGACAGTTTCCACGGAGGGCCGGTAGGAATCATAACAGGGCTCGATCAGGATTACTTCGTCGCCAGGATGCACAAAAGCGGCAATAACGCAGAAAATTGCCTGTGTGCCACCAGCCGTGACAGTAATTTCGGTTTCGGGATTTAGGCTTCGCCCGTAAAGCATTTCCATCTTTTCGGCGATCCGCTCCCGAAGGGAAAGCAGGCCCTGCATGGGTGCGTATTGGTTGTCGCCCCGTTGCATGTGATCAAAAACAAGGCGTTGCAAGCGTTCGTCGGGGTTATAGTTGGGGAAGCCCTGTGAGAGGTTGATGGCGCCGGTTTGTTGGGCCAGTCCCGACATGACGGTGAAGATGGTCGTGCCTACATGGGGCAATTTCGATTCAATCTGCATGCAAAAATTTGATTAGAGGCAAGGGTTCATCGTTTGTATTTGAGCGCAATCTGATCGATCACTGCAGCCATCTTGCGGTCTTTTTCCGTGACAATGCTGCCCGCGTGGTGGGTGGTCAATTGGATGTCGACCTTGTTCCAGCTGTTGGACCACTCTGGGTGATGGTCCATTTTTTCTGCATGCAGCGCTACTTCAGTCATGAAAGCAAAGGCTTCCGCAAAATTTTGGAACACAAAACTGGCTTGCAAACGATTTTTTTCTTCGTGCCACATAGGGAGCTGGTAGTTGGAGAAACAGAGCAATTGAGCATGCCAGCGTCAGGTAGTATACAGGACGAAGGCTATGCAGCCGAACAAATTTCGGTAAAAAAATGAGCCGATTTCGAAAAGTTTTTATTGATAAAAGTAAATAATTGATATTCAGTTTGTTGTGAGCAAAATACAGCATCAAAAAGACTTCCTTTTTCTTTAAAAAAAGCGCAAAAATGTGTATCTTTGCACTCTTTTTAATTCAACCTGAATTTGTGCGTGCGCATCCTCCTTTTTGCGCAACAAGGAAATCAAACCAATGGCAGAAGAACTGGATCCAAAAGTACCGCAACCCGGCGCCAACAGCGACTATGGTGCGAGTAGTATTACCGCCCTGGAAGGGCTTGAAGCGGTGCGCAAGCGCCCTGGAATGTATATCGGCAGTACCGATATCAAAGGCTTGCACCACCTGGTTTGGGAGGTGGTGGACAACTCCATCGACGAACACCTGGCCGGCCATTGCAGCCTGATTCAGGTTGCCATTTTAAAAGACAACAGCATTCGCGTACGCGACAACGGCCGGGGTATTCCCACCGGCATGCACCCCAAACTGAAAAAGTCAGCCCTGGAGGTGGTCATGACCGTCCTGCACGCCGGGGGTAAATTCGACAAAGACTCCTACAAGGTGTCTGGTGGTTTGCACGGCGTGGGCGTTTCCTGTGTGAACGCACTGTCCATCCACCTGCGGGCAGAAGTACACCGCGAAGGAATGGCATTTGAACAGGAATACATGCGCGGAAAGCCGCAGTTTGATGTGCGTGAAATTGGTCCGACCGACGACCGCGGTACCATCGTGACCTTTCTCCCCGATCCTGAAATTTTTGAGACCGACGAATACAAATTCGATACCCTCGCCCACCGTTTGCGCGAATTGTCCTACCTGAACAAAGGATTGAAACTCATTCTCATCGACGAGCGGGAAGAGGAAAATGGTGAGTTCAAAAAGGTGGAGTATTTATCTGAAGGTGGCCTGCAGGAGTTTGTGCTCTGGCTGGATGAATCCAAAACCCGACTCATCGAAAACCCCATCTACATTACTGCCAATGAAGAAAATGTAGACGTGGAAGTGGCCCTGATGTACAATACTTCCTATTCGGAAAATATCATCTCCTTTGTCAACAACATCTCTACCCGCGATGGGGGTACCCACCTCAGCGGTTTCCGCCGCGCCTTGACACGTGAGTTCAAAAAGTATGGTGACGACAACGGGTTTTTTAAAAAACTGAACTTTAGCATCTCCGGCGAAGACTTTATGGAAGGTCTTACCGCCATCGTTTCTGTAAAAGTGCCGGAGCCACAATTCAAAGGCCAGACCAAAGGCGAACTCGGCAACTCGGAAGTAACCGGTATTGTCAGCCGCTGTGTGGGGGATGCCCTAAAGGTATTTCTGGAAGAAAACCCGAACCACGCCCGCCGGATCATTGAAAAAGTGGTGCTGGCTGCCACCGCCCGCAATGCCGCCCGCAAGGCCCGGGAAATGGTGCAGCGCAAAGGTGCACTTACCGGCAGCGGCTTGCCTGGTAAACTGGCCGACTGCGCCAGTCGCAAGCCAGAAGAAAGCGAAGTGTTTCTCGTGGAAGGTGACTCTGCTGGTGGTACCGCCAAGCAGGGCCGCGACCGCCACACCCAGGCCATCCTGCCGCTTCGCGGTAAGATCCTCAACGTGGAGAAAGCCATGGAGCACAAGATTTACGAAAACGAGGAAATCAAGAATATTTTTACCGCTCTAGGGGTGTCCATCTCAGAAAACGACGAAGGACAACGTGTGCTGGCCACCGACAAACTCCGCTACCATAAGATTGTTATTATGTGCGATGCCGACATCGACGGCAGCCACATCACGACGCTGATTCTGACCTTCTTCTTCCGTTACATGCGGATCCTGATCGAAAACGGCCACATCTACATCGCCCAGCCGCCCCTGTACCTGGTGAAAAAGGTAAAAACGAGCGCTATTGCTGGAACGACAAGGAGCGGAAAGCCGCTACCATGGATTTCACCGGCGGTAAGGAGGAAGACGATTCTGTAAAAGTACAGCGCTACAAAGGTCTGGGTGAAATTAACGCGGAACAACTCTGGGAAACCACGATGGATCCCATGCGTCGTATCCTGAAAAGAGTAACGGTCGATGATGCTGCAGAAGCCGACCGCATGTTTTCTATGCTGATGGGCGACGAAGTGCCACCCCGCCGCGCCTTTATCGAGGCAAATGCAAAATATGCGCGAATCGACGTTTAATCTCAATAGAGGAAAAAAGATTTAACGTTGGGGAACAGTTGGTTAACAATTGTTCCCCTATTTTTTTCTACCGTTCCCCCCACTGTTGAACAACTGTTTACAGCGTTTTCAAAACAAATTCCGTCAGTTTGCTGAACAGATGCCGGGTGGCATTGTCGCCGTAAATGCCATGGTTTCTGTTGGGGTAGTATCCCAATTCAAACAGCTTGTTGGAGGCGATCAGTGCATTCACCATTTCGGTCGTTTGCTGCCAGTGTACATTGTCGTCGGCAATGCCGTGACAAATAAGCAATGGCCCCTTTAGTTGGCCGGTAAAGTTGATCGGCGAATTTTCCTCGTAGCCATTCCCGTTGTCGCGAAGCGTACGCATATACCGTTCGGTGTAGGCACTGTCGTACCATTTCCAATTGGTTACCGGCGCAACAGCCATGGCCATTTCGAATACATCACTTCCTTTAAGTATACACGAGGAACTCAGGTAACCACCAAAACTCCAGCCCCAGATACCAATCCGTGCGGGGTCGACATAGGGCAGGGTACCCAAGTATTTTGCAGCGGCAATTTGGTCCTCTGTTTCCAATTTCCCCAGTTGTAATTGGGTGATTTTTTTGAAATCACGGCCGCGAGATCCCGTTCCCCTGTTATCGACACTTACAACGATTATACCCTTTTGCACCAGCATTTGACGCCATGGATCGAGGTAACCCTCGTACTCATTCAGTACCGTTTGGGAGCCCGGGCCGCCATAGATATCGAACAGTACCGGGTATTTTTTACCAGGTTCCAGCGAATCTGGGCGCAACATCCAGCCGTTCAGGGAAGTGCCATCGGGCAAATCGAAATGCCAGAATGTTTTTTGAACAAAGCCATACTCGTTTCGCCGCATTGCCACCCGTTTGTTGTTGAGCATGGTGCGAACCGTATCGCCGTTACTGCGCTCAAGTTGGGCAATGGTGGGGTTGTTGGCGTCCGACCAGGTATGGAGCCAGTACTGAAAATTGGGGCTAAAGCCGCCATTGTGGGTGCCGGAATTACTGGTCAGCAGGCGGGGTGTTTCCCCAGTTAGGTTGCCTTCCCAGATTTGTCGATCCATCGGCGTTGGCGTAGCCGTTTGATAATAGATTTTTCCATTTTTCTCATCGATGCCATACAAGGCCGTGAGGTCGCAATCGTTTGGTGTAAGGGGTTCCGGCAGTACCGCGGCGGCCCGGTCGAGGTAGTGTATATAGGCGCGATTGAAGCCCTCTTTTTCGCTGGTCCAGATATAACGCCGTCCGTCTTGCAGAAATATCAGGTTGTCGTGAATGTCAACATAGGCCGGATCTGTTTCCCGCAGCAACAATCGGCATGGTAGCCAGTCCTCCGCACCATCTTCATCGGTAATCGGCCGCTCTGGCATGGCAATGAGCAACTCCAGCGTGTCTTGCGCGCGGTTGAGGCGGTGTACAACCAACCGGTTGTCTGGTGTGAAATGGAGCCGGGGCACATAATCTTCAGCTTCGAGGTTCATCACTCTCCCGACCCGGCGCTGCGCTTCTGTATCAAACAAATGGACACTTACAAGGGCATTGGGCTCACCCACTTTGGGGTATTTGAAGGATTGGAACGCAGGGTAGGCTTCACTGTTGTACTCGGTCATCGTATAATACGGCACCTGGCTTTCATCAAACCGAATCCAGGCAACTTGTCGGCTGTCGGGCGACCACACCGTTGCTACCATGCCATTTCCGTCCACAGGACTAAATTCTTCTTCATACAGCCAGTCGGGAAGCCCGTTGATGACCTGATTCTCCAAACCATCGGTACTGATGGCTGTACTTTTACCTGATGCGATATCGAAGTAAAACAGGTTATTGTCCAGTACATAGGCCACTTTTTTGCCATCTGGCGACAAGGCAGCAAACTGCACATCGTCGCGGTCGGTCATGCGCTGCATGCGCTTTGAATCCAGCACATACACCCAATAAGTTGCTTTGGTGGAATGCCGGTACACGGGCTTGCTGTCGGTTCTGAACAGGAAAATGGTGAAGGCGTTGTTGTATTGGTAGTCGTCCCACTTCCCCATTTTACCCAGGGTTACCTGGTCCATTATCACGGATTGTTCCTTGCCGGTCTCAATGTCCATCAGCGCCAAACCAGCGGCCGATTCACCGAAATAGGTTTTCCCGTCTGGTGCAAATCGTATGGCCGGAGCACTCTGCGGGTAAAAACGAAAATAACTGAAACAATCGTCGATACCGATTTTTTGCTGCGCAATGTTGGGGTGCAGACAAATCAGCAGGAAAAGGGCAAGCAGCGGTAGTTTTTTCATGAATAACATCGTCCTTAGAGTGCGATACCAAAGGTAATCGAACTTATGCTTTTACCCGGCGGCTTTCGGCCAATTACCCTTTGCTGCCTTTTTTTTACTATTTTTGAATTGAAAAATTTCAATCTGTAGCCTATGTTTTCCAAGTTGTTCCTCTCCATGCTTGCCCTGGTCCTCGGTGGGGCGTTTTTTTTCAGGGCGGAAAAATCAGGACCCAGCGAGGCGCCAATTGTTGCATCGACAGATCCTGGCAACCCCGTGGAACTTGGCGATGTACACTGGCTGCGCGATCTCGATACTGGTATGAAACAGGCCTCCCTGAGTGGAAAGCCATTGCTGATCCTTTTTCAGGAAGTTCCCGGCTGCTCGAATTGTACCCGTTACGGCTCGGTCACACTCCGTCATCCGCTCATCGTGGAAGCAATAGAAACCTATTTTGTGCCGGTTTGTATTTACAACAACAAGGGTGGTAAAGATGCCGAGGCCCTGAAAAAATTCAACGAGACGGCCTGGAACAACCCTGTTGTCCGCATCGTGAATGCCGAAGGCAAGGATCTTGCGCCCCGTATGCCCGATTTCCGCTCCTCGGCTGAAATTGTGTCGGGTATGCTGCTCAGTTTAGAAAAAACCGGACAGGAAAAACCGGCTTACCTGCAGTTGCTGGAAGAGGAGTTAATGGCAAGGGAAACAGGTGTTGCCACGGCTACATTTACCATGTACTGCTTTTGGGCAGGGGAAAAGGCCTTCGGCGCGATCCCCGGTGTCGTCGAGACCGCCCCCGGGTTTCAAGATGGCAAAGAGGTGGTTCGCGTGGTATACAACCCTGCCGTTGTTTCCAAAACGCAGTTGGAAAACCTTACCAAGCCCAAAGGCATCACTAACTGCGCAAAAAATGAAGGATTTCGGACCGATCAGGAGCCCAAATATTACCTGTACCAAACCAAATGGCGACAGGTTTCCATGACCAGCCTGCAGGCCTGCCGCGCCAACCTGTTGGTGGCGGAGGGCAACTCCCCGGAACCAGTGCTTTCCCCACGGCAAATCGCACAGGGTAATAAGGTGAAGCCAGGCGATAAACAGGCAGGATGCTGGACGCTGGGGAGCGTTGCAAAGGCTAACGACTAAAAGTCAATTATTTCTACCTTTACCCTATGCAACACTGGATCAGTTGGCTGAGTACCGCAGGAATTGTATACGGGATACTGTGTGCGATCTTCTACTTCGGGCAGGATTACTTTTTCTTCCGACCGGAGCGGTTGCCCCATTGGTTCAAATACGATTATCCCTTTCCTTTTACGGAAATGCATTTTGATATGGAGGACGGCGGGGTAGTGAATGCCCTGCATTTCCGCGTCCCCAACAGCAAAGGAGTGGTGTTTTACATCAAAGGCAATTCCCGCAGCATCAAAGGCTGGGGAAAATTTGCAAAAGACTTCATTGGCAAGGGTTACGACTTTTTCATTCTCGACTACCGCGGATTTGGAAAAAGCAGCGGCCGTAGGACCGAAGAGATCCTTTATTCCGACCTCCAACAAGTGTACAAATGGCTTTCTTCTCAATACAGCGAAGAGCACATCGTCCTGTATGGGCGCTCGCTGGGTAGTGGGTTAGCCGCTCGTATTGCTTCGTGGAACAATCCTGCCCTGTTGCTGCTGGACTGTCCATACTATTCCTTCTTATACAATTCCCGGCGGTACGGGTTTTTTCTGCCGCTTCGCTGGCTGCTGCGCTACCAAATTCGAACGGATCGTTTTATAAAAAAGGTGCAGTGCCCGATTCACATACTCCATGGCAGCCGCGACCGCCTGTTTCCCATCCGACAAAGTGAAATGCTGGTGGCCCTGGCACCCGACAACATCACCTTGCACCGTATTGAGGGCGCTGGACACAACAATCTTCCTGATTTTCCGGAATACCACGAGTTGTTGTACGACCTGCTGCATGAGGAAGTGAGGGAAGTGGCAGCGGCTTAAATTTTAAGGTATTGCATACGAGCGTGTTGGTTTTTTTTCTGACGGGCCAAAAATTGTCATTTTTCGCCTTTTTTCAGTCACGTAATATCAACTATGCTCCTTCAAAAACGCAAAAACTGGCCAAAAGAGCCCTCGTTTTTACCTCCAGCAGAAAATCCCCAACCTGCTCTAATTCGTCACTTGGAGCCCAATGTCTTCTCAACCTTTTTTGTTGTATTTATTGTGTTTCCATTTGTTGGTACCCGCTTCACTGTCTGCAATAAGCTCATTGAGCCTTTTTATTCTCGTGGTTTCCTGTTTGGCGCTCATTACCCAAAGTGACGATGGTTTTCTGTAGGATGGCGCCAGGGATTGGAAATAGTCCCAGGCTTTTTTATTTGTTTTAAAAAGCGTTTCCATCTCGGGTGAGAATTTTACTTCTTCATTTTCGAAGGCATAAATTTTGGAATTATTGTCGGTTCGTTGTTCAAAACTAGCGAACCCTGCCTCCTGCATCAAGCCTTGGTCGGTTAATAATTGAACTTTTTTGATGTTCACCGCGCTCCAGATGCTGTTGCTTTTCCTTGGTGTAAAACGGATTTGATAGCTGTATTGATCAATGGATTGTCTTACGCCGTCTATCCAGCCAAAGCAAATTGCTTGGTCTACTGACTCTGACCAGCTTATAGAAGGCTTACCCGAGTTTACTTTGTAAAAACCAACGATAAATTCAGTGGCTGTTTTATGGTTTTTTTCCAACCATTTCCTAAAGTCTATTGGTGTTACAAAAAAAGTTGGTGTCATGTGATTTTGCCTGTTCAATGATTATTGCTAAAACAAGCCTACTATCGCAAAACCACCACGCGCTGCACTGCGCGTTCTTTGCCGTTTTCAATAGAAATCAACAACACCCCGTTGGGAATATTCGCCCCAAGCGGCATCTGAATCGATTGGAACCCGCGATCGGCCGTGCCTTGCTGTTGCAGTAGGGGCATGCCATTGAGGTCGTTGAGTTTCAACTGAAAATCACCAGATTCAGCCTGGAACCACCGAACATTTATGTACTCGGATGCCGGGTTGGGTTGAACTTTTTCGATGCTGAGGCCTTCTTTGAGGGACGTAAAAGCAAGGCCTGCCGGCAATGCCTCCAATTTCTTACTGTAGGCTTCCGAAACGGCTTTTTCGTCGGTAAAAACAAAGCCTCAGAAACGGTACCAGTTTGTTGTGCCTCCATCACTAACGTAAACGCATCGCCCCGGAAGTTTTTGCCACTGATGCTGCCTGCATAAATTGCCGGCTCCATCCAGGCTGCGGAGATGCGCTGGGTTGCTTCAAAATTGCCAATACGATCAATGCTGGCCAAGCCGGGTTCAATCGTCTTCAATTGCAACATTGCAGGATCGTAACCGAGGGTAAACTGCCAGGCAGGCAGCCCGCTCAGATCGGGCGTTCGGATGGGGATACGCAGTGTTTTTCCGGCTTCAAAACGCAGGTTGGGCGCGGTAAACCAAACGGCTGGTAGGCTTTTTCTGTCGAGATTATCGGTGTTGGCCGATCCGTTTACATCCCCTGTTTTGATGGCAATAAAATCGGCATTAAAATCAAGGCCCGCGTCCAAACAAAATTCGGATGCTTGTGGCGCCGGCCAGGGCTGCGCTGGGTTGGGGAAATTGTATGCTGTGGTAACAAATGTCCAGGATGGCGCTTGCGGAAAATTTGGCAAAATGCCAATGGCTGTTTGAATGGTTTGTTCCCAGTCAGCATTATTCACGGCGCCCGATTGATCTACATCTGCTGCCAGTCTACTGTATGCCGAGGCGAGTGGCATATTTTCTGAAACGGATGCGGCAATCAGCAAAGCATCGAGGGTATTGACGCCATTTTGAGCTGCAACATCCAGCCAGGGTGAGAGTTGGTATTGGCAGGCAGCGTATTGTCCGGTAATCTGAAAATCCCCCTCAAGATCGGTTTCAGCCAGTGGGGAAATGTTGCCAGTGCTGTTTTTTAACATCAGCTGAACCCCAGAAACGGGTTGAAAGGCCTGGGTATAGACTTTCCCTTTCAAGGTGCCGGCTGGTTGGCAGATGCCCATGTTGTCCTGTACCAAAACGTAGGTAGAACAATAGTCGGCGTTGCCATGGGCATCCATCGACCACAATTGCACTTCCTGCGTGCCCAGTTCGTTGCAATCAAAACTCACCGTATGCATGCCGGTGGGAAAATCACCGGTACTCTCACTGGCTTTTACCAGCCCAATTACGAGTTGATTGGCCGGAGTGCAGTTGTCGTAAGTGTATTCAAGCAAAGCAGTATCGTCGATGCTGATCATACCGCCCTGCATGAGGTTTACACTGAGGCCATGCAGACAAACCACCGTGGGTGGGTTACAATCGCGAACTTCAAAAGGTACAATGCACTCCGCGTAATTGCTGCAACCGTCCTGGGCGATCCATTTTATCTTATGAAGTCCATAGGGGAGTCCTTCTCCTAGTTGGAATTGCACCTGCGCGGTGACTATATTTCCACTGTTGCTGAGCGTAATGGGCCAGGCGCCTGGATCGGAACTGCTGATAAACGTCTCCATCACACCATCATCGTTTTTGTCGAGAAACATCAGATAGCGATAATTGATATCTGTCCCCGAGCAAATGTCGGTTGCGCTCATGGTCAGGCTGACAACACCTTCGCAATAATCAATAAAATTGCTGTTGTATTGGGCCGGGTCGTTGGTGGAATAGTCGCAGAACAGTAGCGTGTCGGTAGGGCAGTCGGTAAACACCGGCGGTTCGTTGTCCAGCACTTTGATGATCTGATGGTACTCTAAAAATCCGTTGTTGCTCAGGTCGCCCATCACGGTGGGTCCTATGTCGGAACCAGGTGGGTTGAGCACGAACCAGGGTGACCAGGCTGGGTTGTAGTTGCACCAATTGATCAGCCTGAACCGGCGGTCAATTTTGTAGCAACCCTGCGTGCCATTGGTGTAAAACACCTGATCGTACACCGAGATGCCGACGTTGAAGTTGCAGGTATATTGGTTAACGATCGGCCAAATGGTATCGGTTGTGGCGCCACAGCCGTACACGACCTGATCATCGGGAAATTTTACTTCGTAAAAATTTTGGGCGGAAAGCGAAGCGCTGCCGAAGGCCAATAAAGCGAGGAGTAAAAGATAAAGACGCATGAGAAAGATATTTACTACGAAAGTAGGAAAAAATGCGCAACATGCGGCTTAAACTTATACAGAATTTATCAAAAGGCTATCGAGGTGCTACTATAAATTCCTCGTAGTAGGTTGTCGTGTTGGTGGTTTTTCGGCACAGCAAAGCAAAAAACAAAGTTCGGTAGGCCTGAAAATGCAAATACCGTCAACATATTGACGGTATTTGCATGAATTCAGTCAGTATACTGACGGTATTAATGTTTTCTTTGTTTGAAACGCTAATCCACGATCATCGCAGCCTTGTCCAGTTCTTGTTGCAGCATGCCTTCCGGAAGTTCCCGGAATTCGTACTGCTGGTTGCGCAAGCGCGGCTCAAACCCAGCTTCGCGAATGGCCTCCTGGATGCCACCGGCGGTGAAGCGGAAGCGGGCGCCGGCAGCCGACACCACGTTTTCCTCGATCATAATGCTGCCAAAATCGTTGGCGCCACCGTGAAGGGTGATCTGGGCCACTTGCTTGCCAACGGTAAGCCACGACGATTGTATGTTCACCACATTGGGCAGCATGATGCGGCTCATGGCGATCATGCGCACATATTCATCGCCGCTGACCGCGTTGCGCGCGCGCTTTATTTTTTTCAAAATGGTATCCTCATCCTGGAAAGGCCAGGGAATAAAGGCCAGGAACCCATTGGCGTCGGCAGGTTTTTCCGACTGCACCTGACGCAGATCGGCATAATGCTGCATGCGCTCCAGGTTGGTTTCAATGTGGCCAAACATCATGGTGGCCGATGTGGTCAGGTGTAATTTATGCGCTGCGCGCATCACATCCAGCCATTCTTCCCCGCCGCATTTACCTTTGGAAATGAGGCGGCGAACCCGATCGCTCAGGATTTCTGCTCCAGCCCCGGGAAGTGAATCGAGCCCGGCCGATTGAAGTTCTTTGAGCACATCGTAATGGCTCATGCCCTCCAATTTGGCCACGTGGGCAATCTCGGGTGGCCCCAGCGCATGCAATTTCAAATTGGGGTATAGTTCCTTGAGTTTGCGAAACAAGTCGGCATAAAACTGCAGCCCCAGATCAGGGTGGTGCCCGCCCTGGAGCAACAACTGTTCTCCACCCAGGGCGAAGGTTTCGTCAATCTTTTGCTTGTATTCCTCAATGGTGGTGATGTACGATTCATCGTGACCGGGCCGGCGGTAGAAGTTGCAAAATTTGCAATTGGCGATGCACACATTGGTGGTATTCGAGTTCCGGTCGATGATCCAGGTGACCACATTGCCGGGCACATGGTACTGCCGTAGGGCATTGCCCACGTACATCAATTCGGCCGTTGCGGCATTTTCAAAAAGGAACCCTCCTTCCTCGGGCGTCAGCCATTCGCGCTTCAGCGCACGTTGCAACAGATCTTCTACACGCATTTGCTTTGTCTTTGTGTGTGGAACAAAGATAGGGAAGGAAGGTTGAAATGTGATTTGCGATTTACGATTACATGATTTACGATTTACGATTGGATTTTTGATGTGCGATTGAAAACGATCCTGCGTACGAATTGTCCCCGTGCTATTCCTAAAATATAGGTAAGCGCATAAATCAAAAATTTCACATTAAAAATCCAATCGTAAATCGTAAATCATGTAATCGTAAATCGCAAATTCTACAGCTCCCGCACCACAATCACCTTCCCGCTCTGCACCCGGCCTTCTGCCCAGATGCGCAAGGTGTAGAAGCCCGGCGGCAGGTCGTGAACTTGTACGGTGTGTACGCCGGCTTTCAGGTCGGCCAGGTCGCGTACTGCCTTTCCTTCGGCATCGTACAAGGTCACTTTGTTGGCATCGAGGGGGAGTTCGAGGGTAAACTGGCTGTTGGCCGGGTTGGGGTAATACAGGGCCTGTGGCGATGGGTTCTGCTGCTGCTGGTTGGGGTTTTCAAAACGAATTGCGGTTTTGCCCTGGCAGTCTTCAATTGTACTGTATTCGGTAATGATACGCACCAGCAAATCATTGAGCTGCTCTACTTTGTACTCGTCGGTAGTGGGCTCGATGTGTGAACCGCCAATGCCTGAGTGGTCGGTAAGGAATACATAGGAGCCATTGGTAGCCAGTCCAAAAAACTTCAGTAAAAACTCGGTGTCTTTCTGAATACCGCTGCCGCTCACCGGCACGATGCGGATACCTTTTTTTGCGGCCAGCTGAATTTGCTGACGGATACTTTCAAGCACTTCAGGGTCCTGGTGCGGACTAGCGTCGAGCACCAGAAAACAGATGCGGGCCACTGCCTCACTGCTCCAGGGCTGCTTGCTGATGGCTTCTTCCAGCGCGCTGTGTACCGCTTCGGGGTAATCGCCACCACCATCGGCCGATTGTTGGCCGATGTATTCCACTGTTTTGGCAATATCAGCCGTGAGCGCGTTGCTTTTTACGATGTAGTCGTCGCCTTTATCGCGGTAAAAAACCGAGGCGGTGCGGATGTTGAGTTCCGGGTTGACGGCCTTGGCGCGGCCAATCACATCGAGCACTTCGGATTTGAGGTACTCCAGTTCGTCGCCCATGGAGCCTGTAGCATCTACCACCCAAACGATGTCTACGTTTTGAGAAGTGCCGCATTCACGCACAATCTGGCGGCGGTTGATGCCCGATTCGACGGGCAAGAGCATGCCCAGTTTGTGTTTTTTTCCATCTACTTCTGCCGTGGCTTCCATGCGGCCCACGGTTGCATTTTTGTCAAAAAGTCCGGCCCAAAGTTCAACCTCGCCGTGGTTGTCGGAACGGGCAACCCACAGTGCATTGCCTTTTCGTCGTACAGGGTAACAGGGATGTCCACCAGCGGAATGTCCAGTTCGTTGCTCAGCATTACCGGGTAGCGGTGTTTGGGGTAAAAGCCGTATATCTGCTGAAAGTTATCGATCTCTCCGTCCTTGATCAGGTCCACCCAGTGGGTATTCCAATTGTGGAGGTCGTTCCATTCGCCGGCGGTGAGGAGCCCGGCGCGGGGTGCGGGTTGGCCGGGTGTTGGGGTGTAGGTTGCAGCTGCATCGTCCGACCACATGGCTTCCTCGTAATCGGTAATCCGGTCCTCTACAACCACCGATTTTTCCAAAGCGGGTTTCATGGGCGCGCTTAGTTTTTCTTCTAATCGCTTTGGCGAAATGGGCTTTTTAGCGACATCACTTGCTACCCGTTTACCGTCGATGTAGTATTCTGTTGGCGTTTCACGCGAACCGCGAATACTGACGTCGCTGCCCAATATATCTGGTTTGGCGGCAGGAGCAGGAGCCAGCCATTTCTGATTTGCTTTCTGATTTAACCAGGCTGATACTGTAACCAGTGACGATCACCTCATTGAGCGTAGTGGCAGATTTCAATCCAAAATCAAGCACCAACGGCCGGCCGGCTTCCACCTTGACATCTTTCATGATCATCGTTTCATAACCCGTGTAGGAAACTTGGATATCGTAATTTCCTGGTTCCAGGGTTTGGATCATAAAGATTCCATCAATGTCGGCCAATGCACCTAAAATTGTTTTTTCGCTTTGCAATACCCGAACCGTAGCTCCAACGAGCGGTTCTTTCGATTCGTTGTCGTAAACCATCCCTTTGATGGCAGGTTCTGTAACAGGACTGGCGGAAAAAAGCCCCAGGAAAAAAGCAGGTAAAAGGAAGAAGAACAATTTCATAAGGTTGTTTTTATGGCGTTTACAATTCGATTAACGGAGTAAGGATGCCGTCTGGTTCTCGAATGCATAAATGAGCAGAATATTTTTTTGCCTTGAGCCACGAATGGTAAACTTTAGGTCCGTAGGGCCTGTATCTTGGTAGAAAATGATAATTGGGTTAAAGGGTACACATTTTTTCGCAAAGGCATTTGCCTTCGGCAACTAGTTTTTTCACACGGATTTCACACGAATTTAAAACAGATTTTACACAGAATTTTATGGCATCACTTGCGTGAAAAATAGCGGGATATACAAGCTGAATGAGGGCATCACGTTCAGTGTAAAATTTAGTTTTAAATTCGTGTGAAATCTGTGCGAAACTATTTTTGTTGCAGACAAATACCCGAAAAATTGGGTCGCAGGCGGTCCAGCGGACCGTTATCTGGCCAAATGCTATCCCTAATACATCCTTCTCAGCCAACTGGCGGTAAACACCGTGCCCGTATTCCCCGGCACCAAATCGATGAGTGGAGGATGGAAACCCCAGTAGCAGCAACAGTCCGTGAGTTGTTTCATAACCAATTGAAAATCCCGCCGGGTAGGTTTTTCGAGATAGACAATCAACGGAGAGATTCGAAGCGTAGCCGAACCCGTATAGGATACCTCCACATCGTATTTTCCCGGTTCGAGGGCGATGTGGTAATGGCCGTCAAAATCGGCTAAACAGCCTTTCACGAGTTGGTCTTTTTGTAAAATCTTGACGGTAGCGCCAATTAGCGCTTCCCCGGATTCATCGGTAATGTTACCCATCAACATTCCGCTTGCTGTTTGTGCATTCAGGCAATTCGCACCAAGTAAAAGGAGAGAAATAAGGATCTGTTTCATGTTTTTTCCCTAAAAATAGGCTTTGAGGGTCATCTCTGCATCCGGGAATAGGCGAAAGGCAACGCAGCACGGATGAACCCCAATTTTGGATGAGCGAGGAATTACCGACCACACAACTGGACATTTTTTAAAATGCTCCCTTATGTGTCTGATGTGGCATACCTTATGTGCCCTCATGTGGTTAATTTAATGAGGCTACCGACCCATTTTTCTTTTCAATTTCCAGAGCCAGTGCGCGTCTTTCCAAACCCGAAAATAAGGCGCCTGCTGTGCGCCAAAATGCCGGCGAATGGGCTCTACCGTGGGGAGCATGCTGCCGGCGAAGTCGAAAATGGGCAAACCCAGCACCTCGTTGGTATAGCGAATGGCTTCCCAGATGAGCAGCATGCCGGCGCCCGACTTGCGCAGCGCAGGGTCGTCGCCCGACATCAGGTACCAGGCTCTTTCCCGATCCCATATCAGGTAAGCCACGGAGTGTATGGCGCCGCTTTCGCGGTCCCGGGCAAAAAACATGGTCCGCGAGGTGTGCGACGCAAGCGCCTCATCCAGTTTTTGCAAAAAACCGAGGCTAATTGGCGCTGGAATGCCCTGCCGTTCGAAACTGCGGTTGTGTACTGTCAGAAAATCTTCCACGGTGCCTTCAGGATACACCACTACCTTTTTTTGCGCTTTTTTTATCTTGTTGTTCCGGTAGTCCGACTTGATGTTTTTCCACACCTGCTTCAGGTTACCCACCTCAATCTGGTAGGAATACCGGGTGGTTTGTTGAAAATCCTTCCAGTACAAGGGCAGCCAGTTTTGGGCCGTGTAATTAAAGTCTTGTTCAAACGAAGCCATTTCCGGCACTTGTGCCAACATGCTTTCGATCAAAGTAGGCTCCTTCACGGTGCCGCGGTATTCGGGCAAGAGGTAAGGCCCCATTTGCCGGCACAGGGCGGGCATGGCAACATAGCTTTTACCCCATTTTTCCTTGATAAAATGTGGCCACACGCCCACTACCCGCCCTTGGTCTTCCACCACCGCAGCCGCCCAGTTGCCGTTTTCGCAAACGGCATCCAGATACCAATGTTGCAAGAACACGGGGAAATCAGCAGGAGCATTAGAACAAAAAGTCTCGTAAGCGGACATGTGTTTTTTTCTCTTGTATTCAGTACTCAAGGGGTCTTGTGCCCTTCAAAAATGCTCAAAGCGCGTCAGTTGGCTTCAGGGAGAAAATCATAAACCGTTCTCCCCAGCGCTTTTCTTCATAAACGTTCTCCATCGCCCAACCGTATCGCTGGGCCGCTTTTCCAACTTCTTCCGGTGCGCCATCTTCCGACAAAATCATCAAAACCTTGGCGCCCTCGCAGCAAAAGTGGGGCATTTGCTGGAACAATCGGTCAAAATATTCGAAGTTTTCCCCGGCAAAAAAAGCATCCTCGCTCCGGTCTGCCGCTTTACGGGCATACCAGGGCGGGTTGATCAGCATAATATCGAAGCATTCTTGTTGTAGATTATTGAACAGATTCGATTCAATAACCCGAAGTTTCAGGCCATTTTTTACCGCGTTGTTTTTGGCGCAATCGACGGCAGCGGGGTTACGGTCGATACCTGTAGCCAGTGCGCCGTGCTTTGCTGCCCACAGCCCCAGAATACCGCTACCTGTACCGATGTCGAGCGTTTTTTGCCCAGTGAAATCGATGTTTTTTTCCAAAAATCGCAAAAAAACAGGTGTGCTGAAAAAAATGCCAGGGTGAAAAACGCCGGGAGGGATGCGCAATTCCAGCCCTTTGTACCGAAACGTTTGTTCCTGCCGGATGTGCCGGAGTGCCCAAATGCGATAGAAAGGCAGGATGAAAAGGCGAAAAAAGGCGCGCATGCTCAAAATCCGGAATTTACGTGAAGGTAGAACCCGCTTTGCCCCAGGTCGTTGATGCTCCATTCGATGCGGGCAACGCTATCGTAGTAGGCCACAATATCCAGCCCCAGGCCATAGCCCCAAAGCAGGCGGTTCGACATGGGGTTGTTGGCTGCGTAATATGGGTCGCGGGCGTAACCAATGTCGTTGTTAAATGCGAGGAAGGCTTTGAGGGGAGCCCTTTGTAGGACTTCAGCGGCATCAGCTGTCCAAAATTGAGGTTTAGCTCGAGTACCTTCCAGTGAAAGGCAGTTTTCAAAAGCCCATAATGCAATCCATCGGCCACAAAATACTCGTACCCGTTGACATAATCGCCACCATAGCCCAATGCCTGGTTGTTGAAATAGGGGGGCTTTTTATCGGGCAGGCTCACCCTGGCCACACCAATCATTTCCAGGCTTACCTTGGGATGAAGCAGCAGGTATTGCCGCCATTCGCCGCGCAAACGGGCAAGGTGGAGGTCGTCGGAGGGGAGCAATCCGTTCCAGCGGAATTCCATTTGCCCATAATATCCTTTCAGGGGATAGGGCCTGATGTCGCGGTGGTCGGTCTTAACCGTGTATAAGAAACTGGTATGCCGTTGCAAGGTTTTGCCATTCAAGAAAAAATCTGGATTCAGAAAATCAGCAATGGTATCGATCACCTCATTGCGGTGGTATTCCAACACGAAGCTTTGCGAACTGAAAAAACCTGGTCGCCAGGTAATGCCAATGTTGGCTTGCAGGCGTTCAATTTGCCAGTTGCCGGGGTTTCGGCGAAAGTCGAGTTTGTTGCGGTTGGTTACCACGGCAACCTCATGGGCCGGTGAGGAACGGATGCCTGCCTGGATGCCGATGTTTTGGCTTTTCGTAGCGGCCGGACTGGTATAGACGGCTTCGTAGCGGTTGGTATCCCCGAACTTGGCATTTAGCCGCAGGCGATCACCCCGGCCGCTCAGATTGAGTTGGTACCAATTGATGCCGTAGTTGACCCGTCTGAGGGTATGGTCGAACTCGTACCACCATACGTTGAAATTTCGATCGGCCAGTTCAAAAAGTGGAACGGGGTAGGTGTACCAACTCTCCTTTAAATCCAGTTGCAACACCAGATGGCCATCGGGCAATTCCCGGGCAACGTAGCATTTGGCGCTGGTAAAAAGGGCTAGGTTAAGCACCCGCAGCCGGTTGGTTTCCAACACTTCAGGTAAGGTGCTTCGCTCCAGGGTGTCGCCAACCGCAAAGGCCAGTTCACGCAGGACAATGCTTTCCCGGGTACGCCGGTTTCCGGTAACACGAATGGAGTCTACCACCACCATACTGGAATCATTCGCGACCACTTCCTGTGCCAGCAAGCCATCGACGAAGGCAGGCCAACACAACAACATCAGAACCTGAAGGGATAAAAATCGATGAAATGGTAAGTTTAGGGTAGGGTACAAATCCGGTTTTTCAATAAATTATGTAAAAAAATGATAATAGTTAACGTAAAAAGGGGTAGCACATTGCGAATTTCAAGCGTACAGCCCTATCTTTGGTGGTTAATATCCAACTTTTATGGACATTTTTTTGCAGGATAAGTCATTCCTGTTATTAATCCTTGCCATTATCGCCTTAGTAGGGATTTTAATAGGGTGGTCGCTCAGAGCTTCGCTCAGCGAGCGACCCATCATCGAGGCCTATGAAAGGCTGGAGCAGGACCGCAATTCGCTGGCACGGCTTTTTGCGCAGCTCAAAGATCAGCATGAATTGCGGACCAACGAAATAAAAAAGCTTACCCAGGAAATCACCAGCCTGCGGCAGGAGGTTTCAGCTTTTGAAATGGAAAAGGCTGTACGGCACTCCGTACAGGAAACGTATCTCGCCCGAATAGACAAAGCAGAGGCAGAAGCAGCGCATTATGCAGAAAAAATTGGATTTCTCGATACGCAGTCGGAGCAGATTCGCCTTCGCAATGCACAGTTGCTCCACGACCTGGACCGGCTCCGCGAGGAGCTCAAAGCCTGGATGACTTTACACCGCGATTTTGCCGGATTGCAAAAAACAAGTGCAGGAGCCTGGAGACGGTAAACATCAGTATTGAAAAGGAACGCCGCTTTTATCAGGAGCAACTCGATGCTGCACGCATTGAAATCGAAAATCTGCAACTCGGTATGCTGCGCAGTACCAGCGTTAGCGGGCACCCGTTGGGTACCGTGGCTGTTTCTGATGAGCGTTTTAAAGGCTCTTCTACCCATTCCGTTGCGGAATCGGCACAAACCGACGATCTGAAGTTGATCAACGGTGTCAGCCCATTTGCTGAGCAACAGCTGCACGCCATGGGTGTTCTGAACTTCGATCAAATTGCATCCTGGGATGAAAACACCATTCAGGCTGTTGCTGCTGCGTTGGGTTTTGCCCCTGAAAAAATACGGGAGGAAGACTGGCCGGAGCAGGCCCGCCATTTGGTGAAAACCCGAAATAAGCGGGTGTAACCAGTTTTGCCAAACTGACTCAGTTCAAGGTAAACCGGATGGGCAGCGTATACTTGGAGGCAACAGCTTGGCCCGCAACTTGCCCAGGTGTCCATGCTGGCATGGCGCCGATCATCCGAAGTGCTTCTTCACCGCAACCTCCACCGATTTCTTTGGCAATTTCCCCATCGCGGACAATGCCATTGGCGTCTACGACAAAACGAATAACTACAATTCCGGAGATGCCTTTCTTGCGCGCCTCCGCCGGGTAATTGATGTGGGTTGCAATGTATTGCATCAGTTCTTGTTCGCCACCTGGAAAGCTGGGCGAAACATTGAGATCTCTTTGGTTGTAGATCATTTCCTTGTTGTCAGCGGACGACGTTTCCGCACTGGTCGATTGCGCCATTATCTGGGTGGCGCAAAGCAGTATGGCAATTGCCATCAATGTATGCATGCTGTGCTTCATGGTTTTTATGTTTTGGTTTTGACAAAATGAAATAACTGTGCTGATGAAAGCCGCGTTTACCGCGATACCATCATTCCCAACCGGGCAGCGGCCACCTTCAGCATTAGCTTCACACCAGTTGCAGAAATGGGTCCTTTTTTCTGTCGCTCCTGATGCCAGTTTACCGCATTTACCGTCCAGCGAACGGCATAATCGTAGTATTTTCGGGAATAGGTTCTTGGGAAATCGATGTCGCGGTCGGTATGTTCCTGCCAGGGCAGGTCCATGGTTGTCGTGGCGGCTACTTCTTCGTACAAGCCTGTTCCTTTAATGGGGTAGGCCACAGTGATGGTGAACAAGTCGGGGCCCGATTCCTTGAGATGCCGCCCGGCCTCCCGGATATCTGCTTCGGTTTCGCCCGGGTAGCCCAGCATGATGAAAGTCCCTGCCTGGATGCCTGTTCGGCGGGCAGCCCGAATCATTTCGCGCACCTGCCCGACGTCCACCCGCCGGTCCATGGCATCGATGATACGTTGCGAGCCGCTTTCGGCGCCAACCCAAATCCGAAAGCATCCCATTTCGCTGAGGGTTCGAAGTACTTCCTCGTTCAGCCGATCGGCACGGGTGATGCATTCAAATTGCACAGTCACTTTTCGTTTTTTCAATTCTGCAGCGAAATTTTCTACCCATTTGTGGCTGACGGTGAACACGTCGTCTACAAACCAGACGAGATCAAAATCGTAGTCGCGCTGTAGTTGCTCAATTTCATCCACCACATTTTCCGGGCTACGCCTGCGGTAACTTTGTCCGTACACCGCAGTGCTGCACCAGCGGCAGGTATAAGGGCAGCCCCGTTGGGTGCTGATGCTAACGGCGCTTTTGCCGTGCACCTTTTTCCATGCCTGCAGGTACAGGCTGAGGTCGATGGCGTCGCGTTTGGGGAAAGGGAGGGTATCAATGTCGCGAATTTTTTCGCGCGGCCCTGTCTGATGAACGGTTTGGTCGGGCTGCAAAAAAGCGATACCAGGGATATGGCCGAATTGTTCCAGCCAATTGCGGTGGCCTTCATACGCGAGGGCGAGGTCGAGCATACTTTGTTCTCCTTCACCAATCACGACAACATCAGCGCCAGCCTCCAGGTAATTTTGGATATTGTAACTCACATCGGGTCCGCCCACCACCAAAAGGGTGTTTTTCAACGCTTCCTGTGAGCGAACAAATCGCATGATTTCGATAACGTTCAACTTGGTCATCAGGTTGGTATACAGCGCCAGAACAGGTGGTTTTTCGCTCGTTAAATGGTCAAAAAGCACTGTTTTTGTCGAGAAAGTTGTATCAAATACGCTGTTTGAAACCCCATGCTTTTCCAGCCATCCCGCCAGGTACAGCAGGCCAAGGGGGTACGGCCGCATGATGCGCTGTTCTCGCGGGTCGTCCTCGATGAAATAGCCATGGCTGAAAAGTACCTGCACTAAGTGCTTGTTTTTTGAAGTAGGATGAAAAAGTGGTCGGCCCCAAAGGTAACCCGCTGGCGGAAAAAGAATTGCTCGATTTTGGCAAGTCCATTTAATAGCCGTTCTCTTTTTGCGAAAAAGGGGTTCAGGTAGGAGGGCGGTATGGCCAGGCCAATCGGTACCGAACCAAGGTGTTGGTAGCCTGGTAAGTTTTTCAGGCTTCCGTTGCTGTGGTACCAGGTTGGGACGACATGCTGGCTTGACAAGTTGGCAGTACTGGCTTCCCGGCGAAGCCGCCGGAAGGCGGTGCTCCATTTTCCTTTGGCGAGAAAATAAAGGGTTTCCCAGTAACAAAACCGGCCCATGACAACCATGGCCAGAACGCCGCCCGGGCGCAGTTTTTCGCGACAATCTTCGGCCAGTTGCCCAAGCTCGCTGGTTGGAATGCAATTGACCCCTCCGAAGTTGGAGAATACGAGATCGAAGCCCGTTTCGGGTAGTTGGGTAATAGTATAGAATGGGCTAACGCGCGTGCTGATTAGGTGATCAAGGTGCATGACCTTTGCGCGTGCTGCCGTTATGTCAATCATTCCCGGTGCGGCATCGGTGGCCAGGACCTGGTGCCCTTTTGCGGCAAAGTGAACGGCATCGACACCGGTTCCGCAATTGAGTTCGAGTATCCGCATGGGGGCTGCAACGGTGTATCTTTCAAGCGCCTTCCACACTTGCGAACGTTGCAAGCGGCCAATTGGGGTATTTGTGAAGGTTGCATCGTAGTTGTTGGCTATGGGGTGGAAGTGCATGGCGTTGCTATGGTGTTGTGGTCAATCTGCGGGTATCTGCGTCCCCCCCCCCCCCCCTTTCCCCCCCCCCCCCCCCCCGCGCCCGGGCCCCCCCCCCCCCCGCCCCGCGGGCCGACCGCGTTGGGGCCAATCTGCGGAATAATCGTGAAAAAAGTTTTGACAATTTTGCCGAAGGCAAAAGATTATTTATCTAAGGTCAGAATCAATTGAAATTACCGTTCATTCCAAGTTTAAACAGTTTTGTTTTGCCTTCGGCAAAAAGTATGGTCCCGCAGAACGCGCAGATGCCCGCAGAAGGCAAAAACAATGGCATCAGCCAGGTGTCTCCAGTTTCCTCAGTTTCCAGGTATCCACCATGACAGCGGGCCAGTAATAAGGTATCCGGACAAGTTGCTTCCAGTGGACTTTCCCGCCAGAAAGCAGATGCTTAAGTGACACCAGACCCTGTCGCAAGCGGAAGCGTTTGTGCACCAGCCGGTGCAGGCGCTTGTAGAAAGCAGGCGGAAAAGTAGCAGGATACAACATGGCCAGATCATCTGAGTCGGTCCAGTTGTGCTTGTCGCCCAACAAGCCTTTAACCGACTCAAAAAACTTGGTGCCAGGAAGCGGGTAACTCACCGATATTCCAATATCATCGGGCAGCAGTGTTTCTACCATCCTGATGGTCGCCTCCACCTCTTCCCGGGTTTCTCCGAGGTACCCAAACTGCAGAAAGAAACAAACACGGATACCTTTTTCCTGAAGTAGTTGGGTCGATACCCGGATTTCTTCCAGTTTCGTGCCCTTATCCATAGCATCCAGGATTTTTTGTGAACCACTTTCGGCGCCCACCCATACCTCCTTTAGGCCGGAAGCAGCCAGGGCATCGATGGTGTCTTCTTTGAGCAGGAGGTCAACACGGCTTTGTATTTTATATCCGAATTGCAGTTTTTTCGACCGCACGATATCCCTAAAATCCTGTACCCAGCGGGGTTTGAGGCCAAAAATATCGTCAGCCATCCAGAAATGGTGCACGCCGTATTCCCGGATGAGCATTTCTATTTCTGTCGCTACGCGTTGCGGCGATCGGGTGTTGTAACGGTTTCCATAGATGGGTTTTGCACACCAGTTGCATTTGTACGGGCAGCCCCGGGTAGTGGCGAGGTTGAGGGTCCATTCCCCATGCGACTGGAGCCAGATATCGCGATAAGCCATCATGTCCACCAGGTCCCAGGCAGGATCGGGCAAACTGTCGAGATCCTGTAACACGGGGCGTGCCGCATGCCGTACAGCCTTATCGAAACCCGTTGGCATCCAGGCTATGCCAGAAAGTTGCTCGGAGGGCGATTCTCCCGATTCCAATACCGCAATAAGTTCTTTTAAGGTGGTTTCTCCTTCGCCAAGCAGCACAAAATCGGCTCCCTGGTCCAGGTATTCCTGGTAATGGTCGGTGCTGTCGCTGCTGTTGACAATAACCGTGCAACCCATGGCTTTTGCCATATTTGCCATGCGAAAAGCAGCTTCCCGCATGTTGGTGAGGCACATTTTTGTAAGATAATTGAACCCGTCGTCGTAAATGACCAAATACCGAGGCTGCTCTTTATCCAACAGTGTTTGCAGGCCTTCAGGTCCTGTTGCCAGATTGGTATCGTAAAGGGCAACGCTGTAACCCAATTCCCGCATCAGTGCAGCTGCGAACAGGGTACCATAAGGCGGATAGGGCTGTTGCGCCTTCCATTGTTTGGGATCGAAGCGGTAAAAGTAGGAATGCGTAAAGAGGATATCTGCCATTTGGTTTGGTTTGGAGGGGCGTTCCTGCAGAGGTGGCCCGATCTTCCAGTACACCAATGCAGGAACGCGCTTTCCCGTTAACGCAATTTGAAAGCAGCATCAACAATTGCCTTTTGTTCCATTTCGTGTTTTTTAGCAAAACCTGTAGCCGGCGAGGCTGCGGTTTTCCGACCGGAGTATTGCCAGTTGTATTCCGAATGGTTCAGCAAAATGTGGCCAAAAGCACCCATGTTGCGGGGTTCTTCCTGTACCCACATGAATTCTGCTTTGTTGTATTTCTTCTCAATGGCGTCCATCTGCTGCTTTGGGAAGGGGTAAATTTGTTCCAGACGCACAATCGCTACATCCTCCCGGTTTTCTTCTTCCTGGCGTTTGAGCAGATCGTAGTATATTTTTCCGCTGCAAACCAGTACGCGTTTTACCTTGGAGGGCTTGCTGTTGGGGTCGTCGATGATTTCCCTAAAGGCGTTGCCCGTTTCCAATTCGCTGATCAGCCCGAGGTTGTAGGGTGCACGCAGGCCTGATTTCGGGCTCATCACAATCAGTGGTTTGCGGAAGGGGCGGGCCAGCTGGCGGCGCAGCAGGTGGAAGTAATTGCTGGCGCTGGTGACATTGGCCACCGTTACATTGTTGTCAGCACAGCCCTGAAGGTAGCGTTCCATGCGTGCGCTGGAGTGTTCCGGGCCTTGGCCTTCATAGCCGTGCGGGAGCAGCATAACGATGCCGTTCATGCGTCGCCATTTGGTTTCAGCAGCGAACACAAACTGGTCGATAAGGGTGCTGGCGCCGTTAGAAAAATCACCAAACTGGGCCTCCCAGATGACCAGATTATCGGGAGATGCCAGTCCGTAGCCGTACTCAAAGCCCAATACAGCGTATTCTGAAAGTAAGGAGTTGTAAATTAAAAATCGGCCTTGTTTTGGAGCAATTCCGTCAAGGCGGTTGATCATTTGGAAGGTTTCCATGTCTACCGGGCAGGAATGGCGGTGGCTGAAAGTGCCGCGTTTAACGTCCTGTCCACTCATTCGTACATCCCGTCCTTCCAATAGCAGAGAGCCATAGGCGAGCAACTCGCCCAAAGCCCAGTCGATTTTTCCCTCTTCCACCAGTTTTCGCTGGTTTTCAAGGGCCTTTATGATTTGAGGAATAGCATTGAACCCTTTTGGCAGGTTCAGCAAGTGTTTCAGCAGTTTATCAATGTCTTTTTTTGCAATTCCTGTTGCAGGTGAATGCTGGAAGGCTGCATCATCTGTAACAAATTCGAGTTGCCGCCAGGCTTTGTCGGTTTCCTGGTAGGCGTAAGGCAGCGGTTTTTGTCGCACCTCATCCAGGCGAGCCTGGAGGTTGGAACGGAAATTTGCATCGATTTCTTTGGCCAGTTTTTCGTCCACGTCACCCCTGTGCAACAGTTTTTCGTTGTACACCTCGCGTGGGTTGGGGTGCTTGTTGATCAACGCATACAGGTCGGGATTGGTGAAACGCGGCTCATCACTTTCGTTGTGTCCGTATTTTCGATAACAAACGATATCAATAAATACATCCGAATTAAAGTGCTGCCGGTACTCGGTAGCAAGTTCCACAGCGTACACAACGGCCTCGGCATCGTCGCCGTTCACGTGTAGTACGGGGGCTTGTACCACTTCCGCCACCTGCGTACAATAGGTGCTGGAGCGGGCGTCCTCCCAACTGGTGGTAAAACCAATCTGGTTGTTCACCACAATATGAATGGTGCCGCCGGTGTAGTAGCCACGCAGCTGACTCATTTGAATGAGTTCGTATACGATGCCCTGGCCTGCTACCGCGGCATCGCCGTGGATGAGGATGGGCAGGATTTTATCGTACTCAGAACCAAATAAAGCGTCTGCTTTTGCCCGGGCGTAGCCTTCCACGACGGGTCAACTGCCTCCAGGTGAGAGGGGTTGGGCAGCATTTTAAGGTATACATTTTTACCATCAGGGGTAGTGTGCTGGGACGAAAAGCCCAGGTGGTATTTTACGTCGCCGGATCCAAAACTCTGGTCGGGAATGGATTTTCCTTCAAATTCGGTAAAAATTTGCTCGTAGGTTTTTCCCAGGGTGTTGGCCAGTACATTGAGACGGCCGCGGTGTGCCATTCCGATCACCACCTCTTCTACCGGAATTTCGGAGGCGGCTGCGGTGTTTATAATGGCATCCAATGCCGGGATAAGTGATTCGCCACCTTCCAGGGAGAAACGTTTTTGGCCTACAAATTTAGTGTGCAGGAACTGCTCAAAACCTACTGCGTCACTGAGTTTTTCCAGTATACGCTTTTTCTTGGTGATGGAGAACCCAAAATCTTCCGACAAGTTGCGGTGCTCAATTTTAGCACGCAACCATTTTTTGCGCTCCTGATCGTGGATGTGCATGCTCTCAAAGCCGATGTTGCCAACGTAAATTTTGTTGAGCTTTGCTAAAATATCGCGGAGGCTGGCATTGGGCATTTCCAGCTCATACCCAGCGGCGAATGGGGTATCCAGATCTGCCTCCGTAAGGCCGTAGTCGGCCAGGCTCAGCCTCGGATGGCGGTCTTTGCGTGGCTTCAGCGGGTTGGTCGTCGACAGGAAGTGCGCACGGGAGCGGTAACCATGGATCAATGCCGCTACGGCCAACTCTTTGCGGATCTCGTTGCTTGAGGGCGCGCCGGCGCCGGTGTCTTTGCTGTGACCATTGGCAGCGGTTATGGCAAAATCAAAACCTTTGAAAAAGGCCTGCCAGTCGGCTTCTACCGTCGAAGGATCGGCCAGCCAACTTTGATAAAGGGAATCGATGTACTGCGGGTGTGCATTGGCGACAGCAGAGAAATCTTTCATCTTCCGGGTATATGATTGGATTGAAGTGTTTTAAAAAAGCTGTTTTTTGTCCTAAAAGCCTTTTGAACGGCAAATTCCTGCAAAATTAGGACTTTTTCACAAAGGCAAGGCCGTGTACTTTCAATAAATCAGAAAACTGACACAAGGTTTAAAAAAGTAGCGTTTATTCGGCAGTGAAAATAAATTAAAGGAGGGCTTTTCTTTTTTCAGAGTTTTGCAATACCTTTGCACGCCCAAATCGAGGGCATCTATTTTATTACACACGACACTAGAATATTTAGAATACAATGGCTCATCACCGTTCAGCACTCAAGCGCATCCGTCAGACCAACAAGCGTCGCCTTCAGAATCGTTACTACAAAAAAACGGCTCGTACCGCGATCAAGAACATTCGTGCGCTGAAAACAAAGGCAGAGGCAGCAGACTTTTTGCCCAAGATTATCAGCATGATTGACCGTCTGGCTAAACGTGGCAGCATCCACCGCAACAAGGCTTCCAACCTTAAGAGCGGTCTGACGCTTTTCGTCAACAGCCTGTCCTAGTCTAAGGCCTTCGGGCACATAGATTGACCATACGGGCAGTTTTTGTCCGAAGTGAAGAAAGGAGTGTACACTCTTTTCTTCACTTTTTTTGTTGTTGGAATTTGCGTGTTACCTTTGCCAGCCAAGCCCAACCAGGAACAGAATCCCCTTCATAATGTTCTCTGTTCACTTTGTCCTAACCTGCGCCAGCCCATGTCAGCCAGTACCAAATTCTATGCCCTCTCCGTAAGCGACCTTCGCCGGGAAACGCCAGATACGGTTTCCATCGCCTTTGCCGTTCCCAATGATCTGCGGGAATTGTTCCGGTATATTCAGGGGCAATACCTCACCCTGCGCACTACGCTACAAGGGGAAGAGGTACGCCGCTCGTATTCTATTTGCAGCGGTGTCGGCGAAGGCGAATTGCGCGTAGCCGTGAAAAAAGTGGCCGGGGGCATGTTCAGCACCTTTGCCAATGAAGCCCTCCAAGTGGGTGACACCCTTGAAGTGATGCCGCCACAGGGCCGGTTTTATACTCCCCTCCACCCCGATAACCACAAACTCTACGTGGCTTTTGCTGCCGGCTCAGGCATTACCCCCATACTGTCGATCCTGAAAACTACCCTGGAGCAAGAGCCCAACAGTCGTTTTATGCTGTTTTATGGCAACCGCTCTTTTGATTACATCATTTTTCAGGAAGAATTAGATCTGCTCAAAAATTTGTACCCCAGCAGATTGGCCATACACCATGTGCTCAGTAGGGAAAATCTGGGCACGGAACTTTTTTATGGCCGCCTTGACGCCGAGAAATGCCGCGCATATGCACGCTTGCTGTTCCAACCCGCTGAAGTGGATGCGTATTTCCTGTGTGGGCCGGAGGAATTGATTTTTGGCGTGAAGGAAACCCTGGAATCCCTACAGGTGCCAGCTGATCGTATTCATTTCGAATTGTTTACCACCCCAGGCGCGAAAAAGAAGATCAACCCGGCAGAAGTGGTTACCAATGTATCGGCCTTCGACGCTGCGGTGACCATCATTCAGGACGGGATGCAGTTTGACTTTCATGTGATGGCGGATGGCAGTACCCTGCTCGATGCGGCCATGCGCGCCGGGGCCGACCTGCCCTTTTCCTGCAAGGGTGGCGTGTGCAGTACCTGCAAAGCCAAGGTGCTGGAGGGTGAAGTAGAGATGGACTTGTGCTATGCGCTTGAGCCCGACGAAATTGAGGCGGGTTATGTGCTCACCTGCCAGTCGCACCCGAAGTCAGACAAAGTTGTTGTTAGCTTCGACGCCTAAAGGCGCTGTCTCGCAGCTGTTTTTACGTTGGCTTGCGACAAAACCCTAAAGGCAAGATATCTTGCAGAGTTTACCGTGGATGAATACCTTTGCCCTACTGTATTACTGTTATGGCCAGGGTTAAGCACCTTTGCCGCGCAGCCAACAGCCCGACCGTATGAACAACCCGCTCTTTAAGATTCGAGAAAATGGCTATTATGGCTTTATGAACGCCCAGGGAGCGGTGGTCATCGCGCCACAGTACCTCGATGCGGGTGATTTTCAGCATGGCTTCACTAAAGTAAGGCTCAACGAGCAATGGGTACCCATGGATGAACAGGGCCGACTCCTGATTCGAAGAATGTACCGGTATATCGGTGCCTTTCAGGACGGGTTGGCCAGGGTACAGGTGGTACAATACTGGGGTTTTATCGATCCCATGGGCCGGGAAATCATACCTGCCCGCTTCGAATCTGCCAGCGATTTCTCTGAAGGGTTGGCGGTGGTTTCCTTCAACGATAAACATGGGTTTATCAATCCGCAGGCCAATTTGTACTCAAGCCAATGTACGATGGGGCCGGACCGTTTCAGGGTGGTTTGGCCGCAGCAGCGCGTGATAAACAATACGGCTACATCAACAGCGAAGCCGACTATGTGATCCAACCGGCATGGGATATGGCGCATCCCTTTCAACGTAAAGTTGCGGTGGTAGAAAAAGAGGGGCACTGGGGCCTCATCGACCGGCAGGGCCGGGTTCAGGTGGAGCCGCAGTTCAGCTTTGTTCCCGGGCACTCCCACGGTGAGTTTTTCGACGGCATGGCCCTGGCTTTCCGCGATGGAAAATACGGCTTTGTCAGCGACGAGGGTGAATTGGCGGTGGAGCCCATGTTTGATTTGGCCGGCGATTACGGCGAAGGCCTGGCGTTGGTGGAAATCAACGGGGCCTGGGGTTACATCGACAAGCTGGGGAAACTGGTCATTATGCCCAATTTTGAAGACGCCGGCGTGTTCTCAGAAGGGCTAGCGCAGGCCCGCGTCAACGAGCGCTGGGGTTACATCAACACCGAAGGCCGACTGGCTATCGCCGCCAATTTCGATGCTGCAACGCCTTTCCGCGATGGCCTGGCCCTCGTGTCTCAGGATGGAAAATGGCAGTATATCGACCGTTTTGGCGGGACGGTGTGGCGGGAAGGGTGAGGATTATAAATGTATTTACTTTTCATCGGTAGAAAACACCAACCCATGCGCTACTTGCACTTTGCACTGCTCTTGTTCGCCACGCAGACATTGTCGGCCCAGTCGTCCTGGTCGGCAGGCCTCGAACTTCAGGCCTACCCCACTGGTTTTATGCCGGGTATACGCATAGAAAAAGCCATGACACCGCACGATGCCCTGCACTTGCGCCTGGGCTACAATATGGCTAACCACGGCGATAATGGGGTGCAGGACGACGAACGTGGCGGTGGCTTTGGCGGTAGCCTGGGTTATCGATACTATTTCCAATCCGGACAAAAAGGCTGGTGCCTCGGGCCCCGCGCCGATGTGTGGTGCAACCGTATGGATTGGAAATCGTTGGACGCCGCCGGACAAACCCTCGCCAGCGGTACCACCCGAATTACGGTGGTACAACCTACTTTGGAGGCCGGCTATCAGTTTCGGCCAGGCAACAGTAAATTGTTTGTTACGCCTACCCTCGCCTTTGGCTACGAAGTCAATGTGGTTACGGCCGGCCGGGAAGTAGGGCAGGGAGCTATTTTCCTACTTGGGATTGTTGTTGGGATGGAGTGGTAAGGTTGGCTGTAGAGTGGGCTGTAGAGTAGGCTGTAAAGTAGGGTTGGAAAGGCTGTAAAGTTGACCAGGACTTGGCTGTAAAATAGGCTTCAAGGTTGGCCGAAACCAGGAAATTATGTAGGAGAAAAATAACCGAATTTGGCTTGAAAAACAAGAAAAAAAACCGGTTTCTTCCCATTTTACCGCCTTTTCAACCCTACTCTACAGCCCACTCTACAGCCTACTCTACAGCCTACTCTACAGCCTACCTTACAGCCCACCTTACCGCCTATCCTCGGTAAATACATCCCGATTCCGGGGTTTCCCAGATCCAGATTTCCTTGAGTTCGGGCAATTCGGGTTTCATTTTGTTGTAAATCCAGATGGCCAGGTTCTCGGCGGTGGGGTTTTCAAGGCCCTCAATGTCGTTGAGGTAGTGGTGGTCGAGCTGCTCTTTGATGGGGCCGGTAAGTTTTTTAACATCGGCAAAATCCTTTACCCAACCCAGCACAGGATCCAGCGGGCCCTCTACCACCACGCGGATGCGGTAAGTGTGGCCGTGCACCCTGCGGCATTTGTGGGTTTCGGGTACGAAGGGCAGGCTGTGTGCCGAATCAAAAGTGAATTCCTTGAAGAGTTCCATTACGGGCGCCATGATTCTGAATTTTGAGCGCGCAAAGGTAAGGGAAAAAGGGCTTTGGAGTTGCGTCCTAGCTCGGCTTTAGCCTTTGGTCTTTAGTCTTTGGTCTTGCTCCGAAGGGTTAACTATTTGGTTTTCAATGCATTAGTTTTTAACAAAATATTCGTTGATAAATAATGCACATGCTGTTTTAAAAGGGTGTTCAAAATTTAATTCCGATTTCTCCGGTATTTAATTTCACAAGGCACCAATAACCGAGATCGAAGCCAAAGACCAACACCCAATGGCCAAAGTCCAGCTTAGTGCTTCGGCTTTGTCAGGAATACATAATATTTGTATTGGTTGAAAGCCAATTGCGCTAAAGTACAATGGGGCCCATATTACTTGAATGGATCCGAGAAACGAGGGTCTGATAAAGCGGCCTCATCTGTCAGGGTGAGTAAAAAGGCTTTGAGCGCCGCTTTTTGCGTTGGGTCCAGGTTAAGGTGGCGAGGGTCGTAGTTGCCGGTATTTTCGTTGTAGGTAAGCAGGTCGCCATGGAGCCCGAATACTTTTACTACGCCGCTGCTGTAATGCTCTATCACAGCATCGAGGTCGGCAAAACGCCCGTCGTGCATGTAAGGGGCCGTTTTTCCGATGTTTCTAAGCATGGGCACGCGGAACACCCCGTTGTCGTAAAATTTGTTGGTGATCGCGCCTTTGCCTTTGTCGATGTAGGGGTTTTCCAGTCCGTTGTTGGCTTCGTACACCTTTTGCGGACTGGTGAGGCCACCGTGGCAGGATTCGCAATGCAGGCGATACAGGGTTTTCCCTTCGTTTTCCTGCGGGGTTAGACCGGGTAAATCTGCCACCGGATCCGTGGCGCCAGCCTGCAGCATGGCCTGGTCGAACCGGGTGTGCTGGCTGCTCATGCTGCCCATAAACTGGCTGAGGGCCGTAAAAACACGCGCTTCGGTCACCAAAGTATCCCCAAAAGCCTGCTGGAATAGCCAGGGATAAAAGAGGCTTTGGTTGATTTTTTCCAGAACCTCGCTGATTTGAAGGTCCATTTCCAAAGGGTTGGTAAAGGCTGCAGTGCTCTGCTCCGCCACGGAACCTGCGCGATGGTCCCAGAATAACGGGAGCAGACTTTTGCCCGTGGAATCAAAAACAAAGGTACCCGACAACCAGGGCATGCTACCAAGCGCCATCGCATTGCGGGTGCCCAGACGACCATAAACACCAGTGCTGACTTTTTCCGGATCCGAAAACCCTGCGTTCTGATGGTGGCAGCTGGCGCAGGAAATGCTGCCGTCTTTTGACAGGCTTTTATCGTAAAACAGCACCCTGCCCAATTGCGCCACCGCAGGCTTTGCCTGCGCACCGCTGAAACCCAGCAGGTGTGCCGGCAATTGAACGGTATAGTCGGGAGCCGTTCTGTCGAGGGATAGGAAGGGACTTACCTGCAGATCAAAGTCGTCCGGTTGTGGAAGCGGTATTTCCGATTCGTGGGTGCAGGCCAGCAGGCCAAATAGCAACAGACAGATAAGGACAGGTTTTACGCGCATTGACGGGCTTGTTTTGATAAAGGTAAAATATTTTGCGTTGCGGCCTTGTTCAAAAACAAAAAAGGAGCCATTCCGAATGATCGAAATGGCTCCCAGGCAATGCCTGTAAACGAGCATTTAGTTACCCGTTCTCAAAATAAATCGCACCGATTCATGCATGCCTTCCTTGCTGTAAGCATCCAGGAAATACAAGCCGTCCGGTAACTGAGCCGGCAGCACGATTTGCTGCGGTGCTGCATCGGCGGTGGTTTCAAAACGATGCACCAGACTTCCCCTGCTGTCCAGAATATTCACAGAAACCGGTGAACCACTCCAGGCGGAAAGGTCCATCCAAAGTGCGCCTTCGCTGGGGTTGGGGAACACGCGAAGGTAATGGCGTGGTTCCGGCCGATTGCCGTCGTCGATAATGTCGACAGGGCAGTAGAAGGTATTCAGGTGCGCTTCGTAGTAATCCTGGTATTTCAATTTTGCGATGACATGGATGTAATTCGGACTGGATTGCGGCGGTAAGGTATAGTTGAAATATTCCGAAGCGCCGTTTTTCAGCCCATTGCCCACTGATGTCCAGCGTACGGAATGGAAGGGTGACGCGTTGGGATTGCGCACCTTGTAAACGCGGCCGCTGGGGCCAGTGTACACACTGTTGTCGCTGGGCTGGGTAGCATTCACGCCGTTTGGCAGTCCGACTGCCGTGTAAATCATTTCATTTTGGCAAAAATTGGTGACCCGAATGCTATACGTTTTTCTGCCAGCCAGGTTTTGGGTGATTTTCATGAGCTCGTACTTCATGCAGCCGATCTCTTTTACATCACAGGGGGCTTCTTCGATGACACTGACGCTAAAGCAACAACTGCTGGAATTGCCGCAGCTGTCGGTAGCCGTGAAGCACATTTCCGTGATACCCAGCGGGAACTCTTCGCCGGAATCCAGTCCGTTCACCCGCACCACACCGATGCCCGGGCAGAAACAATCGCTTTCAGCCCAGGGCTGATCGTAATCTACGGCCACTGCGCCGGGCGCTTCGAGCACCTGATTGACAGGGCAGTGGACACTGACGATCGACGGTGCTGGGGTGCTGTACAAAAGGGTGTGCACAGAAAGCGTATCGCAACCAATGCTGGCGGGTATGGTATCGGTGAGGACGGTAGGTTGGGTATAGTTTACACCATTGATGGTAACCGTTTCGCCGGGGCAAAAGTAAGTCGTGGCATTTCGAACGGGTTGGGGCAACGCGGTTACCACCACGTCGATGGGCAATTCCACCGCGCAGCCATCGGTGATGCTGACGGAGTACGTACCGGAGGTGGTCACCGCGATGCTGTTGGTGGTTGCGCCATTGCTCCAGAGAAAGGAATAAGGGCTCAGTCCGGAGCTGATAACCGGCGAAAGGGCAGTGGGTTCTCCGGCGCAGATAACAAGGTCGTCCATTTCGGCTTCAAAAGCGGGCTTGTCGTTAATCTCATAAACAATTTCAGATTGCTGGCAGGAGCAGGGTTGGTCGAGGAGGAATACGATTTGTTCCGGTCCTTCGGCAATACCATCGGAAAGCACTTCAATGGGTACCAATATTTCTGATTGCCCTGCAGGTATGGTCACGGGGCTGTTGATGGCAGTATAGTCAACGCCTGGGGTAGCACTTCCGCTGAGGGTAAAGTTTACATCCAATGGTTGGGAAACATCACTGTTATCCCGGCTGAATCGGACGAACCCGTTTTTACAGTCCTCATACGCATTGCTCAGTCCGGCGGGGTAGGAGGCTGCAGCGAGGGCAGAGCCACCGGCGTTGAAGGAGTTGGCGCGCAGGAACACCGCCGAGGCATAGTAAGTATCGGTGATATCGGCAATAACCAGCTTGATGTGGTACGTTTGGCATGCCTGGACATTGGCAGTGGCGGTCAGAACGGTGGTCAAGCCATCGAGTTCACACTCGTCTGGCGCCACTTCTGGCATTCCCCAGCAAGGCTGAAAAATAACGCTGTTGTTGTTCCGATAGTAGGCCGAGTTGGTTTGGTGGTTGACATTGTTGGTGGTGATGGCAGTGCCATTGGGCAGGGTGGCCAGGTTGAGGGTGCCATTGATACCCGGGCCGCTGATGAAGAAACCAAAGACGTCGTTGAACTGGGTTCCCACGTATTCGCAATATTCTTCTGAGCCAAATACAAAATCGAACTGAACCGAAGAGGCCGTAGGCGTAAAGTCAAACTCTATACTGGAGCGGTCCCATTGGTTGCCGGTGCTGAGAACATCCAGGTCGGGATCGTCGGGGTGTTGTTGCCAAAGCCGCCATTGGCATCTTCTTTGGTGTTGGGCCCTTTCAGGATGTTAACATCGCCGGTGGCGAGGACGATACCCTGCGACAAGCCAATGTTGCTCAAGCCATTGCTGAAAGTACCGCGGGAGAGCGGGTCGCCCAGGGCTGTAATGTTGCTTACCTGAAAACAGTTTCCGCCCACGAGGGTATTCTGCACCAGGCTTTGTGCGCTTACCCCAGCGTTGAGGCTAAGGTTGGATGCCGATGCTTTTTGGGCAAATTTTTCCAGCCAGCTGTTGTCCTGCGGGCAGCTTCACATTTAATGGAGAGGAAAATGGGCAGTGTAGTGGCATTTTCCGGTGTTTCGGAGAACACGCGAATGGTTTTGTGTTGGTCGGTAGTGGTAAAAACTAGGGTGTTTTTGCGGTCTCGCATCCTTTGGGCTGGTCCGGCTGGATCCGAAAGCTCAAGTGTCACTTTTTGGCCTTCCGCAGCCCCGGAAGCGATAACGGAATACGTGTTTCCCGCTTCCAATTGGTGCAAGTCAACCAGGCAGGTGCCCCGTGGTATCTCTAGGGGCGCGCGCAGGATGGGGCCTGTGAATGCCACCGTTGGCATTTGCTGCGCAAAGGATGTTGCTGTAAAAAAAAGGGTGCACACGACGGGTATCGACCATCGCAGCATGCGGGTAAAGTTGAGCATACGCTACTTGTTGTTTAAGTTGAACATAGATATCCCTGGTGATTGATGTTTCAAATCGACCCATCGGCGGAGCTTGCCTTTCCACTATTTTTCCTGCATCAGGAAGCTGTGGTGTAGATTATTTACCGGGATAAAAAAGTATGAAGGAGCACAAATATAATACAATGGTGCAGGACACAAAATAGTAAGTTCGGGGGTGTTCATTTTTTAGTGTTTTTTCGACGAAGCCTCAGCAATGTTCATCAGGAGCAGTGTTGACGCAGGTCATTGTTTTTGGGCGATGTCAGAAAAGATAAGACTTTAATGGTGTAGAAAAAACAATAAGTGGAAAAGGGTACAAAACACTGCCAGTTTTTTACAAAAATCTTCAAAAAAATGACATTTTATTAGGGATTTGAATTTTACCTTCGTTGCTGAACTTAATTGGAAAGAGGAAATTTTTCCTTGATGTTTTATCTATAACCAACCTATTGTATGAAGCAGTATTTTTATTCCATTTTTCTGCTGCTTTCCTTAATGGCCTTGCCTCAAATTATCTCGGCGCAACGCACCATTAGCGGGAGAGTCACAGATTCCGAAACCGGGGAAGCCCTTATAGGCGCAACCGTTCAGGTGGTAGGAACATCCAATGGCGCCGTCGCTGATCTCGATGGCAACTATCGGGTCGGCTTGCCGGAGGGCGCTACCCAAATCCGTTTTTCCTATTCGGGTTACACCGAGCAGGTGCTCACTATCGGTGCATCCAACGTGTTGGATGCTGCGTTGAAGCCAGGCCAATTGCTCAGTGAGCTGGTGGTTATTGGTTATGGTTCCGTTAAAAAAGAAGACGTAACGGGTGCTTTGCTCACCGTAAGTCCGGAGAGCTTTAACAAGGGCGCCATCAATGCCCCACAGGAATTGATCGTCGGCAAGGTTGCCGGTGTTCAGGTAACCCCTTCCGCCGATCCCGGTGGTGGTGGTGTGATCCGTATTCGGGGTGGATCTTCGCTTAGTGCTTCCAACGATCCGCTCGTTGTGATTGATGGTGTGCCCATCGACAACAACGGTCCTGCGGGTAGCCGGAACCCTTTGAATATTCTCAACCCGAACGATATCGCCACGTTTACGGTGTTGAAAGATGCTTCGGCAACGGCTATTTACGGTTCCCGTGCATCCAATGGTGTTATCCTGATTACCACAAAAAAGGGTGCACTGGGCACTGGTTTGGGCGTTTCTTACGCTGGAAATGTATCATTCAGCAACACCCTGAACCAGGTAGATGTACTGTCTGCCGCTGATTATCGCACCCTGATCAACACCCGCTTTGCCGATGGGCATCCTGCCCGTGCATTGTTGGGTGATGCCAATACCGACTGGCAATCTGAAATTTACCAGCAGGGCGTCGGCCAGGATCACAGCCTGGCGGTATCGGGTAGTACCGGTATGCTTCCATACCGTTTTTCCATGGGTTACACCAACCGGAACGGTGTTCTGAAAACCGACCAGTTTGAGCGCTATAGTGGCGCCATCAACCTGTCACCAGGTTTCTTTGACAACACCCTGCAGGTGAACTTGAACATCAAGCAGATGGTGGATAAAAACCGTTTTGCCAACCGTGGCGCCATCGGCGCAGCCGTGGCTTTCGATCCCACTCAACCGGTTTATGATGCTGAATCAGGTGCAGATTACGGCGGTTTATTATACCTGGCTGCAGAACAACGGCAGCGGCAGCCCGATTACCATTGCCACAGCCAATCCACTGGCTTTACTCAACTTGCACGATGACCGGGCCTCTACCGATCGTTTTCTGACCAATTTGCAGGTGGACTATCGTTTTTGGTTTCTCCGCGACCTGCGCGCTAACCTGAACCTCGGCTACGACCGCTCTACAGGTTCCGGCTTCGTGCGCGAACCTGCAAACGCGGCCTTTGCTTTTTCAAACAAAGGCCTTGACCGCACCTACAACCAGCTGAAGAAAAACAGCCTGCTCGAGTTTTACCTGAACTACGTGAAAAAACTGGGTAGCAGCAACATCGATGTGATGGGCGGTTATTCCTGGCAGCATTTTTACTTCGACGATTATTCCGGATCCACCAATGCCGCTAAAACAGCGGTCATTAATCCGGGCGATAACAACACCCGGGAGTACTACCTGCTCTCGTTGTTTGGCCGTGCCAATGTTACCGTTGCCAACAACCTTCTCCTTACGTTTACCCTGCGCCGCGACGGAACCTCCCGTTTCTCGCCCGACAACCGCTGGGGCCTTTTCCCTGCAGGTGCTGTGGCGTACAAAATTGTCGACAACAAATCGGGAACACTCAACAGCCTGAAACTCCGTGCCAGCTACGGTGAAACCGGACAGCAGGATGTGAGTAACGACTACTATGCCTATCTCGCGCGTTACCAGTCCAGTACTCCTACCGCTCAATACCAACTGGGTAGTAATTTTTATACCACCCTGCGCCCCAATGGTTACGATGCCAACATCAAGTGGGAACAAACAGCAACCTACAACGCTGGTATTGACTACGGCTTGTTCAACAACCGCATCAACGGCTCGCTGGAATACTATATCCGTAAAACCACCGACCTGCTCAACTTTATCCCGGTACCAGCAGGTACCAACCTGACGAACTTTATCGTCACCAACGTCGGCGATTTGGAGAACCGCGGGGTAGAATTTACCCTCAACACCGTTCCGGTTAAAACGGACAAACTGAACTGGGAAATCGGTGGCAACATTACGCTGAACAAAAACAAGATCACCAAACTGACCGCTACGGAAGATCCTAACTATCCAGGTGTTTACACCGGTGGCATTTCTGGTGGTGTCGGTAATACCATTCAGATCCACAGCGTAGATTATCCTGCCAGCACTTTCTATGTGTACGAGCAGGTGTACGACCAAACTGGAACGCCAATTGAAGGGCTTTATGTTGACCGCAATGGCGACGGACAGGTAACCCCCGACGATCGCTACCGCTACAACAACCCAGCGCCAAACGTGCTGGTTGGTTTTTACACAGGACTTAATATTGGTAAGTTTGACCTGAGCATCGGCGGACGTGCCAATATCGGCAACTACATGTACAACAACGTGCAGTCGGAAAACGCCTACTACAACCGCTTGTACAACTCTAGTGGTTACCTTTCCAATGTGGAGGCTGATGTCGCAGCCATCGACTTTACCGTACCACAATATTTCAGCGATTACTTTATTCAGAATGCTTCGTTCCTGCGTTTCGATCACCTTACCCTGGGTTATACCTTTGCTAAGATGAACCGTATACGTGGACTCCGTGTTTATGCTACCATGCAAAATCCGGTGCTGGTTACGCAATACAAAGGCCTGGATCCGGAAGTATTCGGTGGTATCGACAACAACGTTTATCCACGGTCACGGACCTTCGTATTTGGCGTAAACGCTGACTTCTAACCTCTTAAATTAAACAAATATGAAATTTTATATCAACAAACCACTGGCATTGCTCCTGCTCGGGGTAGGACTGTTTGCCGTGTCTTGCTTCAAGGATCTGGATACCATTCCGATCGACGACGACATCGTCACCTCGGCTACGCTCTACAACGATCCGGGTTCCTACAAAAAGGTACTGGCTAAAGTTTATGCCGGCCTTTCCGTCAGCGGCCAGGAAGGTCCTGCTGGTCAACCCGATATCAGTGGTATCGACGAGGGCTTTTCCACCTACCTGCGCCAATATTGGAAGGCTCAGGAATTGACCACAGATGAAGCCGTGATCGCCTGGAATGATGGCAATATTCACGACTTTCACCAACTCGATTGGGATGCCAACAATGAGTTTATTACCGCGATGTACAACCGTTTGTATTACCAGATTTCGCTGTGCAACGAATTCCTGCGGGAAACCACGGATGCCAAGCTCGATTCCCGCGGCGTGAGTGGTAACCTGCGCGATGAAGTGAAGCAATACCGCGCAGAAGTGCGCTTTTTGCGCGCACTCAGCTACTGGCATGCGCTGGATATGTTCCGAAGCGTACCGTTTGTTACAGAAAATGATATTGTGGGTTCTTTCTTCCCACGGCAGGCTTCCACCGAAGAACTGTTCAGTTATGTGGAAAGTGAACTGAAAGCCATTGACTCCGAATTGGTACCTGCCCGCCAAAATGAGTACGGCCGTGCCGACCAGGCTGCTGCCTGGATGTTGCTCTCCAAACTCTACCTGAACGGCGAGGTGTACACCGGCCGTAAATACTACACCGAGTGTATTGCCAATTGTTCGAAGATTATCAATGCCGGGTACACGTTGTCTCCAGCATACAATCAATTGTTCATGGCAGACAATCAAAATGCCAGCGGCGTTATTTTTCCGGTATCCTTTGATGGCACCCGCACGCAAACCTATGGCGGTATGACCTTTGTTGTACACGCTGCTGTGGGTGGCAGTATGGCGCCTGGTGCTTTTGGCATCGACGGTGGATGGGGCGGTATTCGGGTTACCAGTGCTATGGTGGCTAAATTCCCTTCTGTAGGCACCGGAAATGTACTTGTTTCGCCAAATGATGGTGCAACCCACCCGGTTATTTATGTTCCTGGTGGTTATCAGGGCTGGGATCCTGCCACATCAGCGAACCTGGCTTCTGCCGGCAACAACAGCCAGTACGAAGGGTACATCTATTTCCCGGATGCGAACAGCGAATTCAAGTTCACCCTGGGCCCCAACTGGGATAACAACTACGGGGATACTGGCGCAGACGGCACCCTGGAGGCAAACGGTGACAACCTCAAAGTTGCTGATGCTGGCTTTTACAAAATCAATGTAGACCTTACTTCGGGTACATACACGTTGCTGAAAACCGACTGGGGCCTCATCGGCTCCGCCACAGCAGATGGCTGGAACTCCGACCAGAATATGACCTACAATGCTGCTGACGGCGCCTGGGAAATTACTGCCAACCTGGTTGCTGGTGAAATCAAGTTCCGCGCCAACGACGACTGGGGCCTTAACTACGGTGATAGTGGAGCCGACGCTCTCCTCGAAGAAGGTGGTGATAACATTGCTATCCCTTCCGATGGCGTTTATAAAATAAAATTGTACCTCGACAAGCCGGATTACACTTATGCCATCGAACGGCCCGTCTTTGACAGCCGTGCCATGTTCTACACCGACGGCCAATCGCTGGAGATCAATGATATTTCACAGTTTACCGATGGATACGCCGTGAGCAAGTTTACCAACGTAACTTCCACCGGTCAGCCGGGCTCCCACCCAACTTTTGTGGACACGGATTTTCCAATGTTCCGGATCGAGGATGCCTACCTGATGTATGCTGAAGCCGTATTGCGTGGTGGTACGGGTGGCGATGCTGGTACAGCATTGAACTACGTTAACCAGGTCCGCAGCCGTGCTTACAATGGCCCTGCCGGAAACATCGCAGCCAACCAACTTACCCTTGATTTCCTGCTCGATGAACGCGCTCGTGAGTTCTATTGGGAATGCCAGCGCCGTACCGACCTGGTTCGCTTTGGCAAACTCACCACAGGAACCTATCTCTGGCCCTGGAAGGGCGGTGTGAAAGATGGCGTTGCTCGCCCTGATTTCTACAACGTTTTCCCAATTCCTTCTTCAGATCTGGGTGCTAACCCTAACCTGACGCAAAATACAGGATATTAAACCTCATTTGCGATCTGAGGTCTGGATGTTTCCAGGCCTCGGATCGCAAATTCCCAACTTCAATTTAAAATTTAGAACAATGAAAAAATATTTCCTACTCAGCCTGTTTGCTCTGCTCCTTTTGGCGGGCTGCAAAGACGACGAGTTTGGCCCGGTGCTGCAGGTCGGCAATGCACCAGCTTTTAGCAGCCCTGCCAACGGTACGGAATTTATCCTTACAGAAGACAAAGCCAGTGAGGTATTCGCAGATTTCGAATCGGTCGAAAGCGAATATGGCTTCGATGCCGCCGTGACCTACACCCTTGAGCTTGGATAAGGCTGGCAATAACTTGCCGATGCTATCACTGTTGGGACTACCACCAGTACAACGCTTGCCGGTACACTGAACAGTAAGATCAATTCCATTCTGTTGGCCAAGGGGCTGCTGGGTGAAGTGGCTTCTGATGTTGAATTCCGGGTCAGCGCGAAAATCAGTGGGGAGGTTCCAGTACAGTATTCCAGCCCTATTACCTTGAAAATTACGCCTTACACCGTTGTGATTGTTTATCCACAACTTCAAGTGCCCGGCGCTTACCAGGGCTGGGACCCGGGCAATAACAATACCGTGATTTTCTCTGTGCGCAGCGATGGCAAGTATGAAGGCTATCTCTATTTCCCAGATCCCAACACAGAGTTTAAATATACCGACGGTCCCAGCTGGGATACCAACTGGGGTGATTCTGGCGCGGATGGTACGCTTGAACCCGGTGGCGACAACCTGAAGGCTGTAGACGCTGGCGTGTACAAACTCAACGTCGACCTGAACAGCCTTACACATTCCTTTCTGAAAACGGACTGGGGATTGATCGGCTCTGCTACGCCCAATGGCTGGGATTCTGACCAGCCCATGACCTATGATGCTGCCAATAATAAATGGACGATAACCCTTGATCTGGTTGCGGGCGAAATCAAGTTCCGTGCCAACGCGGGTTGGGATATCAACCTCGGCGACGACAATGCCGACAAAAAAATGGAATACGGTGGCGCCAATATTGCGGTAGTTGAAGACGGTAACTACACCGTGGACTTGAACCTCAATGCAGCGGTATACACCTACGTCGTCACCAAGAACTAAGTACGCATTTACCCTGATTCATAGACAATGTGTTTCAGCCCGGTCAACCGACCGGGCTGTTTTTTTTATAGGGTATGGCATCCTCATGACAATCTGTTACCAACATTAAGTGTTATCTTTGAGCAAAAGCATTTTCACTTTAAAATTAGTTCATGGCAGGATTAGCTCCTATCCGCTTTATCAGCAAGGATAAAAATCAGTTTTACAAGATTCTCACTGCGCGCGTAGACGCTTATTTTATAGAAAATAACATCTCAAAGCACGCCAATTCCACCATTGTTTTAAAAACCATTTTGTTGGTGTCGGGCTACCTTTTACCCCTGGTAGCCATGCTGATCTGGCAGATAAATTTGCCCTGGTCGCTCCCTTTATGGATACTTATGGGCATCAGTATGGCCGGTATTGGCATGAGTGTGATGCACGATGCCATTCATGGCGCCTATGCAGCCAATACGAAGGTTAACAACTGGATGGGGTACTCTCTTTTCCTCCTAGGTGGTTCCATTACCACCTGGAAACTACAGCACAATAACCTGCACCATAACTTTACCAACATCGTTCATTACGATGAAGACATTGACGACAAGGTCATTCTCCGCCTGTCTCCACATACTGAACTGAAAGGCATCCACAAGTTTCAATGGCTTTTTGCCATCCTGTTGTACAGCCTGGTAACCTTGTACTGGGTGACAGCCAAGGATTTCGTCCAGTTCGCACGCTACACCCGGAAGAAGGTGAACCGCGATACACCCACTCAAAACCGCAAAACGGTGTTGGGCATGGTGATTGTAAAGATCGCTTATTTCAGTGTGATGATCGGATTGCCCTTGATTGCTGGCTTATCCATAGCATCTGTGTTTGTTGGTTTTTTGGTCATGCACGCTATTGCCGGCGTTATTCTTACGGTGATCTTTCAACTCGCGCATACGGTTGAGGAAACGAAGTTTCCAGTTCCGGATGAAAATGGCAGAATTGAGAACGATTGGGCCATCCATCAGATGGAAACAACGGTGAATTTTTCCCGGCGCAACCGGTTGCTCTCCTGGTATGTTGGCGGACTGAATTTTCAGGTTGAACACCACCTGTTTCCCAGTATCTGTCATATTCACTATCCCAAGATTGCCGGAATTGTTGAGCAAACAGCCAAGGAATTCAATGTTTCGTACCTGGAGCACAAAACCTTCTGGCATGCCCTGCGCTCCCATTTTTCGGTGCTGCACAAATTTGGCTGGTTCAAAGTGCTGAATGAAGCGATTGGGTAAATTCTAAGACATGATCTTAGGTAACTTTGGATCATGCTCACATTCCAAAAACACCCTGAAAGGGCATTGCTGGCATATACCGGGGTCGAGCCCCCGGTACATTTCAGCAAATACTGTTGTTTTAGAATCAAAAAAGCAATCCCGCCCAATTTTGTCGAGATAGTCCCCGCTTTCCATAACATCCAGGGCAACTTTTTTGAGCCGGACAATGTAAATGTTGCCGCCCTTTTCTTTTTCCAAAAGTTGGCTTCCTTCAAAAAGCCACTCTGCACCGTCGAGGTCTACCAGATTTACACCATTGGCCAGGATAATCAGGTTTTTTCCGATCCCTGCCGAATGCTTCGCATTTCTGAAACAATGTGGTCTATCGCCCCAAAGAAAATCGGCCCATCGATCCGGATAATTTTCACCTGTGGGCATTGCGGAACATCCTTGCGTGCCGTATTCACGATGGAATGTTTCGGATCGGTAGAATCCGGGGTCATGACAGCAATATTGGGGGCCGAACTCCTGCGCAAGTAAAAAAACAGCGACAACAGGACGCCTAAAAAGACGGCAAAGGCCAGTTCGGTAAACAGCGTAGCAAAGAATGTAACCCCCAGAATGAAGTTTTCCTGTTTACTTGCCCGATGAATGCCGCGGATGGTTGGGACGTCGATAAGCGCCCAGCCAATCAAAATGATCAATACGCTGATTACCGGCACCGGAAGGAAGCGGGCATAAGGCGCAAAAGCCAGTACCAGAACGCCCAGCAACAGGGCCGAAAAAATGGCAGCCATCGGTGTTTTGGCCCCTGCCTGATAATTGAGCCCCGATCGGGTAAAGGAGGCTGCGCCAAAATAACAGGAAAAAAAACTGCCACAGAGGTTGGCCAACCCCTGGCCAAATAATTCCTGGTTGCTGTTGACCTGCTGTCCGGATTTCATGCCGATGGCCCTGCCAATGGCCACCGTCTGGATGACCCCAAACAGCGCGATGGCAAAAGCATCGTTCATCAAATGGTAAAAATTATAGGCGGAAAAACCTGGAACGGAAAAAGCCGGAAGGCGCCTGGGCACATCAGCGGTAAACGGTATGCCCAGGTACGGACCACCTAAAAACCAGGCAAAGGCAGTCCCTGCGGCCAGCCCAACCAGAAAATGCGGTACCCCGGGGAACAATTTTCGCGATACAATAGCCACTATTAGGGTGTACAGCGCCACCAGAACAATGGGCAAATGGATATTTTCCACATGTTGAAAAATGGCTTGCCAGATCTCAATAAAGGAGGCGCCTGATACAATGCGTAGCCCCAGTACATTTTTCATCTGGTTGCTGATGATGAGCACGGCAGCCCCAGCCGTAAAACCCACCACTACTGTTTGCGATACAAAACTGATGTAGCGCCCCAGTCGTCCCAGGGCCATGAGCAACTGTATTGCACCCGCCATAAAAGTGATCAGCAGAACTTTGTTGATGAATTCCGGAGAGCCCTCCATGGCAAATTTACTGACGGCAGCGAAGATGACCAGCGAGGTTGGCGCAGCAGGCCCCGTTACAGAATGCCAGGAGGAGCCAAACAAGGCCGCCACGATGGGCAATACCATGGCAGTATAAAGACCGTAAATGGGCGGCAAACCGGCAATGGCGGCAAAGGCGATGGCTTGCGGCAGAACCAATACTGCGCCGATCAAGCCCGCCTGAAAATCGGCCCGAAGTACGCCGGGTTGCTTCAACTTGGGCTTCCAGCCCAGAAATGGAAAAAAAAGCGGCAGTACATGTTCCCGAAAACTAAAATGAATCTCATCGGGAAGTGTGCTCTGAACTTCCTCGGCAATTTGGTGCATCCATAATTTGATACGGTCACCAACGCGCATGATCAGGTAGGTTTGGGTTTACAGAACGGCCACAGTCCCATGAATCAGGGGGCATGCGTAAAGATCGCATTCGCCAGCACATTAGCACAAAAAACGAGTGGTGAATTTCGCCGAAAAACGGTTTTTTAGCCGCCGATCATGGATATGCTCGGAATTGGTGCTGCAAAAATAGGCTGCATAAACGCAAGAGTGGGACACTTCAGGTAAGGAGCTGGCCGTTTAAAGGACAGTATTATTTCAAAATGGCCAGTTTTATATTAACTTTGTTTTCATCATGCGCATACTGCTTTCTATATCACTCTCACTTCTGATGCTGGCGAGCTCTGTTTCGCTCACCATCAACGAGCATTGGTGTGGTGGCAAAGTAGCCAGTATGGCCTTGTTTGTGAAGCCTCATTCTTGTGGAATGGGTGAAAATGCGGGTCAAAATAATTGTTCCAATTCCGCGGCCATTCCGGGCATCAAGAAAAAAGACTGCTGTCACGACGAGACTGTTTTTGCCAAGGGGCTTGATTATAATGCGCAAGCAGCACAATATTCCGAATTCCCCGCTGCAGCCTATGGCATTGCCTCCGCTGATGGCTGCTGCGCAGTATGCCCCGGTTATCGCTTTTTTGATGCCGCTGCTTACCAAAACTATAAACCTCCCCTTATTGTCAGGGACTTTGCGCCCCTAATTCAGGTTTTCCGGATTTAGATCCTGCTGTATTGCAATGTCCTGTCGTTTTCACGGCGGGCTTTTGTCGTTTGGCCCAACCATTGGCCCGATGAGATTTTTCGATTTGCAACGCAGTGTATTATGCTTGGAAATACCATTAATTTTTTTCTGAAAAACCGACTGGTTTCGATTCTGCTTGGGCTGCTGTTTATAGGCTGGGGCCTTAGTACTGCTCCATTTGATTGGCGCCCTGGGTTTTTGCCTGCCGATCCGGTGCCCGTTGATGCCATTCCCGACATTGGGGAAAACCAACAGATCGTATTTACCGGCTGGCCCGGGCGATCCCCGCAGGATATTGAGGACCAGGTTACCTATCCGCTGACCACGGCGTTGCTCGGCATCCCGGGGGTGAAGTCTGTTCGAAGTACCTCGATGTTCGGCTTTTCCAGCATTTACGTGATTTTTGACGAGAGCATTGAGTTCTATTGGTCGCGCTCCCGAATTTTGGAGAAACTGAACTCCTTACCGGAAAACCTGCTGCCGGAAGGCTTGAATCCCTCCCTTGGCCCCGATGCAACAGCCCTGGGGCAGGTGTACTGGTACACGCTGGAGGGGCGCGATTCGGCAGGAAATGTTACCGGTGGCTGGGATTTGAATGAACTGCGCACCATCCAGGATTTTTATGTAAAATATGCGCTCAACGCAGCCGAGGGCGTTTCTGAGGTTGCTTCTATAGGCGGGCTGGTGCAGGAATACCAGGTCGATGTTCGACCGGAAGCGATGAAGGCCTACAACGTTGGTCTGAATGAAATCATGATGGCGGTGAAAAACAGTAACCGCGATGTTGGCGCTAAAACCATCGAGATTAACCGCGCGGAATACCTTGTACGAGGACTGGGCTACATTAAGTCGGTGGCTGATCTTGAAAATGCAGTGGTGCATGTCAGCAACAATGTTCCTGTTCGGATCAAGGATCTCGCGGTAGTCAACCTGGGCCCGGCAGATCGGCGGGGGTTACTCGACAAAGACGGCGCCGAGGTTGTCGGTGGTGTAGTGGTGGCCCGCTACGGCGCCAATCCTCTTGCTGTAATCGACAATGTCCGAAAAAAAGTACAGGAAATGTCGAATGGCCTGCCAAAGAAAACCCTACCAGATGGCCGTGTTAGCCAACTCACCGTAGTTCCGTTCTACGACCGCACGCAGCTCATCCACGAAACCATTGGCACGCTGGAGGAAGCGCTGCTGCACGAAATCCTCATCAGCATCATTGTGGTGGTGGCGTTGGTGCTGAACCTGCGGGCTTCCTTACTCATCTCCAGTTTACTCCCGATTGGAGTACTTATGGCCTTTATTTTAATGCGGTACTTTGGGGTCGACGCCAATGTGGTAGCCTTGTCTGGAATTGCCATAGCCATCGGCGTCATGGTCGATGTCGGAATAGTTTTTACAGAAAACATTATCCGCCACCTGGACTTCCCGGAAAACAAAAATGCCCGCGGCCCTGCATTGCTTGCAATCATCCAACGATCCACACACGAGGTCGCCTCTGCGATTACTACCGCACTGGCTACCACCCTGGTAAGTTTCCTCCCGGTTTTTGCCATGCAGGCTGCAGAAGGGAAGCTGTTTCGCCCGCTGGCTTTTACCAAAACCTTTGCATTGGGCGCTTCTTTTGTGCTGGGCCTGGTGCTGTTGCCCACCCTGGCTTACTTTATTTTTTCTCCCTGGCTTGAAAAACAAAAAAGGGGACTTTTGCGTGATGGTTTACTGGCCGCAGGCGTGTTGGGTCTGGCCGTTTACCTGCATGCCGGATTCCCTTTATTGCTTTTGCTCCCTTTGGCATATTCCCATCTTGAACCCATGATTCCGGTGGGCATTAAGCGTTATGTCTCTATAACATCCATCGGCTTGGTGCTTTTTGTTGCCTGCTGGAAACTTACCACCCTCTGGATGCCACTTGGCCACGGGAATGCTCATTGGGTTAACCTCTTATTTGTACTGATACTTTTAGCAACAATACTGGGTGCATTAATGACGATTGTTCATTTTTACGAGCCGGTGTTGCGCTGGTGCCTGGCCAATAAAGTCAAGTTCTTGCTTGTTCCCTTATTTACCGTTTTGTTTGGATGCTTGGTCTGGCTTGGGTTTGCCCGTGTATTCGGGTTTGCCGCCAATCTGGGAGATCGGGTATCCTGGAACATGCGCCAGTCCAGCCTTTGGTCGGGTATGGCGCATCAATTTCCAGGCATTGGGAAAGAGTTTATGCCATCCCTGAACGAGGGTAGTTTTTTATTGATGCCAACGGCCATGCCGCATGCTGGAGTGGAAGAAACCAGTCTTATCGTTGAACAACTGGATCGTCGGCTGGCCACCATACCCGAAGTAGAGCCAGCTGTTGGGAAGATGGGGCGCGTCGAAAGTGCGCTCGACCCGGCGCCTATTTCTATGTTTGAAATTATCATCAATTACAAACCAGAATTTGTAGTCGGTGAAAACGGACACCGTCAAACGTTCAAAACCGATCGCAAAGGTCGGTTTGTACTAATCACAGGCGATACGCTGGCTCCCGAAACAGCCCTGTTGCAGGGTGTAAAGCCCAATCAACTGATACCTGACCCTGATGGGCGTTATTTCCGCAACTGGCGGCCTCAGATAAAGAAGCCAGATGATATTTGGAAGGAAATTGTACGGCTGACCAAATTGCCAGGCGTTACCTCTGCACCCAAATTACAGCCAATCGAAACCCGCCTGGTGATGCTGCAAACCGGGATGCGGGCGCCAATGGGAATCAAGGTGTACGGCCCCGACTTGCCCAGTATAGAGGCATTCGGACTTAAGTTGGAAAAGGTCTTAAAACAAGTTCCTTCTGTAAAGGCCGAAGCGGTGTTTGCGGATCGAATTGTTGGGAAGCCCTATCTGGAACTTCGCATTGATAGGGAAGCCATCGCGCGATACGGACTGAGCGTAGAGCAATTGCAGCAGTCCATTGAAACCGCCATTGGCGGTATGCCGGTTACCACTACTGTAGAAGGGCGAAAACGGTTTCAGGTAAGGGTTCGCTATCCCCGCGAATTGCGCAATAACCCTGAAGCCTTAGCACGCATACTAATCCCAACCCCGGTTGGCGTTCAGGTGCCGCTTGGCCAGTTGGTAAAGGTGGAATACGTGCGTGGTCCGCAAATGATTAAAAGTGAGGACACTTTTCTGCTGGGATATGTGCTGCTCGACAAAAAGGAGGGCTATGCAGAAGTAGATGTTGTGGATGAGGCGCAGCGTTTTATCCAACAAAAAATTGACGGCGGGGAATTGGTTGTGCCAGAAGGGGTCAGCTACAAGTTTTCCGGCAGTTACGAGAACCAACTGCGGGCTACGAAGCGCCTTGGACTGGTCATTCCCATCAGTTTGGTCCCGATATTCCTCCTGCTGTATTTCCAGTTCAAAACGGTGGTTGCTTCAGCCATTCACTTTTCCGGTGTTTTTGTGGCATTTGCTGGCGGCTTTATCATGCTTTGGTTGTACAGCCAGCCCTGGTTTATGCACTTTTCAGTAGCGGGTGTTCCCATGCGAGAGTTGTTCCAAATGCACACCATTAACCTCAGCGTGGCCGTCTGGGTGGGCTTTATTGCCTTGTTCGGAATTGCCACCAACGACGGCGTCATCATGGGCACGTACATCCACCAGGTATTTGAAGAGAAAAAACCGGATACCGTAGAGGCCGTTCGGGAAGCCGTGGTAGATGCCGGTAAAAAACGCGTACGGCCTGCCATGATGACGGCGGCCACAGCCATCATTGCCCTGTTGCCCGTACTTACTTCTACCGGAAAGGGTTCCGATATTATGGTGCCCATGGCCATACCCACCTTTGGCGGTATGACAATCCAAATCATGACCATGTTTGTAGTACCTGTTCTTCAGGCCATTTGGCGTGAAAACGCGGTTAAAAATAAAACTTCCTGATTTTTCACCTATAAAACAAAGTACCATGAAAAAATCCATGCAGTTGCTTTTTGCAGCTTCCCTTATTATCAGCGGCGGCTTTTTCGCTTCCTGCGGAGGTGGCGACCATGCGCACAATGCCAATGCCACCACCGAAACAACCGATGCAAATCACATGACATCGGCTGAATACGCCTGCCCTATGCACCCCGAGATTACAGGCCATGAGGGTGACAAATGCTCCAAGTGCGGAATGCCGCTGGAAAAGGTAGTCACAGCGGATTATGCTTGTCCGATGCACCCTGAGATTACAGGCCACGAGGGCGACAAATGTTCCAAATGCGGAATGCCACTTGAAAAGGTGGCCACAGCGGATTATGCTTGTCCGATGCACCCCGATATCACGGGAAAGGAAGGCGATAGTTGTTCCAAATGCGGAATGGCACTGACGCCGGTTAAAAAATAGTCTTTATTCGGGAGGGCGCAAACTGTTCGCGCCCTCCCAAATTTCAATTCGCCTGAATCCTGGCGGGTTAAAAAATCGTAGCATGAAAAAGAATCTTTGCATTTGCAAAAAGCAGTGCTTGCTGGCAATCGTCGCGCTGTACTGGGCATTTACCGGCTCAGCGCAGACAATCGATGATTACCTGCAACTGGCTTTGAACAACAACCCCGGACTGCATGCCGCAAATTTCGAGTCGGACGCTGCCATGCAACGTGCGGCCCAGGCCGGTGTGTTACCCGATCCGCAGGCAAATGCCGCTTTTACCATCCCGTTCCGGCGGATGGACATGCCGGTGAACGTGGCGAATGTTTCTGCCATGCAAATGTTTCCCTGGAAAGGCGCCTTGCCCGCCATGAAAGCCGTAGCAGATCTCCGGGTTGAAAGCAGCAGGTTGTCGGCAACAGAAACGCGGAATGTATTGGCTTATAAGGTGAAAGAAGCGTTTTACCCATTGTATGTGCTCCAATACAGCATTCGCTATCAGCAGCAGAACAAAGCATTGCTGGAATCCCTGAAAAACCTGGCTACCAGCCGCTTCCAAAACGGGTTGACTGGCATGACCGATGTGCTCCGGGTCGACCTGATGATGACCGATGCCGATACGGAAATTCGGCTTTTACAAGAAAAAAAGACGCCCATGGAGTTTGCATTCAACCGGCTTTTGGCGCGGCCCGACAGCCTGGCGGTGCTGTTGCCGGATACGCTGCTGATGCCTGCCCGGGATGTGGTGGCGATTGGCGACAGTTCCTTTTCATCCAATCCCAAACTGCAGTTGCTGGAAAATAAAATCAAAATAGCTGCTGCAGAAGAAAAAGTAGCCGCGTTTGATCAAAAGCCCGAATTCGGGGCCGGACTGGCCCTTGGGCTGATGCGAAACCCGGCCCGACAAATGGGCATGGGTATGGTGATGCCCATGTTCAGCGCCTCCATCCCCATTCGAAAAGAAAAATACCAGGCAGCCATTCAGGAAACCAGGATCATGCAAATGGCCTACGGAGAAATGAAGACTGATATGGCCAACATGCTCGCCACCGAGTATGCCATGACAAAATATGAGATGGATCGTGCCATCACCGAATTTGAAAACAACCAGGCTCAGGCGGAAAAAACACAGCAAATCGTCCGGCTGCTCCTGAACGAATATTCCAATGGGAAAGCCAGTATGGACGACATACTGAGCACCCAGCAGCAATTGTTAAAATACCAAATCGCAGCCACGATGACCGTGGCCGATTACTACATGGCAAAATCCAAAATGGATTACTTGTTGTCAAAAAATTAAAATCATGAAAAATACATTCAAACAAGCACTTTTATTCTCCCTGGTGCTCATTGTTGGCGTTTCTTTGGGTTGGCTGCTGTTTGGCCGCAGCCATGAGGAGCACCCGTTGGAAGAAACAACCGTCGCGGCAGGAACGGTTTGGACCTGTTCCATGCACCCGCAAATTCGGGCAAATGAACCGGGGAAGTGCCCCATTTGTGGCATGGATCTGATTCCCTTGCAAACAGAAGATGGCTCCGAAGGGGCCGGCCCCGACGCCATTCCAATGAGCAACATGGCCATACAACTGGCCAATGTGCAAACAATGGTAGTTAGCACTGGTAGCGCTATCAGGGAACTGCACCTGAATGGGAAAGTAGTCGTGGACGAACGCCGTGTTTATGCTCAATCCGTTCACTTTGGCGGCCGCGTGGAGCGTTTGTCGGTCAATTTTACGGGAGAACCGGTCAATCAGGGCCAGACTGTGGCCCGGATTTATTCCCCGGAACTCAGCACCGCGCAGGAGGAACTCCTCGAAGCAGCCAAAATGAAAGCAACCCAGCCGGGGCTCCTGAAGGCCGCCTATGCTAAACTCAAAAACTTGAAATTGAGTGATGCACAGATCGATTCCATTGTCAGTACCGGAAAAACGATATCCTCCTTTCCCGTTCGGGCCGATGTTTCGGGCATTGTAATGGAAAAACATGTTAGCCTGGGCGATTATGTGGCTACCGGCACGCCCATTTACACCATCGCAGATTTGTCCAAAGTGTGGGTTTTGTTTGACTTGTACGAAAGCGATTTGGCCTGGGTGAAAAAAGGAAACAAAATAGACTTTTCGGTTCCATCCTTCCCGGGAGAAAGTTTTCAGGGAACGGTGGCTTACATCGACCCTGTGCTGGACCCCATGACGAGGGTGGCAACCGCCAGGATCGAAATGCCCAACCGGGGCTGGAAACTCAAGCCAGGCATGTTTGTCAGCGGAACCATAAAAGGCCGCATGTCGGGCGCTGCAACGGCTATGGTGGTTCCTAAGACCGCCGTGCTGTGGACCGGCGAGCGCTCTGTCGTGTATGTAAAAACGAAGGATTCTGCTGTCAGTGCTTTCATTTTGCGTGAAATCACCCTGGGTCCCGCCTTGGGCGATGGCTATGAGGTGAAAAATAGGCTGCAGCTGGGCGAAGAAATTGTGGTCAACGGCACTTTTGCTGTAGATGCAGCCGCACAACTTGCCGGCAAACCCAGCATGATGAGTCATGCAACCGCGAATGCGTCGGTTGGAGCAGGAGGAAGCAAATCAGCAGCAAATGGAGCGGCCAATGCCGCAATTGGAAAAATCCTGGACGCTTATCTGGCACTCAAAGATGCGTTGGTAAATTCAGATTTGAGTGCCGCCAGCAGCAAAGCAAAACAGATGCTCCGGCAGGTTGAGCAAACGGATATGTCGCTTTTTTCCGACAAAAACCATGTGCTGTGGATGCAACAAAGTGACCAGTTAAAAAAAGGCTTGAATACCCTCATCGCTGCTAAAAATCTGGTGGATGCACGCACGGTTTTTCTCTCGGTTTCCAACAGCATGGCTGTGCTGGCCAGGAATTTTGGGCCCTTTCCCAACACCGTTTTTGTGCAGCATTGCCCGATGGCTTTGGATGGGAAGGGTGCCGACTGGTTGAGCCTGGACCCAAATATTCGAAACCCTTATTTCGGAGAAGCTATGTTGAAATGTGGTGAAACGACAGAAAAAATTCAATAAAAATCGATGCCGTGCAACCATTTCGAGATCCAACCTGCACTATTAAATTGAAAGTAGTATGCGTCCATCCGAATTGACTCCAGACCCGGAAGGGCTTGCGCTGGCAGAAGCCTGCCGGAAAGGAGATGGCAGGGCGCAACGCAGGTTGTGGGAACTGTATAAAAACGGAATATTTGGCATTTGTCTGCGGTATTCCAATACCCGACCGGAGGCAGAGGATCTCCTTCAGGAGGCTTTTGTCCGGATATTTCAACACATTGGATCCTATCGGGGAGAAGGTAGTTTGGAGGGGTGGATGCGAAAAGTGGCCGTCAGAACCGCTATTTATCATGTAAACAAAAAACAAAACAAAACCGAACAACTCGAACCGCATCAATGGGACCAGGTTTTTCAGTTACAGGTAAAAGAAGAAGAATCCGGAAAGATGATCAGGCTGCTGCGGCAATTACCAGCAGGATTTCGGACGGTATTAAATCTTTACGCCATTGAAGCGTACAGTCACGAAGAAATCGCCCGCGAACTCGGAATTTCTGTCGGCACCTCCAAATCTCAACTTCACCGGGCAAAAGCGCTCTTGCGGAAATTAATGGATAAGTCATTGCTATTACTATGAATCACGACAACCAACAGCAAGGAAAAGACGAACTGGAAAAAGCGCTGCATACGGAATTCCAGCGCTTTGCCCCGGAGGCGCCTGATGTGCTGTGGGACGGCATTGCTGCCCGTATTGCAGCAAAAAAGCGGCGTAAATCATTGCTTTTTTGGTGTTTTTGGGGCACTGGATTGCTGGGCTTGGCAGTGCTGCTGGCTGTTGTTTTCCATAACAAACCTTCAGGTCAACATGCTGCGGGCAAGGTTGAAGCGGAGATTCAACGCAATGAGGAGGGTGCCAATGTTTCGGATCTCGTGACAAAAAAACCTGTTTTCAAAACCACAAGCCTTGGGCGGCATGTCCAGGTTGAGGACAACAGGTCGGTCAATTTACCCCATTTCATTGCTGAAACAACCCCGAAAAACACAACTGTTGGCACAGATAAATGACGCCCTTGCGTGGAGTTCAAACAGGCTGTTTATCAATTCCCTCGCATGCGATCAATCCGGAAATAGAAATACCAGTGCTTCCAAAATCTTCAAAATGGAGTGTAAGCGGGACATACGGTACCGTTTGGTTGCGGCATAAAAATGATTCCTTGCAGCCACCAGTTGGTGGAAACTTGGCCTTTTCCGAGCAATTTGATGGCCCGGCTACTGGGTGGCAGGCTGGTATTTCCTTGAATTTTCATCCCAATGCGCACTGGCAATGGAGCGTGGGATTGTTGCGCCGCCAACTGCAGGAGTTTTCATCCCATCGGGCAAGCCTGCGTTTACTCGATGGCGTGTGCTTAAACCCAAACAGTTCCGGACCCAAAGAATACCAGTTTGATTACAGCCTTTTGTCTGGCGCTGACCAAACCCGGGTTTCCATCCGGATTGCACAAGTTGACAGTGCCAACTTGATGCCGTTGGACGAGACGTTTACCCTGGATATGCACACCCGTTATCAAAACAGTTCATGGGTACTTCCACTTTCCCTCCAACGCAATTTCGGTCAGGCACGCTTGCGAGGGTTTGTTCGCTGTGGCGTGGACATTTGTATTCCTGGCCAAAGCAATGTCCAGGTAGAGCATTTTTCTGAAGCATGTGAACACCTTTGCTTTAACAAAGGCGTCGTACCGAGATTAAATATTTCAAAACAAGACAAAACAGAATACCTCTGGTCGACAGGAGTTGGTGTCTCTTATCAAATTCGACCAGGCATGCTAACAATTGCAAAAACGCAGGTTTTTGGCCGAAAAAGCACATTGGGGACCAGCATTGATGTTGGCCTGCAAATTCAGATTTAAGGAATGATCTAATTTTAACAAAAAATGCATAAGTATTTCGCCGCCGCTATTTTCCTTTTTGTACTGCCTGCTCTAACCTGGGCACAAAATCCGCTTCCGATCCCGGCAGCCTTGTCGGGAAATGAAATAAATTTGCCATTACAGCAGGGTGTCATGGCGTTTTACCCTGGTTTTAAAACCCAAACGGTTGGCTACAACGGCCCCTTTCTTGGCCCGACCATTATTTTGGATCAAGGACAACAAGTGACCCTGAATGTCCATAATCAATTGAATGATACCACCACCGTACACTGGCATGGCCTCCATGTCGCACCCAAAAATGATGGTAATCAGCACAACGTAATCCTGCCTGGTGAAAACTGGTCGCCCTCGTTTACGGTCATGGATAAGGCTGCTACCTACTGGTATCATCCGCACCCTCATGGGAAAACCATGGAGCAGGTGGTAAAAGGCGCAGCTGGCCTGATCATCGTTCATGATCCGGAGGAGGCAGCGCTGGGGTTGCCCCAAACATATGGTGTTGACGACATCCCGCTTGTATTTCAATTCAAGACATTTGATGCGGGCAAACAACTTGTTGTAGCGGATGAGGCAGATAATGCTGTTTTGGTAAATGGTGTATTCAGTCCAGTGGCAAGTCTGCCGGCTCAAATCGTGCGGCTGCGTTTGTTGAATGGGTCAAGTGGCAGGGCATTCCGTTTCGGATTTTCCGACAGCCGTTCCTTTCAACAAATTGCCTCAGACGCAGGGCTCCTGGATACTCCGGTTTCTATGAGCAGACTCACGCTCGGACCTGGTGATCGTGCCGAGATATTGGTTGACCTAATGGGCTTACAAGGCTCCACATTGGTTCTAAAGACCTACGGGAACGAACTACCACAAGGGTTTCTGGGTGGCACCATGATGATGGGTGGCGCCATAGGTCCATTGGATAATACCGCGTTCAACCTGCTGTCAATCAACGTAATTGCTCAAACTAATAATCCGGTCACCAGTATTCCCGCTACACTGACACAAAACATGCCCTGGCAGGAAGCCGGTGCTGGAACGCGCAGTTTTAATTTTTCTGCACAGCCCATGATGAGCATGACAAATTTTTTTATCAATGGGCTCAAGTACAACATGGATGTCATCAATTTCAGCGTAGTGCAGGGGCAAACTGAAATTTGGACCATCACCAACCAAACCATGATGGCGCATCCATTTCACGTACATGGAAACCCTTTTTATGTCTTGAAAGTGAACAATGCTACGCCTCCAGCCAATGAGCGTGGGCGCAAGGATGTTATCATGGTGCCGCCAATGGGAGGCACCGTAAAACTCATTACGCGCTTTGAGGATTTTAGTGATCCCGATATGCCCTACATCTACCACTGCCATATATTAAGTCATGAAGACACAGGGATGATGGGGCAATTTATTGTCAATCCAGCGCCATCTTCATCCTCCAACAACCCGATGCTCGGCCATGTCCGGATATTTCCAACCCTGGTCACGCAAGGGGATGCCTTGTTGCAGATAGCGGCTGATCCTGGCTGGGAGGTGAAAAAAGTAGAGGTTTACGATTTGCTGGGCCGGCGATTAATGGCTGTGGAAAAGCCCAGCAACCAAATCAGTACCGAGAATATGGCCAGGGGCGTCAACCTGGTCCAAATCAAAACCAACCATGGAATCCAAACCATCAAAGTGGTAAAAAACTAACCTGATTTTTCAATAACAACATCATTTTTATGAAAAAAACACTACTGCTCACACTTGCGCTGCTGTTTGTGCTCTCATCACAAGCTCAAAATGAAATTCAACTTCAACTTTCTCCAAGGCTTGGAAGTCAAGCATTTGCCCTCAATGCTGAGGTTTCAGCGGGCAACTACAGCTACAAAATTACTCGTCTGGAGTATTACATTTCAGAGGTGATTATTACCCACGATGGTGGCCAAACAACCCCTGTTTCTGACATGCACCTTTTGGTGCGTCCTGCCATCGACAGTATGTACAACCTGGGTGAATTTCCTGGCATTAACAGCGTCGAGGCCATCACCTTTTCTGTAGGAGTGGATCAGGCCGTAAATCACCTTGATCCGGCTGCCTACCCGGCCAACAACCCTTTGTCTCCTCAAAATCCTTCCATGCACTGGGGCTGGACGGCGGGTTACCGCTTTGCCGCCATCGAAGGCGTAGCGGGCACCAATTTTGCCAATAACTTTGAAATCCATGCACTGGGCGATCAAAATTACAAAACGCTGAACCTTAATACGACTGCAGAGGTGCTGCCCGACGGCAACAAGGTGATAGATCTGATTGCCGACTACGCCAAAGTGCTCAATAGCATCAATGTGTCTGGCGGTCCGATTGTACATGGTACATCCGGTAGCGCTGTGGTGGTGCTGAACAACATGAAAAACCTTGTTTTTTCAGCAACAACATCCTCCGCAACGATTAATCCGGCATTTACCGGCCAATTTAAATTGATGCAGAACCCTGTAACGGAAGCCGCTGCAAGCGTTGGGTACGAACTGCCTGCTGGCGCAGAATACAGGGTTACGCTGACCAACTTATCAGGTCGCGTTCTCCTCAACACCGCGGTACCAACGGGAACAGGGGTATTTCAGATCGAGGAAAAATTAACTGCAGGATTGTACTTCGTCCATCTTTGGGAGAACAACCACGCTGTAGCCGTCGAGAAATTGGTGGTGGTCCAATAAAATTATTTTCTAAAATATCGTGCGCAGTCTGGCTGCTTAAGGTTCAGGCTGCGCACCCCTTTGAGATGAAGAAGATCGTCACAACGCTTATTCTGATAAGCGTGCTTTTGGCTTGTAGGAAAGAGGAAACGCAACAGGCTCCCGACAACACTCCGGAGCCCATGTTGGCTGTTCCTCCCGGTTTTCCTGCCCCGGTTTTTCCGGAAGGCAACGAACTCTCCCCGGCCCGCTGGGCCCTGGGAAAACGGCTGTTTTTTGATGAAATCATGTCGGTAGACAGTTCCGTGTCATGCGCTTCTTGTCACCTGCCACAACATGCCTTCAGCGATACAGTGGCCTTTAGCCCTGGTGCGGCCCAACGGCCGGGAACCCGGAATGCGCCCACATTGGCCAATGTAGCGTACCACCCCTACTATACGCGAGAGGGTGGCGTGCCAACCCTGGAAATGCAGATTCTGGTTCCAATTCAAGAACACAATGAATTTGATTTCAACATACTTCTGATTGCAGATCGGATGAAACAGGATTCCGATTATGTGCAAAGCAGTCAGGAGGCCTATGGCCGAGCGCCCGATGCCTTTGTCATAACCCGTTCCATTGCCTGCTTTGAACGCACCATGCTTTCCGGCAAAAGTCGTTATGATTCCTGGCTGCAATCGGGAGACAGCCATGTGCTGGGTACCGATGAAATGAGCGGAATGAACCTGTTTTTTTCCGACCGAACCAATTGTTCCCGCTGTCATGAAGGGTTCAATTTTACCAATTATCAATTTGCCAACAATGGTTTGTATGTCGATTATGCCGACCCGGGGAGGTTCCGCCTGACGGAACTGGAAAGCGACCGGGCATTGTTCAAGGTGCCTACGTTGCGCAATATTGCCGTTACAGCACCTTACATGCACGATGGCTCCCTGGCCACCCTGGAAGCAGTGGTGGAGCACTACAATAGCGGCGGCATGCCGCACCCAAATAAAAGTTCGTTGCTTAAACCATTGGGACTAAGCCCCTTGGAAAAGTCGCAATTGGTAGCCTTTTTGAAAACGCTTACCGACGACGCTTTTCTCAGCAGCAAAAAATTTCGAAACGAATAAGTCTATTGAATATGAAAAATGTATTGACGTTAGTAGTTTTTTCCTTCCTGATGGTTGTCGCTTGTAAAGACAAAGAGCCCGCCGAAATTCCTGCCACACTGGATACCACACCGTATATATTGGAATATGGCAATTTCCCGGATCCGGAACTTCCAGATGATAACCCCCTTACGCTTACCGGGGTGCAATTGGGCCGCATGCTTTTTTATGAAAAAAAACTCTCCAGAGATGGCACCCTGGCCTGTGCTGATTGTCACAAGCAACAAGATGCATTTTCCGATATTCGCCGGTTTAGCGAAGGCGTAGACAACCAGTTCGGTGATCGGCAAGCGATGGCGGTTATGAACCTGGCCTGGCACAAGAATGGATTGTTCTGGGACGGCCGTGCCGCCCATGTCAGGGATCAGGCGCTGATGCCCATTCAGAACCCAGTCGAAATGGATGAAACACTCGACAATGTAGTAGCTAAATTGTCGGCAGATAAACGTTATACCGATCAGTTCATCCGCGTCTTTGGCGATGATGTAATCACTTCAGAACGCGTAAGTCTCGCTCTGGAGCAGTTTATGTTCACGATGGTGTCGGCCAATTCAAAGTACGATCGCTTTAAGGCCGGGCTGGCAACCCTGACGGATGCTGAAGAAAGGGGCCGGAAGTTGTTTTTTACAGAGTTCGACCCGTTTGGCAGCGAAAAAGGGGCGGAGTGCTTCCACTGCCATGCCAGCTTTAATTTCACCAATGATGAATACATGAACAACGGCCTGGATACAGAGGCGGAAATGACCGACGATGGCAGAATGAAGTTTACCAATGATCCGGCCGATAAAGGTAAGTTCAAAGTGCCATCCTTGCGCAACATAGCCCATACACCTCCCTACATGCACGGTGGACGATTTGCAACGCTGGAGGAAGTAGTTGACCATTACAATACCGGTGTAAAGGACTCGCCCTCCCTTGATTTTTTATTGCAATACAACCTTCAGCCGGGTGGCCTTCAACTCAATACGCAGGACAAGTCGGACCTGGTGGCGTTTTTGAAAACACTTTCCGACGATGCTTTTCTCAGCAATGAAGCATTTTCCTCGCCATTTTAAGCAGGTTTAAATAGAACGATTAACGGTGGCCTGGACTTATAAAAGTTCAGGCCACCGGCATATTGGGCGGGTGCCTGCTGGCACTATTTGGCCGGCTACAATTTTTGGAAGACTGGCTGTACCTTGTCGGTAGTTTACAGCGTAAAATGGATCAGGCGGAATGACATGAAAAGCGTAACGTAGAGGGGAATGACAGGATTGACAGGATTTTTCAGGATAGGCAGGATTTTCCCCCATTTGGCCTTGTCCTGGTCCGGCATCTTTTAACATCCTTTTTGTCTTGAAAAATCCTGTGAATCCTGTCATTCCCCTCTACGTTCCGACAGTTCCGCCATTTCACGCATCGTTCAAAAAAAACTCATGCTAAAATAGAACCCAATGCGTACACTCAAACTTCAAATGCAACTCTCCGTCGACGGCTTTGTCGCTGGCCCCAATGGCGAAATGGATTGGATGGTATGGGACTGGGATGATGCCCTGAAAAATTATGTGCGTGATTTAACCAACCCGATTGATTGCATCTTGCTTGGCCGCAAGTTGGCCCAGGGTTTTATTCCGCATTGGGACGGCTTTGGCCGCAAATCCCGAGACAGCCGATGATGCTTCCCGGAAATTCAGCAGCACACCAAAAATCGTGTTTTCCCGCACACTGGACACGCACGAATGGCAGCGCACCGAACTTGCCAAAGGCCATCTGGCGGCAACCATCCGGAAATTGAAAGACCAGCCCGGCGGCGATATTATGGTGTACGGTGGCGGCGAATTTGTGTCGAACCTCATCCGCGAAGGGCTTATCGACGCGTACCATTTTTTCATCAACCCTTCTATTCTGGGCGCTGGAATGCCCATTTTTGGTGGGCGGGAAACCCGGCTTGATCTGCAATTAGTATATGCCAAAACCTTCGAATGTGGGATAGTGGTGCAGTGTTACCGACCGAAGTAAGCGGAATGGGCGGAACAATGGCCCCAGCAAAAACCAAAACTGTTTTTCATTGTTAAGCAGACCATGAAAAACATCCTGATTATTGGCGGCTCATCCGGCATTGGGAGCCAACTTGCCGAACAACTTTCAATAGCCGGTCAGCACGTATGGGCTACGTACAACCAACACCAGCCGGGTACACATGCACCCGGCATTGAGTTTTTCAAATTCAACGCACTCGAAGACGCGCTGGATGTTGGGCTGTTACCGGATGTCCTGGATGGCCTCGTTTACTGCCCCGGCAGTATCAACCTGCGTCCGTTTGCGCGCATCAGTTCCGACGATTTCAGCAGTGATTACCAACTCAATGTGGTGGGTCCTGTGAAATTGTTTCAATCAGTTCTGCCCAAACTGAAAAAAAGTGAGCAGGCTTCGGTGGTTTTTTTCTCCACGGTAGCGGTGCAATTGGGCTTGAACTTCCATTCCCAGGTGGCTGCCTCTAAGGGCGCGCCTGGAGGGCCTCACCCGCGCGCTGGCTGCCGAACTGGCGCCAAAAATTCGGGTAAATTGCATAGCGCCTTCGCTTACGGATACGCCACTGGCAGAAGGCCTGTTGAACTCGCCAGAAAAGCGCGAAGCCAATGCCCAGCGCCACCCACTCAAAAAGATTGGAACCCCGGAGGATATTGCCCACATGGCGGCTTTCCTGTTGTCGGACAGCGCAGCCTGGATGAGCGGACAAATCCTGCATGTCGACGGCGGGATGTCCTCCTGAAGGTTTAACCAATACACGCCTCAACCCCAGCAATACAGTTTTCGGTATGGATGAAAAAGTAATTGAAATTAAAAATCTCGCCAAGAAATTTGGCGCGTTTGAGGCGGTCAAAGACGTAAGCTTTACCGTTAACCGCGGCGATGTATTCGGCTTTTTGGGTCCCAACGGCGCAGGCAAAAGCACGACCATCCGTTGCATGCTTCCCTGATAAAACCCAACAGTGGAAGCATTCGGATTTTTGGAAAATCGCTGGAGAAAAACCGCAGCGAAATCCTGGCCAAAACCGGGAGCATCATCGAAAAGCCAGATTTTTACAAGTACTTGTCTGCCTACAAAAACCTGGAAATTTTTGCCCGCATCTCCGGCGCCAATGCCTCTAAGAAAGACATCTATGGCATGCTCGAATTTGTGGGTCTTCAGGGCCGTGAGCGCGACAAAGTAGCGGGCTTTTCCCACGGCATGAAACAGCGCCTGGGCATTGCGCAGACCCTCCTGCACCAGCCCGATCTCATTGTGCTCGACGAGCCAACTACGGGTCTCGACCCCCAGGGTATCATCGATATTCGGAACCTGATTTTGCAGCTGCGGAACGAGCACCGGAAGACGGTCATATTGTCGTCGCACAACCTGTCGGAAATTGAAATCATCTCCAACCGGATGGTCATCATCAACCAGGGCCGGTCGGTAGTGGAAGGAACGGTGAGCGATCTCCTGAACAGCGAAGAACTGGTGGTCAGCCTGGAGGTCGATCAGGTGGAAAAAGCCCTGCGCATCCTGCAGGAAGAATTTAAGGATGTGCCAAAGCCAAAGATCGAAGGTCATTTTTTGGAATTGGCGCTGAGCCGTACCGATGTGGCGCAGTACAACCAAGCGCTGGTGCGAAACGGACTTTCCGTTTACTCCATCGAATCGAAACGAAAACTGGAGGATTACTTTATCAAAATCGTCAACAACTGATGCTGCTCAAAAGCGTATACAACGAGTTTATCAAAATTGCCGCTAAGCCCAGGAGTTACCTTGGCCTGGGAGCGATTACCCTTCTGGTGGGGGTGATTTTATTTGCCTTAAAAGCCGACGGTCTTTCCTTTATTTCCTTTGTGACGGCTTCTTTTGAGCAAACACTGACGTTTGAGGGCAATATTATGAACGGTAACCTGGTGGCGTTCATCATCCTGCAGATGCTCATCATCCACATTCCTTTGCTGGTAGCCCTGGTGACCGGCGACTTGGTGTCGGGCGAATCGGCCTCGGGTACCATCCGGATGTTGCTGACCAAGCCGATCAGCAGGACGAGCCTGCTTTTGTCAAAATTTCTGGCCGGCGCTGCCTATACGCTGTTGATCGTTTTCTGGCTGGGTTTCATGGCTGTAGTCGTGGGGAAACTCTTGTTTGGTTCCGGCGACATGATGGTGCTCAACAGCGACGGGCTGGTGATCCTGCAACAGGATGATATTGCCTGGCGCTATTTGGGTGGTTTCGCGGTAGCCTTTCTGGCGCTGCTGACCGTCAGTTCCTTGTCCATTTGTTTGTCCTGTTTTTCCGACAATTCCATCGGCCCCATCGTGGCAACCATGGCCATCATCATCTTGTTTACCATCATTGGTACCCTGGATGTGCGGATTTTCGATCATGTTAGGCCCTTCCTGTTCACCACCCACATGGCCGCCTGGCGGAGTTTCTTTGAAGTACCCTTTCCGGAAGCAGCCATTTGGAAATCGGTACTGATACTCCTCGTGCACAACGTGGTGCTTATTGGGGTATCCATTTTTCAATTCAATAAAAAAGACATCACCGCATGAGAAAATACATGCTTTTGCTACTGCTGCTTGGTATGCAGCCGATCCTTTCCTATGGTCAGGATGCCACGCAGATCATTGATGAATTGCTTCAAAAAATGAACCGGGTAAAAGACTACTCGGTGCAGGCCAACATAAAATCGGACATTCCGTTGATCAAGATCCTGCCGGTGAATGCCACCGTGTATTTCAAGCAAAAAGACAAGTTTCGGGTCATTTCTAAAGGGATTGCCATTTTGCCCAAGCAGGGTTTTACCGACGTGTCCAAAATGCTGCTGCAAAAAGACAGTTACAATGCCTTTGTATCAGGGCAGGAAAACATCCGGGGCACCAAAGCGGACATCGTAACGGTACTGCCCAACCGCGATACCTCCGACCTGATTCTCGCCAAATTATGGGTAGATTCGGCCAACGACCTGGTATTGAAAACCCAGATTACCTCCCGCAGCAACGGCACGGTGACGACCGACTACCAATACGGCGCGCAAAAGCCTACGGCCTGCCCGATAAAATGGTGTTTACGGTGGATGTGAAAAATTCAAAATCCCCAAGGGCGTCGCCACCGACATCAACCGAAGTTCCACCGAGCCTGCCAACAAGCCCGCCGCCAAAACCGGCACGATTACCATCCTGTTGTCGAATTATGTAGTGAACAAGGGGATAAAGGACGAGGTGTTTACGAAGTGATTTGATTTTTTTCGGCATGGATGTAGAAACGGACCTCGCTTTACGGGGCAAGTAATTACACGGAATTAAGCGGGGAGATTCTGTTTCAGCATTTGATTTTCGGTTCGGTACCTACCGATTCCGTGTAATTACTTGCCCCGTAAAGCGGGGTCTTTTTTTAAAAAATCTGTGAAAATCCGTGCGAAAAAAAATCGGGATGCTTTGCACAACTGGGCTAAACTCTACCGATCAGTTTCTGAATCATTGCTTTCGATTTCCAGGATTTAATTTTTCGTTCAAAAGCAGCTGCCTCGGATTTTGTTTCAAAAGTGCGTGCGAAAACAACGGACCAATCTTTGGCCTTGGCTGTAAACCCATCGTGGTTTCTAAGGTGTTTTAGGAGTCTTTCTTCAGCAGTTGTTTCGGTATGTCCGATGTAGTACTTGTCGAGTAGTTTTGAATAAAGAATGTAGGTCTGGGGCATGATTATGTGGTTTTGGGTAAAGAAAAAGGGTCTAACAGCGCTTGCTGCTAAACCCTTGTGTATTGGGAGTTGAGGGATTCGAACCCCCGACCTCCCGATGTAAAATCGGGATGCACTGCACCAAATGAGGTAAACTCCAAGGGCTATATTTCAAAGAAAAAGGGTCTAACAGCGACTGCTGCTAAACCCTTGTGTTGTGGGAGTTGAGGGATTCGAACCCCCGACCCTCCCGATGTAAAATCGGGATGCTTTGCACCAACTGGGCTAAACTCTACCGATCAGTTTCTGAATCATTGCTTTCGACTTCCAGGATTTAATTTTTCGTTCAAAAGCAGCTGCCTCGGATTTTGTTTCAAAAGCGCGTGCGAAAACAACGGACCAATCTTTGGCCTTGGCTGTAAACCCATCGTGGTTTCTAAGATGTTTTTGGAGCCTTTCTTCAGCAGTTGTTTCGGTATGTCCGATGTAGTACTTGTCGAGTAGTTTTGAATAAAGAATGTAGGTCTGGGGCATGATTATGTGGTTTTGGGTAAAGAAAAAGGGTCTAACAGCGCTTGCTGCTAAACCCTTGTATTGTGGGAGTTGAGGGATTCGAATCCCCGACCCTCCCGATGTAAAATCGGGATGCACTGCACCAAATGAGGTAAACTCCAAGGGCTATATTTCAAAGAAAAAAAGGCCGCCAAATTGGCGACTTGTGGAGTTGAGGATTCGAACCTGACCCTCCGTGTAAAATCGGGATGCTTTGCACAACTGGCTCTCCGATCAGTTTTGAATCTTGCTTGACTTCAGGTTTAATTTTTCGTTCAAAGGCTGCCTCGTTTGTTTCAAGCGCGACAACGGACCAATCTTTGGCCTTGGCTGTAACCCATCGTGGTTTCTAAGATGTTTTGGAGCCTTTTCAGCAGGGTTTGTATGTCCGATGTAATACTTGTCGTAGTATTGAATAAAGAATGTAGGTCTGGGGCATGATTGGGTTTGGGTAAAAAAAGGGTCTAACAGCGCTTGCTGCTAAACCCTTGTTAGTGGGAGTTGAGGATTCGAACTCGACCCTCCCGATGTAAAATCGGGATGCTTTGCACCAACTGGGCTAAACTCCGGATATAGCAGACAAAACAAAAAAGGCCGCCAAATTGGCGACCTTCTTGTGGGAGTTGAGGATTCGAACCCCCGACCCTCCCGATGTAAAATCGGGATGCTTTGCACAACTGGGCTAAACTCTCCGTCAGTCGAATCTGCTTCGACTTCCAGGATTTAATTTTCGGTCAAAGGCCGGCCCCGGATTTTGTTTCAAAGCGCGTGCGAAAACAACGGACCAATTTGGCCTTGGTAAACCCATCGTGGTTTTAAGATGTTTTGAGCCTTCTTCAGCAGTGTTCGGGGGTAATACTTGAGTATTGAATAAAGATGTAGGTCTGGGGCATGATTGGGTTGGGTAAAAAGGGCAACAGCGATTGCTGCAAACCCTTGTGTAGGGGTTGAGGGATTCGAATCCCCGACCCTCCCGATGTAAAATCGGGATGCTTTGCACCAACTGGGCTAAACTCCGGATATAGCAGACAAAACAAAAAAAGGCCGCCAAATTGGCGACCTTCTTGTGGGAGTTGAGGGATTCGAACCCCCGACCCTCCCGATGTAAAATCGGGATGCTTTGCACCAACTGGGCTAAACTCCGATATAGCAGACAAAACAAAAGGCCGCCAAATTGGCGACCTTCTTGGGGGTTGAACCCTGACCCTCTGCTTGTAAGGCAGATGCTCTGAACCAACTGAGCTAAACTCCCTATTCGTGTTCTCCTTGAATCCCGACCCTCCCGATGTAAAATCGGGATGCTCTGAACCAACTGAGCTAAACTCCCTATTAAATTTCTGTTGCGCCTCTCTCGAAGCGGGTGCAAAGATAAGAATGGAAAATTGAACCATCCAAGTTTTTTGAAAAAAAATTATCTAATCGTTTTTGACTTACATTTGTTGGTCAAAAAGGCGATTTCATGAAAGTAGTATTGTTGGCCATCGGCACCTTGGCATTGGTGCTTTGGGCCGCCTGCAGTAGCCCTGCACTTCCTGCCGCAGATCAAACCTTGCCAGAGGATGTGCTCATTCAATGGCAAAGTTATATCGATCAGGACATGTACGATTCTGCCAGTGTTTGCAGCACAGGCGAAGCCTTGGAATTTGTCAACTTCCTGCGCGCTATTACAGGAGTGGCTGATTCCGGCAGGGTGGTCTCTATAACTTTATTGCGCGATTTGGTGTGCGAGGTGCAGGGCGATACTGCCCTGTGCACTTATTTTACCAAAGACGAGGTTGGGCAGGATATCGCCGATACCGTGTGGATGCAGCGCATTAACCAGCGTTGGATGGTTGCCCGCGTGCTGGATGCCGGCGCTCCACCGCTCGATAGTTTGCTGGAAGGCGACCAAAACCTGGTGTTTCCCGGCGATTCTTTAGACCAGGAGTACGAATAGCCAATCCTTTGCTGATTGCTGCAACTCCCGTAGGGAGGTGGAGCGTAGTCTGGTTTCCGTTTTGCTTCGCAAAATAGTTGTCCCGCAGAACTCATGAATTCGCAGATGTTTTGCTTCGCAAAACATCTGGGTGTACCAAAATCGTTTTGGTTATTTTCGTTTTGCTTCGCAAAATAGTTGTCCCGCAGAACTCGCAGCAACCGCAGATGTTTTGCTGCGCAAAAATCTGGGTGTATCAATATCGTTTTGGTTTTTTTCCTTTTTGGTTCGCAAAATAGTTGTCCTGCAGAACTCGCAGCAACCGCAGATGTTTTGCTGCGCAAAAATCTGGGTGTACACAGGGTGCGCTGTTTCAAAAATTAAAAGGGTCCAGCTGATGCAACAACCATGGGGAGGGGGCGATTGCCGCTCGTCCCCTCCCTAAGATCGTGTTATTTTACCAAAACTATCTTTTCAAGATACGTCTGCCCCTCCAGGCTGATCTCCACAAAATAGACGCCTGCCATTTGGGTACTCAAGTCTATTTCCCGGGTCCATTCCGTCCCGGAAGCATGTGATCGGTAAACCGCTGCGCCCAACACATCAAATACCCTGATCTCGGCTTCAATGGTCTGGGGTGACTGGACAGAAAGCAAAAATAGCCCGGAACTCGGGTTGGGGTAAAGCATTAACTTGAAGTTGTCGCCGAAAGCGCTTGTTCCGACGGCCATACAGCTTCCGCTGCTGGTGGAAGTGCAGCCATTGGCGTCGGATACGGTGACGGAGAACGTGCCATTCGGTAGTCCCAAAGCCGGATTGGTGTTTTCGCCGTTGCTCCGGTATAACTGAAGGGCTGCACGCCACCGCTGACAGATAAAGTGGACTGACAAAGGCCGGTGGGGAGGTCAATGGTGTTCATGGACAACGTGATGGCCGGTGAACTACCCACAGTCGCTATGGTCATACTGCTGCAACCGTTATTTCCTGTAATGGTGACGGTGTAGGTTCCTGCGGCAAGGTTGGTTGCAGTAGCACCCGTCTGTCCGTTACTCCAGTTATACTGGTAGGGTTGGATGCCGCCGGAAGCCATTGCCGTGGCAGATCCGGTGGACAAGCCCGGGCATGTTTCCGTTGTGGCAGCAATGCTGGCCGATGGTGCTGTGGTTGCGCTGACGGTAGCGTTGGCCGTGGCGGTACAGCCGTTGTTGCCAGTAACCGTAACGGTGTAGGTTCCGGGTGCGAGGTTGTTGGCCGTGGCGCCTGTTTGTCCGTTGTTCCAAAGGAAGGTAAAGGGACTGCCGCCGCCGCTGGCTGATACTGTTATTGCACCGTTGTTCTGCCCGGGGCAGGCGTCAATTGTGGCGCCAATATTGGCAACAGGGGTACCGTCGGAGCCTATGGTAGCAGTGGCAGTAGCCGAACAACCGCTGCTGCTTACAACGGTTACTGTATAGATGCCAGCCGCCAGGTTGGTTGCGGTAGCCGTATTTTGTCCGTTGCTCCAGGAGAAAGTATAGGGCATGTCGCCGCCGGTAACGGTTGCGGTGGCCGTACCATTCGATAGCCCGGCACAGGTGCCGGTAGCGGAGGTATTTGCGACGGGAGTTGATGCTACACCTATTGTTGCCGTAGCTACATCGGTACAGCCGTTGTTTCCAATTACCGTAACGGTATAGGTTCCAGCCGCCAGGTTGATGGCGGTGGCGGTATTTTGTCCGTTGTTCCACAGGTATTGGTATGGCATAGCCCCGCCTGTAACGGATACGGTGGCGCTTCCATTGGCGGTTCCCGAACAGCTGTTGGCAGAAGCGCTGATATTCGCCATCGGTGTGCTGAATTCAGTGATGCTTGCAGTGGCAGTAGCAAAGCATCCGTTGGCGCTGGTCACTGTAACGGTGTATGTTCCAACAGCCAGTCCTAAGGCTGTGGCGCCTGATTGTCCATTGGTCCACAGGTATACATAAGGCATGGTGCCACCGGAAGCTGATACGGTGGCAGAACCGCTGGCTTGCCCGGCACAGGTACCGCTTGAAGCCGAAACGCTTGCTATGGGTGTGCTGCTTGTCCCCACAGTAGCACTGGCAATTGCAGTACATCCCCCATTCCCGGTAACGGTAACGGTGTAGGTTCCCGGTGTCAGGCCAATGGCAGTTGCGGCGGTTTGGCCCATGTTCCAGGCGTATTGATAGGGAGGCGCTCCAGCGGTGACGTTTACCGTGGCGGTGCCATTGGCGGAATTGGTGCAAGCATTGGTTACTGTTGTATTGAGTATTGGGGCACTTGAGAGCCCGATAAATGCAGGTGCCGTGGCGGTGCAACCGTTGTTTCCGGTAACCGTCACGGTATAGGTGCCGGCAGCCAACCCGATGGCCGTAGCGTTGGTTTGTCCATTGGTCCATAAATATTGGAAGGGTGCTTCGCCGCCAGTGACGGTAACCATGGCGGTACCAACAGGCTGTCCGGGACAGGCGTTTGTGGAGGAAGAAACCGTGGCTGCAGGCGTGGCGGCCTGGGGAAGCACTACGGTTGCTGTTCCGGAGCAGCCGTTTCCACCGTAAACGGTTACGGTGTAGGTTCCAACCGAAAGGTAGGAAGCCGTTGGGCCGAATGCTCCGCTGGACCAGATGTACTGATAGGGGCTGATGCCACCCGCAGCGGTAACGGTTGCTGTTCCATCCGACTCTCCAAAACAGGGCGCCGCTGAATTCGTTACGGTAACGACCGGCGTTGGTTCCGAGTCGACTGTAGCAATGGCCGTCACAGAACACCCGTTGGCGCCGGTAATGGTCACCGTGTACATGCCCGGCAACAGGTTATAGGCCGAAGGCGTAGTTTGTCCGTTGCTCCATAAATATTGGTACGGTGTAATGCCTCCGCTGGCAACGGAAGTGGCTAGTCCAAAAGATTGGTTGGCGCAGGTAGGTGTAGTTGAACTGATCCCGGCTGCTGGTGTGGCGGCCTGGTTTACGGTCGCCGTTGAAGTTGCCGCACAGCCATTGCTGCCGGTAACGGTAACGGTATAGACCCCAACCACCAGATTGTTGACCGTTGGCGTCGTTACCCCGTTGCTCCATTGAAACTGGTAAGGCGGCTCGCCGTCGGTCGCCTGTGCGGTAATATTCCCGTTGTTCTGATTCAGACAGGCATCCATGATGCCGGTGATCTGGACCTGTGGCGCATATATGGTTCCAATAAATACCGAAGAACTCGCCGTACAGCCTGCGCTGTTGGTGACGGTGACGGTAAAGGTAGTTGAGCCGGTAAGCCCAGTTGCCATCGCGGAGGTTTGGCCATTGCTCCAGGTATAACTCAGGCCTGTGCCACCAGACGCAGTGGCAAGCGCACTGCCATTCAGGTATCCGAAACAGTCGTCCATTCCGGTAACACTTACCACCGGTTGGATATTTACCATCAAATTCACGGTGTCTTTCACAATACATCCGCCGGTAAGGTTGATGGTCAGGATATAATTGCCGCTCATGGCGAGTGTCGCATTGTTGATGCTTGGGTTGGGGAGGTTTGAAGAAAAGTTTCCGGGCCCAGTCCAGGAAAATGCGGTGGCATTGTCCGCCGTAGAATTCAGCTGTATGGTCTGACCTTCACAATAAAACGGCTGGCTGGCCGACACACTGATGTTGTTCGGGTTGTCGTCCGTGAAATTGTAGAGTGTGGTCATTTCAGTAACGTCAAGCAGTTGGTTGAATACCCGCAGTTCATCGATCCAGCCGTCAAAAAATTCGGTCAGTTGCTGCGAATCCCGCCCTATATAAGTTTTATAGCTGCTGGCAAAAAGGTTGGGCACGCCGGATGCGTCGGAAGGCAGGCTGAATGGTTGTGTTTGTTGTGTCCATATTTGCATCCCGGAGGTGCCGTCATACACGTATCCGCCCGGCAACTGGCCGTCGATCATGATCCGGAATTTTTCCGAGCCTTCCGCCACTCTGCTGGCCACTACATGGTGCCAGCCTGTTTTTACGGCATCGAAGGGTACGGCAATGTCATGATCCCAGGTAGAGAAAAATATACCGAAACTGTTGTCAAATCCGGCATTTCCCCACAATCCATCGGGTTTATAAACGCCGACCCGAAAATCCTCGGATTCGATTCCGTTCGGACCGCTGTCGTAAATCACCATTTGTTCCTGCTGATTCATTTTAAACCAGAAGGATACCGCACGTTCGTTGATGACCGGCGCTTCCAGGTAAACACCGTTGGTAATTCTGGCTGCCCCGTTGCAGTTGCCGAAATGGTCGGTGCCGTAACTGAGCGTGCCTCCTTTTTCCACTGCATGGTTGTTGAGGCCTGATACATCATGGGTGTTGCCATTCATGGGCAGGTGCAATTTTTCGCCACAGGCTAGTCCGGAGGGTGCGTCAATAATAAATATAGACTTAGAGGTTACCTGTACATAATCACCGTTGGCAATGCGCTGGTACACTTTCCATACGTATTGCCCGGGCGGCAGGTTGTTGTAATACTGCGAATAGCGCAACCATAACCACCCATTGGCCGGGGCGGGCCCTTCGGAAAAAGTGCTGGTGTTCATGGTGCCGCCAGGAAGTATCAATTCCGTTTTTCCTTCAACAAAGGCTCCCGGCTCTATCTGGTTGAACCCAAAATACATCCAAACCGGTTCGCAATCGTAAAAAGTGGTGGTTTCTATGATTTCGCTGGCTTCCCGGTTGCGGAACCCTTCTTCTCCCACTTTACCATACTCAAAGTGGACGGACGAACACGGGAAAAGACATCCGTAATTGATGCGATCCTGAATATAGGGGTTGATTTGCCCCAGGGATTGGGCACTCCAGGCATTGGAACTGTTGGCCGCAGGGGCCATGATGGTAGGCGATCCGGAGGGGTCGTGCGATGCGCTGAGGTTATGTCCCATTTCATGCGAAACGGTGCATCGCAGGAGGGTTCCGGAGGTCCAATCCTGTATCCAATGGTATTTGGACCCGGTACAGGCCGTACCTACATAAGCCAGCCCCACCACGGAGCCGTCAATATCGCGGTTGGTCCAAAACTGCCCAATATCGTAGCTCAGTCCGGGGAATCCGTTCAGGCCATTGGCCCATAGACTGAAACTGGTCAGCAACGCATCCGGAACCGTTGAGCTTGTCCAGGGGTCGCAACTGCTGCAGGAGGACAGCCAGGTTCCTACCAGCCTGAAATTAATTCCATTGGTGAACTCGTTGTCGTAGTTAAGTTGGGATTCGTTCATAACGGCGGCCATGTGGTCGATGACCCCGGTGGCGCCACCAAATTTTTGCCACATGGACCAGTCGGCTGCCTGGGCAAGTTCAATCTCGTAACATCCAGTTGATGCATTCGTTTCGGCGCTGCTGGCCGGCTTTGTTCTAAAGGTGCTTCTGCTTCGACAGTACAACGTGCTCCCGCCGGCGCTATGGCATCCGCAACGTTGTACCGGATGATCCAGTTGTGCGGCGCATTGGGAATCAGTCGGAAAAGGGGTTCCCAGAATTCGGCATGGTCCCCGTACAGGATCAGTCCCGAACTGTATCCGTCGGCAAAGGTGCAGGCAACTTTTGCTCCCGGATTACCAACAAGATGTCCCCGATAGGTGGTGGGAGCCGGCATGGGGTACTCCTCCACGCCCGTTTCTGAAGCGATGTGAAGGGTGGCGTTTCCATCCCAGAGTGGAAAATGGCTGACCTGAAACGCCAGCGTCTCATCCGGTCCGAACTGAAATGCCAATCGGAAACTCCCGCTTTGCGAAGCACTGAAGTCGTGGATCATGTCCAGCGGAGCCTCAAAAATCCGGTAAGTACTGAACATTTCGTTTAACTGCTCCGGGCGCGCCGAAAGCTCAGTGAGTTGGAATTCCCGGAGTTCGCCGTCAGCAGGCGCCAGAGCGGAGAAGCTGACGGCCTGTCCGAAAAAAATCTGGGGTATGAAAAAAAAGGAGAGTGCAGTAAATAGACCTTTCATACCGATTTTCAATTTATGGTTAGGAAATAAGAATTTTGCTAACAATTCCACTAGCCCTGAGCCTTGCGTACAGCGCATGAACAGTTCCCGGGTAGAAAAGGGGAAAAGCCAAACGATTTGCTATCGAAAACCTGCTGAAAACCACTTGCCGGACAGGCAAGACAATATTCCGGACAGGCATTTCATAATTCACGTTAAATTATGAAATGTCCCGGAATAATTTTGAAAAACATGTGGTTTAAAAATTCTTATGCCGTCAATTGTTCGGCGCCCCAATACAATGCCTCCTTAATGGATGGTGTGACTATGACAATACACTCAGTACCGCCAAGGCAGCACCCAGTTCAACTTCATCAGCGTCCAGTGCGGTTTTTGCATATTCCTGCAAGGCTATGCTAGCATTTTTATCGCCTAAAATATCATGTACCCTGCCATTGTCTTTTAAATACGCCATGGCAGCCTCCCTGCTGGGGAGTTGTTCCAGCGCGGCCAGTTGGGCCAGGTTGTTGCCCGTCAAAATGTCGGAGTGCCGGAGGCTCGCTGGCAGACCATCGAAACCAATGCCAAACTGGGTGACCTTTTGAACAATTTCATACACTGCTTTTCCACTGGCACGAGCGTAATAAAAGCGGCCCATACGGCCCATTAAATCGATTTTATGGGGATCGATCCGGCCAGAATCCGACAATACCGATTCGCTGATGTGCATCAGCAGGATACGGCAAATGATCAGGTTGCCAGCGCCACCATCGTCGCCAAGGGGCAGGATTTGCTCCACCTTGCATTCCATTTGTACTGGACTTTCCGCCACGCGAAAAGGGCGTATTAACTCAGAGGCAAGGGGCGTAAAGCCGGCTTTCTCAAACTCGCTGATATCCGCGCCGTATTCAACACTGGCAAGGGCCATCTGTCGGACAATATCATAAGGCACTACATTGATGACGACTTCACCGGTGTCCTGAACATTTTCAGGGTATCCTTGGTGGTGTTGTTGGCCACACGCCGGTTGGCAGAAAAAATCAGGATGGGCGGGTTGCTGCTGAAAGCATTGAAGAAACTATAAGGGGCCAGGTTCAGTACGCCATCGCTGCTGATGGTGCTGGCAAAGGCGATAGGGAGTGGCGCCACGGCACCTAAAATATATTGGTGTAAATCAGCGGTGGGTATCTTGGTGGGGTCGATTCGCAACATGTTGGATGCTATTTTGTTAAATATTGGTCAGTAGCATGGCATTAGGTATGAAAAGTATGGCCATGCCAATTCATAATGCAAAGGTAAACTTCCATTGCCGATATTCGCGCCACAAACGACAATTCACAACAGCATACACCATGACATCCAAACAAACGCAATGGGGCCTCGGTATTTTGGCCTTTGTCATGTTTGCCTGGTACCAGTACCGCAAACCCAATTTTAGTGCCGGTGAACCCTTGCCGGTTTTTTCAGCCCTTTCCATGAATGGCGACAGTATTCGCAGCACCGATTTTCGCGGCAAATACGTTCTCGTGCAGTTTTGGGGGAGTTGGTGCGGCCCCTGCCGGGCGGAAAACCCGCAACTCGTTGGCCTGTACCAAAAGTTTCAGCCCAAAGGATTCGATATCCTCAGCATCGGCATTGAAACCAATGAGGCCCGCTGGAAAAATGCCATTGAACGGGATGGTATGATTTGGCCCAACCACACGGCCGATTTTAAACGGTTTGATGGCCAACTGGCCACGCTTTTCAATGTGAAGTCCATCCCATCCACCTTTCTGGTGAACCCACAGGGAAACATCATCGCGGTCAACGCCCAACCGGCTGAAATTCAGCAGATATTGTCACAGAATTTGGGTGTTCACTGACAAATTGACACCAATATAACAGGGGCATAAAAATTGTGGGTGCAATTCACCAGAACCTAACCTTATGGCATTAAGAAACCCATTTAAAAAGCATACTAATATGTCGGAGAAAGACACCCATACATCCGAACAGGAATTGCAAGATCAGGAGATGGCAGCGCAAGAGGGCAATGATACCGGTAGTGAGGAGCACCATGGATGCTTCTACCGCAGCACTTGATACGCTGAAAAAACAACTGGAAGAAGCAAAAACAAGTATCTCTATCTGCTTTCAGACTTTGAGAACTATAAAGAATAGCCCGCGACCGGACTGACCTTATTCAAACGGCAGGTCGCGACATCATGACCAGTCTGTTGGATGTGCTGGATGATTTCGATCGGGCGGTGAAAAACAATGCTATGCCGGATGGTATCGGGTTAATTCACCAGAAAATGGTAAATATCCTTCAAAGTAAGGGCCTCAAGGGCATTGGCACAAAGGCTGGCGACGCGTTTGATGCCGACGTTCCGAAAGCCGTTGCGGAAATTCCCGTGCCCGAGGAAGACGCCAAGGGCAAAATTGGGGATGTACTGGAACCTGGTTACATGCTGGGCGATAAGATTATCCGTTACGCAAAAGTAGTTGTAGGGAAATAAGCCGCATCCTACTGTGGCATGGAAAATTACCATTATTGAATTATTGAAATGGCAAAACGCGATTATTACGTGGTGCTGGAGGTTTCTAAAACGGCCAGCGCCGATGACATAAAAAAGGCTTACCGCAAAAAGGCAATCGAGTTTCACCCGGACAAAAATCCGGGCGATAAAGCCGCCGAGGAGAAGTTTAAGGAGGCTGCAGAAGCTTTAGAAGTGCTCAGCGATGCGGACAAAAAGCGCGCTACGATCGTTTTGGCCATGCCGGTATGGAAGGCATGGGCGGCGGTGGTGGCGGCTTGACGGTATGTCGATGGACGATATCCTTCGCCGCTTTGGCTTTGACTCGGACGATATTTTCTCAGAGTTTTTTGGCGGCGGCGGCCGCAGGCGGTGGCGCCCGCCGACCAAGAGGAGAGCGGGGTTCCAACCTGCGCATCAAGGTGAAGATGACCCTGGAGGAAATTGCCACGGGTGTCAATAAAAAAATCAAGGTGCGTAAGCAAGTCAGTTGCAATACCTGCAACGGAAGTGGCGCCCGCGATGCCAGTTCGGTGGAAACCTGCGGCACCTGCCGTGGCGCCGGAACCGTCAACCGCATTACGCAAACCCCTTTTGGTGTGATGCAAACGGCTGCCCCTTGCCCTACCTGTGGCGGCGCCGGACAAACCATCAAGGCGCCCTGCAATGTTTGCAAAGGCGATGGCCGGGTATTTGGTGAAGAAACCATCGAAATGGATCTGCCTGCCGGCGTACATGAGGGTATTCAACTCTCCATGTCGGGCAAAGGCAATGCTGGCGCCAAAGGCGGGCCTGCCGGTGATCTGATCATTACCGTGGAAGAATTGCCACACGATGATTTTGCCCGAAATGGCAACGCCATTGTACACGAACTCTTCATCAGTATCGCCGATGCAGCCATGGGCGCGCAACTGGAGGTGCCAACCCTCGACGGAAGGGCCCGGATCAAATTGCCGCCAGGAACCCAATCAGGCAAAATCCTGCGGCTGCGAGAAAAAGGCCTGCCGGAACTCCAATCCTATAGAAAAGGCGACGAATTGATCCATGTCAACGTCTGGACGCCTAAAAAACTCAACGACGAAGAGAAACGTTTGCTGGAAAAATTGCGGAAATGCCCAATTTTCAACCCACCTAGCAAGGAAGACAAGTCCTTCTTTGAAAGGGTGAGAGAAATGTTTACCTAAATATTTTATTTTCAAAAGCAAGGCATTACATTTGCATCCGCTTTTAAAAGAAACTCTTGGCCGCGTGGCGGAATTGGTAGACGCGCTACTTTGAGGGGTAGTGTCCTTTCGGATGTGCTGGTTCTGACTCAGTCGCGGTCACGTAAAAATAACGAGTCATTCCTTTCGGGATGGCTCGTTTTTTTTTTTGGGGGATAGGACCACAAGTCTCTTTTCTTCGTTTTAATGCTCCGAACCCTGAGAATATAACAGTCTAGTTTGACCTCATAAGCCATAATAAATTGATTTTAAAGGTTTATCGTTCGCTTGGATTATTAATTTCTAAGATATGAAATGACAAGGTCGCCATGTTTTTCGACCTTGAAAGACCGTACAATTATCTCCTTCCAAATTGGTTCAACCAGGCCAATGTCAGATTCCTTCTGATATTCTGCCATCCAGAGATCAAAGCCATGATCTTCCGCCTTCCGCTCCCACACATAATGGTTTACCACAACATACTGCCCATTCTTTCCCAGTCTGAAATAAAGGTCATCATCTTCAGAGTAGGTACCGCATTTATCAGTGGATTTTGAAAAGCCATTTTCACTTAGAAAGAAAAGTACGTTGGCCAAGCGTTGTTTTTCTGCGGCATTAAAGCCTTTCTTTTTCATTGGATTATTGGTTTGAGACAAATAAACCTTAGGCTTAACCAACTCAAATTTAGTAAGCCCATAAAAATAATCCTCTATTATATCAATGGTTCGTATCAATTAGGCGGCAATTTTGCCGAGTTCATAGAGTGATTTATGGGCATGATGATTTTTTGCTTGGTGTGGGTTGAGCCCATACGCTACAAAAAATCGATCAAGCATGAGTTCATTGAAATATTGGGTTTTTATGTCAGCCATTGAAAATGGCCCTCTGAGGTTTTTTGGAACGTTGAGCCAGTGTAGCGCTTTTGCGATTGAAACAGCCGTCAAAGAAGCGTTGAAATGAAAATCCAGCGCCTCGGGTTGTCGACTCTGACAATGTTCCAATCCAGTGTGTTGCTTGGCATCCCTGAAGAGGAATTCCGATTGGAATCGGGCTTTCTAGTATAACCACAGATCTGCTCCTGACAGGGTTTCAAGTGTGGAAGCATACAATTTGACACTTTGAATTTCTTCTTGTTCATCCTTATGTTGGACGACAACTACTTTGGCCCATTGCTTCCTGGATTTGATCCACACACGTCCTTCATAAGCAACTCCATCTTGATCGTCGCAGGCACAAGGACTGAAGTGTTCATCGCTAAGGTTGCGAACATCCAAGCGACCTGCGAACTTTTATGTCGGCCGCGACCTTGACGTTGGGCGCCTAAATAGGGATAGAACATCACGGCATCGTCGCGCAACCGAGTGATTAAATGCAGGTCACTTGCAAGCACTTTATCTACAAACGGTTTGCGGGAAAAGTAAGCATCTACTACTAGAAACTTACTGATTTTGAGCAACATATCAGCGTGGAGCCTTACAAGCGAACCGTAATATGCCAATAGAGATTCGTGCTGTTCAACCTCCTCTTTTAGGGTCTGTTGGGCAACTAAATGCATCGCCGTATGGTTCACAACATCAACAACTGAAAATGCACCGATCTCCAAACCCCATTTGGCTTTACCGGCACAACCCGACCAATGCCAACCAACATCAGGAGTGTGTTTGCCACTCTTGCTCAGATAACTGGGATCAAAAACATTAAACCATTCCGCCGCTGTAGATTGCATGATCAAGTGATAGTTGAAGGTGGCCCAATCCATAGGGCGCCCAAAGTTCTTACGATAGGCCATCTCGCCTAAAATACCATAGCGTTCAGCGTTTAAGAATGTGTACCGACCTCGCATATTTAAAAATAATCGGAACAGGTGCTTCAAAAAATCCTGTCGCCACTTGTTCATTCCTGACATCTTGCCTAATATTGCCGCTGTGAGTGTCTCTATGCTCATAAGGTAAAAGTTGGTTTTGTTTCGCAACACAAACTTAAACTTTTACCTTTTTTTATATATGAAAAACTGAACCGCTATCGCGGCTCAAAATGATACGAACCATTGTTATATGTTACTCTACAAATAATGGAGGATCAACCTTTGAAAAAGATTCAAATGTCTATTCAAAACATGGAATAGACACTTGAATCAAAATTTTTGTTTTACAACATCTACTAATACTACTTAGTTAAGCAGCCTAATTGTCAACTATCGTCGTAACAGCAATCTTTCCATTGGTCAGTTTGCCCATAAGTGCTCCATCCATATGGCCATCTGGGTTGTGGTACAAGTTTCCCTGAAACTCAATCTCAGCGGTGTAGATGGTTTGCGTGTCTAATACCTCCTTATCGGCCTTGATTATTCGCAAATAGGCGTCGTCTGGCTGAGGCCGAATCTTGAAATCTAACACCAACGTGGGATTAGCCACGTGCCTGGCTGTGATACTTGCGATCATAATTTAGCGTAAGCACAAGTTCGAAGGATGAACTATCTGATAACAGTTCATCTTGTAAAGGATAATCACCGACTAAAGCAAATCGATCCCATAATTCTTTTTCACTCGTGTGTTTTGAAACGGTCGGTGCCTTAATAGATAAAATATACGAATAATTATCATAGTAAGATTGGGCTGCAAAAAATGCAAGCGCTTCACCCAAGTACCCGTTATTGGACACACTACTATCTGTTGAATATCCAAGACTGGTTCCACCACTGACAAAGTAACTCATGTATTTAGATGTAACATCAGCCCGTCAATTTCATTTGATAGGCATATTTCGTTGCCATCCAATAGTGCATACATGTAATCATTATTTTGTATACCATTACAATCAAATTTCACACTGTAGATTATAGACTGTGTCCTCTGAGCACTTATCCAATATTCTATTGGTTCTTTTCGACAGGCTGTGATTAGTAATGACACAATTGATGCAAAACTACCCTTATAAACCATTTCATAATTTCAAAATTTACTGAACGGTTACGTTAATTGTCTGATTGGCTGAAGCGCCAGTACAAGTATTTGTAAATGTAGCCTTTAAACTTCTGGCGCCCTGCAGCCACCAATGTACCTTGACCCAATAGTCTCCTTTATCTACGATCGAGCCTCCACTTTGTCGGAAACTCCCATGCTAATGAATAATACTGGTATTGCTGGCTGGTTCCAACCCAATAAGTAACATCTGAACTTGTTGTAACAGTCGTAATTGGATCAATGAAACTCAAATCTGGGGGAAAGCATTACTACTGCCGCTGGAGAAAACTGGACTGCAAATGAATTTGGTAAGGTATTATTAGCACATGTGTAAGAATATGGTGTAATTATGACTGAAAATGCCGGGTTTACTGCATGAACATGATGTTGCGTAAATTTATTTACCCCTGTAGTAATGGAATCCTGTAGAGCTGCTGCATTTGAAGTTACGACCCAATGTGTATTCAAAATATTATGCCCTCCATTCAATAATTGAACGGTATAATCATTGCAATCCGTATAATAAACAAAATAATCATTTGGCAGCGTACAATCTGGGTCCTGATCATCTAAAATCCCAAGCCAGGTTAGTAACGTTCCTGCTACACACCATGCGGCCCAAACCGCTAATCCTATAAATGCACCCGCTACAAATCCGATAGTATAACTAACTGGGTGATTTGCAAATTGTGGAGCAATTTTTTCCCCAATAAATGCACCAATGACTGCACCAAGCAAAGCAACAGCAATGATTATATCAGGTCGCAAGGCCCGTCCCTGTCCATTGCTGCGCCAAATTCACTACTAGGCAAAGTGGGAAAACCATATGTTGACAAGCACCCATAAATCGTCTTGAAAAACTTTAAGACAAGTTTTTTGCTCATCTAATGAGCAAGTATCAATTTCTTGAGCAAGCAATATTTCTATTTCATGATCAACAAATTCAGTAACTATTTAGGTACTCGTTGAATCTCAAAAAAATCATAACTTTCGACAAAAGTATTGCATTGAAGTTACCGGATACCATAGAAGGTTGCCACGAACTGATAAAACAGTTATTGGTAGTTGTCGAAGGCTTGCAACGTGAAGTTCAGGACTTGAAAGATCGCCTAAATAAGAACAGTCGCAACAGCCATCGGCCACCGTCAACAGATGGTTTGCGCAAGCCTGCCTTGCCAGCAAAGAAGGGCGGTAAACGAGGTGGTCAGTCAGGCCATAAAGGCAAGACGTTAAAGATGGTGGCTCACCCTGATGAGGTCATAAAGTTAAAACCAACGGTTTGTGCCGCTTGTCAGCAGCAACTTGGGGGCCAAACGGACCTTGTGCTGGAGAATAAACGCCAAGTGTTTGAATTGCCTCCGACCCGCCTTCATGTACTCGAATACCAGCGCTATGGCTGCACTTGTGGACATTGCGGGCATGTGAACAAAGCAGATTTTCCATCCGGTGTTGCTGCTCCTGTGCAATATGGCCCCCGCGTAAAAGCCTTGGTGACCTTGCTGCATCAAAATGGTTGTCTGTCGGTATCTAAAATACAAAGCCTGTTTGAGGATTTGTTTGGAGCGCCGCTTAATGAAGCGACCATTCAGGAATGCCAACGAACCGCCTACGAGCGCCTGGAGATAGAAGAAGCCTATATTCAGCAGCAATTACAACAATCCGAGCGCATTCACGCCGATGAAACCGGTGTGCGTTGTGCTGGGGAATTGTTTTGGCTGCATGAACTGGGCAACGAGCGCTTTACCTACCAGTTTGTACACAAGCGGCGCGGCATAGAAGCACACCAGGAGGAGCAAAGTCTATTGCTAAATTTTAAAGGCTGGCTCCTACACGACTGCTGGGCACCTTATTTTAATCTCGAGAAATGCCAACACGCTTTGTGCAACGCCCACTTGTTGCGAGAGTTAAACGCCCTGCAGGAACGAAAACGAAAATGGGCGGCTAACTTCCATGCCTTCTTGCTGGATTTGCATAAAAAAAACGGACCAGGGGCGTGGCCAATTGCCAGAACACTTACGCCCTTCAATAATCCGAAAATACAGCCGTTTGCTGGAGGCCGGATACAGAGAAGAACCCCAGCCACAAAAAGCGCCCGAGGACGACCCAAAAATCTAAGGGACGTAACCTCCTGGAACGTCTTGATATGCACTGGGAAGCCGTCTTGGCATTTGCGCACCACAAAGGTGCCTTTCACCAATAACCTGGCTGAAAGGGATATTCGTCCGGCTAAATCAAAATTGAAAGTCGCTGGCTGCTTCCGTACACTCACCGGGGCACAGGCTTACGCCCGCATCCACAGTTTTATCTCTACTGTGCGTAAAAATCAATACAATGCTTTCAATGAACTTGTTAATATCTTCAACGGCTTAACGCCGAGTTATCGAGCTGTGGGTACCTAAATAGTTACCGAATTCATTGATTTGTTCTTCGGATGCATTGTTATTTTGAAGAATACTTAACGCAGTGTTCTCAACCTTTATAAAATCTGCTACAGTTTCGGAGAAACTATGTTTTTGAATAAGAAAATCCAGCATCCGATCCATATTAATTTCTGGACCTGCGATTAATGCAGCATCTCTACCAATCTTCAAAAGATTATTATACTCAAATGAATCAATATTTGCGTAGGAATTTACCTGGTTATACCCCCATCTTGAAGTTCTTTGCTCAGTTTGAAGTGCAAAAAACCACTCAAAATATCATGCGTTGTCATGTCTAAAGTATCATATATAGACGTGCCTGTTCTGTCTCTTGCCATTAAACCTTTTACAGGGGCATCGTTTTGGAGTTCATGCTTGTTGCAGCCGATTACTCCAAAACTAGAACTATTCCTAGGACAATAAAGGAATAAAACAAGGGTGACGTTAGAAATTTGGGATGAAGGATCTGTTTCATAATGGAATATTTAGGTGGTTAACAATGAAGTCGTGTGATTAAAACCTGTAATCCTCATCCATCCGCTTCACATGCTCCTCAAGTGACCGAGCATACAGGTCAGTAGTGTGTTTGGTCTTGACTGCCAGGCAGTCACTCATCTATATACACCTCCTTCCTCCGCATCAGAAAGTGCAGATACTGTATAGATGCCACCTTGGTCATCTCATCCTCGGTTACATAGGTGTGAACTAACTCCCATCCATGAGCACTCATCAGTTGAGGCAATCAACTGGAGATTTAAACTTGATGCTCTTACCTTCTTTGTCGGAAATAATGTTGGGAACCTTGCCCCAACCGGTTGCCACTTCGCCATAATCTACGGCCACTGTCGCTTTGCTGTTTGCACCACCGATCGGATATTTCACATCGGCGTACCGGTAAAACAGGGAATCTTGGCCTGGACAAATAGAGACCAATGCCATGAAAATGGCAAGGAATAAAGCGCGTTTCATTTTTCTACTTTGGTTTATTGATGTTGATGGTTTGTCGGTTTTAATACCTCCTTCTTCCCCAACCCTTCGATATTCTTGTCTAATGGTCATCCCAGCCTTAACTCATTTTGAATAACAAACGCCTTTCCAGCACATTCAACAATAGATTTCGTGCGTACTCAAGTAGGCAAATTTTAGTTCTAACCCAATATTGCTTTAGCAAATATAAGTTCCGAATTCAACAGTTGCAACTCTTTGAAATTAATTGATAAGTAAGTGTCATATATGCCCCCCTACATCTGCCCCCCGCAGTTCCTCCAGCCTTCCCGCTGCTTTAAGCAGGTTGAGCACCGCCAATTTGTAGGAAAACACCTGCTGCCAGTAATTGGTCTCTGCCTCAGAGAGCAGGGTTTGTGCGTTCAGCACATCGGTCAGCGGGGTTACCCCCTCCCGGTATTGCAGCACCAGTTTTTCGGCAATCTCACGTGCCAGGGACACATTTTCCTCCTGGGTTTAAGTTGTCGGAGTGCGTTGCGGTATTGGGTCTGGTTCAGCCGAAAGTCAAGTTCTTTGGCGCCGGTGAAGCCTGGGACGGTCCACCTCCAGTTTTTTGGCCCTCCAGGCGAAGCAGGTCGGCTTTTCGGTGGCGCCGGAATCCGTCGAATACCGGTACTTTGATTTTACGCCTACATTGGCCATGCCATACCAGGAGTTCCGGTTGGGATCCCATACCTGCAGGTCTGCACGCTGGGTCTGGTACCAGGCACTGGCATGTGCGCTCAAGGTTGGATAGCCTTCAGCGCGCTGGCTTTTCCACTGAATGTTGTACAATTCTATTTGTTGCTGCAGCGCGCGGAACTCGGTGGTGGTTTCCAGCGAAAAGGGCAGCGCCAACCAGCGCAGGGAGTCGGAACCCGGGCTTTCATACTCCGCAAATGGTTCGAACGACTCATCCAGGGGGAACACCACAAAAAAAACTGCAGGGTTTGGCGCAAGGCTTCTATACCCGAGAGCAAGTTAAGCCGCTGGGTTTCGAGGTTGGTTCGCGCCACCCGTACCCTTTTTCACGTCGGTGGGTATAGCAAAACCGTTTTGCAGTTGGAGTCCACCATTCTTTTGCAGGGCATCGAATTTTCCCATGTTGGCATCAACCGTACGGAGCAATTGTTCGGTTTGCAGGGTCTGGTAAAACACCTTGGCGGTTTGGAAATCACCTCCTCTTCCGCTGCGTTCCAGCAGGATGTCATACAGGTTTCGGGTAACGGCAAGTAGCGGGCAGCGACCTGCGGCCGGCCTCGCTGTACAGTACCTGTTCGAAATCAACGCTTCCGGTCAGCGACCAGGGCTGACCAAACTGTATGGGTACATAGGGCTCTCCTGGTCGGCCCAGCACATCCCCGAGGATAAATTGGGTGGCGAGCACAGGGTTGTAATCGTACCCGATTTTGGCATCTACCTGAGGAAAACTGGCGCCGCGCTCCAGTCGGAGCCGTTGTTTGATGTAATCTTTTCGAGTTTGGCTTTCTTTATCTGGGTGCTGTTGTTGAGTGCCAGTTGGAAAGAAGCCCCTCCAGGGTAACCGTGCGGACTGCTGGTGTGTTGACCTGCGCGTTGCTTTGGGCAATTTGCAGGGCATATCGTAAAACCAATATTCGTTTCATAATACAAAGGTAGTCTGCAATCACGAAAACAGGTGTCAAAGTCTGTCTGCTCAGCGAATCAGGGTCAAATCACCGCGCATTTCTTCCAGGCGACCGTCGGAGTACCGAATTGCCGCCACCCAAACATAAACATCGGCGGGGTGCATCCCCGCCTGCCTCGGTACCATCCCATCCCATTTCAAATTGGGAAGGCGGTAAGTGTTCGCCAAGGTAAACGTTTCTGCCACGGCGGTCAAATACCAAAACCGGCGTTCGGATTTCACGGATACCACCACCATCATACAGCATAAAATATCGGTTCTGCACTTTGGTTGCCCTGGATAAAAACATTGGGGGCGTAATGGATCGTTTCCGATGCACCGTTACCGTTAGCCTTCTCTTCCGCCCGGCGGCCCTGGTTGTCGATGGCTACAATTTGAAAGGTGGCGGTATTAAAACGCGGCGCCGAAAGAGATCGGGGTATTATTGGAAAAAGCATATAAAGTGGGAAGCGCCCAAAGCGTATCAATGGGGTGGTTGCCTGCGGCTGCAGCTGATGGTGTCGCCGGAGAATATATCCCTGATCAGGGCCGGCATCAAACTCAAACTCAAGGCCGGTGGGTAAATGGTAGCGGTAGACTGGATGCAACCATTGTCATCCACAACATCAATAAAATAACTGCCAGGGACTAGTTTCATCCAGGTACTTTGCTGGCCGGAAATTGCCCTGGTTAAAGGCAATGCCATAGGGCGGTAAACCACCCGTCAGACTTTGGATGCTGACGGCGCCGCTGTTTTCGCCAGGCATTTTTCGCCCGTTACAACAAGATCGATTTGAATAGCAGGTGGAGCATTGAGTACCCAAGGAAAACTTAGCGAGCAATACTGGTAAAATCGTACATACCACAACCTGTTACCAGCCGGAAGGCTGTCGGCCTCCATCTGCAACTCTCCGGAAGGCCAGGAGGAATAGTTATAAGGTGGCGGCGTTCCTCCGCTGGCATTCAAGCGCGCACGGCCATTGATGGCATTGGCACAGGCCACAGGAAAACCATTGTAGTTGGATAGTACCTGAAGTGCGCGTAACAGGGGTGGCGGCTCGTTTATGCTGGCCGATGGGAGTGGTATCTGAACCGTTGGCATCAGTCAGCATAAACTGATAGTCACTTCAGGTACTAGAATATTCAATTGAAGAGATGGGTTGCCCATTGTCCAGTACGACGGTGCCGCCATTACCGGTATTGGTATTTGACCAGGCAGTTGAATGGGTGTTGCGCCCGACAACCTGGTGAGGCTGGCTGCGCCATTATCCAAAAAACCAGTGCAGGAACACATCTGTTGTCGCAAGAATCACATAAATGGAAGATCCAGGCTGAGAAAGTCCAACGGAGGAATTCAGCAACAGCCATAAAGCAGGAAAGGTAAAAGCCATCTCATGTTGGAAAAATAAGGCGGGGCGGAGGTATAACGCTATTCCCAGTTGCGTTGTTTGCGATAGGCCACTCCCTGAAAAAGCGCAACAGCGCTGCCGTCGGCTTTTTCTACCTGATGGCATAGTTGGAAATGT
>JADJUJ010000009.1 GCA_016710765.1 Lewinellaceae bacterium | reverse complement strand
GGGAAAAATGACAGAATCCATGGGAATTCGGGCTTAGAACGAAACTAAACTTAAAAGATTTGCTATGACAATGATTGATCAAATGACACCGGAGCCCCTCTACAGTGTCCCTTCGTCCCATAAGCTTTATGCGCTATGACCTTATCTGGGGCGCAGTTTCAGTAGCTTCCACTTCGCTGGTTGTTGGCTTTGATCGGCGCTGACGTGGGCATGCCCACCGCACCATGTGGTCGAAAATGCTCTTCAGCGCCATCGGCTTTGCCCGTTCCCATCTGGGCAGTAACCATGGCTGTTAAGCAGCACCGCGACCAGGAGTTGGGCCGCGTTATATCTCGGCCTCGGTCGGGGCATGGGCGTAGGCACCATGACCGGCCTGATTGCTGGTGTTGTTAGCGCCGTATGGATGTTGCTTTTTCTGTATGTCATCAACCCCGATTTTATTTCCACTATGCAGGATGCCATGACCCAGCAGTGGGAAGCGCAAGGGGATGAGTGAGGAGCAGATTGAAATGGCCTCAGGCTTTGCCCGATTTACCATGAATCCTGCCTTCATGAGTACCCAAGTCCTTGGCGGGGTAGTTTTCCAGTTTTGGTCGGATTGGTTGCCGGCGCCATTGTGCGCCGCGACCCGCAAGCCTGATCCTCAAATTCAAAACGGAAATTGTACCTTTGCCCCCGTCCCGCCTCGGATTGCTTCGGCGCCAGGACGTTTTTTATGACTATGATCAGCAATTATGAAAAATCCCGGTTTGAAATACGGTTTGCTCGGTGGCTGTTTTGTCGTGATGTATTTCTTTTTGTTTATACCATTAGATAAAAACCTCTTTCTGAATCCATTCATTACAGTGGTCATCCATGGTGGTATATGTTTTGTGCATGTTTCAGGCTTCGAAGGAGGATTGTACTTAATGGCGTGCACCGCGACTTCCGAATGATCACCCGAACGCCCTTTCTGGTATTTATTTTAATTAACCTGGCCTATTGACTTTTACTATTCTCTGCCTGGCGGGTCCCGAATTGCTGCAAATGGAAACCGCTTCGTTGTTGAAGATGTTACAAGAGCGGTTGGCGGCTGGTACCGATGATCCCGACGGCGCCAATACCCTTCGAAGAAATATTCAGTTCCTTCAAAAGAAGGAACGACCATGACCTTCGGCCCCGTGTTAATGCGCATGGGAATGGGTGCCATTGGCGGTTTGCCCTTGCGGCTGCCATTGCCTACCTCCAGCGCAATGCAAATCCCCTAAAACATCTGCTTAACCCCCTATCCGTGGAATCAGAACCTCAAATTGAGCCTTCAAGGCGATTTTCCCAGGTCAATGGCGATTGACCGAGCTCCTGCGCTGGCTGTTCCTGCTGTTGATTTTGGGCGGTATTCTAGTCAATTACCACGAGGATATTCCGGCTGAAAAGTTACAGGAAAATATGGCTACCCCGACTCCCGCATCGTTGCCGTTGAAGGTACACAAGTACACTGCCGCGTGGTGGGTTAGGGGGAAGCACTGTGGTGTTGCTGCACGATGCCGACAATTCCATGCACACCTGGGATGCCTGGGTAGATTCCCTTTCCAGATCGTATAAGGTAATTGTGCTGGATCTTCCCGGTTTGGACTAACCGGGCCACTTCGGGGTAGTTACAGTACTTTTTTGTAATGTGAGTTTTCTGGAGAATTCGATGGCGCCCTGCGTTTGCGACAATTTCATTTGGTGGGCAATGGCCTTGGGGCTCGAATTGCCTGGTTTTATGCCTTCGAGCCCTTGAACGCTTGCGCAAGTTGGTGTTGCTGAATGCGCCGGGCTTTGAGAAAAGTGGGTTCTCCTGGTGCGGTTTGTGGCCGGTCACCCGTATTGGTCGAGGTATTTCGGCGCAACACACCCCAGGTCAGCTTTTTCGGATTATGCTGGAAGACTGATACGCCGACGATACCCGGGTAAACGATGCAATGAGATTGACCAGCACTTCCAACTTTTCTCCGGCCGGGAAGCGAAAAGCCTAAACCAATATCCCCCCAGGTGCGCAACAACCCTCACCTGTGGATATTGTTAAGAAAATCGCCGCACCTACCTAATTCTTTGGGGGCCGAGGACACACGGAATTCCCCGAATTCGCGTACGGGTTTCACCCGCCGCATCCGAAATCTCAATTGGAGATTTACCCAAACTCAGGCCATTGGCCTCAGGAAAGTTCCAGGTCCAACAACCGATGTTAGGAGTTTTTGGAAGGCAGGTTCTAAAGTCAGCATCGACTATTTTACCGTCGGTACATAGTGTTCAATAAAGAGATTCCCACGCCTCTGCCTACATCTGGTTCTGTGTCATTTGGTCAGCAGCGCGAACGTCCATGATCTCGGTAGGGAAGTGCTGATCGCTTCGATTGCGTTTTTTCAAGCCGTACTTGGCCGGGAAGATCTAAAAATAAACAAAGCGTCGGCGTCGCTCCCAAAGCCTTGATGATTTCTTCGAGCGAGTTTCTCTTCGTGGTGCTTCTTCTCCGTCACAATACGCTCGGAAACGCCGCCCTGCGGCCCCAGGGCCAACTGGTTTTGGAGCCTCCTTTGGAAACGCCTGTATTGATGTTAGAGATGATATGGGTGACCCTAGGCTGTTCTTTGGTTTCTGTTGCCAAATGAACGATGTAGGCATCTTTGACGTCCAGCCAAACACCTACACACTTTATCGTTCGTCATAATCTATAGCATTGGTTTCAACAAAGATGTAGAAATTCCAATCAAAAAGAATTGACGCTTGACAGGCTAAGGGTTGATACCTGTCATCATTTCTCCTTCAGCCATACGATTTCGCTCGTCAAACATTTCGCGTCCTTCAATGAAGCACTCACCTCCTTGCGGAAAGCCTCCGTCGACACCACAGCGTCGATGCCCTCCTTCAGCAAGCTTACATCGTGTGTGACCAGTTCCTTCTTGCTGATACGGAGGTGGTAAAGGAAGTAATTGCCTGTATCAGTGCCTTCTGACAATTCCTGAAGCACTAAAAAGGTTCGCTTGTCCAGTCTGGTAAGCCAGGCTTTAAACTGATCCTCTTCTGCAGCATACATTTCTCCTTTTTCCTGTACGGAAACATTGTATGTCAGGTTATCGGCGCTGTTAATGGTTACTTTTTTGACTTCGCTGTCCGCATTGTCGGTTGTCCATGTTCCGAAAAGATTTTTATCGATTTTTTCGGTACCGTTTTCGCCCAAGGGATAATCGGTACTAACCGGGCAACCGGAGAATATCAAGGCCGCCAATAAAAGCATGCACCCTTGAAAAAACGTTGTTTATGCTTCATTGCAGCAAGTTTTAAGGTGATATGGTAAAATCTAGACAAGGGTATTGCCCTGTTTTTCATGTCTTTCTGCCACCCGGCGGGCTTTTCTGATTTTCACCGCTACGACTTTATACTCCGGGCATTTTGCTTCACTGTCGTGTACATCGGAAGTCACAAGGTTGACCATGATATCCGGGAAGTGGAAGGTGGTACTCAGGATGCCCTCCTTTACATTTTCCGAAATGTCTGCCTTAAGATCGATTTTGCCCCTGGGCGATTCGATGCAAACCCAATCTCCTTGCTGGATGTTGTGTTTGGCGGCATCGTTGGCATGGATCAGGAGTACGTCTTCCGTTACGATTCGGACGTTACGCGTCCTGCGCGTCATGGTTTCCTGCGTTGTAATGCGCCAGCACGCGGTTGGTGGTCAGGATATAAGGATATTCCACGCTGTTGTCGAGCAATTCTTTTGTTTCTACGAATTCACGGAAAAAGAAACGGCCTTTTCCCCGCTTGAAACTTTCCTGGTGCAGGATTTGGGTATCTTTCCCATCCAGCGCAACCGGCCATTGTTTTCCCTGATCGCCCAGGTTCTCCCATTTTACACCGGCAAAGAAGGGGACGATTTTTTGAAATCTCTTCCAACATGCCCTTGGCCGTATAGGGCGCCTGCGTGTAGCCCATGCGGTTCATGATGTCTACCATGATCTGCCCGTCGGCTTTTGATTCGCCAATGGGTTTCACTACCTGGTGGACGGCCTGAATCCGGCGTTCCCCATTGGTAAACGTACCTTCTTTTCCGGAAAGAGGCGCCGGGCAAAATCACGTGCGCGTATTTGGCGGTCTCTGTCATAAATATCTCCTGTACAATCAAGAGGTCCAACGACTCCATGGCTTTAATGACCTTGGTGGTGTTGGGGTCCGATTGCACGATGTCTTCTCCCATGATCCAGAGTGCCTTGAGTTGCTTGGAAATGGCGGCGTCAAACATTTCTGGAATGGTATATCCAATGTGGTTCGGCAGTTTGGCACCGTAGAAATGCTCATACTGAAGGATCACTGCAGGATCGGTTGCATCCGAGGTAACCGGCGCCCTGGGTAGGGCTGTACGCCCATATCAGCCATGCCCTGAACATTGTTTTGTCCGCGCAAAGGGTTGACCCCACAACCGGGTTTGCCTATGTTGCCTGTGAGCATGGCCAGGTTGGCAATTTGCATCACAGCAAAGGTTCCCTGGTAGTGCTCGGTTACACCAAGTCCGTGAAACGACATTACCGGCCCACAGGTGGCATAAGCGATGGCTGCTGCGCGAACTTGTTCTCGCGGTACACCCGAAACTTCTTCCAGTTCATCGATATTGCTGGATAAAATATTCCGCCGCAAATCCTCAAATCCCTCCGTACGGCTGCTGACAAAGTCTTTGTCCTCCAGACCTTCCGTGATAATGTAATACATCATCATGTTCAGCACGGCGATGTTGGTACCGGGGCGGAGTTGCAAATGGTAATGGGCGTATTTGGCCATTTCGGTTTTACGCGGATCGATTACAATCAGCGTTTTGCCCTTCATTGCCTGCTGTTTGATCTTGGCCCCGGTGACAGGGTGCGCTTCAGTTGGGTTGGCGCCGATCACCAACATGCCGCTGGTGTGTTTCAGGTCGGCAATGGAATTGGTGGCTGCACCGGTTCCAAAAGTGCGCTGCATCCCAATGGCAGTAGGGGAGTGACAAACCCGGGCACAGCCGTCGATGTTGTTGGTGCCGATGACCGCGCGGATGAATTTTGCATCAAATAATTCTCCTCGTTGGTACAGCGGGAAGAAGAAATGCCGGCAATGGCATCCGGGCCGTTTTCGTCGCGAATGGCCGAAAGGCGTTCGGCAATGTAGTCGTATACTTCATCCCAGCTTTGGCTTGCTCGAACTGCCCGTTCCGCCGGATGAGTGGGTGGCGAAGCCGATCGGGGTGATCGTAAAAAGAGAAGGCATAGCGGCCTTTCAGGCAGGTATGGCCGGAATTGACCTCCGCGCCGTAGGGCGCTTGTATGCTGAGGATGGAATTGTCTTTTACACTCACTTCCAGGTTGCAGCCCACGCCACAATAGGTGCAAATGGTCCGCACCTTGTCTTGTCCAACAACCGACTTCGACTGAAACACATCAGAAATAGCGGAGGTAGGGCATGCTTGCGGAGCAGGCGCCGCAGGATACGCAGTCGGACTCCAGGAAGTTCTGGTCCATGCCTTTTATGATTCGGCTGTTGTAGCCGCGGCCTTCGACACTGAGTACAAATTGTCCCTGCACCTCATCGCAAGCCCGCACACAACGGTAGCACAGGATGCATTTCGACAGGTCGGAAGTGAGGGTAGGGGTGACTCAGGTCCTTCTCCCGATCGAGATGGTTTTCGCCATCCGGATACCGGACCTTTCGTATGCCCACACGGGCGGCGGTGTCCTGCAATTCGCAGTTGCCATTCACTTCGCAGGTCAGGCAATCCAGCGGGTGGTCGGTAAGCACCAGCTCAACGATATTTTTGCGCAATTTCTGGATCTCCGGTGTTTCTGTATAGATAAACATGCCGGGCTCCATGAGGGTATGACAGGATGCCTTGGTGCGCCGGGGCCCACCAGCCTGGAGGGCCACTTCTACACTGCGAAACCCGACAGGCGCCATAGGCCTCCAGGTTTGGCGCATCACATAGCGTTGGTACGCTGTCTTTGCCAAAATGACGGCGCGCTACCTGCAGGATGGTTTCCCCGGGCGCGTAGGCGCAGGGCTGATCATTGATATAGGCAACAGTGGTAAGATTTGACATGGTAGTTTAAATTAGGCTGTAATGTATTGGCTTTTCACTCCTCTCTCCTCTACTCTCTCCTCCTCTCTCCTCTCTCCTTTACTCTCCTCTCTCCTCTCCTTATCCTCTAGAAAAATAAGGCTTCAATTCCTCGCTAAAATACTGCATCGCATTTTTAACCGGTAAAGGAATACCGCCGCCAAGGGCACAGAGCGACCCTTTTTCCAGGGTTTCGAGCAAGTCGTTCCACAACTCACGGTCGATTTGGTAGTTTTCCGATTGTGCTTTTTGCAGTAATTCCTTGCCACGCACCGAACCTATCCGGCAGGGAAAGCATTTTCCACAGCTTTCGTGCGCGGTAAAAGCAAACAAGTGTTCCAGGTATTTTACCAAGGGAAAACGTTCTGGTACCGACAAAATTGAGGCGTGGCCCAACAGGAAACCATTGCTGGCAAAGGATTCGAAGTCAATGCTTAAATCGTCAATTTTACTCATGGGAACGAGTCCACCCAACGGACCGCCGATGTGCAGGGCTTTGACCGGCTCGCGAAAGCCACCGCCCATTTCATCTACCACCACACGCAGGGGAGTGCCCATGTCTACCTCCGTACAAGCCAGGGCGCTTGAAATGGCTGTCGAGGGAAAGCAGTTTGGTGCCGCTCGATTTTTCGGTACCTATTTTTTTAAAACGCGCTCCACCTTCCTGCACGATGAATGGAATGCTGGCCAGGGTTTCTACATTGTTTACGGCAGTAGGTTTTCCATACAAACCCGACTGTGCCGGGAAGGGCGGACGGGTGCGTACTTCTGCGCGGTTGCCCTCCAAGGAATTGAGCAGGGCGGTTTCTTCTCCACAGATGTAGGCGCCTTGCGCTTTGACCACCTTGAGGCGAAAGTAAAGGTGGCTCCGCCAAATGTTGTGATCGGGAAAAGGGTGTTGAGTTGATCCGCCAGACGCGTGGTAAGGGCTATGGATTCGGGGTACTCGGCGCGGATGTACACCACGCCATCGCTGGCGTTCGACATGTAGCCCGCCAAAATCATTCCGATGAGCACCAGATGCGGCTGTTCTTCCAGCAAATAGCGGTCGGAAAGGCACCGGGGTCGCCCTCGTCGGCATTGCAAACGATGTAACGGGCATCAGCAGGCTCATTCCTGACGGTATTTGCATTGATGGCCATGGGAAACCCTGCGCCGCCGCGACCGCGAAGTCCGGAAGTTTGAAGTTCCTGTAACAACTGTTCAGGGCGCGTTGCAGCCAGGCGGGCAGCAATTGCAGGCACTCATCGGCGCTCATTGCCTGGAAAGACAAGAGGCCTTGTCCAAGGCCCTGGTGGGTATATGGCGCCGCATTAGTAGTTGCGCCGTTCCGGCAAACATCTGCTACCTGATCGGCATCGGTTCCGGAATAGTTCTTGCCATCGTGGTGGAAAGCGCGGTTTTCATAGCAACGGCCCAGGCAGTACACTTCACCGATGGTACCGGCTCCCAGCGTATTTTCCAAATCGGATTTAACGGCATCTTGGGTTCCTGCGGGCAGGCAGGCGCTTCCCGAACAAACAAATGCTTTTTCCCGCTGGCGTGCGGGTTCAGGAAGTCGTAAAGAGGCTGCGCCGTATGCAGAGGCCTTTCCGATCAGAAATTTATCTGCAACATCGGCCAGTTTTGCCTTATCGGGCAGACCGTTTTCTTGCCGGGTGGCTGCCAGTTCTTCAAAGAGATTTTCGTCGAGTCCCTTGCGTGCTGATAAGTTCTGTATGTTTTTTGACATAGTATTTTGGTTAGGCTGGATAAAATTAAGGATTATTTGGGAAAGTGCCGGGTTAAGCTCAAAAAATGCCTGTTTTGGGCAAGCAGGTAAACATGTATTGTAAAGAAGCGCAAAGTGAGATTTAAAAGCAGGACACGTCGTGTCAAGGCATCTTATAATGGAAGTCTCAAAATTTTGAGCAAAAATCTACGGGAATAAAAATTAAATAATTGGTGGGTATCACATTCTGTGTAAAATCTATTATTAAAATCAGTGTACAATCCGTGCAAAAAAAATCGGCAGGGACGCGTAACAAACAAGTCGCCGGACGCTGCACTAGTTTTTCAATATTGCTTCAATGGCCTCCAGTTCGTGCCCTTCAAAATGGATGTTTCCCAGGCATTTCAAGGAGTCGGCGAGTTGTTCGGGGCGGCTGGCGCCTACTAATACCGAAGTAACCCGAGGGTCTTTGAGCAACCAGGAAAGCGCCATTTGGGCCAGCGACTGGTGGCGTGCCATGGCGATATCGTTCAATGCTTTGATCTGAGTCAATCGTTGCGGTGTTACCGCGCTTTCCTGCAAAAAGCCATGAGGCTTTGCGGCCCTCGAGTCCTCTGGGATGCCTTTGAGGTATTTGGCTGTTAGCAGGCCTTGCGCCAGCGGGGAGAATGGAATACAGCCTACGCCTTCTTTTTCCAGTACCTCCAGCAATCCGGCTTCCGGGTCACGGACGAACATGCTGTATAAGGGCTGGTGGATAAGGCAGGGCGTACCCAGCCTGCGGAGTATTTCAAAGGCTTCGGCGCTTTGTTCGGCGTTGTAATTGGAAATTCCGGCGTACAGGGCTTTGCCTTGCCGAACCACCTGGTCGAGGGCCATCATGGTTTCTTCCATTGGCGTGTCGGGGTCGGGGCGGTGGAGTAAAAGATATCGACATAATCGAGTTGCATGCGCCGCAGGCTCTGGTCCAGGCTGGAAATTAGGTATTTTTTGGAGCCCCATTCGCCGTAGGCCGTCCCACATCCGATAACCGGCTTTGGTGGATATGATCATTTCATCGCGATGGTTGCGGAAGTCCGCGTGTAAAATCCGGCCGAAATTTTCCTCAGCAGATCCGGGAGGAGGCCCGTAGTTGTTGGCCAAATCAAAATGGGTAATACCGGGCATCGAAGGCCAGAAAAAGAGTTTTCCGATAGTGCTCATAAACGTCCACACCGCCAAAAGTTGTGCCACAGGCCAAGGGAAATGGCGGGCAGCAGGAGGCCACTGCGGCCGGAGCGGCGGAAGGGCATGGTAGTGTAGCGTTGGGGGAAGAAGGTAGGACATGGCTCGAATGAAAAATGATCAGTTGCGCCAAAGGTAAAAAAGCCTTTTCAAGCAGTGCACTTGATTTTTCTTCCTGTTCGGGTAGTTTGCGAATGCTAACCCTCAAACCCAAAACCGCAACGAATCACTGTTCCCATTCAAATACTCAAAATTGAAATGGTATTGATCCAGACGCTGCTGTAATGGCTGCAGCCAGCCTGGTTGCCGGAATTCAAGTCCCCAGTGCCGGACCGGCTTCCCGGTTGTTCTTTTTGATGTATTCAAAATGAACATTGTCATCGACGGGGCCTAAAACGTGCACCACAAACTCCTTGAGCGCCCCGGCCCTTCCTGTATCTTGATATTTTATCCTGGCTGGAAACCAAATTGAGTGAAAAAACGGTACAGGAAATTATTCAGGGGAAATTTCTGGATCGAAAAGGGGAGGGTAGTAACAGCACTCAAAACCCTGTTTTACAAATTGCTGATCTGGAAAACGGTACGCCCATTTTCCCTGGTTTTCAAGGAAAAAGTAGCCATGTGCGGTTAGGATTTCACGGCTCAGGGGTTAGGCCGATACCCTGTCCTCCGTTTTATTGCTGAAAAATGGGGAGAATAATTTGTCCTCTATTTCTACAGGAATGGGGTCGCCATTGTTGCTGATTTCCAGTAGGCTGAGTTGGGTATTGGTTGTAATTTCGATGAGGCCTGTCGGTGGCGTTGCTTCAATTGCGTTTTTAATGACATTAATCAGCACTTGTTCGAGCAGACTAGCATCTGCATTGATCTGAAAAACGGCGTCTGTTAGTTTTAGTTCAAGGGTTATTCCTGCTTCAAGGGCCTTAAACCCCATCAGTTGTGATACCGAAAACAAGAGCTATGTAGGTCAGCTTGGACTTGTTGGGCTCCGGGGTCGGATAACATGGGCAAAATTGCGCATGAACCTGTTCAGGTTGTCGTTGCGTTGGATCGCTACTCCAACGCCAAGCAAATTGCTGCATCTTTAGGCTGTGTTTGTAAGGTAGTATCGAGAATGGAGTTTACGGCACCCACGGAGTTGTTGACCTCATGTGCCATCATCCTGATAATTTTGCCATAGGATCGTTTTTCAGCGGCAAAGGATTTCGGCGGTGAGTTCCTCCTATCATGATAAATATGCGGGGAAAACCGCGATCGATGAATTGCGCCTTTGCAATTTTAGGGTTCGGCTACCGCCCGGAAATGGTTTTTGCCGTGCCGACAGCCATTCCGGAGATAGCCTGCATGACAGGGTGTGAAATACTTTTTGCTGCCTTCCCCGGCCAGTTTTGGGCTTGTGCATCCAGCCATTCCATGGCTTTGGGGTTGATGCTTTCGACGCTTCCTTCAAGGGTCCAACATGATGATACCGGTAGGAGCGGTTTGAACCAGTTTTTCTAAAAAATAATGTTGTTCCTGCTGTAGTTTCCGTTCGTTGCGCAAATGGTCAATCATAGCATTGTACACGCCAATCAATTTGTCCATTTCATAGCGCCCGGTTTCAACAAATTTTACATTGAAATCGCGATCGTGAATGGCATCAACGCCCGGAGCAACAATTGCATGGGCTGGATTAACTCTTTCTATAAAGACCAACTGATGGCCAGGGAAATCAGATTAGAAATTCGGAGCTGAGGAATACCCATTTATTTTTTTGAAAAATAAAGAAGGAAAGGATAATCGCCGCAGCATGGATGACGATGATAAACAGGATGAATTTGGTGCGCAGTTTCATTCGGGATAGGAGGATGGTTCGCTGTATGGAATTCCAAATTTTTCAAGCCGACGGTACAATGCGCTCCGGTCAATCCAAGCGATTTGGCCACATGGGCCACCTTGCCTTTGTGAAAATCCATGGCACGTTTAATCATTTGAATCTCCATGGCTTCCAAGGTCATGGCCCCAACTTCCGGTAATCCCTGGAATTGTTTAGGCTCTCCAGGTTGGTATTGTTGCTGAAACGAAGCGCGATTGAGTTCATCATTGGGGCTTAGCAGCACGGTTCTTTCTACCAGATTTTTTAGTTGCCTGACGTTTGCCGGGCCAGGTAATTGTTGCAGCCATTGCAGCGCTTCTGGTGTTATTTGCAGGAGCGGCCGTAAAATTTCGCTCAGGTTGTTGAGCAGATGATGAACCAATGGTGGAATGTCACCCTGGCGTTCGCGAAGGCTCGGTAGTTTTATGGTAAGCAGGTTAATGCGATACAATAAATCTTCCCGGAACTGCTGTTTGGAAACCATGTCTTCGAGGTTTCGATTGGTTGCACAGACAACCCGGACATCAACCGATTTCGTTCGGCTGCTCCCGAGTACTTTATAACTGGGATCCTGGAGCACCTGTAGCAATTTCACCGGCTGCTGAACCCAGGTCTCCTATTTCATCCAAGAATATGGTGCCTTTATTCGACATTTCAAACTGGCCAGCCCGATCGAACCGGGCATCTGTAAATGCACCACGTACATGTCCGAACATTTCCGATTCGAACAGGCTGCTCGCTACACCGCCCAGGTTTACCTTGACAAATGGGTATTTTTGCCGACGGCTGTTTTGGTGTATGGCCTCTGCGATGAGTTCTTTCCCCGTGCCGCTTTCTCCCATAATAAGTACAGCGGCATCGGTGGTGGCTACCTGGCCAACCGTTTCCAGAATTTTAACCATCTGTGGATCTTCGCCAATGATGGCGCTAAAATCGAATTGCTCATCCAGTTTTTTTCGCGCGGCAGAAGCAGAAATTCCTTTGGTAATGCTGTTTGTGCCTTTCGAGAGTTTCAGTGCTGTTTGGACGGAATCAACAAAGGTGGGCGTTTTGCCAGGGTTTGTTGATAAAATCTGCTGCGCCCAATTTCCTTCCGGCCACCGCCAAAGCAATAGATGCCCAGCCCGTAATCCGGATTACCGGCAATTCCGGACGGCGCATCTTGAGGGTTTTAAGCAGATTCAAGCCATCATCCCCTGTGGTGGTGTTGGAAAAATTCATATCCATAATAACCAATTCCACAGGGTATTTCGACACCTCTTCCAATGCCGAGATGGGATCAGCAGCAGTGCGCACAGTGAAACCTGTTTTCTGCAGCAGGAGCGAAAGTGAGGTTCGTACCGCTATATCATCGTCGATGATTAGGATCATAAATTTTTATTCTTCGTGCAACACCGTTGCTGGATAAATGCCTGCCGCCAAGCGACTTGGGTACCGGCACAAAGCGATGTGAACAACAAGATTGATAAGGTTGCCAAGCAACATGGCCCAGCCGTAAATGTCGCTTTCCAGGTCGAATACCTGCAACAAAGGTATTTGAATAGCAAAAAACAACCCTAAAACTACGCCGAAACTTGCGATCATGATGGTCTCGGACATAAAATGAAGTTGTATTGCTTGTTTTGTAGCGCCCAAGGCTCTTCTCAGGCCGATTTCGCCCTTTCTCCTGCTGATGGTTTGAAATAGAACACCAAACAATCCCAGGCCAACATTAAAACCAAAATCCGCAAACAACCAGCAGCAGGAGCAAGGGAATGAGCACGATTTGTCCTGGGTTGAGCGCATATTGTCGTAATGCTGCACCTCAATTGTCCAGTCTTTGCCTGTTTGCTGGAGATTTTACCAAGCGTGCCTCCAGTTCCGCGCCAGTATTGGGCCCATTTTCAGGGACAACAATACATCGTTGTTGTTGGTTGGCTGAAACATGCGGTTGCTGTTTCTCGGAAGGACGACTTGTGCTTGTAATACGCTACCACACAACTACTTTATCGCGTTTGGTATCTGATTCACTCGGGTCAAGCCAGTTTTCCTACAGGGGTCTTTATCACCAAACATTTCAGTTGCCAGATGCTGCGTGATTACAACTGGCCGGATATTACCGACGTTATCGGTGCTCTTGAACCAGCCCCTGATTTCATTTTGATGCCAAAAACGTTTGGGAAATCAGGCTCAACCGAAATAACATCTGTGACTGCCGATTTTTCCTGATAGGATTTACTCCAATTCATCGTACTAAACCCGAAGGGGATGTTGCCGGAAGTAAAACTGGAAGCCTGGATTTCTGGAAATGCATTCAACTGTTGTTTTACCAGTCCGTTGTTAATACCACTGATGCTGTCGTTTTCTGCGTTGTAGTCCAGGTAAACAACCCAGGTGTTGTCAATGTCGATTCCGGAAGGTGTTGCAAAGTTTCGCCAGGTGTAAATGCCAAGCGTCCAAACGGCGAACAGGATGATGAAGGAAAAGAAGATCTCCAGCATCATTAAAAAATTGCTGCGTTTCTTTTTCCAGACCAGTTTTAGGATATGTTGAAACATGGGTGATGTATGTATAAGTTTTGAAGAAGGAGAAGAGTGGGGTTAGTCTTTGGTCTTTGGTCTTTAGTCTTTTGGTCTTTGGTCTTGGTCTTTGGTGTTGTCTTTGGCTTTGTCCCGAAGTATTAATTCTCTGAAAACCAGTTTTTAACGCTTCGAGCAAAGCCAAAGACTAAAACCCAAAAGGCCATTTACGCTTTTAGTGCGTCTACAATGGGCAGTTTGGACATTCGCCAGGCCGGGTAAACGCCCGACATCAGGCCAAATGCTATGCTCAGCAACAGCGCCATCATGACCACCTTCCAATTGATGCTGAGGTCGGAATAAACGATCAGTCCACTTCGGTTAAACCAAAAAAGGAATAAGCCGGATAGCAGGATAGCCAATAACCCGCCGAGCAAGGTGATGATTACATTTTCTATAACAAATTGCGCAACAAGGGTTTGCGATGATGCTCCAAAGGCTTTTCGAATTCCAATTTCAGAGGCGCGTTCGAGAATACGACTGATGTTTATGTTGATCAGGTTGATGGCAGGCAAGGACATAAACAGGACGATGAACAAGGTTGTCATACCATAGAACCAGACCATCGCATTGTCCCCCATGCCGCTCAAAAGTGTTTCCAGCACCATGCTCTCAAAATAGGGTGACAGCCTGGATGTAATTTTAGTTGGATTAAAATCACCTGTTTTTACAAGGGGTATGCGGCTGACGATATCTGCATATTCCGCTTGAATTTTGGGAATGTCTGACTTGTAGGCCGCCAGGGCCATGAAGGTGTAGTTTGCATTGTACCCAATATGTCCGGCCACTTCCCTTCTGCAGGTTGTAGGGCATGTATACATCAGATGCATCGCAGCGATTGCCCGTTTATTTCAATATATTTTCCCGCTGCAGGAACACCTTTGCCGAAGTAATCGCTGCTCGTTTCATTGTTTATGACCGCAACGGGTTCATTTTGGTCAATTTCCCGTTGGGTGTAGGGGCGCCCTTCCAGGAATTCAAATTGTGTGATTTCCCAAAAGTTGGCATCTGTATATTTAAAAAACAGTTTGAGCTTTTTTCCATTCCCGTAGCTGTTGATCGTGTTGGGTTGGGTGAAAAAGGATATTTTTCAGGACTTTTCAGTTTAAGTACAAATTCATTGATGTAGTAAAGGCTGAATGGCCCCTTTCTCATGCTTTGTTGTTCGGTATTCGACTCCTCCAATACTGTTGCATACAAGCAACGCTCGCGTGGTGGTTCAGGATATTTTCCCGAAAAAGGTGTTCGTAAAAAGCAGTGGCTACGGTCAGAATAAACAAGGTGATGGTGATTCCAAACAATGAAATGAAGGTGAAAAATTTGCGCCGCCGCATCACCGCCATTGTCATTTTAAGATAGTTTTTAAACATAATGGTCGGTTTTATATTGATTTGAAATTGTTGGAGGATACCAGCGCTCCATCGAACAGGCGCACGAGACGGTGCGTGCGCTGGGCCATTTGTTCATCGTGGGTTACCATCACAATGGTCGTTTGTTCTTTGCTGTTCAAGGCATCAAGGATGTCCATAATCTCGGTGCCCATGTAGAATCCAGGTTACCGGTAGGCTCATCAGCCAGTATGATTTCCGGCTGTCCAACGATGGCACGCGCAATGGCTACCCGCTGTTTTTGGCCGCCCGACAATTGGGCGGGATAGTGTTTTTGCGGTTGGACAATCCAACTTTTCCGGGCAGCCTGGCCAGGTCCCGCCTGACTTTGCTCGACACTTTTCGGTACAACAAGGGCAACTCTACGTTGTCGAGTACCGGCAGGTCGTTGATGAGGTGATAACTTTGAAAATGAACCCAATGGTCCTATTGCGAAAATGAGACAGTTGCTGGTCTGAAAATCCGTATGGTTTCGTTCCCACAACACCTCCCTGACTGGGCATCTAAGAGGCCCATGATGTTTAGGGAGGGTACTTTTGCCGCAACCGGAGGGCCATGATGCTGAGAAATTCCCCTTTGCCTCACTTCCAGATTGATGTTTGACAGCGCCGGTGGTTTCTACGGTGTCGGTTCGGTAGACTTTTTCTATGTTTGTTAGTTGGATCATGGTAAAGGAATCTGATGGGAAGGTGAATAAAGTTGTATGACAGAATTTTCAATTCAGATTTTCCTGAAAAATCATGTCAATCATGTTTTTTAGGCCAATTATTGGATTTTTACGTTGCGTTCAAAGTCGAAAAGGGTAAGCCAGCGGAGCCTGAAATAGGATGCCCAATAGTCTTTAAGGGCATCGATATAGTCCCGTTTGCCTGGTCTTTCTCACTGAACGCGATGCTGAGATCGGTAATGCTGAGGTTTCCGAGCACATATCGCTCCCGGGCAATTTAATTATTTTCTGAGGCGATGGTATCGGCTTGCGCGGTTAGGAACAGCTTGGTCTTTTTGCATCTCAAACAGGATGACTTCGGTGTAAATTTCCTGCTCAAAGGTTTGCCTGTCCTGCTCCACCGTATAGTTTGCCAGTTTTTGGTTGGCGTCGGCTGTTCGGAGCCGGGATTCGGATCTGCCCCAGTCGAGGATAGGAACACTGATTTGGAGCGCAATTTGTTCAGGGTTTGAACCTGTTGGGATAAGTCGGTTAGCCGTTCTCCGCGGGTTGGAAGGCCGGCACTGGCAGAAAGGGATGCTTTCAGTCCTGTTTCTCCTTTTGCTTTGGCAACGCCGCGTTCCGGCCTCCAGCAATCGCCGACCGAAAGCAATGGCATCGGCGCGATTGGCCAGAGCCTCTGCGAGTGCTTTTTCTGGTGCAATAGCAGGCAGGTTGGCGGCTGCGGTTGCACCAAAACCAGCGCTCTTCTTGTTAAACCAATGTAAGATTTCAGGTTGAGGGTACTGATCTCCAGGTCGCGACGGAACGTGCCAAGGCTTTCTGGGATTTTAATTGTTCCAATTGCAATTGTAGTATTTCGTTCCGACTGGTTTTTCCCATGTCAAATTTTTCCTGTGCAATGGCCAGGATGTCCGTCGTATTCTTGAGGTTTGTTTCAGCGATTCCCAGGTTGGTTTGTGCCAGATAAAGGTCAAAGAATAGATTGTTGGCAGTCACCGCGATTTGTTCCTGCGATTCCAAATATTCTTGCCGGCTTTCGTTGTATTTAAGCGGTTCGATTTTTTTCCTATGGAGAAATTGTTGTACCGAACAGGTTGGAACAAAATGGCGCCATCCGGTTTACCACTTCCCGGAACGACCGCACAGATGCAGGAATGCGGCTATCGAGCAGCAACTGCGGTTTGAAATTGGATTGGTAGGTTTTATACTCCCAATAGCGGGTCTCTTTTTCGGTCGTTGCCTGTTGGGCGCAATTGACTTTCTTTGGCCATTGCCTGACATCCTGAAGCGTCAAGCGATTGCCCGATTGTGCTGGCAACAGGTAAGTGCCGCAGCAAAAACAGCACAGGGTGGCAATTATTCTAACAGATTTGTTTTTCATGGTTTATTGAATCTTAACAGTGCTGGCATTTTTAAAGCGACCCATATCTGAAATAATGACACTTTCTCCCGGTGCAATACCCTCCGTAATTTCCACGTAGTTAAAATTGCTCATGCCAATTTTTACGGTTCTGCGCTCCGCAATGCCGTTAGGTTTTAGCACAAAAATATCTTGCACTGCGCCGCCTTTGAAGGCCGGGCCATTTTGTACCTTGCACCACTTTTGCTTTTGTCCGGTCACTAAAGAACAAATCTACGTTGCTGGGTCGCAATTGTCCGCTTTGGTGGGCGGGAGCGCTATCGAAACTGACCACATTGTTGGAAACGGCAGGGTGTATATTGACCAGTTCGCCGGTCAGCAAACTGTCGTTTTTGCGAAATCAAAACGGGCATGCCACCCCGCCTTTGCTCGGCGTACGCATCGGAGATAATGCCAAGAATCTTGTAGCTGTTTAAATCGGCGATCCTGGCCAGTACTCCACCTTCCGCTACTTTTTGCCCCAGGTTGAGGTTCACATAGGTGAGTACGCCGGCCCGGCTGGCTACGATGTCGGCTTGTTGAAGTTTCCGCTCAAATTCTTTCAACTCTTTTCCTGAATGGCTGCCGATATTTCCGATTCACGGATGCTGAGGTGCATGATGGCCTGTCGGCTTTTGATGTCATTTTCGAGCTGACGCTTTTCCAGTTTTGCCACCTGAAGGCTTGTTTCGGCCTGGTCGATGGCTTCATGCGTGCCTCCCCCTGCTTTAAAGAGCCGTTTGGCGTTTTCTACATCAGCCAGCAGGCTTTTTATCCGACAGGCTTTTATGGAGTCCTGTATCATCAGGTCAAAAAAACTTTTGTCCAGTTCGAGCCTCGTTTTTACAATGCTGTTGCGTTTGAGTTCGAGCGCATCGCGCTGTTTCTCAAATTCCATTCTGGTAAACTCCTTATCGAGGTCCAAGTTGTTCTCCAGCGAACCGATGCGCCTGTATTGAAATACGATTTTATAACAGCCGCGATGGGACTGGTAATTACTTGTTCAAATTCCGGTACACTTCACCGAAGCATTCAGGTTTGTTCAACATCGCCGGTTTCTGCGATGGCGGTCCGGATTTCCCTGCGTGAAATGGAATTGGCTAAAACTTTCGCATTAACCCTGCACTTGCCAGCAACAACAGAATGGCCAGCCCAGCATACCACCAGTATTTTCTTTGATTTCCTTATTTGGTTTTGATAGAATTCTGTCCATTTCTGTTTTGATTATGTTGATTTGCGCTTAAAGTGTTTCAAGCCCTGTTCCAAGTTTTAAACAATTGAAAATCAATTATTTATGGCAATTTTGATAAACGAAAAGTGTCCGATATCGAACACCTTGTTCTATTATGGAACTGGGAAGATCACCCTGTCCAATTGCCTTACTCAGAATATTGGACACGCGCTAAACTGGGTTTTAGCCATTGGTCTTTAGTCTTTGGCTTTGTTCTGAAGGATTAACTATTTGGTTTTCCTAGCATTAATTTTTAACAAAATATTCGTTGATAAATAATGCATGCTGTTTTAAAAAGGTGTTCAAAATTTAATGCTAATATTTCTGGTATTTAATCTGGTACAGTATTTTAAATCGAGATCGAAGCCAAAGACCAACACTAATGGCTAAAGACGCGCTTAAATTTGCGTTGGAGTACCTGGAGCCGTGATCGAATGCATCCCACCTTGTTTGGTTTTAAAAAATCCTTTCCGCCAAAACCAGTTATTCCCAAAATTTTAACCCTATCCATGAATTACGCTTTTCACATATCTCCACGCAGAGGGGCTGTTGTTGCTTCCCTTTGAATTATGGGCAGTTGATCTAAATACGCGCCATCAACGTGCCAGGCGGCTGAACAGGAACTGGGCCTGCACTTCAGCCAAGAAATTTCAGAGGATCTGAGTGGATGCCCTTGAACAACACACATTTTGCCCAATGTGGCTGATCCGGAAAAGGTGTATCTGTTTTCCATGTGGACCTCATTGATAAAGCGAACCCAGCGGATGGTGGGCGACCTTTTGCTTTAACCAGGAGAATGGACCTCATGGGTGAAATTAAGAATCTGATTGTGGCATTCCCGAAGGCCTTTCCGGAACAAGGGATGCATATCAGAGGCCCTGACAGGCATCATAAAATGGGCCAAAATGAACAGCCTCTGGTACAATCCATTTTTGCTGCAACAGAAAAGGACCACGCTGGCCAGTGCAAATGTTTTTGCGGAAGAATAATTTTACATAGAATTTGGAGAAGCAGGTACACTCTATACAATTGGCCAATTCCTCTCAATAAATAGTCTTTATGAAACCTTTTTCCAGCATTTTTTTGCTTCTCTTATGCAGTTTCGCCCGCCTTCTGCACAAGGAAGCCAAACTACATATCCATTGTTTTGGGCCAAACCGGGAAATCCTGAAGTCTGACATGCTTTCTGCAGACCGGAGTTACTCAACATTCTGCTGCCCAGCAACTCCGCATGACCGAGGACACCGTCTCTTTTCCGGTCGTTTATGTGCTGGATGGGGTCTGCTGACCGAGGACTTTATCCATATCGTGGGCCTGCTGCAGTTTTTAAACATGTGCAGACCGGCACTGGAATCGATCGTTATCGGCATTGCGAACATCGGTTGATCGGAAAGACCACTTCCATTTTCCTACTGTCAATGCGAAATGAAAACGGCGTTTCCC
>JADJUJ010000008.1 GCA_016710765.1 Lewinellaceae bacterium | reverse complement strand
AAAATGGTCCAGGTTTCCCCTATGCCGAGCCATTTAGCAATATTTCGGAAATAAATTTCCAATTAGGTGGCATTTTTTGAGTGCTGCCAGCGTTGCCAAAACAATACTGTAGTACACGCCAGCGGCGTTACCCTCAGTCGGGTTCATTCCTTTTTGGGTCGGGATGACAGGATTTGAACCTCCACGCCAAAACTTGGATAGTATTCCCTAAAGCGTAACTAAGAAATAAAAAAGGTCTTCAACTTAGTGGCCGCTAAACCACCACTAAAAAGGAAGACTAGATGCAGATAAGGAAGACACACTTTTTGGAGGACGATACAAGTTTTACTCCGGTAAGTTTTGGAAATTGCATACCCACGATGTAACTTTGCGGCCGCTTAAAAATGCGGGCCATAGCTCAGTTGGTTAGAGCGCCACGTTGACATCGTGGAGGTCACAGGTTCGAATCCCGTTGGTCCGACTAAGTTGCCCTAAAGAAATGTCAAATAATTTTTAATAGAGCATATTCGGGATGTAAGCCAGTCCGGTAGAGTACACGTCTGGGGGGCGTGTGGTCGCAGGTTCGAATCCTGTCATCCCGACTTTAAAATCAAGGAGTTATGAACGAAAGTTTGTAACTCCTTTTTCATTTTCGGGTGGGAGGGCAAACTATTTACTACCCGCCAGGCACTTATTTCCCTAACTTGCCCTTCGTTACAAAAGGAAAAACAATGAAGGCTCTATTCCAATTCAGCGCTCTGCTGTGCCTGTTTGCACCGACATGGCTGTCAGCACAAATTCCCACCCAAACCGTAAAAGGAACCATAGTCGACAAAGAGTCCAAACAACCGCTGGCAGGCGTTACGGTGGTGGTAAAAGACCTCACGCTTCGCCGTCGGCGCCATTACCGATGTGGATGGCGCCTTTGTGATGCCCTCTGTTCCCGTCGGCCGACAACAACTCGTGTGTACCTACGTAGGTTACGAACCCTATGTTTCCGAGCCCTTTGTGCTGAACAGCGCCAAGGAAATGGTTCTGAACATTGAAATCATCGGTGCGGTGCTGACGACCAGCCGGGAGGCCGTAGTCACCTATGTCAACAAGGGAAATACAGCCCTCAATGAGGCCGCAGTGGTAAGCACCCGCTCCTTTTCCGTAGATGAAACCCAGCGCTATGCCGCCGCCGCCAACGACCCAGGTCGCATGGCGCAGGGACTGCCGGGCGTACAGGTGTCGCGCGACAATCGCTCTGACATCGTTATTCGCGGCAATTCAGGTGTCGGGCTCCTGTGGCGACTGGAAGGCATAGATATCCCAAACCCCAACCACTTTGCGCGCCGGGGCACCTCCGGCGGCGGCATCACCATCTTCAGCATATCCATGCTCACCAATTCCGATTTCAGTACCGGTGCATTCCCCGCAGAGTATGGCAATGCCACCTCCGGCGTGTTCGACATCCGGTTCCGAAAAGGCAACCCGGAAAAGCGGGAACATACTTTCCGCGCCGGGCTGCTCGGCCTTGATTATTCTACAGAAGGGCCCATTAACAAGAAAACCGGTTCCTCCTACCTCGTCAATTACCGTTACTCTACACTCGGCATCCTGAACAAAATGGGATTGTATCTGGTAGGGCCCCGCACCGACAACACCTTTCAGGACCTGTCGTTCAACCTTCACTTCCCCACCAAAAATCGCAAACACAGTTTCGGGCTTTGGGGCATGGGGGGGAAAAGCCAGGAGGATTTTAAAGCAGTAGAGGGTGTTGAAAACTGGCATTCGTTTGATGATTACCATACCTATTATTTCACCACCGACATGGGCGCTGTCGGGTTCTATCACAGCGTATTACTCAGCGACGATGCCTACATCAAAACCAGTCTGGCTGCCATGAGCCAGCATATTGTGAACCGCGACGACACCTTAGCTACTGACATGCGCGGCACTACCTACAACAACGAGGATTACATTGAAGGCCGCTATGTGCTGTCATCCTATTTGAGCAAAAAATTCAATGCCAAAACCTCCTTGAAAACGGGTTTTTTCCTGAACGATGTTTTCTACAACCTGAAATGGCAAATTCCGTTGGTAAACCCAACGGCTTCGATTCTCGACGACAAAGGCAGTACCTTCCTGGTGCAGCCTTATGCCCAATTGCGCATCAGACCTAACGCCTTTTGGACGATCAATGCCGGGGTTCACGCCATGTACCTGACCTTGAATGGAGATTTCAGTCTGGAGCCGAGGCTTGGAGTTCGTTACCAGATCAACGAAAAACAAGGCTTCTCGTTTGCCTATGGCATCCACAGTCGGATGTTGCCCATTGGCGCCTATTTTGCCAATCCGATGGTGCGCGACCCAAATTTGTTTGCTGGCGACGGCGTGAACGAAGATTTGAAATTTCTCAAAGCACATCATCTCGTCCTGGGGTACGACATTGCACTGGCCAAAGCCACAAAAATAAAGGCGGAAGTTTACTACCAACATTTGTTTGATGTTCCCGTGGATGCCAGCGGGCAAACGAGTTGGAGCATGCTCAATACGGTTTCAGGATTCCCGGACCTTTGGTTGAGCAACAAAGGAACTGGCGACAACTACGGCCTCGACCTTAGTGTGGAAAAATCATTTGAAGGGGGCAGTTTCATGCTTTTGTCTGGCTCCGTATTCCAGTCGGAATACACCGACTTTAATGGCAACACCCACCCCACCATCTTTTCCAGCGGCATGATGGCCTCCTTGCTGGCCGGCAAAGAGTGGCAAAACACCCGCGGTGGCGTGTGGCAGGCCAGTTTGCGCCTGCTGTACAACGGCGGTCAGCGCCTCACACCGCTGCTTCCCGGTGCCAACCCCTCCCGCTACGACATCAATCCGCCATTGGATGAAAGTCGCCCCTTTAGCGAAAAAGTGGAGGCATATTTCCGCCCGGATGCCAGGGTTGCGTACCGTAAAAATGGCGACAAATCGTCGTGGTCGATTGCGCTGGACATCCAAAACCTGATCAACCGCCGCAACGTAGATGCCATCAACCGCACCTACGACCCAGACTTGAACCAATGGTTGTTCCGGCAGCAATCGGGACTGACGCCGTTGATTATGTTCCAGATTGATTTCTGATTTTCCATAAAATGCGCTTTCCTGTCAGCGCCGGGGCAACCTTACATTTGCCCCGGCGCTCTTTTTTACCTTATAACCGTAACATCGCCACTTTTAATCAAAACTTCACCATCGGGAAGCCGCAGCACTGCTACATACACATATACTCCCGGGAGGGCGTCGTTTCCATCTATAAGCCCGTTCCAGCCCAACTCAGGTTTGTTGGGATCAAAATCCAAACGGGCAAACACCAACTCGCCCCAGCGGTCGTAAATCCGAAGCGCGTCAATGCGAACCTCCTGTTCCAGGCCCGTGTACAAGGTAAAATAACCATTCGGGACGCCGCTGGAAGGCTGTATGACATTGGGAAAATACAGGGTGTACAGCACGGGACATTCAGCAATTCCTTCCAGAAGCGTCTGGCAGCCGTTTTCCGGATTTTCCAGCAGCAATGCGTAGGGCTCACCTGATACGATCCCAGTCGCAACCGGCAAACCATCAGCAGGTATAGGCCCTTGATTCAGCAGCCAACTATTTTGGAACGAATACTCCATATAAATTTCATAAGTTCCGTCGGACTGACAAAGCAGATTCACCGATTCGGGTTGGGGGCAAGTGTATCCAGGCCGATCATGAACAAACTATCGGTACAGCCTTCCGAATAAACATAGGTTCCAGGTGCTGAGAATTCATGCCCGCCAACGGAAACAACCGGCGTTTTGCAGGTGATACTGGCCATAAGCCCCATGTTGACCACTTGCGTCTCCTGCACAAAAACCTGTACCGTATCGGAAGCAAAACATCCCGTGGCAGGATCGGTTGCTTGCAGTACCACAGTTGTTGTAGCCTCCGGGGTAATGTTGGTGAAAGTCCCGGTATCTCCATTGCTCCAGCTGTATGCAAGCCCCGGCTCCGGATTTTGAACGCTGACCTGAATTGTTTCGGGCATACAGATGCTCAAGTCCGGACCGGCATTCGCAACGGGAGCCTGAATATTCTGAGCAATATAGAAATGCTCAAAAGTGCAGGCATCCAGCGCTGCGGTATAGAAACCGGGCTGGGTATACACTACCCCATTATACATCACCGCGTTCAGGTTGCAGGTAAGGGTACTAATGACACCCAGTTCCACCGTATCAGCCTGTTGAAATACTACCATCTGCTGTACCAGGGAATCGCAGCCCTGCCAGCTGGCAAAATGCGCTTCCAGGGGAGGATCGCCTGCTTGCGGGCATACCGTTTCACCCTGAAAAACAAAACATTCGCCCGGACAAACATTTGCCGGAGGCAATACCGTTGGCGCAGGAGCAGCGTACAGGGTAATGATTACCGAGTCTGTGACGGTACATCCGTTGACAGGATTAGTAACCGTCACAGCATAGGTATGCACACCATCCGTGGGGGTTATCAGAAGTTCCGGGTTGGTATTCCCATTGCTCCATTCGAATAAATATCCGGAGTTATACGTTCCTGCCGTCAACTGATAGCTGGAGCCGCCGCAGCCAGCCAGATCAGGGCCGATATCTGCGACAGGCGCCGCCATATCTGCTGCAATACTGAACATTTCGTATTCGCACATCGATATCTGCTGCACATAATTACCTGCCTGGTAATAGAGCTGTCCATGATGAACAACTCCAGGGGAAATGCAATTGATGGTACCGATCAGGCCCAGATCGACCGTATCTGGCTGGTTGAAAACAAATGCCTGCATGACAAGCGAATCGCAGCCCTGCCAATTGGTAAAATGCGCTTCCAGAGGAGGATCGCCTGCTTGCGGACATACCGTTTGACCCTGAAAAACAAAACATTCGCCCGGACAAATATTTGCCGGAGGCAAAACCACCGGTACTGCGTCGGCATTTTGCGTAACCACCACGGCATCCGTTGCCGAACATCCGTTGGCCGGATCAGTAACCGTTACCGTATACGTATGCACACCATCGGGCGGGCTCACAGCAAGCACGGGGTTACTGCTGCCGTCGCTCCAGTTGTACAACAAGCCGTCTGTACTATTTCCGGCCACCAGTTGAAATACGGATCCGTTGCAGCCTGCCTGTTCCGGACCGAGATTTACATTTGGTGCAGCCAAATCAACATCAATACTGAACCTATTATACTCACAAGCCGATATTTGCTCAAAATAAACACCTGCCTGATCGTACAGCACACCATTGTGCATGATGCCGGACATTGTGCAATTGATCGTCCCCAACTGGCCCAGATCAATCGTATCCGGCACAGCCACCACAAATGGCTGCAGCACCAGTGAATCGCAACCTTGCCAGGAGATCAGGACTGTTTCCGCCGGGGATCGCCGGGGTTCGGACACCAGGTGGTTCCGTTTACATCATAACACTCTCCGAGGCACAACGAAACAGGAGCCAGAACAGTTGGCGCAATTGCTGCCACCTGAATTTGTACCTGATCGGTTCCGATGCAGCCGTTGGATGGATCGGTAACAGTTACCGAATAACCATGTGTCCCTCCGAAATCCGCACTTACACTGGCTTGGGGCCTGTATCTCCTGTACTCCACACATATTGCCATCCGGGTACGGTGTTCTGTACCGCAAGCGTGTACAAACCCGGACAGCCGCTCTGATCTGGTCCGGCATTGACTGGCGGTACAACAAAGTTTTCCTCAATGAAAAAACCATGGTAAGTGCATGGGTCTATTTGTTTGACATGGTAGCCCGGTTGGGTATAAACAGCACCATCGTAAACAACAGAGGGCTGGTTGCAAGTCAGCACACCGGCCACCCCCTGGTCGAGGGTATCGGGTTGTTGCAGGAAAAAACGAGCCTGAACGGTGGAGTCACAACCCGAATAACTTTGCAGGACGGTCGTAAAAACTTGTCCGGAAAAACTTGGACAAAAGATGTCACCCGCCACCGTATAACATTCACCGGGACACAATCCGTACACATTCAGATTGGTAAATTTTGGTGGCATTACCTGCACCGCAATATTATCAGAGGCACTACAGCCATTGACCGGATTGGTGACCGTGACGGCATACGTGTTGGTTTGTCCAACCAGATTTACAGGCCCTGTGGTCCCGTTGTTCCACTGGTAAATATAGCTGGCCTGTACGCCTGCAGGCGACAAAGCATAAGGGGTATCTTCCTGGCATATCGAGATATCCGGACCCAGAAAAGCAGGTGGTGGAATTACATCCAGGCCTATAAAAACACCTGCGGTGGTGACACAGCCGTTCTGATCGGTCACCTCTGCAGTATAAAACCCTGGTGTACCGACGGTAAGCTGCGTACCAACAACCACGTTCTGAGACGTAAACCAGATGCAGACCGATATGGAATTGCCGACCACCTGCAGTTCTACCAGCGGATTGATGCAGGTGATCGCGTTGGCAGAAGCTTGTATGAACGCCGGCGTAGCTTGTTCCTGACTCACATGAATAAAATACAGTGTGCAAGCGGGTACATCGTATTGGGTAAACGTACCGGGCGAACCGTAGGTTACGCCATGGAACACGGGGGCAGGTCCTGCACATGGAATTACCAAATAAATATGCTCCACCTTGTAGTGGATAGAAATGCTCTTGGAAGGAACAGAGCCACAGCTGTAGCCGGCACAAAAACAGGGGCAGAAAGTCAGGGTGTCGCCTGCGTGAAAAAAAGTATCGGAATAAACAGGGACCAGTTCCACCCAGATACTATCCACCACAACCGTATCGGTGGTGAACACACAATTGTTAAAAACGATGCTTACGCTCAGGCCGGTACTGTCGCCCACAAATGATGCACAGTAAGGGATGTGCCATTTGTAGACAAATGAATCTATCTCAAATCCAGTGCCGCACCACGAACAGGAGCCCTCGGGTGGTGAACAGTTGAAACTCGGTACTGTAATGGCGCATCCCGGAGGGTGGACTGTGTAGGTTGCCATTTCTCCCGGACAAACATCCATTGGGCCGTCGATGTAACCATCGGTTGCGCTGCCGGAAGTGATGAAGCCATCGGGAATGCCGGAGTTAACACCCGAAATCGGGTCCAGATGGAAGCTGCAACCGCTTCCAGCCACACCATCAATCATCAGATAATACGCTTCCCCGGGCAGGAGGTTCTCAAAAAAAAGCGTATCGGTGCTCAGGACAGGTACGACAGCACAATCGCCCTGTAATTGAAAATTATCGCAGTTTTGTGCCTGCATGAGCGCGAGTTCAAGGCCTTCCGAGCCGGGATTCCCGCCGGAACAATTTTCCACGCTAACCCCCAGGGCAAGATTTGTTTCACAAACTGCGATTTTTAACCACCCGTTGTTGTCGACAGGATAGCAAAATACGGAACCGAGATTCCCGGGAGCATCCGCGGTTGCCTGCATGTTGTCCAGCGTAGTGACCGAAAGTGTACCCGAGCACATCAGCACAGCACCTTCACAAGTTTTCCCCAAGTTGGGAACAGGCTGGTCGCAACAGGTAACGATCAGGTTCAGCTGAACAATGCTGTCACAACCCGCGGCACTGCTCAGCGTATCGGTGTAGGTGCCCGGCGACGTGAGCCATTGACCGCCAAAGGCAAACGGCAAGTCGCTTTCGCACACCCACTGACTTTGTACGACAAGCGTATCGGGGCACATACCCGGATGGGTATTTTCGCCAAAAAGCGGCGCCCAGCACCATAAAAGCATTAGGGGTAAAAACAGCTTCAAGCGCATGAATATTCATTTTTTGGGTAAAACATGGCACGCCCTGCGGGTGCACAGTGCATGCAACTTCAATAATTTGTGAGTGATTAGAACATGATGCCTGCGTGAAAAGCAGATACAAGCCGAAATAGCAGCGCCCGAATATCCAATCAATCACGGGCCACTGTTTTCCGGATAATTACTTGATTCAATTTAACTGGATATCGCTGCCCGATTGCAGGAGAACATAACCCCGCGAAATTGAGCTGCGCGGAGCCGAAATGACTATTGGTTGGTCTCTAGCCATTGATCTTTAGTCTTTGGCTTTACCCATAGGGATTAACTATTTGGTTTTCAACACATTTATTTTTAGCAAAATATTACCCGGAGTTTAGCCAAATGAAACCATTTATGTGGCTTGATTTTCAATGGTTTAATATGGCAGTGTTGAAATGAGGAATAAACATCAAAAGGAAGGGAGTGCCCTATTTATTTTTAGTACGATTACGACGCTACGGGCTTGGCCCTTTGGGCCACAAAAAAGCGACAAATCGTCGTGGTCGATTGCGCTGGACATCCAAAACCTGATCAATCGCCGCAACGTAGATGCCATTAACCGCACCTACGACCCAGACTTGAACCAATGGATTTTCCGGCAGCAGTCGGGACTAACGCCGTTGATTATGTTCCAGATTGATTTCTAACATGCCCACCCAGAATGAGGGCGTCGGTAATAATATTGTTGATTATGTTCCAGATTGATTTCTAACCCCAACCTCCATTGGAGAGGGGGAGTCAGACCTGATTCAAGTATTTTATTTACAGCAGATTAGTGTGCCAGAAGTACTGAATCAAGATTTCACGACAAAATAAAATTGCCACAAAGGTGCTGTGTGCCGAAGCAAGCAATTTTATTTTGTCGTACAAGGTCGATCGTTGACTTATGACACGGCCTCGTAGGGGGTGAGGTTTAAATAGCGTCCCACACATCAGCATTATTATAAGGTTGGTCAGGGGCGCCTTGTTTTTTATATTTGCATTTCTTTAAAAATTCAGAACAGTGGCCAAACTATCCGACGAGCTCAAGGATGCCATTTCCCATCTCCCGGCAAAAGAAAAAGACAAACTGTTGTTTCGTTTGATTGCCAAAGACCGCAAACTGACCGAGCGGCTGAATTTTGAATTACTGGAAGGCGGCAATACCCGCGACGACCGGGCAGAGGATCTTCGGGACCAGATTCGGAAGGACCTGCCCTCCCGGGGCGCTCCCTACCTGACCCCCGGCCTGCTGATGATGGAACTGCGCCACTGGAATGCCCGCATCACCGAACATGTTTTTACGACAAAAGACAAGTCTGGCGAAGTGATTTTGGGTGCTTACCTGTTTCGGGAAGCTTTTGAGCGGCATTGGGATTTGCTGCAACGTCGGAGTAGCAGTGCAAAGAAATTCGCGCCTTATGTGGTAAAACGGGCCATCTCACTGGTCAACAAGGGGAAAAAACTGCACGAAGACTACCATATGGAGTTTCGGAAAGACTTGCAGGCTTTGCTGGATTACCTTTGGGCTTATTCTCCCACCCAATCCTACGCCGAAGCATTGGGCCTGCCAAAACGGTTTTGAATGCATTAATTTTTAACAAAATATTCGTTGATAAATAAGGCAAGCGCTGTTTTAAAAGGGTGTTCAAAATTTAATGCTAATAATTCTGGTATTTAATCTGGTACCGTATTTTAAATCGAGATCGAAGCCAAAGACCAACACCCAAAGGCTAAAGACCCGCTAAAGATTCAACACCTTTCCCGGATTGAGAATACCATTGGGATCAAACACCTGTTTGATGCCCCGCATCAAGCGCATTTCGGCTGGTCCGAATACAATATCGAGGTAGGGCTGCTGCACCAATCCAATGCCATGTTCGCCACTGATGGTGCCCCCCAGTTTTTTTACCAGGGTAAATATCTCCCGAATACCGTTGGGTAGTTCCTCGTTCCAGAATTGGTCACTCAATTCCCCTTTTAGAATATTGACGTGCAAATTGCCATCCCCCGCATGCCCGTAACAAACAGACTCAAACCCGTAGCGGGCACCAATTTCTTTAACTCCTTTTAGTAGAATAGGGAGCTCTGCTCTGGGCACAACAGTGTCTTCTTCCTTGTAAATGGAATTCCGCTTCACGGCATGGCCTACATTCCGCCGCAACTGCCACAGCGCCGTTTTTTGTGCCTCACTGTCAGCAAAAAATATTTCGCCGCAATCATAATTTTCCAGCACTTTGCCGATGGTTTCACAATCGGCATATAGGTTTTCCGGATGGAAACCATCTACTTCAATCAGCAAGTGCGCCGCATCGTCCGGACCGATAGGAACAGGAGTTTCGCCCACGTAACGCACCGCCCAATCGATGGCGTTGCGCTCCATAAATTCCAGTCCTGACGGTACCACCCCAGCCTGAAAAATAGCCGCCACCGCCGCGCAGGCACTTTCTGCCGAACGAAAAGGGGCCAGCATGAGGAGCGTATGCGTGGGATGAGGCTGCAACTTGAGCACAATTTTGGTAATGACACCCAGGGTGCCCTCGCTGCCAACCATCAACTGGGTGAGGTTATAGCCTGTGGAGTTTTTCAGGGTGTTGGCGCCCGTCCAGATGACCTCACCCGACGGGAGGACTACTTCCAGGTTCAGCACATGGTCCTTTACGACCCCGTATTTCACAGCCTTGGGCCCACCGGCATTGGTGCTGACATTCCCGCCGATAAAGCTCCAGCCCCGACTGGCTGGGTCGGGCGGGTAGAATAAGCCTTTTGCTTTCAGGGTATTTTGCAGGTGTTCGGTAATCACCCCGGGCTCCACCGTAACCTGAAAATTGCGTTCATCGATGGCAATAATCTTGTCGAACCGACGCATGGAAATTACCAGACCGCCAGCCACAGGCAAGGCTCCGCCGGCAAGACCAGTGCCAGCGCCACGAACAGTTACCGGGATTTGGGCAGCATTGCAGATTTGTAGTATGGCTGCAACCTCCGCGGTATTGGCTGGCGCTACTACAGCTTCCGGGAAAAACTGCAGATCCTCCGTTTCGTCGTGGCCATGATCGGTTAAAGCTGTTGTGTCCGTAAACAAATGATCGGCGCCAACAATGCTGCGAAGAGCAGTCAGATGATCAGCGGATATTTTAGAATAATGCATTGCCATAACTTGGGTATCAAAGCAAAACCACAAAGGTACTGAACTACCCTGCACAAAAAAAGGGCGCAGCCATAGGCCACACCCCTATAAGAAGCGACTTTTGATGAATGCCTGAGTTATTCTGGATTCATATAAGCAAAAACGATGCCTGCAACCACGGCCTGGAATACACCATAGGCAAACCAGGTAAGCACAATCTGCAGTGAAACGGCAATGGAGCTGAAAGTCATCCAGGTGGAGGGCAAGGTGGCAATCAAACCATAAACAATGCCCATTTCAAAGCCCCGCCACATAAAGTTGCCGTGAAAAAGGCCTTTAAACCGATCCCAGAACCAGGCCAAACCAAAGCTCAGGATAAAGGGGTGCATGAAAAACATGGCGGCTTTATCACCTTCCAGACTGAACATAGGGTTGTAGTACTCTTCTGCAATCCATGGAAAAAACTTAACCGTCAGGTATAAAGCGGCATAGCTGGCCAGCAGTAAAATGACACCAGCGACGAGTCCGGGAACGAGAATTTTTTTCATTGTCTTGATGTTGAATAATAATGTTAAAATACAATAGGTTTTGGGGTCTGTCCTTTGGAAATTTGTCTTAATAATTCAGGCCTAAAGGCATTGCTTGAGATCTTCAAACTGGCACATTTTCAATAACCTGAACTGTAATGATTAACTTTCTTCTGAAAAATTCCAGGGCCAAGCCACCAATCAGGGTTTTAGGGCTTCCGCTTCGAGGCGCACTTTGAGCTCGAAATGGATGCTGATATCATCGTCGACTTTGATCAAACCAAACATGGCTTCCGGTGGGTCAATTCCAAAATCAGACATTTTGAGCATTTTCTCCCCGATCAGCTGAAGGTTGTTTTTACCATTTTTACGAACCTTTCCAGCGATGGTATAGGTTTTGTAATGTCCGGCGATAAAAATTTTCACTTTGGCTTTCACTTCTTCCCAGTCGGTGTATTCGCCTTGCAGCGTGTTGGCATCCTGCCAGGTTTCCAACAATTCGATTTTGATGGTCGGGAACACGTCGGCCTTGAGGGCCTTTTGCATGTCGTGGTCAATTTTCCCGTTGTGGCAATCGAATTTTTGGTGGTAATACTGGAGTGAGGTGTTCCGGAAAGCCGCGTGGTTACCGCCCTGCTCTACTTCCAGTGTTTGTACTGGCCACACATCGTTGCAATCGCAGTCGAAACTGTTGACATTGGAGGTTCCTTTGAGAAAAAGCCGGCTGCCTCGTTCGATGGTGTAGCGTTTTTTCATGGAAGAAAGCGCTTGGCTACTGAAAAGAAACGCGCAACAAAGCATCCAGCATCCGAAAGCAACCAGAGTCTGATGGGATTTCATAAGGATTCGGATGGTTTGTTTAAAAAAGCCCCATGGCCTTCAGGCAGACCATGGGGCTGGTTTTTATTGGTAAGGCTGAGCGAAATTCATTAGAATCCAACTACTGCTTCGAGCATGAAACCACTGAATTTACCTTCGTGATAAATATTGGCGGTTGGGAAGTCAACATAGTTTTGGATCACATATTCTCCTTTCAGCAAGAGATTTTTGGTTGGGAACCAGCCGGCTGCGATGGCAGTGCGGTCGATGGAAATCTCGCTGGTGTAGCCATTAGGCGTACCGGAAGCCTTGATGTAACGGGCGCCGATGTACATTTGCTCGTTGGGCAGGAAGCGATACAGACCTTCGATGGCAAGTTGGTTCAGGGTGCGGTCGTCGGTTTCCCGGTAGGTGCCACCTTTGATGATTTCATAAGAACCGAATAGTTCCAGGCCTTTAAACTTGACGAACGGGTTGATCATGATGCTGTTGATGCGGTTGCTCACACCCAATTGGCTGGTAAAACGACCAGAGTCTTTGTTGCCACTGTAAGTACCTGACGTAGGCTCCATCACCATGAAGTAGTGGGAACCGGTGCGGTCACCAGCATACAAAGTATTGCGTTGGGTGCTGGAGTTGTTGTACATAGAAGCAGAAAGACGGAAGCGGAAATCAGTAGTAAATTGCTTGTCGTAAGCCAGTTTGAAGTAAACCGATGGGCTTTTCTTGGTTTGCTCGCGGTTGCTGCCTTCTGGAAGTTCTGGGTAGTTGTTAACGTTACCATTGATAAAACCGGTAGTCATACCAATCATACCCATAAAACCATCTACTGGGAACACATAGGCCTCACCTCCAATCTCTGTTGAGAACGCATCAAAAATCAGGTTTTCAGCAAATGGGTTGTACATGGCGTTACCACCATCGGTACGGCGGAACTGCATGTCGCCAAAGTTGGGCTGGAAGTGACCGATTTTAACCCGAACATACTTGGTATACCACTCTGGGCTGCCAAACATTGGGAGTTTGTCGAACTGGATGTAACCGCCTTTTACCCAGAATTCGGAGTGGTGGCGGGCAGACATGTAGTTCTCCAATGCAACGCGTACACCATCACCAAGTTGGATGTCGAAGTTCAGGTTAGCCATAGCCAGGTTAAAACCTTGCAGTTTGGCTTCAGAAACGTTAAACTTCGGGTCGGCTGGGTTGGTGATTACACCGTACAAGTATTGGGTGGAAGTGTCGGGGGTATTAGAATGCGTAAGCGATTGAAAATCCTGCGTAAAAGCGCCACCGATACGCACTTTCACACCGGTGAATTCGGGTTGATCCATGGATTTTGAAGGCTCAAATACATTGATGCCGTCTTTATCCCAGGAACGAGAATACTGAATGCCGGGTTGCTGAGCGAACATCTGGAAACTGGCCAGGAAAAATACGATCAACGGGAGATAGGTTAGCTTTTTCATAATGTTGCTAAATTTATTTAATATAAATGTTATTGAATAATATAATAGAACGGGAAAATGATTACGATTTTTTCAAACTCAGGGAGTACACAATCTCAATGTCGTCGCCAGTGGTCATGGTACCCATGAGTGCCGTTGGTGGATCGATGCCAAAATCGGTCATCTTCATTTTTTTGGAGCCATTGAAATACAGCACGCCGTCTTTAACCCTTCCTTTGGCATAGAGGTTAACTTTTTCGTGACACCAGCGATCGACAGGTTACCTGTAGCATTGATGTCGTAGTAATCGCTCTTTGGATTGACCGTGGCGCGCTCCATATTAAAGGTGATGTTGGGACTTTGCTTTGCTTTAAGGGCGTCATAGGTCTTATTGTCCATGATGGAGCCTTTGGGGCTTTTAATTGATTTCACCGGAATTTCAACCCACAATGATTGCAGGCTTACCAAGCCAGTTTCCAAGACTTCAGCCTGTCCCTTTGCCCGAAGTTCTTTGGCTGTCGACTCCCACTCGTGAACATTAGAAGTACCTTTGATGGTTACGCTGTAACTGTTAACGGAGTAGCCCTGGCTAAAACCAATGCTTGCAGTTACACTCAAAATCAGGATCAGTAAATTTCTCATTGCTTTTAATTTTGAAACAAATGTATTGGCCCGATTTTCTGTGGCAAGTGACGTGCATTATTTACCGATTTGATCTTCATCACCATTTGTGATGTTTGTCACACACACGTGATTTATCCGGTTTCGCAATAATAAAGAAGCCTTTTACTCAATATTCCGCATAAAAAACTACCGCTTGGGATTTTAACTGTAATTTCGTGCGGCATTTTACAGATTATATATGATGAAAAAGATTCTTGGTTTTATACTATTTATACTGCTGGCATTTTCAGTACTAGCACAAAAATTTCCGGAACATTCGGAAAAAATTGCCGTTAATGAAGGGGCCGCCACTTTATTTCACCTCGGGTTGGGTGTGCAGGTCCCTGCAGCGGACCTCGCCAAGCGTTTTGGCGTCAACCAAAGTATTGATGGTGGGTTGGATTGGATATTCTCTAACAACTACATCCTGGGCATTGAAGGGCAGTTTTTATTCAGCAATAAGGTTGAAGATGACCCGCTCAGCATTTTGCGCACACCTGAAGGGGATATCATTGGAAACAACAGGTTGCTTTCCAATGTGATAATACGGGAGCGTGGATATTACTTTGGTGCGCATGTCGGCAAACTTTTCCCCATCAGTGCCCCCCGTTCTGGCCTCCGCGTCACGCTGGGCGCGGGAATGCTCCGACATTGGATCAAATTTCAAGACGACGACAACGGCCTGACCCAAATTACAGGCGAATACAAAAAAGGGTACGACCGGCTTACCGGTGGATTGGCGCTCAACCAATTCATAGGCTGGGAGCATTTGGGCTGGGATCGTAAAAGCAACTGGATGCTCGGTTTTGAATTCAACCAGGGCTTTACGAAGAGTTTGCGCGATTGGGATTTCTCCACCATTGGAAAACTGGATGGCAATCGGCTCGACCTCCGTTTTGGAATTCGGGCCTCCTGGACGCTGCCTTTTTACCATAAAGGCGCAGAAAACATAGAATACTAATGTGGGGTTTTCGCGTTCTGTACAACACCTTTATATATGTGTATTGTTTCAGCATCCATCTGGTATCCCAATGGAATACCAAAGCACGCCTCTGGGTAAAAGGCCGCCAAAACTGGAAACAGCGCTACCCACAAACTTTTCAGAAAAAAAGTCGCGTACTATGGCTGCATGCGGCCTCTCTGGGCGAATTTGAGCAAGGCCGGCCAGTGCTGGAATCGTTCCGGCAACAGCACCCCGATTGGCAAATTGTGCTGAGCTTTTTCTCGCCTTCAGGATATGAGCTCCGAAAGAACTATCCCATGGTTGATTTCGTAGCGTATTTGCCCGCAGATACCCCTGGCAATGCACATGCCTGGATGGATCTTATTCAGCCCGATATTGCTATTTTTGTAAAATACGAGTTTTGGGCCAATTACCTCCAGGCCCTGAAAGCACAACAGACCCCTACCCTGCTGATATCCGCCCTGTTCAGAGACCAGCAACCCTTCTTCCAATGGTATGGCGCCTTTTGGCGCAACATGCTAGGTTGTTTCACCCATTTTTTCCTGCAGGACCAGCATTCGGCCTCCCTGCTACATTCGATTGGCTTTCAGAACCTCAGTGTGGTTGGCGATACCCGGGTAGACCGCGTATCCGCCATCGCTGCAAATGTTCCGGAAAATGAAAAAGCAGCCCTGTTCGCTCAGGACGCACCGGTATTCATCGCTGGAAGCAGTTGGGAAGCAGATGAGGCAGTCTTTCTTCCTGTCCTTTTGCAAGACCAATGGTCGCATTACAAGATTATCCTGGCGCCCCACGAGATCGGAGAAAAACGGATCGCGCAAATTGAATTATCTGTAGAAGATCTTCCTCCTGAGACACGCAAACTTACCGTTCGCTATTCCCATGCTGAATTAAACGATTTCCAGGCGGCGCGAATCCTGATCATCGACAATGTCGGAATGTTGAATACCCTGTACCGCTATGGCCATCTGGCCTGGATTGGGGGCGGTTTTGGAAAAGGAATTCACAACACCCTGGAACCAGCCGCCTTTGGATTGCCGATACTCTTTGGCCCCAACTACCAAAAATTTGAGGAAGCCAGGCAAATGGTGTCAGATGGGGCAGCCTTTGTAATTAAGGATAAACAAGCATTGGAAGCTTCTTTAACCTTGTTGGAGAAGGATCTTGTCCGCCAACAAGCCGCTCTAGCCGCCCACCTATTCATTCAACGAAGCCAGGGTGCCACCCAGAAAATCCTGCACATGATGGAACCGTACCTTTAGCAATTGGTCTTTGGTCTTTGGCTTTGCTCCGAAAAATTAAATATTGGGTTTACAAGGCATTAAAGTTAATCAAAGAATGGTTGATAAATAATGGACTTGTTGCGATAGGGGCGTTCAAGATTAAATTTCGATTTCTCCGGTACTTGATTTCACAAGGCACCAATAACCGGGATCGAAACCAATGACCACCATCAAAAGACTAAAATCGAGTTAAGGCTGTGTTTGAAAACTGCTGCATTAGCCATTAACCAGCGATTTTAGTAATATTGCCACTGTATGCTGTTAAAAAATGGCATACAGCGATATCAGTGGCGACGGTATCTATCGACTGTCTACAACATCTGAACCCATTTAATATGATAAAATGCTACCCGTCTTTGCTCGGCAGCCTGCTGCTGCTGTTGTTGCCCATTATTGGAAATGCCCGAACGACCCTGCCAGACACCAGCGTCAGCGACACCATCTGGGTGATGTCGCCCGATGGTCACCTAAAATGCATCATAAAAAAAACTGTGTTGTGTGCCACACAGGAGGTTCAGTTGGGTGCTTACCTGGAAGATATTGGCGGGAATTTAACCCCAATAACGGTACCCTGGTCAACGGGTGAAACGGCGCAAAAAATCATCATCCAGCCCCCAGGATTCTGGTCGTACAACGATGCTGGATTTACCTGCGATCACCACCTGAACAACATCACCATCAACGAAACCTTTTTCACCGGCAACATCGACATTCTTGGGCCACCTGCGTTTTGTCCAGGAATCCCCGTCGACCTTACCGTCAATACCGACAACTACAATTTCAGCAATTATACCTGGAGTCCCAATATTTTCAATACCCTTACTCCGGTCACCATCATTGGCCCAGGCAATTATTCCCTGACATTGAACGACCAGCTGGGTTGTCCGTTTGTCGACAACCTGCTGGTTCCCATGTCGCCTCCGGTGGTACCCATACTTCAGGGTCCCAATATCCTGTGTACACAGGGAGATACGGGTGTTATCAACATCAGCCCTGCTTTTTTTGATTACGTATGGTCAAACGGCGAAACCAGCTACCCTTTGCAAGTCACCGAGCCCGGGTTTTATGAGGTTACGGTGACCAATCAATTTGGCTGCACAGGAACCGGTATTTTTGGCATTCAAAATGGCGACGTAGATAATTTCAACATTTTTGTAAGCACTGATACCATTTGTCCTGGTCAAATGGATACATTAAGCATAAACGGGCCATTTATCCAGTATAATTGGTCAAGCGGGAACACTACTCCATATAATGTAATTCATCAGCCTGGGGCCTACGCAGTGACGGTAACAAACGTCAATGGTTGCACCGGAACGCAGAGCGTCGTGGTTCCTTCCTATCCGGCGCCTTTCCTAAGTTTTAGCGGGCCGCCTTTATGTCCTGGTGACAGTACAACCCTTATGGCAACAAGCAATCTTGCCGTAAATTTCCATTGGTCTACAGGCGCTACCACACCCAGTATCCCCATCTACCAGCCCGGCACCTATTCTGTTACCATTTCGGCACCTGGACAATGTACCGTGAGTGCCTCAAATACCGTTGTACTGGGCACCCAACCTACAGTGCTTATTGCTGCGCCCGGGCAGTTGAACTGTAGCACCCCCAGTCTTTTTCTCAATGCAAGCGGATCATCCTACGGTCAGGGCTACCAACTCAATTGGACTACGCCAGATGGGAATATTGTTTCCGGCCAGGACAGTCTTGCCCCGCTTGTCGACGCAGCAGGAACCTACATCTTACATGTTACCGATTTTTTCAGTGGTTGTTTTTCCACAGACACAGCAGTAGTAACCGCTGCTACGCTTCCCCCAATGGCAGAAGCGGGGCCAGGCCAAATGCTAAACTGTGCCATAACCACGCTATCACTTGGTCCACCTGCTGCTCCTGCCGATACTTCGCTGCAATACAACTGGAGTACTGCCAATGGAAACATAATCAGTGGATCAAATGCCTGGAATCCGCTGATTGATCAACCGGGTACTTATGCCTTACAGGTCACCAATCCAGCCAGCGGTTGTACCGCTACCGATACCGTTACCATTTCCCAAAACCTTGCGACCCCATCGGCCCTTATTGCAACGCCAGACACCCTCACTTGTACCATGTTGGAAATCATGCTCGATGCATCGGCTAGCACCGGAAACAACCTTGATTTTCAATGGTCTACACTCAATGGGAATATCGTATCTGGAATGAATACTGCTTTACCCGTAGTATCGGCTACAGGCTTGTACGAGTTTATTCTAACCAACCTGAGCACTGGATGTGCTGATACCAGTGCCGTTCAGGTTTTTGCAGATGCAAATATCCCGGTTGCTCTAGCGGCAGCCCCAGACACCCTAAATTGCAATATTCTTCAAATCAATCTCTCTGGATTGGGATCTTCTGCTGGCGCCAACATTGTTTACCAATGGACAACCAGCAATGGCAACATCTTGTCTGGAGAGAACACTTTATCGCCCCTGGTTAACCAGCCTGGCACCTATACACTGCAGGTATTGAACAATGCCAACAATTGTTCCGCAATATTCAACTTGCCGGTGTTTGAAAATGTGGTTCCCCCACTTGCTGATGCCGGAGCAATGGCAACCCTCAGCTGTACCCTATCAAGTTTGCAACTCGATGCCAGCGGCTCAGATGCGGGCAATAATTTTAGCTACAATTGGTCGAGCCTTGATGGCAATATATTGGCAGGCGACACCACGCTCTTTCCTACCATAGGTGCCCCAGGAACATATACATTGGAAGTTAACAACAACCAAAACGGGTGCACAGCAGTATCCTCAGTTGTGGTAATGGAAGATGCTAATGCGCCGACGGTTAGCATAGCCGGAGCGCCCATACTGGATTGTAACAATACTGTGGTTACTTTGGATGGTGGCAGCTCCTCGTCTGGACCCAATTTTACCTATTTTTGGACAGGCGTGCCCGCTGGGATACAGGGAAACAATACCAACTCCATCGTAACGCTGAATGCACCCGGATCCTATACCCTTTTGGTTACCAATATCCAGAATGGGTGCCAGGACTCCGCAACCGTTGTGGTATCCCAGGATATTATCCCACCATTTGCAGATGCCGGTGCAGCCTTCACGCTGAACTGTTTTAATACCAGTACTACCGTTGGCAGCAACCAGAATCCAGTTGGAGCACCTTTCCAAATACAGTGGTCCACCCTGGATGGCAACATCACCAGTGGCGCAAATGGCCCGACCCCTACCATCAACCAGCCAGGCACCTACACCATTATAGTATCAAACACCCAAAACGGATGCAGTACCTCCGATACGGTCCTCATCAGTGCCGACTTCAATGCGCCGACTGTTAGTGCCGGTCCAGGCTTCCAGCTGGATTGCCAGCACAACACCGATACGTTGCAGAGCAGCAGCCCGAATTCGGGCAACCTACAGATACAATGGACCACTCAAAATGGCAACATCCTTTCAGGTAGCACCACCTTCAACCCCATCGTAAACGCCGCAGGAACGTACACCCTGACACTGACGGATTTGGCCAATGGCTGCACAGCAACTGACGTTGTACAAATTACCCAAAGTGCAAATCTTCCTGTCGCTGTTGCAGGCTTGCCCGACACTTTGAGTTGTTCCATGCTGTCGGTAAACCTCAACGCCACCGGCTCCACTTCCGGGCCAATGCTCAGTTACGCATGGTCAACACTGAATGGCAACATCCTTTCTGGCAACAACACCCTGATGCCCCTGGTAGATGCGCCGGGAAACTATATTTTGACCGTTACCGACGCCAGCAATGGTTGCACTGCCGTTTCCAGTGTCAGTATTGCCCAAAACCTGGTATCGCCCAGTCTTACTGCGACCAGTTCCGGCGAACTCAATTGCCAGCAAACCAGCCTTTCCTTGCAGGCCAACATCATTACTGCTTATTCGGGACAGTTGGCTTACAGTTGGGGCACCGCAAACGGGAGCATTGTATCCGGCAGTGCGACGGCAACACCTGTCGTTGATGCCCCCGGTTTGTATACCGTAACCGTAACCGACCAATACAATGGTTGCAGCAGTACGGCGCAAGTGTCGGTGGTCGAAGACATTACACAACCCATTGCATCTATCGCACAGCCCGACACCCTGAGTTGTGCTGTAACCGACGTCGTATTGAATGGCGCTGGATCCAGCGCCGGCTTGAACATTACTTACCTGTGGAGCAGCACAGGTGGAAACATCAGCGGTCCTTTAACCAGTTTACAGACCAGCGCCGATCAGCCGGGGACTTATGCCTTGCTTGTGACCAATTCAACCAACGGATGTACCCAAAGCATCAGCGTCCTCGTCAACCAGGATATTCAAGTACCCTTATCCATTGCAGGTACTGCAGCTGCTATTACCTGCAACAATGCCAGCAGCATCCTAAATGGCAGTGGATCGAGCCAAGGCCCGAAATTCACTTATCTATGGAGCAGCAACGATGGTCTCATCCTATCTTCGCCAAGTATACTGCTACCGGAAGTACTTTCCGGCACCTACCAATTGTTGGTTACCAATACCCAGAATGGCTGCACCGCAACAGATCAGGTGGTGGTAAACGCTGACACCACAGCACCTGCGCCCACGATTGCCTCCCCGGGAATTTTGACCTGTATTCAAACGAGTTCCTTACTAAATGGCATGGGCATAAACATGGGCAACAACCCAGTGTACGGCTGGTCAACATCCAATGGAAACCTGCTATCAGGCGCCAACACCTTGCAAGCCCTTGCAGGCGCGCCCGGCGAGTATACATTGGTCATCACCAATACGGATAATGGCTGCAGTAACAGCACGACCACTACCGTTTCGGCCAACACGACGACGCCATCGGCCCAAATTCAACAGCCAGGATTGCTAACCTGCACCCAGTTAACCCTGAACCTTCAGGGCAGCACGGCGGCACAGAATACTGTATCCTGGAGCAGCAGCAACGGCAACATTATTTCAGGCGCCAATACACTAACGCCGCAGATTAATGCACCCGGAGATTACCATCTCGTTGTTACCGGATTCAACAATGGCTGTACCGCCACGGCTCAAATACAGGTTCAGGAGGAAACCAACATTCCAATAGATTTCCAATACCAGCTGCTTGCACCCAATTGCAAAACACCGAATGGCACTTTAACCTTCCTGCCTGTCAATGGTGGGATCGGCCCATATGCCTATTCAATAGACGGCGGTCAGCAGTTTCATACTGCTGCTGTATTTCAATCGCTGCTACCCGGCAATTACAATTTGGTTGTGCAGGATGTCAATGGTTGCGAACTGGACCAACCATTATTGGTTCCAGATCCTATTTTCCCCACGGTCAGCTTACCGCCCAACTTTATCCTAAACCTGGGCCAGGAAATGCAACTCGATCCCGTATTGCCACCCGGATTCCCGCTCAGCAGCATCGACTCCGTTGTCTGGGAGCCGTTGGAACACCTGCGTTTTACAGGCAACAGTATACAGCAGCAGTTGCACCCCTATGCAATGCCACTGCAGAACACGGTTTACACCCTAACCATAATAACGCCGGAGGGCTGCCGTGCTACAGCCCGTACAAACATACTGGTTAAAACGGCGGTTGATGTTTATGTCCCCAACGTAATTCGGGCTGAAGACAGCAAAGGTTTGAATGACATTTTTACCATTTTTGCCGACGAACGCGCGGTGCAAAACATTCGTTCCTGCAGGTATACGATCGTTGGGGAAGCCTGGTATTTCAAAATCTTAACTTGAAACCCAACGACTTAACGGCTGGCTGGGATGGAAGTCACCGGGGAGAAAGTCTGCTTCCGGCAGTTTTCAGTTGGTGGGCTGAAATAGAATTGGTGAATGGCGAAACCCGATTACTCAGCGGAGACCTGACAATTGTACGATAATTGACGGGAAAATAGAGGGAAACCCTCTTTTTACCCCGGTGTTCGCTATCTTCGCGGCGCAACTCAACATTGTTTTTCCCACTTAATACGCTAAGCATTTATGCAAGGTTCAAAAATTACCATCAACAGGACGGGCAAACTGAAAGTGCCCAACGACCCCATCATTCCGTTTATCGAAGGTGACGGTATTGGAGCCGACATCTGGGCGGCTTCCGTCCGTGTATTTGACGCTGCCGTTGAAAAAGTCTACAAAGGCAAGAAAAAGATTGTCTGGAAAGAAGTTCTGGCAGGCGAAAAAGCCTTCAACCAAACCAAAAGCTGGCTGCCCAAGGAAACCCTTGATATCATCAGCGAATACAAAGTGGCCATCAAAGGACCCTTGACCACACCGGTTGGCGGTGGCATTCGCTCGCTGAACGTGGCGCTTCGCCAGGAACTCGACCTGTACGCCTGTGTGCGTCCAGTACGGTGGTTCCGCGGTGTACCTTCTCCTGTGAAACAGCCAGGCCTTGTTGATATGGTTATTTTTCGGGAAAACACCGAAGATATTTATGCCGGCATCGAATACCTGAATGGCACCGAAGAGTGCACGAAGGTGATCAACTTCCTGCAACAGGAAATGGGTGTGAATAAAATTCGCTTCCCAAAATCCTCCTCAATTGGCATTAAGCCCGTTTCTCAAGAAGGTACAGAGCGCCTTGTACGCGCTGCCATTGAGTACGCTTTCCAGTACAAGCGCCAATCCCTGACCCTGGTACACAAGGGCAACATTATGAAATTTACCGAAGGTAAGTTTAAAGACTGGGGCTACGCCCTGGCCGAGCGGGAGTATGGTGATCGCGTATTTACCTGGGCGCAATACGACCGTATCAAAGCGGACAAAGGTGAAGCCGCTGCCAACAAAGCGCAATCGGATGCACTGGCTTCCGGCAAGATGCTTATCAAAGACGTGATTGCCGACGCATTTTTGCAGCAAATCCTGCTCCGCCCTTCGGAATACGACATGGTGGCTACCCTCAACCTCAACGGCGACTACCTCTCTGATGCACTGGCTGCACAAGTGGGCGGTATTGGTATTGCACCGGGTGCAAACATCAATTACGTCACTGGGCATGCGATTTTCGAAGCGACCCACGGCACGGCGCCCAAGTACGCCGGCAAAGACATGGTGAACCCATCCTCCGTTATTCTTTCGGGTGTGATGATGTTTGAATACATGGGCTGGGATCGTGTTGGCAAACTTATCGTAAAAGGGATCGAGCGCGCCATCCGCAAAAAGCGCGTTACTTACGACTTTGAGCGCCTCATGAAAGGAGCGATCAAACTCAAGTGATCTGAGTTTGCAGATGAGATCATTGCAAACATGTAATTCCCCTTTGAATAAAATTTAAGAAGGCTGCCCCTGGGTTCAGGGGTAGCCTTTTTTTTTAGATCGGATGCAGGGATTTACTACCTTTATCAGCACATTCCTGAACCAACACTCCTGGTTTACAAACAACATCACCATGCTCCGTTTTGATGAATACCGACAATACGACGCACTTGGCCTGGCGGCCCTGGTACAAAAAGGGGAAGTAACCCCTGATGCATTGCTTGAAATCGCCATTGAAAGAGCGGAACAAGTCAATCCTCAAATCAACGCCATCGTGCACAAACTGTATGACCTCGGTAAGGCTGCGGCTCAAAAAGTGGACAAGCAGGCCCCTTTTGCAGGCGTTCCTTTTTTGGTAAAAGACCTTGGCCTTGATATTAAAGACACGCCTCAATGTATTGGCAGCAGGGGGTACAAAAATAAAATATCCCAATTTGACAGCCTGGTGGTAGAGAAGATCAGAAAAGCCGGCTTGCTTATTTTTGGTAAAACCAACACACCAGAGTTTGGCATCACACCTTATACCGAACCGGAATTGTTTGGTCCCTGCCGAAACCCATGGAACCTCAACCATTCTCCTGGCGGTTCCAGCGGTGGCTCGGCCGCGGCTGTGGCAGCAGGGATAACACCCATTGCTACCGCCAATGATGGCGGTGGCAGTATTCGGATACCGGCATCCTGTTGCGGATTGTTTGGGATAAAACCTACCAGAGGACGCACCACCTGGGCGCCAAACGGAGAGATGTGGAGTGGCGCAGCGGTAGAAGGCTGCGTCAGCCGTACGGTGCGCGATTCCGCTGCTTACCTTGATGCCATTTTGGGCGGGAGTTATTCCGATCCTTATTTGCTGGAAAAACCCGCCAGACCCTACCTGGCTGAAACGGAAGCATCACCTGGTAAACTTCGGATTGCCTACTCCCGGGAACATACCTTTGGGCATCCTGTTTCTCCGGATTGCCTGACTGCTTTGGACAAGGCCGTAGACCTCCTGCGCCAGGAGGGCCATACGCTGGAAGAAATCCCCCTGCCCTACCGGGTTGAAGACCTAACCAAAGCCTTTATTGTGGTAGTTTCCGCTGAAACAGCGGCTGACCTGCAACATTTGGGGGAGTTCCTGGGCAGGAAAGTCAGGCCATCTGATACCGAAGCCAATACGTTTGCCTTCCATTTGCTGGGAAAATCCTGGACGGCAGCAGAATACGCTTATGCCAAACGAAAATGGCAGGAAATCGGCAGCAGACTAGCGGCAGTACACGAAGAATACGACTTGTTCCTAACCCCAACACTGGCCAGGCCACCGCTGGCGATAGGCGCATTGAAAAACCCTCCGGGGGAAGCATTTCTGGTCAATATCATCAATCGGCTCAGGCTGGGTGGCCTGGCCAAGACCAGCATAGACCAACTGGCCAATAAGATATACGATTACATGCCCTGGACAGCCTTTGCCAACATCAGCGGTCAGCCCTCCATGTCGATACCCATGCACCGGAATGCCGAAAATCTGCCCATTGGGGTGATGTTGACAGCCCGTATCTGCGCAGAAGATGTATTGTTTCGGGTAGCGGCACAAATGGAAAAATCCTGGGACAAAGGCTTTGCCCAATTGTAAGCATCCCTGCAATTGCGTCAGATTCTTTTTAACCAGCCGGCAATGCTCAATCGCGGCGTTTGGGTCAGCATGACCTCATGTTCCAGCTCATCGCTGCGAAAAAGTACCGCCGTGCCCCCTTGTGGTGTCACCTCCACCGTTTCAGGGCCAACATACAGGCGGAGTTCTCCTCCGTTTTCAGGTATCCAATCTTCATTGAGGTAAGTTACCAGCGAAAATTTCCGCCCAAGGTCTGTCTTAAACTGATCGCGGTGGCGGGTGTAAAAACTACCCGGCGCATACAGCGCATAGTGAAACTCCACGGCGTTGATGCCCGTATAACAAGTGCTGTTCAGATAGTCGACAAACGCCTCAACGTATTCTAGAAATGCCCGCTGGGTGGCATTGTGGTGCTTTTCCAACCAAAAAATAACATCGCCACGAACTTTCAGATTCTGCTCATAGGAAAAATGTTGCCCAATCCCTGCGGGCTTCATTGCACCCTGCGCAAAATGCTCCAGTAAGTCCTGGCGCAAGGCCGCAACAAGTTCCTGGTCTAAAAACCCAATGGTTGTGGCGTATTTATCATCCAGCAAACCGGCAATCATTTGCTCAAAAAGCAATTCCATAAACAGACGTTTATTTGACTCAAGGCCATTACAGTCTGTTTCAGCTGCACAAATGCCTGCCTAGGAAGATATAATGAGTTGAAATGGGATGCAAGATGCAACCTTTGGGCTTAGATTTTACCTCATGGTAAATAAATAAGTTGGAACACATGAAGTCTTTGACATTGCCCTTTGTTTTGTTCGTGTTTTTTCTTGGGTCCTGTAGCAAGGACACCGTCACCACTTACGATTGTACGGGCTCCACGCCAACGTACAGCACCGACGTCAAGGCCATCATGAATGTCAGTTGCGCCAAGTCAGGGTGTCACAGCGCTGGCTCCAGGGCAGCAGGGATAGATCTGAGTACTTATGACAAAGTAAAGGCTGAAAGTAAAAACAATCGATTTTTGGGTACCATTGAACACCAGGTTGGTTACAACCCAATGCCGCAGGCTGCTGCCAAACTCGATGAAACCAAGCAACAACTGCTCTACTGCTGGATACAGAACGGAGCCCTGCAATAAGCATGGGTTTGCTTACAAAAATATGGTTTTTTCATTTGGTTTTTGGTTTGTTCAGCCGGATCGTGTAGCAGCCGACCCGGTTTTTTTATGGCCTTGCCAGTCCATTTAAAATTTTGCGGGCATCTTTCGATTCAAAGTAGCCAACCAGGCGCAACAGCCCTTGCAATACTCGGCCAGGCGGATGTACCAATACATCGCCAAGTTGCGCCACCAGCGCGTCAACCTCTGCTATCTTTTCCGCCTGGGCGGCAGCATCCAACGGCGCCAGTGTAACGGCCAGATTCCAGGCAAAATCACGGGCTTTTTCAATACTGAAACCGATCACCGCTTCGTCGTCGTTGTGACCACTCCAATCCAGTAAAAAGAACAGCGGGGAAACGCTCGAAAGACCATCCTGCATTTCGTTTACCAGTGATTTTAATATGGTATTTACGGCCATAAAATCACTTTTCAACCCCGTAATTTGGTTTCCCGGTGCAAAGAGACCCGCGGCAACGCCCAAATCCAGATTGATGTGGGCGTTCATGCCCAGCATAATGTGTTGTATCACCAACAGTGGCGAATTAGACGCCAGAAAGGCTGTTTCCCAGGATTTTGACAAAGGAGCACCAGTTTTAAACTGCTGCAGGGCCTCCAGGTATCTGTTGGCAAAGGAAACATCAAAGGCTTCCATGCGCGCATTGTCTTGAAATTTGCCTTCGTTTACTGCTTTTTTAATTTCAGCAGTGGTTCGGCGGTATACATAGGCAAAGACAAACTGGAAGTTGCCCTGCTCCACCGATTCCGCAATGATGGCATCAAGCGCAGCCAAAACCTCATCTATGGTTTTGGGAAGTTCTTGTGGTAACATTTGAGATTCTTGTATCATTTGGCAGCATTTGCGCTTTCAACACTGAGCCTGAACGTACCATCCCAGCCCTTGGGGGCATTTTGCGTTTTAATTTCAAACCGCTCATAGGAATTGGGTTTGACGACAATGCTGATGGGCAATATCTCAGTGCCCAGACTCGCGTTGGCCGGTGTAACATATTCAATGCGCAAGGCGATATCCTGATAAGTACAACTGCCGGAGCTGTTGTAAATGCTACCGGATATCCTTGGGTTTTCGCGCATGCCAATGGCAGCAATCAAACCAAGTCGTTCGGCTTTTTGGTCTTTGATTTGTAAGTCGGTGTGAAAATCACAACAGGCGCCAGCCAGTATTACAACCGACAACAGGAATAGGATTCTTAGCATGCTTTGCATTTCAGGTGATCAAAGATCCAAAGATAGACATCGCAGTGGGAAAAACAACCGAGGTTGTTGGATTCCCCTGCTAAATCTGTCCACAATGAACTGACATAAAACCCTATCGGATCAGCGTCAAATCGCCCCGCAGCGTGGTCACTTTTCCGGTTAAAAAACGCACCGTTGCCATCCAAACATAAACATCAGACGGGGCTGGCTTGCCGTTAAACATACCGTTCCAGGCCGTTGCCGCCACCATTCCGGAGCCTTTGTAAACCTCCTCTCCCCAACGGTTATAAATAATCAGTTCCTGCACCTCAACCAATTCCTGCTCGCCATCAGCGATCAACCGGAACACATCGTTTACACTATCCCCATCGGGTGTAAAAGCATTGGGCGCTTTAACTTTTTCCGGAATAGCCCGAAGGGTAAAGGTGAAATTTTGTTCCGGGCAACCATAAGGATTACCAACCACCAGGCTGAATTCCATCGAGGTATCGCCAACGGCCACCAACGGTGGGTTGCCATCCGGCATAAAGGGTTCCCAAACAAAAGTAAATGGCGATTCAATGGATACCGGCAATTCAACCATCGTGTGCTGCCCGACCAAGGTATCCAGGTTTTGTGCGCCTGTGTAGGCGCCTGGCACCATGACCATGGCCGTGCTGGACCCGACACAGCCGCTGGTGTCGGTTACCACAACGGTAAATTCTGTAGTTTCAGTAGGCAATACGCGTATCGTTCCCGCATTTTGGGGCGGTAATATAACATTGGAGGGCGTCCAAACGTAGGTAAATTGCGTCTGCGGCATGGTAAGACCAATGATGGCCGTATCACCGGGACAAATGGTGTCACCATAAGCCTCAATATTGGGCAATTCAAAAACCTCAACCAATTGTGTGGCGGTGTCCATGCAGCCCAGGGGAAGGTCGGTGGCGATCAACGTAACCATGTATTCACCTGCTTCGGTAAACAGGTGAGCGGGTGAAATGGCACCCGAAGTGCCTCCGTCTCCAAAATACCACTCCAGGTTGTCAGCAGCCGTTGATGTGCTCAAAAACTGGTGTGCCAGTCCCAGACACTGGTTGGTATCCTGGATGCTGAAAACTGCCTTTACAGGCGAAAAATTGAGCGGCTGCTCCACCGCAAAACTGCAGGCATCATCTTCACCGCGCAGGATAAGTTTTATCAAAGTGCTGCCAGATGGCGGCTGAAATGGATAAGCATGGTACACCGGGCTCATATTGTCCAGCGTGGTGCCGTCGCCAAACGACCAGGAGAAGGAACTGATATCTACCGTGTCTTTGATGCTCAGCAACACACTATCCCCGCGACAAATAAAACTGGGATCCAATGTAAAGGTACCTTCCGGGCCAACAACAGTGTAAGTGTGTTGGGTCGTATCGGCGCATCCGTAACTGGTAGCCGCAATCATGGATACAGTAAAGGTCCCCTTAGGAAAAACCGTCGCTGCCGTTTGACCGGTAGATTGCACTCCGTTGCCCAAACTCCACTGAATGGCCAAAGGATAATCGGTGATGCTGGCATTGGTAAACAACATGTTTTGTGGGTAACAAATGATGTTGAGGCTATCCACATTAGCGGTAAAGGCTGCCTGCGGATAACTTTGAACATTGACCGTAAGGATAGTATCACCAGAACAACCGGAAGCATTTTCTTCGTACGATAGATGAACGGTGTAGCTGCCATGCTGCGGATAAACAGTTTGCACCGTCTGACCGGTACTGTCCAGCCCATTGTCAAAGTCCCAGGACCAACTTAGGCTGGAACCGCCCATGGTAAAGTCAGTGGCTGCCAGTTGGAGCAATTGCCCCTCGCAAAGGTTTGCCGGAGATGGAATGGAAAGGATATTGCTAAAGGGTTTGTAATAAAAAATGGTATCCTTATGCTCGGCGGTACAGCCTGCTGCATCGGTAATCGTCAGGCTTACAATATAGAAAGAATCGTTGGGCGGTGGTGTGGTATAAACATGCACGGGGTTGGTGTCCTGGCTGATGCCACCATCGCCAAACATCCATAGCCAGGACACAATGGTAGTATCTGCAACGCTAAGATCCGTAAAACCCACTTCGGCAGGAATACAAATAAGATCGTCGCTAAGAGTAAAATCAGCCATTTGATCGTAAACATTGGTATATCCCGAAACGGTGTCTTTGCACCCATTGATGTCTTCCGTTACCAGGCGGATTGATTCATATCCAGGAATATCAAAACTAATGTCCAGCGTAGGTTGATCCGACTGAATCGGCCGGTAATTTTTGAAGTACCAGGTATAACCCTTAAAGCAGACAGCATTGACATTGGTGGATTGCCCGCCCGCGAGGGAAATCATTTGTCCGGCACACACTACCTCTGGCACAGCACAAAAGGCAATGGTAGAAAGAGGGTATACCGTAGCAGTATCGTAGGAAACCGGACAACCACTACCCGGGTTTTCAGCTTGCAAAATCACCTGCGTTGGGCCAAATTGCGAAAAAACATGGGTAAATTCCGGATCAGTGGTGGTGTAGCCATCACCCAGTGTCCAAAGGTATTGAGTAGCGCCCGTGCTGTGGTTGGTAAATTCAAACGTTGTTTCATCCTCACAGGTTGTCTTGTAATGGAGTTTTGCGATGGGCCCCTTCAGATTGATGTAGTCTTGTTTGGTAACTGTTTGAAAACAACCATTGTATTCCAGGGTAAGCGATACGTCTTGTATACCTGCGGCGGTGTGGTACGCCCAAAAAGGATTGGGGTCCTGAAAACAATGCCATAGCCGGTCATCATCGGAGGAGAAATGCCAGGCATCGATGCGGGGGTCGTTGTTCAAACTCGTAAAATGCACCGTATCGCCAGGGCAGAGTTCCAGTTTATCGGCTGCAAAATCACCAAAAATAGGCTCCCCAACTTCAATGTGCACCGCGAAGGAGGTATCCATACAACCTACGGCATTTTTCACCACCAGCATGACCTCGTATTCCCCAGGATCGGTAAAGGTATGCGGCACGCTATTATTGTTATTTTGAACTACCGGGGCGCTGCCGTCACCAAACAGCCAGGTCCATTCAATGATGGGTTCAAAAGAGGAACTGCTGTCGGCAAAAACAACATCCAACGGTGCACAACCGTGTGAAACATCCGGAAGGGTTCGGGCATTCACCAGCCACACGGTATCCACCAAAAAACTACTGGCCATGCAACCGGAAGGATTGGTCACGGTGAGAAAAACGGTATCTGCAATGCCCCCATGGGGAGAATAACCGGTGGTATCCGGATCGGTCCAAACATAGGATGGATTCGGTATGACCGCCGTGCTGCTGTCGCTGAACAGCCAACTCCACATACTGGCATCCGGAGAACTGGCCAGAAACTGGAACAAAGTGGGGCTGTTGCAGCCATAAGTGGGGGTAGCCACAAAGGTGGCATCCGCTTCGTCGATGAATACATCGTGTGACACTGTACTGGCACAACCCGCATTGGTCACGGTGAGGGTTATGGTTTTTAACCCTTTACTGTTGTACAACACCGTTGGGTTTTGCAAATTTGAGGTACTTGGAATACCGGAAGTGCCAAAACTCCAGGCATAACTGCCTGCACTGGAGTTGTTTTGCAAGACAATTGCATCCCCTGTACAAGCAGTATCCGCAACTGTAAAAGCAGCGGTAGGCCTACCTATCCGGACAATGCGCTGGGCCACGCCGGCACAACCCAGTGTGTCCGACACCGTCAAGCTAACCGTGAAATTACCCAGTGTAGTATAGGTGATGTTGGGAGGTGTTGGCAGTGTTGAACTTTCGCCATTGCCAAAATTCCAGAGATATGTATAGCCCTGTACCGGAAGCGTATTGTTGACAAATTGTACGGTAAAAGGTGTATCACAGGCTGTGGGTGGATTAGGAATGGTATTAAACACCACCGTCGGCTTGTCGCTCACCTTTACGGCATTGGTAAATACCTGGGTGATATTGCAGGAGGGGTAGTTTGTTTGCAATTCAAGCGAGACATTGTACATACCAGCGGCATTGTATACATGTGCCAACGATATACTGCCAGTGGCACTGGACCCGTCACCAAATACCCAAAACCGGTTGAGTACCTGTACATCGCCAGCCAAAACGGTGTTGTCGGAAAACTGCACATTCAAGGGTTTACAACCCGATTCGGGCACGGCACTGAGTTCGATTATTGGCTTTGGCCAAACAGTGATACTGACCATGCCTTGAACAGGGCCATTCGGCGTTAAGCGAAACTCAACGTCGTAAGTACCTGCAGTGGTGAAAATATTGGCTGGGTTCGACAAGTTGGAAGAACCGCCGTCTTTAAAATCCCAGAAATAAGTAGTGGCACCTGCTGGCGGGGTAAAATGAACTTCAAGTGGCGCACAGCCTTTATTGATGTCGGAACTTTGTGAAAATGCGGCAAACGACAAAAGCAGCGAAATGGAGATTAGGGTTATCTTCATTGGGAAAAGTTGGTTAATTTTGGTGATATCTTGGGAATTCAAGGATGTGAAAATAAATTTTAAATAGGAAACTTCCGTAATAGCAATGTTTAATTGAATATTGAAGCACTTTTTGGCAAGCATGTATAACAAAAAACCATAAAACACTCCATTTCAACCATGATCAGATTTTTCTTACTCGCAGGTGTTCTTGCGTTGGCCCTTTCCACACAGCTCTCTGCTCAAAGTTACACTACACAGCAGGAAACGCTGCCTTGCCTCAATAAAAAATTTACTATTGTAGCGCATATCTTCAAGGATAGTACCGGGACATTCCTCATTTCACAAGGCAGTATCAACAGTGCAGTAGATGGCATGAACCAGTTTTTTAAGCCAATTGGGGTGAGTTTTGAGGTGTGTGAATTCCGCTACCACGATAATTTCCAGTTCGACATTATGGACGTTCCGGCAAAAGCCGATGAAATCAGAAACTTGTGGCACGACGATTACCGGGTCAATATCTATTTCATTACCTGGCTGCCCGATTTTTGTGGTATGGCGTATAATGGTATCAGTGACCCCACCGGAAACGGCATCATCATCCGCAAGAATTGTGCTAGCGCTGGTACCCTTTCGCATGAAATGGGGCATCTTTTTGGACTGGCCCATACCTTTTCAGGAAACGGTACCGAACTTGTCAATGGCGACAACTGTGAAACCGAAGGCGACCAAATCTGCGATACACCTGCCGACCCCTATATCGCCTTAGCCCCTATGGAGGACTACGTTAAAGACTGTCGCTTTATTTACCCCGGTACCGATGCCAATGGTGAGTATTATATTCCAGACCTGGGGAACATTATGTCCTATTACCAATGCGGCGCCTGCGGCTTTACCTGGGGACAGTTGAAAAGAATGGCTGACAATTATCTGTCCGGTGGGGTTAAATTGTGGTAAGGAACCACAAACCAGGTTTTGGGTGCTGCATTAATAGAGCGTTCAGAATTTGATGTCATTTTTCGGCAAATCTGACCTTAAATAGGTAATTTGAGCCATAATCAAAACCAAATACTTACGCTGGGATTTGAAACAATGTGCTCAAATGCCTGGATCTTTTAATTTGCCCGTCATATGGCTACTTCCCCACCACCCATTTTAGCATACAAATCCTGGTATTTCCGGATAGCGGTTGCACTGGTGCTTGCATGTCTGTGCGGAATGACCATTGGCGTTTTTATTTTTAGCAACGAGGTGGGTACTTACCTGAAAACCGATCAAGTAAAGTCTCAGATTCCACCAGACAGCCTTTTGCAAATACCTGAAAACCAATTAAATGAAAAGGTAGGCAAGGAATTGGCCGCTGTTGTATTGGCATTTACGCCAGCATTGCAAGAAATACATTCGACAATCGAATCCCAGAAGGCAGCATTGCAATCCTTGTTTGACCAAAGGGAAAAAACCTACCAAATCTATCGATGTACATGCGATGGCTCCTGCGGAAACGGCCAACTCGGACGAGGGAGTGAATGCGCACGAAAAGAGCAGCAATACTTGCAAATAGATAAATCATACCAGGCGCAAAAACAGCAGGTATCGATTGAAACAGCACAAAAAACGGCTCAGTTAGCAACACTAAAAATAGAGTTTAGACAGGCTGTGCAGCATCATTACCAACAAAAAGCCAAACCATCATTATTAAATAGGACCAAGGCATTGTTAATAATAGCAGAAAGCGATAGATCAGTTTTGGGAATTATTTTGGGAATATGCTTGTTGCTGTTTGTGATTGCGCTTTTGCTAACCCGGATCAGGGCGAAACGGAAATAAGTGCAATTCCAAAACATCTCGTAACAGCCAATTCTGCGAAAATGGATAAAAATCAATTGGCCATCCACATTTTCAACAAGCATGCACAGTCATACCAGGAGAAATACTGGGATCTGAGCCTTTACCACGACAGTTTTGACCTTTTTTGCCAAAACATTAAAAAGCAAAATGCCGAAATACTGGAACTTGCTTGCGGCCCTGGGAACATCACAGATTATCTGCTCAGTAAACGCCCGGACTTCCAAATCCTGGGAACCGATCTGGCGCCCAATATGATCGATCTGGCGCGCAAAAACAACCCAGACGCTACCTTCCAATTGTTGGATTGCAGGAATATTAAAACGCTGAACCAAAAGTACGAAGGTATTATGTGTGGCTTTGGCCTGCCTTATTTATCAAAAGAAGAAGCGATTCAATTGATTCAGGACGCTGCTGACCTGCTGCAGCCCGGAGGATTGCTTTACCTGAGCACCATGGAAGACGATTACAACAAATCGGGCCTGAAAGGTCCGAGTTCCGGCGGCCCCGATCAATTGTACATGTACTTCCACCAGGCGGACTACCTGACGGCGGCACTGGAAGAAAACCATTTCCAATTGTTGGATGTACAACGCATGGTATATCCAGCAGGTGATGGAACCGAAGTCACAGATTTGGTGTTGCTGGCAAAGCAACTGTAAGCGCATTTTTGGGATTTTATCACCAGAAACTTGCAGCAAAATGATAGACTACGAAGAAAACACCTCTCCCTTTTTCCAGGCCAACAAGGCCTATTGTATGTCGCTTGAAAAACGCTTAAGCACCTTGCCAATGGCACTATCAGGCTACTGCAACAGTTATGGGTTTGACATAGAAGGCAGCACCGAACGCAGCGGCCTGGGAATTCGTTTCAGGTTTGAGAAGTTCCAAAGAACCCAAAACGGGCTTGTCATACCCGTCAATTCGACGGAATATGCTGGTCTCGTGCTGCGGATAACGGGCCTTCCCAAAAGTCCAACTTTAACCATAGGAAAAAATGCGTTTTGGCGATTACTTACGCCCAAAATGCTTCGAAGGAAATTTCCCAAGCCCTTCTATCTTCGACAGAACGTTGCAGTACAGGACGATGAAATCAGTCTTTGGGTCCAACTATTGGCGCAACACAACATCGCCAGCTTAAAACTTCAAAACGGCTCCTTATCGTGCACGATCCACGAAACAACAAGTGACCCGCTCAAATTACTCACCGACCTTGAGCACCTGCCCCGCTTCATCAAGGCAGGCTGAAATTGTTCAAATAAGCAACGTGTCGGAAACAACTTTCCGACACGTTCCTAAGCATGATAGTGCCTGGATTGGAATGCCCTGTTTGTCTATTTATACTCGAAGTAAAATGGTTTGCGAATGCTCACTTGTCCTCAGTCCTCTTGGCTGCGTTATTATTTCCGCAAACCACTTTACTTCGAGTATACTTGCAATATAAAATTGGACTCATCCGCCAGGCAAATTGCCCTATCGATGGTATATCCGGGAAATATTGCTTTCACGCTTTCCAATTGAGGGCAAATTAAAAGAAAATTAAAAATTGTTGCATTTCAGCGGTTACCTTTTTGCAATTGGCTAAATATAGGTTTACAGTACCGTTGGTATGTGCAGAAATGCCACCCTGTAGACTTGTAAAAACCCTTTGAAGTAATCCTGACATCTTAAATGAAAACATGGCTATCCTGCATTGGCGGGATAGCCTTTTTTGTACTCGAAATAAAGTGGTTTAACACCCGTCACAAAGCATAACCCCGACGGATGAGCATTTTAGGCTAAACCTTAGAAAAGCCCTGATATGTTGCTAATTTTAGCGCTTGTTTGCATCTCTAACAAGCTGCATTCATGCCAGTTTCCAGCACAAGCCTGCAATTTAAAAGATCACTTCCATGTATAAAATATGCTTTCTACTCCTAGTATGTACCGTACCCGTATCCGGGCAAATGTTTAACCGCCCTGTTCCCGCCGATGTTCCCGTATATGAGTTTGTGCAGTATGACAGCCTTGATCACGGCAACTACCTTACAGCTCCGTTCAACATAAGCGCTGTCTCTAGTAATACGCCCAAGCCTGCCATGATTTTAGACCATAATGGTTACCTGCTCTGGTACAAATTGGTGGATGCTCCAAGCCTGCTTGACTTCAAGTATTTCACAACCCAGAATTTGTTCGCATTTATCGAATTTCAGGATCCAAACGACATCAGGTTTACCTTGTTGACCGCAGATTTGCAACCTTATGATATTTTCACCACCGTGAACGGTGTTATGCCGGATGTACATGATTTTGGGATATCGATGGACCAAACTTACCTGGTTTCCGGGATAAAAGACAGTATCATGGATCTTAGCGGCTATCTCTTCAATGGGATGCAAGGCAGCCCTCAAACCAACGCCATCGGTTTTGTAGTACAGGAGTTCAGTGCAGCCCACGAGCTGCTTTTTCAATGGAACAGCAATGATTACATTCACCCGTCACTTGCATACGAACAATACGGCTATTCCGAAAATGCGTTTGATTATGCCCATGGAAACGCCATCTTTGAGGATACCGATAAAGGGCTGCTGCTTTCTTTTAGAAACATGAATGCTGTGTACAAGATTAACCGAAATACAGGCGCCATTGAATGGATATTGGGAGGGAAACAGAGCAGTTTCACTTTTTCCAATGATGCGGGTTTCAGTGGCCAGCACGATGTACAACGACTACCAAACGGCAACATCAGCATATTTGACAATGGCAACCTGGGATTTCCCGTGCCCAGATCCAGGGCAGTAGAATATGAACTTGATACTGTCAACTGGGTGGCAACAAAAGTTTGGGAATACCTTTACAATCCTGCTTTTCTGAGCCCTGCCATGGGCAACCACCAGACGACCGCCGAAAGGCAGCATTTGGTGAATTATGGCTTGAATTACAGACCAAACCCCAGTTTCGTGCTGACAAACGACGACGGGACGCTTTCATCTGCTTTGTTTTTTCAAGACAGTTTCATGAGTTACCGCTCTTTTTTATACGATTTCACCATCGACCCGGAGCAGCGCCCCACCATCCAATGCCAACAACAAAATGGAATGGTTACCCTAAGCGCTGCTGCTGGTTTCGACCAATATGCATGGTCTACTGGCGATAACAGCACCTCCATCCAGGTCACACAGCCTGGCACATATCAGGTTTGGGCCAACTATGGCGTTGGCATGCTGGGGTCAGAACCCTTTGTCGTGGTGGATGTAAACAACACCTGCCCCTCGAGTGGAACCCTTTCGCCGAATCCATTCGGGCAACAAAACATAACAGGCTATTACGATTTGCTCGGCAGAAAAATCACCAGGCCGCTGAAAGGCAGCTTGTGTGTGGTGCGGTATGAAAACGGGGTGTCTAAAATCCAAATGTGGGTGGATTAACGGCTTGCAGCACGCTTTAAAAATAGAAAAAGCCAACAAACATCCATCTTTTTCAACAGACTTGTTGCGATAGGGACGTTTGTATGAAATGGTAGCAGTACCCATATCGCAACAAGTATAATGGATGCCTGTTGGCCTTGAAGTGCATGTATGGAGATACAAACTACAAGCTGAATACCCTACCCTACCTATGCTCTTGGCAGGAGGACGATTCCTTTTGCCATTGTTTTACCCCTTTGTTCTATTGAAAGCGTCAGTACCCCAGGTGTTTGGCCAAACAGGTTAATCTGCTCGTTAAACTGGCCGTTGAAGTCCTTCATGGTTTTGGTGTACAGCAGTTTTCCGACAACATCGGTAATGCGCACGGTTGTTGGTACCGCTTCGGCTTCGAAACGCAGGGTTAGCGGCCTATCGGTTGGATTGGGAAAAGCATTAAGGTTGATCAACTGAAGTTCCGCTTGATGTGGCTGCTGGCGTTCTTCAACCGGCGTTTCCGTCAGGACAGGCGCCGTATTCGGGCATTCCGAAAACGTTGTCTCAATGGTGATGGGCAGTCCTTTACGCAGGATTTGCAGTTGAAAATTTTCGCCTGGTTGGTGCTTGTCGCGTTCGGCCACCAATTCCATTTGTGAGCTGACCGGCACACCGTCTAAAGCCAGCACAATATCGCCCGATTTAACGCCGGCTTCTTCTGCAGGCGTTCCTTCAATAACTTCAGTAACGCGCAGACCTTCGTTTGCAGCTGAAAAGGAGGTATAAACGCCAATGAAAACCTTACAGGGGTCTCGTTCAACCACTGGGCGAATAGGACCATCTGCGCTCAGTTTTATGGTAGTAGCAAGCATTTGGGCATCGCGAATGTATCCTACGGAAATAATATCTCCAACCTGATGACTGGCCAGTACCTCGCCAATTGAACTCGTTACAGCAACCGATTTACCATCAACAGAATAAATCACATCGCCCGGGCGTATGCCGGCTGCATTGGCACCGGTACCACTTATAACGCCTTTGACCAAAACGCCTTCGTGTGTTGTGGAAAGATCGGGGTATATGCCCAGAATTGGTCGGTTCTTTCTGACATTTTCTAGCGCCTCCAATTCTGCCATCTTTTTTTCCAGGTATACTTCCTGAAGCAGCAATTGCGCAGCCTGTTTTTGCTGGTACGCGGCCTGTTCTTCCGCAGAACATACTTTAAACTGGCCTTTTACCCAAAATTCAGCACCCTCGCGCAAAACATGCAGGGTAAATTCATCCCCCGGCTGGTGTTTGTCGCGCAATGCCTCCAATTCTTCTCGGGTACTCAGGGGCACCAGGTCGAAGTCGAGAATGACATCTCCGGCCTTGATTCCCATTGCTTTTGCCGGTGTATTCTCCAGTGTGTAACGCACCTCTAATTGGCCCTCTACCGTAGTGGTGCCAACCCCGATGAAAACGGCACAAGGGTCTGGTAGTTCATTAGAGCGCCAGTTTTCAGGTTTTGCAAACGGCACATCTGTGCCAATCAGCGCCACATCTTCCAGTGCAAATTTTGTGGTACTGCTCAGTCCATTTTGCAGTGGAAAGGATTGCCTGGTTTGTGCGGACAAGGTGTAGCCGCACGTCAGCAGCAAGAAAAGGAGTAGTTTGGATTGTTTCATAGATTTTTTGTTTAGTGTCTCGGCCTAAGATACAGACATTTCATTGAAAAAATGGTTGCATACTTTAGATATATTCCCCCAAAGCGGCCAACTCCAAAATGATCCATTACCAAAAACTCCCATTTCGAAATCGATTCCTATGGCGATCTATTCCATTTTGAGACAGGCGCCCAAACTATCACTTCCCGGAAACAAGCTGTTAGTTTCCACAATATTGTTATTTTTGCAAAGAGTCTTTGGTACCCTTAAACATATATTTCCATGGAAAAGCAACGATTTCTTTTTAATTTTCAAATGTTCATATCCGAATTGAAGGAAAATCCGGATAAGAAAGAAATGATTGAGAAGTACGCTAATTTATTTCCTGAAAGGGTGGACAAGGAGCTCGAAGAACAGCCATGGTACGAAGGTTATGCAAAACAATTCCAAACAATTGAATACAAAGTACCTGAGGAGTTGAAAAATGACTTTGATTGGCCCTTATTGTTACAATTGTTGTGCGCCTCTTTCTCCAGCGATTTTGAGTTGATTTTTATGGAGGAGCAGAAGCTACCGGAGCTCTCAATTTATGTACGCCAGGGTGACCAAGTGGTTGTCAAACAAGTTTCCGAACTCTGGGGCTTTCAGGTACTACGGCTGTATGAGATTTATACCGAAGAACAAATGAATCTCCAAATCCTTTTTGATGAGGATAAAAATGAAAGAGATGCGATCCAACTGCAGCGCAAAACACGGATTTTAAAAGGGAAAAAGCAGATCAATGAAGCTGAAGCAACCATTAAAATCAACAGCTTCTTAGAGTAATTTTTCAGCCATGACCAAGGAAACGCACCCAAAATACGTTGCCGAAATGCTACTTGATGGCCAAGAACAAGGGCTGGCAACGGTTATGTCATGGAAAGACAATTTATTGCTGAGTAAAGTGGCCAATGCAAATGAGGTAAGAATTTTCTACCAAGATCAAGAAGGTGGGTACCCTGTATTTACGTCTCCAATACATACAGTAAAACCGATACCTTTTGGATTTCAAATTTTCAGTATTGAAAAAAAATTACCCGCACAAATAGAAATTGAAATTCCAACTCTAAATTTTAATGTTGACATATTCACGGTAATTCCTGGGCCTATCCATCTATATTGCAATAGAAAGGTTGATTTCAACGCCCATAAAATTGGAAACTATTTAACTTTACCTGAAAAAAAATCTGAGCCTGGAACACCAGTTTGGAAGATTCAAGCACCAAAGGATGATAATAAGCCGGAACTGTATGTTACTGTTGGTGTTTCAGATATAAACAATGAAGGTGTTAGAATAATTCGAAGATTGGATGATTTTTTAAGATCTCATCAAGATAATATTGAAACCAGTACCCAGGCACTTTCAACCTTAAATAGAAGTGAGCCTTACCTTATTCCTTTTTCACTGGAAGGATTGGCTATTTTTAAAAATACCAAAAATAAGATTATAGATATGCCCAAGGCCAAGGCTAAGGTGTTTATTTCATATGCGCGAAAAAACAATAAATTTATTAATTGGGTTATTTTGGCGCTAAATGCAATAAAAAATAATGATGCAATAATCGTGGAATATTTTTTTGATAAGGAAGATATTGCTGGAGGTAGTGAATGGGAGGAAAAATATTAGAAGAGATTGAGAAAAATGATATCATGCTAGTATTGCTTTGCAATGATTACTTAGCAAGAGAATATACTATGTTTGAATTTTCGAAAGCGGTCTCTCTTAAGAAAAAAATTATACCGTTATATACCAAACAATGCGAGTGGGCACAAAACCCACAAATTGCACGGATTCATGTTATATCAAATGAAGGTAGCCCAATTAAGTCACTTAAGGATGAAGATATAATTCGATCGTTTTTACAAAAAGAAATAAATAAAGCTTTAGAGAAACACTGTAATCCAAAATAGAATGATAAATCGCAGATATTCAATTGTTGAGATACGGTCGAAAAGCAACCAGGCTTTTCTAGGGACTGGTATTATTGTTAAACATAACAAAATAATTGCAGTTCTTCATTCTAATTATCTTGAATTAAGTGTAAATCTCGCGTTTAAACCTGAAGACGGTTTAGCAACTAAAATTGATGGAACTATAACTTATCACAAAAACAACCTTTACCTAATTGAGACCAATTTTAGTATACATGAAAATGCTATTCCAATGGAATTTGTATTACCACAATCCATAGGCAAAGTTGAAATAAGTGGCTTTGAAAAAAAAGAAGAATTACTGAACGGTTCTTTTACAATAGGGGGACGGATTACCCGCGTTGGCGAAAACATGGAGACCTTAGAGGGCCTTGGCGACCAAGCCATTTCATCAGCGTTGGTTGGTGCTATAGTATGGGAAGCAGGCACTACCGATGAAAGAGCTATTGGATTGATTCAGGAGGTTTCTGTTGGTAAAAATCAATTTCTAATTTGGTGTAAGCCCAAAATTGATGAATTCATTAAATCTGCCATAGGAAAAACCAATTACGAAGATGATTTCACTGAAAAAATTGAAAGCAAGACTGTTCGGATAAGGCGATCATCATTACCTATTTTCCTGCGCGAAACAGAATCAAACATACCAGAAAACCCAAATTTCGAAGGGCGGGAGCGAGAAATAGAGGAGGTGATTACCAAAGTACTGGAAAGTAAAGCAGTTGGTATCCTTGGACTTAAGGGTACAGGTGGGGTTGGGAAATCGGCGCTTGCTGCAGAAGTTTGCAAGATTTTTAAAAAAAGTTGGTACACCAATCCAGACTATCCAAATTACTTAAAGTCGAAACTTGGTGAATCATCCTATTTTACTGATGGCGTGCTTTGGATCAGATTTGAATCTGACCTCAATTTGAACCAACACCTTTCACAAGTAGTTCGACAATTGGGGTATGAATGGAAGACAGAAAACAACGATGAAAATTTGCTGTGGCTACAGGAAATTTTGAGGGATAAAGATGTCTTGATTGTGTTGGACAGTGCCGAACAAAGCGTACTTGCAACCGGCCCAGGGCAGGAAAGCATTTTTTCAAAATTTTTTCAACACCTCCGAAAAACCGGTAAAGCCATTATTGTCACCAGCAGGATTGCGTTAGGTTCAGATATCGAAGTGGTAGACATTAAAAGCTTATCTCCGGAAGCATCCTATGACCTCTTTGTAAAGTATTTAAAACGAGTTCCCGAGGCAAAGGAAACAGTACTCGTTAAGAGTATTTGTCAGAAAGTAGGTTATTTGCCGCTAGCCATTAAAATTCTGGCTTCCAAAACGAGGAGATATGGACTTAGCCTTGACATAATTATTGAACAACTTAACTCCCCAGATTTCAAGGAATTATATAAAATGACTAACATCATAGACCCTAGTGCTAATGAAGATGCATTCGCTTCGTTCATGATGTCTTATGATGTACTCGATATTCCACAAAAAATGATGCTCAACCGTTGCTCTATGCTTCGTGAAGCATTTGATTTTTATACCGCTGCTTCTCTTAATAAAAGTACTTTACCCATAGCATCTCAAACTATGGCGTTATTGTATGATGTTTCTTTGTTGGAAAAAGAGGATGGTCGATACAGGCTGCACCCCCTCATACGGACATTTACATCGCACTTATTCGTTTTAAATGAGGGAGAAGAGGCCGTCAATGAAACACTTGAAATAAAAAAAGATATTTATTTGGAAAAGATCAAAACCGGATTTTCCGAATTGGATATCAAAGAAATAAAAATTGTTTTTAAGTATTTAATAGATAAAGAGGCCGTACAAGAATACTTCTCTGTATTGCACCCCTTCTATGAAGAAATGTTTGATAAAGGTTATTGGGCAGAACTCGCAGAGGTGCTGGAAAATGCTATTGAGGAAGGCATAAAATATAAGAAAGACGAAGAATCATTTTCATTGCATTTAAATTTTATCGACTTACTTGCCAGGCAAGGGGATTACGTAAGGTCTATTAGACTTCTTGATGAAACATTAAAGTATCCACAGATCACTGAATCGATTTATTTCACTTTAAATTATGTAAAAGGAACAAATCTGTTCAGGCTAAAGCAATTTGAGTCATCTGTTTCTCAGAACAAGGAATTTATTCGGCAGACACATCTTTTTAACAATTACCAACAATCATTTTCATTCATCAAAACCCTTGGTTGGGTTTATAAGGATTTTACCAGAGAAAGATTTGCAGCGGACGCACTTTTATCCAATTTTTTAGATGAAAAATTTCATGGAAAAAAATACGTCAGGAATAATTTCATTTTTTCTGTGTTTGACTTAGTCGAATTTTTGCAGGAGGAACAACCGCAAGTATCACTTGATGTTTCGGAAAAATTAAAAAAACTGCTTGCTGAAAACATTGCAGCGGAACAAAAAAGAATCTTTATCAGTAATTTGATAGACTGTCATATTAAACTTTCAAATTTTGACGAATTTGAAAAACAATTGCTTATTTATGAAAATCAACTCCCAAAATTCGGATTACTTTCCTCCCTTGATATTTTATTTGAATACAGAGCGATTTTATTAATATTAAAAGGTGAATTCGAAAATGCTGAATACAATCTGAATAGGATAATAGAAGACAATGACGCCAAAAAAATATGGAAGATTCGACTCTTAATAAAAAAGGGCGAAACAGAAAAAGCAAAAAAGCAAATTGTAAAAACGCTCGAATATTATCATTCAAAGGGCCGCGTACTGGAATGGGCCAATACTTTATTGGAATTGGCTAAAATCGAAGCAAACTTGAATAAAGAGTTTGTGGCTTTAAAAATATTAAAACTCGCCCAAAAAAAGCTTTGAGCGCATTGGTCTATCTCAAAATTATCAATTCCAGGTTATTTATAACGAAATAAAGGAATCAAGCAAACACAACGACTTTGACGAAATGTTTGAGGAAATTCCTCCGTACGCAGAACTTGAAACCCCACAACTCCCAATATTTATTCCTTCTCAAAACCAGCTTCCTCCAGAAATAAAAAGCTGTATTGATAATAAAAAAATGATATTAATTGAGGAAGGGCCTTTCTTCTTTGGAAAAGGAAAAGTGGAAACAACTTCCATTGATGAAGTTTGCGCTAAACTGGATAATTACCTGGATAAAAAAGAGGAGAACCCAAAAGCAACGCAAGGTTACTTGTATTCATACTATATTGATCAAACACCAGTGAGCAACCTCGAATTTGACCAATTCAAAAAAGATACCGGGCATAAATCGGAAAACTGGTCAGAAGAATACGCTAAGTCTTTTCCCAACCATCCTGCAACAGGAATAAGTTATGCAGATGCCCAAGCATATGCCAACTGGGCTGGCAAAATGCTCCCAACAGAACCAGAATGGGAAAAAGCAAGTAGAGGGTCAACAGGGCGAGTTTATCCTTGGGGAAACGACATTTTGACCGAGACCAAAGAACCATTTACGCAAATCATCAAATTAACCAATGCGATTTTCTTAAATAAGGAGAAAATCAGCAGTTCAAAAGTGCTTTGGAAATACTTATTACCAGATATAGATTCCAGCCAAATTCAGCAAATGGCCGCATTACTTATGTCCTCAGATGCGAAGCCTGACCGCATCAATAAAGAATTTGAGGCGATCTGTGCTGCAAGTTGGACAAAGGCAACGAAATCACCCGTATCTGAAGATCTTAAAAGCCTGTTGCGCTCCAAAATACTGTTACCCGGCACCACACAAGTCCTTCAACTTTTGGTTTATGCTAACTTTAAAAACTCTTTGGCAACTACAATCAAATTACTTAGCCGTATTCCTGAATTTGATGAAAGCAAACTCCGAGCATTACACGACACCCTCTTACGCACGATACTATCAGGCCTGCACCATGAAAACCCAAATGCCGCAAAACTTCAGGAACAGTTGGCTAACCAGGAAAATATTTTTATTACAGCATACCGAACATTCCTAACCAACAGCAAAACACTCCCCATTGGCGCCCATCCCGAAACAAATACACCCGAAGGAATTCAGGACCTTGTTGGGAATGTATTTGAATTGGTTGACAGCAGGGAGTGGCGCGACATACATACGTCCTCGCGCCTAAAAGGTGGTGCTTTCTTACGGCCCGGTTTTGCTTGTAGCACAATATCGTTGGAAGACAACAGTGAACTCAAGCCATACTTTGGCTTTCGCTGTGTTATTCCGGTTTTCAATACCCGGCATTTTCTTGCTGAAGAAAACAAAACATTTTCCATCTAGAGAATACCCGGATGCCAAACTAAAATAAAGCGACCTATGCTTACGCACAGGTCGCTGGGGAATTGGAAAAACCGAATTAGTTTTCTTTGCACATGGGCGCAGCGATCCTTCTCACCACACCAAATTGATGTTTGACCATTGGGTTGGGCATCTGCTAATCTACATTATCGTGCAGATAGGAGTTGCCACCCATTTTCACTTCTGTTTCCTCGTCAATCGAAATCGTCCAGTTTGACATACCCTGCTCACCAGAATCTGGTACATCTTCCAAACTGATGTTCTTGCGCAGGTAGGCCGGTTGGCTTTCTAAATCGATGATGGTTTGCGGAGAATTCAACTTCACCACATTGATGGGGCGATTGCGCACCACTTCGCGGCGGCGCTGCACTTCTTCCATACGACGACGGCGTTCCTCCGGGCTTAGTTCGGATTCTTCCTGGTGGACAAATGGGTCGGAAGTTCCGCTGTGATGGTGGCGAAACTTATCAATGGTTTCCCGGATATTGTCCACCTCAAATTCGATGGTATTTGCGGCCTTCTCCTCCACCGGGGTGTATTCCTCCTCAATGGGGTTGGAAAAGAGGGAAGGCGTGGCCTTTTTTACATCGTCCTCCAAATGCACTATATGGCGTTCGTTGGAGCCCTGCTTATTCATTTTCATGCCCGGAATTGGCGGATTCTTGCGGGACGCCTCAAAACCAGTAGCAATGATGGTAACCGAGATTTTCTCGCCCAGTCGCTCGTCGTAGCAATTACCCCAGATGAGGTTGGCATTTTCACCCGCCTCGCGCTGAACAAACTCTGTGATTTCGAATATTTCATCCATCGTAGCCTCCTTGGTACCGGAGGTGATGTTTACCAGAATATTCTGGGCGCCATGGATGTTGTTGTCTTCCAGGAGCGGGGAGTTGAGGGCCTCGTCAACAGCGCGACGAGCGCGGCCATCGCCATCCACAGAAGCCGTACCCATGATGGCAACGCCAGATGCGCGCATAACGGTGTTCACATCTTCAAAGTCAACGTTTACATAACCCGGCACCGTGATGATCTCGGCAATCCCTTTAGCGGCAGTACAAAGAATGTTGTCGGCCTGGGTAAATGCCTGAGAGATGCTCAGGTTGCCATGGATCTGGCGAAGTTTGTCGTTTGACACCACCACCAGGCAATCCACATTTTTGCGGAGATCCTCCAGTCCTTCGTATCCGTTGGCCACACGAGTGCGACCTTCGAAGGTGAAGGGAAGGGTAACGATACCCACGGAAAGGATTCCCATTTCCTGGGCCGTTTTGGCAATGACAGGCGCAGCACCGGTTCCGGTACCGCCACCCATTCCTGCAGTGATGAACACCATCTTGGTGCCACTTTCCAGGAACAACTTGATGTCTTCAATGCTCTCCAGGCAGGCTTGTTTGCCCACATCGGGCTTGCTGCCGGCGCCCCGACCTTCTGTCAGGCCATAGCCCAACTGAATACGGTGCGGAACGGGTGAGAGTTGCATTGCCTGTGCATCGGTATTGCAAATGGCGTAATCAACACCTACAATTCCTTGCTTGTACATATGGGTTACAGCGTTGGATCCACCACCGCCTACTCCAATGATTTTTATGATTGAAGGCTCTTCCTTCGGTAAATCGAAAAGCATAAGCCAATAGATTTAAAGTTGAGAAATGGGATGATACATATGGGTTGGTTAATTTTCCAACCTGGCTGTATTATCCTTTTTTGTTAAAATCCATGTCCGGTTCGGCCTCGAACCATTCCTTGGTGCGCTGGAAGATGCTGTCGATCCAACCGGATGACTTTTCTTCAGACACGTTGGAGGGTTCTTGCCTGTCGGCCTTGGGTTCGGCAACCGCCTCAGCAGCTTTTGTTTTGGCGACAGCATCCATATCGCCCAGCCCTCGGAGCAAAAGCCCGATAGCAGTGCTGAAAATGGGGCTGCAAACGCTTTCACGGTAGCCGTGTGCCAGATTTTCCACTGGCACACCAATACGACACGACATGCCGGTGTGGAATTCGGTCAGTTTGTCCACGTGGGCAAGCAAACCGCCACCACCAGTGAACACAATGCCGCCGATGAGTTTGCGCTCGTAGCCGCTGCGGCGAATTTCCCACAGCACATAGTCGAGTACTTCCTCCATGCGAGCCTGGATGATGCGGGCGAGGTTTTTCTCGCTGATCTCCTTGTGCTCCCGACCTTTCAGGCCAGGAATGGTGATGATGCGATTGTCGTACACCTCATCAGCCAGTGCCGCGCCGAATTTAACTTTTAACTTCTCAGCCTGAGGCTGCATCACTGTGCATCCTTCTTTGATATCGGCTGTAATGACATTGCCGCCGAATGGAATTACGGCAGTATGCCGAATAATGCCATCCTGGAAAATGGTAATGTCGGTGGTGCCCCCCATGTCTACCAACGCTACGCCCGCCTGCTTTTCTTCTTCAGAAAGCACAGCGTCGGAACTGGCAATGGGCTCGAGGGTGAGCTCAGCCACTTTCAGTCCTGCTTTCTCTACGCAGCGGTAGATGTTGTTGATGGCGGTAATTTGTCCGGTGATGATGTGGAAGTTCGCCTCCAGGCGAACGCCGCACATCCCAATCGGGTCTGTGATACCCTGCTCATTGTCCACCGTGAATTCCTGTGGGAATACATGGATGATCTTGTCACCGGGTGGCAGAACGAGTTTGAACATGTCGTTCACAATCCGGTCAATGTCACGGGAGGCAATTTCCGTGTGATCACTTTCCCGGGTAAGAATGCCGCGGTGTTGCAGGCTTTTGATGTGCTGCCCTGCGATGCCAACGTGCACCACCTGGAATTTCATCTTGGCCTGCCGTTCGGCAATCTCCACGGCTTCGCGGATGGCTTTGACAGTTTTTTCAATGTTGGAAACCACGCCCCGGAGTACTCCGACGCTATCGACTTTTCCGACACCAATAATTTCGAGTTTCCCGTGACTGGTTTTGCGGCCTGCCAGGCAGCAAACCTTCGTGGTGCCAATGTCGAGGGCAACAACCACGTCGGGAGTTTGCAATACTAATTCGGTCATAGTGTGCAAAGATTAATTGTTAAAAAATTCAGTTTACCGGACTTTGCACCCTTCCAGTTTTTCCTTTCCGGATACAAAGATATTTTCTAAGCTTTTAGCTTCAAAATTTTTTTGTATGTTTTTTGTTTAAAACAACTAGCTTTATTAAAAAAACAGCTTACAGGAGCTTTAAAAGCTTTATTAGCGCTGTATCAAAGCTTAGCAACAAATGTCTGCTCCGATGTTTTTAAGCGCAAAACATAATTTCCGGAAGAAACGCCTGCTGGCAGCGACACTTCCAGGGTATTATTCAGGGTCTGAAAACTACGCTCCAGGAGTAGTTTTCCCGACAAATCGTAGAGGCTCAAAAGGGCTTTTTCTCCCATGATTTGCGCCGGAATTTCCAGGGTCAGGTTGCCATTCGAAGGCTGCGGGTACAAGCGCAAAGTTCCGGACGCCGCTACTGTTTGCGTACCACTGGCGCCCCAGCAGGCATCCTGTACCGACTGAAAAACAAAGAGCCCGTTCTGCATATCAGAAATCAGGATATTTCCCGAGGGCAAATAGGGATACACGCCCCATGCGCCCTTGTAATTGTTGCCATCCGGCTCGGTTGAAGTGTCGTACGAGAGGATGTGCACAGCATGTGCCGGGTCGGAAATATCGTACACCTGCAGGCCATCGTAATAGTAGGAAACAAACAGGTAGTCGCAGGCGATCAGCAGGTTGTGGGGTATTTGGGTGGGCGTAGAACTGGCATCGTAGGTTTCTATCACATGGATATCGGTCAAGTCCTGTACATCTACCGTTTTCATGGGCATACCATGGGTTTCATCTGCCATATAATAATAGCGCCCGTCGGCCGAAAGCCAGCCCGAATGGTTGTAACCCTTGAAGGGGTAATTGGTCATGGTACCGAGCAGCTGCGGGTTGCTCGCATCGCCAAAGTAGGCGACGCAAAAGCCATCATTGCCGCAGTTGAGGTAGGCCGTATCATTGCGCACAAAACCATCGTGCACATGCCCGAAAGCATAATTTCCAATGGTGTTCATTTTATTCAACAAGGCAGGTTCAGTCGGAGTACTGATATCGTACACTGCCAATCCGGTATAACCCTGGGCACCACCACCGGTTGCAAACAAATAGAGTTTGGCTGTAGCAGTATCAATGAAACTGTTGTGCGCGCGTTGAAACAAAGCGCCCGAATCGTACACTTTTTACACAGTATCGGGCAATGCCGACACGTCAAAAACCTGCAGACTGCTCTGTCCTTCATCGCATACGGCATAGATGTAATTGCCGTAGGTCTTGTAATCGCGGTGCACGATGCCCGAGCCCTGTGCTTTCCCGGCCCAGAACTGAACCTGCGTGGGTTGCGTTGGGTTGGTCACCTCAATAAAATGGGTACCCATCGTGGACCCCATAATGGCATACTCCCTGCCATTGACGCCTACACCCCAAATTTCATTGTAGGTGTTGTTGTAGGCGGCAGAACCGGGCAGGCTTGGATCATCCCAGGTGCCCAGCAGGGGGGCCTGAGCAGGTTGCGCCGACGCTAAAATGGGCAACAAAAGCGCCATGGAAATGATCTGAAGTATCTTTTTCATATATCGTATTTTTTTTAGGGGCTTATTTTTTACAAACCACTTGTCCTTTGAATTTTAAATTGATGCTTTTATAGAGATGCCAGCCAGCGTAAGGCATGCCTTCTTTGTAAAATATTTTGAGGCGCTCCAGTTTGTCATCCAGGTTCCGGATAGAACCCAGTATGATTTCCTGATCGCCTACCAGGGGCGCCAGCATAAAATCGCCTGCGTTGTTGATATGTATCTGTTGGATAAAATCCTTAAAGAACTTGTCCTTGTTCAGGGTTTCCGTTAGTATCAGCAAATCCTGCAAGGTGCTGTGCTGCTTCAGTTTAAATTCGGGCGTATAGGCTGGAATTTTTCCTGTAGCCACGATCACCCGGGCCGTAAAATTTCGGGACGGCGGCATTTTCACGCCATTTTCATCGAGATAATAGTTGCCGCCATTGTTGTCGAGGATTCGCAGTACTGGCGCCCGTTGCTGGATGCATACGTGTAAAAAGTTGTTCTGGTCAATATAGGAATCAGCATCCTCAACAAAAGGATCTTCTTCCAGCACGCGTTCAACCCGTTCCACCTCCAGATGGCCCAATTCGGTACCTTCCAGGGTATTGCCAAAGGAGCGCAACAGGGCCTGCCGCACATCGTTTTCAGTAATGAGTTTTTCGCCATCAGCCAGCGGGACTACCTTCACCTGAACACCATCGGCAAAACTCGATTTCTTGTGGCTCACCGCGTTGTACAGGATCAGCCCCACCAATGCAAGGAACAGCACCCAAATAATGCGCTCATAGCGCAATTCGGGCAATCTGAAAAGTGGTGTTCGCAGCATAGCATTTAACATGGCAAAGGGTCTATACTTTGGTCAATATTTGCCGAATGGGTTCGATCAAGCGATCGATGTCGCCTGCGCCCATGGTCAGCAATACATGTGGTTGATCTTTTTGTATTTGTTGAAGCAGCGCTTCTTTGGTAAGCACCGCTTTGTTGGAAATGGTCATTTTATCCAGTAACATGTTGGCACTCACACCTTCGATGGGAAGTTCCCGCGCAGGGTAAATGGGCAGTAACCAGCAGGTGTCGAGCAGGTCCAAGGCAGCTGCAAAAGCATCGGCAAAATCGCGGGTACGACTGTACAGGTGCGGCTGAAAAACGCCCGTAATGCGTTGCTTGGGATACAACATTCTCGCAGCGCGAATAGCCGCCTCTAGTTCTGCGGGATGGTGTGCATAATCATCGATGTATTTGACATGCTCATTGTGAACGATGTATTCGAAACGGCGGTGTACCCCGCGAAAGTTCCGCAATGCCGTTTGAAGGGCATGCGTATCGGTCATCAGCAGTAAGGTAGCAGCAGCGGCAGCGGTGGCATTCTCCACATTATGCCGACCTGGGTAGGGCAACGAAATGGGCAATTCATTGGTTGGCGTGCCCGTCCAGTCGGCACCGGTTTGCAATTGAAACTGCATCATACCATCTGCCACATGAAGTTGCTGAGCCTGCACATCGCCGGCATCAATGCCAAAACTAAAAGCCTGACGACCGCTTGCGCGCAGTTCGGCCACCACATCGTCCAGGGGCAGGCCCTGTTTGTACAGCAAGGTTCCACCCGGTTTAATTTGGCGGATAAACTGCTTATAGGTTTCCACAATAGCTTCCGGCGTGCCGTAAATATCCAGGTGATCGGGGTCGAGCGAATTGAGGATGGCAATCTGAGGGTGCAGGTGCAAGAAACTCCGATCGTATTCATCGGCTTCCGCTACCACCCAGTTGCTGTCGCCTTCTACAAAGTTGGAACCAAGATTCAGGGCAATGCCACCCAAAAATGCGCTGGCATCTACCCCGCAACTGCGCAGCAAATAAGCTGTCATGCTGGAGGTAGTGGTTTTGCCATGGGTTCCGGCAACTGCCACACACTGCTTTTCCTGACTGATAATGCCCAATACTTCGGCGCGCTTTTTAAGGGGCAGCCCTTTTTCACGGATAAAATTCAATTCCTGGTGATCAGCCGGAATCGCAGGTGTCCATACCACCAGGTCTGCATCTGTTGGCACTTTGCCAGGATTGTCATCGTAATGCACGGCCATGCCTTCTGCTACCAGGGCACGCGTCAGATCGGTTTCGCTGCGGTCGTAGCCCGACACCTGTGCGCCATGCTTTTTAAAATAGCGCGCCAGGGCCGACATGCCGATGCCACCGATGCCCAGAAAATAGATGGTATGTATATCTTTAAATTGCATGTTATGCTTTAATTCAGTGGTTTTGTTACCGATGCGCCCAGGTCACTGACCAGGTGTACATCGCGCTGCGGGAATGGAATTTCAATATCATGGTCTAAAAAAAGCCTGGCGGATGGCAAAGCGCAAATCGCTTTTGGTGTTTTCCACCCGAAACATATTTTTACTGTAAAACAAGAGTTCAAAATCCAGGGAACTGCTTCCAAAGTCGGACAGCCTCACGGTGGGCCTGTTTTTTTCATCGCTCAAAACCTCCGGGTTTTGGGAAGCCACATCCAAAAGAATGTCCCGTACTTTATTGACATCTGATTTGTAGGCTACCCCAACCGCCACATGAAATCGGGTGGCAGCCTCGTTGTGACTCCAGTTCACCACGTTTTCATTCATGAACATCCGATGGGGGATGATCATACTGATGTCATCGCGGTTCCTGAACTGGGAAGTGCGCAGGTGAATATCTTCAACGCGCCCTACCATGCCATCTACTTCCAAAATATCGCCCACTTTGATGGTGCCTTCAAAAAGCAAAAACACACCGGAAATGACATCTGAAAAAATATCCTGTAGCCCCAAACCCAAGCCCACCAGTAAGGCGGCTGAACTGGCCAGCAAAAGCGTTGGCTTTAGCCCAACCAAATCCATCATCACCAGGATCGCCACCACCCACATCAAATAACTGACAAGTTTGACCATGGAGGCTTCTCTGCCCCGGTCTAAACCACGTTTTGAGGCTATACGGCGGATGGTACTGCTGGTCAGAAACAACACCAATCGCGCCATGATATAGATGAATACGATGCCCAGCAGGTCTGCGGGGGTCAGATCGAAATTACCTATTTTAAAGAGCTGATATTGGAGTATCTCGTCGAAATTCATAATCAATACTGGATAAGTACGAGTGTATCAGCGGCCAGGCGAACCTTTAGCCAGTCGTACAATTTTGTCTGTTCCGTTTTGGAAATTTTCTTTTTAAAGCGCACACAAACCACCGGTAACGTATCGGTTTGCTGGCGGGCATAGTTAAAAAAAAGGTTTTGGTTGAGTGTAAGTTGTTCTACCGTGGGCTGGAGTGCTTTGAATTCTGCGGCAACTGCCCTGGTTTTTTCAGTATTTTTTTGGAATGTGGCCAGTTTGGCCCTTGTTTGCTGTAACTCCTGATTTTTTTCATTCAGGGCAGACTCATTTTTGGCGTACAATTCTTCCAATATACCACTGCGCAAAACATTCACATCGAGTGCCGGGGCTGCGGAAGCAATACCCTGGTGGAGATCGAGTGTGGTCTTGTTCAAGCCGTATTCCGGAAGGCGACGAAGGAGTTTTTGCACCGCTACAGAATCCATGGCATCGCCAATGGTGTACAAATGAATGACCCCTCCTTCCCGGTTGTATTCCGCATTGGAGCGGATAACCTGTACATTATTATCCTGCAATTCCGTATTGACAAAATTGTCGCTGCGGCTTTCAAATATTGCTTTCTGGACAATAAAATACGCAATTACGCAACTGGGCAGTACCGTCAGCAATACCACAAGGGCCACATTTCGCCGCACCCTGAAGGCCACTTCTTTGGATACAAATTCTTTTCTGGGAAACTTAAGCAGCCGTACAACCAGCAGCGTAGAGAAGCTGATGAATACCGCATTGATGGAAAAAAGGTAAAATGCACCCAGCAGGTAATACCACTGTCCGGTAGCCAAACCATAACCGGCGGTACAAAGCGGCGGCATCAGGGCAGTGGCAATGGCTACACCTGCTACCACATTCCCTTTTTCTACCCGGGTGGCGGCCACAATACCCGCCAAACCACCAGCAAAAGCAATCACCACATCCCAAATGCTTGGCGTAGTACGGGAAAGCAATTCCGATTGGGCGCCTTTAAGGGGCGTAAGCAAAAAGTAAATGGTAGACGTCAGCAAACTTACCACCACCATAATCGCCAGGTTTTTACCCGACTGCTTGATCAAATCAAAATCGTAGATCCCCACGCCGAGCCCAAGGCCCATAATCGGCCCCATCAAGGGTGAAATCAACATCGCGCCGATTACTACGGCGGTAGAATTCATGTTTAGCCCAACGGATGCTACAAAAATGGCAAAAATGAGCGTCCAAAGATTGGTGCCCTTGAACACGATCCCACGGCGGATGCTCTCAATACAATCCGTTGCTTCATCCTGATCATCGCTCAGGTCGAACCGATAGCGGATAAAACGCCATATGGTCATCGCAGTGCTCATACGGTTGGGTTTAAAGGCATTTCTACCAGTTTCAAAACGTTTTCAGCAATAACATGGGCTGCTCTTGGTTTGGCCAGGGTACTGATGGTTTCAGAGAGGCTGAAAGCCAGCGCTTCGTTATCGAGCAATTGTTGGATTTCCGGAATGAGTTGTGTTGCTGCATCAACATCGCGAACGAGCCGCGCCGCACCGATTTGGGTTAATGCCAACGCATTTTTTGTTTGGTGATCCTCCGCCACGTTGGGAGAAGGAACCAGAATAGCCGGTTTCCCGATCAGGCACAGTTCACTGATGGTGAGTGCGCCGGCGCGTGCAACAATGATATCAGCAGCGGCATACGCCATATCCACCCTGTCCACAAAAGGAAGAATGTGAACATTGGGCAATTGTGCCGTATCACTGTCTTTGTACTGCCCGTAATAGAAATTACCGCATTGCCAAAGAACCTGCACCCCAGGCATATCAGCCAAAAGTTGTTTGCCGGCCACCATCGCTTCGTTCAGCGTACGGGCGCCAAGGCTTCCTCCTGTCAGGTACACGGTTTTTTTGCCTGCCTCCAGTCCAAAATGGGCCAACGCTTCGGTCTTAAGTTTTGCCGGCCCGGGAATATCCTGACGGATGGGGTTACCCGTAATGATCAATTTATTGGGATCAAAAAAGGCTTCCATACCAGGATAGGCGACACAAATTTTCTGCACCCGCCGGGCCAGCATTTTATTGGTGATGCCAGGCCAGGAATTTTGCTCCTGCAACAAGGTTGGAATCCCCAACTGTTGGGCAGCGCGCATCACGGGTCCGCTGGCGTATCCGCCGGTACCAATCACCACATCGGGCTGAAAGCGGCGAACAATGCGTTTGGCCCGCAAGGCACTGCCAAATAATTTGAACGGAAAACTAAGGTTCCTGCGCAAACTCGTCAGCGAAAAACCGCGTTGAAAACCCGCTACCGGTAAGCCTACAATCTCATATCCCGCCTGCGGCACACGCTCCATTTCCATTTTACCCAGTGCACCAACGAATAAAAACGTGGCGTCCGGACGCAACTGCTTGAGTGCATCGGCAATGGCAATGGCCGGGAAAACATGTCCTCCCGTTCCACCTCCGGTGATGATAAATTTCAATGTCTGCGTTTTGCTCCTGCTAGCCTTCATCTAAACTTTCAATGTATTTGCTCACGCTAAGAATCATACCCAGCGAAATACTCGTAAACAACATACTGGTGCCCCCCATGGATATCATGGGCAGGGTAAGCCCTGTGGCGGGTATTAAATTGGTGGAAACCGAAATATTGGCCATCGCCTGGATGGTCATACTCAGGCTGAGCCCAATAGCCAGAAAAGCGCCAAATGCCTTGGGGCTCTTGGTTACCAACTTAACGGTTCTAAAAAACAACATGAGGTACAATCCCAAAATGAATACTCCTCCAATCAGCCCGTATTCTTCACATATAATGGCATAAATAAAGTCGGCATAGGCATAGGGTAAAAAGTTGCGGATCAGGCTGTTGCCCGGTCCTGCTCCGAATATGCCGCCCCGCGCAATGGCAATTTTGGATTGCTGTACCTGCCAGCCACCATCCGGGTTGGTCATGAATTCACTCACCCGGGACGCCCAGGTTTCCACCCGAACCATATCCGGGAAGAATTTCCCAACGATAATCAGACAAGCAAAAACCACCAGCCCCAGTAAGCCGAGCAGGAAAATGTATTTCAGGCTTACCCGGACGATAAACATCAATGCTACACAGGTAGCAAACAAAATCAAGGCAGTAGAAAGGTTGGCTGGCGCAATGAGCCCGCAAACCACAATCACCGGCACAATAATGGGCATAAATGCCTCCTTGAAACTGGTGATGTACTCCTGTTTCCGGGTCAGTTCCCGGGCAACATACAGAATCAGGGCTATTTTGGCAAAATCTGAAGTTTGGAAGGAAATACCCAGCCCCGGAATCACCAGCCAGCGACTGGCCTGGTTTACGGTTGCACCAAACATGAGGGTAAGGCCCAGCAACGGAATGGCAATCAGCATCAAATAAGGGGCAAAATTTTTAAAGCGCTGGTAGTGCAACAGGTGCAGCAAATACACCAGGAACAAACCAAAGCCCAGCCGCACCACATGCGACAGAAGGTAAATGGTGGTATTGCCCTCCCTTGATTTCCATGCCTCAGCGCCCGTGGCCGAATACACCGCCAGGGTGCTGAACAAGCTCAGCATCAGGATAATCATCCAGATCGTTCTGTCTCCGCGCAGTTCTGCTGTGATTCGGTTGGCTATGGACATTGTATAGGTTATTAATCTGGGTTTGTAGGAGATTGAAGCGCCAAAACGGCCTGTCGGAACATCTCGCCACGGTGTTCGTAATTGTTAAAAAGATCGAAACTGGCACAGGCCGGACTCAGCAGCACGATATCGCCGGCATGCGCCAAACGACGGGCCTCCTGAACGGCTTCCTCAGCACTCCTGGTTTCAACCATTGGTTTTCCCAGGGCGGCAAAAGCAGCCTTTATTTTGCTGTTGTCAAGCCCCATGCACACAATAGCACGCACCTGTTTTTCAACCAGCAGCATCAAAGGACCGTAATCGTTGCCTTTGTCCTGTCCGCCAACAATCCAGATGGTCGGCCGATCCATGGCCTGCAGTGCATAAAAAACAGCATCAACATTGGTGGCTTTGCTGTCGTTGATATAAGCCACTCCTTCCCATTCTATAATTCGCTCCATCCGGTGTGCCGGTGGTGTAAAACAATAGATCGCTTCTGCGATTAATTCCGGCGTCACACCCAAACGCAAAGCGGCGCGTATGCTGCAGGCTGCGTTAAACATATTGTGCGGGCCCTTCATTTTGCTGCCACTCAGGTCATAAGCCATTTCATCACCGATACGGACATAGGCCGTTTTAAGGTCCTTTTTGCCCACCATTTCCATAGCACAACCAATAGCGCCTGGATGGGCTTTCAGCCAATGCCCGATTTCAGAATCATCTTCATTGGAAATAAAAAGATCACCCGGGGCTAAGTTCATGGCTATGCGGAATTTCGAGGCCACGTAATTGGACATCTGGTATTCGTAGCGGTCCAAGTGGTCGGGGGTGATGTTCAGTAACAACGCGATCTGGGGATGAAAATCCACGATATCGTCGAGTTGAAAACTGCTGATTTCAAGCACAAAAATTCGGGAAGCTCCCAAATTCCCAGTTGCCAGGTCTTCCGAAACCAATCCGGCAAAGGAATGCCCCACGTTACCGGCCATGCGTACCGAAAGGCCAGCGTACTTCAAAATATGGTATACGAGTTCTGTAGTAGTTGTTTTTCCGTTGGATCCGGTGATGCCAACGATCTGACAATCGCCGGCATGCCGGAAAGCAAATTCCAGTTCACCAATCACCGGGATACCCGATTTGCGGATCATTTGCATCAATTCGCTTTTTTCCGGAATACCAGGGCTCTTTATGATCAGGTCGGAAGACAGAATCCGATCGAAATCGTGTTGTCCGGATTCGAACTCGACGCCCAGGTCTTCGAGCGCCTGCTGGAAATGGGGCTTTATAGGACTTTTATCCGACACAAACGCAGTATACCCTACTTGCTGAGCAAGTTGGGCTGCGCCAATCCCCGAAAGGCCGGCGCCTAAAATTGCGATGTGTTGAATTGGTGCCATAATCTGATTTATCGAATTTTAAGCGTAATGACAGTCAGTACCGCCAGGATGATTTGAACGATCCAGAAGCGCACCACAATGGTAACTTCATGATGGCCCTTTTTTGAAAATGGTGGTGCAATGGGGCCATCAAAAACACCCGTTTCCCCTCACCATATTTCTTCTTGGTTCTTCTAAAATACCATACCTGTATAAGCACAGAGAGGTTTTCTACCAAAAACACGCCGCATAAAATGGGGATCAGCAGCTCTTTCCGGGTGATGATGGCCAATGCGGCGATCATTCCACCCAGGGTCAGCGAACCAGTGTCGCCCATAAACACCTTTGCCGGGTAGGCATTGTACCATAAAAAACCGACGCAGGCACCTAACAGGCAGGCAGAGAAAATAACCAGTTCGGCACTATGGGGGATGAATAGGATTTTCAAAAAATCGGCCGCCACAGCATTACCACTGACATAGGCCAGTATGCCGAGCGCGGCAATAACAATGGCGGAAACGCCCGTTGCCAGGCCATCCAAACCATCTGTCAGGTTTGCACCGTTGCTCACCGCCGTAATGACGAAAATGGTCATGACAACGAATACGATCCACACAAAACTGGCGGCATTATCGCCCAAAAACCACAGAAAATGGGAATAATCGAGCTCATTGTCTTTGATAAATGGCAAGTTGGTGATCGGCGCCTTAACATAGGCCCACTCCCGGAACCCGTCGTTTTCACGGGCAAAAATGGTTTCTGTAACCTCGTATCCGTGTTGGGCAGCGCGTTCCGGCGACATGCGTACCACCACCTCATCGCTGAGTAGCATGGTAACGCCTACAATCAGGCCCAATCCAACCTGGCCCATCACCTTAAAAATGCCTTTCAGGCCTTTCTTGTCTTTTTTAAATACCTTAATGTAATCGTCAATAAACCCGATGGTCGCCATCCAGATGGTGGCAAAAAGCATCAACAGGATGTAAATATTGTTCAAGCGGGCCAGCAACAGGCATGGAATAAGGGTTGCCATGATGATGATGATACCACCCATGGTCGGGGTTCCGACCTTCAGGTTTTCGTCTTTCAAACCCAGGTCACGAACCGTTTCACCAATCTGAAGTGCCCGCAGCCAATCGATAATCCTTTTTCCAATAAACAGAGAAAGCAGCAAGGAAAGGATCATGGCCAGACCTGCACGAAACGAGATGTACTGGAACAGTCCTGCTCCAGGTAAATCGTATTGCTGCTTTAGGTATTCGAACAGATGGTATAGCATCCTGCTGGTTTTGTTTGCTGTTTAAATTTGGTTGCGGGGCGATCTTACATCGCCCCCGCAACCTACTATTCAAAATAGTAGTCCCTCCACTATTTAATCTTTGGCGTTACGCATAACGCAGTAAAATCGCTTTATCGTCAAAGGGATGTTTCACCCCCTGAATTTCCTGATAGTTTTCGTGGCCTTTTCCGGCTACGAGTATGATATCGCCCTGTTGCGCCAGTTGAATGGCGGTCCGAATGGCTTGCTCGCGATTTTCAATCGTGAGCGTTCTGCTAAGGTCTTCCTGATCGAGGCCGGCTTCCATATCGCGAAGAATGGCTGCCGGGTCCTCCGTGCGCGGGTTATCGCTGGTGAGTACCACCTGGTCGCTCAGGCGCACGGCTGTTTTGGCCATTACCGGCCTTTTGGCTTTGTCCCGGTCGCCACCACAACCAATCACAGTGATGATTCGTGCTCCTGGCCGGCGCAATTGCCGAATGGTTTCCAGCACTTTTTCCACAGCATCCGGCGTATGGGCATAATCTATGATGCCCGTACAGCCTTTTGCCGGCAATGGCGTGGCATCGAATCGACCAGCGGCGCCAGAAACAGCACTGAGGGCGGTGAGCACCCGCACTTTTTCTTCCCCCAACAAACAAGCGGCGCCGTAAGCGGCCAGCAGGTTGTAGGCGTTGAATTCGCCAATCAGACGGGCATGCACGGCTACCTCATCAACCTGAAGCGACAGTCCAGTTAAGCCATTCTCCATGATTTTGCCCTTAAAATCGGCCATGGAGCGCAAACCAAAGCTGTTGCGCTTTGCGCTGGTGTTTTGCAACATGAAGCGACCATTTTTATCGTCGACATTGATCAGCGCAAATGCTCCGGCATCCAGATCGTCAAACAACATCTTTTTCGCATCGCGGTAGGCGGCGAAAGTACCATGGTAGTCGAGGTGGTCGTGGGTGAGGTTGGTAAAAACTGCTCCCTGAAAACGAGCCCCTGCAATGCGATGCTGGTGAATGGCATGGCTGCTGACTTCCATAAAAACATGGGTACAGCCGGCATCGGCCATTGTGCGGAGTAAATCTTGGAGTTGGACGGCATCCGGGGTGGTGTGTGTGGACGGCGCCAATTGATCAGCGATCCGATTTTCAACCGTACCGATCAGCCCGCAGCGATAGCCCAGTTGGGTAAAGCACTGCCAAAGCAGGGTGGCCACGGTTGTTTTTCCATTGGTTCCTGTCACACCCACCAGCCGAAGTTGTTCCGAAGGATTAGAAAAGAAGGCGGAAGCCATCCTGCCGAGGGCGATGGCAGCGTTGGCTACCTTCACCCCGCTTACACCGGCAGGGATGCTGTTTTCTGTTACGATGGCTACGGCGCCGTTGGCGAGGGCCGCGTCGATGAACTGATGCCCATCAGCATGTACGCCTCTGACCGCAACGAACAAATCACCGGGCTGTACCTGGCGACTGTCGAAGCGGATGGCCTGAATGGCCACCGTTTTCGGGTCGGGGCCCTGGAAATCCAGGGTTTCAAGACCTTGCAGTATGTCAAAGAGCGTCTTCATCATTTATTCCAAATAGAGTACACAAGTGGTATTGCCACTGGCTCTGGTTCCGGGTGCAAGGCTTTGACGCCTGACCCTTCCCACACCGCGCACTTTTACTTTACAACCCCTGTTTTCCAGGAGGTAAATAGCATCTTTTAAACCCATCCCTACGACGGATGGCACCGTTCGGTCGGATACAATCCGATTGGTCATAAACATGGTATCCTGCTGGGGTTTCAGGCTCACCCACTCCGGCTCTTTGTCCAACGTACGCCAATCGAGGCCGAGCCAGCGGAGTGATTTTTCCATATCCACCCTGCGGCCAACATCGAAGCCTGGCAAGGCTCTGCCCACCAATACTGGTTTTGGCCCTTCATTCACTGCCTGGTGCAATTCCGGCTTCATGGCATAGCATTTATCAGCAATGGCCCTGAAAACAGGTGCTGCTGCCTCGGCGCCGTGGTAGCCGCCGCGTTCTGGCTCGGAGATCACCACGATACAGGAATAAACGGGGTTGTCGGCGGGAAAATAGCCGCAAAAGCCCGCCTGGTGCGTAAGGCCTTTCCCCATTTTGTATTTATGGTAATTCAATTGCGCTGTGCCTGTTTTCCCGGCAATCGAATAATGACGGCTCTGAATATTGTGTGCCGTACCTTCCAAAACCACCGATTCCAGCAGTTCTTTTGCTTTGGCGATGGTTTTACGGCTGGCAATACTGCGGTTTACCACCGTTGGTCGGATCTCGCGAATGGGTTCGCCAAAACGCTCTACGCGCTGAACGATATAGGGTTTCATTTCCCGCCCATCGTTGGCCACCGTGTTGTAAAACGTCAACAACTGCAGGGGCGTTAGCAATACTTCATAGCCTATGCTCATCCAGGGCAGCGTTGTGCCCGACCACTCGCTTTTCTTATCTGCAGGGTCCTTGATGACGGGTGATTCCTCACCACCAATTTCAATGTTGGTCGGCAGGTTGAGCCCGAAATCGCGCAGATGCGCAACAAAATCGCCTTGTTTGCGGGTGTTGCCAAAGCACTGCTGCACCATGGTGGCCGTACCCACGTTGGAAGAATAGGCGAAAACCTGTTTTATTGTGAGCGAATCACCATGTACAGAAGCGTCGGACAACTCTTCATCGTAAAACTTCACTTTCCCGTTGTACACGGGTATTTTTTTATCAAAATCGGAGATATAACCTTCCTCCAACAGCGCCATAAAAGAGGCGAGCTTGAACATGGAACCAGGCTCTACCCGCTCACCTACGGCATAGTTAAAGGTCTCCCACCAACCATCCGGTGTGCGGCCAATATTGGCCATGGCGCGGATGGCGCCGGTTTTTACTTCCATGACGATGACACAGCCATGGTCGGCATTGTGCTCCTGCAGTGCCTTGAGCAGGGCATTTTCGGCAGCATCCTGGATATTGACATCGAGGGTGGTCACTACATCATCTCCTGATTTTGGCTCGATTTCCGCCAAGTCATTAACCGGGATGTAAACATCGCCTGGCACCCTGACCATCGGCTGTTTTCCCAGCAACCCGCCCAGAACATTGTCGAAACTGCCTTCCAGGCCTACCGGAAGTGCTCCCTCGCGAACATAGCCAATGGTGCGTTGGGCCAGCATCTTGTACGGGCGTTCGCGTTTCGGATTTTGTTCGATGATGATGCCACCGCGGTAACGGCCCAAACGGAACAAAGGAAAATCCTTGATCCGCACCATATTGTGGTAGCTCACGTTTTTGGCAATCGGCACATAGCGTATGCCGCGGGTATCGGGATCAGCATTGCGCAATTTCACAAGCCATTCTTTGTAGGCACCCTGGGTATATTGCTGGTCGACGTAGGTAGACAGCATATAGGCCAGGCTATCGACGTTTTCATCGAAAACTTCGTTGTTCAGGCCTTCCGATTTGGCATCGAAATACACATCAAAAAAGGGCAGCGAGGTGGCCAGCAAACTACCGTCGTCGGCCAGTATATTGCCACGATCGGCACGAACATCGACAAACTTCAGAAACAGACTATCGGCCCTGGCCTCCCATTTACTTGCCTGAACCACCGTCAATTGGTACAGGCGCCCCACGATAACAAAGCCCACCAGCAGCACCGCTGCGGCTACGAGATAAACCCGGATGAGGACTTCATTTTTTACGTTGAGCACGATGTTAAAATTTTAGGTGTATTCGCTTGTATTATTCTATTTCAATCACTTTTGGGCCTTCAGGCTCAAGATCAAGGCCCGTCCGTTCGAGGCTAACGTCCATTTGCGATTGCATGGATTTGTACATGGTTTCGCTTTTGATGGATATATAGTCCCATTTCAGTTCTTTAATCTCCCTTTGCAACTGTTGAATGCCACGCACATTTTTTTCTGCAAAATGCGCGTTGGCAATGTATACAATGGCCAAAAAACCGAGAAACAGCACAAAACGGACGTTGGCAAAAACCCACTCCGTAGTGTGATGACTGAAGTTCAATCCCGATAATAATTTATTGGCCATGCTTACTTTTTCTTTTTATCAATCGCTTTCTCTGCCGCCCTCAACTTTGCACTCCGCGACCTGGTGTTTAGTTTTTGCTCGGCCGCTGATGGCGGCAAGGCCTTTTTGGTGATCAATTGAAAAGGCCGGTGGATATTACCGTAAAAGTCCTTCTCCTGTTCTCCTTCCGGGTTACCGGTTTTCATGATATTCTTTACAATCCGGTCTTCGATGGAGTGGTAAGTAAGCACCACCAATCGACCACCCGGACGCAACATTTCCAAACTATCTTTCAGGAACTCGGTCAGCACCGTCACCTCTTCGTTCACTTCCATTCGCAAAGCCTGAAACACCTGCGACAGGTAGCGCCAGCGCTCCCCCATCCTGTGGGCATCGCATATTTCTACCAGATCACCAGTGCTGCGAAAAGGCCTTTGCTCCCGGGCCAGTACACAGGCACGCGCCAGCGTACGGGCATTCCGAACTTCGCCATAAATGCTGAACACCTCCTGGAGTTGTTCGGCAGAATAGGCGTTCAGAATGGTTCCGGCAGTTTGCGCGGCATCCGAATTCATCCTCATGTCAAGATCAGCATCAAAACGGTAACTAAACCCGCGCTCAGGAGTGTCAATCTGATAGGAACTCACACCAAGATCGGCGAGAATTCCATCCACAGTCCCGGGCAAAACGCCATAAGCGCGCAATTGCCGTTTTAAATGCCTGAAATTCGATTGGATAAACTGGAAACCCGGAGCGGTGTCAAAAGGAGGCTTGGCGGTGTTTGCCTGGGCGTCGCTATCCTGATCGAATGCGAAGAGGCGACCTTTGTCGCCCAGTTGCTGCAAAATGGCTGCACTGTGCCCTCCACCACCAAATGTAACGTCCACATAAGTCCCATCTGGGATCAAGTGGAGGAACATCAAAGATTCTTCTAGCAGGACGGGACTATGATACATATCTGCTGTTTTTTGGCCTCGGAGCCAAAATGGGTATTCTCATTGGGTATTTTATTCGCTTCTCCTCAACCTCCTCCTCTCTTCTCCTCTCCTCTCCTCTCCTCTCTTCTCCTCTCCTCTCTTCTCCTCTCCTCTCCTCTCCTCTCCTCCTCTCCTCAACCTAATCTTCCTCCTCCCCCACTCCATCATCACCGCCACCCATCACTTTATTCGCGAGGTCGGCATAATCATTCGGATTGATCGACAGCATCCTCGTATAGCCAATCTGCGACCAAATCTCTATGCGGTCTTCCATGGCCACCAAAATGGCATCATCCTGCAAGTCAGCATAATCCATCAGCGGCTTGGGCAACAGGATGCGGTCGGCAGCATCTGTCTCTAATTGCGCAGCACCCAGGAAGAAGGAGCGAAAAAACATCCTGTTCCGGTCGTTGAACCGGTTGAGTTTGCTCAGTTTCTGGGTAATTTGATCCCATACACTTTTTGGATAAAGTGTCAAACAAGGTTCAAAACCGCGGTTCAGCACAAACGCATGCGATGCCCCCTCCTGCAATTCCGGCAACTGACGCAGCAAGGCAGTCGGCAATCGGAGCCGGCCCTTGTTGTCTATCGCTACCTGAAATTCACCAATGAGGTTCATATCTGCTGTTTGTGATTCGCCTGCTGTTGATCGCATTCAAAAGGAATACTATTTCAGCTAAGCTTGATACCCACAAATGTAAACCATTTTACCACATCTTACCACTTATTAACATTTTTCTTTAAAAAAAATATAAATCAATCAATGTTTAATTTGTAAAATACTAAATATCAAATATTTAAAAAATTTTCAAAAAAACACTGTTCGCTACCCGACTGCAAGCAAGCGCGTATTTTGCCAGACGGCTGGAGCAAAACACAATACCAAAGAGAGGCTACACGGTGCTTATTTGCCCAAGACGTGCAGCAAGGTGGGCGTAGTGGTAGAAAGTGGAAACCAGTGAGCAGGCCTGTAAAACGACAAGCCGCCAGCACATGCAGGATCCTTCTCAGATTCCCCCATGCACTGGCGGCTTGTTCACAGCTCCACACTTTTGGAGCGTATGCTTTTATGGCATCTAAGCGCTTATCGTATTACCGACAAGTCGCCCTGTCGTCGGACAATGCTGCCGTCCACCAATTCGATTTCGATGACCCAGAGGTAAACCCCGGGATCCACCCATTGGCCCCGCTGTTTGCCATTCCAGACCAACCCGGCGTCGTTCACGCCTACGTTGCGGATATCATGCAACAGCTCGCCCCAGCGACTATAAATTTGCAACAGCTGCACGCGTTTCACAGAAGGGCCAAAACCCGGTCGGAAACTGTTGTTGTAATCGTTGCTGGCGCTGAGGTTGATAATATTGGGCAAAAAGGCTTCCACCACCCGTTCTACGCGGATATAAATATCGTCGCTGGCGGTGCAGCCATTTTCATCGGTGATTTTCAGCACATACTGCACCGAGGCCAGCGGAAATACCGTGGGGTTCGGGCAACTCAAACAACTGAGGTAACTCGTGTCGCTCCAGTCGTATTGGATGGGCCCGATGGCCGTTTGCAAAATGGGCAACTGGATGGAGTCACCGAGCTGCAACTCCATATCCTGGGGCAAGGCCAACAATAAGGGCGGCGGACCGGCCACGGTGACATCCAGCGTATCAATACAGCCGTTGATGTCCTGCACCTGCACTTCGTAAATACCTGCGCCAAGATTGTTGTAATCTGTTGTTTGCGCAAAAGCACTGCCGTCCAATTGAAACAGGTAGGAAGGATCAGACGGGTTCAGGTGAATGGCCCCGGTGGTTTCCCCATAACACAACACTGAATCAGTTGCCACCCCGAACACAATGGGTGGATAAGCATCTACCAATCCGGAAGCCGTTTCGGTACAATCGTTGGCATCGGTAACGGTAAGTTGATACGCTCCCGCGGGCAAATACTGGATCTGTGCGGTACTTTGGCTGTTGCTCCACGAATACGCAAAGGGGCTGGCGCCGCCACTCACCAGGGCATTTAAGGCACCACCCGTTTCGTTGTAACAAGTTGGCGTGGCATCCAGGGCAATGAGAATGGGGTTTAAAACCGTTAATCCCACCGTATGGGTCGAATCACAACCATTTTGGGCAGTAAAAGTCTGCCGGTAATTGCCGGTTTGATTTACCGGCTGACCGAAAATGGAGGCCGTTTCGCCATAGCATATTACCAGACTTTCCGCGGTTGCAAACGTATCTTTTGGCAACACCCGAAGCAACACCGTGGAATCGCAACCCGTAAGAGCCGACAAGTTGTAGATTTTCTCCTCACCCGGTTGCAGCGTAACGCCGTTGTAGATAATGGTACTGCCAAGGCAAACACTGGTATCCACAAGAATCTGGTAAGTGCCGATGGTGGTACCAATCACATTTACCCGAACAATAGAATCGCAACCCTGAAAGGTTTGGAGCGAGAACACGTGCAAACTATCGGGCGGCACAACAGTGCCAAACCAATCCACCACCCTGCCGTAGCAGATGGTCGTGTCCACCGTATAATCGAAAGTAGGATGCACCGTGACGAACACGGTATCCACGCTTTTGCAGCCGGTATTAAAGCCCGCCTGCAACACCACAAAGCCTGTTGCAGGCGGCGTAACGGTTACAGTAGCGCAGTTTGCGCAGCTCAGGCTGGCCGCCGGCGACCAGTTGTAATAATCAAATCCGGTTTCACCCAATTCAAAACTCTCTCCTGCACAAATGACGCGGTCGCTGCCCAACAATACCACCGTACTCGTATCCAGGTAAACCTGAATGGTATCAAGCTGCATTATGCCACAAATATCCGTGGCTGCCACAGCATAGGTGCCAGGGCCTGTGGTACTGAAGGTTGGAAGCATGCTGCCATCCTGCCACTGCCAGCTCAGCAATTGATTCCCCGAGGCATCAAAAGCCAGCACCTCATCACCACAAAGGGTGGAATCGGGGCCGAGGTCGACCACCGCAGGCTGGTAATCGAAGTAAAACCCGGCAATATTGTTGTCGAATGCACACTCGCCAATGGCCGTTACCGGAAAATCCTGCGTCAGGCTGAAGGGTGGCAACAAGGAATGATCGTCGTTGAGCACTAAAAACACCGAATCATTGGCCAGCCTTGGCACCCGGAAGGTAAAACTCAGGCAGCTGTCGGGAAACAACCCAAAGCCCAGCGGCGCGGCGCCCACCCAGTTGGCTGCCGTTGTTTGCGGGTTACCTACGTACAATGAGACAGGCGTCAGCGGTGGCAGCAGGTTGTCGCCACCATTGCAAACGAGCAGGGTAAGATCCAGCGAATCGCCCACGCACTGCACATTTTGAATGCTGATTTGACCATCGGGCGTCGGAAAACTAGGGCTAAAATACTGGTTGAGGAAGGTATTCATCTTCAGACTGTCGCCGATAATGCTGGGGTTTTGCTGGTAGGCGGGCACCGTGAGGTCGTCGTTGATGTTGGTACTAAAATAGGCATGTTGGTTCCATACCCGCCGCGACGCGATACCGGGAGAACCTACCGCCTCATAAGCAACTACAGTGCCGAGAACCGTCGATCCATTTTGGCCACACTCGATCACGATCTCTGTTTGTCCGTCGCCATCCACATCCAGGACCAGCGGGTTTTCGATGTGGGTCAGGGAAAGGCAATCGTCCTCCCATTTGATTTGCCCGGTGGCGCCTTCTATGACCTGGAGTTTATCCTGGCCCCGGTAAATCACATCCGAGGTACCATCACCGCAAAAATCGAATACACTGGAGCAGGTGATGGAAGAAGCGTCGGTGGTGGGGCGTGTCCACATCACCGAAAAGTCGTTGTTCAGGGCGATGAGCAGCGGATATTCAATAAAACTGACCTCCAATTGTCCATCGCCATTCAAATCGGCCACGTTTACCCGGGAGGCGCCGTCTTTCCAATTGTTGGGCAGCTGGTATTCCCGCAGGATGGTGCTGGTTTGAATATCCCAGACATATAGGGTGTTTACGCCATTTTTTTCACCCTGAACAATCGCATCCAGGTCGCCATCGCGGTCGAAATCGGCAATACTGGTAAACCCGTCGGAATATCCGGCTGGCGCCGTAACCTGCACGGCGCAGACCCCCGTTACCAGGTTCACCGAAAACACCTCGTTGCCGGCGACTATTTCCAGCCCGTCGCAATCGGGGCAAAAGGTATCTGGGAGCACATCCATGGCCACAGGAGAATTGAAGGAAAATCCATTGCCGATACGCTTGGGGTGCTCGCCTGCTGAGTTGGCAAAAACGGCGGTCGCAATCAACTGTCCGCCATATCGCCTGCCACCAGGGGGGAATAAGTGCCGGTTTCTGCCTCCCCTACCCATTGAATACCAAGGGTGAGCTGGGTGCAGGGCGGCACGTAAGAGCAATCGCCACCGCAGGTATTGTAGTAGAATTGGTCGCACTGGCCGGTACAGGTACAATCGGGGTCGAAGCAGTCGATAAGTCCATCGCCATCGTCATCAATGCCATTGGTGCAATTTTCCGGAATCGCTTGTGCAGAGAGCAGCAAGGCATTAAAGGCAACAAATAATAAGGTGAAAAGCGGGCGTAAACGGTTAAATCCTTTTGTGTAAGGGTTTATCAACATGATTTGGATCAATTTTGGTCTTGGTTTGATGCAGGCAAAAAACGAACAATCAACTGCTTTCGTTCTCGCCAAACAACGATTAACGATTCATTTAGCAACGTATCAGAGGAACAGAGACCAAAACGGGGTGAGCCCGAGAAGAAGGAGGATTAAAATTGGGGGTTGGTGTTTTGTCATTGGGAGTTGGTCTTTGGGTTTGATTCCGTCTATTATTGATAGGTATAGTGCTATACTTGCGGACAAACCCAAAGACTAAAGGCCAAAGACTAATGACTTTTTTAAAACGCTGTGCAAAACTCCAAATTATTCCGGAGCCGAACTATTTTTTCGTCTTTTTGCGCCAACAGAAAAACTTCACTGCCCGCCCGCGGCGCAGCAGAGTTATAACAAGGCGCCAGGGTGCGGAGGGTAAAGTGACTGGAGAACAAGGGCAAGTATTCACTGGTGTGCCCTCCAAAAGGCGGCCCGCCTTCAAAATCGCGGTCAAACAACACACCGGCCAAGCGCCCGCCTGGCACTAAAACCTGATACATTTTCGAGCAATAGGCGCTGCGCAAATGAGGTTCCAACGCACAAAAGAAGGTTTGTTCCAAAACGAGATCGAAAGTCCCTTCCAAGTCGAAAAAGTCACCGCAAATCAGTTGCAGGTGATTTCCCCAGCCTGGCGCTTCGCGATCCAGTCGCAACCTGATTTGTTCCACTGCCACCGGCGCAATATCCACTAAGGTAATGTTTTGAAAGCCCTTTTGGAGCAGGTACTCCGCCTCATAGGCATTGCCACAGCCGGGAATCAAAATCCTCCAGTCGCGCGCCGATTCCGGCAATTGATCGATATAAGCCGTCAGTGGCGGTGAAGCCTGACCGAGATCCCAGCCGGTTTGGCGGTTTTGCCAGCGGGTGTTCCAGAATTGGGGGGTGAGGGTGGGCATGGTAGGGGTGGATTTAGGGTGTGGCTTAGAGTGGGGCTTAGAGTGGGATTTAGAGTGGTTTAGAGGGGGTTTAGGAGGGATTTAGAGTGGGGTTTAGAGTGGGGTTTAGAGTGGGATTTAGAGTGGGGTTTAGAGTGGGAGTAAGACTGCTTGGATGGACTTCCTCACTTTAGTAGACAATAAGATAAGTTCAAGCAGCCAGGGGATTGCTTTTTTTTCTTGCTCATAGATCAAAGGAGTGTGTTCAATTAAGTGTGTCAGATTTCTTTTATGACCTCACCCCCAACCCCCTCTCCACAGGAGAGGGGGCTCGATTCCGAATTATAAACTATTGCTAATCAATTATTAAGACGAGATTGAACTCCCCCTCTCCAATTGGAGAGGGGGCTGGGGGGTGAGGTTAAAGCAGCGAATGACACAGTTTATTGAACACGCTCGATCAAAGTTCTTTTTTTAATTTGAACTTTGACACAGTTTATTGAACACCCTCGCTTAGGGTGTTCTCCAAGCTTCATCCAACTCTAAATCCCACCCTAAGCCCTACACTAAATCATCCAACTCTAAATCCCACCCTAAGCCCTACACTAAACCCAAACCTACATCCTATTCTAAATCCAGTTATAACCCCAACAAATGCCCCATCAATTCCTGTTTTGCTTGCAGGTAATCCTTGTTGTCGGCATGCGGGGCAATGATGACGGGGATCCGGTTGACAACGGTAATGGGTGAATGTTGCAGTGCAGCCACCTTTTCGGGGTTGTTGGTGATGAGTTCAACCTGCGTGATGCCCAGATCCTGGGGGATAAACACGGCACATTCGTACTGTCGGGCATCCACATCGAAGCCCAGGTGGGTATTGGCCTCGGCGGTATTCAGGCCGGTATCTTGCAGGTTGTAGGCTTTGAGTTTGTTGATCAGTCCGATACCGCGGCCTTCCTGGCGGAGGTAGATCACTACCCCACCCTTTTCGGCGGCGATGCGCAGGGAGGCATCGAGTTGTTCGCCGCAGTCGCAGCGACGAGAACCAAAAACGTCGCCCGTCATGCACTCGGAGTGAATTCTGACCGGCACCGGTGTTGCCGGGTCAAAGCCTTCGGCGACCATGGCGATGTGCGGCATTTTTTCTGCAGCATCCTTGGCATAGGCCATCATGGTAAAGTTTCCGTAAAGTGATGGGATCCGGGCTTCCGCTTGACGTTTCATACGCTCCAATTCCTGGACTGGTAAGTTGAATGTGCGCAAAGTTAGTGCTTTTGCGCTGATAGTCGGTTAAACATCGGGGCCGGCGATTTGGTTGTGAGGATTTAAGCCCCACTTTGATTCGAATATTAACTCATTCTAAACCTTCTGCCGCGGCAATCCATTGCCGAGCCAGTTGTTCCAGTGCAGGCGATTTCGCTTCCACATCCTCCCTGCTGGCAAACTTCAGGATGGCGCGGTCGTTGGAAGCCCATTCCAACAGCCCCGTTTCATCCTCCATCAGCGGGCCATTCAGCACTTTCGTTTTCACCCCGGCGTGAAAGATCAATCGGATTATTCCCTTCCCGGACAGGTTAAAGGTTATCCGGTCTTGCCCTTGAAAACAGAAACTGGGGGCATTCCATTTGATTTGTTCTGTGAGTTCTGGCTGAGCATTCAGGATGGTGGCCCGAAGGGCAATGACCTCAGGTTTCATGGGGTGTTCCAGTTGGTCCAGAAATACCTCAACTTCTTTTGTTCCTTCAGAATTTTCTCGGGCCATATTGCTGCAATCCTTTGTATTGAAGCGGAATAAAAGGGTGAAAAAGCATACTATAAACCACTTGAGGGCACATTAGGGTATAATGTCCAGTAGCGAGATGGAAAAGACTGCTGCAGGGTAATGTACCGGTAAAGATACGCTTTGCGTAAGAATGTGTTCGGGTTTAACGTTTGGATGCCTGGTTAGGATAATTTTATTTTGATCTAGGCATTTTTTAGATTCGTATGCGGGCAATACGGGTCTAAAAAATAACGAAGAGCAGAATAAAATTGGCCAATCAGGCGCCAAAATGTTAAACCCCCTACACGTTCTAAGTTCCAAAGCAAATGGTAAGTTGGTTTAGAAAAGCCTTCGCCGGCCTTAAGTACAACTGTTGTAAAATTGGAATGTATGGTTTATTTTAGGGGCTTGAAAGCCAAATGAAAGCACCCAATGCCACAGCATATTTCGGATAAATATGTTTGGGCGCTTTATGGATGAGATCGTAGGAGGCATGGCTGCTATTGATGCTCATGTAATACAAGATGATGCTTTGTTAACTACCCAAATCAAAACAAATGAAAATATTTATCTCTTACAGCTCGGTGGACCGGCATGAAGCCTTTGAGTTAAAGCGGCTTCTCGAACACCAGGGCGGCTGTGAGGCATGGCTCGATTTTATGGACATTAAGCCCTCGGAGGTGCTGGAGCGCGAGCTCGCTGGCAATCTCGAAAATGCCGACCTAGTTTGCCTGTTGCTCTCTCCATACAGCGTGGCATCGAAGTGGGTGCAATACGAGGCGGAGAAAACGCGAAAAAAAAATATTCGTATGTTGCCCATTATCCTTCGCCCCTGCATTATCCCTGAGGCACTCAACGATATTGTGGGTATTGATGCCAGCACGGGGGTTGCGGAAGAAACTACCTCGCTCCGCATAATACGGGCGGTATTTGGTAAGGATAAAGTAGATGAGACGGTACTGTTTGATGCCGGGAAGCGATTGGAACTTGCCAAGATGGCCCTGCAAAACGAAGCAGATAAGCACCTGCCGGCCATTGCTGAAAAACTGGAGGCGGTACAGAAATTGCCCATCCGTGAAATATCACTGGACATTGATGCGAAGACATTCCCAAGAACCAAGCCGACGGTTATTGAGTTGCAGTTGAAATTGAACGAACTGTGGTCGACACCGATGTCATTTTATTTTTCTCTCTATAAGGAGGGTTCGACCTGGCCCGCCGGGTTTGGTTTTAAAGAGCCTACTTACCAAGAGTTTTTCCTAAAATCCGTTGACCGGCTGGATGCCGTTTTCCAGTGGTATGACCGGGTAGTTGACCTGTCGCAGGTAATTGATGGCACGACCTTCCGTGATTCGAAAGCCTCGTTCCAACTGAGCTTGACGGAAAGGAATTTCATCCCAAAACCAGTGGCATACATTTGCCCCATGATTTCCAAATCCCTTCGCTGTTTGATTTGAGCAAGGACAATTGCAGTTTTAAGGTGATTGCCCATTATTCCGAAGAAAAAGCCGCAGAATATATAGACCTATCTAACTCTGACCTAGATCTGACCATGACCGCTTTTTTCCGGGACACTGAAACGCCTTTTCTGACGCTTTTTAAGAGCCGCCACAGCCGCCGTCAGCGGGAAATACTTGGTTGCAAATATTTGACGGCTTGTAAAAATGAAATAGAGCGGGAGGTCTTGCTGGCGCTGTCCCCTTTGAATAAAATTCAACAGGGCGATGTGGAGCGGAAGCGAAAGATCATTGAGTTGGTGGAAGATAAGGCGCCTGTTTTGGAGGACGATGTATTTCTGGCAGCCAATTATTGCTTTGGAGAGGCCCAGTTGGCAGTGGTACGGAACGACCATTTTCGCGCGCTCGAATTATTCCAACGAACGGTCATGCTCCTGGAAAAGAGCGTTCTGAACGATTATCCAACCTATGATGAAGGTATATTGGCCTTTCAAGGGGCTGAAAATTTGCTCGGTTATTTCATCCAGCATGAAAAATATAAGCGGGCCATGGATTTTGTAACAGTACCCTACCGTATTGCCAATCGGTTGACTGAACTTTATCCCAACGAACCGGATTATTTGCGGTTGCTGGCCCGTGCTTCTCTGCAATATGCCGTGGTGCTGCATGGGAACGGAGACAAGGGGGCTGCGGCGGAATACTTGAACAGCAACGTAGCGATTTGGCAAAATCTCCATAATCAACTTAACACTCCGGAACGGTACAGCGATTACCGCGATGCCTTGGCCCAGGCCATTGCTCTTTCCAAAGATTGGGGCATTGAAACCTTGGTGCCCTTTGAATCTTGGTGGAAAGAAATAGATCCGGAGGGCACCTTGCGCGAACCCTTTGAAAAAGTGTTGGATGCCGAAAAGACAGGCATCCCGGTTTGGTTGGAGCCTCCTTCCGGCCAGACCTGGGAAACACGCTTCTTCGAAAGTCCATTGCTTCGCTATGCCATCCGGATACCTGGATTTTATTCGGAATCGCCCGAGTTTTTTGCGACATCGATGGAGACGAAGCATATTTTTTACGGTCATTTAAGGCATCTGGAATTGCTGACCATGTCATTTATGGACAAGTCAACTGGCGGCGATATGCGATCGTGGGTCGATGTATCTATGGCCATAACCGGGTTTCCTGTGCTTGAATTGGTCGGCAAGCGAGAGGAAGACAAGCCCAAACTACAAGAATGGCAATACTTAGGCAAATTGGCAGCCCTGGCCAAACGGCTCGAACTCGACGAAGCCCATGCCTATACCGGCTTTGCAATCATGCCTCCAGCCGAAGAAAATCAATTCCCGCTGGGCGCCCGCTTGTATATTTTGCTCGCCCGCAGAGGGACTTTTTCGTGGAAAGTGGAACTTGTGTTCAACTCCGCGGTTTTGCCCGGCATGCCACCCGACATGCTGTACTCCAACGACCATGTTCGGGCAGCCTCTGTTTTTGAGGACCTGAAGTTTGGGTGATTGGGGTATTTAGTGTTGGGCTTTGCTCCAAAGAATTAACTATTTGACTTTCAATGCATTAATTCTTACCAAAATATTCGTTGATAAATAATGCACATGCTATTTTAAAAAGGGTGTTCAAACTTTAATTCTAATATTTCCACAGTAGTGTCCGGTTATAAATCAAAGAGAATCAATTGATTAGGATTATCGGGGTTGTTTTTTTGTTATACTCATTCATAAGTAATTGATTCACAGGTGTTTTGTCAAAAGCAGACACGCTCAAAATTTGTAGGATTTCGTTCATGCTGATAGATATTTGAAGTTTTTTCTTGAGGATGGCCACTAGTACATATGTACAGACGGCTATCCAAATTTGGGTCTTTACTGCATTTGCACTTTCTCCCCAAAACACCTTAATTCGCAAATGCTGTTTGACCCACTTGAAAAACAACTCAATATGCCAACGGCACTTGTAAAGTTTAGTAATTTGGAGTGCTTCAATTTCAAAGTTGTTCGTAAGGAATACGAAAGTTCGATTTTGTTCTTTGTCATAAAATTTGATCCTGCGCCAGTAGTGTTCGGTTAAAAATCAAAGAGAATCAATTTATTAGTATTATCAGGGTTAGCAAACGCTGGCAACTGCGAAACTATTCAAAATCCTCCATCCGCTGAAAAACTGATAACTTTTCACGAAATTTACACAAACAACCATGCAAGTGAAAAGAAGCCCGGATTTTTCAAGCATTCAGGAACAAGCCCACAAAGACCTGCACGAAGACGAGATGCAAGCCCCTCTGAAAGATGCGAAAACCCCATTGGCCCAATCAATCCTCCTCTTCGCTACCCTCCTGTTTCTCAACACCACGCCAATCAATGCACAAAACATATTTGACGCCAGGCAATCGGTTATGCTCGAAGCGACTGTGCAGGCAGATCCGCCCAGGATTGTATTGAATTGGGTATTGGATACGGCAAACGGCGGTTATACCATCTGGCGAAAAGACAAATCCGACACGCAGTGGGGCGACAGCCTGGCCACCATCGGGCCTGGCAGCATCTCCTGGACCGACACCAGTGTCGTTGCCGGCATGGGTTATGAATATCAGGTTCTGAAAAGTTTGCCTGCCTTTCCTTATGGAAACGGCACCCCAAATTTTGGCGCGGGTTATATTTATTCCGCTATTCAACTCCCACCCACCCATCATCGCGGCGCTTGTCTGGTGGTCATCGATAGCACGTTTAAACAAGCGCTTGCACCGGAAATTGCGCGGTTATTAGCCGATATCCAGGCAGATGGCTGGCAAGGCCAGGCGATATACATCGACCGAAACGACCTTGTGCCGACGGTGAAAGCCTACATCAAATCGTGGGCTGAAACGCATCCGGACAACAACCAATGTTTGTTGCTTTTCGGACGCGTTCCGGTGCCCTATGCCGGATTCATCGCCCCCGATGGGCACGACGATCACAGAGGCGCCTGGCCCTGCGACGGGTTTTATGCCAACCTGGATGGAACCTGGACCGACCAAACGATTAATGTAACCTCGCCGCCCGGCACCAGAAATGACAATGTTCCCGGCGATGGAAAATTCGACAACAGCGTTTTCCCAACTCCAATAAAATTGCAGGTCGGACGGGTCGATTTTTCGAATATGACCAAGTTCCCCGAATCCGAAGAACAGCTTTTGCGGCGGTACCTCGACAAAGATCATGCCTGGCGAACCGGTATGATGCCCATGCTGGAACGGGGCCTCGTCGACAATAATTTTCCGGCAGATTTGGATGGATTTGGCGAAGCCGGCTGGAAAAACTTTACACCCATGTTCGGGTTTTCTAATGTCAAGGACCTGCCATACCGCCAAACGCTCTCGAACCAGTCGTACATGTGGTCGTATGGATGCGGTGGCGGCGGACCGGAGAGCGCTTCGGATATTTCCAGCACGATGAATTTTACCACCGATTCGTTGCAAATGGCCTTTACCATGATTTTTGGCTCTTATTTCGGCGACTGGGACTACCCGAATGATTTCCTGCGCGGCGCCATTGCCTCCCGGACTTGTTTGATCAGTACCTGGGGGAACCGCCCTGTCTGGTTTTTACACCACATGGCGCTCGGCGAACACATCGGATATTCTGCATTGACCACAATGACCAATCTCGGCCTCCATACACCCCGTTATTATGGCAGCATGATACATTCAGCCCTCATGGGCGATCCTACCCTTCGCATGCACATGTTCCGGCCGGTTGAAAACCTGCAGGCGAGTCAGGCAGGCCTTAGTGTGCAGTTGGACTGGCAGGATCCGGTGGGAGCACTGGGATACTACGTTTACAAAAAAACGCCCGCCGATACCGCTTACCAATTGCTCAACCAGGTTCCACTGACCGCTACCACGTACCTCGATTCCTGTGCCGGGCAAGGGTTGATTTCCTATATGGTTCGCAGTGTGGAATTGCGCAGCAGCGCCAGTGGGACGTATTACAACCTCAGTACGGGTATTTCTGCTTCCATTCAAAGTGATCCTGTTCCTTTTACTGCAAGCCTGGTGATTACACCCACGACCCAAGGGCAATCAAACGGGTCGATCGCCATCACGCCGCAGGGCGGGTGTATTCCTTATATCTACGCCTGGGATACCGGGCAAAGCAGCGCCGAAATCCAGGGGCTTGATCCTGGCGTTTATTGCGTTACAGTAGCCGACTGCCACAACTGTTCCGAGGTTTATTGTGCCACCATAGATCTTGCCAGCAGTACCAGTTTGCTGCCGGCTTTGAAATCGCACAAACTCTACCCAAATCCCGTTCATGACAACTTTGTCCTGGAACTTAATTTTGAAACCTTTCAATCGTTGGAGTTGGACATTATCGACGTTCAGGGCCACATAATGGCGCATCAACAGTGTACCGGGACGGACTTCCGGTTATTTTGGGATGTGGGATTTCTGGCGGCGGGCGTGTATCGGTTGCGTATTGCCAGCCCGGAAGGGTATGTATTGCTGAATTTTACCGTTGGGGAGTAAGGACGGGGAGACCTACCCAATTCACGCCAGGTTTCAATTACGCACCGCACCACCGTCACATCCCCCCAAGACAAACGCATCAAATTTGGTCACGGAGCACCTATTTCACATAAAATTTTCATCGGGTTTGTCGGTAGATTTAAACCGGAAACAACATCACAAACTTGCGACCTTTAGGGAGGTTGCCGTTGGTCGGCGGCTTCGTTCAACACCTTGTTATTCGCTATCAATCTGGTGCTTCCGATTCATTGCCAGTTGTAACCCAAAAAAACGAAATGACACGATTAATAAAAAATATATTTATAACGATTTTGGCTTCGACTGTTATTTCTTGTAACGGACAAGCAAAAAAAGTAAAACAATCTCTCCAGGCTGAGAAAGGTTCAGAAATGGTCAAAATACCGATTCCTGAGAATGGATTTTCAAATACTTATCTCGACAAAGACGGTACTCTTTGGTTTAGCAGTAATGGCGGTGGTATATTTCATTATGATGGAAAAGCATTTAAAAACTATACCGAGAAAAACGGATTGAGCAGTAACCAAGCCTGTTCCATTACCTCGGACCATAAAAATAATATGGCTCTTCGTGACTTTATATGGGTGGGTTAGTTCTTTGAATGATATTTGCATCTATGAACAGCAAGCAATTATTTGAGATTGCCTTGGGCGATATCAGCCCCTGGCAGGTAGTTTCGATTGATTTTGAGGTTGGTGAATCGGGCAACAAGGAGTTGCACATTCGCCTTGATTTTCCTGCTGGAAGCACCTTTTTGGATGATCTGGGTGTCCCCTGCAAGGCTCACGACACAAACGATCATACTTGGCGCCACCTCAACTTCTTCGAGCACCATTGCTACCTTCATGCCCGAGTTCCTCGCATCAAAGACAGCGGTGGATCGGTCAAGACAGTTCAAGTGCCTTGGGCTCGTCGCAATACTGGCTTCACCTTGCTTTTCGAGGCTTTTGCCATGAGCCTGATCGAGTTAGAGATGCCTGTCCTCAGCGTTGCTCGCTTGGTGGACGAGCATGACCAGCGCATCTGGAACATCTTTAAGCACCACGTCCGAAAGGCTCGAGCTAATACAGACTACACTAGCATCCAGCGAGTAGGCATGGACGAGACCTCGTTTAGGCGTGGCCATGACTATGTGACCGTTGGGGTCGATTTAGATACAACTCGGTTTTCGACGTTACAGAGGGTAAAGACCAGTATCAGTAGCCGTTTTAGCAGGCTTTTTTGGATGAAAATGGCTCTCCCAGTGAGTGTGTCGAACAGGTCAGTATTGACATGTCGCCTGCCTTTATCGCTGGCTGCTACGAATCCTTGCCTAACGCCGCCATCACTTTTGACCGCTTTCACGTTACCAAAGTGGTCAACAAGGCCATGGATGACCTGCGCAGAATCGAACGCCAAGAGTGCAGTGAACTGAAGAACCATAAGTACACCCTGCTGAAAAACAACGAAAACCTCAGCGACAAAAAGTTCGACGAACTACTGGAACTCATCACATTGTACCCCAAACTTGGAGAAGGATACCAACTCAAAGAACTGTTGCGCGAATTCTGGAACTTCAACGACACCAAAATGGCCGAAAAATTCCTGAAAGACTGGTGCAAGCAAGCCGACAAAAGCGGCATTTTCCCATTTCAAAAAGCCGCAAATACCATCCGTGCCCATTGGTCTGGAATCATCAATTACGCCAAATCTAAAATCAACAACGGAATCCTCGAAGGTATCAACTCCAAAATCCAACTCGCCAAACGAAGGGCCAGAGGTTACCGAAACAAAGACAACTTTATGAACATGATCCTTTTCACTTGCGGCAAACTCAACTTTAGCCACTCACCCATATAAAGTCACGAAGAGCCTAAGTATTTGTAGATCGTGACGGACAGAAATACGATCGAATAATATTTATTGTTGATGACCCTGAAGACAATATTTGGTTTGGGAATAGAGAGGGGTTGTGGAAATTTGATGGCAAAGAAGTAATTAAAATGACACAAACCTAAAAGACCAACACCCAAAGGCTAAAGTCCAGATTAACGACATTGTATATAATTACCATGCTAAAAAACATCTTAGAAATTGGGGCATTAGGTTGTGTTCTATTCACTGGCTTAATTTTTTTTATGGCCTATAGCGGAATTGCTTCTGCTATGAGGGATGAACATGGAAACTTTAGAAAAGAGAAAAACTTTAAATCGGTCCTGGGTGCGATTGTGTTTTTATGTTTTTTGCTGGGGTTGCTCTTCTACGCAAATGTCAAATACACCAATTCACTATCAACCACACCGAGTTTGATCCATCTTTGGATCAATTCATTTGGCGTGTTCTTCATCATACACCTTTATGACCTTTTGGTATTGGATTACCTTATTATCATCAAATGGCATCCAAAATTTCTAGCCCTCCCAAACACAAGTTATTACAGATCATTTCGACCACATGTTATTGGCTTTCTAAAAGGAATTCCGCTTGGAGTTATTGCAAGCCTAATTTCTTCCTTATTATTACTTTGGATTAAATAAGCAGCACATGGCACAAGCGTTCATGGCCAGCAAGATCTGGCTAAGAACCTGCCGGAAATAACTTTCCCGATTGGGGTTTGAGGCGCGTTTGCAAATAGATTGGCTTTCGCCAATTGAGTAGGAGTAGGTGAGCCCAAATGCCCCTCCTACTCCTTGACCCCTTATTCCTTAACCACCCGCTCCACTACCATCTGATCTTTCACCATGATCCGCAGGAAATAGATCCCACTCGCCAGGTCAGAAATATCTAAAACAACGCCGGGATGGTTTTTTGACAACAGCGTTCTTCCATGGACATCCATTACTTCTATGCGATCAACAACGACACCTTGTACCGATATTTCGCCAGTAGTTGGGTTCGGAAAAATCCTTACGGGCAAGGTATCAAGGTCATAAATCCCTACCGTCGCATTGGCAATAAAAACTATTTTTGAAGCGGAGCCAGAACAACCATTGACATCTGTGTAGGTATAAGTAATGATGTTGTTGTCGCCGATCAAAAAATTATTGAGGAAAACTAAAAGTCAGTCCGTTGCCATCGTCTTCGGTTTCCTGGTACATATCTGTGTACACACCACCAACCGGCAATCCTCCACCAGCTACATTAACCGGCGGCATGCTATTCATCACAAAAATGGTGTCGGGCAGCGAAATACTCACCATCGGCAACGCATGGATGGCAATTGACGTTTGTGCGTAAGGCATACACGAAAGATCGCCCGGAACGGCATCCAGTATCGCATAGATAAAAAGGTTTGGCGTAGCCGTATTGCTCGTTACGCCTGCCAAAGTTGCCGTTGTTCCGCCGCCAGTCAGGTTTGCAAAAGCAACGCTGCCAATGGGCGTGCCGCCACTGTACGGGTCGCTGGTTGCATTGGCGAAAGTCATGAAGCGTATTCCGTAGTCTTTTTCATTGTTCGCCGACATGGCCATGTTTTGCAGGCCTGAGACCGTAAGTGTGAATGGATCGCCGACACAAACACCCGGCGTAGAAACGGTGGCAGTACCAACCGTAGGGCAAACATTCAGTAAGGGCGCACCGCCAATGACCCGAACAAAAAAATCGTCGTGGTTTCCTGTGGCATCCTCATCGTCTCTGTAAACCACCGCGAAATTGCCATTGTTCAAGGCTTGAACGGCAACCAGGATCTCTTCTTCGGCATCGTTGCCAGCATTGGTTTTCGTGGTGCCACAAAGCGCAACGCCACTGTTATCAATCACCCGGTGGTAGACATCTTGCTGGCCATTTGGGGCAGGACCAAAATCTCCGGGCCCCTGCTCCGATTCCCAGGCAATGGTGAATCCCTCCGGCAATGACTCAAGCACAGGGCCCGTAGTGGATTGGTTTCCGGTACCCATCGGATTGGTGTCTGCATAGGGAATAGAAACCTGGCTAACCGCTGCACCCATGGCGTTAAATACCCGGTAGTAAATACCTTCACCGTCGCCATCAACAGCGTCCCAGGCAGACCAACCCACGACAAAGTTGCCGTTGGTAAGGGCTGCAAGCCCTTTGTTGGTTTTAACGGTACAGTACACGTTGGTATGAGCACCACCGCTTATTTCAACACTCGCACCCGCAGCCATGCCACCGGGCGTAAAAGTCCGAACAAAATAATCATCCGTATTGCCGGTATCATCTTCATCCCTATGGTAAAGGAGGGCAAAGTTTCCGCCCGTGAGTTGGACAATTCCATCCAGATGCTCTTCGTCGGCAGTATTATCGCTGTTGGCTTTGGTGGTGCCGGTAACCGGCGTTCCAGTGGGGCTGTAGATCCGGAAATAAACATCTTGCTGGTCATCGGGCAAAGGCCCTCCATCGCCAGGGCCTTGTTGGGACTCCCAGCCAACAACAAAGTTTCCATTCGCTAATCTGCTAACAATTGGCCCAGGGGTTCCCTGATCGCCTGTTCCCATGGGATTGATGTCGGCATAGGGCATGATCACACCAGTTACCGGCGTACCATTGCTGTTGAATATTCGGAAAAAAGCCCCCGTGCCGTTCCCGTCAATATCCTCGCGTGCTTCCCAACTCACCACAAATATTCCATTTCCTAAATCTGCCATCGGGTGTCCGGGATCAGTCGCTTGAAAAGCCAAATCATGCGCGGTGCCGCTTATGTTCTTCAACGCACCACTTGTGGATACACCGCTCGAATTGAACGCCTGATAAAAGTAGTCATCGGTATTGTTTCCGATCACGTCTTCGTCGATCCGCAGCAGGACCACAAAGCCGCCTGTACTCTGGGGTAGGATGTATTCCAAATGATCTTCCTGTTCATCCACACTGACGCGTGTGGTGGCAGAAACGGGTGCGCCGTTGTTATTGTAAACCCGAAAGCAAACATCCTGTTGGTCATCATTCACTGGGCCGGTATCTCCTGGTCCATTTTCTGATTCCCATGCAATGGCAAAACCGGAGTTAAGGGCAACAATTTTAGGGCCGAAGGCTCCCTGGTCACCTGTTCCTGCAGGATTGATGTCGGCATAAGGCATGATGACACCTGTAACCACTTCTCCATCTTCCTTAAACACTTGAAAAAATGCGCCGTTCCCATCCCCATCGACGCCATCGCGCGTTTCCCAGGCAACGACAAAATTTCCGTTGCTCAAAGACGCTGTGGTTTGGTCTAGATCATTTGATTGATACCCAAGGTCATGTGCAGGACCTCCCAGGTTAATGTTTCCACTGACCAGCGTACAAGGTTGTGCGGTGAGCGCTGAACTACCGCCCAATAAGAACAGTAGAAATAAGCAGTAAATTGACAGGAGAAATGTTTTAGTTTTTTTCATGGTTTTAGTTGTAGTTAAGTATCAGGACACAATTAAATGATAAAATAAACGCAGCGATTTGTGACAAGACAAGGCATTTTTTGAACACATAGCAGCGATATGTCTGAAAAAAATAACGCTGTATTGGCACAAAAGAGCAAAGTGGATTTTGTCATTTATACTCGAAATAAAGTGGTTTGCGAATGCTCACTTGTCCTCAGCCCTTCTGGCTGCGTTATAAATACTCGCCGATGCGCTGCATCGTCTGCGTTTTATGCCTTGCCATTAGAACTGATGACGGCGCGAATATTTTCGCAAACCACTTTACTTCGAGTATAATTGTGTCCTGATACTTAATGTGAATTATAAGTTTTCATTGATGCAAAAGGTTGAATTAAAAAACACCCGGAACACCCAAGTGATCATACAACTGTTGCCCGCCTGGTTGGTTGGCTTATTTGTGAGATACACAAATATAAGAAAAAATTGGCAACTATTTAGGTACTTAAATTGATGTTTTGATTAAAGGGACGATGCTTTCGTTATCATTTTTGCAAAAAATAATATATATTTTTAACCAGTTTTAAATGACATTGGCGTTTAGAGATAAATTTTAACACATTTTCGAAAATCGCTTCAATCCTAAAATATTAATAATCAATTATTTGAGAGTACCTAAATAGTTGCAAAAATTGTAAAATGATTGTGCGGGGGGATTAGGCTTGCCTCCTGCAGTGTGGTTGATCGAAAAATTTTAGCGCATTTGACTTTCAGACAGTGCTCAAGGAAAGGCAAACGCGCGCTCAGTGGGAACGGCGCCTACACAACAGCCTGCCACCCTCACCGAACCACCGTTACCGACCCCGAAAACCGCCGCTTTATGCCATCATCCATGACAACATAGACCAGATAGGTGTACACCCCTGGATTTACATATTTGCCCTTAAATTTCCCATCCCATTCCTCGCCGCGATACACCTCATTTCCCCAGCGGTCAAATATGATCTGTTCACTGAATTCAAGGAAATTGTCTTGACCGAAGACTTCAAACTCGTCGTTTAAGCCATCTCCATTGGGAGAAAAAACATTGGGGATGTACAGATTGTAATAATCCAATTGCAAAAGCACCAGACTGTCGCAACCCAGCGCGCTCGTGAACTGCAACAGATGTTCGCCCGCTGCTGTGATGCGGTAATTTTCAAGTTGATAAGTCTCCCCTTTAAATATCCAGGCACTTACGGTATCCGACAAGGCGCCCAAAACCTTCAAGTTCAGGGTAACAATGCTGTCACAGTTGTTTTCCGTTTGAAAGGTATCCACATACGTACCTGTTTCACTGAGAAGATTGTTTCCAAACAACAGGGTTTCATCCTTACACAGTGTTATATCTGCCAGGCTGGTGTAGACGGGAATGGCATACTGAAAGTGCTCCGAAACCCTGCAATCTGTCCCATCCATTATCCTGACCTGATAATCTCCCTCGCCATAAATTTTAGTCAACTGGGAAAACGTTTCTCCAACCAACGCGATGCCATCTTTATACCATTGATAGGCATAGCTGGAGTCTTCCAGTATTTTTAAGCGGAAGTCGGATTGGCAGGGATGCGAAACCGTCTTGACTTTCAATTCAAATGAATTAAAATCTGCCAGAATCAAATTATCAAAGAAATAATAAATACTGACATCACTTTCGACCGGCGGACAGTCGGGCCCTATGGCAATAGCTGTAATATCCACATTGGGGACCACATCAATCGAGGTTTTCACCCATTTATTCCCGGCGCCACCTGAAACCAATTTTGATCCCAAACGCACCCAGTTAGGATCATTGCTTGGGCAGCCAAAAGCATTGTTGCCGATGCCAAAAGGCAGATTGGCGCAATTGGTCGTACCAAAAAAAGAAATGTTGATCGGGGGCGATTTGGTGTTGTTGACAAAGCCGACATCAAATTCAAACCGATAGGCATTGTTGGCTTTCAAGGGGCTTAGTAGGCAAGCACCTGCATATTCTTTCCAATAGGGCTCCGGAAAATCACCCTGTCGCACCCTGCCATCCCGAAACCCCATAATTCCCTGTCCGTCGGGAAATGGCATTGGCGCAGGAAAATCTGGCCAACCCAGCCAGTCGCAGGTATGAATATAATCGGTAGTTGCCTCAGATGCCTGTATCCACGCCGAAGCACAGTCCATTTGGCTCTGGCTGCTGGGGCAGCAATCCATGTCCTCAAAGGATGGGTTGGGGATAAGCGAAGTGGGTGCAATCACATCGCAATGGCAATCGGGATCATTCAAATCAATCAGGCCATCGTTGTCGTCGTCGATCGCATTGTCACAGATTTCAACGGGTACTACTGCTTGCGCTGCAGCATACACCGGGAAATGGCCAATCCAAGCCAGCACAAATATGCCTGGCAAATAATGGGTAAACAGCCGATGATGGAGCGTAGCCTTCATTCAGTAAAAATAAAGGATTATGGGGAAAAGGTTCACAATTATTTGTGTGAGTGGCGTGGATTGGCGGGCTTTATAGTTTATGAACTGGCTTCTGCCGTGTTGAACTTATCGGTGTGATAATTGACAACACAAAATCCTGGTTACAGTATTACCGGATAGATAAACGGCCCTCCAGCGAAAGAGAGATGTTGGACAATTGGAATATGTGGATTATTTTAGGGGCTGGAAAGTGGAGGAGATGGAGTAGAGAGAGGAAAAAAGAGGAGATGGTTTCAAGCATACCTATTAACAAAATACACGCCATAAATGGCGGGAACACACCAAATACCAGCCTGATATACGCTATGACTGGCGGGTATACAATAGTTAGTGACAATTTTAAAGATATGATATTCAAAGAAGGGTCAATATACTTTAATAAGATTATGGTTTTGCAATCATTAGATGATGATGACCGTAAAACTGGCACTGAACTTCATGATGACATAATATCAAGAAGAGCCTGGGTTGATCCTAATTTGGAAACAGAATTAATAGAAATTGAAAATAAGTCTCAATTTATTGCGCAATTATCAGAAATCAGGCAAAGTTGTTTTAACAATCGCATTTTACCATTTTTGCATTTAGAAATGCATGGATTCAGTGATGGTATTAGTTTGCGATCCGGTGAAAATATTTTATGGCGCGACATTTTACCAGCGATAAGAGATATTAACATAGCATCAAGAAATAATTTATTCATTTCATGTTGCATTTGCTTTGGAGGTCACATTCAGTTCATTATTAATATAAATGAGCCTTGCCCTATAAGAGGATTTATCGCGCCAATGAACGATATTTATGAAAATGATTTATTGATTTCATTTACAGCATTTTTTGACACCTTGCTAACAACAAATGACTTTGAAAGAGCTATCAACGCATTAAATGCTTCAAACAATTCAGGCGTAACATTTCATCACCTGAATAGCGAAGCATTTTTTGATTTAGTAGCACAAACAAGTGATGATCAATTTCGTGAAGAAAGGATAAACCTTTTAACCAATCAAAACTGGGAAAATGATCCTAATGTTAGGCTAATATTTGATAATATTGATACCTTCAGGGAATTTGTTAGAGAGTCCAATGATAATATTACACCTCAACAATTCAAAAGCAAAGAAGGCGATTTCTTCATTATGACATAAAATATGAATAACCATTTTCTATCACTAACACCGCTTCCCTGCCAACCGCCCGCTAAACGCGGCGGTGTGGCAGTCACGCTCACGTTAGCAGCAAGCAGAAAGAAGAAAAACAGCAAATTCGTAGCGGAAAATAAAGAATCGATAACTAATCACGAATTTCTAAACATCAAAATTTAACGAATGGCATCTTTGAAAAAAGACATTAAAAAATCTGCAAATTGGCTCGTAAAAGCATTTGGAGATCTCGACAAAGAATTAGATTTTTCAGTAAAAAGTGTAGAACACATTGAAACGGTTTTAACTGAACAATTTGAAGACGGACAGCCAAAACCTGACGGCTTATTTGCAAGTGGATTAGGAGGAAAATTATTTGCAATAAGTTCCTACATTGGAGAAGTGGTAATTCGAAATACTAAAGCGACGAAATGGGTTACTGATGACAAAGACCCACAAGGGGAAATAAATATCAAATTAGTTTCGGCGAATGGAACCGAAATGTTTCCGGCTCATCGAGTAATGAAAAGACTACAAAATGGAGAAGAAGATAATGTTTATCATTACACAGCAATAGCGGTAAAAAATTATATGAATTTCGACGGAGAAATACCCGAAGGATTTATTGAGGAAGATGAAAATGAAGGTAAACCTTGGTGGAAATTTTGGTAAATAATTGAATAAAAAAGAAGCCAGCAGCGAATCGAGTAGGGAGCGGTGAGCCAAAATGACCCACCGCAGCCCTCTCACACCACCCCGCCACCGGCGGGGTTCACGTACACGGCGGTTCACCGAACAGTTTTAGCGTACTTGACTTTTAGGTAGTACTCCAAGAATGGCACGTAACCTTTCTGCCGGAGGCGTTCTATGCTTCCCCCCGAAATTAGTACCAGCAGATAAGTTGAATTTTCTCTACCTTTCAACTGCAATTATTACCATGAAGAAGCCATGACCTAAATTTTCCAGTGCGTTCAAACTCGGCGTAGTTCTGGAAGCCCCAAAATCCCCACCCACCCCCATGCCCAAACTCCTCCTCGCCCTCTTCCTCCAACTGCTCCTGATCAGCCCCCTCATTTTTTTGTCCTTAAACAAGGATGCCAACAAATGGAAATACCTGTTGCCCTTTGCGCTGTTCTATTTTATGAACACCAGCTTGCTCGCCTTACCAAATTTTATGACCGAATTTAGGTTTATTGAAGGCGACTGGAATTGGTCGGGAAAAACATACGCCATAGTGGGATCCCTGCTATTTTATTTTCTGATCAGAAAATCACTGGGAGACTACAATTACATCACGCTAAAGCAGAAAGCAGGTTCCTTTAGGTCGAAGACCTATATCTTAATTGTTGTTGTTCTGGTACTGATTGGACTGACCTATTTCCTCGTCGATAAGTCCTCGAAAAATTTTACTGATTTGCTGTTTCAATCTACCATGCCTGGCATTGACGAAGAACTGGCATACCGGGGAATCATGCTGGGGCTCCTGTGCAACGCGCTGAATCCAAGGCTTAAAATTGGCACCCTAAACCTGGAAAACCCCGCCTTAATCATTACATCCATCCTGTTTGGATTCGGCCACTCTTTTCACTTCAACCCCAACTGGAGCATATACCAGGATTGGTTTGAATTTTTCGATAAATTCGCCATTGGGTTGCTCTTGGGGTGGATGACCATCAAAAGCGGCAGCATTGTAATGTCAATTTTTACCCACAACCTGATCAACACGTTCCCAATTATGGTGCAGGTTTTCTTAAGAGGAAGATAATGTAGCATCGCCCTCATCAACTTATACCCCAATTAAACACAAAAGAAGCTACTTCAGCCACGTTTGAGGCAGTACCCTGAAAACATTTAGGCTGCAAGTGGAGAATAGTTAGCGTGGCTTTGGGCGTGATCAGAAATCTCGCAGCCCGCCATCAGCAGGGCGGTTCATCGAATAATATCCTTGTACTTGACATGTAAACAGTACTCCAGGAATGGCAACTACGCTACTGCCGGAGGCGCTGTTTAATTGCCAACCTGAGCAACACCGACACGAACAATAGCCAACATCCACACACGATACCCCTCCGACTCCTTCTGGGCTGCCCTTGCGTCTTGCCAACGGGCTCCAGCAACTCGCCCGTAAGGCTCTTTCGCCCTCCAAGTTTTCATGCACCCTTTCAAATAGGAAATGTATATTTGCTTAGGGAAGCCGGTGCATCCATTTCAGGGGACACAATGCACTGAAAAACACCACGCCCGTCGCCGGTGCCAGACATTCATAAACCCAAAAAATGCAACATGAAAAATCAAACTTCAATTCTACTGTCTTTTACCTTGTTGGTATTTGTGGTTGCTTGTCAACCTTCATCAGACAAGAATGATCACAAAAATGAGAAAGCGTTATTTGATGAAGCAGCAGAAACAGCCGCCATCATGAACGTAATTGAGGGCGAAACAAAATGTTTTTTTGATGGAAACTATGAAGGCTGGGCAAAGCATTGGAGCCATGAGAACTATGCCATTCAGGCGTGGAACAACAGTGATGGTACAGCTGATGCTGCAGTAGGCTGGGAAAAAATTAATTCGCAGGGCAAAGATTGGATTGAAAAATACTATAAGAACGGGACAAACATAATCCATCCAGTAGTAAAGAGAGAAAAGCCGTTGGTGAAGTTTTTCAATGAGAAAACGGCCTATTTGATCTGGACGCAATACAATGCAGATAAGGAAAAAACAATTTACCGAACTAGCCAGGAAATAAGATTAATGGAAAAAGACGAAGAAGGGTGGAAAATTGTAAATGTTTCCGCGTTTTGGGATACGCAATTAAAAATTCCGTTTGATAGCCTCAAAATAAATTGAAAAATTCATCCAATCGAGTGGCGAACGGTGGGCCAGAGTGGCCCACCCCAGCACGCTCACAGCACCCCAATGTACAATAGGATCAGGTTCATTTCGGCTTGCAACTGGCTTAGGCTCGCCGTCGCCAATGCTGAACATTTGCGTTCTAACCAAGAAAAAAACCAATAAAACTGAAATATGAATGCAAATAACTTGACTTTTCAAGCAATAAAACCATGGCATCTTACCTGGATTTTTTTCTTCTTCGTTACGTACTCCTACGGACAAGTTAAACCCAAGGCCGATTCCATTCAACAAATATCAGTTCCGGTGGTTGACGCTATGTATAAAGACCCACTTTTTTTTATCGACGGACAGTTGTGCCAACATTTACGCAAGATATTTCAGGATAGTCGCGGCAATCTCTGGTTTGGAACAAACAACTATGGGCTTATGCGATACGATGGTGATACGCTGGAGTATTTCAATGAAAGCAATGGAATTGGCACTGGAAGAATAACCGGTAACGTAGAGGATAATAATGGCAATGTTTGGTTTGCTTCTTCTGATGGACTAATCAAGTATGATGGAGAAAATTTTACCCTTTTTTCTGAAAACGACGGACTTTTAGATAAACAAATATGGAGCATAATCATTGACAGCAAAGGAACATTCTGGCTGGGCACCAACACAGGAGTTAGTCGCTTCGACGGAAATACATTTTCCAATTTTACGATACCTAAAGCGCAGGTTAAAGACACAAATACAATTTATTCCTATGACAGAATTGTGGGCATTGCTGAGGATAAAAACGGCAACTTATGGTTTGGTACAGATGGATTTGGTATTTGTAAATTCGATGGAAAAACCTTTACAACTTTCACAACAGAAGATGGCCTTTGCGACAATACGATTCACGAGCTTATAGCAGATTCTAAAGGCAATTTATGGATAGGTACCTATTTTGGTGGACTCAGTATGTATGATGGGAAAAGTTTTACAAATTTCACCAAAGCAGGAGAAATAAGCGGAGTTGAAGTAGGTGGTTTTTTTGAAGATACCAACGGAGCAATATGGTTTGCCGCGGAAAACAACGGCGTGTATCGATTTGATGGAAAATCTTTTGCGAATTACAATGGAGATGATGGCCTAATCACCAATGGCATTTTGAGTATTTACAAAGACCGGGAAAACAGATTTTGGTTTGGTGGCTGGGGTGGACTTTTTCGTTACAAAAACAATGCCTTTGTGCCTGTCACAAAAGATGGCCCCTGGATAGACTAGTGCAGCGTCCGGCGAATACCCAGTAAATTGGCGAGACAGATTTTTCATTCATCAAGGCGTGAGGAGGGCGATCCCGAAGATATCGGGATTAACCGACGAACAACGCAGATGAAGGGAAAATGTGGCCGTCAATTCACTGGGTATTCGCCGGACGCTGCACCAGTACGCGAAGGAATGTCGCCCTTACTCCCATCGCAACCAGCGCCCCTCCCCAAAAACGTCAATAAATGTCCCCGGATCTGTCACCTCCTTCCATTCGTATTCCCCGCTGGTGGACATCATGGTTGCTAACGTTCTGGATGACAACGTGAACTTGGCTACCATACATCCCGCACATTCGGCCGGCACGTAGGTGTACAACACTGTTTTTTCTTGGTTGGCAATTAAGCCCGCACCTGGTAGGGTATACCATGCACCAGACTTGCCAATGAGAAAATAGGTGCCCGAAAACTCGCCCGACGAGTAAATCAGAAAATAATCGGGAATGATTTGTTCCCGTGGCAATGCAACCCCGCTTTCCGTGCCATTTACCGACCCCAAATAGGCGCTGTGCAAGAGGCAGCCTCCCCTTCTTTGCGCAATCCAGGCCTGGTCTGCTTCGTATTCAATAAAATGAAAATGCAGGACCGATAATTCTATGGTGGTGCGACCCAGTGGATAAACGTATTGTTTGAGCGAAAAACTATCCGAGGGGTAGGCCTTGATGTCGAGGGTATCGCCGCAGCGGTTCCAAAAATCGTATCCCTGCGCGAGGGTGACGTTTCCAACAAAAAACAGGACCAGGGCCAATAATACTTGCTTCATAATCAGATTTTACCACAAAGAAACGGCTCAACAGCGTTTTTTGTCGACTGCAAATAGCAAGTGCCGCCAGGTTTCGATTATTTGACCAACTCCACCTGTTGCGCTGCAACGCCAGACGGCACTGCAGCGGGCTTTTTGCGCAGCTTCCGCCCAAAGTAAATTTGCAGGGGAACAATCAACAGCGTCGGGCCAAACCACTGCAGGTACCAGGGAAGAAAATGGGCGGCATTGACGGTAAAGGCAGTGGTAGCGGCCGTGAACGCGCCAAGCATGGTACTAACATGGAGAAGGTACCAGGTTTGCGCCGGTACGCTTTCGCCCTGATCAAACAACATCCAGTTCCGTCGGGCATCGTTTATGGCTCCTAACCCGAACACACCAAATAGAATGGGAAAAGCAATCATGGTGCCGGCATTGAAATGCCAGACAGACTTATACACCATCCAGATGCCGAACAAGGCGAGCATCAACGTGTAAAAATGATCGTACCAGCGAATGGCAGCGCCTTTCATGAAGCGGATGGACCGCACGCCGCGCAATATTCCAGCGAGCACAATCATGGAAATGCCCAACAAGAACTGAAAAAATACAACATCCGGCCGTTTGAGGTAACCAACCCATGCCGTTACAGTGACCACCAGCATCGCGTAGAAAAAGATCTTTCCTGCGATCTTGTGTTTTTGCTTGTCTTTGAAATTGTATAATATGGCGACCGGGCCTGCCAGCAGGGTGAGTGTGCCGGCGAGAATGTGTACATAAAGGGAGGCTTTTCCTAGGATTTCCATACAACTGAAGTTTTGTCGGTGAACAATTACAATTGCAAAGGAATTCCCTTTTGGTTTTAGCGGCCAATTAGAGGGTTGAAGCGCAAACGCCGGGGACCAACAGCACGATTTGGGATGAATGGGAAGGCGTATCGGGGTGAATATCAAGCCTGGTCGCGTTCCGACAGCCTACGGTGGATGGTTTCATTCAAACTTCTCGAAACCGGAACCGTTGGTTCCACATCTTTCAAATGCAGTTTGAATCCCTGTGCATTGCCGCTTACCTTCTCCACCTTGTTCAGGTTGACCAAGTAAGTGCGGTGGCAGCGCATCATTTGCGGAAAGCCTGCCAGGGCATCCTCCATTTTTTTGAGGGTACCGCGGAGCATGGTTTGTGTTAGTTTCCCTCCATTTTGATGGTATACCAAAACGTAATTATCTGCTGCCGACAAATACAACAAATCGGAAACGGGCAACTCCAGGAATTCATCCTGGTTATCGCCCGCTAAGGTGGCCAAAACAGGGGTTCCCTGCAGTTCATCTTCCACTGCACTTTCCGGTTTCAAATCTGCATTGATGCTCGTCGCTTCCCGGGAATAGGCCGACACCAGTCGAATCTGTTTGGACATTACGCCAATCAGGACGGGAAAAAAACCGACCAGAAAAGTCAGCTTTTGCCAGGTAAAAAAAACGTCCAGGGTCAGGGGGGATCCAAATCTGTAAATGCTGAAAAACATATTACCAACACCCACGGAGGAAACAAACAGCAAATCCATCATCAGTTCTGTCCACACCCGCCAATGCTCCTCCGGCACCCAACGAATCAGCAGCCACTTCAGCCCAAGCCAAAGGAGTGTGACCGCACCAGTGACTGCGCCATAGCTCAGGCTGATGACCAAAGCGCTGTGGGGCGATGCTTCCTGTAGCCCGAACGGCTTAAAAATATAGAGGAAAAATGTCACAAATCCGGATCCGAACAACAGGGAAAACAATCCCTGCCGAAGCGTCAGTTCCAGCGGAAAGGGCTGCAGCAACCAGTTTATCGAGGGCTTCATGGCTCAAATGTAGGAAAGCTGCTGGCAAATTACCGCCTAAACCAAACATCAACTTTTTGTGATTTTCCCGATGGCCCCTGCCACTTGCTATTTTTCACCAGTTCAATGGCGGCTTCATCGCAGCCAAATCCAAGGCTTTTAAGCACTTTAAACTGGGTAGGATTGCCCTCCGGATCGAGTTCAAACTCCAATTGCACAAACCCGGTGACATTGTTGTTTCGGGCCGCTGGCGTAAGCCTTGCATTCGTTTGCAGATACCGTTGGAAATTATCCCAACCCAGCTCGGGCACAACTTCGCGGCCAGGGGCTCCAGGCTCGCTTCTCCGGGCACTTTTCATCGCTTCCTGAGCCTGTTGTTGCTTTAAGGCGTCCCGGGCTTCTTCTTTCATGGCTGGCGCTGGTGCAGGGCTGGCTTTGGTCGCAACTTGTTCAAGCTCTGGTGGCGCACTGTAAGCGATCACCGGTTCAACCTCCGATGTACTTTCTGTTGAAATATCGGCGGCACCGGCAAGCTCATCATCAGCGTACAGGTCCTTTTCAGGCGCAACAGCCTGTCGCGAAACTACAGGGCCTTGGTTGGGAGCCGATTTTTTGCTCGGTAGTGGAGGTGCTACTGGTTTTTCCAGCACCGCCAAGGGCGCTGAAGCAGGCATGGGTTCCTCAATGGAGTCGGTTGCAGGTGCTGCTTCTTGCTGTGCGAACTGGGGCGCAGATTTGTCCCCCGCGACCGGCCCGAAATACCAAACAGCAGTCAGCAACAGCGCCAGCGAGGCTGCAATGGCCATCAAGCGCGGCCACAGCGGAACTGACTTTCGGTCGGTTTTTTGATGTAATTTTTTTTGTAAAGATTGTATTCGCGCCTCGTGGTCCTCCTCAGGCAAAGCCTGCAAACCCTCCCAGGCCTCCTTCCGGAAGGGGTCATCGCGGGTCAACAAACGAAGTTCTTGTTCTTCAACCCGGTTGATATCACCATTGATCCAGCGTTGAAGCAACGCCAGAAATCGATCATCGTGTAAGTTTACCGGTTTCATAGTATGGTTCAGAGCGCCTGGCCACTGGCATTGCTGAGGCCAAATTGCTCCAGGCAGTTTTTTAAATTCCGACGGCCGTTCTGGATATAGGAACGGATTTTCCCCAATTCCTCCTCCAGCAATTCGGCAATCTCTTTGTAACTTTTATCCTTGTAATAAAACATTTCCACACACTGTTTTTGCATATCTGGCAGCGTTTCCATACATTTTTCGAGTGATTTGATCTCATCCTGCGGCAATTCCACTTCAAAGGGCGGTTCCACGGCGTCAAAAAAATCCATGTCCTCCGGCGCCTTCATATCGGTGGGTTGCCGTTGTTCCTTGCGCCACAGCATCAGGCAATGGTTCCGGGCCAGCACATACAACCAGCCGCGGAAGGCCGTAATGTCGTGCGCCCGTGCTTTTACCGTCAGTTCCTCAAAAATAGCCATGACAGCATCTTCCGACTTTCCGCTGTCGCGCAAAACTTTCAAACAAACCCCGTACACCATTGGCATGTAGCGCTCGTACAAGATGCCCAAATAACGCATGTCGCCATCGGCCACATAGCGGGCCAAGAGCGCCTCGTCGGTCCACTTTGTGGGTGAATCGTTGCGAAATACGTTAAGCATAAGCGGCAATCATTGCATGCCAAAGGTATATGATTTGGATGCTGGTTCGGCCAAAAATACACAAGCGCGCGCAAAACTTTTTCTATCCTCCTTCCACTGTGTTATCTTGTCACCAAAATTTTGTGCATGAAAAAATGGATACTCCCCGTCGCAATATCACTCACGGCTGTTGCGGCTTATGTAATGATCCCCCCAAAACAACAGCCCGAAGTGCGCATCCCCGCAGGCGCCAATGAGGAAAACCGTGCCGACCGCGAGGCCTACGATTTGGTCCGCCTTGCCGACCCTACTACCGGAAAAATTCCGGAAGGCATCACCTGGGCCGAATTGCAGTTTGCCAAAGGACTCCCGCAAGCAGCAGCCGACCGCTCTGGCGCGGGCTGGGATTTCCGCGGCCCCTGGAATGTGGGCGGCCGTACCCGCGCACTCACCCTCGATGTCACCAACGAAAACAGGATGATGGCGGGGGGCGTTTCCGGCGGACTCTGGCTAAGTGAAGACGCCGGGCAATCCTGGACCCGCCGCACACCGCTCAACGCCCACCCCGGCTGTGTGAGCATTGCACAGGACACCCGCCCCGGACATACCAATACCTGGTACTACCTCTCCGGTGAAATTTACGGCACCAGTGCCAGCGCTACCGGCGCTTTTTACCTGGGCGATGGCTTGTTTAAAAGCATCGACAACGGCCTTAACTGGAACCCCGTCAGCTCTACTGCTGGTGGAAACCCAAACAGCTTCTCGCAGTTGTACCAGGCCGGATGGCGGGTAATCACCAGTCCTACCGACACCGCTAACGATGTGGTTTACATGGCCACCTACGGCGCCATTTACCGCAGCGCCACCGGAGGGAATACCTGGACGGCTGTGCTGGGCGGCAACAATACCACCTACTCTTATTTCACCGACATTGCACAAACCTCCACGGGAGTGCTGTACGCTGCATTGAGCGATGACGGCCCCGACAAAGGCATCTGGCGCAGTACCAACGGCACACAATGGACGAAAATCACACCCGACAGTTTCCCTGGGGCTTACAACCGCTTTGTTATTGGCATCAACCCCGACAACGAAAATGAAGTGTATTTCCTGGGCAATACTCCCGGCTTTGGCCACTACAACAACTACATCGACTCCGACGACTGGTCGAGCCTGCTGAAGTATACTTATGGCTCAGGGGATGGCAGTGGCGCCAACGGAACCTGGGAAGATCTTTCAGCAAACATGCCCAACGACGGCACCGAGTTCGACAAATTTGCCTGCCAGGGTGGGTACGACCTGGTAGTAAAAGTGCAACCCGGCACCGGCAGTGTGTTCATTGGTGGCACCAATATTTACCGCTCCACCGACGGGTTCAGCAGCCCCGACAACACCACGCACATCGGCGGTTACAAGCCGGGTACCACCCTACCCTTCTTTGAATTGTACCCCAACCACCACCCGGACATACACGATCTGTTGTTTCTGCCCTCCAATTCCAACATCCTGCTGACGGCCAGCGATGGCGGCTTGCACCGCACAGAAGACTGCAATGCAGCCAATGTAAGCTGGAACACCCTGAACCACGGCTACCAAACTTCGCAGTTTTACACGGCCATGATTGAGCACACCATTGCCAACGACCCCACACTCATCGGTGGCTTGCAGGACAATGGCAACTTTTTCACAGGCAGTTCAGATGCGACGGCGACCTGGAAGCAGACGGTAAACGGCGACGGCGCCTATGGCGCAATTCTCAACGGCAAAACAGGCTATGTGCTCTCCATACAGCAAGGGCGTGTGGCCAAAGTTGCCCTTGATAACGACGGAAACGTCACTGCATTCCGCAGAATTGATCCGATTGGGCCAAAAAAAGACGATTATTTCTTCATCAACCCGCTTGCGGTTGATCCCAACGATCAGGATGTGCTGTACCTGCCGGCAGGCCGACGACTCTATCGCCAGTCGGAGCTCGGCGCGATTGCACTTACCGGCGAATGGGATTCCATCGCCCAGGGTTGGACGCAGTTTCCCGACACCCTCTTAGGCATAGCCGGGAACATCAGTGCGATTGCGGTGAGCCAAAGTAATCCCAGCCACCGCGTATACATCGGCAGTTCGGCCAACAAACTTTTCCGCATCGATAATGCCAATACTGGCACGCCTAATTTCACAACCCAACTCTCCCAGCCTCCCGGCAGCAATTCCTCTGCCAACGTAACCTGTATCGCCATCGACCCCGATAATGCCGACCGCATCATCGTCGTTTACTCGAATTACGGCGTATACAGCATGTTTTTGAGCGAAAACGCGGGATTGAACTGGACAAAAGTAGCCGGTAACCTGGAAGCCAATCTTTCTGGAAGTGGCAATGCACCTTCCCTCCGATGGGTCAGCATCTTACCTTATCCTGATGGCTCTAGAAAATACTTCTGCGGCACCAGCGTCGGTTTGTTCAGCGCCGACACCCTGATTACCCACGCCACCTTGTCACCCGGAACCCAGTGGCAATTGGAAGGCCCCGATGTCATCGGCTCTGCCGTGGTTAATTACATTGAAACCCGCGCAGTGGACGGGCTCGTGGTTGCCGCTACCCATGGCAACGGCATGTTTGCCGCCAATTTCATGCCGGTATCGGGCACCAACACAGTATCGACTGACAACCACACAAGCATAGCGCCCAACCCGGCTTCGGATCAGATCACGATCTACCGCCAAGGCGCCGGCGCCGGCGAATTCAGGCTGTACGATCTGAATGGGAACCTGGTTCGTGCGGCGAAAATTACAACAGCGCAACACCGTCTGGGCATCTCGGATGTAGTGCCCGGGGTGTACGTCTGGTCGCTGGACAGCAAAGGCCACCGGGAAACCGGCAAACTGGTAAAGCAGTAAAGGTTAAGCGGGACCAACCTAGAGGCTTTATTGCCGGGGTGACTTTGAGTCACCCCGGCAATTTTGAGCGGCGGACCAACCTAGTGAGGAGGTGACTTGAAGTCACCCCCTGACTCAGCATTGCCTATTTCTCCCTGCAATATACCACCATCGAAACATCCCAAACGGCATGTCCCAGGCTGTTTGCAGCTGGCAGGAAGCACTCATTGTAAAATCCTGGCGGCAGCGGCACAACACAGGAGCCATCCGGCAACAGGTACTGCTGATCCAGCCAGGCCGGACCGATGCTACATTCATTGTTAAAGTAAAGCAGAAACACCCTTTCAATGGGTTTTGAGGCGTACACCCTGGCCTGGGTGGGGCTGACATCGATGTTTTCCAGCGTAACGCCAGCATCAACACAACTGCCCTGGTAAAGCGGGTGAATGATGCAATCATCGTAATACACGCTGCATTCGAATTGGGGTGGTTCCGGCACAGGGTTGCGCTCAGGTTCTTTGCGGCAGTACGTGCATACAGCCACTGCTACTGCGAGGAGCAGCATCAGGTTTGGGGTGGTCATAGGTTAATTGAGGTTTGGTTATATTTCTACAACAAAAATAAGGGAAAGCAAAGAAAAGCGCAAGAGGGTCTGTGAAATGGGATTGGTCTTTAGTCTTTGGGTTTCGGCCTCGTATTGGAATACCTTTTGAAAACAACGCTACCTTATTTACCGACAAATATTTTGGCAAAAATCAATGTATTGAAAACCAACCATTTAATGCTTCGGGTCAAAACCAAAGACCACCAAAGCCCAAAACTGCCTAAATCGCCATCGGAACTTCCATCAGCAGGAACTCTGCGTTGGTCTTGGAAGTAATTTCCAGGGCGCTTACATCCCAGATCCCTAGTCCATCGCGGGCCTGCAATTCCTGGCCGTTGATGGTTACCGTGCCGTTGAGTACAAAGGCGTACACGCCATTGCCTGCTTTGTTAACAGCATAGTTAGCCTGATGTCCAGCATCGAATTTACCCAGATGAAACCAGGCATCCTGATGAATCCATACACCTGCATCGTCAGGGTTGGGCGACAGGATTTGTTGGAGTTTGTTGTGGCGGTCTTCCTCCTTTAGGGCAATTTGGTCGTAGCGGGGCGTTACATTACGCTTGTTCGGAAACACCCAGATTTGCAGGAACTTCACCAGTTTATCCTGGTTTTTGTTGTACTCGCTGTGGTAAATGCCGGTTCCGGCACTCATCACCTGCACATCTCCGTTGCGAATGACGGTGGTGTTGCCCATACTGTCTTTGTGCTCCAGATCACCTTCCAGCGGGATGGATATGATTTCCATGTTGTCATGCGGGTGGGTACCGAAACCCTTGCCTGCGGAAACTGTATCGTCGTTCAGGACCCTAAGCACGCCAAAATGCATGCGTTCAGGGTTGTAATAATTGGCAAAACTGAAGCTGTGGAAGGAGTTCAGCCAACCGTGGTTGGCATGGCCGCGGCTGTCGGCTTTGTGGAATACCATATTGGACATAACTTTTGCAGATTTGTTGGGAATGTGATTGAATCCAATGACTTCGAGATCCTTCAACTCGTCGATGTCGTTTTTAACAACATTAGCCAGTGAACCGGTGGCAGCAAAAATCCCGGCGCCCAGCAGTCCTTTTTTAAGAAATTCTCGTTTGTTCATGCTGTAATTATTTTAGTGCTGCAAAATTGGGTGGAATGCGCGCCAAAAAAAATAAGCTACCTTAAGAAATGCAGCATTCGCCAATCAATTCACTTTTTTTTGCGTGATCGTGCGCGGATAGTGCTCAAAAACTCCGGGGTCACCCCGATGTAGGCCGCAATTTGCTTTTGCGGCAAGCGATTGATGAGGGTAGGATATTGCTGGCAAAATTGCTCGTAACGCTGTTGGGCGCTCAGGCTGAGGTTGTCGACGAGCCGCTGGCGAATACTGACCAGTGAATTTTCTGCTATAATCCGAAAGAAGCGTTCAAATTTCGGAACCTCCCGGTACAATCTTTCCTGATCCGTTTTGGACAACAAGAGGACCTGGGAGTCCTCCAACGCTTCGATGTTCAATTGGCCTGGCTTTTCGGCAACCAAACTGTACATGTCGGCAATCCACCAATCTGCAGGTGCAAACTGTAGCACATGCTCAAATCCATTGTGGTCTACTGTAAAGCCGCGTAAACAACCTGCAGTAACAAAAACGGAATGCCTGCAGATCTCATTTTCCTTTAAGAAAAAAGATTTTCGCGGCAGTTGTTGTGGCTGCAGCATGCCTACAAACACCTCCTGCTCTGCCTTTTCCAGATCGATGTGCCTTTCAATGTTTTGAAGAATCAGGGCATTATCCATGGTATTCCTGTTGTGCTAAAACGGCATTTATGCAGCGAAGATAAACCCTGAGACGGGAATTTATGGTCAAGCACTTTCGGGACATACCTACAAGTAGTATCTTTGCGCCCTCAAACTTTAAACAACATAGTAAAATGGTTGTAGCCGTTGTGGGCGCCACCGGATTGGTTGGCACCAAAATGTTGCAGGTTCTGGAAGAGCGGAATTTCCCCGTCAGCAATTTATTGCCGGTGGCTTCTGAACGCTCCGTGGGTAAACTGGTGCAGTTTCGGGGTAAAGCCTACCCTATTGTCGGCATGGCAACAGCGGTGAACCTCAGGCCCGATGTGGCCATTTTTTCCGCTGGTGGCAGTGTGTCCAAAGAATGGGCGCCAAAATTTGCCGACGTGGGGACCATCGTCATCGACAATTCCAGTGCCTGGCGCATGGATCCCGACAAGAAACTGGTAGTGCCGGAAGTCAACGCCGATGTGCTCACCAGCGCCGATAAAATCATCGCCAACCCCAATTGCTCCACCATCCAAATGGTGGTGGCCCTCAAACCCCTGCACGACCGTTACAAAATCCGTCGCATTGTGGTCAGTACCTACCAATCGGTTACCGGGACCGGTGTAAAGGCCGTGAACCAACTCATGCAGGAGCGGAAAGGAGAAGCGGGTGAAAAAGCCTACCCCCACCCCATCGACCTCAACCTGCTGCCGCACATCGATGTTTTTCTCGACAATGGCTACACCAAGGAAGAGATGAAAATGGTGCTGGAAACCAAAAAAATAATGGGAGACGACAGCATTCGGGTAACCGCCACAACGGTTCGCGTACCCGTAATGGGCGGCCATTCGGAAGCGGTCAACATCGAATTCGAACAAGATTTCGACCTCGATGAGGTCCGCCGTCTGCTTACCGAAGCGCCGGGTGTGGTCGTGGTAGACAACCCCGCGAACTTCGAATATCCAATGCCATTGATGGCCCACGACAAAGACGATGTTTTTGTCGGCCGGATCCGCCGTGACGAAAGCCAGGAAAAGACCCTCAACCTTTGGGTCGTTTCCGACAACCTCCGGAAAGGCGCCGCCACCAATGCCGTCCAAATTGCCGAATACCTGTTACAAAAAGGAATATTGACGTCGAAAACGACAGCGTAAGGCTTAAAAGCCTAATTTTGCATTGTATTTCACAAAAAAACGATACACACCGTAATTCACGAGATTTCATTACTGTATTTACCGAACAACGCCATGAAGAACAAGCTAGTAGTCTGGGGTACCAATGCCACCGAAGAGAAAGTCCTGATTGCACTGGAGCTAATGCCCGATTCCAACAAAGTGATGCTGTACACCTTTTCGGAATCTATTGCCGACGAGGAATTTGTCGGCAAAATGATGAACGAATGGCGCAGCAATGGAGAAGTTGAATTTCCCGAAGGCCACACCAGTGCTGAGCGGGAACTGACCGGCACCTTGCTGCCCGATGACCTGAAGGTTGAACGCGACGACCTCATCAACCGCGCACAGACCGAATGGCACTTTGCCGTACTCTCCTCCAAATTGCACAAGGCCTATCAGGATGAACTGCAGGAACTCAAGGAAAGGGTAGCCCAACTGACGAGCTACGATAGTACCACCTGGGACAGCCTGCGCAGTTTTTGGGATAAGGTCCAGGAACAGGCCCGCGACCGGAACCTGTTTCGCGAACATGCTGACGGCCTGCGCGACGGCACCAATGCCTTGTTCGAGGAGTTGAAGCAAATGCGCGCCAAAGTACAGGATGAGTTCATGGGCGCATCTCAAGGGCTTTTTGAAGAGTTCAATGAAAAACTGGCCGAAGTAGAAAAGCGCATCCAGGCTGGTGGCAATAAATTAAATGCAGTATTCGACGAGTTGAAAGGACTGCAGCGCAAATACCGGGAATCCAAAATGAGCAACGAGCACCGCAATAAATTGTGGAACAGGCTCGATGGCGCTTTCAAGGCAGCCAAAGAAAAGAAATTTGGCCCCGATGCAAATGAAGGCTCGCTGGTAGATCGACACGAGCGCCGACTGACAGGTCTGATGGAAGCCATCTCCCGCATGGAAAACAGCGTTCGTCGCGACGAAGATGAACTCAACTTCCAACGCAAAAAGGTCAATGACACAGAAGGGCAACTCGAGGCACAAATCCGCAACGCCAAGATCAAAATGGTAGAAGAGCGCATGGTGTCCAAACGGGAAAAACTCAACGAAATGTACCAGACGCGCAGCACCGTAGAGCGTCAAATACAACAGGCCAAAGACAAAGAAGATAAGCGCCAAAAGATGGACGCCGCCAAAGCGGTTGCCAAGGAAGAAATTGCCGCTGCGATAAAGACCTCCACCGTTGTTGCCGAAACGGCAGAACCTGAGGCGCCAAAAGCCAAAGGCAAGAAAGGCGCCAAGGCGGCAGAAGAAGCGCCAGAAACGCCCAAAGCCGAAGAGCAGGCACCACAGCAGGAAGAAAGCATATTTGGCGCCCTGGGCGCTATTCTGGGCGAAACCCTGGAAGATGTTTCCGATACCGTAATGGCCGTTACCTCCGTAATGGGCGGCAAGGCGGCAAAGGCTATTGATGAGGCCATGGAAAAAGTGGAAGACTATGTGGAAGAGATGACGAAGGAGAAGGAAAAACCCAGCGCTGAAGCCACGGAAGAGACGGCAGCGCCTGAAGCTGCCACCGCTGAAGTCACGGAAGCCACGGAAGCTGCCACCGCGGAAGCCGAGGAAGCGACTACACCACCGGAAGACAGCAAAAAGGCTGACGACGAAAAGGAAGAAGCGTAACAAATTCTTGAAAGGCCCTTCTCTACAATACAAAACAGGTACCGATTTGCTTCGGTACCTGTTTTTTTTTATTGGGCTACATTTTTACATGCTACTCATTCGCCTTCCAAACCCGTAGGGTATTTTTATAACAAATCTTGCGGATGTCTGCTGTTGAATATCCGATGCGCAGCAGTTCTGCTATCAAATTGGGATAAGCACTGACATCCATAAGATCGGGTGGAAGCGCCAGGCCCACGCCATCGAAATCGCCCCCAAAGCCTACATGGTCGATTCCCACAAGGTTCCGGATATGATCGATGTGGTCGGCTACATCCTTGACAGTGATATCGGCCTCGGCTAATTTCTTGCGAATAAAGGCCTTGCCTGCCTCGGAATGCTCTTCAAGCCCTGCTGCTTTCATGTCGGCTTCCGCTTGGTTGTAAACCTCCCTGCTGCGGCTGCTGATGAAATAATGGCTGAAGGGAACTGCCACTACCCCGCCTTTGGCCGCAATTGCCCGGATCAGGGTGTCGGGCAGATTGCGCTCATACCCTGGCGTGAAATGCCTGCAGCCGCTGTGGGTGGCGATAACCGGCCGGGTGCTGACGGATAGAACATCCCAGATGGCATCGTCGGTAAGATGGCTCACATCAACCATGATGCCCACCTTGTTCATTTCTTTGACCACCTGAAACCCAAAATCGCTGAGCCCATGATGGGTATGCAGCGTATCATAAGAAGAATCCGAGATCTGATTGTCTCTGCTGTGGGTAAGCGTTACATACCGGATACCACGCTGGTGAAAATAGGCTACATCGGCCAAGGACTCGATGGGAGAACCATTTTCCATGCCCATAGGAAGGGAAATAATGCCTTTTTTAAAATGCGGCATCACTTCAGCTGACTTCTTGGTCAGGGCAAATTTGTCGGGGTAATCCTGTGCAATAGCGTATACCATTTGAATCAGGGAATCGGCTACTTCCCGGCTGCGCCCTTTTTCTTTCTGATATTCCGCAGGAATGTAAATCGACATAAAAGGCACATAAAGCCCTCCTTTTACCGCACGGGGATAATCGAAGTCGCCTTCCGGATGCTGCAGCACCAGGGCGGTATATCCCGGAGTGTACCATTCTTTGCGCTCCACGAGGCTCCAGGGGAAATCTACATGGGTATCGATGATGGGTGTGTGTTTCAGGATTTGTTCCGCACGTTGCAAAAAAGCATCGTTGGAAGCCGTCGGCAGCGTTTTGGGCGCGCAGCCCAGGCTAAGCAGAAACAATAAGGGTAGCAGGTATCGCATGCTGATGTTTTAGTTTCAGGCTGATTTTTCGTCGGCCAGATGAAATTTGTGAAAAATACGGTGTGCAATGGGCGCCAGGGCAACCCCGACTGTTGAAATGAACACTACCCCACTCAACAGGGCATATACGGAAGCGAATATTTTACCGCTGTTGGTGGTGATGGGATTGGTTGGGCCCATACCCGACAGAATCATCGAGGCATTGAGCAAACTATCGATCCAGGAAAAACTACAGGTGAGATGGTATCCCACAATACCTAAGCCGAGAAACACCAGCATAAACGCAGTGCTGAACAGGAAACTCCGCTGCAGGCGGTGGTAATATTTGCGGCGCGGCGCCAGCGGCGTTTGTTTGGATTCGAAGTGCAGTAAAGTATTCATGTCATCAAATCTTTTGCCAAAGGTAAACAAGGCTTGTTGAAACGAAAAGAGCCGGCCCGTTAACCGGACCGACTCTTTTTGAACTATGCCTTGTTGGCGCAAAGGCCAATGGAATACCTTATTTTGCCTTTTCGGTTTTGCTTTTGCTACCTTCTGCTTCAACAGCTTTTCCGCTCAGGATTTTTTCTGAGGTAAGGTCTACCACCAATGAGGAAGCCACGAAGATGGAAGAGTAGGTACCGAAGATCATACCAATCAACATACCGAAGGAGAAACCTTTGGTTGCGGATCCGCCAAACACGAAGAGCAACAAAGCCACCATGATAACCGTACCGGACGTAATCAGGGTACGGGTCAGGGTAGAGTTGATGGCGAGGTTAAATACCTCTTCCTTGGGCTTGCCCGCGAAGGTTTGTATGAACTCTCGTATTCGGTCGTATACAATTACGGTATCGTTGACCGAATAACCTATGACTGTTAGTATACACGCAATGATGGCCTGGTCAATCTCCAATGAGAACGGCGCAATACCGTGCAGGAAGGAGAAGAAGGCCAGCGTGATGAGCACGTCGTGGAACAAAGCCAATACAGCGCCCAGGGAGAACTGCCAGCGGTTAAAACGAACCAGGAGGTAAAGGAAGATCAGTGCGAGTGCCCAAAGACCAGCTTTGAGGGAGGAGGCACGAATATCATCGGCAACCGTAGCACTTACCTGGCTGGAGTATACAATGTGTGTACCCTGCCCGTCGGTGTTTTTAAAGTTTTCCAAAGAGGTGTTGTAACCTGCTTTTTCCACACCGTCGTGCAGTTTGGCAATAACGCGGTCCATTACATCGGAGCCCGTATCGCCAATCAGATAGGAGGTGGTAATGTTGTAGGTGTTTCCTGTGCTGACTTTTTTCACGATCGGGTTGCCATCGAGTTCCTTGGTCAGGCTGTTGCGCAATCCGTCCAGGTCCACAGGCTTGTCGAAGTCAATGTTGAAGGAGTATCCCCCTTTGAAGTCGACACCAAGTTCGAATCCGCGGGTACCCATCGAGATGAAGCCCAACAAAATCAGTACTCCGGAGAACATATAAGCGTATTTGCGCTTACCAATCCAGTCGGTTTTTACATCCGTCATGACGTTGGCCGACCAGTTGTGTGAATATGTCATTTCAGTGCGCTCTGCCCACCAGTCGGTCATCAAACGCGCAACCAGCACGGCGGTGAACAAGGAACTGAGGATACCCACCAACAGTACGGTACCAAAACCTTTGATTGGGCCGAGGCCGAAGTACATCAATACCACAGCGGTAAGCAGGGTGGTAATGTTGGCGTCGATGATGGCCGGAAGGGCCCGGCTAAAGCCAATTGAAATGGCCTTAGCGCCATGCAGCCCATGTCTTATTTCCTCTCGAATACGTTCGTAAATGATAACGTTGGCATCCACAGCAGCAGCCAGGGTCAGTACGATACCGGCGATACCAGGCAGGGTCATTACCGTACCAATAGAAGCCAGCGTGCCCAACAGGAAGAAAGGGTTGGCCATCAGCGCGATAACAGCGACAACACCACCTTTGGCGTAAGAGGCAATCATGAAGACGCAAAGCAAACCAATCGACAACAGCAGCGCCATCAGCGACTTGTTGATGTTGTCCTGACCAAGCGACGGGCCCACCTGGCTTTCCTGCACAATGTGGGTACCTGCAGGCAGTTTACCCACCTGAAGGATGCTGGCAAGGTCGCGTGCTTCATCAATGGTAAAGCTACCGGAAATAGAGGTATTACCACCTTCAATCGGGTTGATTACCCGTGGGTAGGACACCACCTCGTCGTCGAGTACAATGGCAATTTCGCGATTACCACCTTCGTAGGCTTCTTTGGTCATCTGCGCCCAGGATTTGGCGCCTTCATTGTTCATGCTCAGGCTAACCGTCACTTCACCGGTGCGTGAATCGGGCTGCTCGCTGGCATTGGTAACCGTAGAACCATCCAGGCGAGCCTGGTCGCGGCCACGGAATTTCTTGATGCCGAACAACTCGTATTTACCTACCAGGGTGCTGATGCCCTGTTCGCCTTTGTCTTCAATAGGCTTGGCGCCCCATTTGAAATCCAGGTCGGCAGGGAACAGCGACTTGATCTCCGGGCGTGCAAGGTACTCGGTGATGATGCGCTTTTTGTTTTTATCAGCATAACCTAAAACAGGTGTATTCTGACCGCTCATGGCAAGGCTAGAGAGCAAGGGGCCGGCAGTTTGTTGATTTGCAGCACGATCCACTACCTTCATTTCTTTGGGTTTGGTGGAATCCGGCTGGCCATTAAGCCCCATTGGATATTCGTAGATCGTATCTTTTACCATGGCAGGCTTAACAGCGGTGCTGTCGCCTGAAAGGATGGCTTTCAGTTTGTTGTCGGCATCTACAAAACGCTGGCCCATGTTTTGGTCGCCAAAACGATAAAGGTCCCAGAACTCGAGTTTAGCCGAGCTGGTGAGCATGGTACGGGCACGAGCCGGGTTATCGATACCTGGAAGTTCAACCAAAATAAGGTCGCGCTGGGCGTCGAGGTTCACGTTTGGCTGTACAACACCGAGTTTATCGATACGTTGCTTCAAACGCTTGTAGGTCTCATTCACCGTATCATTGGCAAGGCTACGGATCACCTGCAGTACATCGCTGTCGCTGGAATCAAAATTGATTTTCCCTTTGAGCGATTCGTTGCGGGCGAAGATTGATGCCAGACTGCGGCCACCACTGGATTCCTTCCAGGCCTGCGCAAACAGGGTGATATAGTCTGCCTGCTGGCTTTTCAGCAATTCAGAAGCTTTGCTCAGCGATTGCGTGAAAGCAGGATCCTTGGAGTTGCCGGAAAGGCTTTTGAGAAAATCCTGCAAGTCAACCTGCAGCAAAACACTCATACCGCCCTTAAGGTCGAGACCCAAGCCCAACTGGCTTTTTTTGAGATCCTGGTAGGTGAACTTCCGGATGAGCGGAACAGTAAACACAGGTTCTGTGGACAACGAATCTAAGTATTCGGTGTAATGGGTCCGCCAAGACGTGGTCTTGTCTTTGGAAGACATTTCATCAGCATAACGCTTGGCATCATTCTCTACGTTGTTGGTAGGAATGATGAGCAGGTACTGGTACAAACACACCAAAGTCAGTGCGATGAGGAAAAAACGTACAATTCCTTTACTTTGCATATCAGGTTTCAAATTTTACCGTAAAAGTCCCGGCACCATGCATCTGAGCTTGGCTTCCTCCGGGAAAAAGCGCGCAAATATAGCGAGTATGGGCAATTCAAAAGGTAGTCAGCAAAGAAAACATTGAATTTCCACAAAAAAAGACGCTGAGATGGCCTCAAGACTATATTTATATGGTCCTACAGCAACTTTATTGCCAAAAATATCGCTTTATGCTGGTGTATTATTTTTTACTGCAAAAAAAGCAAAATAAGCGGCAACAGCCAGTGCAACCCCTGCCGCAATGGCAAATGGCAGCGATGCACCGCCCCAGGCCCACAACAATCCTGCCGTTGCGCTTGCCAGCATGTTGGCAATACTTTGAAGGCCTGAAAAAACACCAATTCCAGCACCTGCCTCTTCTTTTGTACACAAGTTACTGATCCAGGCCTTACTTACTCCCTCTGTCGCCGCCATATATATGCCATACAAAAAGAACAGCCCCCCAAACCACCACACATTCCCGCCCAGGGCAAAGCCGGCATATACGATGGCAAAGAGCAGCAATCCGAGTTGTATCACCCGCCGCGGTTGCCAGCGATCGGCCAAATGCCCCAGTGGAAGCGAAAACAAAGCGTAAACCAGGTTAAACCCGATGTATACCAAAATCAATGACTCGTCGGACAAGCCCTCGGCCTTCATGCGCAAGAGCAAAAGTGCATCACTGCTGTTTACCAAGGCAAAAACCAGTAAGGCCCCTGTTACCGCACGGTAGCCAGGAAGGCTTTGTCGCCAATAGGATGCAAAACCAGGCACTTTTTTGCGGACTTGGGTGGGTGCAGCAGGCTTCTCTTTGATCAAATATGTTACACCAACCGACATCAGGCCGGGAAAGAAGGCAATAAAAAACAGCGTTCGGTAATCCTCCGGCCGAAAATGCAGGTAAACCAGGGCAAAAACTGGTCCCAGCACAGCACCCAGGGTATCCATGCCCCGATGTAGTCCAAAAACCCTGCCTTTGGTTTCCGGGGTGGCGGCAGCACTCAGGAGCGCATCGCGTGCGCCGGTGCGCAAACCCTTGCCCAGGCGATCGAGCAAACGGGCGGAAAACACCCAGGCCACTGACGTCCAGGCAACCAATAGGGGTTTTGCACAGGCACTCAGGAAGTAGCCAAGCCGGACAAAGGGGAGCCGTTGTCCGCGTGCATCAGACAATGCGCCAAAGTAACCCTTGCTCAAGCCAGCCAAAGCCTCTGCAAACCCCTCCAACACGCCGATCAGGGCAATGGAGAAACCGATGTGCTGCAGGTAAACCGGCATGACCGGGTAGAGCATTTCACTGGCCACATCTGCAAGCAAACTGACAATTGAAAGGACCCAAACGGCTCTGGGAAATCGAAAATCGGACATAACTGGCGCTTTGTAGCACAGACCAATGCAAACTGTTCCGCCAAAAGTAACCCAAAGGAATTAAACCAATGTTCAGCTGATGTGTTAAGGTGTGCATTAAACTGATTTGGAGTTGTATCGATTCCTTCCCTCACGTAAAAAATACAATTGGCTATGACTTCCGCATCGAACAAAAAAGTCCTTTTCTTCTTCATCCTCAGTGCTCTGATCCTGGGCGCATCTGCCTGTAAAAAAGTACTCACACGACCAGAAAACAAAACAACCGCTACACCCGCTGCTATGAGCAAATCCATTTACAGTTTTACCGTCAACAGCCTCGAAGGCCAGCCTGTATCGCTTGAGCAATACAAAGGCAAAAAAATCATCATCCTGAATGTCGCTTCCAAATGCGGGTACACCCCGCAGTATGCCGACTGGGAAGCATTCTATAATTCCAGCAAAAATGATGTGGTGGTGCTGGGTTTCCCCTGCAACGATTTTGCCGGACAAGAGCCCGGCACAGCGACCGATATCGCTGAATTTTGTCAAAAAATTATGGCGTGAGTTTCCCCATGTTTGAGAAAGTCCACGTCAAAGGCGACGAAAAAGCCCCGCTTTACCAATGGCTAACCGACCCGGCACAAAACGGCTGGAACGACCAAGAGCCTTCCTGGAATTTCTGCAAGTATGTGATCAATGAAAAAGGTGAGCTGATGAACTTCTTCAGCTCCGGCATCAAGCCCGATTCTCCCGAGTTTTTGAAGGCGATGGGTCTTTAGTCTTTGGTCTTTGGGTCTTTAGTCTTTGGTCTTTGGTCTTTGGTCTTTAGTCTTTGGTCTTTGGTCTTTGGTCTTTGGTCTTTGGTCTTTAGGTGTTGGTCTTTGGTCTCTAGTAACACCTAAAGACCAAAGACCAACACCTAAAGACCTATTATCACCCCCTGCGCATCATTTGCCCGTAGGTAGGGTAACCCACGGCAGCCAGCGACTCAATGATGAAAATGGTGGCTGGCTGTGCTGCGGTTACCAATTCCAGTGCGCTCAAATCCCGGGCAATAGCATAATCACTCAACACTGCTTCCGTGCCGTTGAGGTTCAAAACACCATCCAATACATAACTGGAGTACACTTTTTTAGGATCCGCGGGGAGGGCGTAGTGCGATCCTGCCGCCAGTTCAATCCGCCATACGCGGATGCCAGGTGTGTCCATTTGAAACGGGCTTCCCTCCCCTACCAGCGTTGTCATACGAACGCCTTCAGTTTGTGTAGCAGGAAACGAACTGGCCCTGTAATCGTCATAAGATGCGGGTTTGCCCAGGGTAGCCTCTAAGTTAGGATCAAACCAAATCTGGAACATTTCGCCGTCTTTGGCCATGAACTCGGAATGGCTGATGCCGTTTCCAGCGCGAATAATTTGTACATCGCCGGCTTCCAAAGTACGCCATTCCTTCAGCTTGGTATCAAAATGGCGGATTTCGCCTTTCAGCACGAAAGAACAGATCTCGAACCCTTTGTGCGGGTGGAGACCTATTGTGCTGTCGGTCACTGCACGGGCATGCGCCCAGTAAAAAAGGTTGGAATATGGCGACACGCTGGAGTGGTCCTGCGGGAACCCGATGGGCTTATTTTCAATGATTTCCCCGCCATTAAAGGCGCCTGCGCCCTGGCGGGATTTCGGAATGATTTGAATAGACATAAAATGGCTTTTGTAATTAGTTGTAGGTACAACAAATTTACAAGCAAAATGGTTGGTGCAAAACCGCTAAAAAGCAATCGCGTATTACCGCCCAAACCCAATTCCCGGCCTTTGGAACACCTGTAGTTTGTCCTTATCAAAGGTAAAGGAGGCCACATCGTCGGAAGTGATGCTGTGGAGCGTTTGTTCGTCCACCGCTTTTTCGATGAGTTGCGCCAGCCGCAGGTTCTGGTTTTTGATGGCTTCCATCACCACTTGCCGCACGGTTCGGGCGTTGCCGAAATACTTGTCGCGGAATTGGTGCAGGAATGCCAGATAGCGGCCCAGGTATTCCCTTGCTTCTTCTTCCACCCGGTAATGTTCCTGCTGGAACATCTGCAAAGCGATTTCGAGCAGTTCTTCGGGCGAGTAGTCGTCGAAACGAAGCATACGGTCGAAACGGCTGCCCAAGCCCGGATTGGCCTTCAGGAAAGTATCCATGTTTTCAGGATACCCGGCAACAAACACAAAGAACTCACCGCGATGGTCCTCCATACGCTTCAGCAGCGCTTGAATGGCTTCATCGCCAAAATCGCCCTGGCTGCTGCGGCCGGTAGAGGTGAGGGCATAGGCCTCATCGATAAATAGTACGCCACCCATCGATTCTTCCACCCGCTCGGTGGTTTTGATGGCGGTTTGGCCAACATATCCAGCAACCAGACCCTGACGGTCGGTTTCCACCATGTGCCCGCGTTCCAGAACACCCAGAGCCTTGTAGATCTTGGTCAGAATCCTGGCTACGGTGGTTTTACCCGTACCCGGGTTGCCCACAAATACGGTATGCAGGAAGAAACGGCCCAGTACATCCCGGCCGTTTTCACGGTAGTATCGCACGAGGTTGACCAGTTCCCGGATGTCTTTTTTGATGTTTTGCATCCCGATCAGGCTATCCAGCTCGTGCAACGTAGCCGTCAGGAGTTTTTCATCTACCGGAATATTGGGCAATGGTCGTTTTTGATTGATTTCCACCTTGGCAACGTCGTCTTGCAACACCACTTTGAGTGCTTCGGGTGGCAGGTTCCGTACGTCGGGATTTGTCATCAGGCGAAGGCCCAGCTGGAGTTTGGCTTTGTCGATCAGGTCGTGCACAAAACGGGCATTGCCAAAAGCGCGGTCGCGTTTTCGGAAGGCTTCTGTGATGATTTCATCGACCAGTTTTTTGGCCTCTTTGTCCAGCAACACTTCCTTTTCCCGGCAGGCGTAATCGGCAATAAGGCTGAGTTCCTGCGGCAAGTAATCCGGAAATTCGAAGGTCAGCTTGAACCTGCTGCGCAAACCCGGATTCGAATCCAGGAAGGTTTTCATCTCCTTCGGATAACCCGCTACGATTACCGCCAGGTCGCCAGGGCCGTTGGACAGCTCCTTGACTAAGATCTCGATAACCTCTTTGCCGAAGTCTTTGGAATCCTCAGTAGAGCGGGCCAGTGCATAGGCCTCATCGATGAAGAGCACACCGCCGCGGGCCAGTTCGATGGCATCCTTAACTTTAGGGGCTGTTTGGCCAATGTACTCGCCAACCAGATCGGTACGGTCCACTTCGTGAACATGTCCCTTGGAGAGGAGTCCCATTTTCTTGTACAGGCGGCCCATCATTTTCGCTACCGTGGTTTTGCCGGTACCGGGGTTGCCGATGAATACGGAGTGGACGTTGATGCCGTCTTTTTCGGCAAATCCTTTTTCCTTGCGAAGTTGCAGGAACTGTATGAATTGCGCATGATCGCGCACTTTTTGCTTGATATCGTTCAAACCGATCAGCAAATCAAGCCGGCTGAGCACATCTTCAAAACTTTCGAGATCTTCCTCCTCCTGTGCAAGGTGAATTTGCTGGGTTTTATCGGGCAGCCAGACGCCATTGATGCCCTCATCCCATTCGTGTCCTACTTCAAAGGGCATGACAGCAATGAGCTGCTCCATGAACACGATTTCGGCGGTATAGCGATCGTTACGCCAGGAACCTTTGACATTACTGCCCCAGCCTGCTGTAACCTTGATGCCTTCATCGCCTTTTTCCACCCGGTGCAGGCGCACCACCTGACCTTTCAGTTCCCGGGCGTCGTTGTAAAACTTGATGAACAGCTCGCATTGCCACTGTTTGGTGGGGAGCAAGTTTTTCAGCATTACTTCGGCATAGATATAGCGCGTTTCCTCACCATTGAAACGGCGCAGGTAGAGGCGTTCAAATTCGGGGGTATCGTCGTATGGTCCTTCGTACATGCGAAGGGAGCCGAGCTGACAATAGGGATTGTCGACGCGATTGCTGGGCCGGCCAGCATCTTCCAGGTAAAAATAACGGGAAGCGACTTTTTCGCCTTCCACCCATGCTTCCCAGTAGTAGGTCCCTTTTTTCCAAAAAACACCTTCTTGTTTGTTGCCCCAGCCTTCGCGGATGTAGGCCACGGCATCGTACTTGCTCACCTTGCGGCGAAACGTGAGGGCACAGGCCTCCTTGCGTTGTTTTTTCACCGAAAAACAGCGCAATTCAACGTTCACTTCCCAATCTTCAATATCGTGAAACTTGTTGTGAAACGAGAGTTCAGCGTATATGTAGGTCGTTTCATGCCGGTCAAAAACTTGCCGGTATTTTTTCTTGTTGTCGGCCAGCCATTCGGTAGAGGAATAAACCTTTAGGTCCCGAAATTTCCAACGTTTGAAATCAGGATCCTGAAAAGGGGGCTGCGACTGAGGTGTTCCGATATACATAAATAAAAATGGGCAGGTTTACCGAGGTTACGGGATTAATGCCATTACGATTTGACAAAGATCGAGCAAATTAAGGAGTTTTTTTGTTAGACACCAAAATTCAATCGGCATGTGCCAACTTTAGGTCAACAATTGTTCAACATTCAAAGTTTCAGATAATTTATTTAAAACCCTTTGTGAATTGCTTTGTTATTTGGACAAGTTCTATTTTTGCGCCGAAGCGAACCAATCCGCTTCCAATCCAATACCTATGGCCACCATTCATTTTAAGTTTGAAGATACATCCATCCCTGAAAAAACCGTCAGTGGAAATTTTGAGGACCAGTCGATTCTGGAGATTACAGAAGACTACGATGTGCACCTGAACCACAACTGCGGCGGCGTTTGCGCCTGTTCCACCTGCCATGTCTACATAGAATCGGGTGAAGATTTTATTGAAGAGATCTCTGACAAGGAAGAGGATTTCATCGATCGCGCCATCCGGCCGAGGCTGGAAAGCCGGCTGAGTTGCCAGTGCATTATTCTCGACAACGACGCTGAAATCACCGTCACCATTCCCGATCAATCGCAGATAATCGGTCACGAACACTAAACTGGACTTTAGCCATTGGGTGTTGGTCTTTGGCTTCGATCTCGGTTATTGGGGCCTTGTGAAATCAAATACCGAAGAAATCGGAATTAAATTTTGAACACCCTTTTTAAAACAGCATGTGCATTATTTATCAACAAATAGTTAATCCTTCGGAGCAAAGCCAAAGACTAAAGACCAATGGTTAAAGCCGAGATAAACCGATTGGCTCATTTCTAATCTCAAACGCTACGCAATGCCTTTTTCAGATATTGACAATATGCCCATCCATTGGCCCGACCATGAAGACGTCGCGATTAAACTGTACGAACGGTTTGGCGACGACTTTGTTGAGGGCAAGATTTACCGGGTCCGTTTTACAGAGTTGATCGAATGGATCCTTGACATCCCAAATTTCGAGGGCAAGCGGGAAGACTGCAACGAAGCCCACCTGGAACAAATTCAGGCGAAATGGGTGTATGAATGGCGCGAAAACCAATAAGTCCAGGTTATGGAAAATGCACTGGAACTCGTCCATCTTTTTGATAAACTAAAAAAGGTCAAAGCCTTTGTCTTCGATGTAGATGGTGTAATGACCAACAACAGCCTGCTGGTAAACGACCAGGGGGAATTGCTGCGCATCATGAATGTCCGTGACGGCCAGGCGATCAAATGGGCCCTGCGTGCAGGCTTCCCCATCGGCATCATCACTGGGGGCCGTTCACCCGGTGTCACCAAGCGACTGCAAAACCTGGGTGTTGAACAAATTTATTCTGGTGTGGTGGACAAATGGCCCACTTTTTTGCAATTCCTCAACCATCACGGACTGGTGGCAGCGGATGTGTGTTACATGGGTGATGATTTGCCCGACCTGCCCATCCTGCGCAAAGTTGGCCTTCCGTCGTGCCCGGCCGATGCCGTACCTGAGGTCATCGATACGGCAGAATTTATCTCGCACCTGAAGGGGGGCGATGGCTGCGTGCGCGATCTGCTGGAAAAAGTGATGAAATTGCAGGATAAATGGGTAGAAATTTAGGGAGGCCTACCAGGATCAGCTAAGTGATCCTCCACGCTTTTTGCACGACTACCGCAAATCCCGGAGTGCTCCAAATCCTATTTTTTTTTACCTTGCAGGCATGATCCGGGCGCTTTCCATCTTTCGGCTTTTCAGGCTACCCAACCTGTTCATTGTCTTTTTAACACAATGGATACCCTATTGGCTTATCCTGCGGCCGGCCATCCTGAAATCGGGCGCCATACCGATGCTCACTACCCGGACTTTCTCGCTGCTGGCCATCACCACCGTAATGACCACGCTGGGCGGATACCTCATCAACGACTATTTCGACAAAGACAAGGACGCTATCAACCGGCCTGATCAGGTTATAGCAGGAAGATTATTGCCGGAAGAAGTAGTCTTGTACTTGTATTGGCTTGTACAGACCATTATCACCCTGTTGTCGCTTCGTTTGTTCTTTGCCTTTCCTGCACCCCGGCCCTTTTGGCCGCTTTGGGTTTTTCCTGCTGTGTCGGGCAGCTTGTTTTTGTATACCTGGGCACTCAAATGCACCCCTGTCATGGGCAACATTATGGTAGCATTTCTTTGTGCCGTTGTGCCGGTATTGCTGCTCATCCCGGAAGACCGTGCACTTTGGCTTGGCTCGTTTCAGGATCCTGAACGTATACACCAGGCCACCGGACTGGTTTGGTTGTACGCGGTATTTGCCTTTTTTACCAACCTCTGGCGCGAACAAGTGAAGGACCTGGAAGATTTCCCAGGGGATGCTGCTTGCAAATGCATGACCTTAGCAGTGGTGAAAGGGCCACGTTCTGCCCGGGTGCCGGCAGCATTGACCGGACTTGCAGCCTCCCTGCTGATTGTTATGCTGCTGTATTTCTGGAAGGCCACTGAGGCACCCGCCTGGCAGATAACTGCAGGCATTTTATGCTTACTTTTGCCCGCGCTGATCGCCTCGGCAGTGCTGTTCCGGGCGAACCGCAAAAAACATTTTACATTGGTGAGTACCTTAATTAAGTGGGTTATGTTCGCAGGCATACTGTTGTTGATCCGGCAATGGCCTGATGTGGTACTCCAATTTTCTGCACAAGGATGATGAACCACCGCCCTATTTTATTGGCATCCAGGAGTCCGCGCCGCAGTCAGCTGCTGCGCGAGGCTGGCTTTTCTTTTTCTGTTATCGGTGGAGATGTACCGGAGAACTTTCCGGAGGAAATGCCCGTGGAACAGGTTGCGGAGCACCTCGCACAGCGCAAGGCCCTCGCCTCCAGAAATCATATTAGTGACCGGGAAATTGTGCTGGCAGCCGACAGCGTTGTGATCCTGGAGGGCGTTATTTACAACAAGCCTGCTGATTACGATGATGCCTTTCGGATGATCCGGAAACTGTCGGGCAAACAGCATACTGTGATCACCGGTGTTTGTATGCTGGCCAAAGAAAAAACGGTTTCGTTTTCGGGCATTTCCAGGGTTTGGATTGCCGAATTAAGCGACGAAGAAATAGACTATTACATTCGAACCTGCCAGCCCTTCGACAAAGCCGGTGCTTATGGGGTACAGGAATGGATTGGACTTTGCAAGATCACCAAAATTGACGGCACCTATGCCAATGTAATGGGCCTTCCAGTTGACCTCGTTTATCAGGCACTGCAGGAATTCTAAAACCTGGTTCTTTTGTGAAAATCATCCTTACGGTTACCAACGATCTGAATTTCGACCAGCGCATGCAGCGTATTGCCCATACCCTGGTAGAAGCAGGCCATTCGGTTACGCTGGTTGGGCGTGTGCTCCCCAACAGCCTTGCACTGCAACCCAAGCCTTACCAGCAACATCGGTTGCGCTGCTGGTGGAACAAGGGCTTTTTGTTTTACGCCGAATTTAACATTCGGCTTTTTTTCTGGCTGCTGCACCAACCTATGGATGCGCTGGGCACCGTTGATTTGGACACACTGCCGGGTGGTTGTAAAGCAGCGTTTTTCCGACGGAAAAAACGCGTTTTTGACGCCCATGAATATTTTACAGAAGTGCCGGAACTGGTTGGCCGCCCGATGGTAAAAGCCATTTGGGGATTCTTTGCCCGCATTTTTCTTCCTTTCTACCACCGGGCCTATACTGTGGGCCCCGCGTTAGCAAACATGTTTCGTAAGCAGTACGGCCTTCCCTTCAAAGTGGTGCGCAATGTGCCTTTCCGCAAAGTACCTGTTGCCGACACTTCCGCGGAACATCCCAAAGTTATCCTGTATCAGGGAGCCCTGAATGAGGGCCGCGGACTGGAGGCCATGCTGGAAGCCATGCAGCAGATGCAAGGGGTTCAATTGTGGCTTGCCGGTGAGGGCGATTGCTCACAGGCGCTGCGCAACCGCGCGCAACAACTGGCTCTGGGTGATCGCGTACGGTTTTTAGGCTTTGTCCGACCGGATGATTTGCCCGCCCTGACCGACAAGGCCTGGGTCGGCATCAACCTTCTGGAAAACCGCGGCTTATCGTACTACTACTCCCTGGCCAATAAGTTTTTTGATTATGTACAGGCCGGCAAGCCCATCATCACCATGGATTTCCCGGAGTACCACGCCCTCAACAACACCTACGAGGTAGCGGTATTGTTGCCTGATTTGCAGGTGGATGCAATTGTACAGGCAATTCAAGGCTTTCAGGCCGACCCGCTGCAGTATGCACGTCTCGCAGAAAATTGCCTGGAAGCAGCTTCGGTTTGGAACTGGGAAAACGAAGAGAACACATTGTTGGAGGCCTGGAATTTTGAGCGATAACAGCGCCGGCTCTATTGCTTTTTGCCCTCAACCTGGATGTTTTTGGTCATTAGGGTATACAAATTTTGCCATTCAGGATGAGCAGCGAGCAGGTCCAGGTGGTGTTGGATGGTTTCCTCATCTCCCCGTATGGCTGGTCCGGTCTGCATTTTTACCGGAGACTCCAGCAAGGCCTTTGCCAGGGTTTCCTCCATCAGCGGATGCAGCATTTCGAATGGGAGTTCGGCATCGTCCAGTATTTTCTCGGCAATGGCATAGCAATGATTCGAGAAATTGTTCGCGAACACAGCCGCAACATGCAGCACCGCCCGCTGGGAATCGTTCACTTGGTACACCAAATTGCCAATTCGCTTGGCCACTTTTTTTAAAAAAAACAGGTCGTCCTGCACCACGGCATCCACACAAAACGGAATCTTACTCCATACCGGCGTGCGTTCCAGGGAAAACGACTGCAGGGGGTAAAAAACACCATACCGTTCAAAATATGGGGCTAATACGGTACCCGGAGTAGCACCAGAAGTATGGGTAACCAGCGCATTTGGCGCATAGAGCGCCAGCATTTCTGCCACTGCTGCAATCGCATCATCCCTGACAGCAAGGATGATCCAATCAGCATCAGGCACCACCGCAGACCAATCACCCGACCATTCGGCTTGCAGGGCTTCACCCAAAACCATGGCCTGATGCTCCGTCCGATTGAGCACCTGGGCGATGGCCATACCTTTGCCACGCAAACGGCGCCCGAGTTGGGTGCCGATTTTTCCGGCCCCGGCTACAACAATTTTTGGATGTTCTGTCATGGTTTATGGCATTGAAGGTGCTGAAACTAATAGCCGCCGGCGCAGTCATCTCCCCGACGATCAGCTACCCCTTGCAATTTCCCCTCGGGAGTAACCAATATAGCCTCTACCCGGCCAATAGCGTCTCTTGGCTCAACCGCATGTCCCATTGCCCGAAGGGCCTCCTCTACCGATTCCGGCAGGGCGCCTTCTTCAACAGAAATTCGATCTGGCAGCCATTGGTGGTGGAAACGGCCTTTCTGCACAGCATCCGGCAATGACATTTTGAACCAATACACATTAACAATAACCTGAAAAACGGAGGTTGGGATGGTGGTTCCGCCTGGCGTACCCAATACCATCGATAATTTGCCATTTTTTGCGACAATGGTGGGTGTCATGCTGCTCAGCGGTCGCTTACCACCTGCCACGGCGTTGGCTTTACCACCGATGGCGCCATAAAGGTTGGGTGTACCGGGTTTTGCACTGAAATCGTCCATTTCATTGTTCAGGATGAAGCCGGCGCCGCTCACCACAACGCGGCTCCCATAGGAATCATTCAGCGTAGTGGTAATGGATACCGCGTTGCCTTCCTGATCCACCACACTGAAGTGCGTTGTTTCTTCACTTTCCTTGAATGTTCCGGCTTGGACCGATTTGCTTGGCGTTGCTTTATTTGCCATAAACTCAGCCATACGCATTTTGAGGTAGTTTGGATTTACCAGGCTGTCGGAAGGCACCTTCCAAAAATCAGGATCGCCCATGTGCTTGGCGCGGTCGGCAAAGGCTCTTCTTTCCACTTCGGCCATCAGGTGCACCGCTTCTGTTGTATGAAAGGCAGTATCCGATGGGGCATGGATGCTGAACATACCCAACATCTGTTGGAGCATCAAGCCGCCACTGCTGGGTGGCGACATACTGATGATGTGCAAACCATTCCAGTCAAACTCCACTGGTTTGCGCCAGACACTGTGATAATCCTGCAAATCCTGGTAAGTTATAAGGCCTTTTTTGAGTTCCATTTCATGCAGAATCAGGGCTGCGGTGGCGCGATCATAAAATCCCGTGCGCCCCTCGCTGGCAATTCGGCGCAGGGTTTTACCCAGATCCTTTTGAATCAGCCAGTCGCCCTCCTGCCAGCCTTTCATGTTCACAAATGCAGGGACTATACTGCTGTGCTTAAAAAAATTGACTTGTTCTTTCTGTAAGTTCTCTGCTTCCTGCGCCGTGATTTGAAAACCTTTTTCGGCCAATTCTACAGCAGGCATTACCAGTTGACCCCAGGGCAATTTTCCGTATTTCTTGTGGGCTTCCAGCATACCATCAACGGTGCCGGGAACACCACATGCCAGGGCGCCAAACCGGCTTTTTTGCGGAAGTACCCTGCCCAGAGAGTCTTGGTACATGGTCTCTGTAGCAGCGGCCGGTGCTTTTTCCCTAAAATCGAGTGCATCGGTTACCCCCGATTTGCTGCGATAAACCATAAAACCACCACCGCCAATATTGCCCGCCTGCGGGTACACTACGGCCAGGGTGAATTGCACGGCAATGGCCGCATCCACGGCATTACCACCTTTGCGCAGGATCGCAAGTCCTACTTTGGTTGCAAGCGGGTGTGCACACACCACCATCCCGCTGTCGGCAACAGCCTCTTTTTGAAGGGTATAGGGAAAGGGCGTGTACCATTCCGACTCCTGCGCCTGAGCAGAGCCGTTGGTTTGGCAGAGGAACAGTAATAGTAAATAGAACAGATTCCGTTGAAAACGATTTGACATTGGGAGCTTTGATTTAAAAAAAGGCTGTTGAAGTTTTCCCTGCATACCCTATATTTGAGCAAAATAGTACAATAACTTGGTAAAGAAAGCACCCATTTCACAATCCATTTTGCTGGAAGCCTTGCTTCCACTGTCGGAGCAGTTTGGGCGGCGCTACCGCAAATGTCGGAACATATTTGCCAAACGCGCAGCAGGCGGAGAGAAAATCGCAACAATTACCCAGGATGGCCTGGAAACGGAAAACACCGCGGCTAAGGGTGATTATATCATCCGGAACCAAACCAAGGCTTCAGAGCAATACATTTTACCTCCCGCAAAATTCAACTCCAAATACCTATTGCTGGATACCCCTACCCCATCAGAATGGCAAGAATACCGCCCGAATGGTGAAATACTGGGGTTTGAACTGACGGAAGTATTGCTCCGGAAACTTGACCTTCCTGCTGAATTTACCCTGATGGCCAGTTGGGGCCAATCCATGAAGGCCTGTGCCGGCGACTTTCTCGCTGTTCCCTCCGGCCAGCAGGAGGTTTACCGGATCGCCCGGCAGGAATTTTTTGAAACCTATATTGCCATTTAGACTGATTTCATTATAAAACTCAAACCCTATGAATTCGCTTAGAACCCCGGAAGAATACCTGAAAAACCGCGTCGTCAACCAAATTGAATGGTACGATCGCAAAAGTGGTATCCTTAAAAGGCGCTATCGCAGGATGAAAGTAATCACCATCTGCCTGGGCGTACTGATTCCTGTAATGATTGTTTTGAACGACTTACTGGCCGGAATGGGCAGCTATATCGCAGCCGTTTTTGGCGCTGCTATTTCTGCCATGGAAGGGATTTCGGGCATGCTGAAGGACAAAGACACCTTTTTATCCTACCGCGCCACCAGCGAGTCGCTGCTTCGGGAACAAATGATGTACACCACCTTATCGGGACCATACCAGCAAAAAGAGAGCGCTTTCCAGAATTTTGTAAGCAACTGCGAGCAGATTATGGGCGGCGAAAACGGCATGTGGCGCGATCGCTTTGTCCAGGAGCCTAAAGATGACACGGCAAAATAAGCGGTTGCTATCGTCTGGATTTGATCAGTCCGATCAGAAACAACATGACAAGCGCGCCCACAACAGAAGTTACGATTCGGTTGAACGTACCGCCACCAATGGATATGCCCAACTGCCGAAACAACCATTCTCCAACAAATGCACCGAGAATGCCCACAGCCATATTGCCAAACAAGCCGAAGCCGTAACCCTGGCGTATCTTTCCTGCCAGCCAGCCAGAAACAGCCCCTACCAGCAAAATGTACAATAAATGACTCATTTCCATAGCATTATAATTTAAAGGACGAAAGAACAAGGTATCATTTTCGCGATTCTTGTTGGATCGCAATCCGGCCACCTACCCAGGCACCGGCTAAAAAAAGAAGGGATGACACCACCGCAAACCACATGGGATGCGGGATATCGATGAGATTCATGATGCCTGAGACCAATAAGCCTGCGCCGGCAATCAGTGCAGGCCGATATTTGGTGCTGCGTGCCACCACATTGGCCACATAACCTGCAGCAATTGCACCCAGGAAATAAACAAGCAACAGGATAACAAACGCTTTCATTGGCAGGGTATCAATCCAGGCCTTCATGGCCACTTTGTCGGTGATATCAATCCCGTCGGGTGGACGTTCGCTGCTGAGCAATTCCAATACCAGAATCAATAAACTGCCCGTTACCAAGCCGGCAACGACAGCTAAAACTACTTTAAATCGCGGGTTCATAGGCTTTGTTCTTTTTGACAATAATTTCAACATCTCATGCACCGTTTCGCGGCATTTTATCTGGTACGGGGCTATTACCAACCGCACCAACGACCAACACCTAAAGACTAAAACCTAAACTAGGCTCTTGCTTCAACCTTCTGCTCGCGGATCAAAAGTGCCAATAAGGCTGCAATGCCCAGTAAAGCCCCTCCCAGCATCACAGCGGCAATGCGGTTGTTGTCGAGCAGGTTGTTCATGATCCATCCAAAAAACAGGGTGGCTATAATCTCTGGCAGTACGATAAAAAAGTTAAAGATGCCCATGTAAACGCCCATTTTATGCTGTGGCAAGGTGGAAGCGAGCATGGCATACGGCATAGATAAAATACTTGCCCAGGCGATACCTACCCCGGTCATGGAAAGCAGCAACCAGTATTTGTTCGGTGCGAAACCTACATAGATGAGCCCCATGGCGCCAATGGCGAGGCAAACAGCATGGGTGTATTTGCGGCCAAACTTGTCGGCAATTTTGGGCAGCACGAAGGAAAAGGCAAAACAAACAGCAGAGTAAAAGCCAAAGCAGATGTTTCCCCAGGCAACACCTTCAGAATACAAGGGAGAAGCCGTATCTGGAGCACCCAGCACATCGCGTGCCACAGCTGTTGTGAAATAAAACCACATCAGAAACAAGCCAGGCCAGGTAAAAAACTGCACCAAAGCCACCTATTTCATCGTGGATGGCATTTTAAAAATGTTCTCAAAAACCTCCCTGACACCGTGGCCAAACCCGGCGGTTTCTTTTTTCATTTGCTCAAAAGCGGCCAGGTCAGCAGGTGGATATTCTTTGGTGGTCCGCACCGTGTATAAAACAGCAGCCAGATAACAAACCGCTCCAATGGAAAACACAGCCACCAGATAAACCGGCACACCTGAACCACCCGTTTTATCACCCAGGATGGCCAGAATGGCCGTTGGCAACAAGGCTGCGATCACGTTTCCTATACCAATAAACATGCTCTGCATGGTATAGCCCTTGTTTATTTGCTCCTCTGGCAGCATATCCCCCACAAAAGCCCGGAAAGGCTCCATGCTGATGTTGATGCTGGCATCGAGGATCCAGAGCAAACCGGCCGCAGCCCAAAGCGCTGGAGAATGCGGCATTAACAACAGGGCGATGGTGGCCAACACTGCGCCTATGGTAAAGAATGGCTTCCTGCGCCCCCATTTTCCCCAGGTGCGGTCCGACATATATCCAATAATAGGCTGAACCAGCAAGCCGGTCATGGGTGCCGCCAGCCACAACAACGGGATTTGATCGGGCTCTGCGCCAAGGTATTCGTAAATGGCGCTCATATTGCCCATCTGCATCCCCATCCAACCTGGATACCCAGAAAGCCAAAACTCATGTTCCAGATTTGCCAGTAGTTGAGTTTGGGCTTGTGCCAGAAACGATGTGGTTGTTACCGGATGCTACGCTCATGGAAGGATAGTTTAGTTTTTTTACTGATCTTGAAGCAAAGATGTAAAAAAATGGAAATTCCAACATCAAAGTTGGGCAAACAAAGCGCAATAAGAAAGATTATTTCATAGATGCCATTACTACAAACAGCAAGGCACAAAGGACAAATGGTCCTTTGTGCCTTGCTGTAAGGAAAATATCAGGCACCTTAAAGCGCCCCTACATTAAAAGTCGGTATCGTCAGGAACATCTTCTACCTCGTCGTCATCCCGGCGGCGGGTAACAATGATATGGTCATCCTCTTCCGTAATGGGGTCATCAATCTCATCATCCTCCTCTCCCTGACCGTCAAATTCATCATCGACTTCGATGTCGGAAAAGTCCTCGCGGAGCACACCATCATCATCGTAATCGTCGTCTTCTTTGACAATTCGTTTAGCCTCCAGCATGGTCATGCGAATGAGGTAGTACACTTCCTCTGTATCAAAAGGCAAGGCAGTGACTTTTTCCTCTTTGTTCACATAAGACACCAGATGGTTAGCATACCCAGTGGGGTACTGCATTTTTACCGAACGGATAATGTCCTCTGGGAGGGCATCGTAATCCTTTACTACTCGTTTCTTCGACAAGGCTGATAAGTTTGGTTTTGATGATGGGCATACAACACCAATTTTCACATCGGTTTTTTAGCCGTATACCTTTTTGATTCCGGCAAATTTAAACGAATGCATTTTGAAACATCAAAATTTTTTCGCTTTATATTTAATTACCCAATTGAATACCGATAATTTCCACTCTTCGCTCTCTAGCAGCATCGGGGTGGTACACTGAGTTTCGCAGATCATTAAGCTTGTCACTGATACCCGTGCGCGCTTTTGTTTCTCCGAAACTGGTTTCCGACAGCAATAATTGTCCGTTGCGAATATAAGGCCGGAATACACCATTTTCAAAAGCATCAAAGTAATTTCTTACACTGCTTACCCTTCTTTTTCCCAGGTTGAGGTTATAATCGCTCTGTGCTCGCGGGCTGGTGAAGCCTTTGATCAGAATTTCTACCTTTTGTCCCGATTCCAACTGTTGCAAAATCAACTGGCACATCTGCTCCAGGCGCTCATAACCCGACCTGACTTCAGACTGAAAAAAATCGTCGATGGAGGATTCCGCTGTTTCTCTGGCTGCGTCATCCAGCCCCTGGCTAAAAACTTCGCGGTATTCCTCCAGTCTGTCCAGATAAGTCAGTACTGTTTCTTCGTAATTCTTTCGGGTAGTGGTCCGTTGGGTCCGTTTATCCGGCTCATCATTATCAAAATACAGCGGCAAGCCCACAAAATCTTTCAGCACCGGCGGCGCGACAGGCGTTTCCCTGACGGGCTGTTTCAGGGCGATGGGTACCGGCACAAGCGTATCCGCTTCAACTAATGGCGGAGGCTCGGGAAAAATAACCTTATAAATATCGTTGCAGCAGGCTTTATTGGCGGTATTCAAATATTGCGAACCCGACCGATTGCTGCTGAGCAAGCCCTGCTTGCCATCTGGTTGCAAGGAAAAGTACAAATCGTTGTAGCTGGAGTTGATCTCCGGCCCCTGGTTTTGGGGAGCAGCATCACCGGAAGTGAGTTTGTAGACATCATAGCCGCCGAAGCCCGGAAGTCCATCGCTGCTGAAGTACAGCGCTTGCTCCTGGTCATCAAAAAAAGGTGTGATATCGGCGCCCGCCGTGTTGGCTCTCGCCGTGTTTTCCGGTTCCGGAAAACTGGGCATGTAAAATTTTCGGCCCGAAAGCGGGCGATTGCAGGGGCAAAAGTCGATCGTATCCAGTGGAACCGACCAAATATCCATCCCTCCCTTTCCGCCAGGCCGGTCGCTGGCAAACCACAGTACCTCGGTCATGGTTGCTGAATCCAGCCCAATGGATGGTTGTGTGCTGGTGAATCCTGCCAGGTTAACGGGTTCTGGCAGGCGCTGTGGTTTCCCCCAACGACCGCGAATATCGCGAACGGTGAGGTAGATTTCGCAGCGAATGTCGTTGGCACTGATGTTCTTACAGTTGGTAAAAACAAATAATGGCCATCTGAGGTAAACGCCGTGTGGGCCACGGTGCAGAGTCACCGCCGGAAACCCGCGCCCAGGTTCCCTGGCCCTGCCACCATTGACCGACCACATCAGTCGCGTTGTTTTCTGCCGGGGCTTGCTCCTGTCGCCTTTTTTGTCGAAACGATAAGAGGAAAAATACAGGGTATCACCGATTTGAAGCGCAGCAAAATCACTGTAAGGGCTGTTGACGGCTTTGCCCAGATTTTCCACCTGAATTCCCCGGGCATCCCGTACATGTTCCTGTGCCCAACGGCAATTGTTGCGCACATCCGCGGCAAGTTCGCGGTCCTGCTCGCCAACCCCGCTCGTTTCCTGATCAAATTTATCCAAATAAGCCAACGCAGCCGTGTAATCACCTTGTCCGCGATTGACCTGGGCCAGGTGAAGGTACAGCAGCGGAAAATCACCCGGCTTTCGCGCGTCCTCCAACCGCAGGTAAGATTTTTCTGCCTCTTCGTAGGCATACATCAGGCGGGCACAGTCCGCATACTTGTACAAAACAGTCCTCCGATCACTTTTTTAGCCAAAATATGGGCATAGTGTTCGGCAGCAGCGCTATAATCTTTCTGGGCAAAGGCCTTGTCCGCTGCTTTTTCATAAGCCCGCAGCGTTTGGGAATATACCGGCAGGGAAAAGCACAAAACTGCCAGCAGCAAAATGTATGGTCGCATAAATCGTATTCGTGGGGTGATTAGTACTGGTTTCCCTTACGGGAATGGCGCTTCCTAAAACGCAATTGAACCTGATTTCGTATTTATAATATCTCCTCCCATGCCCCCCCCCCTCATCTCCTCCATCTCCTCAACCTCCTCAACCCCCCATCTCCTCCTCCTCCCCAAAACACTGGACACCTTCATCACCTCCACTGCGGCACCGGCCGGGATGGCGTTAAACGAGGCCAATTTCGAAACCACCCTTGTTTTGGGTAGCAATGTCAAACTTAGAGATGTTCCAATCGTAACTCAGTCCTGCAATCCAGCTGCCGCGTTCCAGTTGGAAGGCGGGAATGATGGCATCGCCAACGCGCCAGCCCATGGTCAGGCGCAGGGCGGTTTCATCGAGCCAGTAACGCACACCAGTTGCTGCAACCATTTCCTGGTTGACGCCCATCCGTTGAAACTGCAGCTGCCCAACCACGTCAGCGACATCATTGATCATCCAGGTAGCGGCAGCAGCCCCGGTTATCCTGGCCGGCATCTGGTACTGCGCATCATCGGAAAAATTAATGGAAGGGCGGTTGAGGTGCAACAATGCGCCGCCCAGGTTGATGGTATTGCGCGGCGTCTCCTCGTTTTCATAATGCCAGTTTAAGCCGGCAGACACACTGGACTGAATGCCCGAACTGCGATTGAATTGCTCACCACTGGGCAAAGAAGCGTTGAATAAATCTCCATCCCATTGGTTTTTAAAGGTCAATTGATCGATGTTAAAACTTCGTTGAATGGCCGTTACGCCAAATCCGACCGATAGGCTCCCCGACTTCCCCAGCGCATGGGCTGCAGAGAGCAGTCCACCCAGCTGGGTCCAGCGCAAAGCGGCATCACCTGCCTGATCGTGCTGCAGCAACAGTCCGGCAGAGAGCAGATTGTTCCCCAGGCGAAGCGCCTTGGTATCGTAACCCAGCCGCAAGAGACCGGTAAGGCACCGGCACACTTTCCCACTGACTACGGTAAAGACCCGACACCCGCCAGTCGCCCCGGAAAACCCCGGTTTGCGCGGGATTGAAGTGCAGGGGATTGATCTGGGGTTGGGAATAGTGGAGGTCCTGTGCCTGTAACAGCACGGTGGAGGCAAAACACAGGACAAAAGGTAAAAAATAACGCATGGTATTAAAATTTATGCCAATGCCCGAAGGTAACGATTATTTTTGCTTCTCATCCACCCCCAATCCCATGCTGCTAGAAATTTGCGCTGCCAACCTGGAATCCGCCTTCACCGCACAAACCGCCGGTGCACACCGCATTGAACTGTGCAGTGCGTTGGGTGTTGGCGGGCTGACGCCCTCACCCGGCACCATCCGCCAAGCCTGCGCAGCACTCCAAATTCCAGTCATGGTGCTGATCCGACCCCGGGAAGGCAATTTTTGCTACCAGCCATTCGAGCTGGCACAAATGGTGGATGATATCCGATTTTGCCGCGATGCTGGCGCCGCAGGGGTGGTCATTGGCGCCCTGACGCCCGATGGCGATCCCGATTGGAAGATGCTGGACCAACTCTGTCACGCTGCCTCCGGAATGGACCTCAGTTTCCATCGCGCCTTTGATTTTACCGCCAACCCCAAAACTGCCATCCCCCAACTGGCCGAGCGCGGCTTTTCCCGTATTCTGAGCTCTGGCCAGGCCGCCAATGCCTGGGAGGGCCGGGAGCAATTGAAAGAGTGGGTTGAATTGGCCAAGGATAGCATTAAAATCATGCCCGGCGCCGGAGTAAATGCCGCCAACATCCGGGAATTAGCCGCCTTCACCGGCGCCAAAGAGTTTCATTGTTCTGCCAAAGCGTGGGTAGCGCAAGTCGCAGCCAAAGCAGAAATCCCGGGTTTAGAAAAAGGTTACTGGACCAGCGAAGCATCCGAAATCAAAAACATCCTGAACGCATTTTCCAAATAATGCTATCCTGCGCCGCCCCAGCGTTCGTCTAACATTTTTATACCAACATCTTTTAAATTATTGATTTCATTGTAACATTGGTCACCTTGTTGCATTGTTTCATTAACCACATTTTCACATTGGCCACATTAACCCCATTGGCCTCATTACTCACATTGGCCACATTACTCAAATTATGTTTAGAATCGCCCTTTTTGAAGCCATCCGCACCTTGCGCGCCAATTTTTTCCACACCCTGCTTTCCACCCTGGGCATCATCATAGGCGTGGGTGCGCTGGTCGCCATTTTGTCGCTGGGTGATGGGATGGAGCAATTTGGTCGGGAGCAAATATCTTCCACCACCGACCTTTCGGCGGTTGTTGTACAAACCATCACCAACGAGGAGGTGGATGGGTTGTATATGAAAAAAGAGCACATCAGGCCATTTACCGAAGACGATGCGCAAGTGCTGGATTCCATTTTCAAAGACAAGGCGCGCATACAATTGGAAACAGGTCAACGAAACTACCTTGCTTTGGTGGGCGATACGCTGCGCAAACCCGCTGAGATCAAAGGCGTACGGCAAATTTATTTCCCCGACACCACCAAGATGGTGGCCGGATCGCTTTTTTCAAAGCAAAATTTTCAACAAAGAGATTCCCTGATCCTGTTGTCGGAAAACCTGGCGAAGCGCTTTTCCCATGATACAACACAGATTGGGGCGCTGGTGGGACAAACACTGCAGCTGGAACAAACCCGTTTTCGCATTGCTGGCATTTTGAAACAAACCAACCCAATGGACAATACGCCAATTGCCTACTTGCCCCTGTATGGCTTTTCAGCAGATGCTTTGACCCAAGCCCCCCCTACCCTGGTTTTGGAAGCCCAAAAAGCCGAAGAGACCCAAATGGTAAAAAAGGACATGGAAAACTGGCTGGATAAAAATGTGGCGGGCGGAAAAAAGAACTACCAGATTATTACCAACGATTTCCGGCTTGACCAATTTAAAAAAGCCATTATGGTGTTTAAAATCATCATGGGCATGATTACTGGCATTGCGGTGCTGGTGGGCGGCATCGGCGTGATGAATGTACTGCTGATGTCGATTACAGAACGGACGCGGGAAATCGGTATTCGAAAAGCCCTGGGCGCCAAGCGCCGGAGCATTGCCTTGCAGTTTTTATCGGAGGCGCTGGTGATCTCTATGCTGGGCTGTTTCCTGGGGCTGCTGCTGGGGACAGGATTTATGGCCATTGCTGTTCCGCTCGTTCGGCATTTTGCGGAAGTACCTTTCCATGCCTCCCTGAGCTGGAGTTCCGGATTGGTGGTACTGATCGTAGCGGTGTTGATCGGCGTAATTTTTGGCACCTACCCGGCTATCAAGGCCTCAAAACTGACCCCGGTGGAGGCGATTAGAAGGGAGTGATGCTGGTTCGAGCCACAACAAGAGATTAAAGCCTGGACAGTTGTCCGGGCTTTTTTATGCCCCCCTCGCCCAAGGCGGGGTTGGATTGAACGGAGGAGCCGGTTTTCTATAATTTGCCACCCCTTCGGGCTACGGTTTATACAAAAAATTACAACGTCTGATTGTAGGCCCGTAGGGCCTATATTATTGTAGCATGCAGTAGATCTTGGTCTGGAATGCCGTAGGCATGGCATTGAGCAGCTGAATATTGGACAAATTTTACATTTATAGGCGCAATTTTTGGCTGTTTCGAACGATAACAACCATAAATCGTAAACATTGAAATGCCATGCCTACGGCATTCCGGTTAATTGGACACGCAATGCTACAATAATGCCGGCCCTACTGGCCTAAAAATCCAAAACCGTAAAGTTGTAGGTAAGCCGTAGCCCGAAGGATTTTTACAACGGCAACTACAAAACCCTGAAAGCGTGACAAACTATAATTACCGGATTCAAAATCGAGAAGAACCCCGCTTCAGGCAGGGTGATATATTTATACTCGAAGTAAGGCGGTTTGCGAAAATAATCGCGCAGTCATCAGTTCTGATGGTAAGGCATAAAACGCAGACGATGTAGCGCATCGGCAAGTATTTATAACGCAACCAGTAGGGCTGAGGACAAGAGAGCATTCGCAAACCACTTTATTTCGAGTATAAGTGTGAACACCCCTACTGGGTTCAGCATTATATAGCCCCCATCACACCACCCAATACGCCACCACCATCAGCACCACGTACACCCCATACACTTTCCAGTCCAGCCAGCGCTCAGGCAGGATGTCGTGTTTGCGGTACAGGTACAGGCCCATCAACACTTTCTCCAGCGCAAACGCCAGTACGGCCGACCAGGCCAGGCCCACCAGGCCCCAAAAATAGATGAACACAAAACCAAGGAGGATTTTTAGCGCCAGCTCAGCCAGGCCAATGAACAAGATGATGCGGGGTTCTCCTTTGGCCAAAACCATGGAATTGGGCAACAATACCCTGCTGGCGGTGATCAAGAGGTAAATGTTGAACAAGGGGGCGCTGACCGCAAAATCCGGGTTGAAAACAAGCGGAAACAGGGGTTTGCTGATGAACAGAAACAGGATAGTGAGCGGAAACAGCAGGTGAAACAAGCGGCGGCTCATGGCCTTTAAATCGGCCATGCCAGCTTCCCAATCCTCCACCAGACGTGGAATAATGGCTACCCCCAGGGCCGTAGCCAGGGCCTGCGCCAGGGGCAGTTCGCGGGAACCGTATCGAAACACGGCAAAAACCGCCTCGTCGCGGTACCACCAGCCAGCCAGCCAGTTGTCGAACAACAGTACCAGGTTACCGACGGTCACATTGAGCATCAGCGGCCATCCAAAGCGGAGGTAGCGCTGTATCAAATCGAAGCGCCACACCAGTCCGCCCAGGCGCAGCAGCAGCAGCAGGGTCCACAGCAACCGAAGTACGCCCAGGGCAACCAGGGACTGCATGCTTTCCTGCAAACCGTATCCCAGCAACAAGGGCAGCACCACTGCCAGGATTTGAAGTCCGAAAGGATGCCATCCCCAGGCGACGATGGAACGCGCTTTTTTGCGCAGCAAATAAATATACTCGACGGGATAAGAAGGCAGTTGCAACAGCAAATACCAGCAAAAAAGCTGGTAATACGGTACCGTTTTGAGGCCTGTCAATAGAGGAACCACCCAACTGCCGCCCAACAGTAACAAGGCGCCCAGCCCGAACGACAAGGCAGCAAAAACCAGGAAAACATTGAAAAAGAAATGCTGCTTATCCGACGCCGGCAGCTGGCTATACACCGGGGTCATGGCCTGCAACAGTCCGTTTACCCAGAAAAAACTGAGCACAGCCCCGATGTACAACAGCGTTTCATAGACGCCGATATCGGCTGTTGACAAGCCGCTTTTGGCCAGTGCAATGCTCGTACCTATCACAGCACCCTGACGCAGGATCTGGTACAGTTGCAAGGCCCTGGTGGTACTCAGGGAAAAAATTTGCTGGTAAAGGGTTGAAAGTCGGCTCAAAGCATCCGTTTAATGGATGCAAAGTTGCTATTTTCCGGGGGAAAATCAGATTTGTTCGAGCAGGCGCGTTTTAAGTTGCGTAAATTCCTCCTCGCTCAGCACGCCTTCCGACTTCAATTCGGAGAGTTTCCGAATTTTATCGATCGCCTCATCAGCCGGTGATTTCATGGCTGGGCCCATCTTGCTGATTTCGTCGGCAATATCTTTGCCGCTTACTATTTCTTCATCGTACACGCTTTTGGCCTTCCGAATATCAAGGTCTTCCAGCGTGCCGCCGCTGTGAAAATGGACAGCCAACGCCTTGCCCAGCGCAAAGGTGGAAGCACCCGAAAGTACAGGCATGCTCAACTCACCAATAACGGTCCCCACGCCAGGAATGGCTTTGATCAAACTGGCGCCCAGCCGGGCAGCACTGCTGCCAACTACTGCAGAAATAACGTTTTTCCCCAAGGAATCGATAAAGCCCAGATTGTACAATTGGGCCAGTTGGCGCAGCATGTTCAGTTGCACTGCACTAACCGCCAACAAATCCGCTCCGGGAAAAGGAACCAGTGCGGCTCCCATCGAAAACCCTACGTGGTTGCGGATGATCTCGTTGGCTTTTGCGGTTTTATCTTCGTGTAGCATATTATGGGATTGGCGAAGGTGATATTCAAATAGTATGGCAGTCCAGATGGATTGCAGCACAGAAAAATTGCGTAGTGATTTGCGTAGTGACATGTTGCGTGTTGAGTAATGATACAAATATGCTGCTAAGCAGTGGCAGCGTGCCTGAAATTAAGACAAATTGGGGAAATTGTCCGATTAAGGCCAACAACAATGGGGCTGAGGTTTCCGCAACGAAGACATTTACTCATTGAACACGCTACCAGCAATGCTTGTTGCGTGATTTGCAATAATCCAGTCCAAAAGGATGGCTGCCGGTGTTTTCAATTCAAAATTTGAAATACGGGTGTTTACGCTGCTGCTGGTTTGGCAAAGGTCAAAAGACAAGACCATCAGGCAGGTGGCCAGACTTGCAGCCAGGTAAACAGCCGCCCTTTCCCGGCATCATAATCGCCAATGCGTTTCCATACCTTCATGAAGGCATCCTGCAGCACTTGCTCTGCCAACGCTTCCGACTGCACGATGCGCAGCACGATACCGAACAATGCACTACTGTAGTGGTCATACAGCTCGGACAGCGCCTGTGGATCCTGCCGAATAAGGCGTTGTACCAGGGCTTCCTGGTTAATGTTGTCTTTCCCCATTACAGGGACAAAGATGCAATTTTAGGGTGATGAATAACTTTTTGTCGGCATTTGAACTTCCATTTTACAGCCGGAAAATCATACTCCAAACTACTGCGTGATTTAAGAAAGCGAGGACCATCAAAATTCCCGCCATGCATTTGGCGTTTAACAAAACGGATAAAAGCCTAAATTGAAATTCCTGAACACATAAATCGCGCGCATCGGACGCATAGAGGAACCAGGCGGACGCCAAAAAATTTCAGCCAATTGTAGCAATGTCGACTGTTTCAAACAAGTCAAGATCTGGGATTGTTCAGTTTTGTCAATTTTGAATCAGTTCCGGCGCAACCAGCGCATTGTAACCGGGCCGAATAATATACCCTTCCCAAACAGGCAAGCCCGCCTGTACTTTTTTAGGCAACCTGGACCTGATGATTCCGTAGCTCTGACGCAGGTAAAACTGCCATTCCTGATCGCTTAAGTCATCAAACGCGCCAACCATTACCCATTTGCTTCTGGCAAGGTAGGCGCTGGGAACCGTATACGGCCGGGACGACATTTCATCGTAATCCTCATCGGGCACCCGAAAGGACACGCGACCATCGGCATCGAGCGTACTGATGCAAAACATTTTACCCCCGATGTAAAAATTGAGGTGATGTTCCCATCGAATGGCTTCGGTAGCGCCAGGTAGCGTCAAACAATAGGTGCGCAAGCTTTCTATATCCATGGAGCGCCAGGGGTGTAAAAAAACTGTTCCCGAATAATGCGGCCGTCTTTCACTTCATACACGCAAATTTCGTCAAATTTGACTTGCTCGTCGTCTACCGTTACCGCTTCAAAACCCATGGCAAGCGAGAAATAATCACCCGCAACAATAGGATCACCATAATAGCCCGAAACAAAAGACTTCAAGCGTGCATGGGTCATGTCGATGCGGGGCTTGAGCCCGGCCACGCCAATGGCTATTGGAAATGGCGCGCCTGCTGGTTCGATGCTTTCAAAATCGGGGGTAAATAAATTGGCATACGCCTCCGGGAACTGGTTTTGGCGCATGTGTTCCACCAATTGTTGTGCAATTTGTGCTGTTGTCACGGATTTAGGTATTTAATTGGGTGAAAAAGTTCAGGAGGGCAAGTTAAAATGCGGATTGTGAATCAGGCCAAATGCATTTCCCCAGGGGTCCAGCACCGTGGCGACAATGATCCCGCTGCCCACATCGTTTGGCACTTCGAAGGGTTTGGCGCCGGCTGCCAGCAATGCAGCAAAATGTTCCGCAACATGGTCGACGCCCCAATAGCAGGTGACACCACCCAGGCCAGCGCGCTTATCGCCTTCTTCAGGCTCCAAGCCCAGTTCATAGCCGCCAACATTGAAGCCGACATAAAACACTTCCTCAAAATAGGGCTTTATTCCCAGGATTTCAGTGTACCATTTGGTGGCAGCGGCAAGGTCGGGCACCCGGTACAAACAGGTGCGCAAGCCGAGGAACTTGTTCTCCATACTATGATTTGTTTGTTGTTTCAAAGGTAATGATTCCAATTTAAAAACAAAATGTTTTTAAATTAATTTTCAGACCAAGCCTGATGGTGGACCAACTTCGTTTTTGGTTTTCCGATTTGCTACGCGAAAGATTGTCCCGCAGATCTCGCAGCAACCGCAGATGTATTGCTTCGCAAACATCTGCGGCAGCACAAAACCGATTTTTTTTGAAACACTGTATAAGTTCACCACTCGTCGTGGGCCAACGTGGTTTTTGCATTATCGTACACGCGCCGATTTTTGCAAAGCAAAACATCTGCGTCCACTGCTGAATCTGCGAAAACGCTTTTGCGAAACGTATCAGAACACGTTAATATGGAATTTGCAGGGTGTCCACCGATACCGAATAGCCGGAAAAATTGCCGTAGCCACCGATGACGTTGTTGTACACCGCATCCGGGTCACTCAGGGGTAGGTTATTGCCTTGTCGGGCCAGCGAGAGGTGATAGCGGTAAAATTCCTCCGAGAGCGTTCGCCACTCCACATAAATCCGGAGCGGACGCTCCATAACCGGATCGTAGGGCACCAAAGCATCCAGAAACAAAGTCCGCCGATTGTCGTTCCAAAATTTCTCATCCACCAATACCGCAGGCTCCGGGATGTTGTGCAACAACGAGAGCGTTCGGCCGTCGGCCAGGAAAAAGGCATTGGAAACGTAAGTATAGTCGGGCACCTGCACACCACCTTGCAACTTGTAGACCAGGTTTTCAAACCGCAGCGCAAAGGCAAAAAAGCGCTTTTCTGCGGGCATGTCCTCCACCTCCAGGGTAAGGGGGACGCGCAACAAACGGCGGCCATCTTCCAGTGGTTCGCTGCTTAAATCGCCAGGCAGGATTTGCGTAGGCGCCAGATTGGCGTGAAAAGGCATGTAACTGGCCGCCTCAACAGCAGGCAAGCCGGCGATGCGCACCACCAGGGTGTATTCCTCGCCCGCAGCAGGGGATTCCCGGCTCAGCCAATAGAGCCGACCATCATTGTCGGCATACGTGCGCTGGAGTTTGTCCAGAAAATTGCCCTTGGTGGAAATAGAAACATCGGCTGTTTCCGGGATTTGCGCTTCGCCAATCTGGAAAAGCGGTTGACTGAGCGAAACCTCTACCTTGAACGGCTCCCTTCTACAAAATGGGAAATGGCTACAATGCGTGGCGCTTCTTCCGGAATATCAATGATGATTTCCCGGGCACAGTGCACACCTAAACCGCTGGTCATCAACAGAAGCAAAAGCCATCGAATTGGTCGTGTGGTTGTCATGGTGTGAACGCGTGCAGACGCAAAATGCATTAAAATTTCAATTCATACCGAAATATCGGCAGTAAAGGTAACAAGGTATATTGAATTGCCTTTCCAGACACCCCGCTGCCTGTATCCAGGAACAAAAAGAAGGGGTTGTTCCGATTGTACACATTGTACGCACCAAATTGAACGCTGTGCCGCCCTTTCCCGCTGCCCCACATTGCCTCAATGGAGGCATCCAAACGGTGATACGCCGGCAATCGGTACCCATTGATGGCGGTATAAGCGTACACATCGCGCCGGATATCGCCCTCCGGCACATGGTGGGTAAATTTTACTCCGGTCAGTGTGATCGGGTTTCCGGTTGCAAAATACCAACCCAGGTCGGCATAAAGCCAGGGCAATATCCGCTGGTGAACGTTGATTTTAAAATCGTGCCGGCGATCAAAACGGAAGGGAAAAGGGTTGCCGGAGTTCAGGTCGGGGAATTGCCGGATCGACTTTGAAAGCGTATAAGCGGTAGTCACATTTCCGCTGCCGTAGCTCCAGGCAATAGAAGCCTCCAGGCCTTTGCTGTACCCTGTTCCTACTGCAATGCGGTCCTCCCAGCCACTGGCATCCTCTGCGCCACCGGTGTAAAGGGCATCATTGGCCGACAGGAAGCTAAGCACCCGGTTTTGTTGCTTGTAATAGGCTTCTACCTGCCATTGCCATTGCCGCCCGTCGTGGCCCAAACCCAGGGCGGTCTGCCACCCTCTTTCTGGCGGTACTTTTGCCGTGGAGGGTACCCACAGTTCGAAGGGCAAACTGATGTTAAATGAACCAATTTGGTGCAAATTTTGTGCTGCCCCGGTAAAACTGCCCCATAGGTTCCAGCCGCGCCGGCCGTACCAGCCCGCCTTGAAACGGGGTAAAAGAATGGGATAGTTGACCTGCCGGATCTGAAAAACGGAAGCGTTCAGCCCCATCTCAATTTTCCAGTACTGCCAGGGCCTCCATTCCGCATCGAGGTAGGCTTCGAGCTCGTCGGCGCTGAGTTTCTCGTTGTTGAGCAGCAAATTGGCCAATGAATCCAGCGCGGCAGCGCTTTGCCCGGGCAGCAAAAAGTTGGCCGACAAGGCGCCCGGGCGAAAATCGTGCAGGGTGTACGACGCGCCCCAGCGCATGGTGAGTTTACTGGAGGGGAAAAAAGTGAAGTCGGTTTTGCCCGACCAGTCGCGAATACGCGTTTGGTACAGCTGGCCAAAATCAGACAGCACGCTTTGTTTCCCGTTCGGGTAGTAAAACGTGGAGTTGAACGACAGCTGGCTTTGGTAAAAAAAGCGACTGTAACGCAGGGTGGTATTGGAAAAAAGCCGGTTGCCATACGTTTGGTTCCAACGAATGGCCGCAATACGGTTGCCCCAACTGGAGCCCAGGGTATAACGGTCGGTCAGCAAGCCTTCGGGGTTGGCATAGCGCTGGTCGAAGCTGTCGCCAAAAGTATCACCACCGTTGTACAAGGTCACATACAAGCGGTGCCGCTGCGAAAAAGTATAGTTCCACTTCAGGTTAAAATCGTTGTAGCGGTACAGGACCCGGTCGCCGGTAAACGTAATCAGGTTATCCCTTTGGCTGAAAAAATGTATCCAGGGCTGGAAATAGGTGAAGCGGCCGCTGGCGATGAACGAACTGGTATCGGGTTTCAAGGGCCCCTCAACTGTAAATGAAGCGGCAAAAAGCCCCACAGCAGCGCTGGAATGAAACTCCCGGAAATTGCCCTCGCGGGTGCGCACATCCAGCACGGAGGCCATCCTGCCGCCGTAGCGGGCCGGAAAATCGCCTTTCCACAACTTGGCATTGCTCACGGTGGCCGGACTAAAAATGGAAAACAAACCCAGGGCATGGCTGGGGTTGTACACCGGCAGATCGTCGAGTAAAATGAGGTTCTGATCGGCATTCCCACCGCGGATGTGCAATCCGCCAAGGCCATCAACACCGGTTTGTACACCGGGTTGCAGCGCCGCGAGGCGCAGCAAATCGGCCTCACCGCCTGGCATGGGAATGGTGTTGAGTTGCGAAAGTGGCAGTCCGTTGCGGTCTTCCCGAAATTTGGAGCGCTGACTGGAGTCGGGTACCGTTCCGGATATGACCACCTCCGGCAGCGGAGCGCTGTGGGAAAGTGCAATTTGTATTTTACGGTTGCCGTTGAGCGGCAACTCCAGTCGTTTGGGTTGAAAGCCCACCGCAGTGATGAAAAAGGTATAATCCCCTTCCTCCAGCGTTAGGCTAAAATACCCAAATTCGTTGCTGATGACGCCCATGGTGCGGTCGTTCAGCACCCGAAGGGAAGCACCGATGATTCGCTCTCCCGTTTCTTCATCCACCACAAATCCGCTGAAAGAATAGCGCTGCAGGCGGCGGAAGAGGGCAATTTGCCCACCCACCTCTCGGTAGGAAAGCTTGCTACAGGCACAAATGCGGTCGAGCCAAATGGCCATTTTCTCTTCCGAGCGAGGGAGATCCAGGCGTGGACAGTCGGCAAAAAAGCGCTCGCTGAACACGATGTTTATGCCCGAAGCCCGGCTGAGGTTCACCAGGGCCTGCCCTGGTTTGCAGTCCCGGCACTCAAATTCCAGTTTCCGGTCAAGCAAATCCTGTGCCTGGATACTTACAGGCAGCAACAGGCACAACAGCAGGCTGTACCTGTACAGTAGGGTTGTTGGGAATGGAAACACGCCACAAGTTAAGGAAGTACGGGCACAGTGGCGCGCGCAGAATGCAGGAATGGCGAATTTTTACACCTTAAGTTGTCAGAATAAACTCCGAATATCCCCCATGGTGATTAAAACGAAAAAACCGGATTCGTACCCGTGGTGATGGCATGAATCCGGTTTTTCAAAAATAGAAATAATGCTGGTTTAATCTGGGCACACCCCGCCCTTGAGCACATACGTGTCGGGCTTCGGGTGCTCCACTTTAATTTGGTAGGTAAGGCTGAGGGTTTCCAGCAACTGATCGATGGGCTGATTGGACAGTGGCGCGGTGAGGGTACAATCGTTCAGTTTATTATTGGTCAATTCGATTTTTACGTGGTAAAAAGCCTGGAGGTCGGCGACCACCTGGCGTAATGGCGTGTTGATAAACTCCAGTCCGCCGGTTTGCCAGGCCAGTTCGTTGTAGGTAAGGGCTTGCGAAAGTTGAATCCGACGGGTGGCATGATCGAACTGTGCGCGCTCACCAGCCGTGAGTACCACGCCCTTATCGCCCGAAACGGGCTGAAAGCGCACTTTCCCGCGCTGCACCACTACGGTTTCGCCCTGCGCCTCCTGACGGATGGCAAAACGGGTACCCAGTACTTCAACGATACCGCCATTGGCCAACGCTACCCGGAACGGATGGGCGTTGGCATGCGCTACATCAAAAATGGCCTCACCCTTCAGGTGGACAATGCGCGTTTTGGCATCAAAAACTTCGGGGTATTCCAAACTGGCATTTGCCCTCAGCCAAACCTGCGTGCCGTCGGGCAGCACCAGAGCTTTCGCGCCAGAGGCATCTGCCATGGCCGTTTGCAGGGTGCCAGCACCAGTGTCCCAACTGCGGAACAAGCCCACGGCCGCCAACAAAATAAGCAGCGCAGCAGCTACCCGCAACCAGGTCCGCATCGAAATACGGCGTCCTTTTACAGCCTCCTGTGCTTCTATTTTTGCCCAAACCCGCTGAAAATCGGCAGTCGTATCCACTGGAACTTCGGGTTGGTAAACTTCGCTTTTTTCCCAAATGGCTTTGTACTCCCGGGCCAGCCGGGCATGCGCAGGGTCTTTCAACCACTCCGCCAGCGCAGCCGCGTCATCCGGCGCCAGTGGGCCAGATTCCGATTGGAGCAAAAGCAAAAGGTGTACATTTTCAGACATAGTGTCGTTTTGATGTGTTAATTTGGTTTTCATGGGTAAGACAACCGAAGTAAGGATATCCCCTACGTGGATAGGCACCAAATAAGCATGGAAATGACAACAGGCGACATTCCGCCACCTTTTAGCAGCGCTTCCCGGAGCAATCGCATGGCTTTGGTGATTTGATTTTCAATGGTTTTGGTAGAAATGCCCAGTTCTGCGGCGATTTGTTTGTGCGACATGTTTTCAAAACGGCTTAGCACAAATACCTGTCGGCACTTTTCCGGCAAAGCCTCAATAGCGTCTGCCAGGGCCTGCTCCCTAATCTCCAGTGCATCCTGTGCTTGCAGCAGTTCCGCTTGAGGGTCGGCCGTTTCTGGCAGGCGGTCGGCATCCTCCGTGCTGAACCGCTGTGTTTGCTTCAGGTGATTCAAGGCCTTATTAACAGAAGCCTTGCGCAGATAAGCCCCCAGGTTGGTGTGGATTTGCAGGTTTTCCCGCTTGTTCCACAGCTCTACAAACACATCCTGCACGATATCCTTGCACTGCTGATCCTCCCCAACAAAGCGTCGCAAACCCGATACAAGGCCAGGATAGTACTGCTCGAACAATTGCCGAAACGCAGCAGCATCGCCTGCCCGGAGGGCATCTAACAACGCTTCTTGAGGTAATTCTTCTGTGTACATGGCTCCTGGAATCGTTACAGGTGTAAAATTCTAAAAAAATTATTATTTGGCAAGGAATAATATTGCGGCTCACTTTTAGAATTAAAATGCAAAATAGCCCAAAAAACCAACAACAATTCTAAAAACATCAAAAATACAGTGTTTTCCCTCTTAAACAAACAGCGTTTGCAAAAATTATTTTCCTCCGCAGCATAGGGGATTTCCCGGCAGCATTTGTCTTTAAAGCAACAACACAGCACAAAACACGATAACTACTCGATTGAACGGCCATGGAAATTAAGATAACCTTGCAGAAACTGGACAATATTCCCCTCTTCGCTGTACTCAGCCCGGAAGAACAAAGCCTCGTCCTGCAAAGCGCTGTCCTGCAGCGTTACAGCAAACATCAGGTGGTGTACAAGCCCGGACAAGCAGCCGATAAAGTATATGTCCTGCTCAAAGGCCTGGTGAAGGTAACCGTCCATTCCGAGAAAAAAGACATCATCAAGTACGTTTTGCGCCCGGAAAATATTTTTGGAGAATCCTTCCTTACTGGCGACAAAGAGCGCCGCGATTTTGCCTACGTTATGGACGATTGCGTGGAAGTACTGGAAATCGACGGCCAGTTGCTGCTCAATGTCATGCGCCGGAATTTCGCCTTCGCACAATCGCTGCTGCATTTCCTGGGCGAACGCCTGCGCTATACCGAAGGACAACTGGAAAATGTGGTACTGAAGGATTCCAAGAGCCGCATCGTAGAGTTCCTCCATCAAATGGGCCTCGAACACGGCAAACGCATTGGTTTTGAAACCCTGGTAAAGCACAACATGACCCACCAGGACATTGCCGACCTTACCGGTACCAGCCGGCAAATGGTTACGGCCGTGCTCAACCAGCTGAAACGCTCCAATGTGCTGTACTTCAACCGCAAAAAAATACTGTTCCGCGATTTGAGCTCCTTGCCCATCGCTGTCTGAACAGGTACCAGACAATAGTCATTGGCCTGAGTGCCAAGGCATAAAACAGAAACAATACGCTTCAGAATATAGTTTTGCTTCATACGATAGAATGGGTTTTGTTCAATGGCGGCGCGCAATGGCGCGCCGTCATTTTCATTTTTGGCTTTGCTCCGAAGGATTAACTATTTGGTCTTCAATGCATTAGTTTTTAACAAAATATTCGTTGATAAATAATGCACATGCTGTTTTGAAAAGGGTGTTCAAAATTTAATTCCGATTTCTTCGGTATTTGATTTCACAAGGCCCCAATAACCGGGATCGAAGCCAAAGACCAACACCCAATGGCTAAACTCCAACTAAAGGCATCTGTACTTCCCCTAAAACACCTTATCTTTACACACGCTTCAATTGGCTTCATTTTTCCGACAAATTAAACTGACACTTCACCCCAGCTTAAAATTTCAAATTTCCGATATGTCTAAACGGTTACCCAGCCTTTTTTTGCTGCTGACATTGGCCATCGGCCCACTCGCAGCCCAACAACTCAGCCCCGAACTTCCCCGAAACCTAACTCCTCAGGAACGCGTGACCATGCGCGATTACAAGCCAGTGCTCGCCCAAACCGAAAGCAGCGGTGAAGCCCCGCCGGTTCCAGTGCGCACCATGGCCGAATGGGAAGAACTGCAGGCCCTGGTGATTACCTGGCAGGGACAGCAGGCCATCCTGACAGAAATTGTGCGCAACGCCCGCGAAGAATGCAACGTCATTGTGTGCTGCAACAACCAAAATACCGTTACCACCGCCCAAAACTACCTCAGCGGCCAGGGTGTCGACCTGAGCTCCAACGTCACTTTCCTGGTCGCCCCCAGCAACTCTATTTGGGTGCGTGATTACGGCCCCAACTGCGTGTATGGCAACGATGTGGATTCTCTGTACATCATCGACTGGATCTACAACCGCCCCCGCCCGCTGGACGATGCCCTCCCGGTACCGATAGCCAACTACCTGAACGTGCCCATTTTCCGCACCAACACCTTACCAACCGACATGGTACATACCGGCGGCAACTTTATGTCGGACGGCATGGGTATGGGATTTTCCTCCAAACTCGTGTTGGATGAAAACGGCCCCAACAACCAATATGGCCTCAGCAACCACTCAGAAGCCGAGGTAGATGCCATCATGTACGATTTCATGGGCATCCATACTTACCCTAAAATGAATCCCCTACCCTACGATGTGATTCACCACATCGACATGCACATGAAACTCCTCGACGAGCAGACCCTGCTGGTGGGCCAATATCCGCAGGGCATTGCCGACGGCCCCCAAATTGAGGCAAACATCCAATATGTGCTGAGCAACTACACCGCGTCGTTTGGTACGCCTTTCAAGGTCATTCGCATCCCCATGCCGCCGGAAGGCACCAGCTACCCCAACAATGGTGGCGACTACCGCACCTATGCCAATGCTGTTTTTGTCAACAAAACAGTTCTCGTGCCTTTTTATGAGCAAAAATACGATACAACGGCACAGCGCATTTGGGAGCAATCGCTGCCTGGCTATAAAATTGTCGGCATCAATTGCAACAGCATCATCCCCAGCCTGGGCGCCATCCATTGCATTACCAAAGAAATCGGCGTGGCAGATCCACTTCGCATCGTGCACCGGCCGCTGGAAGACATCGACCAAGCAATAGGAACCCTTGGATATCCTGTGCATGCCACGATCCAGCACCGCAGCGGCATCAGCAACGCAAAAGTTTGGTACACCACCGATCCGCTGAACGGAACCTGGCAATCCGTCGACATGACGCCCTGGAGCCCGCTCGACACCGCCAACGTGTGGATGGGCAACCTGCCTGCCCAATTTGCCGGAACTGATGTTTATTACTACATCGAAGCCAATGCCGTCAGCGGCAAAAACGGCCTTCGCCCACTCCCCGCTCCGGATGGCTGGTGGAAATTCCACGTCAGCGGTAATTTCTCCAGCAGCCAGTTTCCACCGTTTATCCATTTGGGCATCGTATACCCCAACCCGGCCAGCGCCATCACGGTGATTCCCGTAGATGCCCCTGTACGGACGGTTGGCACCATCAGCCTGGTGAACATGTACGGACAAACCGTGCGCACCATCCATTCCGGGATAATCCCCAAGAGGGCCAGTCGAACTACTTTTTGCAAGCCGGCGACTTCCCCCAAGGCATTTATTCCGTGCGTATGAGCGACGGCGTGCAGGTCAGGGAACAAAAACTGGTGATTCTGCGTTAGTCCAAAAGCAAGGAACATCCAACGGCAGACACACTTTTGTGAAAAATAGAATATTCACTACCCCAAAAGGCGCTCTCGCTGAATAAAATTTTAACCCATGCAGCCAATAAACAACTGAACAAAATTAAATTTCTGTTGTTTTAAATTGACTGCTGCAAAAAAAATCGCCCAAATTCACAAAAACTCCGGCTTCAGGTTAAAAAAACCTTGACAGCGGAGATTACTTTATTGTAACTTTGCAGCTAAATAAAATTTGAACGGATAGCACATGAGGCAACTAAAGATTACGAAGTCCATTACCAACCGCGAAAGCCAATCCCTCGAAAAATATCTCCAGGAAATTGGAAAAGTGGACCTCCTCACACCGGAAGAAGAAGTGGACCTCGCCAAGCGCATCAAACAAGGCGATCAGATTGCCCTCGAAAAACTGACCAAAGCCAATCTCCGTTTCGTTGTTTCTGTAGCCAAGCAGTACCAGAATCAGGGTCTGAGTCTCTCCGACCTGATCAATGAAGGTAACCTTGGTTTGATCAAAGCCGCCCAGCGCTTCGACGAAACCCGTGGTTTTAAATTTATATCCTACGCCGTGTGGTGGATTCGCCAGTCGATCCTGCAGGCTTTGGCCGAGCAATCGCGTATTGTGCGCCTTCCGCTCAACAAAGTGGGCTCGCTGAATAAAATCAACAAAGCCTTCTCCGAACTGGAGCAGAACTTTGAACGCGAACCAAGTCCGGAAGAACTCGCTGAACTCCTCGAAATTACCACCGAAGAAGTGGAAACCACGCTCGGCGTTGCCGCCCGTCACGTTTCCATGGACGCACCGTTCGTAGAGGGTGAAGACAATTCCCTGCTCGACGTGCTGGAGAACAACGCCATGCCTGGTACCGATACGCACCTGGATTACGCCGATTCGCTTCGCCGCGAAATTGAGCGTTCCCTGGGTACACTCACCGAGCGGCAGTGTGATGTGATCAAACTGTATTTCGGCATTGGCGTGGAACACCCCATGTCGCTGGAAGACATTGGTGAGCGTTTTGGCCTGACCCGTGAGCGCGTGCGTCAGATCAAAGACAAAGCGATCAACAAACTGCGCGCTACCAGCCGCAGCAAATTGCTCAAATCGTATTTGGGAGCCTGATTAGGTATTGGTCTTTGGTCTTTAGCCGTGCCGAAAGCATTTTCCTTAGCGGCAAAGGATACCACCCCTCCCAGCAAATAAACACAACCCAAAACGGGTATCGGTTTTGAAACCGGTACCCGTTTTTTTTATGCTTCGAATGGGGAAGCCAGTGGGCTGGAACATTATAGGAAACACGGCATATACCTATTCGGGGGGGGTCATTGCTGGCAAAAACTCAACAGTAATGACACCCCCGCAGGTTATTTTACCCTCTGTTGTTCTATAATATGCCAGCCCTACGGGCTTTATATATGATGCGTGGAAAAGCCCGAAGGGCTGGAATATTATAGACAATGGCAATTCCATTTATCTATTTCGGGGGTGTCCTTACTGGTGGTACTCCGCCAGTAAGGACACCCCCGCAGGTTGTTTGCGCCTCCTTTTGCTATAATATGCCAGCCCTGCGGGCTTTATATATGATGCGTGGAAAAGCCCGAAGGGCTGGAATATTATAGACAATGGCAATTCCATTTATCTGTTTTTGGGGTGTCCTTACTGGTGGTACTAGGCCAGTAAGGACACCGCCGCAGGGTGTTTGCGCCTCCTTTGCTATAATATGCCAGCCCTGCGGGCTTTATATATGATGCGTGGAAAAGCCCGAAGGGCTGGAATATTATAGACAATGGCAATTCCATTTATCTATTTCGGGGGTGTCCTTACTGGTGGTACTCCGCCAGTAAGGACACCCCCGCAGGTTGTTTGCGCCTCCTTTTGCTATAATATGCCAGCCCTGCGGGCTTTATATACCCCACACAGGAAAACCTGAAAGGGTGAAGCTGTGCAACAATGAAACAGGGAAACAATGATACAGTGTAACCATGTAACAATGATACAATGCCACAACATAACAACCCTGCGGGATTTATTTGTATCGTGAAAAAAGCCCGAAGGGCTGGAATATTATAGCAAACACAGACCTATATTTCCTGTTTTTTCGTACGCACCACCACCTGGTTACCCGATTCAGATTTTTCCAGCAATTTAGTTTCACTGTAACCTTTCAAAGAAGAGTTTTCGGGCAATTGAAAAAACCTGTCATTGGACTTTATTATTCGCAGGTAAAACCCCACTAAACCTGCAATGATCAAACCGAGGGATACAAATGAGGGCGGCCTCGAAAACAGCAGCGTGATCCACAAGGGAGCGCTAATTACCACAATGGATGCCACCAAGATTATTTTTTCGGTTTTCTCACTTTGTTGAATACGCTCCAGACAATCGTAGCAGCACTTACTCTCCAACTCAAGGTAGGCCGTGGTATGGGTTGTTGCCGTCATTTTTAATGCCTCCACCCGCACCGTAACGTGGTTGTCGTAGGAGGGTTCGGCAAATGTATTTACGCCACAAAGCGGACAAAGTTTCTCCATGGTTGTTGCATTGTTTCATTGTTGCATGGCTGCATTGTTGCATGGCTGCATTGTTGCATGGCTGCATTGTTGCATGGCTGCATTGTTGCATGGCTAAATCGAAACTAACAATGATACAATGTAACAATGTAACAATGTAACAATGTAACAGTGCAACAATAAAGCATTAAAACCGAGCCGTCACCCCGCCCAGCACATTCAAGCCGAAGGTGGGATAATCCAGCCAGCGCTGGCGTTTGTTGTTGAGCAGGTTGTTGATGTCGAGAAACACCCCGATGTTTTTGGTAAAATAATAGGAGCCGCCAAAACTGAGGTCGACCAGTGCGCCGGTTTTCACCAGTTGCCCTTCCGGGTTGTTGAAAAAGATTTGGTCGGCCAGGTAGAGGTTGCCTTTGAGTTGGGCTTTGCCATCGAGCAAACTGTAAATGGCATTGACGTTGGTTTCCAGCGCCGGGATACCCCAGGCGTGTTCCTGGTTGCTCGGACTAAACACACTGGTACCAACCGTGCCACCCAGCGTAAAGCCTTCAAATGGAATCAATTTTACGGTGCCCTGAATGCTGAAGATATTGACGGTATCGTACAGCACCTGAAAACGGGTGATGCCGGTGTTGTCGAAACTGGATTGGTACAGGGCCATGTCGCGCGCATTGGCATAGGCCAGTTTACCGGTGTATTCCAGCCATCCCAGGTTGCCACGAATACCGGCAAAATAATCGCGGTACTGGGTATTCATGATGCTGCTGCCGCGCATCTGGATGAAGGGGTTGTATTCCGTAATCGAGCGGTAGGTATTTTTACGGAGATCGCCGCTGGCGCCGGCGAAGAGCTGCAGGCCGTCACCTAAAATACGTAAACTCAATTCCGCATCCGGAAACAGATAAAACACATCGCGGTTGCTGGCAAAATTACCACCTACCTTGAAGCGCAGGAAATCGTTGTGAAACACGAAGGAAGGCTGCAGGTAGATGTTGTTCAGTTTTTGCTTTGCCGTATCGTTAAAGGTACTCATGTCGGCACGAATGGCGAGGTTCAGCGCGTGTTTGTCAGCAAACCATTTGGTACCGCCCATTTTAAGGTCCAGTCCATTTTCCGAGTTGGAAAAGAAATCGCGGAGGAAATAAATTTTGGGCTCGATGAAATAGTTGATGTCGGCATCGTTGCGCTCACCGTTGAATAACTTGCCGCCAAGCGTGAACAACTTGTAATCCTGCCGCACGCCCTCTTCGGGGTACGACAGCGAGTCATGGTTGTAGCCATAGTAATGGATGCGGTCGAAACTATAGGCAGCATCACCTTGCACCACCAGTTTGTTGGCCAGGTAGATGTTGGTATTCAGGCGCACATCGTTGTTGAAAAAACGCTGATTTTCCAACGATTTGGCATTCGCGCTATGGTGCCGAATCCAGGCCTTGGCATCGAAATTATCGCCCGGGTGCAAGTAGTAGCCTGCTTCACCGTAAAACGAGGTGGGCACACCTGCGCCAGCTTTTACAAAGCCATTGTACACTTCCTGCTTTTTCTCGGCCTTCATGCCAATGGGCCGCAATACCGGCTTTTCATAGTTTACCACCGCGGGTTTGGGCGGCACGATATAGTCCTGCCGCTTGGTAACCGTATCCAGGTTGGGCAGCGAGGGCGTCACGATGAGCTATTCGACTCCAGCAAACGAGCGTCGAAATCCTTAATGATGTTGACGTTTTCGTCGGGCAGGTCCTTCTGAGCGTTGGCGAAAAAAGCCGAAAACATCAGAAGCAGAAGAAGGGCGGATTTATGCATAATTGGTGTTGTAGTTAAATGGTTGAAACGATGTGACGTACAGGATTTTGACCAAAATGGCTTAATTTCCAGTATCCGGGTCCAGCAAATCCACCCCACGCGATCCTGGTGGGGGAGCAGGTGCAGGTTGGCCGCTGTTCAGCTTGTTGTATTTTTCGCGGGCCAACGCGGTTATCGTGGTATCGTTTCCTTTGTAATTTTCAAGAATAGCTTCAAGCGCGGCCATGGCGCTGTTTTTATCACCGCGGTCGGCATATACATCCGACAGCAGGATGAGGTTGCGTGCAATCCAGTCGTCGTAACCGGCACTGGCCTGGTTGGCCTGCGTAATAAAATCTTCGGCACCAGCCAGGTTCTTTTGCTTGTACATGATCTGGGCCAGCAGGTGGTAAGATTCGGCCATGATCTCGGAGGTGGACTGCTTGGTCACCATGCTGAGGTAGCTGTTGGCCTGGGGGTAGTTGCCCTGGTCGTAAGCCGTTTTGCCCATGTAATAATTGGCTTCTGCCACCTGATTCGTGGAGGCAACCATGGCGGAACTCACTTTGCGGCCGTATTCGTACACTGCTACGGAATTTTTGGTCAGGTAGGCCGTTTTCAGGATCAGCACCTGGGCTTCCAGTTTGGAGTTGTCGCTGATGGCGGTCTCCTCCCATTTGCGGGCCATGGCAAAAGCTGTCTCGTAGTCCTTGTTGCTCGAGGCAATCAAGGCCGCTTTTTCCGCTGCTTTTACATAATACTTGCTCGGGCCTTTCCCGACTACCGCGGTGTAGTCCTTTTGGGCCATGTCATAGCGAGAGGACGCCGAATAACTTTCAGCACGGTAGAAATAGGCAGGCAGAATGTACCGGCCGTTGGGGTACTTCCCGATGTAACTGCTGAACCCTTCGATGGCCTGCGTGTAGCGGGCGTTCTGGTACTGGATTTCTGCAGAGTAGTAAGTGACACTGTCTCTGGAGGCGGTGCTGACGTTGTAGCCTGGAATGGTTTCCAGAAAAGCGAAATATTCATCAGGCTTGTTCAGTTCGCGCACATAAATTTCTTCCAGCGCAGCAAGGGCATCCTTAGCCTCGGCATTTTCCGGATTGTTGCTAAACACCTGCTTGTAGTAGTTGATGGCGCCGGTGGTATTACCCTGGTTGTAGGAAATGAGTCCGAGGCGCAACAAAGCCTGGTTGATCAAATTGGAGCGTCCACGGAAATCACCCACAAGGCGTTTCAAGGGTGGAATGGCCTGGTTGAGTTTGCCAATTTCCTGGTAGGTCACACCCAGCTGGTAGAGGGCTTCATCCGTGTATTGGCTGTTGGGATACTTGTTGACGAGGTCTTCCAGCGACACAATTTTGTCGAAAGGCACGCCTTGAAGGCCCTTGATGATGGCCTTTTGGTACAATGCATATTCGAACCCATCGGCTTTACGGTTGATGGCATCGTCGTAATAACTGAGCGCTTCCTTGTATTGGTTTTTCTTAAAATGACAGTCGCCGGCGCGCAGAATAGCATCGCCCAGGATACCGGTCTTGATCTGATCGGATTTGATGCTGCTTTGGCTCTTCTTGATCCCTGCCACGCAGGCTTTGAAATTGGTAAGCGCGTTGTTGAAGTCATTCAGCTTCAGGTAATTGTACCCTTGCACATATTGACCCATTTCGAGGCTGCTTTCTTCCGGCAGGTTGCGCATGGATCCCGCCTGCGACAGGAAGGAACCCATGTGGGTTTTACTGATGTTGTATTCCTTGCTTTCGTTGGCAATTACACCCATCCAGTAGGAGCACAGCGCCGCCGTTTGTTTGTCGAGTGGAAAGTCGAGCGACTTATTGAAATAGCGCCGGGCCTCGTCTTTTTGGCTGTTCTGGTAGAGTTGCAGGCCGCGCAAGTAACACACCTGTTGGTAGGCCTGGTTCAGTTTGGCATTCCGGGAGGGAAAGCCTTCCAGGGTAGCAATGGCCCTGTCATAATCGCGGGTATTAAGGAAAATCTCGCCCATGAGCGATTGCGCTTCGTCGTAATACTGAGAACTGGCCGGGATTTTCTGTAATGCTACAAGTGCATCGCGGTCGTACTTGAGTTCGTAGCTGAGTTTAGCGTAATTGAACATGGCATCCTCCAGTACGGAAGGGTCGTAAGGGAGGCTGGCGGCTTGTCCGAAGGCATTGCGCGCCGCGAATTTATTGTTGGTACGAAGGTAACAGTCACCCAGGTGATAGAGTCCGTTCTGACCCAGCAAACTGTCTTGTTTGGTCAGGCTGTTCGAAATTGTCGATGGCCTGCTTGTAGTAGCCCCCTGATACTGCGCATATCCCAGTTGGTAATAGTCGCCAGGCGTAAGCCGGACGCCATTTTTAGCGGCAAACTCGAGGTAAGGGAGCGCCTTGACGTAGTCTTTTTTCTCAAAATATGATTTGCCAATCAGTTGGTTCATTTCAGCCTGGCTACGCAAGGTATTGTCGTTGGCCTTTGGCACGGCATAGGCGATAACCTGGTCGTATTGTTTTTTGGCAAAATAAATTTGCGCCTGGTAGTAAGGCACATAGCGCTTGTACTTGTCGGATTTTTCGCAACGGCCAAAGGCCTTGAGTGCGTCATCGTAGCGGCCCTCAAAGAAGGAACAGCAGCCGAAATAGTAGTTGGCGGGAAAATACCACTCGGAGCGCGTGTTTTCCTTGATGCTGGCAAAGGCAGATTTAGCCTGTGAAAATTTCTTGGAAACGAAAAAAGCATATCCTTTTTTGAAGGTAATTTCATCCTTCGCAGCGCCGGAGCCCTGTGGCGCCATGTCGTAATAAGCCAGCGCCTGATCGTATTTTTTGGCATTAAAGTAGTAATCGCCTATTTCAAGCGCTGCCTGGCTGGCGATGGGCGAAGGAGCCTTGTCGCGCAGAATATCCACCACCAGCACTTCTGCTTCGGGTTGTTCCAGGCGTACGGCGCACTTGGCATAATACAGCTCGGCATCGGTGCGAACATCCTTCCAGGCAGGCTCGTTGACCGGCCGGAGTAAGGTGATGGCATTTTCAAATTCCTGTTGTGCCAGTCCGAAAACGCCCTGGTTGAAGAAGTCGATTCCGCGCTTGTAAGCGAGGTTGGCTTCGGTGTAAACCGTTGTTTGCTGGGCCGAAAGCACCGTGGCAGCGAGTAAAAAAACGGCGAAAAAAATTCCTTTCCGAAGGTTCATAAATGAGAGGATTTTATTGGTGACTTCCTGAATAACGTCAGAAACACGGGCGAAAATATGCAATGCATGGAAAAGTGTTGCATTCCTCTTTCCTACCTGTGTGAAAATAAGGTGGTGTTGGTCTTTGGTCTTTGGGTATTAGTCTTTAGTCTTTGGGTATTGGTCTTTGGGTAACGATCTGGATTTGCAATGCAGTATCCAATCAATTGCCGCGAAAACATTATGTAAATGTTAAACCCCTTTGTAAAAACAGATAGAATCTTTGGTAAACCGCAAATTTGATAAATTGCACTGCCTTTGCAAACCACCAACAAAAATTGGGGCCAAGCTAAAGACTAAAGACCAAAGACCAAAGACTAAAGACCAATACCCAAAGACGGGTTGTAACCCAAGAGCACAAATTATGGATTTTTTCTTCGCTACCCTATTTTCCCTTTTTTCCATTGTTGATCCGCCGGGCGCTATCCCTGTTTACGTGGCGCTGACAAGCGATCGCAGCAAGCCGGAGCGCAACAAAATCGCCCTGCAAACCAGCTTTTATTTTATCCTGATCCTTGTGGCTTTTTTCCTGGCAGGAAGTTACATTCTGAGTTTTTTCGGACTGACCATCCATGCCCTGCGCATTGCTGGCGGTATGGCGCTGTTGGGCAGTGGTTACGGGTTGATGTCGGGTAATTTTGCCAAACGAAAAGGTTACGACGAAAAGGTGGAAGAGCATGCGCAAAACAACAGTGACGTTGCGTTTTCGCCCATGGCCATGCCCATGTTGTCGGGACCCGGTTCTATCTCCTACCTTATTACCATGTACGGCCAACACAGCAGTTGGATGGAACGTTCGATGATTTTTGCTGCGATCCTGGCAACGGGCGTCTTGGTTTGGGGCTCCCTTCGCCTTGCCCCCAACCTGTTCAAATTGCTGGGTGCCGGCGGCTTGAATGCCATTGCCCGCATCATGGGCTTTTTGGTGATTGCCATTGGCGTACAGTTTATCGTAGAAGGCATGTTGCACCTCATTCAGGTAACCCAATAAGCACCGTTTATGCAGGAAATCCACCAACTCGCCATTGAAAAACTCCAGCAGGCAAACATCCACCTGGAAATCGACGAGTACGACCGCAAGACCATTGACAAATGCGGTCCGGCGCTGTTTGTCTGTAATCAGATTATGCCAGGGCTGGACGAGTGGATGTTGCTTGCCCTGCTGGGCGCGCATTTCCCCACACTTAAACTGCTGCACCCCTACCCCGCGCCACCCAGCGAGGCCCTGCGCCCGTATTGTCTGCGAAACCTGAAAAACACCCTTGATCCCGGCATCTTTAGCAACAACATTGCGCGCGACATTGTACGCTCGGTAGGAAAAGGCAATGCGCTGGGACTGGTCGTCGATTTTTCAGACCCGCCTTTTGGATTGAGTGATAAAAACCTGTTGCGGCGGCAAATTCTGCGTCAATTGCGCAAATCGAGGGTTCCGGTGGTGCCCATCCACCTGGTCAGGGCCAAACCGGCAGCCAACCTGCTCCGCCGGGCGCTGGCAACCATCGTTCCGCCGGCAAGCGCGGAACCGTTGCGGGTCATTGCCAGGATCGGTCAGCCCATCCAGCCCGAGGAAATTTTGCTCTTTGACAAAACCCGACCATGGGGCCAATTTTTACAGGCTAAAATATTTTCCCTCGGCACAGCCTTCGACCTACAGCCCGAAGATTTTACCCCCTGAATCCAGCGTAGAAGAGGAACCCATTGCGGAAGCCATCGATACCAGCGTAATTGCCAAGGAACTTGCGGCCCTTAAACCTGTCCGAAAAGTTACTTCCCGGGGCGCATTTGACGTGTATGTGGCGCCCATCCATGAAATTCCGCAAACCATGATGGAAATCGGCCGTTTACGGGAAATCACCTTCCGCAATGTGGGGGAAGGCACCGGAAAACCCCGCGACATCGATGAATACGACCTGTATTACCTCCAATTGCTCATTTGGGACCGTGAAGCCCAAAAGATAGTGGGTGGGTACCGGCTCGGTCAGGGCGATGTAATTTTCAAACGGTTCGGAATCAATGGCTTCTATGCCAGCAGCCTGTTCAAAATAGAGGAAGGGTTTTACCCGGTCATGCAGCAGTCCATTGAGTTGGGACGATCCTACGTTGTGGACGAATACCAGCGCCACCGCCTGCCCCTCTTCCTGTTGTGGAAAGGCATCCTTTTTTTCCTGCTTGCCAACCCGCATTACCGCTACCTGTACGGTCCGGTGAGCATCAGCAAGTACTATTCTGAGGTTTCCAAAAGCGTCATCATCGAGTTTGTGAAGCAATACTATTTTGACGAAACAATGGCCCAGTACGTGCAACCCAGGAAACCCTTCCGACTAAAATCGCGCACCGTCAATACCAAAATCATCGCAGAAAACCTGCGCGGAGAGTTTGATGCACTGGAGGATTTTGTAGAAAAAATAGAGCCCAAGCACTTTTCAGTGCCAGTGTTGTTCCGCCAGTATCTCCGGCAAAGTGCGAAATTTGTGGCCTTTAACGTGGACCCAAAATTTTCCGATTGCCTCGATGGGCTGATGGTACTCGACATCAGTAAATTGCCAGAGAGTACCATGGAAATTCTGCAGCAGGAGAAATAATACTTTAGGATTTCCAACCGCTTAAATAAGTTGAACCAAATAAATCTGCCCATGGGCCTTCTATCCGAATATCGCTACGCCCAATTGGGCAACCAGCAGATTATAGTCTGCGTACACGCCACCGCCGACAACCAATCAAAATACCAACTCATCCTCAATGGAGTGGAGGAACATGTTCTGATGCATGGGCTGGGCAAATTTGAACTCCGCAGCAACGATGGTAACGTTGTTGTGGCCATCCGGCAAACACTGTTGAAGACCCACTACCAGCTGATTGTAAATGGGCAGGAGCATACCCTTGCCCCAGCTAAAAAGTCGGAAATCGATCAGATGCTTGCCAAAGGGGAAGATGCTTTTACCCTTTCCGGCGAGGCGCCTGGTTCACGGCTTTTGGAGGCGGCAGAAAAGTTACAGATCAGTTGGACGCAAATTGTCATTGGCATCGTGCTGGTGGCCATCGGCGCCTGGCTAAACCTCCAAGGGGAGCACCGTGCACGCAGCCTTGGGCTATTTGCCCAAATGGGGCTGATGGCAGCGGGCTACTTTTTTATCGCCCGAAATGCTGTCCCGATTACCCATTTTCTGACGGGCGCTTTTCGCACCAAAATGATACTGGGCGTTTCCCTGGCCCTGATGATTGGCACTTCAATGCTGGTCGAGCGCTACAAATTTGGTGCTTTTGACACTACTGTCCTGTATGCACAACTCTCCGAAAAAGGCATTGCCGTTCCGGCGCTTGTAACCGAAGTAGCGTACCACGATGCGATGCGGATCAAGGGACATACCGCGAAGGCATTTTGGGAGCATGTGTATGTCTTTCAATGCAATGAAAAAACCGTCAGTGGCAGCTTCAATGCTCCAGAAAAATGCCTCAACCCTGGAGACTCCATTACCATCCGCTACCTTCCTGATCACCCCGACATCAATCAGTACAAGTAAACATGACGCCTTTCCACTACGCTTTCAAGGTAAAAGACATTGCCTCTACCCGTGCATTCTACGCCGATGTGCTGGGCTGCCAAACCGGCCGATTCACGGAAACCTGGATTGACTTTGACTTTTTTGGACACCAGTTGTCGGCACACATCAGTGATAACCTACCTGAGGCCGACTATTGCGGCCTTGTAGATGGCGTAAAAGTACCCATACCGCACTTCGGTTGCGTGCTGAGCATGACACAGTTTGAAGACCTGGAAAAACGTCTGAGCGATGCCGGTGTTTCGTTCCTGGTTCCACCGCAAACCCGCTACCCGGGCCAAGCCGGCGAGCAGCGCACGATGTTTGTGCTGGATTACAGCGGGAATCCGCTGGAGTTCAAGGCGTTTGTGAACCCGAAGGAGATGTTTGCACGGTAAGCTGAGCTGGGGTGCAGTTATATGTTCCCCAGCCCGAGCATATTATCCTTTCTCCAAATCCCGGACGGCCTGCTTAGCCGTGGGCAAATCCGGTCGGATCGACAATGCTTTTTTGTATGCGTCCAGTGCTGCGGGCTTGTCGCCATTTTTGAGCAGTGCCTCCCCCAGGCTGTCCCAACAATTGGCGACATCCGGAAATATTTCGGTATTCAGTTGGAAAATGGCAATGGCCTGGTCTGTTTGTCCTGAGGATAAAAGATCGTAACCCAGGTTATTCAGGATCAGATCCTGCGGATCGCCGGGAAAGAAATTTTGTGTAATCTCCTCAAAATGCGCCTTCAAATAAGCCGCGCCCTTTTCCTGATACAGGTTGTAGGCGAGCAGTACAGCAGGAAGAGCCGCCGGCTCGGGCGTTTGGTGCTTCAGGATTTTACCAATGCCTTCTGCCAGTTTTTCCGCCACTGGTTCATCCATGTTGGCCATCACCACAATGCTGATGCTATCGTGTGGATACTCTATTTGAATGGTGTTGTTGCCATTGGAACCACCTGCGATGGGGATACCAGCACCCGGCGTATCGTATGCTTTGGCGATCATTTGGAAGAAGCGGTCAGCCTTTCGGGTGGCCGGACTGATCATCTGATCGCCGTAAAAATAATGCCGGTAAAAAGCCAGCACGTCCGTTGCCGAAGCCCAAAATCCGCCATCGGGTTTCGGTTCCATGAGAAAATACAGGTTGTCCGCTGTGCCTTGAATGGTTTTGAGGTAGCCAATGGAGCGCAGTGGAACATCTCTTGCATCACTAACATAGGTTTCTTTCAGACCAAGTGGCTTCACAATACGCTCGGCTACATTGTCGGCAAAACTTTTGCCGGTTACTTTTTCTATGATGGCGCCTAGCAATACATAGCCCGTATTGGAGTATTCGGATTCAGTTCCAGGGGAGAATAGGAGTGGCATCTCACGCGCGATATTGGTGATGGTAGCTATGTTTTTCTGCTCGTACGGCAGTTCGAAAAAGGCCATGTTGTTGTAATCGCCAAAACCGGAACGGTGATCGAGCAGGTGCTGCACCGTAATCTTTCCGGCATCAGGCTGGGGAAAACCATCCAGGTATTGCACCATCTTGTCGTTGGGACGAAGTTTGCCTTCATCTATCAATTGCCATATTACAGCATGGGTAAAACTCTTGTTCATGCTGCCAATGATGAACTTTGTATCAAGCGTATTCGGGATATTGTGTTCACGATCGGCCAATCCGAATGCTTTTTGATACACTGGAACGCCCTTGTCTGCGATGAGCACAACGCCGGAAAAAACATCCAGGTCTAGATAGTCTTGTACGTAGGAGTCCACTGCAGTTTCTAACTGGTCCTTAGAAAAACTGCGGAGATCGATGGCTTGCTGGGCCCAGGAAGTAGTGCAGGCAACAAGCATCAGTGAGGCGATCAAAATTTGTTTCATGGTCTGCATTTTTTCTTACAAATATAAAAGGCCCATGGCTGCAGTTCCAGCAAATGGTAGGAAACCCTGACCCCGTGGTACGAAAGCTACTTTTCCTGAACACACCAGTCTAGCTTGGGTGTTTGTACCACCAATACCGCTTTTTATAACAAGTATTTGCGGTACTGTAAAGGGAGGGCTTACCTTTGGACAATGAGCAGTAGGCAGGCAAAATACATCGGATTATTGCTGTTTTGGATCCTCAGCGCCTGGCTGATTGTTTCCAGTTTTTCCATTCAATCACAGGAAATTGAACTGGTCAATGGGGAAGAAACCCTGCGCATTGTGCGCAACCAGACGATGATCTGGCAGTTGATGGGGGTTGTCCTGACCGCCTCGGCGTTGTTTTTTATCCACACCCTCTGGCTGCAACAACAAAGGGTCAAATCGGTAGCGTATTCGCTGGCGTTGTTGGGGTTGTCCTTACTTTTTCAGCCGATAATCCATTATTCGACACCAGTGCGTTACGGTCCAATAATCCCCTTGGAGCTTTGGGCAGGCATACTGGTCTTTTATTACATGGCAGCCCTGGCGTACAGTTTGTTTAATATTTGGCAGCGGAGCGAAGCCAGGCACCAGGAAACCGTGCTGCAACGCAACAAAGCTGAACTGGCGCTGCTCCGCACGCAACTGCATCCACATTTTTTGTTCAATGTACTCAACAACCTGCTGGCCATGGTAGATCAGGAGCAACAGCCTGCCCTGGCGCAATCCATCGACAAGTTGTCAGGTCTCCTCCGTTACGTCGTTTACGAAACCGGGGCAGATCAGGTTGCGCTGGAAAAGGAGCTGGACTTCATCCGAAACTACGCTGCGTTGCAAAAGCTGCGCTTTGAGTCCGGGGAAATCGATTTCCACATGGAGGTGCAGGGAGATTACAAGCAACAATTCATTGAGCCAGGTATATTTATCCCTTTTATAGAAAATGCCTTTAAATACGGTGTGGAGCCGGAGCAACGGTCTTGCATCCAACTTAACATCAACTGTTCACAACCCTATACCATCCCATTTGAGATCGGTAACCCTGTATATCCTGCGCTGCGCAAGCTGGCAAGCGGCGGTGCCGGTCTGCATAATGTACGCGAACGCCTTGAACTGGTGTACCCAGGAAAACACCAATTGCAGGTTAAGGACGATGGCCATCAGTTCAGCATATGCTTAAACCTCAATACTTATGAAAGCAATCATCGTTGACGACGAGCCCCGGGCGATTGACCTGCTGAAAAACTACCTTAAGCACTTTACCGGGTTTGAACTGGTGGGAGCTTTCGCAATGGGTTTAAGGCGTTTGAGTTTATCCATCAGGAACAGGTAGACCTCATTTTCCTTGATATCAACATGCCCCATTTGTCGGGCTTGTCGCTGACCAAAATGATCCCTCGAAACATAAAAGTAGTATTTACTACAGCCTATTCCGAATATGCGGTTGAAAGTTACGAGCTGGAGGCTGTGGACTATTTGCTCAAACCCATCAGCCTGGAGCGGTTCAGTAAAACCGTAAGTAAGTTGCTTCAATCTGGGCCTACTTCAGCACCAGATCATGCCGTTTTGTTCATTAAAAGCGGTTCCAGGTTGTATCAACTGGCGCTGGAGGAACTACTGTACCTGGAAAAAGACGGCAACTACATGACCTACCACCTGGCAGACAGAAAAATCGTGGCCAGGGAATCTGTCGCCGAAGCACTGGCCGAGTTACCCGATTATTTTGTCCAGGTGCACAAATCATTTTTGGTGAGTATGCGTCGCATTAATTTTGTAGATCTCGATGAAATTGGCCTTGGCACCGTGCGTATCCCCCTTGGGAAGGCGTTTCGCGACGTATTTTTGGAAAAATGGGCGTTAGCAGATAAATAGGTATTTAAGGATCGGTGGCTTCGATTGCACTTGAAAAATCTGGATTGGCGGACACTCGAATGTGGAATAACGTTTTAACAGAAAATGTCGCCTGAGTAAAAAATAATTAATTTTTTGTTTTAAAAATTGCTTCTGCTTTTAAAACAACTTATTTTTGCTGCACGCTGGCACATTGATTGTCAGTAACATAAACATGTAAAGTGCTGCAAGATGAAGAAGCAACCCGGCCACCGGCTCTACAACGTACCCGACGCAGATTTGTACATTCAATGTACCGATGCCATTCGAAATGCCCATCGCGACATTGAATTTTTCAACCAATACGGCTACAGTCTGGAGCGATTGAAGGGTTTTAATACCCTCTGCGATCAGTTTCGTTCCCTGCCCGACGACGACGAGATGGTGGGCGAGCAAATGATTGCCACCGAAAAGAAAACCCAGGCAGCAGAAAAACTGAAAACAGCCATCCGCTCCGTCATGACCCGTGTAGCGATGAAATTCCACGACAGAACCGGCCGTTACCGGAAATTTGGCACGGCCAAAATGGGCGACATGACCGACCCGCAACTTCTCTTTTGCGGCCGAAGGGTGGCACGGGTGTCCCGCGCACAAATTGATTTCCTGGCCGATGTTGGTGTCAATGAAAACATCATCACCCGGGTACTCGATGCCTGCGCTGCATTTGAAACCGCATTAAATATCCAGCAGGACAAACTTCACGACCGCGATATTGGTGTGGAGCGCCGCATGGAACAAGGCAATAAAATGTATACCGAACTGGTAGTGCTTTGCGATATCGGCAAAGACATCTGGGCCGAGAAGGACCGTTCCCGATACGACCAATATTGTCTTTACGAAAGCAACAACGAGCAAAAAAAGGCCAGAAAAGCGAAGTAAAAAAACTTGGCTACTCCAAAAAAACCGCCATCTCCTGAGCATCCTTCAACTGCACCCTGATGTGATCTTTCAGGGTCGTGGCCAGTGCCAATCCTACATAATCGGCTTTGATGGGGAACGATTTGTGCGTGCGGTCAACCAGCACCGCCACTTCCAGTCGCTTGGGAATAATCCTGAGCAAGGGCTGGATGGCGTAAAAAATGGTGCGCCCCGTATTGGCCACATCATCAACCAGAATCAGCGCCTTGCCATTGAGATCATCCAAAGAAAGTTCTACAAAGGGATCGTACTCAATCGGGTTGGCGGGGTTCAGGCGTAAGCGCGTAAGCGTCAGTTTGAGGTAGGACGGCGCAATGGACTCCAGTTGTTCCATCAACAGTTCGGCGAAGCAGAGTCCGTTGTTGTTCAACCCAATCAGGATGAGTTCGGGCTCACCGTAATTCTCTTCTAGCATCTGGATGGCCAAACGCTTGATTTTCTGCTTTATCTGGCGGTCGCTAAGTATTTGCATAGGATAAAGGTAGGAAGGATTCGTAAAGTATTGGCAAGTGCTGCAAATTTCCGGAACAAGCGCCTTATTTTCGCCCATAGAACCTAAGTTTGTAAAAAAATATAGCACCATGTTGTCATCGCTCGTTTTTGCCGTTGTTTTGGGCGTAAGTGCCTGGCTTGCCTTCAAAAGTTATGGGCGGGTAATCCGGAACATTAGACTGGGAAAAGCGGAATCCACCGATGGGCCCGCGATGGAGCGGTGGCGCAACATGGCATTGGTAGCCTTTGGACAGCAAAAGATGTTCAAAAACATGCTCCCCGCCGTCCTCCACCTTTTTATATACGTCGCTTTTCTCATCACCCAGGTGGAATTGATAGAGATTGTAGTGGACGGCCTTTCGGGGCACCACCGCTATTTTTCCGAATATCTTGGCGTATTGTATTCTGGCGTCATCAGTTTTATTGAAATACTCTCGGTACTGGCTTTCATGGCCACCCTCATTTTCCTCTCCCGGCGCAACCTGCTGCGTCTCCCGCGTTTCACCAAACCGGAAATGAAGGGCTGGCCCTTTAAAGATGCCAACCTGATTCTGTTGGGTGAAATCGTTCTGATCGTGGGTATCTTTTGCATGAATGGCGCCGATCGGGTGCTCCACAACCGCGGGGCCGAGCACTTCGGGTTCGACGGCGTATTTGCCGTATCCAGCTGGCTAGGGCCTTTGTTGTTTGGCGGCCTGTCGGACACTGCCCTGCACCTGCTCGAACGCTTCGGTTGGTGGCTGCACATTGCCACCGTATTGGGCTTTTTGCTTTACCTGCCCTATTCCAAGCACCTTCACATCATGCTGGCATTTCCCAACACCTGGTTTGCTCGCCTGACGGCAAAAGGCCAGATGGCCAACATGCCAGAGGTGCAAAAAGAGGTGCGCATTATGATGGGCTTGGAGCAGCCAGACGCAGGAGCACCGGCAGAATTGCCAGAATTCGGCGCCAACGACGTCTTTTCCCTGTCCTGGAAAAACCTGCTCAACGCCTATTCCTGCACCGAATGCGGTCGTTGTACGGTTGCTTGCCCGGCCAACATCACCGGCAAAAAATTATCTCCCCGAAAAATCATGATGGACGTGCGCGACCGTGCGGAGGAAGTTGGTAAAAACATCGACAGCGGGGCGCAAACCCAGGAACAGTACGACGATGGCAAAAGCCTTTTCGACTACATAACACCGGAGGAAATCCACGCCTGCACCACCTGCAATGCCTGCGTGGAAGCCTGTCCGGTGCTCATTAACCCACTCGACATCATCCTGCAACTCCGCCGCTACGAAATCCTGACCCAATCTGCCGGCCCGGCTGAGTGGATGCCTTTGTTTAATGCCATTGAGAATGCCGGCGCTGCCTGGCAAATGGGCGTGGAACGGGATGCCTGGAAATCCGAATTTAAAGAATAGCCACAAAGGCACGAAGACACAAAGTTCAACCTCAACCAACCAAAATGATGAACACCAATCAACCACAGATTGATGAAGAACGGATCGGCAAATTAATTGTGAATGCAGCATTTAGTATTCACAAAGAGTTAGGTCCCGGACTACTGGAAAAAGTTTACGAAGTTTGTTTGTATCACTTATTAATAAAAGAAGGATTACAAGTACAAAGACAGGTCGACATCCCCATTCATTTCAGAGGAATTCAGTTTAATGAAGGACTCAGATTGGACCTACTAGTTGAAAACAAAGTGATTGTTGAAATTAAGGCAATAGAATTGGTTAATCCGGTATGGAACGCACAGATTATCAGTCACCTTAAACTTACTGGACTAAAACTTGGTTATCTTATCAATTTCAACGTTCCCCTGATGAAACAAGGACTAAAACGATTTATAAATTAACCATCCCTTTGTGTCTTTGTGCCTTTGTGGCTATATTTTATGTAGCAATAATTTAAGAAAAATGAAAGTATACACCATACCAGAACTCCAATCGCAGGGCAAAGAACCTGAAATCCTTTTTTGGGTAGGTTGCGCCGGCAGTTTCGACGCTCGGGCCCAGAAAATTACCCGCGCAGTCTGCGAAATCCTGCACCATGCCGGTGTGGAATTTGCCATATTGGGCAATGAAGAACGCTGTACCGGTGATCCGGCGCGCAGGGCCGGCAATGAATTTCTTTTTCAGATGACCGCCATGATGAACATTGAAACGCTCAACATGTATGGGGTAAAGAAAATAGTCACGGCCTGTCCGCATTGTTTCAATATATTGAAAAATGAATACCCGGCCCTGGGTGGCAACTACGAGGTGGTGCACCATACCCAGCTTATCCAACAACTGATCGAAAGCGGAAAACTGAAGATGAAGGAAGCGGGTGAATTTAAGGGTAAAAAAATCACCTACCACGATTCCTGTTACCTCGGCCGCGCCAATGATGTGTACGAGGCGCCCCGCGCCGTATTGGCTGCCCTGGATGCCGATTTGGTGGACATGAAACGCTCACGAAAAATGGACTGTGCTGCGGCGCTGGTGGCGCTCAAATGTGGAAGGAAGACGAGCCTGGCGACAAGCGCATCAACATGGAGCGCAGCGAAGAAGCGCTTGCCACCGGCGCGACCGCTATTGTAGCCAACTGTCCATTCTGTATCACCATGCTCCAGGATGGTGTAACCGCCAAAGGTAAAAACGACGACGTTAAAGTGTACGACCTCTCAGAAATGATACTCAACAACATAAGATAATGGTAGCAACAATGTACCCCGCTTTGGCCACAAACAATGCTTTTCACCCCGACTCCCGTGTCTGGGTGTACACCGCCGAACGTTCGTTGAGCGATGCAGAAGCCATGGCCGTCCAGCAACACCTGGACATATTTACCAAACAATGGACCGCCCACAACCAGCAACTCAAGGCTGGTGGCGAACTGTTTGCCAACCGCTACCTCATTCTAATGGTAGATGAAACACAGGCAGGCGCCAGCGGTTGTTCGATCGACAAGTCGGTTCATTTTGTAGAATCCCTTGGCGCCGAACTCGGCATCGATTTTTTCAATCGCATGCTTTTTGGCAGCCTGGAAAACAATCAAATTGAGGTGCGGGATATCAATACCTTTCGCGAACAATTACGCGCCGGCGAGCTGGCCAACGACGCCCTGGTGGTCAATACGCTTTGCCAAACCCGACAGGAACTGGAAGAAAAATGGCTGCTTCCTTATTCCCAGAGCTGGATGCCACGAATCATTTGAACAACAACGGGCGGTAACCACCCGTAATAAACCCACCTAACTATGCCGCTTCCCGGACCATGGTCGGATTTGAAACGCGAAATGCGGATGAAAATCATTGAAAACCCTGCAGAGGCGCTGAAATCCCTGCTTGATTGGCTGCCCATCGGCTCCGGAAAATCAGATTCCACCGGTATTCTGTTGGGCGAATGGAACGACATCAAAAAGCAGGAGCTCCGTGGCACCCTCAGCAACGATGAATTGCAACGTGCCAACAACCGGATCCGCGCCGCAGCCCTGGATCTGATTGATGGTATGCGCGAAGAGGATTTTACGGTTCCGGAAAAACCGGCGCCTGCGCCAAAGCCAGACCCCATGGCACCCTCCGCCATGCCAGCGGAGGCGCCAGCCAACCCTGGTATACCCAAATTCGTGGTGGTGTACGACGCCATCGACCAGCAATTGTGCGACCGGCTCAACAACCACCTTTTTGTGCTCAGGAGTACCAAGAAGATCCAAATGTACTTCGTGCACAAAGCCCCCGCCGGAGCAGACATGGTAGCCTGGGCACAGCAAGAAATAGCAACCGCCGCCTACATCCTCGCCATCATCACGCCCAACCTGTTCAACGATGAAACGCCCTGGTTTGGCATGATCATGCAGGCCCTGGCAGATGGCCGACGGGTGATTCCAATTCGGATGCAGAAGATGGACATTGATGGCACTGGATTGGAAAAACTGCGCGCCCTACCCTCTCAAAACCTTACGGTAGCCGATTATGGCAACACCGATGCTGCCTACGCAGAAATTGCCAAAGAAATAGCACGACTGGCTGCGGGTTGATTTTTACAAAAAACATTACATTTGTAAAAATCAACATACGATGCTGCGCTTAATTGTATTTTTCCTGCTACTTACCTTTTCACCATCGCTGCTTGCCCAGTGTCGTATCCTGCAGGCTACCCGCAATGGCAAGTTGCAGTACACCTTTCATTACAACGATAGCAATCAGGTGGATGAAACCACCCTGTACAATGAAGATGGGGGCGTGGCGCAGCGCTATACCGCTGAATATGTACCCGGCACCAATGCCATTGCAGTATACGCACTGTACCTTCCGGATGGCAAACTGAACGTAAAAACGGTTTACCAGCGCGATGCCCAACTGCGCGTTACGCGGATGGAGATGTTTACCCCAGCAGCGGATGGCAGCCCTACGCTAGCCCGTTACTATGTGTACGAAAATGCTGAGCGGCCAACCAATTGCATTCAAAAAATGACCTGCTACAGCCCGGAGGATACTGTCCTGGAAATTACCACGATCCAATACACCGATGACAATGGCAGTTATACCAGCACCAAAACCAAAGCGGACGGTAGCCTGATTCGAACCGAAACCTGGACCCGCGACGACAAGCACAGTTATGAATCCTGGTCGCCATTTCCCTACCAAACTACCCACAACCTCCTGGCCAAAACCATCCTCATGCCCGATGGCACGCAGGCTGCAGGCAGCTTCCGCTCAACCATGGAGTACAACAAGCAGGGTTATCCGGTAAAAGAATCGTCGGTAAAGCCCGATGGATCGGTGGACAATTTTGAATACACCTACAGTTGCGAATAGTTGTCAGGGCATCAACTGGTCTAATTTTTTCCAAAGTCCACAAAGACTAAAACCTCCGAACCACCGAAACTGCTTTTTTCACCACCTGTACATTTCCGCCTGGCTCAAAAAACTCTGCGTAAACCACGTAAATACCTGGCCGTACCTTGGTGCCATCGTCGGCATCACCTTCCCAGCGTAAAATGCCTTCCGTTCCCAGCAGGTCCTGGCGCACCAGGTACTTCACCTGTGCCCCGCCGGCATCAAAAACCCGCACACTCGCGGCATAACCGATGGCTGGCAAGGTGTATTGCATTTCCAGAAAATCTTCATAACCATCGGCATCTGGCGATAAGCGATCGCGGATAAACACCAGCAAATCTGATTGCGCGCTTAAAACCGGGAGCCCCTGCGAATTGGGCCGTGTTGGCGTGCCGGAAGGGCCGCCGGAGGCCCGCAGCCGAAGTCCAGTTGCCCGGATCGTTGCTGCCGCCAGTGCTGCGAATACGCTCCAATGAAACACCTTCCCGATCCGAACTGGTGTAAAAGGCATTGTGCCAGGCTTCGTTGTAGTCTACCGAATCGAGCGTAACCGACACCCCGTTTTGCGACCAGTACAAGGTGATATTGTCCTCCTGATCCGTTAAGGAAGGCAGGGTAAAACTGAGCAGCCAGTCTTCCCGAACGTCGGTAAAACGGCTTAAAATATCGTTCCGGTTGGCGGTAAACACGATGTACTCGCCCGGGAGAAACAAGCGCTGCAGGGCTACCGGCCGGATGTCGGAGCCATCCTGAAAATTGGCAATGAACATATTTTCCCAGCTAAAAATCTTGTTGCTGTGGTTGTAAAACTCGACAAAGCGGGAACCGCCACTGGCTGGATTGAACAAAATTTCATTGATCACCACATCACCCGGGGCCGGCATTTCCGGCAACCCTACCAAAATTGGATCCGAAGTCTGTACAGCATTACCACTGCAATCGGTAATCAAATCATTCACCGTCAGGGCATATACCTGCCCAGGAGCCATCGCTGCGCCCAGCGTAAGGGTGAGGGTGGTATTGTCGCCCGGAGTGAGTTGTGCCGAGGAGAAAGGAAGCATAGGATCCAATGCATAAGCTGCCAGATCAGTTGCTGCTGCAGCATCCAGGCCTTCAGAAAACTGTAGTTGCAGGGTTAAGGCAGATCCCGGGAAAGCACTCAGCAGCTGTGGCCCTACAACATCCGGACTCAAATCAAGCGATGCATTGACTTTTCCTGGGGTGCCACCAGGCAGCACCGGGCACGACTGCCAATTGCTGCCGCCCAGGCAAGGGATATCGGGGTTGATCCGTTCCAGGGTCCAGCCGCCGTTGCGTTTCACATTGTCGGTATGCCAGTTGATGGAAAAGGCGACCTGGTCGATGAGTGTGCCATTGGCGGTCGTCAGGGTGAGTGTCTCGCCATCGTTGTTAAGGCCGGGAAAACCAGAAACTGCACGTACCGGGTATGCCAACGCCGCCAGGGCAGCCACGCCGCTGCTGGCACAAAGCACCACAAAGGAATCGGGTTGCAGCAAAAAATCGGGCAATACTGCCGGCGTGCCACCGTCCGAGAAACGCAGCGTGTTGAGGTTGAGTACTTTATTGGAGCGATTGTACAGTTCCACCCATTCCACATCGGGGAGCCCGGCGGAGGGTGTTGGGTCCGCCATAATTTCATTGATCAAAACATCGTATTCCGCAGCCGTTACGGCTGGAAAAAACGCAAACGTCGCCGATTGCACACCGCTGATGTTGCCGGAAATGTCGGCTATACCTGACGTTTGGAGGGTGGAATTGCCGGACGGCAGTGCTGCCGGCAGGTTCAATTGCACACTCCGCTCATCGGCCCAAAGCGAGGCACTGTTGGGTTGGCCAATACCCAACACGTTATAATTTGCAGGGTTTTCAGCGGAAACAGGATCCAGGGCTTCGTTAAATACTGCGGTAATTTGCAGGCTGTTGTCGGCCTGCGCCTGCAACAGTACCGGCGCCTGCGTATCGGGCACATCGGCCTGGATATTGATATCGTCGAAAATAAATTTATCGGTGCGGGTAGCGGTGTACAGACAATAGAAGCCAAAAAACAAGTTGCTTCCCCCCAGATAGGTAGCATCGCTGACGGACGCTTGCAAACCATAGGCACCGCCTGTTCCTGGCGCCATCTCAATGGTCCAGTTACCGTTGGCACTGCGGCGGATGCGCAAGCGTTGATCCACGGGCTCCAGCGCCACGGCGCCGGCAATGCCAGCGGCCAGCAGGGTACGGATTCCTGCATCCTGGCGCATAAAACGCAAAGCATCCAAATTTCCGGTTTCACCAATTTCCAGGCAATAGCCATTGGCCATGCTGAGGTCGGCCTGGTCGGCTTGCAAATAAATGCGGAGCAAGTTCGAGGTAGATGGCGCAAAATCCAGTCGGAAATACAGCTCCCACACCGCGCTGTCGGGGATATTCCCATGGGTATACAAAGTGCTGGCTCCTGCCGCAGGCGCCATCAACTGCAGTTGGCCGGCAGCGTTGACAACGAAATTGGTGGTACTGCCATCCCAGCCCGGGTTAGCGGAAAAATTGCCATCGGAAAAATCATCTGCAATTTGGCCGAAGGCCGAAAAAGGAAGCAACAACAGCAGGAACAAATATTTCATGGAATAGGTATTTTGGTTGCATCCACAAACATAGCATAAAAAGAAGGCTCCTCCATGTGCCGGAGGGAAAATGCCATACTGGTTTCTGGACGATTGCTCGCCATGTATGGCTACAATTTTTGTACTTCCCCAGTACTTGACAAGTAAAATGGTGGTATCAGCCAGCAACACAAGGTACAGCCGAACAGAACATCTTTCAAAAATATCCATTACCTTCATGAAACAGACTGATTATAATTAAGGAAAGATTCAATCCGTCGTGTCCACAATTGCTGTAATTTATACTCGAAGTAAAGTAGTTTGCGAAAATAATCGCGCAGTCACCAGTTCTGATAGTATGGCATAAAACGCAGACGATGCAGGGCATCGGCGAGTATTTATAACGCAGCCAGGGGGACTGAGGACAAGTGAGCATTCGCAAACCATTTTACTTCGAGTATAAGTTACCGATTTGTTACTCTTTGTCTTGACACAAAAAGTAACCAAAAAAGTCAAGGCTGTATGCAAATCCTGCGGTTTTGCATAAGGCCGGGGTTATGGCCAAATAACGTAGTATTTTGAAAAAAAACGGACTGCGTTACCGCAGATGTTTTGCTGCGCAAAACATCTGCGGTTTCTGCGCGTTCTGCGGGACAAATTAGTTTGCGCAGCAAACTGAAAAAAATCAAAAACCACCTATACTCGAAGTAAGTGGTTTGCGAAAATAATCGCGCAGTTACCAGTTTTGATAGTAAGGCATAAAACGCAGACGATGCAGGGCATCGGCGAGTATTTATATCGCAGCCAGGAGGACTGAGGACAAGTGAGCATTCGCAAACCATTTTATTTCGAGTATAAAAACCTTTTTCGATGAGAAATCCAGCTAAAACCCTGTTGCTTTCAATTTTAATGCTTTCCGTTCTGGGTTGCAAAAAAGAAACCCCAGCCCCGGTAGAGCGTACGCTCACAGATGTTGAAAATGACTTCCAGGCACTCGATCGGACACCCGGCACCCACGATGTCCAACTGGAATTTTTATATGGGCACCTCTGGAATTTTCGAATTATCGCACCCACTGTAGGAGCAGGTGAAAAAAAGCCCTTGGTTATTCACTTGCATGGCGCTTCTGGCGGCGATCCGGACGCACATAAGGCAACAGCCTGTTATGCGGAGCCTGGCTTACAAGGCCTTGATGCGTTTATCATCAGTCCGAACGGCGGCATTAACCAGTGGTACGACCTCCCCAACCAGGAGCAGGTTATTAACCTTGTCTTGTTGGCCAAACGGTTTTGGCCAATTGATCCCAATAAAATTGTGGTCATGGGCTACAGCAATGGCGGCAATGGCAGCCTGGTTTTTTGGGGAAACCCAACCCCAACTTTTCTCTGCTGCCATACCCCTCGCGAGTTCCTATTCCACCATCAGCACGAATGGCTCCGTGCGCGTAATGCCCAAGCCTATGTACGTGATCCACGGTGAAAACGACGAATTATTCCCGCTGGCAGAAACGCAAAGCTGGGTAGACCAAACGATTGCCGCAGGCAGTGACATCACCTTCGTAGTGGCGCCCGGACTTACCCACTATGCCCCCTGCGACTATGTGCCGTACATACAGGATGCCGTGACCTGGCTCAAGGATGTGGTGTGGCAGTAAAGCCCTGATTTTGCGCTTTTAGAAGCGTTGCATTTTTAAAATAACATTTTTTAGCTTAAATTAGTGCCCCTTCGGACTACGGTTTACACACAACTTTACGGTATTAGATTCTTAGGCCCGTAAGGCCGGCATTATAGTAGCATTCCGAAGGCCTAATTTGGGAATGCCGTAGGCATGGCATTTCAATGTTGGCGATTCATGGTTGTTTCGACTCGAAACAGCACCAAATTGCTGATGTAAAGGTAAAACTTGTCCAAATCTTAGGGGCTTAATGCCATGCCTACGGCATTCCACACCATGCGTCGCTGGATGCTACCATAATGCCGGCCCTACGGGCCTAAAGCAAAGATGTGCGTAAACAGTAACCCTTCGGAGCTTGCCAAACCTCGTTTTGTTGCGCAATATGTTTTGATCAGGTCATTAATACAAAACTTAGCGCATTATGAATATCAAGATTTTGCTACAAATAACACTGCTGGTTTGTTCCTTTGCAGTTAGCAGCCAGGCGCAAAGCGTTTCGGTACACGACAACTTTTTTTACCTCGACGGTCAAAAGTTTTTCATAAAAGGCATTGGATACGAAGTTGGCGCTACTCCGGGACAATTACCCTGGAACCACACCTTCAATCCGACACAACTCAACACCGACATCCAGCGCATCCTTTCGGGCGGGTTCAACACCATTCGAACCTGGGCGCCTTTCACCCAGCAAGAACTTAATTTCCTGCAGGCATACGATATAAAGATCATCATGGGGATCTGGATTGATCCAGGCGGCGACTTCTCCGATCCGGTTTTTGTCAGCAATGCCAAGACTACCGTTTCCAATGTGCTCAGTTACTCCAAAAACTACGATCAGATCATTGGTTACCTGATTATGAACGAGCCGATGCCCGAGACAATAGCAGCGGCGGGCTATGATGAAACGGCCGCGCTATGGTCGGATCTGATACAAATCATTCACACCGAGCACCCCAACCGCCCGGTTAGTATTGCCAATACCCCTAACGGCACCTACATCAACCCAGAGCTGTTCGATTTTAGCGCCTACAATGTTTACATATACAACCCTGTAACGGTAAATTACCTCCACCGCTACCGCGATTACATCCATTACCTCGGTAGCTTGAAAACACCAGGGCAACCGCTAATTGTTACGGAATATGGACTATCGGTTTCACCTGCGGGCCCCGGCAATTGGGGTTACGGCGGCAATACGCTGACAGAACAAGCGGCTGGCGACCTCCACATGTACCAATCACTGGTAAACGGCGGCGCCGCGGGGTCCTGTGTTTTCAATTACAGCGATGGCTGGTGGAAAGCAGGCAATGAGTTTGTGCACGACAATGCGGCAGAAGAATGGTTCGGATTGGTGGGATATACCAGCCTTGGAGACCAGACCGGACAGCAACGGCCTGTCTGGAATACCATAAAAACCTTTCAATCGGCCATCATAACGCAACCCAGGTCATCGGAGATTTACGATGCTCCCAGGTGCCTGTTGAGGTTTTTGCAACTGACAGCATATCGAAATTAGAGGTTTGGCTGGACAACATGCTGGTGTCAGCGGCTGGCGCCAGGCGATTACTTCCTGGACACCATCAGTTTTAAATGTTACCGCCATCAAAGACGCCTTACTCCAATTCCGCTGTTTTGACAATGGCGGAAACCTGGTAAAAACCGAGGAAAAAAACATTTTGCTGACGCCGTCTGCACTTGTATTGCCCAGTATACAGATCAACATGCTAAACAGCGACTTTTGGCAAACCGGAAATGTAAACGTGCAATACCTTGTAGATCGCAGTGGCTCGGTATTTACCTCAGACAACAATTTAAACACCATATTCTATCCCCATATAGGCTTTGATTACGGTCAAAACCTTTAATTGGGTCATGCCCAACCTGCCGATGGTCAGCCACCAAAGCATGTATACCTTAAGTCCCAACACCAATGTGTTTACCGTTGGCGCCGCTTTTGACATTTCTTACAATGGGTTCAGCAAAAGGATTGTGAACCAGCGGAGTTTTTCCCGTACTAACACGCTGAGCAGCAACACACAAAACTTAGATCAGTCCTCTTACTGCGTCCGTTTATCCCAATCCGGTATCGACGCAATTACGGGTTTCTACCCAATCCGCTGCACAGTCTGGCGCGTTTAGTTATACACTCTTCAACCTCGTTGGCGCCGTGGTTCAAACAGGGCAACTGCATGGTCCACAGGCAACCATAGCGATGCAAAACCTACAACCGGGGTTTATTTTTGCAGATTTCAACTTTGGAGCAGGAAACTCCTGTCGTTTTCAAGGTGATAAAAACTTGATTTGAAGGCAAATAAGATTAGCCTGCACCGTCCGCTAATGCACAACACTGAAGCTTACCGATTGGCTGGCAGTCCCATTTACTACCCTACAATAATAAATTCCGGCCGGCCAGTTGGAACAATCTACCGCTGCGCGATCAGCAGTTGCAGGTTGTGCTTGCTGTAAAACCAGCCTGCCCATAACGTCAAAGCAATACAAACTGGTCGGTCCCGGCAAGCCATCGGCATTCCACTGCACCGTGAAATAATCCCGCGCTGGCGAGGGCGAACAGCGCAGTCCAAGCGGAGCAAGCGCAGCTGTTGTCTGACTGACCACACAGGGGAGTTGAATTTCCAGGCTGGTATCTTCCAGCAGCCAGGCCTCCTGGGTGAAGCTGCTGCCATCAGCACAGGTTACGGTGATTTGATATTTGCCTTTAAATCCTCGCACACTGGCATCGCCAGAGGCATTGCTTTGGAGCGTGGCATTGGTCCACCATTGGTGAAAAACCTGGTCGACAAAGGCTTCCCCACTGGGTTTTAGGCTCCAGTCGTTTTTAAAAATCGGAGCATTTCCCATCCAATGGGCGCCATCCCAGAACCCCCACATCAAAAAGCCCTTCATACTGGGATGAGCGAACGTGATGGTCAGGAGATCCCGCATATAGGCTGCCTGGGTGGCCTGCGGCACCAAATTATTGATGTCGTACTCGGTTACTTTGGCTTCCAGACCGTAGTTGTTCCAAAAATCGTCGTAGATGGATTTCACCTTCGGAATCCCGGTGGGACTGGCAGAAAAATGCCCCTGAAAGCCCAGCCCTTCCACTGGCGCGCCGGCAGCCAGCAATTCATCGATTCTGCTTTTCCAAAGCGGCGAGGCACTACCCTGTTCTATGGCAACGTAGTCGTTGAGGTACAACACGGCATTGGGCGCAATAGAGTCGGCTTGCTTAAAAATTTCGGCATACAATTCACGGCCGCTAGCATAACCTGGTGTTCCGGCAAAATGGTTGGCGTAGTCGTTGTTGGTAGTGATTTCATTTAATACATCCCAATCCAGCATTTCCTGCCCGATGCCCGGGTAGTTCAGGATTTCGGTTATATGGTTCCTGATTCGGGTTTTAATGAAATCAGCCGTTGCATTGGCGTTAATATCCGAGGGTGAATAACCCCAGCCTGGCCATGCCAGGTTGTGTCCACGTACGGTAATGCCATGGTCGTGGAGCCACTGTACGTCCGATGCTATTTCGGCCTTACTGCTGAACCAGCCCTGTTCCCAGGCGGGCCATTTTAGGTCGTTTTCAAAAACCACCTCGTTGAAGCCATGTCCGGCTCCATCCAGGTCGAGCAGTTTGGCTTCGTAAGTTGGGTTGTAGGCGGATCCCCCGTTGAATTTATTGCTGACAACGGCAGTGCCAAACTTGAAGGCGTGTTGCTGCATGTCAACCTGTATGCTCGCGCCCGAAACTGGAGTGCCACCAGGGCCGAGTACTTTGATGTTCAGGTTGGCTTTCCGCAACTGCTCGATGCTGGCGGCGGCATCGGCCCGCCAGGGCGCATCGGGCTCCGCACCCGGGTAGCTGTTGTTCGACAACAAAACTGGAAGCGAACTGAAATCCACCGTTTGTTTGTAATTGGCACAGACCGCACCCGCAATTTCTACCGTTTGCGTTGCCAGCGCAAGGTGCAGCCCCAGGTTTATCTGATTCACAGCAAAAGCGGCGCTCGGGGTAAAAGGCACAGCATAAAGTTTCCAGTTGGCCGTTAGCGTCAGCGAGGCATACACTTCCTTTTCGTAGGTCGTGGCATTTTCAACAAAAATATTCACCGTGGCATCAGTCGTTGGGCTCCTAAGCCAGATCAGGTACAAAAGTTTATCACCTGCTGCGATAGGCCCCGTGTTGGCATTGAAAATTCCCGCGTCCCAGGGGTTATTGCCTGCGGTACTATTGCAAACCACGCCCAGCGTAAATGGCAATCCGGGTGGAACCGACAGCACATTGACACTGCTGCCATAATTCACCGCAGAGGATATGGTGAGTACTTCTGTTGTCGGCATCACCCATTGCTGGACCACAGGGAGGGAATAATCAGCCTGCAACATGGAGTCTAAAAACTGATGATAATTATCCTGTGCGACAACGGCTTGCGTTACAAACAGTCCAATCAAAACGGATAGCATTTTTTTCATGGCAAAACAGTTTCACAGATGTAATTACCCGCTAAATATAGGAAAAATGGCCAAAAACACGTTCATCAAGTAGACATTTTTACCAAAGCAGCCCGATCTTTGCACCATGCGTAAATTATGCTTTCTGTTGCTTTCTTTGTGGATGGCATCTTGTTCCACTGGCTCCGGGGATCAACCACAACTGGTTGTTCGAAACGCAACGACAGTCCTTCGAAGTGCTCCCGGCCCGCGTGGTAATACACTTAGAAACCTGGAGCCCGGGGAAACCGTCGTGGAAACAGGACAAATCAGTGATTTTTTCACACCATTGGCCATCGGCGACAGTCTCCGCGAAGCACCCTGGATTCAGGTGCAGTGCTCCAACCAGCAAAAAGGTTGGGTGTATGCACTGCAACTCGGACCGTCAACGGGCGACTATGCGCTATGGTTGCAAAGCAAGAACATGGCCGCGCTCTTGCAGCCCGATTTGTTCGCCCGCTACCAACGCTGGCGGGCTGAAACAAACCAACTTGATCGGGCAACCGACCTCCTGCCATGGTACCAGCAAACCTGTGCCTTTCGGGAGGGCTTGCAGAAACGGCTGCAGCACCGGCCAGAACGCAATGACGCTGATTACTTACCCCAATTTTACTGGCTGCAAAATGAGGTACCGGCGATGGTATTGCAATGGCCCCGGGTTGGCGAGGCGCCTGTTCCCTACCTTGACTTTCGCTTTTGCCTAAGAAAGGCTCAAGCCAGCAGCAGCCCGCAAGACGATGTTTTTTTTCGTTTTTGCACCGAAATATTCCCTGCCGACAGCATCGCGTCTGAACTGCCGGTTTGGGTAATGCCCATTTCACCGTCGGAAAGTTACAGCCAGATGGGGACCGGGATACACGCAGCTTTGCTCCACGAAATTGATTCCTTGTCCGTATTGGCACCAAGTTATGCAGCGGAGTGGAACAATTGGAAAGACCAGTTACTCCACGACTTCCTGGACAAAGACCGCTCTTTTTGGCAGCCTGCAGATAGCATTAACGCCGAAACAGCCCATATTTTGGCTGCACCACCGCATTGTTTGAGTCAACGCGATGTTCTGGCCATTCAGGAGCGAAAAAGTATGCTGGAGGACCCGGAAGCCAACGGTATCCGGGTGAATTTGCGCAGCGGGAACTAAACTGGTCTTTAGTTATTGGTTTTTAGTCTTTGGCTTTGCCCCGAAGAATTAAACGTTTGGTTTTCAATGCATTACTTTATACCAAAATATTCGTTGAAAAATAATGTACTTGTTGTTTTGAAAAAGGTGTTCATCATTTAATGCTAATATTCCTGGCATTTGACCTGGAATATAATTTCAAAACGAGATCGAAACCAATGACCAACTCCTAAAGGCTAAAGTCCAGATCCCCCTACGCTACCAATACCAACACCGACCCCAACAGCCGGCCATATTGCCAAACAGCACAAACGTACATACCACTGGGAAGGTCATCTATTTGCAAATTAAGGCTGTTCCCCTGCTGGTTGGCCCAACTTCGGGCCTGCCTTCCGTACAAATCACTTAAAATCACCACTGCGTTCACCAATCTTTCCGGAAAAACAAGGCTTAATTGCTCCTGCACTGGATTGGGATAGGCATTAAAACGCATTTTCTCCCCGGATGAAAATACATTACTGCTGGGGTTACATTGTGGAACTGCGACCAAAGCCGCCGCCAGGTCCGCCATATCAGCGCCAATATCGGTTCCATCTGTTGCGGCCAACCAAAAGGGGCTACCGGGTGAAAGGGCAAACCCCTGGAAATCCGGGCTGCCATTGGCAAAATCTGCGAACTGAACCTCGGTTGGATTGGACGGGAAAAAATTTTGACTGGCCGTACTGTAGTTGCTGTATTTCGACGCATTTCCCCCGATCAGCACATTTTTGTGAAACCCTTGCCCGGCATCCGGGATACCGGGGAAATAGGCGCCCATCGGACCGTTGCCGCCCTGTGCAAATCCGGGCCCGTAAATTCCCTGGTAATTTCCCGCCGATAAAAAGCAATTGAAAATATTGTTGGTGAAACGGATATCTTCCACGGTGTCATAGGCCCAGGTAATTGGTCCAGTTTGAAAAACGGTGTTGTGCTCAATGGTCACATCCCGGGGATCGCCAATTTTTAGAAACGTGCCGTCGTTGGGGCCATTTACGTTGCCGTCGCCATAACTTGGGCCGCTGATGTCATCAAAAAGGTTGTTGGCAACAAGGATTCGGGAAGACTGCATGCTCGGGCCAGGACTGTCGTGCCCCGACAAGCTGATGCCCGCTCCTGCGTGGCGAATGATGTTGTTCCGGATGGTAACATCACGCACATCGGCTTGCGGTGCGTTTCCCGACTCCGTGCGGACAGTCAGCAGAATGGCATAGCCGCTCTGGCCAATCGGAAGATCTGCCCATACATTTTCCATAACATTACCCTCCAGCAACACCCGCCTTCCCGTTTTTAATTCAAAAAGATTTTTTACGGTCCAGTGCTTACCAGCATAATCCGGATGGCCCACCCGCCAGGAAAAAGGTTTGTAAAAATGATTGTTCCGAATTTCTATATCCGAGGGAACCAACCCCTGAACAGCAGGTGCAGCACCGCCAAAAAGGATGTTTTCCCCGGCAGCCTCCAGGTAATTGTTCAGAATTTTGAACGGTCCGGGGCCATTGGTGCCACCAATAGCATAGGTGTCATAGCCAATGCTGTGAAAATCGGAGACATAGGAATCCACAACGGCGCCTGCAGCACAATTGAGCAAAACACCGCTTTTCATGATGGTGGCATTGGTATGACCATGGACATAGCAGCGATCAATGATCAAATCGTGCGGCACAGCGGCGAGGGTATTTTGCGCCGAAGAAGCGTCCCCGAAGAAGACCAAACCATAACTGGTTGACACGCTGAGGCTTGCCGTTATTTCCAGGCCCACCAACCGGTAATGATGCGCTGCGGCAAGGGTTCGGAAGCAGGGCACACCCGAAGTGTTTGTCGTAACAATTTTGGGCATGGCATCTTTTTGCAAAGGGTATTGCCCATTGCCTGTGGGCGCATTGGGCTGAATACGCGTTTCCTGCGTCGGCAAAACAGCAGTGGCAGAGGACATGAGTATGATCCAGCCTTCGCCTTGTTTGTAAGGCAGGGTAAAACTTCCTTCAAAAACCGCCCCTGCATCCAATACCAGGATGGTTCCTGGGCTGGCTGCGGAAATGGCCGATTGCAGGTTACTGTAGTCCCGGCCAACCGGACCCACCGTCAACACCTGATAGCCCGTTGTGTCGGGAAAGCAGGTGATTAACCCCGCGGTTTGCGGTAATTCTGGCAAGGCTTGAGCACTTAGCCATTGGGCGTGGACGAACCCCAAAAGCACCACTAAGCAAATTTTGAGTCGAGTTGACGGCATTTGAAATTAAGTTTTTATCCATTTCAATGGAATACAAAGATGACTAAATGCCCGGAAGACTAGCCAAAATTGATAAATTGTGCTCGCAAGATGCAAACTAAAGCAATCAAGCCCCACTGTGCCGGGCATTTATCTACCCTTATTGTTGTAAAACGCCATCAAACATGAAAAGAAAAGACTTCCTCAAAGGACTGGGACTTACGGCCCTGGCATCCACCTTAAATGCAACCCCAGGTACCGCCGAAATAAAAAAAATGGCCATTAAAGCCATGGCGCCACCCAGTTGTACCCTCATCCCCACCGAAACGGCAGGCCCATTCCCGCTGGACCTCACGGAGAATGCCTTCTACTTCCGTCAGGACGTTCGGGAATCCAAAACTGGCGCTTTGCATAACCTGAAAATTCGGATAATCGGCGCCAGCAACTGCCAGCCGATGCCCAATGTTCGGGTAAACATCTGGCATTGCGACAAGGATGGCAACTACTCGGGGTACGGCACTCAAACCGGCCTGACCTACCTTCGTGGTTACCAGATGACCGATGTGAATGGCGAAGTTGATTTTACGACCATCTTCCCCGGCTGGTACCCTGGCCGCATTTGTCACATCCACTTTCAAGTGTACGTGAGCTCCATGTACCAGGCCATTTCCCAACTGACTTACCCCCTTGCTGAAAAAAATGCGGTGTACGCTGCTTACCCCAGTTTGTACACCAAAGGCGCTGATCCGCTTTCCTTTAACCAGGATGGCATTTTTGCCGATGGCTACGCTTTTCAACTCACAACCCTCACCACCAACCCGGATACTGGCGCCTACGACAGTTTTCTGGAAGTAGCCATCCAGGGCAACGGTACTTCCGGATATGCACAGGTTGAACCTGAAACGGGCGGGCAGTTCAAACTCTTGCAGAATTTCCCCAACCCTTATTCCGGACAAACCACAATCCCTTTTGAACTCAGTAACCGCTCACAGGTGCAAATCGATTTTTTTGACCTGGCAGGTCAAAAAGTAAGCACCCTGGACCTGGGGGAACGCATGCCTGGCAGTCATCAGGTTCCTGTAAACCTCCATACACTCGGCATTCCAACAGCCAACTACGTCTACCAACTTGAAGTTCGCAACGAAAACGGCACATTCCGACAGTGTAAAGTGATGTCAGCCGCCAAATAGTTTTCCAATCCGTGCAACGCAGATATCAACACACTGCTGCGTAGCATGGATTCCATTTTCTATACTCGAAGTAAAGTGGTTTGCGAAAATTATCGCGCAGTCATCAGTTCTGATGGCAAGGCATAAAACGCAGACGATGCAGCGCATCGGCGAGTATTTATAACGCAGCCATGAGGACTGAGGACAAGTGAGCATTCGCAAGCCACTTTACTTCGAGTATAAAACACTGCTATTGCCATTTTTCATACATTAGCCTAAACAAGGGCTAACGTATGATGTCGATTAAGCATTTTCTGATCTGTTTATTGCTGGGGTTGGGCACCACGACCAATGCACAAACCCGCCCCAATTTCATCATCTTCTTTGTCGACGACCTTGGGTATGGCGATCTGGGCTGTTTCGGCAATCCGGTCATTCGCACACCCAACCTCGACAAGATGGCAGCGGAAGGCCTAAAAATGACCAGTTTTTATGCCTGTTCACCGGCCTGTACCGCCAGCCGATATGCCTTGCTGACGGGTAAATACCCTGCGCGCTCAGGTTTCAGTTGGGTGTTGGGGCCAACTTCTTCCAAGGGCATGCACCCGAAAGAAGTTACGCTTGCCGAAGCACTTCAAGACGCAGGGTATGCCACCGCGATGTATGGAAAATGGCATTTGGGCACCCGAAAAAAAGCCTTTATGCCCCTGCAAAACGGGTTCGACGATTACTATGGCCTACCCTACTCCAACGACATGATTCCGCCCAAATGGGGCGATATAGCCCTGGTGCAAGGAAATGATACATTGGAACTGAATCCCGACCAGTCGCTGCTGACCGAAGCCTATACCCAACACGCGCTGGCATTTATTGAGAAAAACAAAAGCCAACCCTTCTTTCTTTACCTCCCCTACACGATGGTACACGTGCCGCTGCATCCGGGAAAAGCGTTTGAGGGCAAATCCAGACGCGGTTTGTACGGCGATGCCATGGAAGAAATTGACGCCAGTGTGGGGCGGATTCGCGCCCAATTGGAAGCCGCCGGGCTTTCGCAAAACACCCTGCTGGTATTCTGTTCCGACAATGGTCCCTGGCTCACCCAAGGCATCAACGCCGGCTCAGCCGGACTGCTGCGCGACGGAAAAGGCAGCACCTGGGAAGGCGGGCTTCGGGTGCCTGGAATTGCCTGCTGGCCTGGCACCATCCAAGCCGGTCAACAATGGTCGGAGACTGCCTCGACCATTGATTTGTACCGAACGTTTTGTAGCCTGGGTCAAGCCAGATTTGGTGATCATCAACCCGATGGCCAGGACCTGAGCAACTTCATCCTGGGCGAAGGACCAGCCCCGGAGTACAGCCAACGCACCTTCTTCTATTATGGCCCCGGGAACCGCCTGCAAGCCGTCCGCAAAGGCTTCTGGAAACTCCATATCATCACCAACTCCCAACTGCAGCGGCAGTATTTCGACAAATCGCCGCCATTGTTGTTCAACCTCGATCAGGACCCCGGCGAATGGTATGAATTGTCGGATGCATTTCCGGAAGTAGTAAACGACCTGTTGGCAGAAATTTCTCGGCACCAGCAGGCACTGGGCAACAGCCCCGGCTATTGGGACCAGGAGCGCAATGCTGCAAGAATATACCACAAAGCCTTTGGGAAAACGGTGCGTTTTGTAACACCGCCGCATGAAAATTATCCCAACCCTATTGCCCTGACCGACGGCTGGTTAGAATCACCCGAAGAGTTCAATCATTTGGCGGGGTTCCGGGGCGACAGCATGTGCTGCATCCTCGATCTCGACAGTATCCAATCGGTTCAGAAAGTGCAAATCGGCTTTTTGCAGGAAACCCAAAGCTGGATATTTTTGCCCTCAAAAGTGGGTTTGGAATACTCAACAGATGGCCATCACTGGACCGCCCTGGCAAGCAAACAACCTGACTTCCCCCAGACAGAACGATCGGTAAGGCAGGGTTTCCAATGGACCTTTACCGCTCCGATTCAAGCCCGTTTTTTCCGGTTCAGTGCCCATTCCATCGGCGCCTGCCCTGCATGGCATCAGGGTGCAGGACAAGCATCATGGATGTTCCCGGACGAGATCATCGTGGAATAGACTGCCCGGATTTATATTTGTTGAAAAGTTTCACCCATACCCTTTACACCAGAACCTCTTGCGAGGACCAAAGATCCTATCATGCGCTTCTCCTTCCTTTTATCCCTGCTGTTAACCGTTCAGCTCCTTTCCTCACAGACCCGGCCAAATATCATTTTCATCATGGCCGACGACCATGCGGCGCAAGCCGTAGGCTGCTACGGCAGTCGGATCAACCAAACACCCAACCTAGACCGTATCGCCCAAAACGGGATGTTGTTCAGCCATGCTTATTGCACCAATTCCATCTGTTCGCCAGTACGCGCCGTGAACATCACGGGTAAAATGAGTCAGATTAACGGCGTGCTCGACAACATGTTCCCCTTCGATGGCAGCCAGCCAACAGCCCCAAAATACTTGCAAGCGGCTGGTTATCAAACAGCCATGATCGGCAAATGGCACCTAAAATCGGATCCCACCGGTTTCGATTTCTGGAAAATATTGATCGATCAGGGGGAATACTACAATCCGCGATTTATTGAAAATGGTGAAAACATCACCACAGAAGGCTACGCCACAGCCTTGATCACCGATTATGCCCTCGACTGGCTGCAGCAGCGCGATCCCAATCAGCCCTTTTTTATGATGCTCCACCACAAGGCACCCCACCGCAACTGGATGCCCGATTTACCCTACCTCCACTTGTACGACTCGGTCAGCATTCCGGAACCCTTCACCTTATTTGACGATTACAAATCGCGCAGCGATGCCGCCCGCCAGCAGGAAATGAGTCTGGAAAAGGACATGAACCTCCAATACGACCTGAAACTGTGGCAGGATACCATGCCCGGTCAGCACCCCTGGATGGCCCAATGGATGGAACACCGCTTCGAAACCATGACCCCGACCCAACGGGAAGCCTTTAAGGCTGCTTATCAGGCCGAAAACGAGGTCTTTATGGCCAACCCGCCAACAGGAAAAGAACTCGTACGCTGGAAATACCAGCGGTATATTAAAGACTACCTCCGCTGCATTGCCTCCGTAGACGATAATGTAGGACGCGTACTGGACTATTTAAAAGAAACCGGGCTCGACAGCAACACCATTGTTGTTTACACTTCAGATCAAGGCTTTTTTCTGGGTGAACACGGTTGGTTCGACAAGCGCTTCATGTACGAAGAATCCTACAGGCAGCCACTCTTGGTGCAATGGCCAGGCCATATACCCGCCAACAGCCGAAACGATGCCCTGGTGGTTAACCTCGATTTTGCCCCAACTTTTATGGATATGGCCGGGCTGGAAGTGCCATCCGACATGCAGGGCGCATCCCTGAAGCCCATTTTACTCAGCAACCAGACACCATCCGACTGGCGACAGGAAACCTATTACCACTACTTTGAATACCCTGGCATCCATGCGGTAAAACGCCATTATGGCGTCAGGACCCAGCGCTATAAACTCATCCACTTTTACTTCGATATCGACGCCTGGGAATTGTACGATCTGGATGAGGACCCCGAAGAACTCCGGAATGTGTACGAAAACCCGGGATATCAGGCAGTCCGCAGTGAAATGCACCGAAAACTGGATTCTCTTCAAATTGTTTACCAGGATTTACCGGAGGATTTTGAGGGAGCACTTGAACCAGCAACCCTTCAACACATTGCATTTGCCAACCCCTGCCTCTTGAAGTTTCCACCAGAAAAACCCGTAACAGGCCAGCCGCTCACCGATGGGCTTTACCAGTTGTACTCCATTTACAATGCAGGTATTCGGGACGGTTATGTGGCCTTCCGCAAGCAGCCACTGGAGGCTGTGGTCAAACTTGGTCACTGGCATACCGTTCGGAACATCGGTGTCCATTGCATGCAATCGCCTGAAAGTTGGATCTACTACCCGGAGGATATTCGTGTTCTGGTATCCAAGCGCGGCAAACGCTACAAGGAAATTGGGAAGATGGCTGCACAACCAGACGCAATACCGAAACCAGGACACCAATGGTTCCGACTTCAGACCAGGCCCAGAAAAATTCGGTACGTTAAAGTAATAGCCAACAGCAGGGCCGCAATACCAGAACATCAAGCGGGTGCGGGGCAACGGGCCTGGTTGTTTTGCGATGAAATTTCGGTGGAATAAACAGGGTTCCTTGACATAAATAGGCTTTTGTAATTTAAACCATGCCACCCCTAAAGGCTAGGGTTTACACAGAATTTTACGGTATTGGAATTTCAGGCCCATAGGGCCGGCATTGTTGTAGAATGTCATGTTCAATTACACGGAATGCCGTAGGCATGGCATTGCAATGTTCACGATTCATGGCTATTTCATTCGAAACAGCCCCAAATTGCCACTGTATACTCGAAGTAAAGTGGTTTCATGCCATACCTACAACATGCTGGAACAAGATCTGCAGTATGCTACCATAATATCGGCCTTACAGGCTTAATTACGAAACGCTATCCACCCGTTGGCACCGTGCTTTGAAGTTCGCGAAGTGCCGCGCCCAGCCATTGCCCTCCCACGTTGATGGTGTAATAATTGGTGGTGTACAGAAACCATTCAAAGGATTCGTCGAAGACCAGGCCTTCCCATATTCCCGTAAATAATGCTTCGGGTTCAATGCGGAACAGGCCGTTCTCGAAGTCTAGAAAAATAATGCCACGAGGAGAGTGTGTGCGAAACAGGTTTTTAATGGCGTACTGTCGCGCTGGTTTTTGAAACTCTTGAAAATAAGCGTTCTCCAAGGGTAACTGACTGTTAGCAGGGTCCCAGATGGCGTATTCAAAGCGCCATTTCATTTTTAACTGCTGAAAAATCGCTTGAGCATCGGCGCCCAGGATTCGGTGCTGATGTCGGTTGTTCACCAGTTCTGGTTGCAAAGGGTCCTGCAAATGAACGCTTGATAAACCATTGGATATGGCGCGGGCAGTGTTTTCAAATCCACGCAAAAACTCTTGCAAAAACTGCGGCACTTCGGCATCAATGGGAATCGACACAGTTTTACCCTGGTCGCTGATGCTGATTTCCAGATCGAACTGCTCCGGAGAGGCTGCCGCTGCCAATGCCACTACCTGTCGCGCCATGGCAGGATTAAAAATGGTGTAATACAGCATATAATTGCCGGCAAAGCGCTCTTCTCCTTTGAACACGCCATTGCAGGTTTTTTCAAAGGACTCCCGGATGGGGTCGAAATAAAACCGCACCCACTCATCAAACCACGGCGCCGCGGGCAACAAACCTCGCCAACGGGGCATTTTAAAATGGAGGGTCATCACCGGAAACTGAGAAAAAGTCACCGGATGATAGCCCAGCGCCTGCCAAAGTTCGCCTGCTTTGCGCACCACCATATCTGGGTTAGAGCCAGCCGGGAGCGGCAACAACTCAGATTCCTGCGGCGTAAAACCGCATTGCCCCTGTTCCGTACGGAGCAAGCCCTCGCCGGTGGATGCCGTTAGGCGAACATAATGCCAGTGTGAATCAATATTCCGGTATAAAACCAGTCGGTAGGTATGCATGAAAAAGAGGGGGATTAGAAAAAACGGATGGCGTTTCAGACTGAAATCCCGACCGCTATACAATACATAGAAAACTCCGTGCCGTTTTTTTCAAAATTGGGAAAAATGAAGAAAAAATTGCTTTTTTGTGTGAAATTTAAGCCAGCCATGCATCTAAAAACCAGCCTTATCGTCCTGAATGCCATGCTCTTTTTTGCGCTTGGTGGGCGTGCACAACGTATTTTTTACGACAAAGGTGGCCAAGCCGTAGGCCCTGATGAAGCCTATGCCCGTTACGTCGACCTTGAAAAAAGGAAAATGGATGGTATTACGTCAAGGAATATGGCGCAAATGACACCCTGAGTAACGAAGGGTTGTATTCGGTTTATGAGGAGAAGGATAAAAAAAAGGAGGGGCAGCATTTCCATTATTTCTCCGATGGCGGATTGTGGTATACCGATGAGTATACCAGTGGTCAGCGGGATAAGGAGCTAAAATCGTACTACAAATCCGGTGCATTAAAGCGCATAGAAAGGTTTAGTGAATTTAAATCCCAAGGTGGCGAATGCTTTGAGGAAGACGGTAAACCCAAAACTTTTTCATCTTTTGAAAGTATTCCACAATATCCTGGTGGTGAAGAGGGATTGATACGATACCTGATCGGCGCCATCCAGTACCCAGCGCTTGCGCGTGAAAACGACATCACCGGCACCGTGGTTGTCCAGTTTGTGGTTAATAGAGATGGTACCGTCAGCGATGTACAGGTCGTCAAAGACATTGGCGGAGGATGTGGTGCAGAGGCGGCCCGTGTGGTTCTGGCAATGCCCGATTGGATTCCAGGGTATTTAGACGACAAACCTGTTAGGGTGCGCTATACATTGCCGGTGCGCTTTAATTTGGAGCCTGCAAAAAAGAAAAAGAGGAAGAAATCCTAATCGCGTATTTCCCATGAGTATTCGCATTAAAATTTGTTGCATTAGCACTATTGCGGAGGCACAAATGGCCATTACAGCCGGAGCATCGGCGCTGGGGCTGGTGGGTCCTATGCCCAGCGGACCTGGTGTCATCACTGACGATGAAATTGCTGCCATTGTGCCCTGGATCCCCCCAGGTGTAGCCAGTTTTTTGCTCACCAGTGAAACAACTGCCCTGAACATCATCCGGCACCAGCAAAAAGTGCACACCAACACCATCCAACTGGTGGATGCACTGGAAGATGGCAGTTATGTAGAGATCCGGCAAGCCTTGCCTGCTGTGAAATTAGTACAGGTGATTCATGTCATAGATGAAAGTTCTGTAGAGGAGGCGCAGCGTATTGCGCCTTTCGTAGATGCCATCCTGCTGGATTCGGGCAACCCCACGCTGGCGGTCAAGGAACTGGGCGGTACCGGTCGGGTACACAATTGGGCACTTAGTCGGAAAATCCGGGAAAGTATTGATAAACCCCTATTTTTGGCCGGAGGCCTGCATGCTGGCAACGCCCGCGCTGCAATTGACGCCGTACAACCCTTCGGCCTGGATCTTTGCAGCGGCGTTCGTACCAATGGACTGCTCGACCCACGCAAACTGGAAATGTTTTTTAACGCGATCTGAAATTTCAAATTATACCTTATGTCCAAGCAAATCATTGCAGCCCTGCGTTCCGCCATGCTGGCCAAAGGCCTGAGTGCCTATGTCATACCCGCCACCGACCCCCATGCCAGCGAATACCTTCCTGAGCACTGGCGCTGCCTGCACTGGGCTTCTGGCTTCAGCGGCTCGGCTGGGACGCTGGTGATTACCAAAGATTTCGCCGGACTCTGGACAGACAGCCGGTATTTTATTCAAGCCGAACAACAGTTGCAAGGCAGCAGTGTGGAATTGGTTAAATTAAAAATCCCCCATACCGCTGAATTTGCCGACTGGCTCGCGGATACGCTCTCGGCTGGCGATATTGTTGGTACCGACGGCAACCTGATGGCACGCAACTGGTACCAACTGGCGGAAAAAGCCCTGACACCGCGCGGTATCGTGCTCGACCCTGCAGTGGATCTGATCAGTCCGATATGGAAAAACAGACCGCTTTTACCCACCGCGCATGTGCATGAACACCCTGCCAAATTTGTTGGCGCAAACCGTGCGGAAAAAATAAAAGCGGTCCGCGATGGCCTGAAACGCCAAAAGGCAGAAGCAACCCTGCTTTCAAGCCTCGACGATATTGCCTGGCTGTTCAACCTGCGGGGCAACGATGTGCCTTACAATCCATTGTTTGTCGCCCATGCAGTAGTGGCACAAAAATCGGTGGCACTGTTCATTGATCATGCTAAGGTACCGGCCGATGTGCTGCGTAAACTTCAGCGCGATGGAGTGAAAGTGTTACCCTATGAGAACACCCTGCCTTATTTACAGCAATTCCCAAAGGGCGCCATGGTGCTGATCGACCCGAAAAGAATCAGTCAAAACCTCCCCGGCGCCTTGCCTGCGGGCACCAAAATCCTGAAACCACCAACATCAGCACCCTGCTGAAAGCCTGTAAATCGGAAAAAGAAGCCGCCCATACCCGACAAACCATGGTTTACGATGGCGTCGTGCTGAGCAAATTTTTCTTCTGGCTCAGTAAAAATGTGGGCAAAGAACACATTACCGAACTGAGCGCCACCGAAAAATTGCACGCCTTGCGCAAGGCGCAACCCAACAACGTGGGCGAAAGTTTCGGTACCATTGCCGCCTATGGCGAACACGCCGCCCTACCCCACTATTCCAGTACCCCTGAAAGCAACGTACAACTAAAGCCTGAAGGCCTTTTTCTGCTCGATAGCGGTGGGCAGTTTCTCGGTGGCACAACCGACACCACCCGCGTAATTCCACTCGGAAACATCACACCGCAGGAAAAAACAGATTACACCCTGGTGTTGAAAGGCCTGATTGCGGTATGCCTGCAACGATTCCCGGCAGGCACCAAGGGACACCAGCTCGATGCCCTCGCCCGCATGGCCATGTGGCAGGAAGGCATCAATTACGGCCACGGCACCGGCCACGGTGTGGGGTATTTTCTCAATGTACACGAAGGCCCGCAAAGCATCAGCCCGGCCGCCTCCGACGCCCCTTTGCAACCCGGCATGATTACTTCCGTGGAACCTGGTATTTACCGCACTGGGAAACATGGTATCCGGCTCGAAAACCTGGTGTTGTGCGTGGAAGACGAAACCACTGAATTTGGCGCTTTTTTGCGCTTTGAGGTGCTGACCCTGGCGCCAATTTTTACCAACCTGGTAGACTTCAGCCTGCTGGACAGAACAGAAAAAACCTGGCTGCGAAAGTACAACCAGCTGGTGCTGCGCAAAGTTGGGCGCTATTTGACAGCGGAGGAAAAGGACTGGGTAAAATTGGTGACTACATAGCTTTTGAAGTATCAGAAAAAGGTTGTCCGTTTTAAAATATACGACCCAGGCAAATACAATACGCGGGAAACATTTTTCAAAAATCGAAATGCGATTTTGGTGTTTCGCCATTCTACATCAACCCAAAAAGAATCCCGAATGCCTCCTGAGGAAACATTCGGGATATTTTATGCTACAAACTTAAATCTGGTTGCTTACACGCGCTCAATCACCAGCGCTGTTGCCCCGCCGCCGCCGTTGCAGATGGCTGCGAGCCCCAGGTTGCCGTTCTTCTGGCGCAACACATTGCTGACGGTGGTGACAATACGAGCGCCCGAAGCACCCAGTGGGTGGCCCAGCGATACCGCACCCCCGAATACATTGTTGCGGTTGTGATCAACTTCAAGTACCTGCTCGAAGGCCATGGAAACAACGGAAAAGGCTTCATTGACCTCGAAGTAGTCGATGTCGTTTTTGGTAACACCGGCCATTTTCATGGCTTTTGGTGCGGCCACTGTTGGTGTGGTGGTAAACCACTCTGGCTCTTGTTCTGCATCGGCAAAGCCACGGATTTTTGCGATGGGTTTCAGACCATATTTTTTCACCGCTGCTTCGCTGGCCAGGATGAGGGCCGAAGCGCCGTCGTTGATGGTAGAAGCATTGGCGGCCGTTACCGTTCCATCGGGCGAGAAAGCCGGGCGGAGTCCCGGAATTTTATCAAACATTACCTTCTTAAACTCTTCATCGGTGCTCACCAGCAATGGTTCGCCTTTTCGCTGGGGTATTTCCACCGGAACAATCTCGTCTTTAAACCAGCCGGCCTCCGTAGCGGCAGCGGCGCGTTTATAGGAATCGATGGCGTAAGCATCTTGTGCTTCGCGACTGATGTGGTACTTCGCAGCCGTGGCATCGGCACAAACACCCATGGCCTTTTGGTTGTAAACATCGGTCAGCCCGTCTTTGGCCAGGCCGTCCACCAACTCTGCATTGCCGTATTTGTATCCCCAGCGGGCATTCGGGAGGTAATAGGGGATTTGCGACATGTTTTCCATGCCACCCGCGACAACGATCTCATTCAAACCCAGCATGATGCTTTGCGCGCCCAGGGTGATGGCTTTTATGCCAGAGGCACATACCTTGTTGATGGTCGTACAAGGAACCGTGGCCGGCAGCCCTGCAAAAATAGCAGCCTGACGCGCAGGCGCCTGGCCCAGGTTGGCGCTGACGACATTTCCCATCAACACTTCATCCACCTGCTCTGGCAGTACGCCCGCTTTGGCAAGCGCGCCTTTGATGGCATGGGCACCCAAATGTGTGGCGCCAACGCCGGATAATACACCACCAAAACTGCCAATGGGGGTACGGACGGCAGATACGATATACACTACTTTCATGAACTTTTATTTTGGTTAGGACAAAAATCGGTGCAAAGGTACAGACTTCAGGATGCAGAACCGAAGCTATGTTCTATTTTTGGGCCAAAAGAAAATGCCATGTTGTCACTAAGAAGACCGGTACTGTTTACATTTCTGTCCGTGGCGGGCATATTTATCCTCGACCTTTTCCTGGTTGACGAACCGGGCAATATTACCTTCCTGTACCTGCTGCCTATGATTTTCGGCATCTTTTTTTAGGAAAAAACGATGTATTGTTGCTCGGGATCATTGCAACCGTACTCGCTATTATGGCCACTTTTTTTAAGCCGCATACTGATACCTTTCAAAACCTGCTGTTTAACCGCATCATTGGCATTATGGGAATTTGGATAGCCGTGTTTATGGTAATTCGGATTTTCAATATGCAGGAAAAGCAAAAAATGCAGACAGAGCAGTTTCAGGCCCTTTTTCAATTTGCCAGCATTGGCATTCTCATTGTCAATGCAGAAGGGCGTATTGTGAAGATCAATGCTGCTGCTGAAAAACTATTTGGGTACACATTTGACGAGATAGAGGGTCAAACCATTGAGATATTTCTGCCCTCCAGGGTTAAATATGTGCACATAAGCCATCGGCAACATTATAACACGAATCCAAACCCCAGAACCATGGGGTCGGGCCGCAACCTGTTTGCACAGCGAAAAGACGGTTCTGAGTTTCCGGTAGAAGTGAGCCTTAGCCCCTTCCAAACCAAGCAGGGAAATTTTGTGGTGGCATTTGTGGTGGACAACACCCAACGCGCAGAAAACGAACAGCATAACCTGCGACAAAACCAGCGACTGGAACAACTCGCCAGCGCCCTTCAAAACCTCAACGAAACCCTTGAGTTGCGGATTACCGAACGCACCAAAGCCCTTGAAAAAGCGCGAAACGAACTTAGCGTAGCCCTCAGTAAGGAACGGGATTTGGGCGAACTTAAAAGCCGCTTTGTGTCCATGGCTTCCCATGAGTTCCGCACCCCCCTGAGCACAGTACAGTCGTCGGCTGCCCTCATCAATTCCTATGCAGATCGTGATGATATACCCAACATCAAAAAGCACGTACAGCGCATCAAAAACTCGGTGGGCAACCTCAGCACTATCCTGACCGAATTCCTATCGCTGGGCAAAATTGAAGAAGGGCAAACCCAGATTAACCTCCAGGAAATGGACCTCCCGGAATGTATCGAAGAGGCCATCCTGGAGTTAAAACCCATGTTGAAAGCCGGACAAACCATGGAATATCACCATACCGGCAATAAAAACACCAAACTAGACCCCGCATTGCTCAAGCATACGCTCCTGAACCTTATGACCAACGCCATGAAATATTCTCCTGAAAACACAGTCATTACAGTTACAACAACCGTGACGCCCGGAAATGCGGAGATCCGCGTAATCGATCAGGGTATGGGCATCCCGGAGGCAGACCAAAAGCACCTGTTTTCCCGCTTCTTCCGGGCCACCAATGCCAGTAACATTCAGGGCACCGGATTGGGTTTGTACATCGTAAAACGCTACGTGGAAATGATGAACGGAACGATAGATTTTAAAAGCGAGGAAGGCGTAGGAACAACCATCTGGGCCAATTTTGTGACGGAAGCGTAGCGTTACAACCCCTTCACCGTATTGACAAATGTCCGCACGCCCTCCAATGGCGTGTCCGGATACACACCATGCCCGAGGTTGGCGATGTGTTTGGGGCCAAACTGCCGCAGCATTTCCAGTGTAGCCTCCCGGATCACTTCCGGTTGGGCATACAACGTGCAGGGATCCAGATTGCCCTGTAGTACCTTATCCGCGCCTACCCTAGCCCGGGCAAAAGCCGGTGGTGTGTTCCAATCGAGTCCCACAACCTGGCACGACATTTCCCCAAGATCTTCCAGTGCAAACCAGGCGCCTTTGGCAAACACCGTTTTGGGCACCTCCGGCAAAGCTTCACAAATGCGTTGAAGGTAAGGGACTGCAAATTCCCGGTAATGCGCCGGGGGAAGTTCGCCAGCCCAGGAGTCGAACAGTTGAAGCAGGTCGGCGCCGGCGGCAATTTGTCCTTTCAGGTAAGCGATGGTCGTCGTAGTAATTTTTTCCAGTAATTGGTGAGAAAGCGCAGGGTCGGCATACAACATACGCCTGGCCTTGGAAAACGTTTTGCTGCCTCCCCCTTCCAGCATATAGGCAAAAATGGTCCAGGGTGCGCCAGCAAAACCGATCAACGGCACCCGGCCGTTGAGGGCTTTTTTCGTGACCCGCAAAGCATTAAATACATATTCCAGCGATGCCGCAGCATCCTGACCGGAGCGCAATCCTTTCACATCGGTTGCGCCGGTAATCACTGTAGGGAATCGCGGACCTACACTTTCCACCATCTTATAGTCGAGCCCCATGGCTTCTGGCACCACCAGAATATCGGAAAAAATGATGGCGGCATCCACCCCAAGTTCGTCCACCGGCTGAATGGTGGCTTCTGCAGCTGCCTCTGGCGTTTTAACAAAAGCCTTAAAATCGGGGAAATTGGCCCGCAAGGCCCGGTATTGGGGCAAAATGCGGCCAGCCTGCCGCATCAGCCACACAGGAGGGCGCTCCACCTGCTCGCCGCGGGCAGCGCGCAAAAACAAATGATCGGTTGAAATATTCTTCAAGGGTGTATCTGACATACGAAGGGTAATTTTGCTTAAGCGCAGCAAAAATAGGCCAGTTTAAGGCTCGGTAGTCGGCCGTATGGGGTTCCTGACCGAAAAGTGACGCGAAGAAGGGGGTTTCGATATCCGATTTGCGATATCCGATTTGCGATGTGGATTTTCGATGTGTGATGTATACAAGCACTCAACTTCGTTTGATATACCCTGAAGTTACTGACGGAGTTGAGTGCTTGTATACATCGTAAATCGGAAATCGGATTTCGGAAATCATAAATCCGATTTGCGATGTGGTTGCCCCGTTTGATACACCCTGAAGTTATTGACGGAGTTGGAGTGCTTGTACCTCAATCGGAAATCGGATTTCGGAAATCATAAATCCGATTTGCGATGTGGATTTGTGATGTGTGATGTATACAAGCACTCAACTTCGTTTGATACACCCTGAAGTTATTGACGGAGTTGAGTGCTTGTATACATCGTAAATCGGAAATCGGATTTCGGAAATCATAAATCCGATTTGCGATGTGGATTTGCGATGTGTGATGTATACAAGCACTCAACTTCGTTTGATACACCCTGAAGTTATTGACGGAGTTGAGTGCTTGTATACATCGTAAATCGGAAATCGGATTTCGGAAATCATAAATCCGATTTGCGATGTGGATTTGCGATGTGTGATGTATACAAGCACTCAACTTCGTTTGATATACCCTGAAGTTACTGACGGAGTTGAGTGCTTGTATACATCGAATATCGTAAATCGCAAATCGGATATCGTAAATCCTCAGTTCCTGGCAGCCAGCAAATACAATACTGCCATGCGTATGGCCACCCCGTTTTCCACCTGTTGCAGGATGATGCTGTGGTTGGAATCGGCTACATCGGAGGTGATTTCCACACCGCGGTTGATGGGGCCGGGGTGCATGATGACGATTTCTTTATCGAGTTCGTCGAGCATCTGTTTGTTAATGCCGAAGTACTGGTGGTATTCGCGGAGGCTGGGAAAGTACTTGATGTCCTGCCGCTCGAGTTGGATGCGCAGCACGTTGGCCACGTCGCACCAGCGGAGGGTATCGCGTACATCGTGCGACACTTCTACGCCAAGTTCGGCATAGTGCTTTGGAATCAGGGTGGGCGGTCCGCAAACCCGCACTTTAGCACCCAATTTGGTCAGGCAAAATACATTACTGAGGGCAACCCGGCTGTGCAGGATATCGCCAATGATGGCCACTTTTTTGCCGGCTACATCGCCCAGTTTTTCCCGGATGGAAAAGGCATCGAGAAGCGCCTGGGTCGGATGCTCATGGGTGCCGTCGCCGGCATTGATGATGTTGGCGGGGATGCGTTTTTCAAGGTAAACACAGGCGCCGGGGGCGGGGTGCCGCATCACCACCATGTCCACTTTCATGGACAGGATGTTGTTGACGGTGTCCAGCAGGGTTTCGCCTTTGCTGACGGAGGAAGAGGACGCGGCGAAGTTAACGGTATCAGCACTCAGTCGGCGCTCCGCCAATTCAAACGATACGCGGGTGCGGGTGCTGCTTTCAAAAAAGAGGTTGGCCACCGTAATATCGCGCAAAGACGGCACCTTCTTGATCGGCCGGTTGATGACTTCCTTAAAGTTATCGGCCGTCTCGAAGATGAGCTGGATGTCATCTTCGGTGATGCTCTTGATGCCGATGAGGTGGCGCGTTGAGAGTTGCTTCATGCTGTATAGTTGGCTGTAGAGTGGGTTTTAGAGTAGGATTTAGAGTGGTTATAGAGTTGGCGGTATGTGGGCTGTAAAATTGGCTATAGAGTGGGCTGAAATGGGGCCATCCTACTTTACAGCCCATTTACAGCCTACTCTACAGCCCACTCTAAATCCCTCTCTACTGCCTACTCTAAATCCCACTCTAAATCCTACCCTACTGCCCCTTTTTATCAAATAACAGCACCTCCTCAGTGCCGTGTACTTCTTGCCAATTGACTTTCACGTACGCCTCGTCGAGCGCATCTACGGAGAGTCCGATATAATCTGCCTGAATGGGGAGGTGGCGGTTGAAGCGGCGATCGACGAGCACCAGCAGCTCAACCAGTTTGGGCCGGCCGTAGTGTTGCAGGGCCGCCAGAGCCGCCTGAATGGTGCGACCGGTGTACAGCACATCGTCGATGAGGAGTACTTTCTTATCGGCGACGATGAAATCCATGTCGTTCGGATGCGGCGACAGGGGCTTGTCGTGCATCCGGAAATCGTCGCGGTAAAAGGTAATGTCCAGCCGACCGTATTGGATGTGGTCGTTGCCGGTGAGTTCCTGCAGGCGCTTGTGGATGCGGTCGGACAGCGCAACACCCCGTGGCTGAATGCCAACGATGCAGGCGTCGGAAAAATCGCCCCAGTCTTCCATCAGTTGGTGACAGAGGCGTTCGATGGTCAGCGACAGCCGATCGTGGTCCAGTAATGTTTTTCCGGCTTCCATAGTGGGGGTAAAGGTACGGAATGTAGCGGCGACTTTAGTGGATGAAAGCAACAAAGTTGTACAAGATATTGCCGTGGTAATTTCTGGAAACATGCGGCGACTGAAGTCGCCGCTACATTTAACCCGCCTTTAACTTTCCCTTAAATAACACCCGCGGGGCGTAGCCGTTATAATATCATTCACAACTAATCAACGTCTGCTGCCATGAAAAAATCCCTCTTTCCGATCGTAGTACTGCTTGTCGCTACCACCGCTTTTCAATCCTGCAAAAAATCGGAAGACGCCAAGGCCGACGAAGCCATGGTGAACACCACAGAGGATGTCATCACGCAAACCGATTTTTCTGCTCAACTCGACCTGGATGTTGATTTGGCCATAGAGGAGCGCGGCGGCGGCTCCAACCTTTGTCCAACTATTACCTTTGCGCAACCCTGGGGACAATGGCCCAATACCGTCACCATCGATTTTGGCAGCGGGCTGTGAGTACCCCGAAAACAGCGGCCGTATCCACAAAGGAAAAATTGTCATCCAGCAAACTGCCTCACTGTTTACGGCAGGCGCCGTGCGCACGGTGACATTCGAAAACTACGTCATCGACGATGTTAGTGTGCAGGGCAGCAAATCCTGGACCAACAACGGCTTGAATACCGATAACCTGTGGTCGTTTACCACCACCGCAACGGGACTTAACCTGGGCTTCTCCGATGGCACCACTACCAGCTGGAACAGCAACTACACCACTACCCTGATTGAAGGCGGCGCTACCCTGACCTTCTGGGACAATATCTGGAGTACCACCGGTACCGCATCGGGTACCAACCGACTTGGTGAAGCCTATACGGTGGCCATCACCCAACCGCTGATTAAAAAGGCATTCTGCCGCTGGATTTCGGAAGGCGCGCTGGAGTTCACCCGCGGCGACCGCAGCGCTACCTTCGATTTTGGCGACGGCAGCTGCGACCGTTTCGGCAAACTGACGCTGGACAACGGGAATACGTTTACGATTCGGCTGCGGAAATGAGACAGGAATGACAGTTTTTGCGTAGAGCGAATGACAGGATTAACAAGATTTTTCAGGATTAATAAGATTTTTTATATTAAGCGTTGGTAACACTATTTCCAGGATCGACAAGATTATTTATCAGTCAAAACATTTTATTTTATCTTGTTCATCCTGAAAAATCTTGTTAATCCTGTCATTCGCTCTACGTATAAATCTTGTTAATCCTGTCTTATTTTTCAAACTTCGTCAACTCCATCCGACTGTCCAACCGGCCTTTTTTGTCGTACGTTTCTGATTTGATCATACCTACACCCTTGGCATACCATTGGGTGTTGCGGTAGGAGCGGCTCATGAGCATTTTGAATTCCATATCGTAGCTCATTTTGATGCAATCGAAGGTGCCGGCAGCGGTGGTCACGGTTTCTTTGCCATCCACTTTGCGGTTGGTCATGAGGAAACGCATTTGCATCACCTGTACGTCGTTCGACATCATGCGCATCACCATTTCGCCATCTTCGAGGCTTTCACCGACGGCCATGTTGGAGGGAAAACTGAGGTCGGCGCCGTCAATTTGCATTTCCATGTTCATTTCCGTGTTGGCAGTGGCGGTGGCAGGCATCAGGGAGCGCATGTCCATAAAAATGGTACCGTTCAGGCATTTCATGGTGTACATGCCGGCATAAGTATCCTCTCCTTTGGCGTCGGTACCTTTTACATCCAGGTAGGCGATGAGAGTGTCGTTGCTTTCCTCAATGTTCTTGCATTGGTGGGAATAAACGGAAGTCACCTTGTCGTTTTTGTCGTAGGAAGTGTACTCCAACCGGGAGCCTTCTTCCATGTACCCGTAGGCGTCATTGCAGGTAGTTTGGGCGGAAATGCTGGAAAATGCGCTGCTCAGGAAAAGCGCAAACAGTAGTTTTTTCATGCTTGGATCGTGTTTTTGGTCAATGATTACAATTGTACAAAGGTAACTGGATTGCTCCGTTTTCCTTAAAATTGGTACAATTGTTATTGCCCTAATTGATTTATTTACATCACCTGGCCGCTTGAAACCAGCTGTTGGCAAGGTGGTAATTGAAGGGTAAACGCATTACTTTATACATCAATCGCCCATTTTGTGAACCATTCGTGCGCACTAATTTCCAGGTTGCGTGTTGTTCCTGCCAGCATCTCGGGTAAAGGCTTCGTCGGGTCGGGGTTGATGCAATGGGCGCTGTGAAGACCGATGGCCTTTAGGTCTGCTTCACTGGCGGCCAGGCGGCCACAGAAGCCGATCACCGGAATATTGTGCAGCGCGGCTTTCTGACAAATACCTTTTACGAGTTTACCGTGTACCGTTTGGGCATCAATGCTGCCTTCTCCTGTCAGTACTATGTCGGCTTTGCGGAGCGCTTCATCGAACCCCGCCAATTCCATGACGAGTTCGATGCCGGGTTGCAGTCGGGCATTGAGGAAGGCCATTGCGCCAAAGCCCATGCCGCCTGCGGCGCCAGCACCGGGCGTTTGGGAAAGCGCCGGGCGGCCCAAAGCCGTTTCCACCAGACCGGAAAAATGCCGGAGCCCGGCATCCAATTGTTCAATGGCTGCATCATCGGCACCTTTTTGCCTGGCATACACCTGCGCCGCACCCGTCGGGCCATACAACGGGTTCGACACATCGCAAATCACCGAAACAGGCACCGGGAAGCGCTTTTCTGGAGGAAACACCTTTTTCACCTTGATCAGGTTGGCGCCAATGCCCTCCAGCGAACGGCCCTGCGCATCTTCAAAACGCCAGCCGAGCACAGTGGCCATACCCATGCCGGCATCGTTGGTAGCACTGCCGCCGATGGCCAGCACAAGTTCCTGAACACCTGTTTCCAGCGCATGCCGGATATGAACGCCCGTTCCGGCCGTGGTGGTCAGCAGTGGGTTGCGTTCCTCCTGTTGGAGCAGTTGTAACCCTGCTGTGCGCGCCATTTCGACAAAGGCAAGACGACCGTCCTTGCTGCGCCCGTACGATGTTTCGATAAGTTTACCCAAAGGGTTGCTGGCGGTTATGGCGACCGCCTGCAGTTCCAGATGAGCGGCCAAGACCTCGTAGGTCCCCTCTCCCCCATCGGCCAATGGGAATTCGGTAAGCTCAGCATCTGGCATAGCCGATTGAGCTCCGCGCGCCAGTGCAGCGCATACCCTGGAAGCGGGCAAGGCATCTTTGAAGGAATCGGAAGCGATGAGGATGTGCATGGATTTGATTTTTGCGCTCGGCAAATATGGGACTTTGACGACAATATGTTAAAGTTTTTGACAAATACGACAATTGTCGTAGATATATTTGGAACTACGACAATTGTCGTATAATTTTGTTTTGCCGTATTAAGTTGAGATGGTTGAGAGGCGCCAGATCTTCTGCTGTACAGCTTAATTTACCATCTCAACCCATCGTATGGAAACTAAAAGCTACCAACCTACCGACGCGGAACTCGAAATCCTGCAAATCATCTGGGAACTCGAACCAGTAGGTGTTCGGGATGTTTTCGAGCGCATCTGTGTGAACAAGGATGTTGGATACACCACTGTACTAAAACAGATACAACGCCTTACCGAGAAAGGGGTGCTCAGCCGAACAGATGCCGCTGGCACCCACCTGTATGTCAGTAAACTGAAAGAGCAGGAAGTTAAGACTGATTTGCTGGATAAAATGACCCAGACCGCCTTCGGAGGTTCTGCGCTTAAAATGATGATGCATGCCCTGGGCGCTGAATCGACCCCCGAAGAAGAGCTCCTTGCTTTGAAAACCTGGCTCGACCAACAAACACCAAAACCATGATGATCCCAACGGTATTTCAAGCCATCGGATGGGCGGTGTTCCATTCCATCTGGCAAATTGCGCTGCTGTATCTGGCTTTTAAAGTCAGCGCGCTGATTTTTCCCACGCAGGGTAATTTTCGCTATCGACTGGCCATGCTGACCATGTTGCTGGCTTGTTGCTGGTCGGCGTTCACATTCCTGAACACCTTCCAGCGGCTGCAGCCAGCAGCAAAACCGTCAACCATCGTGTTGTCGGAATCGGCACGGCAATCGGTGGCCTTAAGCCCCGAAAACCAACTTCCAGTCGCCCATTTTAATGCCAGCACGGAAACATTGTACCAAAAATTGGGTCGATTCCTGCCTTGGCTCGGCCTGCTCTGGTTCCTGGGCGCTGCCGTTTTTGCCACCCAACTGTTGGGGGGCATACTGGCTAACACAACGACTAAGAAAACAAACCAGTCCGGTAAAGGGTGCCATACAGACCCAAACCAATGCCTGGCGACAAAACTCGGCATCCGCAAATGGGTGCAGGTGCTGGAGTCGAAACAAGTACAAGGGCCCATGACGATAGGTTTCTGGAAACCAGTAATTCTGCTGCCGATCGGACTTCATTTACATATAACTCCTGCTCAACTCGAAGCACTGTTGATCCACGAACTGGCGCATATTCGCCGACTGGATTATTTGGTGAATTTGATCCAATTGGTCATGGACACCCTGTTTTTTTACCACCCACTGTTCCGCCTTTTGTCCAAAGAGGCCCGGGTTCAGCGGGAATACGCTTGCGACGATATCGTTTTGCTTCATACTTCCGACCAGCTGTTGTACGCGCGAACGCTGGTGGACCTCAACCTCCATTTTTCAAGCACTAAAAACGTATTTACTATGGCAGCTTCCGGCAATTCCCCTTTCAATACACGCATCATGCGGCTGACAGGAATTACTCCACAACGCGCGGACTTTCAATCCTGGCTGATATTACCCCTGCTTGGGTTCAGCGCCCTGATTTTTGCCCCAAAACCCGCTGAACAAGCCACGCCCAACCCGGCAAACCACATTTTCTCGATTCTACAACCCGAGTTTTTCCTACCCGCTCCTGCCGCTGTAATTGTTGCAAATAAGCCAGAGCCCAAAGCAACTGTTGAAACTCCCGCTGTCCTTACCCTTGTCAGTGACAGCGTTCCAAATGCCCCCACCCACAGCCATCCAGCTCGACAAGATGAACATCTTTTACATCGGCGTTGACAATCCTGTTCACATCGCAGTGAACGGACTGCGCAATGATGAGTGGACCCCAAAACTCAAAGGAGAAGGCAAAATAATTGGCGAAAACGGAAACTACAATGTGCTCGTGACCAGGCCCGGTTCAGTTTTTATTGAAATTTATAAAAATGATCAACTCCTCAGCAGCACAGAGTACCGGGTAAAGCGAGTCCCGGATCCCGTGCCCATGTTAGCCGGTAGAAAATCATCTACGGTGAGCAAAAAGGAGTTGCTGAAATCAGGATTTGTGCTCCATGCGCTCCTGGAAAATTTTGAGTTCGATGCCCAGTGCCAGGTTGTTGAAAGTCAAGTCACGCTGGTTCCTCATCGCGGTGAGCCCAGCTACCCAGAGAGGAGTCAAGGTGCTGTTTTTTCTGAAAAAAAAGTAGCAGAGATTCTTGCCTTGCCCGACAGCAGCATGATCTTCATAGACGACATCAAGGTGAAATGTCCGGGAGATGCCGCTGCCAGGAACATGGGCGGATTGGCATTCCGGATTGTAGATGAGTAGCTTGTTTATCGCCAGTGGTCGAAGCACTAGGACTTACCCCGCAAATTTTCAGGCAAAAAAAATTTGTGGGGTAAGTTTTTGAAGAGAATCATTGCGATTTGGTATCCCGCAGCAAAATCCCCATGACCACCAAAAATACCAGGTTTTTGACCACGTACTGTCCAACCAGCGTCCAGGCATAAGGCGCCTCAGAGAAAGAGAGTTCCGGAAAAAGAAAGAGCACTGTGAACGTGCACACCATGTGCACAATGGCTGCCCAGGTGGCAAAACGGAGGAAGTAGCCACTAAAAAACAGGATACCAACCGCTACTTCCCAAATGGCCAGCAGCAGGATGCTGATGTTGTCGGGTATGAGCCCAAAGGTGAGCTTGTGAATGGTCAGTTGGGCCAGCTGCTCGGCAGGGCTTAAATTGGGGAAGAAACTTCAACATGCCAAACCAGAAATAGCAAATGCCTAAACTCCAGCGGATGAGCAGGTTTTGGTTCTTATCGAACCAGGATTGAGCGGGTAAAACGTTGTCCATGTACATACGGGTTTATGATTAGAAATGAAGTAGATCATTCTAAGCAAACAGACAACGGTAATTTGATTTTCAGGAGAATACAGGGCTTTTACCTGCATTCGGTAAATAATGCAAGGCAAAAATAGCGCCTCAAGGGCGCAAAAAGACTTAGAATTCCCTTAGAACTTATTTGGCTGACATGCCGCTTCACCCATTTTCACCCGAACGGGTGAAATAGCCATGCTGTTATTCCCACAATTTTGCAGGAGCATAGCGCCAACCGCGATGGTGTAATAAGCCGCAAAAGTCTTTTATTCCATCAAATACCCTTCATGGTGAGTGAAACCCGTTTGCGCTGCAAGTCAACCTCGAGTACCCGAACGGTCACCTGTTGGTTGAGTTTTACAACATCCGCCGGGTTGGAAACAAATTTATCGGCCAATTGCGAAACATGCACCAGGCCGCTGTCTTTTATACCAATGTCGACAAAAGCGCCAAAATTGGTGATGTTGTTGACGATGCCCGGCAAAATCATACCCGGTGATAGATCTTCGATGCTGCGCACGTTCCCAAATTCAAAGGGCTGTGCCATGCCGCGAGGATCGAGTCCCGGTTTTTCAAGTTCTTTGACAATATCCTGAAGGGTTGGCAAACCCACATCCCCCCTTGACGTAATGTTTAAGGTCAATTTTCTGCCGTAAGGCCTTGTCTGCGATCAAATCCGGCACCGAACAGCCCAGATCTTTGGCCATTTGCTGCACCAGCCATAACGTTCCGGGTGTACCGCCGTGTTGTCGAGCGGGTTAGCGCCGCCTCGAATCCGGAGAAAGCCGGCCGCCTGCTCAAAAGCCTTGTCGCCAAGCCGCGCCACCTTCTTTAACTCGCTGCGCTTTTTAAAGGGCCCATTTTCCGTGCGGTATTGCACGATATTCTGGGCAAGCGCAGGGCCGAGGCCGGAAACATAGGTCAGCAAGTGCTTACTCGCCGTGTTCAGGTTGATGCCCACGCTGTTGACGCAGGATTCCACGGTTCGATCGAGGCTGCCTTTCAGCAGGCTTTGGTTGACGTCGTGCTGGTATTGCCCCACGCCGATGCTTTTCGGATCGATCTTAACCAGTTCTGCCAGCGGGTCCATGAGCCGCCGACCGATGCTGACCGCACCGCGCACCGTGAGGTCTTCCTTGGGAAATTCTTCCCGGGCAATTTCTGATGCGGAATAAATGGAGGCCCCGGCTTCATTCACCTGAAATACATCTACCCGGTGCTTGAAGCCACATTGGCGAAGAAAATCCATGGTTTCACGGCCGGCTGTTCCGTTGCCGATGGAAATGGCATCGATGGCGTATTTTTCCACCAGCAATTCTATTTTTTCTTTGCTTTCAAACACCTGCCGTTGTGGGTCGTGCGGATAAATAACGGAGTTGTACAGGAGCATGCCGCTGGCATCGAGGCAAACAATCTTGCAGCCCGTGCGAAAACCAGGGTCGATGCCCAACACCCGCTTTTCTCCCAGGGGAGCGCTGAGGAGCAACTGCCGCAAGTTTTCCGCGAACACACGGATGGCCTCCAAATCGGCTTTTTCCTTGCTGAGGTTACGGAATTCCGTTTCAATGGAGGGCTCCAGCAGGCGTTTGTAGCCATCTTTGATCGCCAGTTTTACCTGTTCAGAGGACTCCCCACTGTAGTGCAGGTAAATCCGGTTGAGGTCATGAATGGCATCTTCCTCTTCCGGGGCAATGCCTACGCGGAGAAAACCTTCCTCCTCACCACGGCGCATGGCCAACAGGCGGTGGGAAGGGCAATTGGCCAGTTTTTCGCTCCACTCGAAGTAATCGCGGTATTTTGCGGCAGCCTCGTCTTTGCCTTTCACCAGTCGGGAAGCAATGACGGCGCCTTTTTCAAAATGCCTGCGGATACGATCGCGGGCCTGCTTGTCTTCGTTAATCCACTCCGCAATGATGTCGCGGGCGCCCTGAAGGGCATCCTCTACGCTGGGAACATCATCGGTGATGTAGCTTGCAGCCAGGGTGTTCACTTCGCGGTCCTTTTGCGCAAAAATTCGCTTTGCCAGGGGTTCCAGGCCGCGTTCGATGGCCACGGAGGCGCGCGTTTTGCGTTTTTGCCGGTAAGGCAGGTAAAGATCCTCCAGTTCGGTCATGGTACCGGCGGCCTCAATAGCCTTGCGGAGATCTGGCGTCAGTTTGCCCTGCTCTTCAATGCTCTGAAGAATGGCTTCCCGGCGCTTATCGAGGTCCTGGAGGCGTTTGAGCAAATCCTGAATATCGCCCACCTGCACCTCGTCGAGCGAACCGGTGGCTTCTTTGCGGTAACGGGAAATAAAAGGGATGGTGGCCCCGGCGTCCAGCAGATCAACTACCGCTTGAACGCGGTGAACAGGAATTCCAAGTTGGGGGGCAATTCGGGCAGGATACATCAGCAATAATTGAACCAGGCTAAAAAAATGTAAAAATCGGCCATCCAACTGAATTGGCCAATTCAAGTTATCAACAAAGCAGTTTTTTGACCCTTTTAAACCTTTTAGTTAAAATTAAGTCAAACCAACCAAATGCCCACACAAGGAACAACATCGGGCGTTTTAACAGCAAAATCCTATTCATAATTAATAAAAACATGGTATGAAAACGTATTGGAAATCAATTTTACTGGGTGCTTTTTCGGCACTATTTCTCAGTTTCAACGTGCAGGCCCAAAATGACATGGAGGCCGACAGCACAGGGCTTCCCGGGGATGGTTTCAGCCTTGAAGCGGCACTGGACCTTTTCAAAAAAGCCAGTTCATTGGAAGAATTTGAAAAAATGCTCAACACCGAAAGCAACAACATCAACAACCTGGACCTCAACGAAGACGGTGAGATTGATTACATCCGTGTGATCGACAACATGGACGGCGATGTACACGCGATTGTATTACAGGTTCCCGTCAGCGAAACCGAATCACAGGACATCGCTGTCATCGAAATTGAAAAAACCGATAAGGAAGTAGCGATGCTCCAAATCGTTGGCGACGAAGATGTGTACGGCAGCCAAACATTGGTGGAGCCTTTTGAGGAAGAAATTCAGAAAGGTGGAAAAGGCGGCCCTGCCATGTTGCACGCACCGGTACGCATCGTGGTTAACGTGTGGCTGTGGCAAAGCGTGCGCTTCGTTTATGCTCCGGGTTACCGGGTATATGTTTCGCCTTACCGCTGGAGGGTTTATCCATCGTACTGGCGCCCATGGAGGCCACGCCCCTATGCTCGGTATTACGCCTATGCGCACCCTTACCGCCGGCATTATCATGTTGTAACAACCCACCGTGTCGTTAGGGCTCACAATGTATATACCCCGCGCCGCACCCAATCGAAAGTAGTGCACACCCGTACCACCACTACCGTTACCCGGCGTAATGCAAGTGGTAAAGCTGGTGTACAACGCACCACGACGACCACCAAGGCCACCGGCCCACGCGGTGGGCAAGGCACGAAACAGACTAAAAGCACCACGGTGCAGGGTCCGAGAGGCAACAGCGTAACCAAACAAAAATCGACGACAACGAAAACGGGCCCGCGCGGCAACTCCGCCACCCATCAGAAAAGCAGCACCACAGTAAAGAAAAAAGGAAACGGCAGGCACTAAATCGGCCGTAAGAATTTGATTATAAGCCATATATGGGGCTTGAGGTTTGACAGGAGCATGGGAAACACCCATGACTTGTCAAATTTCAAACCCCTTTCTTTTTTAAACCAATTCAGGTAGTGCGCCCTCAGGAATAACTGGTATTTTTGCTTTCGTTTTAATAACCATCATCCTTATGCGCCTCCGTGTTTTAATTGCCATCCTTTTGGCGGCCAGTTCGTTTTTGCAATCCCAAACCGCAAGCACCCAAAAGGTATATTCCCAGGGGTCTGAACAAACTTACACCGACATGGTGGCCGATACCAGTGGTTTCGCGTTGGTTGGATTTCAGTCCGGCAATGTCCCTTTTCTGCTCAAACTGGACCCAAGTGGCAACTTCCTTTGGCAACAGGATTTTGCCTTCCCCGATTACACTTTTTTCAGCAACATTATCGTCGCCAATGATGGCGGCTACCTCCTTGCCGGTCGCGTAGTACTTCCCGCTCCCTTTGAGAAGAAAACGCTTTTACTCCTAAAAACCGATGGTGATGGCAATCCGCTTTGGAGTACCGTGCTGGATGCGGACGCGCGCATTGAAAACATCATCGGTATTCCCGATGGCTATGTGCTGGCCGGCGCGCAAAATGGCGACACTTTTGGCAACACCGATGGCGCCTTGATGCAAATCGACAACGATGGCAATTTGGCCTGGAGCAGAACTTATGGCGTTTACCCCAACGTTGTGAAATTTAACGCGCTGGTGAAACAAAACGACCGGATTTGGAGCGCGGCCACGGTTACTCCCGGGCCCTTTGTGGCACTGGTAGGATCCGATTACAACAGCGGTTTTGTTGATGTGGCTAAAAGGATTGATATGCCGTTCGCAGCGCAGGGCAAGATTTACCTGCATCCTTCGGGAAACCAATCTTGTCTGATGGCCGGCTCCCGACAAGATCCGCAAGGCATCTCCAACGCTGCGCGGCAACCCTGGGTAAAAAAAACAGATGCCAATGGCGCGGTGCTGTGGACAAAAACGTACCGAACGCCCGTCTCTGAAAGCCTGGTGTTGCGCAATGCCATTGCTTGTCCGGATTCTGGCCTGCTCCTTCTTGCCACCGCCAACAACGTGGGTACGGGCGGCGCAGCAACAGCCATCAAACTCGACGCCAACGGACAGGTGCAATGGTCGCATTATTTCGGCAGTGATCGCGCAGAAACACTGCACCTGGGCTATGCCCAGCCTGATGGTCGTTTTACCCTGGCTGGAAACCTCGACAACAACACAAGCCCTGGCGCCAACATATGGCCCTTATACTTTGTGCAAACAGACAGCCTTGGCCTTTTTGCCGATTGTTGCAACCAGAATTTAGACATCAGCGCGGAATCACATGACGAGCCTTCTTCCGACTGGTTCGTAGGCGACGGAACTTTTTTACAGGAAGCAACAGCGTACTCGGTCCCCGGCCTGTCCAGCAAAAGTTTCATGGCGCAGGATTACTGCCCGCCGAGCTGCGCCGATCCGCTTTGTGATGTCGTGCTCGACTTTGGTCCCGACCTCAGCCTTTGCAAAGACAGTATTTTCAGCCTCGCTGTGGGCAGTACTTTCCCACAGGTACTGTGGCAGGATGGCAGTACTGGCAATGAATACCAGGTAACAACTGCTGGCAGCTACTGGGTGGCAGTCACCGACAGTTGTGGGGTGGTACAAACCGACACGATACAAGTTATGGTAGCGCCCAGCGCATTGCACCTGGATTGTCCCACGGTAGCGCCCGTTACCGCAGCGGTAAATGCAACGACGGCAACTGTGCCATATCCGGCCCCGACGATAACCGGTGATTGTAGCTGCGGCGTAGATCCGCTGGAAACCATTGGCCTAAGTTCGGGCAGTGCATTTCCCATTGGCCAGAGTGTGGTTTGCTTTTCGGCAAGCGATGGTTGCGGCAATACAGCCAGTTGTTGCACCACCATCGAGGTTTTGGCGCCAGAAACGGCATGTGATGTAAAAGAAACCGTTTGTATCCGTTTTGAACTGTTGAATATTGCCGTCCAGCCAGACCAAAGCAAAACCGTTCGCTTGCGGATCACCAATAAATGCAGCAGCGGAATGGCTTACGTAGCCTTCGGATTACCAGCTGGATTACAGGCCAACATGCCCAACAACAGCATCTACACTTCTGCCGCAGGAAACGATTACCTGGTACGCAACCCGAATTTCGCGCCTTTTTATTCCATTCGGTTCAAAACAGTTTCGGGCAATGGCCTCTCCGGCGGCAGTGCGGATATTTTGGAATACACCTTGCCCCCGCAGGCAACGCCGGATTATGTTTATGGCTATGCCCGACTGAATAATGGGGCTTACTACGAAACCCACCTGAGTACCTACGGTTGTTATGCCACTGCAAGCAAGCCGCAAGCCACAGACCGGAACAGTACCCAAACCGGAAACGCCCGGCTTTACCCGAATCCCAGCAGCGGTATTTTCCAGCTGGACCTGCAAGACTGGCAAGAACAGGTCGCCTCCGTCCAAATCATCAACAGTGTAGGAAGCGTGGTCATGCAGCAGAACAATCTGCCAACGGGCACAGTGGTTAGAATGCAGCTTCCGGATGGGCTACCCGTTGGGATGTATGCGGTACGACTCAGCATAGCGGGCCAACCAATCCAGGTGTTTCAACTAATTTTGACCGACTAAGGGGGCACTGCCTGCGCTTTCCCTATCTTTGCCCTTGCGATGAGATTTGAAGACTTCAATGGGCTAAGGCCAAAAATAAAAGCGAACCTGCAGGGACTGAACTTCAGGCGCCCGACTGACATTCAGTTCAAGGCCATACCGCCGATCCTGAAAGGAGAGGATGTGCTGGCTATAGCCCAAACCGGCACCGGTAAAACGGCTGCCTTCGCCATCCCCATCCTGCAAATGTTGTCGGATGCCAAAAGCAAAAAAAACGCTGAAGGCATCCGCTGTCTGGTCATGGAACCCACGCGGGAATTGGCCATTCAAATCCGGGAAGCCTTCGAGACACTTGGAAAAGGATTGGGGCTGTCTATCTACAGCCTGACCGGCGGCGTTGACCAGGACCCTCAAATTGCCAAGTTGCAAGCCGGGGTTGATATCCTAATCACCACGCCCGGCCGGATGTTCGATTTGGTAAGTCAACGCCACCTTAGCCTACGGAGCATCGAAATTTTGGTGCTGGACGAAGCGGACCACATGCTCGACCTGGGTTTTATCAAGGATATTCGCGACTTGATCCGGTTTTTGCCCAAAAAACGGCAAACACTGTTCTTTTCGGCAACCATTGATGAGGAAATCAAAAAACTGGCCTATTCCCTGGTCAGCAATGCCATTCGCATCCAGATTTCACCTAAAGACCCCGTCTCCAAGAATGTACAGCACGCTGTGGCACACATCGCCATGGACGACAAGCGTTTCTTTTTGGAGCGGGTGGTGTTGGAAAACCCCGACAGCAAAATGCTGGTATTTGTACGCACCAAAGTGCGCGCTGAACGCGTACACAAGGCGATGGAACGTGTTGGTATAGCCAGCATCACCATGCATGGTGGCAAAGAACAAAGTGACCGGCTTTCCGTCATGGATCAGTTTCGCAAAGGCGAAGTAAAAATGCTCATCGCCACCGATGTCAGTGCCCGTGGGATAGACATACCCAACGTAGATGAGGTGATAAACTACGACCTGCCCGACCAGGCTGAAAATTACGTTCACCGTGTTGGCCGCACCGGCCGTGGCATGCAAAAAGGCAGGGCCATCGCCTTTGCAAGTCCGGAAGAGAAACCCATGCTGGAGGAAATTGAAACCTTATATTGGCAAAAAAGTTGCGGTATTGGAGATTGGAAAAAACGAATATATCGAAACCAAGGAAACCTCCAAAGACATTACCGTTGACATGAAAGCGCTGTTGAAGGAAATTGAAGCCAACGAGGCGCGTGTGAAGAAGAAACGCAAAAAATAAACCGGTCCAATTGCGCTACCCTTCTATTTTTTTACAATTCCCCGGAAAAGGGTTTCCTTTGAGGCTGGTAACATGAAACGCATTGGTATTCATTTAAGGTTGTTGAAGACACTGACCAATTCCTGGTACTTCCAGATTTTGGTACTCATCGTGTTGGGGCTGCGCATCGGCGATGTCCCCGGGGTTCAAGACACCATGTTTTTTGGTTTGTTCATCTTCTACAGCCCTGTTTTACTGAGCAAAAGTATTCAGCGTGCAAGGGCCTTTCACCCCGCTACAACCAAAGTGCTTTCTGTTTTTTTGGTGTTCATTACCCTCTTGTTGATGGGCCACAGCATACTGGGTTTCTGGGCCCTGGAACCCTTGCCAGAATTTGCTTTTCACCTTTTAGCCGGTTTGGTTATCCTCATCGACATTTCAGAGCATACTTTCTTAAAATTTTACCAGCATCTACACCCGGCGCTTGCTTTTGTCAGTACGTTTGCCGGCATTATCCTGTTGGGTGCATTTGCCCTGATGCTGCCCCATGCAAGTTACCGTGGCGTTAGTTTTATTGATGCATTGTTCACCTCCACCAGCGCTGTTTGCGTGACCGGCTTGGCGGTATTGGATACTGGCAAAGATTTCACTGGTGTTGGGCAAGGTTTAATCTTGTTGTTAATCCAGGCGGGCGGTATCGGTATTCTTACCTTCACCAACATGTTTGGCATTCTGTTCAAGGGTGAAAAATCGTTCCGCGACCTCATTTTCCTCACCGACCTGATCAGTGCCGACAACCTGCGCCACACCTTCAGGAGTCTGGTTAAAATCATCCTGTTTGTATTCGGTGTAGAATTGATCGGCGCATTGGCGGTGTATTATACTACACCCGGAACCGACTGGTTTTTCGCTGTCTTTCATTCGGTTTCGGCCTTTTGCAATGCCGGGTTTTCCACCTTTTCCAGTTCGCTGTACGACGACAGTGTACGATACAATTACAACCTCCAATTGGTAATCGCTTTTCTGATCATTACAGGCGGTATAGGCTACAATGTGTTTTTCAATATTTTTTCGGTCATTCGGTTCAAAATCCGCAGGGCTTTGTTTGAAATCAGTCCGTACATGGGCAAGCCCAAAAAAATGATTGTAAAGTGGGATTTGAACACCACACTGGTGATCCGCACCACCATTTTCCTGCTGCTTGCGGGCTGGGTTGCATTTTATTTTCTGGAGTACGACAACACCCTGAAAGACCACAATTGGTGGGGTAAAATTGTCTCCGCATTTTTTGGTTCCGTAACCCCTCGTACTGCTGGTTTCAATACCGTAGATATTGGCGCCATGGCAGTCCCTACCCTGCTCATTTACCTTTTACTGATGTGGATTGGCGGTTCCCCAGGCTCCACTGCCGGTGGCATCAAAACCACCACATTTGCCATTGCAACCCTGAATTTGTTTAACCAGGTGCGTGGGAAAGGCCGATTGGTGTACAAATGGCGAACCATTTCAGGAAACGTTATTTCACGCATTACCACCATCATTTCCCTTTCACTGATCGCAATCGGTACCGCAACTTGTTTACTCGTGAGTTTTCAACCGGAACTGGATGTGATGAAAGCTGCTTTTGAGTGTTTTTCGGCTTATGGAACTGTAGGGCTTAGCATGGGCATTACCAGCCAATTGTGTACGGCCAACAAAACGGTGATCATTATCCTGATGTTCCTGGGCCGCGTCAACTTTCTGACCTTTCTTATAGCAATCTTTGCCAGTATCAGTAAGCCCCTAAACCCGATTCCTGCAGTTTCCGGAAAGCAATATCTTTGTGAATTAAAGCCCTTCTGTGTTATGAAATTTGTAATTATTGGACTTGGAAACTTTGGCTCCAGCCTGGGCTTACGGCTCATCGATGAAGGGCATGAGGTGATTGGCGTCGACAACCGGCAGGATCACGTAGAAATGCACAAGGAGAAACTTACTTTTGTTGTTGGGGCCGACACCACAGAAGAACAAAATATAGAAAAACTGCCCATAGAAGAAAGTGATTTTGTCATCATCAGCATTGGAGAGGATGTCGGGGCTTCCCTGATTACCACCGCATTGGTGAAACGCCATTATCCCCACAACAAAATCATAGCCCGCGGCATTTCGTACACCCACAAGGCCATCCTGGAAACGATGAACGTGTATGAAATCATCAACCCTGAAGAGGAGTACGCCAACCAATTGGCCGAGCGCTTCTCCCTCAAAGGCAGTTTGCTGGCTTTCCCAATTGATGAGGAACACGAAATTGTGGAACTTGATGCCCCGGAAGAATTCGTGGGCAGATCTGTGGATAACCTGGATTTCGGGTCGCGGAGTTTGAGCCTCATTACCATATTGCGCAACACAGAAATCTCTAATTTTCTGGGAAAATCGCTGATTGAACGGCGCTCCATTGGCGTAGTTACTCCGGATACCATTATTCTGGAGGGCGATATACTGGTACTGTTCGCCCGCTTTGCCGACCTTGTGGATTTTTGTAATGGGAAATAAGATGGATATGCCAAACACCCTGCGTTAAGCCACCGTCATTAATTCTGCCTCAACCCAATGTACATAATCAAAGTATTCCATGGCCAGGTTATCAGCAGGGCTGGCTTTAGAGCATGTTGGGGATTTTCTGCTGGAGGCAAAAACGAGGGCTTCTTTTGCCAGTTTTTACGTTTTTGAAGGAGTATAGTTGATATTACATGACTGAAAAAAGGTGAAAAATGACAAGAAAAGAACCGTTTTTGGCCCAGCAGGAAAATCCCCAACATGCTCTTAATCCTTCGCAGTGCAGCAGCTAACTTTCGTAAACTTTTTAGGGTATTACCCCCATCGTGGAGATAAGCTTTGCAATACCTTAACATTGCCCTCATGGTTTCTTTTATCCGGATCCCAAAGAAAAAGCCAAGGCTGGAGCCCGATATATCCAGGAGGGCCTACCCGTATTTAAAATTTCTGACCACCCCATGATTGGACTTCAATGTCTTGGGTAGCGACAAAACTATCTTGCCGCTGGTGTTCTACGTGTACCGAAATTAAGGGTTTCCGATTTTCGATAGCATGATTTCCGATTTCTGAATTTAATTCGGAGATCAGAAATCGGAAATCTTTATCTTGGAGCTTGTTCCTGAAACCAGAAGATGAATTCCACCATGAAAAAGCCCGGACTACTCCTTTATTTCCTGTTGGTTTTAACATTGAGCTTGCAGGCCCAAATCGATAAGGGAATCACCGGCGAGGCTGCGGCTACTTCCGACAAACGGCTGGCCATGGTGGTGGGTAATTCCCTTTACCAAAACCAGTCTACCCTGCCCAATACCCTCAACGATGCCGACAGCATGGCGCATGCCTTGCAGGCCTGCGGATTCGAGGTGCTGAAGTATAAAGATGCCGGACTGAATACGATGGATAAAACGCTCACCGACATGAGCGACCGGCTCTCGCAGTCGAAATACCAGGTGGTGCTGTACTTCTATTCCGGCCACGGCATACAGGTGGATGGCGACAACTACCTCATCCCGATTGATGCCAAACTCAGCCAAAAGGTGGATGTGAAATACCAGGCCCTGGCAGCCCAGCGTATCATCGAATACATGGAAATATACCAGGTACCCACCAAAATACTGCTGCTCGATGCTTGTCGGGACAACCCATTTCCACGCAACTGGACCAGCAGGGGCGGGCTCGATGAGGGTCTGGCTAGTATGTCGGCTCCACAAGGCACCTTTATTGGTTTTGCCGCTGCGCCTGGCCAGCGCTCATTCGATGGTGGCGAACTAGGTAACGGTGTGTATACCAAAGCCATTCTCCAACACCTGAGTACCCCTGACCTGAGCATCGACGAACTTTTTACCCGCGTGGCGGCCAGTACCCAACAGATTATTGCCCGATACGGCCAAGTGCAGGTGCCGTTCAAAAACTCCTCTTTGACCGCGAATTTCTATTTCCAGGAAAAATACCGTACCCAACCTGATACCCCGGGTGTTCCTACCTCCCCCGACCGCGATGGCGATGGCACCCCGGATGCCTCCGACGAGTGCCCGGACACCCCTGGCTCGGTCCGTGGCTGCCCGGATGGCGATTTCGACGGCATACCGGACAAAGACGATGCCTGTCCCTTCCAGGCCGGCACGGCGCAATACAACGGCTGCCCGGCACCAGCCGACCGCGACAAGGATGACGTACCCGACGACCTGGACCAGTGCCCCGACAAGTATGGCAAACTGGACTGGCAAGGTTGCCCGGACAGCGACGACGACGGGGTGCCGGATCATCGGGATGACTGCCCAGATGAAAAAGGAGATCCTGCCCGCAACGGCTGCCCGGCAGCAGAGGCGGCCACCTACACTGACCCCCTGGCTGGCACCATGGTGCTGGTAAAAGGCGGCACGTTCAAGATGGGCTGTACCAGTGAACAACAGGTTTGTACCGACGATGAAAAGCCGGCACACAATGTAACGTTGCGTGATTACTATATTGGCCAGACGGAAGTGACGCAGGCGCAGTGGCGGGCGGTAATGGGGAGCGATCCGACGGAATTGTATCACACCGGCTGCGATGAGTGTCCCGTTGAGCGCGTCAGTAATGAGGACATACAACAATTCCTGACCAAACTAAACGCCCAAAGCGGTGGCGCCCGCTATCGGCTACCAACCGAGGCGGAATGGGAATATGCGGCGCGCGGTGGCAAACAAAGCAAAGGGTACTTGTATGCCGGCAGTGATAACCTGGATGATGTGGCCTGGTATGGTTATGAAAAATCTTATAAAACGACTCACCCCGTCAAAGGCAAATCACCAAATGAACTGGGCCTGTATGACATGAGCGGCAATGTTTATGAATTGTGCTCCGACTGGTACGGCAGTTATTCCGCTGACAGCCAAACCAATCCTATCGGCCCTTCATCAGGCTCCGGCCGTGTGGGTCGCGGCGGGTCGTGGGGCAACGACCCGCAGGTCTGCCGGGTTGCGGATCGCGGCAGCGTCGCGCCCGGCTATCGCGGCAACGGCATGGGTGTTCGCCTTGCCAGGACCAAATAACCCTATGGTACTTTTACCCTTTTACACTTTCCATTTGGATGTCTCCCTGCGGTCGACATGACAAAGCCGAGCGAAGCGAGGCAGCCCCTCCACAAGAGCCCTGTCATGTCGACCGAAGGGAGACATCTCATCATCTCATCACCCGAGACAACGCCATGCCGACAGGAGGAGCCAGCGTCCACTCCTCCTTTGGATGTCTCCCTGCGGTCGACATGACAAAGCCGAGCGAAGCGAGGCCCCCTCACCCACAGCCCTGTTGCCGCAGGAGACATCTCATCAACAGACCGAAGGGAGACAACGCCATCCGGAGGAGACATCTCATCATCTCATCGCCCGACCGAAGGGAGACAACGCCATGCCGAAGGGCGGGAGGAACCAAAACCCACTCTCATTGGATGTCTCCTGCGGTCGACGACAAAGCCGGCGAAGCAGGCAGCCTCCACAGAGCCCTGTCCCCCCGGAGACCTCTCATCTCATCACCCGAGACAACGCCATGCCGACAGGAGGAGCCAGCGTCCACTCCTCCTTTGGATGTCTCCCTGCGGTCGACATGACAGGGGCGGGGGGAGAGGCTGCCTCGCTTCGCTCGGCCGCTGCTAGTCCGATTGAATCGTATCATTCAAAAAGGTCCAGTTGGGGTTTCTTTGGCCAATAAGGTGTTCCTTTTTGGCTCTCGACCATTTTTTCAGCGTTGTTTCGCGGTTAATAGCATCCTGAATGTCTTCAAACAATTCGTAGTACACCAAATGATGGCAATTGTATCGAGAAGTAAAGGCTCCATTCCCAGCATTTTTTCCGGAGACATGCTCTAATAGTCTTCTTTTCAGGTTATTTGTAACCCCGATATATAAAACCGTTCTGCCGACATTGGTCAGGATGTAAACATAATAAAGGTGAGTTTTCATTGGGTGTGGTTTGGAGTAGATCAAAAATACCAAATTTTCGACTTTTTAAAAGCCCCATCTGCTATTTTGACCATGTCGATCTCGCCGAGCGGAGCGAGGCAGCCCTTTTCCACAGCCCTGTCATGTCGACCGCAGGGAGACATCTCATCATCTCATCCACCCGACCGAAGGGAGACAACGCCTTACCAAAGCGAGGAACCAGCGTCCACTCCTCCTTTAGATGTCTCCCTGCGGTCGACATGACAAAGCCGAGCGAAGCGAGGCAGCCCCTCCACAAGAGCCCTGTCATGTCGACCGCAGGGAGACATCTCATCATCTCATCACCCGACCGCAGGGAGACAACGCCATGCCGACGGGAGGAACCAAAACCCACTCCCCATTTGGATGTCTCCCTGCGGTCGACATGACAAAGCCGAGCGAAGCGAGGCAGCCCCTCACCCACAGCCCTGTCATGTCGACCGCAGGGAGACATCTCATCCACCCGACCGAAGGGAGACAACGCCTTACCAAAGCGAGGAACCAAAGTCCACTCCCCATTTGGATGTCTCCCTGCGGTCGACATGACAAAGCCGAGCGAAGCGAGGCAGCCCCTCACCCACAGCCCTGTCATGTCGACCGAAAGGAGACATCTCATCATCTCATCACCCGACCGCAGGGAGACAACGCCAGCCGCCGGGAGGAACCAAAGTCCACTCCCCATTTGGATGTCTCCCTGCGGTCGACGACAAAGCCGAGCGAAGCGAGGCAGCCCCTCACCCACAGCCCTGTCATGTCGACCGCAGGGAGACATCTCATCATCTCATCACCCGACCGCAGGGAGACAACGCCATGCCGAAGGGAGACATCTCATCACCCGACCGCAGGGAGACAACGCCATGCCGAAGGGAGACATCTCATTCACCCGACCGAAGGGAGACAACGCCTTACCAAAGCGAGGAACCAGCGTCCACTCCTCCTTTGGATGTCTCCCTGCGGTCGACATGACAGAGCTCTGGGGGCTGGGCTGCCTCGCTTCGCTCGGCCATATAAGGTTGTGTTAAAATGATGAACACCCACCAAAATAGAGGGTTGCCCTATTGATGTCAAGTACGATTACGGCGTTACGGGCTTGGCCTTCTTTGGTTGCTCCTTTGCCTTGCAAAAACAAGTTTGTTTCTTGCTTCAAAACGGCTTAGGCCCAACTTAGTCCAGGCTGATCCGAATGTGCTGCACCTCATCAGAACTCCCCCCGACCATCACATCAAACTCGCCGGGTTCGGAGCCAAATGTACTGTCGAAGCGATAAAAACGCAGGTCTTCTTCCCCAAGTTCAAACACCAGGGTTCTGGTTTCTCCGGCTTGCAGCATCACTTTTTGAAACCCTTTCAACTCTTTGACGGGCCGGGTAACCGAACCCACCAAATCCCGAACATACAGTTGAACGACTTCCTCGCCGGCTACTTTGCCGGTATTGGTCACGGCAACTTGCACCTTCACTATTTCGCGTTTCCTAAAGCGCGTTTTATGCACAGTGGGCGCTCCATATTGGAAGGTGGTGAAACTCAAGCCATACCCGAAAGGATACAGCGGCGTGTTGGGACTGTCAATGTATTTGCTGGTCCATTTGCTGTTGGGATCAAATGGCCTGCCGGTACTTTTTTCATTGTAAAAAACAGGGATCTGCCCTACACTGCGCGGAAAACTCATGGGCAGTTTGCCCGATGGATTGTAACTGCCGTACAGTACATCAGCCAGCGCGTTGCCGGTTTCCGTTCCCAGCCACCAGGCTTCCAATATGGCGGTGGCATTTTTATCGACTTCCGGGATGACCAGTGGCCGACCGTTCATCAGCACCACAATCACAGGCTTGCCCGTTGCCGCCAGTTTTTCGATGAGTAACGACTGCACACCGGGCAGTCCGATATCCACCTTGGAGGTAGCTTCTCCACTCATGGTGGCCCGCTCTCCTACCACCACCACCACTACATCGGCAGCCTGCGCAGCACTGAACGCGGCGGTGAAGCCGCTGCGGTCGTCGCCTTCTACGTCGCAACCCTTGACGTAATTGATTTTGCCTTTGTGCTGGGCTTTTAACCCTGCCAACAGGCTCACACAATCATCGCCGCTGCCAGCAGCGCTCCATGGGCCAATGAGATCGGAGGTATTGTCGGCCAGCGGCCCTATCACAGCCAGTTTGGCATCTTTAGACAATGGCAGTGCTTCGCGCTCATTTTTCAACAACACCACTGATTTTCTGGCAATATCGCGGGCTGCTTCGCGGTGCGGCTTCGACAACAATTCGCGTTTTTCCCGCGCAGCATTGCAAAACTTGTAAGGGTCTTCAAACAGGCCCAATTCAAATTTTATGCGTAAAATCCTGCGCACCGCCGTGTCAATTTCTTTCTGGCTCACCTTCCCTTCTTTCAGCGACTCAGCCGTAAAACGCTGGTAAACAGCGCCCTGCATGTCCATGTCCACGCCTGCATTGAGGGCCAATTCTCCAGCCTCCTTCTCGTTGGCCACTACCCCGTGGCTGGTCATTTCATTGATGGAAGTGTAGTCGGTCACCACAAATCCCTTGAAACCGAGCTCGTCGCGGAGTATATCGTTGAGCAGGTATTTGTTACCGGTTGCCGGCACCCCGTCAAAGTCGTTGAAGGAGGTCATAACGGTTGCCGCGCCGGCCTTGATGGCCGCGGCGTAAGGCGGGAGGTAAAACTCCCGGAAGTACCGATCGCTCATCTCTACCGTATTGTAGTCGCGGCCACCCATTGGCGCCCCGTAAGCAGCATAGTGTTTCACGCAAGCCATCACGGCATCGGTGTTCCCCAGGCCTTTGCCCTGAAAACCACGGACACGCGCTTCGGCCAGCCGACACCCCAGATAGGTATCCTCGCCGGCGCCTTCCATTACGCGCCCCCAACGCGGGTCGCGACAGATATCCACCATTGGTGCGAAAGTCCAATGCAGGCCAGAGGCCGCGGCCTCTACGGCAGCAATGTGTGCCGATTGCTCTGCAGCGGCAAGATCCCAGGCAGCGGCTTCCCCCAGCGGAATGGGGAAAATGGTTTTGTATCCGTGAATTACGTCGTATCCAAAAATCAGGGGAATTTTCAGGCGGGTTTCCTCCACCGCTACCCGCTGCAATTCGCGGGTAAATTCAACCGTATGGCTGTTGAACAAAGCGCCACAGGCGCCACTCCGAATGTCGTTGGTGTACCCTTCCCTGATGGTAGGGCCGGTGGCGCCCCAGTCGGTGGTATACAAGGTCATCTGTCCGATTTTTTCCTGCAGGGTCATCTTAGCCAGCAAGGAATCAACCCGTTGGTCGATTGTTTTTTCCGCGCCTTTGGGTGTTTTATAGGCTGAAAAAGTGATGCATCCGGCCAATCCCAGTAACAACAAGGTGGCGGAAAGTGCTTTATTTCGTAGGTTCATGTTGAGCAAAATTTTAGCAGCAATAAAATCCTTCACGGGTACAAGTTCAGCACAAGGCCTGCTGAGGTTTCCCGAATAAGTATTGGGTTAGTTTCTCTTGTGTTGCGCAAAAAGCCATTCCAACACTTTTTCGTTGTAAAAGGTCTCTTGCCAAATAGCATGTCCGAGTGTCGTGTACTCGGTATAGTTGGGTTTTCCACCAGCAGCTTCCAGTGCCTGAACGGTGGCACGGGAAAAATCGACTGGAACAACAGGATCGTTCTGTCCATGAAAAACCCAGATGGGCACATCTTTGTAAAGTTTGGCCCGCGAAGGTTCCCCTCCAGAGCTGGCAGGAATGGCAGCAGCAAAAAGATCGGGGCGTCGTTGTAACATCTCAAAGGTCCCAAAGCCTCCATTCGATATTCCAACAATGTACACACGGAAGGGGTCGATGCCCGGCTCTTGCTTCAGCGTTTCCATGATAAGGGCTTCCAGATCTTTTCCTGTTGAATTGGGGGTGTCGTCAAAATGCATTCCTTTTCTTCGCCAATCCAGGGCAGCCCAGGAGGAGTCGCGCGGGCACTGTGGAACCAGCAGGTAACAGGGAAAACGATTCAAATGATCGCCTTCAACAAAGCCCAGGACGCCGTTTCGCATTTGCGCAGCGTTGTCGTTTCCACGCTCTCCGGCGCCATGCAAAAAAACAAGCAGCGGATATTGTTGGGGCAATATGGATTTGTCCTGTGCAACCTGAGGCTTCAGGTAGCGGTAAGGAAGTCCCGGACCACCATTTTTTGATTTGAAATGGTGTCGCTCGAAAAGCGACATGGGGTCATTGCGAACATCCGGGTTGTAGCCGGGTGATGAACGCACTGCCGGAGGGGAAGGCGCAAGCTCGGATAGCCAGCCGCCCTGAAAGCCTGCGCGCTGCAAGCCCGCAACGATGTACGGATTTTTTTTCATGATGTTCCACAGCAACTGGCTGCGGTAATTTTCGATCATCAGCAGGATGGGGCCCTGATCGATGCCCAGGTAGTCCACATCGAACCAGCCATTGGGTAATTTGCCGCAGGCGGTAAAACTGGGGTTGAAGGCATCTTTGAAACCGTAATCACCCACCAGACTGTCGTAGTAGGTTTCCCACATGGCCTGCAAGGCCGGGATACAAATTTCCGGTGCAAAAGCCACGGAGCCACCGGCAGCCGTTGGCACCAGTGTGCCATCATCGGTCAAATAGTCGGTCGCCACGCCACGGGCACTGTAGCCCTGAAAGCCGGCCTCCCAAATATCTTTGCATTTCTTTTTGGGGTCGTGTTTGTAAGCCCAGTCCATGGGCCCGTCGCTGGCGGTTAGCCCCCAGACCTTGTCGCTGTATCCTTTAAAATTTTTGGGGTTTTCCTGACAATAGGCGTAATTGGCCAACGTAGCGCGTCGGCTGTTTTCAAAATAGTCGATCCCCTTTTCACGCATGTAAGCATCTTGAATGCCGCGAAAATCGATCCAGGTCTGACTGTACTGGTGGCCGAACAAAGGGCCGAAGTTGACGTGTACCTGACCCATGTATTCATCCCAATAATACGAGTTGCACCAGGACTGCCAGGCTGCTTGTGGGATGGGATGCGTGGGAGAGCCCAGGGCCAGCACGTACAACAACATGGCCTCGTTGTAACCCGACCATTCAGAAGGGATGAACCCGCGTTCGGGCCGCCAGCCCATGCTGAGACGGTTGTTTTGGTTAAGCATCCAGTTCCAGTCGACACGGCGATACAAGGCATCTGCGATTTCCCGGATGGATTTTTCTGCAGGGGTATTGCCATCAAAATAAGACTGGCAGGACAAAATACCCATTAGCAGTAAGCCGGTATCGATCGACGACAGCTCCACATCCTTAAACCGCTGCGCTTGTTTGAAATCGAGAAAATGGTAGAAAAACCCCTGGTATCCTGAAACACCCGAAACGGCATCTCCCTGCGGGAGCGCCTGCAGCACGCGCAGGGTTTTGAGTATCCGATCGGCTGCCTGCTCTCTGCTAATCCACTTTCTTTCTGCGCCAACAATGTAACTGCTCAACCCGAATCCGGTTGCCGCAATACTGGAAAACGATTCGGTAGGCCAGCGATCGGGGACCTGCCAGTTCAAGGTGTCCGTTGTTTCCCAGAAGTATAAAAAGCTGCGGTATTCGAGTGCATCCAGTGAAAAGGGTTGGGGCTTGCTGGTGTTTGTTTGTGCAACAGCAAGGGTCATCCCAAGCAGGAACAACCCCAAAAACAGCACTATCTTTTTCATAAGCTGGGTTGGAGAACAGGAGGAGAACAGGAGGAGAACAGGAGGAGAACAGGAGGAGGACAGGAGGAGGACGATAGGAAAACTCGATTCGAGATCAGAAATGCCCCAAAATCGAGTTTTCCTATCGTTCAACTACTGTTCCGCCTATCGTTCAGCAATTATGAAACTATTGTTTCACAAATTTAGCATTGCCAACCAGTACGCCTTGGGCGTTGAAGCCCGTGAGTACATAAACACCGGCCGGGAAACGGCTGACATCCAGGTAAGTACGCAGGTCGCCACCGGTATTGATGGCAGATACGCGCTGACCAAACAGGTTGTACACTTCCAGACGGGTAATGTCGCGGAAGTTCTCTACCATCAGTTCATTGCTAACCGGGTTAGGAGCAACAACCATTGGCTCTACTGGTAGCGGGTTAAATACTGATACACTACCGCACTCGCCATTGCCAATAACAATATCATCGAAGTAGGATGTAACATCCGTGCCCGTAGCATCGATAGTTAGGTCGAAAAACACGGTAATCCGTTTGAACTCAGAATTGTCTGGTACGACATCAAAATTGTAAGTAAGTTCCTCCCAGCTGTTCACTTCGGTGTTGACAACCGGATTTTCAATACTATAATTGTTGATAGCGTCGCCTTCCAGTTTGATGGTAAAGTTGCCAATGTGATCCATGTGCACTTTTGCCCTGGCCTGCTTAACACCCTTCCAGTCGATGGGCGCCTCGAGGTCGGCATACATGCCTGCAAACGGGGCGCCATCGCCGGCTTTAACAAACTTACCAACTTTGGAGCTCATGTTAATACCTGAAGGGTTGGGATTGCTTACTACTTCAAACTGGTAGCCTTGGGCTTCGAGACTACCGTTAGCGAAATACTTGAAGTTGCTGATGGTGCTGGCGGCTGTTTCGTGGTCGTCTATACAACCATTGTATCCGGCACGTGACCAGCGCAGGTTATCAATAAAGTAGGTAACACCACCACCGGCATCGTTACCGGCATCAATAAAGATCACGATTTTGAAGTTGTTGGTGCCCACATGGCTGCTGAAGTCAGCATTCAGTTTGTACCAGGCATTGGCTACTCGGATGGTATCCCAAATTTCAATTTGAGGGTTACCGCCTTCCATTTTGATCAAAACGGGGATATTAGCATTGGGCGACCACACTTGCATTTGCAATTGGTTGTACACTGCAAGATCTGGCGCTGCGGCCAATTCTGTGCCAATGCCTGCATAAGCTTGCCCGGCAGGGTCGTTGTACTTACCCACTTTCAGAGAGCCGTTGGCAGGCGTAAGGTGCGGATTGTTCACGGTTGACAAGTCAGAAGCGCCGTAGAAGATGGAAACAAAGTTCTGCTAGCATTCGAAATCGTTGACGATGTTTGGAACAGGAACAACGCCTGCACAAGGATCTACCGTTACTTCACCCTGACGAAGGTTGTCGATGCACCAGCTTTGGCCGGCTGCTGCGGTACCTGCGTTAAACAGCAGGCGGATTTCCGCAAAGTCAGTGATGGCGTCAAAAGCAGAAAAATCGAACCCGAGGGTTTCCCATTCGCCTGGCGTGTTCACCGTAGCTGTTGCCTCCTTGTTGCCCTGTGTAGGCGAGCTGAGTTGCATGGTCACGGTACCACCGCCAGCGGGGCTCAATACATCGAGGCTAAACTGTGGATAAACACTGAGGTCAAAATTGGTCAGTCAGAATGCCTGCAGCGCGGAGAAAGGCGAAGCGCCCAGGGTATAACAGCCTACCTCAGCCGAGTTGCTCACACCATTCGGAGCCGTATTGGCAGTAGGCGCAGAGAAATTACCATGGAGGGTATTGTCCTGGTTAAGTGGCTGCCAGCCAAGGTGCACCATGCCCTCGAAGTCTTCGAGCGGTGGCGCTGTTGAAGGAGCAGTAAGGGCAATATTGTCGATATAGTACACATCGCCCGGATCGCCATTCACACCAGCGTTGAAGAAAATAATGAACTTGTTGTGTCCTTTTCCAATCTGGTCGGAACAATCGAGGGTATAAGTCCCCCACTCTCCCGGTGTCATTTGGAAAGGTGCTTCTTTCGGACCAACACCACCTTCAACTTTCAGCAGCAGGGTACCGGCTTTTTCGGAATATACCTGAACAGTAAACTGGTTTTTGGCGGTGAAATCAATCGGATTCTCATAAGCAATCATGAGGAAACCATATTCCGTACCAGGGGCCGGCCTGGTCGTTGAATTTACCAACTCTGGACGTATTGTTGTCGCCATTTGGGTATGGGTTGGTTACCACATGGAGGCTATCCCAGCCACCACCATAAGCAGCAACGCGGTTGCACTCGAAATCGTCGAGTATATCTGCATTGGGGGTACTGCCAGCACAGTAATTCGGCGTGGTGTAAATGTTGTCCAGGTAATACGTATCGCTGCTGCCAGCAACGCCTGGTGAAACTACAATCAGTATTTTGGAAATCGTAGTAAAGTCCTTGGCTGCCGACATGTCTACGGTATACTCCCGCCAGACATTTGGCGTGCTGATGTCGATTATTTTTTCCACCTGTTCCCCACTGCCTTCAATTTTGAAGAGCACCTGCGTAGCGGCAGGCGACCAGAGGCTGAAGTGGAATTGGTTGTAAACCGACAAGTCAAGTGCTGCTGGCAGGGTGCCAAAGGCAAAGTTGTAATCGGAAGCTGGGTTGTTGGAAAACTGCCCACAGTTGCCGTGGTATTGATACCAGTAGCGTCTGGGTTGGCCAAAGGACCATCGTATGTGCCATTCAGGCTGATCCAGGTGTTTCCGGAGGGACTTTCCCAGTCTTCGATAATCCGCTGTGCTTTGGTAGCCACCAGGTCATCAAAGTAATAAGTGTTGTTGCTGGGGTCGTTGCCCGGATCAAAGAAAATGATAATCCGCGTCAGGTTGGTCAGGTTAGCGCCTGCGCTCATGTCGAAATCGAGGTCTACCCACTGGCCTGCGGCAGGCATGGTCACATTTTTTTCAACATTTTGCCCTGTGGTTGACTCGAACTTGAGCAACACCGGGGTTGCGGTTGAGCACCAAACTTTGAGTTTAAACTGGTTATATTCCGATATGTCCAGCGGCGCTAAGTCAATAGCCCAAAACAGGCTGTAACCAACGCCTTGCTCCTTGGTATAGGAGCCCACTTTGGCGCTGGTATTTATCCCCGACATGTCAGGGTTGGCAATTACACCATTGTAGCCGTTACCTGGGGCTGCCCAGGGAAGGTTGGATGTAGCACCTTCAAAATCTTCATATACGATCTGGGCCTGCAAACTCATGCTGCCCAAAAACGCCACGAATAAGGCTAGGAAAAACTTCTTCATACGTTCAATTTTTAGAAATGGTTAAGTGTTATGGAAAATCAGGTTATACTATCTAATGTCCTGCAGTATTGATTTGGAAAGCAGCCAGGGAAAGTATCCCGTATTTGCCTGCTAAATGAATCCAGTATACCCCATCGGCCAACCCAGATACATCCAGCGTGGCAATGTTCGGACCAACAGGGTACTGCTGTTGTTGTAAAAGGGTGTGCTTGCCTGCAACATCAATTAAGGTAAAGACCAAACGTTCCTGTTGTTCAAGCGAAAAAGAAAGGTTGAGTCGCCCGTTGGTCACCGGATTGGGGTATACCTTTAAAGATACTACATTTATGGGAAGATTTTCGGTCCCACTGTTGTCGGGTACAAATCCGCAAGCCAGCAAAGCCGGCTCAATTTCAGGGTTTTGCATAAATTTTTCCCACAACAGGCCGCTGCGGTAATTTTCTATCATGCCGATGATTGGCCCCTGGTCGATGGCCAGGTAGGAATTAGCCGTCCAGCCCAACCCCTCATTAAAGGCATCATAAAAGCCGTAATTCCCCCAAAGGTTTTCACCAAGGTTTCGGTAAAAATATTTGAGGGCTGCGATGCTTTCTGCTGGCAAGTAGGGCATGGAAGAAAGTGCAGCCGTAGGCGCTACTGTGCCATCATCGTTTTGGGGAAGTATATCATGGGCAGAGTAGCCGTTCGGACCGTCGCAGGCCGTCAGCCCCCAGCAATTAGCGCCGTACCCGGGATGGTTCTCCGGATTGGATTGTGCATAGGCCAGTTGTATAAGGGAATGGTTGCGGTTGCGTACGAAGTAGTTGCAGCAGAAATCTTTCCAGTTTCGCGGATCGAAACCCAGGTAAGAGTAATGTGCCCAGAACAAGGGCCCACCCACTGGCGATCCGCAAAACAAGGGATGGCCGTACAATACAGCACCAGTGCAATAATTACTATTGGCCGTCCAGCCGCTTTGGTACAAGCTGCCCGGCACCCCATGCGTTGGGGAAGCAGCAGCAAGAATGTAAACAATCTGCGCTTCGTAAAATCCGCGCAGTGGGAAATTCATGGCCCAGGCGTAGTTGGGCGACCAGTGCCAGTACAGCACTGGGCCGCCATCTTTGCGGAACCAGTCCCATTCTACATCCTCCCAAATGCCGGTGATGGCATCGCGTACAGCATTTTCGAGCGGTGTATTTTGATCAAAATACTGTCGGGCTGCCAGTAAGCCCTGGATCAAAAAGGCGGTTTCCACCAAATCAGCGCCATTGTCAAACTGGCTGAACGGCACCACATCGCCATTGGTTCCGTTCATCCAGTGCGGATACACCCCGTGAAAGCGATCGGCAAACTGTAAAAAGGAAACTATTTTAATCATGCGGTTCACCGCATCTTCCCGGCTCACCCAGCCGCGCTCCACACCCACCAAAATGGCCATGATGCCAAATCCTGAACCGCCTGTGGTTACGATATTGTTGTTGCCATTGCTGCGTTCCCTGGCCAGTCCACTTACCGGATGACCAAAATCCCAGAAGTAGCGAAAGCTGGCTTCCTGTACCATGTCGAGCAAGGCCTCATCACCCATGGCATAGGTTTGGGCTGCAACGGCATTGGAAAAATCGCTGAGCAAACCGTTGTTTTTTACCGCTTTAAGCCGGTAACTGCGCTGAACGCCTACTCCTTCATCGCCGGTCCAGTCGATGGCATACGTGCTGGCATTTCCATATACGGTTTTAAGTAAAGTGTAATTGTTGCCGCCATCTTCGGAGCGAAAAACCTGATAGGATGTCACTTCCGGATCAACCACTGCCGTCCACTTCAATACCACATGCTGTTCGTACGCTACGGTATTGAGCCCCTGCGGCACTGCCGGTTGTTGAGCAATAACCTGTGCAGGCCCACTACAAAAAAAGGAACCCAACATCAGTAGGCACAGCCCGGTTGCCTTTCGACTCTTAGCCAAAAATTTGGTAAACATTTTTTTCATCAGGATAAAATTAGGTTAAACATATCTTTGTATTACTATTTACCACCTCACCACTACTACACCAAGTAAGAAAGTAGCCATTCCAGGACGCTGGATTGCTACCCGGTGCCCATTTGTCAATTTTTTTTTACACAGTTTTTTCCGGCTGATTTTGTGCAGGTCGTAGTCGTCAATTACTTTTGAGTCGCTATTTTTAATAAGTCTAAATAAATTATGGACCAATGAAACGTTTTCAACTTCTCATCTTGTTTTTTGTAAGCAGTGTGCTGACCGCTTTGGCGCAACCTGCTTCCGACTCCATTCGCCAACTGGAGACACCACAGGTGCTCATTATTGCACAAAAGGACCGGCTCCTTGGAAGTGTACCGGGTTCTGCAAGTTACGTAAAACCCATCGCTATCCAGCGCATTGCGCCGATAAGCGGCAACGAGGTATTCAGAAAACTTCCGGGGTTACACGTTGTTGATGAGGAAGGGATAGGCTTGCGGGCGAACATTGGCATTCGTGGCCTGAACCCCGACAGAAGTACCAATGTGCTGGTGCTGGAAGACGGTATTCCCATCCAACTCAACCCTTACGGTGAACCGGAATTGTACTATACCCCGTCCATCGACCGCATGCAGGCCATTGAGGTGGTGAAGGGAAGCGGACAAATCATGTTTGGCCCAAGAACCATTGGTGGTGTTATCAACTATATTACTGCCGACCCGCCTTCATCGGCACAAACATCCATTGGGTTCCGGGGCGGTTCGGGTGGCTACGGTAGTCTACAACTCAGCCATGGCAATACCGTTGGAAACACAGGATTTGCCATCAATTACCTGTATAAACACGCAGACAAGATCGGCGTAACCGGTTTTAACGTGCACGACCTCAGTGCCCGGTTCAAAATTTGGCTGGGTGAAAAATCGCTGTTGGGCATTAAAATGCAGGTTTACGATGAGGTTTCCAATGCTACCTACGTGGGCCTCACCCAAAACATGTTCGACCAGGGAGCATATTACACCCAGTTGTCGCCCAACGACCAATTGAAGATCCGCCGCTATGCCCTCAGCGCTACCCATAAATACTACCTGAACCCCAACCTGAAACTGACCACCAACGCTTACCTGTACACCACTTCGCGGTATTGGCGACGGCAGGACTTCAGTAGCAGCGCCGCTGCGCCAAACCAGACTGGCGTAGTTTGGGGCGACCCGACCATTCCCAACGGCGCCTTGTACATGCAGTCGTCCTCCCTGGCCCGAAACCGCGACTTTGAGGTTGGCGGGCTGGAATCGGCCTTACAATGGAAGTATTCGCTTGGCAAATACAAGTCCGAACTCAATACCGGTATCCGGTTGCTGGCCGAACGTGCTTTTGACCACGAAATCAGGGGCAATCTCCCATGGTCAGCTTCGGGGGCACTGGTCAATGATGAGCGCCGCCCGGGACGTGCATTTAGTGCCTACGCGCAAAATCAAGTACAATTGAGTACCCGCTGGAACGTCCACCTTGGTCTGCGCGCAGAGCAATACCATTTTGAAAGGGCTGTTTTGCTGTACCAGTCCAGCAACGGGAGCTACCGCGATACGCTGATAGCATCACCGTCGGAAGTCAGTGCATTTATCCCGGGCCTGGGGTTCCGGTACAGGATCGACGACCGGGCCATTGTATTTGGCGGTCTGCACAAAGGTTTTGCACCGCCAGCCATTAAGAATTCGGTTTCGAAAAGTGGGGAGGTTTTCCCACTTGATGCGCAGGAAAGCTGGAATTACGAATTGGGAATACGCATGGTTGCCAAGAAAGGCTTTGAGGCCGAATGTACGGGCTTTGTGATCGATTTTGCCCGACAGGTGATCCCGGTTTCTGTATCCTCCGGTGGCAGCGGCAGCGGTTTTGCCAATGCCGGCCGCACCCTTAACCGCGGTGTAGAGCTGGGCAGCCGCCTTGATCTGGGCCAACTGCTCGAACGCAGCTGGTCGCTGTATTGGGAAGGAAATGCCACCTGGGTAGATGCACGCTTCAATACCGACCGTTTCGTGGGTGTGGATGCCGTAAACGTTAAAAACAACCGATTGCCCTATGCGCCGGAATGGATGAGCACGCAAAGCATTGGGCTGGCAACAGTTTCCGGGATGAGCCTTCAATTGAGCGGCACCTATACCTCCAGTCAATTTACGGATGAACTGAATACCGCAACACCAACGGCCAACGGCAGAGCGGGGCAAATACCCGCCTATTGGGTAATCGATGCTTCCGCAGGCTACAACCACTCCCGATGGAATACCCGCTTTTTTGCCAGTGTAAAAAACCTCGGCGATGCGCGCTACATTGCCTCCCGAAGGCCCCAGGGCATCAAAGTTGGTATACCAAGAACCCTTTTGGCCGGCGTTGAGGTTAAATTTTAAAAGATCGTTCACCCAATCACCTTGTATTTTTTGGCTGTTTTGCTTCGCAAAATATGCGCAAGTTGGAGGGGCTGTTGGAGGCAACACAAAGGACATCCTTTACCAATATTTGCCACCACCAGAAATGCCCCAACCTGCTTTGTGTTTCCCCTAGATTAGGTGCAAATACAGCAATTTTGCTGTATTTGGCTGCACAACACATGCTTTGCCCTCAATAGGCCACCATGAATTCTGTCAGGTTCCCATCTTCTGGCAAGCCCAGTTTTTTGCGCAAACGGTAGCGTTTGTTCTCTACCCCACGCACGGAGATGTTGAGCAAAGGCGCAATTTCCTTGGAGGATAAATTCATCTTTAAAAAGGCGGCCAAGCGCAGATCACCATGGGTGAGTTCCGGGAATTCTGTCATAAGCCTTTTAAAAAAATCGTCGTGTACCTTGCTGAACGATTCTTCGAACACCTCCCAATCGTGGTCGCTTTCCAGATGCTGGTCAATTTGCCGCACCAGTTTCCCCATGGCCTGAGGGTTCTCTTTTTTGGCGTTTATAAGGGCATCCTTCAGGTGCTGCAACACCTCGTTTTTCCTAATGAGGTTCAGGGCGGCATTCGACAGCTCCCTACTCTTGTTGTTCACTTCCAGGGCCAGCATTTCGCGCTCTGCTTCCGCTTTTTGACGCGACAGCTCGCGCTGGTTTTCTTCCTCCATTCTTTGTTCCTGCCGGCCAAGCCGGTGACGGTACATTTTTTCAGCCAACCAGGCAAGTAACAAGGTAAGTGATAGGTATACCAACAGCATCCAATACGACTGGTACCATGGCCTGGAAATCCGGATACGTATGCTGGCTTCTGGTCCGCCAGCGTCTGAACGTACCCAGAAGGTGTAAGACCCCGGCGAAAGATTGTTATAACTTTTTTCCCGGGTAACCTGCCAGTCCGACCAATCACGATCAAAACCCTCCAGTTTTACCGAAAACCGTGGCGCCACATCGAAACTGGGTGAAGCAAACCTAAAAACAAGGCTGTTGTCCTCTGCAGGAAACACCCATACTTCGCCCTGAAGTGAGCCGAAATGTCCATTAACGGAGCAGACTGAACGCAACTGCACCGGTGCCGCTTGGGCTTTCCGATACCGCGACAATTGGCGGCGATCGAGTATTGCAAATCCGTCCTCCAGGCAAAAAAGATATTGTTCAGCATCCAGGGCTACTGCCTTTTCGTACAAAGGAACCAGCCGCAATTGAAAATGCCATTGCTGTGTGTCCGCCATCATGCTCAGCCCATCGGGATTCAACACAAAGCGCTCCGTACCATTACCTGGAAACCAACGCTCCCCTTTCTGGGCATCGGGCAACAACTGAAAGGACCACTGACCTTGCTTTTTTTCTACCGCTAGCGGACCTAAAAAACTGTTGAGTATCACTTGCTGCCCTATTTTTTCGATTCCCAGCTGATGGTCAGTAGGCAGTCCGTTTTCGGTGGAAAAAAGCTGCAATTCCGCTACCGATTTCAAATCCTGATCTAATCTGATGCGATACAAACCGCGGTGGGGGGGGGCTGCCCAGATGTTTCCATCGGCATCAAATACAATCTTTCGCAAGGGTTCACGCAAACCTTCCACCCGATGGCTGAAACGCCAGCCCTGCCCAGCGGCTTTACTGTACACCACCAAACCGGTGTAGGTACTCTGCATAATATAATCGGGCCAGCCGGGCACAAGCGCCAGCGACCAACCTCCGGTAATGGTAGAAATACGATTGGCTTTTCGTCCTTCAATCAAGTAGGTACCGTTGTTGTGCCCACACAACAATTGTCCATCCAGTTCCTGTAGATCCCAGACCTGTCCTTGTGTACCCGGAACTAGCTGGAAACCTTCTGTACAGGTACTGCTGTTGCAATATGGCCGGACAAAAAGCCCCTGATTGGTACCAACATATAGCATGCCCTTGCGCAGGGCCGCAGTATACACCGTGCCAAGAGCACCTTTCTGATCAATGTAAAACCGAAGAGGATCCTTTAAGGAAACATAATCTATTCCGCGGTCAAGCCCAACAATAAGGTTGCCGCTTTGGTCTTCCAGCAGCGACAAGACGGTGTTATTCTGTAATCCGTTTCCACGATCCAGGTGCATGACACGCGCACCGGAGGCATCAAGAATATAAACGCCATTTTGAATGGTACCCAGCACCCAACCACCCTTGCGCAAAGCCAGGGCTTTGTTGAGCTGGTATTTGGACAAATCTGCGTTCAGCGGATTTTGCCAGGGCACACATTGGTCACCGGTAATTTCAAAAATGCCCGAATCAGTGGTACCAGCCCAAATGCCCCCCTTCCCATTGGAGAGCAGGAATTGCACAATATGGCTCGCCAGCATTGCAGTACCCGGCAACAAACGAAAGGTGTTGTCGGGGAGCAGCTCAAATAGCCCGTTGTTGATAACCGGTACCAAAACCCTTCCGTCCACAAGTTGCGCAAACATGATGGAGTTGGGTGGCTTAAGCACCGACAATTGTTTAAAATCGTATTTGTAAAGTGCAGAAAACGACTGAAACAGGATACCATCTCCGGTTGACAGAATATGCCATATTTCTTCGTTGCCCAATGCGCCTTTGGGCAACTGTTCGCTCAGCGAGTGGTAAACCAGCTCGCCGTACAAACTGCGCTCCCAATACCCAAATTCAGCGAAGCCACCACAGTATATACGGCCATCCGGTCCTGCCTCCACCGCGCGAACGGTTTGGTGGTCAGGAAGGGTGTAGTTGCTCCAATGCGTCCCATCGAATTCCAGCAACCCTCCATTGTTCCCGGCATAAATCCAGCCCTCTGCCGATTGTGCCAATGCCCAGTTTTGGTTTTGGCCCTGATACGCTTCAGGACTGAAACTTCGGATACGCGGAACATCCTGTCCTTGCAAACCAAAGACTGTCCCTACCAGTAGAATAATAGAAAATATGTTCCCTAGCCGCATAAACGAATCCATCAGGAACAAAGAAAGCAGCTTTTGGTCAAACCAAGCCTATAATCAACTTACGACCAGGTCATTCTGATATTCCTGGCGGAAAATCTCAGGCGCCATGCTGGTATACTTTTTGAAAAAGCGTGTAAAATAGGCGTTGTCCTCAAACGCAAGCATGTCTGCAATCTGCGCAATGGTATAATCCGAGTTCACCAGCAAGCGCTTCGCTTCCAGGATAACCCGGTCACGGATCAATTCACCTGCGGGTTTGCCCACAACCGAATTGGTAAGCGCATTGAGGTGGTTGGGGGTGATATAGAGCATCTCAGCATAGTCGCGCGGGAGGCGTTTTTCCCGATAAAACTGTTCAATCAAACGCTCAAAATTGCGCAGCACGGTAATTTGGTGCCTGCTGATGGGGCTGGTGGTTTTGGTTGGCATGTTTCGCGACAACATCACCAGCAGTTGCAGCAAGAGAGCCCGGAGGTAGTCTTGCTTATAGTCGGAATCGCTCTGGTACTCGAGTAGCATGCGTTCCAACAACCCGTGAATTTCACTGCAACACTCGGTTTCCAGTACATTTACCGGCTGCCCGCTGATGGTGTTGAACAGGGGGAAATCGTTGACGAAATTGGGGTTATGGCAAATCGCCGTAAAAAAACTCTCGTTGAAATTGACGATGTAGCCATCAGTTTCCGGTGTAAAATTCCAGGTATGAATCTGTCCAGGCGCCATGTAATACACCTGATGCTCTCTGGCGGGGTACGTATTGAAATCGATTGAATGTTCTCCCCCCCCTTCAGTAAGTAGGGCAATCTGATAAAAACTGTGTCGGTGCGGAAACTTCAAATCCGGATGCATTTCCCGGTATTCCGAGAGTCGCAATACATTGAATTCCGCTACGCACTGGTCGGTGCCCATCAGGTTACAAATACTATACGTTGGAATTTTCTTGGACATAAACTGTTTTGGTTTGTTGGATTATTGGTGGTTGGAATGCATCATGTTAACCTATGCCATTCCAACCACCTTATTAAACGGATTTATCGTCATATAGGTTCATCCGGGCATTAGCCAATGGCTAATGCCCAGCTAAGTTGAAAACCCTATTATGCTGTGCCGTTCAGGATTTTATTCCAGTAGAGCCAGGGCAGCACCTTTGTTTTCATCTGATACATCGACCAGCGTTCCTTGCTTTGGTCGAATGGGAAAGTCTCCATCGGCTCGTTGTTGTAATCAAATTCGGCCAGTACCAGTTTTCCGTAACCTGTAACCAATGGGCAGGAGCCGTAACCGCTGTATTGGGCATCGGCCAATTTTCCCTCGTGTATCAGGCTGATCATTTGCTGGACCAGTACCGGCACCTGCTTGCGAATGGCAGCTCCGGTTTTTGCATTTGGCGTGCTGGAGGCATCTCCGATGGAGAATACATTCGGATAGCGGTTGTGCTGGAAGGTGAACTTATCCACGTCCACCCACCCCAATGGGCTATCGGTTACAGCGAGCGGGCTATTTTTGAGAAAATCGGGCGCGCTTTGAGGAGGGGTGATATGGATCATTTCAAAATCCACGGTCTCCTGACCAACAACTTGCCCATCTTTGTAGACATCAAAAATGGCCAGTTTATCGTCGGCTTTGATTTCCACCAGATTGTGGAGAAAATGCGTTGCAATATGGTAGCGCTCAATGACTTTGTTCAGCGTAGCGGCATATTTGGGCACACCGAATATGATTCCGCCGCCAGAATAAAAATGGACATTGACATCACCCAGCAGCCCTTGCTTACGCCAATAGTCGGAAGCCAGGTACATGATTTTTTGCGGTGCGCCGCCACATTTGATGGGCGTATTGGGGTTCGTAAAAATCGCCTTGCCTTTCTTGGTTTTCTGCAGTGCTTCCCAGGTATAGGGCGCCATGTTGTACAGATAGTTGGACGTAATGCCATTTCTGCCAAGGTTGCCTTCCAGACCTTTTATTTTATGCCAGTCGAGTTGGATACCAGGCGCCACCACAAGATAGTCGTAGGTGTACCGGTTTCCTCCGGCACTTACCACGGTATTTTGTTCTGGTTCAAAGGATGCAGCGGCTTCTTTCAGCCAGGTCGCCTTTTTAGGCATAACGGACGCTTCTGTACGCTCCGTAGCTTTTTGGTCAAAGACGCCAGCGCCTACCAAAGTCCAGGCTGGCTGGTAGTAGTGTTTTTCGGCCGGGTCCAGTATGCCAATATCGAGCTTGGAATCCTTGCGATAGAGTTGGGCAGCCAAAGAGATACCGGCATTGCCACCACCGATAATCAGGATTTGAAAATGCTGTTTCATGATACGTTAATATTGGTTTCATTGAATACTCAAAGTTCCGACATACAGCATATCAGGAGCAGGCAGAATCAACGGGTGTGTTGCACTTTTTATCGATAAGTAAATTTACCCGCCGGTTTCAAGTTGCGATTCCTGGTATTTTTCAATGGCATGCGGATTGTATTTTACATTGACGTTGATCCACATCAAACGGGACACACGGAAAATCCAAACAAAATTAACCAGCATAAAAGCAATCAAAACCCCAAAGGACAAATCTACATTCCAGCCCAAATACCAGTTAAAAAAGAGAATAATGATCAAGCTAAACCAGGCCGTCCAAACATAGGAGATGAACATAGCACCGTAGTAGTACCCCGGCTCCGGAAAATAATTCAGGTTGCACTTTGGGCAGCGTTCCAGCATATCAAAGGGCTTTACAAACGACCAGCTGCCTGTTTGAAAGGTATCTCCTTCATGGCAGCGTGGGCATTTTAAATGGGCAATACTGTAGGCTTTGGACCCCTTTTTCAACAATGACATGGTTGGGTTACGGTTATATTATTCATCATGACCGGGCTATTTACAGCCTATTTCACGGTGCTTTCGGTGCTAAATTTTTCAATAGCCTGGATCAATTCTGACGCAGGAGCAACACCGGATTTGCGCCAAACGGGTTTGCCTTTCTGGAAAATGATCATCGTTGGCACAGCCATAATATTATAGGAAGAGGCTACTGCACGGTTGCGGTCGACATCCAGTTTAACGATTGTAGCACGATCACCCATCTTGCGCTTAACATCCTCCAGAATGGGCGCCAAGGCTTTGCATGGACCACACCATTCAGCGGAAAAGTCGATCAGTACTGGTTTTTCGCTGCGAATTAATTCAGAAAAAGTCATTTTCGTAATTTTAGTAGAAGTAAATTTGATACCACAAAGATGCGGCCCATCACTTCTCCTTTGCAAGGACGCAAAAACGGTTTTGTTGTACTTTTCGTGGATTGCGGCTCCTGCACCGCAAAGATGCGCACAATTTCCGGGAATGTTTTTGATGAATGTCAATCCGCAGACTGATGGCGCTCATCGATGCCCCCAAACTACCCGGCCGATCTTTGTAGGGCAAAATTAAAACCCATTCATCGCGTATGAAGGATCGCGCTGTCCTGTCTGTTTCCGGCCAAGAGCCGCCGGTTGTGCACCACCAATGCTATCACTGCCACGATACTTGCCCGGATGACCGGCTTCATCTGGAGGACAAGTTTTTCTGCTGTGAAGGCTGCCAGATGGTGTATGAAATCCTTCAGACCAACGAACTTTGTCAGTATTACACCCTCGATGAAAATCCTGGCATTACTCTTCGCGACCGCCGCGATGCCCGTGCTTATACCTGGCTCGACGACGAGGAGGTTCGCAAAAAACTTATACGCTTCAGCGATGGACACAGTGCACGGGTAGAGTTTTACCTGCCACAAATGCATTGTGCCTCTTGCATCTGGTTGTTGGAGCACCTTTACCGCCTCGACAAAGGCGTTCTGCACTCCAAAACAAATTTCCTCAAAAAACAGGTCACGATTCATTTTCTGGAGGAAGAAACCAGCTTGCGCAAACTCGCCTCTCTGCTTTCCAGCATCGGTTATGCCCCGGAAATCAATCTCGGCGATGTAAGCGGAGAAGGAGCCCCCCACCCTATTGACCGTTCCCTGTACTATAAAATAGGACTGGCCGGTTTCGCTTTTTGGCAACATTATGCTGCTCAGTTTTCCGGAGTACCTGGGGCTGGAACATGCTGCCTGGTACTTTCGTGTTTTTGCTACATCAACCTCCTGCTGGCCCTGCCGGTGCTGCTGTACAGTGCCAAGGACTACCTCGTTTCGGCCTGGAGCGGCCTCAAGGTTGGGCACCTCAACATCGATGTGCCACTGTCGCTGGGCATCCTCATGCTCTTCGGCCGGTCGGCTTATGAAATTCTATCCGGCACAGGGGCAGGATACCTTGATTCCTTTGCAGGACTCATTTTTTTCCTGCTAACTGGTAAATGGTTTCCGCAAAAAACCTATCACCAGTTGTCTTTCGACCGCGATTATAAGTCCTATTTTCGGTTGCCGCTACGCTTAAGCACAACGATCAAACAGAAGCAGCCGTACCCATACAACGGCTTGAGCCCGGCGACATTATAGTTGTTCGCAACGCCGAGTTGATCCCCGCAGATGGGATCCTGTTGAAAGGAAAAGCACAAGTTGATTACTCTTTCGTTACCGGCGAAGCCGACCCCATCGCCGTCAAAAGCGGGGAGCAGATTTACGCCGGCGGCAAACAACTGGGCGAGCCCATTGAAATCAGCCTCACCCGGAAAGTATCCACCAGCTATCTCACGCAGTTGTGGAACGACGAGGCCTTCAAGGCCAAAAGCAGGGGGCATGCCAGTGCCCTGGCCGATCGGGCAGGCCGCTATTTCACAGCCCTCATTCTCGGCGTAGCAGCGCTCGCATTCCTATGGTGGGTGCCGCAGGACATGAATAAGGCGATCAACGCCTTTACCGCAGTGCTCATCATCGCCTGTCCTTGCGCCGTAGCGCTCTCTATTCCGTTTACCCTGGGTAACATACTCCGCATTCTGGGGAGAAACCGCCTCTATGTCAAAAACACCAATGTGTTGGAAGCCCTTCAGGAAATCAATGAGGTAGTTTTGGACAAAACCGGTACCATCACCAATATCGCCCAAAATGCGGTACATTTTCTCCCATCCGCCGATCTGCCACCGCAGCTCAACGCACAAGAGCAGGTTCTGGTGAAATCGCTGGTGCGCAACAGCAATCACCCCGCCAGCCGGCAGATTTATGAGTCGTTGCGGGATGTACCAGTGGAGCTTTGCAGCCATTTTGAGGAACTCACCGGACAAGGCATCCGGGGTGAAATTCTTGGCCGAAGCGTAGCGATCGGCTCCAGCCGGTTCATTGGATTGGATGCTGCCAACACCGCACAAGGTGTTTATGTGAAAATCGCAAACAACGTGCGCGGATATTTCAGCCTCAAAAGTCGGTACAGAAGCGGGCTAACAGCACTATTGGCCTATTTTCGGCAACGGCAGTCGGGGCTCTGGTTGCTGTCGGGCGACAACGATCGGGAAGCAGCACATCTTCAAAAAATATTCGAACAGCCAGAGCAATTGCGTTTTAACCAAAGCCCACAGGACAAACTGGAATTTGTGCGCCAACTCCACCAAGGCGGTAAGCAGGTACTGATGTTTGGTGACGGACTCAACGATGCCGGCGCCCTGCAACAAAGCGATGTAGGGATTGTTGTAACCGAAAACACCAACAATTTTACACCAGCCTGTGATGCCATCCTGCATGCCGACGAGTTTGAACGCTTGCCAAAATTCCTGGATTTGTCGCGCTGGGGTGTGCTCACCGTACAACGCGCTTACCTGCTGGCGGCGGTATACAATGTGATCGGCCTGAGTTACGCCGTAACAGGCACCCTTTCGCCAGTGGTTGCCGCCATATTGATGCCGCTGAGTTCCGTTACCATCGTTTTGTTTGGCGTAGGCATGGGAAGTTGGAAATCATGGCGCCTTGGGCTGCAGTAACCAGGATATACCACAAAATCACCCCTGGGTTTGACCCTCGTCATTTCGTTTCCGCTAAAATAGTATCAAATTTGCTTATCAACATTTGATAACGCGATAGAACTGGACTTTGGCTTCGATCTCGATTTAAAATACTGTACCAGATTAAATGCCACAAATAGTAGAATTAAATTTTGATCACCTTTTTTAAAACAGCATGTGCATTATTTATCAACGGATATTTTGTTAAAAATTAATGCATTGAAAACCAAATTGTTAATCCTTCGGAGCAAAGCCAAAGACTAAAGACCAATGGCTAAAGCCGAGTATAGAACTGAGACGCCATGAACATCCGAATAACAGCAACAACGACCATAGGTGATTTGCAAACTGGTTTTAACGATGTTTTCCCCTATCTGAAACTTGTTTTCTTCAGCAAAGCCCACAATGCCTTTGAAGGAAGTCCGGCAAAATACTTGCTTGAAGATGCGAGCCTTTTACTCTCCGGCCTGTCGGCTAAAAGTACTGTGTAAAACCGAAATTCAGCCTACAACCCCAACTTGGCAGGTAGAAAAAATGCTGGAAGAGCAATGCGGATTGCACGTTCAGTTGTTCCGCAAATCGGGCAGTTTGTGGCTGGAAACCAGTCGCACCGACCAGCTGACCCTGGCACAACAAAATGCAAAAGGCGAATCCAGCGAGCACATCCGACCTATGGACGAAGAAATCCCGGATTATCGCGAACAGGAATAACCGTTTCACCCTATACTACATCAGCTTGCCATGAAATCCATTCTAGTTCCCATCGACTTCTCCACATGTTCTGCAGGCGCTTACCGTTATGCACTGGAAATTGCAGCTGCCACCAAGTCTGAAATTCAATTACTCCATGTGCTTTACCCCAATGAAGGGGTGGACAACAACATTTACAACGCGTTTTGGGCTGACGATTACATGGCAGAACGCATTAAAGAGCTGAAACAATGGGGCCGTCGCAACCGCAAGAATCCTGCTGCCAAAAAGGTGGTCGTCCAGGAAAAAGTGATGATTGGGTTCCCCGTCAGCGCTGTTTGCGACACTGCGCAGGATATGGGAGCCGATTTGATTGTCATGGGTACCACTGGCGCAACCGGACTGAGAGGTGCGTTTCTGGGCAGTATTGCCGCCGGCGTATTGAGCAAAACCCGGATTCCGGTGCTTGCCATCCCGACGAAGGCCAAATTCCTCAAAGACAGCGATATCGTTTTTGCAACAGATTATAAATTCCGTGTGTACGAAGGTTCCATGGACGTACTTCGTAATATTTTTAAGTTCCAAGGGAAAAAGATGCAGGTCGTACACATCCTCGACAAACCGGGTGAAAAACCGGATATCGAACGCGAAACCAACCTACACAACAAACTAAAAGATTTTAAATGCAGTTTTCATTACCTGCACGATAAAGATGTGCCTCAGGCCATCGCTAACTTCATCGAATCGGTTGGTGCAGGTATGTTGGTTTCAGTAGCACACGACCACAGCCTGCTGCACAAACTCTTCAACGATAGCGTCACGCGGCGACTGGCACACCGCAGCAATGTCCCCCTTTTGGTTTTGCATGATACTGAAGCCTGAAAAAGACCATGCGACTGCATAAGGTCGCCCAACACAGTGATCCAGATCATTGGCCTCTCTTCCCAAACGCCTTACATTTGAACTATTAAAAAAACGGCACGATGTATTCCAACACTCCCATATTGCAGATTATGACGCGGCGGCCGGAAGTGCTTTCTCCAACAGACAATATGGACGTTGCCCGTACTATTTTTGAAAAATTTGGATTCCACCATATCCCTGTAGTAACAGAAAACAAACTGGTAGGAATGCTGAGTTATACCGATTACCTGCGGGTCATACGGGATCTGTTTGGCAACCCATCCGAACTGCGCGCCAATGAGAAACTCCTCAATGCGATGTGCATCTCGGAAGTCATGACAGAACATGTGCTTTGCCTGGATGAAACCGATACGGTTGAAAATGCGCTCCGCATCTTCAAAGCCAATCATTTTCATTCGCTTCCGGTGACCAACGCCAAAGGCGAACTCATCGGAATAGTAACCACTTACGACATACTAAAGGTCCTGGAACGCGTGTTCACCGAACAAACGCCCACCACGACCGAACGTTAAGATACAGCAACAAGACAGGGTAGTTTAGTTTTCGAAAAGCTCCGGTTGTAAAGATCGGGGCTTTTTTTGTACCCGCCGGACACTGCTACCCACTGAAGCCTATATTTGCAGCACAGAAATAATATGCCATGAAAATCCTCATCATTGGCGGGCATGGTACCATTGGTGCGCCCGTGGTTCGACATTTTGCCCAACAGCACCAAGTCATCATCGGCGGTCGTACCAGTGGTGACATCCCGGTCGACCTTGCCGACAGCCAATCCATCGAGACTATGTTCGAAACAACTGGGCTGCTCGATGCCATCCTTTGTATCGCCGGAGAAGCAAAATGGGCGCCTTTCAAGGACCTGAGCGAGGAAGATTATTACATCGGTATCCGGAGTAAACTGATGGGGCAGGTCAATTTAGTGCGCATCGGGCAACATTACCTGCATCCCGGTGGCTCTATTACCTTGTCAACAGGCATTTTGGCCGACGACCCTGTGGTGCAAACCGCCAGCGCGGCCATGGTCAACGGCGGCATCCACAGTTTTGTGCAAGCAGCCGCACTGGAAATGGAACGGGGCACACGCGTAAATGTCGTATCCCTGGGGCTCGTAGAAGACGCTTATGACCACTACAAGGATTATTTTCCTGGGCTCAATCCCATCTCCATGCACAAAGCCGTCAACGCATACATCAGAAGCGTGATGGGAAAAAACAATGGGGAAATTATAAGGGTGTATGGGTATGCGGGGCTTTAGCCATTGGACTTTAGTCTTTGGCTTTGATCTCGATTTATAATACTGCACCAGATCATATACCAAAAAGATCAGCGTTACATGTTGAACACCCTTTTTATATCAACAGGTGCATTATTTATCAAAGCATATTTTGTTAAAAAATAATGCATTGAAACCCAAATAGTTAATTCTTCGGAGCAAAGTCAAAGACTAAAGACCAATGGCTTAGACCCAATTAATTGCTGCTATACTTTACAATACTGCGTTTACACCCGATCCACCACCACTTTGTACGTCGGGTCTTCCAGTACATTCACATCGATGATTGCTGCGGCATTTTCCAGCAGTTGCTTGCAGTCGGTACTGAGATGCTTGAGGTGCACCTTTTTACCCACCTTCTGGTAACGTTCGGTAATTTTATGGAGCGCTTCGATGGCCGACATGTCCACCACCCTGCTTTCCGCAAAATCAATGATCACCTCGTCTGGATCATTCAACACATCAAACTTGTCGTTGAAGGCAGAGATGGAGCCAAAAAACAAGGGGCCATATATCTCGTAGTGTTTGACGCCATCAGCATCAATGGATTTTCGCGCACGAATGCGCTTGGCATTGTCCCAGGCAAATACAAGCGCGGAAATAATCACGCCAATAATCACCGCCAACGCCAGATTATGCAACAGCACAGTGACGAGCGTAACCATGACCATGACAAATATATCGGACTTGGGCATTTTGGTAAAGGTCCGGAAACTGGCCCATTCAAAGGTACCAATGGCTACCATGATCATCAAACCCGTTAGGGCTGCCATGGGTACCATCTCGATCAAGGAGGCGCCAAACATCACAAATACCAACAGCATAATGGAAGCCACAATGCCCGATAATCGGGCCCTGGCGCCATTGGACACGTTGATCAAACTCTGGCCGATCATGGCACATCCACCCATTCCGGAAAACACGCCCGACAGGATATTGGCCGCACCTTGGGCGACGGCTTCTTTGTTGCCCCGTCCCCGGGTTTCGGTAATCTCATCCACGATGTTCAGGGTCAGTAAACTCTCGATCAGGCCTACACCCGCAATGATGGCGGCATAAGGAAAAATGAGCACCAGGGTTTCCCAATTCAAAGGGATAGCCGGTATATGAAAGGGCGGAAAACCACCTTTGATAGATGCCATGTCACCAACCGTTTTCGTATCCATGCCAAAAAAGAAGACGATTCCAAAAACCACCAGGATGGCAGTAAGGGAAGCAGGGACGGCTTTCGTCAACCTGGGCAAGCCCCATATAATAAGCATGGCCAGCGCTACCAAACCCGCAAAAACAAACAGTGCCTGTCCGCTGAGCCATTGACCAGTATCGTCTTTAAACTGCGCCAACTGTGAGGTAAATATGATAATGGCAAGGCCATTGACAAAGCCATATACCACAGGCTGAGGCACCAATCGAATCAGTTTGCCCAGGCGCAGCAACCCTGCGGTTACCTGGATAATGCCCGCCAGTACCACTGCAGCAAAAACATACTCTACGCCATGCATTTTGGCCAACGAAACGATGACGACCGCCACTGCACCCGTGGCGCCAGAGATCATGCCAGGGCGGCCACCAAAAATCGAGGTAACCAAACCCATCATAAAGGCGGCATAAAGACCGGTCACGGGCGATAATCGCGCTATAAAGGCGAAGGCCACAGCCTCCGGCACAAGGGCCAGCGCCACCGTCAGTCCCGACAAAACTTCTGTTTTGTAATCTACTTTTTGGGAAAGGTCAAAGAGGTTAATGTATCGTTTCATGCAAATAATTTCAACGTCCGGACAGAAGCCGGGCGGCAGCAACTACAAATCAGGGTGTAACAAAATAACCGGGGAAAATTGGAATAATGCCCATTGGACAATATTCATTTTCTACCCCAAGGGTGGGAAAAGGGGCGCAAAGGTAGTTTTTGAAACCTGAAACTGTTGTTGAAATAATCATTGCCTTGAAGAAAAGGCTGTTTGGCCGGGTGCCATAGTGGAATGGATCTAGTGCCTGGTTTAATCCCTGAATACCACCTTAAACCCAATTCCCCGGCCCACACCCTGAAAAATGGCCAGGTTGATCCACGATAAGGCGAATTGTTCCAGCAATTCCACCCGATCGCCTTTTCCAAAGTCATAGCAGTTTTCAAAACCCGCGTCCTTAGCCAATTGCAAGGCTACAGCTTTTGCGCTGTCGCTGTTGCCAGCCATAAACATGTCTAGTTTTACCAGGCCATAATCCGGGTTTTTCATGTTCTCAAAACCGGTAGAATTGAAACACTTCACCACTTCACCCCCACTCAGCGCCTCCAGGGCGTGAAAAACCGTCGGGTAGTGCTCAGGTTTGGTTCTGACAGCATTGGTAGCGTCGATGAGCACTTTGCCGGTACAATCGCCAAATTCAGGCCAGCATGGCCTCGATAAACTGCGGTGGTGTGGCAATGAGTACAGCGTCTGCCGTTGCAATGGCATCCCGGATAGGGTGCACGCTTGTGTTTGAATTAGTGAGCAGATCGCCGCCCTTAAAAGCAGCCGTGTCGCGTACTCCAAGTAATATGTTATGGCCGGCTTTTGCCCATTGGGTGGCCAGGGCGCCACCTACGTTTCCTGTTCCGATGATAGCTATGTTCATGATTGGCTTATCGTTAAATGAAAATAAATCGACCAAACCGCTGCTGAACCTGTGCGTGCAGCGTCCTATCGATGTTAACAGCCAATACATCGCCTTGTTTAAAAAACGTGGTACCCTGAAAGAATATCCTGAGAAAAGAAAGATTTGGGAACGTGATTTTAGGCCGATATAAATGAATTAAAAAAATAGTTGTTTTTTATTTGTACCGACCGTTCTGTTTCATTGCCTTTACATCGTGAACATCAAACACGACAAGGAAACGGTTATTCAGAAAGGGTTGAATCTCTTTTGCACCGAAGGCTTAAACGCCGTAGGCTTGGCTAAAATTTGCCAGTATACCGGCATAACCAAAGGCGCTTGCTACAACGCCGTCAAAAGCAAAGAGGCGTTTTCGCTGCGCTGCCTGTTTGCATACGCAGCGGGAAACATGAGCAGCGAGTTGCCCGCTTCTGACATCAGCAAACATTTGTATTCCGCCTTTTTCGGCGTACGCACGCAATTAAATGAGCACCAAAAATTAATAAGATCCTAAAAACATTTTTTGGCTCCACACTTCATCGGCTCCTTGAACTACCACAGCATACAGACCGGGTGAAAGGAGTGGTAAACTGACCTGGTTATTGATTACGGATTGACTATACAAAATACGACCCGTCATGTCAAAAATTTGAAGCGGCATACCGTTCAATGTTTCAGCACAAATCAGGGTATTCGATTCAGGCCGATATCTTATGCTTGTTGGGACTGATTTCCCAGGCCCAGCAACCAGAGAAAGCTCATCGCAGGCATTGAAAAAAAAATCCCTTATCGCTGCAAATATTTGTTCCTCAGGCATATAAAAAGCGCTGTAATTTCCAAATGTGTATCCGGCGCTGCCAAAATATCCATTGGTAATAAATACAATCCCAAACTGTTTGTCCACTTCAAAATACATGTCGCTGATCAACCCATAAGCCTCTCCAGGATGGCCATAAAGGAGGGTGCCTGGTACCACTATATCGCCCAAATTGGTATTGGTTGTAATTTGCACCCCCAACCCCCACTGGTTAAATAAGTTATAGTAATTGTCGCCATTGCTGCCATTGTAGGTCCATTGCGGTTGCAGCATCAGGGCGATGGTAGCGCTGTCTAAAATCCGGACATTGTTCCCATCACCATAATTGGACATCATAGCGGCAAACCGGGCCAATTCAGCAGCACTTACCCTCAAACCGCCCTGTGGCGCGAACAACAAGCCGTTGGTTCCCACGGTATAAGTGGAATCATTGAATGCTGCGGGCATTTGCCCATTGTAATCGTCGGCCTGAGCCAGTCCATTTCGGTATAATACTGCCAAGGTGTTGATATTGGGCAGGTCTGCAACGTTGAAACTCCCTTGAATACCTAGCGGAAGCAATACTGAATCCCTCAGGTACTGATCAAAACGCCGATTGCTGATTTTTTCAACCAGGGTGCCTATCACTCCAAAATTCAGGTTGCTGTATTGGAAAAAAGTGCCCGGCGCCTCTGTTCGCCAAAGATTGGAAGTATACCAGTTACCACCTGGCAACAACAATTCCTGCATATCTGGAATGGGCGATTGAGCATAGGTAGCAGCCAGAAAATTCCCATATCCGTTTCCATCTTGCAAACTGGAAGTATGCGACAACAACATGCGAAAACTGATGATTTTATTGGGAAAACTCGGATTGCGCACTTCGTAGCCCAGGTAGTTGCTGATGTCGTCGTCCAGCCCAAAAAGCCCCTCCTCATACAATTGCATCAAAGCAACTGCTGTTGCTGTTTTAGAGATGGAAGCAATTCGATAACGTGTACTGTCAGTTACAGCAATGCCTTGTCCCAAATCGGCTTCACCAAAATGGTACAGGTCCTGAATTTCCGCATGGCACAATACCGCTACCGACATGCCCACCAGATGATTTTCGGTAGCGATGTCAGACAATATTTCATGGTACGTTTGCGATGACAACGACCGGCTCCAGCCAATCAGGATAAGCAGGGATAGCAAAACACTTGGACGCATTGAAAGCATAGTATATGTTTAATAACACCTAAATTTATTGAAAACCTGTGGCTTGCAAATAAAAAGAAGAATTTTGAGCATGACAATCTCAAAGCCTTTTTTAAAAGGCACTGCTCGATTGCAAAGGACACCACCAGGCTATATTTGGTCGGATACCAATAAATGCGGTATTTTGATGGCGAAAAACGGACGAACAAAAAGCACAAGTCGTGGCATTAAAACATACCGATCTTTGGTGGGGCCCACCTAAAAAGTTTACCCTGGAACAGGAGGAGCGCAAGATCAGCTGGCTCGAGTTGTTTTACGATCTGGTGTATGTAATTGCCATTTCCCGGATTAACCACCACCTTTCGGTACACCCCGATGTGGCCGGACTGCTCGATTACATGTACTTTTTTGCCGTCGTTTATTGGGGATGGCTGAATGGCAGTTTGCATCACGACCTGCACGGTACTTCCGGCTTGCGCACCAGCCTGATGACGCTCTGGCAAATGCTGATCGTTGCAGCGTTAGTGGTCACTGCCGACAACACGCATGAGCGTTTTACACATCACATCACCATTGCGCTCATGGTCATGCAGTTGTACATCACTTACCTGTGGTGGAGTGTGGGCATTTATGATAAGGTCCATCGAAAGATGAGCAGGCCTTATACCGTTGCTTATTTATCCGCGTTTTTGCTGATGCTGGCCACCTTGTTTTTAGAAGGCCCCTATGTCCAATTGCTATTTTACGCCGCGCTCCTGCTCAATTATTTACCGCCGTTTTTTGCCAGTCTTACCAGGAAACAAATTGCAGGTGAATTCCGGTTGTCCAGCAGCATGAGTGAGCGGATGGGTTTGTTTACCATTATTGTATTTGGCGAAGCCATCCTCGGCGTCGTGAACGGCGCTGGCTCGCTGCATGAATTGAGCCCTGAAATGTGGTTGCATTTTGGGCTTTCCATTTTAATTGTGTTTGCTTTATGGTGGCTTTTTTTCACCCTGGTAGCTGACAGAACCTGCAAAAAAGGCTTGCTTTCCGGCAGCCTGATGCAGGTGCTGTACATCCCCACTTTAATGGGATTGGGTATGCTGGGAATAACTTTTGACAGGCTGTTTGAAAGCGTTTCAACGCATGAATCCTTGGCCAAAATGGGTTTCGGTGTATCGCTTTGTGTATTCCTCACTGGGATCAATGCATTGATCGTGTTTCTGGAATACCCTGAAGCGTATGTCCAGCTGAAAGCCAGCGTTCAACGTATTTTACTGGTGGCCACTGCAGCCATATTGGTGGTTGCCCTTTGCTTCAATGGATACCCAATAATTGTCTATCTCAGCATTTTACTGGCGATTTTACTGTTGACTATTCTCGCCTTAAACATCCGCTGGCTGTCTTTAAGGATTAAACAGGAGGGGTAACACCGGGAGCCCTTTTTTGCCACCATAATTTGCCCGCCGCCTTAAGTTCTGCACTGATTTTTTACCTACCTTGGCATACCTATACTCGAAGTAAAGTGGTTTGCGAATGCTCACTTGTCCTCAGCCCTCCTGGCTGCGTTATAAATACGCGCCGATGCGCTGCATCGGCTGCGTTTTATGCCTTGCCATTAGAACTGATTACTGCGCGATTATTTTCGCAAACCACTTTACTTCGAGTATAACATCGTGCTTAGATCAGTGTAACATGATATCGATTTACCAACTGAAACCTGCTTTCCAACAACTCCTCCAGCCTGTTTTGCGGTTTTTACACCGCTTTGGGGTAACGGCCAACCAGCTCACCATAGCTGCCGTTGCACTATCCGGCGGTTTGGGCTACTTGCTGACAGTACATACCACGTACCCCATTGCCTTACTGTTGGTTCCGCTGGGTTTACTCCTCCGCATGGCAGTTAATGCGCTTGACGGCATGATGGCCCGGCAGCACCAGATGCAAAGCCAATTAGGTGAAATACTGAATGAAATGGGGGATGTTTTGTCCGACCTTTTTCTGATTTTTCCACTGATTACCTTTTCTGACCTTAATCCCTGGCTGATTATATTGTTTGCAATACTCAGTGTACTCAACGAATTTGCCGGCTTGCTGGGCAAGGCCCTGGGGGGCGCCAGAAGATATGAAGGGCCGATGGGCAAAAGTGACCGGGCGTTACTCCTTGGATTGTTCTGCTTGGCCAGTTATTTTTGGCCATCAACACCGCTAATTGGCAATTGGATTTTTGGCGTAGCCTGCGCGTTGTTGCTGCTCAGCACCTTCACCCGACTTAAAAAATCGCTGTCATGAACGGCTATACCATTCCCACGCCCCTCCTTTGGGTATTTGCCGGAATATTTGGCTTTCTAGCGATTACCACGCTCATCTTTCAGGTTTTATCCTGGAAAAAGCCCACCCCGCTCCTGCAGGAGATGCTGTTGCGGACCCGTTCCTGGTGGTTCATGGCAGCAGGAATAGCCCTGGTGGTGATGGCGCCGCCCATTGTTGGAACGATTATCATTGGCTATGTCTGTTTTGTGGCACTTAGGGAGATGTTTTCCATTTCCGGTTTTCGGGAAGCCGACCGGCCAGCCATGTTTTTCGCCTACTTTGCCATACCTGTTCAGTTCTACCTGGCTTACCAACAAAACCTGGAGGTTTTTTACTACTTTATTCCGCTGGTGATGTCGCTTAGCATGGCGTTTATCCTGGTTCTAACCGGCAGTACCGAAAGCATTGGGCGCTCCATGGCACTCACCATAACCATGCTGTTGCTTACCGCCTATTTGCTCAGCCATATCGTGTTGTTGTACAACATGGACATACCCGGATACCATATTGGCGGCGGCGGGCTAATCATATTCCTCGTAGCCCTCACGGGCTTCAACGATGTGTTCCAATTCTTTTGGGGCAAACTCCTCGGAAAACATAAAATCCTGCCCACTGTCAGTCCCAATAAAACTTGGGAAGGATTTATTGGCGGCATCTTCAGCACGGCAGGCCTGGCACTGGGCTTGCGCTTCCTGACGCCATTTTCTATCGAAGCATCCGCAATTGTGGGCCTGGCAATTGGCATCATGGGATTTGGTGGAGACGTCATGATATCGGCCATCAAAAGGGACCTGCGGTTGAAGGACACCGATGACCTTATCCCTGGCCATGGCGGTGCAATGGACCGGCTGGATTCCATTTTGGTGACCGCGCCTGTTTTTTATCATTTGCTGACCTTTTTTATCCCATCCTAGATGAAGCACCTGTTTCAGCATTTTTTTTACACTTTTTTTGTCCGGCCCTGGCTTCGGTTCATCATTGGCGTCCGGTTTGAAAACATCGAGGCGTTTCAAAAAGCCGACCAGTTTATTGCGGTGGCCAACCACAACAGTCATTTTGATACCGTTTCGATTATGGCGGCCTTACCCAACCACAAACGCGCCAAAACCCGCGCCGTGGCAGCAGCTGATTATTTTGGAAAAAGCAATTTTACCGGCCTGTTGATGAGCCTCTTTTTCAATTCCATACTGATCAAAAGAAAACGTGAGCAAGGCGAGGTCTCGGCTATAGACATACTGGATGAGCACTTGAAAAAAGGTGATTCGCTGATCCTTTTTCCGGAAGGTAGCCGCGGGCGGCCTGGCGTCATCTCTGATTTTAAAAAAGGGATCGCCATCTTACTGCAGCGAAACCCCAACATCCCCTTTATTCCTGTGTACCTTGATGGTTTTGGGCGGGTATTACCAAAGGACAGTTTCCTGATCCTCCCGCTGGTTTGTAAAGTGCGTTTTGGAAATCCGGCGATCGCGCAACGACACGATACAGATGCCCTACTGGAAGAAGTAAAAGAAGCCATTTTTAGTTTGAAAAACGAGGACGAAAGAGACCGCAACCATTTTTAACCCATACTTTCCAACGCATGAAAACACCGATCCTCTCCGTAATTTTCTTTTTGATTGCGTCTGTACTTGGCGCTCTGGGGCAGTATTTATACAAATCAGGCGCCGAGCGCAGCGATGGTTCAATCGGAGGCTATCTCGCAAATCCCCGATTACTTGGCGGTGTGGTATGTTACATCGCCGTCATGGTGTTGTTTGTTGCCGCTTTTAAAAAAGGCGGTTCACTTACCGTGCTTTATCCCGTGTACGCCACAACTTTTATATGGGCGGCCTTGCTGGCCATGTTCGTTTTTGGCACGCCTATTAAGCCCATCAACATCGCTGGTATGGGTTTGCTGATAGCCGGTATGTATTTGATGGGAAAATGAACCGGACTTTAGCCTTTGGGTCGGCATAAAGAATCCACTGAAAACTTGGCCTGATTAACAAAATGCAAGCATGAAAACCTTTCGACTAAGCCTTCCGTTCATCCTGCTTTTCTTACAGGGTATATTGCCCGCTGCAACACCCGCCGTTCCTTCGGATGCTGTGGAATCTCCGCCTGAAGTTGTTGTCATTCACCAGCCGCAAACGCCAAAATCGGAAAAAGAGGCCATTTTGATTCTGCCGGGTTTCGGCGACAAACACGGCAGGAGGAAAAAGCAAAAAGCCTTTTTTGGCAATGTAGGGTACGATCTGTACATCCCAGACTATAAAGCACGTGCTTCCCTGGAGGCAACGGTGGAAAACCTGCACCAATTTTATGAACAACACGATTTGGGCGCGTACAAAAAGGTGCATGTTTTTGCCTACATCATGGGCACCTGGGTGCTCAATACCTACATCAACCAATATGGCAAGCAAAACATCGCGACCATTGTGTACGACCGCAGTCCGCTCCAGGAACGCGCGCCGCGGGTTGTCGTGGACCGCATTCCGGGCATCGGAAAATTACTCAAAGGAAAAGTACTGGAAGAAATGAGCCATACACCCTACCCTCCAATGACGATAGAGGGCATCAACATCGGTATTATGGTGGAAAGCAAGGCCACAAACCTGATTAAGATTTTTAAAAAAAAGACGCTCAGCTACGGCCCCATCGACTGGAACAATCTCCAATTTAACCAATCTTATCACGACCTGATTTACATCTGGCTAAACCACGACCAACTGTACTCCCGATTTGATGTGGTTGGACAAGACATCCTGTTCTTTCTGCAACATGGCACTTTTACACCCGATGCCCGCCGCGACCCTTACGATTGGGATGTTTTTAAAAAATACAAGGCGTAAGCCTGTTCACAACCATATTATTGTAAAAAGAGGGCTCTCTGCATTTCACAGGGAGCCCGCTCAGTTAATAACAAATCACAGCCAAAGAAGGCCGAATACCACAGACTTAACACGTATCGGAAATAACTTTCCGATACGTTGCTTAGTTGTGGTTCACAACCACTTTTCGGCTGGCCAGGGTTTTGCCCTCTGCACTGATCTGTACCAGGTAAACACCGTTGTACAATGTCCTGGTTTGGAAATACCCGATGGTGGTACCCGCCGGCATGCTCGTTTCTGAAATCAATTCTCCCGACAAACTGTACAAACGCAAGCTGGCTTTTGCCTTCAGCAATCCGTTGAACTGAACCGCAATAAAGTCGGCAGCAGGGTTAGGATACACCGTGACATTCAAAGCAGTATAATCGGCGCCAAAAACGGCAGTGCTCGGATTGTACGTGCTCACCGGCTCTGTAATGGAATTGACCTTCGCACCAGTCACAACGCCGTAAAAAGTTGGCCCTACAACATAAGGATAAGTTGAATTGTAATGTTCATCTACCGTACAAAAATAGGCGTAAGTACCCTGCGGGTATTCAGGGGTCACACAAAAACGCCCATTGTGCGCATCGAGGTAATCTGGCTCGGTGGAAGCAACAAATTCGTAGTCTTCGCGGAAATACCCCAATGGATAGGTGCTGCTGACCGGAGGGCCATCGGGCACATCCACGCCGGTTGGAGAAAGGGTGCGTTCGGTAATATTGCGCTTATGGTAGCCAGATTTGATGCGAACAATGCCGCCTGTGCCGTCGGTGTTTTTGTAACCATAGGCGCCATAAATCGGGAAACCGTCGTAAGCAAATCCGATCAGCGGTGCATGCTGGTTGGGGTCGATGGCGTAGAGGCCATCCGCTGGATACAAATCACAGATATTGGAAACCACCATCAAATCAAGGTTGAACGCTGATGGGTTCTGGTGATGGTGGTAATTGCCCATGGCCGGATGGGCTTTGGCACAATCAAAACCATTGCGTTCTGCAGGAACGGCATCGCGGTTCCAGTTGTTGGTCGCCATAGGTCCACCCGGGCAGGGTGGATTCCCGGGACCACCACACAAGGAATTGTTGGTAGAATTCCAGGCTACCCCATCGCGGTAATCGAACAAGGCAACGCCGTTGACAAAAATCCCGATGTTTCCTCCATTGGTAGGCGTGGATGTGCCGTTATTTTTCACCGGGTTCAACGGAATTTTGAAAATAGCGTTCTGGTTGCTGGCAATCGAAGGATTGCCATCCAGAAATGGTCCGGTGATGTAGGCCGGAATGCCGTTCGTGCTAACATACGCCCAGCTGGCGGAGTATTGCACGGTTTGAACATTCGCTTCTACATTGTCCTGTATCGGCGTAGGGTTACCCTGGGCATAATGGCTGCCTTGAATACCGGTAGTGTTAATCAGCCATTTGGTGACAGCAGGGTTTGTTTGTGTATAGCCGGAAACAGACAAAGCAACAAAAGCAACAAGCAAGAGAAATTTATTCATACTGTGTTAAAAATGAAGGGTATAAATGATAAGAAAGGTTGTCGATACTGGTGGCCTGCCAGATGATAACTATTGGTCCCTCAGGATCAGTTTTTTTCAAAAAGCAAACGGGAAATATTGAATTAGATGCCATGGCCACATAAACCTTGCGCAGCAGCAAGAAAAAAATTTTATTCTCGGGGATAACCATAATTGGGGTTAAACAAAAAGTCGTGATCGGAAAGCGTCAGCAGAAAAGCGATTAAATCTGTTTTTTCGTTGGCGTTCAGGTTGGCTTTCCCTATGGGCGTCCCAACGCTTGTATAGTGGTTCAGTACTTCCCGCAGGGTTTTGAACCGGCCGTCGTGCATGTACGGATGTGAAAATTCAATGTTGCGCAGGGTGGGTATTTTGAACATCATAGAATCTGCTTGCTGTTGCGAGATACGCATCCGGCCATAATCCTGCAATATGGTATCCAGGGGTAGCCCGTTGCGGGCAAATTCGCCGCTGGTGAACAAGGGTTCAGCATGGCAACTGGCGCAGTTTTGTTGAAAAAGCCGGTAGCCATTTTGCTCTTGCGCGGTGTAAGTTGCCGTACCCTCCTGCACCTGATCGTATTTGGCATGGGCACTGATGAGCGTACATTCAAACTGCGCCAGTGCTTTGAGCAAATGTTCTCCCGTGATGATGCTGTCGCCAAAGGCGGCGTAAAACATACCGGGATAGGGCGCTTTATCCTGCAACTTTCCCACCACATGGCTGATGTCTTCGCCCATTTCATCCGGGTTGGCAATGGGCGCCAAAGCCTGCATGTCCAGGTGGTTCACCGCCCCGTCCCACATAAAAGAACGCGACCAGGCAAGGTTCATCAGCGTTGGCGAATTGCGGGTGCCAATGCGGTCATTGATACCATGACTGAGGGCATGATCGACATGCGTGAATGCTGTATACGACAGGTGGCAGCTGCTGCACGATATGGTGCCATCGCGCGACAAAGCAGGTTCGTAGAACAAATGCCGGCCCAGCGCCACTCCCTGCTTGGTGAGCGGATTCCGGGAAAAGTCGTAAGCTGGTTTCGGCCAGATGGCCGGATATTGCAGTAAATAGGGGTCAGCCATCGGCCATCCCATCCCAACTACCAGCCCTAACACCAGCAGGCAGGTCGTATAAACAAGCATAATCCTACTGCGCATGAGCACTGAACGATTGTGAAAGTATCTCCGACAAACGCTGTGCTGCTGCCGAGGGCGACATGATGCTGTATTTTTCTTCCCATCGTACGCCATTCAGTAAGGGCGCAAGATCAAGCTGTATTTCCGAACCCTCCGCGGCATCCAGCCTTATACGTTGTGCGGAAGAAAAAGGTGCCAAATAACCTCCAAGATGCAGTTGAAAGAAATGATCCCGCGATGGGCAAACGGTATAATATCCTTCCAGTTTAAAGTTGATGTAACCACTTTGCCAACTCCAATACATGCCGCGGGTTGGGTCTAAGTCGCCGCCCATGGCGCCCCGACATTGGTGAGGCTGTCTACGCCCAGGCTAAATTCCAAATGATCAAATTGAACCGAGCCGGGTATCAACCAGAACGCCTGAGGGCTTACCTGATCAGCCAGATCGTAGAGGTGGTATGCCGTGTCCTGCCAAACAGCTTGCCCCCGGTGAAGGCAAACCAGATTTCCGAGGTAAAACCGAAGGGTCTCCAGCACCAGAGTATCGCCTGCTTTTACCACAGCAGACTGCCCAGGCACCAACACAGCATCATGGAGAACAGTTTGTATGGTAATCGGGCGTTGTGCCGGCATGGCCGATACCAACAGTGCCAGAAAAGAAATCATCAACGCTTTATTCATTTTCGTGGAGGTGGCGGCCCTGCATTGCGCAGTGTTTTCATAAAAATATCGGTCATGCGCTGCTGCTGCTCAGGCGTACAGGCTGTGCGCAATTGCTGGTAAAACTTCACCAGTTCCGCGTCCATTTGCTGGTGCAACCTGGCGGATTCCGCACTCAGCGCAGTCACCTGTGTACTGTCGTAAACAGCCGTTGCAGCAGCGCGAAGCAGCGCTTTTCGGTTCTCCATCTGGGCTTCTTGCATGGGCGCAACCAGCCTGCGGTGTTCCTGTTGGATGCTGTCAAATTCATCGCGCTGGGCGTCCGTCAATTGCAGTTCTTTTTGCCACATGGCCGGCATATCCCCCGGGCGGGGTGGGCCATGCCGATGCATAAAGAAAATAAAGCCGGCAAGGGCCAAGTTCAACAGCACCAGTGCAATTACAAGCCAATTGCGTTTATCAGTATTCATAATTTGATTTATTGAGCATTGGGGATGTTAAAGAGATCGACATTTTGGATCGACGACTCGAGTCCAAATTGTTCGGAAACCGTCTGAACCAGCTTATCCTGATGGGTGTTTGTGGCTTTTAAACCACTGATCACCGTGAACACATTGACCAGCAACAGGCTGGCAAACGCCAGCCCCTGCAAGGCGGGGACTTTCCAAAATCCCCTCGGTTGTGCCGCCTGTTTCCGGCGTTCCTGCAAACGGGTGTACAACCAGGGGTTTCCTGGTACGCGCTGGAGATCATCCAGGCTGTTCAGGGTTTTTTCCAGTTCGTGTTCCCGTTTGCTGTTATTTTCCATGATGGTTGGTGTTCAAATAAGATTTTGTTCGTACCAGGTTTTGAGGCTTTCGCGGAGTTGTTTTTTGGCCCGGTGAATCAAGCTTTCAACAGCCGAAACATTTCGCTGCATTACTTCCCCGATTTCGCGGTGGCTAAGCCCTTCCACTTTGTGGAGCACAAATGCCGTGCGTTGGTTTTCCGGTAGTCTTGCAAGGTGATTAAAAAAGAGTTCAGCCCGTTCTTCATTTTCCAGCAACACGCCAGGGTGTTGAAAATGCTGGCTTCCGTCAGCGTCCTTCACAGCATCCAGGCTTGTCAGGAATGCCCAGCGTTTTTTTCGTTTGCGGTGGCGGAGCAGCTCAAGTGATTTGTTTATTGCGATCCGGTACAGCCAGGTTTGCACACTGGATTCTTCCCGGAACCCCTGCGCCGACCGAAAAGCCTCCAAAAAAACTTCTTGCGTCAAATCCTCTGCATCCTGCAAATTGGGCACAAAGCCCAAACAGGTGTTCAGTACCCGCTCCTGAGATTCCTCCACCAGTCGTTGAAAAGCGGCGGCTTCTCCTTTTTTCAAGGACTGGATGAATTGTTTTTCGTCGGACAAACGCACTGAATTTGATAATTAGATGCCATTGGCAAGATAACCTTGCACAAATAAGTGCTTTTTTTGCTTCGCATGATTTTTTTCCTTTGAGACTGACGTTGATGGGTGTTTTTGTCCGACGGAAAAGAAAAGCCTGTAGCTTGCCGGATGGCAAAAAAGGCAGAAATTGCAGTCGAATCCACACCTTTACTGATCTCCCCCAACCATCATTGTGATGCATCTTTTAAGAACTACCTCCGAACATCCCGATTTTAAACCGCTGGTAGCGCAGCTGGACGCGTATCTGACCGAGGTGGATGGAGAGGACCACGCTTTCTACGACCAGTACAACAAAATCGACGCCTTGCAGCATGTGGTGGTGGCCTATCACCAAGAGGCGCCGGTGGGCTGTGGCGCCATCAAGCCTTTTCAGGAGGGCACTGCAGAGGTCAAACGCATGTATGTCCACCCGGAGCAACGGGGGCACGGCATCGCCCGACAAATATTGGCTGCACTTGAAACCTGGGCGTCGGAATTGGGTTACTCCAGCTGTATTTTGGAAACAGGCATAAAACAAACGGCAGCTGTTTCTCTTTACCTGAACAGCGGGTACATCCGTATCCCCAATTATGGTCCATACGCAGGCGTGGAAAACAGCCTTTGTTTTGAAAAAAAATTGGTCCCCTAAAAAGGCTTTGCTATTTTGGCCCACCAACCTAAAACAGGAAACTATGACCAGAAAAGACTTGTTGCGTTTTCAGCTTGTACTGTATTGCGCTTTGGCTGTTTTTATCGCAAGCATGCCCTTTTGGAGTTCCATGAAAACCGACAACCTTACCCTTGCCGCTATGGTTGTGCTGCCGGGATATTTCCTTTACCGGGCTTATGCCATTTTCCAACGCCTGAAGGAAGCATAAACCCGTGCAGTACTATTTTCGGCTACAACGCACGATGCTGGAGCGGCATTTGACGGAATTCGGGTTGGCGCCAGGGTTGGGATACTTGCTTTCCGCCCTGCTGTTCACCGGCTTTTCCGGCTTCTTATTCTATAAGACCATTTATGCAGAATATATCTATCTGTTGATTTGCCTGTCCTACCTGGGCAAACTAAGTGAGTGGGAAAGAAATAACTTTTTAAAGTTGTGCTTCCCCAAAACAGCCTACCGCCAAATCCGATTGGTGGAAAACAGCTTGCTTGCACTCCCTTTTCTGTTTTTTTTAGTCATGCAAACTTGCTGGTTAAGTGCATTGGCGCTTGTTTTGGCAGCGCCGGGAATGGCCTTCCTCCATTTTGAAAAGCAGCGCAATTTCCAACTCCCTACCCCTTTTTTCCGGCGGCCTTTCGAATTCATTGTCGGGTTTAGAAGCAGTTTCTGGTTGCATTTTTTAGCCTATGGGCTGGGCGCCATTGCCCTTAATGTGGGGAAACTTCAACCTGGGACTATTTGCCCTGGCAATGGTTTTTATCGTTTGCATGAGTTATTACGTTTATCCGGAGCCAGCATATTTTGTGTGGATACACGCCCAAAATCCCGGGGCATTTTTATGGACAAAATTCACTACTGCAATGTTGTATTCCGGGACACTGGCGGCACCGTTAGCCCTGGGATTATTGTTTGCTTTTCCAGACCATACTTGGGTTGTGTTGGGAATAGTTGTGCTTGGATATGTTTGCCTGCTCGCGATTATCTTGGCTAAATACGCTGCATTTCCGCATGAAATGAGTTTACCACAATCGATACTGTTACTTTCCTGCCTTTGGCTGCCGCCCCTGTTGCTGGTAATCCTCCCCTATTTCTACAGGCAATCGGTCAAAAGGCTCAACCAATTTCTATCATGATCAGCATCACACATTTGTCGAAATCATACGGAAAGAAAGCGGTACTGGACAACATCAGTCTGGAATTCGAAAAGGGCAAAGTACATGGCATTGTCGGAGAAAACGGTGCTGGAAAAACCACATTGTTCCGCTGCATCGCCGGGTTGGAACCGTTTGAAGGCAAGGTTGAGAGTACTTACCAGCCCTTGAAAGACCATCTCGGTTTTTTGCCCACCGACCCCTATTTTTTCCCAAAAATTACCGGACGGGAGTACCTCCAATTGTTGTGTACCGCCCGCGGATTAAAAAATGTTCCCTCAGAGGAGCAGAACCTGTTTGACCTGCCACTGGACGAGTTTGCCATCACATACTCCACAGGTATGAAAAAGAAACTGGCATTGACCGCCATCCTTTCACAACAGAACGATTGCTTTATCCTCGATGAGCCCTTTAATGGCGTGGACATACACAGCAACATGCTGATTACAGCCATTATTCACAAGTTAAAATCGCTGGGTAAAACCATTGTGCTGTCGTCGCATATTTTTTCCACCTTGAACGACACCTGTGACAACATCAGTTTATTACAGCATGGACGGCTGGTAAAAACCGTACAAAAATCCGACTTTAAGGCCCTGGAACAGGAAATGTCGGTATTTATCCTTGGTAACAAAATCGAAAGTTTAGGTTAAAAAAAACCTAACTCCACCTGCAAATTTGACTTTTCAGGGTCGGGTATTGCATATTGGTGCATTGTTCCATTTAAAAACCAGCAGTTGCAATTGAATCACCGACCACCAAGCGCCTTGTTAGCGGCAAAACAATGCAACCAGGTTTGTATTATTTTAAAGCAAGGAGTCGTTTCAATTTGCCATTATGTATTTTCGACATCACCCGTAACAAATGAAAAAAATTCAATCCTATTGGAACGCTTAAGTAAACGCTAAAATGAATACCAACTGCAAACTTTGGCAAACACTGACAATTGTGGCACTTATTACTTTTCTTTCCAGTGCCTTTTGCCAGGCACAGTACAATGGTTACAAATTAAATGCCGATGGAAGTTGGACACTTGGCAGTTGTTATGATGGATGCAAGCGCAACGCTGATGGTACATGGGCAGTTGGAGGTGCTTTTAATGGCGCCAAACAAAACCCGGACGGCACTTGGGTTCTTGGCGGCGCCTTTGATGGTTGCAAACTAAACCCCGATGGCACCTGGGCAGTAGGTGGCGCTTTTAACGGTTGCAAACTAAACGCCGATGGCACCTGGGCACTTGGTGGCGCTTTTAACGGTTGCAAACTAAACGCCGATGGCACCTGGGCCCTTGGTGGCGCTTTTAACGGTTGCAAACTAAACGCCGATGGCACCTGGGCCCTTGGCGGCGCCTTTAATGGTTGCAAACTTAATGCCGATGGAACTTGGGCTGTAGGTGGCGCCTTTGATGGTAGTAGACTTAATGCCGATGGAACCTGGGCTGTAGGTGGCGCCTTTGATGGTTGTAGACTTAATGCCGATGGAACCTGGGCTGTAGGTGGCGCTTATGATGGCTGCAAATTAAATCCCAATGGGACTTGGGCATCTGGTAAAACCCGTGCAAAAACCAGACATTAAAGCCCTGGAACAGAAAATGTCGGTATTTATCCTTGGTAACAAAATCGAAAATTTAGGTTAAAAAAAACCTAAAAACTGCATGTAATTTGCCTTTTCTACGTCGGATCTAAGATATTAGAGCATTGTTTCACCAACGATAACCGAATGATGCCCTTGAAAAACGCCTTTTTTATCCTCGCTTTCCTTCCCGCAGTTGCTATCGCCCAGGCCCCTTCCCATACCCTGAAAGTTGGAGCGGCCTATACGCAACTGCCGTACACGTCCGTCAACACTGTTGGCGCCGTTGTTGGATACAATTACACATTTCGCCCCCGAATGACCCTCAGCACCCATTTGGGGTTTTTTAAGGATAAAGAAACCGCTATGGGCAGGTTTGCCGGTGTTTTAGACGGTGTTACCTACGATAATTCCTTCCAATACGAAACGCGGGAGCAAATGGCACAGCTGGACCTAAATTGGATGTATGCACTGGCACGTCCCGACAATCCGAACCAATTCCGGGTAGGCACAGGGGGCACCCTGGTGTACAGCAGATTGGACTATCCTGTTAATACCTATATCAACAAAGGAATCATTGAATCCATGGATCGCGGCATTCATGAGGTAGTCGTGCCGATGTTCAACGTGGCGCTTGAAAACCAGTTCCACATTACCCCACACCTCGCCGTTTTCGGTCGACTGGTTTTTCAAACCGCTTTCACCGAGCAGCATGATGTGGACCAACGTATAAATTATGACTTTGGTTTTTCGAGCACTACTGGCGGTATCTTAAACCTGGGGACAGCAACCCTGGGCCTGGGATATGCTTTCTAAAACATGGGACATTGAGCGTTGGGTATTCCACTCAGCCTCACTTACCCGCCTCCATCTTTCTGGCCTTTTCCAATACCACCGCCTCCAGGTTCTTTTTGTAGGCGGACACTCTGTTTAAAAGCGCGGCATCACCGGTAGCAATCATTTGCGCAGCCAGTATACCAGCGTTGCGGGCAGCATTGAGGGCAACAGTGGCCACCGGCACCCCTTCGGGCATCTGAAGGATGGACAAGATGCTATCCCAGCCATCAATGGAGTTGGAGGATTTTACCGGCACACCTATGACGGGCAATGGCGTTATGGCCGCAACCATACCCGGCAAATGGGCGGCCCCACCAGCGCCGGCAATAACAACTTTTATGCCCTTCTCGTGTGCCGTTTTGGCAAAATGAAACATGCGCTCCGGCGTGCGGTGCGCCGACACGATGGTCATGGTAAAAGGCACTTCAAGTTCGGTCAGGATATCTGCCGCTTTCTGCATGACCGGCAGGTCGGAATCGGATCCCATAATAATCGCTACCATTTCGTTTTATTTTTAAGCGTGTAATGTTTTTAAATAACCACACGAGGTCACATAAGGTAAGCCACATCAGACACATTAGAAATCCAAATTTTTATTCAAACCACAGGAGGATAAAATGTGCGGTGGTGTATTTTTAGGGTGTTGGCTACACAGAAGGTTTACTGAGCACCTTCAATTTGGCTTTTACCATTTTTGCTTTTTTAATGGCGTCCTCCAGGGTTTCTGCGCAGACGGTAACATGTCCCATTTTACGATAGGGCCGGGTTTCCGCCTTACCATAAAGGTGTATATGAACGCCTTCCAGGTGCAGGCATTCCGCTGCGCCGGCGTACTGAACCGGGCCGCTGTGGCCTGGTTCTCCCAGTAAATTAACCATCACTGCCGGTTGCAACTGTGTGGTAGCGCCCAGGGGCATATCGCAAATGGCACGCAAATGTTGTTGGTATTGGCTGGTGCTGGCGCTGTCGATGGTATGGTGGCCGCTGTTGTGCGGGCGAGGCGCCACCTCATTGACCAACAGATTGCCCTCCTTATCCAGAAACATTTCCACTGCCAGCAAACCACAGAGATCATAGGCGCGAATAACGCGTTCTGCCAGCGCCTCCGCTTCCGCCTCCACCAGGGGGGAAATGCGCGCAGGACAAACCAGCCATTCCACCAAATTGGCTTCCGGATGAAAATCCATTTCCACTGCAGGAAATACGGAAACCTCATTGGAGGGGCTACGCGCCGCAATGACGGCAATTTCCGCCTGCATTTCGATCATGTCTTCTGCTACGCAAGGCCCTGGGAGCAACTTGCTGTCCAGATCATCCTCATTGCGAATGACAGCAACACCTCTGCCATCGTATCCTGCTGTACGCGATTTTTGCACAAAAGGAAGTGTTCTTTCTCCCGATTGAACGGCTTTCCGCAATTGTTTCTCATCCTCATACAAGCGGTATGGCGCAGTGGGAATGCCGTGTTGCTGATAAAAATCCTTTTGCAGCCCCTTGTCTTTTATTATGTCCAGGGCCACTGGCGATGGGTGTACGGCTTTGCCCGCAGCCACCAGCGCATGCAATGCCACGGTATTGACATGCTCGATTTCGATGGTCAGCACGTCCATGTCCTGCCCAAACCGCATGACATCGTCGTAATTGTTGAAATCACCGGTGACAAACCCCGTGCTCACTGCTCCAGCCGGATAATCCGCGGAAGCGTCGAGGATATACGTTTTGAAATCCCATTCAGCCGCTGCAAGGCAAAGCATTTTGCCCAATTGGCCACCACCGAGGATTCCTATTTTTTTGGTCGTATCAAACATGGCGCAAAGGTACACTTTCGCATCAATCCCTGAAAGCGGCAATCATTCGCGGTGCATTTGACAGGTCGCGGCGCAGGGTAGTCCGGAGAAAACCCGCTTGCTGAAATACGTGGATCGTTTCATCCGCCCGGAATTCGTTGATTTCCACGAATACAGCCCCTTGTTTCCGCAAGCACTTGGCGGCGAAGGCTGCAATGGCCTGGTAAAACTCCAATGGATGTTCTTCCCGGGTAAACAATGCCAGCCCGGGCTCGTGGTTCAGTACATGCGCCGGCATGTGCTCCCGTTCGGATGGCGGAATGTAGGGAGGGTTGCTAACGATGATGTCAAAATCGCCCCGTGGCCATGCACTTTGCTCCAGTATATCCGCCTCCTGTAAATGCAGTGCAAGGTTTAGTCGTTGTGCATTAGCCGCTGCCAGTTCAAGTGCTTCCTTGCTCACATCGAGCGCCGAAACCCTTGCCATTGGGAGTTTTCGGGCCAGTGCCAGCGCAATACAGCCGCTTCCCGTGCCGATATCAAGCACATCGGGTGCGGCACAATCCACTTCCTTGAGCCATTCGAGCACCCAGGCCACCAGTTCTTCGGTCTCCTGTCGGGGAATGAGCACGGCAGGACTGACCAGCAATTTTAGTCCGAAAAAATCAGCCATACCCAGCACATATTGCAATGGCTCTCCATCCATCAACCGCGTTCTGATCTCGGCCAATTGCGCCAATTCCTCCGCATTGAGCACGCGGGTATGGTACTGTCGGGTAGTAAAAGCGTCTTCAAAAATGATTCGGGCCATGCTCCGGGCTTCGCCGCTGCCGTATCGTGGCGAAAGTGCAGTTACAAGGGCATCAAAAGGAGAAACTGACATGGAACTATCTGGTATTTATGCGGTATGTAGCCTGCCGGCAGTGCGTGAATTAAATTTCAATCGTAAAAACAGTACCCGTTGGTTGGTTGTCTCCAACCAAAAGGGTGCCGCCATGGGCTTTTACCACTTGCTGAACAATATAGAGCCCCAGACCCGTACCAGTGGCTTTCCGGGTTTCTTCATTGCCAACCCGGTAAAATTTTTCAAAAACCGCCTTTTTCTCCGCATCTGGAATACCAACGCCCTGGTCTGCAATTTCCATTCGGAGTTTACCCTGATGCAAACCCGCGCTAATGCGCACGGGTGAACCTTCCGGGCTGTACTTCAAAGCATTTTCGAGCAGGTTTTGCAACACTGCATTGAACCCCGAGGCATCTGCCTGTACCGGGGCCATATCGGCTGGTATATCAATTTCGATTTCTGCAGCCGGAAAACGGATTTGAAGCCTGTTCACAACCTCTTGGGTCATAGCAAGCAAATCGATAGGTTCCCGAAACGGTTGCCAATCGCTTTCCAGACGTGATGCCAGCAGCAGGTCCTCTACCAATTGATTCAGACGATCGGCATCTTTGATACCGTTTTTCAACAATTTCTCCAGTTGTTCCCGCTCCAGCGTACGGCGCTGTATGGTTTCCAGCACCAGTCGGATGGAAGCGATCGGCGATTTCAACTCGTGGGTAATACTGAGCATAAAATTGCGGCGCTGGCGCGACAATGAGATTTCGTCGCGCACACTGCGGTGGATCATCCAGAGCCCAAAAACCAGGCAACCTGTAAAAAAAATACCTTCGCCCAATACCATGCGGCGGCGGCGGGCATGCCGGTCTACAATTTTTTTATACTCATCGGTAGCCTGTAGCTGGGTGATGTTTACACCGCGTTGCTCCACTTTATAGCGCAATTCCAGCACTTGCATTTCTGCCCCAAACAGGCGGTCGTTTTCCCGCCACAGATGCACTGCCCACCAAATGAAGGCCAGCATCATATAGCCCAGTACAAAATTGGTGATGGGACCAATGGAAGTTTTTCTAGAAAACATAGGTTCGTTTATGATCGAAACACCTGCCGCAGATTCCAAATGAACAGCAATCCGGCAAGGCAGGCCCAAAGGTACATCCAGATCACGGAAGAGCCGCCCACTGTTTGCTCATACATGGCCAGGTCGCCGGAAGGCCCCACGCTAAAATCCTCCAGTATATAGAGTACTGCCGCCAGTCCAAGGAACATCAACACTTGCTGGTCCCAATCGGTTCGTTTGGCCAGCACCCACAGGAGCGTAGCAAACACAACAAGCAGGCCAGTCGACACCAGCGACTGGAACCACACAACCCCAGCCAACAACATCAAAAAGGCCAGTACCATCAGGGTTAATTGTGTCATTTTAGGCTTTTTGGCGCCAATGTAAAAGAGCAGGTTGCCTAAAATAGCACTGCCCAAATAGCCGCCCATCAAGATGATCGCATGGCTTCCGCCTTGCGATTTGGTAAGCCCGCTGCCATCGGGGTTGATCTGCATGCCCAATACATGACCACCTGTAATGATCGCCGCCAGCGCATGCCCAAACTCGTGCAGAAAGGTGACCAACAATGTCACTGGATACAACGCCATACGGCCAAAGGATCCGCCAAAAAATTTGAGTATGCCGTACACCAAGACTATGGCGAGAACCCTATAATGCAGTTTATTGATTCGAATGGTCATAAATTAGTGCCTGGATTGTGATTTATTGGCATAAATTGACGGAATTCCGGTTGAAAATTCAAACTTTTGCCCCACAGAATACAAGTTATGGCTAACGACACCAGGAAAATACGCGAAATGATCGGCAACGATAACATCGATGCCGCGTTGGAAGCCCTGATTCAATTGCTGGACAGCCGGGAAGACGACGGCGATTTGATGGACCAATCCATCCTGCAAAAAGGGCGATGGGCGGAGTACCGGCGCAAGGAAATGGCGGGTATAGCCGATACCACGGAGATCAATAAAATACGCGATACACTCCTGAAAATCGCCCGGGAACTCGACAAGCGCATGAAGGAAGCAGCCGACAAGCCAACGCCTCCAGCGCCGCAGCCACTCAGCCCGGGGCTACAACAACGCCCTCCGCAGCAACAGTACGTGGCCCAGTGCTTTTTCAACGGCGATGTAAACCACTACTTCGTGTTGTCCAACAATCAAATTGTGGCGGTCAACCCCATGACCAATTACACCATGGCAATAGCCAGCCGCACACCCTCCATGGATCCCAATTTTGCCTGGGTATACCAATTCCCCAACGGTGCTTATTACAGCATTGACCAACAGGGCGCCATCTGGGGCGTTAACGCCTTTGGCATGCCGATGCAAATGGGGTATGTACAGTATTTTTGAGCGGCCATGCACACACTGGACGTTTTTTAAAATGCACCCCTAATGTGCCTCATGTGGCCTACCTCATGTGCACCTTATGTAGTTAATTTAACGTGCGTTTTGGATAGAATTTCCGATTACAGGAAAAAGGATTTCCGATTTCCGATTACATGAATTCCGATTGTTGATTGGATTTGAAATTTATGATTTGGGAAAACAGCACGAAATCATTTCAAATAAATACCCCGTATAGGTACGGGTTTCGAGACAATCATAATTCAAAAATCTTAAATCCAATCAACAATCGGAATTCATGTAATCGGAAATCGGAAATCCTTCCTGTAATCGGAAATAAATCTTAATATTCCATTATGCCAATTTTGGAGCCTTAAGCAACATGTCGGAAATAACTTTCCGGATTTGGGGTGCAGGTTTTGTGCGCTGACAAGACGTCAAAACAGGCGTGTAGTTACATTACATTACTGTTTTGGCAACGCAGGCAGCGTTCAAAAATGCTGCCAAATTGGAAAGTTATTTCTGACACGTTGCTAAACCCAATTTTTTGTTTCCTGAAGACCCCGCCGATTACGCTGAACGTAGGGCTTACTTAGCGGGTACCTATTTCGCAGATATTTTGCCTTCGGGAAAATGAGGATTTGAAGTTGTTCCTATTGCTTTTTAGCCTGCGAGACAACTTATTTTGAAAAACCTATCACAGAATTCACGTTAATTTAAACAAATGCCCGGTAGTGTGGCGGCCATAGGTTTGGGGCGAAAAAAACAGGAGGCTACCAATATGGTATTGATTTTTTCTGTTTTGCTGCGCAAAATAATTGTCCCGCAGATGCGCGCAGGAAGCCACAGCCCCACTTTTAAAAAACAATTTGGTGAAGAAGCAGATTATCACCTGAAACAAGGGCATAAAAAATCGCCTTATCACACCCGAATAAGGCGCGATAAGGCGATCAAAAATTCGGTGTATTGCCGAATTACTTAATTCCGAGCAGTTCTACTTCAAACACCAAAACAGAGTTGGGCTTAATTTTGCCACCTGCACCGCGATCACCGTAGGCAAGGTTGGAAGGCAGTACAAAGCGGTACTTGTCGCCAACTTGCATCAGTTGTACACCTTCTGTCCAACCTGGAATAACCTGATTCAAAGCAAAAGTAGCAGGCTCGCCACGGTCAACACTGGAGTCGAATACCGTGCCATCGATGAGGGTACCATGGTAATGAACGGTTACTTCGTCGGTTGCCTTAGGTGATTTTCCACCCGAGCCTTTTTTGATGACTTCGTACTGCAAGCCGCTGGCTGTCGTGGTAACACCATTCTTTGCTTTATTGTCGGCCAGAAATTTCTCACCGGCTGCTTTTGCTGCTTCGCCGGCTTTGACCATTGCCACCTGGTTGTAGGCAGAAAAGATATCGTTGCAAGCTTCAATTGCGATTTCTGGTTTCTGGTCTCCCATTGCGGCGCTCAGACCTGCGAGCATGGCCTCCTGGTTAAGATCAACAGACAACTGCCGCTTAATGCTGTTGCCGACGATTACACCGTAGGCATAGCTGGCGCTGTCCTGCTGCGTAGTCAGTTTAACTTCTGCTGCCTTTCCGCCATTTTTTTGCGCATTGAGGCAACCTGTTGTGGCTATAATGATTACAGCCAGGAAAAACGTTACTTTTTTCATCTTTAAATTTGAATGTTGGTGAGATATTGTCGTGTTAAAACAGCGCTATAACGCCATTATTTCTTTTTCATTTCAGCGTAGTACTTGTAGAAATACGGAATTGTTTCAATCCCCTTGTAAAAATTGAACAAACCGTAGTGCTCGTTGGGGGAGTGAATAGCATCAGAATCGAGCCCAAAGCCCATCAAAATTGATTTAGCTTTGAGCACCCGGTCGAACATCGCAACGATCGGAATACTGCCACCACCCCGCTGTGGAAGCGGTTTTTTGCCGAAGGCTTTTTCCATGGCGCGCTCTGCGGCCTTGTATTCCACCGAATCGGTTGGGGTTACCACCGCATAGCCACCATGGTGGGCGGTGACTTTCACCTTTACCGATTTGGGAGCAATGCTTTCGAAATGTTTTTGGAACAATTTTTCAATTTTATGCGGATCCTGATCGGGAACCAGGCGCATTGATATTTTGGCAAATGCGGCCGATGGCAACACCGTTTTGGCGCCTTCACCAATATAACCGCCCCAAATACCATTGACGTCGAGTGTAGGCCGAATCCCTGTTCTTTCCACCGTTGTAAAACCTTTTTCACCCATTAATTCCCGAACACCAAGGTCCTTCATATATGCTTTCTCATTGTAAGGGGCAGCATTCATCATGGTGCGTTCTTTCTTACTGATCTTCTCTACATCGTCGTAAAAGCCTTTTACAGTGATCCGGCGTTTATCATCGTGTAAGGAAGATATCATGTCGCACAGTACGTTGATCGGATTGGCTACGGCGCCACCATAAACACCGGAGTGTAAATCGCGGTTCGGCCCCTGCACCTCTACCTCCATGTAACACAGTCCACGCAAACCAACCGTCAGACTTGGCGTCTTGTTGTCGATAATTCCGGTGTCCGAAATCAGCACCACATCACAGGCCAGCATGCTCTTTTTTTCTTTGCAAAAAGTTGCCAGGTTTTTAGACCCTACCTCTTCTTCTCCTTCGATCATAAACTTGATGTTGCAGGGCAAGGGTTGCTGCTGCATCATCATCTCAAAAGCCTTAACGTGCATGAAAAACTGGCCTTTGTCATCGCAGGCGCCACGGGCAAAAATGGCGCCATGAGGATGGGCTGTTGTTTTTTTAATCACAGGCTCAAAAGGGCCACTTTCCCAAAGTTCAAGTGGGTCCGCCGGCTGCACGTCGTAATGCCCGTATACCAGCACCGTGGGGACTTTCGGGTCGATTATTTTTTCAGCATACACAATTGGATGCCCCTCCGTAGGAAATACCTGCACTTTATCAGCCCCAGCTTTGCGCAGGTGCTCCGCCGTGGCTTCGGCCATCCGCTTTACATCCCCGGCATATTTTGGGTCGGCACTCACAGAAGGAATACGGAGCAGGTCTAATAATTCATCTAAGAATCTTTGCTGGTTGTCTTTTAGGTAGCTTGCTACATCTATCATGGTCGGAACATGGTTTTATTTCACGGTCGATGCTTGTTTTTTGCCCTTATTGATTGGGTGCATGTTGGTAATGGCGCCCGGACAAGTTTCCCAGTGGGATAAGCGGCTGCAAAGATGGGGAAAAAACAAAGTTATTTGGTTATCCGGTGCATCGTAAACACAAAAAATTGCGGTAAAATTGCGCTGAAATGGACGAATTAGCCCTTGTACGGTACCGAACGGCATCCCAAGGCTCCGATATGGAGGCCATCCTTGCGCTGCAACGCAAAAATATGCCCACCAGATTACCCCCCGAGGAGGCGCTGGCAGAAGGGTTCCTTTTTGTGGAACACGAGCGCCCGGTGCTCGAGGCACTCAACCACCCCTTTCCCCATATTTTGGCCTGGGCAGAGGACCTGCTGGCGGGGTATGCCTTGGTCATGCTCCGGGAAACGTCAGATCTGATACCAGTGCTCCAGCCCATGTTTGCACAAATGGATTCGATAGAATTGCCTGAGGCAGCCCTTAAAGACACCCGATATTTTGTCATGGGACAAATTTGTATCGCCAGGGAATTTCGCAAAAAAGGCATTTTCGAAGGCTTGTACACCCACCTGTGTACCCAAATGAGGCCTCATTTTGATTTCATTGTAACCGAAATTGCCTTGCAAAACCAGCGCTCAATCCGTGCACATACCCGTTTTGGCTTTCAAATGCTACGGAAATATCAGGCAGACGGCATCAACTGGGCCATTGTCGGGTACGATCTGAGGAGCGAAGCACCTACCGAACCAGGGTAAAATCTCCCTGAAGCTCCACTATCCTCCCTGGCTCCACTTCCACCGATGCGCGGTACACATAAACGCCGGGTTGAAGTTGCCGTCCTCTCACTCTGCCATCCCAGCCATCTGCATAATGGTTGGTCAGGATCTCCTGCCGGTCAAAAACCAGGTTTCCCCAGCGGTCGAAAACCGACAAATGGTGAATCGGCACATCATCTTTGCTGTACAGCATAAAATGATCGTTGTGCAAGCCGTCGGAGCCCAGGCGAATGATGTTGGGCGCAAATACGTTGGGCTCCACCTTGATGAAAATGCTGTCGATGGCGGTACAACCAATCGAGTCGTACACCAGCACCGACACCCAGGTATCAAACTCCGGATGGAAAAGATAATTGAGGCAGTTTTCACAGCCCGTACTGTCCAATGGCAACCATTGGGTAGCAACCACCCTTCGGCTGGGCACCGCCTCCAGTTCAACCGGTTGAAAACTGTGCAATGGTATTTGCATGTGGAGTACCGCTATTTCAACTTTCAGACTGTCGGGTTGCTTAATTTGCAGCGGCATAGGCCGGTTGTAACACCCGGTGGAATCCCGCACCAGCATGTTGTAATTACCGGCCGTCAGGTTAAAAAACGAGGATTGATCCGACCAGCTGATGCCATGGTCAATCGAGTACTGGTAAGGCGGGAAACCGCCAAAAGCATTTCCAATTTGTATTTGCCCGTCGCTCATGCCATAACAGCTGGGCGTTTCAAACTGAAATGGAAACTGTGGCGAGTTGAAGGACAAATCGAGCGAATCGGCCGCAAAATCTGTTTTCCGACAAACTCCGCGATAGCCAATGGCTTTGTATTTTCCAGGAGCATGCGTGACCAGAAAGGTATCGGGCCCAAATTGCAATATGGAATCCTCGTATACCCACTGCACACCGTCAAAAAGTCCGGTGGCAACCAGGGTGTCCGGACAAACCCCATCACCCAGCACACTCAACTTTAAATTGGGTTCCTCCGTCTTACTGAATCCGGAGAAAAATGCAGCATAACTGGCGGGTTTGTTGCGACCAAACATGGCTACCTGTACGGCACCATGAGCGTCGACACTCAAGGTTTTGTTGGACACTTCTTCCTTAAAAATATCGAGTTTTCGGTAAGTCACAAAATCCGGAGCTCCCTGAACGGGTACGGGCGGCCCGAAATAAACCGATTGACCATCCAGCCTGACGATCACCTGGGAATCCCGCATGGCCACAATCATCAGCCCGCCGTCGAACAACATGTCCCCTATCCGGTTGGGTTCAAAAATATTATTGACGGTGTTAGGGATGGCGCAGCTGACGGGCGGCACAAAAATTAGCCCTGCCGTCCGCATGGCATCCTGTCCTTCTGAAGTTCCCCCAATCATCTGGTACATAAACACCGGTTCGGAGGTTTCCACGTACATGTTGCCGCCGTTGGTGAATTGGTTGATGTTGAGCGTCATATAATCGCCGGCCTGTAGTGTCCCAACCGGGTTAGGGTTGCCATTGAGCCAGACCTTGGTATTGTTGTAGTGGGCGATGACGATAGGGTGTTCCAGGATATCAGACCCGTTGCCCTTACAAAGGATGTATTCGGTTCCCACGCGCTCCACCGGCACAATTTGGTCAATTCCCATATCATGCGCCTCAAATTCCACAGGCGCACCTACCCAGGAGCCGCAATTGACCGCAATGGGTTTGTTGGATTTTACCAGCGCTCCCATCAAGCCATTGGGGGGGAAGTGCAGCATGCTGGATTGTACGTAATTGGAATACACCGCCGACTCTCCCTTTTGCAAATGAATGGTGATGGGTGTGCCATAGGAAGGTACATCCTGATCGCCAAACCGGAAATGCGTGCCCGTACTAAAACCCGACAAGGTGATATCAGTATCATCCTCTGTTGCCATCCAGGAAACAAAATTGCAGCGCAAAATAGATTCACTGTTTGCTTGAATCAATTGCCCAACCCGGAAAGTGGTACCCAGTGCCGCCCTACCCTTGCAGGTGAGGTTCCCTGCGTGAAACTCCGAATTGCTGTGTGCCCTGAAATAGGCATAAAATTTCCTGGGGCCGTCGATCACCAACCCTTTATCCTGAAGGGGCATACCCAACTCGTCCTCTGTTACAAGGGTCTTGGTAAAAGCATCTGCGCCCAGGTTGTACCGAAACGGGTTAGCATTGCTGATGTTTACCGTAAAAATAAGGTTCCCGCCACCATCCCTGACCGACACGGGAAAAGGCACGGAGTCGGGCGTTGACAAGTACAGGTATTGTGGTCCCCATTCCGTACGGGCATGCATGGGCGGAAGCCAATGGATGGTATCGAGCTGCGCCAACAGCGAATGGGTTGCAAGCAGCAACAACAAAAGGGCCATGAACCTGGCCGGATGAAGAAAACGCATCTTTCTCATAGCCATACTGGTTTTTTGAAGGGTATGCAACAGAGCACAAGACTTGGGTACGGTTTTAAGCCGGAAACTACATAAATGTACAAGTATAGATGCAGTTGGTGGATACTTCGCGACAAGTATCAGGAGTATGGCTTAAATTTTACTTTTATATCACCCCTGTTCATGGGTCCCAACTTACGTCCAATGAAACAATTGAGCCACCCGATCAGGTTAGGAGATTCTTGCCAACCGATCTACCTTAGCCACTGCAAAACACACTAACATGTCACAAGGTAGATTTAAAAATCCGGTCGAGGCCACTCTTACCGGCATCAAGGACCTGTTCAGAAAGCAAGACCTGGCATCAGCACTAACGGAAAGTGACCGGCTGGATGGTAAAACCTGCCTGGTCACCGGCGCCAATACCGGTCTGGGATTTGGTATAGCCGTGGAACTCGCACGGCGCGGCGCGCACCTGATCATGGCCTGCCGTAGTGGTATTCCTGAAAAAGGGGAGGAAGTGAAGCGGCTGAGTGGCTCCGACAAGGTGGAGATGCGCTACATCGATCTGAGCAACTTTGAAACGGTGCACGCCTTTTGTGCGCAGCTCGCAGCGGATGGCGTCCGACTCGATGTAATGGTATCCAATGCCGGCGTGGCACCGCCGCATGCCATCAAAACGGTGGATGGGTTTGATGAAATTTTTCAAGTCAATTTTTTGGCAAAAGTATTGCTGTACAGGGAATTGCTCCACTCCGGTGTTATCCCAAACAGTATTTTTTCTAAAGGCGATAATATCAGAACGAACATTCCAAGAATTGTATTCATTTCATCCGACTCCCACCAGGGTGCCTCTGAAATTGACTGGGAAGAATTTGGCCGATACGAGGAATACGGCATACGGAAAGCTATGAGCCACTACAGCTATTATAAGCTGGTTATGAATACGTATGCTACGGAGTTATCGCGCCGGCTGTCGGATGCGCAAGGTAAGCCGAAGGTTTCGGTGAACGTGATGTGTCCGGGACCCGTTGACAGCGATATTGTCAGAAAAGCGCCGACGCTGCTCAAGGGTTTTATGAAAATTATTTTTAAAATCTTTTTTCGGTCCCCCGCCAAGGCAGCCCTGCCGGTGGCCTACCTCTGCGCCTCCGATGCCGTTGAAGGCAAGACTAATTATTACCTGCACATGTTTAATGAAAAGCGCATGGATGCCAAATGCTATGATGCTGAAGCCGGGAAAAAGCTCTGGGAACGGGCACATGCCTTGTTGATGGAGGGTTCCGGACAGGTTTGATGCAACAATACCCTACGCATCGGCACCATACTTGGTAGTACATCCCGTAATAGGCCGTACTTCGTCGGAATTAATTCGGCGAACCATTACAATTCTGCATTTTCACGGCTCGTTAATACCAGAACACAAAAACCAACCAGTAAAATCATGAAACTGCTCCCCTGTCTTACAGCATCATTCCTGGTGCTGTGCTCCATTCTTTCCCTGCAAGCCCAAACACCCAACAAGGTCACCATCCAGGGCACCATTGAAGATACCTCCGGTGTGATCATGCCTTTTGCCACGGTCATGCTGCTCAACCCTGTGGACACCACCCTGATTAATTTTACCCGCAGCGACGAACAAGGTGCTTTTGCTTTTAAAAATGTCAAAAACACGGCTTACTTGTTCAAAATTTCCTACATCGGATACCTGCCCTTACAAATGCGGTTGGAGCCACACCCTGCGGAGCTACATGATCTTGGCGTTGTACCCATTAAACCCATCGCACATGAGCTGATGGAGGTGGTCATACGCACTGCCAAAGCCCCACTCATTATCAGGGGTGATACCATTGAATACGATGCCACTACCTTTAAAGTGCCGCCTGGTTCAACGGTTGAGGACCTGCTTCGCCGCTTGCCCGGCATTGAGGTAGATGCCGATGGCAATGTCAAAGCACAGGGTCAAAGCATCAACCGGCTCTATGTGGATGGCAAGACCTTTTTTGGCAACGATCCTAAAAGTGCGACCAAAAATCTCGGTGCAGAAACCATTTCAAAAGTTCAGGTATTCGACGAAAAATCGGAACAGGCCAAACTGACGGGTATCGACGATGGTAAAAAAGAAAAGACCATGAACCTGGAATTGAAGGAAGCTTACAAGAAAGGCACCTTTGGCAAAGTCACGGCTGCTGCCGGAACGGAAGATCGCTGGGCGCTGCGCGGCAACATCAACCGATTCGACCAAAAGCAACAACTATCCTTCATTGGATATGGCAACAACATCAATGAAACTGGCGTAAACTGGGAAGATTACAGCGAATTTAAAGGCCAAAATACCTACAACCAGTTTGACAATGGCGATTTTGGCTTTGGCGGCGGCGGTGGCCGTATGTACTATTTCTCTTCCGATGGCTCTCCGGTCAACAATTTCGATGGGCGCGGATTCACCCGCAACTTTGGCGGCGGCTCCAACTATAATTTCGACAACAAAAAAACCAAGTTCAATGCCAGCTACTTTTACAATGAAACGGCGCTGAACCTCGACCAGTACTCCTTACGGCAAACCTTCCTGGCTGACAATTCTTTTTCCAATACCGACACAGTCGCTCAAAATGAATTTAGAAACAGCCACAGCATCGCCACCCGTCTTGAACAGCAGATTGATTCACTTGATGTCCTCATCCTGAAAGCAAACGTACGGGTCAGTGGAAACGACAGTAAATTTCTCCAGAACCAGTTTTTCACCAATGCCGATGGCAGCCCAAGCAACAGCCTCAACCTGGACAACGGCACCATGCTCAATGCCTGGAACCTGAACAGCGCGGGTATTTTCCGCCACCGCTTCAAGAAAAAAGGTAGGAACTTCGCCGTAAGCGCCGGGTACAACAACAGCAAATCGGATGGTACCGACAACCTGTTTTCCATCAATCAATTCTTTCAGGCGACCACGTTTACCGACCAGGTCCGGCAACTCAACAACAGGGACAACCTGAATTCCCAAATAAAATCCAGTGTGTTGTACACCGAGCCGCTATCGAAGATCCTTTTCTGGGAATCTTTTTACAATTTCAGCCAAACCGACAATACCGTAAACCGCCAGACCCTGGACCCTGAAAACAACAACGAGCGCATCGACAATCTGAGCGTTTACTATAAAAACCGCGTTTTGTACAACCGTGCAGGAACCGACATTCGTTATTCCAATGAAGGGCTGGATTTTTCCATTGGGTTGGCAGCGCAACAACTGGAACTCAATGGCGAATATGCAATCGATAAAGGCCTGCCCTTGCTCACCGATCCCATCAACCAAAAATACCTGAACCTGATTCCAAATGCTGACCTGAGCTACGAATTCAGCAACAACATGCACATCAATACCGGTTACAGTTACACCGTTACGGAGCCGCAGTTTTCCGACCTGCAACCGGTGCCAAATGTCAACAACCCCGCTTTCCAGACCGTTGGCAACCCCGACCTTCGCCCTGAGCGTTCGCATACCGTAAGCGCTGGTTTGTATTACTGGAATCCTGCCTCCTTCAGCAACCTCGGCTTTGGCAGCGACCTGAATATTTACGACACCAGGATTGTGTACAGCCAAACCATTGAATATGTAGACAGTATCGGGTTACGGACCATCGCGCGGCCTGAAAACGTTAGTGGAGGGTACCGGTTTGGGAATTACTTCTGGGGAAGTTATCCCATCATCAAAACCAAACTGACCCTGAACCTCAATGGCAACATGAACTTAAGTGCATCGCCAGCCTTTGTCAATGGCATTGAAAATGAAACCCGCAACCAGAGTTTTGGCGGCTCCATTGGATTGAACCTCACGCCTGGCCAGAAACTTCTCCTGGGGGTATCCGGTGATGCCAATTTTAACAACATCAGCTATTCTATCCAAGAGCAGCAAAACCAGAAAATCAGAAATTACAGCGTCGATGGGTCTGTAAAATGGCAGTTTATCGACCGTACCTTTCTGGAAAGCAATTTTGATTACAACATTTACCGAAACGACCGCTTTGGCTTCAACCAGGATATCCCCATCTGGAATGCTTCCATCAGAAGGCTGATTGGCCCCAAAAATAAAATTGAAGTCAGGTTAGCGGCCTTCGACCTGCTCAACAAAAGGGTCTATATCCGCCAGTACGGCTCGCAAAACTACGTCAACCGCACCATTGCCGATACCCTGGCCCGATACTACATGCTCAGTGTAAGTTACAACGTTCGCGGCTACGAAAACAAATTGAAAACCAGGGGAATGTGGTAAATTGGGTGTTGGTTGTTGGGTATTGGCGTCTGCCAAACTCCCGATATAAACCACCGGATGTGAAGCCAATCAAAAAAATCTCAAAAACAACACCATAAAGCAAGTAAGGATGAACCCAAGATCATTTTCACCCCTCTTTCTCTTTTTATTTTTCCTACTGTTCCTGGCGTTTATGGCCCCCCAACATGGATATGCGCAAGCCATGGAAGGGAAAATTCGCTACCTGAAAGTCCAGAACTGGACGAAGCAAATGTCGGCACTGGATTACATGTCGGAACAACAACGCCAGAAAATGTCCTATATGTGGGGCAACGATTCTGAATGGAAAACCTATACCGAACTGTACTTTAGCCCAACCCGCTCCAAATACCTGGATTCCGACGAAAAAGCAGAAGCCAATATGGAAGGCTATAATGGCCGCAAGGATGTGTATTTTATCCAACGGAATTTCGAGCAAAACAGCATTCATGATGCCATTCAATTGCTGGGTAAAACATACATCGTAGAAGATTCACTCCAGTGCCAGTCCTGGAAAATCAAAAACGATATGAAAGAAGTAGCCGGCCATATTTGCATGAATGCTTTTTGGCGCGATACCATCAAACAGCAGGATATCACGGCGTGGTTTGCCCTTGACATGCCCAACAGCGCTGGCCCGGAACGCTTCTGCGGCCTTCCGGGAATGATCCTGGAAATCGACATCAACGACGGCGCCATGAACATCAGCGCCGATAAAATTGAACTCATGCCGGTAGGGGAAAAATTAGAACTCCCCAAGAAAATTAAGGGCAAAAAGATCAAAGAAGTGGATTTCCAGAACGTGATCGCAACGCAAATCGAGGACAAAAGGAAAACCGAACAACCCTGGATGTGGGGTATGCGCTATTAATTGCAATTGGAAATTGGACATTAGACGTTGGTCTTTAGCGCCTAAACGTCAGGCGTTCCCCCATTTTATCCTCCCGGAGTTTGCCTTCGTACCAGGCCAGGTGGCCGCTTACAATAGTGGCCTCTACCCTACCCTTGAAGCGGTGCCCCTCTAAAGGCGACCAGCCGCACAGGTAGCGGATATTGTCCTTGGACACCGTCCATTCGGCATCCGGATCCACCACCACCAAATCGGCCCAGGCGCCTTCGTCAGCGAACCCGCGGTCTTCGATCTGAAAAGCAATGGCGGGTGCGTGGCACATTTTTTCTACTATTTTTTCCATACTGATCCGCCCCTCCTGATAGAATTCCAACATGATATTGAGCGGGTGCTGAACGAGGGGAAGCCCCGCGGGCGCTTTGGCATAGGGCTGAGATTTCTCCTCCCAGGTATGCGGCGCATGATCGGTAGCAATTACATCGAGCCGATCATCAAGCAGCGCTGGGAAAAGTGCATCGCGGTGTGCCTTGCTTTTAATGGCTGGATTGCACTTGATAAGATTCCCGAGGCGCTCGTAATCCGATGCTTCATAGTACAGGTGGTGAACGCAAACCTCAGCGGTGATCCGTTTTTGTTCCAGCGGAATGGTATTGTCGAACAAATCCAGCTCATCGGCTGTGGAAATGTGCAGGATGTGCAAACGGGTGCCGTGGCGCCGGGCCAGTTCGACGGCAAAGGAGGAGGACTTCAGGCAGGCCTCCACCGAACGTATTTCAGGATGCTGCCTGGCGTGCAATTGATCGCCATAGCGCGCCAGGTACGCCTCCATATTGCGCCGAACAGTGGCCTCATCTTCACAGTGGGTAGCAATCAGGACTGGAACGTTGGCAAACAAGCGCTCCAAAGTTGCGGCATGATCAACCAGCATATTGCCCGTACTGCTCCCCATGAATATCTTAACACCACAAACGTTTCTGGGATTGGTACGCATAACCTCATCGTAGTTGTCGTTGGTCGTACCCATATAAAAGGAATAATTGGCCAGCGAGCGCTGAGCACCGATGGCATATTTTTCCTCCAGCAACGATTGCGTAGTAGAGGCCGGATTGACATTGGGCATTTCCATAAAAGAGGTCACGCCACCCACAACTGCCGCACGACTTTCGCTGGCAATGGTGGCTTTATGGGTAAGGCCAGGCTCGCGAAAGTGTACCTGGTCATCAATGATACCGGGCATGACAAATTTGCCCGCTACATCTATGGTACGATCCGCAGGAGCGGAAATGCTTGGGCTGATTTTTTCAATGCGCCCCTGCCTTACCAAAATATCAACCGCTTGGATGGCGCCGCGGTTGACCAATCGGGTGTTTTTGAGTAAAATGGAATCAGACATGGTGTAGTTAAACAATTTATTTACAAGACAAAATACGTTGCCGAAAGATCTAAAAAAACAACCCTTTAAGGAGCAATTTCAACCGCTTTTGCACTTTTTTTTATTTTTTACGCTAATAGTATTTGAAAAAACAAAAAGTCGCCCTATTTTTGCCCAACAAACCGAGGGATTGTCCATTCTCTCTGTCTTAAGCATATTGAATCCACTTTTGGATTTTTAAGATAAAGGTTTAAAATGAAGCGTGTTTGATGACGTCTTTCCCCGTTGATGAATGGGGAGGGACATTTTTTTTGGCCAAATTTCTTTTTAAAAAAATTTTTGCAGCTATTGCATGTCATTCCGGCATACATTATCTTTGCAATAGGTTTTTTGGGGTTATATTTCTGACGGTAGGATTTTTTGTCCTGCCGTCTTTTTTATTGGAGATAGCCAAAGCGTTGCAGCGCCTTATCATCGTCGCGCCAGTTCTTGCGCACTTTCACGGTCAGATCCAGAAACACCTTGCTGTCGAGAAACTTTTCGATATCCTTCCTGGCCTCTGTTCCCAGTTTTTTGATGGCACTGCCATTTTTGCCTAAAACGATGGCTTTCTGCGTGTCTCGAAGCACATAGATGTAAGCATAAATTTTGGCCAGCGGCTCTCCCTTGGTGGTTTTCGTTTCTTCGAACATTTCGATTCCCACCTCGCAGGCATAGGGTATTTCATCGGCGTATTGCAACAGTATTTTTTCCCGGATGATCTCGGTTACAAAAAAACGCTCCGGACGGTCGGTCAATTGTTCCGGAGGGTAATAGGGCGGCCCTTCCGGCAGTGCCGCTACGATCAGTTGCAACAGCTGTTCGGCGTGCTCTTCATTCAAGGCAGAAATTCGGGCCACACCGGAAGTTTTGATGCGGGCCGACCACCACGCATCGGCTTCAAGGGCCTGGTGCTCATTGACCAGGTCGGTTTTGTTCAAAACCAGAAAAATAGGGGCAGTAACTTTTTGTAAGACTTCCAAAACGGGATGATCTTCTTCCAGCGCATCCGTGAGGTCTACCACCGCTACCATCAGATCGGCATCCTCCAGGGTGCCCTCCACGAAGCGGTTCATGGCACGGTGCATTTTATAGGCCGGGTCGCGGACATAACCGGGTGTATCGGAAAACACAATCTGGTAATGCTCGCCACTAAGGATACCAATAATCCGGTGCCGGGTGGTTTGAGGCTTATGGGTGATGATGCTCATGCGTTCGCCTACCAGAGCATTCATCAGGGTTGATTTACCCACGTTGGGCTTTCCAATGATGTTGACGAAGCCACTGCGAAATGGAACAGCGGGTTTAGTATTGTTGTCTTTTTCTTCTTTCAACGGATGTTGGGTTTTAAAAAATGAGTTGGCATTGTACGGCGGCGGCGTTCACGCTGTAAACTTAAACTTTACGCAGATGCCTCACTTCGCAGACCAATATTCCTTGGCCATTCATTCTGAAAGCCGCTGTATACGGCCCTGTACAAGGGCACTTAACATACCAAAAACCAATTCTGGCTTGTGTGGCTGCCAGATAATGTCGTTGTATTGCACACCAAACAGCAGAAAATGATCAAGATGAGCGTCCTGCAATTCCTCTACAATATGTTGCCGTATATTCACCAAAAGTGCCCAACCCCCTTCTTCCTGCAGCTCTTCGGCCCATTCGGCGTAGTAATCGTCCTCACCGGAGGCATGAAAGTTTAATACATTATCACAACAAAAGACAAAATGTACTACCCCTTCTTTTTGAAGCGGGTCAATGAGGTTTCGTTTGAGGTACATGATATCGTTGTGGAGTGCATCGTTCCACTCGCCTATCAGTTCAATAATGACATACCCTTCCTCGTAGTCGGAAAAAGGATTTTTGCGAACAAAGTCGAGGAGCCAAACTCATCCCATTGCGGGTGAATATAAAAATTATACAGCTGTTTATCGTAGTAAAATTCGCTGTACTTGCGTCCAAAAAAAGGCGAACGCTTATCTTCGGAAGCGATATACACATCACGCCAGCGAAATAAAGGCTCAATATCGTGCATCTTTGCAATTTGAATAGCCCTCCAACAGGGCGGCACAAAATTACGGGAAATAAGGCAGCCTTCCCACTTTTGCATCACAGCAGTTTGTAAAATGAAACCGTTAACCATCGCCATCACCGGCCCGGAGTCCTCTGGAAAGACCACCCTGGCCGCCTTGCTTGCAACAACCCTGGGGGCTCCATGGGTACCCGAATTTGCGCGCTATTACACGGCATATCTGGGCAGGCCGTATGTGCAGGCCGATTTACAAGCCATCGGCAGCGGACAAAAAAGCCTGGGAGGAGTGGTATGCGCAAAAGGGCGACCCTATCTACCTGCTCAATGCCCCGGATTTCGCCTGGCAATCCGATCCGTTGCGCGAAAACCCGAACAATCAATGGGAATTGTTTGACCTGTACGAACGATTACTGCTCGACACCGGAGCGCCTTACCGCATCCTGACTGGCTCGGTGGCAGCACGACTGCAACAAGCGCTACCATTATTGCGCAATTTTTTCCCATCTTTGCTTCTTTAGCAATGTGTCAGCAATAAGTTCCGGATTTGGTGCGCAGGTTTTGAGTGCTGAAAAGACCTCAAAACAGGCGAATAGTGTGCCGCATTACTGTTTTGGCAACGCTAAAGTGCGCTAAATTGGAAAGTTTTTGCTGATACCTTGATTAACTCATTGGGGTGCCTCGTCAACAGCGGGGCTGAGATAACACCCATCGAACCTGTCCGGGTAATGCCGGGAAGGGAATTGAGACGGGTAGTGGAATGCATGCACTACGGATACCCCTCCGCAGTGATTATTTCACTCAATCACTTTTTTACCATGTTCTTCACTTTGGGAACAAGCAAGCGCGCCGCTGTCCGCCATTCCAGACAGCCTCTTATTTTTCTTTTTTTTAGTCTGGTTTGCACCAACGCCGCGATGGCTCAATCGACGCCGATCGATTCGGCACGCCTGCAAACTGTTGTCATCCAAGGGACCCGGGCAGATGCAGGTTCGCCGGTCCCCCACACCAACCTGACGGCTGCCCAACTGAAGCGGGAATACCACGCACAGGATGTACCTTTTTTGCTCAGCAGCGTCCCTTCCCTGGTGGAAAGCTCTGATGCCGGTACAGGTATTGGGTACACCGGACTGCGGTTGCGCGGAAGCGACCCAACGCGCATCAATGTCACCATCAATGGGGTGCCGTTAAACGATGCCGAGAGCCAAATTGTGTATTGGGTGGATCTCCCCGACCTGGCATCATCTGCCAATGAAATCCAGGTGCAGCGCGGCGTTGGCCTGAGCACCAACGGAGCAGGCGCCTTCGGGGGCAGTGTCAACCTCGACCTTTCAAAGGTGGAAGCCGATCCTTTTGCCCGCATCAGCAATACCATTGGCGCTTTCAATACCCGGAAGCACAGCGCATTTGTGGGCACTGGTTTGCTGGCCAATCGCTTTGCATTTACCGGCCGGATTTCCTCCCTGCATTCCGGTGGATACGTTGATCGCGCCACCGCCGACCTGAATTCCTTTCACCTCAGTGGCGCTTATGTCGGCAAAAACCAATCGTTCATGGCGCACCTGCTCTCCGGTCATGAAATTACCTATCAGGCATGGTATGGGCTACCGGCACAATACCTGGAGATCGACAGCCTGCGCCGTTACAACGAAGCCGGGATGGAGCGGCCAGGCAGCCCCTACCCCAACCAGGTGGACGATTACACGCAGCGGCACTACCTGCTCCATTACCGCTTGTTTATGCCACAGGGACTGCAGTTGCAACTCAACGGGCATTACACCCGAGGATTCGGGTTTTATGAAGAATACAAAGCGCAACAATCGCTCCCCAACTATTACCCCCAGTTTCCGGCCATTGACACCTTTTTGCCTACCGATCTGGTGCGGCGGCGGCAGCTGGACAACCATTTTTACGGCAGCACCTTTGTACTGCGCTGGGAGCCCCCCGTCAATCCGCCCATGCTATATGGTGGACCCAGTATGACGCTGGGCGGCGGATTGCACCGCTATGAAGGACAGCACTGTGGTGAGGTCATCTGGGCGAATTGGAGCCCCCTTGAAAAAGATGCCCGGTATTACGACAACAACGCCACCAAAACAGATGGCAACCTGTATGGGCAAATCAATATCCGCTGGAAAAAAGGCTGGACCACCTTCGCCGATGTGCAGTACCGGCAGGTAAGCTATAACTTCGAGGGCGTTGACAACCTGTTGAACAATGTTACCCAACAAGCTGTGCTCCACTTCTGGAACCCTAAAGCCGGCCTTCGATGGAACTTTCGCCCCAACTGGACCAGCCATCTGTTTTACGGCATCGGCCATCGGGAACCCAATCGCGACGACTACACCCAATCCACGCCCGAAAGCCGGCCAAAGCCCGAACGGCTTCGCGATTTGGAGGCAGGCATTAGCCAAAGTGAAGATCAGTGGAAATGGTCGGCCAATGTGTATTACATGCAGTACAAAGACCAATTGGTGCTTGATGGCAGCATCAACGACGTAGGGGCTTACATCCGAACCAATATTCCCGACAGCTACCGGGCTGGTGTTGAACTGGAGGCACAATGGCGGCCAAACCCCAGGTTTGAAACCAGCGGCAACCTCAGCCTTAGCCGCAATAAAATCAAAACATTCGTGGAATACCTGGACGACTGGGACAACGGTACGCAAATTCAATTGCTACACGAAAAGAGCGACCTGGCATTTTCGCCCGAGGCCGTGGCCAGGCTTGCCCTTACCTGGCATGTTTTGCCCCAACACCCCCGACAGCAATTAGATCTCAACTGGACCAGCAAATATGTGGGCCAACAGTTTCTGGACAATACCAGCAATACAAATTCTGTACTCGATGCTTATACTTTTACCGACTTGCGCATCAATTACCAGCTGAAAAATGTGCTGGGCGCCGACCTGAGCATCATTGCGTCGGTCAACAACCTGCTGGATGCCAAATACGCTTCCAATGGATGGACTTACCGTTATGTTTCCAACGGTTACGATGAGCGCCCCTTCAACCCATACACCAGATTAGAAGGCAATGGAGTGTACAACCAAAGCGGATATTTTCCGCAGGCAGGTCGAAACTGGATGCTGTCGGTGGTAATTTCCCTGTAACAGACTACTTGTCTTACCTCGGATTTACGCAAACAAGATCCTCAAGCATCAAAACTTAAACAAAAAGGGGCGCCCAAACTGGTTTTATTACCAGTATGAGCGCCCCTTCTGTATGTGTTCATCCTAATTGCTATTGCTTGGGAATCAACAACCGCTGGCCGGCAATCAGGGCCTCATTGGGCTCCTTGTTGTTCAGCAGCGACAATTCCTGTGGACTACTGCTAAACTTGATGGCAATCGAGTTCATGGTATCACCCTGCTGGACAATATACTCCTGATAATAGGTTGCTTTCTGAGCAGGCGCCGGAGTGGCAGGAATCGTTGTATTACCCAACACAGAAGTTTCCTTAAATTGGTTGCTGACCGGCTGAGAAGGCGGCGGAACCGTATTGGCGGGCAAAACCGTGGGTGGCGGTGGAGCGGAGTTGTTGTTGTGCTCCAGTGGCTGAAGCGAGCCACCTGCAACTGGCGTAGTGGGCGGTGGCGCTACCGCAGGCACCGGATCCGATTTGGGTTGTTTGGTATACCCCAGGTTGGTGGTCATGAACTGCTGGCCGGGGTAAATCACTACATTTCCAGACATCGGCAAATTGTTGATCAGTCGGAAAAGTTCCTCTGACATGCTATATTTTTTAGCGATGCCAGAAAGGGTTTCGCCGGATTGAACAATGTGCACAGGCACCATCTGGGTACCGGGTACAGCCGCAGGTGCTGGCGTAGTTTTGGGCTGGCTGATGGTTGGCGCTGGCTGAGTAGTGGGTGGTGGCGTTGTGGGCACAGCCGTCATGCTTGCCGGATTTTTCACATAAAAGCTTCTGGCAAGGCTTGATCATATCGGGGTTGTCGATTTTGTTCCAGGCTACCAGTGTTTTCATGGGTGTTTTGTACTGCCTGGAAATAGCCATCAGGGTTTCACCCTTCTGAACCACGTGAAAGCCATTGCCACCTACTTCAGTGCAGCCACTGGCATCTACTGGAGCCGGAGCAACCGTAGGTGCTGGTGATGGCGGTCCGATAGGCTGTGTTTTCTGGAAATCCTCTCTTACACCAGCCACTGCGGGTATTCCGGCGGCAGGCTTTGAGGTTCCGGAATGGCACATCCCACTCACGTAGTCTTCCAGACTCATGCCGTTAATGCGCCACAAGCGCAGGCTGTTGGTTTCCATTTCAGCGGCCGTCAGGCCCGAATTGGAAACGGTGATACCAATGGACGGTATGAACTCGAAATCGGATTTTTCCCGGTTGGTTTGGGTAGGCTCGCTCCGGAAGGAGTACTGGTAAACGCAATCCATAATCCGCAAGCCGTTGAAATACACCCGATTGGGAGAGCCGGCGGTGGAAAGATTGGCCTGGTACACCAGGTTCATGGTATCCAGGGCAAACTGATAGTTAGGGTTCCTGAAGAAGTAATAGGTGCCTGCACGTTCAATCTGCATGGCAGAAATAAGGGGCATCAACAGATAACCCTGCTGGGTTTGGTGGACCACATACACCTGCCGCTGCAGTTTGTTAATGGCATCCATGATCGTTTGGTCCATTTTAATACTGCGGCAGTCAAGGGTCCCGGGAGGAAGGCTTGGGGCATTAATCCCGCTGTTGCCTGCATTTAAAATGTAGGTTTGGTTGGCATTAGGACTGTAAGCATACGCCATCACTGAAGCGCCAGTGTAGGTATAGCGATACTCCAGCTGGTTCATGCAACTGGAATTGAACAACAGGTACATGGGGGCCTGTTGTGTTTGTGCGGTAAGGCCTGTCAGCGCAGTAAGCACAGCCAACAGTAGCAGCATTTGTTTCATATCGAGAAGATTTTTGGAAAATACGATGGCGCAGGTTTTCACCTTATTGTTGATAATATGGAACGTTTGATTTGCCAAGGTCAGGAAATTTATCAAAAATTCGTTTCAAATTTAACGTGTTTTTCAATAGAAGCCAATAAAAACGAATAAAAACAATCATTTTACAGGTTATTTTGGCATTTTATTAAAGCTAAATGTGTTAAATTATGATTTTAGAGCATGAAATCTAATACAAACACAAGGTTCAAAAACCCACTGCTTAGCCCCAAAACAGTACCTTTGCAGCATGAAAAAACCACTCATTTTAGTAACGAACGATGACGGGATTGTTGCCCCGGGCATCCGCGCGTTGGTTGAAGTTGCTGCCACGCTGGGGGAAGTCGTTGTCGTTGCACCCGATTCTCCGCAAAGCGGGCAAGGCCATGCTGTCACCCTTCGGGAGCCACTTCGGCTTAAGCGCGTATCTGTTTTTGAAGGCATCGAATCCTGGGAGTGCTCCGGCACCCCGGTTGATTGCGTCAAACTGGCCAAGCATGTGATCCTGAAGGACCGGCCGGTGGCCCTTTGTGTATCCGGCATCAACCATGGCTCCAACGCATCCATCAACATCATTTATTCCGGAACGCTATCCGCAGCCATGGAGGCCTCTCTGGAGGGCATCAAAAGCATCGGTTTTTCGCTGCTGGACTTTGCCTTTGATGCCGATTTCGAGGCGGGCAAACCCTGGATCCGCAAGATCATGGCCTATATGCTCGACAACCCCCAACACATCGGAAACCTTCTCAATGTAAACATCCCGGCCATACCTGCCAGTGAAATCAAAGGACTTCGTATCTGCCACCAGGCAAATGCCCGTTGGGTGGAGGAATTTGTGGAAGGTCGCGACCCCAGCGGACAACCCTATTACTGGCTGGCAGGAAAATTCGTCAACGATGATACCCGCAATGATGCCGACATCAATGCCCTGGAAGCAGGGTACATCTCCATCGTACCCTCCATGCACGATCTTACTCACTACAACGCGCTGCCAGAATTCAAGGCGCTGGAAAAATCCTGATTATGCTCAACCGTAATACCATCGTTACTGGCCTGGTGGTCGGAATCCTGATGCCTGCATTCCTTTTTGCAGTGCTGTACAACGTTTTCCATGTGCTGGAAGGGCAAGGGCTTGCCAGTTCGAAAGGCCTTTCGGAAAACTTCCGGGAACGCACCCTGGCCATTCTCGCCATCGCGATCAACCTCATCCCCATGAACGTCTATAAAAAAAGACGCTGGGAACTGGCCATGCGCGGGGTAGTTATTGCTACAGCCTTGTTTGCCTTCGCGTGGGTGTTCCGCTATGGCTTGAAAATGCTCTGAGTAAAATCGTAGGCCCTCTCTACTTTGCACACGCGCACAACGTAGGCGGCATACCAGTCGCTGCGCCCAAGTTCCTGTGCCAAGCGGTGCTCGGCCGCTTTTTTCCAATGTAAAATGGCAGCTTCGCTTTCCCAGTAGGAAACGGTAATACCCAAAACATCTCGGGCCGATTCTACTCCCAGGTAACCCGGCTGCAGCGCGGCGAGTTGAAGCATGCGTTCCGCCATGGCCGCGTAGCCTTCGTCAACTTGACTGCGAATGGAGGTAAATACCACCGCATAATACGGTGGTGGTGGTGTTTGCGCCAGCATCATGGTTTAATGTTTAGTTGTTTCCATTTTTTAAAATAGGCCAAATCTTGCTCCCGAAAAGGCACACTGGCCAAGGGCAACTGCCCCGCTGCGCGAATGTAGAGGGGGCAGTACCAGTGTTCCTCCACACCCGTTTCCAAACGAACCGAATACCGCACAAACTGCCAGCTTCCAGGCGGAAAAGGTTTTAACGGTGTCAACCACCAAAATACCGCCCAGTCGTCGGCAATTTGTTCGACTGTATATTCCGGCGATTCGAGCGTATACTCCGCCTTGGGCCATGGCTTAGCCCGGATACCAAATGCTTCCGAAGGAGCAATACTGGTGGGTGGATTCACTGGAGCCGCTATGGTGCTGCCCGATTTTTGAAAAACACGCACATAATCCACCGCCATCGTTACCGGCAGTTGCGCTTCAGTGAAGGCATCGCCATTCAGGGAGGCTGTTTGCGAGCCCAGCAAAAAGTCCATATCCCAGTCGAACCAAAGCGCAGGATCTGCAATGACAATCTCCCGGAAAAGCTGATCATTTAGGTAAAAACGCAAGCGGTCCTTTTCCCATTCCAGTCCGTACCGGAAAAAATGCTCGTCGAGCCGCAGCGCCTGTCCGTTTTTATCCTCCAGGCACACCCATTGGGCTTCGCCGGGCCCGGGTTGGTAATGGATGTTCGACTGAAAGCGATCCGGATACCGCGCATCGGTTTCCCAGAGGTCGATTTCGCGGTAAATGTTTTGCTCACCCCACCAGTACCAAAGCCAGCCGGCAGAGCCGGCATTTCCCTGGAGCGGAAGTTTTGCCCGGATTTCGAGGTAAGCGCCGGGTTGGAGTTTCCAGGGTCGGAAGCCGTCCTGTTTTCCAAAAGATTTGATTTCTCCCGTCGAATATTTACAACCTCCAATGGAATCCTTTGTTATAGTGAAATAGGCTAGTCCATCCTGTACCTTTACATTTTGAGGAGAAGGCATCGATTCGCGGTCGCATTCCCAGCGGGTATCACCGGGCTTGCTGAGGTCCCAACTGGAAAAATCGATGCGGTCGCCGTCGAAATTATCTGCAAAGACCAGCATACTGTTCTCCCGCTGCGCGGCAGGAACATCGGATTCCGGATACAGCCTAAGCACCTTGTTGCAGCGCTGTGCCTGCACATCGGCACCCAGCAACAAACACAAGCCCATTAACAATCGCATCTTTTTATCCATCATACCTACAAATTTATGCAATACCGCAGACTCGGAAAATCCGGACTTCAGCTCAGCGTTCTTTCTTTTGGTTCCTGGCTGACTTTTGGCAAACAAATTGGCGACAACACCGCCGAAAAACTCATGGCCACCGCCTACGAACGCGGGGTTAACTTCTTCGACAACGCCGAAATATATTCCCGCGGCGAAAGCGAGCGCGTCATGGGCGATATTTTACAAAAAATGAATTGGGACCGCAGCAGCTACGTCGTTTCCTCCAAGGTCTTTTTCGGCGATGGCGGCAAATTGCCCAACCAAACCGGACTGAGCCGCAAGCACATTGTGGAAGGCTGCGAAGCCAGCCTGCGCCGGCTGAAGGTCGACTACATGGACCTTTATTTCTGCCACCGCCCCGACAAAAATACGCCCATTGAGGAAACGGTGTGGGCGATGAACCACCTGATTGCCCAGGGCAAAATCCTGTACTGGGGCACATCCGAGTGGAGCGCGCAGGAAATCATGGAGGCGCACATGGTTGCCCGCGAACAGCGGCTGATTGGCCCGGTCATGGAACAACCCCAGTAAAACCTCTTTCACCGCGACAAAGTAGAGGTAGAATACGAGCAGATTTACAAAACCGTTGGCCTGGGCACCACCATCTGGTCGCCGCTGGCTTCTGGCGTGCTCTCCAACAAATACCTGGATAAATTCCCGGAGGGCACCCGCCTGGGCATCGAAGGACTCGAATGGCTCAAAGAGCGACAGGTAACGCCCGAGCGACTGGAAAAAGTTCGCGCACTGAACAAACTGGCGCAAGACATGGGCACCACCCTGCCCAAACTGGCCATCGCCTGGTGTGTGCGCAACCCGAATGTATCCACTGTTATCCTCGGCGCCTCCAAAGTGGAGCAGCTGGAAGAAACACTGAGCAGCCTGGAACTGGTGCCTCAACTGACCGCAGATGTGCTCAAAAGCATCGAAGGCATTTTGAGAAATGCGCCGGCGCGACCTGATTTTTAGACACCCAAAGGTTTAATAAAAAAAGCGTCGTGCTGAGAAATCAGTACGACGCTTTTATTTTGTACCAGGTTTAAATCTTAGGCTACTACTGTAGATTGATCCTTCACCAGTTCCCACACACCACTGTCGTTACAACTCATCAACCAATGGTGCTCATCTTCTTCATGTCCCATTCGGAGGCCATTGAAGAAGGTTTTGAGGCGGGTAGCCACCGGGCGGTGCTCGGCGTCAACGGGTGGCAGTTCCAACTTGCGGTCGCGCCAGGTGATCTCACTGACGTGGCTCACTACAGCAGCGGTACCGGCACCAAAACATTCCTGGAGGGCACCGCGCCAGTAAGCGTCGGTGATTTCAGCGATGCTCAGCAGGCGATCTTCAACGGTATAGCCCCAATCTTTCAGGAGCAGCAGGAAACTGTCGCGCGTGATGCCGCGAAGAATAGTGCCCGTGGTGGTTGGGGTAATGACCTTTCCATCGATGACAAAAAACAGGTTCATGGTTCCAACTTCCTGCACGTATTTTTTCTCTACGGCATCCATCCACATTACCTGATCGTAGCCATTCTGCTTGGCACGCAAGGCAGGCAACAGCGACGCGCCATAGTTGCCAGCGCACTTGGCTTCACCAGCACCACCCTGAGACGCGCGGGTAAAGACTTCCTCCACCCACAATTTGACGGGCTTCGGATAGTAAGGACCAACAGGGCCGGTAAAGATGAGAAAACGGTAAGTCTTGGAAGGTTGAACGCCAAACAGTTCATCGGTAGCGAACATCATCGGGCGGATGTACAACGCGTGATCGTCTTCTGCCGGAATCCAATCGCGGTCGAGATCGACCAGCATTTTCAAACCCGTCAGGAAGAGGTCTTCCGGAAAATTTGGCATACACATGCGCTCTGCAGACAGGTTAAGCCGGCGGGCATGGGCACCAGCGCGGAACAAAACCGGTTCGCCATTTCGCTTGGTGGCTTTGAGCCCTTCGAAGATACTTTGACCGTAATGCAGGGCAAGGTTGGCCGGGGAGATTTCCATTTTTCGAATGGCACGATGCGTGGGCTGAGCCACTTTTCACCATCAAAATCGGCCACAAACATGTGGTCGGAAATAACGCGGCCGAAAGGAATATTGGAGAAATCAACTTCTGAAATCCGGGATTGGGATATCCGAGTAACGGAAATAGGGTATTTCATAGTCAAACTCGATTTTATTGGACAATAGGGAGGGAAAAACTGTAAAGCAAAGATAGGGGTATACCCTGATTTTAAAAATTATATTTCATACAAAAAATAAAAAACTAGTCATTTCGGAAGCATATTTCGCCCAACACACCTATTACGCTATAAGATATTGCGCTACAGGCCTCGATTTTTGCCCCTAAGCCTTAACTTTGCCCTCATGTTTACCGAAAAAGATCAGCTGTTTCCAATTTCAGAAACGCCTTTGACCGATCTGGGCAAGGGTCAATACGCCCGGCGGATTATGGTATTGGCAATGGAGGAAACAACCTGTTAGTAGAAATGCAGTTTCTCACCAAGGTGCTGGCCGCTGTACAAATCAACCTCGAACAAGATACGTTATTTGTCCCATTGAAGCAAGGGGAAACCCATGGAATTGCCGCTGCGCTAAAAGCGAAACAACCAGAACGCGTTTTGGTTTTTGGCCTGCCGCCGCTTGCCTTGCAGTTGAACCTTCAAGTCCCCAAATATCAGCCTTTTGATTTTTACAACTGCAGCTGGCTTTGGGCGGATACCCTGGCACAAATTGAGCAGGACAAAGCACTGAAAACCAGGCTTTGGCAAGCTTTGCAACAACTTTTTTTAACTTGAGCATACATAAAGATTAAAGATTTCAAATCAAACGAATTATGAAGGCATACGTTTTTCCCGGACAGGGTTCGCAATTTGAAGGCATGGGAAAGGAACTGTACGACAGCAACCCCGAGGCCAAAATGCTGTTTGAACAAGCCAACGACATCCTGGGCTGGCGGATTACCGATATCATGTTTGATGGCAGCAAGGAGGACCTGACCCAAACCAAGGTCACCCAGCCGGCAGTATTTCTGGAAAGCATTGTGCGGGCAAAAATTGCAGGCGCTGCTTTCCAACCCGATGCAGTGGCCGGCCATTCTCTGGGAGAATTCACGGCCCTGGCTGCGGTTGCTGCGCTCTCCTTTGAGGACGCCCTGCGCCTGGTGAGCCAGCGCGCTTTTGCCATGCAAAAAGCCTGCGAACTGGCCGATGGCACCATGGCTGCCGTGTTGGGCATGGACGATGCCAAAGTCGAAGAAGTATTGTCGCAAATCAAGGACGAAATCGTGGTAGCCGCCAACTACAACTCTCCTGGCCAACTGGTCATCTCAGGCTCCCGGAAAGGAATTGAAATGGCCGTAGAACCCCTGATGGCCGCCGGGGCAAAGCGCGTGCTAATCCTGACGGTCGGTGGTGCATTTCACTCCCCCCTGATGCAGCCAGCCCAGGATGAACTGGCGAAAGCCATCAGCGAAACGCATTTCCACACCCCTATTTGTCCGATTTACCAAAACGTGCATGCCCAACCGGTAACCGATCCTGCAGAAATCCAGGCCAACCTGGTAGCCCAGCTCACCGCACCGGTGCGGTGGACACAAACCGTAGAAAACATGCTTACCAACGGGATTACTGAATTCATTGAAGTAGGCGGCAGTGGCGCTGTACTGCGCGGACTTATCCGCCGCATCAGTCGGGAAGTGGCGACAGGGGAGATATAGTTTAGAGTGGGGTTTAGGGTTGGATGTAGAGTAGGGTTTAGGGTTGGATGTAGAATTGGGCTTAGGATGGACCCCACTCTAAACCCTACCCTAAACCCAACTCTAAATAATAATCTAATCCTCCTCTTGCGGCGTAACTTTTTAGGCATTATTTTCGTTGTGTCTAATATAACTACTAGAAGCGCGATCTGATATGGATGGGACAGGCAATATGAAAAGCGGGCAAGTACTTTTGGCAGAGCCATTTATGGCCGACCCCTACTTCAAGCGTGCAGTTTTGCTTGTTTGTGAGCATCATGGTGAAGGCACCATCGGTTTTATACTGAACAAAAGCATCGACATGAGCATAAACGACCTCATGAGCGATTTTCCGCAGTTTGAGGCCGAGGTATTTTATGGCGGCCCGGTACAAACCGATACCCTCCATTTTGTGCACAACGTAGGCGATCTGCTGGAAGAAAGCACCCCCGTTGCCAAGGGCGTTTGGTGGGGTGGCAATTTTGAAAAGCTCAAATTCCTGATAAGTTCAGAACTGATACGCCCCGAAAATATTCGTTTTTTTGTAGGATACTCTGGGTGGTCGGGGGGGCAACTCGAATCCGAGCTCGAGCATGGCTCCTGGGTCATTGCCGACCCGGATGCCAACTACATCTTCAAATCTCCGCCCAACAAACTGTGGAGCCAGGTGATGTCGAACAAAGGCAACATCTATGAGGTCATTGCAGATATGCCGGAACAGGTGATTTGGAATTGAGGTTAATGGGCGGTTGGGCTTTACCACATAAGTCCACATGAGGTAAGCCACATCAGGCTCATAAGATATAAACTTCTTTAAAGCCTACTTTACTGGCCCACCTTAAACCCCACTCTAAACCCCACCCTAGCCCTACCCCCGCAACACCAGCGTCTCGTAAGCCTCCACCACCAGCCCGGGCTCAAAGTCTATCTTTTTTGAATTCAGATTAACCAGCGCTTTGTAGTGCGATTCTGCCAGCCAAAAGTCGACTCGGTACACATCTGTTTGGAGTTCCTGTACGCTGTGTACTGCCGCCTGCTGGTATTCCAGGGCTTCCTGTAATTCTGTTTTGTTGCTCGGGCGACCAGCCCGAGGGGTCATCGGAAGTGAACAGCACATCGCCCAACAAGGCATTGACCATCAGCAGGGTCTGTTGTTGCACCAAGCTGAGATGCTGCCCTTCCTGGCGCAACATAAACACATCCGGATCGCTGGCAAACACCCTGCCGGCGAGCTGCCAGCGATTGAGCGTAGCACGAAGGGCCGCCAGGGTACTCACCCGCTCCCGAAAGCGCAGCGCCGCCAAAAGCCGATGTTCCCAATGCAGGTGTACATCGCCCCCAATGCGACAAATATCGGCGATCCCAAATGCCGCACCCAGTGGAACGCCACAGGCCAGCATGATTTTATCGCCCATTTGATGCCGAAGGAAAAGCATTGCCTCGTGCATCACCTGCCCTCGGTTTTTTCCGGGAGGTGGCTGTATACACGCCGCGAAAAGAAAATCCAGTTTGAGCAGGGCATATCCCCAGTGATCCAGTGCCCTGTGAAACACACCACTGAGGTGCTCCTGTACACCAGGATGGTAAAAATCCAGGGCATAATACCAGCCACCCCAACCCGGGTTCCAGCCCGCGCGCAAGGGTTTTCCAGAAGATTCTTTTAACAGCCAGTCGGGGTGTTGCCGAACAACTTCGGATGTTCCAGCCGCCACAAACGGTGCCAGCCAAAGTCCGGGCTGCAAACCTTTGCTGCGAATATCCGCTGCCATTTTTCCCATGCCAGCGGGAAACTTAACCTTGTCGGGGAGCCAATCGCCCACCGACTGTTGCCAGCCGTCATCTATTTGAAACCACTGAAATGGCAGTCCGCTAGCCACTACGGCTTCCAGGTCTTTGCGCAACACCTGCTCCGAAATGCGGCTGTAGTGCCGGTACCAGCTGGTCCAACCCAGCCCTGATACTATCCGGGCTGGCTTATGTTCCAGCAGCGCGGTGTACTGATCGTACAGGTCTTTTTCAATGCCCTCCCCTACCCAGATGTCCAGCGCAGGAAAGGAATGCCCCAGTTGGAGCCCCGCCAGGTCCTTGCAGGCAATTAACCGCCCATTGGCGTATTCCCAGCAGGTAAATCCGGTGTTTTCGTTCAGCGAACCCGCCAGCCAACAGCGGTTGTCCGCGACGATTTGTGTGTAGGTCCAGGAATGACTGGCATTTTTGGGCAAGGGAAATCCGGGTAAATAATTGTCGCCGGAGCGGCCCAGCCTGTTTTTTGCCAGCTTGCGCAGGATTGGATAGGGCTGCCCAACGGGCAGCATCCGGCTTTCACTCCAGGATTGCCAGCCATTGCACAGCATCCGTGCTTCGGGTGGCAGGGGTAAATTGAAGTGCAATTCCAGTTTGTGCAGCACCAAATTCGCTTTGGGGTGAATGAAAAGCGTATACCGTGTACCGCCTGCAAGGGCTTCTTGCTGGAAATCGACAAATACGGCTTCAAAGGACGCAGCACGCCCCGGTTGAAGGACCACTTTTTCATCGTTGTATTCAAATATCGCCTGCCGCAGTTGCATAATTGGAATTTCTTGGGGCTAAAGTAGCAATAAACACAGGTTTTGCGTACAGCGCAGCCGACAAACCATACAGAAGGATATAAGATTCCCTACCTTTGAGAGCGATGAAATTTGAAAGACAAAAACCCGATACGACGCTCCTGCGGCCCTTGCTGGCCAAGTCAGTAGCCAAAGGCCTGTCGCAGATCTTTCTGGAGGGCCAGTATGCCGACAAGGTGATTGAATTTACCTTGCGCAGCAGCCCAAAAGCCGGCAGCCGCGACCGTTCGTTTATTGCCGAAACCACCTACGAGGTGGTGCGCAACTACCGTATGTATGCCGAAATTCTGGGGCAAGAACCCCGCAAGGAAGGCGATTTTTGGAAATTGATTGGTATCCACCTCGTTTTGCGTGGACAAAACCTGCCCGATTGGCGGGAATTGGAAGGGCTCGACGCCACTGCCATTCGGGAAAAAGAAGCAATCCTCCGGCAGGAACGGCGGTTTCATGCCAGCCTGCCCGACTGGATCGATGAACTGGGCGAAAAAGAACTCGGTAAGCAGTGGGAGGAAACGGCCAACTGGCTCAACAAACCCGCACAGGTGGTTTTGCGCACCAACCGACTGAAAACAACCCGCGAACAACTGCAACGCGATCTGATTGAAGAAGGCGTGTATACCCAACCGTTTGGTGATGGCGACGCGCTGGTGCTAACAGAACGCAAAAATGTTTTCCGCACCCTGGCTTTCAAACACGGCCATTTTGAAGTGCAGGACTACAGCAGCCAGCTGGTAGCCCCCATGTTGGCGCCCGAACCCGGCATGCGGGTGGTGGATGCCTGTGCAGGTGGCGGTGGCAAATCGCTGCACCTGGCAGCCCTGATGCAAAACAAAGGATCACTGATCGCACTCGATACCCTGTCCTGGAAACTCGACGCCCTCAAACAAAGAGCCCGAAGAGGCGGCATTTCCAACATTGATACCCGCGCGATTGAAAACAATAAGGTGATCAAACGCCTGCATGGCACGGCCGACCGGCTCCTGCTCGACGTCCCCTGCTCTGGTCTGGGCGTGCTGCGGCGCAATCCGGATTCGAAATGGAAACTGAACCCGGAGATGATCGATTCCCTGCGCAAAACCCAGCAGGATATCCTGCAATCCTACTCCGCTATACTGAAACCTGGTGGCCGTATGGTGTATGCCACCTGCAGCATTCTTCCTTCAGAAAACGAGGAGCAAGTAAGGCGGTTTCTGGAAAGCGAAGCGGGAAAGTCGTTCCAATTGCTGTCAGACAGGCGAATTCTGCCGCAAGACGATGGCTTCGACGGCTTTTACATGGCCTTGCTGGAAAAAAAGCAGCCTGCGGCCACAGCCCCTACCCCGGCCAAAACAGGAAAAAAAACCAAGTCCACATAAGCACTGTACATTCTTTTCAACCATTGCTATAGTCATGTCTGCTCTACTCCGCGACTATGCCCGTTACAATGCCTGGGCCAACAACCGCATCGTTCAATGGCTTTCGGGAAAACCGGAAGCAATACTCACGCAAGAGACCATCTCCAGTTTCCCTACCCTGCGCACTACCTTGCTGCACATCTGGGGAGCACAGGACATCTGGCTGACCCGACTGAAAGGCCATTCGCCCACCCAATTTTTGGGCACAAGCTTTCAAGGCAATACCGCGGAACTTTTCGCAGGGCTCCAGGCATGCAGTGCCGATTTTGAACAATTCCTGGAGACTCAACCAGCGGCATATTTCACCGCAACAACCCGCTACCACCAGACCAATCAACAGCAGGATTACGAGCATCCCAACGAGGAAATTATCTTGCATTGCCTGCAACACAGTACATTTCACCGCGGACAAATTGTAACCATGGCCCGTAGTTTGGGCCTTACCGACCCGCCACAAACCGATTATATTGCGTATGTTCGTCATAGGGATGCTGGATTTCCTGCCTGACCCAAGATTTGAAAATAACTACGCCCCGACTTTTGATGTTTAGTTTATGCGTCTACTTCATTTTTCCGATACCCACCTTGGTTTTCAGTCGTTCGACCATGTGAATACAGAAGGCATCAACACCCGGGAACAGGACGTGTACGATGCTTTCAGCCATGTAATCGACCGTGCGCTGGCATTGAAGCCGGATGTATTGATTCATTCCGGCGATTTTTTCCACCGGCCGAGCCCCACCAACCGCGCACTGACCTTCGCCCTCGAACAGTTGCGCCGCGTATGTGATGTCGGTATTCCCATTGTGGTCATTGCCGGCAACCACGAAACCCCGAAAACCATCTATACCAGCCCCATTCTACGGGCCTTTCGCAGCATGCCCTGTATCCACCCCGTTTTCGGAGAGCAATGGGAACATTTTAGTTTTGGTCAGGTGGTGGTACACGGCATTCCACACATCAACGACAACCGGCTGCTGCTCCAGGAATTGTCGCGCCTGGAACCCGTCGAAGGCAAATTCAACGTCCTCATGCTGCATACCTCTTTGGGAAAACGCTACCTCATGGAGGAATACGGCGAGCAGGTTTTCCCGGAGGAATTTGAAGCCAAGCTCAACCGCTTTCAATACATTGCTTTGGGGCACTGGCACAATTACCAGGCGGTAGACCTGCACCCCAACGCCTGGTACAGCGGCTCTATAGAGCGCCTCAGCGATACGGAAATTGACGCGGAAAAAGGGTTTGTTTTACTGGACATTGCTGACAATGGCATGGCGACCACTACTTTTGAGCCCATACCAACACGCGCCTGGCACAAACTGGAAATTGCCAAATGCCACGAACAAAGCACTGCGGCCATCCTGCAACAACTGATGGAATTTGGCGAACAACAGGATACCAAAGATGCCATGCTCTCCATCAACCTACTCGATATTACGGTGCAGCAATCGCTGGAATTGAGTAATATCCAGCTGCGAAACATTTTTCCAGAGGCCTTTCAAATAATTCCCAGGCGAAAAAGTCGCTATGAAAAAGGGCTCAACAGCAGCATTGATGCCGGCGCATTCGATAGCCTGGACAAGCTTTTTACCGGGTTTATTGAAGAAAAATACAAAGACAACCCTCAGATTTCGGAGCAACTGGCAGAAAAAGCCCGCTACTATTTCCACACCCAAACCCACAAATGATTCTTCATTCGCTCTCGCTACAGCATTACAAGCAATATGGCCACCTGGAACTCGAGTTCCAGGAAGGCCTGGTTGGTATTATTGGTAAAAATGGCGCAGGCAAATCCACCATTTTTGAGGCCATCCTCTATTGCCTGTACGGCAAGGATGAGATCAACAACAAGGAACTGATCCGCTCCGCCTTTGTTGCGCCAAAAGTGCCGGTGGTATTGCGTTTAGGTTTAAGCATTGGCGAAATCAGGTATACCATCCACCGTGAATTACGGGGCAAAAAACTGGACACCGTCGTCGCAGAACTGTATAAAAACGACAGCCTGGTGGCCAAAGGCGCCAATGCTGTCAATGACGAGGTAACCCGCCTGCTTCAACTGGACCGCGATGCGTTCAAACGCTCGGTGTTTTCCGGACAAAAAGAGCTGACCGAACTTTCCGATACCAAGGGAGAAAAACGCGCTAAAATGGTGCGAAGGATGCTCGGGCTCGACAACCTCGACGAGATCCAATCCCAGGTCGGCTCCGATATGCGAACCCTGCGCAACGAAATATCCGGGCAACAACAACTGCTGCTCAACCCTGAAGATTTCAAACAACACCTGCAAGCCATTAAAACCCTCGGCAGTCAACTGAAACAGTGCCAAAAGGACCTTAAAGCAGCCCGTACACAACAGGAGGCTTTGCAAAAGGAGTTCAGGCAGAAACAAGATGCATTCGAAATCCAGTCGCAAAAACAAAAACAGCATCATACGCTCGCGCAGCGGCAAACACAGCTGAAGGAACGACTGGAGGGCGCCCAAAACCGGAGTCGACAACTTGAGCAACGCATTGAGAATTTGCGGCTACAAAAATCAAAACTAGCGTCGGAAGCGGGCCTTTTCAAGACATTCCAGGCCGAACAGCAACAACTCGAAATCCTGGAAAAAGAGCGACAAAAACACCTCAATTACGAGGCCCAAAAAGGGAAAATCGACACGCTTTTACCCTCCCTGAAACAAGGTGAAGCACGCATAGCGGCGCTCCTGGAAGAACTCCGCCAGGTACCACAGCTGGAGGCCGGTCGGCAACAAAGCCAGGCCGAGCTGCTACACTTGCAACAACAACGCGAACAAAAAGGCCAGGAATACCAGCAAGGCAACGAAGCACTGGCTACCCTCAAGGAGCGGATGCGGGAACGAGAAAGCAAAATTGCTAAGCTGACGGAAATTGGCAAGGAGGGAACATGCCCCACCTGCCAGCAACCCGTTCGGGATGCCTACGATCGGGTACTGGCCGAACTTCAGGCCAACATTCGTGAAATGGAGGGTATTGAGCACCAAAAACTACTTGAAAGCCAGGAAAAACTCAAGGCGGAAGGATGGCAGATTAAGGCCGCGGAGGAAAAAAAGCAACTCGAGGTAAAGCAGTTGGAAACACAACTGGCGCGACTGCAGGAACTCAGCAGGCAACTCCTATCCGAACAAAATCAACTGAAAAACCTCCAATCGCAAGTCCACAGCACCGAAGTGGTGATGAAGGAAATTGGCCCTATTCATTTTGATCCCGAGCAATACAATGCAATCAGTGCAAGGGTAAAAACCATGCTGCCGCGGTACCAGATTTATCTGGAAGAAAACAATTACATCATCAAGGAATTGCCGTTGGCCAGTACCGAACTGGAAAAGGTTAAGGAATTAATGGCACAAACAAGTGCTCAGGCCAATACCGAACAACAGCAATTGGAGGCTCTGAAGTTTGACGAAGCAGCCTACCAACTGGCGCAGCAGGCGTTTTCCAGCATGAATGAAATCCTGCAAACCCAAAACGGGCTGGTGCAGAAACTACTGACACAAAACCTATCGCTTCAAAATGAGATGGACCGCAACCAGGAGAAAATCGCCAACCAGGAGCGAATTCTTGAAAGGATCAGCGGGAAGCAAGCAGAAATTGAATTGCTGGAAAAACTGGCAGAGCTGCTCAAACAGTTCAAACTGGAAATTCTGGAGCGGGTGAGTCCGGGCATCTCCAGAGAAGCCAGCAGCCTGTTCAGCCGCATCACCAAAGGCAAATACGAAAATATACTGGTGGATGAAAACTTCGAGTTTACCATTGCGGATGGCGGTGTTTACTACCCCATCGAACGGTTTTCCGGTGGTGAAATAGACCTGGCCAATTTCTGCCTTCGCATTGCCATCACCAAGGCCATCATGGAACTCAGCGGCGCAGGCCAGGCCGTAGCGTTTTTGGCCTTCGATGAAATTTTTGGCAGCCAGGACGAAGAACGCCGACATGAAATGATGTTGGCACTCCATTTCCTTCAGGAGCAATTCCGCCAGATCTACATCGTGTCGCACATAGAAACCCAAAAAGACTATTTCCCCCACATCCTGGAGGTAAAAAATACGGAAGCGGGCAGTGTTGTTCGCTGGGTATGATCCACGCTGGCAATTGATCTTGACTTGGTTTGCCTATCTTAGCGGACACCCAAGGCATTTTCCGCGCTAAAAAACTCAAGATCATGGCCAGTAACGCTTTTTTCCCAGCAACAATCAATCAAAATCTTTTCGGCCTCAGCACCTCGGCAACTGTTGCCATCAATGAACAGTCGAGGAGCATGGAAGCCGCTGGGAAAACGGTGTACAGACTTGGATTTGGGCAATCGCCCTTCCCCGTCCCGGAAACAGTGGTGCAAGCCTTGAAGGACCATGCCCACGAAAAAGATTACCTGCCGGTTCGGGGGCTGCCTGAATTGCGGCAGGCCATTGCCGGGTTTGTCAACCGCAGAAAGGGCACCCACGCTGATGCCTCTGATGTGATCATAGGGCCAGGCTCCAAAGAATTGATGTTTTTACTGCAACTCAGCTACTACGGCGAACTCATTATCCCGGCGCCTTGCTGGGTATCTTATGCTCCGCAGGCGCAAATTATCGGCCGGCGGATCACCAGGGTAGCCACTAAAATCGAAAACAATTTGCTGCTCATGCCGGAGGAACTGGAGGCCATCTGCCAACAGGACCCCGAACGCTCCAGACTGGTTATCCTCAACTACCCTTCTAACCCTACCGGGACGGCTTACGATACCAAAACCCTGCAAGGATTGGCCGAAGTGGCCAGAAAATACAAGGTATTGGTATTGTCTGACGAGATTTATGGCGAACTGCTTTACCATGGCCATGCCGATTCCATCGCTGCCTATTACCCCGAAGGCACCATCATCAGCGGCGGTTTGAGCAAATGGTGTGGCGCTGGCGGTTGGCGGCTGGGTTTCTTTGTTTTTCCAAAAGGTTTAAAAAGACTGGAGGACGCCATGGCTGTTTGTGCCAGTGAAACCTTTACTTCCACCAGTGCACCCATTCAATACGCTGCCGTAACGGCCTTTCAGCCATCAGAAGCCATAGATGCCTACCTGGACCTGGCGAGGAATATTCTTGCGGTGATCGGGCCGTACGTATACCATTTGCTGGAATCCAACAACATTTCCATGCCAAAACCCGAAGGAGGCTTTTATCTCTTTCCCGACTTCAGTTATTACCGCGAGACCCTTCTAAAAAAAGGCATCCGGACCGACGAGGAACTTTTCGCTCGCCTGCTGAACGAAACGGGCGTTGCGCTGCTACCCGGCTCGGCATTTGGGGTACCGGCATCCCAGTTTACGGCCAGGCTTTCGTATGTGGATTTTGATGGTGCGGCATTGATGGCTGCGGCAAAAACACAAATCCTGGACAATCAATTTGTGGAACAGCATTGTGCAAAAATGATTACCGGACTTAATAGTATGTGCACCTGGCTAAAGGCATAAAAAAAACCGAACCTGTACAGATGCACAGTGTTCGGCGGTATTTGGTTTTTATCTTTAGTTTGTGGAAAAAGTTGGACGCTCGGGCGCCTGCTGATAACATGTAATAGCCTTATTGCCACCTAATGGCCAATACATGGTTAAAAATGAAGCACTTCCTTGGCCACAACTACAAAACGTCAACCAAACCTTCAGGTTATGAAGCGTAGCAAAGTTAGATGGAATTGCACGCGCCAGCCTCACCCAAAAGGGTGATTTGGAACAACCCGACAAAATCAAGATGTGGAATATTCGCTAATCAAAACGTCGAAAAATAATGTACCCAATGTTTAAAAAGGGTGTTCAAAATTTAAGGCTGATATTCCTGGCACTTGATCTGTTATGGTATTACAAAATGTGAACAAAACCAAAGACCAACTCCCAACGGCTAAAACCCTGCTTATGCCTTTTGCATCAGCTGCCGGGCTTTCTCAACCGCCGCTGTTCTGGTACTGACACCCAGTTTCAAAAACAGGTTTTTCAGGTGTGTCTTCACCGTATTTAGGGAAACAAACAAACTGTTGGCGATTTGTTGGTTGGTGCTACCGTCGCGCATTAATTGCAGCAATTCAAATTCGCGCTCGGTAAGGGGCGATAACAAATGAGCGTTGAGCCTTTCTATGGTTAACTCGGGCTGCGCTCTGTCGCGCTTTCGGGTGTGGTTGAACAAGGCTATTTCAAGCCCCGCCAGCAAATCCCGTTCTGTAAATGGTTTTACAATGTACCCGGCAGGTTCGGTGTGTTTGGCAGCTTCCAGGGTTGCCCGATCGGCATAAGAACTTAAAAACACAAACGGCAATTGGTAATGTTGCCGGATGTGCTCCGCCAGTTGAATACCCTCCTGTCCGCCTGCCAGATTAATATCCAGCAATACGGCATCGCTACATTGTTCGGTCAGTAGTCGCATGGCCGATGCCACAGTATACGCCTTGCCGCTCACCGTATAGTTTAGCTGTAGCAGGCAATCTGCTATTTCGGCAGCAATCAAAGGGTCGTCTTCAACAATCAGGATCCGGATTGGACTCATACCAGTTTGAAATTTTGAATGTGAAGTTCTACCTGTGTTCCTTGCGCCGAAGTCATGCTGAGTTCAGCCTGTAATTTTTCTGCCAGTAAGGTAACCAGTTCGAATCCAAACGAATCCGGACGGGAATCCCCCTTCATCCCAACACCATTGTCGGCCACGCGCAGCAACAGCCTGTCGTTCTGGTGTTTTAACGCTACGGATATGGCGCCCGAGTGGTTTTCCGGGAAGGCATGCTTCAATGCGTTGGAGATGAGTTCATTCAGGATCAATCCCAGTGGAATAGCGGTGTCCACATCCAGCAACATAGCATCCACATCGGTTTCGAGCGTAATTTTGCCGGGTTCTAATTGATACGATTGCAACAGGGTTTGTGTGAGTTTGGAAATATAGTCGACCGACTGTATACCCGTCAGGTTGTTTTCCTGGTACAGGTTTTGGTGGATGAGCACCATCGACTGCACCCGGTTGCGCCCTTCCTGCAAGGCAGCCAGGGCCACACCATCCGACAAATGCCTTGATTGAAGTTTCAAGAGGCTGGAAATAACCTGCAGATTGTTTTTTACCCGATGATGAATTTCTTTGAGGAGCAATTCTTTTTCCGCCAATGCAGTGGAAATGATGACATTTTTCTCCGAAAGTTCCTTGTTGGCGCGTTGCTTGGTGCGCACCAGCGCAACCCCGGCAGCAAGGGCGGCGACAAGCGCAAATACCAGTGCCAATAAATACCACTGGGTTCGTCGGGAACCGGCCAGCCGCAGGTCTTTCAGTTCATTTTGCGTGTTTAGCAGGGAAATTTGTTTTTCCTTTTCGCTGAATTGGTAACGGGATTCCATTTCAAGAATAGCCTTTTGCTGACGCTCACCGCCCAGGCTATCGTTTAGAGTCATGTATGCTTTCAACATAGCCAGGCCTTTGCCCGTTTGCCCATTGGCTTCGTAGGCTTCTGCAGCCAGTTTCATGGCACTGGCTTTGTTTTCGCGAAACCCTTTGGCATCAGCGATGCTGATGGCATCTTCCAGAAACGGTATAGCCAGCGCTGCTTGCTTTTTCCGGAGGTAATAGTTACCATAACCCATCAACACTTCTATGCGTTTTTGTTGGTCGCCGGATTTTTCCGAAAACTGCCGGGCTTCCTCCAAACATTTTTGGGCAGCCACAAAATTGCCCCGATCGCTCCAAATTTTTGCTTGCGGGAGCAAGCTGCTGATGATCTGGGTATAATTGTTGCTGAGCCTGAAGTAGGTTGCCATTTCTTCATAGTATTGCAGTGCATCCTCCTCACGGCCTTGTTGCCGGGCTACAACCGCCATGTATACAAGCGCCTCCCCGGTTTTTACTTTGTAACCTTTTTTTCTGGCAAGTGCGTACGAAGCCTTCGCATATTCCTCTGCCTTTGTCCAGTTTTGGGTTTCTATAAAATTGCCCGCAATATTGCCCAGAAGCGTGGCAATATTGGCCGTATCCTTTAACTGTTGTGAACCCTCCAACGCTTGCAAATAGTACTGATGACTTTTTTCATAATCGCCAATGCGATCGTAAAACAAACCCATGAAATTCAATCCACGGTTGATGCCTTGCAAGTTTGACAAGGATCTTTTTACCTGCAGCCCATCTTCCAGGAGAATTTTAGCGGAATCCAACCGCCCAAGTTGGAGGTAAACCTTTCCCAGTTCCAGTAATCCGGAAGCATACTGGTTCCGGAATTCCGGGTTGTTCATCAGGACAATTTTTTCCCTTAAAAGCGGAATAGCGCCCTGTAAATCACCCGCATAAAGAGAATGCTGGAAATGGCATCAAGGGCCTCATATTGCTCTTGCTTCATGTGCAGCATCCGCGCCTGCACTTCTACGGTTTTAAATGTTTCCAGCGCTGCATTAATTTGAAGTTGGTTTACCTGACGCTTTCCCATTTCCAATTGAGCCTTCACTTCTGCTGCAGTCGGGGGTTTCTGGGAAAAAACCGTCGGTGTATTGCCAATCAACAAGAACAACAGGGGAATCAGTATGCGCAGCATCCTCAAATTTTTACAAAAATAGAAAAAAACAAGCATCACACAGACAAGGCTTCCCGGACAAGTTTCCAGCCTTTTTTCGCACATTTGCAATCCACAATACACTCCTAAAGATTTTTATATGCGTATTTCACTCCTCCTATCCCTCATGCTGACGGGAAATCTCCTGCTGGCTCAATCGGATCAGGCAAAACTGGAAAAGGCACTGTTCAACCTGCCTGATGTTTCCTTCCGACTGGTTTCTGCTCCTGGCGCCACGCCACTGCAATACGAACTTCTGGTGCAGCAGCCCCTGGACCACCAGCACCCGGAGAAGGGGCATTTTTACCAACTCGCCATGCTGACCCACCACGGCTTCGACCAGCCTACCGTGATGAACACGCAAGGCTACCAGATTCACCTTGGGAAAAATGAAATAGAAGCCATTTTGACGCCAATTACATCAATATCGAGCACCGGTATTTTGGCCGCTCTGTTCCCGACTCCCTGGACTGGCAATACCTGACACTGGAACAAGTGACAGCAGACTTGCACCATATCAACCAACTTTTTCGGCAAATCTATGCTGGAAAATGGATCAGTACCGGCATCAGCAAAGGTGGGCAGACCACCATTTTCTACCGGTATTTCTATCCCAACGATGTGGACGTTTCCATTCCTTATGTGGCGCCTTTCAACAAAGGGTATGAGGATTCCAGAATCTATACGTTTCTGGACACCGTGGGCAGCCCCGAATGCCGGGAAAAAATATTTGAAACCCAGCGTTTTTTGCTCCAACACGAAGACGAGGCGCTCGAGCGGTTAAAATGGTACAACATGGGCGCCGACTTAACTTTCGACTACCTGGGTTCACCGGGCAAGGCCTACGAGTACGCAGTACTGGAATACTCCTTTTCGTTCTGGCAATGGGGCAGCCATTGCGAGGACCTTCCTTCCGGTGACCAGTTGGACCCCTACCTGGAAAGTTTGCTGGCGGTATCAAACCTCGACTTCTTTTCCGACAAATCCATGACGGCATACGCACCACATTATTACCAGGCAGGAACGCAAATGGGCTACTACGGTTACAACATTGAACCCTTCAAACCCTGGCTGAAACATTTCAGCAGTAACCCTTCTGCCATCTTCTCGCCATTGAAGGATAAAACCCCGAAATACGACAACAGCCTGAATGAAAAGGTGGATAGGTGGCTTAAAAAAGACGGCAACAACATCCTCTACATTTATGGCGGCAGCGACACCTGGTCGGCCGACCGGATTACCCCATCACAAAAAGTGAATTCAAAATCTTATATCCTTCCCGGAAAAGACCACGGGCAAGCCCGCATCCGCAATATCTCTATACTGATGGCCGCGGACTTCGGCTTGACGCTGGAGCAGTGGCTTGGTATCAGTCCGGACCTATCGGCGCTGAACGCACCCAAATAGCCCTAAAAAAATGGCCAACCCAAAACCGTTGATATTTGGGTTGGCCAAATGCTGTTCTCAAAAAGGGTGTTCAATCTAAAACTTTATACTCGAAGTAAAGTGGTTTGCGAAAATAATCGCGCAGTCATCAGTTCTGCTGGTAAGGCATAAAACGCAGATGATGCAGCGCATCGGCGAGTATTTATAACGCAGCCAGGAGGGCTGAGGACAAGTGAGCATTCGCAAACCACTTTATTGCGAGTATAACTTTCCTGGCAGGTGATTTCATACGGTATTTTTGACCGAGATTGAAACCAAAGACTAAAGACAATCTTACAACTTCACAATTTTTGCTTGTGCCACTTCACTGCCAATGATCCGCTGGATAAAATACGAACCAGGCTGAAGGTTGGAAGGCAGTTCTACCCGATCGGTCCCTGCCGGCACGGCAACTTCAAATACCCGTTCTCCCATAACATTGAAACAGCGCAGGGTTGCAACCGCCTGGGCAGGAATCCTAAACATCAGTGTTTGCGCCGTTGGATTGGGATAAACCCCTAATTCCAAAGCAGGCAAAGCAGCGGAGGAAAGGCCCAAAACATCACCAGGGGTAAAGGTAAACACCGAATTTTCTGCAGGAATACCGGTACAACCATACAGCGGTCCGTCGGCACTGGAAGGAAGTGGCGTGTTCCAAACAATGGAATCTGTGGGCATGTTGGGATCGCCTACTACCCAATGACTGTACGTGAAGTAACCCTCATCCGTGATCGGATCGATTGTAAAATCTGTCATAATGCCAATCAACGGAGAAACACCGTTGTAGAAGACGGTAGCTGGGCTTTCAACCACAATCGATCCCAGCCTGACCTGGATCACATTGCTGGTTTCATACAACCACAACTGTAAGGTGGCATTTCCCCACGCAAGACAACAACAGCAGGGTAAAAAGTGAAGTAATTTTCTGCATCTTGTTAAATGTTTTTAAAGAACAACAATGCTGCAAGTAAGGCTAAATTCAATCCCGGCTGCGTAGACCGGTTCTAAATTAACACAAGTTTAAGTGTTGTATCCAAAAATGGAATGGGCATATTACCTTTAAGGTCGATCAAATGACCCAATTGATATGCCAAAAGACCAACCACTTCACGGTTTAAATGCGGCCCAGGTTGCTGAAAGTCGCCGCAAAAACGGCAACAACAGCCTGTACATCCGGCCTAAAAGGCAATTCCTCAGTTTGTTGTGGGACGTAATGAAAGAGCCCATGTTCCTGCTGCTGGTGTTGGCCTGTGTGCTGTATTTTGCCATTGGTGATTCCCGCGAAGCATGGCTGATGTTTGTATCCATCCTGTTTGTTATTGGCATTGAAGTCATCCAGGAATACCGCAGCGAAAAGGCATTGAAGGCGCTCTCGGATTACAGCCAACCCCGGGTTAGGGTAATTCGGGAAGGGGAAAGCCAAACCATTGCTGTGGAAGATGTTGTGGGGGGGGATTTGCTGGCATTTGCCGAAGGTGAGCGCATTGCAGCCGATGGCGTAATTCAGCGGCAAAACGACCTGGCCATCGATGAAGCCGTGCTTACCGGAGAATCGCTCCCCGCTGCAAAAAATAAGGGTGACCGTATTTTCCAGGGAACCATTGCATCCAGTGGATCAGGCCTTGCTCTTGTTGAGGCAGTAGGCTTTAAAACTGAATTTGGCAAGCTGGGCAAATCAATCGACGCCATCGAGACGGAGCCCACGCCATTGCAGCGGCAAATAGATCGTTTCGTCAAACAAATGGTGCTGGCCGGGATGCTGGCCTTTCTGATCGTATTGGCCATCAATTACGCCTACTCCCGAGCCTTTTTAGAGGCCTTATTGTTTTCGCTTGCGTTTGCCATGGCGCTGGTTCCGGAGGAAATCCCGGTGGCCTTTTCTGCCTTCATGGCGCTTGGCGCCTCCCGAATGACCAGGCAAAAAATCCTGGTCAAGCAGCCCAAAACCGTGGAAAGCCTGGGCTCTGCTACGGTGATTTGTCTCGATAAAACGGGCACCATCACCGAAAACAAAATGAAGGTAGCGGAACTGATCGATTTCTCCGGACAAAACCGGGTGTTGGAATACGCCATGTGGTCGAGCGAGCCTGAGCCTTTTGATGCCATGGAAAAGGCCATCCATAAAGCTTATACTGAAGCAGTGACGACCGATCTCCGCCCGCTGCACCCTTTTATCCACGAATACCCGTTGGGCGGCCAGCCCCCCATGATGACCCATGTTTTCAGCACGCCCGACAAGCACCGCATCGTTGCTGCAAAGGGTGCCGTGGAACGCATTTTGCTGGTATGCAAGGCGCCTGCTGATTTGGAAAAAGCAGTATTGGCAAAAACCCATGAACTGGCCTCCCGCGGCTACCGGGTACTGGGCGTAGCCGCTTCCGACGGCCATGAGGGTGCTTTCCCCGAGCACCAGGACGATTTCGCCTGGCAATTTGAAGGTTTGCTCGCCCTCCACGACCCCCCAAAACACAACATAAAAAAGGTTTTCGATTCGTTTTACCAGGCAGGCATAAAGGTTAAAATGATCACCGGTGACTACCCGGAAACAGCGCGCAACATTGCCGAGACCAGCGGTTTGGTAATTGAAGGGCCAGTTGTAGACGGCGCCAGCATGCTCCAAATGTCGGATGAGGAACTCCAAAAAATAGTAGAAACCTCCACCGTCTTCGCCAGGGTATTTCCTGCGGCCAAGCTCCGCATCGTAGAAGCCCTGAAAGCCAATGGCGAAGTGGTTGCCATGACCGGCGATGGCGTGAACGATGGCCCGGCTTTGAAATCGGCCCAGATTGGCGTCGCAATGGGCCACCGGGGCACCGAAATTGCCAAAGCGGCTGCTTCCATGGTTTTGCTGGATGACGACCTGGCCCGCATGATAACAGCGGTTGCACAGGGTCGAAAGATTTATAAAAACCTCCGCAATGCCATTCGCTACATCATTTCCATTCACCTTCCCATTATTATGGTGGTAGTGCTGCCGCTGGTTTTTGGCTGGACCTACCTTCACATTCTGGGGCCCGTGCACGTCATCTTCCTGGAGCTGATCATGGACCCGACCTGCGCGGTGGCCTTTGAAAATGAGCCCGCTGAAGCGGACGACATGCGCCGGCCTCCACGCAACGCCAACAGCGCCTTGTTTACAAATAAAGAACTGTTGGTCAGCCTTTTGCAGGGATTGGTGATCAGTGCAGGTGTACTGGGGGTATACCATTACGGAATTTACCGGGGCGCTGGCGAAGAAGAGACGAGAGCGTTGGTATTCACGACCCTTGTGCTTTCCAATATTTTCCTTACGCTGATCAACAGGTCATTTGTACAGCCCATTTACCGCACCATTTTTTACCCCAACAGAATGCTATGGATGATTCTGGGCCTGGCCATGGTCATCTTGATGGCCATTCTGTTTGTGCCTGCCATCAGCCAGATGTTCAAAATCACCCAGCCTGGCTGGCAGGACCTAGCGCTTTGCACTTCGGTTGCCTTATTAAGTGTTGTTTGGTTCGAACTGGTAAAGATCTTTAAACGTGAGAAACCGGTATAGTCTCTTTTACAACCCTTTTACATCCACGCTTAATTTGCCTTTGGAAAACAAATTAACCCTTATGCCAGAAGGCATCACCCTGGTATTCATGACGGCAATGCTGTCAATGGTTCCGCTGAGCAAAACACCCGGCTGAATTTCGTAAAGGTTCAGCGTTTCTTGCACCGAATTCTTCAGGTCGTTCATGTCTTCGTGAAGGGGAAAAGTCATGGACTCCCGCATCATTTTTTTGATGGGGCCCTGAAACAACCATGCTGCGGACTTGTACAGCATGTTGCGGGTATCCGCATGGAAATCGAGGTCTTCCACTTCAATCTGATTCTTTTCGGCATTGTAAACCGGCCTGCCGACGAAATAAACATCCCCCTGATAGGAACCCGACAAGCGGCTGTCTACCACAATTTTGTCATCGTTACCCCAAAGGCGAATATCCTCCACCCTTACCTTTTTTTTGCCCGATTCAAATTCCTGACCTACCATCATATTTTTGGCCAGCCGCTCCGCTTCAGAAAAGGGCACATCAGTCATGAACTGCATTTGAAAATCATCCGGCGCACTGAAAATATGGGTAAGGTTGGGCAGCATGGAATTTGCCCGAAAATTAGGCTTTGTGCCAAAGGTCACGTCGTTGTAGCACTCCACCGCAATGGTAGCCTTGATGCTCTTCCAGTCGGTTACCACTGGCGTCATGCCAATGGAGACAGGGGTGGTTTTCACCCACATTTGGTATTCCTCCGACAGTAAAGTAGGCTGCTGAGTAGCGTCCCAGGCATCCTGCACATAGGGGCGCAGGTTAAGTTGCTGGGCAACAATCCGGGCGATGGTTGGGCTGAGGGTGCGCTTGGTGCGGTTAAGAAAAATATTGGCAATAGACTCGATACTGATGTCGCCCAGGCCAGTTTTCAGTACTGGCTTGGTCAACCATTCGTGGTACTCCACCTCCGTCTCAGTGCTCAGGGTCCAGTCGTCGTTTATGTCAAAAGTGGTTTTGAAAGAAAGGGCCAATTCGCCCTGTGCTTCTGCCTCCGTCAGGTACAGGTTTTTCTTGAACCAAAGACTCAATGGCACCTTGTATTTAATGGTGTTGCCGTTGAGGAAAATACTGATATCCCTGCTTTTCACGGCCTTCATCATAAGGTCGTCGTTGCCGTTGTCCTTGTAAGAATAATCCTCGTACAAAGGCCCTGTCAGCCGGCTGTTTAAAGTGCGCGTCAAATCCCCAATTTCGATGCTTACCGGAATGGCAATGGTGGATACCAATGGCGCCGCCGTTTCCGCCTGATACTGCTCTGCAGGCCGCTGGATAGCAGTGGACTTGGCTGTTTTACAAAAGGAAAGTAGGTTCATGGCAAAAAGCAGTACAAGCGTGGTGCGCAACATGAGCAGGCGATGGGTTTAGCTGGACTTTAGTCTTCGGATATTGGATAGTAGCCTTGGGCAAAGAACTTGTTAGCCCTGCAAAGATAGGGGAATAGCACCAAAGCCGTACATTCGCATCGGGCACAAGACCGACTATATTATTATGATACCACTTGCAGAAAGGATGCGCCCGCAGCGCCTGGAGGAATACATTGGCCAGCAGCACCTTGTTGGCCCCGGCGCAGTTTTGCGGCAATCCATCGATGCCGGAAAAATTCCGTCATTTATTTTGTGGGGCCCGCCCGGCGTTGGCAAAACCACCCTGGCGCAACTGATCGCTAAAATCCTGAAAAAACCTTATTTCCAACTGTCTGCCATCAATTCCGGCGTAAAAGACATTAGGGAGGCCATAGACAGCGCTGAAAAACAAACCCTTTTCCAGCAAAAAGGCGCCATTCTGTTCATTGACGAGATCCACCGCTTCAGCAAAAGCCAACAGGATGCCCTGCTGGGCGCTGTGGAAAAAGGCGTGGTCACCCTTATTGGCGCCACCACTGAGAACCCCTCTTTCGAGGTCATTCCCGCACTGCTGTCCAGGTGCCAGGTCTATGTTTTGCAACACCTTGAAAAACAGGAACTCATTGGTTTGTTGGATCATGCCCTGGTAACCGACGAGCAGTTGCGCGATGCCGACATCAAGGTACTCGAATACGAAGCCCTTTTGTTGTACTCCGGTGGTGATGCCCGCCGCCTGCTCAACGCCCTTGAGTTGGTCAGCAATTTCAGAAAGCCCGGCGAAACCTTCGAGATAACCAACCAAATGGTGCAGGAAATTATACAGCAAAACACTGCGTTGTACGACAAAACTGGCGAGCTGCACTACGACATCATTTCTGCTTTCATCAAATCGATGCGGGGCTCCGACCCCAATGCCGCCGTGTACTGGCTGGCGCGCATGCTGGAAGGCGGAGAGGATATTGAGTTCATCGCCCGGCGCATGATTATTCTGGCCGCTGAAGACGTTGGGCTGGCCAACCCCAATGCACTGCTGCTGGCCACCACCACCATGGATGCCATTCGCATGATCGGCATGCCCGAAGCGCGCATCATTTTATCCCAATGCGCCGTTTACCTGGCCACTTCGCCCAAAAGCAACAGTGCCTACATGGCCATTAATGCCGCCTGGGACGCGGTGCGTAAAACCGGCAACCTGCCCGTGCCACTGCACCTGCGCAATGCGCCAACCAAATTAATGAAAGACCTCAATTACGGCTCCGGTTACCAATATGCCCATGATTTTGAAGGCAATTTCACACAACAACAAGGGCTTCCAGATCAAATAGACGGCGAGATTTTTTACAATCCCGGCCCCAACCCTGCTGAAGAAAAAGTGAAAAACAACGTGAAAATTCAGTGGAAAGGGAAATATAAATATTAAACCTTTGCCTGAAGGTTACCCCTTAAAACCACTCATCTCAACCACCCATGCTGTTCAGAGAAGCTCAAATTACCGATGTCGCACAACTTCAACGTGTTCGCCTTGCCGTTCGCGAAAACCAACTTTCCGACCCCTCCAAGGTTAAGGATGAGGATGTAGTAGAATACCTGACCCAAAAAGGAGCGGGCTGGGTTTGTGCTGCAGAAAATGAAATTGTAAGATTTGCCATAGCCGATTTGGAGGGTGCTAGCATTTGGGCCTTGTTTGTACACCCGGATTATGAAAAACAGGGTATTGGTAAAACACTGCACCAAATTATGCTCGATTGGTATTTTTCAAAAACCATTAAAACCGTATGGCTGTCCACCGCAGCTGAAACCCGGGCCGCTGTTTTTTATGGCAACGTGTCGGAAATAACTTTCTGGATTTGGAGTGCAGGTTTTGCGTGCTGACAAGACGTCAAAACAGGCGTGTAGTAAATTACATTACTGTTTTGGCAACGCAGGCAGCGCTCAAAAAGTGCCGCCAAATGAGAAAGTTATTTCCGACACGTTGCTGAAAAAAAGGCTGGACAAAAACAGGCATGACGAGCACTGGAGAAATCCTGTTCGAAATGGAGGCCAGGCATTGGCTATTAAAAACCCAATAACCCTTTACGATTACACCGGCGCCGTATGACCATTCTAAGTACCGAAAGACTACACCTTACTGAACTCCATACCGAAGATGCAGCATTCATCTTCCGCTTGGTCAACAGCCCTGGCTGGCTGGCTAATATTGGTGATCGCAACGTGCGCAACCTTACCGATGCTGTCCGGTACATGCAAAATGGTCCGATGCAAGGTTATGCCGACCATGGCTTTGGCCTGTGGGCCATGCGTCTGCGCAGCGACAATACCCCCATTGGCCTGTGCGGATTGATCCGTCGGCCTGGCTTGGAAGATGTGGACCTTGGGTATGCGCTTTTGCCCGACTATGAACGTCAGGGATATGCATTCGAATCGGCCTCCGCAACCCTGGCATTTGCACGCCAGACGCTGGGAATTGCTCGCATTGTCGCCATCACCCTGCCCAGCAACCAGGGTTCTATTCGGCTGCTGGAAAAACTGGGGATGCAACTGGAAAAAACCATACGCCTGCCCAATGAAGATGTCGACCTACTCCAATTTGGGGTTTGATCTTCAATTTTTCTTAACAAAGGGGTTAAACCTGTTTTAAAACAGTCTTCTGAAATGGCCCGGGAAGCAACGCTGTCGTAAGTTTGGTGTCTCATCAAGAAAACAAACAACCACACTGATATTGTGCCATGAAACAATCTATCTTTTTCCTGTTTGCTGCCGGCTTGCTGCTAGCCACAGGTTGCCAACGAGACCCCTACCCACTAGAACTGGAGCGTTTTGATGTTTACTGGACAGACGTCGACCAGTCGGGTACCCGCACACCCAACGATGAACTCGAGTTTGTCGTTCGCGCAAATTCCACCGACCCCGACCCTGACCAGCAGTTTATCACCGAATGGGAACTGTCTTACGAAGTCAACGGCAATTTTGGCGGAATTATTCAGGGTGATCAGGGCATCAGCAGCAATTCACTCAATGTGGATGCCATAGTCGGCATAGCATTTCTGAACTTCCCTGGCCCGGGATCTTTTCTTCCTGGCGACCGCCTGCGCTTTACCTTTTGGGCCATAGACAACCACGGCACCAGTTTGCAGCGCGACTATACCTTTGTGCTGGAGTGATGGGAACATTTCACTACCTTTGCGGTTACCAAAAGGTGGCCTGAGCGTATCAAAACAAAAGTGCTTTTGAGGCGCGGGCTACATTTTCCCTGACCAGCAAAGCTCAAATTTTTATGGTATCAACTTCCGAACAAACCGAGAACCTCTTAATGATCCGGGAAAGTGCCCGGGCATTTGCGGAGACCCATATCCGCCCTCATGTGATGGAATGGGATGAAAGTCAGCATTTCCCCAAAGAACTGTTCCATAAAATGGGTGAACACGGTTTTATGGGCGTGCTGGTTCCACATGAATACGAAGGTGCCGGTTTGAATTATGAAGCCTACATCACCATCATCGATGAAATAGCAAAAGTTTGCGGCTCCATTGGCCTCAGCGTGGCTGCCCATAACTCCTTGTGCACTGGCCACATCATGATGTTCGGCAATGAAGAACAAAAGCGCAAATACCTGCCTCTACTGGCCACTGGAAAATGGTTGGGCGCATGGGGGCTCACAGAACCCAATACAGGCTCTGATGCCGCGCGCATGCAATGCGTTGCGCAACGCGACGGCGACTACTACGTGATCAACGGCTCCAAATCCTGGATCACCCACGGCCTTAGCGGAAATGTAGCCGTATTGATCGCTCGCACCGGAGAACTGCTCGACAGCAGGGGCATGACAGCCTTTATCATTGAGCGGGGAACACCTGGTTTTTCCGGGGGTAAAAAAGAAAATAAACTGGGCATGCGTGCCAGTGAAACCGCCGAAATGATCTTCGATAATTGCCGGATCCATAAAAGCCAGGTGCTCGGTGAGGAAGGTGAGGGATTCATCCAGTCGATGAAAATTCTCGACGGTGGCCGCATCTCCATCGCCTCGCTTTCCCTCGGCATAGCCAAGGGGGCCTATGAGGCCAGCGTTAAATACGCCAAAGAACGGCATCAATTTGGGCAACCGATTGCCCAGTTTCAGGCCATTGGCTTCAAACTAGCCGACATGGCGGTAAAAATTGAAGCAGCGGAACTCCTTACCCGACAAGCCGGAAGTTTGAAGGATGCAGGCCTGCCTTGTACCAAACAAGCTGCGATGGCGAAGTACTACGCTTCAGAGGTAGCGGTACAGGTCAGCACAGATGCTGTGCAGGTTTACGGAGGTTATGGCTATACAAAAGACTTTCCCGTGGAAAAATTTTACCGCGACTCAAAACTCTGCACCATAGGTGAGGGCACCTCAGAAATTCAAAAATTGGTCATCTCCCGGGAGGTGCTGAAGGGACGATAGATTTTCATGATGCAAATACACGTCATTGACCTCGATTTCCTGGACCTCAGCGAAGCCATAGCGGTATTTGTGATCGAGGGTCCGGAAGGACTTGCATTGGTGGAGACCGGCCCCTATGCCAGCTTTCCCCATTTGGAAAAAGCCCTTGCGCTAAAAGGCTGGAAAACCTCCGACTTTAAGCAGGTCATGCTCTCGCATATCCATTTCGATCATGCCGGTGCAGCCTGGGCATTCGCCCAAACCGGCGCCAAAATTTATGTGCATCCCCGGGGACTGCCACATCTGGCCAGCCCCGAGCGATTGTACCAATCGGCGCGCATGATTTACGGGGATGACATGGACCGGCTCTGGGGTGCCATGCATGATATCCCTCCAGCGCAATTGCATGCACCGGAACACGGCGAAACAATCACAGCCGCGGGGCTCGAGTTCAGGGCTTGGCATACGCCCGGCCATGCGATTCACCATATTGCCTGGGAACTGGTGGCGCCAGACGGTCAATCTGCCGTTTTCACCGGAGATGTCGCCGGTGTGCGAATAGGAAACGGACCGGTGATGCCCCCATGCCCTCCCCCGGATATCCATGTTGAGGATTGGCAACAATCCATTGCCCTGCTTCGCCAGTTGTCAACGACGGATTTATACCTCACCCATTTTGGTAAAGTCAGCGATAAACTAACCCACCTGGATCAATTGGAACAGCATTTGTTGGAATGGGCAGCATGGATAAAACCGTATTCCGATGCCGGGATTGCAGCAACCGACATCATTCCGGATTTTCAGGCGTTTGTACAAGGGCAATTGTTGACGGCCGGCGCTGATGAAGCCCTTTTGGAGCGCTATGAAGCGGCCAACCCCGCTTTCATGTCGGTAGCTGGTTTGTTGCGTTATTGGAAAAAGAAAACCCAATCATAGAAATGACACATCCCAGGGAAATTCTGGATCAATTAAAAGGCCATCGCATTATGGTCATCGGAGATGTTATGCTTGATCGCTACCTTACCGGTAGCGTTCACAGGATATCGCCCGAAGCACCGGTACCTGTGGTATTGCAACACAGCCAGGAAGACCGACTGGGAGGCGCAGCCAATGTGGCCCTTAACCTGAAAGCACTTGGCGCGGAGCCCCTGCTGTGCAGCGTGATCGGTACTGACCTTGATGGGATGGCATTTAAAGCCGTTCTCCCCCAAAACGCGTTGAGTGAAGTGGGAATGGTTTCGCTTAATACCCGTCGTACCACCGTAAAAACCAGGGTGCTGGGCAATCACCAGCAAATGCTTCGCATCGACCAGGAGGATGTGCACCCTTTAAGTGCTGCAGAAGAAGACCTTTTGATGGCACGGGTGCGTGAATTGCTGGAAAAAGAACCGGTAAAAGCCATCATTTTACAAGATTACAACAAGGGCGTTTTGAGCCCAAATGTCATAGCCCGGTACTCAACTGGCCAGACAACAGGGTATCCTGACCGCCGTTGACCCGAAAAAAGACAACTTTTTGCCTACCAGGGAGTCGATCTGTTCAAGCCCAACCTCAAAGAAATCAGGGAAAGCGCTCCATTTGCAATTGATACCAACCTTGAATCCTTGTCAAAATCAGCTCATTTTTTACAGGAAACACTAAAAAACAGGCTAACGATGATAACGCTTTCCGAAAAAGGTTTATATTTGAACAACGGCAAAGAAGGTAAAATATATCCCACCATTGCTCGGAACATCGCCGATGTGAGCGGCGCGGGAGATACGGTGATCAGTATTGCCGCACTGGCCTTGGTTGCCGGACTGGAGGAAGAGATGATTGCCACTTTATCAAACCTGGCGGGAGGCCAGGTGTGTGAGTTTCCGGGAGTAGTACCCGTTAACCTTGAATTGCTGGAAACTGAATTGAGTTCATTCATTACACCATAAGGCCTGGACCGTTTGATTCGTACAGGCGACCCTTAATATAAACCGCCATGAAATCAAACTTTACCATCCTTTTAGCGCTTTTTTGCTTGCAGCGCTTGCAGGCACAGGCATTCCTTCAGCCTGATACCCTCGTATTCGAGAACTTCCAAAGCGACCCCACCCCACTGATGTTGGGATTTCCATCGGGCAATGACCAGTCGTGGGTCAATTACAATGGAGACGTTTATGAAGCCAAATGCGTGGAAGGAACCACCCCCAATGGATGGTATTGGGAAGGCGACCTTGGGTACGGTGCCGACCCCAACAACTATGCTTTTACCAGTTGCTCCTACCTCAGCTATACCCAGCAGGTTTACAACAACAACTGGCTGATACTACCACCGCTATTTGTGCCCGACAGCAGTTACTTTCTCAACTGGCAATCGATGAGTTTTGCCGGCCCGGCTTACCACGATGGTTACCGGGTGGTGGTTTCCACAGGGTCCAACAGCCCCGACGATGGTGAATTTACCCACTTGTTATTTCGGATGGCAGATATGTTGTTTGGCATGGACCCCGATGATACCAACCCTGCGCATTTTAACTTTACCCCAGGGTACATCCAGGCCAATACCTATACAGATACCAACTACTACGCACTCGACGTTTTCGAGGAAGCAGGTACAACACATCCCTTTTTGCACGGTAAGCTCGAGCCCCACAGTGTAAGTCTGAAAGATTTTGTAGGACAAACCATTTACATCGCCTTTCACCACAATGCGCGCAACAATTGGATGATGCAACTCGACGACATCAACATCGCACAAAATACCACTGCCATAAGGCCCGGACCGGAAGGACTGACGGCCTTTGTCGTATCCCCGAACCCAGCATACACCACCGCTCAAGTGCGTTGGAAACTTAACAATCCGGTCCCAACGCGTATTTCCCTAATGGATATGATGGGCAAAACCATTTGGATTTCCGAATGGCATCAAAATGGAGCAGCGGAAGAGGAACTCCCACTTGAATCGCTGCCACAAGGCACCTATTTTGTAGTACTGGATACCAAGAACGGGCGCGCCACCCGCAAGCTTACCAAAATATAAAAAGGGTTGTTTTAAAAATAATTGCCATTTCGCGCAAAGTGTCGTTACTTTGTGGCCGGAAAGTTATTTTCTTATCCTAAGTCCTTTGAAAGTTTATGCTTAGTCGCCGCAGCGTCCGAATCAAGGTAATGCAATTGTTATACATGCTCAATCGGGACGAGCAGTTGGGTTTTCCCGATGTCGTGAAACTTTATAACGATGGTATTTGGCAGGCCTACGAACTGTACATCTTCCACCTTTACCTCATACTTAAAGTAAGCCAGCAGGCAGAAAAAGATGCCAGTAATCGTGCGGCAAGGCTCCTTCCTTCCGAGGAAGACAAAACTTTCGTTCCCCGGCTCTATGCCAACCCCTGCATTCAAAGTCTGGCAAAACATGTCGACTTCCTGAAGATCGTGGCTAAAAACAAGGCCGACCAGGATATAGATGAAGATTACCTGCGCAAACTGTACCTGGCTTTTGACGATACGCCCGAGTACAAGGCTTATTTGACACTGGAAAACCCTTCGGAAGACCAGGATCGCAAAATGATTCTCGAACTTTATCGCTTCCTTACCAGTCAGGACCTCTTCAATGAACTGACAGAAGAGCGCTTCAACAACTGGCAGGACGATGAATCGCTGGTGGTTGGTGCCATCAAAAAGACCATAAAGGCTATGCCACTGGAAGGTCCGTTCTATCAGGAATTTGAACCCTCCGATGAAACAGTAAGGGAATACGGTGAGCAGCTGCTTCGTAAAACCTGCCAGGAAGACCAGGAACTCTTCTTGCTAATTGATCCCACGCTCAAAAACTGGGATGCCGAACGCGTAGCGGTACTCGATATGATTATGCTAAAAATGGCGCTTTGCGAACTGCTCCATTTCCCCACCATACCTACCAAAGTCACCTTGAACGAATACGTGGAAATGTCAAAATCATATTCCACCGACAAGAGCAAGGAGTTCATCAATGGCATCCTCGACCGCCTTATGAAACGATTGATTAAGGAAGATCGGATTGTGAAGGAAGGGCGGGGCTTGATTGACTAGTGGATGAGGCACTAGAGCGTACCTAAAAACAACATTTGGACCTATCAAAAAAAGAAGGGCCGGCATTTTGCCGGCCCTTCTTTTTTTGATAGCATCATCGGAGTAAGGTTACATTGCCTCGCCCTTCGAAGACCTCACCGTCTACACAGATGGCGCGAACATACCAGCCGTAGGAATCCGGTGTAGCCTGCTTGCCATGCCATACCATCCCAACCGCTGTGGTTGACATCGAAGGTTTCGTACATCTTTTCTCCCCAACGGTTGAACACCATAAAATGGAGTTCGGTCAGTTGCGTCGCACGCACCAGGAACAAGTCGTTATTGCCATCGTTGTTGGGCGTAAACACTGTTGGTATAAAGATAAATGGCGAATCACAAACGACCGGAGAGACAAAAAGCCGAACAGTAGCCTCAGCACTGCAGTTGCTTGGAATGTCCGTTACCACCACAGTATAAGTGGTTGTTTCCGAGGGTTTAACTTTCACCTGTGGCCCGTCCGTTGGTGGGTACATTTCATCCTCAGGATACCACTGGAAAGTATATTGCGAACCGCCACTGACTTGTGCGATCAGCGTAGCGGTGTCACCCAAAAAGATGGTATCCAGGCCAATGATACTGGCTGTTACGCTCAAATTGGTGATACCCACCTGAATTACTGCCGTATCCAAGCAACCGAACTGATTCGTAACCACTGCAGTATAAGTGGTGCTGACCAAAGGATCCACCAGCGGGTTGGCAACATTGGGAAGTGTGGGTGTCCAAACATAATTCAGGGTATCCCCTACATCCATGTTTTGTATGTTGAGCGGCACCGCCATTGGAAGGCACAACTGCCACTCCGGATTGTAAGCAATATCAACCTGATGGTTGTCGACTCGCACAGAGTCGAGGGCTGTACAACCCGCTGCATTCTGGGCTTTAACGTAATAATACCCATTGGGGAGTGGCAATACCGTAATCACAGCGCCTGTATCTATAATTGGGGTAAAATTCGGGTTAGTGGACCACAACAGTGTTATGTTCGGGCTTCCTGATGCCGATATGCTTACTGCCGCACCATCACAACTGGAAACATCAGCAGATGCCGTAACCGAAGCCGCAGGGTTCGGCGTTATCAGAATGGTCTGGGTGGTACTGCAGAGTCCATTTTCTATGGTCACCGAATACGTGGTGGGTACAGCAGGCGCTACCATAGGGTTAGGGTCGGTAGCCACCAAGTTGGGATCGTTTGGTGCCGACTGCCAGTTGTAGCTGTAGTTGGCGCTGCCGCCTGGATTCAGCGCTACGGAATCGCCGGGGCAGAAATTGCTGGAGGCTGCCCAGGTAGAGTCGATTATATTGATAAACACCAACTGCGAACTGCTGTCTTTACAACCATTGGAATCGATTACCAGCAGCTTGACCGTCAGGGTATCTTCAGCAGAAAAGCTTATGGTCGGATTTTCCAGGGTAGAGGTTTGGTTAGAAGGCAGGAATGTCCATAACCAGCTGACCGGATTGGCGTGTTGGGTTGTGTTGTTGAACACAAAATCGGCACTTCCCACGCAATTTTGCAGATCCAGCGAGAAAGCAGCATCCACGGCGTTGGTTGCCAACACATGGATTGTGGTATCAAAAGGCTGTACACAGGCTGCAGTAGAAGACAAGGTGATATGGTAGTAACCACTGTCGGCATAAGTATGTGTTATAACCCCTGATTGCTGTTATTGTTATCGTCAAAATCCCAGCTCACCGGCAAATTGCCCGTATAGGAAAATCCGACATCAAGTCCTTTGCACAAATCGAGCGTAAGGTCGCCATCCAGGTACTGAACGTCCTGAATTTCCAGCGTTACCTCCGTGCTGTCGATGCAAAAATCGTTTTGTGCCACCACTGTGATCACATGGGTTCCCGCAGGTGCCGTTACGGTCACGCTACTGGAATTCCCACCCATAATTTGCACATTGGGATCAATGCTCGACCAACTGTAATTCACAGGGAGCCCGGATCCTCCAATGCCTGCTTGCAGCACAACCGGCAAGCCGGCGCAAAGTGCTGCGGGTGGTGGGGTGGTAACGCTCAGGTTAATGCCAGCACTGTTCAGGAAGGCAGTATCTGTAGAAATACAATTAAAGGAATCAACTGCCGTAACAATGTATTGCACAGCGCTATCCACCGGGAGTGTAATAACAATGGTTGTTCCCAAGGTATCCTGATTTGCATTGAGCCACACGACATTCACGGGGCCGATGGGCGCAAGGGTCAGCGTGACAGAATCGGCACACACGGTAGCCGATCCTCCGGGCAATTCAATTTCAACAGCAGGCCGCACGGTAAAGGAAGCCGATGCCGTGTCTGCACAAAAACCATTGCTGGCAATCAGCTGCACGGTATGCATGCCTGCAGGTGCCTTAATGGTTACATTGGGCGAATTACCGCCAATAATTTGAATATCAGGGTTGCCAGCCGACCAATTGTAGGTGATCGGAAAACCAGCGGTATTCCCCATGGCCTGCAGGCTGACCGGTTGGCCCGGGCAATACACTGCAGGGGAAGGCACATCAATACTCACCTGAACACCATTGCCAAACACTACCGCTGTATCTGAACTGGCACAGTTGAACGAATCCACCGCAAAAACGATGTAGGTGGAAACAGTGTCAACCGGCAGTTGTATTGTGATGGTATTACCCAGGTATCATTTTGATCATTAACCCAAACCAAATTCAAAGGCCCGATTGGCGCCAGGGTGAGGGTGATGGAATCGGAACAAACCGTAGCCGAACCTCCAGGCAATTCAATTTCAACGGCTGGCCGAATGTTAAAGGAGGCCGATACCGTATCTGCGCAAAAGTCGTTGCTGGCGATGAGCTGTACCGTGTGCATGCCTGCTGGCGCCTGAATGGTTATGTTAGGTGAATTCCCGCCAATAATTTGAACGTTCGGATTGGGGCTTGTCCAGTTGTACTGGATGGCTCCCCCTGCACTGCTCCCCGACGCGCTTAAATTTACCGGCTGGCCGGGGCAAAAAACGGAGGGTGATGGCACATCTACGCTCACGTTAACCCCCTGACTTGTTATGGTCGCCGTATCTGAAGTGACACAGCCAAAGGTATCCACCGCAAAAACAATGTAGGTAGATGCACTGTCGACTGGCAATTGAATGGTAATCGTATTCCCCAGTGTATCGTTTTGAGCATTTAACCATACCACATTCATCGGTCCGTTGGGCACCAATGTTAAGGTAACAGAATCAGAGCAGGTGGTTGCGGAGCCACCAGGCAGATCAATTGCTACTGCAGGCGGACGGATGATGGTCACCGAATCGATGGTCGTGCAAACACCTTGTGTCGCAGTAACGGTGTACGTCGTAGTACCGGGTGGGTTAGCGACAACTTCAAAAGGGCCATTGCTAAGGTCCAGATAGGCCGTTGGCGACCAAACATATTGGTTATCCTGACTGCCGGTAAGCGTAATCGTGGCTGATGTACCCGGGCACGCGAAACCATCGGGCTCCACTGAAATGGCGATTTGAGGCGGGGTAGGAAGTGTATAAGGAATGGACAACGAATCTGAACATCCAGTGGACGTTTCCACGACAAGTTTGATGATGCCGGCTTCACCGCCGGGTAACACCAATGCAGGAGGGTTTTGGACATTGAAAGTCGTAAACCCGGTCGACCAGGAAACTTGCCAGAACCAGGAAGTAATGGCCCAGGGTGCGGGAACTGTACTCAAATCGCTCAATTGCAATGTAACGAGATTTGAATCAGGATCGCAGGAAATCACCAATGAGTCGATGGCGGCATGGGGAAGCCCCGACGCGCCAATGCTGGCAGCGCCAATAGTGGTACAACCATTGGCATCTGAAACCGAAACGGTATAAATACCCGGCGCAAGACCGGTGATGGTACTGCTTGAATTGCTGGAGTCGGTAAGGGTTGTGTTACCCAAGTTCCAGACAAAAGTAAACAAGGGTGTACCCTGCGTGGCCATGGCAGACGCAGAGCCATCGCTGGTGCCAATACAGGTTGCATCCAGTCCATCAACCACCACTTGCAACTGGTTGTGCGCAATGATTTTGCCACAAGCCACACCAGAACAGCCCGAATTAAGATCAGTTACCGTTACGCAAACAGTAGTGCCCGCTGCAAGGCCGGTAATTTGCGGACTATTGGGGCTGCCCGGAACATTCCAGGCGAAACTAAAGTTGCCATTGGAAGGTGTTACCACAGCCGTTGCTGTTCCATTGTTCACCCCAGGGCATTGAGCCTTGGTGAGCAGCAAGGAAACCTGCAGGCTGTCGACCGCCGATACTTCGACGCCCAATGACCCTGTTGTGCCAATAGCATCCGTGGCAGTAACGGTATAGGTTCCAGGCGCCAATCCGGAAACAAAAGGACCTGTGGCCCCGGTATTCCAGGCGTAAGCGTACGGGCTGGTTCCGCCTGTGGCCGTCACGGTAATGGTACCATTGTTGCCATTGCAGGCGCCGGAAATAGCCGCTATCTGAATCTGAAGGGATTGCCCCCAAGCCGACCCTGCTGAGAGCAGCAAAATGGCGAAGAGCAATGAGGCTTGCAGGAAGTGTCCTTTCTTCATTTCAAAGGCGTTGTTGTATGAGTAATGCATCAATTTTTGGTCAGTTTTACCTCTATTATATCTGTGCGGCGCTCCATAGAAGCTTCTACGCTGTAGACAGAGGATCGTTTATCGTAACGACTGTCGCTTACCCCAGTGCGCACTTCGCGTTCACCGAGGGGAGCCGTCATAACTTGGAGTTGCCCATTTTGAATATAGGGCGAATAAATGCCATTCTGGTATTTTCTGAAATAACTTAACACACTGGCAATACGGCGATTGGAAAGTGCCAGGTTGTACTCCTGACTTGCCAGCGGACTGGAAAATCCTTTTACCATAATGACGACACTATAATTATTATCAAGAAACAAATCGAGGTTTTCAGCAAAATAAGACAACTTCAGGTAACCTCCTTTTACCTCTTCTTCAAAAAAACGGCTCAGGCGTTCTGCAGCAGCGGCTTTGTCCTCCTCTGTCAGGGCAGTGGTAAAGTTTTGAATAAAAAGTTTCCCGCTGTGCAAGGTACTCCTGGTACACATCGTCGTAGGACTGTATCCTTCTTGCAGGCTTTGGCTGGTCGTTGTCGAAATACAAACTAAGGGGCAGGTAGCCACTCAAGCTGGCTGGCGTTAGGAAAACGGTCCTGTTAACTTTATTGCCGGCTCCGGTTGAACGAAGCAAATCGGCTGTTAACTCCATGGTGTCCGGATAAAAACCATCTTTCTCGGTAATGAGCAAGTAGCGTTTTTTTGTAATCCAACGCCACATCCCCCTGATGCGTAGCAATCTCCTGCTTGGATGTTCCGCTCATTTCAAAAAAGCCGAATGGTTACCCCCGCCAGCGCCTCATCCGACAATTGGTCATAGGTAGCAACAGCCAGCCGGATATCAGGTTTCAAATAAAGTCTTTTCACAAACCGCCGGTCGTTGGGCAGGATGGTGGTATTCCAGGCAATGGTATCCGGCAGGTATCCCTCTTTATTGGCAACCAGGGTATAATTTTTATCGCGTGCAATATCCCATCGGCTGTGTATGTCGCTATGGGTAAAATGGGTAGCCGTATTTTGGCCTTCTTCGATTAAGGTGAATTCAACACCGGTCAAACTTTCGCCCGTCATTTCCGACATCACTGTAGCATCAAGGTTCAACGGCAGAATGGTGCATTTGTACAGGTCGTAACAGCAGGCATCCGCATCCAGGTTGGAGGAGCCAATGCGATTAGACGCAAAAAAAGCCCAATTGTCGGCTTGTGGCGCGTAATACAAATCGTTAAAACTGCTGTTGATGGGCAAGCCAAGGTGAACAGGTGCCGCCCAGCCAGCAGCGGTCTTTTGGCTGCTGTAAACATCATAGCCGCCCAGCGTAGGCCAGCCCATGGTGCTAAAAAACAGGGTTTTCGAAGTGGTCTGAAAAAATGGTGTCACATCATTTTCTATCGTATTCAGGGCAGCCAGATTCTCAGCAGCCGTACAACTGCCATCTGGAGCAATGGTGGCCGTCCAAATATCCAGCCCGCCTTTTCCACCAGGACGGTCGCTGACAAAGTAAAGGACATAAGTTCCATCCGTTCCAGATACCAGATTAGGCTGGGTTGCGGTATAACCAGGAAAATTCAGGCTTTCCGGCAGCATCTCTGGCTGGGTCCAGGTGCCATCAATATTCCTGCTGCAGTAAAGTTCGCAACGGATATCGGTTTCGCCCTCGTAATCACAGTAATTGAAAATGGCAAAAAGCCCATCCGGGCTCATGGCAAGATGGGCAGTATGGCGAAATGGCGCGTTAAACGCTGCACTTTGATGGGCGTATCCATTGGGGTCCAATTCCATTATCTTTAAAATTGGACGGGGAGGATAGTGTTTATCTTTCCAGTTTAGGTTGCGAAAAGAAGAATAGAAAAGCGTATTGCCATACTGGTTGGCTGCAAACTCTGAATAACTGGTGTTGACATCCTCCGGGAGCCGTTCAATTTGAATGGTCACATCAGGATGATTGATCTGTTCGAGCGCCCACTCACAATTGTCGATCTCTTCCCGAACTTTATCTTGGAGGACTGAAGCAGCGCCTTCCTGTTGCTGGAATTGCTGGAACCAGAAAATAGCCTGGTCGTATTTCCCCAGGGTCTTTTTCACCATAGCCAGTCCGTATATAGCCGCGCCTAAATCCTTAAATTGCTGATCCGCTACCACTTTTTCGTAACTTTGTTCCGCCTTACTCAGGGCGCCAAACATCCTTGCTGCATCGGCAAAATGAAAACGCAGGTCTGCGCGATCTGGTTCTATATCCAACGCCTGTTCGTAATATTTCATGGCAGCATAGTAATCCTTGGCAGCGAAAGCGGCAACCGCAGCTGTTTCATAGGCACGGGGTGTCTGGGCCATTGCCTGTGGCAATAGGCTCCATAACAAAATGGTGATTGAGATGAAGACTTTCATGTTTTAAGACTTAAGACTTACAAGGGATTAAAGTAAAAATTCATTATTCAAAACTACAACAGTTGACGTGCGGGGGCACAACCGATGGATCCCTGTACATAAGCTTGGGCGCATCTTTCACGATAACATCCGCAACCTGTGCCTTACGAGATTCAGAGGCGATGACACTATAAACCGACCATTTTCTGGCGCTCTCACTCGAGCCATCAGGAATGTTCTGGGTGCCCGCTTCACCATTGGCAATGCGGTCCCAGTTGAGCGTTTGTTTGCCACCCGGTTCAGGGCGGTAATATTTTAGCAACAGGCCCGAGCGGTATTGTTCCAGCATCCATTTGGTCAGGGACGTAATACGCCGGTTCGTCAGCCTTTTGTTGTATTCAGAGGAAGCGAGCGGAGAGGCAAATCCTTTCAATATCAATTTCACTTCGGCACCAGATTCCAGGTAAACATCCATCACCTCCATAAACTTATTGAGCCGCTGGCCGTTTGCCCGCACAGAATCTGCAAAAAAGCGGTCCAGGCTGTCCCTGGACAACTGTGCCTGGGCAGGAGAAAATACTGCTGCGCTGGAATGTTTATCCTTGTAGATATCTTGCCGCTGCAAGTAGGCCGTCCAGGTATCAAAATAATGCGTGGCCGTAGAATCAATATAGATGGGCTGGCCCTTCGCATTTCTAATACGCTCAGGCTTATCGTTGTCAAAGAATAAGGTGATCGGGGTATAACACTTCAAGCAAGCCGGGTAAAGGATAAGCGTTTGAAAAATAGTATCTTTTGGCTTTTTGGTGACGCGTGGCGTTGGAAATTCGAGGGAATCCGGGAAAAAGCCATCGCTTTCACCCAATATTTTGTACCTGCCGCCAAAATGAATGGGCATGGTGTAGGTATTGGTTTCCAAATTAACGCTTACCGTAGAGGTATCGGCCAATTCATCATCCAAATATAGCACCGTGGGTATCAGAGGCGTATTATCCAGTCCGTTGATGATGTCAACTACCAGTATCAGTCCGCGCTCAATCACAATCTCCTTACGAATAACAGTATCCTGCTCCGTATAAAAATCGGTACTTACACTGGCCGAACCAGGGTATACCCTGGTCTGTTGACATCGATATCGTAACGATGCATAAATTCCAGGGTATCGTAATAGGTATTTTGATCCGGGAAAAGGAGCGAATCTGATTGCACCCTTGGTGCCAAAGCGGGTTTGCTTACCAGCCCATAATCGGTCAAATCCATGAAGGTGCTGTCACAAACTACAATGCTGCCATCCCTTTTCCGTTCCATTACTGTGGTAATCAGCGTCACATGTGCCGGATCTAGGTATAAATTAAAGACGTAAACTTCGTCCAATGTTACTCGGGGTACCGAACAATAGATGGTATCCGGCGTAAAATAGGGCTTTTGAGCAATCAGCATATATTTCCGGCCGGGCGTCAGCTCAAAAGCGTGATGATTGCCTGGCTCGTCAACCGTTTCTGTTGCTGTTTTGGTGTTATCATTCGATACTTCAAACAAACGCATCCGTGTCGTGGAGAGCGAATCCCCCGTTTCCTTATTGAAAGTTACGGCAATCATCCGGGGTTTGCCCAGATAAGCTTTAAAAATATCGTAACAGCAATCCTCTTCTGACTCATTGTAATCGCCCCTGCGGTTGGAGGAGAAAAAGCCGGAACGGCCGCTTGGGCTAACGCTGTAATACACATCATTGTAGCTGGAGTTGATCGGACTGCCCATTGATTTGGGTTCGCTCCAACCGTTGCCAGTGTGCCGGGTTTTGTAAACATCCAACCCTCCCAGACTCATGTAACTGTTGGAGCTGAAATAAAGGGTCTGCGTTGCACTGTGAAAACTTGGCGTCACCTCATTGCCGGCTTTGTTGATGTCGCTGAGATTTTGCGGTTCACCATAACCATTCTCGAGAATGGGGGCCGACCAAATATCGCGGCCACCCTGTCCGGGCCGATCGCTTACAAAATACAGGGTTTCATTACCGGCATCGTCCCAACCTACCGCGGGTTCCGTCGAGGTAAACTCGCTCATATTGATCGGGGAGGGTAGTTTTTGGGCAGGGCCAAAGCTGCTGTCGGCTGCAATGGTTCGGACGTAAATGTCGCAGTGCAAGGTCGCATCTGTGATAAAATCACACTCCGAATAATACATACGCTGGCCATCCCTTGAAAAGGTCACATGGGCGGTATGATGCTCATTTTCATTGAAGGGCTGAACGCTTGTCTTGAGTGTGTCACCGCTTTGCTCAGCCGTAAGTACCTTGATCAGGTTCCTCCGCGGGTCGTGTGTATCCGATGGGAATGGGAAACGATAGGCGGAGAAATACAACTTGTTGTTGTGAAAAGCCGAAGAATATTCCGCCCAGTAAAGCGTGTTTACCGGGCTACCCAGGTGTACAATCTGGAGGGTAGAATCTGGAGGGCGGTTAAAAATGGCCCAATCAATATCTTTCTTGCCATGTGCCGCATCCTGAACCACCTGATCATCGAATAGGGATGGCGACAACAAAATCATATCGTACAGATCGCGGGCCGTCTCATATTCGTCTTGTTTAAATTTCACTTCAGCCAATTTCAGCAGCATTTCGCCATCGATGCGGCTGCTGTCCCGATAGGCCAGGTGGGTATACGCGCGTTCCGCATCACCCAGGCGATACAATTCCATGGCTGAGGCGGCAAAAGCCTTGTAAGCGCTGACACGCGAACTGTCCTGCCGGATAACCTCAGCAAAGTAACCTAACGCAGCGTTGTGATCACCCTGCCGTTGTTCTTTGTAAGCCCTGCGCTCAATAGCTTCCAGCGACGGGCCGCGGTCTAATCCACTGCCAATCCGGTCGGAATTGGAATTCTCTTTTTGTGCCCAAAGTGCCACTCCCTGAGAAAGCAATAACACTAGAAATAGTATACGGTAAATAGCTTGCATGAAATCAGAATAATATCAAATGATAGGGCAGGATTTAAACGCCATGGGCTTTACACGATACAGTCGGTAAATCAGCGACACTTCTGGACCACCCCGGCCCTGGGTAGCAGCCCGGAAATTGGAGCGGTTAGCATCCCAGGAAACACCCAGTACCCACGTACGCCAATGTACTTCAGCATATGGAATCCAGGCATCGCGGTATCGGGAGCGGTAGTTGAAGCCCACTTGAACCGCCAATTCATTGTACCGCTTGGGGTTCAGGTGAAAACGGGCGCCACCACCGTAAATCAATTTTTCATAGCCGCCTTGTTTTTGGTACAAGCCCTGAAAAACGAGATCGAGCCGGTGGGTCAGTTGAAGGTAGCCCAATCCATACACCGACACGCGGCTGGAGAGTCGAACATTGTCACCGCCTGACCAAAAATCGTGGTCCGGCTGGTTCAGGTGAAAAATGGCGGCGCCAACATCAATCCGACTCCTTTTTTCCTTGGCTTGCGCGCGGTAATTGACACCAGCACTCAGGTCAAAATACTTGATGCTGGTGTTGGCAAACAACAAGTCCTCTTTGGTCGAGGCGAAGGGATCGAAAAACAACTCATTCCATTGCGAATCGGTGGTAAGTTTATCCGTGCCAAACGACCGCTGACCAAAAGAAGGCATGACACCCAGCGTCAGATAATGCAGCCTGTTTTCTGTTAGTGGCGCTGTATAGCTAATGGGAATGGAAATATTCAGGCTGGTCAGGTTCAAACTTCCCTGACGATCGTAATTCAGCACTAGGCCGCCCGTAAAATACTTGTGGTATTTACCACGCTGATGGTAGAATTTGTTTTCTACAGAAGCACCCAAGGTGGTATAGGGCACAGGAACACTCCGCCACTGGTCGCGGAAATTAGCCGCAAAACGCAAGTCGCCACCAAAAACACCTGCCAGGGCAGGGTTCAGGTTCATCGGAGCATTTCCAAATTGGGAGAAATGAATGTCCTGCGACGAGCCGTATTGACAACTGAATAAAAAAAACCAGTATGGGCAAAAGGTGCCGAAAAGGGAAAAGTCTTCACAAGTACCCTGTTTTTAGTTTAACTGATGTGCGCGAATGATCTATAACAAACCTCTACCCATGATTAGAAACCCGGGCACAAGATATATACAATGCAAATTTTGTGCCTTGTTTCCTTAATCAGCGTGGATAGATTAGGAACAGTCTAACAAATTGGAGAAGGACCAGAGGAGGATTATCAAAGATTAAGGTCCGTTGTTGTGGATTAACGGGGTAAAAATACTCTTTTCCGGTGAACATCCCCACTAATTGACGCAAAAAATTAGGAGCGTCACATGTTTCCGGGTAACGCTCCTAATGAAGAAAGTGTCTGATCGCAGACTTATTGAGCCAGTTTCAAAAGTTTGCTCATGTCAACACTTTCCCCTACAATCCTTGGCACCTCACTGATGGGTACCCGAATCTGTTCCATGCTGTCGCGCTCCCTAATGGTGACGGTATCATTTTCCAGGGTTTCAAAATCGACGGTTACACAATAGGGGGTACCAATAGCATCCTGCCGGCGATAGCGGCGGCCGATGGCATCTTTTTCATCGTACTGGCAAAGAAAATCGAGCTTGAGCCGGTCAAAAATTGACCGTGCCTTGCCCACCAATTCTTCTTTGTTGCGGACAATGGGCAACACTGCGCATTTCACGGGTGCGAGGGCCGGAGCAATACGCAGTACCGTACGGGTACTGTCTTCTCCCTGCGCATCTCCCACCGTTTCGTCTACCAGCGCGTTGCTCATCAGGGCCAGGAACATGCGGTCGCAACCCACGGAGGTTTCGACTACATATGGCACGTAGCTTTCGTTCAATTCAGGGTCAAAAATTGGAGTTTACGCCCGGAAAGCCCCTGGTGGTTGCCCAGGTCGAAGTCGGTACGGGAATGTATACCCTCCAGTTCCTTAAACCCAAATGGGAATTCATATTGGATATCCACTGCAGCATTAGCATAATGTGCCAGGTTATCGTGGTCTTTGAAACGCAGTTTGGCTGCCGGTGACACGGCCTTATGCCAGGCCATACGGCGCTCTTTCCAAATGGCATACCACTCCATTTCCGTGCCAGGGCGGATAAAGTATTGCATTTCCATTTGCTCAAATTCGCGCATGCGAAAAATAAATTGCCGGGCAACAATTTCATTGCGAAAGGCCTTTCCAATCTGGGCAATCCCAAAAGGAATTTTCTGCCGGGTAGTCTTCTGAACATTCAGGAAGTTAACAAAAATACCCTGTGCCGTTTCCGGGCGCAGGTATAACTTATCGCCCTCAGCGCCGGCAATGTTCGACATTTGGGTGGAAAACATGAGGTTAAACTGCCGGGCTTCGGTCCAGTTCCGGGATCCACTTTCCGGATCGGCAATTTCAAGCTCATCGATCAGGGCCTTCAACGCCACCATATCATTGGCCTTCATTGCCGATGCAAGTTTATCGGCAATGGCTTCGGCTCTTTGTGCCCACTCCAAAACCCTCGCATTGGTGCTGCGGAACATGGCCTCGTCGAAGTTATCGAAGCGCTTTCGTGCTTTTTCAACTTCCTTATCAATCTTGGCCTCCAGCTTATCAATCTCTCCCTCAATCAACACATCGGCGCGGTAGCGCTTTTTTGAGTCTTTGTTATCAACCATCGGGTCATTGAACGCATCAACGTGACCAGAAGCCTTCCAGATTTTGGGATGCATGAAGATGGCACTGTCGATGCCAACAATGTTCTCGTGCATTTGCACCATGGCCTTCCACCAATATGCTTTGATGTTGTTTTTCAACTCGATACCCATGGGGCCGTAATCGTACACGCCTCCAAGGCCATCGTACACCTCAGAAGAGGGATATATAAAACCGTATTCCTTACAGTGGGAAACCAAACGCTTGAAAAGATCTTCCTGCATCTTTGAAAATGTAAAATTTGAATGGGTGTTAAACGGCCGCAAAGTTGCACAAAATTTGCGGATATTTGGTGCCAGAAATACAACTGTATACACATCTGCACAAAAAAACAGCACATGTTAAGCTTGAAGAACTACCTGGCTATTGCCGTGTTGCTGGCCAGCTCCCCCACCCTGTTTTCGCAAAAAATGTTGCAAGGATCCGATTGGTGCGCCCAGGGCCACGGTGCCGGATACAATGCAACAGACTCCCGTAGCGACTCCGTGGATATCATTCTAACTACATTGCACCTCGACATTACCAATTTCGCAGCCCAGGAAATCACGGCGTTTGCCGCCATCAGCCTGAAACCACTGGTGCCAGGCGTTCAATCACTTCGTTTCGATTTGTCGGGCCTTACCATCGACAGCCTGTTTTTCAATTCAGCACCGGTTTCCTGGTCTTATGACGGCGAGCACATTGATATTCAACTTACTGCGCCGATGGAAATGAACTCCATGATTTACGGCGTCCAAGTGTACTACCACGGTCACCCGGTTCAGGATGTATCCGGTTGGGGAGGCTTTTACTGGTCGGGGAATTACGCCTACAACCTCGGCGTGGGCTTTGCAGCCGACCCGCACAGTTACGGGCGAGCACTGTTCCCTTGTTTTGACAATTTTGTAGAGCGCTGCCGTTTTAATTTCCAGGTTACCTCTCCTATCGACTTGCCGGCATTTTGCAATGGAACTTTGTATTCCCAAAACATCATCAATGGCAATTTGGTCCGTATCTGGACAATCACAGATCCTATCCCCTCCTACCTCGCCTGTGTGGCTGTTGGCCCCTATGTATCGTTTGAGCGGCAGTATCAGGGTGAAAATGGCCCAATACCGGTTCAAATTGCCGTAGCCGCCGGCGATACCAGTAAATTAAAAAACTCCTTCGTTCACCTCCCCGATGCGCTGGCCTGTTTCGAACACTGGTACGGCCCCTACCGTTGGGATAAAATCGGCTATTCTATTGTGCCCTTCAACAGCGGCGCCATGGAGCACGCCACCAACATCGCCTACATGCGGGCCGCCGTCGATGGCACCACCAATTTTGAAACCCTCATGGCACACGAATTCAGCCACCATTGGTGGGGCGACCTGGCCACCTGCAGCACTGCGGAGGACATGTGGCTCAACGAAGGCTGGGCCAGCTATTCGGAGCACCTGTTTACGGAGTGGGTTTATGGAAAAAACGCCTATAAAACCGCAGTTGAAGCCAACTTCCTCGACGTCCTGGAAAATGCCCATGTTGAAGAGGGCGGTTACCGCGCCATCAGCGGTGTTCCGCACGACCTGACCTACGGCACACATGTATACCACAAAGGCGCGTCGGTGATCCATAATTTGCGCAGCTACCTGGGCGACAGCCTGTTCCGGCAAGGGCTGAACGAAGCGATGGACAATTATCAGTTCCACGATTGGAGCAGTGCCGATCTGCGCAACCAACTCAGTGCCAGCACCGGGGTAAACCTCGATCACTTCTTCGACGACTGGGTTTTTCAGCCCGGCTTCACCCACTTTGCTGTAGATTCCATGACCGTAGTGACCGGCCCAATCGATACGTTTTTTATCGCAAAAGTGTATGTAAAGCAAAAATTGCGCGGCGCTGATCACTTCTACCAGGATGTTCCCCTTGAGTTTGTGTTTATCAATGCCAACTGGGAAAAAGAGATCCGAACAACCCTTGTTTCCGGACAGCAGGACACCCTGGAGTTTCATTTTCCACTCAACTTTTTTCCACAAAAAGTGTGGCTTAACCCCGATGCAAAACTGACGTTGGCGCAAACCTTCAAAGACCGTGTGGTGAAAGCAGCAGGCAATTACCCCTTTACGCCCGCTAAATTTACCATCAATTTTACGGCAGTTCCCGATTCTGCCCTGGTGCACGTGGAATACCACTGGGCCATGCCAGATACCGCCGGTTCCGCCAACCCCAATGGATATATCCTGAGCAACCGATACTGGACGGTGGATGGCTTTTTCCCTGAAGGCCTGGCGGGCCGGGGAAGCCTGTTTTACGATGGAAAAGGCATGCTGGACCAACTGGATGCCGAGTTGTTTGCCCAAACCAGTCCATCAGAGGACTCCATACTCCTCCTTTACCGGCCGGGCCCCGGCTTCCCTTGGCAGGAACACCCCCTTTACCTCAAAAACACGGTAGGCTCAACAGTCGACCGGTATGGCTTTATGCGCATTGATCTCCTTTTATCCGGTGAATATACCATTGGCAAAGGGCTTGGTACCTCGGCGGTACGAATGCAGGAACGGGATAGCATTGGGCTGCGCCTGACGCCCAACCCGGCCAGGCAATACGTAAACCTGAAGTCGGAACGGACTTTTGACCAATGCACCTTGTACAGCGTAGATGGCAACACCATCAAAACACTGGATTGTGCCGGCTGCAATGCTTACCGCTTAGACCTGACCAATTTGCCTTCAGGAACATATTGGATCGTGGTGCAGGGCCCTGAGGGCATGGGCGTTGCCAAACTGGAAAAGCAGTAAGCTGGACTTTCGCCTTTTAAAGACCGACAAATGGCAATACAACACAGTAGAACCCCGAAGGACTACGGTTTTTTAAACAACAAAATTCAACAAATCGGCAGGGCAATTTCCTGGCAGTAAGCTCCAAACAGACAGGAATAACGGCCGACTCGGATGCACTTCAAAACGGTGAAAGCCCGAAGGGTTGACATATTATAGAAAAATGGAGGACAATTGAAACTTCGGCCGTGTCCTAACCGGAGGCATCGCACCAGTAATGACACCGTCGCGGTATTCAGGGTCGCTCTCTACTATAATATGCCAGCCCTCCGGGCTTTCTTGTTATCGCGCACCTCTAAGGGATATCTTTACAGCCCCCTATTTTTAATATTATGGTAGCATACCGCAGATCTTGGTCCAGAATGCCATAGGCATGGCATTAAACCGCTGAAACTTGGACAAATTTCACCTTTACATCAGCAATTTGGGGCTGTTTCAAATAAACACAACCATGAATCGTCAACATTGAAATGCCATGCCTACGGCATTCCGAATAACTGGCCGCGCTATGCTACCATAATGCCGGCCCTACGGGCCTAAAAAATCCAATACCGTAAGCTGGGTGTTAACCATTAGTCTTTGGCTTTGCCCCGAAGCATTAAATATTTGGTTTTCAAAGCATTATAACCAAAGTAAGGATTGATAAATTACACCCATACGGTTATGTAAGATGAGGTTGAAACCAAAGACCAACACCAAAAGGCCAAAGGCTAAAACCCATCTAAACGCCTCACCAGGTGCGGTTCTGTTGCCAGAAAGGCGGAAAAAATGTGTTGTTCTGTTGTTCGTGTAGTATGCGCGCTTCTTCCGCTTCCATGGCGCGCTGTGCTTTGGTTTTGTCAAAGGCGTCGCGGGGAAGGAAATACTGTTTTTCAAGGTACCGCTCATCTGCAAAAGGATGCTCGTCTGACTCCATTTCGTCATCCTCCAATTCGCGTTTAAACCAAAAAGAAGTAAAAATACCTACAAGGCTACCCAACAGGTGGCTTTCCCAGGAGATGCCCTCCTGATCGGGCAGGACTCCCATGAACATTCCGCTGTACAATACCAGCACGATGAGGGCCAGCATGATGGATCGCAAACTCCTGCGAAAGATACCGTTCCAGAAAATGAAGGCAACCATGCCGTAGACAATACCACTTGCTCCAATATGAGACACTGGCCGCGCCAGTACCCAAACACAAATCCCCGTCAGAAAATAGATCACCCAGAACGCCCGCAGCGCAACTTTCCGGTAGAAATACTGCATGATTATAAGCAGCACAAACAAAGGAAAAGTATTGGAAATAAGGTGCTCCCAACTGCCATGTACGAGCGGTCCTGTCAGGATTCCCCAGAAACCATACCAGCGCCTGGAAATAATACCGTAAGCACCAGCATCCCAGCCACCCAGCACCTGATAGGCGTGCACCACCCACAGCACCAAAATGGCTATGGTGGGAAAACGCAGACTCTCGATAAAGTGTTTCCGCGTTACATCAAAACTATCACTTTCGCTTTCAAATACTGTTTTCAAGCCTACAAATTTATGGTCTGGGGGGCGCAGTGCCTCCCAGGGGTATGGAAATCCCAAGTCCATAAGAAGGGCCCCAACCCGGGGTCATCTGGGCTTTGGGAACCAGTTTAAAACTCAAGTCATCACTGACGTCAAAACTCGCGAGGTGGGCATCAACAAACGCATCGGTTGCTACCAACAAATAAGCCAAACCAAGAACCAGGGAACTTTGTTCAAGCGTACGCCTGGATTGGTCGCGGTAATATTTAAGATCGGTTGCATCCAGGCTGATATAAGGCTCATCTATAGGGTTGGTACCGGGGTCACCGTCTACCGCCCATTTGTAATTGTCGCGAAAACCCTTATAAAAATTGTAATTGTTGACCTCCAGCCAGGTTAAACCGCCCAGCGTAGCATATACCAGGGGTATTTTCCACCATTTCCGGTTGTACGCCTGACCGGAGCCTGGCAAAATAAACGACATGAGCAAGGCCTTTCGGGGGTTTGGATAGTCGCCACGCCAAAATCCGGTATAATCATTCGGGGTCATGGGAACTTCTCCCAAGGCTGTGTCCACCGGGAACACAGGTGGGATTACCGGATCCTGCGCCTGCAATAAACTGCAGCTGCAACACCATAACAATACAAAGAGATACCGAATCATAAGGTAAAAATAACGCACCAAGGTGCAAAACGTTGCTTTTTTCAGCACCCTGTTTGGTAAAAAACAAAAAAGGTGCCTGATTTGGCGTTCACAACCGACAAACGCTGGTTTGTCAACTTGAAAGCCCGATCAGGCACCCTGCTTGTAGAAATCACAAATTACTGAACGATCACGTCGTCGAAACGCCAGGTCGTTGTATTTGTATTGGTATCACCCGAGTATTTAAAACCTATCCAGCCTTTGCCATTGAATACCGGCAGCGCAATGTTTCCAGAGGAAACGAAATCGGAATAACCGCTGGCATTGGGTGTAGGCTTGGTAAAATTCAACTGCGTCCAGGTAGCCGCAGACGGGTTTTGTCCATTGAAATCGGTAGATACCCAAACGCTCAGGCCATCGTGCACGTAATACCCGGAACTGGATTGAAAGTTAAGGGACTTCTGTGTGCGCAGGTCGATGGGAGGGGTGATTAACCAGGTTTCCATGGCGGCCAGACTGGAATTATAGGCCGTCGCGGAGGCGAATTTATCTCCGGAGAAAGATGCTCCGCGCCAGATCCGGTTGCCCTGTACGGCAATGTTCGTCCAGGCAATAATGTCGACATCCACGTTCGTGCTGGTGCCATCAAAGGTTTCATTCAGGCTGGTCAGTCCAGTAGCCGGAACTGCACCACAACGTTCGCCTTCCATCTGCACATCGTAGGTGTCGCGGATGAAGAACTGGTAAGTGCCATTATAGATGCCCAATACCCCCGTAATCGTGCCTTTCCCACCGGGCGTCAAAGCGCCAGCAAATTCTGCATAACCACTGCTGCGCAGGATGATTTGCAGGCTGTTGCAATCTTCTATGGTGCGGTTCAGGTTGTACTTGGTTACCGGATCAGCATAGGTTTTACCCGTATCTGCTTTGATGAACTCCACATCATTGAATTGCAACAGGGTGCTAACCATATCGGCATTGATTGCGCCGAGGGTTGTGACGCGGGGCACTGGTGGTGTATCGGAAATAGGTCCTTTTACCACTTTATCCCGAATTTGAGCGGCAGTAATGCCTACACCAGATAGTTGGCCGCCTTGTTCGACGGTGCTGCCGGTGAGTTGGGTCAGGCCATTGTAATCGGAAAGGATCAAGCCCTGACATTTGATGTACATTCTGCGACCAACCGGGTACTGGTTGTACAGGTAACCATCGTTGAATTTCACTTCAATACCACCGGTTGAATCCTGAATAACAAGGGTTTTGTAATAGTTGCCAGAACGGTCGTCCATCACCACAACGCCACTGATGATCATGTCATCAACCACCTTGTCGTAACCGCCGGGAGTGATGTGCAGGGCTTTCAGGGCTTTGATGGTAGCATTGGCCGTAATATTGATCGGTTCGCCACCGAGTGGCGGTTCATCAAATTCCGTTTTAACACAAGCAGCGAGGCCAACCATCAGTGCAAGCGGAAGCAAAATTTTCAAGTATTTCATATCAAATTTGGATTTGTAGATTCAAGTTGTGATGGCAAAAAGTGATACAATATAAAGCATGTAGCATTACATACGCAGGGTAAGCCCGATAAAATAATTGAGTCCCGGCGCATAAATGAGTTCGCTTGTATAGAGCCTTGGGTCGGTAGAGTCGTTGGCGTAGCCATTGCGGTAAGCATCCCGACCAGAGATGATGACATTCTGATTGTTCAAAATATTGTTGATACCCGCATTGAGGTAAAGGAAATACTTGGTTTTGATGCGCCAGGATTTTCCACCAAAGAAATCTAGTGTAAAGGCTGCCGGCGCCTTTTCCTGATCGAGCACGGTGTGCCAGATTTCTGACCCAGGCTCGAAGGTCTCGACAAAACCAGCCGTGCGGCGCGAGCGGTCGAAATCGTACCAAAGGTTATCCGCCCAGTTGGCCGTCAAAGAGGCAAACCAGAACCTGCGGCTCTCATATTTTGCCGATACAGATGCTGTGGTTTGCGGTGTGCGCGGCACGTAATAGTTCTTCTGGTAAACTGTCACACCATCGAGTACCAACTCAGCGGTATTGTCGAGTGTCAGGTACAGCGAAGGCCGGTTGGTGTAGATGTACTTGCCCAGGTTGGTTGCGGCGCTGAAGGTCCAACCTACGATGGGCTTGGCCTCGATGGCCATTTCAACGCCAGCATGCTGGCGGTTGATGCCCGTTTGCAGCATGGTTCCGAATACACCGACGCTGGGTTGGAAAAGCATGAATGCATCGATCTGGTCTTCGAAGGTGGTGAAGTAACCTGTCACACGGGCTTTCATGTTCGGCGCACGAAGTTGGTAACCGCCTTCAACGCTTTGGATCTTATAGACGGTGGGGTTATCCACATGCTGGTTGCGGATACGTGGCGACAGGAAAATGTCCTGAAATAAAGGTGCACGGGTACCGGAGAAGCCGTTGGCATACAGGTAGTTTCTGCCGTTTAGTTTCCAGGTCACCCCGCCTTTCAGGCCATAAGTGTTGAATTGCAGTTTATCCGATTCGCCGAGTGATTCGTTGGGGAAACGCCCGTTTTGCATTTTTCCTTCCCGCCACATGGTTTGGGTATTCAGCTCTACCCCGGCAAACCCGGAAAGTTTACGCAAGTTACCCTGTAACTGCAGCCATCCGCCACCGGAGCGGATGTTTTCATTGTAATTGTACCCATAGGTATTGCCTTCCCGCACTATGTGATTGGGGATGCGCAAATCATTGTCTCTGGCCAGCGGATTTTCCGGCTGATCCTGCTGGGCAAAACGGTCCCAATCGAGGATATAATCACCACCCAGAAGGTCGTCGAGTACTTTAAAGTTTTCACCCAGATAATACTGGTACTTTCCACCAGCCTGCAAGGCAAGCCTGGAATTCAGCTGGTGCCGGAACGTCAGGTTAGAACCCAGTTCACGGCTATCGGACCGGAAATCAGCCACGACATATTGCGAGCGCTTGCCAGTAAAGGCGGTTCCGCTACCGTTGGCATCCTCTACTGTAGAGGTATTGATCGTATTGGCTTCGTACATGGCAGCCCAATCAAGTTGCCGCAGGTCTTCGTTATCGCGTAACAACTGGGCCCATTCAGCGCCAGTTGTAGGGTCCTCAAAGGAAGAAGGAAGACGACGGTTGTAATCAGGCATCGGGTTGTTGGCGTTGAACCAGTCGAGCCGGGTATCCCCGCGTTTTCCCGATTGCCCATAGGAGGTAAACATCAGTGCCGTACGGTTGTTGGGCGTCCAGTCGTAGCGCGACAAATCAATGGGTTTGTTACCATAGCGAACATAGGCATTGCGCTTTTCACCGTTCCAATAGCCCCAAAATGGGTTATAACGGATGGAACCGGCCAGGTCAAACATTTCCTGGAAGGTATCGCCACTTCTGCCCCGCTTGGTTGGGGCGCCTAAAACGGTCAGGTTAAGGTTGTGTTGGCTGCCAAATTTTTTGTCTACCGACAAAAAGTAGGAATAACCATCGTAAAAAGTTGCATCAAAATAACCCTCCTGTGCCCAGCGCCGGCTGGCGGAAGCAGAAACGGCCCAGCCGCCAGGCATCAAGCCTGAGCTGGCCGTAAGCATCACCCGGTTGGTGTAACTACGGTTGCTGACGGCGTAGGAGGCCCGAATTTGCTTGCGTTGTACGCTGGCGCGGGTATCCAGCAGCGTGGCACCACCAATTTCAGTCAGGGTAAAATCTGCGGCATCCATACCAATGCTGCTTTCTCGGTTGCGCAGCACATCGTTCAGACCACCAAAGTCGGAATAAAAGGCAATACCGGTTTCAGGGTCGTTGATGCTTACACCGTTGAGGTACAGGGGAAAAAATTCGGAGTCATATCCGCGTTCGCGGAAGCGGAAAAAACTCCATCCGTAGGCTGAAATATTTTGAAAAACATCGCGACTGGCATGCAGAAGATTGGCCACTTCGCCCGCGCCTTCACTTTCCTCCTCGGCCTCGTCCAGGGTAATGGTAGGAATGTCAACGGGGCGCCCATCGGTATTCGGGTCGCGTACCAGACTAAGTTCGAGTACCAGTTTTCCAGTTTTGGGTACTTTAATCGTTTGTTCCAGGGGTTTGTAGCCCGCATGGGTAACCACAATTCGCTGCTCACCCTGGGGCGCTTTTTGTAATTCAAAACTGCCGTCATTGGCGGTAGCGGCGAACTTGCCGGTGCCGTTTATTACCACCGCGGCATCAATCACCGGCGCATTGCTCTCACTGTCGGTAACCTTACCGCGAATGATAGCAGTTTGCGCCGACAAAACCATGGCTTGCAGGGTAAGCAAACCGATGAGTAAGTGTCTTACGTTCATTTAGAAACTGGCTAATGAAAAAAGAGGGGAGGAAAATCAAAGGACAAAAGTAGTAAACCTCCAAGCAGATTTGAGCTGCGCCTGGTGTTAAAAAATTGCAAACTGCCCGCAAAGCGCCTTGAAAACCCTTTCCTTTGTGGCGCTAAACCCACGCAAGCAACACAACTATGAAAAAACTCCTGCTTTTTGCGCTTTTTACGATGCCTGTATTCCTTCAAGCACAGGAAAAAGCCTCCTACAAAGTATCTGCCATCGGTTTTTACAACATGGAAAACCTGTTTGACACCATCAATAACCCCCTGACCAACGACGAAGATTTTTTGCCCACTGGCAAATTGCTATGGAATAGCCAGCGCTATGCTTCCAAAGAGGCCAATATGGCTAAAGTGATCAGTCTGCTTGCGACGGAAGTGAGCCCTGATGGTGTTGCTTTGCTGGGTGTGGCGGAAGTTGAAAACCGCAAGGTATTGGAAGACCTGGTGCAGCAGCCCGCGCTGGCCGACCGGCACTACGAGATTGTGCACTATGATTCACCAGACGAACGGGGCATCGATTGCGGCCTTTTGTACCAACCCAAATACTTTCAGCCTACTTACAGCCGGCCGCTGCGCGTGGAACTGATCGATCCCATCAGCCGGGATACCGATTTCACCCGCGACATTTTGTATGTGACGGGTTTGCTGGATGGAGACCCTGTTCACATTATGGTCGGCCACTGGCCCTCCCGAAGGGGCGGAGAAAAAGCCTCTGCATGGGCGCGCGCCAAAGCAGCTCTTGTTTGCCGGGAAATGGCCGATAGCCTGCTCCAGGTCGATAAAAATGCCAGAATCATCATCATGGGCGACCTCAACGACGACCCCAACAACAAAAGCCTTACCGAGGTATTGAAAGCACAACCGGAAAAAGACGACCTGAAAGCGAACGGACTGTACAACACCATGTACGATAACTTTAAAAATGGCAACGGAACCCTGGCCTATCGCGACTCCTGGAATCTGTTCGACCAGATTATTATCTCCAAAGCGCTGACCAACAAACGCTCCGACAGCTGGCAGTTCTACAAGCCGGTTGTGTTCCGTCAGCCCTGGATGTTCCAAACCGAAGGCGCTTACAAAGGTTACCCCCTGCGCACCTTTGTTGGTGAAAGTTTTATGAATGGCTACAGCGACCACCTGCCCGTTTATATCCTCTTGCTGAAGAAAAACTAACCGACATGTTGCACGACATCAGCGAACCCGACCATGTTAAAAAACTGGTTGACCATTTTTATGATAAAGTACGGCAAGATGATTTGATCGGTTTCATTTTCAACGAAGCGGTACCCGTCAACTGGCCGGAGCACTTGCCTAAAATGTATGCTTTCTGGGAATTTATCCTGCTGGGCGCCGCGCCCTTCCAGGGCAACCCAATTGAGAAGCATTACGAAGTACACCAAAAAGTCCCCCTGTTACCCGAACATTTTGAGCGCTGGTTGCTTCTTTTCCAATCCGCTGTTGATGATCTGTTCAGCGGCCCTAAAGCCGATGAGGCCAAGTTCAGGGCATTTTCAATCGCTGAGATATGGAAGGGCAAGTTCAGGTAGTTATTCGCCTCCTCAAGCGTCCTAAAACAAGAAAAGCCTGTCAAAACTGACAGGCTTTCCCAAAACAAAAAGTTTAACGTATACCTTAAACGATTTTCACGTTTACAGCATTAAGTCCTTTTTTTCCTTCTTGTAAGTCAAATTCTACAGCATCGCCTTCACGAATTTCGTCGATCAAGCCGGAGATGTGTACAAAATACTCTTTGTTTGAGCCTTCCTCAGTGATGAATCCGAATCCTTTGGATTCATTGAAGAATTTAACGGTACCTTTGTTCATTGTAATAAGTTAAAATGATAATAAACCACAAAGGTAAATACATTTAACGGGATGTGAAAACTTTCACCCAACTATTTTTATAAAATACTGTTTTTTAGGGTTTTATTACACAGCGCGCATTTTATTTCCCCGTGCGTCGTGGGTAACTTCTGCCAACCCAAGTTCCTCCATCAGTGGCGGCATATACATACCAAACCTTCCCCTCAACCCTTTTTTCAGCCCATACCATCCACCAACAGGGTTGCTTGCTGAGCGCCCCCAGGCTTCCACGGTGCCTTCCTTGGCCGGCTTCTGTTCGTCGGCACTACCCAGTTCCATCCAGTCTCCATGTGCTTTGAGCATGGCATGTAAATCGGCAATGCAACGGTAATCGTACAACAACGTGGTTTTACCCACGACACAAACGATAACTGCTGTGCCGTCTTTTTCATCCTTGTACATTTCGTACGAAGAGGTTTGCGGCGGAGTCATGAGCTTCCAGGGATTGTCTTTGGTACCTTTTTCCATAACGATTGTATTGATATCAGGGTGGATTCCGCTTGCTAAACTTCCTTACTGGATCAATTTCCCAGCAACACTTTTGATTTCAAACACTTGCAACGGCCCGCCTGAATTGCTGACCAACAATATTCGTTTGCTACCCGCCTGAATCATCGCAGCGCTTCGCGCTTCCTGGTCGGCATAAAGCCCCGACGCTACCGGTGGCAAAGCCCTGAAGCTGCCTTTTTGATTGAGCAGCACCCTTCCATTGCCGGCATCCAGTGGACCCGTTTCCACTTGCTGACCCATGTCGTTGCCTACACTTATAAAATCGGGTAGCGCGTCTCCGTTGAGATCTGCCGACACAAAACCATAGGCAGGTGCGATTTGTACTTCGTTGGGCAAAACTTGGGGCGTGAATTTTCCACCATTGTTGACAAAGAGCGTGGAAGCCAACATGTGGCACTGCAGATGCAGTGCGCCATCCATTTCCGATTGGGTCAATACACCTTCGATCGGCGTACGGGCATAGGTGGTGTAGCGGACAAATTTCTTCTTCATTCGGGGTATTTGTTTCACCATCTGGTCGCGGGTGGCCAGCGGGTAGCGTTTCCCCTGAAAATATATGGTCATAAGGGGGTCGATGCTGCCATTGCCGTCAAAATCGTATGCGAACATTTCCAGCGGTTCGGTGGCGGTAGCATGCAAACGGGTATTGAATCCCAGGTTGCCGCAGATCAAATCCTGATCGCCATCCCCATCAACATCTGCACTGGTAACACTGCGCCAGAATCCTTCCGTTCCAAGCAATCCGAAATCAGCCGTCTTGTTTTCCAAAATGGCGCCATTGACTTTGTAAACGCTAACCGGCGCCCACTCGCCTACCACCACCAGTTCGTTCCGGTGGTCGCCATCCAGATCTGTCCATACCATGTCACGCACCATGCCGTAACCTCCAAAATCTGGTGATACGGTGGCCGTAACATCGGTAAACTTGCCACCATTATTTTGCAAAATATGACTGCCTGGCTTCAATGGATAAGCCCCTGGCATACACCAGCCGCCCAGGAAGATGTCGGGGTCGCCGTCGTTGTCGTAATCTTGCACTGAAACCGCCGCGCTACTGTCGAAAATACCCGGAACGGCATCGCCACTGCGCTTAAAATTGCCGCTGCCATCGTTCAAATAGAGCCGGGGCATGTAAAAGGTGTTGCCAGCGGGCTGTTCACTACCGCCACTGGCGACAAAAAGATCGAGGTCGCCATCACTGTCAGCATCCAAAAAAACGGCGCCGGTATCTTCGAAGCCTTGTTCTGCATCCCAGGTAGCCTGTGAATTGCGGGAGAAACTGCCGGCTGCTGTCTGTACGAACAGGGCCCCAGATTGTCCGCTGCCATTGCCAATGTAAAAATCGCTGCGGCCATCTTTATTGACATCGCCAACGGCGATGCGAGCCCCGGGCGTCGACATTTTCCAGGGAATCAGCCGCTCATTGTTAAAGTCGGGAAAATCGTTTTCTACGTGCTGAAAATTCAGCCCCAGACTTCCGGTTACTTCTTTTAATTGACTGGCCTGCATCGGCAAGGCTGGTAATCGGCCGGGTTTGGCATCCGATGCTTTTAAAGTAAGGCGTTGGTTGGGTGATATATCGGTGAGCACAAGCAGTTTTTTGCCTGGAAACTCAATTTCTATTTTATCAACCTTATCCGCTTTGCCTATGCCAAAATGCAATAAAGTTTCCATACTCGACAAAAAGCCGCGGACCGGATTAAGTTCCTGGTACTGTATCTGATTCCCGATGGTTACCCGCGCCTTCGCGCCGATGGCAAATAAATTACCCGCCGAACCTTCCAATTTGATTTGCAGCCAGTTGCGCGATTTTCGATCAGCAGCAGTATTTTGGTACACCAGCGCTTCCCGTTCAATGTTGTTGATCACCAAATCCAGGTCGCCGTCGTTGTCCAGATCGGCCCAAACACCGCCATTGGAAAAGGTTTTTTGCACAAAGCCCCAATTGGTTGATACGTCCTCATAGGTCAGATCGCCCTTGTTGCGGTAGCAGTAATTTTGCAAAGGGTGTTCGGGAATCAGATCCAGAAAATCGTAAATGGTTTTAAAATTCTTGGTGCTCAAACCTCCCGGAAGTTTATTAATGGAGTCTGAGGTGTACATCATGTAATCGGCATTGGTGATGTCCCGGCGGTAACCATTGGTTATGAACATGTCTTTCCAGCCATCGTTGTCCAGGTCCTGGTTCAGCACGGCCCGCGCCCAGTCGGTCTGAAAAACCCCGGCCATACAACCGACATCACTGAAACTTCCGTTGCCGTTGTTGAGGTTGAGCACGTTGCGTTCCTGTTGGCGGCCGTAACCGTATTTTGTAAGAGTAGCGCTGCGCTCAATGGTGCGGGAAGTTAGCCTTTCTTTTTGCAGGATGTAGTTTTCGGCCAGCATGTCGATGGCCATTACATCCAGCAAGCCGTCGTTGTTCAAATCCACCAAATCCGAGCCCATGGTATTTTCAGAGGTATGGCGAAAACGGCTCAGGTTTTGTTCCAGAAATGATCCATTGCCGGTGTTGAGGTAAAACGCATCCGGTTCAATATAATCGTTTCCAATATACAGGTCGGTAAAACCATCGCCATTCACATCGGACGCATTCACGCTCAAGCCAAAGCTCCGGTTCCAGATTCCGGCAATCTGGCTGACATCGGAAAAGGTACCATTCCCATTGTTTCGGTACAACCGGTCAGAGGAATAAGGCCCATCAGGTTCGTTAAAGCGTTGCACCTTTCCATTGCCCATATCTTTGGCAAAAACACTGTTGACGGTTTTAAAATCTTCCGGATAAACCAGCACGTATACGTCGAGGTCGCCGTCGTTGTCGTAATCGAAAAAATTGGCCTGCGAACAGGCAGATATATCGTTCAGCCCATAGGCTTTGGCCGATTCGGCAAAGGTATTGTCGTGGTTGTTGATGAACAAGAGGTTTCGCCGCTCCTCCGATGCTTTAATCCCGGTACGGCTCAGGTAAATATCCTGCCAGCCATCGTTGTTTACATCTGCGATACAAACGCCTGTTTTAATGCCTTCCGACGCAGCAACACCCGCCTTCGCCGTGATGTCTTCGAATTTCAGGCCGCCCTTGTTGAGGTAGAGTTTGCATTCGCCGGTCGTGGAGGAAAAGAAAAGATCCTGTAGCCCATCCTGGTTGATGTCGAGCACACCTACCCCACCGCCATTGTAGAGGTAAGCAAAGTTGATGACCGACAGTTGGAAACTCTCGTCTACACGGTTGGTAAAATCGATCCCTGTTTGGCTGGAGGGCAGGGTTTTAAATATTGGAACACGATCAAGCCCATAGGAAGTATCGGCTTTCGTGCCCGATTGACATTGACTGAACAGTAAGGTGCTGAGTAAACAAGTTGAAAAAAGGAAAAACTTCATACGAGGGTGCTTTATTTGGCACGAAGGTAAGCATTTCCCATGCTACGTGAATTCCAAAAATGGCTGAGATGGCTTACCTCATGGGTGCATTTTAGGTTGTTCCCCAACCCTATTGCGCCCACGAGGCAAGCTTCAGCAACCCAATCAATCCACTTTCACCCGTATCCCCTGCGAATGGCTCGTAAACTCCGGAGCGTACATACATTGGAGCGTAGTGATGCCATTCGACATGTCGCCGCTGTGGCTGACCACCAAGGGGTATTCCAGCACAAAGGTTCCCCGCGGCAGATAGTCGATGAAGAAATGCGTAGCCAGGTCACGCGTACTTTCGTAATAGCCCAACCCGCCCTGATAGCGGTAGCCACTCAGCACATTAACAGGCTCGAAGCCGGCTGCCCGCATATCTTTCAGGTGCACGAATTCCATGGCGCGATCCACTCGAATTTCGATGCGCACTTTCAGTTTGTCGCCTACATGCAAGCCATCGCCCGATTGAAGCGGCACCAGTTTGGGTCCTGTGGCACTGTTTTCTTCCCGGTACAGGGTTTTCACAACGGTCAGTGGCGTTTTCTTAAAACTGGTAATTTTATCCAGGTCCTCAAAATACTGCCAGTACGCTGCCCCCCCAAACTATGTTGCTGTTGGGATTTTCTACCTTGATTTCGCTCCAGGATTTTTTAATTTCCGAACCACTCCATTGTTGTTTGAAATAACCCGTTCCTGGCTCAACTTCTTTTGGCGTAATGGCCTGGTTACCCAGGGTTACCGCCACTGTTTGGGTATTGTTGAGCCAGTTATCCCCATGCAACAGTAAAGCGTATGCGGCCTCGGCGGTTGCTTTGGTGCTTTCCCAGCGGTTGGTTTGTTTGTTTTTCAACAGCCAGATGCGCAGGTTTTCCACCGCCGTTTTATCATTGGCCACCTCATCAAACACTTCCACCATCAGCGATTGTGTTTCGATGGGCAACTGGTACCAGTAAAAACCCCAGTCGAAGGGCCAGTACATACCGAGTTCTTCTTTCACCAGGGCGCGCTCCCGAAGGCTGTTTACAATTTTCATGGCGGCATCCTCCCTTCCGAAACGGTGCAGGGCAAGCGCAAGCATACCTTCCTGGTACAAGCCTTTCCCCAGCCAGTATTTTTCTGCCTGACCCAGGTAGTATCCGGTCACTTTATCGGGCTTATCGATCTTGAAAAAGAACGGGCATATAGGAATTGGATGATCATGCCATCCAAATGGTCGTCCTCCCATTTGGCTTCCTCTTTCCGTACCCTGCGTTCCAGTTCGCGGTATTGCTTGTCAACTTCCCCGCTGCAATAGTCCATGGCATTGCCAATCATATTGCCAATACGAGGGTCGCTCTGCGCCGGCAGGGCGCCGAGTTTGTCCAAATGACCAAGTCCCGAAAGAATGTATTGAGTGATGTACCGGTCTGGTCGGGCCCGCCCGGGAACCAAGACCAGCCACCGCTGCTGTTTTGCCGTTCGCTCAGGGCAGAGAGGGCTCGCTCCCGTTCATCCGCCATTCTGTTGAGATCAAAGAGCAAGGCGATGTTTTGCCGCTGCAATTCCTCACTTTGGGCATCAAATACCCAGGGTGTTTCTTCTAGCAGGGCATATTTGAGATCCTGGTTTTTGGAAAGGTTGCTCTTCATGGCATCTGTTCCTTTCCAGCGGTCGTACACTTTGCGGATGTTGGGCATTTTTTGCGTCACACTGCTGGCCAGCGTATTCGCGTAGAAGCGACTGAAAATCTGCTCGCTGCATTCATGTGGGTATTCCATCAGGTAGGGCAACGACTGCACCACGTACCAGGCCGGGTTGCTGGTAAATTCCAGGGTATAGCGATGAGAAACCAGGGTACTGCTGTTTTGCTTTTTAATGTCTTCAAAAACAAAAGTCTTGGTTTGGTTGCCCCGCACGGTGATGGGCATCGACTCGGTCACCAACATCCGGTTCGTGACTACTGGTATGGTGCTTTCCTCGCCATCGCGTACCGATTTCGTATCGGCAAACACCTGCCAGGTTATGGCGCCACTAAAATCCTCCGGGACGCGGATGGTCCAGCGCAAAGGCGCCGACTGCAGCGCAGGCGCTGTAAATTGCAGAACCCGGTCGGCATTGTTCAGCGAAAACTGGGTTTCCAGCGGTTGCAGGGTTACGGCATCGAGTAAGGACAAGGTTGCGGTTCCGCTAAGCGGCGCATCGGTCAGGTTACTGACTTTAGCAGCAAATTCCATCACATCACCGGCCCGCAGAAAACGCGGTGCATTGACCATCACCATCAGGTCTTTTTGGGTAACTACCTCTTTTTCTGCCAATGCATTTTGCAAATCTGCGGTGTGCGCAAATGCCAAAAACTTCCAGCGGGTCAGGGCCTCATTCATCTTAAACTTCACCACTACGCTGCCATCTGCATCGGTTTGCAATTCGGGGAAAAAGAAAACTGTTTCGTTGAGGTTGGTGCGAATGGATGAAGGCGGAGCCGCCGGTTTTTGCACGTTTTCATTTTCTGTATCCTCCGTTTGGGCGCCAGGCTCATCGCTGACCATGCTGTCGGCAGCAGCCACCACCATTTCTTCCATTTGAGGGGCAGGCGACGGAGCGCCATCCATCATCATGACCGCTTCATCGGGCATAGCCTTAGACCTGTACATGGCCGTATTACCGAAATACCGACCGCCGTAAAGGGGGAAATCGAACCAATTCAAACTTTGGAAAACGCGATCCGGCAGGTACTCGTAGCCCGAGGGTTTATCGTTGTACATGTTGGCCGATGACTGGCCGAATACCCCAGAGGATTGCCAGCGCACTTGAGCATAATGACTTGGGAACGCAATACGCTGCCAACTGTGCGGCAAAAACTGGTCCAGCGAAGCGTCGTACATAGCGGCTACCATTTCGGCCGCAACCCGTTCTTTTTGCGGCCCGCTGATGCGCAGGCGCCATTCCTCCGCCTGGCCCGGCTCCATTTTATCGCGGAAGGTTTCGAACTTGATGTCGAGGTCTTTATTCGTCCAGGGCACATTGAGTTGCTTGGGAGAACGCAGGTACACCCTGTTTTTCCACACAGCAAAGGCATGGACAGTGATGCCACCGCGATCCGATTCCGCAACATCAATGGTAGTAAAGTGCATGTAGGTGCCCGACAAATCTACTGTTTTCTGATCCTTTGTGTTGAAGGGGATGGTTTGGGCTTTCCCTTCTGCTGCCCAGGTATCCGGCTCATCTTCTTGTTGCCAGGCAAAATCAGGAAAATCCAGTTTGAATTCAGACTCCTTCAACAACCATTGATCGGGTTTTTCCCAATAGCGCTGGGCATATAATTGATCTGGCGATTTCAGGCGTTGTACCTTGATCTCACCCATGGCAACCTGAGGTTGACCAGCCAGGTTGGTGGTCGACAGGCCAATATTTTGCATAAGAAAAAGGTGATTGGCGTTTTCCATTCCAAGGTTGACTTCCAGTGCAACGTATCCAATCGAAAGCGTTTGTTCGCCACTTCGGGTTTCGCCGCTGATGTCTGTAACATCAGCATAGATGGTGTAGTCGAATACAGGTTGGTCCTTGACTGGAATTTCCCGATCGGGCAGGGCCTGGAACTGGATTTCAAAACTTCCATCAGCCTTGGTAGTGGTTTCGCCGCTGGTAATTTCCATGGATTGGGAACTCCAGGGCATGGGCTTCCTAAAGTACGACCAACCCCAGTAAGGAAAGCGGGCCTGGCGCACCACCCTATAGCGCAGCTGCGCACCATCTACCACACTACCGGCGTAGTTTTTCGCTTCGCCCCGCACGGTCACGGTTTCATTCAAGCGATAGGCGCCTTCCATCGGCTTAAAGGTGGTTTCAAATTTTGGGCGTTTGTATTCTTCCACATTGAAGGATGCGGACCCATCCAGGTTGTCGCCACGAAGGCTCATGCGCCCCGTTAAGCCGCCGGAAGGCGCCGTGAAAGCGCCGTTTACGGTGCCAAACGCATTAGAACGAAGGTCAAGGCTGTTTTGCCTGCCCATTGGCGTCGTAAAAAGTAATTTTTACGGGTGTATTTTTCAGGATGGAAGGAATGCCATCAGGTGTTTTTTCCAGCAGCACGGCTTTGAAATACACCGTTTGGCCGGGTCGGTACAAACTGCGATCGGTAAAGAAATGCAAACTTCGTGTAGTCCGGCCTTCGTAGTAGCGACCATTGTTAACCTGCCCGTCGAGCCACAGGGTATCTTCGTCCTTGCTCAGGCGAACAAAGCATGCGGTATTATCCGGGATATTAACCTGAATCATACCGTCTTTGTCGCTGCTGCCGCTACCCATAAACTTGCGCTCGCTCCGGCGCTGGGAGCGGCTCCATTCGTTTTTGAACAAATCCGCTTTTACGCCTTGCATGGGCAAGCCTTTGTATCGATGTACCGCCCAAACCGCATAGCCATCGCGACTAAAAGACGTTGCTGCAGCCAATTCACTGGCGGTAAAGGTGGTAAATCCGGCGTAGCCTTTTAGTTTATCGAAGGCTTTGTTGTCAGACACCAGTACCGCGTAAGCGCCTGCAGGCAGAGCGTCCAGTTTGATTTCCGTGTTGTGTTGATTGAAATCACCCGGATCTGGCAGCGTCCATTGCCGTTCGGCCAGGGGCTTAAGGGTATTGAGGTAATCCAGTTGCTTGTCCCAGTCTTTGCTTTGTAAAAAATCGGGATCGGAAGGCAGGGCCACTATTTTCACCCATGCCAGCGATAAATTTCTGTATTGTATTTCGGCCAGTAGTGGTTTGTTGGGCAACACCGCACGCTCCGTAGCGATTTGTAAACTGGGGGTGCGAATATTATTGATGGCCTGCTGGCAGCGCAGGGCGCCGTAGGTGCCCGGGTGTCGCTGCACGGCATCTTCCATTTCGGTTACCGCACGGCGCCGATAAGTATTGTCCAGCGGATCAGTGTCGGCCTTCTGCAGGTAGTAATTGGCGAGTTGGAGTACAATTTCCGGGTCAGCAGCATGGTCGTAGTATTCCTTGTGCAAACTGAGCAAGGCGCTTTCATATGCGTCATCTTTGTTTTGCAGTACGCTGTTGTTGCGTGCAAAAAGCAGGCGCTGCAAATCTGCACTGATCCTTGCTGAGGGATCTTTATCCTGCAAATGTGCATTGAGCACTTCCTGGAACACCCGAACGGCCTGCCACTTGCGCGAACTGCTGTCGCTGGTAGCAAATGCCGCCTTGCAAAAAGCCGGGGCGGGCGCAAAAGCCGAGGCTTGATCCAGGTAAAACTTGTAAGCAGGTTCGCTGAGGTAGTTTCTTTCGTTGGTATAAAACTCCAGCGCCCGGTTGGCGAGCAAATCGTACAGCGTAGGCCGCAAAGGAGCCGTAATGGTATCGCCGGCGCCAGCATTGGCAATGGCCCGGACGTACTCAGCAGGTGTAGTCAGCAGCAGGTCCTTGGCATAATTGAGGCGGCGTAGTGTGCCTGTGCCTGGCGTTCTATCTGTTCTATTGACCAGGTTTGAATGTCCCCACCTTCTCCATCCGGGATAGGGGTTCTGTTCTGAATTTGGTACCGCTGGTTGTCGAGGTAAGTGGCGTACAATTCGCCTAACATGCTGTGCAAAATAGATTTTTCGGGCTGAGAGGCTGTCTTCAATTCCAACTCAAATTGCCCTACGGCCTTGACAAAGCCGTCTTCCTCCAACATAGTGGTGTATTTACCCCGAAAAAGCAGGGCTTTGATGGTTTGCGCGCCGTTCTTGTCTTTTTTGGCCAGTGCATAAATGGTTTCTACCGTTTCCAACGCCGATTTATAGAGCCCTTGCTGTTCAAGGCTATCTACAGTTTTCCAGGCGCTGTCGTAATCGCCGGCCGGTAACAAAGGCTGGGCCATGGTGCTTATGGGTTGATGGGATGTTTTTGGATGACAATTTATGACAAAGAGCAACAACAGGAGAGACGAGAAAAAATAGACCCTGTGTGACATATTATTTGGATTTTAGGTGAATGGATCAAAATGGGTTACTGTACAAAACTACGCCCTAAAGGGATGCAACAGCGGCTTTTTTTGCATAAAAAATAAAATAAAAAAATCATCCAGGCCCAAACAACAGGCCTGAATGATTCCAGGTAATATTAAGCGAAAGGTAACTCCTCCTCTCCTCTCCTCTCCTCTCCTCAACCCTCTCCTCTCCTCAACCTCCTCCTCTCCTCTCCTCTCCTCTCCTCAACCCTCTCCTCTCCTCAACCTCCTCCTCGCCTCTCCTACCCCATCGCCTTCTCATACCGCGCTGCTACTTCCTTCCAGTTGATAACATTGAAGAAGTTGCCGACGTAGTCCGGGCGCTTGTTCTGGTATTTGAGGTAATAGGCATGTTCCCAAACATCGAGTCCGAGGATGGGCGTACCTGTTTTCTTGGCAATTTGGGTCATTAGCGGGTTATCCTGGTTGGGCGTAGCAGTAATGAACAGTTTTTTGTCGGCGCCGACACAAAGCCATGCCCAGCCAGAGCCGAAAACTGTTTTTGCTGCCGTCGAAAATTGTTCTTTGAACGCGTCGTGAGAACCAAAAGCCGTATTGATCGCATTGGCAACAGCACCAGATGGCGTACCACCACCCGACGGTGACATTACCTGCCAGAACAAGGAGTGATTCCAGTGGCCGCCGGCGTTGTTGCGAATACCTTTTTCGTTGTCGCCACTTCCAATGCGCATCAGAATATCCTCCAGTTCCATGCTGGCATAAGCCGTTTCTTTCACGGCAGCATTGAGGTTTTTAACATACCCTGCGTGGTGCCGGTCGTGGTGAATTTCCATCGTCATGGCGTCGATGTTCGGTTCCAGTGCCGTAAAGGCATAAGGAAGTGGGGGCAGGACAAAATCACCGCTGCGGCTAAGTTTAGGGGCTGGTAATACGGGGCTGCTGGCTTTGGCTGCCGTTTTACAGGCTTCGACAAAAGGGGCAATTGCCGCTGTTACAGTAAGCAGAAAACCTGTTTTAAAAACGTGCGCTTTTCCATAATATTAAATGTATTTTATATTTTAGGTAAAAAATTTAGACGATTAAAGGTAGTTAAATGCCGACTACTTTTGAGAAGCCAAAGGCATGATTCTAGGTGAAGCTGGCTTTTTCTACAATAAAATGATACATTTATCAGCTAAGATACCCGCCGACCCATGCGAAACGAGTAATTTTGGCATTGAAAGCGATTCCGGAATCGACCAATCGACGACAACGACTATGAAGAAAGAAGAACATATCCGGCCTGCAGCATCCGCTGACCCTGCATCCTTGCCGGAACAGGAGGATTTAAGTGAGCAGCCGAATGGTGAGGAGGATACAGAAGACAATGAACAAAGTCCCAGCGACGACTTTTTTGAGCGGCAGGAATTTGTAGCCGACCCCAAACAGTCGCTGATCCGACTCGACCGTTTCCTGTTGGACCGGCTCAGCAACCGGTCCAGAAGCAAAGTACAAAGTGCGATCCGGGCGGGAACGGTGTTGGTAAATAACCAGGAGGTTAAACCCAATTACAAGGTCAAACCAGGCAACCATGTCAGTATTGTACTGCCCAGAAACCTGGAACTGGCCTATCGGGTTTTGCCACAGGACATTCCCCTCGACATCGTTTACGAAGATGAAGATGTGATGGTCATCAACAAACCATCAAAAATGGCGGTGCATCCCGGTGTGGGCATCCCCAATGGCACCCTGGTGAACGCCTTGCCTGGCACCTGAAGGAGGAGTTTGGAGATTTGCCGGTCAAAGAAGGCAACGAACCCAATCGCCCCGGCATCGTACACCGCATCGACAAGGAAACTACCGGGCTGATGGTGGTGGCCAAAAATGATTTTTCAATGGTTCATCTGGCCAAACAGTTTTTTGACCACACCATTGAGCGGCGGTACTGGGCCATTGTTTGGGGCGACATGGAAGCCGATTCCGGAACTGTAGTAGCCAACATTGGCCGCAATCCCAACGACCGAAAAACTCTTCATGACTTTTCCTGAAGGAGAGGATGGAAAACACGCCATTACCCACTGGAAAACGATCGAACAATTTTACTACACCACCCTCGTCGAATGCCAACTTGAAACAGGGCGAACCCACCAGATCAGGGTACACATGAAATCCATCGGACATACCCTCTTTGGCGACCCTCGGTACGGCGGCAACCAAATCCTGAAAGGAACTGTTTATAGCAAGTACAAGCAGTTTGTGGAAAATTGCCTGCGCATGATACCTCGTCAGGCCCTGCACGCCAAGGTGCTGGGGTTTGTGCATCCCCGCACCCGGGAATTCATGCGTTTTGAATCCGAATTGCCCCAGGACATGACCGACGTGCTCCAGAAGTGGCGCACTTATGTTGCTGCCCGCAAAGAACTTCTTTAACGCCTGAAATCCAGGTGAACCACTGTACATCATGCAAACATCGCATCCCGTACTCCGAAATAAAGTTTTAGAAGACCTGCTCCAACCCAAAAAGATCGTCTTCATCGTAAACCCCAGCGGCGGGTGTACGGCTTCAACGGCATATTCTGGATGGCATCGAACGTCATCTCGACCACCGCAAATTCATCTATGGGATTTGGCATACCGAAAAACGTGGCCATGCCATAGAACTTACCCAAAAGGCCATTGCAGAGCAGTACGACATCGTCGTAGCGGTCGGTGGAGACGGGTCGGTCAATGAGGTAGCCAGGTGCGCTGTTGCATACCAAGGTGCAACTCGGTGTAATCCCTGCAGGCTCCGGAAACGGACTGGCCATGCACCTTGGCTATGGGCGCAACATCAACAAGGCGATTGAGAAACTGAATTTCGCCAAACCCCAAATTATCGATGCCGGCCGTCTCAACGGGCGCCCGTTTTTCAACCTGGCGGGCATCGGCTTCGACGGACTGGTGTCGAACCTCAGGAAGGGAAAACAAGCGGGTTTTATCCCCTATTTCATGGAATCGGTGAAAGCCGGACTTCAATACCAGTCAAAACCTGTACCATTGAAGCCAATGGCCAACTGATCGAAGGCGATTTTTTGCCATTACCTGCCAATGGCTCCTATGTACGGGTACAATGTACAGATTGCACCAGGGGCCGAACTCGACGATGGCGTTTTTTCCGTGGTCTTGCTCAAGGACGCACCGCGCTGGCAGTATTTTGCTGCCGTACCTTCGGCTTTGAACGGCAGGTTTTTTGATGAATCTTTTGTTGAGCACTTTGCTGCTGACCGACTAAGCATCAGAAGCGCCGGCACCAATTATGTGCACCTGGACGGAGAAGGCTTTACGACAGATGAAGACATTGAACTCGAACTTCTCCCCAAAGCACTGCATATCCTGAAACCCTCCAACCTATCCTCTGATACCAGCCATGGCTAAAAACAAACCTACAACGATTTTGGCGGCTTTGTGTTCTCCACCAATCCCGACTTCAAACCGCCGGAAAAGGAGGAGCCTGAGCAGCACTCGTCCAAATCGCAACAAAATCTGCGCATTTGGCTGGAGCGGCACAAGGGCAACAAGGAGTTCACCGTTATCAAAAAGGGTTTGAAGGTTCCGATGCCGACATGGCCGAACTGGCTCGTGCCCTTAAAAGCAAATGCGCCAGTGGCGGCAATGCTAAAAACGGGGTCATTATCCTGCAAGGCGATCACCGGGATAAGGTGCTGAAACTTTTGCTGGATATGGGATACAGCAAAACCAAAAGCAGGAGGATAAAACGGGTAATGGGAATCGGACCATAACCCTTAGATTTACCATGCAAGGGCATATGCTATAGCCAAAATCCGCCTTACAACAGGTAAAAATGAAATTTGTGAATTACATGTTAGCACTCAGTGCATTGTTGTTTCCTGACGGCCGGTTGCCATCCGCTCAAAAAGCATTGCCAGCACGCCTTCGCGGAAGCCGTCCAATACCTGACCACAGCAAGGACAGCAGCCCCAGCCCATCGACACCATTCGCTGGGTGAGCCCGCCCTCCCCGGTCCGCCCATTGGCGCTGGCAACAGCAACCAACCTGTTCCAGCCCCGTCCCAATGTGCCCGGAACGGTGTACAAGTTAGCTATAGTGATGCCCTTTTGATGCAGGGCAACTTGATGAAGAGACCAATGCAGTACCGGAAAAAGTGAGCCCGGGCTGCAATTTTATGCCGGAGCACAGTTGGCGCTCCAGCAATTGTCGGTTGAAAACCGCGTAAAACCCAGGTAGAATTCCAGGATGCACGGGGCAATGATACCGATTTTCGCCAACTGATCAACAGCGGCAAACTCGACAAAGCACAGGTCCTGATAGGCCCCATGCGCAGCAGCCAGGTAGAAATGCTGGCCGCAGCAACGCGCGAAAAACGCCAAATTTTGGTTTCGCCAACAACACCGGTTAGCACGCTTACACAGGCCAATCCGGATTTTATCCAAATCAACCCTCACTCAAATCGCACTGTGGGCAATCACTCGCTTTGTGCGCCGCTACAACGAGCCTGCCAATGTTGTGCTGGTTTGTAAGGAAAAAGAGGCTGGGCGGCTCCCTATTTTCAGGAGGCGAATGCGGCCTTGGGCGGCGGACCAATGAAGGAAACTGATATTGCCCGATGATGCCACCACCTGACAAAGCGGCCCTGGCCAGTTACCTTAAGTCTGGTAAAACGACCACCTTTATTATGCCATCCTGAGCAGCCAGGATTTTGTAATGTCGCTACTCCTTAAACTCAACGCCATCAAAGGGCGAAATCAGGTAGAAGTGTTTGGGATGCCGCAATGGGCGAATTTTGAAAACATCGAGCCTGAGTATTTCCGGAACCTCAATGTCCACCTTCTTCCGCTGATTACATCGACCGCAATCAGCCGCGGATCAAGGATTTTGAACAACTTTTCTTTGACACCTACGGCACGGTGCCTACCGACGATGGCTTCAGCGGGTACGATGTTACCCTTTTACCGGGCGCATGCTGGCACGGTATGGCTTGAGTTTCCCTGAGCGTTTGAACACTGACAACTTTGAAGGTCTCCATGCCCCTTTATCGTTTTGAGGCGGTGCGCAACAACGGCTTTATGGATACCGGCACCAGTACTTACGACTACCTTGAAAATACCCATGTGCTGATCCTGGAGGTTCGACCAGAACAAATTTGTACCGGTGGAATAAACAAGATCCAGGGCAAAAATGCACAACTGTTTCATCTGAATTTGTTGCGTGGCAAACTTGTCTTCCTTCTGCTCCGAAACCTCGTTTTCACAGTCCTGCATCCAGGCATTGTGGTTGGCCTGATTCCCTTTCTCCTTGTAAAGGATCAACTGTCGCGCATTTTCCAGGACTACTGGGGGCTGGATAAGTACCTGTTCGCGGTGCTGTTGCTGTTGGGATTGGCCATTATGCTGCATTGCATCTACCTGTTTGCCAAACAAGGCGGGGGAACTTTATCGCCTGCCGACCCCTACAGGCAACTGGTCGTTTCCGGGCTTTATCGGTATTCCTGCAACCCCATGTACACAGGTAATGCTGATGTTGCTTGCAGACGCCTTTTTCTCCATATTATTGCATTCTGGGTGTATGTTTTGACCGTATTTGTAGTGTTCAACCTTTTTATCTCCTTTTTGGAAGAACCGCGACTTCGGAAAGACTTTGGAGCAGCGTACCGGGCCTATTGCCATAAGGTCAGAAAATGGATATGGAGTGGATGGATGGTTCAATCAAAAAATGGGCATTTCTGCTCAATAAGTCCAGAAACTGTCTAATTTTAACGGACAATAGCCACATTGACGTTGTCTTCCAGAAGCTAAAAATTATCGACAAAACCATTCCAACTAGTTCATCAAATACAAAACCAACACACATGGCAGACGAAAAGAAACCCATCAAGATAACCCTGGTCGAAGGAGGAGAACCTGAGTCTTCCACCACCGAAACCCGTGCCTGGGCGCCCACTTTCAAAGTAAAACCAAGGCCCGCAATTACGCATCCTGGCCATCCTCGCCTGGGTGGCCGCCATCGGCTTTGAGATCGGCGCAACCTGGTTGCTGCAAGCCGCCCATCAGCACCGGCTGGCTGATCGGTTTGATTGTGGCTGACCTGGCATTCGCAGTCGTAGGCAACCTGGTATGGAAACAAGCCAACCGCCTTGACCCGGCTTCAGAAAAGATAAAACCCGCTTTTTCCTGCAAAAACCAGTTGGGGTAATCATCAGCGTCATTGCTTTTCTGCCGCTGGTCATCCTCGTTTCACCAACAAAGACCTGAGCGGCAAACAAAAAGGGCTGGTTTAGCAGCATAGCCGTCATCGCATTGCTGATTGCCGGCGCAACAGGTATCGACCTCAACCCGCCTTCCCAGGAACAATATGCCGAACAAACCCAACAGGTTCAGGACCTGATGGGCGGCGTAAACCACGTTTACTGGACCAAGTCGGGCAAATCCTATCACCTCTATCAGGATTGCTCCTACATCAACTCAGACAGGACCAACGAGATTTTAGGGGGCACCGTGGCGCAGGCCAGGAGTTGAAAACATCACGGATCTTTGCGACCGTTGTGAAAGGCGAGCGATGAAAGAAAAGGGGAGCACCGTGCCGGAAACCACGGAGCCTGAATCCGTGCCAACACAGTAAACCGCATTCTGCGCGCGTTTTTTCAAGATTAAAAATCCCCCTGCACCTTAAACGCAGGGGATTTTTTATCATTTGAATCCAAATCATTTCGATGCATCATGTTTCATTTTTTGTCGAATGCTATTCGAAAACGGTTCCCACCCGCTGGCTGGACCGCTATCACAAATACCGCTACGCAAAAGCCATTCCGTTTTCCAGGCAACTCCACACCAAAGCGGTTTTCGAGAAAATTTACCGATCCAAGCATTGGGACGAGGGTGAAAGCATTTCCGGACCAGGGTCATCCCTGATGGCGACCCAGGGTATAGTTGCTGGACTGCAAAAGTTTGTTGCCGATTACCACATTGCCTCCATGGTAGATGTTCCTTGCGGCGACTTCCATTGGATGCGGCAACTCAACTTTTCAAACTTGAAATACTTGGGACGACATAGTATAAGCGTTGATCCAACAGAACACCAAGCAATTCAGCAACGAAAACGTACACTTCAGGACCTCAACATTATTTCCGATGAAATTTCCTTCTGTGTGATGTTTTGCTCAACGGGATTGCCTGGATCCATTTTTCTTTGGGGACATCATGGGACGATTGAAAACATTAAGAAATCTCCTGCCAATACCTGATTACCACCACTTTTCAATCAATAACCTTGAATTACGACATCATTACCGGCGACTGGCGGCCCAAAACCTGGAAATCCATCCGTTTTATTTCCCTAAACCGATGGCCACGATAGCGGATGTTGTCGGCAGGATTGCAAGTGCCAGGGGCAAGGTGCTCGGCGTGTAGAAATAGCGGATCTGAGTACAATGTGACGAAGAACTTTCCGGCCTTAAAATCAAAGCCTTACTCCAGGTTTCTCCTTTTATTTTCAGCCAAAATTGGTTACATTTGAAGCCCTAAGAAAAGGTAGGGGCATGCCCTTTGTCGCCAACAGCGCTCCCCCACTCCGAACTCAAATTACTGATTTCATGGAATTCGCAGATTATTACAAAATACTGGGACTTGATCACACAGCAGATCCCAAAGACATCAAAGCAGATACCGTAAATTAATAGCCAGAAAATACCACCCTGACTTAAACCCAACAACAAGAGGCTGGGAGCTAAAATTTCAGCAGATCAATGAAGCCCAGGAGGTACCAGCGATCCGGAAAAAAAAGCAATACGACCTTTACGGTAAAGATCAGAAACACGCCGAGGCTTTTTAGAAAAAGGCCCGGCAACAATTCTGGAACACAGGAAGTCGCCGCAGCCGCAACGCAGAGCAGGAAGGCGACTTTTCCGACTTCTTTGAGGCGATGTTTGGCGCCCAGGAAATCCCCGACGCGGGGGTGGGTCAAATTCGGGGCGAGGATTACCACGCAGAATTGCAACTAACCTCCTGGAAGCCGCCCAAACGCACAAGCGGGAACTTACGGTGAACGGGAAAAATCAGAATTACCATCCCGGCAGGTGTTGAAAATGGCCAGGTCATCAAAATACCAGGGCATGGTGGCCCCGGCATTAATGGCGGGCCCAATGGCGACTTGTACCTTACCTTTTCCATCGCCCAGCGTGCTCATTTCAAGATCTGGCAACAACCTGTACGCCGATGCCGACTTCGATTTGTACACGGAATTTTGGGCGGAGAGATCATTGTTGACGGATTGCAGGAAAAATAAAAATCAAGTAAAACCAGAAACCCAAAATGGCACCAGCGGTTAGGTTAAAGGGCGGGATTTCCTATTTACAAGCAGGAAGGGCCTTTGGCGATCTTTTCGTCACCTACACCTCCGTATCCCAACAAACCTTAACGCTCAGCAAAAGCCCTTTTCACCGAATTGTCAAAACTGTAAAGCATGAAAACTGGGCCTATTTGGTACCCGTTGGAACGTTCTGTACCTACCACGATATTGAAATCGACTTCATTCATGCTTGCAGGAAAGCGGGCTCATTGAAGTAACCGGGAAGTAGAAGACGAGGGTCTTCCTTTCCGAGAACAAATTCCACAACTGGAAAAATTTATCCGGTTCCATTACGAACTCGATATCAATGTAGAAGGCATTGACACGGTAGCGTACCTGCTGGGGCGCATCGAAGCCCCTGCAA
>JADJUJ010000007.1 GCA_016710765.1 Lewinellaceae bacterium | reverse complement strand
GTTTAGTGTAGGATCGTAGATAGGGCACCTATGCTACCGCCTACCTAAGCCCCACTCCAAGCTCCCCCCACTCTAAGCCCAACCCTACCCCCTCTTGTTTGCTGGGCAATTTTTCATACATTTGTTTACCACAAGGAATTGCCTTACAGCAGGTAGAGCGTTAGCCTAGCTGAAAGTCGCGGAGTTCGAGTCTCGTATCTCCGCTCCATAGATGAAGTGTGAAATTAGAAATGTACCGGCGCCTGAAGAGGTGCCGGTATTTTTTTGTGTTTCGTATCAGGACACAATTAATTGAAAATAGTTAAAAATAAGGGCCCGCTTTCATTGAAATATTCACTGACAAAAACGGCCAGGCCCCTCCTATGGAACCCGGCCGCTTTATCATGAAAAGCGTGCTTAATCCCCTTCTTTCAACACCTCCCAGAAAACACCGTCTCCTGCTCTATTCCTGGCCCAGAAAATACGGCCCCGGGGCAATGCTGTTGAGGTCGAAACGGAGTGGTTGAGGTTGGCATTTTGGCCGACTGCATGCGCAGCATTTGCCATTGGCATCGAATAAGCGGAGCACAAAGGTCCTGAGGCCCATCCTGGCTTCCCCTCAAACAAGGCCTTGCCGGCCGGGTTGGGGTAAATACGCACACCAACGGTATTGATGGTTATTTCGGCGCAGCCGTGGGGCAACTGATTCAGGTTCGCGGAGTACACCCCGCGGCCGTGCGTCTGCGTAGAGCAGGCGGGTAGCCGCGCGGATTTTCGGGTCGAGCACCCACACGTTGGGCATGCCCTCCGCCGAAGGGCTGCCAGTCTACCGCATCCACATCGGTGTAGTATACGCCCACATCGGTGCCGGCAAACAGGAAATTGGTGGTGGCATCGTAAAGCACGCAGTTTACAGGGGCATTGGGCAAGCCGTCCGACATATTTGCCACACCAAGTTGTTGCCAATGTGCTGAGCGGTACACTTTTTGCCCGCGGTATAGCCACTCTTGCTGACCCACATGCGGGAGGGATCGGTGGGATGCATGGCAATCCGGGATGTCGTTGGCGGGGTCGGGACCGTTGGAAGAAAGCCAGTTTTTTTCCCCCGTCGAAGGTCCGGTAAAACTTGCTGACCCTGCTGGTCACAATGACATTGGTGTCGGAAGGGGACATGAGAATGTCGCGGAGATTCTTGTTGATGCCGCCCGTCAGGTTTTCACTGATTTTGTGAAAACTGTCGCCACGGTTGAAGGAACGGTACACGTCGTGGAACCCAATCAAGGAGGTATTGTTGTTTTTGGGTTGAGGATAAACGGCGTTACCCAGTCGCCCTCAGGGTCATCAGGGCGGGTTGTCGGAAATGGTGACGTTGGTAACAAAGTTGTTGTCGAGCGGTAAATCGCGTTGCCACCGTAGTACTCGGTGTGCGGCACGTTGTTGTTGGTGGGGTCGATAATCTGGCACATGGCATCGCCACCGTTGGTGTGTTTCCAGTTGCCGAAAGGCATGCGGAGCCAGCCACCGTTGTCCTGCGAGCCAGCCGCAATTTTCAGGTCGCCTGCTTCCGACACGGCAATGCGGTAGAACTGGGCAATCCCCAAGCCGTTGGAGTAATCGCTCCAGGTTTCGGTGGGTTCGTGAAAGGTGTACACCCCACCGTCGTTGCAGAAAAACATGGTTTCCGGGAAATGCGGGTAATAGGTAATTTGATGGAGGTCGGCATGCACTTCCGGATGCACGCCATCATTGTACCAGTGCGTAATGGGCGTCCAGGTAAGCCCGCCATCGGTAGAGCGGTTTACCACCAGATTGCCGCAGTACACCACATCGGGATTGGTTTGGGAAAAATTGAACTGAAAATCCTCAATCATTACCGATTGGTAGGTGATGCTGTCGCCGGCATTTTCGACAGAAAGAATTTCTTGCCCTCGGAATAGCGGATGCCCAGGTAATCGGGATTGGCGATGGTAGTGGCAAGGCGGATGTCGTTATGGGTATTGGGTTCGCTGGTAATTTTGTCCAGGTATCGCCGCCGTCGGCAGATTTGAACACGTCGCTTTGCCCCCAGTAATCGTACTTGGCCGCGTAAAGGTGGAGCCGTCGTGAGGCCGGAATTTCACGTCGGTGTACTCGCCAGTGCGCAACGGGTCCAGGTAGCGCCGCCATCCGTCGTACGCATGATGCCACTGTTGGTAGCGGCCACGAGCGTTTGGGGTCGGTCGGGCTCATTTCCAGGGCATAAATCACTTTAAAATCAGCCAGCTGCCAACTGAGCCCGGTGGGTACCCAGGTTTCGCCACCGTCGGTAGATTTGTACACGCCCATGTTGTATTGCCACCAGCCAATTTTATCACCCAGGGAAATGTAAAGGGTTTGCGGGTTTTCGTAGTCGACGAGAATGGAGCCTACGGGCAGGTAGGGCAGGTCGTCGCCAATGGGCGACCAGTACTCCCCACCATTTTCTGTTCTCCAGATGCCGCCATCGGGCGTGCCCACATAAAACAGGAGGGGGTCGAAGGGGTCCGAAAGCCACGGTAATGGTACGGCCCATGCCCCAGTATCCTCCGCCGGTATTCTGGAACGGCCCGACGTTGGTCCACTGCGGCTGCGATCCGCGGAGCGGGCGGCTTCGTGTTGTTCTTTCCAGCCACTGCATTTTCAGGTCGGGGAAAGGAGCCATCGGGGTTGACGCGATCGCGCCATGTCCATTTCCAGCGCTGGTACTTGACGTATTCATTGTCCCAGCAGTCTGTTTCTGAGGCATCGTAGTCGTTGGCAAAATAAGCGTCGAGCCGGGCGCAAATAGAGTCGTAGTTGGTTCCGGTAAAATTCAGAGCCGATTCGGAGTCTTCCTGTGCGAACAGCGGGTTGGTGAGTAAAAAAGGGATCAGGTAGAAAAAGCGCATAGAAGTCTTGTTTTAAGCAGTATGGCCCAAATATCCGCTTAATTTTTGATTTCAGCGTGACCCCTCTTCGGTTCCGCAAATTCGAGACAAAAATGAATACCCAACATCCATCCCTGATCTTCTTCTAAAACAAAGGCAAACGAATTTCCAGCCGCAAGTTCTAAGGCCGGATACGCGACGAACAATTCCAAGTTTGACCCAGCCAACGCTACAGCCTACCTTAAGGCCTACCTACAGCCAACGCTACAGCCAAACTATTTGATCTTCTTCCTTTTGTCTTAAAACAAAAAGCAGCCGCCCCCCCCCCCCCCCCCCCCGCCCTTTTTCTAGGCGCGCTACGCGCCCCCCCGCCGCCCAGCCAACGCTACAACCTACCTTAAGGCCTACCATACAGCCAACGCTACAGCCAAACTATTTGATCTTCTTCTTTTTGTCTTAAAACAAAAAGAAGCAAAAAATTCAAGGCTGTCGAAAAATCTACGGCATTTTTTCCCGCTCCGGTGCCGCAAAACAAAACTCGCCTTCTGTTTTTCGTGGGCTTCGCCATTCGCTTGTCGTTGGCTCATACAATGTTTTGCCAAAAGCCACCTTCGCAGGTCAAAATACCTGATTTCTCTAAGGCCGGATACGCGACACAACAATTCCAAGTTTGACCCAGCCAACGCTACAGCCAAATCCCCTACCTTTGCCCCCTCAACAAACTACCCTGCATGCAAACTGCTTTTATCTTCGATATGGACGGCACCATGGTCGACAACATGATGGTGCACCACCGCGCCTGGCAACGCAAACTGGCCCAACTAGGGCTCGATATGCCGCTGGAACAGGTGCGCCAGGAAATTCACGGCATCAATGAGGAAATTATTGAACGGATTTTTGGCGACCGTTTTACCCGGGAAGAACGGCACCGGATCGCTTGGGAAAAAGAGGCAGAATACAGGGATATTTTCCTGCCCGAACTCCGTTTGCTCGATGGACTGGATGCTTTTCTGGCGGAGGCCGCTTCCCTGGGCATCCCCATGGGCATCGGTTCTGCTGCGCCCGGAGAAAATGTGGATTTTGTACTCGACAATCTGGCGCTGCGCCCCTTATTCCCGGTGGTGTTCCACGCCAGCATGGTCAGAAAAGGGAAGCCTGACCCAGAGGTTTTTTTGAATGTGGCGGCCGGTTTGGGTGTGGACCCTGAAATCTGTATCGTATTTGAAGATTCACCGACAGGTGCGGAAGCTGCAAGGCGTGCTGGTATGCAAACGGTGATCGTCACGACCACACACTCTAAGGAGGAATTTGCCGCATTTCCGCAAATCAAGCGATTTATCAATAACTTCAAGGATCTGAGGGTGTATGATTTGATCTGAGGGTGGCTGCCCGGGCTTTATTTCACACAGATTTTACACGGAACATGATGCCCTCAGTTTGCTAAAACACTTGCGACCATGGTAAATCTCATCCATTTTGTGCACATGCCATTCTGTGTGAAATCCGAGCGAAACATCCACGTGAAAAACCCCTAAATTTGCACTGTGAAAAAATCGCACCTTTTCCTCGCCACCACTTTGTTCTTACTGTTCCTCCAAGCCTGTGATGAACGCCGCACCGCCATTGCTCCCCTGAGCCCTGAGCAACAGCACCCATATTTTCCACTCGCCATCGGTCAGTATGCGGTATACCAAATAGACAGCATGGTGTACGACCCCATCAGCGACCTGGCGGCAATCGTGGATACCAGCACCACCTATTTAAAGGAAGAAATTACCGACACCCTTCGCGACAACACCGGGGCGTTGCTGTACAAAGTGGAGCGCTTCGAGCGCAAAGATGCCAACACGCCCTGGGTGCTGAAAAACATTTGGACCGCACAGCGCAGTACCTACCAGGCCATCCGGACAGAAGACAACCTGCGGTTCCTAAAACTGGTTTTTCCCCTGGACCGCCGCACCGACTGGAACGGCAACATTTGGATCGACGATGCCCTCGAAATTGAAATAGCCGGCGAGCGCATCCGCCCCTTTACCAACTGGCACTACGAAGTTGACACCATTGACATGCCCGGCATCGTCGGCGCCTTCGCCTTTGATTCCCTGCTGACCATTACTGAAGCCGACGATGTGAACCTGATCGAACGCCGGCTTTCCAGGGCCAAATACGCCAGAAATGTAGGGCTGGTTTGGCGGGAACAGTGGATTCTGGATTCACGCTACCCTGTCATGGGATAAAAAAGGCCAAAAAGGCTACATCCTCCGGCAAACCATCCTTGAATACGGTCCCTGACCCCTACTTTACAACCTACTTTACAGCCTACCTACAGCCTACTCTACAGCCTACTCTACAGCCTACTCTACAACCTACTCTACAACCTACCTTACAGCCTACTCTACAACCTACTCTACAACCTACTTTACAGCCTACTCTACAGCCTACTCTACAGCATACTCTACAGCCTACTCTACAACCTACTTTACAGCCTACTCTACAACCTACTCTACAACCTACTCTACAACCTACCTTACAGCCTACCTTACAGCCTACTCTACAGCCTACTCTACAGCCCACTCTACAACCTACTCTACAGCCTGCTTTACAACCCACCCTATGTCCTCCTACCTCGAAATCGGCTACACGCAAAAAACCCATGGTGTTAAAGGTGAATTGAAAATATTCATCCAGGAAGCGTTCTGGGATGTATGGCAGCGAAAAAAGCGCGTTTTCCTCGACATTAAAGGCACGAAGGTGCCTTATTTCCTCAAAAGCGTTCGGGGCAGTTACGAAGACATTGTTTGGTTCGAAGATATCCCCAACCGGGAGGCTGCCCTCTTACTGCAATCGCGCAAGGTGTTTTTGTTGGATACCGACCTGCCCAAAAGGTTTGAAATTGTTGCCGACGTGTTGGAATACGCCCATGTCAGTGGCTTCACCCTGGTCGACCAACATTTGGGCGCCATCGGTGCCATTGAGGAAGTGCTGGAAATGCCGCAGCAGGAGATAGCGGTACTGCAATACCAGGGTCGGGAAGTATTGGTTCCGCTCAACCAGCATTTTGTAGTAGCCGTTGATGCAGAAAAAAAAGAAGTTTTAACAAATTTACCTGAAGGGCTTCTTGATGTCTGATAATCAGTCAATTACAAAATTATCATTTGTTAACGTTTATTTAAACCTATAGGGGTAGGGAAATATCTACTATAAAGTGGCACGTTTTTGGGCTAATGTACCTGAAACGTATTATTCATTTAATCGCCACATCATGAACTATCCACAAGATCGCCCCAACAAAAGCAATAAATCGATTGCTGTACTCTGACCATTACCCTGCACCTCGCCCTGGGTTATTTCCTGTTCACACAAGCCAGCAAAGCCAGCGACCAGGGTCAATCAAAAGAAAAACAAGAACTGGTGTCGAATGGCACCACCCGAACGCCTTAATCGGAACTTCCGATGACGCTTGCCTGGCCCCGCAATGACACAGAAGATTTGAATTGCAAACTTTCTGATGCCATCGCGGGGCTTTTTTTGCTCAAGCGCATATTGGCAAATGATCTATATTTGCAAAACCACCTTTACACAGCAAAAACTATCCTATGAAACAACTCCTGATTAGCCTATTGTTGATCGCAGGCAGTGCATCCATCGCTGTTGCCCAAACACAGTCAGAAAAAGACCTGGAACTTTCGGTTCGCGACTACAACGCGCTGCGGGACATGACGGGCAAACTCAAGCCCAACACAATTACCGACGGCGATATAGCGGCCCTGGATGCCAGTGTGCGTAAAAATACCAGCAGACTTTCTGGTATCATCGACAAAGAAAGCGGCATGGTAGCAGATGCTGCCAAATATTTCCTGGCCAATTTCCGGTATGAAAAAGGCTTTGTACTGGGCATGAAAGGGGAACAAGCTGAGGCTTTCGAGATTTACAAAGGCATTGAACCCGATATGGGGCGTTTTACCAGTGGTAATTTCCCCTTGGAATACATGCTGGACGGAAAAAAATATGTGGTGCGCTGGGAAAATTTTGCCCCCACCGTAGCCGGGGACTACACCGGCATGTGTGAGTGCAATTACAAAAACAACAACTACGAACAGGCCTTGCCTTATGGCCGAAAAGCCCGGGAAAACCCCTACATCAGCAAGCTTTCTCAACACGCTTTCTGGCAACTGGATTGTAAAAATGAAAGCCAGTCGCGGTGAAAATGACGATGAACTGGTCGAAACCGCCATTGAAACCATCGATTCGTACTCACTCCTCGATACTGAAGAACAACAGAGCGCAGATGTGACCAATATTCCACTGGAAATGGCCGATGCCCTGCAAAAAGCGTTGGAATCCGCCCCCGAACTGAGTACTCATGGCGAAAAATGGGCCACAGCAGCCCTCTTGTTGAAAAAGGCCAATTTGCATTTGCAGTACCTTTCCTTTGGCCGTACGGCACTGCAAAGTGGCTACAGCAACAGCAGCTTTGCCAGTACACTGACCGAAGATGCCCTGGACAACAACGACCTGGAAACCGCCAGACTGGCCATCAACCAATCCGCCAGATTTACTACGGAAACCGACTGTAGCGGTCTGCGCAAACTATCGGAACAATATACCCAACTCAAGGACACCAAAAAGGCCAATTATTACACCGAAAAAGCCGCCAGCTGCGAACAACAAAAAAAGCGCCAGGAACGCACCGCTAACCGCGAAGGCGGTTTGTACCTGGGTGTGTATGTTATTCCGCTGTTTAAACTCAACTACGGTGGTGTTGCCGCGATACAAACCAAAAAATTGATGATTGGGCATCCTACTTGCTCATCAACGAAAAACGCGATCGCCTGAAACTTTTCGGCGATAAGGACAATGCACAAAATTGGAGCGGCTATTATGCCCATGCCGGATTTTATGGAAAAACGGGCGGCAAACTCGGCGCGCGCAGTTACACCGGCCCTTTGTTTGGCTATAATTTACGGGAATACGATGCCATCACGACGAATGTATTCGATGGCAAAAACGCCACCGTCTACTCCAATGAAGTGTACAAGCCCAAACTGGAACAATATATACTGATGTGGAACTCCAATTTCCATGGCAATGGCAAGATCCTGGCGGCCGACCTATTTTTTGGCATGGGCCTCGGGTACAATAAATTCGATCGTGGAGGTCTTGAAGGCGAGGAGTTTACGTACAACAACAAGATGTTGCAGGATCGAAAAGACGCCTATTTCAATTTTATCGCCCGAATGGGTATCACCATTGGTTTGCAGGTAGGGCCCAAAACCTTCCGGTAGCCAAATGCCGAATAAATGCGGAACCCCGATAGGGCAGCCTTATGCCTCCCTACCGGGGTTCTTCATGTAATGTGGTTGCGATGTAAATTCGGCTGCTGAAAAATACTAACAACCTATTTGTGCACCACCGTGGTATCCCTGTCGTACACCAGGCATGTAAAAACCCCGACCGGATTGCCCGAACCACTGACATTACTCTTAATCGGGGAGGGCTGCGCAAAAGGGTTCGCATTGCCAGCTACTGCCAGTTGAACACTTTCGATGTAGTCGTAATACGGCTTGCTGATGTGGAAAATGGTATTGATGATGGTATCTCCTTCTTTCAGATCATAGCCCGTTCCAAAGGCAATAAGGGAGGTTTGGGAAATTCGGTCGTTCACGATAAAATCCTGCGCGGCCGTGCTGTCCAGCGAACTGTAATTCAACATTCGCCGGTAATAATTATCCTGCGTCGTGTCGTCGTTGATGTAAGTTAACACCCGCGCCAGGGTATCCGCATCGGCGCTGAATTCCACTTTCACACTATCGATCATTGTTTTAGGGAGCATCACAGCCTGAGCATTAATTTCTTTGCCGTTGGGCAAGATGATGTGCAGGGTGTATTCCATGCCGGTGGTAGCCGGAACTACAGCGGTACCCGTATAGTTGAAAATTTTCAGCGGACTAAACTCAAACGACAACTGGTTGGCCAGGGTTTCCGTTTTGCCATCGTAAGAAATGGTCACCACCGCACTGTCGAGCAGGGTGTTTTGTAAAAAATTAGAATCCAGGTTGAAAGGATCAAAGAAAGAATAACTTTCCGACAACAACATGCGGAAGGGCTTTCCCGGTTCCAGGTAACACTCCACCACCGGCTGGCGATCGTATTCCGGAAGGACAACATCTACGTCTTTCGTAAGGTTACAGGCCACCAGGAGCAGCAGCGAAAAGGGGAATATTTTTTTCAAAAGGGATACCATAGCAAATCAAGGTTTGGGGTTTAAAATTTAAAATTCCAGGTCAGGGATGGTAAAATGGGGAACAGCGACACCTGTTTTGCCTTGATGGCCGTTGGGATATCAATAGCAGAATCACCCTGCTGGACGGTCTGAAACTCGGGTTCCAGGTATATGAAATAGGGGTTCCGGCGATCCGTCGCATTGTACACACTGAGCGTCAGGTCGTTCTCCAGGCGCTTGGTTTTGAACTTGAACACCACACCCAGGTCGGCACGCATGTAAGCCGGGTAACGGAAGGTGTTCCGGTCGCCGTAAATCGGCACAACCGTTTGAATCGGTGCGCCAGGTACATCGTTCAACGTAAAGCGGCCAACGGGCAACCAGCTGATGTAACCGGAAGTGTACACATACGTAGCCGTAAGTTGCCAGCGTTTGCTCAACTCGTACATTGCCACCACACTGAGGTTGTGGCGGGTGTCGAAGCGCGGGGCAAAGTAGTCGCCATTGTTGATGTCGGCAAATTCTCCCCGGCGCACCCAGGCCAGGGTATAACCGATCCAGCCGGTCAGCCGACCGTCTTTCTTTTCAATTTCCAGTTCAAGCGGGCTAAAGGCAAAACCGCGACCGATGGCCAGTTCGTTTTCAAGGTCGTTGTTGCCAAACAATTCGGCGCCGTCTTTAAAGTCTACCTGATTTTGCAGCCACTTATACCAGCCTTCCCAGGTGATCAACACTTTATTGTTGATCAGATAGGAGGTTCCTAACGCAATCTGGTCACTGATTTCTGGTTTTACACCTTCGGTACTGGGGTACCAAATATCGGTAGGCAACGACAGGCCGCTGCTCGCCAGCAGGTGCAAATATTGGTTCATCCGGGCATAAGAGGCCTTCACCGACCATTTGTTGTTCACCGTATAATTGGCCGCCGCCCTGGGTTCAAAACCTGCGTAAAAAGCGGGTGCATTCTGCCAGGCTGATACGCGGGCGCCATAATTAACCTTCAGTCGGCTGGTGAGTGCCCAGTCATCCGAAAAATAGGCTCCGTACTCCATGCCGGTGAAATCCTGCCCCGATTCAAAACTGATGCGCCCGTCTGAACTGCCGGCCTTCAATCGCGCTACGGTAAACATGTGGTACGTTCCACTGGCGCCGAAGCGAATGGTATGTTTGTTGGTTGGCTGGTAATAGAAATCAATTTTGGTATTGACATCTGTTATTTCGGAACCCAGGTTAAAAGAAAATCCCTGCAATTCATTGTTGATCCGGTAGCGGTAGTCGGAGTAGGTAAAGGTGGTGTTGGCAAATAATTTCGGGTTAAACACGTGGTTCCATCGGGCAGTACCGGTGGCGTTCCCCCAATCGAAACGGAAATCAAAGGTTTCGTTTTTAAAATTAAAAACGTCGCGGCCGAAATAGCCACTCAGGTAGAGGCGGTCTTTTTCCGACAGCGTAAAGTTTACTTTTGTATTGAGGTCGTAGAAGTAATAATCGGGAATGGGGTTGTAATCTGCTTTGCCCTCATTGGCGCGGTTGATGCCGCTGGTAATCAAGTCGGCATACGTTCTCCGACCGCTAACAATGAACGAGGATTTGTTTTTCTGGATGGGCCCCTCCAGGGTCAAACGGCTGGAGATAAGTCCTAAACCACCGGAACCGGTAAAATCCTGGTTGTTGCCGTCTTTCATCCGCACATCAATCACCGACGACAAGCGCCCGCCGTACTGGCTCGGAAAACCGCCTTTGTACACTTTTAGGTCTTTCACAGCATCCGAATTGAAGGTGCTGAAAAAGCCAAACAAGTGATTGGCATTGTACACGATGGCTTCATCCAGCACAATCAGGTTCTGGTCGCTGTTGCCCCCACGCACAAAAAGCCCGGTAGTGCCTTCTGCACCAGGGGTAATGCCAGGCTTGAGTTGCAAAATCTTGATGACATCCGTTTCGCCAAACAGGGCGGGCAAAGCCTTCACTTCCCGCGCACTGATGGTTGACACTGACATTTCGGTGCTCTTCATTTTCTCCTCCAGCGGGTTGGAACGGATGACCACCTCTTTCATCACGTTGCCGGCGGGTTGTAGCCCAATATCGAGTTTAATGTTGCCCTTGGGAAAAATACGTTGCATTTTGGACTCGTAACCCAGGTAACTGAACCGGAGGGTAACCGAATCAGCGCCTTCTGCCAGACTGAACGAGTAAAAGCCATACTCATTGCTGATGTTTCCTTTGCCCAGGCCAAGCGCCTCCACCGTAGCCCCAATCAGGGTTTCTCCTGTGGTTGCATCGGTGAGGCGCCCGCTGATTGTAGCCGTTGTTTGGGCAAAAACAGGGTTAATGAGCAGAATTCCAATCAGGAGTACTGCTAAGCGGAGCAAAAAGCGCATAATTCGGGATTTGAAAGGTAGTTATTGTTTGGGTATACAGGGTAGACTCCGTCAGAACGCCTGAAATTGGAATTTTGTTCTGCAAACGTGCTGTTAAATGGGTGAATAGCAAATATTATTCGACCAGCGATTTTATTTACCGGATGTGTACAACTATCGTTTCGAAAGCCATTGTCTGCAGCAGTAAACTGCCGCACCACAATTTACCAGCCCAAGCAGCATTTCCTTACCTTCGCGCCAAAATCACCGCACGTGAACTATTGGCAATATACCCTCCGCACCGAACCCGAAACAGCCGAAATTCTGCTGGCTTATCTGGAATCCGCACCCTTTGATACGTTTGAAGAAACCACTGAAGGTCTGCACGCTTACTTGCCCGACCAGGAGGGAGCTCAGCAAACAGTGGAAGACTTACTGGCAGGCCTTCAACAGGATTTCCCATTCGCATGGGAGAAAACCTTTATCCCGGCACAAAACTGGAATGAGGTTTGGGAATCCAATTTCCAGCCGGTGGTGGTGCGCGATTTTTGCGCCGTTAGGGCTGATTTTCACGACCCGATCGAAGGTGTGCAATTTGAACTCCACATCCAGCCCCGCATGGCGTTCGGTACCGGACACCATGAAACCACCTGGATGTGTATGTCGGCCATGGAAGCCCTGCCCATCCAAGACGCTTCGCTGCTCGATTATGGCTGTGGAACCGGTATCCTGGCCATCCTGGCCAGTAAATTAGGCGCCCGGCACATCGAAGCCGTTGACATCGAGGAGGAGTCCTGGCGCAACACCATCGACAACTGCGCTGCCAATGCAGTGGATAATGTGGTGGCGCGCTGTGGCACCATCGAAGCAGTGCAAGGCACTGCATTCGACGGTATCTTAGCCAATATTAACCGCAATGTGATCCTCGATTCGTTGCCGCGACTGGCACAATTGACCCGCCCGGGAGGCTGGTTGCTGGCGTCCGGATTTATGCCTGCCGATGAAGATGTTGTTACCCAAACAGCTGCTGCAAACGGGTTTGCGGTACAATCGGTTGAACAGCGCGGCTACTGGCTTTGCATCCATTTTGTAAGACGCTGATCGTTAAAAAGCAGCTTACATGGCATAAACAGCGCCATCCGGCGTTTGGTATGCAACCCCAATGCACGAATACCGACTTTCCAGTAATATTGTGCAGCCATTCCTGTCCTAAACTAAATTTTAGTCTTTTGGTGTTGGGATTTGGCAATGATCTGTTGTTAAAATATCGCAAGCAGTATCTGGACAGCATTAATTTTCAAAGATTTGCTTATCAAACATTTAATTATTTCTGGCAGTGCCAATGACCAATGCCTAAAGGCTGAAGACCTGCCAAACTTCGGTTGCCCTTTTATCCTTCAAGACATGATCCACCTCTTCCGCTCCCTGCTGTTATTTTTCTTTTGCTTCCTGATTGGCATGACCAAGGGATGGTCGCAGATGCCAACCAGTTTTCCCTCCGATCCCAACGAATTTGTGGACAAACTGGGCGATTTCATGACAGCCAGCAAACGTCCCGACCTCCTGGAGGCGTTCACGGTATTTGAAAAAAACTACAAGACGCGAAAAATATCAGAACCTCGCCTGCAGGCCGTCATGAGGGTAACCAACCTGCTCGCTTCCCAACGTTTGTCGTCATTCCCTTATTACCTGAATTACATCAATGCTGTTTCCGCAGCGGTTACCGACCCCGATACTACACTGTTCGACCGCTGGAACCTCCTGACGGAACAAACCCTTGCCTCCATTGACCGGGGCAAAACAAAGCCCATCAGTCAGTACCTCGACTTTTCAGCCGACTTCATGGAGCAACGCGCCTTCAAAAAAGGAGAAGGTGGCTCCGTCACCTGGCATATCCGAGGTGGGAGTTTTAACTTTCTGTTTCAAGACAACCAGCCTCAGCTGGAATGCAAAGATGTGCAACTGATTGGTTCGCGAAAAACCGACTCCATTGAGATACTCAACGCCAGTGGGGTTTATCTACCCCTGGAGAATACCTGGTGGGGGAAGCAGGGGAAAGTCACCTGGGAGGGTGCCGGCCTCGACTCTACCGTTTATGCCCTCCTGAGCACCTACAAAATTGAAGCGGTTAAGCCCCTGTTCAAGTCGGATACCGTGCAGTTTTTTTATCCCTTGTATTTCCCCAAAGGCCCCATTTACGGATCTTTTGAGCACAATGTTACCGTGGGTGCGGGCAATCAGTACCCCAAGTTTGAAAGTTTTGACAAACACCTCAAGATCAATAAAATCGGACAGGGCATCGAATACGAAGGCGGCTTCCGCCTCTATGGCAATTCGCTGTTTGGTTTTGGAACCAACGAGGACCCCGCCCAGGTAACTATGTACAACCGAAAACGCCAAAAGGTCTTTTTTGGAACGGGTGACCTGTTCATCATCAAACGCGAGCAAAACCTTGTAGCCAATGGCGTGAATGGCAAACTGTACATGGATAACGACAGCCTTTCCATCCGGCCGTCAGCCTCCGTGTTGACATTCCGAAAGAAACCATTCAACTCTCCCGCGGAGAAAAAGGCACCGAACGCAACCCCTTCTTCTCTTCATTTTACAACATGAACCTCGACGCTGAGTCCATCACCTGGTATCTTTCGCGCGATTCGCTGGAAATCGGTTCCAAAATGGGCGTTGCCAAAGGACTGCCCCAAAAAGTGCAGTTTGAAAGTTCCAACCGCTTCGACGCGAAGGAATACACCCAAATGCAAGGCATCGCCAGCAAAAACCCCATAGCAACCCTGTACATCCTCTATACCGAAACAGGCAGCCAGATTGTTTCCGATGATGCTTTCGCCAAGCGCCTGAACGCTAATTTCGACTACTCCAGCATTCAATCGCTGCTGGCCGATATGGTGGCCAAGGGCTTTGTTAACTACTATTTTGATCGCCATGAGATCGAACTGCGCGACAAACTCATCCATTACGCACTGGCCAGTCAGGGCAAAAAAGACTTTGATGCCATCAATATTATTTCTGAAAGCTCTGGCGCCAATGCATTGCTCGACCTGAAAACAAAAGAGACCACCATCAACGAGGTAAAAAAACTGGAACTGAGCGCCCGGCAAAAAACTGCCTTGATTCCGGAGGGTAATTCCATGGTGCTGTTGCAAAACCGCGATATGCGCTTCAGCGGCAGGCTATTCTCTGGGTTTGCGCTCATTCAGGGCAAGGACATGCACTTCACTTACGATAAATACCAGGTGGAATTCGACTCCGTACGCAACCTAGACTTTTACCTCCCCACAGGCGAACTCGATAAAAATGGACAACCCATCGCTTCCGCCATGAACTCCACGGTGGAATACGTTTCGGGGGTAATCCTGGTGGATGCGCCCAACAACAAATCGGGTCGCGACGACCTCTCTATTTTCCCCTCCCTGCAATCCAAGGAAAACTCCTTCGTGTACTACCAGCGCAGTAACATTCAGGGCGGTGTGTACAAACGTGATTCCTTTTTCTTCAAACTCGACCCCTTTGCCTTCAATGGCCTCGACAGCACTCGGCCGGAGACCTCAAGTTTAAGGGAGAAATGCAATCATCTGAAATTTTTCCAAAATTCCGCGAAACCATTGTGGTGCGCGCTGAGGACAAATCGTTTGGATTTATTCACAAAACACCTGCAGCCGGTTACCCCACCTACCAGGCGAAAGGAAAATTTACGGGCGAAGTGGACCTCAGTAACCGCGGCTTCCTCGGCGAAGGCAAAGTGGAATACCTGACGGCAAGCATTGAATCCGAAGATATTGTTTTTCGCCCAAGGCAAATGACCGGGACTGCCCGACGCTTTTTCATGACAGAAGACCGGGCTGGTAAAGTAAAAGTGCCCCAGGCCAGCGGTGAAGATGTGAAAGTAAATTGGCTGCCTTACCGCGACTCCATGTATGTTGAAAGCAAGGCAAAAGACTTTGAACTCTTCAAATCACCCGGGTATTTTCACAAAGGAGTACTCGTACTCACGCCATCGGGTTTGAAGGGCCAGGGTATTTTCGACTGGACTGAAGGGCGCATGAGTTCCAAACTGATTTCCTACGGCCCCTTCCAGGCAAGTGCTGATACAGCCGACCTTCAGATCAAGGCTTTACAACGCGATGATATCGTGTTCGACTCCAAAAACGTGAACGGCCAGCTCGATTTCGATGTACTCAAGGGCGACTTTAAAGCCAACACCGCCGAATCCAATACTACCCTGCCACTGAACAAATACCGTACCTCTATGAACGAGTTCAGCTGGGACATGAAAGGCCAAACCATTACTTTTAAAAGTGATCCAAATAACCCTGCCAATTTCGTTTCCATCGATCCGGAACAGGACACCCTGCAGTTTAAAGGAAAAACTGCCCTCTATGACATGAAGTCAAGCCAGCTGAAAATTGGAGGTGTCGATAAGATCAAAGCTGCCGATGCCTTCATTTACCTCAGCGATGGCGATGTGGAGATCCTCCCGGGCGGCAAAATGCAAATTTTGAAGAACACCAAAATTGAAGCCGACACCGCCAGCAAGTACCACACCATCAACCGCGCCGAGGTGGAAATTTTGGGTCGGAAAACCTACAAAGCAACTGGGTTTTACGAATATAACATTCCCGGCTACACACAGGAGATCTTTTTCAACAACATTGTCGGCGAGCGTTACGGCGGCGGAAGCATGGCCACCAAAGCGGTACACACCACAGCAAAAGGCCAGGTTGGCGACAGCACAGCGTTCCGGATGGATGTAAAAACCCGTTTCAAGGGAGATGTGCTGCTCAACTCTGCCAAACTCAACCTTCGCTTTGAAGGCTATGCCCAGTTGGATGCCGATAAATTGCCCAACAACCAGTGGTTTACGATGTATTCAGAGGTAGACAAAAACGACCCGTTGCTGAACATCAAGAATGTCAAGAACGCCGATGAGGAGCCACTGGTAACCGGTTTCTATTTGTCGAAAGAAAGCGGCATCTGTTACCCCCGCATCCTGCTCCCACCCTATGCCCGGGTCGACCGCGACATCATCGACTGTGAGGGCGTTTTTCAGTACGACGAAAAAACTGACCGGTATTTCTTTGGCGATTCTTCCCGGGTGGTAGACAACAGCCTGCGGGGCAATCAAATGATCTTCGACAACCGCGTCGGTACTGTGACCGCAGATGGCAACCTCAACATCGGGTCAGGACTGAACTACATGCACGTTACCGCTGGCGGAAAACTGAAATCCGATTTCAACCTGCCCGACAGTACCAGTACCTATACCGTTACCGGAGAGATGATGAGCGGCATACAAATCACGCTGCCAAAGGTGTTGTACGATGTAATGATCAACGACATCAGATCCTCTAGCTTCGACGCACCGCAGGCTTCCTATACAACGCAAGGCGCTTTTTATCAGCAAGCCATTCTACCATTTATCAGCGATCCTGCAACAGAACAAGAAGTGCAGGATAACCTGAAACTTAACATCATCAGTTTACCCAAAAAAGACGACAAATATGGTTTTCTACTCGGACGCCACACCGTCATCTGGAATGATGAGTACCAGTCGTTTCTCAGCACAGAGGACAAGTTTCCGTTAATTTCGGTCAATGGTGAAATCATCAACAAGGTGCTCAACATGTTCGTAGAGTACAAAATGCCTTCGGGTGGCGACGACCGTTTTTATCTCTACATCAAGGTTTCACCCGATCTCTGGTATTTCTATGGCTACCAGGCTGGCGTTATGAACGTAGTTTCCAGCAGTACCCGATTCAACGATACCCTGCTCGGGTTGAAACCCAAAGAAACCCAACTCAAAATGCCCGATGGCGAATTATACGAGATCATTGCAGCCAACCCCTCCATTGCTGATGCCTTTGTAAATCGCGTAAAAGCCGGCAGAACAAAGCAATAGTTCGCCACTGCCCATCATCTTTTTCCGAGCCCTAATCGACTGGTCGATTAGGGCTCGGATTGTGTTGGAACAGATCGTCGAATTATACTTTTATAGAAAAAGATCTATATTTGATGCTCATCAAAACAACCTTCATGGCATTAAACCATGGTTTGAATCCCACCACCAATTGATTATGGCCAACGACTACACCTTCATTCCTCAAGCCTGGCGCGATTCGGAAGGCAAAAATGTCACCATCGCATTGTTTGACACTGGCGTCAACCTCGATCACCCTGCGCTTGCCCACCTTAACCAGGCAGGCTGCAAATTCGACGCTGCTGCCGCCGATTTCAATCCCGATACCTGTACCGGCAACGACGCCATTCCCGATGCTACATTTATGGGCAACTTACACGGCACGCAAACCTGTGGTGTAATAGCCGCCCGGCCAGCTGGCGCAATCAACATAAATGGGATAGCGCCACAAGCGCGCATTCTCCTCTTTAAAGTGCGGGATAATGCTGGAGAGTCGTATGCCGAATATTTTATTAAAGCCTTAAAGGCGGCGCTTCGGCTTGGCGCCGAAATCATAGCCGCACCCTATACCCCAACGTTCAAACAGCCCCCGGTACAAGCCGAAATCGATGCCCTGTTTGAGCAAATGCGGAACACCAAAGTTCAACTTTTTACCACCGGGCCCAATACAGCACGGCTTGATCGACTGAACAACCTGCAGTTTCCAGCCAACCGTTCGGAGGTTATTGTCACAGGGGTATTGCAAGATGCCCTGCTGCGCAACTGGAAAACGACCGATCGGCTGGCCAAGGGTTTTGAGCAGGTCTGGCCCGAAGCCGAAGGTGAATTTTGCAACGACCCGCAATCCAACCCCGTCCTGAGCAGCAATTGGCGAAACAGCCATGCTACAACGGCGCTGGCAGCAATTGCGGCACTTCGCATCAGCGTTTGGAAGGCCACAGAAGGCAATAATTACAACCGCAGAAGCCGGACCCAGTTGCTGGATGCCTTGCAAACCCTTGCGCTCCCCTTTACCCCGGCAGCCCTACTCAACGACAAAGCCCTCAAACCCTACCACCTTCGCCAAAATGTATAACATGAGACCGTTTTTGCTCACTGTCTTCATCGCCCTTTCCCTTTCACCTCTGGTAAACGGCCAATCTGAAATTCAAGACGCTATTGCACTTCGGCAATACCTCAAACCGATTGAAAATGGCAGCACCATCGCCCAGCTCAGCGGCGCCCCGGAAGACCAGGAGGCTTACCTGCAACTGCTGCTTCGCTATATCCCCGACCCCAGCTCCCAAAGCCCCGATCAGGATGTTCCGGATGCCTTTTTCGGCAATCCTTTTATAAGCGATCAGCAAGGCGTTGCCAAAATACTCTTACCAGCCACCTACCATTCCGTCGCCTTCCTGGATGGAATGGTAGATGATACCAAAGCCGGAGGATCCATTGGCAGCACACCCAGCAAAGGGATGTTTGTAACCAACCTGGCCGATGGCCTGGCGGGATTTTTGGTTAAACGCACCAAACAGGAACTGACCATCGCGTTTTTCAGAGACTTTCAGGATAAAATCAAAAACAACGCCTACCTCAATGTGCTTTTCCCGGAAACCGCCAGCCTGCTAGGCGTTATCGGAACCGAGATCTACCAATACAATACTTATCTCAATGCCTTGCGGCAAAATTATGGCCGCGATATGAAGGCACTCCCCAGCAACCTGCAAAAAGGACTGGAGCAGTTTGGCTGGCTGAACAACCAGCCCATGATGGAAATGCTGACCAATGACCTCCTCGGACTCAGTCAGCAACTCGTAGACGGCGGCCGGCCAGCCGACATGATCCGCTATATGGGTGTAGATGCCAGCTTGCAAGACAGCACCCGCTGGACACAGCTGTCCAGCCTCAAGCAACAAACACAGCTGGCCAACCTCGCCGGTGGCTTCCGGCTGCTCGACCGCTTCTCCTCCTCCCTCCAGGATACCAGCGGTTGGATGAAACGCAAAGACATTGAAAAAAACCTCCGCGATCCCCTCACCCTATACCTCTACCTCGGACTGATGTACCAAAAAGCAGGCAACGTCAGTTTCAGCGATGGGCGGAGCCTGCAAAAAAGCCTGCAAGGAGCCGCCAACACCGCCACCACCATCGAGCAATTGCGCACCCAGGCCATCCGATTTGTTGGCTATTGACAAACCATGCAACAAAGTGTTCAAATGATGGCGACCAAAACGGGATCTGATTCCAGCAATTACGAAGTCTATTTCCAGTTTTTCAACAACTTTTTCTCCCTGCTGGAATCGGGACTGGAATTTAGAAAAATCATCCTCCCCGATCCCGAAACGGATAGCATAGAACAGCGCTTTCTCACCGACCTCCGCGAGCTCAACAACCTCAACCTGAACGTACGGCAAAAGCAATACACGCTCGCCGTCACCAACTGCCTTGTACTTCTGGACCATTTTCTAGGACCCGAGCAGTTCGACGGAAAAATTCGCACGGGCTTCCAAAAATACAGCATGTTCATTGCTACTGTAGCAGAAGCCGATTCTCCTTCTGAAATGGAGCAGGCCATCGAGTTGTTTGCACTACCACCAGGAAGTTCCTCCATGAAAAAACACGCCAAATTTTCCTTCAGCCTCAACGCCTACACCGGATTGGCCTACGGCACGGAAACGCTTGAGGAAGCCGGCAAAGCCAACACGCTCGCGGTAACAGCGCCGATAGGGGTTGGGCTCAATTTTGGGCTCGGCCGTAACCGCGGCGCCATGAGTTTCTACACTTCCCTGATCGACGTTGGCGCCATCACTGCCTACCGTTTCAACGATGCCAACACCGAAAGCCTGCCAGCATTGGAATGGAGCAACATCCTCGCGCCTGGCGCCTTTGTCATTTACGGCATGGGTTGGGACATCCCGATCTCCGTCGGCTTCGGGGCACAGGTTGGCCCAAACCTTAGAAAAATTGACCCTGGTGCACAGCTGAACATCCAAAACGACCGGGGTTGGCGGCTGCTTGGGTTTGTAGCAGTAGACATTCCAATCGTGCATTTTTATACCAAAAAATAGCGTTTTTGTCCGCATGAACAAAATGGTTTTATGGCTTGGGCTGCTGCTGTTTCTGCTTGCGGATACTGGCTATTCTTTCGTTCAGCACTTTAATATGCCCCTTGATGGTGACCTCTCCTGCGTAGTGTTACCCGATGGGATGTACCAGCACATTTGGGACGACCCTCTGGGCTGGAACACCATAAGCAGCCAGCAACCAACGATCACGCCCAACCGCTTTTTTGCCCATTACGCTACCAAAACCTGGTTTCGGTCGGTTCCCTTTTTCCTGCAACGGTTCATGAGCCCGATCGACAGCCTTTATGCCACGGCAGCCCTGGCCAAGACCCTCATTCAAATCCTTATTTTATTGCTGTTGTCGGCTTATGCGCACCTTCATCAAAAACCGGAGTCCCGAAATTTCCTGCCTCTGGCTGCACTGATCGTGCCTATTTTCCAGACCAGTATTTTGTCAGGGATCATGGGAATCATCGACCATTCCATTACCTACACCTTTTTTTACGCACTTCCACTTGGTCTGTTGTTGCTCTTGTTTTGGCCTATTTACAGGTCCCTGGTTTTAGGCCAGACTGTTTTGTCCGGATGGATCAGCAAAATTGTCTGGCTGGGATTGGCTCTTGTGCTGGCTTTCAGCGGGCCGCTTATCCCTGGGGTGAGTTTAGTCATTTCTGCGTTCCTCTTGGCTTATTTTACGATTAAAAACCGGGTTCCATCCCATTCCTGGGTAGCGGCTTTGCAACGCACCGTAAAAGAACCGCAAGCGCCATACCTGGTATTTTTCGCTGCACTTTGTCTGTACTCCTATTATCTGGGCAGTTTTGATCCCCAAACACCCCTTGATGGCCCCAATTTATTGGAACGCTATGGGCTTCTGGCCAAAGGCTTGGGCGCCATGCTGAGCTTGAAGCCAGGCTTAAGCATCCTGATCGCTGCGGTATTGGCAAACTGGTATTTGCTCCACAGGAACAAACAAAATGCCGACCACCAGTCGCTGTTGCGGGCGCTGCGCTGGATCGGAGTTTTTATCCTGGTTTACCTGCTGCTGTTGCCCTGGGGAGGATACAGGGAATACCGCCCGAACATCATTCGAAACGACACAGCTGGCCCAATTCTCGTAGCCTTGTTTTATTTTTGGGGCAGGTCCACTGCTTTTTTGCTTGCGACAAAAAATACGATTCGTCCCCAAACTTACCGCTGGGCAATAGTCGCCGTGCTCTTGTATTTCACCCTAGCAGACGAGCCTAAATTTGGCGAAAACGACTGTGAAAGAAAAGCCTTGAATACCCTGGCGCAGGCAGGTACTGAGCCGTAAAATTGGCCGCCGATTGCAAGGTAATGTCCTGGACCATTACGAGCCCAGAATTTATTTACAACAACAATGCCGCCATGCTTGCTTTTTGGGGTATAACTAAAACCAAAGTAAAGTACCGCCAGTAGCGGCGACTAAAGTCACCGCCACCACTATTCCGAGGTAAACCGGAATTCGATTTTTGGAAAATTCTCTTGTGCCGTTTGTAATATCCAGGCTGTTTCAGCCAGAAAAACGGTGTTCCCTTCGCTGTCGACAGCAATATCGCGCTTACGGCGGTCCATAAAATCCTGCATGGCTTTTGTGTCGTCGCAATGCACCCAGCATGCCTTGAACAAACTCACTGGCTCATAACGGCATTTGGCATTGTATTCCGATTCCAGGCGATGCTGAATCACTTCAAATTGCAGTTGGCCAACCGTGCCGACAATCCGGCGACCATCCAATTTCCGGGTAAACATTTGCGCAACGCCCTCATCCATCAACTGGTCCAGGCCCTTGGCAAACTGTTTTTGCTTCAGCGGGTCCGCATTTTCAACGTATCGGAACTGTTCCGGGTGAAAAAGCTGGAATTCCTTTAAAGTGGAGAATTTCCCCTTCGGTCAAGGTATCGCCGATCTTGAAGTTTCCGCTGTCGTAAAGCCCGACAACATCCCCCGGATAGGCCTCCTCCAGCAAGGTTTTCTTGCTGGCCATAAACATGGTTGGGCTGGGAAATTTCATGTCGCGTCCCAGGCGGATATGTCGGTAGTTTTTGTTGCGCTCAAATTTACCCGAGCAAATGCGCAGAAACGCAATCCGGTCGCGGTGCTTCGGGTCCATGTTGGCAAAAATTTTGAACACGAAGCCGGAAAAACGCTCCTCTTCGGGAAATACATCCCGCTCTTCTGTATGGCGCGGACGGGGTGTGGGTGCTATTTCGACAAAACAATCCAGCAATTCCTTGACGCCGAAATTGTTAACCGCCGACCCAAAGAAAACCGGGCAAATATCTCCCGACAAATAGTCTTCCTTGTTAAAAGCAGGATACACCGTTTCCACCATTTCAACCTCTTCCCGCAAGGTACGGGCTGCACTTTCGCCCACCAGACGATCCAAATCCGGATGCATGAGGTCCTCAAAAACAATGATATCTTCCTCTTCTTGCTTGCTGTGTGGGTTATACAATACCAACTTGCGCTCATAGAGATTGTATACCCCCTTAAAACGCTGTCCCATGCCAATAGGCCAGGAGAGGGGTCGCACCTTCACGTTGAGTTTTTGCTCAATTTCATCCACCAGATCAAAGGCATCCTGCCCTTCCCGGTCGAGCTTGTTGATGAAAAAGATGATGGGTGTATCGCGCATACGGCACACCTTGGTGAGTTTCTCGGTTTGCGTTTCCACACCCTTGGCCACATCCACTACCACAATGGCCGAGTCCACCGCTGTCAGGGTACGGTAGGTGTCTTCCGCAAAGTCTTCGTGTCCAGGGGTATCCAGGATGTTGATTTGCAGGTTGCGGTACTCAAACCCCATGACCGACGTACTGACGGAAATACCACGCTGCCGCTCAATCTCCATAAAGTCGGAGACCGTACTCTTCTTAATTTTATTGCTTTTCACGGCGCCTGCCGTTTGGATGGCGCCACCAAAAAGGAGTAATTTTTCCGTTAAGGTAGTCTTTCCGGCATCCGGGTGCGCAATGATGGCAAAGGTGCGGCGGCGGTGTAATTCTTGTAAGTAGGTAGACATGACGTTCGTTATGCAACATTTGTTTCCAGCCTAAAAGTGGAAACTTCGCGAGGACAATCTGTTGATTTGAGGGCGCAAAGGTAGACAATAATCCCTTGTCTTCATGTACCTTAGCGATTCAAAACCTCCCGAATTGTTTTTTTCAATCACCCCCCGTCGTCTCCTGCAGACCGCCTTTTTATTGGCTTTGTCTGTATTGTTTTGGTTTGGTTTGAAAAACCAACCCGACCCGCTGTGGGCAAAAACGGGTGAGGTGCTTCGGCAACACCCGAGGCAATTGTACGAGCACCCGGATTCACTGCAGCAACTGTTTTGCTCGATCCACCACACCCCCTTTGTTCCTGGCGATTCCAGCGCATGGAACTGGGTGGCCCAACCCTCCCTTTCCAACATCGAATGGGATCCCTTTGTTAACCTGGTTAAAAAAACCCAACAACAGCAATTCATTGTGCTGGGCGGTGTGACCGGCGCCGGCGCCACCAAATACTCCAAGCACCTGGGCCGCCTGCTGTCGGGAAGCCCCGACCGCCTGCTGGAAATTGATTGTGCCCCACTTTTCGACCTCGAATACCACAAAAAATACATTGGCAGGGAAACAGAGGACGGTATCTTTTTGCCCGGAAAATTGTTGGCATTCTGGGACTCCTGCCAGCAACAGCCGGGGCAGTCTTTTGCTACCGTCATCGATAATTTTGACAAAATAAACCCGGAAACCTTTTTCGGACCAGAACTTTGGGAGGCGCTGAGTACCGCCAAGGTAAAGGCCGTCATCAACGGGTACAAAGTAAAGGTACCCAAAAACTTTTACCTGATTTCGGTTACGCACCTCGGCCCGGGATCGCTGGTAGAACTCAACGAAGAGCATTATAAACGCCTGGGTCGGCCCTATGCCCTGGAGCCCAACCCAAACGAGCTTTGGAATTGGTTGCAGGAGCAAAAAGTAAAAATAATTGCCCGAGGCGCAACTGCTCCAGCCGATTCCTCCCGCCTGACAGCCCTGCAAGACACCGCCCAAATGCATCGCTTTTTATACTATTTCACCAAATCCAATGAAATGATCCTGGAACGCTACGGCCCCGGGTATCAACTGGGGCAGGGAAGTGATGTCCGTGCCATGTTTCGAGCTTCCGATGTCAATGCCCTAAAACAGGTCTTTATTAACCATATCAATGCCCTGTTGCCCGGCAAACCGCTCTTTATCAGCGACTTTGATAAAATGGATTTTACCGTTAACCATCAAGGGCTCGAACCCGGCACCAACCTTATAGCCCGGCAAATACAATTCCTGCAGGATACCGGTTATCTGGTGGAAATATCTGTTGTGATCGCCACTGCATTGCTCACGGCACTGGCAGGTTGGTGGGTTTTTCGGCGCCGGGAACAACTCATGCGCTTGTACGGCGATCGCGCGCTGATGGTGTACAGCAGCTTCGAAAAACAGGAAATCAGTGCAGAAGAAGCCTCCTTCCAACTAGAATCTATTAAGACTGATGTTGATGAGTTGGTCATGAACCGAAAATTGAATTACACCGAAGCCCTCTACTTCCTGGCCTTTATTGAAGACAAAGCCAAACGCATTCAATTTGCCCGAAATGTCACCGAAAACTTTCTGGAACTCTTCAATACTTTTATGGAGGACGATGTGCTAACAGAAAATGAGTACAACAAACTCATCCAGTTTTTGGAGTCCATCCGGCATAAGATCCCGGAAGAGGTATTCCAACAGTTTTACCAAAAGGTTCAAAACGCTTACACAAAAGCACCCGAATTGTAAAAATGAACCTTTAATTCCGCACTTTGGCTGGCACCCAAAAGGGCAAATACACTACCCAGTATAATAGAAGGCCAAGGATTTCGCCTTGCAGGATATACCAGGGCCACTGGCCAAAAAAATCAAGAATGGTAAAGGAAACTGGCTTGCGGCGCAAAAACATGAAATTGGTGCCCAGCAACCAGTTGAGCCCACCAACAAACGCCAGGTACAGGTTGGCCCAAATGATCGCTTTCCCCATGCCTTTGAGCGTAGGCCTGAATTTGTACACTACGATAGCGTACAAGGTGCTCTGTACCAACCCAATGTGTACCACAAAATAGCGGATATTCAAATGGCTCGGAAACGTTGCCTGTAAATCAGGCGTTAACAAGGCCTGAAAACAGCCCGCCATAACCATGAAATAAGTGATCTCAAATAGCAGCAAAGAGCGCCGCCACAACATAAATGGCAAAATAAGATTCAAAAAATAGCACAGATGAAATGGCAATAAATCTTCCAGTTCCAGCGCTGGCGCTACAAATGCCAACCGAATGCTGTCCAGGTTCCAAATCACCACGGGAATCAGACCCATAATCAGGCCAACCAGCCGTTTATTGTAATCGCTTGTTTGCCTGACACCCAAATAAAGCCAGGCAACAATGCTTAATGCACCGGCTCCCAACCAGAGCAAATGCTCTCTGTTCCAACTCACAAAACTGAGCTGATCTAATAAAATTCCGGTTGGCATAAGACAGTAGGTTTCGTAGTATGGTCAAAAGACCGGTTTAAATAATTGTATTTTTTATCCAAAAGCGCCAGGGCCATGTTGCGCTCACGCCGGCATACGACACGCCAATCCTGGGCCCTGTGGCAATATCAGGCGCTGATATGGCTATAGCCCTGTCCTCAATCCATACCGGAGAATCGGGTATAATCAGTGATTGGCCATCCAAAACAGTGGTCAACCCGAGTGCCTGACTCAGCGCGCCCGGCCCCGAACAAAGTTGGCGTATTTTCTTTCCTGTATATTTCGCCGCACCACCCCGTCGCTCCAGCATAACATCCAAACCCTCCAGCGGTTCAATTGCCCGCACCAGCACAGCATGCGCGGTGTCCTCGGGCGCAGTGACCACGTTAAAAAGATGGTGAATACCGTAGCACAGATAAATATAAGCGCAACCTCCAGCCTGAAACATCGTTTCCGTCCGCTTTGTTCGGCGGTTGTTCCAGGCATGACTGGCCCTGTCATCGGGGGCGCGGTAGGCTTCTGTTTCGGAAATTATACCCGCCGTTTGAACCCCATCGATGTTGGTTACCAATACTTTCCCCAACAGCGCCTGTGCCAGCGCAACCACATCGGTTTGCTGGTAAAATGCCGCTGTTAAGCGTTTGTATGGCTGTACTTTTGTCAAAAAAATAGGTTTATGCAACTGAAATCCGCCGCCACATTGAAACAACTTTCGGGCCACGAAGGTAGTACCTTCCTGGAACTCTTCCGCCATGGAACCATGTCGGTGGAATTGTACAAACCCGAAGGACTAGACCTCCAGCAGCCGCACGAACAAGACGATATTTACATCGTCCTACATGGCCATGGGCAATTCCTACATGGCAGCACCCAGGTATCTTTTGGCCCCGGCGACTTGCTTTTTGTACCGGCCGGGATAGAACATCGATTCCTTGATTTTAGCGATGACTTTTGTACCTGGGTTATTTTTTACGGTCCAAAAGGAGGAGAAAAAGGTCTTTTTTAGAAAAAAACGGTCACGGGTGTTCACAATTTATCGAGCACTGCATTAATGGTATGTCAACGCGGCACTGCCGCATTTTTTTAATGAAATGAAAACATACCAAATGAAAAAACGCATTTCCCTCCCGATTCTCCTGGCATTCGTATGCCTGCAATTCCAAAGCGCCTATGCGCAAGTGAGCGGCTCCAAAGCCAGCTTGTACATGTACTTTCACAAAAGTGGCCCAAACGGACTGCTCTCTACCGAGCAGGGTGACACCATTGGCGAGATCAACTGGAAGGCTCTCTCCGAAGCGCCTGGCACCATCCGCACCGGCGCCTCTATTCGTTCTTTTGTAACAGGCCCCGTTTCGGCCAACTGGCTACCCGCCAACCTGGTATTCCGTACCGGCCCGGGTATCCTGCAGGATCGCATGGTTATTACTGCAGAAGGTCTCGTAGGAGTAGGCACCATGACACCAGGCTTTAACCTCGACGTGAATGGCAATACCCACACCAGCGGTGATTTTTTCGGTCGAATCCACTTCGATGACAACCAGAGCACCGATGACGCACCTGATACTTACATCGATGAGGCCTATTTTGAACTGAAACAACGCAATGTGCTGGGTTTGCCTGCCGGTCCCGGCGCACATGGTGGCTTGCTTTCCCTGGCGCCAGGCGCCAGCAGCTTCGATCACCAGCTGTTTTTTGGCGAGGACGGCATTTATACCCGCCGTTTCAACGGCAATGCGAACAGCTGGGCAGGCGCCAATTGGTACAAATTACTCACTGGAGAAGATATCAACGGCACGCCCAACCGCATTGCCAAGTTCACAGCACCCAATTCGCTTGGTGACAGTCAATTGTTCGACGACGGTACGCAGGTTGGCATCGGCACGGTTACCCCTGATCCGGCTGCTTTGCTCACCATTAACGGCAACACCCGAAACCTCGGCGACATGCGCGTTGATGGCAACACCACCCTGAACCAGGGCCTGAGTGTTCAAGGCAATATCGCTGGAGGACAAAACATTACCGCAGCCCAAAACATCACAGCGCAGCAAAACATCACCGCCGATGCAAATGCCACCATCGGCAACAACCTGAGCGTCGGCAACAATGCTACCGTGCTGCAACGCATGAGTGTTGGTACCGCTACGATGGCCAATGGCTACGCACTGAGTGTTCGCGGTGGCATCATTACCGACGAGGTACTGGTAGAACTGCCCGGCGCCTGGCCCGACTACGTTTTTGCACCCGATTACGAACTGACGCCCCTATCAGAAGTTGCAGCCTTTGTTGAAAACAACCGCCACTTGCCGGGCATTGCCCCTGCCGCTGAGATTGAAGCCAAAGGATTGGACCTCGGTGCGTCGCAAAAGCAGCAAATGGAAAAAATCGAAAACATCTATTTGTACCTGATTGAGATGGACCAGCGCATCAAAACACTGGAAGCCGAAAACGCTGCACTACAATCCCGCTTGCCGAAGCAGTAACCCCATTTTTTTCAACTTCTTATTGTTCAAAATATGAAAACGAACCTGCAAACAACGGTTCGCCTTATACTGCTGTGCATTGTCCTGGGTTTTGCTGAGCATGCCCTGGCCCAAATGACACCGGTAGAAACAGCGAAACTGTCTGCCCTGCAAAAGCAACTGGAGGGTAGAAATGCACAATACCAATCGAAACTGGCCCGCGAAGCCAGTCGGCTGGGTTACCCTCTGCGAATATCCTCCCAACAAGGTGAACTTGTACTGCGAAGCATCGAAAACGAGCAGCCGATATACGACGGCAATTTCAACCTCAATTCCGTACAAACCATCTCTGCCGATGATGTGAAAGCAGGCGGCAGCCTGAACCTCGGCCTGACGGGTGCTGGCATCACCCTGGGCATCTGGGAAGCCTTCGAACCCGGAAGCCGGGCCGCTGTGCGTACTACCCACCAGGAGTTCGGCGGTCGTGCCACGCAAATGGACGGTGCACCCAATTTCTCCAGCCATGCCACCCATGTCGCCGGTACGATGATCGCATCCGGCGTGGATGCCAACGCAGAAGGCTTTTCTACCGGCGCTGATCTGGCCTGTTACGACCTGGACAACGACCTGGCAGAAATGGCCGCCGCTGCCGCCGCAACGCCACCCGTGTTGGTTTCCAACCACTCGTACGGGTCCTTTGCCGGTTGGGATACCGACAACATGGGCAACTGGGTATTTTACGGCGGTAGCAACAATGAAGACTGGAAATTTGGCGCCTACAACGACCAGGCCAGAGACTGGGACAATGTCGCCCACAATGCGCCATTTCTGGTGGTAGTGAAATCAGCAGGGAACGACCGAAACGATGGTCCGGGCATGAATGTAAACCATACCCATGCCGGAAGTGCAACCATTCAGAACGACAGCCATGAGGACGATGGTGGCCCGGATGATTTCGACTGCATCCCAACTTATGGCAATGCCAAAAACATTGTAACGGTAGGTGCAGTGAACAATATGCCTGGTGGCTACAGTGGTCCAGCCTCGGTAACCCTGGCAGGCTTCTCAGGTTTCGGGCCATCCGATGATGGTCGCATCAAACCAGATGTAGTGGCTGATGGCGTTTCGCTGTATTCTTCAGACAGGACCGCCGACGACGAATACACCACCAAAAGCGGAACCTCTATGTCCTCCCCCCTGTTGCAGGGGCCACCGGACTGCTGTTGGAGTACTGGCGCAATGTGATCGGAGGAACACCGAGGGCTGCTACCACCAAAGGCCTGCTCATCCACATGGCCGATGAATGTGGCAACAACCCAGGCCCCGATTATCGCTTCGGCTGGGGTATGATCAACGTGGCTGACGCAGCAAGACTCATTAGCATCGAAGGAATGGACGGCTGCCAGCAATACGTGGAAGGCAGCCTGGAGGCCGGTGAAACGTTTGCCATCAACATTCACAGCATGGGCATGTGGCCCTTAAAAGCAACGCTCAGCTGGAACGACCCCGCGGCAAACAATACCAACAACAGCGCCGTAAATCCTGCCGGCGTACGGTATTTGGTCAATGACCTGGATTTACGGGTGGACCACAATGGAAGTACTTTCCTGCCCTGGACCCTCGACCCCAATAACCCTGCCGCTGCCGCAACAACTGGCGACAATGACCGCGACAATGTGGAACAAGTACTGTTGTTGAGCCCGCAAAACGGAACCTACACCCTTAGGGTGGTAGCACCCGGAGCACTCACCGACGGGCCGCAGCGTTTTACGCTTTGGTTCAGCGGAAACGACGCCATGGACCTGGATCGCACGGTTTCGGGCGTAGTACTGAACAGCACCCAAACCTTTGCCGTTCAGCAAGACCTGAGCTTTGGCCCTGCGGTAAATGTGGTCAGTCCGGCCAAAATAAATGCCTATGCAGGTCATGCGGTTCGTCTCGTCCCTGGTTTTCATGCCCAGTCGGGCGCCATGTTTCACGCTCGAATTTTGCCGGGCGGTGGCTGCGGATTGATGTCGGGAAGCTTAAAAACGGACAATTATCCGGGTTCTGGCTTTGATGAACCCATTGGAGATCTTCGCAGTTCCGAGGACCAAAACCTCACATTGGAGCATACTTCTACCTTTACCATCATGCCTAACCCTGCCACCGACGTCATCAGAATTGCTTTTCAAACCGTTCAAAACCAGAGGGTAAGTATCTGGTTGACCGATCAGCAAGGCCGTATAGTTCAAACCCTGCAAAACAGCACCATCCTGGAGCCAGGGGAGCACACGCTGCCTTTCGAATTGAGCGCCTTGTCGGCCGGCATCTATTACTGTATCCTGCAAAAAGGAAACGAACAAGAAACTGCTCCTTTACTCATACACCGGTTGTAATCGATATACTGGTGACTGTGGCACTATACGTCAACCAATGTAGTATTTTGAAAAAATTTAGGCCGTGCCTACCGCAGATTTTTGCGAAGCAAAACATCTGCGGGTATTGCGCCTTTCTGTGGGACAATTATTTTGCGCAGCCAAACTAAAAAATCAAACACTACATTGGTCATCCAATAGTGGACCATCCTGCAAACGGCCGGGACAAAAGCAACTATACCGCTTTTGTCCCGCCTTTTTTGTTGGAAACCATAAGTTTCCACATTCCGATGTATTTTTGTCCCAACCTTCTCTCATTATGCCGCTCCTGCTTTCGCTTCATCCTGCGCCCAATACTGCCATCGGACTTTGGCAAATTGCAGAGAACGAAGGCTTCTTTCGCGAAGACTTACCGCTTTCTGCCGGAGAGGAACAGGAATTGGCGCTGTACAAAGGAATTCGGAGAATGGAATGGCTGGCTGGGCGTTGGCTGCTGCATAAACTAAGTGGCGCACCGCAGCGGCTAATGATGGGGAAAAGTGCATTTTCAAAACCTTTTTTTCTGGACCATCCGGAACAACATTGCTCGCTTAGTCATTCACAGGGAATTGTTGGCGCCTTGCTGGCCGATAAAGTTTGCGGATGCGATGTGCAGGTAATGGTGGAAAAAATGCCCCGAATTGCAGGAAAATTTGTCAGTCCGGATGAGATGGCTTTTATCCATCAGCATGATACCACTGTACAATTTGAACTCTTTCACATTTTTTGGACCGCCAAAGAGAGCATGTACAAAGCTATGGGCTCAAGGAACTTGACTTCCGGGGGCATATGCGATTGGAGCCGTTCGATTGGAATGGACGGCGCGGGCAAACCATTGGTTGGGTGGAAAAAGGCAGCGTTTTACAGTCTTACCAGCTGCATTTCGAACGGTATACACTGGAAAACGATAAAGCTTGTATCTGGACGATTTGCTCAGCGCAATAAGTTGCAACCTACTGACTCATCGCTTTGCGGTGTTTGATCGTAGAAGGTGACACGCCTAAATCCGGATCGGCATTAACCTCCGGGAAATGGCAGTGCAATCCAATTTTGATGATGGCCAAATGATGGATGGCGTGATCATAAACAAAAACCAATTCGCGGCCAACCGAACTTTCAAAATCCGGACGTTCATCGCTGCCAAACTCAGCGCGAACCAGCACTTTTTTGCTGAGCGGCAATTCCAGCAAAACTGGAACCAGCACATTAAATGCCTCTATGGTCAGTTTCGGGTTATCCTCATACAGTAAATTGCGTTCCCTGCCTGCATAATCCACCAAACCGGTCATCGCTCCATTTTCAAGGCACTGAAAAAATTCAAGAATATGGCGAAAATGTTGCCCAAGACTACTTCCGTTGTACTCGGGTAAGGACTTTTTGTAAGCATCCGGTTCCAACTGCTGCAAAACATGGTTAACCTGATCAATGATGGATAATAATACGCCTTGTGCTTGCATCGGGTAAATTGTATTGAAGCCAAAAGAGGTGCCTTAGAAAATAATTTGCCGGGTTTGGATGTAAAAATAGGCACGTTTTTTCTCTTTACCCGAAATAAAAAGGATTTTGCATCCTGAATGTCCTTACCGGGACCAAATCAACAGCCCATGCTACCTCCTCCTTTTGTCAGCCAAATGCAGGCACTGATTCCCGGTGAATATCCGGCGTTTGAAAAAGCCCTGGGCAAGCCTGCACCCATCAGCATCCGATTAAACCCCGGAAAATCAGGCGCAGAACCTAACGAAATTGCTGGCGCACCCATCAGCGGCCCTGTCCCCTGGCACCCCAATGGCCGTTACCTTGCGAATCGTCCGGTTTTCACCCTCGACCCGCTCCTCCATGCCGGAAGTTACTATGTGCAGGAAGCCTCTTCCATGTTCTTGTTTCAGGCTGTAAAACAGGCCTGTGCCAACAAGGCGTCGCTCAAAATACTCGACATGTGCGCCGCTCCCGGCGGAAAAAGCACCCTCCTCAGCGACCTGATTGGCCCCGAAGGACTGCTGGTATCCAATGAATATGTGCGCTCTAGGGTTAACCCCTGCGCGAAAACATCGAACGCTGGGGTGTGCTGCCTGTAGCCGTTACCAGCGCCGATGCCGATGCGTTCAACGCCCTCGAGGATTGGTTTGATGTTGTGGTAGTGGACGCCCCCTGCAGTGGCGAAGGTTTGTTTCGAAAGGATCATGCGGCCATCCGGGAATGGTCGCTGCCACACGTAGAAACCTGTGCACTTCGCCAGCAACGCATCCTGCCGGGTGCTGTCAACGCCCTTGCCCCAGGCGGCGTGCTGCTTTACAGCACTTGTACTTACAATCGTTTGGAGAATGAGGACAACGTGGCCTGGCTATGCCAAACTTTCGACCTGGAACCGGTAAGCATCGATATCCCCGCCAGCTGGGGTGTGCACGCCGCCAGGGAACCTACCGCTTTTTCCCCATCATTTGGAAGGAGAGGGTTTTTTCTGAGCATCCTGCGAAAAAGAATACCGGGCGCAGCGCAACCACCCCAGTGCTGTTTTTCAACACCTTCGGCCGGTTCCCAAAGCACAACTGCCGCTACTTTTCCCCTGGGTGGACAATCCCGACATCCTTACATTTTACCTGACCAGCAAAGATGATATCATCGCTTTGCCCAAGGCACAAGAACAAGATTTGCTGGTGCTCGATAAAGCCTGTAATTCAAAATGGTTCGGTGTAAAAGTGGGTACGTTTAAAGGTAAAGATTTTATCCCCGAACATGCCCTGGCGCTGAGCGAAATCATCCAAAAATCGCTGCCAGCACTCGATCTGAGCAAATCAGAGGCCTTACTTTTTCTGAAAAAAGAAAGCTTCGATCTTCCCGCGGCTACTGCAAAAGGATGGACCCTTGCCCGGCATCAGGGGCTTAACCTGGGATGGATGAAGGTGTTACCCAACCGCATGAACAACTACCTCCCACCCGAACGCAGGATTCGAATGGAGTTGTAGGTAAACACAAAACAGCACAGCATTAATCTACTGGCGCAGTAGCTTGCCCGTTTGGGTGTCCGAACCGGCGTCTAAACGCCAAATGTAAAGGCCCGGCACTGCCATAGCCGTTTCGGGAATCACCATCGTCTGCATTCCTTTGTGTCCGGCAAGATTTTCCGAAAAAACCTGTCGCCCCAGCGCATCAAACAACTGGAACTGGAGTGCACGAACTTCTGGTAAATTCACTTGCACGGTTGCCGAGTGCTGCGTCGGATTTGGCCATACACTTGCATACAAAGCAGGTGCAGCAGCACGGTCGGTCGGGCCTTGCGAAAAACTGGAACTACAATTCAAATCGCCTAACTTGATGCCGTAAAACCCGGGCAAACCACTTCCATTGTAGTTTGAAATATCAATTTCGCGCGGACAGTTCAGAATTCCATTCACGGTACTGACATCACAGGTATCCACAAAAAAGCGCCAGGAGTATCCGCCAGGAAATTCCGTCAGTATGCCCGCCTGTAGTGCCTTGCAATACTGCAATATCGGCGGCATCTACGGCACCATCTTCGTTGAGATCGGCGGCCACCAATTGCCAGGGTTCTGTGAGCAACTGCGTACCCATGACGTGTTGCGACAAGAGATCGGCGTCCTGGGCATCCACGCCATTCAACGGCGAATCGTCCCTGGAAGCACTAATGTAGGTGAACGGCACTATTGGAGAAGGTATGGGCAAATCCGCGCAGCCGATTGCATTACTAAAAGCAAATAGGCTGAGTGGAGGAAATGCTGGATTGTTAACCGCTATTTCAAAGTTAAGTTCTTCTATTTTTGTGTCCGGAGCACAACTGAATTGCACAAACGCTGACCGTTGCTCCACCGGAACAAGCCCCCAGATCGTCCAAAATATTGATACTGGTGATGCAAACGGCAGTGTTGCCCGCTGCATCCTGCACCCAAAGTTCAACCTGGGTATCGGCGCCCACTTCATCACAATAATAGGTCACGGACGTAAGCGGATTTCCGAGCGAATCCAGCGGAAAGCCTACACCTGCACCCGATTTTTGAATTCCAATGCCCAACAGATTACTGGGCGTCAGGTTATCCGAAGCAAATTGCAATACGTCACTCGCATACAGGGTAAAATCACCCGCCGGTGAAAGGCTAACCACCAGTCCCGACAGGCAACCCACCTGTGGCGGCACGCAGTCGCGCACCGAGAGGGCATATTCACAGGTTTGCACCCCGCCATTGGGGTCCGTCACAAACCATTTGATGCGGTGGTTACCGTTGGGAAGTTGCGGGGTAACCACTGCACCTTGGGCATTTTGCCAGCGAACGGAAGCCGACACATATTGGCCAAAAACGGAGGCCTTTTGTACAAAATAATATTTCTCATTACTGGGTACCGAACGGTTATCAAAAGTCGCCGGAGTGCCTCCGCTGTAATTGGGTGTATTCAGATTATTGTACCGCACGGTGCCGGCAGGGGCTGGATCAACCGAGTTCACCACCGTTTCGGCAATGCCATCTGAATCAAGGTCGAGGAAAAGCAGGTAGCGGATGCTCAGGCTTGAAGCGCACTTGCTGTACAGACTTAGTTGCAGTTTACCCGGCCCCTCCGTTAGGTCTTGCCGTTGGTTACCGGCATCCCAGAACAAGGGGTCATTCCAAAACTTGCCTTCATTGGGTGTTTTGTCGCAAATTTCAACTGTCCCGCTTGGACAATACAATTCGGTTTGGCAATTGCTCTGTGCAAAGGAAACAGCGCACGTACAAACCATGCACAGGCTTAGAAAGGCGTACTTCATGGGAAAAGTATTAAAAAAAGGATGAAAAAATCGGTTTATGATTACTGCCGGACCACCTTACCCTGCATGTGGCGTACTGATCCGGACATTTGCCAAAAATACACCCCTGTTGCCGAAAAAGCCGTCGCGGGCACCGAAATAATTTGGAAACCTGTATTTCCCATAAAATGATTTTGATACACCAACACACCCCAGGAATCCCTGAGTTGCAGTAAAACATCTCCCGGCTCATCCAACTGAAGCGGCAATTCGAAGCCCCCGCTCGTAGGGTTTGGGCGGGCAGCAAATCCACGGGAATCGCCAAGTTCGTAAAGCAATTCCATGCGCGACACACCACCGCTCGAAGGGTAGGCTTCCGGCCGCAGGGGGCCTGGCGCTAGCCGAAGTCCCTCGCTCAATCGACCTGCTGACCGAGCCCTTATTTTTACATAAAACAGTGGCTCTCGGAGCGAGATGTTGGAACCTTGAGGGGTAATCCAGCTCGCATTCAATGCCGTTCCTATTGCATTCAGGTTAAAAACATCAGATTCCATTCCAGGCAGATTACCAGGAATTACCCCAACAATCTCTATTAAGGCAGGATCGGCAGCGAACGACAATTGAAAGCCATCCCATCGCTCCTGCTGGGCAGCATAAATGGGGATTTCCAATTCCTGGCCGGGCTCAAGTTGCTGCTCGCGCAGGGTAAGGTTTTGTGGACCTCTGTCTTCGATTTCCTCTCCCAGCACAGGTAATGCATTGCAGTTCACATCTCCTATTTTAATGCCAAGAAAGGAGGCTGCCATTCCGGGAGGATTGTAAATAATAGACTCCGGAAATGCCCCGCTGAACGGATTAAACGGATTCAGGAAGACAAAGTTCTCATCCACAAACCGCCAGGAAGTGTTGTTGGGTAACTCCTGGTATACACCAATAATCAATCTGCGCAACTCCACGATGTCAAAGGTGGTGATGGAATTTGATTTGTTGACGTCGGCGGCAATCATGGCGTAAGGTGACGGCAGGACCTGCAAACCAAGTATATGTTTGGAAATCAAAACAAGGTCGTAAGTACTCACCCCATTGAGTGGATTATCATCTTTTATCGGCGTAAAGCCAAATTGCCCGCCAATGGGCAAGGCCGGCACATAGGTCCAGCAACCAGTCGAATCGGTAACACCATAATTGAAAACAGGCGGCCAACCGGGATTCATACCATCCAGCAAGATGTTGACATTTGCCATGGGTTCATTGGCACAAGCAGTTTTAATACAAACAACATTAGAGGAATCAGCAGTACCGCAATTGCTGCCGTTGTCTTGTATAATTATGGTGGTGGTGCAACTGTCGGTATAACCATAAGCATCCCGCACCCAGAGTTCAACCAACTGCGGTCCCAGGTCAGCGCAATAAAAATCAATAGTAGTTACCGGGTTGTTGAGCGAATCTTCTGGAAAACCATTTCCAGTACCGGCTCTTTCTATCCCAATCTGCAAGTCACCGGGCATGGTATAATTATCCAGCGCATATTGAAAGAAATCTGTAGCCCAGAGATGGATAAAACCAGATGGCCCAATATTCACCGACAGCCCCTGAATGCATGCAACTGTTGGTGCAGCACAATCTTTGATAAAAAAGTGCTCTTCACACACCAGGGTATCTGTTGTATTCGCTACGGTCCAGATAATTTTATGGTGACCATACGGCAATTGCGGCAAGTGGAAACTGTTGAGGTCATTACCCGGCGCCCAACGCAGCGACACGGTAGCGGAATCAGCATTCACTTGTGTTTGCAGCAAAAACTGGTGCCGTTGTGTCGGTGGTATGGCCCGGTAGTCAAACGTTATGGTATCGGTACCGCCATAGCCCGGGTTAGCAGCGTTTTTCCACAACATGCGTCCACCACTCAGAATATGCGCTGGGGTTAGTGCCGTTTCATGAATGCCATCATCGTTCAGGTCGAGCAGCAGCAGAAAAGAAACGGTGGCGTCACCACAACTGTCGCGGTATGAAAATGACAAATCAGCATCCCCCTCGGCCAGGTTATAATCGCTGGCAACGCTGTCCCAAAACAAGGCATAATTCCAGAAAAGCGGGTCATTCGACGTATTATCGCAAATGGTATCTGAAGGCGTGCAGTTCAACAACGGCAACAGGCATTGGGCGTGGATCGCCAGTCCGGACAACACCATTAACAGGAAGGTAAATAGTTTTTTCATGAGGACTGGAATATTATTTCATTTAGTAAAAACCTTCTTAATCGCGTACCAACCTGCCTTCAAACCGGGCCTGGCCTGCCTGCTCGGGCAATACGATACGCCAGAAATACAACTGGGTGCCTTGAAGTACTTCGGATGGCAACGCAATTTCGTTCCAGCCGGCCTGCAAGGCGAAATTACGCTCCAGTACTACCCTACCCTGCACATCGGAAAGCCGAATAAAAAGGGGCATTGCTTCTGGAAGGACGACCACCCAGCGACATTCACCAGAACCCGGGTTGGGAAACGGCGCGAATACTTCCGCTTCCTTCGTGTTGAATGGCATTTGCCCGTACAACAATTTCAAGGCATGGCGTTCGCCAGGTAAACTATACGCCTCCGGATCAAGTGCGGCTGGCTGCAAGCGTACGGCTGGCTGAATCCCTGAATTTTTCAATACCCTGACCTTTACACCAAACATTTGCGCTCCGGCTTCCAGACCGGTTTCCAGTGCATCAGACCAGGAGACCGACAAGCGCCCGGCATCCATTACTGCAAAATTTTCTGCCGACATACCTGCTCCAGGCACGATATCCAGAAGCTGCATGACTTCAGGATCAAATTCCATTGAAAACTGGTAGCCAGCCCATTGCACGGATTGGGCTGCCCTTACTGGAATAACCAATTCTGTACCAGCAACAAGCGCTTGGTCCCGGAGTAATAGATACTGCTCCGAACCAAGTCCGGGTGGCACACCGCCGATCGTTGAGCAATTCAGGTCGCCTATTTTGACGGCCCTGAAATGTAAGGTAGTGTCCATTCCCGTATACGTAATTTCCGCCATCTCCTGTAGTGGCGCGCCAAAGGGATATGGGGGTAATGGCTGATTATCCGGTGTATAAATAAACCGCCAGGAGGTGTTACTGGGTAATTCTGAATAGATACCAAGAATCAATTTGCGGAGCTCAAGAAGGTCGAAAAGCGTTACGGAGCCACTTCGGTTCGCATCAGCAGCAAGCCATTGACAGGCAGTTGTAAAAGGCATGACATTTTGAATGTGCCGCGCAATTAAAATCAGATCCTAGGTACTCACCCCATTCAATGGATTGTCATCTTTTGCCGGGGTTATTTGAATATTGCTTCCAATTGGGAGAATAGGGATGAAAGGAAGGAAATTTAGTTCTGAGCAACCATCTGCCAGCTCAAAGCCGGTTAACAGAGGGAGATTAGGGCTGGCTGGAACAGACCAGTTTACCGACACCGCGTCCACAAGTTGCGACGTATCACAACACTCCTTAAAACAAACCTGTACTCCGGTATTTCCACCTGGCATGCAATGCCCCAAATTATCCTGAACCAAAACATTCACGTCGCAATAATCGGCGTTCCCAGCCTTATCCCTGCACCAGAGCCGAACCATTTGTTGCCCAATCTCGTCGCAATTGAAGGTAACATTTGGAACTGGCGTTCCCATTGCATTAACCGGAAAAACACCCGTGCTAGCGGCCGTTTTTTCAATGGCAAATTCTAGCAGATTGGTTGGAGTATGATTGTCCGCGGCGTATTGAAAAATCACTGGCCCAAAGCGTTATCAAACCCGTCTGAGTAATATTTACAGAAAGCCCATTGAGACAAACTACCGTTGGCTTTTTGCAATCTTTTACGGTAAAACTGTATTCACAAATACTCTGGTTGCCGCAGCCATCCTCTGCAAACCATTTTATCTTGTGTGTACCATAGGGCAACTGTGGCGATACGCCCTGAATTAGCGTATCGTATGGCACAATAGGCTGATCTGCCCAGTCCCAACGCACATAAGCCTTTCGGGAGTTTCCCTCGGGCTTCCAGTCCAGGGTAAACCGGTATAATTGGTTGCTGGGCACCGGGCGATTGTCAAAAGTGGTTCCACCCTGAAAAGGAACAACACCGGGTGGCTGCGATAACTGGCTCTTGATTTCGGTTTCTGTAATGCCATCGTCGTCGATATCCAGATAGAGAATATAATACACCGTGGTCCATTGCACAGTGCAAGAATCGGTGGCCACAATACTCAAATCGACTGCAGCTTCCCCCAGGTCGTGCTGCTGGTTCTGCTGGTCCCAAAACGCTGCATTGTTCCACAATTGGGCATCATTTGTACTTTGGTCACAATACTCCTTTCCCGGCAAAGGGCAGTCCTGAAAAATAGGCGGCGCAGAGTCAATTATCCTTATAATTTGCTTGTATTGGTACCCATTGGCGCTGGCATTCCAAAAAATGGAATAATTAGTGGCCGCTGTATCCGATGGTGTGATTTTTACAATTGTTGCTGCCCATGGAACCGCAGTACCAGGTGCTGAAACCGTTGGGCCAGGCAAATTAGCCGGATGGTTGGGTATGGCATTGGGTGTAGGATTGGGAATATAAACAAGTGGCAGCAGTGGATCATAGGTACACCAGTTGATAATTGTCCAGGTGCGCTCAATTTTATAACAGGCTGTTGGGTCTATGCCAAATACCTGATCCTCATAAGTAGTAGCCATCAACTCACAGTCTTCACTGTAAAATATCGGTTCGCCATACTGCATTTGGCTGTTGCATTGCGTTACATTGACGTCGCTGGGAAAGCGTACGAAATAAAATTGGTTGTATTCGACGGTAATATGCTGCATGGCCTCCAGCACATTTCCATCGCACAAAACCGCTTGAAAGGTTCTGGAAATGATGCCGTTTAGGCAAATGGAATCAAATTGGGAATAGTCTGTAAAAATCAGCGTTGTATCCAGACAAGCGACTCCAGAAACATCCGCCTCCCCATAAGCCAGCAAACTGGGGTCAAAAACCTCACAGGAAACAGTGATATTCGGTGGGGCAATTATCGTGTCGGACGCAATAGAACCTGAAGCCGCAAAAAGGTAGCTGCTGGAAAGTAAACAGTACAGGCATGTTAAGTTGCGTAGGGTTGGTCGCATGGTCATTTGGTTAAAAAAAATACGGGAAAATATTGTTTTGCATTACCCGCTTCCTTTTCGAAAGGAACTAGTGGATGAGGCACTAGGATAACATTATGTTCAATCTTCGATTACAAAACAACAACACCTCATGAAGAGGTTTTACTCCTAAAACATTAAAACCACAATAATCAAACGACACATCATGGCTTACCACTCCGCCGGCGATCTGCTGGTGTTGAAAAGGTCGCCATCAGTATCATTGTTCAAAAATACAGACTTCTCCCCTGAGATGACAGCAATCTTACCCGATTTTTCCTGAAACTGAAGGGTCAGTGGCAACACATGTTCTGATGCATCATAGGCCTCAGCGGGCAAAACCATTTCATCAAATTGTAAAGCAGTGGAAAGCTCCATTGGCTGCAGGGCTTTAACCCGTATCACCAGCAGAGCATCCTCCTGGTGAATCGTTTGTGGAAAAACATCAAACCAACTGAAGGTTAAAATTCCCCGACGGTGAGTAGAAAAATTGTCGGAGCTCATGTTGGGTAGGCTACCCGAAGCAACAGACTCCACCTGCAATTGTGCAGGGTTAAAGCGCATTGCGGTTTGCAGTCCCATATAATCGGCGGTTTCTCCAACATGCAGCACCAGATCTGTGGTTTCACCCTGGGCCAAAAAAGCCACCGGTGCTGTTAGCGTGAGCGAAGCGGCGGGTAATGTCGATTGGAATGAATGGACAGAAGTGCCATCAACATCTCCCATTTTTAGCGCTGCCAATTGGAACGCAATCGGCTTTGGGTTGCTGGGATCCCAATAAAATTCAACTGTTTCTGGCAACGGATCCTCCAATGGAAATGGGAAAGGAAAGGTATATCGCGCATCTACAAACCGGTAAGAGCCGATCTCACGCAATTCTGCGATTTCACCCAACAGCAATTGACGCAACAACCAAATATCATAGGCTGATACTGTATTGCTGCGATTTACATCCGCAGCAACCCATTGCCAGGGCTGCTCAAAAGGCTCAATGTTCATAACATGCCGGGCGATCCGGATCAGGTCGAGGGTGGATACACCAGCAAGCGGGTCGTCATCCCTGACACCAGTTACTGCATAATGTCCCGCAGGAAGGTGTCCAGGTCAAAATTTGCTTCTCCCCCGCTATGGGCAGGAACCGACCTGGGGCCGGTAAGTAATATGAAACTGTTGTCCAGAATCTGATGTGTATCCCGACCCTCTAGAAGCTCCATCTTCAAGGCAGGGGTATGGTTTTCTGCTTTCCATATCCCATTTTCCACCGCGAAATGTGGCAATACAGTACTTTGCGCATTTATGATATTCCTTGTACTTATTGCAAAAAGCAATATTATCCAGGATAGGCAGACGGAGCGATTCAAGTGCAGGATATTCATAGCGTGGCATTAAAAGCGTAAGCAGCATTCTGATACTACATACAAGTGAAAAAGCATGCCAGATTTGATTTTATGTGCAATAATTCAGCACATCTGTCAGGCAGATGACGTTTCCCACAGAATATCTTGAAATTATACTCGAAGTAAAGTGGTTTGCGAAAATTATCGCGCAGTCATCAGTTATGATAGCAAGGCATAAAACGCAGACGATGCAGGGCATCGGCGAGTATTTATAACGCAGCCAGGAGGACTGAGGACAAGTGAGCATTCGCAAGCCACTTTACTTCGAGTATAAAAGCCTTTTTCGGTAAATCATTGATCCCAAATGCCTTATCCTGGAATAAATAAAAAAGACCCGGATGACAAATGTCATCCGGGTCCTTCCAATATTGGGAAACTAAGTTCTACAGATTGTCCATAACCTCTTTCACTTTGGCGCCAATTTGGGCAGGACTATTCACTACATGTATTCCGTTTTCGGCCAGGATGCGCATTTTAGCCTCTGCGGTATCATCCGCGCTGCCAACAATGGCGCCAGCATGGCCCATTTTCCGGCCTTTGGGCGCGGTCTGGCCGGCAATAAAACCAATAACAGGCTTCTTATTGCCATTGGCTTTGATCCATCGGGCAGCCTCTGCTTCCAAAGAACCTCCAATCTCGCCGATCATCACAATTCCCTTTGTTTCAGGGTCGTTCATGAACAGTTCGATGGCGTCTAACGTGGTAGTACCAATAATGGGGTCGCCTCCAATGCCAATGGCCGTGGTGATGCCTAAACCAACTTTAGCGATCTGGTCTGCAGCTTCATAGGTAAGGGTACCGGATTTGGAAACCAGTCCAATTGGCCCTCTTTTGAAGACAAAACCGGGCATAATACCCACTTTTGCCTCATCGGGCGTGATAATTCCTGGGCAGTTGGGGCCAATGAGGCGGCATGCGTGCTGATCTACGTACGCTTTGGCGCGAACCATATCCTGCACTGGAATGCCTTCCGTAATAGCGACAATAACCTTAATCCCAGCCTGAACAGCTTCGATGATCGCATCGGCTGCATAAGCTGGTGGTACAAAGATAATGGAGGTATCGGCACCCGTTGACTTTACCGCTGCTTCTACGGTATTAAAAACGGGTCGGTCCAAATGCGTCTGACCGCCTTTACCAGGTGTTACACCGCCTACGACATTGGTGCCATACGCTATCATTTGCTCTGCATGGAAGCTTCCTTCCTTACCGGTGAAGCCCTGAACGATGATGCGGGAATGTTTATTTACTAATACAGACATTGCGATAAAAGTTATGAATGGAATTATTCGATCATTTGGTAGAAAAAAAAGATTTCCGAAAAGGTTGTTTTCGGAAATCAAGTGGAGCTCATCACCGATCCTTTTTAATGATGTAAACATCTTCATTGGATTGCCGCATAAAATAGTGCTCCCGGGCATATTTCTCTTTGGTCAATTCAAAATCCTCTGCTTCCTCTTTAGCCTCCTCAATTTTTTCCTTGTAATATGCTTTGTCTGACTCAAGTTTGTTTACTGCGCGCTGAAGTTTGAATTGCGTCCAGACATCATGCTTGTCCAGGAAAAACAATATAAAAAAGAAGATAACCAGCGTTAGGTAATACCTGTTTTGCAAAGGCGCCGGAAGTCTTTTCCATAAGGATTGCCAGGGGTTGGCCGGAAGTGACATAATCTGCTGATTGGTTACACACTTTGGTAAGCCCAAAAGTACAGGCTTTTGACCAATAAAGCATTGTTTTACGGATAACTTTCCATGGCCAACCTTATTGCCATGCTTCAATTACAGCACAAATTCTGTCAAAAATATTATCAATGGTGCCGACACCTTCTATGCTGTAGCTCTTATTTTTCTGCTCGTAATAATGGTATACAGGGCTGGTTTCGCTTTTATATACAGCAATTCGGTTCCTGATAATAGATTCGTCGTTGTCGTCTGGCCTGCCGGATGTTTTTCCGCGTAATTTAATTCGGCCTACAATTTCTTCGTCGTCTACCTGTAAGGCAATCAAACCATCTACACTATTGTTGCTTTCTGCCAACAAACGATCCAGGGCTTCTGCCTGTGGAATAGTTCTCGGAAAACCGTCAAAAATAAAACCGGATGCTTCTGGATGCGCTTCTACTTTGTTGCGCAACATACCAATGGTTACCTCATCAGGTACCAGGTCGCCTTTTGCCATAAATTCCTTGGCCCGCTGCCCCAATGGTGTATTGTTCCCCATTTCATAGCGGAACAAATCACCGGTAGAAATGTGTACCAATTTGTACTTTTCAACCAAACCGGCGGCCTGCGTACCTTTACCAGATCCTGGAGGCCCAAAGAGAATCAAGTTAATCATGTGTAATAATTTATGTATAAATGCCAAAAAAGGCCGAACAAGCAACGCCGGGCCCAGTAAATGGCTCTATTTTATAGTCAGGGATGATGAAAAAGGCCTGCAAAGGTAGCAAAATGAAATCAAAAATCGGTGTACTTATAGCGCTCTCCATAGGTTTTTATCCAACTCAACAATTTATGAACATCTGCAGGAAAAAACAGTTCAGTCCCGGTGTTTAAAGTGGCAGCCGAACCGCAGGCAACGCCTGTTTGCACCATTTCTTTGTAACTTTTGCCTTCCGACATAGCCCAAATCATCCCTGCCACCATACTGTCGCCAGCACCTACTGTTGTGGTTTTACGGACCATTGGTGCCGGGATGTGCTCGAATCCATCTTTGGTGGCCAGCAAAGCGCCTTGTGCGCCCAGTGAAACCACCACAACCTCGCACATACCCTGGTGTACCACCTGCAATGCTGCATCATCCACCTGATTCATTTCCAGTTTTTCTACGCCAGCCATAGCGCTGAGTTCCCCCAGGTTAGGTTTAAGCATAAAAATGCCCTCATGGGCGGCTGCACGCAAGGGCACTCCAGACGTATCCAAGACCATTTTGGCATTAATGTACTTTGAAAAACCGGCTACCTTTTGATAATAATTGGAAGGCAATCCAGGGGGAAGGCTGCCACTCACTACCAAAATATCGGGCTTAAGTTCTGCCACCAATTCAAGGCATGCATCCGCCTCCTCTACCGTAATGGGAAGCCCAGGCATCGTAAACCGGTATTGCAAATTTGAACTTGTCTCCAGAATAGAGAAATTTTCCCGGGTGTCACCCTGTACCTTCAAGGCCCTGGTTGCAATGCCTTCTTGTTCCAAAAGGGACGAAAGGAGTAAGCCTGTTGCACCACCTGCTGGGAAAACAGCTGTACTTTTACCACCCAGTTTGTGAATGCCCTTAGAAACATTGATTCCACCACCACCAGCATCTGTTTTCACTGGCGAGCAACGCAATTTGCTTTCAGGAGTTAGTTGTTCGACACTCGAACTTTTATCCAATGCCGGGTTGAGGGTCAATGTAACAATTAACACAATATAGCAATTTTATAAATTCCTGATAAAAAAACTATCACGTAGTACAAATGTTTGCGAAGGGCAATGATACAGAAACTTGACGATAAAAATCTCATCCAGGCCGCACATTGGCTGGCTAATCAGGACAAATCGCTTGCATTGGTATTACAACAATATGGCCACCCACCACTTTGGGCCCGTACACCAAGTTTTGCAACCTTAACCCATATTATTCTTGAGCAGCAAGTATCATTAGCCTCTGCAAACGCTGCTTTTGAACGCTTAAAACGTAGCGTTACAGACCTCACGCCCAAGAACTTTCTTACACTGGACGATGATGCTTTGCAGGGCATCGGCTTCAGTCGGCAAAAGATAAAATATGTCCGGCATCTCGCATTGGCGCTTATAGAAGGGCACCTTTCGCTGGAAGCATTGGAGGGCCTTTCTGATGAAATGGTTTGTCAAAACCTTATCCAACTCAAGGGAATTGGACAATGGACGGCTGACATCTATCTTTCGGAGTGCTTGCTCAGGCCTGACATTTTGCCTAAAGGAGATATCGCTATGCTCGAAGCCTTTAAGGTGTTGAAAGGCCTGGACGCACGGCCGCACCACGAGGAATTTGTCGAGATGACCCAACATTGGCGACCATGGCGAAGTGTGGGGTCCAGAATGCTCTGGCATTTTTACCTTTGTGAGCGAAAAAAGTGATCTTGCATTTTTTTAAGCAAAACCGTTCGCCATGTCCGCTGATTTTCGTCAAAAAAGAATTTGGATTACAGGTGCGTCCTCTGGAATTGGAGAAGCCCTATCTATTGCATTTGCTGCGGGTAACGCCCACTTAATTCTCTCTGCCCGAAACCAGCAAGAACTCGAACGTGTTGGCGCTGCCTGTCGGGATGCCGGGGCTGCATCTGTGGTTATTCAGCCACTTGATTTGGCGAAATACCTGGAGATGGAACATATTGCCGCTGACCTTTTGCGACAATTTGGAAAAATTGATATTTTGGTTAATAATGGTGGAATTTCCAAGCGTGCGCTGGCCATGGAGACCAGTCTGGCAGTAGATAAGCAACTCTTTGACATCAACTATTTTGGCACCATAGCGCTCACAAAGGCGGTACTGCCCTCTATGCTAACCCATCAGTTAGGCCACATTGTGGTAATGAGTAGTCTGACAGGAAAATTCAGCACACCCTACCGCTCATCCTATGCGGCCTCAAAACACGCCTTACACGGTTTTTTTGACAGTTTACGTGCAGAATTAGCCAATACACCCATTAAAGTTACCCTGATTTGCCCCGGCCGGGTAAAAACCAATGTGAGTATAAACGCCTTGAAAGGAGATGGAAAACACCAGGGCACTATGGATGGTGGCATTGAGCAAGGCATGGATCCAGAACGACTGGCGGGAAAAATACTAAAGGCCATCCAGCAGGGAAGAGAGGAGGTGTATTATGGAGGTAAAGAGGTTCTTGGCGTTTACATCAAACGCTTTTTCCCGTTGCTGTTTTCCCGAATCATCAAAAGTGCAAAAGTAATTTAAGGGATTACCAGTTCTGATTGACTTTGGTTGTAGCAAATAGCCTTTTGATGCTATAGCGTCCGCTCCCCTTACCTACCAGCATCAATAAACCGCCAATAATGGCAATGTCGTGCATAAAGAGAATACTCTGCAGCCTTATCTGATCTGGGGGGTAGGCCCAAAATGCGTGAACGATAAAGGTAACAGGCGCCCAGTATACCAAAAGCAATATTGCCCCCAATGTGGTACGGTATCCCAGTAATACCATTAGCCCCCCAAGCGTAAGAAATAGAATGGCACCGTAAAGCAGCAGGTCCTGATTCCAAGTCATCCCATACTGCATCATTGTATTTTTGGTCTTTTCAAAAAACAGTGCTGAGTCAATCGCTTCAAACAGAAAAATTGCCGATAAAAATATCCGGCCAATCAGGTCAATAATATCGCGCATAGCCCATATAGGTTTGTTAACTATCCCATAAAATGGGGCGGCAAAGGTAGCCAATTATATGAGTACCGATATACTGAAGGCTTAGCACTTCGCCGAAAAAAAAAGCCCCCCTCCTACCTTTAGGAGAGAGGCCATCCCAAAAACCGATTTTAAAGTATAATAAAATCGGTTCCTAGCGGAATGACGGCAAGGCTCGGTTGCCGCAATAATCTTTAAAACAATCTTTGTAAATAAGCAGATGGGAGTGAGCGCTCCGAGATTTCGGAGCGCTCAACCACCTATTTAAATTACTTAGACTGGATCATCTTGCGCGTTGCGCTGTCGGTTGCAGTTTCTACTTTGTAGTACAACATACCTACCGTGTTCAGCACGTTGCGGTCGATCGTGATGGTGTTGTAACCTTTCACGAAGTCGCCCGTTTGCGTGTAGATCGTACGGCCCGTTTCGTCGTAAACGGTCAGCGTAGCCTGCGTTGTTTCTGGCAGGTGGAAGCCAATCATCGTTTTGTTAACGAATGGGTTTGGTGTGTTCTGATACAGTTCGAAGCCTACACCTGCGATCGTCGTACCATTGAAGCGGAAGGCTACGTCCAGACGGTTACCGTCCTGGTATGCTTCTGCTTTCGTGATGCGGCTGGATACACCCAACATGCGGCTCAATTGGCCGTCTGCTTTGGCGCGGAACTTCACTGCGAATTCACCCGTTGCCTTGCCGTCGAATGACGTCGTGATGGCATCAGCGAATACACCGAAGTTATCCATGCTCATATCCGTTCCTGGTGTCAGGTCTACTACTTCCAGGTTGTTGTAGTTCATCGTGAACTGGTAACCTGCTACTTGCTCAGCAGCCTTGAAGTTCACTGTGAACTCTTCGCCTGCTTTCACGTCGCGGTCCTGTACATCGAACAACAGGGAACCTGCAGTACGATCGTCGGCGCTCATGAAGGAGTTGGCAATAGCGGAACCGTTAACGTCACCTACTTTCACCGATACGAAGTCGTCGTCCATCTGGTTGTTCTGGATGGAAGCAATCGTCAGGAACTCAGGGAACTGAGAAGCGAACGGATTGGTCGGATCGTTGAAGTTGTAAGCTTTGTCTACAAAACGCCAGGCTGGTGTTGTTTGGCAGTTCGCTGTAGATACCCAGGATGAGTTTGCGGGTTCAACGATGTCAAACGTCGTGATGGAGTTTGATTTGTTGGCGTCAGCAGCGATCATCTTGTATGGGCTGTTCAGTGTTTCCAGGCCCAGGATGTGCTTGGAAATCAGCACAAGGTCGTAGGTGGTTACACCGTTCAGTGGGTTGTCGTCTTTCAGCGGTGTTACGGTTACGTTAGCAGCGATTGGCAGTGCGTTCGAGAACACATAGTCACCGTTGTTGTCCGTCAGGTCAAACATGCTTACTGGTGGGAAAGCAGGGTGTGAACCGTCGAGTTGAACACTGGCTTCTTCCAGACCGTTGGCGGCCTCTGTTTTCAGTGCACCGGCTACTGATACGTTGCCGTTCGGGCAGTTGCCCATGTTGTCCTGTACAATTACATAAGTTTCGCAGAAGTCGGCGTTGCCAGCAGCGTCGATTGCCCAGAGTTGTACAGCCTGTGGTCCGAGTTCGGCACAAGTGAACGTTACACTGGTGATCAGGTTGCCCTGGCCGTCCACTGGGAACGCACCGGTGCTACCTACTGATTTCTGGATACCAATCTTGATCTGGTTGGCTGGTGTGCAGTTGTCTTCCGTGTACTGGAGGAAGTCACTTGCCCACAACTGGATCATACCTGTAGGCATGATGTTCACGCTCAGACCGTTGATACAAACAACAGTTGGCTTCTTGCAATCTTTCACTACGAAAGTGTATTCGCAGATCGACTCGTTACCGCAACCGTCCTGTGCAATCCACTTGATCTTGTGGGTGCCGTAAGGAAGTTGTGGAACAACACCCTGCAATACGTTGTCGTTCAGGTTCGCTGGCTCAGCCAGGTTGTCCCAACGTACGCATGCGGTGCGGGCATTGCCATTGGTTGTCCAGTCGATGTTGAAACGATACTTCTGGTTAGCAGGTACCGGACGGTTGTCGAACGGTGTGCCACCGAGGGTAGAATCGTGTTTGGTGCTGGTGGGTTTGTGCTGGAAATTTGTGTTTCCATTACACCGTCGCCGTTCATGTCCAGGAACAACAGGTAGCGTACGCTAAGGTTAGCGCCACCGCAGCTGTCGGTCAAGGTTACACAAAGATCGGTTGGAGCCTCGCAAAGGTCGTGGCTGCTGATGGTGTTATCCCAGTAGGCAGCATCATTCCAGAACAATGGATCGTTGGCGGTCAGGTCGCAAATTTCAACCGGGCTGGCTGGACAGTTTGCGAAGATTGGCGCCTCGTTGTCGATAACTTTGATGATCTGCTTGTACTTGTAGCAGTTGGCATTAGCGTCCCAGAAGGTCGAGTAGTTCGTAGCCTGTTGGTCGGTTGGATTGATCTTAACCACCGTTGGGTTCCATGGCGTTGGCGTTCCCAAAGCAGAAACGGTTGGACCAGGCAGGTTCGATGGGTGGTTGCTGATAGCGTTCGGGTTCGGGTTAGGAACGTTGATGCAAGGCAGGTTCGGGTTGTAGGTGCACCAGTTGATGATGGTCCACGTACGCTCGATTTTGTAGCAAGCATCTGGTACTACCGTAAAGATTTCATCCTGGTGGGATACACCCAACAGTTCGCAATCTTCGCCGAAGAAGGTAGGCTCACCGTAGTTACCACTACCGTCACACTCCGTTACGATAACGTCGTTCGGGAACTTCACGTAGTAGTCCTGCTCGTAGTTTACAACAATGCGCTGGGTGCACTGGCTGCTGAAGCCATGGCAGTCGAAAGCACGGAATGTGCGAACGATGGTGCCTTTGTTGCAAAGCGTATCAAACTGGCTGTAGTTAACCGTGTGGGTCAAACCTTTCTGGCCCTGGTACACTTTCGTGGAATCCAGGCAGCAGTTGTCGTATACGGAAGCCTTGCCGTAAGCCCAGAGGCTTGGGTCAAAGTTTTCGCAGGAAACCGTTACGTTAGCAGGTGACTGACATACAGGCTTGATTTTTGTCCTGTACTTCACCTGAATCATACACTCGTTGTATACTGGTGTTCCGTCAGGTCCAATCTGGAAGTTACCATTAACGTCAACCTGGTATACACGCAGGATAACGGTTTGGGTAGTACCAACTTCGCAGCAGTAGAACTTGATCGAATCGTACTCAGAAATAGCGCGCTCAAATTCGCTCGGGAAATCCGGGAAGATGTCGTCGCATGCTGGGTGACCGTTGATTGGGTTCAGACCCAGGATACAGTCGCTGTAAGGAGCCATACGGCGTACGGTGAATTTAACGCCACCGCAGTTGTCGTAAGAACCGTCATCGAAAGTCGTGGCTTTAACCCAGGTAACACCGGCGAAATCGCAGCCGTTGGCACTTGGCTCGTAGCAGTCGAATGGATCGTCGATACCAATAGCAACCGTTGTGGTCTGATCACAAGCAGCAACTGGTGGGGTGTAGTCGCGAACAGTCAATTTGAAATCACAAGTGGTAAGGTTACCACAATCGTCCTCTACAGTGTAAATAACAGTGTGGGTACCAAGTGGGAGGCAAGGCGTGTAGCCAAATGCACCCAGGGTATCAGGGTTCCACAGGTTATTGCCGGGGAAGGAGGTCAAAGAACCACCACCCTGGAACATGCCAATGGTATCAAAAGTGTAAGGATCGATGCCGATAACCATCCAGCTGATGTTGTTGATCTGCGAGCAAGCGTCGGTGATGATCACATCAGGCAGGTTAACCGTAGCGCAGCAAGTAAACGGATCGGTAGATACCGTCATGTTGCTTGGGCAGGTAAATTCTGGGCCAGTAGAGTCCAGTACTTTGATGATCTGGTTGTGAGCAATTGCCTCACCAGCGCACCAGTCGATAACATCCCACTTACGGAGGATTTTGTAGGTACCATCACAGATGGTGATTACTACGTCGTTGTAGGTGTAGGAAATCGTACATCCGTCAGGCAAACCAAAGATGTAAGGATAGCCCTGGAGGCCCACACCTTCAATCCATTGTGGCGTTGGGTAAGAACCGCCACATTCGAATGCAGGAGCGTCGATGTTGTCGTAATCCGGAGGAACAACTACGTTGGCCAAGGTCGGAATAGAGAACGTGATCGACTGAACACAGGTACCTGTGTTGCCAGAAGCATCCGTAGCCGTCCACTTGCGCAGAATCTGGTTGGTATAGCCAACATTACAGTCGCCAGGAACCTGGGTATCGGTATGGGTCAAAGTGTAAGCGCCACAGTTTTCAATTACAGTAGGCTGATAAACGGCCTGTGAACTGTAATAAGTGATGGCAAGTTCGCACTTGTTCAGGTTACCAGAGTCGCCAGTAGCATTGTCGCTAACAACCAGTTTCCAGTCGCCTGCAGCTTTAGCACCCAGGAAAACATCCAGGAAGTCTACGTTCAGGTTACCAAACTGTGCCTGCAAGCAAGCAGGAGGCAGGATGGTATCGCCAGTGGTGTAGTTGTTACAAGCATTGTAGCAATCAGTATCCTGATCGTCGAACGTTGCTTGATGTTGTCGGTAGGGCCGCAGTTGTTACCCCACAGACGCATTTCGATGCCGTCAGGAGAAACCAACTTGATGGTCAAGTCACCAATCCAGGTGTGGGTAATGTCGAGGGTCATGTTTACGTCCAATACCTTGGCATCAGCAGGAATACCTGCAACAGTAACCGTACCGGTAGCAGTAGCGTTGTCAGCAATAGCAACTGGAGCAGTGTTCAAATTGAACAGTGCGGTAGCGCCAACTGCAGTAGATGGTGCGTTACAAGGCAGGGTAAGGTCGTCACACTGAACGATTGGCTTCAGTTTGTCTTCGATCTTCACCTGGCCCCAGCAGCTGTTGCCAGTGCTTGGGTCAGTTACGCGAACAGCATAGGTTTTGCCAATGTCGGCAGCGCCAACACAGCCTGGAACCCATGGACCATTGCCCAAAGGCAGGGTCTTGTCGAGTTGTACGATGTAGTTGTCGTAGCAGCTGTATGGGCCACCTTCGAGAACTTCGTCAGCACCAATGCAGTGCGAGCAGGAAGCATCCAGAGAAATCTGAACGAGGTCGTTGCAAGCCAGCGTGGTGATTGGGTTTGGATAGTCGTTTACTGTTACATTGAAGCAGCAGTCGATATCCGGAGTGTTAGGGTCAGAGAAGTCTACCTTCCAGCAAACTTCCGTTGTGCCGATAGGGAAAATATCACCAGAAGCTGGGCCAGAGGTCTGAACCAATTCTGCAGGAGCATTTTGTTGGAAATTAGTAATATTAATTGTGCACGGACCACCACCACCATCAAGGGTATAGCCTGCAAGTGCCAACCGTTGGCCTGGTTGGATTACTAAGGCCAGAGAGCCATTTTGTGCATTAGGCCCATTTTGATTGGTTACTTCAGTCCAAACACCTGTTTGGTTGCCAAAATTGCTGTTGCTGAAGTTTGATGCAGCATTACCAATTTTGTAATAGAACCTATCCCAGAACGGGCTATCGTTGGTACTGTAAGCCCAATCGAAAGAAATATTCTGGGCAGAGGCAGTTGTATTAGTCCACTCATCACCCATCCAATAATAGGTAATTCCACCTTGACTAAAATCACCGTCAACTATAGTAAGTTGAGTAGGTGGAGCAGTCGCATTGAATGTCGAGTTAACAGAGTTAAAATGTGGTGTTGGAGGGTTGGTAAAAATCCCCTGATTGTTCTGGAAATAATTGATTGCGCTAGGAGCAAAACCTTGCTGAAAACCTGTAACATTACCAATGCAATCACCTGTGGTGGTTACCTGATAGTTCACAGCGATGTCGCAAAGACCTGGAGCCAGGTTGAACGTCATGTCCGCTGGGCAGTTGATTTCGCAAGGAACTGCAGGAACAGCCTGAGCAAAGGTTACCTGATCAACATCAGAGAAAGGAGCAGTACCGTAGCCGTCGCTTTGTGTATTCAAAGTGACAACCATTGGACCAGTGACATTGGCTGGTACATTGACGGTAATAGTGTATGTTCCACCGTTATAGTTGAAACCACACTGTGTTCCGGTAAATGCACCAGTACAAGGTACTCCAGTGGTATGCCATGAAATGTTGGGATTACAGATTTCCTGAATGCCAACTGCTTCCACAACCGGCAGAACCGGAAGCAGGCGTAGCAGAAACAACAGTAACACCTGCAGGGAAAGCAAACTGATAACGGTCTACCCAAGTTAAATTGGTGTAGACAAGGCCTACGTTGAACGTAAATGTGTTGGCCTGGCCAGCAGTGTATTCGGTGTTGGTACTGGAAAGTGTCACGGTAATACCCGCGTTAGCACTCACAGCACCCAACAGCAACAAACCTGCCAAAAGGCCTTGTAAAGGCGTAATGATTCTTTTTTTCATGAGAACGGAAAATTGAAAATTTGTTTGACAAAAGATTAAGACTCTGTAAATCCTTTGACTTAGATCATTCGATAAATCTCAAATCGTGAAAGTCAGTAGACGGATTTTAGTTCGACAACAGGGTAATCACCTGCTGCTTCACTGCATCCAACGTAGCCATGCGCGTGCCAGTGCTCGCGCCGGGTGTGTTTGCAATCGTGTCGTACACATTGTTGATGGCAGTACCAGTAGGTACGCCCTGCTTCAGTTGAACAACAAGCAAATTCAGGTACTGTGAAAAAAGCGCACCTTGAACAGAATTGGCAGTCACTTTGTTGTCAAAGTTACCTTTGTCCAGTGGACTGGCTGGAGCGGCAACCTGTGCAGTGGCCTGGCCCTGCAGGTTGTTCATGGTAGCAATCACCACCTGAACCGCCTGGGCATTGGGCAGGAACGACTGGGCCGAAGCAGACTCGGCGCTCAACATCGCACCAAGCAAAGCCACGATGCCCAGAGCATTCCGCAGTTTGGTTAAAAAGATTTGATTCATAGATAAAAAATTTAAGTTAGAAATTAGGCAAATTATGTTATCAGGCAAAAGACAGTTCCTATTTGGAAGCGCCAGCCTTGATTTGATCGTATTGTGTTCTGAGATCAGCAGCAACTTTCAAAAACTGTTGATAGTTCTCCTGGTTGTCGCCTACATATTTATTAACCGCAGCCATGATGGAATCTAATCCAGTCGCAGTATTATTTTCAGACTGCAATAAAGCCTGAAGACCTGTTGAAGCACTTTCCTTCGCTTTGCTGATGTCATCAAAAAACACACCAGATTTGATGATTGCGCCTTCTACCCGTTGCTGCAATTGCTGGAACTCCGGCGTGGCCTTGAGCGTTTCTGGTGCCGCGTCCATATCAGCCTTCAACTGGTGAAATTCCTGCTGCACGCTGTACAATTGGGAAAACATGGAGTCGGATGTTGTAATGGCTGCAGCCAATTCGTCTTTGGCGTTGTCTGTACCCTTTACATCGCCTTTGCAGGCAACCGCCATTATTAGTACCACCACCAACGCAAAAAGCCCACCAACAAGACGGTTGGTCAGGTTGCGGGTTTGGGAATGGAAGCAAGAAATAATACGCGGCGGTATATTTTTTATCATGAGATTGGGAAATTCACACGTAATCTGTGGGGGATTAAACCATGACACCTAAACGACAAATACTGTGCCATAAACAGATCCTACACCTCTTATCTACAGAAAAGGAGCAAAAACGAATTTCCAGAAAAACTTTAGGAGAGCATTCGACTTTCACTCACGAGATTAAATGGATTAAAAAAACGAGCAAGCATCAAAGTGCTTGCCGATAAGCGTCACAAATATATCCCAGATAATTGGAATCTGACAAGTGTTTGATCTCTTTTTTTTATAAAACCTTAAAATTAACTGCCAAGCGGGCATTTTTAGTCCTCCTGGGTCATTTGCAAAACAGCCATCGCCATAATAAGGTCTTCCTCTTCCTGCGGCAAATCCCGCAACAACGTAAGTGCCCGTGGGTTCGGCCCCTCTTTGCGGGCGGGGTTGGTCAGGGCAGCGGCGGGCTTCCCTTCCAACAACAATGGAAAAGACTGCTCTTCCTTGTTGATCTCCAACTGTGCCAACATTTGGCTTTTGCTGCCGGGCGCCAGCAACACGCCGTCGATAAACACACCCAACGGTTTCCCGTTGATCCACACTTCGGTCTGACGGTCTTTTTTACGGAAAACAAATTCCCGGTCGCTGGTCTGCGCTAAAATCAGGTCGGTCTTACCAGCACGCTGCTTAGCAAAGGTTAGCACCGGCTCGTGGTAAATGGTAGTATAGGTTCCTGAGGCAGGCTTGCCCCAAAAACCGGTTTTCTTTGAATCACTCTTGTTCAGCGACAGCAACGACATCATCTCGTGCTCCCAGGGTACCAACGCTTTGCGGCCCGATTGCAGCAAAGACCTCAATTTCTTGATCAAACCATCCGTCGCCTTGTCGCCAACCGGTATACCCAGGCCGGAGAACACTTTCACCAGCGCCCATATGCCTCCTGTGATCATGAAGGCGACAAAAAATAACATGAAAAACAAACTGATCAGCATGCGCATAGGACTTCTTCTTTTGTTTGAGCGGTAATGTCTTCCAAAGTGCCGCCGATTGCGGGCGTATCTTCGGTAAAACAGTGGCGTGTAAAGATGCATTGGGAATTTTGATTTGGGATAACAAGTATAAACCTAGTTCAAATGCTCTGCAAGATTTAACGACAGAGGATTACCTTTTATCGGCAAAATACGACGTTAGCAAAATTTACGCCTATATATATTAAGGCGTAATTGCACAGAACGACACTTTACCGCACAGTGCCCTGTCAGGATTGCGGTTAAATACAAAGCCAATTTAGCGGGATCCTGCCATTCCGTCAGTTTTTACCCCATGGCATGAGGATTGTATAAAAGAAAATATAATAGCACTGAACCCAAAACCTATCAACCAACACTAGCACATTAAATTTATTGTGGGAAAATTATCGGTATAGACTTAGGAAGAACCAACTCCTGCGTATCCCTTATGGTGGGCAACGAACCGGTGGTTATCGCCAACGACGAAGGCGCCCGCACCACACCATCTGTGGTGGCTTTTCTCGATAACGGCGAACGGAAAATTGGCGCGCCTGCCAAACGCCAGGCCATTACCAATCCGCAACGCACCGTGTCTTCCATCAAACGATTCATGGGTATGCGATTCTCTGAATCCACCAGTGAAGTAGAGCGCGCAGCATATAAAGTAGTTCGCGGCGACAATGACACATGCCGTGTCGACATCGACGGCCGCCTCTACACACCACAGGAAATTTCGGCCATGGTGCTTCAAAAAATGAAGAAAGTTGCCGAAGACTACCTTGGCGAACCCGTTACGGAGGCCGTTATCACCGTACCAGCTTACTTCAACGACTCACAGCGCCAGGCAACCAAAGAAGCAGGCGCCATCGCTGGTCTCGAAGTGAAACGCATTGTAAACGATCCTACCGCAGCGGCACTGGCTTATGGCCTGGGTAAACGCCATAAGGACATGAAGATCGCGGTGTACGACTTCGGTGGTGGCACCTTAGACATCTCCATCCTCGAACTTGGCGGTGGCGTGTTTGAAGTAAAATCTACCAACGGTGACACCCACCTTGGTGGCGACGACTTCGACCATGTGATCATCAACTGGATGGCCGAAGAGTTTCAAAAACAAGAAAAAATGGACCTGCGCAAGGACCCCATGGCCCTGCAGCGCCTTAAAGAAGCCGCAGAGAAGGCTAAAATAGAACTTTCCGCCGGTTCAGAAACAGAAATCAACCTGCCGTATGTGACCGCAGTGGACGGCGTGCCAAAGCACCTTGTCATGAAACTGTCGCGCTCGAAATTTGAGCAAATGGTTGACGGGCTCGTGCAACGCACCCTTGAACCCTGCCGCAAAGCACTTCAGGATGCCGGCATGACCGCCAATGATGTAGACGAAATCATCTTGGTCGGTGGGTCCACCCGTATCCCACGCATTCAGGAGGCCGTAGAGAAGTTTTTTGGTAAAAAACCGAACCGCAGCGTAAACCCCGATGAGGTAGTTGCCGTAGGCGCAGGTATCCAGGGCGGTGTATTGTCTGGTAGCGTTACCGACGTACTCCTACTCGATGTTACCCCGCTTTCACTCGGTATCGAAACCATGGGTGGCGTATTCGACGTCGTGATCGAAGCCAACACTACGATCCCAACCAAAAAATCGAAAACCTACTCGACGGCTAGCGACAACCAACCGCAGGTAGAAATCCACATATTGCAGGGTGAACGCCCCATGGCGCGTGACAACCGCTCGATTGGCCGCTTTATCCTCGACGGTATTCCACCCGCACCGCGCGGTGTGCCACAGGTTGAAGTAACCTTCGATACAGATGCAAATGGCATCCTGTCGGTTACTGCAGTCGACAAAGGCACCGGCAAACAACAGAATATCCGCATCGAAGCCAGCACGGGACTCTCGAAAGACGAAATTGCCCGCATGAAGGCCGAAGCAGAAGCCAATGCCGACACCGACCGCCAAACCCGCGAGCGCGTTGAAAAACTTAACACCGCTGATTCACTGATTTTCCAAACCGAAAAACAGCTGAAAGACTACGGCGATAAGGTACCTGCTCACCACAAAGAAGCGATCGAAAAATCGCTGAACGATTTGCGCGAAGCACACAAAGCACAGGATATTGCCCAAATTGATTCCGCAACGGAAGCACTTACTGCCGCATGGAATGCTGCCAGCCAGGACATTTACCAGGCTACGCAATCTGAAAACGGAGGCGCTCCAGAGGAGCCTAGCAGCAATGCTAGCGACAATTCGGGTACTGGCGATGCGCAAGACGTAGAATTTGAAGAAGTTAAAAGTTAGGCACCCCGACGATAAGCATGTTTTATTGTTCAACCATTAGAAGCCATTCCACCTTGGGATGGCTTCTTTTTTTAAATAATGGCTATTTTGCAGCACAATGTTAAACGCACCAACATTCACCACCCTACCACTTACTCCCGACACCTGGCTGGGCCTTGAAAACCTTTTTGGCGAAAAGGGCGCCTGCGGCGGGTGCTGGTGTATGTTGTGGCGCCTCCCTAAAAAAATCTACAATGCCGGGAAAGGCGACGGGAATAAATCAGCCTTACAGCAAATAGTACAAACCAATAAGCCCCCGGGCATTCTTGGATACCTGGATGGCCAGGTGGTGGCCTGGTGCTCCCTTGGCCCTCGCACCGATTTTCAGGGCCTGGAGCGATCCCGAATACTCCGACCGGTAGACGACACCGAAGTTTGGAGCCTGAGTTGTCTGTTTATCGACAAAAAGGCTCGCCGGCAGGGCTTGAGTAAAAAAATGATCCTGGCCGCGGCTGATTATGCCCGAAGCCAAGGTGCTGCCGTACTGGAAGCTTACCCCATTGCACCCAAAAACGACAAAATACCCGACGCATTTGCCTGGACGGGCATCCTTCAGCCTTTTCTTGATTGCGGGTTCCGGGAAGTTGCCCGACGCTCCGAAACCCGCCCCATCCTCCAACTCCATCTCTTATGAAAACCTGTCAAAATGCCATCTGCTTCCTGTTTTGCCTTTTCACCCTGACCGCCAGTGGGCAAGCCCTGAGCGTCATGAGTTACAACCTCCGTTATGACAACCCCAACGATGGCCCAAATGCCTGGCCGGAACGGCGCGATTTTCTCGCTGCACAAGTTCGGTTTCACCACCCCGATGTATTCGGTGTTCAGGAGGGGCTTCAACAGCAACTGGATTACCTCAAAAAAACATTGCCCGCTTATACCTATCTGGGTGTTGGAAGAGACGATGGCAAATCGGGTGGTGAGTACAGCGCAATTTTTTATCAAAAAGAAAAATTTCAGGTAGTAAATGCAGGCACCTTCTGGCTCTCCGAAACGCCGGAAACCCCATCCCAAAGCTGGGATGCTGCCCTGCCCCGAATATGCACATACGCCTGCCTCATGGATACCAACCAACAGATCTTCTGGGTATTCAATACCCATTTCGACCATGTCGGTGTAAAAGCAAGAGAAGCCTCCGCAAGGCTAATTCTGGAAAAAATTGAAACACTAAACACTGACCATCAGCCAGTTATATTAACAGGCGACTTCAATTGCACGCCAGATTCCGCTCCCTACAAACACCTGTCGGCAGCATTGCTCGACAGCAGGGCCGTCAGCCAGGAGCCTCCCTTTGGCCCCGAAGGGACTTTCAATGGTTTTGTATTTGATAAACCAGCGGCCAACCGCATCGACTATATTTTCTGCAGTTCATCCATCAAGGTGTTGCGGTATGCGGTGCTCAGCGACAACCGGGATTGCCATTATCCATCCGACCATTTTCCGGTGCTCGTACAGGTGAAATTACGCGATTAAGCCTTAGCCTCCAGCTTTACCTCCAAGAGATCCGCAGCCTGTTTGGGGTCTGCCTTGCCTTTGCTGCGCTTCATAATCTCACCCATAAAAAAGCCGAGCAGCCCTTTTTTCCCATTGCGAAAGGCCGCAACCTTATCGGGAAAATCAGCCATTACCTGGGCAATCAATTCGTCCAGAACGTTTTGGTCGGATTGCTGAACAATATTGAGGCGTACAGCAAGTTCCTCCGGATGCGCCTCCGGGTTTTCCATAAGTGCGGAAAAAAGGCGCTGGTTGGCCATAGAGGCGCTGACCTTCCCACCAGCAATCAACTCCAGAAATTGGAGCCATTGTGTTGTTGTGACAGGGTTTTCAGACACTTCCAAGCCATGCTCCTCGCACCAGGGTTTTATTTTCTGTATCAGAAGGTTTGCAATGGGCTTTGCCAATGCCGTGGCCCTGTCACCCGACGCTTCCAACAATTCCAGCGTATACATGGCCACCGGACGCTCTTGTGTTAACAGCTCGGCATCCGACGCCGGCAAACCAAATGCTGATAAAAACCGCGATTCCAATTGTGCCGGCAATGGAGGCATTTGGTCGGCAATGGCCTGCACTTGCACTTGGGTGAGCACAACAGGCGGCAGATCGGGATCTGGAAAATAACGGTAATCATGCGCATATTCCTTCTCCCGAAGGCTGAAGGTGATGCCTTGTTGTGGGTCAAAACCTCGGGTTTCCTGCTCCACCTTATCCCCCTTCTCCAACAGTTCAATTTGCCGCTCCGACTCAAACTCCACCGCTTTTCTGGCGAAACGCATAGAATTGATGTTTTTCACTTCAGCACGCTGGCCATATGCCTTTTCGCCCGATTTGCGTACAGAAACATTGACATCGCTGCGCAGCGAGCCCTCTTCCATGTTGCCATCTGAAATACCCAACCAGCGCACCAACTGCCTGATTTTTTCCATAAATTGCCCTACTTGCGCTGCGCTGCGCAGATCGGGCTCTGTCACGATCTCCAGCAGCGGCACCCCTGCGCGATTGAGATCAATGAGTGACCGGGTGGGGTCCTGATCGTGGATGCTTTTACCTGCGTCTTCTTCCAGGTGGATGTGGTGAATCCTGATGCGCGTGTCGGCATCCAGTTGCAGGCTTCCACCGATACAAATGGGGTGCTTATCCTGTGTGATTTGATACCCCTTCGGCAAATCGGCATAGAAATAATTTTTCCGGTCAAAGGCGCTGTGCAGGTTGATTTCGCAACCCAGTGCCAATCCGAGACGGATAGCATACTCCAGCGCCTTTCGGTTGAGCCGTGGCAGGGTGCCAGGATGTGCGAGGGTAACAATACTCGTGTGTTCATTTGGATTGGCGCCAAAAGCCGCCGAGTCGGGGGCAAAAATCTTGGATTTAGTGCCGAGTTGAACGTGCAACTCCAGTCCAATGACTGTTTCGTAGGGATGGGTTTGGGTGGGCATATTTCAGGTTAAAATACAAGAAACACTACAATAAGACCAATTAGAAAAAATACCGCGAAGCCAATGCTGTAAAACAAGGTAAAGAGCAACCATTTAAAAATGGTTTTCAACCATCCCTGCTGGTAAAAGCGCTTCATCGCAACGAAACTATGCATTCCAATCAGCGCAACACCTGCCAGCATTAGGCTGGCCAGCGAAAATGCCAGCAGCATTTTCAACAGCAGCAGCAAGGTAAGGATCAGCATGACACTGGTTTGCTGGTGCAGCAAAAAAACAAAGTGCTCGACAAAAAAACGGTGCTGCCGCCAATACAACAGCGCCAGAAAACCCGACATCGCACTTATCAGCGCCAGAATCGTCCAACTCAAACTGCCCAACAGTGATTTTTTGAGCCCCTCTGGTGAGGTAATGGCCTTAAGCCCCTGTTTGATCAGCACCTTATCCCGCCATTCGGTAATATTATACCGCTGGAAAATTTCATCCGGTTCGAGGTTGACGATATCTGCAGAGGCCACTTTAACGGAATGTGCAAAAAAATTGAAATTGAGGCTATCCAGTTCATTAAACTCACTTATGGAATCATTCAGGGTTACAGAATCAGCCGACGCAAGGGTACCAACCTTAAAAATATTGGTTTCATGATGATAGACCTGGCTTATGATCGAATCCACCGCCTTCGCTGATGTTTTCGATTTGTAGTCTGCAGGAAGAGAATCATAGGCTTGCTGCAGTTCCCTGGCCTTGGTATAGTTGGCCAGTTCTTTCATAATATTTACCTTTTTACCATTTATTTTGCCCCCGCTAAGGTCAAACTGCAGGTCCGATTTTCCGTTGTCAAAAGTCTGCTTCTCTTGCGTTTCATCCTCCTGCACACCGTGATTGAGCGCCAGCAAGAAGAAAAACATGACGACAAAAAAGAACTGCAAAGGGTGGGGATAACGCTTAATTTTTCCCTGAAAAAAATCGAGGGTCACTTTGCCGGGAATCAACAACGTCCAGGCCATTTGCAGAAATTTGTTGTTCAGATGAAAGGTGCTCTGGAAAAAGCGTGCCCAGATATCCCGCATACGGAAATGGCCTTCAAGTTGTCGTTGACCGCATCTTGGACAGAACTTCCCTTTTTTGGGCAGTTTGCCCTGACAGTTTGGGCAACGTGGTTTTTCCGGCCTTTCAGCAATATCATCCATCCTTATGGCAGTTAATTGGCTGAAAAGTAAGGAATTCGGTGAAATAAATCCTACAAACGCTACCTTTGAGAGAATTAGAAGCAAAACGAACTCCACATGATGCGTCGTCAAACTACCGCAACGATATTGATGGTACGCCCTGCCAACTTTGGTTTCAACGAAGAAACCGCCAGCAGCAATGCCTTCCAGAGCAGGGAGAAAAAGATTTCATCCACTGAAATTAGAAAAAAAGCCCGCCAGGAGTTCGACGCTTTCGTAGAGCGGCTTCGGCATGCGGGAGTGAACGTCATTGTGGTTCCTGACAGTTCCAACCCCATTAAGCCGGATGCTGTATTCCCCAACAACTGGGTTACCTTCCATCAAGAGGGCTATGTCATTACCTACCCCATGTTTGCCCCAACCCGGCGGAAGGAGCGCCGTCGGCATGTAATTGACAAGGTGCTCCAACAAGGGTTTCAATCCGAAATGCGGATCAACCTCGAGTTCCATGAAAAAATAAATCGTTACCTGGAGGGTACGGGCAGCATCATTTTTGATCACCAAAACAAACTCGCATACGCCTGCCTGAGCCCCAGAACAGACGGTGACCTGCTGCAGGAACTCTGCGACAGGATTGGTTACCAAAAAGTGCTTTTTCATGCCAGAGATGCCAAGGGAAAAGACATTTACCACACCAACGTCATGATGGCCATGGGCGAAACCTTTGTGGTTATTTGTTTGGATGCGGTGCAGGACGCCGCCGAACGGCAGATGCTGGAACGGCAGTTTAAGTCCACCGGCAAAACCATTGTCGATATTAGTCTGGAACAAATGAATTCCTTTGCCGGCAATATGCTGCAGGTGCGCAACGACCAGGATGAAACCATTCTGGTGATGTCGGAACAAGCCTTTCGCTCATTGCGTGGCGATCAGGTAGCGTTGCTGGAGAAACATACCAAATTGCTGTACAGCCCCATTTACACCATTGAAACCATTGGCGGCGGCAGTGCACGATGCATGATGGCTGAGGTCTTTCTACCGGCGGCACAAAGCTCCTGAGCAAATTTTTCCCAAATGCTGTAACCTTTAAGCAGCGCACCCTGTCTGATGGAACAAAAGCAATAAAAAGCATTTGTTTCACTGAAAAAAATACCAACAACATGAGTGAGTCTGTAATAGCCGTTTTCATCCCGATCATTTTAGGCCTTGGCGTCTTTACTATGATTTTAGGGCTCCGGTACTTGCAAAACAAGGAAAACATGGCGATGATTGAGCGCGGCATCGAACCCGTTCAGAAAAAACGCCGAACCGATCCCACCCAAACCCTCCGCAACGGCATGATCTTCGTTGGCGCCGGCTTTGGCCTCCTACTGGCCATCATTATTACCAGATCTTTTGATATGGGCGATAGCAAAGGGTTGTATTTTGCACTGATCGCCATTTTTGGAGGGCTCGGCTTGCTGGGTGCTTATGCATACGAGCGAAAAAACCCGCCGGAAAACGACTTATAAACAAGCTGGCTTCGTGTGAAAACCGGGCCCAAATCCTTAAACGGAGCGCCCAATACAAAAGATACTGCGCCTTTTGACGCGGTATCTTTTTTTGTTGGACAACACGTAAAGCTGCAACCTTAAAAATTTAAACGTCTCTTAACATGTAATGCTTTGCATTATGTGCAATTTTGCAGCCTCAAACGGTTCTCAGATTTAGAAACAGCCTATGTCCCTGCTTGGAGGAATTATTCGTAAAGGTGCTCAAATCAGCAACTCTACTGTCGGCCTGCGACTTTCGTTTGCGCAACAACAGCAACGTCAACTTGAATCACTGTTGCGTCGTGCTCAGGACACCGAATTTGGCATATACCATGGTTTTGGCGAAATCCTTCAATCCGAAAATTTTCGCGCAGCATTCCAGCAGCAAGTACCTGCTGTAGACTACAACCAGATGTATGCCCAATGGTGGTCAAAAGCACATCAGGAAGACCGGCCAAATGTATGCTGGCCAGGCCTAACGCCCTATTATGCTTTGTCGAGCGGCACAAGCCAGGCCTCCAGCAAATACATTCCCCTGACGGAGGATATGTTGCGACACATGAAACGCGCGGCCCGCAGGATGTTTGGCGTCACGGCCCGGTTTCCTTTGGAAGGCCGGCATTTCACCAAGTCGATGCTGATGGTGGGCTCCTGTACAACGTTACAACAGGAAGGGCAGCATTTGTACGGCGACTTGTCGGGCATCATTGGCGATAAACGCCCTATTTGGTTACAACGTTATTATAAACCCGGAAAGGCTATTACTGATCTGCCCGAATGGGGACAGCGGCTGGAGCGTATTGTTGATTCGGCACCTTATTGGGACATTGGCTTTGCTGTTGGCAATCCGATGTGGATACAAATGATTCTGGAACAGGTCATTTCCCGGTACCAACTAAAACATATTCATGAAATTTGGCCCAACTTTGGCATGTTGGTGCATGGTGGTGTCTTTTTCTCACCTTACAAAGCCTCGCTCGACCGTCTGATGGGTCAGCCGGTTGCTTATATGGATTCCTACATGGCATCGGAAGGGTTTCTGGGCTATCAAATAGCGCCCGATTCCACAGACATGCAGTTGCTCACCAACGCTGGCGTCTATTTTGAATTTGTACCCTTTACGGCGGAGAATTTTGACGACAACGGCGAATTGCGTTCCTCTCAGCCCAAAACAGTTCCACTGGAGGCGGTAGAAACAGGCGTACATTACGCTTTGCTGCTTAGCACAGTCTCCGGGGCCTGGCGTTACCTGTTGGGCGACACCGTCCGGTTTACCCATCCGGAACAGGCGCTTTTCCACATTTCAGGTCGTACAAAACAGTTTCTCTCGGTATGCGGAGAGCACTTATCCATCGACAACCTCAACGATGCGGTGCGGGAAGTTGACACCCAATTGCAGGCAGGAATTGGTGAATTTACGGTTGCCGGCATTCGCGATGGCTCTGGCTGGAAGCACCGCTGGTACCTGAGCATTCAAAATCCTGACGTTGGTCCCACCCAGTTTTTAGCAACAGTTGACCAAGTGTTGTGCAGGCTTAACGACGACTATGCCGTGGAAAGGAAGTACGTTTTGCGCAACCTCGAAGCCACAATTATACCCAACCCCATTTTTATGGAATGGCTGGAAGCAAAAGGAAAAATGAACGGACAGGCTAAAATTCCGCGTGTACTGAAAGGCGATAGCCTTACTGCTTTTGAGGCCTTTTTAACCAAAAAGGGGATTGAAGTGGCATGAATGCTTTTTTCAGTGGCTGTTTAGCCGGTATTGCATATGCCATTTTGTTGGGGCCGTTGTTCTTTGCAGGCATTCATGCTACCATCAGGAAAGGCAAACCCGGTGGTTTAGCGGTAGTAGCCGGGTCTTTTTTCAGCGATTTGTTAATGGCAATAGTGGGATTCAGTGGCGCATCTGCCCTCGAAAAATGGATCAATGCTCCGGCCGTAACCGACATACTCCACCTCGGCGGCGGCCTCATTCTCACCGGTATTGGCGCATCGGTTTTGTTGCTTCGTCCGGGAATCAACCTGGATGCTAAAAAAAGTAGGTGGAAATTTCGGCCTACCGGCTATTGGGGCGAAACCCTGATGGGCTTCAGCATCAACTCCCTTAACCCCTCCAATTGGCTGTTTTGGATTGGCGTTGCTGCGGCATTTGAACACGAAGGTCAGGGCTGGCTGTCGGTGGCTGGCGCGCTGCTCACGGTGGTATCGGCTGATGTGGGGAAAGTACTGATTACCTTTAGAATCGCCAGAAAACTCGACCCCAAGTGGCTGGCATTCATCATTCGAATCGGCGGTTTAATTATTTTGATCCTCGGATTGGCCGTGTTATGGCGTGTGCGGCGTCAAATGGGTTTTGAATAAACGCTCCAGATTGCAGACTTTTGCAGGACAAGCCAATAGTCAACCAATATTGTATTTTGAAAAAATTCGGTTTGTGCCACCACAGTTTTTTGTGAAGCAAAACTGAAAAAACAAGAAACTAAATTGGTTCACCGCAAGTAAGGAAACCCATTGAGCATGAGAAAACTATTGATTGGAGGATTGCTGTGCCTCCTGTTTGGCCATTTGCGTGCCCAGATTGTAAACATTGAAGAATACCGGATAACCGGCACCAATGATACCACGCACTGGTACGGCCACCTGAAAGGCAGTGGCTCCGTAGCAAAAGTGAAGCAGCAAAGCCTGCAATTCAATGCAGAAGCTCGGATACAATTCAAAAAAGACCCACATTTAATACTGTGGCTGCTGAACAGCAGCCTGCTGCGTGCAGGGGATCAAAATTTCCAAAACCAGGTTTTTGCCCATACCCGATACAATTACAAGCTATCGGAGCGATGGACAGCGGAGGCATACGCACAAATCCAAAGTAATCCACTGCAAGAACTCAACAGTCGAAAACTAATCGGCTCCGGAATCCGGTACCGTGCATTGAAGTCAGGAAATGGCCGGCAGCGCATGTACCTTGGAGCGTCGGACATGGTGGAAGAGAATATTTTTACAGCGCCCTACCCTTCCAATACCCGGCACCGATTCAGCAGTTATGCATCCATTACGTTTCGCCTGGGCACGCAGGCAACGTTGTACAGCACCAGTTACTGGCAACCCGTTTGGGGATTGATCAAAAACTACCGGTTCAGTTCCGATTGGAACCTGGCGGTTACCATCGCTAAAAAAGTGAGTCTGACCAGTGAGTTTATCTACAACTACGATTCCGGGCTTCCTGAAACGGCCACTGCATCGAGTTACCTTTGGCGAAATGGCCTGATGTGGCGTTTTTAATACGCCACTGGCGAAGTGGCGAACGCTGGAGTAAAGACAAATCACAAAAAATTCCTAGGAAAGTTGCCTTTCCAGCATAGCCCTAATCCAGGCAGCATCGTCTTCCGGAGCATCGGTTAAGCTCGCACGTTCGTCGATGCGCCGTAGTTGCAGGTGAAGTTCAAACAAGGGATCTGCCTCAAATGCATGGGCCTCTTGTTCCGTCATCTGGCCACCTTGTTTAAGCAAGGTAATCTTGCTGGCATCCGACAGCGCATTGAAATAGTTGGGGTCCGTGCTTACCAGGTAGCGTTTGGCTTTAACATGGCCTGCAATCAGGGCTGCAATTTTTTCAGTCAAACCTGCTTCCCGTATAAAGTTAGCGCCTATATTTTCGTGTTGGTGGGCACCGAACCCATCCATACCATCCGTAGGGGCAATAAGGTGGCCAATATCGTGCAGAAATGCGGCCAACACAAATGCCTCATCTTCCGGATGCTCCTGGTATGCCAATTGTGCTGATTGTAGGGCGTGTTCCCATTGGCTAACGGGCTCACCGATATAGTCCATGGTCCCGTTGTTAAGGTAAACCTCCCAGATGCGTGCCGCAGCATTTTTCATAGCGTGCAATTTATCTTAATGCTTTTTTTTTAAGGGTTGGAGTCCGGCTTTCACTGACCCCAACCAGATAAAAACCCATTTTCGTATTGGCGTGTTATTTTTTCCTGCCGGTGTACAAGACATATCGCCACAATCCGCCAAAGGCAGGAACGACAATTTTTTGCTCTGTTACAAAGTATTGCTCCAATACAGGTACAATATGCCCCTCCATTCGAACATGGTTTTTCCCCATCCACCAGCAGAATGTCCGACTGGGTGTATCGTGAAAATCCACCAATGCAATTTTGCCGCCGGGCTTCAAATAGGTCCAGGCGCGTTCGATGGCTGCCTCAAAGCCAGGGTTAAACATGGTCAGTGCATAGGAACACAATACCCGATCTACCTGCACCGGCAGCTTAAATGTGCCCGGTGCATAGGAATACTCAAAGAGAAATACCCTGCGGGAAAACCGGCTGGTTTTCTGGGTCGTTTTCTGCAACATATGGGGCGAAACATCTACCCCATACAATTGAATATCCTCTGAAGATTGGGCAAGCCGAACCAGATTGCGGCCAGTACCGCAACCGACTTCCAGCACAATGCCGTCGGGAGGAGCTTGCAGCATTTTTAAAATGCGATTGCGGCCGAAAAGAAAGGCCCAACGGGTCAGATCGTAAATGGCGGCATGCCAACGGTAATAGGCATGCATTGCTTTGGGTTGTTGTTCGTTTTTGGGTAAAGTGTCGGCAATTTGCATAGGATTAATTTAAGGGATTATTTCGGAAGCGTCCAAAGCCAGGTACCTGCGTAGGTGCCCACTCTATCGGCGGGTACAACGGCTTCCACAGCGGCTTTTTCGAATACAAGTGTTTTTTAACAAAATTCGGTACAAAATCCGGTTCCGGAGCGGCAGAGCGCATTAGGATTTTAGCTCCGGGAGCGGCATTTTTCAGTATCAGTTGCCACTCTTCAATCAAGGCCGCATGATGGTGCGCAGCCAGCCAGTCCTGATGGTCGAGCAATATGAAATGCGTGTATTGTCCGGGGTTTTCCTGAAGGAAACGGCTGAGCGTACCGGTGTAAGGATTTAGCCGACAGACCCTGTTTTGCAGACGGCTAAAATGTTCTTTTTGAAGGTATCCCGGACAGCAATCCGGTGTGTAGGCGCCTGTAAAATATACCTTCCAAAAATAGTTGTCCGCAAAAGACCGCGCTGTAAAAACATGCTTCAGACAATCGCGTACATATCCGCACATGCCATCCTCATACCGCGCATTGGCCAGTTTTTGCTGACTTTTGGGCACGCCAAGCATGCTTTGCACCAAATGACTTTTTAAAAACCGGCGCATAAAACCCTTTAAAAATTCGGGCTCAAACTGGTCAAACCAATACTGTTGTTCTTCCAGCGTTTCCGCTTTGAACAGCTGTTCTGCAAGATCTCTAACAGCAGGCCGACGCTGAATCCACTGCCGCACCCTCCATGCGACAGCGCCACTGGTGCCATGCCAATAGAACGTGTTCCGCCAGCCCTTGCCATCAAAATAATGGAGATTTTTTTCCCAATAACGGCGCGCGGTGGTACTCAGGTGTGGCGACAGCGCTTGTTGAAAAAAAACAGGGGCATGTTCAGAACGCCCATTGCCGAACAATTCCCAAAGCATGTTGTTGTTCCCAGATGCAAAGCAGGCCATTTTCAATTCCAGCAATGCATTCTGCCGAGGGTTCACGTCGACACAATGTATGCTGGCCGGATCATCAAGCAGGTAATCAAGCGCATTACAGCCTGCACTGGTAAGCATAACAACATTGCTGTCTGGCCCCAATTGAAGTAAAGTCCGATCGCAATGCGGGTCTTCCCAACAAGTATTGTAAACCAGGTTTTTAGTGTGAATCTGATTGAAAATTTGCTCGTGGAGTGTATCGATAAATAATGCTACAGTGTAAAGAATGGCTATATAACCGACCCTTTCGGATCAACTAGAGATGCAGCAAAGGTAGGCATGCCAATGTCGGCAGATATTAAGTGCGGGTTAGGTTTGGGTTATGCTTAAGTTAACTGGGCGCCGGGAAACCAGAAAATAATCCGAACTTTGCATCGAATTTATCACATTATCTCATTTACCTATTTATTGCATGGAGTCCTCCATACCAAAATTCAGCTTTGCCGATTTTACGGCGAAATTCCCGCAAGTGAGCATGCCCATCATCCTGGGCGAAGACTCTCACCATGTATTTAGTACCGAGAATGACCCGCTCCCGGAGTTACTGACGCAGCAATTTATACTGCCTGTGCACCCAGGCAATACAGATGAGGAAACCACCGAATTTTTGCCTTGTTTTATGATACAGGACACCGGGGCCTTCATCGCCCTGGTATGGTGGAAAGCCGGATTGCTGGAATATGAATACATGCTGGCCACTTTCACCGAAAAAGGGCAGCTCATAGACAAACATATTATTGCATTCACCCGGGTGGAGGGTGATCAAATCCGTTCCAGGGTAGCCACCATTGATGAAGAGTGGGAGCTCCATCTGGCAGAAGGTCGGAGTGGCACCAATCAGGATCAGTTTGACCCTACCAGTTCCAAAACTTTTTCACTGGAGATCCTGGCCAACGGTGAAATTGCAGTTTAACTAGAACATTGGCGCAGCCAAAACAACCATTTGATTTTCAGGCACTTGCAACCAAATCAATTCGCAGCCAAAGTTCAACAAACAAAGACAAAAGACCAAGATTAAAACACCTGCACAACACAGCTATTATGCGCATCGCGGAGAGGATAAAAAAGTTTTTCAACCAGTTTGCAGCCCTGGAGAATGTTCCGCGTTTTTTCCGCATGATCTGGGCTGTTTCGCCCCGGATGGCTTTCTGGAATGGTGCGCTCCGGCTTTTTCAGGCGGCCATGCCCGTGTCTATGCTGTACATCGGCAAGGAAATCATCGACGGTGTGATCGCAGCCGTGCAACACCCTGCCGGAAACGACCAATGGGGACTTCCCTCAACGCTTTGGTTCTGGATATTACTCGAGCTGGGACTAGCCGTTTTGAGCAGTTTTTTGAACCGGGTGATTACCGTTACCGACAACCTGTTGGGTGATCTGGTGGCCAACGACAGCAGTGTGCGCATCATGCGCCACGCTGCCACATTGGATCTTTTCCAGTTTGAAGACCCCGTTTTCTACGATAAATTGGAGCGCGCGCGTACCCAGACGATGAGCCGCACTGTGCTCATGAGTCTGGTACTTTCCCAGCTACAAGACGTCATTACCATCCTCTTCCTGATCGGTGGCCTGGCCGCTTTTAGCCCCTGGTTGCTGGCATTACTTTTCCTGGCGGTGCTGCCTTCCTTTTTAGGCGAAACCCATTTCAACCAGCAAACCTATTCTCTGACACGATCCTGGACACCAGAGCGCCGGGAACTCGATTACCTTCGCTTCATCGGGGCCAGCGACAACTCCGCCAAGGAAATCAAGATTTTCGGGATGGAGCACTATCTGGCCGACCGTTTCAAAGAAATTTCCGACCGGTATTACCTGGCTAACCGTAAACTCACCCTGAAAAGAGCGTCCTGGGGGAGTCTTTTCAGCCTGTTGGCAACACTATCCTACTACAGCGCCTACCTGTTCATCGTGATCCAGGCAGCGGGCGGCATCATCACCATCGGAACCCTAAGTTTCCTGGCCGGCTCCTTTCAACGCATGCAAGCACTGCTGCAAGGGGTAATGGGACGTTTTTCGCGGGTGGCGGAAATGGCGCTTTACCTGCAGGATTATTTTGATTTCCTGGCGCTGAAACCCCTGGAGACCAGAACCGGAGCGACGCGAATTCCGCGGCCCATAACCAGCGGGTTTGTGTTTGAAAACGTCAGTTTTCGCTATCCCAACACCGAAAAATGGGCCTTGTATCAGCTAAGTTTTCACCTGCGCGCCGGCGAAAAACTGGCATTGGTGGGTGAAAACGGCGCTGGAAAAACGACCATTGTCAAACTGCTTGCTGGTTTGTACAAACCCACCGAAGGAAGGATTTTGCTGGACGGTGTCGACCTGCGCGACTACGATCCGGCGGATCTGCGCCGCAACATCGGGGTAATCTTCCAGGACTTTGTGCGTTTCTCCTTTACCGCCGGTGAAAACATCACGGTAGGTGATATTGAGGCACTCAGCAATCAAAAACAAATGGTGGTTGCCGCTGAAAAAAGCATGGCCGATACCGTGGTAGAAGGCCTGCCCAAACAGTATGCACAAATGCTGGGCAAGCGTTTTAAAGACGGTGTCGACCTCTCCGGTGGGCAGTGGCAAAAAGTTGCCCTCGCACGCGCCTACATGCGCGAGGCACAGCTGGTCATCCTCGACGAACCAACCGCCGCACTTGATGCCCGCGCCGAGCACGAAGTTTTTGTGCGCTTTGCCGGTTTGATGGAAGGCCGTTCCGCCGTGCTCATCAGCCACCGTTTCAGCACGGTAAGAATGGCGGATAGAATTCTTTTCCTGGAAAATGGCCAACTCCTGGAACTTGGCAGTCACCAGGAGTTACTCGATCAAAAAGGGAAATACGCAGAACTTTTCCACCTGCAGGCAAAGGGCTACCAATAAACAGGGCTATAGCTGCCCTGAATCGATTCAGCAAACGGCTATGCGCGATTTTATCAACATCCATACCCACCACCCTACCCAGCTTGCCGCGACAATGGAGATTGAAAGCGTGTACTGGGGGCAGTCCCGAATACCTTCCGCTGAATGGCTTTCGGTGGGGCTACATCCCTGGTACCTGAAGGACATAGATTGGCTGGCAGCAGAGCAATGGCTTCGGGAAATGGCCCAAAATTCAAGGGTAGTAGCCGTTGGGGAGGCCGGACTGGACAAGGCTTGTGCCTCCGATTGGGAAACGCAGCCGGGCGTTCAGGCTTTGTCTGCAAACGGCCGACGAACTGCAAAAGCCCCTGGTAATACATTGCGTGCGAGCGCATGCCGAAGTGCTGGCAGAATTGCACAATTTCCCCGCCTTAAAGGGCATTTTCCATGGCTTTGACAAGCATCCACAAACCGCGGATATGTTGCTGAAAGCGGGGTGCTACCTGTCATTTGGCGCAGCCATTTTGAATCCGGAAAAACAGCATGCCCGAAATGCCCTCCTTGAAACGCCCGCCGAACGTTTGTTTCTGGAAACCGACAGCACCGACGTGCCAATCGAGGCCATTTACCGAGAGGCTGCTACACTGCGCAATATCGGCTTACACAATTTGCAATCACAAGTCAAACAAAATTACCTTCAGGTGTTTGGGCCATTCCTTGTTTGATGGGTTTGGCTGACACTGATGGAAAGCCATTCCTTTTGGTTTTTTATGTTAAAAAAGGTAAAATCTGCAACCTCTACGTGAATAGGCCCGTCTATTACGGCATACAAGCATTAAAAAATAAAGTACAACATGAAAACCATCACCAAACTATCGGTACTCCTGTTCCTGGCCCTGGGAATGAGTGCTTGCGACCCATTCGACATCAAAGGCAGTGGAGCGCTGGTTAATGAGGTCCGGAACCCCAGCGACTTTGATCAGGTCAGCATCTCCGTTCCTGGAAAAATTCGCCTGCAAAAGGGCCCTGATTATCAGGTTGACATCCAGATAGAATCCTCGCTCGTACCCTATCTCGAAACAGAAGTACGCAACGGCCGGCTTGATGTTTACTTTTCCCGCAACACATATGATGTTGATGATTTGGAAATCACCATCACGGCACCAGATTTCAAGGGTATCGACGTCAGCGGCAGCGCTGCTTTGCTTTGCGAGGACCAACTGAGCGGAGATGTACTCGACCTCAATGTGTCGGGATCAGGCTCCATGTTGTTGAACAATATCCTGCTTACAACCGTACAATCAAAGATAAGCGGTAGCGGAGCCATTACCTTAAAAGGCGTGGCGGAGCACCTGGAGGCCAACATTTCTGGCAGTGGCAACCTGGAAGCCCTCGATTGCCCGGTAAAAACGGCCGACCTGACCATCAGCGGCTCGGGTAGCATACGTTGCGAGGTGTATGATCAATTGAAGGCCAATATCTCCGGCAGCGGTTGTGTGTACTACAAAGGTTCCCCGGTGCTCGATGTCAGTACCAGCGGCTCCGGCAAGGTGAAGAAGATGGATTAACAAATTTCATAAAAAAATGCCTGTGCACCACCGCTGATGCACAGGCATTTTTTTTTAAATGTATAGTACTTATTATTTAGTTTTTGCTTTTTCTGTTTTGCTTCGCAAAATAGTTGACCCGCAGAAATACGCAGTATGCACAGATATTTTGCTTCGCAAAAATCTGCGATAGTTCTGACCGAGTTTTTTCAAAACACTACATTGATTGACTACTAGCCAATGGCCGCACTGGCGCCATAGCGCTGTACTTCGGCATCAGGCTTGCTCAGGTGTTTCAGAATCTGGTAGTGCTTTTTTAAAGCTACCCAAAAGTTGGGGTTTTCCTGATACACGATGCCAAATTCATCGGCTACCTGCTTCAGTATTTTAGTCAGCGCCGGGTAGTGGACATGGCACACCGTTGGGAAAATATGGTGGATCACGTGAATATTGATACCGCCCATGAGCCAGCTTCCGAGCCTGTTGTGGCGGGAAAAGTCGGCAGTGGTATCCAATACATGGAGCGCATAGTTGTTGTCAATGTTACCGTCTTTATCAGGCAGAGGGTAGGCCGTACCATCGTACACGTGGGTCACCTGAAAAATTAAGACGAAGGTAAGTCCCGGCAAGAGGTGCATACCGATCCAGGACAATACGATCAGCCAGGCTGGCGCACTGAGCAACATCAGTGGCAGTGCGAGGGTGGTACCAAAATAAAACGCTTTGGAAATAAGGAGGATTACATACTCCGAGAACGGATGCTTGATGTTCTTCTGGTTGCCAATGTGCGACTCGCCAAAGAACCATTTAAAATCCTTCATAACCACCCATTGCAGCATGGCGAAAGCGTAGAGAATGAACGTGTAAATGTGCTGCCAGCGGTGGTAAGGCTTGTAGGGCTCGTCGGGCGTAAACCGAAAAAGTCCGTGTGCTTCCAAGGTCACATCAATGCCGTAAATATTCACGTAACCGTGGTGCGCGCCGTGCATGCGGCGAAACAGGTACTGGTTGGCGCCAATGAAATTCATGCTGTACCCCAGGATGTTATTGATCTTTTTGTTTGAAGAATAAGCCTCATGGGTGGCATCGTGCATGATGTTGAAGGCGATGAAGATGTTGACAAAACCCAACATCAAAAAGCCCAGCATCAGCAGCCATGCACTTCCGCTCAATACGTCAGAGATGATGAGGGAATAAAAGCCAAGCCAGGCCACAATGGCAAAAATGGTCTTGAAAACCATTTCGCCATTAGCATATTGGGTGATGTTGTTGGGTTCAAAGTATTCGTTGACGCGCTGACGAAGTACCTTGATGAATTCATCCTTCGTTGGGGTGCTTTTGAAACGCACCCGCTTGTCAGTAGTCATTTTATTGAGCATAGCAGTATATATTTTGCGCCGCAAAAATAACCCTCCAGGCGCACAATACCTAAAATGGGTCATTAGAGTTTACACAATGGCGTATTTTTGCCGAGAAAATGACACAAAATGGATACACCCTCCCCAACGGCAACACCTGTCTGGTTAGAACGCACCGAGCTGCTGGTCGGCCCTGAAGTACTGGAGCAATTGCGCCATTTGCATATTCTGGTGATTGGGCTGGGGGGTGTGGGCAGTTTTGCAGCGGAGTTCCTGACACGTTCCGGGGTGGGCAACATGACGGTCATCGACGGAGACACCGTAGATGTTACCAATATCAACCGCCAACTCCCGGCACTGCACAGCACCGTTGGAAAATCAAAGGCTGAAGTCATGGCAGCCCGAATGCTTGACATCAACCCAGCGCTGAATTTGCAGGTTCGGGAAGAATTTCTGACGCCAAAAGTGGTGAAGGAACTCATCACGCCGGAATACGATTATGTGTTCGACTGCATTGATTCCGTTCAGCCCAAGCAATACATCATTGTAACCTGCAAACAAAAGGACGTCCGCGTGGTGAGCAGCATGGGTGCTGGCGGGCGGGTCGACCCCTCCAAGGTGCAGGTGGCCGATATTTCCGAAACTTTTAACTGCCCTTTCGCACAGCAAGTTCGAAAGGGCCTTCGGAAAAAAGGGGTTTACCGGGGTGTTACGGCTGTTTTTTCCTCGGAGTTGGTGGATCGCAGCACTTGTATGCTGACGAACGGGAGTCCGTTTAAAAAGTCGTTTTATGGCACCATTTCTTACATACCTGCCTTGTTTGGCCTTCACATGGCGAGCGTGGTGGTGCAGGATATTGTCCTGTCCAACAAATAAGTCACAGCAAATCCTGGTTTCCCTCCGGTTACTACCTGGCAAAAGGCTTTTGCGGAATAATGTCTCTTGAAAGCCCGATTAGAATCACCATCCATGGCCTTTGCGTTTTCATTCTTTTTATATTACTTTGCAGACTAAATAGGCTTAAATCTATTTTGCAGTGAAAGTATTGTCCAAACCCAGCGAATATGGCCTGCGCGCCCTGATGTTTTTGGTCACCAAAGGCGAAGGGAAGGGGTATGTCAACATCCGGGAGATGGCTGAAGAATTGGATATTTCTTTCCACTTCCTGACCAAAATTCTGCAATCACTTACGCAAGCGGGCTTTCTGGTATCCTCCAGAGGCCCTAATGGAGGAATTTCCTTTGCCCGTAACCCGCAGCAAATCAGCCTGCTGGATGTGTTGTATGTTTTAGAAGGACAAGATTTTCTCAGTAAATGCCTGTTAGGGTTGCCGGGTTGTGGCGATTTTGCCCCCTGCCCCATGCACAATTCCTGGGCCGTCATGCGTGTCCAACTCAGAAATTTATTTGAACACACCAACCTGTCGGAGGTCGGCCAATCGGTACAATTGGAGCGATTGCGCCTCAGCCCCTGATTTTTATTGGCTTTAATTTAAGATAAAATACTCTTAATACTGAATTTCAATTCTTTAATTCCCGCACATCATGAAAAGAAAATTTACCCTTTTGCTAGCCTTTGCACTGACGAGCGTTTTCAACCTATGGAGCCAGGAAGCCAGAACAATTACTGGTACCGGCAACAACCTTACTCAACCGGAATGGGGTGCTGCCGGCACTGCACAACTGCTGACAGGTACCACCAGTTACTCCGATGGCGTTTCTGAGCCTGCCGGGCTCGACCGGCCCAACCCGAGGGTGGTCAGCAATGTCATGTTCTCCCAAACCCAGCAGACCAACGATCCGCGGGGCATGAGCGCCTTTACCTGGGCCTGGGGGCAATTTATCGACCACGACATAACCCTGGTACCCGACAATGTGAACGAATCCTACAACGTGTCGGTACCATCCTTCGATTTTTTCTTCGACCCAAATGGCACGGGTGCTATGAACATTCCGATGTTCCGCTCAGCACACGACCCCAACACCGGAACAGGACCAGATAACCCGCGGGCTCCCATTAACAAAATAACAGCCTTCATCGACGCTTCAGGAATATACAGCTCCAACCCAAATGATGCGAGCTGGCTGCGGATGTACAGCAAGGGCAAACTCAAATTATCCGACGGCAAACTGTTGCCCTACAACACCGTTACAGGGGAATACGATGCACCGTTGGATGCTTATGCCCCATCCATGGCCATGCCCTTTCCCTTTATATCAAAATGGTTTATTTCAGGTGATGCCCGGGCCAATGAAAACCCCTGCCTGACATCCCTGCACACCTTGTTTACCCGCGAGCACAATCGCATTTGCACCGAACTTTTTGGCGAACACCCCGACTGGTCGGACGAGACACTGTACCAGGAGGCCCGGCGGCGGGTAGGCGCCGAAATTCAGGCCATCACTTACGAAGAATGGTTGCCACAAATGGGTTTGCAACTCCCCGCGTATCAGGGCTATCAACCGGAAACAAACCCTCAAATTATGAATGTATTCTCGGGTGCTGCTTTCCGTTACGGGCACACCACGATCAACAACATGCTACAGCGGATGAACAACGAAGGTCACCATATGCCCGAAGGAGACATTATGTTGCGCGATGCCTACTTTAACCCGCAGGCAACCAAAGAGGTCAACGGAATTGAACCCTACCTTATCGGGATGACCATTACTACCCAACAGGATTTGGATTGCAAGGTGATCGATGACCTCCGCAATTTCCTGTTTGGTGCTCCTGGTGCTGGCGGCCTCGATCTGGTTTCGCTCAACATCCAACGCGGTCGCGAACGCGGGTTGCCCGATTACAACACACTGCGTACCGATTTTGGATTGGCACCAGTCGGCACACTAATGGAGGTAAACAGCGACATGCTTATGTTTTTCACCCTTCAGGGCTTGTATGGCACGCCGGAAAACCTGGACCCCTGGGTAGGCATGTTGGCAGAGGACCATCTGCCCGGCAGCCAGTTTGGCGCCACAGCAACAGCAGTGATAAGCCGTCAGTTCCAGGCCTTGCGCGATGGTGATCGTTTCTATTACGAGAACGATCCGGCGATTTCATCTACGGAAAAAGCAAACCTGAAAAGCACCCGATTGGCAGATGTCATTCGGCGAAACACCTATATCACTTGTATCCACGACGATGTCTTCCATGCACAACCACTCCTGGTTACTGGAGTAGCAGAAGCAAGCCAAGCAGCGTTTGATCTTGAAATATATCCAAATCCTGCTACCGACCACTTAACCTTGCAGTTTGAGTCGGCCAAATCACAAGATATTCCCCTGCGCGTCCTGGACATGCTGGGCAGGACAGTCTTGCAACAAACACTTGAGGTGCATGCTGGATCCAATCAAATTCGCTTAGCACTGCCTGCCACTGCGGCGCCAGGCACTTATCGCCTATTGTTGAACAACGATGGGCAACCTGTTCAGGCGGCATTTATCAAAGCATGACAGGAAGCATGATTATTTTTAATTCCCGGCGGGCACTGGAATCCAGTGCCCGCCATTTTTTTGAAAAATTTTGGAATTCTAGCGCTGATTTTAGCCTGAAAACGGCGAGTATGCTGTATGTTTGTTGCAATACTATTCCCGCCGCGGTGACCCCAATTTTTTTTTAAAAAGTAGATTTTAACCGCACAACATTTTGCACATGAAGCCGATGGACACCATTGCCGCTCCCCTTGAAGGCACTGCGGAGCAATACACCATTTTCACCCGGGAGGAAGCCCTCGCCGGCGCCATCGAATACTTTGAAGGCGATACGCTGGCAGCCGGTGTCTGGCTGAACAAATACGCGCTAAAGGATTCCTACGGCAATATTTACGAGCGTTCGCCGGATGATATGCATCGCCGCATCGCCCGTGAACTCGCTCGCATAGAAGCCAAATATCCCAACCCTATACCGGAGGAAGAAATCTATCAGTTGCTGCACAATTTCCGCTATCTGGTGCCGCAGGGTAGCCCGATGGCCGGGATTGGCAACCCGTTTCAGGTGGTATCGCTGTCCAATTGCTTTGTCATCGGCGTTGAAGGCAATTCCGACTCCTATGGCGCCATCATGAAACTGGATGAAGAGCAGGTACAACTGATGAAACGCCGGGGCGGTGTCGGGCACGATTTGTCACATCTGCGCCCTGCCGGAACGCCGGTGATGAACAGCGCCCTGACTTCCACCGGTATCCTGCCGTTCATGGAACGTTATTCCAACTCCACCCGGGAAGTGGCGCAGGACGGCCGTCGCGGCGCCCTGATGCTCACCCTTTCCGTTCGGCACCCTGATGCCCCTGCATTTGTGGATGCCAAACTGGACCGCACCAAAGTGACCGGGGCCAATATTTCACTGCGTATCGATGATGATTTCATGAAAGCCGCGATGAGTGGAAAGCCCTATACCCTCCGATTCCCGGTAAATGCCGCGAAGCCCACCATGGAAAAAACCATTGATGCTGCGGAATTGTGGCATAAAATTGTGCACAACGCCTGGAAAAGCGCCGAACCAGGTGTGTTGTTCTGGGACACCGTGATCAGGGAATCGGTGCCCGACTGCTATGCCGACCTGGGCTTTAAAACGGTTTCGACCAACCCATGTGGTGAAATACCGCTCTGCCCCTACGACAGCTGCCGGCTGCTAGCCATCAACCTTTCTTCTTACGTTAAAGATCCGTTTACCCCTAAAGCGACACTGGACCTGGACTTGTTGCAACAACATGGCAAACTGGCCCAGCGTATGATGGACAACATCATCGACCTGGAACTGGAAAAAATAGAACAGATTCTGGCGAAATCGGACAATGATCCTGAGCCTGACGCCATTAAGGCCACCGAACGGCAACTGTGGATGAAAATACGCGAAAAATGCCTGCAAGGCCGCCGCACCGGTATTGGCATTACCGCAGAAGGCGATATGCTGGCCGCCCTTGGCCTCCGATATGGCTCGCCCGAATCGCTCGATTTTTGCGAAAACCTGCACAAACATCTCGCCCTGGCGGTCTATCGTGGCTCCGTAGATACTGCACGCGATCGGGGTGCATTCCCCATTTACGACAGCAGCCGGGAAGCCCAAAACCCCTTTATCCAAAGGTTGGGCGAAGCTGACCCGAAACTACTGGAAGACATGCAGCGATACGGTAGGCGCAACATCGCTTTGCTGACCATCGCCCCAACCGGTACCACCAGCCTGATGACCCAAACCACCTCCGGGCTGGAACCCGTTTTCCGCATCAATTACAAGCGTCGGAAAAAAGTAAACCCTAACGACAAAAACAGCCGCGTTACCTTTGTCGACGAAGTAGGCGACGCCTGGGAGGACTACCATGTTTTCCATGTCCCCTTCAAACAATGGCTCAAAGGTGAAGGTCTGGACCCTGCGCTCGTACAAACCTACGATGAAGAAGCCCTGCAGGCCATCATTGCCCGTTCGCCCTGGTTCAAGGCCTCTGCTGAGGATGTCGATTGGGTCGCAAAAGTCCACATGCAGGGTCGCGTACAAAAGTGGGTTGACCACAGCATCAGTGTCACGGTAAACGTGCCGGAAACGGCTACGGAAGCCCTGATCGAGCAGATCTACCGAACCGGCTGGGAAGCAGGCTGCAAAGGCATGACCGTTTACCGGGAAGGTTCCCGCAGCGGTGTATTGGTTAGCGATAAAAAGGAGGATAAAAAGGAAGAATTTGCCGAGACCGCCGCGCCAAAACGCCCCAAAGTTCTGGACGCTGTGGTTTTCAGCTTCATGAACGGAACCGAGCGTTGGGTAGCCGTCATTGGCATGTACGAGGGCAAGCCTTACGAAATCTTCACTGGTCGGGCTACCGACTCCTTCAGCATACTCACCCAGGTGAGTGAGGGTAGGGTAATCAAAGTGAAAGGCAACGGAAAAAATCGCTACGATTTTCAATACAAAGATAAGGACGACTATCGTGTAACCATTGAAGGCCTTTCCCGCACCTTTGACAAGGAGTACTGGAATTATGCCAGGCTTATCTCAGGCGTGTTGCGCCACGGCATGCCACTGCCTTATGTGGTAGAGATGGTTGATAACCTGCACATGGACAGTGCTTCTCTCAACTCCTGGAAAAATGGCGTGCTGCGCGCACTACGGAAGTTTATTCCGGATGGTACCGTAGCTTCGCACAACCAATGCCAGGAATGCCATACCGATGGGCTGGTATACCAGGAAGGTTGCTTGCACTGTAAAAATTGTGGATATTCGGAGTGTACGTAGAGGTTTGCTGCTGGACTTTGAAAAAGCAAAAAGGATTGTTGTATCCGGCACGTCATGGGACTTATGCTATAACTTATCACAGTAGTGGCACAAATCCCGTGTTTTTTTTCAAAATCATAACTTCGGGTAAACTTTACACTTATTCTTTTTATCTACCTTTGCAGCGTGGCGGAAGCCATAGGTGAACAAAAAAATCTGGAGGTAATTTTTTACCCCGATAAGTTCACTGCCCCAATGTTCCTTTATCCACTCACCTTTACAATACAACATTCACCATGAGTGCAATCCGCGAAATTATTGCCCGCGAAATACTTGATTCCAGAGGCAACCCTACCATCGAGGTGGAGGTTTGGACCGAAACCGGCTTTATGGGCCGTGCGGCGGTACCCAGTGGCGCCAGCACTGGCATCCACGAAGCCGTAGAACTCCGCGACAACGATGAAGGCCGTTACCTGGGTAAAGGCGTTCAAACAGCCGTCAAAAATGTTGAAAAAATACTCCGCGCAGAACTCGCCGGCTGCGAAGTGACCGATCAGCGCAAGATCGATCAGATGATGATTGAACTGGACGGTAGCCGCAACAAGGGCAAAATTGGCGCCAATGCCATTCTGGGTGTGTCGCTGGCCGTGGCCAAAGCAGCAGCCGAAGAGTTTGGCCAACCGCTGTACCGTTACCTCGGCGGCGTGAACGCACACGTGATGCCGGTGCCCATGATGAACATCCTCAATGGCGGTTCACATGCCGATAACGGCATCGATTTTCAGGAATTTATGATCATGCCCGTGGGCGCCAATTCCTTCCGCGAAGGTTTGCGCATGGGTGTGGAAGTATTCCACCACCTGAAAAAAGTACTGAAAAGCAAGGGCTATGCCACCAACGTCGGCGACGAAGGCGGTTTTGCGCCAGGCATCAAAGACAACGAAGAGGCCATCCAGATGGTAATGACCGCTATTCAGGCTGCTGGCTACCGCCCCCTGGAAGACATGGTGATTGCTCTTGACGCCGCTTCCAGTGAGTTCTTCGACGCTGAAAAAGGCGAGTATGTGTTTAAAAAATCTACCGGCGACCGCCTTTCCCGTGCCGATATGGTTTCTTACTGGAAAGATTGGTGCAATAAATATCCCATCTATTCCATTGAAGATGGCTGTGCGGAGGACGACTGGGACGGCTGGAAAATGATGACGGAAACCCTTGGCCACCGCATTCAGCTGGTGGGCGACGATTTGTTTGTCACCAATACCGAACGCCTCCAACGCGGAATCGACGACAACATCGCCAACTCCATCCTCATTAAGGTCAACCAGATCGGTACCCTGACGGAAACCATCGAGGCAGTGAACCTGGCTACCCGCCACGCCTACACTTCGGTAATCAGTCACCGTTCCGGCGAAACAGAAGATACCACCATTGCCGACCTCTCCGTGGCACTGAACACCGGACAGATCAAAACCGGCTCTGCCAGCCGGTCCGACCGGGTGGCCAAATACAACCAACTGCTCCGCATCGAAGAAGAACTGGGCGACTCCGCCACTTATTTGGGCAAAGCGCTGTTTGGTTTGTAGGCATTGAAAATTTCATTCAAAACGAACAATTGATACCATGCGCCTCTCCTAATCCGGGGAGGCGCATTTTTTTTATACATTAATACGGGGTGTTTATGCAATCCGATCGCATTTTGAATCATTAGTTAGGGATCAAGATATGATCAGCCACAATACTTCTTTCTTTAACAATACATCCAACAAAATGAAAACCACCACCACTGCCCTGCTGGCATGCTTCCTGCTCGTGTTATCTGCCTGCCAACGAGGCGAACAAACCGCAACACCAACCTACGCAGACGGCGTAATCACAGACCAGAGTACTCCCGAATCTTCTGCGAGTAAAATCGCAACAACCCCTCCACCTGCTGCCAACATGTTTCAATCTGCAGCTGCGCTTACTGGCATTCCCGATTCCAGCATGCGTTTTATCCGAACAGCCGAACTGCGGTTTCGCGTTCAAAACGCAGTAAGTGCCACCTTAACAGTGGAGGACATTGTACTGCAAAACGGAGGATTTGTAATTGATAACGATTTGAGCACTGAGGTCCAGTTCCGGGATGTCATTCCAGTCAGTTCCGATTCCCTTTTAGAAAAAACCAACGTTGTACTAACCAACAGGGTCACTGTACGCGTGCCGACAGCAAAGCTGGACACCACCCTCCGCGCCATCGGCCGGCTCGTCGATTTTCTCGACTATCGCCGTGTGCATGCCAGGGATGTCTGGTTGGAATTATTGGAGCAGGAACTCGCCCAAAGCCGCGAGCAGAATTTTCAGGAGGAATCCAACACAGCAGATAAGGACAAGGCAGCCGACCGTCTGGCGGCCGCACAAGCGCGCCGCGACAGCCGAGCCAATACGGACAATGCCCGCGTAGAAAGGCTAAGAACAGAAGACGCCATACGCTACAGCACCGTTACGCTCGACATTTACCAGCGCGCAGAAATGCAATACCGAATGTTGCCCAGGGAACAGCCGGTGACCGCTTTTCGCCCCGGCTTCGGCACACAACTGTGGGAAGCCATCGTGCAAGGTTGGCAAACGCTGCGTGCTATTTTCTTCGGCCTTTTGCAAAACTGGAGCATACTGCTGCTGCTCGGCGGGGCATTCTATATCTTTGCCCGAATTTGGCGCAAACGCGCCTGATGGCTCAGAACAACACCATTAAATATTTCTTAAATGCCTTTTCTTAGAAACGCCGCGCCTGCAACGCGGCGTTTTTATGCCATTCCCTCACAAAGTAATCCGCTGTACCGATATGAATGCTGCCTTCTTTTTTCAAAAAAAACACCTCCTGCTCCCGGTCTTGTTATTGGCCGTACTGACACTCACCCAGTGTAAAACCCTGCACCCATACCACAGCCCCAACAGGGCGCCTACGTCGGGTAGCACTGCCAAAGCGCCAGCGCCATCGACAAGCAAAGCGCCAGCGCCAAGCAGCAATAAGGAAGCACGACTGCGAAACGATGTGGTGCATTATGCAGATAAATTCGAAGGCACGCCGTATGTGTATGCAGGCAAAACGCCAAAGACAGGCTTCGATTGCTCCGGTTTTACCAGTTATGTGATGGACAACTTCGACATCAATTTGTCGCCAAGCTCCTCCATGCAATCGCAGCAAGGTGTCCGAAAAACCATCGACAATGCCCTGCCAGGCGATCTGGTATTTTTCCGGCGCAGTCCTGGAGAAAATGTGTTTCACGTGGCGCTGGTGGTCGACAGTGGCCCTAACATGCTGAAAGTTATTCATGCCACCAGTTCGCGCGGTGTCATTGTAGAAGATTTGATGCAGAGCACTTACTGGAAGCCCAAAATTTCAGAAGTTCGGGATGTGATAGGAAATTAAATACAGTTTCCTATTTTTACCCCAAAACTACCCTCATGCTGCGCACCATTCTTGTCCTGATCGGCACGCTGATCGCTTTGCCCCTGATTGCCTTCCGCTATGATGCGGCGTTGAGCCCTGATCAATGGGCAGCCCTAGAAAGCCTTTTCACAACCATGCTGATTATCGCCCTGACTTGCTTTGTGGTCAGCGAACTCAGCCAGAACTACAGTCAGGTAGATAAACTCTGGAGCATTGTACCCATTTTGTACACCTGGATGGCTGCCTGGTACGCCGATTTTAGCCCACGATTGGTGCTGATGGCGGTTCTAGCCACCCTATGGGGCATACGGCTCACGTACAATTTTGGCCGCCGCGGTGGCTACCACTGGATACCCTGGAAAGGGGAAGAGGATTACCGCTGGAGTGTTTTGCGCAAAGACCCACCGCTTAACCGGCGTCCGGTATGGGTGTTGTTCAACCTTTTGTTCATTTCGCTGTACCAGCACTCCCTGATTCTGTTGTTTACCCTGCCCACCATAGTCGCGTGGCAGGGCGCTGACCGGCCTTTGGGGGGCTGGGATTACTTCCTGGCCGCTTTATTTGTCGGATTGGTTGTGATGGAAACCATCGCCGATCAGCAGCAATATGATTTTCAGCAGGAAAAATACCGTCGCATTAATGCCGGTTTGCCCCTGGAGGGCATTTACGCCAAGGGCTTTTGCGCTGAGGGACTTTGGGGACGCATGCGCCACCCTAATTACGCTGCGGAGCAATCTATCTGGCTGGTTTTTTACCTTTTTAGTGTTGTGGCAACGGGCCGTTGGGTCAACTGGTCGCTGGCAGGTGTCATCCTGTTGATGCTGCTCTTTCTGGGCAGTTCAGATTTTTCTGAAAAAATATCGGCTGGGAAATACCCTGGCTATGCGGATTACCAGAAAAAGGTATCACGGTTTGTGCCCAAATTGGGCAAATAATGTAAGTCTGCAAGGAGTGCAAGCGTTTAGCAGACCAAGTCGGTGCATTGCTTGTTAGCGGGAGACTTCACTTAATGCCATTCTACTCCAACAACACAAAACCCGCCCATTGGTACGGGTCCAGCCCCGCATCCCGCAGTGCTTTTTGTGCTGACAGGAACGCCTCTGGAATTGTCATCTTCTCCTCCAGCCATTTTTTGTAAAACGTCGTCATCAGCAGCGAGGTTTGCTTGTCGGGTACCTGCCACAGGCTCATGATCAGGTATTTTACTCCGGCGATCTTAAAGGCTCTTTGCAAACCGTAAACCCCTTCGTTGCCTTGAATGTCACCCAGGCCAGTTTCGCAAGCGGAGAGCACAACCAATTCAGTATTAGACAGGTTCATCTGGCTGATCTCGTAGGCCGTCAGAATGCCGTCTGCCATGTCCGGTTGGATGGGCTTGCCAGTCTGCCAGGCGTGGTTGGCGCCGGCGAGGAGGAGGCCGGAGCGGATCATGGGGTGGTCGGAGAGTTTGAATACCGATTCATTGAACGTGGGAGAGGTTTTTAAGTCATCCGACGTTTTTGGGTCGGGGAAAAAGAAACCATGCGTAGCGATGTGTAACACACGGGGGGATGGTTTGCCATGGGCTCCAATGTTCTGAAAAAAATCCTCGGTTGCGGCGGAACCCCGGCGTGAATCTGTCTGGAATCCGCTTGCTTTTAGCATTTTTTCCACACTATTCGCCTCGCGTTCTGTGAAAGGAAGTTCATTCCAGATCCCTGTACGCAGGGTCGAGTCGGTGTAGGAAAAGTACAATTTGCCACGGCTGGTGATGGCTGTCGAGTTAAACGCGGCATTGGATCCGATGATGGCTGTGTTGTCGACGTCGTACTGGATGCCGCCAAAGAGAACGGCGTCGTTGGCGGCAGACTTAATGGCTGTCGGGACGACGAGTTGGCGGGAGCTGCCGAGGTCTACGAGATGGTAGCGGTCGCCCAGCACCGAATCTATACCAATGGGAATGGCAGCCAGGTTGAGCCGATGCAAAAGGCCGGAGGGAGAGTAATAGATAGTTGTTGTACCGGCAAGCTCCTTTTCTATTGGTTTCCAAAGCATTTCATAAAGCGACTTTTGCTGTTTTTCTTGTGGGTTGATGCCGCGTTCAGCGATGGTATAGAGTAAGTTAACGTAGTCTGCACGGCGTTCACCCTGGGTGTGGAGGAGTGAATCGAGTTGTTTTTCCTCAAAAAGCGGAATGAATTGGGGAGCCTCCCAGCCAGGACGGAGAAGGAGAGCGGCGTAGAATACACTATCAGTGAGTTGGTCTGTTTGGTACTGAAAATTTATCCACTCTATGGCAGCCGATGCTGGGGGCAACTGCTGCTGTACTTCCTGCCAGGAAACCTCCCGGATAGCATTTTTAAATCCCGGCACCTGGCGGGCCAGTTCTTTTTCCAATTCCGCAATGTCGTTTTCCAGTTCAGGTACTTCCAGTCGTTCAGCAATGGGTCTGACGTACTGTGCCGACAAATATCGCTTGGCATTAAGCAATTGCTGGTACATCCGCACGGTGGCGGTATCTTCGACCGCCAGGTTGCGAAGTTGGATACTGGCATTCAACAGAAAACCTTTGTCGAATAGAGATTGATTGAAGCAGGTACCGGGCAGGATAGTGTTCCTTGCGGGATTGATTTGCCAGGTGTATGAAAAAATTTTTCGGGAGTAATTTTGAAAATGACCGTACATCGCTGCCAGTTCATGTTCAGAAAGATGTTGGGCGCCTTGCCGGATCAGTTGTTTTAACAGGGTACTGTATTCCTGCAAAACAACAGGCAAAGAATCGCGGCGACCCGTTGCAAACAACAGATCGGAATAGGCGTTCAAATACTTGACATAATCAATGTTGCCCTTCCCCATGCTGCCCAACAATCCGGCTTTTGTCTGCGCCAACAAATCATCAGCTTTTGCATACTCACCCAGCGCCAGTAAAATTTCGGCTTGTTGGTGCGCGCTGGTAAAAAAGTACGGATGCGTACTGCCGAAATTCGAACGGATCAACTCTGTTGCTTTGGATTGATAGAATTCGGCTTGCCGGTATTCCTTTTTTTTAAGGAATAAGGAGCCTTGCACATAAGGTATTTGGCAGGCATTCGCCATTTCCTTGTTTTGTGCCTGTTCATACATTTGTTCGGCCTCCCGCAATAAGGCTTCCGATTCTTCCAACTGGTACAAGTCGCAATAGGTCGATGCCGTATTGGTCAACATTCGAATAAAGTCCGGGTTTCCGGGTTCTGCGTTCGTCCTCATTATACCCAATGCCTCCTCCTTCAGGGCAGCATCCTGTGCACTTAGTCCAAGCGAGCTGTACAGGTTGCCAAGGTTGTCTAACGCAATGGCGTAATCCGACGATGCCTTCCCAGCGCTCGCGGCGTATCCATCAAGCGCTTTCCGGTAATATTGCTCCGCCAGATCGAAGCGATACGTTTCGGCATAAATCATTCCTAGACAATTGACCGCATCGGGATAATACAGTGGTATTTGCGCTGATTTTTTTTCACATATGGTAACTCCCTTGATCAATTGTTGCTCCGCAGCCTCAAACCTTCCCCAATCTCTTAACATAAATGCATGTCCGACGCAAATTCGCCCAACTTCGGGATGATCGGGGCCATAGACCTTGATTTGTAACCCAATCAATTCCTGGAAACAGGAATCCGATTCCAGAAACCGACGTTGCTGTTTCAAAATATGGCTTAGACTATTGAGCGCGGTGCGGTACCTGGCGGATTCTCTGCCCGCCATCTTTTCATTCAAAGCGATGTACTCCCGGATATATTTTTCGGCCTCCGCATAGTGCTCCAAATCCCAATTGATTAAAAATAGCGAATAGAGGTGATTCAGGTAATTTTCATTTTCCTTGCCGTAGGTGCGTTCCCGGATTTCTCGCGCACGCAACATGATCGGCAGCGCTTTTTCATTCTCGCCCATCATGACGTAACTGATGCTCTCGGCGTGAAGGCAAGCCGTATAGTCCGGATGCATGTCACCAAAATGCTCCAGAATCAGCGCGGCAGCTGTTTGGGCAAGATGAATACCCTCTTCAAAACGCTGTTCAATCCGGCACTGCTTACCGGCGTCGATCAAACTGTCAATAGTTTGTTCGATCTTCAGCGAGTCCAAATTTTGACAAAAGGCAGAAAGGGAAAAAGGAAAAGGTGGATAGAAAAACCAAGCGTTTCATCGGTATGTTGGTTGAAATGAGAATAATCAAACTCAAAGCCGCTGGAATGACTCCCGGAATTCACGCCAACGATTGGAATAAAGGGCACTCAAAAATAAACGAAAATCTGATAATACCTGGTTAGGATTCTCACTGCAATCCATTACTCCAACAACACAAACCCTGCCCATTGGTACGGGTTGATAAAACGCTCCCGCATTTCCTGCTGCGTTTTGCGAAATGCTTCCGGGATGGACCGTTTATCTGATATCCAGTGACTGTAAAAAGTGGTCATAAAAACGGAGGTCTCCTGATCGGGTACCTGCCACAGGCTCATGATCAGGTATTTTACTCCGGCGATCTTGAAGGCTCTTTGCAAGCCGTAAACCCCTTCGTTGCCTTGAATGTCACCCAGGCCAGTTTCGCAGGCGGAGAGCACAACCAATTCAGTATTAGACAGGTTCATTTGGCTGATCTCGAAGGCCGTCAGAATGCCATCTTCCATGTCTGGCTGGATGGGCTTGCCCGTCTGCCAGGCGTAGTTGCCACCAGCTAGGAGGAGACCAGAGCGGATCAAGGGGTGCTCGGAAATTTTAAACACCAGCTCATTATCGGGCATTCTTAACGCCTTATCCTTTTTTTGAGGGTCAGCGAAAAAATAGCCGTGGGTGGCCAGGTGAAGGATGCGCGGGGATGGACCGGTCTGGCCAATGGCTTTGAAAGATTCTTCCGTAGCCTGGTAACCTTTGCGAGAGCTGGTCTTAATTCCGGCAGAAGTCAACATGGTGGCTATTTTGTCTACTTCCCTTTCCGTCCACTTCAGGTAGCTCCAGGCACCACCCCGAAGGGTAGAATCGGTATAATTAAATGGTAGTCCCCCTCTTGTGGCCAGCAAGTCTGCACCATAATCCTGATTGGCTGCTGCGATAGCGGTGCTGTCCATCTCGTATTGGATGCCCCCAAACAGAATAGCGGACTGTCCCGCTATAGTCACATTGACCGGGATAACCAGTTGCCGGGTGCTGTTCATACAGATCATTTGGTAGTGGTCGGCCAGGGTTTCTTCATCGCTGACGGGAATGGCCTCCAGGTTCAGCCGATGCAGCAATCCTGAGGGGGAAAAGTATACGGTTCTGATACCTGCCAGTTCGTTTTCGAGTGGCTGCCAGATGAGTTCGTACAAGGATTTTTGCGGTTGCTCTACGGGGGTAATGCCCCTTTCGGCCATGGAGTACAGCCGGTTCACATAATCGCCATTGCGTTCGCCAAACGGGGACAAGAGGCTGTCGAGGGAGCGCTCTTCAAACAGCGGGATGAACACCGGATCGGCATTACCGGGCCGCAATACCAGGGCAGCATACATGGTGCTATCCGTTGCTTTTTTGTCGTAGATGCGATAATGGACAAATTCCACAGCCGCTTCTTCTGCTTGGAGGCTCGCCTGAGCTTCTTGCCAGGTCACCTGGCGTTTGGCTTCACCATAGCCGGCCACCGTACGGACGAGGTCTTTTTCGAGTTCATTGGTCTGTGTTTCTAATTGGGCCACCAGGGCGCTGTCTCGTTCAGCAAAGGGTTGGCTGTATTGAGCGGCGAGCCGGCGCTGGCAGCCTTGGAGGAGACTGTAATTCTCGGCAGCACCCTCATCCTTAACGGCCGTTTGTTTGATTCTGCCGGCAGCCTGTAGCAGGAAGCCTTTATAAAAAAGGCTGTTGTCGTAGCAGGCGGGGATTAGTTTTTTGCTGTCAGCGATTTGGGTGAAGGAAAGGGTTTGGTCTTGACTTTGGGAAAAGGTGTTCAGGTAATTGTTCAGTTCTCGTTCGGATAGAAAAGCGGATGATTTTTCCAGGAGTGATTTATTGACGTTAGAAAGTTCGAGGTAAAGTGGTTCGGCTTTTTCATACTGGCTTGTGGTCGCGTACAGGTTTGCCAGGTTCAGCAGGCTTGCTGCATAATCTCGATGGTCCTTTCCCTGGGCTTTTTCCCAAATTGATTTGGCTTTTTGGTAAAGCGGTTCCGCTTTTTCAAATTGGCCCATGTCCTCGTACAGTATCGCCAGGTTGTTCAGGATGGAGGCATAATAGGGGTGTTCCATGCCGTACACGCTTTCCTGAATGCCTTTGGCTTCGAGGTAGAGCGGTTCTACCTTTTCATATTGCCCCATATTTCTATAGGAAACCGCCAGGTTTTCCAATACTAAGGAATACCCGGAACCTTCCTTTCCCATTAATTTTTCCAAATTGCCTTTGGCTTCAAGCAATAGGGGAATCGCTTTTTCGCATTGACCCATATCATTATACAACATCGCCAGTGTCGTTAGGCACATAGCATAATCAGAATCAAAATCTTTTACTTGCTCCCAGATCGGTTCGGCTTCAAGAAACATCATTTCAGATTTTTCATATTGCCCGGTAAACCAATACTGAATCGCTCGATTTTTTAAGATTCTAGCATAATCCAAATCTTCCTTTCCTAATAGTTTTTCCCAGATAACTTTGGCTTCAACGTGTAACCGATCGGCTTTTTCATAATTGCCCATTTGGGAATTAAGATTTCCCAAATTTTCCAGGCTCCAGGCGAAATTTTTATTGTCTCTTCCTAATACTTTTTCCAGGATATCTTTGGATGCCAGATACCATGGTTCAGCTTTGCCGTACATGCCCATGTCAAAATAAAGAATTCCGCGTAAGTTCAGGAGTGAAGCATATTCTTTAGTTGCCTTGCCGGATACTTTTTCTGAGATACCAATAGCCTCGGTCAACAATAGTTCGGCTTTTTCAAATTGGTCACTGTAATCGTATAATACACACAATCCATACAAACTCTCAACACATTCCCGGCTTTCCTTTCCAAATACTTTTACCCGAATGGCTAAAGCTTCCTGGTACCATTTTTCAGATTCTCGGTAGTCTTTTTGTGAAACAGCACTCCTCCATGGTTATAACAACAATTTCCAAAAGCAGCCGACTCCCTGCCCAATCTTTCCAGGGCAATCTTTTCGGCAGCGGCATTGGCTTCAAGGGCTTGGTTGAAATCCTGTTGCCCGATGAGGGTACGGGAAATTTGGATGAGGCTGTCCACTTGCCGGATGGTTGTGGAATCTGCAGTCTGAGCCCATACTAAGTTGGGCAGGATAAAGAACAGGAGAGGAAAGGTGTTTTTCATCTGGCGCTTTGGTTTTAAAAAAATAGGATCACTTTTTATTGAACAGCACATCTACTAATTCTGACACGTTGCTTAGTACATTGTAACCTATTTCATTACCATGATTTTTCACCCCCAAACTACCACCAAACCAACCGGCTCACACCCAGCAACTGCTTGTCCTGGTCCAGCAAACGCGCAACATACACCCCGGCGCTCAGGTTGTTAACCGGCACCAGCGCCCGATCAGCGGCGTTGGCCTCGAGCACCAGGCGTCCGTCGGAGCTGTACACCTGTACCTTCAATTGGGCATCGACGGGCGTACCAGCGATCTCGAGCAATACAGCGCCTGCTGCTGGTTGTGCGATGGCCTGGAAAACCAGTCCTGCACCGCGGGCCTCCACCGCTATCACCTTACTGAAGGCATATGTTCCGGCGCCATCCATTTGGCGAAGCCGGTAATAGTTGATACCATTGCGGGGCGACGTGTCAGCAAACTGGTACGACTGCAGCTGCTGGGAATAACCATGACAAGCCACTTTCCCTAAAACCTTCCAGGAAATGCCATCCACACTCCGTTGAACTTCAAAATAGGCACAGTCATTTTCTGTAGCCGTCTGCCAATTCAATTGCACCGCATTTTTTTCAAAAACGCCTTTGAAGGATAAGAACTCTACGGGTAAGGATAAAGCCGATGTTACTGCGGCCAAGGCATCAATGCGGCCATGGCCGAACGTATTGTTGGGGGTTGACGTTGGCGTATCCGTTCCACAAAGGGTACTGGGAAGTAACTCCACCGCTGTTGATTGTATCAGGTCCTTCAGTGTTGCAACCTGGCCTTTCAGGTCGGGCCGGGCCGACATGATCAAGGCAGCCATGCCAGCTACGTGCGGACCAGCCATACTGGTTCCGTTCCAGCTCGCGTAAGAATAGTTGTTCGGGTTATTGGAGTTGCCAATGCAACTAACAATAGACACCCCCGGGGCGGAAATATCCGGCTTCATGACACTGGTGTACACTGTTACCGGGCCTTTGCTGCTGAAACCGGCGATATTGTCGTTAGAATTGGTAGCGCCTACCGAAAAACTGGAGGCGAAAATGGCCGCAGGAGCGTTGACCGTACCGCAGTTGGGACCGCTGTTGCCAGCAGAAACCACGACCAAAATACCGGCAGCCTGCACATTGTTTACCACCGTTTCCATGGTGGCAAAGTTGCCACTGTTGCAGCCCTCTGAAATCGGACAGCCCCAGGAGTTATTGATCACATCGGGCGCCTGGGCAGGATCGGGACTGCCATTGGCCAGGTTAGTGGGCGCTATAAACCATTGAAAGCATTCGATATAGGTGGAAGGCTGCCCATCGCCCTCTTCCATGTCGCGGCAGCCCATCCACACCGCGTCGGGCGCCACACCAATGATGCTGTCGCTGTTAACCCCTCCTGTCATGGTACCGACGGTATGGGTTCCGTGGTTATGATCGTCGCAAGGATGGTTCAGGTTAAGTCCGCAGGAGTTGGTGCCGCCATTGATAAGGCTGTGAATGGCATCGTGCCAGTTGTAATTGTGGTCGGCGGTACTGCCATTCCAACCCCGGTATTTTTCTTTGATGGCAGGGTGCTCCCATTCGTAGCCGGTGTCCTGTCCGCCAACCACAACGCCCTGCCCCTTGTACCCCATCGACCACACCTGATCGGCTTTGATCTTGGTGAGGCCCCAGGAAATGGGCGTCATGACGCGGTCGGAAGCGCCGATATCGTCGGCAGGCAGCAATTCCATGTGCCACACAGGGTTGAACTCCAGCCGGTCCACTTCCGGCATGGCTGCCAGTTCGAGTGCCAGGCCGGCATCTATTTTTGCCCAAAGGGCATTGATCACCCAGAACGATTGCATGGGCGCTGCAGCATCGCGGAGCAGTGCGCGCACGGGCTCCTGCGTTGATTCTGCCACATTCACCAGCGTGTTGAAGACAAAATCTCCCTTTTCTTGTTTGGTGCGCATCCAATCAGCCGGGCTCAGGTCGGCCTGTGTGCTCATGACTATCAGGCATTCCACGGTGGGCTCCTCCTGAAGTTTTTCCCAAAGTTGGGGTGCGATTTTAGCATCCGATTGAGCCTGTATGGGGAAAAAAGTGGCGAGAACGAGCAAAAAAGATGCAAAAAGGCGCATAAAGAACAAAATTAAGCAACAAAATGAGGAATAGCAGGTGTGCTTGGGCAACCGCTGCACATGCAAGTCCACGAAAGTAGGTTGCCTTCCCGATTTTTTGCGATTTTTTTGTAAAAAATGACGATTGCCGACGTAGTTGGGGGGCTTCTAAATGGCCTATTGGCCTTCCACCAATTCTGCTTCCCCCATCAACCTGATTTCCAATTTTGCCTCGGGCAACTTACCCTGGGTAAACAGGCATTCATAGTTGAGTTGGTGCGGCCCGGGAGCAATAGCCCAATCTGAGGGATCCATGGGTGTTTCCCGTATTTTTTGCCAGTTGGCATCGTATACGATGGCTAGTTTGCCTCCTTTGTACTGACATGTTTCACCGGCCTTTAAATCCGTTGCGAGGTGCAATACTTTGTAATTGTCCAATTCCATCCGAATAGCGCTGATATCTGCATCCACTACCGTGAGGATAAACTGCATGGGCTGGCTGGCCACTGGGTTGCTGAAATCAAAATTACTGTACAGCGGCTCACCCGGCTGCCTGACCTTTGCGGTATGCCGGAACTTAAAGGAATAAACCTGGTACAGATTCCAGTGATCCTCGCTGGTGGTTTCCAGCTGAAACTCATTTTTAAGGTCTTCCATCCGCTGTTTCTGGGACACACTAAATGCCCCGGTCATGCGCGCCTTTTCCCATTCGCCGATCAGCCTGAGGATTTCATCTGCGCTGCCATTTTTTTGCAGCACATCGAAGTTGGTAACAAAACCGTACCCGGCATCGAAGGCGGCTGATCGGGCCAGCATCCACTCGATATCCTCCACGCTGGTGCACGCTTGCATGCTGAACCAGCCCAGCATACCCGGCATCAGGTTCCGTTTAAAATACTGCTGATTTTTCAGTCGGTATTCGGTCTGGCTTTCCCTAAAACCGGCATACCAGGGCTCACCCCAGTTCATGCGCGTGTAGATGTGCCAGAAATAGTGCGAAGTACGGCTGGCGTCGGCGATGTAGTGGCTACGGGTCTCGTCGCTGAGGCGTTGGTACCAGGCGTTGGTGAAAAGTATTTCGCCATAATTGCCCATGCCGGTGGAGCGGTTGCCCTCCAGGCCGTCGAAGGAAATCTGCCGGAGCCCGGTTTGGTTGAACAGGTCGGCGATGTTTTGCGCCATTTCGATACCCAGCTCGGAGTTGCTGAGGAACACTTTGTAGCCATGGTCGGCAAGTACAGCGATGGGCGCTCCTTTGTCATGACGGTCAGCGCTTGTGCCATATGCACCCCGCTGGCAGTCCAGCAGGGTCCAGGGAGCCGTTTCCGAGACGCTGCCGTATCGGATCAGTTCCTGGTCCAGCACCACCGTTTTCAGGTTGTTGTTTTGGTATTGCCTGAAAAAGTCGGGGGAAGCAATGGGGATTTCGGTTTGGCGCGCATCAATACCAGTGCCTATTACACTGCTCCCAACTTTGGCCAGCCGCGGGTCGGGCACAGGAGTGACATAGGGGTCGTTGGTGCTGATAAAATTCGACAGGGTATGTACGCCCAGCATAATGCCCCGGCCTGCCGCCTTTTCTACACAACGCCGCATGCTTTCTGGTCCGTCGGGAAACTGACTGGGATTCAAAATAAAATGGCCCCAGGTTTCAAAAGGCCCGTCGTGATAGAGATAGCGCAGGCTGGCTTTTTGGGCTACATCTAAGGCTTCCTCAAACCGTGCTTCATCGAATCCCATAATCAGATAAGCGGCTGAGGCCGTTGGGGCCGTTTTGCCCCATTGCCCGTCGATCATTGGATGAGGAAGATTTTCGGCCAATTCGATGGCGCCGATGGTGGCCAGCGCCGCGCTGGCCGGACAACCAAAGAGAGCAATTTTGGAGCCTACCACCCCGCCATCTTCAAAAGCAGCAGCGGTGAACAGCGGGTGGTCCCAATTTTCGATGACCCTTGCTGCATCGCGGTTCCGGCAATAAGCCTGCAGGGTGCTGCCGAACATCTCCGGTTTTGCCGCTTCTACACGGTACAGTACATAGCGTTTGCCTGCCTCGCTGAGGTCGGATGGATCGTTTTGATCGAAAATATCCAGTTGCGGCATGCAATCGTTGTCGGTCCATGGATAGCCACCCAGTGTTTTAGGGTTAACTGCCTGCAAACCGATGGCAAAATCCTGGTTGCGCACCACGCCCACAGTTTCACCGATGGTTTCGGAGATGCTGGTTCGAAAAGGGCCCCAGACGATGAGTTCGATAGTTGCAGGGCCGCTGATCCTGGTGAGTTCAAAGGTCAGGTGGGTTGTTTTCTGCTGCACCAAAACAGTTGCGCTGGCGCCATTGTCAAACCGGAAAACCAGATTGCCCGAAGCATCTTTTTTTACGCTGGAGGGGTATTGCATGACCCCGCCACAGCGGATAGAAAAGAATGCTGCTAAGGTATCCTTTGGGCAGTAGTTTATGCCGGAGGCTTTGTCCTGTAGTTGAATCAGCTGACCGGAGGCATTGATGCCTATACGAAACGTTGCTGTTTCAAAAGCAATGTTTTCAGCCTGAAGGTTCCGGTTTGGCTGGAGGCAGGCTGCGGTCAGCAACAGTAAAAGCAATTTTTTCATGGTATCGGCATTAACGATGTTTCAACGTTTTGGCCGAAAAATAACATTAAAGTATCAAACCATGATAAATACCCGGGATACAGACAGGACACCAGAAACTACTTATTCTTTGAATTCATCCGGGAGGTATTTTTTCAGCAATTCGTTCCATTTAGCATCCTTGCGCATTACATCAAAGTCGGGGTCGGCCTGCACATCCTCCAGCCAAAGTTGGCCACTACCGAGTCCTTTTTCGAGACCTTTTTCGAAATATTGCCAGGCCTCAGTCAAATTGTTTTTCCTAAGCGCCAGCTGTGCCAGGTGAATATAAGTATCCGGATAATCAGGATCCAATTCAATGACATTATTGAGCACAACACGCGCATCTTCCATCCTGTCGGGTACATGCCCCAGCATATTACCCAACATGGCCCTTATGGATGCGATGGGTGGGCCCAGGTCCACTGCTTTCTGCATCATGACTGCTGCATCTTCCCAGCGTTGAAGTTTTTGATACACCATCCCAAGGTTGACATATGTCATCCAGGTACTCGAGTCCAGCTGAATCGCTTTTTTCAGGCAAACTTCAGCCTCCTCATAGCGTTCTGTTTTTCTGTAAATTGCACCCAGACCGAGGAAAGCAAAGGTGTAGGTAGAATCCAGTTGAAGGACCTGTTTAAAAGCCTGTTCCGCTTTATCAGGACGATCAGTATAATTATACGTGACTCCTATATTATTGATGGCATCCGTGTAGTATGGATTGAGTTCTATGGATTTTTTCAAGGCTTTTTCCGCTTCAGGATATCGCTTTGTATTGTTGTACATAAAGCCTAAGGTGTTAAAAGGCAGTGTATTGGTGGAGTCGAGTTGAATAGCCTTTAACAAGGACTGTTCTGCCTCGTCGTACCGTCGGGTATTGTTGTACACAAATCCTAAATTATTGTGGAGATCTGCGAAACTGGAATCCAGCTCGATGGCCTTTTTAAATGCAGTCTCCGCTTCAGGGTATTCCTTGTTCCAGATATGGTATACCCCCCACACATTCCAGACATAGGCCGAACTGGTATCCATCTGAAGTGCCTGTTCGAGGTACGGTTTTGCCTTGTCGAAGTTCTTGTATTTCTGAGAAAAATTAAAGGCAAGGCTTGTATAAGGCATTACCCAGGAAGGGTGCAATGCCATTGCCTTCCGGGCATACAACTCCATCGAATCGGGCTGCGCGTACTGGTACCCGAACACCTGGCTCATCTGCCAGTAGATGGCGGGAAGTTCTGGTTGCCAGCGAAGCGCTTCGCGAAACTGTGCAAGGGCTTTTTCGCCCAACGCTTGGTCGGGGTTCCTATTACCATTGGTCAGCAAGTAGCCTTCAAAAAAATGCTTGCGTGCCTGCAAGGGCGCGTACATGTAGTGGTCCTTACCCAACAAATCGGCTGCACGTTCCAGGCAGCGAGGAAAAGCCATCACCCTTTCGGTAAAGACCTTTGCCGGTATATGCCCGGATTTATTGGTATTTCCGCCGGTAAGTGATTGGCTGGGATCCGATTTGAGCCAGGCATTCATGGTCTGCTGCGCATCGTCTTGTAAAGCCGCTGCGTAACTCCTTTTCATAGCGCCCCAAAGCGGGGACAAGGCCTGGTTTTGGGAAAGCTGGACATAGTAATCCTCGGCACAATTGCCAGCGGGTTCAAAAAAGCATTTGTCTTTTACGGCTTGTTTGAAGGATAAAAATTGTTTGCGAACACTGCTGTCCACTTTTTCCAGCACTTCCTCTTCGAAACCCCGGCCCTCAACGGCCATAAACGACACCAATCCTGCCGACTTGTTTTGCCGCAAGTTGGCCAACAGTTTGGCATCAACCGAAGCTAATTTTTCTGTTTTACTGCCCAAAAGCATCGGCACCTGGCTCTGGGGAGCAGCCTCGGCAGTCACATGGTCTTCCAAATAGCGATCAATCTCTCCTACAGTGACAATGCCGTCCGAGTTGCGGTCGGCCAGCCCATAGAGGCCATCGATCAGATTATAACTGAAGCAGCCATGCCCCCCACCCCACTGCTCCCCTTCAAGTGAAAATTCGTTGGGCTGGCAAGATAGTATTTTCACCTCACTGGCATATTGACGTGCCAGGCTGGCGCTGGTGAGTTGTGCTCCACCGATCTGACTGCCCGAGAGTTTGCCGGCGTGGCAGGCGTCGGTAATGACCACCACGTTAGCCAGGTTTTGGGTAGAAAGCGTGGTTACAATTTCCTGCAAAAAGGCAAGCGAATACGTTCCGCCACCCATGTACACCCGTGAAGGTGCATCCCAGGCCAACAAAAAACCTGGCTGTGTTACGGTCTTGCGCTCCACATCACCGTGGCCGGAGAAATAGATAACGACTTTATCGCCCTGCTTTGCGCGCTCCAGGAGTGCATCCAACGCCTCGGCAATGTGGCCTGCTGTGGCATCCTGATTGGTCAGCAGTTGCAAGTGATCGGCGTCCCGGGAACCACCTGCTGTGGATTGGAGGTAGGCTGCAAAGGCCTCTGCATCTTTGTCGGCATAGCGCAGGTCGGGTATTTGCGGGTCCTGATAATCGGAGATACCCACGACTACTGCGTAGGTAGTGCCGGTAGGAGCAGCCGTTTCTGCCGCAGCAGGGGTAATGCCTTTTTCGGTTTGTGCATGGAGCCCCCATGGAAGTAACATAAGGGCAAACAGGGTATTTCTCATTGTAGCAGATTTGAATATTGGGGTCACTTGTCAGTACAGTTATCAGGAATTGGGAAGGCGCTTTCGTTATGGATGTCAGTCTTTGAATTGTTCCGGGAAGTGTTTTTTCATGAGGGTAGTCCAGCGCTCCGTTTGTTCTGATTCCTTTCTAATCGCATAAATCAACAAGCACCTGTCCGAGTTTAATATCAATTTGTGTTGTGGACTCCCGGCTCTTCTTGATTTTAATTTTCACCCGATCCTTATAACTGGAAAAAAAACCGTCTTTAACCCTAAAAGATAATTCTTCAGGCAATATTAAATCAACTGCTGGCCAAATATAGTTGTCATCGGTATCGATGTCTACTGGCGCAGTAACGCCATTCTCATCTTTTATCTGGGCGGCGTAGGGATTATTCGCTGCAAATATTCCTTGCAAGCTTGGCTTTCCACCCATTGGATCTTGTACCGCCATATCAACCCTTAATAGTAAGTCGATTTTACTAAATAAAAGTTCTTCTATTATTTCGGTGCCATCAAACACCTGAATAACATCATTTTCTTGAATTTTTAAATTATTGCATACCCCCATAGCATCGGTATTGTAATTCGTGCTATTCACACCGCTGATCACTTTCAGGACCAGTTGCTTAGGGCTGTTTTTTTCAAAATGAAAGGTGATACATCTTCTGTAGGGCGGCGTTTCTGATATCAGATTATGGCACTGATAACTAATAGCAACTAGGACAAACAGGAGGAAGGCTGATAGGTGTTGTGTTTTCATTGGAATTCGCTTTTTAAGTGATCGGGTAATGCCTCTACTCACTAAAAAATCATGCGGGCCCTTTTTGCGTGAAAATCCAGGAGGTCATTAATTGAGTTACTGAAGCACCCATTTCTTTTTGGTTTGATTGAGTTTGATGTCCACTTTGTTCTCCGCGCCAGCATTTTTTATCTTGATTTTCCCCTTAGATTCAACTGAACCTGTACTTGGCTTTTTTAGAACCTCAAATGTTATCGGAAATGTTAATTCAATATCTCCCTTTTCAAAAGTACCATCGCCTTTACATCTAATTTCTTCACTTCTTTGTTGACCAGCCTCCTCTGTAACAGTAACTACATAAACATCATTTCCAGATGACTCAAAGACCACCGACCCTTTTATTTTTGAAGTATCTCCTGAATTTAAAGATTTATCAAATGAGAATGAAACTGATTCAAGTACCCCCAATTCTATAAATGTTAATTCCTGCATTTCTATTGAATCATCAAGAACTTGCACGGAAGAACCCTTCTGAACAAAGACTTTTTTAATACTTCCAAGTCTATCAGTGTATGCATCAAAGCCATTGGAGCTCGTCACGTGAAATTGTTTATTCATTGTACTAAAACAACTTATGTCGATAAGTGCCCCCTCTGCAAGGATTTGCTGATCCCCGGGTGAATCCCCTGTATTACATTTGCTTGAAGACAGTAAAACCAGAAGGAGCAGAAGGGCGCCAATAAATGATAGATTTGATTTCATAATGTATAAATTTTATCAAAAAACAAGGTTTCTACTTACCTATTAAGAAATATAATACTCATCCCCCCACCAACTCCTTATACCCCTTCGTCTTCCGCAACGCCTTCAAATCCGAATCCTCCTCCAGTTCCTGCCGGGTAATCCCGCCCAGTTCCAGGGTTCTTTTAAGGTAGCCCAGGGCCTCTTCCAGCCGGCCATCGTACACCGCAAAGTAGAACAGGTTGTACCACACGTCGGGGTCTTTTTCCTCAGGATTAAGCCGCACGGCTTCGTGAAATTCCGCTTCAGCCTGCTCATATTTTTCCATCGCCACGTATACGAAACCCAGTCGCACCCGAAGGGAGGCATGCAATGGATTGGCTGCCAAGGCTTTTTCGTACATGCTTGCCGCGGTTTCGTATTGTTCCCAATTCGCGTATACCAGTCCCAGCAGGTCAAAGGCATTGAACTGATCGGGGTTCAGCTGCGCCGATTCCAGTGCAGCATTTTCCGCACCGTGGTAATCACCTGCATTGTATTGGGCAGCCCCAAGATTGTACCAGGCCAGGTCGTTCTCGGGCTCCTGTACTGTCACTTTTTCAAAAACCTTCGCCGCCGCCGCATACTGTTTCAGATAATTGTACCAGGCGCCCAGGCTCATCAGCACAAAGGCGTCGGTGGAATCGAGGGCCATGGCGCGATCGAGAATCTCTTTTGCGGGTTCGAACCGGCCGGCTTGCGACAAACGCAGGGCCAGCATGGCGTAAGGCAGCGGCCAGGTGTCGGCATAGCGAATGGCCTGCCGCCCATGGAAATCTGCCGAATCAATTTGATGCAGTTGCCGGGCAAAACACTCGCCCATGAACAGGTGCGTGAGCGTATTGTGAGGCTCAAACTCCAAGGCCTCCCGGTAATACGCCATAACGGCCATGCCTGCTACCGACCCACCGGAATTAACCGTTTTGAGGTACAATAGCCAGCCTTCAAACAGATGCTGCCGGGCCTTCAGGCTGGGGTACATGTAATGCTCCGAGCCAAGCAACTCGGCAGCCCGCGCCAGGTATTGCGGAAAATTGCCGTATTCGTCCAGTTGTTCGCGCACCGATTTGTTGATCTCCAACAAGTTGCCCGACAAGATGGCGTTGATAGCCTCTTGCGCGCCGTTTTGAAGGGCTGCTGCGTATTGCCGGGTGAGGTGAGGGTACAGCGGCGCCAACATTTTTTGTCCCATAAGAAAATTGTACATCGCCTCTGCATTGTTGCCGTCTGGGATAAAAAACCGCTTTTCGGCCAGCGCCCGCTGGAAAGCCCTGTATTGCTTACCCAGCGCCGGATCAATACTGTCTGGATTCATATCATCCAGGCTCTTGCTGTTTCCGGCGGTAAAAATGGGCAATCGGTTCGAGGGGTCGCTTTCAATGGTGGCCAACAGGTCCTGATCAACCCTGGCCACCTGGGCCGTCATTTCACCCTGCGTCACCGGCACCTGCTTGTGGGGTTGCGCCTGGCTTGAAACCTGTTCTTCCAGATAATGGCGCAATTCCATCAGGGTCACACGGCCGTTGTGGTTGGCATCTGCCATGCCATACAGTCCCTTGACCAGAAAATAGGTAAACACGCCGTGCCCCCTCCCCACTGATAACCTTCCAGACTGTATTCGTTTTCCTGACAAGACAGCACCTTGATATCGCTTTCAATTCGGTTTGACAAATCGCGGTAAGCAAGTTGCGCGCCACTGATAGCACTGCCGCCGAGTTTTCCGGAATGGCAGGCATCGCTGATCAGCAATACACTGGCTTTGTTTTTGGTGGTCAAGGTATTCACCGCCATTTGCAAAAAAATGATGGAATAAGCACCGCCCTGGTCGTAGCCATGATAGGGGGAATTGTACGTCAGCAGGTAGCCCGGTTGGTCCACCCAACTGCTCTCCACGTCGGCATGTCCACTGAAAAAGATGATCACGCGGTCGCCCTCCCGACTGACCTCCTGAAGCCAACTCAGCCCGGCACCAAAATCTGCCTGTTTTGCCTGCTCATTTAACAAGAGGCGCAGATGACTGGAATCCAGCAAACCGCCGGCCGGCGATTGCAGGTAAGCGGCAAAAGCCAGGGCATCCTCCGCGGCATAATTCAGGTTAGGTATTTTTTTATTTTCATAGTTGGATACACCAACTACCAGGGCCCAGGTTTTCCCCTTTATATTTCCGGAAAAGGGCTCCTCCGCCGGTTCAATACCCTTCACCTGCGCCATCAGAACAGCAGCAAAACCAGATAGGTATAGAAAAAGCACAACGCGGAGCAGCATGGCAACATTTGGTTTCTACAAACAAAGAAAATCTTTTATTCCGACAATATCATAATTCTAAAAACGATTAACTTCGGCCTGATTAGTACGTTGCCCATATGAAACGATCTCCTCTTCCCATCATTCATTTGCCTAACTGGAAAATCATTACCCTGCTTTGCGCACTGCTGTGGTGTAGCACGGCTGCACATGCAGAAAAAATTGCCCTCCTCGTAGCCGTTGGCAATTATCCTTCCAGTTCAGGCTGGCAGCACATACATGCCGTCAACGACCTGGGGGTCATTCGACCTGCTTTGATGCGACAAGGTTTTTTGGCGGAACATATTGATACGCTGATTGATGACAAGGCCACCAGGGAAGGTATTTTGCAAGCACTCCAGCAGTTGCTCAAGCGATGCAAGGAATCCGACATCGTTTATTTCCAGTTTTCAGGTCATGGGCAACAAGTGGCTGACAATGGCAACGATGAGCCCGATGGGTACGACGAAGCCATCGTGCCTTATGACTCACCAATGCAGTTTGTGCCCGGGGTGAACGAGGGCCAGCACCTCATCCGCGACGATGAACTGGGGGAGTATTTTCAAAAAATTCGAAAAAAGATCGGACTCAAAGGTCAACTGATTGTGGTGCTTGACGCTTGTCACAGCGGCACCGGCACCCGTGGAATGGCGGTTGCAAGGGGCACCACCACGGTTATGGCAGACAGCGCCTGGGTCCGTCACCATGCGGCAGAGCCACCCCAGGAAACCACCCAACTGGAAGTGGTGGATTCGAGAAACTTGTCGCCAATGGTGGCTTTTTTTGGCGCTGCACAACACCAACTGAACTACGAAACCACGGATGCCGCCGGGCGGGAAGTTGGCTCCCTGAGCCTGGCTTTTAGCACCTATTTCAGTGCTGCTGATACCACAACCAGCTACCGCGGCTTGTTTGAAAGCATCCGGAAGGAAATGGCCCTTAGGGTCTCTCAACAAACGCCGCAATCAGAAGGCGATCTGGACCGCAAAGTACTCGGCGGGCAGACCATTGCGCAAACGGACTTCTTTCGCATCAAATCCATGCGCTCCTTGTTGCAGGTTCAAATCGACGCAGGATGGCTCATGGGGCTAGAAGAAGACGCTATCGTAGGCTTTTTCAAGCCCGAAACGCACGATTTTCGCCATACCACACCAGTCGTCAGTGGCACGGTAATCAAAAGCCGGCCCATGGAAAGCTTTATTAAACTGGACACCCTTTGCGATCCGGATTTTTTGCGCAGCGCCTGGGTTTACGTCACCGACCCCAGCCCGGGCACGCTCCGCGTTCATGTCCGGCTGGAACTACAGGACAGTCTGCTGAAACAAGCTACCGTCCAAAAAATCAACGATTTCAAGTTGATCCTGACAGAAGCGCCTTATGATCTGATCGTGATTCAGGAAGGACAGCGTTTGTTGCTGTTGGACGGCAACGAACAATTTGTAGACACCATAACCCTGAAAGGCTCTACCGAAAATCAAGCTAAAACAATCATACAGGCCGCGAAACGCGCCGGCCAGGCCAAAATGCTTCGCAATCTTCCAGGCAACAGTCCGGATTTACAATTGAAGATGGAGATTATTCCGGTTCGCGTGGATGACAATGGCAAGGTTCTGGAGCGCCTCGACATCGCTGCCTACACCGATGCCACAGGAACCATACGCCTACAGGAAGGCCTCCGTTTCCTCCTAAAGGTGCACAACAATGGCAGTATCGTGGCCTTTTACAACCTCATCGATGTGCAACCCAACAACGAATTCAACATCCTTTTCCCTCTCGAAAAGACGAGTGAAACGGCCGCTTTTTTTACCCTGCAGCCTGGTGGGGCATTCGAACACCCGCGGGTTTGGAAGGTTAACCCGCCCTATGGTCGGGAAATTTTCAAACTGGTAGCCACCCCGACCGAAGTTGACCTAAGGAGTATCAAAAACAGTGGCGGGCAATTGACACGGGGGCCAGCCGCCTCTTCCCCATTGGAAAAATTAATTTCCGACAGTTTTTTTTCTGATGATGTACAAAGCAGGGGCGGTGAACTCACGCGCACCGGCAGCGAAACCCTGAACGTCCAAACGCTCAGCTTTTTTATTACGCCTAAACAATGATCATTTTTGTGCCATGGCTAGTGCTTGTCACTTAACTTAAAAATCTCCCTTTGCTTTGATCCGGCACAACTCTGCCTACACCATATTACTGTTCCTGATTGGAACCGGACTCTTTTGCATCTTGCTGTGGAGATGCCATGCTACCCCGCGAGTACCGCAACCCGCATTTTACTTTTGGGGCACCACCGGCAGTTTGAGTGCAAATGAAAAGGCCTACCTCGACAGCCTGCACTGCAAGCGACTTTATGTAAAAATACTGGACATTGGCGTTGACGACACTACAGGGGAGCCCTACCCGATGGCACAACTTACGGTGCCCGACAGCAGCGACTGGCTGGGGCGCGACATCACGCCCTGTATATTTCTCAGCAATCAGGTATTTCGAAATCGCTCCGGGGCAACCATCGATTCGCTGGCTTCGCGTGTGTTGGCGTACAGTGAGGGTGTTTTGCAAAAACTGGGATGTTGGCCCCTCAAACGCCTGCAAATCGATTGCGACTGGTCGCCATCAACACAAAACGCCTATTTTGCCTTTTTAAATACGTTAAAAAAGCGGTTAGCCCCAACAGGCATACTCAGTGCCACCATCCGGCTGCACCAGTATAAATTTCCGGATCAAACTGGGGTGCCACCCGTCGACCGCGGCATGTTGATGCTCTACAATACCGGTGACATCGACGACTGGCGCACAGAAAACTCGATCTTTGACGAAACGGCTGCCAGCAAATACATCAAGGGCGCGCCGCGCAATTACCGCCTGCCGCTCGACCTCGCCTTGCCGCTCTTTTCCTGGAGCTTGGTGTACCGAAACGGCGATTTATGGAAGATTATTCCCTCGCTCGATGCACAACAACTGTCCGATACGAGCTGCTTCACTGCAGAAAATGCTTATTCCTGGGCGGTGAAACAGGGAACCTTGCGTGAAGGGCATTATCTTCGTGCGGGTGACTGGATTCGGCGGGAGACCATTTCCTCCGAACGCCTGTTGCTCGCCGCCAACTGGGGTGCACAACTTCAACTCGACAAAAAGCCGGACATCGCTTTTTTTCAATTGAGTGATGCAGTGGTACAACAATACCCCGTTCAACTACTCGAAGCAGTATGCCGCAAAATGGAATAAACCGATTAAGCCACTTTCGAAACATGGGCCTCCTTAGCATTTTTTTGCTGGGAGTATCGTTCCATTCGCACACCTTTCAGGCGCCCCGGGGTGCATGTGATCCCAACAAGCCCGTATTCAAGGGCTATACCTTTCTGATCCCCGAAATTATCAATAAAAATGCTGCCTATGCACCGTTTATGGTCAGCTGGGAAGACTACTACCAGCGGGTGTATTTCAACCGCGACATCCAAAAAGAAGACAATGTGGTGGAATGGTGCGAACGGTTTTGTTCGCAGCCAGAAGCTGAAGATGCTGAATTTGTAATTTACAAGGCCTCCATCACCGACCTGGCCGAATTGCAGCAGCGCATCACCAGCAAGGATGAACGAAGGATCATGCCCTACCCTTTCGGGGGCAATACTTTTGCAGAAATGCTGGTGCTCAACAAATGCACAGAAGTGATCGATTACCTGATGTTTGCCCGAAGATGTGAGCCTTTTGTAGTGTCGGTGGGCGGCCCCTGGAATCCACCTTACCGTGATCCGGCATCCATGCAGCGGCTCATCGATGAGGGCACCGATCGGTTTAACCATACCAGTTCGCACTACCTCAAGCTGCGCTACGCCTACCAATTGATCCGCCTGGCGCATTACAACCGGGCCTGGGAGCAAACGGTGCGTTTGTTTAACGACCTGCTGCCCAAAATTGACCGTAAAAAGCCCAGCATCATGTACTACTGGATATTGGGTCATGTGGCAGGCGCGTTGCAGCAAATGGGCCGATACCCGGAGGCAGCCTACCGTTACGCTGTCATTTTTCGTCTTTGCCCTTCCAAGCGCACCCAGGCATTCCGCAGTTTTAAACTGCGCAACGACAAGGACTGGAAGGCTGCCTACGACTTGTGTAAATCGGACGCTGACCGCGCTACCCTGTACCTTATGCGGGCCGGCCGGTCGAAAACATTTACTGTGCCCGATTTGGCTGCCACCTACGCGCTTGACCCGGGAAGTCCGCAACTCGATCTGCTCCTGATCAGCAATGTGCAGGACCTCGAAAAAATATTCCTGTACACCGATGTAACGGAGAAGAAATATGGCTACAAGGTGCCAAAATCACAGTGGAAGGCCGCCAGTCAGCAATTGATCGACCTTCAAAACCTTACACGACGGGTCATTAGGGAAAACAAATGCGCCAATCCGCAATTGTGGAAATCGGTCATCGGATACCTGGAACTGCTCGCTGGCGACTACTACGCTGCTACCATCTCACTCAAAAAAGCAGAAAAAACCCTTGGGCGAAGCGATTACGAGCGGAACCTGCAACGCCAAATCGACATCTGGCGGGTGTTGCTGGAAATCGTGCAAATCAATCCCAATGACGCCTATGCCGACCAGGCTGGTTTCCGGGTACGGAGTTACAAAACCTTCAAGGACTTCCCCCTCTTCGAGCCGTTTTTGCAGGATTGGCTTTCTGCCGCTTATGCTGCAGCCGGGCAGCCGGGAAAAGCCGTGCTCGCGGCTTTCCCTCCTCAGGCCCTGACCTACAACCCCGACCCCGACGCCATCGATAACCTTCTTCAGGCGGCCGATGAGGATAACCCCATTTTCATGGAAAAAGCGATGCAGATGGACACGAATCCGGACCGGCTGCGTGCCTACCTCATGGAACTCAAGGGTGCCTACTACCTGAGCCTGGGCCAGCCAGAAGCGGCCATCACCATCATGCAAAAAATACCCAAAGTGCAGCAGGTAGGCATGACCAAATTCAGTCCGTTTCGGGAAATCCTCCACGAGCGCATCGACCGGCCCATCACCGATACCTTGTTGCTGAACCGCCTCGAAGTTGCCGACAAACTGATGCAATTCGAATTCAAAGCCAGGGCCGCCGCCGCCCAGGGCCAGCCCGAAGCCGCCTGGTACTACTATTTGATAGGATTGGGGTATTACAATATGTCGTACTTCGGTTATGCCTGGAAAACCACCGATTTCTTTCGCAGCGGCGCCAACTGGAACCGCCTGCCGGTTGGGCCGGTATTCCCCTTGGACGGGTCACCGGCGGGTAACCGGGAGAACGTCGATATGAACCTGCCTTTGTCTTATTTCCAGCGCGCACTGGAGTTGTCGCCCAACAAAGAATTGGGCGCCCGTGCGGCCTTTATGGCTGCCCGATGCCGCCAAAAACAATGGTTCAGCAGTCCGAACAGCAATTACCGCCCAGGCAACAAAAACATTCCAGTGCTGCCCGATGCCTACAGCACCTATTACGACCTGATCAAAACAAAATACAAGGGGACCGACTTCTACAAGGATGCCATCAAGGAGTGCAAATGGCTGGATGCCTACACGCGGTAAAAAACTTCGGGAAGCAAAGCAGACAAGGCGCCAACTTCACTTCCCGAATTAATATGTAAAAATCCCAGGCATTGGAATAACCGCGATCGGGCCAAAGACAAACACCCAAGGGCAAAAGGCAATTTAGAACATCTCCGTTCCGCTAAAATGGAAAGCGCCTTCGATGGCAGCGTTTTCATCACTGTCGGAGCCATGAACGGCATTTTCACCAACAGAAGTGGCATAAGCCTTGCGGATGGTACCTTCTTCAGCCTGAGCAGGGTTGGTAGCGCCAATGAGTTTGCGGAAATCTTCCACGGCGTTGTCTTTTTCAAGAATGGCTGCAACGATAGGGCCGCTGCTCATGAATTCGCAAAGCTCACCGTAGAAGGGGCGTTCGCTGTGCACAGCGTAAAACTCGCCGGCGCGTTCCATGCTCATTTTGCTGAGTTTCATGGCTACGATGCGGAAACCAGCGTCGTTGATCATTTTGAGGATGTTGCCAATGTTGCCGGCGCGTACAGCATCCGGCTTAATCATGGTAAAGGTACGATTTGACATGTTCTGGATTTGTGTTGTGAGAGTTGACGGCGGGCTCAAAAGTGTCCGGTAGGGACAGTCCGACAACGCCATTTTCGGGCCGCAAAGGTAAGGCTACTATTTGTTTCCCGGAAGGTTAAAAAAAGTCTTTTTACAAAAATAATGCAGCGGCAAGCCGGTTCATGATGCCGGAATGCTGTAGTTTTGCGGCCGTTTCTCGCCTAAAATGGCATTATTGCTATGGTTATACCACCCGCGCTCAAAGATTTACTGGCAAGCCCCAAAAATGTGGCCATCTTCTCCCACCGCAATCCGGATGGAGATGCCATTGGAAGTTCGCTGGCCATGCGTCATTTCCTGGACCAACTGGGACATACTTCGCACGTTTTTTTCCCATCCGACTACCCCGAAGAGTTTGAATTTTTGCCTGGTGCAGAAGACATTCAGATTTGGGATATCCATCCGGAAGAGTGCAAGGATATGCTGAGAAAGAAATCGGTATTTATTTTCCTGGATTTTAACTCCCTCAGCCGCATTGATAAAATGGGGATTTCGTAAAACGCTTCCCGGTACGCGTATCCTGATCGACCACCACCTGTACCCGGAGGACATGGCCGAATTCGCCTTTTCGACGCCAGAAGCGAGCAGCACCTGCGAAATGGTTTACCAATTTATCGTGGCAATGAAGGAAAGCCGGTTCATTAATCCCACCCTCGGCATGTCTATCTACGCCGGCATCGTCACCGATACCGGTTCGTTTCGCCATGCTACCAATGCCAATGTATTCCGGATTGTTGCCGACCTGGTCGACCGCGGAGTAGACGATAAGTACGTTCAGGATAAAATTTTTAATTCCCAGAAAGAAAAAAACCTGCGCCTGCTCGGACACTGCCTGAACAACCGCATGGAATTTTTTCCGGAGTACCGAACGGGCCTCATCTGGCTCAGCAAAAAAGACTACGAAGATTTTAACATACAGCGCGGCGATACCGAAGGGATTGTGAATTACCTGCTGATGGTGAAGGAGGTTAAAATGGCGGTTTTTATCCACAACCAGCCTACCATTGTCAAACTCAGCCTTCGCTCCAAGGGCGACCTTGATGTGCAGGCCATTTGCCGCAAACATTTCAACGGCGGCGGGCACAAGAATGCCGCAGGTGCCTATTCACACGACAGCCTCAAGGCTACCCTGGAAAAGTTTAAAAGCATTTTACCCGAATACAAAGACGAATTGTTGAAAAATTAAACGCTTGCTCACTTCATCACTCATTTCTTTATACACCTAAAGATGCGTTACCTGTTTTTTTTCCTCGTCACCGCAATCGCCATCAATCTGGCCTCCTGTCAGGAAGAAGGGATTGTTACCAAAAACGGTTTCCGGTTTATTAACCACACCAACCTTCCAGGACCAAAAATCCAACCCGGCTCCACGGTAATTGCCAACATCAACACCTGGATTGGCGACACCATCGTTGGCAGCACCTATAAAGCAGGTAAGCCAAGAAGGATCGTTATTCCTACTGAAGATCAAGTCAATGGCAAAAAATCCTATTATTTCGACGCGTGTTTGCTCATGACCAAAGGCGACAGCGCTACCATCACCAGCACCATCGATTCCAACATGATCCGGTTTATTCCGGCCCGGGTGAAAAACGAACGCACCATCCGGTATGTGCTTAAAGTTGAAGACGTCATTACCCCGGAGCAACAAGCCAAGCAAAAAGAAGAGGCCATGTCGCGTCAGATTTCTGTTCAGGCAAAAGTGAATAAAACCCTGGCCGATTTCAATTCCGGTGCCTTGAACAGCCAACTCCTCAGCTCGCCGAGCGGACTCAAAGTGCTGGTAGAAGAAAAAGGCAAGCTCGGACCAGTTACAAAAGGTGAAACACTTAGCATGCAATACTACGGTGTGACCACAAACGGCAATATGTTCGACAATTCCTTCCAGCGTGGCGAGCCCCTGAGCATGCCTATTGGCGTAGGGCAATTGATTAAAGGTATGGACGAAGGCGCCATGATGTTCAACCACGGCGGCAAAGGATTCCTGTTCATCCCCGCAGCCTTGGCCTATGGCACAGCTGGAACACCGAATGGGTCCATCGCCCCGAATACCGACCTGATTTTCTACATCGAAATATTGTAAAAAAGCAACCATGCGTCAAGTACTCCTGCTCCTGATCTTGCTGTCGACCATTGGAACCACCAGCTGCCAGCAAGAAAAACCCTGGAACCGCAATCGCGACAAGGCAACTAAAACCCTGCGGGGTAAACTGCTGTACAACCACACCAATCTCCCCGGACCCAAAGTGAAGCCAGGTGAAATTGTGGTAGTTTCCGTGGACTCTTACCTGCGGGATACCCTTGTAGCAAGCACCAAGTACAGCAACATTTGGCGGGAAGTTCAGCTTCCTTTTCCAAAGGATGTCGTTGAACGCACACCAGCCATTTACGATGCCGCCCAATTGATGACGGAAGGCGACAGCGCCACCATGTGGGACCCCCTCGACTCCCTCAAATTGAGCATGTTGCCCCCGGAATTTGTTGGAGAGACCGAAACCCGTTATGAAATAAAACTTCATAAAGTATTTACACTGGAGCAACTGAAGCAGGACAGTATCAATGCCATCAACCGTTTCCCCTCCGCTGCAACCCAAATTGCAAAATTTGCTGCTGATTACAAATCCGGCCTGCTGGACGACAAACTTACCGTAACGCCTTCTGGATTAAAGGTTTTAGTGGTTGAACCGGGCGGCCCAAGTAGCCTGGTGAAAGGGCTCACTGCACGCGCGCACTTTGTTGGTGCATTTAGCAATGGCAAGGTATTCGACAACAGTTTGCTGCTGGGAAAACCGATAACCTTTGTGATCGGCGCCGGACAACTTATTCCGGGCTTCGACGAATGTGTTCAAGTGCTCAAAAAAGGGGGTAAGGCTTATGCCATCATACCGCCGGCGTTGGGTTTTGGAGAAAAAGGTTCGCCCAACGGCGCTATTCCACCCAATACTGAAATCATTTACTATATTGAAGTGTTGTAACAACAATATTTCCCGCATTCCACCTTCAAAGTTGATCAAACCACCGTTTTTGATGGCTTTGAAGGTGGCTTGCTTAAAACATCCGTTTCCAGCTTATGACCATCGAACAGTTAAAAGAACTGAAAGACAAGCTGGCGGTCCTTAGGAGGTATCTTTGACGTGGACAACCGTTCACGTGAGATTGAAGACCTGACCAGCCAGACGCTCGACCCCAATTTTTGGAATGACCCCAAACGCGCCGAAGGCATTCAGCGCACGATCGGCGCCAACAAAAGATGGGTAGACGATTACCATACTATTGCCCGCGAAGTCGACGATCTCGAAGGCTTATTTGAATTCCAAAAAGAGGGCATGACCACAGAAGCGGAGGTCAATGACCAGTACAATAAAACCTCAGAAATCCTGGCAGATGCAGAGTTCCGCAGCACCCTCAACCTAAAAGAGGATGAAATGAATGCGGTGCTTACCATCAACGCTGGCGCCGGTGGTACCGAGGCCTGCGACTGGTCCGCTATGTTGCTGCGCATGTACCGCATGTGGGCAGAAAAATCGGGATACAAAGTGATCGACCTCTTCGAACAAGACGGCGATGCCGCTGGCATCAAATCGGCCAGTATAGAAATCCGGGGAGATTACGCCTACGGTTGGCTGAAAAGCGAAAATGGCGTCCACCGCCTGGTGCGCATCAGCCCCTTCAATGCTCAGGGAAAACGCCAAACCACCTTTTCCTCCGTTTTTGTTTACCCCTTGGTGGAAGACGACAGCATTGAGATTGTCATCAAGCCCGACGACCTCGAGATGGATGTGTTCCGCGCTTCCGGCGCCGGTGGTCAGCACGTTAACCGGACGGAATCAGCCGTTCGATTGCGGCACCTTCCTTCCGGCGTTGTGGTGGAATGCCAGGCTGAGCGCAGCCAGCACCAGAACCGCGACCGCGCCATGAAGATGCTGAAAAGCCGCTTGTACGATATTGAGGTGCGCAAACGCCAGGAGGAAAAAGACAAGGTGGAAGCCGGTAAAAGTAAAATTGAATGGGGCAGTCAGATCCGCTCCTACGTACTCGACGACCGCTGGGTGAAAGACCTGCGCTCCGGCTACAAAGTGCACAACCCCGATGCCGTGCTCGACGGCGATCTCGATGGTTTCCTGAAAGCCTTTCTGATGTGGAAAAGCAATCCGGTGCCGGTGGAGGATGAAGATTAGGCAGTGGAGGGTAAATAGGCTGTAAGGTGGGCAGTATTTTCAAAAATCCTATCTTGCAGGTATTTCTATTTAGCCACGAGGCCACATGAGTATCCACAAATACTACCTCTACTCCCTCTCCTTTTTGGAAGGCGGTGCCGTTATGGCCTGTGAGTTGATTGGAGCGCGCATTCTTGCTCCTTATTTTGGCACTTCGCTGTACGTATGGGCCGCAGCACTGGGAATAACACTGGGTGGCCTGATGATGGGGTATTTTGCGGGAGGGATCCTTTCCCGACGTGTTGCCAATAATGTAAAATTACTGTATTGGATACTGTTTTCAGCAGGTTGCACCTTGATGCTGATGCCCCTAAGCAGTCACTGGATCATGGAACATACCTTGAGCCTTCCGTTTCAGTTGGGGGTTATCATATCGCTGTTGATTTTTATGTTTCCACCACTTGTGCTGCTGGGCATCACATCCCCCATTGTGATTAATATCCTCACGAACAGCCCACAGTCTGCCGGGAACATGGCGGGTAATGTGTATGGAATATCCACCCTGGGGGGTATCCTGATAACCTTCTTGCTGGGGTTTTATCTTATCCCGGAGTTCGGAATAAGCCATCCAGCGCTGGTGATAGGATTACTGCTGGCCATACCGCCAGCAATTTCACTGCTGCAAATTAAAGTCCGAAGTGCCCCTATCCTTTTACTGGCGATAGCATGCTTAGCAGCGGCTTTTCAGCCTGAAAACAAACAAACCTCAAAGCATGAAACCCTGCGCTACCAATCGGAAGGCATCCTGGGCCAGATTAAAATCATAGACTTTTCTCCTTTCGCCCACGAGCCGGAAAGAATACTGCGCGGGTTGGTGGTCAACAACACACTTCAAACAGTTATGGACCTGAACGCGCCGGAAACCGATTTTTGGAAATACACTAAAATCATATCGGAGTGCACCAAGCGTTATCCACCCGGATCCAGGGTTCTGCTCCTGGGAATGGGCGGCGGCACGCTGGCCAAACACCTCTGCGATCGAGGTTATCAAGTCGAAGCGGTAGAAATCGATGCCCGCCTGGAGCATATTGCCAAACAATTCTTCCAACTACCAGCATCAACCAGGGTTTGGCTCGATGATGCCCGGCATTTTATCCGTACGAATACGGGCCAATACAATATCATCATCTACGATGTTTTTAAAGGGGAATCGGCACCGGAACATATCCTCACAAAGGAAAGCCTGCTAGAAACTGCTGATAACTTAAAACAAGATGGCCTGTTACTGGTAAATTTTTACGGGTATTGGGAGGGCCCAAATGGCCGTCTCAGCCGGGCAGTTTTTAAAACCATGCTGGAAGCGGGATACTACGCCCAAGTTCTGGCCTCCCCGGGGACAGCGGCAGAACGAAACCTTATTTTTGTTGCCGGCACCAGTAACACCCTACCCTTGGAAACACTACAGGAGGCACGAATCAAGACTACGCCATTGGATACGCTCCACGCCGAGACATTAACCGACGACCACCCTCAACTGGGGCTTTATGCACAATCGTCTTCGCAATGGAGACAATTTTACAACAACATTTATACGCAACAATTATCCCGTTCGAATACCAACAAATAAAGTCTGGCCCCACAGGGTGGCAAATTAATACTGGTAACCTGGTGCCCTAAAACTCCACGCCAGAAAATCAGGCATGGCTTCACCCCAGGTGGCCGGATTGTGCTCGCCACCTTCCATTTCCAAATACTGAAGCTGCTCATCGGGGTAGCCCTTGGTTTTAAGGCATTCGATGAGGTGAAGGGTATCATCAATGGCATCAATGACGCCGTTGTTGTTGCGGTCCTCTTCCTCATCTTTGGTGCCGGCCTGGAACCAAAAACGCTGACTATTGGGCCGGTCCGAACTATTGAGCACCAGGGTATGCGCAATCCTGTCGGCATCGGGGTCTTCCGGCCGCACGGCATGGGAACGCCACCACAGCGCGCCGGAGAACACACCGGCAGTTCCAAACAGTTGCGGATTTGCCCATGCCACATCAAAAGCCGATAACCCACCCAGGGAAAAACCGGCATAGGCCATGTGCCTCGGATCGTCTTTCAAGGGGTAGTGCCGGTACAAATGCGGCAACAATTCGCTGCGTACAAATTCCTGGTGCGCTGCGGCCAGGTCGCCCCGGCCTTTGTAATCAGCCTGACTGGCCGTCCCGTATTCCCGGATCCTGTTTTTCCCGGCGTGAATGCCTACCGCTATTAGGTGTGGAATATCCTTGTTTTGGTACAGGCGCTCCAGGGTTTGTTGCAACCGTACGTAGGGAAGATCTTGTCCGTCGTTGAGCAACAACAGCGAATAATAACGCCGGATGCCCGGGTGATAGCCTGGTGGCAGGTATATATCAATATCCACAGCCCTGCCCAATGCCGCTGAGTGCCATTCCCGAATGGGATGTATGGTAACTTTATTGCCCGAAAGCCAGTTCCGGACGCTGCGGGTTGGTGGTGTCCATATTTTCATACTACCATGGCCATACGCTGCTGTGCCAGGCTCAGTGCCTGTTGCAGCTGTTCCTCTTCCGACAACAGGGTGTTGTCGATGGTGACCGAGTCGTCGGCTGTTCGAAGCGGACTATCGGCGCGGTTGGAGGCGATAAAGTCGCGTTCCTGGATATTTTGCATGATGTCGTCCCACTCGGCATCAATGCCTTTGGCAGCCAGTTCCAGATGTCGCCGGCTGGTGCGAACGTCCACATCTGCGGTCAGGAAAATTTTGAGTTCAGCATCCGGAAAAACAACGGTTCCGATATCCCGGCCATCCATAACAATCCCGCGGCGTTTACCCATGGCTTGCTGTTGGCGCACCATGGCCTTTCGCACCGCCGGGATAGCCGATACCGGACTTACCAGTTCGCTGACACGCATTTCGCGAATGCTGCGTTCAACATCCTCACCGTTTAAAAAGGTATGGTTTTGCCCCTCCACCCGCTCGAAATGGATTTCAATTTGTTCGAGTGCCGCCTCAACAGCCTCCGGGACATTGTAATCCACGGCTTGGTCCAAAAAATAAAGGGTAACCGCCCGGTACATAGCGCCGGAATCACCGTAGGCATAATGCAGGGCTTTGGCCAACGCCTTGGCCAGGGTGCTTTTCCCGCAGGAAGAATGGCCATCGATCGCCACGATGATTTTTTTCTTAGATTCCATGGAGCCGCAAGGTAAAAAATCTTGTAGCAACAAGCACCTAACAGCCCCATTCAAGTTTTAACCGGGTCTTATTTTAGTAAAAATTCGCCGTAGCACCCGATCTTTCCGCTATGACGCTGTACAGTTGGACCATATGGATTTTTGGCTTTGCCTGGTTGTTACAAATGGCGCTTTGGTGGGGTGTCTTTGCACCCTTTGCCTGGAAAAAAAGAAAAGAGCCTGTAACGAAAGCCAGCCATTTACCCTGCTCCGTTGTGGTATGCGCCCGAAACGAGGCCAATAATCTGCAACAAAACCTGCCGAAATTGCTCGGGCAGGAATATCCGACGTATGAAGTGCTGGTTGTAGACGATGCATCATCGGATCAAACTTTGTCGGCACTGAAAAAATTATGCGCCATCCATTCAAACTTGCGGGTGCTGTCCATTCCCGTCAAAAAAACAGCAGGAAAAAAAGCCGCAATCCTCCAAGGTGTTCAGGCCGCCCGTTATCCGCACATTGTAGTAACCGATTCCGATTGCCGGCCAAACAGCAAGATGTGGCTGCAGATAATGATGGCCGGTTTTTCTGAAAAAGCATCCACTGAAATTGTTCTGGGCTACGCGCCCCACGATGCAGCGCCCGGATGGCTGAATGCCTGGCAGCGTTTTGAAACCTATTTCACAGCGTTTCAATACGGTGCACTGGCCCATGCCGGACAGCCTTACATGGGTGTAGGCCGTAACATGGCTTTTTTGCAACGCAAATACAGCACGGCCCCACAGCCTCAATTGGCTTCCGGTGACGACGACCTCTTTGTCAACGCCAACGCCAGCGCAGGTAATTGCGCGCTTTGTTTTCATCCCGACGCCTGGATGTATTCCCGCGCGGAAGCAAGCTGGAGCCACTGGCTTCGCCAAAAAAGAAGGCAGTTGTCGGCCGGACCGCATTACCGGCTCCGGCACCAAATCATGTTGGCGGGTATAGCGGTTTCGCATGTCCTGTTCTACGGAGCGTTTGCTGCCTTACTGCTGATGGGGGGCACGCCCGATTGGGTTTGGGTAGCCTTCCTGCTGCGCGGATGGAGCGTGGCTTTACTGATAAGCAAGTCGGGCAAACAAATGGGCATCCGGGATCTCAGTCCTCTGGCGCCAGTGTTTGATCTGCTGTTATGCTTGTACTGGGGTGTGCTGACGCCTGCTTTGCTGTTGTTCGGACCAGGAAAACGCTGGAAATAATCAACGGATAAAGCTGCGCTCCAACACCTTGGTGTTGCCGCGATCATCGGTAACCACAAGTCGCAACTGGTGCTCTCCCGCGCCCACATGCTCATCGAACGTGTAGGTCAGCCGATCTCGTTTTGCATCGTATTCGAACAACACCCAATTCCCATCGATGGTTCCTTTGTACCGAAGCCCATCTGCCTGCGCATCGGTTTCGAAGTTATCATTGATCCGAAACGACATGCTGCTTTTTTTGGTCATGTTGCGGTCGAACACCACCGGCGTGATGCTGGGCGGTTCAGTGTCGGTCATGATGCAGTAGTTCCCAAAATCGCGGACCTTGGTGAGCAGCATGTCGTCGGCCGACCAAACGCCACCGCAGTTAACGGGTTTACCCGAGTCCTTGCGGGCAATAATGGCCTTTTTGCGCCGATCAGTTGGAAGGTTTGAAGGCTGCATACGGAGTTCGAAATTCTTATGCAGTGGAACGGTTTCCCGGCCCACGGTATACAGCGGGGAGTATGCCGATGTGGGGGTAGCGCCCACTGTCAGGCTGAAAGGGCAATCCTCATACAGGGCGCCCTTGGGCAGGGCAATTTTCAGCCCGGGGGTTTCAAAAACATTCGCAATGTCGAACGGAAACAATTGGTTGTAGGCATCGCTGAAGATGGGTTCCAAAATGGGATTACCCACGACTACAAAAGCAACTTTTGCACTGTTTCCCGAGGCATCCATGGCGGAAATTTGAATGGGCACGGCAACCCCAGGCTTTAAGAAAACGGCCCCTCGTGTGTTCGTTGGGGTGTAATTGGACAAATAATCGCCGGGCAATACAAAACAACGATGGAACCAGGCGCCAAACCGTTGCCGCGCACTGTAATCGACGTGGGCATTGAGGTAGCGGGTTTCGGCGAATGAGATGTTCTCGGCCCGCCATTCGAACGATTTCTGACCGGAAGCCGTCATCGTCAGGGCATAAATACCATTATCGTTGGGTAGCCCACCCATTTTATCATAAACTTTTACCGCAAAACCTACCCTGCTGGCACCTATCCGAAGCGTATCACCGGCTTTGGGTCGCCAAACGCCATCGGTGCCCCGCTGTACCGGCAAAGCCAGTTCCTTAAGCACATTGTGTTCCTCATCCAAGATATAATATTTCATGTCGCGGATTTGGGGCGCTGACTGATCGTTGATGGGCAAACCAAACAATTCCGGGTTAAGGGCCCTTTGGGTGCTGGTATTGCGGATCTCGAAATGAAGGTGTGGCCCCGACGACCCGCCCGAGTTGCCCAATGCACCGATTACCTGCCCTGCCTTCACCCGGAATTGTGTGCTGGTAGGTTTGAGTACCACCTGGAATCGCTCGCGCTTGTACTGCTGTTCTTTTACCCATTGCTCAATTTCGGGTGCAAAATGGTCGAGATGGGCGTACAGGGTGGTGTAGCCATTGGGGTGGCGCAGGTACAACACATTGCCATATCCGCTGGAAAGCACCTTGATTTGGTAAATGTATCCTTCGGCCGCTGCCATGACGGGCTGGCCAGTACCGCCTGTTTTACTCTTGATGTCGAGGCCGGTATGAAAATGCCCGGGGCGGAGTTCCCCAAAAGTACCCGCCAGCTTAAGGACATCGTCAACCGGGTTTTTAAAATAATCTTTAGGGTAAGCGTCTACGGTGATTTCAGGAGCAGGCAATACCGTTGTCAACGGTGGATAGCCGGTGGAAAATGCTGGCAGCAAGAAAATGCCACCGAAACTGCATCGCAAACCAATCTTAAAAAACTGCCGTATCCTCATAGTCGCTGTAATCTGAAATTTACCCCTTTAAACCGGCCGTAAGCGACGCCCTGATTTGGTGTTCGATCACCTGACGTTGGCCACGCAAACCTCAAAAGGCACCTTACCCAAAGTAAATTGGCTTTCACCCAAGCAATATAAGGAACACCAGAGGATTGATGCTGAACTTTAGCTAAACTTTGACATTTCAGGGGGCATCAAGGCCAATTTCTCCATTATCCTGAAAATACCAACGACCCATCAAACTGCGCTCATAGATGTTGGTAGCAAGGGCCTTCATGAAGGCTTTTCGGGGAATATTCCTTGCACCCAGACTGATCAGGTGAGGTGTCTCCTGCTGGCAATCGATAAGACTAAAGCCGCTTTTTCCCAGCGCGCACCAGGGTAATGAAGCCCACTTTGGAGGCATTGGTGGCTTTAGCAAACATGCTTTCCCCGTAAAATATTTTTCCAAGGGAAACGCCGTATAAGCCACCCACCAGCTGACCCTCTTCCCAAACTTCCACCGAATGCGCAATGCCTTTTTCAAAAAGGGCTTTATAGCCCGCTAAAAAAGCATCAGTAATCCAGCTACCTTCGTGTTTGCCCCGGGGCACATTGGCGCACGCCAGCATCACCGCCTCAAACTCCTGGTCGAGGGTAACCTGAAAACGCCCGGAATTAAAAACCGAACGCATGCTTTTATGCACTTTCAATTCTGCAGGATACAATACGCAACGCGGATCGGGAGAAAACCAGTAAAACTCGCCTTCCTCCTCAAACCATGGAAAAATACCGTATTGGTAAGCCAACACCAGCCATTCCGGCTCCAACAAACCACCTACTGCCAGCAGGCCGCCAGGTTCCGCCATTTTAGGGTGCGGGAAAGCGAGCTGAGCAGGATCTAATCGATAAACGGGCATAACAAGGTTGAGGGTAATGGACGGGTTGAGACAAACGGCATAAAAGGATGCGGGCGTTTCAACGTCCCTTTATTGGCCCAACAATCCAAACACCTATTGTGTTGAGATAACCCTCGTTTTTGCCCACTGATCGCCCAGGCGCATCTTGTTTGGATTGGTAATCATGATAACCAGCTCAATGATTACAAAGAAGGGTATGTAGAGCACAATTTGCCGGATAAGGGCCGGACCGTAGTTGTTCGTTAAAGGCTCTCCGTCTTCGGTAACCACACGAATATTCATTGCTTTTTTTCCGATACTCTGGCCATAGAGAAAGGGAACGGCATCTTACATCAGAAAATAGCCCATACCAAGGATCCAGCCAATGAAAGGTATCGGTATGATGGAAAGCACACCGGAGATGACGCCATCAATCAGAAAGGCAATGATTCGGTTGCCATCACTGGCAAGTGTGTAGTCGTTTGGGGAAGTGGGTTGGTCCAGAATTTCCATTTTAATTGGGTTTTGTGCTCGAAGGATGTTGTTGTACAAATGCTGGGTAAATATAGCAAAGCAGTAACAAATCCAGCTTTTAGGAGTAGAAAATAATTAGGGCCAGCCGCATTACTCCTCGATTACGGCGGAAAGGCCTTTGTCGACAAGTGCATCCTTTTGCGGTTTCAATTCCTGCATATACCCCGTTTTTACCGTGGCTTTCCCCTTGAAATGAATGATCATGGCCAATTGTTCCGATTGCTCATGGCTGTGCCCCAGCACTTCCATGAAGCACTCGATCACCCATTCAAAGGTGTTGTGTTCGTCGTTGTAAACGATGATGTGCGCCGGGTCGTTGGTGCCAATATCGTCTTCCACGAGAACATCTTCTTCTTCCTCCCACTGGGGTTTGAGTGGCATAATCGTTCTTTGTTTGCGTTGTGTTGGTTGGGCCGACTGGTAAAATTAGCAAAAGATGCCCGTTAGCAGTAGCCTTTCCAAGCACTAAACCATTTATATGCGCTGTAAAGTTTCCCGTACGGCCTCAAAATTTGGCATATCGCCGGCATTTTCCAATACTTCGGCGTACTGGATGATACCATCTTTGTCCACCACAAAAGCAGAGCGCTTGGAAACGCCTTTCATTTCAAAGACGAACTCCTTGTACAGCGTGTCATATTTTTTCGAAGCGGTTTTATTGAAGTCCGACAGCAATGGAAAATTGAATTGCTGGTCTGCCTTCCACTTGTTGAGGGTAAAAAGACTGTCGACTGAGATGGCCAGAATCTGTGTGTCCAGTTTTTCGTAGGCAGCGATGCCATCGCGCATCATGCACAATTCCTTGGTGCATACACCAGTAAAAGCGGCAGGAAAAAACAGGATGACTACATTTTTCCCTTGATAGTCTTTGAGGCTGATTTGGCTTTTATCGTCGGCTCTAAGGGTAAAATCGGGGGCTTTATCTCCGATGGAAAGCATAACTTAGGTATCTTGAAAGTTTTGAATCTTGATGTTAGTATCGGCGCAAAATTAACAACTTATCCGGGTAGTTTCGAGGTGCGGTGCAGGGAATACTACAAGAACAGTAAAAAAGGCGCCAAAAGATAAAGTCGCTGCAAAAAAGTCATACAGGAAAGAGCCTTTGTAAATTACTCCAGCCAATAACCCGCCAGATACCCTGTTGGGATACAGAGTTTGCACACAACTTAACGGTATTTGATTTTAGGCCTGTAGGGCCGGCATTAGGGTAGCACAGCGTGGCCAGTTATTCGGAATGCCGTAGGTATGGCATTCCAGACCATGACCTGCGGTATGCTACCATAATATCGGCCATAAGGCCTAAAAACAGGGCGCTGTAAAGCGGTCCGCTGGGGTTTGGTGGTGTAATAAAGAGGCGATGCTATCCCCATACAATGGCAGGTATTCATTGATCAGTATGCTGAACGCCTGAATAGATTAGTGCGGAATTGCCTAAAAAACGAGCACCCCAAACCTTCCTTTTGAGGAAAATCCGGGGTGCCGCATGTAATGAAGCATGTTTGAAACGATTATTAAATTTTCACAAAATGCAGCTCCTCCAGATGGCTGGAATTATCGTCCTGAAGCCGGATCAGGTTATCCGTTTTTTCGATCAGCAGCCAGTCGTCTGCCATTTCGTCGAGTGCATAAGTTCCTCCAATGACAATGTTGAATTTGGTTGACCCGGTACTCCAGGTTCCATTTTTTGTACTACCATCTGGCAAATGAGCGATTAAGGTGCCCCCTGCCTGGAATTCAAACGTGTGATCTTTGAAGTCTCCGGTTTCTTCTTTGTCTTTATCGTAGTAATAAGACACTTTCCAGACACCGGTGGTCACCTGAGGGTCATTGGTATTGCTGTTGCTGTTATCATCGCTTGATTTGGAACAAGCACTGGACAGGAAGAGGATAAGGAATACAGGAAAAAGTAGTTTTTGCATGGCATTTAATTTTTGATTCCTGACAAAGATGCAATCGCCTGCAACGCGGTCCAATTAAAGGATTCCCAGCGGGTATTTTTCTACGCTAAAACAGGAAAAGCAGGTATTTAGCCAAAAAAATAAAGGCACAAAGCAATGCTCTGCGCCTTTATCAAGCAGGCTATACTTCATCGCAGTTATGCTGCCGACCATATCGCCAGAATAATTGCCCAGCCAACTATTCCAACAATGCCAAGGACAAGGCCCGCGATGGCCAAACCTCTGCCGCTACCGCCACTGGTTCGCAGTCGCTTGAGGGCTATGGCACTAAAAATAACGCCCAGAACACCCAGGATGAAGCCGGCAAAAAACAGACTACATAAGCCAAGTACAAAACCAGCAATGGCCATGCCTTCGCCGCTGCCACCCTGGGCAGCCATTTCCGCATCAACACCCTTCTTCCATTGTTTTTAATTAAGGGGAAGGACAAGCGTTCGGTGATGGTCAGTTTACGCCCAAGGGTATGTTCCAGGTCCTGCCGGCTGAAGTTCTGGTAATTTGTGGCACTTGCTGCCGGGAGCTCCTGCCGGGCAGTGGAGGCCAGAGCCTGGCTCAAGGCGGAAAAAAGCAATGTGCATACCAGTAAAAACCGGATTGAAGTAAGCGTAATTTTCATAATTTAATATTTTGGTGAAATAGGTTTTTAATAGAGGTAAGATCCGGCAAAGTGGTTGCTTATTGCGTTACCAAAAACCTAAATTTTTATTACCAAAATCAAAAAAAGCGGACCTCCTTTCAGGTCCGCTTTTTTTATCCCGGAGTGCATAAGTCCAGTTGTTTGTGGGCAGCTTGTGGGAAAGGTGTGGGACAATAGAAGGGGAAAACTGCGCCACTTGCAAATATCCGGCTGTTTATGTCCGGCCACACCCCTGTCTTTTTGCCTGTCTGAGGGTGTATACCGGTAGTGGAGGGATTAAAAGGTGTTCATTTCTAGGCTTTGGGTTAGGATCCGAACATTTATGTCCAAATCGCACCCAAAGACCAACGGCCAAAGACTAAAGACTAAAGACTAAAGACTAAAGACCAAAGACTAAAGACTAAAGACCAAAGACCAAAGACTATTAAGCTGAACAAGCTTCGCAATCCGGGTTGTCGATGCTGCAAATCTTGCCCTGCACCTCAGAAACATCGAGGGCCTCCATTTTGGGTGGGTCGGATTTGGTAGCACTGACTTTAGCGTCGGTATTGACCTTGTTCGAAGCAAATTTGTTCTGGTGTTTCTGGCTGAGCGTAAACTTGATCGGGTCGGTAGCGGCTTTGCTGCGCAGGTAGTACATGCCCGTTTTCAGGCCCTGTTGCCAGGAGTAAAAGTGCATGGACGAAAGTTTAGCAAAAGTGGGTGCTTCCATGAACACGTTGAGGCTTTGGCTTTGGCAGATGTACGCGCCGCGGTCGGCAGCCATGTCGATGATCACCTTCTGGCTGATCTCGTAGGCGGTTTTATACAGGTCGCGGATTTCCAGTGGAATGTCTTCGATGCCCTGAACAGAGCCGTTGGCTGCCATGATGGCTTCGCGCATTTCCTCGTTCCACATGCCCAGGCGTACCAGGTCGCGCATCAGGTGTTTGTTCACCACAATGTGTTCGCCGGATAAGGTGCGGCGGGTATAGAGGTTGGAGGTATAAGGCTCAAAACACTCGTTGTTGCCGAGAATCTGGCTGGTGGAGGCGGTTGGCATGGGGGCTACCAACAGGGAATTGCGGATACCCGTTTTCATGATGCGTTTCCGCAGGCCGTCCCAATCCCAGCGCTTGGATGGTTTCACACCCCAAAGATCGAACTGGAACTCACCCTTACTTATTGGGGATCCAGGGAAGGTTTCATAGGCCCCATGGCGCTCTGCCTGGTTGCAGCTTTCGGTAAGGGCTGCAAAGTAGATGGTTTCGAAGATGTCTTTGTTCAGTTGCTTGGCCTCTGGGCTGTCGAAAGGCATGCGCATCAGAATAAAGGCATCGGCAAGTCCCTGAACACCCAATCCGATGGGGCGGTGGCGCATGTTGGAATTGCGTGCCTCCGGGATGGGATAATAGTTAACATCAATCACCTTGTTGAGGTTGCGGGTAGCCACCCGGGTGATGTCGAACAATTTCTGGAAGTTGTACACGCCGTCTTCGACAAACTTGGGCAACGCCAGCGAGGCAAGGTTGCACACCGCCACCTCATCGGGTGATGTGTATTCAATGATCTCTGTGCAGAGATTGGAAGAACGGATGGTTCCCAGGTTCTTTTGGTTACTTTTGTTGTTGGCGTGGTCTTTATACAGAATATAGGGCGTACCCGTTTCGGTCTGACTTTCCAAAATAGCCGTCCACAGGTCGCGGGCTTTTACAATTTTACGCTGACGGCCTTCCTGTTCGTAGCGGTGGTATTTGGCTTCAAACTCACCGCCGTAGCACTCGTGTAAGCCAGGCGCTTCATTGGGGTCAAACAGCGACCACTCGGCGTCTGCTTTTACCCGTTCCATGAACAAGTCGGGAATCCAGAGGGCGTAAAAAAGATCGCGGGCGCGCATTTCCTCCTTGCCGTGGTTTTTCTTCAGGTCCAGGAATTCGAATACATCGGCGTGCCATGGTTCAAGATAGATTGCAAAGGCGCCTTTGCGCTTGCCGCCGCCCTGATCAACATACCGGGCAGTGTCGTTGAATACCCGCAACATCGGAATGATACCATTAGAGGTGCCACCGGTGCCTTTGATGTAGGAGCCTGTAGCCCGGATGTTGTGGATGCTCAAGCCAATGCCGCCGGCGCTCTGGCTGATGAGGGCGCAGCGCTGGAGGGTCTCAAAAATGCCGCCGATGGAATCGTCAGTCATGGTCAGCAGGAAGCAGCTCGACAACTGTGGCTTGGGCGTTCCGGCGTTGAACAGCGTCGGGGTGGCGTGAATAAACCAGCGTTCCGACATCAGGTTGTAGGTTTCGATGGCCGAATCGATGTCGGCGCCGTGAATACCCACAGCAACCCGCATAAACAGGTGTTGGGGGCGTTCCACCACCTCACCGTTCATGCGCATGAGGTAAGAGCGCTCCAGGGTTTTGAACCCAAAATAGTCGAAATCGAAATCGCGATCGTAAATGATGGCGCTGTCGAGTTGCTCCTTGTTCTTCATGACGATTTTGTAGGTATCATCGCCAATCAGTCCGGCACGTTCACCGTTTTCGGGTCTACGTAATTGTAGAGATCCTGAATGACCTTATGAAAGGTCTTCTCGGTATCTTTATGGAGGTTGCTAACGGCAATACGAGCGGCCAGCAAAGCATAGTCGGGGTGAATGGTTGCCATGGTAGCAGCCGTTTCTGCTGCGAGGTTATCAAGTTCGGTGGTTGAAACACCGTCGTAGAGGCCCATGATGACCTTTTTGGAAACTTCAATGATGTTGACGTAATCGGTATCGAGGCCGTACACCAGCTTCGCAGGCGGGCGGTAATTTTGTCAAAGGAGACGTCTTCTTTTCGGTTGGAGCGTTTTACTACTTGCATGGCATTGTTGTAAATTTATGATTAATTCAGTTGGGTTTGCCCACGTCGATGGCTGACATTCGGCGATGAGGATCCACCAAATTCGGGGTAAGGATTAAGCAGGAGAGAATGTTGGGCTTGTCGCTTGATAAAAAGCGACAAGCCCGAAAATGATTTAGGCAGCAGTTTCGTCGGAAACCGTTGCGTCTGGCGCATTGCGCTGCACGGAATCGATGCCATTGTCGCGGCCCGACTCAGCTTCGTACATTTGGCTGGAGCCAATAATTTGTCCGTTGGTGGCCTTCAGGTTGAAGTAAAATTTACCGTTGGCGGCAGTGAGTTTGTCGAAGCGCTTTTCGTCAGCGGAGTTTTTACGCACCGACTCCACACCGTTCATACAGGCGCTTTTGGTGGTGTATCCTTCGCTGGAAAGGATGACCTGGCCGTTATCGGCCTTAAGGTTGAACTGAAATTCGCCGTTTTTGCGGGTGGAAATCACGAATTTTCCCATGATAATGGATATTTAATAAATGAATGAATGGGCGATTGAATCAATTGGTAACGGGTATTTATCTATTGGGGTGTTGAAAAGGGTCGGTGTTTGGCAAAAATCAAGGCAAACAGCCGAACGGGTCAACAGGCGATGTTAAAACTCTTCATCGAGCGTGAACACTTGCTTGTCGCGGTCGGTCATCACACCGGCCTTCTGGTAGTCGCCCACGCGTTTTTCAAAGAAATTGGTTTTGCCTTGAATGGAAATCATGTCCATCCATGGGAATGGGTTGGGGGTATTGTACACCTTTTCATTGCCCAAGGAATTGAGCAATCGGTCGGCCACAAACTCAATGTACTGCGTCATCAATTCGGCGTTCATACCGATGAGCGACACGGGTAAGGCATCGGTCACAAATTCTTTTTCAAACGCCACTGCTTCTGTGATCACGGCTTCAACTTCCTTCGGATCCAGTTTATTTTCCAGCATGGAGTAGAGCAGGCAGGCAAAATCGCAGTGCATGCCTTCGTCACGGCTGATCAGCTCATTGGAAAAAGTAAGGCCTGGCATCAGACCGCGTTTTTTCAGCCAGAAAATGGAGCAGAAAGAGCCGGAAAAGAAGATGCCTTCCACTGCGGCAAATGCGATCAGGCGGTGGGCGAAGGTGGGGGCGTTGTCAATCCACTTCAATGCCCAGTTGCCTTTCTTGGAAACGCAGTCGAGGTTTTGCAGTGCATTAAAAAGGAAGTCTTTTTCCTTGGGGTCCTTTATTAAGGTGTCGATCAGCAGCGAATACACCTCCGAGTGAATGTTTTCGATGGCGATTTGAAAGCCGTAAAAGCAGCGCGCTTCAGGGATCTGAATTTCACGCATAAAATTCAACACCAGGTTTTCGTTGACGATACCATCCGAAGCGGCAAAAAAGGCCAGTACGTGCTTGATGAAATGCTGTTCGTTTTCGGTCAGCTTGTTTTCCCAGTCCTGCACATCGGGCGCCAGATCAATCTCCTCGGCCGTCCAGAAAGAGGCCTCTGCCTTTTTGTACCATTCCCAGATCGTGGGGTATTTGATGGGAAGCAATACAAAGCGATCGGGATTTTCCCGCAGGATTGGCTCGATGTTGGTGGTTTCTTGTACCATAGCAATAGTTCGGATGTATGTATTTATGACATTTGATTATTGTTGGGTCAAACTCCGAAGCGTACTCAGGTCATTTCAAACGGGCAATGGACAGGGCGTTCACGCTTACTGATTGCCAGCCAGAAATGGGCCAGATTTGAAATACCTGCTGTATAAGGAAGGGACGCTACTGGAACACACTGCTAATCCTTCTGGAGCAGCGCATATTTGCAAAGCGAAAGTAGAAGATTTCTGGCTCATTTTCACGAAAGTTATAAACACAATGTTAATAACTTTCATAAAATACTGATAATCAATAGTATTTTTTTTACCAAATTCTTTTCCACAATGTTAGTAACTTGTGTTGGTATTTTTTTGAACGCTATCTCCTATGAGGATAAAAATCATTTTTTAGCCTTTGAAATCCAGCCATTTAGCCCGAAAGGGGTATATCCTGCGACCCGGAAATAGCCTACTTTTGTAAAAAAAGCCCCATGATTAAAAATTTACTGCTGGTATTCCTGCTTCTTTGGAGCATCCAAGCCGTACGCGCCCAGGCAGATACCATCCCTCCTGTCATTGTGTGCAAACCAGGACTTTTCCATTTTCCAATTGTCAGTCCAATGTGCCAGGGCCCTTTCTGGGCCAATGACGCCATCGACAGCTTGTCCGACGATCTCGACCCCGCACCGCAGCTAGGAATCCGGAAAGCCTGTACCGGATCGGGATTCCCCAACTCAATCCAGGTTCCTGTGTACGAATGGGGCTTTGTCAATCTGGAAATTTGGGCCATGGATGCCGCAGGAAATACCAGTTCATGCCCGTTCACTTTGCTCGCATTTGACGGCCTCGGGGCCTGCGATCCAATATGGCAGGTTTCTACACAAACGCACGATTCGCTGGCTTTGCCCGGGGTGGAGGTTCGCATACAAGGCTGGCATTGTATCCAGGACTCGGTGGAATATGCTGTCACTACAAGTGCCGCTAACCTGCCCGCGGGACTTCCTGCCTGGTGGTACCAGTACGGGTATGTCATCCCGACGGAGGGGTACGGTATGCAAATGGTTCCGCAAAAAAACACCAACCCGCTTAATGGCGTAAGCACACAGGACCTCACCCTCATCCAACTACACTTGTTGGGTATCCAGCCCTTTACCAAGCCCTGGCAATATATAGCCGCGGATGCCAATCAGGATGGGAAAGTAACGGCGTACGACCTTATCGTTTTGCGCAAGCTCCTGCTTGGCTATGAGAGCACGCTACCCAATGGAAAATCCTGGCGATTCTGGCGTGGCGATTATCAGTTTCCAGCGAATGGTAATCCGCTGCAACCTGCTTTTCCAGAAATATATGTTGATGAAATGGTGCGCCCGATTCCAAACTGGTTTTTTTTCACAGGTGTAAAAATCGGCGATCTGAGTGGCGATGCTGATCCGGGGTTGTAACCACCCTAAAAATACCGTCGCCGCTGCATAAACCAGTAGAGAAAGCCCGTCAGCATTCCTGTGCCAATGATCAGACCGTAAAAAGCCCAGGGGTGTTCCGGCATACCATTGGGAATATTCATGCCATAGAAGGAGGAAATCAGGGTGGGCACCATCAGTACCACGGTGAGTACTGTAAGCCGGTGAATAACCTGGTTGAGGTTGTTGGAGATGATGCTCGAATAGGCATCCATGGTTCCGTTGAGAATGTTGGTATACACATTCGACATGGAGAGCGCCTGAGAGTTATCGATGATGATGTCTTCAAACAGGTCGGTCAGGTCTTCATCGCCATTGATGTGCAGGAAGTCGGTGCGCTTCACTTTCATTTTAAGCAACTCATTGGCATTCAGTGAGTTGACAAAATACACCAAACTTTTTTCAATACTCAGCAGTTGCTTCAACTCAGCATTTCTGCTGGAATGCATGAGTTCTTTCTCGATGCGGTTGCGCTGCAGGTTCAGCCGTTTGAGGCATGACAGGAACCGGTAAACATTCTGCTCAAGGACTTGTAATACGAAGCGTTTTTCGTCTACCGGATTAAAATTGCGCACCTTATTGGAAATGAACATGTCCAGTACCGGCGTCTCAAAAGCGGATATCGTGATAACGTGCTCGATGGTGAGCACAATGCCAATTGGAACCGTGATGTAAATGGCCTCGTTAAATTCGCCGCCCATCGATTCCGGGTCGGCATTTTCCGGATTGAAGACAGGCGTATTGACCAGTATAAAGCGAATATCTTCGTCACGCTCGTAACGAGCGCGCTCGTCAAGATCAAGGGAGTCGGTAAGAAAAACGGGATCGAATTCGAATCGGCGGGCAAAGTCCTCCAGTTCGTCAGGGGCGAATGGTGGCGTTAAGTTCACCCAACATCCGGGCTCGGGCTCTGTCAGTTCGACCAGCCGGCGTTTCTCTCGTGTGTAATAACGGATCACCGTCCATTGAATGTTGAGTTGCCTGAGAAAAAGACCGTCGGTGTGGTACTTTCGGCCTGTGAATATCCGTGCAAACTTACGGTAACATTACCGGTGAAACAACCGCTTTTGGGATTTTTACTTTTTATTACCATGTTTTTAAAATTTTATTTCAAAGCACCAACCCCTATAAGTGCCCTTCGAAATTTTATTCCAATTACGTTCATTTACCTTGTAAAAATTTCATGTGAATAAAAAACCAGAACATTTTTTCGCTGCTTCAAACCACCTAAAAACTAAATTTTTACACTATTATTGCAGTCTATTAGGGGCTAGCGCGCGAATTCATTTTCATGCCCCGGGTTGCCAAACAAGGCTGCCTCATAATCCGAAAATCTACAGTAACCAGTGCCCGGTTTCCCGCGCTGTATTCCTGTTCATCGGATGCTTTCATCCAACCTGGAAAGTTTTTATGCCAATTCGGTATGCTTTTTTATATAAAACAGCACGCAGCTGCGCTAATTTGTTCACGAACAGGCAGCGGCAGTACATAATTAAGTATCTTACATTCCTATTGGAATTATGAAACGAGAACACTTTTCCGGTCTTGCCCTATAAGCTTACTATGCAAAACTTTTCAACTATGCGTCTTTTTACTCCCTTGTTTCCCATTCTTCTCTTGTTGTTGGCTTTTTCTGCCCCAATGGCAGTTGCCCAGAGCACCATTTCAGGAGAACCTTTGCCACTGGATGCCCACTACCAGCGGCACCAGATTACCTTAAGTGGCACTACGCAGTTGGTGGAACTCCAAAACCTGCTTCCTGGTGAGCGTTACAGTTTTGTAGCGGCTGGAGAAGTAGGCACCGGTACCTGCAAACCCGCACTCAGCATTCCAGGCCCTGGCAATCCACAGGCGGTGTACGACGCCGATGCAGGGATGATAAGTTTTGTACCTGAATCGGAAAGTATTGTCCTCCAGTTGGAATTCCCCTGCACCTGGAATCCCAATGCAGCGCCTGAGCATTACATCACCATCGTTTGCGAAACTTGCAAAAAGAAAAGTGTCAAGGCGTTTATGGATGCCACACAGGCCGTGCTGGAAGTAGAAGGGGGATATTCTGCCGACGCATTGATCCGGGAAGTTTTGGTAGGTGGCAACTGCTTCGACATTACCAATGTTACCCTTGCCGGCAATGGCGGCCAGATCGGCAAATTCTCCAATGGTGTGACCAATATCGGTTTTGCCAACGGTATGATCATGGCTACTGGCGATATCAGTGTTGCGCCTGGCCCCAATGATCAGGACAATGCAAGTGCAGGTTACGGCAACTCTACGCCCGACCCCGACCTTCAAACCCTGGCCAATGGCGGTGCTACTTTTGATATGTGTAATATTGAGTTTGATTTTACACCGACCCAAACGCCACTTACGTTTAACTATGTCTTTGGCTCCGAAGAGTATTGCGAATATGTGGGCTCCCAGTTCAATGACGTATTCGGCTTTTTTGTTTCTGGTCCCGGCATCAGCGGTCCGTTCAGCGGTGCACAGAACATAGCCGTACTGCCAGGTGGCGCATCTTATGTGTCTATCAACAATGTTAACCACATTACCAATACAGGTTTTTACACCAACAATACCGGTGCTGGCGGACAACTGTGTGGTCAGAACCCATCTTTTTTACCCGGCGTAAATGAGGTACAATACGATGGTTATACCAAGCAAATGGTGGCTGTAGCCAACGTAATCCCATGTGAAACCTACCACGTAAAATTAAAAATTGCCGACGTTGGCGATGGCATCTTCGACTCTGCCGTTTTCCTGAAAGCAGGCTCTTTTGACGGTGGTGGCAATGCCTCTGTCGACTTTGTCGTCAATGGCGACCCTGATATTGACGTTACGTACGAAGCCTGTGGCACGGTTACGCTGGTCTTTGACCGCGTGGGCGGCAACCTCAACGTCCCCCTTGCGGTGCAGTATACCATCGGTGGAACGGCAACGCCTGGCGCCGACTACTCCCCCATCCCCCCGATCGTCATCATTCCTGCCGGTATTGAGCAGGTGATTCTGACCATTAACATCCTCAACGACCAGATCCTGGAAGGCACTGAGAGCATCATCATTACCCTTGCAAGCCCCTGTTCCTGCCTCAATCCGGAAGAAATTCTTTTGATCAATGACCTCCCACAACTGGCTGCAATGGCCGACACAGTGACCATTTGCGGCAGTGGAGTGGGCACGCTCAACGCCTTCCCTGATGGTGGTGTAGGCCCCTACACTTATCAGTGGAGCAACGGCTCAAACGACGAATCCATGACGGCTTTCGTTGGTGCCTCTACTAACTTCCGCGTTACCATTACCGACGATTGCGGCAAGACATCTGTTGCAACCGGCCGCATTAACGTAAGCCCTCCACCCATTGGTCAGCTCCTGGCGCCAGCGCCGCAAATTTGTCCGGGTGGATCAGCCACCTTAAATGTTAACTTTATTGGCACCGGACCATTTGAACTAAACTATACCATCAATGGAGATGACCAACCGCCAATCTACGACCTAAGCTCTCCATTCCAGCTTATGGTAACCCAACCTGGCTTGTACCAGATCGCCAGTGTAGTTGACAGTGCCGGGTGCCCGGGTCCCGGGCAAGGAGCCTTGCTGGTCGTTGAATCGGCCCTCGACCTGGTCGGAGTGCCCAGCAATGTTTCCTGTTCTGGAAGCACCAACGGCTCAATCAATACTACAGTTACCGGCGGGCAGGGGCCATACAATTACAATTGGCAAGGGCCTATCAACATTGGAAACATTCCCGACCCAATAAATCTACCCGCGGGCCTGTACAATGTTACGGTAACCGATGGGTTCGGTTGCACCGATGATTTGAGTTTCACCCTGGCCCCCCCCAACCCCATATTGCCTGATATCGTTGGCACTACCATTGCCAATTGCAACAACCCTACCGGTGGCAGCGTCGATCTGAACGTTATGGGTGGCAACCCCGCCTATGCGTACTTGTGGAACAATGGCGCTACGACACAAGACCCGACCAACCTCAGCCAAGGAACGTACACGGTTACCATTACCGACCAAAGCAATTGTACAACAACGATCACTGCTACCGTTCCCGGCGATTTCGTGCTGCCAACTGCGCTGGCCACAGCACCTGGGCCCATCAATTGCATCAACACCAGCATCATGTTGGATGGCTCCGGCTCCTCCTCAGGATCAAACTTCCTTCACCAATGGAATGCCAGCCCAGGTAATATTGTTTCCGGAGACACCACGCTCATGCCAACGGTGAACCAAAATGGCAACTATATTCTGGTCGTAACCAATACCTCCAATGGCTGCACAAAAGCAGATACCGTGGCGGTTGTAACCAATCAAACCCTACCCACTGCAAGCGCTGGCCCGAACCAAACCATCAACTGCAACCTGGCCACGCCCACGCTGGATGGATCAGCGTCTTCACAAGGAGGCAATTTCACCTACAACTGGACAACTACCGGCGGAGGCATCATTTTGTCGGGTGACAGCACGCTAAACCCCGTGGTTTCTGCTACCGGCAATTATATCATCATGGTCACCGATACCATCAACGGTTGTATTCGAACAGACACCGCGGTAGTTAACATAAACGTTACCCCGCCCAATGCGGTGGCGGCTACGCCGCCCGTACTGACTTGTACACAAAACTCGGTAACGCTGGATGGGTCAGGTTCTACCCCCAACGGCACCATTACTTATTTCTGGAGCAGCTCAAACGGCACCATCGCATCCGGAGAAACCACACCCAATCCAGTGGTTACGGCAGCCGGCGATTACACCCTGGTGGTGACCAACACGCTCAATGGCTGTATGGACAGCACCACCATTAGCGTGCTTCCCGACAACTCGATACCCGTTGTGGCTGCAGCTTTTACCGACACCATTACCTGCGCTGTAACCGTTACTACCCTGGATGGAACCGGATCCTCCACCGGCGCCAATTATACCTATGAATGGATGACGTCGAATGGCAACATCCTTAGCGGACAAAACAACCTACAAGCCACTGCAGGTGCTCCTGGCCAATACACCCTGATCGTGACCAATACCACCAACAGCTGTACTTCTACCTTTAATGTAGATGTACCCTCTGATCTGGTAAATCCGGTTGCCGATGCCGGCAACAGCCAGATATTGAGCTGCACCAACCCTTTGCTTACGCTCGACGGCAGCAATTCCAGCACAGGAGCGCAGTACAGTTATGTGTGGACGGCATCCAACGGCGGCAATATCACCGCCGGCAATACAACCCTTAACCCGGAAATTAATGCTTCAGGTACCTATAACCTGGTGGTAACCAATAACGCAAATGGCTGTACATCTGAAAATGCTGTGGATATCCTGAACGATGCCGCAAATCCTGTCATACTGATTGTGGCGCCGGCTACGCTAAACTGTACCGATACACAGATTACGGTAGATGCCAGCGGATCCAGTACAGGCTCCAATTACGCTTACATCTGGAGCGGCCCCGGTATCGTTTCCAACAACGACAGCGCGCTGCTGGACATCAACCAGCCAGGAGACTACACTCTGGTGATAACCAACAGCGACAACGGCTGCACCACCGAAGAAACCATCACAGTTCCTCAGGATATTACCAATCCACCCGCCGACGCGGGTCCGGATGATATTTTGAACTGCTACAACCCCACGCTTAGTTTGGGTGGCCCAGGCAACCCAATCGGTGCCGGATATACCTTCTCCTGGACTGGCCCTGGCATCCTTAGTGGTGGCAACACCGCCAATCCAAGCATTGACCAACCCGGCAATTACACCCTTGTTGTTACCAACACCGCCAATGGTTGCAGCAGTACCGATTTGACTGCCGTCAACATCAATGTTACGCCACCCATGGCGAATGGCGGTCCCACCTTCGAATTGAATTGTTTCCAAAATACCTTTGACCTCCAGGCTACTGCCAGCCAGGGACCAAGTTTTGGGTACCAATGGACAACTACAAACGGAGGGTTCCTTTCTGCCCAAAACATCCTGCAGCCCACCGTAAATGCTCCGGGAACCTATAACCTTACCGTTACGGACTCGAACAACGGCTGTACCTCAACCGCTTCAGTGGTGATCACGGAGTCGGCCGATATTCCACCGGTAGAAGCAGGAACAGCTGCAACACTTACCTGCAATGTCACCAATGTACAATTGAACGGAGCTGGCTCGGCAACGGGTCCGGAATTCAGTTATACCTGGAGCACCATCAACGGTGGCGTCATTCAAAACCCCAACACCCTGACGCCAACAGTGGGTGCACCCGGATTGTATGTGCTGACCGTGCTCAATACCACTAACAACTGCTCGGATGTTGATACCGTACAAGTGCCGCAGAACATAACACCACCACCCGCCGATGCTGGCGCAACCGCTACCCTGACCTGTAGTAATCCAAGCCTTAATTTGCAGGGAACTGCCAATGGCCCGGATGCTTACAGCTATTTGTGGCAACCGCAGGGAGCAGGCAATATTGTAGGGATCAATACGATCCTGAACCCGGTTGTTGATGCCGCCGGCATTTATGTGCTGACGGTTACCAATACCCAAACCGGCTGTACCAGTACCGATCAGGTACAAATTGACATCAACCAGATCGCTCCTGTTTCTGCCGTTGCGGCGCCCGCTCTGCTGACTTGTGCCACCACCCAAATAGCACTCGATGCCAGTGCCTCCAGCACCGGCAACATGAATTACAACTGGAATACACCAACTGGCAACATTGTCAATACCAATAACCCACTGGCACCCATCGTCGATCAGCCGGGCAGCTACCAATTACTGGTCACCGACCAGGATAATGGTTGTACTGCGGTATTCTCGGTTGAGGTTAATCAGGACATACAGAACCCAACGGCCAATGCTGGCGCCGACGGACTTTTAACTTGTGCTGTTGTGAACCTGCAACTGGATGGAATCGGTTCTAGCCAAGGTAATTTCAGTTATCTCTGGACCGGCCCCGGAACCATCACCAATGGCACCACCCTCACCCCGGGCATCAACACTGGTGGCAACTACATGCTCCAGGTAACCAACCTGAGCAACGGCTGTACCAGTACAGACAACGTGCTTGTAAATGTCAATACAACGCCACCGCTGGTGGCCATCGCCAACCCTGCTTCACTGACCTGCACCAGCCTGGCGGTCACGCTCGACGGATCAGGGTCGCAACCCGGCCCCGGCATGCAGTACCAATGGACGACCACCAACGGTAATATTCTCAGTGGACCAACGTCCACCCAACCGGTTGTAAACCAGCCTGGCATTTACCAACTGCTGGTAACCAACAACAACAATGGCTGTACATCAACGGCTACCACAACGGTGCCGCAAGACATCGCATTGCCCAATGCTGAGGCAGGGCCTGGCTTCTTCCTCACCTGCGCACAGGCACAAGTTAACCTGCAGGGTTCTGGTTCCACTGGCGCCAACTTCAGCTACAACTGGACGACACAGGGCGGATCCATTGTCTCAGGAAGCAATACGCTCTCGCCTGTGGTTAACCTGCAGGGACTGTACACCTTGCAGGTCACCAACCTCAGCAACGGCTGTACACAGACTGACCTGGTGCAAATTGATCAGGAGACCAATGTACCAACCGATTTGCAGGTACAACTTGATCCTCCATCCTGTTTAGACAATGATGGCATGATCAGCTTCACCAATGTTGCAGGTGGCGTCGGTCCGTTTGTCTACTCCATTGACGGCGGCAATACCTTCTATCCCAATACGGACTTCCTGGATATTACGCCTGGAAACTACACCCTTTGGATACAAGATTTAAACGGTTGTGAATACCAGGAATCGCTGGTTGTACCACAGGCACCGGACCCACAGATCACAATTATTCCAGAAATTAACATTACCCTTGGTGACTCCGTGCAATTAAAGGCACAATTGCCTCCTGGCTACCCGCTTAACCTGATTGATACCATTATTTGGACTCCACTGGATGGTCTGCGATTTACAGGAACCGACTTGCTGAGTTTGCTGAAGCCTTTTGCAAAGCCTTTCCAGAGTACCGAATATACGGTAACACTTATCAGTGGCGAGGATGCATTGCCGAGGACCGGGTAATTGTTCGGGTCGACCGCGAACCGCACATTTACATCCCGAATGCCTTCTCGCCATGGAACAATGATGGCTTCAACGACATTGTCTATATCTTCGCTGATGGCCGACAGGTACTGGGAATCAAGTCCTTCAAAATATTCGACCGCTGGGGAGCACTGGTTTTTGAAGATTACAATTTCCAACCCAACGACCCGGCACATGGCTGGAACGGAACCCTGCGCGGCGAATCAATGACACCAGCAGTATTTGTATACTTTGCGGAAGTGGAAATGATCGATGGACGGATTATCCTGTTCAAAGGAGATATTACGCTCGTACGGTAGTAAACCGTGGGGGAGCAATTGTTGGACAATGGATGCACGGTAGGTGAACTGATCTCGGAAAATACCAGAAATCGGTTCACCTATCGTACATCTTTTGCTTAACCACTGTTTACCAGCGACACAACCCCAAATTAGTACAAACTGACTATACCCTACCCCTTGGGCCCGTGCTAACTTTGCACCATCCTTTTAAAACAAATGTACGCCCTGTATGGCGCCCATCAGATTAACCGTATTTGAAGACAATCGCGACTTCCGGATGAGTTTAGAACAACTCTTCCGGATTACGTCGGATATCCAGATGGTGGGAGCATATACCGACTGCTCCCGCCTTCGCGATGCACTTCTGGCTTCCCAGCCTGATGTAGTGCTAATGGACATCGATATGCCCGGCATGAACGGTATTGATGCTACTGCCCTTGTAAAAGACTTCAAACCCGGTATTCAGGTTGTAATGCTGACAGTAAGTGAGGAGGAAGAGCGCATTTTTCAGGCGCTGCGCAATGGCGCTACAGGGTACCTGTTGAAAAAATCGAGCCCAGACGAAATTATTGAAGGCGTTCGCTCTGTCCAAAAAGGTGGCTCACCGATCAGTCCTGCCATCGCGAGAAAAGTGCTGCAGTTTTTTCATGGCAAAACCAGCGCTGCAGCCCCTGTGGAGCCCAACGCAGCAGACGACCCCGCTTCCGACCTTACGCCCCGAGAAAAAGAAATTCTGGAAGGGCTGGTGGATGGCCTTTCTTACAAAATGATCGCAGCCAATTTCAACATCAGCCCGGATACCGTTAAAAACCATATCCAGGGTATTTATAAAAAACTCCACGTACACTCCAAGGGTGAAGCCATCAGTCTTGTACTTCGCCATAACAACCGGTGAAAACCAGGATACGCTTCATATGCCGAACCATCGTTTCGGAACCCACATTTAGAATCCCGTAATCCCTATTTCCCAAACCCAAAAAGTGCTTAAAACCGATTTTTTGCCGCTCCCAAGGCGGTCAGACCCTCCTGCCAAATGATTTGCCAATAGGAACGGGTGGTGCCAATAATGCCAAATGAAGGCCCTACCTTTGCACACCATCGCGTGGCCCTGTCCCCAACCCAAGGTTGAAACAAATACCCCGCACCCCCGTTCTATATTTGCAAATTCCACCCATGGCAACAACACATCAGGAAAAAATGGAAGCGTTCGGAAGGCTTCTGAACATCATGGACGAGCTCCGGGAAAAATGCCCCTGGGACCGCAAGCAAACCATTGAATCGCTCCGTAACCTGACCATCGAAGAGACCTACGAACTGGCCGATGCTATACTTTCCAACGACTACAAAGGCATCAAAGAAGAAATCGGCGACATCATGCTGCACATGGTGTTTTATGCCAAAATTGGCGACGAACAACAACAGTTCGACATTGCTGATGCACTGCACGCCATTTGTGAAAAACGATTTCCCGCCACCCACATTTACGGGGATGTTCAGGTAAACGATGAAGCCGATGTAAAGCGCAACTGGGAGCAACTTAAACTCAAAGAAGGCAAAAAATCACTACTGGAAGGCGTTCCCAACAGCCTGCCCGCTATGGTCAAAGCTTACCGCATGCAGGAAAAAACCAAACAGGTGGGCTTCGAGTGGGAAAATACCGAGCAGGTTTGGAACAAGGTTGAAGAAGAAATCGGCGAGTTACAGGAAGCGATTTCCGAAAACCATGGCCAGGAAAGAATTGAGGAGGAATTCGGCGACGTGCTGTTTTCCCTGGTCAACTATGCCCGCTTTGTAGGCGTTGACCCCGAAACTGCCCTGGAACGCATCAACCGAAAATTCAAATCCCGATTCGAATACATCGAAGCCAATGCACAACGCCCCCTTGCCGACATGACGCTCGCCGAAATGGATGCACTTTGGAATGAGGCGAAAGGGAAAAAATAGGGTTTAAGGTGGGATTTAGAGTGGGATTTAGGGTGGGATTTAGGGTGGGGCTGACTTTGAAAGCCACACCGTGGACATTATTCGTACCCGTAAAGCCAGAGCAAGACTATCTCTAAACCTGTAAAGTTATTTTAGGACGAAACAACCCTAAACCCCACCCTAAACCCCACCCTAAACCCAACGCTAAACCCCACTTTCCGCCATCGCATGCCCCGCCAGCCAGCCGCCCGTCCAGGCCGCCTGAAAATTGAAGCCTCCCGTAATAGCATCGATGTTCAATACCTCGCCCGCAAAGAACAGGTTGGGTAAAATTTTACTGGAAAATTGTTTAAAATTGACGGCTTTCAAATCGACACCGCCTGCTGTTACAAACTCCTCCTTGAAAGTACTTTTTCCGAAAATATCAAATTCCCCGGCGCAGAGGGCTGTTTGCAAGCGTTGCAGTGTTTTGTTGTCGGCATCAGCCCAACGAAGGCTAGCGGACAAACCAGCCGATCCTGACAGCGACTGCCACAGACGCAATGGAATTTGGAAAAACGCATGGGTATGGACCTGCTTTTTACCCTGTTCCTGCCGAATTTGCTGCAATTCGTGCAGTACTGCGGCACCGGGCTGGCTGGTCCAGTTGATGGACATCCGGAAGCGGTAATCCTGTGCGTGCAGTGCCCGGGCTCCCCAGGCCGATAGGCGGAGTACTGCCGGGCCGCTTAATCCCCAGTGGGTGACCAACAGTGGTCCTTCAGCCTTCAGTTTCAAATCCGGGATCTCCAGAATCGCGGCAGGCACTGCGATACCAGCAAGGTCCCGCAGCCGGGTGTCTTTGGTGTTAAAAGTAAACAGAGACGGTACCGGTGGCACGATGGGATGGTCGAGGGCCGCCAGCCATTGCCAAACGGCTTCACTACTACCCGTTGCCAGCATGATTTTATCCGCAAAAATGGGTTCCTGGCCAGTTACCTCCATCTTCCAGCGTCCTTTTTCCCGACTGATCCCTGCTACCCGCTGCGCTTTCCGAAGTTGAACTCCCGCTGCAAGGGCCGACTCGGTCAGGCAGTCGATAATGGTTTGGGAATCATCGGTCACCGGAAACATTCGGCCATCTTCCTCCGTCTTCAATCGAACACCCCTGGATTCAAACCAGGCTACCGTTTGTTCGGGCCCGAACTGCAGAAAAGGCCCCAACAATTCCCGGAAGCCACGTGGATAAAACTTAACCAGCTCGCGGGGCTCAAAACAATGGTGGGTTACATTACAACGCCCTCCCCCACTCACTTTTACTTTTTGCAAAAATGCGTTGCCCCGCTCCAGAATTTGCACCCGAGCTTCGGGATTGGCCTCTGCGCAGGTAATAGCAGCAAAAAATCCGGCAGCGCCGCCGCCAATGATGGCAATGTCCATTCAAATGTTGTTCAGCAAATCAGTTAGGTGTTACCAGGGGTAGCGCGGGTCCACAATGTCCTCTCCTTCGGGTACATTCAACCAGTATCTGGCCGTAACCTCCATGCTCCCATTATGGTATTTGCGAAGCGCCGACAAACCAATATCGTAGGAAGCACACAGGAAAATATTGCGCGTAGCCTGCACGCCAAACATCAGGTCCAAACTTTCCCCCGCCCCATTCTGGTTGCCACCAATCCGATACGTAATGCCACTGAAAAATTTGCGCTGGATCAAAATACTCACGTTTACATCGGCATCGATGGGGGCGTGGTTGACATATTTTACCAAAATCTGGGGGGTCATCTCAATCCCATCTGCCAGATCAAAACTCACACCGGCCATGCCGTTAATGTGGCGTTCTTCCCGGGAAAAAACATCCCCGTACTCCGCAAAGTCGATATTATTGGTCACCAAACGCGGAACCGCAGCACCGATATACCACTTGGGGCCGGTGTAAAACAACCCAAAACCCGCATTGACAACGATCTTACTCTTAGGTTCCAGCGGAATAGCATTGTCTGTCATCAGGGGTTGCGAGCCAAGCAGGCGGGAATCCGTCCAGTTCTGTCGCAAATGCCGCAAACTAAACTGCAGGCCAGCGCCCAACACCCCGCGCCCAATAGGTATGCGAAATGCGTAATCCAGTTCGGCAGTCAGGCTCCTGGAAATACCAATGGTATTGCGCACCAGATTCGCCCCAATCCCTACCCTGTTGTTGAACAGAGGCTGGGTAAAACTGACCAACTGCGTTTTCGGGGCACCATCCAGGCCCAACCACTGGTTGCGGTAGATGGCAGTCAGGGTGGGCGATTCAAAACTTCCGGCATAGCCCGGGTTATAGGCCAGTTTGTTGAACATAAACTGGGTATACTGCTGTTCCTGCTGCGCAGATATGCGCTGAAAGAAAAGCACCGAAATCGCCGCGAGAAGAATATATCTTAACATAGGATGATTTTGTCGATCAAAAAGTACTGTCAAGGTGCAGTAATGTGTTTATCGCTGTATGACTAAAAAGCCTTGTCGGACCCCACCGTCACCATTGAATTTTACTATGTAAAAATACGTGCCTGAAGGAAGCGGCTGACCATTATAGGTACCCGACCAATCGTTGTTATACGGCTTGGCGTGAAAAACCTCGTCTCCCCATTGGTTAAAAAGGCTCACTTCGTTGTCAGGGATGCAGTCGCAGGCGATACACGGCACAAAAAAGATGTCATTCACGCCATCGTCGTTAGGGTAATTACCGTTGGTATAACACAATCGTCGGGTTCCAGTACTATAATCGTCACTTTAGCGGTATTGCAGGCATCCGAACAGTTCAGGTTACAAACCCGGTAAAGCATCTGATCGACGCCTGTGAAACCAATAGCCGGCTGGTAAGTATAAATCCCTTTACTCTGTACCTCGAAGGTTCCGTGCTGGGGCTGTTCCTGCACCACTACATTGTATTGAGGAGGCAAAATATCGTTGGTCAGCACGTTAAACGTCTGCCGTGATCCGTACGCAACGTACACCGTGTCGTGGCGGGTAATGGGTGTAATTTCATAGTGAACAACAACGGTATCGCGCGACAAATCCCCACACAATCCTTCGTTGGTCACCCAATAAAAGGTATTGTCACCCACCTGCAAGCCGCAGGCGGTGGTATTGGGTGAAGCCGGATTGGCAATCACCGCAAAGGGGTTGGTGCTGGTCCATTTTCCGGTTTCGTTGTCGGCAAGTGGTGCGGCGTTGAGCACGACACAGGAATCCATATTGCAAATGTTTGCATCAGGGCCGGCATAGGCCTCTGTGCCAATATTGCGCACCACCACCTCTATGGTAGAGGTTCCGCACCCGATGTCCGCAAGCGTCCAGTAAAAATAATAGGTTTCCGCCGGATCCAGATTGCTTACCGAAGTTTTGGGGTTTAGCGGTTCGTTGATGGTCACACCCAACAAAGCCTGGCCAGGCACCTGCGTCCAGATTCCTGTGGTGTTCTGGCCCTGGGTGGCATTTAAAGTCACCGATTCGGCAAAGCAAGTGTCCAGAATGGTTTGTGCAACCGCCTGCTCAAAAGCAACGGCTGTAATGACCACCGTATCGGCACTGAAGTTTTTGCACGCGCCATTAGACAAGGCCCAGGCATACTGGTAAACATTGCCCGCAACCGCTCCGGAAACATTGGAGTTGAACAACGGCGGATTGACAATTACCGTTGCAGGCTGCCCTGCAACAGGCATCCAACGACCCGTACCTGTGGCAGGGGCAGACGCATTCAGCATAAAGGGCTGCGCTGCACAAATCGGCCGGTCCTCCCCTGCGTAAGCAATAATACCTGCGGGTATGGTATCAAACTGTGACATCACTACCGGAGAAGCAGCAGACACGCAACCGTTCAGGTTGGCCACGACGAAATAGCTGTTTTGACTCGGGTTAAAATTGGAGAAATCGGTGGTTTTAAAGGTCGTGGAAAGCGACGGTCCTGCCAGCACCTCATTTGAACTGTTGTACCAGGTGTACGTTGCATTCGGCGTTGTCGAGCCAGTTGTCAGTTTTAACGACAGGGTATCCACATTTTGGTCCAAACACACTGCGGCAATCGGCGCTGCGATGATCGGCTGTGCTGGCCTGGGCAACACATTTATAATCAAACCTTCACCTTGTAAGGACGTGCATCCGTTGATGGTAATCCGGCAATAGTATATCCCAGCCTGATTCAAAGCGATGTTGGATATGTTCACTGAGTGCAGGTTCGGTGGGTCAGGGCCGAAGGGCGCGATCCAGTCGTAAGTGGCACCGGGTATTAGGGGCACCGAAAGATTCAGCGTACTGCCTTCACATACCGGGTTGGGTGTTGCCGTGATAACCGGCGGGTTGGGATATGGATTGATGGTGACGGTGACGGGCACCGACTCCAGCGAGGTACATGTGTCCGAGGTAACCAAAACCTTGTATTGGCCGGAGTTTCCGGTTTGGGCATTGGAGATGGTGTAAACAGGCTGCGTGGTGACCACCTGGCTGTTGTTGGGCAGCGTCCATACAAAATCAAAACTTCCGTTTTGGTAACTGGTAGCGTTGGTGAGTTGGAGCGTTACGGTTTCACCCACACAAACCGCAGCAGGCTGCGCGATGGTTGGGGTTGGTGGAATATCATGAATATCGATAACGGTGGAGGCCGACAACGAGCGGCAGCCAAGGCTGTCAAACACCGTCAGTACATAAGTGCCGTTTTTACTGGAATTGGCCGAAGGAATAAAAGGCGATGACATAGTGCTAAAAAAGCTCGGTCCAAACCATTGATAGGTTACAATTGGATAGGCAGAAACGACTACCGAAGAAAGGGTAACCGGGACATTGCCATCGGCACAAATGGGCGCATCATTGGTTACTGAAGAGATGATGGGCACCGGGGTAAACTGCACCAACACCGAGTCGGTATCAGCGCAGCCAAAACTCGTGCTGGCCTTGACCTTATACCATCCGGCCACAGGGGGCGGGTTGGGATTTTGTTGGTTGGAAACATAACTGTTCGGGCCAGTCCACATGTAACTAAGTCCTCCGGTACTTGCAGAAGCCATCAGGTGCAAGGAGTCGGTGCCTTCACACAGTGGTGCATTCGCATCTGCAAATACCTGCGGATACGCCTGAACTTGCAGCAATGCCGGCAGCGAAGCGTCAGAGTAACAGCCTTGTTGCACAACAATTACCCGCCAGGATCCGGAATCGGCCAGCGAAACAGCGGGGCGGATCAATTTATTGGTACCGGTAATAATGGTATCCAGGCCAGGGCCAATCCAGTAATAATTTTCTGCGGTAGGAATATTGCCCACCATCAATTGTACTGTTGCTCCTTCGCACACCTGGGTAGCGCCCATGATCTGGGGAACCGGAGGCTTGGGCTTTACAGTAATTTGGGTATTGACTGGAAGCGACGCGCAGCCATTTTGATAAACAATAAGGGTGTAAATACCGGAATCAGCCAAGGCAACACATGACTTAACCGGAGGGAATTGTTGATTGCTGGAAAACCCATTGGGACCGCTCCAGACATAGGTAATGGGTGGGTTGTTGTTCTGCACCGTAGTGCCAAGTACCCGCGCATCGCACTCACACAAGGAGATTGCCGGCCCCTGTTGAATACTCGCCACCGGCAGGTTAAATACCTGTACCGGCGTTAGGGCAGAGGGCAGGGAAACACATCCGTTGCCAATTATTTTGACAAAATACTGGTAAGTGCCTGGTGCCGGCTGTATTATACTTAGCGTAGGTCCAGGGGTTGTGGCCACCAGAACGGGACTGGCCAACGTGCCAGTATACCATTCATAACTTACACCGATTCCGTTAAAAGCAGGCATTGCGGTCAACAGGATGTCCGATCCGGCACATACACTGTTGGCTTGAATGGTTGGCTGGTTGGGCAGGTTGATGAGGTCAACAAAAACCGTGGCAGTAGCCGTGCAGCCGGTCAGACCCGTCAGCTTAATGGTATAGAGTCCCTCTTGCGCCATGGAGGTGTTGGGGAGCACTGGATTTTGCTGGGTTGCGGTGGAGGCATTGGGATAAGTCCACAGATAGGTGAAAATACCCGGACCGCCTGGCGTTGCCGGCGGGTTGGCATATAAGCGAAGGGTATCACCCAGACATACCTGATCGTAAGTAGGCGTAAAAGGAGCCGTTTCTACCCGTACGATCGACTGGCAGGTTGCAGCATTTCCAGAGGTATCGGTAACCGTGAGGGTCACGGCATAATTGGCGCCCGCCTGGTTGCAATTGAATACCGATGGGTTGAGCTGAAAACTCAGGTTGGTGCCAGAACAATTGTCGGTACTGCCATTGTTGATTTCAGCTGCGGTGAGGGTGTAATTGGTCTCGCCCGAGACATTGACGAATATGGTTTTGTTTTTACAAAATGCCATGGGGCGAATGGTGTCCCGTACGAGCAAAGGATAGGAGGTGGTCCCAATTAGCCCGGTTGCATCCATGGCATCGTAATGGACAACATAGTCGCCAGGCCCAAGGTTAACCTCGGTCTGGTTGCCAAACAACTGACCACTGAACAACACAGGGCCGGAAGGACTCTTCTGCACATCGTAATTGACAACAGCATAGTCGTATTCGATCTCTATTTGAACGCTGCTGATGCCATCGGTACTGTCAACAGGGTTTACGGCAGCGCAAGGGCTGATGAAGTCGGTATAACTCAGTAAATCCTTGTTTGGGCGGAGTTTAATACGGATTTGATTGTCGGCCGCCCAGTTGTTGATCGTGGCAGCCGATAAAGTAATCGTACTGACATGAAAGGTGCTACATTCTCCGGCCATGCTGCCGGGCGTAGTGGTCGCGATGGGAATGGTATTACTGTCCTCACCAAATACACGATAGAACTCCCCTAATGCTGCCTGAGCATTATCGCCTTTATGTTTGATCCGCAGCACACCGCCAGTAACGGCGTTGGGCACAGCGCCAGTAACCACCAGCGTAACTTCTTTGGGGATATTGCCAATATCGGGGTCCATTTCAAACTTCACTGGCACGATATTGGAACTCTTGAGGTAATTGCCAAACAGGCTGCAATTTTCAACAATGTTGGGAAATGGCAACAACACGTCGGCCATACAATCGGCATCAACGTAGGCCGTGGATGGTGGCGTTGAACTCAGGTATGGCGGCTCCACATCTTCCACGACAACGGGAATGGTGGCGGTGCTGCTGTTGCCGGCACAATCGGTCGCCGTGTAGGTTATTTCATGGCTGCCAACGCTCAAAAAAGTACTGACAACAGTTGGAAACACCTGCACCGGGCCATTGTCAATCTTAAACGTCACGGTGAGCGGCACTTGTTGCGTCGCTACCGGATAAGTGATCTTCGCAATGGCCTGGCCGCCCCCAGGACAATAGGGGTTCAAAGCCGAACTACCGGTTCCAACGGGCGTGAGGGTAATATCGAGTGTTCCATCTGTCAGCCAGGCATTCAGCAGGGCAGGTGGAATTTTAAAACTGGTATCACTGTCCGCACAGGCTAATGGAGATTGAGCAGTTTTGCCCAGCAACACATTGTCCTCACCGTACACCAACAGATACTCGGCCAGTCCGTCGGCATCGGCGTTGCGCAATGATATGGTAAGCGTAGCGGAGTCAATTGCCGGTGTAAGTGGTGGCATGTTGGGTGCTGCCCAGGAGAAAAAGATGGTATCAACAGGTAATGTGCTCGATTGACCACCGCCGGCGGTTTGCAAGGCTGCGGTATCACTGAGCATGATGTTTGCAGCCTGCGCAGTGCAGTCGTCGAATACCGACAAGGGCGCTGGTGGCACCACGTTGGCGCCGCACAAACCTGGGCTCGACGGCAGCATGACGGCATTGGGCAAAACTATCTCGGGTGGAGTAGTATCCTCAACATGAATCTGTTGGGTATAGGTCCTTGAATTGCCACAATTATCGCTTGCGGTCCACTCCCGAACAACGATATAATTGGTCCAGTGGGCACAATTTGACAAGTTTGGGTCGCGTATTTCGTATTCATTCATCACCACCGTCACATCTTCGTCGCAATTATCGGAGCCTGAAATGCTGGCCAATGCAGGCGCACCGGGAATCATGTTACATTCTACTGTGATGTCAGCAGGGATGCCCTGCAAAGTTGGGCGCATCGTATCCTGTACGATTACATTTTGACTAAATGTGCCTGTGTTGCCACAAACATCGGTAGCCTGCCAAGTCAGCGTCATGGTATAAGCATCAGGACAAGCACCTGCCGTTATCACCGTGTCAATCGTAAACGGAGGCACCAAAATACCACTACAATTGTCGCTGGCCGTAGGCGCCGGCGTAATCGGTGTTACCTCACAAGCAAGCATGGTATCCAGAAAACCGGTCAATACCGGACCCACATTGTCCTGCACCTGCACTTGCTGGGTAGCAGTGGAAGTATTGCCACAAACATCGCTGGCGGTAAATATCCTGGTTAGGGTAAAATTATAATGGCCACAAACCGCCGGATTGGGATTCTGGTTGCTGATTTCCCCAACGGTGATGCCATTCATGGCGCCACAAACATCGGTTGCTGTCACATCAGTACCGGGTACAGGCAACACCAGGGTTGTGTAGGTCTCGCAACTCGCCGTAATATTGGCTGGCACCAGGTTAAAAACGGGCGCAAGGGTGTCGCGAACCAGATAAGTTTGTTGAACAGCGCTGCTGTTGCCACAATCGTCGGTGCCCGTCCAGGTAACTTTCAGGGTATAATTGCCCACGCAAGTAGTATCAGAAAACACATAAGCATGCGCAATGGCAACATTGTTGTCGCAGTTGTCGGTTACATTTCCGGGAAATGCCGTGGGAAAAGCCTGTGGGCAATAGATGGTAACAATGGGTTGGAATCCCGACAACACCGGAGGAATGTCGTCGTAAATCTTAAAGCGCAGGGTGGCTGCGCCAATGTTGCCGCAATCGTCGGTTGCCCGAAAAGTGACGTCTACGAACCAATTGCAGTTGTTCGCCTGCACTTGTGGGTAAGGGCCGCTGCCAAATGCGCCAACCCCAGTGTTTCCAGTCGAGGTCGTCCAGGTAAAACTGGTCCATACCGCGCCCGAACAATCGTCGGACAAGGTAGCACCGCCGTGATCCTCGATCCAGTCAATCAATTGTTGCTGGTCGTTGCCCCCGCCGCATTGCTCCAGGTGAAGGGAATCGCCGGTAATGATCGGCGGCAGGGTATCCATGGCCGCAAAAGTGGCCAGGCCGGCATTGGTGCTGTTGTTGCAGGGGTCTTTTACTGAAAAACTGACCGTTACCTTCGCCCTGATTTTATCATAAGTGGTGCTCCCAATTTGTTGGGTTCCGCAGCCATTGTTGAACGAATTAATAAATGCAGCCACAACTTGCGCAGAATCGGCCGGCTGTCCGTTTACTTGCATCGAAACAACTTGTTCCGGCTTGGTCGAACAGGCGTCCTGGTAGTTCATGCCTGCTTTTCGGTGAATCCAGTCGGCCAGCGACACCAACTGATTGCCTGTTGGAGAACAGGCTACCACCGAATCTTGTGGTATACGCGTAATAACCGGAGGCGTGTTGTCAGAAGTTGTAAAAACAGCCGTCCTGGTAGACTTCAAGCCGCAGGCATCCGTTGCCTGGAATGTAACGGTAATGGGCATGGCGCAGCCAAGCGGAAAGGTTGGCGGCGCGTTATTGGTATAAGCAATGGGTGTAGAGGCATCGGTAGCATTAAATGCCGCCATTTGGGCCGACAGCCAGTTGGGGTAAGCCGTAGCCAGCTGGTCACATGGAGCCGCGCCATTAGCAGGCGAAACTTGCACCTGCGGGGGCAAGGTATCGTTGTAAACGATGATGGTTTGGGTAAAAACGGTGGTATTGGCGTTGGTATCAGAGGCCGTCCAGGTGCGGGTAAAGGTACCCCCCATACAAATACCTGGCGGGGTTGTTTCCACAAAAGTGGTGCTGGTGCTGGTACAGTTGTCGACTACCGGAATATTGGGGGCCGGCGGGACTTGCACAATAGAACTCACCTGAATCAAGGTTGGAATACCGGTAAGGTCAAATACAGGACCGGTCAAATCGGCAAATGTGACCGAAAAAAAGAAATTGGCCATATTGCCCATGGCATCCTCCACATGCCAGACAATATTGGCTTGTTCGCCGGTGGTCCAGGTAGCGGCATACAAACCGAAACCGGAAGCAACAGAGTCAATTTGACTAACCGTGATGGCGCCGCCTGTGGAGGTAACAATTGGCGTTCCCAGTTGTGGTGACAGCGGGGTAGAACAAGTAGGGCCTACCGCCAATACATTCGGACCAGGATAACTGAATGAAAATTGCGCATTTACCAACACAGGTTGGAAAAAAGCCGTTAATCCCAACGTAAGTACGCTGGCTAAAAAACACTTGAATAACCGGTTCATCATACTAGCATTCAGCTGGCTGTGCCAGTTTAAAGATTATGCAATTCCGACGCGGAAAGAGATTAAATAGACATGGGATTAAATAACCAGGCGCTTGGCCTTTGTGGCAAGCAAAACGGTTAAAGGACTTGTTGTCGCACCAATGCCCGTGGCGATTCGCCAACGACCCAATCAGTCCGATTTCAGTTTTTTATCCTCCGTATGCTCATCAAGATACCGGTTGATTTGCTCAATATCGTAATCTTTCACAATTTCGCCGAACGCATTCACCCGGATGTCAATCTTAGGCATTTTTTGTTCCGCTGCACCCTCCTGGCTTTCCGGCTCCTCCGGTTTGTTTTTTTTGTCGTTTTCCATGGTTTATATGGTTTTGGTTGTTCATACTGTGGTTATGCGGGTTTTGAAAAATTGGAGCGCCGCCTCCAGTCGTGCGCAGGTTGCATCACGCCCTAAAAACTCAGCCATATCAAACACAGCAGGGCCTTTCATCGTACCAGCCAGGGCCAGCCGCAACAATGGCAAAACCTCCCCCGGCTTGAGGGTATTTTCCGCCATGAAGGTTTTCACACCTTGTTCCAGGGTAATCGCCTCGAACGCGGCAGTATTGCGGAACCATTCAATCAAGGCCTGAAAAGAAGGCTCCAAACGAGCCGACCATTTTTTGGCAACGGCATCTTCGTCGTATGTGCGCACGGGCTCAAAGAGATAATAACCCTCTTCAACAAAGTCGGGGACAAAGGTCACGCGTTCTTTCATCAGCCTGGCAATACCTTCCAGCAACGCCGCATCGGTCGAATAGCCCTTGGCCGCGGCATATGGCGCCATCATCGTCGCCAGTTCGGCATCACTGCTTTGTTGTAAGTATTTTTGGTTGAACCATTTTGCTTTATCGTAATCGAAACGAGCACCACTTTTCCCTATGCTTTCAATGGAAAAAGCGGCAATCAATTCTTCCATGCTAAAAATCTCCTGATCAGTGCCGGGATGCCAGCCCAACAACGCCAGGAAATTAATGGTTGCGGCAGGCAGAAAACCAGCCTCCCGAAAACCGGTAAAACTGTCGGCTTCAACCTCTCCTTTCCACGACAAGGGGAATACCGGAATGCCAAATTTTGCACCATCCCGTTTGCTCAGTTTGCCATTGCCCACCGGTTTCATGATCAAGGGCAGGTGGGCAAACTGCGGCATGGTATCCTGCCAGCCAAACCCCTCGTACAACAGCACGTGGTGGGCGGTGCTCGGCAACCATTCCTCCCCACGAATGACATGGGTAATTTCCATGAGGTGATCGTCCACAATATTGGCCAGGTGGTAGGTCGGCATACCATCCGCCTTAAGGAGTACTTTATCGTCCAGTTCGCTGCTTTGCACGCTTACTTGGTCGCGGATCAGGTCCTGAATCACGATTTCCCGGCCGGGTTCCACCTTCAACCGAATCACATACGGCGTGCCCGATGCCAGCAAGGCATCGGTTTCCGCTTTGAAAGGGTCAGACTGTTGTGCAGCCCGTCGCGGGTGCTGTGGTTGTAGGTGAAGTTCTCCACTGCTGTGCGCTGCGCATCCAGTGCTTCCGGGGTATCAAAGGCATAATAGGCCTTTCCAAGCGCGACCAGTTGGTGCGCATATTCGCCGTAAATGGCTTTGCGGTCGCTCTGCCGGTAAGGCCCTTTGTCGCCCCCAAAACCTACCCCCTCATCCGGAATCATGCCCAGCCATTTCAGGGTTTCAATGATGTAGTCCTCCGCTCCGGGCACATACCGGTTCTGGTCCGTGTCCTCAATACGCAGGATAAACTGCCCGCCAGTTTTGCGGGCCAAAAGGTAGTTGTAAAGGGCCGTGCGTACGCCGCCAATGTGCAGCGCGCCGGTTGGGGATGGGGCAAATCTTACTCGTACAGACATCTCGCTATGATCAGTATTAGAATGGACAGCCTTCTTTTTTGTGTAAAATTGAAACTGTCCTGTCGTGTTCTTGTTTATATGATATGTAAAAACCCGACAAAGGGCCTTTTTTCAGTGTTATTTAAGGTAATTTCAGGCAAGTAGGGCGATACAACTTGCGTTTATCAGCCTATTCCGCCTAACTTGCAGCAAAAGTAGCGGTTTTTCGCCGTCACATGTAATAAAAACCCATTCGTCATTACCGTATATCGTAATCCATGTATCTTGTTAAAACTCCGCGGCTGTTAAAAGCCCTTATGCCGGCGTATGTCTGGGACGTACCATCGGAAAAGGAAAACACCCTTTACCTCACCTTTGACGATGGCCCCATCCCTGAAGTCACACCCTGGGTATTGCAAACCCTGCAGGAATTTCAGGCAAAAGCCACCTTCTTTTGTGTGGGCGACAACATTCGCAAATACCCCGACGTATTTCAACAAGTTGTAGATGCCGGGCATGCCGTTGGCAACCACACTTTCAACCACCTAAACGGCTGGAACACCGATAACCTGAATTATTTCCACAATGTACGGCGCTGCGCTCAACTGGTATGCAGCAATTTGTTCCGCCCGCCTTACGGACGGATCCGCCCCGGGCAACGGTCGTTTCTCGAACGCCATTACCGGATTATCATGTGGGATGTGCTGAGTGGCGATTTTGATCCGGCCATCAGCCCGGAAACATGCCTGAACAACGTGGTGGAACATGCCGAAGCCGGTTCCATTATTGTCATGCACGACAGTAAAAAAGCGGAAAAAAAGTTGCGCTATGTACTGCCAAGAATTTTGGAGTATTACGCCGGACAAGGCTACAGGTTTAAGGCTGTCCCGAGCAACCCTATTGATCCTGTGCCCAAAGAAAAGGCCGTAGAAAGATGCTTTGGCTGGGGTCTGTAGCCTAAACAAGACAAGGATCGCCCTTATCTTATTTTGCGTAGAGCAACAAATCCAATATCGCTTTCCGCACCTTATCATGCTGCGTCCACACCACAAAATGATCGCCTTTGTCAAAAATCAAGGTATCAAAGCGCACGGAGTTCACCAGTTTCTCCCTTGAAAATGCCACATTCCCAAAATCTACCAGGCGGTCGTCGTGGGCATGAATCATGGTCACCGGACAGGTAATCTGCGACCACAACGGGATCATGGCCTCCAACTCTCCCCTCAAAGGGATGATTTCCGCATTGCTGGTCCACAAGCTTTTCGGGATGAACCAACACACCGGCGGATTGTCGACCGTCGACTGCCACCAATAGTCGGGCTCCAGTGCAGGATCTACGGAAGCGCCCAGCAAAACCAATCCTGCCACCAAATTGGGATAATGAATGGCCGCACAAACCGCCACTGGGCAGCCCAACGAATGCCCCACCAATATGGCTTTTTTCCCGGGCGCCAGGCTATCCAGCACGGCCTTGATGGCTGCTGCCTGTTTTTCCAAGGAAGGTTCGGGCTTCCCAAAACCACTGGTGTACCCAAATCCGGGGCGATCGATGGAGATAACCTGCACCTGCCGGGTCAGCGTGGTGTCGGATAAATAATCGAGATAAGCATCCGCAGACCCCGGAGAACCGTGCACCATCACCACAACGGGCAAATCGCTGCTTTGCTGGATGGAAACCGCGTGAATGGTCCGGCCATCCGCCGCCGAAGGAATATCCGAAAAAACGGGTTGCGCCAACTGCCCCTTTTCTGTAAGTTTGGTCACCCAGGCCTTATCGGATGTACGCATTGCCAAGCAACCCGCCTGAACAGCAATCATCCACGACAGCATCAACAGGGAAAAACCGACAAAAAAGCGGCGCCGAAACCGGCTCTTGCGAGGCGATAATTTGACAGGGGTAGCCATGAACAGGGTAGAATAAAATTGACCTTTAGGCGCTACAAATACAAACTGCTACACCTAAGCCGGACTTTTGTCTTTGGGTATTGGTCTTTTGTTTCGATACCGCTTATGGGTGCCTTGTGCAATGAAACGCTGGAGAAATTGGAATTAAATTTCGAACACCCTTTGTAAAACTGCACGCACATTGTTTATCAAAGCATATTGTATTAAAAATCAATGCATTGGAATCCAATTTTCCCGGTATCTGATCTGCCCTTGAACAACAAACACAGATCACACCCAAAGACCAACACCTAAAGACCAACACCCAAAGACCAACACCTAAAGACCAGTTTAGTCCCTGCGGCCCATAAACATCATCAGCAGGTACAAGAACTGCACCAGCGCAGCCAAAGCAGCGGACACGTAGGTCAACGCAGCCCAGGTCAGTGCATCTTTGGCGCCGGCATATTGCGGGCCTTTGGCCACACCGCTGTTGTCGAGCCAAACCAGCGCCCTGCGACTTGCGTCGAACTCAACCGGCAAGGTAATGAGGCTAAATAATGCCGTAACGGCGAAAGCAGCCAGCACAACCATCATGATAATGGGCTGCTTGGTCAGGTACAACGCAACCAAGCCGAACATCATAAAGTAACGCTGCACATTGGACGCAATGTTCACAACGGGCACCAGCGCCGAACGCAATTTTAAAAAAGTGTAAGCCTCGGCGTGCTGCACGGCATGTCCACACTCATGGGCGGCTACGGCAGCAGCGGCCACACTCCGACCGTAATAAACGTCGTTGCTGAGGTTGACGGTTTTGTTTTGAGGGTTGTAATGATCGGTCAGTTGACCTTCGACATGCGTGACCGTCACATCGTAAATGCCATTGAAACGGAGCATTGTGGTGGCGATTTCAGCTCCCGTCATGCCATTGCCGAGCGGCACCTGGCTGTATTTTTCAAATTTATTGCGCAGCGTTCTGCTCAATACCATACCAATAACGGTAAAAACAATACTGATGAAAAAGATTCCGATTCCCATATAAAATTACTGTAGGTTTAATGTAGTGATTGGACAGTGCAAATATGTAAGGATAAAAACAATTTTTTGGAAAATTGGTTCCGCTTTTTTCCAAAACCGTACCTTCACCCTCCTATCTTTCCTATACCGTGCAAGACAGCTACCGACACAAAGGATTGCGAAAACGCCTCGTGGATTCGCTCAGAACCCGTGGCATCACCGATGAAAAGGTGTTGTCGGCCCTCGCTATGGTCCCCAGGCATCTTTTCCTGGAAAAAGCCTTCGAAGAACACGCTTACGACGACAAGGCGTTTCCCATCGGCAGTGAACAAACCATTTCCCAACCCTATACCGTAGCCTACCAAACGGTGCTGCTGGATGTTCAACCCACGGATCGCATCCTCGAAATCGGCACCGGTTCGGGCTACCAGGCTGCTGTGCTGGCGGCCATGGGCGCCAGGGTGTATACCATCGAGCGACAAGAGCCGCTGTACATCAAATCAAGAGAACTGCTCCGCAACCTTGGATTCAACAAAATTCGCTGTTTTTTTGGCGATGGCACCCAGGGTCTGGCCGATTTTGCACCCTACGATAAGATTATTGTTACGGCCGGCGCTCCAGTGGTTCCCAATGCCCTGCGCATGCAACTGCAGATCGGTGGCTACCTCATTATTCCGGTAGGAGAAGAAATTCAGTACATGTACCGGTACACCCGCTTGTCCGAAACCGAGTTCAAAGAAGAATGCTTCGATGCCTTCCGCTTTGTGCCCTTCCTGGAGGGCGTGGAGAAAAAACGCTGAACCAATTTGGAAATTGGATATTTTCTTAAATTATGAATGTCCAATGCCCAATTAGAGAATCCTATTCCCGTTTGATCAATCCTCGTCTTCCCGCGACTTGCTCAGCAAAATTTCCAGGGCATCGAGGTGGGTTTTAAAAGCGGCTTTCCCTGCATCCGTAGCGGCATAGGTGGTTCTTGGCTTTCTGCCCACAAATTCTTTCCGAACGGTAATAAACGCATGACCCTCCAGCGCCTTCAAGTGGCTGGCAAGGTTCCCATCGGTCAAATCCATAATTTCTTTCAGCGTCACATACTCCACCCAGTCGTTCACCACCAGCACCGACATGATACCCAGGCGGTTCCGGTTGTCAAAAGCAGGATTGAGTTGTGTGATGATTTCCTTCATAATTATTTAGTCTGTTCCCTGATCAATGGCAATAACTGCTACCGATCATACTTAAACCACATCCGTATACCATAAAGTATGTGCAAAACACCAAAACCGAATACCCAAAATTCCAGTCCAGACCCGAGAAAAAACATGGCGCACAATCCAAGCACAACTTCCAACATCCCCAGGTATTCCACATCGCCGAGGGTGAATTTCCCACCGTGCACCAGCGCCAATCCATAAAAGACCAGCGTAGCAGGCGCCACCAGCCCTGGGAGTCCCAGGTACATCAGGGCCAGGCAAAACAGCCCGCCAGCAACCAGCGGAATTGCCAGTGCAACCAACAGCCGCCGGGAACTGTGATCCCAAACTTTCAGTCCCTTTTTCCGCGCCTTACGACTGGTAAAGTACACGCCACCCACCAGCGCGAACAGCAAGGTAATGAGTCCAATCAGGATAAAAGCCGTTTCATAATTCAATCCCCATTTTCCACCCTGCACTGCCGCCTCGTAATACGTTTCATCACCGGAAAATGGCCATACACCCAGGTAATAATAAACGGCAGCAGCACCGGCTAGAGCGCAGATGCCCGCCCACACGCCGGTAAGACCACTGAGGCTCAAAAAACGGCTGCTGCGCTCCATCAAGGCGCGAATTTCTGCCAGATGTTCCAGTTGTTGTCGGGTATTGTTCATAATAATTATTTTTCAAAAGCACTTTGAATTGCAAAGTTAATCCAAAATCCTGCTGCTGCAAGCGGGCGCTGAAATTTTTTTACCGATGAATCTCTGTACCTTTGCAGCCGGTCCAACTTATACCCCAAGCAGTCAACCAACGACTTATAGCCAACACCCGATAACATGTCCAACCTGATATACGGCCACCATCCCATTGTTGAGGCCATCGAAGCCGGAAGGCCGGTGGAAAAAGTGTTTTTCCAGCAAGGGTTGCGGGGCGAACTGGAAAAAGAAATCCGCCACCTCACCAAAGAAAACGGTATTCCCCTGCAGGTTGTCCCGAAAGAAAAACTCAATAAAATGGTGCGCGGCAACCACCAGGGCGTGGTGGCTTACCTGTCGATTATCCAATACCTCAACATAGAGGATGTGGTGCCATTTATTTTCGAGCAAGGGCAGCTGCCCTTACTGGTGCTGCTGGGTGGTGTGACGGATGTGCGCAATTTTGGCGCCATCTGCCGCTCTGCAGAATGTCTGGGCGCCCAGGCGGTCATTGTTCCCCAATCGGGTGCTGCCCCTGCCAACGAGGAGGCCATGAAGGCCTCGGCCGGTGCGCTTTCCCGCATCAAATTGTGCAGGGTGCGCAGCATGTTTTCTACTGTGGAATGGCTGCAAATGGCCGGCATCCAGGTGGTCGCCACCGCCTTGTCCGACCGCGCGCTTCCCCTGCACGCCATCGATTTTAAAGTACCAACCGCCCTGCTCCTGGGCTCGGAAGGCGAAGGGCTACACCCCAAACTCATTAAAATGTCGGACGCCGTTACCATGATCCCCCAGGCAACCGATTTCGACTCCCTGAACGTCAGTGTAGCCACTGGAATCGTCTTGTACGAAGCCATGCGGCAAAGAACCGTGTAGGCTTTGAATAAACTTTTCAGCCCAAAACCGCACATCCATGAATTTCACCGACCAAATGGGAAGAACCGTCCATCTTCCCCAGTTTCCACCCCAACGCATCATTTCCCTGGTGCCCTCCCAAACCGAGCTGCTGGCCGACCTGGGACTGGAAGCGGCGGTCGTTGGCATCACCAAATTCTGCGTACACCCCCAACGCTGGTACCAGGAAAAAGCCAAAATAGGCGGCACGAAAACCATTCATTGGGATAAAATTGCGGCCTTACAACCCGATCTGATCATCGGCAACAAGGAGGAAAACGAGCGGGAACAAATTGAGGCGTTGGCAGCGCATTTTCCGGTTTGGATGAGCGATGTACTGCAGCTCGAACATGCCGTCGACATGATCAAGCGCATTGGCGCTTTGTGCGACCGGCAGGATGCCGCTACAACCTTATCACAAAAATAACTGTCGGGTTTGAGCAACTTCAGGCCAACACCAGGCCTCAGCCTGCGCTAAAAGTTGCCTACTTCATTTGGCGCAAGCCCCTTATGGTAGCCGCTTCCGGTACTTTCGTGGATGCGATGTTGCAGGCGGCTGGCTTTTCCAACGCTTTCGCCGGCTTGCAGCGTTATCCTGAAATCCGACCTGAAGCGCTGGCAGCAGCACAGCCCGACCGCATTTTCCTGTCGTCGGAGCCCTACCCTTTCGCTGCAAAACATATCCGGGAATTTCAGAAAATTTGCCCCGGCGTTCCGGTGCAGGTGGTCGACGGTGAACTATTCTCCTGGTACGGCTCTCGTTTGCAGTTTGCTCCCGCCTATTTTGAAACACTGCAGGCGCAATAATGGCATTCCGCTATGCATTGGCAAATTTCACCACTGGTTTCCCAAACATTTTCAACGCTTTTATCTTTACTTTGAACTCCTTCGTAAAAAATACACCGCAAACATGCCCAGAATATTCACTGCCCTCTTTTGTTTCTCCCTGCTTTCCGGTTTGCAGGCCCAGGAACGCCGCAGCGGCGAACTCCTCCTGCAACTCAGTGGAGATGCTGTCATTAATACTGTTATCAGCCAACTACGGCAACAACTTCCGGCTGCCGACTTCTCCTATATGGATGCGCCCGCAGAAGACTGGCGGATGTACCGGCTTCATTTTGATGAAACCAGCGTAACGGCGCAACAGGCGCTCGAGACCGCCCGGCGGATCCAAAGCATCCGCGCCGTACAGCTCAATTTCCGTAGTCTGGAACGCTACACCGAGCCTAACGACCCGGAATGGTGGCGGCAGAGCGACATGGCAATGATCAATGCTCCCGCAGCCTGGGATGTCTCTACCGGTGGCTTTACCCTGCAAGGCGATACCATCGTGGTAGCCGTACTGGAAAAAGGAGCAGAAATGGCGCACCCCGATCTGAAAGATCAACACCAATTCAACTGGGCTGAAATTCCAAACAATTTTATCGACGATGACAACAACGGCTACGTCGACGATTATGCCGGTTGGGATGCCCGCAATGGTGGAGATGGCAATGGCAATGGTGGCACCCACGGCACCATGGTCAATGGCATCATTGGCGCCAGCGGCAACAACGCCAAGGGCGTAAGTGGCGTCAACTGGAACATCCGTTTGCTCAACATTTCCAATACGGAATACGAGAACGAAATTATTGCAGGCTACCGCTATGTGGCGGCCATGCGCAAATTGTACAACCAAACCAATGGCGCAAAAGGACAGTTTGTAGTGGTGAGCAATGCATCCTTTGGCATCGATTTTGCCAAAGCGCAGGACCACCCGCTGTGGTGCGCCGTATACGACTCCCTGGGTAAAGTGGGTGTACTCAGTGTGGGGGCGACTGCCAATTCCGGCAATTCCGACATCGACGTGGTCGGTGACATGCCCACTTCCTGCCCCAGCGAATACCTGATCACCGTAACCAATGTCGACAACTTCGACAATAAGGTGTCGGGCGCAGGTTATGGGACCCAGAGCATTGATTTGGGTGCGCCAGGCCAGAACGTTTACAGCACCGGCGTCGACGTTAATGGCTTGCCCAATTATGGCACCAACAGCGGCACTTCTTTTTCTGCACCACACGTTTCCGGGTCGGTCGCGTTGTTGTACAGCCTCAATTGCCCCAATTTTGTAAACGATGCCTTAACCGATCCCGCCGCAGCAGCCCGAAGGGTAAGAAATGTACTCTTTGAAAATGTTGCCCCAAACGCTTCCCTGAACGGCAAAGCCAGCACCGATGGCCGCCTCGATCTTGGCGCTGCCGTACAAGCAGTGCAGGATTTTTGCGGCGGCGTGCGTGGCCCGATGGAAATTCTCTGGCTGGGCCCCAACCCTGCCCGCAACCAGGTAGCGGTATACTACCAAACACCAACATACGACGATTATGAACTGCGCGTGTTCAACATGCTGGGCCAGTTGATGTACGAAACCACCATTTCGCCTGACCCTTTTGCAACACCACGGTATGAATTCAACATCAATTCCTACCCTCCAGGCATGTATTCTGTGGTAATAAGCCGCTATAAATTGGTCCGAACCAAGAAATTTTTGAAAATTTAAAATCCAGCTTGGAAATTATATCAGTTCCGTATTATCTTTGCAGCCCAAAATAAAAGGGTACGGCTCCGTAGCTTAATGGATAGAGCATCTGACTACGGATCAGAAGGTTAGAGGTTCGAGTCCTCTCGGAGTCACCAACGCAACAGAAGGATGTGGATTTCAAGTGCTAAACAGGGCATCCACATTTTTCATTTTAACAAAGAGGAAAAATTAATGTCATGGCGAAAGTATGTGATTTGACGGGTAAAAGGCCGATTACAGGCAACCACGTTTCGCACTCCAACCGCAAAACGAAGCGCCGGTTCTATCCGAACCTGCACAAGAAGCGTTTTTTCATCCCTGAAACAGAGGAGTGGATCACGCTGAAAGTTAGCTCCGCGGCTCTGCGCACGATCAACAAATTGGGCATTTACGCCTACATCAAAAAACTGGAGAAGGCAGGAGACATTGTGTTCTACTCCGACGCCGCTGCGTTGTAAGCGTTCATCCATTGTAAAATTCTCATTGAGCATATATTATGGCAAAGAAATCAAAAGGTAATCGCAATCAGATTATTCTGGAGTGCACCGAGCACAAAAACAGCGGTATGCCCGGAACTTCCCGTTACGTGACGGAGAAGAACCGTAAAAACACGCCTGAGCGTCTGGAGTTGAAGAAATACAACCCGATTCTCCGCAAATACACCCCGCACCGCGAAATCAAGTAAGCAGCCCGGGTTGGTTCGTTTGCGTATGCTTTCCCGATTGCCGGAATCAGTACCGTAAATGAATACTCACATAATTTTTTTAACTCTACAATAAAAGCGTCATGGCCAAGAAAGTATCAAAAAACGCTCGTGTTGCACAGCGTGCCGCCAACGCCGGTTCCGGTAAGGACCACGTAAAAGTGGTGAAGGCCGTGAAAGACCCGGTTACGGGCAGGTATACCTACAAGCAAATGATTGTACACAAAGACAGCGTGAAGGATTTCTTCTCCGATGTGAAGTAATTCTGCAGTCTGTACAACGCCATACACCTTCAAGCGTCATTTCGGTTTTGCCGGAATGACGCTTGTGTATTTGACAATCGCGCAATTTGACCAAATCCTGACCGGAATACCGCATATTTGCCCTATTCTTGCGGCCAAATAAAACAACTATGTCTGCAACTACCCATTTGAAAGTGCTGGCTTGCGCCTTCGCCATCTTACCCCTCTCCGCATTGGCGCAACATGGCACCGCCGCCGAACAACCAGCTGCACCCGAAACCCACCTCAAAAACATCCGCCAAATCACCTTTGGCGGCGATAACGCCGAAGCCTACTGGAGTTTCGACGGCAAATGGCTCTCCTTCCAGAGCAACAACAAAGCCTGGGGGCTCGAGTGCGACCAGATTTTTGCCTTGCCCGTTAAAAAAGCAGCCAAAACCAAAGGTTACCACCCCGCCATGGTCAGTACCGGTAAGGGCCGTACTACCTGTGCCTATTTTATGCCCAATGGCAAAGAAATCCTCTACGCCAGTACTCATGCCGGTGGCGACCACTGCCCGCCTACCCCCGACCTGCGCCAGGGCGGGAAGTACCTCTGGTCGGTGTACGATTCCTACGACATCTATGTGGCCAATAAAAAAGGTAAGATTGTGCGCCAACTCACCAATTCACCTGGCTACGATGCCGAAGCCGTGGTGAGCCCCAAGGGAGATAAAATTGTATTCACCTCCGACCGTACCGGTGACCTGGAACTCTGGACCATGAACATTGACGGCTCCAACCAGCGCCAGGTAACCTTCGGACTTGGCTACGATGGTGGTGCGTTCTTTTCCCCCGATGGTACAAAACTGGTATTTCGCGCCAGCCGGCCTACATCGGATGAAGACGTGAAAGAATACAAGGAACTGCTGGCTGAAGGCCTGGTAGCACCCACCGAAATGGAAATCTATACCTGTAATGTAGATGGCTCCAACCTTCATCAGGTAACCCATTTGGGCAAGGCCAACTGGGCGCCCTACTTCCACCCCTCCGGCAAAAAAATCATCTTTGCCAGCAACCACCATTCCAGCAGGGGTTACGATTTTCAACTTTACATGATCAACGAAGATGGTACGGGCCTGGAGCAAATCACCACCCAAAGCATTTTCAACGCCTTTGCCATGTTCTCGCCAGATGGTAAAAAACTGGTTTTCAGTTCCAACCGCGACAATGGCGGCAGCAGGGACACCAATGTTTTTGTGGCGGATTGGCAGGAATAGCACTACCACCAATAAAGAAAAATGGAGTTAGCCAGGCCCTGAATTTTGATTCTAGGCCTGGCTAATTGCGTTATATTTGGGCGCACCATTTCTTTCTGCATGATGAAACGTTATTCTAACATAAATTCGGAAAACCAGCCCCCGCGCTACAGCAGATTTTTGCGAAGCAAAACATCTGCGGGCATCTGCGAGTATCCGCGGGACAACTTTTTTGCGAAGCAAAACGAAAAAACGAAATGTTTAACTACAAATACTGTAAGCACTAAGTTATTGATCGGACTCCAGTTTGGGCCAACACAACTACTTCGGGTAATGCACCATAATATCCTGGTACAATTCATTGCCAATACCCCGCACTTCCATGTGCACCACCGGGGCGCCATTCTCCCAATGCACTTTGAGGACGCCGAAGTTGCGCTTGACGATCATATCCCCCACCCGCAGCTTGTTGGCCTCCGAGGTGCCGCTGCGGATATGGAGTCATGCCGCTGGAGGTAAAATCATATAAAGGGTAGGGCAAACCCTGGAGGTCCATTTTTGATACCTCCGCCATGTGTCGGTCGCCGGAAATAATCATCAGGTTCTTGGGCTGGGTTTTTGCAATCAAGCTGAGCAAGCGGCGGCGCGCATTCGGAAAATTGCCCCATTTTTCATACCCGTGTTCATCCGCAAGCACCTGCACGCTGGAGCACAAAATTGTCAGGCTAGTGTGCTGGGTATTCCGCAATTCTTTCTCCAGCCATTTCCATTGGGCTTCGCCCAGCATATCGCCTTCCATATTGGGGGCGTATCGGCGCTGCTTGGTGGGGTCGGGCAGGAGCGTATCCCGGAAGTAACGGGTATCCATTACAATGACCTTGATGCGTTGCTCGCCCATTCCAAAGGTAAAAACCTGGTAGTTGCCATCCTGCTTGCGCACGGGAGCGCTGCGTGGAACATCCATAAAATCAAGCAGGGCACGACTCGATTGTTTTTTCAAGGATATCCCTTCCCGGCATCATTAGCGCCGAAGTCATGATCATCGTAAATGCCAATAATCTGGGCTTTATGCCGCAGTTTGCTGTACCCCGGATCCATTTTCAATTGCCGGTACATGCCGCGTAAGGCACGCATATCGGTGGTATCCGCATAAATGATATCGCCCAGCCAAATCCACAGGTTGGGGTCGTTTTCATTGACAAACTCCCACATGGTTTGGGGCTTGTCAATTTTATTACAGGAGCCAAACGCGATAACGGCCATTCCACGCGTCGTATCAATGGGGTGAGGATGATAGGCATCTGGCGCCAGCAATGCGTCTTCCATAGCCTCCTTAGCCGTAAGGACATCCTCCTTATCGTGCTTTCCCTGGGCCAGCAACAGGTGAGCCGAGCAACAGGTCAGCAGCAAGAAAACTAAACGGAGGAGCGAGGGTGTGAGGGCGAAAAACGCCGGAAAAGATCTTCTCATGCAGGATAAAAACAGGTCAGTAATGGAATAGGGAACGATGTATAAAACGCATGATTTTTCAAAATCGTACGTCCCAGGGCGCTCCAATATCACAATAAAAACCAAAACAAGGCAAATGTACAGTCAACAACGCCCATACTTTCTTCCCAAAAACGAAAAAAAAGGCCACATAAAACCGGGTTTGCCGCAGATTAGCCCCCTGTAAAAAAACAAGGCAACACTTTGCAACGTTATTTTGTCAAGATACTTATTAGCATAAAGGAGAACCCCTACAGCGCGTCATCCTATCCTTACCTGGACTTTATGAGCGTCGGTCTTTGAATTTGATCTCGATTTAAAATACTGTACCATATTAAATACCAGAAATAGTAGAATTAAATTTTGAACACCTTTTTTAAAACAGCATGTGCATTATTCATCAACGAATATTTTGTCGAGAATTAATGCATTGAAAACCAAATAGTTAATCCTTCGGGGCAAAGCCAAAGACTAAAGGCCAATGGCTAAAGCCCAGCTTCCCTGCCCGTAAAAGTTCTTATATTTAGCCAAGAAACGACACAGCATGACCCTACGACATACAGCCTTACTCCTGCTGGTAATGTTCAGCACCGCCTGCAGTTATACGATTAAAATCAAGGATGGGCGCACCGCTTACGAGCGGAAACAGTTTGATGCCGCCATCCCCATGCTGCAACAGGAACTTCAACGCAGCAAAACCCGCACCGAAAAAGGCAAACTGGCTTTCCTCATTGGCGATGCCTACCGGCACATCGGTCAGGGCGACCGCGCATTGGAATGGTTCAACACTGCCTATCAAAATAATTTTGGCCCGGAAGCCCTAAAGGCCAGCGCCTACGAACTCAAAAGGCTGGAACGCTATCCGGAGGCGAAGGAAGCTTTAAAAATCTGGGTATTGAAATCGGCAGCCCGTATGAGTTCCGCAAGGAACTCACCGCCTGCGATGTGGCCGCCGACTGGGCCAAGCAAGCACCGGGCAATGGATGGTCGGTGCTGGAACTGCCGTTTAACAGCCCCCAAAACGACTTTTCCCCCTTGCCATTTTCCGACGGCCGGCTCGTTTTTACCTCCGACCGCAGCAGCAGCCTGGGAAAGGAAAATTACAAATGGACCGGCAACCAGTTCATGGACCTCTATATCGTGGACCCGGAGAGTGCAAGCCCACAAAGTTTTGCCAACACCCTCAATACCGATAACAACGAGGGTACCGTATGTTTCAACAACGATTATTCTGAAATTTACCTGGTGCGCTCCGTGGGCGCGTACAAAGGCGACGACCAGTACACCAAAATATTTACCGCCAGCCAAACCAGCGGGGGCTGGAGCGAACCCAGGCCCCTGCCTTTTCAACACGACAAAATAAACTACATGCACCCGGCACTTTCTGCCGATGGGAAAACCCTCTTTTTTGCCTGCAACGATCCCGAAGGCTGGGGTGGCTACGACCTCTACATGGTGCAGCAGAGCAGTATCAGTGAAAGCGGATGGGGCGAACCCAAACTCCTCACCAGAAGCATCAATACCCCCGGCAACGAACTCTTCGGGGTCATCGACCACGACACCCTGTATTTCGCCTCCGACGGTTTACCTGGCATGGGCGGACTCGATATTTACAGAACCTATAAAATGGACGGCAACAGCTGGGCGCCGCCCATCAACCTTAAAGCGCCAGTGAACAGCGGCAGCGACGATTTTGGCTTCGTGATTACCCAGCAAACCGGCGCCAGCACCAGCGCTGCACCCGGCACCCTCATCAGCACGGGATACCTTTCCAGCAACCGCCCCGGCGGAAAAGGTGGCGATGATGTCTACCGCTTCGAGCATCGGGTGCCGCCGCCCGCGCCCGTTAAGATTGATACCCCTGCCCGCGGACCCATCGTGTACAAAATGACCCTGGATGTGTACGTTCTCGAAAAAATATTCGCCGACCCCAACGACCCCAACAGCCAGGTGCTGGGCCGAAAACCACTGAACAACGCCAAAGTAGAAATGATGTATGGCGGCAAAAAAGAAATGCTGAAGGCACTGCCAGAAGGTTATTTTCAGGTACAACTGGCGGAAAACATGGACTATGAATTCTCCGCCAGTCAGGAAGGCTATCTCAAAAATAGCGCTAAATTTTCTACCCGAGGCATGGCAAAAGACCCCGCCAATCCGGTTCAAACCTTCGAACTGGAAATTGTACTGGACAAAATCTTCCGCAACCAGCAAATCGTACTGGAAAACATCTACTACGATTTCGACAAGTGGGACATCCGGCCCGATGCCGAACCTACGCTGAACCGCTTGGCCGAAGTACTGCGCCAGAATCCCGACATCCGCATCGAACTGGGCAGCCATACCGATTGCCGCGGCCAGGATGCCTACAACCAAAACCTCTCCCAGCGCCGGGCACAAAGCGCCGTGAATTACCTGATCGGTAAGGGCATTTCAGCAGATCGCCTCTCCGCTACCGGCTACGGCGAATCCCAGCCCGCCGTGTCCTGCCTTTGTTCGCGCTGCACAGCAGCAGAATACCAGGCGAACCGGCGCACGACATTTAAGATTCTGGAGTGAAAAGAAATATACGATATAAGATTACATGATTTAGGATTTACGATTACATGATTTACGATTTAAGATTGGATTTTCGATTTTTGATTCAAAACTATCCAGCGTACAAATCGTTCCTGTGTTATTTCCTGACCGTCGGTAGTGTTTAAATCAAAATTTTTATGTCAAAAATCCAATCGTAAATCGTAAATCGTAAATCGTAAATCGTAAATCGTAAATCCAATCTTAAATCGTAAATCATGTAATCGTAAATCGTAAATCATGTATCTATTCCGCATTTTTGCAACAGCCAGGCCCGTTCGGCCACTTCTGTGGTTGCCACAATTTCATCGTGTAAGGCGTGTTTTTCGGCAGTACGCAAGGTTTCTGCTTCCATCAGGCGGCGCGTAAAATGCAGCAATTTCTCATGGGTAGCCCGGTGATATCCCAGGTTTTTCTGCCGGCGCAGGTAGGCGCCGAAACTTTGCAGCAAGGCCTCCAGCGCGTTCCATTCCTGTAATTCAAAATAACTGCGCAGCAACAGGCGGCGGGCTTCGAGGTTGTTAAGCGTGTCTTCCAGGTCGATCTGCTGCAACAATGGCATCGCCAATTCATATCGCTGCGCATGAAAATGCAGGTAAGCCAGGTTGAATCGGTATAAGTTCTCGCGATCCTTGGGGTGGAGCATCACCTTGCCCGTTTCCAGAAAATCCGCCACCCACGCATCCTCCTGCAGCGCCAGTCCGAGCCGAATGATGTTTTTATAAGTAAAACCGCTTATCTGACCATTTTCCTGTAAAAACCCCTGATCCAGCGCCTCGCGGTACAGGTCGAAGGCCTCCCGAACAAACTCCCGCTGCCCGGCATTCATGCGCCTGATGCAGCCGTTAATGGCCATCAGGTAAAGGCCTCGCCGCTCAATAGCCTGAAACAACTGTCCATGCTGTTGCAGCGCATCTTTTAGTTGAAAAAAATGCACAGTAGAATCATCCCCACCTTTCAGCATATGGTAGGCATGAAAATACACCGCCACCGCCGGCAATTTTAGTATTGCATCCTCCTTGCACACATGAATCATCATTTCAAGCTGTTTAAAATCGTACTGTCGTCCAGCAATGGCCTGATGGGTCAGCGCCACACAGGCATGCCGAAGCATATCCGACAAATAAAAAGTACTGAGCGCATCCGGCAAAGGCTGCAGGGTCAGACTCCCCGAACGCGCCCTCCTGGTAATGTATTCCTGTTCTTCCTGTAAGAGCTGATACTGCTGAAGGTGGAAGTGCGCATCCCGCCTGGCCAAGCTATCCAGCTTCTGCTTCGCTTTAGGCAATTCTTTTTCAAACATAAAATCGAGTCCACGGACGCGAAGGGCTTGCAATAAAAAAGGCTGTTCTCCGACCTCGCTTCCCGACCATTCCGACCACGCCAGATACTTGCGTACCAACGACAACACATACGACAGAACGTGCCGCAATCGGGCCGCATCAAAGGGTTCTCCCGGATAAGCAGCCGCAAACAAACGCTCGGGCAAAAAGGCGCCCGCGTTGGACAGGTTCAGGTTTTCTTCCAAATAACGGCACAAATTACCTACCTCTTTCCTGCGGTTGAACAGCGGGCATGCTGCAAAATGGCAAATGGCAACCATATCCGTGGATGAAAGCTGTTTTACCAAACGAATGAGTACCGGATTCATGATAAATTTTTTGACAAATTTATATTCATATTATTGACTAACAGCACTTTGCAATTATTTTATTTTGACAAATCGCATAATTTGTATTTCCATTCACAGATTCCTTGTTGGATATTTGTGGCATACTCTTCCAAAATGAACAGTTTATGAGGCCAACTTTGACACTCCTTCTAATGTGGTGCTTGCTAGCCGGGAGTTCCACTGCACAAACCAACTATTGGCAAAAGGCAAAGGGGCCCTACGGTGGCTGGGTAGGTATCGTTGTAACAAACGCAAATACCCTGTATGCCGCAAACGCCTACGATGAGGTTTATAAATCGGTAAATGACGGTAATTCCTGGTCTCCAATCACCATCACAGCGGTGGATAGCGTGGATGTGGGTGCGGAAGAATTGAGCATCGGCCCTTCCGGCATTTTTTACAAGGTGCTCAATTACGCTGGTACCAGAAAATTGTACCGTTCCTTAACCGAAGGCAGTACCTGGGAACTTTTGAACGACAACATCAACACCAACTGGGTGGTTGAGTCACCTACAGGCGTCCTGCTGGCCAACGCCTTTAACTTCACCATTATTCGATCCGCGGATGGTGGTGTAAACTGGTCAGTTGTGCTGCAAAATGCTGATTTGACTTTTAATGGATTTGTTTTTAAAAATAACTATGTGTTGTCCAGTGGACTGTCTACCGACAACCTATCAACCAATAACGGGTTGAGCTGGGTGCCGATTGGGAATGCACCCTCCCAGGTTTTTTCGGAGAAATTCATCACTTCAAATGGCGCCATATTTTCAGTTCCTGACATTACTGACCTTGGGGTAATTTACCGTACCACCACCAACGGCGCCAATTGGGACACCATTGTGGTCGATAACACCGCCACATTTTCTTTCAACAACATACTGGAACTCAACAGTGGTCGCTTACTGCTTGCCGGTGTTAAAAAGATTTATTTTTCAGATGACAATGGCGTGAACTGGGCGGCACTACCCACCAGTATTGAATCCCCCAGTTATTTTCATCCACACCAACTGCCGAGCAACACCATACTGGGCACCATCCGAGGTACCCTGTTCCGTTCTGAAAACGAAGGGGCCAGCTGGAATTTGTCTTGCGAAGGCATGCACGCTGCCGACACCAAACAACTGGCCCTGGTAAACGACAGCCTGCAATACGCCACTACCCTGATTGGGCTATGGAAAACAGTCGATGCTGGTGAACAATGGGAACGCATTTTACCGGATACCGGGGCATTTCTGTACTCCAGACACCCAATTGCTTTGCTGGATCCTGACAGTTTAATGGTTTCACTGGGTCGCAGGCTGTTTGCCAGTTCGGATGGCGGTCAAAGTTTTTCAGAAACCACGCCCAACAATGGGCTGGCGGCAGGACACCTTTTTGCAGCAGCGCATGCTTTTTTTACCACGGACACCATGGGCGTCATCCGCTCTGGCAACTTCGGCGCAAGTTGGAACCTTGTTGTTCCCAACATGGCCATTTCAAATCTGTCGGAGCATCCTTCCGGAACCATTTATGCTTTATTAACCCCAATTACCAATTCCAGTCAGTTCAAAACCTTGTGGAAAAGCAACAACCAAGGCAACAGCTGGGAAGCCATCCCGAGTTTGCTGATCCCGGATATAAACACCCGAGCCCTGCAAATTGACGCGAATGGAACCATTTATGTGACCGGGTTTTACAACAACAACATGACCTTGGCTATTTCCGCAGATGAGGGCACAAGTTGGGCCTATCAGATAATTCCCGACATCGAAGCTTTTGACGACTTCCTGGCCATAAATAACCTGGGGCAAATATTTACCTCGGGCACTAATCAGCAAATACTTACGTCGATAGACCAGGGCCAATCCTGGTATTATTTGCCCGATTGGAGCAACGACACCTCCCCGCTGAATGGATTGGAGTTGGATCAAAATGGCGTGTTGTACATCGTGCCATCCTCAGGGCCACTATTCCGCAGCACCCAAAGCACCCTGGTTGGAGGTATCATAAAAGGTTCCATCCGCCGGGATGCCGATGCCGATTGCAGTACGGAAGATGCGCAACAGGGACTCAAAAACTGGATCGTAACGGCCGATGGCCCGCAACAATATACCATCAGCACAGGCATTGACGGGCAGTATGCCATTTTCGCCGATTCGGGCACGTACAACATCAAAGTGAACGTGCCACAGGCACTTTGGTGGAGCGCCTGCGACAGTGTACAAACAGTACTTTTAAGCAACAATCAAATCATTGACAGCCTCGACTTTTCGGTGTTTGCCATTGCCGACTGCCCCCTGATGTCGGTTACGGTAGGCATACCACAACTCCGACGCTGTTTCGACAATACCATCTATTTCAATTATTGCAATGCGGGTGCAGAAACCGCCGACAGCGCCTATGCAGACGTTACCCTGGATCCTTATTTTACTTTTATCGGTTCCCAGCAACCTTATCTTGATCTGGGAAACCAGCAATTGCGCTTTTTCCTGGGCGCCGTGTCTTCCGGCGAATGCGGGCAGTTTGCCTTGACCATTAACCTGGATTGCGATTCTACCGTACTTGGACAAACCCATTGTGTTTCGGCACATGCCTACCCCGATACCCTGTGTACCCCCGTCCCCGGCTGGTCAGGGGCTTATATTGAAGCCTCTGCCAGCTGTCAGGACACTACAATCCAATTGGTACTTCAAAACAAAGGAACTGCTGCCTCCCAGAAGCTGGATTATATCATTTTAGAAGACGATGTAGTACTGCTGCAGGATTCAAAGCAATACAACATCCTGGAAGACATCATGCTCCAATACCCCGCCAATGGGCACACCTGGCGTATTGAATCAATGCAAGAGCCCGGCCATCCGTTTTCCAACCTGGCCATTGCGTTCAGTGAAGGCTGTGGCGGCTTCAACAGCCTGGGTTACATCAACCAATATGCTTTAAACGGCTGGGAATTGTCGAAGCACACCGCCTGCCGCGAAAGCACCGGATCTTTCGACCCCAACGACAAACAAGGTTTCCCGCTGGGATACAATGCGGAGCATTTGATCCGGCCCGGACAGTCCCTGGAGTACCTGATCCGGTTCCAAAACACCGGAACAGATACCGCCTTTACGGTGATCTTGCGCGACACCTTATCTGCTTCGCTCAACCCTACCAGCATCCGAACTGGCGTGGCTTCGCACCCCTATACCTGGAGCCTGAGCGGACAAGGTATACTTAGTTTCTATTTTAACAACATTGCGCTGCCCGACAGCAATGTGAATGAGCCGGCCTCCCACGGATTTGTAAGTTTTACCCTTGAGCAGCAACCCGATCTTGCGCTGGGGACCGTCATCAACAACAGCGCTGCCATTTACTTTGATTACAACGAGCCGGTTATCACCAATACGACCCACCACACTATTGGCTTGGATTACATCTCGTCCATTTTCGATGCACCTGAAAAAACACCACGCATTGGTATTGCGCCTAACCCCGCAACAACCAGCTGCCTGTTGGACCTGCCTCCCGGCACGGCACGCGTTTTCGTCGCCGATGCCTCGGGCAAAATAGTGCAATACCAACGCTGCAATAGCGCACAAATCAGGATACAACGCCGCGATGAACCCAATGGCCTTTATTTTTTGCGCGCAGAAAACCAACAGGGACGCATTACTGGAACCGGTATTTTCTTGTGGGAATAAACTACAAAAGAGCCTTAACCAGGTACCCCTTTGTGCCTTTTCGCCTTCGTGGCAAAAAAAATCGCAGATTGATAACAAGAACACCCGCCACCATTAAGGACTAAGTACACTGTAAATTAAGTTTGTTGAGATTTTGGGTAGAGGATTTTGGTGGCAGTCAAGTCTGTTTTTGAAGGAATAGCAGCGCTCTTGCTGAGAAAACAGACGATGGATGGCGCCAAAAGATTCAGCCAAAATCCAACGAAACTTAGTTTACAGTGTACTAAGATTGTCAAACTAGCATTTCCTTTCTCTAAATCCTCCAGAAAACCCCTAAATTACCACCCGAAACGCCCTATCCTATTTCAACACCGCCAGTGCTGGGATAGGATTTTTTTTGGTTGAAAAAAGATGAACATGATCCGATTGCTTTCTACCCTCCTTGCGGTATTTACCGCATCCATACTCCAGGCCCAGGTGAGCTGCGAGCCTATTTTCCCCAATGTCGACGACGACGTAACCATTTATTTCAATGCCACGGAGGGCAACGGCGCGCTGGTGGGCATCAACCCGGTGTTTGCCCATATGGGCGTAATTACCAACCTGAGCACTTCTTCGTCCGACTGGAAGCATGTCACCACCACCTGGGGTGTCAACGATCCCGTGGGCGCCATGACGCTCGTTTCACCCAATCTTTGGAAAAAAACGTTCAATATTCGCACATTTTTTGGCGTTCCTGCCAACGAAACGGTCCTGAAACTAGCTTTCGTTTATAGAAACACTACTGGCACAATCGTTGGCCGCGCTTCTGATGGCGCAGATATTTTTTATCCGGTGTACCCCGACAACGGTAACCTGATCACCACTTTTGTTGCGCCGGCAGCATCGTCTTTCCTGTCCAGCACCGGCACCCCGATTGCTGTAAAAGCGGCTTCCTCGCAGGTAGCCGACCTGAAACTGCTGGATAATGGCACCTTGGTCGCCAGTGCCAATGGTAAACTACTGGAAACCACTTTTAACGCAGGCAATACAGGCTCACACCTGGTACAATTTATTGCCGATGCAGGCGCCGAAGCGGACACTTCCACATTTACGTACTTTATACCCGGGCCAATCGTGAACCAGGACCCACCTGCCGGCACCGAACAGGGCATCCAATACTTGAGCAGTACGGCAGTGCGGCTTTCCCTTTTTGCCCCCAACAAGGGTGTCGTGAATATTATCGGCGATTTCAACGACTGGGAACTCAACAGCGACTACCAGATGAAACGCAGCCTCGACGGCAACACCTGGTGGATCGATATTGCTGGGCTGCAAGCCGGACAAAACTACCGCTTCCAGTACTTTGTCGACGGAAGCCTGCGCATTGCCGACCCCCTCAGCACCCTGGTACTCGACCCGTTCAATGATCCCTACATCCCCACCGAAACCTTCCCCAACCTACCCACCTACCCTACTGGCAAAACCGGCGGCTATGTCTCTCTGATCATACCAGGGCAAGCCCCATTCAACTGGCAAAGCAACAACTTTACCCGCCCGAAAAAAACCGATCTCGTGGTATACGAGCTGCTGCTCCGCGACTTCATCGCCCGCCACGATTACCAGACCATGCTGGATACCCTTGACTACCTGGAACGGCTCGGTGTCGATGCCATCGAACTTATGCCCGTCAACGAATTCGGCGGAAACATCAGTTGGGGCTACAACCCCGTTTTTCACAAAGCACTCGACAAATATTACGGCACACCAGAAGCCTTCAAAACCTTTATCGATGCCTGCCACGTGCGCGGCATCGCCGTCATCCTGGATGTGGTATTTAACCAGGCCGATGGCCTAAGCCCGCTGGCACAATTGTACTGGGATGCCGCCAACAACAGGCCCAGCCCCGACAATCCATGGCTCAACCCTACTGCCACCCACGATTTCAGCGTTTTCAACGACTTTAACCACGAGAGCGCTGCCACCAAAGCCTATGTGAAAAACTGCTTGGGATATTGGCTGGGAGAATACCGCGTAGATGGCTTCCGGTTCGACCTCTCCAAAGGTTTTACCCAGAATAACACCCTGGGCAATGTAGGACTCTGGAATATGTACGATCCATCGCGTATCACCATTTTGAAAAATTACGCCGACTTTGTTTGGTCGAACGCTGCCGATGCTTATGTGATTCTGGAACATTTTGCAGATAACAATGAAGAAAAAGAACTGGCAGCATACGGCATGATGTTGTGGGGAAACATGCACAGTGCCTACAAAGAGGTGGCCCTGGGCTATTTCACAGGCGTGAACCAGGACCTCCGCTGGGTAGACTACAAGCAGCGGGGCTGGACCGTTCCCCATGCCATCGGCTACATGGAAAGCCATGATGAAGAACGCATTGTGTACGATTGCAAGTTGTATGGCAACACCGTATCTGCGGCTTACGACGTCAAGACCCTTCCCATCGCCCTGCGGCGGATGGAACTCCTCGCCAACCTTTTTTATACTGTACCCGGTCCAAAAATGCTTTGGCAATTTGGCGAGCTGGGCTACGATTACTCGATCAACACCTGTACCAATGGCAGCGTAAACAACAACTGCCGGCTCGACCCCAAACCAATTCGCTGGGATTTTCCCCAGGACCCATTTCGGAAGCGTCTCTTCGACGTGACGGCGGCACTCATCCACCTGCGCACCGAATACGATGTATTTGAAACCACCAACTACAATGCCGACATTGGCGCCGGTAAAATTCGAAAAATTTGGCTGAGTTCACCCGATATGAATGTTTTTGTCATCGCCAATGTGGCGGCGACTACCGAGCCTGCCCAGTTGTACCTCGACCCGACACAGGGATGGTGGTACGAATATTACACCGGCGACAGCATCCTGAGCAATGGGGTTCCGATCCCGGTAACCCTGCAACCCGGTGAATACCGATTGTATCTGGACAAATACGTCGCCTTACCACCAGGACTCAACCCCACGCCCGCCCATGAAATTTCCGGCAACCTTTCGGATTTGAGTGTATTCCCTAATCCTATCGGCAACCAGGTGCTTGCCCAGTATTTTCTGGAGCGGCCAGGTGATGTTCGCGTTGAAGTGTACGACCTGAATGGCCGGCTAATCGACACCACAAGCCTGCCCTCGCAGGATGCCGGCGAACACTTTTGGGAAGCCGACTGTAATGCATGGATACCAGGAGTTTACCTGCTGCTGCTTCGCGATGAACAGGGCGCAACTTTGGTGAAAAAGATCGTCAAGCAATAGGAAAATCACCCGTCAAACGGGCAAGCACACCGGAATTTTCAAAAGGTAAGGCCCAAAAAGTGTACCTTTGTTACAACGGTGGAACCCTGCTTCGAGCGAGGCCGCCGTCGTTCCGCCTGCCCACGTGAGCAGGCGTCAGCATATACAGGGGCGCCCGAAAGGGTGTCCCTGGCTTTACCGCGCTTCCCCAAAACCGCTTTATCCCACCTTAACATGACCATCCTTTGGATCACTCCAGGCTTTGCAGGGCACGAACAGGACTACAGTTGTATCCCTGTTTTACAACTGCTGGCCAGGAGTTTACAAAAAATGGGGGTGAAATTGCATATACTGACGGTAGAGTATCCTTCCACAGCACAGCGTTATACCTGGAATGGCATTCCGGTTTATCCCTGCAACGGACGCAACCGCCGTTGGCGAAAGCCCTACACTTGGTGGCTGGCCCAAAAAATCGGTCAGAAAATACTACAAACCGAACAGATCGATGTGCTGCACAGTTTCTGGCTGGGTCGGGCTTTTGACACCGGGGAAACACTGGCTAAACCGTCGGGTTTACTGCATACCACGACCCTGATGGGCCAGGATGTGCTGCCCGACAACCAGCACAGGCTTAACAAACTCAACACGATCAAAACACAGCAACTCATTGCCGTTTCACAATACCAGGCAGCAGTATTCCAAAAAAGCACTGGAATGTCCTGCGGGAATGTCATTCCCTGGGGACTGGCGCTGGAAGAAATTTCTGATTTATCCAATACCCAACGGCCGATTCATGTGCTGGGCGTAGGCTCCCTAATTCCGGTCAAAAATTGGGAAAAATGGCTGGAAGTTATTCGTATCCTCAGGATCAATACGCCTGCCATTCGCGCTGAATTGGTGGGCGAAGGACCGCTTTTCGACGCCTTACAGGAAAAGATTAAGGAATGGGGCCTCACTGAAAATGTCCGTCTGCTCGGCGCACTTCCCCGGCCGGAGGTGCTTAAAAAAATGCAACCAGCCAGGGTCTTGGTGCACACTTCCCGGTACGAATCCTATGGATTTGTTTTTCCGGAAGCGGCCGCAGCAGGTTGCCATATCGTTGGAACACCGGTTGGGGTGGCCACCGTTTTTGGCGCCACTGCAGAAACCCCCGAAGGGCTCAGCGAACAAGTAAACCTGGCATTACAAAGCAGGTCGGTCATGCAATCCCCGATACCGCCCAACATGGACGATACAGCAGCGCAATACTTAAAAATTTGGGAAATTGCTGTCACCCAGCAAAAATGGCAGTGATTACAAGGACTTTCATGTTGCCATGAAAGGTCCCTGTAACTGCCATTTAACGTAATTGGGGTCGCTGGAGTTATAAAACTGGCCTCCAGGGTTATTAAGGACGGCGGCTTGGAGGGCTACCGCCAGGTTTTATTTATTTCAAAAAATACGATACCGACAAGCGCAGGGATCCGGTACGGATACTTGGACCAGCATCAACAAAATCGAGGTTTTTGTAGAGGTTGCGGGTACCCAGGTAGTAACGGGCATTTACGCGCATACGGCCTTTACCTGCAGCAATACCAAATGCCGGTCCGAAATCGATTCCGGAGAAGGCATCGTTGAGGTCGATGGCTGGGGTAGCGTGGTTGATGCTTTCGTAATCGCCAACGTAAACTTCTTTGGCAGAACGATCAAGATTGTCGAAATGGGTGCCCATAAAACCTCCTGCCTGAAAAGTCAGGGGGATATTTGCGAATGGCGTAACGCCGGCAAACAAACCGGCTTCAAAGGAATTGTAGTAGTAGTCGTAAGTGAGTTCCTCTGGGGTGTCTTCCGGACGGAAGTTAACCGCTTTGGCACTGGCGCCTTTTTGCACAAAAACAACTTCCTGGTTGAGCTCAAAATGCTCTCCGAATCCCACGACAAAAGTACAGCCAACAGCAGCACTCAAACGGCCGGATGAGGTAGAAAAGAGATCGGAACGAAGGGAGGAGTAATTGCTACCGGCGGTAACACCAACCTGGTAAATTTCCTGGGCAGAAACACTAAAAGAAAGAAGGGCGAGGCAAGCAGCCGCGAAAAATGACTTGGCATTCATGAGTATCGGATTGAATTTGTTGGATAAAATTTCGAATTGAATAGAAATGTAAAATATAACCCGATACGCAAGTAAAATTTTAAGTCGTTACAAAATTAAATTCGGCACAAAGATATCGGCCAAAATCATGCCAAACAAGCATCGTGCAAATTTCTAACAGAATTAATTACAAATAACCAAAGGTTGGTTGGAACAAGGGTGTTATTTAACGCCTGTACAAAATTTTTATTTCCAAGACGGCAACAAATTGTCAGGAAACGACAAATAATGCACCAACTAACTACTACTCCGCTCCGGCGTGTTCTTTCGGATTATGCTTGATGTATGCCAAAAAGCATGCCGGACTAAGCCCGCTCGAAGGCGAGTATAGTCGGCTGTCTGACAAACGGCTGGATTTTAGCCTTGGGTGCTGGCTGCACTAAAGATCAAATGCAATGGAAGCATCCTGGCGATGCCAAAGACGGGCTATATTTTAGAGAATACCCGGAAGTAGTGCAAGGGCACTTCCCCTTCAAAAAAGGCTTTGCCAACGATGGCGCCTTCGCACCCAATGTCCTGCAGTGCTTCCAGGTCGGCCACGCTACTGATCCCTCCACTGGCAACCAGCAGCAAATCGGGGAATTTCTTGAGCATGTCGCGGTAAAGTTCCAGATCAGGCCCTCTCATCTCTCCGTCGTGTGCAATATTGGTGACAGAAACCTGGGTAATGCCCAATGCACTGATTTGTTGGATAAAATCGGAAATGCCCAGGGTGGTTTGTTCCAGCCATCCATGAACGGCTATTTTGCGGTCGCGTACATCTGCACCAACCAAAAAGCGATCTGCTCCAAAACGCTCGACCCAGGCGCGGAATTCGTCGGGCGCTTTGACCGCCACGCTTCCCACGGAAAACATGTCGGCGCCGGCATCCCATACCTGTCGCAAGGCTGGAATAGAGCGGAGTCCGCCCCCGTAATCAATGGATAAACGTGTACGGGCCGCAATTTGCTCCAGGACATACAAGTTGACCGGACGACCATCGCGGGCGCCATCGAGGTCAACCATGTGCAAGCGCTTGATCCCCGAAGCTTCTAGCTCTTTGGCCAGTTCCAGGGGATCCTGAGGGTAAAAAACTTTGGTGTCAAAATCGCCTTGGCGCAATCGCACCAGGCGGCCATCCATAATATCAAATGCTGGAATAATGTGCATGTCGCTTGTTTTCAATCCTAAAAAATGTTGTCCGAAACCAACCCCGGCCAAAACACCTTAAATGGGTGGACAAAATACGCAAAAAAAATTTCTGCCCGAATGGCATTCCCATGGTGCTGGCACAGCGCTACAGCTGATCTTGCTCAAAAGTAGCATGATTAACGCCCAAAATGGCACAAAACAGACAGATCTCGCGCAAATAAATCTTAACTTTAATGGCATTAAAAATTCAATGGCATGTTCAATAAAAATCTAACCCTGCTCGCCCTGTGCCTAATTGGGGCACAAATGTCCACAGCACAACGGGAAGCGCTGCCCGAGGAGCTCCAAACCCAACATTGCTATAAAGCAGAAGCTGCTCAGTCGTATTTCCAAACCGAAAATTTTTCCAACGTCGGCGACACCTACGATGTGGGCTACTTGCGTTGTTTTTGGGCAGTCGACCCGGCGGTCCACTATATTCAAGGGCAGGTTGTCAGCTATTTTACACCCAAAACCAATCCTTTGGGCAGTATCGACTTCGATTTCAGCCTGAACATGACCGTGGACTCGGTACTGTACCACGGCCAGAAAGTGCCATTCAACCACAGCGCAAATGATGTGCTGAGCATTGGTTTTCCAGGATTTGTTGCCCCGGGACAACTGGATTCCGTGGCTGTTTTTTACCAGGGTGCACCAGCAGTCGGTCAGGGTTTTGGCACTTTTCAGACCAGCATGCACAGCAATACACCTGTACTGTGGACGCTCAGTGAACCTTACGGTGCCAAGGAGTGGTGGCCCTGCAAGCAAAGCCTCAGCGACAAAGCCGACTCGCTGGATGTATACGTAAAGGCTCCCGCTGGCAACAAAGTAGCCGGAAACGGCCTTCTGGTTTCAGTAACGGGCAATGGCAGCACCGCCGTGCACCACTGGCACAGCAAATACCCCATTGCGGCCTACCTCGTGGCATTTGCCGTAACCAATTATGAGGAATACACCGACAATGTTCCCTATGCAGGCGGCAGTATTCCTATACTTAACTATTGGTATCCGGAGTACGTGGATCAGGCCCAATCGGAATCAGGTGCATCCGTTGAAATCATGCAATTGTTCAATAACAGGGCAGGCTTGTATCCTTTTTATGAAGAAAAATACGGTCACGCACAATTTGGTTTTGGCGGTGGCATGGAGCACCAGACCATGAGTTTTATGGCCAATACCGGCTACGGATTGATCGCCCATGAGATGGCCCACCAGTGGTTTGGCGATAAAATAACCTGTGGCAGCTGGCAGCATATCTGGCTTAATGAAGGGTTTGCCACCTATTTCGAAGGGCTCTGCCGGGAACACTATTTTTCCCCGCAAACCTGGTACAATTGGAAACGCGGCAAACTCAACAGCATCATCTCTCAGCCGGGTGGATCTGTTTTTGTACCCGACACCACCAATATAAACCGGATTTTCGATGGCCGCCTCAGTTACAACAAGGGCGCCTACCTGCTGAATATGCTGCGCTGGAAACTAGGTGACAGTACTTTTTTCCAGGGCATCCGCGAATACGTAGCCGATCCCAACCTAGCCTTTGGTTATGCCAAAACCGCACAACTTCAGGCACATCTGGAATCGGTCAGCGGCCAGAACCTCACGAGTTTCTTCGAACAGTGGTTTTATGGCGAAGGATTTCCAACCTACACCCTCGTCTGGGCGCACAACAAAGGTTTTTTCGAAGGCACTTTGGAGCAAAGTACTTCCATGCCGGCATCGGTACCGTTTTTTGACATCCCAGTTCCGATTCGTGTTTATGGCAGCGATCAGGATACCACCATCGTACTTTACCCACAAACTGGCAACGCCTTCAGCGTATTTTTGCCCTTCAACATTGATTCAGTAAAAATCGACCCAGAGCTCTGGATTATCTCTGGTAACAATCAGGTGATTCAAACCAGCAATACGAACTACACGCCCCTGGTTGACCTCGGCTTGCGCATTTCACCCAATCCTGTCAGGACCTCACTTCATGTAGCCGGCCATGCCTTGCCATCCGATGCGGTGCTAAGGGTACGCGATGTATCTGGGAAAACCATCCTGACCGCAACACTGCAGGCACAAGAAAAAGACTGGAAAAAAGACCTGGATTTCCGGCAAATGCCTCCAGGGGTGTACCTGCTGTCGGTAGAGGGGCAAGACTGGACCAGCGAAACAATTAAAGTACTGAAATGAGGCTAAAAGCTCCATTTTAACCTGAGGTACCACAGTTTCCCGTACGGACCGTAAAGGCTGTTGTTTGCGCCAAAAAACAACTGCCCTGCCGCCAGCAGTTGTATGTTGTCTGTTACAGAAGCTGTTAGAAAGGGTCCGGTAAAAAATGATCCGTCAGCCGGATTCAGGATTCCCGAAAGATCGGCCCGTAGCAGTGGCGTAAGTTGGTAACCGACTTCTGCAAACATTGTATGTCGCGAAGGCATCAGGCTTTTGGCCGACACATTTTGCAACAATACCACGGTGTTTATAGCGTCGCCTTTGCGCAGCCCGGCGCTATTCAATAGGTAGGCTCCGTGCAGGTACAGACTGTTTTGAAAGGTATAATTGATCCCAATGGAGCCCGAAACCACGGTTTTTAAAGCGTTGGCATCTGCCGAGGGCACAAAAACGCTGACTTCGCCATTAAAGCCCGCTTTGCCCAAAACACCCGACCAGCCGCCGCCCACTACCCAGTCGGCATGAGACCTGGCTGCTAAAAACTGCACATCGTATCCAGCCTTGTTGAAACGATACAGCGCAGCCGTTACGCTTTCATTTATCTTTTTTCCGGGCATAAAAGCCAATTCAGCAGAGGCAGTACTGCTGGTATAGTACTGCACCCGGAGCGCATCGGAGCCTGGCCGTTCTTCGTAATCGAAGTCGAACCAGGAATAGGCGTTGAATATATCGTTGGGGTTCCACACCAAATTCATGCCCCAGTTGATCCGTTGCCGGCCCAGGGTAAACTGCCATTTTCCCGCAGTAAAACCCACATTTGCCCGGTCGATTGCGGTGTGCAGCACATAGGAATCGCCCGTGAAGAGCGTTTTGCTGAGCTTCAGGACACCACGGTCGGCCGACAGCAAATCATCGTTTTGAGCATATAAGGGTGCCGATACACCGTACAAAAGCCGGTTGCGAACACCCAGTTGAAGCTGAAGTTTACCGTTAGGGTACCAACTCAGGTCGATCCGGTTGTGGATCAGGTTATCGAGCGCCCAGGGATCGGCTATTTTTTTAAACTGCACGGTTTGAAGGTCTTTTAAATACCCCTTAACCATCCATTTTGAGGGTGTTGCAGCGGGTGCCTGGAGGCTGGTATCCTGCATTTCCTGAGCGCCCAGGTATATGCCAGGCCACATAAAAGCCAGCAACATCGCTATGGCCAGGATGGGTCTCATGCGCTTTTGGTTTGCGCTGTATCGCTGATGACCCGACCATCTTCCAGAACAATAATCCGGTGCGCCTTGTCTATCACCCGTTGGTCGTGGGTAGAAAAAATGAAGGTGACCTGTTCTTTTTCATTCAGGTTGGCCATCAGTTCGAGCAGGGTTTCGGTAGATTTAGAATCAAGGTTCGCCGTGGGTTCATCGGCCAGGATAAATTTCGGTTTCGATGCCAGTGCCCGCGCTACTGCCACCCGTTGCTGCTGGCCTCCGGAGAGGTATTTTGGCCTCAGGTTGATCTTATCTGCTATGCCCATAGCATCCAGGAGGTAGGACACCCGGGCATCGCTTTCCGCCCGGGGTTTATTTTGCAAATCCATAATGAATTCCACATTCTCCTTCACCGTCAGCACCGGAATGAGGTTGTACGATTGGAAAATGAAGCCAATGTTGTGAAGCCTGAAATCGACCAGCGCACCACCTTCCATAACGGCAATGTCCTGACCTTCGATCATAACATGGCCAGCGCTGGGCTTGTCGAGTCCGCCCAGCATGTTGAGCAGTGTGGTTTTGCCACAGCCCGATGGGCCTACAATCGCCGTAAATTCACCGCGTGCAAAGCTCAGGTTAACATGGTCCAGTGCCGTTACGGGGACCATGGTTTCATTGTAGGTTTTGGTGAGTTGATTGACCTGTATTACCGACATGGAGTAGTGTTTTATGCGAATCAATGGCCTGTTTAAATGACCAGCGTTTGAATTTTTTTTTCAACATGCGCTGTGCGCAAAAATGTGTTTATCCCCCCGTTTCCAGAACATCCTCCACCAGGCTATTCCCCCCGCAAAGCATCAGCAGGCTGCATTTTGATGGCTCGGCGCGCAGGAAAAACGCCAGCGAGCAAAGCAATCACCACCACCATCAGGGTAATGTTTGCATAAAAATCCAGCCCCAAACTGGGATAAACAATGCTGCTGAACCCAACTGCATTGAAACCAGCCGACATGGAGGACAGGTTAATGCCTGTTTTTCCAAAATAAGCTACCGAAACCGCGCTCAGCGACACCCCAATGATAGCGCCGGTAAAAGACAGGAAAATCGTTTCGAGTAAAATCATCCGAAATACCCTGGCCGGCCGCATACCAATCGACATCAGCATACCGATCTCCCGCGTTCGGTCGAGCACCGACATCAGCATCACATTAACGATACCAAAAGCCAGGGCAAACAAAATAATACCTACAAAAACAAGGGAAAACTGCATGATGGTGCTCACCGTAACTTCCACCATGGGCGACAATTTTTTCCAGTTTTGAACCTGCAAGTTGGGCAATTGCCGTTGCAGTGCCTGTTCTACGGCATCAACGTCCTCCAGGGAATTGGTCAAAACAGTGATCACCGAGGCCGATTCCTGCGGCAATTGGAGCAAGGGTTGCAACTCAGATTTCCGAACAAAGACCATTTGCTTGTCAAATTCCGAATCGAAGCTCTGAAAAATGCCGCTAACTTTGAACGAACTATAAGTGATATCCCCGGCTGCTGTCTGGAGGGTTAAAACGATACGGCTGTTCAACCGCACTTTTAATTTTTCAGCCAGTTGTTTCCCAATCAGTATCCGATTGGATCGATCAGACGGGAAATATGCGCCTTCCATCAGCAATTTTTCAAGATCACTGACGCTGCGTTGCGAATCCGGATCGATACCATTGACCATTATGCCGGCCGAATTGGCTGCGGTGGAGGCCATGGCCATGAGTTGAATGCGCGCAGCTGCAGCCTTTACACCCGGTGTTTTTCGAACGCCGACCAGCACACTGTCTGCATTATCCATGCGCAGCTGGAGGTCGTGATTGACCAGAAAAGCAGGCTTGTTGATTTGCACATGCCCCGTCTCGGTATGAATGGTATTGTATACCTGCTGCTCGGTCATACCCAACATAAAGGCATCTGAAAAAATACCCGCCCACAAACCCAGCGCGATGGCCGCGACAATGACCAGGCTGCGCGTTCGGTTGCGCCAAACATTTCTCCAGGCTATTTGAATCAGCATGGTTTACGATTTTATGGTTTCGGGTACAGAGAATCGCTGGATGTACCAAATAGGATACGTGGCCGACAAGAATGCGATAAGCAGCACCGTCAGGCCCTGGGTTATGATAATTTGGGGATCAAGCGAGGCCGGCATGATGGGCTCCATACCCATCTGATGATAAGTTTCTGCCACGGTACCGGTTAATTTAATCGGATGTTCGTGCAACTGGTAAAGCAAGGGATAAATGAGTACGCCCCCGAGCACCACACCCAGTACTCCGATAAAAAAAGTCTCCAGCAAAACGATCAGGGCCAGTTTCCAGCGCTTCATGCCTATCGCAACCATTACAGCAAACTCCTTTTTTCGCTCCATGGCCATCATCAGCACTGTACTGAAAACGCCAAAAGCAACTACCACATAGAGTATCCCCAACATGATGATTCCACCGGCATTGTCACCCTGAATTTCCTGCACCAGCGATTTGTTCATCGTTTGCCAGGGCAACACCTCCCAGGTGTCGCCAAGAGAGGATTCCAATTGACGCCTGGTATTTTCAGCAAAGGCACTACCGCGCGGCATCAGGCTCATGGAACTCAACATATCTGGCGCACCAAACAATGCCTGAGCATCGGGCAGGGCGAGGTAAACGATCGAGCCATTAATCTGTTCTATTGGAAAGTGAAAAATGCCCCGAACCCTGAACTGCCCGGCAGCCGTCGCGCCATGGTAACCCTGACCGAGTAAAACAAGCGTATCGCCCATTTCAAGTTGAAGATAGCGGGCCAGCATATCCCCCATTAACACACCCTGATCGCTGCCAGATTCGAAATACTGACCTTGTATCAGTTTGCCCGCCAGGCCATTCATGGCATCCTCTTTTGCGGGGTCGATCCCAGACACCGCTATGCCTTTGGTGTGTTGTCCGGACGAAGCCAGGGCGAAAGACTCCAGGCGGGGAACCGACAAGGCGATGTCGGGGTCTTGTACCAGCAGGCTGTCCAATCCAGCGTTGGCCAAAAAGGCGTTGTTGATGGTTTGGTCCTCCCAATAGCCTTTGGCGTGAATCTGCAGGTAACCGGTAGAAAACCGAACTGAATTGCCAATCATGTTGGCATAAACACCCAGTTGCAGGGAACGAATAGCAATGGACAAAACAACCGCCATAAACACCGAAGCGAGGGTCAGGAGTGTTCGCCGTCGGTTGCGCCAGAGGTTACGCCAGGCCAGCTTGATAAACTGTTTCATATGCAGGGATTTCTCAGTGCAGGGTTTTCATGTTCTGCTGGGAAAAGAAATCTGGTTTAATATTGACATTAAAAGACATTTGCTGAAACTCCAGCACCGTCTTTTTCCCTTTCTCCAACATTGGGGTCATGGTCATTTTGGAGGGCAGTTCCCTGTCGCCAAAACGCTTCACATCGGTTTGCACTTCTTTGCTGACCAACACGCCGTCTTCATCGTAAAACTCCGATTGCAACATGAAATACTTGTCCTTTGCCACCCAAACGATGATTTTATCCCATACAACTGCTGCATCCGGTTTGGGCCGAAGTTGAATCTTATAACAATCGTACCCCTGCACCGTCTCGCGCCCCAAAATGGAGTGGGTATAATCTTCTACGATAGAATTGGCCTTCACCAAATCGTTGTTGGTAAAATCAGAGCCCATCCAGTTTTGCCCCATCATAGAAGGCGGAATCTTGATGACACGGCTGATATTGGGCATCCAGTTCCACATGTCCTGGTCGCGCTTGAGAAATACCTGCCCTTTGTCCTGTGCAGGCCCCGTGATCAAAATCATGTAATAGTCGGTTCCCAGCGACCAGGATTTCATACTGACGGTTCGCGACCACTTGGGCCGGACGATGGTCATAGCAGCCACACTTTCGTTGGATCGGCCGTTGACCAGGTCATTCGCTTTACGGATGATGTCGGTTGCAGACTCCTGCTGGGCTTGCAACAGGGAGACAAACAGCAATAAGAAGGGAAAAATGAATTTTTTCATGATAAAACAGGTTAAATATCAAGGGGCTGTTCAGGCAAATTTTCTCCGGACCACTTCCAGCACCCTTTCCAGCGGATATTCAGTTTCCCCGACCATAAGCATGTCAAATAAAATTCCGTCGATTACAGCGCCGAACATAATCGCTTCGGCCATGGGGTCAGGCACCTTTTTGTCTTCAAAGTATTGGACGTATACCTGCAAATAATCCTCTAGAAATGATTTCGCCTTATCCTTGAACCGATCGGCCATTTTAGGCTGCATAACAACCATGTTGTACAAGCGCCAAAAATCTGCCTCTTGCTGTACCATGGCGATGATCATTTTCAGTCCGTACATAAATTCTTCCTCTGAACCAATTCGGTAACCGGCTTCAACATTTGTTGTGCTGCCTGCTCTTTCTAGCCCCCATATCATCAGTTGCTCCAGCAAATGCTCCTTACTCTCATAATAGGTGTACAGCAGCCCTTTCGAAATTTTAGCCTCCCTGGCGATCATACTGATGGAAGCACCATCGTAACCATGACTGGCAAAAACTTTTAGCGCTGCTTCGAGAATGCAGACCTTTTTGTCCTCCCGTGCCTTCTCTAGTTGTTTTGCTGTTTTGGGCGCCATATATTTTTTGACTGAACGTTCGGTCAAAATTAAAACACATTTTTGATTAACACAACTGCTGGGTACAGTTTTTTGCCCAAGCAGCCAAATTTTAGCCATTGGGTGTTGGTCTTTGGCTTCGATCTCGGTTATTGGTGCCTTGTGAAATCAAATACCAGAATAAATTTTGAACCCCCTTAAACAGCATGTACTTTTTTTTTCAACTATTTTTTTGTTAAAATCATTCCTAAAGCACCCAGTGTATTCTCCCTCCCCGGCGAAGCGCAAGACCAATGGCTAAACCCGAGCTTAACATCTGTGCCGCGAAGTTCAAAACAAAACTTACCTAAATCCCAATACCGAATCCCCCTATAAACGATACCTTTGTTTACCATGAAAAAAATGCTCGCTTTTGTGCTCTTTCTGTGGTTCTCCTGGAGCACCGCATCAATGGAAGCACAAACCACCTATTGCAACCCCATTAACCTGGACTACGGATATACGCCCATTCCCGATTTCACCACCTGGGGACCACATCGGGCCACTGCCGATCCGGTTATTGTACGGTTCATGGGCGATTACTACCTCTTCAGCACCAACCAATGGGGCTACTGGTGGAGCACCGACCTGTTACATTGGAACTTTATCCCCCAACATTTCCTACAGCCCTGGCACAAAGTATACGACGACCTGTGTGCACCCGCAGTAGGGATCATCGGTGACACCATGCTGGTGTTTGGCTCTACCTATTCCCGCGATTTCCCCATTTGGATGAGCACCGACCCCAAAGCCAACATCTGGACAGCGGCGGTAGAAAAATTTGACATCGGGGGTTGGGATCCAGCATTTTTCACCGACAAGGATGGAAAGTTGTATATGTACAACGGCAGCAGCAACCGCTATCCGCTGTATGGCGTAGAACTTAACCGGCACAACCTGCAGCCCATGGGCGCAAGGAAGGAACTGTACCTGCTGGAGCCCGATCGGTACGGCTGGCAGCGTTTCGGCGAGTACATGGACAATACCTTTCTCGACCCATTTATTGAAGGGGCCTGGATGACGGAGTACAAAGACCGCTACTACCTACAGTACGGCGCTCCGGGAACGGAATTCAGTGGCTATGCCGATGGTGTTGTTGTTGGCGACAGCCCGCTTGGGCCATTTACCCCACAATCCGATCCATTTTCCTTCAAGCCAGGTGGGTTTGCACGTGGCGCAGGGCATGGCGCTACCTTTCAGGACAAATCCGACAATTACTGGCATGTATCCACCATCGCCATTTCGGTAAAAAATAATTTTGAGCGCCGCCTGGGTATGTGGCCCGCAGGTTTTGATGCCGACGGAGTGATGTATTGTAATACTGCCTTTGGCGATTACCCGCATTACCTGCCGGATGGCCCGGCCGTCCACCTGCAAAGTCGTTTTACCGGCTGGATGCTGTTGAATTACAAAAAACCGGTGCAGGTGTCCTCTGCCATGCCTGGTCACCCTGCGAATGATGCAGCAGACGAAAACATCAAGACGTACTGGTCGGCAAGCAGTGCTGAGGCTGGCGAGTGGATTCAAACCGATTTGGGTGCTATTTGTACTGTTCGGGCCGTGCAAATCAATTATGCCGATCAGGATGCTACTTTTCTAGGAAAACAAACCGATATTTTTCATCAGTATAAAATCTGGCAGTCGGCAGACGGAAAAAAATGGACCTTGCTGATCGATAAAAGTGCAAACAAGACCGACATCCCGCATGATTATGTAGAACTACCCTACCCTGTTCAAACCAGGTTCCTCAAATTGGAAAATCAGCACATTCCTTCCGGAAAATTTGCCATCAGTGGGTTTCGCGTTTTTGGAAAAGGTGCTGGAACGCCACCAGATACCGTGGGGACATTCATGGTACTGCGCACGGAAAAAGACAAGCGCTCCGCCTGGCTGCGATGGAACCCAGTAGACAATGCCTGGGCCTACAACATTTATTTTGGCACCGACCCCAAGAAACTGTACAACTGCATCATGGTGCACGATGCCAATGAGTACTACTACAAAGGAATGGACCGCACCAAAACGTATTATTTCCGTATTGAAGCCATCAATGAGAACGGGATATCCAAACCATCCGCTACGCAAAAGGTTGAATAAGTAACGCCAATAAAACTTAGTATCGCATCAGGAAGTCCAAGCCTTTGGGAGGACGCTGCCAGACGAGCTTACCACTTTATCCAGCCCTTTTAGGGTTTGTATTAAAAAAAGTAACGCCGCCGCCCGGGATTACCCGGCGCGACGGCGTTCGTCAATTGTTCGTTAGTCTGAATTCGTAGGACTAGTAGTCTTCTACCAGAATATCATCTTCATCCCGTGGCTGATCACGGAAAGGGCGTCCGGAACCAGTTACTTGCAGGCGCTCGTATTCGCGCAAACCAGTACCAGCCGGGATTTTCTTACCGACAATCACGTTCTCCTTAAGGCCCATGAGGGTGTCTTTCTTGGCAGCGATGGCCGCGGTTGAAAGCACCTTCGTGGTTTCCTGGAAGGAAGCCGCAGAAATCCAGGATTCCGTGTTCAGGGATGCTTTGGTAATACCCAGCAGCATGGAAACAGCTGTAGAAGGCAGTGCATCGCGGTATTCCACGGGTTTCTTATCGTTGCGCTTGAGGAAGGAGTTTTCTTCCCGAACCTGACGCAGGGTCACCAGTGCTCCGGCTTTCAGTTTTTGGCTGTCGCCCGGATCGAGGATAAACTTCTTGTCGTAAATCCAGTCGTTGTAATCGATGAATTCGTTGCGTTCCACTGGTTCGCCTTGCAGGAAGTGCGTATCACCCGGATCAACAATTTCCAGACGACGCATCATTTGGCGAACGATCACTTCAATGTGCTTGTCGTTGATGGTGATACCCTGTGAGCGGTATACTTCCTGAACCCCGTTAACGAGGTGAGCAGATGCTGCAAAAGGGCCTCTGATGGCCAAAATATCCTTTACAGAAATGGTTCCTTCCGTCAGTGCGGTGCCGGAGCGAACAAAGTCGCCATCCTGCATCAACACGTGCTTGGTCAACGGAATCAGGTATTTACGCTTCTGGCCGTCTTTGGCCTCAATGAGTGATTCCCGGTTGCCACGTTTAATAGCGCCGAAGGTAATAACCCCATCGATTTCAGCCACAACGGCTGGGTTAGATGGGTTACGTGCCTCAAAGAGTTCCGTAACACGGGGCAGACCACCGGTGATATCCGCAATTTTACCCAGTTTCCGGGGAATCTTCACGAGTTGCTCACCAGATTTCACTGCATCGCCATCGTCAACAGAGATGTAAGCGCCAATTGGCAGCGAGTAGTGCTTGAGTTCTTCTCCTGTCTTGGCATCTACTACTGCCAGGGATGGAATCTTGCGCTTGTTCTTGCTTTCAATGACCACCTTCTCGGCAAAACCGGTCTGGTCGTCGCGCTCCATGCGGTAGTTCACACCTTCTTCCAGGCTGTTGTACCGGATGATACCAGGGAAATCGCTTACGATCACGGCGTTGAAGGGGTCCCAGGAACAAATCCGATCGCCCTTTTCTACCTCTTGTCCGTCTGTTACATACAAAAATGCACCGTATGGAATGTAGTTGTTAGAGTACAGCCTTCCGGTTTTGATATCTACGTTGCGAATCTCACCTGTCCGTGACACCACCACATTAACGGGTTTCCCGTCGTTGTCGGTACCATCAACGGTACGGATGGAGTCAAACTCCAACCGACCGTTGTAACGGGCAGTAAGGTCATTTTCTGTTTTACCAATCATAGCAGTACCACCCGTGTGGAAGGTACGCAGGGTAAGCTGGGTACCCGGTTCACCAATCGACTGGGCTGCAATAATGCCAACAGCATCGCCTTTTTCGGCTATACGGCCAGTAGCCATGTTCTTACCATAGCATTTGGCACAAATACCGTGGCGGCTTTCACAGGTCAGTACGGAGCGGATGGCTACCACTTCGATCTCTGCATCTTCAATTTCTTTGGCCAGCTGTTCGGAAATATACTCCGCTGCAGAAACAATAAGTTCTTCTGTTACGGGGTGATAAATATCGTACAGGCTGTAACGGCCTCTGATGCGGTCTGCCAGTGGTTGAATAATTTTTTCACCTTCTTTGAGTGATGTGGCATCAATTCCGCGCAGCGTGCTGCAATCGGTTTCACGGATGACCACATCCTGGGATACGTCGACCAAACGACGGGTCAGGTAACCTGCGTCAGCCGTTTTAAGTGCCGTATCTGCCAGACCCTTACGGGCGCCGTGGGTAGAGATGAAGTATTCCTGTACGGAAAGACCTTCAAGGAAGTTCGACAGAATTGGGTTTTCAATAATAGCACCACCAGTATCGCCCGATTTACGGGGCTTGGCCATCAGGCCACGAAGACCGCATAGCTGCTTAATCTGCTGCTTGGAACCACGGGCGCCGGAGTCGAGCATCATGAATACGGAGTTGAAACCCTGTTTGTGGGTGCTCAATTCCTGCATCAAGCGGTCGGTAATCCGGTTATCCGCATAAGTCCATTTGTCAATGATCTGATTGTAGCGTTCGTTGTAGGTAATCAGACCCATGTTGTAGTTGTCCCAAACCTCATCCACTTCAAGCTGAGCCGATTCCAGTACAGTCTTTTTCAATTCAGGGATGATCAGGTCACCCAGGTTAAAGGAAAGACCGGCTTTGAAAGCCCAACCGAAACCAAGTTCTTTGATGTTATCGAGAAACTCTGCAGTGGTTTTGAAATCGGTACGGGTAATAATACCTCCGATGATCGCCTTCAGGTTCCGCTTGGTCAACAGGTCATTGATGTAAGGCACACGGGCAGGTACCGACTGGTTGAAGATCACACGACCTACTGTCGTTTGAATACGCTTCTGCTCCATCCCGCCTTCAGGCGTCGGAGTGGTGATGCGACATTCAATGGCAGCATGCAGGTCGAGCTGCCCCTCATTGTAGGAAATTACCACCTCTTCCGGAGAGTAGAACCGACGGCCTTCGCCTTTCACCGGATTTTCCGGGATCGATTTACGCTCTTTGGTCAGGTAGTACAAGCCCAATACCATGTCCTGTGAAGGCAGGGTAATCGGCGAGCCGTCCTGTGGGTTCAGCATGTTGTGGCTCGAGAGCATCAGCACCTGGGCTTCCAGGATAGCAGCATGGCTGAGCGGCACGTGCACAGCCATCTGGTCACCGTCGAAGTCGGCGTTGAAAGCCGTACAAACCAGCGGGTGGAGTTGGATGGCTTTACCCTCGATCAGCCGTGGCTGGAAGGCCTGAATAGAAAGGCGGTGCAACGTTGGTGCACGGTTAAGCATTACCGGGTGGCCGCGCAGGATATTTTCCAGGATTTCCCAGATCACCTGATCTTTGCGATCAACCAATTTTTTGGCTGACTTTACGGTTTTTACGATGCCGCGCTCGATGAGTTTGCGGATAATAAACGGCTTGAACAATTCCGCAGCCATGGCCTTTGGCAAACCGCACTCGTGCAGTTTGAGGGTAGGTCCTACAACGATAACGGAACGACCAGAGTAGTCGACACGCTTACCGAGCAGGTTCTGGCGGAAACGCCCTTGCTTACCTTTCAGAATATCAGAAAGCGACTTGAGGGCACGGCCCCCTTCGGCTTTCACAGCATTGGATTTACGAGAGTTGTCGAACAGTGAATCGACAGCCTCCTGAAGCATACGTTTTTCATTCCGAAGGATAACCTCCGGCGCTTTGATTTCAAGCAAACGCTTCAGACGGTTGTTGCGAATAATAACCCGACGGTAGAGGTCGTTCAGGTCGGACGATGCAAAACGGCCACCATCCAATGGCACCAATGGGCGCAATTCGGGTGGTACCACCGGCAAATACTGGATAACAGCCCATTCGGGGTGCTGCCCAGCGGTGTCCAAACCTGCACGGAATGCTTCTACCACACGCAGACGCTTGTTGGCTTCTGCTTTTTTCTGCTGGCTACCTTCTGTAGCAGCATCGTGGCGAAGTTGGGCCGAAAGATCTTCGAGTACCAGGGTACTGAGCAAAGCGTGAACAGCTTCTGCACCCATTTTAGCGACAAATTTGTCGGGATGCAAATCGTCCAGGCCATGGTTTTCCTTTGGCAGCGCTTCGAGGATTTCCAGGTATTCTTCTTCGGTCAGGAGGTCCATCCGGGAAAGGCCTTCTGCAGACTTGATACCCGGATTGATGATAACGTACCGCTCATAATAAACAATGGCCTCCAGTTTTTTGGAAGACACGCCGAGCAGGTAACCGATTTTGTTGGGCAGGCTTTTGAAAAACCAGATGTGTACCACCGGTACTACCAGTTTGATGTGGCCCATGCGTTCGCGACGCACCTTCTTCTCGGTTACTTCAACACCACAGCGGTCACAAACAATACCCTTGTAACGGATACGCTTGTATTTGCCGCAATAGCACTCATAGTCTTTAACCGGGCCGAAAATCCGCTCACAGAACAGACCATCGCGTTCCGGCTTATAGGAACGGTAGTTAATTGTTTCAGGTTTCAGCACTTCACCATAACTGCGCTCCAGAATCTCATCGGGACTGGCGAGCGCAATTTTGATGCTATCGAAATGCTGATCTGTTTTATTGCTTTTCTTTTTGAATGGCATATTCAAATCATTGAACTATGATCGTTGAATGGACTAGTGGCGGAACGTCGCCTGCCCAATTCAGGTTGAGCAGGCGACATTAATCGGCGCCACTTATTCAAATTTGACATCGAGTGCCAGACCCCGGAGTTCGTGGATCAATACATTGAACGACTCCGGAATATTAGCATCGGGCAGGTTGTCACCTTTAACGATGGCTTCGTATGCTTTTGCGCGACCCTGGATATCATCTGACTTGTAGGTCAGCAATTCCTGCAGGATGTTGGAAGCGCCATAAGCCTCCAGTGCCCAAACTTCCATCTCACCGAAACGCTGTCCACCAAACTGGGCTTTACCACCAAGTGGCTGCTGCGTAATAAGCGAGTATGGTCCGATGGAGCGTGCGTGCATCTTATCATCCACCATGTGGCTGAGTTTGAGCATATAAATCACACCTACGGTAGCTTTTTGGTGGAAGCGGTCGCCCGTTTCACCATCGGAGAGGTAAGTCTGGCCCAAACTTGGCAGGCCAGCTTTTTCAATCCAAGCCTCTACCTCATCGGTTTTGGCGCCGTCGAAAATCGGAGTAGCAAATTTCAGTCCCAGACGCTCGCCAGCCCAGCCCAATACGGTTTCAAAGATCTGTCCCAGGTTCATACGAGAAGGTACGCCCAGTGGGTTCAGCACAATATCCACGGGTGTGCCGTCTTCCAGGAAAGGCATATCCTCCATCCGCACGATGCGGCTGACGATACCCTTGTTACCGTGGCGGCCGGCAAGTTTGTCGCCCACACGCAGTTTGCGCTTCTTCGCCAGGTAAACTTTTGCCAGTTTCAATACGCCAGCGGGCAATTCGTCACCAATACTGATGTTGAATTTTTCGCGCTTGTAACGGCCCACTTCTTCATTAACCTTGATGCTGTAATTGTGCAGCAGTCGGGCAATCAGTGCATTGGATCCGTTGTCGGAGGTCCACTTGGTGTAGTCAACCTGGCTGTAGTCGATTTGATCGCGCAGCACAGCACTGGCCAGTTTGGTGCCTTTTGGAACCATTTCTTCACCATAGATGCTGCGGATACCGTTGGTGATTTTATCTTTCACCAGCAGCTGAAGTTTATCGATCAGCTCCGTTTTCAGTTTATTCAGTGCCACAACATGCTCGTCTTCGAGCTTATCCAGCAGCGCTTTTTCCTGTTCTTTTTGTACTTTATCCTTCTTGGCGCGGGCAAACAATTGCTTGTCGATCACCACACCATTAACGCTTGGTGGTACCTTCAGCGATGCATCTTTCACATCACCTGCTTTGTCGCCGAAAATAGCGCGCAGCAGTTTTTCTTCCGGTGTTGGGTCGGTTTCACCTTTGGGTGTGATTTTACCGATCAGGATATCGCCTTCGCGGGCCCAGGCGCCAATGCGCACTACGCCATTTTCATCGAGGTCTTTGGTTGCTTCCTCGCTGACGTTTGGAATATCTGCGGTCAGTTCCTCTTCACCCAATTTGGTGTCGCGCACGTCGAGTTCGAAGTGTTCGATGTGGATGGAAGTGAAAACATCTTCCTGAACCACGCGCTCGCTCAGTACGATGGCATCCTCAAAGTTGTAACCTTTCCAGGGCATGAATGCCACTTTAAGGTTTTGGCCGAGTGCCAATTCGCCATTTTCAGTGGCGTAACCTTCGCAAAGAATATCACCTTCTTCTACCCGCTGCCCGCGCCGTACAATGGGCTTCAGGTTGATGCAGGTACCCTGGTTGCTGCGCATGAATTTGGTCAGCTTGTAGGTTTTCTTGTTGTCTTCAAAAGAAACCAGCTGATCTTCTTCAGTACGGTCGTAGCGGATAACGATTTCGTTGGCATCCACGTATTCCACCACACCACCGCCTTCGGCGTTGATGAGCATACGGCTGTCGCGGGCAACTTTGGCTTCCAGACCAGTACCCACCACCGGCGAATGCGGGCGGATGAGCGGAACGGCCTGGCGCTGCATGTTAGAGCCCATGAGCGCACGGTTGGCGTCATCGTTTTCCAGGAAAGGAATCATGGAAGCCGACACACCCACAATCTGGTTGGGGGCTACGTCGATGTATTCCACTTCTTCCGGGGTAAGGATCGGGAAGTCGCCGTGCTCACGTGCTTTGATACGATCGTTCTCAAAAGCACCCTTTTCGTTTACTGGCGTGTTAGCCTGGGCAATTTTCATGTAATCCTCTCCTTCTGCGGAAAGGTATTCCACGTCACCTTCCATTACCACCTTGCCATTAGCAACACGGCGATACGGGGTTTCAAGGAAGCCCATTTTATTGATCTTGGCGTGTGTACACAGCGTTGAGATCAGACCGATGTTCGGGCCTTCCGGGGTTTCGATGGTACACAAACGGCCGTAGTGGCTGTAGTGTACGTCACGAACCTCAAAACCTGCGCGCTCACGGCTCAAACCACCAGGTCCGAGTGCAGAAATACGGCGTTTGTGCGTAATTTCAGACAGCGGATTGGTTTGGTCAAGGAACTGCGACAACTGGCTGGTGCCGAAGAAGGAGTTGATGACCGAGGAGAGGGTACGTGCGTTGATCAGGTCGACCGGTGTAAAGACCTCATTGTCGCGGACGTTCATACGTTCGCGAATCGTGCGGGCCATACGTGCCAGGCCGACGCCAAACTGAGCGTACAACTGCTCCCCCACCGTACGAACACGGCGGTTAGACAGGTGGTCGATGTCGTCGATCTCGGCCTTGTTGTTGATCAGGCTGACAATGTACCGCACAATAGCGATGATGTCTTCCTTGGTCAATACCAGATTGTCGTCGGCAATATCTAGCCCCAGTTTGCGGTTGATTTTAAAACGGCCTACATCGCCCAGGTTGTAGCGTTTATCGGAGAAAAACAATTTCTCGATAATGCCACGCGCTGTCTCGTCATCCGGGGGATCCGAACCGCGAAGCTGGCGGTATATATAGGTAACGGCCTCGAGTTCGCTGGAAGTGGGGTCTTTCTGCAACGTATTGTAGATGATAGAAAAGTCCTCTTCCACATCGGTGCGCTGCAGGATAATGGTCGTAGAACCAGCCTCCAGGATGAACTCAATATTTTCTTCATCGAGCTCGGTATCGCGCTCAAGAATAATTTCATTTCTTTCGATGGTGACCACCTCGCCGGTGTCCTCGTCTACGAAATCTTCCGTCCAGGTTTTCAGCACCCGTGCGGCAAGTTTACGGCCGATTGCACCTTCCAGGTTCTCGCGGGTGCAGGCAATTTCGTCGGCCAGGTTGAACAGGTCGAGAATAGCCTTATCGGTATCAAAACCGATGGCGCGGAGCAGGGTGGTGACAGGAAACTTCTTTTTCCGATCGATGTAAGCATACATGACCAGGTTGATATCCGTAGCAAACTCCATCCAGGCTCCTTTAAAAGGAATAACCCGGGCGCTGTAAATCTTCGTCCCGTTAGGGTGAAAGCTTTGCCCGAAGAATACACCTGGAGAGCGGTGGAGTTGCGAAACGATAACCCGTTCTGCGCCATTGATGACGAAGGTGCCCTTTGGCGTCATGTAGGGGATATTACCCAGGAAAACGTCCTGAACAATGGTTTGGAAGTCGATGTGCTCCTCATCATTGCAAGACAATTTCAATTTAGCCTTCAGGGGTACGGAATAGGTCAGGCCGCGCTGCATACACTCATCGGTGGTGTAGCGCGGAGGGTCGACAAAATAGTCGAGAAATTCCAGATTGAAGATATTCCGTGCGTCGGTGATGGGAAAGTTTTCTTTGAAAACTTTATAGAGCCCTTCCGTAGCGCGGTTCTCCGGAGTTGTTTCCAATTGGAAAAACTCCTGGAATGATTTAAGTTGAATTTCAAGGAGGTCGGGGTGGTGACCGCCGTGACGGATTTTACCAAAATTAATGCGTTCTTGAACGCCGGTTTTGGCTACTGTCCCGTTTGTGGTGCCGTTATTGGTCATTGTTTGCAAGGTGTGCTTGTGTGCTGATTGCAAGAAATGCTAATACCTTTATTAGCAGAGAGATCCGTGCAGAATCTGTATAACGGATAATTGAAAAGAAAAGTTTACCCGCACAGACAGCGATAGGCTTAACACGCACCTCCGGGGAGGCGGCGTGTTAAGCCCAAACGCTAAATTATCTGTAACAGGTTGAGTTGCCGAACATTGCGGAAGTTGAAATCAGTAGGTAATTGTTTTGATGAACAGCGAAGATTCGCAATCGCTGCCCGCCAACAGCCTGATCAGGCCGCAGGAGCAAAACAATACTTACTTAACCTCAACAACGGCGCCAGCGGCTTCCAAAGCTTCTTTGATAGAATCAGCTTCTGCTTTGTTTACGCCGTTTTTCAGCTCGCTAGGAGCACCATCAACAAGGTCTTTTGCCTCTTTGAGACCCAGACCGAGGATGTTTTTAACCTCCTTAACCACGTTCAGTTTATTGGCGCCGGCATCCTTCAGGATAACGTCGAACTCGGTTTTCTCAACAGCGGCATCGCCTGCACCGCCCGCAGCAGGTGCTGCGGCAACTGCAACTGCAGAAGCAGCTGGCTCAATTCCGTACTCATCTTTCAAAATTCCAGCCAGTTCATTTGCTTCCTTGATGGTGAGGGAAACCAATTGCTCGGCCATTGCTTTCAAATCTGCCATTGTAATAAAATTTTAAAATCGTTTGCGAAAAAAATGTGTAGGTTCAAAAGGGTCATTAAAGACACTATATATAGTGCGTACTTGGAAGCCAAATCAGCATGTTGCAAATGGGTGATCCCCCTTTGCCGTTTAAAATTATGCGCGTTCCTCCAGGGCCTTGACAATACCGGCCAATTTGGAACCAGCAGCCTTGATCTGACCAGCCAAACGAATGGCTGGAGATTGGAGTAAACCGATGATTTCGCCCACCATTTCGTCCTTGCTTTTGAGCTTGGTCAATGCGGTGAGTTGTTCGTCACCCAAGTAAACAGACGTATCAATGTACGCTGCTTTCAGGATAGGGCGCTGTTCGGTTTTGCGGAATTCTTCCAGCAGCTGTGCAGGCGCCTTAGGGTTAGCGGAAATCAAAATCGTAGTAGGCCCTTTCAGGCAGTCGTACAAAGCCTGGTAGCCTTTGTCTTCCGACGCAGATTCCATGGCTTTCTGGATCAGGGTGTTTTTAGCCACCTTGATCTTAATGCCCCGCTCGAAACACATGCGGCGGAACTTATTGATCTTAGCCACCGTGAGTGTCGACGAATCGGTCAGGTAGAAAAAGGAGGAGTTTCCCAGTTCTTCCTGCAATTCGGCGATAGCGGCCGTTTTTTCTTCTCTTGTCATTTCTTATCGAATTGAAAGTTTTATCAGACCTTGATGGATTTCGGATCTACTGCAATGCCTGGGCTCATGGTGCTGGCAACTGAGATACTTCTCATGTAAATACCTTTTGCAGAAGAAGGTTTCATACGTGCCAGGGTAGCAACAAGTTCGTAGGCATTGTCAACCAACTGCTCGGGTGTGAAAGAAACACGACCGACTGAAGCGTGAACGATACCAAACTTGTCGACACGGAAGGCGATTTTGCCTTTTTTCACTTCAGACACGGCGGATGCCAAATCATTGGTGACCGTACCTGTTTTGGGGTTAGGCATCAAGCCACGTGGCCCCAGAATACGGGCAACTTTACCAAGTTGTGCCATGACGTTGGGGGTAGCGATGATCACATCGATATCCATCCAACCGTCGGAAACCTTCTGAATGTATTCATCCAGACCTACAAAGTCGGCACCAGCTTCTTTTGCCTCCGCTTCTTTATCGGGGGTACAAAAAACCAGTACGCGCTTTGTTTTACCCGTACCATGCGGCAGGGAAACCGTACCGCGAAGTGCCTGATCGGCTTTCCGCGGATCGACGCCCAGGCGAACGTGGACGTCCACAGAAGCATTGAACTTGGTGGTATTGACTTCTTTTACAAGCCCCATGGCGTCAGCCAGGCTGTACAGTTTGTCCTGATCCACTTTCGATTCAACGGCTTTGCGCTTTTTTGTCAAATTTGCCATTGATAAAACTATTTAAGGTGTTTGCGTCCCGTTGGGCGAGACTCCCTTGCGTTGAGGTGGTTGTTTTGCATAAAAGGCTGGCGCCTGTTTGCCCAAACCAACCAGCCGTTTAATTATTGTCCCAGGGCGCTGTTCCCGTGATGTTCAAACCCATGCTACGGGCAGTACCAGCGATCATTTTCATACCGGCTTCAACCGTAAAACAGTTGAGGTCGGGCATTTTACTTTCTGCAATAGCGCGAACCTGATCCCAGGTAACTTCACCAATTTTCTTCCGGTTCGACTCAGCGGAGCCTTTACCGGGAGCAAGTTTAACAGCGTCGAACAGCTGGATGGCTGCCGGTGGTGTTTTGATGATAAAGTCAAACGTTTTGTCTTTGTACACAGAGATGATCACTGGCAATACCTTGCCCATTTGATCTTGAGTCTGTGCGTTAAAACGCTTGCAGAACTCCATGATGTTCACACCTTTGGAACCGAGTGCCGGACCGATAGGTGGAGCGGGGTTTGCAGTACCGCCTTTTACCTGGAGTTTAATATAAACATCTACTTCTTTTGCCATTTCTAGAGTATTTTCAACAATTGAAAACTACGTGATCAAACTACAACAATGCCCCTGATGGAAGCGTGTCCGGGAGAAGCGGACCTCTGGGCGCTGTTAGCTTATTTTTTCTACCTGCATGAAGTTCAATTCGACCTCTGTTCCGCGACCGAAGATCTTCACGATAACTTTTATTTTCTTTTTCTCTTCGTTGACTTCCTGAATATCGCCGACAAAATCGGAGAACGGGCCGTCAATAATTTTCACTGTTTCACCAATGAGGAATGGTTCTATCATCGTCTCACCGGCTTCAGCGCTTTCGTCCACTTTGCCCAACAGGCGATTGGCCTCAACCTGGGTCATGGGCAGGGGTGTTTCCTTGCCCAGAAAGTGAATGACATTGGGAATGTCGCTGATGACCTTAGCAACATCGCCGTTCAGTTTGGCGCCGATGGCTTCAACAAGAATATAGCCGGGCAGGAGGTTGCGCTCCTGAACAACTTTCTTACCGTTGCGGATTTTGTACACCTTTTCGGTAGGTACGATTACCTGGAAAACAAAATGGCCCCATCCTGAACGCTCGATCTCAAGATCAATGCGTTCTTTGATTTTTTTCTCCTTGCCACTGATGACACGGAGGGAATACCACTTTCTATCCTCGGCGGCGTACGCTGTTGTTGTAACCTTTTCGTTGCTCATGCTTTTCCCCGACGACGAATGATATAGCGTGATTACCCGAAGATATTCACACCGTAAATGGTCTTGAACACCACGCTACTGATAATATCCATGAAGAATATCAAAATAGCGAGGATGGTTGATGTCACCAGAACTACCATGGTGCTTTCCTGCAGTTGCTGTGCAGTAGGCCAGGAAACGTTCTTGACGAGTTCGTGGTAGCTTTCTTTTAAGTAAAGCGTCAATTTTTCCATTGCAGGAAGTTGTACGTTGTACGATGATCGTGCATTGAATCCTTCCGGCCGGCAAACACAAAACCAGTTGGCTTTATGGCTATCGATAAAAAGGTTCGTTGCCGGAAACGGTCAACGAACAACGATCAACGATTGATTTAAATGGCAGGGGCAGCAGGGCTCGAACCCGCAACCTGCGGTTTTGGAGACCGCCACTCTACCAGTTGAGCTATGCCCCTGTGGTGCCCCGGGTTTCGGCCTTTGGTCTGTGATTGCCGGCATTGCTGCCATAAACCACCGACCAAAGGCCAATCCAGAGACTAGGTATTATTTACTTATCGAGAATTTCAGTTACCTGACCAGCACCTACGGTACGACCACCTTCGCGAATAGCGAAACGAAGACCGATTTCCATGGCGATGGTGTTGTGCAGTTCTACCTCGAGTTCGACGTTATCGCCGGGCATTACCATCTCAACGTTGGCAGGCAATTTAACCTCGCCTGTTACGTCTGTGGTACGGAAGTAGAATTGTGGACGGTATTTGTTGAAAAATGGCGTGTGACGGCCACCTTCTTCTTTAGCCAAAACGTACACCTGGCACTTGAAGCGCTTGTGCGGCTTCACGGAACCCGGCTTGCAGATAACCATACCACGACGGATGGCTTCTTTTTCAATACCGCGGAGGAGCAGACCGGCGTTGTCGCCAGCTTCACCACGATCGAGCAATTTGCGGAACATCTCGACACCAGTTACCGTTGAGGTCAGCGGCTTAGCGTCGTCATCCATCATACCGATGATTTCAACTGGCTCGTTCACGTTGATAACACCACGCTCGATACGGCCGGTTGCAACCGTACCACGACCAGTAATGGTAAATACGTCTTCCACTGGCATGAGGAACGGCTTGTCCGTTTCACGGGTTGGTGCTGGAATATCGTTGTCACAAGCTTCCATCAGTTCTTCAATCTTGGCTACTGCAGCAGGATCGCCTTCGAGGGCTTTAAGCGCAGAACCTTGAATGATGCTCAGATGACCTTTGAAACCGTAGGATTCGATCAGCTCCGTAACTTCCATTTCTACAAGTTCGAGCATCTCGGGGTCGTCAACAAGGTCAACCTTGTTCATGAAAACCACAATTTTAGGTACACCTACCTGACGAGCGAGCAGGATGTGCTCACGCGTTTGAGGCATTGGGCCGTCGGTTGCTGCTACCACGAGGATGGCGCCGTCCATTTGGGCAGCACCCGTAATCATGTTCTTAACGTAGTCAGCGTGACCTGGGCAGTCCACGTGAGCATAGTGACGGTTTAACGTCTCGTACTCAACGTGTGCAGTGTTGATCGTAATACCACGCTCTTTTTCTTCAGGAGCGGCATCGATCGACGCGTAATCCGTTTTTTTAGCCAAACCCTTGCTGGAAAGAACGTAGGTGATGGCAGCAGTCAATGTAGTTTTACCGTGATCTACGTGACCGATCGTACCTATGTTCACGTGCGGCTTCGTACGTTGAAATGTCTCTTTTGCCATTGGTATTTCTTGTTTAAGCGAATAAGTTGATAAAATAAAATTCTTACTGTTTCTTTTTGATGGCTAAGCGATATGCTGCTTTGCCGGATTTGCCAACCAATGGCCACTAACCAAATCACCTCTTTACTTTTGAGCCGTTGATGAGATTTGAACTCACGACCTCTTCCTTACCAAGGAAGTGCTCTACCCCTGAGCTACAACGGCAAAAATCGTTGATCGCCAATCGTAGTTCGTTCTCAATGCCTTAACCGCTTCTGGCCGGCATATAAAACTTCCTACGAGCAACCAGCAACGGTTTTTAATCTGGAGCGGCGGACGAGATTCGAACTCGCGACATTCAGCTTGGAAGGCTGACGCTCTACCAACTGAGCTACCACCGCCAAAAAATGAGCGCTAACGTACCGCGTAACTACGTTTATTGACAACTTACATCACAACAAACACGCGTCCATAAAACTCCTGGTGGGGGTGGTAGGATTCGAACCTACTCAGCTGAAAGCACCAGATTTACAGTCTGGCCCGGCTCGCCATCTCCGGAGCACCCCCTCAAATATTATTGGCATTTATCTAATAAAACACCAACTGTTACTGGAGCCAGTGAAGGGACTCGAACCCCCGACCAGCTGATTACAAATCAGCTGCTCTACCAACTGAGCTACACTGGCAATTTGAGCTCCCTTCACAGGTAAAAACGATTCAAATAACTTTACTTTTGTTCAGAAGTCTAACCCCCTTTCGAAAAGCGTGTGCAAAGGTAAAGCTTTCTGGGGAAAGTCAAAAAATAATTTATAAAATTTCTTGTCAATCTTTGCAACATGAACCCAGACCAGGATTTACTCGATTATTGCCGCACATTGACCTCCCTGTCCAACCCGTTTTGCAGGCCCTGGAGCGCGCTACCCACCTCAAAACCCTTCAGCCACAAATGATGGCCGGCCCTTATCAGGGCTTATTGCTGCAAATGCTCAGCTGGATGATCCGACCCAGGCGAATACTGGAAATAGGCGCTTTTACCGGCTACAGCAGTATTTGCCTGGCCCAAGGCCTGCCCGACAACGGGCACCTCCACACCATAGAAGTCAACGACGAACTGAGCAGCCTCTTTCACACCTATGTAATAAAGGCTGGATTTCAAGATAAAATTACGCTGCACACCGGAGATGCTGCACAAATTATCCCTGGCCTGGAAGAAGCCTTCGACCTCATCCTACTCGACGCCGGAAAAATGGACTACCCCCTCCACTACGAACTTGCATTGCCAAAATTGCGGCCAGGCGGTTTTTTACTGGCCGACAATGTGCTGTGGAATGGCAAGGTCGTCAGTGATTTCAAAGATGCCACCGCCGCTGTCCTGCGCCAGTTTAACCAGCAAGTACTTGAAGATCCGCGGGTGCAAAGTTTGATCCTGCCGCTGCGTGATGGTTTGATGCTGGTGCGGAAACATGATATTTGATTTACGATTTCCGATTACATGATTTACGATTTACGATTCCCGTTGGAGGAGGAGTATCTATAAAATTTAAATTTCGTAAATCGGAAATGTATATCGTATGCAATCCTTTTAAAGCTAATTAAGCCCAAAGCCCAGCCAAAGGTTTGTTGCCACGAAATAACCTGCGGTCAACCCCTATTCTGCATGCCTAATATTAGCCTTTCCCTGCATTTTTCAATTCAGCCCTGCAACACAACACCTTTTTCCCTGACAATTGTTAAGTTTGCCCATTGAAACATGCTTGGCGGACAGGGGCAATGGTATACCTGCTGCGTTTAAAAACCAAATTACAACACCTTATTATGGCTGAAACCAAAGCCCACCTGTTGTATGTCGAAGACGACGAAAGCCTCAGCTTTGTCACCCGAGACAACCTTGAACTCAATGGATACGATGTAACTTACTGTGAAGACGGGAAAGTTGCCATGAACATTATTGAGTCGGGCAGAAAATTTGACCTTTGCATCCTGGACGTTATGCTTCCCGAAGTTGATGGTTTTACCCTTGCACAGGAGATCCGCAAACGGGATGAACAGGTGCCCATTATTTTCCTGACCGCCAAAAGCATGAAGCAGGATAAAATTCATGGCCTCACCATCGGCGCGGACGATTACATGACCAAACCCTTTAGCATCGAGGAACTGCTGCTCAAAGTTGATATTTTCCTCCGCCGCACCAAGTATACCAACATCCTCAAGTCCAATACCCCGATCAGCATCGGGAACTATACTTTCGACTACAAAAATCTGGACCTCTCCCTGGGGGATGGCTCCGAAACCCTGACGCAGAAAGAAGCCGACCTGCTCAAACTCCTCAATGAACACCGGAACGAGGTCACCAAACGCTCCTACATCCTGGAATCCATTTGGGGGAAAGACGATTATTTTCTGGGCCGTAGTCTCGATGTATTCATCTCCCGCCTACGCAAGTATCTCAAGGACGACGAGCGCATCAAAATCGAAAACATCCACGGCGTCGGGTTTAAATTCAGGGTGGACGAGTAACGCCACGTAACATCAGGCGCACATACCAAGCTACTGGACATTTAAAAAAATGCAGCCCTCATGTGCCTGATGTGGTTAATTCAAAAAATGTCCAGTAGCGTGCGCACATACCTTTTATTATGGTCTGCTTTTTAGTTGCGTATCAGGAAGCAATTAAAAAAAACCAATGATGGCTAGGATCGGGTAGTCTGAGAAAACCGGAGCACAACAAATCAACAATCCAAAATAAGCCATATTTCTGGCTAAGCGCATGCCTGTTCTGAATTGTATGTACGGGAAAGTACACTACCTCCGCTTTGGCGAAGGGCCCGAACTGCTGATTGCACTACACGGTTTTGGGGACAAACCCGATTGGTTACAGTCCATGAAAGCAATACTGACGCCCAGATACACCGTCGTAGCCCCTACCCTACCTTGGCACGGAAACAGCGAATGGCACAAAACGGAGTTTGACAAAACCGACTTTCTCGGTATAGTGCACCAGCTATTACAAACTGAAGGAAAAACAAGGTGCAGCATCATGGGCTACAGCTTTGGCGCACGCCTGATACTCGCAGCCTTGCCCGAATTAAGGCCTGTTCTCCAAAAAATAATCTTGCTGGCGCCCGATGGTATTGCTACCAGGGGCATGAATCTCGCCCTCCTCACCCCCATGTTTCTGCGGCACTGGATACAAACACTGGTCCGGAACCCGGAAAGATTGCTACGGCTACTGAAGACCGGCCAGCGCCTCGGGCTGGTTCCCGCCTGGCTGCTGTATTTCGCCAGTATCAACATGGCACTCCCACAACGGCAGCAGCGCGTTTTTGGCTACTGGCTGGGGCTCAATACTTTTGCCACCCAGCGGAAGCGCTTGCGCCGCCAACTAACCCAGTATGCCATTCCTGTGGATGTTTATGCCGGGGCACAAGACCCCATAATCAGGAAGCGTGCTTTGGAAAAAATGGTCCGACAACTCCCGCATGCGCGATTGATGAAGCTGAAAACCGGACACCGAATTATTGGCCAGGAACTACTGAATAATTGGCAGCCGTAGCCATACGCAGGTCATATGGTCCGCTCAGTCTTGTGTTTTTCAAATATACGATTGCATTATTTACTTTTACTTATAAAAAATTTTGAATCTACAGCATTACTAAAATCTTTTGTGTGGGTGACTTCGCTCATCGTTGGCATTTTTTTTTAGTGGCAACTTTGTGCCGCAATACTTTACACTTCAACATTCATTCAAAACTAGTTTGCTGTCATGAAGGTAGAACAACTCTACACCGGATGCCTGGCGGAAGCCGCCTATTACATTGAAAGCAAGGGGGAGGCCATTATCATCGACCCACTCCGCGACATTCAGCCCTATATTGATCGGGCCAAGGCCGACAAAGCAACCATCAAGTATGTGCTGGAAACCCACTTCCACGCCGATTTTGTTTCAGGCCACCTCGATCTTGCGAATAAAACGGGCGCTACCATTGTTTTTGGCCCTACCGCAAAACCGAGTTTTCCCGCCCATGTTGCCGAGGAAGGAGAGATACTTAAAGTAGGTGATATCAGCATTAAAGTGCTCCATACCCCTGGCCATACCATGGAGAGCACCAGTTACCTGCTGCTCGATGAAAAGGGACAGGAAAAAGCGATTTTCACTGGCGACACCTTGTTTATTGGGGATGTTGGCCGCCCCGACCTGGCAGTTAAAAGCGATTTAAGCCGGGAAGACCTGGCAGGACTGCTGTTCGATTCGCTGCGCAATAAAATTATGCCATTGCCCGATGATGTAGTGGTATATCCGGGTCATGGTGCAGGTTCCGCCTGCGGCAAAAAAATGGCCAAAGAAACTGAGTCCACCATCGGTATCCAGAAGAAAACCAATTATGCGCTGCGTGCCGACATGGGCCGGGAAGAGTTCGTGCGCGAAGTAACTGATGGATTGGTGGACCCTCCTCAGTATTTTCCCAAGAATGCAGTCATGAACAAAATGGGCTACGAAAGCATCGATGATGTGCTGAAACGCGGCATGGTACCGCTCCAGCCCCGTGAGTTTGTAACTGTTGCTGAGGCAGAGGATGCCATGGTGCTGGACACACGCAATGAAAGCGAATTCGTCAAAGGCTTTATTCCAGGATCCATTTTCATCGGCCTCGATGGCCAGTTTGCCTCCTGGGTTGGCACCCTAATCCCTGATCTCGGCCAGGCCATTTTGCTGGTTTGTGAAGAAGGTCGGGAAGCAGAGGCCATCACCCGCCTGGCCAGGGTTGGCTACGACAATACCCTTGGCTTCCTTAAGGGAGGTTTCCCAGCCTGGAAAGCCGATGACAGAGCCGAAGACAGCATTCCAAACATTGATGCCGAGCAGTTTGCTGCCCACTACCTGAAAGGCTCCGATGTGGTGCTTGATGTGCGCAGGAAAAGTGAGTTTGATACCGAGCGGGTGGTTGATGCAGAAAATTTCCCCCTCGACCATATCAGCAAAAACATGGCGCAAGTGGATAAAAACAAACAATATATGGTGTATTGCGCAGGCGGATACCGCTCTGTAATTGCCATATCGATTCTGAAAGCCCGGGGCTTCGACCAACTGACCAATGTGGAAGGAGGCTTTACAGCCCTTAAGGAATCACAAAAAGTGCCACTGACAGCGTTTGCAGAACAGGCAACTGAATTGTAAAAAAACAACATAAATTTCAAGATGCCATCCCTGGCCTGCGCTGGGGATGGCATCTTTATACTGCGGCAAATGGTTTATTACTCCTGGCTTATACCCATTTGCACACAACCAAAGGGGAGCAACTCCCCAGCATGCGCTAAAAATTAACCAGCTCTATTTCAAAAATCAGCACCGTATTGGGACCGATTGAGCCTTTCCCCGCTGTGCCATAGGCCAGTGCAGATGGCAACAAAAAGGTGCCCTTCCCTCCTTTCTGCAGTAAGGGAATGCCTTCCTGCCAGCCTGTGATAAGATCAGAAAGTTTGAAGGTAATCGTTTGGGTCCCTGAATCGTTGAAAATCAAACCATCGAGGAAATAACCTTTGTAACGAACGGTGACGGTAGACTGCAACGTTGGGTGGCCGCCCGATCCTTCCTCCGTAATGATATAATGAAGCCCTGAATCCGTAGACTGGGCCATCAGGTTATTATCGCTGAGATACTGGTTGATCTTCTCAATGTCGATGACGAGTTGTTCTTCGGCACTCAGCTCTTTTTTACAAGATGACAATCCAAGCAACAGAACCATGAAGGGGAATAAAAGGATACGCATGTAAGTCGTTTAAAGGTAAAAGATAAAATTGGAGTGCAAAGTTCAGCAATTGTCCACTATTCCAAACCATCTGAGCAATGGTGATGCGAAAAAATTTATCTATTTCGGACAAAAGTCTTTCTATTCAAATGTGTTGCGAAACTTCGAAATACATTTGTTCCAACACTTATCTGGGTTTTAGCCATTGACCTTTAGTCTTTGGACCATCTTAATTAAAATACAATTCCCACTCTCTGAACATGAAGAAGACTATCCTTCCCTTAATTGCAACTGTACTTTTTTCGCTGGCGGCCTGTAAAAAAGAATCCACTTGCGACACCTCCAACATCACCTATACCAACAGCGTTAAGGCTATTTTTGAGCAAAATTGCAGTTCCTCGGGTTGCCACGATTCTGGCTCGATCAACGGCAGCCTGGCTTCCTATACCGATGCCCTGCAAATGACACAGCAGGGAAGGATGATCGGCGCCATCAAGCACCAGTCTACCTTTGCAGCCATGCCTCAGGGGGCAAGCAAACTCGACGATTGCACGATCAACCAGATCGAGGCCTGGATCACTGGCGGCACCCCCAATTAAGCTGGACTTTAGCCATTGGGTGTTGGTCTTTGGCTTCGATCTCGGTTATTGGGGCCTTGTGAAATCAAATACCGAAGAAATCGGAATTAAATTTTGAACACCCTTTTTAAAACAGCATGTGCATTATTTATCAACGAATATTTTGTTAAAAAACTAATGCATTGAAAACCAAATAGTTAATCCTTCGGAGCAAAGCCAAAGACAAAAGACCAATGGCTCGTACGTTAAATAGCCGAGTTAAGAACGTTTTTTTTAGACCCGGATTACCCGTATACGAATCTAAAAAATGCCTTGATCAAAACAAAATTTGCCTACCCAGCCATCCAAATGTTAAATCCGAACACGTTCTAAGCGGGGTTTTGTCTAGGCTGTCCTTTAGCCTAATGAGATATTCATGTGGAATTGAGCATCCATGGTTATCGGGCAGTGTTGAAATTAGGAACATACCTCAAAATATGGAGTGTGCGTAATGCTATCCTTGCCTGCCGCTATACCCCGAGTGACTACATTTACGCTCAGGCCCGTAGGGCCGGCATTATGGTAGCATTACGCAGGCCCAATTTAGGAATGCCGTAGGCATGGCATTTCAATGTTGGCGATTCATGGTTGTGCTCCTTCGAAACAGCCCCAAATTGCTGATGTAAAGGTAAAACTTGTCCAAATCTCAGGGGTTTAATGCCATGCCTACGGCATTCCAGACCAAGGTTGTTGACCTACCATAATGCCGGCCCTATGCGCCTAAAAATGGAGCACTATAAAGATACCCCTTGGGGGCTTTGCGATAACAAGAAAAGCCCGAAGGGCTGGCATATTATAGTCGGGAGTGCCCCTGAATACCTCGGCGGTGTCATTACTGGTGCGATGCCTCCCGTTAGGACACCGCCGAGGGTTCAATTGTCCTCCATTTTTCTGCAATATGTCAGCCTTCGGGCTTTCGCCGTTTTGAAACTTGGGCGCTGTGTATCTGAATCGGCCGTTATTCCTGCCTGTTTGGAGCTTACTGCCGGGATATTGCCCTGCCGATTTATCGAATTTTGTTGTTTAAAAAACCGAAGGACTACAGTGGGGGCATGACCGTTTGTTGATCCTTAAATACCTAAAGTCCAGCTTACGCTTAAGCGCTGCATGCCATAGCATTGCAGACTATATTTCTTTTATTTAAGAAACATCCCTGTTTACACAATTTGCAATTACCTTTGGAAACCAAATACGGCTTCAACATTTTGCCAAATGGAAACCAAAGCATTAATCAACCTTTATCTGGAATCAACGGAATTAATCCACAGCAGTGCCGTGTGGTTTCAATCCGATGGCCGGATCATCGGAGCCAACACACAGTTTTTAAACCAATTGGGTTATCAGCGGGAAGAACTGCTGCAAAAAACCATTTTCCAGATCAATCCTCACCTCAATATGCTGGGGTGGCGCAAGATCTGGGAAGAATTGGAGTCTACCGGAAAATCAGCCCTGAACTCAGAGCACATCACCCGAAATGGGAGGATGTACCCCGTGCAAATGCAGGCCCTTTTGGTGCATGCCGGCGATGAAAAAGTTTGCATTTGTACCGTTAAAAATTTAATGGAGCGCTCGCGTTACCGTGATATGCTGGACCTTATTGGTCAGATTACCGGTGTTGGAGGATGGAAGTGGAACCTGCTGACCGATGAACTGATTGTGACCACGGAAGTTTATCACCTGCTGGAACTGGAACCATCAGCCTTCATCTATCCTGCCCGGGAAGCGTTGGAGCACCTGGAAAAGCGTTTGCAGCCCGTTGATTATCACCTTTTACTGGAGCTCAGCAAACAGGCAATACGTGAAGAGAAGCGCGCTCAATGCAGGATCAATTTGGCGATGAACGATGGGACAACAAAAAAACTATTGCTGGACATTTACCCGGTATTCCAGGAAGGGCGCTGCACCCAGCTTATTGGCGCTGTTCGGGAAGTTGATCTGGACACAGATGAAGCCGTTGCCCCAAACCCTCGGCCTAAAAAATCGGATGTTGAACTGATGCGTTTTTTGGAGTTTTCACTCGACCAAAGCAGCGACATCATTCTTTGGGTAAAGCCTAACGGTACCTTTCTCAATTTCAACGAAACGGCGTGCAGGCAATTGGGTTATCCCCGAGAGGAACTTGCAGAAATGCATTTGCTCGACTTGTTTCCGTACAGCAACCAGGAAACCATAGATGCAGCCTGGGAAACCCTTCGGGTGGACAAACAATTCACTGGCGACCAGGTTATCACCCGGAAAGATGGCAGTAGTTTTCCAGTAGAAATCACCGTTAATTACGCCAGCCTGCACGGCCTGGAATGTACCTGCTCCATTATTCGAGACATTTCCCTTCGAAAAAAAGAACAGGAAAACCTTCAAAACGCTTTTGAAGAAATTTCCAGGTTAAAGAAAGATCTGGAAATGGAGAACACCTACCTCCAAACCGAATTAAACGAGCAGTTCAATTTCAACAACATCATTACCAACAGCCCTGAATACAAAAAAATACTGCTTCAGATTGAACAGGTGGCGCCTACAGATGCTATCGTGCTGATTACAGGCGAAACGGGCACCGGCAAAGAACTTGTAGCCCGAGCCATTCACCACAACAGCCGAAGGAGCAGCAAGCAAATGATCAAGGTAAATTGTGCGGCATTGCCCGAAAACTTGATTGAAAGTGAGCTGTTTGGGCATGAAAAAGGTGCTTTTACCGGTGCTATTCAGCGAAAAATGGGAAGGTTCGAACTCGCACACAAGGGTAGTCTGTTCCTCGACGAGATCAGCGAACTCCCGCTGGAATTGCAATCCAAACTACTCCGGGTACTTCAGGAAGGAGAATTCGAACGGGTGGGCGGTATGGAGACCATCAAAACGGATGTCAGAATTATTGCTGCCACCAACCGGAACCTGGAAAAAATGGTGGAAGAAGGCCGGTTCAGAGAGGACCTCTTCTACCGCATCAATGTTTTTCCCATCCATAATATGGCACTGCGCGACCGCCCCGACGACATCCCACTGCTGCTCCGGCATTTTGTCCAATTGTTTTCCAATAAGATGGGCAAGCAGATCGACCAAATCCCTGTCAGGGTTTTTGAAGTATTACAACAGTATCACTTCCCGGGCAACATCCGCGAATTAGAGAACATCATTGAGCGAGCCGTCATTCTAAGCAATGGGAATAGGCTGCAAATTGATCTGGGCGCTTTTCGAAAAAAAGCAGCAGGACATGCAAAAGAGGGATTTCTAAGCCTGGAAGCCATGCAGCGCAAATACATCCTCGACGTTCTGGAACAAACGCACTGGCGGGTCAGCGGCCCGGAAGGTGCTGCCAGAATATTACAGGTCAAAGACAAAACGCTGTTTTCTAAAATGCAAAAATTAGGTATTGTCAAAAAGGGCTGAGACCGTCAGCAAAATCAATTTTACCATTCTCTTATTCAGGAAACATTCTTAAATAAGAGAATTTTTTATTTACTATTTAGATTTAAAATAAATATATAATTAAAACAAAATCAAATTTTTAAATGCATTTTTTTGTGTTGGCACAAAAATTGAAATTCTGAGTGTAGTACATCTGTGGTAGCAACCCCTACGCAGATTAACAACACAAAAAGCCAAATTTCATTCGACTTCCCAAGGCAGTGTAGTTAACACCATCAAATTGTGCCCCGGAAACGTCCGGGGCACAAATTTTTTCCTCAGCCTGCTCCTGCCCACGCCAGCCCAACATCCGGGTTGTGCAAACCTGCCGTAAACGCGCGGCGCACCTGTCTTTTACCTACGATTTCCCAGTTTGGGGGCCTTGTCATGCTAGGCCCTTTTTTATTTGATCCAACGGCCAAGGCGCTACATTGGGTTGGATAGACCTAACTTAATTACACTAAACTAATATATTTAATTACATGATAAACAATTATTTGTTTTTTAATTTTCTTTTAACAGGGCTTTAATGACATTAAAGGAGCACTGGTAGCACTTTTGTATCGGAAAGTTGAACATTTGGTTATCCGTCGCAATGACAGTTTAATCTACATCCCAAGAACAGCCCGGAATATTGTCGCTTAATAAGGATTGCGTTGCAAGATCGGGCTGTCTTACTTTAAAAGCCCCAACAGGCTTTAACCCATTTTAGTAATCTTAATCCTATCAACTCCTTTGTTCTATTTTTCTGCAAAAACCAAACGGAGAAAGGCCCGTGTTTGGGTCGCAGGCCCCCTACCATACTGATCCAAACTATGCCAAACTCTTGCTGTTTCACGAATACTTCCATGGCGATCTTGGGGCGGGTCTTGGCGCCAGTCACCAAACCGGCTGGACGGGGCTGATCGCCGAATTAATGCGTGCTATCCATAAACAATAAAAAACCTGCCACGGCGTATGCCCTGGCAGGAAAACTATCTATCAAATACTGCTGCTGCCGCTTTATGGAGATTTGGACCAAACGGTATGGTCAGTTATCCTTTTTTACATATTCTCTATTCCCTCTTAGATTGATAAAATAGAGACCACCGTTGGGGGCCTGGTACAAGGTACGGCCTTGTTTATCCTTACCGATGGCTACATCGGAACCCGGGTGTGCCCCCTGCACAGGTTTCACCACTACTTGCTTTTTCGCTGCGGGTTTAACGGAAGATTTGGACGACTGCTTGGTGTATACAGATTTTGATGTATTGGTCACAGCCACAGTTGTCGATGGAGCGCTCTTTTTCCCCAGAACAACACTTTTGGCTGTTTGTGCAAACCCATTAAATGCGAAAAACATAGCCGCCAACAGCAGCGAAAACCTGAACCTGTTTTTCATAATACCCTTAATTTAATTGGGTAGACAGGTAAGGACTGAAATCCTTAAACGCATTACAAAGATGTGGCGGGCGCCAGACAACCCAGCGCATTACCGTACCCAAACGGCCAATAAGGACCGCCAAGCGGCAACATTAAAAGATGAAAGTACAAATCCGGAACAGGCGAACTATCCCCGTTGTCGCCGGGGAAGGTACTCTGCGACAAGGCTGACCAGTTGTGCGTAAGGGATTACTTCTAATTCATGCGCCTGTGTACTGAATTGCAAGGGGGAGGCTTGTAATTGTGCCATCAGGGGTGCTGCTTTTTCAAGAAAGCGGGTTTGCTCAAAATTGCTTTTGGGCAACAGGGAGAGCACTCGGATAAAAATCACGACACGGCGTGCGTCTTTCTCTTTACGCAAATGCCTGGAACGGTATTTTTCCAGGGCTAAAATGCGTTCCCATATTTCTTCTTCCCTGCCCTCTATCAGTTGCAGCAATACATGCGCAATAAGAATCGCCAGGTTCATGCCATTTTTATCCCGACTGTATACAGGCAGGCTGTTCAGAAATTTCCGGCTGCGGAAGGCAGGAAAACCTTCTGGCAATGGCGTGTTGCACAAATGGTGCAAAATATAGCAATACGCGCCCAGAATATGCCAGTTTTCCTGGCGCAGCGGAAAAAGGCTCCCCATTCTGCGGTGCCGGGCAGCCGCAACATAATGTGCCAAAGCTTCGGGGTAGCGCCCGGCGTGAATTTCCAGGTACACGAAGATTTCTTTGGCATTGAACCAGTTGACCGATCCTTCCTCCAAAATACGAAGACTCTCCGTAGCATCTTTCCGGCCCTGGTCAAATTGCCCCAACAAGGTATAGGCAACCACCTTGGTGTAGTAAAAAATGGAAAGCGGATTTTGAACCGGGTACCGTTTACCTTTAAAATAGGCCAGCGCTTCCTCGCAATTGCTCACCAGGCCGGGATAGTCGGCCGTTTGAAAATAGAAGTGGTTGCGAAGAATGTAGTAATACAAATGAAAAAAATAGGAGGGCACCTTATTCACCTGTGGCGCCAGTTCTTCCAAATATCCTTCAATTTGCGCCGCCAGTTTCCGGCTAACCACGGCGTGTTTCCGCGACGGAATTTTCATGCGCAGGTAGTACTCCCAACTTCGATGCTCCCAATCGAGGTGTTCCCGATACGTATGATAGAGCGAAGCATAATGCTCAAAATCTTTCTGGCTGCCACCAATTCTAATCACCGATTCGCGTAAAGCCAGCGCGGCATCAACCACAAATTCCGGCCAGTCGTAATGCTGCCCGCGGCGCAAAAGCCGCAATGCAGTATCCTTACTGGCCAAACGGCAGGCCCGCCAGGAAAGCATGCGTACAGCAGCCATCTCCCGGGCGCCTGCAAAAATATTTTTCAGGGTAACATCAGCCTGCGCCTTCTCATCGTTAAAAAAGAATATGCAATCGTTCAGATGGGACTGCAGGATTTTGCCATACTTCTTAAAAGAGCTCAAACTCATGCCCAGCACCCGAGCCGCCTCCTCGTCGCTACGAAAATGTTGCGCTTGCAACCCTTTGTACAGATCCATGACCTCCGGCTTGCCATTGCACAAGAACTCCAACAAGGCTTCATCACGCCATACCGACTTTTGCGTGTACCATACCAGCTCATTGAGTTCTTTGACCATTCCGGTTTTTTATGGCTGCAATTTCAACATTTTGCCGGTAAATACCGCATGGCCGGCCTGCAAACGGTACATCAGGATTCCTTCCGGGAGTGTCGTAGTATCCAGGTCAATCTGGCTGTATCCCGAAGGCAATGCTTGTGTGGACTGATACACCTGCTGGCCCGATGCCGTAAGGATGATCAGGTTCGCTGCAACAGGTTCGGGGGACCAAAGTGCCAGGTGCGTGTTGAGGTCAATTGGATTGGGCCTCGGCGGAAAAAAATGAATAGCATCAGACGAGTTTGTCGCCTCCTTTTCTCCCCGCAGCATCAACGGCATGACAACACCTTCTGCTGTGTAAGCTTCTGGGCGGAGCGCATTTTCCACCATATCCAATGCATCCGACAAATAGGCATTTTGCAAGGCTCGTACCTCCAGTACAAAAACCGGAACGGTATCCCTGTATGCAAAATCATGGGCATCAAAATGGAGGACACGCAGGCTGCCATCGTCCCGAAGGTGAAAATCGTCTGCGGCCAAACCCTCCAGCCCCAACACCCGAAAAAGGCTTGGATTGATGTTTAATGCCATTTGCCAGCCTTGTAAAACGCGGTTATCATCGCAAAAAAGCGGAATACTGATGGTTTCGCCGGCTGCCACGAAGCGGTCGGTATAGCGAAGGCTAATGGGTTGATTGTTCCGGTCTTCCATATGCACTGCAGCGGCCGACATATTAACATCACCCGATTTCACACCAACAAAGTTGAGGCCCGGAATAACGAGATCGCTCAGCAAATTGGGGTAGCTCAACTGATAGGTATCCTTCACCATCGCCCACTGACTGAGGTTGGAGGGGTTAGCCAGGGGTCGGATCAGGCGCCAGGAAGGCTGGTTTGGCAGCGTATCATAAATCCCCAGCAACAATTTCCGTCCTTCAACAATGTCAAAGGTGGTAACGGTTTGGGAATTGTTCATGTCGGCTGCCATTATCTGGTAAAACGACGTGAACGACTCGATTCCGAGAATATGTTTGCTGATCAGCGCCAGATCGAAGGTTGAGAACCCGACCAACGGGCCGTCGTTTCGCTGCGCCCTTACCGTGGCTTTGTAATCGCCGCCAAAAGGCACTTTTGCCAGCGCCACACTGTAACAGGAATCGGCAATGGTTTTTTGTTTGGTCCAGTTGCCGATGCTGTCCAGGCGCTCCAAATCGACATGCACCATGTAGTTGGTCAGTTTCTGGTTTCCTGCCGAATGAGCGCAGCCCTTAAAATCGAGATCGGCATCGATGTTACAAGTGCAGCTGTTGGTGGAATTTTGTACCAATACATAGCCCTGACACGAGTTGATTAGTCCGCCACCATCGCGCACCCAGATTTCAATAAACTGGATACCCGCATCGCAACTGTCGAAATCAAGGCTGGTAGTAGTAGGAAAAGTAGTACCGGACCCGGCCCGCTGGATACCAATATCCAATTGGTTGGTCGGGGTACAGTTATCGGATAAGTTCAGGATAAACTGGGTAGCCTGAAAAGTCTCGGTACAGTTGGGTGGGTCGAGGTTCTGAGTAAGTCCGTTGATACAAATGAGGTTCGGCGGGTTGCAATCTTTGATGGTAAACAGGTAAGTACATTGCGCCTGGTTGCCACAAAAGTCGGTAGCTTTCCAGATCACCTTGTGGGTACCAATTGGAAACGGCCCGGTGATGGTATCTTCCGAGCTGTTGAGATCGGTACCACCATTGTTGTCGAGGTCGATGCGGTAGGAAAGGGAGATCTGGGGGCTCGGACAGTTGGTATAGGCGGATTCCGTCATAAAGACATCGCCTTCGGTGCAGCTGCCGTTGTTGAGGCAAAACGCTTTGTCGGAACAGGCACTGGTCCAAATAATGCTTTGCGCAGAAAGTGGGGTAGCCAAGAGCCAAAGGCCAAGCCAAAGTAATCGATTCATGGTGCAAGGATTTGTACCGGACGGGATTAGTCCAAATCTGGATTATACAAAAATAAACATCCTTACACTAAAAAACAGCATTTTTCATGCCAAACTCATCCGCCGCGTGGATAATTAGCCTGGTCTTCGTCTACACTGTCGGGTGGTTGGGTACGCAAAATGCGAACAAAAAAGTAGGTGAGCATTCCAATTGCAATTCCATTGGCAAGCAGCATCATGATGAGCGCAGAAGTATTCATATCTTTCAATTTTGGACCTGGAATTTGGGGTTAAGAGCATGTTGGGGATTTTCCTGCTGGGCTAAAAAAAGTCCTCGTTTTTGTCTCCAGCATAAAATCCCCAACATGCTCTAAACCCCAAATTCCAGATCTTGTTCTCGGTTAGCCTTATTGTTTGGGTATTGGTTTCTCCGATAGTAACCTTTTGCCGGAGCAAACCAATGCCTTGCTAAAGCCAAAGCCTTGTTGTCATTTCCCAATTAAGCATTTGGCTGAATTCGGCCAAATTTTTCCCGCTTCACTTGCGCAACACGCACAAGCACGGCAATGGCGACAAATACCAGCACCAACAGTAAGCGGGAACCATTGACGTAATTCAATTGCGTACTCAGGTCGGCAATAATCTGCGGATCAGTGGCAGCGGCAATCTGGGCTTTGATGTCCTTGTTGACGATCTTGTCCAAGATACCACCTTCACTGAGCAAACTGCCCATGAAAACAGCGATAAGAATGACCGGTGTCACATATTTAATGAGGTACTTAAAAATGATGGGCACCTTCATGTCTGCACCGCGTTTAATTTCTGCCCAGCCATTGTCGATACCAAATATCCAGGCGAACGCGATAATTTCTAACATCGCAAAGAGCACCAGTGAAACCGTGCCCGCCCAGTAGTCGTATTCATCAAAAACACCGTGGTTAAAAAACATCACCGTAGGGGCGCCCAAAACAAACACCAGGGCGCCAAAGGCAAATGCGGAACTTTCGCGACGCCAGCCAAACTCATCGCGCAGAAAACCCATAACCGGGGTTCCCATGGCCAGCGAAGAGGTAATGCCTGCAAAAAACAGCAGTCCAAACCAGGCTACACCCGCCAATACAGACAGGATGGGGCCCCATTGCTGGAACAGGAACGGCAGGGTGCGAAAGCCCAGGCCAAGTCCGCCGGTTTGGGTGAGTTCCACTACTTTTTCGATGCCTAGATAACCCACCGAAATCGGGATGATCACCGCAGCGCCCAGCACAACTTCCACAAATTCGTTCATCCAGCCAGCGCTCATGGCATTAAGGGCCACGTCATCGCGGGAGCTCAGGTAAGAAGCATAACACTGAATGCTACCCATACCCACCGATAGGGTGAAGAATATTTGTCCGGCTGCCGCCAGCCAGACTTTGAAATCCCAGATAGTAGAAAAATCGGGGGTCCATAAAAAATTCAAGCCTTCGGTGCCGTCGAAAATGGCGCCAGCCTCGCCCGACTTCAGTGTTACCCCGCGAATGGCCAGCAGGATACCAAAAAAGATCAAAAGGGGCATGCCCACCTTAGCGGCTATTTCCACACCCCCACTAAGGCCTCTGGAAAGAATCCAGGTATTGAGCAGCAAGCAAATCACCCAAAAGACAATCGGCTCGGCAGTGCCCAGCGATACATAGTCAGAGAACATACTACTGACAGCATCCGACGATTGGCCGGAAAAAACACCCGTGAGCGACTTCCAAACGTAAGCCAGGGTCCAACTTTCTATGTAACAATAATAAGCGGCCACCGCAAGGTTTGTAAAAATACCAAACACCCCGATGTATTTCCAAATGCGCTTTTTGCCCATGGTATCGAGAATAAATGGCGTAGAGTGGTTGCCACTCAAGCCGCCAAAGCGGCCCATACTCCACTCTACAAAGAGCAGCGGTATACCCATCAGCAAAAAGCAAATGAGGTAAGGAATGATAAAGGAACCGCCGCCATTTTGGATGGCCTGCACTGGAAAGCGCAAAAAATTACCGAGACCCACGGCGTTGCCGGCCATTGCCAGTACCAATCCGACGCGAGAGCCCCATGACTCATTTTGAGTAGACATGTAGTAGTTGTTTTCCTGAGAATTTGAAATGTTTGTGCAGCAAATAAATCACATTTTACCGTAAAATCCCAATGATACGGTAAAAAGGGCAAATCCTACCCGCCACGTGGGTAGTTGGCCTCGTCTTCATCCACATGGTCTGTTGGGCCCATGCGCAGAATGCGAACGAAATAGTAAACAGAAATGCCAATAACGACACCATTGGCGACCAACATCATAATCAATGCTGAAGTATTCATGCCAGACAGGGAACTAAGGGTGAAGAATAGTGTTTTCAAAAATAAAGGGAGAAAGATAGGATGGAATTAAATAGCCTGTGTGTTATGGTGCATTATTTGACAAATGTTTTTTCAGGCCAGCATTTCTATCGACATTTTCGGTTTTATACTTACAAAACCCTGATCTTGCACAGAATGCCCAATACAAGGGTTATGAACCATTTATTTGGCATACCAAAATCATGTTTCCGCTTAAATCCTGACGTATTTGACGGTTTTTATCAGTCGAAATCTATCGGAAGCCTCCTCGTTCAGGCAACAGCTGGAAGCCGCTGGCTGGCAGGTTATCGGGTTTTCCCTGCTGGATTTCCAGGCGCTTCCCTTAGAACTTGTGCCGGCCAGCGACTGGATTTTCTTTTCCAGTAAAAAAGCAGTGCACTATTTTTTTGAACAGTCGGCCCCTGTTGGCTTACCACGGCTGGCGGCTATAGGCCCGGGTACGGCGGCTGCGCTTGCGGCGGCTTCCGGGCGCGCGATCGAATTTTCGGGAAATGGCGACCCCGGCACCACTGCAACTTTATTTGCCGCACAGGCCGATGGCCAAACCGTTCTTTTCCCCGGGGCACAAAATTCCCGTCGCAGCATTCAGCGCCTGCTTGAAGGCCGAATCCACGTTCTGGACCTACCCGTTTACAAGAGCACTCCCCTTACAAACCCTCCCCAAATTGATGCCGACGTGCTGGTTTGGACCAGCCCGCTCAATGCCCTGTCCTATTTCAGCCATCACGACCTGCTTCCCGGGCAGCGGTTGATTGCGATCGGTGAACCCACGGCGGAACAATTGCGTGGCATGGGCTACGCACAGGTTATTTGCGCTGAAATGACCTCAGAAGACAGTTTGGTGGCCGCCGTTTTATCCTTGTAGGCTTTGATTTGACAAAGTCTGCTATTTTTGCTGCTGCAAGCCGCAACACCTTGCCCAAATAGTTCAGCCATGGCGAAAAAACCCATCCCCCGCAAATCAGTACCCGCCGCCAAACCAGCGGTTAAAACGCAACAAAAAAGCAGCAACCAAAACAGCATGGTTGACAACAACTGGCTGAAGCCCGCGCTCATTGCCCTGGCGGTGACGGCCATTTGCTATTTGCCTTCCCTGAGCAATAAACTGGTCAACTGGGACGACGATGCCAACATCACCGAAAACCCCAACCTGCAGGTCATCAACCGCGAGAGTATCGCCAACATTTTCGACATCGACAAAGGTGCCGTGATTGGCAACTACAATCCGCTGCCCATTTTCAGCTTTGCCGTAGAGAAGTGGTTTGCCGGCGATTTCAACACCACGCTTATTCACAGCACCAACCTGTTGCTGCACTTGCTGACGGTCTATTTTGCCATACGCGTGTTGCTGCTGCTGGGCATTGGCCGATGGGGCGCTTTCATTGGCGGCTTATTGTTTGGCATCCACCCCATGCGGGTGGAATCGGTGGCCTGGGCTACAGAGCGCAAGGACGTGCTCTTTGCCGTTTTCTTCTTTGCGGCCCTGGCCTATTACATCCGTTGGGTCAAAACCGAAGATTCCGGCAAACGGCTACGGCTCTACCTGATTATGTTAGCCATGGCGGTATTATCGCTGTTCTCCAAAGTACAGGCCGTCACCCTGCCCTTGTCGATGCTGGCCATTGATTACCTCCTTCGCCGGCCGCTGAATTTTAAACTAATCATAGAAAAAACGCCGTTTTGGTTGCTTTCTCTGGCTTTTGGCCTGATCAACCTGACCACCCTGAGAGCGCAAGGCTCCACGGACGATGATGTGACCAACTTTACCTTTGTCGACCGGCTCTGCATTGGCGCCTATTCTTTTTGTGTGTACCTGTACAAATTGGTGTTTCCCTACCCTATGTCGCCGCTGTACCCCTACCCTAAACCGCTGCCCGGCATTGTTTACGCTGCCCCAATTGGGTTTCTGGCGGTTACGGCGCTGGTGATCTGGTGGATGCGGAAGGACAAACGCTGGTGGGTGTTCGGCTTCCTGTTCTTTTTCTTCAACGTCATGTTCTTGCTGCAGGTGTTCGGTGCTGGCCAGGGTTACCTGGCCGATCGTTTCACTTATGTGCCTTATTTCGGCTTTTTTGCCATTGCAGCCTGGCTATACGACAAATACAGCGCCGATGCGGCCAAGCGCTCGGGGCTCAACATTGCATTTGGCATCCTGTTCGCGATTTTTGCTATCGTTACTTTTCGGCAGATCAAGGTTTGGGAAAATGGCGAAACGCTCTGGACGCATGTGATCAAATTTGAAGGCAAAACCAACTCCCTCCCCTACTGGAACCGCGGACAGTACTACCGCGGGCTGGGTAATTTCGATGCATCGATGAAAGACTACACCGAAGCCATCCGGATCAGTCCGAAGAACCCGGAGTTGTACAACAGCCGGGGAAAAACTTTTTTTGACATGGCCATGTCGGGAAAATTTGATCAGCAGGCCGGCGGATTGGTGCTAAAAGCCATCCAGGACTACGATGCCGGTTTGGCGCTTGAAACCATTAAGCCCTCTACAAAATCTGAGTTGTACATTAATCGCGGTGCGGCTAAAGCCGCTTCGGGTAATTTGCAAGACGCTGTTCCGGACATTACTGCGGGCCTGAACCTCGACCCTAAAAATAAGAACGGTTATTTCAACCGCTCCTTGATCTATTTCAACCTGCAGCAGTTCGACAATGCCATCAAGGACTATACGTCGTACCTGGAAATCGATCCCAACAACGTCAATGTCTGGTATGAAAGGGGCATGATTAAACGAAGCCTGAAACGCAACGATGAAGCGATTGCAGATCTCAGCCATGCCATTCAGCTCAATCCACAATTTGGCATCGCCTACCTTGAGCGGGCGCGGGCGTATGCGCAGGCGGGTAACAAGGCGGCGGCACAGCAGGATTACCAGCGGGCAGCCCAATATCAGTACAACATGAACGACTACGACCGCCAGCTGATGGCGCAGTAGGATTTCGTGTGAAGTCAACCCCGGAGGGGTGGATTAAGTGTTATACCACCCCTCCGGGGGTTCTACCAGATCCAGCAATACATCCCTATAATATTTCACCCCTCCGGGGTTTTGCCAACATGGATTGTGGATACCTCCACCTGATTTTGCAACAACCTGAATGCCGCAATTGGTTTAGCAGGGCCTTGAAACAACCCAGGAGGGGTGGCATACTATAGAAACCCAAATTGCACCAATTATAGAACCCCGGAGGGCTACGGTTTACACACAACTTTACGGTATTGGATTTTTAGGCCCGTAGGGCCGGCATTATTGTAGTATTCCGCAGGCCCAATTTACGGAATGCCGTAGGCATGGCATTTCAATGTTGGCGATTCATGGTTGTTTTCATTCGAAACAGCCCCAAATTGCTGATGCAAACGTGAAATTTGCCCAAATCTCAGGGGTTTAATGCCATGCCTACGGCATTCCATTTCATGTTATACGGTTTGCTACCATAATGCCGGCCCTACGGGCCTAAAAATAGGGCGCTGCAAAGATGTGTGTAAACCATAGCCCTCCGGGGTTTTGCCAACATGGATTGTGGATACCTCCACCTGATTTTGCAACAACCTGAATGCCGCAATTGGTTTAGCAGGGCCTTGAAACAACCCCGGAGGGGTGGCATACTATAGAAACCCAAATTGCACCAATTATAGAACCCCGAAGGGGTGGCATTAATTTACCTCACCCCCTGCGGGCTACGGTTTACACACAACTTTACGGTATTGGATTTTTAGGCCCGTAGGGCCGGCATTATTGTAGTATTCCGCAGGCCCAATTTACGGAATGCCGTAGGCATGGCATTTCAATGTTGGCGATTCATGGTTGTTTTCATTCGAAACAGCCCCAAATTGCTGATGCAAACGTGAAATTTGCCCAAATCTCAGGGGTTTAATGCCATGCCTACGGCATTCCATTTCATGTTATACGGTTTTGCCGGCCCTACGGGCCTAAAAATAGGGCGCTGCAAAGATGTGTGTAAACCATAGCCCTCCGGGGTTTTGCCAACATGGATTGTGGATACCTCCACCTGATTTTGCAACAACCCGAATGCCGCAATTGGTTTAGCAGGGCCTTGAAACAACCCCGGAGGGGTGGCATACTATAGAAACCCAAATTGCACCAATTATAGAACCCCGAAGGGGTGGCATTAATTTATACCACCCCTCCGGGGTTTATCAAACGTGAAATATTGGCCAATGCGTTGGCTGGGAACGTCATTCCTGATGGGCTACTGCAACTGAAAATTAAAGGCGAAGGTACCGCATTCCTTTTCCACATTGGAGATACCGAATTTGTGTTGCTTTGCCCACTGAATGGCTTTGTTCCGCAATTCACCATCGTTGGTGGTGGAGCCGGAAAGGGTATAATCGGCGCTGATGACATTGCCACCGCTGTCGACGCATACCATCACCATGATTTTTCCAGTTTTCTGCGAATTGTCGGCCATACGTGGTCGGCTGACCAGTTTTCGGCCAGCCAGTCCGCCGCCGATAGATACACCGGTACCGGTACCACTGCCACCGCCGCTGCCGCCACCATCGCCGGCTGTTTTACCAAAAGGATCATTACCCGTACCACCGGGGACTCCTTGCGTACCGGGCTTGTTGTTGTTGCCGGTACCCGGTCCGGTACCGCTGCCAAATTGGCCGCCAAAGGTGCCCTTTTTCTTGTCGTACTCTTCCTGCTGACGTTTCTTCGCTGCGGCTTCATCCGCTATACGCTGACGCTCGGCTGCGGCAGCTTTCGCCTTGGCATCGGCGTCGGCTTTGGCCTTGTCTTTGGCCTCTTGTTGTGCTTTCCGAATCGCTGCAGCATCGGCGTCATTGGATGTTGCTACCTTTTTGCCGCTGTCGGCGGGCTTGGAGGGCGCTGTAGCCGCAGGGGTAGGTGGCGTTGGGGTAGGCTCACTGACCGGTTCGGTTATCGTTGGGTCTTCGAGTTGCTGTCCGGTGGCAGCGGCTTCATTGCCCTGCCCGGCATCCGGCAAGCCTTCAGCAGCATTGCTGCCGCCGCCACCCCATTCAATAACGATGGGTTGTGTTTCGAGAATAGGCTCGGTAACCGTCACATGCCATAAAAAAAGCAATGCCAAAAGGATGGCATGCAGCACGATGCTGATCACGACCGATTTGGTTCTGTCTTCTTCTTTATGAGCTATCGCTTTCATCTGACGAAAAATTTAAATGGTGTGGGTCTTGTGGCTAACCGATAGGTTACCCTAAAAAGACGCCTAGCGGATGAAAATTGCATAAACCCTACGTTGATTTTGCAAAATTTTAACAGTTTATCCGCTTATTCTTCCGGATCGGTGGCCAAAATGGTTTTCACCCGGAGGTTATTGGCTACATTGAGGATGGTCACGACATAATCAAGCGGCACGGTTTTATCTGCCGCCACAGTTATGGTTGTGGTACTGGGGTCGGCCTTGCTGGCTTTAATTTTCGCCTCCAGCATGGCTTGCAGTTTTGGGCCAATTTTTTCATTGGCCCGCACCCGGATAGGATCACCATCGAGGAAAAACTCACCCTTGGTATTCACCGATACGGCCAGCGAAGGCGAAGCCATGGTGGTTGAACTGCTGGATGGAAGTTGCAGGTTCAACGCGTTCGGCGTCACAAACTTGGAAGTCAGCATGAAAAACATCAACAATAGGAAGATGATATCAATCATAGCGGCGAGGCTAAAGGATGGCGTTACACGCACACGTCTTTTCATGCCCATAGCTAAGTAGTATTAAGTTGAGACAATGTGGATAAAATACCGGCCACCAGGACCGGATCGTTTAACGGGATGGCTCCTGGAGCAGGTCCATGAACTGCAGGGCCGTATACTCCATTTTATACACCACCTTATCCAGTTTTGATACCAACAGGTTGTACCCTGCCATGGATACGATGGACACGATCAGACCCATGGCCGTACTGGTAAGCGCCTGATAGATACCGCCAGAGAGCGTCTGTGGTGTTACGTTGGCGGCCGTCGACATTTCCTGGAAGGAAAGGATCAGACCAGTAACGGTACCCAACAGACCAAACATCGGTCCGAGGCCGGAAATAGAAGCCAGTGTAGACAAGTTCCGCTCCAGTTTGAGCAGTTCCAGGTTGCCTACGTTTTCGATGGCCTTGTTGATGTCTTCCAACGGCTTGCCGATGCGGTCGAGCCCTTTTTCCACCATGCGCGCCATCGGCGCGTCAACACTCTGGCAAAGTGCCTTGGCAGCCTGCAGGTTGCCGCTTTCAACAGAAGCGCGGATGGAATTCATAAAATTCTGATCCACGCGGCCAGCGCGGTTGAGCGTAAAATAACGCTCCAGAATAATGTACACCGCTGCGATGGACAGAAACACCAGAATGAAAAACATGACCATACTGGAGGTGGTGGTACCGAGGAAGGAGTCGAGACGACTTTTTTCCTCCACTACCTCGGTAGCGGCGGCAGCATTGGCCTGAAGGAACCAGAAAGCAGCAAGGATGGATTGGGAAATCATAAACAGTACGCTGTTGGTTTAAGAAAGACAGTTGTTTTCCGAAAAGCACCTGTTTGTAAAACAAGTACCAAGTTATCCGAACGTCAAAAGTAGGGCATTTTGTATAGGATAAAACTTATATTTTAACATTTTTACCAAAAGCAGTAGTTGAGATGGGTGTTGGTCATTAGTCTTTGGTCTTTGGGTATTGGTCTTTGGCAAACCCCAATCGCGGCTAAAGACTAAAGACCAACACCCAAAGACCAGGTGCATGTTTTGCTCAACCCTACTTGATCGATTGTTCCTTACCTTTGTCGTCCATGAACTTCCCTTTCCGCATCGCCCGGCGTTATTTGTTTGCCAAACGCTCTACCAACGCCATCAACATCATCACCGGTATTTCGGTGGGCGGTATTGCCATTGGCACTGCTGCGCTGATTTTGGTGCTCTCGGTGTTCAATGGTTTTGAGGATTTGCTATCTGATCTTTTCGGGTACTTCAATCCGGAAATCAAAGTCGTCGCAGCAAAAGGAAAAACCTTTCAGGCCGACAGCCTCTTGCTGGCGCGTTTGCAAGGCGTAGAAGGTGTGGGGCAAATCAGCCAGACGCTGGAAGAAATCGCGTTTTTCGAATACGAAGGTTCGCAGGATTTTGGCATTCTCAAAGGCGTCGACGACAACTACGTGCACATCAATGGTATCGATTCCACCCTGCGGGAAGGCAAATACCTGCTCCGACAGGACGACCGCAATTACGTTGTCGTGGGCGCTGGTATCCGAAACAAACTCAGCGTAAATGTCAACGACCCGCTGGCTACGCTGCGCATTTACATGCCGGTGGAAAAAGCCGGCTCGGTGCTCGACAAGCCTTTCATTACCCGATTTGCCTATCCGGCAGGCACCTTTGCCATTCAACAGGAGTTCGACAACGAGTATATCCTGACCAATCTGGCCTTTATGCGCGAATTGCTCAGTGCACCCGACGATCTGGTTTCGTCGCTGGAATTCAAGTGCAAACCCGGCGCCAACATACAAAACGCCAAAAAGGCCATCACCGCCATCATGGGCGAGGGCTATACCATTAAAGACCGTTACCAGCAGAACGAGGCTTTTTTCAAGGTCATGCAACTGGAAAAATGGATGGGGTTTGCCATCACCTGTCTGATGCTGGCCCTCATGGCTTTCAACATGATTGGAGCCCTGTGGATGATTGTGCTCGACAAGCAAAAAGACATTTCCATCCTGAAAAGCATGGGCGCCGAAGATGGCGCCATTCGCCGCATTTTCCTGCTGGAAGGGGTGCTGCTGACCGCTTTTGGCATGGTCATCGGTATGGCCCTGGCCATCGGCTTGTATGCCATTCAGAAAACCTGGGGCATCGTAACCATCCCGCAGGGTTTTTTGGTGGAGTCCTACCCCATCGCCATGCGTGTGCTGGATTTCCTTCCCGTTGTGCTCACCGTGCTGGGCATCGGTTTCCTGGCCAGTTTGGCCCCGGCCGCACGGGCAGTGCGGGTGCCGGCGTTTTTGAAAGAGGAATGAGGACGTTAGTGAACCACCTTAAGGATAGAATTTCCGATTTCCGATTACATGAATTTCTGATTTCCGATTTCCGATTACATGATTTCCGATTTCCGATTGGATTTAGGAAATGAGATTGTTGATGTAAATACCCCATCAGCGCTAAATCAAAAATCTGCAATCAACTCGGCATTCGGAAATCATGTAATCGGAAATCAGAAATTCATGTAATCGGAAATCAGAAATTCATGTAATCGGAAATCGGAAATTCTTTCCAAACCGCACGTTAATTGGGAACCCTGCGTTTATCCCCCTGTTCAAAAAAGTACGAATAGCTCCGAAAGATGGGTCCGAACACATGATCCTGCACGAGGTAAAAACTGTTGTCCTCGGTTTCGGCGAAGTAGCGTACCACATAGGGTTTGTTGTTGTCGCGCCGGTATTCAATTTCCTGTACCCAAAAACGCACCTTGCGCTCCTCGCCGTTGTCGCGCTGCAGCGAAACGAGGGCGAAGGGTACCAGTTGGCGGACGGAATCGCGCTGAAAATATTCTGTTTCAAACCCCTCTGATACCAGACTTGAAAACTGGGTCAGGTAGGCCTCCGCGGCGCCTTTGCGCTGGGGCAGTTTGCTGGGAGGGGTGGTGCTGTAAAAGGGATGCACGGCGTAATCGGCTTTGCCGGTTTTGTTCAGCACGAACGACTCGCTTTTTTGCTGTGGGTACTCGACGGAGACGGATTTGATTTTTTCAAAATCCTCGCTGAAAATGGTACGGTCGCGCCAATCGTCTTCTTTCAACAAATACCGCACGCGCAACTGTCCGATGAAGGAGGGAATGTGCATCACAAAGGGCTGTTCCGAGTTCTCCATGATCATGTAGGTGCCGCGCTCGTCGGGGGTCACGCCGCCTACATAGTAGGTTTTGAGCACCTTGTTGTCTTTTCCATAAATCACCACCTTGATGCCTTCTGTGGCCAGGCTTTTAACCATCACCGGCTGTGATGCCTTGGTAGGAATGTACCATACGGTAAGTTGGGTGAGGGTTTCCAACAGGGTGGATACTGCGGTGGGGCGGGCTTTGTAGCGGCCGTTGTACATCCAGTGGTCGCCTTTTCGCTCGATGGTGGCGGTGGTGCCGTTGCGGTCGGCCAGGAATATCTTTTGTACATCGTTGGTGTTTTCGATGGCAAAATCCATGTCCCACGACACACTGGTGCCGGTTTGGCTTTTCTTATAAATCAGTGCGTAAAAGGCACCGGCGCCCAATGCAATAAAAAGGGCTGCCAGCAACAAAGTGCGTTTCATGGCAGGATGTTTTTTGTGTTGTAGAAGGTTGGGAACATCATAGCAGTTGGATAAACAGCCATGATGCTGCAAAAGAACGGCTTTTCCCAAACATCAGCAAGTCAAACGCCGGAAGATCCCGTGAATGCACGGCTGCAGGGTATGGAAGGGATGGGTGGGTGATTGAATGGACCGAGATTATTGAGGGGGTGAATTTTGAGTCACCACCTCAATACGAACTCAAAACATAAAAAAAGTCTGCTCCGCATTGCGCGGAGCAGACACATCAAAACAAAACGAAAAACCAACTTTATCTTTCACCGGACTGGGCCGGTATTGTTTCTTAACCCGTTGTTTTTGTGCGCAAGCGAACCGGAACATCGTTCTGGTTGCCGTTGCGCATCACGGTGAGGGTAATGGTTTCACCTACTTTAGAACGTCCAATCATCTCCCGAAGTTCTGGCAGTCCTGTCACATTTTTGCCATTTATACGGGTAATGATGTCTTTTTCCAGGATGCCGGCCTTGGCTGCTGAGCCGTCCGGGTCGATGCCAAGAATGGCTACGCCCTGTACAAATGGCACGTTGATTTCCTTGGCCAATTCTGAATCCATGGCCGCAATGTCCACGCCCAGGTAGGCGCGGTGGAAAGAGCCGTATTTGATCAGGTCGTCGATAATGCGGGTCACCAGGTTCACGGGAATGGCGAAGGAGTAACCGGCAAAGGTGCCGTTGGGCGTGGCGATGGCCGAGTTGATGCCGATGAGCCGGCCGTTGACGTCCACCAAGGCGCCACCGGAGTTACCGGGGTTCACCGCGGCATCGGTTTGAATGAACGACTCGATGGCCATGCCGTTTTTGATAATGTTGATGTCGCGACCTTTGGCGCTGATGATACCGGCAGTAACCGTGCTGGTCAGGTCGAAGGGATTACCCACAGCCAGTGCCCATTCGCCCACCTGCACCTCATCGGAGTTGCCAATTTCGATGACAGGAAGGTCGGAGGCGTCTATTTTTATAACAGCCATGTCGGTACTGGCGTCGCGGGCTACCAGACGGGCTTTGAATTCGCGGTTATCGTGGAGCGTGACCAAAAAATCGTCGGCAAACTCCACCACGTGGTTGTTGGTGATGATGTAGCCGTCGGAAGAGTAAATCACACCGGAACCGGTGCCGGAGCGTTGTCCGTCGAAGGGCGACAGAAAATCATCGCCGAAGAAATAGCGAAAAGGATTTGTTTGGTTCTGCTGGCGCTGGCGCTGGATCGCGGCCTGCTTGCTTTCAGAGGCTTTGATGTGCACGACAGTTGGCATGGCTTTTTCCGCTGCGCGGGTAAAATCAAAATTGGCGCCGCCATAGTTCACCTGCCGAACAGGTGCGGGTTGCTGCTGCACGATCAGGGGTTGCGCCGCTTCAGGAGCCGTCAATTTTTCTCCACCGATGACAACGAGGCCACCCAGTGCGCCTGCAAGTAGTAAAGACCAGAATTTTTGCATAGTGGTGCTTTTTTTGAAAAATTGTAGGTTAATGATCGGGTTTAGGGTGTAGGCTGCTGGTCGATGGTGTTGGTAAAAGTATACCTCCCATAAAGACCATTTACACACGCCTGCTTACCTAAAAATGATTGTACAGACGAATTTAAAACGAGTAGGGCCAAAGTTTGCTGCGCGCCGGGGGCACTTTAACGTCTCGTTAACCAAGGGTGCTGATGATCTGATGCGTTGCAGATGCGTTTCATGCCCCAAAAACAAATAAATTATTAATGATCATCTTTTACCCCCACCCAGACCCGCTCATGCTGGTTGCCGATGGACAGCTCCAGCCAATAAACGCCCGATAGCAAGCCGTTGAGTGCAAGTTCCTGTAGTCCGTTTTGGAGGGTGAAACAGCTGCGTACCATCCTTCCCAATCTACCTCAACAGCGTCAATTCGCCGGAACGATATACGAGTTTTCCATCTGCGGTAGAGATTGCTGCAAAACACCTATACTCCTGCTAGCATAGATCGCCGACATAGAATCACATCAACAAATAAACCGTCTAACCCCAACAGTCGTGTACATTGCGTATTTTTCGCCGACCAAATTACACACTTGCCCGACGAACGACGGTAATGAAGCGCCTGCTGGACCAACCCAATGCCCTGGAACGCCTTTTACAGCCGGAAACTCCGCTGGAAGCGCAACTACTGGCCCAACCCATTTTCCGTGAGGGAATGTTTTGGGGTGAGCCGCGCTTTGGGCACCCGGAAGGCAAGGTTTGTCTGCATGTCAACGAAGTGCTCGACAACATCAACCGCATCCCCAACCTGGATCCAGACGACCGACGCAGGCTGCGCCTGATCGCTTATGTACACGATACTTTTAAGTTTGCAGAAGATCGCAGCCGCCCCCGCGACTGGTCGAAACACCACGGCGTGCTGGCCCGAAAGTTCATGGAACAATTCAGCGACGACGCGGTGCTGCTGACCATCCTTGAAACCCACGACGATGCCTATTACGTGTGGAACAGCGAACGCCGTGGCTTTTTGCTCGATTTCGACAATGAGCAAAAAACACTCCCGGACCTAATGACCCGTATCGCGGGTTTTGAACAATTGTACTACCTTTTTTTTAAGTGCGACACCCAAACCGGCGACAAAACCCAGGCCTCGCTGGTGTGGTTTGAAAAAAGGGTGCCAGGCATAACGTATGTGCCCATCCGGGAGGAGGATTAATCCGGGGAAATTTTCGATTTGCGCTGGCATGATTTACGATTTATGATTGAGTGGCATCCGGAATCAAAGTAAAAGCCTGGCAGTGCGCTAAATCGAAATCCCAAACAAGTGCTTACCTTTGCGGCGCAAACAACAAATGCCGCTGTTCTAAGGCTTTTCACAAGCCATTCCCGGACCAACAGCCAAAGTCTGATACCCATGAAAAAAAGACACCTTGTCACCGCTGCCCTACCCTATGCCAACGGCCCGCTGCACATCGGCCACCTGGCCGGCGCCTACCTGCCTGCCGACGTGTACGTGCGCTACCTGCGCCTGATGGGCAAAGACGTTGTGTTTGTGTGTGGTTCTGATGAACATGGCGCAGCCATCACCATCAAAGCCCGGAAAGAGGGTACTTCGCCCAAGCAAATTGTAGACCAGTACCACGCTTTGTTGCGGGATACCTTCCAAAAAATAGGCATCGAATTCGACATTTATCACCGCACCTCCGATCCGCTGCACCACGAAACCTCTCAGGGTTTTTTCAGAACGCTGCTGCACAACGGGCAGTTTGAAGAAAAAATCAGCGACCAGTATTTCGACGAGCAGGCGGGTGTGTTCCTGGCCGACCGCTACATTATCGGCACCTGCCCCACTTGCGCCAATCCGGATGCCTATGGCGACCAATGCGAGCGCTGCGGCTCTACTCTCAGTCCTACCGAACTAATCAACCCCCGCTCCACCCTCAGCGGCAGCACGCCCGTATTGAAACCCACCACCCACTGGTACTTGAAACTCAATGAGCACGAGGCCTGGCTGCGGGAATGGATCAACCAGGGCACCCTGAATGGCGTACAACTGCACAACCCGGCCGACTGGAAAAACCACGTCATCGGGCAGTGCAACTCCTGGCTCGATGGCGGCCTGCAGCCCCGCGCCATGACCCGCGACCTCGATTGGGGCGTGGATGTGCCCGCAGAACTGCCAGGGGCAGCAGGCAAAAAATTGTACGTGTGGCTGGATGCACCCATTGGCTACATTTCCGCCACCAAACAATGGGCGCTCGACCACAACCGGGACTGGGAGCCCTACTGGAAGGATGAAGATACTTCGCTGGTGCATTTTATTGGCAAAGACAACATCGTTTTCCACTGCCTGATATTTCCGGCCATCTTGCAGGCGCATGGCGAGTTTATCCTTCCGGTCAACGTGCCGGCCAACCAGTTCCTGAACCTGGAAGGCCGCAAACTATCGACCTCGCGCAACTGGGCGGTGTGGGTACACGAGTACTGCGAAGAACTGCCGGGGCAGGAAGATGCGCTGCGGTACAACATGATCAAAAACATGCCGGAGCAAAAAGACAGCGAGTTCACCTGGAAGGGATTTCAGGAGAGCACCAACTCCGAGCTGGTGAACAACCTGGCCAATTTCGTAAACCGGGTGCTGGTGCTGTCGCATAAATTCTACAGCGGACTGGTACCGGATGTCGACCTCAGCAGAGAATGCCGCAGCGGTTGGGATGCCACCCAAACCACCACTTTCGACGCTGATTTGCATTTGCTGCACCTGAAACTCGAAGACCTCGGACGGGAAATTGAGCATTTTAATTTCCGGGAAGCCCTGCGCATTTTCATGGAAATTTCGGGCGCAGGCAATGCTTTGCTCCAATTCAACGAACCCTGGAAACTGGAAAAAGAAGACCCCGAAAAAGTAAAGGTGGTCATGAACCTCAGTTTGCAATATGTGGCTGCGCTATCGGTGGCCGCCCGCCCGTTTATCCCGTTTGCTGCCGCCCGCATGCGCACCATGCTCAACCTGCCTGCCTTCCACGATCAGGGGGAATGGCTCGACATGCTCAACGAACTGGCTGAAGGCAACCCGATCATGCGGCCTATGCACGCATTGGGGACTGCTGAACATTTGTTTACCCGCATCCCCGACGAGGTGATTGCTGCGCAGGTGGCCAAACTGGAAGCCACTGATGCCGCCAACAACAATACTGAATTATCCACTGCTGTCGCCACAGCGGCCGAACCAGCACCCATGAAAGACACGATTCAATACGACGATTTTGCCAAACTCGACATCCGCACGGGCACCATCCTGACGGCTGAAAAAATGGAAAAATCAAAAAAACTGCTCAAACTCACCGTCGACTTAGGCTTTGAGCAGCGGACCATCCTTTCCGGCATCGCTGAACATTACGGTCCGGAGGAAGTGATCGGCCAACAGGTAATTGTGCTGGCCAACCTGGCGCCGCGCAAGATGATGGGCATCGAATCGGAGGGCATGATCCTCATGGCCGACAACCCGGAGGGTAAACTCTGCTTTGTATCGCCTATCACAACGTGGACGAATGGCGGCGGCGTGAGTTAATGGATGGCAATATTGGTATTTTTGTTTCTGGTAGTTTGCTGCGCAAATAAGTGTCCCGCTGAACACGCAGCATCAGCAGAAGTTTTGCTGCGCAAATAAGTGTCCCGCAGAACGCGCAGATACCCGCAGATGTTTTGCTGCGCAAAACATCTGCGGGTACACAAGCTGGGCTATTTCAAAAAATCTGCGGGTATCTGCGCATTCTGCGGGACAACTAGTTAATCCGACATATCTTCTGCGCCTATCTGCGCGCTCTGCGGGACAACTATTTTGCACCACATAACATCGGCGCGTTCTGCGGGACAACTAATTAATCCGACATATCTTCTGCGCCTATCTGCGCGCTCTGCGGGACAACTATTTTGCACCACATAACATCTGTGCGTTCTGCGGGACAATTAGTTAATCCGACATATCTTCTGCGCCTATCTGCGCGTTCTGCGGGACAACTAGTTAATCCGACATATCTTCTGCGCCCATCGGCGCGTTCTGCGGGACAACTAGTTTGCGCAGCAAAACTGAAAAAACCCAAAAACATGGATCAACCATCAGGTAGATTTTTTGCATTGCCGACGCTACCTTACACTGTAAATATCATAAAGCGATGAACATGAAAACTGTACTCGTCACCGGCGCCAACAAAGGCATTGGGTTCGAAATAGCCCGGCAGCTGGGTGCCGCGGGCTGTTCGGTAATTCTGTCGGCCAGAAACCCCGAACGCGGCCAGGCAGCTGTGGCGGCCTTGCAGGCAAAAGGGTATGCCGTGACCTGGTTGGAAATGGATCTGGGCAGCCCCGAAAGCATTGCCGCTGCCGCTGAACAACTGACAAATAAAGGTACTGCCCTGGATGTTCTGATTAACAATGCCGGTATCCTGCTAAAAAATGACCAACAAATTCTGGAAGCGCCTGCGGATTTAATCTGGCAGGTACTGCAAGCCAATGCGGTGGGTGCATTGCAGGTGGTACAGTCGTTCCACCCCCTGCTCAAACGCGGTTCACGGATCATTTTCATGAGTTCTGATGGGGGAAGTATGAGCGCCCCGGTTGGCGGCTGGTCGCCGGTGTACTGCCTCTCCAAAACCTTGATGAACGGGATTACCCGTCAGGTAGCGCATGCCATGGCGGCAGATGGCATTGTGGTCAACGCCATGTCGCCCGGCTGGGTAAAAACCGATATGGGTGGCAGCGGAGCAGTCCGGTCGGTGGAAAAGGGTGCTGAAACGGCAGTCTGGTTGGCCACTGATCCTGAAGCAACCTTGTCGGGGTATTTTTGGCGCGATAAGCAGCGCATTCCCTGGTAAATTCAACTGCCTTTTCGCATGGCGGCATACAGGTACCAGACTAGAATGCCAAACATGCCCATAAATAGAACTGGCAGAAAAAAACGGCCCAGCATAAGTTCCTGCTGCAAGGCACCCCTTATCATTTCCCAGGTGATGTAGCTGAACAACAACAGCACAAAAGCCTTGAGCAACCTGATCAAACGGGTGGCCTTGGTATACTGCTGCAGGGCGTTTTCTTCGGTTATTTTTACCGGGAAATTGAAAACATGGGGTTTGCGGTTCAGCAAAGTAAGCAGGGCATACAAACACAGCCCTGAACCCGGCAGCAACCAAAGCATGCCTTTTTGTCCAAAACCATCTGCTTCTCCCCTGAGGTTAAAATGCCGGGGAATGACATCGGGCAGGGAGCTGTAGTTCAAGACAGGAAACAGGAAGAGTGCAAGCAGAAAAAGCAGCGCAATTCCTTCTAAAAAAAGATCAAAGCTTTGCAATTCGGGTTTCAGGATGGGTTGGGCGCTGTTCTGCATGGTCGTTACTTTTGGCGCATATCGGGCAAATTTTTACAAAAAAATCGCATTTGCACGACATTTTATGCATTCCACCCAAGAAAAGCACGACTTAAGACAACAATGAAATGGATAATCCTGTCTTTGCAGTAACTTCCGGCAGCAAAGTTTATAATCTTATTCGATCCTTGCGCGTTGTATACATACCCCTCATTTGCACTTACACACCACCGTTCTTATGCGTATAATATACCTTTTCCTGTTGGGATTTCCGGCGCTGTTGTGCGCCCAAACCACTTCCCAGACTTCCTTTGGTAAAAACCGCATCCAGTACCACCGGCAATTCGACGACTGGTTGCACTACGAGACGGCCAATTTCGACACCTATTGGTACGGCGATGCGCGCAACATCGCGCAGTCGGCCCTGCAAATGGCGGAATACGACTTTGGCGCCGTGCAGCAATTGCTGGAGCATCAGATGACGGACAAAATTGAAATGCTGGTGTTCATCGATCTGACCGATCTCAAACAAAGCAACATAGGCGAAGAGGATATTTTTCAACTGCGGGCCGGTGAAACAAAGGTAGTGGGCAACAAAATTTTCGTGTATTTCGACGGCAATCACCAGCACCTTCGCGCGCAAATCCGGGAAGGGGTAGCAGGCGTCATCCTCAATTCCATGTTGTTTGGGAGCAACATTCAGGAGATTGTACAAAATGCTGTATTGCTCAACCTGCCGGGTTGGTACACCAACGGACTGCTGGCCTATTGCGGCGAGGAGTGGAATGTGGACAACGACAACCAGCTGCGCGATCTGCTGGCTTCTGAGAAATACAAGGACTTCGACAAGCTGGCGAAAGAACATCCGCGGCTTGCCGGTCATGCATTTTGGTATTACATCAGCCTCCACTTCGGTAAAGGCACTGTCAGCAACCTGCTTTACCTTACCCGCATCAACCGAAGCATCGATGCCGGCTTTCTTTATGTGCTCGGAACCGGCTACCGCCGTACCACCGACTCCCTGATGGAGTACTTTCGGCAGCGCTACGCCGAAGAAGCCCTGTATACCGCGCTGCCCGACGAAACCCAGCAGTTTGTCATAAAAAACAAGAAAAAACTGCCGTTTTTCAGGGCACAACTGAGCCCCGACGGGCAACGGATGGTTTGGGTGAGCAACGATATTGGCAAATGGAAAGTGTGGGTGGCCGACCTCCAGACTGGAAAAAAGAAACTGGTTATGAAAGGCGGTATGCGCAACTCCCAGCAGGACCTTGACCAAAATTACCCGCTGGTGAAATGGCACCCCGACAACCAGCAGCTGGGCATACTGTACGAAAAACGCGACTTGCTGTACCTCAGCATCCTTAACCCTGCAAAACCCAAAGAGAAGAAGGAGCGCGTAGAACTGCCAGCCGACTACCAGCGGGTGTACAGCATGGATTTTATTAGTCCGGTTGACATGCTTTTTTCCGCCGCTGTTAAAGGCTACTCCGATTTGTTCATTTTTCGGACCGTAAACCGCCAGACCGACCGGATCACTCAGGACTTCTGGGACGATCTGGATGCTTCCATAACGGTGCTCGATGGCCGTAAAGGCGTGCTGTTCAGCAGCAACCGCATGTCTGATACCTTGTCGCCCCAAAAGATCGACACCATCCTGCCGATCAACAACTTCGATGTCTTTTTTTACGACCTGGAAACCCGAAGCCCGGAATTGCAACGCCTGACCGATACCCCCTTTGCCAATGAGCGCTGTCCGGTAGGGATGGACAGCACCTATTTTGCCTACCTGAGCGATGAAAGTGGTGTAGTGAACCGTCAGGCCGGCTTTTTGAAGCCCTATGTGGCCTATTACCAAACGGTGTTTTACCTTCACGATGGCGCCGACGCCCGCGGGTTAAGCAAAGATCTTCAGGGCGAATGGCCACGGGAAAAAAGCGCTTCGTCTGCTGGTTCCGGAGGATTCCGTGCGGGTCAACCTGGATTCGACCCAGATCGACAGCATCCGGACCATTCCTGTATACCGAAAAAAGGCGGTGACGTACAACCAAACCAATTTCCGGCAAAACCTGGAGATGTACCATACCGCTGGCCGCAGCGGACGGCAGATCGAAGCTTTCCAGCGCCAGGGCAGCATTCACTTTTACCTGTCGGACCGCGAAACCCGAAACTACACACCTGCCTGGATTACCCGTGCCAAAAGCCTGCAGCTCACCTCCATGGGACTCCCCCAACCCGAACAACGTATAGATAAGCCTCTGGGCAATGTAACCACACCTGCTAAGGCTTTTCCACTTGATATTCCAAGGACTGACACCATCCCAGACATCCCGCCAGGCGCGCTTTTTCAAATACCGGATTACCTCAGCGCACCCAGTCCCGACGCCGCAGCGCAACCTGAAGTCGCGCGTGCACCGGAAGAAAAGCCCGTGCCGGTAGAAGGTTTGCGCCCCATCAAGCCCCTACGCAGGGGGCTCGCGGCCAACTACCCCTCGTCCGTTATCCGCTTCTACCCTTCCCGGATTGTACCCTACCGCCTGCACTTCCGCACCGATTACATTTCTACCAGCATGGACAACAACCTGCTGTTTGAGGGCCTCGACAGTTACGCCGGAACGCCGGGCACCTTCCGGACCCCACCGCCGGGCATCCTCATCAAAGCCAATTTCAAGGATTTACTGGAAGACTATGTAGTGGAAGCCGGATTCCGTTTGCCCACCACCTTTAATGGCGCGGAATATTACCTGTGGATGGACAACAAACGGCACCGGCTGGATAAGCGCTACGCTTTGTACCGCAGAACCAACGTGACGGCCCTGAACAACATCCAGCAGGTGCGCAACAACACCATCCTGGGGCAGTATGAATTGCGCTACCCTTTGATACTTATACCAGCATCAGGGGTACTTTTACCCTGCGCCAGGACAAAGCCATTGCCCTGAGTACCGACCAGGCAACGCTGGATGCACCAGACTTCGCGGAGCAGCGCGCCGCTTTCCGGCTCAGTGCCATTTACGACAATACCGTGGACATCGACCTCAATATTCGCACCGGAACGCGCGCCAAAATATTTGTAGAGGCCGTGAAGCGCTTCGAACTCAACACGCAGCCCAACTGGAGCCTGCGCTTCAACAGCGGCTTCATGACCGTGGTGGGGCTGGATGCGCGGCATTACCTACCCATCGACCGCCGATCTATCCTGGCTTTCCGACTGGCTGGCGCCACCACCTTTGGCTCAGAGCGTATCCTTTATTACCTTGGTGGCGTAGACAATTGGATTTTTCCTAAATTCAATGATAACATTCCGGTGCCGCAAAACGAGGACTTTGCCTACCAGACACTCGCGGCCAATGTGCGCGGTTTCAAGCAAAATATCCGCAATGGCAGTTCCTACGCGCTGTTTAATGCCGAACTGCGGGTACCGATTTTCAAGTATTTCTCCAACAAGCCGGTGGTGAGCAACTTTTGGCGCAATTTCCAGCTGACCGGTTTTTTCGATGCCGGAACGGCCTGGCAAGGCAGTTCACCATTCAGCGGCACCAACCCACTCAACATCATTTACCTGTACAACCCACCTACGGTTACGGTGAAAGTCAACTATTTCAGAGACCCGCTGGTGGTGGGTTACGGCGTTGGGGTCAGGACCCTGTTGTTCGGTATGTACCTGCGGGCTGATTACGGCTGGGGCATTGAAACCCGGGTGGTGCAAAAACCCATTTTGCACATTGCGTTGGGGACGGATTTTTGAGAAAAATGGGTGAAGCAACTGTAGGCCGACCTGACCTCATGCTCCACCCATTTTCTATTACCCTATAGAAATCACCATTTTACTTTTTCTTTTCAGCCCTGAATGTTCCATTGGGCTGAATAAAGTACACAGCGGTAACCGTACCAGCAGCATCAACCTCAAAACGAACACTATAGCCTGCTAAATCCTTGAGCCTGAATTCATGATTCCCAATGGGCTCCGTAGGATACTCGGGCTGTCCAGGTACGAAAACCACCAGGGTATTTTCTGCTTGTACGAACACTTTGGCTGCCATGTCTCCTAACACATAATCGCCCACATATTTTTGTAGTTCGTCTTTTTCGACTGCTAATGCGACGATCTTTTTTTCGTAGGAAACAGGCGTCTGAAGGGATGGCTCAAGCCCGTAGGCTTTCATCGCAGATATTTCACCTTTTAAGTTGGATTCGAACTGAATCTGGAAGTTTACACCGTCTTCTTCTTCATCTGCATCCTCCAGAAAAAGCACCTTGAAAACGTCGTAGTGATAATGTTTTAGGTAAAAATCGGCTATTTTGGTATGCCCAATTAGGGAATCATGGCGCACAAACAGCTGAATCACCCCATAAGCGGGGTGTTCGTACATTCCGGTATATTCACCCAACAAATGAGAAGGCGAGGTACCAGATTTTTGCCCCAGGCTATCATTGGCAACTGCGGTCGCTGCTGCGGCCTCCTGTTTTTGCTTTGCCTCCAGCAAGTCCTTATTCCAGTCGTAGGCGGGAAATCCCAATAGTTTATCTGCAATGGTATTCCGGATAATGGGGTTAACGCTGGAAGCATTTTGGTTGACCAACACCACAATGCCCAGTTTGTCGGTTGAAAGAGACACACACTTGCGGTAAAACCATCAATATTACCTCCATGTTCTACCCTGTAATGACCTTTGTAGGAACTCAAAAACCATCCAATTCCGTAGTTTGAAAAAAATAAGTCAGGCATATCCTTACCCGGGGGGGCGCCATTGACTACCATTTGCGATGACATTGCCTCGCGCACGTAGGCGGCCGGAATAACCTCCTTATCGTGAAACATGCCCTCATTGAGCCAGGCGATCATCCAGTTGGCCATTTCGCTGGCGCTTGCAGCGATAGAGCCTGCCGGTCCCATTCCCTCAATATGATAATATTTCATGGGTTTGATCATGCCTTTGTTTTCGGAATATGGCTTTGCGACATCTGCTGATAAAGGCATATTCCAGATTTCAAAATTGGCCGTATTCATTTCCAATGGCTCGAAAAACCGGGTCCGCACATTTGTTTCCCAGCTTTCACCCGTAATATGTTCTGCCATCGCGCCCATGAGTAGGTATCCGAAGTTATTGTACTGCCATTGGGTGCGGGGTTTTGCATTCGGTTCCAGGTATCGCAAACGCCAAACCAGGCTATCACGGGTGGTAGGGTTCAGGTACCAGGAAACATCGTGTCTTGGTAGGCCCGAACGATGACATGCCCAGTCGCGTACCGTCAAGGAATTACTAAGTTCCTCATTAGCAAACTTTGCATCGGGTAAATACGTTGTTGTTTTTTCATCAAAATCCAACAAGCCCTCCTTTTCCAAGCAGCCTAACAATGCACCCGTAAAAGCCTTGGTAGATGAACCAATTTGGTACACCGTATTGGCTGTGGCTTTTTTCTTTTGTTCCACGTCGCGGTATCCAAATCCACTGGCATAAATGATTTTATCGTCTTTCACGACCGCTACAGCACATCCGGGCGCCGACCAGTCGGATAGAATTTTTGGAACCCAGGATTCCAGGTCGGGAAGTTGGGTATAGGATTTTTTTTGGGCAAAACTGGTTTGAGAGAGGGAACTCAGCAACAAGAGGATAAGGTAAGTTTTTTTCATGATTGGGTTAGTTTAGTATATAATGCCTGACTAAAATACACCCCAATTTTAAAATGATTCTCGGATCAATACTGGGATAAATCGCCAAAACGCATCGTTTTCCAGACAAAAATGACTACCCAAATTTTTTGATTGTTGGCCCGACACAGAAGTAGTACGCCGGCCACGGCGTCAGATCCGTCGCCGCTCACGGCGCTTTACATCTTTGTTTACTTCTGATCGCAAGCACGAACACTCACAGCCGTGAACGGCTGGCGTTCTAACGCCGAAAACGGCGTGCTACCATGCCACATGCAAATTTGATAACACAAAAAGGCCACTCAAAGCATGTGCTTCGAATGGCCTTACGTTTTCAATTTGCCGCCGGGAATCTCCTTGTAGGCGGGAGAAACTATTAAAACAGCCCAAATTTGCCCTGGCCCAACAGCGACAGGGCGCTGCGCTTTTGCAGCGCCCTGTATGCTGCGGGGGAGGCAAGGGCCTCCTCATGAAAAGTCATCACTTCCTGTGTTAAATAGGAGTGAGCGTAAAGTCCTTGCGGATGGTTTACGCTCACCCATTTCAATTCATCTCTATTTATCGGCTACAATCATGCGTTTTGTAGCCACATCAGTTGCCGTTTCCAGTTTGTAAAGCAACACGCCGCTTGCAGGCACTTGTGCGCGATCCAGGATAATGGCATTTTGTCCTTTGGCGAAGTCGCCGCGTTGCGTGTAAATCAGACGTCCCATATCATCGTAAATACTCAAGGTGGCACTGGTAGCTGCTGGCAGATAGAACCCAATGCTGGTAGTTGCTGCAAATGGGTTTGGTACGTTTTGGTACAATTCGAAGCCTTGCGCGACCACAGTGTTGTTGCCATGGTTGTTAAAGCGAAGGGCAACATCCAGTTTGCCAAGTTCTCCATCACCTGCGCCATAGGCTTCAGCCAGTGTTATGCGGCTGGATACCTGCATCAGATCGTGCAGCATACCGCTGCGCTTGGCGCGGAAGGTAATGGCAAATTTGCCACTAACCGGCAATTGGCCTTCAGCATTAAAGCTCGTCGTTATGGCATTGTCAAACACGCCAAAGTTCTCTTCCGTCATACCGTCAGTGCCTTCGATTGCTACAAGCTCCAGGTCACTTAGTGCCAGGGTAAACTGGTATCCAAGTACCGATTGCGTGCTGAAGTCGACGCGGAAGGTTTCTCCGGCATTCACATTCCGGTCATCCACATCAATCATCATGGTACCAAAAGAGCGATCGCTCACGCCCATGAGACTGCTGGAGACGGCGCTGTTGTTCACATCACCAATCTTGACACCCACAAAATTATCCACCAGGTGGTTGCTGTTTATGTTGGCAGCATCGATGGTTTCCGGGAACGGCGCCGACCATGGGTTGACAGGGTTCGGGAACACATATCCGCGGTCGACGAAGCGCCAGGAGGTATTGTGCTGGAAGTTCTGATCCTGACCCAGGATGAGGCGACGCAGGTCGCGCAGGTCCTTGACGGTAATCGCTCCGGAATGGTTAACATCTGCCGCGATCAACTGATACGGGGAAGTCAGCGTTGGCATACCCAGCATGTAATTCTGGATCAGTTTCACGTCGAAGGTGTTCACGCCATTCAGCGGATCATCGTCCTTATGCGGTGTTACCGTATAGTTTGAGCCTTGTGGCAATACTTGCTCGAAGAAGAAGCCCCCATTGACGTTCGTTGCCTGGGTAACATCTACGGCTGGCAGGAATGGATGTAAGCCTTCCAGTTGAACATCTACGGCTTGTACCGGATTGTCAACTTCTGTCAAAATATCACCCGCTTCACTGAACATCGGACCCATAACAGTGATGTTGAAGGTATCGGTATCGATGCATTGACCAAGCGTCGCAGTAACCACCACCTGCGAAACGGCAGGACCAACAGCCGTGAACGGCGGAATAACCGGGTTCAACATTGTAGCGGTTCCATCGCTTAGACCAGTGGGTGCGCCGCCAGTCCAAATGAAGTTCGCGCCCCAGAGGTTGGTTACCAAACCAATTGGCCCAATTTGCGTACCAGCGTTCACCGGTCCAACATCTGGCAGTTGCTGAAGGTGGAAGGCAATGCCTTCGTCGACAGCAGCTGTGGAGGATGTTGTACAGCCATTTCCATCGGTAACGGTAACGGTGTAGAGTCCTGGTGTCAGTTGGACAATCTCAGAAATCATCGAGGCGATCGGGCCCTCGTTAAAGCCGGTAGACCATTCGTAGGTGTACTGTGCAGGGCCAGCAACAATCTGCGCTTTTACGGAGCCATTGTTGGCGCCGGAGCAGGTATTGTCTTTGCTGAACAGCACTACTGCAGGGCTCGGCAATACCAGCAGTTGGAGAATATCCACATCGAAGCAGCCGTCGGCATTCACCACCCGCGACCAGATGGTCATCGTCCCGGAGACAAAGGTATCCGGCAAGGCAAAAGCGCCTGCGGTAGCATCATCTTCCGACAGGTGATACGTTACGGATAGTCCGGGCACACCGGCGGTTACCTGCGCATCCGCATTGGGGAGGTAGAACGTACCCATCATGCCAGAGAAGGCATCAGGGCAAACTTTCAGACTGGATGCGTATGCTTTGGGTTTTGGCTTAGTGAAGAGGTGTACTTCAACTGCATCTACCTGTCCGGTTGAGGGGTTGAATACCCTTGCCCAAACGGAGTATCCATTCACACCAAGGTAAGGCGTCGGCAACGGCTGGATACCAGCCAAAGCATTGGTCTCAGAGATGTGGTAGGTCACAATATGGGTACCCGTTGGATCAACCAGCACATCAGCATCCGGGAGGTTAAACCAGCCAGTGTTGGTTTTCTTCTCACAAGCATAAATGACCACGAGGGTGTCGCAGAGGAAACCAACATCCAAGGTATGATCCGTACAGCCGGCCATACCGGTGGTGTACATGATCGTCGGCAGGTCGTTCCAAGGCTTGCCGGGATCATTTGCGATCGCTGCATCGGAGTCGTTATTATCCGGCGTCAGGCCTTCACCAGTATTTGCTGCTGTAAGCGGATAGTTCTGTCCGTTGATGGTCAGGTATCCGGCAGATACGTTAAACTGCTGGGTAGTACCATCGGTGCCAAATACCAGTTTATACGTGGTGTTCGGCTGAATACTGTCGTTTCCTGGAGTTGAAATCCAGTTTTCCCCAGGTGTTCCAATACCAGTGAAATAGTAGGTACCGTTGGCACTGGTTTGGGTAGTAGCCAGTAATGCGCCGGTAGTGGCATCATAGAGGCTCACCAAGACACCCGCAAGTGGGTCTTCGCAGGCATCCTGCACGCCATCGGCGTCGCAATCAAGCCATACGTAGTTGCCAATTTGCAGCGGCGCCGGGTCGCACATGGCTTCCAGATCGCCCAATGTATTCGATTTGCCAGACCCAAGATCACCCAGGGTCGGGTCAATCACCGTCAGGTCGTTGCGCACTGTACTTCCTGTCAACAGGCTGTAGTAGGCTACGCCACCACCGAAGGTGTACACAGAAGTATTTGGGTTAACCACCACGCTCAGTACCTCACTGGTGCCTGGCACATGCACGAGGCCACCGGCATCGGCATCGGAGTGGTAGGAACGCGCGTTGTCGTAGAAGAACTCACCACCTCCCGGGCCTTCCTGGTTAAAGGAACCAAAGAGGCTTTCGGTATTGACCACCGGTATGGTACCGTTGTTCTCCAACAACCAGCCGCCAGGTGTTTGAATTGCCGCGAGAATATCGCCGCCAATGGTAGCGGAGATTGGATCACCTGCCACGGTTGTTGGGCGGTACTGGCGATAACCAAACTGGTGACCGGTACGGTCCATAAGGCCAATCATCACCAGCCCGTCTTTGGTAAATTCGATATCAGAAAGCATGGCTTGTGCACGGCACCGGAATTCTGCGCCGGTTGGGCCACCGCCTACGATTTCAAAGTTTCCGGTAAAGACATTGCTGGGTTCTCCTGCACCTGTATTGGGTACGAGGTTGCGCTCGGTATAAATGTCGGTCCAGGTTTCCCACTCCTTGCACTGCGCCAGGTTCGGGTTTACGTTTGCCACTACATCCCCATGGTTGTACGCTGGTGACGTAAGATCAAAATCAAGCACCATTTTCCATGCGCCGGTAGCGGGATTGTATTCATGCACGGAAGCAGAGAGATCTTCGGTGTCGCCATTGTCTTCGCCACTGCAAACACCGCCTACATAAACCATGCCACGGGAGTACTTGACGCCCATAGGCCGGAAGACACCGTTTTTACAAACCGGCGCAGACGCAATCGGGATTTCAACAGAACTTGGATTGCGCCGGATACTATCGATCCGAACCAGATTTCCGGTGAACATGTTCACCGTCCAAAGCCTCTCAAAATCGCTGGAAATATCCAGATCGCCCAGGCCTGCTTTGCCAACTTTTCCGAAGGCATCAGCATCCAAACTTTGGCTCAATGGTCCGGAAAGATCTCCTACAGGGTGGTTTACAGTACCCGCATTCGGAACAGTGTAGATCGGAGTAACCACCGGAATATCATTGGAATAATCAATGCGGTAGATGCCACCTTCTCCAAGTGGTCCGAGGCCAACGTGGCGTTTTACAAAGGCAGCGGCATACAGTTGTTTGATTTCACGATCGTAAGCCAGGCCGTACACCGAACCAAGCAGGTTGGCAGGTGCAGGTGCGTATATTTCATTCGGATCAACAGCTGCGTATGGGAACAAGGCTACAGCCGGGCCAGTGGCCAAATTAGCGTTGCCTTGTGTAAAGCAGGTGAAGGCAATTTCCGGCGCCACATTGCAATAATCATCAGGGTTGAAATAACCGACTTTGATGTTGCAATCGCTGGAGTCGATAAACTGAACCGTCGTACCGTTATCTACACCGTGGAAGGATGGTTTCATCCATGGCATCAGGATATTCGAGAATTCGATGCGGTATGGATAGTTGTTTAACCCACCACTGAAGCTGAAGTTACCCAGCACATCAGTAATGGCTGAATCTACTGGAACCGGATTATCGCATTCGTACAGATAAACTTTAATGTTGGATAATCCATCTTCATCGGTACCAAATGTGCCGTCGGTATTCTGGTCGTTGAAAGCCATACCACCGATAGCACAACCGTCGTTCACGGTCACACAGGTATCTGCCGTACAACCCGTAACATCGGTTACCGTTACACAATAAGTGCCCGCAGGAACACCAATCAGATCCTGAGTGGTTGCACCGTTCGACCAGTTGTAACTGTAAGGCGTAGTGCCACCCGTTACCGTCAGGTCAACAGATCCATTGGACTGGCCGTTGGTTGCATTTGTCACCGCAGCACTGAGCGTCTGCGCTGGCGTGTTGTTCACTGTGGCGCAGGTGCTGGCCGTACATCCATTGGCATCGGTTACCGTGACGCAGTAGGTGCCGGCTGTCAGGTTCGACAGGTCTTCTGTCGTGGCACCATTCGACCACAGGTAGCTGTATGCCATGGTTCCGCCAGTAACCGTCAGGTTAATAGAACCATTCGACTGGCTGCAAGTAGTGTTTACCACCACCGTAGTCAGGTTCGGGCCATTGGTATTGTTGATGGTGGCACAAGCCGTTGCCGTACAACCACCAGCGTCTGTAACCGTCACACAGTAGGTACCAGCGGTTACGTTCGACAGGTCTTCTGTCGTGGCGCCGTTCGACCACAGATAGTTATAAGGTTGCGTACCACCAGAGCTCGTCACATTGATTGACCCGTTCGATTGGCCACAGCTGGCATTGGTTACAGAAACGACGGTGACAGTGGGTCCGCCAATATTGTTGACCGTGGCACACGAAGTTACAGTACAGCCATTCGCATCGGTCACCGTAACACAGTAGGTTCCGGCGGAAAGTCCGCTGATGTCCTCTGTTGTCGCGTTATTTGACCACAGGTACGTAAATGGTGCAACACCGCTGGTTACTGTGAGGTTAACCGCACCGTTGGCCTGACCGCAGTTGGCATTTGTTGCCACTGTGGTTGCCGTGGGGTTGCTGCCCGTATTGCCTACCGTAGCGGTAGATGTTGCCGTGAGGTTACCCGGAGCGGTCACTGTTACAGTATAAGTACCTGGCGTTACATTGACCAGGTCTTCGTTGGTGCTGCCGTTGGACCACAAGTAAGTATATGGCCCGGAGCAACCTACCACCGTCAGGTTAACCGATCCGTTGGATTGGTTACAGGTAGCGTTGGTGGCAACCGTAGTTGCGGTCAGGTTACCCGAATTGTTAACGGTGGCACAGGTTACTGCAGAACAGCCTGTAACATCCGTAACGGTCACACAATAAGTGCCGGCCGCCACGTTGTTCAGATCCTGCGTAGTAGCACCATTCGACCACAGGTAAGTGATGGGCGCGGTACCTCCGGATACGCTCAGATCGACAGCACCATTGGCAAGACCGCAGGTTGAATTGCTTACGACTGTGGTGAGAATTGGACCACCCCCGGAACCAACGGTTGCCGTATGCGTTTTGGTGCAGCCATGCGAATCGGTAATGGTTACGGTATACGTACCAGCCGACAGGTTGGAAATATCCTGCGTAGTGGCACCATTCGACCACAGGTAGCTGTACGCTGGCGTTCCGCCAAATACCGACAAGTTAATCTGACCGTTAGCCGTACCGCAGGTGGTATTTTCCACCACTGAGCTCGGTGTTATTGGCGAAGATGGACCCGAGATGATGTAGGATTTCACGATGGAGCATCCTTGCGCATCGGTAATGGTCACATTGTAAATACCTGAGCAGAGGTTATAAAGGTCCTCTGTAAACTGCGCTGGAGTAGTGTTCCACTGGAAGGTATAAGATCCGTAGCCACCTGATACCGTTTGGTTAATACTGCCATTGCATTCGCCATAGCAATTTACCGGCACCACATTCGCTGTGGCGGTAATAGGCTGAATACATGGAATAAACGCGGAGGTCACAGCGGTACAGCCGTTTGCATCCGTAACGGTTACGGTATAGGTTTCGCCACATGGTACCTGATACAGATCCTGGTAAGTTGAACCATTTGACCATTGGTAATTGTACGGCGTGGTACCACCCTGTGGTGTCATGTTGATGTTACCAGTTCCTGAACCGCCACAAGGAGGATCAATGGTTACCACAGTACCCAACACAAGCAAGGCGGGTTGGCCAACAGATTTTGTCAACACTTTTGTACAACCATTGGCATCGGTTACCGTGACGGTATACGCGCCAGCCGTCAGACCAGAGAGGTCTTGCGTATTGGCGCCATTCGACCACTGGTAAGTGTAGCCTGGTGTACCGCCAAGGACGGAAAGGTCGATTGAACCGTTGCTGCCACCAAAGCAGGAGACATTTACTGCTGTAGCGCTCAGATTGATGGCCGTTGGTTGTGTTACGGTGGCCGACGTCACCCTGGTACAACCGATCGCATCCGTCACGGTTACCGTGTACGTGCCTGCCACCAGATTGTTCAGGTTTTGTGTTGTTGCACCATTGCTCCACTGGAAGTTATAGGCAGGGGTACCGCCATTCACAGTAAGCACAATAGAGCCATTGTTACCGCCATTGCAGGAAACGTTGGTTACCTGCGTGTTAAGGGTAATTTCCGGATTCTCATCGACTGTGTAGCAGGCCGATGTAGTACAAGCATTTGCATCAGAAACCGTGACACAATAGGTTCCAGCCGCCAGGTTGGAAAGATCCTGGGTGGTAGCGCCATTCGACCACAAGTAGGTATATGGCAGGGTGCCACCTGCTGGTGTTATGTTGATGCCACCATTGCTGGCATTGTAACATGCGATGTTGGTAACAAAACCAGATACCGTAAGTAAGGTGGGTTGTGTCACCGTTATGGAAGCCGATTTGGTACAACCATTGGCATCGGTCACGGTAACAGTATAGGTTCCGGCAGGAACGCCCACCAGGTCTTCGGTAGTGGCGCCATTCGACCATAGGTAAGCATAAGGTTGTGTACCGCCGCTAACTGTGATGTTTACCGCACCATTGGAGCCACCATTACAGGAGACGTTAGATGCTGTAATCTGAATGGCAATTGCCGAAGGTTGAGTTACCGTGAAACTGGCTGTTTTTGGACAACCATTGGCATCGGTAACCGTCACAAAGTATGTTCCAGCACTGAGACCAGCAATATCTTCCGAACTCATGCCATTGGACCAGTTGAAACTATAAGGCGAAGCGCCGCCGCTGACCGTGATATCGATCGCGCCATTGTTTCCACCGAAGCAGGAAACCGGCGTTACCACACCAGTAATCAGGGTATTGGGCTGGGTAACCGAAGCACTTCCAACTGCAGTACAACCATTGGCGTCGGTAACCGTCACTGCATAAGATCCGGCAATCAGGTTGCTAATATCCTGAGTCGTTTGTCCGTTTGACCAAAGGTATGCGTAAGGCATAAGTCCACCGGTGACCGTCAGATCAATGGCACCATTGTTTTGGCCGAAGCACAAAACGTTGGTAACACTCAGATCAAGGGTCATTTCAGACAATTGCTGAACTGTTACTGCCAGTTGTTTGGTACATCCGTGGGTATCCGTTACCGTTACGGTGTAGGTGCCCGCAGCCAGACCCAACTGGTCTTCGGTGGTTGCACCATTTGACCACAAGTAGGTATAGCCTGGCGAGCCACCTGTTACCATGAGGTCGATGGCGCCATTGGAGCCACCGGTACAGGCTACTACAGGTTCGGTAGTAGCGCTAAGCTCGATCAGCGTTGGTTGGATAACCGTACCCTGATAAGTCGTGGAACAGCCATGCGCATCTGTAATTGTTGCGCTGTAAGTTCCAATCGTCAGGTTATTAATGGTCTGTGTTGTTGCACCGGTCGACCACAGGTAAGTATAGGTTGGTGTGCCCCCCATTAGCATAAGGCCGATAGCACCGTTGGAACCGCCGAAGCAGGAAACATCAGTCACATTGCCCGTTACGCTGAGTGCGTTGGGTTCTCCAATCATAGCTGTTGTTACGTTGGTACAACCGTGTGAATCGGTGATTGTAACGGCGTACATGCCGGCAGTAAGTCCGGAAATATCTTCCGTTGTTTGGCCATTCGACCAAAGGAAGCTGTAACCCGGTGTACCACCACTGACCGTGAGGTTCACTGCACCGTTGGCGCCACCATTGCAAGAAACATTGGTAACCACTACCATTGTATTGAAGTCGGTAGGCTGGCCAACCACAAACATTTTTGCTTTGGTACAGCCATTGGCATCGGTTACGGTCAGCTGATAAACACCAGCTACCAAACCAGATATGTCCTGCGTATTGGCATTGTTTGACCAGGCATAACTGTAACCCGGTGTGCCACCCGTAACCGTAACGTCAATGCTACCATCGGCACTGCCATAGCAGTTGGCATTGGTTACGATTCCGGTGACTACCAACGTAGTGGATTCCTCTACGGTGTAGACAGCCGTTTGGGTGCAACCATTGGCGTCGGTGACCGTCACCGTATAGTTGCCCGCAGTAAGGTTACTGATGTCTTGTGTGATTTTATTGTTCGACCACTGGTAAGTATAACCTGGAGTACCACCGGAAACACTCAAGTCGATTACGCCGGTGTTGCCGCCGTTGCAGGCCACATTGGTGATATTAGCCGTCAGGCTGATTGGATCAGGCTGAAGCACCGTGGCATTGATAGCAGTCATACAACCATGTGCATCTTCAATCGCAACAGCATAGGTTCCAGCCGGAACACCAGAAATGTCCTGGGTGGTTGCGCCGTTGCTCCACAGGTAAGTATAAGGCGGAACGCCGCCAATTACAGTAAGGTCAACGGCCCCGTTGCTGCCACCAGGGCAGGATACATTGGTTACCACAACACTTGGCATAATAAGCGTGGGTTGGGTAACCGTGGCAGTATGAATTTTGGTACAACCATTGGCATCGGTGATGGTAACGATATAAGTACCAGCCGTCAGGCCGTCGAGGTCCTGCGTAATAGCACCGGTCGACCACAAGTAGGCGTAAGGTGTAACACCGCCACTTACCGTCAGATCAATGGCACCGTTGGCATCGCCGTAGCAATTGGCATTTACCACTGTAGCACTGCTTACCAGCGGGGTAGGTTGGGTAACCGTAGCGGCTGTGGTAGCCGTACAGTTCCGATCGTCTGTGACAGTCACGGTGTAAGTGCCAGCAAAAAGACCAGACAAGTCTTCTGTTGTTGCCGTGTTTGACCAAACAAAGGTGTAAGGAGTCGTACCACCATTTACGGTGAGGTCGATGGCGCCCGTATTGCCTCCATTACAGGCTACATTGGTTACAAGCGTGTTCAGCATCAAAGCTTCCACCTCGGGCATCACAGCACTTGCCGTACCAGTACAGCCGTTGGCGTCGGTAACGGTGACCGTGTAAGTACCACCTGCAACATTAAGCAGGTCCTGGTTGGTAGAACCATTCGACCACAGGTAAGTATAGCCTGGTGTTCCACCTACAACGGTTAGATCAAGTTCCCCGGTAGAACCACCTGCACAGGAAGGCTCCGTTACTTCAATGGACAGCTCAAGTAATGGCGGCTGCATAACAGTTGCAGAGATTACAGCCGTGCATGCATTGGCATCTGTCACCGTCACGGTATAGGTACCAGCCACCAGGCCTGTTGGATCCTGGCCGGTAAAGCCATTCGACCACAAATAGGTCAACGGCGTAGTGCCGCCACTTACTGTCAGATCAATGGCACCATTAGCACCACCGTAGCAGGTGACTGGTGTGGTTGTCGCGCTCAGCGATGGACCACTGGTGTTCTGCACTGTAGCCGAGGTTGTTTTGGTACAACCATGGCTGTCGGTCACTGTCACGGTATAGGTACCCGCCAAAAGTCCGGTTGGGTCTTCACCCATGAAACCGTTGGACCAGTTGTAGGTATAATTCGGTGAACCGCCACTGACCATCAGGTTGATGGAACCATTGGCATAACCACAAGTAGAATTGGTACTTGTGGTCGTCAATACAATATTCGTTGGTTGACCGACTGTTGCTGAGGTTGTTTTGGTACAACCGTGGCTGTCGGTGACAGTTACCGTGTAGTTGCCAGCTGTCAGACCACTTGGGTCCTGACCCGTAAAGCCATTCGACCACAAATAGGTGTAGTTAGGCGTGCCTCCACTCACCGAAAGATCGATCGAGCCATCGGCACTGCCGTAGCAATTGGCGTTGGTTACGACTTTGGTCAAAACAATATCCGTGGGCTGACCAACGATGGCCGAAGTTGTCTTTGTACAACCATGTGTATCAGTCACGGTCACGGTGTAAGTACCCGCAACAAGGCCGGAAACATCTTGCGTGGTGGCACCGTTCGACCACAGGTAGGTGTAGCCTGGCGAGCCTCCCGTTACCGTCAGATCAATAGAACCATCTGCGCTACCATAGCAATTGGCCTCGGTGACCGTTTTGGTCAACACAAGATCTGTGGGTTGGGCAATGGTTGCGGAAGTTACTGCCGTACAAGCATTGGCGTCCGTTACCGTTACCGTATAAGTACCGGCGATCAGGCCGCTTGGATCCTGACCAGTAAAGCCATTCGACCACAGGTAAGTCAGCGGCATGGTACCACCGGTCACTGTCAGATCGATGGCGCCATCAGCACCACCATAGCAGGTTACCGGCGTTGTCGTTGTGCTGACGGATGGGCCACTGGTATTTAGTACGGTAGCCGAGGTTGTTTTCGTGCAACCATGGCTGTCGGTAACCGTCACCGTGTAGGTGCCGGCCAGCAGTCCTGTTGGATCTTCACCCATGAATCCGTTGGACCAGTTGTAGGTATAATTCGGAGAACCACCACTGACCATCAGGTTGATGGAACCGTTGGCGTAGCCGCAGGTAGAGTTGGTGCTCGTAGTCGTCAATACAATATTGGTTGGCTGACCAACCGTGGCGGAAGTCGTTTTTGTACAGCCATGACTGTCGGTAACCGTCACCGTGTAGGTGCCCGCTACCAGACCGCCTGGATCCTGACCCGTAAAGCCATTCGACCACAGGTAAGTGTACGTTGGCGTACCACCTGAAACACTCAGGTCAATCGAACCATCTGCACTGCCGTAACAATTGGCGTTGGTTACGACTTTGGTTAAAACAATATCCGTTGGCTGACCAACAGTAGCCGTGGTAGTTTTCGTACAACCATGGGTATCCGTTACGGTCACGGTATACGTACCGGCTACAAGGCCGGAAACATCTTGTGTGGTGGCGCCGTTCGACCACAGGTAGGTGTAGCCTGGTGATCCGTCCGTTACCGTCAGATCGATCGATCCATCTGCACTGCCGTAGCAATTGGCATTGACAACTGTTTTGGTCAAAACAAGATCTGTGGGTTGCCCTACCGTCGCGGAAGTTGTTGCCGTACAAGCATTGGCGTCCGTTACCGTTACCGTATAAGTACCGGCGATCAGGCCTGTTGGATCCTGGCCGGTAAAGCCATTCGACCACAGGTAGGTATAGCCTGGCGTACCACCGGAAACACCTAAGTCTATAGATCCGTCTGCACTGCTATAGCAATTGGCGTTGATAACCGTTTTAGTCAATACAATCTCCGTAGGCTGTGTAATGGTAGCGCTTGTGGTCGCTGTACAGCCATTGGCATCGGTCACAGTGACAGTGTAAGTTCCCGCACCTACACCTGACAGATCTTGTGGATCGTTGTCTGGATTTTCGGGGCCGTCGTTGCTCCAATCGTAGGAGTAAGCACCAGTTCCACCTGTTACTGAAATGTCAATTGAACCCGTATTTGCGCCAAAGCAAGTCGGATTAATAACGCTCACAACGACAGGGTTAACCGCCGGTGGCTGGGTAAGGATAATAGTGGTAGCCTTAGTACAACCATTCGCATCGGTAACGGTCACAGTATAAGGTCCTGCCATCAAGCCTGTTAAATCTTCCGGATCATTATCCGGATTGTCGGGACCGTCATTGCTCCAGTCGTAAGTGTATGGACCAACACCACCCATCACTGTCAGATCGATGGCGCCGTTGGAGCCACCAAAGCAAGACAGGTTGGTAACGGTAAAGGCAAACGTAATTTCAACCGGTTGCGTAACAGTTGCACTTGTTACTTTGGTACAACCATGCGAATCGGTTACTGTTACCGTATAGGTGCCAGCCGCCAGGTTAAACGGATCCTGGCCGATGTAGTTGTTGGACCACAGGTAAGTGTAACCTGGAGAGCCTCCTGTTACTGTCAAATCTATAGCACCAGTTTGTGCACCATAACATAAAACATTCGTTACCACCTTGGTAAGTACCAAATCTGTTGGTTGCACAACTGTTGCACTGATTACAGCAGTACAGGTATTGTTATCAGATACCGTCACGGTATAGGTGCCGGCATTTAGTCCACTGATATCTTGCGTTGTCGCACCATTCGACCACAAATAAGCATATGGCATGGTTCCGTTGGTTACTGTAAGGTCAATGGTACCATCGCTGCCACCAAAGCAAGTCACTGGCGTAGTGGAAACGCTCAGAGAAGGACTGCTGGTGTTCTGCACCGTAGCCGAAGTCGTTTTGGTACAACCATGGCTGTCAGTTACTGTCACTGTATACGTACCTGCCAAAAGTCCGGTTGGGTCTTCTCCCATGAAACCGTTGGACCAGTTGTAGGTATAATTCGGTGAACCTCCACTGACAATCAGGTTGATGGAGCCGTTGGCATAGCCGCAGGTAGAGTTGGTACTTGTAGTCGTTAATACAATATTGGTTGGCTGACCAACCGTTGCGGAAGTCGTTTTTGTACAGCCGTGGCTGTCGGTAACCGTCACCGTGTAGGCGCCCGCTAGCAAACCGCCTGGATCCTGACCCGTAAAGCCATTCGACCACAAATAGGTGTAGTTTGGTGTGCCACCACTCACCGAAAGATCTATCGAACCATCGGCGCTACCGAAGCAGTTGGCATTGATAACAGTTTTGGTCAACACTAAATCAGTAGGCTGAGCAACCGTTGCGGAGGTCGTTTTGGTACAACCGTGGTTGTCGGTTACCGTTACGGTGTAGGTACCTATGCTTAACCCAAGTGGATCCTGACCTGTAAAGCCATTCGACCACAGGTATGCATATGTTGGGGTACCTCCAGTCACGGTAAGATCAATAGAACCATTTGCACCGCCGTAGCAATTTACGTCAGTAACTGTTTTGGCCAAAACAATATTGGTAGGCTGACCAACCGTGGCCGAGGTCGTATTTGTACAACCGTGGTTATCGGTAACGGTCACGGTGTAGGTGCCGGAAACAAGCCCGGAAATATCCTGTGTCGTGGCGCCGTTCGACCACACGTAGCTGTAGCCTGGCGTACCGTCGGAAACACTTAGGTCAATCGAACCATCAGCACTGCCGTAGCAATTGGCGTCAGTTACTGTTTTTGTTAAAATGATGTCGGTCGGCTGAGTAATTGTAGCACTGTTGGTACTTGTACAGCCATTGGCGTCTGTCACGGTAACCGTATAAGTTCCTGCAATTAATCCTGTTGGATCCTGTACGGTCTGACCATTCGACCACAGGTAAGTATAGGCTCCTGTTCCACCTGACACACTCAGGTCAATCGCACCGGTAGCGCCACCATAGCAATTTACGTTCGTCACGCTGGTAATTACTGGTGTTACAGCCGGAGGTTGTGTCAGAATGATTGTTGTAGATTTGGTACATGCATTTGCGTCGGTAACCGTGACGGTATAGGGACCAGCACTCAGGCCACTGATGTCCTGATTTACAGAACCGTTCGACCACAGGTAGGTGTAGGGGCTAACGCCACCCATAACCGTCAGATCAATCGCGCCGTTGGTCCCGCCGAAACAACTCAGGTTTGTTACCGTAAAGGCAAAGGCAATTTCAACAGGTTGCGTAACTGTAGCCGTTGTGGTTTTTGTACAACCGTGCGAATCGGTAACCGTTACGGTATAGGTGCCAGCAGCCAGGTTAAACGGATCCTGACCAACGTAGTTGTTGGACCACAAGTAGGTAGGACCAGGTGATCCGCCAGTTACCGTTAGATCGATTGAACCCGTTGGCACTGCCAGTTGGCACCGTCCGTGAACACTTTTGTCAAAATGATGTCTGTAGGCTGTGCTACCGTTGCAGAAATGGTTGCGGTACAGGAATTGGCATCCGTTACCGTGACGGTATACGTTCCGGCAATAAGTCCGCTTGGATCCTGAGCGGTAAAGCCGTTCGACCAGTTGTAGGTGTAAGGAGCCGTGCCAGAAGTTACGGTCAGATCGATTGCGCCGTTGGAACCGCCAAAGCAGTTCACTGGTGTCGTTGTCGTGCTCAATACTGGGCCCGCTGTGTTGCTAACCGTAGCCGTGGTTGTTTTTGTACATCCGTGGGTATCTGTTACGGTCACCGTGTAGGTGCCTGCCAGCAGACCAGTTGGGTCTTCGACCGTGGAACCGTTCGACCACAGGTAGGCATATCCAGGTGAGCCGCCAGTTACCGTCAGGTTAATCGAACCATTGGCATATCCGCAGGTCGAGTTGACGGTGGTGGTGCTCAGAACTATATTAGTAGGTTGACCAACAGTACCCGTGGTTGTTTTGGTACAACCATGGCTGTCGGTTACCGTTACGGTGTAAGTGCCAGCAACAAGACCGATTGGGTCTTGGCCTGTAAAGCCGTTCGACCAGGCGTAAGTGTAAGCAGGTGAACCACCTGTTACCGTCAAGTCGATCGAACCATCGGCGCTGCCGAAGCAGTTGGCATTGGTTACTACTTTTGTCAAAACAAGATCCGTAGGCTGATTAACAGTCGCTGTGGTTGTTTTCGTACATCCGTGGCGAATCGGTTACCGTTACCGTGTAAGTACCAGCCGCCAGACCAATTGGGTCCTGACCAGTAAAGCCGTTCGACCAGGCATAAGCGTAGGCAGGTGATCCGCCAGTTACCGTCAGATCGATGGAACCGTTGGCACTGCCAAAGCAGTTGGCATCGGTCACTGTTTTTGTCAAAACGATATCCGAAGGCTGTGCTACAGTTGCCGAAGCAGTTGCGGTACAGGAATTGGCATCCGTTACCGTGACGGTATACGTTCCGGCAATAAGTCCGCTTGGATCCTGAGCGGCAAAGCCGTTCGACCAGTTGTAGGTGTAAGGAGCAGTACCCGAAGTTACCGTCAGGTCGATGGCGCCGTTCGAACCGCCAAAGCAGTTCACCGGTGTTGTTGTTGTACTCAGCGCCGGGCCTCCGGTATTGTTCACCGTTGCACTGGTTGTTTTGGTACAACCGTGGCTATCGGTTACCGTTACAGTATAGGTGCCGGCCAAAAGTCCTGTTGGATCTTCACCCATAAAACCGTTGGACCAGTTGAAGGTGTAATTTGGTGAACCACCACTCACCATCAGGTTGATGGAACCATTGGCATTGCCGCAGGTAGAGTTAACCGTGGTGGATGTCAGTACAATGTTTGTAGGTTGCCCTACTGTTGCTGAAGTCATTTTTGTACATCCGTGGCTGTCGGTTACCGTTACGGTGTAAGTACCAGCAACAAGCCCACTTGGGTCTTGGCCGGTAAAGCCGTTCGACCACAGGTAGGTGTACGCTGGTGTTCCACCGGAAACGCTCAAATTGATGGAGCCATCTGCACTACCGTAGCAGTTGGCATTGGTGACCACTTTTGTCAAAACAATATCCGTCGGCTGACCAACGGTAGCCGAGGTGGTCTTCGTACAACCATGCGAATCGGTCACAGTAACAGTATAAGTGCCCGCAACAAGCCCATTTGGGTCCTGGCCGGCAAAGCCATTCGACCACAGATATGTATAGCCTGGCGTTCCGCCAGAAACGCTCAGGTTAATCGATCCATCAGCGCTGCCATAGCAGTTCGCATCTGTAACCACTTTTGTCAAAATGATGTCCGTAGGCTGTGCTACAGTTGCCGAAGCAGTTGCGGTACAGGAATTGGCATCCGTTACCGTGACGGTATACGTTCCGGCAGTAAGTCCGCTTGGGTCCTGAGCGGTAAAGCCGTTCGACCAAATGTAGGTGTAAGGAGCAGTACCAGAAGTTACGGTCAGATCGATCGCGCCGTTGGAACCGCCAAAGCAGTTCACCGGAGTCGTTGTTGTACTCAGCGCCGGGCCTCCGGTATTGTTCACCGTTGCACTGGTTGTTTTGGTACAACCGTGGCTATCGGTTACCGTTACATATAGGTGCCGGCCAAAAGTCCTGTTGGATCTTCACCCATAAAACCGTTGGACCAGTTGAAGGTGTAATTTGGTGAACCACCACTCACCATCAGGTTGATGGAACCATTGGCATGCCCGGTAAGTTAACCGTGGTGGATGTCAGTACAATGTTTGTAGGTTGCCCTACTGTTGCTGAAGTCATTTTTGTACATCCGTGGCTGTCGGTTACCGTTACGGTGTAAGTACCAGCAACAAGCCCTTGGGTCTTGGCCGGTAAAGCCGTTCGACCACAGGTAGGTGTACGCTGGTGTTCCACCGGAAACGCTCAAATTGATGGAGCCATCTGCACTACCGTAGCAGTTGGCATTGGTGACCACTTTTGTCAAAACAATATCCGTCGGCTGACCAACGGTAGCAGGTGGTCTTCGTACAACCATGCGAATCGGTCACAGTAACAGTATAAGTGCCCGCAACAAGCCCATTTGGGTCCTGGCCGGCAAAGCCATTCGACCACAGATATGTATAGCCTGGCGTTCCGCCAGAAACGCTCAGGTTAATCGATCCATCAGCGCTGCCATAGCAGTTCGCATCTGTAACCACTTTTGTTAAAACGATGTCTGTTGGTTGACCTACAACAGCGGAAGTAACCTTGGTGCAACCATGGCTGTCGGTCACCGTTACTGTGTAAGTACCGGCTGCCAGACCACTTGGGTCCTGACCCGTAAAGCCGTTCGACCAGGCGTAGGTATAACCCGGCGTTCCGCCAGCAACACTCAGGTCGATGGAACCGTTCGAACCGCCATAGCAGTTGACATTGGTAACCACTTTTGTCAACATAATATCTGTTGGTTGCGTAACAACGGCACTTTGGGTACCCGTGCAGCCATTGGCATCGGTTACGATTACGGTATATGTGCCTGCAATCAGACCACTTGGATCCTGGCCGGTGAAGCCATTCGACCACAGGTAGGTGTATGCACCCGTTCCTCCCGTTACACTAAGATCAATTGCGCCACTGGCGCCACCGAAGCAATTTACGTTTGTTATGCTGGAAATTACTGGTGTAACGGCTGGTGGTTGTGTCAGTATGATGGTGGTTGCTTTGGTACAAGCATTTGCATCGGTAACCGTGACGGTATATGGACCTGCACTCAGGCCACTGATGTCTTGATTCGTAGCGCCATTTGACCAAATGTAGGTATAAGGACTTACCCCACCCATTACTGTCAGATCAATTGCACCGGTGACTCCGCCGTAGCAGCTCAGGTTGGTGACAGTAAAGGCAAAAGTAATTTCGGTAGGCTGCGTTACGGTAGCAGTGGTTGTTTTGGTACAACCATGCGAATCCGTTACCGTTACGGTATAGGTACCGGCAACCAGTCCAATTGGGTCTTGTGATAGGTAACCGTTAGACCAGACATAGGTATACCCAGGTGATCCACCGGACACGGTGAGGTCTATCATGCCATTTTGGCCACCATAACAAACTACATTCGTAACGGTTTTTGTCAAAAGAATATCCGAAGGCTGTTGTACTGTCGCAGATGTTATGGCTGAACAAGCATTTGCGTCGGTCACTGTTACAGTATAAGTACCGGCAACCAGACCGCTTGGGTCCTGACCACTGTAGCCATTTGACCACAAGTAGGCATAAGGCGTGGTCCCGCCGGTTACCACCAAGTCAATAGCGCCATTGGAATCACCGTAGCAGTTCACCGGTGTTGTTGTTGTACTCAGCGCCGGGCCTCCGATATTGTTCACCGTTGCGCTGGTTGATTTGGTACAACCATGGCTATCGGTTACAACTACGGTGTAGGTACCAGCAAGGAGTCCACTTTGATCTTCTGTGGTGGATCCGTTGGACCAGAGGAAAGTATACCCTGGGGTACCGCCAGCTACGGAGAGGTTAATGGAACCGTTGGCATTTCCACAGGTTGAGTTGGCAACAGTTGTGTTCAAAGCCAGTTCTGTCGGTTGAGTGATCGTAGCACTCGTCGTTTTGGTACAGCCGTTGGCATCGGTAACCGTGACGGAATAAGTACCGGCTACAAGACCCGTACGGTCTTGCATTGTCGGCTGACCTACGCCCCAGTTGTAGGTGTAAGGTGAAACGCCACCTGAAACAGATAAATCTATAGCGCCATTGTTGCCGCCATAGCAAAGAACATTAACCTGCGTAGTGCTCAACAACAGGACAAATGGTTCCGTAATGGTTACAGAAGTGGTTGCCGCGCAGTTGTTGGCATCCGTTACGGTTACCGTATAAGTACCGGCTATCAGGCCAGAAGGATCTTCAACAGTCGCGCCATTGGACCACACATAGGAATAAGCAGGTGTACCACCCGTTACCGTTAAATTAATTGACCCAGTGGCGGTTCCTTTACACAAAACATTAACTTGCGTAGTGCTCAGGACAAGCGCAGGCGGTTGTGTAATAGTAAGCTGATTTTACTTTTGTACAGCCATTCATATCCGTCACTGTAACGGTATAGGAACCGGCAGGTAATCCGCTGGGATCTTCTCCCGTAAAGCCATTGGACCACAAATAGGTGTAATTGGGCGTTCCGCCAGACACCATAAGGTTAATGGCTCCAGTGGCTGCACCATTGCAAAGTACATTGGTAACACTGGTAGACAGCACCAGTAAAGTTGGTTCGCTAACCGTAGCCGTCCCGGTACCTGTACAGCCATTGGCATTGGTAACGGTGATCTGATACGTACCTGCCGCAAGACCCGTGATATCAAATGGTTCTGTGGTGATGCCACTGGCAGAACCACTGCCACCACCGGTTTTTGTCCAGTTGTAACTGTAGTTGGGCGCATTGCCTGTCGTAATATCAATGATAATCTTGCCATTTCCACCATTGCAGGCAGGTGATACTGGCGTAGCGGTAAAGACGACTACTGGATCAACCGTAATTTTCAGAATGTTGGATTCCGCTATATAACTGGCACAACCAGCCCTTCTCGCACAGCGGATAAAGCAAGTGGACTCTGTCACCACACCTGCGCTGTAGGTAGAAGCAGTGGCCCCTGGGATAATAGTCCAGGATACACCATTAGACCCAATGGGCAAGCAACTTGGGTTATTTATACTTTTCAACCAAATAAACTCAGTAGCACCATCACCGGCGCCACCTGATGGCATAGATATGCTTGTAAACGGTGCAGCTGCCTCTCCCAGGCAAATACTTTGGTTCTGAGCAATAATACCGCCATTGGTAAAATTATAGTTCGGCGTCAGCACTTTCGTATCAGACTTCGTACAGCCATTGGCATCCGTTACTGTCAAGGAAACGGTTACCACGCTGTTTTGCATCGCTATCGTCACCGAGGTGCTCGTAGCACCTGTGCTCCAGGCATAGGTGTAAGGACCGACTCCACCGGAAACTGTAGCGTTTACGGTGTAATTCTCATAACTGCAGACCGACTCATCGGGGCCCAGGTCTACTGTCAATGCTGCTGGTTGGGTTATCGTTTTGCTCAATACTGCGGTGCAGTTGTTGGCATCCGTTACCGTTACCGTGTAGGTGCCCGCTGCAAGGCCTGTGCGGTCCTGCGTGGTAGGTTGGCCAACACCCCAGTTGTAACTGTATGGGCTGGTGCCGCCCGTAACCGTCAGGTCGATTGAACCCGTAGAGGCGCCGTTGCACAGCACATTTACTACCGTGGCACTCAAACTTGGGCCACCGATGTTGTTTACTGTGGCGCTTTTTACTTTCGTACAACCATTAGCATCCGTAACGGTTACCGTGTAGGTTCCGGCACTCAAGCCTGTGCGATTCTGGGTCGTCGGCTGACCAACGCCCCAGTTATAGGTATAGGGCGTTACGCCACCTGAAACTGTCAAATTGATAGAGCCATTGGCATTGCCACAGGTAGCGTTGACTACCGTCGTGCTCAATACCAGGTCTGCTGGTTGCGTAATCGTAGCACTTGTAGAAGCTGTACAGCCGTTGGCATCCGTTACCGTTACCGTGTAGCTGCCCGCTGCAAGGCCTGTGCGGTCCTGCGTGGTAGGCTGGCCAACACCCCAGTTGTAACTGTATGGGCTGGTGCCGCCCGTTACCGTCAGGTCGATCGAACCCGTAGAGGCACCGTTGCACAGCACATTTACTACCGTGGCACTCAAACTTGGGCCACCGATGTTGTTTACTGTGGCGCTTGTTACTTTGGTACAACCGTTCGCATCCGTAACCGTTACCGTGTAGGTGCCGGCACTCAAGCCTGTGCGATTCTGGGTCGTCGGCTGACCAACACCCCAGTTATAGGTATAGGGCGTTACGCCTCCTGAAACTGCCAAATTGATAGAGCCATTGGCATTGCCGCAGGTAGCGTTGACTACCGTCGTGCTCAGTACCAATTGTGCCGGTTCGCTAACCGTAGCAGTACCCGTACTGGTACATCCATTGCCATTGGTCACCGTGATTTGGTAGCTGCCGGCAGCAAGGCCCGTGATATCAAATGGTTCTGTGGTGATGCCGCTGCCGGAGCCGCTGCCACCACCGGTTTTGTCCAGTTGTAACTGGTTGGGGACGGTGCCTGTTGTAACATCCACCGTGATTTTGCCATCCGTGCCGTTGTTGCAGGACACCGGAGTGGTGCTCGTCGTAAAGGCCGTAGCACCATTGATGGTCATCTGGATGATGTTGGATTCGCCCAGGTAATAGGTACATCCTGCACGACGGGAGCAGCGCAGGAAACAAGTTGTTTGCGTGAGTACACCCGGGTCGTAGGTTGGGCCATTGTTTGTGCCTGGGGCTGCCAGCCAACCGTATGGGTTGTTGATCGTAGGAGGGGTACCGCAAGTCGTGGTGGTGTAGAACCACAGGTATTCTGTCGCTCCGGAGCCAGAGCCTCCCGATGGAAGGGTAACGCTGGTAATCGGCGCGGGATCAAACGCACCGCAGTTGCTCTGCGCACCACTGATGGTACCGCCATTGGTAAAGTTGTAATCGGGCGTCAACACTTTTGTATCAGCCTTCGTACAGCCGTTCGCATCCGTCACCGTCAGGGAGACCGTTACAGGGCTGTTTTGCATGGCGATCGTCACCGTTGTGCTCGTCGCGCCTGTGCTCCATGCATAGGTGTAGGGGCCGACTCCACCCGATACCGTTGGCGTAACCGTGTAGTTCTCATAACTGCAGACCGACTCATCGGGGCCCAGGTCTACTGTCAATGCCGGTGGTTGGGTTATCGTTTGCCTCAATACTGCGGTGCAGTTGTTGGCATCCGTTACCGTTACCGTGTAGCTGCCCGCTGCAAGGCCTGTGCGGTCCTGCGTGGTAGGCTGACCAACACCCCAGTTGTAACTGTATGGGCTGGTGCCGCCCGTTACCGTCAGGTCGATCGAACCCGTAGAGGCACCGTTGCACAGCACATTTACTACCGTGGCACTCAAACTTGGGCCACCGATGTTGTTTACTGTGGCGCTTGTTACTTTGGTACAACCGTTCGCATCCGTTACCGTCACCGTGTAGGTTCCGGCACTCAAGCCTGTGCGATTCTGGGTCGTCGGCTGACCAACGCCCCAGTTATAGGTATAGGGCGTTACGCCACCTGAAACTGTCAAATTGATAGAGCCGTTGGCATTGCCGCAGGTGGAGTTGGTCACCGTGGTGCTCAATACCAACAAGGGTGGTTCGCTAACCGTAGCAGTGCCCGTACTGGTACATCCATTGCCATTGGTTACCGTGATTTGGTAACTACCAGCTGCCAGGCCAGTGATATCAAATGGTTCTGTGGTGATGCCGCTGCCGGAGCCGCTGCCACCACCGGTTTTTGTCCAGTTGTAACTGTAGTTGGGGACGGTGCCTGTTGTAACATCCACCGTGATTTTGCCATCCGTGCCGTTGTTGCAGGACACCGGAGTGGTGCTCGTCGTAAAGGCCGTAGCACCATTGATGGTCATCTGGATGATGTTGGATTCGCCCAGGTAATAGGTACATCCTGCACGACGGGAGCAGCGCAGGAAACAAGTTGTTTGCGTGAGTACACCCGGGTCGTAGGTTGGGCCATTGTTTGTGCCTGGGGCTGCCAGCCAACCGTATGGGTTGTTGATCGTAGGAGGGGTACCGCAAGTCGTGGTGGTGTAGAACCACAGGTACTCTGTCGCACCAGCGCCAGTGCCGCCAGAAGGTAGCGTAACGCTGGTAATCGGCGCGGGATCAAACGCACCGCAGTTGCTCTGCGCACCACTGATGGTACCGCCATTGGTAAAGTTGTAATCGGGCGTCAACACTTTTGTATCAGCCTTCGTACAGCCGTTCGCATCCGTCACCGTCAGGAGACCGTTACAGGGCTGTTTTGCATGGCGATCGTCACCGATGTGCTTGTCGCGCCTGTGCTCCATGCATAGGTATAAGGACCGACTCCGCCGGAAACTGTAGCGTTTACGGTGTAGTTTTCATAACTGCAGACCGACTCATCCGGGCCCAGATCTACTGAGCGCTGGTGGTTGGGTTATCGTTTTGCTCAATACTGCGGTGCAGTTGTTGGCATCCGTAACCGTTACGGTGTAGGTGCCCGCTGCAAGGCCTGTGCGGTCCTGCGTGGTAGGCTGGCCAACACCCCAGTTGTAGGTGTAGGGGCTGGTGCCGCCTGTTACCGTCAGGTCGATTGAACCGGTGGAGCGCCGTTGCACAGTACATTCACGAGTGTAGCGCTCAGGCTCGGGCCACCGATGTTGTTCACCGTGGCGCTCTTCACTTTGGTACAGCCATTGGCATCCGTTACCGTTACCGTGTAGGTGCCCGCTGCAAGGTTATTCCGTCCTGTGTTGTGGGCTGGCCTACGCCCCAGTTGTAGGTATATGGAGCCGTGCCGCCTGTTACCGTCAGATCAATTGATCCGTTGGCATTGCCGCAGGTAGCGTTGACTACCGTCGTGCTCAGTACCAATTGTGCCGGTTCGCTAACCGTAGCAGTACCCGTACTGGTACATCCATTGCCATTGGTCACCGTGATTTGGTAGCTGCCGGCAGCAAGGCCCGTGATATCAAATGGTTCTGTGGTGATGCCGCTGCCGGAACCACTGCCACCACCGGTTTTTGTCCAGTTGTAACTGTAGTTGGGGACGGTGCCTGTTGTAACATCCACCGTGATTTTGCCATCCGTGCCGTTGTTGCAGGACACCGGAGTGGTGCTCGTCGTAAAGGCCGTAGCACCATTGATGGTCATCTGGATGATGTTGGATTCGCCCAGGTAATAGGTACATCCTGCACGGCGGGAGCAGCGCAGGAAACAAGTCGTTTGTGTCAGCACGCCCGGATCATAAGTGGGTCCGTTGTTCGTGCCTGGGGCCATCTGCCAGCCATACATATTGTCAATTGTGGGCGGTGTACCACAAGTTGTAGTGGTGTATAGCCACAGGTACTCTGTCGCACCAGCGCCAGTGCCGCCAGAAGGTAGCGTAACGCTGGTAATCGGCGCGGGATCAAACGAACCGCAGTTGCTCTGCGCACCACTGATGGTACCGCCGTTGGTAAAGTTGTAATCGGGCGTCAACACTTTTGTATCAGCCTTCGTACAGCCGTTCGCATCCGTCACCGTCAGGGAGACCGTTACAGGGCTGTTTTGCATGGCTATCGTCACCGTTGTGCTCGTCGCGCCTGTGCTCCATGCATAGGTGTAGGGGCCGACTCCACCCGATACCGTTGGCGTAACCGTGTAGTTCTCATAACTGCAGACCGACTCATCGGGGCCCAGGTCTACTGTCAATGCCGGTGGTTGGGTTATCGTTTTGCTCAATACTGCGGTGCAGTTGTTGGCATCGGTTACCGTTACGGTGTAGGTGCCGGCAGTGAGGCTAGTGCGGTCCTGCGTCGTCGGCTGGCCAACACCCCAGTTGTAAGTATAGGGGCTGGTGCCGCCTGTCACCGTCAGATCGATAGAACCGGTGGAGGCGCCGTTGCACAGCACATTTACTACCGTGGCACTCAAACTTGGACCTCCGATGTTGTTTACTGTGGCGCTTGTTACTTTGGTACAGCCATTGGCATCCGTTACCGTTACCGTGTAGGTGCCGGCACTCAAGCCTGTGCGATCCTGTGTTGTGGGCTGGCCAACGCCCCAGTTGTAGGTATATGGAGCCGTGCCGCCCGTTACCGTCAGATCAATTGATCCGTTGGCATTGCCGCAGGTGGAGTTGGTCACCGTGGTGCTCAATACCAACAAGGGTGGTTCGCTAACCGTAGCCGTCCCGGTACCTGTACAGCCATTGCCATTGGTTACCGTGATTTGGTAACTACCAGCTGCCAGGCCAGTGATATCAAATGGTTCTGTGGTGATGCCGCTGGCGGAACCACTGCCACCACCGGTTTTTGTCCAGTTGTAACTGTAGTTGGGGACGGTTCCTGTTGTAACATCCACCGTGATTTTGCCATCCGTGCCGTTGTTACAGGACACCGGAGTGGTGCTCGTCGTAAAGGCCGTAGCACCATTGATGGTCATCTGGATGATGTTGGATTCGCCCAAATATTGGGTGCATCCTGCACGGCGGGAGCAGCGCAGGAAACAAGTCGTTTGTGTCAGCACGCCTGGATCATAAGTGGGTCCGTTGTTCGTGCCTGGGGCCATCTGCCAGCCATACATATTGTCAATTGTGGGCGGTGTACCACAAGTTGTAGTGGTGTAAAGCCACAGGTACTCTGTCGCACCAGCGCCAGTGCCGCCAGAAGGTAGCGTAACGCTGGTAATCGGCGCGGGATCAAACGCACCGCAGTTGCTCTGCGCATTACCAATGGTACCGCCGTTGGTAAAGTTATAATTAGGAGTAATTACTTTGGTGTCTGTTTTGGCACATCCATTGGCATCGGTCACAGTCAAAGAAATCGTTACTGCACTATTTTGCATGGCAATAGTAATGGTACTACTGGAGGCGCCTGTATTCCAGGAATAGGTGTAAGGACTTACGCCACCTGAAACCGTTGGGGCAACGGTATAATTTTCATACCCACAAACCGCCTCATCGGGGCCGAGATCGAGTGCCAATGCCGGTGGTTGGGTTATCGTTTTGCTCAATCCTTCGGTGCAGTTGTTGGCATCCGTTACCGTTACGGTGTAGGTGCCCGCTGAAAGGCCTGTGCGGTCCTGCGTGGTAGGCTGACCAACACCCCAGTTGTAGGTGTAAGGGCTGGTGCCGCCCGTAACCGTCAGGTCGATCGAACCCGTAGAGGCGCCGTTGCACAATACATTTACTACCGTGGCACTCAGCGCCAAGGCTGGTGGTTCGGTAATGGTAGCGGTGCTTGTAGCGGTGCAGTTGTTGCCATTCGTTACCGTAATGGTATAAGTGCCCGCAGCCAGATTAGTGATGTTGAATGGTTCAGTCGTAATACCAGAACCAGAACCTGTGCCACCACCTGATTTGGTCCAGTTATAGCTGTAATTGGGAACAGTTCCTGTCGTTACATCAATGTTGATTTGGCCTGTAGTCGCACCATTGCACAGTACCGCTGTAGCGGTAGCGGTAATGGCAGTACCAGACGGGCCTGAAATGGTTTTGCTTCCTGTTGCCGTACAACCATTACCGTTGGTTACCGTAATGTTATAGGTACCAACAACAAGTCCGGTAATACTGAATGGCTCAGTAGTAAGGCCACTGCCAGAACCGCTGCCACCACCCACTTTGGTCCAGTTGTAACTGTAATTGGGAATGGCTTGCTTGGTAACATTTACCGTAATTTTACCATTGGTGCCGTCACAAGTCGTGACATCAGTTTTGGTAAGGGTGATAGCCATTGCCTCTGGCGCCTTGACGGTAGCAGTAACTGCGGCCGTACAACCATTGCCATTGGTTACAGTAATATTATAGGTGCCGGCAGTAAGTCCGGTAATATTAAATGGTTCTGAGGTTAATTCCAGAACCGGAACCAGTGCCACCACCTACTTTACTCCAATTGTAACTGTAATTGGGAATCATTCCGGTGGTTACATCGATCGAGATTTTACCATCTGACCCTCCATTGCAAGTTGGGTCAAAATCGGTTGCTGTTACAGCCATCTGCGCAGGCTGCGTCAGTGTTGCACTTTTTGTTTTGGTACAACCGGAAGCATCTGTAACAGTAACCGTAAAGGTACCCGCAGCCAAACCCGTTGGGTCCTGACCGGTAAAACCATTAGACCAGGCATAGGTGTATGGCGCTGTGCCACCGCTGACACTCAGGTTAATCGAGCCGTTTGTGCCATTGTAACAAGATGGGTTGGTTACAACTGTGGTAAGGGTAGGACTCGTACTGACATTCACTGTTTTGCTTGCAGTAGCAGTACAGCCTAATTCCGCTGTCACGGTAACTGTATAAGTTGTTGTGGAACCAGGGTTCACCGTAATGGCAGCTGTAGTAGCGCCGGTGCTCCAGTTGTAGCTGTTTCCGCCCGATGCCGTCAGCGTAGTGCTGACACCGTTGCAAACCGTGCCATTGCCAGAGATGCTGGCCGTAGGCGGCAGGTTCAGGCACGCCATGCAGGAACTGCCCGTAAGGTTGAGGTTGATATCAAACCCGCCACCAATGGTGAATGAATAGTTGGCATTGGTTGGTTGGCTAATGATTGTACCATTCTCCCAACCAGAACCGCCATAAACGTTTTGTTGGACGTTGGCGCCGGTACCCACCTGGAAAGATGGACCTGTGTTAGAGAATTTCAGCTGGCCTCCCGCGAGGTTGCCGACACCTTCTATGATACCACTTGCATTTGGATAATAGTACAAGTCTGTGGCATTGAGGGAATAGTTACCACAATTGGGTTGCTTGGGACTCCCGGATGGAGCCGTTGTGGTGCGCCCGGAGAATACAAAGGTAAACGTGAACTGACTTCCCGTGGACACATTGGTCATGGTACCGGAATGCACCGCAGTGCCATCAGCATACTCTTTGAACGTAGCGCCACTGATGGAAAAATACTCATTCCCCGAAGATCCATCGCCATTAACCAAACCTGCAGCCCAAAATCCATAGTTCGTACCATTGCTGCACTCAACCGCATTCGACGGCGTGCGTGTATAGCAGGGATTGCCACAAGTATAGGGCAATACAGCCCGACTCAGCACCTTAGTACAGCCACCAGCACCGGTAACTGTTACCTCATAGGTTGCCAAACTAGATGGCGTCACCGTTATAGATGCCGTTGTGGCTCCGATATTCCAGCTATAAGAGGCGCCACCACTTGCCGTCAGGGTCACGCTGGATCCTGCACAAACGGTAGATGGGCCAGTAAGGGTAGCCGACAATTCCGGATTGACGGTCACCGTAATAATATTGGATTCGGCATCATAGGACTCACAACCCGCACGACGTGCACAGCGCCGGAAACACGTGGTTTCTGTGATTGGTCCGGAATTGTACGTCAAACCCGTTGCACCCGGAATAACCGACCACTGCGCACCATTAAAGGATGCTGGTGGGCAGTTGGTGGTTGATTTGATCCAAATAATTTCCAGGGTACCAGAACCACCTGAAGGAGATGCAATGTTGGTAAACGGAGCCGGATCAAATGATGCACCACAACCGCTCTGTGCCGAGCCAATGGTACCGCCATTGGTGGCATTGTTGCAAACTACCGTAAGACACCACATATCGGTCTTTAACCAGTCACCTGTTCCATTTCCGCCTACCTGTATATAATAGGTATTGGCTGGTACAGTACTGTTGAAATTGTAATAAGTCATGGTTGGCAACTGGCTGTTGACCTGCTGGGTAGTGCTGGAAATATAATTCCAGTTGCTGTCGAAATAATAAATGCCTACTTCATGGTAAAAACTGGGCACATGGGTCCCGCCATACACCCCAAGGTTTAGGGTTGCGCCAGCCCCAATTGTACCACTGGCAACCGTTTGTACCACGTAGTTGTTGTTGCTGTTTGTGATCTGAAACTGTCCCGAATTGACCCCGCAAACTGCGGCATAGGTGCCCGCTTGCAAGTTGCCGCCACTCCAACTCCAGTTGGTCGTGCCATTCTCAAAACTGGGATTGAGCACCAGATTGCCCGGACAATTGCAGTTGGTAGATTCTGTGAAGGCAGCAGGGCCATTGACAAAACCGTCGAACGGTGAAATGCCTAAGGTATTGTCACTCTCGGTAATACCCTTCAACTGCCTGTCGCGCTGTATTTCTCCCATGCGGACGTATCGCTCCACATTAGGGCTTTGTGCAATGGTGCCTGCTTTGGCATCTTGTTGTTGGGAAAAAACAGGGTTTGAAAAGGAAAAAATCAACCCCAGGGTGGCTGACAACAGGGAGTAAGGTAGTTTCATAACAAGCTGCATTTAATTGCAATTATTTTTAAGCGTATTTATATTGTTATTTTTAGACAAAAAGCTTAAGCCACAGCTGCGTTACACAACTGCGTAAAAAGGGAAACACGACAACTGAAAAGGGCTCTAGCAAAAAACCGCAAAGCGCCCAAAGCAAGTTGCCCGGACCAAAACCAGATTAATCATTCATTAGAAAACACCCTTCAGCGCAAAATTTGAAGCGTAACGCGCTGGTCCGGAACATCCTGAAGCGTAATGGATAAATAACGCCGGAACTGGGCAGAAGCGTGGTGGACTCCTTGCTGGAGTGCCAAATTAAAATTGTGAAATCCTCAGCGCAAAATTTGAAGCGTAACGCGCTGGTCCGGAACATCTTGAAGCGAAATAGATGTATGAAACCCGTGTCAGAGGTGAAGCGTGAAGCAAAAAATTGAAATAATTATACAGCGCGAATTTGAAGCGTAGTGCGCTGGCCCAAATTAGGATGAAGCGTAAGGATTATCACTATCCGGGACTTTCTTGTTGAAGCGTGGTATTTTACAAAACCCTGAATTTGTATACAATACAAAAAAGGATACTATTTATGCTAGCAGTAAATTTACCCAAAGGTAAAGACTGTTCAAATGATTAAATACCAAAATACTTCTCTAGGCAGGATGAAAAATGCAACAACAACCCAATAATGGAGCTCGCCGCTTATTTCGGTGCAAACGTAAGGCAATTGGCGTTTATATTCTAATTTTATTTGCTTCATTTTTTTAAAAAATCGCCCACAGGCATAAATAACAAGGGAAAAGGTGCTATAATCGAAAGTCTTTTGACCAATTTACCCTAAATTTGGTAGTGCAATTTCTGCCTTGAAAGGGACCATTCCTTTGTTCCAAATATTTTATCCCAATCAATACAAGCTACCTCATGCAAATTAAAATAGCAATCGTTTTTGCCTTAATCGGGCAATCCCTTTCCGCACAGTCCCTTTTCCAGGAACTCCCCGCCCTACCCCAGGCGGTATCCAACAACGCCGTCTGTGCGGTTACCATCGATTCCACCACCTACCTGTATTCTTTTTGTGGCATCGACAGCACCCGCCTGTGGTCGGGCATTCAGCTCAATTCCTGGCGATTTACCATGCCCAATGGGCCATGGGAAGCAATGCCGCCCGTTCCCGACCCGGATGGTGGCAAAATAGCCGCTGCCGCAAGCACCGTTAAAAACATCATTTACCTCATCGGAGGGTACCATGTGGCCCAAAACGGCAATGAAACGTCTTCCAACAAGGTCCACCGTTTCAACCCCGCAACAAACTCCTGGCTAGCCGACGGAACGCCCTTGCCCATTCCCATCGACGATCATGTACAAGCCGTTTGGCGCGACAGCCTGATTTACGTCGTCACAGGCTGGAGCAATACCGGAAACGTACCCAATGTTCAGATTTACAACCCGAGTGAAGATGTTTGGCTAACAGGTGCGCCTGTGCCCAACAACACCATTTATAAGGTGTTCGGCGCATCCGGATGGATTCGCGGCGATACCTTTACTACTGCGGTGGCGCCCGATCCGGAACCAATTTTCCCATCACCAGTTATTTGCGCAAAGGCTACATTCACCCAGATAACCCTACGCAAATCGACTGGACTTACAGCAGTAGCCCCGCTGCCAAAGGTTACCGCATGGCCGCCGGCCAAATCGCCCACCATGTGGTTTGGCTGGGCGGCTCCGACGTCACCTACAATTACGACGGCATCGCCTACAACGGCAGCGGGCCCGTTGCACCACAAGCCAGGGTAATCGATTACGATAAATTCAACGGTAGTTTTGGCGTACAATATTTCGATACCACCGCTATACCCGCCATCATGGACCTCCGCGGCGCAGCACAAATCAGCCCAGATGCATTTGTAACCATAGGTGGTATGGAGGCTGGCCCAAAAGTATCGCGACGGGTATTCCTGTTCAGTTGGGCCTACACCGTACCTACCAAGCTGCCCGGGCAAGCGGAAACACCTTCCATTTCACCCAATCCCGCAACCCACTTTACCCGCGTTTCCGGAGAGCAGCCTAAAGCCCTGCGGCTATTCGATGTAAACGGTAAACTGCTCCAAACTTGCGCCGCTTGCAGCGAGATAGACCTCAACACCATGCCTTCCGGTGTGTTGCTACTGGAAATCGAACAGCACAATGGCCTCAAAACAAGGCATAAACTGGTGCATCTTGAGCACTAACAAGCAGTAGTCGAAGTAATTAACCGGCGCTGCCAACTTGTCAAAAAAACCACTGGCCTTTCCAATTCAAACACCATGAAAACCCTGTTTTTCGCCCTATTTGTCTTTTTACTTTCTTTTAGCCTGGCTGCGCAAAATCAAAACCTCTCAAACGGGCTTGTTTTTGACGGAGAACCATTTCTAGTCGTCAACCCCGACAACCCCCAACACATGGTAGTGGCCTGGATGGGCTTTGTGCTTGGGCAAAACATCACCATCAAAACCAGGGTAACTTTTAATGGCGGCCAAACCTGGAGCACAACCAAAACCCTGCCCCACTTTCAAGCTGGATGGGGATCTGCCGACCCCTCTTTGGCCTTCGGCCCCGATGGAACCCTTTATGCCTGTTACATAGATTTTAAACAAACGCCACCCGAAGGCAATGTATATGTCATCCGCTCTACCGACGGCGGCCTCAACTGGTCGAATCCAGCTGCTGCTATCAATGCCGGCGCCGACGGTGTAAAATATCCCATCGACCGGCCCTGGCTGGCAGTTGACCGCAGCAATGGCCCCCACAGCGGGCACATGTACCTTACCACCAAACCAGCACCCTGGGTGCCGGCGCCCAACCGGCCGTATTTCGTGCGCTCTACCGACGGCGGTGCCAGCTGGTCGAACTGGCAATACCTCGACGCGCCAGGCTACTTGGTGGGCAATTTTATCCAGGCGCCAATGGCAGTACCAGCCGTGGCCAACGATGGCACTTTGTACATCATTTATCCCAGTTTTGTGCTGAGCCAAAATTTACTGCCCAGCTTTTATTCTGGCCAAATCGGCCGATGGTGGCAGCAGTTTTACTTACAGTTTCGCCTATTCCAGTGCATCCACTGCATCCGACAGTCTGGCAAAATTAGGCTACATGCTTCTAGCCGACCCATCCGATGCCCAACACCTGGGCCTTGTACTGGCTGGAAGTCCCAACGGCGATATCGACGCCATGTTGCTGGAAACCTACAATGGCGGCGCCAACTGGCAACCCCTGCTCCGTGCCAACGACGACCCGCTGGGCAATGGGAAAATGCAGGACCTTGTATGGGGCAGCTTCGACCTCGATGGCGACCTGGTGATGAGCTGGCGCGATCGACGCGATGGCGCCGGCACAGGATACCAGCAGCCAACCAAAATTTATGCCGCTGTTAAATGGAAGGACTCCCTGAATTTCGCCGCCAACATGCCGCTGTCTGACCAACTCGCTCCTTACAATGATCTTTACCTCTCCCAATCGGGCAACGACTTTATGGGTGTCGCCATGATCCAAGATACCATTTCGGCCGTTTGGGGCGATGTTCGCGACGGAAAACTCAACATCTACTTCCAGCGCAAGGCGGTTAATGGAGGCGTTTCGCCGGCCCAACAGATTGGGGAGGAAGTACTCTTGCAATTATATCCCAACCCAACCAATGGCTGGCTATGGTTGAAGGGTGAAAAAATTTCGGGCTACACCATATACGATGCTTCCGGAAGAACCTGGATAACCGGAAAAGCAAATGCGGATGCGCCGGTGGTCGACATATCCACCCTGCCTGCAGGCGCCTATTTTGTGGCTGTAAATTCAAAGTTCGGCAACACTACCCTGAAATTTATCAAGGAATAGCGCTGGCAGGCTTTCTGCTACCGGAAATTTTAACGAATTTTGCCCCACGCATGGCATTGTTATATTCCAACAGAAAAACAACAGCGCCGGCTATTTTTTGCTACCGCTTATTCACTGTTCGATCCGATGTCCGACGCATTTCAAAAAATAAAAGAAGTACTGGCTGCCGTCAATGCAGCAACGCCCAAAACATCCGAAGAACTGGAGGCTTTCCGCATCCAATACCTCGGCTCCAAGGGAATGTTGAAAAACCTGATGGAGGAAATCAAAACGGTTGCAAACGAGCAAAAACGTGAATTTGGCCAGCAGATCAATGCCCTCAAACAAACGGCGGAGGATAAATTCAAATCGCTCAAAAACTCCCTGGATGCCAGGGCAGACGCCAGCGAAGCCCTTGACCTTACCCGTCCGGGCGAGCCGCTCCCATTGGGCTCTCGCCATCCGGTGAGCATCACCATGAGCAGGATCATCGAAATTTTTGTGCGCCAGGGCTTCTCCGTAGCCGATGGACCGGAAGTTGAGCATGATTGGTACAACTTCACCGCCATGAACACCCCGGAGGATCACCCCGCCCGGGACATGCAGGATACCTTTTACGTGATGGATGCTCCTGGCATGCTCCTGCGCACCCATACCAGCAATGTACAGGCCCGCGTCATGACCACCCGGAAGCCCCCCATCCGCATCATCGCGCCGGGAAGAGTGTACCGCAACGAAACCATTTCCGCCCGCTCCCATGCGCAGTTCCACCAACTGGAAGGATTGTACATCGATGAAGGCGTTTCTTTTGCCGACATGAAGCAAACACTGCTCTATTTTGCCAAAGAAATGTTCGGCGCGCCCAAAATTCGCCTCCGCCCATCCTTCTTTCCCTTTACCGAGCCTAGTGCCGAAATGGACATCTGGTTAGGTACCGACACGGAGGAAAACACCCGCCTGACCAAGGGTACTGGCTGGCTTGAAATCCTGGGCTGCGGCATGGTTGATCCTCAGGTATTGGAGAACTGTGGCATCGATGCTAAAAAATATTCCGGATACGCTTTTGGCATGGGCATTGAGCGACAGGCACTGCGATTGTTCAACATCCCCGACATCCGGATGTTGTTTGAAAACGATGTGCGTTTCCTGCGCCAATTCAGTTCATCCATTGTGTAGCACTTTGTCGGCTTTTTGCTGGTTTTGACGGAATTCTTCGGATTTTCATCGAAAAACTGGAATTTGCAGGCAACTTAGGGCACAATTTGGCAACATTCATCGCTCTTGTGGCGTAACCATAACCAAATCTTACAACTATGTTCCTGGCAATTCTTGGTATTCTTGTCATAGTATTTACCTCCGCCATCGCGAAGGCTAACCCCAAAGTGGAAAACATGGGCCGCATCGGCCGCCTGGGCGGCATCGGATTGATCGTCCTCGGCTTGTCCACCGCTTGTTTTGTACAAATTCAACCCGGTGAAGTGGGCGTGCAAACACTCTTTGGAAAGGTCCAGCAAGGCATCCTGACCGAAGGGTTGAACGTCATCAATCCCGTGGTTAAAGTCGTTCGCTTCGACGTCCGGACCCAAAACTACACCATGTCGGCTGTGCGCGATGAAGGCGCCAAACTTGGAGACGATGCCATTCGGGTATTGTCGGCTGATGGTCTGGAAGTTGAAATTGACCTCACCGTTCTGTACAGCATGGTCCCGGCCAAAGCCCCGGATATCCTGCGCACCATTGGCCCCGACTACCGCGATGTGGTGGTGCGGCCCATAACCCGTACGGAAATCCGCGACAAAGCCGTTTTCTACGATGCCGTTGCACTTTATTCCACCAATCGGGAAGAGTTTCAGCAAAAGTGTACAAATCCATCGAAGCAGAATTCTCTAGACGAGGACTCTTACTCGAAAAAGTAGGTATCCGGAACATCAACCTGCCAACCAGCGTGAAAGAAGCCATCGAAGAAAAGATTAATGCTGAACAGGCTTCACAAAAAATGAAATTCGTGCTCGACAAAGAACGGCAGGAGGCCGACCGGAAGCGCGTGGAAGCACAGGGCATCTCCGACTACCAGCGCATCATTACCGCCTCCCTGTCGGACAAACTGCTGCAGTACGAAATGATCAAAGCTCAAAAAGAACTGGCCGCTTCAAACAACGCAAAAATTGTGGTGTTGGGCAAAAACACGCCGCTGCTGTTAAGTCAGTAATGTTTTGGGGTTAGCGTAGGGCTTTGGGTTGGGTTTAGAATTGGGTTTAGGGTGGGGCTTAGGGTTGGTAGGGGGCAGCCCCATCCTAAATCCAATTCTAAACCCAACCCTAAGCCCTACCCTAAATCCTACCCTAAACCCAACCCTAAGCCCGACCCTAAATCCTACCCTAAACCCGCATGTCCCTCTCCGCCGTCATCATCACCTTTAACGAAGAACGCAACATCGGCCGTTGCCTGGACTCCCTGCGTGGCGTGGCGGATGAAATTTTGGTGGTTGACTCCTTTTCTTCCGACGGCACCCGGGCCATCTGCCTGGAGAAAGGCGCACGCTTCCTACAGCATGCTTTTACCGGACACATCGAACAGAAAAACTACGCTCTGGAACAGGCAACATATCCCATCGTTTTGTCGCTGGATGCCGATGAAGCGCTCTCGGAAGCACTCCGCAGTTCTGTCCTGGGCGCTTTGGACAACTGGCAGCACGATGCCTATGCCATGAACCGCTTGACCAATTATTGCGGGCAATGGATACATCACTCCGGCTGGTATCCCGATCGTAAAGTTCGCCTCTTCGACAAGCGAAAGGCACACTGGGGCGGCACCAACCCACACGACCGGGTAGAAATGGCGGAAGGCAGCAGCACTTCCTGGCTTGCGGGTGACCTGCTGCATTACAGTTATTACACCACACAGGAGCACGATGAAAGGGCCCGAAAATATGCCGCTATCGCCGCTCATGCCATGTTTTTACAACAAAAAAAAGGCGCCTGGTGGCGCCTTTGGCTTAGCCCTGTGGCCAAATTTATCCGAAATTATATCCTACGGCTCGGCCTACTCGACGGGCGCGCTGGTTTGAGAATCTGTTACGTTTCTGCTCTGGAAACCTTCTGGAAGTACCGCGATCTGCACAGCCTTCAGAACAAATCAGGAAACGCAGTAACGCAGTGAGTTCAGCCAGGGTATAGAAGTCCTGGTCGCCAGAGGCCTGGTCCTTTACCTTCACTTTTCCCGACTTCATTTCTTCATCGCCAACAATGGCAACGTATTGTGCATTCCGTTTGGCAGCAAAATCAAATTGTTTTTTCAATTTGCCAGGTTCGGGGTACAAATCGGCAGCAATACCCGCTTTGCGCAATTGCGACACCCAGCCAAACGCATATTGGTGCGCCGCTTCATCGAAACTCACAAACAGAATTTTAAGGGTTTGGTCCAGCGTATCGGGAAACACACCCAGGGTTTCCATGACATCGTAAATGCGATCAGCGCCAAAAGAAACGCCCACGCCGGATAGCCCAGGCACCCCAAAAACACCCGTCAGGTCGGCATACCTGCCGCCACCGCCGATGCTGCCCATTTTCACGCCTACAGCGGCTACTTCAATGATGCAGCCGGTATAATAACTCAGTCCGCGCGCCAGCGTAATGTCGAACTGAAGGGTATTCTGAAGGGGTGTTTCTGCCAACATCTGGTAAACTTTTTCCAACTCTTCTATCCCCTGTAAACCCGTTGGGCTGTTGGAAAATGCACCGCGAAGTGAGGCCAGATCGGGCGTTTGCAGAATGGACTGTATGGTTCCTATCGCTGCAGCGTCGATGCCGCGCTCCTGTAGTTCTTTTTCTACCCCATCCATCCCAATTTTGTCGAGTTTGTCGATGGCCACGGTCATGTCCATAAACTGGTTGGGGATGCCAGCGGCCTCCGCTATTCCGTACAACACCTTGCGGTTGTTGATTTTTATGGTCACCGGCACGCTTAGTGTCGCAAAAGCCTCGTCGTAAATCTGAATCAATTCGGCTTCGTACTGTAGGCTTTCGGAGCCAATCACATCGGCATCGCACTGGAAAAATTCGCGGTAACGCCCCTTCTGCGGCCTGTCGGCCCGCCAAACGGGCTGAATCTGGTAACGCTTGAACGGAAAGGCCAAATGATGCCTGTTCATCACAACAAATCGGGCAAAAGGCACCGTAAGGTCGTAGCGCAAACCACGCCGGGAAATGGCTGGTAACAGTTTGGACGAGTCCGCGGCCTGCAATGCCGCGGGGTCAGCATCCTTTAGAAAATCGCCGTTGTTCAAGATTTTGAAAAGCAGCTTATCGCCCTCATCGCCGTACTTACCGGTGAGGGTACTCAAATTCTCCATGGCCGGCGTTTCCAGCGGCTGAAATCCGAATTTTACAAAGACGGAACGTATGGTATCAAAAAGATAATTGCGCTTCCGCACCTGCTCGGGTCCGAAATCGCGGGTACCTTCTGGAATGCCTGGTTTTTGCATGATCTGTTGTATTGGGCCTGCTTGCCTTTATTGAAAAAATCCCCTGCCTCGCCAGCAGACCGGAAAAAGCAGGGGATATGCTTTTTAAACTTTCGGGCAAACACAGGTTTTGACTTCTGCTGATATTGTTCAGTTGGTTCGGGTTGTAGCATAAAACCGAACGCCGCCAAAGACCAATACCTAATCTGGGCTTTAGTCTTTGGCCTTTAGTCTTTGGCTTTACTCCGAAGGACTAACTATTTGGTTTTCAATGCATTAATTTTTAACAAAATATTCGTTGATAAATAATGCACATGCTGTTTTGAAAAGGGTGTTCAAAATTAAATGCTGATTTCTCCGGTATTTGATTTCACAAGGCACCAATAGCCGGGATCGAAGCCAAAGACCAATACCCAGTTTAGTGGGCCATCATCATGGTATCAGAAGTGCCAAACAACAAACCTTTGGGAACCAACGAAACCAGGATAATAACAACGGCTATGCTGGTGTAGATGGCCAATGCGCGGTGCTTTCCTTCGTCGTTACCGGCTTTTTTGGAAAAAGTGCGACCCAGTTGGATGAATACCACAGCAATCAGCATGGCCAGAATATGTTCTACCGCAAAATAACGCAGGGAACTGTCCTTCATTGCCGCGCCCATGTTGGCGAAGGCAGCCTTTGTGGTCGGACTGAAAATAGCGTACAACAGCAAACCCAGCAGCAACTGCGTGTGGGTCAGGATCAGGAGTACCAGCGAAGCGGTACCGTCGAGTTTTTCGAAAGGCTTTTTAGCCATCCAGCCCATCCAGGAGCGGTACAATACCAGCAAAAGGGCGGCGAAAAGGAGGTAACGGTTGTAGGAGTGTAGGTTATCTAAAAGCGTATACATGGCAGATAAGTAAGGTGGTTAACAGTTATATGTTGCAAAAGTAGGGTTTGAAGCCCACATCGTCGCTGCATATTTAAAAATGACGCCAACATGGATGGATTTTTTACCCGCATTTATTCCTTGTTTTTGGAATCGATGAGGATGGTTACCGGACCATCGTTCAGCAGCGACACCTTCATGTCGGCGCCGAAAGCGCCGGTTTGAACCGGCCGGCCGGATATTTGTTCCAGTTCCTGCACAAATTGCTCGTACAATGGAATGGCGGTTTCCGGCCGGGCGGCTTTGATGAACGACGGGCGATTCCCCTTTTGGGTGCTGGCATGCAGCGTAAACTGGCTCACCACCAGCAAACTACCGGCAATATCCTGTACCGAAAGATTCATCAAACCCTCCGCATCGGAGAAAATACGCATCGCCGCAATTTTTTTGCACAGCCAGTCTATGTCCTCCACCGTATCTTCGTTTTCGATGCCCAGCAAAATCAGTAGTCCCCAACCGATGCGAGACTTTTCAACGCCGTCGATTACCACCGAGGCTTCTGATACTCTTTGTAAAACTGCACGCATAACAACAATTGTGGTCTGTTAAGTTGGTTGAGGAGAATGAGGAGAATGAGGAGAATGAGGAGAATGAGATGGTTGAGGAGATTAGGATGGTGCAAAATTAGTGCATTGAAGCCCAAACATTTAAGCTTTCCGGGCAAAACCAAAGATCCGGCATTTATCCCGGCAAATTCCACAGTACAAACAACAAAATAACGATATGATTCAGGAATTCAACGACTACCGCGCCAAAATGAACGAGCGCATCCTCGCCCACGACAACAAAGTGATCAAGCGCTTTTGGAGCCTCGACCACCAAACTTACCAGGATGGCGCCCTCGACACCAAAACCAAAGAAATGCTCGGGCTCGTGGCCTCCATGGTGTTGCGCTGCGACGATTGCATTAAGTACCACCTCGGCAAATGCCACGAACTCGGCGTTAATACCGACGAGATTTTTGAAATTTTTGCTGTAGCCAACCTCGTGGGTGGCTCCATTTGCATCCCGCATACACGCAGAGCAGTGGAATACTGGGAAGCCTTGCAGGAAGCAGTATAGGCTGAGCGCCCCGTTTACTTCGGCACCGTTTTCATTTTTTCTGCGATTTCCTGCAATCGAATCTGTTTGATGGAATCGATCAGGCGGGGCATTTCCTGGCGGTTCAGGTCCTGACACAGGCTGTCCACTACGGTTTTGGCATCACGTTGCGCTACACCCGACAGCGAGTCAATAACCTGCCTGGTTTTGCCGTCAATAGGCTTTTGGGTGGCATTTTCGCAGGAGAAAAGCCAAAGGAGACAGAAAAAAAGAACGACCGTGCGCTTCATAAGCATTCCAATGTGTGAGGAATAGTGAGGGGGTGACTTGAAGTCACCCCCTCACCAAACCGTTTATTACTTTAGGCCCAAGCCTGCCTTCTCCGAAATATCCAGCATGCGGTCGATTGATTTTACGCCTTGTTCGATGATCCAGTCGGGCAGCAGAATTTCAGGTTGCTCGTATTCCATGCAGAGGTAGAGTTTCTCCATGGTGTTGCGTTTCATGTGCGGGCAGTCGTTGCAAGCGCAGTTGTTGTTGGGCGGCGCCGGAATAAACGTCTTGTGCGGGCTTTTCAGTTCCATCTGGTGCAAAATACCCGATTCGGTAGCCACAATAAACTCCATTCCGTTTCGTGCACCATGCAGGCGCCGTTCCAGATGACCATGTCGCGGCCCGTTTTTTTGATCAAATATTGTCCCAGGTTTTTATCCGGTGCGAAGATGATCGGCTGGTCTTTTGGGATTCTCTCGATGATTTGCACGGCATTGGTGCTGGTGCAGCAGATGTCGGTCAGGGTTTTCAGTTCTGCCGTGCAGTTGATGTACGACACCACGACGTGGTCGGGATATTTTTCCTTGAACTTTCGGAAAATGTGCGGCGGGCAGGAGTCGGCCAGTGAGCAACCTGCTTTCAGGTCGGGCAGCAGCACCTTTTTGGTTGGGCTGAGCATTTTGGCCGTTTCGGCCATAAAATGCACGCCGGCGAAAACAATGATATCGGCCTCGGTTTTAGCGGCCTGCTGCGAGAGCCCGAGCGAATCGCCGATGTAATCGGCAATGTCCTGAATTTCCGATTCCTGGTAATAATGGGCCAGGATGACGGCGTTTTTCTCCTTTTTAAGGCGTTTTATTTCAGCAACCAGGTCGAGCGTGGGATCAACGCTGAGGTCGAGGAATCCGTTGCGGTCGAGTTTTTGTTGGGCACTGGCAAGTTCGGTGGTAGACATGGTGGCAATACTTTTTTGTGCAGGTTGTTGGGACGCTTATGGTATGAAGGGGTAACAAAGGTAGGGAGAAAAGGGTTTAGAGAGGGGTTAATGTTAAGGTATGCTGCATAGATTTAAACGCTTCGTGCTGGCCTAAATGCAAGCCATTGACATTGAAACACTTCGTTATACCCCCCAATGCAAAAACTAATTTACAGCCCTTGAAATAAAGGTAAAGTGAATAGTTGTAGATTTATCCGCAAAACTCACCTTTCAACTACCCGACGTACTATGAAAAACAGATTGCTTTTTGCCCTCCTCTTCCTTTCCACCGCAGCTTTTAGTCAACAAAAAATGCTTTGGGATGCCCATGGAATAGGTTTTGCCGTGCCTTCTAATTTTAGGGTTGAAACAAATAATGTAGATGAATTTTCTGCATCCAACGACAATCTTTATTTGTCCATCCTGCCTTTCCAGGATGAAGAAATCACAAAAGACAACCTGGCGGATGCCGTTCTATCTGCTGCGCATGAAATGAATTACGACCATGTCACAGAAGTCGACGAGGTCGACCTTCAGGATTTCACTGGTTACTATGTACTTGGCGAAATTGAAGGTGTACATGCTGTCATCATGGCGATGATGGACACGGAAAGCAGCACCAATATGATGGTGGTAATTGTGTACAACGAAGGCTACGAGCGCTCTGCTGTCGAAATGGCAAAGAGTTTTTTCGCTTACGACTAATTGGTTTGGGCATTTTTAAACAAACAAATGCGGTGCATTCCTGATCGGAGTGCACCGCGTTTGTTTTAGGCCCGAATTATCAAGGCTCAATTAACCATCTCAAACTCCGTCCTTCGGTTCTTCGCCCGCCCGTCCTCGGTGTTGTTGTCGGCAACGGGCCGGGTTTCACCGTAGCCGACCGATTGCAGCCGCGCTGCATCAATTCCTTTTTTCACCAGGTAGTCGAGCACGGCGCGGGCGCGGTTTTCCGACAGAAGTTGATTGCTTTTTTCATCGCCCACATCGTCGGTATGCCCGTTGATTTTGATGTTTAAGGTTGGGTTTTCTGTGAGCAAATCGGCCAGCCGGTCGAGTTCGAAGGTGGATTCTGTGCGCAAGGAGGCGGAACCCGTTTCAAAAAACACGTTTTGCAGCACAATAGGCTTGTTTTCCACGGGTTTGCCTGCGGCCACAGCACTGCTGTCGGACAAGGGCTGCAGTGCGATTTTTAGCAAAAAAGGCTGGTCGAAGGTAGCCGTTTCAGCCAGCTGGAAACTTTCCGAGTGAAACAGGTAGCCTTTTTTGGACACGTTGAGGGCGTAATTTTTGCCGGCAGGCAGGCACACCAGCAGGCTGCCGTTGGATTTAGTGTACACCGAAGCAAATTGCTGCTGCCCACCCAGGTCCTCCACCGTTGCGACGGCTTGTATGGGATAACCCGTCACCGCATCCGTGATTTTTGCCTTGAGGTAGGTAACGGCCTGCGGCCGTGCGGCCTGTGGCAGGTCAAAGGAATAGATGTCGAGTCCGCCGCGGGTATCGGGCCGACTGGCGGCAAAATACGCCGTGCGGCCATCCAAACTGACGGTAAGCGTACCCTCTTCTTTGGCGGTGTTGATGGGGTAACCGAGATTTTCGGGCACACCCCAGGAGCCATCGGGCTGCAACCGGGTCAGGTAGAGGTCGTTGCCGCCCATACCCGGCAGGCCATCGGAGGTGAAATACAGGGTTTGTCCGTCGAGGTGCAAAAACGGCGTCTGCTCGTCGCCAGGCGTGTTGATGGCACGGAGGTTCTCGGGCGCCGACCAGCGGCCACCCGACTGCCGGGAGGTGAACCAAATGTCTTTGCCGCCCTTCCCACCCGGGCGGGTGCTGCTGAAAAAAATCGTTTTGCCATCGGGACTGATGCTGGGCTGCGCATCCCAATCCACAGAATTAATGGAACTGCTAAAGGGGCGTGGCTCCGTCCAGTCTTCGTTTTTCTGTTGCGACCAGTACAGGTCGCAGGAGCCCTGTGAGCCGTCGTTGCGGCGGTTGCAGGCGGTAAAAATCAACCAGGACCCGTCGGGACTCACGGCCTCAGCGCCCTCATTTTGGAGGGTATTGACGCCTTCCAGCGGCTTGGCAGGTTTCCAGTTGCCATCAGCATCCTTTTCGCAGGTGTAAAAATTTTCGTCGTACCCGTCGCGGCGGGTAAAAATCAGCGTTTCTCCGTCGGCGGTAAACGCCGGCAGGTACTCATCGTTTGTGGAGTTGACGGCATCCGACAGCGGTTTTGGGTCAAAAGGCACGGGGTGCAGTACCGCTTTTTCGGCAAAATGGGCATTTTCAATAAAGCGCTTCAGCTCATATTCCATACGCTCGGGCACCCGGTCGGTGTTTCGAAATGCCTCAGCGTGTGCTGCTGCCTCGCTGTATTTCCCTTGCTGCGCTTCTACCAGGGCACAGAGGTAGAGGTTGACAGGGTCGTAGGCGGGGTCAAGTGCAATGGCCTTCTGGTAGCAAACTTCGGCGTCCGACCAGTGTTCGTTGCGGCGGTGAATGTCGCCGCGAAACATCCAGGCGTCAATAAAGGTGGTATCGGCTTCCAGGGCCTTGTCGTACGCCCTGAGGGCGCCAGCCACATCTCTTTCTGCCTCCGCTTTTCGGGCAGTTTGAAACATTTGCTGGGCCTTTCCTGTAGCAGTTTTTGCAGTGGTGTAGGATTGTGCCTGGAGGAACGGGCCAGCCAGGAGCAGTATAAAAAGCAGGCGCATGAATGATGTTTTGTTGAATAAACTGGGCTTTCGTCGCTGTAACATGTCCCAGTGTCACAAATCGGTTTTCCAACCACCACATAAACGTTCATTGTAGGGAATAAATTTTAACCCAAAGCAGCTAAGCTGGGCTTTAGCCATTTCGAAACAAGAAACAATCTTATTTTTTTGCAACGGCAAAAGGGCAACTGGTTCGTTAACTTTTGTAAAAGGCCAAGCCCGTAGCGCCGCAATTGTACTTAAAATAACGTGAGTTTTGGATAGAATTTCCGATTACATGAAAAAGGATTTCCGATTTCCGATTACATGAATTCCGATTGTTGATTGGATTTAAGATTTTTGAATTATGATTGTCTCGAAACCCGTACCTATACGTGGTATTTATTTGAAATGATTTCGTGCTGTTTTCCCAAATCATAAATTTCAAATCCAATCAACAATCGGAATTCATGTAATCGGAAATCGGAAATAAATCTCAATATTCCATTATGCCAATTTTGGAGCCTTAAACCCAATTTTTTTGTTTCCTGAAGACCCCGCTGATTACGCTGAACGTAGGGCTTACTTAGCGGGTACCTATTTCTCAGATATTTTGTCTTCGGCAAAATGAGGATTCGAAGTTGTTCCTATTACTTTTTGGCCTGTGAGACAACTTATTTTGAAAAACCTATCCAGAATTCACGTTAAAATAAATATTACACACCCTTAGTTTTGATGTATGTTCATAATTTCATCAAGGCAGGTTAGGCAAACACTGCGAGGATTTCACCTAGTACAAGCGGTCCCCATATTTTACTCCAACAGAAACAAAAAACCAGTGTATGCCCTGCAGCGCTCCGCTTTGGAGGAGTGGAACAAAACAGATCCGATATTATTTCCGGCATGAGATTCTCCCAACTATCTTTGCTTTCCCAAGCACCGATTGGTTAACCTTTTATATGTTTGCGACGACCAATCCGGCCGGCTACGCCGGTCCAGAACATGATCCCATGTTAACGCTCGAACTGTACACGCCAGCCGACGATGAACGGCCTGTTTTCCTATCCGGCACGTTCAACAGCTGGAAAACCCGCGACCCCCATTACCAAATGGAAAGGGTGCGCGACGGGCATTACCGCTACGTTTTCCAAACCGGCGCTGAAGCCTCCAAACACATCGAGTACAAGTACGTGAAAGGTGGCTGGGAAAGCGAAGAACTGGACCAGGATGGCTTTCCGCCAGTCAACCGCCGCATGGAAGTAGCGCGTGGCAAGGTTATGGACGTTGTGCCCCGCTGGAAACAACACTCCGAAGGTTACGACCCCACTTTTTACCCCGACATCCGCATCGTAGCCAATCGCTTCAACCTCCCCCAATTGCGCCGCCGCCGCCGCATTTCTGTGCTTTTGCCCTGGAATTACGAACAGAGCGACCGGCATTACCCGGTGCTGTACCTCCAGGACGGCCAGAACCTGTTTGAAGACACTGCACCGTTTGGCACCTGGGGCGTTGATAAAGCTGGCTGCCCTGGCACAAAAAGGGCTGGGTGATTTTATCGTAGTCGCCATCGACCACGGCGGCAAAGAGCGCATCAACGAGTACTTCCCCTACGACCTGCCCAAATGGGGCGAGGGCCACGGCAGGGCCTATGCCCGCTTTATGGCAGAAACCCTCAAGCCCTACATCGACCAGCATTTCCGTACCCTCCCCGACCGCATGCACACCGGTGTAGGCGGCAGCAGCATGGGCGGGCTCATCAGTATTTACGCCGGGGTAATGTTCCCGGAAATCTTCTCCCGGTTTCTCATTTTTTCGCCTTCCCTATGGGCTTCGCCCAAGTTATTTTTCGAGCCCCTGCGGTTTTCCTCCTATCCCAGCACCAAAATATACCTCTACGGCGGCAGCAAAGAGGGCGCCAACATGGTAAAAAACATGGAGCGGTTTAAAGAAGCCCTGGAGGGCAAGGGGGTGGAGCCCGGCCGGCTGCAGGTAAAATTGGCCATCGACCCCAAGGGCCACCACAACGAGGCGCGCTGGGGCGATGAGTTCCCCAAGGCGGTGGAGTGGTTATGGTCGTAACGGCGACTTCAGTCGCCGATCTCACCACATCAGCGACTGAAGTCGCCGCTACTGCGTATATTTGCGCTGCAAAACGATTCAGCACAATGACCCTACGCGAATTCTTCGACTACCTTGGCTCCCATCCCTACTGGATCATCGGTTATTTTCTGCTCCTGCCTTTACTGGCCCTCACCACAGGCTGGTTCAGCCGCGGCGAAGGCCATCGCTCACCCTGGAACTACCTGTATATGATTCTGGTGTTTGCCGTGTGCATCCCAGGCATCTTTGCGGTGGCGTTAAGCGTTTACTTGTTTGTATTCGAACGCGGCAGCATTATGAACACCAACCTTTTTACCCAGGTATTGCCCTTTCTGACCATGGTGGCAACCCTTAGTATCATCCGGAAGAACGTTGATTTTGATACCATTCCAGGTTTTGATAAAATATCGAGTTTGATCATGATGATCGCCGCCATTTTTGTTTTAATGTTTTTTATTGATCGAACGCATATTTTTGCCTTTGTCAGCATGCGGGTAGAATACCTGTTGGTGATTCTCATTGGCGCCTTATTGGTTTTCCGCTACGCCATGAAAAAAATAATTGCCTGATCCATGCCCCTATTTCGCCTGCTCTTCCCTTTCCTGTTCGGTATGCTCCTGCTGGCCGCCTGCGATCGCGCTTCGCAGCGCGCAGAGTTGCCTTATACCGATGAGGACACCAAGGTAGAAGCGGGAAAAGACGTGGAAATCCTGTATTCCGACAGCGCCATTGTGCGCATCCGGATTACAGCACCCACCATGCTGAATTACACCGACCGGGAAAACCCACGACAGGTATTCCCCGACAAGGTGAAGGTGGAGTTTCTCAATGGCGAACTCAAGGTCACCAGCACCCTGACAGCCCAATCCGCTGTGCGGGAGCAAGAGAAAGGCATCATCACCATGCGAACCGATGTAGTGCTGAAAACAGCCGACAACGATAAACTGGAAACAGAAGAGCTAATTTGGGACGAGCGTTCCGGACTGGTGCACACCGACAAATTTGTAAAAGTGACCAAGCCAGGCGAAATTTTGTATGGATTTGGCCTGGAAGCCAATCAGGACTTTTCCTACTGGAAAATCCTGGTTCCCAAAGGACGCGTCAAAACCAACCAGATCGACGAAGCCATCGAATAACCCAAAACAGAAACAATGGACGAAGACTCCAGACGAACAGTACCTCAATGGCTGCTGACTTTGCAACCCGGCAGCCACAGCTTTACGGCAGTACTGCTGCTCAGTTTGCTGGCAGCAGCCACCAGTATCGGCATAACCCACATGGGGTTTTTACAATATATTTTTGGCACTGGCCTGGCCACCCCCACCTTAATCACCATCTTTCTTTTCACGTTTGTATTGCTTTTCCGCAGGTTCATCTTGCGGCCGCAGCACCCAGGAACACCTTCTGATGCAGATGCTGCATTGCTGGAGTTTCTAACCCACCAAAATCAGGGACAAACAGCCAGCGAGGAGGAAATGACCGCCGACCTCCTGGAAAATGCCATGCACTTGAAAGAATTGCGGGCCAACGATTGCATGGCCCCACGGCCCGAGGTAGTGCACATCGATGTTAACCAGTCGATTGAAGCCCTGCGCCAACTGTTCATAGATAGCAAATTGTCGCGTATTCTGGTCACAGATGGTGATCTCGACCGCGTGCTGGGTTACGTGCACGTACAGCAACTTTTCGGCGGTCCGGAAAGTATCCGCACCATGGTCATGCCCATTAAGTTCATGCCCGAAACCATCCCGGTCAGTGATATTCTTAATAAATTTATCCGCAACCGCACCAGCATCGCCTGCGTGGTTGACGAATACGGCAGCGTAGCCGGCCTCATCACCCTGGAAGATGCGCTCGAGCAACTCTTCGGCGAAATCGATGACGAGCACGACCAGGAAGAATTTATTGATGTAAAAATCAGTGACGAAGAGTACATCTTTTCCGGCCGTCTGGAAGTCAGTTTTCTCAACAAAAAATACCCTGAATTGCATATTCCCGAAGGCGACTATACAACCCTCTCCGGTTACTTGGTCACCACCGCCCAAACCATCCCGGAACAAGGCGCCCGCATCGAACTGGATGGAAAAACATTTTCGCTTGAACTGGTCAGCGACCGAAAAATTGAGACAATCAGGGTGTTGATGGGGGAATAATAGGGCTTAGGGTTGGGCTTAGAGGGGGTTGGGTTGGGTTAGGGTTGGGCTTAGGTGGGGTTTAGGGTTGGGTTGGGGTTTGACCCCTTTATCTCGCCTAAAATAAAGGAATGGTGCCCAAGCGCGCGCGGATATTGCTCCCAACACCACCCTAAATCCTACCCTAAACCTCACCTAAATCCTTTTTTACTGTTTTGGCGAGCTCTGGTACACCGCTAAAAACACCATTGCCAGCCGCATAGCATCCGGGACCCGCTCGTCAAGCAGATCATCGATGGCCCAATCGCGGGGGTCCTGCCGGTGAAAACTGGATACTTTAAAGGTACCGTATTGGCTCTCATCGCATTCCCATTCGTTGAGCTGGTTTTTCCAGCGACTGCGAAACATCAGGGTGATGTCGTTGTCGGTAACCCGCCATTCGGTGGGGTCGCCGGGCCAGGCCAGGCGCATGCTGACAATGTCGCCGTTGAAGGAGCGTAATTCCCAGAAACCGGGATCGTCCTTCCAGCGCATTTTGATGGTACCACGCAAATCGCCGTATTCAAAATCCCATTCGGTCCAGTCGTCGCGAAGGTTTAGCCAGCGGAGCTTCATCTCGCCGGCAGGCTCTTCCGGGAAACTTTCTTCGTAATCAATTGCTTCCTGGATGGCCATCGAATCGGTACTGAAGTTGAAAAACTCCCATTCCACAAAAGAATCACCCCAGCGGGTGTGTATAGACGACAATTGTTGTGCTGGCAACAAGGCCGGCACAACAACTGCGAGAAAAGAAATCAATAACCAGCGGTACATGGGGCATTTTTTAGCGGTAAAATTCGGAACACCAGCACCGCAAATGTACTAGAACGGCAGATCGTCCATGTTAGCGGGTGGTGGTGCATCGTTGTAGTTCGGGAACGGATCGGCCGGGAAATTTTCACCCGCCTCTGCAGTCTTACCACTGCTGCCGCCACCTGCCTTTTCCACGCGCCAGGCGTTGAGGTTGGTCAGGAATTTTCCATTCCATTCGCGGCCACGAAGGTCGAACGATACTTTAACGAAATCGCCTTCGCTGAAATTGTCGAGTACCGTACAGCGGTCCTGAACTGCCTGAAATTTTATCACCTGTGGGTAATTGCCATCGGGAACCTCCAAAACAAATTCGCGCGCCTGAAAACTGGCGCTTTTTTGCTCGATTGGGAAAATGCGAAACAACTTGCCTTCAACTTCGAATGCCATATTTGATGTTTATAATGTAAAGATTTAATTGTTGTTGCATTGCTAAAAGGTTACATTGTTACATGGCTTTATTGCTGAACGGTAGCCATGTAACAGGGTAACAATGAAACAATGCAAAGATAACCAATTCTAAAACACCTCCGGCGCTTTCCTACACGCTTAGTTGGGCTTTAGCCTTTTGGTGTTGGCCTTGGGGCTTGTCAGGAAGAATTAAATATTTGTCTTTCAAGGCATTAAATTTAATCAAAATAATGATTGGCAGCTAATGTACTTGCCCGTTAAAAAAGGGTGCAAAACTTAACACTACTATTCCTGGCATTTGATCCGGAACTGTATGATAAAACAAAATCGAAACCAAAGACCAACACCTAAAGGCCAAAGACCATCTTATTCCTTTGTTTTTAATTTAAAAAACTGCTCGTAGTAACCCGGCCGGTTGGAAGAAATGACGTAGTCGAAGCGCTTGGAAACGATGTAGCGCTGCTTACTGTAATACAAAAACAGCTCGGGACAATCGTCGTAAATAATTTCCTGGGCCTGTACATAGTACTTGTTTCGGGTAGCAGTGTCCTCCGTGGTCCGAATCAGGTCGATTACTTTGTCGAGTTCCGGGTCGGCCAGTGCGCTGCGGTTCTCACCGGCAGGCGGCACGCTGTTGGAGCGGTAATAGGGTGCGAAATCTGCCAGTCCGGGATCCAGCGAAGCAGCCAGTAAGGCTGTTTCATAATTGCCTGAACGCGTGTTGGCGATGAGTTTAGCAAACTCCAGCGGCACCAGATTGAGTTTTACCCCACCCTGGCGCATGGTTTCCACCAGCGAATTGGCTACGGCGGAAGTAGTCGCGCTGGTACTCACATAATTCACATCGACAATCAATTCCACCCTTTGGCCATTGATCATTTTATCCACTACACCGTCGTTGTTGCTGTCTTTCCAGCCGGCTTCCTCCAGCAATTGCCGCGCTGCCGCTGGTGCAAATTCATAGGGCTTGATGTTTTTGGCATAATAGGGCATAGCGGGCGGAATCTGCCCAATGGTGCGTTCGCCGAAGCCGGCAGCAACGGATTTGAGCAGGTAGTTGTAATCCACCAATTGCGCCATGGCTTGCCGTACCTTTTTATCGCTTAGTTTCGGGTTGCGCAGGTTGAGCAGCATACGGTTGTAGGTTGGCGTCCAGCGCGCGTTAAAATCGTACAGTTTATCGAGGCTGGTATCTGCCTTCAGTTCCAAGAATTTGTTGGCGTTGAGGTTTAGCGCTACGTCGAGCTCCTGGTTGCGCAGCATGTTTTCCACCACCTCTTCCTTTTTTACCACCCGGTACACAATTTTTTCAGGATAGGCGCGGAGATAAGGGTTTTGTTTCAGCAGCTTATCGCCCCACCACTTGGCTTTGCGGACCAGGGTAATGCCCTGTTCAGAGCTGAAATTATCGATCAGATAAGGCCCCGAGCCGATAATATGGGCCGGATCTGCATTGAATTTGGGACCACTAAACGCATCGGCAAACGCAATTTGCTTCGGGTCCGCAACCATTGCAGCCCGCTTAGTGGAATCCATCATATCAGACACCGAATAGGCCGACAACACCTTTTCCGGGTCGTAGTTGTATGCCGGATAAATGGGCACCTGGCACATGCTCTCAATAGCCAGAATATAGTACTCATTGAGGTAAATGGTGAATTTTTTCGGGTTCGCCGGATCGAGATCAATGGCAGCAAAATTTTCGAAGTAACTGTCCCAACCCCCGGTTTGAACCAACGGATGGTGAATCAACTTCATGGTAAAAATAAAATCGTTGCCCGTGATGGGCTCCCCGTTGTCCCAAAATGCATCTTCCCAAATTTCAAAATCGCAGGCAATTTTTCCCGCATAGGGGCCTTCCGTAACCTTCCGGGTAGAAGGGATCGACTTGATCAGCAGCGGCTTCAATTCAAGGCTTTCCGGGTCGACAATGCCCAGGGTTTGAAAAATCTTGTCGGAGACAAATCGCGCATAGGAGGAGGCTTTGGCATTCAAGGGGTTCAGGCTGACAATTTCACCTTCTACCCGGATGAATAAAGTGCCAGCCGGGGTGACAGACTTGTTGTCGCTGCCACAACTGGACAGGGCCAGCACGGTTAACAGCAATAAATACAATTGAGTTGTTGCAAATGGCTTCATGTTCATGGTGTTTAAATTAAAAGAAAAAATCCTTAACAAAGATAACAATGTTAAGGATTTGGTTGCCTGAAAGTTGCCGAAACAATGAAGGCGTGCCTATTGGGGCACAAGTGCTACCCCAAAAGCAGGCGCATTACCCAATAAACCGCCCTTTCCACTCGGGCCGTGGCAGCATACACTGCTCCTGGCGGCCAAACCAGCGGTAGCGGTTGCGCGCCACCCAATCGTACACTGCATTGCGAAGCCCTTTTGGCAAAATGCGAAAAACCCTTGCTGCCGACCAGGGAAGCCCCAGCTGGCTGGCAATCTGCAGCACGGCATCTGATTGGGTAAACAGCTGCCCATTATCAACCAGCACCACCGAATTAAAAGTCTCAGTGTCCAAACCGAACTGCTGCAACAAAGCCTGCCCTTGTTCCGATTGCAAACTGGCAAAACGGAAAATTCCGTGTTTATCGCGGAGCAGTATCCACTGCACGGAAGCGTTGCACAAGTTGCAAACGCCATCAAATAAAAGTACAGGATGTTGGGTCTGGTCTGCCATTTTATCGTTTATTTTACCGGGTCAACGCCCTGCTAGCATGTCAACCGCGATCATTATTGTCTTTGTCGGGATCACCATTTTTCTCTCGCACTACTTTGCGAGCCTGGTAGCCCGCACAAAAATACCGGATATTCTCTGGTTGTTCTGCATTGGGTTGTTGTTGGGGCCGATAGGTGGTGTTGTAAACCCCGACGATTTTGGGGTAATAGGGCCCGTGTTCACCACCGTGACCTTAATTTTCATTCTGTTTGAAAGCGGAATTGATCAACGACTTGAGCCGTTAATCAGTTCCTTAAGCGGCACGGCAAAAATCACTACTTATAACTTTATCAGCACCTGTTTGGTTGCCGGGGGCATCGCCTATTTTTACACAGACCTGGGATTATTACTGTCGGTAATGCTGGGCAGCATTGTGGGCGGCACCTCCTCTGCCGTTGTTACAAGCCTGGTGCGTTATTTTCACATGACGGAGCGGAGCCGCACCATTTTGGTACTGGAATCGGCGTTTTCAGATGTGTTTACCCTGGGGGTTCCGCTTACCCTCATGACGGCCTATCGCAGCGGATATTTCGATATTGCCTATGTAACAGGGCAAATGATTGCTTCTTTCATACTGGCTTCGCTGCTGGGCGTTCTGGGCGCCTTTATTTGGAGTATTTTGCTGAACAGAATGCGTCCCTTGCAGAACACCGTTTTCACTACCCCGGCATTTCTGTTTGTGATTTATGGCATTGTGGAAATGCTCAATTATTCCGGTCCTATTGCGGCACTTGCCTTTGGCATCACCCTAGGTAATATTGATATTCTTGGGCCGCCTATTATGAAAAAAGTGATTTCCAGCAAGCCAATTGCCCTCAATGACCACGAAAAAGCATTTTTTGCAGAAACCGTTTTTCTCTTGCGCACCTTCTTTTTCGTTTACATTGGTATTTCAGTGCGCATGCAGGATTGGTGGTACATGGCACTCGGCGCCATCATTACAGGTTGCCTCTTTGTCGTCAGAATCCCGATCGTGCGGCTTTCAGTTGCCCGCAACACCCCACCACTGGATGCTGCTTTTATGGCGGCCATGATTCCCAAGGGGCTGGGCGCGGCCGTTTTGGCTTCCTTACCGCTGCAGCAACACATTCCGGGTGGCGAGGTGATTCAGTCAATTGTTTTTTCCATTATCCTTACCAGTACCCTGCTGACAACAATTTTAACCTTTCTGGTAGACAAAACGCTGCTGGCAAACGTTTACATGTGGATCTTCAAACTCAGCGGCCTGGGGAAACCCCGTAAAAAGCAGGTGCCCAAACCGCAGACAAAGCCACCCGATGAAGCGGTGTAAATAATGCTTTGCGTATGTTTGCGGCGCAATTCACTTATGGGAAAACGTTTATTATCAATTGTATTGACGGTGGCGCTTATGGCAGCCACAGGGGTAGCATCAGCGCAGGTACGCGGAACGGTAGCGGCTGATACCCTGGGCAAACTTCGCATCGAAAGTTCGGAAACGGGCGAAGCCTTTCTGAAAGGTGGCCGGGAACTGCGCAAACTGAGTGGTTCGGTCCGCCTGCGCCAGGAAAACACCGTAATCTTTTGCGATACCGCCATCATTGATGAAAATGATGCCAGGCTTCGTGGAAACGTACTCATCATCCAGGGCGACAGTGTGAGGATATATGCCGATTCAGCCCTGTATTATGGCGACCTCCGGAATGCCGATTTGTTCGGTGATGTTGTGCTGGTAAACCGCGAACAAGAGTTGTTTACCCGGCAATTGCACTATGACCTTGTGCCTAAAATAGCCTCTTACCATACCAGCGCCCGGCTCAACAACGGCAGCAGCCAGCTGAGCAGCCAGCATGGTTATTATTATGTAGATCAAAAAGAGATCTTTTTCAAGGGCGATGTTCTCATTACCGACCCCGACTTCACCGTCCGTACCGATACCATGGGCTTCAATACGGAAACCAAAACAGCACGATTCCTGGCCCCTACCCTGATCAGCCAGCGCGGGGCGAAAATTTACTGTGAGGGTGGGTTCTACGACCTCGAAAACGACTTTGCCGAATTTGACGTCAATCCGCAATATGAAAAAGAAGGACAACGCGGCAAGGCACAAAAAATGCGCTATTTAGGCGCCACCAAGGAGTACATCCTGGATGGCGATGCCTACATCGAAGAACCGGCAAAACAACGGTTGTCCAAAGCCAATGTGATCCGCTACAATTCAGAAACAGAGGTGCTGCTGCTGTCCGGCGATGCTTATTACCGCGACAGCACACAGGAGGTCAATGGCACAAAAATCCGGTACGACAGCAAGGAGAAGCGCTTTCAACTCCTCGGCCGTGGCTCGGTCAGCGACCCGCCAAACATCATCGAGGCCGACTCACTCGATTTCAACGATCAACTGGGCAATGGCGTAGCCCTGGGCAGCGTTTTGTGGCGCGACACCTCCAGTGATTTCAGTATCCTGGCCTGGAGAATGGACTACAACAAGCAAAGCGATTTCATCAATGCCTTTGGCGGCTTTGGCGAGGCAGCAGAAAGTGGCCGGCCCTTGCTCAAAACCCTTATCGAAAACGATACGCTTTTCATGAGCGCCGATACCCTCACATCCTATAAAATCGATACCATCAACAACGACCGGTTGTTGCTGGCCTACCGCGATGTGCGTATTTTTAAAAGCAACTTACAGGCCGTTTGTGATTCGCTTGCCTTTTCCACGGTAGACAGCATTTTCTGGTTTTATCAAATCAATCAACTGCCCATTATTTGGTCGGACACCTCTCAGTTTTCTGCCGACACCATCCTGCTGGCGCTCCGGGATAAAAAGGTGGACAAAATTTGGCTGCGCAAAAATGCCCTGGTGATCAACTCCGAAGACGACCAGTACTACAACCAGATCAAGGGCCGTAATACCACCGCCTATTTCAAAGAAAACGAACTGCGGGAAATGCTGGTGGAAGGCAATGCCCAGGCCTTGTATTATGCTCTCGACGACAAAAGGGCCTACATTGGGCTCAACGAGTCGGAGTGCTCCGAAATGCGCCTGTTTTTTGGCGACAATAAAGTTGAGGACATTCGGTTTTATGAACAGCCCAAGGGCAAATTTACCCCAATGAAAAAACTGGATAAAGGCGGTCGGAAACTCGATGGTTTCTTCTGGGAAAGCGCACGCCGGCCCATGCGGCTGTCGGATATCCTCGTGCAAAAGACAAAATAAACACCAGCGCCTTATCTTTGATCCCAATCAAAAGCTTTGGCACATGCGTCTTCTTCATTTTATGCTGCTCCTGATGCTGGGTGCTGGCATACTCACAGCCTCTTTCCCTTCCCAACCCCCTACCATAGCGGCCACCAACCCTCTGGCTTTTGTTGATCCCTTTATCGGCACCGGCGGGCACGGCCATACCTTCCCTGGCGCCACCGCGCCATTTGGCATGGTGCAGCTCAGCCCGGATACCCGGCCGGGCACCATGGATTGGGATGGCTGCTCGGGCTACCATTATTCCGACAGCATCATTTACGGCTTCAGCCATACGCACCTCAGCGGCACGGGCGTACCCGACTACTGTGATGTATTGATGATGCCGTATACCGGCCGTTCTATGCTGGAGAAGGAAAATTATGCCAGCGCATTCCGCAAAAGCGAAGAGCATGCAGAAGCGGGTTACTACAGTGTTTTGCTCGATAAATACCGGATTCAGGCTGAGCTAACGGCCACCGAACGCGTAGGGGTGCACCGCTACACCTACCCCATGAATGTGGAAACCGAGAAAGTGCTGATTGACCTCAGGCACCGCGACGAAGTAATCCGATCCACCATGACCCAGGCCAACGACCGGGAAATTGTAGGTCTCCGGGTTTCCAAAGGCTGGGCAGAAGAGCAACAGGTGTATTTTGTAGCGCATTTTTCAAAACCCATCTCGAGTGCAAAAATTATCGACCTGACGCTTAATCCCCGCATTTCGCAGCGTACAGTGAACAGCAAAGCCATAATAGGTTTGCTCGATTTTGTCCATGACGGTACGCCATTGGTAGTAACCGTCGGAATTTCCTCGGTTAGCGTAGAAAACGCCAGGAAAAACCTGGAAGCAGAGTGCAACGATTTTGATTTTAACAAAGTAAAGGAGCAAACGCAGGCCAAATGGCTGGAACAACTGACCAAAGTAAATGTGGAAGCCGGGAAAGCACCCCAACTCCGTGCCTATTATACCGCACTGTACCATACCATGATTGCGCCGAATGTCTACAGCGATGTTGACGGCCGCTATCGCGGGCGCGACAAGGAGGTACACCAGGCCAAAGGCTATCAGATGTATACTGTTTTTTCGCTATGGGACACCTACCGCGCCTGCAACCCCTTGTATACCCTGTTGCAACCCGCCAGAACCCGCGATTTTATACAAACCTTTCTACGACAGTACGAACAGGGCGGGCGTTTGCCTATTTGGGAACTCTGGGGCAATGAAACCGATTGCATGATCGGCAACCACGCCATTCCAGTCATGGCCGATGCCTGGCTCAAAGGTATCCGGGGATACGATGGCGATCTGGCCCTGCAGGCTATGGTCCATAGTGCAGATCAGGACAGGTTGGGGCTGGAGCAATACCGCAAAGCGGGGTACATACATTCCGATGGCGAATCAGAATCGGTATCCAAAACCCTGGAGTACACTTTTGATGATTGGTGTATCGCCCTTATGGCCCAATCGATGGGCAAGGGCGACACCTACCAGCGTTTTGCACAGCGCGCGCAGCAGTACAAAAACCTGTTTGATCCTGCCAGCGGGTTTTTCCGCGCCCGCACGAACGGCAGTTGGTATACCCCTTTTGATCCCTACGAAGTGAATTTCAACTATACCGAAGCCAATGCCTGGCAGTACCGTTTCGCTGCCGTTCAGGACATCAGTGGCATGATGAACCTGCTGGGCGGGTCCGATGCCTTTGCGGCCCAACTCGATGCCCTCTTTACCGCCAATGAAAACACCACGGGCCGTAACCAGGCAGATATCACCGGATTGATCGGACAGTATGTGCAGGGCAACGAGCCCAGTCACCATATGGCCTACCTGTACAACTTCGTGGGCCAGCCCTGGAAAACCCAGGAAAGGGTGCGCCAAATTATGGACGACATGTATTCCGACAAGCCCGACGGGCTGAGTGGAAATGAAGATTGTGGCCAGATGTCGGCCTGGCTGGTATGGTCGGGCATGGGGCTTTACCCCGCCGTGCCGGTTGGTGGGCAGTATCAAATTGGCACTCCGTGGTTTGAAGAAATGAGCCTCAACCTCGACAATGGCAAAACCTTCACCATCATAGCCCCTGGCGTTTCGTCAAGATACAAGTACATTGCCAAAGCCACCCTGAACGGCATTTTGTTGAACAGGAGCTGGATTACCCACGAGGAAATTTTGGCCGGTGGTGAGCTGGCACTGGAAATGTCGAGCAAACCCACCCAATGGTGCACCGAGGTGATTGCCAGGCCCGTATCGGCCATCCGCGAGCGCCCGATTGTACCCGTGCCTTTTGTAGCCAGAGGCAAACGTGTTTTTGATGACCACCAGGAAATAAAACTGGGTTGCCTCGACAATACCGCTGCGATTTATTACCATACCCAGGTTGGAACTGATAACCTGGATATACCTGCTGCAGCCGAATTTAAAAAGTACGAGGGCCCCTTCACCATTGATACCAGTACGCGCTTGTACTGCTACGCACAAAGGGACAACCAACGCAGTCTGACAGAATCTGCGGTGTTCAGTAAAATGCGCTCCGACTTAAAAATCCTGCGCTACAATACCCGGTACAACAACCAGTATACCGGTCGGGGCGACAACGGCCTGATCGACTTGCTGGATGGCGGCGCCGACTTCAGATCTGGTGGCTGGCAAGGGTACGAAGGCGTTGATGTTGATGTGGTCATAGACCTGGGCAGCAGCAAGCCCATCCGTTCCATAGACGCTAATTTTTTGCAGGACGAGAATTCCTGGATATTTTTTCCCGGCAGCATGCGTTGCGAAATTTCGGAAGATGGCGAGCATTTTACCCCCATTGGTGAAGTGGCAAGCACCGTACCGACCAGCGAGAAGGGTACCCTGCAACAGCACTTCAATCTGGCACCGGCAGGGGCGCAGGGACGGTATGTGCGGGTAATAGGGGCGTCTTTGGGCGTATGCCCGGCAGGCCATAAAGGGGCCGGCAATGCCTGCTGGGTATTTATTGATGAAATTCGAATAGAATAGTTCCACAAATAACGCCTATTTTCACCCGAGTGATTACCCGCATCTGTGTCATATTATTGCTGCTTGTACCAGCCATCGCCTCCTTTGGTCAAAGTGCCGAAGAAATAGAAAATTCTACGGTGCTGGTAGAAGACCTGTTGTACAAAGCGGAAAAAGCCGAAAGCCTGGCACAAAAAGCCGATTTTTTGGGTCAGGGCCTGACCATTGCCCGAAGCTTGCGGTACGACGGCGGGATCATCCGAGGATCCATGATGCTTGGGCGTGTAATGTTGGACATGGGCAATACCGAAGAGGCACTCCAGCATTATTTGGAGGCTGAAAGCAAGGCACAATCTACAGGCAACAAAACAGCCCTGTGCAGAGCCAACGAAGCACTTGGCGATCTTTTTTTCAAAGAAAAGCTAAACGGCACCGCCCGGCAATACTACAGCAAAGTGCTGCTGCAGGAGCCTCGCAATTACGGGGTGATGGAAAAAGCAGCGGATGCCAGTCTGCTCGACATGCGCTTCGACAGCGCTGAGTACTTTTACAAAGAACTGATCATCAAATACAAACGAGAGGGCAACTACCCCTTGCTGGTTCAGATCTATCAAAAACTGGCCAACGCTTACAACGAAAACGGCAACGAGCCCAAAGGACTCTATTATTACCTGGCTATTGAGGACATTATTGAGCGGCTCGGCACCCCCGCCGAAAAGGCCACCCTGTACAACAACATGGGCAAGCAGTATGCAGCCTTGCTCGACTACAAGAGTGCGCTGGTTTATTTCAGAAAAGCAGAGCTTCAATGCCAGTTTGTAAAATGTGAAGACCCCGAAATCCTGTATGCCAACCTGGGCGTGGCACTCCACAACACCGGAAAAGATGACGAAGCCCAGCGCTACCTGTTGCGCTCCAGAGACATCCTTATCGGCCAGCGCGATAAAAAATCGCTGGCATCCCTGGAACACCTGATTGCTGGGGTTTACATGAACACCAGCGATTTTTACAATGCCCTGAACCACAATAACCTCGCCATCCGGTATGCTGAAGACACCAAACAACGCGATGTCCTGGCCAGTACCTACCGGACCGAGGCCGACCTCTACCATGAATTGTACGATTTCGAAAAAGCCTACGAATACTACCAAAAATACCTGACACTACTCGATTCCATTCGGTTTGAAGAGCGCACCCGAAGGCAACACCTCGACCAGCAACGCACCATGCTCGCCACCGCAGAAGGTCAGATCCGCTACCTCCTCACCCGGCAAAGCATCAAAGATCTGGAATTGCAAAACGCTCAATTCGAAGAGGAGCGCCTCAAATTGCTCAACATTAACCTGGTACAGGATAAGGACCGCGCCGAAGAACTGGCACTGAAACAACGTGAAGTGGATGACGCCAAAAAACGCGAGCTCGCTTTGCAGGCGCTCCGGGCAAGCCAGGATCTTCGAATTGCCTCACAGGCCCTATCTGTTGAAAAACAAAACAACCTGATTGAAACGCTGCAACGACAGGAAGAGATAGACCGCTCCAAGCGACTTGCCGACAGCACCAGCAGGGCACAGCAAATTGCGCTGCTCACCCGCGACAAGAAACTCGCCGACCTCCAACTCGAGCAACAAGAATCTTTTAAGCGATTTGCTTACGGACTAGGAGCGCTTGGCCTTATCATTCTCGGCCTGTTGGGTATCGGCTGGCTACTGGCCCGCCGCACCGGGCTGCGACTGGCTGCACAGAACCGCGAAATTGAAGCACAAAAAGCACTCATTGAAATAGAACGCGGGAAAAGCGACCGACTGCTGCTCAATATTCTTCCCGAAGAAATCGCGCATGAGCTCCGAAGCCGGGGGCACGCCGACCCCAAATTTTACGAATCGGCTACCGTGCTGTTCACCGATTTTCAAAACTTCACACTGCTCACCGAGCAATTGACGCCGGAACAACTCATTGACGAACTCGATGAGTGTTTTCTGGCATTCGATGAGGTGTGTGAAAAACATGGCCTGGAAAAAATCAAGACCATCGGAGATGCCTACATGTGCGCTGGTGGCCTGCCGGTGGCCAACAGCACCCACCCCCAGGATGCCGTCATGGCGGCCCTCGAAATGATGCGCTGGCTGCGCGAGCGCAATCAACGCAGACCCGCCGCTGTGTTTCGGGAAATGCGGATTGGCATCCACACCGGCCCGGTTATCGCGGGAGTTGTGGGCAAAAACAAATTCGCCTACGATATCTGGGGTGATGCCGTGAACCTCGCCGCCCGCATGGAAGAACTCGGCGAAGCCGGCAGAATCAACATTTCTGGCGCCACCTACGAGGCCGTAAAAGACCAGTTTGTTTGCAACTACCGTGGCAAGAAGGAAGTGCACAACAAAGGCTTGGTAGACATGTATTTTATTGAAAAAGTGTAGAAATTTGCCCTGAATGCGCTTTTCAGGCTTAGATTTGTGTAATTGTTGTCGATCCCAGCTCAACAATGTTTCCAAAATTTTATTCTATCCCTGCTTCTATGGACTACCCACTACCCTACCGTCGCTTTTTATTCTTTTCCGTTGTCGCCATATTTTGGGAAATTCCTGCAAAATGATGACCATGCAGTAATTGGCTCCAGGGAGTCGGAAACAACGCTGACCGCCTCCAATCCCAAACTCGAGTTACTTACCCCAGAATATACCGGGATTAATTTTGAAAACCGGGTGGTAGAAACCCCGGAAAACAACATCACCAACAACATCAATATCTACAACGGGGGTGGCGTAGCAGTAGCCGACATCAACAACGACGGCCTGGAAGACATCTACTTCATCTGTGCCAACGGCAGCAATAAATTGTACCTAAACCAGGGCAACCTCAAATTTAAAGACATCACGGATGCGGCGGGAATGAACTCCGCCACCGGCTTTGAAACAGCCGTGACGGCCGTCGACATCAACGCAGATGGTTATCTGGACTTTTACGTGTGCCATGGCGGCCCGGAACCCATTGACACCCGGCGCAACCAACTGTACATCAACAACGGAAACCTCACTTTTTCTGAAAAGGCAAAAGACTACGGCATCGACGACATTAGTGCCAGCACCGGCGCCAACTTCTTCGATTACGACCTCGATGGCGACCTGGATCTATACCTGCTGAATTATCCCACAGACGTAAAATTTGCCACCAAAGTTGATGTTGCCCCGGATAAGAACGGTGTGCTAAAACCAAATATTGAACCCAAGAAGCCCTGGGACACCGACCGGTTTTACAGAAACGATAACGGCCATTTTGCAGATGTATCCAAGCAAGCAGGGATCTGGAATTTTTCCTACGGACTCAGCGTTTCTGTTGCAGACTTTAATGGCGATGGCTACCCGGATGTGTATGTTGGCAATGACTTTATCCACCCCGACAACCTTTACATCAACAACAAAAACGGCACCTTCTCCAACCAACTCGCTGCCTATTTTCGCCATACGTCCATGAACACGATGGGTACCGATATCACCGATTTCGACAACGATGGAAGGGTGGATATTTTAGCGGTCGACATGTTTCCGGAGAACAACTACCGCCAAAAAACCATACAAAGCCCGATCGATATCCCACACTACCTTTCCCTCGTTCAAAATGGCTATTTCGAACCCGTTGCGCACAACGTATTACAGCACAACAATGGCAATGGCACTTTTAGCGAAATTGCCTGCATGGCAAATGTGTACCAGACCGACTGGTCATGGAGTGGCCTTATGGCTGACCTCAACAACGATGGGCTGCGTGATTTACACATCACCAATGGCTATCGCAGGGAAATTACCAACCTAGACTTTTTTGAATTTAGGATGGACTCTATGGTTTCACTCATTCAAACTGGGAAAAAATCGGTGACGGAGGCGCTGGAGATGGTACCTGAGCATAAAATCAGAAATTATATTTACGAAAATCAGGGCAACCTCCGTTTCAAAAACGTCAGCGGCGACTGGATGACCATGAAAGGCACCTGGTCCTGCGGTGCCGCCTGGGCCGACCTCGACAACGATGGCGACCTGGAAATGATCGTGAACAACCTGGAAGATCCGGCCATGATTTATAAAAACCTGAGTACCGAGCAGTCGGCCGGTAACTTCCTGCAGTGCAAACTGGAGGGCGCAGGGCAAACCCCAGGGCAGTGGGCGCATCGGTGCTGATCGAATACAATGGGCAAATTCAGTTCGCAGAACTCAACCCTACGCATGGCATCTTTTCATCTGTTGAGCATTTGATCCATTTTGGATTGGGAAAAACCAGTAATATCGACAAACTCAGCGTGCGCTGGCCCGACGGCAAAACCCAAACGCTCACCAACGTAACTGCCAACCAACGCCTGCAACTGAAGTACAAGGATGCAGCAGGGCGTGTGGCCAGTTTGGTTCCCCAATCTTCAGAACCTACCCTGTTTAGAGATCTGACCGCAAGCAGTAATTTGAAATTCGAACACAAAGAAAACAGCTTCATCGATTTTGAGTCGTTCCCGCTCATGCCCTGGAAGGAATCTGAACTGGGCCCTGCGCTGGCCAATGCCGATGTCAACGGCGATGGCCTCGATGATTTTTTTGTGGGCAACGGCTTTAACGCACCAGCCGCCCTGTACATTCAAACCCCCGACGGCCGGTTTACCGCCACAGGAATACCAAGTTTCCAATTGTCTAGCATCTATGAAGACCATGGCGCTGTATTTTTCGACTTTGAAGGCGACGGCGACCTCGACCTCTTTGTCGTGGGCGGTGGTTACGAGTGCAATCCGGCAGGACGCGGCCAGGCTTTCCAGGCGCGCATCTACCTCAACTCCGATGGAAAAGGCAACTTCGTCTTGATTTCCAAGGAATACCTGCCTGCCATTACCGATATCGGTTTTCGCGTAACGGCTTTTGATTACGACCTGGATGGCGACGACGACCTGTTCATCGGCGGCCGCATCGTTCCCGACAAATGGCCGCTTACGCCACGCAGCCTCGTTTTGCGCAATGACCGTAACAAACTGAGCGACGTCACGGCACAAATAGCCGGTGATTTTGAAAAATGCGGTATGGTTACTGACCTTCAATGGGCCGATATCAATGGAGATAAAAAGCCTGAAATGTTGGTCACCGGAGAATGGATGCCCATCAGTGTCTTTGAGTTTCAGGGCGGAAAACTAGTCAATGCCACCGCCAAATTCGGAATGGACCGCACAAACGGCCTGTGGAACCGGCTCGCAACTGCCGACCTCGACGGTGATGGTGATCTCGACCTGATTACCGGGAATATGGGCCTCAACGTCCGCTTCCGCGCCTCACAGGAAGCCCCGATGCGTTGCTTCGCTGCCGATTTTGACCACAATGGCACCCTGGATCCTGTCGTCACCCGCAACTTTGATGGCAAAGATTACCCCTTGTTTTCCAAAAGCATCATGACCAAACAAATGCCCGGCCTGAAAAAGCGGTTCCTATACGCCAAGGATTACGCACAAGCCGCCATCGAAGACGTATTCCCTGAAAAGGACCTGAAAGCTTCCTTACAACTGGCCGCATACGACCTGGAGACCTGCTGGTGGGAAAACAAAGGCGGTAAATTCATTCGGCACAGCCTGCCCAGCCAGGTTCAGGCCTCTCCTATTTTTGGTATCCTGGCCAACGATTTTAATGGCGACGGCAAAACCGACCTCCTGCTGGCCGGCAACAAATATGGATTCGACGTAGAAACCGGGCACTGCGATGCCGGCACTGGGGTACTGCTGTTGGGTGATGGCAAAGGTGGCTTTGCCTGGGTGCCTAACCTAAAATCAGGATTTTGGGCAAACCTGGAAGCCCGCGACCTGGCCCTGTTGCACAGTAAAAATGGCCGTTTAGTGGTGGTGGCCAACAACAGCGGACCCTTGCAGGTATTTGGCGTAAAGTAGAACACAAGCGTACATACCCGGATTTTTCTACTCCTTCACGAGGCGCAACATTTGGACCGATGTGCCTACCCGCAAGCTAATTTGATACAAACCATCAGGCCACTGTCTCAAATCAATGGGCAGCAGCTGTTCGCCTTTTTCCAGCGGGTAATTTTTTTGCCAAACCACTTGTCCGAGGCCATTGACCGCACTGATGTACACATCGGCTTCCAGCATGGTTTTTATGCGCAAGTTGGTGCTTCGCTTGGCCGGGTTAGGTTGTAAACTTGCATGAAAAAGGGCTTGGTACAGTTGTACCGAACGAACCGGTGAATACCGGAAACTGCCATCGAGGTCGATCATTTTCAAACGATAGTACAAGGGCACATCGAATAAAGGCCGAACGTCCAAAGCCTGATAGTCCGCGCCACCCGAACTGTTGGTTGCTGGTAAGGTTTCAATTTTCTCAAAAACATCCGGTGTTTCCACCGCTCGTTCTACCTCAAAGCAGGCAGCCTGGCGCTCCGATGCAGTTTGCCAGTTCAACGCAACCTGCGTTCCCCTGGCCATGGCATCGAAGCGGAGCAGTTCCACCGGCAACGGGCCAAGGTTTTGTACGTAAACGGTATAACTTCGGGCAGGCAATTGCACATGAATTTCATTGTTGTTGGTAATGTTAGTCGAACCGCCCCCTGCATTGCCAATCACATCGTCAAACACCGTCCCGGGCCCAACACCCCCAAATGGCCCGCTGGTATTTACGCCCTGGTACATATCCAGTGGCGTACCCGCAAAATTGATGGCAACGATCACCGTCGGACTGCCCATGCTGGGCGGCTTGATCTGATACACCAGGGTGGTGGAAGCCCCGCCATTTCCAGGCAGGAAATACTGGTAATAAGGCGTACTGAACCGGCTGAGGTAATCAATCTCTTCCGAGCCGTAAATGTAAGACTGGTGCACATCCACCAGCGCATTAATCTGGTTTTTCAAGGTTACTGTCGGTGCATTGGGCACGGTTACCCCGTAGTAATCCGGATAAAAAACACAAGGAGCACCCACCTGATTGTTCGTCAGGATGTAAGCATACGCCAGCATGGGGTCGTTCTGCACCGGCTCGCCAGGGCCACGGAAATCGTGGTTATTGATGAAGGTTACAGCATTAAAGCCGCTGCCACCAGCGCCATCCACCATACCGCTGTTGAAAACATTGCGCACATCAAAACCGAATTGGTCGCAGGCATTTTTCAGGGCTGCACGCAGGGCAAAGTCAAATGCCCGCACCTTGATGGCGTCTTGAGCGCCGCTACTCATACCATTTTGCACATTGTTCACCCAATTGACCAGCGTGCCTGCATCAAAATCAAAAGACTCCCCAACTACAAACTGCGGTATGGTGCCTTCGTTGTATAAGTAATTCATCAGCTGCGACACATAGGCGTAGTCAAAATGCTTAACAGCATCCATCCGCAGGCCCTTAATGCCCACGCCGGTGCCGTAGGGCTCCAACTGCCATTTGGTCCAGGCATTCAGCAGGTTTTGCACCGAAGGCTGGCTCTGATCGTCATCGTAGAAAAACAGGGGGCAGTTCCAGTCGCAACCCAGCGATTCGCTAACGCCCCCGGCGTTGGCCGTGGCATCAGTGGGCCGAAAATCGTTGTAATTGCCACCGCCTTGCCCGCTGGGCAATCCACTAAAGTTGGTATAGGTCCAGTACTCCACTTCATTGACAATATCCTGGCCCCGTGTATCACTCCAAACACCGGTAATGTAGTGATCCGAATACCCGGAATTGTAATTCGTGAGGTAGACAAAAAGGGTATCATCGGTGCCACTAATGTTGCCTGCGGTTAGGCTCACCTTGAACTCATCGACGTAGCACCCGGAATAATCGTACAAATTGGCCACCACCTGTTGGTTCATGGTGTAGGCATTGGAGGGCTGCCCGCAACCAATGCCGCCGTTGGGCTCTGTTTCATTCACCTGTGCCCCTGTTCCCGAAGTGGCATTTGTTCTGGCATAGAACTTATACTGGTTGGCGTTGTAGCCGTTGGTTTTCGATTTTATTTTGATGTAGTAATCGCTGGGGCCATTGTTGCCGGGGTTCGAACTGCCCAGCGGAATGATACAAAAAAAGCGATCGGAAGGATAGGGGCTGGCTGTTCCCGGCGTGGTGATGTAATATTTTGCTGCCGTGTTTTTTTCCGGTTTTCCGCCATCGCGGTGGTTGTATACCACATCGGAAACAACATTGAGCCCAAGCGAATTGTAGTTCGTAATCAGACTGTTAAGTTCCGTTCGGCTGCCCCAGGCGCAATCACCACCGCCGTACTCCCCAAAATCGTACAGATCCTTTGGGTTATAGCCATTGCTCATGTTGTCGGAGGTACTGCTGCGGGGCAAGGGTGGCAGCCAAATGTGCTTAAAGCCTGCATCGTGTAGTTCTGACCCCTTGCTGTTGAGGCTGTTAACCCAGTTGCCAAAGTTGCCGCCCTGGAAGTAATCCCAGTACCAGCTTGCATGGTGAGGTCAATGTTTTGCCCTGAACACAAAAAGGGCAGCAATAAAAGCAGGGGTAATAATCGAAGGTGCATGTCAGACAGGGTTGATTATACAAAGCAGCACAACCCATACTGCGTATGGATTGCAAAATAATTCATGTGGTTGAATTGGTTGGACTACCTGCAGGGCCGGCAGGCTTAGGGCAGGTGTTTGAGAAACAAATATAAACAGCGGGGTAAATATGCCAATAAAAAGGCATAAATTAATTTGCCAGTGGATGCGCCACTAGCGCTGTTTTCGCCACAAATCCAGCCATTTTTGCAGGGCTTCCTTGTTCTCGCGAAATACCTTGGCGCCACGGGTAGCCGTAACAATGCTACAAGGCACCTCCCTGGCTACTTCGCGTTGTGATAAACCGCGATCAAGCGCATCAAAAATACGCCATCGCTCCAGCATCATGGCCCGTTCATTTTCGGTAAATGTGAGGTTGAGCAATTGGTTAAATTCGGCTTCCGATTCGATATGTTGGAACAATTGGTAGAGCATACTAAGTCAGGCTTGTCTCGTTTTGTACGTAAATATCGTTTTTTCACAAGAAATGCTGTGCTCCACACTCCTGAGAATTAGAAAAAATGACAAACTGCCGCCAACCCGTGCTGAATTCAGCGAATTTACGCCCTTTCAACCGTGGTTTCAGTAAGCACAACTGCACCACAAGCTGGGGAAAGGTTTACCACACGGACGACATACAGCAAACCAATAGCGCCCAAAAAGTGCTTGAAAGTATGCCCACTCCAAAAACCCGTCAGCGCATAAACTTGATGGTCGGCATGTTCGCAGATTTTAGCCAAAATATACCAGCCCAGCACCAACAAAACGTATTTTACATAGGGCGCCTTTCCAGGAAACAACAGCATCAGCGCTGGCGCGGCAACCATGGGGAAAAATTGCACAAATGCATACGGCCGCAGGTCACCATATCCGGCTGCTTCCATAAAGTACCAGTACAGTACGCTGAGCACACCCAGCGGAAGCGCCAAAAGAAAACCGATGGTTCCCGATTGCTTTCCAAGGTAATCGTACAACAATATGGAGAACAACGACATGAACATGAGGGTCATGGGCAAACGGTCCCACAACAACGTCGCATTATCGGGCGCCCAATGGTAATAGGCCGAGCCAAAACTTGTCGTGAAAATTCCGGTGTACAACACCAGGGGTATCCAGCCTGCTACACCGGGAGGGTATTGTTGCCACCGCTGCACTACCCGACGCAGCCCATACAAGCCGATAAAGAACATCGGAATGTTGCTGACCACATTCCAAAAATAAGGAATGCCGAAAAGCACACGCTGATCGGCATAATCGTGATAGGATGAATCCTGAGGAACAGGGGATGACATGCCCAAGCCCAAAACAGAGAACAGGGCAAGACTAAAAAAAAGAAAGTGGGGCAAACGTCGCTTCATGGCTTCAGGCGTACGGGCTGTTGAAGTGGATTAAAGGTAATGAAATTTCTTTTTCATGCCCCACAATCAACCCCAACAGCCCTGAAGCCTGAACGGTTTAAGAGCATGTTTGGGATTTTCATGCTGGGTCCAAAAAGGTTCTTTTTTTGTCATTTTTCACCTTTTTTCAGTCAAGTAATATCAACTATGCTCCTTCAAAAAGGCAAAAACTGACGAAAAAAGTCCATATTTTTGACTCCAGCAGAAAATCCCAAACATGCTCTAGTACCGGTAGTATTCCGGCTTAAATGGTCCTTCTACTTTCACGCCAATGTATTCGGCTTGATCCGGACGGAGTTCTTCCAGTTCCACACCAATCTTGGCGAGGTGCAGGCGTGCTACTTTCTCGTCGAGGTGCTTAGGGAGCATGTACACTTCGTTCTTGTAGTTATCGACATTCTGCCAGAGTTCCAACTGGGCAAGCACCTGGTTGGTGAAGGAGTTCGACATTACAAAAGAGGGGTGACCAGTTGCACAACCCAGGTTCACGAGGCGGCCTTCTGCCAACAGTATAATGTCTTTGCCATCAATGTTGTACAGGTCAACCTGCGGTTTGATGGTCATTTTGGTGCTGCCGTAATTTTTGTTCAACCAGGCCATATCAATTTCATTGTCGAAGTGGCCGATGTTGCAAACGATGGTTTTGTCGTTCATCAAACGGAAATGCTTTTCTGATACGATGTCGCGGTTGCCGGTTGCCGTCACCACGATGTTTGCCCTTGGAATGGCATTTTCCATGCGCTTCACCTCAAAGCCGTCCATAGCAGCCTGAAGGGCACAAATCGGATCAATTTCCGTAACAATTACGCGAGCGCCTGCACCACGGAGGGAGGCAGCAGAACCTTTGCCTACGTCGCCGTATCCGGCTACTACAGCCACCTTACCGGCCATCATAATATCCGTAGCACGGCGGATGGCGTCGACAAGACTTTCCTTACAGCCGTATTTGTTGTCGAATTTCGACTTGGTAACGGAGTCGTTGATGTTGATGGCAGGCATTGGCAGGGTGCCTTTGGCTACGCGCTCATACAAGCGATGCACACCGGTAGTCGTTTCTTCAGAAATACCGCGAATACCGGTTACGAGTTCTGGGTATTGGTCGAGTACCATGTTGGTAAGGTCGCCACCGTCGTCGAGGATCATGTTGAGCGGCTGACCATCCGTGAATGCATGCAGCGTCTGCTCAATGCACCAGTCGAATTCCTCAGCAGTCATGCCCTTCCAGGCATATACAGGAATACCGGCAGCGGCAATGGCGGCGGCGGCGTGATCTTGTGTAGAGAAAATGTTGCAAGACGACCAGGATACCTCTGCGCCGAGTTCAACAAGCGTCTCAATCAGTACGGCAGTTTGAATGGTCATGTGCAGACAACCCGCAATTCGGGCGCCTTTCAGCGGCTTGGATGCGCCAAATTCTTCGCGAAGCGACATCAGGCCCGGCATTTCTGCCTCGGCCAGGGTGATTTCCTTGCGGCCCCAGTCGGCCAGTGCGATATCTTTTACCTTGTATTTAGCCTGGGAAGTGGTAGTAGCGGACATTATAAAGAGTGGATGGGTGAAGAATGGATAAGTTAATTATGTTTGGATCAATGGGGACAATCAATAGGTAAACGGAATTTCGTTCTGTTTGTTTTGGTTTTTCGGGTGCAAAGGTAAGGAAAATGGGGGACAATAGTCAAACAATAGATGAACCCTTGGTCAACAGTATTTGGGCGAACACAAGCATGCCTCAATCGCATGTCAACACAAGAGGGTAAAAAAAGATCTGTAACTTGAAAAACGACCTTTAAAAAAGCCGCAATTGAGGCGATTTATAATGCTCGTGCAAATCCAGGTTGTACGCGGGCATTTTTTTATCCTGAAAAAACTTTTCCCGCGCCAACCGAAACTGATCACGGATAATCTCTGCAATTTTTCCCTCTCCCCGCATGCGGGTGCCGCTCCGAAAATCGTGGAGACTTCCACCATGGGCCTCCCGAATCTTGTTGAGCACTTTGTCGGCCCGATCAGGCATTGCTTTTCTGAGCCAATCCTCAAATACCTGCGCCACATCGCCATTCAGCCGCACCATGGTGTACCCCATACCCAGCGCACCGCGTTCGGATACAGCCTTGGCCATCGCGAATATGTCATGCTCATTGAGCCCTGGGATAATTGGCGCCATCATGACAAACACGGGTATGCCGGCTTCTGACAAGGTTTCAACCGTCTTCAGCCGTTGCTTTACTGAAGCCGTTCGAGGCTCCAGAAACTGCCGAAGCGGCTCATCCAGGGTAGTTATGCTGATGGCCGCATGGACCAGGTTCTCAGATGCCAAATTCCTGAGTATATCCAGATCGCGCAGCACCAGGCTGTTCTTTGTGATCAGGCTCACAGGGTGCCGGTATTTCCAGAAAACCTCCAGGCAGGCCCTCGTAATTTTGAATTTCCGTTCCGCCGGCTGGTATATGTCGGTATTGCCGGCAAACATCACCGGTGAAGCCTTCCACGACTTTTTGCGGAGCATGTCTTCCAATAAAAAGGCGGAATTGTGCTTGACCAGAATTTTTTGCTCGAAATCCAAGCCTGCGCTGTACCCCCAGTAAGGATGGGTGTTGCGGGCATAGCAGTATACACAGCCGTGCTCACAGCCCTGGTAGGGGTTGAGGCTCCAATCGGCAGGCACATCCGGACTGTCCACCTTGTTCAGGATGGTTTTGGGGTGTGTTGGCAGGTATTCTGTGCGCAATTCAGGCGACTCCCACTCATCAGGCGTCTGCGACCAATCCACCGGCTGCTGGTCCCGCACCATTTTTTCATACGGGGAACTTGGGTTGAGCTGCGCGCCGCGGCCTTTCAAATAGGGTGGATGCTTTTCCAATTTTTTAACTACAAATATAAACGTTTTGTTTTTAATTAAAAATAAATTGTTTTACAAAAATCAGTAGACCCTGCCAGGTATCGCGCGCCAATGATGACAAGCGTAACCATTTTTGCACTATGTGGTTAAAATCAGATCCACAATCAGAACTCCTTTTTCCCTATTTTTACGCCACCATGTCTACACTTTATCTCATCCCAGTACCCATTGCCGACGACGCACTGCAAACCATCCCGCCGTACGTAAGGGCAATTGTCGAACAGCTCGATTTTTTTATTGCCGAGCGCGCCAAAACTGCAAGGCATTTCCTCAAGGCATCGGGCACATCCAGGCCTTTGCAGGAAATAACGGTAGTGGAAATAGATGAGCGCGATCCGCAGTACGCCCGTGAAGCATTTCTCCAAACCATTAAATCGGGTCGCGACATTGGGTTGCTCTCAGAAGCCGGCTGCCCGGGTGTTGCAGATCCTGGCGCCGATATCGTTGCCCTGGCGCATGAGCGGGGTGTTCCCGTGCGTCCACTGGTTGGGCCGTCCTCCCTCCTGCTGGCACTGATGGCTTCGGGCATGAACGGCCAATCCTTCGTTTTTCACGGCTATTTGCCTCCCAAACGACCAGAACTGGCGCGGGCGCTCCGACAATTGGAACAACAGGCCAGCCGACAAAAACAAACCCAGATTTTTATTGAAACACCCTACCGCAGCCAAATGGTACTGGAGGTAGCCCTCGAAGCCCTGCAGCCCCAAACGCGCTTTGGCGTTGCGCAGGACATCACCGGCGCACAGGAGTGGATCTGTTCGCTGCCGGTACGCGACTGGCCCAAGGCAGGCAAAAAAGTACTGGAAAAACTACCCGCTGTTTTTCTGATCGGGTAGGTGCAATTGGTCTTTACGCTTTGGACAAAATCCTAAAAATTCCCGCCATAACGGAGAAACGCGTACTGCACCCCAACCGTCATCCGCAGGGTCCGGTTCCACACCAGATCCGAGGCAAGATCGGGATACTGCGACCACACAAAGCTGGGGCGCAGCACCAGTCGCCAGTAGTCGTTCATGTGAAGCTTGAACCCCACCCCCAACTCAAAGCTGTGCGCGAGTTTACGTACGCCGCCATTCATGGGCAGTTGTGTTTCGGGGTTATCGGGTTGCTCGCGGAGCAGCACCGTTTCTGTTAGCGGAGCCTGCGCTTTCCAAAAATCGAAAGCCGTAGCGGCCTGCAGGTAGACGCAGTTACAAGGTAGCCGGTACTGTATGCGAAAGGGCACCGACCAGTACTTTGCCTGCGATATCGTTTTTTCATAAGCATACGCCAATACTTTCTCCCGTCCAATCAGGGTCGCTTCTCTGCGATTAAGATAGGTATAGGAATCGAATACAGGCCTGAACCGGTGTTGCGTCAATGCGGTGCCCACAGAAAATTTTCCGATCGGGTAATCGATTTGAAGGGCAGGCGCAGGAAGCGGGGAGTAGCCATTGGTATAACCGATTACATCGGAAGCCAGTTCCAGGCCGACGACCATTTTACCTACCGGCCGTTGGGCCGATACAGATACAGAAAGGAGTAGCAACATAAAACCAGGGAAAAAATACTTCATAAGGCAAGGTGTTGGGAGGTGTGATGCTTCGTTTGGCCAAAGCCATTTACAACTAAGATACTGTAAAAACCCAAACCGTTGTCTGACGGCGCCATTTTAAGAAAACCTTATCAGGAACCCGGCACAAGTGCGCCCCCCCATTTCCAGGGGTCATCCGTTTTTTGCGCCGGCCCTTATTGCAGCCCATCGGAACAACAAACCGCTCAGTCCGGAGGCCAACAACAATTGCAGCAGCAGCAACCTGAAATTGCCCAGATCATCCAGTAAAATACTGATGCCGATGAAGCACAGGGTGGCCATCACCAACGCCAGGGTAGCCATTTGATGGCTCAGGCCCAGTTCGAGCAGTTTGTGGTGGAGATGGGTCTTATCGGGTGCAAATGGTGATCGACCCGCCATGACTCTCCTGGCAAACACCCGTAGGGTATCAAAAAGCGGAAAGATCAGTATACTGACGGCAATCGCCGGTGCGGCTTTAAAAGACCAGAGCGCAGTGCTTCGAGCGGGTTGCAATTCGATGAACTGGATCGCCAGAATGGCACACACCAATCCCACGAAAAGGGAACCCGTATCCCCCATAAAGATTCTGGCTGGCTGCAGGTTGAATTTTAAAAAGGCGATCAGGGCGCCCGCAAGGGCAAACGCTATGGTCGCCATTTCCAAATGGTTGGCAGCAAAAAACCAGCTTCCCCAAACCAAACAGGCCACCAATCCGATGCTGGCAGCCAGACCATTGATGCCGTCAATCAGGTTAAAAGCATTGATAATCCCAACAATAGCCATGATGGAAAGTATGATACCCGACAACTCCGGCAATTCATACAAGCCAAAAATTCCATAAAAACTGGTGAGTTTCACGCCCGATTTGTACACCAAAATGAAGGCGGCCAGCAACTGTGCCAAAAACTTGCGCGTTGGGGAAATCGGCAGCAGATCGTCCCGCACACCAATTAAAAAAATAATCATAAAGGCAGCCAGGAGGTACTGCATCACATCGAAAGCGCCGTAGGGCGCCCATAAAATGATGGCACAAAAGGTTCCGCCAAATATGCCAATACCACCCAGCGAAGGCGTTGGCACCTTGTGTGCGCTGCGCTCGTTGGGGAGGTCGTACAAATGCCGCTCCATCGCTACGCGAATAATGGTTGGTATGGTGGCATACGTCAGCGCAAAGGCAGTGATGAAAGTAAGCAGGAGAGCGGGCATAACGCGAAGGCCATATTGGTTGTTGGGTGATAATCAGCAACAAATTTAGTCTTTTGGCTTCAAATAAGCCGTATCAACATGTGTTAATCCTGTGACGCCTGTTTAGCAAATGATTCCCTAATAAGCGTAACATTGCGGTTGTTTGTACGTTATTATAATATACCATTGTACGCTTACGCCCTATGAAGCAAACTCTTTTTTTTGGTCTTTTGCTGTGTTACAGCGCCCTGTTGGCCCAAACCCCTGAATACGATACCCCGGCAGCACCCTCATCCGGCGGAGCATGGGCCCGCCTGGAGGTTGAAAATGGCGATTCCGTATATGTCATGTCGATGCGGCCCTTCAAAGTAAGCGCCAAACGGAAATTCAAAGACTTCGACGAGCAACGGCAGTATTTCCTGTACACCCGCGCTGCTAAAAAAGTGTATCCCTTTGCCGTGCAGGCAATTGCGATGTACGATGACATCAGCCAGGAAACGGCCGACATGAAAAAACGAGAGCGCAAACGCTACCTCCGCAAAGAGCACCGCGACATGAAAGCCGACTTTGAGGATCAACTGAAAAGCCTCAGCAAAACAGAAGGCAAAGTGCTCATTAAAATGATCGAACGCGAACTCAACGAGCCCTTCTATGATGTCATTAAGGATACGCGCGGCAACCTTACCGCCGCTTACTGGCATAACCTGGGTAAAATTTGGGGCTACGACCTACGGCAAGGCTATTCAAAAGGAAACGACCTGCTGCTGGATGATGTGCTGATTGACTACGATTTTGGACACCCCGACTGGTGGTACTATTAAGCGGTTTTTGGGCGCGAAGGGATTTTGAAATACCGTCATTTCATTCTTCCAGGTAAAGTCAATTACGAAAGGCTCCCCCCTTTAAGCTCGGCTTTAGCCATTGGTCTTTAGTCTTTGGCTTTGTTCCGAAGGATTAACTATTTGGTTTTCCAAGCATTAATTTTTAACAAAATATTCGTTGATAAATAATGCACATGCTGTTTTAAAAAGGGTGATCAAAATTTAATTCTACTATTTGTGGCATTTAATCTGGTACAGTATTTTAAATCGAGATCGAAGCCAAAGACCAATACCCAATGGCTAAAGTCCAGTTAAGAACGTGCCCGGGTTTTGCCACTTGGGCCCTGCAACTCAGGAACGTTCCTCCAAATTTTCCACCAATTGCAAACCGGGCCCATCATATTCGATAAAATACATCGCTATTTCTCCCTTGTTCTTGGCAGAAAGGTGCCCCCTGAAGTTGCAAGGGAAAAGATCTTTCACCTTTTGGAAGGTGGTTTCTGAAATGTTTATTTTACCAGGCTCGCTGCCCTGCTCCAGTCGGGCAGCCGTGTTCACCGTATCACCCCAGATGTCGTAGGCAAATTTATGGCTGCCCACAACACCGGCAACCACCGGTCCGGTGTGAATACCGATGCGCATTTCAAAAACCGGTTTCCCTTCTGCTTTTTTCTGATGCATGGTAGCTTGCAAGGCTCTTTGCATCGCAATGGCAGCACGCACCACGTCCTCCGGGTGGGTCTCATTGGGCGTGGGCAGGCCACCAGCGCACATGTAAGCATCGCCAATGGTTTTGATTTTTTCCATTCCGTGCCGGGCTACAATCTCGTCGAACAGGCGAAAGTACTCATCGAGCTCTGCCACCAGGTCCTCCGGTTGCATCCGCTCTGCTATGCTGGTAAAATTTTTGAAATCGCTGAACAGGACTGTAACCGACTCAAATCGCTTAGGCTTGACACGGTTGTAGGTTTTCAGCTCTGCTGCGGTGGCCGCCGGTAAAATATTGGTCAACAAGTCGTCGGCCCGCTGCCTTTCCCGCTCAATATCCTTGTTTTTGGCCGTCAGCTCGGTATTGGCGCGCTTGCGGATACGGTTGCGGTTGTAGAGCAATCCGGCCAGCAGGAGCAGGGCCACTGCGCCGCCTAAAAGTGCCCGGTTCCGGGTGCGCGTAGTGGACAGCTGGGCATCCTGCAGCTGAAGGTCGCGCTGCTGTCGCTCGATTTCCAATTGTTTCTTCTGATCGGTGAAAAGTGCTTCTTTGCGCACAATGTCCCGTCCAATTTGCTCATTCAAACGGCTGTACCGGATTTCATCGTAGAGCACACGGTAGTCAAATGCCTTTTTAAAATTGCCCATTTCGGCGTACACTTGAGCAAAATCCTTGTACGCCCGCTGAATGAAATTATCGTTTTTAAGCTCCCGGGCAATGTCATAATAACGGTTGACCATTTTCAGGGCTTCTGCCAGCCGGTGTTGCCGACGGTAAACATCGCCAATGGTATTGTACACCTCCATTAACCCCGCAGGATCTTCCAGCGACTCCTGTATTTTTCTGGCTTTTTCCAGATACTCCAATGCCTTGGGATAATCCTTGAGGTGTTTATTGGCATCCCCAGGTTGATGTACACCTTGGAAATTTCAGGTTGATTGTCAAACCCTTCCCAAATACCAAGTGCCCGTAGGTAATATTGAATGGCAACCTGGGAAGAATCCATCTCATCCATCGCATTCGCATAATCAACAAGGCAACTGGCCAGTCCAACCTGATCGTCGGATTGCTCCCGCAATTTCAGGGCCCTCCCATACCAACTTTTGGCATCGGCGAAGCGATCCAGTTCGAAGCTGATATGCCCCATTAACGTATAAGCCTTGGCCATACCATCCAGATCCTGACGCGCTTCCAGAATCAGCCTTGAAGCGTTGAGGTGGGTAAGTGCCTCGGGGTAAAGCCCCATCTGCTGATACAATCCGGCAATATTGTACTCTGATCGGGCAATGCGTGAGGTGTCGTGCTCCATCTCCATGATGCGCAGGTTTTCCTGATGCACGGTGAGGGCTTTTTCAAAAAAACCGCTGAGTTCGTAAAGCAGGCCCAGATTGTTCAGGGTGGAAGCAATATCGCGCTGCACACCCAGATTGCGTCGGATGGCCAGTGCATTGAGGTAGCACTTTTCCGCCTCAGTGAAATCCCCCCGAATCTCAGCAACTATACCCAGTCCATTCCAGGCGGCGCCCTCCCCCTGTTTAAAATTCAATTTTTTGGCCAGGGCCACCGCTTCTTTCAAACTGTTCGCTGCTTCATCGGTGCTGGATTCGTTGATCTCCCAGGCATAATCAACCAGCATGCCAACCCGGTGCGTATCCTGCGGTGCCGTCATCAGCAGTTTCGCCAGTGAGTCGGCCACAATTGCTTGTGCAGCCAGTGGTGGTTGGCTGCAAAAAAGGGCGAAACAAATCGCTGCAATGAAGGGTAGGTGGCGTGGCATGCTTGTGCAAATAAAATACAAAACCAGCATTTCGCCCCTACGCGCGTCCGGATTGGCCGAAAAAGCGCCCTATCTTCCCTCAGTTTCCCCTAAATTTGTGGAATCAAGACACCGGGGAAATCTTTTGGCCGGTTTTGACGTTTAATTTTCTCATAAAATTTTCCAATACCATGTTCCTTCGTCGATTTGTAGTGATCCTGATGTTGTTTGTGTGTGCCGCCCAACAGGCCCGTGCCAGTTATATGCTCATACCAATGGACGAAACAAGCCAGCACAACCACCTGAAAGCTTACGGCATTACCTACTGGGTGCTCTCGCAAGGCGTGGAAGCGTTCTGGCTGCTCAATTACCGGGGTGGCAGTTTTGCCTTTGTGTACACCCCAACCTTTGAAAAAGAGTGCAAAACCCGCGACGTGAGCTACGAAATTCTCGCCGATGGGCAGTTTGCCAATATTCAGAATGAAATTCTGAATCCGGAAGTCAATATGGATGTGATCAAACTGGAAAAAGCCCCAAAAATTGCGGTCTACTCTCCCGATAAAAATGAAAAAGGAGAAGTTTTACAGCCTTGGGATGATGCCGTAACCCTGGTGCTGACCTATGCCGAAATTCCTTACGATGTGATCTACGACACCGAGGTTTTGCACGGCAAACTGGCCGAATACGACTGGTTGCACCTCCACCACGAAGATTTTACGGGACAGTACGGAAAGTTCTATGCTTCCTACAACAATTACCCCTGGTACCGGCAGCATGTAAAGATGATGGAGTCTTTGGCTGCAGAAAACGGATTCGCGAAAGTCAGCCAGCTGAAACTAGCCGTCGCAAAAAAAATCTCAGAATACGTCGCTGGCGGCGGATTCATGTTTGCCATGTGCTCGGCAACCGACACCTACGATATTGCTCTGGCAGCAGAAGGCCTCGACATCTGTGCTGAAATGTACGATGGCGACCCCGCCGACCCCAGTGCACAATCCAAACTGGACTTCTCCAAAACGTTTGCTTTCCAGGATTTTCAACTGGAGCGCAACCCGCTGGCCTACGAACATTCCAGCATCGATGTTACCTATACCCGACACATCATACCCGAGCAAGATTATTTTACACTGTTCGATTTTTCGGCAAAATGGGACCCCGTCCCTACCATGCTCACCCAAAATCATACCCGAACAGTAAAAGGATTTATGGGCCAAAATACCGCTTTCAACAAGCGATTTGTAAAACCCAACGTTCTGATCATGGGCGAAAACAAGCCCGGCCTGGAGGCACGGTACATCCATGGCACCTATGGCAATGGCTTTTTCACCTTTTATGGCGGCCACGACCCCGAAGATTACCAGCACAAAGTTGGCGACCCTCCGACCGACCTGGCCTTGCACCCCAACTCCCCCGGATACCGCCTCATTCTAAACAATATCCTTTTCCCGGCAGCCAAAAAGAAACACCTGAAAACGTAAGAATTAATGTGGCCAATTCTTTAATGTGGCCAATGATGTAATGTGGCCACATTAATGAATTGGTCTCATTAACTAATTTTCTTACCTTTGTAGGATGAGTAACTTCGTTGTTTCGGCCCGCAAATATCGTCCCCTTCGCTTCGAAGACGTGGTGGGCCAGCAGCATGTGGCCCTGACCCTGAAGAACGCACTGGCAACCGATCATGTGGCCCACGCGTTTCTTTTCTGCGGCCCCCGCGGTGTTGGCAAAACAACCTGCGCGCGCATCCTGGCAAAGGTGCTCAATTGCGAAAACCGCAGCGCTGATTTTGAGGCCTGCAATAGCTGTTCTTCCTGCAAATCCTTTACTGAAAACGCATCCTTCAACATCATTGAGCTCGATGCTGCCTCCAACAATTCGGTAGAGCACATCAGGCCCTCATCGAACAGGTGCGCTTCCAGCCCCAGCAAGGACAATACAAGGTCTTCATCATTGATGAGGTGCACATGCTGTCCAACCAGGCTTTTAATGCTTTTCTGAAAACCCTGGAAGAACCGCCCCCCTACGCCATTTTTATCCTGGCTACCACGGAAAAGCACAAGATCATCCCGACCATCCTCTCCCGCTGCCAGATCTTTGATTTCCGGCGGATTGCCATCAACGATATGGTGCTGCACCTGCAGTACATCTGCAAACAGGAAGGTATCGAGGCAGAAGAAGATGCCCTGCACATCATTGCCCAAAAAGCCGACGGCGCACTGCGAGACGCACTCTCTATTTTCGACCGCATTACGTCTTTCTCCGGAAAATCCATCCGCTACGCCGACGTCATTGACAACCTCAATGTCCTCGATTACGACTATTATTTCCACCTTACCGATGCATTGCTGGCAGAAGACCTGCCCGCTGTACTCAATGTTTTCGACCAGATCTTGCGCAAGGGTTTCGAACCGGATGTTTTTCTGACCGGCCTTGCGGAGCATCTTCGCAACGTACTGGTGTGCAAAGACGAGGCCACATTGGCTTTGCTGGAAGTGGGCGACAACCTGCGCGACCGTTACCGCAAACAAGCAACGCTTGCTCCTTCATCTTTCCTGCTAACAGCCCTGAGCCTATGTAATGATTGCGACATCAACTTCAAAATGGCGCGCCACAAACGCCTCCATGTGGAAATGTCGCTGATCAAAATGAGCCATATCGGACAAGCGGTGAAGGCGCTGCAAAATGGCGGAATTGCTGCTTTTACGGAAAAAAAAACTCCTGACGCCAACCTAGGCACAGCAATAGCCAAGCCGGGCCCGGCGGCACCCCATCCGCCCCCCACAGAAACGGCTGAAAAATCGCCACGCCCGCCATCCGATGCCACGGAACTGAACAGCGAACAACTCAATTCCGTAGCCTCAGAAGTGCGGTTGGGCATCCGAAAAACGGAGAAACTCTCCCTGCGATTGGAAGATTTTGAAGAAGCGGTAGCCCTGGAAGAAGCAGAAATGGCCACCCGGGAAAGCAGGCTCTCCCAGGAAAATATCCAAACCGCCTGGAGCGAATACAGCGCTGGGGTTGAAAGCCCATCCTTGCGGCAGGCCATGAACCAAGCCAAACTCGGCTGAAAGAATCCACCGTACACGCATCCGTAGGACTTTCTGTGCACAAAGGGCTTTTGCAAGACGAAAGCTCCCGCCTGCTGGATTTTCTGCGCACAACCCTTCACGACAGCAAAGTTAAACTCCACATTGAAGTGGATGAAGCCAAAGCAGCCGCAATTCAGGCACAAAACGAGGTGGCCAGGCCCATCACCACCAAAGAAAAATTTGAAAAGATGCGGGATCTTAACCCACACGTATCTGATTTACTCCAGCGTTTTGACCTGAAACTGGATGAATAAAGTTAAACAGCTGGTGAACAACAGTGGGCGCACCATTGGTCAACTGCAGGCGCACCAATGTTCACCAACTGCTAAACAACCTAAAACAACCGTACCACCATGCAATCCTTCTGGCATCTGGAAAATATCGACGTTACCCATTTGCTGTGCCCGAACAAACTTGGCAGCGACGATCGTATGTCGCATCACCTGCATAATACCTTTCAGAAAAATGAAGTCGTTTATGTTCCGGAGGAGCTGGCCGACCCGCATTTTTTTCATCACAGAAGGGCAGGTAAAAATTTCTACCATCAACGACGAGGGCAAAGAAATCACCAAGGCCATTCTGGGCCAGGGAGAAGTATTTGGTGAACTCGCCATTCTGGGAGAAGGCCGCCGGCGCGACCAGGCAGTAGCGCTGGAAAAAACGGTTTGCTGCGTCGTTAACCTCGACGAATTGCACAGCCTCATGCGCGACCGGACCGAGCTGAACCTGTTTTTTATGCGCATTTTTGGCGCCAGGCAACTCGACATGGAACGGCGGCTGGAGTCCCTTGTTTTTCGCGACAGCCGCAGCCGAATCGTTGAGTTTTTGGTCAACCTCACCCAGGGTAAAGGCCAACGCATAGGTTACGAATGGGTCATTCGCAAACCCGTCACCCACCAGGAAATAGCCAACCTTACGGCAACCAGCCGGCAAACTGTTACCACTACCCTCAACGATCTGCGTGCCAAAAAACTCCTCACCTTCAACCGCAGCCGCTTGCTCATCCGCGACCTCGACAAACTTCGCGAGGAAATCCGGAATTAACAAAACGGGACAACGCGCACCGCACCATTCCAATACTTACCAATTGATTTATCGTAGCCCGCAGGGGCATCTGTTATAATTATAGTCTAAAACCTTTCGGCAAATCCTGAAATCCTGTCCTGCGCCTTACCTTTGGGACATGTATCGATTTTTCAAACCACTGCTCTTCTCGCTGTCTGCCGAAACAGCCCACCGCATTACTGTCATGCTGCTGGATGCAGCGGCTGCCTTCCCGCCCACCAAAGCGCTTTTGCGGCGTTGGTACACCAGCCCCGACCCCTCTCTGGCCCGAACCGTCATGGGACTCCGGTTTCCCAACCGGGTTGGCCTGGCCGCTGGTTTTGATAAAAACGGCGAACACATCCAGGGCTTAGCCTGCCTCGGATTCGGATTTATAGAAGTGGGCACGGTAACGCCACTGGCACAGGAAGGCAACCCCCAACCCCGATTGTTTCGGCTTCCGGCCGACAGGGCGCTCATCAACCGGATGGGATTCAACAACGAGGGTCTGGAGGCACTGGTAGGCCGCTTGAAAAAACTGCGGGAAACAGGCGCGCCCGAAGGCATCATTATCGGCGGCAACATTGGAAAAAATAAAATCACCCCTAACGAAACGGCAGACAACGACTATATCCAGTGTTTTGAGGCTTTGTTCCCCTGGGTAGACTATTTTGTAGTCAATGTCAGCTCTCCCAATACCCCCAACCTGCGCGCCTTACAGGAAAAGGAACCGCTTACCCGCCTGCTGAATACCCTACAGAAAAGCAACCGACAGAAGCTGATACCCAAGCCAATTCTGCTGAAAATTGCACCCGACCTCAGCAACGAACAATTAAATGAGCTTGCCGAAATTGTTCAGAAAACTGGCCTTGCAGGAATTATTGCAACCAATACCACCATCAGTAGAGAAAATTTACATACAAAAAACACTGAAATAGAAGCAATTGGGGCTGGCGGCCTGAGTGGCGCGCCCGTAAGAGCCCGATCTACGGCAGTTGTAAAATTACTGCGCGAAAAAATTGGCACGGATTTGGTAATCATAGCAGTAGGGGGCATTGATTCACCCGAAGCCGCGCAAGAAAAGTTTAATGCCGGCGCCGATTTGGTCCAGGTTTATACCGGACTGGTGTATGAAGGCCCCGCACTGATTCGCAGTATAAATGAAAAGTCTTAATATCCTTTTAATCTCCCCCTTTTTAATCCCACCGATCCTTTGATCGATATTCCCATTAACGATTGCCTTTTTTCTTTTAATCTACCTTGATTTTAATCACACGATTTGTTAATCCTGGTTTCCCGTATATAATCATGAATCGATACAGTCTTCCATACCGCCTTTTTCAACAAGCACATTTGCTGCTGCAAGATCCCCGCATCTGGCTGTTCATTTTGTCCATCTCCCTCATCAGCCTGGGTGCAGTTGAAGAAGCCTCCCTACAAGCACAACAAACGCCGCTGTTCCTTCCATAAACGCGGTGAACGCTTTACTTTAAAGCAATATGGTGTAAAGACTCGAGTGTTCCTCCCTTGCGTGGAATAACTTGATGGCTTCGCACCTTTTTTTATTATACTAGTGCGGCGTCCGGCAAATAGCACCACTGGTTTGCTGCAGTAAACTGCCAATTGATGAGCGCAGGCGCTATCTTTGTCCTGCTATGCTGGGGCTCCCCTACCCCCCTTTTACTTTTTCGGCCATTGCTGCTCTCGTTCAAGCTGCCATGGCGCGGGTCAACAACAAACATCCGCCGTTTTTCTGATCCCGGATGGCCTGACGGGCTTTGTAACCATATACCTTGAGGAGCCTTGCGGTGAACCTGCGGACCCCAGCAATGCTGTGCCCAGCTTTTCCCTACCAAAGGACGGAGTGCTGATTTCGCAGCAAACGCCCCCGGAAACGCAAAATCCATCCCTATACCGCTATTATTATTTGCATGCCGACGGCAAACGCAGTTCCCTGCCCCAATATCAGGCTGAAGGGAAAGATATGGGCACATGCGTTTTTACAACGGAATCGGGAAATGGAGAGGGTTTAGGCATGAAATACACGTATATTCGCGCCTTTATTGGGTCAAAAAAGCAAATTCAAACTGCTTTTGAGGGCTCCAATGCCGCTTCCGGTAAAAAAGCAGCCTTGCAAAAACTCGAAAACTGCAGGCGAACAATACAACAATAGGTTAGGCTGTGGCCAATGCAGTACATATTTGCTCAAAAAACAAACACATGGACACTTTTGAAGTAATCGGCGGCAATACCCTGAAAGGCGAACTTCTCCCACAAGGCGCAAAAAATGAAGCACTTCAAATCATCAGTGCGGTGCTGCTGACCAATGATACGGTTACCATTTCCAATATCCCCGACATCCTCGACGTGAACAAACTCATGGAATTGCTGACCGGTCTTGGGGTAACTGTAGAAAAACTGGCGCCCGACACCTGGCGTTTTTGCGCTGGAACGGTCGACATCGATCATGTCCGCTCCGATAGTTTCATTCGCGATGCTCAGCGCCTTCGCGGCTCTGTCATGCTCATTGGCCCCTTGCTGGCCCGCTTTGGCCGTGCTGCACTGCCCAAACCCGGGGGAGATAAAATTGGCCGGCGCAGGCTTGATACCCACTTCCACGGATTCCAGCAACTGAAGGCAGAATTCAAATACGACGATGAAAAAGACATCTACTACGTGCAGCAACCGCCTGGCGGACTGGAAGGCGCATACATCCACATGGATGAAATCTCCGTAACAGGTTCCGCTAACGTTATCATGGCCGCCGTACTGGCCAAAGGAAAGACCTCCATCTACAACGCTGCCTGCGAACCTTATGTGCAGCAGCTCTGCCGGATGCTGGTGCGTATGGGCGCAAAAATTGAAGGTATTGGCTCCAATTTGCTCCACATCGAAGGCGTAGAAACCCTGAAAGGGACGGAACACCGCTGCCTCCCCGACATGATCGAAGTGGGCAGCTTCATCGGCCTGGCCGCCATGACGCAGTCGGACATTACCATCAAAAACGCCGGCATTGAACACCTGGGCATCATACCCGCAACGTTTGAAAAACTGGGCATCAAAATAGAGCGCCAGGGTGACGACCTGCACATTCCAGCGCAGGACCGCTACGAAATCAGCACGTTCATAGATGGGTCTATACTTACCATTTACGACGCACCGTGGCCCGGCTTCACCCCCGACCTCATGTCCATCATACTGGTCGTAGCTACCCAGGCCTGTGGCAGTGTGCTGGTACACCAAAAAATGTTTGAAAGTCGCCTGTTTTTTGTCGACAAACTCATCGATATGGGCGCCCAGATCATTCTTTGCGACCCGCACCGCGCCACAGTGATCGGGCTGGATCGAAAGTACCCCTTGCGCGGCATAGAAATGACCTCCCCAGATATCCGCGCCGGACAAGCGCTGCTGATCGCTGCGCTATCCGCCAAAGGCAAAAGCACCATCCACAATGTAAACCAGATTGATCGCGGGTACCAGTTTATTGATCGGCGCCTCAATGCCATTGGAGCAGATATTCGTAGGGTATAGAGGCTAGATACTGGACATTTAGCGTTTTTCCGGACCAGTTTTTGATCCAAATGCCTAAAACCCGTTAAAGTCACCCGTAGCCTGACGGTATTCCAGGTCGGCCGAAAGCACCTGATATACTGCGCTGCGATACCTGTTTTCTGCTTCTTGCAAACTGTACTCGCTGTCTTTCAAATCTGCCGGCACCAGTGCGCCGTTGTCGTATCTGTTTTGCGCGGTGCGCAAAAGCTGCCGGGCAGTTGCCAGGTTTTGCTGACTTTCCTGTAGGTTTTCCAGGGCCTGTTCCACTTTGACGCGCGCGCTTTGAACCGCCCAGGCAATATCAGCTTCCAACCGACTGATGTTGACATCGTTGATTTGTTGGCGTAACCGAAATTCATCGGCATTCAACCGAGCGAGCCTGCCATCGTACAGGGGTGCCTTAACACGCAAACCCACATAATTAAAGGTACTGAACTGATCATCCAGCCCGAGCAGGGAAACGTTTCCATACGCCGACACCTGAGGCCGCAGCGCCATTTTCTCTCGTGCTGCATTGAGTCCGTTGATATCGCGCTGCAGCTTTTCTGCGGTAATTTCTGGCCGCTCAATAGCGTTTGCTGCAGCGTTGCGCACCTGAATCCTGTCCAATAATCCTACCAGACTGTCGGCAGGTGTTATTGTTTCACCAGCGGGTAACTGCAGCCGATAAGCCAGTTGCGACTGTGCAAGCAGGACATTTTGTGTTGCCTGTTTTTGCTGCAGGCGTGCACTGCTGAGATCCAGTGCAGTCCTGTCCAGGTCATCCTGCAAAAGCGCCCCATTTTGAAACCGAACCGCTGCAGTATTGAATTGGGTTTGCCTTCTGTCCAGCGCGGCTACAGCGAGTTGAAGGTTTTCCTGCTCCAGCAAGAGGTTGTAGTAGGCTGCCGCTATTTGTGCCTTGACACCGAGGACATCCTGCTCCAGGAATGCACCCTGGACGCCAATTTGTGCCAGGTTCAGCCTTTTATCTGTTGCACGTGCAGGATCGTATATTTTCTGGCTGACATCAATACCCACCAGGCTTTGAAAGGGCACGCCAAAAGCAACCGTTTTCGTGGCATCCGATGGTGTGCCGGGTATGCCAAATTCTCCAATCGGGAGCACGCTTTTTTGCAGCTGCGTGTTGTAGCGCACATCAACATTACCCTGCACCTGTGGCATCCAACCAGCACGAAGCTTTGCATCCGCACCCTGCGCGATTTGGATCTCTAATTGCCGCGCCTTCATCTCCAGCCGGTTACTGACACCTTCAGCAAGCGCTTCCTGAAGACTCATTTTTACGGTCTGCGCCCCAACACTGCAGGCAAGGAACAGGGTGGCTATACATAGAAAGAGACCTTTCATAATTTGATTTTTGATGTTATGCACGGAAAACCTCTGCCGGCTCCAGAGAATTGATGCGTCGGATAGCGAACAAACTGCCACCCAGTGAAATCAGCAGTGTGAGTACAAAAAATCCGATTTCGAGCCCCAATGGGAAATGGAAAATCGTACCCGCTTTGGCAACTCCCAGGCGAAAACCCTCCACCAACCCGCGTCCGACAATAAAACCAATCACAGAAATCAGCAATGCCTGCAGCATAATCAGCCGCCGAATATACCCGTTTCCGGCGCCTATGGCTTTTAGGGTGCCATAGTCGCGAATGCGGTCGATGGCAGCCGAATAAAGGGTAAGGCCGATGATCACCAAGCCGGAAATTATGGCAAAAAAGATCAGGCTTCCCACCGAAAGGGCAATGCCACTGGAGCCCAAAACAGCTGTAACCGTGGAGCCCGCGAAGCGATCGGCATCCCAGGCACGCACATTAGGAATATTGCGGTTAATATCGCTAATGATCTGCGCTTTGTTCGCACCAGGCTTCCATTTTACCAGAAAAAAGCTGGCTTTGTTGGTATCAAAATTTCCCAACGCCCTCGCCCGTTCAATGGTGGTAAATACATAGGGTGCGCCACCAAAACCCCGCACGCCACGGGTCTGGCCAGCGTTGTATACTTTTTTCCCGTTGAGTTCAAAATAGTCGCCCATTTGGAGACCGCCATATGTTTTTTGGTCAAAAAACTCGGTAACAATTGCCCCTTCCGGCAACATGATGCGCTTGTCGAGGGTATCCTGGCCCCAGGGGCCGCCGATAAAATCGGGCGCCTCCGAGCCGATGACGGTCATTCCGGATGTTTTGCCATTGTTGAAGCGCGCCGCTCCAGCCGCCGCCACAATGGGCGCCACCCGTTCCACACCTTTGATACTGGCAATTTGGTGACCAACCCGAACGTCCAGTTTGGCGAGCTGATTGGCATTGTCGGTGATGGGATCCGTGACCCAAATGTAACCGTTGTTGTTCGCCACAATGCTTTTCATGGCATCGGTCAGGAAGATAAAAATACCCGCCTGCTGCCCGACCAAAAAAATCGAAATCAGAATACCTGCAAAGGCCCCAAGCGATTTGGGCTTGTCGTACAGGATGAATCTTATTGCTGTTTTAAACATGGTTTGGCGTTTACAGTTGGATGAGGCATTCTACACGAGCGCCCAGCAGTACCTTGCTGGGGTCGTCGAGCTGAACGCGAACTTCCCGCACGCGCCGGTCCTCCAGATCGCCTGCCTTTTCGGAAAAAAGGGATTTTCGTCGCAAATACGGCGAGGTAAGCACCACTTTCCCCGTGGTGAGTATGTTATCGCTACCCTGTGGGCGTATGAGGACTATTTGCCCCACTTGCACCCGATCTGCAAACAATTCATCGATTTCCGTAACGGCAATCACCGGTCCGGCTGGCGCAAATTCCCCAAACGGCGTCTGGGCGTTCAGGAATTCTCCTTCCCGGATATCGAGCGACAACACCGTGCCGGAGGCCGGGGCACGTACCATCCGCTGATCTAATGCTGTTTGAAAATACTGGATATCGGCCTGTATCTCGCCAACCCGCATCTCTTGTTCTTTCACCACAGCCTCCTGTGCGCGCATCTGTTGGTTGAGATCGGGTATTTGCGCGCGGGCGTCGTCGAGTTGCTGCTGGGTAATGGCCTTCCCCCTGAAAAGGTCCTCCTCTCGCTGCAGGTCGGCCTGCGCCTTGGTTAACCGAACTTGCAACAGTTGCAAATTGGCTTTTGCACTTATGATGGCGCTGTTTTGGGATGCAATTTTAGATCTCGCCTGCGCCAGCTGGGCACTTTCCAACGACGAAGTGAGCTGCAAAATGGGTGCGCCGGCTTTCAGTTCCTGGCCAATGCTAGCATGCAACTTGGTCACAACCCCGCTTTGTTCAGACGCCATTTCCACCAATCGGCCAGCAGGCTCAATAATGGCAATACCCAGCACCTCCGAAGGGCTGAGGACACGGGTGCTGTCCACCGAAGCGGCCTTTACAGCGGATTCCGTACTGGCTTCTTTTTTGCCGCAGGCAAGCCAGAACAGGCTTACCACCAGGAGATAAAATGACAATTTTTTCATAAAAACAGTACTTTCAGTCAAATTGATTGGTTTCCTTCGCGAAGCCATTTTCTACTTCGATGATCCGGTCGGCATACGATTTCAACCGGGGGTCGTGGGTAACCACCGCCACCGCTTTGTCCTGCCCGGCCAGGGCTTTCAGTTCCTCCATCACTACTCCGATGGAGTTTTTATCCAGGGCTGCAGTTGGCTCGTCGCACAGTATAATTTTGGGATTCGTAACCAGGGCTCTGGCCACAGCAATGCGCTGTTGTTGTCCGCCCGAAAGTTGTTTGGGCAGGCTGCGCCGCCGATCGGTCATGCCCACCATTTCCAGCGCAATTTGTACCCTCTGGCGAATTTCCCGCTCCGAAACGCCTTGCAAGCGCAGTGGCATGGCCACGTTCTCTTCTGCGCTGAGCGGCGCCAGTAGGTTAAAGGTTTGAAACACAAACCCTATGCTATTCAGGCGGAGCCTGCCAGCGCTTTTTCTTTCATGGAATTGATGTGCTGGCCGTCCACCCATAATTCGCCCTGACTGGGGTAAATAACGCAGCCGATTAAGGACAGCAGGGTCGTTTTACCGCTGCCGGAAGGCCCAATGATGAGTGTCATTTCGCCGGAGCGCAATTCCAGTGTAGTCGGTTGAAGGGCTACAATGCGCTGATCTCCCGTTTGGTATTCTTTCCCGGCGCCTTTCAGGCTGGCTATGACCGACATGTATAGAAAATTAGGTGTTGCAATGATGGCGCAAGGGCAATACCGCCAATAACGCAGTCTGGTATACTAACTGCTGTAACAGCAAAAAGTTTGCACCTGAGATCGAAAGTTGGTCAAGGTAGAATAGTTTCTTTGTTCCGTCCCGATCAGTCCGCTTCGCAGCACTAAAAAAAATGAGGCATACCCACACTCAGCAAAACGATGGCGACGAAGAAACCTGCCAGAATGTACACATAAACGGGTTTTACTTCCGATTTTTCCCAACCAATGGCCTCCTCTGCCTGCACCCTGGGCTTGGTCAGTATGCTCACCAGATACCCCACGGCAAAAGTAACCACAGCGCCAAAGAAGTTCCACCAAAACCAAAAAACCGAGGGCACGAACAGCCACAGGAAAATATTGACCGTCACCCCTGCCAGCAAGCCGGCATTGGCGCCAGTGGCATGGATGCGCCGAATGCCCACTGCCGCTATAAAAGTGGCCAGGATGGGGCCGTAAAACACCGACCCGATTTTGTTAATGGCCTCAATAACTGTTTTGGCAATATCACCAGTAAAAAAGGCGAGTACCATGCACACGGTACCCCAAAATAATACTGCCCAGCGGGAATAACGCATGTACGCAGCAGGATCAAGTTTGCGGCGGCGGGCCACTAAATCTTCGATGCTGGCAGCACTGAGTGAGTTGATGGCCGAACTTAACGATGACATGGCTGCTGAAAAAATGGCAACAATGAGTACTCCCCTAATACCCTGTGGCAGATAGTCGCGAATAAACACCGGAATCATCAGGTCGGGTTTGTCGGCAGGAATCGCTTCGCGGAAAGCGGGCATGCTCATCACCATGGTACCAATAACCAAACCCATGATGCAATAAGTCAACGTAATGGGAAAGCGAATCAGTCCGTTGGCCAGCAACGTACTGCGTACGGTGCGCATATCGGGTGCGGAGAATAGCCGCTGCACCTGGCTCTGATCGGTACCATAGTAGGCCACATACAGGAAACAACCTCCCAGCACCATAGGCCAGAACCCAAACTCTTCCCCCTCCTGAAAACCGGTTGCTGTAAAATTTACCGCGCTGAGCCGACTATGGTCTACCTGCGCTACAAAACTGTCCCAGCCCCCCAGGTAATGCAGTCCGAAACCCAGGCAGATCACAATGCCTGCCATCAGGATCAACATTTGGATCACATCACCATAAATAACGGCCTTCATACCGCCCTGAAAAGAGTAAATCATCGTTACAGCGCCCATAATCAGGATCGTTTGCCACATGGGCATACCCATTACACTGGATAAAATAAGCGCCGTAGCGTAAATCATCACACTGGTGGCAAAGGCGCGACTGATTTGAAAAACAATGCTCAACAACAGTCGGGTGAGCGGGCTAAAGCGTTTTTCCAAATAAGCATACACGCTTACAATACCACTTTTGAACAAGGGCGGTATGAGAAATACCATCAAAAACAGCATAGCCAGCGGCACTGCAAACTCGTATGTCAGCCAAATAAGTCCGCCGCCTTTTTTCAGGCCCACAAATGCCGGTGCGGAGATAAAGCTGATGGCCGACAACTGCGTTGCCACCGTGCTCAGGGTAAGGGCCGGCCAGCTGAAGTTGCGGCCGCCGAGAAAGTAATCGTTCCCGTCCTGTTGCTCCTTGAAATGGTAGCCCAGGTACAAGAAGCCCACAATGTACACGGCAATGATACTGTAGTCGAGGTAGTTCATGTCGTCTTGTTATTTTGTACTGTTCACGGATTTTTCGCCAGCAACAGATCGGCGACCGCTGCTGCCGTCCACGAAAAATTCCCCCCACCATAACCCTGTGTTTGTGTTGCGGCAATTTCTTTTTGCGGTTCAAAGTACTCGTGAAAACCGAGGCGATCCACCAGGTGTAAAAAATCGCTTCGCACAATATCGGCAGTTTCTTGAAAACCGTAGCGCACCAAGCCCTGGTACAACAGCCAGTTCATTTGGGGCCAAATGGGCCCGCGCCAATACCTGCGCGAATCAAAGGCTTCGGCATCGGGGTCGAAACTGGGGCACAACAAGAAATCGCGCTGCTGCCAGCTTTGTAAAACCTGGTGCATACCATCGGCCTGGCGCTTGTCCGGAATTCCGGCGTAAAGCGCCGTAAAACCGCCAATTTCCCGAAGCGCGATTTGCTCCTGCTGCACCAGATCAAAGGGCACAAACATGTTCAACGCCGAATTCCACAACTTTTCACGGAAATGCCCGATGCTTTTTGCCTGCCAGCGCTCTAGTTCCCGAACATCGAACCCAAAGCGCTTGCCCAGCGCCATCAGGCTTTCATTCGACCGAATCAAAAGGGCGTTGAACAGGGTATCCTGCACCAAAAAAGGACTTTCCGCCGCAATGCCGGGTCCTTCGTAAGCATGCTTTTTACCCAGTTCCAGCAAGTACACATAGCGGTCGTAATCGGCCTGGGTTGGGCGCTCGGAAGGGTCGGCAATTTTGTTGTCTTGCCGCTCATATTCCGGTATCATCCCAGGCTGCAAGTGGATACGCCGCAGGGCTGCATCCCATAGCGGAGAGTTATCACGCCCCGATTCCCAGGGGTGATAAATAAAAACCAGCCCCTCCTGTTCCGGGTCGCGGTGGGTATACAAAAAACGGTGTAAATGCAGGATTTTCGGCCAAATTGCCCGAGCAAAGGTCTCCAGGGTTGTATTCTGAGGATGTTGTGCCAGCAAACGTTCCAGAACAAACCCGTGCACCGGTGGCTGTGTAATGCCCGAACTCTTGGGCTTTTGTGGCGCCCCGGGGTTCCGGTAACTTTCCCAGAAAGGATGGTTGGGAAAGTAGGTGGTTTCCGTTTCGCTGTGAAAAAGGATATGGGGCAGCATGCCATTGGCCCACTGTCCGGAAAACAAGGTTTCCAGTTCCCGTATGGCCTGGGCCACATTGAAATGCCCCCAGCCCATGCTCACAAAACCGGAATCCCAGTTCCATTGGAAAGGATACAAACGCGCGGTAGGCACCGTGAAACCTGCCCGCAAGTTCAGTTGCAGTATTTCATGTGCTTTATCAAGCAGTTGATCTTTGTTTTGCATAAGCTGGGCTTTAGACCTTGCCCGGAAGCATTAACCTTTTGGTTTTCCGCGAATTCAATTTTGACAAAAAATTTGCTGTTAAACAATGAACATCTTGGTTTAACAAGGGCGGTCAAAACCCAAGTACATTGTAAATTAAGTTGTTTGATGTTTTGGCTAGAAGATTTTGGCTGCAGGCAAGGCTATTTTTGTGGGAATAGCAGCGCTATTCTCATAAAAATAGCAGATGCATGGTGTCAAAAGATTCAGCCAAAATGCAATAAAACTTAGTTTACAATGTACTAAGGCTAATACTCCTGGCATTTGATCTGGTATTGTATTTCAACACGAGATCGAACCCAAAGACCAACTCCAAAAGACCAAAGATCAGCCCCTATTTGCTCATGGTATAGGTCAAGCTTGTACGAATTGCCCGTGGAAGCATCATAACTATAGGTACTCCACACCTGTTTCCCCTTTTTATTGACATCCACGGTGTAGGCCAGGTCGCATTGAATACAGGTTCCACCCAAAACGATTACCCGCTTGGCTTGCTCATCAACTTTCAACACGCCTTCAACATACTTTTGTAAGCCGTTTTCGGTGTAATCGAAAATAAAGTCTTTGAGGTTTTCCAGTTCCAGATTGTCCAACGTGGCCACTTTCATGTTGAGCGTCCCCACGCTGCGTTCATCGGTCAGCACCGTAACACTGCCATCGGTGTGGATCTCCTTTCGCTCCAGACGATCGATGGTCCAGGTTCCTTCCAGACGGTCGAGGTACCGGTCTTCCTTGGTTTTACAGGCGGTAAAAAGCAGCAAAAAAGCTATAAAAGGCAGTGCATGTTTCATGGTTGGAGTGATTTGGGTTTAAACAACAGTAAATCGATGCCAAAGGCAATGCGGGTGCCCCGCAGTTCGCCGGAATACACCACGTTTTCGGTAACTGTATTGGGGTTATTGTCGAGCCAAACTTTAAAATCACGGGGAAATTCATTGTAACGGTAACGGTTAACATCAAAATCGGTAAGCGTTGTTGCGCCTTCACCGCGGTCGTTGCCCAGGAAATTCAGGGCCCTGCTGATGCGCCCATTTAAAATAATGCGCCCCAACCGGATGCCCACCGCAAACCCTGCCTCATAACAGGGCGTAAAGGTGGTATACACACCATTGATGTCGAATTCGTAACCCTGGCTTTTGGACCCATCGGGATAAACCGTCAGCACATCGAGCGTGGAATTTCGAAAACCAATATTGAGAAGCCCCTCTAACATCAGCGTCTTGCCAATCAATGGACCACCACTAAACATGATGTTCACGTCATTGAATCTTATTTAGCAGTTCTTTGGTTATTACTGATTAGTAACTGGACGTTGATCATTAGGAGTTGGGCATAATACTGAATTAATGTCCAATTACTGAACTACCCCTCCAGCACCCGTCGCATCGCAGCGGCTTTAACGGCACACTCCTCGTATTCCAGCTCCGGTTCCGAATCGTACACAATCGCGCCGCCCACCTGTACCGATACGTAGCGATCGACTGCATTGTACAGGATGCTGCGAATCACCACGTTAAAATCGAAATCGCCATGCGGATCAAAATAACCCACTGCGCCGGAATACAAGCCGCGCCGGCTGCGTTCGTATTGTTCAATCAGGGTCATGGCCATCACCTTAGGCGCGCCGGTCATGCTACCCATTGGGAAAGCATCGCGAAGGGCATCCACAGCATGCGTATCCGGCCGCAGTTCGCCCCGCACCGAAGAGATCATCTGATGTACCGTAGTAAAGGTGTGTATGCCAAAAAGTTCTTCCACAACCACAGAGCCCGGCAGACAGTTGCGGGCCAGGTCGTTGCGCACCAGGTCCACAATCATCACATTTTCTGCCCGGTCTTTGATGTTCGACGCCAGTTCGGCCCGTATGGCCTCGTCTTCAGTTGGACTAGCACCCCTTTTTCGGGTTCCTTTGATGGGCTGCGACAACAACAAACGCCCTCGTTTTTGTAAAAAACGCTCCGGGCTGCCGCAGAGCAAATACCGCTCGCCCCAGCGAAGAAAACTCGAATAAGGGGCCGCGCTCAGGGTATTGAGTTGCCGATAGGCATCCATCGGGTGCAGTACGGCATTTTCAGCAAAATACTCCTGACAAAAATTGATCTCGTACACATCGCCTGCGATAATGTGCTGCCGGATGGCTTCCACTGATCGGAGATACTCCTCGCGTGGAATACGGGATTGAAGGGCAATTAAATAACTGTCATAGGCGGTTGCAGGGTTATCGGGGAATGCTTCCACAGCCCTGAGTACATCGGCAGGGTCGGCGTGCAGGGTATGAATTTCCAGCTGGCCGTTTCGGATACCAACAACCGTTTGGGGCCGAAAAAAAGCCATGTCCGGCAAGCCAATACCGTCAAAATGACGGGACGCCAGCCGTTCCAGTTCGTTTTTCAAATCGTATCCCAGGAAACCAAAAAGCCAGTCGGCATACGTTTCCTGCCAGGATTTCAGCCCGGCAAATGCGGCGCCCGCTTGAAATGCCAGCCGTTCGGCGGCGCCCGCTGCCAGCAGAAAATCCCAGTGGCCATCTTGCCGACCGTTGGAATCCAACACGACCACAGGCTCCTGCCCATCGGCCCATTGCAGCAGTCGCTGTTTCATCAGCGTTGTATCCTCAATGGGAAAAAATCCGGATTTACGCTCCATGGCCGGCATCATTGGAGGGTTGAATTTTTAGTCCAGCTGGCCATTCCAACAGCAGCGCCTCTTCCTTGCTCACTTTCCAGAGCTGCGCCCGGATGTCGAGCAGCGTCTCGTCGACTTCACTGTTTCGAATGCCAATCTCCATCAGGCCACGCTCGGAAAAGGCCTCCCGAACAATGTCAAGTTCCATTTTTTTCACGGCCTGCATGATGTCGGGCATCAGTGCGTAATCGAAGTCCAGGATAAAATGCGACTTAATGATTTTTTCCACTTTTTCGGCAGCGCCAAGTGCCTCCGCTGCACCCTCCCGGTAGGCATTGATGAGCCCCGAAGTGCCCAGCAAAGTACCGCCAAAGTAGCGCACCACCACCACCAGCACATCGGTTAGCCCTGCAGCATCGATCTGCCCGAGTATGGGCCGGCCGGCGGTTCCGGAAGGTTCCCCATCATCGTTGGCGCGAAACCTTGTTCCTTCCACCCCAAAGCGCCAGGCATAACAATGGTGCCGCGCTTTAAAGTGCTCCTTGCGCAAAGCCTCCAGATGCTCCAGCGCTTCCGCTTCCGTGGTGACCGGGAAGGCGTAGCCAAAAAATTTACTCCCACGATCTTTAAACTCCCCTGTTGCAAGAGCAGTAATGGTATAAAAAGCATCGGGTAAACTGGCCATGGGGCAAAGATAGGTCATGATTCCATTGTTTTGAAAGAACACCCAAATCGGGCCCCAAACAAGCAACACAACCGGGCGCCTTTTTGGCAAAGACTAACTTTAGCGATTGTCAGCGCATGCCTTGAAAATCATTTTTTTCAAGGGCAAGAATACACAAAGCCAAAAACCACGAGCTTCTTTTTACTACTTAAAATACTGATTACAAGACACTTAGGGCTCATTTTAAATTAAAATAAATGTATCGTAAAAACCCGCCAGTCCTTGCCAAAACGCCATACCCTTTCCATCTTTGGTGCATTATCCTTTTTAAACCACCCCACGACCATGAAAGAGGACTTCCTCCACTACCTCTGGAAACAGCGGAGATTTGATCTGAAAAACCTTCAGACCACCGACCACCAGACGCTCGAAATTCTGCACCCCGGCGAATACAATACCCATGCCGGTCCCGATTTTTTCAATGCGCGCATCCGGATCGGCAACACCCTCTGGGCCGGCAACATCGAAATGCACCTCCGCGCCTCTGAATGGCTCCTGCACAGCCATCATACCGACCCGGCCTACGACAACGTGGTGCTCCATGTTGTGTTCGAAGAAGACCAGGCCTTGCTGCGCAACAACGGGGAGCCACTGCCCTGCCTGGTGCTTCGGCACCGCATCCCTCCGCGCTTACTGGAGTCGTACCGCCGGCTGGAGCAGGAACGCAACTGGATTCCCTGTCAAAACAGCCTGAAAAGCGTCCCGGAAATTGTGTGGAACAATTGGCTGGATCGTATGCTGGTGGAACGCCTGGAACACAGCACTACCGCATTTCGCGGTTTACTGGCCGGCACCAACCGGCATTGGGAAGAGGCCTTTTACCAGCGCATGGCCTGGAACTTCGGACTCAAAGTGAACGCCTCGCCCTTCCTGCAGATGGCTCGCTCCCTCCCGCTTACACTCGTTGGTCGGCACCGCAACAGTCCTTTTCAGTTGGAAGCCCTGTTCTTTGGGCAGGCGGGTTTGTTGCGCCCCGATTTTCAGGAGGAATATCCGCGGGCATTGCACAAGGAATTCCAGTTCTTGCAGCACAAGTACGGCTTTTCACCCATGCCGGGTGCCAGCTGGAAATTCCTCCGGCTCCGTCCTGCAAATTTCCCAAGCCTTCGCATCGCACAGTTTGCCGCACTGATGCACCAAAAAATCCACCTGTTTGCCGAAATGATGGAAGCGCCAGACGTAGCCAGCATCGAACAATTGTTTACTGTAACACCCGGCGAATACTGGAACAACCACTATGTCTTTGAAAAGGAATCAAAACCGAGGCCTAAAATACCCGGCAAAGACCTGGCCCACTCGGCTATCGTCAACAGTATTGCTCCGGTGCTTTTTTTGTACGGAAAAGAGCATGCACGGATCGATTGGCAACAAAAAGCCATGGATTGGCTGGAAGCCCTGCCTCCAGAATCCAATACCGTGGTGAGCGGCTGGTCGGAACTCGGCATAAAAGTTACCAATGCGTACCGTTCCCAGGCCCTGTTGCAGTTGAAAAACTGTTATTGTAACGCCCGACGGTGCCTGGAATGTGCTGTGGGCAACGCGGTCCTACGCGAGTAATTGCCGCCGAAAGAACAAGCGCCATAAGCCCCAGCCCAGCAAAACACCCATCGCATTGGCCAGCATGTCATCGTATTCATAAAAGCGGCCCGGACAAAAGAAATACTGCACAAACTCCATCAAAACACCATACCCGGCAACCCCCAACAGAATCAGTACAGTAAACCATTGGTGCATGGAACGCAGCCGGGCGACAACACGCAACAGCAAAAGTGCCATAACGCCATAAACAAAGGCGTGACCAAACTTATCGGCTGATACCAAATTGAAGGACGGCATCGATTTGCCGGGCATTACCGACAACACCGTAATCAGTATCAGCCAAAGCAAGGCAGGTAAATAAATTCGCAGTGTATGCAATGTAAATCGTTTAAAATCTCAACAACAGGGTATGTTTAAAAATAGCCCACTTTATTTCGAGTATAAATCCGCCGCGGTTTTTTGTAACGCCAACTTTTAATGAATTGAATACCAATTATTGAATAATTCCGGGCAAAGCCAACAACCAATGGCAACACCTAATCTCAGTTAAACGCGCCCAACAACCTATTTATCCATGACACCACCCCGTTTCATTTTAAAATAATGCAATCCAGCCCCAAATACCCAGCCTTCTTTACCCGATTTGGTGCGGATCTTAACCCAATGGTCGGTCACTTTTTCGTAACCCAAACTGATCTCCTGGGTCCATTCCGTCTTTTTGTTCAAAAAAGTGACGGGTTCGTTCAGTTTGAGTTTTGCCACCAGATCTCCTTTCAACCCGGGTTCCTTGCGCATTTTAAGCCCGTCGATGGTGACGTAAAGCGTGGTGCCGTCGCTGGTTGCAGCAGGTGTTCTGGCTGTTGGAGCAGCACTTGTGGCGGCCGGTGTGCTGGCAGTGGCGGCACCCTCACTCACTTGTTTGAGTTTGGGCACACCGGCGCTTTTGGCAGGCGTTGGCGTGGTGCTGGGTGCAGCCTCTTCCGCAACTGGCGCGCTGGGCTCGGTTGTTGGCGCGGGCGCGGGTTTATTATCCGGTTTTGGCAAGGTAGTTTCCTTTGTCGCCGGACGTTCGGGTTTATCCTCATCACTGGCGGCAAATTCTTGGACCCGCTTGACAACATCTGCCCGCTTTGACGAGCACTTCTCAATCGCCCAAATACCAACCGCAATAAAAAAAATCGAAATGATGAGTGTTTCAATCCGTGGAATACGTGGACCAGCCATAGTGGAAATGCTTTTCAGGAAATTAAAAGTGTAGTACAAAGGTAGCGGAATTCCAATTGTTATGCTTCCTCCTATTTGCCCAACAAAACATGAACGACGAACGCTTGTACCAGATTGCCCTTCAGTTTATTCCCATGGTGGGCGCCGTCACCGCCAAAACCCTGGTGAGCTTTTGCGGTTCGGCAGAAGGTGTTTTCAGGGCAGGAAAGCGGGAATTGCTGCGGATACCCGGTATCGGGCCCGCTACCTCCGTGGCCATTATGGAAAGTAAAGCACTGGACCAGGCCGAACAGGAATTGCGTTGGATGGAAGCAAATGAAGTCCGGCACATTTTCTATACCGACCCGGATTATCCCGTTCGGCTGCGTCAAAATGCCGACTGCCCTGTGCAGCTCTTTTTCAAAGGCTCGGATACGGCACTGCTCAATGCCGACCGCATTGTTGGGGTAGTCGGTACCCGCCAGCCCAGCAGCTATGGCATTGCAGCCTGTGAAGAATTTGTAGAGGGACTGCACACCTTGAACTGTGTGGTTATCAGCGGACTGGCCTACGGCATCGATATCACGGCCCACCGGCGTGCCTGTGCTTTACAGGCCCCTAACATCGGCGTACTCGGACATGGCCTCGCCAACATTTACCCCAGCCAGCACCGGCAAACGGCCCTACGCATGATTGAAAATGGCGGACTGCTCAGCGAGTATCCCTTTGCTACCATGCCCGACCGCGAACACTTTCCCATGCGCAACCGCATCATCGCCGGCATGTGCGATGCACTGCTGGTGGTGGAAACGGCCGAATACGGCGGCTCAATCATCACCGCCGAACTGGCACACCAGTATGAACGCGAGATTTTTGCGCTGCCTGGCCGCAGCAACGACCCCAAAAGTGCCGGCTGTAACAGGCTCATCAAATCTGAAAAAGCACGGCTTACCGACTCCGTTGCCGATCTGGCTGCCGCCATGCGCTGGGACGAATCTGGCAAAAATTATGGCCTGCAAACCCTGCTCTTTCAGGAAATCAGCCCCGAACAACACCTTATTGTAGATGCGGTACGGGCACAACCCGAAATCCCCATCGATGAACTGAGTTTCAAAACCGGTTTGTCGCCCGGTATACTGGCCTCCAACATCCTGGAATTGGAATTTATGGGCATTTTGCGCACTTTGCCGGGCAAACGATACTTGCTTACCGGATAATTCTATAAACTTTGCACCGCTTTTAAAGTTATCTGTAATCCGTAGTACATTGTAACCTAAGTTGTTTGATGTTTTGGATAGAAGATTTTGGCCGCAGGCAAGGCTATTTTTGTGGGAATAGCAGCGCTATTCTCCTAAAAATAGCCGATGCATGGTGTCAAAAGATTCAGCCAAAATGCAATAAAACTTAGGTTACAATGTACGTAGTTCCAAACCAGTTCACTCCTGATGAAGTACCTATTGCTCCTGCTCCTGGGTTTATTGCCGGCGCCTAAGGCCGCCAGCCCTGTTACCCCAGTGCCAACACACCCCAAAAACATCATTCTGCTGATTGGTGACGGGATGGGACTAACCCAGATCAGCGCGGCAGTGTACCCCGGTGGAGAACCCCGGAAACTCAACCTGCAAGCGTTCCCGGTAACGGGCCTGGTCAAAACCCATTCCTACAACAAACTCATCACCGACTCCGCTGCTGCTGCGACAGCCTTCGGCTGCGGTTGTAAAACAAAAAACGGGGTTATCGGGCTCAACCACAAAATGCAACCTTGCACTTCTGTGCTAGAGCTGGCCAAGGCACAAGGGCTGGCCACCGGACTTGTGGTCAATTCCCACATCACCGACGCAACCCCGGCAGCCTTCCTCGCGCATGTGCCCGAAAGAGGCATGATGGAGGATATTGCTGCTTATTTTGCAACCAATTCCTTGGATTGCCTTATCGGTGGCGGACAAAAATATTTTGAACAACGGGCCGACGGACAAAACCTTTACCAAAAAATGGAAGATTCCGGTTGGCAAATGTCGGGTTACAAAACAACCTCGCTACAAAACACTACTCCCAATCCTGCCCATCCCTTTGCCTGGTTCTCCGCCTGGGAGAAACCTGGCACCATTCTCGATGGTCGGGAATACCTGCTTGAAGCCACCACCAAAGCCACCAGTTTTTTGCAAAAACGCTCGGAAAAAGGCTTTTTTCTGATGGTGGAAGGCTCACAGATCGACTGGGCCTGTCACCAGAAAAATGCAGAATGGGCCCTGCGGGAAATACAGGAATTTGATCAGGTGGTCGGTGCAGCGCTGGAATTTGCCCGCCGCGACGGCAATACCCTCGTGATCGTTACGGCCGATCATGAAACGGGTGGCATGTCGCTGGTTCAAAGCAACAAAGGCGATAAAGTAGACGTGGAATTCAATACCGGCAGCCACACGGCCACCCTCGTACCCTTGTACGCATTCGGCCCGGGAGCAGAAGCGTTCAACGGCGTGTACGACAATACTAAAATTTACCAGAAAATGCGGGAAGCCCTCCAACTGCAGGATGTGCAGCCTGTAAAGAATTAAAGAATAAAAATAAGATTAATACCAAAGGCGGCGGCCCTTATAAAAACATCTCCTCTCTCCTCCATCTCCTCCATCTCCTCTCTCTCCTCCAACCAAAAGTGTGGGAGGAGACCAGCCCAACCCCCCAAAAATAACGGACTGGTCCCTCGGCCACGGGCTAAGGTCGCATCCGACCCTAAAAGTTTCTTGTTTCGAAGCACAGTAATGCCGCACTCCCCGGGGAGTAATGTTCTTATAGCCAAATCTGTGCCAAAAATTGACTTGAGGATTTATTTCAAAAAACTTTTCTCGGCCCAACCTTTTGCAGTGGCCATCATGGTAAGCAGGAATTCCGACAGCTTGTCAGTCATGCCCCCACCGAAAAAGCCAAAAATCACGCTATAAGTCAGAACGGCCCTCTTCAAAGACAATTTGACAGTCGGCCACCCCACTGGCACGCCCTTTGAACATGCTGCTTGCTACCAAATCCTAAATCCGGTCCATCCTGTAAAATCTTGTCTATCCTGTCATTCCCCTCTACGGAGGAATAATTTAAATTCAAATCATTATGCAAAAAGGTACCATCTCCGTTCAGACCGAGAACATCTTTCCCATCATAAAAAAATTCCTCTACTCCGACCACGAGATCTTCCTCCGCGAACTGGTCTCCAACGGTGTAGACGCTACCACCAAACTCCGGGCACTGGCCCAACGCGGCGAAGTCAAAGGAGAAATTGGCGACACCACCATCGAAGTCATCCTCGACGCAGAAGCCAAAACCCTCACCATCCGCGACCGCGGCATCGGCATGACCGAAGAAGAGGTGCTCAAATACCTCAACCAAATCGCCTTCAGCAGCGCAGCCGATTTTCTGGACAAATACCAGGACTCCGCCATCATCGGCCACTTTGGACTCGGTTTCTATTCCGCCTTCATGGTGGCCGACAAGGTAGATGTGCGCACCCTTTCCTGGCAAAAAGGCGCCAAGGCCATCCAATGGTCCTGCGAAGGCTCACCCGATTACACCCTCGAGAAAATAGACAAAGCAGAACGCGGTACCGATATCGTGCTCCACATCAATGAGGAAAACAAGGAGTTTTTGGAAAAATACCGCGTAGAAAGTCTGCTGGAAAAATACTGCAAGTTCCTGCCGGTCGAAATCCAGTTCGGTACCCGCACCGAATACGAAACGATTGGGGAAGGCGAAGACGCCAAAGAAGAGTCGAAGGAAGTACCCAACATCATCAACGACACCCACCCGCTTTGGAAAAAATCGCCCACGGAGTTGAAAGATGAGGACTACATCAAATTCTACCGCCAACTCTACCCCATGTCGGCGGAGCCCATGTTCTGGATACACCTCAACATCGACTACCCCTTCAACCTAACCGGTATCCTGTATTTCCCCAAATTGGGCAACGCCGTTGAAACCAACCGCAACAAAATCCACCTGTACAGCAACCAGGTATACGTAACTGACGACGTGCGCAACATCGTACCCGAATGGTTGCAACTGCTGCATGGTGTGATTGACTCGCCCGACATCCCCCTCAACGTTTCGCGCTCTTATCTGCAGAGCGACGCCAACGTGAAGAAAATCAATACCTACATTACCAAAAAAGTTGGCGACAAACTCCAGGATCTGTTCAAAACCGATCGCCCCTCTTTTGAGAAAAAATGGAAAGACCTCGGTGTTTTTGTGAAGTACGGCGTAGTGTCGGACGAAGATTTTCAGAAACGCGCCATGGGCTTCTCCCTGCTTGAAAACACGAAAGGAGAATACACCCTGCTCGCCGATTACAAAGACAAGATTAAAGACAAGCAGACCGATAAGCACGGCAAAGTCGTGTGCATTTACACCAACGACCGTGACAGCAACGATGCCCTTATCAAAGCCGCCTATAACCGCGGCTACGACGTGCTGCTACTCGACAGCGTGCTCGACAACCACTGGATGCAGCACCTGGAGTACCGCTCCGAACTCGGCTTCCTGTTTGTGCGCATCGACTCCGATTCGCTCGATAACCTGATCCAAACAGATGAAAAACGCGAATCGGCACTCAGCGAAGATGAACAAACGACTGTAAAAGGCATTTTTGAAAAAATCGCTGGTGCTACACCGGGTGTTCAGGTAGAACTCCACCCCGGTGCCCCCGACGATCTGCCGGTGCACATCACCCGTCCCGAGTTCATGCGCCGCATGAAGGAAATGCAAAGTATGCAAGGCATGGGTATGGGTGAATTGCCGGATACCTACAACGTGGTGGTGAACAGCAACAACCCCATCGTAGCCACCAAACTGCTGGCAGAAAAAGACGAGTCGGCCCGTGAAAACCTGGCGAAGTACCTTTACAACCTGGCGCTGTTGCACCAGGGCATGCTGAAAGGCGAAGCACTGACAGGATTTGTAGAACAAAGCCTGGCAAAGGTGTAGGCACTGGATTTGTCACTACAGAGATCAAACAAGCGCCCCCTGTTTCCCGGATTGTGGAAGCAGGGGGCGTTGTTTTATAAACCAGAAAGGCCTTATCGCCAACCAAATCATATCCCGCCGATCAACACCCCTGTTAACAAAATGCTGGCTACAGGCGCCTTTATACCATTTTAATATTTACCCGATAAATATATTTCAAAATTTTCCTGCACAGAAATACTGCACAAGGTATATTTGATTTTACAAGACCCAATCCAGTGAGCATATTTTGCTTTCCAGTTGCACGTTTGCACCCTGTTAACTTCTGTTTGCAAATGCAACGGAGGAGGATTCATGTGTCTTTTTTTGCAAAAAAACACCGGGATCAATTCCATTGCTGCACCAATCCAGACTCTTCCTGTCTTCAATAACAGCAAAAACCAGTAGCACATGAAAACCAACCAACCCTTTTCCCGAATTGAATTCAACCATCTGGCCATCATTTCATTGTTTGCCATTTGTATTTCGCTTGCCAACTGCGCCCGGGAACAACAGGATGCTCAGGCAGTTGATTTTGAAAAGGAAAAAGCAGCCATCCAGGCTGTCATCGCCAAAGAGACAGAATCCTACTACAAACAGGATTTTGAAGCATGGAAGAGCACCTACCTGCAATCGCCCGCTTTTCGGAAATTTGGCTATTGGGAGGGGTATGAAAATAAAATCGAGGCCTACATTGGTTTCGAATCCCTTGCGGAGGTAAAGAAAAAACAATTCGAAGCCAACGCGACGATCTGGGCCGGCTCAACCGAAGAGCGCGCCAACGAGAACTTCCGCATTACCAGAGACATGGCCTGGTACACTTTTGAACAAACATCCTACGAAAAAGACACCCATAAATTCCTGGGGCGTTCGCAGGAAACACGGATTTTGGAAAAGGAAAACGGCGAGTGGAAAATTGCCTACCTGGGCTTTCATTACTATCCTTTCAAGGAAGAAGAAAAACAATAGCCCTCGCGGCACATCCAAATCAATGCCGCCCCCTGCTTCCCTCTCCCCGGAATCAGGGGGCGTTTTATTTTTTAGCACTAATATTGTGGTATTAAGGGCAAACAACCGCTCCCCTGATCATCGACATCAACCAGAAAAAAATATCCATTGGCGACATGTACCGCATCCACATCGATGGTGAATTGAAGTACAAGGCGGCCACCAAACTGTTCCGCTGGATGCCGGAGATCAATCTGTTTCGGGCTGACGATGATACTCCCATTTTTACCTTGAACCGGAAATTGACCCTGGTCAGCATTTCATTTGACATCAAAAAACAGGATGGCCAGCGACTGGAATTCCGAACCATCAGTTTCTGGAAACTCCACTACGAATGCCGGGACGGCAAAGACAAATATGAAATTTTCGGGCACCGTGGCCGCAAATACTCCATCTACAAAAACACCGTCCAGGTGGCGTGGTGGGACAAGGAGGGGGTGACCTGGTTTGAGGGCGACAACTATAAAATCACGGCAGACTCTGACGCCGATGCCGAATTGCTCTCCTGTTTCTGCCTGATCATAGACAAAATAACAACGGCGATGCATTCTCGTTCGACCTGGGGAACATTGGTCCGCAAGCCAGGAAATTCGACGATCGCTGGGAACCCAAATCACCAACAGCATAACACGAAAAGACTTCCTCCAACTTTGTGGCATCCTGGGCGTGGCGATTACCCCCCCCTATTTATCGCTGTGGGCCAAAGTGAATAAAGTATTCAATACTATCGGCAAAAAAAGAAATGGCTACAAAAGCCAATCTCAGGAACAAAGCGCCCTTTCCTGGTTTGCAAACCTCATACGTTTGTTTACATTTGGAATATGGAATGCCCTTTTCAAGATTTCCCATGCACCCTACAGCGCTTTTTTGGGGCTTTTCATGTGCATAATCGCGCTTTTTTACGCACACACCAATAGCCATAAATTTTTAGACATTACTATGAAGCACTTTACCATCCATATCATCGCACTGTTTCTGGCAACAGGCTGCACCCCCCATTCGGAACAAGAAAATACAACGCCTGCTGCTACCACTGATAAAGGGACGTTTCCTAAAAAACTCGCCGGGTCAACCATTTATGAAGTGAACATCAGACAATTTACACCTGAAGGAACTTTTAATGCCTTTTCAAAACACTTGCCCAGGTTAAAAGAACTGGGAGTTGATGTGCTTTGGCTCATGCCCATCCACCCAATAAGCAAGGCCAACAGAAAAGGCACACTTGGCAGTTACTATGCTCCCCAGAACTATACTGCTGTCAATCCTGAGTTCGGAACAATAAACGACTTTAGATCATTGCTGCAAAAAGCACACGATATGGGATTTTATGTCATCATAGATTGGGTTCCCAACCACACCGGAAGGGACCACCACTGGGTAACAGAACACCCTGAATATTACATTCGAGACGCCAAGGGCAACGTAACCTACGAATCCATGAGCCCTACCGATGTTTGGTGGGATACGGCGCTGCTGGATCACAATAATCCCGATACTCGAAAAGCCATGATTGGCGCAATGCGCTACTGGGTAGACCTCGGTATTGATGGGTTCCGACTGGATCATGGCTGCGGCGACAAAATTCCATTGTATCTCTGGGAAGAAGCACGGACGGCACTGGACCCTATCAAAGACCTGTTCTGGTTGGCGGAATGCGGACATGAAACCTTTGTTTTAGACGGTAGCTATGCCGATGAATTTGAAGTGCTCATGAGAGCGGTTGCCACAGGAGAAGAAAAACCAGATGTCTTAAGCCAGTGGATTGACCGTGATATGTTCAAGTATGGGCGGAGAGCCTATCGGATGACTTACACCTCTAATCACGACCTCAATTCATGGGTCGGAACCACTTTTGAGCGCCTGGGCGAAGGGCAAAAAGCCTTTGAAACGCTTGTTTTTACTGCATATGGTTTCCCACTTATCCTAAACGGCCAGGAAGTCGGACTATCAAAACGGCTGGCCTTCTTCGAAAAGGACACCATCGAATGGACCGACACTTTAGGCTTGCAGCCTTTTTACCAATCACTGGTTCGCCTGAAAAAGGAAAATCCGGCAATTTGGGCGGGAGATGCAGGTGGATTTCCGGTAGCGATAGAAGAAAATGAAAATGTAGTCGGTTTTATTCGGGAGGTCGAGGGAAATCGTGTCATCAGTATATTCAACCTAACGGCGAAAAATCAATCTGTAGCAATTACGAACAAAAGCGCTTTGGGTACGCACATTGATTATTTTTCAGGAAATAAATAAAATTTAACTGCCTCAACACTTGAACTGAAACCCTGGGAATACCTTGTCTTTTGCGATTAAAAGCGCCTACGTTTTTTTTCAATAACTGCATCTGGTAAGCCCTGATAAAACAGCTCCTGACCCTTTTCGCTTTCCTGCCTCTCCATGGATTTCAAGGCCAATCTTTCACAGTAATGCCCAACCCAGCGCAGGCCGCAGTTGATTTAAATGGGAGCAATGACCCAGTCGAAATTTTTGCGGCCGAAACTATTAGAACGTGTTCGTATTTAACATTTGGATGGCTGGGTAGGCAAATTTTGTTTTGATCAAGGCATTTTTTAGATTTGTATACGGGTAATCCGGGTCTAAAAAATAACGACGAGCAGAAGAAAATTGGCCACCCAGGCGCCAAAATGTTAAATCCGAACTCGTTCTTAGCAACCATACTGCTAATATTGGTTCCTGAAGAGACAAGACTTGGTAAAAACGATAAGCCTTCAAAAAGTTTGAGTGCCCCTGGCGGGAAATGATAGGATCATCAATATTATTAGGGTGTACCTGAAAAAAACATTGTACGATCAAAATAAAATGTCCTTTTTTGCCTGCAATATTTTGTCAATCCCCACCATGCATGTATACTCGAAGGCAAGAATAGTTATACCCAAGAGCCCCAGGAATACTAAATTTGCTTAGAACTACATTCCAATATGAACAAGCAATTTCTTTTCCTACTGTTGCTATCCGGTTTTGCAGGATTTCTCCCAGCCCAAAAAACGGCCTACATCCCACTTTACCTGCTCAACCCCAACAATACAGATGGCGCGCAGTTTACCTGGAGTAAAACCCAACAATCCGCGAACTTTACCCTGATCTGGGGAAACACTGTTGGGACCAACCCCGCCAACTACCCTGACCCCAATTTGGCCTTCAACCCGGCAGCGATTTTGGATACCATGGAGTTTCTCTACGCCGCATTCAAGGGCTTTGGGTTCCTCGACGACAGCGCCGGCACCAATCTCAGCCAGTACAAAATACCCATCGTAGTGTACGGCACCTGGGGACCCAACGGCGCCCAGGGCTTCGCCAATGGAGGCGATGCCGATGGTGTCATTGGCGCATTTTGGGTGCACCCCAACGCTTTGCACGACGGGGGTGTGGCTGCACACGAACTGACGCACAGCCTGCAAGCCCAAGCAATTATTGATTACCGAACAGCCCATGGGCTTGGGCCCGTGTGGAACAATGCCGGTATATTTTGGGAGTCGCATGCCAATTTTATGCGCAACCTGATGTATCCAAAAGCCGTCTCAGCCTGGGGTATGGATGTGTACCACACCGAAACATGGGGCGACTGGAAAAATACCTACGAAAACTACGAATTACTGTTCGCCATCATGGAGTCTGAAGGCATTGAAATGGTCAACAGGCTCTGGCGGGAGTCCTGGAGTACCGAATATCCGCTGCAAGCCTACAAACGCCTTGCAGGATACAATCAGGCACAATTTAACGACAGCCTTTATTTGTATGCGCGCCGCATGGCCACCTTTGATTTCAATTATTCCAATATCGGCAACTATTTTCGGCAATACCGGAACGACGACCTGATGTACTACCTCCCCTCCGCGCAGGCCACCTTCAGCATATTAAAAAAAGTGCCGGGGGAAGATCATCGCTACGAAATACCCATTGAAACAGCACCGGAGGAGTTTGCTTACAACGTTATTCCCCTGTACCCGGAAAACGACAGCTGCGCAGTCATCATAAAATTCAAAGGACATACCGAGGCCAACGCACATGCCGGATGGCGCTATGGCTTTGTTGCTGCGCACCCCAATGGAACCCTCAGCCGGTACAGCCCAATCTACGCCGACAACACCCGGGAAATCATTTTTACCTTGCAAGGCGATGAAAACAAGCTCTTTCTGGTAGTCATGGGCGCTCCCTTTGATCAAATTACCACCAACACCACGAACGATACCTGGCACGGCTACCCTAAGCACTTCAGAAACCCCTATGAACTCAGCATCAGCGGCGCCGTGCCCGAAGGATTTCAGGCGCCGGCCAATTTCCGGTCACAACTAAAATTCAATGGACATTTGCACAGCAATGGCGGCGGTTGGGTGCAGAACACCGCCACCGTCGCCAGTTCTGTATTTGTAGGCCCTTCGGCAATGGTGTTGGGAAATGCCAACATTTCAGAACAGGTGCGCATCGAAAACACTGCCCTGGTTAAAGATGCCGTGATGAGCGGACAAGTACGCATCCTCAACAACGCCTTTGTAAATGGCGGCAACTACAGCGGCAATGCCGTCGTGCAAGGACAGGGCTTTGCTGAAAATGTCACCATGTCCAACAACGCCACAATCAGCATGCGGGCAAAAGTGACCAACTACAATTTGTCGGGCACCGTGGACGTTGGCGGCGATGTGGTGGTGTACAACGAAAACGGCAGTTGCAACAATGGGGTGTATTATCGGCTTACCAATTACTACGACAACAAGCTGTTGGAATGCGATGGCCGAACGGCCAATCATCCCGTAAATGCAGATGTAAACAACACTTATTCCTTGTTCTCCAACGAGGCCATGGCGGCGCTGTGCCAGTGTTCGTATGAAACCACGCCAATTCAGATGGACTCCATGAGCATACAAGGCGTTTCCTGTACCGATGCATCCGCCGGCAGTGTTGCATTTCATATTTCTAAGAGTTGCGGTCCTTTCCAGTACGCCTGGAGCAATGGTGGGCAAAGTGGCACTAACCTTTCAGGCCTGACCGTCGGCAATTACAATTTCAGCATCACCGATGCGCTCGGACGGGAAGTAGTTTTTCCCATCGAAATCCCGGCAGCGCCGGTTTTAACCGCTTCTGTATCGGCCATAAACTACAATTGCAGCAATAGCACGGGTGGCGTAGCGAGCATAACGCTTACCAATGGCGCTATGCCAGCTGCTTATTTGTGGGATAATGGCGAAACCGAGGCAAGCATACAGGACGCGGCGCCTGGTTTGTACACCGTTACGGCTACAGATGCACAGGGTTGCACATTTTCCGGATCGGTACAAGTTGAACTTTCCGGACAACTGAACACCGCCCTGTCAACCAGCCCCATCAGCTGCCACGACAGTTTCGATGGCTCGGCCGTTGTAATACCGCTCAATGGCACCGCACCTTTTGCCTGGCTTTGGCAAAATGGAATAACGGACAGCCTGATTACCAACCTTGATGCAGGCGACTATGCCCTTACCATCCTGGATGCATTCGGCTGTTTCGACCAGCAGAGTTTTTCCTTGACCAACCCTTTGCCGCTCAGTCTGGAACCTACCGCCCAGCCGGTCTCTTGTTTTGGAGCAGCCAATGGAATGGCATCTGTCGCCGTCAGTGGCGGCACCACAGGGTACTCCTTTTTTTGGAACAACCAGGAGATTTCAGACACACTGAGCAACCTCCCTTCCGGCGGCTATTCCGTGACCGTCACCGACGATAACGGATGCAGCGCGGAGGCAATGGTGCTGGTAGACAGTCCAACGCCAATAACACTCCAGATAAATGCAGCTCCTATACTTTGTGCTGGCATGGAGGGTACAAGTATTGTTGCGGCCTCGGGCGGCGTCCCGGATTATACCTACCAGTGGAGTTCTGGTGAAACCGGAAATGAAATGACCAGCCTGGCGGGCACCTACATCATTACGGTCACCGATGCGCACGGCTGTACCACCGTACAAAATGTCGACATCCCGGAAGCCTCGGAAGTCTTTGTTCAAACCAGTATCCAAGCGGCGAGCTCGGCCTTGGCAAATGATGGTGCCGTGCTGGTCACCGCTGTTTCCGGCGGCGTGGCACCCTACGCCTTCCTTTGGAGCAATGGCGCCACAACGCCATCGCTGGAAAACCTCCCGGCTGGCAATTATACTCTGAGCATCACCGATGCAGCAGGTTGTGTGTGGACATTCCAGCAAACTATCGGAACAATAACAGGGGTACAAAATCCCGGCGTTTCTGGCCCAAAAGCGCAAATAGTTCCTAACCCCAGTGAAACCAACACGCACTTGTGGCTGGAGTTGCCCCAAGCGCAGCAATTGGACATACGTATTTGGGATGCTTTCGGAAGAGTTCAGTATGAAAAATCCGAATTTTTACAGGCTGGTAAGTCGGAACTTACTTTGCCAGAAGGCTTGGTTCCCGGGGCGTATTGGGTAAGCATCCGGGATCTGGCCGGAAATAGCAAGGTATTACGCTGGTGGGTGATGTAAGGGAGGATGATGCAATGGGTGGATGCTGCTAAAATTCACGATCGCCAAACACAAAAAATGCCCGGAGCGTAACGCAGTCGCGTACGCTCCGGGCTTCCAATTTGTCAATTATTGCCGTTGTTGCCATTTTTGAATATGAATTGTTGAAACAGTTCACATTCAATTAAGCAACGTGTCGGAAATAACTTTCCGGATTTGGGGTGCAGGTTTTGTGTGCTGACAAGACGTCAAAACAGGCGTGTAGTAAATTACATTACTGTTTTGGCAACGCAGGCAGCGCTCAAAAAGTGCCGCCAAATTGGAAAGTTATTTCCGACACGTTGCTAAACTCAAAACAACATCCATTCAACGCATCAAACAATTCACATTGGCCAAAGGCTGGATAAACAGCACCCCGCTCTGAAAATCGCGTGTTTGCAGAATACCAAAGGAAAGCATAACATTTTTTGAAATTCGCCAATCGCCTCCAAACGTCAGCATGTACAACTTGCGTTCCAGATTTTCATTTGAAATATCCGACAAGGGGTCGGAGTTTTGGTCGAAAAAGAATTCCATAAAGAAATTATAGCGCCGCGCACCATAGCGCAAGTTTGCACCAGCAGAGAAAACTTGCCCAATTTCAGCAGTGATGGGCGAAGCCCGCTTTCCATAGCGGGCCATCCCCGAAATCATCACGCTGGAACCAATGGGAAGCCCCCCTGAAAGCCAAACACCGTAACCACAGTTCTTTAGTTCAAGGCTGTTTTGGGTAAAAACCAGCGTCGTATCGAGGCTGGTTGCCGGGTTCGAAATAGTCTGACTGAACGATTTGTCAATTTGTTGAAAGGTCAACAGCCGTCCGAACGACAGGTCGAGAAACGCCGAATTCCAATGGTTTTCTATGTAAGCATCGCGGGCATCGGCAATACGCTCAGGTTGGCCGCGCTTGATTTCTGCGATGGCTGCATTCATGCTGGCGATACTATCGTTCAAGGCACTTAATAGATCGGCGTAATCTTCTTCCTGACTGTTGAGCAGGGCCTTTGATTTTTCTAGATCACCAATTTTTAGTAATTTTTCATTCGTCAAGGTTGAAGTCGCCGCTTCCAGGCTTTGTATAAACGCAGGATCCGCCAAAGGGTCATTTTGCCGAAAGAGGTTAATTTTTGCCCCCCAGGCCAACCAGTTTTTGTCGTTCGAGGAATTGGTTCCAACCGACAGGCTCAAGGTGCTGAGTGTCTTCATAACTGGGCTGGCAACCCGATATTTTTGGGCTCCAGCGCGATCAAACATCAATATCCAGACGGGTTGCGCCTCGATGGCGATGCCCGGGCTAAGAGAGTAACCCTGCTGCCCATTGGTCATGCTCCAGTCTACTTTGAAATCGTGGAGCGAAGCGTAACGTTGGATCCTGGCGGGCACGTTTTCGTTCAGCATATTGAACGCCGGACTAGCCGGAATTGAAAACTCAGTGGCCTTGGCAGCCTTGTCCAAATTGCCGATTTTCTGGGCTTGTAGCATGCAAAATGGAGACAAATGGCGGCCAGGCAGTTGAAAAATCTAAATAACATGGTGACTGGATTGAGGGATGGTTAGAAATTTAAAAACATGTTGCTAATGTTAAAAAAGCACTTCCTTTTTAAAATGCACGACCAAAAACTCGCCGCCATCGTCTCTCTTGAAAAGGTGGGTATCCCCACTTGATGCCGAGCGGGTAAAGCCAATATTGCCCAGGGTGATATGGCCAGGGTTGGCGCCCAATTGCGCAGCCGCGAAAAAAGCACAGCTTATGGGTATGCTTTGCCCCACGCCATTGGCTGGGTTTCGCAGGAAGATATTGGTAGTTTTAAGACAGGAAACACCCTCCAGTTCGGTTTTCCGAAACGAAACCTTACCAAAAGCCTTCATGTTGGGCATGTTGCTTGCCAGTGTGTTGATGCTCAAGGAAAAAGTATTCGCTGAGTATCGTGTGATGCTGAGGGTAATGGCATTGGTCAGGGGCTGGGCTGGGGCGATCCAATTTAAATAGGGTTGCCAGCGCGCGTTTGCCGGGGTATTGCAAGTTACGTTTATCTGAGCAGAAAGTTGTTGGAACGCAGTGACCGCAAAAAGCAAAACGAGGCTCGCCCGCCTGAGGACAGGGAAGAAATTCATGTTTGATAAAATTTCAAGGTGAATGATGGTTCTTAATTTGGAATAATGATCAGACTGGGCAAGTTGCCCCTACCCCAGACCAATAGAATTGCCGCCGCCTGTATTATTGCTTTCGTTTGACTCCTGCACGGAATCGTTGACATCCAGCAAAATATCCACGACAAAAAAGTTGGGCAACTGGCGAGGGCGTACACTTACTTTAAACCGTACTGTGGCCTTTTCACCTGGCGCAAGAGCATTCGGGTTGGGTGGCGTGTCATACCGCATATTCAGGTATTTATCGGTACGGCCTTCTTGGTACCCATCCCAAGCATAAGTAGTCAGGATTTTCATGTTCCTTAAATCGGCCCTGGCGGTACCCGTATTTTGGATGGTGAATACGTAGTAAAACGTTGTACTGTTTAGTTTCACAACCGACACCTGGGTTATTACCTGTAAGTCGGGCAGACCAACCGGCTGTTCCGGTTTGCGAAAAGCGGTGTTCGAAAATGAAAAAATCAGTAAAGCAATGGCCGCAAAAACCGGGCGGCGGTTGAACGAAATAAGCATGATTTTCAATTTTATTTGGGTGAGTATTGATGGGTGAATTATTTTCCGGCAAGGCCGTTTATTTTCATTATTGTTGTGAAGCGTTTCAATCTTACCGGCAATGGAATTTATTTTAAAAAAATATTCGCATCAATAAGCATATGAATAAAGCACTGAAAATCAAATATTTGACTTTTGTTGTTTGCCTGGTTTTCACCAGTACCAAATCCCTTTGGGGACAATCTTCGGCGGATTCATTACGGGCAATTTCCGAAATCGACACCCTGCTGGAAAAGGGCTGGAAGGCTTTCAAGAGCCAACAGCAAGTTGTTGGTCTGGAAATTATTTCAACTGCCCTGTCAAAAACGGATTCCATTTTCGGAAAATCACACCCTGCCTACGCTAATTGCCTTTCTGCCAGAGGAAGGATGTTTTTTTTCCAAAACAGATATGCCGAAGCAGAGGCGGTGTTCCTTGAAACGCTTACCCTGCGGGAGCAAATTTTGGGCAAGGAAAGCACGGCTTACGCACAAACCCTGGATGACTTGGGTTCCGTTTTTTCACGCACCAAACGGCCCGGGCAAGCCATCGAAAAACATCTGGCTGCTTTAAATATCCTAGAAAAAAACGGTCTGACCGGTGATGATATGTACAACAAGGTGCTGGCCAACCTGTCTTATGTTTACATCAATGCCGGGCAATTTGAAGAGGCAGAAAAAATATTGCTGCTTTCTATAAATGCACTTGAAAAATCGGGAAGAACGGTCAGTGAAGAGTATGCCGTGTGCTTGACCAACATCGGTGTGGTTTTTTATTATTTAGCCCAATTCGACAAAACCATTTCCTATTTCGAACAGGCAACCCATGTTTTTATAAGCGTGAACAAGGGCCAGGATCCCCGAATGGTTACGCTGCTGAGCAATTTAGGGCTGTTGTATTCCGAACGCAAGGATTACGAAGAAGCTAAGGATAGTTATTTGGAGGCTGCCGATATATTGGAAAAAACGATTGGCAAAAACACGCCCGAATTCGCCCACCTGATGCTCAACACCGCAGGCACACATTTTATGCTGGAAGATTACGACAATGCTGAGCGGTATTTTCTGGAAAGCAAAACGGCCTACGAAAAAATCGAACAAAACTTCGGTATGCTCTATTTGCGTTGCCTCCGAAGCCTCGCCAAAACGAAAATGAAAAAAGGGCAGTACCCGGAAGCGATAGCATATTTCCAGGCAACACTCGCCGGCTGGGCGGAGGAATTCGGCGAGCAGGACGATTTTTGCCTGGACACAGAGGTGGAACTGGCAGAGGCTTTTTAAAAATCAATCAGGTCACAGCATCAGATTCTCTCCTCATCCATGCTTCCATACTTGAAAAACAATTGCTCAACCGCGCTTCTGCTCATTTCTCACAGCAGGAAATGAACCTTTACCTTTTGCAATTTCCAACGATAGACGATTGGCTGGGTACAAGGGCTAAAAGCAAATCGCCGTTGTCCGCCGATTTAAACGCCGCGTTATACAATGCCGCCCTTTTTAGAAAAGGCTATTTTTTGCAGTCTTCGCTAATCGCCAACCAATTGGCCGCCGCCGCCCCCGACTCGATTCAACTGATTTATGAGGATTGGAAAAACACAAAAAGACAACTCGCGGAAGTGTATACTTTTCCAAAAACCGAGCGAATGAGCCTCGACTCACTCGAAAACCAGTCCATCAGCCTCGAAAAACAACTCGTCCAAAACCTCCCCGGGTTTTCGGAAGCCCGCCGGGAAGTGCGCTGGCAGGATGTCCAATCTGCTCTAAAAATGGGTGAAACAGCCGTCGAATTCGTGGATTTTGAAGATAAACTCGCCGACCCGCCAGGCAAACATTATTACGCCGCGCTGGTTTTGCGCCACGGTGAAAAGGCCCCAGAATTTGTCCCGCTTTTTGAAGAACAAGAATTGCTCGCGCTCACCAATCGTTCCAAATCCTGGCTTGCTGATTATACCGAAAAACTCTATGCCAAGCGCCAAACCGATGGCACCAAAAGCCTTTACCAATTGGTTTGGCAACCCCTGGAAGCCTATTTTTCCGGAGGAGAAAAAATATGGTTTTCGGCAAGTGGCCTTATACACCGCCTGAACCTGGAGGCAATTCAAACTCCCGACAACCAGGTACTGGGCGATAAATTTAATTTTTCCAGCCTTGGCAGTACCCGCCAACTGACAAACCGAAATGCAGGGAAAGCACCTGAAAACCGTACAGCAGCCATTTTCGGTGGCATAAGGTACGAAGCCGACAGCACGGCCATTGTTAAGGAAAATGCAGATTTGGCTTTGTCCAGTAGCACGGTGAGCAGCCGAACATCAGATTTTCCGGAGGCCGATTCAACCCTGCGTGGCAACAATTGGAACTACCTTCCTGCCACCGAAAAAGAAGTTACGGACATTGAAAAACAATTGATCGTCGCAAAATTCAACGTCATAAAACGAACTGGTTTCGCGGCTTCAGAAGAGGCGCTAAAATCCTTTGGTGGTCAATTGGGTCTGGACGGGTACTTTTATCAAAACAACAAACTTGCTTCGCCACGCATTTTGCACATCGCTACCCATGGCTTCTTTTTCCCAGACCCTGGGAAAAACTCTGGAAACAAGCGAACCATTTTTAAAGTCTCCGAAAACCCATTGCTGCGTTCCGGCCTGGTTTTATCGGGTGCAAATCACGCCTGGAAAACGGGGAAACCGCTAAGCCCAAACATGGAAGATGGCATACTTACCGCATTGGAAATCGCCCAGATGGATTTATCCAGCACCGAACTTGTCGTGCTTTCCGCCTGCGAAACAGGACTGGGCGACCTGGCTGGCAACGAAGGGGTTTATGGCCTGCAACGTGCCTTTAAAATTGCCGGGGCGCAGTATTTAGTGATGTCGCTCTGGAAAATCAACGACGAGAAAACGGGTGAATTCATGGCTATTTTTTATGAAAAATGGCTGCTCAATGCGTTGGAAATTCCAGCGGCGTTCCGCGCAGCGCAATCACAAATGCGCCAGAAATACCCGAATCCGTTTTTTTGGGCGGGATTTGTGCTGGTTGAATAATATTCAGCAAACCGCCAACCCGATACATAATGGCAGATAAAAATCAAACAGGAGTCGTCCTTCATGTTGATAAAAAAAAGAAGGGCGACTCCTGCGGAAAATTTATGTTTTCAGGCGCTTATTTTTTTGCAAACTGGCACACCTTGATGTACTCCGGATGCACCACGATGCACTCGCCTGAGCCTGTGCCAAAGCCACCCGATTCGGCGCTCGTTCTGGCAAAAACTTGGATTTCATAATTTCCACCCGCGGCTTGTGGGATGAATTCTGTTTTTACAAACTGGTTAGTCTTTTCAAACAGAAACCACCTGCTCGGTGACCCAAAAGGCGAAAAGCCAAAAGCAGAATCAAAGATGAAAATTTTTTCCAACCCCTCACCATTAATTGAAATGCCACAGTCGGCATAACCATAACCCATGTTAAAACCCGGGTTGCTGTCACCACTGAAACTATACTGTTGGAGTTTGGTGGAAACCTCAACCTTTTCCATGCCCGGCTGAATGGTCACATTTTCACCCGTTGCGGAGAATTGTTCGCATCTGCCTTCCACCATAACACTGCTTTTCGAGGTCAGCCCGCACACGTCTTGAACCCTACCTTCATTCACCTCTGCATTCCCATATCCTGTACCCCAACCTCTTGCCTGCGTTTCGATATCATCTACCGTAAAGTCGCATTTTAATTCCTGGCAGTTCCCGCCACTGGTTGAGGGCGCTGTAACCGGAATATATTTCCCGGTAAAATTTAAATACTGACCAAAAGTGATGATATAGCCGCAATTTTTAAGGTAAGCGTACACTTTGGATTGATACGCCTTTTCGTCAATTTTGGCGGCGGCATAGCCCGCCTTGAAAAATTCGGCATAAGTGGCCTGGACCTTTTCGGCCTCTTTTTACGTTCGTACAGGTCTGGGATTTGAGCCAAATTTTTAAGATCCGTTTGCCATGCATCCAGTTTTTTGGGATCCTTTTTTTTCAGGGCATCCACCATTGATTTGCGGGCTGGTTCGAAAATCTTATCCAATTGGGCCAATTGGGTTGCAGAAAGTCCATTCTGGTTTTGCGAAAAAACGGGCATCAAAAACACCAGACAAAGCAATGGCAACAAAACAAATTTTTTCATGTGGTTGAAATTTTAGTTTGTGAAAATCATTTCAACCTTACTGTTTCGAGCCGTCAAAATCTTACCGGAAATTTTTCAATTGTTTTAAAATTAATGCGGCAGCCGCCTGGTATGGGCTATTTTTTCCCTTTCCAAGTTCCCTAAAAATTGTTTCCGCCCCAACCAAATCGCCTTTTTTCAGTTTTGCCAAGCCCAAAAACCACTGTGCCTCCAAGGCGTATTTACCATTTCTTTCCGCCGATATTTTTTCAAAAACAGTGATCGCGGCGTCAGTTTTCCCAACGGCCAAAAGCGAGTTTGCTTTTAAAAACTGGATGTTTTCATTCGATTTATCTTCCGCGGAAAGGTCTTCAAAAAGGCGCAAGGCCTCGTTGTGCTCACCCCGCAAATAGGCCGCGACAAACTGCTGAAATGCGTCTGGACTATCGTCAGCGCGCAACATCCCACTGATTTCATTGGATTGGAAGGCATCAAAATTTGCTGCAAAAACTTGTCTGACGTCCGGACTGCCAGGCTGTTTTTCGGTTGGTTTTTCGGCAATTGGCTGGCCTGGCGTTGTTGGTTCAGACTGTTTTTGCTGCCCACCAGGCGTTGACTTTTCAGGTAAAATTTCCTGATGCGGTAAATCTTCGGCAGGTTTGTTTTGGCCCTTTTTCCACAAAAAAAACAAGGCGACCAGTAGGAGCAAACCTGCTAAAACCAAAATCCAGTTTTTCCCGGGAGAAATTTTTTGCTTTTCCTGCGCAGCCAAATTCCGCTGTCGCAGCCGGTTTTTCAAATCTTCCCGGCCATCGAGGCGGGCAGCAAGACGGGCATCTTTTTGGAAATTAAATGATTCGGAAAATGCCTTATCATCGTGCAGCATTTGCTCGAAAACGCGCATTTCGGCTGCTGTCATTTTGCCATCCAAGTAGCGATCAAATAAGTCAAAGTCCTTAGGCTCCATGATCTTTTTGCAATTTTTGAATATGCTCGCGCAGTCCGGCCATACATTTCGACAACTGAGCAGAGGTTGAATTCTCCGAACCCATTTGAAAGTTCTGCATCATTTCAGGTATTGAAAAGCCATCGAAATACCTGGCCCGTAGAAGCTCACGGCATTTTTCGGATATCTTTTCCATGGCACTTAGCAGTAATTTTCGTTTGCCTTCTGGTTCGGGATCAGAAAATTCAACAGTGTTATTTTTCCCAGCCAATACTTTGTCTACCTCGTCGTGCCAAATGACGCGGCGCATTTTTCGGTTCATATTTCGGAGATAATTACCAGCCGTTGCAAAAAGCCAGGTTTGGGCAGCACAGTGCAACTCAGTCAACTCGCCGTTGGTGACCTTTTCATAAAAAATGACCAAAGCCTCTTGCCAGGCATCCTCCAAATCGTTGGGTGTAGCAGAAAAACGCTTGGCTGCCCAACGCATGAAAACCGACCGGTAGTGGTCGTCTATCTGCTCCAATACCTCGAATTTTCGCAGGCGGAGTTTTTCCAGAATTTCAGACGACTTGATGGTGTTCAAATTGTTTAATGAATGTCAGCAAATATACAACTTCCTCATCTGCGCATTTTATTTGTTTATGAACTCATTCGGATTTAGGGTCTGAGGCAAAACCCACGTTAATAATTGACTTGTTGAGATAGGGGCGTTTGCATGAAATGGTAACAAATTTTATTTTAGACAAGGCAAATTTTGCAGTCGAATGCGGGAAATTCGTCGAAAAATTCAACGCAGTATAAAATAAAATTTGCCCAGTTCGTGCAAACAGTACCCTATCGCAACAAGTCTAATATACATGTATTGCAGTTAAGCGTAAAATCTTACCGGCTACCGTAATTTTGTGTTTAACGCCATTTTTTGAACGATAAAAAAGCGCAACCCTGTGCCGTCAATACAATTTCGCCTGACTTTAGCAGGATTTTAATATCGATAATAATGTGCTTGAGGTAATGTCAAAAGAAATGGTATTCGTAAAAAAAAACGGTACCAGCGGCCAACCACAAAAAAAGCCCGGAGCACAACGCAATCGCGTATCCTCCGGGCTTCAATGTACATAAACCGCTACACGATTATTTCCGCACCAATGCCTTGTTCACCTTCCCCACCACGATCTCTTTTTTACAGCAAAATTTGCCTTTTGCCGGATGTCGCGACTGGAAGCGCCGATTTTTACGGTGTACTGACCCGGCTCTGCCACCCAACTGGAGCGTTGCTCTTCGAAGGAAGCCAGCGAGCGGCCGTCCAGGTTAAACGTAAGCGTCTGGGAGGCCCCTGGCTGAAGCAGTCGGGTTTTGGCGAAGCCTTTCAACTCCTGAACAGGCTTATCCATGGATTTGCCTGGTGCAGAGAGGTAGAGTTGCACTACTTCCTTTCCGGCCGTTTCTCCGGTGTTTTTGATGGTCACCGTTGCGGTAATCCGGTCGCTGAAAACGGTATTGCTGAGTTTGAGGTTGCTGTATTCGAAGCTGGTGTACGACAAGCCGTATCCAAATTCATATGCCGGCTGGATGTTGCGCTTGTCGAACGCGCGGTATCCCACGAAAATGTCTTCTTTGTAGTCGATCTCGGCATTCCGCATTTTCTGAAAACCGAGGTCAACGACTGCGCCAAATTCCTTTCCCGGAAAACCTTCGGCAGCCGGATCGTCTTCGTATTTCACCAGGAAGGATGTTGGTAATTTTCCCGATGGATTCACCTTGCCGCTCAGCACATCGGCAATAGCGTTGCCGGCTTCCTGACCAGGGAGCCAGGCAAGTAAAATGCCGTCTACCTTGTCGCGCCAAGAGGCCGTTTCAATTACACCTCCCGTATTCAGCACCACCACAACTTTTTTGCCCAGGGCATGAAAAGCCGTGGCCACGTCGTCAATTAGTTTTTGCTCTGCCTCGGTGAGGTAATAGTCGTTCTGCACCTTGCGGTGACCTTACTAAGATCTTTACCGTCCAGTGCCAGCTCCAGTATTACCGGCATAGGGGTAAACAGGGCCTGTATGCCTTGTGGTCTTGGGTGTTTTATTTTTTCATCGGCGATATGAGCCTCATAAACATCCTTCATTTGCGTGTGCAGCGTATAGCCAGCAGCAGAAAGGCCTTCAGGCAGCAAAACAGTATAGGCTTCATTCACGTCGCCACTACCAGTCCCCCCCGACACGACGTCGTAGGAATAATTGCCAAAAACAGCCACAGGCTGTGGCTTGATGGGCAATACCGATGCATCATTTTTCAGCAATACCATGCCTTCCGTAGCCGCCAGACGGGCCACTTCCGCATGATTTTTCAGGTCAGGCTTATTGCTGAACTTATAGCCTTTAAACGCAGGTGATTCCTTGATGATGTTCAGGATATTGTTCACATTCTCATCGATCAGTTTTTCATCCAGCGCTCCGCTTTTTACAGCGGCTAAAATAGCATCCAATTGCTTTGGGGTGCCCGGCATGAGCAGGTCGTTACCGGCGCGCACCTGTGCGGGCGCGTCGGTGCCCCCAAACCAGTCGGTCATGACAAAGCCTTTGTAGCCCCAGTCCTCCCGCAGAATTTTCTTCAACAAATCGGCGCTTTCGGAGGTATAGTTACCGTTCAGCTTGTTGTAGGAACTCATCACGGTCCAGGGCTTGCCTTCGGCAATGGCAATCTCGAATCCGCGGAGGTAGATTTCACGCAGCGCCCGTTCGCTCACCACCACATTGATTAAATTGCGGTTGGTTTCGTGGTTGTTTACGGCAAAGTGCTTGATTGAGGTACCCACACCATTGCCCTGAATGCCTTTCACCATGGCTGCCGCCATTTTTCCTGTCAGCAGCGGATCTTCAGAATAGTACTCGAAGTTGCGGCCGCCCAGCGGGTTACGATGGATGTTCATGCCTGGGCCGAGTATAATGTCCACGCCGTACTCCTTTACCTCATTACCCATGGCAGCACCGGCTTTGGACACCAGATCGGTATCCCAGGTGGCAGCAAGTAAGGTGGCAATGGGAAATGCCGTAGCGTAATACGTGCTCCGGTCGCCTTCACGGGTAGGTTGAATGCGGAGGCCCGCTGGGCCATCGGCCACCACCAGGGTTGGGATACCCAGATCAGCAAAAGCAGCGGTAGTACCCGCAGCGCCCGGCACTTTATCCTGGGTAGCGCCGATGACCGGTCCGCCACCAAGTTCCGGCATCCCCGGAATCTTCATGCCCATGCCCACCAAAAGGCGGACTTTTGATTCCAGGCTCATGGCCTCGATTACAGCGGCATTGCTGTCTTTGCCCAGTTGGGGCTTTCTTTGTGCGTGTACCTGACCTATAAGCATTGCAGACAAGATGGCGGTATAGATAAATTTGTTCATTGTATGGGTGCTTGATGAATAAATAGAATATCGACCTGAACAACAGGCCGGAGAGCGTCGGGTTTTGAGGGCTATAAAACGTATGCAAAATTTCAGCTTATTCGCAATTTTTTCGCATTTTTGGTCTACTGATTGGGCTGTTTTGCCGACTTTTGGGGACAGGAAGGACAAGATTTTACTTGCGTAGAGGGGAATGACAGGATTGACAAGATTTTACAGGCTTAGAGGGGAATGACAGGATTGACAAGATTTTGCAGGACAAAACATGATTTTATAGGGTTTACCAAATGCTAGGTTACGTTGCAAAATCAATCCTGCCTATCCTGCAAAATCTTGTCAATCCTGTCTATCCCCTCTAAGCCTGTCATTATGCCCCCAAAAGTCATTGCTCCCATTCTCCTCCTGCTGCTAACCGCCGCTTCCAACATTGGTTTCGGCCAAACAACCGATGAATCAGCAACATACAGATACCAAGCAAAGCATGCGTAAGTACCAAGCTACTGGACATTTTAAAAAAATGCAGCCCTCATGTGCTCCTATGTGGTTAATTCAAAAAATGTCCAGTAGCGTGCGTAAGTACATATGCCTTCTATTACCGTAAATGAAAATATGCCATGAAGTTTTTTCAAAAGTACGAGCCCTCAGATGCACAGAAAGCCATCATTCGGGAGTTCCAGATACTTCACATGAAATGGGACGATACGGATGCTCTGCCCCCCCCATATATAACCTGTCTTGCCAATACAGAACAAGGACTTTATTTCTACCCCAAAGACGAAGTTAAGGTGTTGCCTTTCCCCGAGTCAGATGGCTTAACTGCCGATGATGCGGTGATTACCGGGCCCAAGAATAAACCCGTCGGCCTGTGTTTTGGCCGGGACTACCTGATGCTGAAAGTATCGTTTCATCCTACCGGCCTTTACCGCTTGCTAAAAACACCCATGCAAAACACCGTCAATTCGGGGTTCAATGCGGTTGACTATTTTCCGGGCGAAATCGAGGAAGTAAGCAGCAGACTTCGCAATTGCCCGTCTTACGATGAAATGATAAAAGTTGTTTCGGCGTTCATTGACAAACAACTAGAAAAAGGCATCCTTCCAGAAGAACCCATTGATGTGGTTGCCATTAAAATGCTCGACCCCTTTGCAAAACATACATTACCGGAATGGGCTGCAATGGCCTGCCTGAGCCTTCGGCAATTCGAGCGGAATTTCACAAAGCGGGTTGGCCTTTCACCTAAAATGTATACCCGAATTGTTCGGTTTGAGTATGCCATGAAGGTTAAAAACCATGCACCCGGCAAAAGCTGGTCGGACATAGCCCTGGAATGCGCATACGATGACTCCTCCCATCTGCTACGCGAATTCAGGCAATTTGCCGATTTTCCCCCAGGCACACTCCAACAAAAACAAACAAGCGGACACGGGGACTTCCCTTCTGGCTAATGCATCTATGTTTAATCCCAGGGGTTATCCTATGCTCAAATGTCGTTTTTTTCCTAAATAACCATTGCTCAGCAGCCCTAGTTTTGTGTTGTGGTTGAATGAATCCATCCTGCCATTCATCTTATCAATTAAACGACACAACATGAGCAAACAAATTATCCGATTTCTCAACACCATTATGATCGCTCTGGTAGCGGGGTCCGTCTTTGGGATCTGGCTGGGTTACGACCCAAGAAGCCTTTCTGCGCCAACTTTTGTAGAACAACTGCAAAATGCCATCAGACATTTGAACACCCTGATGCCGATCCTTGGCATGATTGCCACCGTGCTAACCATAGTTTCCGCAGTTCGGCAAAAAAATGACAAGCGTGTTTTTACACTCCTGTTGGTTGCAATATTCTTTATGTTGATTAGTGGACTCACCACTAAATTTGGAAACCAACCCATCAACAGCATTGTAATGACCTGGGATAAGAATAGCCCTCCGAGCAATTGGATGGAACTAAGGGATAAATGGTGGACTTTCCATCAAATCCGGACAGCAACAACCTTTATAGCACTCGGCCTTATAACATGGTCGAATATGAAAAACGATTAAAAGTTTCGCAAAATAGCCATTCCCCCCATGTTTGGCCAAGCCATAACTGCGCCCAAAAGGCGTTAAAAAATGAAAATATCACTGTGGATTTTGGGTTTGATGATTTTCCTATAAAGTACCAGTCAATGAAAATCATCAAACCCAATCTATTGTTCAACTAAGGCTAATGAGGCGTAAATTCCATGTTGGGCTATCCCGAAACCAGTTCCTCCCGCGCAAAACACCACATCCCAGGTTTGTACCACATACCTTATCTTAGCGATCAAACAATCGCGCAATTAGGTGTATGCAAAACCGTATGGCAATATTAATGAGATGGCTGCTGCTCTACCCTGTTGCCATTTTTATCTGCCTTGAAGTTGCATTTCGTATCCTGGGATATGCGCCGTTTACAAACGACGATTACAGCATCCAATCCACCCCGAAAAATGCGTTCGTTGGAGATTCCCTGCTGGGCATTCAACTCCATCCGGGAACCTATACCATCCAGGTAAACAAGGGATTGTCCTTTCAAACGCAACACCTCGACAACCACTCCAGGCACGTCAGCGGCCGGCAGCAAACCCCAACGGATGTGCTGTTATTGGGATGTTCTTTTACCTATGGTTTTGGCGTGAACGACGACCAAACCTTTGCCTCCCTGTTACAACAGGCATTTCCAGAAATGGGTATCCAAAATGCTGGCGTGATCGGCTACGGTAGCGTGCAGTCGCTGATGCAATTAAAATCAGCCCTGGAAACCGAACACCTGAAAGTGGTTTTGCTCCATTTTTCCTCGTTTCATTTCATGCGCAACACCCTCTCCCAACAATACCGCTCCAACCTCAAAATCGGCTACCACCGCTCCTCGCAGGATGTGGACAACCTGATGACACAGGCGAGGTTCCCTTTCATCAGCCGCTGCAGCGAACCCATCACTTACGAACCCTGGGCGTCTCTGTACGCCAATTGGCCGTGCAGAGACTGGTTGGCAACGGTCAACGCCATCCAAACAACTGTCGACCTGGTCACTGAAAACCCCGCAAAACAGCGCACTGTTACCGCGTGCATCCTGCAGCAAATGCACGACCTGTGCCATCAAAAGGGCGTGGCCTTCGGTGTGGTTTGCCTGGATGCCACAGCGGAAACCGCACAACTTAAACAAAGCCTGAACGATGTACCCTGGCTCGATGTCCACTTCGATTTCAACAACAAAACACTCACCAACCAGCCGTACGACAGCCACCCGAACCCCGCCGGGCACCAACGGATTGCCCAGGCCATAGAACCCTTTTTAGCCGGCCTGCTGCATGAAAACTAAATCCCTCCGCTACCTTTTCATCGCCTGCACCATTCCCCTGGGTTTTTGGGCCGTTTCCACACTCCGGCTGGAAACCAACATCAATGCCTACAACCTTGCCTCCGACCACGACATTGCCGCGTACGAATCCTTTGTTGCGGCAATGGAACCCCCCAAAAGCGGCGAAACGGTCATGGTGCTGGAAAAAACCACTGGCTGGAAAACGCTCCCTGATTTCCAATTACTCCAAACCATCACAGCGTTTTGGGGAGAACAACCCGAAATAGAAAAGGCATCGAGCATCAGCAACCTGCAATACCCCAAGCAAGGCTTTTTCCGGGTGCAATCGGAGCCGTTTTTAGACCTGGAAAACGCCACCCGCTTCCAAAAAAGACTGGACCTGGCTGAACGCTATGCCGACATTTTCAGCAAATTTGTTTCCCGCAACGGCCGTTATACACTCCTGTTCGTGAACGCCCCAAGCGGCATTTCCCCGGCATCGGTCCAGGCGCTGGAAAACCTGAACCTCCAAAAGCAAGGCGTCCGGGTACATTACATCCAGTACGATTTGATGCAGAACGAACTGCAGTCGACCATGCGGCGCGATACCATCCTGCTGGCCGCCATCAGTTTGGGCCTGATCCTGATCGGGTTCTTTGGCTTCACGTATTCGCTGCGCGGGCTGGCACTGATCGGCGCCATGGTTGCTTTCAACATTGCCGCCACCTTCCTCGCGATGTACGCCCTGTCGATGCAATTCAGCCTGCAGATGATCACCATACCCTGCATCATTACCGTGCTGTCCTTTACCGACATCATGCACATCCTGTACCACCAGCAAAAAGCGCAGGCTACCGCCAAAACCAACCTGGAATTGCAGCAGCATATCCTGGCGGCCGTGCGCATACCGCTTTTCCTCACCTCTCTGACCAATGTGGTCGGGTTTCTGGTCTTTCTGATCTTCTCCAACAACACCCAGCTCTTCAACTTTTCCCTGGCAGCCATTATTGGCGTAACCATCGCCTACCTCAGCGCCCGTTTTCTCGTGATCCGACTGATGGGAATAGAGCGCGTATTCATCAAACGCACCAATTTTGAGCGCCTTTACAGCGTACACAATCGGCTGTCACAATGGTTTTGGGACCGGAAAAAATACATGCTCCCCACCTTTGTTACCGCCGCTGTATTGCTGCTGGCCCTGGTTGCCGCTAAGCTCTCCATCGATGGCTCCGAACAGGAATACGCGCTGTCGGGCTCCAAACTGACCCGGGGAAAAACCATTTTACAACAGGATTTTTTTGGTGAAAAACAGGCGGAAGTGTTCATTTCACTAAAAGAAGGTTCCATTTGGGACAAAGCCACGCTGGACCAGCTAGAACAAATTGATACCGCGATCAACCGCATCTTCCAGCCGCTTTTTATCAACAGCCCGACGGTGCTCGTAAAACGCTACCACCGCTTCCTCCGGCGCGGCAACCCCGCCGCCTTTTTTATCCCCGAAACCATTGATGCGGATTACGCAGCGCAGCTGAAACAACACCAATCGGAACTGGGCGCCGACGGAATCGTCGATTCCACTGGAAGCACCGCGAGGATCCTCTTCGGGTTTGGTAACCGAAAACTGCCCGAGGCCCGGGCAGGCTACGACCAACTGCGCAGGGTATTGCGGCAGCATAACACACCCAAGATGCATTTTGAACTCTCCGGACTGCAGTACCTGTCCGACGAGGCTACCCATAGTTTTTCCATGAAAATACTGGTCGGGCTCGTACTGAGCATCCTCTTTGGCAGCACACTCGTTTTTTTCTACCTGCGCTCCCTGCGAAAAAGCCTGGGCGTGCTGATGGTCAACCTATTCCCCATCTTTTTTGCCCTGGGCCTCATGTTGTACCTGCAACTGTCTGTTACGCCGCTCACGCTCTTTTTCCTATCCATCCTGCTTGGCATCTGCGTCGACGATTCCATCTACCTCGTTATGCAAAACAGAAAACCCGACGATGCCCTGCACGTAGTGCCCATTTTCATTACCTCCTTTGTGCTGGCACTGGGCTTTCTCTCGCTGGCTTACTCCAGTTTCAACTGGATAAAGCCCTTTGGCTGGATCTTTTTACTGGGAATCGCCTGGGCTTACCTCCTCGATTTGTTCGTTCTACCCTACTTTTTAAACCGAAGGGCTATATTTGGCGCGAAAGGTCTTTAGTCTTTTGCTATTGGCCTTTGCTTTGTCCGGAATAACCAACCTAATCCAACCAAAATACCCATGCCACAATAGTCCACCTTGCGCACCCGCAGGGTTTTGCGAAGCAAAACATCTGCGGGCATCTGCGAATGCTGCGGGACAAAAATTTTGCGAAGCAAAAAACATATTCCGTGGAACAACCCATTTGCGAAGCAAAAAAATGTTCGCAGGAAAACCTATTTTGCGAAGCAAAAACATATTCCTAACTCCACCCAAAACAACAAATCGCAACCCAAAACTTTCACCACGGGACATCCCTAGTATGACATCTCTTCAGTACCTAATGTGGCTTGTCTCATGTGCCCGTGTGTGGTTAATTCAATAAATATCCACTAGAGTTCTAAATACCAATCCCCAATGGCCTTAGTGCAAATCATCTTCTGTTTCTGGGTTTTCTTCAACGGACTACTGCTGATCCACGTCCTGCAGGAATGGGTGCTCCTGTTCCACGCCCTCCGCAAAAGAAAAGCACCCAAAGCCTTGCCCGCCGATGCCACCCTGCCATTGTTCACCATCCAACTGCCCCTGTACAACGAAAAATACGTGGTCGAACGCCTGCTCCAGGCCATAGCCCAACTGGACTACCCCACCCACCGGCTCGAAGTGCAAATCCTCGACGACTCCACCGACGAAACCACCACCCTCATCCAGCAATTTCTGGCACAACTGCCCGTGCCACATGCCGATTTTCAGCACCTCCGCCGGCCGGAGCGCACTGGCTACAAAGCCGGAGCGCTCGACTACGGGTTGCAAAAGGCCCGGGGCGAATTCATCGCCATTTTTGACGCCGATTTTGTACCCCACCCACAGTTTCTCCTGAACACCCTCGCGCCCTTCGATAACCCGAAAGTGGGGCTGGTGCAAACCCGCTGGCGGCACCTCAACGTACAGGACTCCATTCTCACCCGGGCACAAGCCATCATGCTCAATACGCATTTCAGCATCGAGCACCTGGGAAGAACCCATGCCAAAGGCTTCATCAACTTCAACGGCACTGCCGGAGTATGGCGCCGCAACTGTATCGAATCGGCTGGCGGCTGGCACACCGACACCCTGACAGAAGACCTCGACCTCAGTTTCCGCGCGCAAATGCGCGGCTGGCAGTTCCAATACCTGTTCGATGTGGGCGCACCGGCGGAGCTGCCCGTTACCTTCGACGCCTTCCGTACCCAGCAATTCCGCTGGTCGAAAGGCGCAGCCGAATGCCTGCGCAAAAACATGGGCGATTTGTGGCGCTCTGCCGCCTCGTTCCGGGCCAAACTGATCGGCTCTTTCCACCTGCTGAACAGCTCCATCTACTTGCTGGTGGTGGGCATCCTACTGTGCAGCCCTGTGGTGTACTATTTCCAGCAAACCAACGCCATAACAGTTCCCTACGCCAACACGCTGTCGCTCATTGGTCCCATCGTTTTGGGCTCCCTCCTGGCCATCTTTTACGTTGGCGACACCATGGCCTCCGACAACAAATGGAAAAGCTCCCTGCTGTTCCTTCCCTCTGTACTGGTTTATTTTGCCATGACTACCGGCATTTCGCTCTACATGGTGTTGGGCATCGTTGAAGGGTATGTTGGGAAAAAATCGGAGTTTGTGCGCACCCCGAAATTCGGCAACAACAGCGGATGGCTGCAGCGCGTGCAACGCGGGTACAGTTTCAATAAAGCCAACAGCATCCTGCTGCTGGAAATCCTGGCCATGGGCTACGGAGGCTTCTGGATGCTGGCTTCCTTTTTCCATTTCAATTTGTTGAGCTTCACGTACGGACTGGACATCCTCTTTGGCTTTTCGCTGTCAATTTTTTTCAAAAACAACACCTTCCGATGGCGAAGCTGAACCAGGTATATTTCTGGCTCCTCAGCACCATTGCCTTGCTGGGCTACGCCTTGTTTGCATTTGCGTTTCAGCGCACCGCAGGGCTGTCTATGTACGCCGTGTACGCCCTGCTGTTTGGCATCGGCATTGGCCTTACCCAACTGGCCCGCCAAAAGCGCCTGCACTGGTGGCAGGTGTTCGCGGCTGGGTTGCTGTTTCGTGGCGTATTCCTGCTCTCCACCCCGCAACTGTCCGACGATTACTTTCGCTTTACCTGGGACGGAGAATTGCAAAAAGACGGCATTTCCAGTTTCGCGTTTACGCCCCGTCAGTACACCCTTTTTTTTGCCAATGACACCCTGAAACGCCAACAATACGCAGCCCTTTACGCGGCCCACAGCCCGGCATTTCCCGATGGCATGAACTCCCGCGACTACTACTCCATTTATCCTACGGTAAACCAAACACTGTTCCGGCTGGCCAGTTGCTGGGGCACACCCAACGCAGGCAACCTGATACTACTGCGCCTGTTTTTGATCCTGGCAGAAGTACTCTCCTTTGGGCTGCTGTGTGCCCTGTTGCAGGGCCAAAACCAATCGGCCGCACTGGCCGGATTCGTTTGGCTCAATCCACTGCTGATCATCGAAGTGACAGGCAACCTCCACTTCGATGGACTGGCCCTATGCTTTGTGCTGCTCAGCCTCTACTGGTTGTACCGCTCCACCTATACCCGTGCCGCGCTGGCGCTGGCGCTGGCCGTGTGCACCAAGCTCAACCCCCTGTTTCTGGTAGGCGCCCTGTTCCGAAAAGTACCGCTAAAAACCTTTCTGTGGTTTGGCAGCGTGACAGTATTGGGCAGCCTGCTGCTGTTGTCGCTGTGCGTAGATTCGGAAACCGTGTGGAACTTTAAGCAAAGCTTCGGCCTGTACTTCGCCTGGTTCGAGTTCAACGCCGGCCCCTACTACCTGCTGCGGGAGGCCGGGAGGCTGGCCACCGGCGCAGACCTGTCACCTTACCTCAGTTTGGCCTTTCCGGTGCTCACGGTACTCCTGTTTGCCCGGGTGCTGTGGCAAACGGATGCAGGTTTGGCCAGGCGCTTTCTGCTGTTGTACACCATTTACTTTTCTTTTTCGCCGGTAGTGCATCCTTGGTACATCGTGGTGTTGCTACCGCTGGCGGTGCTCAGCCGACAATTGTACCCGCTGTTGTGGTCGCTGCTAATCTTCTTCAGTTACGACCACTACCGCGAACCCATGGGCGAATCTATGGCCTACGTACTGCTGGAGTACGGCCTGGTGTACGGCTTGTGGTACCTGGAAAGCCGGGGGGACAATGCGTTGGTAGAGCGGGTGAAGGACTGGTGCTTTGGCGGAGCGGGAATGGCGCAACTGACCGTCGTAGAGGGGAATGACAGGATTGAGATGGTTTTGCAGGACAAAACATGATTTTCCTACAGCGAAAAGCACAGGATGCAGACCAGGGATAGCTGGTTGGATGTGCGATATCCGATTAGACATGAGATAAGATATCCCCGAGGTAAACACTTAAAAAATTATTGAAAACAACCCTGAGACAAATTGCCGGCAGGGTTGTTTTTAATTGCCCCCCTTACAGTTCACTCAGCGCTTTTACTTTTTGCAACCATTTGTTCCAGGCTGTTTTTTTTGCCGCAAAGTCATCGCCATACGGGCCAGATACGATGTTCAATTGAGAAATATGGGTGTCCGGATTTTCTAAAATAAGGAATTTTTCCACGTAGTGGCGGCCCTCAACGGTATAATCCACCTGGATGTACGTATCCTCCCAAAGGGCCGTAATATTTCCGGTAGTGATTACTTCACCGGGATATTTTTTCTGGTAAACCTTTCCATTTTTGTTCCAGTTGGATTCAACATACACGTTTTGTCCAAACGCGTCACCCAATGCCCTGGCATAGATCGGGCTGGTAAGGATTTCCCAAATTTTTTCCTTCCGCGCCTTGATCATCACATTTTCTGATACAAAGGGCGTGGGCGGCAGCTGGGCAATTTCACCCTCCGTTAAAAAGGCTACTTCATCAAACCACGCAGAGCCATTGCCGCCGTTTACGTAGCGGAACCCTACCACCGTGTCCTGGTCGGCCATCACGGCCTGGATTACAATTACCAATTCATTCTTTTTGGAGTGTTCGGAGTAGTACCGCGCCAGTCGGGGCAGTGGCATGTCAAGCGCGCTGGCATTCGGAACTTTTGCGGGGTCTATGTACATCAGAGAGGTTCCGTTTCGCGTTTCCTCCTCCGTTGGCAGGCGGCCGTGTACCACTGGCACTTTGTCCAGTTCCTTAATGTTTACGGCCGGGAACCCGAAGAGGTTGTCCGGGCAATACCAGCCACCGTATTCGTGCATGGTGCTGTGCCTGGGTTTTACGGGTTGCTCTTGTGTTGGGGTAGTGACAGCGGCCTTATTGATGGCATCGTCTTTCTGGCCACAGGAGCTGAACAATACGAATTGGATCAAAAAGGCAGACAGGATCAGTTTTTTGTTCATGGTGTGGTGTGTTGGTGAATTTTCCATAAAAGTAGGGGAACACCACCTGGCACGGGTTTTGGCCTTGTAAATGATTGTAAAAGGGTTGTAAAAGTTGAAACATCGACGATCTAGGGAATTGCACTGCATTGTATTTCACACGGTTTTTACACAGATTTTACACAGAAGGGAATACTGCAGTCCCTCTCTCGGGCGAAGCCAGCCCTTTCTACGCAGCCTGTCATGTCGACCCGCCGTTGGCGTGGGAGACACCTCATATTTCCCCATCTAATTTTTTTCACACGGATTTTACACAGATTTTAAAACAGATTTTTCACGGAAGGGAATACTGCAGTCCCTCTCTCGGGCGAAGCCAGCCCTTTCTACGCAGCCCGTCATGTCGACCCGCCGTTGGCGTGGGAGACACCTCATATTTCCCCATCTAATTTTTTTCACACGGAGGTTACACAGATTTTAAATTAGATTTTTCACGGAAGGGAATACTGCAGTCCCTCTCTCGGGCGAAGCCAGCCCTTTCTACGCAGCCCGTCATGTCGACCCGCCGTTGGCGTGGGAGACACCTCATATTTCCCCATCTAATTTTTTTCACACGGAGGTTACACAGATTTTAAATTAGATTTTTCACGGAAGGGAATACTGCAGTCCATTTATAGGGGCCATAATTTTGCACCACTGCATAATTGATCTTATTTTTAAGCTGCCGGAAATGCCTTTTATCCAAACCACCAACATAGAATTCCGCTAAATTCAGAAAAAAAACAAGGAAATACTACCGCAACATCCAAGGCATTATTAAGCACTTTCCTTACCCTCTGGGGCAGGTCGCGCTGGTAAAAAAAATGGTTCCCCCCGAGGAACTAATGTCCCGATTCGTATCCACAACAAATTTTAAAACACCATGAAAACAAACGCCCTCCTTTTATTGCTCCTTTTACTAGGCCTGTCGCTGCATGCCCAGAAAACCCCAGATTCCGTGTCACCCTGGGTTTTGGGTGGCTCGATCGGTTTGCTTACCCAGAACAATAATTATCCTCTATCAACGCTTAGCACCATCTCGGGCATCGGCGGTATCTATGGCAACATCAATTACGATACCAAAAATACCCAGTTCAGCTTTAACCCATACCTGGGAAAACAAATCAGTGCACATTGGCTACTCGGGTTGCAATTGAATGTCGGTACCGGAAAAATCAGTGCCGACGATTATCCTGTATTCACCATCCCCAATACAACGGTAAAACTAGAGCGTAAATCTAACGAAGCAGGTGCAGCACTCTTCGCCCGGTATACCGTCAACACGAACAATGCACTTCAATTCTTTCTGCAACCCAGCGCTGGTTACCACACAACAGACGAAAAAGAATTCCAGAACAGCAGCCTGACGCAGGAGGAGCAAGCGCATTATCTGGAAATGGGCATGGATGCAGGCGTTTTATACAACATCACCAAGCACTTTAGAGCAAGTTTGCACATGGGGGCGATGAACTACATTAATGGCAGCTGGGAAATAAAAAACCCCGACAGCAAAAAAAAATTCAGCTCCTTTGGAACCAATTTGAGTTTGTCGGGAGTAAGGTTGGGTGCGGAATGGTTGTTTTAGCAACCTGTCGGAAATAACTTTCCGACAGGTTGCTTAGGGGTGAACCATTTGGCAATTTCCGATCATTGGCCCTAAACCTACAAAATATTCCGGAAGTGTAAACTTATCCAACCCGAAAGCCTACGGTACTATGCCCTGCTTCGCGGTGTTTGCCGGTTCGTTTAAAAGCACCTACTTTTGACTTGCCCAGATAAAAATTCGTCAACCCAACCCCGGCTTGTTTTGTAACTCCGCTAACTATGGACAGTCAAATCATCATGTCGCTTCTGGTATTGGCTGCGGTTTTACTGCCGGCCTGGTTCTATCTCAGGAAAAATCGCAAGGTGGACGAACAAGTTGCGCGCGCATTTCCGAAGGCATGGAAAAAGATTTTGCTGGAGCGGGTATGGTTTTACAAAGAACTCGATACCGATGATCGGGGGGTGTTTGAAAAACGAATTCAGTTGTTTTTGGCCACCAAACACATACAGGGCGTTGATACCACCGTCGACGACACCGTGTTGCTGTTGGTGGCTTGCAGCGCCATCATTCCTACGTTTGCCTTTCCGGAATACAACTATCCGAAAGTCAGTGCCATTTTGATTTACCCCGGCAGCTTCGATGAGGAATTCCAGACCCGGCGATACGAGGGCCATAAGGCTTTTATCATCGGCATGGTGGGTGTGCCCCATCAGCAGGGCACTGTTATTTTGTCGAAGCCCGACCTGCTGAAAGGTTTCGACGGTATTCCGCATCCGGAAAATGTGGGGATCCACGAATTTGTCCATTTGCTGGATAAAGCAGATGGCGCCGTCGATGGCGTTCCGGAAATGCTGCTTAACCACCAATATGTGGGTCCATGGCTGCAAGAGATCAAAGACGAAATAAAAAGAATTGTGGCGGGCAATTCCGATATCAACCCGTACTCCCTTACCAACAACGCTGAATTTCTGGCGGTGGTCAGTGAGTATTTTTTCAATCATCCCGAAAAGTTTGAAAAGCGGCATCCGGAGTTGTACGCCTTACTTGCCAGAGCGTTTAAAACGGAGGAGGAGGATACTGAAGCCGAACAAAATCCGGCCGCCAATTCATGACTGCAAAAGGGATGGCCTTTTTGTTGCCTAAGAGCCCCTGGGCCAGGCCTTGTTGCAACAACATAGACTGAATACTTTGGAAGGCAATCTATTCCCCTTGTTGCATGCATCAATATATTCGGTTTTAAAAGACCAAATGCCCTTGAGCGCTATTTTGCTTCGCCCATACTTTACCGCCCATTATTCCGGATGGTTCTGGAGGCAGGGGGCAGTGTGGTTTGGGACGGGTAAAAGCAACTAAGGTGCGTTTATACAACTAAATAAGGAGATATAACGAACTGAGGTTCGTATATACAATAGTTAGCGGTAATTGAAAACAAACATAGAACTATAAACAACAAGCTATACTAATGAAAAGAATTGAAGAAATAGATGCATTGAGAGGTTTTGCATTATTTGGCATTGTAATGACTCATATGTTTGAAGGTTATTTGGCAAGTTTGACACCACCTCAATATATCGGATTCAACATTTTATTTCCGATAGATTCAGTTTCTCAAACTATTATTCAAAACTTATTTATAGGCAAATTCTATGCAATTTTTTCGATGCTTTTCGGCTTAAGTTTCTATTTAATATTAGGCAGCAAGAAAGATTCAAGTTCGTTAAAATTTGCCTGGCGTCTTTTATTACTTTTCTTGATTGGGTATATCCATCATATACATTATCGTGGAGATTTTCTAACTGTTTATGCAGTCTTTGGTATGGCTTTAATTCCATTTAGAAAATTACCAACAAAGTTAATATTAGTCCTTGGTTTATTCTTTGCACTCAATGGACCAAGTATTTTGACAAAAACCTTTTCATTGATTCAGCCGCCTTTAGAGATAAGCCAACCAATCTCAATAAGTCCAAATCCAATAGAACAAGCAACTGCTTATTTTCAATTGATACTTGATGGGGAGTACAAAAAGCTAATTGTTTCAAATAGCACTATCGGATTTATCAATAAGTATAATTATTTAAAATTCAGTGGCAGACTATGGGTAATTCCAGGTTTGTTCCTTTTAGGTCTTTGGGTTGGGAGAAATAAATGGCATGAG
>JADJUJ010000006.1 GCA_016710765.1 Lewinellaceae bacterium | reverse complement strand
GGTAAAGCATCCTGATTGAACATCGGGAAGGTCCATGTTCTTCGAATCAATCCTCTGTTCCCTTGACCAAAAGGTCACTCAGTAATGGGTGGCCTTTTTTTATTGCAGGGATCCCAGCAGTCCGGTAAAGCATCCCGATTGGAACATCGGGAGGGTCCATACTTCGAATCAACCTATCCCGACCAAAAATGCGAAGCCCTGCTATTGTCATGACAGGGCTTCACCAACAAAGCAATTTTAGACCGCTGCTACTTTCTGGTACAAATAGCCGTACAGTTGTCTGGAATGCCAGAAACTGACCCAGTAAAGCTAATATTTAAAGCGTTACCAGCAATGGTGCCACTCCCGCTCCAGGTAACGGCATCAACGGCTTGGGTTGGTATGGTAATTTGGTCTCCACTCACTGTTGCACGCCACTGTTGCCTGGCATCGTAAAGATTGACAATAACTATTTCATTTTGTGCTGTGCCCACTTCAACTATCCTAATATTATAGGAGTCATTCCCCGCACCACAAGTTTCAACAACGGAATAAGTACCCAACAATTTATCCCTGTCCGGGGTTTTGTCTTTTTTACATTCAAGGGAGCTCAGTGTAAACCATATCAAAAGCATTGTTCCAAAAAGCAACGTACCTGTATATCTTTTCATGTGTATCCTCTTATAAAAGTTAATGGTATTGGTAATACCTGGTGTTTTTCAATTCATTGCTATCGGAGTATTGAAAAAGCCAAAGTATTATTTACCTCTACAGCTGGTTCTTCACCAACAGCACCTCCAGTGCCTTGAAGGCCGTTTCATCGTCAACTTTAAATTTCCCTTTCAGGTATTCGAATACCTCGTGCTCCCTGGGTGTCACCAGCCCGTTCGACAAAATAACATCCAGACAGTGGTAGAACAGGGGCATACGCGTTTGTTCCCGGATAGCGCCCATGGCTGCGTCAATTAATGCAGCAGCGCTCCCTGCCTCATCCAGATATTGCCCCGCTTTTACCAACAGCATTTCCGGGTCGGTTCCAATGAAAATGTTGCGGCTCCTGATGGTGGTGAGGAAAGCCGCATTCTCCTCCTCCCCCTGGATTTCATCCGCACGCCGGCAGGCAAGCAAAACAGCCGCACAGGCTGCTGCTTCATCCTCAATTTTTAAGGCTTGCACCTTGGCTTTGGTCGTTTTATGGAAAAAACTGCTAATCCCTTTCATGGTTGCGGCGGATTGATTTGGTAATTTTTTGGTAATTAGGGCGCTGCACAATGCTGCATTTGCGGTCAGCACTGGTAATGGCGAAGTTAATCGTTTACGCATTGTCTGTGTGCAATCAACATGCAGTTTTGAAACACAGTTACTAAAAATGGAAGTTTATTTGCTTACATTTGGAGTATGGAACGATTCATTATCACCGTTTGCCTGCTGCTGTTTGGTTGGAACCTTCCTGCCCAAATAGTCGTCGGCCAGCCTTCCGATTCGCTCAGCATTAAGCCCTATCGCGGACTGGAAATTGAAGGCGAAACCATCATTTGTCCGGGCGCTACCACCGTGTTAAAGGTGAAAGGGCCATACGTTAAATATGAATGGAGCACTGGCCAGCAAACCCCCGCCATCCCCGTCTTCAAACCCGGAACCTACGGTGTAACCGTCACGACCAAGGGCGGCTGTCAGCTGACCGGGTCGGTGACGGTTCGGTACTCGGCGAGCCCGTGCTTGTAGACCCAGCGGCTCTTTTAAATTGGAATTTCCTTCTGATTATTTCACCAGCTCATATTCTATTTCTTCCAGCGACTTGCCCTTGGTTTCTGGCAGGATGCGCAACAGGATGAAAAAGCCAAGTGTTGCAAACCCGCTGTAAACAAGGTAGGTAAATGCGTTGCCAAAACTGGACAACTCCCAGGGAAAAACAAACTGTACCAACCAACTGACAAATGAATTGATGAACCCGATGGCACTGATCGCCAGTCCGCGAATTCGATTGGGGAACAATTCTGAGAGCATAACCCACATGACTGGTCCCAGCGAAATGGCAAAAAAGGCTACAAACCCGAGTATTCCAACCAAAATTAGAATAGGATTCATTTGAATGGAAGCCTTGATCAGGTCTCCTTCGTATTTTGCATACTCCTGTTCGCCAAGGGTTACTTTCAGGGCATTCTTAAATTCCAGATCCTTGTGGTAGGTGATACCGGCTACCGAGCGCAACTTTTCCTGGTCGACACCCTCCAACGCAGTTATCTTTTCAGCAGGCAGCCTGTATACCGCCTGATGAAATCCCCAGGCAGTAATAGCAGTGCAAATTGCAATCCCGGCAATTCCTATCAGCAACAGCGGCTTACGGCCCATTTGATCGATCAGGGCCATGGCAACCAGTGTAAACACCACATTGATGATGCCCACCCAAACAGCTTGTGCGAAAGCAGCATTGCTTCCTATTCCAGATTGTTCGAAAATGGCTGTAGCATAAAAATATATGGCATTCACGCCTGTGATTTGCTGTAAAACACCCACCACCAGTCCAACCATAAGTACAAAGCGCAGTTTTTTATGGAACAATGCTTTGATGGGTGTTCTTCCGGTATTGGGATGCTCCTCCAGATTCTTTTCAATTTCGCGGGCTTCCTCAACAGCCGCGTTGTCTCCATGCAGTGTTTTTAACACGGCGATGGCCTCTGTTCGCTTCCCATGTGCAAACAACCACCGCGGACTTTCCGGCACCCAAAACATCAAAATAAAATACAGGATGGCTGGAAAAAATTCGATACCAAACATCCAGCGCCAAACATTTTCATTGGTGAGCGCCCCATTCCCCAATTGATTTTGAAGAAAATAATTTGAAAAATAAGCCGCTGAAAATCCCAATACAATGTTGAGTTGTTGCACCGATACCATTTTGCCTCTGATGGCTGCTGGCGAAATTTCGGCAATATAAGCGGGTGCTAACACCAATGCCGCACCGAAAGCAGCGCCTCCAAGCATCCTGGCAATCACCAGATCGGCGTATCCATACGCATAAGCAGACCAAAAGGCAGACATTGCATACAATAATGCCACCCCAATCAGGATTTTTTTCCTCCCAAAACGATCACTGATGCTACCGGCAACCAGCATCGCAAACATTGCTGAGAAACTCGGAGAACTTACCACCCACCCCAACTGAATGTCGTTAAGAGCAAACTGTGGCTTGATAAAACGGGTAACGCCAGAGATTACGGAAGCATCAAATCCAAACAAAAATCCACCCAGTGATACCACCAGTGCGATTAGCAGGGTACTGTTTTTTTTGTGCATTTAAACCTGTTTTTAAATCCCTTAACACGGACCGTATTGTTGTTGGCGCAACATAATGAGATATTCCGTAATCAAGCAAAATATTGCCATAAAAACACAAGAAACAGGGTGATTTGCGCCGATAAAACGCCAGCCTCACGGCTATGTACCAATTAAAGTTGGCTTACACATACCGATTCACAATATTTTCAAACAACTCCTGTTTTCCACTCCGTTGCTGCGGTTCACCAATGCTGGAAGCCAAATTGGCCAGCGCAGCCAAATCCAATTTTCCCGATGCATAGTCCAAACCGTCTCCTGCATCGAAGGAGGCGTACCGCGCTGTGCGCAACGACAAGTAATTACTGTTGCTTAAAATGGCATCCGCCGCGAGCAAAGCCCGTGCAAAGGCATCCATCCCACCGATGTGCGCATAGAATATATCTTCCAAATCAGTGGAATTCCGGCGCGTTTTAGCATCAAAATTGATACCCCCACCCTGCAAACCACCTTCCTGAAGCAATATCAGCATGGCCTCGGTGAGTTCATACACATTGTTGGGGAAACTGGTCGGTGTCCCAGCCATTTTGGTAGTCGCCACGGTTAGCATCCATGGAACCCAGCATGCCTGCATTGGCCGCCACCTGGAGCTCGTGCTGGAAGGTATGCAGGGCCAGGGTGGCGTGGTTGACTTCGATGTTCAATTTAAAATCGTCGGCCAAATCGTATGCTTTCAGGAACCCGATGCAGGTAGCCGCATCAAAATCGTACCGGTGTTTGGAGGGCTCCATAGGCTTGGGCTCGATGAAAAAGGTTCCCTTGAAGCCTTGCTGGCGGGCATAATCCTTGGCCATGTGCAGGAAACGCGCCAGGTGATCGAGTTCCCGCCTCATGTCGGTGTTCAACAAAGAAAGGTAGCCCTCTCGCCCACCCCAGAACACATAACCCGCGCCACCGAGGGCTATGGTGGCATCGAGGGCATGCTTCACCTGGGCGCCAGCATAGGCTACCACCTGAAAGTCGGGGTTGGTGGCTGCACCATTCATGTAGCGGGGGTGAGAAAAAAGGTTGGCGGTTCCCCAGAGCAATTGCACCCCGGAGTCGTACTGCTTTGCTCGGGCGTATTCCGTGATGGCCATCAACCGGCGTTCACTTGCTGCCAGTGAATCGGCCTCGGCAACCAGATCGTAATCGTGAAAGCAGTAAAACGGAATACCCATTTTACTGATAAATTCGAACGCTGCATCCATTTTATCCTTTGCCTGTTGCAAAGGGTCCGTGGCCGACAGCCAGGGAAAAGCCTTTGTTGGTGCGCCAAAAGGGTCACCTCCTGTACCACAGAAGGTATGCCAATACGCCACGGCAAAACGAAATGTTCCCGCATGGTTTTATCGCCAACCATCCTGTTTTCATCGTAAAATCGGAAGGCCAGCGGGTTATCGGAACCCGGACCTTCAAATGGTATTTTTCCAATACCCGGGAAATACTCTTTTGCTCCACGGCAAACGGTTATCGGGGTGTTTTCTGTTGTTGAAGCCATAGGACTGCTATTCTTTTTGATGTAAAATAAGTTCTAAGCTGGTTTCCCATTGGTCATAAGCTGATTGGTAGGCGCCGGCATCACCCTCAGGGGCGTAGGTTTTTTCCAACTGCAAGCCACTCAGGCCCTCGCTCAACGTAGGATATATCCCAATGGAAAAACCCGAGGCAATGGCTGCTCCAATGGCTCCGGTGGTTTGAAGCACCTCAATGCGGCAACCGAGGGTATGGGCAATGGTATTGGAAAAAACGGCCGATTGGAATAAGTTATCATTGCCGACGCGCATGACATCGACCTTTAGCCCCATATTCTTCAGCATATTGGCGCCATACACAAAGGAAAATGCGATCCCTTCCAATCCTGCCCGAAAAAGATGCGCCCTGGAATGCCAGTTCAACTGCAACCCCAGCAAATGCGAACCCAAATCCCGGTTCCCCAGCATTCTTTCCGCACCATTGCCAAATGGCAGCATCCGAAGCCCTTCTGCACCCACCGGAATTTCTTTAATCATTTGTTCCATTGCATGGTACCCTACGCCTTCTCCTGCTATTTGCTGCCGCATCCAGCGGTATTGAATGCCCGCCCCATTGATGCAAAGCAGTACGCCAATACTGGGCTGCTCCCGGCGGTGATTAACATGTGCAAAACTGTTTACCCGCTGTTGCGCATCCGCCGTTAACTGATCCACGACACCATACACTACCCCGGAGGTGCCACCGGTAGCGGCTACCTCGCCTGGCTCCAGGACATTGAGCGCAAGGGCATTGTTGGGCTGGTCGCCAGCACGATATGCCAGCGGCGTTCCTGCGCAAGCCCGGTAGCCTTCGCCGCTGCCTGATGAACCGCCCCCCTGAATACTAAAGGTCTCTACAATGCGGGGCAATAAGGAGGGATCAATGCCGTAATAATCGAGCAATCGGTCTGCCAGCTCGTTGGACTTAAAATCCCAGAAAATGCCTTCTGAAAGTCCGGAAACTGTGGTTGTTACTTCCCCCGTAAGTTTGAATGCGATGTAATCGCCGGGCAACATAACGGTACGAATGCTGCGGAATACCTCAGGCTCGTGGTCGCGAACCCATTTTAGTTTAGATGCTGTAAAATTGCCCGGAGCATTCAGGTAATGCTCCAGACAGTATGTTGCTCCAATTTCCTGAAAAGCGCGGTGGCCGATTTCCACAGCGGCTGTCGCACCAAATTATGCTTGGCCGAAGCACCTTGCTTTCGGCATCCAACAATACCAGGCCATGCATTTGATAAGCAATACCTATTCCCCTGATTTGATCGGACGCTACACCAGTTTGTTCCAGCAAATGCCTTATGGCAAGGCAACAATTTTCCCACCAAACATCCGGATCCTGTTCAGCCCAACCCGCCTTGGGCGATAGTATTGGCATCTCCTTTTCAGGAAATTGTACTGTTTTCAGGGCAGTTCGGGTCTCAGCATCAACAAGAGAAGCCTTGATGGAGGAACTGCCAATATCCAATCCAAGCAGAAACATAAAAGATCGGCGGTTTAGGTAAACGGCGGGTTTGACGTTATTAGCACCTCTTTGTCACGCAGCTACAGTGTGAAGGGCATGCCAAGATACAAAAAGATCAATTTCCGTTCAGAAGCTCTAGTTTTTAGAATCTCCTTAAAATTGCGTCAAACATTGTACAATTAGCGAAACTTTCCGAGCTTTGCGTCCCTACCCACTGTCTGTTCTGGATAACGCTGTTTGGATAACCATCGGCCCACTTCCTAAACAATGTCCTTATTTTTATGAAAAAAGCAATAGTCACCTTTGCCCTGTTGATGGCAATACCCATCTTGTGGTTGCCATCCTGCTCCTCTGATGCCTACAAAACGAAGGCGAATGACGCAGAATTAATTCACCGTGGTATCCGCCGCATTACCGATATCATGCGCCATGATATCTTTTCACCACCCGTGGCCAGTCGCATTTATGCCTACGCCTCTGTTGCTGGCTATGAAGCACTGATCCCGGATCACCCTGAATACCAAAGCCTTGCCGGGCAGCTGAACGGCCTGACCACTTGCCCACAACCGGAAGCCGGGAAAGAATATTGCTTTCCGCTTGCGTCCATTCACGCGCTGATGAAAGTAGGCAAGCACCTGATTTTTTCTGAGTCCAGCATGGACGACCTGCAAGGCACCATTGAACAGGAGTTTGAAGCCATGAACATGCCACAAGCGGTATACGACCGCTCGGTGGCTTTTGGCGATGCCATTGCTGACCATATCATTCAGTGGTCGAAAAGCGACCATTACGCCGAAACCAGAAGTGCTCCAAAGTATACAATAGACTTGAAGGATCCTTCCCGTTGGGTCCCTACCCCACCCCAATACGCTGATGCACTGGAACCACATTGGATGGATATCCGGCCCTGGGTAATGGATTCAGCCCGGCAGTTTAAGCCCATTCCTCATGTACCCTTTAGCCTGGACAAAAACAGTGATTTTTACGCGGCTGTGATGGATGTTTACAACGTCAGTAAATCCATTGGCGAGAAGGAAAAGGCTGCTGCACTGTACTGGGATTGCAACCCTTTTGAGGTTCAGGTTAGCGGTCACCTGATGTTGTCGACCAAAAAAATCAGCCCCGGTGGCCACTGGATGAACATCTGTGCAGAAGCCTGTAGGATAGCCAAGGTACCCATGATGGAATCTATGGAACATTATACCATGGTTTCTTTGTCCCTGGCCGATGCATTCATCAGTTGCTGGACTTGCAAATTCGATGGCAACCTTGTTCGCCCTGAAACCTACATCAACCGATACATCGACCCTGAATTCCATCCCTTTATCGAAACACCTCCGTTCCCAGAGCACACCAGCGGGCATGCTACCGTTTCTGCTGCTGCTGCAACCATTTTAACCAATCGCCTGGGAGAGCCCTTTGCGTTTACGGATAGCACTGAGATGGAATTCAATCTGCCGGCTCAATCGTTCAAGTCTTTCTACGAAGCATCCGATCAGGCTGCCATGAGCCGGCTTTGGGGTGGCATTCACTACCGTATTGGCAACGAAGGCGGACGCCTGAATGGCCGTGAGATTGGCAAATATGTGCTGGAAACGGTAAAAACCAAGCGCTAAACACCCCTAATCTGTAAGATGGGTTTTAGGCATTGGTCTTTAGTCTTTGGCTTTGCTCCGAAGGATTAACTATTTGATTTTCAATGAATTAATTCTTCACGATCTATTCGTTGATAAATAATGCACATGCTGTTTTAAATAGTGCGTTCAAAATTTAAGTCTAATTATTTGGAGAGTGCACAGTTAAATGAACATACTCAATATTTTAATCTGGTGCAGTATTTTAAATCGAGATCGAAGCCAACGACCAACACCCAATGCCTAAAGTCCAGCTAAGTATTTTTACCGCAGCGCTTCAAGGGGCTTCCCTTTGAAGCGCTATTTTTTTGCATGAAGGATTTCTACCGTAAAGATATTGGTATCCGCACCTTCTGCGTGGTACTCAAAGGCTGGCACTGTGCATGGACAGGATACGGCGGGCAATGACAAGGCCAAGCCCAAACCCCTTTTTCCCGGTCGTATTCCCGCCCCTGAAAAACGGGGTAAAAAGTACCCGGGCTTCCTGCTCACTGAGCACTGCGCCTTTATTGACAAACTGGACGAGGAGCGATTTCTTCGTAGACTCAATCAGTATTTTAACCGTATTGTCTGAGGCGTACCGGCACCCGTTTTCCAACAGGTTGCGAAAAGCGGAGCGAAGCAGTGGCTCTACGGCCTGAATGGCCAAGTCCGACTCGTTGTCCGGGATATGTACAAAATCAAGGGTAATGTTGTATTCCGGAAAAGCGGTTTTCACTTCCTCAATGGTATAAAACAACACTTCATCGATTCGGGTGGCCGATTCTCTCTGCCCCATATTTTTATCCTCCGAGCGCGTCAGCATCAACAAAGAGTTCATCAACTCCGCCAGTCGTGTTTGCTCCTCCCGCAAAGAGAGCAGTGCTTGCTGATAGGTGGCAGCATCCCGCTCTTTGGACAATGCATTGTCTGTTTCAGAAAGCATATTGGCCAGTGGCGTGCGCAATTCATGAGAGGCGTATTGTAAAAAATTGCGCTGGGCCTCAAAAGCCTTTTCCACACGTTCCAACAGCGCATTAAAATTTTCAGCCAGCAGGGTTAGTTCATCCTGGTTTTCGGGGACCATGATACGGCTCGACAAGTCTTCTTCCCCAATAGATGCCACCTGAACTGTCAGTGCAGAAAGCGGGCGACCAACGATTTCTTTGACATAGAGATATGCCAGCAGTACGCTCAAAAAGAAGCTAAGCATCCAGGTACCGATAAGGACATAGCGTAAATTGCTTAGTTTGCGATACCCATACAAATCATAGGCAGATGCAATGACCACGCTTTTCACCCTTTCGTTTTCCACCAGCAACCCAATACTCTGTTTTTTCGTGCTCGGATCGGTAAACTGAAGATCTTTATTGCTTCTAACCGCTGCTAAAAAAAGGGTATCAACTGTATTCATTTGAGGATCGTCCTCACTGCTGTAAACCAGTTGATCGTTGTCTAAAAAAACCTGAACATTTTCCTTGGGAAGCGTCGTAAAGGTGTTGCGATCAATGATCCGCAACAAGGCAGAGTCTACGCCCTGTACATCCAGAAGCAGCCGTTGCGTAGTCAACGCCTTTTGTTGAAGGCGTTCATAAAACTCGTCCTGTCTGAATTCCGCCGACTGAAGGTAAATAATTACGAAAACGATGGAAAGCAGGATCTGTACAAAAATAGAAAACCAAAGGGCAAGGCGAAGCCGCAGACTCATTAGGCGGGTTTTATTAAATATCCAAACCCTGCCTTTGTTTGAATCATTTTAACGTCAAAGGGTTTGTCTATCTTGTTGCGCAGAAAACTAATGTAAACCTCAATGGTATTGGTTCCTGTATCCAAATCAGTTCCCCACACTTTTTCTGCAATTTCCATTTTGGAGACTACTTTGCCAACTGAATTCATCAACAGACTGAGCAGGGCAAATTCTTTGGCAGTAAGCGAAATATCTTTCCCTTGCCTGGATACACTTTTGGTACTGTAATCCATTTCCAGATCGCCCACCCTGATTTTTTCGTCAAAGCGTTGGTTGATCTGATGCCGTTTTTGAAACACCTGCAGTCGGGCCAATAGTTCCTTCATGTGCACTGGCTTTACCAAGAAATCGTCGGCGCCCGCGGCAAAGGCCTCCATTTTATCATCCAGTTCGCCTAATGCGGTCAGGATCAGCACCGGCACTTCTTTGTTCGACTCCCGAATGCGCCGGCACAGGTCGAGTCCATTGATGTAAGGCAGGTTAAGGTCGAGCAAGATTAAATCGTACTGCTTGCTGCGAAACATACTTTCGCCAATACGGCCATCATAGGCCCAATCTACGTGATATCCTTTTTCGGAAAGTTCCTTGTGAATATTAGTGCCAAATTTAGGCTCATCTTCAACAAAAAGGATGTGAATATTCTCTGTAGCGGCACGCAGGCTGTTTTCCATGTTTACTTTTTTCAAATACGCGACAAAGGTGTGGGATAAAACGATCTAGCCTCTTAAGATTCAATTAAAATTGAATTAAAAATCACTGAACTTCCGGCAAGTAAATGGCCTTCCAGCCTGTCGAAAAACAGGCTGGAAGGCCAAATGCAATGCGTAAATACCTATCGCGCTACAACAAAACGCTGCACGGAGGAGCCATGGTCAGAGTCAATGTGAAGGAAGTATATGCCAGGAGACAACTGCGCAACCGAAAGGTTGTATTGCTGCTCGCCTTGCGGCATGTTCCTGGAGGCTTCGCTGTAAACCGTTTGGCCTACCGTATTCAACACCGACAACTGCACGGAAGCCGGGCGGAGCAAATTCATCTCCAGTGTTAGAACATTGTTGGCCGGGTTGGGATACAGTTCCGTCAATTCAACATCGGAATTTTCTTTAACACCAGTAGTAATTTTGGCTTGGGTTGTACTGAAATCCGCACCATAAATCACAGGACTGTTGAAAAACTGGGTGTTGCTGCCAAGGGGATACATGCGCACATATCCTGGGAATCCGATGCCATTGCCCGCGCCATCAAAAACGCGAAGGGTAAAACAACCGGAGGCAGGTACCGTGAGGGTATCGCGTATCAGAACATTGTTGCCGTAGGCAGTTGGGTCGCTGGGAGATCCCGTGGGATACAAACCACCGCCGTTCGGGCCAACAGCCTCATTGCCACCATGGTCGATAACATTGCCAGCCTCATCGTACATTTCCCAGTAAATATCATTACCGCCGGCATCAGTACGCACGCGGAGTTGAATCTGTTCAGTGGCAAATGTGGCTGGAGCATCTTCAAAAGCGACAGAAGCAGTGGCCAATTGTGCATTTGGGTTACCACCGTTAAGGGAAACAATTTCAGCCGTGAGTGTACCGGGGCCGCTCACCTCAATTTGATCAAAACTTAGCGTTGCGATGTCCAATGGAAGCGTATTGCCCGTATAGGTCTTGGTTTGGATGGTGGTACCATTCCATTTGAGATCAACAACAGCATCTGTCAGCGGATCGGAGCCCAGGTTGGTCATGCTGATTTCGGGGCTGCCTGACTGTGCGCCACAGAGCTGATGCGACAGCGTACCGGAGCGAAGGCTGTTCATCGTGGCATAATGCTGGGGAATATTGCCAACACAAGGTGCTGCTGCATTCCACAACGCCGTGGCATTTACCTGACCAACTTCATTTACCGTTTTGTCTGGACAGATCAAATAAACCGTAGGAAAGTACGAAACAGCATAGGAATTGCCGATACCTGAATTGTCAATAATGGGATAAGGGGTATTCGCAACCCAGTTGCCCTGTGTAGAATTGTTGCAACCAGAAGGGCCATACAAGCAGGCTGTATTGGTGGCGGCATCTCCTTCAATGAAAAATACCATTACCTGGCCGTCTCCAGCCGGGCCATGGGTTTCGTAAAGGGTTTCGAGGGCATGGCTGTTGTGGTACGACCAGCAGGGGCCGCACCAGGTGGCGGAAACGTCCATCACAACCGGACGGCCGGATTCCAGCACATCGTACAGGTTCCACTCGCGGCCATTGATGTCGCGGGCTTTGAAATTCGGCGCATTAGCACCGTTGGGAAGTTGGGCAAAGCCCGTGGCAGCCAGCAGTAAGCAGCCAAAGAGTAGTGTAATTTGCTTCATAACCAGTGTTTAGTTAGGCGGTAGGTTAATAAAATTTGCGAAAGATAGGAAAGAGCAGTCGCAGCGTAGCCTATAAAATTAGCAAAACTGAAGTTTTTTTAAATTTTCGTAAGCGGAAGCCTACAGTTGGTGCCCTTATTAATCTGCAAAACTCGTTTTCTCCACCCTCTTGTGCAATTGATTAAGCAGCGGAAGCGCTGCCGAGCCGTACCAGGGATGCAGCTCCATGACTAGTCTTCCCGCTTTGATCGCGGGGTCGGAAGCCGTAAGTTCCCTGGCTTCTTCCACGGTAGGAACATTAAAAATGTAGATTCCACGCACCTCACCATTGTCCATAAAAGGACCGGCCAGTACCAGCTTGCCCGCTTTGGCCATTCGAACGATGTTTTGCAGGTGGGCCTTCTGCAAGTTGGCGGCCGTTGCGGAATCCTGGCTGCGCTCAGGCCCGGCCTTGAGGTAGGCCAGTACGTAGGCGTGCATGCCATAATCATCGGCCTGCAATTGTGCTGCGAGGGTGGAATCGAAGGATGCCGTGTCGCTCAGCAATTGATCCCGCAGGGAAACCTGTGGTGGACAAGGCGGAACTTGTTGACAGGCTTGCAATAAAACGGCAATTAGTAAACTGGCGGCAACCAGAGGGCGCAAGGCTGTTGCGCTTATCAAATTAGTAAACATAATCGACTGCGTTTTTAGGTGAACTCCGCACTAAGATCGACCTATTTCTTCAAAATCTGCATAATTTAAAATCCACCGCTTGTTCCGCTGGCTGTATTTATCCAATGGTTTTCACAATTGTGCAGCACATGGCGCCTATTTTTCTTCATCAGGCAAAAACAAGCTCAGCCGGCAATTCTACAGAAGTGCTGATATTTTCCGGGTCACCCGCTTTTTTTTGAAGCATCACCTTAACTTTGTCATGAACATCGCGACCAAAAGGGTGTTTGTGTAAAACGGCAGTTGCACATTCATTTTTACTTACAATTCGCCGAATAAACGGCATGCTGGACCATGGCTAAAAAACATACAGAAGGATCGGAAGAACCCGCATTTGTCAACCCCATTGACAAGGATAAGGTGGCAGAAAACCCTGGACTCCTCCCCTACGCACATACAGCCGGGGGTGCTGTCATTCGCCCCGAGGACAAAGGCCGAATCCGTGGCAATGCTATGACGGCCATGTACGACCAAACCGACCGGCAAATGGAGCAGCTTCGCAGCCAGATGGAAACCCTGGTCAATCAGGCAAAATCACTGCAAAATCGAATGTCGGTCTCGGAAATCATTTACCAGGCAGAAGTCAATTTTCAGCCGGTGATTCATCATATCTATCACCTTTACCGGCGCGATAAAGACGGCACGCATCTGCTTTCCATGATTGCACCCCATGAGTGGAGCCCCAAAGCCGGAATGGAACACCTTGCCACAGCGCGGCTACTGGGCGACCATACCTGGGAAGTACTCGATGGAGGCGTTTGAGCCACTTACCGCTCAGGCAATGCATGCGCAGTTTGCTTCCCGGCCATTGTTATTGATGGACAGTTTTGGGTATTTTATCCAATAAATTACAGCATGCAAACATCATTTTGGAATTTCGCGTTGCACTGCGAATTCAATTTTTGTATTGCCCAAAACATCTAACCATTAACAACTATAAGCATGAAAAAACTCCTCCTTTTCAGCATTCTGCTGTCACTCGCTGCCGGCGTTACGGCACAAAACGACATCCCAAAGTATAACCCCGACGACATTACCATCCCCTATCAGCGTTTTACCCTGCCCAACGGCCTACACCTGCTGGTACATGAAGACCACAAGGCACCCATCGCAGCGGTGAACGTTTGGTACCATGTGGGTTCTAAAAACGAGAAAATGGGCAAAAGTGGTTTTGCCCACCTTTTCGAGCACCTGATGTTCAATGGCTCTGAAAACTATAACACCGATTACTTCCAGGCACTGGAAGCCATTGGCGCAACCGACCTCAACGGCACCACCAACGAGGACCGCACCAACTATTTTCAAAATGTGCCCGTAAACACCCTCGACGAGGTGCTCTGGCTCGAGTCTGACCGCATGGGCCACCTGCTGGGCGCCATCGACCAGGCAAAACTGGACGAACAGCGCGGCGTGGTACAAAATGAAAAACGCCAGGGGGAAAACCAGCCCTATGCAAAGGGCTCTGACATCGTTCAAAAGGAGATGTTCCCACCCTACCATCCCTATGGTCACACGGTGATCGGTGAAATGGAAGACCTCGATGCCGCCAGCGTGGAGGATGTACACGAGTGGTTTAAAAGTTATTACGGTGCAGCCAATGCCGTGTTGGTGGTAGCAGGTGATGTTAACCCTGAGGATATTTACCAGCGGGTGTTGAAGTTTTTCGGCAACATTCCTGCCGGACCCACCATCGCCAGGCCGGGTGTCAACATCCCTGTGCGGCTGAACGATACCCGTGCTGAATACCAGGACCGCGTACCTGAATCGCAAATCGCCATGGTTTGGAACGGCCCGCAGTGGGGAACCAGGGGCCATGTTAATCTCGATTTGGCTACCGACATCCTTTCTTCTGGAAAAAACAGCCGTTTGTACAAAACACTGGTGTACGACAAACAACTTTGTACACAGGCATATGCCTTTTACGGCGCCTCTGAAATTGCTGGCAACCTCTATGTTGTGGCCAATGTAAAGCAGGGAAAAACGGTTGAAGAGGTGGAAGCCGCCATGAATGAAGTCATTCAGGAATTTTTGGCCAAAGGGCCTACCGCAGAGGAAATGAGCCGGGTAAAAGCCGCTTATTTTGCCGGCTACCTTAAAGGATTGGAGCGCATTGGCGGTTTTGGCGGCAAAAGCGACATCCTCGCCCAAAATGAGGTATACGGTGGCAATGCCGATTATTACAAAAAAATGTTGCGCTGGTACGATGCCACTACCGCTCGCGATATCCAGGAGGAGTGCAAAAAATGGCTCAGCACGGGTCGTTTTACCTTAATTTGCAACCCATTCCCTGAGTACAGCACCACAGGTGTGGAAGCCGACCGCAGTAAAGTTCCCAGCCTGGGCGCCCCGGTTGTAGCAACTTTCCCTACTATCGAACGCGCTACGCTGAAAAACGGTATGAAAGTGGTACTGGCCAGCCGCAAGGAAAGCCCGACCATGGTCATGAGCATGATGTTTGATGCTGGCTACTGTTCTGACAAGTTTGCTGACGGCAAACCCGGACTGGCCTCCTTGTCGATGAACATGCTCGACGAAGGCACCAAAACGCTGTCTGCGCTGCAAATCAACGAAAAATTGCAAGTACTGGGTGCTTCCCTCAGCACCTCCAGCGACCTCGACAACTCCTATGTCAACCTCAATACCCTCAAGCAATCGCTGGACCCAAGCTTGAGTTTGATGGCCGACATTGTGCTGAACCCCGCCTTCCCCGAAGCCGATTTCAAGCGCCTGAAGGACCAGCAAGTGAGCGCCATCCAGAATGAGAAAAAGCAACCGCAAACGATGGTGATGCGCGTGATGCCGGAATTGCTGTACGGCAAGGATCACCCTTACGGCATGCCCATGACCGGGACTGGAGAAGAAGAAACAGTTCGCAACTTTGAATTAAGCGACGTTCAGGGCTTTTACAATTCATGGCTTAAGCCCAACAACGCCACCATCGTGGTTTCCGGCGACATTACCATGCCGGAACTGGTGAACAAACTCGAGCAATATTTCGGCAGCTGGAAATCCAAGGGCACTGCGCCTAAAAAGGTAATTCCGGAGGTCAGCAACAACAACAATGGTAAAATTTACCTGATCGACAGGCCCGAAAGCCAGCAGAGTATGATCATGGCCAGCTACCTGACCAAGCCTTATGGCCAGTCGGACGAAAATGCCATTGAGCAGATGAACAATGTGCTGGGTGGCGATTTCACCAGCCGCATCAACCTGAACATCCGCGAAGACAAGCACTGGAGTTATGGCTCTTGGTCGTACATCGTAAACACCGCTGCCCAGCGCCCGTTCATCGTATTCACGCCGGTACAAACCGACAAAACAGCCGAAAGTGTAACAGAGGTAATGAAGGAAGTCAACGGTTTTGTAACCGACAAGCCCATCACACCAGCGGAGTTTGACAAAACCAAACAAAATACCGTCATGGGCATGGCCGGTATGTGGGAAACCAATGGCGCTGTGAATGGCAGCCTGCGTTCGGTGGTTAAATACAACCTGCCCGACAACTACTGGCAGAACTACAGCAAGAACGTTCAAAACCTTACCTTGCCTGACGTACAAAAGGTAGCCAATTCCATTGTTCAGCCAAACAACCTCGGTTGGTTCATGGCTGGCGATGCGGCCAAGGTGATGCCAAACCTGGAAAAACTCGGTCTGGAGATCATACAGATTGATGCGAATGGCAAGCCGGTAACCAAACTGGGTAAACCATAACTGCGACTTCAGTCGTCGCCTATCCTAACGGCATGTCGCCGTTACAGGTATGGCTAACAGCAGGCCCTGTTGCGATTGCAGCAGGGCCTGTTTTGTTTAGAACGTGTTGTACCCATGATTGCTCACAAAAAAAACCGGTCCAGGCACTCCTGCCCGAACCGGGAAATGGATCTTTATCCATTCACTAAATTAGATTTTTGTACTGGTGGGTTTAACCGTTTGTGGTCGGCAACTGAAGTCGCCGCTACATCATGTCGTTGCCTTGCATGTTCATTTTCATGTTCTTGCGTTTGAACAGGCTGGAGTCCATTTTGCCAAAACGGTAAGAGAAGTTGAGGCGTGCAACTTGCGGATCGCGGTAACGGTATGCTTCCTGGATGAAAAGGTCGGAGGAAGTATAGGTTCCGTTGCGGCGGGTGCGGAAGATGTCGTTAACAGCCAGTGTTAGCGAGGCTTTGCGCTGCAGGAAATCATAACGCAGGGCAGCATCAACAAACCAGTTGTCGAGGGTGTAACCCTGTGCTGTATTGGTTGGTCCGGGCTGCCAGGGCATGCGATTGCCTTCGTTGGGTGTAAAGGAAGCCTTGCTGCGGTACTCGCCGCTCAACTGAAAATTGAAGCCCGCGGGCAGTTTGAATTGCATATTTTCCTTCAAAAACCAACTCATCCGGTTAATGACAAGGCTGTTTTCAACATTGGAAGCATCCAGGCGCGATTGGTACACGTTGAGGTTGGTCGTCATGTCCAGCCACTTGGAAACGGTATTTTTGGACGTAAATTCCACACCGTAAGCCGCGCTGTAGTTGGAGTTGGCGTAGGAGGTGATGATGACTTCCTTACCCAGGTCCGCATTGTATTCCGAAAACTGGTAGGAAGTAATCAGGTCGGTTGCCTGCTTGTAGTACAGTGAGATAAGGATGTTATGGCCTTTTGTGAAAATGTTCTGGTACGACAACTCCACGGAATTGGTGAATTCCGGCAACAATTGCGGGTTGCCACGGCGCAGGTTGAGCGAATCCGCAAAATCGGTAAAGGGCATGGTCTGGAAAAAATTTGGGCGGTTTACCCTGCGGGTATAAGCCAACTGGATGTTGTCCAGATCATTCAACTTGTATGTCAGAAAACCGCTTGGAAACAAACTGATTGGATAAGCGATGGAAAAAGAAGAATCCCGATCGGTTAATGCTCCCGTATAAATGCTGCTTTCGGCGCGCAATCCAACCTGATAGCCCCAGCGTTTGAACTGCTGACTGTAGGTACCGTAGGCGGCATACACATTGTCGGAAAACTTGTAATGATCAGACAAACTGTTGGTTTGCACCCAGTCGTTGTCGGCCTGATTAAAGAAATAATTCGCATTGTCGTTGGTATTGCTGCGCAAGGCTGCGCGTACACCACCCTCAATTTTTACCTTATCAGATATCGGATTGACAAAATCAGACTGGAAGGTCATGAACTGACCTGTTCCATGGCTTTCTTGTTTTTCCAGACTTTGGGAACCGGAGGAATAATTGGTTTGGTAGTCGCTGTTGCCGACAAACTTGACGCGGTTAAAGTTCAGGTCGGCGGTCCACTCGGCACCTGCTTTAGGAAACAGGTGTTTGTAAGCCATCGTTCCACCGGTGTTCATAAAATTCCTGCTTTCGTCGGAGTTGCGCACAAAAACGGATCTGGATAATCCTGTTGTAAGCAGGGTATCAATGGTGGTTGTAATGACATCGTTGGGCTGCATGTCGCCATGCATGTAACTCCCGGAAAAAGTGATCGTATTCCGGTTGTCCATGAACCAATCGATGCCGGCCCGGCCATTAACGAACAGCCGGGTATTTTCCCCATCGGTGATCTGTGTCAGGTTGGTGAGTGGGTTGGTATACAGGTTTTGGCGATATGTTTCACCCGTGGAAAAGCCGTTGCCCTGGTTCAGGTTACCCGATGCAAACAGGTTGATCTTTTCACCACGGGCGTTTACATCGCCACCGAGGTTGAATCCGGCGCGGCTGTCGGTGCCAGCCCGGACATTACCATTGTACCCGATTCTGCGTTCTTTTTTCAGAACAATGTTGACAATACCAGCAGTACCGCCGCCTGCATCAAATTTGGCAGAGGGATTGGTGATGACTTCTACGGATTCAATAGCATCGGCAGAAATTTGCTGAAGAGAAAGCGTGGTAGGTCGGCCATCTACAAAAATCTGGGGCGCGCCGTTGCGCAGCGAAACGTTACCATCGATGTCGACCGACAAAGACGGTACATTTTTGAGGGCATCCTGGGCATTGCCGCCGGTGGCAGAAGCGTCTTTATCCACCCGGTAAACCTTGCGATCGAGTGCCAAAGTGGTACCCGATGCTTCGCCGGTTATGGTTACTTCTGCCAGGGTTTTGGAATCCGGTTTCAGCACGATATTTCCAAGATCAATGTCGAAGTTCATTCCAGCGCCGGGAGATCCACCCGATGTCGGCGCGCCCTGAGGCATGCCTCCCTGGGGTGGCTTTACGCCGAAACTGACTGTTTTTTCCATTTCGGCGTAACCCAGGTAGGAAACCTTCAGGGTAAATTCGCCGGCAACAGGAAGGTTGGTCAAACTGAAATCACCATTGTCCAGGGTCAACTGCCCCGATATCAGACCTTCCGAAAGGGTTTTGGTGGCAGGATCAAACTTTTTGCCCGACAGCTGAACCGTGGCATATCCAACACCTTTGCCGTTTTCATCTACCACCTTTCCGTAAAAGTGACCGATGTTCATTTTGGAGGGATCGCCAAAACCGGAGCCCGGTTGTTGCGCAAGGAGAGATAAGGGTACAAAAGACAGCAAGATTGCTGCCAATGTTAGACCATTGAAAAAACTGGAAAGAAAAAATTTCATAAGGATTGTTTTGTTCAGCATTGATACTACAAAGAAACCGGGAATATACATGCTACGTTGTTGGGTATAGACGATAGGCGACATTGTGGAGATAAATGCCCTATTTGGGATGATTTGGCAGGTAAGCCGGAAAAATGCCCGTTCTGTACCCGAAATATGGCAAAGCGCGATGCAAACCTGCTTTTCATCTCCACTTTGCAGCAAAACATCGCCACTAGGCAGTCCGCTTATCCGTGGCAGACTATATTTGTGGCATGAAATGGACTTTTTCCAGTCAAAAAATGTTTCGCTGGCTTTTTCATATCTTGTTTTGGCTGACCTGGATTTTCTACCCACTTATCAGCCGCGGAGACAATGAAGAATTTCAGCAATTTTACATCGCCATACTGCCCGTGGTGCTGTCGAACATTCCCTTGTTCCTGCTCAACAGCAACTGGCTCATCCCGTATGTTTTTCGCAAGCGGGGCATTGGTATATATTTGCTGGGGTTGCTGGTGTTGGTGCTTTCCTTTTCCGTCTTACAGTATTATGGAAAGCGCTGGCTGGCTTTTGACCACATGCAACGTTTTCACAACGACTTTGCGTGGACGGTCATCATCCTTACCTTTCTATCCGCCATCAGCACAGGTTACGGCTTTATCATCTACTTACTGGAACAAGAAAAAACCCAACAGGAAGAGCGACAGGAACGGCTTCAATCGGAAGTGTCATTCCTGCGCTCACAAATCAGTCCACATTTCATTTTCAACATCCTCAACAGCATTGTTTACCTGATTCGCAGCCGCTCAGAGCAGGCAGAAGCTGTAACTCTCCAGCTATCCGAACTGATGCGGTACATGCTGTATGATTCCCGACACGGCCAGGTTCCGCTCGACATGGAGTTGAACTACCTGAAAAATTACATTGACCTGCAAAAAATGCGATTTGAAGAGGATGTGGTTATTTCTCAGGTAACAGAGGGTACCCCGGGAGCCCAAACCATTGAACCCATGTTGTTGATTCCCTTTGTGGAGAATGCCTTTAAGCATGGCATTGGCCTTATTGCTGATCCGACAATCGCAATATTCATCCGCATTGAAGCGCATCAGCTGGATTTTAAAGTAGTCAATAAAATTGCACCCGAAACCGCTACAACGAAGGATGGTAGTTCCGGTATTGGTCTGCGAAACGTCCGACGCAGGCTCGACCTGCTGTATCCAGGCAAGTATCATCTTGACATCAAAGACGACGACGGCAATTTTGTTGCCAACCTCAGCTTAGAACTTCGTTAAACCTTGACCATGCAAGAACCCATCAAATTGCGTTGCCTCATCGTTGATGACGAAAGTCTGGCCAGGAAATTTCTCGAAGACTACATCCGGCAATTTCCTTTCCTCGAACTGGTGGCCAGCTGCAAAAACGCATTTGAGGCCATGGCACAACTGCAGCAATCGGCCATTGACCTGATGTTTCTCGACATTCAAATGCCGGGAATGCTGGGCACCCAACTGCTTGGAAGTTTGCCCGAAAAACCGATGGTAATTTTTGTGACTGCCTATTCCAACTACGCCGTTGAAAGTTACGAACTCGATGTGGTGGATTATTTGATGAAACCGGTAAGTCTGGAGCGGTTTTCAAAAGCGGTGCTAAAAGCGCAAGCGGAAAAAATGGCCCGTCAGCCCCAAATTACAGCCAGTGCAGCACCATCAGCCATCGAGGCTGCCGGCCACTTTTTTGTCAATGTTGAATACGCGCTGGTTCGAATTGACATACCCGAGATTACACACATTGAAAGCATGAAGGATTATGTAAAAATATTCCTGCAAAACGCTGCAAAACCGATATTGACAAAGTCGACGCTCAAAGCGATCGAAGAAAAGTTGCCCACTGAAAAGTTCATGCGGGTGCACAAATCGTACATCGTGCAACTTCAGAAAATTGCCTCTTTACGCAACCACCAGATTCTAATCGGGAAATACGAAATTCCGGTGAGCCAAAACAACATGGAGGAGTTGATGCGGGCACTGCGGCTGTAGCGCCGACTGCAGTCGGTGACAGTCCAGGCGACTGTAGTCGCCGGAAACGACTGAAGCGACGGTTGCAAATTTTCGGCGACTGAAGCCGTCGGTATGTTTCAATCTCGGCTACTGAAGCCGCCGCTACGTTTTCGGCGACTAAAGTCGCCGCTACGATCCAATTTTAAATACCCAGGCATACGCCCCGGCCAATTCACCGCAGTGGCCTGCAGGCAACCAAATTACCGTATCGCCGTCTACACAGCGCCAATTCAGCGGCGTGTCACAACCCAGTAGCGTGATCTTCCGATCTTTACCCGGACAAAGAAAACGCAGGCAAACCTGATCGGGCAATTGCTCCTCCCCTTCCTCCGCCAGGTAAATGGCGTACAGATTCTCTCCTTTTTCCGTATACACCATATTGCCCAGTCGGGTAATTCTGCTGCGTGGTGAGTGCGTGCCATAAATGGCTTCGCTGTTTACATCCATCCATTTCCCAATGGCTTCCAGGCGCTGGTAGGCCTCCGGGTGCCAGGCGCCATCCGGTCCGGGAGCAATGTTAAGCAGCAGGTTGCCGCCTTTGCTCACCACATCACAAAGGGTATGGATCAAACGGCGCGGGCTTTTGTAATTTTCTTTCGGGACATACGACCAGGAATTCCCCATCGTCATGCAAGTTTCCCAGGGAACGCCCAATGGCTTGTCGGGCACCCCCTGTTCTGGTGTGAGGTAGTTTTCGTAAGGGCCTGGTATCCATCGGTCGACGATCATGATGCCTGGTTGTTTTTCACGGGCCATTGCGGCAATCCGGTGCATTTCCAGGTCCTGTCCATCGGGGATTCCCCGCTGCCAGCTTTCCGTCCGGTTTACGGTAGAGTCGGGCCGTACCCAGGCGCCATCCAGCCAAAGCAGGTCGAGCCGACCGTAATTGGTGCACAGTTCTTCGAGCTGATTGTAGGTAAAATCCCGAAAATGCTGGTAGCGCTCCGGATAGCGGTTCAGGTCGTAGTTGATGTTGCGGTCTTTAGGCGGAAAGTACGGCCACCAAAAGTCGGGGCTGTGCCAGTCGGGCTTAGAAAAGTAGGCGCCGACTTTAAACTTTTGTTCCCTGAAAGCCTCAAAAATGGCCTTGGTGACGTCTGCCCGTGGGTTACTGGAAAAGGGGCACAGCGTATCCGTAATCTTGTAATCGGTTTGGTGGGTATCAAACATACAAAACCCGTCGTGGTGCTTCGTGGTAAACACCACATATCGCATGCCCGCATTTTGCGCAGCAGCAGCCCATTTTTCGGGATTAAAGCGGGTCGGGTTGAAACTGGTTTGCAAATTTTCGTAGGCCTTTTTGTAGGCATACCAGTCGGTGCTGTACGGGCCCCGGCGCTCGCACCAACCTTCATCTTCCGGACAAAGGCTCCAGGATTCCACAATTCCCCACTGGCTGTAAGTCCCCCAGTGCATCAGCAGTCCAAATTTCAGGTCCTGCCATTCCGCCAGGTTCTTTTGCACCAGTGGATCAGATGGAGCAGTGTAATGCCGGCCGTGCTCCTGTGCCAACAGCAAAAGCGGGAACAGTACAAACCAAAAAGGAAGGAGTCGTTTCATAGTAAAGTTTGTTTTTACCTGCCCATACAGACCATATAACGGCTAAAGATCAATAGAGGGCAGATTCGTGGGTCAGTTTGTCACCATTGTTAAAACCCTTTGCGAACTTTGCGGTTTAAAATTTTGCAGCCTTCAAAATTACAATCATTCTTTCCAAATATGTATAAAACTACATTCTATCTCCTCCTTGCAGGGCTCTTCTTGAGCGGCCTGTTCAACGGTTGCCTGGTGGCGGAAGCGCCTTACAACAGCATCGCACCGGGTATTTGGCGTGGTGTTTTGAGCCTGGAAGACATCCGGTTTCCCGTGCACAAAAAGACTCGGTATTTTCCTTACAAGACTATTTTACCGAAGGTGAGTTGCCTTTAATTTCGAGGTAAATTACCTGGATGCTGATCGGTTCACCATTGACATCATTAATGGAACGGAGCGCATTCATTGCGACAGCATTCTTTTTGGGCACAACAAGCGCACCGCGCGTGACACGATGGTGTTGTTTTTTCCCGAATACCAGTCGTACCTCCGCGCGGACATTCGCGGCCCGGATATGGACGGCGAATGGGTGGTGACCAGTAAAGAAAATTACCGGGTACGGTTTCGCGCAAAAGCCGGAAAAACGTACCGCTTTACGCCGATGAATGAAAAACCTTTGGCCGACCTCAGTGGCAACTGGGCAACCTTGTTCGGCACAGAAACCCAAACCCCTGAAAAAGCCATTGGTGAATTCAAACAAGAAGGCAACCACCTGAGTGGTACTTTCCGAACAGAAACCGGTGATTATCGCTTTTTGGAAGGAACCGTGCAGGGCCGAAAATTTTGGCTTTCCTGCTTCGATGGATCCCATGCATTCCTGTTTAGTGGCAGCATAAAAGGCGACACCCTTCAGGGCGAATTTAAATCCGGCACACATTACCGGACCCTTTGGACCGCCTGGCGCGACCCTAATTTCGCCTTGGGCAATCCCGACTCCCTGACAGCCTTAAAGCCAACTGCCGGACCGCTTGCTTTTGATTTGCCCAATACAGCAGGTGGCAATTTGCGCTATCCCTCAGGCTATTTTGATGGAAAAATACGATTGTTTACCATCATGGGAACATGGTGCCCCAACTGCCGCGATGAGCAGGTTTTCCTGAAAGATTACCTCGAAAAGCACCCCGAACAAGCCAAAAAGATGGCAGTGGTAGGATTTGGGTTTGAACGGGACAAAGATCCCTCGGCTGCTATTGCACATCTTGCTGCCTATAAAAAGCGTTTAGGCATACCTTTTGATCTGGTTTATGCGGGTGAGGCCAATACTTCGACCGCTGAACGCGTTTTCCCTATGCTCAGCAAAGTGAGTTCCTTCCCCACGATGATCATCATTGACCAGCAAAATAAAGTCCGCCATATTCATACCGGTTTTGACGGCCCTGCCACGTCGCGTTATGAAACCTTCCGGAAGGATTTTGAGTCGCTGATGCTCGAGCTAACCCAGGAATAATACCATCGCCGATTACAACATTGCATTATGAAAACCATAACCTTAGCGTACTGCAGTCAGAATAAAGACCTGGCCGACCAAATTACCCAGGATCTTTCCGGCGCATCTATTGCATTCGAACACACCACAGAAAAGGAAGGCTTTTTAGCCGAAAAACTGCGGGGCAAAGACGGCCCCCTATTACTAATCATAACGGCTAACCTGTTAAAAAGTGAAGCCTGTATGACAGGGCTATTGTCGCTGTTGCAGGAGTTGGTACACCAGCCCCGGGCCATTATTACCGTAGCGGATGGCCGGGCCATTTTGCCAGGAGAATCGGACTACACGCCGGAACCTACACTGATTGATCGAATGGCTGATGCTTTGCAGTACATGAACTACTGGCAAAACCAACACCTGGCCTGGATTGAAAAAGAACGCACCCTTACCGACATCGAGCGAAAGGATGCAGCGGCGCTTATACAGCGAATACGCAACATTGCCAATGAGATTGGCGAAGTGCTCAGTATCCTGAAAGACACGATGTATTTCACCCTTCCACAACTGCAGGCCGGCGCTTACAAATTGCTCTTTCAGCAATTCGACATGCTGGACAAACACGGCGATTTTGTTCAAAAAATATCACACAAAGCCATGGAGGGCCATACGCTGGCGCCACCGCCACCCGGACCGATAGCCTTCTCCGCTGTTGAAGACAAACCGCTGACGCCCGCCGAGACACAGGAGCCAATTCAGGAACAAATAACGGCAGCGGAAACGGCACTTTCCGACGAACCGGTTGCAGAGATCAATAAAGCTGAAATCCAGCAAACCATCAAAGATGCCTGGCTTTGGTTGCAAAATGGCCAAATTGAGCGTGGATTGGCCTTGTTTCAACTCGCAGTTGAGGAGCATCCGGAACACCAGAATCTGCGCACCGAGTATTTGCTGGCCCTCTCCCGGCACGCCCGATCACCAGAAGCAGCAGAACAACAACTGGGCATTTTGCACGACAGTGGACTGGAGGAAGCAAAATCGTATGAGTTGATGGGGGAAATTGCGCAATCGAAAGGCGATTACCGCTTTGCTAAATATTGTTGGGACCGCCTGTTGCAAATGGCGCCCGGCACACCCGGCATTTACCGCAAACTGGGGCTGCTGACCAGTGAGCACCTGCCAGACCAACAAGAGGCCAGCGTGCTCTACCTGCAAAAAGCACTGGAAGAAAACCCTAAGGACACCCTGCTGCAACTCAAACTGGAGCAAATGATCCAGTTGGAAAACAAGCAACCTGAGGGCCTGCCCCAAGCCGACCCAACGCCAGCGCCTGTTGAAAAAGCGATCCAACCCGAACCGGAAACCATCCCAGCAGCGCCAACACCTCAGGTTAAGCGCTTAACCGTACTCATCACCGGAGCGACCTCGGGAATAGGAAAAGCAACCGCAACGCTTTTTGCCCAAAAAGGGCATCGGCTTATCCTCACCGGAAGACGACAGGAACGGCTGGATGCCATGGCGCAACAATTCCGTGAACAATACCAGTCGGATATCCTGACATTGTGTTTTGATGTTCGCGAGGCCATGGCAGTGCAGGAAAACCTGGAAAACTTGCCCAAGCCATGGGAAGTGGTGGATGTTTTGATCAACAATGCTGGTTTGGCGAAAGGGCTGGCACCCATTCACGAAGGCAGCCTTTTGCATTGGGATACGATGATCGATACCAACCTAAAGGGCTTGCTGTACGTTACGCGCTGCATTGCACCGGGCATGGTACAACGCCGGCAGGGCCATATCATCAATATTGGATCCAGTGCAGGCAAGGAAGTGTATCCAAATGGCAATGTTTACTGTGCAACAAAATTTGGCGTCGACGCCCTGACCAGGGCCATACGGCTCGATTTGCACGCCTATAATATTCGGGTAAGCCAGGTATCGCCGGGCCATGTGGAAGAAACAGAGTTTGCGGTAACGCGTTTTGATGGCGATGTGGAACGAGCCCGGATCTACAACGATTTTCAGCCCCTCACCTCACCCGATGTGGCAGATGCCATCTATTACATGGTGAGCGCACCTCCTCATGTCAATATTCAAGACATTGCCATGTTCGGTACCCAGCAGGCCAGTTCGACGATGATCGACCGATCGGGCAGGAAGAACAAGGACGTTTCGATATAACCAACGGAATCAGGCACAATTAAGATCACAACTTATTGAACAATCGTTCGCCCTTTCTGAAGGCCCGCAATAAAAGAAAAGTGAAGCAGGCTGCTGCCACCCAAAGCAAGCGGACGTCATATTGGTCTGACCAATACCAGGCGGCCGTTGCCGAACCGGCGCTGAGCAGGACAAACAGGACCTGATGTATTGCTAAATAAAGCAGTCGGGCACTGTACCTAACATCCGGATTAAGCATTTCCAGTTGCCCTGAGCGCGTTTTTTGTAACACGGTGCGGAGTTCATCAGGCAGTGCCAGGGCGTTTGAAAGTGAATTCGTAAGAAAGTTCTTAATATAGGTAAGGGTGTCGCATTTCTCCGCCATAACAAATTGCTGGGCGTACGGGCGCACCACATCGAGCGGATTAAGTTCGGGCGCCAATGTGTTGCACAAGCCGAGGAGCAGGGTCAGCATTCGGTTGAGGAGGACATAGTCTTTGGGAACCTGAACAGTGCCCGCTATTCCATTCAGCCCAACGTCCCGTAAGAGATTGATGAGGCTGTTGTCCAGCGGATTTACCTTGATCTCTTTGAAATTCAGCCCTTCAAACTGCACTTCGTTTTGGAGAAAATTGCGGAGTGCATTGATCATTTTTCCGCCATTTGCTGTGCTTCCCTACCTTCTGTCAGAAAGCCCATATTGCGAAAGGTGTCAATCATTGCCTGGGTATCATTTCGAACTGCGGCTTCAATCAACCTGGGAATCCCTTCTTGCATGGCAGCACTGAGTTGGCCTACCGCGCCGAAATCCAGCAGCACAATGTCACCGCTTTTTTCCACCAAAATATTGCCCGGATGTGGGTCAGCATGGTAGTACCCATCCACAAACAGCATTTTACAATACGCTTTCAACAGGTTTCGTGCAATGTCGTTTCGGTTGAGGCCCCATTGCTCCAGTTGCTCCGTATTAGAAATCTTACTACCATCCGACCATCCGGAAGTGAGGATCCTGCTGGTACTGTAGGCTTCATACACCAGCGGAACCTTTACACCCGGCTCGTTTGCCAAATTTTGAGCAATTTTTGTCATCGCCCTGGCTTCCTGCTTAAAATCCAACTCATCCTCAATCATTTTGCGAACCTGGGTATAGAGATAGCCCATTCCCTGAATCTGGTAAAACCAGGAAATCAAGCGGGTAATGCGCAGGATCACCTGCAAATCTATTTGTGCGACTTCCTCGATGTCGGCGTGTTGAATCTTGACCACAATCTCCGTTCCATCTGGAAGTTGCGCCCGGTGCACCTGTCCGATCGAGGCGGCAGCCAATGGCGTTTCGTCGAAGCGGGCAAACATCTCCTCTGGCATTTTTCCAAACTCCCGCAAAAAGCGGTCGCGGACTTGTTCCATGGGTCGCGGGGGCACATGGTCCTGCAATTCCTCCAGTGGCTTTTGGAAGGCCTCCGGCAAAAAATTTGACAGGATAGACAGCATTTGGCCCACCTTTATAAAAAGCCCTTTCAGTTCAATAATGGCATTTTTCACCTTTTGGGCATTCCGGAGGTGCAGGGCCATGATCCGCTTGTCATAATAAGCCTGCCCAAATATTTTTTTACCCAGCAGCAGCCAAGAATAACTGAGCAAAACACGAATGGCTGTGGCATATGCTTTTCGAACCCGCTGGCCACCGGTATAGGGTTTTGAATTCTTCATCATAAAATTTAATCAAATTGTAATCTGCGCTCCGCAACAAAAATGCATAACTTTCGGCCGTAAAAAACCGCAATTACAAAAAACTTAGTTTTTAATTTCTAATTTAAATCCGCCTTATGGTTTCATCTCTCAACGCAATGCGTTTTGCATTGGCTTTACTGCTGTGTTTCATTGCCAGTTCAGCCGCTTATTCCCAAACCACTCCTATTATTCAACTCGACTCCATTCAACAGATTCATTGCTTTGGTGGCAGTGATGGCGCCGTATTTATCAGCGTCAGCGATGGAACAGCCCCTTACTCCTTTTCCTGGAGCAACGGCGCTACCACAGAGGACATTAGTGGCCTTCCTGCAGGAACTTATTCCTGTACGGTAACCGATCAAATGGACAGCATTGCAACGCTGGTTATTATGCTCGATGCCCCCGCTTATCCGCTCCCTCCCGCTATCGGCGGGCCAAATGCGATTACCTGCACCGACCCGGTAGTTACCCTGGAATCTATTGTTTCCGACATGCTGGATGACTACAGCGGACATTGGGAGGCTTATGCCGGCGGGCAAATTCTGGCTGGCGCCGAAACTTTTGCCGTACAGGTGAATGCCGCAGGCGCCTATGAACTCACCCTTACCCACCTTCCCAGTGGCTGTATCAGCAAAGATACCTTCCTGCTTGTAACGGATACACTCCCACCCTTGGTATCCGCTGGCGACGATCAGAGTTTACTCTGCGCCAACAGTACAGGTACGCTCTCTGGCAGCGTGGATGCTGGTGGAAATGGGGTATCCTGGTCTTGGGAAGCCTCGGATGGAGGACTCTTCAACAACAACGGCCAAATCGGCCTGAGTTCACTGGATTTAAACCCCAGTTTCATCCATTCCGGTAACTACCTGCTGACCGGCACAGACGAAACCAACGGCTGCAGCGCCAGTGATGTGGTTGTGGTGAGCAGTACGATTCCGGCCCTGTTGCTGGAAACATCTGCTACTCCCATTAATTGTCTCAATGACTCCAGTACCGTTGTGGCTACTTTTCTTCCTTTAAATACTGTTTTTCAGGGTTGGACGGGGCCTAATGGATTCAACACGTCAGAACCAAGCTTTACAACAACCCTTACCGGCTTGTATACGGCTGCCATCCTGGATACCCTGGGTGGTTGCGGAAACATCGTAGCCTTTACCCTTACGGCTGATACGGAGGTGCCTGTCATTGCTTTGTCGGACAGCCTCCCAAGTTTAACTTGCGCTGCCAGCAGCATCGACATTAGTGCAAATGCCGATGGCAGTCTGACGGGATTGTTGTTCGATTATCTTTGGACGGGCCTCAATGGCTTTAGCGCCGCAACAGAAACAACAACAGTTACCATCCCAGGTGACTACACAGTTGTCGTAACCGACGCTGTTAATGGCTGCAGCAGCAGTGGTACCATCACCGTGGAATCGGATGGTTCGCTGGCTTGGGCACAGGTTTCTGAAGACACCCACCTCGATTGCACTACACCAACTACTTCCCTGAGTGCTTTGGGTTCCGCCAGCGGAGCAAGCATTACTTACGCATGGAGTACTGCTGATGGCGAGATATTAAGCGATGTTAGTGCCACGGAAATTCAGGTTGGCGCAGCAGGGACTTACTCCTTGTTGGTTACCAACACCGTAAGTGGCTGCACTGGAACGGCTGAAGTGGTTGTTACTGCCAATTTTGATGCTCCTACCGTGAGCGTAAGCGGCAATGCCATCACCTGTACTGCTGCTATCGCTAACCTGGAAGCCACCGTTGATCCTACCAACCTTGACATTTCCTGGAGCGGCCCGAATGGGTTTAGCAGCAGCGAACTCAGTTTTCCAACTACAACCGAGGGAGCCTATACTATTGTTGTAACCGACACGCTCAATGGTTGCGCAGCAACGGCAGCCTATATGGTTGAAAAAGACACCCTGGTTCCAGACCTGAGCCTCAGCGGAGGAAACATTACCTGTTTGATCCCGACCGCAACACTGGAAGCGCTGGTAAGCGCCGGCGATGTTGACTTCAATTGGAGCGGGCCCGGGGGATTTGGTGCCAGCACGCCTACCGTTGAAGTAGTTGCAGCAGGCACCTATTATGTAACCGTTACAGGTCAAAACAGCGGTTGCGTTGCTATCGATAGCATTGCGGTGAGCGCAAGTACCGATGTTCCTATGGCCCATGCCGGTTTGGATGCCTGGCTGAACTGCAATGCACTGATCCTAAAGCTCAATGGCAGCGGCTCATCCGTGGGCAGTAATTTCAAATACGACTGGACCACTCCGAATGGTAATTTTATAAGTGGCCAAACAACCTTGTCGCCACGGATAGATGCCGCAGGCACTTATATCCTTACGGTTACCGACAGTTTGAATGGCTGTTTTGCTATGGATACTGTGTTGGTGATGATGCGGCCTGCCGTTACCGCTTCCCTGGATAACATTCAGCAAATCAGCTGCTTCGGGCAGGGCAATGGCTCCATTACCGCAGTGGCTGGTGGCGGAAATGGCACGTACAATTACGGTTGGTCGAATGGCGGTCAGAGTGCCACCATTTCCAACCTTGTTGCTGGTAATTATACCGTTGTAGTGATTGATGGCGATGGCTGTAGTGCTACCGTTAGCCAGCAAATCACCCAACCCACCCAATTGCAAACCAATGCAACAGCGACTGCTGAAACCTTTGGCGGTCTTAATGATGGTACCGCTTCCGTATCGCCGGCAGGAGGCATTTCGCCCTATACGGTGTTGTGGAGCAATGGCGCAATGACGTTTGACATCGATAATCTGGTCCCAGGAAATTACACAGCCGTTGTGACCGATGCCAACGGCTGTACCAAGTCGGAAACTGCAACTGTCAATGCGTCCAATTGTTTCCTGACAACTAACCTGGCCGCGTCCAACATTTCCTGTTTTGGCGCAAATGACGGCGCCATCAGTTTGTCTGTTGCCATGGCACCCGATCCTGTGCTGATTGCATGGTCGAACGGAGCCGACAGTACCGAATTGTCCAATCTGGCGCCAGGCTTGTACACCGTGACCGTAACCGATGGCAACGGATGTTCCCTGGAACGGGATGTTACCATTACCAGCCCGCAGGAACTCAGCATCGGCATTGTAATTCAACAAAATGTTTCCTGTGTAAACAGCAGCGATGGCTACCTGGCGGCCTCTGCCAATGGCGGCGCACAACCCTATACCTTCAACTGGTCAAACACCGCTACCGAGGCCATCAACCTGTTCCTAAGCCCCGGAACCTACACCGTCACGGTAACCGACGCCAATGGCTGTACGGAGGTGCAAGTTGGCGACATTATCGCAACAGATGTTACGCCGCCCATTTTGTACGTTCAGAACATAACAGTGTCGTTGGATGTAGACGGGATAGCCAATTTTACGGCCGAAGATTTGATTCAGGTTGGGTTTGATACAGAATGTGACATCGCAAGCACCAGCGTGACCCCCAATTCCTTTGATTGTACTGAACTTGGTGTACATACGGTAGAAGTAACAGCAACCGATGTAAACGGCAATTCCACTTCCGTCAGCGCTACGGTAAAAGTAGTGGACAACGTATTCCCCATTTTGAGTTGTCCGCCCAACATCACCTTAGGGCTTTGCGATGCATTTTATGCTTATGCTCAGCCAACGGTTGACGACAACTGTACGGTTGATCCGGGTACACTGGTTCAAACCAGCGGCTTTGTTTCGGGTGTTCTGTTTCCAGTTGGAACAACCGTTCAAAAATTCGCCTATACCGATATTTACGGCAACACCGGAACCTGCCAATGGTCGGTTACCGTTGAGCCTAACCCTAACCAATCGACTACCCTGAATGCTGCTTCCTGCGCTGCTGATTGCAATGGCAGCATCAGTTTGAGCATTAGCGGCGGCGCTTCCCCCTACAGTGTTTCCTGGGACAATGGACAAACGGGCCTGATGGCTACCGACCTCTGTCCGGGCCTCCATACCTATTCCATTACGGATGGCTTGGGTTGTGTGACCATTTACAATGCCACGCTCGGAGAAGATGATAACATCGCGCCGACGCTGATCCTGAAGCAAGGCGTGGCTCAACTTGATGCCAATGGTATGGCAAGCATTTCGGCAGATATTTTTGACGATGGATCCTTCGACAACTGCGGAATTGCGTCCTGGAGTGTGGATCAGTCTGACTTTACCTGTGCCGGTATCGGGTATCAGAACGTCATGGTAACGCTGACAGATTTTAGTGGCAACAGTGTAAGCGGTGTTGCCGAACTGGCCGTTGTAGACCTCATTCCACCCGTACTGACTTGTCCGGACGATATCACAACCGGCATTTGTTCTACCCTGGTGGTTTTTCCGCAGCCCGATTTTTCCGACAACTGCACGAACACTGCAGCTACCCTGGAACAAACTGGTGGATTACCCGCAGGATCTGTTTTTCCGATGGGCCTCACGGTGCAGGCATTTAAAGCCACCGACAATTCCGGAAACACCGGAACCTGTAGTTTCAGTATAACCGTGGCCGACATGCCATCCTATTCGGCATCCATTGCAGCCCCGAGTTGCCCGGGCGAATGCAATGGCTTCATTACAGTAACGCCGATGGACGGTCTCATGCCATTCACCTACACCTGGAGTGATGGACAAACAACCGCCGTCGCAAACAACCTGTGCGCCGGACTTTATACCGTTACCGTAACAGACGCTGCCGGCTGCACCCAGTCAACTACCTTTCCGGCTGTTCAGCCACCGACTGCGATTATGCTTGGCACCTTATTGGTTGAGCAAGATGTTGATGACGCTGGCGTTGGAAGCATTCAACTATCGGTAAGCGGCGGAACACCTGGTTACCAGTACAACTGGACGCTTGATGGGCAATTTTTTGCCAATACTTTAAATATCAGTGGATTACATGCCGGCACCTATGTATTGTTGGTAACCGATGCCAATGGTTGCACCCAAGAAGCAAGTTTTGTCATCACCAATACAGTGCAGACCACCGAGCCGGCCTGGGCGCAAACCTTGCAAGTTTACCCCAACCCTGCTACCCACTTTGTCAACATCAGCTTCAAGCAAAGTACAGGCGGCGGCCTGCAAATTGAGGTATTGGATGTAAACGGCAGGGTACTGTCTGCTCAACAATACGACGCAACTGTTTCATCGATGCAGCTGGACGTAACTGCTCTGCCAACCGGCATGTGCATCCTTCGTATCAGCAACGAAAAGGGTGAAATGATTTACAGAAAGATTGTCGTTGAATAATGGTTTTCGTACTGTCATGTGACAACAAACCTACCATCAACATAAAAACGGCCACCAAGGAAATCCTTGGTGGCCGCTGTTTTTTTAGGGTAGACTATTTTTTCAGTAAAAAACACTGGTGAATCCGTTTGTTGCGAAAATCTTCCGGCACGGTTTGTTTGCTGATGTCGGTAATCGAACTGGCCCTAATTTCATGCTGCGCCAGTTTGAACTTTCGATAATTGGTCGAAAAAACCAGGCTCCCCCCTTTGGCTAATCTGGGCAGGATCCTGTTGAGCATCATGACGTGGTCGCGTTGAATATCAAGCGTACTGTCCATGCGCTTGCTGTTGGAAAATGTGGGTGGATCGCAAACAATAAGATCAAATTGTTCGTTTCCGGGTGATTCCAGCCATTGCAATACATCCGCCTGCAAGAACCGGTGTTGGTTATTGTCAAGTCCATTAATACTCAGGTTACGAAGCGCCCATTGCAGGTAAGTATTGGACATGTCGATGGTAAGGCTGCTCACCGCGCCTCCGGCTGCTGCATGCACGGTAAATGAGCCGGTGTAAGCAAAAAGATTGAGTACACGTTTGCCATCTGACCATCCCCGAACCATTTTCCGGGTATTTCTATGGTCGAGAAAAAGCCCGATATCAAGATAGTCTGCCGGGTTGATGATAAACTTCAACCCGTCTTCCCTGACAATAAACTCATCGGCCTTGCGGGCAAAGCGCTCGTATTGTTGCAGCCCTTTTTGCCTTTGGCGAAACTTCAGGAAGATGAGGGACTTGTCAACCTGAAGGGTTTCCGAGAGGGTTTCTATACAGCCCTGAAGCCATGCCGCATGTTCATCTGGCTCCATTTCATGGTTGCGCGCATATTCGGAAACATGCAGGATCGTTTCGTAGCGGTCAACTGCAAGGGGGAATTCCGGGATATCGTTATCGTAAATACGGTAGCAACTGATGCCTTGTCGTCGCGCCCATTTTCCGGTGTGACGCTCCATTTTGGCGAGACGATTGGCAAAAGCGTCGAAGTTGAAGGACATGAAGAAAGTTTTGTCGGGCAAAAGTAAGCAATTCCTTCTGCTGCCGGTACAGCGCCGGTTTTATGTCCGTAAGGCTACAATAACATGAGTTTTGGATAGAATTTCCGATTACATGAAAAAGAATTTCCGATTTCCAATTACATGAATTCCGATTGTTGATTTGATTTAAGATTTTTGAATTATGATTGTCTCGAAACCCGTACCTATACGTGGTATTTATTTGAAATGATTTCGTGCTGTTTTCCCAAATCATAAATTTCAAATCCAATCAACAATCGGAATTCATGTAATTGGAAATCGGAAATAAATCTTAATATTCCATTATGCCAACCTTGGAGCCTTAAACCCAATTTTTTGTTTCCTGAAGCCCCCGCTGATTACGCTGAACGTAGGGCTTACTTAGCGGGTACCTATTTCGCAGATATTTTGCCTTCGGCAAAATGAGGATTCGAAGTTGTTCCTATTGCTTTTTGGCCTGTGAGACAACTTATTTTGAAAAACCTATCCAAAATTCACGTTACATTAATAAAGATACAAGATCATCGTCAACAACGAGCGTGTTCAATAAACTGTGTCATTCGTTGCTTTGAGGCCGTATCGTAAGTACACATCGACTCTATGCGACAAAATAAAATTGCCACAAAGGCACACAGCACCTTTGTGGCAGAACTTGATTTGGCATAAAATCTGGATTCAGTATTTATGATACACCCACAGAAAAGAGAACTGACACAGTTAAATGAACACACTTCAACAACAGTATTGGTAATTTTAGCGAACCATACTTTGCTGATGATGTTTTAAATCAAATTCTTATTTTTGACACTTGGATAAACTACGAGCCATATTACCCGATTTGGAAGAAGCCCTTTTGCTGGAAATGGAAGCAAAGGGACGGATTCGCCAGGTTCAGGCGGGAGATCGATTGTTGGAGACGGGCCAGCAAATCAACAATACCGTTGTGGTGCTGGATGGATTGGTAAAACTTTACCGGGAGGATCAGGAGGGAAATGAATTTTTCATGTACCACCTTGAATCCGGGCAAGCCTGTGCCCTGTCCATGATTTGTGCACTCAATCAACGCTCCAGCGCTGTAAGTGCAAAAGCGGTGACTGATTCAACGTTGCTAATTGTTCCGATTGATTACATGGATGAATGGACGCGCAGGTATTCCAGTTGGTATCGCTTTGTGGTCGGTACATTCCGGGCGCGATTTGAGGAACTGTTGCTAACCATTGACCATGTTGCTTTCCGCAACATGGACAAAAGGCTGGAATTTTACCTGAAACGCCATGGCGACACCCAGAAAGAGAATATGCTACAGATGACGCATGCAGAAATTGCGCAAGAGCTTAACTCCTCCAGGGAGGTTATCACCCGTTTATTGCGAAAATTGGCCGATCAGGGAAAAATCAAGCTGCATCGCGCGGCCATTGAAATAGTGGACTTATAAGTGTACTTACTTTGGACTAATAGGAACTTATGTTGTACTAATTACCGGATATCCCCTTTAAGTGATCTTTGTCACACAGTTTATATGCCTCAGGTTCCCATTTTTGTATCAACAAACAACAAAAACGAGCAATTATTATGACAATTGAACAAATCTATACCGGCTGTCTGGCGCAAGGCGCATACTACATTGAAAGCGATGGTGAGGCCATCGTGATCGATCCACTTCGCGAAGTAGAACCATATTTGGAGCGCGCAAAAAAAAGTGGTGCTAAAATCAAGTATGTACTGGAAACGCACTTCCATGCCGACTTTGTCAGCGGTCACCTGGACCTCAGCAAAAAAACAGGAGCCACCATCGTTTACGGCCCTCTGGCAAATCCTGCCTTTGAAGCGCACATTGCAACCGATGGTGAAATCCTGAAAGTGGGAAAAATTGAAATCAAAGTGCTGCACACCCCCGGCCACACCATGGAGAGCACCTGCTACTTGCTCTTTGATGAGAAGGGAAAGGAAAAAGCACTCTTCTCCGGCGACACCCTTTTTATTGGTGATGTTGGCCGCCCCGATCTGGCACAAAAAGCAGCCAGCATGACCCAGGAACAACTGGCTGAAACACTTTATGATTCCCTCCGCTATAAAGTAATGCCTTTATCGGATGACATCATTGTTTATCCTGCGCATGGCGCCGGCTCTGCCTGTGGTAAAAACATGAGCAAAGAAACTTTTGACACCCTTGGGCACCAGAAAGCCACCAACTATGCGCTTCGGGCCGATATGACACAGGCTGAGTTTGTCAAAGAAGTAACAACTGGCTTGATGCCACCGCCTGCCTATTTCCCCATGAATGTTGCCCTCAACAAAAAGGGTTACGACAGCATCGATGAAGTTATTAAACGGGGCAATCACGCCTTGTCGCCAAGAGAGTTTGAAGTGGCTGCCAACGAAACCGGCGCCCTGGTGCTCGATACCCGCGATCCACAAAATTTTGCGCATGGCTTTATCCCTAATGCCATCAACATTTGCATCGATGGTGGATTTGCGCCATGGGTTGGTTCACTTATCCCAGACGTAAAACAAGAATTACTGATCGTCGCAGAAGATGGCCGCGAAGCAGAAGTGGTTACCCGCCTGGCACGGGTAGGATACGATTACTGTATTGGCTTCCTTAATGGCGGCATGGAAGCCTGGACAAAGGCCGGCATGGAAACCGACACCATTCGCTCCATCGAGCCTGCTGAACTGGCTGACATTATGGAAAGGCAACCCAGCGCCTATGTGCTGGATGTCCGCAAAAAAAGCGAATTCGACTCTGAGCATATTGTACAAGCAGAAAATGGCCCGCTGGACAACATCAACGATGTTATGGCCTCCGTGCCAAGGCATCAGCCCGTTTATGTGCATTGCGCTGGCGGTTACCGGTCCATGATTTTTGCTTCTATCCTTAGGGCCCGCGGTTTCGATAACCTGATCGACATCAAAGGTGGCTTTAAGGAAATTCAGGAAACTGGCCGATTCCAACTTACAGCATATGTCTGCCCGTCTACGCTGCTGTAATCTGCACATGATGAACCTATTTTCTTTCAAAAATCTCTCAATTGGCAAACTTGAGCTGGTAGTGGTATGGGTTTTACTCCTGGCACTACCACGCTCAGGTACAGCACAAGAAAGCCAGGAAACGACCGACAGCCTGTTTGTCGCCAAAAACCCGATCGAGGCTTTTCGCCACGGGTCTATGGACCTCCATTTCCGCAGCTTTTTTATGGCCACTGATAACCGGGCCGGGTTGAGTGATTATTATGCGCTGGCAACCGGTGGTGGTTTGCACTTCAAAACCGCCCCCCTGTATGGCTTTCGCTTCGGAATCGCTGGGGTGTTCAACTACAACCTTGCTTCCTCCGATTTTACTAAAAAAGACCCTGCAACCGGGGCCTCCAACCGCTACGAAATTGGCCTTTTTGATGTAGAAGATCCGACGAATAAGAACAACCTGGATCGAATGGAGGAGTTCTGGCTCCAGTACGAGCAGAAAAAATGGCGGATAAAGTTCGGCAAGCAGTTGCTGCAAACGCCTTTTATCAATTATCAGGATGGCCGGATGCGACCTACAGAGGTAGCTGGCGTATGGGGCCAGGCTGCTCCCGGCTCAAACATTAGCGTGGAAGGCGGGTGGCTTTGGAAAATTTCGCCCAGAAGTACCGTTGACTGGTATTCAGTTGGAAGATCCATCGGATTATACCCCAAAGGCTTGAATCCGGATGGCAGTTTGAGTGGATACCCTGAAAATCTGGAAAGCAAAGGCGTGGCGTTGATTGGCGTAAACAGGAAATTTGGTGAGCATCTTAAAGTGCAACTTTGGAACCAAATGATCGAAAACATCTCCAACACAGTTTTCCTCCAAAATGATTTACAAATACCCCTGAAGAACGGACACACTTTGTTCGGTGGGTTGCAACTCATGCATCAAAATGCCCTGGCAGACGGCGGAAATACGGATCAGAAAATGACCTATTTCCCCAAAGGCGCCCAATCAAATGCCCTGAGTACCCAGCTGGGCTGGCAACATAAAGCATGGAAAACGAGTATTGCCTATACCCGCGTTACCAAAGACGGTCGGTTCCTTACCCCGCGCGAATGGGGCCGGGAGCCGTTCTATACCTTTATGTCAAGGGAACGCATTGAAGGCAGTGGCGACACCCATTCCATTACAGGAAAAGTTGCATGGTCGACGAATAACAGACGCTTGAAGGCTGAACTAGTCTATGGCCATTTTTACCTGCCTGACGTCAATGAAACCGCGCTGAACAAATATGCATTCCCTTCCTTTAATCAACTCAATATCGATGTTCGGTACAGGTTTAATGGCTGGCTGGACGGGCTTCAAAGTCAACTCCTGGTAGTGCATAAGGGGCAAATCGGGGACACCTACGGCCAGGACAAATACGTCATAAACCGGGTGGACATGTGGCAATACAACTTTGTTCTAAACTATTATCTTTAACCATAACGGATCACAACTACATACTATGGAGTTTCTTTCCCAACCTTGGCCCTGGTACGTTGCTGGCGCTTTTATCGGACTTACGGTCCCCACCCTGTTGTTGCTCGGCAACAAACATTTTGGCATTTCTTCCAGCATGCGCCACGTTTGCGCCGCCATTATTCCCGCCAATGTTAAATTCTTCCAATACGATTGGAAAAAAGAAAGCTGGAACCTCTTTTTTGTAGGAGGTGTGTTTATCGGGGCTGTCATAGCCACCGTTTTTCTGGCCAACCCGGAACCCATGCAGGTACACCCCAAACTGGTCGCAGATTTGGCCACTTATGGTGTCAGTGATTACAACCATCTGGTGCCGTCCGATTTGTTCAGCTGGACGGAACTGCTTACCCTTCGTGGTTTTCTGATGATCGTTGTAGGCGGCTTTTTGGTAGGCTTTGGCACCCGCTACGGCGGAGGCTGCACTTCCGGACATGCCATCATGGGACTGTCAACCTTGCAGTTGCCTTCACTGATCGCAACAATCTCTTTCATGGCAGGCGGGTTTATCATGGCCAACCTGATTCTCCCTTACATTCTCGCACTGTAGCGCACTTCAATCAGGCGATTTAAAAAAGAAAACTATGGCAAACTTCACAGAAACACCTGAATCTCAGGAAAATATAATTCAGCACGTAAACCCGGCCGACTTTGAGGCCCGCAACTTAGATGCGGTATGCGTCAACGAGTCGGAACTTCAGCACCCTTGGTGGTATAACCTCAAATACAGCGCCGTAGGGCTGGTTTTCGGTATTGTATTCGTCAAAGGAGAAATTGTCTCCTGGTTCCGAATACAGGAAATGTTTAGGCTCGAATCATTTCACATGTACGGTGTCATCGGCACGGCCGTCGTTGTTGGCGTTATTTCCGTCTGGCTGATCAAGAAACTTAAGGCCAAAACGATCTATGGCGAGCCCATCGAATTTCACGACAAGGTGTTCAACAAAGGCAACATTTACGGCGCGCTGATCTTCGGCTTAGGCTGGGCCATGACGGGTGCCTGCCCCGGCCCTTTGTACGCTCAAATTGGAACCGGAGCCCTTGTTATTTCCATTACCTTACTCAGCGCCATTGCAGGAACCTGGGTGTATGGCTACTTTAGGGAAAAACTCCCCCATTGATGGTAACTTACCCGTTATAAACACCTGCTAATCACTTTCAAACCCTACACGATGGATACCTATTATTACCCGATGCTTTGGTTACTCATTGCTGTACTGGCCATTGGTATCATGGCGGTCGGCAGCGGTATTGGTTTATATGGTAAAAGACTTTCCGAGGAACCGCAGTTTCAACGGCAATTTTTGGCCTTGCGGCGGCTTCGGTTAATACTATGGAGCCTGGTCGTTTTGCTGATTGCAGGAGGGCTCCTCACCTGGTCGGTTGAGCGGGATACCAAACGCCAGGCTTACCAGCAATTAAAGGCCGACATTTTAGCAAAATACGACAAAAACACGGTTTGGATGGCGCCCGATTGGAGCATTGCGGCACAGGACCCTAACTATGAACTCATCGCCTACGGCAAAGAGTTGATTGCCAATACCAACGACTATTTTGGAGACAATGGCATCGTTAGGCCGCACAGCATCAACGCACAAAACTGTCAGAATTGTCACCTCGACGCCGGAACCAAGCCATTTGGCAACAACTACTCGGGCGTCGTGGCCAACTATCCCAAAGTCAGGGCACGTTCCGGAACATTGGAAACCATTCCCAAGCGGGTAAACGACTGTTTCCAGCGAAGTCTGAACGGACAACCCCTTGATACGACCAGCCGGGAAATGGAAGCCATAGTTGCATACATCCAATGGCTGGCCATGGGTGTTCCGAAAGGAGAAAAGCCCAAGGGAGTCGGTTTAGCCCCCCTGCCCTATCTCGACCGTCCGGCAGATCCCGCCAGGGGAAAAATAGTTTTTGAATCCAAGTGTGTCTCTTGCCATGGCAGCGATGGCCAGGGCTTGCCCATGCCTGGCGCTTTCGACCGGCGTTATCCGCCACTATGGGGAGAAATGAGTTTCAACCAGGCCGCCGGATTGTTCAGGCTTACCCGATTTGCGTCGTACGTAAAAGCCAACATGCCCTTGGGCGCCAGCTACGAAAATCCGCAGTTGACAGATGAAGAAGCCTGGGATGTTGCCGCTTTTGTGGAAAGCAAACCAAGGCCAGAAAACCCATTCATCAAAGAAGACTGGCCTGATATTTCGAAAAAACCAATTGACCATCCCTTTGGTCCATACGTTGATTCCTTTCCGGAAACGCAGCACAAATACGGCCCTTTTGCACCCATTGCGGATTTTTATGCCTCCAAAGGGAAGTAACTGCTACACTGCTTTTTTATACTTGATTTGTCCTTTCTAGTTGGTGCAATGCCGAATATCAGTAAAAAATCACAGTGAGTACCTAAATTGGTCAAGGCTGGAATGGGTTTTCGGGCTGCTCTTTGCAGGATAAAACACCTGAGATATGAGATCTTTTCCACGCCTTTTGGCCGCTTTACTGTTCTTCGCCTGTTATTCCGTTGCCTTTACCCAACCCCAGGCTTTTCAGATACATACAACAACCCTAAGCATACCCGGTTTTCAGGGTGTTCATTCTGCAGTTGTGGCGGAAATGGATGGCCAGTTGATCGTCATGGGTGGCCGAACCGAGGGCCTTGACAAGCGACAACCTTTTGCGTCCTTTTTGACCGATGGCAACAACCCGCTTATACAGGTTGTCGACCCCCAAACGTCAGGCTATTGGTCGGCTGACGTTGGCAGTTTACCCAACCCAATCCGGGAGCAGCTACTGGCTACGAACCTACAGTTTTTTCAGGATGGCCAATGGCTCTACATTATTGGTGGATATGGTTTCAGCACCGCCGCTGACGACCATGTTACCCACCCCTTGCTGACGGCAATACGCCTCGACAGTTTGGTGGCTGCCGTACAAAACGGACAAGCACTGGACCCCTGGTTTAAAACCATCCAGGATGAACGCTTCGCCGTTAGCGGAGGCCAATTGGGCCTCCTGGATGGAACCTACTATTTGGTTGGTGGCCACCGGTTTGACGGCCGCTACAATCCCATGAACCACCCGACCTTTACACAGAGCTATACCGAGGCTGTTCGCCGGTTCATCATTGTGAACGACGGCAATAACCTGAGCGTTGATTTTCTGCCCGAATGGAACGACCCCATTAATCTTCATCGCCGGGATTACAACCTTTTGCCCCAGATTTTCCCCGACGGAGAAAGTGGGTTTACCGCATTTTCCGGCGTATTCCAGCAGTTTGCCGATCTGCCTTACCTCAATACCGTGGACATCCGCCCCGGAGGATATAGCGTAAACAACGATTTTCAACACCGGCTCAACCAATACCATTGCGGGCATTTGGCCTTGTACGACAGCCTTTATAACCGCATGCATACCGTTTTCCTGGGCGGTATTTCCCAATATTACTACAACGATGCCGGGCAACTCATTCAGGATGACAACGTGCCTTTCGTTCGCACCATCGGACTGGTGAGCCGCCAGGCCAATGGTACCATGACCGAGGAAAAAATCGGAGATCTGGATGCTTACCTTGGCGCCAGTGCAGAATTTGTCTGGATGCACGACCTGCCCTTTTTCAGGGAAGGCATCGCGGGTATGAACCAACTTGGCACTGATTCCGTATTGCTGGGTTATCTTATAGGTGGCATCAACAGCCAGGAACCCAATATCTTTTTCAACAATCTGGATCTCAGTACGGCCTCCAATCAAATCAGGGCTGTGTACTGGTCGCCGGATTTTAGTGCCAGTAATGTCAAGGTGCCAGCTTCCTTACCGGCCCAGGCCAGTGTGCAGCCCAACCCGACGCACGATGTCGCCAATATTAATTATACCCTGACACAAAGCGTACATGTTGACATTTCCCTGCAAGCACCCGATGGCCGCTTGATCACAACACAGGATTTGGGGGTGTTGGAGGCTGGAGAGCAACAGTTTCAGTTTCGGATGCTCAATTTCCCAGCGGGCTTGTATTTGGCTACTTTGAGAATTGGACAGGAAATGACCACGCTGAAAATTGTGGTGAAGTAACAGGTGGCTTTACTGGTATAAAATGCCCGCAATCACCCAACCTTGTTTTTGACCGGTCTGCTTGCGCTTGGGAAAGCAACCTTGCTATTTAACGTGCGTTTTGGATAGAATTTCCGATTACAGGAAAAAGGATTTCCGATTTCCGATTACATGAATTCCGATTGTTGATTGGATTTGAAATTTATGATTTGGGAAAACAGCACGAAGTCATTTCAAATAAATACCACGTATAGGTATTGGGTTTCGAGACAATTATAATTCAAAAATCTTAAATCAAATCAACAATCGGAATTCATGTAATCGGAAATCGGAAATCCTTCCTGTAATCGGAAATCGGAAATAAATCTTAATGTTCCATTATGCCAATTTTGGAGCCTTAAGCAACATGTCGGAAATAACTTTCCGGATTTGGGGTGCAGGTTTTGTGCGCTGACAAGACGTCAAAACAGGCGTGTAGTATATTACATTACTGTTTTGGCAACGCAGTCAGCGTTCAAAAAATGCCGCCAAATTGGAAAGTTATTTCTGACACGTTGCTAAACCCAATTTTTTTGTTTCCTGAAGACCCCGCTGATTACGCTGAACGTAGGGCTTACTTAGCGGGTACCTATTTCGCAGATATTTTGCCTTCGGGAAAATGAGGATTCGAAGTTGTTCCTATTGCTTTTTAGCCTGCGAGACAACTTATTTTGAAAAACCTGTCCAAAATTCACGTTAATTATTGAAATCATCGTTATTGCAGCAATATCTTGTTGCGAGTATAATTTTAGCTCAGCAATAAAGAAGGGAGCGGCAAAGCGGCTCTCGCGTCCGTCATCTTTCACTCCAGATGGTTGAGGTACCCGTATAAATCCTGATCAGGGCCCAAATTGAGTTTCTTTCGCAAACGCGAGCGGCTGACATTGATGCTGGATGGCAGTACTTTAAGGATCTCTGAAATTTCTTTGGAGTTCAAGCCAATTTTCAGGTAAACACACAAACGCAAATCATACAAGGACAAGTCGGGAAACTGCTCCCGAAGTTTCTGGAAAAATTCCTGATTCAAATCGTCTATTTGAATTTCAAAGGTTCTGTCGTCTGTTTCCAGAAACAATTCCAGTTGACGTTTCATGTCAGCCCAATTCATTTTGCTGGTGGCCGGGTCTCGACGCACCTCATCCATTTTTTCGTTTAGTTGGCTTAAAAGCCGGTTTTTATTCTCATTTTCGCGGGCTTGCTTTGCCAATTCGACACTTTTTCGCTTTAATTGTTGTTTCAACAAATTTAGTTCTTGCTCCATTTGTTGTTGCTGCCCAAGCAAGGCTTCTTGCCGGAATTTCTCAGCCTGCTGGTGCAGGACATGCTTTTCTTGTCCAAGCAAATCGTTCTTTTGCGCGCGCAGGCGCATGTTTTGCCGTGCCCGGATGAGGAAAAAGAGCAATACTATCAAAATAACATACAGTACATAGGCGAAGTAGCTGCGATACCATGGCGGAGCAATGTGGAACACCACTTCGGTTAATCCGGAGCGTTTCCCGTTAGCGCTAGCCCTTATTTTTAACCTGTAGTCTCCTTCTGTTAGGTTTAAAAAATCAACAGATGTTTGGGTTGTCCATGCACTCCATTGCTTTGAAAAACCCTCGAGCTGGTACTGATACAGCACATTACTTTGATTTGGGACAACATATCGGATGGTCAGATTATTCAGGGTATACGGAATGGCGGTATTGCGGTAAATCACCTGACGGGTTTGATTGTTAAATGCTTCCATTTTGCGAACGAGCAGGGAAACATCAAGACTTTTCTGGAGCAAGGCGACCGAATCATCCTGAAGTGCAAATCCGTTGTAAATTGGAAAGAACTGGAAGTTCGGGCTCAGTGACGTTGGGAGGTATAAACCATGCGGAAGTCCGACCACATTCTTAGGCGCATTATTTTCACTTTGCTGTCGGAAACGTTTCTCAGCAGGATCGTACCGGTAGCGGAATTCATCGGTCAAAAGGGTTATCCCTTGTCCATCTTTCAACAAGTAGGGTGCATGGCCAATGAAGGTAGACGCCGGAAATATGACCCTGTTTTGCGGATAAAAATTACTGTCGAGTTCAAATCGTATCAACCCAAAATTTGGGATATTGACCCAAAATACATTGTCTTTTTCGTTGATTATCTGGTTACACGAACCTAAAATAAGTTCCAGTTTTTTTAAAAAAACATACCGGCCAGCTTCCATTTTGAAAACGGAAATGCCATTGTAATTACCGGTTAACAGGTACTCCTTTTTGTAGGGGATACATGTCCAAACGCCTGGTTCGTCGTAAATAAGGCGCAGTGTATTGTTGGTTACAGCATACAAGCCCTTGTCGTGCCCGCATAAAATCGTGTTGTTGATCTCGCCCAAATACCAAACTTGCCCTTCAGAGCCTTTGATCAGGGAGAAAGGCGCGGCGTTTACCTTGTTGTCCAGAGCATGCCATGGTGCAAGGTACAAGCCCTGGTTCGTCCCGAGATAAAACTGGTCTTCTGAGAGCACGGCCGTTTTAGCGCTTCCAAAGTAGCCCTGATAGTCGATAAAATAGGTCAAGCCACTGTGCAAGTGGAGAGCAGCAATACCATAGTCCATTCCGAGCCAAAGCAGGCCACTGGCGTCATAATGCATGCTCAGGACGGTATTGTTCAACAATCCATTTTGCCTGTTAATATGCTGCAGGATTCGGCCGTTCAAATCTGTGATATACAATCCACTCAAAATGGTGCCGAATGCGTAACAGGAATCATTAATTTGGACAGCGCAAAAAACCTGGTCTTTTTTCAACCGGCTGGAAACAGCATTTTGCAACGGGGATAATTTATCAGCACGCCATAAAAATAAGCCGCGATCCTTGGTCACCAATACCGGTCCGCTGGAAGTTTCAAAAACGCCGGAAACTTTCAAGGGTTTTTCATCGGGATACTGGCACATCTGTTTCAGGGCCATTCCATTAAAAACGTACATGCCGTTTTTTTCATCAGCAAGGTAAATTTTATCACTGCCCGGAAAACTGCCCGAAAAACGCGTAGGCGCGGAGATTTTGGTCAACTGTTTGTTATGGTATACATAGATGTTCGAAAACGAAATGAATACCACATAGCCCTTTATCTCGTACACGCCCCAGAACTCCTCATTCTGCTCATTGGGTTCTTTCCCGAATGGATAGAGCGATGCATAGACCCACTGATCGAACTTGTTTTTACGCCATTCTCCAAAATCCAAATCCGAGCCGGAATAGATCAGCGTGTCGTTCACCACCAATATAGAACGGTACAGCCTTTGCTTCCCTGGTATTGGTTCCAGGCTTGACCGTCGTATTCCAAAAGACCAGCATCCCCCGCCATGTAAGCGATGCCATGGCGGTCTGAAGTGATATCCCAAATTTTGCCGTGGTAGTTGTACTGTTCGGGGGTATGGTTATCAATCCAGGGGGTCCCTTTCTCTGGGATTTTTTGGGCTTGTAGCGACGGAACAAAGGCCAGCAGTACCCAATACAATATTTGGAGCGCAGGACCGACGATCCATACCGGAAGTTGAAAGGCGGGAATTGCTAGCCTGTTTTCGCTATTTTGACCGTACATAACCGGTATTACATGACTAAAAAAATGAAGAAAGGCGAAAAGTAGTCCTTTTTACCCCTTGATAAACGCCCTAACATGCTTCTGGATAATACCGAAACACCAAAATTACACAAAAAGCAGTAAACCGCTCAAACAACATAATGGTTGTGGCAAAGGCGCATAACATCAGATGGATCTGATAAGAAACACAGAACCCCATTCGGGTATGCACACCGAATGGGGTTCTGCTTTTCGCAAAGCCGATAGATAGGGCTACAGCGTTTTACAGGCTATTTCACGATCAGTTTATCGGTAAATATCTGACCGTTCACATCAATTATTTTCACCAGATACAGTCCGCTTTCAAGGCCTTCCAATTGGATGGTTGGTTGATTGCGAACCATGACCCGTTGTCCGTTCATGTTGAAAATTTCAACGGTTTTAACATCAGTGTTGATGACAATACGGGCATTGGATGCTGCCGGGTTCGGATAGGCAAACACCCTGGGCTTCGCATTTTCCAGATTTTCCGCCGCTACAACCTCTGTTGTGAAAAAGACATTATCCACAAACAATACACCGGAACCGAAAGGTGTGCTGGTGAAGATGTATTGCGACAAATCGTCCAGGCTGCTCAGGCCAGCATTTGTGAAGTCGGCCAGGGGGATATGGAGTTGATTCCATGTTCCTTTGGTAAGCTGGAAGGTAAGTTCGCCATCCGAATCTCCATTAGCGCCCTGAAAACCGTCGCCCAGGAAACTCACCACTTTTACTTTGAGTTCTGTCATGTTCGGTGTCCATACATCCAAATGGAAGTAGGTCATTCCCGTGGCGTTGATAGAACCGGCGACTACCGTTTCAATGCCATTGAAGCCCAGGTTGGTGTATTTCTTCGTAGGATTACCGGCAATCGTATCCTCGGCATAAACTGCCTGGCTCCATACCGTATTCCAGGTGTCTACCGGCACATCGGTATAAGCATCGCTAAACATCGAGATCACGTTGGTAGCGGTTGGCGTAGGCGCTGCCGTTGCGGGTGAATTGAAGAAATAGGAAATGGTATACGTATTCTGTGTCGTACCATTGGCTGCCGTCACCAGCACTGTGGCGTCGCCCGGAATGCCAGTAGCTTGTGTGATCACTGCGTTTGCCATGGAATTGGTTGGTGTCGCCAGGGTAATTTGCGGCACTGCCCCACCGCCTGGAACACCGTAAGCGTAGGTATTTGCACTGGGGGTAAACCCTGGCAGATTTCCACCATTTACCTGCAGGCTGCTCAGCGTAGCATCCGTTGCGGGGTCGACAGAACTCTTATAGAAGTAAATGTTGTCCAGATAAATGTCGCAGGGCGTAACGCCAGCCTGCGCGTCGAATTTCAATTGAAATAAGGAATTCCAGGACATACCGGTGAACGCGCTTTTTGGCAAGTCTACACTGCTCCACTGCCCCGTGTTGATGGGAACTTCCACCAAAAACTCCCCAGCGCCAACGCCACTGTTGTCAATGGGTGAAAACTTCACCACGGTTGCATTAGAGGTCCAAATGTCAATATGCACATACTCCATGGCAGAAGCATTTTGAGGGTTAGCAGCAAAGTCTGTTCCCTGGTAGTTTAAGTTGGTGTATGCCATCGCCAGGTTCCCGTCTCCAGGGTTGAACATGATGTCAACTGTACCAGATTGGCCCCAGCCCGGATTGTAATTGATACTAGGAAGGTTCGTATAAGCCTCACCATAAATCGAAATTACATCTGCTGCATTTCGAGGCGGCGGAACGGGCGCGCTGGTGGTAGGTTGCGCCTGCATACAAATGGAAGCCAGTAGCGCGAAAAAGATGGGTAAAAATTTCATGGTGTAAAAATTTAGGAATAGATAGTGGTATTATTCAAGGATGTTATTACTGTTTTAGGGGTTCTGTCGATGTGAAAAAGCCCCCAATGTTTTTCTGGTTCCAGCGGTTCATGGGAGCCTTTCCAGGACTCATCAAATGCCTCAAAGAAGAAGGTAAGTATGTTGTCCGCTTCTGTCCAGGACATTAAATCTTCAAAATATATTTTTTGGTTTTCTTCGCTGACATGTTCAGGGTCGATTCCTCTTCCGTTAGAATTGGTGGCCCATCCAGCCTCGGTAATGACAACAGGTTTGCCGGGATAGAGATCGGCCACGGCGTAATAGTTGTTCTTGGTAAACTCCAGTGATTCATGGATTTTTTTGTATTCCCAAACCGGGTAGGTATGAATAGAAATAAAATCCACGGCCGCAGCCAGTGGCTTTAGTTTGCTCAGCCAGGGGACGTAGTTTTCGCAAAGGTGACGGGTTGTACGGCTCCCTCCTTTACGGTTTGTACGTATTCCACCACATGTTGTACGGAGACATAATGATCCGTCCAGTCAACACAAGCTTCATTGCCTACGGAAAGTGAAAAGATGATGTCCGGGTATTGATTGGCGAGTTGAATGAGTTTCTGAATTTTCTGGATGTTGTTTTTCCTGTTGCGCTCCAGTTCCGGTTCAGTATACACGCCTCCGCCCCAAGGGCAGCCAAAGTTGTTCATCTCGGCCTCTATGTAGGCGCCGAGCATGATTTTGAAATCCATTTCTTCCCGGCTAATGACTTCCAGCACTGTTTCGCCATGCAGGTCTACGTCGTAGAGCCGGAGGTATTTCCAGTGAGGTTGCAGAAGCAACAAGTCTTCTTTTACCTCATCATACGATGGATATTTTCCGCCCGGCATTTGGCTTTCGCGAAAACCTGAATAGCAGATTCCTTTTGCCGGAATCAGTTGTAATCTGGTAAACGTATTCATCGGTTTTGAAACTTCAATTGTTCATCTTTGTCCCATATTCCCCAGTAGGCGCCCACATCGCCTTCTGCACCTACCTTCCAGGATTCATCAAAGGAGGAAAAGTAAAAAACCGGAACATCTTCGTCCAACGACCACATTTGGGTATTGATAAAATACCCCAGCGCGTTGTTTTCGGAAGGCTGGGCGCCCTTCAGGTTTTCGCCCTGGCTGGGCCAGCCAGTTTCGGTAACGATCACCATTTTTCCATTGGCAGCTTGCTCCGCCTGTTGCACCATTTTTTTCATGTAATCCAGGGAGTATTCAAACGGACAACCCTCCCAGAAAGGATAACAATTGGCCAGTATCACATCGCAGGCTTCGGTGATTTTAGGACGCAGGGAAAATTCGTAATAGGCGTCTACATAGCCCACCGGTATTTCCGGGATAGCCTGTTTGACGCGGTGTATGAAGTGCAACAATTCTTCTTCCGATAAATCTTTCCGGTACATGACCTCGTTCCCTACTGCGGCAATATCAACCAGGCCCGCTTTAGCGAGCTCAATCAGGCCGTTAATTTCCCGTTCGTTTACTTCCGGATCTTTGCCGAGCCATGCACCTACCATGGTTTTCAAACCGAGTTCTTTTGCAACTTTGGGAATAAGCTCATTGTCCTCTGTACAAGAAAAGGACCGAATCCAACGGGTATGCGATTTCAGGATCTGCATGCGCCGCCTGACCTGCTCTTCTGAAACACGGTCGCCCGGCTGCTGGCCTTCTGCATACAGGCTAAAGCAAAAGCCGTGTACGCCATTGTTTAAAATTTCGAGAAACAAATCCTGAATTTCCAGTGCAGAAATCCCAGCGAGGTAATTCTCTGTTTTGGCATCACTCAGTGAGAGGTGTCGTGCTGCGTTGTAAGACATCTTTGGTATGGATTTTTATTATAATTCGCCTCTTCTTTGAACAAGTTCTTCTTTGATTGCATGGGCTTTTTCTTCCGTGAGGTCGTAATTCCACATCACCAGAATTGCCAAGGCAGCCGTAATGGCCGGTACGGAAATATCCGCAAGCCTAAGATTCGTAATGGTATCCGCGGATTGAATCGTCGCGTTTTGGTCAAAACCCACCAACTTCAGCACCAAGCCACCCAGCACCAAGGCGAGGCCCTGCCCCAACTTGACCATCCACCAGTAGATAGCGCCGAAAGTTCCCTCTTTCCGCGGCATGCCATTGCTCAACTCATCCAGGTCGCATACGTCGGCGGTCATGGACATCATGAGCGTGAACAAGCCACCGATACCGAATGCCATCAATGGAATGGGAACAAACATCATCCAGGGGTTGGCGGGAGAAAAGCCCCACCATTTCAAGACATAACCGATGATGGAAAGGGCAGTGGAAATGATAAAAGCTTTGCGTTTGCCCAGTTTGTTCGACATCCAGGTGATGATTGGAATGATCATAAAGGCGGTGGCCAATGCGCTGATGGTAGAAAACCATGCAGGCCAGGTTCCGGCAGCATCATATTGGCCATTGAACAAATAAAATACGATGATAAAATAGCTGAAGGAAGCCACCATTTGAAAGCCGTTGAAGACCAAAAAAGTGGCTCCGCAAAGCCGCATAAAAGGCTTGTTTTTCGAAATGAGCGCGATATTGTGCAACAAGCCTTTCAGGTTTTTCCACAAATTTCTGAAGGTAATAACATCTCTGTTTTGCAAATTCGTTTGGTCTACTTCTTTGCAGAACAAGGCTGGTAAAATGCCCAGCAGCATACACGAGGCGCCCACGACCACTGAAAGTTTATGAACGCCTTCAGCCTGGGTATCAAACAGGTCTGGATCTGCTATGAGTACCCAAAACCAGGGAACGATCATCCAGGCAATCTGCCCGATGGTTTGAGAAAAACCCATGAGCCGGGTGCGTTCTTTGTAGTCGGAGGTCATTTCATAACCCAGGCCAATGAGCGGGGTGGCAAAATGGTATTTCCCGTCAGGTAGACCAGCGAAAAAATCAAAAAATACCAAAAGTTGTATTGCTGCGTATTTTCCGGATTCAGTTGCCACAAAACGATAAACAACAGGCCACTTAAGATGGCGCCGGCAAAAATATACGGCCTTCTGCGCCCCCATCGGGATTGGGTGTTATCGGAAATATAACCCATGATAGGGTCCGTGATGGCATCATAAAGCCTCGGCAAGCCACCCAGCAAGCCCGCTAAAAGGGTCCATGCCAAAGGCGGTGAGCAGAAAAAAAGAAAAAACGCCCAGGGCTCCGGGCAGCAAGTTGTTCACCAGGTGACCGGCTCCGAATGCAAACTTTTGAATCGCAGGTACTTTGTCTTTCTGGGCTGTCTGATAATGTGCCATCGCTTGTTAGTTTATTTGATTGAAGACCAAACTTTGAAGCGCTTTTGCGCTGATTTTTGTATAAGTTGTTCCTTTTTCCAATGTAATTTTCACCAGTTTTTCCGTATCGGTTGGGTTAAATAGTACAACTGCCACCGAGCCGTCCGGATTTTTTGCGGCGGTGACCATTACGTCTTTGTCGGGATTTTCAAAACCTATTCTGCGGGCGCCGGGACGGATAAATTTGCTAAAATGCGCCATGGTGTAGTATAGGGGTGTAAAATAGACGGCATCGTTCTCGGGGTCGACAATTACCGGCGCAACGCACCAGTTTTTGAACCAGTTGGGGCCGCCTTGTTTGTCCAGCACCATGTTCCAGTCGATCCAACCATCTACATGGTTATTGAGGCAGCCGATGATATCCCGTGCATAGCGGAACACAGGCACGTATTTCGGGTGCAGGTGTTTTTGATTTTCCGGCGCCCAATCCCAGCCCCAGTCTGTAGCTTCTTTGCTCCAATACCAGGCGTCATCGTTCCATTTTGGCACCTCCGCGTCTACGCAGGCTTCGGTTTGGATCAGGTATTTATCGGGCGCTTTTTGGTGCGCGTATTGCAGCGCATCCGGAAAATAATCGTAGGTGCTTTCATACCAGTGAATGGCGGTGCCGGCGAAATATTTTGATGTGTTTTCATCCTTGAACATTGCGTCCACCCAGGCATTTAGTTCGGCCCGGTTTTGGTCGTAACCCAAAATCTTAACATTGCCCAAACCATCCTGCTCCAGTTTTGGTCCCAGATGGTGCTGTACAAAGTCGGTCATTTCCTCCGGCGTAAAAAGCATGCTTTCCCAGTTGCCGCCATTGCCATTCGGTTCGTTTTCAACGGTGAGCCCCCAGATGTCAATGCCTTCTTTTTGATAGGCTTTGATGTATTTTGAAAAAAACAAGGCCCAGGTATCGTTGTATTCCGGCAATAGTTTACCCCCGACGAATTGCTTGTTGTCTTTCATCCAGGGTGGCGCCGTCCAGGGTGATTCAATAATTTTGAACCCGTCTTTGGATATTTCCTGTGCCTCCTTAATCATCGGGATCAAATCTCCCTGGTCTTCCGCAACAGAAAAATGCTCCAGTGTTTGATCATCCGGAACCGGTGCGTAGGAATATTGGTTCAGGGAAAAATCGCACGAGTTGATGTGCGTTCTGGTCAGGGAATAATTGGCGCCTTCTTCGCTGAAGTAGGCTTCCAAAATCCTGGCGCGGTTCTCCTTGCCCAACTTATTGAGCAAATACGCTGAGCTCTCGGTGAAAGCGCCGCCAAAACCGAGCATTTCCTGGTAAGTCTCTTCCGGTTTTAGGGCAATTTCTACCGCAGGTGCAGCCGCGTCAGCAGCTTCCAGCTGCTGCAATTTATTTCCCCCGGCGGAGGTTTCATAAATGACGGCACGCCACGATTTTTTGGGAAATTGACAACTCACCGCCCCGAGAATCAGCACGAGTAGGGGTAAAATCCGTTCAATATGCATCAAATATGTTTTAAAGTTATCCATTCAATAAACGGTCTGGGTTTAAAGTCACCTTTATCTGCTGAATTTCGCCAGTTCGGTTCCAGATCTTTTGGCTGGCTTCCGGGGTCATCTGTAACCGTTCCGACTGCTCGACCTGCCCGTTTTCATAGATCACCGAGAGCCCTTCCTGCTCCGACAATGTATACGTCACCAGCACCTGGCAATAGGTAAAAAACAAACTGTTTTTGTCCAGTACCATCTCTTTGGATGCGCCGTTTACATTAATATAGCGGACGGTTTCACGCGATGGCAGGAATTCATCTTTCCGAAGCAGTTCCGGCTGAAAATTCAATTGCCCCTGCTGTACCCAAACACCCAACTCGCCGAGCCTGCACAGAATGTCTTCTTTTACCTGGCCGGTCATGCCCGGTTGTTGCGCCCCTTTCCCAAGCGGCGTGTGAGAATATGGATCGGTGGGAAATGCGCCGTATAACTGTGGCGATTTATGCACGCCGATCCCCTCCGTGATTTCGAAGTAATGTTGCAGGAGATTATTGATGGTCTGCGCATCACCGGATTGCGCTTTGATGGCACTCACGACGGTTTCGAGCACTGCCAGGCGAAGTTTGGAGACCATATGCCAATAGATCGAACCCAAGCCCTCATAGCCGTAGAAAGTTCCACTTCTTCCGGTAAATGCTTTGTGGTTGAATATGGTTTCGAAAAGACCGAGCAATGCCGCTTTGAGGGTTGGGTCTACTGTCTCAATGGTATCCAGCGCGGCTTTCAGATCGGCCGCGTTTTTGAAGTTGCCATTAAAGTGATAGTTCCCTGCAATATCAAGTTCAAGAATGGCTTTAAAATCCTTGTTAGAAAGTTTCTCTGAAATCCCGGTTTTCGCTAAAAGATCGCTGGAAATCGTATTTTTTTGTAGAAAACCCGGCAATTGCTTGTTGGGGTACAACAGGTAACTGTGCTGATCCTCCCGGTACAACGCGCTCGATCTGAGCGCGTCCAGCAGCCGCAGGCTCGCTTCGGCAGAAAGATAGCCCGCGCTGAGCACGGCTACTTGTCCTTCCAGCATTTCGCCAAGGTGGTCAATTGTAACGGAATCGTCGTTGCCGGACATCAAATTGTAACCGTGGTACAGGTGATCCGGTCTTTGGTTGGCATCTATGGAATGGTGGATAAAGGCCAGTGAAACGGCAGCAAACTGTTGCAACTCCTCCAGATTGATGGCTTGGTGCGTACCGCCAAATCCGTGTTCGTATACTTTCCCGCGGAACTTGCCAGCGGCAAGGCCAAATTGATCCAACAGTTTTTTGCGATCGCGATCATTAATTTTGGCTTGCAGCAAATCCTGATTTCCCAGAAGCGCCTGCCGGATTTGCTGGTAGAGTTCTACCAATTCGGTAGATACCTCCACTTGCGCCAACCGGCTTTGTGCCAATAGTTCGTTAAAGCACTGCAGAAATCGTCTCAGGTAATACAAGGTTACCATAGACACGCCGTTTCCAACCAATGCATTGTTGGCATCATTCCATTCCGGCCGTTGCGTATTCATCCAGATACCGCCTTCCAGGATGAAATTGGAAAGTTTTGCGAGCAGGGTGGCCAGCAGTTTTTCCAACAGGTTTACATGCAGTACCTGCCCATTTTTACCCCGCAACAAAGCACCATCCGCACCAAGTTCGCTTCTGAGTACCCTGATTTTTTGGTCCAATTCAAAATCAAAGTCGATGGTATCCTTGGGGTTCTTGAGAATATCCTGATAGGGCTTGATTTTATACGGGACGTTGGCATACACAAAATAAGGCTTGTCCAGAAGGTCCTGCAGCAGCTCCGGGTAGTAATTGGATGCAAATTCCAAAAACTTTAACAGGTAGATGATTTGGTGGTCCCCCCAATATCCGATGTAGGACCATGGATCGTCGTGCTCAATGGCTTCCCAATCGAAGCCGTCTTTGGTAACCCGATACGGATTGTAGCCATCAAAGGTGGACGCGTTGAGAAATTTAAAGAGCATTCCCTCGATAAAGGCTGGATAGGCATGGGCGAGCGCTTCCCAGTTTTGGAAGATATCGCGCCAGTTGCCTTCATAGTCCAGGATCTTGGAGCCATCCACCTCACTCCGGGTATTAATTGAGAACCGGTTCCAAGGCCGGGAGGGGTCGCCATGCCGCCGACTGAATTTTAACGGCAAATATTCTGTAACAAGCCGGATAAAATCGGAATCATCGCTGTTGGCCAGCAAGACTTGTAAATCCTCCAGGTGGCTCTTTTCCTTAACATGCAAGAGCGATTCCTGATGCTTGGCAAAAACGAGGTGATTGGCTTTTTCAAGATAATCGAGGAAATCCCAGCGTTCTATTTGGTAGTTTTCATCAAAAACTCCGCCGCGCATGATGTTGAACAGCACGTTGGAAAAGTGGCGGGAGTCGCGTAGCGCATCGGCACTGCACTGCAGGCCATCCGATGCGGCCACCAGCCGAAGCAGATTTTGGGTGCCCAGCTTAATGTCTTCCTGGATGCGCTTGCCCAGATCCCGGTCGTGCTGAACTGCATCCATCAGGCGAATGATTTCGGCTTGGGATTGCTGTACATTGGCCACCAGCATCCATTCCTTTTCTGAGTCGGTTGGTAGTTCAAGGTCGGACTGAACAAAATACGCCCCTTTTTCGCCTTTTACATCCGTTTCCTGCTCGACATCGTGGCCGGACCTGAAGGTGTTCAACTGCAGCGACGACAACAAATACCGTGGATTTTCCAGACCCAGCGAAAAGGCTACTGTTGCTTTTAGTGCCTCGCTCGGCTCGGCTTTATCCACAATAATGGCACTGAGTGCAAAAATACCAAGGCCGGCCTTTGGTGCCAATTCGCTGCGTTTGTAAGCATCAGTCAGGTTGCTGGCCTTGTTCTGCAGATCGCTGCCAATGCCGTATGGAACAATATTCTGGATGCCATCCAATACCACCACTTTCTGCACTGTACCGGAATGGTTGATTAGTTTGGATTTTTTTACAAAACCAAAAGCATCGCTGAAATTCCACTGGTATTGAAAACTCAGGCCGAGGTCGTGGTTGACCTCTTCGAAGAGAATCCGGTTGTGATGGGCGCTTTTGTACAAATTTCTTTGTATCCTAAACTCCCCCTCGAACCGAATCGAAAAGGGCTCCCATATTTGCAGGACGTTGTTTTTCCAAACCTGAAAAATTGACTTGCTTCCGGTAATTTCTGCCGACTCCGTAATTTTGTCATCCGTATAATAAGGGAAAAGGCTCGATTCGGAATTCTTCCGGCCGGCCGTAAGTCCGCCGTTGCTGGAAACAAACATCCAATGGTCGGAGTCACTGACAATGCTCATGAAAAACGGACGCATGGCATCAACGTCTGCAATCATGTAGAATGGCTCCCCGTCTATTTTTACAGCCTTCAAATTTGTTGTTTTTCCCTCCTGTTCCATCTTGGTATAAGTCTTTTCTTGTTATATAATACAAATTTAATTTACCGAGAGCGCAACATCAGTTAGCCTCCTGATACACACGAACATAATCTATTGTCATCGACTGTGGAAATGGAGTTTCGGTTGTAGGGAAGCCCACATAGTTTCCGCCGACAGCCACATTTAACAAAATAAAGAAAGGACGGTCAAACACCCACTCCCCTGTCAGGTTATCCGGAGTAAGGTGTCGGTACAGGGTATCATCAACAAAAAAATCGATGTAATCTGTGCCCCACTCTACAGCAAACACGTGAAAATCATTGTCAAAACGGTCGTTCAACAGCGTGAAAACTTTGGTGATGGCATTGCCGCCCGAATATCCTGGGCCGTGCAAAGTACCATTAATGAGATTGGGCTCCTGCCCGCGTAGTTCCATGATGTCAATTTCGCCGCATTGCGGCCATCCCTCGGTATCAATATTATCGCCGAGCATCCAAAAAGCAGGCCAGATACCCGGCCCGTAGGGTGTTTTAAGCCGGGCTTCAATCCTGCCGTACGTTTGGGAGAACAAACCTTGGGTTTTGATCCTGGCCGATGTGAAACCTGCTCCGGCAAAGGCTTCCCGCTTGGCGGTGATAAGCAGGTTACCCGCGCCGTCCATCGACACATTATCCGGGCGGTTGGTATAGTACTCCAATTCCTGGTTTCCCCAGCCATTGGAACCCGTGCCAATGTCAAAGGTCCATTTTGTCGGATCCGGAGATTCGCCGGCAGCGCCGTCAAATTCATCACTCCAAACCAACTTATAGTTGCGTTGGTCCAGCGTCTGACCTTCATCTGCTTTACAGGCGGTCAGGCTAAAAATAATTCCAGCGGGCAGTACGCACGCGAAGGTGAAAAGGATAAGTGTTTTTATATTTAGATACTTCATGGTGTTGATGCTTGATTGCTGGTGAATAATTGGGTTTTTGGTCTTTTGGTCTTTAGGATTGCCCCGAAGCATGAAACATTGGGTATTCAACAGGAAAGGGTAGTATTCCTGGTATTTCTTCTGACATTGGCTATACAACCGCAATCAAAACCAAAGAATAACTCCCAAAGGCCAAAAACCTGCTTAGTTGTGGAAATACAAATTGTCCACATAAACGGTGCTGGCCCCACTAGGCTGCCCTACCAAAATGAACTGGGCAATATGCTGTCGTGTGGTCAGCCCGGTAAAGTTGCTGAGGGGAATGTCATAACTGATCCACTGCCCTTTTGCCGGCATGCTGAAATCAATCTGATGCTCTACATCATCGCCGCCGCCAAAGGCTCCATTTGCGCCAAAGTCGACCAGTTTTACCGCGAAGAACGTGAAATCACCGGACCAGACATCAATGTGAAAGTGTGTCATGCCGCTGGCATTTATTGGGTTGGCAACCGTTTCGATGCCGACAAAATCCAGTGCGGAGTATTTTTTTACGGCATTACCCGCGATGGATACATCTTCAAGCGTGGCAGCCGACCAATTGGTCCGCCAGGTATCGACAGGAACATTCGTGTAAGCCCCGCTGAACAGGGAAATTACATTTGCTTGCGGGAGGCTGGGTGTAGGGGCTGCCACTGTTGGCGCCGTTGCGACGCCCACCTTGTGGAAGAAAACATTGTCTACAAAAACATTGGGCAAATCACCGGACAATACAATTTGGGCGAGGTGTTTTCGCGAAGTCAGGCCGGTAAATTGTGACAATGGGATATCAAGGCTTACCCAGGATTGTGAGGACAGGCTCGAACTACTGAGGGTGATCTCATGCGATGAATCATCCCCGCCGCCAAATGCGCCATCCGCGCCAATATCTACCAGCAATATTTTAAATTTAGTAGACGGACCCACCGGATCAGGCGTCCAAATGTCTATGTGAAAATTGGTCATTGCAGTGGCATCAATGGTGGGTGACGTAAACTGAATACCCACGAAATTGAGTTGGGTGTAGCGCTTGACGTCGTCTCCATTGATTTGCAAATCAAACGTTTGTGCGGTAGAGAACTGCCAATAGCCGTTGAAGAAATCTACCGGAACGTTGGTATAGGCATTGCTGAAGACGGAAATCACCTGGCTGGCAGGTTCTGTTGGCGTTGGCGCCGCAGTCTGTGGCAATACGGCAGTTCCACTCGAAACGATCGTCAGGGAGCCTGTAGACGGTGTATTGCCGAGGGTAGCAGTGATTACCGCTGTACCGGCATCCAATACCGTCACTACGCCGTTGGCATTGACGCTGGCTACTGCTGGATCGGAGGAAACGAAATTAAAATAAGCTGGTGCGGCGTCCACACGCTGGTCTATCCCATTGGGCAAGTTTGCCACAGCATAACCTTGAATGTTAAAGACATTGCCGGTTTCCGCATTTTGTGTTTCGTCTGCACCATTCAGGATACCGGAGCTGTTGTGCGCAATCGTTCCCAGGTTTTCGAACTGCACCTCGTCAATCCAAAAAGTATATCCTTTGTCGTCTTCCGGGCCTTCTGCGAAAAAAAGCAACCCATGCTCAGACTTGAGTTTGGCGGGATCAGGAATGGGGATATAATATTTTTTCCAGTTGGTGTTCACTTCCAGCCCCGAAATAGAGGCCTGGTATTTGTTTTCCCCCAGGTCGTTGCCAAACCCGATCAGGTCGATCGAAGCTGATTTGGAAGCTTTGGCCCAAAAACTGAGCACATTGTAACCGGAGAGATCACGGCCCGTATTGCTGTAGTATACACCTCCTGCATAGGCGCCGGCAGGGTCGTTGGCATCCGGAACGGCAATACGGATGGAGGAGGTACCCTTGTATTTGACTTCTGTGTCTACATCAAAGGCCCGTACGTCCGAGCCGCCAAAAGCGGCATAGCCCATATCGCCACTAAAGCCATCAATAAAAACGTCGGCGGTGGTGGGATAGGTGGCGGGACTCAGTTCATTCGGATCCCTTTCACAACTGAGGAAAAGGGTAGAAAAAGCCAGCATTAAACTGGCAAAAGGATAGATATATTTATTATGTTTCATAAGAGGATGTTTTATGAATGGTTAGGCTACTGAAAAATGTTGATGCGCAGGTAAGTCCGGATTTCCCACTCGTTGCCGTTTCCGTAGCCGGGGGCAGTTGGGTCACATACCAGTTCGCCAGCGGCGTTAATGGTATAGGTCGGACAGTACCGCGGCGAGTACTGGTTCAGGGTGCGGTAAGTTCCTTGAATACCGATGCTGGTGTTGGGCATCAGATCCAGCCAGCCTGGTTTACCCAGGGTGGTGGAAATATCCAGCATAAGTTGCTGCGGGAAGGTGAGGTTGAAGTCGCGGTGATAATCGTATGGGCCCCAATCGTTGATCTTTACAGCAGAGATCAGTTTGACATTTTTGTAAATTAAGCGAAGATCCACACCGAAACGTTGGATGGTGCGCGGGTCGCTGCCGTTGGCCTGGCCATTGCCGAAGTAGGCATTGGCGACGAAGCCCAGGTCGGAATGCACTTTGGATACGATGCGGGCGTAGGTTTCCCACAAATCCTGTGCAGGTGCAGCGCCAGGAAAGGCAAAGGTGGTACGTCCGTTTGGCAAGATACCGATGGCTGCGTCCTGTGTGGTAGGAAGATGACGGAAAACAAAGCCAGCGCTAACAGCCAGTTTGGCATCCTCAGCCCGGTCGTTGTCCCAGTCGTACATCCAGGTGGCTGGTGTTGGGTCGTAGGTAAATAAAAATTCTCCGGCCACCGTTTCGCGGTTTGCCCGAACCGCAAAGGGGTCTGTGAGGATATTCCTCGGCCGGCCAGGGGCCGGTACATCCGAGGGAATTGGACCCTCAATCGGGCGTTGCCACATAAAATTGGGGGCCAGTTGTATATTTCCGAGGGTGTAGGTGAAACCGCTCAGTACATTGTATTGGTTTCCGCTGCCGCTGTCTTTCAAACGCCAGCCAGTGAATGTTTTGGTGGCATCCACGCCACCATTGGCCACAAGCGCCATGGCAGCGGCTTGGCCATACCAGTTGAACCGGCCCTGAGAGAACGTCACTTTCATTTTGCCGCCCCAGTTGTCTTCCGGTTTGATCTCGTCCTGATAAACTTTGTACTCGCCATTGACCTCATCGACCACCTGAAAAGTACGACCAACCAGGGGTTGTCCGCCCCAGATGCCGCCCCATTCGAGGCCAACTTTACCCAATTTTGTTTTGGCTTGCAGGGTAGCCCTGCGTGTTTTGGGTACGGGGATGGCAAAAGAACTTTGCGTAGTGCCCCTTTGCTCGAGATCTTCGTGGAAAATACCCGTAAGGTCGATGCCTGCCAGCGTTTTGGTGTATTTAGCCAGCACTGCAGGGTTCGCGCCCCACCATAGCTCTGGTCCCATGGCAATGCTTAAGCCTTTCAGTTTGCGCTTGCCATCCAGTTCAAATCCCACTGGCGCCTGACCGTTATAGATGTCAATATTGGGACCATAATTCGCTTCCAGGTACAGCCCGAAGAAGTCGCCCTCATATCCCCAATGATTGTGGCCTGTTCTGTAGAAACCCGTCAGGTCGAAATCTTTGTGGTTCCAGGTAAAATCTGCCCGGTATATCTGGAATCGGTTGACATCGCTCAAGGTAACAGGTCCGTTGTTGGTGTTCACCACAACAGGGCGGCCCCGGTTTTCATAAAATATTTCATTGATGGGGTTTTGTGCTACATTTCCCAACATGTTCAGCTCGAGGTTGGCCCGCAGGTTTTCGGTAGGATTGCCTGTCACACCCACAAAGAAGGACTGCATGTGGTCGAAACCCAATTGGTTGGGATATACCGGATTCGCGGGATCTGGCTCATCAGGAGTGGTGATCAAACTGCCACCCGTATTGAAGGTACTCAGGTCGGCACTCAGCCGGCTTAGCCGGATCTTACCGGCTCGCTCGCTTTCCAAAGCAGCCTTCTCTCCCCTGGCTTTTATGATGGCATCTGTCAGCTGGATTTGCCCAAAATACTGTTGGATGGATTCAGCAGAAACACCGCTACCATAAGGGTTTAGGGCGTGCGCATCCTTCAGCACGTAATAGGCAGCACGCGGATACAAACGGTAGAGGCCACGTTCGTCGGTTGTCCCCTTGGCACAGATGCCGAACCATTCCTCGTTCATGTTGTTTTCACCCGCTTCGTAATCGTTCTGGTAACCACCATTCGACCAGGAAGCATTGTTATCATGAATATCCAGGTTCAAGGTTTGACCATATTTCCACCAGCCATCGCTGAACTGAAAAGTAAAGCCACCGATCGAGTTACCGGCCTTGCCCATGCCTGCCGCATTCTCGTAAATCTCTTCCCAGTTTTTCAAAAGGTAGAATGCCTGTGATTGCTGGTCTTCAGAATTGGTGATCGCATTAAAGGCGTCGGCGCCAAATTCTGTAAACATGAGGGGCTTTCCAATTTCATTTTTGACCCGGGTGAACGCATCGCCAAACGAAGCACCGCGATACATGTTGGTACCCAAAATGTCTATATCCTTGCAAGTCCGTGCAATGATATCCAGAAACAACAGGTCGCCGTTACAAATGGCAACTGGATGTGACCGGTCCAGGCTTTTCATTTGTACAACCGCATCATTGAACAGTTTGTACATCGACTCTGCCCGAATGGTAGACTTGCGGTCCTCCATCGGAATGTCTTCCGTCTCTGCGCCGTCCCAGAAAAGGCCATAGTTGTTCTCGTTCCCCAGGAGAAACATCAACAGTCCTGGCGTATTCTTGTACTCCTGCGTCATCTCCCGTACTTCCGAAATCAACAACTCGCGCACCCGCGGATCGGAATATTCCGTATTCGGCGCCCAGGCGCCGCCCACCAAAAGTCCGTATCGGCCAAAAGTATGGTTGAGCACGGTGTAGATGCCGTACTTTTCATGAATGTAGGTGATCCACCGGGGAGGGACGCCTGTATATTGCCGTATGGTATTTACCCCCATGTTTTTCAGCATAGACATCTCTTCATCCAGCGCTGCCCGGATGATATCGTCGGGCTGCTTCCACAAGCTGTAATTGTAGTTGGTGCCAATAGGAAAATAGTCCCAGTTCATCCCATTGATCATGAAATCCTTGCCATTTACCTGCAATTTCATGCCCTGGGCTTGCGGCACCACGGTAACCTTGTCCGCTTGTGCCTGTAGTGTTACTGCCAATAACAGCAGCGCTGCGTGTAAAAGTAGATGCTTCATCAATTCTTCCTTATTTGGTTAAGTATTTTGCGATGCTATTGAATAAAGAAATATTATTTTTCCAAGTGTGTGAAACTACAATTTTTGATTCGATTTTGACCTATATACTTTCGATATACAAGAGCCAGCAACGCTGAAAAACTCAGCAATAAGCTGGCATTAAGCGACTGAAAATAAATCACTTACAAAAATTGCCGCCAAAATAAAAATGAGGTGCTTGTATACCGGTTATCAAGCGCCGGCAGCAGCGGGCTTTTTCAAAATGGCTTATTCCACACCCGACTGCGCCCATACGCATCCTGAATTCTTTTAAAAAAAGAAGCGAATCCCCTTACAGCAAACAAAAAATTTGCACAGCACGCTTGTACGTAAAATTATCGCTTCTTTCTGAGATGTAGCACCCCTTCGCCGCCCCAAAATTATAGGTTGGCTGATAATTGTCAAAAATGCTGTAATTCTGGTAAAATAGTGGATGGCAGTCAATTCCTTGCGCAATCATACACAAGCCATTGGCATCTTGATGGCAGCACCTGTTACCCACAAGACAGGTATATGGAATATATTCGGGTGTATCGCATTGGAGGCAGCTAAAATACACGCGTCACTCAGGTATTTTAGGAACACCAACCCTACTTAATATCTTTTTCCTGTACCGCACAAACGTAGAGGATATTGCCAATTTCGTCCAGCCCAGTAAACACCTCCTTGTTTTTTGAGGCAATGGCCTCAGAAAGAAAGCCCACGAAAGTGAGGTCGGCATCTTTGGATTTTTGGGCGATGATCGCTTTGTTGTTGCTGTTGGGCTTTCGGGGAATAAACTCGATGTTGTTGGGCGAAATGGGCAGTTGTCCCGCAGAAATCAGCATGAACAGCCGGTTGCGTTCGTCTTCGATGCTGTCTTCCGGAAAAATAGCAAAAATTTTGATCTCCGCCTGCCGCCAGTCTTTGTGCCCCATCAGGATATAGGCCAGCAGAATCATCAGGTTGGCATTGTCGTAATCCCGGGCAGTAATCCAAATGTGAATCTGCCGTTTGAGCCCGAAGCCTTTCTCAGATCCAGCCAGCACCAAAACATCAAATTTCAGGGCCAGGACCATGGGAAGCGAATTTCGGATTTCTGCCAATTCATTCGTATTTGCTTTGGCATACTCAAATACCAGCAGGTTGTTTTCCATTCCGGCAATGCTGGGCAATTGCACCAGGTGCTCAATGCCGGCATGAAATGTGGGCGCAACCATGGTATCCACATAAACTTTACTACCAGTGGCTTCCGTCATCCGAATCAGCCGATCCTTGCAGTCTTTGGCCTCAGCCTGGGTTTCGGGTGACAGGCTTCCGTTTATCAGGTGAATGTAGGTGCCAAACCCATATTTCTGTGCAATCCAACGCAGCAGGTGAAAACCGCCAAGCCGGTCAAAAGAACGATCGGAATAGGCAATGGCAGAAGGTCGCCAGCTGCGTGCCTGTTCTTTTTCGGCTTTTTGCAGGAAAACCTGCATTTGCCGGCTGAACTGAAAAATGACCCCTTGAAAAATAAGGGCGATGCTTTTTTTATCCCGGTTAAAACTGGTAATGGCAAAATACAACCCAATCATGCTAAGGATCGCCGTCAGGGCGTAAGCCGGATTCATAAAAAACATCAACCCAAAGCAGGCAATCGCGCCGAAAAGGGAGATAAACCAACGCGACTTAAACCGGGGCCGGTAGGATGGATCCGCCGCAAAATGGTTGAGGAATGAAATCAGACACAGCGAGCCGTAAGTGACCATGAAAAATATGGAGATTACTTGCGCCACACTGTCAAGCGCACCTGCCAGTATAAAAACACCTGCCAGAATTACCGTGAGCACCGTGGAATTGTAAGGCTCATCGGAGTGCCCCCTGCCTTCCGCCAGCCATTTGTTGATGCCCGGTGTGGGAAAGATCTGGTCGCGCGCAATGGCCTGTAAGGTACGCGGCGCCACCAGTACCGACCCCAGTGCAGAGGAAATGGTAGCGGCAGCCAGTCCCAGCGGGATGAGCCACCAACCCTGCCAGGCAATATCAGCCATGACGAGGTTAGAGGTATCGGCAAGGTCCTGCGGGCTGGCTGAAATCGCCAGTTTATAAGCAATAAACAAATAGACAACCATTCCGACCAGTGTTCCGGCCATGGTACCCAGTGGCAGCGATTTGCCGGGGTCCTTCAAGTCGCCAGAAAGCCCTACGCCGGCAGTCATGCCCGTAAAAGCGGGAAATATGATGGCAAAGACGGTGAAGAAGCCGATGGGAATCAAGGGCGAACTGGGCTGGGCTGGCAGTTGCCCGGCGCTGTCAACAGGTGTTGGGTACATCTGTGCAGTACTGTCGTAGGTCGTCACCGGGTTGTAATCCTGGATTGGTACCAGTTCAGGTACCGAAATTGGAACATCGGCTACTGTTGCCATAAACTCCACGTTGTGGGTTTGGGAGTACTCCGTTTGTCCCATAAAAAATGCCAGCAGCGAAATACCAAGGGTTGCCACGACAATGTACAGGGCTTTCACCCCCACATCAGCGCCCTTTTTAAGCATGATGTACGTCAGTCCCAGCAAAGCAGGAATGCCTATGGTTTGTTTTTGGTGCAGCAGCCATTCCAACCAGGAAGGCAATTGAAAATGAGCGATGAGGTAGGCAAACAAGGAAGAGAAAGCTTCTGTGAAGGCCAGAATGTAAAAGGCAATACTGATGGCCTGCGACAAATACAATGCAATACCAATGGTGGAGCCGATGACCAATCCAAAAGACCGGGAAATAATGTAATACTCTCCCCCACCCTCTACCTTCTGGTTGGTGGCAATCTCAGCAATGGCCATGGCGGTAGGTATGGTAACCAGGTGGCCAATGATAATGATGGCAACCGTTCCCAACAGCCCTACGTTCCCCACGGAAAAACCAAACCGGAGGAACATAACCGCACCCAAAATGGTAGATATGGCGGTAAAAAATACCGGCGCTGTGCCAAACTTCTTCATTTCCTGTAATCCCTGCATACTTTTCAATCTTTGGCTTGTTAGATGCCGCGCATATTTTGCCTGGCTTTAACCTAGTTCAACAGGCTGCAATGTAACAGGGTATTGGGGTTTCTAGCAAAAAAATGGGAAGTTTTCAAATAACGAACGTGCCCCTGCGCAAGTGGGCAATAGCTATAGTAATGGAAAGATGAAGCCTGGTTTTTAAAAAAAATACAGATTTGATAAAAAAGCCGAAATTTGAGCAAACGTCTGCCATGAAAAAAATCCTGCTGTTGTTGCTTATCGTATTCATCCTTGGTTGTGAAAACCAGGAAAAAGATGCCCTGCGTCAATATTTTTCACCTACCACCACCGGTTTGCAAGCCGGCGGCGTGCAAATCATTCCCATTCAAACACCCAAGGGCAGCTTCAACATTTGGACCAAGCGCTTTGGCAACAACCCCAAAATAAAGTTACTGTTACTGCAGGGCGGGCCGGGCTGTACCCACGAGTACTGGGAATGCATGGAAAGTTTTTTGCCCGCAGAAGGGATCGAGTTCATCTACTACGACCAGCTGGGTACCGGCTTTTCCGACAACCCCGCCGACAGCAGCATGTGGGACCTTCCCCGCTACGTGGAAGAAGTGGAGCAGGTGCGCCAGGCACTCGGACTGAACAAGGACAATTTCTATCTCCTGGGACACTCCTGGGGTGGTATCCTGGCCATGGAATACGCTTTGAAGTATCAGGACAATTTGAAAGGGCTCATCATTTCCAACATGATGGCCAGCTGCCCGGAATACGGGCGTTATGCCGAGGAAGCATTGGCGCCACAAATGGATCCGGCGGTGCTGGCCGAGATCCGTAAATTAGAGGCCGATAAGGATTTTGGCAACCCCCGGTACATGGAATTGCTGAACCCGAATTTTTACGAACAACACATTTGCCGGATGCCGCAGGCGGAATGGCCCAATGCGGTACAGCGTTCCTTTGCCGGCATCAACCAGGATTTATACGTGACCATGCAGGGGCCCAGTGAATTTGGGATTGGCGGCAAGCTCACCAATTGGGATGTGATGAGCCGCCTGAACACCGTCCAAACGCCTACTCTGGTCATCGGCGCCACCAACGATACCATGGATCCGAAGCACATGAAAAAGATTTCGGAAACGGTCAAGAACGGAACATTCCTGCTTTGTCCCGAATGGCAGCCACATGTGCATGTGGGACGATCAGGCGGTGTACATGAAGGGGTTGGTTGGGTTTTTGAAAAGGTAAATGGACAGACAATTGCGCACTGCTATAAAAATCAGGCCTGATGCCATCGGGGCTGAAGGTTCACAATACCCGCAACCTCAAAATAATCGGCACGGCTTTTCCCTTTTTAATGGAATTGCTGAAACCCAAACCATCTGTTTCATAACGAATGTCTTTGGCGGCTTGCAGGCTGGCGCCAAAAGCCGTGTAGAGATTCTTTGAAAAATCAGTGGAACTTTGCAATTGTAGCCGTTTCAACGACTGATTAAGATCAGTTATGGGTTCCCGGGCAACAAGTAAACAGAGGTATTCTGTTCCCGGAGTATTAAAAATAAGCGCATCGTTCTCACCGGGAATGGCAAGCCGAATTTCTGGGACGGTGATGAAAGCACTTTCATTCGACCCTTCAAACTTATTGTCCAGGCTGCCATCTCTCGGCCAGTGCACCCTGGCTTGCTTTTTCCCGTCCACGGAAAAGGCGTACAGGTAGCTGCCCTCCGTGACATAGGACAGATACAATTGAGCCAAGGCATTTCGCTCTAATTGACCTTTTTTCAGTTCATAGTATTTACCATTGAAAAACAGGTCCTTATTTTCAAAAAGCAGCTGATCTTCTGCATCGTAAAAAGGTTGTCTAAAAAAAGCCCTGGCATTGTAAACCAGGTTTGCGCCAGGATCGTCAGACGGGACAAATTGAAAGGCATAGCAGCAAAAACGAGCATAATCAGCATATTTAACCCATCCAAACCCGCCGTCGCCCCAGCCAGATCCCCAACTATTCATTACTTCGAAGGCCTCTTTACCATCGTCATATCCGACCACGACCATAGCGTGTGCGCCCCAAAAAGTTGTGTCGCCATTGTCCGGATACCAAGTGGGGTTAATCCTGGTCAGATTTTCAAAATTTTTGCGCAACAGCATTCCAATGATCACTGGTTTTTTCTGTGCTAAGCTAAGTTTGGTCTTTTCAATTTTAATTCTGGCATTATCATTAATACCAAAAAGCGTCATGAAGTCTTTTATCCGGTATTTGCCCGCTTCTTTGATTTCATCAGGCAAAGGTTGCCGATCACAATTGTTTTTAAATTTATCAAAACTGGAGGAAAGCACGTCCCCTTTATCCCGTAACAGCATGGAGGCCGCATCAATGGGCGCGCCCATGTCGCAGCTCCCAAGTTTCACCTGATTGTATACAAAAAGGGCAGAAAACGCATTTTTTGTGATGGTATCGGTCTGTGCAGCCCAGTTTTGCTGAATGGCTTTGGTAATACTCAGTGCTCCGTAACCGGTAGCCCACCCGGTACAGGAACCAATTGCACCCTGGCTTTGCGGACGAGGGCAATACGGTCTCAAGTCGGCTTTAGGTGTTATGGCCAGTAGCTCATTTTCGGCCTTGCTCCCCTCGCTGTATACTGGCTGCCGCTGCAATCGTTCGTAAATGCTGTCATTCAGGATTAGCCCTTGTCCATTCATGAACCAGGGCAGCAGCCAGCCCAGCAACAACAGTATCTTTCGCCTGTCGAAAAGAAGAGATTTCATCTGTCGATTAATTTATACTGATTTCATCCCAGGAGTGAAAGCGGGATTCTTCAATAAGGTACTGATCAAAGAGCGCGTTGTTGTATTTTTTCACTTCGTCCTTGATCTTCTTATAGAGTTCGAAAGCCAGTTTGCCGTACTTGATGATTTCAGGCAACAAGAGCAGCAAGGGCGTACCTGTAATCCGGCCGTTGGTTACTTTTGTAACAGCCAGCTGGTAGGTATTGGAGTAATAATCCCTTGCTTTGTTCAGCTCTGCTTCTATTTGAAGCGCATAGTCGTCCGGATAACGCAACACATATTTGCGCTTCTTCTTGTCGAGCAAGTCCTCTTTTATTTTGTACAAAACATTATTGAACTCATTAGCCGAAGCATTGTAAGCGTCCATCACACGTTCCACCTCTTCCTGCGAAAACTGCTCTGTTCGGTGGAGTTGCTTAAAATCGCGGACCGATTGCTCCGCCTTGTTTCTGGCTTCTCCAAATTTTCCAATAAACTCAGAGTTAAGGAAACAGTTGAGTCCCCAAAACGGCGAGGTTCCCGGGCATTGTGCGCGCATCGCCGTGGCTAAAATCATTATCCCCATGACAAGGTAAAAGGAACGGTAATTCATCATATGCTTAAAACTGGTAGGTGAGAGATAGGCCCATTCCAGGGGCATTCATGTTTCCAACAACACTGGGTTCCAGCTTGAACCGGGAAATGTCGCCCATTTTGCCGCCACAGCGTTTGTTGTAATTGTTGATTTTGATAAGTCTGGAAACCATTATTACACCACCAGCAACAATGGTGACGCCACCGGCAATCATCAATATTTGGGCATTTTTATGTTTTTTATTGGCCTCAGCATAATAATCCTCCCGGCTAATATCGGAAAAAACCGGATCGCTTGCATCCAAATTGCTCTTGTAAACATCATACAAATCCTTGGAGTCACCCTCAATGGTAAGCCCTGTGATCAGCAATCCGGCGCCGCTAGCCGCTACGCCACCCAGTCCGGCATAAGCAGGCAGGGTTTTGATGGGAACGCAAGGACCGTTTGGTCCGGTTGCACCGCCGCCAGGGGTATCTGTCAGTACTTCCACCTTGAGTTCACCTGCAAGTTCGGAAAGGTCGCGGTGGACATCCCAAATGATTTTCTTACCCAATCCAGCGGCCACCTGGCTGCCAACATCTCCGGATAGCCCACGAGCGTCAAGGACCGTTCCATCCAGGGTAATTTTAACTTTGATGTTGTAAAATGCAATTCGAGGGTTTCTGGCAAGGTCGTAACTGATGGTCACCTTATCCTGCTCTTCGCTGGTTCGGATGGTGACATTGGAAATAGGGGCCTGTGCACGGGCCAGGATGCTGGTGATTCCAGTCAATAAACAGAGCAACAGTAATTTTTTCATAATGTACTAATTTGAGGAGTGTAGAATGTAAGCTGGTTAATTGATTATTGGACTTTGGAAGGCATATTTACTTTTGATAAATGTAGATGGCCATATTGCCCAATTCGTTGCGGGAAAGTTTGGGGTGCTGCGGTTTGTTTTTCACCGTCTGCACCATGTCGGGCACTGATTTGGTCACGTAGGCATCCAGTTCGCTGAGGGTGATGATGCCGTTGCCGTTGGTGTCCGCTTTCCCAGCTTTAAGCCCCTGAAATAGTGCTTCCGTGAAGGCGCCATTGGCCCAGACAATGTCTTCGTGCGACTCTTCTTCGTTGCTGCTGGACGTAAATACCACGAGCCCTTTGGCAGTACCTTTTATTTCCTGCAGGGCTTTGTTCACATCGGCTCTGTTGGCTTTGGCCCCCGCTGTGACAGGCATCTATAAACACCAGTTTTTTGCAGGGAAGGGATTCCAGGTGGGTCAGGATATCGTTTTTGTAGGAAACAGAGGTCGACAGCCTGCGTTCCGGCTTATAATCATCTCCCTGTATCCGGAAGTCACCCAAATCATCAATAAAACCATGGGAGGAGATGAACAACATGACAATGTCATCCGGTCCGATGGAGCCGGTTTTGAATTTGTTTTTGATTGACTCGATGGACCCTCGTATTTCTGAAGTTGTTGCCTTGTTACCCAGCAGGGTATCCACTGTAACGGTGTTAAAAATCCGAAACATTTGCCGGCCTTGTCCGGAGAAAATACCGGCAAAATCACGGGCATCTTTTACCGTGTATTTCAGGTTGGTTTGGGTGCCAATGGAAAGGAGGTAAAGATTGGGTCGGAGGGGAGAAAAGTTGACTTTGAGCAACTGTGAGGTGGTGGGGCCTGTTGGCGCATTTACACGTAGCCCAACTTCATTGAATGGAAGATCCTCCTGGAGGGTTACCACATCCTTAAAGTAATAGCTTCCGTTTTCTCCTTTTAATTCTGCTATGGGAGAAGGGGATTTATACACTTTGTTTACCAGCACCTGAATCTGGCTTTTATCGATGCGTTCAGGGGAGCTGATGTTGAAGCGGATCTCCATTTCCCGAACACTCGTGTTGAACATTTCATTGGCTTTTAGCGCGAAAGCATCGGGTTGGGTCCAGATGACCCTTGTACCGGTGGTACTTTGAACGCTCTGCAGCACTTTTACGCCGGCACTGCCTTTTTCCAGCGTTCTTTCGCTGAAAAAACGCTGATCACCCGCCATCGCCACCACCACCTGTACGTCGTTGGTACCATCCGATACCGGTACCTGAGCAGTTAGAATTTGATCCTTAAATTCCGGCCGGCGCATTAAACCTACTTCGCCCGCCTTGTTTCCCGCGGGCTTGCCATTCACCAGAATGTCAATTTGATCCAGGGAAATGGGTGTTTGCGAACTGATGCGCACCTTCATTTCCACTTTTCCACCTACATTTTTCACCAGCAGGTCGGCTGATGTAGGTGAAAGCCATTCTATGCTTACGGTTGGCACTGCATCTTCCACTTTTTTCTTTTTTGGAATGATGATCATCGCCGCGCTGCTGCTGGAATTGGTGCTTGCCTGCGTGCCGCCATTTCCTGTACTACCGAGTTCCGGAAGAGGCTTGCAGGCCCAAAAAGAAGCCAGCAAAGTAAAAAGGACGAATAGATTGATGTTTTTCATGATGCTTACTTTATGAGATTTTTTCAGAGGTTGCCGTCTTTGTCTGTTTTATGGACAAACAAGCCACCGCTGCCATCGCTTCCGGTCAGAACATATCCGCCATCGGTGCAGGCATCTATTCCATATACGTCGCCATTGCCCAATTCTTTGTAAAAGCCCTGGGTACCATTGGCATTTATTTTACTGAGAATAACCACGTTCAAATCGCGGGTAGCGGCCACAGCAAAGCTGCCATCCGCTTGTTCACACAGTGCAATGCCAGCCTCAAACCAACCCATGTCGGCCAATGTGAGGTCCCATTGTTTGCTGAGTGCGGCATTCACTTTGATCAGATAAATTTCGGTGTACTGGTCGAATCCTCTTTCGCCGGTAATGAGGTACCCGCCATCAGAAGTAGCGATGAGGTCGTTGCTTACATTCGACATATCATCGCCTACCTGCACGGTGGAGCTGACACCACCGGTGGAGTTCAGCGACAGGAGCCGAATTTTTTCATATGGATGGCCTGAAAGGACCAAATAGCCATTGCCGACGGGAGCAATCCCGGTGCCTGGCCCAGGATAGTTCAGCGTCTGTTCCCATACCTTATCGCCCGTGGAGTTGGTTTTCAGCACATACACATCATTGTTGTTGCTGGCGTCCTGATAGGATCCTGTGAAAACATAGCCTCCATCCGAACTGGGGCAGACATCGTAGAAGTACTGGGCCTTACTACTGGCGCCGAATTTTTGCTGCCAGGAAATATTACCGGAAGGGTCTATTTTCATCGCCATGGCGTCGATTTCAGCGCCGTTTTGGGTGTAACCTCCAATGACAAACCCGCCGTTGGATGGGATTTCCAGCAAGCACTTTGGGTAAATGTTGTAAAAAGTGCTGTAGGCGTAGGATTTCTTCCAGGTTTGCGCCCCGTTCTTGTCGAGTTTATAAATCTCCAGACACTTGTTGCTGGGGCAGTCGCTGTTTTCTGCCAGCACCAGATAACCATCTGAAATCTGTAAAACTGCCCGACCTGTTTCATCGTTACCCGCTGCTCCAAGGGTTACTGAAAACTCAATCGGCGCATCTGCAATGGTGACCTGTTTGGTAATGGTGTCTTTTACATTGCTTGCGCTGGTAACCTGCAAACTAACGTCGAAAGTGCCTCCAGTGGTAAAAGTATGCATGGGGCTGGTTACGGTGGAGACAGGACTTCCGTCGCCAAAGTTCCAACTGAAACTGGCGGCATTGGTGCTCGTATTGGTAAATGTAACGCTGCAAGGCGCCTGACAACCATCGTTGGAGAAGGTAAAATTGGCCGTTGTAACGGAGGGTACTTCCTCTATTTTTTCCAGATTGCAGCCATCATCAATAAAATGAAAAATACAAAAAATGAAAATTTGGACATAAACTGGGTAGGTCTAATCATAATTGCGGTTTTATTATTTGTATTTAAAATCTGCATTAAGCTCGGCTTTAGCCATTTGTCTTTAGTCTTTGGCTCTGCTCCGAAGGATTAACTATTTGGTTTTCAATGCATTAGTTTTAACAAAATATTCGTTGATAAATAATGCAATGCTGTTTTAAAAGTGTGTTTAAAATTTAATTCCGATTTCTACGGTATTTGATTTCACAAGGCACCAATAACCGAGATCGAAGCCAAAGACCAACACCGAATGGCTAAAGTCCAGTTAAGAGAACGTGTTCGGATTTAACCAGGAGCAGGTTGTTGGACCCACGATCTCCGGCAAAAATGAACCCGCCATCTGCAACCGGTGCGGAGGCCATGAAGTGGGTATCCTTGGTCTGGTCGTCGTAGGAATAAGTTTTATCAATACTCAGGTTGGGGTTTGTTTTCAGGACAAATAATTTTCTAAGAAAGGTGTTGTCGTCCTGAAGGTAACCGCTCACGATATAGCCGTTTTTCTCTGCAGTTTCCAGCACCGATTGCACGATGACCTGCTTGCCGTTGAGGAGGAGAAATCCACTTTGAATGGCTGCACTACTTTGATGTCATCAATTTTATCCAGCTGCAAGAGGACAGGAGCGTTGCCGCTGTAAGCAAACAAAGAAGCAATTTTATGGTACCATTCATAGCATTTATATTTGACTGTTAAACCCAAACCAGGAAACCCATTAAAATCTCATTTGCAAGCCTATTCCATACGTCAAAAATGCGCGATCCGCCAGGTTCAGTAATTTGTGGTAATCTGCTTGCAGGCACAGGTTTAGCGTATGTCCCAGTGGTTTTTGAAGTCCAATACCAGCATTGTATCCTGCCTCCCAATCGCCCGAGCCGGGTTTGTAAAAGCCCCCGTTGGCTTCGAGGTTTAGGAACAGGCCCGTCAGTTGCGGGGTCCATAGTCGATAAGAAGCGCCTATGCCAACAGCCGGCATCCTGTAATTCTGATGGGTACTGATGGAGTCCGAAAAAGAGTAATATCCACCCCGAACCTGCAGACTCAATTGCTTGTAAATACGGTAACCCAGTTTCACTTCACCAAAGTATCCGTTGCCGAAGGGGCCTGAGAAGTTGCCAGTTGGCGCGGCCAATCCACCCTGCACGGATGCGAAGGTCCTTTTTTGTCGTAGCCCTGAAAGCGCACCTTTATACAATAATCTGCTGTGTATCTGGATGATTATCTCCGGGTCAGCCTCTGCAGCATCGGGGAAAATGCGAATCAAATACCGTCCATCAAGGTAATCCACCGGTTCTCCTGCTGCGCCACTCGACATCCGGGTGGTAATTGCCTCGGTTTGGTTTGGCCCCAGCAGGTTTCCAAATAAATCGATTGGCTTGAGGGATAAAACGACGGGCTCATCGTAGAGTACATGCAAACAGGATTGTTTCAGATCGGGGGTTCCAAACCGAACAATCGGCGTCTTTTCTTCTATTCTCTGATAATCGCCAATCGCTGGGTGACTGCCTTCTGCAATAAACCGCAGTTGGTAAATACCCGAGCGCTGGGTTTCGTTGTACTGGGCTCTGTAGATTCCATCTCCCTGATTTGTCAAAGGCATGGTGGCTATAATGTCCTGCTCGTAACTTTTGCCAAAATCTGTTTCATTCAAGAGTACAAGATACTTTTTTCTCCAATTTTCATCGCGTTTCCCTCTGTATTAAAGGTAACCAGATTGGGGTCGGTGATGGAAAATTGCTTGATGTACGCGCCGCTTCCCGGAAGAAAAGAGCGCTTTTCTTTGTCGGCAATGACGGGGCCCCAGGGGCCTTTTACATTGAGGTATTTGGATGGCAACCGGGTGCTGGAAAACGCATTGCCCAGACGCTCTTTCGGAGCATAAAGAATGGCTTTTACGGTTGCATTGGTAACAGGCAAACCCGATTGCAGCAGGTTGGCCCCCAAATCAAGCGGTTGTCCGGCTGCAAGAACTGAAGTGGCAAAAAAATGCTGCTTCAGCCCCCGGTCGTCGGCCATGGCAGAAACATCGTAGCCAATTCCAGGTTTGTCCGACTGGAAACTCATCCGGTATTCCCCAGCGGTATTTGCGCCGCCAGGAATGGCCAATGGAAATACAACACTGAAAACCCGGTGTTGCGACGGCGTTGCCATGGGAGGAATAACGGTACCCATGGCCGTAATGTCGACCGCAGTTCCTCCCGTTATTTTTTCGACCTTGAACTGATTAAAATTATGGTTTCCAACAGCGCTTACGAAAAGCGTCAACTGATCCATATTTTCCTGAATATTAAAGGTTTCCACGCCGGAATTTCCATTTAAGTCCTGGGACCGAAAATGCAACAATTTGGGGCTTCCCGTTGAGGCAGCCGCATTGACCCAGTTTCCCTGCAAAGGTTGGGTCAGGTCGCATACATAAGGCGTTGCCAGAATGCCCGGGTCCGACAGTTGCCGGCCAGCCTGGGAAACAGCCTTCAGCATTTCCAGGTAGGAGCCCTCGGGGGTAAAAATGGCAAAGGGCATCACCACGATATCGGTTCCATTGAGGGTAACGGATGGGGTGGAATTGATGGTAACCGTGCCGCCTGAATTGTTGACCATGGGGGCACGATTTTGAATACCGTTGGTCATCAACAAGATCACCCGGGCGCGGCTTGGATCGGGAGTAACACCGCCGAGCATATCGATCGCCGCTTTGAGGCCACCGCCCATGGCCGTTGATCCAAGCGGTTGCAGTCCCTGGCCCGGGGCATTGTTCATCAGGGTATTCATTTGGCTTGCCATCGCTGTGCTGTTAAATGGCGTTAGCGAAATGGCTGGATTGACTGCTGACGCAAAGGTCACCAATCCGAAACGATTGTTCGGGTCGGCCTGCAGTTGGGTGCGCATGGCCGTGAAAAGCGTCAAGACCTTTTCCTTCAAATAATTCAGTTTGCTAACACTTGCCGGGTTAGGGTTGCTAACACAGCCATTTGCCGCACTTATGCACTGACAACGGGCGGTTTCGCCCATGCTGCCAGAAATGTCCATCACCATAACAATCGACAGAGGGCGTGTTCCGGCAGCCGGGACTTTACAGCCTGTGAGCGTCAGCGGGTCGGAGGAAACACCCAAAGAATTCTGAATGATCAAGGTATAACTGTCGTCTGCACCACCACAATCCACGCTGCTGGCATTGGGAGTATAGGTAATGGTCGCACCATCAGAAAACCCGGGGGCGTCCTGAACAATGGTGAAACGACCAGAGGGGGTTCCGGTTACTGGCATCCAGAACACACTTTGATTGGAACTCAGGTGCATGCTGAACGAGGAAGGAATAGCGGTCTCAAAATGAAGTGGTCCGACGAGCACGTTGCCCATGCCATCCTCAAATCTGGGTTGGGCAGCCAAAGTGAGGCTGCATATGCATATCAAAAAGAAAAGTATTTGTTTCATGTGGTCATTGCATTTAGATGATCCTTTTGTGAACAAACTGCATTTCAGGGCGCTTCTCCGCTTGAATTGGTTTTAATCAGATAGGGCTCTTGTTTGCCTGCATTATCGTATTGCCCCAGGAGCAGATAACCGCCATCGGCAGTTTGCACCAGGGAAAGTCCGGATATCGTGCCATTGGCACCCGGGACGGTTTTTTGCCAACTGAATTGGGAGCCACTGCTGGCTGGAAATTTCGCCCAGTACATCGCACCCGATTGGGTGCCACATACCGCCAGTTGGCCGTCCGCAGTATAAATCATGTCGTTTATGGTTGTGGCCAGCATTTCGCGTTGCCAGGCAACGGTTCCATTTGAATTGATGCCCAAAACGTAATACACGCCATTGCCATCCTTTCCCAGCACAGCATAATTATTTCCCAGCGTTTTAATGATAAGATTGGCAAATTTCAAAGGGCTCAAAGCGTACTTGGCATTGTACACACCCGTTGTGGAGACAGACAGCAGCTGGGCTATCTGGCCACCGGGTGGCGCCAGGAAATTGGCTGTCAGGAAATAATCGTTGGTGGTTTTTTGAACGATGGATATTCCGCCATAATTTTCGAGACCGACGTTGTTGATGACCGGATTCGAAATTATAGCGCCTGAAGTAGCGTTTAATTTGGCAAACCCCGGGTACAAACTAGGGGAAGCCCGCAGGCCTGTCAGCACCAGTTCGCCAGCAGCATTGATGATTACCCCCTGTCCATTAGCCGAATTTCCATTAAAATCGAAGCCGCTGGTCTCCAGTTTTTTCGATTGAACGGCATCGATTTGTGCGACCTTTATTTTGCCGCTTTTTTCACCCGACAAAAGAAATCCACCATTGTAAACAGCGCTTTGGTTGACAGACATGTCCAGGGAAAATGAAACCGGATTGTCGGTCACCTGGGTATTCGGATCAATCAACACCGACTTGTAGCCGCTCAGGTAATACAACAGGTGCAGGGTGCCATCGTTGCGCTCAGCAATTCGAAGTGGCGTTACGTTTTGTGTAGAAATATTGAGTGAAGTTTTAAAGCCGCCCGGTTTTATGGTGACGGTTTTGGAAGTTGTTTGGTTTAACACTCCATTGTATGCTTTTAATTGAACCGTAAAGGTCCCGGCTGTTTGGAACTGATGACTTGGGCTGGTCATGGTATCCAGGGCGGTGCCATCACCAAAATCCCACTCAAAACGCGTCGCATTCTGGGAGGTATTGACGAAATCAATGGTGCACGTTGCCGAACAGCCGTCGTTCACAACATTAAATGAAGCAGTTGGCGGTACATTCGGAGCCGCCACTACTACGGTAGCGGTGGCAGTATCGCAAATATTTTGGGCGTTACAGGCAATCAAACGGATGGTGTAATTGCCTGGATTGTTGTAGGTATGATTTGCCGGATCCCGAACTGTTGAGGTTTGACCGTCTCCAAAACTCCAGGCCCAACTTGTTGCGTTGGTGCTGTTGTTGGTTATGGTGACGGTGCACACGCTCTCGCAGCCCCCGGGGCTGACTTGAATCAAAGCCTTGGGTGATGCGCTGTTGAGCTGATCCGGGATTTCTTCCAGATTACAGGAGGATAAAAACCCAACGAATAGAATCCAATAAAAAAGCGTCTTCATATTTCAAATTTTTGGTGGACATCAGGGACTTAATATCCTTTATGTCACCAAAATGGGCAGTGTGATCATAGGGGCGGCATCTTTTGTGTTTTTTTACTGATAATCGCCATTGGCATCTGTTTTTATGATAAAAATATCGGCATTCGTTGTGTTCTGCATCGCACAAAGCACGAACCCTCCATCGGGACACAGTTCGATATCGTTCCAGAGGCCGCTTACAGGTTGAAAATTCTTTTCCCAAATCATAGTGCCATCGGAGGCTTTTCGTTTGGAGAGATAAATCTCATTCTGACCCGAAAAACTGGAGGTATACCCGATTACCAACAACTCCCCATCTGCTGTTGTAGTGATGCCCAGAAGCTCATCAGCATTGGCCCCTCCCCAAACGTGACTGTACTGAAACCCACCAATGGCATTGTAGGCTATCAGGTTAAAATCGTGGTCATTGGAACCGAGGTCGCTGCCAGCGGCGATTAAATTGCCATTGCTCGTTTCTGTAATACCATAAGAAGGGGTAAAATTGGGGTTGGATGTTGGGAAGCGATTTTCCCAAACGTATGCACCCGCTTCGGTTAGTTTCAGCACATAGGAGTTGGAACCACTGGTGAATTCGCTGCCCACCAAGACGAGTTTCGAGTCGGTTGTTTTAATCATTCTGTACATATAAAAATTGCCATTTCGAACGATGCTGCTGCTCAGTTTCAAACCATTGCCATTGATTTTCATTAGCCCTATGGATTGGGTATTGCCAAAGAGCGACACAAATGCAATTTGAAAATCACCGCTGGAACCAGAGGGCACGATGCCAAAACCATATTCCGTGGAGTCCACACTCCCATAGGTCTTTTCCCACACCTTATCGCCATTGGCGTTTACTTTCAAGAGGTAAATGTCGTTGGCAATCTGGCCGCAAAAGACAAATCCACCATCGGGTGCCTGCACCACCGCTTTGGCCGTTTCGATGCCAATCCCACCGAACATTCGCTCCCATTGCACGACACCTTTTGAATTAAGTTTGGCGAGGTAAGCCTGAAAATTTCCCGCCTGCTGGTTGGAGCCTGCTATCAGGTATCCGCCATCAGTGGTCAGAATCAAATCGTTGGCCCGGTTTTCCCCATTATCGCCAATCACAGAAATGAATTTGGTGGCCGTACCAGGCCCGCCCGGCTCTATGCGTTCCAGGTTGCAGGAATACATCAACATCAGCGTAGCGGCAAACAACAATTTAGTGGGTAAATTCATCATATAATTCTATATAAGAACGGATTGAGTGATATTAGAAATGCTTGAATTCGAGGCTGCCAAAATGCCGACTGTGAGTATAGTTTATTCATTTTGGTCAATAATTCCCTTCCGAATTTGTCCTGATCAGATACACATCTTCTTCCTGGTCCGCAGGGTTGAAATGGCTTCCGCATAAGGCAAAACCTCCATCGCAGCACAATTTTATGCTTCGGGTGCTGTATTGATCGTAAAAACGCTCCCAGATAATACTGGTGCCGCCTGAATCAGGAATCTTAAGCAGGTATGGACGCAGTTCGTTGTTGACGGTTTTCCAGCCAGTTACCGCGATAAAACCCTGGTTTGCCAGCGCTGCCCCACTGCAAAACTCATAACTGGTGTTGTTTATCAGTCGTCGCCAAACTTCCACCCCATTGCTGTTGGTTCGGAGCAGGAAAATATCGGTTACGCTGTTGTTTGACTGGTCATATGCTTCGCCTGCCAATAAAAAACCGCCATCTGTCGTTTCAAGAATTGCATTGGGAAGGCAACGGTAATTGGCACCTGCACTAAAATGCTGTTCCCACATTATTGTCAGGCTGGCATCCAATTTCAGCATATAGTAATCCCCACTGGTTCCAAAGCCGTCCGAATTACCAACAATAACATAGCCGCCATCCTGCGTTGCAACAAGGTGACTACCGCTTTCGTAGGAGCCCATGCCTATGGATTTGGTGCTGATCAGATTACCATTAAAATCGGTTTTTAGCAATAACATCTGGCCATCTACATTGTCCCAACTGCTTCCTGCAATTAAGAATCCATTGGATACCACCAATACATCCTGAGCAATGTAATTCGCACTCAGACCCGGGAGACTTTTGGAGTAGGAAATATTCCCATTTTCATCAAATCTGCATATAAAAATTTCATTCAATTGGGATGTTGCGTAGTTTGTACCTACTGTGACAAAACCACCACTCGGTATGGGTTCAACAGCAGCGAGGTAGGTGCTAATCCCAGCCTTTTGCGTTTTACTCCAAACCACCTGACCATCATTGTCAAACCTCACAATCAAACCTTCTGCATCAGTATTAATGCTTTGCTCCTGATATCCCACCGTGATATAGCCACCAGAACTCAATACAAACACATCGCTTGCACCATCCTCCAGCATCCCGTCTTTGCCAAACCAGGTATTGAATGTTGGTTTTCCACTGCAGGAAGTATCGCCCGGCTCAATGCGTTCAAGGTTGCAGGTTTGCAGCAAAAAGCCGGCTGTTGTGAGTAATATGGAATACAGAATGCCTTTTTTCATAAATATTGGTCGGGTTGGTAAGTAAAATGCCCTGGGTATTATATTTTAATAAGAAAAACGAGCAGCATAGGTATCAAAATATATCTTTTCAAGGCCAATGGCTGGCGCTTAGCGGGGCTACAGCCATTGGGTGTTGGTCTTTAGGCTTCGATCTCAATTTAAAATACTGTACCACATTAAATGCTCGGAATGGTAGCATTAAATTTTGAACACCCTTTTTAAAACAGCAGGTGCATTATTTATCAACGAATATTTTGTTAAAAATTAATGTATTGAAAACCAAATAGTTAATCCTTCGGAGCAAAGCCAAAGACTAAAGCCCATCTTAGTCGGCGTTCCCTGTGGCATCGGTTCTGATCAGCAACAAACGTTTTTGATTTGTGGCTGAAGTAAACGCTGCACAAATCAAATACCCGTTATCCAGGGTGTGCACTACTGATTTGGGAATGGCGGTTCCGCCTGCCTCTGCATAGGTTTTTTCCCAAATGACAGCCATACTACTGCTGTTGTATTTTCTCATAATGATGTCGCCATTTAGGGCACCACACATAATGAGGTTGCCGTCATTGGCAATAAAAAGCACAACGGATTTTATGCTGCCCAAACTGGTCGTACTCTGTACCGCTCCCGTTCCACTATGCCGACTGATGGAATAGCTTCCACTGGAACTTCTAACCAGGAAGGAGGTTGTAGTAACCGACACAATCTGCTCCACATTTACACTTGTGCCCAGGTTGGTATTCTGGATGTGTAGTCCTGTGCTCCCGGTCCGGACCAAGTAGGTGGTCGGGTTTCCTCCGAAGGTCCACTGGGGTGCAACAACCATATAATCGTTATTGGAAAGTTGGGTAATACCCGTTCCGTACACAGCACTCGTGGTAGCAACTGGCGTATTGACATAAGTATTTGTGCTCAGCGTTCCATTTTGGGAAACCAACGCGAAGCCCGGGAACATATCCCCACCTCCGGTTGGAATATAAGAACCTGTTACGACAAATTGTCCTGCATTATTGAGCCCAATCCCTTGCCCGTAGCTCAATTGCGATGTGCCGGTAAAACTAAATTTTTTACTGAACGACAAGGTCTGGGATGCAGAGATTTTAACGGCTACTGCGGAAAGCGGCGAATACAGGATGCCGGTCAACCCCATACCGCCATCGCCAGATGCAATTGCCCCGTGAAACTCCTCCAGGTCGGGCAGGGAATAAGTGGCCAGGTTTCCTACTGTTCCGGTCGGGCTGATGAGTACAGATTTGTATCCATTTTGCTGGAATAAAACGTGGAAATCGCCATTGCTCTTTACCACCCCAAACAAGGGCGAAACATCAGCGTTGTTTACATCAACCACCGTTTTAAAATTGGGCGATTTGATGGTCACCGTTTGCGTGATGGTATCAGCGCCATCCACATTCAAGGCGATTAATCGAACAGAATACGTGCCTTTGGTCTGGAAAGTATGCGAGGGATTGGCCGTGGTGACCGTGGCTGTTCCGTCTCCGAAATCCCAGGAATACGCCGTTTCATCCTGGCTGGTTTCTGTAAACTGCACCGAGCAGGGGCCCACACAATTGTCGTTGGAGAAGGTAAATCCGGCGGTAGGTAATTTTATGATGGCTACTGTGGTCTCAGCGGTATCTTTTCCTGAGGGCCCGGTAGCAATGAGGCGCACAGTATAGTTTCCTTTTGTCAAAAAGGTATGCGAAGGAGAGGCTGTTGAACTGGTTCCAAGATCGCCGAAATCCCAATTATAAGAGGTAGCATTTTGGGAAGTGTTGTTGAATTGCACGGTGCAGGGCGCTGAGCACCCATCGTTTATAACCGTAAAAGAGGCGCTTACATTGACGGCCTGGGTGACCACAATTTCGTGGGTGCTGGTATCACGACATCCTCCGGCGCTAATGGCAATGAGCCGAATGGTATAGGTCCCTGCGGTGGCATAACTTTTTACGGGTGGTGTGGTCAGGGTAGCATTGCTGCCGTCGCCAAAATCCCAGGCGTAGGACGTGGCATTGGTAGAATTGTTGGTCAGCGACACCTGGCAGGTGGTTTCGCACATGTCGGTGCTGACCAAAAATATCGACTTCGGCGGGTTTGGGCACAGGTTAGGCGAACTATCTTCTATCCGTTCGAGGTTACAGGAGTTAAAGACAGCCGAAGTCAAAAAGCAGAGCAAAACAACAATCCGGACATTCATGATCTGTTTCATTGGGTTAATCAGTTGATAAATTAAGGTAGATGTAATCGTCAATCCCAACGGTTCTTTTGGCCGTTCGCTTCCAGGTTTCGCCACTTTTCCATTTACAGTAATAGTGCACGGGTTGCTCGCGATCGGCGTAAAAGCGGAGCGTTTGCAAGGATGTCGGAGCACCTTGGGGCCAATTCAGCTGCAAACTTTTTGACATGCCTTTTTGGACAAACAAAAAGATCGTTTGGATTTGCTGTATCTCATCATTTTGCGATAATTCCTGCGGCAATTCTATTTCCAGTTCCCGTACCAGCAAGTTGTTTTGTTCGGGTGGCGTGGTGACATCGAGCAGTTCCGACCAATTTTCCCGAAAGACCCAGGGAAACTCTTTTTTCTGTCCCTCTTCTGTGTATTCGATGATGCGATACCGATACGGCTTGGTCATTTTTATCGCGTAGGGAAATTTGATTTGCAGGGTATTTTGGTCGGGAGTGGAAGCCATGAAGCGCTTGCCAGTAATTTTCACGGGCTCGTCGGTTACGCCGCTGGCCTCAATTTCAACCATCTTCATCCCGAGGTCGGGCCGCAGGGCATTGCTGAAGTCGTAACAACGCAGTTCCAGTATGGCCCAGGCGGGGGGCGTATCCTCGTTGATATCGACCTTGCGCATCACATCCGGCCACAATTTCGGGTCGATGTCGATGCTGAAAGCACCAGCCTCAAATGCCTGGATGGAGCTGGTAGAATCAAGTTGCACCAGTTCATCCAATTCTTCTTTTAATTCCGCGGCCATTTCCGGGTCGCCCGAGATGTCGTAACTGCCAGGAAGAGAGGAAACGGCCTCGGTGAAAAAAGCATAGCTCAGGCTCATGGCCAGCCGGCCCTTGTCCAACTGGTCCCAAAGCAATTGGGCTTCGTGGTTGTCGAGCCGAACCGTAAACACCTTTTCTGTCCAGTAGCCGCCTTTGGCATTAGCGCCTTCCATACCACCTGCTTTTCCAACGCGTTGAACTTTTCCGCCGCCATCACCTACGGGCATGACCAGAAAAGCTTCCATGTTTTGCAATGGCAGGGGCTTCAGGTTAATTTTAAACCCGCCCAGTTGATTTTGGACAGCTTGCAACTGAGAGCCATCCGGCTGATCCATCCAGATTGTGAGTTGCACCAGGTTTAAAAACCGTTTTTCACCCTGGTTTCCACTGGCGCCTGTTCCGGTGTAGCGCATTTGCACCAACTGAAAACCTGGCTTGCCGGTTTTATCGGTAGCCAGGCGCAGTTTGCCGGGAGCATAATAGTAGATGTTGCTTTTGAGGAGGTCCTTGTATACCGTCAGGCCAGCCACCTCCATTTTGGATGGCAGCACGGGCTGGGCGCCCAAATCCTTCCACAGGAAGCAGGTGGGCATTAGCAAGAGATAGAGACAGGGCCATGAAAAGAATGGGCGCATCATGGGCTAGTTTTTAAAATGGTCGATGTACTGCCTGATTTGTGCCGAACCAATCACCACCTCCTTGTTGCTCGATTTGATCCAATCGGATTCGTAGGGGTTCCGTCCTCCATGTATACCTTCATTTTATATTCAAAATCCATTTTCCGCCTTTTACATACAGGGTACCACCATCCAACACAGCGCCGTCCTGGCTTACCGTCAGGGAAGGCAATTCAATTTTGCTGTTGCCTTCAGGGGTTGCCTGAAAAGAACGAATGGAAATTTTCATCAGGCTGGCCTTGGTAAAGCTCATTGGCGTCAGGATGGTGAATTCCAATTTTTCCGGACGGGCGGCCTCGTAATCCTGAATGGTGCCGACAATTTTCTTTTTAACCACCACATTGCAATTGCTGCAGGATTTGATGGCATAATCCATCCAGATTCTTTTAATAGAAGGATCGGTGTCAATCCAGGCCGGAACCGAATTGGCATCAAAATTCACCATGGCGCCATTGGGTGTTTCGACATCACCTGTTTTCCAGGTGTAAACCTTATAAATCCCGGTATTTTCGCGTTTCAGGACGTGGAAATTGGTGAGTACCACCGGATAGTCGGTTGTATTTCTCCAGGGATTGGCACGCCAGCTCGATGCTTGCATTTCAAATTTCCCGTACGTATCCGGCGAGTCGATTTTCAGGTTAAAAGGAATACGAATGGTACTGGGCATCCCTTCGCCATCCGGGTGTACGAGCACATCCCCGTACAAACCGACATTGTTGAAAAACATCGCCATCAGCTCATCGATCAGATCGGTGGGAAAGGAAATGTAAATCGGGTCGGTTAAATCGGAGGGTGGGCGCAGCGATACATTTTCAGTGGAAACACCAAACTGGCTAAGTTTGGTAAACTCCAGTTCTGGGGCTTCCGACATGGGGATCGCAATAAACTCCTTGATACCAAAACCTTGCTCGGGCTTGCCTTTGATGTTCTGGCTCAGAATGTCCCGGGCCATGTCCAGATCATTTTTGCTTAGTTTTGGTCGCAGGATAGCCGTCACCGTCACCCGACCTGCAGCTCCATAAGTCACCTGGAAATCGTAGGAACTGGTGGTTGCCGACCAGGTAAGCGAGTAGGATGCTGGCAGGTAGTAGTAGTAACCTGATTTCATGTTGGCATCCCGAAAGATGGTATTGTACACATTGAGTACCTTATCTCCTGTAAAATCAACATCCGATTGCACCAGGTTGGCAACGTTGAAAGGTTTATTGGAAGGCCCCTGGCGCTCCAACTCTTCCAGATTTACCGGGGGAGTAGTACCCGTATTGCCGGAACTCCCGGGATTGCTGGTATTGCCAGGATTGCTCCCTACCCTTTCCGGGGTCACCCTTTTGAACTCGGTCATATCCCGAACTTTTATCTGTTCAGTGTATTTGGGGTCCGCCTTGATCACGGTGGGACTTGCTCTAACGGGAATGGTTGTTCGCTCTATCTGAGCATTCAGCGCCAGCGGCAATATTCCGGCTAATAAAAGCGCGGTGATTTTATAAATTATGTTGTTCATGGTCTTATTGTTTTATGGTCGAAGCACTTCTATAAGGGGTTAAGGTGACATTAACGGTGACTTTCGAATTGTCGCCGCCACTGGCACCTACGGCCCAGGATCGGTCCAATTTGTACATGGCAGAAGTGCCGAGTATGGAAGTGCCCCCAATGTCGAATCCGGAAAGCGGATCGTTGGCAGGGCTGATGATGACAGCAATATATTTGCTTTCTACACTTGATTTGGTGTAGGCTTTGTTGGCGCTTTTAAAACTAAATTGGAGGTCGAAGCTGTTGCCTCCTTTGGGCAGCGTCATGGTAACGTCCTCGAATTCCCGCAATGGTTTTTTTATGTTGTCCATAACCTTCCCTACCACTTTAAAATCCTTGCTGGTGAAACCGGAATACGCTACGCGAATGGCGATGTAATCGCTTCCCTCTGAAATAATACAGGCACTAATGATCTTGTCGTCGCCCGACAACAAGGATTCCAGCCCGGAGGAGTTGGCCGATTGTAAGGGTTCGCAGTTTTGGGCATTCAAAGAAATGCTGCTGGCCAGCAGGGCCCCTGCCATCAGGCAATAATTGAGCAATTGCTTTATCATGGTGTCGTATTTTTAAAAATGATCGAGGTCAATTCGTCCATACTTGGTTTTGGCACGCGGAATTTGTCGGGGTTCCGAACCTTTTACAAACCAGGTAATTTCGTATTCGTACTCCTCGGCGTTTCTCGGTAAAAGAATCTCCACCGATTTGGATAGCTCATCCCGATTGGTTTTCAATAAAATCCGCTTGGTATCCGTTTTGCCACTGAGTTGGCTGTACAGCGCCACTTCTACCGCCCGGATGCCTTCTTGTTTGATAAAGTCGGGATCGGCCTCGAGGTATACCGTTTTGCGGACAAACGGCGGTTCCAGTGCAATGCTGCCGAAATCGCTTTTTTGCCAGGGTGTTTCTACAGAATAATCGCCAAAAAAGCTCCACTTGGTTTTGTACTCGTAATTAAGCCATTTCAGGCGGTCCTTATCTCCTTGAAAACCATAGAGCATTTTGTAAAAATTGCCGGTCTGATTGAACTCCGTCTTGTCTATTTTCACTTCCCGGACGGTCTGTTCACCGTTTTCGTGTTGTTTTTTCAACACAACACTGACAAAATTGACGTACTGGCCAAAATCCGCCGAATTCATTCCGCCCAGAGTGGCATTGATTTCCCGTTGTTGCATGAGCGGGTCTTCCAGGTTTACCTCACGGAAACAGGTTGGACATTGTTTTTTTACGCTGCCCAGGTTGTAGGCAAACACCATCGGGCGGGTCGTTTCCGTAAACTTGTTGAAATTCACATAATACTTGCCGCGCTGCCGCATTTCCCGCATTTTGTAAGATACTGCGATGGACAAGGAGGAGCCTATTCCACCACCGCTGCTGCCCTGTTGGCCAGCTTGGTTTCCGGAACCGGATGGCGTCGTTCCGCCGGCTGGCGCAGGGGTTGAGCCAGTATTTCCAGTGGTACCAGTTGTAGCCGGGGCAGGGGTTGGTGCAGGAGTCGGCGTTGGAGTCGGTGTTGGCGCTGGGGTGGGAGCAGGTGTGGTGCTGGTAGCGTCTGTAGCAGCGCCTGGATTGGTTCCCTCCCCGCCAGCAGGGGGAGGAGTAGGAGCGGGGGTAGGGGCAGGGGTAGGGGCTGGAGTTGGGGTAGGAGTCGGCGTATTACCGGCTGGCGGCCGGGTGTTCCCGCCCGCAGCGGGTGTAGGCTGTGTCCGGTTCGCCTGGCTGTTGGCCTGAGCCTGTTGCTTGCGTTCATTATCCTGGTTTTGCCGCAACATACCCGAGGCGCGATCCAGCACGCTGGGCTGATTGTTCATGCCCATCAACTGGTTGATTTGCGGTACACCGGTACCACCAACTCTTTCGAACATCAGGTTCATGAGTTGGGTACAAACGGCGTCTCGCATCTTATCAAGCGATTGGTCTTCTCCGACCTGAGTAACCTTGATGACGCCATTGTTCATCATATCGTCGATGGCAAACCCTATTTCTGCCTGCAAAACCGGCATGGCCACCGCGGCCTCAAAGGTTTGGTTCTTGTACATCTGATCGAAATCGGCCTCAATAGTCACCTTTTTAGGCGCCAGAAATCCCGCAACTTCCATTTCAAAAAGAATGGAGAAATCGGGGGTTGGGGTATTGAACGTTTCCCATAATATCCTGGCACCCAGCGGGTTCAGCAAGACTGCCACTGCCGCTTTTTGGTTTTCCAGAACGGGTGCACTTCCTAGTCCTACCACCGTTTTGGCGAAATCGCCATTTTTGTCGGCAACAGCTGATACCAGTGCTACCGTACCGGATTTGAAAACAACCGGGCCGACAATTATGGCGCCGGCATTGATGCGTTGTAAGGCCCGTTCTGCTTCTTTTACCTGTTCGTCCGATACATGAAGTTCTACCAGCGCATGCACTACCCCACCACCTACAAGGCTTTCCGTAATGGCAGAATTTGATTCTGCGCTGGTTGCCTGGTTTTTCACAAACCTGACAAAGGAGAACATGGGTTTGCCATCGGGATGAATGCCCAATCTGGGTTTATCTGGCAGGTAGTAATAGTTTTTATTCCCTTCTCCCAACTCCGGAAAAAGGATGAGATCGCCGGCTCGCGTAGGCTTGTCCAACAAAATTTGCTGGGAAAAAACAGCGGGTTGTGTGCAGATTAAAAACAGCAGCAGGAAAAATATTTTATTCATAATTTTCGGTTTTGCATTCAATTAGCAGGCTTTTTGTTCACTAAATGGAGCTTATAGGCCGTACAAAATAGAGGCGCTTCCCATTCCGCACTGCGGTTTCCATGCCGGTCATTAAATCAGTGTAGTCGACAACCTTTTCATGACCAGATTGTGCCCGGAGTACCCGGCTCAAAAAGGTTTGCGGCCCTATGTCGAGCGGGTCGTTGATGCTGACGGTGGCGGTACTACCCGATACCTGCATTCCTGTGACGATGATTCCAAAAATGGAACTGCCACTGACTTCTACAAGGGCCACCGGACCCCTGTTCATCACATTGTCGTTGAATCCCGCTGGTGTGTAGCAAGCAAGCACTTCATCCGCCTGCAATCCCAAACCAAAAACAGCATTGGCCAGGTCTGCAGGTACGGAGCTCAGGTGACTTCCTCTTGCTGAACTACCTGCACCTATCAGGCGGTTGACCTCCGCTATGGTGACACATTGCTGCACAACATAGGAATGGACCATTGCCAGCGAGGCTTTCCAGGAGGGCAAGTTGCTGTATTCGGGGATAAAATCAACGACATAAGGAGGCCTTGCTGCAGCGGGCATGAGTGCATCAGAACGCAACAAACTGGAGCGGGCAGAGGCAAAATTGAGGAAACCCCACATCCGTCGGGCCTGTCCCTGTGTGAACATCGTTTGGCAATTGGTGTAATCCATGTAATTGTAAAACATGTCTCCGTTGGCGCCATTTCCGGTGCAGGCGGAAACTTTTGGGAAGGTCGGACAACCCGTATTCAAGGCTGCCTGGGTAGGCGTATCACCCACCAGATCGTCGCCGCAATTGGCATTTCCCCAAATGTGTTCCAGGCCCAAAAAATGGCCCAGTTCATGGGTAAATGTTGCGCCGCCACGGCTTTCTCCGGAACCGATGTTCCTGTAATTCATCACCACGCCGTGCAGGTTGGGGGGTGTAGTGGTTTCGTATGGGAAGACCGCATAGCCATTGAGCACCCAGCCGGCTGCCAGCCAGGAAGCAGTGATGTCGCAGACCCAAACATTCAGATACCGGCTGGGATCCCAGGCATCTACGCCGCCTTGCGAACTTTGTTTGGCATCGTTTAGTTCCTGGGTATAAACCGCCTTGGTAACGCTTTGGCGATCGATTCCGTCGGTTGGACGGCCGCTCGGATCCCTGCGAGCCAGGGCAATCTGAATACGGGCATCTGCAGCAACCTGTTTGAAGGGCGCAGGGGTAGTGTTGTAATTGGAAGCCCGTCTTGCCAGTTGCGCATTGGTGATGCGCACTTGTTCTTCAATGGTGGCTTTGGCAAGATTTTCCCCTGCATTTTTATACAACACGTGGAAAACCACGGGTATGGTAACCGGAATTCCGTGCAAATCAGGGTCGGCAGGATGCTCGCGCAGCCAGGTAGCAACCTGTGTCATAAAATCGTTGATTTGCGCTTGCATACCCGGATTCCGACGCAATTGCATTTGCAAGTACTCATCCGTTCCACATTCTGTTTGCTGTGCGTATCCTGCCTGGATGACCAGCATAAGTATGCACAATAGCAGCATGTTTTTCATTGGGTAGGATTTTTGATTTTAATAAAATATGGTAGGAGGCGAACTAGTGCAGCGTCCGGCGAATACCCTGTGAAGTGACGGCCACATTTTCCCTTTATCTGCGTTGTTCGTCGGTTAAAATGTCCCGCATTTCGCCCTCCTCACGCCTTGATGAATGAAAAATCTGCCTCGCCACTTCACAGGGTATTCGCCCGATGCTGCACTAGTTTGGCGGCCGGACGATATAGATTGTTTTGCCAGCAATAACAGCATTGTCCATAAACGCAACCAGGTCGTCATAGGGAACCGTTTTTTGATGTCCGTCCTGCGTTACAGCCAGGTGAAATTGCTGCGGCCCCACATTCATGGGGTCGGAAATCATGACCACCGCATCGTCGCCCTGTACCCGCATACCACTGATGACAAGTCCGTAAAGGCTGACGCTACCCTTCTCTATCAGGGCAACTGGTCCTCTGCCCATAACATCGTACATAAATCCTTGTGGCGTATAAGACATAATCACTTCTTCAGCAGACAGTCCCAAACCGAAAATAGCATTGGCCAAATCTGCCGGAAGACTTTGGTACCGCGAGCCCCTGGCACTCCCTCCTGCAGCTGTCAAGCGGTTGATCTCATCGACAGTAATACAGGTTTGGGTTACGTGAGAGTGCACCATAGCCAGCGCTGCTTTCCAGGCGGGCAGGTTTTCATATTCCGGGATAAAATCCACGGTATATTCCACAGCGGTGCCACCTGGGGGCAGGAGCGCATCGGAGTTGGTCAGGCTGTTGCGGGAGGTAACGCCTGTTCGACCGATGGCCCTGGCCTGGGTATCGTAATAATTGAGGTAGGCCCACATGTTTCTGGCCTGTCCCACCGTATACATGCACCTGTTTGCGGAGTAGTCCATCATGTTTTGATACATACGTCCATTTGGTGCAGATCCTGTACAGTTGGTGGCTAGTACGCCGGTTGGGGAGCCGATGGTTGGATCTTTTTGTTGAGGGGTGTCAGCAATATCGTCGTTGCCGCAGTCTGCATCACCCCAAACGTGCTTTATGCCCAGAAAATGTCCGAGTTCATGCGTAAAAGAGGTCCCATTCTTTGTAGCAGTGGGTCCAAAACAACCTCTTTCCATCACAATTCCTTGCAGATCCAGGGTGGTCGCACTTTCATATATAAAGGGGAACGTACCATACCCGCACCAATCCTTTAAATTGCAAACCCAGACATTCAGGTAGCGGCTGGGATCCCAGGGATCGGCGCCGCCCGTGGAGGCTTTTTTGGCATCGTCCAGGCCCATAGTGTACTCTGCCTTGGTGACGGTGTATCGCTTGATGCCATCTGTTGCACGGCCATTGGGGTCGCGGAATGCCAATACCAATTTTATCCTACAATTCGCTTTGAGGTTCCTGAACTCGATCGGTACAGTAGAAATGTTGGGTGCATTACCTTTTAAATGCTCATTGGTGAGGGCAATTTGCGCCCGTATGGTCGCATCGCTGACATCTTCTGCCGCGTTGCGTTTCAGTATATGTACCACCACTGGAATGCTTATCGGAATCTGGTGCAAGTGAGGGTCTATAGGGTTGTTTTGAACCCAGGTTCTGATTTGCGCCTCTAGGCTGGTCCGCTGCGCTCTCAAGCCAGGCATGCTTTGCAACAAGCGATCCAGGTACTGGCTTGTCGCGCAGTCTTCCTGGGCATTACTTCCGTAGGCAAGCAAGCCAAGTAATAAGAGGATGAAATATTTTTTCATGTCAGTTAAATGTTTAGGGTTTGAAAAAATCAGATCGAGTCCAGGTAAATACTCCCGTAATTGGAGTTCTTTTTAGACATCTTAACAGGAGATTTGCCCTTTGGAAACAAAACCACTTCGTACTGATAATCTTCTATGTTTTGGGGCATGATAACCTCCACACTTTTGGAGAGTATATTGTCTGCCGTTTTCAAGCTCACTGTTTTAACTTCCTCCCTACCCAAGACGGAATTGTTGAAGATTTTTATTTCAACAGCTCGGAGGTTTTCGTTTTGCGCGAATTCAGGATCGAGTTCAACATAGATATCCCTTTTGACCAGCGGCGGAACGAGGTTGATGGCTGCAAATTCCTGGCTCGCCCACTCCGTTTCAACCTGTGAACCGTTGTTGAAAGTCCATTTGGTCTTGAAATCGAAACTCAGCCATTTTTTACGGTTATCGTCGCCCTGCCAGCCATAGATCATCGTGAAATCGTTTCCATCATTGTTGAATTTTTTACGATCAATGATGATGTTCCGCACGGTTTCCTGTCCATTTTGGTGCTTTTTGCGCAATACGATTTCCACATTGTTCACATAAGTCTCGAAATCGTTTGCATTGACGCCCACCAGTTTGGCGTGCACCTCCCGTTGTTTGTAGAGGGGGTCGTCTAGGTTGATGCGCACGAAACATTCTTCGCATTTTTGCTTCACATTACCCACTGATTCTGAAAACACGAAAGTCCGCATGTCCTCCGTATACTTGTTCAGGTCGATGGTGTATTTGCCTTTCCGGCGCACTTCCTTGAGTTGGAAAGAAGCCGCCACAGCGAAACCCGGAATGGGAACCCTTTCCACCTGGGGGGCAGCGGTATCAGCAGCCGTGAGGGGTGGAAAAGTATAGGGGATGTTGTGCGCCCGGTAGAAGGAATCCATCGCAGTCCGGGATTCTGCCCGGATGCGCCGCTCATAGTCCCGATTGGTTCTGGCCTCGGTTGCCAACCGCGTGTTCTCGTCCCGCGCTTCCTGCCGGGCAGTGGTGAGCATGGTGGTCGCCCTATCGAGCATGCTGGGCTGGTTGTTGGTCCCGAGCAATTGGGAGAGTTCGGGAACGCCCTGTCCGCCCACCCGGTCGAACATAAGGTTGACCAGCTGGTTATACGCTGTTTCTTTTAGTTTGTTGAGATCGGCATCCTCACCGATTTGCTCCACTTTTATGGCGCCTGTGTTGGTCAGCTCATCGAAGTCGGCCTTGATTTCTGCAGCCAAAACGGGAGTTCTGGCGGCAATTTCAATGCCTTTGTGGGAATAGATTTGTTCAAAATCTGCTTCGATTTTCACACTTTTGGGCGACAAATACCCACGGGCATCCATTTCAAAGGAGAAACTGAAGTCGGGTGTTGGCGTCTGAAAGGTTGCCCAGAGAATGTCAGCGCCTTGCTTGGTTAACAATACGGAAAGCGCTGCTTTCTCGCCATCCAGAATCGGCGCGGGACCGATGCCCACCACCTTTTTTGTCATTTCGCCATCGGCTCCGACCACAGAAGAGATGATCGCTACTTTTCCGCTTTTGTACATAATTGGGCCCATCAGCCGGGCAGCGCTGTTGATTCGCTGCACCTCCCGCTCTGCATTTTTGCGCATATCTTCCGGAACCGAGAGGTTAACCAGCACGTGTACTACCCCGCCGGCCTCGTTGCTTTCGGTTATGGTGGAAGCACCCCCATCCCCAGTATCAGTATTACGGACATACTTGATGAAGGAAAACATTGGCTTACCGTTGGCGTTTGTCGCCACCGACGCTTTGTCGGGCAGGTAATAGTAATTGTTCGGATTGGTCACCTCCGGAAAAACAGTGAGCTCGCCCACACGCAATCCACGGTCAAATACGATTTGCTGCGCTTGCATTTCCTGAATACCGTAAAACAGAAAAAATGCGCTTAGAAATAGGATATTTTTCATTGGTTATGAGCGTTTAATCTTCAACGAATATTTTTAATAAATCTTTAAACCTGCTGAGTATGAGATCCGATTTACTGACTTCACCGTTCGGACCAGGTTCCAACAGTACTTCCGCTGCTTTTTTGGCTTTTTCTATAAAATCGTTGTCGTTATTCTTGAGCTTGTCCGGAATTACGGCATAGACATAATCGTCGTTGACCTTGGCATCCCAATCGAGTGCCAGTTTGCCTTTTTCCTTGTGGTTGAGTACCAGGCGGTAGGCGTAGCCCGGGGTTTCTGCATCGGTAAAAATGCGCTTACTTACCAGGGGTTCGTTTTTCGACACGGTAAGTGGAATATTGGTCTCAACCTCCTTTCCATACTTCATGTAGCGCAGCTGCAGGGTGGCACGCGTAATACCAATTTCCTTCATTTCTGCCAGATCTGCCTCAAACTCAATGGTGCGCGGTTTTATCGGACATTGGAGGGTAACGGCCTGCCAGTCGCCTTTTTGCCAGACCGGATTATCAGGGTACAATTGACCACCACGGAGGCTCCACTGCACTTTATAGTCGTAGACATCCGGGTTCTTGTCTTCTCCCCGGGCATAAGTAAGCGTAGCAAGACGGCCCTTTTCGCGCATTACTTCCGGACTGAGCGTCAGACCGTCTTCGTAGTCATTGCCAGCACTGCGCTTTTTGCGCACGTTCACAGTTACGTAGTTGATTTCTTCTTTGAAAATATCCATGGCTTCCACGTCTACGATGAAATTGATGTCGCGGTGCTGGAAGAAGGGATCGTTCAGGTTGACCGAAATCACGCACTTTTTATTGTTTTTTACCTGCTCATAGGTGCTGGCGATGTTTGCCACCATTTGGTAACGGCGCTTCACCGGAAGTGTAATGTTGTCGAGTTTGATGGTTTTGCGCAGCGTTCGGCTGGAATTCATTTGGGTACACGATTTAAACTTGTATCCGCCCTGGGCAGAATTCTTGATGGCCTCGTCGCCCAGTTTTATGTTATTTTGCAAATTCGACATCGTACTTAATTCCGGATAAGCCGGTTCCGTGAACGCATTTAGGAAAAAATTAAAAAATGCTTCGCGAATTACCTGCAAGCGTTCATCGTCGATGGTTTCTTCCCATTTCAATTGGATGTACTCTTTGCTTTCGAAATAGTCGTACATCTTGCGCATCATATTTTCACTAACGCCGTATTCCCAGGGGCTGCCGGTATCACCGGCGCCGGTGGTGTTACCCGCCACATTATCAATGGCTTGCAGTCCAACCAACACGTTGGCCATGCCATCCCCTACCCCACATTCGTCGGTCAGTTTTTTCTTATTTTTCTCGTAGTCTTTCAATGCTTTGTCGTACAGGCCAGGCTCTTTATCCAATTCTTTTTTTATCAAATCATAGGCGATGCCATCGCCCTGGGTGGAGGTAATGTCCAGGTTGTAAATGAGCGAACCTTTAGCGGCTTTTACCAAAACAGTGTATTCGTAATCCAGCACCACGGAGATGTCGGAAATAGACCGCGATTTTTGGAACGTGGCATCCAACAACTGCGCACCATTTTTATCCAGGCGTGCCGCCACAGCGGCCTTGTTGCCAGCCATAGGAGGCGCCATACCGCTGGTAATGAGGGTGCTGGTCATTTGCTTGTCCTGCAAGGTGGCAGAAACCACCCGAAATGACTCGCCCTGGGTGGCCTGCATGTCTACAGGACCTGCGAGTTCTCCCCGCCCCCGGGTTTTTTCGGCCAACAGGGTAGCCAGTTCTTTTTCCTGTTCGGCAGATAATCCCCATTCGAAAAGGCAGTGCAACAGCGCCCCTTGAGCGCCGCCCTGTTCAACCCTTTGTTCGGTGGTAAATTTGACAAAAAGGAATTCTGGCGTTCCATCTTCTCTTTGGCCAAGATGAATGGCATCTGAAGGCGGCAAGTAATACCACTTGTTGGTATCTGTACTTCTAAAAAGGGTCACATTCATGCCACTGCCCATTACTATGGTCATAATCGACTCATAGGAAAGGCGTTGTGCACTTACCTGATTGGGGAGCAATAGCATCAGGGGCAGTACCAATGCCAGTAAACTGGCCCTGAGAATTTTGGTAGATTTCATATTGGATTGGATTTTTTGATGATGTAGTAGTATTTGGTCGCCATGCCTGGCACTAATGGGTTTTTATAAGGTCTTTGAACCTGTCCAGAACTTTACCGGTGTTTACCTCCTTGCCGTTGGGGGAAGCCAGTACTTCTTTGCCCATTTCAATCATAGCATTGATGGCCAACTGGTCGTTGTTGCGCAATTCCTCCGGTATCACAGCGTACATGTAGCCGGTATTGATCCGTGCGTCCCAATCTGTGGCCAATGCTCCTTTGGTTTTGTGGTAAAAAACCATCCTGTAGGCATATCCCTGGGTGTTCTTATCCAAAAAAATGTTGTTTTCAATGTACCCTACTCCATTCGAAACATTGATGTTGATGTTCGACTGCACCTCTTTTCCAAACTTGTAGTAGCGAAGTTGGAGGGTGACATTTTTGATGTCCAGCGCCTTCAGATCCTCGATGTCAGCCTCAAAACGTATTGGCGTTGGGTTTACCGGTGGGTACAGGGTAACGCCCTCCCAGGAACCCTTGGTCCAGGAGCTGTCCTGTGCATAAATATTTCCCCCGCGCAAACTCCAATTGACTTTGTATTCAAAAACATCCGGGTTTTCGTCCTGCGCTTTGGAATAGGTAATAACGGTGCGGTTCCCTTCTTTTTCAAAAAATTTCTTGTCAAAGGTCACCTGCTTTGAAAAATCGTTGGCGCCCTCTGCAGTCCGGCGCTTGCGGATATCGACCGTTACGAAATTCAATTCTTTGCCAAACATTTCCTCCGCATCGAGGTCCAGAATCAGGTAGATGTCGCGGTGTTCGAAGAAAGGATCATTCAGGTTGATGGTATTGACACATTTTTTAGTGTCACGCACGCCATCGTACCAGGACCCCAGGTTTTCCACCAATTCAAACTCCTGTGTGATGGGCAGCCGAACGGTGAGGGTGTACGTTTCTGTTCGGCGTTGCATCTTTTGTTCCAGCCGGGTTCGGTCGATCTTGTACGACTTATAAGCGTAGTTGTAGTCTTTTTGGCCTATCCGCTTGTCGTTCGGGTCGTCTTCCGGGCGTTTGAACTCCTTTTCTGAGACCGAACGCAGGAAATACTCCATGAAGGCATCCATCATTTGTTTGGCTACCTCGCTTTCGGGCTGCAGGTTGACGAGTTGTATGTCTACCGCTTTGGATTGTTGCATGATGGAAAACAGCGTGTCCAATTCGGTGTCTGTAACGGAATTGTCGTCGGAACCCTTGTCGCCACCATCGGAATTGGTTGCATCCCTTTGTAGTGTTGGTAAACGGAGTCGATCCGAGTCCAGTTGACGGTAATTTTCCTTGAACGGCGGGCATCAACACATCATACCGATAGCGCAGCGCCACGGAAACATCAGTGATGGACCGGCTTTTTTCAAAACTGGCCGCCATAAGTTGGGCTGCGTTTTTCTCCAGCAAAGCCGCCACTGCCACCTTACCACCTGGTATAACCGGAGCGCGGCCGGAAGTAACCAGTGTTGGCGTGCTTTTGTTGTTGTTCAGGATGGCCGAGATGATGGAAAAAGAATTCTCTTCATCCGTTTTCACATTGGCTGCGCCCATCACTTTGGGGTTGGTAACCATCCGATATTTCGGGTTGCTGGCCGACATGCCTTTCAATTTTGCCGAAAGTTTTGCCTGTAGTTCCGCCTCTTGTTGGGGGGTAAGGCTCCATTCCATCAGGAAGTGCATGAGGGCGCCGCTCACGCCACCAGCATCGGCCCGCTCTTCAGAGGTGTATTTCATGAATAGGAACTCGGGCGTCCCATCCTGCTTTTTGGAAAGCCGCAAACCGGCAGGCAGGTAATAATACTCTCCTGAAAAAGTGTATCCATGGTCCTGGCAGCGCCATAAAGGGTCACATTGGTGCCATCGCTGAGGACCACGCTCACCTTGTTCATATAGTCTAAAATCTGTGCAGTTGCCCGGTTTCCGGCAAAAAAGAAAGCCGATACAAACACCAAAGCAGTCCATAATTTTTTCATAAAAAAAGGGTTTTACCATTTGATAATTTTCTCCTCCCAAAAGGAGGGATTAATGCTTTCGCCAGGGTTTTTAAGTACCGTCACAGCGGGAAGTTTTACCAGCGTTTTGTACAATTGATTGGGTGTCGTGGCGTAATAAGTGAGCATCACATATTCATCGGCATCGATATTTTTGCCCAAAAAATGCTCCACGGCGATTTCCACAAAATCGGCGCAATTGAAATCGACGGCCTGAAAAGTTTTTCGCTTTTCTATGAATTTATCCAGATAAGCTACCAGGTCGGCATCCGACCCGCAGCTGGTCTTAAAGCGTAGCAAACCATCGCAGGCGTAGCCTTCCTGGTGGGGTATGCCCTTGGACATCAGCGATTGCGGGGTTATGGATGCCTCTGCACTCGAGGCTGGCAACCGATAATACACCGCGGGTACCGCTTCAAAAAGCCTTTGTTTGCTAAAATGATCCGCTTCCGGCCACATATCGTAATAGAGCAAATTGCCTGTTCTTACCGTATCGTATTTGACTTTCCCCGGACAAGTATTGCAATCCCTGACTTTCACCTCATATTTGTCAATGGCGATCCCGGCATGTCCGGTTTTACCATTGTGGGTCGCATAGATCACGACATACACATCTGCAAAAGCAGGAGTAGCCAACAAGGAAAATAAGAGCCCGGATATGATCAGTTTACCTTTCATCTTAGTGCATTTATCCAGCTTTCGAGATCGCCTTCCAGGATGTAGCGGGCTGGCACACCGGGTCCGTACATATGGTTGTCGAGGCTGAAGTACATTTTGAGTTTTACACCTTTGAAAGCGCCAGGGGTTGCCAGGGCTTTTTCTATTTGTTCCGCTCCTGCTGCATCAAACTGGAAGGACATGGCTGTTTTAGAACCCGCATTCAGCGGTGTTCTGGCAGCGCTTTTGAGGGAGTTGCGCAGCAATTCTGCCAATTCGTTGCTGTCAGCGTCAATTTCAGTCATTGGGTGGTCATCATCCTGGTTCATAAAAAGGCTTCCTGCCAAAAATGCCGAGCTGTCGGTTTTTTGTATGAGCAGCGATTCTGCCTCCAGGGTTTGTTCCTTATCAAGCCCCCACACCAGTAAGAGGTGCAAAACACCACCCGAAAGGGGCGCCAGACTGTCTTCCCGAAAGGCCAGAAAAGAGAATTCTGGAAAACCGCTGACGGTTGAAATGCGCATGTTCACCGGCATATAGTAATACACCGCGGCTGGCGCATCGAGCGATCGTTGTTGTACAACCGGAACAATGGTACTGTCTGCCAGCCTGAGTTCCATTATGGCCCCCGACTGCGACATCAGCATAAAATGCCCAAAAGCAAATAACAACAAACAGCATATCTTTTTCATAATCGGTCAATTTTGGGGCAGTTCATCGATGAAAATCAAACCGATGTTGTCCTTCCCTTTTTCATTCAATCGGCTCCCATCTTTTTTGATCCAAACGATGTTGTAATCCACGATTTCCTGGCCCCTGGGAAGCGTTACTTCGAATCCCTTTTCAGCCAATTTATCCTGGCCGCGCAGGGTAACATCCTCCTTTCTGATTTCACTAAAAAAGGGATATTCAATCCGCACGGAGACCGCCCTGCAATCCTTCATAACCGTTTCCAGATCGCCCTCCAGGGAAATTTGTCGTCGCAGAAAAGGAGAAAAAAGATTGATCATCGCCGCATTGGAACTGGTCCATTCGGTAGTATAGGTACCGCCACCGACAAACTGCCAGACGGTTTGGTAATCGTACTCCAGCCATTTCTCCAGGTCTAGATCCTGATGGTTGAGGTACAACACCTTAAAGCGGCCAAGGGAGTCTTGAAAGTTTTTTTGTTGATGACGATTTCCCGAAACGTTTCTGTTCCATTGACGTGTTTCTTCCGAACCTTCACGGTGACACTGTTCACCATCCTGTCAAACTCTTTTTCGAGGGAGCCATCAATTCCAACATAAACTTCCCGCTGCTGAAAAGCGGGGTCGTACAGGGCGACATCGCGGAACATATCCTTGTTGTTGCCGTAGCGCTTGTACAGGTCGCCTATGTTGAAGGTGATAAAATGGTTGCGTTCCACGGTAGAGCGCCCCCGAAAGAAGAGGTTGGAACTACCCGTGGTTTTTAATTCCTTTAGTTGGTAACTAACATTGAGACCAAAGCCGGTGGTGTTCCGGCTGCTTGCCGGGCCATTGGGGCCAGTAAGGGCTGAAATGGCATCGAACAAGCCACCGCGGGCATCGGCCGGAACGGTTTCCGGTTCTACCCGCTTGAACATCAGGTCGAGCAATTTGCTGTACACGGTATTGAGAAGACCCTCCAGGTGCTCGTCGGTACCGACCGTATTGAGCCGGATGGCGTTGTTGCGAATGAGATCGTCGAACCCCACTTCTACATCGGCGCCAACGAAATACACGGAAGCGCCCGCGCCGAATGATTGGCTTTTGCGCACCTCCGTCCAGTCGACCGTCAACTCCGCCTGGTAGCTGTCGGTCAATCCGGAAAAGCTCAGCTCGAACATCAGAGAAATGTCGGGCGTTTTCATTTTAAAACTTTCCAAAAGCAACTTGGAGCGCAGGGGATCAACGTTGAAAGAAAAGGCAATCCGGCTGTTTTCCAGTATGGGTGCTTCGCCAATGCCCAGGAGTTCGCTTTTTTCTTTTCCATCGGGCATCAGGATGGAAGAAACCAGCAAGTACCGACCCCTGTTAAATACGACCGGACCGCTTAGTTTTACGTTTTTATCGTTTAACTTTTCTTGCAAAAAGGTTTCTGCCGCCTTGATTTGCCTGGCGGGGGTATCGTAGAGCACCAGAAAAGTGACGATGCCACCGCCGCCTGCTTCCGAAATGGTGTTACTTCCTGTGCTCGGTTTTTCAATCACATAACGCATAAAAGAAAACTCGGGCAGGGAGTCCTTGTCCAGGGCCAGCCTGGCATTAGAAGAGAGGTACTTATAGGACAGCGAGTCACCAAATACCGGAAAACACCACAATCCAGCAGCTTGTACACCACGGTCGATCATGATCTGTTGAGCTGGGAGCTCCGTCAATAGCAGGCACAAGGCCAGCGCCGTCAGAATGGGAAATTTCATTTGGGAAAAGATTATAGTATTCCAGGTAAGTTGGATGTAGTAGGGTCTGGGGCTACCTTGAGGCCTATTTTTCTGGTGGGACGAGGTAGAGGAAATTGTCGGTAATTTCAATTACCTCGCCTTCAATGGGCTGACTACTTTTTGCAGGATACCAATTGATCTGATAGGCTGTGAGCTGCTTGGGATCGCAGTACAAGGCTACTTTTTGCGAGCTGATCGCATCGCTTTGCCGCAACACCACCGTGCGTTGCACCTGGGCCTTACCGTTGAGGACGCTGAAAAACCGGATGGTGGCCGATTTCATTCCCGCCTCTTTGAACATTTCCCGATCGGCATCAATTTCAATCATTCTTTTTTCAAACGGCGGTTTTAGGGACACGGCCGCCTCCCGGCCAGTCAACCAGCCTGTGGGATCCTGAGGCAGGTTGATGGTCTTACTGTCGCCCTTAAAGCTCCAACTGATTCGATATTGGTAATCAATCAGCTGGTCCCCGGTTAATCCAAGTCCGGGATAGCTGACGCTTTGCAGGTCTATACCTTTTTCCAGGTCGTCGCCTTTTATAACGATTTCTTTGGTTACATCCGCCTGGCCGTTGCTGTAAGTTTTCTTAAAACTGACCGTTACGAAATTCAGGATTTCACGGAAGGCTTGTGCAAACTCGCCATCTATCTGGAACATGATATCCCGCTTTTTAAAATCGGGATCATCGAGGTTTACTACCCGGAAATAGGCTTCGTTGTCGCCATGGAAATTGTAAAAACCGCGGATATTTCCGGTAGAGAAAAAAGGTACTTTGATGGTGGTCGATTTGCTCAGGTTCAGGTAAAATTTGTTCACCCGAACATCCTTGCGCTGCTTGAGCACAAACTGGTGGTCGGTCACATATTCCTGATCGCCGGTGCCTGCGAAAAATTGCATAAAGGCGCCTCTTTCCTGCCGACCTGGCAATTGACCTTGTTCCACTGCAGCCTCGGTTTTGGGCACCTGGGCCCAGCCTGTTTTGGCGTCGAACATGAGTTCGATGAGCTTGTTGGTCACCAGGTCGACGATGGCCTGCATATCATCCGTTTTGATGCCCAGACCAGCAGAGCGGTCCATGACATCGATTTTTATCATTTGCTGCTGGATGAGCTTGTCCGTAATGTCGCGCAGCTGGTCTTTGGTAGCGCCACTTTGTTCGTTCAGAATCTGGCTGAAGTGGGTGTAAACAGTTGATACCTCAGCCTCAATCACCGCATTGTATCCCCTTACAGCCGCTTCATAATACCCGTTGATGGATATGGACACATCGGAGGTGCCGCCCTGAAAGGAGGACCAAAGGAGTGTGGCGCCTTCCTGGCTGAGTCGGGCCGCTATGGCGGCGCGGGAACCCGGCAACAAGGGCGCATGGCCGCTGTGTATGGTCTTCAGTGTGAAAGCGTTTTCGCCGCTGGTATTGCCTAAAATGGAGGAAATAACCTCAAACGAGGCCAAGCCGGATTCGCCGTCCTTCATGTTTTCCTGCATGGGAACTGGGCCGACGATCTTACCCGCGGGTACAATTTGTTTGAGTTTGGAGGAAAGCGCATCAACTACATCCGGTGGGAGCGTAAACTCTACCAGGGCGTGAAAAAGGCCGCCATTGGTTTCCGGTCCGCCGCTGCCCACATATTTGATGCAGATGATTTCGAAGGAGCCGTCTTCCCGTTGCGCAAGTCGGGGATATTGAGGCAGGTAGTAATAATCGTTGGGCTTTTCACGGTCTTGCAACAGTTGAATGCCGTCGATCATGATTCGGCCTTCATCGTACTTGACGATGCCAAAGCTCTGAGCGGCGCAAAAAAGCAGCAACAATAGAATAGGAAAGGATTTTTTCATCGGTTTCGGTTAATAAAGTTGAAATGCGTTAAGCGAGCGTGCTTACGTATTGGTAAAGCATTCAACCTATAATGCATCACGCGGGGAAAACGTGAACATGTTTAGGTAATTATTTTCTCTGCCGGGGCGAACAGAAAGACTTTATAGTTACCGGGATTAGCGTGGAAGCGGGGCAACTCCACCATTATTTCCAAAAACAATATTTTGCATTACTTCTCGAATACAAAATTAATAGAATTAAATAAAAAGTAAAAAAAATTAACAAAAAAGCTCCAGGCCAAAAAATTGAAATTAAATTCGGAGAACCCTTGCTGTGACCATTGGTGCACTGCAAGGGCTGTTTTTAATATTTCCTGAGGAAACTTTTTTTTGGAAATGCTATGTTAAGCAACGTGTCGGAAATAAAATCTACGCTTTCCAACATTGGCCTCAATTCTTATGCATTTTCAAGCCACGTCACAAGCTGTTTTTCCAAATTCAAACCTAACTTTCCACCGGCGTTTCGGGTTTGCGGCGCAGTATTGCAGCACTGATCAAGGCCACCAGAATGGCAACCGGTAAGACCTCCATGTACGTGAGCAGGATCACCCCTACCGGGCTTTTGTACCACTCCCGGTACTGGTCCATGTCCTTTGCCTGGGCCGCCAATTCTTCGGCGGAAGCACCGGCATCGGCTGCTTTTTGCAGGGCCATGGCGATAAACTTGTCGAGAAAATCGGGGATAAACAGGTAATAGTACACCAGCCAGGCCAACACATAAATTGTAGAACCGATCAGGGCAATCAGGGCGCCCATTTTCAGGGCCAGCCAAAAACTGATGTGCCCCCCGTTGTGTTGGTTTCTGTAGGACCTTACCCCAACGAAAATGAGTGAAAAGGCAAGAATCATGGATCCATATCCCGTTATTTCACTGCCTTCAAAATCGGCGCCACTGTAAATACGGTACGCCATGATAATCATGATGGCGGCGATAATCGCACCTGCGATCAGGCCATGCGTCAGAACATGTTTGTTAAATGCAGTCATAGTAAATTGATTTGGTTCTGGCCAAAAGTACCGGTAGCGGGGATTCCGGCACTCATACTTTAGTACCAAAATGTGCTCAGGGAATAATTTTCAGCAGTTTTGCCCGCTGAATGGCCTGGATCCTGCTGTTTACGTCGAGTTTTGCAAACAGGTTGGAGGCGTGGGTTTTAACCGTGCTCAGAGAAAGGAAAAGTTCCCCGGCGATGTCCTCGTTGCTCAACCCTTTCGACAAGAGTTCCAGCACCTCCTGTTCCCGTTTGCTGAGGCGAAGCTTTGTTTCAGCATGGCCTCGTTGGGCTGGAAATGGTCGGAAGGATCGGGGTAAATCCATTTTTCCACCACCACTTTTTGCACTTTGGGCGCGGTCAATTTTTGGGAAAGCCAAATCCCCAGGAGCGTGAACAAGAGCGCTATGGCGCCGAGGTACAGGTCGGTGCCATGACTGCGCAGCAACAGGTTCCACTCCAACCACTGCAACAGAAACCACAAAATGGCCAGGCTTATGCCGTACAGCAGCAATTGTTTGATACCAGGTGAAAGGCGAAACAGGGTGTGGTGATCATTTTCCATCTGCTCATACTTTGGGCTTCAGACGCGCTACGTAGTCGCTATAGTCGGTCAGCTTCGCTTCATAGGCCTCGTGCATGAGCGGTGAAGTCAGGAGGAAGTCGGCCGTAGTGCGGTCGCAGGCAATGGGAATGTTCCATACCACCCCCAAGCGGAGCAGCGCCTTAATGTCGGGATCATGTGGCTGCGCTTCCATGGGATCCCAGAAAAAAATGAGCACATCAACTTTCCCTTCGGCAATGAGCGAGCCTATTTGCTGGTCGCCACCCAGCGGTCCGCTCAGCAGGCTGTGCACCGGAAGATCAAGCGCTTTTTGCAAAAGATGACCGGTGGTGCCGGTTGCCAGCAGTTCGTGTTGCGCCAGCACGGATTTGTTGTAAACGGCCCACTCGCGCAGATCATCTTTTTTATGATCGTGCGCCACCAGCGCGATGCGTTTTCGGGCGGGAAGGGTTCGGGTTGGGATGTCGTTCATGCCGTTTATTTCAGGTAAAAATAGGTGGTCTGCCCGAAAACAGCAGGCTATTTTGGGTATTTTATTTCACGAAAGCAGGGCGCAGGGCTAAGCGCCAACAGTTTCATTTCATTGATATTTACCTAAAATTCATACAGTGGTAACCTTGGCTTAGCTAGCATTATCCCGATCATTCCTAACCTTTGACGCACAAAAAAAGAGCCGTAGCAGGTGGGCCCCCACTACGACTCATCACATTTAGACTGACATCTAAAAAAGCAAAACTATGCAATTTGACCAACTTTCCCGGCAAAAGTTGGGCAGGCGTTTTTATGCCCTGCTCATGGCCATTCTGATCTTGTCGATCGGAAAACTTTCAGCACAAAAAGTAATTCAAGGTATGGTTCAGGATGCTGTTTCAGGCAGCCCTCTGATTGGCGCAACTGTGCTGGAAAAAGGCTCCCGCAACGCAACCATTACCAACCTCGAGGGTAAATTTTCCCTTCGCACGCAAAATGAAAACCCAATTATCGTTGTTTCATACCTCAGCTATCCCACGCAGGAACTGTCTGGAGCGGATGGCGTAGTAGTCCGCATGGAAGAGGACGTGGTTGGTCTTAGCCAGGTTACCGTTACCGCTCTGGGTATCGAACGCGAGAAAAAAGCCCTTGGATACGCTGTTCAGGAGATAAAAGGCGATGAACTCACGCAAGCACGTGAAACGAACATAGTCAATTCTCTTGCAGGAAAATTGGCTGGGGTACAAATTGTAGGCAACCCCTCTGGCATTGGCAGCAGTTCTCGGATTACCATTCGCGGTGAGCGATCGCTGAACATCAACAACAACCAGCCACTTTTCGTCGTAGACGGCGTGCCCATCAGCAACCAATTCTTTGGCTCCAGCGGCCGCAACAACCAGGACGTAGACTACGGCAATGGCGCAGGTTTCATCAATCCCGATGACGTAGAATCCATGACCGTACTGAAAGGCCCTGCTGCTGCTGCATTGTACGGATCGCGCGCCAACAACGGCGTTATTGTGATCAAAACCAAAACCGGCAAGGGAAGCCGGGGTATTGGCGTAGCCATCAACACCACCGTTTCTTTTGAGAGCCCATTGCGTTTGCCTGACTACCAAGATGTGGACGGACAAGGCCTGAACGGCGAATTTGAGTTCAAAGACGGCAATGGTGGCGGTATCCGCGATGGTGTTGACGAAAGTTGGGGTCCTGCTATGGAGGGCCAGTTGATCAAACAATTCGACAGCCCAACCAGCAATGGGTTCCGTGGCGGCGATGTAGGCAACGTGTTCACAGCCATCGCTCCCGTAGACCTGGCCCGCCAGCTCGAAGCACGAGGAGAGATTACACCTACGCCTTTCATTGCGCGCCCGGACAACATTCGTGATTTCTTCGAAACGGGTACCACATTCACCAACAACGTAGCCCTGACCGGCGGTAACGACCTTGGCAACTTCCGCCTTTCGTTTACCAACCTCGACCAAAAAGGTATGGTACCCAATACCGACCTGAAGCGCAATACGGTCAATTTTACCAGCAGCTACAAACTGACCAACTGGCTCAGCGCAAATGTGAATGTCAATTACATTAAAAACGTCAGCGATAACCGCCCCAACCTAAGCTACGGTACAGAGAACATCATGTACCTGTTCAATTGCTGGTTCCCCCGCAACAACAATGTTGCTGCTATGCGCGATTACTGGCAGGCCGGACGGGAGGATTTGAACCAGTTCAACTTCAACTACAACTACCACGACAACCCTTATTTCAACCTGTACGAAAATACCAACGGACAAGACATCAACCGCGTATTCGGCAACATGGCACTGAACTTCAAATTGACAAAAGACCTCAATTTGATGGTTCGTACCGGCACCGACTTCTCCGATGAGTTCCGCGCACGCCGCCGTGCTTACTCCACGCAGCGCTTCGTATTGGGTAACTACCGCGAGGAAAAATTCGCTTCCAGGAAAACAATTCCGACTTCCTGCTCAACTGGAATAAGGCCCTTAGCGATAATTTCGACTTGTCTTTGTCTGCCGGGGGCAACCAGATGACGCAAAAACGCAACCAATCAGACATCACTGCGCCCGAACTTGCTGTACCAGGTGTGTATTCCCTGAACAACAGCCGGGTAGCACTGCAATCGAGCACTTTCCAATCGGAGCGTCGCATCAACTCCTTGTATGCTACGGCTCAGATGGGTTGGAACCGTTACCTCTTTCTGGATCTATCTGGCCGGAACGACTGGTCCAGCACCCTACCAGAAAAGAACAACAGCTATTTCTATTACTCTTCGAACCTTAGCCTGGTATTGTCGGAAATGCTTGACCTGAACCCAAGTGGTCCGCTTTCCTTTGCCAAATTGCGTTTGGGATACGCTCAGGTGGGCAATGATACCGATCCATATCAACTGCAAGCGGTGTACAACGCACAAACTGCCGTACAGGGACTTCCAAGTTTCTCCGAAACCTCCCAGATTCCTAACTCGGATCTGAAACCAGAAATCTCTAAGTCCTTCGAAACAGGCTTTGACCTCCGTTTTCTGCGCAATCGCCTCGGCCTCGATGTTACCTACTACAACACCAATTCTGAAAACCAGATTCTCGGCGTTGCATTGTCCAATACCACCGGATACGGTGCCCGCCTCATCAATGCTGGTTTGATCAACAACCAAGGCGTAGAAGTAATGTTGCACCTCGTCCCAGTTCGCACTGGCAATGGTTTTGAGTGGAACACCGATATCAACTGGGCTAAAAATTACAGCGAAGTAAAAGAGTTGTTCACCGACCCTGTTTCCGGACAAGAAATCACCAACTATATCATGGCAAACCGCTACATCACCGTGGAAGCGCGTGTGGGCGAGCAAATGGGCGACATGTACGGTATTGGCTACCAGCGCGTAAGCAGCGATCCGAACAGCCCTTACTACGACCCAAGCGGCCAGAACGTTGGAAAAGTAGTGTATGGTAACAACGGCAAACCGATCCCAACAACCGAGCGCATCAAACTGGGCAACTACAATCCGGATTGGCTGATGGGCATCAACAACAACTTCACGTTCAAAGGCTTTAACCTGGGTGTTTTGTTCGATTTCCGTATCGGTGGCGAACTCTATTCACATACCCAAACTGTTGGCCGCGAAGGTGGCATGATCATCGAAACCCTCGAAGGTCGCGCCAATGGGTACGACCTCAGCCTGGAAGGTAACGGTGTTATTGGCGAAGGTGTGGTTCCGCAATACGATACCGATGGCAACATCACCAGGCTGGCAGGCCAACGACGTGAAATTGTCGGCACGCGAATGGCACTCGACCATCACCCTCGGACGTCGTGTACTGGAAAACATGGTCTTTGATGCCTCTTATGTGAAGCTTCGTGAAGTAAAACTGGGTTATACCCTGCCCAAGCGCTTCACCCAAAAAGCCAACATCCAGAACGTCAACCTGAGTCTGGTAGGCCGTAACCTGGCACTTTGGACCGATGTTCCACACGTTGACCCCGAAACTGCCTCCACCTCGGGTGGTACGGTTATCCCCGGTGTAGAATCCGTAGCACTGCCTTCTGCCAGAAGCTGGGGCATCAACCTGAGCCTGAACTTCTAAATTTGAATGTAAACCACTTCGGTGCGTTCAACTTCATTTCAATAAAAAGTAAAAAAATTCTACCATGAAAAAATGGAAAAACATAGGTCTTCTCGCAGCACTTACTCTGGTGTTTGCGGCGTGTACCAAAGATTTTGAAGACATCAACACCAATCCCAACGCACCAACTACGGTTACACCCGGTTTGTTGCTGCCTCAGATCCAGCGCGATGTCATGGGCACCGTTATGGGCGAAGCATGGGGAATTGGCAATATTGTCGTGCAGCAAACGGCTAAAAACCAATTCGTAAACGAAGACCGCTATCTCTGGGGCGAAATCAACGACATCTGGAATTCCGTGTACGACAACATGCGCGATGTGGAGAACATTCGTTCGGCTGCTGTTGCTAACGGAGATAAGAACTGGGAGGCGGTAGCGCTGATCATGCGTGCCTGGATGTTTTCGCTGGCGACCGACGCTTACGGCGACATTCCTTATTCCCAGGCTATTCAAGGGAAGGATGGCGTGTATTACCCCGCCTACGACACCCAGGAAAGCATTTACAACGGTATTTTGGCCGATTTGAAGACGGCAAATGATATCATTGGCACCACTGGTGAATCGGTTAGCGGCGATATAATTTACGGTGGCAACCTCGACAACTGGAAAAAACTGGCCAACTCGCTTCGTATCCGTAGCTTGATGCGCATTTCCAAAAAACGCGATGTGAGTGCCGACCTGAAAGCCATTGTCGACAATCCAAGTCAAAACCCGGTATTCACTGGCAACAGCGACCATGCCGTGTACACGTACAAGTCAAGCAGCCCGGACCAATTTCCGCTCTATTCTGCGCGGAGTGGTTCTTTCAACGAATTCCGCGCATCTAAAACCATGGTGGATTACCTGGGCGCTACGAGTGACCCACGCGTTGATGTATTCTTCCGTGCTACACCGGCTTCCATTGGTACTGATACGGCGATCATCCGCGGAATTCCAAATGGCTTGGACGACATCACCGCACAAACCTACGCCGGTGGTCAGCAGAACCATTCCCAGGTCAGCACCCTCTTTTACGAGCAGGCAATATCCCCTCAGGGAATTGATGTGGCAAAAGGCGTTATCATGACCTATGCCGAATTGCAATTTGACCTCGCTGAAGCTGCCCAGAAAGGGCTGATTAACGGTAGCGCTGAAACTTACTACCTCAATGGCATCAATGCATCCTATGCCTTCTACGGACTCACTCCTGCCGCTGCTTTTTTCACCCAACCTGCAATTGCTTTTACAGGAACGGAAGCACAGAAACTTGAAAAAATAGGCAATCAGAAATGGGTTTCGCTCTTCTTTCAGGGCATGGAAGCATGGTACGATTGGCGCCGGACAGGCTATCCTGTCCTGCTTCCTTCGGTAGACAACCAGAACGATGATCGCATCCCGGTTCGTTTCATTTACCCGATCATCGAACAGGCTTTAAACGCAGAAAACCGCGCTGCAGCGGTTAACCGCCAGGGTGCCGACGACATCAATACCAAAATGTGGTACCTGAAATAACAGCTTCAAGTGTTTATTCATACGAAAGTGGTTTAGTTGCAACCGCCCCGTAGCCATTACGGGGCGGTTTTTTGTTCCCTTACTTGCCGCTATAATTATTCATTTTTTAACATTGAACCGTCACACCCAGGGCCATAACTTTTCAATTTTGCAAAAAACATTTTTGGTATGAAACACCTGTTTTCCTGCATTTTTCTGCTTTTCCTACCCTGGGTTTTGACAGCGCAAGTCACTACAGCCCCTGATGCCAATAACGAGGCAAAGGATTCCCTTTCAGAAATAGTGATTTCCGCCCAGCGATCACCGGGTGAAGCGTTCAAGAGTCCGGAAATCGTTCGGTTGCTGGATAAAAAGACAATGCGACGCGCCTTGGCCCGTACCCTCCCAGAGGCACTGCTGGAAACAACAGGCGTTTGGGTTCAAAAAACCAACCACGGTGGCGGATCCCCCTTTTTACGTGGACTGACCGGCAACCAAACCCTCCTGCTGATGGATGGCATCCGGTTGAACAATGCCACCTTCCGCTACGGCCCCAACCAGTACTTTGAATACCATCGACCCTTTCAGCATCGACAGGATGGAAGTGCTGTACGGCAGCGGGTCGGTTCAATATGGCAGTGATGCTTTCGGCGGAACCATCCAGATGTTCAGCCAGGATGCCCCTTTTTCAACGCAGCCCGAGTGGGGCGGTACGCTATTGGGAAGGATCGTTTCCCAAGGCATGGAACAGAGTATTCGCGCTGAAAGTTCTTTTTCATCCGAGCGGATGGCAGCGACAGGTGGCTGGTCGGGTCGGTTTTTTGGAGATCTCGTTGGTGGCGATACCACGGGAAGGCAAACGCCATCCGGCTACCATGAACAGGCTTTTGATGTGAAAATTAAAACAAAAACAGGGAAGACCAGTACCCTTACGGCTGCCCATCAGCAACTGAGCCAGATGGCTGTTCCAGTTTACCATAAAGTCCAGCTCGAGAATTATGCGCTCAACGAATTTGACCCGCAATTCCGCTCGTTAAGCTACCTCAAAAATGATTGGACACCTGAAGGAAAGACCCTTCAAAATCTTTCTCTCACCCTTGCCCACCAATACAGTAAGGAGGGCCGAAACAGCAGAAAAAACAATACCGACATACTTCGAAATGAAACTGATCGGGTTCGAACCATCAGTGCGATCCTGCAGGCGCGAAACCAATGGTCGGACCAATGGTCTGCCAACAGCGGTATAGAATTGTACCATGATCTGGTACTCAGCCAGCGCAACGACACCGACCAATCCTCCGGAACCCTGTCCACCAAACGCGGTTTGTACCCGGATGGCGCCACGATGTTGAGCTATGCGCTGTTTAGCCTGCACGAGTTCAACCTGCAGGCATGGACCTTTGAGGCTGGACTGCGCTGGAACAGATACAGCATCCGCGTGCGCGACACCGAAAACAAAAGTGCGCTGCTCCAGCCTTCTGCTTTGGTGGGAAACGCCGGAGTAGTGCGCAAACTGGGCAGCAAAACTGCCGTTTTCGCCGCTTTCAATACAGGATTTCGTACGCCCAATATCGATGATTTGGGAACGCTCGGCATTGTCGACTTCCGATATGAAGTTCCAAATTTCAACCTCAAGCCGGAAAAATCATACAACACCCAAGTCGGCGCCCGAATGTTCAGCAGCAAGTATAAGGCCTCCCTGGTCGTCTACCGCAACGAACTGCGCGACCTTATCAACCGGGTAAAGCAGGACACGCTAACCATTCAGGGATATCCGGTGTATGGAAAAGAAAATACTGGAAAAGCCTATATCCAGGGGCTTGAAGGAAACTTCCAGATCAAGTTTACCAGTCATTGGCAAGGGCAGGCAGGAATAAGCTATACTTATGGAGAAAACATCTCGCAACAGGAGCCCATGCGGCGCATCCCTCCACTGTTCGGCAGCGCAGCCCTGCGGTACCGGTCCAAGCGGTGGTTTGCCTCAGCAACATTGCTGGCGGCTTCCAAACAGGACCGTCTGGCTGCTGGCGATGTGGCCGATAACCGCATTCCTGCGGGTGGAACACCAGGATGGAGTGTTCTGAATCTCGCTTGTGGATACGAGGGAAATCACCTCCGTGCAGAATTGGTTGGCGTGAACCTTAGCAATACAGATTACCGGTACCATGGCTCCGGTATAAATGGTCAGGGACGCAGTACAAATCTGGTATTGGCCTGGAGGTTTTAGAACGTGTTCGGATTTAACATTTGGATGGCTGTGTAGGCAAATTTTGTTTTGATCAAGGTATTTTTTAGACTCGTATACGGGTAATCCGGGTCTAAAAAATAACGACGAGCAGAAGAAAATTGGCCACCCAGGCGCCAAAATGTTAAATCCGAACACGTTCTTAGCTGGACTTTAGCCTTTGGGTGTTGGTCTTCGGCTTCGATCTCGGTTATTGGTGCCTTGTGCAATCAAATACCGGAGAAATCGGAATTAAATTTTGAACACCCTTTTTAAAACAGCATGTACATTATTTATCAACGAATATTTTGTTAATAAATAATGCACTGAAAACCAAATAGTTAATCCTTCGGAGCAAAGCCAAAGACTAAAGACCAATGGCTAAAGCCCATCTTAGGTTTGGGGGTTTAAGTTTCCCCGCAGATCTCGCAGTATCCGCAGCATTTTATCACGCAGATTTCACTCAGATTGCCAAAAGGATTTACACAGAACGCGATGTCCTCAGCAGGTGGGTTGGGCTGCGGCAAACCTGAAAAAACAAAATACACTTTGGCCAACCAATGAATTATTGGGGCGCAAGCAAGGAAAAGATAGCAGAATCAAAAAACTTCCCGTTGTAGTAATAGTTTTCCCGAAAATAGGCCTCCTGCACAAACCCTTGTTTTTCCAGAACGCGTATAGAGGCCTTGTTATCTGGGTTGGCATTGGCTTCCACACTGTGCAGTCCCATATTTTGGAATCCATATTCCAATACTGCCGCCATGGCCTCGCTGATGAAGCCCTGCCCCCAATACTCTGGCAACATGCCATACCCTATTTCTGCGCGAAAATGCTCCTTTTGCATGCGCCAAAAACCGATGGTACCGAGCAAATCCGGCTTGTTGTGCAGCCGCAGCGCCCATAAAATGCTGTCGTTGGCTGCTTCCCCGTTCAAAACATTTTGCATAAAAATTTCTGCTTCCTCCAGCGATTCAGCAGGGGCCCGGTCGAGGTATTTTATGATCTGAGGTTCGGAGCGAAGTCGAAAAATGGCGGCTGCGTCACCGGCCTCCAGGCGAAGCAATCGGAGCCGGGATGTTTCCAGCGCTGGAAAGGGTTGGAAGTTGGGTTGGAGCATGGAATATCGTTTGAAAGGCCAAGTTAGAGAAGACAATTTAGACAGAAAATTGAAAATACATGGTTTAAATTAAAAATAAAATTCATATCTTCATACCAAACTACCTATCACCTTTAAATCTTTACCAATGAAACGCTTTATCACACCTACTGCACTTGCAGTTGTGGCTGGTCTGTTGTTCAAGCTGCAACAACACGCCAACGCCGGAAACAAGTACCCCACCCGCAACGGCGATTACACCAGTTCCACTTCCCACCAACATCGTTCCGGGGTTTAAGTTCCCCGAAGACACTGCCACCATCATCAACGGCTGGTTGGGCGGCTATACAGCGCCCTATTTTGACACGGTGGCCATTTACAAACACGCCTGGGGAATCTGGGCCGGGTTGACCGCCAAGTCCGGGCAGCAATACGACGGCCAGGACCTGCTGGTGTACGAAACCTGGCCAGGTATCGGCGACATCCAAACGATCATCAAAGACAGCGGCAAAGACCTGGGTAAATTTGCCAGAATGGGCCGTGTGCCGCTCCAAAGGCCACACCAGATCGGGCACGCCCGGGCCATTGCCAAAGGCTTTCTTACCAGGGGAAAGATTGATACCGTCAACGAAGAAGGCAGTAATTTCTGGGTGGCTGTTTCCTACGATCCCAGCGCAGCAGCGCACACGATTCAGAATAAATTGCTCGACTCTACCGTGCTCAAAGGCATGGTTCGGTCGGGCCAGATCAGCGCAATCCCCGCATTTCCCAATAATGCGATTACCATAAAACCTACCTTTTTTGTAGGCCGTGGTGCCGATTCGCTTATTATGATGCCAGTCTGGTCGGGTCCACCGAACCCCGCCGCCAATTATCCCGACACCGCCTGGCACAGTTCCGTTTGGGTGGATGTTCACAACCAACAGGCCGCAGGAAAAGCAGTAGTCCCGGTGGTCAACAACCCCAACCCTACACCTGCCCAGATTGCTGCTGCTACCGCCAACCTCAGCGATTTTATTTACTATAAAATTGACAAGGCCGCAGCGGATTACATCAACAAGCAGGAAGGCGCACAGGGGGTAAAAGCCGCTCCCGGCGACCTGGCACTGCTGGTGGCCATGCACGTAGGTACCAAGGAGATGTCCAATTGGGATTGGCAAACCTTTTTCTGGGCGCCCAACCCTGCCCAACCGCCGTTTCCCAGCAATGCCGTTGCTGCGGCCAACCGGCCTACAGAACTTCAGGGCGCTGCGAGTCACTATGCCGTATCGGTGGCCTACGCGATGGTACGACCCAACCAACCCATCAGCGGCGGGAACAACAAAGGAAAAACTGCTGAAATAGGGTACAACCCTTATTTGGAACCCGGACTTGGACCGATCAACAGCGCTAATTTTCCAAACAAACTCAACAGCGCCATGATGTGGGGTGTGCAATCAAACTGCATGAGCTGCCATGCCCTGGCTTCTTATCCTGGTAATTCTTATACAGCCGACCAGTACATCGACCTGAAGGATCCGAAAATTTATGGCAGTAAACTGCAATTGGATTTTGCCTGGTCGATTTTGAACAACCTGACGGGACCGGCGCCGGTCTCAACAGAAAAGTCCAATTAGCATTTTTTTTCACCACATTAGGCAAATTAGAAAACCGTTTTTTCATTCTAATAGGTCTAATGTGGTGAATATTTTTGCTGCCCATAAAACTCAACCCGCTGCTCGCTTTCATCGTCCAGTTGGAGCCCCTGCCGTACAGCACGCCAGTTGAATTGGCGGTTGTATTTTTTCAAACTTTGCTCGGGTTGAAACACCCTTGGGTCATGAGCCAACGCTTGATAAGCCGCTACGTTGGCATCCGGGGTAAAAAAATCGTCCAGTAAGGTGGCCGTCGCATCGTATTGATTGACCGGTGGTATATCCAGCAAGGTGTAAATGGTCCGCAAAATAGAACCGAAATTGGCATGCCGGTGGGAAACATAACCTTGTTTGACATAAGGCCCGGCCATCATCAGAATACTGCGGTGCGCATCGATGTGGTCTACCCCACCCTGCGGATCATCTTCGGTGATGATGACCAGGGTGCTGTCCCACCAGGGCGATTGGCTCAGAATTTCCAGGACACGCCCCAAGGCCAAGTCGTTGTCGGCCATATAGGAATGCTGGAAGGGGTAGCCATCTTCGGGCCGGGGGCGGGTACCATGGTCGTTGGGCAACTGCATCGACACGAACTGCGGAAAGGGCTCTGCACCTGACAACCAGCGCTGCTGGAATTCCCGTTCAAACTGAATGACGCGAAACTGGTCGGGGATGTTCATGTTAAAACCCGCGTAATCGCGGCAGCTCCGATCAAACAATACCTTGGGCAAGGGCCATGGAACCGGGTGCGCCGTACCGAAAAGGGTATCGTTCCACTCCTCGTAATTCCCCGCAAATTCATTGCTTTGTGCAAAAGAATAGAAGGAGATATTGTTTCTGGCCAGGTTTTCCCACAGGCCGCCGATTTCGTTGTAGTCTTCCGGATCGATACCGCCGATCGTTGTCGGCATTCGGCGTCCAGGCGCCTTGGAAAACGGGTTAAACCCTGACCTGGCCGGGTAATTGGCTTCTACATACTCATTGGGCATGGTGCCCACCATCCAATGGTGGCCGTGTATGCTGGCATCAGAATCGCAGTAAAAATTATCGGAAAAGGCCCACTGTGCAGCAATGGCCTGGTGGTTGGGCATTACGGAGGCATTCCGTATGGTATCGGTTGCCGTGACAATATCTACCCCAACGCCAAAACGCGCGATACCGGGATCACCCTTGGCGCCTGGCATTTGGCCCAACACCTCGTCAAACGAACGGTTTTCCTTGGTGATGTATACGATGTGCCGGATCGGACTGCGGCGCAAACCAGGCATGGGAGGGCAAGGGTTGCGGCCATCGTCGGTGAGTTGTATCTGCCTGAATGTATTGTTGAGTACTTGTTGGGTATAGGTTGCCAAAACAGCCTGATCGGGCACTGGTACCGCCTGAAAGGTACCCAGTTGAATGTCACCAATGTAGGTTCCGCGGGCCGGGGCTACAAAATTGGTTCCGCCGTTGGGGCCAGCGCCGTAGCCGCGTGCGCTGAGGATGAGCAGGGTGCTGTCGTTGTCTGTCAATTCAACCCTGGTAGTCCCCCAGCCCGTTGGGATGTAGCCTCTTACTGCCCCTTTCCGCGTATCGATTACGGCCACTGCGTTGAATCCCAGACAGGCAACATACAAGGTTTTTTCATCGGCAGAAAGGCATAAACCGAAAGGCATTACACCACGGAAATGGTCCAGACGGCGGTTGGTTGTTAATTTAACCTCACGGACTATTTTATTCCGCTTTAGGTCGATCACAGAAATCAGGTCGTTGGTAGCATTCGAAACATAGGCATACCGGGAACCAATGGCTACGGAGTTCGGACTAGCGCCGCCCACGATTTCTGTTTCTTCCAGTTTTTCGCCAATCTGATAGCCGGTTTTAAACTTGGCGTCAACCTCATTTTTATCAAGATCAACCACCCAAACGCTCATGGCCTCCTCAGCCAGGGCAGAACCGAGGCCTGGGATAAAACGACCGTCGGGGAGCGTGATACCTTCTTCCGCTTCTTCAGATGGGAGACCGTAAAAAGGGAATTGCATCATCATGGAGTCCTTGTTGTCGGGCGTTACACCGGGAATGAGGGGATAATCATACAATCCGACATTCGCCACAAGCGCTTTTTTGCCATCGGCAGTCAGGGAAATACCAAAAGGGATCCTGCCAACCGGAATGGAAGCGAGCATGCTTCGACTGGACAAGTCAACTTTAACCAGCCGATTGTTGGCCCGATCGAGTACCAGGAGCAGGTTTCGGGCGCGGTCGATGCACAGATCGGAGGTAAAAGCATCCTCATATCGAGTACCCTGGCACATACCGTTTAGGGAAATACTGTCGGTTTTTTGCATGGACCTGGTGTCCCATATTACCACGGAACCATCGTCGCCCCCACTCAGGCAAGCGTATTGGTTGTCGATCCAGTCAACACCCAAATACGCGGAGGGGTTAAACCGTTTTTGTTGCATGGCCATAGCCACAATGGTCGCAGCCGCGGGTTGTTGCCGCGCTGTCAGGGCATCGTTCAATTGCACCAGGGTTAATATGCCGTTGTTGTGGAGTACAAGCGCCTGTGTATGATCAGGCGAAACAGACAGGCCGAAGGCTCCGCGTGCAATCCGAGCGATCTTACCCGCGGGGGTGACATAGCGTCCGCTGGGCAGCACGCTGGCGCCAGCGGTGTCAATAACGCAGTAGGCGTCGCGGCGGGAACCATGAGGGTTTGTATGGTTTGCGCCTGCAACCCGGCCGTAAGGAATAGCCATACCAGCCCGGAGAATTGGAAAACACGTTTCATATAGTCGTACAAATGATGAATAAAGCACCAAAATAGGGCGTTTCCCAACACCCGGGGCCTCCTTTTATATTAAGTTAGGATTACCGAATTATTAAGTCTGCCGTGAGGGCTAGCATGCGCCACGGGGAGCTGATATTTTTGCTTGAAACAACTGCAATATGATCAAACTCGCGGTATTTGACATGGCCGGAACCACCGTTCGCGACAACGACAATGTCCACCATGCCCTCATGCAAGCCATGGAACAATTTGGGGTGACGGTTACCCGAAAGGACGCCAATGACGTCATGGGTTATCCAAAGCCCATCGCAATTGAGGCGTTGCTGGAACGTTACCAGGCGCCGGCTGATTTGCTGGAAAAGATATTTCCGGCATTTTTAGACATTATGCTTAACCACTACCGGAATAGTCCTGAAGTAGGTGCGGCAGACCATGCGGAAGCGTGTTTCGAACGGCTCCAGGATGCCGGGATTAAAGTGGCACTGGACACTGGATTTTCCCGTGACATCACCGAAGCGATTCTCGACCGGCTTGCCTGGCGCGACCGAATAGACGCTTGGGTAGCCAGCGATATGGTGGGCAGAGGCCGGCCCTATCCCGACATGATCGAATACCTGATGGAGGCCACTGGCATTGAATCAACGGAACAAGTGGTAAAGATTGGGGATACCCTTTCCGACATCCAGGAAGGCCGCAATGCCGAAGCAGCCCTGGTCATCAGCATCAGTTCTGGCGCTTTTACCCAGGAAGAATTAGCGCCTGGAGACCCCGATTTTTTTGCAGAAACACTGGAAGAAGTAACGGATCTTATTTTGCGCTATAATGAACGCATCAGCGATTTTGACTAAGCCCGCTCAACGCTGGACACCGATAATCGCTGCCATCGCTGCATTCTGTGTTTATGCCTCCATGTATGCATTTCGGAAACCCTTTACGGCTGCCACTTTTTCGGGGTATCAACTGGCAGGGATAGACTTTAAAATCTGGCTGGTGCTTGCACAAACCCTTGGATACGCCCTCAGTAAATTTATTGGCATCCGGTTTATTGCAGAACTAAAAACAGTTGGCCGACGGCAGGTTATCCTGCTGCTGATCGGCACGGCATGGCTGGCCTTACTGGGCTTCGCCCTGGTTCCGGCGCCCTGGAACATCGTTTTTCTGTTTTTAAATGGTCTGCCGTTGGGAATGGTATTCGGGGTGGTTTTTAGTTATCTGGAGGGTCGGCGCACCACGGAGCTGCTAGGCGCGGTGTTGGCCAGTAGTTTTATTTTTTCTTCCGGGCTGGTCAAATCGGTGGGAAAATGGCTAATGCTACAAGTTGGTGTTGGCGAGTTTTGGATGCCCTTTGCAACGGGTTCTATATTTATCCTTCCGGTTTTCATGTTCAGTTGGTTATTAGAAAAAGTGCCCCCTCCGACGGCAGAAGACCGGGCGCAACGAACAGTGCGCAAGGCTATGTCGGCAGCAGACAGGAATGATTTTGTTTCGCGTTTTAAACCAGGGCTGGTTTTGATGGTACTGACCTACCTGTTGCTCACTGTTTTGCGGGATGTGCGGGATAATTTTGCTGCAGAAATTTGGGCGGACCTGGGGCTGGGGAACAATGCCGCTATTTTTACAGCAACCGAAATCCCGGTGACCCTGGGTATTTTGGTGGTCATGAGCCTGTTGGTGTTGGTTCAAAATAACTTCCGGGCCATGTTCTACAACCATGCTTTTGTGGTTGGTGGCTTTTTTATCGCCTTGTTCAGCACCCTGTTTTTTCAATGGCATTGGCTGTCTGCCACGAGCTGGTTTACACTTGCAGGCTTGGGTTTGTTCCTTGGATATGTGCCCTTTAATTGCCTGTTGTTCGATCGGCTCCTGGCCAATTTCAAATACCCGGGCAATGTGGGTTTTATCATGTACATCGCCGACGCCTTTGGTTACCTGGGAAGTGTGAGTGTGCTGTTTGTACGGGAGTTCATGGAAGTCAGGTTATCCTGGAGTATTTTTTTACAAGACTTGCTCATTTATTGCTCATTGGCCGGGATAGTTCTGATGTCGGGGTCCTGGTGGTATTTTTTCAAAAAACAACCATTAAATCATGGCTAAACCATCTGCTATTGTCGTCGGCGCCGGGATTGTGGGGCTCGCCGCAGCCCGTGCCCTGGCAGTAAAAGGATATGATGTTACCGTATTTGAACGCCATCCGAAAGCCATAGGCGCATCCATTCGAAATTTTGGCATGGTCTGGCCAATTGGGCAGCCCAACGGACATTTGTACACGCGCGCCATGCGAAGCCGGGAAATATGGAAATCGCTGTTGACCGAGGCCGGAATCTGGCACCGGAAAACGGGCTCCCTGCTGGCAGCACGGTTGCCTGAAGAAATGGCGGTGCTGGAGGAGTTTATGCAAAAAGATGGCCGATCGACTGCTCGTTTGCTAAGTGCTGCACAGGCCGTTGAGCAATCGCCTGCTTTGAAGGCCGACGGACTCCTGGGTGCTTTGTGGAGCGACGACGAAATGATCGTCGACCCCAGAGAGGCCATCCGACTCCTCCCAGCCTTGCTGACGGAAAAATATGGGATACATTTTATTTTTGGCCAGGTGGTAAATCGGGTAAAACACCCTGCCGTATGGGCCGGTACCCAACGCTATCAGGCGGATGAGGTCTGGATTTGCAGCGGACAAGACTTTGAAACCCTTTATCCTGAGGTGTTCAACAGTGCACCAATCACCAAATGCAAACTCCAGATGATGCGCACCACCGCGCAACCCAACAATTGGAACATTGGCGCTTCGCTTTCAGCAGGGCTCACCCTGATCCATTACCGGGCTTTCGAAAACCTGGAAAGCCTGGCCCCGCTCAAAACGCTCTATGCTGCGCGCTATCCAGAACATCTCGCTCATGGGGTGCATGTGCTGGTTTCCCAAAACGGTATGGGTGAAATTACGCTCGGCGATACCCACGAATACGGACTGCACCTGGATCCCTTCGACCAGCAATCACTGAACGACCTGGTGCTGGGTTACCTGTCGGAGTTTGCAATGTTTCCTGAAATAAAAATAGCGGAATACTGGAATGGTACCTATGCCAAATGCACCGATGGCAACACGGAATATGTGGGCCGACCAGAACCTGGCGTTGTTGTTGTCAACGGTTTGGGTGGCGCCGGCATGACCATGTCGTTCGGCCTGCTGGAGGAGCTGGTACGTTAGAACTTAAGGTAATATCCTGCAGGGTAAAAAAATAGCCAACGCAGGTTTCAGACACTGGGCGCCCCAATTCAGGGCCCATTATGGCATTTAAATGCTATTATTGCAGTCCATATCTCTTGATCTTGCTGCATATGCGTCTATTTTCTACCCTACTGCTGCTTTCATTGGGCTTTACAGTTACTGCCCAGTGCCCCATTACTGTGGATGCTGGTGAAGACCAGTTTTCCTGCTTTCCGCCAACGCCTGTCACCCTGAACGGCAACATTGACGGTCCCTACCTGAATTTTATGTGGACTCCTCTGACGGGTATGTCGGGCTCCAATACGCTGACACCCAGCGTTACAACTGCCACCACCGCCAATTATGTCTTGAAGGCAACTGCCATTGACTACAGCACCAACCTGATTTTTAACGGCGACTTCGAGCAGGGAAATGTTGGCTTCACCTCCGATTACGACTATAATCCGGGATTCACAGGCCCTCCCTTTGGCTCCTATGAAATTGCGCCAAACCCTACGTTTGCCTTCTGGGCCCAATGTCCTGACCATACTTCCGGTTCCGGCAATTACATGATCATCGATGGTTCTGATGTACCCAATGAGTTGTTGTGGTGCCAAACGGTTTCCGTTGTGCCCAATTCCACTTATGTGCTCTCCACCTGGATAACCTCCACTAACGGCGCCGCGCCCCTGGCCAACATTCGGTTTACCATCAATGGTACGGTCGTAGGTATCAAACAAGCTCCATCCCAAACCTGCAACTGGGTGCAGTTCTCCACCACCTGGAACAGTGGTAGCAGTACCACCGCAGACATTTGTCTGGAAGATATCACCGTAACGGGCGCCAACAACGATTTTGCGATCGACGATGTAGCCTTGTACCCGGTTTGCACCGTTACCGATACAGTTACCGTAAACGTCATTACTGTTCAAGCCGTAGCCAGTCCAATTGTAGCGCTTATCCCTTGCGCTGGCGCCAGTTACACCCTCAACGGCACGGGCTCCAGTACTGGCCCCAATATCTCCTACCTCTGGGAAACCTTCGACGGCAACGTCGTTTCGGGCGCCAATACCCTCATGCCTGTGGTGAACCAGGCCGGCAGCTATACGCTTACGGTCAGCTACGATTACGGGAGCGGCCAATGCACCAAAACCGCCACCGTCAATGTCATTGAAAGCCCCAACCCGCTTTCCACCTGGACCAACATCCCACAACCCCTTGAATACGATGGCACCAGCGTTGCGCTGAATGGCTTTGCCAATCAGGGAACCGTCAACCACCAATGGAGCACCGCCAACGGCAATATCCTTTCGGGCAGCGCCAGCAGTACCGCAGTGGTCGATCAGCCCGGCACCTACAATCTGCTCGTCACCAATTACATCACAGGTTGTACCGCAACCGCGCAGGTGAGTGTAACTACCGCCAACAGTCCTCCGGCAGCGGTAGCAATGGCCACTGGCATTTACAGCTGTATTCAAAATCAAATTCCCTTATCCGGCGTAGGATCTAGTGCCGGCGCCGGAATCGTGTACAGCTGGAGCAGCCCCAATGGCGCAATACTCTCCGGGCAGGATTCTATCCTGGCGCTGGCGGGCGCCTAGATTCCCTGACGCTACAAGGCAGTATCGACAGTTTGGGCAGCAACCCGATTTGGACCGCCGCCGGCGGCGGCATCATTGCTTCCGGCGACAGTACTTTGAACCCGCAAATTACCAGTGCCGGCATTTACACCCTTACCATCACCAACTCCGCCAACGGCTGTACCAATACAGCACAGGATACCGTCGGATCCGACTATTCAACACCTGCAGTTGTGGTTGGCATTCCTGATACACTCAGTTGCCAAACCACACAAATCATTTTGGATGGAAGCGGCAGCAGTTCGGGGGCCAATTTCTCCTATACCTGGACGGGCCCCGGCGTATCCGGAAACCCAGACAGCATCGCTACCCTGGCCAATGTTGCCGGTACTTACACCCTGACGGTATTCAACCTGCTGAATGGCTGCATGGCCGACAGCACCGTTACCGTGCCCAGCGACTCCAGTGCGGTAACCGCCAACGCCATTGCCCCAGACACCTTGGACTGTTTGCAAAACACCATCCTCCTCAGCAGCGCCGGATCGAGCAATGGCCCAGGCATCGTTATCTTTGGACCAGTGCGAACGGGCAGATTCTGAATGGCGCTGACACCCCAACACCAGAAGTCGGTGCACCGGGAATGTATCAATTGCTCATCACCAACACCGCCAATGGATGTACTTCCACCGACCAGGTGCAGGTAAAAAGCGATACCCTTGCGCCACAGATTACCCTTTCGGCGCCCGGCATTTTCACCTGCACCACCACCGCGCAAACCTTGCAGGCTACTGCCGGCAACTACCAATACCTCTGGACCACCAGCGCACCGGGCAGCCTTTTACTGGGTGATTCCACGGCCACGCCGCTGATTGGAAGCGCCGGCAGCTACATGGTTGTAGTGACCAGCCTTGCCAATGGCTGCAGCACACAGGCCAGCATAACGGTGCTGGAAGACACCAATGCGCCTCAAGCCACCATTGCTGCCGCAGATACCCTCAGCTGCCAAGCCATTTCCATTACCCTCGATGCCGCTGCTTCCAGTTCGGGAAACGGGATTAATTACCTCTGGACCAGTGCAAATGGCAATATTTTATCCGGAAACGACAGCCCGTTCCCGGTGGTGGATGCTCCCGGCAACTACGATTTGCTTGTTACGGATGCCGCCAATGGTTGTACTGCTACGGCCAGTGTGACTGTGCCACAAAACATTCAGTCGCCTGGCCTTTCAATTGCCGCACCGGATACGCTCAACTGCAGCATGCCATCGGCCACCTTATCGGTTGTAAGCCCAGACCCTGGTTTTAGTTACCAATGGCAAAGTCAGAATGGTAACATTGTTTCCGGACAAAATACCCCATCACCAGTTATCAACGCCCCCGGCACTTATGGCGTTACCGTTACCGATCCGACCAACGGTTGTACCAACCAGGATGCTATCACCGTAGCCAACGATGCCAACACGCCCCAAGCCAGCATCGGTCCGCCCGATACCCTGACCTGCGGGGTTACGCAAATCACCCTCCCCGGCGCCGGGAGCACCGGGCCTGATTACAACTATGCCTGGACCGGAGGGAATATCCTCAGTGGCGCCAACTCCCTTACACCTACAGTCGATGCACCCGGCACGTATACCCTGGTGGTCACCAACACGGCAAATGGATGCAGCACACAAACAAACATTGCAGTGGTACAAAATTTGGCTGCGCCAAATGTCAGCATTGCGCCAACACAAGCCATTACCTGCAGCAATCCGACCGTGATGCTCAGCGGCACCCCAACCGGCCCCGGGTTCAGTTTCAGTTGGCTTGGGCCTGTGACGGGTAATGCCGCTAACCTCAGCACTACCGAGGCCGGCACCTACACCCTGGTGGTTACCAGCAACCAAACCGGTTGCACGGCAAGTGCCAACGCGACAGTGCTGACCGACACCCTGCCCCCACAAACCAGCATTGCCCTGCCCAATACCCTCAATTGCCTGCTCACGCAAACGACCCTGAGCGCCAATGTCAATATGCCCGCCGGCTATAGCATTTCCTGGTCAACTGCCGAAGGCCATTTTGTAAGTGGTACCAATACCCTTGGGCCTGTAATCGATGCCCCTGGCAGTTACCAACTGCTGGTCCAAAACACAGTCAATGGCTGTACTGGTTCCGCGACGGTAACGGTGAGCCAGGATATTCAGTCGCCTGTGGCGGAAGCGGGCACGGTGGGCACGCTGGATTGCAATCAGTCGCAAACCACCCTGGATGGTACCGGATCTGATTCCGGCATGCAATACCTTTGGACCGGGCCAAATGTCCTTTCCGGTGCAACGACGTTAATGCCGCTTGTAGGCGCCGCCGGACAGTACGTACTGCAGGTAACCAACCCAGCCAATGGCTGCACGAGTACGGATGTCACATCAGTAGGCACAGACACCTTGCATCCGCTGGCCATTGCTACGGCCCCGCCTTCCATTACCTGCATCAATTTCAGTTCGGTGATCGACGCTTCTGCTTCGAGCAGCGGGCCAGGCTTTTCAGCCATGTGGACCACCCTGAATGGACAAATCAGCAGCGGAGCAAATTCCCTGATGCCGACGGCCAATGCCGCAGGATCGTATAACCTAACCATTACCAACCTACAAAATGGATGCACGGCCATGGTATCTGTGGTTTTGCAAGAAAATACCACCCCGCCAGTGGCTGAGGCTGGCACCGCAGGGTTATTGCATTGCAATGCCCCCGATTTCGTGCTTACCGGCAGTGGCACACCCGTTGGCATCAGCTATCAATGGAATGGACCCGGGATTTCGTCAGGCGTTAATACGGCTACACCCACGGTTGACCAGGAAGGCATGTACACCCTTGTGGTGACCCGCTCCGACAACGGCTGCACGGCCACCGATTCTACTACCGTTCGCGCTGCGCAAGTACCTGCGTTTGAGCCTGAAATTGCCCAGCCCGATTGCAGGAACAGTACCGGAACAGCTTTGTTTGCCAACATCAATGGCAGCGGGCCTTTTCAGTTTTCCTTTGATGGTGGGGCTGATTTTTCCACCGAGGGCTACCGCGGTGATTTGGTCCCCGGCAACTACAATATGGTACTTCAGGACCAATACGGCTGCAGGGATACCACGCCCATCAGTATTTTGGAGCCCCAACTGCCTTCAGTGGTACTCCCATCTACTTTACCCGTAGAACTAGGCAATTCAATTACGCTGAGCCCGGTTACACAACCAGCATATCCGCAAATTGCTGCCTGGTCCTGGACGCCGGCAGAACAGCTCTCCTGTGCCGATTGCCCGGAACCCGAGGCCCGGCCCGAGCACACACAAGTGTTTCGGGTAACGATAACCGACGGAAACGGCTGCACGGCCACCGCTGCTACAACATTGATCGTCGATCGAACGCGGTACATTTATGCCCCCAATGTGTTTTCCCCTGACAATGATGGGTTCAACGACTTTTTCACCTTGTACGGCCGCCAGCTTGCCGAGATAGAATGGATGCAGATCTTCGATCGCTGGGGCAGTTTGGTATGGGAAAACGAACACTTTTCGGCAGATGACGAATCACAAGGATGGAATGGCAAAACCAGGGGAGTTGATGTACAGCCTGGTGTGTACATTTGGCAAGCTAATTTGATTTTCACCGATGGAGAAGCCGTTCAAATGCGAGGAGACATCACGGTGCATAGATAAAAATGATTTCCGATTGCCGATTTTCGATATCCGATATCCGATTGGATGTAAGATTTAAAAGATGTATGATTGGCTTGTTCGCCTAAATGATCATTCCCAGATCCAATCGGAAATCGGATATCATGTAATCGGAAATCGGAAATCCAATCGGATATCATGTAATCGGAAATATTAAATTATGACAGCAAGAACCTACGACTTGATACTTTGGGGCGCTTCCGGATTCACCGGTCGCCTGGTAGCCGAATATTTGTGGAAACAATACGGACAGGATGAAAATCTAAAATGGGCGGTAGCAGGACGCAATCCGGAAAAACTGAAACAGATATTGCAGGAATTGGGTTGTCCCGACATACCCATACTGACAGCCGACAGCGACGATGCGCCTTCTCTGCTTGCTATGGCTGCCCAAACCCGGGTGGTCTGCACCACCGTAGGACCCTATACCCGCTACGGCAGCAAACTGGTTGCAGCCTGTATTCAGGCTGGCACCCACTACTGCGACCTTACTGGTGAAGTGGGCTGGATGCGCACCATGATTGATTTGCACCAGGAGGAGGCGCTGGCAGCCCGGGTCAAGATCGTGCATACCTGCGGTTTTGATTCCATCCCCTCCGACATGGGGGTTTTCTTTTTACAAAAAGCAGCCCAAAAGCAGTTTGGAAACTACGCTACCCGGATCAAGAACCTGTTAAAAGCATCAAAGGGCGGGCTCAGCGGCGGCACCTATGAAAGCATGTTTGCCCAGATGGCCCTGGCCGCCGAAAATCCCGGTTTTGCCAAATTGATGTCGCGGACATACGCCCTCAACCCCGATCCCGAGCACAAAGGCGCCGATGGAAAGGATCTGCGCGCGCTGGCATACGATGCCCAGGCAAAATCCTGGATTGCGCCTTTTATCATGGCGGGCATCAATACCCGTGTGGTGCGCAGGAGCCATGCGCTGTCGGGCTTACCCTACGGTGAGCAGTTCCAGTATGAGGAAGCCATGATGACCGGGAACGGGCTGATGGGCAGGTTAAAAGGGTTCTCCATACTTATGCTACTGGGTACGTTGTTGGCCGCTAAGCCCGGGACCATCTTTGGCAACCTATTGCGTCGCTTCTTGCCTAAACCAGGCGAAGGGCCTGATAAGCAGGAAAGAGAAACCGGCTTCTTTTATTTTCAGATGTTTGGCACCCTGCCAGATGGCAGCACCATCATGGCAAAAGTGAAAGGAGATAAGGACCCTGGCTATGGCTCAACCTCCAAAATGCTGGCCGAATGCGCGGTTTGCCTGGCCAAAGACAGCGCAATTACCCCGGAACAGTACGGCTTTTTGACACCATCTACCGCCATGGGCGATGCGCTGCTGGATAGGTTGACCCACAATGCGGGGTTGAGTTTTGAGGTCGGTTAAAAAAAATCTATTCCAACCCAACCCTGATAGCGTCAATCTACGTCTTACCATCAAACAGCCGGCAACAACTACCACCACTCAACAATTCAGCTATGAAACTCCGTCATCTTCTACTTTTTATGCTCCCCCTCCTGGGAGCCCTCACGCTCCAAAGCTGCCTCAAGGACAAATGTACCTCCACCCGCAACTTTATCCGCTTTGATCCCGTGTACAAGCCAGCCGCCGAATGCCGCAAGGACCTGGTGCTGGAAGCTCCCCATGCCCTCAAAAACACCGGCAAACTCTATGCCTTCAGCCACTATCTGCTGATCAATGAAGTCAAGGCCGGTATACATCTGATCGACAACAGCGATCCCAAAAAACCAATTCAACTTGCCTTCTGGAACATCGAAGGCAACGTGGACATGGCCGTGAAAGGCCAGTACCTGTACGTCGATCAGTACATGGACCTCCTGACCATCGACATCAGTGACCTCCAAAACCCAAAGCAGGTGTGCCGCCAGGAAAATGAATTTTCCCTCTACGGTTTCGATCCGTACCGCGGTTTCATCATCGATTACATCCAAACGCCCGTCACCGAAGAGGTGGCCTGCAACGCTGTAAACAACGGTGGTTGGTTTTTCCAGGAAGATGTACTCCTTTTCGATGCCAGCCTGCTGTCCAGCACTTCATCGGGTCAGTTTAAAACCACACAATCTGCCCTGGCGCAAGCCGGAATTGCCGGCTCTTTTTCACGCTTTGGGCTTTCGGGCGATTACCTCTACACTGTAGACCAAACTACCCTGCGCTCCTACTCACTGAACAACCCTGTATGCCCCGACCGCCTCGACGCCATTCAGGTGGGTGGTAATATTGAAACCATTTTCCCCTGGAAAGACCGGCTCTTCATCGGCTCGCCCAATGGTGTGTTTATTTTCAACAACAGCAACCCGGCCCACCCAGTTTGGGAAACAGCCTTCTGGCATGCAACGGGGTGTGACCCCGTGGTTTGCGACGACAAATACGCCTATGTGACCATCCACGATGGCACCACTTGCGGCGGCACGCTCAATCAACTTGAAGTGATTGGCATCGAATACCTGCCACAAACCACCTTGTTTGCTACCTATCCGATGACCCGCCCGATGGGACTGACCTTTACCGACAACAACCTGTATGTATGCGACAACGGACTCAAGGTATTTGACAAGAATAACCCAAATGTACTGACGCAACTGGCCCATGTACAAAACATCGAAACGTATGATGTTATCGCGCTGGACAACAACCACTTGCTGGTGATCGGCGCCGGCGGGTTCTATCAATACGATGTCAGCGACCCTGCTCGTCCGGAAGAACTAAGCAAAATTTTGGTCCAACAGTAAAAAATCTGGTTGATTGGCAGTTGATCCTATACGCTTGCGCTCGGGATCAACTGCCCGCAACCCAAATCATATTTTCTGATGAAATCAATATACCTGCTCTGTTGCTGCTTCATCCTGGCAGCGGGCCTCAAGGCTCAGGATACACCCGATTGCACCGATTGGCTTTACCTGAAAAATGGCAGTGTTTTCAGCGGCACCATACAATCTTATACCCCTGGCGCCGAAATTCACTTCAAAACCTGGAACAACCTGGATTTACGTTTCGACGACAGCAATGTTAAGCGCATTGTACAGCGTTGTAAGGAAACCGGAACAGGAAATGCCGCCCTGCCCAAAGTGTACGATTTTAAAGAACGGGGCTGGTACCACCATACCCGCTTGACTTTCCTTCCCGGCCGTACCTACGGCTACTACGGTGGCAGTATGGGCATCGCCTTGCAACACAGCAGCGGCTATCAGTGGAATCGTTGGTTTGGAACAGGCTTGGGTATTGGCGGGGAAGTTTTCAACCTCGACGGAGACGTGGCTACCTACCCCATTTATGCCGAAATACGCGGCTACCTGACCGCGAAACGCACAGCACCGTATTATGCCGTAAGCGCCGGTTGGGCCTTTGCTGATAATTCTGGCGACCAGCAGCGCACCTGGGGGCAAACCAGCCATTACAAAGGCGGTTTCATGGGCGATGTTCAGATTGGCTACCGCATAGGCAATCATTTCACGATACACACCGGTTTGCGGCTACAACGCAAAACCCGTGATTGGGCTTCCCTTTGGAATGCCGAAAATGGTACCGACCGCATCCTGCACCGCCGCCTGGAACTCGGCTTTGGACTGTTGTTTTAACCCCAAAATGGACATTGGACAACGCTCAAAGACCAATGTCCAACACCCAAAGACTAAAGACTAAAGGCTAAAGACTAATAAATGCCCATCTTCAAACCCAAAACGTACAGCGATCAGGAACTGGTGGAAGCCTGTTGCCGCAACGATCGTCGCGGCCAGGAAGCCTTGTACCGGAAATTTTTTCCGGTCATGCTCCGCATGTGCCTGCGGTACACCCGGGATGAAGACACAGCCATTGATATCGTCAATACCGGTCTGCTGAGGGTGTTCAAAAAGATCGACACATTCGCTTTCCGCGGCAGCCTTGAAGGTTGGGTGCGCCGGCTGGTTTACCACAGCATGGCCGATTATTTCCGCAACAACGCGCGTTACCTCCATTTTCTGGTATTTGATGAAAAAGAAGAAAGCCTTCCCGAAAAGGGCTGGATCACTTATATGAAGAAGACCTCCTGAACACCATCAAAACGCTGCCAACAGCATCGCAGGAAGTATTCCGACTTTTTGCCATCGAAGGGTACAGCCATGCAGAGATCGCTGTCTCCATGTCTATCTCGGAAGGCACCTCCAAATGGCATTTGTCGAACGCCCGTCAAAAATTACGAGAACGACTGAAAGCCCTCGAAAACTGGGAAACGCGAGAAGATCGCTTCGCATGAAAATGAACCTACAGACAAAAAAACGTATGCCTACTCCATACTCAAATAGGGAAAAACAGCTGGCCAACCAGGGCTGGGCCGACATGAAAAAACGGCTCGACCAGGAACTGCCCGTACAAAAACGCCGGCGCTTTGGCTGGCTGTTTTGGATGCTGGCCCTGCTCCTGACCGGCAGCATGGCCGGCCTGGCTTGGTATGTTGCGCAGCCCCCGGCACAACTCCTTGGACGCCCTTCTGGCACCGAGCCAATCGCATCGCAAAAGGCTGTCCCCTCCGCCAACTTGCCGGCTACCACTATTTCCGAAAACAAACCCCTTCCGCTTGGGCAATCCGGACAAACGGCCCTGGCAGCAACACCCAACACGTTGAGCCATACAGCGCCGCGTACCTCCCTATCAGAAGCATCCAGCGTAACCCAGACTTTCGACATTTTACCTGCAGAACCCACTCCTGCCCCATCATCACAAATACCCTGGATTGCACTTCAACCAGCGGCCCCAAGGGCCAGCAGCCTGGATCAAATAGCTACGCTGCCCCTAAACATGCCGGTGCCACCTGTTTATTCTACGATCACCCCAAACCAGGAGCACCCCACTACCCTACCCATCAAAGTAAAACCGGCTTTTCATCACCTTCGCGCTGGCGTATATGCTGCGGGTGCCATCACACGCGAACAATCGAGTGTCAGTTTCTCAGCAGGTGGTATTCTGGATTGGCAAATTCGCAACCGGTTTGGCATCCGAGCAGGCCTGGGATACCAAAACCTACAACTCAATGGCATTGGCAGGCCGATTATTCAGATTGCCGACGATTCGTACGCAGCAATTACCGGCGACACCTCTGTACTGGTCGCTTCAAGCTCAGGATTCAGCAATAATTCTGTGCTGGTACCCATTACCCAAATGCACCGGCTTGAAATCCCTGTCCAGGTCTGGTACCAGATACACCGCAACATCCGGGCATACGCCGGAGCGCAGGTACAATACACCATAAGCGGCAGCAGCAGCGGGCAGAATCTTGCGTTGAGCAACAATCGCCTGGTATCATCAAACGCACAAAATGGTAAATTAGCCCTTGATCAGGCCGCTTCCCAGGGGCTCCCCCGCTGGAATACGCAGATGATGCTGGGGGCTTCCTACCAGCTGGGTAAGCACCTGGAATTCGGGCTCCAATACCGATTTTCGCTGCCAGAGCTTTCTTTACAATCCAGGGATGAAGCCCTTTACCTGGAGCCCAACAACTCGGCCGACTTCACCCTGCAAACGAACAGCCAATCGTACCACTATGCGCGAGGAATGTGGCAAATGGCTGCGGTTTACCGATTTTAATGGACATTTTGCCCCCTTTTTTACCAGATGTGCATGCGCCTAAAGCAAAGCACTGAATCTTCTTAGCCCTTCAAAATACGTTTTCTCCCAAATTCCCCGGAACTTAGCGCCCTACTCAGTAGACAGCGCATGGAAGAAAACCAGGAATTGCCCGAAAAGAAAGCCCCCGCATCCGTCCCCTCAGAAATTTCAATTACCGAGGCCGACGTTAGTTCGCGCTACGACGATGTATACGAACTGTTCTCACCCGACCACTGCGATACAGTTCGCTGGATGGAAGGCGCTTATGAATTTGTTTGTAAAAATGGCATTTGCCTGCGCGTGCACATCAGCGCGCCAGGCATCGTGCGCCTGCGCTATACCCCCAATGGGCAATTCGAACGGGATTTTTCCTATGCCCTGCGCCCAAATCTGGAAAATGAAAAAGTAACCGTCAAACTCACCGAAACCGATAACGAATATCTACTGGTTTCCGGCGACATCCAGGTGGTGGTCACCAAAGCAGGCCTCCGCGTTCGCTTTTACAATGCCGATGATCGCCTGCTTTGTGAAGATGCGGGCGGCTATTCAGCCCGACGAACAGTCCTCAAAGGCTGGTCGGAAATGAAAGTAGAAAAGAAATACCAGCGAAAGGAAGTCTTTTACGGACTAGGCGACAAAACCTGCAGCGCTAACCTGCAGGGTAAAAAATTTGAGAACTGGTGTACCGACTCCTTCGCCTTCGGGCGGGAAACCGACCCACTTTACCGCGCCGTCCCTTTTTACTACGCCCTAACACAAGGGCTTGCCTATGGCATTTTTCTGGACAATACCTTCCGTACGCATTTCGATTTTAACAGCGCAGGCGATAACACCGTTTCATTCTGGAGTGAGGGTGGCGAAATGAACTATTACTTTATTTATGGTCCCGACCTTACAACAGTAGCACGAGGATATGCCAGGCTTACCGGCAGTCATGCCCTGCCCCCCATGTGGGCACTGGGTTATCACCAATGCCGCTGGAGCTACTATCCGCATACCAGGGTAACCGAAATTGCAGACACCTTTCGCAAATTGCAAATTCCTTGCGATGCCATTTATCTGGACATCGATTACATGGACGGCTTCCGCTGCTTTACCTGGAATTATGATCACTTCCCCGACCCCAAGGGACTGATTGACGAACTCCGGGACAAAGGCTTTCAGACGGTAGTCATGATCGACCCGGGCCTCAAGGCTGATCCCAATTACGCGGTCTATTCCGAAGCCCTGCATAAAACTACCTGCTCAAAAAACACCGATGGACAGGTGGCATACGCACCGGTGTGGCCGGGGTTCTGCGGTTTTTCTGATTTCACTGACCCGGAAGTGCGCAAGTGGTGGGGCCGATCAGTACCGTGCATTGTACCTCAAAGAAGGTGTATCCGGGTTCTGGAACGACATGAATGAACCCGCTGTTTTTCATGTGCACCACAAAACACTGCCCGACAACGTATTGCACCATTATGAGGGCGATACCTGCGGCCACCGCAAAGCGCACAACATCTACGGCATGCAAATGGCCCGGGCCTCCTGGGAAGGATTTGAACAGTTAAACCCGGAAAAACGCCCATATTTGCTCACCCGGGCAGCTTACAGTGGCACCCAGCGGTACGCAGCCGTGTGGACCGGCGATAACGTGTCGGACTGGGAGCACCTGCAAATGGCAAATATCCAATGCGTCCGGCTGAGCATTTCCGGCTTCTCCTTTTGCGGCACCGACATTGGCGGCTTTGCAGGAGATGCTGATGGGGAACTGTTCACCCGCTGGCTTCAACTCAGCGTTTTTCACCCACTCATGCGGGTACACAGCATGGGGCAACATGCCAGCGGCGACGCCGTTGTAACCGAAGAAGCCCAACTCGCCGACCCCGCTTTGCACGTTTCGGACCAGGAACCATGGTCTTTCGGGGAAAAATGGACCAGTTTGGCGAAAAAAGCCATCGAGCTCCGCTACAGCATCTTACCTTGCCTCTATACCGCCATGTGGAAAAATTCGGTGGATGGAACACCGGTATTGCGACACCTGGCTTTTGCCGACCCCCTGGAACCCCGGCATGCCGACAACGAGCGCGACTTTCTCTTTGGCGAGCACCTGCTGGTAAGCCCTGTGGTACAAACCAAAGTACAGCGCCAAATGGTGGTACTGCCAAAGGGCAACTGGTTCTACTTTTGGACCGGTCAGATGGGCAACGGTGAAATGTTTGTCAACATTCTGCCTGATCAAATACCCTTCTTTGTGCGCGAAGGGGCTGTCATGCCGGTGTACCCCATACCCCAATGGACACAAGAAAAACCCATAGACGAACTGACGCTCTATGTGTATTATAAAAATGGTAAAGAAACCAGCACTTTGTACGAGGATGCAGGCGAGGGCTATGCCTACCGTGATGGCGCTTATGCTTTAAAAACATTTGAAACGGAAGGCACGCCCAAGGGTTTTGCACTCCGGCAGCGTAAAACAGGCGATTTTACCCCTACTTATGAAAAGGTAAAAATCTACCTCGTTGGGCTTCCGGTGTTTGCCAAAGAATGCCTGCTCGACGGTGCTGTAGCGCCCATCAAGGAAATTCGCCTGCGCGACCGCTCCCTGTACACCCTGGATGTGCCGCCTGATTTTGAAGAAATAATATGGAACGAATAAACTGGATCCGGATCGTCAATCACCTTAGTTTCTGGGTAGTGTACCTGGTACTGAATGCCTTTCTGACCTGCATCTTACACCAATCACCCATTCCGGAATCCCTTCCACAGGCGCTTTTTGGCGAGGCATTTGTTTTGCCCGTCAAAATTGCCCTCACCTACTTTGTTTTTTATTACATCCTGCCACTGTACCTGGAACGCGACAAACTGGCCAAACTGGTGGGCCTGACCCTGCTGGCCTTTACCGTTTCCATCGTAGTGTACCGGCTGATTATTGCCTACGTGTATTTTCCCTTATTCGACCCAGGCACCCAAATTCAGGTATTTTTTGGCCCCGGCATCTACCTCACCTCCTTCGACTGTTTTATCACCGTAGCCGCCGCAACCACCGTGAAGGCCGCGGATCCGCCTCTCCGAAGAGACCAAAGTTATCCAAGACTATATTGAACTGGAAAAACTCCGCTACAACGACCGTTTGACGGTTACCTATTCAGAAGACATCGATAACCAGCGCGCCCAAATTGCCCCCCTGCTCTTGTTGCCGCTGGTAGAAAATGCGTTCAAACATGGCGCCAACAGTACCACAGGCAAGGCCGTCATCAACATCCGCCTTATACTTCAGGGACAACAACTCGATTTCCGCGTAGACAACACTGCAGAGCATGTGGCTAAAAAAGAAAATGGCAGCGAAAGCGGTATCGGACTGAAAAACATCCGCCGTCAGCTCGATCTGATTTATCCCGAACAATATTCGCTGAGCCTGTCACACAAAAACGGCCTGTTCCAAGCAGCCCTCAAACTGGATTTGAGTGCAGGCACTTGAAGCCCCCCCCCCATATTGCCATCATTCCCCACATTAACCCCATTGGCCTCATTGGCCTCATTCCCCCATTGGCCACATTAATTATTTATCTTTGAAAAATAATTCGCAGCCACAGGCAACCCGTTTCCAGCGTTTTCATCATATTTTACGTAACCAAACCTCATGCAGCATTTGAGCGACCAGGAATTAGTGCAAGGCGTTCTGCGGGGCAGTGCAACGCACCAACGCGCCTTGTACCAGCAATTCAGCGTGCCGATGTTTCGGGTTCTGCTTCGCTTTGCTCGAGATCGTGCAGAAGCGGAAGACTTGTTGCAGGATGGTTTCATCCGCGTGTACCGCGACATGACGCAGTTTCGGGGCGAAGGCGCCCTGGGCGGCTGGATTCGGCGAATTATGGTCAATACCGCCCTCAGCCACCTGCGCAAACAACGGGATTTCCTGCAATCGACCCCCGATTTCAACCCATTTGAAAACTTGTTGCGCACCGAGGAAGACTTTTCTGCCAACCTTGATGCTGAACGACTTTTAAGCCTGCTCCAAAAACTACCACCGGGCTACCGCACCGTGTTCAACCTGTATGCCATCGAAGGCTTCAGCCATGAAGAAATTGCCGAACAACTTGGTATTTCCATCGGCACCAGCAAGAGCCAGTTGTTTAAAGCCCGGGAATACCTAAAACGCATCATTGACAAATCTTATATTACCTAATAAATATTAATGTCGCAGGCCCTGCGACCCCACAACCCGATATGACGGAGCAACAAGATTTTCAGTCGCTGGACGAACTGTTTCGCAGCACTTTCAATAACCTCCCGGACAGCCCATCCCCTGCCGGGTGGGACCAACCTTCCGACAAGGTATGGACACAGGTGGAAAAAGCCATCCCGGCCAAAACTGGCTGGACGCCTGCCCAAACACTGGCCAGCGGGCTCGTTGTGGTGGCCATTGCCCTGACGGCTTATTGGCTGCTCCGGCCGGTATCTGACGTACGTCAGGACCAACCGCTTCCAAGCCAGGAAATTCCGGCACCAGCACCAGCACAGGAGGCAAGCCCGCTAAGTCCCGCCACGGCTGAAGTGCCCGTAGCCCAACCAAAGTGCAGCAAAACCGGTTCATGCGCCTGCCAGCCACAAATCAGCCTTGTCGCCACAACTTCCGGTTCTGGAACAAACAACAGATCGGGCACAACTTATTCAAGAAGCAGCGCCGTTGCCAGGCACCAACCCAACGGCATCGCCCAACACCACGGAATTACTCAAGCGGGAAATCTGGAGCCGTCCGGCACCTTACATCCCCACCGTCCTGGAAAACAATTGAACAAGCAGTAAAACAACTCCGGATAGCACAAGCATATTAGTGTCGGTGCCACTCAAAGTGGCCCCGACACTAGTCGCACCTAATCTTTAAACAGCGGCGGTTGTACCGCTTCTGCTTGTGCTCTGAACTCCTTCCAGGGCCCATCAAACAGAGAATTTACCTTTTGCTCCATGGCACCAACTGCTTTTTCTGCTTCCGAAATGGCCACCTGAGCCGAACCGTTGGGCGCCCCTTCACTGTTGTTGATATAGGAAATGGCCGTCCAAAGCTTTCCATTCAGGGTATTAGGGTTGCGCTGAATCCCCTTGGTAGGCTTTTGGGTGAAGAATTCATCCTTCATGGCCGAAATGCTGTCGCGAACAGCACTGCCCAGTTTCAGTACCGCTTTTTTGGTACTGTCGGGTACATTCACGAAGGCCGTTTCCACCAGTTTGATGTTCTTTTCCGCCTCTACCAGGCGATCATACGTTGCTTTGGCTTTATCAACCGTGGGGTAAAAACCGCGCAGGGCAGCAGCCTCCGCTTCGCGAACGGCGGTGGGTGTATGAAACCTCGGGTCTTCGATGACCTTCAGGACCGTAGAATCCACCATTTTGTTGTACGACACTACAATTTTGTAATTGCCGGGAAGCACCCGCGGGCCACCACCCGGATCGGAACCATCTTCGTTGTTGTCCTCCCGGTTGCTCGGAAAGGAAACGCCTTTGGTATCCAGCCCCCAGAAAATCGCTGTAAAGGCAGTATCCACATTGGTTTTCCATTGCCGCAGGGTATCGCCTTGCATCGACAGCACCACTATGCTTGCCTTGCCAGCGCGACCGCCACCGCCCATACGGCCACCGCCACCACCACGGCGTCCTTGCGGGCGTGCAGCAGGCTCCTCTTTTTTGTCTTTTTTATCGGCCTCATCTTCCTTTTTTACCGGCTTGATCCACATCGGTATCATCGCCTGGGTACCCTTGTTCTCGCCAACATAAGTGGCATTGGCCGGGTAGTGCGGACCGTTGTAGGAAATAAAGGCAGCCAATACCGCCGGTTGGGGGGTAAAAACTTTAAATGGTTGATCAAACAGTTTGCCTTCCAGCCTGGCTTGTTCGCGCAAAGCCACCAGATTATCCATAATCCAGATGGCACGTCCGTAGGTTCCGATTACCAAATCGCCATCACGCGGGTGTATTTTCATGTCCTGAACGGGAACAGAGGGAAAATCTTCATTGGGCCACTTGGTCCATGTTTTACCGTAATTGATGCTGTAATACAAACCGCGGTCGGTACCCAGAAACAACAAGCCGGGCACTTCCAAATCCTGTACTACCGAAAGGCAGAACCCCTCAACACTGTTGGCAGACGCCAAACGCTTCCATTTCCGGCCAAAATCGGTGGTGTGGTACAGGTAGGGCTGCCAGTCGTTTTGACGGTAATTGTTGAGCACCACAAATGCTTCGCCGGCATTGGTGGCGGAGACTTCGATCTGGGGAATCCAGGCGTTTTTGGGAAAGTCGGGCAAACGGTCGTTGAGGTTTTCCCATGTTTTGCCGCCGTCGCGGGTCAGCTGCAGGTTCCCATCGTCGGTTCCCACCCAAATCACCTGCTTGTCTTTGGGGCTTGGCGCAATGCTGACAATGGTGCAATAATTTTCGGCATTGGTCGCATCAATGGTGAGGCCACCGGAAATGTCCTGGTGGAGTTTGGAGGTGTCGTTGGTGGTCAAATCCGGGGAGAGCAGTTGCCAACTGTGCCCCAAATCGGGCGAATAATGCAGGTACTGGCTGCCGAAATAAAGCCCGTGGTCGTTGAAAGGATCCTGGGCCAGGGCGGCATTCCAGTTCCAGCGCAAATTCAGCCCATCCGGGTGAAGCGGCTTGATGTAGCGGCTGTTGCCCGTTTGCCGGTCGATGTACGACAATTCGCCACCCTGCGACATGGCAAAACAGTACCGGCTGTTGTCGCGCTGTGGCATGGCATCGAAGCCATCGCCAAAGTTCACTTCCTGCCACTCAGAATTGCGCAATCCGCCGTATTTCCACACAGCAGAAGGCCCCACCACAGTGCCATTGTCCTGCAAGCCTCCGTAAATATTGTACGGAATTTCGTTGTCGACATTGATGTGGTAGAACTGTCCGACGGGTATGTTTTCAGCATACCGCCAGGTATCGCCGCCATCGTAGGTGATGTTCAGGCCGCCGTCGTTGCCATCGATGATGTGCTTGGGGTCGTTAGGGTCGATCCAAAGGGCATGGTGATCGGGGTGAATGCGCCAGCTCGACACCCAGGAATCGAAACTCTGACCACCATCGATACTTCGCGTGACTTGCGTATGCACCGAGTATACCACGTTTTCATTGGAGGGGTCGGCATAAATTTCGGCGTAGTAAAAAGGCCGGTCGCCCATGTTTTTATCGGCTGCTTTTTTCCATTTTATCCCGCCATCGGTGCTTTTGTACATGGCATTTTCTTCCGCTTCCACGAGGGCATACACCACATCGGGGTTGGCCTTGGAGATAGCAAGTCCCATGCGGCCCAGTTCGCCTTCCGGCAGGCCGTCTTTTGACGTGCGTTGCTGCCAGTTTTCGCCACCATCATACGTCACGTAAAGGCCGGAACCTTTGCCACCCGATTTAAAAAACCAGGGCCAGCGCTGGTATTCCCACATGGCGGCAAAGAGCTTGTTGGGATTGCTGGGGTCGGCGATAAGTTCTGCACAACCCGTCAGGTCGTTGACAAACAGCACCTTCCGCCAGTTTTTACCGCCATCGGTGGTTTTGAATACACCGCGCTCGGCATTGGGGCCATTGGTGGAGCCCAGCGAGGCAACGAAGACCGTATTCGGGTCGTCGCGGTGGATGATAATCCGGTAAATGGTATGGGTATTTTCCAGTCCCATGCAGGTCCAGGTTTCTCCGCCGTCGATACTTTTGAAAATACCGGCGCCAAAGTTCTGGGAATTGCGCGGATTGCCCTCGCCCGTTCCCACCCAGATTTCATCCGGGTTGTGTGGGTTGACGGCAATAGAGCCCACGCTCTGGGTTGGGGCTTTGTCAAAAATGGGTTCCCAGTTGGTGCCCCCGCTGGTGCTCCGCCAAACGCCGCCAGAAGCAGCGCCGGCATAAATCACCTGCTTATTGGTGGGATCGCAGCAAATACTGGTGATCCGGCCCGACATCATACCGGGTCCGATGGATCTTATCCTGATTTCTTTGAAATAATTGGTGCTTTGGGCGGAAAGGCCAAGTGCCAGGCAACACCAGATCAGGCTCGTAAAAAAATACTTCATGTAAAAGATTGTTTTGATTCAAGGTCTGCAAAAGTGTAAAATTTCACCCTGTTATTTCGATAAAACGGCAAAAAGCAGGGAGAAAAAACCGCCTTTGCCCTAATGCGTCGAATACTACCGAAATTGGAATTGTTGTTTTTCCTTTGTTTCTTTGTCCATACAGCCTACCAGAACCCAATATCTAAAGACCAAAGACTAAAAACCCAACACCACTATGGCCAGTTATGTATACGACGCTAACGGAAAACTACTCGATGTTCAACAATACGGGCCCGATGCAGCCTTTTTGGGCGAATCTCCCGTACCCATCATTTCCGGAACACAATTGCGGCAATATGCAGCCATTATTTACGCCGAAGGCGGGCACATGGGACTGATCCGGCAAATCAATCCTGCCAACCCGCTGGGAGAAATGTTCCGGGAATGCGTGGCCATCGCCATCACCATGTACAATTACACCCGGGCCAAGGGGACCGCCTTTCACCGGGCCGGGAAAGTGTACGGATTACAGGATTTGGTACAAGACGTTTCTTACGTGCATGGCCTCACCAGCGCGGGCTATCAGGACTACTTCGGCACAGGCGGCGACGAAGACCGGCGGCAGGCAGCAACCCGCGCGGTCATGAAACTATTCTTGCGCGATCTGAACGATATCCGCGACATCATTCGGGATGTCAATGGCGCCTTGTACTGGGATGGAAACGACCTCTTCCGGCGTTTCCCCAATCATTACCGCGCCAAAATGGGCTTCGAACTCGGCGCGCCGCAGCACGGCCGGCTGTACCAGAACGTAAAGGACATCCCCGGGCTGCAGTTGCTGCCCTCCTGTCCGGCACAGGACCCCAATGTAGCGGCCAAACGCCAATATACCTTCCTGTCGACCACCACGGCCGGCGGCAGCATTTTCTTCAAAATACATCCTCAGGCGGAAGCACAGGGCATCAGCTGGTAACATGGCTTCTATTTTCGGGCACATCCTGGCATCCACTGCCATTGGGAAATCATTTTTTCCAAAAACAAACAGCGTCAGACTGCTGCTGTTGGCGGGGTTTTTGCGCCTTTGCACCCGATATGGATGTCCTGGGGTTCCATTTGGCATCGCCTTACGGCAGCCAATGGGGGCATCGCGGTTTTACCCACTCGATTGTTTTTGCCCTGGTATTCGGCAGTCTGATGGCGGCATTGTTTTACCGGAAACACCCGGCGTTTCGCAACATTGCTTTATTCCTGGTGCTCGCTACTGTATCGCACCCGCTGCTCGACATGCTCACCAACGGCGGCAAGGGCATCGCCTTGTGGTGGCCCTTCAGTTTGGAGCGCATTTTCTTCCCCTGGCGGCCTATTCAGGTATCCCCCCTTGGCGCCGGCGCCTTTTTTAGTCGCTGGGGCTTGCGGGTACTGGCCAGCGAACTGTTCTGGATCGGTTTTCCCGCCTTGTTCCTGGTAGCGCTATCCCATTTTTTGCGTAAAATGAAAGAAGACCATGATTGAAACTCCCATTCCAACAGGCGTTTACCAGCATTACAAAGGGCGTTATTACCTGGTGCTGGGAGAGGCCACACATTCCGAAACCAACGCGCAGCTGGTGGTTTACCAACCGCTTTATGGTACGACCCGCTGGTTCGTACGGCCCAAAACCATGTTTTTAGAAATGGTGGAAACGGCATTAGGGAGGGAACCCAGATTTGCTTTTGTGGGGGAGGAAGCACCGTAAATGCTTGCAGACATCATGCCCCAGCCTGTGGGAAATCATTGCAAGCAAGTTACTCCAAGGGCAACTTTGGAGATTGGAACACATGTATGATAACAACTTCCACGCGCAATAAATTGGGCTGGGCTGCTGTCCTAAGCAATACCGGTTTGGCCTGTTTCTGGGCATTTTGGGGCACTTTGGAGAACTTTCACGAAGGCTGGTATTTTCCCAGTCTGAAAGCCAACCTTTCCCTGATGTTACTGCAATACCTCCCTTGGGGTGTTGGTTTTGCGGCAATGGGCCTCGTTGCCTTGCGCTGGCCCAGGTGGGGGGCATTGTTGTTGGCGCTTGTTGGCATCCTGTTGCCAGTACTCTGGATACAATCAACTGCGGCACTTGCTTTTATTGGCGTTCCTATGCTTGCCTGTCAGCGCTCTTCTATGTTGGCAGACCACAGCCAATGCCTTGGGCCCGGCGTATTACCTGGCTTTTACCCCTATTTTGTTACCTGGTATTTTCCATTGAACCCCTGATTCGTATTTCAGGAAGGATAGATGATGGCAATTATGGGGTCCGAACCATTGTCGGCAACGGCCTGGCACTCGTTTGGGCGCCTGAAGGACCCGGATGGCCCAACGATTCCAAAGGCTACAGTTGGCACCAGGCAACCGAGATCTGTGCCCACTTACAGGACGATGGGCTAAGCCTTTCCGATTCGGCATTGAACATTTGGCGCCTGCCAACTATAGCAGAAGCCGTCGCATCGCAAGTCCGGCACAACATGAATGCAGGCGGCGTTTGGGAAGAGCAGTCGGGAACCGCAAGTTACCATGCCGCAAAGCCCGACAAAGAATCGCCCTTGTGGAAGCACCACTCCCCAGTTATATATTGGTGGACGGCTACTGCAGGGCCCGACACCAGCACTGCTTATCGCATTGTGTACAATGGACAAGTGCATGCCCTCCCCAAAAAAATACGGATGGGTGATTTTAGTTTCAGGGCAGTAAAATCAGCTCCACCCCGCTAGCCAAAAAGCACTCATCCTCGTTTTTTGGGAAATTCCACACCTGTACTATCTTTGGCCTGCTCCTTGTACCCACACAAACCCTGCAAATGGCCAAAATATTTTGCCTGGAAGGCGAATGGAAAAACGATCCGCGCAACAAACACTCTGTTGCCTCGGTGCTCGAATTCATACAGGCAAACACCGGCATTGCGCACACGCACCGCAGGGTAAGCACCGTTTCGGAACTGGAGAGCCGTTTGGATGAATTCAACCGGCAGTCTTCCTACACCATGCTTTACCTCGCTTTTCCCGGAACTGCCGGCGCCCTGATGTTGCGCGAGCAAGCGTATTCCCTGGAAGACCTGGCGCTCGCCAGCAAGGGTCGGTGGAAAGACCGCGTGATTCACCTTTCTGTGGAAAACATGCTGAAAGTTCCCACCAAACAGATCACTGCCTTTCGGCTGAGCACCCATGCTACCATACTGAGCGGTTACACTGGGAGCATCGACTTTTTCCCATCAGCCATCCTGGAAATGTGCTACATTGAAGTGCTGCGCCAGTATAAAACGCCCGCAGCCATCCGAAGCCACCTGGAAGCCGCCCAAAAGCCCTGGATCCGAAAGGCGGGATTTAAAATTTACCCTTAAAATGCCAGCCATGACCAGCCAGCCCATCGGAACACCAGGAGCGGAATGCCCCAGTTGTGGCACTACCCTGGAAGGGAAATTTTGCAGCACTTGCGGCGAAAAACGCGTATTCACAGCGGATTTTTCCTTCCGAAAATACCTGCGGGAAATGTTTGAGCATTTTACGCATTTCGATTCCAAACTGCTGCGAACGCTGTGGTTGCTGGTCTCCAAACCGGGCCAGTTGTCGGTCGATTATTTGGGCGGAAAAAGAAAACCATACGTTGCGCCCCTGCAACTGTTCATTGTAGTGAACATTCTGTTCTTCTTGTTCTACGGCCAGAGCGACATGCTGGCGCCGCGCTTCGAGTATGTGTACAACGGCAAAACGCGCGACTGGAGTGGCCAGTTGGTAAAAGACCAAATCGACACCTATGCACAGGAACACAACATCTCCTCCCCGCAAGCCATTGAGCGCATGGATGAAAAAATCAGTCGTTATACCAAGGCGGGCTTATACTTCTATATCCCATTGTTGGCGCTGGCGCTCATGTTGCTGTATTACAGAAAATACCCCTATTACGCCTGTCATCTCGTTTTTACCACCCATTGGTTTACCTTTTTCCTGTTTTTCTTTGGCTTTTTCGCCCCGCTGGTGGTATGGACGCTAAAAATCAAGGAGGCGCCCTTGCTCATGGTACTGTTCTCCATGCTGTTGCCCTATGTCTATTTAAGCCAGAAGCGCTTTTACGGACAAACATGGCTGCCCACCGCCATAAAATCGGCGGTTTTTATGATTTTTCTTGGTTTTTTCTACCTGGTGTACCGGGAATTTATGCTATTTTTAACCTTGTATTTTAACTAAAAAACGCAATGACTTTTCCACCTAAAACTCATTTCAATCAGATGATGAATTACTCAAAACTTGCCACACTGGCCCTACTGTTAGCCCTGTGCAGCAGCCTCAACGCGCAGAAATTCCTGGAGCCCAACTTCACCTTTTCCCACAAAAAATCGGCCTACATCACCCTGGCTGATGGCAAAATGATCGAAGGTGAAATCGACGACATCGACCGTCAGAAAGGCCTGATCGACGAGATCAAAATCAAAGATGCCAACGGCAAAAAGTACAAACTCAAGCCTGAAGACGTGAAATTCATGTACCTGCCGCCTTCCGGGTTCGACAAATTCTCCGGAGCCTACGATTTTATCAGCGATGCTACCAAAGTGGAAGACACCGACCTCGACAAGGACATCATTGGCAAGGGTTACACTTATTTTGAGCAGGCCACGGTACTGATTAAAAAGAAAGAAACCAAACTCTTGGTCCAACTGCTGAACCCTTCTTTTTCCAGCAAAATCAAGGTTTACCACGATCCTTATGCCAAGGAAACCACTTCTTTCGGTGTTGCAGGGGTTACCCTGGCTGGCGGCGATGCCAAATCCTACTACGTGAGCAAGGCCGGCGGCACGGCAGAACGCCTGTTCAAGAAAAATTATACAGAATCACTCGGCATGCTGTACGGCGATTGTGCGTCGTTCCAGAAAGCCGTCAGCGCCGATACCCGCTGGACCGATTTTGAAAAGCATGTTTTCGAATATGGCAAAACTTGCAAATAGACTTTTGTTCCAATAGTATTTTCGCAAAGAAGCGCCATCCCAACAATCGGGGTGGCGCTTCTCTTTTCCCGGCGATCATAACCAGTGCGCCTCGACCCGACCGCCTGAAAAGGCACAAAACCGCATACGGTCTTGATTTTTTCAGTTTGCTGCGCAAACTAGTTGTCCCGCAGAAACCGCAGAAACCGCAGATGTTTTGCTGCGCAAAAATCTGCGGTAGTACCATCGCACTATTCAGCATACAACATCTGTCCATAACCGTCGCGCTACGACCGGCCTTATGCAAATCCCGGTTTTGGGGCTTTGAAGGCGGCTGTGAGCACCCATGTTTGAGGGCCCGCCGAAGGCGGGACGGAGTTTGGGTGCGAACCCGCCGGCAAAGCCCCAAAACCGCAGGATTTGCATACAGCCTTGACTTTTTTGGTTACTTTTTGTGTCAAGACAAAAAGTAACAAATCGGTAGTGTTTGTTACTTTCAGTTTGCTGCGCAAACTAGTTGTCCCGCAGAAACCGCAGAAACCGCAGATGTTTTGCTGCGCAAAAATCTGCGGTAGCACCATATCACTATTCAGCGTAAAACATCTGTCCATAACCGTCGCGCTACGACGGCCTTATAATCCCGGTTTTGGGGCTTTGAAGGCGGCTGTGAGCACCCAGTTGGGCCCGCGAGTAACAACCCCCCCCCAACCCACCGACCCCCCAAAACCCGAGCCCAAAACCCGGGCAAAATCCCCTCTTCACCCCGCCCCCCACCCCGGCCCCCTCCCCCCCGGCAACCCCCGGGGGGCGCGGCCGCCCCCCCCCTTGAGGTCCGCCGCAGCGGACCGAGTTGGGGTGCGAGCCCGCCAAAGCCAAAACCGCGGATACAAGCCTGACTTTTGGTTACTTTTGTCAAGACAAAAGGAACAAATAGAGTGTTTGTTACTTTCAGTTTGCTGCGCAAACTAGTTGTCCCCGAAACCGCAGAAATCGCAGATGTTTTGCTGCGCAAAAATCTGCGGTAGCACAGTCCGAACTTTTTCAAAATACGACATTGGTTGGCTACTGCGATGTTTCCTAAAAATACACTGACCTTTGATTCCCATTTGATAATGCGGCGTGAACCATGTTTCTTTATTTTTCCACCGCCATTCATTGAATTTTGAAGTAGTTTTGCGCAGATTTTTTAAAAACGATAGAGTCCTATGCGCAAACATTGTTTATTGCTATCCATCCCCTTTGTGGCTGTTTCACTCTTTTTAAGTGCCTGTAAAAACAGTCCTTCGGCCAACGATATGGCCAACGATGTGGTGCCCGCTGCTAAAAAAGATACGGTGGTAGGCTACAACGGATGCGACCACTGCGAATTCAAGCCACTTTCAGCCCATAGTTTCGATTACGTTTATCAGAATTACACTGTTCGTATTGCCGAACGCAGCGACACTGCCGGAATAGCCATGATTGTTGCCCCCCACCGTGGCGGTCCGCACTACAATGTACAATTGCCCGCCGGCGCAGCATTCGCCGGCATCAACCGCGAATTCCTGTTTACCGATGCCGATGCCGGATCAGGTAAAAAGTTGATGGTCATATACGATTTGCCCGGCCAAAAGGAACTTTCCGCACAGAATACGTTGATTCCATTGCCGTGCTTGGCAATGGAAAGTATGGTACTGGGAACCGATTAAGCTGACCGAAATTGAGGAGGAAAAACGCCCGGAATGCCCGGCGACCGACTGGGAAGCCAAGGGCCTTTTCGCGGTTTACGGCAAACGCGCGTTCTTTGATCCCAATACGCTGGTGCAAGTACATAAGTCGGAATACAAGTGTATCGCCACGCAGTAACAACACAAGGCGCTGTGCCAATTTAGGCATGGCGCTCGTTTACTGGATCTTCAGCACCACTTTTCCAAACTGATCTCCCCGTTCCAAATGGGCCAGCGCTTCATTGCCCTGCTCCAGCGGGAACACGCGGTCGATCACCGGGTGAATCTGGTGCTGTGCTACAAATTGAAGCATTTTTCGAAATTCAGCATTGCTCCCCATGGTTGAACCCAACAGGCTGATCTGCTTCCAAAAGAGTATTTGAGGGCTCAAATGCGTGATTTTCCCCGCTGAACCACCGTATATGCCGATCCGGGCGCCAGGAAGGCACAATCCCGGCAAAGCCGAAAAGCCATCCCCACCGGCGGAATCAATGATGACATTGAAGCCACCAGCGCTTTGTTTCAAGGACTTATCCCATCCTTCTGTGCGGTAGTTGGCGCTCCCGGATGCGCCAAGCGCACGTGCTTGGTCCAGCTTTTCATCGGTACCGGAGGTAACCCACACTTCAGCGCCGACAGCCAGTGCAAATTGCATGGCGAGCAATGCTACCCCGCCGCCAATACCCGTAATAAGCACTTTTTCACCGCGTTTCAGTTGGCAACGGCTGAACAAAACCCGCCAGGCCGTCAGGCCAGCCAAAGGTAAAGCCGCTGCCTCTTCCCAACGCAGGTGTTCCGGCTTGGGATGCAAATTGGCTTTGGGAACTGCAACAAATCCGGCAAAGGTGCCATTGCCGGGCATTCCCACAATCTGAAAATCATCCCCCTGATGCAGTCCGTGCTTCCCCCAGTTCAGGGAAGGGCATATCACCACAGCCTGTCCCCTGTGGTCACCCGCACCGTCGCTCCCCAGAATGACCGGCGTTTTTATCCCGGCATACTGACCTTTTGTTATGTACACATCCCGATGATTCAAGGCTGCAGCATGCAGGGCAACCAGTGCCTCTCCCGGCTTAGGAATAGGAATCAGGTTGCTTTCATAGGATAAGGGTTGGTTAATTTCGAGAAGGTGTAAGGCTTTCATATCGCGTTTTACAGCGCAGCATGTTCACTGCTTTTGCACAGCGAAAATAAAAAAAAGAGGGGTGGAATGCTATTTTTTTGGGACAAAATATCAAACAATTTACAGCAAGTTGCGTTATTTGCACTATGCTTAGGTTCATGCCAAAAAGTTTGTTGATGATTATGCTGTATGGTGCCCTCCTGGGAACCACAGCCAGTCATTTCCAACAACTCAACGCACTTAACGAGACAGCAGTTTGTACCTGCAACCTCGACTTGGACGAGGAATCTGACGAACCGACGCCCAAAAAGGATTGCCCGAAAGAAGATAAAAACGCAGCCCAGGACAGTTTCACCCCCCTTTACAACAGGATGGCATTGGCTGAAAATCTTCGCGTTCCGCATCCCGAACCTACGCCGCACTTCCAGTCGGATAACCATCCCGCTGTGGCGACCCCGCCTCCCAAGTTCGTTTAAACTATGTACTGGATTGACGCCACTCTGCGTCGAGTTCAGCTGACTTCCGTCTGCTGAAGATGTCATTTGTTTAAACCTAACATCCTTGATGAATAATTTTAAAAACTTCTTGCTTTGGAAAAACGATGTTCCAGCAGCCATCGTAGTCTTCCTCATTGCTGTTCCGCTGTGTTTGGGCATAGCCCTCGCTTCAGGAGCACCACTTTTTTCCGGACTCATTTCAGGTATTGTCGGCGGACTTGTTGTTGGCGCCATGAGTAACTCACATACCAGCGTCAGCGGTCCCGCTGCGGGCCTGACGGCCATTGTGCTGGTCGCCATTCAACAGCTTGGCAGTTTTGAGGTCTTCCTGGTAGCAGTAGTGCTGGCGGGTGTCATGCAGTTGATACTGGGCATTGTCCGCGCCGGAGGCATTGCCAATTATTTCCCCAACAGCGTTATCAAAGGCATGCTGTCGGCCATCGGTATCATCATCATCCTCAAGCAAATACCGCATGCTTTTGGTTATGATGCCGATGCCGAAGGCGATTTCGATTTTCTTCAGGCCGATGGCGACAATACGTTTTCCGCCATTTGGCGCGGCATCACAGAATTTATCCATCCCGGCGCCACGGTGGTAACCATCGTTTCGCTGGCCATCCTTATTTTGTGGGAACGCCCAGCGGTACGCAAGCGCTTGTCGGTCATTCCAGGTGCTTTGGTAGCCGTTATCGTTAGTGTTTTGCTCAATTTGTTGTTCCAACGTATCGGTGGGTCCTGGGTCATCCGCACAGAACACCTGGTTCAGATACCCATCCCAACCAACTTTAGTTCATTTCTGGGCCAGTTTAGTTTTCCCGATTTTTCACAGATTTTTCAAACCAAGGTGCTCATTACCGCCATCACCATTTGCGCAGTAGCATCGATTGAAACCCTTTTGTCGATTGAAGCAGTGGATAAAATCGACCCTCAAAAACGCACCAGCAGCACCAATCAGGAACTCAAAGCACAGGGTATTGGCAACATCATTTCCGGTCTGATCGGCGGCCTCCCCATCACCTCAGTGATTGTACGCAGTTCGGCCAACATCAACGCAGGTGCACAAACTAAAATGGCCAGTATTTACCATGGCATCCTGCTGTTGGTGAGTGCCAGTCTTATACCCGGGCTGCTCAATAAAATCCCCCTGGCAGCACTGGCCGCTGTTCTGCTGGTGGTCGGTTACAAACTCACCAAAATCTCCATTTTCAAACAAATGTGGGCCAATGGCAAGTACCAGTGGTGGCCCTTTGTCATTACAGTGCTCTCCGTGGTATTCACCGATTTACTCACCGGTATTCTCATCGGACTCGGCGCTAGTGTGTTTGCCATCCTTCGGGGCAACCTCAAAAACGCCTACTTTTTTCACAAGGAGGAATACCACGAAGGTGACCTTATTCGGATACAACTTTCCCAAGAAGTCTCCTTCCTAAACAAAGGCGCCATTAAACTCACACTGGAGCACCTGCCCGAAAAATCTCATATGGAAATTGACGCCAGCGACAGCGCCTACATCGACCTCGACGTGCTCGAAATCATCCGGGAATTCAGCCAGGTGAATGCGCCGGCAAAGAATATCAAACTAACACTCAAAGGATTCCGTGATGCCTACCGCTTCAACGAAACCGATTTCGTCAGCATTATTCATCGCGACGATAGCAACAATAAAAAGGAGACGGAACCAACGTTGGCCATTTAATACCATGCCAGCCTGAGCCCATCTCCGCAAGATACAGCAAGAAGGTTTAAGAAGAATGCCCACCCCGTTGTAAAATGAGGGTGGTTTTTTTTTAAGGGAGGAGGTTGAGGAGGAAAGGAGAGGTTGAGGAGGTTGAGAAGAGGAGAGAAGGAGGAGAAGGAGGAGATGGAGGAGTGGGAGGAGTGGGAGGAGGAGGAGGAGATGGAGGAGTGGGAGGAGTGGGAGGAGGAGTAGGACGAGTCAGACTTCCTATCCTCTCCTCAACCTCCTCAACCTCTCCTTTACTCCTCAACCTCCTCAACCTCCTCCTGACCCGTCCTAAAAAAGTTTACAATTAGATTAGTTATTATCATTATTTGTTTTTTCTTTTTTGCTTCTTTTTTCTTTTGTTAGCCCGTGTTAATATGTGAAGAACTCGCGTTTGATTCTTGAGGTTCTCTGGTAGAACGATAGTAGTTTTTCCAGCGTCTTTTTAGTTCTCCGCCTCCTTGGTGCGCAACATTTGGTGTCAGCATATTCAGGCTCAAATGTGGCCGTTCGTTGTTGTAAATGTGGATAATTTGTGGAATGATTTTACGCATACCGGACTTATCCATTTTACCCAGTTCATACAACCATTCATCCTTCAAAATACCGTTGACACGTTCGGCGATGGCATTCTCAAGCGGATCGCCGTTTTCGGTCATACTAATCCCTATGTTTCGTTTGTTCAGGGCTTTCACATACTTGTCTGAGCAATACTGCACTCCGCGGTCGGAGTGGTGAATCAATCCAGAGCAGTTCTCTTTCATTGGCTTGAGGGCCATTTGCAAGGCATCTACGGCATTGTCCGCCTCCAGGTTGTCAGCGATGTTGAAGCCCAGAATCTTTTTCGAATAGGCATCAGTTATCAAAAATAAATACAAAAAGCCTTCAGTGGTTTCCAAATACGTGATATCACTCACCCAGAGTTGATTAGGGCCAATTGGTTCAAAGTGCCGAATCAAATTGGGGTATTTCCTTAACCAATGGCTGCTATAGGTCGTTCGTACCCCGTTTCGACGCCGTCGTACCAATAGATTATTGCTTCGAAGCATATCAAAAAGAGCATCCCTGCCTATCGTAATCCCTTGTCCTTCCAACATAACCAATAACTTCCTGCCTCCGATTCGTGGTTGCCGGCGCCGTATGTTGCTAACCTGGCTCATGATAAAATGCTCCTCTATAGCTTGTTTATAGATGACCTGTTGCCTTTGGTAAAAGGCCTGGCGACTCTTGTCAAACAACCCACACAATCGCCCCAGGGGCACTTGTGGATGTAGGTCCTTCATTTTTTGGGCCGTTTGACACCAGACTTTTTTTCGATCGGAATATTGAATTCCTCTTCCGCTATCTTTACCATCAACTGGTAGGCTTCCCGACGCAAGCGTTCGTCCTCCAATTCGCGCCTCAGCAGCGCCAATTCGGCCCTTAATGATCCCAATTCGTCCGATTCATGCTTTTTGTTTGCCATTGTAAGGTACTCTGTAGACGCAAATTTATCAATCCATCGTGATATCGTCATGCTTCCACCTATCTTGTATTTACGTCGGTAGTACTCTATGCTTTCTTTGCCCGATATAATCTCGTTTACTACACGTCTTTTGTAGTGATCCGAGTAACGCTTTACTTCTTTCATCTTTGTCCTTTTTTTAGTTTACAGTTTGTGTAAACCTATTTCAGGACAAGTCATCCTCTCCTCTCCTCTCCTCTCCTCCTCAACCTCCTACCGCCCCTTCCCTGATATCTTCCACCACTTCCGGATTCAGCAGCGTAGAGGTATCACCCAGGTTAAAGACATCGCCTTCGGCGATTTTCCGAAGGATACGGCGCATAATTTTTCCCGATCGTGTTTTGGGTAGCCCTGGAACGATTTGGATTTTATCGGGCTTTGCAATGGGACCAATTTCGCGCACCACTGTTTCCAGAACCAGCTGCTTAAACGCAGCTTCATTCTGAACTGGTCCGGCGGCAATGACGTAGGCATAAATGCCCTGGCCTTTGATGTCGTGCGGGTACCCTACCACGGCCGATTCAACGACACCTGGAGCCTTGTTGATCGCATCTTCTACTTCAGCAGTTCCAATGCGGTGCCCGGATACATTGATCACATCATCCACACGCCCTATGATGCGGTAATAACCATCGGCATCCCGACGCGCGCCATCGCCGGTGAAATACAGGTTTTTGAAACTGGAAAAATAAGCTTGCCGGCAACGCTCATGATCGCCGTAAGTGGTTCGGATGATGGAAGGCCAGGGGTATTTTATGCAGAGCATGCCTTCTACATCATTGCCATGAATTTCTTTGCCATTGGCGTCAACCAAACTCAGTTGAACGCCGGGGAGCGGCAGGGTGGCAAAACATGGTTTGGTGGGCGTAATGCCGGCCAATGGTGAAATCATGATGCCGCCGGTTTCCGTTTGCCACCAGGTATCAACAATTGGACAGCGTTTTTTACCCACCCGCTCGTTGTACCAATTCCAGGCTTCCTCGTTGATGGGCTCGCCTACGGTGCCCAGTACCCGAAGGGAAGGCATGCGTCGGCCCTTAATCCATTGGTCGCCGGCTGCCATCAGAGCCCGTATGGCAGTGGGCGCCGTGTAAAAAATATTCACTTTGTGGCGATTCACCACATCCCAAAGCCGGCCCGGGTTGGGGTACGTTGGGATGCCTTCAAACATCAAGGTGGTTGCGCCTGCCAGCAGCGGACCGTAAATAATATAACTGTGGCCGGTTATCCAGCCCACATCTGCCGTACACCAAAACACCTCTCCCTCCTGGTATTGAAAAACATTGCGGAAGGTAAAATCGGTATACACCATATAACCACCCTGGGTATGCACCACACCTTTGGGCTTACCTGTGGAACCGGAGGTGTAGAGGATAAAGAGCATGTCTTCAGTGTCGACAATGGTAGGCTTGCAGGATTTTCTGCGGCCTTTTATTGCGTCGTGCCACCAAATGTCGCGATCGGCTTTCATTTGAACCGCTCCACCAGTATTCTGGTGAACAATCACTTTTTCAATGGTATCACAACCCATGGCCAAAGCATCATCAACCACCTGTTTAACGGGAATATTTTTGGGTCCACGGGCATTGTAATCCGAAGTGATCACCATCTTCGCTTGTGCATCCTTTATACGATCGGCCAACGAAACAGCACTGAAACCTGCAAAGACAACCGAGTGGACGGCGCCCAGCCGGGCACAGGCCAGTACGGCAATGCTGAGTTCTGGCGTCATGGGCATGTACAGACAAATGCGGTCGCCTTTTTTCACGCCCAATGCTTTCAGGCCGTTGGCAAACTGACAAACCGCAGCATGCAGTTGCTTATACGTAAACTTCCTGGCCTTTCTGGAGGGGTCGTTGGGCTCCCAGATGAGCGCCGTTTGCGCACCACGGGTTGCGAGGTGACGGTCAAGACAATTTTCAGTAATGTTCAACCGGCCACCAACAAACCACTTGACACTGGGTGTTTTGAAATTCCATTTCAAAACTTTTTTCCAGGGCTTACGCCAAATAAACTGCTCCGCGCGTTCCGCCCAAAAACCTTCCGGATCGGCAATGCTGTGCTGGTACACCTCGTGGTACTGCTCGATAGAATTAATTTCCATGACAATATTCGTTTAATGGCCAAATAACGGCGTTTTAGCCTATTTACCCAATTCTACCGCAAAAATAAATGTACAACCGGCGCTTCAGGATAATTTCTAAAACAGGAGCTTACCTTTGCTCAGGATGAAAAACTACCTCGGACAATCGTTTGCGCTCAGCGCCTTGGTGGCCGCTATGCTCACTGCCTTGTCATTCCTCCCGGAAAATGGCCTGCTTCACCGCCTTGACCTTCGGCGGATGGACATTTATGCTGATGTGCGCAGCAGCGACAGCACCCTGCTGGCGGCGCTGCCGCTAGACAGCATCCCGGCTGCCATCGCCGACACCCTGGTGCTGGTGCTCCCCGACAGTATCCAGGAACCTGCCGGCCCACTGCCCGAAGTTGACCCAACGCTTTTTGGAAAAATCTTTGAAGACTATTCACCGCAGCAACAGGGCCTTGATGCTTTTTTCGAAGCCATAGACAACATCAAAAAAGGACACTCCGCCAGGGTTGCCTTTTTCGGAGACTCCTTTGTGGAGGGCGATATTTTACTGGGTGATTTGCGCGACACCCTGCAAACGCTGTGGGGGGGCGAGGGTGTAGGCTTTGTGCCCATCACCTCGGAAGTCGCCCGTTTCAAACGTACGCTGGTACACGATTACAAAGGGTGGAACATTTACTCAATTGTAAAAAAAACGGATACCCATCCGCCCTATGGTATAAACGGATTTGTGTACGTACCCTTTGAAGGCGCTAAAGTGAAATATCAGGGTGCCGACTGGTTTAAACATACCCGTCATTGGACGCAAACCCGACTTTTTTATACCAGCGACTCCCTCTCGTCGGCTGTATTGAGTGTCAATGGCGGTCCGGAAGAAATCCGAAGCCTGCCCATTCAGTCGAAAGATGTTGGGGCCATCGAAATTAGGGCGGGCAATATCCGGAGCATTCAAATGAATTTCCCGCAGACCAAAGGGCTAAAACTATACGGCGCATCCCTGGAAAGTGGACAAGGCATTTATATTGATAATTTTTCGGTCAGGGGCAACAGCGGCGGGCGCTTGCGGGAAATCGCCTGCCCGATGATGAAAGCCTTCGACCATTTTCAGGATTACGACCTCATTGTCATTCAGCTGGGCCTTAACGCTGCCACCAATTCGCTGAACAACATCAATTGGTACCGGTACGAGCTCGAACGCACCTTTACCCACATGAAAGCCTGCTTCCCCGATAAGCCTATCCTGATCATCAGCGTACCCGACCGCTCGAGCAAAATAGCGGGAGAACTGACTACCATGCCCAGTATTCCTGTTATTGTTTCGATGCAAAGAGACCTGGCACGTCAATTTGGCTTCCTTTTTTTCGATCTTTACCACGGCATGGGTGGCCCGGGCACAATGATCGACTATGCCAACCAGCGGCCGGCCCTGGCCAACCGCGATTATACGCACCTGACGCATGAAGGCGGAAGGGTGGTGAGTTATCTTTTTCTACAACGGTTCATGGCGGCGCAGGAAGCTTTTCAACAAGCGCATGCCCCCGCCCAGTAAACATTCATTCACAACACCTTACCATATGTTTCAATCTGCCACGGTTCTCCATCAACTTTTTTCGGGCAATTCCCTGCGCGGGTGGATCAGTTTGTTGCTGGTTGTTCTGGCCATCAGCCAGTGCCAGTCGCAGTTCCGCCAACCCCAGGTAAGCATCACGGAAAACGACACTGTTGGCTACCGTTTTTTGCAGTCGGACAGCAACCAAATCACCAACAAACAGACACTTGAACCATTCTTCAAGAAGCTCTTTATTCAACGGGTTAGCGGCGGAGAGCGCATCAGCATCGTACATATTGGCGACTCCCACATTCAGGGCAACTTTATGACCGAACAGGTGCGCTATCGGATGCAGGACGCTTTTGGAGATGCCGGACGGGGTGTCATTTTCCCCTATAAACTGGCGGGTACCAATGGCCCACGGGATTACCTGGTGGAAACCGATGCGCGCTGGAAAGGATCGAACTGCCAGCGAAACCTGGCGGAAACAACACCCTATGGCTTGACCGGCTTTTGCCTGGAAACAACACAGGACAAGGGCGATTTGATTGTGCGTGCCCGCGATACCAGTTCTACCCGCACGTCGCCATTTACTAAAGTCACCATTTATTACCGCAAATCACCGAAGAGCTTTCCTTTTGAAATTTCCGACGACGTCACCAACCAGCAGGCGCGCCGTTTGATTGAGGACGATTATTCGAGCACCTTCTTTTTCGACCGGCCCGTTGTCCAGTTTAAATTGCTGTTCCAACGCACTAGCCCGGAACAACTATCACTGGCCATCGATGGCATTTGCCTGGAGAATGAACTGGCGGGCATCGTTTACCACTCTATTGGGGTAAACGGCGGCAAATTCATGGATTTTGCCCGGGCTGCTTTTTTTTCAAAGCAAGTCGGCAACCTGCAACCAGACTTAATCATACTTTCCATGGGAACCAATGAGGCCCAGGGGGCCAGCGGCCCTAAAGGCCTTTACGGACAAATGCAGGAATTGTACGATCAACTCAAGGCAAATGCCCCGGGCGTGCCCATTTTGCTGACCACTCCAGCCGATTCTTACCTTCGCGGAAAGGGGTTTAATCCTTATATGCCGCAGGTGAGCGATGTGATCCGGCGATTTGCAAAAGACCATAACCTCGCCTTATGGGATCTCTACGCACTTTCTGGCGGTGAGAAATCAGCCCATTATTGGAAATCCAGCGGCCTCATGTCTTCAGACTCCGTACATTACAGCAAAGCCGGCTATCTTGTTCAGGGAAAACTATTTTACCAGTCGCTTATGAATGGATACAATATTTTTGTGGACAACCTCGCACAGGAAGCCCGATCCAAATGAGTCTGTTTCTGATCAATTAATTTTATGGCTACACCTATGAAAAACAAGCTCTTTTTTCTGCTTTTCATTCTTTCTTCCTGCAGCATGCGTGCGCAGATCACCGATCCGGTTGCGACCGAGGTGTGGAGCCCCGAGCCCCGGGTGGTCACCCCTGGTGCGGGCACTGCCGTCCCCTCAGATGCTATTGTGCTGTTTGATGGCAGCAACCTGAACGAATGGATGAGTGTACAGGATTCTTCAGCGGCACGCTGGAATGTGGAAGGCGGCGCTATGACTGTAAATACGGATGCCGGTGACATTATGACCAAGCGTGTGTTTGGCGACTGCCAGCTACACGTGGAATTTTCCGAACCAGAAGTGGTGGTTGGCGAAGGACAGAACCGGGGCAACAGCGGCATATTTCTCCAAAACCGCTACGAAGTACAGGTACTGGATTGTTACCAGAACCGCACGTACTCCAACGGCCAAACCGCTTCGATCTACAAGCAAAGCATACCGCTGGTCAATGCCTGCCGCCCGCCCGGCCAATGGCAATACTACGACATCATTTACACTGCCCCCAGGTTCAATACCGATGGGATAAAAGTCAGACCAGGCTTTGTCACCGTATTGCACAATGGCGTGCTGGTGCAAAACCATACTGAAATTAAAGGCACAACCGAATACATTGGTTTGCCCCAAAACAAGGCCCATGGAAAAGGGGCCATAAAACTGCAGGACCACGATTGTCTGGTAAAATACCGGAACATCTGGATCCGGGAATTGTAACCTGAACCCCGAGTATGCTCCTCGATAACTTCCCCTACTACAAACAACTGGATGCCGCAGATTGTGGCGCGACCTGCCTGCGCATGGTGGCAAGGCACCATGGCCGGCACTATTCGCTGGAGTACCTGCGGCAGTTGACCTATCTGGACCGGGAAGGTGTTTCGCTAATGGGGCTGACAGATGCTGCGGAAAAAGTAGGCCTGCGTACACTTGGGGTAAAAACCACTTTTTCCCGGCTCAAAGAAGACCTTCCCTTGCCTTGTATTGCCCACTGGCGCCAAAACCACTTTGTGGTGGTGTACCATATCGGCAATGGCAAAGTGCATGTTGCAGATCCAGCCATTGGTAAACTGCGCCTGAGCGAACAAGACTTCCGCGATGGCTGGATCAGTGATGTCAACAACTATGAACCACAGGGCGTATTGTTGCTGCTGGAAACAACGCCAGAGTTTTTCGAACGCGAAGGCGAGAAAGTCAGCCGAACCGGATTCAATTTTCTTTGGAACTACCTGCGCCGGCACAAAAAACTGCTCTGGCAACTGGGCATCGGGCTGTTGCTGGGCAGTATCATCCAGTTGGTGCTGCCTTTCCTCATGCAGGCCCTGGTAGACAAAGGCGTACAACTCAATGCCCCCAATTTTATTTACCTGATCCTCGCAGCGCAAGGGATGCTGTTTTTTAGCCAGGTCACTGTTGAGTTTATAAGAGGCTGGATCTTGCTCCACATCGGCACCCGCGTCAACATCAACCTGGTTTCCGATTTTTTGCTCAAATTGATGCGCCTGCCCATGGCGTTTTTTGAAGCCAAAATGACGGGCGACCTACTGCAACGGATTTACGACAACGAAAGGATAGAGCGATTCCTGACCTCCTCCTCCCTGATTACCCTATTCTCGGTGGTAAGCCTGATCGTCTTTGGCATCGTACTGCTGTTTTACAGTCATCTCATTTTTTACATTTTTGTCGTTGCCGCCATCCTTTATTTTGGCTGGGTGATCCTGTTCCTGCAACGCCGTCGCGCACTCGATTACCGGCGTTTCGAGCAAATGGCCGAAAACCAGAGTACCCTCATCCAGATGGTTAATGGCATGCAGGAGATCAAACTCCACAATGCTGAAAAACAAAAACGCTGGGCCTGGGAGCGCATTCAAGCCAGGTTGTTCCGGATAAATGTGCGCTACCTGGCTACCGACCAAATCCAACGTGCCGGTGCCGCCTTTATCAATGAGGGAAAAAACATCATCATTTCGGTTATTGCCGCCCAGGCCGTTATTGATGGTAACATGACGCTGGGTATGATGTTGGCTGTGCAGTTTATCATAGGCCATATGAATGCGCCCCTGGAATCTCTGGTACAGTTCATCCTCGCAGCGCAGGAAGCGAAAATTAGCCTGGAGCGCATGGATGAGATCCATCGCCGGCCCGATGAGGAGCCGGGCGACAGCCCCAAGGTGAATGTCTTGCCTTCAAATGGCGACCTGGTGGTGGAAAACATGTCGTTCCGCTATGGCGGTCCGCACGACCCCTGGATACTGCGCAACATCAATCTGGTGATACCGGAGGGAAAAACTACCGCCATCGTAGGTACCAGCGGTAGTGGTAAAACCACACTGGTGAAGCTGTTGCTGAATTTTTACCAGCCCAATGAGGGCAGCACCCGTTTGGGTGATATTCCGCTCAACAACATTTACAACCGTATTTGGCGCAGCCGATGCGGGGTAGTGATGCAAGACGGCTTTGTTTTTTTTGATACCATTGCCAACAATATTGCGCTGGGTGAAGAATACGTTGACCGGCGCCGGCTGCTCTACGCCGCCAAGGTGGCCAACATACAGAGCCATATTGAGTCGTTGCCACTTGGATACAACACCAAAATTGGGCAAGACGGTATTGGGTTCAGCCAGGGCCAGCGCCAACGCATGCTCATCGCCCGCGCGGTATATAAAAATCCCGATTATTTCTTTTTCGATGAGGCAACCAACGCCCTTGATGCCTATAATGAAAAAGTAATCATGCACAATCTGGAACATGTTTTTCGCAATAAAACAGTTATTATTGTAGCCCACCGCCTGAGTACTGTTCGCCATGCCGACAATATCATTGTATTGGAAAAAGGGGAACTGGTGGAACAGGGCACCCACGAACAACTGACAGCCTTGCGCGGACAATATTTCAACCTGGTAAAAAATCAACTGGAATTGGGCGGGTAAACAGACCCAACTGATCTAACGCATGCTCAACTTCGACGATCAACAACAAATAGAACTTCGCTCCGACGAAGTGCAGGAAATTCTCGGAACACCACCTTCCTGGCTGGTGCGATGGGGTACCACCGTGACCCTCCTGTCCTTTATGATGCTGTTGCTCGCCGGATGGTTGGTGCGGTATCCTGATGTAATTCCTGCCCGTATTGTGCTGACCACCGCCAACCCACCGGTGGAAGTGGTGGCGCGCGCAGACGGCCGCATCGAGTCGCTGTTGATGACCGATAAAGAAAGTGTCAGCGCCGGCCAGCCACTGGTAGTACTGTCGAGCACAGCCAATTTCAACCATATCCAGCAGTTAACCAGCGATGTCATCCGATGGCAGAACCTGCCGCTCGACAGTCTTGCGCTGGAACAACCAGCCACCAACCTTGATTTGGGCCCGGTGCAATCCGATTATTCACTTTTTTTACAAAACCTGGAAGCCTATCGCTTTGGGGTGAACGACAAAAGCCGCTCGCTCGTCAGCAACATCTCTTCCACCCGCGAACAAATATCCGGTCTGGAGCAGGGTATCCAGCTCGATCTGCGCGCCAAACAGCGGGCAATCAACAACCTGAGCAGTGCGCGCGATATTTTCAGCCGACAGGAAGGGCTGTACCAGCAGGGTATTTTATCAAAAATGGTACTGGAACAAGAACGACAAAAAGTGAGCGATGCAGAACGCGCCGTTGACCAATACGACGAAAGCATCCTGCGAAAAAGAAACGACATTGCCAGCCTTCGTAAAAACATCACCGACGCCTCCTCCACCGACCGGGAAGCAGACGCCTCCCAAAGCGTCCGATTGCAGGGCACCCTCAATGCACTGCGCACCAGCCTCGACCAGTGGAAGCAAAATTATTTGCTGGTAGCGCCTGTAGACGGACAGGTTTCGCTGAATGCCGCCTATTTCAGCGAACAGCAGTTTGTGCGCAAAGATGAAATTGTACTCACGATAGTCCCACCCTCCGACAACCGGATATTTGGCCGTCTCACCCTTCCGGCCGCAGGCAGCGGCAAGGTAAAAACGGGCCAGCGCGTAGTGGTTAAACTCGACTCCTACCCTTTCCATGAATTTGGGACCCTGGAAGGAACCGTGGAATCAAAGGCCCTGGTTTCAAAAGACAACCAGTACAATATCATGGTGAGTTTTCCGCCCAAACTTCAAACCAGCTACCGCAAGTCCATCCCTTTTGAGCAGCAACTTCAGGGTGCTGCTGAGATTGTAACAGAAGACAAACGCTTTTTAGAGCGCATTTTGGAGCAAATTTTTGCCGCTGGGCGCTAAAAACCGGCGTATTTGAAGGACCTTAATATTTATTTGAGAAACGTTAACAGCGCGGAGCTTTCAGGGCTCGGTACGCCCCCCTACATTTGTACCATTGAAATGATCAATAAAAAAACATTTATTTATAACAGTAAAATTTAACGTTCAATGAAACAACTGCTCTCTATCCTCGCCTTTGTCCTTCTTGGAAACCTCGCTGTACAGGCACAGACCAACAACGGCCCAACCATGAGCCTGGATGTAACCACCATCGACTATGGCACCCTTGAAAAAGGCGGTGATCCGATTCGCAAGTTCAAATTCGTTAATACCGGTACCGAGCCCCTGATCATCAAGACGGCCAAAGGTTCCTGCGGCTGTACGGTTCCTACCTACCCAAAAGAGCCAATCATGCCAGGCGAAACCAACTACATTGAGGTTCGTTACGACACCCAGCGTGTTGGTGTTTTCACCAAAACCGTTACCCTGACCACCAACGAAACCAGCGATACCCACACCCTGACCATCAAGGGCGAAGTAAAAGCACCTGCTACCCAGGAAGCTGTTCCTGCCAGCAGCGGTGGCCTTCAGAAAGGCTAATTCCAATCCGAAATTTTTGGTTTGACGATACGAACCCGGACGGCGCTGCCGTTCGGGTTCTTTTTTTGAATGTAATTCGAAAAAAAAGAGGCTTTACTGCAACCTTTTGCAGTTTTGATCCGTCTATTGTAGCAGAACATTCGTCGTAAAAGCAGCAATGCATCGAATTTTCCGTTATATTTGTGCAACATTTAAGAAAAACCATGAAACAAAAATCTTTACGCAAAGCCGCTACCGTCCTTCTGTTAAGTATAAGTTTGGGTTCTTTCCTGTATGTAAACACTGATATTCGCCTATCCGGCAATAGAAACTTGTACCAAAACGCCCAAACCGAAGCAGAGGTAAACTCAGAAGAATCGCCGGCAATCACCGAATTGCCCGTTCCAGCCGTTAGTGTACTTTCCAGATTATTTGAATTGGCCCAACGCTTTAATCACCGATAAAAGGGTATTTCCCCAAGCGTTCCCCTATTCGGTAAATTCCCCACCCAATTATCGCCCCCAACAGGGCTCCTGCCAACACATCGCCAGGGTAATGTACCCCTACGTATACCTGCGCAAAGGAAATTACAGCTGCCCAAAGCAACAAGCCCGGACGCAGCCATCGGGAAAGCCCACCAAAAACAGCCGCCAAAAATACCGCAACGGCAAAGTGATTGGCGGCATGGGATGAAGTAAAACTATAGCCCCCACCGCACGACACCCTGCGTATCACCACTTCCGTCATGGCCGGATCGTTGCATGGCCGAACCCTTTTAATGTTTTTTCAACAAGGTGCTGCTGCTGAAGTCGGCCAGTGAAACGGCGAGTAATAAGCCAAGTACCACCCACCAGGCCTTTCGGCCGAAATTGACAAACGCAAAGGAAAGTACCAGCAAGTAAAGCGGCGCCCAGAACCAGCGCTCCCGACACCAGGGCAAAACAGCATCAAAAACAGCATTGCTCATGCCGCTGTTGATCCATTGAAATACCAACTTGTCGAGATCCAGTACAGACATCCTGAATGTGTTTTGGGAAAAAATGCCTCCCCGATGGCACAATAATAACAAATCCGTCGGAGCCACCCGGTACGGGAACCGAAAAATTACCAGGCCTTGCCTTATATCTTTTCCGCGATCAAAATCAGCCGCTTGGAGCTTTCCAGCACGAAAGGTGACAAGTCGTAACTGCCATAGGTTGCCGTTACACTTAAACCCACCTGCTCCATCATGGCACGCAAATCCTCCTGGCTGAACAAACGAACCCGTTCTCTAAACACGAATTTACGGCCACCCGTGCCAAATTCGACGGTTTTATAAACAAACGGGCCGCGGATATTTTTTTTCAAATGAAAAACAATGCCGTCAATTTCCTTCTGTTCATTGCGTACCAGGCTCGACCGAACATATTCAGCATTAAAGTAGTCAATGAGAAAAAGCCCACCGGGTTTCAGGTTGAGCGCAACATATTTGAGGCTGGCCAAATGATCCCGGTCCTGTGCAAAATACCCGAAGCTGGTAAAGAAATTAACCACTGCATCAAAATAATTGCTGCGAAAAGGCAAGCGCATATCGTGTTGGTAAAAATTCAAACGCTCGTGTTCGAAGTGACGGGCATAGGTGATGCTCGACTCCGAAATATCCAGCCCCGTAACATCGTACCCCTTTTCCGCCAAATAGCGGGCATGCCGGCCTTTGCCGCAAGCCAGGTCGAGTATCCGTGCGCCAGCTTGCACAGGCAACGCACGCATCAAACCATCAATGGCCTTCCGGGCATCTGTTTCATCGTGACTCTTGTATAGGGTGTGGTAATAAGGCGAGTCAAACCAGCTCGCAAACCATTCTTTCTTCATGACTAGTAAATTCCAGCGGTGAAGGTAGCGGGAAATTGAAAATGAAAAAGCAGAAATTGGGAAATTGAGCCCAGAAACTTGACTTTTGCAAAACAAATCACACTCTATGAAAATTGTTCTCCTGGCTGCTACCCCTTTTGAAATAGCCCCTGTCCTGCAATGGCTGGACCAGGCGCCCCAGCCAGGAGTTCTACCGCTCATCAGCGGGGTTGGCGCGACAGCAACCACCTGGGCACTCGCCAGGCATTTGGCAAACGACAAACCTGATCTGGTGATCAATGCCGGAATAGCCGGCGCCATTGACCGCCAACTGCAGCTCGGTGACGTCGTGCATGTGGTAACCGAACGCTTTGCCGACCTGGGCGTGGAAGAGGCCGATGGCCGTTTTACCGACCTCTTCGATCTGGGGCTCCTGGAGCCCGCTACCCCACCCTATATCAACGGACGGCTGGAAAACCCGTCTGCCGCCTCAGCCCAGTTCCTCACCCGCGTACACGGCATAACCGTCAACCGCGTACATGGAAGCGAGCAATCAATTGCAGCACTTCATAAAAAATACCCGGAGGCCGCTGTTGAAAGCATGGAAGGTGCCGCGGTATTTTACGCCTGCTTGCTATCAGAAGTACCCTTCCTGGAAATTCGAAGCATATCCAATTATGTGGAGCCCCGCAACCGTGAAGCATGGAACCTACCTTTCGCCATTGAACAATTGAACCAAACCCTCATTGAATTATTAAAGAGCCTGCATCAGGACTAATATCGCACACTATGTCACAAAATGTTTTTCACGAGGTTGCAGCCGATTTGGCAAAACACGGATTCAAAGTAGTCGATTCCGATTTCAGCCGCCCTTGGGGTGGCTTTTTTGTCATTGATGAATCCCAAATCAAGGCATTTGCACAACAGTATTTCCCGCACCTGGCAGACACTCTGCCTGAAGACCAAAAAATGAGTCCAAAAATATTGGTTGTGGCGCCCCAGAAACGATTGTCCTGGCAGTACCACTTCCGAAGAGCCGAGGTCTGGCGCGTGATAGAAGGTCCGGTGGCTGTAGCGCAAAGCGAGACAGATGAGGAAACCACGCCGATGCAATTTGAAAACGGCGACTTCATTACCCTGCGGCAGGGTGAACGGCACCGGCTCATCGGGCTGGGCAATTATGGTATCGTAGCAGAAATCTGGCAGCACACCGATCCACAACACCCTTCCGATGAAAGCGATATTGTACGGGTACAAGACGACTTCCAACGAAAGTGAGGGCAATGCTGGCAACTGATAAAATTCTTTTCGTAAAAACTTGCAAATACAAAACCACTGCTGCATATTTGCACTGTAACAGTACGCTATGACACTTCAGTTCTGCGCATATTATTTTGGATTTTCCTATTACTTTTTTTTCTATCTCAGAAAAAAGCGGAATCTCCAGTATGCCTTGGATAAGTTATAACCCCAAAAAGTTCATACTACACCAAAAGGGAGTTCCGCAAGGGGCTCCCTTTTTTTATTTCACAACCTGCTATCTACCCTTTTCAACCTGCTGCGCCATGTTTCAAAGATCCAATACACACCCTTTCCTGATTGCCGGCCCCTGCAGTGCCGAAACAGAAGAACAAGTGCTTCAAATTGCCCATCAGTTGGCGCCACAAGGAATCGATCTTTTCCGGGCTGGCATCTGGAAACCCCGCACCCGCCCCGGCGCCTTCGAAGGCATCGGCTCCAAAGCGTTGCCCTGGCTCCGCCGGGTAAAAGAAGAAACCGGGTTAAAAACCACCATCGAGGTAGCCAATGCACACCAGGTATACGAAGCGCTCAAGCACGGGGTGGATGTGCTGTGGATCGGAGCGCGCAGCACCGTCAACCCGTTTTCCGTGCAGGAAATTGCCGACGCACTGCAGGGTGTAGATGTCCCGGTGCTCATCAAAAACCCGGTTAACCCCGACCTGGAACTATGGGTGGGCGCAATAGAGCGCATCCAAAAAGCGGGCGTTCAGCGTATTGGCGCCATACACCGCGGTTTTTCCGCCTATGCGAAATCCAAATTCCGGAATGCACCCTACTGGGAAATCGCCGTGGAACTGCGCCGTCGGATGCCGGAGCTGCCCATCATCTGCGACAACAGCCACATTTGTGGCAACCGCGAAGACCTCCTGGAAATTGCTCAACAGGCGCTGGACCTCAACTACGACGGGCTCATGACAGAAACCCACACCGACCCCGACAATGCCTGGAGCGATGCCCGGCAACAAATCACCCCCTTTGTCTACGGTGAAATGATCCAACGGCTGATCGTCCGGCGCGAAACCACCGACGATCGCAGTTTTCTGGAAAACCTGGAGAACGTGCGCCACAAAATCGATGAAGTCGACCTGGAACTACTCAACCTCCTGGCACGCAGAATGCGGATGGCCGAAGAAATTGGCCGCTTCAAAAGCAGCAACAACATCGCCGTACTCCAAACCAACCGCTGGAACGAAATCCTTGAAAAAGCCTTCGTGCAAGGTCGAGAACGCGGCCTGTCTGAGGGCTTTATTGAAAAATTCCTCAGTGCAGTGCATCAGGAAAGCATTGCCAAACAAACCCATGTTTTGCATGCAGCGAGCCAGGCAAGAAACAACGCAACAATGGATCGGGCTTGATAATAATTTCAAGATTGCGTGTTATTTTTGGCGGTAAATACAGAAACGATGAAACACCTTTTTACCCTGATCCTTTTCTTCCTTCTGGGAAGTGCCTTTGCGCAATCCCCAGCGGTCACAGCCTTAGTTGAAACCCAACAGGGAATCAGCGTCGGGATGACAGAGGCCAGTTTTTTTAACGTAAAACCATCAGTCCCGGTACCCGATGGCACGATGGGATTTCGAAGCGCGGCTACAGAAACGTTTAACTCGAATGGCCTTGAAAGATTACGTATTATTTCGACAATGACGGAGAACATCTTTTGTACGAAATGATCATTAATTTTTCCAATGAACGCGTCCGCGCCGAAACCGCAACATCTTTGTTTGGCGCACCCAATCACCCTACAGAGGAAGGAGGATGGATACTGAGTGTTAAGGATGATTACAATTTGATTGCCTGGGCATTTGACAATAAACTGGTGATCGCTGCCAATATACCTGGATCAGAGTGGGACAACGATCCCATGTTCAGTACGCCTTCCGGGTATGCCCCCCCCGTTGAGGAGCAACCAACGACTAAACCAGCACCTTCTGCCTGGACCAACATGCAAAAGGAAATATCACAAATGGTGTTTCAAATGGAGTTGGAAGCAGGAGCCGGAGATTTCAAAACTGCACGGGGCGAAGCCCTGGACAATGACCCCGACCAAGGCTATTTTAAGTGTATCCTTGTTCCCCCACTGGCAGAAGAAGCCCTGGTGGTTCGGTACGACGACAGCCACTGGCTGGTCAACAACACCATGTACTCAGCGCTGAGCCTCCAGGAGGCATTGCAATACGAAAAAGAACTGGGCGCCCAACTGCCCGCACTGTTTTCAGCAGAGGTGTCGCTTGTCCCTGCCGACACAAAAGAACTATTTGGCAGTACCGTGCAGCTTTGGGATGTGTTGGATAAAAAGGGTACCCGTATGGCCATACAGGTCGGTACCACCCATTACGAATGGAATGTGGAAAACAGTTACAATGTTGCATTGCTGCTGATACAAGAATAGGCAAAGCGCGGTTGATCGGCCGTTCTACGAAACCTTTTCCGATTTGTGGACGCCATTGGAGTGCCCCGCAGTTCCAGGTATTCGGCAATGCGCTCGTCAAGTGAGGTCATTTTTTCACCGTGCTGCGACACATCGAGGCCCGCTTCCTCCTCCTCCGCACGCACGCGCAAGGGTACCAATGCATTGGTGGCCATCAGAAGCAAATATGACCCACCAAAGGTGAACACGCCCACGATAACCAGGGCCAGTAAATGCAGCAAAAAGGTATGTGCACTGCCGTGTACCAGGCCCACCCCTTCTGCAAATACGCCAGTAAGCACCATGCCTGTAATGCCACCAACGCCGTGACAGGGAAAAACGTCGAGCGTATCGTCTATCGCACCCTTTCGGTTGAAAAAATGGACCGTAATGTTGCTGATGATCGCTGCTGCAAAGCCAATAAAAACACTCTCTCCAATCGTCACAAACCCTGCGGCAGGTGTGATGGCCACCAACCCTACTACAGCACCGATACAAGCACCTAGCGCTGTTATCTTCCTGCCCATTACCCCATCGTAGAAAACCCAGCTGAGCATGGCTGCGGCGGAAGCAAAATTGGTGGTGGCAAATGCCTTTACCGCCAACGGACTGGCACTCAACGCGGAACCAGCATTAAAACCAAACCAGCCAAACCATAGCAGGCCAGTTCCCAGCACCACATAAGGAATATTGGCAGGTGCAGAGTGTGGTTTATGACGCTTACCCAGAAACACCGCAGCAGCCAGGGCGGCAAAGCCAGCCGACATGTGTACAACCGTGCCACCGGCGAAATCGAGCACCCCCAAGCGCCGCAAAAACCCTTCCGGATGCCAGGTCCAGTGCGCCAAAGGCGTATAAATGAACAGGGTAAACAGCACAATAAACAAAAGGTAGCCGTTGAACTTGATCCGTTCCGCAAAACTCCCCGTAATCAGTGCCGGCGTGATGATGGCAAACTTCAATTGGAACAAGGCAAACAGCAACAGTGGAATGGTTGGCGACAAGGCCGCATCGGGCGCCAACCCAACGCCATGAAACAGCCCAAAGGTCATTGGATTGCCTATAATGCCACCAAAACTGTCGCCAAAAGCCAAACTAAACCCTACGGCAACCCACAAGACACTGACAACACCCAGTGAAATAAAACTTTGCAGCATGGTAGAAACCACGTTGCGAAAATTGACCATGCCACCATAGAAAAAGGACAGTCCCGGCGTCATCAGTAAAACAAGGCCGGCAGCCATCAACATCCAGGCGGTATCGGCCCCATTGATCGCAGCGAGCGCTTCCTGGGAAGTGGCAGTATCCGGCACAAAAATCAACAGGACGGAAATAATTGCCAGGGCAACAAAAGGAATCAAAAATTTGCGGTTCATAAGATCCAATTTCACTTTTCAGTTAACATGAACAGCCGCTTCCCATAGGTATGGAAAACTGCCTTTTTGTACTACATCTGCAAACTGGTGAGGGCTTTTATCGTTAACCTGCCATTCAGACTACGACAAAGCAAAGGTAGGTTATGTTTTATTTGGAATCAAAATTGCAAAATATTAATCTCCTAAAAACCTATACCATGAAACCTTATTCCATAATACATCCTTGTGATAAATAGAATTTTTTACGAAATTTTGCTCTTTTCACATTCATCCTCTTTTAATCATTCCTTCCAACAAACAATAATTGTGTTTTAACAAAGCTGGTTTTTAATATACTGAAGTAAAGTGGTTTGCGAAAATAATCGCGCAGTCATCAGTTCTGATGGTAAGGCATAAAACGCAGACGATGCAGCGCATCGGCGAGTATTTATAACGCAGCCAGGAGGGCTGAGGACAAGTGAGCATTCGCAAACCACTTTATTTCGAGTATAACATGCTGGTAAAAAAGAAAATCAGTAGCGCCTTTAGCATTGCTTTTCATCCCTGACAATTAAATATTGGCTGCTGACAACAATCACCATAGGCTCAACGTGCATTTGTTGCTGCCCAGGTTAAGCGAAAAGACCACGATTGAATCCCCCCGGTAAAAACCGCAATCCCTGATAGTATTCCGCCGTTTAGCCCCAGTTAATGGTCGAGGCACTAGTTTCACTTGAAAACAGCCTCAAAATGTAATTTTCCTGATCGGGAGGTTGCATCTCTTTTGTACCAGCAATACAAACAAAGGGTTTACACTCCCTGTATACTCCCGAATCAGAAAACCGGCTGAGGATTATATCCAACCCCAAAAACAGATTTGTTGCATTGCCCCCAATGCCAAATTTTTCAGCAGCAGGATGGCCTTCTCACCAGGATGGCCATATAGGCAAGATAGTTTTTTGAAAAAATTCAGGCTGTGCTACCGCAGATTTTTGCGAAGCAAAAACCCTTAAGCCCAGAAACTACATTGGTTATCCACTATTGGTACAGCCACTATTCCTGCACGGGCCCAATACGATCCCATCCCATGGTGCGGATGGACCGCGCCAGCAACAGATTTACCGCCACGACCACCATCAGTGCCGGCACAATGAAATAATACATATTAAACAGGAAATAGTGTATCGCACCCATGATGCCGGCGCCGCCCATGGCCAGCGCAGTGAGTACACAGCCATCACCTTGCCCTGGGGCGGCGGGCTGAGAAAAAGGCAATTGCCGCAAGACAACTAACGATATTACATAGCTGAACAGCACCAGGTTCGCATACGCCAGGAGCAAATCTGGTATAACCGACAGCCCGCCTGACCAAAGCGCCCACACCACAATCAAAGGTGCCGATACCAACACAAACTGGCCAATAATGGCCTTAATGCCCCATTGATGATCAGCCCCGGCCCGGCCACAGGAGGAAGGTAAAACATCCACGATGCCTTGTATTGGTCGGAGTTGCTGACTTGAATGGCAGCGTTCATGACCACGATGACACAAAAATACACCACTGATATGGGGAGGAATCCCAACTTGAAAAATCCACGTTCTTCCGAAGCAATGCCACCACAGCAAGCACAACCAGGTAACCAATTTGGGGTATACCTTCAGGCGAAACTCCTGCTGCGCAACATCATTTTCCAGGTGAAAAGAAACCCGGTTTGCTCTGCCGCTCCGTTACAAACTACACTGGCTATTTTTGCTAGCCACGATACCGATCCCGAACGGTCTGCTATTGGCACAGCAGCAGTTGGTGTGCCGCCACCACCGCTGAGCATCGCCAGCTTGCGGTTAAAATTGGGGGCCATCACCTTCACCACAAACCATACAGACAGCATCGGCCCCACCAATGCCATGCTTGCCGACAACATTTGCGCAGCAGTGAGATCCCCCACAGTTGCCTTAAAAGCGTACCCAAACCAAAACGGTGGCGATATTTTCCACCAGGAATCATCCGGAACTTCGAGTACCAAGCCATCTTCGCCAGACATTCTCGGCATGATTTGTACTGCTGCATAGAAACCTACCGTAAAGAGGATTTGCAAATAACTGATGATGTTTCTGAATTTTTCCGGACTGGTTATTTGCAATACCAGCACATATAAGGTATTGATCAAAAACACCGAAAACACGGCAGCCAACAGCACCAGTATGGCAAAAGCGATGGAAGGAAATACACCATATTGTACCGCTATGTAGCCCCATGCTGGCAAACTCATGGGAAGCAAGACCTTGCTCATGTGGATCATGATGTGCAGCAGCCGGGAGGCCAAAAAGGTGCGGTCGTTGACGGGTTTGGGAAGAATGATGTTGTTGTCGCGCACATCAATCAGCACGGAGGTGAAGTCGCCGATGAGCATGAGGCTCAGCATGCAAATCAGGAAGGTAAAATACACCCCCAGTTGCGTGGCCGGGTCATCGCTGAATCGAAAGGAAATCAAAAACAAAAAACCGAGTACCAGGCTAAAAAACATGGACACCAGGGTCGTGCGTTTTACTTTTTGGCTGGGACTGGCCTGGTACCGCCCTATCTGCAGGGCACTGGGGCGGCGGTCGTCCATTTCCAGTTTGATTTGCAAAATGGATTTGAGCTGCGCGGTGTTTATCCCCAGACTCCGATACAGCTGTTTGGGCGCCATGGCTGCCCCTAAAAAAAGTCGGTTAAACAGATTCATGGCCTAGGGTTCGAAGGCGCGCATCAGGTCATCCGCAGCATGACCTTGCATTCCATTATTGGTGAGTTGGGAAAATATTTGCTCGAGGCTCTGGTCGCCCTGCTGCTTCAGGGATTCGATGCTGCCGTCGGCCACAATACGGCCATCGTTGATCAACACGATGCGATCACTCACTTTTTCCACCACATCCATCATATGGCTGCAGTAAAGAACGTTTTGCCTTCTTGCGCAAGCCTGGAGATCAACCTTGACCATGATGACGCTGTTGGCATCCAAACCGTTAAGCGGCTCATCGAGGATAATAATGTCGGGGTTGTGGAGCAAACTGCTCACCAGCAGTACTTTCTGGCGCATCCCTTTGCTGAACGTATCGATCCGCTGGTCCAAATTAGCAGCCATGCCAAAGGCTCCCATCATTTTCTGAATTCTATTGTCGCAGGTATCTTTGGGTAACCCGTACAAGGCTCCCATGAAATGCAGGAATTCGGAGGCCGTCAGAACGTCGTACAGATCCGCTGATTCCGGAACATAGCCGATGTATTGCCGCACCCCAACGGGGTCCTGCCGAATATCAATACCCCTGACCATTACGGTACCGCTAAAGTCGGTTTGCAATCCGCACAGTATTTTAACAGTAGTGCTTTTGCCCGCGCCATTCGGACCAATGTAGCCCAGCACTTGTCCGGGATAAACATCCAGGTCAATGCCGCGCAAGACCTGCTTGGGGCCATATTGCTTACGCAAATTTTTAATGGAAATGATGGGATCTGTCATGGTTTGGAGTCGATTTTGAATGCAATATCTTTGTTTTTTCATCTTTTTAAAAACCTATACCATCAAAATTCTTCATACCAGGCAAAGTGCGCTTTTACAATTTGGCTCTTTTCTTCGTGCAGGTGTTTTAAAAAAGCTGTTGCAATGGGTGACAACTTTTTTTGCCGCAGCCAAATGAGGTGCCAGTTGGTTTCCATCGGCAATCCTTTGACCGGAATAATGTGGAGCGATCCATTGGTAATTTCATTTTTGATGCCAATCAGCGGCATAATGGAATAACCCAGCCCCGCCAGCACCGCTTGCTTGACCGCCTCATTGGTAGCCAATTCTAATTTTTTTTGCACCTGAAGCCCATGCGCCCTGATGAATTGCTCCATGGTAAAACGGGTACCGGAACCCACTTCCCGGTAAATAAGGGGTAAGGTCTCTAATATTGCCGGGAGGTATTGCTTTTTACAGGTTCCGGCAGGGTTTTACCTACCAAGAACAATTTATTGCGCAGCAGGGCAAGACTTTCCACCACAGGTTGATCGGGCAAAATAGACACCAGAGAAAAATCAACTTCGTTTTGTTCCACCGATTCCCAAACGCGCGATTTGTTGGTAACGTCCATCATCAAATTGATGCCCGGATGCAGGGATACGAAACGCGTCAAAAAATAAGGCATCACATACTTTCCTGTCGACACCACCGCAATGCGCAGTTTACCACTGAGCAAACCTTTGTAAGCCTGGGTTTTGTAGTCGATAGCACTCACCGCCTCCAGTATTTCTTCCGCCGAACGGGCGATTTCCAGGCCAAATTCCGTCACTTGTATCTTCCGGCCAATCACTTCGGTCAGTGGAACACCAAACTGCTCCTGGAAATTTTTGAGTTGTATGGAAACAGCAGGCTGCGTCAGGTGTAGCAATTCTGCAGCCTTGGTGATGCTCCCGGTTTTAACGATGTTCAAAAACACCCGAAGTTGATGCAAAGTATAATCCATAAATATTTTTTATGATAAGCATTGCAAATATAAAATATGATTTATGAATTAAGCGCATGATCTTTGCATCAAAAGTAAAAACAAACAACATGACCAGAATCACAGTGGCAAAAGGCGACGGGATTGGACCGGAAATCATGCAGGCAACCCTCGACATGCTCCATGCTGCGGGCGCCCGCATCGAAACCGATGAAATTGAAGTAGGTGAGCAAGTGTACCTTTCTGGAAACACCTCGGGTATCTCCAAGGCATCGTGGGACATTATACGCCGCAACAAGGTTTTCCTGAAGGCCCCCATTACCACACCGCAAGGCGGTGGTTACAAAAGCCTGAACGTCACCATGCGAAAAATGCTCGGTTTGTACGCAAACGTGCGCCCCTGCGTGAGTTTGCACCCTTTGTGCACACCAAGCACCCTGTGATGGACGTGGTGATCATTCGCGAAAATGAGGAAGATTTGTACGCCGGCATCGAGCATCAGCAAACAGATGAAGTAGTGCAATGCCTCAAACTCATCAGCAGGCCTGGTTGTGAAAAAATTGTACGGTACGCTTTTGAATATGCCCGGCAGTACGGTCGCAAAAAAGTGACTTGTTTTTCCAAGGACAACATCATGAAGCAAACCGATGGCTTGTTTCACCAGGTGTTCAACGAAATTGCGCTGGAATACCCCGACATCAAAAACGATCACTGGATTGTCGATATCGGCGCCGCCCGACTGGCTGACACCCCAGAAATGTTTGACGTGGTGGTCATGGCCAACCTATACGGCGATATGCTGTCGGATGTGGCCGCGCAAATCGTAGGATCGGTCGGCCTGGCCGGCTCTGCCAACATCGGTGAAAGCTGCGCCATGTTTGAAGCCATTCACGGCTCAGCCCCCGACCTGGCGGGAAAAAACAGCGCCAACCCATCTGGTCTGCTGCAGGGCGCCATCATGATGCTGAACCACATCGGACAGTCGGAAGTAGCCGAACGTCTGCAGAATGCCTGGCTCAAAACCATAGAAGACGGTATTCACACCGCCGATATTTACAAAGAAGGCATCAGTAAAGTAAAAGCAGATACCCAGGTTTTCACCCAGGCCGTGATAGAACGCCTCGGACAACAGCCTTCGGCCCTCCCCGTTGTCCGATACACCAAAGATTATGCCTTGAAACTGCCCAAATACATCCGCCGCCCGGCTGCCAATAAAGAATTGCAAGGCGTAGATGTTTTCGTACACTGGAATGGCCTGAATGCCGACGAACTGGCGGCCAAACTACAGCATTTGGATTCACCCGACATGCAGTTGAACATGATCACCAACCGTGGCATCAAAGTATGGCCGGAAGGTTTTGAAGAAACGTTCTGCACCGACCACTGGCGCTGCCGCTTCAAATCAGCAGAAGGAAAGAAAATCACCCAACAGCATATTCTCAACATTTTGGCCAAAGCCATAGAAGAGAATGTAGATACCATCAAAACGGAGAACCTGTATGCTTTCGATGGAAAGCCGGCGTTCTCCCTCGGACAAGGACAGTAAATAGCAGTTTGAGTTTGCACTCTTAGATGATTCGATTGACGTAAAACCTCCACCTGAAAGAAGATGGGGGTTTTTTCTTTTCCCATCGCTATTGCTGAATCAACACTTTACCGGTGCGGGTACCAGCCCTGAAAAAGTACGGACCATTGGGCAGTTGGGGCAAAGGGATCTGCACTTTGGACTGGTTTAAAGGATATTGTAAGACCAGTTCCCCCCGCAAGTCAAACAAGCGGAAAACCTCTTCGCCCATTAGTACACCTTCTTTTGTTACAAGCAAAAATCCTGCGGCAGGATTGGGTAAAACTTGCCAGGCTTCAGGTTGATTGGCCTGCGCCACGGCATTGGTTCCACTCCTCCGGTAAATCCGGTTAAAAGAATCGTAGGCATACCCGTTCTCGGCATCCAGCATGTCAAACCGCTGAATATAAACTGAATCTATCGTTAGGTCAGGCGTCCAACTTAGTCCGCCATCGGTGCTGCGGTACAGCACATGATGCTGGGTGATATTGTTGGAAGTAGCAGCATAGCCATTCAAGTCGTCGGTAAACTCCAATTGTTGCACAACATCACCTGTAGGAAAAACCTGCTGTACCTCAAAACTTTGTCCACCATTTTGCGTACGGTACAACATATTACCGTGGTTGTAAATGAGCCCCTCATTGGCGTTGAAAAAATACAAGCCCGCAACGTTGGACGAATTAAAAGGCAGGCTATCCTGCAGGACCTGGAAGGACTGGCCTCCATCAACTGTTTTGTATAACCTGAACGTATTGTTGCCATTTACATAATTCCATTTTAGCAGGAAACCCTGGTTTTCGTCCACAAACTGCAACCCTTGAAAAACACCGCTAAGTCCACCCGGATGACTGAGGCTGTCCCATGTTGTGGTCGCGATATTGAACGAATATAAACCGGCGTAATCACCTTGGGCAAAAATGGTATTTTCATTGACTGCCTGTACAAATTGCAACACGCCAAGATCGTCAGAAATCTGGCTTCGTGTCCAGGTATGCCCGCCATCTGTGCTGCGCAGCATGGCACCGCTGACACATTCATCTGTTGGAAACCAACAGCCACCACCGATGAACCCGTTTTGTTCATCAGAAAAATCGATAGCGCCATAAATGGAAAAATCGCCCGGAACCTGAAATTTCTCGATCGTAACACAGCCATCTGAACTGTGAAAAACCTGTCCCCACTCCGACGCTAGTACAACCCTGTTGGCCGACACAGTGTGAATATCATTGTAATGTTCCAGAGGAGCCGGGGTATGGACGAGTTGCCAGGCAGATTGTGCATTCAGAACGGTGCTGAAGCAAAAGTAAATAAGCAGTAGTTTGTTTTTCATTACAGGGGTGGTATTTGAAAGTAACATTTAAACACAGCAGGTGATCCTGCCAAGTTTATCAATTGCCTCCAATTTACCAACATAAAACCCTAACAATCACAGCCTTTTGACAAAAACAGGCTTTAGATACAGCAGTTTCCCTTCCGTATTTCGTACTGGTGCCATCGGACGGACCGCCACCGGATCGCAATAGATTTTGAAAAAGCCGTCGGCTTGTTTTTCAAAAAACCAATGCGTGGTGAAACTGGCTCTGTTGAATTGCGCATGATCTATTTGGCCTATTTCCGTGTTGATCACACCAAATTCATCCAGGACAAATGCATATTGTTCGGAATCAACGGCCTCCGAACCAGCATCCTGATCCTCTGAAGGTACTGAAGGCCGATATTCGCTGTTGAGCAAGGAGGAATCGGGTTTTTCCAATATTCGAAGCGCCCATGCTTTGAGGGAAAACTTACCCATTTTTATGATTTGCATGCTATCAAAAGCGGGTGACATGTTTTTGGTGGTAGCGACAAACTCGATTTTATTGTCGGAATAAAAATCCCGATTTCGGTCCCAGGAACCGGGGATAATCCAAAAATTGGCGGGGCCCTTTTGTGTTGCATTGTCTTTCCAGATGCTGAATATGGGTCTGACACCAACGATTTCGATGCGAAGGGCCTCGGATTTGGTATCATAGTACAGTAAGTGCCTGGCCTGAATTTGCTTGACTTGATCTGGACCGATGGGATTGCGTATCATCATGGGCCCGTCTTTCTCTATCCAGGAAAAAGCATTTGATATGGTCGTTTCCAAATCCATACCCTGCAACGGCGTGGTGAAGGTATCGTCATATATATTCCCCTTAATCGACGGCGATTCGTCGAGCAACCGCCAATTCTCCGACAGTGGCATAAAATACATTCCCGGAACCATGCCCATATAGCCACTGGCATTCAGCCCAAATTGTTGCTGCGCAAATATTAATTTAAAAAACGCAAGATCAACACCGGCAGTTTGGAGATCAAAATTATACTCGGCATCATAACCTGCTACCCAGCCAATGGCCGGATCAGCCTTCAATGCAGCGATTCGCTGCGCGTAATAGGACGTTTGTGCGGAAATCTGCAGCGGCAAAACCAGCAGAAAAAAGGCTACAATTACCGGGAAACTTATTGACTTCATGGGGAAAAATTAATTATTATCCAGAAACGCACAGTACCTACTCCATCATCAGTACCAGGGCCATGGCCACCAATGCCGGCAGGGCCTGCACAAAAAATATCTTTTTGGATGCCGTCAGCGCGCCGTAAATGCCCGCTACCGTAACACAAGAAAGGAAAAACAACGCCACATTCCTACTCCAGCGTAGGTCGCCAATAAAGATACTCCAAAGCAACCCCGCCGCCAAAAAACCATTGTACAAACCCTGGTTGGCAGCCAATGCTTTGGTGGGCTCGAAAAGATCAGCGGGAAACTGCCGGAATATTTTCCGCCCCAGGGTCGTCCAGGCGAACATTTCAAAATACAGAAAATACAAGTGCAGCACGGCCACGAAGGCAATAAGGATCTGGGTGAGAATGATCATGACTTTCTTTTTTTTTAAATGGCTTTCGACAGCTGATCAGGCTTTTGCAGGTATTGTAAATATACTTGCTTGGCCAGATTCTTTACACTTTTCTTTACTTCATACCCGGATAAGAACTTTGATACAAGGTTCTGAAAGCCTTGTAGGCTGCAGCGTGCAATACAGTGGCGTGGTTTTCTTTTGGGAAAAACCCAAAATCACTGTGCAGGTTTTTGTTTGGCGCATTCTTCAACATCTGCGCCAGTCGTTTGGCGTCCCGTTGCATGATTTTCCCTTCTTTTCCTACGCCTACGAAAACGTTGACGGTGCCAGGGTAATCCGCCCGAAGCACCGGTGCAGGAAAGGAAAGCAGGGATTCGTCGTCCCACCACAAACTCGGACTGATGATGATGTAAGTATCGAACAGCACTGGTTTTTTGAACAAAATCTCGGTTGCCAACAGGCCGCCCAACGACTGGCCCATGATGGTTTTAGCCTTGGTGCTGCGGTAATTCTTTTCAACAAAAGGCTGCACTTCTTTTTCCAGAAAGGCAATGAATGGCTCGGAACCACCGGTGGTGGGAAACGCCGTTTTCATTTCCGCATTGACAGTAGGAAAAGTGAAGTCCTTTTTCCGATCGATGTTCGCAATGCCGACAACGATCGATTGGGGTGCCAGTTCGTACATGTTTAAAAACTGCAGCAGGCCCACGATATGGATAAAGTCCTCATTAGCAGACCCATCCAGCACATAAACGACCGGAAAAGAGACGGTGTCCTGGGTTGCGTAGTTGCTGGGCAGGTAAATGTTGAGTACCCGGTCTGCAGAAAGTATGTCAGACTTCAGGATTTCGGTTTGGCCCAAAACAAACGGCGTAGCTTCGCTTCCTTGTGCAGAAAGAAGGCTTTCAAAACCGCATAAGAGAAGCAAAATGCTACAGAAAGGTCTCATAAAGACTATTTATTGAGAGGAAGCCGCCAATTGTACAGTGTATCGGTTTCTCCAAATTGTATAAAATTATTCTTCCGCAAAACATTTGCACTGGCCAGGTTGTCCTTTTCTGTTGCAGCAAAAATGGATTGTACCAGAGGCTGTTCATTGGCCCATTTTATGATGCCTGTCAGTGCCTCTGACATGTATCCCTTGTTCCGGTAAGGCTCGTGAATGCCATAACCGATTTCAATTTCACCCATGAGGTCCGGCTCTCCTACAAAGCAAAGGTCGCCCACCATTCGCTGTTCTGCTTTATCAATGAGGGTCCACAAAGTGGAAAACAGATAATTTTTTTCCGGATCAGCCACATTGGGCAAAATGGTGCGTTCAAGGGCATCCACCAGATCCTCTGAAATTTCCCTTGGGCTGAAGTGCAGGCCCAGTTCCTGTTCCAGCCGCTCATCGTTGATGGCGTATTTGATCAGCTGCTCGTAATTCAAGGGAAGCAGCAACAACCGAGGGGTGGAAAGATAAAATGATTCGGTCATGAAAAGGGTTAGAAATCTTGGTAAGCAGCCTGGTTTTGGCTGCAAGTTAGTTGTTTTTCAAGAACCGCAAACCCGGAAACCAACACTTTAACGATGCTACCTTATCGTCCTTACAGGGAAAAATCAGATCCTAAACTGTCATGCCATTGCGCGCGCGAAACTTCCACTGAATCACCTCCTGGACTGTTTTGTTGCTGAATTTGGTTTCCAGCCAGGATAAAATATCAAGATACAGGAAGGGCCGGGGCGCTCAAGGAGTTTGTGGTGCACGTTTTAGGCCCCGTCGATGACAATGTTCATTTTGAATACATCAAAAAGAACAACCGGGAAGCCGGTCCGGCACTGGTGGGAATTGAATTCCGGCAAACTGGCCAGCTGCAGCCATTACAGCAGCGTCTGGATCAATACCATTTCAATTTTGAGTATTTGAATGGGAACAGTGATTCGTTGCGGTTTTGGGTTTGAGGGTTAGCATTCGCAAACTACCCGAACAGGAAGAAAAATCAAGTGCACTGCTTGAAAAGGCTTTTTTACCTTTGGCGCAACTGATCATTTTTCATTCGAGCCATGTCCTACCTTCCTTCCCCCCAACGCTACACTACCATGCCCTTCCGCCGCTCCGGCCGCAGTGGCCTCCTGCTGCCCGCCATTTCCCTTGGCCTCTGGCACAATTTTGGCGGTGTTGACGTGTACGAACACTATCGGAAAACCCTTTTTCTCGCCTTCGATGCCGGAATTACCCATTTCGATCTGGCCAACAACTACGGGCCTCCTCCCGGTTCTGCTGAGGAAAATTTCGGCCGGATTTTACACGCGGACTTCCGCAACCATCGCGATGAAATGATCATATCCACCAAAGCCGGCTACCGGATGTGGGACGGACCTTACGGCGAATGGGGCTCCAAAAAATACCTGATTTCCAGCCTGGACCAGAGTCTGCGGCGCATGCAGCTCGATTATGTCGATATCTTTTACTCCCACCGCCCCGACCCCGACACCCCCATGGAAGAAACCATGATGGCGCTCGACCAGGTAGTTCGGCAAGGCAAAGCGCTGTACGCCGGGATTTCCAATTACAACGCCGAACAAAGCGCCGAAGCCATTGAAATTCTCCGCAGGCTGGGTACGCCCTGCCTTATCCACCAGCCCTTATACAGCATGTTCGTCCGTGACCCGGAAACCGGATTGCTGGAGGTACTGGAAAAAGAAGGCGTAGGCTGTATTCCATTCTCCCCGTTGGCGCAGGGCTTGCTGACGGCCAAATACCTCAAGGGCATCCCAGAGGATTCGAGGGCGGCCAAGCCTCATGGCTTTTTGCAGGAAAGCGCGGTAACCCCGCAACGATTGACGCAAATCAACGCCTTGAACGATATCGCCATGGCACGCAACCAGACGCTCGCCCAAATGGCGCTTTCCTGGTTGCTCAAAGACCCTCGGGTTACTTCAGTATTAGTAGGCGCCAGCCGCCCCGAGCAACTCAGCGATTCGCTACAATGCCTGGAAAACATCCATTTTGAAGGGCACGAATTGGAGGCCATTGCAATTTGGAAGCAATATTGAAAAACTGTGCAGCGTTCGGCGACCTTGTTTGTTCGCGTGCCTGCCGGTTTTTTTTTCGCACGGATTGTACACTGATTTAAAAATAGATTTTACACAGAATGTGATACCCACCAATTATTTAATTTTTATTCCCGTAGATTTTTGCTCAAAATTTTGAGACTTCCATTATGAGATGCCTTGACACGACGTGTCCTGCTTTTAAATCTCACTTTGCGCATCTTTATAGCATGTTTACCTGCTTGCCAAAACAGGCATTTTTGAAGCTAACCCGGCACATTCCCAAATAATCCTTAATTTTATCCAGCCTAACCAAAATACTATGTCAAAAACATACAGAACTTATCAGCACGCAAGGGACTCGACGAAAATCTCTTTGAAGAACTGGCGGCCACCCGGCAAGAAAACGGTCTGCCCGACAAGGCAAAACTGGCCGATGTTGCAGATAAATTTCTGATCGGAAAGGCCTCTGCATACGGCGCAGCCTCTTTTTACGACTTCCTGAATCCGCACGCCAGCGGGAAAAAAGCATTTGTTTGTTCGGGAAGCGCCTGCCTGCTCGCAGGAACCCAGGATGCCGTTAAATCCGATTTGGAAAATACGCTGGGAGCCGGTACCATCGGTGAAGTGTACTGCCTGGGCCGTTGCTATGAAAACCGCGCTTTCCACCACGATGGCAAGAACTATTCCGGAACCGATGCCGATCAGGTAGCAGATGTTTGCCGGAACGGCGCAACTACTAATGCGGCGCCATATACCCACCAGGGCCTTGGACAAGGCCTCTTGTCTTTCCAGGCAATGAGCGCCGATGAGTGCCTGCAATTGCTGCCCGCCTGGCTGCAACGCGCCCCTGAACAGTTGTTACAGGAACTTCAAACTTCCGGACTTCGCGGTCGCGGCGGCGCAGGGTTTCCCATGGCCATCAAGCTAAATACCGTCAGGAATGAGCCTGCTGATGCCCGTTACATCGTTTGCAATGCCGACGAGGGCGACCCCGGTGCCTTTTCCGACCGCTATTTGCTGGAAGAACAGCCGCATCTGGTGCTCATCGGAATGATTTTGGCGGGCTACATGTCGAACGCCAGCGATGGCGTGGTGTACATCCGCGCCGAGTACCCCGAATCCATAGCCCTTACCACGCGTCTGGCGGATCAACTCAACACCCTTTTCCCGATCACAACATTTGGCGGAGCCACCTTTACTTTTCGCCTCAAGGTGGTCAAAGCGCAAGGCGCCTACATCTGTGGAGAAGAAACCGCCCTGCTCAATTCCTTGGAGGGCAACCGCGCAGAAGTGCGCACCCGTCCGCCCTTCCCGGCACAGTCGGGTTTGTATGGAAAACCTACTGCCGTAAACAATGTAGAAACCCTGGCCAGCATTCCATTCATCGTGCAGGAAGGTGGAGCGCGTTTTAAAAAATAGGTACCGAAAAATCGAGCGGCACCAAACTGCTTTCCCTCGACAGCCATTTCAAGCGCCCTGGCTTGTACGAGGTAGACATGGGCACTCCCCTGCGTGTGGTGGTAGATGAAATGGGCGGTGGCTTTCGCGAGCCGGTCAAAGCCCTGCACATCGGCGGTCCGTTGGGTGGACTCGTTCCCATGAGTAAAATTGACGATTTAAGCATTGACTTCGAATCCTTTGCCAGCAATGGTTTCCTGTTGGGCCACGCCTCAATTTTGTCGGTACCAGAACGTTTTCCCTTGGTAAAATACCTGGAACACTTGTTTGCTTTTACCGCGCACGAAAGCTGTGGAAAATGCTTTCCCTGCCGGATAGGTTCGGTGCGTGGCAAGGAATTACTGCAAAAAGCACAATCGGAAAACTACCAAATCGACCGTGAGTTGTGGAACGACTTGCTCGAAACCCTGGAAAAAGGGTCGCTCTGTGCCCTTGGCGGCGGTATTCCTTTACCGGTTAAAAATGCGATGCAGTATTTTAGCGAGGAATTGAAGCCTTATTTTTCTAGGAGGAGAGAGGAGAGGAGAGGAGAGAGGAGAGATGAGAGGAGAGGAGAGAGGAGAGAGGAGAGGAGAGAAAAGCCAATACATTACAGCCTAATTTAAACTACCATGTCAAATCTTACCACTGTTGCCTATATCAATGATCAGCCCTGCGCCTACCCGCCCGGGGAAACCATCCTGCAGGTAGCGCGCCGTCATTTTGGCAAAGACAGCGTACCAACGCTATGTGATGCGCCAAACCTGGAGGCCTATGGCGCCTGTCGGGTTTGCAGTGTAGAAGTGGCCCTCCAGGCTGGTGGGCCCCGGCGCACCAAGGCATCCTGTCATACCCTCATGGAGCCCGGCATGTTCATCTATACAGAAACACCGGAGATCCAGAAATTGCGCAAAAATATTGTCGAGCTGGTGCTTACCGACCACCCGCTGGATTGCCTGACCTGCGAAGTGAATGGCAACTGTGAATTGCAGGACACCGCCGCCCGAGTGGGCATACGAAAGGTCCGGTATCCGGATGGCGAAAACCATCTCGATCGGGAGAAGGACCTGAGTCACCCCTACCTCACTTCCGACCTGTCGAAATGCATCCTCTGCTACCGCTGTGTGCGGGCTTGCGATGAAGTGCAGGGACAATTTGTACTCAGCGTCGAAGGCCGCGGCTACAACAGCCGAATCATAAAAGGCATGGACCAGAGCTTCCTGGAGTCCGACTGCGTTTCCTGCGGCGCCTGCTCACAAGCATGCCCTACTTCTGCTATATCTGATGTGTTTCAGTCGAAGTCGGTTGTTGGACAAGACAAGGTACGGACCATTTGCACCTATTGCGGTGTGGCCTGTAACCTGGAAGTGAGTGTAAAAGATAATTCCATCCTTAGCATACAAGCGCCCTACGGTGCGGAGGTCAATTCCGGCCATACCTGCCTGAAAGGCCGCTATGCTTTCTCTTTTTACGATCACCCCGACCGGCTTCGCCACCCACTGATCCGGCGGAACGGGCAGTTTGAGCAAGCCAGCTGGGATGAAGTATACGACTACATTGCCGAACGCCTTTCGGCCATTCGCGACGAAAACGGCCCGGATGCCATTGCCGGCATTTCTTCTTCCCGCTGTACCAACGAGGAGAATTATTTGATGCAAAAATTCATTCGCGCGGTCATCGGCACCAACAACATCGACGGCTGTGCCCGGGTTTGCCACTCCCCTACTGCCATTGGGATGCAGCGCACTTTTGGAACCGGTGCCGCCACCAATTCCATTGCCGACCTGAAGCACACCAGCGGCATGTTGGTGATCGGCGCCAACCCAACTGAAGCGCACCCTGTTACCGGGGCCAAAATCAAACAGCAGGCAATGAAGGGCAAAACGCTGATTGTAATCGATCCGCGTAAAACCGAAATGGCCAAATACGCCCATTACCATTTGCAACTCCGCCCCGGTACCAACATCGCCGTGCTGAACATGATGATGTATTACATTATCACGGAAGGTCTGGAGGACAAAGACTTTGTCAGCAGCCGTACGGAGGGATTTGAGGATTTGCGGCGGAATATTTTATCCATCAATATCGATGAACTGGAAGAAGTTTCGGGTGTACCGCGAGAACAAGTTCGCGCAGCAGCCATCGCTTATGCCACCTGTGGGCCGGTAATGTCGTTTCACGGGCTTGGTGTAACCGAGCACTATCAGGGAACCTTTGCTGTGATACAAATTGCCAACCTGGCCATGCTCACTGGCAACATAGGCAAACCCGGTTGTGGGGTCAACCCTTTGCGCGGACAAAACAATGTTCAGGGCATGGCTGATATGGGCGTACAGCCCTACCAGGGCGCCGGTTACCTGGATGTAACCGATCCTGCAGTGATCCTTCAGTATGAGCATTTCTACGGTGCCAAACTGCCGAACCACATTGGATATACCATTCCAGAAATGTTTGACGCCGCCATTTCCCAGCAACTCAAGGCACTCTGGATCATGGGAGAAGACATCGTGCAATCGGACCCCAACACCACCAAGGTCATTAAAGCCATGGAGTCGTTGGACCTCTTGATTGTACAGGAGATATTTATGACAGAGACCGCCAAATACGCGCACGTGATTTTGCCTGGCGCCTCTTTCCTGGAAAAAGAAGGTACGTTTACCAATGGGGAACGCCGGATTCAGGCCGTCCACCAGGTAGTGAAACCCATTGGCGAATCAAAAGCCGACGGGCAGATCATGGTAGACATCATGAACCGCATGGGCTACACGCAGGCGCCCTATACGGCCAAGGGCATGTTGGAAGAGATTTCAAAAATCGTCCCCTTCTTTGCCGGTGTAAAATGGGAGAACCTGGGCGATCAGGGAAAACAATGGCCGGTTGCGCTGGATGGGAAAGATACCCAAATCCTGCACCAGGAAAGTTTCAAGCGGGAAAAGGCCCTTTCTTTTTCCGTGAATTCGTAGAAACAAAAGAATTGCTCGACAACAGCGTGGAATATCCTTATATCCTGACCACCAACCGCGTGCTGGCGCATTACAACGCAGGAACCATGACGCGCAGGACGCGTAACGTCCGAATCGTAACGGAAGACGTACTCCTGATCCATGCCAACGATGCCGCCAAACACAACATCCAGCAAGGAGATTGGGTTTGCATCGAATCGCCCAGGGGCAAAATCGATCTTAAGGCAGACATTTCGGAAAATGTAAAGGAGGGCATCCTGAGTACCACCTTCCACTTCCCGGATATCATGGTCAACCTTGTGACTTCCGATGTACACGACAGTGAAGCAAAATGCCCGGAGTATAAAGTCGTAGCGGTGAAAATCAGAAAAGCCCGCCGGGTGGCAGAAAGACATGAAAAACAAGGCAATACCCTTGTCTAGATTTTACCATATCACCTTAAAAACTTGCTGCAATGAAGCATAAACAACGTTTTTTTCAAGGGTGCATGCTTTTATTGGCGGCCTTGATATTCTCCGGTTGCCCGGTTAGTACCGATTATCCCTTGGGCGAAAACGGTACCGAAAAAAATCGATAAAAATCTTTTCGGAACATGGACAACCGACAATGCGGACAGCGAAGTCAAAAAAGTAACCATTAACAGCGCCGATAACCTGACATACAATGTTTCCGTACAGGAAAAAGGAGAAATGTATGCTGCAGAAGAGGATCAGTTTAAAGCCTGGCCTACCAGACTGGACAAGCAAACCTTTTAGTGCTTCAGGAACTGTCAGAAGGCACTGATACAGGCAACTACTTCCTTTACCACATTCGTATCAGCAAGAAAGAACTGGTCACCCACGATGTAAGCCTGCTGAAGGAGGGCATCGACGCTGTGGTGTCGACGGAGGCTTTCCGCAAGGAGGTGAGTGCTTCATTGAAGGACGCGAAATGTTTGACGAGCGAAATCGTATGGCAGAAGGAGAAATGATGACAGGTATCAACCCTTAGCCTGTCAAGCGTCAATTCTTTTTGATTGGAATTTCTACATCTTTGTTGAAACCAATGCTATAGATTATGACGAACGATAAAAAGTGTGTAGGTGTTTGGCTAGACGTCAAAGATGCCTACCTCGTTCATTTGGCAACAGAAACCAACGAACAGCCTAAGGTCACCCATATCATCTCTAACATCAATACAGGCGTTTCCAAAGGAGGCTCCAAAACCAGTGTACCCTGGGGCCCGCAGGGCGGCGTTTCCGAGCGTATTGTGACGGAGAAGAAGCACCACGAAGAGAAACTCTACTTCGAAGAAATCATCAAGGCTTTGGGAGCCGACGCCGATGCTTTGTTTATTTTTGGACCTTCCCAGGCCAAGTACGGCTTGAAAAACGCAATCGAAGCGATCAAGCACTTCCCTACCGAGATTATGGAGGTTCGCGCTGCCGACCAAATGACACAGAACCAGATGGTGGCTGAGGTGCGGAATTTCTTTATTGAACACCATGTACCGACGGTAAAATAGATCGAAGCAGACTTTAGAACCTGCCTTCCAAAAAACTCCTAACATCGGTTGTTGTTGGGCCAGGAATTTCTTCTTGTGGCCAGTGTCCTGAGTTTTGGTAAATTTTCAATTGAGATTTCCGGATACGGCGGTGAAACTCGTACGCGAATTCGGGGGAAATTCGTGTGTCTTCGGCCCCCCATAGGATTAGGGTGGGTGCAGCGATTTTCTCAATAATATCGGCAGGTGGGCGATTGTTGCGTACCTGGGAGATGTTGGTATAGGCTTTTCGGCTTCCCGGCCGGAGAAAAAGTTGGAAGTGCTGGTCAATCATTGCATCGTTTACCCGGGCATCGTCGGCGTATCGGTCTTCCAGCATAATCCGAAAAGCAGACCTGGGTGTGATGCGCCGAAACACTCGATTCAATACGGGTGCACTGGCCATAAACTGCACCAGGGAGAACTCACTTTTCTCAAAGCCCGGCGCATTCAGCAATACCAATTTGCGCAAGCGTTCGGGGTGCTCTACGGCATAAAACCAGGCAATTTGAGCCCCAAGGCCATTGCCCACCAAATGAAATTGTCGCAAACGCAGGGCGCCAACGAATTCCTCCAGAAAACTCACATACATAAAAGTACTGTAACTACCCTGGGGGTGCGGCCCGGTTAGTCCAAAACCGGGAAGATCCAGCACAATTACCTTATACGATCTGGAAAGGGAATCCACCCAGGCATCCCAGGTGTGCATAGAATTGTCGGCATCGTGCAGCAACACCAGTGCTTCCCCTTTACCCACCACGCGGCAGTGTACTTGCATACCTTCAACGGCAACAAAGCGGGAGTCGGGGTAGCCATATTTTCCCTGTAACTTTTCAGCCGGAATATCCTCGTGGTAATTGACTAGAATACCGCCCAAAATCAACAGCAGGAACAGCCAGCGCAGGAGCCTGGACAATCGCCATTGACCTGGGAAAAATCGCCTTGAAGGCTCAATTTGAGGTTCTGATTCCACGGATAGGGGTTAAGCAGATGTTTTAGGGGATTTGCTGCGCTGGAGGTAGGCAATGGCAGCCGCAAGGGCAAAACCGCCAATGGCACCCATTCCCATGCGCATTAACACGGGGCCCAGGGTCATGGTCATTCCTTCTTTTTGAAGGAACTGAATATTTTCCCGAAGGGTATTGGCGCTGTCTGGATCACCGGTACCAGCCGCCAACTGCTCTTGTAACATCTTCAACTGAAGCGCGGTTTCCATTTGCAGCAATTCGGGATCTGCCAGGTGCAGAGAATAGTAAAAAAGCCAATAGGCCAGGTTAATTAAAATAAATACCAGAAAGGGCGTTCGGGTGATCATTCGGAAGTCGCGGTGCACGCTATTGGCAGCACAATCCTCCTTCGAAGCCTGAAACATGCACAAAACATATACCACCATGGATGACCACTGTACGAATGGATTCAGAAAGAGGTTTTTATCAATGGTATAAAACAAAAAGAAATACATCACGACAGCCAGGCCACCGAGCAAACCGTATTTCAAACCGGGATTTTTCATAACTGCTGATCAAAGTAATATAAAACGTCCCGCGCCGAAGCAAATCGAGGCGGGACGGGGGCAAAGGTACAATTTCCGTTTGAATTTGAGGATCAGGCTTGCGGGTCGCGGCGCATAATGGCGCCGGCAACCAATCCGACCAAAAATCCGAAAACTACCCCGCCAAGGACTTGGGTAACGGCAAAGAAGGCAGGATTCATGGTAAACTGGGCAAAGCCTGAGGCCATTTCAATCTGCTCCTCACTCATCCCTTGCGCTTCCCACTGCTGGGTCATGGCATCCTGCATAGTGGAAATAAAATCGGGGTTGATGACATACAGAAAAAGCAACATCCATACAGCGCCAATAACACCGGCAATCAGGCCGGTCATGGTGCCTACGCCCATGCCCCGACCGAGGCTGAGATAGCCGCCCAACTCCTGGTCGCGGTGCTGCTTTATAGCCATGGTTACTGCCCAGATGGGAACGGCAAAGCCGATGGCGCCGAAGAGCATTTTCGACCACATGGGTGCGGTGGGCATGCCCACGTCAGCGCCGATCAAAAAGCCAATCAGCGAAGTGGCTACTGAAACTGCGCCCCAGATAAGGCCATAGCGCATGGAAACAGGACGAAGCGACACTGTAGAGGGGTCTGGTGTCATTTGATCAATCATTGTCATAGCAAATTGGTTAAGTTTAGTTTCGTTCTAAGCCCGAATCTACATGGATTCTGTCATTTTTCCCAAATATGACACGACTAACTGGTAAAATTGGACGACCAAGAGGCCCCCTTCCCGCCTGCAAAGCATTTTTTGCAGTGTTTTTTACATGCTGATAATGGTAAATCTCAAACTTAAAATATAAAGGACCCGTCCAATTTTTTCAATTGTTACAATGCCTGCGGTATCTTTGGGAACCCTTTTGCCTTTCTGCTGTTAATGGGAATAAGCAAGGTGTCAGAAATAACTTTCCGGATTTGGGGTGCAGGTTTTGAGAGATGACAAGACGTCAAAACAGGCGTGTAGTGTATTACATTACTGTTTTGGCAGCGCACAAAAATGCCGCCAAATTGGAAAGTTATTTCTGATACCTTGCTTAATACATTGTAAATTAAGGCTTTATTCTACTGCACATTAATTCTTGCCCGACTATCCATGTCTGATACTATACCCAAATTTAATTATTCACTCTTCCGTCGCGTTATGTCGATGGTTGTCCCCTACAAAAAGGTCTTTATCCTTACGGCCATTCTCACCGTGGTTTTGGCGCCCCTTGCAGTAGTGCGCCCCAAGTTGTTGCAGGTGATGGTTGACGACCATGTAGTTCCTGGCGACATTCATGGCATGACCATGCTCGCTTGCGCGATTTTTGGGGTACTTATTTTGGAAGTAGTGCTGCGGTACTTTTTCCTTTATCATGCCGACTGGATTGGACAGGCCGTGATCCGGGATTTACGGGTCAAAGTGTTTCGCCATATTACGGGCCTCAACCTGTCCTACTTCGACAAAACGCCTATCGGGCAAAGTACCACCCGTACCATCAATGATATTGAGGCCATCAATACCATTTTCTCGGAAGGCAGCATTACCATTTTAGCGGATTTGCTCACCTTGTTCGCTGTAGTAACCATGATGTTCTACACGTCTTGGAAGCTTACGATGGCAGTCTTGCTGGTATTTCCACTCCTGATTTGGGGAAGCATACGCTTTAAGGAGAGTATTCGAAAAAGTTACGAAAAGGTGCGTACCCACATTGCCGCTATGAACTCGTTTTTGCAGGAACGAATTACCGGCATGCGCATCGTTCAGATTTTCAATGCAGAAGGCCGGGAGGCCGAAAAATTTCGCCAGATCAACCACGACTACACCGGTGCCAACCTTCGTTCGGTATTGGCTTACGCCATTTTCTTTCCGGTGGTTGACATCATCAGTGCGCTCTCCCTCGGGCTTATGGTTTGGTTCGGCGCGCGGGGCGTACTCTCTGGCGATGTAACCATTGGTATCCTGGTTGCATTCCCCTTGTACATCAGCATGCTGTACCGGCCCATCCGGATGCTGGCAGATAAGTTCAATACGCTTCAAATGGGGCTAATTGCCGCAGAACGGGTTTTCAAACTGCTGGAAAACGACAATAAAATAGCCAATACTGGCACCCTGGCACCCAAGAAAGTGCGGGGAGCGGTGGATTTTGAACATGTCGTGTTTGCTTACAACGATGGAGAGCCGGTATTGAAGGACGTTTCATTCCGGATTGAACCCGGGCAGACACTGGCCATTGTCGGTAGCACCGGAAGCGGGAAAACGACCATTATCAATTTGTTGAATCGTTTTTACGACATACAGTCGGGCTGCATCAAACTCGATGGACACAACCTGAGCGAATACGAACTGGCAGCCCTTCGCGGCCGTATAGCGGTGGTTTTGCAGGACGTATTTCTTTTCTCTGGTACCGTTTTGGAAAACATTTCGCTCCGGGACCCCAACATTTCAGAAGCAGAAGTGATTGAGGCCGCTAAAATGATTGGGGCACATCAATTCATCGAAAAGCTACCCGGTGGTTATTATTACCAGGTAATGGAACGTGGTGCTACCCTATCTATGGGACAACGTCAGCTCATTTCTTTTGTGCGCGCGCTGGTTTTTAACCCCGATGTACTTATCCTCGACGAAGCGACTTCTTCCATCGACCCCGAATCGGAATCTATCATCCAGTTTGCCATTGAGAAACTGATTGCACGGCGCACCAGCATCATTATTGCGCATCGCCTGAGCACCATCCGCCACGCCCACAATATTCTGGTGCTGGAAAAAGGGGTAGTCAAAGAACTGGGGCCACACGAAAAATTGCTTGCCAACGAAGGCGGCGCTTATCGGGCACTTTTATGAAAAGCAATTTGTGAAAGGGGAAGAGGTTTTAAAATAATTTAGTCTACTTCATAAAGGGGGTTAACCAAATTAAAAAGCTTACATTTGTTGTAAGCTTTTATGTCTGAACAACAAAGATTCCTTTAATCCAAACCATCTGACCACAATCTTCTTGCCTTAAGAAGTTAATCTGTAGAATCTTGTTTATCTGCTTTTAGAAATTTTCAAATTAGACAAGTTTCGGTATCCATTCCGAATTTCTACACATCCTCTGAAAAGGGTCGCTAAAATGCCGCTTCCCGTCATTTATTGACAGTCAGCAATTGTGCACACCGCAATTGTGACCTTTAATCTTTCCAATCTTCAACTACATATTGAAAAAGTCCTGATGCGCTTATCCAGTTTCCCTGGATGCTTGCATTATGCCTATGTCAAATCCTGAACAGCACCCTCTTTTTGAAGCACACGCTTTAGAGAGGCTTTCTAATTATTTTAAACACAGTTATAGTGAAGCCTTATTACACCGCTATTTTAAGTATATCTCTTTGTAGCTTTTTCACCCCAACTATGTTGATGGGGCAAAACCTGAATACGCTAAACGGCCTGAACGCAACACTTTCGATCATGCCGTCACCGCGGCCGACCTTGATCAATATCGAAACGGCCCTTTTGAGCACCCGTCATTAATTGCTCGAATTGGGTAAATGGAAATGCGGGCGCTTCCAACTCGCACTACATAGAAGGATGGTCGGTGCCATACAGGGTAGTTATGACAAACCTTCCCATAAATACCTCCATTACAATTACGTTGGGGTATGATATCAAACACGGCGACAAACATGCAATTGACTATTTGACGCATTACAACTATATGTTGCCACATGCCGTATGCAGCCATGGCAAGGTAGAATGTACCGATCCAATCGCTGGCATTACGGGTATTGTAGGTGCTACCACCACTTTCCCAATACCAAATCCGGATACTACCAATACACCAGCTCAGGGACAGCCCCTACTGAGTTTCCTGAACCACCCGGCCAGGTACATGACCATGTTTGGTGGCACCATTACAGATATCCAATATGGTGTAAATGGCGATTTAACTGCATCACAATCTGAGACAACCATAAAAATAACCTTTACTTCCAATGGCAGCACTGCGGTATTGGCTTTTGGTGGACACATCGCATCCAGCATGGACTGGGGCGCTGGAAATGCTGCCGGTGGAATCTCAGGCTCTCCCTATCATATGCGGACCAAAGATTGGACCCTCGACAACTTGGGTAACCAAGACCGGTCCATGAGCAGCGCCGCCGTCGCGCCATCCTGTGATATTACGGGACAAAAAACGGTTTGTGCCGGGAGCACCAACCAATACTGCTCACCATTGGTTTCAGGACAATCCTACTTGTGGTCGGTTTCGGGCGACGCCAGCATTCTAGGCTCCGATGCAGGAAATTGCGTTTCCATTCATGCCGGATCTGACAATTATACCCTTACGTTACAGGTTTCGTCCGGAAATAATGGTTTATGCACTTCCTGCACCTACCCGGTAATTGTTCAGGGAGGCTTAAATTGCACCATAACCGGTCCAGGGTCAGTATGCCCCGGGTCTACTGCCCAATTTTGCGGGCCTGCCAACGCAGACAGTTATGCATGGTCAGTTTCCGGAAACGGTACAATTTCAGGAGCAGCCAACCAACAATGTGTGAACATCGCTGCCGGGAACGCTTGCGGTTCATACACGGTCACTTTGGTTATAACAAATGGCAGTTGCAGCAGTACCTGTGCAGAATTGGTCTTGACCGAGGATTTTACCCCTCCACCCATTTCCTGCCCTGCTAATGTAACGGTAGCCTGTGCCAATATGGTGCCTGGAATTAACATTGGATCTGTAACTGCCGGACCTGATAACTGTGGCGGAACCATTGGGGTTACGCACATCGGCGACATTGTCAGTAACCAGACTTGTTCCAACAGATTTACCCTCACCCGTACTTACAGGGCAATTGACATCTGTTCCAACACCGCCACCTGCAAACAAACCATAACCGTTTTTGATGGAACACCGCCCAGCATCGCTTGTCCTCAAACGTAACAGTTTCTTGTGCCAATCTGGTACCTGCACCCAATATTGGATCAGTTACTGCCAGCGACAACTGTAGCGGCACGGTAACTATTATCTATAAAAGCGACGTGATCAGCAACCAGATCTGTGACAATAATTACACGATCATACGCCATTATAAAAGCCACAGATGTTTGTGTAAACACCGCTACCTGCACCCAGGTGATTACGGTTTTTGACAATACACCACCCAGCATCACTTGCCCGGCCAATATCACCGTGACCTGTGCCGATATGGTGCCCGCTCCCGATATCGGGTCTGTTACAGCCAACGACAACTGTGCCGGCACCGTAACTGTAACCCATGTAGGAGATGTAGTCAGCAACCAGAGCTGTGCGAATAAATTCACCATCACACGGACTTATAAAGCGGTCGATGTTTGTGGAAACTCAGCTACTTGCACACAGATCATTACAATATTTGACGACACTCCACCCAGTATAACTTGCCCACCTGCGGTGACTGTCTCCTGTGCCAGCCTGGTACCTGCTCCCAATATCGGTTTGGTTATAGCGAGCGACAACTGTGGCGGTGCAGTCACCATTACACATGAAGGCGATGTGATCAGCAACCAGATCTGCGCCAACCAATTCACCATCACCCGAACCTATAAAGCCGTCGACCTTTGCGGCAACACGGCAACTTGTACACAGGTGATTACGGTATTTGACAACACCGCTCCCACCCTCACGTGCCCGGTAAATGTCACTGTTTCGTGTGCCAATATGATTCCGGCACCCGATCCTTCCTGGGTTATTACCAGCGACAATTGCGGTGGTACGGTAACGGTAATCCACTTGGGAGATATGGTCAGCAACCAGACTTGTGACAACCAGTTTACCATTACCAGGACCTATCGCGCCACCGACCTTTGCGGTAATACGGCAACATGTACACAAATAATCACAGTGTTTGACGGAACACCACCCAGCATTACCTGTCCGGCCAATGTGACCGTTACTTGTGCCAACCTTGTGCCTGCTCCAAACATTGGTTCGGTTACAGCCAGCGACAACTGCGGTGGTGCTGTGACCATTACCCACATGGGCGATGTCATCAGCAATCAGACCTGTGCCAACAATTACACCCTTACACGTACCTATAAAGCAACTGATGTTTGTGGAAACTCTGCCACCTGCACACAAGTCATTACGGTGTTTGACAACACTACGCCAAGCATCACTTGCCCGGTAAATGTCACCGTTCCCTGCGCCAACCAGGTGCCCGTTCCAAATACAGGATCGGTTGTTGCCAGCGACAACTGCAGTGGAACGGTCACTGTGACACACGAGGGCGATGTGATCAGCAACCAGATTTGCGACAACAAATACACCATTACGCGTACTTATAAAGCAGTCGACCTGTGCGGAAACACTGCTACCTGCACACAAATCATTACTGTATTCGATAACACCCCGCCGAGCATTACTTGCCCGGTAAATGTCACCGTTTCCTGCGCCAACATGGTACCCGCGCCCGATCCATCCTGGATTATGCCCAGCGATAATTGTGGCGGCACCGATGACGGAGCGCCGCCAAATGTCTTTGCCCTGCAAATGTCACCGTATCCTGCGCCAGTCTTGTACCTGCGCCGGACCCTGGGTCTGTCCTTACGAGTGAGAACTGCGGTGGTACGGTAACGGTAATTCATGTGGGCGATGTGATCAGCAACCAAACTTGCGCCAATAAATACACCATTACCCGAACCTACAGGGCCACGGATGTATGTGGCAACTCTGGTACCTGCGCTCAAATCATTACCGTATTTGACAACACACCACCTGGCATCACCTGCCCGGCCAACGTAACCGTAACCTGTGCCAACCTGATACCAACGCCAAATACCGCCGCGGTTCTTACCAGCGACAATTGCGGTGGTACCGTAACAGTTACGCATGTGGGCGATATGGTAAGCAACCAGATTTGTACCAACCAATTTACGTTAACAAGAACCTATCGCGCTACCGACCTTTGCGGTAATTCTGCTACCTGCACCCAGGTGATAACTGTATTTGACAACACGCCGCCAAATTATACTTGTCCGGCCAACATAACTGTTTCCTGCACAAACCTCGTACCTGTTCCCAACTCAGGACCGGTTCCAACGGGCGACAACTGTGATGGAAACGTCATGGTGACTCATTTGGGTGATGTGATCAGCAACCAAACCTGTGCCAATCGGTACACCATCTCCCGAACTTATCAGGCCACGGATCTTTGTGGCTACTCCGTTATCTGCACCCAAATTATCACTGTTTTCGACAACACAGCGCCCAGCATCACTTGCCCGGCTAGCCTAACTGTTTCCTGCGCCAACCAGGTACCACCAGTGAATACAGCAGCCGTAGTCGCCAGTGATAATTGTGGAGACACTGTGACCGTAATCCACTTAGGCGACGTCATCAGCAACCAAAGCTGTACCAATCGCTTCACCGTAACCAGAACTTATCGCGCAACAGACCTGTGCGGTAATTCTGCAACCTGTGTACAGGTCATTACCGTATTTGACAACACGGGGCCGGTATTCAGTGGCGTTCCGGCAAATCTCACCATTGAATGTAAAAATGGTCCACCACCGCCAGTTATGCCTACTGCAATGGATGAGTGTGGCGGCGGACCGCTTAATGTAACCTTCACCCAAACCCAAACGCCTGGCGATTGCCCCGTCGCATATTACATTACCAGAACATGGAGCGCAACAGACATTTGTGGAAACATTGGCATACAAACACAGGTCATCACCATTGTCGATTTAAAAGGGCCCGCCATTGAAGTTCTGCCTGTAGATGTATTGGTGCCTTGTGGACCGAACAACATGACAGATTACCAAAACTGGCTGAGCACCTTGGGGGGCGCCGTTGCCTCCGACTGTTCCACATTTTCCTGGAGTTACACCAATACACCCGGCAATTTCCCAGGCAATGATTGTGGAAACACATTTGGAAATTACATTCGATTTATTGCTACGGATAAATGTGGAAATACATCCTTCAGCGACGCCCACTTCCTGGTATACGATGAGGTACCGCCAACCTTTACGGTCATGCCAAAGGACACATCTGTCGACTGCATGGCAGATTGTAACGGCGAAATTGACTTCTACAACTGGCTGGACAGTCTCGCATGGCTGCAAGTAGAAGACAATTGTGGAGAAGTAACCCTGGAATGGGGCTTGTCGACAGAAAGAGAACTTTGTGGAAACACCTGGTCCAAGACCTATTTTTTCCGGGCAACAGACCAATGCGGAAACAGCGCAACCAAATACGCCACATTCGCCGTCATCGACACCACCCCGCCGCTGATTACCTGTCCTCCTGATTTGGCCTTAACCTGTGAGTTTGATGTTCCGGCACCAGATCCAAGTTCGGTTACAGCATGGGACGAGTGCGGTATACCGATTGTCCAGTTCGAAAATGAGAATGTCTATGGTGTCGGCTGCGGATATTTTCCACAAACTGTGGTGTACACCTATGCTGCCATTGATGAATGTGGAAACAAATCTATTTGTTACCAGACATTCCAGGTGAACGACACCATACCGCCGGTGTATTTCGGTCCGGACACGATAGAGGTTGCTTGTATTGCCGACCTCCCCGGGCCAAACGAAGCTGCGCAGATACTGGGCCTGTTGATTGTAGACAATTGCTACGATGTCATCTGCTTCAATACGGGCATGCCTGCCAGCGGCACCAACTGGGTAACTTATACCGTGAAGGCCAAAGACCTTTGTGTCAACTGGACCGATCTGTTCAATGTTACCTTTATCGCAACAGGAGGTTGTAAACCGCTTTGTTCCTTCCCAATGGAAACCTGGGGCAATGGCAGTGCCAACATTGGTGGTCTGCAGGCCCAAAAAGTGGTAAAGAAACTATTGGAAACCTTTGGTCCGTTGACCGTCGGAAGGGCCAACCGAACCATTGCCACTACAGACTTTGAATGTGTATTCGCATTACTTCCTGGTGCTGGTCCTAACGCCGAGTTCACGATCGGAAATTTTGAGGCTACCGTCGAGAACGGGTGTAGTCTACCGGCCTATTTGATGAATTTTGATGGATCATTGGCCAACAGCCTGGCTGCACAAACCATGACTCTCCAACTGAACATTTGGTACAACATCCAATACAATGAACGCCAATTGGGTTATCAGCCGATCAGTGGATTGCCATCTTGTATATTCTCCGAGCAAATTCTCAGTGAACTTGGCCCGAATGCCACCATTCAAAACTTGCTGCAACTTGCCAACAATTACCTGGCAGGCGTTGGATATTTCACCCTGCATTCGGACAAGAATTAACAACTGGCCTCGCCCTTTTGAACGCATATTGGGAAAATTGCGAAACCAACAACCCTTGTAATTCCAGACTCAGAGAAAAAAAAGTGATGACCATCAAATTACCGATGTCAAACTTCAGCCAAATCCTGCAGGAAACGCTACCCAGATTTCCTTTACCACGGAAAATGCGTCGCAAATTATGATGCGGGTAACCAATTCATCCGGAGCAATCGTGCTGAAAAGGAAATTCAATCCATCAGCGGAACCAATATTATGACGCTAAACATATCCGGTTTCCTACCCGGTGTTTACACCGTTTATTTGCAAAACCAGGATTCCGTTAAAACCGTTCTGTTGGTAAAAATCAATTGATGATCGGGCAAATTTCTTGAACCACTCATCATGGTATATTATTAGAGCCATCCCAAATTTTGGGGTGGCTCTTTTTTTACCGTGTGTTTTGAAATAAGAAATGACATTATGCGCCTCCTGCGCGACGCCATCTTTCTACATCCTACGATGAACATCAAGCGTGTTCAGGTAACAGTGTCTGTTCTATGAAAAATTTCAGCCCGCCAATCATCTTAGTACATTGTAACCTAAGTTGGATTTTAGCCCAGCTAAATTCATTGCCAATCTGCCGTGCAAATTGCATTTCTACAGAACCATAAATCATCAGTTGGAATCTAAAAAGGAGCCACCCCAAATATTGGAATGACTCCTTTTTATACTGTTTTCGCCCTGATTATCAAAATACCAACCCCAACCCAGTCCTGAAGTTTACCGCCGGTGAACCTTTTGGAGTAAAGGCACTTCCCAGGTTATCCGACAAAAAATAGAACTGTACCGGCCCCTGCGAAAGGCCCAGTTGAAAGCCGATATTGGCTGCCGATCGGTCGTTGATGCTGTACATTCCGCCCAACGATAACCACCGCAATGGCGACCAGTGCGCGGCCAGGCCAATTGCTGTAAAGGATTGATCACCCGTTTGATGGAATACGTTTGCGCCAAAACGCCAGTTGTCGCTAAAGTCGTACAACAAACCGGCATAATATCGGGCAGGCAAGGTGGTACTGAATTCCTCCGCCGTTTTTACAAACTGAAAAATATCGTTCAAAGTGTCCAACTTAGTCGAGAAATCGATGCTGTCAGCGCCATTGATGATGTCCGTACCAGGAAATATGACACCCTCGTAGCTGTAGCTGCCATTGCTGCGGAAGTAATTCGCGTTGGAACGCCATTTTATCTGCCCGCCCAGGTCCAACGCGCTGGCACTCAATTGAATCCGCTTGGTCAGTTGGATATTCACGCCAAAATCGAAGGAACGACCGGCATTTTCTGAAAACAACTTACCCTTGCTTGCCTCCGTTTTCAGGTTGAACCCTAGCCCGGAAGTATCAATACCAGAAACCAGCGATGCCGAATGAAAAGCATAATCGGTTTGCAGACTTAACTGGTAAATATCGTTATCGGTATAAACTGTGGCACTTTGGTGGTCAGGGTCGCTTTGAACCGAACTGATTCCACTCAGGTAGTGCATCCGGGCACCAATCCGAATCCGGCCGCGCTCATAAGCCCCACCGATGTGCAGGTCGTTAAAATCGAAAACAGTAGCCCTGGGCGCAATGTCCAGCGTCTGTCCAATATAGGGGCCGTTACCGTTCCACAACAGTTCCGGCAGGGACTTTGGATACTGAACCTCGGTATTCAAACGCAGGGCATGTCCGGCCTGCACGGTAAAACCTGCCGGAAGGCGTAAGCCAAACGAAAGGGTTTCAAATCGGTGGACATACCGAACGGTATTTTCCGGCTCCAGCTTGTCAATAACACCCCCAAAGTCAATGAGGGTTTGGCTGCCCGACTTCCTGATCAGATCGTTGTACCCCTCATCGCCCGAGTGCGCCGCATCCAGGCCAAAAGAGGGCAAACCAATGACAAATTTTTTATCCTTTGGAAAAAAAGCGGGATTTACCGAATTGGCCGACCACAACGCAGGAGATTGGTTCAGAAACAACTCTTGTTGGGCTGACAGCATTCCGGCGCTCAATACCAACGCCGGCAGTAATATCTTTTTTAACAACATAGCGATTCATTAATAAGGGAAAAAATACCCAAGCGAGGTTTATGCCTTTGGGCAACTTTTTTTAACAACACAAAGGGAGGCGCTTCTTTGGTCACAAAAAGCATGCTGAGCCAAATCAGTATTTCAGTTTAACCTTGACCCCCATTTTGACCACAGAAGTCTGATTTGCCAACAGTTTCACTGGCACTTGTCCATCCTGCGCGGTAGTAAACGAGGTGCGCAGGTAGGCCTGTTTTGCCTGCCGTATCCGATCGAAACGGACTGCTGACATTGGAATAAAGGTTTCTGTGCGCTCTACACCTGTTGCATTTCCATTAGCATCAATCGGCGCTGCGACCATAATGAACTCCGGACCGTTGTTAAACAGCGAATCCAGCGCAACGCCCAGGCTGTCCTGAAAGTAGACTTGCAAGTTAGTGGAAATGGGTGTTCCATTCTCCGTCACCAGTTTAAACTCTACAGATTCAATCCGGGCAGTATCCAGGTTCTCGTAGTCCCCAAAATTAAGATCCAGAAACTGATCTGCCCCAAAATTTCTAGCGGAACCTTCCAGCAACATTTCCACTGCTATCTGGAGCTTTATGGTACTGCTATCCGTAATAAATCCAATGATATTAGGGTCCTGGGCTGCATTCGAAACACCCAAAACCTCGTAAATCAACTTGGTGGGTTGGGCATTGAAAATATCGTCTATATTGGAATTCGTTTTATCGAAAAAATAACTGGTGGCCTTGGTCTGGCCAACCTCCCCGGCAACCCAAGAAGGATAATCGAAGTCTAAACTATCGCCATTAAAGATTGGACTTTCCAATTTGTACTCCAGTCCGTCACTGCCAATAAAACTGAGGTATTTCACTACGCCGCGCGTCGGGAAACCCCAGGAATTGAACACGGTCATGGTTACTTTGGGATCATCAATGTGGACATCCCCTTTAAGGTCAGTTTGGTTAATGTCAATTTCGATGGTGTCTATGGTCAATGGATACACCGTATAGCCCCAATAGCCTTGCAAATAAGAAAAGGTCATGTTCTGAAACAACAGGCCAACACCAGGTGTGCCACCACCGGCTTCAGGAATCTTGATGCGGTCGCCATTGGGAAGATAAGCCTCATAGCGAAACGAAAGGGTATTGTTGTCCGACTCCAGCACCCAGCCCGTCAGGTCAAATGCCGGAGAAATCCAGGGCAACCCTGGGATAGACGGCGCTACAAACGGAATGGAGGCCTTAACCCCATTCTTGGTCATTTGCTCGATGTAAAAAGTGCCGGTAAGTGTCTGGCCGGTGGTGTTGAAAATAATCAGATTTATGGTACCCGCGCTCAAAATCACCTTGCTGACGCTGACCGAATCTGGCGTATCATACGGTGCATTGTACACCGTGTCGGCCACCGGAACCAGGCCATTCTGGAAAAAAGTAAAAATATCGGTGGCCTTTTTTTCAGCCACATCGCCCGTGTAAAACAAGGTCATGGAATTGTCGGGGTTGATCCGAATGGTATCACCCGACAGGCTGTCATTCAGCACATTGACCATCAGGTCCTGAAGTTCCAGTGAAGTGGAAAACAATGGAAATGCAAATTCCGCACTGTGGTCGGCGAGTTGGGCATCTTCAAATGCAGATTTCTGGCAGGACCACCAGGCGGTGGCGCACAGCACCAACAGTGCCCAAAATATTTGTTTTTGGTACATGTCTTTCAATTAGGTTAGGTTTGCCAGACTGCTGCGGAGGCAGCTGCCCAGGATTATTAGTGGCCTTAGGGGTAATATTTTATGCGGCTTAATGCCTGTACTACGGTATATAACGCAATTATACAGCCAATATTGAATCAAAAACTGAAACCAACAGAGGCCTGAATGGTAAAGTTGGTATCCTTGTCGTTAAGGTAGATCAATTCACCCTGATTGGTGCGGACTTTCGACAAATCAGCATTATTGTTGGTCAGGTCGGCCAAGCCATATTGGAGGCGCACGGTGGCGTACAAAGCCCTGCTCAGGAAATAAGTTACGCCTCCCGTTAGGCCGTAGTCGAAATTATTATACAAATTACCTTTGTCCTCCGGCAAATCGTAGTACGCGCCGAGATATCTGGGTAGTTCGATGTTCTTGGAATCCACTTTTGCTTGAATAGTCTCCTTGGAATCACCGCCCCCTGGGGCATCTTTGCGGTAGTTGTAGTCGAGCAGAAACATGAGTTCGCCAGTTGGGTTATTCAGCGGAATCGTTTTGCCATTGTATTGCATGGAGCCATCTCCAACAGATGACAGCAACACCGCAGCATAACCACCTGCGGAAATTTCAAAACTCCCAAATCGGCCATAAGCCACCAATGGGATGTCCAGCCAGGAGTTGTTAACATTGAGGCGATAGCGGGCAGTACCCGTGGTGCGGGTGCTACCTCCCGTGTAGGAAAAATTGCGATATGCCTGTCCATCAAAACTGTAACGCATGCCTTTTTTGGAATACAACAGTTCTGCACGAATACCAAAGTTATCGGTAATTTCCTGGCTAAAGGTCGCGCCAATATGAAAACCCGTAACATTTTGGGTACTTTCAAGTGAAGTACCGGCATCATCGGCCTCAGAAGGCCCGTTCATGGTGGCAAAATTAAGACCGGTTTTGAAACCCATGCGCAATTGTGCCTGGGCGGTGTGCATGGTGAATAACAATGCAGTAAAAAGTATGGTTCGTGTCATCATATTACATCAAGTGTTAGTTGCCTGGATGGCCGACAAAAGTAAGGTTTTTTAAAACAATGCCAACGGCATTACGCATCTGCGCTGAATGCCTTACTTTAGCTCTTGCCTGAAACAGACAAACGTTTTTGGGCCAACTACAGCTGCCTTACCAACCGTAAACCACTATACTATGAAAGATTGGCCACTCTGGGAAGTTTTTATCCGCTCCAAACAAGGTCTTAGCCATAAGCACGCCGGAAGCATTCACGCATCCGATGCGCAAATGGCCATCGAAAACGCCCGGGATGTGTATTGCCGGCGCAATGAAGGCACCAGCATCTGGGTCGTAGAGTCGCAATACATCCACGCCTCAACGGAAGATCAGGCAGCTTTTTTCGACCCTTCCAACGACAAAGTATACCGCCACCCTACCTTCTATCACCTTCCTGACGAGGTAAAAAACATGTAATCCACTGAGCCATCATGACCAACCATGACTATATTTTACAACTTGGCGACAGCAACCTAATTCTGTCACAACGGCTGGGCGAATGGTGCGGCCACGGACCAGTTCTGGAACAAGACATCGCACTGACCAACATGGCCCTCGATTTGCTGGGACAGGCACGCATGCTCCTCTCTTATGCCGCCGAACTGGAAGGCAAGGGACGAACCGAAGATGACCTTGCCGGCCTTCGCGACGCAAAGGAATTCAGGAACACGCTCCTCGTCGAGCAACCCAACGAAGATTGGGCCTACACCATCGCCCGACAGTTTTTCTTCGATGCGTTTCAGTACTTTAACTACCAGGCTTTGTTGTCAAGCAAAGATGAACGACTGGCTGGCATTGCCGAAAAAGCCATCAAGGAGGTCACCTATCACCTCCGCTTCTCGTCCGACTGGATGTTTCGCCTCGGCGACGGAACCGAAACGAGTCACCAAAAAATCCAAACCGCTGTCGACGACCTGTGGATGTTTACCGGTGAACTTTGGACACCCAGTCCGGTAGAGAGCGAGATGTCTGCGGCAGGCATAGCACCCGATTACACCATGCTGGCGTCACAATGGAAAGAAAAGGTAGAGACAGTACTGCACCAGGCGACCCTTTCGGTACCGGAGTCCGATTTCAAGCAGCTCGGTGGGAAAACGGGAAAACACACCGAACACTTAGGTTTTATCCTCGCAGATATGCAGTTTTTGCAGCGCAGTTACCCTGGGCAGCAATGGTGACTTAGATAGGTTTTATTTAGCCTTTAGTCATTAGACTTTGGCATTGCGCCGGATGAATGAGCACCTGGTTTTCACTGCATTGATTTTTTGTTATAATATTCAATGCTAAAGACCTAAAAGCTGGACTTTAGCCATTGGGTGTTGGTCTTTGGCTTCGATCTCGGTTATTGGTGCCTTGTGTAATCAAATACCGGAGAAATCGGAATTAAATTTTGAACGCCCTTTTTAAAACAGCATGTGCATTATTTATCAACGAATATTTTGTTAATAACTAATGTATTGAAAACCAAATAGTTAATCCTTCGGAGCAAAGCCAAAGACTAAAGACCAATGGCTAAAGCCCAGCTAAGAGCATGTCGGGGATTTTCCTGCTGGGCCAAAAACGGTTCTTTTTTTGTCATTTTTCACCTTTTTTCAGTCATGTAATATCAACTATACTCCTTCAAAAACGTAAAAACTGGCTAAAAAAGCCCTCGTTTTTGCCTCCAGCAGAAAATCCCCAACATGCTCTAAGCCTAAACAGGAATGGCGAACGTCCAGATTACAGCTTGATGTAAATCTTTCGAACGTACAGCCAGCGGCACAATAGCCAGCAGACCAAAACATAACTAACGGCAAAAAGAAAAGAACTGAAGGCAGCACCTTCCAATGGGACAAACAACGTTTGATAAATCCACTGTTGCAAACTACCACTTCCCCCCGGCCATTTTATGGCAAACAAGAGCATCACCAGGGCTTCTGAAAAAACATAGGCAAACAAAGCATTCGAACCAAAAGCCAGGAAAAAGCCTGTTCCATTCCGCCAGTTTCGTACGTCGATCAGCCAAACACTCGCGGCCAGCAGAATCATCGACAGCCCACCTGCATACAGTACATAGGAACTGGTCCAAAGTTTTTTATTGATGGGCAGAAAAAGGTCCCAGAACATGCCCAATCCACCACAAATCACCCCAAAAACCAACAGATCGCGCACCAAATGATCACGTTGACCCTCCCTGGATGTAAATAAATTGCCGCTGAACCATCCGAGCAACACTGTGACCACCGCAGGGATAGTACTTAGTACCCCCTCCGGATCAAAGGGCACACCCTCACCATGCCAAAGGTGGGCGTCACCAAAAAGCCAGCGATCCAGCCGGAACACCGCGTTGGTTTGCATGGCATATGGATCAGCGCCCGGCACGCCAAAAAAATAAAGAATTCCCCAATACCAGAATAGCAGGCTCGCCGCAATCCAGATCAGTTGTTTTCTGTTAAAATTCAGCACCAGCACGGAGGCAATTCCGTAGCCCAGCGCCAGTCGCTGCGGCACCCCCATAATCCGCCAGCTGTCCCAATTCTTCCACAAAAAGGGAAAATTATTGAGCAATAGGCCAATGAGGAACAATAAGGCGGTTCTGCGCAACACCTTCATTCCGGCCGCCTTCGACCAGCTGCGGTCGAATTTGGCAAAGGAAAACCACATCGACACTCCAATAATAAACATGAAAGAGGGAAATACCAGATCGGTCGGCGTACAGCCATGCCAAGCAGCATGCTGCAAGGGCGCATAAACATTTTCCCATGTACCTGGTGTGTTGACGAGGATCATAAAGGCAACCGTCAGGCCACGGTAAAAATCAACGGAGAGGTAGCGCATAAGCAAGGTGTGAGAAAAAGAAGAAGTAATATTTTATCCCAGGCAATATCAGGTGAACCGCTGCCCGTCCAAAAATATAATTTTTTGGACATACCATCCGTTTAATCCTTAACAATAGCAGCGAACGTTTCTGGAACCAGCCGTAAACTATCGCCGTTTTGCCTGAACCCTATGCTTTGTTTTGCAGTTTTATTTTTACAAAACTGCAGGAGCGGCAACAATACACTAATTTTGTCCAGGCACTTGTCAACCACCCAATAATACCTTTTATAATGTTGTATGCTATCGGCAGCAGAGTTCGACTTCGATTCACCGGTGAAACTGGAAAAGTGACAGGGGCACTGGAGGATGGCATGCTCAAAATACGCCTCGATGACGACCCCGATTTCGAAATCCCGACTTTTGAAGAAGACCTTGAACCCTATATCGACAGCAGCTCCACGGCACCCGGCCATTGGGTACTTGGCAAAGGCAAGCAGGAAACAACACCCCATCCGCCCCGGCGCGCCATTAAGAGCCAATACCATATCCTGAAGCCAAAAGGCATTCAAATGGCATTCGAGCCCATGCCTGGAAAGGAAGACATCGTATCAAAGTACAAGGTCTGGCTCATCAACGATACTGCTTTTGAATTTTTGCTGCAGTTCGACCTGTTCACCACCCAGGCCCATATCATTGATGTGGAAGACAAGATTGGTGCCATGAGTGCGCTTGAACTGGGAGACATCCTTTCAGACGACCTAAACGACCAACCAGAAGTTGAATTGGAAATTCATCGGCTGACTACAGCTGGCGCGGAATTGCCCTTGAATAAGGTGGTAAAAATAAAGCCCAAGCAGTTTTTCAACAACATCCAGACAGTGCCCATTATCAATGTACTGGCCCATCATTTTGTTTTGTTTGAGCGCTTCGATACTCCAGACCCCGCCCAACAAGTGGAGGAGGACTTAAAGTTGTATACCCAGCAACACGCCCGGCCAAAAACTCAAACGGATCGGCATCAAAATGCCCGGTCGTACCGTCAATTTGACGTTAACGAGTTTTCCAACTTCATGCCGGAAATTGATTTGCATATTGAAGTGTTGCATGCTACTCCCCATAAACTCAACAAAGGCGATATTCTTCGCATCCAAATGCAGGCCTGCGATCGTTTCATCGACCGGGCAGTTCGGGTAGGCGCCCATTCCGTATTTCTCATTCACGGTGTGGGTGAGGGCAAACTGCGGGAGAGCATCGCCAGGTCTTTAAGGGAACGCCCGGAGGTGGTAAAATTTAAAAACGAATACCACCACAAATACGGTTACGGCGCCACAGAGGTCATTTTACGGTAACCCCATGGAAGTAGATCAAACAAAAAAGGCGCCAAGCAATGCTTGGCGCCTTTATGTTTGGGCAAAATATCCGTTAGGATTAATACTGCCACAAATCCTGCTCCCAGTTGAAAATTTCATGCTTGATCTTTTCAGATTCCAGCAGCAAGTCAACACTTGGTGGGATGTATTCTTCGATCTTACGATCGTACACGTTTGATTCTTTGTAGATGTAGCTGGCGAAGTAACGCATTTCAAGGAAGTCTTCCCAGGAAATGGTAGCGTTGGTATTGCCACCCATGGTGAATACGCGGTGACGGGCAAAGAGTTCGCGGGCGCCTGGGTAGTATACCCAGAAAAGCGGGCGCTCGAAACGGAAGTTACCCTGGTTGTCCAACTCGTCGATCAGCGGAGCGATACCCATGATGCGAACCTGCATGGTGGACGTCTCCTTGTCGAAGAACCAGATTTCCTTGATACGGAAACGCTTTACGTTCTCCCAGTTGATGTCGTTGCGCACCACCGTGATTTTCTCCTCGTAAGTTTCGGGGTCGAAAGTCATAATGGTGTCGGTTTTCGACAACATGGACAGCACATCGTCGGTGCTCAGACGCTTGGTGAACTTGTCGTCTTCGGTGCTGTAAACGGGCAGATCGCCATTGGTAGCAGCGTCAGAGAGAATTTTGAAGAATGGCTCCTCCGGGTAAGCGAAAGGAAGGTTCATCTTCTCACGAACGTCAATGATGCGCCAAATGCGTTTTTCCCAAACGATATCGCTTTCACGTACAGGCTGGTAATCCAGCACGCGGCGTTCGTTCATGATTTCTTTTTTCACAACATCATCCAACGGCTTTTCCGTGTCTACTGGCTCGCTGGTTTCCGTTAGAATCTCGATTTCCTCGGGATTTTGGGCCTGAAGCAGCGTAGTTCCGACAAAGAACATCAGCAGAAACAGGCAAGTCGATTTAAACATAGTATGCATGACTCGCGTTGGGTTGATTAGCAGTGAAATTGTGTTTAGTAAAGGTTAAAGAGTTGAAAGGTTGAGTAGTTGAGTAGGCTAGATAATAAACGCCTCAACCTACTCAACCCCTCAACGCTTCAACTGATTATTTGATCCGGAACGTCAGACCACCGAGGTTACGGGGCTGGCTGTCACCGGGGCATTTTACTTTAATATCGTCAAAGAAGTATGCATCACCTGGTTTAGCGCGCGATACATAATCTGCGGTGTTGCCATTAAAGCGGGCGCCACCGTTAGGGGTTGGAGGCGACGGGTCCTGACGCTTTGCCAGGTAAGTCGTCTCAAATCCGACCACGTCGCAACGCGCTTCGAAATCGAAGTTTTCCAATACAGCAACAATACCGCCCTGGGCCTTAAATTCACCGTTACCCATTGAGCTAGACAAATATTTCATACCCAATTTTGGAACCGGGTCGGGAATACGTTTCACACGGTAGTGAAGAGTCTGGGAAACACCGCCACCTGAAACAGTCAAGGTTGCGTCGTTACTTGGCGTAGTTGCAGTAACCGTAAACTTGCCACCACCATTGGAAGCTACGTTTACACCACTACCGCTCACTTTAACCTCGTTGGAAGAAACACCCGCTGCCGAAACTGAAATCGGATTGTCTACACCAATGTAGAATACGTTCATCTTGTCCAAAGAAACAGCAACGGAACGCTGGCCAACCTCATATTCAAACTCCTTGGGATAGGATTTAGAGGTGTTGTCCAATGGGTTGCGAACCGTAATGTTTACATTGTATTTCCGTGTGCCAACACCACTGGTGGTGGTAACATAGTGTGCTTTACCCTCCTGAACAGGAAGACCAGTACCATTAACGGAGATGCTGATGTTGTCGGCAGTAGAACTGCGGGCGCTCAGGAAAACGTCGGCTTCGTATTTCTCACCAGAGATAATGTAACCTTTTTGAGCGGACACTACAGGTTCGAACTGGTCGAACTTGATGTCTACACCACCAATTTCCTTGGCACATTTGTTCAGTACAGCAGTGGCCGAGTTTTTGGCGTCACTTTGAATTTTACCCAACAAAGGGAAAATGGCAGCAACCGGCATCTGCTTGAACTTATACTCTGCCCAGTTTTTCGATTCTACACCGGCAGGAATAGGCTCTACATCCAACGGAAGTTGATCCACCGTTTCTTTGTCATCTTTCACCAATTCGGTGAATTTTGCACGGGTTTCACGGATTTTCGCTTCTATCTCAGCACCAAGTCCATCGTTGATAAACATTTTGGTGGTGATATCCTTGTTCCGGATATCCTTTGGTTGACCCGGAATTTTCGGGTTGTCGCCGCCGGCCTTTTCAAAAAGGTCTTTGCGGATTTTTTCAATGTATTCAGAAAAATTCTCGGCTACCGTTACGGCTTCTTTAGCACGTGCCTGCCAATCCTTGTTCTCAGGTTTTGGGTAGGCTTCTACTTGCTTATCGATGCCTTTAATAAGGGCTTCGTTGTTTTTCTGAATAATACCCCGACTGGTAGCCATGCCCTTATCTAGAGAGAAAAAGGCATTCATCACCTCAGCGGAGACGTTGAGTGCGAGCAACGCGGTCAACACCAGATACATGAGGTTGATCATCAGCTGCCGCGGTTCCTTTGGTATTGACATAAGGAATCAAATTTAATTTATGATGGTTGAACAGTGATGGTTAATAGCATTATGAATTACTGACGTCCGATGTTAGACATTGCAGTAAGCATGTTGCCATAAACCGTGTTCAGAGAGCCCAGGTTTTTGTTCAGGGCAGCCATCTGATCTTTGTAAGATTTTACGTCATCTGCAGACTTAGCCATATCGGACATGGCTTCGTTCATTTTCGTGTAGAAGTTGCTCATCGACTTCATCTGCTCCTGTGTTCCGGAGAAGTCTACTTCCTGAAGGGCCTTCAAGGCGCCCATGCTTTTAGAAACAGATTGAAGTTCGGTAAGCATACCACCCAATTGGCGCTCGATTACATCACCGTGAAGCGGCGCTACATCAGGAGCATTGGTGCCGCCTGCAGTCAGCGGGGCAATACGGGAATTGTAATCATCCAAGCCTGGATACAGTTTGCTCCAGTAGTAATCTGGCTCTGGCCCGAGTACACCGAGCATAAGGAAGATGAAAGCTTCGGTGAAAAGACCAGCAATCAGGAATTCAGAAGCGTACTCCCAGCTTTCCAATTTGAAGAGGGCACCAATCAATACGATGGAAGCACCAACCCCAATGATCAGGTTCTTAATGTACTTGAATGTTTTAGTTTTGACGAAACTCATTGTTATTAATTTTTTAAGCAGATTGAAAAAATGGTTGAGCCAATAGATTCTGACAAAGTCATAATTTGAGCGCTGCAAATGTAGCAGCCGGATTATAATTTCGACTAATAAACGACAGGCAAAATCTTCCTAGGCCCGCAATTTGTCAGCCAAAGACAAAGTTCAGGACATTTTAGGGTTGAAATCGGCTTCGCTTTTGAAACAGTTGATTCTTCAAAATACATAAAGGAGGGAAGATCAGAACAAAACGCCAGTTGATAAGGAATCAGTATGTGTACTGGGCTTGTTAACAATCAAGGTGTGATTTGCCCTGATCTTCCGTCAATGCTAATTAGAAGTCGTTGATAGAACGTCCCAGGAAAGTGAGCACGTTACGGAATCCAATGTAACACTTGGTGGTATCCTGATATTCAAATGTACGGGTACCTGTACGCAGGTAGAACGCTACATCCTTCCAGGAACCGCCGCGGATAACCTTACGCTTATCGGTAATTGGATCTTCGTCCTTTGCATCTTTCCGGATATCCGGGTTAAGGTCGTGCATAAAGGAATAGGAGTTCTCGAAAAATGCAGTTTCGGTCCATTCCGCTACGTTTCCAGCCATGCAATAGAGGCCATAATCGTTCGGGTAGTAACCATCTGCCTTTACCGTATACAAACCACCATCTTCTGGGTAGTTACCACGGCCAGGCTTAAAGTTAGCCAGGAGGCAACCTTTAGCATTACGGGTGTAATATGCTCCCCAAGGGAATGGGGCATTCTCGCGGCCACCACGGGCAGCATACTCCCATTCATGTTCTGTGGGAAGGCGGAAATCTTCCGACATGATACCGTCGCCGGTATACATGTTCCACAACTTGGTCCGCCAGTAGGAAAATGCTTTTGCCATTTTCCAGTTTACCCCAACTACGGGATAATCGTCGAAGGCCGGGTGCCAGAAATAATTCCGGGTCATCGGTTCGTTGTAAGAATAGGCGTAATCGCGCACCCAGGCAAGGGTATCAGGGTAGATTTTCACCCTTTCCTTGTGAATGAAGCTGGTACGGTTCCTGTCACCATGATGTGCAGCACCCTGCAAATCATACCACTGGAATTCAAATACCATCTTGGATACGTCCAGTTCCTTGCGACCGGAGAAGCGCTCGTTGCCCTGGTAGAACAAGTCTTCCAGTTCTTCAGCGTCTGCCTCCCAGTCAACGTCCATATCCCAATCGATGCGCTGCTTATCGGAAGTGGCGCCATCATCTTCGAGATAATGCTGGAGGGTTTCATGTGCGAGCGAGTCGATGACCCACTGCACAAATTGGCGGTACTCGTTGTTCGTGACCTCCGTATCATCCATGAAGAATCCCTGGATGGAGATGGATTTAGGGCGGGCAATCATCTGACGGCTAAGGTCCTCATCACCGGTTCCGATCTGAAGTTGACCGGATGGGATGTACACCATACCATAAGGATTGATCCCTTTCCAACTGGGACGATCAAGCACACCAACCAGTTGGCCGCTTTCTTTTCTGCCGCATGAAGCGGCTACTACTGCAAGGAATAGCAGCAGCATGAGCGAATTCTGTAGTTTTTTCATGTTAAACACCCGTGTTTTCCTACTTAAATGTTCGGTTTGGAAAAAGTGGTCGTAAAGATAGAGGATTAAATTCTATTCGTACAACAATCAAAATAAAATTGGTTAATCAAGCTTTCCTGCGGTTCCTTTGGTGGTTCAGTAACGCTACCTTAACGTTTTATGGTATTGCCTTAGGTTTTTTTTAACATTTTAGTTTTTCAGCGAAGTGTTGCTAGCAACAAATTTGGTGCCGAAACTACCAAAATCTTGGATTATAAATCACTGGCGGCAAGGTACCCCTACCAATTGGTTTATTCAAATTGTAGCGCAACAACAATTCGTGGCTACCCCGGTTAACTGACTTGAGCGGTGACAAGGGCAAGTCAAATGCATAGGCCGCCATCGTCTTTTCATTGAGCCGCCAACCGGCCATCCATACCATTGCATCTTTGGCTTTTGCCGAGACTCCTCGATACGAAATGCCCGCAAAGATATTTTGTCGCCATTGAAAATTTGCAGAAACTTCAATTTGTGTCAAAAAAAAGTCAGTTTTGGCAAAAAAACCTGGTTTTACTTCAAAATCCTGCCCTAAAATGATGTTATACGACCCACTGAAGAGGTACTGTCGGACCGGTTGCAACTGAAAAGTACCATTTTGGCCGGCTTTCAGCACCGGTGCAAACACCGGCTGGACCGCCGCACCGAGGGTCAAATTCTGGACATTCAATTGCACTCCGGCCTCTCCTACCACGGTCCCCGCAGTGATAATTTCCTCCGGCAAACTCACATCATTGTGCGTAAAAACTCCGGACGGTTCTACGTAGGTGCCCTGCGGCGCCCGTAGTTTACTGCCGTCCAGACTATATTGCAGGTACCCGCCACTAAAGCCGGCAGATAACCTGGCGTTTCGCCCAAACTCCAAATGATAAGCATACGTCAACAAGGCCTGGGTCGTTCGATGCGCCCCAATCATATCATTGTCCAGCTTAACCCCTACCCCACTGCTGATAAATTCCAGTGGTAAGTGGCCGTTCACCTGCTGGCCCACCGGAGCGCCAGGTAAATCAGCCCATTGCTGCCGGTAAACCCCTGTTAACACCAGCGAATTTTCTGCGCCTGCCGCAGCAGGGTTCCAGGCATAGGGATTAAGCATGTACATGCTGTATTGCGGCAACTGCTGGGCGTTCAAACCCCAAACTGCCAAAAAGGACGGCGATATCAGAATGGGTGTAGCGGTTTTTATCATAGGTTAAAACAATAGCCGTCGAAAGGTACAATTTTATTGGTTTTCAAGCATGGCACGGAACTCTACCATGTTCTCAACCGGACGTTGCCAGGCAAAATCCTGACACAAGTAAATTAATGCATTTTCACCACATGCCTTCCCCGCCAACAAAGGTATGGTGTCGGTTTCCGTTTCTGAGGCTGCCACCACCTTATTGGGCAGGTAAAGTGTTTGCAGCGCAATTGCTTTTTCCAGTGCTCCTGGTCCCACTACGCCAATTTCGTATAAGGGCCAGCCTTCGTTCAAAATCGCACTCGCCCAGCGTTCAAAACTTAAAGGATACTGTTGCAGCGATGGCATGATGCGCTGCAGCATCCTGACTGCTTTTTCCCGCCATTCCGGACGGTACAACAATACCGACAGCCGCTGCAGGTTGTGTACCATTGTGCTGTTGCCCGAAGGTGTTGCATTGTCATACAAATCCTTTTTTCGCAGGATAATGTCTTCCTGGCTGGTGCTGGTATAAAAAAACAGTTCAGAAGCACTGTCTTCAAAATAACTTAAAATGTACTCGGTATATTTTCCAGCCAGTGTTAAATAAGCCTTATTAAAGGTGATTTGGTACAAATCTATCAATGCTGCAATCAAAAACGCATAATCATCGAGGAATGCATCGTATTGCAACACGCCATCTTTCCAGGTATGCCCCAGTCGGCCCTGCCCCAAATCATCACGGCGAAAGTTTTCCAGGATAAAATCAGCCGCACGCACAGCCGCTGCACGGTACCCCTCGTCCTGCACAACGGTATAGGCCGCTGCATAGGCCGAGATTTGCAAAGCATTCCAGGCCAGTATCACCTTTTCGTCGCGAATGGGCCGAATGCGTTTTGCCCTGGTAGCGAACAGGGCTTCCCGGTTGCGCTTCAGTTGTTCCAGTAAGGGTGCCAGGTCCAACCCCCGATCAGCGGCAAATGCTTCCGGCCCCTGCGCCTGCCACAGAATATTGTGGTGTTCCCAATTCCCAGCAGCGCTAACACCGTAAAAATCGCAAAACAAGTCGGTATCATCGCCCAATAGGTTGGCAATCTCCTCCCGATCCCAAACATAAAACCGGCCCTCTACCCCTTCCGAATCGGCGTCGAGCGCTGCATAAAAAACACCCGAAGGATGGGTCATTTCCCTTTCGATGAACCCCAGGGTGTCGGCAATGGTTTCGCGGTACAAGCGAATGCGCTCCGGGTGTTGCTGCGACAAGCTAGCGTCGGACTGTAGCAAGCGCAGTGCATCCGACAACTGTTGTACCAGCAGCGCATTGTCGTACAGCATTTTTTCAAAATGTGGCACCAGCCAGGCTTTATCGGTGGCGTAACGCGCAAACCCACCGCCCAACTGGTCGTATATACCGCCTTTACACATACGATCCAGGGAAAACAAGGCATGCTCCAGTGCTGTTGGCGTTCCGGTATGCTGGTGGTATTGCAGGAGGTAGCCAATGGCCATGGTTGATGGGAACTTGGGTGCACCGCCAAAGCCTCCATCCTCCAGATCAAATCGCTGTTCCATGTTTTCAAAAATGCGGAACGCTGCCGCGGGGAAACTTCCGGCTTCCTGTTGTGCGGGGTGCAGCCCACTGTTGTCGAGCAAGGCATTGTCGTTGTGCTGGATGTTTCCTGTCAGGCGCTGCGCTTGCTCAATGGCTTTTTCCCGCTCATTTTCCCAAATATTGGCCATGTGTTGGAGCAATTGCAGCCAGGAAGGCCGGTTGAAGGCCGGCCGGGGAGGATAGTATGTGCCTGCGTAAAACGGTTTGGCATCGGGCGTAAGAAAACAGTTGAGGGGCCAACCGCCCGAGCCAGTCAGGATTTGGCAAGCTTCCATATATATAGCATCAACATCGGGGCGCTCTTCGCGGTCGACCTTAATGTTGATGAAATGCTCGTTCATGACTGCCGCAATATCCGGGTTCTCGAACGACTCGCGTTCCATGACATGGCACCAGTGGCAGGTGGCATACCCGATGCTCACCAGGATGGGTTTGTTTTCCCTTTTGGCTTTTGCCAGCACTTCAGGTTTCCATGCATGCCAGTTTACAGGGTTGTGGGCATGTTGGAGTAAATAGGGCGAGGTTTCGTATTGCAGTTGATTCATTCCGGCAGGTTATTGATTTGGTGCACCGCTTTGTCCCGGTCGCTGATGATTTCTACCAGTCTTCTGACTGCGCGACGGCGTATGGTACGTTCAAGTTCTTTGTTGGGCTCCTTAAGGATGTATTGAAATTTGAGGGACAGGTTGTCTTTCCGCACCTCTGCTACCCGAAGGTAATAACTGTCTTCCTTTATCAGGTCCTTAAACGGCAGCAAGGATTCAATGATGGCATCTTCCAGTTGTTCAATGGTGGTGATGTATTTCAGGTCTATTTCAAAATCGATGCTGGTACGCTTGATCTCCCGCTTGGTGTAGTTGACCACCTCATGGGTGATGACCATGCTGTTGGGGATAAAAATCATGTCATCATCGTCGTTCTGCAGATGGATGTTCTGAAGGGTAATATCGGTAATCCTCCCCTTGTTGTTCCCTATGCGGACGTTATCGCCAATGCTGTACTCTCCGGAAAAGGCTATGATCATCCCGCTGATCATATTGGAAATATAATCTTTGGTTAGAATGGCCAAACCGGCAAAAATGATGGAGAGCGAGGTAAAGAGTTCGCGGGCATTGATTTGAAACAGCGACAGAAGCCCCACGATGATGCCAACGACGACCAGCAAGAGGTAAATATTGCTAATGCCGACGATGAAATTATCGTTGCCACGGAGTTTATTCCTCCGGCGGTAGAACCATACCACCGAAAACTGCATAAAATCGAGCAAGAGCAAAAAGATAGCGATGCTTTCAATTTGCCCGATGTAGTAAGCCGCAGGTATCCTGTATTTTGAACTCAGGAAATCCAGCGACAGGGTGATCTCATCCAGGCGCAGCAGTGAAAGTAGCAGTAGCAGTCCTACCTTGAGGAACAGTACCAATAATTTTTTAATCTTCATAAGGTCATAAAAAAACGCGTCCATGCAATACAGCACAGACGCGTTAAAGGTTTAAGATGGAGATGTTTATAAAACTTCTTCTACGCTGTGCATCGGGAGGTTAAAGGCATCAGCAACACCTTTGTATACTACCTTACCTTGCACAACATTCAAACCGAGTTTGAGTTCAAGGTTGTCGGAACAAGCCTGCTTCCAACCTTTGTTGGCCAATTGAATGGCATAAGGCAGGGTGGCGTTGGTCAAAGCAACCGTTGAAGTGAACGGAACAGCTCCCGGCATGTTGGCCACGCAATAGTGCACCACATCGTCAATGATGAAAATCGGATCGTCGTGCGTGGTAGGCTTGGTCGTTTCCACGCAACCGCCCTGGTCAACGGCTACGTCGACGATGACAGTACCCGGGCGCATGAGCTTCAACATATCGCGGGTGATCAGGTTGGGCGCCTTGGCGCCGGGCAGCAGTACAGCACCCACAATCAAGTCGTGCGTTTGCACCAATTGGCGAATGTTGTACTCGTTGGAAAACATGGTGACCACATTGGCCGGCATCACATCGTTGAGGTAACGCAAACGGGTCAGGTTAACATCCATCAGGGTAACCTGGGCGCCGAGTCCGGCAGCCATGCGGGCAGCCTGTGTACCCACGATACCGCCCCCAATCACCAGTACTTTACCCGGAGAAACACCCGGAACGCCGCCCAGCAAAACACCGCGACCTTTGGCGGGTTTTTCCAGGTATTTGGCGCCTTCCTGGATGGCCATGCGTCCTGCTACTTCCGACATGGGGATGAGCAGGGGTAGCTGGCGATCTTTGGTTTCCACCGTTTCATAGGCCAGACAAACAGCGCCACTTTTGATCATGGCGTGTGTCAGGGGTTCGCTGGACGCGAAGTGGAAATAAGTGAATACAAGTTGATCTTTGCGGCACCGACCATATTCTTCGGCAATTGGCTCCTTCACTTTCATAATCATGTCGGACTTGGCCCAAACCTCGTCGGCAGTTTGAAGGATTTGAGCGCCGGCACTCAGGTACTCTTCGGATTTTCGAAACCACTGCCAGATCCGGCATTGCTTTGAATGTAAACGGTGTGTCCGCGTTTGGTGAGTTCCAGAGCGCCGCCGGGTGTTAGGGCCACCCGGGTTTCATTGCTCTTGACCTCTGTTGGTACGCCAATAATCATGCGTTCAGAGACTTTAATTGGTTAGACATTTATTTCAGGGTGCAAAGGTAGGAAAATGTCTTGGTTCTAGGGGGGAGAGAAAAAGGTTGAAGAGAGAGAGGAGAGGATCGTTTTCATTCGGTGGTATTGAAGGGTAATAAAAAAATCTGGCGCAGTACTTTCTCTGCGCCAGATTTTAACATGAAAGGATTACTTCATTTGGTTACTGTGGTTCTACAGGGGAATTATATCGTGAGCGTGACTGCCATACCGCCGCGTTTAGCGAGCAGTTGGCAGCCATGCAGAGTTGGTGACATACATATTTCTAATCTTCCGTGATTTCAAATCCAAATTCAACTTTCCCTTCTTTCGGCTTCGATGTGATTTCCACGCTTTCAAAGCAATATTCCACTTCCATTTTATAGGTGCCAGCAGTGTCATCTGCTCTTGTTATCATGGCAAACTCCCTTGTCTGGCACGAGCAAGGTTCAAGGCAGTCAAGGTTGATGAACCTATCCGGTACTATCTGGATTTTATCAATGGGGTGATCTGGTATCAGCGTAATTTTTGTTATTCTCAACCCATTGTATTGTATATCATTGAAATCATTGCAAACAGTGATATAGAATACTTCCGTGTCATGCTCTTCGATTTGGTCGTTTGAACCGTCGCCCCAATGAAAGTAGAAACATGGCTCCAAATTGATTTTACCGCTGATTGCATTCTTTTCACAGTTTTCTGCGAATGGGCCGCCACAACTATTTTTTGATTTTACTACATTGTACTTTGTTTTGGCTCTCTCGATAGCTTCTTCGTTTTGTTCTTCCGCATTTTCATTGCAACCTGCGCATCCGCAATCGCAAGGTGCTTCTTTACAAGGATTTGGTAACATATTGGGTAATCCTAGCCGACATAGATTATATGCATTATTTACATTCAAAGCTGTAGGTAAGGCGTAATGATTCACGGTACAACCCATTCCTAAATCAGGATTTTCAATAGCCCCTAATTGGCTTTCATAATCCTTTGCAAAATAAATTTTCCCATTTACAGCAAGTTGTAATGCACCTATTGCATAGGTTTCAGCCCCGTCAGGGTGGTCTGTTTCATTAAGGATGTCATCTGTTGAGCCTTCTACTTGATTTCGAGCTAAAGTTGATGCTGTCTGAGTTAAATCAACGTGGTAAATACGCCCCAAATTGGTTTTAAGATTACCGTAGTATAGGTTTAAATTGTTTGGAGAAAACTCAAGGCCATACACTCCATCTGGTGTTTTATCATCATCTTCAGCGATTGTATGAGGAACTGTCATCCTCCTTCCCGTAATATCAATTGTCCCAGTTGAATTGTCAAAGGCATAGACAACTACATGATTGCCGTTTGCGTTTGCAAGCAATTTGCCATTAGGACTACCTTCAAGTACCCGCCTCTTCCTTGGTTTGGAAGATTTGGACCGCCTTGCTGCGACATATATGTATCAACTGGATCGTGAACCCTGTTGAATCAACTAACCAAACTCGAAAATAGAATCCGTATTGTTGATTCGAGCCAGTCCTTTCAATACGACAGTAATTATATAAAAGCCACTGCAATCTGGACGTTGTATTGCAGTCACTTTTTTCAGTATGATAACCACTCGGCAAAAAACTGCCATAGATATTTATTTCTGGGCAATCCCAAGTAGATACGTCTAACAGGTACGCACTTATATGTATATTGTTAGCGCTACCTGCAGGAGGGATTGCGTGCGCCGTAAAGATGTAATACTTTGAACTATTTGCTGGGGTCTGGAACAAGAATAGCCGACTGAGTTGAGGAACTATGACCTTTAAGTATTACAGGAGAACTACTTGAATCCAATAATAACGAATGGATGCCTGAAATTACCTTCCAAACATTTATACCATTTGTATAAAAAAGTAGATTTCCATTACTGTCGGATATTGAGGCGCATCCTTCATTATGCCATGGATTTTGATTAGGATCACTAGTATCAACTTCAAGTAAAGAAGAAATTGGTATAGGGTTATTGGGGTCTGCAAAGTTCAAACCCGATTTATCGCCGAAAATCCAGTTTTGATTAATCTTACTCATTTTTGTTTATTTGAAAGGTTAAAGTTTAATTGTCACCATCGGTCAGTATGGCTGCATGTGAGGGCGCATAGCCGCACTTGACAGATGTACATTGTTTTATGGAGTTTTCATTCTTTTTTAATCTAATTTCAAATTCCTTTTCCTACCCAATCGCACTAATCACGAAATCGTTCAGATTACCTTTTTTGTCATACCAAGTACCACAAATTTGGTCCGATGATCCACAACTACTATTATCTCTCTGTAGAGAATCATTAAGAAAAGCAGTCGACGCAAAAATCGGGGCGCCATAACCGGCCGAAGTCAGAACAGTCTACCACCGAACCCTCAGTTCTCACTACTTGCAAAAACTTAAATCGCGTGAAATTGGAAATATCATTTCAGGCTTCCCCACTCCATCTTGGGCCTCCACACCTGAATTAATCCAGCTGGCAAAATCAGCCTTCGTAACCGAGCAAATTGGCTTCGGATTCGTCGGCACCTGTATACATGTGATGGTGAGGCATCCTGCAATCCAAATCAGGACAAGCAGAGATGAGGCAACAAGGAACACCTTGCTGGAGGAGAGGATCGTTTTCATTCGGTGGTATTGAAGGGTAATAAAAAATCTGGCGCAGCGCTTTCTCTGCGCCAGATTTTAACATGAAAGGATTACTTCATTTGGTTACTGTGGTTCTACAGGGGAATTTTATCGTTGGTGGACAGGTGGCAGAAAGGCAAAGGAATGGCCCCACGCAGTAGCTGCGTTGCATTGGTTGGGGCCATCCTTCATCTTACGAATACTACAAATTCCGCCGCATGAATTCTACTGGATACTGGTTACCAAAGTGCTGCAACCAGTATTTAAATTGGTAATAATGACTTGTGGGCTACCACCGGAAACCATGACCGCTTCCAGTATAATTTGGGGCACCCGTTGATGGAATAAATCATTTTTTGCGAGCCATCGGTTGCAAGGGCCCAACTGCCCTGCCCTTTGCTACAGGTATAATGGTGCAATTCCAGGGTATCGCCGTTCATTACCGGATCTAAAATAAATTTATCCGAACAAAACTCGAAATAGAAAGGTCCATCTGCAAGCAGACTGTTGTTGAGCGATAAAGTATATTGATTGGTCTTGCCTGAATCTGAGGCAAACTGTGCGACGGCTTATTTGCGCCATCGGTACACTCCTGGCTATCCGTTCCATTCAGCAGCATCACCACATCCATAATCGGCCCACCCTCGGTGCGCAGTACAACGTCGTGGTCGCAGTATTTGCCTTTCCCGTTGTCCAGATATTGCAGCGTAATGCGCAATCCATCCGGTCCGGGCACAAAAGGCACCAGGGTCGTCGTGTCGGCCTGGATGGTTTGATCCAGCAAAACGGAATCGGTGGCTGCATTGGCAACCCGCATCCGGACGCCCGTTACGCCCGAAACATTGCCGGGGTTAACCAATACGCCATTCGACTGTATGGTGTATTCGGGTGTGGGGGTTATACAGGATTTGGTTGCAGGCCTACATTGGGCCAGCATCAAAACTGCAATTGCGGCAAACAAATAAATGACAGACTTTACTCTTGACATTTGCTTCATAAGAAATCATTTTTGATTATTACAACACAAATATGCCACTATTCATTTCACAAAACTTGTTACAATTTTTTGTGATTTTACCCGGATATCTTATTGTTAAGTTTAATTTCACGTTCAGAAACCCTCACAGGGTGGCCATTTGGGGCTCCCAGCGGCCATTACTGCTGGGTTTCGAGTACCTGACCTGATACCAAATACCCTCCGCATTCATGTTCAAATCTGATCTGGTAGAAACTATTTCCCTTTTCAATGAAGCTGAACGTGCCCGGTTGCTTGACTTTCTCCGGTCCCCTTATTGCAATCCAAACTACGAAAACCAGGAGCCCATTCGGCTGCTTGAACTTATTTTTCAGATACTCGATGCTCGCAGACCCGCTGAATTACAAAAAGAAACGCTTTATACGCTTGTATTTCCCGGCCAAAACCCGGTTCGGAACAAACTGGAAAAACTCTTTTCAAGTACCCTGAAAATCGTTCGCCAATTCCTCACGAGCGAATACCAGCAAAAAAACAAACACGCTAACTGGGCCCTGCTGGCTGAAATCGAATTCTTCCGTGAGAAGGGGGAGTACCCCATCTGCGAACGCCTTTATGGAAAGTTACGGGATTGGCAAAAGCAGGATACCCCATGGGACTACGATGATTACCTGTTCAATTGGGAAATTGAACGGCACAAGCAAATTTTGAGAAATGAGATTTACCAGAAAAAAGACGACCAGAACATCTTGTCGGCGCTGAGCGCCCTGGAAACACTCTACCTGTCCCAACGTCACTTTTACACCTTTTACCTGCATACCCTTCAACAGATTACCCCCATTTTAGACGAAGCGGAACTGAAGCAACTCAGGGCTTCGGTGGCCATGCCCAACAATACCATCTACCTGCATTCCGCAGAAAGTAAGTTGTTCCGCGCTGCAATTGATATGATGCAGAATAATGGTGCAGCACCAGATATCGTATTTCATTTTCTGGAAGAACTGGAAGCCCACTGGAATGCACTGAATGATATGGCCAAAACTACCTCGAAACCTTTGCCATAAACTATTGCGTCCGGCACTTCGCCAGCCCCAAAATCCAAACGCTGTTGTTGTACCTCCTCAAACGCCGGGTAGAAAGCGGCCGAGCTTTGAAGATGGTAAAATCACGGCCAGTGAAGTCCAAAATGTTGTCAAAGTAGGCTTGCTGCAAGGCGATTTCGACTGGGTATGGATTTTCTACAAAAACCGGCACAACATCTTCGGGAGCGAACACCCGGAAACGTACTTTCAGTTCAACCTGGCCAATTTCTGGTTCTATAACAAAGCCTTTGACAAAGCGCTGGACACCTTGTCTTCCTTGAATTTTGAAGAACTGCATTACAAGATCTCCGCCAAACTGCTGGAGATCAAAATCCTATGGAATTGGAATCGGATATTTTGCCTCCAGAATTGACGCTGCAAAGATTTTCTTTTACCGGGAGAAGAAAATTCCAAATGAAAAGAAAGAGTGGTTTGGCGCCTTTTTGCGATTATATGCGCCGACTTATTCGGCCCCAAACGGCCGTCAATCAGCAGCGAATCGAGAGAACTTATGGCAAGAACTGCAAGAAAACAAGCAGGTAGCTGAGTGGTTTTGGCTTGTAGAAAAACTGGAAGAAATGCAGAAGGCGCAATAATTTGCCTGACAACGCAGGCATCATAACCTTACCTTTGCAGCCAAAACGCTTACTATGAAGCTTATTTTTGGGATTGTCTTTGGTATCCTTTTCTCACTACCTGTCCTGCTCCAAGGACAAAACCTGTCGTCCTCATACAAATACCAACGCCTTGAAGGCACCATCGGAAGGCAAACTGTAGTCATGAATTTGCACACCCTGAACCGACCGGGTAGTTCAGATCCCGATCCCACTCCCAATACCCTTTACTTCGGAACCTACTATTACACCAATACAACGTACTAATCGATTTCGACGGGATGACAGACTCTTCCGGAATGATTGTTCTGCTGGAATACTCAGGCGACAACCCAACGGGGAAATTTTACCTCGACAAATCCTTTCGCGGCTTTTGGTCGGATTCCAACGATGAAAAAATGACCAATGTAAATCTCCGGGAAACATACCCCTCCGGTAGTTACCGCTTTGAGGGCAACGCACTTTCCGCAATCTTACCCTGGAAAGTTGAGATGGCAGATTCACCCGCGGCTAGTGTAGATGCATTTTGGCTTGATATTAACAAGGACGACGCAAGCGAAAACATTCAATCAGAGATTAACCGTCGTATGGTCAGGTTTGCTGTTGGCGACTCAGCCTATTTCGATAACTGTTGCGCTGACATGCCAAAGGCCTTCCAATACCTGCGCAATAAAGAATTTGGTGCTTTCATGCAGATGTCTGACTCCAATGCAGTAGAAGATTCTACCCTTCAAGGTTATGCATACAATACTTCACTGGAGGTAGAATCGCAGGTACTGTACAATGATCGGCATCTGCTGGGTCTGGGATACTACACCTATTACTATTCAGGCGGCGCAATGGCATGTACAATATTCGATACCTGAGTTATGATATCATGAATGCACGGGTACTCACCTTGGATATGATATTTCGAAATGGTTATGAAAAAAGTTTGCAAAAAGCACTGGATGCTGCAGCGCGTGAACGCGCCGGGCTTGAGGCCGATGCTCCGTTGGATGGCTATTATTTCGTAGAACACATCCCCTTGACCGATAATTTTTTCTATACTCCTTCGGGCATCATATTTGGCTACGACCCCTAGAAAACAATACTTACACTTTTTAGGGTAGATCGAAAATCATGCCAAAGATGGTATTTTTTATTAATTTATAAAAATATCATCAGTGTAGTCGGGCATGATACCCTTGGCTGAAGCGATGTTAAACATTTCCGTAATGGCTTTCCTGCCTGCGATGCCCAAATCAATCGTATAATCGGTGACATAGAGCCGGATATGCGATTGCATCACTTTGTCGTCCATTGCCTGTGCATGTGCCCTGACATAAGGCATGACCTCTTCCGGATGTGCAAAGGCAAATTCCACACTGCGACGCATCACGCGATTCACTTTTTGCTGCAGTTCAGCAGGGAGTTTTTTGCTCACTACAATCCCACCGAGGGGGATTGGCAGATTCGTGGTTTCTTCCCAAAACTCACCCAAATCACGCAATTTCACCAATCCTTGTTGTTCGTAGGTAAAGCGATTTTCATGGATTATCAGTCCGGCGTCAAAATCACCGGACACCACTGCCGATTCTATATCAGAGAACAGCAGTTCTTCTTTGTGTATCGCTTCCGGGTAGGCTAAGCCCAGCAAAAAGTTGGCAGTAGTCATTTTTCCCGGAATGGCAATGCGGGCTGATTTGAGGGCTTCATCGGATTGGGGCGCCCGCGCTACCAGGAGGGGGCCACAATTCCGGCCTAAAGCACTGCCGGCATCGAGTAATTTGTACTGATGGGTCAGGTGTGCAAAGGCATGGTAACTCAGTTTGGTAATGGCGATGCTTTCTTCAAAAGCATGCCGATTGAGCGCTTCGACATCTTCCATGACAGGCTCAAAAACAAGGCCTTCCGTATCAATTTTGCCATGCACCATGGCATCAAAAATGAAGGTATCATTGGGGCAGGGAGAAAAACCTAAACTCAGTTTCATAATTCTATTTGAAGAGACTAAAAGACAAACTTACAACAGCGAGCGCAATGCGCTAACTTTGCGGGCATGGAACCAAGCATTGTTTTTGAGGACAACCACTTACTGGCCATAAACAAGCCGGCAGGCTGGTTGGTTCAGGGGGATAAAACTGGCGACCCTACCCTCACCGATTGGGGGAAGGAGTACCTACGCCAAAAATATCAAAAACCCGGGGCCGTTTTCCTGCATCCTGTTCATCGCATTGATCGGCCTGTGAGTGGTATCGTGCTTTTTGCCCGAACCGATAAGGCGCTTGGCCGACTGACCACACTGTTCAGGACCAGGCAGGTACAAAAAACATATTGGGCACTCGTGGTTCATGCGCCGAAGCAAGAGCAGGGTCTGTTGCGCCACTGGCTGCTGAAAAACGAACAAAAAAACATTACAACCGCCAGCCTGAAACCCGGTGGCCTGGCAAAAGAGGCCGTTCTGGAATACATCTATCTGGGTCCGCTAGGGTCCAATTTTAAAGTTCAGGTTATGCCGCATACCGGAAGGCCGCACCAAATTAGGGTGCAACTGGCTTCGATGGGCTGCAGCATTTTGGGTGATCTCAAATATGGTGCGACGGAAGCCCTACCCGATGCCTCCGTAGCGCTGCATGCCCGACAGCTGGAATTTATTCATCCAGTGCGGCAGGAGCCCGTGCTGCTGCAGGTTGCGCCACCTTCAACTGCCTGGTGGGCGGGTTTTTTAGAGAAACCATAAGCCTTGGTTCCTTTTGGCAGCAGGATGCGACGGCGATGTGCATTCAACTTTGTCCAAACCAGAGGCGAAACAACCAATTTATCCAGCAATAAAAAAGCCTCTCCGATGACTAACACCGGGAGGCTCCGAAAACAATAAACAGCAGGATATATTTTAAGGGTTATGTTGCGATAAAGTCTTTGGCTGATTACTTGTCTGAATAAGATCACCCAGCAAGCAAATGACCAAAGCCCATCTTAAACATTACTAATTTTACGCACTACCTTGTAAAGCCGGGTGGTTTCGTTGACTTCTTCTTCGAATGGATCGTGGTCGAAGTAATTGGCAGAAATCATTTTCAGACGCACTACCCTTCCGCGGTTGTTGTACACTTTTTGTACATATTTCACCCAAACATTGCCGTTACTGCGAACAGAATAAATTTCATTGTCGCGAATATCATTCAGGTTTTCAACAGAGCGGCAAACGACGATATCGCCATGCTTAATGACTGGATCCATGGAACCACCTTCAATCTGGAAAGCCACCAGGCCTGCGCCGCTGACACCTGGAATAGAAAAGTAGGTATTATCCTCGGAGCTTTCTGCTCCCAGGGTACTGCCCGCAAAGGCCCGGACGGTGGTAAAGAGAATATTTCCATCGCCGGCGGAGTAGAATTTGTCGGCGCCCAGCGCTTCGCCAGGAGCATCAAACCCAAAGGGATTGCCGATACCATGCAGCAGCAAGGCTTCGTTAATACTGAAAGAACGACAGAAGGATTTGGCCTGACCGTAATCAATCACACGCTTGCTGTCGCCATTCAAAAAGGCACGAATAATATGCCCGTAAGCTTTGTTGCCCAGAACCTTTTCTGCTACATCCCCTACGCCCTTGCCACCGCGATCGTTTTTAACGATAGCACCGCGATCCTCCAGCAGTTTGAACGCATGGATAAAACGCTCGTTTAATTTGATCCGATCATCCTTAATCATAGTTCGGCATTTTTAAGCTGCTGCGCTCCTATAAAAGATGGAGCGACAAGGCAACCCTGTTTGTTGGTTTGTTTATGATAACAGTGCAAATTTAAAACAAATGGTTTTTAAAAACAAAAAATGTCAAAGTTTTTTTTCCTGTTTGTTTATTTTTTTTAGATCACCATGGGCTATGCTCCTGATTTTCAACTTACTGAGATTCAAAACAATTTTGTGATTTAGGACTTAAACACTTAAACATGCCATTTGGAAACCTTTTGTTGGTTCGTTCCGGCAAGATTTGGGGCCCTTGATAAATTTACCTACTTTTGTAGCAGCATTCAAATGGTTAAAAGCCATCCTACAGCACACCTTATAGTATATGGGTATCGTAATTTCTCTCTTGAATCACAAAGGCGGTGTGGGTAAGACCACCAGCGCCATTAACATCGGTGCAGCATTTGTCGAACTGGGCAAAAAAGTGCTGCTGATAGACCTGGACCCGCAAGCCAACCTGACCATCTCATTGGGTATTCCGCGCCAGAAATCCACCATTTACGAGGCCTTGCGGGGTGAAAGTGAACTGGTCCCATACACCCACAAGCCCAATTTCGATATTGTGACCTCCTCGCTGGATCTTTCCGGCGCTGAAATGGAACTGATCAATGAGGCCGGGCGGGAGTTCATTTTGCGCGAACTGATCGGACAGGTTTCGGATGATTACGACTACATTATCATCGATTGTCCGCCATCCCTTAGCCTGCTGACCCTAAACGCCCTGACCAGCAGCCGTTACATCCTGATTCCCCTACAAACCGAATTCCTTGCCGTACAGGGACTTGCGAAAATCAAACAGGTCATCGACAAAGTCAAATTCCGCCTCAACAAGCAAATCGAAATCGGCGGGGTTATTGCCACGATGTACGACAGCCGCCGGGTGCTCAACCGCGAGGTTGTAGAAACCATTCACAAGTATTTTGGTGAAAAGGTATACAAAACCTATATCCGGGAAAATGTAGCGCTTGCTGAAGCGCCTGCACAACGGAAAGATATATTTGACTACAACCCCAAATCATCCGGTGCACAGGACTATCTTGAACTAAGCAGGGAGATCCTGAGCCGGATTGAAAGCGATGTATCCCCTACTCCACTCGAATCCCGTGAACTGGAAGCCTGAAAAAGCGTGCCATGAGTAAAAAGAAATTCACAGCAGGCCTGGACGATCTCTTCAAGGATATGCCGGCATTCGACTCCCAGCAACAGGGAGATGGCCATGCTACGGCGCAGGAAGCGGAAACCCGGCCCAAATCAACTGGCAAAAGCTTTGCTGGAAGCCTGGACTCGATGCTGCAGGAAGCCCTGGAGGAATCCTTATCCCATTTTGAGCAACAACCAGCCGCCTCGCTTTCCGGCAAAAACAAGTCCAGAGAATTTGCACACCGGGCGCCACACAGCGGGCTGGATGCCTTATTGCGCCAAACCATCGATATTCAGGAAATTACCCGCGATGAAGAAACCGGCAAGAAAAGGCTGACGGTTGCCGTTGACAAGTCGAAACTGGAAAAGCTAAAAGTTATTGCCCGGTTGGAGAATGCCTACATGAAAGACCTGCTCATCGAACTGATCGATGAATTTATCGAAGATTACCGCAAAGAAAAAGGTGTAGACATTTAACGATTTTCTCCCTGATTGCCGCCTATCGCGTCTCCCTTTTACCTCTTTCCGCACATGCAGGCGTTTTACGATTTCCGACTTTTTTACAACCAAAGCATTTATCCTGAGCTGCAGCACATGGAACTGCAGCGCAAACGCTTGTTGCGGCTGCTCAGCGTTTCCGTTTTTCTGCTGCTGGCCATTGTCACTGCGCAGGTTTACATCCGCATCTTTCTGGTCACGCTTTTGTTGATTATTCCGGTTGGCATTTGGATCGCCTACCTGCTGTTTCGCGTCAGGGTCTATTATCAGGAGTTTAAACCCAGGGTAGTTGGACTTTTACTGGATTTCATCGATAACGACATCAACTTCGGCACCTTTGAATATGACCCAAAGGGTAAAATCGAACCAGAGCGCTTCTTTGAAAGTAAAATTTTCACTGTAGCCGATGAGTACATCGGTGAGGATTTGATTTCCGGACAAGTCAGGGAAACCCCATTCGAACTCTGCGAATTACAGGTACGCGAATTTTTCTGACGCCAGAACCCGCCTCGATTATGTTTTCAAAGGCGTATTCCTCATTGGTGATTACCGGAGGGCCGATATGCACGGTGGCATCCTCGTACTCCCCGATGGGTACCGCAAATACCTGAGCAGAAGTGAGCGCTCTTTTCACCTGATGGGCGGACGACGGGTACGGGAAAACCTGCTGCCCGAATTTGAAACCTTTTTCGATACCTATGCCACACCCGATGTAAGGATCAAAGACGTGCTGTCGGTTGATATGCAGCGGGTAATCCTTCAATTCAGGCAACAGTTTCAGGACAATAACCGCAACAAGGAAATTTACTGCTCCATCATTAACGATAAAATTTACCTGGCGCTAACCCAGGATAAAAACCTGCTGGAGCCATCCCTGTTCCAATCCAATGTCAGTTTTGAAATGGTACGGAGTTCTATGAAGACATCAGTTTGCTGATGGCCATCGTCAAAGACATCGATGTGATGAACTAACAGGGCTTACCTGTATCAAACAAAAAACTGGGGGTAGGCGATGGCCTCCGCCCCCCAGCTTTTCGTAAAATCACTGAATCCGTGTCGGAAACTCCACTTCAAAATCGGTTTCGCCGGTGGCAGTTGGATCCGAGGCTGACTTATCGGGTTCATGGATGAGCCTGATGTTGGTTTTTCCCGAACTGTTTGCACCAGTGTTCCATTGTGTGGCCAGGCCAAATGGCGCGCCATTGTCGTCGGCATCCGTTCTGACGATTGCCACGTCTGCATTAATGGCGGTATACACGAGCAAATGGGCGGTATTTTCCGCTTTAATTTCAGCTGTAATATCATTCACCGGATCTACCGTATCGTCGTAAACATGTACCGTGCAAGTATAGGCAGTATTGGGCGCCAGTGCGATGGTATCAATGGATTCCGGAATGCCATCACCATTGGCGTCTTCCCAGACAAAATCCTGTGAAAACCCATTGGTGTTTTCCATGTGCAGAACAATCCTCGTGATGAATTCCGTTGCCGTTTGTGTATCGGGTTTGCAGCTGCTCAGTGACAGCACCGTGATGGTCAGCAGGCCAATAAAGCCTGAAAAAAAATGCTTTTTCATAAAAATGGTATTTTATTAGAAGAAAATAAGTTTTGCGTGAAAGGCAACATTGACCCCGGTTTCATCGGCGAAGTAGCGGAAAAAATTGAGGTATTCCCGGTAGCGCAGATTGGCCAGGTTCTGAACGTTGACCCCAAGTTCCAGTTGTTGTTTTTTCCAAAACAGGGTATGGCCTGCTTCCAACCCAAGAAGGGTATAAGCAGGAGGCGGTGGCAGCAATAATCCGCTCAGTGGTGCCCTGGATTGCCGCAATACGGTAGTGGCAGAAAAGACTATAAAGCTTTCGTGTTGTGTATCAATTTCCTTTTTGCCCGGCAGCCGCCACTTGAAACCATATTGGAACCTGTCGGAAGGCATCAAAGGCAGCCACTCCCGCTGTTTGTTCTCCGCACTGTCGGTAACCACACGGCTGGCCCGAAGAATCGAACATTTACCCTCAAGTGACCACCTGGGCAAGAGCGGAATCGACAGCCGACCATCAAGCCCCTGCAATAAAGCATCCGACTGCACATAGAAGTAAGTCGGGAAGGTTCCCCCTTACGGTTATCACAGGCGTTGCCTGCGGCTCCAGGTACAGGAAGTCGGCAATCCGGTTGTTGTAAGCAGTCAGCTGGGCGTAGAAACGCTGTTTCTGATACTGCAGGTTCAACTGTGTGTTCCAGGCTTTTTCTTGTCGCAACAAAGGGTTGCCTTTTTCATAGGTGCCTGCTGCAAAGTGTATGCCCTTCGCAAAAAGTTCGTAGACGTGTGGCGGGCGCCAGGCAAGTCCGCTGTTGGCGGAAAGCGTCAAGTCCTTTGACAGATGGTAGATAAGTCCCAGCGTACCGGAAAGGCTGCCAAAAAAGCCAGTCGTATCAATATTCGAAATATTCCCGCGGGTCATCGCGTGGGTGTTCTTATAGTCGTACCGAACTCCGGCTTCAAACTCCCAGGGGGTGGGATACCGTCGCCAATGTTCCATCGCCCAAACTGAGGCGCCAAAACTGGTATAGTCGGGGATAAAACCACCCTTACCAACGTAGTTGAGCTGTTGCTTGGCCTGGATACCAGCGCCGCCTTGCCAGTGCCGGATGGGCAGGTGTTCGGCACTCAGGTCGAGTGCATTGTTCCAGAGCCGGAAGGAGATTTGCGGCTGGTCGGTTGCCGTACGAACGACATCGTACTCCTGCCGGTGGTCAAACTGGAAGGCGTATTGCGCGCTGAGTTTCCATTTGTCATTGAGATGATGGGTTAAATGGTACCGCAGGGTTTGGTGGCGAACCAATTGATACGGCCGGTTGATGGCATAAGTAAACAGATTTATGTTGTTGCGGGGGGTATCGCTTTGGATGGCCAGTTCCAAATCGCTAAGGTTACCTGTATGAGCCGCCCGGAGCACACCGAGTTTCTGGTTAAAGGTGCCGGCTTCCAGCTGATGCCGCCAGGATCCTTTCTCCCAACCAAGGAACAGGTTGGCATTGGCTTCGGAAGCACCAGTATTGCCCAGCCAGTAGTCGGGCGCCCGCTGGTTACCACTTCGCTTGAGGGTTCCTTGCAGGCGCAAGGCAAATTTGGTGTCTGGAATATGCCAGTCGAGCGCTCCGGCAGCCACCGTGCCAAAGCCATTGGAGGCGCCACCCAGGTTGAACCAGCCGCCCCAGCCCTCTTTCTCACGCAATGCAGCAGGTTCCATCACAACGGCACCGCCAATTGCGCCGGCACCGTATTTTACACCAGCAGCACCTTTCACGACCGTAATTTTTTCAGCCGTGAAGGGGTCGATTTCCGGCGCATGATCAGCGCCCCATTGCTGTCCTTCCAGCACCACGTTATTGGTTACAATAGCGATTCGGTTGGAGTGCAGCCCCTGAATGACGGGCTTGGCCACGGTATTACCAGAGTTGAGCGTGGAAACGCCGGGCAATCGCTTCAGGGTTTCTCCGAGATTTACGCCTTGCGCGCCGGTTAGTTCGATGCCCTCCAGTTGAACATTAGCCTGCGTTGATGGGGCAACGGTTGCTTTTTCTTTGATCACAATTTCTTTCAACACCGCATTGTGGGCAAGCAGAAAGTCCACATGGTGATTTTCCGTTACCTCCACTATGGCCGTTTTATGTTCACATTCGATGTGTTCAACTTCAACGGTATAGGTATGCTTTTCACACAGGTTGGGAATAGCATACGCCCCGTTTTCGTCGGTCGTGGTTCCGCGTTGCAGCGCAGGAATATATACCCTGGCGTATGCCAGGGGCTCGTTGGTTTCAGCCTCTATGACATGACCCTGAAGCGTCAGGTGGCAATCCTGAGCATACAGCGTACGCGTTGCTACGGCAAAGAGCACAGAGAGGCACATTACTTGAATGCGCATAGATTCTCACAAATCAAAAAAATGAAAAAAAATCCCGGGGGGGAGATAAGTGTGCCCGGAAGAAGGGCTGGCATTTGCGCCAGCGAAGCAATACTTGCTGTCGAGATACTAGAGCACGGGGGGCCCTCGCTGGTAAATAGAATCACAAGCCGTTTTCACGCAGGGATCAACTGGCGAGCAGAAAGGACGATCGGCAATGGCTCCCAGCGGCACAATAAGTTGCGGCATTTGTGGTACCGCATTAGCGCGCAGGCAAAAAGCGCAAAGGGCACAATCATCAGCGCCATAACGTTGATCGTGGATATGCGTACCCTTACCATCGTGGGCTGCAGAGCAGGCCGGCGCATTACCGTTATGAGGGTGCATTTCGTACTTGTGCAGCTGCTGTGCTACCAGGAAGAAACCCAGCGCAAGCATAAAGGCCAAGGCCCAAGCACGTTGAAATACACCTATTTTAGTCATAACACATGCGAATGTACGCAAGCGCTACGGGAAACGTATGGATAAAAACGTTAACAAAAACATAAGGGTTTGTTGGGGATTTTCCCGCGGGGCCAAAAACGGATCATTTTCGCCATTTAACCTGCATTAAGCAACGTGTCGGAAATAAAACCAGGATCGAAGCAAAAGAACCAACACCCAATGGCAAAAGCCCAAATGGCAATAAAAAAAACAAGCCGCTGCAGGGCTTGCGACGGCTTGTTTTAGGAAAGAAAAGCTTTCATTTCATCAAGCTTCCCGTCGAAAAGTGTTGACCTTCTCCTTATGGCGAACCAATTGCCTTTTCAACGTATCAATGGATGCATTCAGCGCCGTTTCAAAAGACCGGCCTGTTTTTTTATCTAAAAGCCAACCACCCTGCACCTGTAACTTGATTTCAGAGATTTTTTCCTGAACTTTACCACCGTTGTCTTGTAATTTCAACATCACATCAACACTTTCGATGCGGTCAAAGGTTCTGGAAAGACGGTCCATCTTCCGCTCAATGTACGATAACAACTTTGCGTCGGCATGGAAATGGACCGATTGCACATTTACTTTCATAATGCTTTGCGTTTTATTGGTTAACGACTAAAGTATATACGCACGCTGCCTGCGATTTATTATTTCGAACACCTACTTTTATACTGTTGTTTAATTTTTTACAAATATAAAAACAAGAAAGGAATTATTAGTTTTTAATATTAGAAATAACTCATATAAAATGACAGTCTCCCCTCCTCTTACACCTGCCGCCACTACAACAGACATAGCAACCTTGTTTGAGCGGCAAATGCAGCACCAGCAAGTTGTTGCAGCCACCACTGCCCGCCAACGAATAGCCAACCTCTGGCGTTTGCACGATACCATGCTGGACCAGCGCGGGGCCATAAAAGAAGCCTTGTGGAGCGATTTTAAAAAGAGTCCGGTAGAAGTTGATATTTCCGAAATAGGGGTGATAAACTCTGAAATCCGGCACACCATACGCAACCTGGAGTCGTGGATGACTCCCCGCAGGGTTGGTACACCGATGGTATTGATCGGAACGCGGTCGGAAATCAGGTACGAGCCCAAGGGTGTTTGTTTGATCCTTTCTCCCTGGAACTATCCAGTAAACCTGACCTTCGTTCCACTGGTTTCCGCCATTGCTGCCGGCAACTGCGCCATTCTTAAGCCGTCGGAGAATGCCCCTGCCAGTGCTGCCGTGATGAAAAAAATTGTAGAGGCCATTTTCCCCCCGGAGGAAGTTGTTTTGCTGGAGGGCGATGCATCGCTGGCCAATGCATTGCTGCAGTTGCCCTTCCACCATATCTTTTTTACGGGTGGCCCATCGATCGGTAAAGTGGTCATGAAGGCCGCCGCAGCGCATCTTACGTCTGTAACCCTTGAACTGGGTGGGAAAAGTCCGGTGATTGTGGATGAGACTGCAGATCTTTCCCTGGCCGCCTCCCGAGCCATCTGGATCAAAGGCATGAACGGTGGACAAACCTGTATTGCCAGCGATTACATCCTGGTGCAGGAATCGGTGGCCGACAAACTGGTAGCCGAAATGAGCCGTTGGATCCAGCAATTGTATGGTGAAACTTCGGAACAACGGTCACACAACACCGATTTTTGCAGAATCATCAACGATCGGCACTTTGACCGCATACAGGCACTCAAAGACGATGCGCTGGCCAAAGGCGCCACCCTGTCCTTCGGTGGCCATACCGATGCCGCACAACGACTCATTGACCTTACCCTGCTGACCGACGTGCCTGCTGATGCCAATATCTGGGAGGAAGAAATATTTGGCCCTATTTTGCCGATCCGAACCTTTAAAACCCTTGAGGAGGCCATTGCTATCGTAAATGCTGGCGAACGACCGCTGGCCATGTACCTGTTCAGTGGGAAAAAGAAAAATATCAGGAAAGTGCTGTCGGAAACCAGAAGCGGTGGCGTTTCTGTGAACGACTGCGGTGTGCATTTTTACAACCCCAATCTCCCCTTTGGGGGCGTCAACAACAGCGGGCATGGCAAATGCCACGGGGAGTTTGGATTCCTTGAATTCAGCAACCAACGCGGTGTTACCTACCAAAACACCCTATTCCCCTTCACGCGGTTGTTCATGCCACCCTACGGCTCCAAATTATCCAGATGGATTCTGGAGGGCATCCTGCGGTACTTCTAAAACAAAAAAAACAGGGATACCAACATACAACTTCTTTTGGCGCTTTTTCTAAGCGGAAGTTATTTGTTCGTATCCCTGAAAAAGGTAAGCTAAGCCCGTAAGGACTAGAAGAAACGGCTACGGTTGTCGTCAACCTCTGCTGCTTTTTTCATGGAAGTAAGCAGTCCCATCCGAATACCGGTGGAAGCGGAGGAAGTTACCTGCTTGCGGAACAGGGTAAGGTCGGCAGGAAGGCCTGGCTTACTTTGTTCTGTGATTGCCTTGGCTACATACACACCTGAAGTACCAGCGATAGGTTTCGTAACCTGATCTTTCGCCATTCCAAAGAGTGTGCCTATTACAATGGGCTCGCTGCCACCATTCTGGAGGAATGTCTGCAGCATAGAAAGACCGCGGGCGGTATCAACATTAACCTGATACTTCTCAGCAAGCGCTGGAAAGTCGTTGGGGTTTTGGAGTTTTCCGATGATGATTTCTGCTTTTTTAGCATTTTTAACCTCTGAATCGGCTTTAGGATTGGCCTTCAGCGTAGCAATGGTTGCGGCGCCTTTAGGAGCTACCGCTTTCACGACAGCAACAATGTAACGGGCATCGAAATAACCACCTGCAGCGTCGCGATAGGTAAATACTTCTTTGCTCACATCACCTTCGTTGGTCTTCTCATCAAATACCCAGCGGACAATCTGCCGGGAAGTTTCCTCTGCACCCAATTGACCAACAGAAAAGTCATTGGCTTTCAGCGGCTGGCTTGTTTCTACGGCGAGGTTTTGTTCGGAAGCCATTTTGCGCAGATCGTCAATGGTCTTGGCATGCTGTGCAATCTGCTCGGCTTTTTCCTTTGCAATACTTTGGGTATTAGCGCTTGGCTCAACGCGCTGGGAAAGATAAGCGGCCTTAACACCCGTAGAATTGGTCATGAATTTTTTATTGGTTACCTCAATCAGGTGCCAGCCAAACTGGGTAGCAACTTTGTAGTACTTGCCAATTTCAGACTGGTAAAAACAAACGTTGTTGAACTCAGGCACCATCATACCAGCTGCAAACCAGCCGAGGTCGCCACCTTTTTGGGCAGAACCACCATCCTGGCTATTTTGAACAGCCAGGCTGTCGAAACGGTAAGCACCGGATTTGAGCAGGCCCATCAGGCTGTCAATCCTGTTTTCAGAAGCCTGGTTAGCACCCTGGATCAGGATGTGGCGGGCACGTACGGAGTCGGGCACTACCATGCGGCCTTCTATTTTGGCTACAACCCAAACGCCGTTGGTCAACGTCGGGCCAACCACTGTATTGAGGGGAAGGCTCAACAAATCGTCCGCCATGGAAGGAGGCAGTGCGTCTTTTGCCTTGTATGAACCATCATATACGCCATTGTTGGATACAGCATAAATGGAGTCGTTCTCCGCATTGCGCAGGCCGTCCATAAGTTTTGCAACCATTTCGCGGCACTCGCTGGTATCACCCTGTGTTGGAACCACGTCGATGGCGACATAATCAATCACGCGGGTTTCTTCGGTTTGGTCATACATACCGGGGTGATTCTTCAGGAATGCAGTGTAGTCGGCATCCGTGAGTTTCACCTCGCTGTCGGGCACTTTATCAAATGGAATGCGCACATAAGCGGCATCCAGGCGGTAGTTGTTGTCACGGAAAGCCATTTCTGCTTCCCATTTCGGGGTATAAAGGCCTTTTGTCACCAAAGACATCAGTTTATCCTCGATGCGTTTTTTGATAACTTCCTTTTCCTGTACGGCCCAATAGGCACGGTTGGTTGGATCCGTAAACTGGCCGCCTTCGATGGCTGCTTTGATGCTAGCCAACTGCGCGCGATTCACCTGACCAGCCTGGTCTTTGAAACGCTCCGCCATGATCGGGCTCAAATTGTTGCCAAACTGGAGGTCTTTCAACTCATCCAAGCCAACACCCAGGCCGAGTTCCTCTGCTTCCTGGCTCACAAGGGCCTTTTCTACAAAATAGTTCCAAACCTGTGTGCGGATTTGATAAGGATTGCTTTTGGTATTGGAGTAAACCAATTTTTCGTACGTATCGAACTCATCGCGTTTGACCTGTTCGCCATTTACCTTACCCAGGGTGTTCAAATCAGCAGCACTGTAGCGCTGACTGTTGGACACAACGTCCATCAAGATGAAGCCTCCTAAAGCCAGAGCCATCATTACGATCAGGATCCACCCGTTCTTACGTATCGTTCCGATTATTGCCATTGTAGCGTAATTGTTTGTAAATCAATTTTTTATAAAAAAACTTTGCATGCTTCCAAAAAAGCAACCGCAAAGGTAAAAGTTTGCAGACTAAAAAAATAAAAAAAATAAGAATTCGGCGAGAAAATGAAACATTGTTGCAAAACCCCGCTATTCCGTTTTCATGGCTGCACTAATTGAATGGTTTAGTTCCTGATAATGGCTGCGGCTGACGGCATCGGGTACGGCCGACCCTTTTCCTAAATGGATCTGGGCCTTTTTCAAATATGCGTATGCCAGGGCACTGGCATCCTGGGGCACCGATTCATCCTTCCACAGCGCCAGCAGTTTGTCGACATATGCCTTTTGCAGCCTGCGGCGATAAGGGTCGGAGGATTTCCGGGCGGTGGGCTCCCGCAGAATTTCATCCTGAACACGCTGAAAGAGTTCCTCCAAGGAGAAAGCCTTGCTGCCCAGGGTGGATTCGGCTTCGATCATTCGGGTAAGGCGGTCGGCTGCAAAAACCCGATCCAAAGCGCCTTTCTGTAACTTGGAAATTTGATCCATACTACCCGAGGCCTGTATACGCTGTGCAATAGCAGGCACTATGAGCCAGTCTGGCGTTTGAAATACTTGCTGATTGATAAACGCCAACGCCCGACGCTGTTTTTCCACAGGAACAGGCTCAAAAATCACGCCTTCCTGATCATTGGTTTTGCGCCATTCGGTCACACCTCCAATGTTGGTGGTAACATGTCCGATGTAACGGTTGAATTGCCCCAGCACCTGTCCGTAGAGTTCACTCAGCTCGTCGTAGTCTTCTCCTGGAACCTTCGACCATTGGAGGAGATTTTGCACAATCCTTTTCAGGTTTTGGATGCCCAACTCACTGGCGCGCATGCTGTCGTCGCCCAGGTCTTCGGTTTGAGAACCTGGATCAAAGGGATTGCCCCGTTGCGGACCGTATCGGTACAACGGGTTACCGGCATGCTTGTTGACGGCCTCGTGCAGGATTTGCTTCTCGGCCGCTGACGTAGTGATGTCTGGGTAATATCGGTAGCCGTAATCAATCGCCCACTTATCGTAAATACCGATACCCGGCATCATGTTGACGGGTCCGTCACCTGGTTGTGCGATGTAATTGAATCGCGCATAATCCATAATAGAAGGGGCAGTTCCCATACTGCGCGTAAACGTAGGTGATCGAAGGGAATCCACCGGATAAGCGCTGCTGGCGCCCATGTTGTGGGGCAGTCCCAGGGTATGTCCAACCTCGTGTGCGGCGACAAAGCGGATCAGTTCGCCCATCAGCGCATCATCGAACTTGGGTCGCTGTGCCGCCGGGTTGTACCCTGCCGTTTGAATGAAATACCAATTCCGCAGCAGGTTCATCACGTTATGATACCATAATATATCGCTTTCCAGAATTTCACCCGTACGTGGATCATGGACATGCGGCCCTACAGCGTTCTGAATATCGGTAGTGATGTAGCGCACCACGGAGTACCGCACATCCTCGGGGCTCCAATCAGGGTCCTCTTCTTTTGTGGGGGGGTCTTTGGCCAGAATGGCATTTTTAAACCCTGCTGCTTCAAAGGCCACTTGCCAATCTTCGATTCCCTTCTTTATAAATGGGCGCCATTGTGCTGGTGTAGCGGGATCTACATAATAAACAATAGGCTTGATGGGCTCAACCAACTCCCCCCGCGCGTAGGCAACGGGGTCTTTGGGCACCAGTCGCCAACGGGTGATGTACGTTTTTTGATCTGCTTTTTGGGCTGGAGAGCCGTAATCTGTTTGTCGGATGGAAAAGTACCCTACCCGCTCGTCGTTGAGCCGCGGCACCATAGGCTTCTCTGGCAGCAGGATAAACGACTGGTTCATTTCTACAGAAAGCGTATTGGTGACCGCATTATCGGGCAGTTTGGTGCCGCTGAAGGTCAGGATATGCCTCACTTCAACATTTCCTGGAAATGCTTTGGTGGAAACAATTATGCTTCTTTTGCCATCCAGACTTCCAATGCCAAAGTTCTTTTTTTGATCATCATCAAGCGGGCCGATCATCGGTACATCTGAAGTAAACAGCGCGCTTACCTCAAAAACCACTGCCGAAGAATCGGGCGTATAGGCCGCCAGATCAAAACTCATGATGATGGGCTCAAAATTGTTGTTGCGCACAGAATGGTATACCGGAAGTTCTTCGCTGGCTACGCTGTTGTACGACACGGAGCGCAACAACACCTTATCGCCAAACAACTGCCAGCGGATAACCTGCTCCGGACGGGTTTCCATACCGGCTCCGCCAAAACTCAGGTTTTTGACATAACCCGAAACACGACTGACCACCAGAATCTCCCGATTCAGCGTGGTTTTAGCGATTTCGAAATAATACTTCGAACCTACCTGGTGGACGGTAAACAGCCCGGTGTCGGACACAGCCTCCTTGGTGATGATGTCTTCGTATTTTTTCTCCTTGGGTTTATCCTCTTTTTTTCCTCTGCTTTTTCCGACTTATCGCCAGGAGGAGTGTCTTGGGCGTAAAAATCGCGTGGTGTTAGGGCCAATAAAAGCCCTACAAACAAGTACAAGGTGGTTTTCATACAATACTGAATAAAATTGAACGTATACGCTGGTTTCGTTACCATCCCGGATTTGATGAACTCGAAATTCGCAGATTTAGGGCGATGACCATTTTGGATTTATCATAAAACACCGCAAATAAACACGATTTCTCCGGAAGGCGGCTATTTTTGCCATCAAACTATCCAAAACTATTATGTTTAAACGCATTGCGCTGCATTGGCAAATTTTGGGCGGCATGGTACTCGGTGTGGCCATCGGTTTTGCCGCCGTTTCATTTGACGCCAAACAACTGGTACTTGATTGGGTAAAGCCCTTTGGTACCATTTTCATCAACTTGCTGAAATTAATTGCGGTTCCGCTCATCATCGCCTCCTTGATAAAAGGGGTTTCCGACATGAAGGACATTTCCCGATTGTCGAAAATGGGTTTTCGCACCTTGGGTTTGTACATCCTGACAACGGCCTTTGCCGTTACCCTGGGATTGTTGGTTGTGAATACGATTCAACCCGGCAAGGCATTCAGTGAAACCACGAGGGCCCAACTGATGGAAGGTTTTGCTGCCAATGCCTCCACGAAAATAGCAGATGCCGAAGCGGCCAAGCACAAAGGCCCTTTGCAGCCACTGGTAGACATGGTGCCCGACAACATCTTCCGAGCAGCCAGTGAAAACAGCAATATGCTGCAAGTGATCTTTTTCGTACTACTGTTTGGTGTAGGCCTCATTTTGATCCCGGAAGAAAAAGCAAAACCAGTTAAGGATTTTTTTCTGTTAGGCCTTGGCCTGCTGATATTCGTATTCTACCCAACCCTGGTTCGCGTTTTTACCGGCAAATCATTTGGCTTTTTCATGAAAGGCATTGCACCAGCACAGCTGGTAGCCTTTTCCACCAGTTCCAGTGCAGCAACATTGCCCGTGACCATGGAACGTGTGGAGGAACACCTGGGCGTAGACGAAGAGGTCGGCAGTTTTGTGCTGCCCATTGGCGCCACCATCAACATGGACGGTACAGCCCTTTACCAGGCCGTGGCAGCCGTGTTTATTGCCGAAGCGATGGGCATCACGCTGACATTTGGCAACCAACTCAGTATTGTGCTCACTGCAACCCTGGCTTCCATTGGATCGGCAGCAGTGCCGGGCGCAGGGATGGTTATGCTGGTCATTGTACTGGGCGCCATTGGGGTTCCAGAAGCCGGCTTGGCCTTGATTTTTGCCGTTGACCGGCCACTCGACATGTGCCGTACGGTGGCCAACGTTACCAGCGACGCTACGGTGTCAATGATTGTTGCCAAAAGCGTAGGCTTGCTGGGTGAACCACACGAACGCACACTGCAGGATGATTACCCTAAAAAATAATTCCCGCATGTCCGGTAGCAGGGTGCAGGGGTAGCACTACATTTGGGAAATTATTTTAACTCCCTGTTATGTTGAAACGCATTCCTGCCCATTGGCTGATCATGCTCGGACTGGTGCTGGGCATCGTATTTGGTTTTGGTTTTTCTGCATTGAATGGAAAGCAGCTTGTTGTCGATTGGGTGAAACCATTTGGTACGCTGTTCATCAATTTACTGAAAATGATCGCTGTGCCCTTGATCATCGTTTCGCTGATCAAGGGAATCTCCGACATGAAGGATATTTCCAGGCTTTCCAAAATCGGTTTGCGTACACTGGCCATATTCATCTTGACCACCGCTGTTGCCGTTACCATCGGGCTCGTGGTGGTCAATACCCTGAATCCCGGTAAAAGTTTTAGTCAGGAGACGCGGGATCAACTCATGCTTGGATTTGCGGACAAAGCCAATGCAAAAATTGAGGCTGCCGCTGCACAAAAAACCCAGGGGCCCTTACAGCCGCTGGTGGACATGGTGCCCGATAACTTCTTCAACGCCAGCAGCGAAAACAGGAATATGCTTCAGGTCATTTTCTTTGTTTTGTTGCTTGGGGTTGGCCTTGTGCTCATCCCGGAAGAAAAAGCAAAGCCGGTAAAGGCATTTTTTGATGGCCTGAATGAGGTCATCATGAAAATGGTCGATCTGATCATGAAAACAGCCCCTGTTGGCGTGTTTGCCCTGATGGCCGCGCTGGTAGTGGAGTCACCTGGCTTGGATTTGTTCAAGGGGCTCTTATCGTACGCTTTATGCGTATTAATCGGATTGGCCATTTTGGTGCTGGGATTTTATCCCTTGCTGGTGAGGGTATTTGCTGGCAAATCCTATCAGTTCTTTATGAAAGGTATGGCGCCGGCGCAATTGGTGGCTTTTTCCACCAGTTCCAGTGCTGCCACCCTGCCGGTCACCATGGAGCGGGTGGTGGATCACCTGGGCGTCGACGAGGAGGTTGCCAGTTTTGTACTGCCTATTGGGGCGACTGTTAACATGGATGGCACCGCGCTTTACCAGGCCGTAGCAGCAGTTTTTATCGCACAGGCCTTTGGCATCGCGCTAGATTTTGGCGATCAGGTGAACATTGTAATTACCGCCACCCTGGCATCCATCGGTACAGCTGCCGTTCCTGGCGCAGGGATGGTTATGCTGGTCATTGTGCTGGGCGCCATTGGTGTACCTGAGGCCGGACTTGCCTTAATCTTTGCCATAGACAGGCCGCTGGACATGAGCCGGACCATCGCCAATGTTACCAGCGATGCCACGGTATCGATGATCGTGGCGAAAAGCCTCGGTATGCTGGGGACGCCCAAACAAGAGGCATCCAATCCTGGCTAAAATCACATAGGGTTAGCAAGAACCTTTTACCTTAGCCCAGAAAAAATATGTTTGTACACCACGTATTCTTTTGGATGCCAACTGGCGCCACCGGAGCGGATAAAGCAGCACTAAAGACCGGTATCAAAAGCCTGAATGCCATACCCAACATCCATTTTAGTCATCTTGGCACCCCGGCAGACACCAACCGAACGGTCATTGACAGCAGCTATACCTTTTCCTGGCTGACGGTTTTTGAAACAGCAGAAGACGAAGCTGCCTATCAGGTGCATCCCGTACACTTGAAGTTTGTGGACGACTGTAAACATCTGTGGGAACGGGTGCTGGTGTATGATTCGCTGTAGCCGCGACTTCAGTCGCCGATTGCCTGTAACGGCGACTTTAGTCGGCGTTACAGGCATTTTTGGTAGTACCCATTGTAGGTCGGCTCCCAGGTTCCAAGCCCGTTTTGTATAGGAAACCCGCAACGTCGAGCCTACCTATTGGAAAGCCATCTGTTCCACAATTGTAACAGCAGCTTTACCGGTGTACGTTTTTTCTGTACCATCTATAAATTTTATAGAAACCTCATATTGAAAGGCTCCTTTAAAAAGTGAGCCATCCGGATTCCTGCCATCCCAGCCATCGTTCCAGAGGTTTGGCTGAATTTGTGACTTTTGCACCAAAATATTTCCATCCTCATCTTTGATGATAAAAGTGCTTACCACTAGTGCACACTCATTCGTAAAGGGCAACCAGTGGTCGTTGATTTGATCGGGATCGTCGTTTATGAATACATTCGGGAAGTAAACCCTGGCCGGACCAATCGGATTACCAAGTGTATCACAGGCAGGCATTGGGATTTCGTCTGCCTGAGGCCTTGTTTCGCAACAGGTACAATAGCATGGGACACTGTTCTTTTCAGTGTTGCAAGCGGCTAAAAAGAGGAGCAGAAAAAACGGAAAAAGGCTGGCTTTCATGTAAGGTGATTTTTAGGAAAAAGGGAATGTCCTGGTAAAAATAGAAAGAAACAGCAATGCAATCAACAAGAGCGTCAATCGGCGACTAAAGTCGCCGCTACAGCGTTAAAAGCTGCTCCAACGTGCGTTTGGCTTGTGCCACACTTCTCACCTCGTCCTGCACCACAATCAATTCCTTGGTGGTTTGCTTTAGGCTCAATCCCATCACCCGGCCTTTAGATGCCACATAGGCCATCAAATTATTGAAGGTTTCCGTTTCAAAAAACGAGGATTGCGGGTCACTCAGAAAATAGCAGCGCAGTTTACCGCCCTTTAGAATCAAGCGCTCGAAACCGAGTTTTTTACACATCCAGCGCAAGCGAAGCGCTTCAAACAAGGAATTCACCTGGGTGGGTAGTTTCCCAAAGCGGTCCTTCAAGCGCTCGGCATAAGCAGTGATATCTTCCTCGGTGGTGAGCTCATCCAGTTCCGTATACAGGTTCAACCGTTCCTGCGTATTGGTTACATAATCGTCCGGGATCAGCATTTCAACATCCGTTTCGATGGTTACATCCCGAACATAGCTCCCTTTTTTAGCAATTTCATCCTTGAACAGGTCCTTGAAATCGGTTTCCTTGAGTTCCTGGATGGCTTCATCGAGAATTTTCTGGTAGGTTTCATACCCAATGTCTGCGATAAAGCCCGACTGCTCGGCGCCCAGCATGTTGCCGGCGCCACGGATATCGAGGTCGCGCATGGCCACTTCAAAACCCGAACCCAACTCTGAGAATTCCTCAATGGTCCGCAAACGCTTCCGCGCTTCTGGGGTGAGCACGCTCATGGGTGGTGCAAAGAGGTAACAAAAGGCCTTTGCATTGGAGCGCCCCACCCTACCCCGGAGTTGGTGCAGGTCGCTCAAACCAAACATATCTGCCCGGTTGATGATCATGGTATTGGCGTTGGGAATATCGAGTCCGGTTTCGATGATGTTGGTACACACCAGTACATCGTGTTTGCGGTCGATGTATTCCACCAGCACCTTCTCCAGATGATCGGATTCCATCTGACCATGCGCTATGGCCACGTCTACATCCGGACAAAGCCGTTTGATCATATCGCCGATCTTGGCCAGGTCACTGACGCGGTTGTGGACAAAAAAGACCTGTCCGCCGCGGTGCACTTCATAATAAATGGCATCCTTGATCAAATCATCATCAAAAACACGAATTTCGGTGTGAATGGATTGCCGGTTGGGCGGTGGCGTCCGGATGATGCTCATGTCGCGGGCGGCCATCAAACTGAACTGCAGGGTGCGGGGTATGGGCGTTGCGGTCAGCGTAAGGCTATCGACGTTTACCGTCATGGCCCGCAGTTTTTCTTTTGCGGCTACGCCAAATTTTTGTTCCTCATCAATAATGAGCAGTCCCAGGTCTTTGAAACCCACTTCCTTATTTAGCAGGGAATGGGTACCAATAACAATGTCGATCTTACCCTCTTTTAGTTGCTGAAAAATGGCTTTTTTCTCTTTGGCTGTCCTGAACCGGTTCACGTAATCGACGGTGACGGGAAATTCACTGAGCCGTTCACCGAAGGTGCGGAAATGCTGCAGGGCGAGGATGGTGGTGGGCACCAGCACAGCCACCTGTTTCCCATCGGTAACGGCTTTAAAAGCGGCGCGGATGGCCACTTCCGTTTTCCCAAACCCTACGTCGCCACAGATGAGGCGATCCATCGGCGCCGGCTTTTCCATGTCTGCCTTGATGTCCTGCGTTGCCGTATATTGGTCGGGCGTATCTTCGTACACGAAGGAGGCTTCCAGTTCGTTTTGGAGGTATCCATCGGGCGGAAAAGCATGACCGGGAACAGCCCGGCGGTTGGCGTACAGTTTGATCAGGTCGGCCGCAATGTCCTTAATCTTTTTCTTGGTGCGGGCCTTGAGTTGTTTCCAGGTATCGGAACCAATTTTACTCAACTGTGGGTTTTCACCTTCCCGTCCAACGTATTTGCTAATTTTATGCAGGGAATGGATGCTGACATACAGGATGTCGTTGTTTTTGTACACCAGGCGAACGGCCTCCTGCATTTGTCCACCGATTTCAATTTTTTGCAGACCGGAAAACTTACCCACCCCGTGGTCAATGTGGGTCACAAAGTCGCCTGTCTGGAGTTCCCGCAGCAAGCGCACATTCAAGGCTTGTTCGCGGGTAAACCCTGTTCGCAGTTTAAATTGGTGAAAACGCTGAAAAATCTGATGATCGGTTAGGCATGCCAGTTTCAGATCATGGTCGATGAAACCCTCCCGAATGGAAATATCCACCGGCAGCCACTCCGCATCGGCCTTGAGGTCTTTGAAAATGGCGCGCATGCGATCGAGCTGCTTCGGATTTTCCGACAATATATAGGTGTCGAAGGTTGCGGCCTTATTTTCGTGCAGGTGCCTGACCAGCAGGTCGAAGTTTTTGTTAAAAGAAGGCTGTGGCGCGCTGTGGAAAGCAACACTTTTTGTCCGCTGGGTTGCCGGCTTAAGGAAAACCAGCGGATGGTCTTCCACCGATTCCAGTACATCTCCCGGAAATACAAATGCGCGATCGCGGAAGATTTCCCGGATTTCAGGAGTTTCCAGGTTGCTGATTTTATCGGCAAATTGCTCAGCCTTCTCGAAACAGTACTGCAGGCGATCGAGCAGCAATTGCATGTCTTTCACCCAAACTACGGTATCCTCGGGGAGCACGTCGAACAAGGAAACTTTCTGGTCCTGCCGGAAGCGCGTATTCAGGTTGGGAATGATGCTGACGCTGGATATATTTTGTTTTGACAACTGGGTAAGGGGGTCGAAACTCCGGATATTCTCCACCTCATCGTCAAACAGTTCGATCCGGTAAGGGAATTCGTTGCCGTAGGAAAACAGGTCGATGATCCCGCCCCGAATGCTGAACTGCCCCGGTTCATACACAAAATCCGTGCGTTCAAAACCGTATTCCACCAGCACCTGTATGACAAAATCGACATCCAGTTGTTCCCCTGTTTTTATTTCAATTCGGCTTTCCCCCAAGACCTCCGGCGAGACAACCTTTTCAAAAAGTGCCTCGGGATAACTGACCAGCACTGCACTTTCCTTGGCACAAATGCGATTGATGGCCTCGGAGCGCTGTAAAACCTGGGTAGCATTCAGATCATCGAAAAAAGCTGCCCGCTTGAAGGAGTCGGGAAAAAAAGCAACCGTAAATTCAGGAAGAATGCTGTTCAGGTCGTTGAGCAGGTAAGCAGCGTCTTCTTTCGACTCTGCCACGATGAGGTGATTGCGGGGGGAAAGGTGCTGTATGGCAGCCGAAAGGACAAAGGATTCCTGCGCCCCAATCAGTCCGGATAAGTTGAGCCGGGCTTTGGGGTCGAGCAGGGTTTTTACGATTTGCTCCACGGCCGGGTGCTGTTTATAGCGGCCGAGGAGATGGTTGAGGTTGCTCATGCGCGGCAAAGGTAGCAGCAATTTGGTACATTTGTGAGATACCGCGTTTCCTTTGCGGCATACTGGTGGCAAACGTTTTTATTAGCCCATAGTTCAACCTGTAAGCCTCGAAACAGTAGAAATAGTCCTGTTCTGGTTTGCCGTCAAACCAAAAAGAAGATGCCTTTATGAAAAATGCAAACCAGCGTGTCCTTTTTTTCCACCTGAGCCTTGTGACGGTTTTGGTAGTTGGCCTGGATGTTGCCAGGCTCCAGGCACAACCCCTCGTTACCAGTTGCCAGAGCACCTGTAGTGGCGACCTGGGGGAAAACATTTTTCCCGAGGGAAATTTTGGACAAGGGCAAGCCAATGTGCTACCGTATAACCCAGGGCTTGCTCCCGGCTACACTTATACCCTTAACCCACCGCCGGATGACGGGTACTATACCATTGCCAACAGCACCGTTAATTGGACTGGCTTTGGCAATACCTGGATCAAAATCCTGGACAACGGGCCCGAGCTCAACGGGTACATGATGGTGGTCAACGCCAGTGTTCTGCCCGGCCTGTTTTACCGAAAAAAGGTGCCCGTGTGTGAAAACACCTTGTATGAAATGTCGGTCGACCTGATTTCCATGAACAACCCGGCACTGCCTCCCACCTTTATCCACCCGGAAGTTGCGTTTGAAATTAATGGCGCCACCGTATGTGAAACCGGCCAGGTTCCCATCGACGGCATTTGGCATACTTACCGTTTTTCGTTTACCACCCTGGCTGCTGCGGATACCATCACCCTATCCTTCCGAAACAATGCACCGGGGGGATATGGCAATGATTTAGCCATCGACAACATTGCGTTTCGGGCTTGCGGCCCTGAAATCACGGTGTCACCAACTGCGTACTTTTGTCCGGGTGATCCAGCCATCGTACAGGCTACGCTCGTGAACTCACCCTACAACAATCCGGTATTCCAGTGGCAATGGCAGGCTGCTGGAAATGGCACATGGACTGATCTGCCCGGCGCCAATCTACCCAATGCCACGGTTGGTTCGCCCAACGACGGCGACCAGTACCGTTTGCTCGCCGCCAACTCACCCAACAATTTGCAGCAGTTTTTTTGCCGATCCGTGTCACAAACCACACAACTGCAGCTGGAAGACCTCTCGGCTTATGCCATTGGCGGGATTGACACCATATTGTGCAACGGCGAGCCCGCCCAATTGGATGCAGGAGATTTTGCATCGTACCATTGGTCGAACAACAGTGCCAGTAAAAATATCCTGGCGCCGCAACCCGGATGGTATGCCGTTACTGTAACTTCATCGCATGGATGCACCGCTACCGACAGTCTGTTTGTCTATGAAATCAATCTCCTGGCAGAAGCAGATTGGCGGGCGCCTGTTTGTCCGGGCGACAGCACAGGGTATATCCGGTTTTCAAATTGGACGGGGGGCCTGGGGAGCCTTCAATTTGGACTTTCAGCGGGAGCAACGCAACCCTCGCCCCTTATTAAGGAACTTCCAGCCGGCAGTTACACGGCATTTGTGGAAGACTCGCTGGGTTGCCGATGGGAAACCCCGGTTCTGCTGGAAGCGCCTCCGGCATTGGAGATAACAATTGATCCCTTACCTACGGTCTATGCCTGTGACACGGTTTGGTTAACCGCACAGTCCAATTTTCCGCTGGCAGCCTATTCCTGGGAAGCCGCTACGCAGATAGGTTGCCGAAACTGTCCGAGCGCCATGGCCATGCCACTGCTGTCTACCATTTTCCAATTAACCGCACAGGATGAAAGGGGGTGTCGGGGAACAGACAGTATTCTTTTGGAAGTACTTCCCCGTATTGATGTGTACGCACCGAATGTTTTTTACCAGGATTTCTCGGAAAATGGCCCGAACAACCACTTTACCCTGTTTGCAGGAAAAAGTGCTGTCATGATACAGGAACTGGGCATTTACGATCGCTGGGGGACCTTGGTTTTCCAGGGAAAAACATATTGCCTGGGGATGAAAACATGGCTTGGGACGGAACCGGCCCTGGCGGACAATTACTGGAACAAGGGGTGTATACCTGGCGGGCCGTTGTGGTATTTACCGACCGCTCCGAACGCTTGTTTTTTGGTGATGTTACGCTGCTTCGCCGGTAGACCATTCCATTAATGATCATTCATGTAAAAGCTCAGCGACTTTAGTTTGTCTGTATTGATAAAATCAACGCCAGCATCCAACAAGGTACGCCATGCCTCGGGCCGATCGGGAATGGCCCAGAGTCGGAATTTTTTCCCTTCCTGGTGTGCCATGTCTGCCATTTGCCGAAGGCTTTCAAATTCGGCCAGGGGCATCACCCCTACCCCATTCCATTGAAAGTACTTTTTATAACTGTCGCTGATGACCGGCATAAATTCCGAAGCGTAGCCCTTGCCAAGGTCGGAAGGTCGGCCATCCACGGCTGCAATACGATCCTGATCTGCCAGCATTGCCGTAAGCGGCCGGTTGCCCGAGCAAAAGACCACAAAATGTGGATTGTGCTGAAGTTGGGGATATTGTTGCAACAAGCTATCCAGTACGGCATGACTGGCCTTCCCCTCCGATTTGAAATCGATCATGAGGTAAAACACGCCATCGAAGTTGGGATAAACCGTTCCGCCATTGCGCGCCAAACGAGCATTTAAGGGCTCCAGGTAGCGGTAGGCAAGGGTTCGTTTGGTGGACTTCCGCGGCTTGATGTGCCCAAGGTACAATTGGCCTTTTACCAGGAACACATCGGCCTCGACACTACAAAAACCCTGATCCAGTGCGTCGAAAAGCGGCCTTTGGTGCAAATAGTCGTTGTGTGCATGCGCTTGCTGTAAGGGTCGCTCCTGGGCAAACAAGCAAGCGGGAACCCAATACCACAGCAAGGGCATTCCTAACAAGTGCAATAGGGCACGCTTTATCATGCTGTTTTTTGAGATTGGAACAGGAATTCGCAGATGTTTATTGTACAAATCCCCCATTATGCCCCAGCCCGTTTGGACTTTTTTTGTTAATGCACTCAAAATTTTTCAATGCCCCTTTACTTTTTGCAACAGTGAGGATATCTTTGTAGCGAAAATTCGCTATATTTACCTAAAATATCAATTCATGGAAGATACGATTGCTAAGACTGAACTGCTGAATGGCGGTGAATTTCTGATCCGCGATGCCCGCGCTGAGGACACTTTTATACCGGAAGAGCTCAATGAAGAGCAAAAGATGATTCGTCAGATGACGACTGATTTTCTCGAGCAGGAGGTTCTCCCCAAAGCGGCACAAATTGAAAAGCAGGTGGAGGGCGTCGTACCCGGGTTGCTGGTCAGGGCGGGCGAACTGGGGCTGCTGGGCGCACACATGCCCGTAGCGTACGGCGGCATGGAACTCGATACCAACACCAATACGGTCATTTCGGATGTATTGGGGCCGGCTGGTTCCTTTCTCGTGGCCATTGCGGCTCATACTGGCATTGGAATGTTGCCCATTCTGTATTTCGGCACGCCGGAACAAAAGGAGAAATACCTTCCCCGGCTGATTTCAGGTGAATTGAAGGCTTCGTATTGCCTAACCGAGCCCGGTAGCGGCTCTGATGCACTGAATGCAAAATCGCATGCCGTACTCAGCGCAGACGGCAAAAACTATGTGCTGAATGGCCAGAAAATGTGGATCACCAATGCGGATTTGCCGATATCTATATCGTTTTTGCTCAAATTGATGGCGACAAATTCACTGGTTTTATCGTAGAGCGCAATTCCGATGGCCTTACCCTGGGTGAAGAGGAAGACAAAATGGGGATAAAAGGCTCTTCTACCCGGCAGGTGTTTTTTGAGAATGTCAAAGTGCCCGTAGAGAATGTTTTGGGTGAAATTGGCAAGGGCCACCTGATTGCTTTCAATGCCCTCAACATCGGACGTTTCAAACTGGGCGCCATGTGTGCCGGCGCCGGGCGCACGGTAACCACCAAAGCGGTTCAATATGCCAATGAGCGTATTCAGTTTGACCAGCCCATCGGTAATTTCGGCGCTATCCAGTACAAGCTGGCAGAAATGGCCATTCGCACTTTTGCTGCCGAAAGCATGTCTTTCCGCATTTCACAACAAATGCAGGACAAGAAAGCCGCTGCAACTGCCGAAGGTAAAAGTTACGGCCAATCCATGCTGGAAGCAGCCGAAGAGTACGCCATCGAATGTTCCATCCTGAAAGTCTATGGCTCTGAAGTGATCGACTATTGTGTGGATGAAAACGTACAAATACATGGCGGTATCGGATTCAGCGAAGAATATACCGCTGCCCGCGCTTATCGCGACAGCCGGATCAACCGCATCTACGAAGGCACCAACGAGATCAACCGTTTGCTGATGGTCGACCAGCTGCTGCGCAGGGCCATGAAGGGAAAACTGGATATTGTAAACCCTGCCTGGGCTGTGCAAAAGGAACTGTCGTCTATGCCATCTATGGACCGCCCTGAGGGCCCCTATGCCGAGGAACACAAAGCAGTTGGTGATTTCAAAAAAATCGTGCTGATGTGTGCTGGGGCGGCAGCTAAAATGCAGATGGATGGCAAACTCAACCTCAAGGAGGAGCAAGAAATCCTGATGAACTGTGCCGATATGCTAATCGACCTGTATGCTGCAGAATCGATGCTGCATCGGGTACAGAAACTGTCGGCCTTTGAACAAAAAGCCCAGCCGCAGGAAGTATATGATGCCATGTTGCAGGTATTCCTGCACGATGCTACCCAACGAATGTCGAAAAATGCAACCGATGCGCTGGTGTCATTTGCCGATGGTGATTTGCTTAAGACCTTCCTCATGGGCGTGAAGCGGTTCCTGAAATACCCACCGGTAAACGTGAAAGAAAAGCGGAGAATGGTGGCTGCGGCATTGCGCAATGCCAACCAGTGGGCATTTTAGAAATGGGAGTTTGGTCTTTGGGTATTGGCATACTTCCAAATACCCAAAGACCATCCCTTGTTTTATGGATGAAACCGAAACCCCATGGACAACTGAATGCTTCGGTTGTACTGGTGGACAAAATCCGGACCCGGGTCAGGTTGGTTCGGGATGGGAATGTTGTTCAACCCGACGAGTCCTATTGAATAACGCGCCCTAAAGAAAAGGGAACTGCCCAGCCGGTACTCGATACCCGCCAACAACCCAACGTCATTTCTGCTGAATTCATATTTGGGAAACTGGTCGGGGGTTACCCTGGAACTTGCTGGTCGAATACTTGTACCCAATAGCCGGCTGTATTCCAAACCTGTTTGCACAGAAAATGCTGGCGACAACCTATAATCCAGCAAGGCAGATCCTCCGAGATAGTACAGAAAATTGATAGCACCTTCGGGCCCCGATGGCAAAATGGCAATGATACGATCGCCTTTTTCGGTGTACTGTACGCCGGAGAGCAGGGAAAGTTTGTCGGCAAGCCTAAACGGCAGATCTACCCCGGCCATAAAACCCGATTTCCAGCCGATGTTGGCCGCCAGATCGGGTTGATTTTCTCCTGCAAAACCTGTGCTGTTGTGGAGCGTGCTGTAGCAGGGACCGGCATACAGACCGGGATGCAGGCGCTGTGCCTGCCCAACAAGGGCAAACCCACAAAAAATCAACAAACAGTACAGGTGGCGCATAGCAGTCCAAGTCGGATACTATTCTATAGACGCAAACAGGCCACTGCCGGTTGGTTGAACCTGCGTGTATTTTGTGTAATATTTCCTATAACCTGATTCCTGTGGGTATGCTCCAGGCTTAGATAAGAGCGTGTTCCGAAGGATTATCTGTTTGGTTTTCAATGCATTAATGCTCAACAAAATATTCGTTGGCAAATAATGCACATACTGTTTTGAAAAGTGTGTTCAAAATTAAGTTCCGATTTCTGGGGTATTTTATTTCACAAGGCACCAATAGCCGGGATCGAAACCAAAGACCAACGTCCAGCTTATTTTTCCAATCGCTCAATCAAACGGCTGGTAACGCGGAGAAAATCCATTTCAGTGATAATACCCACCAGGTCCTTCCCTTTTACAATGGGCAGACAACCAATGTTCTTTTCCCGCATTCTTGCCATGGCAACCAGTATCAAGGTTTCAGGAGTGGCCGTTTCAGGTTTTTCGACCATGATGTCCTTTACCGTCGTTACATCATCAATTTCCATTTTAGTGCGACGGGCGAAATACCGCAGCAGCATACGGGAAGAAACCAATCCAACCAACTCCCCCTTGCTGTTTTCTACCGGCATATAGCGGATTCTACGCCAGTTCATGATTTCAGCAACCAGTTCGATGGGATCATCCTTCTGGACGGTAAAAAGGTCGGTAGACATGAACTCTTCGATTTTCATTTTCGACGGGCTCCAGCCATCGATATCGGCGGGTGTAGGTTCTTTCCAGGTATGCACGGGCTTGTTCTCTTTTTGATTTTTAATCGTCGCGGCAGTGACACCGGTAACGGCTTCATCTACGGTTACATGACTGATCAGGTTCGTATAACTGCGCAATGCCCACCTTGCCCCGGTTTTGTGTTCTTTGGCCCTGGCTTCAATGATGCCGAGGTATTTGTTGATGTCGCTGGCCTTTACTTTGCGGTGCTTGAGGCCTTCTTTGGCCAGGGGCAGCAAGTGTTTTAAAATCAGTTCTGCAGCGGGAATTTTCTTGTCTTTAAACCAGGTAAAAGAACTGTCGATGCCAAACTTGGCGGCTTTCAGGAAATTGTCGCGGGCATCTGCAAAATCCATTTGCTTGGTGATGTCATCGTGGTGCAAAGAGAGGCCCACCATGGTACCGAGCCAGAACGCGGCATTGGCGGTTTCATCCACCGGTGTTGGGCCGGAAGGTATCACGCGGTTTTCTATCCGAAGGTGCGGCTTGCCATTGGGGGATATGCCGTAGCAAGGGCGGTTCCAACGATATACAGTGGAATTGTGTACTTGTAATGCTTTGAGCTTGGGTACTTTCCCCTCGGCGATCATGGCCATGGAGTCCTCTTCAATTCCGCCGGCGAGTAATACCCGGAAGCGGCTGATGTCTTCCTTATAAATTTGGGTGATATCGCGACGCAGCCAGCCACTACCGAAATTCACGCGGGGCAGTCGCTCGCGCATGTGATCGGAGGTCGTTCGGGTATCAAGGCTTTGCTGGAACAAGGCAATACGGGATTCGTGCCAAAGCCGTCGGCCAAAAACCAGTGGAGAGTTGGCAGAAATGGCTATGACTGGTCCGGTGACGGCTTGTGCGAAATTATACATCCGCACAAAATCCTGGGGCGCAACCTGGAGGTGGACCTGAAAACTCGTGTTACAGGCCTCCAACAGCGGGGAGTCGTGCCGGATCAGTAACTCATCCACCCCTTCTACCCGGAGTTCGAAGGAGCTGCCCAGCATGTGTTTCTGAATGGCTGCCATCAGGGCGAAGTACCGATCCCGTGGGGTCAGGTTGTGCATTTCCAAATCGTTCTTACGCAAGGTGGGCAAGATGCCACAAAGCACGATACTGGCGTCGAAATCATTGAGTACTTTCTGTATCAGACTAAGGTAATGTACGTTCTCTGCCTCCAGATCACTCAGGCAAGTGCCCGTAAACTCTCTTGGATTCAGGTTGGTTTCCAGGTTAAACCGCGCAAGTTCTGCTACACACCAGGGATAGTCTTTCATCCGCTCGAGCACTTCCACGTTGATGCAGGCAGGTTTTAAGGTCTTGTTGTGCACCATAACCATTTCCTGCTCGGCGCCAATGCGCACGATATCGCTTTCGAACCAGTCGTTTTCCAACATGTACTCGAATGCCTGAACATCTCCCAGCAGCCCGCGAACAAAGCGCAGCATTTCACCTTGGCTGTCTACTGTATTTACTTTTTGAAACCCCATAGTAGTTGTGATAAACGGTTGGTTGCATAGAATACTGAGGCAATATTATTCCTTTTATCGCAGTAAGCAAAAAGATATTTTATGTGAAATGCGTCTTTTCGGTGAATTATCCGCAGCAGGCGACCTGAACAACAAGGGGGCATAGCTGGTTTGTACTGGAAAAAGGTGGTGGAGGGCATAACCAGTCAGCAGTATTCGGGCATAGCAGGTGAAAAAAAATCATGGAGTAAAATTGATTTTTAGATACCATTCCTGGCCTTTAATTTTTACGCAATAAAAACAAACAGACCGATGGAAATAGTTTCAGATTACATTGAACATAAAGCATCTCCCTTTGCGTACAATTCTAATTTCTATAACCATATTAGGGTTGCCCTTTTTTAAAATGTTATACTCGAAGTAAAGTGGTTTGCGAAAATTATCGCGCAATCATCAGTTCTGATGGCAAGGCATAAAACGCAGACGATGCAGCGCATCGGCGAGTATTTATAACGCAGCCATGAGGACTGAGGACAAGTGAGCATTCGCAAACCACTTTACTTCGAGTATAAGTAGTATGGTTTCCCAATTTTGTTCTAATATCTTGTTGCATAATTTTCAGCCAATCTATACCTTAATGCCGTGAAAGATCCTTCTGCCCTTGTCCATTTGAGTAAAGACAAACAGCTGAATAAAATCATCCCTACCATTAGTTTACCGCCTTTGGAAGCCAGTGGAGATGTGTACCTGGACCTGCTGGATGCTATTGTTTCCCAACAAATAAGCACGCATGCTGCCCGTGCTATTTTTAACCGGTTTTGTGCTTTATTTCCAAACCACTACCCTGCTCCGGAAAATGTATTGTCATTGTCGCAAGAAACCATGCGCTCTGTTGGTTTGTCTGCGCAAAAAGCAGCTTATATCCGCAACATTGCTTCTTTCAGCGCCGAAGAAAACCTGGAAAAAATAAACTGGCTGAAAAAAAAAGACGATGAGATTATTCAATATTTGAGCGCAATCAAAGGCGTTGGAAAATGGACGGTTGAAATGGTTTTAATTTTCACCCTGGGCAGAACCGATGTGCTTCCTTTGGATGATTTGGGAATCCGACAGGCCTTTGTAAAATTGTATGGAATTTCCGGGACGCCCAAAATCCAAACGGCGGCAATGTTGGAGATTGCAAGCGCCTGGCGCCCCTATCGTTCGCTGGCATGCCGTTATCTATGGCGCTGGAACAGTTTGAATAAAAATGTTTAGCCGACTATATTGCAGCTGGAATTTTGTCGCCCCAGTATACCTTTTTAAGGTACAGATTCCCCATCCCTTCTTAATTTCATTAATCGTATAGGAATACTTTTTTCTTAAAATAATCGTTTATTTGCAAATAAATTAATTTATCAATTGGCAATTAAATAATATTATGAACACACTCGAACAATTGCGATACCCCACCGGACGTTTTCAGCCCAAAAAAAACTATACGCTGAATGAAGTCAGAAAAAATATTAAAACGATAGCAAAGCTTCCGAAAGCCTTAAAAAAATTACTAAAAAAAGTAAACAAAGAACAACTCGATACACCCTATCGTGAAAATGGCTGGACGGTGCGCCAGGTTGTGCACCATATCGCTGATAGCCATATGAATGCTTTTATCCGCATGAAGCTCGCCGTCACCGAACCTACTCCGGTTATTAAACCCTACGAAGAAGCAGAATGGGCCAAGACTGATGACGTGGCTGCACTTTCCCCAAAGGTTTCATTAAGACTACTGGAAGCGCTCCATGAACGTTGGGTCAGTTTTTTAACCACACTCACAGAAGATGAACTGGAGCGTGGTTATTTCCATCCTGAGCAACAAAGAATCGTAATGCTGCCCGAGGCTATTGCTTTGTATGCATGGCATGCCCGCCACCATTTAGGGCACATCAAACTGGTTGTTCAAGGGCCTGATGTTGTTGAAAAACCAAAGAAATCAAAAGCACAATCCAGCGATGGCAAGCCAGTTGCCAAAGGAACTCCTGAAAAACCAAAGGCCGCAACTGCCGCCACCTCAGAAACGGTAACCAAACCTGCCGGCAAACGCGGAAGGCCCAAAGCAACAACTACTGCCGCCAAACCTGCCAGCAAGCGCGGAAGGCCTAAAGCAACAGCGGCTACTACAAGTACTACCGAAACTGCCGCCAAACCTGCCAGCAAGCGCGGAAGGCCTAAAGCAACAAGTACTACCGAAACGGTTGCTAAACCTGCCAGCAAGCGCGGAAGACCTAAAGCAACAACTACTGCCACATCCGAAACGACCGCCAAACCTGCCGGCAAGCGTGGAAGGCCTAAAGCAACAGCGGCTACTACAAGTACTACCGAAACGACCGCCAAACCTGCCGGCAAGCGCGGAAGGCCTAAAGCAACAGCGGCTACTACAACTACTACCGAAACGACCGCCAAACCTGCCAGCAAGCGCGGAAGGCCTAAAGCAACAACTACTGCCACATCCGAAACTACCGCTAAACCTGCCGGCAAGCGCGGAAGACCTAAAGCAACAACTGCTGCCACATCCGAAACGACCGCTAAACCTGCCGGCAAGCGCGGAAGGCCTAAAGCAACAACTACTGCCACATCCGAAACTACCGCTAAACCTGCCGGCAAGCGCGGAAGACCTAAAGCAACAACTGCTGCCACATCCGAAACTACCACTAAACCTGCCGGCAAGCGTGGAAGGCCTAAAGCAACCGCAACTACTGCCACCAAAACGGCTGCCAAACCTGCTGGAAAGCCAGGAAAACCAAAAGCCAGCAAGCCCGCTGCCAGCGACAAGCCGAAACTCACCCGCGCTGAAGTGCTCGAAAAAGCCCGTGCCGCACGTGCACTCAAGGCTGCGCCAAAGGTTGCCACTGCAGCAGAAACGAAGCCTGCTGTTAAGCCGGTGAAAACCAAAAGTGCTAAACCCGCTGCCAGCGAAAAGCCGAAACTCACCCGCGCCGAAGTGCTCGAAAAAGCCCGCGCTGCCCGTGCTCTAAAGGCTGCGCCAAAGGTTGCCACTGCAGCAGAAACAAAGCCTGCTGTTAAGCCGGTGAAAACCAAAAGTGCTAAACCCGCTGCCAGCGAAAAGCCGAAACTCACCCGCGCCGAAGTGCTCGAAAAAGCCCGTGCTGCCCGTGCTCTAAAGGCTGGGCCAAAGGTTGCCACTGCAGCAGAAACAAAGCCTGCTGTTAAACCGGTGAAAACCAAAAGTGCTAAACCCGCTGCCAGCGAAAAGCCGAAACTCACCCGCGCCGAAGTGCTCGAAAAAGCCCGTGCTGCCCGTGCTCTAAAGGCTGGGCCAAAAGATGCTACTGGAGATGCCCCTGCAGATAACAAGCCAGCAGCCAAACGCGGTAGAACTAAAAAAGCATAGGACCCGATTGATTCACCCTGCAAATTCCTTGCAAAGGTGACGTATCTGGAATAAAATTGAACTTAGTTTACAATGTACTTAACTGGGCTTTAGCCATTGGTCTTTAGTCTTTGGCTTTGCTCCGAAGAATTAACTATTGGGTTTTCAATGCATTAGATTTTAACATAATATTCGTTGATTAATAATGCACTTGCTGTTTTAAAAGGGTGTTCAAAATTTAATTCTATTATCTCTGGTATTTAATCTGGTACAGTATTGTAAATCGAGATCGAAGCCAAGGACCAACACCCAATGGCTAAAGCCCAGCTTAATAAAGTCCCTTTTCGATCCATTCTTATGGAATTCGGAAAGGGATTTTATTTTTGCATGAATTGAAACCCAAGCCATTCCCATTATGCAACGAATCATTGGATCCTTTACAGGAAGTAAGCATGGAGCGCTGGTCATAGCCTTTGGAGGCGTCCATGGCAATGAGTTGGCTGGTGTCAAAGCCCTGCAGGAAGTGTTTTTTCTGCTGGACCAAGAACCTAAGTATAGCCCTGATTTCAACTTTTCGGGCCGATTTGTAGGCTTGGTCGGCAATTTAAAAGCCTTACACCATGGCAGCCGGTTCATGCAGCAGGACATGAATCGGATGTGGACGCCGGCAGGAGTAGAGCATATTCTGGCAAAACCAAAATCGGAACGGCTGGAAGAAGAAGTCGAAATTGCGGAATTATACGAGTGCATCCTGGAGAATATCCTGGAATACAGACCCACAGCCCTGGTCCTACTCGACCTGCACACTACCTCTGCTGAAGGCGGTATTTTTTGTATCCCTTCCAATACTCCTGCCAGTTTGCGTCTCGCCAAAGAATTACATGCTCCAGTGATCCTTGGCTTACTGGATGGCATCAAGGGTACCTTGCTCCATTTTGCGGAAGCGGGAAAATTCCGCATTAACGGGATGCCCGAACATTGCATTGGCATCGCCTTTGAAGGTGGACAGCACCACGATCCGCTGTCCGTAAGTCGCTGCATCGCAGCAGTAATCAACTGCCTGAAAGCAGCGGGCTGTATTGATACCCGACACGTTGATACCCGCCACGACCACATTTTACTGGAATACGCTGAAACACTGCCCAAAGTCACCCGCCTGGAACATGTACACCATATTGATGCGGGCGACCATTTTGTAATGAAACCAGGTTACGTCAATTTTCAAACCATCCAAAAGGGAGAACACCTGGCAGACGATGTCAGTGGAGCCATCTTATCTCCCCTGACCGGACGAATCCTTATGCCCCTTTACCAGCCACAAGGGACAGATGGTTTTTTTATCATACGGGATTTAGAAGAGGAATCCTAAAAAAGGGCAGCCGGGTGGAAGTGTTGCCTACTTTCTGGCTTCTACGATCCGGGTATACGCCTCATTTATTTGTTGGAACTTTTCTTTTGCATGCCGAACCGCTTCGGGAGAAGCACCCTTCGCTGTCAGTTTATCGGGGTGCCATTGCATGGCCAGGTTTCTGAATTTCTTTTTCACCTCTTCCATCGTCTCCTGCGGATTGGCCCCTAAAATGGCATAGTAAGGATCCAGTACCGACCAGCGTTGTTGTTTTCCCGGCGGTGGAGAATAATACCGCCCTTTGATACGCTCAAACTGCATCCGACTGACGTGAAAAATACCGGCAGCTTTCAGCAATAATTCTTCTTCTCTGGGGTGCAGGCTACCGTCGGAAGCGGCTACAGCAAACAACAGGTCCATCATGTTCATGACCTGATACCGGTCGCGGGAAAAATCCCGGTAAAATGCCCTGGCATAATGTTCAAACGGTTCATTTGAATCTTTGGCCATTTTCCATATACGAATGGCCTGGTCTCGTCCCTTGTCCGACAACCGAAACTGCTGCCGCATGATGCGCTCCATGAGCGCAACCTCAGATTGATTTACGCGACCATCCGATTTTGCCATTTTAGCGCAAAGGCGAAAGACATGATAAACAAATTCTCCTTGCCGGCGCTGAAAGTCCCGGTCATGACCATCCTGACTGTTATGCGCCTTGAGTGGAAGATCAATGAAAAAATGGCCAAGGGTGGAACCCAGGATAAAACCTACCAAACCACCCAACGGAAGCCCCATCAGATCACAAAGGATCATGCCAACAATTCCACCAAGTAGTTTACCTCTAACGAGCACAAAAGGAATTTTTGTCGTACAACAATTTTTAAGACGCCTGTGTTTGCCAGGAGGCTGCAAAAATAGGAGAAAAACCGAACACCAGTACAGCGTTTATGGTATACTCGAAGTAAAGTGGTTTGCGAAAATAATCGCGCAGTCATCAGTTCTGATGGCAAGGCATAAAACGCAGACGATGCAGCGCATCGGCGCGTATTTATAACGCAGCCAGGAGGGCTGAGGACAAGAGAGCATTCGCAAACCACTTTATTTCGAGTATAACTCCAAATCCACAAAACCAAAGGATCCAACATCAAACAACCCCAGGTCGGTCATTTTCAAGGCAGGAATCACGGGGAGTGCCAGGAACGACAGCGTCATAAAGGGAGCGTGCAGAACACAACCTAATTCCGACTTTACCCATGCATCCACCGTGCTGTAGGCGGCCGCAAGGGAATATCCGTCTGCCGGGCTCATCAAACCTGCAATGGGTAACCCGAGTGTCCGGACCTCTCCCTGGTCATTTGCCGCGCTAATGCCACCGCGATGTTCTATGACAGCATTAACCGCAGCACAAATGGCGGCATCACTCGTGCCAACAGCCACAATATTGTGCGAATCGTGCGCCACACTCGACGCCAGCGCGCCCCATGCAAGCCAAAGCCCTGCACCATCCCGATAGCAACCGGAGCATGATCGGCGTAGCGGTTCACCACTGCATTTTTAACAAATCGGACGCAGGGTCGGCACACAAGCGCCCTTCACGGATTGGGGCAATCCCTTCTATCGACCGGGTAACAATTTCACCATCGTCCACACCTATAACCCTAATCGCTCCTGCGCTGCTTTGGGTCTGCCATTCAAAATCTTCCGGCTGGCGATGGGAAGCCAAAAACTGGTTCGGCGTATCAACCGCCTGGTGTGGAAGCAGGGATTTTCCCTGTCGGGCCACACATTCACCCGCCAGCCAGGTTTCCAGTACCTGAAATGTTTCCAGATCGGATATTCTGATAAAATCAGCCCGGTCGCCTGGTCGAAGCAGCCCGGTACCAATACGATAATGTTCCACCGGATGCAGACATGCCGCCCGCAGGACATCGAAAAGCGGACAGCCCTTTTCCAGCGCCCGAACAACCAATTGGTTAATATGGCCATGAATCAAATCGTCGGGGTGCTTATCGTCGGAACAGAACATGATTTGGTTGGGAAACTCCAGCAATAAAGGCCATAAAGCCTCAAAATTTTTGGCAGCGCTGCCTTCCCGGATGAGGATTTTTACACCCAATCGGGCCTTTCCAAGTCCTTCTTCATAGGAAAAACACTCGTGGTCGGTTTGAATGCCTGCGGCAAAATACCGCTCCGCATCAGCACCCCTCAAGCCCGGGGCATGCCCGTCAACCGGTTTGCCCAGGCGCTGAGCCGCCGCTATTTTGGTCAACATATCGGGGTCAGCGTTCAGAACACCGGGAAAGTTCATTACTTCCGACAAATACCCAATGTCTTCACGTGCCAGCAAACCATCCACCGCTGCTGCATCCAATATTGCGCCGGCCGTTTCAAAGCACGTTGCCGGCACACAGGATGGTGCACCAAAGCAAAACTGAAAAGGCGTATTGCGCGCATTGTGCAACATATACTCCACGCCTTCCACGCCCAGGACGTTGGCAATTTCATGCGGGTCGGAAACCGTAGCAATGGTTCCATGCACCACTGCCAGCCTGGCAAACTCCGTGGGAGGAAGCATACTGCTCTCAATATGTACATGTGCATCCACAAAACCCGGCAGCAGATAACCTGCGCCTTCCGGTACATGGGCTACTTTGCGAACCTCGACAATTTTGCCCGCATCAATTTCCAGTTCGGCTGGGTAAATGTTGCGTTCGAAAAGGTCGATAAGCTGGGCAGAAATGATCATAAATTATCAGGATATAAATTGTGCTGACAAAAATACATGCAATTTTTATTATCTTGCTGACGCTGTGGCGGCACCCCGAGCAGGGTGTACTTAATTTTTACAGCTTGTAACCTTTAGCCATCAAGCTGTGTCATATGCTTAAACGTAAAAACCGCGCTACCGAAAGATACCAATTACAATGGCCGCAACGCTAAGTGATGACTTATTGATTCAACAAGCCCTGGCCGGAAGGCAAAGTGCTTACAGTATGCTGGTAAAACGGTATGAACAATACGTTTTCACCTTGGTTTTGCGCATGGTAAAAAACAGAGAAGATGCACACGAAGTTGCGCAGGATGTGTTCCTCAAGGCATTCCGATACCTCAAAGATTTCCGAGGTGACAGTAAATTTACCACCTGGCTGTACAAAATAGTTTATACCACTGCAGTAAATCATTTGCGAAAAAAAACACCGGAAATACTATCCATGGACGATGGTGAACGCCCAATTCATGCTGCACAGGAATGGAGCCCGGATGCTTCATCACAAATGGAAATTCAAGACCAAAATCGCGCACTGCACCACGCCATCAAGCAACTTAACCATGATGACGCCACAGTAATCACGCTTTTTTACCTGTATGAACATAATCTGGATGAAATTTGCCAAATCATGGACCTTAGCCTCAGCAATGCCAAAACCAAACTCTGTAGGGCAAGGCAGCGTTTAAAAAATATTGTTGCCGACCAATACCAGGAACTCATGAGCATTTAGCTCGGCTTTAGCCATTGGGTGTTGGCCTTTGGCTTCGATCTCGGTTATTGGTGCCTTGTGAAATCAAATACCGGAGAGATCGGAATTAAATTTTGAACACCCTTTTTAAAACCGGATGTATATAATTTACAAAACCATTACTTTGACTAAATTTAATGCCTTCAAAGCCAAAGACTAAAGCCCAACATGCCCTAAACCCAAACAAACCTCATTTTTGACAGCCACAATTTTCATTATATGAACCAGCCTTTTTTACTGACTGATGATCTGCTTTGGGACTATATCGACGGTTTCCTGGATGCACCGGAGCAGCTTCGTGTAGAAGCTTATTTAAGCGAACACCCGGCCTGGCAGGCTAAACTGGCCGCTATTAAGGCAGAGCAGCAGCAACTGATGGCTGCACCGCTGGAAAAGCCCGATACCCTTTTTGCAGATAAGGTACTCCGGGCTTGGGCATCGGAACAGGTGGGTGAGCACGCTTTACAATCGGCGCCAGCGCAGCGCGACTGGATTATCCGCGCGTTTGCCATCGTCATGGGAGTATTGCTTACAGCCCCATTGTTGCTGTTTGTTATGAGTGCAGTAAAGGCTAAACCAAGCAATTTACCCCCCATCAGCATACCATCAGTTGATATGGGTCCTATGCTGGATTGGATCAGTCTTCCTGCTGTGCAGTTGGGAATGGTGAGCTTGCTGGCACTGGGTTTCCTTCAACTGCTCGATCGGTACCTGCACGCAAAGTTATTGCTCAGGCAACAGGCTGGATAGAAAAAGTCATAAACATGATGTGTCGTGGTCTTTTCAATGACCGGCCTTCAGTTTTGACCCTGTTGCAATGCATATTCTTCCCGTTTCCACTCCCGGTAACCGATGATGGCCAGCAGGAGGAAGGCAGCATATAATCCGGTGGTGAGGTACAGTTCCTTAGCACTGTATTGGTAGAGGTAAATCAAATCGACAAAAATCCAAAGCGACCAGTTTTCCAGGTACTTTTTGTTCATCCACCATTGCGCCATGAGGATACGGCAGTGGTGAAGGCATCAACATAAGGCAGTGCTGCCTTCGTGTACGTTTGCAACAAGTAGCCGGCCAGGGCCGTTCCCAAAACGACCAGTAGGATCGTTACCACCCATTGCCTGCGCTGAAGCCGCCGGATGGCTATCCGGTTGTCCGTGGCCTTTGCGCCATGCAACCAGAGATACCAGCCCTGAATTTGCATGATGACATAAATGACCTGCAATCCCATATCGGCATAAAACCTGGCCTCATAAAAGACCACGGTATACAGGGCAACCATCACGATTCCAATAGGGAAAGCCCAAACATTTCGGCGTACCACGAAAAAAACGCTGATCAAGCCGAGTACGGCAGCAATGAGTTCCAAATAGTTCATACAAAAAGCCTTTCGCCATGCAAAGATGACGAAAGGCTTTTACAGTATAGGTCAATCGCGGATATTACTGGGGTACAGGTCCGCTGAAAAAGTCATCCAAAGAGATCCGATCCGACAACATCCTGTTGTTTTGATTGGTGCTACCACCCTCAATACGGTTCAGTTCTTGTTTAGCCAGCAATTGGGTATGCTCATTCTCAACAACCTTGTCGAGACTGCGCTTGGCGCTTTCTTGCTGTTTAGCGCCTTGTTGCTTGTTGAGGAAGAAGGATAACATGAGATGTATCAATATTAAAATTCGATTCAAAGGTAAAGTGAATTTACGATTTACTGCGATAAAAAAACAAAAATTCTCACAAAAAAGCCGGATTAACGACATTTTAAACCGCTTTCTTAAAAGAATCAACCGCTGGATGACCCTGCTCAGTTGGAATAAATACCGCTTCAGACACCTTTTTTACGCCATCAACCGTTATTTATGCGTAAATTTCTGTCACCTTAACTATCGCAAAAACCATGCCCGCTTTCAGTCTTTTTTTACTTGCCTGGCAACTCCTGTTGCCCCAAGTTGCGGCTCCTGCAGTGCCATTCTATACTGACAATGGCGCCGTGCGTTTTGTATCGGATGCGCCCTGGAACTCATATCCGCCAAAAGCAATCAACTGAAGGGTGTCATCGACCCGGACGACAATACTTTTGCCTGGCGCATATCGATGAGAAGTTTCACAGGCTTCAACAGTGCCTTACAGCAGGAACATTTTTACGAAAATTACATCGAAACGGAACGCTACCCGATCACCAGTTTCAATGGTAAGATTATCGAAAAGATTGACTTTAACGCCAATGGAAGTTACACCATCCGCGCCAAGGGAAAATTATTTGTACACGGGGAATCCCAGGAGCGCATCATCAAAAGCACCCTGGATATCAGGGACCAAAAGGCCGTGGTGCATTCCGAATTCACTATTTTGCTGAGCGATCACAATATTGATATCCCCAAAATTGTAAGCCAGAAAATCGCCACGGAGATAAGAGTCGAAGTGGATGCCACCTTATACCGAAAACCACCCAGTAAATAAAAATGTTGAAGGCGCTGTTTCTACTGGTTGGGCTGCTGTTGCAATGGGCAATTGCCTATGGGCAAGCTCCTTTGCTTCGGTCACACCCCAACAAGGAATTTCCCGACGTAAAGCCAACCACCCTGTTCCAAAGTCGCGAAGGGTGGATTTGGCTCGGCGGAGAAGGCGGCTTACTGCGCTTTGATGGTCAACATTTCGAACAATTTCCACTCCCGGATTCCAATGATTTACAGGTAACGGCTATTTACGAGAGCTCCGACAGGCTTTGGGTGGGTTTTCAGTCGGGCAAAATAGCCTATCTGGAATCCCGACTCTCCAATTGGCCTGTGGCAAACTTAAGTTTGGAACCACAACCTTTCCATTATTGGTCTTTAGAAGCAGCACAGCTAACAAGTGCCATCAGCGGTTTTCTGCTGGACAGTTCTGGAAATTTGTGGATTAGTACTTACGGAGATGGACTTTACTGCTGGTCGGAGGGTAGCATGTATCGTTTCAACGAACAAGATGAGACCATTTCCAGCAATGATATTTACCAAATGGTGTTGGGTGCCGACAACCGTATTTGGGTGGCTACTGATGCAGGCATCAGTATTTGCAGCCTGACTGCGGCAGGGCAAAAGCGGGTTCAACGACTGGGTACTGCCGACGGCCTTCCTGATGAAATTGTTACTTGCTTGCTTCCCGACCCCTCTGGCAATATGTGGATCGGCACCTACGACCATGGCGTATGCCGGTATAACATCGGCAAAGCGGTTTTTGATTTCGGAACTCCGGACTGGTCACTGGGGCATGTCAGTGCCATGGCCACCTTTGGCAACCAGGAAATCTGGGTCGGCACCAACAAAAACGGGCTACATTGCATTGATATCCCAGCGGGGACAATCCGCGTACAGTCGCCCGACGCGCCCATAGGAAAACTAAAAATCAATGCACTGCTCAAAGACCGAGAGGGGCAAATTTGGCTGCTTGCTGACCGCAACAACCTTTACTCCCTGAATATTGCCTTCGGATTGTTGGAAACACCTGACAAAGATGTGCAAAGCATCCTGGTGGACAAACATGAAAACATTTGGGTAGGCACCGCTAAGGGGCTGTACTTACAGCAAAGCGGTGGTTTTAAAAATCTGTTACCAAGGGAAAACATCCTCTCTATTGCAGAACTTTCCGATGGTACCATGCTTGCCGGAAGCTTTGGCAATGGGCTTTGGATAATGAGCCCGAAGGGTGGCAAAATCCGGCACATGACCGAAAACGAAGGCATTCCCAATGGCAGTATCCTTTCCATAACCACCGATGTCGATGGTTTTTGGCTGGCCACGCTTGGTGGCGCGGCACGTTGTTCCTGGCAGGCGCCATTCGCGCCGCAGGACTGCATATGCGAGACCTTGCAAGATCTGGGGGCTAATTATGTGTACAAGGTATTCAAAGACAAAAAAGGCCGGGTTTGGTTTGGTACGGATGGCAAAGGCTTATTCATGCTGTTCAATGGAAGTTTGCGACAGTTCAAGGAGATCAATGGGAAAACTATTCGGACAGTTTACGATATTGAGGAGGATTACAAGGGTCAGATTTGGTTCACGACAGCTGCCAACGGTTTGTACCGCTGGGACGGTAGCAGTTTCTTCAATTACACTATTTCTCAGCAGCTGCACAGCAATGCCATACAGAGCCTGAACCTCGACAACAAAGGCAAGCTTTTGTTGGGCTACGAAGACGGCCTGGACATTTTCAACACCGTCATAGGCCATGTGGCATTCCAAAACAACAGCACAGGCCTGCCTGCCCAGTCATTCAACCTGAACGCCGATTGCCGGGATGCCAAAGGCAACATTTGGCTGGGCAGTTCCACTGGCGTCATGAAGTATACCTCCACCCAGGAGTCGTTCCATTACGATCCTACACCCTCCATCACGGCAGTAACCGTGTTTATGAAGGCTATTGATTTCTCCAAGATCCACGCCTTCCAATATGATCAGAATTATATGGTACTCCATTTTGCCGGTTTGTGGTTCACCAACCCGGATCAGGTGCGTTTCCGGTACAAGATGGAGGGATATGACCTGGATTGGAAGGTGACCAAAGATCATTTGGCCTCCTATTCCAACCTTCCAGATGGGCATTATCTTTTTAGGGTACAAACCAGCGAACATGGAAGTTTTGACCATACCCCTGAAGCAAGTTATGCCTTTAGCATCAGCAAAGCATTCTGGAGAACCTGGTGGTTTATTGGATTGAGTTGTTTCACACTGGCGGGGGTGTTCTATTTTTGGATCAACGGTAGGGAAAACCGATTCCAGCGTGAAGCATTGCTCCGAAAAGAAAAAGCTGACTCGCAATTTGCTGCCTTGAAAAGCCAAATCAACCCCCATTTTCTTTTCAACAGCTTTAACACCCTGATCACCATAATTGAAGAGCAGCCCAAAACAGCGGTAGAATATGTAGAGCACCTGTCGGATTTTTACCGCAGCATGATGAGTTATCGGGAAAAAGATTTTATCTCCCTGCAAGACGAGATGGCCATCGTGCACGACTTCTATTATTTACTCCAAAAACGGTTCGAAGACAATTTTCACCTGCAATCGCCCACGCAGATACCAAACGGGTTTATCATGCCCCTCACCTTGCAAATGCTGGTAGAAAATGCCGTGAAACACAATGTCATCAGTAAAGCGCATCCGCTTCAGATTGATATTTTTATTGAAAATGCACAGTGGATGGTGGTACGCAATAATTTACAATCTAAAATCATCGCTGACCCCAGCACACATTTTGGCTTGCGCAGCCTGATCGAGCGTTACAGCCTTGTTTCGAGCCAAAAGGTGATCGTAGAAAAACCTCCACCCATTTTATTGTTAAGGTGCCCATAATTCCTTCCTTATGAATGTTTTAATTGTTGAAGACGAGGCCGCTGCTGCGCGTCGGCTGGAAAAAATGATTCTCGAAACTTCCCCTGCAGCCCGAATTGTGGATACGTTGGACAGCGTGGAAGGCACGGTAGGCTGGCTTCAGCAAAATCCTGCTCCGGATTTGCTGTTTCTGGATATTCAGCTCGCCGATGGCTCGAGTTTTGAGATTTTTGAGCACATCGCCCCACCCTGTCCTATCATATTTACTACAGCATTCGACGAGTATGCGATACAGGCTTTTAAAGTCAACGCCATTGACTACCTGCTGAAACCCATCAAGCAAACAGAACTTAAGCAGGCGCTGGATCGTTATGCGCGCCTTCAACAACCAGAGAAAATAGCCGCTATGCTCCATCTGTTGCAAAGCAGCCGTCCGGAAAACTACCTCCGCAGGATGCTGATCCGACTGGGCAACAGCATAAAACTCGTAGATGTCAACGACGCTACATACTTCTATACCCAAAATAAAATCAACTTCCTGGTGTTGTTGGATTCGGGAAAGCGGCTTCCGGTAGATTATCCGCTTGATAAGTTGGAAACCCTGCTCGATCCTGAAAAATTCTTCCGGATCAACCGACAAATGATCATACAACTGAAGGCAATTAAAGAAATGTACCCCTTCAGCAAAAGCAGGATAAAACTTGATTTGGAGCCACCCATTGATTTGGACACAATTGTCAGTACAGAGCGTTCAGCACATTTTAAAAAATGGCTGATAGGCGAAAAAATTGACTGACTGGCTTTAGAACTACGAACTATTCCCCATCTTCGCTGTTATTATTGGGTTACTGGAATTTGAAGCAACAATTAAGTACCGACAAAAAGGGCAATTGCGGTATATTTAACTACAGGAAGTTCTAATTTTCAACCATGGCTATTTACTCTATCCGGGATTTAGAGAAACTCACGGGTATCAAAGCGCACACCATACGAATATGGGAGCAACGATATAGCCTTATAGAACCGGCCCGTACAGATACCAATATCCGATATTACACCGACGATAACCTCCGCCACCTGTTCAATGTCGCTTTGCTGAACCGCCACGGTTACAAAATCAGCAAACTGGCCCAAATGGAGCCCACGGAAATAGCCAATAAAGTTGCTGATATTTCGGAAAACAATGGAAGCCAGAATTCTCAGATTGACGCCCTCACTTTGGCGATGATTGATCTGGATGAGTCTAAGTTCAACCATATATTTAATACGCATACAAAATAGCATGGATTTGAGCATACCATGCTCGATCTGGTTTATCCCTTTTTGGATAAACTGAATGTACTGTGGCTGGCCCAAAGTGTTAGTCCTGCACATGAAAAGTTCATCAGCAATCTCATTCGCAGAAAGTTAATGTGTGCCATCGATCAGGATATCCCCACGCCTTCCCGCGACGCATCTACCTTTCTGCTGTATCTCCCAGAGGGTGAATCACAGGAATTAACTTTACTGTTTTTGCACTACATCCTTCACACACGACACCAAAAGGTCGTATACCTGGGCAGTAACACCGCTTTATCGGATCTCCGGGATGCCTGCCATTCGCTGCATCCAGACTATGTTTATACCATATTGCACGATCCACTGTCGCGGCTGACCACCCAATCTTATATCGATCAGGCCGCTGAGATCCTGGGAGAAAGTACCTTGTTGCTGACTGGCCCGCAATTGTTCTTCAATCCGGTAAAATTGCCTAAAAATGCAAAAATGCTGGATGGCTTGCCCGATACCTTGCAATTTCTGGATAATCTGCAGTCGGAGCATAAGTAGATCTCCGCCCCCCACCGCGGAACACCCCCAGTTAATTGCGCTTTTCGCCCTCTAGTTGGCGTTTCACATTTTCCTCTTCTGCGTTGGGTTGCCTGATTTTATGCAGCCACTTTTTGCCAGATCATCCCTATGGTTGTTCATGGCAAGCATACTGCAAATGGAAAACAAAACGTCATGCAAATCCCGGTCGGGGCCAACTTCAGTGACATCAGCAAATGAATTAAAGGCACCAAGATGCTCCTCTCCTTCTCGCACAAATACGTAACCAAACCGTATTCGAATAGAATCGTTGCTGAAGGCCATGTATTTCCCCCATACAACCAATTCAGCATTGCAGCTGGCGCCCAAATCAGCAGCGTTTTCATGGTTGCCGGCTTGTGCATCCGGGCGTTTGGAAGTATGCACCTCGACGGGCAAATCATTCCTTTGGGTAAGCAATACGATAGAATCGATCAGGGCGGCGGCCGGATTGCTGCTGATTTCGCCCAGGTTCTCAAAGGGTAAAACCATGACCCTAAAACCACGGTCCTGCCACTGCGGCAATAATTTTGTTTTTGGTTCAAGTAACTGACCAGCATCCACATTAACATGGCCAAGGGAATTAACAACAGTATCCATCGCTTCCAATGTACCCGCGCCGCGATGGCTGGCAATGGCGGAACACCTGTACCCAGCGCATCAATTATGCCAAGCAGGGCTTCGTTAGACTTGTTGTAAGCGATTTGGAGTTCTGAGGCTTGTAAGGTTCCCCGCTGCTCTTTTTTGCGGGTCAGGTTAAAATCCGACGCCACTAGTTCCAGGGTGCGAATGGTATCCGCGTACCGGACTTTATCCTGATCGAGGGCGTCCAGCAAGACCGATATGGCCTTTCCCGTTTCACCTTGTCGGATCAGGTCTTTTGACTTGTCGAGAACAGCTTGCAGCGCCATATTTGCTTATTTTTCCAGGCTTCAATCCATGTGGGCCAGGCAGGCCTCCAGACTTTCGCGCCAGTAAGGAATATTGATACCAAAGGTATTTTTTATTTTGCCCTTATTCAACACACTGAAGGGCGGCCGCATGGCTGCCGTCGGAAATTCGTTGGAAGTAATGGGCAGCACCCTGCAATCGATATTTTTTATTTCAAAAATGGCTTTTGCAAAATCATACCAACTGGCAACACCTTCATTGGAATAGTGCCAGACACCCCGAAATTGTTCTGGCGACACGGCCCCGTGGTCTACCTTGTCCATAATTTGAAGGATGCCGTCGGCCAAATCGGGCGCATAGGTAGGCGTCCCAACCTGGTCAAAAACGACACTAATTTCAGTGCGTTCGCGCCCCAGGCGCAGCATGGTTTTTACAAAATTTTGTCCATGAACGGCATACACCCAGGAACTGCGAATAATCATGGTATTGGCGTTAGCGGCCAAAGCGGCACGCTCGCCCGCAAGTTTGGTGCGGGCATAAACGCTTTTAGGACTGACCTTGTCGGTTTCCACAAAAGGTGTATTTTGGTTATTGTGGTATACATAATCGGTGGATAGGTGCACCAGTGGAATCCCGGCCAATGCACATGCTTCAGCCAGATTTTTCGCCCCCTTCACATTGACCTTTCTGGCTGCAGCCTGGTCTGTTTCCGCGCGGTCCACTGCTGTGTACGCAGCGCAGTTGATACACCATTGAAAGGAATGTTGTTTGAAAAACGCCATCACAGCACCCCGGTCACAAATGTCCAGGTTTCCGGATTCAGCGAAGTTAAACAACCGTTCGGGGTGCTGTTTGGCCAACGCTCTGAAGCTATTCCCCAATTGTCCTCCTGCGCCGGTAACAAGAACCATAAGCCGTTTTTTTGTTGGTAAAGGTAGCGCAAAGCGGGCAAAAATGCTTTGGTTTCTGCACCAACCCCGGTAGAACAGGCTGCTATTTTAATTTCCGGTCTAAAACCCATCCTTCAAACAGCCACAACAAATTATCTTTAACCCATGATGAGAACATACTACCTTCTGCTGCCAATCTTCGTGATCACTTTTGGAACCGTCAACGCCCAGGGTGGCGCTGCTGCTCCTGCTACCGCTGCCAGCGAATACCAGTTGCACATTCGCAAATCAGCGGACGAAATTCAGATCAATGGAATATTGGATGAGCCTTGCTGGCAAACAGCCGATGTGCTCAGCCAATTCCATTACCAATTCCCGGTTGATACCGGTCTGAGCGCTTTCCAAACCGAAATTCGGATGACCTTCAACGATCGATTCCTTTACATCGCGGCCATTTGTCACCAACCCAAAGAAACCATCACTTTTCAAAGCCTGAAAAGAGATTTTGCAAATGGTACCAGCGATGTATTGAACATCCTGTTCGACCCCTTTAAAGACGGATTGAACGGGGTTTCCTTCGGCGTCAACCCACTCAATGTTCAACGCGAAGCCCTGATTGACAACGGTACCACCCTGTCATTCGATTGGGACAACCGCTGGAACTCTGCGGTTTCCCTTTCCGATGACCACTGGACGGTGGAGATAGCCATTCCTTTCAAAACCCTGCGGTACAAGGTAACGGAAGGCCAGAACAGCTGGTACATGAACTTCGTCCGTTTGAAACTCCGCGACCCTGAGGTGAGCACCTGGTATCCCGTTCCCCGGCAATATGCTGCCAACAACGTGGCTTTCACGGGTAAACTGATTTGGGATGATGCACCACCAAGCCCTGGCGCCAACGTTTCCTTCATCCCTTATGCCAGCGGCCGATACGACATTGAATACAACCGCGACCCCACTACGCTTGACCTTCAAAAACGAAACGGTACCAGCAGTTACGGGATTGGTGGTGATGCCAAAGTGGCCGTAACGCCTTCGCTAAACCTCGACCTGACGTTCAATCCCGATTTTTCGCAGGTGGAGGTAGACCGTCAGGTAACCAACCTGAGCAGGTTTGAACTGTTTTTCCCGGAGCGCCGGCAGTTTTTCCTGGAGAACAGGGACCTCTTTGCCATGTTTGGCTTTCCCAGCACCCGACCTTTCTTCTCCCGGCGGATCGGCCTGGCTTACAATCCAAACACCGGACAAAACGAGGCTGTACCCATCCTTGCCGGGGCCCGCCTGAGTGGAAAAATCAACGAAAACTGGCGGATCGGGCTGCTGAACATGCAAACACAGCGAAAGGATTGGGACAGCCTGAGCGTCCTTCCCGCTGCTAATTTTACGGTGGCCACCCTGCAGCGCAAAGTACGGGAGCGCAGTGCTATCAGCGCCATATTTGTCGACAAGGAAAATGCCCTTGGAAAGTTGAATGAGGCACAAAGGGCAATTTCCAACCCTGGCAAAGGGTGGCAGGGCTGGAGTTTAACCTCTATTCAAAGGACAACAAATGGGAAGGGGAATGGTACTACCACCGCTCCTTTTCCCCCGACCCGCAAAAGCGTGGCGCCACTTTTGCCCAGTTTTTGGGCTACCGCGACCGGCACTTTAACGCAAGGCTGGGCTATATGCTCATTGATAGTTTTTATACAGCAGACATGGGTTTTGTGCCGAGAAATGCCGTGCAACAATTTTTCCCTGGTATTGGCTGGACCTTTTACCCCGACACGAAGGTGCTCAATTCCTGGTCGGTTGGTGTCAATGGCGACAATACCATCAGTCTTCAGGCCAAAGAAACCGATCGTGAAGTGAGTTTTTACTGGCAAGGGAATTTCCAAAACCAGTCGTACGCCAGTGTAAACCTAACCAACAATTACACTTATCTGTTTTTCGATTTTGATCCCACCAACCTTTACCAGGAGGGCACCCAACCACTTCCCGCACTTACAGGGTATACCTACAACAACATCTCCCTGGAGTACGGCAGCAGTCCATCTAAAAACTTTCAGTTTGGCATCAACACCTATACCGAGATTATTTTAATGGCAAGGCATTTGTTGTGAACGGCAACATTGCCTACCGGCTTCAGCCCATTGGGTTGTTCTCAGTAAGCGCCGAATACAACCATCTAAAATTCCCAAAGCCCTACAGTTCTGCCGACTTCTGGCTGGTTGGGCCACGGGCGGAGTTGGCCTTCAGCCGTACCTTTTTTGGCAGCGCATTTTTCCAATACAATACCCAGGCCAACAATTTCAACATCAATGCAAGGCTGCAGTGGCGTTTTGCCCCGGTATCAGATGTATTTTTAGTGTACACCGACAACAGTTTTGCAGAAAACGTCCCGAACACACCCGTCCAATTTTTAGCCCCTAAAAACAAATCATTTGTACTAAAAATCGTTTATTGGCTAAATGGCTGATCTGGTATCTTCTCCTCTATTTTCTCCTCTATCTCCTCTATCTCCTCCATCTCCTCCATCTCCTCCTCCTAAAAGCCAATTGCGATTATAAAGTGAACCGCAGCATTTTTTACGGCTTTCATTTGGCTCCTTTTTTAAAAGGTGTAATTTTGGGCCGCCTGTTAGCAGGTATTCAGTCCATCCAATAACTATCAAAGCAATCCAATTATCATGGAATTTCCATCAAATTGCAAATACACAGCAGATCACGAGTGGGTCCGGGTAGAAAACGGCAACATTGCGTATGTTGGCATCACCGATTACGCGCAAAGCGAGCTGGGCGATCTGGTCTTTGTTGAAGTTGAAACGGTAGGTGAAACCCTTGATGCCAATGCAGTATTTGGCACCGTTGAGGCGGTAAAAACCTCTTCCGATTTATTTATGCCCATTGCCGGGAAAGTATTGGAGCTCAACCCTGAACTTGATGGCAGCCCTGAGCGCATCAATTCCGCCCCCTACACCGATGGCTGGATCATCAAAATTGAGATTTCAAACCCTGTAGATCTGGATGCCCTAATGGATGCCACTGCTTACAAGGCACATACAGGCAACTAAGTACTTTGTAACCTAAGTTTTATTGCATTTTGGCTGAATCTTTTGACACCATGCATCGGCTATTTTTAGGAGAATAGCGCTGCTATTCACACAAAAATAGCCTTGCCTGCAGCCAAAATCTTCTATCCAAAACATCAAACAACTTAGGTTACAATGTACTAAGCAACGCTAGTTTTGGATTTTTTGCTCAACAGGCACAACCTCACCCTACCCTTTTGGTTACTTGGTGAAGTTGTGCCTGTTTTATTTTAGGCAGGCCTGCCACTTTCTTCCTGTATTTTTTCAAAATCAAGATCCCGGAGTTCCGGTGCTCGCCACCAGGCTACTGCTACCACCAACAAGGTCATGGCACCGCCAAAAACAACAGCGGGTACGGTTCCCATGAATTTTGCAGCCAGACCACTCTCAAAGGCGCCAATTTCATTGGAGGAGGTGATAAAAATTGAATTGACCGAAGAAACCCTGCCTTTCATATTATCCGGTGTCAGGTGCTGGAGTAAAGAAGATCGTACGTACACACTTACCTCGTCGAACACACCGCCGGCAAAAAGCAAAAGGAACGAGAGCCAAAAATTGGTTGACAAACCAAAGCCAATGATGCAAATGCCAAAGCCAGTTACGCAGGCCAGCATGAGTTTTCCAGCCCCCTTTCCCAAGGGATAGTGTGCAATAAAAACAGCCATGGTAATGGCGCCCAGCGACATCGCTGCCCGTAAAATCCCCAGTCCTTCCGGCCCTACCTGAAGAATATCCTTGGCAAAAACGGGCAAAAGGGCTACAGCACCGCCAAACAGCACCGCAAACAGATCAAGGGCTATCGCACTAATGATGATGGGGCTTTTAAAAACAAAACGCAAGCCAGCCTTGATGCGCAGGTGGGCAGGTTCGGTATGGTCGGTTGCAGGAACGGGCTTCGACCCAATCTGTAGCAGGAAAATAATTGAGAGTACTGTCAGGATGACCATCACCCCAAAAGTTATATTGACACCTGCAAAGCCATACAGCAAGCCTCCAATACCCAGCCCTGTTATGCTGGCCACCTCCCAGGTACTGCTGTTCCACGAAATGGCATTGGGCAATACCTTGCGCTCCACCAACTGTGGCAAAAAAGCAAAGTTGGTGGGTGAAAAAAAGCCGCGTGCAATGCCCGTAAAAAAAATCGTGCTGTAAATGCCCGCCAGCAAAGCCGGCTGGCTGAGCGCATCGCGGTTAGAGGCAAGCGTGAACAATACTGACGTACAGATCACCATCAGACCCAGGCAAGCGGCTAAAATATTGCGTCGGTTGTATTTATCGGCCAAATGCCCTGCCCACAAACTGATCAGGATGGCTGGCACGGCCTCTGTGAGTCCGATGAGTCCCAGCATAAAAGGGTCGCCTGTCAGATCATATACAAAATAACCTACCGATACCGACATGATCTGGATGGCCAGGGTGGTCAACAGGCGCATGGAAAGAAACATCCGGTAATCCGGCACCCTTAGGGCGGCATAGGGATCTTTTTTGGGCGGTAGGATGGGCGGTTTATCCAACTGGGAAGTTTTAGACCGGCAAATTTGGGTGGAATTATCGCAACAAAGAAGAAAATGGCAAAGAGATTGGGCACAAACAGATAAGATGGACCACTGGTTGTGGTAATTTGGGGAAATTTCCCAACTTTGCCCGCAGACAATCTCTTTGTAGCAAACAAATCCAATTGATGATGAAATTACTCGACGGAAAAGTGGCCCTGATTACCGGAGGCTCCCGGGGCATTGGCGAATCGCTGGTGCGTAAATTTGCTGAGCATGGCGCAAAAGTCGCCTTTACTTATGTTTCCGATGGTTCTGCCGAACGCTCCGAACAACTGGCTGCCGCTGTGGGCCATGGCGCCAAAGCCTATAAAAGCGATGCAGGCGATTTTTCCCAGGCAGAGCAATTGATCAACGACATCGTTCGGGATTTTGGCAAACTCGATATTGTCGTTAACAACGCCGGAATTACCCGTGATACGCTGATGTTGCGCATGAGCGAACAACAATGGGACGAAGTGATTCAAACCAACCTGAAATCCATTTTTAACATTACCCGGCACAGCCTGAAGTCTATGATTCGCGCAGGCGGGGTGTACATCAACATGAGTTCGGTGGTGGGCGTTTTCGGTCAGGCCGGACAAGCCAACTACGCCGCATCTAAGGCGGGAATCATCGGCTTTTCCAAATCTATCGCCAAAGAATACGGCTCCAGAAATGTACGGTGCAACGTCATTGCGCCCGGCTTTATTGAAACCGATATGACCGCCGCACTGGATGAAAAAACAAAAGAGGGCTACCTTTCCGCCATTCCCATGAAACGCCTTGGCACCGGAGACGATGTGGCCAATACGGCCGTGTTCCTTGCTTCCGACATGGGCGCCTATGTATCCGGACAGGTTATTTCCGTTTGTGGCGCGTTGAATTGTTAGGAAAGGGGGGGAGGAGAGGAGAGAGAGAGAGGAGAGGAGAGGAGAGGAGAGGAGAGGAGAGGGAGAAGTTGACTGTTCAATTTACGGCCACTTACTAGAAACCCCACTTTCTCCGTTTTAGCCTTCTCCCGGGGTTTTTTTTTTTTTTCCCCCTCTCCCTCTCTCTTCTTTTTTTTTTTTTCCTCCTTTCTCTTTTTTTTGGGTTTTTTTTCTTCCTTCTCCCCCTTTTTTTTTTTCTGCTCCTCCTCCTCCTTCTCCTCAACCTCCTCTACTCCTCCTCCTTCTCCTCAACTCCTCACCCTCAGCCCCCGTGCACAAACGCCATCATCGCCTGGTAGTAGGCAGCACCGCCCGATTGCCACACGCCCAAATGGTGCGCGCCTTTAACAGTGTACCATTGTTTGCGTGAAGAGGCCAGGTTGTCAAAGTTTTCCCTTCCAAAGGCAAGCGGTATTTTATCATCCTGATCACCATGGGCCATAAAAACGGGTTGGTGAATCTTTCGGGCAGCCAGGTAAGGTTTAATTTCTAATGCCGGAAAATGGGCGATCGCTGCCGAACGTGTCAGGGTTTGGACGGCCAACCAAGGGCTTTTAACCCCAAATATATCCTCTCCGTACTCTGCTATGACTGTTTGCAGGTCGTGAAACGTACTTTCAATGATACCAAACTGTAGCCGCGGCTCCACCGACAAGGCTTGCAAAGCAATGGCCCCACCGAGGGAATTGCCAAAAATGCCAAAACGCTGCTGGGGATATCGCCGGGCAAGGGTATCCACTAAAATTAGGATATCGTTTTTCTCCAGAAAGTCAAAGGTGTTGTAATCACCACCGCTTTCTCCTTGAGCGCGAAGGTCGAACAACACCACGTTTAGCCCCGATGCCACCAGTTGGGTGGCAGCCGGAAGATAATGCTCCTTACACCCGCCAATACCATGCACCATAATCAGGGTGGTGTGAGCAGTATCGGACGAGCGGATGAACATTGCTTTCATCGATTGGCCGTCCTTGCTCACAAAATCGAACCGTTTTGCGTCCAGTCCGTATGCAGCAGGGTCAACTCCTCGCGGAAGTTGCCATCCCTGGCTAGCCACATTGGTGCGCCTGGGTTTGATGGGCATATAGGGTAAAATGGTTTCAAGGGCATACCAACCAGCACCCAGCCCAATAAAGCCCAGGATAGCCAGCCCAATTCCAATTTTGTAGAGGATACGTTTCAAAGGCGTTGTTTTTTTTCGAAAAATATTCATTTCTTCGTTCAGGTATTTAATATTATTACAAAATTACAGAATTGATCGGCATGCCTGCCCACGGGTCTAATTCCGGACCCTTGTTTATGCCACAACTAATGCTGCGCACTACCCTTTTGTTACTGAGCCTGCTGAGCCTGAGCGCCTGTTACACGCACCAGCCACGTACCACTTTCAACCCCTCGCTGACGCCACCACAGCCCGATTACGCCAATTTGCAAAACTGGGCGGCGCATCCCGATAAACGAGATCCTGCCGACCAGGTTCCGTGCAATACAATTGAGGCTTTAGAAGAGCGACAAGTGGATGTTTTTTTTTTACCCTACTACGCTGACGGGCAACCAACGCGGCGAAAATGTGTGGAATGCCGACACCCGCAATGTGAAGCTCAATGAAAAAACAGACAGCAGCACCATCTTGTTCCAGGCCAGTATCTTTAATGGCAACGCCCGGGTGTTTGCACCCCGTTATCGGCAGGCGCATCTCCGCAGTTTTTTCACGGAAGACAAAGCCACTGCCGCTGAAGCACTCGACACAGCATATGTCGACATCCTGAACGCATTTGACTATTACCTGCAACACTGGAACGAAGACAGGCCATTCATCATCGCCGGGCACAGCCAGGGTGGTCGGCATGGGATGTATCTGTTACGCGACAAAATAGAAGGCACTCCCTTGGAGAGACAGCTGGTGGCCGCCTATCTGGTGGGATGGCCGGTGAAGGAGGATTTTTTCAATACCCTCAAGCCCTGCGAAACGCCAGAACAGACCGATTGCTACTGCAGTTGGCGCACTTTTGAGCGCAATTTTGGCTTACAAAATGCCCGAGAGGATGATGTGGTTTGCACCAACCCGTTGAACTGGTCAACTGCTGCCGGAATCTACACCCCTAAAACGGAAAATGAAGGCGCTATCCTGCGTAAGTTCTGTCAAAAATTCCCGGAACTCGCCGATGCAGAGGTTTACCGGGGCATTCTTTTGTGTACCAAGCCAAAGTTTCCCGGGAGCGTATTTTTTACCAGAAAAAACTACCATATCGGCGACTTGAACCTTTATTACTTTAATGTGCGCAACAATGTCATGTTGCGTTCCGATCATTTCATAAAATAGGTTTTTCAGCAACAAATGCGTCCCTAAATATTCACCGGCATTTCTTAACTTTGGAACAGCCAATAAACCCAGGTTTTTATCCAACAGTTTCTAATACCCTCTGCTTATGCCAACTTCACGCCGTCGTTTTATCAAAAATACCGCTGCCGTTGCGGCTGGGTTTAGCATCGTTCCCCGATTTGTTCTGGGCCGTGGATTTATTCCGCCCAGCGACCGCCTCAACATTGCCTTTATTGGTGTCGGGGGTAAAGCCGAAGCGCACCTGGGCGCCACCCACAAAACAGAGCGATTTGCCGCTTTTTGCGACGTGGACGACCGCAGGGCTGCCGGTACCTATGAGGCCTACCCCGATGTTCCCCGTTTCAAGGATTTCAGGAGAATGTTTGATGCCGTAGGCAAAGATATTGATGCTGTTTTTGTGACGACACCCGACCATACGCATGCTGTTGCTGCCCTGACAGCCATGCAACTGGGTAAACACGTGTATGTTGAGAAGCCACTTACCCACAACATTGCCGAGGCCCGCATGCTCCTTGAAGCGGCAAAAAAGTACCAGGTGGTCACCCAAATGGGTAACCAGGGTGCATCCATGGATTGCAATGCGGAAGTTGCAGAATGGATACAAGCGGGGGTAATCGGGCCGGTAAGCAAGGTGCATGTGTGGACGAACCGTCCGGTTTGGCCGCAGGGTGTACCTACGCCAACGGCGCCAAAACCCGTGCCTTCGGAACTGGATTGGAACCTCTGGCTGGGTCCGGCGCCTGAAAGAGATTACAGCGATCGCTATCTGCCCTTCCGCTGGCGGGGCTGGTGGGACTTTGGTACCGGCGCATTGGGCGATATGGGCTGCCACCTCATCGACCCAGCCTACAGGGCTTTAAAACTGAGCTATCCGACGGCCATCGAAGCTACGGCTACCACCGTTTGGTCGGGCGATTTTTTTGAGGCCAACTACCCCGACAGCTGTCCGCCCTCCTCAACCGTTAAAATGAATTTCCCAGCCCGCGACAACATGCCTGCCTGTGAACTATGGTGGTACGATGGTGGCATACGCCCTATGCGGCCGGATGAATTGCTTTCCAATGAAGAATTTGGCAGCTGGGATGGTGGTGTCCTGTTTGAAGGAGAAAAAGGAAAGATGCTGTGTGACATGTATGGAGAAAATGCCCGCTTGCTGCCCACGATGCGCATGAAGGATTTTAAAAAGCCGGCAAAAACCGAACCTCGCTATAAAGATAGCCACCAGATGGTATGGGTTAAGGCCTGTAAGGGTAATGGAAAAGCGAGTTCGCCCTTTGAATATGCTGTTCCGCTTACAGAAGCCATTCTAATTGGAAACCTGGCAGTGCGTTGTTTTGACATTAAAAAATTAAAACCTGGCAGCACACCCGATGGCTGGGCGCCCTGGGAATACCCCGGAAGAATCCGATTGGAATGGGATGCCGCCAACATGCGCATCACCAATTTTGAGGAAGCCAATGCCTGGGTAGGAAGAACAAACCGAACGGGTTGGTAAATCGTAATATGTTACCTTTTACTTAATGGCTGCGCAAAGTATGTGGCCAAAGGCTGTACCTTACGTTATAATAGTGTTGTAAAAGTTTAAATCTAGCTAAATATGTGGAAAAAAAGTTTGATCGCCCTGGTGGTTTTGAGTGCGTTGATCGCGTGCAATAAAACCGTTTTCACTGGCAGGAAGCAACTTAACCTGATACCGGTAAGTACCATGAACCAGATGAGTTTTACGGAGTATAAATCCTTTCTGACGCAAAGCAAGACCTTGAGCACAGGAAGTAGTGTGGACCTGGTGAAGCGCGTTGGCAATGATATTAAAGCGGCCGTGGAGGTGTATTACAAGGCCAAAGGGCTCGAAAAAGAGTTGAAAAATTATGCTTGGGAGTTCAATGTAGTGGACGACCCCAATACCGTCAACGCCTTTTGTATGCCCGGAGGGAAAGTGGTGGTGTACACCGGCATCCTTAAAGTTACCCAAAATGAGGATGCACTGGCAGTTGTTATGGGCCACGAAATCGCGCACGCACTGGCCAATCACGGCAACGAACGGATGAGCCAGGGGCTGGTAGCACAACTAGGATTAACATCGCTGGACCTGGCGCTGGCCCAGAAACCCGCACAAACCCGCGAATTGCTGCTGGCTGCTGCAGGAGCAGGCGCACAGGTGGGGGTATTATTACCGTTTAGCAGAAAACAAGAATCGGAGGCCGACGAAATCGGACTTTACCTAATGGCTATGGCGGGCTACAACCCGAACGAGGCCGTTCCGTTCTGGCAACGTATGAACAGTTCTGGTGGTAGCCGTCCGCCAGAATTCCTGAGCACTCACCCCGACCCTTCCAGGCGCAGCCAGCGTTTGAAGGAACTGGTGCCCAAGGCCCGTGCATATGGACTGAAATACCCGGCCAAAAACAGTTCGAAGATTAAATAACAGGGCGGTAAATTTGCGATGCAAGATTGGATTACACAGGACAGCATGATTCAACGGGTTTGGATCATGCTGTTTTTGTGTCACACAGATCCTTTCCCGATAAAATGGTTGGAGGACATCACGTTCCGTGTAAAATCCTTTTTCAAATCCGTGTGAAATCTGTGTGAAACAAAAACAGATTCTTTCCCGACAAAGTGGTTAGAGGACATCACTTTCCGTGTAAAATCTGTGTGAAACAAAAAAACTTCCTTATTCCACTTTCGACCGCAGGCGTCCTTCTTTCAATTGTATTTCCAATACATCGCCTTTGGATGTCCCCTGGCTGCTGAGCAGCACTTCGCCTGCCTTCCTGGTGATGCTAAACCCCCGCTTCAAAACGGCATCAGGGTGCATAACACTGCAGAATTCTGCCACATGCTCCAATTGCCGCGCGTGTTTTTGCAACAAATTTTGGACCAGCCCAGGCAATTGCGCTGCGGTATTACCCAGCTGCCTGCGATGTTGCAGTGTTTGTTCGCTCATTCTGAAAACAAAGTGTTCCAGCCGCTCCAATTCCAGCTGCTGCTGTTGACAAAGCCCCTCCGATTGTTTAACCAGGTTAGCTGCAATAGACATCAAACTATTTTCAAAGTACAATTGGTGCCGTACAATAAAGTCGGCAACGGCAGTGGGGGTTTTGAGCGCAGTATGGGCAACCAGATCGGAAACGGTTTCATCCACATCATGGCCAATTCCGGTAAATACCGGTAGCGGCGTAAGGGCGATTGCACGGGCTATTTCCAGGTGGTCGAAGGCTGCCAGGTCGGTACGCGCACCCCCACCGCGAATGATCACCACCACATCAAAACCTTCCATTTCGTTGGTAATAGCCTGTAATGCAGCCGGAATCTCGATAACCGACTGTTGGCCCTGCACAGCAGCGGAAAACAAACTGCAGGAAAACCGGTACCCGTAGGGGTTGTTACGCAGATGCTCCCGAAAGTCTTGCCAGCCTGCTGCTGTATCCGAACTGACAACTGCAATGCGCTGCAAGGAAAGCGGGAGTGCCCGCTGTTTGTTGGCATCCAGCAAATGATTTTCGCGCAATTGTTCGATTGTCTGGCGGCGCTGCAGCGCCAATTGCCCCAGCGTATACGCCGTGTCAACTTCCTCGATAAGCAGTTTCAGGCCATACCTTTCATGAAAATCTACCCGTACCAGCAAGCGCAGTTCCAGCCCTTCCCGCAACACTTCATCCAGCGCGTTCCCAAGGCTGAGTCTTTGTTTTCGATAAGTATTGGCCCACAGTACAGCAGCGGCCTGTGCCACCACATCATCGTCGCCCTTCTGAATCAAATCGAGGTAAAAATGGCTGCGGGACGGCTTACAGGCTGCAACTTCAGCGGTAATCCAAATAGGTTCACGAAAGTTTAGGGCGAGCACCCGCCGGATAAACTCGTTCAGATCATAAAGGGTATACGACATAATTGCTGTGCCATGGCACCGGGAAATTCCGGGTGCTTCAAAGATAAATAAAATTGGAGGGCAAGGTCTAACCCAGTCGTATCAACCTACTTCATCGGTATCAAACCTACGATCTCCCGAACTTCCCGAAGCGTTTCCTGCGCGCGTTCGCGAATCTTAGCGCTGTTGGCCTGAATTTGGGCTTTAACATTGCGCTTATCGGCTTCCAATGCAGCCAGATTTTCGCGAAGTGGATGTACCAAATTTACCACAGCATCGGCAACGGCTGCCTTCAAATCGCTGTAACGAAGCGCCCCGGCCTTGTAATCGTCCATAAGGCTGTTGTAGGCATCCATGTTGTCGCAAGCCTTCAGCAGCGCGAACAGGTTCTGCACACCAGCGCTCATTTCACCTTCCGGGGTATCACCCGTGTCGGTTACTGCCGATTTGATCTGCTTGCGAATCCTGTCTTCATCACCAAAAAGGTTGATGTAGTGCTTTTCACCCAGGCTCTTGCTCATTTTGCGATTAGGATCGGCTGGAGAAAGAATTTTAGGTGTTTCTGTAAAAAGTGGCTCCGGATGAACAAAATACTCTTTGCCAAACTGGTGGTTGAAACGTTGGGCGATGTTGCGCGAGAGCTCCAGGTGTTGCTCCTGATCTTTCCCCACTGGCACATAATCGGCGCGGTAGATCAGGATATCCGCTGCCTGCAGCACCGGATAAGCAAACAACCCAAGGCTGACAAAAGCATCTTTATCAGATTCGCGCAGCTGATCGGATTTGTCCTTGAACTGGGTCATGCGGGTCAGTTCGCCATAGGATGTAACGCAGCCCAGGATCCAACTCAGCTCAATGTGTTCCGGCACCAGCCCCTGTACAAACAGGTTTTCCATTTTCACTCCGCAGGCAAGGAGATAAAACGCCATTTTCCAGGTATTCTCCCGGAGTTGGGAGGCCTTGTAAGGCATGGTCATGGAATGATAATCCACCACGCCGTATACACAGTCGTAAGAAGCCTGCAGGCGTTCGTAATTTTGCACGGCGCCGAAATAGTTTCCTAAATGAAGGTCGCCGGTGGGCTGAATACAAGACAAAACGCGTTTCATGAGCGGTTATTTAATTGTGCGGTTGAATTTGGGAAGTTGCTTTTTAAGGCGTTAAAGTGTTCAGACGGTTGCGATGACAGAAATTTCGATGTTGACAAACTTGGGCAACTCCGAAACCTGTACCAATTCACGGGCCGGGGCTGTTGCTTCTTCAAAGTACTCCGCATAGACGGCATTGATCCTTCCGAACATGTTCATGTCCTTTACAAAAACGCTGGCCTTGAGCACCTTGTCGAGTCCGGAACCAGCCGCCTCCAGGATGGCACGCACATTTTGAAGCACTTGATGTGTTTCTGACTCAATACTTTCCATAATGAGTGCACCACTGGCTGGGTCAATGGCAATTTGCCCGGAGACAAACAGCACGTTGTTCCATAGGGTAGCCTGATTGTAGGGGCCAATCGGAAGCGGGGCATTAGGGGTTTTTACGATGGACTTTTACATGGCGTTGGATGGTTGAAAAGTGAACATTCCAGGCGTAGGATAGATTCGGTTGTAAAACAGAAAAAGCCCCACAGTATCCCGACAAGCGGGACTGGAGCCTCCTCAAAACCAACCAAAATTGAAATAGTTAAGCTATTTCTTCGGCCGATAACTTACCAGGTATCAAAACCTGACCACGGTAATACAAATCACCATCCACGACATAAGCGTGGTGGAACAAGTGACGTTCACCTGTTGTCGGGCAAGTAGCCAGTGTAGGAACTTCCGTCTTAAAGTGTGTGCGGCGTGCGCGCTTGCGGCGCTTCGAGTGCCGCCATTTAGGATGAGGCATATCTAAAAATTAATTTTTGTTCAAATCTTTGAGTACATCCCAGACCGAATTTTCATCATCCGGTCCGTCTTCAGGCTTTAAAAAACGCAAAATCTCCTGGTTACAAGGCGGATCCTGCAAATTTTCGCAATCCTCAATAATATTAGTAATGGGCAAGGCAAGAATCGAGAATTCATACAAGTAAGGGGCCACATTAAAATGCGATACTTCTCTTGAAATGAACACGACCTCATCTTCCTCCTCCACATCTTCTTCCTCGCTCAACTTCACCAGCAGTTGCTTTTCATTTACAATGGGCAACTTAATGGTTGCTGTACATCGATCACAAACGGCTTCTGCCCAACCCTCCAACACAAAATCCAATACCAGCATATCCGACCGCTTTTCTAGTTCAAGGGTACAACGCACCTCCGATACATCAATCAGCGAATCCTCAAAGTGGCGGAAAAACGAACCGTCCAATACATATTGGTAGTTGTGCATTCCTATTTTCAGCCCCAGTACAGGGATGGAAAACGGTGTAAACGGATCCATTACCACTTCCTTTTTTAAATCGGGCTGCAAAGGTAAGACAATCGGGTAATTCTACAAACGCCTTTAGTAAAAAATATAACAGACCAGCAGACTTATATTAAAACATCCACCGTATAACCGCTCCATTTCGCGCGCGCGCTTTAAAAGCAACGCAATGTGCAATGAAAACTCCTCAACCTCCATCCTCTATCCCAACCACCTATACCCCATGCCATTAAATTCGGTATAACACCAAGAAATGTTCACATTCAGTCACCGGATCACTGCCGGCAAAAAAAATGTTATTTTTTTTAAAAAATTATTATCAACACAAGTAACTGAATACCAACATTTTAAAGGAATTTACAAAAAATATTTAACCCAGAACCCTGCTTAAGACGGTTCTATGTATTGCAATATACCTTCCTTAGCCATATCTTTGTATCATCATTACAGTGCAGGTTATTAAAGCCTGTTTGAAAGCAACAACTAAAAACATTAAGCTATGGATCTTGAGAATGCAAAGGCGCAGATGCGAAAGGGGGTATTGGAAATGTGCATTCTGGCAATCATTGAGGGTGAAGAAGTTTACCCCAGCGACATCATTGCCAAATTAAAAGCCAACGACCTCATCGTCGTTGAAGGCACACTCTACCCACTGCTCACACGCTTAAAAAACGACGGACTGCTGGAATACACCTGGCGGGAAAGCAATGCCGGGCCTCCGCGAAAGTACTTTAAAATCACCGCAGATGGCGCAGCTTCCCTCGAAGGGCTGAGTACCAGCTGGCAACAACTGGTACAGTCGGTAGCCCAAACCCTGAACAACCAACCAGAGTCAAGCACATCAAAAGCTGATTTCGCTGCAGACGCGGCCGATTAAACCGCACATCCAACAAATCGCAAGCCATCTACAAACAACCCTATCTCTTTTATTATGAACAAGATATTAAATATCAATCTGGGCGGGTTCGCCTTCACCATAGACGACGATGCCTTTGAATACCTCAACCTGTATCTCGATAGCATCCGCCGCCGTTTCAGCGCCAGCGAGGGTCGGGATGAAATCCTGGCCGATATTGAAATGCGACTGGGTGAACTCGTAACCGCTGAACTTGGCAACCGCAACATCGTTATGCTCCCCGATGTAGAAGCAGCCGTACAAATCATGGGCAAACCCGAAGACTTCGGCGCCGAGCCCATCGACAATCGCCGCAACATGGGTGGAAAGAAGGCCAAATCAGGTTCTTTCCGGACTGGAAAACGCCTTTTTCGCGATGAAGAGGATAAAGTGGCCGCCGGTGTTTGCTCCGGCCTGGCTGCCTACTTTGGCATCAACGACCCGGTTTGGATGCGACTGATATTTGTACTGCTGACCTTTATCTCTGCAGGTTTTTGGGGTACGGCCTATATTATAATGTGGGCGCTCATCCCGCCGGCACGCACTGCCGCCGAACGGCTCTCTATGCGCGGCGAACCCATTAATGTAGACAATATCGCTCGCGAAGTGGAAGAAGGTTTTGAGCGGCTGGGGGAGAAAGTAAATGAGTTCAGCAACACTGCGAAAAAAAAAAGCGGGGTAGCCGGGCATAACGCGGCAAACGGCCTGGCCAACGTACTCAATGTCATTGGATCGGTATTTGCCTTTGTGGTAAAATTCTTTGCCAAATTCGGCCTGCTCATCCTCATCATCCTGGCCGTTGCGTTTTTTGTATCACTGGTAGTGGGTTGGATTGGCAGTTTCTGGGGCATCATGGCTGCTGCGCCTTACCTCAGCTATTTCAGTCCGTTCTCTGATGGAACTACTTATCTGGCCACTACCAGTATCTTTTTCCTGCTGGCAATACCAGCCATTGGACTTGCCCTTCTTTTTGCGCGCCTCCTGATGAAATTCAAAATACCAAAATGGGTAGGCGCAACCATGGGTATTGTTTGGGCTGTCAACCTGGCCTTCGCAATTATTCTGGGCGCCTTCACTGCCCAGTCGTTCCGACAAAGTCGCACCCTGACCCAGGGCGTAAGCCTTTCTGGCCTGAACTCCGATACCCTGCGGGTAGAATACATGACGGAACCCGAGCTTTCCAACTACGATCACTTTTTTGACGGAGACGGACTGCGTATTATTGACGACAACCTTCAAATCACCACTTCTCCGGACGTTAAGGTTAAGCCCTCCAACCGGGGTGACTTTGAATGCATCGTCAACGTTACAGCCAGAGGATCTAACTCCAGAGACGCGATGGAGAATGCGCAGCAGGTTATGTTCAAGCCCGTATTGGTAGGGAATGTGCTGAAAATCCCCAACTACATCAGCATCCCCAATGGAAAAAAATTCAGGGCGCAACGCATGAACCTGGTCATTCTCGTGCCGCCGGGAAAATTCATCGTCTTTGGCGAAGAAATCAACAACCATACCTGGAACTCTGAATACGCCCGGGGTGAAGACTACCGCATCAGCAATTATCCCAATGAGCCATTCCGGATGACCAACGATGGCCTGGTATGCGCTGATTGCCCCAACTTCGGATCTTCCGACTACCAGGACTACAGCAATTACGACAATTTCATCCTGGAAGGCCCCTTTGAAACGGAAATCCGCAAAGGAGACCGGTTCAAGATGAACATCAGTGACCCCTCCGACGCACTCGATATCATTCGCGCCGGCGACAAGCTTACCATCACCGCCAAAGACGGTTCCAGCAGCGCTAAGGTGAAAGTGCTGATCGAAACCCCTGTTTTTACTGACCTGTACGCCAACAATTCGGGCAACGTTACCATTCGCGGCTTTGAAGAGGGCCGGGCCAACATCACGGCCAGAGGAACCTCGCAGATTAAGGGGTACTTCGACAGCAACTACCTCAGCATTAGCCAAAGCGGACCATGCCGGATACAGTTGTTTGGAAAGGGCGATGAACTGGAAGCCGATCTTTCCGATGCCGCAACACTGGAAGCAGGCGCCTATCGCGCCGAACGGGTTCGTGTAGACGCATCCAATGGCTCCAATGCCAACGTACACAGTAACCAGCGGGCAAAAATCAAGAACGACGCCTCCAGCCATGTCACCATAGAGGGAGGTGGAGAAAAAGAAATTGAATAGTAAGTAACGATGAAATAACACGAAGATTGGGTTTGGAATCCAGCCATGGATTTCAAATCCCAATCTTATTTTTTAGCATTTTTTGTAATAAATGTGTCATCGCAGAAAATAATTCAAATCCAGTACTCCAAATTTTATTCTCTTTCAGCCTTCCTTTCGGCTATCCATAACATAAAAGCAAAACACTTTTAGTTAGCGTAAAATATTATCCTGAATCACCCCATCCCAGGGCAACCAACACACCTGAGCATCAAATCCCCCAGGTGACGAACAGTTCGTATCTTCGTTGTTTAGTATAGTAACAACTGAAGATTAACGATGCGCTGGAAAACACTCTTGCCTGTTCTTGCTTGCCTGCCGATGCTGCTTTTTGCCAAAGGCGACCCACCACTGGACAACTCCCGTGCTGGTACTGATGGGCCTTATGTGTTCTATAAAGGCGCTAATAAAATCGTTGTGAAGTCAGTAGAAACCCGCGACACGCAAGTTGTCGTCAATACCAAAGTTTATGCACACCGCAGCGACATCATCCTGAATTGCAGTGTGCCCGAATCCGACGATTACTTCTCCTTTGGCCTGCACGATTCACTGCCCATTCCTGCCTGGGACTATCCCCTACCCGACCGCATGCTGGTGCTTTCCGACATTGAAGGCAATTTCCAGGCTTTTAAGACCATGCTCCTGGGCGCCAAAGTAATTGATACCAAATTGAACTGGAGCTTTGGAAACGGGCATCTGGTTTTGGTGGGTGATTTTTTCGACCGCGGCCTCAATGTCACCGAATGCCTTTGGCTGGTGTACAAACTGGAAACCGAAGCAACCAAGGCTGGCGGCATGGTGCATTTTATTATCGGTAACCATGAATTGCTCAACATGTACGGCTACACCCAATATGTGCGCAATAAATACCTCGCTAATGCGGATGTACTGGGCGATGCGTATTCAGATCTCTACGCCAGCAATACTGAGCTTGGTCGCTGGCTGCGCTCCAAAAATGCCGTAGAACGCATTGGCACCTATCTGTTTTGCCATGGCGGCATCAGTGCGGAACTTGCTCAAACGGATTTGTCCTTGTTCGACATTAACGATTTGGCGCGTTTGCACTACGGTGTAGCCGAAAAATTCATTTCAGAACCACGGGCTAAAGCTATTTTTGATGTCCATACCGGCATCTTTTGGTTTCGGGGCGCTGCGCGCAATCGGGTCAGCCCTGAAGACATCGACAAAGCGCTGGCGTTTGCAGGGGCAGAACACATGGTAGTAGGGCATACACTCATGCCCGACATCATGGCATTGTACGATGGGAAAGTTATCTGTGTTGACTTGTACCACGATGAAAACCTGCGTATGGGCCAAATGAAGACCCTGTATATAGAGCGTGGGACACCTTATTCGCTGGACAGCGAGGGGATTAAAAGTTCCTTGTACACGGTGATGTTTTCCGGCAATTAGTAGTCTGTTTTTTTGAAAAAACTCGGCTTGCGTCAGCTCCGGTATTTTGCGGAGCAAAAGTAAAAAACAAAACTCGGTCGCAACTCAGTGCAGTGGCCGTCAATTCACAGGGTTTTTCGCCGGATGCTGCACTAGTGGCCGAGGTACTGGCTACGCCAGTAGTATTTTTCCAAAAGATGGAACAACGCAATTTGGTTGCGGGCCCGGTCCAGGTTGTGCCCGGGATAACGGATTTTATAATATTGATCGCCATCGATGTAATCGCTGAGAAAGCGAAGTGCCTGCTCTCCTGTCATCCAAAGGGCGCCCAAGGGCAGTAGGCTTTGTTCTAAAGGTGTAAGCACCTCCTCCATTTCCACCCAATAAGCCTGGGTCAGGGCATCCAGTATGCCGGTTTGCAGTTGCAAATCCTCCGTTTCGCGGGCATCCTCGTACAGATTGGGTACGAAACTCCGAACCATATCACCGTAGTCCGACAAAACAGAGCCCGGCATTACCGTGTCCAGGTCGATGACCGCCAAGGCTGTGTGGCTTTCCCTGTGCAACAGCACATTGCCCGCCTTTGTATCGTTGTGGGTTACCCGCAGGGGCAAACCACCCCTTTTTTTCAATTGATCAACTCGTTCAAAAACAGGATACATGGCTTGCACCGCTTCCATTTCTGCGGCCAGCCCCCCAACCCTGTTGCAGGGATCCGCTTGCCTGACCTTTTCAAAATTTTGCCAACGCAACAAGGTATCGTGAAACCCCGGCAAGGTTTCGTGCAACTGTTCGACAGGAAACCCGGACAAAGCCCGGCTAAACTGGCCGTAAGCGCCTGCTGCTGCTGCTGCAACGGCTGCGCTGACAGCGCGTTCAGGTGCATAGGCATCTTTTACAAAAGGGAAAACACGCCATGTTCCCCCATCGGCATCGGCAAAAAGCCATTGCTGATGCAAACTGGATAAGGGCGGACAAATCTGCAGCCTGTAGTCACTTTGCAGCAACCACTGGTTGACACGGACGAGGTTGTCCATCACCAGTTCGGGTTGTGTAAAAACTGCTGTATTCAGTTTTTGCAACAGCCACTGCGTCTCTTTCCCGGATTGTAGCAAGCGCGCGTGGTAGCTGTCGTTGATTTGCCCGTGCCCCACCGGAACGAGTTCCAGACAAGCATCAAACCGGATAAATTGTCGTAAAATGGTTTCTAATTGTACCATAAAAACAAAAAAACAAGGCAATGAAACAGCCTGTAAGGTATAAATGATCCTGAAGCATTAAATGAATCCAATCATAGTTTACCTTTGCAGCCCATGGATTTTTTACAACAACATATTGAGGCACTGATTTTCGCCACACCACAGGCCATTCCGCTGGAAGACATTAAGTCGGTGCTGGATGAAGCAACGCAAACTGAAATCGGCGCGGAGGAAATTCTGGCGGCCATACAAGCCATCCGCGAGCGTTACCGGCAAGAGGTTTTTGCCTTTGATCTGGTGGACATTGCCGGAGGCTTTCAGTTTATGACCAAGGGTGCTTACCACAATACCATTGCCATTCACCTGCGGCAAACGACAAAAAAACGCCTTTCACAGGCTACGATGGAAACATTGGCCATTGTGGCTTACCGCCAACCCGTGGCCAAGTCCGACCTTGAAGCCATAAGGGGCGTGAACTGCGATTATGCCTTGCAGAAACTTTTAGAGAAAGAACTTGTTGTTATCACCGGGCGAAGTGAAGGCCCGGGTCGGCCGCTCCTGTATGGCACTTCAGAGAAATTCATGGACTACATGGGCATCAAGAGCCTGCAGGATCTTCCCAAACCCAAAGACTTCAAAGAAGTGGAAAACTCTATTGGTGAGACACCGGCTTCGGAAGAGACCATGCCGGGCCATGACTTGGAGTCGGAAGAATAATAACCTATATTTGTTCAGCAATTGAATCAACAACCTGCTATGACCGATAAACCGCTCATCAATCGGGTTGCCAACAGCGGCCTTATCACCATCAATTTGGAAGACTACTATCCAAAAGGTGAAGTAGTTGGGTTGGACCTAAAGCAATACCTTTTCATGGAACTGATCCTGAAGGAGAAAGATTTCCGTGAAGCCCTTAAATCGCACGATTGGGAACAATACCAGGGTAAAAACCTGGCCGTATACTGTTCAACCGATGCCATCATTCCCCGTTGGGCCTATATGCTCGTAGCGACCTTTGCCAGCCCCTATGCCAACGACGTTTTGCAATGCACCCCGGACCAGGCGCTGGATCAATTGTACCTGAAAAAAATGGCCGCGGCTCAAACACCAGTTTTCGGTCATTTTCGCGTTTTGCCCTTTTGAATACCTAAAATACCCGTCTTATGAACAACGTTCGCAACCTGCTCATCCTGAATATTTTACTGGCCTCCGGACTGGTATTTATGCTCATTACTTCTTTCAAAGGGGATGACGAATATACCGATGCCAGTTCACCGGAGCAAATTGTGCGCTCCATCGACCTGGACAGGCCCTTCAGTTTCTGTGGCGAACAATTGCCAATGAATAATTTTGACGTCCAGCAGCGGCTTGATGCCGAGCTCCTGCGCAATGTATATTACCATTCGGCAACCATCCTTTCCATTAAGCGTGCCAACGCCATTTTCCCTGTCATAGAGCCTATTTTAAAGGAAGAAGGGGTACCCAATGACCTTAAGTATCTGGCTGTTGCTGAAAGCAACCTCTCCAATGTCATTTCTCCTTCCGGGGCTAAAGGCGTTTGGCAGTTTATGAAGAGTGCCGCCGACCAGTACGGGCTGGAAGTTAACACTGAAGTTGATGAACGCTATGACCTGGAAAAAGCAACCCATGCCGCCTGCAAATACCTCAAAGCTCAGCGCCAGAACCTGGGAAGTTGGGTGGCGGCTGCTGCGGCTTACAATGGCGGACCTGGCAGGATATCCACAGAGATGAGCAAACAGCGGGCAAAAACCTTTTTCGACCTCAACCTGGCCGCCGATGAAACCATGCGCTACCCCTTCCGCATTGTTGCCATTAAAGAAGTGATGGAACACCCGGAAACCTACGAATACGTGATTCCCAAAGCCCACCTTTATCCCGAAATGAACAATTACAAGGTGGTAACCGTAAAGGGGCCGGTGGCGAGCTGGGGAGATTTCGCGGCCGAACACGGCACCAGCTACAGGATGCTGAAATTGTACAATGCCTGGCTGGTCGACAGCAAACTGACCAACAAAGCGGGAAAGAGTTACGAAATCCGGATTCCGAAATAGTCCGGGCTATCCCTTTAAGAATGCAATATTTTTCATCAAACCCGCATATTTAGCGCGTTTGACAGCCGATTTTTTGAAAAGCCGGCCGAATACTTCTTCGGTTAATTCCAACCATTCGCGTTGCGCCATACCCAGCAATTCAGGGTGAGGTTCGAAAGCAGGCTCCTGATGCCGCGCTGAAAACCGGTTCCAGGGGCACACGTCCTGGCAAACATCACAGCCAAACATCCAGTTGTCCAGTTTCCCCTTGAAACCCTCAGGGATGGCTTCCCGCAGTTCGATACTGAGGTAGGAAATGCATTTTTGGGCGTCTAAAAAATAACCTTCTGCACTAATGGCTTCCGTGGGGCAGGCATCGATACAGCGCCGACAAGTACCGCAGTGGTCGCGAATGGGCTCATCGTACACCAGGGGTAAGTCGCAAATGATTTCTGCCAGAAAAAAGTAAGAGCCATGTCGAGGGTGTATGGTCAGCGTATGGCGGCCGTTCCAGCCCAAACCGGCCCTGCGGGCCCAGTCGCGTTCCAGTACCGGCGCACTGTCGACGAAGCAACGGCCTTCCACCGCTCCGATTTCCAACTGCATAAAAGCCAGCAAGGCCTTGAGTTTGTCTTTTACCACCGTGTGGTAGTCCTGCCCGTAGGCATACTGGCTTATTTTGGGTGCGTTCGGGTCGGATTGCTTTTCCGGGTTGTGGTAATTGTAGGCCAGGCAAATGACCGATTTAGCGCCTGGCACCAACTTGGTAGGATCAATGCGGAGATCGAAATGGTTTTCCATGTAGCCCATTTTGCCATGTGCGCCCTGGTTGAGCCAGTGCTCCAAACGCTGCGCCTCTTCGTCCATACGTTCAGCCCTGGCAAATCCGGCAAACCAGAAGCCAAGCCGTTCGGCTTCCTGGCGGATAAGGGCAGTATGGCTTTCGGCTGACATCAGATCAGGTCTTGTTTTTGATCATATCGGGCAACATGCGCAGCGCAGCCAGTTCCTTGTACTTGGTCCGCATTTCATCGGCTGGTGCGCCAAAATAGGTCTTGCCACCCTCGATGGACTTAGAAACACCTGCACCGGCCAGTACCACAGCGCCGGCACCGATGCGAATGGCCTGCACCACGCCAACTTGTCCGTAAAGCACCACATTATCTTCGATAATCGTTTTCCCGCCAATACCCACCTGGGCAGCGAAAAGGCAGTTTTTACCCACCACTACGCCATGGCCGATATGGATCTGACAATCGAGTTTGCTGCCTGCGCCAATTACCGTATCGCCACTGACCCCCTTGTTGATGGTACATCCAGCGCCGATGTCAACATGATCTTCGATGATTACCCGGCCACCAGAGCGCCATTTTTGGTACGAGCCATCGGGCTGTTTTTTAAAATAAAAGGCATCCGAGCCAATGATCGAATTGGGTCCAATGCTCACATGATCACCGATGACAGTATATTCGCCTATATAGGTATTGGCCTGGATGTAGGCGTAGGCACCGATGCGCACGTTGGCGGCTACCACTACACCAGGTTCCAAAATAGCACTGGGATGGATGTGGGCGCGGTGGCTAACGGGTGAACTGAGCGGCTCAAATGGCCGGTGCTCACGAATCAGTGTATCATAAACTTTAAAAGGCTCCGGCACCACCAGAATGGCCTTTCCCGGTGGACAATCGGCAGGAGCATTTAATAAAATGATGGTAGCGGCACTCTGCAGCGTTTTTTCAAAATACTTGGGCGCATCCGAAAAGGCAACGTCACCTGGCTCCACTTTGTGGATTTCATTGATGCCGGTGGCCTGGAGGCTGGCGTCGCCGATCAGTTCGGCATTAAAACGCGCCGCAAGTTCCGCGACGGGTATGGGTTGTGGAAATTTCATGTTCGAAAGGTTGATGCACCAAAGGTAAGGGAGATTGTGGATTCCTTGGTTGCTGACTTGCCGCCAGCTTGAGCGAAGCGAGACTTCCTTTAAAAATACGATACCTTGCCGATTAAAACAGGACAGTTTGTGGATAACATCCTGAAAAACATGAGACAAACCACTTCATGACTTCTGCAGGGGATGGCGCAGGCCCGCCGGCTTATTCCGGTAAAGTTATGCAAAACGCCTCTTCAAGCAACTTAGAACGTGTTCGGGTTTAACATTCGGATGGCTGGGTAGGCAAATTTTGTTTTGATCAAGGCATTTTTTAGATTCGTATACGGGTAATCCGGGTCTAAAAAATAACGACGAGCAGAAGAAAGTTGGTCACCCAGGCGCCAAAATGTTAAATCCGAACACGTTCGTAACTGATGAGAGAACAGGCCATCTACCCAACAATTCAAAATCTTCCCTATTTTTACGGCCAAACCCATTCCATTATGACAAAGCACATTCGCTTGATATTGGCCTTTGGCCTCCTGGTTGCACTCCTCAGCCGTTCCAATGCCCAAACTGCTCCGCTCGCAGAAATGCGCGGCGCCTGGATCGCAACGGTGGTCAACATAGATTGGCCCTCTTCTTCCAATTTGTCCACCCAACGGCAGCAAATGGAGTTCGACAGCATCCTTGATGTACTGAAGGCCATGGGAACCAATGCAGTGTTTGTGCAAATCAGGCCCGCTGGCGATGCGTTTTACCCCAACAAACTCGCCCCATGGAGCAAGTACCTGACCGGGCAACAGGGCAAAGCACCGGAGCCAATGTACGATCCGCTGCAATACATGATCGATGGCGCCCACCAGCGCAGGATGGAGTTTCACGCCTGGTTGAATCCCTACAGGGCTACCTTTGATTTGGATACAGCCAGCCTGGCGCCCACCCATCCCATCCGGACGCTCCCCAAAGACCGCCTCTCAGAATGGGTGTTTCCGTATGGCGGCAAGTATTATTTTAACCCGGCCAGCCCCTTTGTACGGCGTTACCTTGTGAACATCGTTTCAGATATTTTGCTGCGCTACGACGTTGATGGCATTCATTTTGATGATTATTTCTACCCCTACCCCACCAGCGGACAGCCGCTGAACGATTACGGCTTCTTCGCTTCCGACCCGCGTGGATTCTCTAAAATAGAGGATTGGCGACGGGATAATGTCACCAAACTTATCCAGGATGTATCAAAAGCTATCCGTGATGTCAAGCCTTATGTAAAATTTGGCATCAGCCCCACAGGCGTTTGGAGAAACATTGACAAAGATCCCATCAATGGCTCTGCCACCCGTGCAGGACTCACCAGTTACGACGACCTCTACGCGGATGTGCTGCTTTGGCTCCAAAAAGGGTATATTGATTATGTTGCGCCACAAGTGTACTGGAGCATAGGCTTCCCACCTGCCGATTATCAGGTGTTGGCTGATTGGTGGGGGCGTCATTCTTACGGCCAGCAAGTGTACATAGGGCAAGCAGCCTATAAAGTAGGCAACGATGCCAACGATCCAAGCTGGAACAATCCGGACCAGTTGCAACGACAGATCTCGCTCAACCGACTCAATCCCAGGGTTCAGGGCAGTATTCTTTTTTCTTCAAAAACGATGGTGCGCAACACCCTTGGCGTTCGCGACTCCCTGATAAAAAATGTATACAGCAGGCAGGCACTGTTGCCCGCGCTAAAAAGCCGCTCACCTAAACCGCCGGCCGCCCCGCAGATCTGTAACATCAAGGGTACTGACCGCTCTGTGAAACTGGGCTGGAACACCTGCGACCTTCTGTCTGGCGATGAAATGCCCTACTATTTTGCGGTTTTCCGCTTCAATGGTGACCAGATTGGCGACATCAAAGACCCCGCTAACCTGATCGGCCTATCCGCCTTCAACCCCGCCCAGTGGATCTACGAAGACCAGTCGGTGGCCCAAGGCGCCTATTACACCTATGTCATACAGGCCTACAACCGCTTTCATGTAGAAAGCCAGACCAGCACAGCGGTCATGATCAAGAAAACCAAGAAAGGGATCAAGAAGAAGCGGAAACTATTCGGGTTATACTGGTAAGAAAGGGAATGTTACCTTCTTTTAAACCCCATTCGGGAACCGCTGGGCAAAATCCTTGGCAAAATACGTCAGGATAACATCTGCGCCAGCTCTTCTAATGCTCAACAGTGTTTCCGGCATGGCACGTTCAAAATCGAGCCAGCCATTGCGGCAGGCGGCGCTCAGCATTGCGCATTCTCCGCTTACATGGTAGGCTGCGATGGGGAGTTCAAACCGCTCTTTGAGTGCATGAATGACGTCCAAATAATGCAGGGCAGGTTTCACCATCAGCATATCGGCCCCTTCTGCGGTGTCCAACTCGGCCTCAATGAGCGCCTCACGCTTGTTGGCCGGGTTCATTTGGTAAGTTTTCTTATCCCCGCTTTTAGGCGCTGAATCGAGCGCATCCCGAAATGGGCCGTAAAACGCACTGGCGTATTTGGCCGTGTAAGATAAAATTCCGGTTTGGGAATACCCATTTTCGTCCAAAACCGCTCGCATGTAGGCCACACGGCCGTCCATCATGTCGGAAGGACCAAGCATATCGAAGCCCGCTTGTGCCTGTGCGACCGACATGCGTCCCAGAATGGGCAAGGTGGCATCGTTGACAATTGCGCCATCTACCACCAGCCCGTCGTGCCCGTCCGAACTGTATGGGTCCATGGCGACATCGCTGATGAGGCAAATTTCAGGAAACCGCGATTTGATTTGACGCGCTGCTTCAAGGTAAAAATTATCGTCGGCATAGCTGTAACTCGCCACCGCGTCTTTTAATTCATCTGATACGGCAGGAAACAGCACGAAGGATGTTATACCCAGCGACACGCAAGATTCGATTTCCGGAATCAGTGCATCCAGCGAAAACCGGTAAACGCCGGGTAGCGACTTGATTTCACGGCGCACGCCATGCCCATCTTCCAGAAAAAGGGGATACACCATGTGTTGCGGATGCAAGTGCGTTTCGGTAGTCAGTGCCCGGATGGCGGCCGATTGCCGGTTGCGGCGAGGACGAATGAGCATGGTAGATTAATTTCGTGATACGTCAAACACAAAAGTAGGCCCTTTGTAGGCGGTGACAGGAATAAACCGCATAATATGACATTGCCCTGATAATGCAGCCATCCGGGTAAAACCGCGGTTCCGGGCTGGTTACGACAACCGGTAGGCACAAAAAGAAACAGGGCACTGACCATTACTGGTAGCACCCTGTATAACCCCAAAAAACCAAATGAAAACAATCTTAAATAGACGCTAAAAAGCGAGAATTTGAACTTGGAAATCAAACGTCTTTACGACTTCTGATAGTGCAAAGATAACAAGATTTCAATGTTCACAATAGGTTGGGTAATTTTTTTTTCTCAATTTCTTAACATTGGAGACAAACTAGTCTGAAATTACTACACTAACAATAGTTTTCGGCTTGTTCATGGCAAAACTGGTGTAAATTTGGGACATGAAAAAAATGATGCCCAACCGAATTATTCCATTTGGGTTGCTGATACTGCTGTCAAACCTGGGCTGCGGCCCCGATAAGGAAACCACTATTCGAGCAGCGGTAGCCGAACGCAAAGCCACCTACATCAGCACAGCGCTGGAGCAATGCCGGGAAACAATGCTTCAAACGGCCGAAAAAAAAGTCGACTCCATTTTACTGGCCGAGGCACAGGCTGCTATCCGCGACTCCAGTATGCTCAGCAAGCCAGGTAAACCATTGGCCCCGCCACCTGTTCTACCTATAGATTCTGCGCTGGTTGCCCCAATTTTCCGCGACAGCGGAGGCCGTTAAGCGCCGTTAGGAAAGAATATGCGAAGTCTTGTCCATTTTTTACGGCATAGTGACTTCAAACCGCCGTTTATTTATCATTTTGTGCTTTCAATTTTTTAGAACACTACCAACATGCAGCAAACTGATGTGAAAGAGCAAGCGCTCTACCAGCAATTGCCCCTTATAGTAAAAGCCTACCAACTCCCCAACAATAAAAAAGCCATCATTCAAATACTCACCTCCTTTGTTCCTTTCCTTGGAATATGGGCGGCCATGTATTTCCTGTACGAAGTTTCCTATGGGCTAACGCTGCTCCTGGGTGTCGTCAACGCTTTTTTTCTCGTGCGCATTTTTATCATTCAACACGATTGCGGTCACCAATCGTTTACCGCATCCCGGAAAGTAAACAATGCGATAGGACAGGTTTGCTCCTTGTTCAGCATGATTCCCTACAAGTATTGGGCAAAAAGCCATAATTTTCACCACGGCCACAATGGCATTTTGTGGGAACACCGCGATATTGGCGATATTCACACCCTGACAGCTGATGAGTTTCACCAACTCGACAGGATGGGCAAACTGAAATACATGTTTTTCCGAAACGGTATTATACTGTTCATCATCGGCCCCATCTATTATATTTTGATCAACAATCGACTGCCACTCATCGACGCCAAAGGCTTTGAGCAGGTAAAACGCGCCTTGATTTGGAGTAACGTCCGGATCGTGCTGTTTTTAGTGGGGCTGGGCTTCATTTTTGGTGCAAGAGCCCTGCTGTTTGTCCACTTGCCTATTATTTGGGCGTTTGGCATCATCGCCATCTGGTTTTTTTACGTCCAGCATCAGCACGAAACGACCTATAAGCAATGGAAAGATCGCTGGGAATATATCCGTGCAGCGGTTCAGGGCAGTTCGTATTACCGGTTGCCTAAGTTGGTCCATTGGTTAACCGGCAACATTGGCTACCACCATATTCACCACCTCAATCCGCTGGTCCCCAATTATGAGCTGGCCAGATGCCACCATGAAAATCCTGTATTTGAAAAGGTAGCCAACAGCATTACCTTTTGGGCAAGTCTGAAATGTATTTTTCACAAGTTATGGGACGAAAAGCAAGAGCGCATGATCTCCTTCCGCGAGTACTTTAAACTACGCAGGGAAGGGGTATTTGGCGAATAATTTGGGTTTTAGCCATTGGCCTTTAGTCTTTGGCTTTGCTCCGAAGGATTAACTATTTGGTTCTCAATGCATTAATTTTTAACAAAATATTCGTTGATAAGAGAGTGTGTTCGGATTTAGCCTTTTGGAGTTGGTCACTCCCCTTTCCTGAAATATTTCAACAATTAGTTATTTCAACCTTCTATCCTTTGCATGGCAAGGGCTGCTTGGTGCGCTAAATATTTCACGGCTGCAGCATCCGTATTTACCCTGAAAAATCGGTTAAAATCCCACTAAACCTCCCCCTTTACCGGGAAATGCATACATTTGCCGCCACACGGCCCTACACCTGTATAGCAATCCTATGAGCGAACCGATTAGTCCTGCCCTCATTCTTCTGATTCTACTGCTGTATTTCGCCATGTTGGTAGGGGTTGCCTTTCTAACTGGCAGAAACGTAGGCAACGAGGGCTTTTTTCTGGCCAATAGAAAAGTGCCCTGGTATGTGGTGGCTTATGCCATGATTGGTACCAGCATCAGTGGCGTTACCTTTATTTCTGTTCCTGGTGCCGTGGGGCTCGAAACAGGTGTTAACCGCGGCTTTGGATACCTTCAAATGGTGCTGGGATATCTGGTGGGCTACTTTTTCATCGCTACGGTGCTCATGCCCATGTACTATCGCTTGAACCTGACCTCCATTTATGGATACCTGGAACAGCGATTTGGCCGAATGGCTTATAAAACTGGTGCAGGCTTTTTCATACTATCCAGAACCCTGGGGTCGGCTGCCCGCATGTTTCTGGCGGCCATTGTCCTGCAGCAGTTTGTATTTCAGCCCATGGGCGTTCCTTTTGCGCTCACCGTAGTACTGATGCTTGCCCTTATTTATGCCTATACCTTTAGGGGTGGGTTAAAAACCATCATTTGGACAGACACCATCATGACCACCTTTTTCTGGTCTCCGTGATCTGGACAGTGGTGACAATTAGCCGGTCGCTGAACATGGATCTGGGCGAAATCCTGCCGGCCATCAGGAACAGCCGGTATGGTCAGGTTTTCTTTTTCGACAACTTTTTCAGCGACCCCAATCATTTCATCAAACAATTCGTCAGTGGCGCGCTGATCGCATTTGTAATGACCGGGCTCGATCAGGATCTGATGCAGAAAAACCTGGCCTGTAAAAACATTAAGGAAGCCCAAAAGAACATGTTCGTGTTCTGTATTTATATGGTATTGATCAACATTGCCTTCCTGGTATTTGGCGCGCTGTTGTACATCTACTCCAGCAATCTGGGGCTTCCGGTGCCTGCCCGCACCGACCAGCTGTACCCAACAATAGCCTTCCGATATCTGGATACGGCCGCTGGCATATTCTTTATACTGGGCCTGGTTGCCAGCACTTATGCCAGTTCAGACTCAGCACTTACGGCATTGACGACCTCTTTCTGTGTAGATTTTTTAAATTTTGAGAAAGGCCGTAATCACCCAGATCCTTATGTATCTGAGCAGGAAAAGCAGGCGTTTACTGCCGACCTTGAGCGTCGGCAAAAACGCCAGCGCATGCTGGTCCACCTCGCTTTTGCCGCTGCTTTTGTGGTGATCATTTTATTGCTGAAAGTATTCAGCGGACAAGCGGTCATATCGTTGATTTTTCAGATCGCTGGCATTACTTATGGCCCACTGCTGGGATTGTATATTTTTGGTCTCTTCACCGATTTCAAGGTACAGGATCGTTTTGTACTGCCCGTTTGTATCGCCGCTCCTGCGCTTACCATACTGATTGCTGCCGCGAGCAAGTCCCTATTTTGATGTTGGGTTTCTTACCATTTTGATCAATGGCGCATTGACCTTTGCTGGTTTGCTGTTGATTCGGGACCGGGAACAGGAGCAACAACAGGCAATGGGATAGTTTCCAGCACCGAAAACCCCTGATTTACAAGGCATAAAAAACCCGAAACTGAAGGACAGTTTCGGGTACCCTACTTGAAGAGTGTTCCGATTAAAATGGGCGTAGGACGAGCCCCTTAAATTGAGAGCGTAAAATGCAAAGGAGTGCAACCCCAATATTTGGGTTGTAGTTTTTTAGAAATACTGTTTGGTTTAGAATTTAATGTTTCCAAAGATATAAAATATCCTTGACCCTTGGGAGGGGTATTTGGGCAACTGGCATGAACAACACGAAAACTGGCGCGAATGGTTAGGATGGCGTATTGAACGGGAATCCTATATATTGGTTCAAGATTCGATTCCAAGTCGCTTCTTAAGCGTTGCCGACATTTTACGGCTTACCGGAATCGCAGCATGCTCCTGGTTTTTGAGGTAGGCCAGATAGCCGCCGCCAGCCTGATAGACAATGTGTGAAATTTTGTCGACATTGATAAAATAGCTGCGGTGCACCCGAAGCAAACTGGAATTTCTTGACTGCTCCTCCACACTTTCCAAACTACCTTTTACCGCCAACGTACTGCTGTTGGTATTGATCAGTATTGATTTCCCGTTGGCAACTATATAATTGATCTCCGCAGCCGAAAGAATATAAAACCGCGAATGGTCGCGAAAGTGGAATACGCTTTCGGTCAAAGGCGTTATCAAGGCAGTCGCATCAACCTGATTGAGCAACCAGGCCTCTGCCAGCTCATACGACTCGAAGGTCTGGGCTTCGTATTCATCGTTTTCCTCCAGCAATTTATCTACCGAATATCTGGCCGATACCTGATGTGAGTAAATGAAAGCGATCCGTAATTTATTGCTGCGCACAATTTCGGGCAAAAAATGCTGGGATAACCAACGTACCGCCTGGGTCCAGGTACCCAGAACCTGCCGGTTGTCGTTCAGCCAGTTGAAACAGTTTTTGGACCGCGCTGTTTCCAGAAGCAAGACACAACCTGTCTTTACTTGTTCTACTGAAACATATCCCTTCCAGTTCGCGTACAAAAAATGACGGCGATCGTATGCAATGCTCAAAAATGGGGTTTGTTCCAGCATCTCAAGTTCCATACAGGGCAATTTCTACTTAGGTGTCAAAATTCGGGCACTAAAATAATCAAATGAACGGTGATTAAGCATTTTAATAAAGACTACTATGACTTTATTAATGGACAGTTTAGCATGTATTAAAACTTCAGACGGTTGATTGGCTTGGAAATCAGCCTATTGGACGATGTCTCGATTCTAAACCACTTTCCACGACCAAGCACTGGGGCTTTGTGCAAGGGGAAAGGCGTTTGGGTATTAATCTTTTTTTTGTTTTACAATTATCTAATTTAAACACATTTTGTATTATATTTGCAATCTCCGCTTATCCGGGTTTGATAACTCAACAAAACTGTATTACTTTGGGCGCAAATTACCATCGAGACAAGTCTGAAAACAAAATAGGAAAGAAAGGAAAAGTCCTTTCTCAAAAACAGAAATCACAACAAATGGCAGAAGTCAGGTATACCGAAGACGAGATTAGATCGCTGGACTGGCGGGAGCACATCCGCCTTCGCCCGGGCATGTATATTGGTAAGTTGGGCGACGGCTCTACCCCCGATGATGGGATTTATGTCCTGCTGAAGGAAGTGCTCGACAATTGTATTGATGAATACGCCATGGGGTATGGCAAACAGATCGATATCAGTATAACCGATAAGGGTGTTATGATTCGCGACTATGGCAGGGGAATTCCGCTGGGCAAGGTTGTTGATGTGGTGAGCAAAATCAACACCGGCGCAAAGTACGACTCCAAGGCCTTTAAGAAGTCGGTGGGCCTCAACGGTGTGGGGACAAAGGCAGTCAATGCACTGTCGGAGTATTTTCTGGTAACGGCCTTCCGCGAAGGCAAATCTAAAACTGCCGAATTTCAGTTTGGGCAGTTAAAAAGTGAAAGCAAGCTGGAGCCCAGCAAAGAGGAAAACGGCACGCTCGTGTTTTTCAAACCCGACAATGGCATGTTCCGAAATTACCGCTGGCTCCCGGAGTACATCGAACAGCAGCTGTGGAACTATGCCTACCTGAACTCCGGCTTGAAAATCAACTTCAACGGCAAAACATTTTTGTCAAAAAATGGCTTGCTTGACCTGCTGGAGAAAAAAACCAACAGTGAGCGCATCCGCTACCCCATCATCCATTTGAAAGGGGAAGATGTAGAAATTGTCATCACGCATGGCGAGCACTATGGGGAGCAATATTATTCCTTTGTGAACGGTCAGTATACCACCCAGGGAGGCACCCACCTGAATGCTTTTCGCGAAGCCCTGGTAAAAGTAGCCCGCGACCACTTTAAGAAAAATTTCGACGCCAAGGATATCCGGGAAAGCGTCATCGCTGCGGTAGCCATTCGGGTGGAAGAACCCGTGTTTGAAAGTCAAACCAAAACAAGGTTGGGTTCCGACCGCATTGCGCCCGACGGGCCTGCCGTGCGCACCTGGATGAACGACTTCCTTTCCAAAGCCCTCGATGATTTCCTGCACAAAAACCCGGAAGTTGCCAAAGAAATGCTCAAACGCATCCAACAGTCGGAGCGGGAGCGGAAAGACATTGCCGACGTCAAGAAAATTGCCAACCAGCGGGCAAAAGCCGCCAACATTCACAATAAAAAATTGCGCGACTGCCGGTACCACCTCAATGAAAAAGGAACCGAAGAGGGCCGATTGAACAGCACCATATTCATTACAGAGGGCGACTCCGCCAGCGGCTCCCTCACCAAAGCACGCGATGTTAACGCACATGCCGTTTTTAGCCTTCGGGGCAAGCCGCTGAACTGCTATGGTATGACCAAAAAGGTGGTGTATCAAAACGAAGAGTTCAATCTCTTACAACACGCACTCAACATCGAAGACTCCCTCGATGATTTGCGCTACAACCGGGTAGTTGTCGCTACCGATGCCGACGTAGACGGCATGCACATTCGCCTGCTGTTGCTGACATTTTTCCTGCAATTTTTCCCCGATCTGGTGCGCAACGGGCACCTGTATATTTTGGAGACGCCCTTGTTTCGGGTACGCGACAAGCAGCAAACCTTTTATTGTTATACCGAATCTGAGAAGCAGGCTGCCATGGCAAAATTGCGCGGAAAGCCGGAAATCACGCGATTCAAAGGCCTGGGTGAAATCAGTCCGAACGAATTTTCCGCCTTTATCAATGAAGACATCCGCCTGGAGCCTGTTTACCTTCCGGAAGACACCAACCTGGACCATGTGCTCAATTACTACATGGGTAAAAACACACCGGAACGACAAGAGTTTATCATCGACAATCTTCGTTTCGAACTCGATGTAATAGAAGAAAAAGCCCCCGCAACCCAACAGGACGAAGAGCCGGCAGAATTGGAAGAAAAGGGGTAGACTGCGCTTGAGTTTTCCGCGCTGCTTTTTAGGGTCAGGATGGCATGAGCAAGGCTTGGGCCATTGGGCCCATCTAGTGTTCTTCCTGTAAGAAGGACTCGAGCAACTCGAATAAATCACGGTGTTCGGGTACGAACAAGTCGGCTTTCAATTTACCTACTTCAAACCATTTTATTTCCGCAATATCGTCGCTGGCCACAGGTTCGCCGGAACTTAGAATACAGGAATAAAGGTGGGTGATAATGCTGTCAAAAGAGCCTTTGTATCGCCAGTCGTCGATCGCACAGGAACCCACATAAGTCAGTTCATCTATTTCTAAATCGCCGCATTCTTCCGCCAATTCCCGCAGTACAGCCATTTCATAGCTGTCATCCCCGGGATCTGTAAACCCGCCAGGAAAACGGTACCGGTTTTCGTGCTCTTTTCTGGCGAGCATCAGGCTTGAATAGTCTGCACTGAACACAGCCATGTCTACCGTAGGGTAAACCGTTGGGAAACGACGTAGGGTAGCATAAATAATACCCGCCCGAAAACTGCTCATGTGTTTTATACCTTCCACACTAAGGGTCTCCGGATAGTCATCCGGGTCTACCTCCATGATCTCCACCGGAAAATTGCCGCTGTACCGCTCCAAAAGCCCTTCTGTAGTGCCATACAAGGTAATGGGTTGGATCGGCCGAAGTTCAATGATACGACGGTCCAGTTCCTGGCTCCAAATACGGTCATCGGACAAGTCGGGCATTTCAAAAACTTCGATCGCATCGCCATAAGCCTCTTCAAACATTTCGCTGCGAAGGGGCCATTCCAGCGGATTGAAATCACTGGGTGCTGTGTTGGAGCCTAAAAAAAGCAATGTTGCTTCATGCTTACTGATAATGGAATCAATTAGCGCTTTTTGAATTTCATTTAACTCAAAAACTTGAAAACGTCCGACAACTACGCCTGTCCCTACCGGTTTTGCCATGTATTTTGCTTTGTATTATGGAGGGGCAAGGTACAGAACTTATGGTTTTGGGCACCGGATTTTTTACGGAAACACTGTAAATCCAGACCCGACTTAACGGGAAATCATGATATCCCCGGAGAGTAATACCTCCTCTCCGTCGATAAAAACAACAACCGCTTGCCAAACAAAAACGGCGGGATTGAGTGCTTGCCCGCGAAAAGTTCCATCCCATCCCTCATTTTCATTGTTGGGAGTAAGGTCAGCTCCAACAAAAACCTGATTTCCCCAGCGGGCAAAAACGGAGAGTGAACGGATCACTTGTAACCCTTTTCCAAAAATTGTAAATCGGTCATTGAAACCATCATTATCTGGTGAAAAACGTTGGGAGCATATACATTGCGCTCCTTTTTCACCTGAACCACTACCCGCGCCGAAGCGGTACAGCCGTTCAAATCACTCACCACCAGATTGTAGGTTGTAAGTTGAAATGGTTTGGCAAATGGCGAAGCACAATCGGTGCAGGACAGTCCTTCAGATGGCGTCCATGTCCAGGACTGAACCAGCGGGCCGGGAATATTGGTAAGTGGTTGTAGTCGGACAGAGTCAGCGAAATCAACCACCACCCACTGTGGCAGCACCAGTGTTGGAAGAAACGGCTGATTTATTACAACAACTTCCGACGCTGTACACCCATAAGCATCCTGTAATACAACATTATACTGATCGGGAGCCAGACCATTAAACCAGGAGGCGTTTTGATAATGAGCCCCGCCGTCGATGGAATAACTAAAGGGCGGAGCCCCGCCGGTTATCGCATTTATACTCACTGCACCTTGCAGCGTGTGACAGTCGGGCTGCACCGCTTCCGGTACAAAGGACGGCAAAGGCACAGCATCTACCTGTACCACATCTGTTGCCGTACAGCCATTGCTGTTATTGGTTACCAGAAGCGTGTACGCCCCGGCCTCATCCACCAGGGGCATACTGGTTGTTCCGCCAGAAACAATATGCCCTCCATTACTTGCCGACCACAGTAATTGGCTCCCCGCGCTGGCCGATCCTGCCAGAGTGGTTTGGGGCTGTAAGCAATGTAACAGCAGCGGCAATCCTGCATCCGCTAAGGGTGGTGTCGTATTTTCTGCTACCATTAAGGCTGCTGTTGCAAAACAGCCATTGACCTGATTGGTTACCGTCAGCACATATTGGCCTACCGCATCGACCAGTGGCGTCAGGGTATTTTCACCGGCTTGAATATGACCGCCAATGCTACTCCAGGCGATCAATTGTGGTGCGCTGCCCGTATTGGCACTGGCAAACAGGATAATACTGTCGACGACACAGGTTAAAACAGCCGGATTTTGCAGTACAATGATGGGGGCAACCGAGTCTACCGGAACAAGCACTTGCGCCACAGCGGTACAGCCATTGTTTTGATCCGTGACCTGAAGAGAATAGCTACCAGCAGCCGACACCTGCGGTTGCAGGGTTGTCGCTCCTGATAGAATATTGCCAGACCCGTTGACTGTCCATTGGTAGGAGAACCCGGCGCCGGAGGAGGAGCCCAATGCATCCAAACTTATTACCGGTTGTGCGCAGGTCAACGTGGCCGCGGCATTCACCTGGGCTGTGGGATTTACGGTATTTTCAGGAACAAGCGTCGACAAGGTGCTTGTACACCCATTCGACAGATCCTGGATCATGAGGGTATAGAGTCCGGGGGCATCAACCAAAGGGGCGGATGTATTGGCGCCGGAGGCAATGTTACCGCTGTTGGTAGTCCACAGCAGGCTGAAATTGCCCGCAGGAGAGAGTAACATCGATGATAAGGAAAGGGAGGATACGACACAATTAAGCGTATCCGGGGCGGCGATGCTTCCGATTGGGGCTATCGTATCCCACGTCACCAGAGCCGCATCGGTGGCAGTGCAACCATTCAACAAATTGGTCAGGGTCAGCTGGTAACTCCCCGACTGGTTGATCATGGGTGTTGCTGTGTTTGCGCCACTTACTATATTGCCATTGATGGTGGTCCAACTGTAGCTGAGGCTGTTACCTGGAGCCGATCCGGTGCCTGATAAGCCCAGCGCAGATACACTACAGGTCAGCAACTGGTCTATTCCCGCTGAAACCATTGGTGCCGCCAGGTCCTGGCTGATTTGAACACTGGAAACTGCAGTGCATCCGTTAAGGGTATTGGTAACCATCAATTGATAATTCCCCGGGGCATCTATTGAAGGATTCAAGGTATTCGCTCCTGATAAAACATTGCCGCCGGTGCTGGTCCAGGCATAGGTAAAATCAGGTCCCATGCTTCCCATTCCCATCAATTGCAGCTGCAATACCGCGCAATTCAGGGTATCGGTATTTCCCGCTGCTGCAAACGGTGCATTTGCATCGTTCACGATCAGCACCGAATCAGCGGCCATACATCCATTTTCGTCATCGGTAATTTGCAGGATATACCAACCGGGGGTATTGACCTGAGGCGTTGATGTTGTGTTTCCGGTAAGAATATTACCGCCAGCGGAAGCAGTCCAGAAATAACTCAAATTACCCTGTCCGACGCCACTCCCGTTCAAAGCAACCGCCGTTACACTGCAATCCAGGGTATCCTGCACACCCGCCTCCACGGAGGGAGGTGCTACATCTGCCTCCAAAATCACCTGCAGCACACTGGAGCAGCCATTGGCCGTATTGGTCACCTGCAATGTATAAGTCCCTGACGCATTGGCAGTTGGCATGAGGGTATTGGCGCCCGAAACAAGGTTACCATCCAGGGTTGACCACTGGACGGTTATTCCAGTATTGGGTTGACTCGCACTTTCTAAAACAACATCGGGTTGCGCACAACTGATGACAGGAACGCTGTCCACCAAAAGACCCGGAGGAAGAGTGTCCTGCATCACTGGCACCGATTGCACTGTGGTGCAACCGTTATCTGAATCTGTAACCGTCAGGGTATACAAGCCGGGCGCATCTACTTCCGGATTGGCACTGGTATTGCCAGAGACGATACTCCCATCAGCAGTACTCCAGTCATACAAAAGCATATTACCGGTACCGTTGCCAGTTGCCGACAGGCTTACCGTGGCCTGAACACAATCCAGGGTATCAGCCGTTGCCAATTGCAACGAAGGCAAGGATTGGTTGGCCTGCACGGCAAGAGTATCGAAGGCGATACATCCATTCCAGGTGTTAGTGACCAACAGCAAGTACAAACCTGAAGCATCGCAGTTGACCTGGCTGCTATCGGCATTACCCAGTAAATTTCCATTTTGAAGGACTGACCAGGAAAATACCAGCCCGTTTACAGGCGTGCCAGCGTTTGCCGAAAGGGTAAAAATGGGATCGAAGCAGGTCAGTAAGCCATCCAGTCCGGCATCCGCAGGTGGTGGAATAAAATTTCCCGCAACCAGTACCGAATCGGCCGTTACGCAGCCTGTAGCACTGTTGGTAATTTGTAAAATATAAGTACCTGGCGCATCTACCAGTGGGGTCAGGGTATTGGCGCCAGCGGCAATGTGGCCGCCATTGGCTACCGACCAGGAAAAAACAAAGTCCGGCCCTGTGGATGAATTTGTTGCCTGCAGTGAAAGCGTCGTTTGATTGCAGTCCAGCGTATCCGGTGTTTGAATACTCACCAATGGCGTGCCAGCCTGCAGCACAACTTGCAGGGTTAGCGTATCAACGCAGCCCGACGAGGGCAGTATAGCCGACAGGGTGTACGTGCCGGCAGCATTGACGAGGGGCGTCAGGGTATTGGCGCCGGAAACGATGTTGCCGCCGTTGGCAGTCGACCAACTGTACTGGTAATTACCGGCCGGACCATTGTTGACCACCTGCAGGGTCTGGCTGGGATTGGCGCAGGTCAACTCTGTAGGCGCCGCCGCTGCCAATACCGGAGTATTGATGTTTTGCAGGAGTATCGCTACATCCGTTGCACTGCAGCCATTTACGCTGTTGGTAATCTGCAGGTTGTAGTCGCCAGGCGCATCCACCACTGGATTGGGCGAATCCGCGCCGGATACGATGTTGCCGTTGCTGGTGGTCCAGGCATACACAATGGCAGCGCCATTGCTGGAGCCATTGCTGCTGAGTGCGGTTTGGATTTGGAGACAGGAGAGCGTGTCGAGCGCATTGGCAACGGCATTCACCGCATTGGTATCGGCAACGACCATGGCAATCGCCTGAGCAGTACAACCATTTGCGGTATTGGTTACCTGCAGCGTATACGTACCCGCAGCATTAACGGTAGGTTGAAGGGTGTTGGCGCCAGTAACGATGTTGGCGCCAGGGCCCTCTGTCCAGGCATACGCAAAGGGGTATCCCAAGCTTGATCCTGCACCCGACAATTGCACAGCAGGTTGTTGGCAGGTGATTGTATCGCTGGCTGCCGCCATGGCCAGGGGCGCGGCGATATCCAGGACGACAGCCACGGTATCAGCAGCCGTGCAGCCGTTCGATACATTGGTTGCGACAACTGCATAATCTCCCGGAGCATCGACATTGATTTGGTTGCCATTCGTTGCACCGAGGATGTTACCGCCATTCAACGCCGTCCATTGCAAGGTTGCATTTGCAGGATTAACCATGGACGTAACCAGCAATGAATCAGTTACACAGTTGAGCGTATCAGGAGGTGCTATCCCGATCACGGGCAATTGGTTATTGGCTACCACAACAGTCGTATCAGAAGCGGTACAGCCATTGGATGCACTGGTTACGGTAAGGATATAAGTTCCGGGCGCGCCGGCAATTGCATTTTGCTGATTTGCACCAGAGAGCAGCATACCACCGCTGGTGGCGGTCCAGGCATAGCTGATGCCTGCTCCGGTACTCGAACCGGAGCCGGAAAGTTCGGATTGAAGTACGACACAACTAATCGTATCGGTGGCCAATGCTGCGGCTATTGGCGGGTTGGTAGCCTCTACAACTGTTACTTCAGCGGTAGCGGTGCAACCAGTAGCCGTATTGGTCACCAACAGGGAATAGCTGCCTGCTGCGTCTACAACACAATTTTTCAAATCAGTAGCACCGACAATATTTCCATCAAGGGTTGTCCATTCATACGATGAAAAACCAGACTGAGAGCTGTTGCCAATCAGGGTAAGCGTGGGCGAGCCACAGCCCAGTGGTGATGGCGGCAGAATCCATGCCAATATAGGGTTTGGTGTCACAATGACGTTGACGGTGGCTGTTTTCTCACACATGATAAACCCATTGTCAAACACCACATGCAGGGTATACAAACCGGGTGCATTAACGACTGGGGTGAGCGTATTTTCCCCAGACACGAAATTGCCGTTTACACTTTCCCATTGATACGTGATGTTATTACCGACACTGGAGCCCACCCCACTAAGGGTAACGGAGGCGCCTTCGCAGGGCATTATCATAACCGGTGGGGCCGCTACTGCGGTGATGTTCACCACATGCGCTACCACCGTATCCGTCACGGTACAGAGTGGAGAAAACCCGATATCATCAAGGGCGAAGTCATTGCCGCTCAGAGCGGTATTCTGATTGACGATACAAATGGTTGCAGAGGAGTTTCCGGCGCTGTTCCAGGTAGCATTAAACTGCTTCCACACGCAGGTTTGGGGGGGGGCGCTGAAAATGGAGCCTATAGTTTGCCCATTGATTGAAAACTGTAACAACGCAGGAGAGGCGGCAACCAGGGTAGCAACCCAGGCAGTAAAGGCGTACTCGGTATTGGGCTGCACTGTAATCGTCTGGCACCAAACATTCACATTGGGTGTGCCAGCGCCATTTACCGCCATCATATTGCCAGAACCGGAAGTATGATCACCACAGGGAGAAAAACCCGGGTGCGAATTCTGCGGATTGGTGAGTACTTCGTACACGCCTTCTGGCACAAGGTTGCCGGGACTTTCGATGTAATCGCTGGTAAAACCGACATTCCCCAATTCAAAATCACCATTAAAAATGGAATTTTGACTGTAGTCCACCGCCTTTCCGGTAAGCACATAGGTAGTGGTTTGCGAAACCAAAACTGAAGGGGTAAGGGTGTTGGCGCCAATCAGACCCGTAACCGGCGTCCAGGTAAAATTAAGGTAAGGCCCTGAAATGTCGCCATTCAGTTGTGTGGAGGTCGGCGGCACGCAGAGGTACACATCTTCTCCGGCATCAACCGTAATTGGACATTGGGCGGTTATCTCAAACGAAAGCATTAATAACGCAACAAAACTGCTGTAGCTGATCTTTTTTGTCATAGGGTAGGCACTGTTTCTAAGCACATCTTTATCACACTGGCAACAAAAATAAGGCTGAATTCCGGGTTTCCCATTATAAGCCCTTTGATTTGCGTGTAATTCAAAACTTTTTTAAAAGCAAAAGCCCCGGGTCGCTTACATTTGCTAATCAACATTGCCATTTTTCACTAAGAGCATGTTGGGGATTTTCTGCTGGAGGCAAAAACGAGGGCTTTTTTAGCCCGTTTTTACGTTTTTGAAGGAGTATAGTTGATATTACATGACTGAAAAAAGGTGAAAAGTGACAAAAAAAGAACCGTTTTTGGCCCAGCAGGAAAATCCCCAACATGCTCTAAACCTATCCCTCGTATGAAGCTGAGCACTACCCTATTGTTCTTTGCGCTGAGCGCTGCCCAATTGTTGTCGGCGCAAAACCTGTTAAAAGGAAATGTAACCGATCAAAATGGCGAATCGCTGGCTGGCGTTACCATTTATGAACGCGGAACCTCAAATGGCACCTATTCCAATTTTGATGGAAGCTATACCTTGTCGTACAGTCGACTGGATGCAACGATTGTTTTCCAGTTTATCGGGTACAGCACACAGGAAATCCGGGTTGATGGTCAATCGGAGATCACCGTTGTGATGGAAGAAGGTATTGCTTTGGAAGGCGTAGAAATAGTGGGCTCCCGCTCCCTGAACCGCACCGTAACCAACTCGCCTGTTCCAGTAGATGTGATTGACATCCGTTCGGTGACCACAACACAGGGGCAACTCGACCTCAACCAGTTGTTGCAATACGCAGCACCTTCCTTCAATGCCAACCGGCAAACTGGCGCTGATGGCGCCGACCACGTGGACCCGGCCAGCTTGCGCGGTTTGGGACCCGACCAAACGCTGGTACTGATCAACGGTAAACGACGCCACCAATCGAGCCTCGTGAACATTTACGGCACCCGCGGCCGTGGCAACACCGGCACCGACCTGAATGCTATCCCCGCTGCTGCCATTGAACGCATCGAAATCCTCCGCGATGGCGCCTCTGCACAATATGGTTCCGATGCCATTGCAGGTGTGATCAACATCGTGCTCAAATCCAATATTGATGAACTTTCCTTTAATGTCAATACCGGTGCCAACCTGGCACAGGACAACCCCGATCGCAGCACCTTCGACGGAGAGAACGTACAGGTAAACGGTAACTATGGTTTCGAGATTGGAAAGGGCGGATTTGTGAACATCACCACCGATTACTGGTACCGGGGCCATACCAACCGTTACGATCCTTCGCTGTATCGTCGGCAGTTCGGCGATGCCCAGGGTTCCAATTTCAGCACCTGGTTTAATGCCAACGTACCCTTGAGTACAAAATCGGCTTTCTACGCTTTTGGCGGACAAAGCATTCGCAAGACCAATGCCTATGCCTGGAGCCGCGATGCCGGCTCTGCCCGCAACGTGGATGCGATTTATCCAGACGGATTTGACCCCATTATTGCCTCTGACATAACCGACCGCAGTGTAAGCACCGGTATTCGGGGCGCTATTCACCACTGGAACCTCGATTTCAACAACACCTACGGCCAGAACAGGTTTCAATACTATGGTCGCGGCACCATCAATGCCTCCATGGAAGAGCGCAGCCCAACGGAATTTGACGATGGTGGTTTTCAACTCAGCCAAAATGCTACCACGCTCGATTTTACCCGCTTTTTTGCCGATTGGCTGGAGGGTACCAACATCGCTTTGGCGTAGAGCACCGTTTGGAAAACTACCAGATTTTTGCTGGCGAAGAAGGTTCCTGGAAGGCTTATGGCCCCGTGCCGTTTGTCACTGCTGAAGGCGATACCGTTGCCCGTCCCGGCGGCGCGCAAGGCTTCCCTGGTTTCGCACCGTCCAATGAAGTAAATGAAAGCCGTACCAACCTTGCCGCTTACCTGGACGGAGAATTCGACTTTAGTTCCAACTTCACGCTGAATGCCGCTGCGCGTTTTGAAAATTACTCCGACTTTGGCAACACCCTCAATGGAAAAATAGCAGCACGTCTTCAGGTGGCTGACGGCGTTGCCCTCCGGGCTTCTGCGGGAACAGGGTTCAGGGCGCCCTCCCTGGCCCAGTTGTATTTCAATTCGATCTACACCGACTTTGAAGCAGGTGTAGCCGTAGACAAGTTCCTGGCCAAAAACAACAGCCCGATTACCCGCTCCCTGGGTATTGGCGCGTTGAAAGAAGAAACCTCCGTCAATTTTGGCGTCGGTGTCACGGCTAATTTTGGAGAGTTCAGTGGAACGGCCGATTACTACCATGTTCAAATTAAGGACCGGATTGTGCTGACCGGTGATTTCTACAACGATGACAATGAAATCGGCAGCATCCTGCAGTCGCTGAATGTAGGCAGCGCGCGCTTTTTTGCGAACGCCATCAATACCACTACCAACGGTGTTGATGTGGTACTTTCCTACGCCACCCGACTCTCCGATCTCAACCGGCTAAGCATTACCGCGGCGGTTAATTACAACGACATGAACATCGACAAGGTCAATACCAGTGAAAAACTTACCGGCAAGGAGGATTCCTACCTCAGCAACCGTGAAAAACGCTTCATTCTGGCCAGCGCCCCCCCACTTAAAGGCAACCTTACGCTGGATTACCGTACGGCACGTTGGGGAGCCAATGCCCGCATTACTTATTTTGACAAAATTACTTTGGAGGACTATATTGGCGAAATGGACGTTTACGATCCACGGACCACAGTGGATCTGAGTTTTTCCTACAACATCAATCCTAATTTCCGCTGGACACTCGGTGCTGCCAATCTGCTCAACACCTATCCCACCAAGCAAGATGCCGAAACCGAAGGCGGAGGGCTGTACGATGCCGTTCAAATGGGATTCAATGGCACCTTCCTGTTTACCAAATTTGGTTTCCGGCTGTAAATACTTCGCCCGCAAATGTCCGTTTAAAAAGTCACTCCCAAGCGGGGGGTGACTTTTTTATAGGTAAACGTCAAAAAGCCCTGTCTGAATACCCCAATTCAATTTGTAAACCGTACGGGAATCATTGGCAAATGTCACTCGCTCCCTTATCTTTGCAAAAAAATTACACAAGCAATTTTATTATGAAAAAAAACATGCTATACCTGCTGAGCATAGGCGCTCTATGCTTCGCATTGTTCGCCTGTGGCAGCAGTGAAAAGCCAGCCACACAACAGGAAAACACGCAGGAGGCTGCAGACAATGCAGCAGCTGCAACCGACAGCAGTACCATCAAAATTGAAAAAAACACCCAGGAAATTGATGAGCATACCGAATCACTCAAAAAGGCACTGGACGATCTGTAATCTTATCAAACCTACCGACAAACATGAAAAATAGCATTATTGCAGCCCTGCTGCTCTCCTTTACAGCCCTCATTAGCACCGCAGCCATGGGACAACAAAACCAGGGCTATCTGGTGGATCCCAAAACCGGCAAACCACCTGTCATGACCAAAAATGGCAAGGCGGCAGAATCCAATAAAAAATCGGACGACAAAAACGCGACCATGCCCTCCAAGGAGGAGCGCCAAAAAGCCTTCAACGAGAAGCACCGCGGCCAAAAAGGCAAAATGCCCGAAGATGTTCAGCAAAAACTTGAGCGCAAGGAAGAAACCAAGCGTTATGAGCAGCACGAAGGCAAGGAAGAGGACCAAAGCGGCTATAAAAGCGACAACAGCCCGAAAAACGGACAAGTGACCGGCAAGGAGCGTGCTGCTGAAGTGCATGCCCGCAACGAAGCCCGCAGGGCGGAAGCACAAGACAAAGTTGCACAGGGCAAGAAAGATATCCCGGATGCCCGTAAGAAAATAGACGATGCCAAAGCCCAACTGGAAAAAGCCAAAAAGGCTAAACGCGTCACAACAGAACAGGCCAGCGAGAAGGAGGCCAAAATTAAACGTGCGGAAGAAGAACTGGGCAAACTCGAGAAAAGCGTAAACGCCACAGAAGCAACGTTGAAACAGTAGTTCAACAATTATTGAACTACGAACGTGTTCGGAATTAACATTAAAAGGGTAGTTGACATGTTGTCAACTACCCTTTTCAGTAATGCTCAATTAAGCGGTCTTAACCGACGTTGAACAACCGTTTACGGTGTTACTGTTTTGCCCTTTGTTGCTTTGCCCATACCGGCTTCGCGCCAGCTGGCTTTTTTGTTTATTTTACCCTTGGTAGTCTCAGCCTTTGCAATAGCCTGGGTGGTACTCACTACGCCACCACTGACACAGAGGTCGCTGAAAGGCACTTTTTCTGTGGTGCCTGGCTTAAATACCTCGCCCGTTTGCTTCACAACCGACTCAGTCATGATATCTTTCACCTGACTGGCAGAGAGGTCGGGGTAGTAGGAACGGATAATAGCTGCTACACCGGCAGCAGCAGGAGAAGCCATCGAGGTTCCACTGGCATTGCCATAACCATTGTCGGGAACAGTAGAGTACAGCGCAACACCTGGAGAAAAGAGATCGACATTCTTCTTACCGTAGTTGGAGAAATTGGCGGGGCTTTTTTCGCCACTGCGCCAGTTCAATGCACCAACTTCCAGCCAGTTTGGAGCCGTTTTAGGTTTGAACAAGCCACCTTTTTTAGCATAGCCGTCGTTGGGGAAGTTTGCATCGGTGTCGTTGTTTTCCGAATCGTTACCAGCAGCGTGTACCAGCAATACGTCGTGGGCAGCAGCATATTTTACAGCAGCATCAACATAGGGCTTGTCGGGGCTAAAAGCCTTACCAAACGACATGTTGATGATGCTTGCGCCATTGTCGACAGCATAGCGAATGGCATTTGCAACGTCTTTATCGCGCTCGTCGCCGTCTGGCACGCAGCGCACACTCATGATGCGTACATTGTCGGCAACGCCGTCAATACCGATTCCATTGCCACGTTCTGCAGCAATAATACCGGCAACGTGCGTACCGTGGAAAGCATCCGGGCCCTGGTAGTCGTTGTTGCCGTAGAAACGGTTGCTTAAATCGTTGGGGTTATCACCCACCACCGTGCGTGGGTTGTATTCCGGGTTGTAGTTGTAGGCCAGGCTGTTGTCGAAGTACTTCGTGGCTTCCGTTTTTTGCTCCCCAAGGCTCGCTTCATCGAGGCCCTGACCCAGTGCGCGCTCCAATACCGTAGCGGCTTCTTTGGCAGCATCGTCGCCTTTTTTCAGTGCATCCAGGTCGTCGGCTGCGATTTCTGTTTTACCCAATGCTTTTTTTGCCGTGGCATAAGCATTTTCTACTTTGACAAAATAATCGGCTACCATGGCTTTTTGGCCTTCGAGTTCGCCGCGTTTTTCTTCAAACTGGGTTTTAACATCCTGCCAGTATTTGAATTCTTTTTTATCCGTACCCGTGGTGGCATCGCCGTATTTCTTTTTCAGGCGTACGTATTCGCGGGTCAGCTCGAGTGTTTCGTGCTCCACGTTGCCGTTTTTACCGCCGAGGAAATTCCAGCCATGAATGTCATCAATGTAACCGTTCTTATCGTCGTCGATACCGTTGTTTGGGATTTCGCCGGGGTTGGTCCACATGATGTCTTTCAGATCTTCATGGTTATAATCCACGCCCGAGTCCAATACTGCGACGATGATGGTCTGGCCCTTTTTGCCCTTTGCTTTTAGTTGCTGCAGCGCCTGGTCAGAGCTGGTACCTTGAACACCGTCGGCTGTTTTGTCTTTGGTAAACCAGTTGTCCGGGGCTTTTGCTCCCTGAGCAGCCATAAAATAAGCTGGCAGACAAAGCGCCAGCATCATAAGATACTTCTTGAATTGCATTGTGCTAATTGATTTAAATGTTGAAACTGAAGGGGCGATCCAACATCTCGGATCGCTAACCTATATGAAACGTCAAAATTACGCGTTTTGATTGCTATGTGTTAAGGAATAGACAAAAGGCGCTCAAAAAAGGATGAAAGCCACATTAAATGTTTTTAATTGTCAATTTTTCCAGTAGGTTTGGAGTTTCGTTGTTTAATTAAAAGCAATATTCCGTTATGAAAAAATACCTTAAAATCCTTCTTTGGACTGTTCTGGCCCTCTTTGTACTGGTTCAATTCATTCGCCCGGAGAAAAACCTGTCGAGTGATACCCGGCACGACATCGCCAGCGTCTACCCCATACCGCCCGACGTGCAGGGCATCCTCAAAACATCTTGTTACGACTGCCACAGTAACACCACTGTTTATCCTTGGTACAACGCGATTCAGCCCATCGGGCTTTTTCTCAACAACCACGTCGTAGAGGGAAAAACACTTGAATTTTAACGATTTCACCGGCCGGAAGATCGCCTATCAAAACCATAGCTCGGAGGAAGTGGTGGAAATGGTGGAGGAAGGCGAAATGCCGATGTCCTCTTACACTTTGATCCACCGCGACGCCGTTCTATCTGCAGCACAAAAAGAAGCCCTCACATCCTGGGCCAAGGCCATACAGGACACCATAAAATTACACTATCCAGCCGACAGCCTCGTTCTGCGCAGGCCGAATGCACCTAGCAAATAACTACCGTGCGCGAAACCCGGTTTATCGATCAAAACAAAGAGAAATGGGCGGCATTCGAGGAGATGCTCCACGAGAACCGAAAGGAACCCGAGAAACTGAACGATCTTTTCGTTCAGATTACCGATGATCTATCGTATGCCCGAACCTTCTACCCCAACCGGTCTGTCAGGATGTACCTGAACAGCATGGCGCAGCGTATTTTTCACGATGTGTACCGGGGCAAGCGCTTCCCCAAGGAACGGTTTCGCAGTTTCTGGGAGACGGAATTACCCCAGATCATTTGGGAGTCACGAAAAGCCTTGTTGCTCGCCTTTAGCGTTTTTTTGCTGGCCTTTGGTATCGGTGTTTTATCGAGCATGTTGAACCCCGAATTTGCCCACACCATACTTGGAGAGGACTATGTGGCCATGACCCTGGCCAATATTGAGAACAAGGACCCGATGGCCGTTTACAAAGCCAGCCGGCCCCTGGGTATGACCATTGGCATTGCGGCCAACAACCTCTTTGTATCCCTTATCCTTGCGCTCTGCGGTGTTTTGGCTGGGGTGGGTAGTTTGGTCTACCTGATGTACAATGGCATCATGGTCGGGGTTTTTCAATATTTCTTTATCGAGCGTGGATTATTCTGGAAATCATTTCTCACCATATGGATCCACGGCACCCTGGAAATCAGCGCCCTGATAATCGCAGGTGGCGCTGGCCTGGTGATCGGTTCCGGCCTGTTGTTCCCCGGCACGTATTCCCGCACCCGCGCTTTCCAGATTTCCCTGCGTCGGGGCATCAAAATCCTGCTTGGAATAGTACCCATAATTGTTCTGGCAGCCATATTTGAAGGCTTTCTTACCCGTTATACAGAAACGCCCGATTTCATCCGCGGGTGTTTCATTGCCTTGTCACTGGCCTTTGTGCTCCTTTATTTTGTATGGTACCCCTGGCGGCTTTCCAGAAAATACGCCTGGCAAGAGGCAACACCGGCCGACCTGCCTCCGGATCAACCCGTTGCGATTAGGTTCAATGTGATTAAAAGCAGCGGTGAAATATTGTCCGATGCCTTTACGCTGTTAAAAGGCACAAGCAGACCACCTTCGGCTGTATTTTTGGCGGCGCTGTCCTGTTTGCCATGGCTGTTTATCCTTTTAACGCCGATAAAGCCTTAAGTTTATTTGTTTATTCCGACAATGCTTTTGGCGTGTTTGAGGGTGCACAGGACTTCTTCCGCATGGGGAAAGGATTTTGGATTCCACTGGTACAATTGGTCATCCTGACGGGCATCAGCTGGGCAGGTTTTCGAAGCGTTGAGAAAGAACTCCCACCCGACAGGCTCAACCGCATGCCTTTGCTGCGGCGGGTAGTGCTGGTACTTACCCTAACCCTCCCGGCCTATGCTTTTCTCCAGATCATGACCATTTCCTCAGGCGTTCTGGTATGGTTAATGGGCATCCTGTTTTTCCCACTGGCGACACTTTGGGCGGCAACCCTGTACTTCGAGATGCCCAACCCTATTCTGGCAGCAGCGCGCAGTTTCATTACTTTTCGTTTCAGCCAAACCAGCCTGCTGGGATTCTTCTACGTCAGCCTGGGCATGATGTTTTTCCTCTTCCTTTATTCCCCGCCTGGACCACCCTCGTGGGATTCTTCAGTTGGTTGGTCCCCCCGGGAGAACAGTATCTGCGCATTTTTTACAGTGTTACCACCACAATTGCCGCTGGCGCCATCATCAATTTCATATTTTTGCTGATGATTCTTTCTGCCGCTTTGATGTTTTTTTCCAATGTAGAAATAAGTGATGCCGCTGCCCTACACAGCAACATTAAAAAGGTAGGTTCAGCAAGACAAATCAGGGGGCTCGCGAGGGAATAACCCGGACCTTGTACAGTGATGATGAAAAATAAAATTAAGATTCTACTACTGTTGTTTGTTCTGACGACGGGCATAACTGCGGCTCAACCGGATTCGGCTCCCAATCCGGAGATGCCCATTGCGTCGAGGACCATTGATCAACAAAACTGGGAAAAAGCCTCGGAGGGCCTTGATTACAGCAAGGACCTTCCCAAACCGCCAAAACAAAAAAAACAGCAAACAGGCCAGGACCGCTCTGGCTTTCAATTCACCGATTCCACGCGGTGGCTGGGCATCTTGCTGCAGGTCCTGGTGGTGGTGGCAGCACTTTTGGGTCTTGGCTATTTTGTGTATTACCTCGTCCAACAGCCCCGCAACAAACAGATATCCCGCGATGGCGTAGAAATCACCCTCGACAACCTGGAGGAATACCTACAGGAATCGGACCTGGATCGATTCCTGCGTGAGGCGTTGAAGGACCAAAATTATCCTTTGGCCATCCGCCTATATTTTCTGCAGGTGATCAAACAGTTGTCTGCTCAAAATGCCATTCAATGGTCGAGGGAAAAGACCAACCGCGACTACCTCCGGGAGATGCGAAACCACGCCCGCTATCCTGAATTTCAGTACCTTACCAAAACATTCGAACGCATTTGGTATGGCAATGCTATGCTCCAGGCATCTACCTTTCAGCAACTTGAGCCCGACTTTAAGCGTTTTTTAGCACAAGCATAACCGGGCTTTGGCTGGTTGGCTTTGCCAGAAACAACTAAAAGATTTCACTATTGGACATTTTTTAAATTAACGTGAGTTTTGGATAGAATTTCCGATTACATGAAAAAGGATTTCCGATTTCCGATTACATGAATTCGATTGTTGATTGGATTTAAGATTTTGAATTTGATTGTCTGAAACCCGTACTTAACGTGGTATTTATTTGAAATGATTTCGGCTTTTCCCAAATCATAAATTTCAAATCCAATCAACAATCGGAATTCATGTAATCGGAAATCGGAAATTCTATCCAAAACTCACGTTAAATTAGCCACATTAGGTTTTGGATTTCCTAAAGTGTACAGTAGTGTGCTAAAAGATGCCACATCATCCTATTGAAAAAAATAGCCAGAATTGGGACTTGTAAATTATACTTACCCATGTTTTGGGTTAAAATCCACCAATCCGCCTTTGCAATAAATTAATTTGAATTGAAACGGTACCACCTGGCTAAAGACCAACACCCAAAGACCAATCACCCTACTTCCTTCCATGGGCATCTACCTGCATATTCCTTTTTGTAAAAAAGCCTGCCACTATTGCAACTTCCACTTCTCCACTTCCCTGAAGCAGAAGGACGCTTTGTTAAAGGCCTTGTTGCGGGAACTGGAACTTCGGCAGGATTACCTGCCAGAGGCGCCCCTTGAATCGGTATACCTGGGCGGCGGCACGCCTTCTTTGCTTAGCGTTGGAGAGCTGGAACAAATTTTCATCCAGATTAACCGTTTGTTTCAGCTTTCACCCGATGCAGAGATTACGCTGGAGGCCAACCCCGATGATATTAATCCGGAAGTGCTGGCCGACTGGCGGAATTACACCCCGATTAACCGGCTGAGCATCGGCATCCAGAGTTTTGACGAAGCAGAACTGGTGTGGATGAACCGCGCACACCACGCGCACGAAGCCAGAGCCTGTATGGAACAGGCACAGCGCGCCGGCTTTGAAAACCTCACCGTCGACCTCATTTATGGCTCTCCCCTGCTGAGTGATGCGCAATGGGCAGAGAACCTGCGCATCGTTACGGCGCAGGGCATCCCGCACCTTTCCTGCTACTGTCTAACCGTAGAGGAGGGAACGGCGCTCGATCATTTTGTAAAAAAGGGCAAGTCGCAACCCGTAGACGAAGAGAAGGCCGCAAGACAGCTGGAATTCCTGATGGATTACAGTGCAAAGGCTGGCTATGAACAATACGAAATCTCCAATTTCGCCCAGCCTGGTTATTACGCCCGGCACAACAGCAGCTATTGGAAAGGCGCTCCCTACCTTGGCATTGGTCCTTCGGCGCATTCTTTTAACGGCAGCAGCCGGCAATGGAACATCGCCAACAATGCCTTGTACATCCGATCCTCGAAAAGATCTCATTCCAGCCGAACTGGAAGTGCTAACACCGGAGCAACGGTACAACGAATACATCATGACCGGCCTGAGAACCAGCTGGGGTTGTTCCCAGGAGCAGATAGCAAGCTATGGGCCTACTTTTTTAAACTATTTTCTGGCGCGCGTGCAGGCGTTGGTTGCTCAGGACATGGTGGAGCAACAGGGACAATCATTTCGGCTTAGCCCGCGCGGTAAATTATTGGCCGATAAGATCGCATTGGATCTTTTTATATTTAAAAAATACTTTTTGGCAAAAAAAAGCGCCAGAAATTATCGCACACACAATACATAATACATACTTTTACCTCGAACCAATTTTATCACAAAACGAAAAATTTATGTGGTCAGAATTCAAATCTTTTCTGCTTCGCGGTGATGTACTCGCCCTGGCAGTTGCCGTTATCATTGGCGGCGCCTTTCAAAAAATCATTGACTCTTTTGTTGGGGATGTAATCTCCCCTATCCTGGGTATGATTACCGGCAACCCGGATTTTTCAGAAATCGTATTGGGTCAGGTAAAGATTGGCAATTTCATCAATGCCATTGTCAACTTTGTAATCGTTGGCCTGGTACTTTTTATGCTGGTGAAGGCTGCTGGTAAAAAGGCTGAATAAGCACTGAATTCCCATTAATCAAAAAAACAATCTTCCTGTATTGGGCTGGTCACGACAAATGATCAGCCCAATTTTTTTGCATTGTAAGATATTTGTCAGAATATAATTTTAAATTTAATTAACATTATACGCCTTTACAAATTATTATTTTGCCCTTATCTTTGCAGTGAAAAAATGAGCAGCATTGCACAGGTGCTTTTTACCGCACCGTGAAGTGTTTGAGCGTCTATATGCACAAAGTAGTTTTGCCGCCGGAAAAAGTTCCGGCGGCTTTTTTTATGCCCCTTGGCACCGCTTAAAATTTCCAGCGCCGGAAGGCCTCCATGGCTTCGTATTCAGCGAGGCCGAGTTGGCGGTAAATTTGGGCTGTGCGCTGGTTACGCTCTTCTGCCCTTTGCCAAAACTCACGGTGGTCATCCCCTGGAAAAGGAGGGCGGTCTTTTTGGCTTTGGTGCATGTAAATGGCCTTTCGTTTCTTTTCAAGCTCCATAGGGCTAAGGGGTACCGCCATTTCAATTTCATCCACGTTCCATTCGTGCCAGGCGCCGCGGTACATCCACAGCCAGCAACCATCAATCCAGGCAGTTTTCTCATCGTTTTGCGGTTTCCCTGCTCCTAATTGCCCGAATGCTTCAAAAATAGATTCCAGACAAACGCGATGGGTACCATGCGGGTCGGCCAGGTCGCCGGCAGCATACACCTGATGTGGTTTTATTTGTTCCATTAACGCAACAACAATTCGGACATCTTCTTCCCCAAGTGGTTTTTTACGCGCCCGGCCAGTTTCGTAAAAGGGCATATCAAGAAAATGAATGTGGTCGTCGGGCAAACCGGCAAACCGGGCTCCGGCTCTTGCTTCCCCACGGCGGATCAAGCCTTTGATGTGGCGTACGGCTTCCGTATCTGATTGGTCTGGCGCTTTGGTATCCAGAAACCGGAGCATGCTGTCCATCCGTTCGAGGGGCTGTCCATCCGGCGAAGACTCCTTTAAAAACTCGATGTAACGCCTGGCGTCGTAGTCGTGCACTGCCAAATTACCGGAAGTTTGGTACGCCACATGCACATCATGTCCTTGCTCGACCAATCGGAGAAAAGTTCCGCCCATTGAAATCACATCATCATCGGGGTGGGGGCTGAAAATGATTACCCTTTTCCGGGCAGGCTGTGCGCGTTCCGGCCGGTGGGTATCATCTGCATTGGGCTTTCCTCCCGGCCAGCCAGTGATGGTGTGTTGCAAGCTGTTGAATATGCGAATATTGATGTTATAGGCATTGTCGTACTCAACGGTGAGTTCGCTCAGGTGGTTTTCGCTGTAATCGGTATCGGTCAGTTTCAGGATGGGCTTTCCCGTTTTTTGCGACAGCCATACCACCGCCTTGCAAATCAGGTCTTCCGACCAGTTGCACATGCCCACCAGCCAGGGCGCTTTCATGCGCGTCAGTTCCGCTGCAGCGGCTTCGTCAGCGTATACCTTAACATTGGGGTGTTTCTGAAGGTACGAGGCGGGTACAACCGAGTTCACTGGCCCCTCAACTGCCTCCCGCAGAATATCAGCCTTGTGCATACCCCAAGCCATTAGATAAATGGTTTTTGCCTTAAAAATGGAACCTATCCCCATCGTAAGTGCACGGTAGGGCACATCTTCTTCCCGTAAGAAATCTTTAATGGCATCCCTTCGGGTCAAACTGTCCAGGCGTACCATTCGCGTCAACGAATTTTCCCAGGAGCCCGGCTCATTGAAGCCAATATGCCCTGTTCGACCGATGCCCAGCAACTGTATATCAATTCCACCGAAATGATCAATTAGTCGCTCATATTGCGCACAATAATTGGCAACCTCCGGCATTGGAATTCGCCCATCCGGAATGTGGATATTTTCCTTGGGAATATCGATGTGGTCAAAAAAGTATTCGCCCATGAAGCGAACATAGCTTTGCTGTGCTTCCGGCGCCAGCGGATAGTATTCATCCAGATTAAAGGTCACCACATTATTAAAACTAAGGCCTTCCTCCCGGTGCATGCGTACCAATTCCTCGTAAATCCGAATCGGCGATGAGCCCGTAGCCAGCCCAAGTACCAGCCGCTCGCCGTCCTGCTGCCGCTGCCGGATGGCAAGAGCAATTGACTGTGCAATATGGAGACTGCCCTCTCTGGCATCCGACCAGATTTTTACGGGAATGTTTTCGAGTGACCTGAATTGGTACTTGAGTGCGGTGGTAATCATAATAATAGGGCGGTTTGGTTGTTACCTGGTTTGCACGACTTCAGCCGTTTTTAGAATCAGCGTCGTAAAAATCGCAATCCCTGCTGATGATGCCGTAAATTTGTCATGAATAAAATTACAAATCATGCAAATTGCACCACACAGCTTCCTACTTATTCTGGATGGCTGGGGCCTGGGCCCGAAACACGAAGCAGATGCCATTTATCAGGCAAACACCCCATTCATGGATCATCTGATGCAAACTTATCCGATGAGTACCCTCGTTACGCACGGAGAAGATGTTGGGCTGCCAGATGGCCAAATGGGGAATTCTGAAGTTGGGCACCTCAATATTGGCGCTGGCCGAATCGTTTGGCAAGAACTGGCGCGCATCAATAAGGCTGTTCGCGAGCAGGAATTACACCAGAACAAGGTGCTGCAAGACGCGCTTCGGCATGCCCGCGAACAGGGCAAAGCCGTCCATTTTCTCGGCCTGGTTTCGGATGGTGGCGTCCACTCGCATCTTGAGCACCTGAAAGCGCTTTGTGATATTGCAACCGACCAGGGGAACACCAAGGTGTATGTCCATGCTTTCACGGATGGCCGCGACTGCGACCCTAAGAGTGGGAAAGGTTTTCTGGAGGATCTTTTGGCCCATATTGAAAAACAACCGGTAAAACTTGCCAGCGTGGTGGGACGTTACTTCGCCATGGACCGCGACAAGCGCTGGGAGCGCGTAAAAAAGGCCTATGATTTGCTCGTAAATGGTGTGGGAACCCCTGTCAGCGATGTTCCTGCAGCAATCGCAGCATCCTACACTGCCGGTATCACCGACGAATTTTTGGATGCTATGGTGGTCAGCGACCCAGCCGGAAAACCAACTGCTGTTATTCAGGAGGGCGACACGGTCATCTGTTTCAACTTCCGTACCGACAGGCTTCGGTTTTCATAACCGTAGCTTTCAGCAGGATATGCATGAATACAACATGCATGCCCTGGACCTGTACTACGTTACGATGACGCGCTACGACGAAAGTTTTCAGCGGGTGCACGTGATATTTGAAAAAGACGATGTCAAAATGACCCTTGGCGAAGTGCTGGAAAAAGCAGGGAAAACCCAGGTTCGTATTGCTGAAACGGAAAAATATCCGCACGTAACTTTTTTCTTCTCCGGTGGCCGCGAAGCGCCGTTTGAAGGAGAGCGTCGGATCATGAAACCCTCACCCAAGGTAGCAACGTACGATTTGCAGCCTGAAATGAGTGCGCGTGATATTAAGTCGGCCATTATGACGGATATTGCGGCACACGAGCCGGATTTTATTTGCCTTAATTTTGCGAATACGGATATGGTAGGGCACACCGGCGTATTTAGTGCCGCGATGAAAGCAGCAGAAACGGTGGATCAATGCCTGAGTGAAATCATTCCGCTTGCGCTTGAGCACGATTACGCCTGCTTAATTATTGCGGACCACGGCAATTCAGATTACTTAATAAATGAAGATGGCACGCCCAATACGGCACATACTAAAAACCCCGTTCCCTGTATCCTCGTTGCCAAGCATACCGAAGGACTTAAAATGCACAACGGAAAACTTGCCGATGTAGCCCCTACCCTGCTGGTTATGATGGGCATGGAAAAAGGCGCCGAAATGACCGGTTCTGTCTTGTTTTCCAAATAACAGGACCAGTACAAAGCATTCAGTTCTCTAATCTTTTCTGCTAAAAAACAGAGGGGCCACGCTTTTCTTTTAAAGCACAGCCCATCTCCTGAAGTGTCATTACAGAGTATTGACCTGAAATGATATTCCGCCGCTTCACGGCGTTTCTAATTCAAATGAGATGACATTGTAACCTGATCTATTGCATTTTGCGCGAATCTTTGACTCTATGCATCGGCTATTTTATGAGAATAGCGCTGCTATTCCCACAAAAATAGCCTTGCCTGCAGCCAAAATATTCTAGCCAAAACATCAAATAACTTAGGTTACAATGTACTTAGAACGTGTTCGGGTTTGTTGTAAATAAAAGGAAGGCATGCAAATGAAGTCATTTGCATGCCTTTTCCCTTTTTGGCTATTCGTTACTCATGGTTGCTTATTTCAGTTCCACCATCTTCATGCTTCCACTATCGGTAGCCGTGGCTACTTTGTAGTACAGCACGCCCGCGGTATTCACCTGCGAACGGTTCAGCGTAAAGGCGTTGTAGCCCTTGGCAAAGTCGCCCTGCTGGTTGTACAGCATCCTGCCTGTCTCGTCGTAGATCGTCAGTGTTGCCGTCGTCGCTGCTGGCAGGTGGAACCCGATCACCGTCTGGTTCTCCCAGGGGTTTGGCGTGTTCTGGTATACCTCGAAGCCTACACCAATCGTTGTCTCGCCGTTGAAGCGGAGTGCCACAGCCTGACGGTTGCGCTCGTTGTTGTATGACTCGGCACGCGTGATGCGGCTCGATACACCCAACATCTGGCTCAACTGACCACCTTTGGCTGCGCGGAACTTCACCGTGAACTCACCTGTGGCCTTGCCGTCAAACGACGTCGTGATCGCGTCTGCAAAGATGCCGAAGTTGTTCTCCGTCATCTCAGCGCCCGGCGTGATGTCTACCACATCCAGGCCACTCAGGTTGAGCGTAAACTGGTAGCCCAGCACCTGCTCCGCTGCCTTGAAGTTCACCGTGAACTCTTCACCAGCGTTTACCGTGCGGTCTTGCACATCGAACAACAGCGTGCCACTCGTACGGTCGTCGGCGCTCATGAACGAGTTGGCGATTGCCGTGCCGTTCACGTCACCGATTTTCACCGACACAAAGTCGTTGTTCATCTGGCTGGCCTGGATGTCGGCTACGCTCTTCGTCTCCGGGAATTGCGTCGTAAACGGATTTGTCGCATCCGGGAAGTTGTAGGCCTTGTCCACAAAACGCCAGCTGGTGTTGTTGGGCAGTTCTGCGTAGATGCCCAGGATCAATTTGCGCAGTTCCACAATGTCGAACGTCGTGATCGAGTTGGATTTGTTCGCATCGGCTGCGATCATCTTGTACGGGCTGTTCAATGTTTCCAGACCCAGGATATGCTTGCTGATCAATACCAGGTCGTAGGTGGTTACACCGTTGAGCGGGTTGTCGTCTTTCAGTGGCGTTACCACGTAGTTCGAGGCAATTGGCAAGGCGTTGCTGAACAGGTAGGCGCCCTGGTTGTCCGACTGGTCGAACATGCTCACCGGCGGGAAGGCCGGGTGGGAACCGCTCAACTGTACGCTGGCGTCTTCCAGACCGTTCTGTGCCGCTGTTTTCAGCGCACCTGCTACCGTGGCGTTGTTGCCGCAGTTGCCGCTGTTGTCCTGTACAATCACGTAGGTCTCGCAGAAGTCGGCGTTGCCGGCCATATCCATAGCCCACAGTTGAACCGCCTGTGGTCCCAGTTCCGAACAATCGAAGGTTACGCTGGTCAACGGGTTACCCTGCGCATCGGTTGGGAAGCCTCCTGTACTTTGATCGCTTTCCACGATACCATATTTCAATAAGGCAGGTGGTGTGCAGTTGTCGTCGCCGTACTGCAGGAAGTCGGAAGCCCAAAGTTGGATCATACCCGTTGGCATGATGTTCACACTCAGGCCGTTCAGACAAACCACCGTCGGTTTCTTGCAATCTTTCACCACGAAGGTGTACTCGCAAACAGATTCATTGCCACAACCATCTTGTGCAATCCACTTGATCTTGTGGGTACCGTAGGGCAATTGTGGTACCACCCCTTGTAGCACATTGTCGTTCAGGTTCGCTGGTTGTGCCAGGTTATCCCAACGTACACAGGCCGTGCGGGCATTGCCATTGGTTGTCCAGTCGATGTTGAAGCGATACTTCTGGTTTGCTGGTACCGGACGGTTGTCGAATGCCGTGCCACCCAGGTAAGGAATGGTATTGGGCGCCGGTGGGTTATTGCTGTTGATAACAGTTTCCATGATGCCGTCGCCATTCATGTCCAGGAACAGAATGTAGTTGACAATTACATTTGCCCCACTGCAGGAATCAGTCACCGTCACACACAGGTCGGCTGGGCCCTCACAAAGGTCATGGGTATTCATTGGACCACTCCAATAGGCCATATCATTCCAAAGTAGCGGATCATTGGTCGTAAGATCGCATAATGTAACCGGGCTGGCAGGGCAGTTGTCGAACACTGGATCTTCCGTATCGATCACCTTGATGATCTGCTTGTATTTGTAGCAGTTGGCATTGGCCGTCCAGAACGTCGAGTAGTTCGTTGCCTGGGCATCCGTTGGGTTGATCTTCACCACCGTTGGGTTCCATGGACTCAGTGTACCCGGAGCGGATACAATCGGGCCTGGAAGGTTCGACGGGTGGTTAGAGATCGAGTTCGGATTCGGGTTGGGTACCGTCGTGCAAGGCAGGTTCGGATTGTACGTACACCAGTTGATGATCGTCCAGGTCCGTTCTATTTTGTAGCAGGCATCTGGTACCACCGTGAACACTTCGTCCTGGTGGCTGACGCCCAGCAATTCGCAATCTTCACCGAAGAAGGTTGGCTCGCCGTAGTTGCCCGTGCCGTCGCATTCCGTCACGATCACGTCGTTGGGGAACTTCACGTAGTAATCCTGCTCGTAGTTCACCACGATGCGCTGTGTGCACTGGCTGGAGTTGCCGTAGCAGTCGAAGGCACGGAAGGTCCGTACGATCGTGCCTTTGTTGCAAAGCGTATCAAACTGGCTGTAGTTCACCGTGTGCGTCAGACCGATCTGGCCCTGGTACACTTTGGTGTCGTCCAGACAGCAGTTGTCTACCGGGCTGGCATTGCCGTAGGCCCACAGGCTGGGGTCGAAGTTCTCGCAGGACACCGTTACGTTGGCCGGAGCCTGGCAAACTGGCTTGATCTTATCTTCTACCAGCACCAGTACCATACAGTCGTTCGAGTGGTTGTCCTGGTATGTCAGGCTTACTTCGCCGGCGTTTACCACCACATCGTACACCCGAAGTACTACCAGGATCGTATCACCCACGTCTTCGCAGCAGAATTTTACCTGATCGTCGAAGGCGTTGTTCGGATCGCAGCCATTGGCATCCATCCGGCGTACTTTGAAGTACACATCAGAGCAGTTGTCGTACGAGCCGTCGTCGAACGTTGTGGCGTTCACAAACGATTCGCCACTGATACCCAGGGCTACTTTCGTAAACTGGTCGCAGGCCACTACTGGTGGCGTTTGGTCCTCTACCGTTACGTTGAAGGTGCACTCTGTGCTGTTGCCACAATCATCCGTCGTGATGTACGTCACTTGCGTGGCGCCCAGCGGCAGGTTTTGGGCATAGCCCAACTGGCCCAGTGTATCGGGGTTCCACAGGTTGTTGCCTGGGAAGGTCGTCAAGGAGCCATTCAGCGTGTAGGTGATGCCGTCCACTTTGTATTTGGCCACAATCGAGGCGATGCGCGAGCAAGCGTCGGTGATCAGTACATCCGGAAGGTTCGGCGTAGCCGAGCACACAAACGGATCGGTGGATACCGTGATGTTAGATGGGCAGGCCACCGTTGGACCTTCTTCGTCCACTACCTTGATTACCTGGATATGGTATTTCGGATTCGGATCGTCCGGTCCTTGCGTCGTGGGCAGGCACCAGTCGTAGATCGTCCAGGTACGCAGGATCTTGTACGTTCCGTCGCATACTGGCAGTACCTGATCAACATAGGCCGTCTGCAATTCGCAGTAGGTGTTGTTCGGGTACAGGCTGGTGATCACACCAAAGTCGTTCAGGTACGGTGCGCCTGTGGCGCCTGGTCCTGTGCTTGGGTTGCCGCAGGAGACGGTTACGTCGGCGGGCAGCAGTACGTCACCTACGTGGCGACGATCCAGGTACAGGTATTGGGTGCAGAAGGCCTGGTTGCCACTGCCGTCGGTTACCACCCAGTCGCGCTTGATATAGCCACTCAGGTCCTGCTGGCCCTGGAACACATCGGTGCAGCCAAGGTCAAACAGTTCGTCTGAATAGTTCAGTGTGAACGTGCCACAGTTTTCTACCACCACCGGGGTGATGTTGGCGATGTTCAGGGTGTTCGTCAGGTGTTTCGGTGTGAAGTTGGTCACCGCGCAGGACAGGTGCACGTTTGTGCACGTAATCTTGGGTGGCAGTTTGTCTTCTACCGATACATTGCCCCAGCACATGTTGCCACTCACGAGGTGGGTGACACGTACAGCGTAGGTCTTGCCAATGTCGGCAGCCGTCAGGATGGCGGGTCCCCAGGGGCCGTTGCCCAGGGGCAGTGTTTTGTCTATTTCTACCAGATAGTCGTCGTAGCAACCGTAGGAGCCTTCCCAGGATCATGTCTGGCAGGATTTCGGTGATGCAATCTTCGTCCAGCGAAATTTGCACCAGGTCGTTGCACGTCACCGTCGGTGGCGTTACCACAACGTTTACCAGTTTCGTTACTTTTTGGATACAACCAGGGTCGTTCGGCCCAAAGGCTTTTGGCGTACCGCCATCTACCGTGTAGGTGATGTTGTACTGGCCCGTGCCGGCAGAAGGATCGAAGGTTGTCGTCTGTACACCATTTACCGTAAACACTGCGCTCACAAAGTTTGCGTCGCCAGGCGTACCCGTCAACGAAACCGGATCGGAGTACAGGCAGAATGGGCCTGTCAGATCAGAGGTAATCTCCGGATTCGGGTAAGCGCAGGAGTTGCCGATGGACAGCGTCGTGCCAAGACCATTTGAAGCGGAAATAGTATAACCAATAGCGTCAACATGACGGCCGTCGAGGGTAAACATGTTGCCGCCGATGTTCACCAGCGTAGTACCAACAGTAATTGGTGTCGGGGCCGACGGTGGTGGCTGGCTGGTGGCAGTATACAGGCCGTTGATGGCTGTAACCGTCCAGATTTGCGTAGTCGGAGCATTGATCTTGATCGTCTCACCAAATTGACCGTTGGTCAACGTGGTTGCGTTGTTCAGGCACACACAGGGATCGGAAATTTCAACCGTGCAGTCAAAGGTTGATACTGTAACGGAGCCTGTCATGGTGTTCATACAACCGCCCTGGGTATGGGTAGCTATCACGGTGTAGCTGCCTGCAGGCAGCTGTGTGCCAAAAGAAATGGCAGCACCAGTACCGGCTACTGGAGCACCGACGTTATTGCCATTTTAAAACTAATTGGTAATTAACGTTGGTTTGTGAGCCGCTTAGCCCAACCGGTACGCCAATATTATCCGTTGTACAAACCGCACCTCCACCTGTAACCGCAAAGGGCAATGGGGTGGGATTAACCAAAACTGTCGCTGTGATGGGAGTTCCAGTACAACCGAAAGCAGTAGGGGTGATGGTAAAGGTCACTGTTATCGGTGCATTGGTCGTATTGGTCAATGTACCACTGATGTTACCGCTGCCGGAAGCGGCGATGCCCGTTACCGTGGCGGTGTTGTTGCGTGTCCAGTTGTATGTTGCGATGGCACCGAGATTACCGCTCATTACAATGGTTGTGATGGCAGTACCGGAGCAAATGGTCTGTGAAGCCGGTGTTGCCGTGGCTGTTGGTGTCGGGTTTATGGTGATCGTAAACTGGATCGGTGTGCCTGTGCACGTAACACCATTGTTTGTATAGGAAGCGACCACACTGAATGTTGAGGTCAAAGGCGTATTGCCCGTATTGGTTGCCGTAAAGGCAGGTACATTGCCTGTGCCACTGTTTGTTCCCAAGCCAATCGCCTCGTTGGTGCGCGACCAACTGAACACAGCGCCTGCTACGTTACTTGTAAAGACTACAGAAGGAACAGCGTTGCCCGCACAATAGGTCATATTGGCAACGGCAGTAACTGTAGGATTGGGGTTTACAGTGATGGTAAACTGAATCGGAGTACCCGTACAAGTTACACCATTGTTGGTATAAGAAGCCACTACGCTAAAGGTAGATGTCAGTGGACCACCAGTTGCATTCGTAGCCGTAAAGGCAGGTACGTTGCCCGTCCCACTGTTGGCACCCAGACCAATTGCCTCATTGGTACGCGACCAACTAAACACAGCGCCAGGAACATTGCTGGCAAATACCACAGAAGGCACAGAACTGCCATCGCAGTAAGTCATGTTTGCAACGGCATTAACTGTAGGATTGGGATTTACGGTGATGGTAAACTGAATAGGAGTACCCGTACAAGTTACACCACCGTTGGTATAAGAAGCCACTACGCTAAAGGTAGAGGTCAGCGGACCACCAGTTGCATTCGTAGCCGTAAAGGCAGGTACGTTGCCCGTGCCACTGTTGGCGCCAAGTCCAATCGCCTCGTTGGTACGCGACCAACTAAACACAGCACCTGGAACATTACTTGTAAAGACAACAGAAGGTACAGAACTGCCTGCACAGTAGGTCATGTTGGCCACTGCATTGACTGTAGGATTGGGATTTACGGTGATCGCAAACTGGATTGGTGTACCTGTACAAGTAACACCATTGTTCGTATAGGAAGCGACCACACTGAATGTTGAGGTCAACGACGTATTGCCCACATTGGTTGCAGTAAAGGTAGGTACATTGCCCGTCCCACTATTTGTTCCCAGGCCAATCGCCTCATTGGTACGCGACCAACTAAACACAGCGCCTGGTACGTTACTTGTAAAGACTACAGAAGGTACAGAACTGCCAGCGCAGTAGGTCATGTTGGCAACGGCAGTAACTGTAGGATTGGGGTTTACGGTGATCGTAAACTGAATAGGAGTACCTGTGCAAGTTACACTACCGTTGGTATAAGAAGCCACAACGCTAAAGGTAGAAGTCAGCGGACCGCCAGTAGCATTGGTAGCCGTAAAGGCCGGTACATTGCCCGTCCCACTATTTGTTCCCAGTCCAATCGCCTCATTGGTACGCGACCAACTAAACACAGCGCCAGGAACATTACTTGTAAACACAACGGAAGGAACAGAACTGCCTGCACAGTAGGTCATGTTGGCCACTGCATTGACAGATGGGTTCGGGTTAACGATTACTGTAGCAGTAGTTGCTGTACCCGGGCAACCATTTGCCGTAGGCGTAATGATAAAGGTCACCATGATGGGTGCAGCGGTCGTATTGGTTAGGGCACCACTGATGTTGCCCATGCCGCTGGTGGCAATACCGGTCACAGAAACGGTATTATCACGTGTCCAATTAAACACCGTACCAGCCGTGTTACTGGTCAGGGCAATGGTTGTAATAGAAGAACCTGTGCAAATGGTTTGAGCAGAAGGTGTTGCTACGGCATTTGGTGTTGGATTGACCAATACCGTGGCCGTAATGGGTGCGCCAGGGCAACCATTTGCCGTAGGCGTAATGGTAAAGGTCACGGTGATTGGCGCAGCAGTCGTGTTGGTCAGCGATCCGCTGATGTTGCCAGCGCCACTGCCAGCAATACCGGTCACAGCAACCGTGTTGTCGCGCGTCCAGTTGTACACGGTGCCCGCCACGTTGCCGCTCAGCGCGATGGTGGTGATGGCTGCGCCCGAGCAAATCGTTTGCGCAGCTGGCGTTGCTACGGCATTCGGTGTTGGATTGACCAATACCGTGGCCGTAATGGGTGCGCCAGGGCAACCATTTGCCGTAGGCGTAATGGTAAAGGTCACGGTGATTGGCGCAGCAGTCGTGTTGGTCAGCGATCCGCTGATGTTGCCAGCGCCACTGCCAGCAATACCGGTTACAGCAACCGTGTTGTCGCGTGTCCAGTTGTACACGGTGCCCGCCACGTTGCCGCTCAGCGCGATGGTGGTGATGGCAGCGCCGGAACAAATCGTTTGGGAAGCAGGGGCAGCCACTGCATTTGGGGTTGGGTTAACCAACACGGTAGCGGTAATTGGCGTACCCGGACAACCATTTGCCGTAGGCGTAATCGTGAAGGTTACGGTTATGGGCGCATTAGTCGTATTGGTCAGTGAACCGCTGATGTTGCCAGCGCCAGAGGCGGCGATACCGGTCACTGGTACCGTGTTATCGCGGGTCCAGTTAAACAACGTACCGCCGGTGTTGCCAGTCAATGCAATGGTTGTAAGGGCAGATCCCGAACAAATCGTTTGCGCAGCCGGCGTTGCTACGGCATTCGGCGTTGGGTTAACCAGTACGGTTGCCATAACGGGTGTACCGTTGCAACCATTTGCCGTAGGCGTAATCGTGAAGGTTACGGTTATGGGGGCGCTGGTGGTATTGGTCAGTGAGCCGCTGATGTTGCCCATCCCGCTGGCAGCGATGCCGGTTACCGTACCGGTGTTGTCGCGCGTCCAGTTGAAGACAGTGCCCGGAACAGAGCCGGTAATGCCGATGGTTGTGATGGCAGCGCCGGAACAGATCGTTTGTGAAGTTGGAGTGGCCGTCGCATCTGGTATGGGGAAGTTACCAACTGTGGCAGTAGTTGTTTTGGCACAAAGATTTGAATCGGTAACAGTAACAGTATAGGTTCCTGCGCCAACTGCTAATAGATCCTGGGTGGTTGGGCCGTTGGACCATACATAGGTGTAGCCTGGCGTACCGCCTGAAGGCGTGAGGTCAACGGCGCCGTTTGATCCACCATTACAGGGAATTGGTCACCACTGTACTGAGGAAAATGGCGCTGGGCTGCGTAACCGTGGCGGCTGTCGATTGGGTACAGCCATTCATATCGGTGACGGTCACGGTATAAGTTCCTGCTGTCAGCCCAGTCTGATCTTCCGGATCAGGTGAACCAGGAAGGTTCGACCAGGAGTAGGAGTAGGCCGTGGTGCCACCAGAAACCGTAAGATTGATGGCGCCGGTTGCATTTCCGTTGCAAAGCACATTGGTTACCGATGTGCTCAGGGAAAGCACTGCAGGCTGGTTCACCGTGACTGTTGTCGTTCCCGTCAGCAAATTCGCATCGGTGACCGAAACGGTATAGGTGCCGGCAACAAGGTTGGTAATATTATAGGTGCCACCGGAGGCATTAATTTCTATTCCAGCCGGGTCCCCACTACTGGGTCCAGCCCAACTTACATTATACGGCGGTGAACCTGATGATCCGGTCACCAGAATACTGCCGTTGGTGCCGCCGTTGCAAGAGAGATTCGTAGCAACTCCAGATGCCATAGGTGCAGGGCAGGCCACGCCAGTACTGTAATAAACCCTTACAAAATCAACCGCCATCGCTTCTGCATTTGCGTTAAAATTACCACAAATCTGAATCTGCAATGTGCTGCCACCCGCTAGAAATTTATAAACATCAGTAGCACCATTGTTATCCAAGCCCGAGGTATACTGAATGGTGCCTGCGCCACCACCTACGACATTAGGAATGGTAAAATAGGCACCACCATTTACACTATATTTAATGTTGATGTAATCGTTTGGATCATTGTCTAAACCGGTCCAGGAAAGTCCCCCAATTTGAATGATGCTTGTTGCGGAGGCTGAAATATCAATTAATGGACTAATCCAACATACTTCCTGGTCCAGGTCAACCGCTTGCAAGAAGCCTCCTGATGTAGCAAAATAGTCCTGAGCATCCCGGCCAAAGGCAGCAGGTGGCTCTGGGGTCCAGGAACTCATCGACCAGCTCACTACAGCAAAATCATCTTCAAAATTGGTTTTATACCCCTTATTGGGAATATTGAAATGCTCAACATATTCAATCATCGGTGCGACGCCTATAGTGGCACTGGCGCTCGCCGTACACGTTGCAGCATCTGTAACCGTAACGGTATATGTACCATTGGGCGCATTAAACAAATCCTGCATGGTCGTGCCATTTGACCAGGCATAAGTATAGCCCGGAAATCCACCACTTAACGCCATATCGATTCCCCCGTTGGGCGCCCCAGCGCAACTGGCATTTAAAATGTAAAGCGCACTGAGCACGATGGGCGGATCATTCGCCACGGTAGCACTTGTGGTTGCCGAACACATGGCGGCATCTGTAACGGTAACGGTGTAAGTTCCTGCAGGAATATTGCTTAAATCCTGTGTAGTTGCACCACCCGTCCAGGCATAAGAATAACCCGGTGTGCCGGCAGAAACCGTAAGGTCGATGGCGCCGGTGTTGGGGCCGTTGCAGCCGACTGGGGTAACGGCTGTACTCAGTACCGGCGCTGCACAACCTACCGTCACATTTGCATAAGGTACCTGGACGCTGTCTATCGTCACCAGTTCTGCATTGGCGTTGGTGCCAATACAAACCCTTATTTGAAGCGTATTGCCGGAAAAAAATGGAGACAAAATATTGCTATATCCGGTAGCCGGAGGAGTAGATCCGGAAACATAACCGATAGTAGCGCAAGTTGCACCACCAGCGACGTTAGGCAACATCGTATAAGCGCCGCCATTCACGCTGTACATCACCTTGATGTAATCCAACGATGCAGATCCGGGGTAGTAGGAGCAGGAATTTAACAGGTCGTCTGTATCAAACCCGGTCCAGGTGAGACCCATTTGAAATCTAACCGATCCTGCTGCACTAATATTTAACAATGGGCTCTGCCAGCATACTTCATCATCCAAATCGATACACTGCAGCTTCCCTCCAGTAGTTTGGAAATAATCCTGTGGATCCCGAAGGTCCGTCACAGCATCGGGAGGACTAATCCGACAACTCCCGCTTGGATCCCAGGGTGTCAGTGTCCAGTTAACTGATGTAAAATCGTATACACAGTTAAGCAAATAGCCCTTGTTTGGCGTGTTAAAATCCTCAAAATACTGGGCCCGCGCACTGGTTACAAGTAAGGCAAGAAAGACAAGGGTAAGTAGTACTTTATTCATGTGGATAGATTTTGAAGCGGATTACGTGCTATTATGGTTTTGTGAGGTTGGATCAGTATCAACAAGAGCCCATTTAAACCAGAAACTGATTTAAACAGGTGTTAAGAGAAGGAAAAGGTATTGCTGAAATACTTTAGAGGAGAGCAGAACCTTTTCAATGAGATGACTTTGGATTAAAAAAATACATGCAAAAATATTTAATTTCTTTAAAGAAAAGAACCTCTGGTCAATCATTAACACTAACAATTCCAAAAACATGCCAAACCTTACTCGATCAAAACCAGAAACCCTGTACTCTAGTTTACTTTTTGTCTGGAAGTATTCATTTTCCCAGACAAACCCCCTACATTAGCAGTAGATTTGAAGTATTCAAGTCGTAACTTTGATTTTTTCACCTAATAGCTATTGCTTCTATGGATACCTTTATCGGTAACATCATGATTTTTGGCTTCAACTTTGCCCCACAGGGCTGGGCCCAATGTAATGGTCAATTATTGGCTATTTCACAATACACGGCCCTGTTTTCCTTACTCGGCACCACCTATGGCGGTGATGGCCGAACCACCTTTGCATTGCCCGACCTAAGAGGGCGTACCCCCATCGGCTATGGTCAAGGTCCTGGTTTGTCGAATATCCAATTAGGCCAAGTTGGCGGCATTGAGCAGGTAACCTTGATTACGAACAACCTCCCTGCCCACAGCCATGTTGCCACGACCAATGTCGCGGTAACATCCGCAAATGCTAGCAGTGAAGAGCCTGCCGGAAATATTATCGCCACACAGGGCAACAACTTTTTTGCAGCCCCAGCTGCTGGTAACGGCAACATGGGTGGGGTGAGCACTACCGTACAGAACACAGGCGCAAACGTACCTTTTGGTGTTCGCGAACCCTACCTTGGCCTTAATTTTTGCATCGCGCTGCAAGGCATTTTTCCAAGCCGAAACTAATTTTTCTTTTAATAAACTTCACTTATGAAAAGACGGACTTTCGTTCGCACCCTTGGGCTCGGAACGTTTGCTTTAAGCTGGCAGCCCGGCACATCGGCCGCCACAGCATTGTTCTCACCCTTCAGTGTTTGGCGCCAGATCCAATTGTTTCAACAGAAACTTTCAGCCCATTGGCGCAGTACGGTGCGCGTTGCCGCTGAAGATCTACACACCTTGGTGGAAGCAACAAACTGCGAACTGGCGGAATCCGGTTTTTTCCCGGACGGAAAAGGCGTCTACTTCACCGGTACCGCAGGAAATTTTTGCTTTTACCCGGTGATTTGGCAGCACAAAGCATCCAACACCTCTGAAATGCTGGTTCCGGTTTTTCACCGCGACAATACGGGCCAATGGAAACACCAACGCACCCTGAACAGTTTCCAGGTGGAGGCCCTCACACTTGCTGCTGCGGCCTTACAGGAAAAAGGACTTCCCCTGTACCCACACCTGCTGCCTGCTTCAAAGTTCGCCGTGGCTGAGCAGCCTCAACGATTTTTAACCCAAGAAGGTTCTGTTTTCATATCAACCAACATGAAGGGGGGCAAAGCCATTACTACTTGTGAAGTAAAGGGGAGAGAAAGCGTTTATTATCAGGAAAAATTTGAGTCGCGCCACACACTTTGTCATTAAAGCCGGGTTTATTAGATGGTACAATGACCAATTTATTTTTAAAACTGCCGTTTCAATTTGATGTTCTTGCTTTGCAGGAAGACTTGAAAATTTGTGAGCGCTGGAATTGGTCGCAACATTATAACCAGAACGATTACCAGGGTGACTGGACTGGCATTGCGCTGCGATCTCCCACCGGAAAGCATCTGGATATCAATGCTTTAGCTGTCAATAAACAACAGTTTAAAGACACAGATCTGCTGCTGGCATGCCCATTTTTTCAAAAAATACTAAACAATTTATTATTTGAAAAAGCAGCCGTACGCTTGCTGGCATTGGCGCCAGGCAGCTCGATCAAGCCCCATCGAGACCCTGGATTAGGCTATGCTTTTGGTGAATTCCGGCTTCATATTCCCATTATCAGTGATGATGGCGTTGAATTCTACGTTGAAGAACAGGCCATTCCTATGAAAGAAGGGCAATGCTGGTACGTCGATTTTGATAAAATGCACCGTGTAACGCACCGCGGTGTGCAGCGAAGGGTGCACTTGGTTATTGATGGGTACCGAAATGCCTGGACGGACGAAGTGTTCAAAAATGCTGGCTATGATTTTTCCGTGGAAAATCAAGAACCGGTTTATGATGCCGCAACCAGAGCACAAATTATCGCTCAACTCAGACTAATGGATGCTGAAGGAGCCCGGATACTCCTTCAAAAAATGCTTTAATCTCTCATCCATTTTATCATGTTCGGAAAAGATTTTGCATCTGCCTCTTTTTCACACATGCCCATCCACTGTAATAAAGGCAACCCAATATAATTTCCACTGGCATAATTGTCCAGTAGCCACTGGCTCTGGCCATGGTAGCCGCCGCTGTGGAATACATGCTCAGGCGAAATTTTCATAAAACAACAGGCCGCATAGGTCCAGAGCATGACCCCCATCTCCTCGCCCCCGTCAGTCAGCTTCAAGTCAGTTACATTTCCCGACAACTGCTTACGCAAATGCCCGGGCACCAACGCAATGTGACCGGCCTCATGCAGCAGATCGCCGGGATAGTGCAAAGCATTGGCATCGTAAACCAAGGCGCCCTGTACTATTTCAACCCCTGGTAAAAAGGACTGCGCAGAGACCTGCCCTTCCTGTACGTTTATGCCAATGGATTCAATAAAGGCAACAATTTTTAGAATTTGATCTGCTTTGCTCAACACGGCTTACTTGAAATTTATGCTACGATGTTTGCCAAAGGTATACCCCATTTACCCTACCTTTGAAATTATTCATAATATGTTTTCTAAAATTTTCTCCCAACAATATGGAGCCACAACAAATCCCCACCCCTACTGCAGGCGAATTGGAATATTATGAAAAATGGTGGAGTAAACTTTCTTCCGATTGGAAAAAAGCCTTCAATGAGGTTATGCTTCGCCAATCGGATACCAGCGACATGCCCATAGATGTCATACACAGCCTGCACCATTCCCCCGCCCTTCGATTTGTCGGCCCCACAGGCCCCTACCCTAACATGAGTTTTGAACTTAGTAATCTGACGGGGCTTATTGGACTGAAAAAGGTAGAAATACTGGTGGTCAACTTTCATCAGGTGGCTGACCTAAGGATGCTGGCCGAATTGCCGCAAATCAAATCGCTTTTTGTCAACAACAACCGCATCCAATCGCTCGATGGCGTAGAGCATTTGAGCAATCTTCAGGAATTGTACTGCCAAATGAATCATATTAACTCCTTAAAACCTTTGGAAAAACTAACCCACCTGCATACCCTTTATTGTAACCATAATAGTATTGCCAGCCTGGAAGGCATTACCGAAGCCCACGCAGCGCAGCTGAACAACTTTTATTGTCAGCCCAATGAAGGTTTGATGGACAACGCGTGTCTTAAATTCGAGCAAACCATTGGCATCCGTTGCAGAAAAGCCTGATGATGACCATGCAACCAGCCGCAGCAAAGCATGAACTTCAGCGAATTTCCAGCATCCTATTGAACCCCGCCTCCCCACATGGAGCACTCTTCACTGTCTGCAACGACATGTTCCAATTGCTTGAAAAAATACTGGCGTTGGAATTAGCTTCACCCGATCATCGGGAAGATGTGGCACTGGATAGCGGACGGGCCATTGGCCCATTCTGGGCGGCCATGTGTATTCGCGATTTCATGCGAACCCAGACTTATCTCCTGGGCCTCATCAGCGCTGTGCAGGCTTGTCAAAAAAAATTTCCGAACCAACCCATCCATGTGTTGTATGCGGGAACCGGCCCTTTCGCCACCCTGGCCCTGCCGCTCACAACTTGCTTCAGTCCTGAGGAAATCCAGTTTACCATGCTGGAAATCAACCCCAGCAGCCTTTCTTACCTGGAGAAAATAATTGAAACGCTGGAAATCAATCACTACATCCGCGACCTGAAATGTTGCGATGCCACCACTGTTGATGCTACGCCTTTTCAACCCTACCAAATTCTGCTCTCCGAAACCATGCAAAATGGCTTGCAAAACGAGCCCCAGGTAGCCATTACCACCCATCTTTTGCAATATCTTGAGCCTGATGGCTTGCTGGTTCCAGAACAAATTTTACTGCAGGCCGGTTTTCTCAATACCTCTTTTGACGAACAAGGGAATTTTCTGCCGGAAGAACAGGCTTGCTATTTGCTACAAGAAGTGTTTGACCTTTCTATTCCCGGCTTGAAAAAAATTGAACCCGATGCCAACCAGTGGGCAGCCCCCTGGATCTTCCCGGTAGTCACAATCCAAATACCGGAAACAATTGACGAAAAATTTACCAATTTTTCGCTTTTTACCACCATCAGGGTGCACGGCCAGCATGTCCTCAAATTCCTTGAGTCGGGCCTCACGCAACCATCGGTGCTACTCTCCACTTACCGTATCCGAGAGCGCAATGTTCAGAAAATAGAACTCCAGTACCAACAGAGCAATAAACCCGGGTTTAGCCTGAATGTTGTTGAAAAACAGCCCTAAATCTGTAATGGCCTGGCCCAAATCTACATAGCTCGTGCAATAATGCGTTGCAAAAAAAGAGGAGCCATCCCTGTAAACAGCGATGGCTCCTTTTTATTTCAACCCATTAAGGTTTACTTCATCTCAATCATTTTCATGACACCACTGTCACTAGCGGTTTCCACTTTGTAGTACAACATGCCGCTGGCGTTCACCTGTGCGCGGTTCACCGTAAAGGCATTGTAGCCTTTGGCAAAGTCGCCCTCCTGGCGGTACAGCATCCTGCCTGTCTCGTCGTAGATCGTCAGCGTAGCCTCCGAATCTGATGGCAGGTGGAAGCCGATCACCGTTGTGTTCTCCCATGGGTTCGGTACGTTCTGGTACAGTTCGAAGCCTACACCTGCGATGGCAGCGCCATTGAAGCGCAAGGCAACATCCATGCGTTTGTCGTCACTGCTGTAGGACTCTGCGCGGGTGATGCGGCTCGATACACCAATCATCTTGCTCAAGGTTCCGGCTTTGGCCGCGCGGAATTTCACCGTGAAGGTACCCACTGCCTTGCCATCGAATGATGTCGTGATCGCGTCTGCAAACACACCGAAGTTGTTGGGTGTCATCTCAGCGCCCGGTACAATGTCCAGTACTTCCAGACCACTCAGGTTGAGTGTAAACTGGTAGCCCTGCACCTGCTCGGCAGCCTTGAAGGTCACTTCAAACACTTCGCCTGCACTTACATCGCGGTCTTTCACATCGATCAACAGCGCGCCATTCGTACGGTCGTCGGCACTCATGAACGAGTTGGCGATGGCCGTACCGTTCACGTCACCAATTTTCACCGCTACAAAGTCGTCGCCAACCTGGTTCGCCTGGATATCGGCGCCACTGATCGTTTCCGGGAACTGGCCGCCCAACCATGGGTTGGTTTGATCCGGGAACGCGTAGTCCTTGTCCACAAAGCGCCAGCTGGTGTTCAACGGCAGTTCATTGTAGATGCCCAGAATCAACTTCCGCAGTTCCACAATGTCAAACGTCGTGATCGAGTTCGACTTGTTGGCATCCGCAGCAATCATCCGGTACGGACTCGTCAGCGGCTGCAATCCAAGGATGTGCTTGCTGATCAGTACAAGGTCGTAGGTCGTTACACCGTTCAGCGGGTTATCGTCCTTCAGCGGCGTTACCGTGTAGTTCGAACCGTAAGGCACTGCATTCGGGAAGCCGTAGATGCCGCTGTTGCCCGTGTTGTCGTTCAGGTTCAGCGGTCCTGCTGTCGGATGAGTGGCGATCAATTGAACGCTGGCATCCTGCAGGCCATCCTGGTCTTCTGTGGCCAGTATACCGGCTACCGTAGCAGCCGTACCTGGGGCGCAGATACCGAAGTTGTCCTGTACAATCACATAGGTCTCGCAGAAGTCGGCGTTGCCGGCGGCATCCATCGCCCACAGTTGTACGGCCTGGCTGCCCAACTCAGCGCAATCGAAGGTCACGTTTGTCAGCGGGTTACCCTGTGCGTCGGTCGGGAAGGCGCCCGTGCTTTGGTCGCTTCCCACCACACCGTACACCAACTGGTTGGCTGGCGTGCAGTTGTCGTCGCCGTACTGCAGGAAGTCAGCATCCCAGAGGACGATCATTCCAGTAGGCATGATGTTCACGCTCAAGCCGTTCAGACAAACCACCGTCGGTTTCTTGCAATCCTTCACCGTGAAGGTGTACTCGCAAACCGTTTCGTTGCCACAGCCATCCTGAGCGATCCACTTGATCTTGTGGGTGCCGTAGGGCAGTTGTGGTACCACGCCTTGCAGCACGTTGTCGTTCAGGTTTGCTGGCTGCGCCAGGTTATCCCAAACCACGTGGGCTGTGCGTGCGCCGCCGTTGGTGGTCCAGTCGATGTTGAAGCGGTACTTCTGGTTCGCTGGAACCGAGCGGTTATCGAACGCCGTGCCACCCAGGTATGGGATGCTGTTGGGCGCCGGTGGGTTGTTGCTGTTGATCACTGTTTCCATCGTACCGTCGCCGTCCATGTCCAGGAACAGGATGTAGTTCACATCCACATTCGAGCCCGAGCAGGAGTCGGTTACCGTGATGTTCAGGTCCGCAGGGCCTTCACAAAGGTCGTGGGTGCTGATCACATTGTCCCAGTACGCTGCGTCGTTCCACAACAGGCCGTCGTTCGACGTCAGGTCGCATACTTCAACAGGGCTGGCAGGACAGTTGTCAAACACCGGATCTTCCGTATCGATGATCTTGATGATCTGCTTGTAGCGGTAGCCGTTGGCATTGGCGTTCCAGAACGTCGAGTAGTTTGTTGGCAATGCACCAGGAGTGATCGCCACCACTGTCGGAGCCCATGGCGCCAGTGTACCCGGTGCGGATACGATTGGTCCTGGCAGGTTCGACGGATGGTTGCTCGTCGCGTTCGGGTTCGGGTTCGGTACGCTGATCAGCGGCAAGTTCGTGTTGTAGGTGCACCAGTTGATGATGTCCCATGTACGCTCGATCTTGAAGCAGGCGTCGGGTACCACTGTAAATATCTCGTCCTGATGCGATACTGCCAGCAATTCGCAGTCTTCGCCGAAGAACGTCGGTTCGCCGTAAATGCCCGACCCGTTACAGGTCGTAACGATGGCATCGTTCGGGAACTTGATGTAGTAATCCTGTTCGTAGTTCACCACAATCCGCTGTGTGCACTGGCTGGAGTTACCGGCGCAGTCGTAAGCGCGGAAGGTGCGAACGATCGTGCCCTTGTTGCAAAGGGTATCAAACTGGCTATAATTCACCGCGTGGGTCAGACCAACCTGGCCCTGGTACACTTTCGTGGTATCCAGACAGCAGTTGTCCTGCGGTGTGGCGTTGCCATAAGCCCAGAGGCTTGGGTCGAAGTTTTCACAAGACACCGTTACGTTGGCCGGAGCCTGGCATACGGGCTTGATCTTGTCTTCAACATACACCTGTACCATACAGTCGTTGAAGTGCGGCTCGTAAGCGTCGAGGCCTACTTCGCCGGTGGCTACATCCACGTCGTATACGCGGAAGATTACCAGGATCGTATCGCCAATGTCCGAGCAGCAGAATTTAACCTGATCGTCGAACATGTCGTTAGGATCGCAACCGTTGTCGTTCATCCGGCGCACCTTGAAGGACACCGCATGGCAATTGTCGTAAGAGCCATCGTCAAACGTAGAGGCATTTACATAACTTTCGCCACTGCCACCCAGGGCCACTTTGGTAAACTCATCGCAAGCAGCCACCGGCGGCGCCAGGTCGGCTACCGTCAGGGTAAAGTTGCAAGACGAGATGTTACCGCACTGGTCGGCTGCCGTGTACTGCACCGTATAGGTGTTGTTGTTCGGCAGGCACTGCGTGTACGGGAAGATCGCCAGCGTATCAGGGTTCCAGTAGTTGTTGCCCGGGAAGTCGCCCAGTTGCCCAGGAACCGTAAAGGTGGTGAGGTTACCCGTGCTTGGGTCAACGCCAGTCACCTTGGCTTCCAGGTTCGTAATTTTGGAGCAACCTTCGCTGATGATCACGCTAGGCAATGCAGCGGTTGCGCAGCAAGCTGGGTTCAGCGGATCTACAGACACAGTGATGTCACCAGGACAGTCAAAGGCTGGTCCACCGAAGTCCTTCACGCGAATACGCTGGGTATGCGATTTAGGATTGTTTGGTCCTGGTGCGGCACAAGTATTGGCCACCAGCCAGGTACGATAGATCTCGTAACTGCCGGCGCAAATATCAAGGCGCACATCGGTGTATCCAATAGAAGCAGAGCACAATCCTCCCTGACCAATTGGCGCACCGTTGATGCTGGGCTGGCCGGTATTACCAGGAAGCACAGCAGACGGATTCAGGTATGCATCTTCGCAGTTGATCGTAATATCGGCAGGCATTACAAGGCTGGACAGGTCGAACGGCACTACGGTAATGGTGTGTGCACAGGTCGACTGGTTGTCCCAAGCATCGGTCACCACAAATGTACGTGTGATGATCTGCCGTGGATCGCCGCATTCGCCATTGTCTACGATTACATTATCAATCTGGGTCGTGGTTGGTGAGCAGTCCTCGATGGCAACATTGCCGGTATGGGCTACGCCGGTGGATTCACTGCACGCGATGGTAATGTTCGGAGGACAGGTGACTGTAGGAGCCAGTTTGTCTTCGATCTTAACTTGGCCTGTGCAAGTGTTCGGGCCGCCACAATCGTGGAGCACCTGGTAAGTGAAGGTCATACCAATATCAGCGGGGCCGAACATTGCCATTTCCCATGGTCCATTACCAAATGGAGGAGTTTTATCCACTTGAACCACATAATCGTCGTAGCAGAAATAAGTTCCTTCCAGCACATCGTCTGCACTGATGGTCACTTTACAATCTGCATCCATGGACACGTGCACCAGGTCGTTACAAACCACCGTATTAGGCGTTGGAACGATGTTCACCACCTTGGTGATCTTTTGCTTACAGCCTGGATCATTCACAGCATCCTGCATGGTACCACCCAATTGTACACCGTTGATCACGAGTGTTGTTGTTGCAGCCCCTGCATCAAATGTTGCCATGATGGTATGTGCACCAACACCTAAGGCACCAGCATCGAATATGGTTGTTGGAACACCGTCTACCATGATCGAGCCAGGCACCACTGAGCCTGCTGCATTATTGTACTCACAAACTTCGATTGGGAATGTTGTGCAAAGGCAGTATACATCCTCAAGGTTACAGAAGTAAGGTGTTGGGTAGCAGGCCTTGTTCAGGATGTGGAACGTCGAAAGAACGCCACAGCCAATACCACCTTCATTGCTAACGGTGATGTCATAGCCTTTACAGTCGACGTGTAGGACCTTCAAGGTGTAATAAATCCTCTCGTCTGCTTCATCAATTTCCCCATCGCCATCGTTGTCAATACCATCAGCCGTGCCGGAAACGAACTCCGTGCCAATTGGTATCAAAACTGGTGCTGCAGGTGGCGCAGGACTATTGATGTTGTATAAGCCCTGACCGTTGCTGGTGAGGTTAACCGTAATTTTCCAGGTCATCATCGCCAACGATTTGATGGTGATGAGATCCATAAATTGGCCATCTTCCAGGGTCGTGGCATTGCCCATACTGTTCATGCCCATACAGCTGGTCTCAACCGTAATTTCAGGCACACAAGGTCCGATGCCTTCTTCCACGGTCACAATAGCAGTGCAGGTAGCCGAGTTTCCACATGGGTCGGTAACCGTAAGCGTCACCAGGTTCGGGCCCAAATTAGCGCACGTAAAGGTTGGTGGATTACCTGGTACCGTTGTTGATGTCACACTAAATGTCAGGTTGGCAGTTGGTGCACAATTGTCAAAGGAACCATTGTCTACATCAAATGGACTCAGTATGTATTTGCCACATTTATCCAGGGTCACCGTTGCATTTTTACAAAGTGCGGTCGGCGCTTTGGTATCCTGAACGGTGATTTTCTGTATGTGAATTAACTTGTTGCCTGCGCAATCTGTGATCGTCCAGGTCCGTGTGATCATGTAGTTGTAATGGCCACAGTTTGCCGGATTTGGATCCTGAGTGCTGACTTCATTAAAGGTAACCACCAGATCAGCCGAGGCAGTACAATTGTCGTTCACATCGTCATTGGTCAGTGGCGTACAAGCACCACCTGTACGTGGGATACAATTCGTTGGAACGGCATCACACTCAACCGTGACATTACCAGGCATCAAAATATCAGCATCAAACTCAGGCTTCTCGGTATCAACCACCATCACCTGGAAAGTACAGGTGGAGATGTTGCCGTTGCCATCATTGGCGGTGTAAGTAATGGTCTGAGGTGTTGGCGGGCAAGTAATTGAAATTACAGAGCCCGACATTGGACCACCTGTTTGCGCAATGGAGACAAATGTTGCACACTCGTCCGTTGCGGTTGGGATGGACCAGTTCAGTTTACCGCTACACTGATCAGGATCGTTGCCGATCATAATCATGGTAGTTGGGCAGTTGTCGAATACCGGTGGCGTCGCATCGTTAATTGTGATGGTAAACGTGGTAGTAGCGGAGCACTGATTTGGCAAGGTGCCTAGTGTTGCTGTAACTGTTACGATGTATACACCTTCAATCGTCGTTGCATCGAATCCCGGAATAACAGGGTTCAATCCCGTTGATGAACCATTGGGTAAGCCAGCAAATGCGCCACCACTCCAGGTATAAACCGTATTCGGGTTATATGGTGTGCTGGACAACAATGTTGGCTGAATGGTTTTCTGGCCAGGACACAACGGACCGATGTTAGGAATCGGCACCATTGTAAGTACCGGACCTTCCAGAACGGTTACTGAACCGGTACTGGTGCAACCATTACCATCGGTCACTGTAACCGTGTAGGTACCTCCATCCAAGCCAGTTTGTGCGGCCGGGTTATTGGTGCCTGGCAGGTTCGACCAGTCGTAGTTGTAGGCGCCCTGGTTGTTCGTCACAAATACGCTTGCAGTACCATCTGTAGAAACAGAGCAGGTCTCATCCGTCTTGTTCAGCAAGAGGATAGGCACTTGATTTACAACCAATTGAATTACCTCTACGGAGTAGCAAGTCGAATTTGTATTGGACTCAATCCGTGCCCAGATATTCCCGGTAGGACTGGTATACACATTAGGCAGCGGATTTTGGTCCGTATTGGCATCTTCCAAGGAATTGTGGAAAGTTACCGTAAGGCCAGCCGGAACCGGACCGTTAAAGGTATTCGTGGTTACCAGTTCAGCTGCATTCAGGGCATCAAAATCAAAATTACCCATTAACATACCCTGGCCTATGGCACAGGTTTTCAGCGTAATGGCATACGTCTGCGGAAGTGTACAGTTGATGTCCACCGGTGTCGGATCGTTCTCACCTGTCTCATTTGGATTACCATCACCGTCCGGATCCGGATCACTGCCATTGTCTGAAGGATCTGTCACTACCGTACCATTGGGTGCGGTACCGCTCACAGTAGCCTGGTTCAGGAACGTCAATTGGTTTGGACCGCAATTCAAGGTTGATGGTCAGTAAAATAGCACCTTTATCCCCCACCGGAATATCATTTCCCGCTGCAAGGAGGTTGTTATTTCCTATACCCGTAAATCCTGCATTAACAATGTAGTCGTCTGATGTCAGGCTTTGAACTGAGATCACACAAGTTGACGGGAACGCCAGGGCAAGGTTATCAACGACCTGTAAATCATTGATGTTGACATTCCCCAGGTTTTCAATGTTGAATTCAAACGTTACATCAACACTACCATTGGGAAGCGTTTGAACTTGAACAGTGCGTTTGGCAAGACCAACGACAGGGTTTGGTGCGAAGTTCACCGGTGTCGGATCGTTCTCACCTGCCTCGTTGGCGTTGTTGTTGCCGTTCGCATCCGGCTCGGAGCCGTTATCAGAAATGTCGGTGGTCGTTGCACCGTTGGGCGCTGTACCACTGGCATTGGCTGTGTTCATAAAGCCTGTTTGGCCTGAGCCGCAGTTGTTCACCATTACCGTTACCAGTACTGCGCCTTTCTCCCCAACAGGGATACCGTTGGCGCCAGGCAGCAGCAGGTTCAGGTCAGTCACACCGTCGTAAGCCGGATTGATGATGTAATCATCGCTCGTGATGCTCATTACCGTCGGTACGCAAGTGCTTGGGAAGGCAGCAGCCAGGTCGTCCGTGATCTGGATATTGCTCAAATTCACGTTGCCCAGGTTCTCCAAATTAAACTCGAAGGTCACCTGTGCCGCACCGCTTGGCAGCAGTTCCGTCTTCACATTGCGCTTGGCAAGGCCAATTTGTGGGTTTGGTGCGAAGTTCACCGGTGTCGGATCGTTCTCACCTGCCTCGTTGGCGTTGTTGTTGCCGTTTGCATCCGGCTCGGAGCCGTTATCAGAAATGTCGGTGGTCGTTGCTCCGTTGGGCGCTGTACCACTGGCATTGGCGGTGTTCATAAAGCCTGTTTGGCCTGAGCCGCAGTTGTTCACCATTACCGTTACCAGTACTGCGCCTTTCTCCCCAACAGGAATACCGTTGGCGCCAGGCAGCAGCAAATTGATATCGCTTGTACCGTTGTAAGCCGGATTGATGATGTAATCATCGCTCGTGATGCTCATTACCGTCGGTACGCAGGTGGCCGGGAAGGCAGCAGCCAGGTCGTCCGTGATCTGGATATTGCTCAAATTCACGTTGCCCAGGTTCTCCAAATTAAACTCGAAGGTCACCTGTGCCGCACCGCTTGGCAGCAGTTCCGTCTTCACATTGCGCTTGGCAAGGCCAATTTGTGGGTTTGGTGCGAAGTTCACCGGTGTCGGATCGTTCTCACCTGCCTCATTGGCGTTGTTGTTGCCATTCGCATCCGGCTCGGAGCCGTTATCAGAAATGTCGGTGGTCGTTGCTCCGTTGGGCGCTGTACCACTGGCATTGGCGGTGTTGAGGAAACTGGTCTGTGCGCTACCGCAGTTGTTCACCATTACCGTTACCAGTACTGCGCCTTTCTCCCCAACAGGAATACCGTTGGCGCCAGGCAGCAGCAAATTGATATCGCTTGTGCCATTGTAAGCCGGATTGATGATGTAATCATCGCTCGTGATGCTCATTACCGTCGGTACACAAGTGCTTGGGAAGGCAGCAGCCAGGTCGTCTGTGATCTGGATATTGCTCAAATTCACGTTGCCCAGGTTCTCCAAATTAAACTCGAAGGTCACCTGTGCCGCACCGCTTGGCAGCAGTTCCGTCTTCACATTGCGCTTGGCCAAAGCCAATTTGTGGGTTTGGTGCGAAGTTCACCGGTGTCGGATCGTTCTCACCTGCCTCGTTGGCGTTGTTGTTGCCGTTCGCATCCGGCTCGGAGCCGTTATCAGAAATGTCGGTGGTCGTTGCACCGTTGGGCGCTGTACCACTGGCATTGGCGGTGTTGAGGAAGCCTGTTCTGCCTGAGCCGCAGTTGTTCACCATTACCGTTACCAGTACTGCGCCTTTCTCCCCAACAGGAATACCGTTGGCGCCAGGCAGCAGCAAATTGATATCGCTTGTACCGTTGTAAGCCGGATTGATGATGTAATCATCGCTCGTGATGCTCATTACCGTCGGTACGCAGGTGGCCGGGAAGGCAGCAGCCAGGTCGTCCGTGATCTGGATATTGCTCAAATTCACGTTGCCCAGGTTCTCCAAATTAAACTCGAAGGTCACCTGTGCCGCACCACTTGGCAGCAGTTCCGTCTTCACATTGCGCTTGGCAAGGCCAATTTGTGGGTTTGGTGCGAAGTTCACCGGTGTCGGATCGTTCTCACCTGCCTCGTTGGCGTTGTTGTTGCCATTCGCATCCGGCTCGGAGCCGTTATCAGAAATGTCGGTGGTCGTTGCACCGTTGGGCGCTGTACCACTGGCATTGGCGGTGTTCATAAAGCCTGTTTGTGCCTAGCCGCAGTTGTTCACCATTACCGTTACCAGTACTGCGCCTTTCTCCCCAACAGGAATACCGTTGGCGCCAGGCAGCAGCAAATTGAGGTCGCTTGTGCCGTTGTAAGCCGGATTGATGATGTAATCATCGCTCGTGATGCTCATTACCGTCGGTACACAAGTGCTTGGGAAGGCAGCAGCCAGGTCGTCTGTGATCTGGATATTGCTCAAATTCACGTTGCCCAGGTTCTCCAAATTAAACTCGAAGGTCACCTGTGCCGCACCGCTTGGCAGCAGTTCCGTCTTCACATTGCGCTTGGCCAAACCAATTTGTGGGTTTGGTGCGAAGTTCACCGGTGTCGGATCGTTCTCACCTGCCTCATTGGCGTTGTTGTTGCCGTTCGCATCCGGCTCAGAGCCGTTATCAGAAATGTCGGTGGTCGTTGCTCCGTTGGGCGCTGTACCACTGGCATTGGCGGTGTTGAGAAGCCTGGTCTGTGCGCTGCCGCAGTTGTTCACCATTACCGTTACCAGTACTGCGCCTTTCTCCCCAACAGGAATACCGTTGGCGCCAGGCAGCAGCAAATTGATATCGCTTGTACCGTTGTAAGCCGGATTGATGATGTAATCATCGCTCGTGATGCTCATTACCGTCGGTACGCAGGTGGCCGGGAAGGCAGCAGCCAGGTCGTCCGTGATCTGGATATTGCTCAAATTCACGTTGCCCAGGTTCTCCAAATTAAACTCGAAGGTCACCTGTGCCGCACCACTTGGCAGCAGTTCTGTCTTCACATTGCGTTTGGCAAGGCCAATTTGTGGGTTTGGTGCGAAGTTCACCGGTGTCGGATCGTTCTCACCTGCCTCGTTGGCGTTGTTGTTGCCATTCGCATCCGGCTCGGAGCCGTTATCAGAAATGTCGGTGGTCGTTGCTCCGTTGGGCGCTGTACCACTGGCATTGGCGGTGTTCAGGAAAGCCTGTTTGGCCTGAGCCGCAGTTGTTCACCATTACCGTTACCAGTACTGCGCCTTTCTCCCCAACAGGGATACCGTTGGCGCCAGGCAGCAGCAAATTGATATCGCTTGTACCGTTGTAAGCCGGATTGATGATGTAATCATCGCTCGTGATGCTCATTACCGTCGGTACAGGTGGCCGGGAAGGCAGCAGCCAGGTCGTCCGTGATCTGGATATTGCTCAAATTCACGTTGCCCAGGTTCTCCAAATTAAACTCGAAGGTCACCTGTGCCGCACCACTTGGCAGCAGTTCCGTCTTCACATTGCGCTTGGCCAGGCCAATTTGTGGGTTTGGTGCGAAGTTCACCGGTGTCGGATCGTTCTCACCTACCTCATTGGCGTTGTTGTTGCCGTTCGCATCCGGCTCGGAGCCGTTATCAGAAATGTCGGTGGTCGTTGCACCGTTGGGCGCTGTACCACTGGCATTGGCGGTGTTCAGAAAGCCTGGTCTGGCCTGAGCCGCAGTTGTTCACCATTACCGTTACCAGTACTGCGCCTTTCTCCCCAACAGGAATACCGTTGGCGCCAGGCAGCAGCAGGTTCAGGTCGCTTGTACCGTCGTAAGCCGGATTGATGATGTAATCATCGCTCGTGATGCTCATTACCGTCGGTACGCAGGTGGCCGGGAAGGCAGCAGCCAGGTCGTCCGTGATCTGGATATTGCTCAAATTCACGTTGCCCAGGTTCTCCAAATTAAACTCGAAGGTCACCTGTGCCGCACCGCTTGGCAGCAGTTCCGTCTTCACATTGCGCTTGGCAAGGCCAATTTGTGGGTTTGGTGCGAAGTTCACCGGTGTCGGATCGTTCTCACCTGCCTCATTGGCGTTGTTGTTGCCGTTCGCATCCGGCTCAGAGCCGTTATCAGAAATGTCGGTGGTCGTTGCTCCGTTGGGCGCTGTACCACTGGCATTGGCGGTGTTGAGGAAGCTGGTCTGTGCGCTACCGCAGTTGTTCACCATTACCGTTACCAGTACTGCGCCTTTCTCCCCAACAGGAATACCGTTGGCGCCAGGCAGCAGCAAATTGATATCGCTTGTGCCATTGTAAGCCGGATTGATGATGTAATCATCGCTCGTGATGCTCATTACCGTCGGTACGCAGGTGGCCGGGAAGGCAGCAGCCAGGTCGTCCGTGATCTGGATATTGCTCAAATTCACGTTGCCCAGGTTCTCCAAATTAAACTCGAAGGTCACCTGTGCCGCACCACTTGGCAGCAGTTCCGTCTTCACATTGCGCTTGGCAAGGCCAATTTGTGGGTTTGGTGCGAAGTTCACCGGTGTCGGATCGTTCTCACCTGCCTCATTGGCGTTGTTGTTGCCGTTCGCATCCGGCTCGGAGCCGTTATCAGAAATGTCGGTGGTCGTTGCACCGTTGGGCGCTGTACCACTGGCATTGGCTGTGTTCATAAAGCCTGTTTGGCCTGAACCGCAGTTGTTCACCATTACCGTTACCAGCACTGCACCTTTCTCCCCAACAGGAATACCGTTGGCGCCAGGCAGCAGCAAATTGATATCGCTTGTACCGTTGTAAGCCGGATTGATGATGTAATCATCGCTCGTGATGCTCATTACCGTCGGTACGCAGGTGGCCGGGGAAGGCAGCAGCCAGGTCGTCCGTGATCTGGATATTGCTCAAATTCACGTTGCCCAGGTTCTCCAAATTAAACTCGAAGGTCACCTGTGCCGCACCGCTTGGCAGCAGTTCCGTCTTCACATTGCGCTTGGCAAGGCCAATTTGTGGGTTTGGTGCGAAGTTCACCGGTGTCGGATCGTTCTCACCCTGCCTCGTTGGCGTTGTTGTTGCCGTTCGCATCCGGCTCCGGAGCCGTTATCAGAAATGTCGGTGGTCGTTGCTCCGTTGGGCGCTGTACCACTGGCATTGGCGGTGTTGAGGAAGCTGGTCTGTGCGCTACCGCAGTTGTTCACCATTACCGTTACCAGTACTGCGCCTTTCTCCCCAACAGGGATACCGTTGGCGCCAGGCAGCAGCAAATTGATATCGCTTGTACCGTTGTAAGCCGGATTGATGATGTAATCATCGCTCGTGATGCTCATTACCGTCGGTACGCAGGTGGCCGGGAAGGCAGCAGCCAGGTCGTCCGTGATCTGGATATTGCTCAAATTCACGTTGCCCAGGTTCTCCAAATTAAACTCGAAGGTCACCTGTGCCGCACCACTTGGCAGCAGTTCTGTCTTCACATTGCGCTTGGCCAAACCAATTTGTGGGTTTGGTGCGAAGTTCACCGGTGTCGGATCGTTCTCACCTGCCTCATTGGCGTTGTTGTTGCCGTTCGCATCCGGCTCAGAGCCGTTATCAGAAATGTCGGTGGTCGTTGCTCCGTTGGGCGCTGTACCACTGGCATTGGCGGTGTTGAGGAAAGCTGGTCTGTGCGCTACCGCAGTTGTTCACCATTACCGTTACCAGTACTGCACCTTTCTCCCCAACAGGAATACCGTTGGCGCCAGGCAGCAGCAGGTTCAGGTCTGTCACACCGTTGTAAGCCGGATTGATGATGTAATCATCGCTCGTGATGCTCATTACCGTCGGTACGCAGGTGGCCGGGAAGGCAGCAGCCAGGTCGTCCGTGATCTGGATATTGCTCAAATTCACGTTGCCCAGGTTCTCCAAATTAAACTCGAAGGTCACCTGTGCCGCACCGCTTGGCAGCAGTTCCGTCTTCACATTGCGCTTGGCAAGGCCAATTTGTGGGTTTGGTGCGAAGTTCACCGGTGTCGGATCGTTCTCACCTACCTCGTTGGCGTTGTTGTTGCCGTTCGCATCCGGCTCGGAGCCGTTATCAGAAATGTCGGTGGTCGTTGCACCGTTGGGCGCTGTACCACTGGCATTGGCTGTGTTGAGGAAGCTGGTCTGTGCGCTACCGCAGTTGTTCACCATTACCGTTACCAGTACTGCGCCTTTCTCCCCAACAGGAATACCGTTGGCGCCAGGCAGCAGCAGGTTCAGGTCAGTTGTACCGTCGTAAGCCGGATTGATGATGTAATCATCGCTCGTGATGCTCATTACCGTCGGTACACAGGTGGCCGGGAAGGCAGCAGCCAGGTCGTCTGTGATCTGGATATTGCTCAAATTCACGTTGCCCAGGTTCTCCAAATTAAACTCGAAGGTCACCTGTGCCGCACCACTTGGCAGCAGTTCCGTTTTCACGTTGCGCTTGGCCAAACCAATTTGTGGGTTTGGTGCGAAGTTCACCGGTGTCGGATCGTTCTCACCTGCCTCGTTGGCGTTGTTGTTGCCGTTTGCATCCGGCTCGGAGCCGTTATCAGAAATGTCGGTGGTCGTTGCACCGTTGGGCGCTGTACCACTGGCATTGGCGGTGTTGAGGAAAGCCTGTTTGGCCTGACCGCAGTTGTTCACCATTACCGTTACCAGTACTGCACCTTTCTCCCCAACAGGAATACCGTTGGCGCCAGGCAGCAGCAAATTGATATCGCTTGTACCGTTGTAAGCCGGATTGATGATGTAATCATCGCTCGTGATGCTCATTACCGTCGGTACGCAGGTGGCCGGAAGGCAGCAGCCAGGTCGTCTGTGATCTGGATATTGCTCAAATTCACGTTGCCCAGGTTCTCCAAATTAAACTCGAAGGTCACCTGTGCCGCACCACTTGGCAGCAGTTCCGTCTTCACATTGCGCTTAGCCAAACCAATTTGTGGGTTTGGTGCGAAGTTCACCGGTGTCGGATCGTTCTCACCTACCTCGTTGGCGTTGTTGTTGCCGTTCGCATCCGGCTCAGAGCCGTTATCAGAAATGTCGGTGGTCGTTGCTCCGTTGGGCGCTGTACCACTGGCATTGGCGGTGTTGAGGAAACTGGTCTGTGCGCTACCGCAGTTGTTCACCATTACCGTTACCAGTACTGCACCTTTCTCCCCAACAGGAATACCGTTGGCGCCAGGCAGCAGCAAATTGATATCGCTTGTACCGTTGTAAGCCGGATTGATGATGTAATCATCGCTCGTGATGCTCATTACCGTCGGTACGCAGGTGGCCGGGAAGGCAGCAGCCAGGTCGTCCGTGATCTGGATATTGCTCAAATTCACGTTGCCCAGGTTCTCCAAATTAAACTCGAAGGTCACCTGTGCCGCACCGCTTGGCAGCAGTTCCGTCTTCACATTGCGCTTGGCAAGGCCAATTTGTGGGTTTGGTGCGAAGTTCACCGGTGTCGGATCGTTCTCACCTGCCTCATTGGCGTTGTTGTTGCCGTTCGCATCCGGCTCAGAGCCGTTATCAGAAATGTCGGTGGTCGTTGCACCGTTGGGCGCTGTACCACTGGCATTGGCTGTGTTCATAAAGCCTGTTTGGCCAGAACCGCAGTTGTTCACCATTACCGTTACCAGCACTGCGCCTTTCTCCCCAACAGGAATACCGTTGGCGCCAGGCAGCAGCAGGTTCAGGTCAGTCACACCGTCGTAAGCCGGATTGATGATGTAATCATCGCTCGTGATGCTCATTACCGTCGGTACGCAGGTGCTTGGGAAGGCAGCAGCCAGGTCGTCCGTGATCTGGATATTGCTCAAATTCACGTTGCCCAGGTTCTCCAAATTAAACTCGAAGGTCACCTGTGCCGCACCACTTGGCAGCAGTTCCGTCTTCACATTGCGCTTAGCCAAACCAATTTGTGGGTTTGGTGCGAAGTTCACCGGTGTCGGATCGTTCTCACCTACCTCGTTGGCGTTGTTGTTGCCGTTTGCATCCGGCTCGGAGCCGTTATCAGAAATGTCGGTGGTTGTTGCACCGTTGGGCGCTGTACCACTGGCATTGGCGGTGTTGAGGAAGCTGGTCTGTGCGCTACCGCAGTTGTTCACCATTACCGTTACCAGTACTGCACCTTTCTCCCCAACAGGAATACCGTTGGCGCCAGGCAGCAGCAGGTTCAGGTCAGTCACACCGTCGTAAGCCGGATTGATGATGTAATCATCGCTCGTGATGCTCATTACCGTCGGTACGCAGGTGCTTGGGAAAGCAGCAGCCAGGTCGTCTGTGATCTGGATATTGCTCAAATTCACGTTGCCCAGGTTCTCCAAATTAAACTCGAAGGTCACCTGTGCCGCACCGCTTGGCAGCAGTTCCGTCTTCACATTGCGCTTGGCCAAACCAATTTGTGGGTTTGGTGCGAAGTTCACCGGTGTCGGATCGTTCTCACCTGCCTCATTGGCGTTGTTGTTGCCGTTCGCATCCGGCTCAGAGCCGTTATCAGAAATGTCGGTGGTTGTTGCACCGTTGGGCGCTGTACCACTGGCATTGGCGGTGTTCATAAAGCCTGTTTGGCCTGAGCCGCAGTTGTTCACCATTACCGTTACCAGCACTGCGCCTTTCTCCCCAACAGGAATACCGTTGGCGCCAGGCAGCAGCAGGTTCAGGTCAGTCACACCGTCGTAAGCCGGATTGATGATGTAATCATCGCTCGTGATGCTCATTACCGTCGGTACACAGGTGGCCGGGAAGGCAGCAGCCAGGTCGTCCGTGATCTGGATATTGCTCAAATTCACGTTGCCCAGGTTCTCCAAATTAAACTCGAAGGTCACCTGTGCCGCACCACTTGGCAGCAGTTCCGTTTTCACGTTGCGCTTGGCCAAACCAATTTGTGGGTTTGGTGCGAGGTTCACCGGTGTCGGATCGTTCTCACCTGCCTCGTTGGCGTTGTTGTTGCCGTTCGCATCCGGCTCGGAGCCGTTATCAGAAATGTCGGTGGTCGTTGCACCGTTGGGCGCTGTACCACTGGCATTGGCTGTGTTGAGGAAGCTGGTCTGTGCGCTACCGCAGTTGTTCACCATTACCGTTACCAGTACTGCGCCTTTCTCCCCAACAGGAATACCGTTGGCGCCAGGCAGCAGCAAATTGATATCGCTTGTGCCATTGTAAGCCGGATTGATGATGTAATCATCGCTCGTGATGCTCATTACCGTCGGTACGCAGGTGGCCGGGAAAGCAGCAGCCAGGTCGTCCGTGATCTGGATATTGCTCAAATTCACGTTGCCCAGGTTCTCCAAATTAAACTCGAAGGTCACCTGTGCCGCACCGCTTGGCAGCAGTTCCGTCTTCACATTGCGCTTGGCAAGGCCAATTTGTGGGTTTGGTGCGAAGTTCACCGGTGTCGGATCGTTCTCACCTGCCTCGTTGGCGTTGTTGTTGCCGTTTGCATCCGGCTCGGAGCCGTTATCAGAAATGTCGGTGGTCGTTGCACCGTTGGGCGCTGTACCACTGGCATTGGCGGTGTTGAGGAAGCTGGTCTGTGCGCTACCGCAGTTGTTCACCATTACCGTTACCAGTACTGCGCCTTCCTCCCCAACAGGAATACCGTTGGCGCCAGGCAGCAGCAAATTGATATCGCTTGTGCCATTGTAAGCCGGATTGATGATGTAATCATCGCTCGTGATGCTCATTACCGTCGGTACGCAGGTGGCCGGGAAGGCAGCTGCCAGGTCGTCCGTGATCTGGATATTGCTCAAATTCACGTTGCCCAGGTTCTCCAAATTAAACTCGAAGGTCACCTGTGCCGCACCACTTGGCAGCAGTTCCGTCTTCACATTGCGCTTGGCAAGGCCAATTTGTGGGTTTGGTGCGAAGTTCACCGGTGTCGGATCGTTCTCACCTGCCTCATTGGCGTTGTTGTTGCCATTCGCATCCGGCTCGGAGCCGTTATCAGAAATGTCGGTGGTCGTTGCACCGTTGGGCGCTGTACCACTGGCATTGGCGGTGTTCATAAAGCCTGTTTGGCCTGAGCCGCAGTTGTTCACCATTACCGTTACCAGCACTGCACCTTTCTCCCCAACAGGAATACCGTTGGCACCAGGCAACAGCAAATTGATATCGCTTGTACCGTTGTAAGCCGGATTGATGATGTAATCATCGCTCGTGATGCTCATTACCGTCGGTACGCAAGTGCTTGGGAAGGCAGCAGCCAGGTCGTCTGTGATCTGGATATTGCTCAAATTCACGTTGCCCAGGTTCTCCAAATTAAACTCGAAGGTCACCTGTGCCGCACCGCTTGGCAGCAGTTCCGTCTTCACATTGCGCTTGGCCAAACCAATTTGTGGGTTTGGTGCGAAGTTCACCGGTGTTGGATCGTTCTCACCTGCCTCATTGGCGTTGTTGTTGCCGTTCGCATCCGGCTCAGAGCCGTTATCAGAAATGTCTGATACTGGCGTTCCATCTGGCGCCGTACCGCTGGCATTGGCCGTATTGTCGAAATTGGTCTGGCCTGAGCCGCAGTTATTCACCATTACCGTTACCTGCACTGCACCTTTCTCCCCAACAGGAATACCGTTGGCGCCAGGCAGCAGCAAATTGATATCGCTTGTGCCGTCGTAAGCTGGATTGATGATGTAATCATCGCTCGTGATGCTCATCACCGTCGGTACGCAGGTGCTTGGGAAGGCTGCAGCCAGGTCGTCCGTGATTTGCACATTAGACAGGTATACGTTGCCCAGGTTCTCCAAATTAAACTCGAAGGTCACCTGTGCCGCACCACTTGGCAGCAATTCCGTCTTCACGGTACGCTTCGCCAAACCAATCGAGGCACCACAAGTGGGATCCGTGAGTATGGTACTTGTTGAAGCCGCACAGCCATTGCCATCTGTGACCGTCACCGTATACGTATCGGCGACGAGGCCGGAAATTGTTTGTGTTGTTTCAGTAGTAGACCACAAATAGGTGTACGCTGGCTGGCCGCTGGTTACAACAGCAGAAAGAGCGCCATCATTGCGCAAAGGATTGCTACAACTAATAGGCGTTACATTCACTGCAATTACTGGAAGCGGATTCACCAGAAGTTGTACTACTTCAGTTGCAAAACAGTTTGCATCGCGTTCTACCCGCGCCCAGATATTTCCAGTTACGCTGGTGTAAAGGTTTGGCAGCGGATTCACATCGTTCTGTGCATCCAGCAAGGAATTGTGGAAAGTAACCGTAAGGTCGACTGGAACTGGTCCAACAGCAGTATTGGTGGTTACCCATTCTGCTGCATTCAGTGCTGAAAAGTTAAATTCAGCCATGGCCATACCTACGCCCATGGCGCAACTTTTCAGGGTCACGGCATAAGTCTGTGGTGCTACACAGCATTGTTCCACGATGACCGTAACCTCATCAAAGCTTGGCGGACAAGGTCCGTTGGTAATCGTCCAGCGGAACACGTAGTTGCCTTCATCATTCAGATTGCTGACCTGTGTGGTTGCACTGTTCGGATTCTGAATCGAGGCTGGGTTAGCACCCGGCCAGCTGACAGCAGTCCACACACCAGTTCCTTGAGCCGGGGCGTTGCCATTCAGGGTAGCCGAAAATACTTCATTATAACAAACGTTTTTATCCGGGCCGGCATCTGCGGTTGGTTGAGCAAATACCAAAACCTCCGCCACATTAGAAGTGATTTCACAACCAGATGTGGATGGGGCTTGGGTTATAATGACCCGGTAATAGGTTGTCGTGGTAAGTGCTGGCGTAGTAAAAGAAGAACTGTTCAAGCCTACATCGGTCCAAGGGCCGGCATTGGTAGGTGAACTTTGCCATTGATATTGCAAAGCTCCCGGAGCATTGCCAGTAGCGGTAACAAACAGGTTGTGATTTGACCCCGCACAAATGGAAGCGCCGGCAGGATGTTGGCTAATTGTAGGATCATTTACTACGGTCACGGCAACCGCCGTCGAGGTAGCTGTTCCACAACCGTTTCCGGTAGCCGATACAATCACCTGGTAGTACATCGTCGATGTTAAGGTTCCTGTATTAAAGCTGGTCGAGTTCGTTCCAACATTTGACCAGGTTCCGGCCACACCGGTTGGAGAACTTTGCCATTGATAATTCAGGCTGGGTGTTCCGCCATTGGCGATGACATTCAGGGTCTGACTGCCGCCATTACATATCGTAGCAGGCATTGGCTGTAAGGTAATCGCAGGATCTGGCTCTACAGTAATAACCGCAGGCGTTGATGTTACTGATCCGCAACGGCTTCCGGGCGCTGACACAATGACCTGATAATAGGTCGTTGCCGTAAGTGGGCCGGCAGTGTAATTGGATGAATTGGTACCAACATTGGTCCAGCTGCCTGCCAAACCTGTTGGGGAACTCTGCCATTGGTAATTCAGGCTGGGTGCTCCGCCAGTAGCGGTGACACTCAAGGCCTGGCTGCCGCCATTGCAAATGGTGGCCGACATGGGGCCAGCCGTAATAGCCGGACCAGGAACCACCGTCACGGCAACAGCCGAAGATGTTACGGTATTACAGTCGTTTCCAGTGGCGGATACGATGACCTGATAGTAGGTTGTAGTCGTTAATGGTCCTGTATTGTAGGTATTTCCTGTTCCAACATTGGTCCAGCTGCCTGCCAGGCCAGTAGGTGAGCTTTGCCATTGGTAAGTCAAAGAAGGTGTACCACCAGTCGCGGTAACACTCAAGGTCTGACTGCCACCAGTACAAACGGTGGCTGGCATTGGCTGTACTGTAATCGCTGGATCAGGTACTACCGTTATGGCCACTGGTGTTGAGCTTGCTGTGCCACAACCGTTTCCTGCGGCCGATACCATCACCTGATAATACGTCGTGGTGGTTAAGGCACCAGTGTTATAATTGAGCGAATTGGTACCCACATTCGTCCAGCTGCCAGCCAAACCGCTTGGGGAACTTTGCCATTGGTAATTCAGGTTTGGTGTACCGCCACTGGCGATGACACTCAGGAGCTGACTGCCGCCGCTGCAAATCGTTGCGGGCATTGGCTGTTGGGTAATAGCAGGGTCAGGTTCAACGGTAACAGCGACCGGCACTGATGTGGCCGTTCCACAATTGTTACCCGTTGAGGAAACAATGACCTGATAGTAAGTCGTGGTGGTCAAAACACCGGTGTTATAATTGGCCGAATTGGTACCCACGTTGGTCCAACTGCCCGCCAATCCTGTCGGGGAACTTTGCCATTGATAAGTCAAAGAAGGCGTTCCACCAGTGGCAGTAACACTCAATGTATTGTTGCCACCAGTACAAATGGTAGCAGCAACCGGATTCGCTGTAATTGTAGGACTGGGTACGACGGTTACTGGCACCGCGGAAGAAGTAGCTGTTCCACAACCATCTCCGGTCGCGGAAACAATTACCTGATAATAGGTCGTTGTCGTTAATGGGCCGGTATTGTAAGGATTGCCAGTACCAACATTGGTCCAACTGCCGGCCAAACCAGTCGGCGAGCTTTGCCATTGATAGTTCAGGCTGGGTGTTCCGCCAGTAGCAGAAACACTGAGCGACTGGCTGCCCCCACTACAAATTGTAGCAGCCTGTGGTTGAGCCGTAATGATCGGATCTGCCACCACGGTTACCGGTACTACATTGGACGTGGTAGCACAACCAGATGTAGCCTGGGTAACATTCACACGGTAATAGGTGGTAGTTGTCAATACTGGCGTAGTATAGGCATTCATGTCAGTGCCTACGTTGGTCCATGGGCCGGTAGCGGATGGGCCACTTTGCCATTGGTAGGACAATGCGCCAGGCGCAGTTCCTGAGGCGGTAACGGAGAGATTAAAGGTACCGCCCGTGCAAATGGTGCCGCCCACCAGTGGGGAAACTGTTGGATCCGGCACGACCGTCACTTCTACTGGTGTAGAGGTAACAGGATTACAGTCGCTTCCGGTTGCCGATACGATCACCTGGTAAAAAGTACTGGTAGTCAGCGCGCTTGTCGTAAAGTTAGGGCTGCTCGTACCTACATTGGTCCATGGGCCGCCGGCCGATGGGCCGCTTTGCCATTGATAATTCAAAGAAGGTGTTCCACCGGTAGCCGTTACACTCAAAGCCTGGGTACCGCCAGTACAAATGGTCGCAGCAACTGGGTTCGCAGTAATGGTCGGGTCAGGTACCACTGTTACGGCAACCACATTTGATGTTGCAGTGCCACAATCCACGCCAGTAGCAGAAAGAATCACCTGATAATAAGTAGTGCTGGACAAAGCACCAGTATTATAGGTTGCACTGCTGGTACCAACAGGGGTCCAGCTGCCTGCCAGACCAGTGGGTGAACTTTGCCATTGGTAATTCAACATTGGTGTTCCACCAATGCCTGTAACCGAAAGGGTGAAATTGCCACCGACACATACCGTACCCGGTGTTGGCTGTACGGTAATGGTTGGGTCAGGCACCACGGTAACGGTTACTACCGAAGATATCGTCTGACAATCAGAAGCCGCCTGTGAAATCAGCACCCGGTAATAAGTAGTAGCATTCAAAGGAACAGTAGTATGGGTAGGGCTATTGGTACCTGCATTGGCCCATGGGCCACCGGCATTGGCCGAGCTTTGCCATTGGTAACTCAAGGGGCCCAACAGCGGGTTGCCCGAGGCGGTTACACTCATGGTGTGGGTACCACCAGCACACATGGGGACGTTGCCCATGGGCTGCACATTGATAACAGGATCAGGCAACACTTGTACCGTTGAAATGGTAGATTCTACGGGGTCGCAGCCACTGCCAGTGGCAGAAACCAACACCTGGTAATCGTAACTCATTGTCAGGGCGCCAGTAAAATAAGTCGGGCTGTTCGTACCAACGTTCACCCAGGCATTCATGCCAATTGGAGAACGCTGCCACTGGTAATCCAATGCAGGTGCACCACCGTTTGCTACTGCTGTCAGTGTAATGCTGCCACCAGTACAGAAGTTGGCACTGGCAGGTTGTACCGTAATATTTGGATCCGGGGCAACTGTTACCGCTACGGCAGTGGAGGTGGCCGTGCCACAATCCACACCTGTGGCAGAAACCAGCACCCGATAGTAGGTTGTCACCGTCAGTGGTCCAGCCGTATAAAAAGGGGTGGTCGCTGTTGGAATGTTGGTCCAGGTTCCAGGCGTGCCGGAAAGAGAACTTTGCCACTGGTAATTCAAAGATGGTGTACCGCCAGTTGCCGTAACACTCATGGCATGCATACCATCAATACAAATGGCTGCACCCTGTGGTTGTACGGTAATGGTGGGATCCGGCACTACTGTAACGGTGGCTACCGCTGAAGGCGTGGAACAACCATTCTCCGTTTGGGTAACAATCACTTGATAATACCGCGTCGCGGTTAATACATCCGAAGTATAGGTAGCAGAAGTAGCACCTGAAATATCGGTATACGGGCCCGCCAGCGCCGTTGCAATTTGCCACTGGTAGCTCACCGCGCCTGCCAGAGGGTCGCCCGTGGCAACGGCAGTCATGGTGTGCACACCGCCGGTACAAATGGTCGCGCCGACAGGATTCAGGGAAATAACCGGATCCGGTACTACCGTTACCGTGGCAACCGTTGAGGTGGCAGTATTACAGCCACTGCCGGTGGCAGAAACAATTACCCGGTAATACATGGTGGTGGTCAAGGCGCCTGTATTATAGGTAGCGCTGTTCGTACCTACCATTATCCAGGAACCCACACCGGTGGTTGAACTCTGCCATTCATAGTCTAACGATGGCGTACCGCCAGTAGCGGTAACAGTAAGGGTATTGCTACCGCCTGTACACACTACAGCGTTCACCGGGTTTACCGTGATCATGGGATCTGGCACCACCGTTACAGTGATACAAGGCGTGGTATACGGGCCACAAACCGCACTGGGATCGGTATCGGTAATAATTAAGCGGTAAAATGTCGTTGCAGTTAAGGCTGGAGTGGTATAACTGGCCGTGGTAGCGCCTGGAATGTTGCTGAAATTCGCGGGCATACAATCCACAGTACTCACCTGCCACTGGAAGCCATAGCTTCCCGATCCGCCCGTTGGGGTAACACTCATGGTAGCCGAACCTCCAGTACAAACGGTAGTGTTGGCCGGAGTATTGCTGGCAACCAAGGCATCATTAAGGATGGTTACCTCATCCGTGCTTGGCGGACAAACGTTGCCATTGGTCGCAGTCCACCGGAAAACATAAGTACCCGGAGGAACACTTGGCACTAAGTTACCCACAGCAACACCCGTTACGGTTGAAGTTGGGGAGTTTGGACTGGTAATAGTGACAGCCGGTCCACTTACTTTGGTCCAGGTGCCTGTACCAAAGCCCGAAGGCAATGGCGTAGCCGCAAGCTGGAAGGTGATAGCACCACAGAGGTGCTGGTCTGGGCCGGCATTGGCCGTAGGCTGTGCCCAAACAACAACGCTCATGGTATCAGACGTCGTACAAGTACCAACGGCAACCTCCCATTTCAATTTATAGATATTGGGACTTCCACCGACCAAACCATTAACGGTTGCATTGTAAGAATTAGGCCCAGCATTGGTAAAGGTTACACTGTTGGGGCCACTAAACAGCGACCAGGTGCCAATCTCCCCGCCTTGGGGAATATTGCCATTCAGCACGGCACTGGTTGCGTTACAAAGTGCCTGGCTTGGCCCGGCATATGCCACCTGCGTTGGCACAGGGTTAACCGTAATCGTTACTGTAGCCTCACTTGCCGGACAAGTACCATTCGTTATGGTCCACTTGAACGTATACGTGCCCAAACCAAAACCGATCACCTGGGTGGTCGGGTTGGTCGGGTTTAAAATCGTAACCGGCGAGCCCGCTGTTTGTGTCCAGACGCCTGTTCCTATCAGTGGCGTATTGCCCACCAGAAACATTGGCTGGCTGTAACACAGGGAGGTCGTTGTGCCACTCACATTGGCAACTGTTGGCAAGGCGTAATTAATAATCGTAACATCATCCATGGAAATACAAACACCATTCGTGGTCGTCCAACGGAACACATAGGTGCCAATGAAAAGGTTGTTTACAACGGTGGTGGGACTTGCCGCATTGACAAATGTGGGAAGCGTACCACCTGGCCAGGTAACAACGCTCCACATGCCTGTTCCCACGGCAACCGGCGTAGCAGCCAGTGTAGCAGAATTCAGGTTGCAAAATGCCTGATCCGGACCAGCATTGGCGGTCGTGGGTTGTTGAAGAACAGTGATACTGACATCGTCAAAGGAATCCGGACATAAGCCGTTGCTTGTTGTCCAACGGAACACATAGGTCCCGGGTACCAAATTGCTGATGATGCTATTGTAAAGGATTGGGGATTCAATCAAAGGATCAGGAGCGCCAACAGGTTTGCTGATGAGCGTCCACGTACCCAAACCAACCGCCGGATTTACGGCAGCCATTGTCACCTGGCTACTGCAAACAGGGTTCTGATCCGGACCGGCATTGGCCGTAGAAGGTGGTTGATAGTTGGTTATCCGCACCTCATCCTGCCTGGCACAAGCGCCATTCGAAATGGACCATGCCAGGAGGTAAACGCCATAACCAGCGGGATCAAACACCGCATTTGGCGTGTTGGCATTTGGCGTAAAAGTACCGCCGCCTGGGCCCGCAATAACGGTCCAGGTGCCGACATAAGGTACATTCGGGTTGTTACCAGCCAAGTTGTATGTAGTCGTACCGGTCAGGTCGCATGCTTCCTGATCGGGGCCGGCAGTCGCCTCATTGGGTGGCATAAACAAGGTCACCTTCATGACATCCATGCTCATACAGCCTGGCTGGTTGATGGTGTATTTAAACTCATACACACTGGAAAGCCCGGAAACCATGAGTCCGGAAGCGGTAGCGGTATTATCCGAGGTGGTTGTTACCGTCGCAGGAGCGCCACTAAATTGGGTCCAGGTACCAATACTACTCACGTTACCGATCAGGTTGACCGACATGTTTTCTTCACAAAAGGCTTGGTCAGGACCTGCATTGGCGGAAGGGATAACAATAATCTGCACTTCATCCATCTCAATTGGACAAAATGCACCGCCCAAACTGTTCCATTTCAGCACATAAGTGCCAAAAACCAATCCACTTACCATACTGGTGGGTGAAAGAATATTGGAAAAAGTCGGCGTACTGGGACCCGATACCAGCGTCCAGTAACCATTCGCAACCGCATTGGCAGCCAGGGTAGTTGAGGTGGCGCCACAGATCGTTTGATTTGGGCCGGCATTGGCTGGCGCCGCTGGCGAGGAGACAAACAGTTTGACCGTATCGGCACTCGAGCAGGCGCCATTTTTGATGGTCCAAACAAAGTGATACGCACCATCACTAAGACCTGTAATGGTAGTATACGGATTGAGCGGATTGGTAATAACCGCACCACCCGGACCAACAATCTGCGTCCACATGCCTTCCCCAACCAAGGGGGCATTGGCCGCCATGGTAGCCATCGAACCGCATATCTGCTGGTCCATCCCGGCAGCAGCAGGGGTTACCGGAGTTGATATGGTGATGATGACGGTGTCTCGCGTCGGCGTACAACCGCCATTAATATTTTGCCACTCAAAATAATAGGTACCATTGGCCAACCCATTGACTGCGGTGTTGTGCAACGTCGGGTTTACAATGGTTGCGGGCAATCCGGATGGAACGGTTAAAATTTTTGTCCACAAACCAGTTCCTAGTGTTGGGAGATTACCGGCCAGCGTAATACTGGTGGTTCCAGCCAGCAAACATTGATCCGGACCCGCATTGGCTACATCGGGGCCCTGGTTGTTGTTGGTGGTGATGACAACGTTATCCGCTACCATGCCACACTTGTTTTTTATGGTCCAGGTAAAGGTATAAACCGTATTGGCTACCAAACCCGTGACCACCGCGTGTGGATCATGGGCATCCGAGAAAATAACGCCCGCATTTGGCGATACGGTCCAGGTACCCACATCACTCGGATTGGGCGTGTTCCCCATTAGCGTAATGGGCGTACCATAGCAAAACGTTTGGTCCGCTCCTGCATTGGCTGAGGGTGGCGCAACATTGGTAACCCGCAACACCACATCGTCTTGTGCCGGATCACAGGCAGAGCCGCCGGTAACGGTCCAGCGCATCACATAGGCGCCATTGATGCCAGATGGGAAAGAAACGGGGGAATTGTTGGTTGTAGGACTGGATATTGTTGCCGTCGCGGGCCCACCTACCTGCGACCAGGTGCCGGAACCATTGAACGGTACGTTACCAATCAAAATGGTTTGATAAATAGAACAAGGCAGGTCCTGATCGGTACCGGCGTTAGAAGCGGTAATAAGCTCTCGAAAAAACCACCGTAACCTGATCATTGGCGGAAGTGCTGCAAAGTGCACCGACCGGTGCGTTTTTCCGCATTTCAATGATGTATACCCCAAACGGAACCGGGTTGCCGGGTCCGTACAAATCAACAATCGTAAAAGGAGAAGAGCCTGCAACTGCCCAATCGGTTAAAACACCGGTTGGGCTGGCCGCTATGCGCCATTCTACAGCGCCTGGCCCCGACTCATTGTAGGTCAGGGTTACCGATTTGTAATCACACTCCTTTATAACAGGACTGTCAATTAATATGTCAACGACCGAACCTGGATCGCCAAAACCAATGGTCACCGTAGTGCTGCTGGTACAATTGGTGATCGGGTTGGTGATGGTGTAGGAAAAAGTATAGGTGCTCATGCCATCAAGACCGGTGACCTCCGTCACAGGTGTGCTGGGGCTGACAATGGTTACCATCGGTCCGCCGGTTTGAACCCACATCACCGTTTCATTGGTATACTGGGGTACGCTACCGTAGAGTATAGTGGAGGTGCGATTGTCGCAAAAAAACTGGTTGGATGAAGTAGCTCCAGAAACGTTCTGCGTTGGTGGTGGCACACAAATTTCGACAAGATCATTGCCGTTTATCATACAGGTGTTGTTGACAACGGTCCAGCGCAACAAGTAACATCCTTCAATCAGGTTGGAAATGCTTGTACTGGGGCTATTCGGGTTGGCTATGGTAGGCACATTAGGACCACTAACAACCGTCCAGGTACCCATGCCACAAAAACCGGCGGGGGTAGCATTCAGGTTGGTCATGGTCGTCAAGGAATAACAGTTTCCAAGCGTCTGATTAGGACCTGCATCTACCGGGCTTACTCCACCGCAATTGGTAACAATAATGTCGTCATTGGAAAAACACCCTGATGGATTGGTAATCATCCAGCGCACGGTCGTTTGTCCTCCTGCGCCATTCGCCAGTATGATGCTGCTATTTGGATTTTGTGGATCAACAATCGTAACCCCATTGTTTGCGCCGACGATTGACCAGGCCCCCAATTCGCCTGGCGCCGGCGAATTAGCAGATAAGGAATAGGTGCCAGGACACCCCGAGATATCCATGCCTGCCATGGCAGGCGTCACTGGCAGTAACGTGTACGTCACATCTTGAAAGACAATGGAGCCATCTGTACATGTGAGATAACTACGAAAAGTGTACACACCTCCACTCATGTAGCCTGTCACATAACTGGTCTCCAGGTTTGGGTCATCTATGATAACAGAAGGACCGGCAACCTGCGTCCAATAAAAAGAGCCAGGCACAAACTCACCAGATGTTCCGCCTATTAGCGGTATCTGCGAGTCCGGACAAAAGCTTGCCGGAACACCCGGAGTTTACCGAGCAGTTCTGGGCATGGAAGGGACCATTTAACCAACTTACGGAAACAAGCAGTAACAGCGCCAATTTTCGTGCAATGCCCCGGTTTTCGACAAGGGTTTCTATACAAAAATTGACAATGTTTGGTCGTATAAACTTTTTCATAGTAAGGTATTATTAAATTTCTATTATTTACCATCAATGCTTCCTGCAGAAGCGCTATAAAACACCAATGGCACACTCGCATGTTGCAAATGTACCGCTGTATACAAGGCTAAAAAAGGACAGAAAGACAGGGGCTATCCCCCACTAAACCAATGTGAAAACTTTTCATGCTAACTATATTAAAAATCTCTACCAGACAAAAAAAGCCAAGCATTGATCCTGGCAGGATCAATACCAGATATGAAGCGCGTGAAGGCGTATCTTGAAAACAGACACCCTGGATTAACCCTTGCTTAAAGCAACACTGCTTTCAACAAGTAGGTGGTTAGCAATAGATCGGAAATTGGAAAATTTTAGCAGTAGGCTGCTTAAAAGGTACCTGGGGATATTGGTACAAGTGGATTAGGGATTAAAAGCGGATGGTAAAGGGAGTAATTCCCATTCTAGCACCGCATATCGGGCACAAGGTCGAGTTTTTCCATTGTTATTTTTTTTTTTTTTATCTTTTGTATAAAAACATGGAGGAAACTACATGAAAATAGCATGATTTGTCACCTGTTTTCCCGCTGTTTATTGAATCTGATGAACTATTTTCACTCACCTTGTGTTTTATTCGCAAAGTTTCGTCCAAACCACGACCCCTTCAGTCGATACATCTCTACACAAACGCAAAAACCATCACTTTGCTCCCCTTGCACATCACGATAATTGGCGCGGACACTACCTTTATGAATCTGGTTGCACAATTGTTACGTGCCAACCAGCATAAAGTCACAATGGCAAGCCCTGACCCAAAGTCTATCGCCAGTACATTGCACGCCATGAAGGAAAATGACATGTTGTTGCTGGAGAGTTGCGATGCAGTATTTATCTCTACTATCAGACAAAAATCGAGCCACAATAAAATTATCCTGTTGGTAGAACAGCCTTCTACCGACGAGTTGGTAGAAGCCTTGCAGTCTGGAGCTTGTTCAGCTTGCCTGAAAAGCAATTGGCTGCTTGAATTGCCAGAGGCCATTGCGCAGTGCCAGGAGGGACTTTCTTACCTTAGTCCTATGCTGACTACTCAACTGATCCTCTTTCTGCGACAAACCAATGACACCAGTTCACCTCAACAAACTGCAATTGCAAAATGGGGTCTGGTAAAAAGGGAGGCGCAAGTACTTCAAGGACTTATGAAGGAAAAAACGTACGGTGAAATCGCCCATGATTTGCACATCAGCATTAATACCGTTCGCCATTATGTAAAATGTCTGTACAAAAAAGCCGCGGTAAACAAGCGAAAACACCTCATTGCAAAAGTGCTGGCGATGTTGGAAGCATAATTTTGCCACATTGGTTATCGCTGCTCAAGCATGCCCTGCTAAACAATTAAAAAGGAGCCATCACTGCTAGCAGCGATGGCCCCTTTTTTATTACTAACCGTCAAATCTTTTACTTCATTTCTATCATCTTCATGACACCACTGTCACTGGCGGTTTCTACTTTGTAGTACAACATACCTGCTGGCGTTCACCTGTGCGCGGTTCAGCGTGAAGGCATTGTAGCCTTTCGCAAACTCGCCTTTGCGGCTGTACAACTGGCGGCCTGTTTCGTCGTAGATCGTCAGCGTTGCCGCTGCTGCCTCCGGCAAATTAAAGCCAATTACCGTGTTGTTCTCCCATGGGTTCGGTGTGTTCTGGTATACTTCGAAACCTACACCGGCGATTGTCGTGCCGTTGAAACGAAGCGCCACATTGGCCACATTGGTCTTATTCCCCCCATTGCCCACATTACCACATTGGCCACATTGCCCTCATTACCCACATTGGCCTCATTAATCACATTACCCTCATTACCCACATTACCCTCATTGGCCTCATTAACGCATTGCCCAATGGTCCGGGAGTTAACGTAAATTGTCGTTGATTAAAGCACTTTCTCCATACCACCTGGCCAGAATAAAAACAAAATCAAACGAGATCTTGGGCTAACCACAAGACGAGCGTACCCGATTCAGCGCGCAAGGATTAGCATATCCCAGATTTTTAGGCTAAAACCCGATTGGTTTTTTAAAATATAACGTTATTTGCATATTATTGAATGGGTTACTGACACTGGTCTAATTTCTGGTGTATCACATTGCAGGTTTAATCAACACGTCTTCTTATGCATTCCACGCTTCAAAAAGCAGGCTCAGCGCTGATATTGCTGCTGCTGACCAGTCAACTAATTGCACAAACGCTCTCCCCTATTGCAGCGGAAGTAAAAACCCTGCAAGATGCAGGTGTTTTTTTCGAGCCTTTGCAGCCACTCAGCCCCGCTTATCGGCCCTTTTTGCCGCAAGAAGAATCCTTGCGCGAAGCCCAGTTCCTCCAGCTGGATACCGTTGTGCTGGAGCACATCTGGCAGACCCGTCCGCAGGCTATCCATGTTGAAATTCCTTACAATGGCGCCATTATCGGCCTGGACCTTTACGAAGCGCCCATATTGGCGCCTTCCTTTAATGCTGAGCAGCGCCGATCCAGGCAGCGCCGTTTCCTATACCCCGGGCGTGTACTATCGGGGTATTCTGGCCGACCGGCCCAATTCAGTGGTTACCCTCAGTTTTTTTGAACACGAATTGATGGGCATCATTTCCGGCCCCGATGGCGGCAACCTTGTGCTGGGCCGACTGGAAAATGCCGGCGGCCCCCTGGCCTATGTGCTGTACGACGACCTTAATCTTCCCGTTTCTTCCAATTTTGAATGCAAAGAGCGCAGTACTGATGGCAACGGGCATATCCCCGGCCATCCCGACCAACCGGAAGTAGCGGGTTGCGTGGAAATTTACTTTGAATGCGATTACGAACTGTTCCAAAACAAAGGCTCCGTGCTTGCAACGGTGAACTATGTCACCGGGCTTTTTAACCAGGTAGCCACCCTGTACACAAACGAAGCCGTTACCGTGACGATTTCCCAAATTTACGTTTGGACCACCCCCGATAATTACACCAATACCTCCAGTTCCACCGCGCTGGACGAGTTTATGGCCCTGCGAACCAATTTCAGTGGTGATTTGGCGCATTTGCTTAGCCTTGGCGGACAAGGTACCGGGGGAATTGCCTACCTGGATGTGCTTTGTGTACCATCATTTGCCTACGGGTACAGCAATATTGACGACACTTACAGCAACGTGCCTACCTACTCCTGGAGCATAGAAGTGGTCACACACGAACTGGGGCACAACCTGGGATCACACCATACCCAATGGTGCGGTTGGCCTGGCGGCGCTATAGACAATTGTTACACACCAGAAGGAACTTGTTCGCAAGGCCCTCCACCCACCAATGGCGGCACCATCATGAGTTACTGCCACCTGACCAGCAATGGCATCAATTTTAACAATGGCTTTGGCCCCTTGCCACAAGGCGCCATTCAAGCTGGCGTGACCACAGCGCAATCCGGCGGATGCATTTCAACTTCCTGCACAGCATACAGTTGTAACCCACCCACAGACATTAGCATTGGCAGCATTACAACCAGCAGTGCCGTTGTAAGCTGGGGAAGCGTCGGTGGCGCTACCAGTTACAATTTGCAATACCGCGTTGTGGGAACGGGCGCCTGGACCACCAGCACCAATGTAACCAGTCCGCATACCGTCAACGGGCTTTTAGACGGCACCTTCTACGAACTGCAAATGCAGGCAATTTGCGGTGGCGCTGCTTCCCGCTATGGCGTAGGGGTGATTTTCAAAACACAATACAATAGTTGTACGGTACCCAGCAACCTTACCACAACTTCCAATACCAGCAACAGCAGTACCATCAACTGGACCGAAAATGGCACCTCCACGTCCTGGCAGGTGGAATATGGCGCGCGCGGATTTACGCTGGGCAGTGGCACGCAGGTATCAGTGAGCAGCAAGCCTACCACCATTTCTGGTTTGAGCCCCAGCCTGGGTTACGATTTCTATGTTCGGGCCAACTGCGGCGGCGGAACCTACAGCAACTGGGCTGGCCCAGGTATCATGACGACTGCGCTGGACAATAACGCACCCGCCAGTGCTGTATTGCTGACCGTGGATGCACCCTGTCCCGGGCAAAATTGCTACCGAAACAATGAGGCTACTGTTGACGGCCTAGAGCCAAACCCCAAAGCATTGCAAGGTATCTGGGGCAAAGATGCCGATAAAACCGTATGGTTCAAGTTTGTTGCCCCGGCCTCCGGCACCATCATGGTCACTACCGACCTGGCGCCTCAAGGCAGCATGAATGACGCACAAATCGCCTTGTACCGGGTAGGAACGGTTGGAATGTTTTCGACCTATACCCTGCTCGCCAGCCATGAAGACGGCGGCACGGTGGGTTCCACCTACTGCCCTTTCCTGTACTACACCGGCCTCACACCCGGTGATACGTATTACGTGCAGGTAGACAGCTGGTCACCCAGCTCGGGTTATTTCTGTATTGAAGTAAAAGACTTGCTGGCAATCGGGAACCCGGGAACAGGCTGCATCAACTATACCGAGACGGTGAACAATCCGAATATTTACTACAATTTCTACACCAAACCCGTTCAGTATAGTCTCGGTTTACCGGTGGCTGCCCTGAAAGCCTCCAACAACCTGGGTACCGTTACGCTTTCGGCGACCAGAAGCAGCAGTGTGCAGCAGAGCACCAGTGGGGTGTACTATATGCAGCGCTATGTGAATTTCAATTCCAGCCTAAGCGGATCTTCCGGAACCAAAAATGTCCGCTTACTGTATACCCAAAACGAGTTGAGCAACCTGCAAGCCGCCAGTGGTAATGCCGGCACCATCGACGATCTGAACATAACCCATTACGATGGCAGCAACGAGGATTGTCAGCTCAGTAACAACAGCAACGGCACCTACACCCTCATCTCAGCCGTAAATGCCACCAATATTGCCAATTCCGGAACTTTTTACCTGGATTTCCAAGTGCCCGGGTTCTCTGAAATGGGGGCGCATTTTGGCTCCACGCCACTACCCGTAGAACTCACCCGTTTTGAAGGACGGGTACTGGCCGGCGCCAACCAATTGCTTTGGACAACGGCCTCCGAATCCGGCCTGACCCAGTTTGTCCTGGAACGCTCGGAAAATGGCCTGAACAATTGGAAAGCCATCGGCCAGCAGCCAGCCAGCAACGCCAGCGATGGACATGCGTATTCCTTCGACGATCCATTGCCCGTTCCGCCTGCAGCCTACTATCGCTTGCGGATGACCGAACTGGACGGCAGTTTCCGCTATTCACAGGTCATCCTGCTCGAACGAAAGGACACGAAATCGGGCATTATTACCCTATACCCCAACCCCGCACAACGAGAAATAACGGTTCAATACCAAAGCAATCAGGAAGAAGAGATCAGTGGCAACTGCTCCACACCAGCGGCCGTGTACTGGCCACCGGAAAAAGTTGGGTGGTAAATGGCGCCAATACTTTGCCGGTACCACTGGAAAACATTGTTTCAGGGGTGTATATGGTGAGGTTAGTGCACCGGGATGGCATCGACACTGCAGTATTTGTTCGGGAGTAGCTTGGGGCCCTCCTTCAGCACAGCGTTAGGCGTCATCCAATGCTGTATTTTGAAAAAATTCGACCCGTGCCGCCCCAGATTTTTGCGAAGCAAAACATCTGCGGTTTCTGCGTACTCCGCGGGACAACTATTTTGCGAAGCAATGCTAAGTGCTACATGTGCTACCGTAGATTTTTGCGAAGCAAAACATCTGCGCCTTCTGCGTGCTCCGCGGGACAACTATTTTGCGAAGCAAAATTGAAAAAACAAAGTTTATTCTGCGCTGCCGTAGATGTTTGCGAAGCAAAACATCTGCGCCTTCTGCGTACTCCGCGGGACAACTATTTTGCGAAGCAATGCTACGTTCGAGACGCGCTACCACAGATTTTTGCGAAGCAAAACATCCGAGCCTTCTGCGTACTCCGCGGGACAACTATTTTGCGAAGCAAAACTGAAAAAACCAAAGTTTATTCTGCGCTACCACAGATTTTTGCGAAGCAAAACATCTGCGGTTTCTGCGTACTCCGCGGGACAACTATTTTGCGAAGCAAAACTGAAAAAACAAAGTTTATTCTGCGCTGCCGTAGATGTTTGCGAAGCAAAACATCTGCGCCTTCTGCGTACTCCGCGGGACAACTATTTTGCGAAGCAAAACTGAAAAAACCAAAAAACCACAGCCTCAACCACCAATGATCGAGATGCGCTAGTCGATTACCTTCCCTCCCCTGTACTCCCAATCGGAAAATTCAACCCCCTTGGTGCTTGAATAGGAAATTATAGCGCCCTTCACGAAAGCATCTTCCAGGAAAGCGCCCGTTAAATCGGCACCAACGAGATTCGCATTGCTCAGGTCAACATGCACGAGGTTGTCGCGAAAATCGGCGCCGCTCAAATCAGCGCCTTCCAGGTTGGCGCCGCTCAAATTCGCACCGGTAAAATTGGCCTTGCCGAGCTTGGCCTGGCTCAAATCAGCACCCGTCAGATCAGCGCCGCTGAAGTTGGCTTTTCGCAGATCGGATCCGGCAAGCAAGGTATAGTTCAGATGAGCCGATTCGAAATTGGCCCCTTTCAGGGAAACCCCGCTCAAGTCGGCAGCGCTCAGCACAGCACCTTTCAACTGCTTTTCACCGCGCTTGGCCTTTACTGTCCAACATTCCTGCTGGGCCGTAAGGCCTTTTAATCTGCTGCAATCCTTTTGGGCGTTGGCCAGCGTGCAGCCCAGGGATAAGGTGATCAGGAGCAGGAATTTGTGTAGCATTGTAGTAAGTTAAGGATAAAAGTGAGTATAAAAAATCATTCTGAAGACATATTCGCTGGCGAAATGTTAGCCCGTAACTCAACGCAACAACGTAACATTCCCCTTTTTTACAAACACCTCACCGCCCGGGCAGACTACCCGAAGGTAGTAGCCGTAGGCACCGGCAGGCATCTCCTTGCCTTTGTAAGTGCCATCCCAGGAATCGGCAGGCTGGTGGGCTTCAAAAACCTGCTCCCCCCAGCGGTTGTAAATTACCCAGTAAACCTCCTCTAAATACCGCCCTTCGAGTTGCAATACATCGTTCTGGCCATCGCCATTGGGTGAAAAACCGGTAGGAAAAAACAGGTAGGGCTCATCACACTGGGGCGACAATACCTCTACGGTAACAGAAACGCTGGCGCTGCAACCCGTTGGCAATGCCACAGTAACGGTATAGGTGGTCGTTGTGGTGGGCGTTGCAATCGGATTTGACGCCTGTGCATTTACAAGTGTTCCGCTGGGCGTCCAGCTGTAGGTTCCGGGGCCCAAAATCTGGGCGTTCAACTGACTGCTTTCACCAAGGTATATGCGGGTTGGATCTGCTGTGGCAACCAGGCTTGAAAACGAAACTACATGCACCATCACTTCCGCCAGACTGCTACAATCGTTGTTTGTAACGGTTACGGTATACGTGGCATCTTCATTCGGAAAAGCGAGCGGATTGGGTATGCCGGTATTGCTGATGGTGCTTGCTGCCGACCAGGCATAGCTGTAAGCAGGGTTGGCGCCGGGCCAAAGCCCAACGGTATCACCCTGACAGATAAAAAGGTCGGACTCCAGATTTTGAACATCGGGCACCGAAGACGTAAAATATTGGTAGGCCGTATCCGGACAACCATTGGCGCCTTTTGCAATCAGGCGAAGGGTGAAATCACCACTCTCGTTGACGACAAAAGCCGGATTTTGTTCCATAGAAGTTGCGGCGACGCCATTTGGACCACTCAACGTCCAATCCCAGGCGCCCAAACCAAATACTGGATCCTGACTCATATCAAAGGCTTGGACCTGCAAACCATTTTCGTCGCAGTCGGGCAGGGTTAGTTCGATGGCGGCATTGACATACGTTTTGGTGAGATGGATCACCTGAAAACTGGTGTCGCTGCAGGGATCGCCTGGGTCAACGATCAATGCCACCGTATAATAGCCCGTATCGGGAAAAGTGTGGATGGGGGAAAACAGCGGGGAGGTAATTTGTTGGTTGTTTTCCCAATCAAAATACCACTTAAACAACGTAGCGCCGCTGCTGAAGTTGAAAAATTTGACACTGAGGGTATCGCAGAGCAGCTCCGGGGTGAAAAACGAAGCGGTAGGCTCGCCGCAATCGGATACGTTGTACTGAAAATCCCGGCGGGTGGTGGAAATTACCGTCCCGTTGCGGTACTCATCGACGCAAACGCCCACCACAAAATTGCCAATCGTATTGGGCACCCCGTTCAAAAAACCGGATTGCGGATCGATGGTCAGCGGGTCGCCGCCCAGCACATTGGAAAGATTGTAGGGCGGGTCGGTCCAGGTTACAGGCATATAGGGCCCTGGAAAAGGCGGATTCGGCGCTGGCGCCGTAGAATCGGGGCCACTCAGCGGGGTGCACAGGCGGTATACCAGTGAGTCGCCATCTTCATCAGAGGCTGCATGATCGAAAGCAATGGGTTGGTGGACGCAGATGGCCACCGGTGGCCAGTTGTTGAAGGTGGCCCCGTTGTTGCATTGCAGCAAGGCCTCTTCCTCGATTTCCGCCACAATGGAAATGCCGGTATTCAGCGGATCGGGAATGTTCCGGATCAGTTTGTTGCGGCAACAGCGTTGGTACACCAGGGTGTAGCCACCGGGAGAAAAATTGAGCGTAATAATGCGTTTGTAGGTGGTGCCATGCACACAAACATCGGGCGGGACGGTGAGGCAGGGGTTTACCAGCTGTATGGGCAGGGTATCATTCACGCCCGACAAGTTGAGCGCCAGGTTTTGTTTCAGGTTCCAGTTGGCATCGTACACCCCGACGATGGCCGGATTGTCGAACCACGGCACCCCGTTGTAACAATCGCGGTAAACCGTCAAAGAGATTTCGTATTGATTGCCGCCCAGGCAACGGTAGGTCATTTCGCCCCCTACAATATGGGTGGCAAAACTGGTACTGCTGAAGCAAAGCAGGATTAGGCTGATCAGGATTATTTGGCGCATGATGCGAATGTAAGGAATTGGGTGCAATTACGGATGCGGGCACGATACAATTTCAAGTTATTCCGCTGTCCTGACCACCACCGGGCTAACTTGAAATGCCCCGAATCAACAGGTAAGCAAAGTAGCCGAAAACGAGTAGTCCAACCAGCACACCACTCATCGCAATCAACAGCATCAGGAATGCGACCAGGCCCAGGCCGATAATAAGCGGCCATTTGTTCCTGCTGCGTTTGGCCCAAAAAATAGCACGAGGCGAACAGCGCAGCAGTGAACACAATTCCGGCTGAAACTTGCCATTCCATGTCCATGCTCATCATCACCAGGCCCAAAACCAATGAAAAAATGGCCAGGTAGAGCAACGCTTGCACCCCTCGGCCAAATTGATACGTCCGTTTCCTATCTGTATTTCCCGTCAGCTCAATTCCATTGTGCCAGCATTCGAGTTCTCCTTTTTCCACCTTGAGGAGGTATTCCCCCATCCCTTCCAGAACGAATGGCTGTCCATCGCGGCTTTTACCCAGGTCGAGAAAAGCGGCAACAACTACGCCATCCTGTATTACCCGAACATTTTTCCATCCTTCCTCCCACTGAAGGGTTATAGATTCATGGTCGGAAATGCTTACGTTTTGCTGATTCATTTTTATAATATAAAATAGTTAAATACACTTGGTACACTGCGAAGGGGCCAATTGCAGCAGTGAAAAGAGGTTCTTTGCTTGTGCGGTGAATGTAAGCAAAGAGCCGTAAACCTGCGCGCGGACAGGCTGAAAACATCAGCACCCTTCAAATCCCACTGTCCAATGGCCCGTCATCCTGCAACGTGCGCACCGGCACTTCCTGAATTTGTTCTGCGTGGATGCCCTTGTAGAGCATGTAAATCATGACCCCGGAAATGAGCACCCCTGCTAAAGATCCACTGATCAATGTGACGGCAATATTTAATCCAAAAAAAACCAACCCGATCCAAAGCGGAACTTTGTCGCCTGTTTTTTGTGCCCAAAAATGTAGTGCAAATAGCAAACCAGCAATAAAGAGCAGCGTAAGAACAAGCTCCAGGCCTGCCATCTTTAAAAAATAAAAAGGAATAGCCAGAACCAACTGGAGGATGGCCACGTATTTTAACGCACTGACAGCCTTTCCATAATCGTCTGACATGCCGCTCACAATACCCCGGATCAACTCTTTGCCCTGATACCAGATTTCCATCTCCCTTTTTTCCATGATGATCAGAAACTCACCCTTGTCCGGAAGGGTAAATTTCCTTCCATAGCAGATGTCTTCTTTGTCGGGAAAATTGATGATCAAATTTCCTTTGTAGCGCACTTCAATAAACCGCCAGCCCTTTTCCCAGCTGATGGTCAGGGAATCGGATGCGTCGATGGGTACTGTTTGCTGATACATGTTTTCATTTTTCAAGGGTACTAAAATATTTCCATAGTGCCGCCAGGTGCAGCGATTGCATCATTTCACCGCCTTCCATGATCGCTTTGGCCCGTTCCGGCGCAACAACTTCTACGGCAATTTCCTCCGTTTCATCCAGTTGCTGTTGCTGCAAGCATTCCACGTTGCGCGCCAGAAAGATATGACACAAGTTGGTATGGGTGGAAGGATTGGCAGAGGCGGTTATCCAGGGAAACAAGGTATGGCAGGAAAAACCTGTTTCTTCGAGCAGCTCCCGACGTGCCGATTCCTCCAGCGGTTCGCCCGGATCAACCACGCCGGCCACCAACTCGTAACATACCCGCCCAATACCATGGCGATACTGCCGAATCAAAACAATATTGCCTTCTGGCGTGATGGGCAGCACGCCCACCCATTCGGGGTATTCAAACACAAAAAAATCGTCGATGCGCGCACCGTTGGGAAGTTCTACGCTGTCTTCCCGCATAACCATGTAGGGCTTTTTGTCGTACACATAGCGGCTATCAAGGACTTTCCAGTTCATTTTTTTAATTTGCGGCAAATTACGGGAATTTGTCATTTCTGTAATTTTGGTTTTTCCCGCAGATTGCGTTTTTTTTAGTAGCCATCTAAATTGGGCAAGCCCAATTTGATTTGCCTTCGGCAAATTTTTTGGCCCGCTGATTACGCAGATAGCCGCAGCATTTTACCTTCGGCAAAATTATATTCATCCCGAATCCCCCTTTAAAGCCCATTTACAGCCAACTTACAGCCAACATTACAGCCAACTTACAGCCTTTCCCCTATGCGCTCCCTCTTCAACGCCGCCATCATCGTAGCCGCCCTGGGCTATTTTGTCGACATCTACGACCTGCTCCTTTTTGGATTTGTTCGGGTAAAAAGCCTCACTTCATTGGGGTACAGCGGACAGGAACTGACTGACCTGGGTATTTCCCTGCTCAATTGGCAAATGGCCGGCATGTTGATCGGAGGCGTGCTATGGGGCGTACTGGCCGACAAGCGCGGGCGGGTTTCCATCCTCTATTTTTCCATTCTGCTCTACTCTGTCGCTAACATTCTCAACGGTTTTGCCACTTCCGGGACCGATTATGCCATATACCGTTTTATCGCCGGCATTGGTCTGGCGGGAGAACTGGGCGCAGGCATTACCCTGGTTTCGGAAATCATGCCCAAGGAAAAACGCGGTCTGGGAACCATGATGGTAGCGGTAATCGGGTTGTCGGGCGCCCTTTTTGCCTGGACCATCGACCAGTTTTTTGATTGGCGCACCTGTTTTTTTATTGGCGGCGGACTAGGATTAGCATTGCTCGCGCTTCGTCTTGGGGTAAGCGAGTCGGGTATTTTCCGCGAGGTACAAAAAAACGAAGGGGTGCCAAAAGGCAACTTCCTGTCGCTGTTTACCAATCGGAACCGCTTTGTGCGTTTCCTGCGCTGCCTGCTGATCGGCTTTCCCACCTGGTTTGTGGTGGGTGTGCTCATTACGCTGGCGCCCGAATTCGGTCGCGCGAAAGGCTTGGAGGGTATTACCGGCGGCCATGCCATCGCAGCCTGCTATACCGGCATTATTTTGGGCGACATCGCTTCGGGCCTCCTGAGCCAGTATTTGCGCAGTCGGCTGAAAGTCATGTGGATCTTTTTAGCAGCAGATGTGCTGGCCGTAGCCTATTACCTCGGTGGCACTTTTGAAACAGCACAGTCGTTTTATGTGGCGCATTTCCTGCTGGGTCTTTCGGTTGGTTTTTGGGTTATTTTTGTCACCATCGGCGCGGAGCAGTTTGGCACCAACCTGCGGGCCACGGTGGCCACGTCGGTGCCAAACTTTGCCAGGGGAATGCTGGTGCCCATCGGACTGAGTTTCCGGTACCTGAAAGACCCGGCGGTGATGGGCGGGGTGATTCCCAGCCTGGCTCGTGGGCGCTGTTTGCCTGATTATCCCGATACTTGCTTTGATCAGAATGAAAGAAACCTTTGAAGAGGATTTGAATTACGTGGAAACGATATGATATCCGATATCCGATTACAGGATTTCCGATTTATGATTGGATGTAGGATTTGAGATTGTTGATCTAAATACACGATCTGCATTAAATCAAAAATCCCACATCTCCATCGGAAATCTTAAATCATGTAATCGGATATCGGATATCATGTAATCGGATATCGGATATCAACAGAGTTGTTTCAAAATTTCATTCCGGCCCGCTATCTTTGCAGCGCCTTTGGCAAAATTTTGTTTTAAAAAATACCATCCATGAATTTCGACCTCATCGTAATAGGAAGCGGCCCCGGCGGCTACGTAGCAGCCATCCGTGCCTCACAACTGGGCCTTAACACAGCCATCATAGAACGCGAAAGCCTCGGCGGCATCTGCCTGAACTGGGGTTGCATCCCCACCAAAGCCCTGTTGAAAAGCGCCAGCGTGTTTGAATACTTGCAGCACGCCGAAGATTTTGGCATCAAGGCAGGCGCACCCAAAGCCGATTTTGATGCCGTCATCAAGCGCTCCCGCGGCGTGGCCGATGCCATGAGCAAGGGCGTTCAGTTCCTGATGAAGAAAAATAAAATTACCGTCATCATGGGCAACGCCAAACTGGTCAAAGGCCCAAAAGTACAGGTGACCGATGCTGAGGGGAAAGTAGCCGAATACACTGCAAAAAACATCATTGTCGCTACTGGCGGCCGCGCCAAAGCGCTGCCCAACCTGCCCATCGACGGACAAAAAGTGATTGAGTACCGCAAGGCCATGTCGCTCGACAAAATGCCCAAACGCATGGTAGTCGTGGGTGCTGGCGCCATTGGTGTTGAGTTTGGCTATTTCTACCACACGATGGGCACGGAAGTGAGCATTGTGGAGTTCATGGAGCAGGGCCTGGTGCCCCGCGAAGACGCCGATATCTCCAAGGAACTGGGCAAGATTTTCACCAAAAAAGGCATCAAAGTGTACGGCAACTGGGCCGTGGAGAGCGTGGATACCTCCGGTAAAGAGCTGAAAGTGAACGTGAAAAACCGCAAAGACGGCAAGGAAGAAACCATCGTTTGTGATGTGGTGCTGAGTGCTGCTGGCGTTACACCCAACACCGAAAACATCGGCCTGGAAGACCTGGGCGTGGCAACCGACCGCGGCTACATCAAAGTCGACGATTTTTACCGCACCAACGTGCCCGGCATTTGTGCCATCGGCGACGTACTGGCTACCCAGGCCCTGGCCCACGTAGCCAGCGCAGAAGCCATTACTTGCGTAGAACACATTGCAGGGCAGCACGTGGAGCCCATCGATTACAACAACATCCCGGGTTGTACCTACTGCAGCCCTGAAATAGCCTCCGTTGGGTACACCGAACAAGCCGCCAAGGAAGCAGGCTTTGAGGTGCTCGTGGGCAAGTTCCCCTTCACCGCCTCAGGTAAAGCCAAGGCATCCGGACATCCGGAAGGGTTTGTGAAGGTAATTTTCGACAAAAAATACGGCGAATTCCTGGGTGCGCACATGATTGGCTACAACGTGACCGAACTCATCGCTGAAGTGGTGGTGGCCCGCAAACTGGAAACCACTGGCCACGAAATCATCAAATCCATCCACCCCCACCCTACCATGAGTGAAGCGGTGATGGAAGCGGCTGCGGCGGCTTACGGAGAGGTCATTCACCTGTAGTTGTCACGCCTGCTTAGTGGGGCTGTTGCGATTGTGTTTCAACTTTTCTATTTCAGGAAATTGACGGCAATCGCAACAGCCCTTTTTTATTCCTGCCACATTGCTTCACTTGAGCGTGCAACAGCCTTCGCCGCAACCGCGGCGAGCAACTTCCGCCACGCCACAGGCGTGGTGGCTACTGTTTCATTCTACTGATCCCCCGTGCGATGAGTGCCGTAAAAATTGTCATGCCCAGGATCAGGTAAAGCCAGTTTATACCACTTTTGAATACCGCAAGAAAAATAGCCATCACCAGTACGAGGGTGGGCACTTCATTCAGTGCACGGTAGAATACATGACTTTTGGGAGATGTCCCGTTTTCCTGATGCCGGATTTGGCCGCGGCAATACCAGGTGTAATAGGTCAAAAAAACGACCAGCCCAAGTTTGACCCAGATCCAGGGCTGCGCCAGCCAGGCGGGTTGCAAGGACAACATCAGGGTGCCAAAGATCCAGGTGATCACCGTGGCCACGACAATAATAGCGCGGTACACCCGCCATTCCATCAAAATATATTGCTTCATCAGGATGGAGCGATCGGGCTCTGGCAGATCCCGGGCAACGGCGTGGTTGACCATTATCCGGACCAGGTAAAAAAGGCCGGCCATCCAGGAGACCATGCCAATCAGGTGCAGGGCTTTGGCGACAGCATACCAGTTTGCGACATTCATGCAGGGTTGTTTTTCGGGGCAAAGATCGATTTTTTTGCCACAAAAAACACAATAGGGGTGGCGCTTTAGACACAACGGGACTTATACTTAACCCTCTGAATGTGCCTTACGCGTCACCCCTATTGATTCTTTTCTGCTGAATGCCTATTTCACTAACGCAATATTCAGCGACAGGATCAGCCTGGAAGGGTTGGTGGCAAAATGGTAATCATCGCCAAAGAAACTGATTTGGTCACCGTACTTGTTGAAGTTCCCTTCGTAGCGGAGGTCGCCCGAGATACGGCCCCTACCGAAGGTAAGTCCAGCCTGCCAGCCCCAGGTCATTTGCTTCCAGCGCTCCTGGTAACCGTTGAGGTCGACCAGTTCGGATTTACTGTTGAGAAAATAATGGCCAACGGGCCCGCCATGTACCCGAACCGGGCCGGCGGAGAAGCCCACCAGCAAGGGGATGTCGAGGTTGTTGTAGCGCTCATTTTTAATGATGTTGCCCAAATCCTGGGTTGTAGCGCGGTAATCCGTTTTATTGGAGGTAAACAGGATTTCAGGCTGGAAGAAAACGGCAGTTCCGATGCGGGCATAAAGGCCAAAATGGGTGCTAAATTTCACATCCTGGACACCGAAGTTGAAGGAGGAATCGGCGTGCTGAATAACGATGTCGTCCGGACGGCTGAGTTGGGTGTTTACGCCACCTTTGAGGCCGATGGAAAACTGCGCTTGTGCTGCCATTGGGAGAAGGGCGAGGGCAATTACAATGGGAAGATGTTTCATATCTGTTGGAAAGTTGTTCGAATTTTAAACGCCGGCTTTTTTTTTTTCGTACCAGCTGTGGTTATAAAATCCCGGGATTAACCTTTTTGTAACAGATGGCCTGAAGAAGTGGTTAAATAGGGGAGGGAAGGCGGGGGGGAAAGGGGGGGGGGGGGGGGGGGGGGGGGGGGCCCGGGGGGGGGGGGGGGGGGGGGGGGGAAAAAAAAAACTTTTATAGCAGACCTGCTGGCCTTTAATTCGATTGTAAGCCGTACCTTTGCAGCCGAAGCAGCGCGCATGGACATTACACAAGCAGATTTTTTAACGAGTTACACCAAGGAGAGCATGTGCCCTCCTGTAGAGGCTGGCGTGCCGGAATTCGCTTTTATTGGGCGTTCAAATGTCGGGAAGTCATCGCTGATCAACATGCTGACGGCCAGAAAAGGGCTGGCCAAAGTGTCGGGCACGCCTGGAAAAACCCAGTTGCTCAACTATTTTACGATCAACAAGAAATGGTACTTGGTCGACTTACCCGGGTACGGATATGCCCGGGTGTCGAAAACCAAGCAAAAAGAACTGGCGTCGATGATCAACGGGTATTTGTTCAACCGCAAGACCCTTTTGCTCGCATTTGTGTTGATCGACTCCAACATACCGCCAACCAAAATCGATTTGGAATTCGTTAATGCCCTGGGTGAACGGCATGTTCCACTCGCCATCGCTTTTACCAAAACCGACCGCATGAAACCCAAAGCCCTGGAAAACAACATCCAGGCGTTTCTGAATGAACTCTCCAAAACCTGGATAAATTTACCACCCTATTTCATCACTTCCGCCCAATACCGGACCGGAAGGGAAGACATTCTTTCTTACATCGCACAGCTCCTTAAGGGCTAAGCGCATTCAAAGTACAGCACTCAGGTGAAGCAAGTTCACACATACCCCCGTGTTATTGAGCGGATTGAAGACTGGCCGATTTATAAACTCAGCCAGGAACGACAAGCGTTTGTACAGGAAATCGACGAGTTTACCTTTCGCCGTATTTTGGAAAATCACCGCAAAGATCTTCCCGATGTACTGGTCAAAACCATTTACCAAGAACGCATCCGGATTAAGGAAGACCCCTGGAAGGTAGACCCACCCAACGAACGCTCTTTTTGGAATAAAATCAGCAAGCAGCTCATCAAAAAGTCGCTTGACCGGCAGGATACCGAAGCCAAAAACACCGCCGAACAGATCCTTCAAAAGATCATCCATCGGTACTCGGAAGAAATTGTCGGTACCTTCCGCATTTCCACCTTTCGTTTCGCACAGCGTTTTTTAACCATCCTGTTCAACCGGCTGCTCAATGCCGCAGTGAACAAAAGCATTGCCGGCCTGTGGCGGGGAAGAAACCAGTTGTACGAACGCCTTAATGTGGTTGGGGATGTTGAAACCACCCGCGAACTGTTTAAGCACGGTACTGTGGTGGTGGTGCCCACCCACTTCAGCAACCTCGACTCTATTCTCGTTGGATATGCCATGGACCAGATCATGGGGCTCCCTTCTTTTTCCTATGGCGCTGGCCTTAACTTGTACAATTTTGGTCCGGCAGCCTATTATATGAATCGTCTGGGCGCTTACCGGGTAGACCGCCGGAAGAAAAATTCGGTATACCTGGAAACGCTCAAAAGCATGAGTAAGCTGAGCATCCAACGCGGGGTAAACAGCTTGTTCTTTCCGGGAGGTACCCGCTCCCGCTCTGGCGCTCTGGAAGCCGATTTGAAAATGGGACTCCTGGGCACCGCCGTAGAGGCCCAACGCGCCATGTGCGAGTCGGGTAGCGACAAAAAAGTGTTTATTGTACCAATGGTCATCAGCTACCATTTTGTATTGGAAGCACCATTCATGATCGAGCAGCACCTGCGGCATACCGGCCGCGAGCATTATATCCGTCTGCGCGACGAAGGCGCCAGTATCCGCAGTTGGTTGCGCTATATCTGGCGTTTTTTCTCCACCACCAATGAAATTACCCTGAGCATGGGCAAGCCCATGGATGTCATGGGCAATTTTGTCGATGCCCGCGGCCGAAGCTGGGACCGTTTTGGCCATCAAATTGACATTTCTGAGTACTTTATGTCGGGCGGTGCCATCAATGCAGACTACCAGCGGGAAGCCGAGTACACCAAACTGCTGTCGGAACGAATTTTAGACCGCTACCGGGCAGAGAATGTGGTACTCAGCAGCCATTTGGTCGCATTTGCCGTTTTCCAGATGCTGGTGCACCAAAATCCCAAACTCGACTTGTTTGGCATACTGCGGCTTCCAACCGACGACTACGTTTTTCCCCTGAAAGCAGTGGAAGAAGTGGTGGCGCAAATGCAAACCACACTGGTAGAGTGGGAGCAACAGCACAAACTTCGCCTCGCGCCGGAAGTGCATCACCCGGTGTCGGAACTGGTACAACATGGCCTCAACAAACTTGGCATGTTCCACCGCAACAAACCCCTTACCCTCAACAAAGAAGGGGATATTGTGTCGGCTGATTTCAGGGTGCTGTATTTCTACCATAACCGGCTTATGGGCTATAACCTGGAAAAACAGGTACAATGGAAGCCCGAAGAAATTGAAATATTGAAAATTTACTAAGCATATGGACTACCAAAATCTACAAATTCAGCATCAGGACGGCATTGCTATCGTCACCATCAGTCGCGAAAAAGCCCTGAATGCCTTAAATGCACAAACCATACAGGAATTACGGCATTTTTTCGGCACCGATGCACCGCAACAAGCCGAACTACTGGGTGTTGTACTCACCGGAGCTGGTGAAAAAGCATTTGTGGCCGGTGCCGATATCACCGAATTTAAGGATTTGAGTGCGGCGGAAGGCGCTGCGCTGGCCCAGCGCGGGCAGGAGGTCTTTTTTCTGATCGAACGTTTTCCCAAACCCGTGGTGGCTGCCGTGAATGGCTTCGCCCTGGGTGGCGGATGTGAGCTGGCAATGGCCTGCCATCTTCGGGTCGCGGGTGAAAAAGCGCGGTTTGGTCAACCGGAAGTAAACCTCGGACTGATTCCAGGATATGGCGGCACCCAGCGACTGATCCAATATGTTGGCAAAACCAAAGCCATGGAATTGCTCATGACAGCAGATATCATTGGTGCGAATGAGGCGCATCAGTTGGGGCTGGTCAACACCGTGGTACCTTTGGGCGCTGAAATTGAAACGGCGATTGGCCTGATCAAAAAGATTGCAACCAAAGCACCACTGGCAATTGCGAAAATCATCGAAACCGTAAACACCTATTTCGAACCTGGGAGCGCCGGATTTGTTAAAGAAGTGGATGCGTTTGGTGAATGCTGTAATACCGTGGATTTTAGAGAGGGAGCAGCTGCCTTTTTGGAGAAGCGTGCGCCAAATTTTAAAGGAAACTGAAATACCCCGTAAGTACTATGTCTAAAATTGTTGAAACGGACATCATCATCATCGGTGCGGGCCCTGTTGCCCTTTTTGCTGTTTTTGAAGCAGGCTTGCTCAAAATGCGTTGCCACCTGATCGATTCACTTCCACAACCTGGTGGGCAGCTGACCGAAATTTATCCGAAAAAACCCATTTACGATATCCCCGGTTACCCCAGCGTGCTGGCAGGTGATTTGGTACAAAATCTGCTGAAACAAATAGAACCTTTTCAGCCGGGCTTTACTTTGGGCGAACGTGCTGAAGTGTTGGAAAAACAAGACGACGGCCGGTACAGCGTCGTAACCGATCACGGCACGGTCCACCTCGCTCCTGTAGTGTTTGTTGCGGGCGGCCTGGGCTCATTTGAACCCCGCAAACCTCCTATTGAGAATATTGGCAATTTTGAATACCGCGGCGTGGATTATTTTGTCCGCAACCCGGAAGACTACCGCAACAAAAAAGTTGTCATTGCTGGCGGCGGCGACTCGGCGCTCGACTGGACAATTTTTCTGGCAGATGTAGCCTCCGAACTCACATTGATCCACCGCCGCACGGAATTTCGTGGCGCACTGGATTCGGTAGAAAAAGTGATGGACCTGGCGGAACGAGGAAAGATCAAACTCATTACCAATGCCCAGGTTACCGGATTGTTCGGAACAGAAGAACACCTGAAAGGCCTTAACATTGCCCACGATACAGCGGGCGAATTCAATTGCGACACCGATTTCTTCATCCCATTATTTGGTCTGACGCCCAAATTAGGACCGATCGGCGAATGGGGACTTGAAATTGACAAAGGAGCGGTGGTCGTCAATACAGAAGACTACCGTACCAATCTCCCCGGCATTTTTGCTGTGGGCGACATCAATACCTATCCGGGAAAACTCAAGTTGATTCTTTGTGGCTTTCACGAAGCGACGCTCGCCTGCCAGTCGGCCTTCAAATTTGTTAGCCCCGGTAAAAAACTTTCCTTCAAATACACCACTGTCACTGGTATTGAAGGCCTCCCGCAACCCGAAACAGCCTAATTCCACACCCAGATTAACGTGATTCACATAACCCTTATTGACCGAGAGAACCAGGAGCATATCCTGGAAGCACCCACCGATATGGGGCTCAATCTCATGGAGTTGTGCAAGGCATACGAACTGCCCGTCAAAGGCACCTGCGGCGGCATGGCACTTTGTGCATCCTGCCACATGTACGTGCTCAGCGACCACGCGTTGCCCGAACAAAGTGACGATGAGATGGCGATGCTGGATTCTGCCTTTTTTGTGGAGCCCAACAGCCGATTGGGTTGTCAAATCAAACTGAATAACGACCATCTGGACGGCTTGAAAGTGCAGCTTGCCCCGGAGAGCGAATAAAAAGGAGGCATTTCTTTAAGCCCAACGGTCAAAAACGCCCAAGTGTTGTTTTATCCCGTAATCAAGCCACGGAAATCGTCGAAACGAGCCGACTCGTGTTTCATTTCCAGCAAATCCAGGGAAGCGGCTGCATACAATTCATCGAGTTCGGCAATGTTGTGGCTGGTGCGCATTTCCAACTGCCCCTTTTGCAATTGCTCCATCCGCCAGACCAGCGTTTTTTCCATACGGTCCAAAATTACTTTGGCGATGGCTTCATGGTCATCGGCGCCTTCACCCGGCACATCGGCTTCCACAAAGGCCGCTTTGTTGCGGGCAATCATTTTACCCTCCTCCAAAATAAAATATCCGGTATGTGGCCAGTTGCCCCCTTGTTGTGACAACAATGCCGCGTACAAGGTCAACTGCAAATCCTCCTCATTGCGGATCATGGCCTTCCTCCGACTGGATCCGCTCCATTTAAGATCTATAATAGCCCGTTCCTGTCCGCGTTCCAATAGCAAATCAGCACGAGCCCGCAATGGCTGTCCGGCAAACTCCCCTTCCAACGATACTTCAGTACCCAACACCGTCGAGCGGTTGTTGCGCAGCAAACTAATCGGACTCCAGGCCGCTTGTTCCAGTTTACGGAGAAAAGTATTGCGCTCCGGTTCGCGACCGTACAGCAACAAGGTGGCGCCTTCTTTTTCCAACAGCGTATAGGATTGCTGCTGAATCCATTGGGCACAGCGCTGGCGGTCCCAGTCGGCAACAGGCTCTTTCAGCATCAACTCAAAAAACCGGTGGGCGAGGTTACCCAGCAAACTTCGATCAGCAGCAATACGGTATAAACTGACCGGATTAATTTTTATTTTTTGTTTAAAAAACCACAAATAAGGGTAGTAAAACAGGGACTCGAGGTTGGTGGGCGTCTCGTACGCCGACTCCGGTAAACGATCGGGATGCTCCAATTGGAGCCAGGCCGGCGTTTGGGTTTGTTCATTGGCAGCAATGGCCTTGGCTGCGGGCAGTACAAAATGCCGGGCCAGTCGTTCGCGGTCAGTCGCCTCATCCAAATGATAGGTAATTCCGGATAAATCGCCAAAACAGGCTTCCAGATCACTCATCAGCAAATTGGGCTGCTGCTCTTGTCCTTCTGAAAAATCGGGCAACACCAACACCAGTTGCCGACTGGCACGGCACACTGGAATCTTACTGTTCCACCACTCCAATTGGCCAAGCGCCGAGGGCAAAACGGGTTGAACTCCCTGTTCGGCCAGCCACTCCCGCTCTTCGGGCCGCCATCGGTCGGTCGGTAGTACCGGCGTATCGTACACACAGTTCCACCAAAGGAGCGCATCTGTGTTGCCTGCTATGGCGCCTTTCTCATGAACAAAGGGCAGATGCCTGGCGGCTGCGGCCGACATCTGGAAGGGCGAAGGTTCGTAAATCGTTCTTACAATGCGCTCCAGCTCAAGGTAACCGATCCTTGTTTCGGGCAGGGCTTCCAATAGCGCCACAATCCGGCGGGCTTGTTCGGATAGTACCAGCAGGGAAGCATTTTTACTGCCCAACGCGCGATATTCTTCCCTGGACCATTGCTGCAGGTAGGCGTAAATGGCGATGACATCTGCCTTTGGTGCCAATGCATCGATGGGATAGCGTTTGCGTTTAAACCAAAAATCATATTGTCGCGAAGCCTCCTGATCCGCTGCCTCGGATTCCAGGTAGCCCAAAACGGCCGCAAACCAGTTGTCGCTGAACAAGCCGGGTTTTTCAGCCATTACCCTGGCCACCGCCTGCGCCAGCCCATCCTCCAATGGCTTCAGTGGCAGGGTAACAAACTCCATAATTTTAAATACATCCACGGGTTCCCAAAGAAATGCCGGGGCCAGTTTTAGCACCTGAAGTGAAGGGCGGGCCAGCGATGCCGAGAGTATACCCGTGGAAGGTAGTCCAACCTGTACCATCGACTGCTCCAGGCTCCTGTTCATTTCTGGCGCCAAAAGCAGGGGGTGAAAACCTGGGTTCTGTGCAATTAAATGGGCAATCCATGGTGCAGCATCACTGTCGCGGCGAGCACGCAGCAAAACAAGCGAACCATCATCCGTAGGCGCGCATTGTTCTTGTTTTTCGCCCAGTACAGCACGCTGCAGCCGGCCCAAATCAGTATCTTCCATTGCCGTCGCGGCAACAGCCGTCGTTTCAACAGCGACACCCTGATTCTCCCAAACGGCCATCAGACGTTGTAATGCAATCGGTAGAAGCTGCTGGGGAGAATGACAAACCACACGGGAAATCGGAAGCGTATGCGCTTTGGCCAAGGCAAGTATTGCCGAAAAGCGGTCGGCAAAGCCCTGGCAAATCCAGTTGTGTTCGGGGGTTGTAATTTTTTGCTTAAAAATGGCTTCTACGGTGGCCAAATGCGCCAACCGGAGTGGCAGATCAGGCACAGGCTGAAAATCCCATCCGGCCAACAGCAAATCATCCCGCCACTCCAGAAGCACCTGGGCAGTAGCATAGCGGTCGGCATCCATGGCATCTTTGAAAAACCGAGCATCATCGCCGGCAGCAGCCTGGGCCAGCGACTGGCGGTACAGTTCAATCCGCAAATAATCGGTATTGGAAGGCATTCCATCGCGCCCGTATTGCTTTTCAAGCCATTGCAATAATTTTTTCGGTCCACAGTAGTACTGGCCGGCAAGTTCAGCCTTGTGGGATGAAAAAACGGGTCCGTCGAAGGTGCTACTCAAGTGAATCTCAAACATGCTGGCTGGCTTTACCGACAAAAATAGCAGTATCCCTCAATTTGCCTTACTTTTGTGCGCGCTCTTCAAACAATAAAAGCAGTAATGGAAAATAACGAGATAACAAAAAACAGCGAAATCAGGATTAGGGTCGGGTTGGACAACCAACAGGTGCCCCAAGTGATTGAATGGTCGGCTACAGACATTCACCCGGAAGGAAAGTTCGAAGCCTGTAAGGCTATGGCCATAGCATTGTTCGACCGCGAACAGCGCGACACCCTTCGCATCGACCTTTGGACCAAGGAAATGCAGGTGATGGAAATGGATCGCTTTATGTACCAGATCTTGCGCTCGCTGAGCTCAACCTACCTCCGGGCCACCCAAAACAAGGAGTTAGCGGAAGATTTGGCGCGTTTTGCCCAGCATTTTGGCGAAAAAACCGAAGTGATTCCGAAGGAATCTTAAATCAACCTCAGGAAGCCATAATTTGGGCTACCAGCGACTGGAACATGCCCAATCCGTCGGTATTTCCAAGGACTGATTCACTGGCCCGTTCCGGGTGCGGCATCATACCGAAGACATTGCGCTGTGCATTGCAGATACCGGCAATATTGCGCTCAGCCCCATTGGGATTTGCCTCCGTGTTCACATCGCCATCGGGCGTACAGTAGCGGAACAATACCTGATCATTGGCCTCCAGCGCATCAAGGGTAGCCGCATCGGCGTAATAGCGGCCTTCAGCATGGGCAATTGGAATGCACAATGGCTGGTTCAGGTCGAGGTCGGCAGTGATGGCTGAATGTTGCGTGACTGTTTTGAGCCACACATTTTTACAGATGAATTTTTGGTTGGCATTGCGGAGCAAAACACCGGGAAGCAGGTGTGATTCACACAAAATCTGGAACCCGTTGCAAACGCCAAAGACATATCCCCCTGCTGCGGCATGCGCTTTGACCGCCTGCATTACAGGAGAAAACTGGGCAATGGCGCCAGCGCGAACATAATCGCCATAGGAAAAACCGCCCGGAAGTACTATGCAATCATCGGTAGTGAACCCTGCTGGCAAGGCGTGTTCCTTATGCCATATTTTCACAACCTCCTGCCCTAGTACATCGCCCAGAACATGTACCATATCATCATCACAATTAGAACCCGGAAATACAATTACACCAAATTTCATCATGGTAATATTTTATTTAGAACAGTTGGGGGTTGAAAAGCACAAAAAATAATCCTGCCAACAACAGCAAATGCAGGACTTCAGCCATCAATCGGTTTCTGAGATCATTGAATATGATGCCTGTTAGCACGCCCATTGCGGGCGCCATAAGCAGGTACTGCCACTGAAAGGGCTGCCGGAATACCAGCATGGCCACCAGTGCAGTGAGGATGAGGTAAAACAAGCCAGTAATGTATTTCTGTACCTGCATCAACCTTTTGAAATAAAATGCTGAAATATTGAAAAGCAACGTCAGGAGTATAAAAGCCAATAATCCCATGGCAGCCCGATCCTGCAATGCATCAGGAATGCGCAACCCGAAATCAAACTGAATGCTCGATAAGGTTTGCTGCCAAAACCACGCCGTTCTATCCGTCCAAAACATCCAGCTCCAGGTCAAAAAATAAGGAACAACCAAACCCAACAGCATTACAATGCGCTCCATTAGTTGGTAACTGCGCAAAGAACGGACCATGAAGACAAATGGCACGAACAACAACAATGCTGGCGGGTAAAACAGCGATGCAACGCCTAGCCAAAATCCAACATCAAATGTGGCGGCTGTAACCAGTGATTGCTTGTACAGCTGAACGTTTTGAAGAGCGCCGGAAGGGTAAAAGTGACCGCAACCAATGGAGGGGACAAATACTGCGCCTGTGGCAAGGCTGAAGCCACCAGCACATACCCAACTGCCGGCAACCAGGTCCGATCGTCCATTAGCCTGAACCGATCAACCAAGCGATGGAGGCTTACCGCCTGTATCAGTATAAGCACCAGAGCGCCAAGGGCAGAAGGCAGTGAACCATAAGCGGTCAACCAATCTGGCAGCAAGGCATACCAGACACCCGGATAAAGTTCGGGCATTGGTTGGGACACAGATGTTAAACCCAGCATCAATGGCAGATGCAATATTGTTGCATATACCACCAATACCAATAAGGTTGTGATCTGATTATTTCTAAAAAATTTTAGCACCGCAAATTTGAATAGCCGCGAAGTTCTACATTCAACAGCACTTGCCCAACTAAAGGAGATAAAAAAGTCTGATACATACTGTTTAACGCGCTGTTTTTACCACACGAAGGTAATTCAATCGCCCATCAGCCTGAACCACCTGGACCAAAAGTATTCCAGGCGCGACTCCTGAAAGGTCTATCTCGAGCTCCCGGAGCGTTGCCGCTGGATGGGCACGAAACAGCAGGCGTCCCCGTGCATCAAAAACGGATACTTGTTGTAAAGGCGCCTGCCAAAACAAAGTGACATGATCCTCCGCCGGGTTGGGAAAAACACCAACAACATCGGTTTTCCCGCACTCCCAATAGCACTGCTTTGCAGCACCACCAGGAAAGAATGGTTACAGCCTGCGGCATCGGTCAATGTGATACCATAAGTTCCGGCAGTAAGGCCTGTGGCGATCATTCCCGTTTGCCACCCTGCATTGGCGTCCCACTGAACGGTATAAGGCGGCTGCCCACCAAATGGTATCAGGGTTACGGTCCAGTCCAACCCAGTCCAGTCAGTGTTCCAGGCAGCACCCAGGGCCGCTGACGGTTGAGCCACAGAAAGCACCGACACCTGTATGCAGCCCAGCGCATCACTGAGGGTTACATAATAATCTCCTGCCGTCAGGTTTTTCTACATAAGGGCCAGTAGCGCCATTGTTCCACTCAAAATACACGGGAGGCACCCCTCCGGAGCCAGCGAGTGAAACAACACCGGAGCTGTCGCCAAAACAGGCCACGTCCTGAACCTCCTGGACTGTAATTTGCAAGGGACTGTCGTTTTGTGACAATTGGAATTCCTGCGAAACAAGGGTACATCCATATTGGTCGCTGAGCGTCAGCACGTAAGTTCCTCCCGGAACACCCAAAAGATCCTGGCTCATGGCCCCGTTGCTCCACATGTATTGGTAGGGTACGGTGCCGCCCGATGGCTGAATGTCAATTTTACCACCAGAATTCCCACAGACATCGCCCAAAACCTGAATGGTTTGAAGGCTGAGCGCCTGATTGGGCTCAGTGATGGTCACGGGGCCAGCAGTAATGGTGCATCCCTGAAGGTCGGTAATGGTCAGCATATAAGCGCCGGCGGCGAGCGTAGCAGCCGTTGCATTGGGATTCCCATTGCTCCACTGCCATGCGTAAGGTGGTAACCCACCTGCACCGCTGGCGGCAATCCAACCCGTATGGGCGCCTTTACAAAGCACCTGATGGAGGCTGTCAATGGTGGGCAACAATGGTGGCGCCTCTTCTACCAACAAGTTCGGTGAAACGGTATAACAGCCTTGGGCATCTGTAACGGTGACCCTATATATGCCTCCGGAAAGCCCGGAGACTAAATCCTCCGGCTGCTGCACATTGGCGTGAAGCCCTATGGGTGGCGTCCAGGCAAACTGATACGGTCCTTGCGCATTGCTGACGCGCACACGGATCTTCCCGTTGGCAGCATTGGCACAACTGACAGCCTGCTGTTCCAGCACTTCCAGCATAATTTGTTCCGATTGCTGTTTTACCGTTAAATCAGTCAGTACCTGTGCGCAACCAGTTTGGTCGGTCACGGTCAATTGATACGAACTCGCCGACAACAACAAGGCATTGGGTGTTACTGCGCCATTGCTCCATTGGTAAGTATACGGCGAAAAGCCACCAGACACATCAGTAAGAATTTTTCCTGTTAGCGCACCAAAACAAGGTATGTCACTAATGGAAGTCTGCACCAGCAACTGCGGGGGCTGCTGAATATCCAGCGCTGGAATGGTGGTACTGCATCCGGCAGCATCGGTTACCGTCAGGCTATACGACCCGGCGGGTACAGCAGGAAGGCTGGCTTCCATGCTGCCTGTGCTCCAATGGTATTGGTAGGGCTCTGTACCACCGGAGGATTGAACAACTATGCTGCCATTGGGCTCTCCGTAACAAAGCGCATCCGAGGCGTTTGCAACAGCAGATTGAAGGACTGCTTCCGGTTGGGAACGGTAAACTGGGCACTGATGGAACAGCCTTGCTCATCTGTGGCAACGAGTTGGTACTGCCCACCAGAGATATTTTCGAGCACGGATCCCCCCGGCTGCCCATTCCACAACAGTTCAACATTGCCACTTGCGCCCAGGATTTGGATGCCGATGCGGCCCGTTGCCGCGCCAAAACAAGATACCGGAACAAGGGTGTCCAATTTAACCTGCAACAACTGCGTCGCCGTCAGGGTTTCCGGCAGACTAACCAGGGTACAGCCATTGGCATCGCTAAGGGTCACCTGATAGGTTGCAGCCGCAAGGTTATCAATTATCATCGTATTAGCCCCCGTATTCCAAAGCCAGGAATATGGCGTAGTGCCGCCATCAGGCTGACCCACAAGGCTGCCATCCTCCAGCCCAATACAGGTGGGGGCCACGGGTTGAAGCGACAAACTCAGGGCCACAGGCTGGCCAATAAAGGCTGATTTTTTTTGTGTACAGCCATGGGCATCCGTAACGGTCAGGGCGTACAATCCCGCAGCAACCGGACTTAAATACGTTCCAGACTGCCCCGTACTCCAGCTGTAGCCATAAGGTGCCGTTCCTCCCATGGCCTGCATACCCACGGCGCCATTGTTGCCACCAAAACAGGCAACAGATGCAAGCGTATCAACGGCCAGGCTCAGCGGTAAAGGCTCTTCCAGGGTATAACCCAGACTGACAGCCGAACAGCCCAGGGCGTCGGTAATCGTACATTGATATACGCCAGGGGGCAGGGCAGACAAGCTGGCGCCAGTGTTCCCGTTGGACCAGTTGAACAGATATGGTGGGCTTGCGCCAAAAACGGCCAGTTCTAGGGCGCCCTGGTTTTGTCCGGCACACGAAGAGGTCTGCCGCTTGTTTAGGTTAACCTGAAAAGCTGGCGGTGATGAAATAGTAATATCAGACAGTACTTGGGAGCAATTCCCATCCGTAACAGTAGCAGTGTACACCCCGGCCGACAAGCCACACAATTGCCAGTCAGACGATCCGGTATTCCAACTGATCTGTGGATTCAAGCCCGTCGCACTGACCCTGATACATCCTGTTGCCGCATCCGGACAAACAGGCTGAACAACCGTATCCAGGCTTACCATTAGCCCGGGTGCATTGATTAAAATTTGTGGCAACACCATACTGCATCCGACAATTCCATCGGTTATCGTTACCCGATATCCTCCTTGCGCAAGCCCGGAAACCAGCGTGGTACCCAGCACATTGCTCATTAATCCGGTTTGCGGGCCCGACCAGGAAATCTGGTAGGGGCCCACCCCATTCAAAGGCGTCAGTGTTATGCTGCCGTTGGCCGCACCACAAAGGGTAGCGGGCAAAATGGTGCCGATGGCCACCTGACTGACATTGTTCTGGGTAATGGCCGTAACCTGATCGGTAGCCTTGCAACCACGGCTATCTGTGACCGTCACCTGAAAATGTTGCGTAAAAAATGGACTGTTCCCTGCGCTGATCTGAATTTTATTCAAATTCAGCCCATTGCTCCATGCATATTGAAATGGCCCGGTGCCACTGCTCTGTACCTCCACCCCTACTACAGCGCCCCTGCAAAGCAACAAGCTGTCGCCCTGCAAAACTAGAGCAGTCGGCAGCGGATGAACGGTCACCGCGATGGGTATTATACCCGAACAGCCATAAATCGTGGTTTTTTTGACAAAGTAAACGCTGTTTTCAAGTGGAATAACCAGCGTATTTTCCAATAAGGTACTCGACGATGGCGGCAATGCCGAAAAATAACTCAGGTTGCCTACGACGCCTGATGCGTCCGTTAGCGCTACAGCAGACAGGTCGAGGCTTGCGCCCAGACAAAGTTCCACCGGCGAGGGCGTCTGTAGTTCAGGCGTAGGGTGTACGGTAACCTGCACCGCTTTGAACGCACTGCGGCAACCGGTCGGCAGGCTGTCAATCAGGTAAAAAACAGTATCCCTTTGTAAATTCAACAGCGAAAGTTCTGCGCCGGCATGAATAAAACCGTTCCCGGGCTGGGCATACCAGTAAAACGCGCCATTGGGTGTCCCCTGGGCTTTCAGCACCACCTTTTCACCCTGGCAAACAGCAGTATCTGCGGCAAATGGCAAGGCAATCAGGCCATCATCCGCCATGCCGTTACAGTTTTCGTCAATTTGATTGCACAGAATTTCAGGCGCACCAGGAAAAACATCCGCCCGGGTGTCGTCGCAATCTGTATTAAGGCTGGAATACCCTACGGGGAGATCAGGGCTGCAGGCAACCAAAGCAAGGGCCGGGTTCCCAAAACCGTCGCCATCGGTATCCCGGTAAAAAACATAATCCGGCGTGCCGGCTGGGGTTGCGCCATAAAACGACAGGTTATCGATGGCTATATCGCCATACGCGCCGTAGGTGCCTGTGGCGATAAACTGCAGCAATACCGTTTGGCCATCATAAGCGTTCAAATTGAGGTATTCATGGCGCCAGCGTTTCCCCTGATTACCCGACCAAACCTTTACCGTGGTCCAATTAACGCCAGCATCAGCAGAAACCTGCAGGCTCAGCATGCCCATTTGTCCCACCTTTGCGTTCATGTACAGGTCAAATGAAAAATGGCAGGGATCGCCACCTGGAGCCGAAAGATCCAGGCACAAACTGCGCAACTTGGCAGTCTTGCCAAAAGCTCCACTGAAAGAACAGCTGTTCCTGAAAAAGAGGTAATTCCCCGTACCACCAATGGGGCCGGGAGGGCCGGCATTGGGATAGGTCAGGCCAGGCCCGGTCCGAACTTTCCACTCGTAATCATCATCCGCGGCATTTTGCCAAATCCCGGTTAAGGGACAAGGGTCGGCACAACCACTGGGGCAAATAACCAGACTGTCGAAGGTGGCCAAAAGCGTTGGGGCGCAATTGGTTGAAAACCGTACCGCAGGCGTATTCGGGCTCCACCAGTTGACGCCACAGCGTCGGCGCAGGTACACCTCGTAGGCTTGCAAGGTTTCCAGATTGCTCAGCAAGATGCCTGAGGAGGCTGGCTGCGGCAGCAATATTACGGCGCCATCGGTTCCCGGCACCGATCCGGTTCCGGGGTGAAATCCAGCCGGGCCGTATTCGAGCACCAGGCTGTCGCCCTCACTGTCTTCATCCCATTGTACGACCGCAGTAGTGGCTTGAACCTCACTGACCGCCAAACCAGTTACTGCAGGACATCCAACCTGTGCAAATACCAATTCGAATACCTGCAATATGCCTTTGTGCTGTGCCTTGCTGTCGCATATTTCCAGGGTCCATATGCCATTGGGCGACTGGCCGTTGTTGAAGGCTGCCAAAGGTTCTACGGGCTGGTAAAGGCCGGTAAAATTGTCTATTTCTGCTGCGCTGCTCAGGGGCAAAGCAGCGGTGGAATCGTCGGAAAGTTCTACAAAAAGGGCGCAGGACTCCCCATCGGTTCCCCAATATTTTGATCGCCGGCGTTTAGCCCACCGATGAGTTTGCGCCGTGTACCATCTGGCGCTTGCAGCCAAATCCCAAGATCAGATCGCCAAGGGTGCTCAACAGCAATCCGAATAATGTGCAATTGTACATCTGCTCCCAGTGCCAAACCCGGAGCATTGTCGACATGCACCTTGAACAACTGCGGATTGTTGCAGGACGTGTCACGGAGGCTAAGCAAAAGCGGACACGGTCTTCGGTTGTTCAGGTCGGTAGTAAACGGGCGTCGGGCCGACCAGGGGCTGAAATTACCCGGCGAACAAACCGTTCGCAACTGAAACCGGTACAACTGCCCCGGCACGAGATCGGTCAGCAAAAAGGGTGGATCAACATTGATGGTATGCGTGGGAATCCCGGTGAAAGCCTGCCCGTCTTCCCGAAGTTCCATTTCATAGGCATTGCCGACATCCGTCCAGGTAAGCACAACGCTGGAGTCGGTAATCATGCTCGCGGTAAGTAACTCCGGCGTATCACAACTTTGTGCAATGGCCGACCAACCCAGGAGCAGGAAAAAAAATAAAAGGTGCAGGCGTAAACTAAAGTTCATGGTATGGATTATAAAAGGCAGTGATTTTTCTGCAAAATAATACATTTGCTGCCATGATATCAAGAATAGCCATGATCACAAGTCGGGAAAATCCCGAATTGTGGGAAGACGACCAAATGGTGCTTCCATTTTTGCCATCAACAATAGAAATACATGCAGTGCCCTGGGACGACACCGAAGTAGACTGGTCTGATTTCGATGCGCTTATCCTTCGGGGCTGCTGGGATTACCACCGTCGGCTGCCCGAATTCCTGGCTTGGCTGGCGCATTGTGAACAACAGGGAATCGCCGTATTCAACCCTATTCCACTGGTTCGCTGGAACCTCGACAAACATTACCTGGCCGAGTTGGAACAAAAAGGAGTGGCCATCCCTCCTACCCAATGGCTGGAACCTGGGCAAACCTGCGACCTTTCGGCCTTGCTGAAAAACCAGGGCTGGGAAAAAGCTGTTGTCAAGCCGGCTGTTTCGCTGGGTGCCTGGAACACCTGGGTTATCCAGCCGGAAAGTGCCGCGGCAGATACGCTTCGGGCCAATGCCTTGTTGCAGGAGGGCATCAGCCTCTTGGTACAACCCTTTTTGCCAGAGGTACAGGATGAGGGTGAATGGTCTTTGTTGTTTTTCCAGGGCAAGTTCAGCCATGCGCTGCTCAAGCGACCTGCAGGCGGCGACTTCAGGGTACAACATATTCATGGGGGAACCTTACATCAGGCAGAAGCACCCGAATGGATGATTTCTCAGGCGCAAGGAATGGTCGATGCCCTTCCGCTTTTGCCGTTGTACGCCCGGGTTGATGGCATCCGACGCAATGACCAGTTCCTGTTGATGGAACTCGAACTCATAGAGCCTGTTCTGTACCTGTCGCAAGGGCGCGGTGCAGCGCAAGCCTGGGCCAATGCCATCAAGGATCGGATGAGCCATGCTGGTGGTGAACCAATTTAGCAACGTTGGGATGTAGCAACAGGTTTTGGGTAGCCTATATCTGTATCCACGGACTTCCCAGCAGCAACACCACTGCTCCAACCCACAACAGCAGCATCAGCCACCAGACTCCCCAGCCCCGCAGGCGCTGGAAATTGGTATAGGCGCTGGCCACCAAGCCGCAGAACCACCCGGAAATCAGCATGATCAGCAGTGAGGTCGGCAAATGTGTTTCCAGTTCCAGATGGTCGACCACAAAGCGGAGAAAAAGAAAAATGGAAGACCCCAAAACGCCACTCCAAAAGCCGAGTATGCCACTGCGTCGTGGCGATAAATCTGCCTCCGAACGCTCCAGCATAACAGCAAGGTAAATAGGACCAGCAGCCATGATGGCCATCATCAGCAAGAAAACAACCCAGTCCTGATCAAGAACCAGAACAGCAGGAATGAACCCTGATTTGTCCAACAAATTCACGACCAATAGGGCCATGCCCATAGACAACCCTATTGCCCACCAGGTGAGCAAGTGGGAGGAGCGCCTGGGCTGAAATTCCCCAGGATCATCGAGCGGCCTTTCTTGCATGGAAAATAAAACTGCTTCCCGGTCTATTGTATTGTCCTTAATTGGATCGAATTTCTGCCATCCCTTCAATATACAGCGCACAAAAACTACTACCCGTCTTCCATAGGATGTTTTAGTGCCCAAAACCATACTACTCGACATTTTCAAAGCATACTGTTTTAAAGATGTCTCCCTCGCCTGCGGCGGGTCGACATGACAAATTGAAGATAGAAGGCTGCCTCGCTTCGCTCGGCCTGGAGCTCATGCATCCGGCGTAATGGAAATATTTCCAATTCCGTAAATCGTACATCCCACATCCAATCTTAAATCGTAAATCATCAATCGGATATCGTAAATCATAATAAGAGATGTCTCCCTTGCCTGCGGCGGGTCGACATGACAAATTGAAGATAGAAGGCTGCCTCGCTTCGCTCGGCCTGAAGCTCATGCATCGGGCGTAATGGAAATATGTCCAGTAGTGTAAATCGTACATCCCACATCCAATCTTAAATCGTATATCATCAATCGGATATCGTAAATCATAATAAGAGATGTCTCCCTCGCCTTCGGCGGGTCGACATGACAAATTGAGGAAAGAAGGCTGCCTCGCTTCGCTCGGCCTGGAGCTCATGCATCGGGCGTAATGGAAATATTTCCAATTCCGTAAATCGTACATCCCACATCCAATCTTAAATCGTATATCATCAATCGGATATCGTAAATCATAATAAGAGATGTCTCCCTTGCCTTCGAGGGGTCGAGGTGACAAATTAGAGAAAGAAAGCTGCCTCGCTTCGCTCGGCCTGGGCTCCATGCATCGGGCGTAATGGAAACATTTCCAATTCCGTAAATCGTAAATCCCACATCCAATCTTAAATCGTATATCATCAATCGGATATCGTAAATCATAATCAGAGATGTCTCCCCTTGCCTTCGGCGGGTCGACATGACAAATTGAAGATAGAAGGCTGCCTCGCTTCGCTCGGCCTGGAGCTCATGCATCCGGCGTAATGAAAATATGTCCAGTAGTGTAAATCGTAAATCCCACATCCAATCTTAAATCGTAAATCATCAATCGGATATCGTAAATCATAATAAAGATGTCGGAACTACCCCCCCCCCCGGCGCCATGATGTCTCCCTCGCCTTCGGCGGGTCGACATGACAACTTGAGGAGAGAAGGCTGCCTCGCTTCGCTCGGCCTGAAGCTCATGCATCGGGCGTAATGGAAATATTTCCAATTCCGTAAATCGTAAATCCCACATCCAATCTTAAATCGTATATCATCAATCGGATATCGTAAATCATAATAAGAGATGTCTCCCTTGCCTTCGGCGGGTCGACATGACAAATTGAAGATAGAAGGCTGCCTCGCTTCGCTCGGCCTGGAGCTCATGCATCGGGCGTAATGAAAATATGTCCAGTAGTGTAGTGTAAATCGTAAATCCCACATCCAATCTTAAATCGTAAATCATCAATCGGATATCGTAAATCATAATAAGGCTGCCTCGCCTTCGGCGTAATTTTAATAATTCCCAGTAGTGTGGCCCAAAACATACAATAGAATACGGGCCGCTGCATGTCAACATCACACGCCAAAGGCCAATTGACGGCTATATGTCCAGCAACCTCGCCCAATCATCCGGAGATTTAGGCATCTCCTTCACTTCTTCCAGGGTAAATGTTGCGCCGTCTTTCGAAGCAAACGGATAGGCGGCATACACTGCTGAAGGCACATGGTACAGTTTGCCCTGGGTATCGGTCACCAGCAACTCCACTTGTCTGCCCGGCAGCTTGTAAATTCTATCCTTAAAACTAAGGGTAAAATACATCCTGGAATCGCGTTCCAACAAACGGATGGTGGAGGCAGCAATGGGCGCTCCTTTTTCCGATTTGAATTTAACATGCACTTCAAGTGCACCCCTGGCACGGAAAATTTGATCGCAGTTGTACACCCCAAATCCATTCAAAATCAGGGTAGTTTCCAGCGCATTCTTCCCCTCCAACATCGCTTTAAGCCGATATTGGTCTATGTTGGCCAGTTTTATGGTTTTAAGCCGTTCCCGCCAGCGATCCAGCAGGCTTTGGGCCACGGAATCCTTTTTGTCTGCACCTGCTTTTACCAGACTCCCATACCGTTGTTCCATAACTGGCAGGTTTTCGTTGAAGTAAGTGTACCAGGCACTTAAGCCCATGCACCATTCCGTTTCTGGTTGAAACATTTGCGACATCCGCGTAAAGTGCCGGTAAGCTGCCAGTTCTGCGGTGAGTTTGCCTATGCGTTCATCGTGCAGCCGCTTGTATTTCCTGAAAATGGTATTTGGGTCAAAAGCTTCCCCGGGTTGGCTTTTTTTGCTGGGAAATATCCTGGCGTACAGCACAATTTGCTCATCGGCATCGGCCACTACAAACCTGCAAAAAGGGCCATAATCCTGCTCAATCGAAATTCGGGTCCAATTGGTTTTGTTCAAAAATATCTGATCCACCCGCATGTCCTGCCGGGGCACCTTGGCACTGGTGGTATCAAAAGTTTTAGAGAAATAACAATCTTTAAACGCAGTCAGCTCTGTGAACAACTGGTTATGATCCTCCGGGAAAAAGTACCGAACATCTCCATCCTGGCGGTGCACCACCCTCAGATCACCCCGCTCAAATCCGAGCAGGAAAAATTCATCCGGGCGATGGGCATTCTTGAGGTACCAGGCCGGAATTTCGGTCTTCCTGTTGGCAATTTCATAGCCAAGCCGGACGGCATCCTTCACCCAATCCACGGGGCGCTCATCCAAAGAAAATGCAGCCAATTCCGGCAAACAGGTATCGCGCTTGCCACGAGCATTGTCCCGAAGCACATCGGCTTCTGTAGAAATGGGTGGTAGGGCGCCATTGTTGTTTTCCGACATTTCGGCGCCAGCAAATGATTGTCCGGGTACAAACTGCCATTCATCGGTTTGGTCATTCAGGGTATACAGGGAGGCATTCGAAAGGTTATTGACCGGGGTAAAATCTACTTCATAGTGGTGATCAGGTTTCATGTGCAAGGCCTCGCCTTGTTGCGCTACGCGCACCTCAAACATGCCCCCGGAGTTGAAATGGAAATCATCCCGCTCATCGCTGTAGTGCATGGGCATGCCCGAGGCAATGTAGTCGGCCAGCGTCCGGTATTCCCGAAACAGCAGTTCCACTTCACCATGTACCAGGCTTCCATCTGCGTGGAGCAGGGTTTTGCCGGGAATGCGTACCGTATTGCCGGAGCTGGGGTTGGTGTAGGCTACGCCTTTTTCTGCCTGAAAACGAATGGATTGCGCGGGCACTGTATTGTGTTTGTTCCAACTGGGCCAACCATTGTATCCTGTAAAATGGCTTGAATTGGCGTGAGGAACCCTGGCTACGGCAGGCAGTACATTCAGGGGGTTCGGCGTAGAATCTGAAGGCATAGCCTGGAGTACCAACTGATCCTGCGGTTCTTTTTGGGCCTGCGCTTGTTTCGTTTTTTCAACCTGCAAAGTAGTCCACCAAAGCCCTCCGGCAATCGCCAGAACGAGCAGTACCGGTGCAAGGGTCGTTGCATAGTATTTGGTACGCAGCCAAACATTGCGGCTTTTTTGCTGAGAAGCTATATTGTCCCAGGTATCAGCATCGGGGGCATCGGGTACTCCGGACAATTGTTTGCGGAAGAAGTCTTCCAATTCGTCGGGGGTGTAATTATTATTTTCCATGGTAATTTTAGTGTGGTGCGAACAGTTAATAAATACCGGTAAAGAGGCCGCTGAGCATGCGCCGCAACTGGCTGCAGGCACGGGTGTACTGAGAGCGCACAGCACTCTCTGTAATGCCCAGATTTTCAGCAATTTCAGTGTAAGAATAAGCCTCAATACAGCGGAGGTTAAACACGGTGCGGTACCCTGGCGGAAGCTTGCGAACCATGCCTAAAATGGCCTCCTGGTTCAGTTCTGCATCGGGCTGGACGTTCCAGTGATCCCTCGGGATCTCTGATATTTCCGCCGCAAAACGCAAGGGGTTTTTCCGCCGCAGATGCTGCAAGGCTGTGCGCACAGTCACTTTTTGCAGCCAAGCCTCGAAGGCGCCCTCGAACTTGTACTGGTGCAGATCGCGGTAGATCGTCAGAAATGAATCCTGCAACATATCCTGTGCTTCCGGGCGGTCGCGGGCATACCGCTGGCATACCGCAAAGAGCGACTGGCAGTGCCGTTCGTACAGACTGCGTTGCGCACGCAGTTCACCGCGCTGGCAGGCTTTCAGAAGTTTCTTCAGATCGGGTTCAGACATTTTCTTGCGTTTCTTATATGGTGCAGCACCTGTTCTATATGCTGCACTCACCCGTAAAAAACGCAAAAAAGTGGGAAATAATGGACAACGGGCAATATTTATGCTGTACGCGAAATAAAGTGGTTTGCGAAAATCATCGCGCAGTCACCTGTTCTAATGGAAAGGCATAAAACGCATACGATGCAGGGCATTGGCGAGTATTTATACTGAGGACAAGTGAGCATTCGCAAACCACTATATTTCGAGTATACATCATACAGGTCTACGTAAATGCGCTTCAGTTCAGAAACAGCTCCTGGTAACGGTTTTGGTTGTTTATGTTGGTTGCTTTGCTTTCTGATCTTCCTTACCGCAAAGAAGTTTTGATCTACAGCCGCTTCTACCTCGCTAATGATATACAGACAATTATCGGAAATGGCGTTCCAGGCGTGGGCTTTAGCCAAATCGAGCAATTTTTCCGTTGCAGCTGTTAAATCTTGTTGAAGGTGCTCTTTTGTCATTATTTGGGAGGAGGAGCCAACGTGTGGCTTGATGCCGTGCCGCCGTGCGTTGGGTTTGCGGGCTGGCTGTTCGGCGGCATGGACAGCAAGCCTTTGTTGGGCATAGCCTTTTTTTAATATTCTATGATTGTTCCCAATTCTTGGATGTTTATCTGATCTATTTTATCAGGGTTTATACTCCATTTTTCTGCCATTTTCAGGACGTTTTCTTCGTCACTGATGCATAGCAATTTCCCTTCGCCATTTATCCATTCTAATTCCTCTTCATCCTTTGCGTTACGAATCTCTTTTTCAATAAATTCTTTCTCCATTTCTGTTAGATCTCCTTCATTCTTGAAAATTTCACCGTCTGCTACACTATATGCTCTAATTGTTTTACCATTTAAAAATTTCATCCAAGCACTATAAGAGACACCTCTGAAACTTCCAAAAAACTGAACTTCACCATATTGAGTACTTAGTTTCTTTAAATGCTTGTATTGTTCATCTTGTGTACGTCCGTCAAACGGATTAAGAACTAAAATCCAATTATGGATAGGTGGTAAGACAAAAATATTTGAGGCAAACGCAGCATAAACTCCATTTTCTAAATTTGTTCGAAAAGATTTTTTGCCGCCTTCCTGAACGCGTTTACTATTACCGCGGGGTGTTCTGTTTTGATAGCAATCCAATCAATCTTCCGCCCAAAAGTCCTTGGTTTTGTTGGTGTTTCATCAACAAAGTATTCAATTTTTCGCTTCTTAAATCAACGAACTTGTTGCCAGTATCTTCTCTCTTTTATAACTGCCTTACGATTTCTTTTTTCTTCTATTTTCCACTTCAAAAGATAATATCCAACTATTAATAATATTGGCAGTATTAATATCCATTGATTTGCCCTAATCCATTCCTGAAATTCTTTCATTTTTTCCTTTATGATTGTGCCCAACGTTTTCGGGCTTGGCGAAGGTGGCGATTTTCACCACAAATGTTGATGCTGAGAACCAATGTTTGATTAACCACAAATTTGTCTGCGGAGCACTGAACCGCCACTTTTGCCAAACCCGTGTTATGCACCGTTTTTTTTATAAGCAAACGCATTGTCATTTTATTTTTGTTATTTTTCCTTTGCTTTTCTCAGTTCTTCTGAACACACACTTAACGATTTTCCTTGATTATGAATACAGTCACAAAAGTCAAAGCATTCCTGCGTGTCGTCTGAATTTTTGCAATCATTATAACAGTCCTTAAATGTGTTTCTAGTTTTTTTGTTATACGAATTGTATACAACAAATACTGTTAAACCAACAGTCGCTACTACACCTAGAAAGAATGCTTTAGGAAATTTGTTATCAACGATTAATTCACTAGAATTATCAATTTCTTTTTTTGAGTATTTAAAAGGCAAAATGAATTTTAATTTGTCATAGTCCCACGCCAACAAATATAGATTAGCCAAAACCATAAGTGGAGAAGTCACTAATGAGCCGTCAAAACCAACGGCTAACGATAAAATACAAATGTTTAAAATTACAGGAAAGTAGATTACTGCTCCAAGTGTTGCAGTCCGTGGAATAAGGAGTAAAATTGCAGCTGTCACTTGAACAAAGCCAATAAATGGGTAGTAATAGCTGGTATGGTATAATGCTTCTAAATAATTACCCATCGGGTGATTAACGGACAATGTTGTAAACCTTTCATCAAAAAGTTTTGTCAGGCCAGATGGAATAAACCCCGCAGCTAAGGCTATGCGATTAAACACAGCAAAATATCGAAACCATTTATTCGCTTTTGCTCTTTTATGAATATCGTCAAGTCTTGTCACTATGTTCATAATTCTTGATTTCTAAATCAGTCGTCTGGTTAATTTAGTTGTCGTCTTAAAATGGTGCATAACGTTTTGCAGCTACAAGAAGTTGGCGATTTCGAAGCACAAAACTGTCTACCAGCATTGAACTTGATACGAAGCACAAAGCTTCATTTAACCACTGAACCGCCAATTTCTTGTAGCTGCTGTTAGCGGTTCGTTGTTTTACGGTCGTCTCGTGCCTGTCCATAGTTCAGTTACTTGGTGGGTTGGCTTGCAAGCTCTTTTTATTTTTTGGTGCAGTTGCATTGTGTGTTGCAAAAAATAAAATGTGCTTGCAAATGCGGTGGCTTTGATGTCTGTATCAATCATTTATTTCTTATTCTTTTAATCCACTTTTCTATTTCAACTGCCCAAAATATGATAGTTGATACCAGAATGATAATTCCTAATTCATACAAAGTAAGTGGTTGTGTTCTGAAAATATTATTGAAAAAGGGAGTGTAAATAATCATCATTTGGAGAGCAAATGTTAATAGCAATGACCATAATAATGGTTTGTTTGAAAATAAACCTATTTTAAAAATTGATTGTGTGTCAGAACGCATTGCTAAAACATGTCCCATTTGACTAAAACATAAAGTCATAAATGCCATTGTTTGCCAATGCGTATTTTTCGTGTTTATTGCCCATGCCTGCATGGCGATAGTTACCAAACCCATTAATAAGCCTACCCACAAAATATGCCATGCCATACCTCCTGCAAAAATATTTAGTTTAGGACTTCTTGGTGGGCGTTTCATAATGTTTTCTTCCGAAGGTTCAGATGCAAGTGCTAGACCTGGTAAGCCATCCGTTACAAGATTTATCCAAAGTATATGAATGGCTAAAAAAGGCATTGGCAGGCCGAAAAAGGGGGCTAAAAAGATTGCCCAAATTTCACTGGAATTTCCTGTCATTATGTATTTGATAAACTTCAGAATGTTGTCAAAGATTCTTCGACCATGTTTTACTGCAACTACGATAGTAGCAAAATTATCGTCCAATAAAATCATGTGCGAGCTTCTTTGAAACTTCGGTTCCGTTAATTCCCATAGCAATACCGATGTCGGCATTTTTGAGAGCAGGTGCATCGTTAACGCCATCTCCTGTCATTGCAACAAAGTGATGTTTGGCCTGCAAGGCAGTTATTATTTTAAGTTTTTGTTCGGGATTTACCCGTGCATATACACGCACTTTTTCTACAATATTTTCAAACGCTTCCAAGGTTAATTTTGAAAGTTCCGAACCACTTAATACGATGTCTTCCTCCGAAGAAATAATTCCAAGTTGTTTTGCAATGGCTTTAGCAGTGAGTTTATGGTCGCCAGTAATCATGACAGGAATTATTCCGGCTTGTTTGCATTCTGCCACAGCTTGTTTTGCTTCTTCACGAGGAGGGTCAATCATTCCAGCAAAACCGATAAGTGTTAATGAAGTTTCTATTTCGTCTGCATCTAGGTTTTCCGGCAACGATGGAAGTGTCTTTATTGCATATCCTAAAACCCGATAACCTTTTTCAGCCATCTCGTTCACTTTGCTTTCATATTCGGGAACAAATAATTTTTGTTCGTGATTCAGTTTTTCGAATAAAACATCTACTGCTCCTTTGGTAATTGCAATAATTCCGTGTTCTGTTTTGTGTAACGTGGTCATGCACTTTCGTGAAGAATCAAAAGGCAACTCTGCCATTCTCGGAAATTGTATTTCCAAATTTTCTCTCTCCAAACTATTATTGAAAGCATATTGAACCAATGCCACTTCTGTGGAATCGCCTAACCATTTTCCGTCCTTATCTTTTGAAACATCATTGTTCAATGCCATTGCATTTAGTAAAGCACTGCTATTAGAAAATAGCGGATTTGTTTTATTATCATCTGTTTCAAAAGTTTCCTGCACGGTCATTTTATTCAATGTAAGCGTTCCTGTTTTATCAGAGCAGATGTAAGTAACTGATCCAAGTGTTTCAACAGCAGGAAGTTTACGGATAAGTGCATTGCTTTTTACTAATCGCTTTGCACCAAATGCAAGTGCAATAGTTACAAGTGCAGGTAATGCTTCTGGTATGGCAGCAACAGCAAGTGAAATGGAAGTAAGCAACATGGTTAAAATGTTTTCGCCACGGAGCCAGCCAAAAACAAATATTATGGTGCAGATGATCAATATTCCAACTGATAATCTTTTCCCAAAAGCAGCCAATCTTTTTTGTAAGGGTGTTGATGTTTCATCGGTCTGAATCATTTTGGCAATACGACCCAGTTCTGTGTTCATGCCTGTTGTAGCCACATAAGCAAGAGCCCTACCATTAGTAATAAATGTCCCTTTGAATCCCATGTTTATTCTATCGCCAAGCGGATAATCTCCTTCGGGAAGTTCATTGGCATTTTTTTCTACATTATGTGATTCGCCTGTGAGTGCAGATTCATCTACTTTAATTTGATGTGTTTCAAAGAACCGTAAATCAGCAGGTATTATATTTCCGGCTTCGAGCATCACCACATCTCCTGGTACTAAATCAGATGCAGGGATATCAATCGCTCTTCCTTCACGCAATATACGTGCGTTAGTAAAACGCCATTAGTTTCAATGCCTCCATGGCTTTTTCGGCACGATACTCTTGTATAAAACCCACAACTGCATTAAGAATAATAATGGCAAGAATTATTAAGGTATCTGTTACATCTCCCAAAACACCAGAAATAATTGCTGCTGCAATAAGAATGAGAATCATAAAATCCGTTAACTGGTGCAGCAGCATCTGAAAAACGGTTTTCTTTTTTTTGTCAGTGATCTGATTTTTTCCGTACTCAACCAACCGCTGCGAGGCAGTTAAATTATCAATGCCTGACGGTGTTGTGTTTAACAACTGAGATATTTCAGAAAGGGGAAGGAGATGCCAATTCATTTTTACTGACTTATTCGATTATAATAAATATAGCTTTACGCCAATATAGGACAGGTAAAACAGGATGAGAATTATTCCTTCGAGTGTAGAAATTCCTCTTTTTGTCCTCAAAAATATTAAAACTAAAAAAGTAACTGCAAATAAAAACGGTAAATCAAATTTCAAAAGATTGCCTTCCATATTTGTCGTGCTTATTGCTCCTCCAATTCCAATTGGAATAAGCCCATCAAAAATATTGCTGCCTATAATATTTCCTACCGACATTCCCGCTGATTTACGGATTGCCGCACCAAAAGAAACTGCTAACTCAGGTAAACTTGTGCCCAATCCAATTATTACAATCCCTACAAAGGATTGAGCTACCCCACATTTTTCGGCAAGTGCCATCGCGTTTTCAACTACTAAATGAGATGAAAATATTAAAACTGAAAAGCCGGCTAATAGAAATAATGTCAAGGCAGTGTTTGAATAATCCTTTCCGGCAGAATTATCATCGGTATGTTCAGTCTGACTTTTCAACAAGACGATGTAATAAAGCAAATACACAAACAGTAAAATTCCACCTTCCACTCGTGTTATGATTCCGTCAATTCCAAAAACGAACAAGAATATTATTGAGGTAAGTAATGCAATGCCATCACGCAATAAATCCTTTTTTGCCATTGTGAAATTCAAGAATAACCCTGCAATACCAAGTATAAAGGTAATTTGACTGATGCTGCTGCCAATAGCATTTCCGGTAATGATACCGGAGGATTCTATTCCACTTAAATGAAGCAGGGATGCTTTTATAGAAACAAAAACTTCTGGAAGGTCAGTCCCTACTGCAAGAATTGCAACACCAACAAATGAATGAGAAAGATTAAATCGTTTTGCAATTCCAATTGCCCCATTAATTATCCATCTTGTTCCAAGCCATAAACCGACTAATCCTATAAATATTAAAAGCATTGCTAAATTAAATTATGATTTATAGTTGTGTTTTTTTATTGCAAACAAGGGAATCCAACTGTGAAAAGTCATTTGGCGTGTTACACTTTTGCCAAAGAGTTTTTCGAAAAAAGTAAGATTATGGGTGAACATAGTAAGCATATCTGCTTTTGTATCTGCAATGTATTCATCAATTCCTTCTAAAATATCATCGTTGACTGAAACATGAAAAGTAATTTTGGGATATTTAATTTTAAGTTTATCAACAATAGTCTTAGCTGTATTAAATTTCTTTTTTGACTTTGGAGAAACAATATGTAGAATATGAATAGTAGCATCAAATAATTTTGCAAATGGCACAAGCTTATTCAATTCTTTGTTCAGATTCAGAACATCAGTTGCGTAAACAATATGTTTGAGATTATTAAATCGGGCAAACTCAGGCACGGTGATTACAGGAATATCACTATTGTTTATTACTGATGCTGCATTGCTACCTATCAGAACCTTTGTCAAACCAGTTGCACCTTTTGTCCCCATAATTATCAAATCAATTTTATTGTGAATTGCAAAACTCTCAACTGCATCTTCTATGGGATACCCTTTTATAATTTCATAGCTGATATTCAGTTTACCTCTATTCTCTGCTTTTAATTCCTTAACCAGTTGAATACTGTCCTGCTTTGCATTGTCAACCATTGCATCTTCGATTGCCTTAACTTTTACCGCAACCATTGCACGAGGCGGGGCACTTATGAATATTACATTCAGTAAAACAATTTCTGCATCAAGTTTTTTAGCCATTTTAGCTGCAAAGTGAACCGCCACTCGTGACAGTTTAGAAAAATCGGTTGGAATTAAAATTTTCATTGCGATGAGATTTTATATTGTTTCTATTTAAAGAATAGCAAAATTATGAAACAGAAATTTATGAATATTGATAAAAGTCATAAGAGAGTGTGATGAATGTCTTTGTTTGTCATTGTGCAGTCGGGCAAAATTAAATGTGGTGCTTTTGTGTCGGCTTGCGTGTTGGCAAGCACCTCTTTTAATTTTGCGAAGGGTCGGCTGTCTTTCATTTTTTCTGTCGATATTTTGATGGTCTGTCTGTCGTTTTACAATGACCGCTAACGTTTGTGCAGACGATGGTGCGACGTTTAGGAGCAATTTTCGGCAGCACTTAGTTATACACATTATATCATTTTACCCATCTGGTTCATGTAAATATCAAGTTTTTTTAGGCAATAATCCGCTATAATATGGGGTTCATCCTGAAAAGTATAATGAAACTCGAGACAAACAATTTTATGCCCTAAATCAATTTGAATATCTGGAAATACTGATTTTATCCAAGGGTGTTCTTTTTCAACTGAGACGTTATTCACGCCAGCCTCTTCAAGGGCACTTGCAAATGCCTTATTAAGGTAAGTATCACTTCCGCTTCCACTTCCACTGACCCATGCGACAATATCTTTGTAAATTGGGTTTGCTGTTTCTAATGCTTGTACTACTGGCCCACCTTTTCGTTTTCCTGTAGGGAATTGTTCATTAATTAGTTGCTTATAGACTGGTGAACGCTCTATCGAAATCTTGGTTTGATACTTTTTATTCCAATGACTTGGTGGGTTGTGATCTGATATTATTTTAATCAACTCAGGATTATTTGAAAAAGCGGCAGATGTTGTAATCACAAGATTTGTAGGAATATACATAATTCTAGACTTTAAAGCACCATGCAAAGCTAAGTTCAATCTTGTGGAGTCCCACTTTGAGGCTCTTTGTGTATTTCCATTTATATAATCAGAGAATTTATCGGTGACAGCTGTCCATGCATCTTCAACTCTATTCCCTTTTCTCGAAAATTGATTTACGACTGCTTCAGCCTCTTTAAAAGGAAAGATAAACCAAACTTCAGTTGGTTTAGGAATTTTCAACTTCAGTTCTTCCAAGTATTTACTGCTTAACTCCCATTTAGAAACTATCCTGGAATAATATTCCCTAATATTTTGATCTATAATTGGTAGTTGAATGAATTCGTTATAGATTTCAACTAAATCATCATTCGTTAAGCCAAAATCCGATAATTCAGCCCCGTTGTTTAATACCTTTATCGTCCTCTTTGCAATGTCTATATATTCGCTCTTTTTAGGCCCAGTTATATTCACTACCTTTCTATCTCTTTGATAAAGTGTACCCGATACATGCTGCGAAAATTCAATCATTCGCTGCACATCATTTTCATTAATTACTGGCCAAAGAATTAATACAGGCTTGTTTCTAAGCAAGCCATTTAATTTTCTAAAAAAACCCTTTACAGTTGAATCAGGATATTCATCTACATACTCAAGATAATTAATCAGAATAGCACAAATTCCTTTATCGTTTCTGTCTGTTTCATTGCCGCAAATTCGATGTATTTCATTGTATAATCCATCTAAGGATTCTCCATCATTGAAACTATTTGCATCTAAGTCAATTACTTTTCTAATTGGAATATGGCTGCGCCAGTTAAGAGTGTGTAAAAAAGTAGATTTTCCAACACCTGGATGACCCAATATAAATGTAAGCTTTCCTGCAGTTGTTATATTCGAAGCAATTACGGATAGCATAGTTTCTGATTCACTGAGTGGTGAAACGAATTCCATCATTCTAGCGTCTCTTTCATCAGACTGAAAATGATTATTTATGTCTTCGTATGTCAAGGGGTAATATCAGTTGTCTCATTATTTACTTCTTATTTTGTTGTGTATAACTATTGTATATACGCATCATGGTGCGTGATATCTACTTATTTGGGTGTATATACGCACCATAGTTGCGTGTATTCCCTCAACATACACACCGCCCCCTGCTTGCTCAACCAAGAGCAAACAGGGGGCGGTAGCATCTTTTCAGGTGGTAAAGCGCGCACGATCTGGTTTTTCGAAAACCAAATATAGGCGGACTTTTTAATAAATGCAAGTACTGTGTTGCGAACCACACTACTTGACATTTTTAAAATTACGCCCAAGCATGGATGTCTCTCTCGCCTTCGGCGGATCGACATGACAAATTTGGTTTGAGCTTCGCTCGGCAAATCATCAAATAGGCCGATTCATTTGCTTAGAGCCGATCCGCCGAAGGCGAGAGAGGCAGCTTTTTCCGCTTCAAGTTGTCATGTCGACCCGCCGAAGGCGAGGGAGACATTTTTTTATAATTTACGATATCCGATTGATGATTTACGATTTAAGATTGGATGTGGGATTTACGATTTACGGAATTGGAAATGTTTCCATTGCGTCCGATGCAAGAGCCCATGCCGAGCGAAGGCGAGGGAGACATCTTCAAAACAGTATGCTTTGAAAATGTCCAGTAGTTGGTTTAGAACCCTCCCCTACTGCTTGTACAGGTTGTTCGACTTGTCCACATCAGGCACCCAGGTGCTGCCCAGCGACATTTCCTTCACAGCGCCTTTGAGTTTCAGTTCAATCTGGCGCTCGCCTTTTTCCCAAACGGCTGCGCTGCGGTGTATCCGCTCGGTACGGCCATCGGCATACACCACGTTCAGGTCCACCGGAACGGGCTTGGTTCCCACGGAGCGGATGATCACCCGGGTACTTTTTTTAGCGCTGATAACTTTGTCAATGGCCAAATCGGGCACCCCATTGTCAAAAAACCAGGCTTTCCAGAACCAGTTGAGGTCCGTTTTGGAGCCCTTGTTCATGCAGTAGAAAAAATCGTTGGGAATGGGGTGTTTGCCCTTCCAGGTATTGATGTAGTGGTGCAAGCCCTGGTAAAAACGATCCTCGCCCAGCATATCCATGGCAAACAAGTAGCCCATGGCAGGTTTGGGGTAGGAATTGATGAACATGGTCACCCCGCTTTGTTGGGTGGTCAGGGTGATGATGGGCAAATCGGCCTCGGTTCCGGCAGCTTGTTCATAAGGCCGCACGCCGTATTCGTTCACAATACTGCTGTCGATCATGGGCTAAATCAGCCATTCACCGATGGTGGCCCAGCCTTCATCCATCCAGCCGTATTTGGTTTCATTGATGCCCATGTAGAAGGGAAACATGGTGTGGAAAATTTCGTGGTCGGTGAGTTCGATGCTCTCGTGCCGGTCTTCCAAAGGGTTGTCGTTGACCATCATGGGGTATTCCATCTGGTCGAGCCCGTCAAATACCGTTTCGTGGTTGTACGGATAAGGCCAGCGCGGGAAATCATAACTCATGGCTTTTACGGTGGCGCGGGCATCAGCGCATACCAGCCAATAATCGTGGTGTTTGGGATTAAACACGGCATCCACCCGGGTACGGCGTTTGGACACAGTGTCCACCTCCACACTGGATGATTGCCAAACATAATGGTTGCTGATGGCAGCGGCAACATCGGTAACATGGCTGGCTTCAAAGCGGAACGTATTTTCGGCGTTCGGGCGTGTGATGCCCCCATCCTTGAGGTCGGTTGTATCGATGATGTTCACGATACCATCCTGCGTTTCGGCACGGGCCAGTCGGTCACAAAACGATTTGTTGTACACTTCGGCGCAATTGGTAAGGTCGCCGGTAGCCCAAACGGCGTAGTTGCGCGGTACGGTGAGCGCCAGTTTGAAATCGCAGAAGTCGTTGTAAAACTCCTGGGTACCGAGGTAAGGCAGCCGGTTCCAACCGTCGATGTCGTCGTACACGGCAATTCTTGGGAAAAAATACGCCAGGAACCAGGCGCCTTCTTCTACTTCGCCGGTGCGGATGTGCGAGCCCTTGTTGAGGTTGAAGTTAAACTGCAGTTTGAGGCGCAGCTGTTGTCCGGGCGCCACTTTGGTCTGTACGCTCATATCTGTTCCGCGGATCCGCCATTTGGCAGCCATCAACACCTGGTTGTTGGCCGTAACGCTTTCGATGCGCATGCCATCACCAGTGTCTTCCGGCGCGATACTCATCAGTCGTTGCGAGCCTTGCTTGTAGAGATTGGGGTACAATTTGAACAAAATTTCGCGCAGCGTATCGGGGCTGTTGTTGGTGTAAACGATCTCCTCTTTTCCGGAAATCAAACGCGATGAAGGATCAAAACGGATGGCAATATCGTAGGTGGCATGGTTTTGCCAGTAGGCTGTGCCGGGCTGGCCGTCCAGACTGCGGGTACCTGCAGTGTAGGCCTTTTCGAGGTTGCGGGGAATGGGGAGGTTTTGTGCGCCGAGACAGATACTGGCGAGACAGAGAGACAGGATGAGTAGTAGTTTCATAGGTGTGTGCGGTGATTTTGCCTGCGGCAAATGTAGGGTATCAGATAGGATGAACAAGATAAACAAGTGGTTTGTGAGATGATTTTGAAAAATAATATGGTCGACTTAAGAAATTTCACCCCCCAGCCCCCCTCAAGGGGGGACCTCGCACCCAGCTCCGCCCATTTGAAACGAGATAAAAACTCGCTTTGCTGAGCCCTTGTCCCCCCTTGAGGGGGGGGGCCAGGGGGTGACAACCCTCAAGACACGACCTCGCACCCAACTCCGCCCATTTGAAACGAGATAAAAACTCGCTTTGCTGTGCCCTTGTCCCCCCTTGAGGGGGGCCAGGGGGGGTGACAACCCTCGAGGAGCGACCTCGCACCCAGCTCCGCCCATTTGAAACGAGATAAAAACTCGCTTTGCTGAGCCCTTGTCCCCCCTTGAGGGGGGCCAGGGGGGTGACAACCCTCAAGACACGACCTCGCACCCAACTCCGCCCATTTGAAACGAGATAAAAACTCGCTTTGCTGAGCCCTTGTCCCCCTCGAGGGGGGGCCAGAGGGTGACAACCCTCAAGACACGACCTCGCACCCAGCTCCGCCCATTTGAAACGAGATAAAAACTCGCTTTGCTGAGCCCTTGTCCCCCCTCGAGGGGGGCCAGGGGGGGTGACAACCCTTACACTGTCAGCACGCATCCTTTAGGCACTATCTGCATTGATCATAATATTACCACAGCCAAAATATCTACCAGAACGGGCAAAACCCAACGGAAACACCAGCAACAGCATTCCTTCCGCAAAAATTACCACCACTCCCCTGTTCCTGTTTACCTTCGGCCAGCACCCGATAAATATTCTGTTATGCGTTCCATGCTGCTGCTTTTGCTCCTCCTGCTGAGCACTCCGGTTTCTTCCCGGACTATTTATCCGTTCAACACCGACTGGTGTTTCACCAAAGGCAACCCAGCCGGGGCCTCCGGCAAAAACCTCGATGTTTCGGGCTGGGAAAAGGTCCGCCTCCCACACGACTGGGCCATCGCCGGTCCTTTCGACCCCAATGGTGACCCTGCTACTGCCAAGCTTCCCTGGAAAGGAGAAGCCTGGTACCGCAAAAATTTTCGGCTCAAGCCTTCCGACCAGGATAAGCAGGTGTACCTGATGTTCGATGGCATCATGGCGTTTCCCAAAATCTACATCAATGGCCAGCTTGCCGGGGAATGGGATTATGGTTACAACTCGTTTTACCTGAATGTTACTGATCTCCTCGATTTCGCTGGAGAAAACACCATCGCCATTCATGTGGATACCCGACAGCACGACAGCCGCTGGTATCCTGGCGCCGGTATCTACCGCAAAATCCAAATGCTGTTGCTCGACCCTGTTCATGTCGACATTTGGGGGACCCAGGTTACCACACCTGAGATTCGCGACCACTACACCCGCGCCCGGGCGGTGACCGAAATTTTCAATGAAAGCAAATTCGAGGAAAAACTGCAGATCGAAACCACCATCCTGGCGCCCGACGGCGCAGTGGTGGCCGCACACCGATACCAAGGCGGTAAAACCCGGTGAAAAAGTGAAGTTCGACCAGTGGTTTACCCTCACCCGCCCGCAACGCTGGGACGTTGACCACCCGCAGCGCTACCGGGTGCACACCGAAGTACAGCGCGGCGGCAGGGTTTGCGACGTGTACGAAACGCCCTTTGGCATCCGGGAAATCATTTTTACCCCCAGCGACGGCATGTACCTCAACGGTCGGCGACTCCAACTCAACGGCGTATGCCTCCACCACGACCAGGGCCCCCTGGGAGCAAAAATTTACAAAAGAGCCCTGGAACGCCAACTGGAAATCATGAAATCCATGGGGGTAAATGCCGTTCGAAACAGCCACAACATAGCCGCACCGGAGCTGCTGGATCTCTGCGACAGCATGGGTATTCTGGTATTTGATGAGGCTTACGACAAGTGGGACCGAAAGGCGGATATTTTGCCCGACGCTGATTTTCACGCATCTACGGCGAGGAATATCGCAAATTTCGTTCGCCGCGACCGCAACCACCCCTGCGTATTTGTTTGGAGTGTAGGCAACGAAATGCCCGATGTACAGGGCAATACCGACGACGGCTTATTGAAACTCGAGGCCATCACCGGCTATGTACTCGAACACGATCGAAGCCGCCCCTTGACCATCGCCAGCGACAACATGGGTGGCGTGGTTTGGCGGCATTTCGACTACTATGATATCCACTCCTGGAACTACGGCCGGCGCTACCTACCAGCCCGCCACCTGGAACCCAACAAACCAGTTATTATCTCTGAATCGGCTTCGACGGTGAGTACCCGTGGCTTTTACGAATGGCCCTTGCCCAAACAGAAAACCGACTTTTCTACCGCCGGACAAGTCTCTTCGTACGACATGAACGCGCCCGCCTGGGCAGAAATTCCCGACGATGATTTTATGTGGCAGGAAGAAGACCGCTATGTGTGCGGCGAATTTGTGTGGACCGGCTTCGATTACCTGGGTGAGCCCACGCCATACGATAGCTGGTCGGCCAGCCAGGGCATAATCCGACCGGAGCAGACGGCCAAGAGTTCTTATTTCGGCATTGTAGATTTATGTGGCATACCCAAAGACCGATATTACCTGTACAAAAGCCTGTGGCTCCCGGATTATACCACGGTACACCTGTTGCCGCATTGGAATTGGGCTGGACAGGAAGGACAGCAGCTGCCCGTCATGGTGTACACCAATGGGGATGCAGCGGAGCTGTTCCTGAATGGGAAGTCCTTGGGTAAAAAAGCCAAAAACCCCGTCTCCAGTACTTCCTGGGAGCGTTACCGCTTGGTTTGGCCAACGGTAACCTATGCCCCCGGAACCCTGAAAGCAGTAGCTTATAAAGGGGGCAAAAAGATTGGTGAAACCCAGGTTCAAACCGCTGATCAGCCATCTGCGCTGCGGTTGACACCCGACCGCAGCATGTTGACGGCCAATGGAGAAGACTTATCCTACATCCTCGTGGAAGCGATCGACCAAAACGGCAATCTCTGCCCAAATGCAGATTTCAGCATCCAATTCGACGTTCAGGGCGCCGGACGCATTGAAGGCGTGGGGAATGGCAACCCGCAGTCGCTGGAATCCTTTGTTTCCGACAAGCGTAAATTGTTTTTTGGCAAAGCGATGCTGATTGTCCGCAGCAGCGAATTGCCCGGAAAGATCAATGTTAAAGCCAGCGCGGGCGGGCTTAAAACGGTTGTGGTGGAATTGGAGGTGGAATAAGTTGGTCTTTGGTCTTTGGTCTTTAGTCTTTGGTCTTTGGCTTTGCTCCGAAGAATTAACCATCTGGTTTTCAATGTAGTATTATAAATCGGGATCGAAGCCAAAGACCAAGGGCCAAAGACCAAAGACCAAAGACCAAAGACTATCTTACTGGGAGCCGTGCCGTAAAAATTCTTTTTAACATGGAACAGCGTTTCGACGCATTTTACGGCTCTTATCTTCACGCTGAATGGTAACAGCAGATTTACCCACCCTTCCAATATGCTCAGGTATGCGTTTCTTGATCTTCTTTTGCTTTCCGCTGGCGCTATGCGCCCAACCAAACGCTTTTATTTCCAAAGGCATTGGCGGCGGCGGGGCCCTGTTCAGCCCTTCCATCAACCCGGGAAATGATGCCGAAATGTATTTTGCCAGCGACCTGGGCGGGCTGTACCATACCACTGACAATGGCGGCTTTTACGACGTCGTGCCCTATCAACAAGCCATTGTGGGCCCTTATGGCAAAGTCGTATTTACCCAAAACAACAACCTGCGGTATGCCCTGCTCTGGGATGAAGCACATTATGCCACCCGCCCTGCAAAAAGTACCGATGGCGGCAATGCCTGGAGTTTTCTTGCCGGAGACGTGCAAACGTCGGATGAAAAACTATTCCTTTTTGCCGACTACCACAACCCACAGCGCATTATCTGGACCGACTACAACCACCTCTTTCTCTCCACGGACGGCGGACAAACCGCTGCGCAAAAATGGGCAGCCGCCAACAACGGTACCGGCATCTTGCTGTCGGGTGTTTTTTGACAACAACAACATTTGGTTGGGCACCAACGAAGGGGTGTTGGTGTCGCAAGACAATGGGCGTCGTTTGCCAATGCCGGCTTTACGGGAATTCCCGCTGGCGAGGTCATCATTGGCTTTGGGGCCGGACGCGCCAACGGGCTGCTGCGCTGCTATGCCCTCACCGGCACCCCGGGCAACGTATGGGCCACCAACATGGGCCCCAATTACTGGCAAACCATCCGCAACGTTTATACCATGACCAATATGAATGGGGCCTGGACGCCCTCTTCCAATGGCATCAACATCACCCAGGACTATGCCGTTTACCTGGCCATGGCCGAAAACGACCCCAGCACCTGCTATATAGCCGGCAGCACGCCTAACGCAGAAGCCATCGTTATGAAAACGGCTGATGGTGGCCTGAGCTGGCAGCATTGCTATTTGCGCAACAACAACCAGAACATTTTCACCGGGTACCAGGGCTATGGCGGCGACCTGGGGTATTCCTGGGGAGGCAATGCCCTGGGTTTTGGCGTCAGCCCTTTGAACAGCCAGCATGTTGTGTTGACCGACTACGGTTTTATTCATCAAACCCTTAACGGCGGTCAAAACTGGCACCAGGCCTACACCAGCCCCAGCGATGAAAACCCCGCAGGATCACCAACCCCTAAAAAGCAATACTACCACGGTGTTGGCATGGAGCAAACCACCTGCTGGCAGGTATACTGGATGGATGCACAAACCATGATCGGGTGTTTTACCGACATAAAAGGCGTGCGCTCCGAGGATGCCGGTGATTCCTGGAGTTTTGATTATACCGGCCACAACCTTAATACCCTTTATCGCATTGTAAAACACAATACCAGCAACCTTTGGTTTGCCGCCACTTCCTCTGTGCACGATATCTATCAGACAACTTATGTTACCGACGCAAAACTGCAGCCCTCCTACAAAGACGGCTATGTGTTGTACTCAAGCAACAAAGGCAAGGATTGGCTGCCATTGCGCGATTTCGACAATCCGGTAATCTGGGTGGCCACCGACCCTGGCAACAACGAGCGCCTGTACGCCGGCGTCATCTCTACCAACCCAGCCATTGGTGGTATATGGCGGGCCGATGGCATCTCCAACCCAGGAACCGTGCAATGGACCAAAATCAACAATCCGCCGGCCAATAATGGCCGTATTTTCAACATTCAAGTTCTCAACGATGGCATGTTGGTGAGTACGTGGTCGGCCCGAAAATCCAATGCGGGCAGTGTATTCAGCGACAGCAGCGGGGTGTTCGTCAGCACCAACGGCGGCGTCAGCTGGCAGCGGCGCAACCATCCAGACATGAATTACTGGACCAAAGACCTGGTCGTGGACCCCGCCGATCCCAGCCAGAACACCTGGTATGCCTGCGTGTGGAGCGGCTGGGGCGGCCCTGCCAACAACCTGGGCAGGATCTTTCGCAGCACCGACCGCGGACTCAACTGGCAACCCATCTCCGCCCCAGGCCAATTTTTTCGGGTGAGTTCTGTCAGCATAGACCCTGCCGATCCGGAAACCATGTACCTGACAACCGAGTATGAGGGGCTGTGGGTAACCCACAACAAAAGCGCCGCCATGCCCGACTGGCAACTGGTGGACGCCTACCCTTTCCATCATCCGGAACGCGTATTTTTCAACCCGTACAACCCGCAGGAATGTTGGGTAGCCAGCTTTGGCAATGGCATGCGCAAAGGAACAACAGCCACTTCCATACATCCACTTGCCACCCCTGCATACGATTTCCGTATCTTGAAAAATCCCTGTGAAGGAAACATCGCTATCGAATTTTCCCTAAAAGTTGCGGATCAAATACGGTTCAGTTTGTGGAACAATACTGGCGTGCAGGTAATGGCGTTTACTGAAAATGACTGTCAGGCGGGACAACATCGCGTGCAACAGGCACTTCCCCCGCTGCCGGCAGGAATTTATTTCCTTCAAATGGCGGGAAACAAACAAGCGCCAGGCCTGCAGAAAATCGCAATAAAATAGGGGGTTCCCAAAAACCTACATCGTTTTCCCTGCCGCTTCGCCAAGAATATGGCCCTCCAGAAATTCCTGTATGCTGGCAACGGTAATGTCATCGTCAAACTGGATGGGTTCGCTGAAACGCACCAATAATTTGGAACCCCGGTTCCGGATGCGCAGTCCTTTTTTGTCAAACGCCTCGCGAAAGCCCTCGATATAGACCGGAACGACGGTTGGCTTGAGGGTTTTAATCAGATGAGCCGTGCCTTTGCGCACGGGAGCGCCCAGTTCCGTAGTGCCTTGCGGGAAAGTAATGACCCAGCCAAACGACAAGGCTTTTACAATCTTCGTAGGCGCCTGCACATCGGCCCCACGGGTAACCTCCTGGCCAGCCTGCCGCCAGTTGCGCTTCACCGTAACGGCGCCGGCATAGGAGAACAATCGGGGCAACCAGCCTTTTTTCATGGTTTCTTCCGCCGCTATGTAATAGGACTTGACCCTGGGAAACAAAAGGTAAATGGGGATGTTTATGTTGCGAAAACGCCATTTTACACTGGAAAAAATGTGGTACATGGCGAACACATCAGCGAAATAGGTCTCGTGGTTGGAAACAAACAGCACGTTGTTTTTGGGCAGATCGAGCAAGTAGTGCGCCCCTTCCACTTTGGTCCGGTTAACAATGTTGAGACCGCTGTAAGTAGCAAGCCCCAAAATTCCGGTCAATAGTCTTTTGAAGGGCAAGATGTTGCCAAATGGGTCGCGTAATCTGATGTTCAGTTTTACGCTCCGGCGTGGCACTCGGGTGCGTTTGATCCGCATTTTTCGGACAACTTGTCCTGGGTTTTCGCTGCTTTCAGTATCCTTATCCATAGTAACGCAAGTTGTAAAAACCTCGCTCGCAGCTCAAATGTAGCAATATTTCAAATTTGGAACGATTCGAGCGTGTTCAATAAAATGTGTCGTGCCGTTTTTTAAACCTCACCCCCCAACCCCCTCTCCAAAGGAGATGGGGAGTCCGATCTTGTCTAAATATCTTATTATCAATAAAATACAAAACGAGATCGAGCCCCCTCTCCTTTGGAGAGGGGGGGTGGGGGTGAGGTTTCTAAACAAAATGACACAGTTAATTGAACAGTCTCAACGATTCCGGCTCCCGAGCCCTTGATTTATTCTTTGCCAAACAGCTGCGTTACCACCGGCAACAGCAGCTCATCGATGGGCAGGGCAACCCCATTGGAACAGTAGGAAATGGCTATTTTTTGCGCTGGAAAATAAAATACCCGCGTTTGGAAACCATCCACTGCACCGGCATGGCTGTACGCCACATGCTGGTAGTAGTACACCTGCATCATACCCATGCCGTAGCCGCCTACGGTGTTTTCCATTTCTTTCAAACCGGATGCCGATACCAGATGGCCCGAGAATAAGTGGTCGAGAAACAAATTCAAATCAGTAGGACATGAAACCACCGCACCGGCGCCGCCCGACTGTTCCAGGTCACTGGCCGGAACCGCGGTCCATTTCGACAGTTTTCGATAAGACAGCGCTTCTTCCGGCAGTGCATCGGGTTTGCTCCCGTAGTAACTGTTGGTCATTCGGCAAGGCTGAAAAACCCGCTCCGCCAGGATGGCGGCAAAAGGTTTGCCTTCAAGTTGTTCGGCAATTTGGGCCAGCAAAACATAGTTTACATTGGCATAGCCCGGCCTTTTTTCCAGGGTATACTTTTTCCCATAATACTGCCACTTCAAATACGGCTTGTCGCGCAAACCGCTGTCGTGCCGCAGCAACTGCGCAAGGGTGATGGCATTCGAGTAGGGAACATCAGGAAAAAAAATGGCGAGTTTAGTATCCAAAGACACTTTCCCCGCTTCCACCAACTGCATCATCACTGTTGCGACGAACATTTTTGTAACCGAGCCGACACGGTATCGGGTAGCGGCACTCGCCTGCTCCCTTTGTTCCAGATTGGCCCACCCAATGCTTTTTTGAAAATACGCCTGGCCGTTGACAGTAATGGCAATGCTGCCCATGGCCTCGCTTTTGGCCTCCAGCTGGTTGAAATAGCGGTGCAGGAAAGTGGTGTCGCTGGGTTGGGCGTGCAAGGAGAAGGGGAAGAGCAGTAGTAATGTCCATTTCAAAACAACAAGAATTTGGGTAAAACAGAAAAACCGGCCCCAATTCACGGGAATGGATGCCTCATACTGGCAACACAGGAAGTGCCGGTAACATTTTTGTTTATGTGGCGTGCTTGGCTATGGCCGCTGGCAAATAGTTGGTGACAGCCATTAATCTTTTTACATATCAATGAACCAATTCAAACATATCCAGAAACTATGTCGGGCATTTTCGTCCAAAAATGAATTTACCCTGTAATCCATTCCGAATTCCAGCTTTTGCTTCTCTGTCGCTGCATACCCAAGCAACGGCACCAACCTTATTTCGAGGTCATACGCAGCACTTTGTAAACTATTGAGATACTCGTTGTTGATTTTGAAATAAAATTCTTTTGGGTCGGCTGATTGACCGTTAAATGGAACTTCCGTTGCCAACCGATACCGCAATCTATACTCCGTGTCATCGTTAGCAGAAAAAGTCTGGTCGGTAACAACACGGTGGGTCAACCTTAGGCTGGGCAGCCGTTGTGTGATCGTATATTGTTGAATAAGTCGGTGTATTACTTGCCCTTCCCGATGACGAAATAAATAGCCTCCAGAAAGTCGGGCGTTCAAACCAATTTTTTTTGCCATTATCAATGCATAATCCGTAAGCACATAGTCGTAGTCTTTTTCGATAACACCCTTGAATGTTCCGCTTTGCAGCAGTTGGCGGGATTCTATTTTTAAATTTGCTGACCAATTATTTCTCAATTTATAGTTCAAGTTTATCGAAGGTAAGGCGCCGAACTGAAAAGTACTTTGCGCCACCACGATACAGGAGCATGACAAACTCAGGCAAAGCGCCACCCAAAAACGTTTTTTAATATTCAAGATGGCTGGAATTTTTAAATACGATTTGGGAAACGGTTATCTTTTGACCTGAATCGCTGAACAGGTACTCGGATAAGTTAACATCATTTTTGGAACGACACTTTACAACAATCTCGTATCGGGTAGTATAATATTCCGTACTTTCTCCTGTTTTTATTTTAGGCAGTAAAATGGAGGGGTCACCCGAATACTGAATTTGGATCCTTTTAATTTTATATTTTGCACAGTCCTGCCCAAGGTAAAAGCCTATCGAATCCCTAAGCGTCCTATTTAATTCACCCCATTTTATCCGTATTTCGATATCCTCCAAATTTCCAAGTGTATCAAATTCAATACTGTGTTTTCGGTTGTTCATCGTAAACTTTGCTTCTATACTTTTTCGATACAACCCTTCCTCTAGGTACCATTTAACTTTTCTTTCCACTGTTAAAGCGTTGATGAAATCAAGTGCGGTGGACGGAACATATTTTTCTTTCAATCGGCTTTCGCTTTCATATTTCTTTTGGGCGTAAATATGATCGGAGCAAATGGTAAAAACCAAAAAAGTTATAGTAAAAACTATTTGCTTAAACATTTGTACGGTGTTTTATCATTTTTTGGACAAATACATTGCTCGGAACAGTCACCCTTTCCCCATCTTTAGTTTTAATAATCACAAAAAAAAGCCCGATATCGCTTACTCTTCCTTCTATCTGATAATCTTTATCAAAAATGGAAATTGTATCATCCAATTTGACGGGGTGGCTGAAAAATATGATAATCCCCGAAGTAATATTGGATAAGATTGACCATTGAGCAAATAAAGCTATTCCCAAAACAGCAAGGAAAGAGCTGATAAAAATGACTAATTCGGATTGGTTGACCCCCCAAATAAAGAACAGAAAGGCAAGCATCACCATGAGTAAAATGAAGTTAACCCCCTTTTTTACAACCTTGCCTCTGGTCTTTTGCATCAAGCTATTTTCGACCGTTTTGTCTACCGTTTTACTTGAAACCAATCGTATGAGAATATAAGTCACCAGGACTACGACTGTTTCAACTATTTTCACATTCATATTTTGTTTTTTTGCTTGCCGACTGTTTGGCTATGCGTAATGTGAGATTTCGAGGCTAAACTACCGGACATTTTTAAAAAATGGCTTTGAAGATGTCCAGTAGTATATTTTTCAAACAAACGCTAATTGAATCCTCTTTTACAAAGTATATTTAAACCCAACCGATACTGTAAAAAAATTGAGCCAATTTCTCACATATCCATCCCCAGGCCCATCATTTTCCGACGTGCCAACAGCACCACCGCCAAGATATCTTAAATTAAAGAATGAACTTACTGATTGGTTAAATTCTATTCCTGTTCTCACACTAGCATCTAAGATGGCTCCAATTATCTCGTTATCGCTTCCATTCAAATAGCTTACTGGGGCGTATATGCCATCTGCCTCAAGTTCTAAAAAATATCTTTCGCCAAGATCCTTCCGAGTTTTTATTTTTAACGCAGGTACAGGTCCTACACCTCTGTTTGTTCGAAAAAGGGTTCCGTCATTCGATTCAAATGAAATAGTAGCATTTCGTATCTGTAATGTCCCTCCAATCGCGAACTTAAACCTCTCATTCTTTTTAACCAATTCTCTTAAATAACTTATGCGATAGAATGGAAAATTATACAACAACTTAACACCGCTTGAGGCAGGAAAAGTTAAGTCATCCACAATTAAATCGTCCTGTAGTAGAACTTGTGTTTCCAGGCGCAAAGGTTGATACAGTAGTACTATAGTATTTCTTTGCTTAAACTTTATTTCCAAAGAGAATCTGTTTATGGGAAACAACACGTCTTGTCCACCATATTTTTTATAATCGAAGTAAGTTCCGCTATTACTGAATTGGATCTTATGATCGATTACCCCCAGGTATCCTATTTCTGCTATCCCACTACATTGTAAATCATTGGATGATCCAATTTCAACCCCCTCTTGCTTTTGAGCCGAGGCCATAACAGATGTTACCAAGAGTGTAAGAATTAATAGTCTTCTTAAAATCATAATTGAACGTGTTTAAAATTTTAAAACTTTCATTATGATTAACGTATTCAAACCAACATTGTTTTATCCGCTAACGCAATGCCTGATTAGCCCAATTTAGCTGGAATATAGCTATATCAAAACACGAAACAATCTTGTCTTTTGCAAGGGCAAAAAACAAGATTGTTTCTAGATTCGAATTGGCTAATATTCAACTAAACTGGACCGACTACACCACTATTCCATCACAATTATCCTTGCAACGGCTGTAGTTGTACTGCTTTCAGCCCTTAAATGATACACCCCGGGCACTGTTGTTGCAGGCAAAACCAGTTGACCCGGAATGGCTTGCGTGTCCTTTTCAGTGAATTGGTAAACAAGTTTGCCACTACTGTTGAACAACGAAAACCTTGCCCCTGGCATCGTTTCCAGGTATATCACTGATCCTGCACGTACCGGGTTCGGATGCACTTTAAAAGTATTGGTATTTCCTGCGGACTGCACGCCCACCGTCGGGTCGTTGTCGAGAATGGTGAGCACCCAAACCGAATCCAGCAACAAACCGCTGTTGGAAGGGTTGCGCAGTTTGAGCACCACGGTTTCGTTGGGTTCATCCAGCATGTCGTCGGTGATGCCTACCACAACACTTTGGGAGCCGGTGTAATTGGCCGGAAAAACCAGGGTAGTGGGTGTAACATCAAAATCGACGCCGTTGGTGGCCGTACTGGCGCTGCCTACTACAATATCTACCGTTGTTTCCACATCTTTGGGATAATACAGGGTGACCAAAAAGCCAAGCCCGCCAATGCCCTCGTCAAATTCGGCATCGTTGGTGACAACGGAAAGAATGGGCGGAATACCGCCCGAAGGGTCGCAGGGAAGCATCAAATGGCTGCCCAGAAAGGAATAGTTCGACTGGTCGTACCCCTTCCAGTGCGCCGCGCTGATAACCCATTTGGTTTCTCCCTGCCGAACAATAGAGTCGCGCACCAACACCGAAGAGGCCGTCGATTTATTGCCGCCCGGCCAACCAAAACCTGGGTCCTGCCCGGGGATTCCGATCATGTCGATCAATTGGTCGCCGTTGTACAACCCAACAGCATCGTCGCCGGTGAAATTGAGAAAAGGTGACGTGAAATCAGCCAGGGCCAGCACATCTGCAAAAGATTCATTGTGTGCTGCAACAAACACCTCACCTGGCTGCAGGGTTCCGGAAAGCGGGATGACGTTTCCGGCAATACTGTCGCCGTTGTAGTACAAGCGGATATTGTAATCCGCTAAATTAACCGCCGTGGGGCTGGGATTGTAAATTTCCAGGGCCCGGGAGCCTCCGTTGGTGAGGGCATGGATATACTCCGAAAAAAACGGCCGCTGGCAGGGCAGTGTAGTGGTAATGGAATCGTTGTCGTAAATACCAAAAGCAATGGTACTACTGGTACCCAGGGTGGCATTGTTGCTGGGGTTGGCCAATTTCAGGACAATCGCCTCTGGCGGCTCAATCATTGCATCGTCGGTGGTAATGACACAGACCGTTTCATCGCCCTCAAAATTGGCGGGAAAAACAACAGTGGATGGATCTACCGTAAAATCGACCCCCAGGGTCGCCGTTGAAACAGGCGCCAGCATCACATCCACCGTGGTGGGATTGGGGCTCGGGTTGGTCAGGCGGACAGAAAAACACAGCCCGACGCCTTCGATGTAATAGCCCCCCTGCGTGGGGATAGACAATACAGGCGCCTGCGCCCTAGCCGCAACAACGCATAAAATGGAACATAAAGGGAGTAAAAAGAAATTCAATCGGTTCATGGCTTTTTTTCTTCAAAGTTAGGGTGAGCAGGAGCAGGGGAGCATCACCCGTTCGGGTGAAATTGCGGGCATGTGCCAACACTGCCCAAGGAGTCATTTCGCTGCCCATTTTGATTTTAAACCTCTCTGAAATACCTTTACCCAACAAGATTCCCCTTAGCTAAAACACCAGACCCATCCATGCGAACCAATGTTTTCTACCCACTTCTCTTTTGCATTACTTTTTTGAGCGCCTTTTCTGCTGCTGCGCAGGATTCTTTACAATGGGTACTAGAGCCTTCATACCAGACCATTGAATGGAAGAATAACTCATTTTTTAAAATTCGAAAAGATTGGCTTTGGGGGCTGGCGGATTCCAGCGGACTAATTCTTGCGACACCTGTGTACGCCTCTATGGACCGTTTTTCAGAAAATCTGGCCAAGGTATCCCTGGACGGGAAATATGGCTTCATCGACAAATCTGGCGCTGTGGTTATTCCGATCCAATACGATGATGCACAAGCTTTTAGAGAACACAAAGCAGCCGTCAGGACCAACGGAAAGTACGGGTTCATCGGCCTCGATGGCAAGATGCTCGTCCCACCCACTTTCTACCGGGTCGGGGATTTTAAAGAAGGGCTTGCAATGGTCCGGAACGATGACAACCGATGGGGCTATATCGACAGTCTCGGTACCGTAGTGATCCCTTTTCAATACCGCAGTGCTGCCGATTTTAACGAGGGACTGGCAAAAGTAAAGGGTGATTCTACCGAATTCTACATTAACTACGAAACAACCTACTTTCGCGGCATGACCCCAGAAAAAAAACAGCGCGCACAGGAGCTTGCTCAAAGAAGAGCCGAAATGAAGGACGCGCTGGGATCCGGGTTCGGGCGGGGTAGTCAGGGAAATGGCGCTACATACGTTTCCGACCTGACCTGTAAACCCGTTAAATCAGGAAACAAATGGGGGCTAATGGAAAAAGACACCGGAAACTGGCGGCTAGCTCCTCAATTTGACGATATTGACGCCTGCACCAAAAGTCTTTTTAAAGTAAAAACACAAGGCTTTTGGGGTGTCATCAGGATATAACCGAATGCGCCTTTTTATCTTTCAAAACAACGTTATGACAACTTTCAAAAAGGTTTTTCTTTTACTCCCGTGCTTATCCATACTGTTGTTGTACGCCTGCGACCCGGCCCAAAACCTACTAGTTGTCAATAAAAGTAACGCAGATGCGAGCATCACTTTTATCCTGAATCCCAACAGCCAGCGTTATCGCTTCCCGGAAATCCAAAACACCGACACGCTAACCATACAATTGGATACCAGCCGCGCCAATTCCGAATGGCGAACCAATTTTGGTATCGGCACCTGGAAGATTCAAAGCAGTTTCGACAGTCTGGTGAATCTGGTAACCCGCATAGAAATCCGAACGCCACATACCCAAAAAGCCTACAATACACCCGCTGAAATACACACCTTTTTTGAAAACCGTATTACCGGAAGCCGAAAGGAAACCATTGAAATCGAATTAAAGTAAACACAGAATAATTACGAAAATGCTTACACGAGAAAACCTGGAGCAGGTCAGAACAAGAAGCGACCTGTTGAAAATTGCCGAGGATCAAAATATTGACATCAAACGGGTACTTCGCAACGTGCGCTATGAAGAGGAACTCCGGTTGTTACAGGCGGAATTGGTAGACCTGCAACAATGGGTGGTGGCCAAAAAAATGCGCGTGGCCATTTTATTCGAAGGCCGCGATGCCGCCGGGAAAGGCGGTTCTATCAAGCGTTTTGGAGAACACCTCAACCCCCGCTCCATGCGCGTGGTTGCCCTCACAAAACCAACAGAAGTGGAGCAGGGCCAGTGGTATTTTCGGCGCTACATCAAAGATCTGCCCAACCCCGGAGAAATCGTTTTCTTTGATCGCAGCTGGTACAACCGGGCGGTGGTTGAGCCCGTAATGGGCTTTTGCAACAAGCAGCAATACCGCAGGTTCATGACGCAGGTGACCGATTTTGAGCACATGCTGTACGAAGACGGCATCATACTCATCAAATTCTGGTTCTCCATCTCCAAAGAAGAACAGAAAAAGCGTTTCGATGCCCGCATGAAAAACCCCCTCAAACAATGGAAATTCAGTCCTGTTGACATGAAAGGCCAGGCATTGTGGAACAAATACACCCAATACAAAGAACAAATGTTTGCCAAAACCCACACCAATTTCAGTCCCTGGATCATTGTTAAAACCAACAACAAACGGGTGGCCCGATTGGAGAGTATACGCTATGTGCTCTCGCAGTTTGATTATCAAACGCGGCGAAAAGCCCGGACAGTCACCACCCCCGACCCGAACGTCATTATTCGATATTACCGGCACATCGAACAAATCGATATTTAACCATGTCTGAACTACAACTGAGCGACGAGGACCTCGCCATCCTGAACTCCAGAATAGGCCTGAAGCACCTTTTTTACGACAAAAAAGTCAACGTAAAAAAAGCGCTTCGCTACGCCAGATACGAAATCAAAATCCGCGAATACCAGGCAGAACTCATCCACCTCCAAAACTGGGTGATTCAAAACCGTCAAAAAATCGTGGTCATCTTTGAAGGTCGCGACGCCGCAGGTAAAGGCGGTGCGATCCGCCGCATAACGGCCCACATCAACCCACGGCACTACCGCATTGTGGCTTTGCCCAAACCCGGCAAAGAGGAGGAAGGGCAATGGTACTTCCAACGCTACGTCAACCAACTTCCCAAACCAGGTGAAATGGTGTTTTTCGACCGCAGTTGGTACAACCGGGCGGTTGTAGAGCCTGTCAATGGCTTTTGCACGCAAAAGGAATATGATGTCTTTATGGAACAGGTGATCCCCTTTGAAAAAATGATCATTGACTCGGGCACCAACCTGGTTAAATTCTACTTTTCCATCTCCAAAACCGAACAGGCGCTTCGCTTCGAGGAAATCCGAAAAAGTACCCTGAAGCGGTGGAAACTGAGCCCTGTTGATGAAAAAGCACAGTTGCTTTGGGATGATTATACCCACTATAAAGAAAAAATGTTTGCCGCCACCAATGTGCCTGGTTCTCCCTGGAAAATCATCAATGCCGACCGGAAAACCTCGGCTCGCGTTGAGGCCATAGAACACCTGCTCAAAATCATACCTTACCGGGAAGATTCTCCGCTTTAGCCACCATTAAAAAACTTGTAACTTGGCCGGGCAAAAATGAGCATCTATGGCATCGAAAAAAACGAAGCAAAAGCAGAGCACTACCGCTAATACTGTTACACCAGGTTTTTGGACCAATCCGCTGAGTAAGTACGCCATTCTGATCGTCGTGCTGACCTTTGTTGTTTTTGGCAATTCCATAAAAAACGGGTACTCTTACGACGACAAGCCTTTTATTGCACAAAACTACCTGGTCAAACAAGGATTCAAGGGCATCCCTACCCTGCTGGTTACAGATTTTTGGGCGGGCTACACCAGCATGAGCCAGGCAAACCCCTCTTATCGCCCATTACCCTTGGTTAGCCTCGCCATTGAGCACCAGATCTGGGGGCTTAGCCCGGGTGTCAACCACTTTGTCAATGTGCTGCTGTATGGGTTCATTTGTGTGCTAATTTTCTACTTGTTCAACCTCCTGTTCAAGGAACGATACCCTAAACTGGCGCTCCTTATTGCCTTGCTGTTTTGTGTTCACCCCATCCACACCGAAGTGGTGGCCAACGTAAAAGGCCGTGACGACTTGTTCGCCTTGTTCAACGGACTCATGGCGCTATACCTCCTGATGCGCTATGTAGCGGAGCAAAAGCGGAAACAAATGGGTGGTGCCTTGTTATTTTACTTGCTGGCCCTTTTGTCCAAAGAACACATCATCACCTGGGTCGGTATCGTTCCGTTGACGCTCTATTTTTTCAGCAGCCTCCCCTGGAAAAAAATAGTCGCCTACGCCAGCCCTTTCTGGGGCGTGAGTGTGCTGTACTTCATTTTGCGCAGCAGCATTCTGGGGACCGGGATTGTGCAGCGCACCGACTATATCGACAACCCCATCCTGAGCGCTACCAACGCCGCCGACATGTGGGCAACCAAAATTGCCATGCTGGGCATGTTCATCAAAAAACTGCTCCTGCCCTACCCCTTGAGCAGCGACTATTCCTACCAGGCCAT
>JADJUJ010000005.1 GCA_016710765.1 Lewinellaceae bacterium | reverse complement strand
TTGATGCAGCAAATAGGATGTCGTGCGCAACGTTGCCATATCTGAACTCGGTTTTACGCAAGAAATACTTCCTTATTATCAGTTTTGGGGCGTTGTGTGCTGTGCCCGAACTGGGCGTCAATCAGAACAACCCACTCCTCTACCGACCATGCTGCAAGAAATTGATTTTGAATTTGGAAAATCGGAATTGAGCCCTGCAGCAAATGCTACCCTGGATTCCTTGGTATTGGTTTTGCGCAGCGAACCGAAAACCCGCAGTATTCGGAAATCAACTGCAGGTAAGGATTCTATTGGAAACCCGCCGCCAACCTGTTTTGTCGGAACGCGAAGACAGCAACGGTCAAAAAAATGCTTTCCGAAAAGGGCTTTCTGCCGCAGAGGTAGAAATCATCGGGAAAGGCGAGCAGGAACCGATTGCCCGTAACAGCACGGAAGGGCAGGCCGCGCAATCGAAGAGCCACGTTAGCAGTGTCCGAGAAATTTCAATAAACTCAGCTGCGAGGAGAAGGTTAAAAATCCGGCGGGAGAGGGTATTCCCGGCCGCTGGTGTTTTAGGTCAAGACAAGGGGTGACTCCACTGTAACCGATCGGGAAGGAATTTATTCGGTGCGCCTTCCTAAACACACTCTTGTGAAAATTGAAAGTGTGGCGCCCAATTATATGTTCAGATCAGGGGTCATGTTTAAGGTGTTTGGAAGTCCCGATCTCTCTATAAAAAATACAATTTGAGTCCCCATTTCATCTTTAAACACCCGCCCGAGCAAATTGAAAGCCCCATAGCTTGCGATCTGTTTTGTAGGCAATCAAGCAGTGTTTAACAAAGTAAGGGAACTGGAGTTGCCCAAAGTACCGCCGCTTTATGCGAATCAACGGGCATTCAATTGAGGTTACGGAAGGCCAACTATAAAAACAAGCCTGGTAGCCCACGGCCCAAATTACAGGATTGGGAAATGAAACGTCGGAAGACCGCTTTAATGGTCTATGACTACCTACTCAGAAACAGCATATTAGCCTCCAGGATCGAAGCTGACAAGCTATGGGAGCATAGAATCTTGTTCCAGTAGCTGGCTACAGAAGGCCAACAACAACTAAAGCCGACAGGTAGAAATCAGGGTGGTGGAGTGACGGTTGATCTTCGGAAGCATTTTCGCTTTTTTTACAACTAGACCAAGCCCGTCACGGTAATTTACCAAGATTGAATTGTTAGGCATTTTTAAGCCCAGTTGATCACATCACGAACAATTGCAACTTCCTTTGTAGGCGGGGTCACGGGGCAGCATACCGAGGCAGCAGCAATCGAGGGCGCTCCAGCGCACATGTTCTCCGTAAAATTGTTGAAACTTGCGCTGAAATCGGTGATGGGCAGATCTAACAATTGGCTCATGTCTGAATCGGGTTCTTTGTACCGAAGGTCAATGGAGCAAAGGGTTCTGCCCACCACCGAAATACTCCCGGTTTTGGAATGAGTTCGTAAAGCGCGGTAACCGTTTGTCCGCTCCCGTCTCACCAGCATCATGTAGCGTCATTCAAAGTCCCTCGTTATTCAGTACCCTGTTTTCCATATCCTATCAGGCGGTAGGGATTCAACCATTTGATAAATTAAGCATAACCTGCACTTTTACGTCTTTTTTTACCGTATAAAACTTTCCCCAAATTCTTCTACAAATACTTTCCGAGCCTGCTCCCTCATCTGCAATGTATTCCACGGTGCCATTGCCATTACATCCACTACTTGCTCCATGGTTCCATCATTGCTGATTGCATATAGTCCGCAACCAACTGCAGTCAGGAAAATGCCTGTTGCCGTTTTTCTTCAATTAATACATCTTGGTCGTCTTGTGAGGATGGCCCCCTACATTGGAAATCTCAATCGGTGCATAAAATAATGCAGTTGTTTCCTTGGATAAAATGCTTTGCGCTGCGATTTCATATGCGCTGATGATGCCTTGAGCGCCTGCCGTGGATCCGCCTGCTCAAAGGAATATTGATGGCGAGTACCCAATGGTTGTTTTTCTGTTCCTGAAATGCTGGGAAGTAACAAGCCAGCCTGACCATACGTAGCAATAAGCCAGGCAGTCGTTGGTTCGCATGAAAATTTTACGAAATCGGTTAGTCCTTTTTTGAACAAAGGCGCCTTGTCCATCAGTTGAGGCTCCTTAAGAATACTCATCCGCAAGCAACGCAGTTGGCTTGGGGCAGTTGATCAACCAGGCGTTGTTTTTCCTTTAAACACCGATGCCCACGAGTTTGTAAACGATGACACTCCATGGACGATCACTTACTTCCCCGTTAAGTGCAATTGGATGACTTCCGTTGGGATCCACATAGTTCATAGAAATAATTGATCAGTTCTTCTATTCTGATCAGCTTGATTCCGGTTTGTTATTCTCGTCAGGCATGTGTAAATTAATATTGGCGTAAGGGCGCGCCCAAGGCATCGGCCGAAGAGGTGGAAACGGGATGCGTATCAGCGAGGATGAAAAAGTTTTTCGCCACTGCCTAGGTCGAGGCTTAGATCCCGGCGTATCGGAATTGGCTAAAAGCTGGCGTTTTGAAGCTGCTAAACCGATCCTTGGAGGTTTCACAGGCGGCCAGTAAGAGCATGGAAAGGAAGGCAATTACGGGTTGGTTTCATAAAACGGATTTTTCGTGGATGTGTTTCTGTTTTTATTCAGACGTGTACTTGCGAGCACGTGGATTTAGAGAGGGCGTAAAATGTTAAAAATAAATATTTATTGATTTTCAATAAGCATTTATTGTAATTAAAAAACAAGTGCCTCTCATTTGTCGTATTGATTCACGCTAAAGAGAAAAACTAACAGAAAACACCTAAGAAAAACGCCCTATTATTGCCTTGGGTATGGAATGCCGGTTTTTAACAGGAGCCAGGGTACTTTTTATCTGCTCAACCTGATTTCTGCCTGGAGTATCGTTGCGAGGCCCGATCGTGCAGGGTTGGGTGCGGATTCTGGGACCCGGTTCTGCTCGGTAAACCTTCCGAGCCGGCTCGTTTTCGATGCTTCAAAACCCAGAGGTCACGGCACCTCAGCATGCCAGTATCCGAACTGACGGTTTGTTCCAATTCAAAGAATATTGGTGTATTATCTGCTGTGCAATGAGGCTGCAACTCATTGTTTTGTTTGGTTTCAGCCACGTTAACGCTTTTGAAATTCCCGCAGTTTTGCAGGCCGAGTTATCCATTTCAAGCGAGATAACCGGAAAAGGGACCGCCTGCTGGCATTTGCACGGCTCCTGTTTACCGTTGCTTTACTTTTTGCGGAAACTTAGTTACGCATTACAGCGCGACACCGCATTAGAAGCGCCCGTTATGCACCCTTACAACAACATGGGTTTGGCAATTGCCATTGCAGGCTTGTTTATGCTGGCCGCAACTGAAATTTTTCAACAAGATTCGATCCAGGTGGAACACGAACTAACCGTTTTGAGCCATGGAAATAGTCGTAAATTTGGATGTCATGATGGCCCGCCGTAAGATGTCGCTCAACGAGTTGGCTGACCGGAATTACACTGGCCAACCTGTCGATATTGAAAACAGGAAAGGCGAAGGCCGTGCGATTCAGCACCCTGGGGGCGATCTGCAAAGCGTTGGATTGCCAGCCGGGCGATATTCTGGAGTTTGTACAGAACCTAAAAAGTTCAGCGAACACTCGCTCGTTGAACTTTGCCAAACTGCCGCCACCTCCGCCGCCAGAGCCGCCGCCGGAGGAGCCGCCGCCGCAGAGCCAGAGCTGCTGGGTGTGGCGCTGGCGAACAAGGAGCCAATTTGGTCGATTTCGCTGGGAAAGCTCTGCGAGGTTGTTCCAACTGTTCATGTTTTGAGCCCCGCACCGTACATGCCGCCATACCGGGAAGGTGGCTCAGAAACGGTCCTTGAAACTGCTTGTTCCAACGTTTGATGTAACGAATGCCAGGGCATAGGGAGGTTTTATCATAGTACAAAGGGTCATCTTTTATGAGCCGTTCAATGACAGGTTTATCCGCTTTTTACAAATTGCCGGAAGCCTTCCATCTTGCGGTACATTTCGTACCTTCAGGGCTGCGTTTGTTGAAACGGCTGCAAGAAAGACAGCACAATGCCAACGACGATTAGGGCTATGCCATCAAGATTGGATTGAATAATGGCATAAATACCCGCAAATCGAAGCGAACTACCCGCCAATTCCGGTGGCCTGCACTTTGCTGGCCTTTTTCGTACCAGCCCTGCTCTTTTATCCAGCTTACACTGGTCCGGATGCTGCTAACGTGTACATAAAATTTATCTTTCAGGCTGCTGGGCAACACCCGGTCGCCATAAGAGAAAAAGGGCATTGAAAAACTCTTTTTCAAACGGCGCCAGTGCGTTGTCAGCCTCTTTTAGTTTGACAAAGTACACCTTGTCTTCGACCAGAATCCGCCTTCTTCCGACCTCCCGGTTTCATGTATCCTTTGCTGGCCAGCAGCGGGATCATGCAAAGGATATCATTGGTATCCACACTGTTGTCGACAAATCCGCCGCCGACGGCCGGTGAAACGCCCTCAGGTGGGAAATATTCGGTCATGATGGCCACCTTTCGGTTTCGGTTGCAAAACAGAGGGGCGCTGAATGCGGCCAGCGGAATGCGATGGGCGCCAGCAGTAAACCATGTCGGCAAAGGGACTTTCGGTTGCGCTCATGGGCTGAAAACTGTCCTGGGGCAGCCTAATGGCCAGTGTCAGACCTTCATGTGGCTCAAAAGCCCTGGTGGTCTGGCCTTCTACAGTGTGCTCATCCGGGAGTCCGAAACGCGCATCCGCGCTTGTACTGCCTTTTACACCGGTAAAAACCCGAATGTCATTGTTCTGAAGGGCAATTCGTGCAGGCACTTCTATGTCGAACGTAAACGCTCGGATCGGTACCTCCCACTGGGTGCCAAGCAAGTCCCAATAAAACTCAATGTTCTGATCGAAGAAGTTGAGCGGGTTCAAAATGCGATAGCAAGGTGATAAACCTGGTCGCCATTGACGAACTTGTCTTTGTCTCCTATTTTGATGACGTACTGGTCCCAATCCTTGCTGGTGCTGAATTTGTATTCATCCACCTTGACATCCGAGATGATACGCGTTACCCGGTCGCCATTGATGTCGCTCACCAAAGGGATGTTTCGGAAAATGCCGTGGCGTTCTTCGAAAAAGTGCACCTGGATGATTTCATCGGAAAAAGGCCTCCCCTTCTTCGCTGATCCTGACTTTTACCTGGTAATTGGTAATTTCGAAATACTCTGCTTTCAGGCTGGGTGCCTGGAACAAACACCCCAGCAAAAGCAACAGCCAAAAGAGGTCGCATGGGCTTAGAATTCGACTTTAACGTTTTGGGTTTCTCCTTCGGGTACGTCGAAATAATCCATGGTCCGGAACCCCCGAATATTCTGCCACGATATTGCTGGGAAACATCTGCACAGCGTATTCAGGTCGCGAACCGTAGCGTTGTAGAAACGGCGCGCGCGTTGGATGCTTTCTTCCAAACCGGTCAGGGTGGTTTTGCGGCGCACTGAACTGCTCGTTGGCCTTCAGGTTGGGGTAGTTTTCTGCCAGGGCAAAAATTGTTTTTCAAGGTGCCGGCAAGTTGGCCTTCTGCCTCGGCTTTGTCGGCAGGAGCAGCATTCATGGCTGCGCTGCAGGCCTGGATTACTTTTTCCAGGGTGCTGCTTTCGTATTCAGTATAGCCTTTGATGGTATTAACGAGGTTGGGGATGAGGTCGTAACGTTGTTTTAGAAAGACGTCGATGGATTGAACGACTCTTCTGCGCTGTTGCGCAGGCCCACCAATTTATTGTGGCTGACGGCAAAAAGCAATCCTACTGCGACGAAATACCTAATAAATGAACATGGCGTAGACTAAGGTTTTGGTGGATGGTGTGGGTAGCAAAAACTCCGGTCTGGGAGATATCCATGCCGGATTATGCGATAAATGTGCGGAATTTATCGTCGAAATGTAGCGGGCTATTGTTGCTGAACCGGACAGTTTGATTCATAAGGCGCTGGTTTGCTTTTTTTGAGTTCCTCTGCTTTCTTCGTTTTGAACTGCTTCTTTTCATGGCCAGTTTTGTCTTTTTTTTCAAGGTAACTGGAGCCAGTTTTCCGGACCGAGCATGATCTCTTTTTCGTAATAATACCAGGTTTTATCATGCAAGCCGATGGCAGTAATCTTTGCTTTTTTTGCGGCAATGCAGCCTTGTAATCCTCTCCGGGAAAAAGGTTTTGCCACTTTGCCAGAGCGAATACAGTATTTTTTTCCTCGGGATAGGATAAATGAACCTGGATAACATCAAATTCCTCCGGGTTGTCAATCTCCAAAACAAATAGGATTTTAGAATTTTCGGTGCTGCAAGAGCCGATCGCAATTGTACCAGCCCCAACCGTCGTAAGTTCCAAAAAGGTATTGGTTCAATTGGGGGCGTTCTTTTTCGAAAGGGTCGGGGTGAAATCGGCTTCCGTGGTAAATGCTGGCGGGGAACTTGGGGTGTCAATCCAGATGGTATCTGCCTTTGGGATACAGTTGTGAGTCATCCGGGCCAAGGTTTATTTTTGTCGCGCACCTGTTCGATGAAGGCATAGATGGCGTCAATTTGTTGGTCGCTGAGTTGTTTGAAGTCGGACATGACCGTTGGCTTCCATTTTTGCCATAAACACCATGCCGGGGAATCGGGTTTTGCAATCATCTCCTGCGAGGCACGGGTGAAAATCCCTCAGCCATTGTTTGTCCCGGTACAGGGTGATGTTGCCGAGGGCCGGACCTGTCGAGTCTTGGTCCAATTGGGTGCAGTGGCAGGCTGCGCAATCTGACCGAAGAGTTGCCTGCCTTGTTCGGCCTGGACCAGTGCCGCGGCATTGAGAAATTTGTTCTCTGCCATTTTCCAAACGATGGTATTCTCCGTTGGAATGCCATTGTGAGGCGAGTTCCGATGGGGTTGTTGGCAGGTAGGGCAATGCGTATGGGGTATTCGGGTTGATGTCAGTTTACTGGGCTGAATCAGTTCCAGGAAATCATGCCTTCCGTTTGCAGGATGTTGCCATCGGCTGTTTGGGTGCTGAGTCCCTCCCGGATCATATCAGACATCGTGAGTGCCTCCTTGACGCCTATTTTGACCGTTTTTCAGTGGTCAGAAAACTGTTGGCGCAAATTTTTATGGTGCTGCCATCCTGGCAGCGCAACAGGAGTGTCGTGGCCGGTTTGAATGGTAAAAACCTGGCGTTCCACCCCGATTTCCCGGAGCGGATGCTGGAAATTTCCTGGGAGCACAGGAAATAACAAACAGGGCAGGAGAAAAAGGAGGGCACGCATGTGGAGACTTTTGTACAAATATCTCGGCGGAGCAGGTTTTTGACAAAAAAAGCACGGTAAAACGAGTCTTCGTTTACGCGCAATGAACCGGCTGGCCGAGGGCACTGGCACCGACTGATAGTCGGGTGCTACAGATCAAATTTAATTCCCTGCGCCAATGGCACCGTTTCTGAGTAGTTGATGGTATTGGTTTGCCGGCGCATGTAGGCTTTCCAGCTGTCGGGCCGGATTCGCGGCCACCGCCGGTTTCTTTTTCGCCGCCGAATGCACCGCCAATTTCAGCGCCTGAGGTGCCGATGTTGACGTTAGCGAATGCCGCAATCTGACCGCCGTGCTGAGGAAATATTCGGCTTCGCGCAGGTTATTGGTCATGATGGCCGACGACAAGCCCTGTGGTACGCCATTTTGGATGGCGATGGCCTCATCGGGTGTTTTGTGGAAATGAGGTAAAGGATCAGGCCCAAATGTTTCGTGTTGTACAATGGCCCAATCGTTTTGCACCGCGGCAATGAAGGTTTCACGTAGCAGCCACTTTCATGTACCACCGCTCAGTACACCGCCTTCGACGATAAACTTACCACCGGCTTTTTTTCACTTCCTCAATGGTGTGCAGGTAACTCTTCACCGCATCGGTATCGATCAGCGGACCAACGTGGCTGTTGCTATCGAGCGGATCGCCGATGCGCAGTTGTTTGTACGCATTGGCCATCACTTTTTGTACTTCGGCCATCTGGCTTTCGTGCAAATCAATCGGCGGGTGCTGGTGCAACGCTGACCGGCGTTCGACGGCGCCAAAAACGGCGCCGGTCAGTACAATTTTTTTTAAGGTCGGCAGATGGCGTTACAATAATGGCGTTGTTGCCACCGAGTTCCAGCAGGCTTCGGCCCAGGCGCTCCGCAACGGTGCGGCCAACTATTTTACCCATGCGGGTGCTTCCGGTTGCGCTGATGAGCGGAACACGGCTGTCTTTGTCATAAATTCCCAACGCGGTAGTCGCCATTGATCACCGAACAAATGCCTTCGGGCAGGTCGTTGGCAGCCAATACTTTGCGGAAGAGGTTCTGGCAGGCGATGGCGCAAAGCGGTACTTTTCGGAGGCTTTCCACACACACGTCGCCGCAAACGAGGGGCCAGCATGGCATTCCAGGACCAAACGGCCACTGGAAAGTTGAATGCCGATACAATGCCCACAATGCCCAGTGGATGCCACTGCTCATACATGCGGTGATCCGGGGCGCTCAGAGTGCATGCTGAGTCCGTAGAGTTGACGGGAAAGGCCTACGGCAAAATCACAGATGTCGATCATTTCCTGAACTTCGCCAAAGCCCTCCTGAAGGCTTTTACCCATTTCGTAGGAGACGGGCCGGCTGAGGGGATCTTTGTATTGGCGGAGCACTTCTCCGTACTGCCGTACGATTTCGCCGCGCTTGGGCGCAGGCATTTTTCGCCAAACCTTGAACGCTTCTTGCGCGCGATCGATGACTTCATCGTATTGCTTACGGGTGGTGATGGAAACGGAGCCGATGAATTGGTTGTCAACCGGCGAGTGGCTGTTCAGTGAACGGGCAGAGCCGCTAATGCTTTCACGGCCCGTCCAGGTGCCCGCATTTTTGGTCTTCAGACCGAGTTTTCGGAGAAAATCTTTAGGTTCCATATGTGTTAGGCTATTTTTTCAGAATAAATATTGGAATGAGGGGGCAAAGGTAAGCAATTGTAGAATAAAATTGGGTTCCATCGCGCTAGCCGTGTAAGGTGGCAGGGCTCTGAATTGCCTAGCAACCCTCCAATACTGTTTTAACAATCATGGTGAGCCTAGGTTCTGCGGCGCGGCCCACGGCAATTACATCCTCTACGGAGGTTTCGCGGATGGCAGCCCGCGGCCATGCCACGTTGGCCACCATGGAGAGCATGAGGACCGGCAGATTCATGTGCCGGGCAACGAGCACTTCCGGTACCGACGACATGCCGGTACAATCGGAGCCCATGGCCCGAAGCATGCCGTATTCGGCGGGTGTTTCGAGTTGGGACCCTGGAGGGCGGAATACACGCCTTCGATGTGACCAATGTTGTGTTTTTCGGCTGCAGCCAATGCCGCTTTGCGGAGGGCTTCGTCGTAAGTAAACAGCATATCCGGAAAACGCGGGCCGAGGCGTTCGTCGTTGGGTCCGCGCAGGGGGTGTTCGGGCAGCAGGTTGATGTGATCTTTCACCACCACAATGTCGCCAGCCTTCAGGTGCGGATTGACGCCACCTGAGGCATTGGTAATGAGCAGGCGCTGGATACCCAGAAATTTTAGTACCCGAACCGGGAAGGTGACCTGCTCCATGCTCCAGCCCTCATAGTAGTGGGAAGCGGCCATCCTAACCACCACGGGATGCTTGCCCAGAAGGCCAAACATCAGTTTTCCTTGTGACTTTCTACGGTGCTTTTGGCAAAATGCGGTATGCTGCTATAGGGGAATTTCGGCTTGTATGTCGAGTTCGTCGGTCAGGTTTCCTAGACCAGTACCCAGGATAATGCCTGAATGGGGTTGAAAACTGGTTTTACTGCGGATAAAATCTACGGCTTCCTGGATTTGATCGTACAATGACATGGCGGTTGTTTGTGCCGCAAAAATACGATATGGAAGGGAGACGTGGCCTGATTTGTGTTAGGGTTGGGACTGAGATGGGTTTTGCCTTATTTTAACCCTGCTTATGTACACTCTGATCCAGCGCTGCAACCTGAATTGCGAGTCGCTCGCCATGTGCTTCCAGAATTTCCCGGAGTTTGGCGATGTCAGCATCGTTGTATTCCAGGATATTGGGGTACAGTGCAACAGCAGCATTGTTGATGCCATCAACAAAGCCGTGGATGGCCTCTTCCAATCCGGGGCCATCTTCGATGCTGGGGTTGTGTTGGATGTTGAGATCAGCATCTGCAGGGCCTGCGGCTCTTTTTTGTCGCTCCCCAGCCCAGGCAATCCGCTCTGCTTCGGTAGCCACCAGGTCAACCCGTTCCTGGATAAAACGATGGAGGTGGGGCTCCCAATCGAACGCGGCGGCCTCCATGCGATCGAGGCAAACGCTTTCCAAAACAATTTCTTCGCTGACATACAGCGCGTAAACCGCAGGCTCTTCCTGCTTGAGGGAATTCCAGAAAAGCTGCCATGTCGCTGAACAGGTTTTGCATGCTGTTCTGGGTAGAAAGGCTGGGCCGCTAAGGTCGTACCAAAGGGTAACATTTCCGTCCGCTTCGGTTTCTATGCGAAGTTCGTCAATGGTAAATTCGGGTTGATGGAGTAGTGGTTGTTCATTATCAGTCATCCTCAAAGCAATAATTGGGTAAAATGCCAAGATACGGCCTTTTGGGCGGTAATCCCGGCCGTAAGCGACAAACACCGGTGAACAAGACAAATTTTGACACCTTGGTTGTTTTTGTTATTTTTGCTGCCTTTTTCTACAATACGGGTTGTACCGTAAAGTGAAATACCGCTACTTTAGCAGAAGATACGTTTACCATCAAGCTCCCCGGCCTTTGAAGGGCCCTTCGATCTGCTCCTGTTTTTATATAGAACGGGATGAAACGGATATTTACAACATCCCCATTGCCAAAATCACAGAGGATTTCCGCTTACATGCACGATGCGCGTTTGATGAACATCGATCTGGCTTCGGAGTTCATCGTGGTAGCGGCCACCCTGATGCGCATCAAGGCCAAACTCCTGCTTCCTCGCAAAGCAGTGGACGATGAAGGCAATGAGATCGATCCGCGGATGGAACTCGTAGAACGCCTGATGGAGTACAAGCGTTACAAAAAGTGTGCTGGAAGATCTGCGACGCCTGGAAGAGGTGCGCGCCCTTCATGACGCCCCGTGGCTATGCCAGTACAGAAATCCGGAAACTGGCCGAGCATGCCCTGGCCGATGTGGAAATGGAGAGTGTTACGCTGTATAAGCTCCTGCGCGTGTTTGAACGCCTGCTCACCCGATTTGAAGACGACCAGAAGGCCAAGCGCATCCACACCGTTTACAACTACAACTACACCATTCAGGACCAGCGCGCTTATTTACAGCGTACCCTTAAACGCGGTGAAAAAACAGCCTTTGAAGACCTCTTCCTGACCCTGGAAAATCGCATCCACGCCATCGTTACCTTCCTGGCACTGCTGGAATTGCTCAACGCACAGGAACTGGAACTCATCCAGGGCGAGGGCATGAATAATTTCTGGTTGACGTTGCCGGAGCCGGAAGGGAGGATGAACAGCATTGATATTCGCCGCCTATATGCGTCATCCGTTGGGATTTTTGGCACTTAAGGGCAATTGAATCACTTTCGCTTCTCCTATCTTTGCAGAAACCAGGCCATTCCATGCACAAATACACGCTTCCCTTCCTGCTGATTCTTTTTTCCTGTGGCCGACAGGTGCCTGAAGTTCAACTCGACGCCTACCAGTTGGAACCCGGTTTCAAACTCGACCTTGTCGCCGCCGAACCCCTGCTCAACGCACCGGTGGCCATGAGTTTCGACGACTATGGTCGCATCTGGGTGCTCGAAATGCCCGGCTACATGGCCGACCTCGACAACACAGCGGAAACCAGGCCGGTGGGCAGTATCGTTATTCTGAAGGATGAAGACGGCGATGGGCGCATGGACCAGCGCAAAGTTTTTCTGGATCAACTTGTGCTCCCCGGGCTTTTGCCCTGGTGTACGGCGGTCTGCTGTATGCCGAGCCGCCCAAACTCTGGTTTGTCGAAATTGACCACGACCGCCCCGGCCAACGCACCCTGGTGGACTCGCTCTATGCCACCGGCGGCAACGTTGAACACCAGCCCAACGGACTGTTGATGAACATCGACAACTGGATTTACAGCGCTAAATCGGATGTGCGCTGTCGGCGCATTAATGGAAAGTGGCTTAAAGAAAAAACAGCGTTCCGGGGGCAATGGGGCATCACCCACGATGACTTTGGCCGGCTTTTTTACAATGACAATTCCAACCGACCAGGGCGACTGGACGCTGCCCAACGCCATGTTTCAGAACCCGTTTTTGAACCCAGCCATGGGGTGTCTGAACAAATTTGTACCAACCAGCGGGTGTATCCCTTACGGCCTACGGCCGTGAACCGCGGATACCAGGACGGCATGCTCGACAGCAGCGGCCATCTGCTCAACTTTACCTCCGCCTGTGGTCCGCTGCTGTACCGCGGCGACCAGATTTCAAAGCAGTTTCAGGGCAACGCCTTTGTGGCCCAGAAGGCAACCTCGTCAAGCGCAACCGCATCCTGACGCAGATGCCCCAGTAAGCGCCCAACAATTGTACGATGACCGCGAATTTCTGGCTGCTACCGACCCGGCATTCCGGCCCGTGAACCTTAGCGATGGCCCCGACGGCTCGCTCTATATCGTTGACATGCACCACGGTATTCTGCAGCACAAGACCTACATGACCGCTTACTTGCGCGACAAACTCACCAGCAGCGGATTGGATACGGTGGTGAACATGGGCCGTATTTTACGGGTACGAAAAACCTGGCCACCCATCCGCTGGCGCCACAATTAAACGGGTTGAAAGCCCAGGATCTCATCCAACTGCTGCATTACCCCAATGGCTGGGTGCGCGATCGGGCACAACAAATGCTCATCGACCGCGCAGATCCTGAAACCGCCGCAGCACTGCTGCGCTTACTGGGTCCAGAAAGTGAACCTTTATTCAGTTTGCATGCCTTATGGGCCCTGGAGGGGCTACAGCAGCAGGATACCGGCTTGTTGCTGCGTATGTGCCAGCACAACGACCCGATGGTGGTTGCCACGGCGCTGCAAGGGTTGGCTGCATTTCCCGCGAGCAAGGTAAAGCTGAATTAGCGCCCATATTGCCCATTTTACAGCAGCGCAAGGATGCGAGCATCGACCTGGCCCCTTTGTTTGTACGGGAGCCAGTGCCGGCACGGGCGCCTATCCGGTGCTGGCTATGTTGGCCCGGCAATATGCAGCAGATGGTTTTTACCGGGATGCAATGGTCAGCGGGCTGGCCCAGTCGGAAGCCCTCCTTTGCCGCTTACCTGCAGCAAAGCCAGCCGGGTTGCGATACCTTGTTGACGATGCTACATGCGACGGCCAAGGCAAGAGCAAATGAGAAAAAAGCCGCGTGGACCGTATTTCGTACCGCGGGCAGGGATGGCCTTAGTTCCGGACTGCTGTTGTTCAATACGCACTGCAGCGCCTGCCATGGCCCGACGGGGCAGGGGGCACGCACAACCTGGCTCCGCCGCTCGATGGCTCGGAATTGGTGGCAGGATCTACTGATCGGCTGGCGGCCATTGTGCTGCACGGGCTGGAGGGTCCGCTCCGTATCAAAGGCACTGATTACAGCTTTAACGCTGCAATGCCCGGCCTGGCGGCCAACCGCGACCTGCAGGACCAGGAGATTGCCGCCATTCTGACATATGTGCGGAATGCATTCAGCCTTGTGCCGCACAATTTTGAGGCCGAACAGATTAAAAAATGCGCACGCGCAACCCTTCGGGCGGCGTGTTACCTTACAGCAACTTGAAAAGGAATTTGGTAAATGAGACATACAATCGCTGCTCTTTTAGTGCTTTGTGCTTTTCCTGCGATGGTGGGCGGGCAAAACCTGAAACAGGAATCACTGGTCACACCATTTTTTGAAGGCTGGCGCACCCTGGGAGGCAACGCGCTGTACCGGATAGAAGACGCCGGCGAGCCGGTAATTGTGGGTGAGGCTACCCTGAACAGTCCGAATACCTTCCTCGCCACAGAAAAGGAATACGGTGATTTTATCCTCGACTTTGAGGTGCAGGTGGACTCGCCGCTCAATTCCGGCGTCCAGATCCGCAGCCACAGCCTTCCAACTTACAACGAAGGGCAAGTACATGGCTACCAGGTGGAAATAGACCCCAGTACGCGGGCATGGAGCGGCGGCATTTACGAGGAAGGGCGTCGTGGCTGGCTGTATCCACTCACCCAAAGTGCGTACGCCCGGAAGGCTTTCCGGAATGGCGATTGGAACCAGTACCACGTGGAGGCCATCGGCAATTCGGTGCGTACCTGGGTCAATGGCATACAATGCGCCAATTTGCTCGATTCCGATTCCGAACCCGGCTTCATTGCCCTGCAGGTGCACAGCATCGGGAACGACAGTTCCTGGCAGGAAAAATGGTGCGCTGGCGTCGGATTGTGCTGCAAAACCGGCGACTTGGAAACCCGGAGATGGCCACAACAGGCCCAGGCTTTGACGCTGAACCTGGTACCCAATCTGCTCAGTGAAGCCGAAAAACAAGCTGGCTGGCAAAGGGTGATGCTGGATACAACTGGCCGGGTGGCAATACCCGGCAGCAATTATGAAGTTGCGCTCGATTTTCAATTTGGAGAAGGAGAGCAGGGCATAGTACGCCTCCCGCTGGCCTATCCGGGCAAGCCGGGGTGTGCCCGGATGCGTCTGGAAATGGATCTGCAGGATGGGAAATCCACTGGACTTATCGGGGTGCAAAAGCGCAGCTATCCTTTCTCAAGCGCTCCGGTATTTCGCGGCGACCAGGCCTGGAACCGCCTCCGTTTGCGCGTCAATGGCGCCGGCGCTGAAGTCTGGATCAATGAGCAGCTGGTGGGTACACAACTTTTTCAGCCCGAGTGGTGGGCCTTCCCGGATGAATGTGGCGTACTGGTGGTAGAAGGACTGGATGTTCGGGATGTGAAGCTAAGAAGGCTGTTGTAGCGGCAGTAGCGGCATGGGCATCAGGTGCTTGTTTTCGACCCTACCCCATAATCTTTGCTTTCGAAGTGTTCGACTATTTACTTTCCGGCAAGCGCCGTCCACCAGTGTGCTGTATCAGCATGCTGATCAAAGATTTCACCCAGGCGCGGTGTTAAAACCGGAAGCGATTGTTGCCGGGCAAATCGCGTAAATTCTTCTGCCGGTTCATCCCAGCGGTGTTGATACGACAGCTTAAAGCCTCCCCAGTGTACCGGCATTGCTTTTTTCACGCCTGCATCCAAGGCGGCTTGCACGCTTTCCCGGGAAACAGGTGGATCTGCGGCCAGTCGTCGTTGTATTGTCCGCACTCCATAAATGCCAGATCGAAGGGGGCCAGTTTTTCACCAATTTCCTTGAAGTGTGCGCCGTAGCCACCATCGCCGCTGAACCAAATGTTTTCCTGTTTGGTTTTGATTGCCCAACCGCCCCAGAGGCATTTCGACAAGGAGGAAAGTCCGCGGCCGGAAAAATGGCGTGTGGGGGTAAACGTGATCTGAATTTGTTCAAAATCCTGATTTTGCCACCAATCGAACTCCGTGATGCTGGCGGCATCCACGCCCTGGCTGACCAAATGTCTTTTTACCCCAAGGGCCACAAAATACTTTTTGGTCTTGGATTTTAATTTTGAATGCTGTCGTAATCCAGGTGATCGTAATGGTCGTGAGTAAGCAGCATTAAATCGATTTCGGGCAAATCGTCAATGATGCTGAGCGTATGGTCTGAAAACCGTTTGGTGGTCATGGGCGCAATGGGAGAGGCGTCGTCGCCCAGCATGGGATCGATAAAAATGGTTTGCCCATTTATGCGCATCAAAATGGCTGAATGACCATACCAGATGAATTTTCCAAGGGCTGCCTCCTGCAGAAAAGCATCTGCATCAAATGGTTGTATTTCCAGGGCTGCGCTGGGGTTTCCGAATTTATGCCCTTTGATTTGCCGACAAATGACGCCGGGCATTTTGCGCCAGTTGAGGGCAGTTTCTGTTGGGGCCAAATTCTGAAAAATGCCTGCTTTCCAGTAGGGGGAAGTCTGGTATTTTTCTATCCAATGCTTGGTTACTTTACCGCCGAATTGCGCTGTTACTTTTTTCATTTGTACCAAACGGATGAACAATGGCAAGGTTTAAAAACCTCGAAAAAGGAGCTGAAAGCGTTTTACACCCCGCTATATTACAGGATAAATTTAGGGTTCAAAGAACTTCTTGTACCAGGATTTAATTTTTGGCTTGGTAAATTTTAATGACTGGGATTTGGTTTTTTAACCACACCTCTTAGTTGAGGGTATACAATAGAATACAGACAAGTATCAAATACTACTGCGAGTTATCAGTGAAATTAAACGACAACTTATTGCCGATCACAGTTTAATAAAAGGCACGATATACAAGTGCTCTTTATTGGAGATTCGAAGCAGATATCTACCGGGAGGTAATGATGAAGTTGGAATAGATAGTTTATTGCTTTTTTCATTTATTGTAATACTCGAAATCTCCTCGCCTATGGAATTTAGAACAGATGCTTTAAAATATCCAGCCTCAATTAATTCAACAAACAGCCAATCTGTACACGGGTTTGGAAACACTTTTATCCTTTTGTCGCCTGAGATATCATTTGCGTCTAATAGAGTGACTGAGATACAGGAGGAGGTGTCAGAACACAAACCATTGCTTACAATTACACCAAAAGAGCCAGAGAAAGCCGGCCAAAAGTCCGCCGAATTTTGATCAGGGAAAACCAGCCCGTTCAGACAATCGAACCAATGATAAGTAACTCCTATTTCTACTGCATGTAAGTGATCATTGCCAATTAGCAAGATACTGTCAGACGGAATTGGTGAAACAGTAACATGAATGGCCGAGGGGGAAGATGAACATCCCAAAGAGGTTCCAACAACACTATAATCTATAGTTGCCGCCGGGCTGACCACAATGCTAGCACCTTGCATGCCATTGTTCCATATATAGCTGTCTGCACCAGTGGCAGTTAGTGCAATAGTTTCCCCTTCGCAGATAGCCTGGTCAGAACTTGTTTGTATGGATGGGACGGGTAGCACGGTGACCTGAATCTGATAAATTACGGAGGGACAACCAAATTTATATCCTTGTACTGTGTATACCATTGTTTGGCTTGGGGCAACTTCAATACTATTACCCAGTGCACCAGTACTCCAAGAATAGTTATTACCTCCGCTCACATTTAGGGTAACTGATTCTCCTTCACAAATTATCTGGTCAGGGCTGGTTTGTAAAACCGGCGTTGGGAAAACCGTTACATGGATCAGAGCAGGATTTGATGCACATCCTGAACTAAAACCTTGCACTGAATAAATGGAAGTTTGAGTAGGATACACAGTGATGCTGCTGCCCTGCATACCATTGCTCCACTGGTATGTGTCGGCGCCACTGGCAGTTAAAACCACGGGCACCCCGACACAGGATGGTTGGTTAGGGCTTGTTTGTAAAATTGGAAGCGGCAAAACGGTTATTTGAATTTGACTTGGGGCCGAAGCGCAACCTGCATTCGATCCTTGCACGGTATAGGTAGTTGTTTGTGCAGGCGAAACAGTGATGCTGTTGCCTTGCATGCCATTGCTCCATTGATAAGTGTCGGCGCCACTTGTAGTCAATACCGCAGTTGCACCTGCACAAATGGTTTGATTGGAACTGGTTTGAATGACCGGCATTGGCAGCACATTGATCTGGATTTGCTTCGGAGCAGATGAACATCCAGCATTAAATCCCTGTACGAAAAAGCTTGAGGTTTGTGTAGGGGATACAGTGATGCTATTGCCCTGCATGCCGTTGCTCCACTGGTAAGTATCGGCGCCACTAGCAGTTAAAACAACGGAAGATCCTGCACAGACAGAGGTTGCAGAAGTGCTAAGATCAATTTCAAGATCTTTTTGAAGTATGTTGATGCCCCGAACATTAGCACAACCCCAGAAACTACTCACTGTTACATTGTATAATCCAGGGGTATTAACATAAATACTATCCGTGGTTTCTCCAGTACTCCATGCATACCAGGTTCCACCGGTAGCAACTAAAAGTACAGAATCGCTCTGGCAATTTATGTAAGATTTACTTGAATTAATAGCGCCTGAAAACCCGAAACAAGGTCAAATAAAACGCTTTTACTCCCCTACGATCTCTTTCGCAAAAGCGCCATTAAACGTAACAGAAAGGGTGTCAAACCCCAAATCCAATCTTTTTAAATAGCCGAAACTGGAATATTCCACCTTGCCGTTGGTCGAAGACACCTGGACCTAATCAGACCCCGAAACATCAAGGTCATACGAAGCGGTATGTGCTACAATTTTAGAAAAACAGAATCGTCTAAATAAACAGACGTGTATGCCGGCACGCTAATATCCAGAATGCTGTTATCGTGTGGAATGATATTTATAGAAATGGTATCGTAAACAGCAGTATTTGCAATTGAATCGAAACCGATGGCAATTAATTTCTTTTTGCCAATGGAATGAAACGGAGAGGCCATGATAAAACTCACATCGCCCGAAGTTGCTTTACCCGCTGCATAAAAAACTCCTGGATCATAATGCATAAAAGCTGTGACCTGACTTAAACCCTGGGATAAAACATGGATATTGATGGGTTCATCTACATAGAAAGTCTGACCATTACTCGGGTTGGAAATATTAATATTCGCAGCAGTTAATTTATTTTCAACTCGCTCCACTTCTGAATTGAGGTTAATATAATTCAGAACTGGTGGGTTGAAATTATACCTGCCAAATGCAGCATTATTTTTTTTAAACACCAGTAATTCAATGCATTTGGAAATTACTTGTGGGTTTTGAGTTGAGCTGTGAAACTCATTTTCTATGGTGGTCGAATTGCTGGCTGGCAACCCGCCCAGCTGACTGGACAGTGCGACTATCCCATCGTTTGATTCCTGATTAAATGAAACGTCATGAAAAAGCTTGGCCAGGTACAGCAGAAATTTTACATTGGAAATGTCATTTAATGTATCCGTATCGGCAATCAGAGGATTTTCATAGAACTTGCTGGCAATGGAATGGACAGCCACATCAGAAGAAAAAGGCAGCGCCCCGTTTAGATGGAAGCGAGTCTCCCAACTGTCCACATTTAAATCAATAAATGCGTTATCAGAACAATTGAAATTATCTATTTTACCATACCACTTTATAAAATCTTTTAAAACCCACATGAAATATGGGTCACTACTACATTGCCAAGCTGACTTCCGGAATGTGGCGTGTTTAATGTAATAAGTTTATTTACATCGTTGTTGTAGGCCGCACTTTGGATATATAGCCGGGATAGTACACCTCCCATACTGTGGCCAATTATATCCACTTTGCCAAAAGAACAATTGATTTCTGCCATGTTGGTTCTTAATCGGGAAATCCCCTTTTGAATAACCTGCAGACTAATATTTTTTGAAAATGCATCAAAACTCGAATTGTGATAATCCAATGCGTACAATTGATTTTCTTCGTAAAGGCCCGTATTCAAAATCGAATCTTTCATCGAATTAAAAATGGTAGATTCTGAACCAAGTCCATGCACGAACAATACAGGCGGCCTGTATACATGCAGGGGTAAACATGATAACCTTAATTGGGCGCCATAATGTACCTCTAGCCGCAAGGAGCTGTAGCGTATTGTATCTGAATATAATGAATATGGGTGATGGTAAATAAATACAGCACTATCCTGGTTAGCGCTGTATTTCGTCAGTACACCGAGAAACTCACTCCCATTCATGGAAATATTTCCTTTAATATTCAAACTTATTGAATCAATATTTAAAGGGATACCCGGTTTGCGTTTGATTACAAACACAGAAGCGGCAACGCTGTCTGCGCATACTTTTAGCGTTGAACCGATGGTTCCTGCAACAATTGCATCTATCTCTTGAATTTTATCAAGCGCAGTAGTATTGTTGTCGCGATGATAATGTGTAATGGTAAATGAAGATGAGTAATCAAGTGGCGGTATGGTATAGGAATTTAGTTTTAAATGGTTAAAATTAAAATCACCAGCAATTACCTCTGCATATGCATGGTGATGAAATTCTACAATACCAACATTAGGCGCCAATTTGATTTCTATAAATTGTGTGTCAATGCCTGTGGACGGCACTCTCGTTGTTTTTACCAAGTAGCAATTATTAAAAGTACCTGCCGGCACAGAAACTGAACCAATGTTTTGATAAGTTGTAATTACATGATCATTGTTGTCAAGATAATCGTATAGTGTTCCGGCGCTTCCCGGGTAAGACTTTTTAAGCATGCCGCCGAAAGGCATATTTATATTATCACATTGCGAATAAATGGAATTGTTGTCTGGTCCAACCCGAGGCCTAATTACATTCAAATAGGAAGTGTAGATGCTGGGATCCGATGTTGTGTAATTTCGTAGCCCATCCGGGCAACAAACTGCTTGTTCATAGGCTGCCTGCTTTATTTCTATATTTTGATTTAAAAATTGCTCTTCATAGGCATAGACTGATCCCATATGAACTGGGAAATAGTCCACTTGTGCCAATAATGTATGGGCAAAAAAGGCAAGAGGAATAAAGAGGAGAAAGGGCTTCTGGCTCATGTCATTATTATTTTTTCAAAAACCAACAAATATACTTTTTTTTGCGAGATCTGGCATGCCATCAAAAATAGGGAGCCCTGCAGGATAGAAATTTACGGCGCAGGTACATAAGAGGGTTTTACCTGAGGCACAAAGATCTGTTCATCCCGCTTCAGGCTGATAAACAAACTCAATAAGAAATGACGATTTCAGTGAACCCCAGCGGGGTGAAATTATTATAGCCAACAGAAATGTCCTGGGGCTGGAACCCCTTTGGGTGGCACGGTTAGCGCTATCGCCAGTAGCGGATCAACCTAACGATTTGATGGGAGGAGATCTGCTACACGCCCCCCCCTATTTATGCCGCAATACCCACAATTCCACCTCTTCCTCCGCGCGCCAATGCTGGTTTCTGTTGGTGTTTTCGGAGGCGGCCCTCACCGATTTTTTGAAGCATTTTTCCAGTTCGAAGCGGTTGCCATCCAGGAGTTCTTTTTCAATGGGATGCTCTGTGGCGACCTTGGTGATTTGCCCCAGGTTGGAGAACAACAGCAGCAGTCGGCCGTCGGGCAGCAGGCGTTTTTTTGCTTCCTCGAAAAATTCGGGAAACAACTGTGGGGGTAATAAATGGCCTCATCAAGCCGGTCCAACTCCTCCGAGGAGGGCAGCCAGGGCGGATTAAAAACGATAAGTTCCGTTGGTTTAACCCATTTGCCGAAGAGGTGGGCAAAATCAAGTTCGATTTTGCGCGACAACTTGGTGCCCGCCATCGACTCTTGCAGGCCAATGATGGCGTTGGGGTTTGTGTCGGTGCCGAATGATTTTTGAAAACCGTGCTGGATCAACAGCAGGGAGAGCACCCGCTTCCGATCCCGACGTCGATGGCCGATTTTTTGGGGCCTTCGTAGCGTTTTAACCAGTTGTCGAAAAGTTGCAGGTGCTCAAACCGCGTGGGAAAATACACCCCGTAATACGGATGCACCTTGTTTCTGATCCCGGGGATGCTGACGCCTTTTTGGTACCATTGCCAGGCGCTGTTCAAGCCCCTGGATTTGCGGGAAACTCAGCAGGAAATCCTCCGTTTCGGGGTATAATTTTTCCAGCCAGCCAATCTGCGGCGCTTTATTGACCAGCAGCTGGTGGTCGTGCACCTGCAGGAGCACCAGGTTCGACAATTGCCGGAATTCCGTGCGGTATGCCCGCTGTTCGGGAAACGATTGTCCGGGGTGTTTTTGGCGCAGGTGCGCCTGAATTGCATACAACATCGACAACCCGTTGCTGTACAACCCTTCCACCAAGACGTACCCGCCCGCCAGTAAAGCGTCAAAGGCTGCCGGCATGTCTTCCTCGTTGCCATACGGCGTCGTTTCTACGGCGGAGCTGATGGGCTCGGGTCGGGTGGGGTATAGGGGAGGGCTTGGCTCATGGAGACAAGGTAACATTTATCTGGCTGGGAATGCGCTTCCCGGACTTTCCCGCTTACAAAACGCAGGATCAGGCCTTGATCAAGGATACGAAGTTGCTCCCGGCATTGGTCGTGATTTTAGCCATATAATTTCCGGGCTTTAAGGCTGGAGGCATCTATTTCGACAGTCTCTTGGTTGGGAAAAACAAGGAGGATTTGCCGGCCAAGCATGTCAAACACCTCGACCGTGTTGATCTGCTGGCTTTCCAGTGAAACGATCCATTTGTTGGCGGCGGGATTTGGAAATACCCGCAGCGCGGCAAAATCGGCCAGCTGCGTGCCCGTACTTAAATCTCCGAATTGCACGTCATCAAAATAATAGGTCTTTTCACCGGCGGTCATGCCATCGGTATTAAAGTTAAAAAAAATCGATGCCATGTTGTAGGTCCAGCCCATGCTCAGGCCAATGCTCAGCAATTCGGTGCCCGGCGCCTGGTTGGCAAAGTTGAACTCCAGGGTTTCCCAGGCCCCTGCGACGCTGGTATTGGTTTCTGTTTCGCAGGTATGCGTTGCGTCGTCAGAGTCTTCGACTTTCAGGCGTACGGGGATGCCGGCATCGGGCGACCATACGCGTACGGTCATTTTCGAATCGGAGAGGGTTAAGGGTATGTTGTCGGCAAAACCGGCCGGGGTACCGATGGTCGTTCCGGCCCAGGTGGCCGCCATATTGGTTTTGATGGCCTGGATGACGTGGTTGCTGGGGTCTGTTGGGTCCGGTACCAAAGTGGAAACATTGCCACCGAAGTCGGTCGTGGTGTAATTGACCGTAGTACCCTCAAAATTTACCGGCAAATTGATCTGCGTGCCGCCAAACAGCTGCTCTATGTCGTCGAAAAGGAAGGTAGAGCTGGCTGAGCCGTTGCCGAGCTGGCCATAATCAAACATGAACACGAGGTAGTTGAAAGCAGTAGGCTCGCCGGTGAAATCCCAATGCAAGGTTTCCCAGGCGTTGGTAACCGTTGTTTGGACATCCCTTTCGGCGGCACCAGCCCCTTCCAATTTTAACCGGATGGTGGTACCGATTGGCGCCGTGGTAAAAACCTTCATGGAAAGGGTGTTGAAGGTGGTAAAATCGAGGTTACTGGCCAGTTGCAGTTTGCTGCCTGCCCAAACCTGCCCGCCATTGCGCACGATTTGCGCTACCGTGGAACTGGTATTGCTGCCCGATGGGTTTGGGTTGGGGATTACCGTTGCGGGTTCCGCCATCAAAATTTTCAAAATTGGCGGTGGTAACATCTGCTTCAAAATGGATGGGCAGGACTGCGCCTGTGCGCCCGAAAACACAAAAAAGAGGGGAAAAATGAGGAATTGGAAGCGTGTATGACTGCGGATCATGTTGGATTGCTTTAGCGGTGGAAAGAGAGGCCTTGCCTTGAGGATACAAGATGCGTTTTTTTGGGACTTGCTGGCGGAAACAAACAGCACCAGTAAAGCTTGGAGATGTCTTATCAGCAGGATGAGATGTCTCCCCGCCTTCGGCGGATCGACATGACAGGCCGGGGGAGGGGGCTGCCGCCTCGTTGAGGCGGCGGCGAGAACTACACAACGTTATAAACAGCACCAGTTAAATTGGAGGTGTCATATCAGCATGATGAGATGTCTCCCGCCTTCGGCGGATCGACATGACAGGCCGCGGGGATGGCTGCCGCCTCGTTGAGGCGGCGGCGGGAACTACACAACGTTATAAACAGCACCAGTTAAATTGGAGGTGTCATATCAGCATGATGAGATGTCTCCCCGCCGTCGGCGGATCGACATGACAGGCCGCGGGGGGAGGGCTGCCGCCTCGTTGAGGCGGTGGCGAGGAACTACACAACGTTATAAACAGCACCAGTTAAATTGGAGGTGTCATATCAGCATGATGAGATGTCTCCCCGCCGTCGGCGGATCGACACGGACAGGCCGCGGGGGGGCTGCCGCCTCGTTGAGGCGGCGGCGGGAACTTCCCGGTGGGAATAAGCGGGGGCTTCAATCCGTCAACTTCAACACCTCCCCCGTCCGTTCCCGCTCCCGCCGGCACAGGGCCGCGTCCTGCACCAGCGACTGCCCATAAGTGGGTATCATCTCCCGGATTTTCTGCTGCCAGGGGCTGGAGTTCATCTCCTTCGGGAAGCATTTTTCAGCAGCCCAGCATGATGGACACGGAGGTGGAGGCCCCCGGCGAAGCGCCCAGCAGGGCCGCCAGCGAGCCATCGGGATCCGTTACGATTTCGGTGCCGAACTTGAGCACGCCGCCTTCTTCCTGGTCTTTTTCAATGACCTGTACCCGCTGCCCGGCGATGGCCAGTTCCCAATCCTCAAAGCGGGCATGGGGGTAATACTGCTGGAGCAGTTCGAAGCGGTCTTCGGGCGATTGGAACACTTGCTGCACCAGGTATTTGGTAAGCGGGAGGTTGTGTGCACCCGCCGAGAGCATTGGCCAAATGTTGTGCGCCTCGAGCGAGAGGAAGAGGTCGAGGTAGGAGCCGTTTTTGAGAAATTTTGTGCTGAAGCCGGCATACGGACCGAAAAGCAGCGCCTTTTGGCCATCCATGATGCGGGTGTCGAGGTGCGGCACCGACATGGGCGGTGCGCCCACGGCGGCCTTGCCGTACACTTTGGCTTGGTGCTGTGCGATGACCTCCGGGTTGTTGCAGCGCAGCCATTGTCCGCTGATGGGGAAGCCGCCGATGCCGCGGCCGACGGCAAGGTCGCTCTTTTCGAGCAGGGGGATGGCGGCTCCGCCCGCGCCGATGAACACAAAATCGGTAATGTGCTCCCCGTCTTTTTTGGTGGACCGCTGCTCCACGTCGAGTTTCCAGCGGCCATCGTGGATTTTGGTCAGTTCGTTCACCTGGTGGCCGAGTTGCAGGGTGACGCCCTCGCAGCGTTGCAGGTAGGCGATCATTCCCCGGGTGATGGCCCCGAAGTTCACATCCGTTCCGATGTTCATGCGGGTGGCGGCAACGCTTTGCTGCGGGTCGCGGCCCTGCATCATCAGGGGCACCCATTCGGCAACCTGTGCGGCATCGGTGCTGAACAGCATGTCTTCGAACAGCGCGTAGGGCGTCATGGCGGCGTGCCGCTTTTGCAAAAAAGCCGCATTTTCCGCACCCCACACGAAACTCATGTGCGGGATGTCGTTGATAAAAGCCTCCGACTGCGGCAGATGGCCCTCGGCCTTCAGGTAGGCCCACAACTGCTTCGACACCTCGAAGGACGCGCTGATGTGGAGTGCTTTTTTGATGTCGACCGCGCCATCGGGGCCTTCGGGGGTATAATTCAGTTCGCAGTAGGCGGCGTGGCCCGTACCAGCATTGTTCCAGGCATCGGAGCTCTCGGCGCCCACCTGGCCGAGCCGCTCAAATATGGTGATGTGGGCATCGGGCAGGAGTTTTTTCAGCAAAACGCCCAGGGTGGCACTCATGATGCCGGCGCCGATGAGGGTGATGTGGTGGGGGTGGGACATGGGGAGTAATCAGGAATGGAGAAATTCTGACTTGTCCTGAAATCGGTTTACACAAACTGTAAACAAAAAGGACAAAGATGAAAGAAGTAAGCGTTACTCGGATCACTACAAAAGACGTGTAGTAAACGAGATTATATCGGGCAAAGAAAGCATAGAGTACTACCGACGTAAATACAAGATAGGTGGAAGCATGACGATATCACGATGGATTGATAAATTTTGCGTCTACAGGTACCTTACAATGGCAAACAAAAAGCATGAATCGGACGAATTGGGATCGTTAAGGTCGAATTGGCGCTGCTGAGGCGCGAATTGGAGGACGAACGCTTGCGTCGGGAAGCCTACCAGTTGATGGTAAAGATAGCGGAAGAGGAATTTAATATTCCGATCGAAAAAAAGTCTGGTGTCAAACGGCCCAAAAATGAAGGACCTACATCCACGAGTGCCCCCTGGGGCGATTGTGTGGGTTGTTTGACAAGAGTCGCCAGGCCTTTTACCAAAGGCAGCAGGTCATCTATAAACAAGCAGTAGAGGAACATTGTATCGTGAGCCGGGTTAGCGATATACGGCGCCGGCAACCACGAATCGGAGGCAGGAAGTTATTGGTTATGTTGGAAGGACAAGGGATTACGATAGGCAGGGATGCTCTTTTTGATATGCTTCCAAAGCAATAATCCATTGGTACGACGGCGTCGAAACGGGGCACGAACGACCTATAGCAGCCATTGGTTAAGGAAATACCCCAATTTGATTCCGCACTTTGAACCAATTGGCCCTAATCAACTCTGGGTGAGTGATATCACGTATTTGGAAACCACAGAAGGCTTTTTGTATTTATTTTGATAACTGATGCCTATTCGAAAAGATTCTGGGCTTCAACATCGCTGACAACCTGGAGGCGGACAATGCCGTAGATGCTTTGCAAATGGCCCTCCCAAGCCAATGAAAGAGAACTGCTCTGGATTGATTCACCACCCGACCGCGGAGTGCAGTATTGCTCAGACAAGTATGTGAAAGCCCTGAACAAACGAAACATAGGGATTAGTATGACCGAAAACGGCGATCCGCTTGAGAATGCCATCGCCGAACGTGTCAACGGTATTTTGAAGGATGAATGGTTGTATGAACTGGGTAAAATGGATAAGTCCGGTATGCGTAAAATCATTCCACAAATTATCCACATTTACAACAACGAACGGCCACATTTGAGCCTGAATATGCTGACACCAAATGTTGCGCACCAAGGAGGCGGAGAACTAAAAAGACGCTGGAAAAACTACTATCGTTCTACCAGAGAACCTCAAGAATCAAACGCGAGTTCTTCACATATTAACACGGGCTAACAAAAGAAAAAAGAAGCAAAAAAGAAAAAACAAATAATGATAATAACTAATCTAATTGTAAACTTTTTTTAGGACGGGTCAAATTGGTGGTGAGGTTTCAGATGGAACTAAAATTTTATAGTCTTATTCTGCTTCTCAATATTTTCTTTTTCTATAATCTTTGACAATATTTCTTTATAAATAGTTTTAAGGTCTGTATAAGTAATTGTCACTCCATTATCATAAATAACCAGATCACCCTTTCTCACGTAAAAAGTACTGCTTTAGTTATATCATTATCACAGACCAGATTTAGTTTTCATTCTTAAGCCTTTTCGAACTTTCCTTTATTTTAGATTCTAACCAATTTTGATCACCAGTTGCTACATCATCCAATCCTCAATTGGTAATATATTCAGCCTTCACTAATTTTTCTTCTTCATCATAAATTGGTTCTAAAATACCGTCCATTCCCTGTAGCAGTTTTATCAGAAACCCTTTAAAGAGATACTAGTTTTAAAGGGTATAGCCCTCACTAAGTCAAAATTTCCAAAAGAGGATGTAATCCTATTTGATTCAGAGAATGAAATGACTTTTCCTTCCCCAATTAACTTATCAATATGATTTTTATAATCAATTTTTGTCATTCCAATTGTAAAACCTAAAAAGAGTGAATCATTAGATTGTGGAGTTGCATTAATGAGACTGTCCAACGATTTTATATTCGTGAAATCATTTTGACTTAAGTTTTTATTTGACTCATTATTCTGACATGAGATAAAAAAATGATTAAAATATGAAATAGAAATAGTAAATTGTTTTTCATTTTTCTCTTTTGGGTTTTATAATTGTTTTTAATTATTCTGCATATATTAAATATTAGTATGTTTTCATGTGATAGCAGATAACGGGGGCATGGTTTGTCAAACCTGCTGCGTTTAGCGGGCGGTTGACGCCCACGAAAATGATATCTCCATTTATATTTATTCATTTTCTTTGGTTCTATCAAGGATACTCTCGACTCACTCCGTTTTTTCCTTCCACGCTTTTTCCAAGTCGGCTATTTTCTCTCTTGGAAGTAGGCGTTGTCCACGTTGTGCGACAGGCAGGCACGGTAGAGGCGTAGGGCTCGGTCGTGATCGGCTTGTTTGGGGAGGCTTTAGCGAGTTTATCGGCATATAGGTCAGCGAAGGCGGCTATTTGCCAGACTTCTCGGGTGGAGATGAGTTTGGTTTCGTTGTCAGGAATAGATCGAGGAGGTTGTCGAGACCGTATTCGAGAGTTGTGTCAGGCTGAGGCCAGCGAGGTTTAGGCGCCTATACTCAAATCGCTTCCGAGGTGTTAAGTCCCAGATTTTTGCCGTATTGTCGAAAGACCCTGTTGCCAAGCGTTTGCCGTCCGGGGAAAAGGCAACGCTATTGATATTGGAAGAGTGGACATCGAGCGTGAGGTCTGCCTTTGCCCGTTTCCGAATCCCAAATTTTAGTCTCATTAGCGCCTGTGGCGAGGCGTTTGCCGTCCGGAAAAGGCAACGCTATTGACGTTGCGAGTTGTCTTGGAGCGTGAGGTCTGCCTTGCCCGTTTCCGAATCCCAAATTCTGGTCTCCTCAAAGCGCCTGTGGCGAGGCGTTTGCCGTCCGGGGAAAAGGCAACGCTACTGACAGAAGAAGAGTGTCCTTTGAGCGTGAAGACAGCCTTGCCCGTTTCAGTCCTAAATTTTGGC
>JADJUJ010000004.1:380000-486073 GCA_016710765.1 Lewinellaceae bacterium | reverse complement strand
CATTCCACTATTGGTTGCTATATAAATTCGATTATTATTAAATGGATCATATTTAGCAACCTCTATTCCAGACATTCCATAATTAATTCCATTCTTGATGAGATTTATTGTGTCCAAACATTGTCCGGTATAATTCCAAACATAAACAGTACCATCATCTCCACTAGTGATAAACTCAGTTTTATGTTGCGCAAAATCTACACTGCTTATGTGATAATAACTCCCTTTTTTTTTTCTATAGAAGATTTATATGATATTTGATATTGGATATTATACTTTGAAAATAGTTGTTGCCTTATACTTCCTTCATATTTACTACAAGTATCCTGTAATACATTACTAAAGTGATACAATGAAGCAATGTATTTGGGATCAGAGGGGTTGCAACACCTCAATATAGATTCTATAAGCTAATTTATTGAGCGTATCTGATTTGAAAGCCTTGGCAGATAAGGCACAGGCTAATGTCGGATCCCTATTTATCTGTTGTAATGCTGTATTTGCGATACTCGATGACAGGTTATGATTAGCAAGATCAGAATTCATTTTTGCTTCAGTAGCATTTGATTTTGAAATATTATTAACGATAAACAATCCAAATGAAAGGATGAGGATTAAAATTATTGCAATATTACGCCTAACTATAAACTTCCGGTGTTCAATAAGGTCAATTCCAAATAGATTTCAACAGTTTTTTTTTTATGGATAGGTGCTGTAATTAAAGCAATCTTATTTTTAAAAGAAGGATTGTTATATGCTAAATCTGTTGAGGACTTTACAGAAGTAAAGTCAACGAATAAGGGTTCTCCATTAAATTTTCCTCGAAGAATTTCTGGTATCGCATTTGTTTTTTGCCAATCAAAGTCCTTTAAGTCCTCATCCCATAATATTTCGCCTGAAGTCAATGCAATGAATAAAGTATCAATAGATTTATTTTGCAACCAATACTCGATTTCTTTCCTTACCCATTTTGACTTGGCAGATTTAGGATTTGCAAGTAATAAAAAATAAGAAGAGTTCGCTAACGCTTTTTCTATGGAAGCCCACAAATCTGGCGAAGCAGCCAAACTAGTCTCATCCCTAAAAACATTCAACGCCTTAAGTTTGCCAAAAGGTTTTGCAAATTTTTGAAAAACATACTGAAGTGCTGGCGCTAACTTTGAGTCAACTGTATGCGAATATGAAATAAATAAATCATAATTTATATTGCTCATCAACTAGGTTATTAGTTCTATAATTATTTGAAATTTAGCCCTCAATTTTCTTATCGGTTATCATGTAAGATGCTCTTAGCTGGACTTAATTAATCGATAAAATTAGCACAGGAATTTTGTGGCAAGACAAGGCCTTTTTAAAACATTACCGCATAGCAGCGCTATGGTTGAAATCAGTAGTGTCCGGTTATAAGTCAAAGAGAATCAATTGATTAGAATTGTCCCTGTTATTGTTTTTGTAATCTTGTTTTGTAAGTAGTTGATTTACAGGTGTTTTGTCGAACGGTGATACGCTTAAAATTTGTAACATTTCGTTCGTGCTGATAGAGATATTGAGTTCTTTTCGCAGGATGGCAACGAGTACATAGGTATACCCATCGTAAAGTGGTTTGCGAAAAAACACTATACACCGACAATATGAAATTTGAGCATCAGGAGTGACTCCAGCGCTTGTTTATGTACTTTGATATTTTTAAAAACCTAGTATTGCTCGTCGAAATTCTGCGAAGTGATCGTAATAAATATAGGAGGTGACTTGTTTTCGCAGAAAGCTCCATATTCGCTCTATCAGGTTCAAGTTTGGGGTGTAAGGCGGCAGGTAAATCACTTGAATCACTTGACACCAAGGATTGTTTTCAAACCATTCCCGAAGCACTTTTGAGTGATAATAAGGGGCATTATCGCAGATATTGTAGATCGTTTTACCGGGGTGCTTTCGGTGTTGTTTCTTCCAAAGTTCGATACAGGATTGTACATTCACACGCTCTGTTTCAAAGATCACGACATCCGTCACCTTTTGGGCATTGAGTGCACCGTTGATGTTGACGCGCTTGCGGCCCGGATTGGCAGGCATTTCGAAGTCTTCGCCCTGATAAATCCAGCCGTAATCTGCACGGGTATTGTGCTGTGGATGTACTGCATCATTGAAGTAAACGACTTGGTTTTCATCCGTTTGTGCCAGGAGTTCCTCCAGTTTTTGGATGAAAGCCTGCTGCGCTTGGGTATTCGCTTTGGCTGGAACAAGTTTTGTCTTTTTGTACACAAACCTGAGTCGGTGCAGCAATTTTACGACTGCCGAAAGGCTATAGCGAATTCCGAATCGATGATGTATGTACTGGGCTACTTCCCGATTATTGATGTACAAATTGCTGCGCAATTCCTTTCTCAAGACGGCCTCTTGATCTTCCGATAATTGTCCTGAATAGGCCACAAAAGCATTACTCAAGTAGACATCTAAACCCAGGGCATCAAAAGCCTGTCGATACCTGTAAACAGTTGAGTCGTCAATGCCTAAACTGTCTGCGATATCCTGTGGAGAAAATTGCTTGTGGAGCATAAGCAATACCGTCACCTTGATAAAGACGCGTCTGTCTTTATTTGTCCGCTGTAGAAAGCGAAGTCTTTTAACCGTGGCTTCATCAAGGTGTATCATACGGCAAATTTAATCTATGCCCGGTTTTTCGCAAACCACTTTATTTCGGGTATATGTGTTTATGAATTTCGATTATAATTTACACATAGAATAGGCATTATTCCTCTCCAAAATAATCACTATCAATGCGTTTTATTTCATAGACCTGTTGCGTTGTACAGCCTAAATTGTAATCAATCATTAATTGTGAGAGATAAGAGCCATCAATTAATACAATTTTGGTTTCATTGCGTGGTGTATACTCTAATGCATCTCTAGTAAAACTGGAAGTGGTAATGAAAATTTTTTTGCGCCTTGGCCAGCCAGTGCGCCTACGAATTTTGAATTTCTGGCCTGCCAACTACATTACCTGTATTCCAACGTTTTGCCTGAATGTAGATAATGTCAAGTCCTAATTTATCTTCCTTTATGGTACCATCAATCCCCTCATCGCCACTTCTACCAATTGCTTTTCCTGCATCTTTTATAGAGCCGCCATATCCCATTTTAACTAACAATTCTACTACAAGTCGTTCAAAGAAAGCGGGGGACAATTCAATTACGTTATTTAATAATTCTGCGGCCAAGGATTTTCGAATGCGTTGATATGCTTGATCTAAGTTCTCCTCTGGAGTTTGATCACTTGATTCCTCAAGGGTATTAGCGTCTTCTGAGTACGAAAGTCGCACGCTTTGGGGAGTCTAAAAGACCGGCCTTTTTAAATAGGTTTTGGCCCAGCCTACACGATTATCGAAGATAGGCTGTTTACCACTTGCCAGCAGTTCTTTGCGTTCTTCCTCTGTAAGGTTGAAATCTACTGCCAACTCTTCAATCAAATCGCGGTACTTATGTTCTTTTCTGTCCGATGTGATCGTTAGAAGGGGGAGGAGTAGGGATTGATAGTCTGGAATCACAGTGATGACATTAAGTTTGATAGATTATTTTAAGTTTCTCATGCACATAATTTCGATTCTCACCCAATATACCACCGCTCCCGAAACTCCCCAATCGTCCGCACACTCAAATCCCGGTGAATCATCTGGTGGCAATTGGAGCACATGAGCGCCAGGTCTTCGAGCCGGGTTTCCCGGTTCACTTGAAACTGGTGCAAAGGAATCAAATGGTGGCACTCGATATAACCTTTGCCCAATAGGCCGTAGGTTTTTTCAAAGTTGAACGCACAGGCTTCGCAGCGCAGCGCTCCCGTATCCCGGAGCACGCGTTTCTTCTTTTCAGCCACTATTTTGCTGTTGCGCTCCCTGTATTTGTGCATTTTGTACAACACCTAACCTTCCTGTACACAGTCAAGCACGCTGTTTTCGTCGTTTTCGATGATATACACTGCTCGGGAAAGTTCGGGGGTATTGGATACCAGTTGGATGTCGCTGGCCAATTGATGCAACAAGGCTTTGTTCTTGCTAAACGTTTCAAACACCTCCTTGTCCAACTTGCTAAAAGAACTCATGCCAGTGCCGTGGTACTCGGGGTCTATGGCTTTGAAATTGGACAGTTTCAGGGTTACGCCATTGGGGTTCCGGAACTTCTCTTCGTCGGGCCGAATGTTAAAAATGGGCAGCCTGTTCAGCATTTCCGACAGCGCAATAATCTTGGGGTTGCTTTTATCCACAGGCCCGAGGGTTGGATCGAAGTACAGATCCAGGGCTAGGATGATTTCGTCTCGGTGCCAGGGTGGGTTTTTCATGGTGTGGTTAACGTTAGCGTGGCTGTCACATTGCCGTGTTTAGCGAGCGGTTATATGCTTTCTTATTCTTCTTCAATATCATCTTCAATGCTTCTTTCCCCTCTAACATGTTGCTTGAAATCAACATCCTCAGCTACCTCTTTTTGTATTAAATAGGTGTCAATCTTTAATCTTAGAAACCCTTCTTTGTTAAAATTATTTGAAACTAACTTCCAAGATAATTCAATATCCGCACCTTCAATTTTGGGTTTAATACAAAATGTATTGCTGATATATTCTTCTTCTAAAGCAAAGGTCGTTCGACGCGGAATCACAAAAAATCCCCTTCTCTTTATTGACTTCTATATCTAGTCGGGTTCCATTTGAAATGAATTGGCTATCCACATTTTCATCATCAACTTCCTCATAATTCCCATTAAGTTGGATTATGAGTTTAGGGTTTTCAATTGGAGTACTACCTATATTTTTTATTTTCAATTTGAATCTAAAATAGCTTTTGTTTTCACATCTAAACAATTGACTATTTATGCCTAGCTGCCAGTCTTTTATATCGTAGATTTCAAAAAGACTTTTCGTTGGTCTCGTTCCTAAAACAAAATGAGTGTGTTTTTCACAAAATGGCACAGAGCCTGTCAGTTCATTTTCGTCGTTATCAAAACACACTAAAATATCTGGTGTTCCTTTAAATTTTTGCAAATTCAAATACCAATCATGAGTTTCTCTATTTTCGTCAATTAGGTCCACAATGTCTTCCACGAGAACAAATGAACTTCAAATGAGCCTTTTTGTCTGTTTTCTAAATCCTTAATTCGAATATATTCCTCAATTTTGGAGTCTTTATTGGCTGTCGTTGCAAAGTATAGTTTCGCTAACAGGGGGTGAATGATTTTGCTAGATTTATTTCTCTATCAATCTCATTTTCAGAAGCTGTTTGTGGGGAATATTCATCTTTACCTTTACACTGAATTCCGTAATATGACTTTTCTCCCTTCGGAATCCCATAAACATCTATCCCATTTTGAACTTGGCCTTTTCTGCCATTCTTCTTAATCTCTTTACAATCCCATATCTCTCCCCAGAGTTTTTTACACAAACTCTCAAAATCCTCCCAATTCTCAGGTTTTCTTAATTGCTTTTTTGCTTCCATTTTTCTATTGTATATAACGTTTTGCGGCTTGGCGAAGGGCGGGCAAGCAGGCACAGATTTATTAGCGAAGATCGGATGCCCGCCTTTTGCCAAGCCGTAGTTGGACGGTGCACAATTTTGACCAACTCGTAAATATACGTACTTTTCCCTCCAAGCCTCCACACCACTTATCATCAGCCAATCACCCCCTAAAATTTGAAATAAACATCTTAATTACTTGATAATGAGATGGCAATGTTGGTTTGGGTCTGCTCGCATCCTCCGGTTGTGCTAAAAGCAATACAAAACGCGCCCTTGAAAAAATTGCAGTCCGGGTAAAAAAAATACAAAATCCGAACCATTCTGCGGCGCTCTTTTTTCTACAAGCAGGGAGCATTTCAGGAAAGCATCCTTTGCCCACGGGAAATTGAACTGCTCAAGGCTTTTTACTTTTTCTCAATCGCTCTTGTTTGTCAGGCCAACTTTCCCCCACCCGTTCCCCCCACGGCAAATCAAAAGTTTTCAGCACCACACTTCCTTCACCGTCCCAAAGCCTCGGGGTTGGCGACCGTTTGGTTATTTTAATCGTATTGGTAAGGTTCATGCGCATAAGCCATTTGCCTTACATTTTCTACCACGCGCTTCATGTAGGTTTTCCAAAAGGTATGGGCGAACAACCAATGTACCGGGTACAGGAGTGGCATGTTGGCATGCAAGGTGTAGGTGTATTCCACCAGGATGCGCTCTGGTTCAATGGCTGTTGTTCGCCACTCGCCAACAAATTTGTAGAAACCCAGCATCCAGGATTGGAAGTTGTACACCTGAAATTTCCAGTACTGGTTTTCTGTTCGCGCCAGAATGTTGTCGACCGAAACAAAGCCGCCCTTTTGGGTCCATGATTTGGCGGCATACACCTTTTTGCTTGCGCCAACCTGTCCCCAGTTGTCGTCATCGGTGCAATGTGTCACTTTGGGCATAAGTCCGTACCCGGTATGCACTTTTGAAACGTCGCAGAGCAAGGGTGTTTTAAATGCGCGTTCCAGGGTGCAGGCAAAGGTGGTGGAAATGCTAACTTTTATTTTCACGTATCAGTCTGTTATCGCTTGTTGCTATGCTTTCTTTGTACACGCTTGGCTGCCTCCCAGGGGCGCAAACCCACAACCCCGCGGCCTCCCGGCAGCGCGGTGTTTTTCCATAAAGCGTTCCCAACCATATTCCAGTGTAGTGCAGATTAAGCCCGTTCTGGCCTGGCGCGCCAGGCAGTGGCGGCCGTGGTTTGCAGCGGAGCGGGGTATTCCTATGGCAAATATAAACGATGGGTTGGAAAAAGCAAGGGGTTTGTGGGTTTTTGGGGAGGAGAGGGAGGAGGTGGAGATGGAGGAGATGGAGGAGATGGAGTGGAGTAGCATGGAGTAGCATGGAGGAGAAGGGAGGAGAAGGGAGGAGTCTATTGTTTTTACTGGATTGTGTGCTGGAACAGGGCCAGATGATCCCTGAAAACATAAATACGGCCGCTTTGCTTTCGGGTAATTTCGTGGAGGATGCCTGTTTGTTCCTTGCTGGCTATCAGGAATGGAAGACGCTACCAGCACCTTCGTTTTTTCATAGCAGTTTTGGACAAAGTGCAGCAGGGTCAGAGACGAAACCGACACCTTGCTTATTTGTTCGTTTGTCGTGCCTCGGCTGTTGTTAATAGTTGTACCGTCTGGTACCAATAATAGAATGACGATTTATCCGGTTGTCTTTTCAAGCGCATCAGGAAGTTCCAATCCTGATCCTCAATGGTTAAGCCTTGAATGTTCTGGCCTTGGTAATAGTTAATCGGTGAAAGATCATTGACCAAAATTTTGGCAGCCAGGTAAGCAATTCGGGCGGATGCCGGTATCGCATCATCAATCCTGAAATTACCGGCCATTAAAAAACCGGTACCAAAAGCGATGATCCCTTTTTGCAATTCTATGAATTTTGCTTTCTCATCATCAGTGCCTCGATCACGCTTGGCCAGGATGATGCAAGTATCAATGGTGTCTTGTAAAACCATTTCAGGGGTGAGTTCTACTGTTGGATTTCTTTTTTTCCGGTAAGCGATTTCATGCTCGGCAAATACCTGAAAACTGGCAGTCACCACTTCCATATTGTTAAGATTCTCGAAGAGTTTGCTGAGGTCGAAAAGCTGCTTGCAAATCTCCATGGAGAACGGTTGTTTGTCTTTACCCTTGAAGTAAGGAATACCGATGGTATTTGGAGCAAATGCTGTTAATTTATCCCCTGTGATGGAGTCTATGGATGGCATGCTGACCATGATCTCCTCATCCGTTTCAATCCATTTGGTAGTCACCGGTTTTTCGATTAATTCCGGATAAATAGAATCCTCCACGAGCACATCCAGGAGAATGGTTCCTGGATACTTCCCTTTGGTTGTTGAATCAAATGAAAACTTATAATGCGCCTTTGGAACACCGGCTTGGTAGCTGCGGTGTTCGTCCAGTTCAACACCAGTGAAATTGGAAGAATCAACAACCTTTTGCAAAATGCGCTCCAGTTCTTTTCGGTCAGTTTTGCTGATTATGTCGATATCAATGGAGAATCGATTTCCCTCTTCCAATAAGAGCATGTTTGGGATTTTCTGTGAAACACCAAACTGGTACCACCCTTAAAAACAAATTCAAGTCCATTGCTTTTCAAGCGCTCCAGCAAATGCAAGGCATAAATCATCTTTTCCAAAATGATTTTGTCAATTCGCTTGTGGTCTTTTTGTTTTTTAAATCCTTCTAACCACGCATCTTTAAAGCAATGTTCCTTTATCATTCGATAATATCTTTTACGAGGTGGAACATGTGGTTCGTCATGAACTGCTTGATGTCTTGTTCTCTCTCCCTGCGTTTTGCATAGCTGAAGAGTTTGGTGAAATTGATGGCGTAGTTGCTAATGGCATTTTTGTAGATGTGCACCAATTCAGCGCCTTGCAGGTAGTAGAAAAGCTTTTCTTCTGCATAGAGGTCCACCAGGATTTTCTCAAGTAGCGGTGTATAAAATTTTACCCTTTTCTCTGTTCTTCTGGCAATAGGGGAGCGCGTAATCAGTTTTTTGATGACGACCGGATAGTTGCTTTCAGCAAGGTAAAAATCAATTTCTTTATCGTCAGGATTCAGGTAGAGCTCGTTTCTTGATGAGTCTTTCAGTTCATAGTACAATGACTCCATGAAATCCTTTTCTATTTCAATCAGGATCATTCGTCTGCTGGCCTGGTGTTGTGAAAATTCGTTGAGCCATTCCGTTTCCCAAATGCAGTGTTTGGTGTCCTCAAATTTGTCTGTGATTCGCTTTGCGAGCTTAATCAGCTCAGGAGAGGTTTCCGGCTTGTATTTGGGTTTGTATGAAATAACATAGAGACCTCTCTTGAGTGGTCTAATGATGTTTTTGGCTTTGAGGTCGTAGATTCTCCACCCGAAGGTCCCTTCTTTCAGATCGGGTTCAAAAGAACGGTAGAACTCGAAGAGGTCTTCACGCGTAAAATACTCCCGGTCCTTAAATGCATCAACCAATTTATTTGCTATGATCCTTGGCATTTCAAATCAAAATTTTACCAAAAGTACGAGTTTTTGGCAAATATTGGAAATCAAAAAAACGCCAGTAAGTCAGATTACTGGCAAATATTGGAATACATACGGGATGGGATATTTGGTTTTGCGTCTTTGCCAATATGCCAAATGCGAGGTGACTTTTCCTTTTCGCATGGCATACAACTTCTGATTGACCCACCGCAATGCAGGTTAAGGCTTTGTGCACTTAAATAAAAAACCCGCTATTTAACTTTTAGGGGCATTTTCTTGAATAGGCGCGCTCAAAACCCGGTTCTAAGGGCTGGAATCCATTTTTTAGCGGAATAACGCTGTCCGCTGGCGCGCAATCCGTACCCTTAATTTTCATCCGAATTTCGTATTTTACCAATAAAAATACCATGCCCACCCGCCTCCGTCTCCTCCCCTCTCCTCTATTCTACTCCCTCTACTCTCTCTTCCCCGCCTCCCGGCGGCGGGCGCTACCCAATGGTCCGTCGGCCCCGCAGCGCCCTACGCCAAACCCAGCCAAGTGGTCAACCTGGTGCAGGATGGCGATACCGTGAACATCGCGGCCGGACTGTACACGGCCGATGTGGCGGTGTGGAAAAAGCACGACCTGCTGCTCCGGGGCCTGGGCGGCTACGCGCACCTGGAGGCCGCCGGCGCCAGCGCGCAGGGGAAGGCCATCTGGGTAATCCAGGGGAACAATACCACGGTGGAATACATCGAGTTCAGTGGCTGCACGGTGCCCGACAACAACGGCGCGGGCATCCGGCAGGAAGGCACGGGGCTCACGGTGCGGCACTGCTTTTTTCACAACAACCAGGACGGCATTCTGGCAGGCGACAACCTCAATTCGGATATCCTGATCGAGTACTCGGAGTTCGGCCACAACGGCGCGGGCGACGGGCTTTCGCACAACCTCTACATCAACCACGTGCGCCGTTTTACGTTTCGGTTCTGCTACTCGCACCATGCCTCAGTGGGGCATACCCTGAAATCAAGGGCGCGGGAAACCTATGTGCTGTACAACCGGATCATGGACGAGTCGGACGGCACCTCGAGCTATACCATCGACATGCCCAATGGCGGTCGCTGCGTAATGATCGGCAATGTGCTGCAGCAGGGGCCGCAGTCGCCGAACTCGGCCATTGTTTCCATCGGTGCGGAGGGCTACAACAACCCCGACAAGGTGTTTTACGCCGCGCACAACACGGTGGTGAACGAAAAGCCCTCCAGCAACGCCATTTTCTTTAAGCTGAGCGCCGGGGCCGATACGGTGCTGCTGTGGAACAACCTGTACGCAGGCCCGGGCAATTTTCTGAACTACCCCGGCACGGCGGATACGCTGCACAACATTAAGGTGATGATCTCGGATCTGGCGGATCCGGCCAATTACGATTACCAGCTCCTGCCGGGTTCTCCGGCCATTGATGCGGCGGGTATGCTGCCGGCCTGGCTCACGCCGGTGTTTCAATATGCGCACCCGCTGGGTGGCACGCCGCGTGTAGTCAGCGGCGCAGCCATTGATGTGGGCGCTTTTGAACTGCTGCAGGCCTCGGGGGTGTCGGAGCCAGCGGTTGTGACGCTGCGGGTGTGGCCAAACCCCTCGGCGGGCGTGTTTTATTTGTCGGAGCCGATAGCTTGGGCGGTGTACGATGCCATGGGGCGGCTGGTGCTTAGTGGCGACGGCGTTCGGGTGGATCTTTCCTCGGCTGCCAACGGGGTGTATTATTTGTTGGGTGCGGGGAGACGGGTGGTGCTGGTGCGGTAGAATTTCCGATTTCCGATTTATGATTTGATTTTGATTTTGATTTCCGATGTTCACCCCCTGCCCCCTCAAGGGGGTGGGATTTGCGATTTCCGATTTGCGATCTACGATTGGGATTTACCCATTTGATTTGATTTGCGATCTACGATTTCCGATTTGGATTTACGATTTTTGATGGTCACCCCCCTGCCCCCCTCAAGGGGGTGGGATTTGCGATTTCCGATTTGCGATCTACGATTTCCGATTGGGATTTGCGATTTTGATTGGATGTCACCCTTTTGTTCCCCCCCCCCCCCTCAAGGGGGTGGGATTTGCGATTTCCGATTTGTGATCTACGATTTCCGATTGGGATTTGCGATTTTTGATGGTCACCCCCCCTGCCCCCCTCAAGGGGGGACCCGCACACAGCATTGCCGTGTATTATGTGAATCAAAAAGAACGGAGTTGGGTGCAAATGTCCCCCCTTGAGGGGGGGGCAGGGGGGTGACCATCGTAAATCGTAAATCCCAATCGGAAATCGCAAATCGTAAATTGGAAATCGCAAATCCCCACCCCCTTGAGGGGGGGCAGGACCATCGTAAATTGGAAATCGCAAATCCAAAACATCGTCTTTTCCCGGCTGCTCATCGATAAAATTGTGCATGCTTCCAATATTTCCCGTTGCTTTGAAGTTATGGATGAATAACAAAAACAAAACGTTCCTACTTTTATTGCTGCTATGAAAACGCTAAAACAATTTTTCCTGTTTTGCTCTGGGACCGATGCGTCCATACTCGAGCAATGCCCTACCGACGAAAACAAATACGCTGGCATTGGCGCTACGGTGTTCTTTACCGGCGTGCTGGCTTTTTTCTCCTCTGGCTATGCCCTGTACACGGTTTTTGACTCCTGGCTCGCTGCCGTTGCCTTTGGCATGGTGTGGGGGCTCATGATATTCAACCTCGACCGCTACATCGTCATGAGCATGAAAAGCCGGGGCAAATGGTGGCAGGACCTCTTCATCGCCACCCCGCGGCTCCTGCTGGCGGTGCTGCTGGCGCTGGTGATCTCCAAGCCCCTGGAAATGAAAATTTTCGAGAAAGAAATCGAATCCGAACTGGTGCAGATGGAACAGGAGGTGTTCAAGCAGCAGGAAGACAAGGTGAAGGACCGCTTTACGGCCCAAATTGCCGACGAACGCGCCCAGATTGCCACCCTGAAATCGGAAATTACGGCCAAAACCGCCCTGCGCGACACCCTCGTGCAACGCGCCCTGGCCGAGGCCGATGGCACCGGCGGCTCCAAAATCAGGAACATGGGCCCCATTTACAAGGCAAAAAAAGCGGATGCCGACAAGTCCGAAGCCGAACTGGCGGCACTGCTGGCCATCAACCTGCCGGCCATTCAGGATAAAGAAAAAGCCGTACAGGCCCTGGAGGCAACGGTGCTAACCGAAACGGCTGCCCTGCAACGCTCGCGGTACAATGGCCTGGCCGCCCGCATGGATGCGCTTGGCCGCCTCAGCGGCAAAAAGCGAGCCGATCCTTTTGGCCAGCATCTTTATTACCCTGCTGTTTGTGGCCATCGAAACCTCACCGATTTTTGTCAAACTGATTTCTACCCGCAGTCCGTACGACTACCTGCTGCACCAGCACGAGCATGTGTTCGAAATGGCGCACCTGGAAAAAACCACCCTGCTCTCCAGTAAGGTGCAAAATTTCCTGCGCTTCAATGCCGAAACGGGCACGCACAAAGTAGCTGCCCGGATCGCGATGGAGAAGGACCTGATCGATGCGAAGATGAAGGAGCAGTTGGAGGCGTTGAAGAAAAGCCCGTACGACTGGAAGCTGGGGTGATGGTCTTTAGTCTTTAGTCTTTGGTCTTTAGTCTTTGGGGGTGCTTCGCTTGGGCTGTTTGGAATCAAACCTGACGCACTGGGCAACACCCAAAGACTAAAGACCAAAGACTAAAGACCAAATTCCACCGGGCTCAACGCCCTCGATCGGATGCTTCACCCCCTCCAGTAAGCGGAACGTCCCATGCGGTAAAACCCCGGCCACATGTTCCGATTCTTCCCGCGTAACCATATTGTCTTCTGATCCCAACAGGATGGTTACGGGCTGTTGAATGCGGCGAAAATCTTCGTCGGTGAGCGCGTGCCCGTGGCCCAGGCTGTGGAGGAGTTCTGCGGTGCGTTCCATCAGGGGAACCCAGTTGGTTTCGCCGTGCTGCAGGGCAAGGGCTTCGGCGAATTGCGGTACTTTTTCTTTTATTTTATCGGGGTTGAGCCGGGCTACTTCGCGGGCTGAGGTTTCCGGATTCCAGTGGAACTTGGTGCCCAGGGTGGTGATGCTGCCCACGAGTTCGGGCCGCTGCAGGGCCAGGGTAAGGGCCACATAGCCGCCCATGCTGTAACCAAAAACATCGACCTGCCGTAGCCCCTTGGCGGTGAGCAGTCCGCCTACCTCCGCGGCGAAATCGATCATAGAAAAAATGGGCGGCACCACCCGTTGTCCGTGGCCGCTGAGGTTCATTTTGTACACTTCGCGGCCCTGTTGCTGCAAGTATTCGTAGAGGGGAAGCATTTGGGTGGAGCCTGCCGAGGGCGCCGTGGAGGAGGAGGATCGGGTTGGGCATGGGCGAGTGGGTGTTTCAGTGCACCAAAGGTATAGCTATTCCATGTTTTGCCAGCCAATCATGAAATGCCGTCCAAGCTTTTTCCAGGTTGGCGTTGCCTGTTTTGCTGAGTTTTTCACCGAGTTCCCAGTTTTCGCCCTGGATTTCCAGCACCCAGGCATCGGGTATTTTGTCGTGCAGGAGTTTGTCGAGGTAAAGCACTGCCTGCGGTGTTTGCTGGTGGGTATAGAGGGTTGGGAGTGGATCGGGTTCGCAAGTTCGGAAGCGAAAGCCTTCGGGTAGTTTTTCCTGAGTGGCGTCAATAAACAGCACTTTTTTAAAGCCATCGATGGTTTCGGAGTCTTCCACGGCGAGTTGGTAGCGGTATTCGAGTTGGCAGCCGGGTAAATTGAGGGCTGCCGCGCGGTCGAGAAAACGCCAGCCGAGTCCGTCGTCTGCGCGTTCGTCGTTGCCTATACCGATAAGGAGCAATTGCTTTTTCATGATCTGCGGAGTGTTTGTATACAATGCCCGTTGGCATCGTAGAGTTCGGCCTCAAGGCGCATTTTACCCAGGGCGTGGGTGGCGCAGCTGAGGCAGGGGTCGTAGGCACGTATGGCGGTTTCCACCTTGTTGAGCATGCCTTCGGTGATTTCTGGTTGTTTGTGCAGGGCTTCATGGGCCACCCAGCGCACGGCGCGGTTCATGGCTTCGTTGTTGTGGGTGGTAGATACGATGAGGTTGCATTTGGTGATCATGCCTTTGTCGTCCACCTGATAGTGGTGCGTAAGGGTGCCGCGGGGTGCTTCGATGATGCCGATGCCTTCATGCCGGGGTTTGCCGGTGGCTACCAGCTCGGTGCTCATCAGTTCGGGGTCGGTGAGGAGTTCGCGTAGCATTTCTGCACAGTGCAGCATTTCGATCAACCGGGCCCAGTGGGTGTACATGGTGTGGTTGACCACTTCGGTGCCGGCAAAAGCGCGGAATTCGCGCAGGGCGTGGTCGGCCAGCGGCGTAGGGATAAAATTGCAAATGTTCATGCGGGCCAGCGGGCCGACGCGGTTCCAGCCCTGTTCCCGACCGAGGGATTTGAGGTAGGGAAATTTCATGTACGACCAGCGTTCTACGCCCTCCGAAAAATAGCGGGCGTAGGCATCGGTGGGTACATCGGGCAGTGTGATTTCTCCCAAATGGTTGATGGCCCGCAGCCGGCCGTGGTAAAGTTCCAGGGCGCCGGATTTTCCCACCAAGCCCAGGTGACCCGAAGGGTAGGAAGCAAACGTGTCGAGCAGGTGGCGGTTGCGGGCATGGTAATGGGCGATGAACTGCAGCATTTCCAGCGACCAGTCCACCATGGTTTCTATCGAGGGTATGTCCTTCCCGTTTAAAAAATAATCGCGCTCGGTGGCGGTGAAGGTTGATTGCATGCCGCCGGGCACCGCGGCAACGCCGTGGATGCGTTTTCCGGTGACTGCCCGGATAATCTCCTGCCCAAATTTCCGCATGAGAATCCCTTTTCGGGCCAGCTCGGGGTCGAGCCCGGCCACACCCACCACATTGCGTATGGCGGCCGGGGCCTCCATGCCAAAAAGCAGGTCGGGGGAGGCCAGGTAGAAGAAGTGGAGGGCGTGCGATTGAAATATTTGTCCGTAGTGCAACAAGCGCCGGAGTTTTTCCGCGGCAGGCGGTAAGTTGCCCGGATCAACCCCTACAATTTGGTCGACCGCTTTGGCAGCGGCCAGGTGGTGGCTGACCGGACAAATGCCGCACAATCGCTGTACCAGCACGGGCACCTCCCAGTAGGGCCGGCCCTGAATGAAGCGTTCGAAGCCGCGAAATTCCACGATGTGAAAAAAGGCGTTTTCCACTTCGCCGGCATCGTTGAGGTGGATGGTAACCCGGCCATGGCCTTCTACGCGGGTAACGGGATCGATGGTTATTTTCATGATGATGGCAGGTGCTAAACGGTTAAAGGGTTGTATTGCTACTTTTCACAAAAGCCCATTAATCGTATTTAAACTCCGAGTACAGCACCGAGTGGTGTTCGTTCCAGAGCAGGTTTTGTATCACTTTCCAGATGTGGCCAGCTGAGGGCGGACACCCGGGAATGAAGTAATCGATTTTTACAATTTCGTTGCAGGGATATACTTTATCCAGGATTTTGGGCAGGTCTTCGTGGTAGGGCACTACGCCACCGGTTTCTCCTTTGAGGTAGGCTTCTTCGAGGCATTCGGCCAACGGAATGGTGTTGCGCATGGCCGGTAATCCGCCCCACACGGCGCATTCTCCTACCGCTACCAGAATGTCACAGTTTTCCCTGAAATTTCGCAGTGTTTCCAAATTTTCCGAATTGCAGCACCCTCCTTCAATGATGCCCAGGTGGCAGCGTTCGGTGATGGTTTTGATGTCGGTGAGCGGCGATCGGTTGAATTCCACGAATTGCAACATGTCGAGCAGTTCAGTATCGATGTCGAGCATCGACATGTGGCAACCGAAGCAGCCAGCCAGAGAAGTGGTGGCGATTCGTTTTTTCTCGCGTTTTGCCTGGGGCGGGAGGATCAGTGGCGTTTGCGGTGGTCTGGAGGAATGCATGTCGAAGGGGCGGTCGCCAAAGGGCCGGCTCATGGTATTGCCCCGCACGATGATGGCGCCGGTAGGACAGATGTGCATGGCATTTTTAGCCTGCGCGTCGCTGAGCCTGGCCTCCTGCTCCTGATCGATGCCGACAACGGTGTCGTTGCCCCGGTCGATGTAGGAAAACACCTGTTTGCCGTCGTCGGTCCGGATTTCCTCCACGCAGCGGCGGCATTTGATGCAGCGGTTGTGCTCCAGCACCATCCGTGTCGGGGTAAAATCGACAACACGGTCTTCGAAGAGGTGTGGAAAACGGGCATGGGAAATGCCCAGTTCATAGGCCATGTGCTGGAGGTCGCATTGGCCGCTTTTTTCACAGGCGGTGCAAAAGTGATTGCCTTCGGCAAACATCATTTCTACGATGGCCTTCCGCAGGTCGTCCAACACAGGTGTATGCAGCGATACTTCCAGTCCGTCCTGCACTTTGGTGGTGCAGGCAATACCCGATTTTCCATTGAGTTCGCAGGTGCAGGCGCGGCAGGTGCCCAGGGGCTGTCCGTGCTGCGGATAGTAGCACAGGGTGGGGATGAAAATACCATTTTCACGGGCTACTTCAACCAGGTTGCGGCCTGCTTCGGCCTGTATTTCCCGGCCGTCTATGCGAAAAGTGATGGTATTGGCCATGGCATTTAGGGTTTAAACTGTTCGTAGTCGGCTACTGCACGTTCCAGATCGAAAGCCCGGTTAAGGGCCGTTGCACTTTTATTGAGCCTGCCGTTGAAATAATCTTCGAATTTTTCCATGGCCATAATGGGGGTGTTGGCAGCGGTTTTTCCGAGCCCGCAACGACTGGCGGCTTGCATCATGGCACCCCAGTGGCGGATATCGTTGAGGTCGGAAGGTTCGGCCATACCGCGGTCGATTTTTTCAATTTGCCGTTGGAGGATGAAGTTGCCAGCCCTGCAGGGAGTGCAGATGCCGCAGGATTCATGCTTGAAAAAAGCGGAAAAGTTGAGCAGTATGCGGACCAGGTCGCGCTCCTGGTTGAATACCATAAAAGAGCCGCCACAGCGAATGTCTTTGCGTTCCAGCAGGTCGAGCATGGAAATGCGGCGATCTTTTTCGGCCATGGAGAGGCACTCACCGGAGGGGCCGCTGACCTGGATATAATACGGATCGCGGGCGTCGCAAAGATCCAGCAAATCGGCAACAGACATCCCCCACTCGATTTCGTAGAGTCCTGGCCGGCTGCAATCGCCCGACACGCTGATGAGTTTGGTGCCTGGCGAACCGGGTATACCGCGGGCGTGCCAGGCAGCTGTTCCCATCTCGATGATGTGGGCGGCCGCGGCAAAGGTTTCGACGTTGCTGATGAGTGTGGGCTGCTGCAGGTATCCTTTCTCCACGGGGAAGAACCATTTGGTACGGGGTTCGCCGCGTTTGCCTTCCATGGATTCGAGCAGGGCCGTTTCCTACCACAAACGTAAGCGCCGGCGCCGAGCTGGATGCGGATGTCGAAATTGAAACCACTAACGCCGCCAGCATCTTTTCCCAGCAAGCCTTTGCTGCGGTAGTGCTGCAGGGCTGTTTCCAACCTGGGCAGCAGCCAGAAATACTCGGCGCGCAGGTAAATGATGCCCTCGCTGGCGCCGATGGTGTAAGCGGCCAGTATCATGCCTTCCAGCACGGTTTCGGGACAGGCTTGCAGCAGCACACGGTCTTTGAAAGTACCGGGTTCGCCTTCATCGGCATTGCAAACCACGTATTTCGTTTCTGAGCTGTATTCTCGACAGGCTTTCCATTTTATCCAGCTGGGGAAATAGGCGCCACCACGGCCGCTGAGTTCGGAATTTTTGAGGTCGGCAATGATCTCCGCTGCTCCTTTCCGGGCGCCTGCTGCGAGTGCGGAACCGGGTATAAAATCGCGAAAAAAGATGGTTTTTTCACCTGGCGGCAGGTATTGGATGTTGGGCAAAACCGGGTCGGCGAGTTGAGCAACTGGAACGCCCTGCCGGATTTGTCCGACAATATGCTCCACCTTCTCGGGTGTAAGCAGGGTAAAAGGTTGGAAGTTGATGAGGGCTGCCGGCGACTGGTCGCTCAGGCCGATGCAAGCAGTGGAGAACAGGCCAAACAATCCGCTGGGATCAGTGCCTCCTAATTTTGCCCCGGTGGACGTTTCGAACGCCGCAACGATGTCGGCATAGCCCGCGTGGTCGGCGATGATGCTGTTGTCTACATAAATGCTGACAGCACCCGCGGGTTTGCGGTGAAAGAAATGGTAGAAGGAAACAACGCCCTCAATTTCTATGCTTGAAAGGCCGAGCCACTGGGCACAAGCCTGAATGTCTTCATCGCGGATGTAACCGCTGCGACGCTGAAATTCCCACAATCGGTTGAGGAGCTGGGTGCGGTTGGGCTGCATGATCAGCTGTTTTGGGTGACTGTACAAAGTTGGTCAACCCAGGGCTGAAGATGCGCTGAGGGGGGTTGTGGTGGTGGGTGATATGAATCAGGGGGCGGGGGGGTGAAACAGGATTTTTTTTCGATGGTGCAGGTATTTACACCAGCATACTAATTACACTGTAAATTAAGTTTCTTTGTATATTGCGGAGAATAAAATTCTCCTGATGAAAAAGTCACACGTTAGTTTAGCGGATGAAGACCGCGAAGTTTTACAAGAAATGGTTTTCAAAGGTTCATTGAAATCGAGGACTTACAAACGGATCACGGCTTTATTAGAACTGGATAAGGGCCAGACTTATGAAGCAGTTGTTCCTCTTTCGCGCTTGTCCAAAGTAAGCCTTGGCAAACTGGCCCAGAAGTATAAGTCAAGTGGATTAAACTGCTTGTATGATGAAGTGCGACCAGGCCGGCCGATAAAAATCCAGGCAGAGCAAAAGGATCAAATTACGCTATTGGCTTGTGAAGCGCCTCCCGAGGGTTACAGTCAATGGAGTTTAAGGCTTTTAGCAGATAAAGTTATTGAATTAGGCTACTGTGATAGTATTTCACATACTGAGGTGAATAAGATTTTAAAAAAAAGAAAATTAAACCGCACTTAGTAAAGACTTGGTGTATTGGGGTGATTAATGCTGCCTTTCTGGCTGCGATGGAGAATATTCTGCGGCTTTACCGGCTGCCTTATGATGAACGCTATCCGGTGGTTTGTTTCGATGAAAGACCCTGTTTTCTTCTCGGCGACGTGATTGAAGGCCTTGAACTTAAACCTGGGCAGATTCGTAAGCAACATTATGAATATGAAAAAAATGGCTGTTGCTGTTTGCTTTTAGCGATCGAGCCGCTGAGCGCAAAGCGATTTGCTCTGGTTTATGATCAGCGTCGAAAAATAGAATACGCTGAGTTCATGCAACTGCTAAGCAAGCAGTTTCCTAAAGCAAAGAAAATCAGGCTCATCCAAGATAATTTGAACACCCATAATTGCAGTTCTTTTTACGAACATTTTAATGCCCAAACGGCTTACGAATTATCGCACAAATTTGAGTTTCATTACACCCCAAAAAAAGCATCCTGGCTCAATGCCGTTGAAATTGAGTTTTCTGCCATTGCACGGGCCTGCCTCAATAAACGCATTGCGGCAAAAGAACTAGTAGAAAAACAAGTCCTCGCATGTGTCAAAGAACGTCAAGAGAAACGGATTAAAGTGAGTTGGCAATTTTCCATCACAGATGCCAGAAAAAAATTGAACCGGCATTATTCAAAGGTCAACTCAGAAAACATGATATACAAAGAAACTTAGTTTACAGTGTACTAATTACACTGTAAATTAAGTTTGTTGAGATTTGGTAGAGGATTTTGTGGGCGGTGAAGCCTGTTTTTGAAGGAATAGCAGCGCTCTTGCTGAGAAAACAGACGATGGATGGCGCCAAAAGATTCAGCCAAAATCAAACGAAACTTAGTTTACAGTGTACTAATGGACATTTTTAAATTAACCACATAAAGGCACATGAGATATGCCACATGAGGCACATAAGGGGTGCATTTTAAAAAATGTCCAGTAGTGTGTTACACCAGCACCATCGAAAAGGTCAACTTAAATCCTGCTCATTACCTTTTCCAGTTTTGCCTTCACTTCCATAGCCAGTGGCTCCAGGGCGGGGTTTTTCACCGCCATCATAGAGGCAACTGGGTCAACGACCGATACTTCAACGCTACCATCGGCATGTTCTTCCACGACAAAGTTGCAGGGCAAAAACAGTCCAATTTTGTCTTCGGCCAACAATGCGTTGTGGGCGAATTGCGGGTTGCAGGCGCCGAGGATATGGTACCGTTTAAAATCGGCATCAATTTTCTTTTTCAGCGTAGCCTGAATGTCTATGTTGGTCAATACGCCGAAACCTTCGGTTTGAAGGGCAGCCGTGGTTTTCTCCAGGGCGGTTTCGAAGCTGGTGTTGGGCAGTATTTTACTGTGGAAATAGGACATAATATTTGTATTTGAAGGGATGTGTTAAACTCCCTGCAAAGTTGGGCGCGATGCGCCCGTATAACAAGATGAAGCTTATGGGGTTTGCTGGACTAATTACCGAATGCTCAGAAGTCAAACGCTAATACCGGTAGGTCCAAATCAATTTTCCTGGCGGGTAAGAATTCGTGCGCAATGGCAACCGGATCGGCTACAACGAAACGAACGGCGCCGAGGAAGGTTTCCTGCTGGCGGAACCCAAAGCCTGCCGCTTCAAAATACATACCGAGACTTCTTTTGACAAATGGAGCATAGTTTTCCGACTCATACAGTGATGCGATCAGGTGATACAGATCAGCGCCAAAGTTGGCTCCTTTTTCGTTGGCATCGATGATCAGCAAAAAGCCATCGGGGCGAAGTACCCGCCGGGCTTCCCGGAGCACTTCAACGCCAATGTCGAAAGGCATGTCGTGCATGGCGAAAGAGATGGTTACTGCCTGAAATTGGTTATCGTCAAAAGGCAATGCACTTCCATCGGCTTGCATGAAAGTGAGGGCTAAGTCGGGTTTTACCTTTTTAGCGGCGCGCTCCAGCATTTTAGGATCGAGGTCGATCCCGGTGACCCTGTGCCCGGCAAGTGCAGTGGCTAAAGCTTGTTCACCAGTGCCAGTAGCGATGTCGAGGACGTTAAGTGGTTTGTTGCCCAGAATTCGGGCAGCGCGGCGGCGCAACGGCTTGATCAATAATCCACCCAGATCGTAAATAGCAGGGTGCTTTCCAAACCATCCGTTGTTGAAATATCTATCTTCCATAAGGTAAAAATGAAAGGTGAGAAAATGACATGAACCATTCCAGCCCTTTCCAGCTGAGTGCTGAAAATGGAACCACTATGCAACAGAGCAACGTGCAGGGAAGAAATCTCAAGGGCTACATTATGTTGTAGCCGTAGCAATTGATGCTACAAAATCGGTGTTTGAAAATCCGACAGGTAGGTAGTTTTCAGGTGGCTGGGGTTCACGAATTTTCAAGGCATAAACCACAACAAATATAAAAAATAACTTTAAAAATGCAAATATGGCAGCACCTTTTTTCCGAGAGGCTTGGGTTCCGTTCAAACCTTAATTTGAAATCCAGCCAGCGCAAAGGAGAGTCGCATCAGCTGGTAGGCGCTCCAGTTGATGAAGGTGCTGTAAAAGCGCCGTTTTTTGCTGTAGTTTTCCAGGGTAATGGCTTTGGAGTCGTTTTGGATATTTTGATTGAGTTCGCTTTCCAGTTGGGCCGCGAAATCTGGAGATACCACATCGACATTCAGTTCGATGCTGGCAAAAGCACTCAGGTCGTTGATGTTGTAGGATCCCACGGTGGCCCATCGGCCATCGGCAACGCCAACCTTGGCATGTACCACCGATTTTTCATATTCGTAAATTTCAATTCCCCGATGAAGCAACCAACCGTAGAGGTAACGCTCGGCATATTTAAAAATGGGTACATCGGACCGTTGGGTTAAGATTAAGCGGATTTTGACGCCGCGGCGTGCCGCGCGTTCCAACCTGTTACGGATGAAAAAACCGGGCAGGAAATAACTGCACATGATGGTCACGTGCTGCTCAGCGCTCGACAGCAAGGTTGCATAGGAGGCGGAGATGTCGCGCTTTTTCAAAAGCCAGTCGTTCTGACGTATTCTGACCAGTTCGTTGGAAAAAATGGGCTGCAGAAAAACAGGGAATTCGGCTGCAGGAGGGGTATAGGCCATAAAGCGGTGTTTGTTTGCCCAGCTGCGACGGCAAAGGTCCTGTAGTATTTTCGCAGACGGCCCTTGCAGGCAAACAGCGTAGTCCTTCCAGGCGGGTCCCAGCGCAGTATCATTGTAACGATCGCTGATGTTAATGCCGCCCACCAGGGCCAGTGTACCATCGGCCACCAGTACCTTTCGGTGCAGCCTTCTGCCCAGAAAGTAGTGGTTGGACCTCGCCAGGGGTTCAAAAAATCGGAAATGCACGCCCGCTTCGTGGAGAAAACTGATGCTGGCTGCTGATAAATCCGCGGACGCAAATCCGTCGACCAATATAAACACCTTCACCCCCCGGGCAGCTGCCCTGCACATCGCCCGAATGATCTTTATACCCGTAGCGTCGTCATCCAAAATATAGGTGTGCAGATGGAGTTCAAACGCTGCCTTGTCAATCAGGTCATGGGCGGTTGTGAAAAACTCGCTTCCACTGTGGACGAGCGCCACAGTGCCTTTCATAACAGGACTGTTCTTTTTGCTGCGAATCATGCTGCAAATTAGCAATAATAGTGATGAAGGTTATTGGCAGTTGTTGCTGACGTTAGCAGTGCCGACAGCATGAAACAGCAGGGGGGCTGTCGGAGGTCATTTGCATTGAGGTGAGCTGCCGTGAAGCTTTGTTTGCTCAATATCACTTAAAAATCCTTAGACATGAAAACTTTAATAAAAATCAGTCTTATGGTATTTGGCGTTTTGTTCATACTACCTACCGCTTATGGCCAATTTTCCTTGGGCGTTAAGGCAGGAATGAATGTAGCCAATGTGCAGTACCACGAACAACTTCCCAATGAACCAACATTACATCCGATCGTAGCCTTCCATGTGGGTGGGTTGGCACAGTTCGATCTCAGCCAAGTACTGGCCATCAATGCGGGAGTGGAGTTGCAAGGGCGCGGTTTTCGCTTTAACGAAGATATTTTAGGATACGAGGTAAGCATGAGCGCCCGCCCCTATTATGTCAACGTTCCGGTACAGCTGGCGCTTCACGGAAAGGGTGTTTATGGCGCTCTCGGGCCCTACGTTGCCTTTGGGGTTGGGGGAAAGCATCGGGCACAATTTACACCGAAGAACGATGCTATCCCTATTGACGACATCCATCAGTCCATTGAGTTTGGCACGAAGGTGAGTGACGATTTCAGTCCTATTGATGCCGGCGCAAGTATAGATTTTGGATTTGAAACCAATATGGGCTTGCGTTTCACGCTTAATTACAGCCGCGGGTTCACGAATCTCATTCCAAAGGATTTGCGTGATCCGGATATGACTGGTTATCGCCTGACGACAGAAACTGCCAGTATAGGTGTAACCTACCTGTTCCGGCCAGTGGCAGTGCGCAAATGATCAGGCGCCGGACTTGCTCAGTTGTTCAATTTCGACGGCTACGGCCTCAGCCTCTGCCATTTTTTTTGAAAAGCCCTTAATGTCACCGCCGCGTTGCAAATCGCGGGCTTCCAGCAGGAGCTGATCGTATTGTTTTTGAAGTTTGGCGAGCGGGTCTTTTTTGAAAAAAGAAAACATGATTGGGTGGATTGATGACGTAAACAAGGTGAATTTCCTTTAGCATAAAACGGGAAAGGGGGAGAAAGGTTGTTAGTGCAATTGAAGGATTTCGCCAGTAATGACACCCCCAAGGATAAATGCGATGTTATTTTGCTATAGTATGCCAGCCCTTCGGGTTTTACTCATGGAGGGGAATGCAACAATGGGTTTTGTTCCCGCTTCTGTTGGATCGGTAATACGGTAAAAAAAGTGCTGCTCATGGTAAACCCAAATCCTGTGCTCCAATGGTTAAAGCCCGAAGGGCTGGCATATTATAGCATGAGGGATGCTAAAAAACACCGGGGGTGTCATTACTGGTAGAATGTTTTCCAGTAATGACACCCCCGACGCTTACATTAATATTCAGGATAGATGTTGCTGGCCTTACCAGGGGAAGGGCTTGGTACAGGGGTCGCATTCTAATCCGATAACCTTTCCCAGACAACGCGCTTTTTTGCCTTTTTTTATGTGTACATAGGCCAGGTCAACCGGCATGACCTCGATGCCTCCTGCTTCATTTCGAATCGTCAGTACTAACTCATAATACTCCGGATAACCATCTACTTGCCTGATTTCATATTTTTGAACGGTACCTTTCGTTTTGGCATCGCTATCGCAACAGGCGCACCATAGTACAACCTTTTTTAATGAATTTTTATTCAGCCACTGCTGGGTTTTGTCGGCCTGGGCTTTGGTGAGCCAGGCGAGCTGGTCGGCAAAGGCAGGAGCCGTCAGGCTGAGCAGGAAAAGGAGCAGGAGTACTTTTTCATGGTTCGCAATTGTAGTTGGTTGAAAAATTGCATTGACGCAGTTACGGAAACATTTAAGCACTATTTTTTCTTCACTTTCATTCCCCGTGTCAGCGGCCTTTTGTGCTTTTTCTTTTTCAGGTTAATGGTTTTGTTGCCGCGGTTGACTTTTTTATTTTTTTCCGCTTTTTCATGAAAAGCTCCCTGTGAGTACTTGAGCGTCGCTTCCGGCAGGTAATTCTTATCACCTTTGATGGTACCCTGCTCCTCTATGGTCAGGTGTTCTGACACTTCCCCTTCCTCCGGGAACGGCAGCATGGGAATCGGTTTGTTCATCAGGGCTTCGATGGCCTCCTGCAGGGGTTTTTCCTCGGGGGTAATGAAGGTGATGGAGGAGCCTTCTGCGTCGGCCCGGCCCGTTCGGCCGATGCGGTGAATGTAGGACTCGGGTTCTGTGGGGGGTGTCCACATTGATAACGTGGGTGACGTCTGTCACGTCGAGACCGCGGGCGAGCAGATCGGTGGTTACCAATCCGCGTACTTCGCCGGTTTGGAACTTGTGTACGGCAAAAAGGCGGTAATTCTGGGATTTATTGGAGTGTACGGGGCTGAATTTGCCGGGGAAGCGGGCTTCCAGTCGTTCGTGAATGCGGTCAGCCATACGCTTGGTCGCACCAAAAATGAGCACTTTTTGCATGCTTTTGTCGGTAGCCAGCAAGTGCTCGAGGAGATTGAGCTTGGTAAAAAAATTGGCGACCGGATAGGCGGTTTGGTGGATCTGATCCAGCGGCGTACCTACTCTCGTCACTTCAATGGTGATGGGCAGGTTAAAAAAGGTGTCAATAACTACATCCACCTCATCCGTCATGGTGGCGGAAAACATGAGGTTCTGCCGGCGGCGCGGCAGGCTGTCGAAAATGGTGGTGAGCTGGGCTCGAAAGCCAAGGTTGAGCATTTCGTCTACCTCATCGATGACCAATTGCCGTATCGATGACATGATCAGTACGCGGGTGAGGGAAAGGTCCATAATCCGGCCGGGGGTACCCACCAGAATGTCGAGCCCTTCTGCCACCACTTGCTTCTGGGTATTGATGTTGGTGCCGCCATAAACCCCGCCAATGCGGATGTTCGTGTATTTGCTTAGTTTTTGCGCTTCGGAAACCACCTGTACCACCAGTTCCCGCGTGGGTACAATGATGAGCACTCTGGGATTTTTTTGTTTGGAAAATTTCAGGTTCCGCAAAATGGGCATCAGGTAGGCAAATGTTTTGCCGGTACCGGTTTGGGCAATACCCAATACATCCCGCCCCGATAGGATGGGCGAAAAGGCCTCCATCTGGATGGGCGTGGGCTCTGTCAGCCCTAAGTCGTAGAGGGCATCCAGCAGCGGTGTATTGAGCTTAAGATCGGCAAAAGTCGGTTTCATAGGACAAAGGTACATCGAAAGGCTGGTTCAATGCACGACATCGTTGTAACGCAGTGTGGTAATTTTCAGTTTCAACCAGGTGTAGTCACCTTCAGGCAGTTTCCAGCACACTTCACTTTCTACGGGTACCCGTACGCCTTGAATGTTTTCCAGGCGGTATTGCGCACTTCCCAGGCCTCCAGGGTGGCGCCGCCTTTGCGATCGTAATACCGCGTGGCATCAAAGCGCAACAGCCGCCTGTTGGAGAAAAGTGGAAATTCCCGGTTCCGGTAAGCCCAGCATAACGGATGGTAGCCCGGGCGCTCAGCGAATCGGTTTGTTCCCATTGCAGGTAATCAGAAACAGCGGCGGCGGGAAACCAGCACAGTTCACCCAAAAACCGAATCATGGATCCCTGGTCGGTTTCCGGTGTTTTGGTGTCGGCAACGGGCAACAGGGCGTTCATTTTGATCAGCATATGGCCGTGACCGTTGGTGTACAAATCACTTCCTTTGAGCGATAAGCCTGGTCCGAGTGGAATATTGGTTTGCCAGAGAAAAGCGGGTTCCCGGGTATTGAAATACTGGCTGGCCCGGAAGGGTATTTATTTCCCATTGGGTTTGGGGCGCATTTCTCCCTCCTGCTCCAGGTACACACTATTGGGTATGGGCTGCCCTACAGCAGCACTGGTCTGCAGCCACTGTTGCACTATGGGTGGTAAACTGGCTACGCGCTCAGGGAGCAGGTACTGCGTATCCTTGTTGATATGTTCCAGCAGGGTAGTTTTTTCCTGTGCTACCATTTGATCGAACTGCCAGGTACCGGCTGCTGTCAGGGCAAAAAGGAGGCCTATAATGTTGGCTACTGTACCAAAGCGGGCGTCAGTCCAGTGGCTAATAATAAGTATTTGGGAAAACAGGATTCCGGGAAAGGCCAGAACCCACCAATAGGGATGTTGCTGCCACATCAACAACGCGGCAACAGAAAGCAACAGCGTTGTGAGCAACCAAAGCAATCCGGCTGGTTTCGCAATCGGTTGGGTAAGTTGGCTCAACGCTGCGTACCCATATGCTTTGGCAAACCCCATCAGGTGAATCAAACCGTGCATCAGTAGGATAAAAGCAATAATAATGCGCAACATAATATGGCTGTTTTAGAAGGGTTTCATGCTCAGTTGAGTATGGTTTAAAAATTTAGAGGGTTAATGCGCGGGTTTTAGCGCACCAACGACTTTCTTACTCTAAACCACCTGAACCCGACTATAGTATGCGTCGTGTTCATTCCATTTCAGGACAAGTTTCACCCCAAATTTTCAAGGAAAACAAGCGAAAAAACTATGATTTGGGTCAGAACAATGGTTGATCCGAGGAATGTGGCAAGGTTCTATCATCGGATGATTTATCTTTACCACAAACTACCGTTACCATGCTGCTCAGAAATGCTTTCCTCGTATTTTCATTGCTGATCTTGTCTTGTCATACTACCCAACCTTTCGAAGTGAAGGAATCCAAACGTTACCCGCTTTACGATAAAGGCGACCTGGGCATGCAATACAGCCCTACGCAATCTCAATTTAAACTCTGGGCGCCCACGGCCTCCGAGGTCATCCTCAGGCTTTACTCCAGCGGAGAAGGTGGTGCCGCTACAGAAACGGTTAATTTGCAAAAAGCGGAAAAAGGGGTTTGGCAGACAACCCTGAAAGGCGACTTCAAAGGCCAGTTCTATACCGTGCAGGTCAGGCATGCTGATGTTTGGTTGGCCGAAACGGCTGATCCCTGGGTAAAGGCCGTGGGTGTCAATGGCCGTCGAGGGCAAATAGTGGACCTGGCTGCCACCAATCCAGCAGGCTGGGAAAAGGATGTACGGCCATCATTGGCTTCACCCAATGATGTTGTGCTGTATGAAGTCCAAATCCGCGATTTTTCCACCCATGCCAGCGCGGGTATGGGCAACAAAGGGCAATACCTCGCTTTCACCGAAAGGGGCACTAAAAGCCCCGACGGGCATTCTACCGGCATCGATCACCTCGCTGATCTGGGGGTTACATGTCCATTTGCTTCCAGCCTTCGATTTTCGCTCCATCGACGAAAGTCTTCCACGCAACCAGCGGCCGTACAACTGGGGCTACGACCCCGAGCATTACAACGCTCCGGAAGGTAGCTTCGCTTCCGACCCCTATGATGGCAGCGTCCGTATCCTGGAATTCAAACAAATGGTGCAGGCGATGCACAAAGCAGGACTCCGCGTGGTTATGGATGTGGTGTACAACCATACCGGCGGCCCCAACGACCAGTCGGTTTTCAACCGCATCGAGCCCAATTATTTTTACCGTCAGAATGCCAATAGAACATACTCCAATGCCTCGGCCTGCGGAAACGAAACGGCCTCTGAGCGCCCTATGGTGCGGCAGTTTATGCTGGAATCCATGCTGTATTGGGCCAAAGAATACCATATAGACGGCTTTCGCGTCGATCTGATGGGTATCCACGACATTGCTACGATGAACAAAATCAGCGCTGCGCTTCACGAGATCGACCCCCAGTTTTTTATCTATGGTGAAGGTTGGACGGCGGGCAGTTCAACTCTTCCCGATTCTTTGCGTGCCCTGAAAGTTAATACCTTCAAACTGGACCGTATTGCTGCGTTTTCCGACGACATGCGGGATGGACTTAAGGGAAGTGTTTTTGAGCACACCGACCGTGGCTTTGTCAGCAATAAACCCGGACTGGAGGAAACCATTCAGTTCGGAATTGTAGCGGCAACGCAACACCCCGATGTCGATCTCACCCGCATCAATTATTCCAAAACACCATGGGCCAGCGAACCCTATCGCTGTATCAATTACGACTCCTGCCATGATAACCATACCCTTTGGGACAAATTGGCAATTTCTTGTCCGGACGACAACACCGCCATGCGGATGCGGATGCAAAAGTTGGCGGGGGCAATTGTGCTCACATCACAGGGTGTTCCGTTCCTGCATGCAGGTGTGGAGATGTGCAGGACAAAAAAAGGCGTCGAAAACTCTTTTGAATCTCCTGACAGCATTAATGCGATAGACTGGAACCGGCTGACGGAATTTGAAGCGGTGAACAATTACTTCAAAGGACTGATTGCGCTGCGCAAACACCACCCGGCTTTCCGTATGACTTCCGCGGAAATGATCCGTCAGCACCTTTCGTTTTTACCCGTAGGAGGAAAATCAAATTTTATTGCCTACCGACTGCACCATAATGCAAATGGAGATGCAGCATCATCCATAATTGTTTTGCTGAATGGAAGCCGGGAAAACATCGATTACCAACTGCCGCCAGGTACCTGGACCGTAGTGGCAGACCAGTATCAGGTCAACGAAAAAGGCCTGCGATCCATGCGGGGCGCCAGTGTGCGTGTGCCCGGGGTATCAGCGATGGTGCTGGTGGAGGAGGGGCTGTAGAGTAGGATTTAGAGTTGGATGTAGGGGGGGGGAGTTAGTAGGTGCAATAAAGGAGCGCAACGAAACCGGAGATGGGTTTCGTTGCGCCTTTTTTATTGCAGGTTGACTTAAGTTTAGCGTTTGTCTACTTTTTGGGTATTGATGGCCTTGTGGCTGCGGTCTTGTATTTGAACGAGGTAGATGCCTTTGGGAAGATCAGCGATATAATACTGTTCGCCACGGGTGAATTCGAAGTCGCGCATCTTTTTTCCAACCAGATTGTACACAGCAATGAAGCCGACCGCATCATGGCTGTCGTTCACAGAAATGTACTCTGTGGTTGGGTTAGGGTATACGGTCAGGTCCGGCTTGTTGCTGCTTTGGGCCTTTAACGACGCTACACATACCACAAAAAATAAAAGAAGTATTACTTGTTTCATAGGCGCTTAACGAATTCAGGGTCCAAAATAGCGGGAATTATTGGTGTTGACCAATTTGTTTCGATCATTTTAGAAAAAATTAACGTAAACGACACAATAATAACCAAACAGTTGTATCATGGCGGTCAATGCGCCCGGATTTGCAGGCTGCTTTTATCGGACAGGCCTTCGAGCAATTCGTTGTACTGCATTCGAAAGACCTGGTCTTTTCTTACAACTTGTGTGATGCTTACGGTGCGTACCCGATTGTCGCGGTTCATTACATAATCGTTTTCAGGATCGTCAACGCTGCCGGTGTAATGGAGATTAAGCACTTTGGCTGCCAGATTGCGTTGCGCGCCATGCTGCCTGGTTGCTTGCAGCCAGAGATGGAATACCTTTTCCCTTTTGCCCTGCATTTCAGGAGGATACAAAGTGGCCGAGCACCAGAAAGCCGCCTGGTCGGGGGGCAGTTCTGCCAGGTAACGTTTGGTTCCATCCCAACGGAGTTGGGTGAGGGCCTGATCGCCAATGGCCACAAAGGTAAAAGGCTCAATACCGTTCAGATCGTAGTCTTTGAAAAAGGATTGTGCATCCGGTATTTCAAAGAAATCGAGCAGCATAAGCCCGCGGCTTCGGCGGTAAGGTGGCCGATGCTGGTGCTTCACCCAGGCGCCGTTCAGCACAAAGGCCATCCGGCCACTGCGTGCTGCTGCTATCCAGGTGCCTCCTGCCCCGGTGTCGCGGGGGAAAATCAGGGCATCTGTACCAACGGTATGCCGTTCGATGCCCCTGGGCGACCGCCGCGGCGCCTCATCCCGGTTGTGGGTCAGGATAAACCCGGAAGGCGTAGGCAGGTAGCTGACGGTGCACATGGTGTTGGTTGAACGGTGGTTGAACGGTGGGTGTACCCCAAAAATGGGCGCCCGGGCTTACTTCATTTTCTTGTACAGCGGAAGATCGAGTAATCCCATACGCTGAAAGAAATGGGCAATGGAAACGCGCAGTACACCCAGGCCGTATTTCATGCTGCGGCTGAAGTTGATGCTGGAGGCTTCTTCGAAATATTTGGTTGGGCAGGTTACCTCCCCAATATCGAAACCGGCATACACGATTTGCGACAGCATCTCATTGTCGAACACAAAATCATCCGAATTTGCATTGAAATTGATGGTCTCCAGCACGTCGCGGCTGAAAGCGCGGTACCCTGTGTGGTATTCCGACAGTTTGTACCGGATCAGCAGGTTCTGCGCCAAGGTCAGAAACCGGTTGGCGATGTACTTGTAGATGGGCATGCCACCCCGAAGTGCGCCCATTCCGAGAATCCTGGAGCCCAGCACAACCGGGTACAGGTCCTCCCCAATGATGTTAACCATGGACGGAATCAGTTTCGGGGTGTACTGGTAATCGGGGTGCAACATGATGACAATATCACCCCCGACCTCCAGTGCCTTGTTGTACAGGGTTTTTTGGTTGCCACCATAGCCCTTGTTTTGTTCGTGCACCAGCACATGTTCGATACCAAGTTGCCGACCCAGCTCGGCGGTATTATCGCGGCTGTGATCATCGCAGAGGATGACCTCGTCAACCAGGTCAAAAGGTATCTCCCGGTAAGTTTGTTCCAGCGTTTTGGCAGCATTATAGGCCGGCAAAACCACTACAACTTTTTTATTTTTGTACATAAGCGATGGACAGCAAGTCCGCGTTGATGTTAGCGCTAACTTATTTTTTGGCTTTAGTGGCGCTGCTGGAGCTCAGTTTTTTGTCTTTTGTTGGGTGTTTTACCTTCTTTTCCTCCTTAGGCTCAGCACTCTTTTTTGCAGCGGCTTTTTTGGCAGGCGCCTCAGTTGTTGCTTCCTTTTCAGCAACTTCGGCTTCTTTTTCCTGCTCAGCTGCTTCTTTTTTTACCTCTTCAAAAATCCCTTTTTCCTGCATAAAGTTGAACCACTTGATGCATTTTTTGATGTCGGTAATGTTCACGCGGTCCTGATCATGTTCCGGCAGCACTGCAGCGAAGTAGTCGCGCAATTCGTTGCTGGATGCCGTCAGGGCTACTGGAGGATGGGCTTCAAGGGCGTCCAGCATTTTTTGGAAAACATCCGACAGCGGCACGGTTCCTTCGTCGGTTTCAACGTAAATGCCCACGGTAGCCAGTGGGGTAATCTGGTTTTGCCGTACTGGAACAAAGCGGTTTCGTCCCTCTTTGCGGTCTTCGATGACAAGCCCGTTGCTGCGGGTAGAAATAAGTTTATGTACACCGGGGACGCCGGCGATCACGAGATACTGGTCTAAGTTCATGTAAAATTGAGTTGTGTAAGGGTGTATGGTGGTATGGCGGTACAGTCATATGGTATGCAGATGGGAAAGATGTCCGTGTTGGCCAACCCTCAGATTCACAACCATACAACCCTACGGGCTTAAACCGTTAAAATTTCTTTTTCTTTTACAGCGAGGATTTCATCGACCTGGGCCACGTACTTGTTGACCATCTCCTGCAAGTCGTTTTCGATGCGTTTGCCTAAATCTTCCGGAACGCCGTCTTTTACAGCTTGTTTGATGTGGCCAAGGGCATTGTGGCGGCCATTGCGTACGCCAACTTTACTCTCCTCGCCGGCATGTTTTGCTTTTTTTACCAATTCTTTACGGCGCTCCTCCGTGAGGGGTGGCACCAGCAGTCGGATGACTTCACCATCGTTGGATGGGGTGATGCCTATGTTGGCATTGATGAGGGCGCGTTCGATGGGGCTGAGCATATTGCGTTCCCAGGGTTGAATAACAATGGTACGCGCGTCAGCAATCTGCACATTGGCCACCTGGGTAAGGGGCGTAGGTGCACCGTAATATTCTACGTGCACATCCGTAACCAGTGAGGTGGAGGCTTTTCCGGTGCGCAATTTGATGAGTTCGTGCTCCAGGTGTTCGATGGCCTTATCCATGTGAGCTTTTGCTTCGGCCATTGTTTTATCTAAATCTACCATAATCGATACAAGTTTGTAAAATTGGAATTAGACCGCAAATTTCACAAGATTTATCCGATAAAAAAAAAAGAGGGGGAAAATATGCAGTCTTTCTGCCAAGAACCTGCGGCATCGGTACAAATTAAAGAAATTGACGTACCTTTTCGCCAAGAAGTCGCAGTATACGACACCTACGCGTCATGGCGGAATTACAGGAAATAAAAAGAACGATGTCGCGCATCGAGAAGCTGGAGCGGGAAGTGAACCTGAAACAGCTGCAGATCAATAGTCTGTTGGCTATCACCCAGGCAATTAATGAAAATGTTACAGCAGAGGGTCTGTTTAGCATGTACAACTCCTTTCTCCGCTGGGAAATTGGAATCCGCAAGATGGCGCTTTTTTTCAAGGAATCTGGTGCTTGGGAGTGTAAAACTTCGCTGGGCGTGTCGGATGAATTGCTGGAGCAGGACATTACCCATGAGTTGACGCGCTATCGCTCCAAGCAGGGGCTCGACAGTTCCAACCACCCGCTGATTCGCGAATTCGACCTGGTGATTCCGGTTATGCACAAGGATGTAGCCATTTCCTATGCTTTTATCGGTGGTTTTCACGACGACGACGACGTGTACAACAAGGTGCAGTTTGTCACCACGATTACCAATGTCATTGCCGTTGCCATTGAAAACAAGCGCTTGTTCAAGCAACAAATGCGGCAGGAGGTGCTCGACCGTGAGGTGGAACTGGCAGCCCAGATCCAGCGTTCGCTGGTGCCCTCCCGGCTACCCTCAAGCAGTGCCTACGAAATGTCGAGCATTTACAAACCGCACTTTGCGGTAGGGGGAGACTATTTTGATGTTGTGGAATTTGCCGACGGCAACATCACGTTTTGCATCGCAGATATTACGGGAAAAGGTGTTTCCGCCGCGCTGCTGATGGCCAATTTCCAGGCCATTTTACATACCCTGGTTACCCGTTGCCATACCCTGGAGGAAATGGTAAATGAAATGAATGCTGCCGTGCACCGCATTACCCAGGGCGACCGCTTTATTACCCTTTTTCTGGCCCGTTACAACACCCACACCCGCACCCTTCATTTCATCAATGCCGGCCATACGCCGCCGCTGCTGGTGATGAACGGGGAGGTGGTACGCCTTAAAAATGGCTGTACTGTTTTGGGCTGGCTGCCGGAATTGCCCTTTATCGAGATTGGCGGCTTGTGCCTGATGGAAGGCGGAATGATTTTCACCTATACCGATGGCCTCACCGATATTGTCAACAAAAAAGACGAAGCCTTCGGAGAAGAGCATCTGATGAAATTCGTAAAAGAAAACGCCGGGCTTTCAGCAAAAGACCTCAATGCTGCGCTGTTGGCGCATGTGGAAAAATACCGCGAACGCCAACCTTACCCCGACGATATTACCGTATTGACCTGTAAAATATTTCCACCAGCATGACCCAGGAACCCTTCCAGTTGAGTGTTAATGGCCAGCACGACTTTCACCTTGACCCTGATCTGGCCCGCGCCTTAGACATCGTTCCGAACGGCGACCAACAATTTCACGTCCTTCACGAAGGCAAAGCGTATAAAATCGAATTGATAGAATCGGATTACAGCAACCGGCACTACACCCTGCTGGTTAATGGCCAAAAACATGTGGTACAAATCGCCGATTTTTACGACCGACTTATCAATGCCCTTGGGCTTCACGCCGGCGGACGCCAGAAACTGAACGTTTTAAAAGCGCCAATGCCCGGGTTGGTGCTGGAGGTCATGGTGAAACCCGGTCAGACCGTAGAAAAGGGCGACAACCTCTTGATCCTTGAAGCCATGAAGATGGAAAATGTGCTAAAAGCCCAGGGTGATGGCACGTTGAAGGCCGTTCACGTAGAAAAAGGCCAGGCGGTTACCAAGGGCTTGCTGCTGCTGGAGTTTGAGTAATTCGGCTAAGTTCAGTACCCATATACTACACCCCAATGCCTTTTTTCAAGGCTTTCAACCGCAGGCTGTACATGTACTGTGCACTTTTGCTGAATAGGTTCTCGTATAGCGTAAGGGCTTTCTCGCGGTGTGTTTCCCCGTCTTCGGTACATTTCCAAAGTTCCCAGTGCACAGCTGCTTCTTCCCGTTGGTCGCGAACCATAAGCAACAGTTGTTGCAGTTGGCGGTAGGCTTCCTGTTTGTTGTTTTCTGCCATGGCAACTTGCGCGCGCAGGATGTTGGCACTAAAAGTAAGGTCGGCGTTGCCGAGGGCCAGCGCAATGTCGCGTCCTTCATCCAGGCTGATACGGGCCGCTACCACATCGTTGTCGTAAAGGTGTACCGCACCTTTTTCCAGCAAGGAATAGCCAAGTACCAGTTTGTTGCCCATTTCCCAGGCATATTCAATGGCTTCGTTGTAGAACTTGATGGAGCGCTTATAGTTGTTGAGGTAAAACCAGTTGTCGCCCAGGGTATTGAGGGCTTTGGCAATACCTTTTTTGTAGTTGAGTTCCCGGGATAGCAGGAGGTTTTGTTCCTGATACTCGTTGGAGCGTTCAAATTCGCCGGTGATAGAGAGTAGGTCGCCGATGAGTCCACAGGCGATGGCGGTTCCCTGTTTATCGCCCAGTTCGCGAACGAGTTCCAGGTCGCGCTCAAAATGCTGCATGGCCTTGGTATAATCACCCTTTTTCTCCCAAACAGCGCCAATGCTGCCGATACAGATGGTCATGAAAAGCATATTGCCGAGTTCTTCAGAGAGGGCAAGGCCCTTTTCCAGGCAAAGCAGCGCACTATCGAGACTGTTTTTTTCCAGGAAAATAATGCCCAGGTTGGTGTACAGGATGTTGAGGCCTGGCTTGTCGTGGGCTGCTTCCGAGATGCTCAGTTGTTCTTCCAACCATCGGATGCCCTCATCGTAGTGCCCCTGGTTCATAAAAATAAGCCCCAGGTTGGCCACAATACTGGCATTTTCTGCATCACGGTGGATGCTGCGGTTTATTTCGATGGCTTTGGCAAACCAGCTTTTGGCGGCATCGTAGCTTCCTTGCCGGAAGAAAAGTGTACCCAGGTTGCCATAGGTTTTGGCGATGCCGACCTGGTCATGCGCCAGTTCGAAGCAGGTGACGGCTACTTCCAGGTGTTTTTTGGCATCGGTGTAATTGCCGCGCAGCATCAGAATTTGCCCCAACCGGCGGTTGCTGCGGCCGATGAGGTACCAATCGTTGAGGTTTTTTGCCCGGTCGAGGGCCAGGCGGTAGTTTTCTTCGCCTTCATCCCACTGTCCGATGAGTTCGTGCACCGTGCCTTTGCGCAGGTAGAACTTGATGAGTTTTTTGTTCTTCTTGTCGTTTGCCGCCAGACTGTCGATGAGTTTGGTGTAAAACTTCAGTGCGGAGCGGTTCTGAAAGTTACGCTGGGCAAAACGGGCAGCTTTTTCCAGGTATTTATTGGTTTTTTTAGTGTTCTCAGCTTGCTCGTAGTGGAAAGCCAGGTCGACAAAGCGTTCCTCCGATCCCGGGTAAAGCTGCTCGATGGTTTCGGCAATACTTTGGTGAAGTTCACGCAGGCGGGTGCGCAACTGCATGTCGTACGCGGCTTCGCGCAGCAGCGAGTGCCGGAAAATATAGCGCAGCTCGTTCATGGCATGCCAGATCTGCCATTTCTCTGCCGTTTGAATCTGTTCTTTGAGTACCCGTTCCAGGTCGCCGTTTTTGCGCAAAAACTCTTCTTGCCGGGCCATGACGGCGGAGAGAACAGGCAATTCGAACTCCCGGCCAATCACCGCTGCGGCTTTCACGGTTTCCTTGACCAGCCCGCTGAGCCGGTCGATGCGGGCCATCATGATCTGTTTAACCGAGTTGGACAAGTGCACTTCCTGGTTTTTCAGCTGCAGCAGTCCTTTTTTGGTTTCCAACAGGTTGGCCTCCAGGAAGTAATCGGCCATTTGTTCGGCATAGAATGGGTTGCCCTGTGTCATGCGAAACAGCAGCTCAAACAGGTCGGAGTGCAGCGTACCGCCAAGACGTGCCTCTGCGAAAGCGCGAAGGTCCTCGGGCTGAAGGTAATTGAGGTCGATTTCGACGTGGCGTGCCCCAATTTCTTCCAGGGTTTGGGCTCTGAACACATAGGCTTTGGTGCCGTCGTCTTCATACCGGCTGGATACCAGGAACATTATGGGGTAGCCAGCGACCCGACGGACAAACTGAGCCAGGAATTCGCGCGACATATCGTCGTACCAGTGGGTATCTTCCAGCTCAATCACCAGAGGCTGTAAAATGGCTTCTGCTGTAAACAGGTTGGCCAGTGCAGAGAGTGCGTTTTGGTAGCGGCCGCGGGCGTCGAGCTGATCCCAAAGCGAATTGTGGTAATAAACGCCCACCAGGGCCGCTAGCACGCTTTGGGTACGGGAAATTTCCCGTCGTATGGTTTCTGCTTCCGGGTGTTCTATGTTTTTCAGGTCGAGCTGGAGTTCCTGAAAGTTGGCTTCGAATGTTTCCCGGTTGCGTTCGGCGGGGTTTTCAGGGCTTTGCTCGAAGTAGTTTTTTAGGAAATAAATGAACGGGTTGAAGGGCTTGCGCAGGATCTGGTCGCTCTGGCAGTTGAACCAGCTGACCATCATACTGTCGCGCAGCGTGCGCCGGAACTCGTAGCTCAAACGGCTTTTGCCAATGCCTGCCTCGCCATAGATGGAAGCCACGCCGGCAAAACGCCCTTCGCGCAAGGGCTCGGCTGCATCCAGCAATTGCTGAAGTTCGGTGGCTCGGCCAATGTACTCCCCGTTAAAACTGGTGCGGCCACCCAGGTTTCTACCCGTCAGGGAATAGGTGGCTATTTTTTCTTTAAATCCTTTGTAATAGCCTTCCCCGCGATGGATGAACTTAAAGTTGCGGTTGTGTTGCACGTTTTCGTCAACAATCACTTCGCTCCAGGCTGCCTGCGCCATCAGTCGGGCGCCCAGGTTCACGCGGGCGCCAACGGCGGCATATTGGCAGCGCTCGGCACTGCCGATGAGGCCGGTAAAAGCAATTCCAGAGGCAATGCCCGAGCGATAATGCGCACCGGTGAGGGATTCCAGACTGTGGAGATCGTCCTGAACCGCCGCAATGAATTCGAGGGCGCGTTCGGTGTTGTTTTCAAATGACACGGGAGCGCCAAACAGGATAAACATGACACCACCCTTATCGCCAAAATCAATTTCTTTGAAATAACCACCAAAATTTCGGCACTGGGTTAGTACTGCAGTGGCAAAATGATCGAGCGCCTGGTGGGTTTCTACACCGCCAAAGGAGATGAACACGCTGACCACGCTGCGGAACTCGCTGACATCGCCACCACCGGTCAGCACCTCTTCCGGAAGAAACTCACGGTAAACGGCGGGGTCTGGTTCTGGGAGTTTGGCCATGGGCGGCAACATTGCTGGCTTGGCCAGTTCGAGATTTTCCAGGTCCAGTCGAAAAAATCCCTCGTCCAGGGCCGTTGCGGGCACATCTTCAATCGGAAGAAAAGCCAGGAAGCGCTTGTCGCAAACTACTTCCAGGCTACCTGCCCGAACCTGTGCCTGCGAGCAACCATCGATGGGCTCGCCCCTGAAATAATACGATTTGGAATTATCGCCTACAATACCCCATTCCACCTCGCCTTCAGAAATTCCGATTTTGATGCCGATGTTGTATTCGGCCAGCAGGCCGCCAACGCTATGGTCGGCCTCAAAGCGTTGCATGGTAGCGTGGGCGGTTTGCACAACGGTGGCTGCAAGGGCTGTTGCCGCACCTTTTTCTTCCCGGATGGGGAAAATGGCGGTAAAACTATCGCCGGCAAAGTAGGGGATAAAGCCACCTTGCCGGTACACCAGGGCTACAGTAGGCTGGAAAATTACATTCAGGGCGTTCGACAACTCCTCAGCGCCTTCGGCGCCTTTTTCCATCAGCCGTTCGGTGAGGCTGGTAAAACCGCTCAGATCGACAAACATCGTGCATGCGCGGAGGGCGCCCTGCATTTTACCGTTCTGGTAGTTTTCCTGAATGAAGTGCGGGAGGAAGTGTTTCAAAACAGCCGATTATAGTTTAGGGGGCTAAAGTTACAACAAATTAGTCAAGCAAGACAACGCCCGCAGTCGTAAGGCGGGCGTAAAGCAGGGCTAAAAATTGTATCGATTCAGGTATGTATCTCACTTCGCCAACGCCTTTATTTTTTCCAGGTTGTTGTATAAGGTCCAATCGCGGTAACCTTCCTCTTCGGTGACCAGTTTTCCATTGCGGTCGATAAGCAGAGAGGTGGGCAGTTTTACCACGTAAGCATCGATATACTCAATATCGAGGTGGGCAAACTCAAAATGGAAGTCGTGGCTATCCTGGAACGCCTTTATTTTTTCCATGGGCTCACTGCTGACGCACACAAACTCCACCTGCCCCTTGTATTGCTGGTATACCGCTTCGAGGGAGTTCATTTCGCTGACACAGGGGCCGCACCAGGTGGCCCAAAAGTTGAGTAAAACCGGTTTGCCATCGAAACGATGGAGGGTAAAAGGTTTCCCGTTGAGGTCGGTCATTTTAATCAAACTTAGTCGCTCGCTCAACTGAACTGGACTGACGGTTTGCTGGGTATTGTGACCCGATTTGCATTGCCACGTCAGAAACGACGTGAGGAGTAATACGGCAATTGGGGTAAATTTCATCATAGATTAACGGTTAAGGTCCGGTTTTAACGTAACTTTACAATTCTTAATGGGTTACTGCGGTTGAATTACCAACCGCCCCATGGTTTCAGTAATGCTCTCCAATCTGAGAAACAATAAGAACGTTTAACCAAATCAAGTATTTTATGCAAAAATCCATTCTTCTACTTTCTACTGTATTTTTGCCGCCACGGCTGCCATCGCCCAGGACGGACTCCCCCCAAATCCGGAGCCCGGTAAATGCTATATTCGTTGCGTCACAGAAGATGAATGGCGCGACAAGGAAGTGCAAATTTTGGTAAAACCAGGTTACAAAAAACTGGAAGTAGTGTCGGCTACCTACAAGGATGCCGAAGAAACCGTACTCATCAAGCCTGCCTCAAAGCGCTACGAATACGTACCTGCTGTTTACAAAAAAGTATCCAAGACCATTCAAGTAGAGCAGCCATTCAATAAAATCACAACACAGACTGCTTCCTTTGCAGCCTCCAGTGAGAGTGTAATCGTTCAACCAGCTTATGCGCATTATGAGTGGAAGACCTCTCAGGCCGGTTGCAAATCCCAGGATCCGCGTGATTGCATGGTGCTTTGTTATGTGAGCCACCCCAGGGATACCTTGACGGTACCTACCGAAACGGTAAAAAGTGATGCTAATTTTACCAAGGAGCAAACGGGTGGGAAAACCATTACCTACACGGCAGAAGAGGTTGTCACACCAGCTTCGGTAAAAGAGATCGAGATTCCAGCAGAATACAAAACCATCAAGACGCGTGTGTTGGTGACAGATGAAACGGTGAAGGAAGTATCTATTCCAGCTGAATACCGCACCGAAAAGGTTCGGGAACTGGTGAAAAAAGGTGGTATGACCGTTTGGACGGAAATCGACTGCAACCTCACCGACGCCAACGTACTTCCGATTCTCTACGATCTGGGTAGTGCCCGTCTGACCGCAGAATCCAGGCGCATCATCGATCAGAAACTGCTGAAGCTGATGACCGAGAAGCCACTGATTCGCGTTGAGATCAATTCACACACCGACTCCCGTGGTACCAGTGAGTCTAACATGGCGCTTTCCGAGGCACGTGCGCAATCGGTGGTAGACTACCTGGTGTCGAAAGGCATCAAGCGCAGCCGATTGGTAGCCCGCGGATACGGAGAAACCAGCTGAAAAATGACTGTAAAGATGGTGTAGATTGCACCGAGGCACAGCATCAGGTGAACCGCCGTACCGAGTTCCGGGTACTGTCCAACTAAGCTCACCAGCAGACCCCATTGGGTTGCAACAATAATAGGCAGGAGTCATCCTTTTTAAGGGGTGGCTCCTGTTTTTTTTGCCAAATATGCGCCAGTGCCAAAAGAGCCGGTACTAAGCCCTATTTTTGTGGACCATGAAAAAGAAAATTCAGACCCTCGCCCGGGAATTCCATGCGGATGCTGTTGCCATTCGCCGGCACCTCCACATGTACCCGGAGCTTTCCTACCAGGAGGAAAAAACGAGTGCGTTCGTCGCCGAACAATTGACCAAAATTGGCGTGCCCTTTTACCCAAGGCATTGCTGGCACAGGCATTGTGGCGCTGGTTCAGGTAAAACCCGAACAAAAAGTAATTGCGCTGCGGGCAGATATGGATGCCCTGCCCATCCAGGAAGCCAACAATGTGCCGTACAAGTCGCAAAACGACGGCGTTATGCACGCCTGCGGACACGATGTGCATACCACCAGCCTGCTTGGCGCTGTGCGGATTTTGCATGCCTTGCGCGATGAATTTGAAGGAACGGTAAAATGCATATTTCAACCCGGTGAGGAAAAACTCCCCGGAGGCGCCAGCATCATGATCGCAGAGGGCGTGCTGGAAAACCCGGCACCGGTCAGTATTTTCGGGCAACATGTACATCCTCCCCTGCCAGCCGGCACCATCGGATTGAAATCGGGTATTTACATGGCTTCTACCGACGAAATTTACGTCACCGTTAAAGGCCGGGGGGGACATGGCGCACTGCCACAAGATTGCATCGACCCTGTGGCCATAACAGCCCAACTGATTGTAACCTTGCAACAAATCGTCAGTCGCTACGCTACCCCGTCCATACCAAGCGTACTCACGTTTGGCAAGATCAATTCCACCGGTGGGGCCACCAACGTTATTCCCAACGAGGTAAAACTGGAAGGCACTTTCCGCACCATGAACGAAGATTGGCGCGAAGAAGCCCACAGCCGCATGAAAAAAATAGCGGAAGCACTCGCCCACAGTATGGGCGCCGCCTGCGAATTCAACATCGTAAAAGGATATCCGGTGCTCTTCAACCACGAGGAGCTCAGCGCCAAAACCAAAACCTGGGCCATCGAATACCTCGGCGCCGACAAAGTAGTTGATCTCCCGCTCCGCATGACCGCTGAAGATTTTGCCTATTTCTCCCAGGCTATGCCCGCTTGTTTTTATCGCCTGGGTACCGGCAATGCCGCCAAAGGGATTACTTCCCCCATCCATACGGATACTTTCGATATCGATGAAACCGCTCTGGAAACAGGAATGGGGCTGATGGCCTGGCTGGCGGTGCAGGAATTGGGTGTAGAGTAGGCTGTAGGGTTGGATGTAGAGTTGGATTTAGGGTGGGCTGTAGAATGGGCTGTAGGGTTGGGTGTAGAGTTGGATTTAGGGTGGGCTGTAAAATGGGCTGTAGGGTGGGCTGTAAATGGGTGGGGCTGTAGGGTTGTCGTGTGTGTTTTATATTTGGGTAAAACTGCGTAGTGCGAATGGACATGGGGAATCAAAAATAGTTGCAATTTTGCCAAACATCATGTCGAATTATTGTTTTACTGCAAACCAATCTAGCGCACATGTTTACAGGAATTATTGAATCGCTGGGAACTGTCCGGAAAATAGTGAAAGACCGCTCCAATGTGCATTTTACGATAGATGCCAGCATCAGCAGCGAACTAAAAGTTGATCAGAGTATCAGCCACAATGGGGTTTGCCTGACGGTGGTGGCGCTGGATTCAGATGGGCATACAGTAACTGCCGTGGAGGAAACGCTGCGGCGAACCAACCTGGGCGATTGGAAAGAGGGGACGCTTGTTAACCTCGAGCGGGCGATGGCCATGGGCGGTCGGCTGGATGGACATATTGTGCAGGGACATGTGGATACCACAGGCATTTGTACCGCTGTTGAAGAAACGGGTGGGAGCTGGAAATTTACCTTCCGTTATCAGCCCAGTCCGGAGCATATGCTGGTCGACAAGGGGTCCATCTGCATCAACGGCGTGAGCCTGACGGTAGTAGACCCTGCGGAGGATCAGTTTTCTGTGGCCATTATTCCCTACACCTGGGAACACACCAACTTCCGAACCCTCCAGGCCGGCGATGCCATCAACCTCGAGTTTGACGTGATCGGAAAATACATTGCCCGCCACCTCGCAGTATACGGTTCAAGGAATTGACCCCCATTGGCCACATTAATTTATTGGTCTCATTAATTTACGATTTTTCCAGCAGCCACCAGGATGGCTTGCGTTTTCTGATCCGGTAATTGTCGGTGATGTATTTGCGGATGTGCGTTATGGCCTCCATCGGGTCGTCGGTAAACAGCACCAGATCCAGGTCTTCTGGAGAGATGGTGCCTACTGCTGCCATGTGTTCCATGTGTTGTTTCAGTACGGCAAAAACTCGGTACCCATGATTACTACGGGGAAGTCTTCGATGGTTTTGGTTTGGATCAGCGTGAGGGTTTCAAAAAGCTCGTCCATGGTGCCAAACCCACCCGGCATGATGACAAAGGCGTAGGAGTATTTGACCAGCAGCACTTTTCTGACAAAGAAGTACCGGATCGTTACAAACTTGTCGAGGTAAGGGTTTTCGGCTTGTTCGTGAGGCAGCACAATGTTGCAACCAACCGAACGGCCACCGGCTTCCTGTGCACCACGGTTGGCTGCTTCCATGATACCTGGGCCACCACCGGTCAGTACAGTTAGGCCGAGATCTGAGGCAATGTGAGCCGATGGTTCTGGCCATTTGGTAATAAGGATGATCCTCCTTGAACCTGGCGGAACCAAACACAGTGATACAGGGGCCAATAAAATGGAGTCCGCGAAAACCCTTGATGAATTCCCAGAAAACCTGCACGGCGAGCGAGAACTCGAAGCGACGGCTGCGGGGACCTTCCAGCCAGACAATATCTTTGCCAGTAATCAGTGGCTGGGGGTTCAATTTTTTGTCGATGTTATCCATAGGTACTGATTAAGCGGAATGGGGCGAATCTACAAGCTTTTATACAAACCCGTTGCGAACGCTAGCATTTGACTAACTTTGCAGAAAATTGGGCACTTGCTCCTTCCGTAGAATTACCTTAGGAACCAGCAAGGGCTATTTCTATTTTATACCATGGCAGAGCAGAATTTTGTTGATTACGTAAAAATACTTTTTCGTTCGGGTAAGGGCGGCGGCGGCAGTGTACACTTTTACCGTGGCCCCACTACCGCAAAGGGCGGTCCGGATGGCGGCGATGGCGGTCGGGGCGGCCACGTCATATTACAGGCCGACCGGAACGAATGGACCCTTCTGGGTTTGAAGTTTACCAAGCACATCAAGGCAGACGACGGGAAAAACGGTAGTAGCGGGTTGAAAACAGGTAAGGACGGAAAGGATGTTATTGTGAAAGTACCACTGGGTACGGTGGTTCGCGATGCAGAAACCGGGGAGTTTATTACCGAAATTACCGAGCCTACGGAGAAGAAGATATTATTTTCCGGCGGTCGCGGTGGCAAAGGCAATACCTTTTTCAAAACAGCCACTTTCCAGACACCCCGTTTTGCACAACCTGGCGAGGAGGGGACAGAGCGCTGGGTTATACTGGAACTGAAAATACTAGCCGACGTTGGTTTGGTGGGTTTTCCAAATGCCGGGAAAAGTACCCTGCTCAGCGTGGTGAGTGCGGCCAAGCCTAAGATAGCCGATTATGCCTTTACTACCCTGACGCCAAATCTGGGTATTGTTGAGTCGAGGCCAGGCCAGAACTTTATTATGGCCGATATACCGGGTATCATCGAAGGGGCCCATGAGGGTCGTGGCATTGGACACCGCTTTTTGCGGCACATCGAACGCAACAGTGTGCTGTTGTTCATGGTGCCCTGCGATACCGACCGTACTTTGCTGGAAGAATACGAGATCCTGCTGAATGAGTTGGAGCAGTTTAATCCGGAATTGCTGGATAAGCCCCGTATGCTGGCGATAACCAAAGGGGATCTGATTGATAAAGAATTGGAGAACATGCTGCGGGAAACCCTCCCGGAGGATGTCGACAGTATCTTTATTTCCTCTATCAGTGGAAAGAATATCCAGCAACTGAAAGATATGCTTTGGAAAAAGCTCAATGCCTGAATTGGGGTTTAGCCTTTAGCCACGACTCAGATAAATACTTCCCCTGCTTCAACCGCTTGCAAATCACTTTGGGGTAATAAAAGCCCCATCCCGTGGGTACGGGACAGGGCTAAGCGTTTTGTAGTCAAAGGAAGACCCTATTTGGTTAGAGCTGAGCTTCCAGAGCCGTTTTTGTGCTGTATTGTAGGATATTGGTAATAATTTGGTTGGAAGGCAGGAATTGTGCCTTGGGCAAACTGGACTTGGCCGATCGGAGCTCATCCCATTGCGCGCGCACTTCCGAAAAATCTTCGATTAGTTGGGCGGCCAGGAGGGCTTCGTCGGCTGGAAGTTCATGGTACAGGAACTGTACCAGCATGTCGTAAGTGTAATTTTCATTCATAGGCTTTGCACAAGTGGGTGCGTTTAAGAATCGAAGTAAAAACTTTCTCTTAACAGGTATTATTGCTTGCAGATATTTGAATTTTAAGCCTTCTCTAAAACTTTAACATTTAGGGCCTTTCCAAACAACCATCCGGCACCGGTAACACCCATTGCATTCAGGCTTCCGTGCCAGGCGCGCATGGCGGGGATATCCAGCCACGGCAGCGGGTAATAAGGCCGCAAAGCGTAGCAGATGGCAAGGCACATGCTGGCCACCAAACAGCATCCCAACAAGAAAGCACTGCGCCTGACAGCCGGTTGTCGTTTTGTTTGAAAGGCCAGCAACAGGTAACCAATTGCGAAAACGGACCCGGTACCTGTCACGATTAATGCTGCACTGGTTTCCAGCCAATATTGCTGGGTCAAATGGTTCCAGGTGATGCCTGCTGCCGTCAACGGTACGCCCAGCAGGAATAGCAACGTGGCCCAACGGAAAAGGGGCACTTTTTGCAGATCAGCCAGCCAGGCTCCCAATAGTGTGCATACAAAGCCGGCATAGTGGAAATGCAAAGCCGTGAGGCGTACGATGGAGGCGTCGAAACCCATGGGACTGATCCCGAAACGATCGGCACTGGCCCACAACGCGCCAATCAGCAAAAATACGGGTGCACACCCTGTTGCAAAACGCGGAAGATAAAAGGGCGTTTTGACGGAAGCCAGCAGTCCTGCCCACGCCAAATGGATGCTGATGGCCAGCCAGGGCAGACTCATCATTCCGGCCAGCCCGCCAGGGGGCATTTGTAAACCAAGGGCTAACAGCCAGCCTGCCAGGGGGATCCATTTGAATCCATTGGTGTTCCACTGATTGCGGTCTGCCTGCAGCAATACGTAAAGTGGGATCCATACCAAAACAGCCAAACATAGTAAGATAGTTGCCCAATCGTCGTGCCGCGGATGGGGTAAAAATAAGACGACCCCACCCAGGATACTCAGAAGTCCTAGGCCTGCAGAGCGGTTTAGTACTAGCGCTGTTTTCATGAAGCGTTTGCGTTGCGAACAAATTTTTGCATCTGCGCGGCAGATTCGCGGCGAAATCGGGCTTGCAGCAAGCGCATTATAGGGTAAGCCATGCGGGCCAGCCAATGCCGGGGTCTGGAAAAAGCCTTTAATTGATACCAAACCCTTCCCGTAGCATCTTTTTCCACTAAAAACAGTTCTTCTCCCATTTCCATATGACCCGGCAGGGTGCCATAGGCAAATCCAAACCGCCCGGGTTCATCGATGGTGTACACGATCCTGCAGGCATTGCGCCACCAAAGCCTGGCAAACCGTGCATACAGGCTAAGCTCCGTGCCTTCTTGCAAGGGCGCCTGGGCGGGATATAACTGGGTCCAGGACCGTGGGAACATTTGCCAGTTTCGAATGGCCTGGCAAGCCAGGTTGAAATCAGCAGGGTTTTCACTCAGCAATACCCGAATATGATCATTATCGTGTCCGGGGACCGGTGCTACTGCTTGCGTGCCATGCAATGGTGCATAGGTAAGACCCAGTGTAGCCTGCAACCGAATAAAATCCTGTGTGTCAGCAACAGCCGGAATTTTCAAAAATGCAATTTTCATTACTTTCAGAATTTAATGAAAGTAACATATTGAGATTTGATTTGGTTGTGAACACTGGCCATTATTGTTTCCGTATCCGCTGGAAGGTACCGGAGTCACGCCGGATACGCAGATTGGAGTTGTTGATGGGGGTGGTTTTTTCCCGTTGTTGGTTGTACTCCAGGTTTTGGTTGCGATCAATAGTCTTGATTTCCAGACCCGGTTTCGTGTTCAGGTATGCACTGCTGTCCTTTCGAATGGGTTCGATCAGTTGTTTGGGCGGGATATCCAGTTTTTTTAAAACTTCGGGCGACAGTTCGGGCCGAAGGTTTTGGGATTGTTCTACGATGTTTTTTACGTTATTCAGCCGGTGACTTTCCGGAAATTTTTCCACAAATTCACTCACGTTGGTGGTAGTGGGCCGTGTTTTTAGGCGCTCAAAATCGCTCAATTCAATAATTTCCAGGGCCTGTGTTGCGTTGGTCCGAAAGCGGCCTGTTGGAAAAGCAGCGGTATAATCGCGGTAAGCGTCGACGGTTTTGAGCAGTGTTGCACGCCGGTAAACGGCCACTTCGCGATGGCGGCTTTCTGGAAATTCCACGGCGTAGCTGGCCAGGGCGGAGGGGGAATCCTGAACATAACGGGTCCAGACCCAGGCCACTTCCTGTGGCGCAATTGCCCATGTGGCGGTAGTTCCCAGCAGCAATATGCCAGCGAATACTGCGGCCAAGCGTTTCCAGGGGCTCCCGTTTGTTCGTGCTGCAGGTTGTGGAGCAGGTGGAGCCGCTGCTGGTATGTAGATTTCCGAGGCAGGGAATGGGGCGGCGCTTTCTTTTTCCGGTATGGTGCCCCATTCGGGCATTTCTGGAGGTTTGGCGTAAGTAATATTGGGATCGGGGGTTTGAAACAGTAATTTTTCCCCCACAGTCTTGAGTGGCACCTCGGCGGTGGCAGCGGGTGCTTTGGACAGAATTCTGACTTCTTCCTCCAGCACAATTTCTTTCTTCCGCTCTTGTCCGTGCAGCAGCTCTATGACAGCCACTTTTATCAGCAGCGGGTAGGTGCCTTCGCGGAGTGGGGTAACGTAAAAAAGCCACTCGGTGTATCCCTCATCTTCTACGAGTTGCTCCGGACTGTTGATGCTGCGCAGCTTAAATACACCGTCGGAAGAGGGGTCTATCAGTTCCACCTGCATCAGGTCGGAAATTCGGTGGAGGGGTTTGAGGGTGACATGTTCATCCAGCATGATGTCTTCCACGATAGCATCCTGATCGAGAGCGATGCGCACCAGGCAGCGGGTTTCCTGCTGCAAAGGCATGGTATCCGGAATGCGGTAGAGAATTTCGCCCTGTTTTGCTTTTGCCGTTTTGGGGTCGGAAGCCGTGGGGTCGAAATCAGATTCCACGAGCCCATCTATCAGATCGAATACAGCCGCGCGAATGCGGTTGTAAGCGCGCTGGAGTTCTTCATTGGAGAGGGTGCCACGCAGGCGTTGTTTGTTGGTATCGTTGATTTCGCCAAGCAGGGTACTGGCAGAATCTGCTTTCTCGGATCCCTTTGGCAGCAATTCGAGCATTGATTTCAGGGCATCGGCAGGATTGTCGATCAGCTGATCGCGCAGTCGGCCTTTCAGTTCGTCAATTGGAACATTCAATGGCATGGCGGGAAGATTATCGATTCATTTGTAATAACGGACTTAAAAGTATAAAATTGCCGGGAAATAAAGCGCTTGCGATGCCCAATATCCTCGTTTCAAATTTTAGTATTCGGCCTATTGCGCCCGAAGACGACCCTGTGGTGGCCACTATTATCCGCACGGTGATGACCGAATTTGGAGCCGTGGGGCCAGGCTATTCTATTGAAGACCCTGAATTGAGCCACATGTATGAGGCTTATCGAACCCCTCATTCTGCATTTTTTGTTTTGGAAAAATCGGGCGAGGCTGTAGGCTGTGGCGGTGTTGCCCATTTAAATGATGCGGATCCAGACGTTTGCGAGCTTCGAAAAATGTACTTTCTCCCGGAGGCCAGAGGCCAGGGCCAGGGCCGCAGGATGGTTACCTTTTTGGAAGCGGAAGCGCGTCGGCTGGGATTTACCTACATGTACCTGGAAACCATTGAAACGATGGCACAGGCCCAAATTTTGTACAAAAAAATGGGATTTGATTTGCTCCCTGGCCCCATGGGTAACACCGGGCATACCAGTTGCGGACTATTTTATGGTAAAAAATTGCAGCTTGGCGTTCAAAATTTTGGCAATGAAGGCCAGTGACATCTAAGCACGTTGCTAAGCACCAATTCAATTCAAAATCACCACCTTCGCAATCACAGCATCCGGATTTTCGAAGGCCTCCGAACTGGTGGCAAAAATGAGGTAAACACCGGAGGCTGCCCGACGGCCCAGGTAATCGCGGCCATCCCATACCGCCTGGCCACCCAGCGACTTGCCTTCGTATACGAGGTTGCCTGCCACGTCGGTGATTTTCACATTAGCATCTCTGGCCAGGCCGTAAATGGCGATGGGGCCGGTATAATCTGCCCGAACGGGGTTCGGATAAGCATAAGGCTTCAGGGAATTGATGCGGCCGCCTTCAGTGGCTTCACCCCGAAAGGAAATCAGGCCTTTGTCGGTGCCAATCCACACCTCGCCCGTTTTGGGGTTGGCAGCAATATCAGTAATCAGGTTGTCGAACAGCGGGCTATTCGTAGCATTGTATTGCGCCACAGGTACTTCTCCGCTGGGCGATTGCACAAAAATACCGTTTGTCGTGCCAAACCACTTGCGGTTGGCGCCATCCACAGCAATCGTAGTGACCTCCTGGTTGGCCAGCAAATAAGCGCCGAAATCATCTACGGTGGCCACTCTTCTGGACCCCCTGCAACTGGCATCAAAAACATTGCTGCCGCATTCAAAACTGATGGTGCCCTGCTGGGTTCCGATCCAAACATCCCCTTCGAGGTCTACTGCAAGGCAGTTCACAGTATTGGTAGGCAGCACGCTGTTGGCGGTGGTGAGTAATCGGTAACGGTCATCTGATGGACTGTCGAGGTCGTTTCCGCTGTCGTATACCAGCACGCCACCGTTGAAACCAACCACAAACCATTTATAGCCGCTCTGGTCGACGGCCACCTGCAAGAGGTTGTTGGCCGGTGCGGCTGAGAAATTGCGGATGGTACCGTCTGCTTTGAGCACGGCAATGGGTGCGGCTGCGTCGTAATTGGAGATCCAGAGGTTTCCCTGGCTGTCGAATGCCATTCCGCCGATGGCAGTACGGTTGGCGCCGGAAGCACCGGCATTTTGCAGCAGCGAATTGTACTGGGTGAAGCAGTGGGTTGGCGCTCCTGGAGCGGTAGCCTCCACGAGCCCACCTACAAAACTACCGGCGTAGAATTTGTCGCCGCCAGGTTGCGGCGCTACCCGCCAAAGGTCGCGCTGACAATCGCCGTCGGCCAGTTCCGGGTTGCTGGTCTCAGAAAAGCGGGACCAGTTGCCATCTTTTAGAATGTACACACCATTGCGGGCAAAGAGGGCATTCAGGTTGATGTCGTATCCGGGTGTGCCTACGTAAACAGCACCATCTTCGATGGCAATTTCTGTGGAGACATGGTTGTAGGGAGAGTTAAAATGGAAACGATCACACTGCCCGATGTTGGCGTCGAAGAATCGGAATTCATCGGAATCGTCGGCCAGCCAGAATTTTTTAGTACCGTCTTCCACGGCATACAAGGGTTTGCTGGCTTCGCACGACCAGTGAATGTCGTACATCGCGCCGTTGGGCTCCCGGTATTTGACCTTTCCGTCAAAGCCTTTTTTCCAGCCGATAACAAGGCCTTGCCCTTCTGTGGTGAGGTAGATCACGTTCTGTGCATCGCTGGTATCGAGGGTATCGAGGGTGGCGCCGTTGTAGCGGCACAAGTTGTTGGCGATGCCCAGAAACAAGGCACCATCGGTAACAGCTAGTGCGCTGATGCCTTCACCCCCGGGGAACCCGTGCGTAGGGCCCAGCAGCTGCCAGCGACTAAAATCTTCGGGGTTGATGTCGTTGGCTGGAATTCGATACAGGCCGTCGTCTGTTCCAGCATACAGGAACCCGTCGTAAACAACTGCACTGGTTACGGCAATGCCGGTAAAAGTAGTATAAACCACCTCTGCGGTGAGCATGTTGATTTTTACCACCCCGAAGCCGCAGGCCAGATAAGCGTATTTATCTTCAAAAAGGCGTTGTAAATGCGTTTATCGCCTGTCAGGTTGAGGTTTTTGACGATAATGGGCATGTTTAAGGAACTGCTGGTGGCAGGGTTCCAGATGTCGATGTTGCTGTTGGAATAGGTCAGCAGCAGCCGATTGATGTTGTTGTTGAACCGAATGAGGCCCATGCCGGCATCGCTGAGGCCTTCCACTTTCGTCAGGAAATTTGGGGAGCGGTCGGCTTTGTCTATTTCCACCACGGCCCATTCCGTTGCAAAATAAACCTTGGCATCGCTTTGCGTGACGTAAAAAGCGCGTTGCCAGGGGAGGTGCTGTTGCCATTGTCCGATGCCGATATCGGGAAAACTGGCCGCCGTTTGGGCGGAAGCTGTTATCTGGAACAAAAGGCTACCCAGCAGCAGGGTCCATATCTTTTTCATACTTCGTTGCGGTTGTCAGGTTTATGGCGTTTGGGAAGCGTTGCGGGTTGCCCGGATCTGCTAAGATCTGTACAGATTGCTGCTTTCCAGGTAATGAAAAACGGCTTCCGGGACCAGGTATCGCACAGATTTCCCATCCCGAAGGCATTCGCGAATGTAGGTAGCCGATATGTCGAGCAGGGGCGCTGTGCACAGGTGGATGCGTGGATGGTTAGCAAACCTTGAAATATCGTTGCCAGGGCGCAGGTACACATAAATATCGTTTTGCTCCAGTAACTGCTCGTAATTTTTCCAAAGGTGCAAGGTAGCCAGGTTGTCGCCGCCCATAATCAGGGCAAACTCCTGTTGCGGGTATTTTTCCCGGAGGTGCGCCAGGGTATCCACGGTATAGGAAGGCTTGGGCAGGTTAAACTCGATGTTGGAAGCCTCCAGCAGCGGGTTGTCGTCGATGCCCAGGCGAACCAGATGGAGCCGGTCGTAGTCCTTCGCCAGTGATTTTTTGGGTTTCAATGGGTTGTGCGGGGAAACCACCATCCAAACGCGATCGAGATTGGTTTGGGTGGCCATGTAGTTGGCGATGATCAGGTGTCCGACATGGATGGGGTTGAAGGACCCGAAGAAAAGGCCAATTTTCATAGATGCGCTTTTTGGCGGTCATGAGGTTGCGGGGTTTGGCGCTAAAGGCCGGAATGGTCCAAGCAGCCTTTATTACCCATCACCTACCACTTATTTTCCCAGGTTTTTATCTTCCTCGTTTACGCGGTTGAGCAGATCGTTGACGCGATACATTTCATCTACAGTTTCGTCGAGGATAAACTCGATGTCGGGTACACGGCGCATTTGTTTGCCCACTTTACTGGCCAGCGCCTTGCGAAGGAGGGAGTGGTTTTCTTCCAGCTCCAGTATCACTTCCTGTTTGTTTTCCGAACCGTAAATGCTGATGAATATTTTTGCAACCAGCAGATCGGGGGTCATTGTAACTCCGGTCACGGTTACCAGCTTATTCCTTCCGTAGATGTTGCTGCCTTCTTCCTGAAGAATCATGCTGAAATAGCGACGTATTACTTCGCCGACCTGTTTTTGGCGGATACTTTCCATTTTCTTGTATTTTGTAGGTGCAAAGGTAGGGGTAAAACACCCGTTGCTGTCAAAAAATTTCCTAAAACGGGTTGTATAACAAAACTAAAATTGCCTGAAGGCTGTTTAAGAAAGCGCAAACAAAATTTATTTCGGAAAAAGATCAAAGCCTGTTTGGATATTTGCTTCAAAGGGTGGTATCTTTGCCCCGCTTTTTACAGGAGCAGCAAGTGTTTTTGTGAAAAACAGAATGATCCCGTAGCTCAGTTGGTAGAGCACTTGACTTTTAATCAAGGTGTCATGGGTTCGAGCCCCATCGGGATCACAAAGAGGTCAGCAATGAATTGCTGGCCTTTTTTGTTTTACGTCTGGCACTGTCTGCTCAGTTGGTGTCGCATCCCGATATTTCAATCGGGAGTGTCATGGGTTCGAGCCCCATCGGGATCACAAAGAGGTCAGCAATGAATTGCTGGCCTTTTTTGTTTTACGTCTGGCACTGTCTGCTCAGTTGGTGTCGCATCCCGATATTTCAATCGGGAGTGTCATGGGTTCGAGCCCCATCGGGATCACAAAGAGGTCAGCAATGAATTGCTGGCCTTTTTTGTTTTACGTCTGGCACTGTCTGCTCAGTTGGTGTCGCATCCCGATTTTAGATCGGGAGTGTCAACAGAGGGTTAAATTTTTGCATAAATATTTCATGCAGCCCTTTCGTAGTGTCTTTCCCTAGTATGTCTGAAGAGGCAAAGAAATAATCCCATTTTACCTCCTCTTTTTTTTGTACCATTGCAGACGAACCAGTCACTTGTTCTCCACCATGTACCTCTTGCCGGCTATTTCCTCAGCCTTCGTAGCCATCGGGTTTTATCTGCTTGTTATTCGTAGCAAGACCAAGGCCTCACTGGTTTGCTTGTTCGCGGCGGCATTTGTTTTGCGTTGGTGGATGGCAGGCCTGGATCCGTTTTTACACGAATGGGACGAGCGATACCATGCTCTGGTGGCCAAAAATATGATGTCGGACCCCTTTCGGCCGATGCTTTTGGTTCACCCACACGCCGGATTTGATTACACTTTGTGGTGCTGTAATCAAATTTGGCTCCATAAGCCACCGCTTTTTCTATGGCAAATGGCCTTGAGCATGAAATTGTTTGGTGTGGCACTTTGGAGCGTGCGTTTGCCCAGCGTACTGATGGGCGCACTGCTGGTTTTTCCAATTTTCAGATTAGGCACCTTGTTGCGCAATGTGTGGGCTGGCTTTTTTGCAGCCGCACTGTTTGTGTTTGCCGGCAACCATTTGGAGCAAGTTGCCGGCCAGGTGGGTATGGAACACAATGATGTTGCTTTTTCGTTTTATGTAACCCTCAGTTTTTGGGCTTTTGCCGAAATGCTAAGCCGAAGGGGGTCTGTGCGCTGGTCCCTGGCAATTGGATTGTTTGCCGGCGCTGCAGTGTTGTGCAAATGGTTGGCCGGCCTGCTTATTTTCGGCGCCTGGGGGCTTGATTTGGCCCTTCACCAAAATTGGATACAGCGCTTGCGTCCCTTTTTATGGGGAATGGGTACAGCCTTGCTGGTCTTCATGCCGTGGAATATTTACATTCATTGGCGCTTTCCTCAAGAGGCATCCTTTGAACAGCAATTCAACACGCGTCACATCTTTGAGGTGGTGGAAGGCCATTACGGCGGCAGTTGGAATTATTATTTAAGCTGGTTTAATCAACATTATGGCAATTGGACCTGGGTTTTGTTGCTTCTCGGGTTCATGGCGGTCATGTATACCCAAAAACAGACCAATCAGCGGGTAAGGAACGCTTTGTTGTTCGCGCTGATCGTTGTTTATGGCTTCTTTTCTCTGGTCGCCCAAACAAAAATCCCTTCCTACGTTTATTTTGTGGCGCCCTTGATGTATGTCATGATGGGCGTGGGGATGGACTGGGTTTTTAGTGGTCGCTCACGCCTTATTTTTAATATTGCGACTTTGGGTACGCTTTTAATGGGTTGCTATGCCACTTTTTCTCTTGGCAAAATTCGTTCGCTACACCTCCAGCCTTCCGGCGAAGTCCTGGAAATGCGTCAGAACAGGATCCACGATACCAACGTGTTTCGTAAGTTGGAAGCACTCACACCTGTCGGGGCCAACATTTATCTCTGTGCAGGCGATGTGGAGGCAATGTTTTTTTGCAATCGTGATTGTTACCCCGGCGCCCCATCGCCACATGAAGTGGATAGTTTGCTGCATTCGGGCAAACCTGTGGCCCTTTTTTACAAAAAAGATGTTATGGAAAATCCTGATTTTAAGTACCTGTTGGACAATCAAACCCAAATGACTTTGATCCGGGAAAAATTAAGACGATAGATGAATACAATACTTAATTCTATTCGCAATACCGACATATACCTGCTCGACCAAATCCTGAAAGGGCGCTACCACAGCGCTGAACGCATACTCGATGCTGGCACAGGGAACGGCCGGAACCTACCCTGGTTTTTTGAAGAAGGCTGTGAAGTGCATGCGGTAGACCTGAACGAACAGGCCATTCATGATTTGAACATCCGTTTTCCGAAGGGAGATTTTCAAGTGGCAAGTGTGGCGAAATTGCCTTACAGGACGGCCTTTTTTGAGCACATCATTTGCTGTGCGGTACTGCATTTTGCGGAAAACGAAGCCCATTTTCACCAGATGTTTGCCGAACTGATCCGCGTAATGCGCCCGGGTGGATCGCTGTTTATCCGCATGGCTTCCAATATTGGATTTGAAGACCGTATTGTACCGCTAGGCAATGGCCGGTACCGGATCCCCGATGGCTCGGAGCGCTTTTTACTTACGCGCACGTTGCTGCAAGGCCTGGTACAGTCACATGGCCTGGAATTGTTGGAGCCGGTAAAAACGGTAAATGTCAGTGATCTTCGGGCGATGACGACGCTGGTGGTGAGCGGGTTTTAGGTTGTTCATCGATTTGATTGTTCCTGGCTGGCGTTACGCCGTCTCCAGGAGGTGTATACTGCCATTCGATTCAAAAACAACTTTCGACCAGTAAGACCGTGCTGGTATTGGCGTCCGGGATCTATTTTATCAAAATTGGAGGGGAGGTTCTGCGGTTTGTAAAGTTGTAGTTTCGCGCATATTTTATTGTGATTTGCCTGCGGCAAATGTTTTTCACACGGATTTTGTTTCGTGCGAAACAAAAATCCGTGTGAAACAAAATTCGTGCGAACTCCCCTATTTTGGATATCCAGGAATATTTTCCCCCAAAACGATGTTCCGCTTCGCCCGCTGTATCCCATTTTCTTCCTGAATATCCATTACTCCTGTACCACCCCGGTTGGGCAGCTGCCGTTTCCAGGAGTCAGTGAGTAAGGTATCTGTTGCAAAAACGATCTGATCAATGAAATACGGGTCGTACTTCGGTTCTTTTACAATCATGTAGATGTGCGCAGGATAACTGCTGTTGGGTTGTATACCAGGGCGCACCGTGCAGATGCGGTATTGGCCATCGGCGCCGGTTTTCAGCCATCCGCGCAGATGCCCGTGCTCAGCACTGCGGGGAGATTGCCGGAACCCCGGCGTATAAAGCCCCTCGGCATCAGCATGCCAGTAGTAAAGTAGCACGTCCGCGGCAGGTGTTTTTCCATCGGGCTGAAAGATGGTGCCTGAAATGTCCAGTTTTTGTCCCTGTTCCTTCCATCCGACGCTGGTGTCGGCTGCGTGGAAAAGGTGTGGCATGCCCTCATACATGATATCACAGCCATCGCAACCGCCGCCAATGGGCATCGGTGGGTCAACGTTCACAGGTGTTTTTTCCCCGCCGCAATTCATGGCTGAAAGCGCCAACGAAAAGCAAAGGGAATAATAAAGCAAATTGGATTTTAGCATAATCGCCTGATTTAGGGCGTGAATATCCGGAAAAAGGCATCCTGATCGCCGTTTTTGAATAAAAATTGGCGGTAAAAGTTTTTTCAAAAAATAAAACCAAATACAAACGGCACTCGTAAGTATAAGTGGACCAACATCTAAACAGGATGAAATACTTGCGATGGACATTATTTTGCTGCACGCTGCTGGGTTTTAGCGGTTGGTGGATACTCCACAAACCGAAGTCGCCAGTGGACGACTTGCCTCCCATACAATTCACCAGCCTTCAGTTGCATTTCAAACAGCAAGGCGCAGGTAAAGCGCTGGCGGCGCAGGTTCGGCAATGGCCGGAGGTAAGTGCTGCATCCTTTAATGATGTCTCTGGACTGTTGGTTGTGGTGCATACCCATGCGCTACCGCAAACGGAGTTGATCCAGCGGGTAGCAGCAAAAGCACAGCAAAAAGCCAGCATCAAAGTATTTGAAGCCAGCGGACCGCAATGTCCGGTACCAGCCGAGTTTCTGTACCGGCTTCCGGTGTATTTGTTGTGGTTTGGAATAGCCACCGGAGCCTTTACGCTGATGCTTTTTTACCGCCTACGTCACGCCTGATTTTTTGATAAATACCTTCATTTTCTACCATTTCACACAAATTAACTGTTATGAAACGAATCATCCGATTATTGCCCGCCCTGTTCCTGGCGGTCCTTGTAGTTGCCGCCTGTAAAGACAAGGAAACAATGGACCCTCAGCCAGATCCTACGTTGTATGAACGACTAGGTGGTATCAATGCTATTTCTGCCGTGGTGGATCAATTCCTGGCCAATGTGGTGGCCGACAACTCCATTAATGGTCGCTTTGCCGCTACGGTAGCCGATCCATTTCGGACCCAACTGTTGCGCAATAACCTGATTGATCAGGTTTGCGCGGGTTCGGGCGGGCCCTGCCAATACAAGGGAAAAACCATGAAAGAAGCCCATACCGGGATGAACATCACCGACGCGGAATTCAATGCGCTGGTGGGTGACCTTGTGGCTGCGCTGGATCAATTTAACGTGCCGGAGCAGGAAAAAAATGAACTCCTCGCCATTTTGGGACCGATGCGTCCGGATATTGTAGGGCAGTAACAAGTTGTAGTCCAGACCTAATACGGCGGCAGTCGCTCTGAAAAGAACGGCTGCCTTTTTTGTAGGTTGGAGTATTATTGCAATTAATTGTACAAACAATTATATTTGTTGTCTGTTAGTATTTGAACGAATGGATCGAAAAATATTTCTTCAACATTTCTCCAACGCGCTGCTCATGATGTCATTAGGTGGGTTTAAAAATTTAAGCGCGGATTTTAAAGGCCAGGACCAGCGCATGCCGGCGCTGTTCATCGGCCATGGATCTCCAATGAACGGGATTGAAGACAATCGTTTTTCACAGCAGTGGAAGGCGCTTGGAAAATCAATTCCCCATCCACAAGCGGTGTTGGTGGTTTCAGCCCATTGGCTCACCCGGGGGCACAGCTATAACTGCCATGGGAAAACCAAAAACCTTCACGATTTTGGGGCTTCCCCCAGGCGCTGTTTGCGGTGGAATACCCTGCCCCGGGAAGTCCGGCCTTGGCCGCAGAAACGCAACATCTGATTCAAAAAACCAGCGTTGGCCTCGACCACGAATGGGGACTCGACCATGGCACCTGGACGGTAGTACGGCACATGTACCCTGATGCAGATATTCCGGTGCTCCAACTTAGCATCGATTACAATCGGCCGGCTGCCTGGCATTACGAACTGGCCAAGGAATTGTCGGCACTCCGAAAGAAAGGAGTGCTCATAATAGGAAGCGGCAACATGGTGCACAACCTGCGCATGGTGGCCTGGGACAAACTCGATGAACCTGAATATGGTTACGACTGGGCACAGGAGATGAACACCCAATTCAAACAAAACATCGCCGCAGGCAACCACCAGGCCTTGATCGATTATGAAAGCATGGGCCCGGCAGCCAAACTGGCTATCCCAACGCCCGATCACTATTTCCCATTGTTGTATACCCTGGGTTTGCAGCAGAAAGGTGAAGCTGTACAGTTTTTCAATGATGTTGCGGTTGGTGGGTCATTGACGATGACGGGTGTTCAGATTGGGTAAGTGCTGGTAAATTTCATGGCTCCCGTTTCAGATTAATTTCAAAATGAAGCCGAATACTAAAGATTTGGGATCAGTCACGCGATGACAGATACCCGGATAAATTTGATGGAGCACCTTTGGAATAAATCCACAGCATTATGCTCCGCACCCTACTTTTGCTATTGAAACAGATATTTGGCCATTTAACAGCTATGGCCTTTTTAGGCACGTTGTGCTCACTTGGTGTTTATGGTCAGCAATATCCACCGCCCAAACCCTCCGGTGTGATGGCGGTCATATCGCCTGATGGGCTTCGGTTGAGGGCTGGTCCGGATGCCGATTCAAAGGTTTTGTGGAGCGCTCCCTTTGGCGAAAAGGTAACGGTGCTAAACGATGAGCCGTTGCTTTTGGACACCGTCGGTTATTTATATGAATTCAACGATAATATCCCCATTAATGGTTATTGGACTGCCGTGCGGTGTCGGGGCATCCGAGGGTATATGTTCAGCGCTTTTTTGGGTCAACTTGCCACTGTTCGTGCTGAAGACAAAGGGCTGAACGAAGATTTTATATTGCTTTTCCCTGGTTCAAACTGCATCAACAATACTTTTTACAAGCCAGGGTATTATTGGTACGGATACTATGATGTGCCGGGGAAGCGCGCCTGGAAACCCGTGCGTCCGAGGTTTTTTTCGCTTACCGATTGGCTTTCCGAATACCGAATTTCCACGGAATCACCCGACGGACTTCAATTTATAGTTGGTTCCCGGTTGCCGCTGAACATCAAGGGCGACCCGGGCATAGATTTTTTGGATGGCAACCTTATCCGGCAACGCGACTCCCTGTTGCTGGATTCCCATGTACAGCAACAATTCGAGCTCAAGGTTTTCCCCTTGCCAAATGGCTACCATTGGGAATCGCTGCAACTTTTTGCCGTGCGCAATGGCCAGCAACAGGCCTTGTCACACCTTCCCTATGACTATAACGGCGACCCGTATGCAAAATGGACCGGGGATCTTGATGGCGATGGTCGCAAAGATTTTATCATTACTTTTGGGGACAAATCCAGTAAAACAATGCTCTTCCTGAGTAGCAGGGCTAAAAAAGGAGAATTGGTGCATCCGGTTGCCGTATTTTATGCTGCTTACTGCTGCTAATGTGCTGTATTTACTTCCGCCACTGCTGTACCTTTGCATCATTACTTAAGCATCGTTATGAAAAATATCGCCATTCTTACCGGCGGCGACTCCGCCGAACGCGTCATTTCTCTGAAAAGTGCCAAGGTGGTGAAGGACTACCTTCCAGCCGATCAGTACAGGACTTTTCTTATCGATATAGAAGGAACCAACTGGCACGAGCCGGCGTCGGGTATTCAGGTCGACAAAAACGATTTCAGCCTGACGCTGAACGGTGAAAAAATAAAGTTCGACTGCGTTTTTGCTGCCTTACATGGCAGTCCGCTGGAAGATGGCCGCATGCAGGGTTATTTCGATATGCTCAAACTGCCCTACACTTGCTGCAATGGATTTGTGAGTGCGCTAACCATGGACAAGCACGTCACCAAAACCTATTTGGCGCCTTACGGCATTCCCCTGGCCAAATCGGTGTTGCTGCGCAGGGGCGATACCGTGAGTCCGGCCCGACTTCTCGATATGGGGTTACCTTTGTTCGTCAAACCCAATACCCAGGGCTCGAGTTTTGGGGTGACCAAGGTTAAGAGCTCAGATCAGTTGCTACCAGCCATTGAGGAGGCCTGGCGTTTTGATGAGGAAGTGGTGGTGGAGAGTTTCTTGCCTGGTCGCGAATTTTCTAACGGAGCCCTGCGGGTGAACGGTGAGGTTGTGGTATTGCCGGTTACAGAGATTATCCCGGAGACCGAATTTTTTGATTTTGCCGCCAAATACGAGGGGAAATCCCAGGAAATCACCCCCGCCGACCTACCACCCGACTACACCCGATCCTGCCAGGAACGCTCCAGAATGCTGTATGAAGTGTTGCGCTGCACGGGTGTTGTTCGTTTCGACTACATTTTGGTAGGGGAAACTTTTTATTTTCTCGAGGCCAATACCATACCGGGTATTTCACCCGCCAGCATCGTGCCGCAACAGGCCAATGCCTATGGCTGGGAGTTGGGCGCCTTTTTCAGCCTGCTCATTGAGGAGGCAATGCGGTAAAAGTTGCTACATTTACGGATAAGAGATGCTATGTTAGCATCTCTAAAGCAAATTGTATGAAGCATCTTACACTGATTTTTTTGTTCCTCTATTCCTTTAGCGCGATGGCGCAAAACAAGCCAGCCTATGTCTTGTACGATGGTAAAGGCAAAAAGGTGTCGTATGAAAAAATGACACGGAACCTGTTGGCCAAAGACGTTGTACTCTTTGGCGAATACCACAATAATCCTATTTCGCATTGGCTGCAGTTGGAACTCGTCAAAGACCTGCAGGCTAAGCGTCCGATGGTACTTGGTGCTGAAATGTTTGAAGCCGATAATCAGGATGCGCTGGACCAATACCTTCGCGGTGACATTGATGGCAAAGGACTGGATACCCTGGCACGACTCTGGAAAAACTACAAAACCGATTACGCCCCTTTGGTAAATTATGCCAAAGCCAAGGGCCTGGCTTTTGCCGCAACCAACATACCCCGGCGCTTTGCCTCAGGGGTATCCAGTGATGGTTTCGAGGCATTGGATTCGCTGTCGAGTCAGGAAAAAGCCTGGGTGGCACCCCTGCCTTTCCCCTATGACCCGGAACTCCCTGGCTACAAAAACATGCTCACCATGATGGGCGACCATACGAGTCCGAATTTCCCGAAAGCCCAGGCAAGCAAGGATGCCACCATGGCCCATTTTATCTTGCATTACTTTCAGTCAGGAAGCCTTTTTCTGCATTTTAACGGTTCTTATCACTCTGATAACCACGAAGGCATTCTTTGGTACTTGCAGCAACAACGCCCCGAATTGCGGTATGCAACCATCACTACCGTTTCTCAGGCGGATTTAAAACACCTGGACAAGGAAAATCGCGGGCTGGCAGATTATATCATTTGTGTCGATGAGGACATGACGGGGACGTATTAGTGCCTCTTCCACGAGTAGGCAAGCAATTTAGTATTTTGAAAAAAATTCGGTCAATGCTGCCGCAGATGTTTTGTGAAGCAAAACATCTGCGGTTTCTGCGCCCATCTGCGGGACAATTATTTTGCAAAGCAAAGCTGAAAAACCAAAAATTAAATTGATTGATTATTGGTGCCGGGCCTTTGAGTAACACCAGTTGCTCCAAAGGCAAAGTGCCAGAATCTTTGCTGCCTTTCAAGCTCGCCTGGGTGAGGTATACTCGAAATAAAGTGGTTTGCGAATGCTCACTTGTCCTCAGCCCTCCTGGCTGCGTTATAAATACGCGCCGATGCGCTGCATCGTCTGTGTTTTATGCCTTGCCATTAGAACTGATGACTGCGCGATTATTTTCGCAAACCACTTTACTTCGAGTATAGAAAAGAAAGCAAGCGGAAAGTTTATCCAGAAGTGTTCCAAAAATTACCAGAAGAAAACTACCCAAATACCCCCGAACTCAAATATCTGTCGCCGCGATCACAGACAATGGTGACGATCAAACCTTCCTCCAGCTCCTCCGCCAGCCTGGCCGCTGCCGCCATGGCGCCGCCGCTGCTGACGCCCCCAAACACAGCGTCTTCCCGGGCCATGCGGCGCATGGTTTCGAGCGCCTCCTCGGTTGAGACATCAATGATGCGATCCACCCGCTCGGGCTCGTAAATTTTGGGTAAAAACTCCGGTGACCAGCGCCGAATCCCCGGAATACTGGAGCCTTCAGTGGGTTGTACACCCACTATTTGTACCGCAGGGTTTTGCATTTTTAGAAATCGGGATACACCCATGATGGTACCCGTCGTACCCATGGAAGACACAAAATGCGTGACTTTTCCGGCTGTATCGCGCCAGATTTCTGGTCCGGTACTGTCGAAGTGCGCACCCCAGTTGTCGGGGTTGGCAAATTGGTTCAGCATCAGAAAGCCGCCATTGGCCACCATTTCCTCCGCTAGTTCCCGGGAATATTCGATGGTGCGTGCTGCCGGCGTGAGCAGAACTTCTGCGCCGTAGGCTTCCATGGTTTGCACCCTTTCGGCTGTGGAGTTGTCGGGCATAATAAGGGTAATATCAAGCCCGAATATCCGGGCAATCATCGCCAACGCGATGCCGGTATTGCCGCTGGTGGCTTCCACCAGGCGAACGCCCGGACCAATCTCTCCGCGTTCCAACGCGCCTTTGATCATACCGTATGCTGCCCGGTCTTTGACGCTCCCCCCGGGATTTTGGCCTTCGAGTTTGGCAAATACCTGCACACCGGGTTTTCGGATCACATTTTTAATTTTTACCAGAGGAGTGTTGCCGATGAGGGATTGGATGTTGGACATGGGAATAGGGGCTGAAAAGTTGGCTGTAGAGTGGGCTGAAAGGTTGGCTGTAGAGTGGGGTTTAGGGTAGGATTTAGCGTAGGGTATAGAGTGGGTCATGCACTTAGTAAACGAAAATAAGGTATCTTGGTTTATTTCGGGCATTCCTTGCGTATTTCAGACACAACAATTCGGTTAAAACCCAGTTCTTTGCACCATGAAAGAATTTTGGAACGAACGCTATGGGGAGGAGGGTTATGCCTACGGTAAGGAGCCCAATACATTTTTTAAGTCGGTCATAGATGCTTTGCCGCCAGGCAGGATACTGGTTCCTGGTGCTGGAGAAGGCCGCGACGCTGTTTATGCCGCTACGCTGGGCTGGCAGGTAGATGCCTTCGATTACAGTGATTCAGGCAAAGCGAAAGCGCTTGCACTCGCTGTAGAACAGGGCGTTTCCATTAATTATACCGTGGAAGATGCTGCTGATTTCAGTGCAGCCGCTGGGACGTATGATCTGATTGTGATGGTATTTTTTCACCTGCCCGCTGCCTTGCGCAGCGCCTTTAACAGCAGACTGCATCAATACCTTGCTCCCGGTGGAAAGGTGGTAGCAGAAGTGTTTACCCCCAGGCAGTTGGCTTTTCAATCGGGCGGACCCAAAGCCCTGGATTTGTTACCTGATGGTATTCAACTACAAGATGATTTTGCAGATTTAAATGTGCTACTGAGCGAAGAAGCAGAAGTGGTATTATCAGAAGGTCCCTACCACCAGGGGCCCGCAGCCGTGCTGCGTTTTATTGGACAAAAAAAATAACCATGAAAAATAGAAATTTCGCTGCCTTTGCTTTTTTGCTTTTTACGGCGAGCCTTGCTCATGCCCAGGTTCAGTCGGCTGGCAGTAAGGCCAACAATTGTAAGGTTTTCGAAAAGGGCAGTAAGTATGGCGTTGTTTGCAATGGCGACACCCTAGTGCCTGCGCAGTACGATCAAATTACGCCCACGAAAAGTGGTTTCCTGATTGCAGCGCAAAATGGAAAATATGGTGTGCTGGACCAGTCGGGCAAAGTGCTGCTCCCCTTACATTACGGGGCGATCAGCGATGTGTCACCTGAAGGTTTGGCACTGGTGGGTGAAGCAGGGCATGCCGGCATTGTTACCTTTCAGGGTAAGGTGCTGATCCCCTTTGTTTTTGACGAGGTGAAGCCTATCCAGGGTGGGTTCTATTTGGTCAAAAAAAATGGCTTAAGCGGAATGTACAGTGAAAACGGTCAGGTGATCGTTCCTGTAGACTATATCCGGCTCGATGGCGCAGCAGGCCGGTACATCCGGGTACAACAAGAAAAATCGGGTCCCTATGGCTTGTACAATATGGCCGGCGATCTGCTGCTGCCGCTTCAATTTGAAGCCATTCAGCTGGCGGGGCAGTTTCCATTGCTGTTTGCCAGGGAGAAGGCGTTGTTGGGAGCATACGATGAGAAAGGCCACTTGCTCTATGCACCAGCGTTTGTAACCGTAACTTGCCCCTACCCGCTCCAAACGGTTGCCATTGTGCTGGGGACACAACAGAAATATGGCTTGCTGAACACTGAAGGCGTTTTGGAGCAACCTTTAATGTTTGACCAGATCCAACTGGTGTCGGCCAAGGTACCGTACCTTCAATTGCTGAAAGATGGCTTATGGGGCATAGCCACCCTGGAAGGCAAAATGCTTACCCCGGTGAAATATGCGAAACTTGACTTTGACGTCGCCGCATTGAATGACAATTTGCACCAAGCCACACAGATTCCTGCGGATGTCAACATTATTGCCATGGCCTGGGAAGATCCCAACGGCAAACCGGTAATGCTGGACGCACTGGGAAAGGAGCATTGATCTTACAGCACTTTAGCGCACTTTTTTTATCGGGGAATAATCACTTTCCGGCATGATACGCTCCATGCTGGAAAGCGTTTTCAATTTTTTTCAAAAAAATAAAACCGTACTGGCAGGGGCCCTCGTATATGGTTGTGTTTGGATAACTGATCAACACTTACACAATTAAAATAGTAACAATGAAAATTTCCCTGTCTCTCGCCAGCCTGACGCTGGCATTCGCCCTCGCCGCCACCACTGTTTTCGCTCAAGGCAAAGCCTCCGTTCAGGTAGGCGGAGAAGCCATGTATCCGATGAAAAACATCGTGGAAAACGCGGTCAATTCAAATGACCACACCACGCTCGTCGCGGCTGTTCAGGCTGCCGGGTTGGTGCCAACGCTCCAGAGCAAAGGTCCGGTCACCGTTTTTGCACCCGTCAATGATGCTTTTGAGAACCTGCCCGCCGGTACGGTGGAAACCCTGCTCAAGCCTGAAAACAAAGGTACCCTGACAACAGTACTCACTTACCACGTTGTAACTGGTCGTTACGACTTCGATGCGCTTGCCAAAATGATCAAAAAGGGTGATAACAAACTCAAAACCGTCAGTGGCGGCACGCTTACCGTCATGATGAATGGTGCCCACAACATTGCAGTGCAGGATGAAAATGGCAATGTGGCCAACATCAACACGTATGATGTTTATCAGTCAAATGGCGTGATTCACTCCATCGACAAGGTGCTGTTGCCAAAAGGCTAATGGAAGTAGCGCGGGTTCGCAACCCAAGGAAGGCAAGCAGGGGTCCATACGAGGGCCCCTGCTTTTTTAATTTTGGGCTATCCCTGAAAGCCTATTTTTTTATGGGTTCCGTCGCAAAAAGGTTTGTTAGAGGAGGCACCGCAACGGCAGAGCGCGGTTACTTTATGCCTTACCAGCTCAGTACCATCGCTGTTTTTGATTTGGATGTTCCCGTACACCATCAGCGGGCCGTTGGGTGTGGCTTCCACAATTGTGTCTACAGACACCTCCGGTGCTGCGTCGGCCGCTTCGTTTTTGTACCAGGAAAGCGCACCCGACGGGCATTTGTCAACCTGGGCAATGATGGCTTCGGTAGTAGCGCCATCCATGTCCACCCAGGGTTTTTCCCGCGGATTGAACACCTCAATTAAACCTTTCCAGCAAATGGTGGAGTGAATACAGGTGTCGGGCTTCCAGACTACCGTGATGTCTTTGTTCGAGTATTTTTTCTGCATGCGGATTGATTGACTTAAGGTACTAATTGGTGATGAATTGCGCCAGCTCGGGGTATTTTTTAACCAGGCCGATGGCTTCAGCCTTTTCCAGGCGCAGGCCGTCCACGTATGCGGCTACACTGGCATCGGGGAAGCCTTCGTTTTGCAGCGACTTTTTAAGCGTCTGTGCCTGGTCAAATTTTCTGAAAAAGCCTGCCATGTAGTGGTAAACGCCTTCGTTGGGATGCGATTCAATCAGTACGTCGTCGAACATGGCCATGGCATCAGTGGTGAGAATTTGCCGGGCGGCAACAGCCTCTACCCGAAAGGCTAGTCCGCTGCATTGTTGGTCGTATTGCGCTGCGCCGGCTGCAATCGCTGCTGCGGGTGTTTCCCGCCGGCTGAGTTTGATGTCGAGCGGAAGCCTTCCGTTGGGGCTGGCCATTCTAATTTCCACTCTTTTGTTCATCAGGTTTCCGGCCGGGTAGTCTTCGGTGCACACCACTGTTCGGGCTGCCGGGTAGGCGGGGCCAGCGCTTTGAAGCTGGATGCGGTTGGGGGAGATGCCCCGGGAAACCAGCGCGGTTCCAACCATTTGTGCGCGCTGAATGCCATAAAACAGATCAAATTTGGAAGGTCCGGTAATATCGGTATGCACGGTAACAAGTACTTTTCCATTGGGAGCAAGCTGGGCTGCTTCCACGACATTTGAAATCGCAAGCGTATTATCCGGTCCGGTCAGGTCCTTATCGTTTACATAGTACAAGGCGGGGAGGCTAATTTCAGTGGGCAGGGCATTTGCAGAGGCTGCGGCCCTGGCTTGTACATCAGCAAAAACGGCGGGGTTTGTTGCTGTAATTTGCTCAATTTGCTCCGATTTAAAATACACGCCGTACAAGTCCCGCTGACCGTAGCTGTCCAGTCGGTCGGAAGCAAACCAGCCGCCCCTGCCGTCAGTACTCAGCCGGAAAAAAGCATCATCACCAGGTGAGTTCAGGGGTGGGCCCATGTTCACGGGGCCCTGCCATGCATTTTCTTTATCGTTGAAATGGGCCATAAAAATATCGAGGCCACCCATGCTTTCCGTTCGGTTGCTGCTGAAGTAAAGGGTTCGGCCATCAGGCGCAAGGAAGGGGGTGGTTTCGTCGTAAGCGGAATTAATGAAAGGGCCGAGATTGCGGGGTCTTGTCCAAACGCTGTCCTGCAAGCGGCTGATGTACAAATCCAGTCCGCCGTAGCCCCCTTCTTGCCGACTGGCAAACAAGAGGGTAGAATCGTTGAAAAAGAACAAGGCAACATCGCCATTTTCACCCCGAACCGGACCGTTGAATCCCGGAGGTTCAAGGGCATACTCGTCTTTTACCTCAGCTGTATCGGCCAAAATATCGCCACTGTACGGGGTAAAACCCCTGAAAAAATACAAAATTTCGCCATTTTTACCAAAATCGAGGGCTATTTCATGGCGCGGCGAGTTGATCAGGCCGCTCAGCGGGTCCCCTTTTTCCCAGCCACTGGGGCGTCGGTTGGCGTAGAACATATCGGCACACCACTTTCCGTTTTTGGGGTCTTCATAGCCTTGCTCGTTGCGCTTGCCGCCTGTGCAACCGGGCCTTGCTGCAGCATAATACAAACGATCGAGGTGGTTAACAGACGGCAGCGGTGCAAATTCGTCGCCGGCAGAATTCACGCGGTCGCCCAGGTTTTCTACCAGGGCTATCTCTTCATTGGGTGACATGGCAGCTCCACTCAGGCAGCGCTGAAGGTTGTCGATGGCGTTGGCGCGCAAGGGATGCCGGGCATCGGCCACACGGAGGTATTGTTTGTAAGTAAGGGCGGCATTTTCAAAGCCAGTCAGGCCGAGCTGTGTCTTTGCCAGGTAATAGTACAATTCGGGCGACCCTTTTCCCGCACTTTTATTGGCAACATAACTGAGGAAATCCAGTGCTTTTTGTCCATGGTGCAATTGGAAATGGCAAATGCCGATTTCGGTCAGCACCGACAGATCTCCGGGTTTTTTTTGCTGGTACTGCACCAATTGTTCCAGCGCATCCTCCCAGTGGGCGGAGGCAAAAGCGCGTTCACCGTTTTTTTTGAGGTCGGCGGGGCGCTGTGCCGCCAGCGAAACAGTGAACAGCAGGGTTATTCCGAGTAAAGCAAAACGCAGCATATTGGGACGTATTTTCAGGCACAAAGGTAGTGCATTTAGCCTTTGGTGCTTTTTATAACGAAATGGATTTGCACTGTATTGGATTTTGGCCTTTGGCTTTTCCTGTAAATTATACCGTAAGCGATCTTTGGCAAGGCACCATTTACCTGGTTATTGCCGCTTTGGATGCAGATTTTATATTGGCTTAATCCGTTTTTGTTCAAGATACCGGATCTTGCAAAAAATTACCAGACTATGATGTACCGGACACTGTTGTTTTCCCTGTTGCTTTTGACGGCTTGCCGCACCCTGTCGCCAACGGCAGATGTCAGTGCGCTTTCCAGCCAGCGCGTCACCCTCCCCAACGGCTGGTCGCTCACACCTGCAGGCCATCATCTTCCCCTGGGCGATCTTCCGCTGCAGGCTGCAGTTTCACCAGATGGCCGTTTTTTGGCAGTGAACAACAATGGGGTTGACAAGCACCTGCTACAGGTTTTTGATACCCACCAGGAAGCAATGGTTTGTGAAGTGGGTATTGATAAGTCTTGGTATGGGCTCTCTTTTAGCGCCGATGGCAAGCGTTTGTTTGCCTCTGGCGGCAACGACAATCTGGTGGCCGTTTTTTCGGTTGATAAAGGGAAATTAAAGCGAGATACCAGCATACTGCTGGGTGCACCCTGGCCCAACAACATCTGGGTTACCGGCGTTTGCAGTGATGCGGCCCAACAGCGCGTTTTTGCCGTAACCAAAAACGACTCTAGCTTGTACGTTTGTAACACCATCAACTGGCAGGTAAACGAACGCATTCCTTTGGGCTCCCCCGCCTATGCTTGTTTGTTTGCGCCCAAACAAAACCGGCTCTATGTTTCGCTGTGGGGAAATGCTGGCCTTGCTGTTTTTGATGCCAGCAACATGAAGCGCCTCGCATCGGTGGCAGTAGGCAACCACCCGAACGAAATGATCCTGAGCAAAGACGAAAGCCGCCTTTTTGTTGCCAATGCCAACGACAACTCCGTTTCAGTGCTCGATACCCGCACCTTAATGGTCGGCGAAGTGCTTCAGGCTGCCTTATATCCCGATGCCCTGGCAGGCTCCACAACAAACAGTTTGGCGCTCAGTCAGGATGAAAAAACGCTGTACATCGCCAATGCCGACAACAATTGCCTGGCTGTTTTTGATGTGGCGAATAAAGGCGAAAGCCGCTCTATGGGTTTTATACCAACAGGTTGGTACCCTACCAGTGTGCGCACGGCTGCCGGTAAGATATTTGTTTGCAACGGCAAAGGGATGGCCTCCGCAGCGAACCCCGGAGGACCACAGCCGACCATGAAGCGGGAAGACTCCAGGGCCGCGGCCTACATCGGTAAATTATTTAAAGGGACCCTGAGCATTATCACACCACCTGACGCAAAAACCCTGGCTGCGTACTCCCGTTTGGTGTTGGAAAACAGCCCCTATTCCAAGGAAATAGAACGCCAAACCGAGGGCGAAGCCGGCAACCCCGTACCCTCAAAAGTAGGCGATCCATCTCCCATCCGCTACGTTTTTTACATCGTCAAAGAAAACCGAACCTATGATCAGGTACTGGGCGATGTTAAGGAAGGAAACGGGGATGCTTCCCTCTGCCTTTTTCCGGAAAAAATTACCCCCAACCAGCATGCATTGGCCAGGGAGTTTGTGCTGCTGGATAATTTTTACGTGAACGCTGAGGTGAGTGCCGATGGGCACAACTGGAGTATGGCTGGTTATGCCTCCGATTATGTGGAAAAAACCTGGCCCACCAGCTATGGCGGAAAGGGTGGGGGTTACGATTTTGAGGGCTCCACGGCCATTGCTTTTCCCAATGCCGGCTACATCTGGGACAATTGCAAACGCTCCGGTGTTTCTTACAGGACTTATGGAGAGTTTGCCGACGATTTTAAAGCCAATTACAAAACCCTGGAGGGACATGTTTGCCCTGGCTACTCTTCCTGGGACCTCAATATTCAGGATGTTGTTCGGGAGCAAGTTTGGGAACACGATTTTGATTCTCTCCTGGCCAGCGGCCAGCTTGCGCGTTTTAACACCATTCGCTTTGGCAACGACCATACCTCTGGCATGCGCAAAGACGCTTACTCCCCGGAAGCAGCTGTGGCCGACAACGATCAGGCGGTGGGGCGCCTCATCGAGCATTTGTCCAAAAGCGGGATCTGGAAGGAAAGCGCAGTATTTATTCTGGAAGACGATGCGCAGAATGGGCCAGACCATGTGGATGCTCACCGAAGCATAGCATTTTTGGCCAGTCCATATGTAAAACGGGGGTACGTAGACCATACGCCTTATACTACGGCATCCATGCTGCGTACCATAGAACTCATTCTGGGCATGCCACCCATGAGCCAGTACGATGCTGCTGCAACCCCAATGTGGCGCTGTTTTACCAGTAAGCCCGATGTGAAACCTTACCAAAACAAGATGAATCAGGTATCCATTGATACCCGAAACCTGGCGGTAAATGAACTGAGCAAAATATCGGAGAGTTTTAACCTTGCCCAGTTGGATGCCGTGCCGGAGCGCTTGTTCAATGAAGTGCTTTGGAAGGCTATAAAAGGCATCCATACGGAGATGCCAGCGCCACGACGCAGCGCATTTGTCAGGTCTGGTGACGATGATTAGACGGATGGTCGATCCGTTTAGGTTCGATTGGTTTTGCGCAAAACCATTTTATTACAGAAGGAATGTGTCATGTTCAGACAGCGGAACCAATGCAGCCCTTCTCCGAAAAGCATGATAAACAAACCCAGACCAAGCAAGGAATTATGTACCCAGAGTGCTGTTTGGTAATAGTCGGTGTAAAAGGGGCGTATAACAAACATTTCTGCGGCTACTGTAAGGGCCGCCAGAAAAACCATGACCAGCATGCTGGCCCTGGTATGGGTTAACCAACCCGGTTTTTGGCTCAGCAGGCAGGATTGGAGGAAGCGCCTGGCTACTTTGTCGAAGGGATTAATTTTGATGAGTTCCCGCAGGATATGCTCGGACCGTTGGTATTCCCGGTTGTGAAAGAGCGATTGCGCTTTGCGGAGTAAAACCCGCCGATACAAGGCATCGCCGCCCCAGGCTTCTACATCTTCATTCAGAATGACTTGTAACAGATAGTCGCACATGACAATGTGTTTGCCAAACTCAGCCGTCTGAAAAAGCGCTTCGGTATAACACAGGGTACAGTCGAAATATTCTTCAAAATAGAGCGTGTTAATGCCATTTTCATTGCGCTCATAAAAACGCACAATCCCATAGTGGTCCTGGGTGTCCAGGGCTTTGAAGCCGCGGTAGATCTGGAGTCTGTGGGAAGGCAAGTACGCCATAATAGCCACTAAATTAATGTTTTTTAGTGTAGTAAGTAGTTATTATATAAAGATCAATGCCGGATCTTATTCAGAGATGTACAGGAGTGTGTCCACTTTGGGTTGCTGGTTGAGCGAAATATCAACCTGCATACTGCCCCTTACATCGTGTGGAAAATACAAACTATCGTAACCAAACGCGACCAGCCAGTGTCGGCCCTCAGGAACAGCCGACAAGCAACCCCGGGCATCGGCGCCAGCACTAAAAACGGCATCGTAATAGTTTGGTCCTTGCTGGTATCCCGGAAATGAGTCGGCATTGAATTTCACATAAATCTTTGCGTCCGGTATCGGCTGGTGGTGGTGCTGCACCTTCACACAGATCTGCGTGGGCAAGGGAATCTCTGTGGGCTCAGGCGTACAGGCCATTATGGCTATTAGGACTAGTAAGAGCGTGGCAGGTAAACGTGGGTGCATCTTTGAATTCAATTGTATCCTAATGTAACGCTTAATTCTGGATTTCCGTTCAGCCAAAACGCGGTTCTGCCAAATTATTGCGTATTTTTGACCCGCCAAATTGTTTCTCCCTAACCACCACCACGCTATGGCAACAAACAAAAAAGCCGAATCCAATGGCGCGCCGTCTCGGCCACTGAACCTTCCCGGTAACCGAATTGTCACCCTGGATGAATTTATCATTCGTTCGGAAAAGGACTTTGATTACGCAACGGGCGAACTTACCGGACTGCTTCGTGACATCGGCGTTGCCGCTAAAATCATCAACCGGGAAGTCAACAAAGCCGGCCTGGTTAGTATCCTGGGTGTTGCCGACGGCGCTGAGAACACTTCTGGCGACATGCAGCAAAAACTCGATGTTTACGCCAACGAAAAAATTATTGAGTGCCTCCAAAACTCGGGCGAGTGCTGTGCTATTGCTTCCGAGGAAAACGACAGCATCCTGCAGATCCCTTCCGTAGGGTCTAAGCAATCGAAATACGTGGTCATGTTTGACCCGCTGGATGGTTCCTCCAACATAGATGTTAATGTTTCTGTGGGTACTATTTTTGCCATTTACCGCAGAAAAAGCGATCCGGAAGGACCCGCTAATGTCAACGACTTTTTACAACAAGGCTCGAAACAGGTGGCCGCAGGTTATGTGCTGTACGGTACCTCAACTATTCTGGTATACACCACGGGCAATGGGGTGAATGGTTTCACACTCGACCCATCCATCGGCGAATTTTGCCTAAGCCACCGCAACATGCGTATTCCGGAAAACGGTAAGTTTTACTCCGTTAACCAGGGATATTATTCCAAGTTTGATCTGGAAATGCGCCGTTACGTCGACAATTGTTCCGATCAAAACTACGGTTTGCGTTACATCGGCTCCATGGTGAGTGATATTCACCGTATTTTGATTCAGGGTGGTATCTTTTTGTACCCCAGCACCCGGAAATATCCCAAAGGAAAGCTGCGTCTGTTGTACGAATGCAATCCGCTGGCAATGATTGTAGAACAAGCGGGTGGAACGGCCATCAATACCCAACTCAAGCGGATCCTGGATATGGACCCCAAAGAACTGCACCAACGTTGTACAGTAGCCATTGGATCTCCAGCCATGGTAGAGGAATTGCGAGCGTTCATTGAGCGCTACAGCGCCTTACCATTGTAACAATATTATAACCAAAACGCCTAAAACCCTTTCTGTTGGGCAGCCTCGACCTGGGCTGCCCTTTTTTTGAAATTTCGGACCAAACGGGTATCATTTGCCGATGGTCCAGTTGGAGGCCATAAAACAAATCAGGCGTTTTTCCCGTTCTATCGCTTTCTTTCCAAATCAAAAACCCAGCTGATGCTATGTCACTTATTTGTATTTTGATCGGTTCTTTTCTCGCATACGTAACGCCGCAAGCACCAGTTTATATAACAGGTGTTGTTCCCGCTCGAGGGCAGGTTCTCGTCGCTGTTTACAACAGCAAAGCCACATTTTTAGATCATGAGAAAGCGCTGTACACCACCGTTGTTCGGGCGCAAAGCAAGGGTAGCCTGGAAGTCAGCCTTCCGGATTTAGCCGAAGGCTGGCATGCCGTAAGTTGTTTTCAGGATCTGAATGAAAGTGGCGAATTGGAGGCCAACTTTCTGGGCATCCCTACCGAGCCGTATGGGTTTTCAAATGGTGCACGACCGAAGTTCCGCGCTCCTACCTGGGAGGAGGCACGGATCTGGGTAAAGCCGGGCAGCAAGTCGATTACCATTCGGCTGGAAAAATGGTAAACTTGGCGTTAAAAGACGCGCGGCCCCCCTCCCGGGGGGCCCCCCCCAAAAACGGGCGCCCAAACCCCCACCCAAAATCTCAACAACTTAATTGGCTAGTTCCTTGTATCCTAAGTTTTATTGCATTTTGGCTGAATCTTTTGACACCATGCATCGGCTATTTTTATGAGAATAGCGCTGCTATTCCCACAAAAATAGCCTTGCCTGAAGCCAAAATCCTCTATCCAAAACATCAAACAACTTAGGTTACAATGTACTAACTAAGCCGGCAGAAACCCTACCTTTATTCCTATCAAGCAAATTACCCTCTCTTGTCGCAGTTTAAGATTAACTTTGTTCAAGTATGATTCGAGCGGAAAATATTTTCAAGTCTTTCGGTAATCAGGATATACTCAAAGGAGTCAGTTTCACCTTTGAGGCGGGCCGTACCAATCTTATCATTGGCCGAAGTGGATCGGGTAAAACGGTATTCATGAAGATTCTGGTCGGGCTTTTCCCACCGACACAGGGGACGGTATGGTACGATGATGTGAACTTCACCAAATTGTCGAAGGAGGAAGTACGCCAAATCCGAATGAAGGTTGGCATGCTGTTTCAGGGTTCCGCCCTGTTCGACTCCATGACCGTAGAGGAAAATATCCGTTTCCCAATGGATATGTTTACCAGCATGACGGCCAAGGAAAAACTCAACCGCGTCAACTTTTGCCTGGAGCGTGTTAACCTGTCTGGAAACAATGCCAAATACCCCTCCGAGTTGTCGGGAGGAATGCAGAAAAGGGTGGGTATCGCCAGGGCCATTGTTCTGGAGCCCAAATACCTGTTCTGCGATGAACCAAACTCTGGCCTTGACCCAAAAACTTCTATTCTGATCGACGAGCTTATTGGCGACATCACCCGGGAGAACAACATCACCACCATTATCAACACCCACGATATGAACTCGGTGATGGAAGCCGGCGATAACATTTGCTTTTTGTTCAATGGTGAATTGGAATGGAGTGGCTCCAAGCACGAAGTGCTGGAAGCAGAAAATGAGAACCTGCAGTCGTTTATTTTTGCCTCACCTTTTTTGCAGCGCCTGCGGGATAAGGCCATGCGCTAAGCCCCCAAATTATGGTATTGCGTTCTGGATTACTAAGGTGGTTTTGTTTGTCCCTCTGTAGTTTGGCTGGACTGTCTGCCTGTCGTGAAACGGGTGGCTCCACGCTTTTTAGCGAAATGCCTCCGGCAGACACCGGTGTTGCTTTCGAAAACACCCTTCCAGAGGAATCGCCCGATGGCATGAACATCGTACAGTACCTCTACTATTACAATGGTGCAGGGGTGGCTGCCGGGGATGTGAACAATGATGGGCTCATCGACCTCTATTTTAACAGCAACCTGGGGCACAACAAACTCTACTTCAACCGCGGTAACTGGCAGTTTGAAGATGTTACGGAAAAATCTGGTGTGTCGGGCACAGGCAGCTGGAAGACCGGCGTGACGATGGCAGACGTCAATGCCGATGGCTGGTTGGACATTTATGTATGTCAGGTGGGCCGTTACAAATCTTTTTCTGGAAAAAACCAATTGTTCATCAACAACCGGGATGGCAGTTTCAGCGAGCGGGCTGCTGAATTCGGTCTTGATCTGCAGGCGTTTTGTACACAGTCGGCTTTTTTTGACTACGATCTCGACGGCGATCTCGATTGTTTTGTGCTGTGTCACAGCGTTCATTCCTCCGGGAGCTACCGCGATACTTCACTTACCCGAAAATACGATCCGTTGGCTGGCGACCGGCTTTTTCGCAACGATGACGGACATTTCACCGATGTTACCCAGGCCATGGGCATTTATTGCGGGGTAGCAGGGTATGGTCTCGGACTCAGCGTGGGTGATTTCAACGACGATGGCTACCCGGATGTGTATGTGGGCAATGATTTCCACGAAAACGATTACCTCTACCTCAACCAGGCAGGCCGTTCTTTCCGAGAAAGCATCACAGCAACACTTGGCCACAGTTCCAATTTTACCATGGGCTGCGACATGGCGGATGTGAACAACGACGCACACCCGGATTTACTGACGCTGGACATGCGGCCAGAATCGGAACTGGTGTTAAAATCCAGTCAGCCTGCTGATCCTTACGACATTTACCAGTTCAAACATGCTCAGGGGTATTACTGGCAGCTGGCAAGAAATTGCCTACAGCTGTCGGTACCTCAACCCGACCATAAAACATTCAAGGCCGCTGACATCGCTTATCTTGCCGGCGTTGCCGCCACCGATTGGAGCTGGAGTGGCCTGATGGCAGACTTTGACCAGGATGGTTACAAGGATATTTTTATTTCCAATGGCATCGTTCGCCGCCCCAACGACCTGGACTACCTGAAATACATCTCTTCTTCGGAAGTGCAGCACAAGGCTACGGACCTGGACCTGGTGAAAAAAATGCCCTCCGGAGCTGCGGCCAACTACGTTTTTCGCAACCAGGGCAATCTTCGGTTTGAAAATGTTTCCCAATCCTGGGGGCTAAGCCACAAAGGCTGCTCCAACGGCGCCTTGTACACCGACCTCGACAACGACGGCGACCAGGATCTGGTTACCAACAACATCAACGAACCTGCCTCGCTTTTCCGCAACAACAGCAGTGGAAAACACTGGCTTAAAGTTCGATTCAAGGGCAATGCGGGCAATCCTTTTGGGATAGGCGCCCAATTGCATGTCTGGGCAGGAGAAAGCCACCAGTACCTGGAAAACCAACCGATTCATGGCTTCTTATCGGCTACTGCCCCGGAACTACTTGTCGGCCTGGACCGCTTTTCCAGTATCGATTCCTTGCTGGTGCTATGGCCGGATGGATCGGAACAACGGTTTTATCAGCAACCCGCCGACCAAACACTTCTGCTCCATCAATTGGAGGCTAAAAATAAAAATGAATCAATATTCACAAATAAACCACTGTTTTTCAAGCCATTTGATCTGCCCATAGAGATAATCTGCCCTATGCCGTCAGCCCAGCAAACCGTGGAGGAAAAGTTGGTTCCCTGGTTGTTGGATAACCAGCTCCTCCGAATGGCGGTGGCTGATGTGGATGGGAACGGTGCTGCAGATCTTTATTTTTCGGGCGATACGCCGGCGCTGTTTTTCCAGCAAAACAATCGATTTGTTCCGGGTTCGATTACCGGTCTTCCTGCCGAAGCCGGATCGCAGGCGTTGGTACTTCCGAACGGTTTATTGGATGCCAATACCCTGCCTCCCCTTTCGGGCAGCCTGTGTTGTATCCGTCCGGCAGATTTTGACGGCGATGGGGATCTGGATTTGTTCGTGGGTGGCGGCGGCGAAGCGGGTGCTTATGGCATAGCGGGGCATTCCTACCTGTTGGAAAACGACGGAACAGGGCATTACAGCAACCAGAACATAAAGGCGCCCGGACTGGAACGCATCGGAATGGTTGCTGATGCCCAATGGTTGGATGTTGATGGTGATCGAAGACTGGATCTGGTAATTTGTGGTCCCTGGATGCCCATTTATGTGTTTAAAAATACACCAGCGGGATTTGTAAAAACCAAAATACTGTTTAGCCAGGGCCTGTGGAATTGTTTAGCAGTAGCCGACCTGGATGGCGATGGGGATCAGGATTTGGTGGCGGGAAATTTCGGGCTGAACTCACCTTTGCATGCCTCAAAAGCAGAACCGCTTACCCTTTGGATCAAGGATTTTGATGGGAATGGTTCTTCTGATCCGGTTATGACTTATTTCAGGCAGGGTAAAAATTATGTTTTTGCCGATAAGGACTGGCTACTCAGCCAGATTCCGGGATTGAAAAAGGATTTCGTGCAGTATAGGAAATACGCCGAAAGCAGTTTCGAGGATGTTTTTCCAAAGGCACAGCGCCAGGGGGCGGTATTGCACAAGGCGGTACAGCTTTCCAGTTGCTGGCTGGAAAACACCGGGACGGGCGATTTGATTTTACATGAATTGCCGATTGAGGCACAGTTTAGTCCGGTGTACGCTGCCTTACCTGGCGATTTTGATGCAGATGGTCAAGTCGATCTCCTGTTGGCGGGTAATTTTTATGCGGTTTATCCTGCCATTGGCCGTCAGGATGCCGGGTACGGCTTGATGTTGAAGGGAAGTGGACGGGGCGTATTTCAAGCCATTTCACCCGAGGCGTCGGGTTTTGTTTTACAGGGCGAAATTCGGGATTTACGCTTGCTTACCTTGCAGGATGGTCGCAAAATAGTATTGGCAGCGCCGAATGGGGGGCGTGTGCAGGTGCTGGAATGGCTGCGTTAGGGCAACTACTGCTCAATAATTTTCCGGCGCAGTTCAAAGTTTTTCCCGAGGTATACTTTGCGCACCATTTCATCGGCGGCGAGTTCTTCGGCGGTGCCGGCTTTCAGAATTTTGCCTTCAAACAGCAAATAGGCGCGGTCGGTGATAGATAGGGTTTCCTGTACATTATGGTCGGTAATCAGGATACCGATGTTTTTGGTTTTTAGTTTGGCAACAATGGACTGGATGTCTTCCACCGCGATGGGGTCGATGCCGGCAAAAGGTTCGTCGAGCAGGATAAACTTGGGGTCGGAAGCCAACGCACGGGCGATTTCCGTTCGCCGGCGCTCTCCACCGGAGAGCGTGTCACCGTTGCTCTTGCGCACCTTATGGAGGTTGAACTCGTCGATGAGTTGTTCAAGTTTATCCTGCTGGTCGGCCCGGCTGAGTTTGGTCATTTCGAGTACAGCTTTGATGTTGTCTTCCACACTGAGTTTCCGGAATACACTGGGCTCTTGTGGCAGGTAACCGATGCCTTTTTGCGCCCTGCGATACATGGGCAAGCCCGTAATTTCTTCCTGGTCGAGGAATACCATTCCAGCAGTGGGTTTTATGAAACCCACCACCATGTAAAAGGAGGTCGTTTTTCCTGCGCCATTAGGCCCCAGAAGGCCAACAATTTCTCCCTGATTTACATCAAAAGAAACGCCTTGCACGACCTTACGCGTGCCGTACATTTTTTCCAGATTTTCGCCACGTAATACCATATAGGAGGGTTTAGGGTTGGGTTTAGGGTTGGGTTTAGAGTTGGGTTTAGGGTTGGGTTTAGGGTTGGGTTTAGGGTTGGGTTTAGGGTTGGGTTTAGGGTTGGGTAGGGGTAGAGCAGACTTAGGAGCGTCCGATAGGCGCGCGTAGGGGAGAGGAAATACGCGATTTAAGCTTTAATTCGCCAACAGATTCTTCACCATTTCCGATATCGCGCGGCCTTCGGCCTTACCGGTGAGTTGTTTGCTGGCAGCGCCCATTACCTTGCCCATATCGGCTGGGGAGCTGGCGCCAAGCTGTGCAATAATGTCGCGGATAACAGCTTCCAATTCGGCGCCTTCCAGCATTTTGGGCAGGTAGCGGCGGATGATATCGATTTCTTCCCGTTCGCTTTTCGCTTGTTCCGGGCGGTCGTTTTTTCATATATCTCGGCAGAGTCCTGGCGTGACTTGACCAGTTTTTGCAACATGGCCACTTCTTTGGCCTCGTCAATGGCTTGTCCGCTGCCATCGGTTTTGGCCAATAAAATAGCGCTTTTTATGGCACGGATGCTGCGCAGGGCAACTTCTTCTTTAGCCTTCATGGCTACAATAAGGTCTTTGTTAATTTTTTCTTCGAGCGTCATTATTAATCCTTTAAGTATTAAAGCATTGTGTTTTTCTGTTGTTTGTTGCTGCTGAAAATCAGGCATACCCAAACAAACGTTTTTCCTTGATCAATTGTACCATTTCAGCGGGCACTTTTTCTTCCCAGCCTTTTTCTCCGCGTTGAATCATCCCCAACACATCTTTGTGGTAAACATGCAGGATATCGGGGTTGAAATGCTCCACAGGTACTACATGTCGGTTATCCAGGATATGATGATAGAGGTGGCGGATCTCCAGCGGGATGTCGATGTTGTGGATCGTGATGAGCTCCTGGATATTTTCTTTTTTAGCCGGATAAACATAGAAACGAACATTTCCCAGAAAAAGTTCTCCAAACGCACCCAGTAGGTGGTGCGGATTGGATTCGAACGTTTCCCAGATGATGTTTTTCAGTTTCCGGATACCCATGGCCAGTCCAATGTGGTGGATTTTATATTCGGAGAAGTAGGCGATCAGTTTTTTGTGTTGCAGGCAGTTGGAGAGAATGACCGTTTGGCCCATGGCACAGAGCAGATCTGTGCGGTCCATAAAGTCTTTTTCATCCAGGTTGGTGCTGGCGCGCAGGTTGTCGAGTGTTATTTCGGTGAGGAAAAACGTGCGCTTGGGGTCAACATCTGGCTCCGATTGGAATTGCGCGTAAGCGTTGCGTACCATATCCTGTTGCACGAGCGTAGGTGGCCGGTAGCTGCCCCGTGCGATGAGGATGGCTTTTTTATACAGAAACTCGCTGGGGTGAAGGTTCTTGCGGTCGGGGCCAAAAATCGCTACGTTACTGAGGCCGTGTTTTACCATCCAGAGGCAAATCAAGCGGTTGTCGAGTTGCTGGAAATCGGGGCCGTCCAGCCGAACCAAGTCAATCGCTACACGGTCGTGCAGGTTGTCGAGCAGTGAAATGATCAGGTTTTCGGGATTTTTGGCATGCCGGAAAGCGCCATAAATCATATTTACCCCCAGGATGCCAATGGCTTGTTGCTGGAGCCGGTTGTCGTTGTCGAGCAGGCGCACATGCAATACCAGATCGTTGGGCGTTGCGTTGGGATGGAGCTGAAACCGCAGTCCCATCCAGCCATTTCCCCGGTTGGTTTTGGTATAATTGATGGCTGAAACCGTATCCGCAAAGGCAAAGAAGTTTTGATGTGGCCGTTCCTCGCGCAAGCGTTCACTGAGTAGGTCGTACTCATGCTGGAGCATTTTGTACAGTCGGGCTTCGCAGACGTAGCGGCCTTTGGCTTCCGGGCCGTAAATTTTGTCCGACACGGTTTTGTCGTAGGCACTCATGGTTTTGGCGATGGTGCCTGCAGCGGCGCCAACCTGGAAGAAATGCCGTGCCACCTCTTGCCCGGCCCCGATTTCGGCAAAGGCGCCATAGATGTGCTCATCCAGGTTGATCTCGAGGGCCTTTTGCTCGGTTTCTAGAATACGGAGGGTCACAGTGAATTGTGCGTTATGGGTTATGAGTTATGCGCGCGATCCGCACAGTTCGTCCGCAAAATTAACAATTTAACGGAGCCTTCTCATAACGCACGGCTCATTCCTGCTTTTTCTTAAAAACGTAGCCCAATGAAATGCCGAACACCCGATGCCGAATGTTAAGGGCATCGCCGTATAATTCAGGGGCATTGTTGCTCAGGCTTAAGCTGTAGGAGGCGGATGTAAGAAAGCGCCCAAACTGGTAGCCGACTTCTAGGCCAGCACCAACATCCAGGCGTCTGAAACTTGCCCTCGGGGTGTTGTTGAATTCCGCTTGTTCAATAAGGATGGAACGCATTGCCCGGGTGTTTACACTGCCTCCAATACCGACACCCAGGTACGGACCGGCTCCCACAAAAAATCCACCGTGGTGGAAAAACAACTGTACGGGAAATTGCAGATAGATTGGGTAGTAATACGTTGTGTCAAGATCCTCCCGGATACCCCCTTTTTGACTAAGTTCCAAGCCAAGACCCAGTCCCAGTTTTCGGGACAAACTGAACTCCGCCGTCGTTCCGACAACGAAGCCAGGCGTCGTCTTGATGTCAATATCTTTGCCATTGGTGTTAATATCCATATCGGCTATATTCAAACCAGCCTTTGCGATCAGCTGTACTGGAAGCGCAATTTTAACAGGGTTCTTTCCCCAAACATACCCGAGTGAGATACCAAAATTCTTGTGGTGCACCTTGTTTTCATCGCGGAACATCGCAGAGGCATTGTTTACCATGCTGAAACCGTAGGAGGCTGTAACGCGGATCTTTCTTAGTTGGTAGCCAGCTTCCAGGGTCCCGCCAATATCTACTCTTTGGTAAATGGCATCCTGATCCGCACTCCAGGTGAGTGGAAAATTGTATGTTTTACCATTGTCCAGGTATTTGAATCTTCCGCCCAAGCCAATGCCTAGGTAAGGCCCGGCGCCTGCAAAAAAACCGCCCTGGCGATAATACAACTGCACTGGGATTTGCAAGTAATTTGGACGGAAATAAACGGTATCAAACTGTCTTACGTCTCCGCCTTTTTGAATGACTTCCAATCCGGTACTAAGCTTGAGGTGATCTGATAATCCAAAATCAATTTTAGCGCCGAGCAAAATACCGGTAGCCATTTTAATATCGATATTTTGCCCCCCATCTACCCAATTCATATCGAAAAGGCTCAATCCGACTTTGGTTTCGATTTGGGTTTGGGCGTAAGAATTGCTCGCGGCAAAAAGTGCTAAGATGGCAAAGGTCCAGGCAAATAGCAGGTTTTTCATGTTTTTTGAGGTTTCAGTATCAGGAGAAAAGGATTGACATCTTCTCATGGGGAAGCCCGACAAAAATATCATATTCCCCAACCTGCGGAAAAATATTTTGCGGGGAGGGTTAAAAAATAGAAAGTGGTGTACTGGGTTGGCGGCCCAGTTTTAGCGCCATTGTGTCTTTTCCTCAACGGGGCTGCGTTTTCCTGGTATTTCCGGCATGTTGTGCCAGCCAAGGTAGAACAGGCCGAGGCAGCGCTGGCCGGGTTCGAGACCCAGGAAGGTATCGGCTTCGAGTGCCGCTTTTGGCGAACTCCAGTAGCAGCCCAGCCCGAGTTCGGTGCAATGCAGCCACATGTTTTGCACTGCCATAGAAACGGCGGCGATTTCTTCAAATTCCGGTATCCTTTCTTCCGGGTCGCGCTGCATGACAATGGCAATGACGGCCCCCGAACGGCAAGGGTTTTCGCCGTTTTTTAGGAATTTTTCTTCAGAAAAAATCTCGGGTGACGTGTGCTGTTGGTAATATGCTGAAAGGTAACTTCCAAGTTGGTCCCGGCTTTCCGCGCTGTGAAAAACCACAAAGCGCCAGGGCTCGGTCAGGCGGTGGGTAGGCGCCCAGTTGGCCGATTCCAGCAAGGCTTCGAGGGTGGCGCGATCAACAGGCTTGTCCTGAACGTAAGTTTTGGGAAAAATGGAGCGCCAACGGCGAATGAGGTCTTGTATGGTTGCCATGTAATTTTTTTGAATATGAAAGATGGTTACTCCGACCTAGAAAAGAAAGGCTTGAATTTATGTTTCGTATAGTACCGGATTCAGCGGTGTTTGAATAAATTCGCCGACCCTGGCGCCCTGGCACCAGGTGTTCCAATCGTTCTGTTGACTGCTATTTTCAGGTGCCTTCAGTGTCATGTCTTTGTCCATGTAAATAATGGTCATAACTTTTCTGGTAACATCGCTTGCGTTGGCGCCAGCCCGGTGGAAAACCCATCCGGAATGAAAGCTCACTTCCCCAACATCAAAAGGCTCAATGACGTGTTGAAAATGGTTGATGCGTAAATTTTCCTTGATGATGGTTTCACTCTCATCGCTGATGGAAAGTTCGCGACCCGCCAGGATGGACTGGCTCCCGGCACTGAATTCAAGCGGCCCCATTTCAAGTGGGGTGGCCTGTAATGGAATCCAGGCTGTCACGGTTTTCTCGGTGGCCAGAGGCCAATAATGTTGGTCGGCATGCCAGGGCGTGATGCCTCCACCAGGCTCTTTAAAGAGTGCCTGATCGTGGTACAATCGCACCCCCTTCACTTGCATCAGATCGGCAGCAATTTTGGCCAGTCGTTTGCTGAAAATCAAGGCCCTGATCTGTTCGTCTTCAGTCCAAAGGTTGAACAGTTGCAAAAATGCCTTGCCATAGGTATCCCTTTTTTCAAGCGGTATAATCCTGGTATTTAAAGCAGCCACCTTTTTTGTTATGATGGCATTGAAATGGACAATTTCGGCAGCACTCAACACCTCCTTTAATTTGATAAAGGCGTTTTTTTGATAAAATGCAATTTGTTCGGTGGTTAAGGAATACGCGGTGTCCAACATAGCAGTATCTTCTGAGTTACAAACGATACACCCCAAAGAAGTAGGCAAAAAATACCAACTGCGCGAGGTAAAGGTGGAGGGAAAAAGTAAAGTCTCCCTTTATCCTGGATCGGTGATAAATGAGGTGGAACAACGCGGCGAAGCCAAACCAGCTGACGTAATTTCTGAGCGGCGCATCGCCCAGCGTCCAGATCCAGAAGTCGAGCGGGGGGGCAGCAACTTCAATAAACAAGTCCAAAAAAACCATCAAAGCGGCCCCGAAAAGAATTTTGGCCGCTGGATGCCTAAAAATACGGGCTGCAATGGCTGCGCTGGCGAAGGTCAGCAAAGCCCAGTTGACGCCAATGAGCAACGGAACGCCATCTATTTTAATTCCCAAATTGGCGCCATACACGTACTCCCCGAACAAAAAGCCATAATGCACGCCCACCCATTCGATCGCCATACCGGCAAAGAAAAACACGGCTGCAATACCGAGTTTTTTTGGGGTATCAATCGGGAAATTGAGGACGAGCAGGGCGCTCAGCACCAGCAGGTTTATGGGCGTTTTAGCAATAAACCAATCGAAGTGTCCCAGGTAAATGCCAATCAGTGCCGAAAGGTGGAACAACCAGACGGTAAAGATGGATGCGTTTTTTTTATTGATGAAATGCGTGTTGAGCACCAATTTTACTTTTGTGATGGAATTTGATCTGTGGCAATCTTGGCCGACAACAAGCAGAGTGGAATGCCGCCGCCCGGATGCACAGAGCCACCGCAAAAGTACAAATTGTCGAACTGCCGGGAGAAATTAGGGTGGCGCAGAAAGGCGGCAAACTTCGAATTGCTCGAGGTGCCATACAGGGAGCCCCGGTGAGAACTGGTCATGCTTTCTATGGTCCGTGGGTCAATAATGTCTTCAGTCCGGATATAATCTTCCAGGTTGACCTTTAAGATGGCATTGAGTTTCCGGATAATGTTGCTGCGTGCCTGTTGCAGCAGCGCTTCCCAATCTTGTTCAAAGTTACCGGGCGCATTGATCATCACAAACCAGTTTTCACAACCCGCTGGAGCATCATCGGGTTTATCCTTGCTGGTAATGTTGATGTAGACAGTAGGATCGGCATACAAGTTTTTTTGCTTGAAAATGTGGTCAAACTCCTGCTGGTAGTCGGAGGAAAAGAAAATATTGTGCAGGTCGAGTGCGGGGAAAGTTTTTTCAATGCCCCAGTAAAAAATGATTGCGGAGCTAGAGCGCTCTTGTTGCAACACTTTTCTGGGCTGTTTTGCCGTGGGCAGCAATTTGTTAAAAGTAGAAAATACATCCATGTTGGTGACCACCAGATCGGCTGGGTACTGCCCTTTTTCGGTGGTGACTCCCCGAACCGTGTGGTCATCGTGATCAATGGCTGTAACCGCTTCCTCAAAATGAAACTGTACACCTTGCTCCTGCGCAAAACGGAACAGGCTCTGGGAAATGTCGTGCATGCCCTCTTTTGGGAAAAAGGTACCAAAATGCATTTCCAGGTGGGGAATCATCGACATGATGCCTGGCGTAGCATAAGGCGACGAACCGTTGTAGGTGGCGTAGCGGTTGAACAACTGCACCAGTTTAGGGCTGTCAAAGTAATGTTCGTTGACGGCATTCAGGGTGCTGGAAATGTGCAGTTTGTGCGCCTGCAACAAGGAGTGAAGCGTTTCAGCCGACCAATAAGTGCGCCACTTGTGCAGTGATTTGTTCAGGAAAATATTGGCAGTGAGTTCGTATTTTTTTTTGTTCCGGGCAAGGTAACGGCGCAAATTTTCTGCGGGCGTATCGAATTTTTCCGCCGCCTGTTCGACGAACGTGTTTTCGTCGGCAGCAACCGAGAAGGTAGTGCCGTCGTCCCAAAAATAATTGCAAACCTGGTCTTTCCGGATGTACTCAAATCGGGTTTTCGGGTCCACCCCATACAGTTCAAAAAGTTCATCTACCAAATGCGGCATGGTAAACAGCGAGGGACCAAAATCAAACCGGTAACCCTGGCGGTCAAAAGCATGCAACTTACCGCCAGCGTAGGCATTGGCTTCAAACACCACCACGTCGTATCCTTTTTGTCGCAGGCGGAGGGCACTTGCTATGCCCGCAATACCGGAACCGATGATGATCGCCTTTGCCATGAAATGGAGTTGTTTAAAAGTTTGAACTTTGGTTCCACAAATAACCAGTTTAGGGCGCTATTGTTTAGTTTTTACCCTCCGGAAGGAACAATGAGCAACCATATCAACCCGGATCTGTTGTATTAAACGCGATAATTATAAGTATGAGCCAACAAGTTACCACGATTACTTTTTTTCGATACAAGGGGTTGAAAAACAAATTTTGGGCTTTCCTGATGATGCAATTTGCACATGCAGCACTGGCCAAAGTTAGTGGTTTGCATTTTTACAAACTCATGGGGAGCGGACGAGGGCTTGGGTTTAACCCTTTTCCCGACTGGTCGGTGTACAGTCTTTTACAGGTGTGGGACAGCCCGGAGCAGGCAGATTTGTTTTTTGAAGAAAGTGCGTTGGTGAAGCAATACCGGGCGCATACCGAGGAGCAATGGACCCTTTACATGAAGAGTATTTCGGCAGGGGGCAGCTGGTCGGGTGGAAACCCATTTCAGAAAAGCGGTACCCTGGATCCTGATAATTCACATATTGCGGTGATCACCAGGGCTACGATAAAAATCAGTCAGCTTTTTCACTTTTGGCGCTATGTGCCAAGCTCCCAGAAGCCCCTGAGCGCTAGCGAGGGCTTGCTGTTCACCAAGGGCGTTGGCGAAGTTCCCATTGTGCAGATGGCTACCTTCAGTTTGTGGCAGGACCTGGAGTCGGTCAAAAAATTTGCTTACCAAAGTGTGGAGCATCAAATGGCCATCAAAAAAACCAGGGACCTGAACTGGTACAAAGAGGAGTTGTTTTCCCGGTTTCAACCCTATAAATCTACTGGTGTTTGGGAGGGCAAAAATCCGTTGCCTGGGGCTTGGTTTTAGAACGTGTCAGGATTTAACATTTGGATGGCTGGGTAGGCAAATTTTGTTTTGATCAAGGCATTTTTTAGATTCGTATACGGGTAATCCGGGTCTAAAAAATAACGACGAGCAGAAGAAAATTGGCCAACCAGGCGCCAAAATATTAAATACGAACACGTTTTAGTCGTCGCCGAGATCAAAGGTTTCCAGGATGCTCCAGGGCATTCCAATTTCCTGTTCAATAAGGCTAATGCGTTTAAATACCATTGAAGAGGGGAAAACGGTGGTCTGTAGCTGAGCAAAAATAACATCTGTACAAATTGAATTTCGCGGGTGCATCAGGGTGATGTGCGGTTCGTGGCGCCTGGGTGTTCTGATTATGCCTTGTAAAATATGGCTTCTAAGTTGATGAAAAATTTCATTTGGGCCAAAGGCTGGAAGCAATACCCCGCGACCCTCATCAAACCGAACGGGCGGGCCGAAATCAATACTGAGCTTGGGAAATACCAGTTGCACCAGATTCATTTTTACTTGTTCCAAAGGCGCTATCTCGTCTTCTCTGCACAGCGTTACATGGCTCTTTATCAGCGCATATTGCGCAGGATTAAAGGCTCGGCGCACTTTTTCCAATGGTACAGCATTGTGTGCTTCAACAAACAGGGTTAATTGCAGGCGTTTGGTATTCAAATTTATAGTAATAATAATAAGATCGACTTGAGGCTAAAGTCCGGTTAAGCGCCTGATACAAGGTAGTCAGATTTTGCTGGAATGGCGGCATAAAAACAGCCGAAACAAGGTTGGTTCATGTTCCGGCTGTTTAATCCACTGAATGGCCAGGCCTTACCGAGTGGCCGCTTCGATAACTACCTGTGGCGATCCTGTTGGAATGATTTGGGTAATCTGCAATCCTGCGGAGGTAAAAAGTTCCTGAAACTCTTCCACCGTGCGTTCCCTCCCGCCCAGCAACACCATCATATGGATGTAGTAGAAATAACCGGTAATACCCGCTTCATCTGAAATCAGCATGTCCATTACCAGTATTTTCCCGCCCGGACGAATTGCCGCTGCGCAATTTCGGAGGATCGCGATCGCGGAGTTATCATCCCAATCGTGTAAAATGGACTTGAGGATGAGCAGATCAGCAGCAGGTATTTGTTCAAAAAAACTGCCTTCCACAACCTTGCATCGATTGGCGACCTGCCCCAGGTCGGCATCTCTCACCACAAAGGGTAAATCGAACAGGATGCCTTCCAGAAGCGGTCGGGCTTCGAGGATGCTGCGCAGCAGGAAGCCATGCCCACCACCCACATCACAAATGGTACCCTCTTCCGGGAAATCATAGCTTTTCAGCATGGCGCCGGCGCCCATTTTGGAGAGGGTGGTCATCCATTCGTTGAATGGAATGCCGTACTGCGGGTTTTGCTGAAAAAAGGCCCATGGATCTTGCTGGTAAACTTCCTGAAAGGCAGGTTTCCCGGTTTGCAGAGAATACAACAAGTGCTGCCAACTTTGTTGCCATGGTTCCATGTTCAGGATTTCCAACCCTTTGGCCATGCTGCCGGGGAGTTCTGGTCGTAAGAGTTGCCCGACATCGGTGAGTCGGCACCGTTGGCCATGCAGTTCAACAACACCAATTTTTGATAAAAACCGGAGAAAGCGGTACAAGGCAGGAGGATGGGCTTTACATGCCCGGGCGATGTCATCGCTTGTCATGCTGTCATCTTTCAGAATCCCGGGAATGCCAAGTTTACTAAAGGTGGACAAAGCCTGGGTAAAAGCAAAGCCTCCGGCCAATTGGAACGCTTGTACAAAAGTGGGGATGGGTGCTGTTTTCATGGCGTAATAAATTTAATGGGAAGTATTGGTGGTCAACACTGGTTGGTCGATGGCCGGGATGGTTTGGAGGTATGACCAGATGGCTTTTATCTCGGCATCTTCCATGATGCTGAACCGGGGCATGGCTGGGCCAAGGCCGCTTTGATCGGGCTTTTTCCGGATCTAACCGCTTGTTCAAATTGTTCATAAGTCCAATTCCCAATACCATTGGGTTTGCTTGGTGTGATATTGGCGGACAAGATTTTTGCTGAATGGTCGGGCGCATCAATGGGGTTGCCACCGCCCATAAAACCTTCCGATTTTTCCATGTCATTCAATACATTGGTTTCAAAGCTGGCGGAATGACAATTGGCACAAGTGTACGTTACCGTAGCCAAATGTTTGCCGTAGGCAATTTCATCCGTCGCTTCAGGCATGCTGAGTGGTCCGGTAGCCACAGGGATAGGGTCCATCATACCCAGAGCAATCAGTGCGCGAAAAACAAAGGCATATTCTGCTGGCGGGTGGACGGCCTCGGAGGGTTGTGTAAGTCGGGTGTCGGAACGGAGGAACGACACGATGGCGGTCAGTTCCGAGTCGCTCATCAGAGGGTGCTGCATGAAGGGACCTAAATAGCGACCTTCCCGGTTGATGCCGGAGCGGATGGCCCAGGCCAGTTCACCATCGGTGTATTTCCCGATGCCTTTCTCTGGGTGTTGTGTGATGTTGGCCGACCATATTGTGCCAAAACCCTCCTTCGGATCGAGAAATATTTGTCCACTCAGGGTGCCGTCGTTGCCGATATGGCATCCGGCGCAAAGCGTAGTCACAATCCGCGCACCATGAATGATGGTGGCAGAATCTGTGACGGCATGGATGGCCAGCGGGGTTACCTTTTGGGCTGGGAGGTGATTGAATTTCCATTGTACATAGCCAGCAAGGCCCAGTACCAGCAGCAATAGAAATCCGAAAATATAGGCGAGTATGCGAAATGCTTTTTTCATGGCAATATGCTTTTAGATGGGAAAAGAAGGGCCCGCCCGCAGTTACGAACAGGCCCAATGCTTCATAGGGCATTTGTTAAACATGTGCTTATCCCTGGGGCGGCATGATGGGAGTGCTTACCTCATAGGTTACCAGCCAATTATTGTTCAGGCGGGAGAATACCATGGTATCATAGCCCTCCCAATTAATGGTTTGATCTCCCATTTGCATGACACCCCTGAGTTTTAGCAAAACTATGGCGTGATCGGGGCTGAGAAAACGGATGTTTTCTACGGCATAGCCGAAGGTTTCTGGTGTTGGCTTTTGCTCTGCCAGGTCTTTTTTCATCAGTTCAATCAAGGTCTCACGGCCTTCGTTTTTCTTCCCGGTGTAGTCGATCCACAATACGTTTTCAGCGTAAAGTGATCCCAGTTTTTCGGCTTCTCCACTGTAATAATATTTGAAACCGGTGTCGAGCAGGTTGCGGATGGTTTTTTCATCGCTTGTCTTTTGCGCGTTCGCAGAAAGCCCAAACATGCTGAGGCAAAAATAAGAATGGCATTGGAAAGGATCGTTTTCATTGTGTTGAAATTTAAGTGTGTTAAAAATTTGTTTCAATTGACAACACAAAGATGGGGCCCGCCGCAGGGGGATACCCTGCGCAGAAATACGGAAAGCCACTACGCAGATTTGCGTAAAATGAACGAAAAGGGGGGGGGCGCCTAAATCAAATGGTGTTGAATGGCAAATTTTACCAATCCGGCAATACCAGGCACCTGGAGCTTTTGGATAAGGTTGTTGCGGTGGGTGTCGACTGTTCGCGGACTAATGAACAGTTGGTTGCCAATTTCGGTACTTGAAAAGCCCTGGGCTACGAGCCGCAACACTTCAATTTCCCGTTCCGAGAGTTGCGCCAACAGTTCTCCACCTGGTTGCAGGCGGGGCTTCAGCAGTGCCATGGTTACATCTGCGGAGAAGTAATTTTCGCCTTGGGTTACCTTATGCAATGCTTCGGAGAGTTCGGAGGGGGAGGTGTTTTTAAACAGGAAGCCATTGGCGCCTTTATCAACAGCGCTTTGAATGATGTCTTTGCTGTTTAGCATGGTCAACATAATCACTTTTATGCCAAAATAATTGCTTTTGATCGCCTCCAGTGCTTCCAAACCATTCATGACGGGCATTTCACAATCGAGCAGCACTACGTCGGGCCGGGCGCCCCGGCGCAGCAACTCCAACAGTTCGCGGCCATTGGCGGCTTCACCCAGCAGGGTTACGTTGCCCAGCCCGTCGAGCAGGGCGGAAAACCCTTTTCGCACCAGCTGATGGTCGTCGGCAAGGATGACTTTAACGGAAGTTTCCATAATTACAAAGGTATGCGAACGATTGAAACAGTTCCATGGGGTTTTGCAGGCTCGGCCTGGAACACCCCGCCGAGTGTGCTCGCCCTGCTGAGGATATTGAGCAGGCCCATGCTACCCTTTTGGCGGGCGGTATCGAAATCGTAGCCTTGGCCATTATCTTCGAGGTGCAACACGAGATTGTTGCCGGCCCTGTACAGTTGCAATACGATTTTGGAAGCGCCTGCATGTTTCAGGGTGTTGTTGAGTAGTTCCTGGGCAATGCGATAGATCCCCAGTCCAATTTTGGCATCCAGCTTTTCGGGTATGGCATGGTGTTCAAATTCGACTTGAATCCCAGCAGGTGTGACGGTATTGCGCAACAGCAGTTCCAGACTTGGCGCCAGGCCATGCTGCTCCAGGGTGGGCGGCAACATAACATGAGATAGGTTGCGAACTTCGGTGCAGGTTTCCTGCAGATGATGGGTAAGTTCTTCCAGCTGCGCAGATGATTCAGGCGCATGTGTTCTGATGCTGGGCTGTAGTGCGTTAAGCCCCAGTTGTAAGCCCACCAGCTCCTGGGCAATGCCATCGTGTAAATCTTTTGCAATGCGCCTGCGTTCGGCTTCCTGCGCTTCAATGACGGCATTCAGACCGAGCTGTTGTTCGCGGATTACGGCAGCGTCGAGCGCTGCTTTTTGGCGCAGACGATAACGGTTATAAAAAGGTAGCCCAGAATGCCAAAGGAAAGCAGGCCACCCAACAGTCCGAATATCCAGGCGCGTTGGCGAAAAATGGCCGCCTGTTGGTTCCCGATTTGCAATTGTTGTTGGGCGATTTCCGCTTCCTTTTTCTTGGTTTGGTATTTTGTCTCCGTGTCGGCCAGAATCTGGTTGTTTTCAGCCCGGAACAGCGAGTCGTCGAGCACCATGAATTTTCTGTACCAGATCAACGCTTCCTTGTGGTTGCCCAGTTTTTCATAGGCATCGGCCATTTGCTCCAGATAGACTTCCATGGGCACCGACTGCTGTGTTTCCAGCATGATGGCATAGCCTTCTTTGGCGTATTCGAGGGCCTTTTGGGGCTGGTTGATGTTGTTGTAAATGTTCGCGAGGTTGGCCAAGGGGAATACCAGGTTGGGGCGCCGGTTGGCTTCCTTCAGCAGGCGGATCGATTGTTCACACATCTGGATTGCGTCCGGATACCGTTTCGCTTTCAACAGCAAATTGCCCATACCTCCGCTGATGACCCCGGCAACGTATTTATTTCCGTATTTCAGGGCAATTTCTATCCCCTTTTTAGAATAGTTCATGGCTTCATCCAGATCGCCTTTGGTGCCATAGGCTACGGCGAGGTTGTTATAAGTATAAATACTTTTTTTCTCATCGCCAATCTGCTGGCGGATGGCAAGCGCTTTTTTTAAAAGATCAATGCCCTTATCGAATAACTTTCGGTCTACATAAAGGTTCCCGATGTTGCTGTAAACAGAGGCCAGTTTTGTTTTCTCCTCTGTTTTTTCAAAAATCTCGGAGGCTTTTAAAAAGTAGTAAATGGCAGAGTCCTGTTTTTCAAAATCGGAATACAGGCCGCCGAGACTGTTGTACACAATTCCCATTCCCTTGGTATTGTGGTCCTGCTGATAGAGCGAGAGCGATTTTTTTAAAACTGGAATGGCTTCCGAGTAGTTGCCTTTGTCGTAAAGCGCCGTTCCTCGGATGTGGTAAGCCTGTGCCTGTGCCTGCAGATTGTGGTTTGCCTTGGCCAGTTGCTCCAGCGTATCTGCATATGGGAATGCTGATTCCAGGTCGAGCTCCTGGGCTTCAACCGCCATGGCATAGTAGACTTCCAGTTTGTGTTGTGGATCGGTTTCATGGAGAAATACGCTGCGTAGGCTGTCCACCAGGGCCTGCTGACCATTGGCCTGGAGTACTGATGCCAACAGCAAGACCATTGCGAAGTTTCTCATAAGGGTAGGTTTAGGTAGGTGAAGATAATGAAATGACATTCATTATTTCAATACCTGGGGGAAATCGAATTTCGTACTTATGCCCATGGTATACCCCGGCGCGTTACTCCAGCCGCTTTAAAATTGCCAATCCATCCTCCCAGGGGCCATGGCCCGAAGCAACATTAATGTGACCGGCATTACCAATGCTGTGAAAATCACTACCCCAATGCGTGGCAAAATCGGTGGCGCGTTCCAGGGAAACCCAGGGATCATCGGCGCTGGCAACCACTATGGTTTTAAAAGGGACGGGTTCCAGGGGAACTGGTGCGAAACCCTGTACTGGAAACGTGTACAGTTTTGCTTCTGGGTCGCTGGGGGCAACGAGCAGGGCGCCTTTGATGGTTCTTCCGAATTGTTTTGCCCAGTGCGCAATGGTCAAACATCCCAAACTGTGCCCTATAAGCACCACGGTAGCCGGATCTACGTTCGCGATAGCCTTATCCACTTTTTCTATCCATTGCGAACAAATGGGCGCATCCCATTCCTGCTGCTCTACCCGTTGAATGTTTTCGAGCACATTTTCGAAGTAGGTTTGCCAGTGCGCTGGGCCGGAGCTGCCAAGGCCGGGAACCGTAAAATAGTGGGTCATCGTTGTAGGTGTAGTTGTTAGATCAAGCCTTTTTGTGCGTGGGCGTTTGCTGGTTTTCGTAACGCACCCGCCACAGTATGGCATCACCAAAAATACAGAGTCCGGAATTATACTCGAAATAAAGTGGTTTGCGAAAATTATCGCGCAGTCACCAGTTCTGATGGCAAGGCATAAAACGCAGACGATGCAGGGCATCGGCGAGTATTTATAACGCAGCCAGGAGGACCGAGGACAAGTGAGCATTCGCAAACCATTTTACTTCGAGTATAAAAACAACCAGTGCCGCGGTGCCTGCCGCTACCCATTCCCAAAGGGCTGCGCCGCTGTGCTTGAAAAAGCCAGCCTCAACTATGAAGCAGGCACCCATGCCTACCAATACCAGGCCAAGGGGGCTCTGGTCAGCCATTTTTTATACGATTTGTCCATGATGAGACATCAGTTTATGAGTAAAAAACAGCAAAATAAACACGCTGGTTCCTCCAAAGGTAAAGCCCCCAGCAGCAATAATTTTTACAATTTGGAGGTTTCTCTGGGGACCCAATATCTACCGAAGCAGTTATATTGCGGACTCAAAATGCGTTTTTACTGCATCATTTTACACTACCCTTTGATCACATGCACTCAGGAAGAAATTACAGCCTCAAGGAGGCTTTGCTCTGGACCCGGCGCGACATCTACTACCACCTTGCCTTGGCAACGATTGTCACCTTGCTGTATACGCAGTTGGACTGCGTATGGCTCGCAATTCCCTGGCTCCCCATCGCACTGGTGGGTACAGCCGTCGCTTTTTTTGATCGGTTTTAAAAACAACGCTTCCTACGACCGCACCTGGGAGGCGCGAAAAGCCTGGGGCGCTATTGTCAACGACAGCAGGAGTTGGGGAATACAGGTGAAGGATTTTGTCAGCAACAAACACGCTGCAGTACCCCTGGAAAAAAGTGCATTGCAAGAGGAACACAGGATGTTGGTTTACCGGCATATCGCCTGGTTGACGGCACTCCGGTATAAATTGCGGGAAACCCGCGTTTGGGAGGGGATGTCCTTGGCCCACAACATCGAATTTCGCAATAAAGTGTTTAAAGTGCCGGAATACGAAACGCCACTGGAAGCCGAACTGGGCAAATACCTTAACCCTGAAGAAATGGCTTATGTGCTCAGTAAAAAAAATCGGGCAACCCAGATTATTGGCTTGCAATCATCACACTTGCAACGGCTGCTCGACCGGGGGCTTATTGATGATTTCCGTCACATGGAGATGAGCAAAATGCTTTCAGCGTTTTACAACCACCAGGGTGTATGCGAACGCATCAAGAACTTTCCGTATCCGCGACAGTTTGCCACCATTAATTTGTACTTCGTTCATCTGTTTGTAATCCTGGTGCCTTTTGGTATGCTCCGCGAGTTTGAGGACTTGGGGGCCAACTTTGTGTGGCTCACCATTCCGTTCAGTGCATTGGTTTCCTGGGTGTTCACCACCATGGAGCGTATTGGCGATTCTACTGAAAACCCCTTCGAGGGCAGTGCCAACGATGTGCCCATCAGCGCCTTGAGCCGAACCATAGAAATAGATCTTCGGGAAATGCTCGATGAAACCGATATTCCTGCTGGGTTGACGCCGATAAATGAGATCTTGATGTAGGGTGGTTAGTCTGGCCCTTAGGCTCCTTTGAAAAAACTAGTGCCTGACTGCCTTACCAGCGTTTTAAAATCCCCCTTACTTGCTCCACATAGCCACCGCCAAACAAATTTACATGCGCCAGCAAATAGTACAGTTGGTATACTGGCAGGCGTTCTTCCAGTCCGGGTTCCAGCGGGAAATTCGCATCATAGCTGAGGTAAAAGGCCGCATCAAAACCGCCAAAAAGCCTGCTCATAGCCAGGTCCATCTCCCGGTGGGAAAATGAAGCTGCAGGGTCGATAAGCACCGGCTGCCCGTCCAGGTTGCACAGAAAATTACCACTCCATAAGTCGCCATGAATCAGTGCAGGCGGTTCCTCCGGACAAATGCTGCCCAGCGACCGGCACAGGGTATTGATCCGCATGGCATCGTTGCGATCGAGCCTACCGGTGTCCTGTGCCATTTTCAACTGGGGTAAAAGGCGTTCCGTAGCGTAAAATTCGGCCCAAGTGGTGTGCCGGGTATTCGATTGTGGCAATGTGCCCAAAAAATTATTGTGCGAAAACCCAAACTGGGCCGAAGTATTGCCATGCAGGTTGCTCAGGCTTTGCCCAAAAACTTCCCAAAACAAACGGTTGCGATAGCCTGGCTCGATGTATTCCAGGAGTAAAAAAGCCCATTCACCCTCTATTGGCTGGTGTTTGAAGACCTTCGGTACGGCAATACTTCTGCTGGCTCCCAGTAATGCCAGGCCAAGCGCCTCCAGGCGGAACATTTCTGTGCCTGGGTTGGCTTTATTGTATTTTAAAAAGAGCTGGCGGTGGTCGGCTGTCCGAAGGTACACGGCCCGATTAATATCGCCACCGGTAATTACTTTTGCTGCACAATCTTCGACTGCAGGTTTTCTTCCAGGTGTTGGTGCAGGGTGCTTGGGAGCATTTTTTTGCTTAAGACTTTAGGGTTTGGCCCTGGGCCGTTACATTTGAGTGCAAAAATGCTCAAACCCATCCGAAAGAACCGCTTTTTTGCCTTACTTTGTCCAAAGATTAAAGCAAAGATACTATGCATATTAAATTTTGCGGCGCAGCCCAGGAAGTTACAGGGTCCAGCCACCTACTTACGCTCGTAGACGGCACCAATATTTTGCTCGACTGTGGTTTGTACCAGGGCAGCGATGATGAAATGGATGATTTTAATGAAAAATGGCTTTTTGCCCCGGAAGACATTGATATCCTGATCGTCAGTCATGCACACATCGATCATACCGGCCGAATCCCCAAATTGGTAGCCGATGGTTTCCGGGGCAAAATATATGCTACGCATGCCACAAGGGACTTGTGTTCTATCATGCTACTCGACAGTGCCAAAATCCAGGAAGGCGATGCCGCCTACCGCAATAAAAAAATGGGTGGTCAAGGCGCGCCCAAGAAACCGCTTTATACGGTAGAAAACACTTACCAGGCTCTGGAGCAATTTGCCAGTTTTAGTTATGAACAGTGGTTCAAGGTACACGATGATGTGCGCGTGTTGTTCCGCGACGCAGGACATATTTTGGGCAGCGCCAGTGTTACCCTGGAAATTCAGGAAGGCGACCGACTTATTCGCCTGGGCTTCTCTGGTGATATTGGCCGGCCCGACCGACCAATTTTAAAGGACCCCGCCCCCATGCCGGAGCTGGATTATCTTATCTGCGAAAGTACCTACGGAGATCGTTTGCACGAATCGGCGCCCGGAGAAATAGAGCATTTGCTAAAAATTGTAACCCATACCTGTATTGAGAAAAAAGGGAAGCTGATTATCCCTGCCTTCTCTGTGGGGCGTACCCAGGAGATTGTATTCATGCTCGATCAGCTGCACAACAGCGGCAGGCTGCCGAAAATCCCTGTTTTTGTTGACAGCCCGCTGGCCATCAACGCCACGGAGATTTTTGTGAGCCATCCGGAATGTTTCGACAATGGCCTGCACGGTTACATGCTGACCGACGAGAACCCCTTCGGCTTCAATGGGCTCAATTATGTTCGCAGTACCGAAGGAAGCAAACAGATCAATGTGATGCATGGCCCGGCCATCGTGATTTCAGCCTCAGGTATGATGACGGCAGGCCGGATCAAACACCACCTTTTCAACAATATTGAAAAGCACAACAGCACCTTCCTGATCGTTGGGTATGCACCACCCAATACACCCGCCGGCCGTTTGCGGGACGGAGCAAAATCCATGTATGTCATGGGGCAAAACAAGCAGGTGCTGGCGGAAGTGGAAATCATGGACTCCTTTTCAGCGCATGGCGACCAGAAGGAAATGTCGGATTTCATCGAAAACCAGAAGCAATCCGTTAAAAAAATATGGCTGGTGCATGGCACGCTGGATCGGCAGGAAATTTGGCGACAATACCTGTTGGACAAGGGGTTCAAGAATATCGAGATCCCGGATTTGGGGCACGAAGAGGAGATATAACGGTGTCGCTAAAGCAGGCGCTTTAATTCTTTGCCTTCCAGGATGTAAACCAGCCCACCAAAGGCTGCGAACAGCACAATGCGCAAAGGCCACAGGATCACGCCCGAGGTAATGACGTTGCTGCTCAGTTCTGCTGCAGCATACAGTACCAGTACGGCCACGCAATACAGGGCCATTCGTCCCAATTGGTAGGGTGCAGGGTATATTTTACGCCCTGCGTACCAGGTTGCGGCACTCATAAAGAAATAACAAGCCAGCGTAGCCCAGGCCGCGCCAGTGTATCCGAAGATGGGATCCCACCACAAGTTGAGCACAAGGGTAATGCCTGCCCCGCCCAGTGCTATCCAGGCACCGGTCATGGTGCGGTCCTTCAGCCGGTACCACACCGAAAAATTGTAGTAGATACCGAGCAACAGGTTGGCCATCAATAATACGGGTACAACGTGCAGGCCACTGTGATAATGTACGCCCAGAAAGTATTTTACAATGTCGAGAAACAACAGGATGCCGAGCATGCCCCAGGCTGCGGCAATGGTGAACCATTTGGTGGCCCGGGCCTGAATATCCAAAGCATTGGCTGCTGTAGCATGCCGGAAAAAGAAGGGTTCTGCGGCGTATCTATAGGCCTGGGTGAACAGGGTGATGAGCATGGCGAGCTTGTAGTTGGCGCCATAAATGCCCAGTTGTGCCCTGTTTTCTGCAATTGTGCCCGGTAAAATGCGGGTAAGGATGGCTCGATCGAGCATTTCGTTGGCAATACCTGCAAAGCCTACCAGTACCAGCGGTAGTGCATAGCGCATCATTTTTCCCCAAAGTATTTTGTCGAACAAATCCCGTAGCCCGTGCAACAGATAAGGCGATAAAACCAGCAAGGTGGCGCCACTGGCAATGACATTGGAAAGAAAGATATATCCCACCTTGAAGGATGGGTCCCATACCTGGGTTACCCAGGTGTGACCACGACTGTTCAGCCAGGGGCATGCAACCAGCCAGAAAAGATTAAGGGAAACATTGAGCCCAATACCTACCAACTTGGCTGCTACGAAACGCAGTTGCCGCTGTTCGAGTCGCAGCCGGGCAAAGGGTATTTCGCTGAGGCAGTCGAAAGCCAGAATCAGTCCGAAATAACGTATGTACTCCGGGTGGGTACCGTATTGCAGCCAGTTGGCGATAGGCTGGGCAAAAAGTAAAATGGCGCCTAAAAATAACAGCGTCGACAACATCACCGAACGAGAGGAGGTGCCGAACGCCGTCTCGCGATCTTCAGCAGGGGTGCCAAACCGAAAAAAAGCCGACTCCATACGGTAACTAAAGAGCACCATCATAAAACCCGTGTAGGCATAGAGCTCTATTACCACGCCATAATCGCCTGTATCCACCAGGGCTCTGGTGTACAGCGGCGTCAGCAGAAAATTAAGCAGCCGACCGACAATACTGCTCAATCCGTATACGGCCGTTTCCCCGGCAAGTTTTTTAATTAGCGACATGTGGGTTAATGTGGCCAATGTGTTAATTAGACCAATGTGGCCAATGTGTTAATGAGGCCAAGGTAGAGAATGTGGGTGTAATGCCATCGAGGAAAAAACTATTCGCTGTAAACGATCGACTTTTTGAAATTGACATACCGGATTTTACGGTCTTCGGTTTCTACTTGAAATAGATCGGGGTATTGTTCAACGAGTTGGGCTTCCTTGCCCGGAACGGATGCAATGATGTTGTTTTCCGGTGAAAAAATGTGACAATTATCATCTGTAACAACGTAGCAATAGCCGCTTTTCAGTTCGGCGGCGCGATTGGTGTATTTGAAGTTTGTGAGGAGTTGTTTGCCCCTGGCATCGCAGAGTTGTCGGGTGCCATCGGGCAGTAGGGAACTGAAGATGCGCCCTGGTATTTGCCAGTTGATCTGTTGGTACTGCATGGGAAGTATTTCATTGCCCAGCGTATCCCGGATGCCGGTTTTCCCATCTTTGTCGGTTACATACACCCAGTGTCTTTCCGGGTCATAGCCACTGATGGGCTCATCGCCAAAGTCGAATACTATGCGCCCGGTATGGTCCACGACTACATTTTTAGTGGAATAGTCTTCTGCATAAATTTGCGCAGCCCAGCGCGCTCCTCTTGGCTCCGGGTATCGCTTAAACACAAAGGGCGTAAGAATCTGCCCCAGGGTGTCCATCAGGGCGTATTTGATCAGGCCACCGCCGTAAAAATTTTGTTCTATTACTTCCTCTGGTGCGTCTTTGAACTGTCTTCCAACCACCAGGTAGCCATCCCGGAACTTGTCGTTCATGATTTGTACTGCTATGCTTTTGGTGCCTTCGGGTGTTATGGTATAAATGGTAATACCCTCCAGGCCCATTTCGGAGGGTTGGCCCTTGTGCTCAGAATACATATTAGGGCGTAAGATGTGGTAGCCGAATTCGCCCGGTTTTTTTACCCATTCGCCGTGGGTATCGATGATGCCGCACTGGTAATCGTTGAAAACGGGAATAAGGCCCATTTTTAAATAAGGTCCGCGGTAATATTTTTCAGGCAGAAAGAACCCTTTAGGAATGATGGGTTGGAAATAAGCGTTTAAGATGGTGCACATCCCGTTTGCTTTTTCTACCATCAGGCAGCCATCGGGCGTGCCGATGTTGTTGTTGCTGTACGGATAGTCGCGGGGTTTGTAGATGACGGAGCCATCGGGTAGGGTGAGTTTCCACTTGCCGTTTTCCATTTCCGGGGCGAAGCAGTTTTTCATTTCCAATGCACGCAGGGTGGGTGCAATCTGATCGGATATGGGGAGCCGTTCACCTTTTGGCGAAAATGGGGTGTACAGGTTCTTATCCTTTTGCGCTTTGCACCATACTACATAGGTGTCGCCTGTTTTTTCCGGAACGATTCGGAAGTAATTGCATGGGAGTAGTTCCTGTCCTTCGAGACTGAACAACCCATACATACTGTCTTTTTCAACAATAAAGCCCAGGTTTTCACCCAATTCTGTGATGTTGTTGTAAATCAGCGGCAGCACAGGCTTACCTGTCCTGCTGTACACCCCGGCTTGTTTGTTTCCATTTTTAGCCGCCCAGAACCCATATTTTTTAACCGCTACCAAACTAAAGTTGTCGGAAAAAAGCAGTTGGAAGCTGGAGTCTGCTACGGCAACCACAGGGTTGGGGTGTTCCGACTTTAATTGATAGCAATAGAAGGTCGATTGCGCATCAAAATTGCGGTAAAGTTGGATATTTTGCCAGTTTTGGGCCAACATGGATTTTCCCTTGGCATCTATTATGTTAAAATCTGGGTCGGTGTTCCCGGAAGCAATAAAGTAGCCCTCTGGCTGAGGTTCCAGATGATCATATTCAAATGGGAGCACGGTTTTTCCGCGATAATCGATCAGGCCACGGTACCGAGCCTCTTTTGCTGCTACGATCAGTGCATCTGTTGCCGGTTTCAGTTCATAGTACGCTGTATCAATTACCAGGGTGCCGTCTTTTTTAATCATCCCGGCTCGGTTAGTACTTTGAAACGCGTTGTAGTTAACAATGAAATGATCATCACGCAGCGTAGGTGTTATGTTGGAAAAAACAAAGGGCGTTATGACTTTACCATTTACATCAGCCAAGGCATAACGACCGTTGGAATCAGCCAAGGCAATGGCCTTGTTTTTCAAAATCAAGCCATTTTCTTGATCGCTCTCGAATATCTCCTGAAGATCTGTATTGATAAAATTGACCTGCTGCGGCCCTTTTATAACCCTGTGAAGCCCGTTATAAAACATAAACCGGCCGCTGGAGTATTCTGGGGAGGATATGCTGAAGATCTGAGCCCGACTTTTAAGGGCCTCAGCAGGAAGGTACCTGCTGCCATACCAGCCCTGCTTCCCATTTTTTACCAGCAGAAATTCCTGATTTTTTGAACTTCGAATACAGAAGGTGTTGGCCAGGGTGTCTTCTTTGTTGGTATTGGGGTTGTAATTGGTGACGGGGAAAATTTGCGGCTCGTAGTAGTTGTTTTTATTGGATACACGGCCATCGATTACCTTGCCATCCCGACGAATTACCCGCAGCATATCGTCGGTGTCGAGCGCTACCACCAGCCCCTGTTCATTGGGGAGCCAGGCTTTTTTAAACTGCGGCGGCGTTAATATTTTTCCGGCCGGGTCGGCGTAGCCGTATAGTCCGTTGGTACCGGCAAATGGGATCAGATGTTGGGAATAACCCTCGGTACAGACAAGTAGCACCAGGGCTAAGCAAATGGTTTTTCTCATGGTGGTTGGATCAGTTTTTTCTGGGCGCAGGGGCTTCTTCCATGACTTCGTACTCCATGAAAGAAAATCTGATTTTCAGACCAGATCTGGTGGATTTCATTTCCTGTAAAAAAGCGTCATTGAAGAGGGCGGAGTCGACAATCCGCAGCGTTTTTAAATTTTTGGCTGCTTTCACCGCTGCTTCCATGCCCTTCATTTGTGTTGCACCTTGGATGCCGAAAGTTTGGATGTTGAAAAGACTTGGAACGTTTTTCAAGTTTTTGGCATCCAACAAAGTGACCGTTTGCAATTTTGGGTTGTTGGAAAAAAGGGATTGCGGTAATTCTTCAGCCCTTACATGCCGGATGTTGATTTCTTCCAGATTGGGCAGTTTTTGGATGCCTTCTATTCCATCATCGTCGTTCAGGGTCAGCGTCCGCACCTTGCTGGCATGTCGGAGCGCTTCTTCCATACCCAAATAAAACTTGTCATTTTTTATGTCGCTCCACAGCAGCCTACCATCCAGATGAACCAGTTCATCTGGATGCACCATTCCATCGTTCATTAGTCCACCAAGTAAAACGGTGTTTCCGAAGGAAGTGAGCACAAACTTTGGAGTTCGGAATACTTCCTTTAAACCATCCTGTTCGCGCAAAACCTGGTCGGCAAGCAGATCGTCTGCCAGCCATTCCTGCATCTGGATATTGGTTCCAAATTCGGCCGCTTTGGCAAACGGCTCCGGATTTTCCTTGCGATAAATGAACATCCCGACGGTGCCATCAGTGAGCATGTTTTTGAACTTTCCGTCTGTTTCGGGTTGAAAAGCCTGGTAACGACCTTTTTCTGCATCTATCGCCAGCGCCTTGTTTTTGGAGCCGCCAATCTCCAATGGTTGCGTGCTTCCGTCGCGGCGCAATACAAGCGTATAATCCCGGCCGCTGGAATCGGTTTGGGAGATGTAGGCAGCATTGTTGTGAAATGCCGAAGCCCGGAGCACGCAGGGATTATCGTAAAGGACTTTGCCTTCGGTGTCGAAATAAACAACACCCGAACAGTCCTCTTTTCCCGCTTCCTGGTAAACAGCATGCGCAATATCGCCATCAAACTCGCTGGCATAAAGGATGTTTTTTTCGGGAAAGAGGCTCCGTAGCTCCAATTCCAGGTTTCCCTTTGCATTGTAGTACTGGTGCCGGGTAAGAAGTTCATCGTGGTCGTATCCTTTCGGTTGCTTGATGACAACCAGTTGCCTGTTGTTGCGGAGTGGAAAAATTTCAGCAACGTTGGATGCGAGTTTTTTTGGAAAACTGGTCGTTTTTTTACCCTGTTCATCGATCATGAACCACGGGCCTTCTGGGCCCTCTGTTTGCACAGCAGCCTGGCCGTTATAAAATGGGGTGACGCGGTAAAATACCTGATCGTTAAATGCCCGTTTCCCATTTTTGTCGATAAAAACAACAAATGGCATCCCCTGAGCGCGGCGGTTGATCCGGGCGGGGGCGTATTTTCCGGAAAACTGCCCCATTTCGGTATAGTCGTATCCAAGGGTATCGGTGATCTGGCCGCGTTCGTCAACCAGTATGAAACCTATGCCGTCGGATTTCAGCACGATTGGGAATTGCTGAAATTCCATGAACAATTGTTTTCGCTGGTTGATGTAGCCCATGGGGCCAGCGTTATCTGCCTGATCGATCCAGTCGACAAAGTAAAAATTGGCCGAAAGTTTAAAGGCTTCTGTGCCATCGGGCCGGAAGAAAAAATTGGAGTCTTTGTTTTGGGAGCGGAATCCCAACAAGGTAGGTTGCGCTTGCAATTGGCTGAGGAGGAAAAAAATGCTCAGCGAGCTGGCAACACGAAATACTAGTAAAGAGCGCATAAAAAAGTGCCGGTTGATGGTTTAAAGGTTGTTTCCGCACAAAGATGGGAAAAAACTTTTGACCACTGACCGGCACCTATATATATGCAGACGTGAGCCTGGATTTCTTATTCCATTTCCTGCACCACTTCAGTAACTTCAGGTACCATGCGTTTCAGCATGCCTTCAATACCCGACTTGAGCGTCACGGTAGAAGAAGGGCAACCTGAGCAGGAACCCTGCATGGTTACAAATACCACACCTTTATCATAAGCCTTGAATTCAATGTTGCCACCATCCATTTCAACGGCAGGCTTTACATAGGTATCGATGAGTTCTTTGATCTTGCGCGCGATGTCACCGTCTTCACCTGCAAACTGGCCGGCATTTTGTTCGGCAGTCTGTTTCTCCATAAATTCGATAAAACCTTCCTTGATCACTTCGCCACCTTTCTCCAGGTAATCCTTGATAAATTCCTTTAGTTTGAGCATGATATCACTCCACTCGTAATTCATCTCTTTCATCACGGTGATGTAGTTGTTGTTGATGTAAACGCTTTTTACATACGACAACTCCATGAGGGAATTGGCTAGTGGGCTCCATTCTTCGGCAAGGGTTTTATCCTTGAAATCGGCAATGCCGCGAAATATGAGGCGGTTGGTAACATATTTTAATGCTTCCGGATTGGGCGTCTGCTCCGTGTAGAGCATGACCGGGCTTTTAGTGATCGTATCCATGTGAACTGACCTTTGTTTAGATTGATTCTACGCAAAAGTAACAACTATGGATGGAATTGGTTCAGCTATTTTGCAGAATCATTTTTTAAAAGACGTGTTTAAGGTGTAATCAATCAATAAACTGCCGGCTATACGACAAAAAACCATTCCCCGGCGTCGTTTTCAAAAATCTGTATGGTTGGGAAATGAAGTTGCATTTGATTAAACAGGGCATAAAATAGATGAGTTGGTATATCGGTATCGGGCGGTACGTTCAGATGCAAGGACGCTAACGCTTCCAAGACATGTTCCGGTATCCCGGTATCGTAGCTTAGGGCCCGAAGCGGCACATGAAGTGGAGATTGTTGTAGGGTGTTGAGATAGGCTTCCAGCAACCTGGATAATTTTACGGGGTCCTGCATGCGATGGGGCTGAAGTCGGTGCATAACTTAATAATTTTGGGTTAAGGCAAGGGCGATGGTGGCCATTCTCAGGCTGGCTGCGCCGGCATCCTGCAAGTAAATGCCGGCAGCCTCCATTGTAGCGCCGGTGGTCAAGACATCGTCGACCAGCAAAATATGTTTATGGCGGATCAGCTGCGGTTTGGCGATGTAAAAAACCGACGCCACATTATTAAACCGATCCATTCTCTTTTTTTGGGTTTGGGTTTCCGTATAGGTGCCGCGCAACAGGGCGGATTGGAGCAATGGAATCTGCATCGATTCTGCAATGCCTTGCCCGAACATGGCACTTTGGTTGTAGCCGCGTTGTTTTTCTTTTAAAGGGTGTAAAGGGATGGGCACCACGGCGTCCAGGGGTTGGAAAAACTCACTTCGGGCCAGTAATGTGCCAAATTCCCGCCCCAGTCGGATTCCAATATCCGGTTTGTTTTTATACTTCAAATGGTGGAGTGCTTTTTGGATGGGGTTTTTTCGGTGGAAAACGTACATAGAAGCACCGGCATCTACCGGCAGTCGCCCCCAGAAGCGCTGGGTGAATTCATTTTCCCTGGATGAAAGATGTCCTGCTGGTTCCAGGTTGAGTTTACAGCGCAAACAAAAGCAGCTGTTGCCGATGGTGTTTTCCCTTTCGCAGCCTACGCAAAGGACAGGGTAGAGCAGGTGCAGAAAACCACTAAGTATTTCAAAGAATGGATGCATGGTTTGGGGTTTTCATCAAAATTAAGGGTCCTGTACATCTGATGAAATACCCCCGGTTACATTTATTTTAATTGCATGTGGGTAAAAAAAGCCTTTAAGTATCTGTATGACAGGATATTGTGAGTGCCGCAAAGTGTTGATAAAAAGGCCGTGTTTGGGCTTTTCTGTATGGTGACAACAGCATAAGTCGGTTTTTTATAGGGTTATTTTATCTGTTATTGAAATGCAAACAGGGCGTGTTGAAATTGTGTGCAACAAAATTTGCTTTATCTTGCATTGATTTATAACCCCAGGCATGCTTCCCAGGCATGCGAAAAACCTAACAATACCATGAAACGTGTTTACCCCAACGAAATTGGGGAGGTTGCGGCTATGTCGCAGGTCCTCCACCTATCCCTTTAGCCATTCGGCGATCTCCTTTACAGATCAAGGCAGCTGATTTGTGTCGTATGCTTGCGCTCCATTATCCGGAGCTTAGCCGGATGCGGCTGCTTCACCGGCGTCCGCAGTATTCAGCGTATGTCAGTGAGCAGGGCTTGCAGCGTATGTTGCGCAGCCTTTTTACGATGTTTCCCACGCTGGTTGTCCTGGAGCATCCGGATGGAAAAATACAAGTACGCCTATATAAGTATTACGAAGGCCGGCGACTGCCACGAAGCATACATGCCATCCGCCGTATGGCTTCCCCTGTGAAAAGAAGTATTCGGCCCGGTACCACGAAGTGGTTTTTGCTCCAGGAAATGGCGCAGGAATAAATAAATAATTTTTTCAGCCAAGCTATTGCACAAGTGATTATTGCTTGTACCTT
>JADJUJ010000004.1:0-377500 GCA_016710765.1 Lewinellaceae bacterium | reverse complement strand
TGGAGGATGCCTTGGCTCTCGGAGACGACGAAGGACGTGGTAAAGCGCGAAAGCTGCGGGGAGGTGCAAACGACCCTTGATCCGCAGATGTCCGAATGGGGCAACCCAGCATGTTGAAGACATGTTGAATAGTCGTGAACCCTCTGAACTGAAACATCTAAGTAGGAGGAGGAAAAGAAAACAATAGTGATTCCGCAAGTAGTGGCGAGCGAACGCGGAAGAGGCCAAACCACGCGGCGTGCCGCGTGGGGTTGTAGGACTGCAATGTGGACTATGTATTTTTAGCAGAATGGCGTGGGAAAGCCAACCGAAGAGGGTGAAAGTCCTGTAAGCGAAAAGAATGCATTACCTAGCAGTATCCTGAGTAGGGCGGAGCCGGTGAAACTCTGTCTGAATCTACCAGCACCATCTGGAAAGCCTAAATACTACCGAGAGACCGATAGCGAACCAGTACCGTAAGGGAAAGGTGAAAAGAACCCTGAACAAGGGAGTGAAAAGACTCTGAAACCATACGCTTACAAGCGGTCGGAGCCTCGATTTATCGGGGTGACGGCGTGCCTTTTGCATAATGATCCTACGAGTTACTCCTCACTGGCAGCCTAAGCACTTCAGGTGCGGAAGCAAAGCGAAAGCGAGTCTTAACAGGGCGACTGCGTCAGTGGGGATAGACGCGAAACCGAGTGATCTATCCATGGGCAGGTTGAAGCTTCGATAATCTCGAAGTGGAGGACCGAACCGATTAGCGTTGAAAAGCTACCGGATGACCTGTGGATAGGGGTGAGAGGCCAATCAAACTCGGAGATAATCGTACTCCCGAAATGCATTTAGGTGCAGCGTCGTGGAATGTGTGTTGGAGGTAGCTTACTGAGAAGGCTAGGGGCTTCATCGCCTACCAACCCTTAACAAACTCTGAATGCCAACACATAGTAGCGGCAGTGAGCCCCGGGGTGCGAAGGTCACGGGGCGAGAGGGGAACAACCCAGACCAACAGCTAAGGTCCCTAAATTACAGTTAAGTTGCATAAACGAGGTGGGAATGCAGTGACAGCTAGGATGTTTGCTTGGAAGCAGCAATCCATTTAAAGAGTGCGTAACAGCTCACTAGTCGAGCGTTCCTGCGCGGAAAATAAACGGGCATCAAACTGTATACCGAAGCTTTGGATTCGAAAGAGTGGTAGGGGAGCATTCAGTCGCGCTGAAGCAGCATGGTAACGTGTTGTGGAGTGAACTGAAAAGCAAATGTAGGCATAAGTAACGATAAATGATGTGGAAAACATCATCGCCGAAAGACTAAGGGTTCCTAGATCTACGTTAATCGGATCAGGGTGAGCCGGGTCCTAAGGATAAGCCGAAAGGCGAAGCCGATGGCAAGCGGGTTAATATTCCTGCGCCTGCTATACAATGAAAGTGACGCATCGACGTGGCGGCTAGGTACTGACGGAATAGTGCCTTGAGCCAATCTCTTCGGAGAGCGGCGAAGTCGTAAAATTGGTGCCAGGAAAAGCGAGTATAGCAGCCCGTACCGTAAACCGACACAGGTAGTCGAGGAGAGGATCCTCAGGCGCTCGAGTGATTCATGGCTAAGGAACTAGGCAAAATAACCCCGTAACTTCGGGGAGAAGGGTGCCCCGACAGCGATGTCGGGGGCCGCAGAGAATAGGCCCAGGCGACTGTTTAGCAAAAACACAGGACTCTGCCAAATCGAGAGATGAAGTATAGGGTCTGACACCTGCCCGGTGCCGGAAGGTTAAGGAAGGGGGTTAGGGGGTAACCTCGAAGCTCTTAACTGAAGCCCCGGTAAACGGCGGCCGTAACTATAACGGTCCTAAGGTAGCGAAATTCCTTGTCGGGTAAGTTCCGACCTGCACGAATGGTGTAACGATCTGGGCACTGTCTCAGCCATGAGCTCGGTGAAATTGAAGTATCGGTGAAGATGCCGATTACCCGCAACGGGACGGAAAGACCCCGTGAACCTTTACTACAGCTTTGCATTGTGCTTGACTATTTGATGCGTAGGATAGGTGGGAGGCTTTGATCCAGGGATTCCGGTTCTTGGGGAGCCGACGTTGAAATACCACCCTTTGACTAGTTGAGTTCTAACCCCGTAAACCGGGGGACATTGCATGGTGGGTAGTTTGACTGGGGTGGTCACCTCCTAAAGTGTAACGGAGGTTTGCAAAGGTACCCTCAGCATGGTCGGTAATCATGCGAAGAGCATATTAGTATAAGGGTGCTTGACTGAGAGACCGACGGGTCGATCAGGGTCGAAAGACGGCTAAAGTGATCCGGTAGTTCCGTATGGAAGGGCTATCGCTCAAAGGATAAAAGGTACTCCGGGGATAACAGGCTGATCTCCCCCAAGAGCTCATATCGACGGGGAGGTTTGGCACCTCGATGTCGGCTCGTCGCATCCTGGGGCTGGAGAAGGTCCCAAGGGTTGGGCTGTTCGCCCATTAAAGCGGCACGTGAGCTGGGTTCAGAACGTCGCAAGACAGTTCGGTCCCTATCTGTTGTGGGCGCAGGAAGATTGAAGAGACCTGACACTAGTACGAGAGGACCGTGTTGGACGAACCGCTGGTGTATCTGTTGTGCCGCCAGGTGCAGTGCAGAGTGCTAAGTTCGGCAGGGATAAGCGCTGAAAGCATCTAAGCGCGAAGCCTACTTTGAGATGAATCTTCCGATTAAGGGCCGTAGGAGACGACTACGTTGATAGGCGATAGGTATAAGTGTGGTGACATACTCAGCCAAGTCGTACTAATAGCCCGTAAACTTCCTTTTTTATTCTTTTAAAACTCGAGCAGACGTATCCGTTTTGTATGGTTGTAAATGTCAATTTACAAAGATACAGCGCGATTCGGCGCTCTTAGGTTCAGTGAAAACTTAGCGATTATTCGCTACTCCATCCCAGTGATTGTCATAAAGAAATGTTGGTGCCTATAGCGGCGGGGATCACCTCTTACCATTCCGAACAGAGAAGTTAAGCCCGCCAGCGCTGATGGTACTGGGGTTGATGCCCCGGGAGAGTAGGTCGGTGCCAACCCAAACTATTTAAGCTCAGTCGAATCCGTTCGGCTGGGCTTTTTTTATTTGCGATATCCGGTGACAAGATTTACGATATCCGGTGACAAGATTTACGATATCCGATTGATGATTTACGATTGACGATGTGATTTGAGATGTTGGATTTACGATTGCGCCAATCGGATATCAATCGGATATCGGAAATCACATCATCAATCGTAAATCATCAATCGGATATCGTCAATCGGATATCATCAATCGGATATCGTCAATCGGATATCGTCAATCGGATATCGTCAATCACATCAGCAATCGTAAATCATCAATCGGATATCGTCAATCTTAAATCTCAAATCCACATCGGATATCGTAAATCATCAATCGGATATCGTAAATCTTAAGTAAAGGATTTAACATGCCCCTCCATCCAGGGTTCAAAATAAGTGCCGGGAAGGAAATGGATATTTTGCCCAAACCGCCCGGAAGCTTTTAGGCGAATTACCTTCACCTTCTTCCAAAGGATGGTACCATTGTTAATGGCTTCAACATCAGACCATTTGTACCGAACGGTTGTCCAGTAATTGGTGACCATAATGTGCTCCGGGTCGGCATCCACGCGCATAAGGCGCCAAAGCGTTTGACGGAGAAAAAATATCCATCCGAACCAGGCGAGCGCTGATAAAGATCGGCCAGTCCAGGCCGATTTCATTGATATATAGAGTTCCTCTGCTGAAATCAGCCAAAAGCTAAGCACAAGGCCGGTCACAAATACACTGCCAAAAACAGGTAGGAATACCCGCCAAAACAAGGTGGTATTGGAGGATAAATGTGCGGTTTTGGGCTTTGCCAACTGCTCTGCCTCGGTCATTTGACTCATAATATGGTAACCATTGTCTCAGCACAAAGGTATAAAGAACCTTTTACCCTACCTTCACAAACACCTATTTCTTATTCTTGTCTTTGTTCTTGTCCTCGATTGTAATTCGTGAACCGCTTTTGAGTTTTCGGGCAATGGCGGAATATGGCCCGGTTACCACCATTTCTCCTTCTTTCAAGCCCGTATCAATGGCAATGTAGTCGTTGTCTTGAACACTGGTTTTTACATCCCTTACTGCCACGGTATCGCCACTTACAATGAATACAATTTCTTTTATCTCAGCAGGTGAATTGCTGCGATTTTGCTCTGGTATTTCCTCATCGTCGCTCTTTTTTTCAGTTGCCTTGTCCTCTTCACGGACGGTTACGGCAATGATCGGAATACTTAACACATCATCCATGGTTTCCGTAAAGATGTCAACAGAAGCCGACATACCTGGCCGGAAGGGATGTGGTCGACCGGCCTTCATCAGGTCCTCATAGGATCTCGGGTCAAGGCGTACCTTAACAACAAAATTGGCAACCTGGTCGGTGTTCAGGCTGGCTGAAACAGTGCCCACATTGCTGGCACTATTGGCAATTTCCGATACACGGCCCTTAAATTTTCGTCCGAGGTACGCATCTATTTCTACTTCTGCTTCGTCATTTACACTGACTTTTAGAATATCACTTTCACTAACTTCTACCTGCACCTCCATGGAACTGAAGTTGGCAACCCGCATCATTTCTGTTCCGGTCATCTGGAGTGTCCCCACTACCCTTTCGCCCTTCTCTACATTGAGTTTGCTGATGATGCCAGAGACGGGCGCAGTCACGATGGTCTTTTGCAAGCTGGTGCGAAGTTCTTTCAGGGATGCCGAAGCACTATTAATGCCAAATTCAGAAACGAGGACATTTTCTTTTGCACTTTTTAAGCCGGTTTTGGCGCCTATAAGTGCTGCATCGGAGGCCGCCAGGCTGCTTTCCAGTCCACGCACATTGCTGAGCGAGGTTTCAAATTCTGCATCAGAGATGACACCCTCTTTATGCAGCGATTCATTGCGTTTGTGCGATTTTCGGGCAGCTTCTACCTGCGCGGCAACCCTGGCACGGTCTGCTTCCAGTTGATCAATTTGCGCGCTGGAGTTTTTAACATTCGAAGCACTGATTTCACGCTGCGATTTGGCTGTACTCACAGCGGCCTGGCCTCGTTCAACAGCACTTTGGTATTCATCGGGCTTGATTTTAGCGAGCACTTGTCCTGCCCGTACAGAATCGCCTTCCTTGACATACAACTCAACAATTTCACCGGATACATCTGAGCTGATTTTTACTTCTGTTTCGGGGAAAACCTTTCCGCTTGCGGTTACAGTTTCCTTAATGGTGCGGCGTTGTACCTTTTCAACTGTTACCGTTTCTCCCTTCGGTTTCTGGCGTGCTTTTATAGCAGCGGCTACAATCAGGATGGCAAAAACGCCAATCAGGACGTATAGGAGGGTTCTTTTGCGTTTAGGTGAATTGGCTTTCATATTGTATTTGATCTGAATTATCAATGTTGTTGTGGATAGAAAAATAACTAGCGCAGGGAAAGGGGTTTGCCTTCGTAGAAGTCCAGAATTTTTAGCCTGAAAATGTAGTCGTATTTGGCGATCAGCAATTCGTTTTCGGCAATATCCATATTGGTTTTCGCTGTCGACAACTCCAGGATATTTACGGCGCCGACCTGCTGGCGTTTTTCCGTATTTTGGAAAGCAATCTGCGAGGCCTGAAAACTTCTCTGGGCCGCATCTAATTGTAGTTTACCCGCGCGGGCATTGGCGATGGCGGTTTGGATATCATTCTTGAGTTGCTGCTTGGTTTGGATGTCTTGCATCTGGGCATTCAGAACATTCAACCTGGCGCGTTCTACCGACAGGCGTGTGCGGCCGTTTTGGTAAATGGGAACATTCAGACTTACCCCTACGCCCTGGCCGAAGTTGCGGTCCAGCTGATCAAAGTATTTAACATCTTTGCTGGTGAACTCCGGCTGGTAAACAGTAATTGTAACCTGTTGCCCATTAATGTCTACGGTCGTCGGAGCACCCGGTAGCTGATTCCCGGTCGCTATAAAATCCTTGAATTGTGTAGAGTAGTTGCTGCTCAGGTTTGCGAAAAGCGAAAGCGTGGGGTAATAGCCACTTTTTGCGAGTTTTACCCCTTCCTCGGCGCTGTTGATTCGGAAGCCTGCTGCGCGCACATTGGGTTGGGTGCCCAATGCTTCGTTGTAAACCATCGGCAGGGTATAGGCCATGGGGTCAACATCGGTTGGGATTTGAACAAAGGGCCGTTCAATTTGGAGGTCATAATCAGGCTCCAACTGCAACAACTGCTTCAAGGTCAGGTAGGCCAGCGCTTTACTGTTTTCTGCCACGATCAGCGCTTGTTCATCGCGGGCAATTTGCGCGTCGATGGTATATCGGTCGGCGAGTGGCAGGGCGCCTGCGGCAATCATCTTCAGTGTATTGTCCAGTTGCCGCGTACTCAGGTCGTTTCTTCGCTTTGCGCTGATGACTTGTTCTTCTGTCAGTAGGATATTCAAATACGCTTGTGCAACCTGCAAGGCAAGATTGTTGGCAGTATTTTCTGCATCGGCAATGCTAGCCTTCGCGTCGTGGCGTGCTTGGTGTATGCTGTGGTTGATTTGACCACCGGTAAAGAGGGAAATGCCCGCGTTGAGGCTTACGCTGTTGTACCCAATACCAGTATTGTTGAACTGGTTGGTGGTAGGTCGATGGTCCGGCCAAATTGTTCACCAGCGTTGGCGCCAGCATTGACGTTGGGTAATCGGGCTGCTTTGGCCTGGCTTTCGGTCAATTGCGCTGTTCTTACCGCAGCCTGAGCCTGCTTTATTGTAATGTTATTGTCCTGCGCGTAATTGATGCAGCGTTCCAACGACCAGATGTCTTGCCCAAACGCAAGCCCTGGTAAAAGGCAAAGGAGGAAAAAGGCGGTACGAGTGATGATTCGATTCATAGTCAGATGTACAAAATTCAATGGGTGCTATTCCGTTTTGTACTACAAGAATAAGGCACAAACCGACAGATCGCGAAGGATTTTATATTAATGATGTGAATCGCTGGATAAAATCGCCATTATGCCAGGAAATCTGCAAAAAGAAGGAGGCTACATGTTTTGAACTAAATTTTTTCTTACCAGGCATGGGCCGTACATTTAGCAGGCAAAATTGCAAATTTCGAACGAACACAACAGTATGGAGACAGTTACCAACATTGGAAGGGGTATATTGGGTATGGCATTCCTCATTGGGGTTTGTTATGCATTTAGTAAGAGCAGAAAATCTATCAACTGGCGACTTGTGGGATCAGGCTTGTTGATTCAACTCACCTTTGGGTTGTTGGTACTCAAGGTGCCGGGTGTTAGCTGGGTCTTTGATCAATTTGCCAGCATTTTTACCTATGTTATTAAATGGTCGGAAGAAGGCGCTACTTTCCTTTTTGGGTCCGAATTAGCCTCCAGTAAGGCGCCGGTTTATGTTTTCGCTTTTCGGGTACTCCCTACGGTAATGTTTTATTCCGCATTGTCGGCGGTGCTGTTTTATTTCGGTATTCTACAAAAAATCGTCTACGGCATCGCTTGGGTTCTCACCCGAAGCATGGGCTTAAGCGGTCCGGAAAGCCTGGCTGCTGCAGCCAATGTTTTTATTGGACAAACGGAGGCGCCTTTAATCATCAGGCCATACCTGGCAGCAATGTCGCGTTCTGAAATTATGTGCCTCATGACCGGCGGTATGGCAACCATAGCCGGGGGCGTGTTTGCCGCATATGTTGGGTTTTTAGGTGGCAGCGATCCGGAGACACAGCTTTATTTTGCCCGCCACTTGCTCACCGCCTCCATTATGTCGGCCCCTGCTGCCATTGTTTGCGCCAAAATTCTCATGCCGGAAACCGAAAAACAGGACCTTGAAAAACTTACCCATATTGATACCCATTCCGGCGATAATATTTTGGATGCCATAGCCAACGGTACTACTGATGGCTTGAAACTTGCCGTTAATGTGGGCGCCATGCTGATTGTATTTACCTCATTGGTTTATATGATGAACTGGATTTTACTGCATACAGTCGGCGATTGGACAGGCCTCAATGCCCAGATTCAAACGGCAACTGGCGGGCGCTTTGAAGGACTGACTTTTACCTATGTGCTCGGACTGGTGTTTGCGCCGCTTGCCTGGCTGCTGGGAACACCATCAGCAGATGTTATGGTGGTTGGGCAGTTGCTGGGGATGAAAACCACCATCAATGAGTTTGTCGCCTACTCTGCCATGGGAGCAATGAAAGGGCAGGGTCTTTTGACCGATCCAAAATCCATCATCATAGCGATGTATGCCCTTTGCGGATTTTCCAATTTTGCATCCATCGGAATTCAAATTGGTGGAATTGGTACCCTCGCACCCAATCAACGCAAAACACTGACCGAACTGGGTTTGTGGTCGGTACTTACTGGTTCTGCAGCCTGTTTTATGACGGCAACAATAGCGGGTATGATTATGTAAGAGCATTTAATGCGGTATGGTAAAGGCTGAAGCACAACAAAGATTGGCCCGGGCAAATTTTTGCAGTAACAATTTAAGTATTACTGCTTTTCGATTTGTGAAATCCCGCTATATTAGCGGCTGCTCCTGCCAAATATTACTACGCTGTTCATCTTGATCACAGCGGATTGTTCTGTTTATAGATCCAATCTGTTGTGCTTTTACTGTCATGTTGCAATCCTTCCTGAAGTATGTTTAAAACCCGTACCCTGTTCGTTCTGCTGGTTGCCCTGCTGCTGGCGCTTTGGATCTGGTCGTCGCGCCAGCAAGCTGCTCTTCCCTCTTACGATCGCCCAAACGATCCCTGGGTTTTCCGATCCGTCCTCGATAAGCAACCGCGTATGATTACGTTTGCGCTGGATGATAAACTGTGGGTGGCCTACTCTACCGACTCTTGTGCACTGTACAAAGCCTGGTCGGGCGGCGTCGATTTTGAAGGCGCAGTGTACAACATGCGGCATGGTCCACAGCCTACCACCGTAGGGAGCGCGTGGTTTGAAAATCAGTTCCGCCGGCCTTGGACGGTAACGCTGAATGGGAAGCCCGAATCCCCCGTTACCGATTACAAAGGGCACCGATACACCAAAGACGGCCATGCTGAGATCATGTTTGACCTGGTTCTCTCCGACGGCCGAAGGATCAGGATCAACGAACAACCGGAATATGTGGAAAAAGACAGGCAATCTGGCTACTCCAGAACCTTTCGCGTTGAAAATGCCCCCGATGGCGCGGTGATTACCCTCAAGACGAATGCTGGTTCCATTGCAGCCACCAGCGCCTTTGCGGCCAATGGGGCATTGCTAATTGATCAGTCAACTGATTTCATAACCGACGACCAGTTGCATACCGTGGAAACTGTTGGTACCCTGGCTTTAAAAAATAAGGGCAACACGGTACTTACTACCATGTTTGTCAATCACCCACTGTATAAAAACCCCAATGCGGCCACGCCAGACGAGGAAGAAGGACCTACTTTGTCGCCCGGCGAGCGACTCATTGCCAAGAATGATTGCCGCACTTGTCATAACCCACGGTTAAAAACAGTTGGGCCTTCCTATGTTGAAATTTCAGAGCATTATAAAAATACGCCGGGTAATCTCGACTTGTGGTCGAAAAAGGTCGTTGCCGGCGGTTCTGGTGTCTGGGGAATTGCAGCCATGTCGGCCCACCCCGATCTTCAGCCTGATGACGCGCGGTCGATGGTGACGTATATTTTGTCGCTGGATGAGGGCGAAGACGATGGTGAAGGTGGCAGCGTAGTGAAGGACCTCGCTTCCATCCCTTCGGATGCGTGGCAGCGCAGCACCAATGGTGTTGGTGATGCTGACGTACTACCTGGCCTGGTGGCTGGTGTTTTCCAGTTGAATAAGATGCCCACCAAGCTGGCAGAAATCAATTTTAAAGCCAAGCCGGATATGGTGGTCATCGCTCCGGAAGTCAATGCAGGAGGCGATGATTTTGGTCCCTTGAAAGAAAATTTTGCCATTCAACTCAATGGGTACCTGTTCATGGAAAAGGACGACAATGTGCTCTTGCAGCTCTCCTCAGACGATGGCTCTAAGTTGTGGATTGATGATAAGTTGCTGGTTGATGCCGATGGTTTGCATGGCGCCGAACCCCACGATGTGGAAGTTGCCCTGCGCGCTGGTTTTCATCAGCTGCGGATCGACTATTTCCAGGGCGGTGGTGGCCGAGGTATATACTTGAAATGGGCGCGTCCGGGTTCTGGAGGTTTGCAGATCATCCCCGCCAGCAATTTATTTCACAACAAATCGGACAATCCTGAGGGCGCCATGGCCATGGGTGGTGCCGGAGATGCGATTCCTGGCGACGGGTCGTCGTTAAAGGAGGTTCATCCGGCTTATACGCTTTCGCAAGCCAGACCGGAAAGTTTTTTACCCAAAGTATCGGGTATGGATTTTTTAAGCGATGGCCGCATGGTGGTCACCTGCTGGGATGCCATGGGTGGTGTGTACCTGCTTAGTAACGTGGAAAGTGGGGACCCGGCAAAAATAAAGGTCAAACTGATTGCCAGAGGTTTGGCGGAACCATTGGGTGTAAAAGTGGTAAATGATACCATTTATGTGCTTCAAAAACAGGAGCTTACGCGATTGATTGATCTCGACGGTGATGAGATTATAGATGAGTACCAGTGTTTTGCCAAAGGCTGGCGAGCTTCCGCTAATTTTCATGAATTTGCCTTCGGACTGGCCTATAAAGACGGCTATTTTTACGCTACCCTGGCCATTGCCATTATGCCGGGAGGTGCCAGCGCAAGGCCTCAGATCCCGGATCGCGGAAAGGTGATTCGTATTAGTAAAAAAGATGGCAGCCTGGAGTTTATTGCCCGCGGTTTACGAACGCCTAATGGCGTCGGAATCGGGGTCGATAATGAAATATTTGTGGCGGACAACCAAGGCGACTGGTTGCCGGCATCGAAAATACTGCACGTAAAAAAAGGTTCGTTTTTCGGTTCTTATGCCGTTGATAGTATTAATGTGGCGGGCTTACCTGTGCAGTTGCCGGTAGTTTGGTTGCCACAAGATGAAATTGGCAACTCACCCTCTACGCCATTGGCGCTCAACGACGGGCCCTACAAAGGCCAGATGATTCATGGCGAGGTAACCCACGGTGGCGTGAAGCGGGTATTTGTTGAAAAGGTAAATGGTGATTACCAGGGTTGTGTGTTCCGCTTTACCCAGGGCCTGGAGGCAGGTATAAACAGGATGGTATGGGGCCCCGACGGCGCTTTGTATGTAGGCGGTATTGGTAACCCCGGCAACTGGAGCAGCGAAGGCAAATTATGGTATGGGTTGCAACGGCTCAAATACAATGGAACTTCCGTTTTTGAAATGCTGGCCGTGCGAGCCAAAGGGAACGGGATGGAGATAGAATTTACGGAGCCCTTGAAGGAAGGCGATGGCTGGGATCCGGCGCAGTACGAAGTTAAGCAGTGGTGGTATAAGCCCACGATCAATTACGGTGGTCCGAAAATGGATGAAACACCGATGGCAGTGAAATCAGCTTCCGTGAGTGCCGACCGCAAAAAGGTGTTTCTCGAAATCTCGGGCCTGCTTCCCGGGCACGTAGTCTATCTGCGCTTGCATAACCTGCCAGAAAGCGATATGCGCCATGAGCTTTGGAGCACTGAAGCCTGGTATACGCTGAATAATATTCCAGCAGATCAGTTGGGTAGTGTACAGCCAAAGCCGGCATTTCCGCCCAAAGTCAACAATTCCTTGAGTCAGAAGGAGATCTCCGAAGGCTGGAAGTTGCTGTTTGACGGACAATCGTTCAAAGGCTGGCACAAGTATGGCGCCAAAACGGTGGATAAAGATTGGGTGGTGCAGGACGGCGCTATGTTTCTCGATGCCAAACCTGACCCCAAAGGGGGCTGGCAATCGGCCAATGGCGGTGATCTTATTTCTGATGAAGAATACGAAGATTTCGAGTTGGAACTGGAGTGGAAAATGTCACCCTGTGGAAATTCCGGGATCTTTTACTACGTCCTGGAGGATCCGGCGAAATATGAGAATTGCTACATGACAGGCCTGGAGATGCAGGTACTGGACAATGCCTGCCACCCCGACAGTCGGTATCCGAAGCACAAGGCCGGAGATTTGTATGACTTGATCGCCTGCAAATACATTACGGTGAATCCGGCCATGACCTGGAATCATGTGCGGATCCTTTCAAAGGACGGGAAAGTAGAACAGTGGCAGAACCACCATAAGGTTGTCAGTTTCGATCGGAACAGCCCCGAATTCAAGACCATGCTGGCCGAAAGCAAATTCCGGGACTGGCCGGATTTTGGGGTGACGAAGAAGGGGCGGATTGGCTTGCAAGATCATGGGTTTCCTGTGTGGTATCGGAATGTGAAAGTGCGGCGACTGTGATTTTTTACCACATAAGATCACATGTGGCTAACCTCATGTGATCTTATGTGGTAAAAAAACAAGGATATTATGTGGTAAAAACTGTTAACAAACGATTTTATTTTACACCATAAAACACTGATTACCAATCATAAAAGATATATATTGAATTAATAAAAATGTATGTTTAATCCAGCAACCTTTTTTTCATACGGTGTATTTTTAATCCAAAACACTTTATGGAAACGATTACCCAAAAAAGCATCAATGCACTGACTTACGAAATTATTGGCGCAGGCATTGAAGTACACAAGTTACTTGGTCCAGGATTACTGGAAAACATTTATGAAAAAGCGATGGTATATGAGTTGCAGTTGCGAGGGCTGGTAGTTGAGCAGCAGAAAAGGGTTGACATACAATACAAAGGTTTGGCACTGGATTGTCCATTGCGGTTTGATCTTTTGATTAATAAGCAAATAGTAGTTGAACTCAAAGCGTGTGCGTACATGATACCGGTTTATGATGCCCAGCTGCTTAACTATATGAGCTGTTTACAAGTACCGAAAGGAATATTAATGAATTTTTTTTGTCCGTAACCTGTACCAAGAGGGAATCAAAACTATGGTGAACCACTATTTTGCATCCTTGCCTGCAAACTGACAACTACCAAATTCTATTGAAAAGTAAATTCTACCAGCAACTTTCAACAAAACGAACAACATGTCCAAAGTCAACAATTTAAGGCTGTTTACGGCCAGCTGTTTTGCCCTGGTCACTACGGCCTTTGCCTTTGCCATTCGGGCCGGAATTCTCGACAGTCTCAGCAAGGAATTCACGCTCAGCGACACGCAATTGGGCTACATCAACCAGATGGCCATTTTAGGTTTCCCTATTGCCACCATAGTTGGCGGTTATTTATACAACGTATTTGGAGCAAAGCGTATGATTGTTTTGGCGCTGGTAAGCCACTTGCTTGGGATACTATTGACCATTTACGCCAGCGGTTTTTATTTGTTGCTCATTTCCAATTTCTTTATAGGATTTGGCAATGGAACGGTAGAAGCGGCATGTAACCCGATGATTGCCGCCATGTTCCGAAAAAATCAAACAACCATGCTGAACCGTTTTCATGTTTGGTTTCCCGGTGGTATCTTTTTAGGTGCTCTTATTTCAAAGTTTATGACGGATTCGGGCATGAGTTGGCAGGCACAAATTGCAGTCATGCTGATTCCTACCGCCATTTATGCCTATCTTTTTTATGGTCAAAAATTCCCAGAGGCGAAAGATGCAGGCCAAGCCAAATTTAGCGATAACCTGAAAGGGATGCTGAATCCGGTATACATTCTGCTTCTGGTTTGTATGATTCTAACCGCCAATACAGAGCTGAGTACCCAGCAGTGGGTAGAACGACTTTTGGGGGCCAGTGGTGCCTCCCCAATGCTCATCCTGGCCATGGTGACAGGCCTTATGGCCGTGGGTCGCTTTTTTGCCGGCCCGGTCGTGCACAGGCTGAATCCAACTGGCGTGCTTTGGGCATCCGCTGTTATAGCAACCCTGGGAATTTACATGATGGGCCACTCCAGCGGCGCCATGGTGTACGTTTCTGCCATTATGTTTGCCATTGGGGTATGCTATTTCTGGCCTACCATGATTGGGACAACCAGCGAATACGTGCCGCAATCGGGCGCGCTGGGTATGTCGATTATGGGCGGTATGGGCATGTTTGCAACAGGCATCGCACAACCGATTGTGGGTGGCTGGATCGACTCCGGACGGGCAGCCGCACAGGCGCAAGGGCTGGTAGGCGATGCCGCCGAAATGGCAGCCGGGCAGGCCACCCTGGGCAAACTCATCGTGTTTCCCATCATACTGATCTTTGCCTTTGGCGTACTGTGGTTTATGCTGCGCGGGAAACCGCATGGGGCGGCGGCGCACGCATAAAGGAAACCTATAAAATGATTTAAACCCGGGCATCTCGCAGGAGTGTCCGGGTGTTTTTAGTGTTGCACGTTGATGGCTACAATTTACCATTCCAATGGAAGAATATTACCGCCTTGTTCGAGACCAATTCCGCCAGCATGGCAACCCCGAGATTGCCCAGGGGCAAATGCGGTACATGAAATACCAGTTTGAATATTTTGGGCTCAAAGCGCCGCAGTGGATGGCGCATACCAAACAAATACACGCCCACCTTGGAATCCCGGAAGGAGAAGATTTAAAGACGCTGGTGCGCCTGTGCTTTGCCGACGATCACAGAGAACTCCACTATTTTGCCCTTGAAACGGTGCAAAAAGTCATCAAAAAGCAGGACCCCGATTTTATTAATTTTTTGGAAGAACTGATCCGTACCAAGTCCTGGTGGGATACCGTTGACTGGATTGCCTCCAAGATGGTGGGTACTCATTTTTTGCGTTTCCCGGATCAAATACGGCCAATAACCACGGACTGGATGGATAGCGGTTACATTTGGTTGCAACGCACCAGCATCATTTTTCAATTGAAATACAAGGAAAAAACCGATTACCAACTGATGTTTGATTACATCTTACGCATTGCAGATACCAAAGAATTTTTCCTGCAAAAAGGCGCTGGTTGGGCCCTGCGCCAATATTCCAGAACCAATCCGAAAGTGGTTCGGGAATTCATCGAGCAGCATCGTTTGCCTGCGCTAACGCGGCGGGAGGGCTTGCGGTTGATGCAACCTAAATAAAAGGGGGTAGCAAAACAAAGTGGAATTTACACCGCTTTGTATTGCTACCCCTTTTCCTACCAGACACCCGTGGTGATGATAGTATTCTTGGCTATCTAGGCATGCTGTGTTTTCATCAGGAAGACCTTGCGACCAAGGTAGATCGCTGCCAATACGAGGGTATAAATGAAAGTAGCCGTCATAAAAAGAAAGATTGGTTTGATTAAATTGGTTTGGGCACTTCAAAACCGACGCCAACAATTGGTTTTTGAACTGGCGTCCTGAATAAGGAACGATCATCTTTCCCAATGCGCTGCCAGGGTTTAAATTTTTTTTGATTTTTTTTAAATGGTAGTGCTCGCCGACCCGTTTTTGCATAAATGATTGATTTACAGGCAATAATCGCAATTTTTAAATTTGATGCCTTTTTTGCCCCGAAAACGGTTGGGAAATTTTTTCCCTATTTTTTTTGATGCGTAGGGAAGGCTGCCTACTTTCATTCCGCGAAGCAAACCTTTTCTCCAAACTAAATTTTACAAGTATGCCATTCGCGCGTTTACATTAAACGGATGACTGTTGGCGGACCCAAAGGCTGTGAACAACAAAAAGGGTTATGATCACTGGTCCACCTGACCTTGCTCATTCTCCCCCATGCTTTGTTGCACAATCTTCGCTGTTCCGGCGTTAGGCACCTCACCAATGGTCATCCGGATTCATTCACCAAAAAGTTCATACCTATGTCTGCCTTTGACACCAAACAAATCCGGAATGTCGTCCTTGTGGGCCATTCCGGGAGTGGTAAAACCACGCTCGCTGAAACCATGTTGTACGAAGCCGAGGCGATAAGCCGTCGCGGTACCGTTGAAGAGGGCAATACCCAGAGCGATTACAGCCAAATCGAACAGGAGCGAGGGCACTCGTTGTTTGCATCCGTTTTGCATTGCAATTGGAAAGACACCAAAATCAATATCCTCGATACGCCGGGCCTCGACGACTTCGTAGGTGAGGTCATTACAGCCCTTAAAGTTGCGGATACGGCGGTAGTGATGCTTAACGCACGGAGCGGTGTGGAAGTAGGCACAGAACTGATATGGGAATATGTAGATGAGTACGACACGCCTGCCATTTTTGTCATCAACCAGCTCGACCATGAAAAATCGGACTTTGAAATGACACTGGAGCAGGCCAAAAACCGCTTTGGAAACCGGGTGTTGCCCGTGCAGTTTCCCGTTAACCAGGGCCCGGGCTTCAATGCCATCATTGACGCCTTGCGCATGGTGATGTATGTATTCCCTCCAGGTGGTGGAAAGCCCGATAAAAAGACATACCCGCTGAACACAAAGCAAGGGCCAACGAAATGCACAATGCCCTGGTAGAAGCGGCTGCGGAAAATGAAGAGGGCCTGATGGAGAAATATTTTGAAAATGGAACCCTGGATGAAGAGGATCTGGCCAAGGGCTTGGCCATCGGCCTTGCACACCACCAATTTTTCCCTGTTTTCTGTGTATCAGCAGCCAAAGACATGGGCTCCGGCCGGATTATGGGATTTATTCACGACATCTGCCCCAGCCCTGCCGACCGGCCACCTGCCGAACTCGAGGGTGGTGGCACCAAGCCCTGCGATGCTGCAGCGCGGCCTTGTGTCTTTATATTTAAAACTGTCAGCGAGCCTAAAGTTGGCCTCGTTTCCTACTTTAAAGTGTACTCAGGTGTGCTGAAATCGGGCGACGAACTGACCAATGCCGACAACAGTATGGTGGAGCGTTTTGCCCAGTTGTACGAATCGGAAGGTAAAAACCGCGATGCTGTTGACCAACTCCGTGCCGGTGATATTGGCTGTACGGTCAAACTCAAGGGTTCGCATACCAACCAAACGCTGAACCCTAAAGGGGCCTCTGTAAAAATTGAACGCATTCATTTTCCCACGCCTCGGGTTCGCATGGCTGTAGTTCCGCCAAGTAAATCGGAGGTAGAAAAAATGGCCAACGCCCTACATTCCATTCACGAGGAAGATCCAACCCTGATTGTGGAGCAAAGCCTGGAGCTTAAGCAAACCATCATTCAAGGGCAGGGCGAAATGCACCTCGACATGGTGCGGCATAAAAGTGAGCAACTGTTTGGGGTGCATCTGGAATTCATTGAGCCTCGTATCCCCTATCGCGAAACCATTACCAAAGAAGCCAATCAGGACTACCGCCACAAAAAACAATCGGGCGGTGCCGGACAATTTGCCGAGGTTCACATGCGCATTGAACCTTATTATGATGGTATGCCGGCGCCACACGGCCTCACGGTAAAAAATCTGGAAGCAGAAGATTTGAAATGGGGTGGTAAGTTTTCCTTCTGCTGGGCTATTGTTGGAGGATCGATTGATGCCAGGTTTACCAATGCCATCAAAAAGGGAATTATGGCAAAAATGGAGGAAGGACCTTTAACAGGTTCTTACTGCCGCGATATTCGGGTAAGCATTTACGATGGTAAAATGCACCCAGTTGATTCCAATGACATGGCCTTCCAGATTGCTGCTACCATGGCCTATAAGGAAGCTTTTCCGGCTGCCGGGCCACAGATTCTGGAACCTATTTACGATCTTGAAGTCATGTGCGATGCCGAATTTATGGGCAGTGTCATGGGCGATCTTCAAACCCGCCGAGCCATTATAATGGGTATGGATGCACAGGGCCATTACCAGGTCATTAAAGCCCGGGTGCCCCTAAAAGAACTGCACAAGTATTCCTCTACCCTGCGAGCCCTGACGCAAGGCAAGGCTAAGTTTACCATGAAGTTTGCTGATTACTCGGCGGTTCCTGGTGATATACAGGCCAAGCTGACCTCCGATTATGCCGCTCAATCAAGCAACGACGAGGGTTAAGCGCTACAATTATCAGGTTAAAAAAGAGAGGGTGTCAACACTGGAATTCCAGATATGACACCCTCTTTTTATTTACCTAAAGGAACTGATTATTCTGATTTAACCAGCTTCATGTTGTATACTTTGGAATCGGCAAGGATTCGTACGATGTAGAGTCCAGCAGGTAATTTGCTGGTATCCAGCCTGATTCGGCTGTCTTGCTGAACTCCGATGTTCGAACTGATCAGATTGCGACCCGAAAGATCCTCTACACGCACCTGCGCATCCAGGGCTTTGGGGAAATGCAGATTCAGCCAGGTTTGCTGACTGGCTGGGTTGGGCGCTAAGCTGATGTTCCAGCCTTCCGGTGCAACATTTGTACCAACCATAACCTGTACTTCTACGGTGGTTACTGCGGTGCAGCCATCATTACCAGTAATGGTGACGGTGTAGTTACCCGCTGTAAGACCTGCTGCCGTTTGGGTGGTAGATCCATTGCTCCAAAGGTAACTAACGGGTACTTGTCCACCGGCTGGTGATGCCGTAGCCGTTCCGTCGTTGGCTCCTACAGCACTTTCGTTGGTAGCTGTTGCCGTGACCGATAAGGTATCTACAAATGGTAAGTCGCCGGAGAATTCCAGCGTACAACCTGCATCGTCGGTAAGGGTGACAAAGTAGGATGCTGCGCTGTTCGGGAAGTTTGTTCCCGCTGATGTTTCGCCATTCGACCATGCATAGTTGTAGGGCTGGGTACCACCCGTAGCCGTGATGCTGAGGTCCTTAGAACCATTGCAGTTCACGGTCATGGGGTCCACATCCGCAGAAAGAAAGGGAGAGACCTGTGTAACCACGGCTGTTTCAGTTGCTGTACAGCCAGTATTGAGATCAGTGGCCACGAGGACATAATCCCCCGGATCCGATACAACAGGCTCATTACCGCCAGGCAAACTTGGCCAGGCAATTACAATGTCGGGGCCATGAACCGCTGTAAGTGTAACTGTACCCCCTTCACAGTAAATCACGCCGCCAACGGCAGTGACAGTAGGTGGTGTGGTGTTGTCGGCAACTTCGACCGTCAAACTGGATGTGCATCCGTTCAATGGACTCAGTGCGGTGAGGGTGTATATTCCTGGTGCGGAAACGACCGGGTTTAGCTCGCTTGATGCAAAATTATTTGGACCGGTCCAGAAGGGTACACCGCCTGTAACCATGGCCTGCAAGGTAACATCGGTGACAATGCAATTAATGGGATCCGGTGTTGTTGCAGATACCGTAGGGGCGACCAAATCTGCTGCTACCGTAGTTGAAGTAGAATTGGTACATCCATTGGGTGCTGTTACGATAAGGACGTAGGTGCCTGGTGCAGCAGCTACTGCGTTTTGGTTGTCGGCGCCCGACTGGATGATTCCGTTGCTGGTCGTCCAGGCAAACGTAACATCCGGGGTGGTTGAAAAGCCGCGGACCGTGTCGGTGTCGTTGTAGCAGGTAATCAATCCACCAACCGCAGATACATTGGGAACCGATCCATCAATATCAACGGTAACTGTTGCTGAAGAGGTACAGCCATTGGATGCTGTAACCAGCAACTCATAGGTTCCTGCAGCATTGACACTAGGGTTTTGTTCCGTTGAGGAGAATCCACCGGGACCGAACCAGTTGAAAGTTACACCTGAGGTGCCGGAGTTCGCAACAAGATTGATGCTGGGTTCATTACAACTGAGGGTACCGCCTGCGGCGCTCACATCTGGGGAACTGATGTCTTCTGTTACCATTACCGTTTCGCTGACGGTGCAACCGGTGGTTGGGTGCGTCACAACAACAGTATAGTCACCGGTTTCGAAGGTAGTCACATTTTCACCAGATTGTGAAAAACCGTTAGGGCCTGTCCAGGCGAAACTTGCGCCATTGGTGGAAGAACTTGCCTGGAGTGAAACCGACGTATTGATGCAATTGATGGAGCCATTGGCCAGTGCGGTCACATTTTCAGGAATCGTCAGATCCTCCGTGATTTCTACCGTAGCAGTGGCAGTACAGCCGTTGAAAATATTCAAACCAGTGAGTGTATAGGTGCCGGCTTCGGTAACAGCAGGACTCAGTTCGTCGGAGATGAACCCGTTGGGGCCCGTCCATTCCGGAAAGCCACCACTGACATACCCCAAAAGTTGGCCATAATTGGCACAAGTAATTGGATTGCCAGAGGCCATCACGACAGGTAAAGCGGTATCTTCAATCACGGTAACCGTGGTGGAAGCTGTACAGCCGTTCAGGGCGGTGACGGTCAGGACGTAGGTTCCGATCTGGCTTGTTGCTGCATTTTGCTCCTCAGAAGAGAAGCCGTTGGGGCCATCCCAGTGGAAGGATACTCCGGAAGTGGTGGAAAATCCACGCACAGTATCTTCAGCAAAATAGCAGGTGATCAAACCGCCTGCGGCAGTAACATTGGGTGTTGTTCCTCCGATGTAATTTACATTACTGAAAACGCCAGTACTGTTGTTCCAGTAAGTACCACCAGTCCCAGTCTGCAGTTTAACCGCCCGAAGTTGGTAGTAGAGATTGCCTACGGGAGGGTTCATGTCTATGTAATTGGTACCTGTAGCGAGGGTTGCATTGATTTTGGTGAAACCGCTCAATGGTGAGGTAGACCTGAACACCTGATAACCTGCAACGTTGTCTGCAGCGGCTGTCCAGTTGAGGTGTACACTACCACATTGGCTGGTCGCCGTAAAATCGCTTGCAGGTGCCACTACATGCGCCCGAAGCGTTGGGTCGCCCAGCAAGGTAACATGGGTGCCACAAGCGCCATAATAACTGGGGTATCCGACGATGTCGCAGGTGTTTTGTGTTTCTACAGTGGAATAGCCAACCGTTTCGCCGCTGGCCATGTGCTGGATAAACCAGTGTGGCCGGCCAGCCCAACCGCAAGTCAGTATACCACCTTTAGAGGCGAGTGCGGAGGGCATAAAAGGATTAGGGGCGTAATCCCAGTCGCCATGGTAGCTGCCGAACACTGTCGTTGAAAAAGTCACCTTCCACAACATTTGCTTCGCCGGTAAGCGCATAGCCATTGCGATAGCCGTTGGCAGCGAAGGCTTCACCTCCGGCATAACCAAAGTTATCGTCGATCAAAGTTTTATTGTCAGCAGTGTAGGCTTTTACGCGCCAGCGATGGTCTTTGTTCAGGTAACGACGCATCAACTCGGTTCTGGTGGTTCCAAATGTTACTTCGTCAAGGTTTTCAAAATCGACCCTGCCCACCGCAAGTTTGGAGGCGCCAGGAACAATGCTTTGGTCAAATTTACCATCGCCAGGTATATTGTCGTTGGCGTTGCGTGCAGCAGCAGTGTTGTTGATGGAGTTGTCGGTCCAGGAGCCGGTCATGTCACCATAATAGGTATCTGCAGGCCAGGCGCCCTGGTGCTCTGGATGGGCATCCCATGCGGTATTGCCGGAGTATGGGACGGGGATATGTCCCAGCAGGAGTACCGATTTTACATTGGCAGGATCCGCAGCATAATCAGTTTCGATTTGGCTTTTTACTGAGGGGACAGTGGCATTAGGCATCACTTCGTGCCAAACGACCGTCCAGCCATCACCACTCAAATCGTATTTGAGTCGATCAAGTTCGCTGGCCAGTGGAGTGCTCAGCGCCTGTTCAACAAATACCAAAACTTTTCCGCGCTGTTCCACTGCAGCGGCTTCTACCGCAACACTGACGTAGCCAAAGGCAGGAATACCATTGATTACTTTTTGCATGCCGTATTCATAGGTGCTGCCGAGGGCAACAAAGTTGTCGACGAAAGAACTGGCGGTGCTCAGGCTATCGTCGAGCAGCGCAAACCAGGTAGCGCTCCCCTTGTCTCGCCGAAAAAGTAAAATATCAGCAGTTGGGGTACTCATGGGCCAGCTGATGGTCACGCTGGCAGGGCTGGTCTGCACCGAAGCGCTAAGGGCCACTGCCGCATCGGCACTGTTCTGTGCCAGAAGGAGCATCGGTGTGAGCATGAAAAGAAAAAGGAAGGAAAGGAATGTACGCATAAATAGAATTGGGTTAATAGATGAAGCGACGCCATGGCTATGGTGCCAGTGTAAAATTAAACATAGTTTGGATACATGCTGGCAGAGAAGGGCAGCATTTCACGAAATTTACAGTTTTTTCTACCTTCGGGAAAATATTTCACCTGAATTCAAGAAGCAGATTTCGATAATCTGCTTTTGCTTAAACAATGCACCATGCGTATTTTCTTGGTATTGTCCATTTGCTTTGCAGCCCTTTTCACGGTTTCGGCCCAATCACCCACATTTGACAAAGAACTTCAAAAGGCTTTTGATCAACTTCAGCCCACGGGCATAGCCATTGCTGTCGTTAAAGACAGTACCCTGGTCTGGAAAAAAGCCATGGGGTATAAAAATGCCAAAAAGAAGGAGGCGCTCGACACACAAGCCCTTTTCAGCATCGCCTCTTGCTCAAAAGCTTTTACTGCTGCCTCCGTGGGTATTTTGGTGCAGGAAGGCAAATTGAAGTGGAGCGATAAGGTGATTCAGTACGTTCCCGAACTGAAAATGTCGGATCCTTATATTACCCGGGAACTAACCATTACCGACATCCTCTCCCACCGTTCCGGACTGGCCACCTTTGATGGCGACTTGCTCTGGTACGGAACCAACTATACCGATGAGGATATCATTGCGCACATGGCCTACCTGCCTATTGATCAGGATTTTCGCAGCGATTTTGGCTACCAGAACCTCATGTTTATGGTGGCAGGTAAGGTGGTAGAGCGGGTAAGCGGACAAACCTGGTCGGACTTCGTCAGCACACATTTTTTTGCCCCCTTGCAAATGAATGCTACCCGCCCTTCGAATGATGAACTTCTGGGGACCGACAATGTCACCACCGGCCATATTCACGGGGAAATCATCGACCGATACGATTTCAATGGGGTAAAACCAGCAGCTTCCCTTTATTCCAGTGTAGAAGATTTGGCCAACTGGACCATTATGTTGCTCAACAAGGGCAGCTTCAAAGGAAAGGAAATCCTGAAACCCAGCACGGTAGATGCCCTGTTTGCCGCCCGTACCCTCATCCCTGTGTCGGGGAGTAAAAAACGGATGGGTATCCATTTTTACGCCTATGGCATGGGCTGGTTTTTGTCGGACTACCAGGGTGTAAAGGTTATTGAGCACGACGGCGGCATGCCGGGCTACATCAGCAAGGTTTGTCTGGTGCCCGAATTGGGCTTGTCGTTCATCAGCCTCAACAATGGGGAGGAGCCTTTTATCAACGATGCCATGAAATGGACGGTCATCGATTACTATCTGCGAGAAAGTGGCAAAAAATTGCCCGAAACGGACTGGATTGCACAGGCAGCCGAACGCAAAAAAAACTACCAGGAATACCTGGAGGAAGAAAAGGCTGATAGACTGAAAACACGGGTTCCCAACACCGAACCCTCTGCCAAACCCAGTGAATTGGTAGGGACTTACACCGATCCCAGCTACGGCGATGTCACGGTTACCATCGACGACGGGCGGCTGGAATTTACCATGCTTCCGGCGAAAAACACCCTGTTTGGGGAAATGGACCACTGGCATTACGACACCTACAAAGTGGTGTTTCCCGATCGTTTTTTACCCTTCGCTTTGCTGACCTTTAATTTTAATGAAAAACACGAAGTAACCGGCATCAGCATCGATTGCCCGATCGGTGATTTTCATTTTGATCAGTTGAAGTTGGCAAAAAAAAGGTAAATGGTTGATAAACGGCGGTTGAACAATGGGTGAACCAATCGGGTTCTCGCCCTCACTTCTGCCCCTCCAATATCCGGATGTAGTTCGCCCGTTCGTAAGCGCTCGGGTCGGATACATGCTGCTGGCTCATTACGCCTCGGAAGGCTTCTATTGAGTCGAAGCCCAGCCGAACCATCCATTCCTCCAGTTCACGGTGCATGGTATTGAGGTGATAAATACCATTTTTGTACAGAGCAGAGGCGGTCATGGTCACATCGGCGCCTGCTAACAGGTACTTGATCACTTCACGGGCACTTTGAACGCCGGTGGTGGCGGCGAGTGAAACGGGCACTTTGCCGTACAATACCGCGATCCACAGCAGGGGCAAGCGAATTTCGTTGGCATCGCTGTATTGCAGGTCGGAGAGTACTTGCAGTCGGTCTACATCGAAATCTGGTTGGTAGAAACGATTGAACAGCACCAAGCCATCGGCGCCAGCATTTTGCAGCCTGCCGGCCATGTTGCCCATGGCGCTGAAATAAGGATTCAGTTTGATGGCCACTGGAATGCTTACCTGCTTTTTTACATTGGTGATGATGTCGATGTAACGTTGCTCCACATCTGCACTGCTGATTCTGGTATCAGCCGGAATCCAGAACACGTTGATTTCGAGCCCGTCGGCGCCGGCTTCCTCCATTTGTTTGGCGTATTCGGTCCATCCTTCCGTACTCACGGCATTGAGGCTGGCGATGATGGGTATTTGGGTGCGCTCTTTGGCCTGTCGGATGAGTTCGAGGTAAAGGGTAGAGCCGACATGATAATCATCGAGATCAGGGAAATAATCTTCGGCTTCGGCAAAGACGTAGCTGGTTGCGGCGCGTGCTTTTTCAAACAATGCATTTTCCCGCTGTATCTGTTCTTCAAACAGAGAGAACAACACCACGGCGCCTGCGCCGGCGTCTTCCATTTGCAAAATATGGTCTATTTTTTCACTCAGCGTACAGGCTGATACCACGATCGGCGAGCGGAGCGGAATGCCCATGTAATTGGTGCGAAAATCCATGATCTAGTGTATAAATAGTTAGGCAATGGGTGCAAAGGATTCAGCGCCGGATTTCGACATTTCCTCGTAGGTTTTCCAGCGGAGATCAGTTAGTTCCTGGGCAAGCGTCATCAGGTATTCGGCTTCTTCCGGATTGGTGCGCGTGAGTATTTTGTAACGCAGTTCGTTGTAGGCGTAGTCCCGAAGGGCCATGATGGGCCGTGGTGAATCGAGGACGAAGGGGTTGGCGCCGATCTTGCGCAGGGCAGGGTTGTACCGGAGCAGGGGCCAGTATCCGCTGGCGACGGCCAGTTTCTGTTGCGTGAGCCCTTTTTCCATTTCTATGCCGTGCGCAATACAGTGGGAATAAGCCAGGATGATCGATGGCCCGTCGTAGGCTTCGGCTTCCCGCATGGCCAGCAATGTTTGTTGTGGGTTGGCGCCCATGGCTACCTGCGCGACGTACACATTACCATAAGAAATGGCTTGCAGAGCAAGGTCTTTTTTGCCCACGCGCTTGCCGGCGGCTGCGAATTTTGCGGTAGCAGCGGTAGGGGTGGCTTTGGAACTTTGTCCACCGGTGTTCGAGTACACCTCCGTATCGAGCACGAGTACATTCACATTGCGGCCACTGGCCAGCACGTGATCCAGGCCTCCGGAACCGATGTCGTAGGCCCAGCCATCGCCACCCATCAGCCAAACGGTGCGGCGAACCAGGTTGTCGACTATCGACATCAGATGATGCGCTGCCGATTTATTGATTTCCGCCAGCCGTATTTTCAGGTTGTCGACCCGGATGCGTTGCTGCATCAAATCGGATTCCAGGGTTTGGGGGGCGTCGAGAATTTCGCGAACAAAAGCCTCGCCCAGTTCCGGCTGCAGGTCCTTCAAAAGGTCGCGGGCCATGGCGTAGTGTTTGTCGGCACTGACCCGCATGCCCAGACCAAATTCGGCATTGTCCTCAAACAGGGAGTTTGACCATGCCGGTCCTTTCCCTTCTTTGTTGACGGCCCAGGGGGGAGTGGGCAGGTTGCCACCGTAAATCGAAGAACAGCCTGTTGCGTTGGCAACAATAAGGCGGTCGCCAAACAGTTGGGTCACCAAGCGTACATATGGCGTTTCACCGCAACCGGCGCAAGCACCGGAGTATTCGAACAGGGGCTCGAGGAATTGCACCCCGTGCACGGTTTCGAAATTCACTTTATCGCGGTCGTTCACCGGCAGTTCATCAAAGAACTTCCAATTTTCCCGGGCTTCTTCCAGTATGGGCGCTTTTGGGCCCATGTTGATCGCTTTTTTGTTACGGTCGGTCAGGCTGGTGGCCGGACAAACTTCTACACAAAGCGTACAGCCCGTGCAGTCTTCCACCGATACCTCCAGGGTGAACTTGGTTTCCGGGAAACCCTTGGCGTTGATGGGCGCTGATTGGAAGCCTTCCGGGGCACCTTCGAGGTAGTCCTGGTGGTAGTATTTCGACCGGATGACGCTGTGCGGGCACACAAAACTACAGTTGCCGCACTGGATACAGATGTCGGGCTCCCACAATGGAACAAGATCGGAGATGTTGCGTTTTTCCCATTTGGTGGTGCCACTGGGGTAGGTGCCATCAACGGGCATGGCGCTTACAGGCAGGTCGTCGCCGTGCCCGGAAAGCATCATAGCGGTAACTTCCTGGATGAAGGCAGGAGCGCCGGCAGGAACTACATCGGCCATTTGGCCGGTGCCAGTGGCTTTTTGTGGCACCGTAATTTCATAGAGGTTTTCCAGGGTGGCATCCACGGCTTTGAAGTTTTGCTGGATGACGCGCTGGCCTTTTTTGAAATAGGTTTTTTCGATGGCTTTTTTGATTTGTGCAATGGCCTCGTCTTTGGGAAGCACGTTTGACAGGGCAAAAAAGCAGGTTTGCATGATGGTATTGATGCGGTTGCCCATGCCGTTGTCGCGGGCAACACTGGTGGCATCAATGGCGTAAACTTTTACTTTTTTGGCAATAATCGCCTCTTGCACCGGTTTGGGAAGTTGACTCCAGGTTTCTTCTTTTCCGAATGGACTGTTGATCAGGAAAGTGGAACCTGTTTTGGCAAACGACAGCATCTCCACCTTTTCTACAAAATTGAACTGGTGACAGGCGATGAAGTCTGCTTGTTGAATCAGATAAGGTGCACGAATAGGATTGGGACCAAAGCGCAGGTGCGACACGGTGCGGGCGCCCGATTTTTTCGAGTCGTACACAAAATATCCTTGTGCGTGTAGGGGCGTATTTTCCCCAATAATTTTGATCGAATTTTTGTTGGCGCCTACTGTACCGTCAGCCCCAAGACCAAAGAAAAGCGCTTGTCGCCAGCCTGATTCGTCGAGGGTATATTGTGGGTCGTAATCGAGGCTGCTGTGGGTGACATCGTCGTTGATCCCGATGGTGAAGTGATTTTTGGGCTGTTTTTTTGCCATTTCATCGTAAATGCCTTTAACCATGGCCGGTGTAAACTCCTTGGAAGATAGTCCGTAACGGCCGCTGATGATGCGGGGCATGTTGGCAATTTTGCCATCGTTGAAAGCCTCCACTGTAGAGGTGACAACATCTTGGTACAAGGGCTCGCCGGAAGCGCCGGGTTCTTTGGTGCGGTCGAGCACTGCGATGATTTTTACGGTTTTGGGCAACGCTGCAGCGAAGTGTTCCCAAGAGAATGGGCGGTACAGGCGCACTTGGAGAACGCCTACCTTTTCACCATTTTGGGACAGCATTTGCGCTGTTTCGGTGGCAGTTTCACAACCCGAACCCATGATTACGATGACACGTTCGGCATCGGGATCGCCGGCGTATTCAAAAAGCTGGTACTGGCGGCCGGTAAGTTTGGCAAATTTGTCCATCTGCGCCTGCACGATACCCGGTGTTGCGGCGTAAAACGAGTTGACCGTTTCCCGGCCCTGGAAATACACGTCGGGGTTTTGCGCGGTACCGCGGATAAAGGGATTATCGGGGTTGAGCGCCCGGCGCCGGTGTGCAAACACCAGCTCATCGTCGATCATGGCGCGGATGTGCTCATCGGGTAACAAGTATATTTTGTTCACCTCGTGGGAGGTCCGGAAGCCGTCGAAGAAGTGCAGAAAAGGAATGCGCGATTCCAGCGTGGCAGCCTGTGCGATGAGTGCAAAGTCGTGCGCCTCTTGCACCCCTGCCGAGGAAAGCATGGCAAAGCCCGTCGGGCGAGCGGCCATCACATCCTGGTGGTCACCAAAGATGGACAGTGCCTGGGCCGCCAGCGAGCGGGCAGCAATGTGGAAAACCGCGGGCGTGAGTTCGCCTGCAATTTTATACATGTTAGGCAGCATCAGCATCAGGCCTTGCGAAGCTGTGAAGGTGGTGGTTAGCGCACCTGCCTGAAGGGAACCGTGAACAGCGCCGGCGGCACCGCCCTCGCTTTGCATTTCGATAACATCGGGGACGTTTCCCCAGATGTTTTTGGCGCCTTTGGCCGACCATTCATCTGCCCACTCAGCCATGGCGGAGGAGGGTGTAATCGGGTAAATGGCGCATACTTCGTTGACGCGGTAGGCTACGTAGGCTACCGCTTCGTTGCCATCGATGGTGATGATGTTCTGTTTCTTCGACATTATTGGGTAATGTTGTGAAGTTGACGAATGGGTGGGTTTTTTGGGAGCAGAACGGAGGAGAATGGAGTAGAAGGAGTAGAAGGAGTAGAAGGGAGGAGATGGAGTAGAGGGGAGTAGAGCGATTTGCGGTTTTGGATCGAGGTTTTGCAAGAAAAAATGAATCTCCTCTCCTCTTCTCTCCTCTTCTCTCCTCTCCTCTACCCTCCTCTCCTCTACTCTACCCTCCTACCGGCTGCATCTGAATTGCATGACACGGACACTGTTCGTAGCACACTGCGCAACCGGTGCAGAGGTCGTAGTTGAAGCGGTATCGTTTTCCCGGACCGAGTTTAATGACAGCATCTTCTGGGCAAGCGCCGAAGCAGCCGTCGCACTCGAAACAGTTGCCACAGGAGAAGCAGCGCTGGGCTTCAAACCGCGCAGCACTGTCGCTCAAGCCATCCACCACTTCATCGAAACCTTTGGCGGCTTCGGTGGGCGACAAATGCGGTTGATTTTGCTGTGGCGCGTAGGTTTGGAACCAAATATGGAGCCGGTCGGGGCCCACAACGGGTTGTTTTTCCGGCTTAAAATAGGTGCTGTCGTGCAAATAAGCATCGATGAAACGCGCTGCTTTTTTACCATGGCCTACGGCAACGGTTACGGTGCGCTCAGAGGGCACCATATCGCCGCCAGCGAAGATGCCGGCATGGCCGGTCATCATGTTTGGCCCGACTACCACAGTTCCGTCGTTCAGGAATTCCATGCCCGAGATTGGGCGGAGGAAGTCGGTGTCGGTATCTTGTCCGAGCGCCAGAATGAGCGAATCGGCTTCGATGGTTTCGAATTCGCCGGTGGGTACGGGACGGCCATTTTCCACCCGCATGACCTCCACTGTGAAGTTGCTTTGGTCGATGGATTTAATGGTGCGCAGCCAGTGAATTTTCACGCCTTCTGCCAGGGCTTCGTCGGCCTCAAATTCGTGGGCCGGCATGTGCTCGCGGTCGCGGCGGTAAATGATCATGGCATCGTCGACGCCCAGTCGCTTGGCAATACGGGCGGCGTCCATGGCGGTGTTGCCGCCGCCGTAAATGGCTACGCGGCGCCCCAGTTTGGGGGCGTTGCCCTGGTCGACCTCGCGTAGGAAGGAAACGGCATCGAATATTTGTCCGGCATCGCGGGCAGGGATGTCTGTTTTTTTGCCAATATGCGCTCCGATGGCCACGAAGATGGCATCGAAACTACCGGCGGCTTTTTCTGCCAGCAGGTCCGACACCTTATAGTTCAGGTGAATTTTCACCCCCATGTCTTCTATGCGCTGAACTTCTTCTGCAATGATGTTGCGCGGCAGTCGGTAGGCAGGAATGCCAAAGTGCATCATGCCGCCGGCAATGGGGCCCGCCTCAAAAATTTCAACCCCGTGCCCCATGCGGGCCAGGTGATAAGCGGCGGAGAGTCCGCTGGGGCCGGCGCCCACAATCATGACGCGGCGCCCACCGGGCTTTTTCTCAAATGTTGGCTTCCAGCCTTCTTCGATGGCTTTGTCGCCAAGGAAGCGCTCGACAGCGTGTATGCTCACGGTGCTGTCGACTGCATTGCGGTTGCAACTGCTTTCGCAGGGGTGGTAGCACACGCGACCATGGATGGCCGGCATGGGATTTTCCTCGATCAGTTTTTGCCAGGCTTCGAAATACTCACCGGCCTGCACATGCGACAGCCAGGCCTGGATGTTTTCGCCGGCCGGACAGGCGTTGTTGCAGGGGGGGAGGAAGTCCTGATAAATGGGAATGCGGGTGCGGAGTGCGCCGGTTCCGCTGTGGTGCGCCTGAAGATCGACGGCCTTGGTGAGGTCGGGTTGTTTTACTTCCATGATGGCAGGATCAGTTGCTTAGAACCTGCAAGGTACAGGCATGGTCAACTGTTGCTCGTGACCACGGGCAAAGCGGGAGCTGATTTTGGTCAGCTTAGGGGATGGGACGGTAGGTGAACGGTGGGTGAACCGATTTTAGTCTGACTTTTCGATGGTGGAGGCATGGTCGGCAACAACTTTCCAGGCGCCATCTTGTAGCTTCAGTACATAGCTGATGGCCATTTTATGAAAATAAGGTTTGCCGTTGCGTTCGGGTTCCCGAAGCATCGACTCCACGATGGCATGGCCAAAATCAGCGCCACTTTCAGAAAACAATACCCTGGATTCCATGCTCCACCCGCTTTCCTGAAACCATTCGTGGTGCATATCTAGAAATTCCTCCACGCGGTTAATCATTTTCCCATTGGGCAGGATAAGGTGAAAACTGCCGCTGTCGGGTACCGTACTTTTTAGCAACTCGAAATTCTTTTCCTGTACGGCGCGCAGGTGATTGGACAGGGAGGTTTCGAAGGTGGCTGGGGCTGGCTGGTTGTTGGGGGAGGAGCAGGAGGAGAGGAGATAGAAGAAGGGGAGGAACAGGAGAAAAGTGTTTTTCATGTGTTTGTTATTGAAATTCGGGTAGCGTTGGTAGAAGCCATCTAAAAACTGTTTAATGAGGATAATAATGCATGCGGTTTTTAAAAATCTTCAAAATTGATTTGATCATACTCTTGGCGCGCGATACATCTTCTTAAATTTTGTATCCAAGCAAACAGGCCCGCAGGTATGATGCAGTACAAAAATATGTAATTCGTAAAATAATACAATGTTATCAGGGAAATTAACCATTAAAAATGCGGTAAAATGTTAATAATGCAAAAAATATGATACAAATTCTTGTAAAATCCAAAATTTAGATTTTACTTTGAAAATCGTTTTCATTAACGAGAACCCTGTCTGTCACATACCAAATGTCTGGACCCAGAGAAAAAACCAAATACGCTCCTCCAGCCTAGTTTTCGCCAAGTTCTTCATTGCTATTTCTGATGCACAATCAGTTATAGTTGCGGATTAGTCTGAGCATTTCCCTTTCTGTAACAGCGGTTCTCGCTTTGTAAAAAATCATCATGTGATTTATTCGAGCATAGGGTGGTTTGCCTGGCGGTTGAGGGCGATAAATCTATAAATTGCGTTCATTGACAAGGCTGGTAAGAGATCAAAAACTTGTCGGACCTTTTCCCACAAGGCCCTTTTGGTTTTGCAGATTTCTAGTGCTTTTTGGAAGGCTTCATCAAGGCATTGTGCGATTTGGTCTGTCAGGAAAGCCAGAAAGGTCAGCATTGCAAAATTGGTAGCCAGGTATTTTGTGCCGTGACCGTAGTCGTGTTCCAGGTGGTAGCCTTGATTTTTGAGGGTATTAAATGTTTCGTTTTCGATTTTCCATCGTGTTCGAGCTACGGCGAGCATTTCCATTGGGTTTTCTTCCGTAATAGGCAAATCCGTGACCCAGGAATTGAAATAAATCACTTCGTGAGTGTTTGGATCGACTTCCATATATTCCAGATAATTGACCTTCAGGTCTTGGTTTTGGCCATTGAGAATCAGGCCGTTGGCGAATCGAATGGCACAGAAGCGATCCTTGGTTTCCCAGGATATTTCTTTCATTGCGCCTTCTGATGTCAACCGCTCTACTTGAATGGGAACGTATCCGTCCTTCACGCCGATAAGGAATGAAATGCGGTGTCCCATCAGCAATCGGATAAGTGGAGCGTTGGTGTAAAGTGCGTCAAGCGTCAACAAGATCTTCTCCTCGGGCATCGCCTGTCGGATTTGTGGGATAAGGCGTTTTGCCGCATTGAGCTCGCAATCGTTTTTAACATTGCCATCCTGGCGGACAATAGGTTCCACAGCAATGGGGAAAACGGTTTTCTCGCCCGGCTGCACCCATACCGCTCCCAAAAGTTGGTGATGGTAGGTTGTGGAGCCGTTGCGATGCTGCTTGGTCAGACAATGTTCACAAGAGCGGCTGTCAGAACAAAAATGCTGTGTGCCATCACCGGCAAGCAAAGTATAACCGTCTAAAACCTGCCGCTTTTGTATCATGCCTTCCTGGCGCAAGCGATCCACCAAAGGTTTGAACTGTGCCTGCAAGAAAACCGGATCGACCCCATCAAGCCCTTCGCGCAAAGCAGTGTCCCCAGGTATTTGCTCGATCCCATAAATACGCTTCAAATTCTCGCTGCGAGTAGGAAACTGTTGGCGAAAAGCGAGCAAAGACGGGTCTTTGAGCGAAAAAATAGCAAAACCCGCACTCAACAAATCCTCCAAGGAGTAGGTAGAATTGTATTTGCGATGATCCTTGATGGACTTAAAGCCTTCTCTTACCAGTTTAATCAATTCGTCAATCATTCATTTTTTGAACGAAAGATATTGATCTTCAATGAACTACAAAAAAAAACAAAAAATCACATGCTAACTTTTTACAAAGCGAGAACCGCTGCCAGCACAAGGTCCGTTTGGCCCCCAAGTTGCTGCTGACAAGCGGCACAAACCGTTGGTTTTAACTTTATGACCTCATCAGGGTGAGCCACCATCTTTAACGTCTTGCCTTTATGGCCTGACTGACCACCTCGTTTACCGCCCTTCTTTGCTGGCAAGGCAGGCTTGCGCAAACCATCTGTTGACGGTGGCCGATGGCTGTTGCGACTGTTCTTATTCAGGCGATCTTTCAAGTCCTGAACTTCACGTTGCAAGCCTTCGACAACTACCAATAACTGTTTTATCAGTTCGTGGCAACCTTCTATGGTATCCGGTAACTTCAATGCAATGCTGTTGTCGAAAGTTATGATTTTTTTGAGATTCAACGAGTACCTAAATAGTTACCCCTTTTTTTCATAGAGTATATTATTTGTCCTGTGCCTTGGCTATTAGGTCACAATCAAAATACAGCAAAGAATGAAAAAAGTGATTCCATTTCATTCCACTATTGTACGAAAATGTTGTGCATTATTTCCGTGTTTAATTTACTTTCAATTTGCTCTTAGTGCTCAAAACCAAGACAAGAATTGGATATTAGGTACTGGAAGTCCAGCATCAACAGATTCAACCTGGAGAATTGTTAGATTCGAATTCGATTCAAGCTCATCCACAACTGAACAATTGAATGCAACTAATCGTATGTATCTTTGTAACGCAGTGATTTCAGATTCCACGGGAAACTTAACTGCTTATACGAATGGCGTTAATATATTTAATAAAAACCATGAAGTACTGTTACAAGGATGAACTAAAATCACTAATCACCTTCAACTTTCAACGACTCAGAAAACCTGGGCTCGTACAGTAGTCGTTCAAAACCACGTTGATTTGACTATATCAGGCTAATCTAGGTCTGATAGGGCCTACGGAAATCTATTTTTTTTGCTGCCTTTCAAAAACCGCATCTCCTCATCCAGCAACACGGCCTCTTCCAAAATTTCCAAAATCAAAGCCTCCCGAATATCCTCCTCGCTCAAAAAGTGAACAGATCCCACAATTTTCCGGCTGGCCGAAAACTGCAGCAAGCCCTGTTGGTTCGACAACAAGTTGCCCCGCGTTAACCCCAGCCAAACCCCCTCCTTTGCGCCACTGTAAGGCACCGAAGCGGGGTAAATCAGGCATACCCGCGCATGGCCGTGGTAGAACGGCACGCCGTAGCCAAAGCGCTCCCGGAGTTCCGGGAAGTTGTTTTGGATCAGTTCCCGCAGCCGCAGCACGATGGGTTGCTCGGCTGGGAGCAGGGCATCGTAAAAGGAGTCAAAGTCTTTGTATTTGGCGAAGGGCATGGACAGTATAAAAAATGGATTTTATGTGCAAATAATTGACAAAAGGTATAACTTTGTGTGCATATAAATGATAAAAAAACAAATTTTGATACAAAGACGCATATTCTCCGAGTTAGAAGCACATCTTAGCCAGCGTTACATCACGGTCATAACAGGGATGCGGCGCGTTGGTAAAACTACTGCTCTACGGTATTTATTGCAAAAAGTTGGGCACGAAAACAAGGTATACCTTGATCTGGAAAAAGTAGAAAACAGGTTCATCTTTCAACAAATGACCTACGAGGATGTCCGAATCGATCTTGAAATAGCAGGTATTGATTTTTCTAAGCCAGCAGTAATTGCACTGGATGAGATCCACTTGGTACCTGAAATTACCAGTGTGCTCAAATATTTTTATGATACCTATTCGATCAAATTTATCGTCACCGGCTCCAGTTCATTCTATCTGCGCAATCACTTTTCGGAAAGTTTGGCCGGCAGGAAACATGTATTCGAAATGTATCCACTGGATTTTTTGGAATTTCTACAATTCAAGAATGCAGATGCTGAAGTACTTGAGAAGCAGGCCTTTCGGGCGTTTCATCAAGGTGTTTATTTAAAATACAAAGCCCTTTACGAAGAATATTTAAAATTTGGTGGTTTCCCGGATGTCGTCCTTGCGCCATCAGAAGAAGAAAAAGTAGAAACCTGAAGGATGTTATTAATTCCTACATTAATTTAGATATTCGGTTGCTGGCAGATTTTGAAACAGGTGATATGCTGTATAAATTAATTCGGTTGCTGGCAGCAAGATCAGGCGCTTTGGTGGACCAGTCGGGCATTGGATCTATTTTGGGAATTGATCGCCGAAAAGTAGCGGCATACCTTGAACTCCTTAAGAAAACCTATTTTATTCATACGGTTCCTGCGTACACACAGAATGTAGACCGTGAAATTTCCAAAAGGGAAAAAATTTATCTGGCAGATACCGGAATATTACAACAACTGGCTCAGGTGGGTAGTGGTCAGGTTTTTGAAAACCAGATCTATCTGCAATTGATGAAACTGGGTTCAGTTCAGTATTACCAAAAAAAGACAGGGCAGGAGATCGATTTTATTTTTTAAAGGCGATATGGCATGCGAAGTTAAGGAAACACCCCATTCAGGCGATTTCAGTACTTTGAAAAGGCGTGCCAGGGCATTGGGTTTAGAGAAAATGATGCTTGTAGGAAAAACACCTCCCGAAGAGAACTTTGGCGACTTCGTTTGGGCTGGTGTAATTTTTTGATTTCCCAACAAACTCGATCCGAAAATAAAATCAGGAAACCGCCAAATGCCCCCAAAAATACTCCAGCAAAATACTCAGCACCGACAAACCCAAAAACCAGGCGGCCATTTTTTCCTGCCCGGTTTTATGGAGTAAAAAAGCGGTGATAGCAAACAACGCCAGTTTGAAGCATGCCAACAGCGGCTGCTCCAGTCGTGTCGTTGATTTTGGCGCAGCCAGCCAGCCCCACAACAGGATGGCCATTAAGGGCAGACCAATACCCCAAAGCCAACGCTCCAGCGAGGTTTTATGCTGCGTAAAACCCCAGTAACCCAGCGCTGCCAGCATAGCCATTTCCAGGAAAAAACTCAATCCTGCGTTGACGATTTTGATCATAATTATTGCCTGTGATATCTTGTTTTACAAATATCTGCCTACGGTTAATCCCAGGCCAGGGTTGGTGCTCCAGCCCGCCCTGCGCTGGCTGTTCGGATTCGGGCAAGTGTTTGTGCCGTTGATACATTCGTATCTGTAGGCGCTGAGTACCTGAAATTGCAGGTCAAGAAACATTTTTTTCCCCAACATAATGCGTGGTCTTAGGGCGAATTTAGGAAAAAGAGCAGGTTGTCCGGCACCCGCTTGTGCTACTGCGCCACCACTCAAAATAATTCCGCCTCCCCTTGGTCCAAGAAAACACAGATTGGCTTCCACAGGTACTATGATGCCCGTTCCGTAACCAGTAAAAAGAAATCCGATGCCCGTCCCGGCCTGCAAATGTTTTGCAAAACGGTAGTCGACGTGCAGGTTGATCTGTCCGTAAAATCCCAGGTATACATTTCCGGTCCAAAGTCCGGCGTTGGTCTCCAGGGAAAGTCCGGTGCGCGGTATGATACCCTGGGCCATCAAGATGCCTGGGGCAGATAATAATAGTATCCAGATGGTTTGTTTGATGCGGTGCATAGGCAGGTTTTAGTAGATAAATGTAGCAATAATAAGGGTTGGGTCGCATACTACTGATTTACTTTTAAGCCCCCCCCCCCCCCCCCCCCAAACCCCCAAAAAAAAAAAGCCAAGCCCCCCCCCCCCCCCCCCCCGCCACCCCAAAGACGACCCCCCCCCCCCCCCCCCCCCCCCCCCCCGCCCCCCCCCCCCCCCCCCCCTCTTTACCCCCCCACCCCCCCCCGCCCGGGGAAAACACCCCCTTGGGCAATAACACAGTATGGGGGTCGCCAATCAAATGACCTTATTTTTTCTAACGACCAAAGGATTCCTGCATGCTGCCGGTACACTTGGTAAAGTTGCCGGTTGGCTGGAATTGGCCATTCGGCCCGAGCGCAGCTGACCAATTTCAGCTGCCCCAGTGACCTGGCCCATCATTTTAAGGCTAAAAAACAGCGCACTTTGTATCGTGTATTTTTTACACCAACAAACGGCAACAACAAGATTTTTAACTTAAATAATTGGTCATGTCAGTTCTAACGGATGTCAAACACGTGTATGTCTTCGGCGCCTCCCAAACGGAGGGCGACGCCTCCATGAAGAACCTGCTCGGTGGCAAGGGCGCCAATCTTGCCGAAATGTGCCGCCTGAAAATTCCGGTTCCAGCCGGATTCACCATCACTACCGAATCCTGTAATATTTATACTGCCAAAGGCAAGGAACATGTGATGGATTTGCTGCGCGAAGAAGTGGAGTCCGGAGTCGCCTTCCTGGAAAAAGAAATGGGAAAAACCTTCGGCAATGCTGCCGATCCGCTCCTGCTCTCTGTTCGCTCCGGCGCTCGCGCTTCCATGCCGGGTATGATGGACACCATCCTGAACCTTGGGCTGAACGACGAGGCCGTGGAAGGACTGGCCAAAAAATCGGGCAATGAACGCTTCGCCTGGGACTCCTACCGCCGTTTCATCCAAATGTACGGCGACGTGGTGATGGGCCTTAAGCCCGTTTCCAAGGAAGATCACGACCCATTTGAAGTGATCATCGACATGGTCAAAGACGAAAAGCGCGTACAAAACGATACCGAACTGGATGCCGCTGACCTGAAAGAACTTGTGCAGCGTTTCAAGGCACTTATCCGCGCCCGCCTGGGCCGCGATTTCCCCACCGACCCATGGGATCAGCTTTGGGGCTCTGTACTGGCTGTTTTTGAAAGTTGGAACAACGACCGCGCCAAGGTGTACCGCGAACTCAATGAAATTCCGGAATCCTGGGGTACTGCCGTCAACGTACAGGCCATGGTGTTTGGCAACCTGGGCGATACCAGCGCCACGGGTGTAGCCTTTACCCGGGATGCCGGTACGGGTGAAGACCTCTTCAACGGCGAATTCCTGGTGAATGCACAAGGCGAGGACGTTGTGGCAGGCATCCGAACTCCACAACAGGTAACCCTCGAAGGTTCCCGTCGTTGGGCAGAACTGGCCTGTGTAACCGAGGCCGACCGGAAGAAAATGTACCCTTCTCTGGAAGAACTGATGCCCGAGGTGTTCCAGGAACTCATACACGCTGAGACCAAGTTGGAAAACCACTTCAAAGACATGCAGGATGTGGAATTTACCATCCAGGAAGGTAAATTGTGGATGCTACAAACCCGCAATGGCAAGCGCACCGGCGCGGCCATGGTGCGCATCGCTATGGAAATGTTGCGCCAGGGAATGATTGATGAAAAAACGGCCCTGCTTCGGGTAGACCCCGCCCGTCTGGACGAGCTGCTCCACCCTGTTTTCGATAAGAAAGCCATGAAAGATGCCGACACCATTGCGCGTGGCTTGCCTGCTTCGCCTGGTGCTGCCACCGGCCAAATTGTGTTTTTTGCCGATGAGGCCGAAGAATGGGTAAAAAAAGGAAAAGATGTGATCTTGGTGCGCCTGGAAACCTCACCGGAAGACCTCCGGGGCATGAGCGTGGCCAAAGGTATTCTGACCGCTCGTGGCGGGATGACCTCCCACGCGGCCGTAGTTGCCCGTGGCATGGGTAAGTGCTGCGTTTCCGGCGCCGGCGCCATCCATGTCGACTATAAAAACCGCACCATGAGTGTGGAAGACAAGATGTACCATGAAGGCGATTGGCTTTCCCTCAATGGTTCGACTGGGGAAGTGTATGAGGGGCAAATTGCCACCAAAGATGCTGAACTCAGCGGCGATTTTGGTACGCTGATGACCCTTTCGGATAAATTCCGCACCATGGAAGTGCGCACCAATGCCGATACGCCGGATGAGGCCGCCGTTGCCCGGGCATTCGGTGCCACAGGTATCGGCCTCTGCCGTACCGAGCACATGTTCTTTGAAGGTGACCGCATCGTAGCCGTTCGGGAAATGATCCTGGCCGACGACGAGGCTGGCCGCAGAAAAGCCCTGGCCAAACTCCTGCCTATTCAACGCGGTGATTTTGAAGGGCTGTTCCGCGAAATGGCCGGTCTGCCAGTAACCATTCGCCTGCTTGATCCCCCGCTGCACGAATTCGTGCCCCACGATGAGGCCAGCCAGCGCGTGATGGCGCAGGATATGAAAGTGCCGTTGGGCAAAATCAAAATGCGGGTGGAAGAACTCCACGAGTTCAACCCCATGATGGGACACCGGGGTTGCCGTTTGGGCATTACTTATCCGGAAATTACCGAAATGCAAGCCCGCGCCATTATTGAGGCGGCCATGAATGTGAAAGCCCAGGGGATTGATGCCAAACCGGAAATCATGGTGCCTTTGGTGGGTACTGTCCGGGAGTTTAATGCTCAGGCTGACGTTATCCGCAGTGCTGCGGAAGCCGTTTTTGAAGAACGCGGCGAACGCATCCACTACATGATCGGTACCATGATCGAAACACCAAGGGCGGCTCTGGTAGCCGACAGCATTGGCGCGCAGGCCGAGTTTTTCTCCTTTGGTACCAACGACCTTACGCAGATGACCATGGGCTTTTCCCGCGACGATGCCGGAAAGTTCCTGCCTTTCTACCTCAAAAAGGGCATGTACGAGCACGATCCGTTCCGCACCATTGATCAAAAAGGCGTAGGCAAACTCGTAGAAATGGCAGTGGAAAAAGGCCGAAAAGCCAGGCCCGATATCGAACTCGGTATTTGCGGTGAGCACGGCGGTGATCCTGCTTCGGTGAATTTCTTTTACCATGCAGGATTGGATTACGTGAGCTGCTCACCTTTCCGGGTGCCGATTGCCCGACTGGCAGCAGCACAGGCTGCAGCGAAACAGTAGTCGAATCCTACAATACAGCAGTAAAACATAGGTGAATCGAAACCCGGTTCACCTATTGTTTTACTACGGTTCTACATTGTCACGGTTTTACGGTAAAATGAACCGTTTTTACCGTCGTATGGTTGGAGTGATCTTCTACCGAAACCGTAAGGGTAACTGCTTTATCGGCACTGACAGATGGCGTCCAGTTTTCGTCGAAGAAGTATTCCGTTTTGGCGTGTATAGAGGGTTTTGCTGTAAAAAGCGGCGCACCATCGGTATCGTCGGTAACAATGATGCTCATGGCGTGCAGGCTTTCGTCGGTGACGTGTCCTTTAATATTAACGATGCCACTGATGGCTGAGCCTTCCGCAGGTGTACTGATTGTAACGGCTGGCGCATTGATATCGATGTCTGAACTGGAATTGTCGGTGCAACCTGCGAGCAGCAACAGGCTCAAAGCAAGGGGTAAGGCAAACGTACTGTTCTTCATGGTGATGTTTTTGATACGCATAACAACAATAAAAGTCCGCGATTAGGTGCAGACTTTTGCGAATTTAACCCGCATTTGCCAATCGTTTGCATTTGTATGCGGGCATGCTCGTGCTCAACGCGGTATGCGAAGCGTGCCAGTCCACAAAACCTTGGATGCATCATTTTGAGCAACCACCTGACCGTAGTAAAGTCCAGGCTGGAGTATGGCTGTTTTTGTTGCCTGAAGTCGGTAACCTTTTTTGCACCAAAGGCTACGATGGGGTCATTGTCTGGAATAAGGGTTACTGCGACAGGCACGCGAAACTGCGTTTTCCCCTTGGGGCGCTGGTTGTCGAGCAGTACAAACTCTAATGTTGGGATGTCCATTGCGCTCAGCATTTTTCCCAAAAAACGATGCTGAATTGTTGCGACACATCAGTAGCCGTGCCTTCCAGGCTGGTTTCCCGTACGTTAAAGTAAGGGTCAGGTTCGGTTTGCGTCAGTTTTTCAAGTGTCGGATTGGGTTCGAAGGCAGCCTGTGGGTTGGGCTTGTTGACTGGGGCTGGTACCTGTTTTTTTACCGGTTGTTGTGCAGTAATGGTATCCACCGCCGGGCTAGTTGTGGTTGTATCGAGGGTGGGCTGGTCTATTGCCGGAGGCGTTTGGCCAGTTGTGTCTTGGTTGCTGGAAGAAGAAGGCCAGAGCCACCAGCTGAGCGCGGCAATGAGGATGATAACTGCCGCTGCCCACCAATAGCGCGGGTTAATGGCGCCCGGGCCCGGGTCGGTGGGGCCACTGAATTCCGCAGCAATATCTGTTAACTGTTGGCGAAAAGCCATTTTTTGCTGGTCGCCAAGGGCCGATTGTAACTTGCGGTGGAGTGCGACTTCGGCGGCGAAGGCAGCATCTTCGGCCATTTGTTGTTCGAACAACACCCGCTCCGTGGCTGGCAGGTTGCCATCCAGGTATGCTTCTATATTTTCGTAGCGGGTAATGTTGTCCATGTTGGTATTATAGCATTACGGCATTTTAGCCGGGTGGTTTTCGAGGTAACGCGGGTCTTTTTGCACCCAGCTGATGAGTTGTTCTTTGCATTGAAATTTTCGCTTTTTGGTATATCCTACGCTGCCGTATTGCATCTTTTCGGTGATTTCCTCCATCTTAATTTTTTCGAAAAAAAGTTGCAGCAATTTCCGGCAATCATCACCAAGGCGTTGGAAAGCATCCCAAAAGATACGTTCTTCTTCTGCCTGTAAGATGGATTGCAGCAGGTTGGTCTGATCGTTTAATTTGAAATCATCGGGAAGTGTTACCTCGGTACGCGATTTTTTTTGAAGCCGGTTGCCCCAAATATTTCGTGCAATCCCGTACAGGTAGGTGGAAAAACTGCTGGTGAGGGTAAAACCATCGCTCCGACATTTTTCATAAATCACCATCAAGGCATCCTGAAAAACATCCTGGGCTTCTTCTTTTCGGCCGCCACTGCGGGTAACCAGCCCACTTACCATCGGTAGGAATTCGCGGTAAATACTGCGCAAGCCCTCCGGATTCCCGGTTCGAATGGCGTCAATATATGTCTGATCGGGTTGTGTCATAGTTCAGGCCTAAAATTAGGCAGACGAATTGAAATCTCAGCCATTACAGGCATTAAGCTTTTGAAACAACCTCCCAAAGAGTATAAATCATGGATTTTTAGCCAAATATTGAAATATGTAAAAGTATTAGTTATAAATTGCCAAATATATTGATTTGTTTACTCCGCTTCATTTTGTCCCTCGTTACCGGTAATCCCGAACCTGTTGTTATTTGGATAAAATGATTTAACCATGAAAACCTTTTCAATTTTCTTTTTGCTGCTTGGCTTTACTCAGTTGTGGAGCCAAAAAGCAGAATTGATGCCGCCCTTAAGCCATGCCAAGCACGTTTCGGTGGTGGCGGTTTCACCAGATGGTGAATATGTGATCAGCGGCTCAGGCTCGAGTGACAATACCGCCATGATGTGGTCGGTAAAAAGCGGCCGCTTGCTGAAAATTCTTCCCCACAAAAACCCAATTCGGGAGGCGGCCTATTCCCCTGATGGTTCGCGCATTTATACCCTGGAAAAAAACAGCGGCAAACTGTATTTGTGGAGCCCTGACGGTCTTTTTTTGGACACTGTTGTCACAGAACACTTTATAACCAGTGCCTGCTTTTCCAATGACAGCAAACGTTTGCTGCTGGGCAACTCTTCAGAAGGTTTTTTAATGGTTCACGACATTGAGGGTAATGGCGAACAATTAATCTCTAACGAAACGCCTTCTTTACAAAAAGTAGCTTCCTCCCCGGATGGAAAATACTATGCCAGTGGTGATGAGGATGGGATTATCCGCGTGTACCAAAAAGACGGCAATTTAAAACATACGCTCAATGGGCATGACGGGGAAGACATAAGGAGCCTTTGCTTTTCGCCTAAATCCGATTTTTTGCTGAGTGCTGCTGCTGATGGCCATGCTGTTATCTGGAATGTGGTAACGGGCAAAAAAGAACGAACTTTGAATGGCAACAGCAATCCGGTGAAATGCGCCCGGTACTCACCCGATGGCAAATGGATTTCGGGTGTGGACCCCGACGACCCAGTCTGCTGCATCTGGTCCACAGCAAATTTTAAACTCCACAAAAAGTTTCCAGCAGAGAAGTTTGGCATCAACGATGTCATTTTTGCAGCCGATGGTAAATCGGTGTTTTTGTGTGGATTCGACCGCAGCGCCAAACAGTTTGATCTGGAAGGCAGTCCACTTAAAAATTTCATCAACGAGGCAACACCGGCTGTTAACGCACAGTTCTCCCCGCTCGGAACGGCCATACTCACAGGGGGCAGTGGTCCTAACCTGCGCTTATGGAACCTGAATACCGATTACATCGATACCTTGCCGCTTAAAGCCGATTTTATCGCCCCTGCTGCATTTATGCAGAGCGATGGCAGTTTTGTGATCGGCGAAACTGGTGATAAATTGTACCACGTGGAGATGGATACTTTTCACCTGAAAATCAGTGCTCTGCCCAGGGGCAAAGGGGCAGGCGTGGCGGCAATTGCTTGTAACCCTAAAAACAATACGTTTATAGCTTCCGATTTTATCGGCAAAATTCAGTGTTATGATGTGCGCTCCGGAGCTGCCTGCTGGCTGGATCCGTTTCAATCCGACTCCAACTATGTGAGTTGCCTCGTCTTTTCACCTGATGGAAAAACCTTTCTTTCTGCCTATAACAACCAGTTTTCTCCAACCCTGGAGGCGTTTACCGAAATGGTGCAACAGCCTTCCAGTGGTAAGGGCTTGCCCTTGCGGCTGCATGATGCAGTAACCGGGAAAGTGTTGAAATCTTTCGGTACCGGTGTCAATGCCGCTTGCTTTTCACCCGACGGTAAGTGGGTTGCGGGTAATGAAAACAACGAAATCAGGATTTGGAATGTGAATGACGGCAGCCTGTTTTATTCCAGTGACGACCCCATGGTGAACTGTATGGCTTTTTCTCCCGACAGCAAAAGCTTATTGATCGGCTACGCCAACAACAATTTGCATTTGTACAACTTGGAAAGCCCAAATCCAGGTTTTTTGCGCGCCGATTTCATCGGGCATTTGAGCAGTATTCGGCAGGTGGGTTTTTCGCCCGATGGAAAATACATCATTTCGGGCAGTAACGATAATACTGCCAGGGTCTGGGATACTGCGGGGAAAGAACTCATACGGTTAATTTCTATCGGTAATAAAGACTGGATGGTGATGACCCCCGACGGTTTGTTCGACGCCTCCCCTGCCGCCATGAAAATGCTGTATCTGGTAAAAGGATTGGAAATCATAGAACTTGACCAGATCAAGCAGCGCTATTATATGCCGGGCTTGTTGCAAAAAGTGTTTTCGCCAGAGCGGATTACGCTGCGCAAAACCGATGGCTACGAAGACCTTCTGCTGTTTCCTGAAATGAATGCCAGTATTGCAAATGATATCCTGACGGTTCATTTAAAACCCAGAAGCGGGGGCCTGGGTGCTGTCAGTATGTACATCAACAACATTGAAGTAAAAGCCGACATCAATCCGAACCGTGATACCGTATTGAAAGAGCCCCTGAAAACATATGCTCGTTACTACACCTCCATCGCCAGCAATACCATCAGTTTGCGGGCCTTCAACAGCGAAGGCTGGCTGAAAAGTCAGGCGGTGGAAGTACCCTACGAGCCGCAGTTGCTCTCAGGCCGCGGTGGTGGTGATGATTCCAACACGGCAAGCCCGTGTTGGGCGATGGGAAACCGTCCATGTACGCCATAGTAGTTGGAACGTCAAAGTACAGCAGCCCTGCCATTAGCCTTACCTATCCGGATATTGATGCCGTTGCCATGGCCAATGCCGTTCAGCAAACGGCAGAATTGGTGTTTACCAAAGAAAGAACCCATGTTTGTCTCCTGGCAACCAATACAACCAACCCCGACAGTATACCCAGCAAAGAAAACATCAAGGCCGCTTTTAACACCATTGCTGCGCAGGCGAAACCCGAAGATGTAATTCTCGTTTACCTTTCGGGGCACGGCACCACCTACGATGATGCAGGCAAATCCCAATTTTATTACCTTACCAAGGACATGCTGGACCAGGTTGTTTCGGACCCGGTCATTCGGGAGAAAAACACCATCTCTACAGAGGATTTATCCGGCTGGCTGAGTAAAGTGCCGGCCCTGAAACGGGTAATGATCATTGACGCCTGTAACTCCGGTAAAATTGCCGATGGTTTTACCAATGGAAAGGCGGTGGACCCCTCTCAGGTTGTGGCACTCGATCAGATGAAAGACCGAACCGGTATGTTTATCCTGGCAGGCAGCGCCTCCAACCAAAAAAGCTTTGAGGCCAATACCTATGGCCACGGTTTGCTCACCTATGCTTTGCTGGATGCCATGCGCGGCAAGGCCTTGGGTCCACGAGGGCTGGTAGACGTCATGACCATGTTCCAATACGCCCGAACAGAAGTGCCAGGTATGGCGAGAAGCCTGAAAGGTATACAGGATCCGGTGCCCGTGTTTCCGCTTAATGGGTCTTCGTTTGCCATTGGTATTTCCGACAGCAGGGTGGACATTGAGTTGGGCACACCGAAGCCTGTTTTTGTAAAAAGTGTTTTCCAGGATTCTACCATGTTTTTTGATGTGCTCGGGCTGGGATCGGCCCTCGATAAGCAGTTCGAGTTGCTAACTGTCAATCCTGCTCAGTCGGCCTTTGTGTTTTCACCCATTGATTATATAGACAACGGTTATTCCGTTCGCGGGCGTTACGCTGTGGATGGGAATACAGTAAGGGTTACCGGAAAGCAGTTTAAGGGGAAGGAGTTTATCGGTGATTTTAAAGCAGAAGGTGATGTAAATAACATGAAAGGCTTGCTCAAGGCCATTTTAAATCAGCTGGAGCCATTTAAAAAATAGGATAAACTTATGGCTTGGTGGGCCGCCAGGGCGCAAAATGTCGCGCTAAAGTTTGATCAATGCAATGAATTTTGAATGGTGGAGTAACCTTTTTACTTCCGAGCAAATAAATGAAAAGAAGCCCCAATAATTGTTCATTTTTTCACTTTAACAACACCATTATGAAACAATTCAAGCAACTCAGTCTGATCGCCGCTGCACTCTTTTTTGCCGCATTCACCACCACAAGCCTGGTCGCACAGACCGATGTGAAGGATGCAATGATCAAAAAGGAAATGGAAGACCTGGCCAAACAATGGGAAGATGCGTACAATCGCAGCGATGTCGATGCTCTGGCTCAAATGTACACCAGGAATGTGGTGGTGGTCAAGGAAGATGATTCCAACATGGCCATTACCCGCGACGATGTAAAGACCGATTTTGAGAAGAACTTCGAAAATGCCGACCTGCACAGTTATGTACAGGTTGATGATGCACAAGTTCAGCCCGATGGAAGAATCCTGATAACGGGTAAATTCAGCACCATTGGTAAGAACCGCACAACAGGAGAATTGGTTAGCCAGTCAGGCACCTATTCCCACCTGGTGAAAAAGGAAGACAAAAGCTGGAAACTGAACCAGACCAAAGTGGTACTGGAACGCTAGCAATTTAGAAATCATTTGGGGGGGACGATCGAAAGATCGTCCCCTTTTTTTATGCGCTTGAAAAGGGGCCTTGTTACAATGGTTAAAGACAAATAGGCTAAATGGTGCAGTACAGCATTAATCAAATGCCATCACGCACGTGTCTTCCATTAACGGCGTTGGTTCTCTTGTACGACAACGCACTATCGGGTTTGCAAGTCAAAATCGATGAGGCCTTCTCATAAGTTAAACTTCCATCTGGTAGTTCAAATATAATTTTGAAAATCGGCCGGGATAGTGTCGGGGCGACTCCGAGTCGCCCCGACACTATGCTCGAGTGGAATTTATTTTATTGCTGATCCCTTATGCCTCGGTTGTTGAATACGCGCCAAGTGCAGGATTACCAGGTGTACATTGTTGGATGACGGGTGTTCCTGTTGCAGCTTTTACCTGGCGTCGGGGCTTTAACCTCTGCCCACAAGCAAAGAGGCCGTATCGTAAGTATACATCGACGCTATGCGACAAAATAAAATTGCCACAAAGGCACAAAGACACAAAGAATTGGGTGCCCTTTGTGTCTTTGCGCCTTTGTGGCAGAACTTGATTTGGTATAAAATCTGGATTCAGTATTTATGATACACCCACTTTTAAAAGTCGGCGGAACCCAGAAGTCAGGTAAAGGGATGGTCTTATTTTCCCATGATGTTAAAAGAAACACCAAGAAAATAACCCAGGGCGTACCTGGAATCTGTGGTAAAGAGGGCTGCATCGGAGTCGAAATAGTCGCCTACTTTGTATCCTTGGCCGGGAGCGGGTACTTTTCCGCCCATGATGCCACCGCTGAAGACGATGTTTTGTGCCTGCCCAATTACCAGGCTGGGCCCCAGGAAGAACGAGATAGACTGAAGGTTGTCCTGACCGCCCAAGGGCAGGCCAACACCAAAAGAGCCTCCCCAGGACAAGTTGCCGGGTCGCGGACTGTAAAAGTGTATAAAAGAGGAAAGCACGGGCGTAAAGGCGTCTTTGTCGCTGGATACCACAATGGAGTCACGCACGAAATAATCTTTTGGCCGTTGAAAGTATTGAACAAAACCTACACCAATACTCGTGTTGACCCGTATCCCACCATAAACTTTTACTGGAATAGGTGGCAATTGCTTGCTTCGCGCGCCCAGATAAAGGGCCGAATCCACAGGTGTAATCCGGATGCGCATGTTCAGGTTGTCGCCTTCCGCTACCTGGCGGTAGGTTTTGGTGAAATCATTCGCCATAAAGCTGATGTAGCTGCTGCGCAGGGCTGCCATTTTGGTGGGGTCAAAGTTGGCGACCGCTTCCTGGCTTTTCCAAATTAACGAGGTTTTGCTGGTATGCATCCAGCTTTTCTGCGCCTTTCAGACTGATCAGGAAAGTGGAGTCTACAAATGGGTCGAGCCCGTTATTAGGCACTGAAAACTGTTGAAGTTCCTCGCTCAGGCCCGCTATTTTTTGATGGAAGCGATCGTACCGGTTTACTTTTAGCCGATAATCAGAAATAAGCGCTGCCACATCAGAGCGGGCATTGGATCGATCCAGCACATACTGCAGCGTAAGATTTTCAGGATTGCTTTCCTGGAAAATTTGCTGGGCATATTCCTGGGTCATGCGTTTGATTTGAGCCGGTTCCAGGTTTGGGTCGTATCGCAGCCGATTAATTTCTTCGATAGAGAAATCGTGCATTTTTTGCGCAGCCATGCTCATCTCCAGTTTGGATTCGAGCGCAGCCAAATCAGTATCGGTTTGTTCGAGGTATTTTAGGTTTTTTCTGAACTCAGCAACTTTTTTTGCGATTTGGCTGGCTTGTTCTGCATTGCCATCGTTACCGGCAAACCCGAAATTGTCATTACCGCCACCAAATAGATCCGGTAGCCCGGGAAAACCCCCACCAACAGATTTCAGCAACATGGAAAAAGGGCTGGCGCCAGCACTGGAAGGGGCAAAGCCTTTGCCATACTGGCCTTCAGCGAGGGTGAGGTTTTTGTTTTCGGTTTCCAGCTCAATGTTGTACGGGTAATTGTTGTAATTACGGATATGCAAAATAATCTGGTCTCCTTTGCGTACCATAGCATTCTCAACGAGTTTGCCATTGCGTTGGTAAAAGATGGAGTCGCTAAATGCATCGCAATAAATGTGCAGGTCTTGCGCGGGTAACCTTAAGGCAGCCAGGCAAATAAGGATCGAAAGCAATAACTGAGTTCTCATTTCAAAGTATTTAAGTCGCCAGATTGATTTGACGGGCAGTGTTTTGGTTACCTGAATCGTTGGGTTTGAATGGGCTTTTCAGTAAGAGACTCCTTATTTTATTGCACCAAGGTATTAACATATTTGACTAATTTGCACCCTAATAGCACATTTATGTGCCTTCAAGAACGTAAAACTGCCAAAAATTAAACCTACGCCGAAATTTCCTATGCGCATTAATTGGAGACACATCTTTCGCCTTCATAATATTCTTGCGACCGTTTTTATTTTTTTGGTGATGTGGATATTAAGTTTTGTTCACATTGAGCATCATTTTCTGGATCCATTTACCTACGGCATCAGGGATTATGATGTTACCGACATCGTTTATTCCCGGCTCCGCAACTCGCAGGTAAAACTCGACGATCGCATTGTACTGGTCAATACTGGTATTCCGGACAGGAAGACGCTCGGTCAAATGCTGGAGCGCATCGAGGCAGCACAACCTCGTGTCATTGGTATCGACATTTTGTTGGAGGGCAGGAAAGACCACGAAATCGATGCTTCGTTGCAACAAATTTTCAAACAACACGACAACATCGTGCTGGCCAACAAGCTGGTCAATTACAGCGAATCTGCAGGTGCTTTTGAAAAAGTAACTGGATCAGATACCCTGTTTTCAGATTACACCCGTACCGGCTTTTCGAATTTCCCGGGCGACAGCACCCGAGCTGTCCGCTTTTTTAGTCCGATGGAAAAAACCCAAAGTGGTGCTTCCTACTGTTTTGCTGTAGAAGTGGCCAAGATGTACGATCCAGCCTCCGTAGAAATGTTGGAAAAGCGACACAATAAAGTAGAGCGGATTCATTTAACGACCAATATCAACAGCTATATCCGCTTTGAGCCGGAGACTATTTTGGATACGACGGTTAATTTATCGGAAATTTTTCGGGATAAAATAGTCATCATTGGATACCTGAGTGATTATTCAGCGGATGATGCCATTTTAGACCGGTTTTATACGCCCCTGAACCCTCGTTATACCGGCCGTTCTGTTCCGGATATGTACGGTGCGGTAATTCACGCGAATATAGTTCGGATGATGCTCGACAATGATTATATTAACTATTTTCCAAAATGGGCCACTTTTCTTTTTGCAATCGTCCTGATTTACGCTAATACCTTCTTCTTTTTCTGGAATTATAAATACTTTTGGTATTTCAAGCCTTTCCCCAAGATCTTGTATCGCTGGGCGCATCTTGTGCAAGTGGTAGAAATTGCCTTGTTGTTTTTGCTGACTGCCTGGGTTTTTTATGCCTTTCAGGTCAAAATGGACTTTACAGTGGCCATTGTTGCCATCATTCTGGTCTTCGATTTGTGCATCATTTACTATTACCTGCGGCAAAATATTCCAGCCCTCGGGCGGGTTCCGGAACATTTTCGCACAAAACATCATCATCCGAAGGTAACCAATCCTACTGAAGTCAAATGAACCAAGGGAAAACAAAAAACATTTGCCATGAGAACGCTATTATTCTGCCTTTGTATTCTGTTTAGCCTGCAAGGCACAGCCCAGGATGAAATTACGGTCATCCACACCACCGGAAAGGTGATGTACTACGCACCCCAACAAACATCCCCCACTTCGGTTTATCCGGGCATTACCCTTTCCCCGCAGGGAAAGATCAAATGCAACCAGAATGGCACAGTAAAACTGCTGTGCAAAGGGAAGGTGTTCGCCTTCAGCGATACCAATACCCACTTTTTGGAGGAAGTAGCCAAGGAAGCCGGCAATACCAGTTCGCTGAGTTTTATCAACCGCTTTTGGTTGTTTATGACGGGCAATATGGATGGCTCTACCGATGAGCACCAGTTGGAGAAACACCACGAACAGGCAATGGAAAACCTGCATGCCGGCGTTAAAGGTTTTGGTACGAAGGAATTTGCCGTCACCGCCAGTATTCTGTACACAGGAAAACTTTCCGATAAACCGGTAAATTTTCAATGGGAAGCCCCCGATGGCTTTCACCCAAGTTTCCACCTTAGCCGGCAATCCGACGATGGCGTTATTGCTGCCATTAGTACCCGCAACAACAACTTGCTGCTTCCCATGGGCGATTTAGCCCTGGAGCCAGGAAGTGCCTACGAATGGCAGATTGTGGCAGCTGATGCCAGCAACGCACAGGACCCGATATCCAGCAAAATGCAATTTGTTTACCAGCCGGAAGCCGCTGCCAGGGCCATCGCCACGGCAGAAAAAATTGAGGCCTACAAGACGGCCACCCCGGTAGAACAACAGCTGATGCAGGCTTTTGCCCTTGAAGAAAATGAGTTCTACTACGATGCCAATACTTGCTACACAGCAATGCTTCGGGACAATCCCAATGATTTGCTGGTGAAGCGCTCCTATGCCGCATTTTTGGCCCGGGTCGACCTTATAGATCAAGCAAAAGCAATGCTGAAGTAACCTAATCAGCTCCATCTCCACATCAGGCACCTATGAAAATCAATAAGGAAAACAGATTGCGATACTGCTTGCTGCTTGCGTGTATGTTTTGTACAGGTCTGCTCACAGCGCAGGATCCTATCTTTGCCTATGTGCAAAATCTGCAGGGTAAGGCTTCGTCCGGTAATGTCAATCCCAGGAAATACCAGACGGCCAAAAAGGTATACGATGATTTACTGCAAGCCCGCGGTGACCTTCGGAAGCCAGCACCTGAATTTGTAATGAACGACGGCCAGCAATACGTTGCCTGGATGAATCCAGTGGCCCTGCAAATTGGCCTGGAAGAAAGCGCTTACGATGTTTGTATGGGCTTTGGCGCCGATTCGCTGAATGCACTTGCCGCCCTCCTCGGACACGAGCTTACCCACTACTACGAACAACACGACTGGAGCCGGAATTTTGCCCGGGCCAATACCAATCTGGAATCTGCCCAGTTTGTTGCTGGCAAAGACGACGGTATTCGACAGGAAACCCAGGCCGACTACCTCGGTGGCTTCCTGTCGCTCAGTGCCGGATACAATGTATATGGCATCATTCCGCGCCTGCTGCCCCAGGTGTACCGCAGCTACGGATTGCCCGACCAGTTGGCCGGCTACCCACCGCTCTCAGACCGGGTTGGAATGGGAAACAATGCCTCCACCCAACTGAAAGAACTCCAAACGGTTTTTGAAACCGCCCAATACCTTTCCCTCCTCGAACGCTTTGATGAAGCGGCACAGTATTACCGCTATGTACTGCAAACCTTTTCCAGCAGGGAAATCGTCAATAATGTTGGCGTAAAGAGGGCACTGGCTGCCATGAACCTTTACAACCAAGGAAATGCCGTTTGCGCTGCCCATTGAACCCGACCCCAATTCCAGGCTGTACAACCTGAAGGGGTTTGAGCAGGATCGGCTACAGAAGCGGACCGCAATGTTGAATGAGGCCATTCAGCAGTTCAACGATGCCATCAATCTGGACCCCGGCTACGCCCCTGCTTACCTCAACAAGGCCTGCTGCTTTACGCTGCAAAATGCCTGGGAAGATGCCGCCTACTGGTTGTCGAAGTACAAGGCCGTAAAAGGATCCGACCCCCTGTTGGCTATGGTACTGGAAGGTGTTCAACACGCACTTCAGCAGGACTCAGTTGGTGCCGATCGGTTGTTTGAAACAGCGCAAAAACAAGGCAGTGTTTTGGCCGATATCAACCTGCGAAAATTACGTCAGTTGGCGCCCGAACGGCACAACAATTCAAAAGTTGGTGGTTTGGAAACCATTGACCAGCTGGTGCTGGAGGATTTTTTGGTAGAGCCTCCCAGCGACATTAAAGAAATTAAACTCGCTTCAAATATCATTTGTGGTGTCAAAGATTATCCACATTCTAAGGTTTTGGTTCATTTTGCCGACAAAGGGCAACGCTATGCCGTGGTGCAATTGTGTGGCGCCGGCTGCGGCGATGCTACCCGCGATGGTATTGTAGTTGGCAACACAAACACACAGGTAGAGGCTGTTTACGGACTTCCGACGCGTGTTGTTGCACAGCCTGCTGGCGGTACCGTTTGGGTTTATCCCGGCCTTAGTTTGTTGTTCCATTTCGACCGTGCCGGAAAGGTGTGGCGTTGGGGCACGTATTGCGTGTCCATGGATTAATAATTTTTTGACCCACATAAACCTCCCCCCGGTTAACAAATAATCCTTTTTTAATCTTTTTGTAAACCTGGGTCTTTAGCATTCAACGGCGTTTACCCGTTGGGTCGCGCGCATGCGTAGGGGTCCGAAAATTATTCGATAATGAAGCAAGTCATCACAATTGTTATGGTCCTTTGCCTGGGACTTTCTCTTCAGGCACAACAGCTCATGCCGGTGGTGTTGGTTAATGCCAACGGCAAAATTTGCTACCAGTCTCCCGGCCAAAAGAAAAAACAGGAAGTAATTACCGGTGCCGTGCTCAAACGGAATGGCCGCGTGGAATTGCCCGCCAATGCTAGTGTTACGATGTATTGCGACGGTAATTTTGTAAAAAAGTCTGGCAAACAAAGTTTTACCCTGCTGGAAGCATTTCCAGAGGGCGCAAAAATTAAGCTCGACTTCGATCACGATTTTGGCAATTACTCCATGGCAGCCATCATGATGGTGGGCGGCAGCAACGACAAACGCGACGGTTGGGGCACGATAGACGATCCGAAAAAAATACGCTTCTACTGGTCGAAACCTGCAGGCAATGAGGATTATCATTTTGAAATTAGGGACAAGGCCAACCAACTGTTGATGGAAAAAACCTTAAAGGATACTTTTCTGGTAGTTGATCTCAAGGGTGCAGCCTTTAAAACAGGTGTTAAATACGATTGGTGGGTGACCACAACTGGTTCCCAAGCCATACGCTCCAATACCCTTTCCTTCGAACTGGGCACCGCTACCGAGCGTGACGAAGCCATTAAAATGGCAGAAGACGGATCGCTGTACAAAGAAAGTCCGGAAGAACTCAAGCGCGTTATGGAAGCCGTTTCACTGGAACTTGATGGCTGGTTTGAGGAAGCCTCCCGCAAATACGATACGGTACAAAAAATGCATCCCAACAACGAATATGTTAAACTGATGCATGCGGCGTTTTGGATGCGCTGCGGCCTGCAACCCAAAGCAAGGGCCGTGTACAAATAGTCACTGGGTAATCCTTTTTCCAAATTTATACTCGAAGTAAAGTGGTTTGCGAAAATAATCGCGCAGTCATCAGTTCTGATGGTAAGGCATAAAACGCAGACGATGCAGCGCATCGGCGAGTATTTATAACGCAGCCAGGAGGGCTGAGGACAAGTGAGCATTCGCAAACCACTTTATTTCGAGTATACCTTATAAATCGGCATCGAAGCAATTCGGTGCCGATTTGTTTTTCAAGACAAGAAATTATGGGGGAAGATCAAGATATCTTTTTCAACACCGTGTGAATTTGAAGCCAGATAAATGAAAAGTTCGGCCGTATTATAAGTGCTAGATCAACGCTATACGACAAAACAGAATTGCCACGAAGGCGCAAAGACACAAAGCGCTGGGAGCCCTTTCTGTCTTTGTGCCTTCGTGGCAAATAAAATCTTGATTCAGTACTTATGATGCACCCACAATAATATCGCAAGGAAAATCAATAACAATCGCTTCGTTGGCTGAATATCGAAAGGTTTATTCCGGAAAATACTGCTGCATCAATTGTTGGAAGCGGGGCAGTTCCCGCACTTGTTCGAGTTCAGGCGCATCCAAAATGCGCTGTTTCCTTTTGTAGCCGGATGCCAGGGCTGCTTGTAAAGCGTCTAACGATTTCTCATTCTCTTTTAGTTGACCAAGCACAAGCGCCGTGTCGTACAATGCTGAAGTGTAATTGGGTTTAATTCGAGTGGCTTCATTTAGGAGCGTAAGGGCCTTCGGGAAATCCCCATTCTCCATGGCCAGAGCGGCCAGGTTATTAAAAGCCTCCGGACTATTGGGCTGTTTTTGGATGCAGGTTTGCCACATCTCCTTTGCCTTTTCTTTTTCGCCAATAAAATAGTAGGCACTGCCCAGTTTGAAATAGGCATTAACGTAATTGGAGTCCAGGCGAATAGAATTGCGGTAATTACTTATTGCCTGTTTGTAATCTGTTTTTTCGCGATAGGCAACGCCTAAATTATAATAAGCTTGTGCAAACAAACTGTCGGACTCAATAGCCAAATTACAATGAATTATAGCCTCATCAATATGGTCAAGATCCAATAAACTCCCGCACAGGTTGGTTTGTGCCAGGGGCCACGTAGGCGCCACCTCCAGGGCTTTGTTGAAGTAAGTTATGCTTTCCTGGTATTTGCCGTTTCTGCGCGCGAGCAATCCCAGTTCGTTGAATGCATACGGCGCATTGGGCGACAGCATGAGCACCAGTTCCTGCCGTTGTTGCGCTGCGGAAAACAATGTTGGGTCCTTCTCCCGCTCGCCTTTTAAGCGGAGGTTCAGGCCTTCAAAATACAACTGTTTGGCCTTCAAATCAGTAAAGGAAAAGTGCTGCGGCCCCAGGAGTTCAGCGGCTTTTTCCAGGTATTGCGGGTAATACTGGTAAACGGTATCGTACGACCAGCGTCGACTGAGTTCTTCCGGACTGGCCGCCAGGTAGTCGTTGATCGCTTTTTGTGCCTCGTCCTGTAATCCGGAAACCAAACCATCGCGCATTTGCGGTAGAAACGGTGCGATGCTTTCGTTGTCCTTTAACAACATGTAAAGCGCATAAGCCGATTCTTTTTCCGGGTATAAAAAGTGCTTCTGCTCCAGGGCTTTTCCGAACAACTTATACCGAGCAAGGGTAAGTGAGTCGCCGGGCAAGGCAGGTGGTGCTGCTGGGGCCTTTGTTAAGGTTGGCTGTGTAGTGGGTTGTTCTGCGAGTCCGGGATTTTTCTCTTCCAGCAATTTTTGTTTGGCCTCCGGATCCACCCTGGCCATCACCAGATCCAGGTTTCCAGTGACCAAAGGCAGCTGTTTGCTTGGTGCAACAGCTTTGCGCACGTTGGTTTGTAGGTAATTCTGCAATTCGAAAAGGCTCACTTTGTTGTCGCCATCCGTATCGGCCAGCCCAATAATGCCATCGATCAGGTAGTAGGTGAAAACACTGTGCCCACCGCCCCATTCGCGGCCTTCACGGGAAAATTCGTTGGGTTGGCAGGACATGATTTTTGCCACGCGCACCAGATCGTCGGAAGCGGAGGAGAGCGCTCTTGCCGTTGCCTGGGTGCCATTGACGGCGCTCCCGGCCAATTTTCCTGCATGGCAGGCATCGGCAATAAAAATCACATCTGCTTTGTTCACATTGCTCAAAGGCTGTATAATGGCCATCAGGTTGCCGATTTGGAAAAGCACCGCCGGCAAGGTAAGTCGTGGCAGGAGCATCGTAGGTGAGCAGATAGCCCAGCATGGTGAGCGTTTCTACGTCGCCGTGCCCGGAAAAGTAAATGATAGCGCGATCACCTTCTTTGCTTTCCGACATCAGCCAGGTCAGCGCAACGGCCATTTTTCCCTGGGTGGCATCCTGGTTGGTCAGGAGTTTTACATTGGCTTCAGGGAGGAGGCCTCCGGCTTTCGATTGCAGGAACTCCGCAAATGCTTTGGCATCAGCATCTGCAAATTCGAGATCGGGTATGTTTTGGTTTTGATAATCGGAAATACCAATAATCACGGCACGGGTGTCCCCCTTTTTCACCATGGCAGTGATCTGGGGTGAACCCTCCTTGGGCAGCAACAACAGCACGGCGACACCCAAAACGGTAACCAAACGGCTGCTGACCAAATTAACAGTCATTTTCATTTAAGTTCAAATTTGAAGCGATATCCGAAAATTACCATTTATATAAATACATGATGTAAAAATGTGAAATATTAACTCAATTTCGAGCAAAGTGTTGTGTAATTCGTTTAAATTTAAGCCTTTATGCCCTTTTTGCCTTCTGTTTAACGTAAAAGCAAGATTGTTAACATGAGAAAATTAATTTATTTGTTGGTAGCCCAATTGGTTACCTTTTCGCTGTCTGCCCAGGAAGATAAAACAGCACCAGACACCATCGTTTTCGCATTTGCCAGTCGCAGTTCACAAGGCATTGACGATGCCAATATGATTCCTGGCGACAGCATTAAGTTCCACCGGGCGGAAGGCATTTACAACAAATTGGTAGCTGCCCGCGGCGACTCCCGCTACCCTGTGCCTGATTTTGTGATGACCCGGGACCAGCGGAAAGTGGCCTGGATGGATTATAATGCGCTCGAAGTTGGCATCGAAGAAAAGGCATACGATGTTTGCATGAAATTTGGGGCGGATGCAGATGCCGCCCTTGCCATGTTGATTGGGCATGAACTCTCCCATTATTATGAAAAACACGCCTGGCGCCGCAACTTCGCCAAGCAGTATAGCGATATGGCAGTGGGCCAGTTGTTGGGGATGATGACCCATGCCGATTCGGTTTTGAACGAAACGCAGGCCGATTACATTGGCGGGTTTCTGGCGTATTCTGCAGGTTATCCCGTATTTAAAAGGGGGGCCGCACTGACCGATTCGTTGTACAGTGCCTATGGTTTGCCCGATACCTTGCGCATGTATCCGGTGTTGTCGGACCGGCAAAAACTGAACGAGCGCTCGGCGGAAGTACTGGAACGTCTGGTTAATGTGTATGAAACGGCCAATATGCTTGTCCTGATTGGGCAATACCAGGACGCTGTGTATTACTATCAATATGTGTTACACGACTACCAGAGTCCGGAAATCCTGAACAATGCTGGTGTCATGTCGGTATTGGCCGGGCTGGATATTTGTCCCGACACCATCGATTATGCCTTACCCTTACAATTGGATTTCAGCAGCATTGGTCAGCGGGGAACTACCGACTTTGAAAAAAAGGTAAAGCTGCTCCATGAGGCCATCCGGTATTTTGATGCAGCCACCACCATGAACCCCGATTATGCACCCGCATACCTCAACAAAGCCTGTGCACTGGCAGCGTTGCACGATCTGCCTCGCGCTACTTACTATGCCAGTATAGAGGCGCCGGCAGCGGCTATGCGAGATACACAATACGCCAAAGCAGCAGTTGATGCACAGGTGGTACTGGCCATTCTTGACATCATCCGTGGCGACTCACTCAACGCAGATGCGGCGTTGCAAAAACTTTCGCTTAAAAGCAAAAGCAATGTCGCAGCAGAAAACCTCCGCTTGTTGCGGAAACTGCCAGTCCCCGCTTTTACCTCTCCAACTCCGAATGCCGCTTTTATGCCGGAAACGATAGATGATATCGACTTGTTTTTGGAAAAAGATGACCTGCAGTTTGACAACGATCGCATCAGCATCGGCGGTGGACTTACTTTTTTCCAAAACAATGCTGTGGGCCCAAACTCCAAACTGTTGACCAGCCAGAAAAAACAAGACCGCGGACGGGCCAAAAAGACCCTTTTTCTCATTGCCAATGAAAACAACAAGGGAGAAACCGCCAATGGCATTAAAATCCAGCAAAGTAATATGGATGATGTAACAAAGGAATATGGCCCGCCCAAGCGCAGTGTTCAAACCACCAATGGGGAAATCCTGCTGTATGACAGTACTATCTTTTTTATTGGTCCAAAACCGGATTTTAAAGTGCAAAAATGGGCCTTGTACGTGCTGCCAGATTAACAGAGTTCTTGGAAAGGGTGTTGACTTTTATACTCGAAATAAAGTGGTTTGCGAATGCTCACTTGTCCTCAGCCCTCCTGGCTGCGTTATAAATACTCGCCGATGCGCTGCATCGTCTGTGTTTTAGGCCTTGCCATTAGAACTGATGACTGCGCGATTATTTTCGCAAACCACTTTACTTCGAGTATAGTTGAGGCCAATTGTTCTTTAAATGTTTTTCCCCGCGGATCGTACGATCCGCGGGGAAAATATTGAATTAAAACCCTACACCCAGCCCAAAATCCACGGTTGGCTTCCAGCCAATGTTCTTGATGCGCCCAAACGTAACGCCAGTTTCTATAAAGGTGGTTTTGATGCAGCGCCACCGTAGACTAACTCCAGCCAAGGGTGAAATGCTGGGTTGGGGCAGACTTGAATTAAAGGGAATCTGGAGCCCGGCCAATTCTGCGTTGTATGTTTGATGCACTGGAGCCGATGTTCTAAATCCTGTCGTAAACAGGGCTTGAACACGTCGGTTTCCGATGCGGTAGGCAATCTCTGTATCGGCCAGCAAACCAGTTGACGAAGTGTGCAGTTTTCCCTGTTGGCTGGAAGGTGGAAGTTGGCCAGCAGGCGCCACCGTACCCATAAAGGTACCCGTACCTTGTTCTTTTAGCCAAATGGCCGCCAGGCGCAGTTCCCAATGTTCCAGTATCCTATGGCCCATTCTAATCCCTGTTAGCAGCTGAACTTGGGTTGCGACGATTGGGTCTGTTTCCGCGCCGGTATAACTGCCTGGAAAATATTCAGTCCCAGCTGTTCGTTCAATTGCGCAGCAGTGGCAGGGTCGCTGAATGCCAGTTTCAGGTTTTTCTGGTTGAAACTTTGATTTGATGTGCTGTTCATCGGTTGTTTTGCCAGCAGCGCAAAATGCCAGCGGGGTGCTTTTTTTTGCAGCTTTATTTTGGCACTTGAACCTGTAATCGACATGGTGTTCCAGGGGGTTTGGCCGGAAACTATTGCGGTGGCACAACAAATGAGTGCGGTAAACAGCCATGCAATTATCCTATCATTTTTCATGATCTTGATTTTAAATTTGTGAAAGGGGACATTCATTTTAAGGCTTGCGCTCAACCTGAATTTCAAAAACTTTTTCGCAATTTCTGGCCTTGCAGGTATCGCCATCTCCTTTACACTCGAATTTTACAGCGATGAAGATGCGAACAGGGTTTTCCACGGGCTTGTTCTTGCTGTCGAGGGCCTTCACCTTGCCCAGGTCTGCTGTGTAACTCCCGTTGTCGGCCGTGAGCACAAGGTTATTTTGCTCCAGGCCATTGGTGCTGGCTTTCACTTCTGTTATGGTCGCATCGCAAAGCCCGTTTTTACATTCGGTACAGGTGGCAACCAGGTTGTTGAATTCCAACCGAATCTCGTCGTCGGCCAGCACTTGCCCTTCTCCTTTCAGGGTATCGCGCACATTGCTCATGGCATCCATGGCAAATGCATGTTCCAGTTCTGTATCCCGGCCCCGGAATTTGATGAATACTTTAGCATCCATCTTCACCGTCCCGCATTCGCAAAACCCATTTTTTACATCGATTAGTTCTGGCCTACCTGTTTTGTCAGCTGGTTTCCGAATGAGTTTTGCTTCGTATCCGGTGGCTTCGAACGTGTTCCAGAAATCATCGATTCCCTGTTCCATTTTCTCTTTTTCAGCGGGCGGTTTTTCCTGGAAACTGGTTCCGCTGGAATGCTCAAAGGTTTGGATCGTATTTTTTCGAAAATCTTCTTTGGTATAAGGTGTGCCCATAATTTCGGCACAGTATAACCAAAGCGTCTGTTGGATCACAGCAGTTCGTTCCTTATCAGGCTGGCTACTGAATGGTGTATTGATGGCGCCTGAAGCCTGCAAGGCGGAATAAGCCTGCTCAATTTGGGTGTATGCCTGCAACAGCAATGCTGCGGCTTCTTCAGGGTGTTTTTGCAGGTCGAGCGTGTGTTCAAGCGGGATGCCAGTACCCGGCGTCAGCGCCCTGGAGTCGGGCTGATATTGCCAACCATGGTCGGGGCTGGGCCTCCAGTCGGGCAACAAGGGGGCAGCGTGTATCCAGTTTTCAAAACCGGCTGAAGCGCCATCGGGCAGCGGAGTTTTAAAAATATCTACACAATAGCCCTGTACCGAAAGGTTGCTACTGCTGTGTGGGGCAATGGTTATTGAGCCAGTACCAGGCACGATGTAAGGCTGATATTTTCCATCGGAGGGAATAAAAAAAGCACCCAAATTGAGCTGTAAAGGTGTGTTGCCGCGGTTTTGCAGCACCATGCTGGCAATGGTACCGGTAGTGCGGTTGGTGCCGGTGGCCGAAATGTGTAGGGCTTTGGGGAGGGAGGAAGTGTTTTGACCGGAAGCCACTTGGAATAATCCGGAAACTGCGAGCATTACAACAATCATCGTTTTCATATTTGTACCTTTTAAGAGATCCCAGGTTAAGATGGCCTCTCTAAGTGAAAAAATCGGGGTGTTTGACTTCCCCTTTTTGATTAGAACTGGTACAAAAATGCGCGCAAAGGTGGTGGCCCGACAAGTACAAAAAACGCTCGGGATCGGATGCGGTTTTGATGTTTTAAAATGATATTTTAATTATCATTAATATTTAAATTTATAAAAAACAATTAGTTAATTCATTTTTCATTTTGTACAGAAAAAATGGGAATTCGCGCTGGAAGATTTTTGCCTTCGCGTCAAGAATTGAAAATGATTAAATTTTCTGCCTAAACCAAAGTTCAAGGTGAAATCGCAACAGTATGCCACAACATGCCACTTCCCGTCAAGATGCTTAGGTGATACAACCCACCTGGCAGATAACCCCATTGAATTTGGTGTGATGGCGGCCATTCCCCAACCAGACGTCCTGTTGAATCGGACAGCCGAATAGCCATGACCTGTAGCGAAGGTGGGTATTCCACCGTCAGGCTATTACGCGCAGGGTTGGGGAATACCCGGACGGGTGATGATAAGGCATCTATGCCAGTGCTCAGAATGAGGCTTAAGGTATCGGTTTGTGTGCTGGTACAAAGCACAAGCCCTTGCTGGTCGACCATGATATGGTGTTCAAATACCGGAGAAAAAAGTACCGTATCATTCCGGATGATGACATCTTCCACAATAATAAACTGTATGCTGGCGAGTAATCGCGGTTGAAAAAACACATTTACACCCCGTCCGGCTACGGCAAACTCCACCAGGCCAGGTGGCAGGGCTCTGGAAAAACTGGTATTGCTGGCTGTTGCCCCAACGCCCATCAGATCAGTATTGGCGGGATCGAACAACACCCGCGTAGAGTCGTCGATCACCAGGCTAGGGTTGTAACTGATTTTTACACTCACTCCCAGCGCCCCGGGGGTTTGGGAGGGTTCAATATCCAGAAAAACGTCTGCAAATATTTTTTGCGGGTTGTTATCGTCTTTGCGCAGTGCCAGTCGGATAGGAGCACAGGGAGGTCCAAAGAACGTATCCGGGTTGTAGGGTTGTGGAAATGGAAGCGCAGGTTCGGTTTGCAGGCTGTCGTATTGCAGAACGATGGCGTTGATGTCCAGGGAATCCACCGTTCCACTGCCATCGGAATCCGCAAAACCTGCGTCGAAATTTGTTCCAGGAATAAGCTGTTGCCAGGTAGTGAAACAATGCAGCGACCAGTTGGTGGATGGGTCGGGCCGGGGCTCGAATGTTGCATTGTAAGACAGCCCGATGGCGAGTAGGTCGAGATAATCGGCCCGGCCGTCGTTGTTGGCGTCTGCTGGGTAGCCGCAGTGTTGTTGCGCCCATGCGTTCGTGCCAAGCAATACGATAAAAAGGGTAGAAAGTGTTTTCATGGCTCTTTTGTTAGCATCCTATGCTGCAATTTAACATCTTTGAGCCAATGCAACAAAGCAAACTACTCGGGCTTCTACGGCAATTCAGTACTCGCCAATGGCGCCGATTCGGCGATTTTCTGGCTTCCCCCTATTTTAACCAACGGGAGGATGTACAACAGTTGTACCAATACCTGTCTCCACACCATCCTGCGCTGGAACATCCTGCGCTGGAAAAATCGATCTTATTCCAGCGCTGGAAGGGCTCGGAATTGGGGAATGAAAAGGCGCTTGCCTACCTGATGAGCCGGCTTCAAACCCTGGCAGAGGAATTTATGTCCTTCGAATATTTGTCGGCAGACCCTGTTCAGAAAGCCATTTTTGCCCTTCAGGCATTGCCAGAGAAGGTAAATAACCGGTATTTTAACCAGCAATTGGAAAAGGCGAAACAGTTGCTCGAACAATCGGAACTCCGCGATGCTAACTATTACCGACAGGCATTTGAGTTGGCACAGTTGGAACACCTGGCTGCTGCCGATCCCTTTCGCCACCAGTACAGTCCGAGCTTGCAAGCTTTATCCCAGCGGCTCGACCGGTTTTTTATCCTGCACAAACTGCGGCTGTTGTGTGACATGGCCAACCAGAAAAAATACCTCAATGTACAGTATGAAGCATTGTTTGAAAAAGTGGTCGCCTCGGAATTGGAAGGCTCTGAATGGCTGGAAGAGCCGGTTTTTGCCATGTATTACTATGCCTGGCGGACCACGGTAGAGGATCGGGAGGAGGACTTTCAGCGCTGCCTTGCACTGCTGAACCAACACGCTGCGGTGTTGACAGTGCCGGAACAAAAGGCTTTGTACAACAATGCGCTTAACTTTTGTACACGACGGATCAACCGCGACAACGACCTGTCTTATTACGAGGTTTATCTCGACATCAATGAGCATTTACTGACACGTGCACTTTTATTGGAGGACGGATATCTTCCCCCCTGGCGGTTCATGAACATGGTTAATGCAGGCATCAAAACCGGGCGATGGGAATGGACCCAGACGTTTATAGTGCAAGGAAGTCAAAAACTTTCGCCGGAGCACACTGAGAACTTTTCGCACTATGCTTTGGCTCTTTGGCACTATGCCCAAAAACAATTGACGGAGGCGCAGCGGCAATTGGTTACCGTAGAGTTCAACGATGTGCTGTTGTCGTTAACGGCCAGGAGTTTGCAAATAAAAATTTACTACGAAGCGGAAGAAACGGAGCTGCTTTTTTCCGCATTGGAAGCGGCACGCATCTACCTCCTGCGCAGTACTAAAATTGAGCCGCGGCTGCGCTTGCAAATGCAAAATTTTGTGGACCAAACCCGCCGGCTTGCACGACTTTACCCGCCGGATCCGGAGAAGCTGGGGCAAATGTTGAAAAAACTCCCTGGGCCTGCCGAACTTATGCACCGGGATTGGCTGCTGGAACAAATTCGGAAACACCTGTAAGGCATTGCATCGATTGGTTTGGTCGTTTCGAGCCAACATTAAAATCAATTTGCGAAAGCCAGCAAAAGTTTCCGTTACTTTGGCATCATTTTATGGCAAAAAAAAAAGCGCGAAAAATAGAGGGATCGCAGGGTAATTTTTCCCGCGGTTCGGATACCATGTTCAGGGTGGCATTCGATACCCATTTGAACCTCAGCCGCATGGCCGACCGAAAGGCGCACCTTATGCTGGGGATTAATGCTTTTTTGTTGTCGTTTGTCGTGACAAAAAAGAAAATGGGGATTCTCTCCCACCAGGAGGGCTTGCTTATTCCTGACATCATGCTGGTGGTATTTACCATGAGTTGTATTGTTTTGGCTATTCTGGCGACGCGCCCTAACCTGCCCAAGAAACTCCCCAACCCGAAAGACCCGGGCTTCAACTGGCTTTTCTTTGGCCATTTTGCTTACAGTGAATTGCCCGATTTTCTGGAAAACATCTACCGGATTTCTTCTGATGACCTGGTGCTTCAGGAGGCCATGACCAACGATTTATATTGATGGGGCATTCCTTGGATCGAAAATACCGTTACCTGCACTGGTGCTACCTGATTTTTCTCATCGGGCTGCCGATTATGATTGCCGCTTTTGTGTATTGGGGTGTGTAACAGCATTTGACAGCGAACATCGCTGCCCTCAATTTTGCGATGGAAAACAAGGCAATACCAATTTGCGTTTGAGAAGGTAACATGATCTGTTGGATGCGAATTTTAGCAGTTGTTTTTTTAGGGATTTTGACCAGCGGGTTGCAATCGCAATCGCTGCATCTGGCGATTCCACCCGGGCAATCCAGTGCCATCATGCTGGCCCTGGAGGACTACAAGCCAAAACTCCAATGGTTGGCCAACGACACCCTGCTGCTTAAACCGTACTCCGATTCCAGTGCGATAAAGTTACTGCGCATTTTGCAGGCTAAGTCGTACCTGGCGGCATCTGTCGACAGTCTTGTTCAGATCGACAGCCTGCACTGGAGGGCTAATCTCTACCTTGGAAACCCGGTGTATTGGGTGCAAATCCGAACTGATCCGGGTGATCGCAACTGGTTGCAGGCTGCGGGTTTTAGGCCCAAGTTGTACAGTGGGAAACCCCTGCAATACCAGCGTTTTCTGCAGCAGCGGGAGGCTGTGCTCCAACAAGCAGAGAACAATGGATTTCCTTTTGCGGTGGTGTCACTGGACAGTTTGAGCCTCCAACCTGACGGTGGCGCAGAAGCCCTGCTGCAGATAGAGCGCAACAAATACGTTCGGTTTCGGGAGATCAAAATTAACGGGGATGTACGCTTACCCCAGGCATACCTGCCCGCCTACCTGGGCATCAGGCCGGGGGCGCCTTACAACGCCTCCCGTGTGCGGCAGACGCCCGATCGCCTGCGCGAACTCCTTTTTGTGGAGAGTACCGGACCTCCCTCTGTTCGTTTCAGCGGGGATGAGGCAACCGTCAACCTGGCGCTCAAGAAAAAAAGGCAAGCCGGTTTGATTTTGTTTTGGGGCTTCTGCCGCAACCAAATGCCACCGACGGGCGGTTGCTGATCACGGGCACCCTGAATGCAGCGTTTCAGAATGCCTTTAACCTGGGCGAGCAGTTCTCCATTGATCTGGAACGGCTCCGCCCCGAAACCCAGCAATTGGAAGTGTCAGCAGCGGTACCCTACTTGCTGTCTTTACCCGTGGGGGTGAGTGGGCAGCTGCATGTTTATCGCCGCGACAGCACCTGGGTAGATGCCAACGCAGAGGCCGGCATCCAGTACTTTTTTGAAGGCGGCGCTTATTTGAAACTTATCTGGGAAAACAGAAGTTCTTCCCTGCAGGTGGTGGACACGGCAACCGTCATTCGCGACCGGCGCTTACCACCCAATCCCGATCTGCGCCAAAACGCCTATGGTTTGGAAACGGCTTTCAGCCGGCTCGATTACCGCTACAACCCCAGGAGGGGCTGGCTGGTGAAAGCGCGTACATTGGCTGGATATCAGAAAACTTTGCGAAACAGCATTGTGATCGGACTTCGCGACCCTGCCGACCCGGGCTTCGATTTTGCCACTTTATATGATTCGACGCTATTGCGGGCTGCGCGGTGGCGTGGGGAACTGAAACTGGAGTATTACCTGCCTTTGTTTCAACGCAGCACACTCAAATCGAGTCTGATAGCCAATGGCATATTTTCCGATTTACCGGTGTACAACAACGAGCAATACCGATTGGGTGGCAACAAATTGCTGCGGGGCTTCAATGAGCAGAGCCTTTTTGCCACCCGTTTTGTACAGGCTACCCTGGAGTACCGCTTGCTGATTGGGCCCAATTCCTACCTCGCCGCCTTTACCGATTATGGTTATCTGGAAAACGTTACCAACCGCGTGCGGGCGTTTCAACGGCCTTGGGGATTTGGCACCGGGCTCAACTTCGAAACCCAGGCCGGAATTTTTGGCATCAGCATCGCAGTAGGTAAGCCCGATTTAGGCTTGCCCGTGGATTTTCGGGCGGCGAAGTTTCATTTGGGTTACGTGAGCTTGTTCTAGTTGATGTGGCACATCCACTATCGCTTAACCACTATCGTTTTTGCTTTTTTAGTTTTGCTTCGCAAAATAATTGTCCCGCAGATCTCGCAGAAACCGCAGATGTTTTGCTGCGCAAAAATCCGCGGGTACACCATGTGAACTATTTTCAAAAAATATCCAGTAGTTCAGGCTTTGGATTCCTCCAGTTGTTGCAGGATACTAACGGACTTCACTATGGGATCCCATTCCACGCCGGAGAACATGAACTGGTTCCATTTTTTATCCATTTTATCCACATCCAGGTTGTTGTACAGCCAATAGGCCAGGTAGGCCAGTCCTAGAAATACCAGCAGGTTGACGCCACCGTAAAGCAGCGGGCTGCTTTGCAGTGCGTCCATACTGACCCAGCACAGCGACCAAAATGGGATTTGCAGCATGGCCAGCCGGGTGATGTTGAAACTGGAAAGTTTCAAGCGCGACAGGTTTTCCTGCACGCCCGATACCGACTCGCTGTTGTCGATGGCGTGTATTAGGTACAGGTGGTAAAAATAGGCAATCACGATGGCAGTGTTGAAGAGGGCGATGATGCCAAACCCAAGGGGTGAAAAATACGGCGCCTGTTTTCAGGCCCATCAGTACCAGACTGAAGAGCAAGATCAAAAAAGGGATACCAAGCATTAGGGTAAACCGCTTTGTTTTGCTGGTTTTAGTCATCAGGTTTTTGACCTTCATTTGCGTAATGGCTGTGGCGAGTTGTTTGTTAATGACGAGCGATTCTTCCAGTTTCTGGTCGTATGATTTCCAGATGGCGAGCATTTCCTGGTCTTGCATGGCTTAGTTTTTTACGGATGAAAATTTTGCTTTTAGTTGTGTTTTGATCCGGGCTATTTTTGTCGAGACATTACTGTTGGAAAGGCCCAAAATTTCGGATATCTCTTTCTGGCTTTTTTCGTCGAGGTAGAGCAGGATGAGTGCTTTGTCGATCTCTTTTAATTCCTGGATGAAACGCTGCAGCAGCACCAGATTGGGGTCATGGTTTTCTGCATCTGCTGCCGGGATGTTTTCGATGATGCCCGGCGGGAGGCCTTGGGTATAGGCACTGTGGGCGCTGGATTTTCGGTAAAAGGAGATGGATACGTTGAGGGCAATGCGGTATATCCAGGTCGACAGCTGGTACTGCGGGTCGTATTTGTCGAACGAACGCCAGAGTTGGAGGGTGATTTCCTGTATCAGGTCGCGCCGGTCTTCAGCGTCCTTACAATAGGCATTGGCCACTTTGTACAGGAGTCCTTTGTTGGCTTCGAGCAGGGCGATAAACTGATCTGATGGCTGGTTCACTTGAATGTTGTTTGTCCCATTATTCGCAGGAGATGGCCAAATGTCACAGATTGTGGCGGCTTTTTTAATAAATTTGATCCAAGATCAAATTTATTTGCACCAAATACTTTCCACATGAAGCACTTTTCCCTATTACTTGCACTGGCGATTTTTGTTGCCGCACTGTCTCAATGCAAAAATAAACCCAACAATGGCAACGCGGATACATCGCCCGCAGTGCCAGCGGATACACAGGAAGCCGCCATGGGTTTACCCTCCAGCGACACCGTTTATATTCGGGATACCATTTACCGCGCCGATACGCTCAGGGATGCGCCATTGCCGTCAGGCCTGTCACTATCTGCTAGTAAAGGGAATGTCATGTACATTGCCGTGGATAACCCCCTACGCGTGGACGTACCCGGCTTTTCTGATGATGATATTTCGATCAGTGTATCTGGCAGTGGTAGTCAAATCAAAAAGGTTGGAGCTGGAAATTACGTACTCAATTTCTCGAAGGTAGGGAAAGTTGATATAACGGTATCCGCAGGTACTTTCCGCAGTACCTTTGTTTATCGTGTAAACCGCATACCTGATCCAATAGCCAGGATAGCTCATTACTACGCAGTAGAATTGACTCCATTGGAGTTCAAAACACCAGTTGGGCTAAACACTTTTCATGACAATTTTAACTTTGATGTTTCTTGCGATATAGTATCCTATAACTTGACCTGTATTCCGAGAAGAAGTGATCCCGTAGCGTTGCTCAACAATGGGGCTGACTACAGCGCTGCCAGCCGCGAGTTGGTAAAAAGGGCCAAACCAGGGGATGTATATTATTTTACCGATGTGAAGGTAAAATGCCCAGGGGATAATACCGCCCGTGTGATCAACTCCCTGGTGTTTAAGATCAAATAAGGCGTAATTCCTGCTTTACTTGTCTATGCTAGCGTTTCAGCATGGCTTCAAAATCGACCGACTGCAGCCGTTGCGTGAGCAGGCTGGTCAGCCGGCGCATGTTTTCTGCTTGGTTGGTTTCGAAAAGATGATACTCTTCCAGGGTAAAGTGTCCGATGATGGCGCCTGCCAGCAGTTGGCGCAGCCGGGTATTGGAACGCAGGTTGTTGGCGATCCATTCCTGCCTGGCCGGTGCCGACAGTTGGAAAAAGATGCTTTTGTGCTGTAGTATTTGGGCAAAAAACATCCTGGCAAGCAGGGTGTGCTGCATTTTCAGGATGGGCCGGAGGGTTTGGTTCTGGAATTGCTCTTCGGGCCCGGATTGCCGGGCAGGTAGTTGGAGTTCGGGTCGGAGTAGTAGCAGTTGCTGGTCGTCGCGCATGTACTGGCGTTGTTGAACATGCATAACATTTGCTTACCCAATCTGTTCACCCGCCATTTGTTACCCCTTTACTTTTTTCGCTTTCAGCGAAATGGTAAGGGTGATAACATCTTCGATCAGTTTGTCCTTGGCGGTACCCAGCAAACCGGAACGGAAATTGACTCCCCATTGGGTGCGATTGATGGGGAAGGTGAGCGTAGTGGCAATGAGTTCGTCGCCTTTTACCTCCAGTTTGGCTGGGATATTCACCGGGTTTGTTTTGTTTTTCATCGTGAGCTGACCCCGAACAATGGCGTTGTAATTGGGGTTGGTGCTGGGCAGCACCTCATCGATGGTGAATTTTGCCATCGGGTATTTTTTTACATCAAAAAAGTCGGCGTCCATGAGGTGGGCCGTCAGGTCGGCGCGTTCTTTGGGGTCCTGTGGGTCCGACACGCCGATGGCATTCATGTTGATGGTTGCAGCGCCGCTAATCAGTTTTCCGTCTTTTACCTGCATGACGCCTTCTGATACCTCGATGGAGCCGTAGTGCGGGTCGCCGATGGCTTTTTTAGCCGACCAGTATACGGTGCCAGATGTCACGGTATAATCAACAGCGCCATCTGAAGTGGCAGGGGTATATACCGGCAAGGTGTCGGCCCGGGGGGTATTGTCTTTTTGAGCATTGGAATCGGGTTTGGGGTCGTTTTGGCAGGCCGGGACCAGGAGTAAAATGATTGAAAAAACGAGGAACAGGGTGCGCATCATCTTGAAAGGAACGGTTTTTATTTGAAGCGCAAAGATATGCGGAAGTTTTGGAGCTGCTGGCAGCAAAAATGACCTATATTCGTTATTGAAGCATAGATCAGATAAAATTTTTGACATGAAATCTTTTCACACCCTTCGTACTCCGTTCATCATGCTGGTATTGTTGGCGCTACTGCCGGCTTGTCGCACGGCTCAGGAGCCGGAGGCGGATGTGGTGGTCACGCTGAACCCTGAATTTACGGTGGATCTGTACGAACAACGGGGCCCCGTAGATGGTCGTGCGACATTTGGTCTTTGGGTAGAAAGTGTGAAAACATTTCCCTGCGCTGACTACCATATTACCAGCGCAAACGCGGTCAATAACAGCGACATTACCGTTCAGGTGCGTGACATTATGGAGCCCGATACCTGCCTGGGCGCACCGGCCAAAGCACACTCATTTTTGCCGGTTGGCGATTTACTGGATGGGGAATACGAGCTGTCATTCTTACTCGGGGAGGCCATTGAAAACAAGGGTACGCTGAAGGTTGCCAATGGGCGCTATGAGTGGAACCTTGCCCAGCCGGCGGGCATTGACCTGCAGAACAGGGTATTGCAGCGGATCCCGGATGGCCTTGTATGGGGCTTTATTAGCACGCCGCAGGAACAGGATATGCCCAGGGCTCAACAATGCATTGCTGCCATCAAGGCACTGAGCCAGGATGCCGTGTTGTTACCCGATTTTTATGGATACTTTACGGTTTCCGGTAGTGGGTCGGTCTTTTTTCACAAAAGTTTTTCGCCGGAGGGCAACGCCGCCTTTTTTGTGCGTCGCCTTGATGGCGATAAAGGAGCACTGCGCAATCTGCTGGATGATTACCGCAGTGATCTGCAACTCCCCTTGCAAATTACTTGCTGGAGTACGGAAGGGGAACTGTAACTGTTGGCTGTTGGCCTTTAGCGCGGCTAAAGACCAACAACCAACAGGCCAGATTTATACCTGTGCGTCGGCGGCAGCCAGGGCTGCCATATCAACAATTTCGCGCACCGAAGCGCCAAGTTGGAGCACGTGCACGGGTTTGTTGAGTCCCATGATCACGGGTCCGATTTTTTCTATCCCGGCCACCTCCTTAACCAGGTTGTAGGCAATATTTGATGCCGAGAGGTTGGGGAAGATAAGTACGTTGGCACGTCCTTCGCTCATGTCGCTAAAGGAGTAGTATTGCTTCATGATCTCGGTGTCGAAAGCGAGGTGAGCCTGCATTTCACCATCAATGATCCAATTGGGATGTTTTTCCTTCAGCATGGTGGTCGCCTTTCTCATTTTTTCGGCATCGGTGCCATGGGGCACAGAACCGAAGCTGGAATAGGTAAGCAGCGCTATGCGTGGCTTGATGTTAAACTTGCCGATCTCATCGGCAGTCAGTTCCGCGATTTCCACGATTTCTTCGGCAGTAGGATTGAAATTGATAGTGGTATCGGCCAGGAAAAGGGGGCCAAACCGGCTCATCAAGATGTACATACCGGCCACGCGGCTAACGCCAGGTTTTGGGCCAATGATACGAAGTGCCGGGCGGATGGTGTCCGGGTATTTGCGGCCAAGACCAGAGATCATGGCATCGGCTTCGCCTGTTTCCACCATCATGGAGCCAAAGTAGTTTTTGCGGCGCATGACCTGGCTAGCCTCTACGCGAATCACGCCTTTGCGCTTGCGCTGTTCGTGGTAAAGGTCGGCATAGCGGGTGAGGCGTTCTTTGTCTTCCACACTTCCCGGCTTGGTGGGATCGATGATTTGTACCCCAGGCAGTTCAATCTGATTTTCTGCCATGATTTTGTGGATGTTGTCGACATCACCCAAGAGGATAGGAATAGCGATGCCCTCTTCAATAACCACACGGGCTGCTTTAAGCATCGATACATTTTCGGCTTCGCCAAATACCACCCGCTTTTTGTTTTGGCGGGCTTTGGTTTGGATCACCCGGGTAAGGTTGTTGTCGAGGCCCAATCGGCGCGAGAGTTGGATTTCGTAGGCTTCCCAGTCGGTGATGGGCATTTTTGCAACACCGGAATCGATGGCTGCCTTTGCAACAGCCGGGGCGACGGTAGTGAGCAGGCGGGGGTCAACGGGTTTGGGGATGATATAGTCGCGGCCATACACCAGGTTGCTGGTATTGTAAGCCATGTTGACGATGTCGGGAACGGGTTTTTTGGCCAAGTCAGCGAGTGCGCGTACGGCAGCCAGTTTCATTTCTTCATTGATTGCCGACGCACGCACATCGAGTGCTCCACGGAAGATGTACGGGAAGCCCAGTACGTTGTTGACCTGGTTGGGGTAGTCGGAACGGCCGGTGGCCATGATGATATCGGGTCGTGCTTCGGTGGCTTCTTCGTAGCTGATTTCAGGTGTGGGGTTTGCCATGGCGAACACGATACAGTCGTGGGCCATGCCTTTCACCATGTCACCGTTGAGGATGTTGCCTTTCGAGAGGCCGACAAAGACGTCGGCGCCTTTCATGGCATCGGCCAGGCTGGTTTCAACCGGCAGTGCGTCGTTGATGAACTCTATTTTCTTGCCATCAAGGTTGGTGCGGGAGGGGTGGATAAGGCCCTTGCTGTCGAACATGAAAACGTTCTCCTTACTGGCGCCCAGCGCGCAGTACAGGCGGGTGCAGGAGATGGCAGAGGCGCCAGCGCCATTGATAACGATTTTCACCTTGGCTATGTCTTTGTTGACAAGTTCTAAGGCGTTGAGCAGAGCGGCGGCGCTGATAATGGCGGTGCCGTGCTGGTCGTCGTGCATGATGGGGATGGAGAGCTCTTTTTTCAGGCGCTCTTCAATTTCGAAGCATTCAGGAGCAGAAACGTCCTCCAGGTTGATTCCACCGAAGGTGGGTTCCAGGATTTTTACGGTACGCACGAATTCGTCTACATCTTTGGTGTCGAGCTCGATGTCGAACACGTCGATGTCGGCGTAGATTTTAAACAACAGGCCTTTACCTTCCATGACAGGTTTGCCAGCGGCGGGCCCAATATCACCCAAACCCAGTACGGCGGTACCATTGCTGATGACGGCAACTAAATTGCCCTTGGCGGTGTACTTGTAAACGTCGTCGGGGTTGGCAGCGATGGCCAAGCAGGGTTCGGCTACGCCGGGGGAATAGGCAAGTGAGAGGTCGCGTTGGTTAGCGGTTTCTTTGGAAGGGATGACTTCGATTTTACCGGGGCGGCCTTTTGCGTGGTAATGAAGTGCTTCGGCTTTTAGGTTAGTTTCTTTACTCATGATGTGGCGGATTTTTACCGCCGCAAAGGTAATGTTTTTTTGAGGGGAACCGTGGTGATGCGTTTTAATGTTGGCTGATATTAATCATTGCTGGTGTGTTATCGCACGTTAGAACGGGTTTTTATTGTTGGATTGAATTCCGTCTTCGGAGCAAAACGTTTTGAGGGAACAGGGAAGGAAGTATCCGACCCGGTTTACTTATCCGGCTCAAAATCCAGCACGATGGAGTTCATGCAGAAGCGTTTTCCTGTGGGTGGCGGGCCATCGTCGAACAAGTGGCCGAGGTGGGCGCCGCAGCGTCCGCAAAGCACTTCGGTGCGGTGCATGTTGTAGGAATCGTCGTTTTGGTACCTAACGCTGTTGGGGCGCAGGGTTTCGAAAAAACTGGGCCAGCCGCAGCTGCTTCCGAACTTGGAATCGGATTTGAACAGTGCGTTGCCGCAAGCGGCGCAGCGGTAGGTGCCGATGCCCTCAAAATTCCAGTATTTTCCAGTAAAAGAGCGCTCGGTGGCCTTGTTGCGGGCCACTTCGTACACGTCGGGTGCCAGCACTTTTTTCCATTGGGCATTGGATAGGTGCAGGGTGGAAGTGTCGGTTCGGGAGTAGTAGGGGTTGGGTTTTTGGGCAGATAAGAGTACAGGCATCAAAATGAAGCAGAGCAGGCAAGGGATATGGCGCATGGCGAAGTTTTTACGATACATACGAGTAAACAATTAAAAACAGTTTTAGATTCAAGTGGCCGACCTGCCTAAAAGGCAATAAAAACCTCCCGCATGGTTCCGTTGAACCTGCGGGAGGCACATGGTTACCCGTATTTGAAATAATTCTTGCAATCAAATTGTTATTTATTTACGATGAGCAAACGGGATGCGAGCATCTGATTGTCGATACGAAGCGTGTACGTGTACACGCCATTTTGAAGTGATCCAGCATTTATGCTACACGAATATTTTCCGGCAGGTTGTTTGTCCTGAACAAGCGTTTGCACCACTTTTCCTGTTACATCGTAAAGGATGATGGATACCGCACCTGCATGGCTGACCTCATAGTCGATGGTGGTCACATTGTGGAATGGGTTCGGGTAGTTTTGGCTTAACCACTGGGTTGCCTCAGGTGTCTCAGAAACACCGACTGAAGGGTGGTAGACCAGAATATCATTGCGCACAGTTCCTTCCGAAAGTCCGCCAACCAGGTACAGATTATTTTCAAAAACGGTCCCCCCCAAACCGTGCGCGGCATAGGGCATTGGCCCATAGGAAAGCCAACTTCCGTTTTCACCCTGAAGACCATCCACAATGTCGAGGTCGACGCTAAATTCATTGGCTCCACCGGCCAGGAAAATGATATTGTCTAATGTGCCGGCCAGTGCTCCCCATCGGGAGGTTGAAAGTTCGGGCGCTGTGGTCCATGTGTCTGTTGTGGGGTCGTAAATTTCTACGGTTGCGAGGCTGATATAAGGCGGTGTTCCACCCAATCCGCCAAACACATATATTTTGTTGTTAAGTACGGCAGAAGTCATGTAAGCGCGTGCTGTTGGCATAGGGTTCTTGGCCGCCCATGTGTTGGTGAGTGGATCGTAACACTCTACGTAATTATAGGAGAATGTGCTTCCAGTGCTTGCGCCCCCGATCACATACATTTTTCCATTTACGATTTCTGCGACAGGATATGCTCGTGCATGTGGCATATCTGCCAGCGATGTCCAGGTATTTAGTTCGGGGTCATAAACATAAACGCTGTTGGATGCGGTGCCTTGACTAGCGGATCCACCGCCAAACAGGTAGATTTTGTCTTCCCATACAACGGTTCCGCTGGCAGCCAGTGGTTTTGGGAGCGGCTGCCTGGGTAGTATCGTGTTGGTTTTCAGGTTAAATGCGTACATTTCTGTAGTAGCACCGGCAGGGTTGTGCAGGCCACCCATGATGTAGAGTTGGGAGTCAAGTGCTTCCACTGCCGTCAGTAAAGTGCCTAGTGGCATGTGGCCAATCGTTTCCCAGTAATTGCCCTGGGCCCGCAGGCTCCCGAGGGACAAGCAAAATACAAAGGCTATCATTGCCGCAAATCGGCAACTTAACCGAAAAATGTTGAGCGCGCTCATGATTGCAAGTTTTGGTGAAAGGCTGTAGAACAGGTTGTGGGGGAAACTTCCTAAAAGTAGGACAGCTTAAAGCGCGATGACTTATAAATGCAATGATTTGAGTCATTAAAAATGATGTTAATTATTAGCCCTCACTGATATTTTGGCACTTGGGCCGAATTGGTATTAAAACGTTGTAATCAGCGCTGTGGGTGGCGCTGAATTTATCTTGGCAACACCTTGGGAAAAATCTCCAATTCACGGATGCTGTTATGCTGAAACCGGGTTGTTGCCAAAATACTATTGGTCAGATTGTGCAAGCGGTCTTCCTTCCTCTGAAACATGCAATTGGGTGAGATGTTCCATTCTTTCTTTTAGCAAACGAAGCCCGTCTGGTTTGCGCCAGGGGCCGATGGGCAATTTTACCAAGGCTACTTTTTTGTTGTCCCGGAGTGATGCGTAATAATAAGCCCCTGCGGTGTGCGGGGTTGTATTTCGTTGAATGATGAAGTGCATTATGGCTGCAAGCGGATAGGTAACGCGGCTTTTGCGAAAGAAATGAAGGGTGTAAATCATGATTTGCGACTGGTCAATTTGCAATTCAAGTACCACAGCTGAGTTCATCCAAGCAACAATGTGCATTCCCACCAGCGCCAGTCCGGCATACACCCACCATGGCGTTCGGTTGTCGAGCAGAGGCAAGGTAACCAGCAGGCCTGCAAACACCAAAACCGGTAGTACCCGCAATATCAGGATATTGAACCGAAGTGCGCGCGATTCCATTTTCAGGTGCAGTGCTTCCGGGCTGTCTTCAATGGCGGTATAGGGATAGTAAGGTTCATGGTATTTGTTTGAATCAAAGACTTGGGCAACTAAGTCAAACCTCCCTTTTAATCGCTGCCACCAACGCATCCAATTCTTTGGTACTGGTGTACAAGTGTGGCGTAATCCGTAGTCCGTGCACATTGGCATAGTCTATGGCAACGGTCCAGATCTGATGTTTTTCCAGCAGGGTCTTGGCCAGTTCACCCGGTTTTCGGCCTTCGATGCCAACGTTGGCAATGGCGCAGGAACGGGACTTGTCAGCGGGGGTGTTGATTACCACGCCGGGATGGCCGCGGAGCTGGTCGGTCCAGTAGTTTTGCAGGAACCGCAGCCGGGCTTCTTTGCGCGCAATGCCGATTCGGTTGTGAAAGGCAATGGCGTTCTGGATCGTCAGGTCGGTGTGCACCGGGTGGGTGCCAGTGTGGTTGAGTTTTCGGATGTCGTCGTCGGCACAGCTGAGATCGGCAAACATGGGCCAGAGGTCCCTGATCTTCTCTTTTTTCACATACAATGCGCCGGAACCCAGCGGACAGCCCAACCATTTGTGCAGGCTGGTGCCGTAGTAGTCGCAATCAAAATCGCTGAGTTTAAAATCGATGTGGGCGAAGGCATGGGCGCCATCGACCATCACTTCTACGCCGTGGCGGTGGGCCATATCGCATATTTTCCGGATGGGCAGGATGTGCCCGGTGATGTTGATCATCTGGCATACCATGAGCAATTTGGTGCGCGGGGTGATGGCGGATTCATAGCAGGCCACGATTTCTTCGTCCGACTGCGGGTGATTGGGCACCGATGTTACCTTGTTGACCATGCCGTAGCGGCGGGCCTGGAGTTTGAACATGTCGAGCATGGCGCCGTAATCCTGTTCGGCCATGACGGCCTCGTCGCCAGGCTGCCAGTTTTTGCCGGCGATAACCGTATCCAGCGATTCGGTGGTGTTGCGGGTGATGATAAGTTCGTCGGGGCTGCAGCCCAGCATGTCGGCGAGTTGGTTGCGCGCGGCGGCTTTGTCGTCGAACTGCCGGGTGCGCATGTAGTACGAGGCATTGTAGTTGACTTCCCGCACATTTTTGATGAAGGCCTCCAGCACTTCCTGCGATTGCATGAGGTAATAGCCGTTTTCCAGGTTGATGTAATCGGGCTTGAGCCGGTAGGCCCTCCGGATGGTTGCCCAGAACTTTTCATCGGAGGCCAGCTCGTCGGGCAAAAGATGGTCTACGCTGGCGAGCGCATTGTCGAGGAAGGCGAAAGAGATGGCGGCGGCGCCGAGGGTTTTGAGAAAAAGGCGTTTGTCCATGGGTGCAGGGAGGGTGGTGGACGTCAAATATAAGGCAGAAAGGGGAAATGTTAAATTATTCTGATTTTGGTAATTTTATTTTAAAAATATAAATTGTATTTATATTTTTGTAATCAACTCCATGCCATGATTATCATGGCCAAATCGATATTGAGAGAATTCGGGTTAAGACATCCTGATTCGCTAACGCCACTCAACCATTGGTATGATCAAGTAAAAACAGCTGACTGGAAAAACATATCCGATATCCGCCAAATGTACAACGCAGTCGATTATGTGGGAAACGATCGATATGTGTTCAACATAAGAGGAAATCGATGCCGACTAGTTGTTATGATTTTCTTCGATATCCGGACTGTATTTGTCCGATTTATTGGTACACATCAGGAATACGATAAAATTGACGCTGCTCAAATTTAACCTATGCGCTACAAAATAAAGACAGAAGAAGAATACCAGCAGGTGATGGACAAAATCGAGACCTACCTGCACACAGCCACTCAAGGCGGGGGCTTTCATACCCTGGCGGCTGAAGCCCGCGGCGATTTACACGATTTGTCGCGCATGGCCGAGGCATGGGAAGACGGTATACCCTTGATGCCTATCCGCCAACCACAAACGCTGGTGGAGATGATCGAGTTGAAAATGTATGAGCGCAAACTCAATCAGAAACAACTTGCTGCGCTATTGGGCATTTCTGCATCCCGGTTGTCGGAAGTCATGCAAGGGAAACGCAAAGTCAACATGGATCTGGCCAAGCTGTTGTACCAAAAACTGGGGCTGAGTGCGGAGTTTATTCTGGAGCGGGGGGTAAGGTTACGCTCTCTTATCCCCTTCCAAACCCGCAAACCGGTCACTTCCTCCAGACGGGCATTCACGGTTTCCAGAATTTTTTTTGTCCCGCCAGGGCCCGGTGGCAAGGTTCATGAGGGCTACTTTTTTCCCACGCTTCAAATGCAGAGAATAGTAGGCGCCTGCTGTGCTGGGACTGGAATAAATTAGGTCGGTGTCGGACAAGGGCCAAATCTCGCTTTTGCGGCGCCAAAGCAGCATATGTTGCAATTGAATCGCATCAGGCCGGATGTCCAGCGACACCACTACCCGGGATTCAACATTTAAAGTCCCAGCAACGCCAGAAAGCACAGTCCGGCACAGATAAACCAGGGGGTAACATTTTGCAAAAGGAAAAACATACCAGCAGATACGGCTACGATCAGGATCGAGAGCAGTCGGAGCACTACAAAATTCAGCCAGACGTACCGTTTTTCCATGCGCAGTTGTAGCAATTGGGCGGTATTTTCAATAGCCAAAAAAGGATGAAATGGGTTCATGCAGGTGGTTTTGGTGATGGGTAAAGATAGGCGAAGCATGACAACCAATCGCCCTCCTAAAACATTCATCCTAATCCAACCCCGAATTTACCTCTGCATAAGCCGTTTGCACCTTGGTCATGAACTGATCAAAGGAATCGTTGCTGAAACCCAGTTCCCGGGATTTTTCAAAATAGGACTTTGCCATTTCCATCTTTTTTTGCCGGATCGCAAGCACGGCCAGATTGTAGTAGGGCTTGGGGTAAAGGGGGTCGAGCGCCAGCGATTTTTGTAAAAAAGATTCGGCCTCGGCGAGCTGGTTTTTGTGGGTGGCAATGGCGCCCAAATTGTTCATCGCCATCGCTTCCAGACTGTGGGTGTACGCGTTATAGTTCCAATAATTCAGGTAACGGATCCAGGGACGGCGCTCCAGGTCTTCCAAAAAAGCAATAAACAAGCCCTCCGACCGCTCCCATTGCTGTTGCCTGAAAGCCGCCAATCCTTTAAAAAAATGGCGCAGTGGATAATTGATAATCCGACCCAAAACCAACACTCCCAGAGCCGAACCAAGCATACTGGTTGAGGAAATTCTGCCTGTGGCATGGAGCCAAAAAACAAAGGCGATTATGGCGCACAACAGGGCGATGTAGCCGTATTTTCGAAGGGCAGTTTTGGACATGAGTAGCAAGGGGTTTTGAGAAAAGGCGTTTGTCCATGGGTGCAGGGAGAGTGGTGGACGTCAAATATAAGGTAAAAAGGGAAGTGCCAAAATATGCTGCCTTTATGAGACTTTTTTATTTCTCACTATTTTTACAATGCGGCTGTATATGATTTCCGCTAAATTCCACTCATATCCAACAAAATTCGTTGTATTGTTAAATTGAATAACAACTGTATCGATGTCTTTATAATATTTAGCAATACTCTGATAGCCCACAAGCAGGCCGGTATGTTCATATTCGTAAATAGAAGAATAGATTTCCTGCTCCCCTTCCTTAAAGACAGATCCATCGTTTAATGCCCGCAAGAATTTACCCACATCCGCTGCGGTTGCGAGCATTAAGCCTGTATCTTCTGTCTTAAAATCTTTCTCAACGCCAACATAGTAGCCACTCATCACACTGTCAATATTCACTTCTTGCAATGACCCGTACGTATTGTTTAGTCCAAGTGGCATTAAAATTTCCTCTTTTATGTATTGTTGATGGCTGTAGCCCACTGTTTTGTCAATGAGGTCAGAAATCAACATATAATTCGTATTTGAATAGCCATAATCTTCACCTGGTTTAAACTCAGCGGGTAAATCCAGTGCGTATTCAAGCGTTTCTTGTTTGTTTTTTGGTGGTTTTGTCCAATAATCAGGATGGTCAACAAAATTGGGAATACCACTCCGATGTTGCAGCATCATGCGCAAGGTTATTTTATCTGAATATTCAATTCTTCCCGCAAGTTCTGGAAAGTAATCTTCGAGTGTTCGATCCAAGGACAACCGACCTGCTTTGACCAATTTTGTGGCAGCAACAGCGACATACAGCTTGGTAATACTGGCGATCTTGAATAATGCTTGCGGGTAGGCGGGAATTTTATTTTCCCGGTCGTGCCAGCCGGCGGCATAAAATTCCGGTGGTTCTCCGGCTTGGTCTACATAAACAATCATGCCATCAAACCCAAGATCAATCGCCTCATTTAATTGTTCCTGAACCGTATCAGGGAGTGGCATTATCCATGCTTTTACCAAAATCCATGGTACGAAGTACAAGGAACCGATGCTTGCCATGATGAATAATATTCTGAGTATTTGTTTTATTTTATTCTTTGTCATAATGCACCTGTTGTTTTAGAAGGGGGGCAAAGTTTAACTTGGGTTTTACGGCATTTGATTGCACAAAGCCCGGGCTAGAGCATCTTTAGTTTCTCGGTTGCCCAATTGTTTTCAGGTTCTAGTTCAAGTGATTTTTTGTACAGCAATACAGCAGAATCTCTTTCGCCACTTTTACTGTGCGCCTCTGCCAAATTGTTGTAAACCTGCCATGAAGTGGGGTGGGATTCAATATTCAGTGCAAATATTTTTTTTGCATCCTCAACTTTTCCTCCATCCAGGTAGGCATACCCTTTATCCATTAAAAAGCGCTCATCAAACGGCCGGTAATTGGGATCTTGTTTTTTGCTGTTGTGGTAATCCTGGATGGCTGCTTCCACGCCGCTGTTTAGGATCGACGCATGAAAATCATTGTATTTGATACAATCAGCAATATGCCATAAATCATTGGCGCCAAAAAGTCATTTGAATTTCCGCAATGAACAATAATAATATCCTCATGCGGAATGACATAAATAAATTGTCCAAGGTTACCATTTGGGAAATATTGGTAGGTGGAATCACAATTCGTGTGTCCCCACCATTGGTAGGTGTAATAGGTTCTATCACAGCCACTTCCAAGCCACGATGGATAATGTTTTCGCGAGATGGATTTATTTTCCAGGGTAGAAGCGGTTACCCAATTTTTTGAAATTATTTGTTCCCCGTTCCAGGTTCCCTGATGCAGGTATAAGCGTCCAAAACGAGCATAGTCAACCGCTCTGGCAATTAACCTGCTGGGCATGTATTCAAAGCCCGATGCTTTGCTGTCGATGGAAAACAATGCGTCGTATTCCATTGTCTTTGACCATAGTTTTTCTTCCAGATACTCCGAAACTGTTTTCCCGGTGGCCCGTTCTATGATTAATCCCAAATAAGCTGGTGTTGTAATTGCAATACTGAAACGACTGACCCGGTTCAGACTCAATTTCAACCTCCTCCAGTAAACGTTTTCGCATGTTGTTGTGGTAATAACCCACCGCTTCATCGTGCCACGGCAGTTCAATATTTGTTCCCGGGAAAAATCCTTCAAAGTATTTTAAACCCGACCGCATTTCAAGCAGGTTTTGGATGGTGATGTTGCCAAATCGCGTATCCCGTTTTATCAATTCAGGAACATACTTGGTCAAAGGATCATGTACACTTTCAATCAGACCCTCATCAATGGCGGCGCCTATTAAAAATGAAATAAACGATTTCGCCATTGATTGCGAGTGAAAATAAGATTCTCGCGAAAACCCATTGAAATACTTTTCATAGAGAATGGTGTCTTTTCGGATAAACAGTAGGGCTGTGGTTTGTGATTTTTCAGCCCATTCCTTAAAACTGCCGAAACCTGATTGGGTAACCCGGTCAAAGAATAAAGACTCCACCCAGGCTTCCTCCGGCTTTTGTACAAATTTAAATGTGTCAGCCGACCCCTTAATCCGGCGGTTCTCAAAATACTGGTAGTCGTAAACATCCGCCAAATTCAGTTTTACCAACCGGTAAACAAAAACCGGTGAATATTTAACGGACAAAAATACCAGCAACAATACCAGCACTACAACAGGCGTAAGTAGTAGTATTTTAATTGCTTTTTTCATGATATTTATGATTTAATTGGTATTCTTTTTAAATCCCTTGTAAATCAGCAAGGCTGCCAGCAATATTTCACTTAAAGCCATGGGCAGCGCCAGTATATTCTCGGCTGAAGCAATTACTTGCGCACTGAGGAAGGCAAATTGTTTTGCCCCATGGACCAGAATATAGCCAATTCCGGCGATATAAAGTAAGTAGGCTAAGAACCCTGGAATGAACCTGGATTTCATTGAAAGATATCCCAGACCCAGCAAGTGAAACCCAAACAGGATTAGTCCGGCCGACCATGTTTTTTCAAAGGAAGCAAATTCTGCGCTGATTTCAAAGGATGTTGCAAACCCTTTCAACAGCGGCACTATTCCAATTAAGTGATAAATAGCAACACCCAATATGAAGGTATATCCAATTCTTATAATTGCTGTTATGGCAGAAATTCGTGGTAGGTTGTTTCTGAACAGTATGTACAGTGCGCCAGATACCACTAAATCGGTTATAAAAATCAATATCCAGCCAACCAATGCAGCTAAGAATAATTGTTTATGCTCCAGCAGATTTTGTCTCATCATTTCTGCCGATTCATGCACCAATTTGTTTTGCGCGAATCCGTAGGAAAACCCAGCTGCAATTGCCATTATTATTAGAGAAATGCCAGCAATTACGCCCGCTTTTTTTTCTTGCTTATTCATACCGCTTGTTTTTATGATCCAACAATAATTACCACATTCCCTTTTTTATGACCTGATTCGACATATCGGTGCGCCTCTACCATTTCCTCCAACGGATAGATTCTGTCGATTACCGGTTTGAACTTACCCGACTTCGCAAGCTCCAATACCAGCGCAAGATCATCATAGCTTACTTTGGCTATTCCATCATCGATAGAGATGTACTTTCCATCAGCGGTTAGGCATTTCTCCGCTTGTGCTTTCAAGCCCTTCCTGTCTGCCACTTGCGTTGGAACGGCATCCAGTATCAAGTCATACCGTTCAGCACGTTGTGAATAGTCCTCTTTTGTATAGTCAATTACCGTTTCTGCTCCAAGCGACTTCACCAATTCCACGTTCGCCGTCCTGCAGACCCCTGTTACTTTGGCGCCATAATGCCTGGCTATTTGCACGGCAGTGGTGCCGATGGATCCAGAAGCGCCAACGATAAGCACATTTTTTCTGCTTTTGATATCCCCCTTCCTCAGGAAGTGCATGGCCAGCTCTGCCGGATAGGGAATTGCAGCAGCCTCCTCGAAGCTTATGTTTTGGGGTTTCGGCAACACAATCCAGTCTTCCGGAATGCAGATGTATTCAGCGTAGGTTCCCATGCGCGTCTTGGTAGGTGATAATACCGTATAGGCGATGACAGCGTCGTCAATGTTGAACTTTTTAACGTCAGGTCCAACCGACTCAATTTCACCGGCTGCCACCATTCCAAGAAGGGGGTTTCTTGGTTTCCCAAAGCCTATGGCAATCCCCATCAATAATCCCATGGGATGCCACCAGGGCAGGTTGGAATTCCTGATGATGCAGTCGCTTGAAGTAACCGTTGTGGCGAGAATCTTTATGCAAACCTCGTTTTTTTTAGGCGTGGGTTTTTCCACTTCGCTTAATTGAAGCACTTCCGGCGCCCCATACTTTGTGCATACGATTGCTTTCATTTTCATAATTTTTTCGTTTTGTGTTAAAAATGATAAGGCAAAAGTATTTCATCGGCCAGGGGCAGCCGTTCTGAATTATAAAAAGGGTGTACGGAATTATAATTCCGTACAAATGGGGTGCAGTATTTTAATTCGGGGTCGAAGCAAAAGACCAAATGCGAAAGCCCTGATTATCCTTGCTGTTTAAGGAATACCTTAGGTGTTAGGCCTGTTTCTTTCTTGAAGTAGGTGTTAAACACCGTTTTAGAATTGAAGCCACTTTCATACGCTAAACCTTCAATGGTAAGGTGCGCGTTTTTAGGGTCCTTTGCAAAGGATTTAAACGCTTCGATTCTGTAATGATTGATAAACTCATTAAAGTTTTTTCCAATGCTATTATTCAGTAACCATGAAAGATGGTTAGGATGAATCTCTATTGCCATTGCAAGGCTGCGCAACGACAAATCTGGGTTTAAATACGGTTTTGCTTCCGCTATATATGCTAATAATTTATCCGAATATTCCGCAGTTGTGGCGGTATCCAGTAAAGCAGTTTTTTGCGCAGCAACCTCCTCCGCTGCTTCTGTTTGATAGATGGTTTTCATAAATGCATCATACCTCGGATCATCCCTTAAAGCAGCAACCAAGGGGTCGGTATACCGCAGCAACAATAATGAAGAGCGCTTTTCCAGGGCCTGTGCCACCCATTCAAACGCCTTGTCTGTATCTCCGCTGGCAGCATAGAGCAAAAACAGGTAGGAGTCTGCCGTAAACCCATTCACTTCCTTTGCCTGAGCACGTAATTTTTCCAAATAACGCTTGGCGTTGGCGGCATCCTGTTTAAAGGAATAAGCCAGTGCAACAACACCTATTCGTTCATCTGCTATCACTACATCAGCAGGAATGGTGTCGTAATAATGAATGACTTCATCGTATCTGCCCAGCATAAGCAGGCACAGTGTTTTAATGGAGTGGGCGGGAATATTTTTGGGATTTACCGACAAGCAGTTGTTGAGCATTTCCAAAGCCTTTACATAATCGTGAATCATGTAATGGTAATATGCCCTGAAAAAATGGGTTTCCTCCGAAAGCGGATTTATGGCCAGTGCGGCATCAAGATGCTGTTGCGATTTTTCTCTATTGCCGGCAATGATGTACAGGAAGGAAATAAATTGCTGCGCTTCGGCATTATTGGGGTTAACCTCCACCGCTTTTTTCATTTCCTTCAGCGATTTATCATAATTGCATTCAATGAAAAAGGCAATATTCGATAACTGATAGTGAACACGGGAGGATTGATCTTTTAACGCAAGCGCCTGGTTGGTATATTGAATGGTTTTTCCCCAGGCCGCCTCAAAAGGCATGAAACCGGTTGTGCCCAAGAAGCTGTAACACTCGGCAAGTCCCAAATGCGATTCGGTATAATTGGGGTCCAGTTCCAATGCTTTTTCGTACAGCGCGAGCGCTGCTTTTGCATCTTCCGGATTCCATTTGTTTCTAAGAAACTTGGCTTTTAAGGCATAGTCATAAGCATTTAAATCATCGGTCTGCTTTTCCACCAGATGGTCCTGAATTTCAAAATGGCCAAACTGTTCTCTTAATTTATCCGCTATGATCAGGCTTATTTCATCCTGAATTTCAAAAATATTCTCCATTTTTCTGTCCCATGTTTCCGACCAGAAATGAAAGTCTTTTTCGGCCTGGATCAGCTGGGCCGTAATCCTTATAGCCTTTCCGGATACCCGGACACTTCCTTCCAAAATAGTGGAAACATTCAGTTGCTTGCCTATTGCTGTAATCGGAATGGTTTTCCCCTTGAAAAAGAAAGAAGACGTTCGGGAGGTAACCTTGAGCCCATCAATTTTTGCCAGCGCATTGATGATTTCTTCTGTAATTCCATCGCTGAAGTATTCATGCTCAACATTGGAACTCATATTTACAAACGGGAGTACCGCTATGGTTTTGTCTTTCAAATTATTTGGGTTCAACGCTGTTTGTGAAATGTTTTTCCTCCTGCAACGCAAGCACGCGAATCATTCGTTGTTTCCGAAGGTAGCAATTTGGAGGAAAAACTGTCTAAAAACACCCATTTTGATTTATCGCGCACAGTATTTTACCCCCCATTTAATTCAAACATACGTCAGAATCCACATTCATGCTAAAGCCCGGTTTCGCCTGCGGGTTGCAATGCGTTAACAAATGGAACTGCTCCTTTTGGCGGTCCTGGGTACAGCCTTTGGGTTGTGAATGTAACGGCTTTTACCGGCGGTGCCGATGGTTGTGCGCAAAAGGCGTTTGTTCTTGGGTGTTGCGAAGATGGTGAAGGTTAAATATAAGGGAAAGGGGCAAATGTTAAATTATTCCGATATTGGTAATTTTATTATAAAAATTGAAATTATATTTATATTTTTGTAATCAAACCCAAACCATGATCATCATTAGTAAATCGATATTGAGAGAATTCGGGTTCAGACATCCTGATTCGCTAGCGCCACTCAACCATTGGTATGATCAAGTAAAAGCAGCTGACTGGAAAAGCGTATCCGATATCCGGACTGTATTTGTCCGATTTATTGGTACTCATCAGGAATACGATAAAATTGACGCTGATCAAATTTAACCTATGCGCTATAAAATAAAGACAGAAGAAGAATACCGGCAGGTGATGGACAAAATCGAGACCTACCTGCACACAGCCACCCAAGGCGGGGGCTTTCATACCCTGGAGGCTGAAGCCCGCGGCGATCTTCACGATTTGTCGCGCATGGCCGAGGCATGGGAAGACGGTATTCCGCTGATGCCCATCCGCCAACCACAAACGCTGGTGGAGATGATCGAGTTGAAAATGTATGAGCGCAAACTCAATCAGAAACAACTTGCTGCGTTATTGGGCATTTCTGCATCCCGGCTATCAGAAGTGATGCAAGGGAAACGCAAAGTCAACATGGACCTGGCCAAGCTGTTGTACCAAAAACTGGGGTTGAGTGCGGAGTTTATTCTGGAACGGGGGTAGGGTGCATATCCCTTGATTCTACTTCTTTCAATTATCGGCACTTATAATGGAATGAAGAAGATGCTGATGTCTGTAGCCATTCCCTTAATTGGCTGGACCTTGAATGCATGGGAGGAATCCAATTTCACGTCCACAACACCTCCTTCTTCGTCAACGATACACTGTACCCAACCACCGAAGGCAGGATCTGGTATCCCCACACCTTTACTTCCCCTGGTTTAAAGCCGCTGAAAGTGCGCTTGGAATACCAGGATCCGAATACCGGGGAGGATCGAACTGCTGAGAAAACGTATTACGTAAATGTCCGTTGAATGGATTTAGATGGCGGTCCGCTGGACCGCGGTTCCATGGTCGTGAACGAATGCTACAAAGATTCCGGTCCGCTGGACCGGTGAGGCAGCTACTAGCGCATGTTCTTTTATCTGCGGCAATTGTCTAATAAACCTCAGATCCAGCCGATCACTCCATTGGAGATTCGATTTTTAGCGAGATGTAATCTTTGAAATAGACCATCCATAGGGACGCCCTTTTATTGGACCCATCCCACGATACATTGAAAATGTCGTAGGCTGAGTAAGCATATCAATGTCTATTGAATGGATTAAGATGGCGATCCGCTGTGTATAAATATATATTGACACAGCTGCAAATCCACAGCCACCCTCAATCCAGCCCCGAATTCACCTCCGCATACGCCGTCTGGACCTTGGTCATGAATTGATCAAAGGAATCGTTGCTGAAACCCAGTTCCCGGGCTTTGTCGAAGTAATGCTGCGCTTTTTCGGGTTGGGCTTGCCGGATGGCGAGCACCGCCAGGTTGTAGTAGGGTTTTGGGTATTTTGAGTCGAGCAGAAGCGATTTTTGCAAACAAGATTCGGCTTCCGGGAATCTGCCCTCGTGGGTAGCCACGGCGCCGAGGTTGTTCCAGGCCATGGTTTCCAGGTCGTGGGTGTACAGACCGTAATTCCAATTGTTGAGGTGCCGAATCCATGGCCGGCGCTCCAAATCCTGTAAAAATTGCCGAAACAAGGCCTCGGATTCCTGAAATTGTTGTCGCCGGAAAGCCCGGAGCCCCTTAAAAAAGTGCCGGAGCGGGTAGTTGATGATCCGGCCCAATACCAAGAGCCCCAAACCCAGGCCCAGCATGCCGTACAAGGATATTAAACCAGTGTTTCTCATCCAAAAGACCGAAGCAATCAATACGGCCAACAGACCGAAGTAGGTAATTTTACGAAGTGTAGTGCGGGTCATTTCCTTAAATTTTTCCGGATACATAAACCCCCTTGTTTTTAAGGTACATCCACACTTTATTGTCAGTAGAAGATTCAGCGCATTCAATTCCGTTGCTGGGCGATGATTCACCTACTAGGTTTTTCAAACGGTAGTGGGTTGCCCCTCCATTTCCTGACTGCAAATAAATTTCTTGATCGTAGACAAAGTATACTCCAGAACTTTTTCGAAAAATGCCAGCAGTAGATAGGGTACCAAAATACGATGGATCAGGGTTACTCATATCGGTGTAAACGTTGTTGCTGAATTTGTAAGGGGTATTGTTTATTTCCAAATACAGGCTCCCGTTGGGCGCGCTGATCAAGTATTCAACATTGGTGTTTTGCTGTGTAAGAATTGCGTGGTAAATAATGGTATCAGATAACACTTCTCCCAGACCCCGACTGGCGGTACCCAGCCAAACACTGCCATTGGCATCTTGTACAACACCGGATACCGTGCCGCCTAAATTGAAGAGATTGCTGCTCTTTTTGGTGATTCGAAATTTATCCCATACTCCAGCCGGGCCACGGCGATATACGTCGGAGTACCCAGGAACCAGGATGCTAAAACCTTTATAAAACGAAAGGTACAAATAACCATTGTTGGTTCGAAGTATCCCATTGGGAACGAGTGTTTGCGACGGCGCCAACTCGTCGACAAGTATCTGCTCAGTTAAAAGATCGTACTGAAGGATGTGGATTTCCGAACCCAGAAGTGCCATTGAAAATAGGGTATCTCCTGCGGCACACATAACATAAACAGCGTACCCGGCGGGTATATTCAGCGAATCGCGTTGCAATGTATCCAAAACCAAAACAGTCCCCCGCGTTGTCAGCGCCAGCATTTTACCACCGGGTCGGGCGATGAAACTTCGAATCGATTCATCGGCAGGTATGTGTGTCAGTGCTTCAAAAGGGTAAACAGGGGCAATGGGGTCCTTGTCTTTTTTGCAACTTCCCAAAAGTAACAGGAGGAAAAACGGTACCAAGAAGGTACTTGAACGGCTCGTTTTCATAATCTGAGTTTTAGTTGTGGTGGATGGTGCAGTAATTCAGAGTCTATCAGACTTTCCACTTTTCCTACTCGGGGTTATGATTTAACGGGCCAACAAATCTAAACAAAATAATAGATGGCGATCGAACTAATTTTGGATTTAGATGGCGGTCCGATGGACCGCCGATCCATGGCCGTGAACGAATGCTACAAAGATTCCGGTCCGATGGACCGGTGCGGTAGATAATCTTCCCTTAACCCTCACTCCGCCAACCCCTCGGCGGGGCGCCCACCGGGTTTTTCCGGTATTCTTCTACGGCTTTTAAGTGGGTTTTGGTCTCCTGTTTGGTAGCCTTTCTGATGACAATGGCCTGTACTTTTTTGTTGTCCAGGTTGCGGTAATAATCCAGGCGGATGTTTACGATTTTACCCTTTACAGCGTCCAAATCGAGGGCGTTGCCGTCGGTGTCAAACACAGATATTCCTGGTTCGGGTTGGTTCTTGATGGGATTGTACAGGGAATCCTGAACGGCCGCTGGCGGGGTGATTTTTTCCAGACCGTGGATCTTTTGCTGCAACAAATCTGAATACGGTTCGGGTTGTTGGGAGCAGGAGAGGATGGTTAAGCAACAGAGAATGGCTGTGGTAATGGGGAGTGTTTTCATAGTGGAGATGTTTTGAATAAGAACGAACAAAGTTTACATGTTGCTGCGTTGGCGCGTTTTGGGATTGGGAAAACTAGTCTGTTAATCGGCAGGTTGGGACAAAAAAAGCGACACTATTCACCCCAATTTTCCCAGCAACCACTCTTTTTCAATCACACTGGTATCGTTTTGAATGACTTCCCGCAGCATCGCCACGGCTTTTTTATCGGTAAAATTCAGGCGTACCAATTTCTGGATGTAGCGCAGGATGTTGAGGTAGTGGGTTTGGTGGTAGCCTATCACCTTTTTTTTGCGGAGCAACAGGATTTTAAAGCTGGAAATCAGGGCGTCGAGGGCGTCCCATTCGCCGGTTTCGTAGTACATTTTGAGGAGCATGATGCGGCTGTCGAGGTTGAGCAGCAGGTCGCTCTCATCCACCAAAGCCAGCAGGGGCATGGCTTTTTGGTAGTCTTTGCGGGTAAAGTGAAGCCTGGCCAGGTTGTAGTTTCGGTTGGCCTCCCGGTATTTTGCCTCCAATAACATGTCGCTTTCCCGGATAAAATGTTCCACCCATCCAAACTGCTCCAGACGCAGCCCCAGGGCTACGATGTTCTTGAAGGCAAAGCGACTCAGGTGTCCGGCCTCCAACAGCGAGCCAGTATCAAGCCCGACCCGGTACAGTTCGAAGGCCTCGCGTATGTACGGCGCTTCACCGGAGTTGAGGCGGCGGATACAGTAATTCAGGGCCAGGAGCAGGAGGGTGCGACGTTCATCATCGGGAAGTTCCGCGCTTTGTTGTTCGAGCTCGCGGCGGAAGGCCCGAAAATCGGCTTCAGCGCCGACCTTGAGCGCTTGGTAACAGTGGTAATACAAGGCCACAATGGGAGCTTGCAGCAAACCACTGGTTTCGGTATACTGAAGCAGGGCTGGCAGGAGTCCCGGCTCGTATGCGGTGTTGTATACGGCTTGGTGCGACTCGGTCAGACAAGCCAGCCGAAGCTTTCCGGCAATTAGAAAGGTGTCAAAGGCCAGTCCCACGGCAGCCAGGTTGTTCTCCCGGGTGCGGGCCTGCGATTCCACCGCTGCATATTGCTCCCATTCGAGGCGATATTGCCAGTAATAATACTCATGGTCGCGTGGAAGGCTTTCCAGTCGTTTACCGGCCCGGCGAAGCACGGCTTCGAGCGGTTTGTGCAAGCCCTTTTTTCGCAACACCGGCGCAAGTTCGATCTCGTGGAGCATGGGCATTTTATCCCAGGCACGCTGGGTTAAAAAATCCTCTATTCTGGCTACCAAAAACGATTGCAGGTGCCGCCACTTGGACGGCTCGAAGCCCTGGCCGGGACAGACTATGGCATAAAGCATCGCAGCATCTTCCCTTCCCTTTCCGGATAATAACAATTCCCAGAGCCGGCATACATCCTCCCGTTGATTGAAAAAAGGGCTTTGTAAAAACTTCGTAGCTTCCCTTTTTTCTACACCACTCAACGATTCAAATAATTCAAGTAGTTTATTGTCAGTCATTTATTAGAAATAACACGTAATTTACTTTTTGACAAATGTAATAAAATGTTGTTTGTGGTGGGTGCTTTTTGCCGCACTTTTGTAACATGAAAATTTTCACTGGTGCCCAATTGTCTTGTGGGGCGCCAACTTGCCGGTCAGAAATGTCTCCAATAAGACTCATGAACTAAAATACATCGCCATGTTGTACAGAAAATTGATCCCCGCTTTAATCCTGCTGTGTGCTGCTTTTCAGTCACTTTTCGCCCAGGGGTGGGACCGAACCTACATCGATTACGATCCCTGGAAAAACCCCTCGGTGCTCCGCTCGGTTCCCGACAACGCCGGCGGCTATATTTCCCTGGTTGCAGGTACCTGGGACTATTATGGTACGGGCAATAATTTCAGGCTGGTGCATACTGATGCTGCCGGAACAGTATTGCAGGCAGACTCTTTTAATCTTGGCCCTAATTGTCGCGGCTTTGATTTTATTCAGACCAGCGATGGTGGCTTTGCTGTGTTGTACGACCAGATTACCCCCGATGAAACCACCAATTTCTTGCTTAGGCTCGATGCCAGTTTGAATGTACTGTGGAATCAACCCCTTGCACAGTTGAGTGAAGGAGAAGTGGTGCGCTTCTTGTTGGAATATCCAGGCGGATTTTTGGCTGGAGGCCTGGGGGCCAATGGTACGGAAGTGGTCAAAACAGACCTTGACGGCCATGTGATTGGCTGGCTCGATGCGGGCCCCACACCGCAGGTGCTTACCAAAGGTATATCCCTGCCAAGCGGAGAATTTTTGGTGATGGGTTTGGTATTTACGGATACGAGTACACAGTACACGGTTTCACGCCTGAGTGCTGCCGGCACCTTGCTGGCCGAGTTTCCTGTACCGCCCACCAACCAAATTGTTTTTGCTGGCAACAATCAATTTGCCGCTGCAGGTTCTGATGGTCAGGCTGCACAACTGGCCCTGCTGAACACCAGCGGTGACCTGCTCCTGGAAAAAACCTATCCACAGTTTCTTTCATTGACGAAAATTGCAGCAATGCCGGATGGCAGTTTTTGGGCAATGGCCTGGGCATTGGATCAGACCTCCTATGATTTGGTTCGACTGGATGCCAGCGGCAACCTGCTGTCGTCCCGCACGATATCCAATTTTTGGCCCGATGAAATACAGCCAACACCCGATGGTGGTTGTCTGTTGAGTGGAAGGCGCGATTTTGACACCGGGATTCATAAAACCTTCCCCAGAATGATTCGGGTGGACGCCGCTGGCAACGACTATACCTCCGGCATCAGCGGAACGGTATGGCTCGACCTGAATGACAATTGCACAGCCGATCAGGATTCCGTTCAATACAATTGGGATGTTTGGGCCACCGATACCAGCGGGTTTTCCTGGTGGGCAACAACCGATTCCAGTGGCCAATATACCCTGCCATTGGGCGCTGGCACCTACACGGTAGCCCTGAACAACCCCAACGCCGGCTGGGCTATTTGCGAGGATACGCTGAACCTTGATGTGCCCTTTGGCGATACCCTGGGTAACATAGATTTTGTCACCCAATTTGACCCACAGCCGATTGACAGCATCTGCGGCGTTTTGTTCCGGGATTTCGACGGCGACTGCCTGCAGGATGTTTTTGAACCTGCATTTGCCAACTGGCCCGTGGAAATTTACCTGGAAAGCCCTGTATACCTCCAAAGTGTAACCTTATCTGCTACGACCGATGCTAATGGCCATTTTTGCCTAGCCGACCTATCCGGAATCGACAATACCTATACCGGAAGCGTAAGATACTGGGTCCTTGACCAGCCCGGTGATGGCCTCAATTGCTGGGTAACCTGTATCGATCAAATGCGCTTTGATTTCTTGCCGGGGAATGGTGTTTACCTGCCCATTGGCATGCAGTGCGACAGCCTGCCGCCATGCCCGGTCATGGAAGTCAGTGTGGTAACGGGTTGGCTCCGACCTTGTTACCCGTCCTCCTATACCATTCAGTATTGCAACAAGGGGGCTGTGTTGGCGGAAAATGCCAGCCTGGATGTGACGGTTGATCCTTCGTTGGAAGTTACGGGTGCAAGTATGCCTTGGAGTGCTGTTTCAGGAAATACCTATCACTTCGAACTTGGCAACTTGCAGCCCGAACAATGCGGGTATTGTTTTCTCAACACACAGGTTCCTTGCGACGACCCAGTAGGTACTACCTATTGCGTGGAAGCGCATGCTTACCCCGATACAATTTGCGCTCCGGGTGGGTCCAACTGGGATGGCTCCGAGATTGAAGTAAGCGCCGAGTGTACTGGCGATTCGGTAACCTTTACGATTCGCAACATTGGCACTGGCGACATGAATTCAACGCGGTACTACATCGTTATTGAAGACAACGTATTGTTGATGCAGTCGCCCGGCAGTTTCCAGCTCAATGCCGGACAGGAAATACAGGTGTCGTTTCCGGCAACTGGGGTATTTTATCGCCTGGAAGCCGATCAATCGCCGGGGTTCCCCGGGATGAACCTACCCCTGGCATGGGTGGAGGGCTGCAACCCAAATGGTGGCCCGATCAGCCTGGGGTTTGTTAACCAATACGCCCTTCCTGATGAGGAGCCCTGGCTGGATATTTTCTGTCTGGAAAGTGTAAACTCCTACGACCCTAATGATAAAAACGGTTTTCCCCGGGGCTACGACAATGCCCATTTTATTGAAAAAAATACCGACATCGAATACGTTATCCGTTTTCAGAACACCGGCACAGCCCCAGCCATCAACGTAGAAATCAGGGATACGCTGTCCTTGCAGCAACTCGATGTCACCTCGGTAAGGCCCGGCGCAGCCAGTCACCCGTACACATTTGACATCGAAGGCAACGGTGTGGTGGTGTTCCGTTTCCCAGGCATCAACCTGCCAGACACATCGGTAAGTGAACAGGCATCCCAGGGGTTTGTTAAGTTCAGGATATCTCAAATTCCGGACTTGGCCAACGGCACACAGATTTACAACGATGCGGCCATTTACTTTGACAACAATGCTCCGGTGATAACCAACCAGACCTGGCATACCATCGGTTCAAACTTTATTCTGGTGAAATCGGTGGATCCATTGTCGCCCAATATTGATGTGCAGTTGTCACCCAATCCCAGCTCCGGGATGATGAACCTGCAGGTGGATGGCGCCAATCCAGATGCTGAAATGACCTTAACCATTTGGTCGGCAACGGGTCAGCCGGTACTGGAGCACCGATTCATTGGCCAATCACTGCGCTTTGATACCTCGGGCCTTGCCGCCGGGATGTATGCATTCACCCTGAGCCAGGAAGGCCAGCCACTGGCGCGTGGAAAATTGGTGAAAATGATGCGATAGCCAGTCCAAAGCGGCTTTTATGCTTTTAAACTTTGTATTGAAACAACAATCCCGTCGCCAGCAATTGCCGGCGACGGGATTAATTTATTGTGCAAGGGTATTCGCGGGATGCTGCACTAGTCTTTCACCAACTCCTGCAACATGCTTGCAAACTCCGCTACGCTTACCGCGCCCTGGTCGCCTTCGCCCTGCTTCCGCACGGAAACAGTGCCAGCTTCCACTTCCTTTTCACCTACGATGAGCAGGTAAGGGATGCGCTTAAGTTCGGTGTCGCGGATTTTGCGGCCGATGGTTTCGTTCCGGTCGTCGACGTAGCCGCGGAGGTCCTGGGCTGCCAGTTCGTTTTTCACCTGTTCGGCGTACTCCACAAACTTGTCGGAAACTGGCAGGATCGCGAACTGCTCAGGGGTGAGCCAAAGTGGGAACTTGCCAGCGCAGTGCTCGATCAATACGGCTGTGAAGCGCTCCATGGAACCAAAAGGCGCGCGGTGGATCATTACCGGGCGGTGTTCCTGGTTGTCGGCGCCGATGTAACTGAGGTTGAAGCGCTCGGGCAGGTTGTAGTCGACCTGAATGGTACCCAACTGCCAGCTTCGGCCGAGGGCGTCCTTCACCATGAAGTCGAGTTTAGGACCGTAGAAGGCGGCTTCTCCCAGTTCGGTTACTGTTTCCAATCCGGCTTCGGCAGCGGCATCGATAATGGCCTGTTCGGCTTTGCGCCAGTTCTCGTCGGTACAGATATACTTCGCTTTGTTCTCCGGGTCGCGCAGACTGATCTGGGCCGTGAAATTGTCGAAGCCCATTTTTGCCAACACGAATTGGGTGAGGTCGAGCACATCGAGAAATTCGGCCTTAATCTGATCTTCGGTGCAGAAAATGTGCGCATCGTCCTGCGTAAAGCCGCGCACGCGGGTAAGTCCGTGGAGCTCGCCTGATTGCTCGTAGCGATATACCGTACCGAATTCGGCGAAGCGAATGGGCAACTCGCGGTAGGAGCGGGGGCGGTGTCCGTAGATTTCGCAGTGATGCGGACAGTTCATCGGCTTGAGCAAAAACACCTCATCTTTTGCCGGGGTTAGGATGGGTTGGAAGGAGTCTTCACCGTATTTTTCCCAGTGGCCGGAGGTGATGTACAGGTTTTTCGAGCCAATATGCGGCGTGATGACCGGCTGGTAACCGCGCTTGAGTTGTTCTTTTTTCAGGAAGTCCTCCAGGCGGGAGCGCAGGGCGGTGCCTTTGGGCAGCCAGATGGGCAGGCCTTGTCCTACCTTTTCGGAGAACATGAAAAGTTCGAGTTCCTGGCCAAGCTTGCGGTGGTCGCGTTTTTTGGCTTCTTCGAGCATGTGCATGTACTCCTCCAGTTCCTTTTGTTTGGGGAAGGTGATGGCGTACACGCGGGTGAGTTGTTTGCGCTTTTCATCGCCGCGCCAGTATGCACCGGCAAGGTTCAGGATTTTAAATGCTTTGATCGGGTCGGTGGACGGAATGTGTGGTCCTTTGCAGAGGTCGGTGAAGTTGCCCTGCTGGTAGAAGGTAATTTGTCCGTCTTCGAGCCCGTCGATCAGTTCGAGTTTGTACTCGTCGCTTTTTCGGTGAAGTATTTGATGGCGTCGGCCTTGGACACTTCGCTGCGTTTGAATTCGAGTTTGGTGCGTGCCAGCTCGAGCACTTTCTGCTCAATTTTGGGCAGGTCGGCGGCGGTCAGCGGGGTGTCGCCGGTATCGACATCGTAGTAAAAGCCGTTTTCAATCGGGGGCCCGATGCCGAATTTGATGCCGGGATAAAGGGCCTCAAGGGCTTCGGCGAGCAAGTGAGCGGAGCTGTGCCAGAAGGTGGATTTGCCCTCTTTGTCTTCCCACTTGTAAAACTTGATGCTGGCGTCTTCGTTGATGGGGCGAACCAGGTCGCGCACTTCGCCGTTGATGCCGGCTGCCAGCACGTTGCGGGCCAGTCCTTCGCTGATGGATTTGGCGACATCCATCGCGGTGGTTCCTTTGGCATACTGACGAACGTTGCCATCGGGAAAAGTAATGTTGATCATAAAAATTTGTTTTAGCCCGCCCATACAACAGGCGGGTGCCGCGCCGGCTGGCGAGGCGGTTTAAGTTTGAGGCGCAAAGATAGGGGAAAATATGTTCGGGGGTAAGGGAGGGTTTTATTTCATACGAATTTCATACTGATTGTGTTTCGCACGGATTTTACACGCGTAGGGTTTCGCACGGATTTTACACGGATTTAAAATAGATTTAACACGAAAGTAGTCAGGGACTATGCTGTTTCAGAACTTGTTCTAGAATAGGCATTTAACCAATTCTGTGTAAATCTGAGAATTAAATCTGTGTAAAATTCGTGCGAAACCCAATTCGTGCGAAACCCAATTTGTCTGATAAATCTCCGAAATCCAATCACCATTCACCCAGTTGATTCTACCATTCACCCGCTCCTCTTTTCCGTCTGTGGCTTTCTGCTTTTACCGCCTTAAAAAACGCCGCAGGTTTGCAGCATCATTTTTCTGAAAACAAAAACACAACGAAAATGAAAGCTATGAAAACCTTTTTACTTGTTCCCATTTACCTTTTGCTGCCGCTGCTGCTCGGCGCCCAATCTCAAACCATTCGCGGCCTGGTAGCCGACCAGCAGTCGGAATCTCCCCTGATCGGGGCCACCGTGCGGCTGGTGGCAGCAGATGGTGTGCAAAATGGCGCGACCACCGATATCGATGGCCGATTTATACTCAACGACGTGCCGGTGGGCCGTCAGGTTTTGACCCTGACGTATCCTGGTTATGAGCCCCAAACGGTATCCAACATCCTGGTGACCGCCGGAAAGGAAGTGCAGCTCGACCTGCGTCTGCAGGAATCGTTCACCATGCTGAACCAGGTAGTGATCAACGGGCGGGCCGATAAGGACAAGCCGGTCAACGAAATGGCCACCATCAGTTCCCGCGCCTTCGATACCGAGCAGGTGCTGCGGTATTCCGGCGGCCGCAACGACGTGGCCAAACTGGTGGCCAACTTCGCCGGCGTAGCCGCCAACAACGATGCCCGCAACGACATCATTATTCGCGGCAACTCCCCCACCGGCGTGCTTTGGCGCCTGGAGGGCATCCCTATCCCCAATCCCAACCACTTTAGCACTTTGGGCACCACCGGCGGCCCTGTTTCTGCCCTGAACCCGAACATGATTGGCACTTCCGACTTCCTGACGGGCGCTTTTCCGGCCGAATACGGCAATGCTATGGCAGGTGTGTTTGACATTGCCCTGCGCACCGGCAACAAAGACCGCTACGAGTACACTGCTCAGTTGGGTGCTTTTTCCGGCATGGAAGCCATGGCGGAAGGTCCGCTCAACAAGAAAAACAATGGCTCGTTTGTGGTGGCCTACCGCCACTCCTTCGTTGAACTGGCTGCTGCTGCCGGATTAAATGTCGGAACCAAGGCTACGCCAAAATACAAGGACCTCAGTTTCAACCTCGATTTCGGCAATACCAAAGCGGGTAAAATTTCGGTCTTCGGCATCGGCGGGCTAAGCAGCATCGACTTCCTGGCCGCCGAAATTGATACTACCGACCTATTTGCCAACCCCAACGAAAACGCATACACTGATTCCAAATTTGGTGTGCTGGGCGTAAAACACAGTCTGCTGCTCAACGACCACGCTTATTGGCGCACAGTGGCCTCCGTTTCGTTTTCGGGCAACAACTACCAATCCGATGATTTGCTGATAGATGACGGCGTGCCGTTTCGCACCAATGATGTCAACGACGAAGGACTCACCTATCGCCTTTCCTCGTATTATAATACCAAAATCAACCAGCGCCTGACGGTTCGGACGGGAATTCTTGGCCAGGTATTCGACGTTACCAGTACCGTGGATACCCGGTTCAATACGCCCGATTTCAATGGTGATGGTAAACCCGACTGGTGGAAACAACGCGATTTCAACGGAACTTTTAACCTTTTGGAAGCCTACGGACAGGCCCAGTACCGCCTGACGGAGCGGCTTACCCTCAATGGCGGTTTACACGGACAGTATTTTGACCAAACCGAGGATTTTGTGCTCGAGCCCCGCGCGGCTTTCAACTGGCAGTTTGCCCCCCAAAATGCCATCAGCCTGGGCTATGGCATGCACCACCAAACCCAACCCTTGCCGGTGTTTCTGTTCCGCGAGCAACTGCCCAACGGCAGCACGGTGGCCACCAACGAAAACCTCGGCTTTACCCAGAGCCAGCACCTGATCCTGGGTTATAATTTCAAGCCCTCTTCGGATTGGAGGGTCAAAGCAGAATTATACTACCAGTGGCTGAACAAGGTTCCGGTGGATTCTTATGCCTCCAGCTTCAGCATGTTGAACACCGGCGCCGATTTTATTTTTCCTGAGCGCGGCTCGTTGGTGAACGAGGGAACTGGTCGGAATATAGGTATCGAATTGACCGCCGAGAAATTCTTCAGCAAGGGTTGGTACGGCCTGGCAACACTTAGTTTATTCGATTCCCAGTATAAAGGATCTGATGGCGTGGAACGCAACACGGCCTTCAACGGACAGTATGTGGCAAATGGCCTCGTTGGCCGCGAGTTTGCACTGGGCAGTACCGGCCGGCGCTTCCTGACCCTGGATACCAAGGTAACTGCGGCTGGCGGCCGGCCCTATACGCCGGTTAACCTGGAGGCCAGCCGACTGGCTGGCAAAGAAGTGCTTTTCGAAGACCAGGCATACAGTGAGCGACTGGATCCGTACTTCCGCTGGGATGTGAAATTTGGTTTCCGTTTGAACAGTTCAAAACGCAAACTTTCGCAGACCTTCTTCCTTGATTTCCAGAACGTGACGAACCACAACAATATCTTTGCCATGCGTTACAACACCGTGAAACAGGATGTGGGTCGGATCAACCAGATCGGCTTTTTTCCGGATGTTTTGTATCGGGTTGAATTTTGAATGAGGAGGAGAGGAGAGGAGAGGAGAGTAGAGAAGAGGAGAATGGAGGAGATGGAGGAGAGGAGATGGGTTCCACTCTACTCCATTCTCCTCTACTCTACTCTACTCTCCTCTCCTCTCCTCCATCTCCTCCATCTCCTCTCCTCCATCTCCATCTCCTCTCCTCCATTCTCCTCTACTCTCCTCTCCTCCATTCTCCTCCATTCTCCTCCATCTCCTCAAATCTTCCCCACAAATCCCTATTTTTGTAGCCATGACACAAAAATGTTTCCGCGACGTAACGGGTTTTGACGACCGCTGGGTGATGATCATCGGCCTTCCGCTGGCCAGTATGATGATCTCCCTGCTGTTGTTCAACGATTATTATGAAGAGGGCAATTGGGCGTTTTTGAGTGTATGCATCCCGATGTCATTTATTTATACGGGTGCTTTTTGGTTTGTGTTGCGGTGGACCTATTACAAGGTGAAATTGCGGTATCCGTTGTTTCGCGACATCAGCAAGCGGGTTTTCTGGATGTTGCTGGCTTTTGTAGCCGTTTTTGTGGTGGTTAATTTTTCCCTGGATGTCTTGTTTTCCTGGTTGATCCCAGAACACCATGCGACCCCCAACCTGGCTATTGAATTTGTGGCTTCGCTGATCATGTCGGCGCTGGTGATCACCATTTACGAGGCCTTGTCGTTTTACCTGCAACTGGAGCACGCTGTCGCAGAAAAAGCGCGGTTGGAACAAAAAAACATCGAATCGCAATTGGAGGGTCTGCGTAATCAGGTGAATCCCCATTTTTTATTCAATAGCCTGAACACCCTGGTGTACTTGATTCCGGAGGATCCCGATAAAGCGGTTCGTTTTGTGCAGCAACTCAGCAAAGTGTACCGCTATGTTTTGGAAAGCCGGGAGGCCAAAATTATCCCGCTGCAGGAGGAAATGGAATTTCTGAAATCCTATATTTTTCTGCTCAAGGAGCGTTTTGGCGATAATTTGCGGGTAAACATCCACGATCTGAACGGAGCTTCCGGCAGCGCCATTGTTCCGCTTTCGATGCAGTTGTTGTTTGAAAATGTGATCAAACACAATGTCATTTCTACCGAAAAACCGCTGACGGTGGAGGTTTATGCTGAACATGATCATTTGGTAGTGCGCAATAATTTGCAACGCAAAAATCAGGTCATGGATTCCACTGGCGTCGGGCTCGACAACATCCGCGCCCGCTACCAGATGATGACCGATAAATCGGTGGATGTTATTGTATCGCGGGAATATTTTACGGTACTGCTTCCAATAATTAATGTGAATAATTAGACCAATAAATTAATGTGACCACATTATCACATTGGCCACATTGGTCTCATTAATTCATTGGTCACATTAAACGATTTTTTTATGAAAGTTCTATTGATCGAAGACGAACTGCCGGCTGCCAAACAACTCAGCAAAATGCTGCTGGCTCAGCGGCCCGATTTTTCTATTTTGGAAACCCTGGATAGTGTGGAAGGGGCGGTGCGCTGGTTGCGGGCTTTCCCGTCTCCCGATCTGATTTTTATGGACATTCAGATTGCCGATGGGCTGAGTTTCGACATATTCCGGCAGGTGACGGTTACAGCGCCGGTGATTTTACCACGGCTTTTGACCAATATGCGGTGCAAGCCTTCAAGGTAAATGCCGTGGATTATTTGCTCAAGCCAGTTGATCCCGAAGATCTCAGTAAAGCATTGGCACGGGTTCAGGAAAGAGGTAGCGGATTTGATGTTCAGGCACTTGCCCAGTATTTTCACAAAAGAAACTTACAAAGAGCGTTTTTGGTAAGGATTGGGCAACACATGAGTTTCCTGTCGGTGGCCGATGTTGCCTACTTCCGCTCTTCCGATGGTCTTACACAGGCTTACACCACTTCAGGCAAAAAACATTTTATTGACCATACGCTGGAGGAGATAGAGCGGATGCTGGATCCCGGCGTTTTCTTTCGCATCAGCAGGCAGATGATTTTGGGTTTGAACGCCATTGAGCGTATAGCACCACATTTTAACGGCCGTTTAAAAATCGAGGTAAACCCGCCGGCCTCTGAAGAGGTTTTTGTCAGCAGGGAAAGGGTTGGTGCATTCAAAACCTGGTTGGGCGGGTGATGGATTTACGATTTACGATTACATGATTTACAATTGGCGATTCAAAACGATCCGACGTACAAATCGTCCTTGTGTTATTCCCAATTGATTGGTTGGTGTTTACATCAAAAATTTTACATCAAAAATCCAATCCTAAATCGTAAATCGCTAATCATTTCGCATGCAAGGCAGCGAAAAGCAGTTGTGCTTTATCTTGTGGTTAATCAACCGAAACAAAACGCCATGAAAAACCAACTGCTTTTCCTGTTTTTGCTGCTTTCAACAAGCCTTTTTTCTCAAAATGAAATAGTGCTGAGCACTGTGGTTACGGACGTGAGCTGCTATGGCGGCATCGACGGGGCAATTGATCTTACCGCAACAGGAGGTACAGGTGCACTTACATACCTATGGTCGAATGGCGTCACGACCCAGGATGTGAATAATTTACCTGCCGGTATGTATACGCCTACGGTCACAGATGCAACCGGGCAAACAGTGGTCACACAAGTCATGGTGTGCCAGCCTCCTCCCATCCAGATTAATGCCGCCATTATCCCAAATACAAATCAACCCTGCAATGGCGGGGCAAACATTACAATAATTGGCGGAATGCCTCCATACACCTACAATTGGAGCAACGGACAGAACATCGAAGACCTTAATGGGGCCTGCGGGGGAAACTATTGTGTAACGGTTACGGATGTCAATGGTTGTACCATTAATGATTGTGTCTCCATTCCGGATGCCATTGGTGGAAATACTCCTTATTTCCAGACGGATGTGACAGATGTTATTTGCGGTGACACCTGCACCGGGTCAATTCATGTGTACGAAATTACCGGATTCACCTGGGATTATGTTTTTGAAGTCAGCATAGACGGTTCTCCTGCCTACACCGTTGCCGGCCAGGAAGTATATGTTGACGGTCTGTGTCCTTATCAAACCGTTAGCATTTTCATTACTGGCCCAAATGGTTTAGTGTATAGTATCCAGAAAGTAATCGGTTTGGATTTTTCCAATTTGGATTTTTCCATTATTTCTGAAAACAACCTGCCCTGCAATACCCCTGATCAGCAAGGATGCGAACTGGTATGCCCACACAGTGTTGTCCATTACGGTGCAAACATTCCTAACTGCGCTATTGATGCCCTTAAAGTATGGACTGTTACCGGGGCAGAATCGTATGCTATCGATCCGGATAACAAGGGTGTTTTGGTGACCTGGGGCGACGCCGGTGCTGGTCTGGTGGAACTGACACTGCAACAACAGGGTATTTGCTATTATGCAGATCCCATTTGCGTACAAATCATAGATGCGCCTACGGCAAATTTCACAGCGCAACCAACGGCAGCACCGAATGATACCATTCAGTTGTGCCAGGGACAAAGCCTTTACCTGAACAATACCAGCACCAACGCCGATGTATTTGAGTGGATATTTGGCGATGACGGCTCGGTGAGCACAGACGACAATCCAGTACATCAGTTCAACAGCCCCGGAATGTATACCGTCTGGCTTATTGCACGCAGTAACTGTCTTTGCGCTGATACGGTGTTGTTGACCGTTCAGGTACTGGCTACGCCTTCACCTGGACTCAACTGTGTAAGTACTACCTGCGCTGGTGAAACTGTAACCTATACCGTGGATTCGGATTGCACACAATTTGTGTGGTCAGTTGGCGGTGGAACTGTTACCGGTGGTGGCGGACTTACCGACACCAGCATTACCATACAATGGCAGTCTGCGCCGCAATCCTGGATCAGTATAGCCGTACAATCTTGTACCGGACTTACCTGTCCTGTGCCCGTCGTAATACCCATTCCAGTACTTTCGGATGATCTGGAAATCGAAGGCCCTGATTTGGTGTGTCCCGGCGATGAGGAGGATTACCGTATTGGCCCATTTGACGGAATTGACATCGCATGGAAAGTGGTGTACGGGGGCAAATATTAGCAGGGCAGGGCCGCGACAAAGTGAGGATGCGCTGGAATGCCGGCAGTTCTGAGGGCATGCTGACCGTAGATTACTACAACTGTTACCTGGGCTGCGCAGGTAAGGATACTATCATAGTAAAAATCAGAGACCCTTTTGGCATAACCGGCCCTCTGGAAGTTTGTGAAGGCGGCAATGGTAGTTTTAATGCCAGCACCAATGCGCATCCACCTGCTATAAATATTTCTTGCAACTGGATCCTGCAGGATATGGCCGGGAATAATATATGGGCATCAGCCACAGCTTCCAGCCAGGCAAATATTTCGTTCAATTTTACACCTGGCCAGTATCTGCTGCGCGCGGTTCCGGATGTAATTGCACAAAACAGTACATGCTCCAATGTGGCCGAATGGACGGTGTTCGTGCGCCCCCAGCCATCCCAGCCAAGTGGTATCAGCGGTCCGGTTTATTTTTGTCCAAACGAAAACCACACCTTTACAGCCCTTGGTGTTTCACCAGGAGCCGAAGTGATATGGAAAGTCAATAGTAACAATTTTGGACCCTCAAGCAGGGCTGGAAATCCTTTGGTTACCAGTTTTTTTGCCGGAGCCCCCCGTTGGCTGGAGGCAAGCCAAATTTCTACCGATGGATTGGGTTGCAAGTCGGACCCTGTTCACCTGGATGTTCAGCAATTGCCTAATCTGGTCATTAGTGGCACACCTGCAGCCTGTATTTATGCCGAAGGGTTTTATGCTACTACGGCACTACCCGGTTTTGATTACCAATGGGAATTGTTCCCCGCCGATGCCGGTGTGATCGAATCTGGACAGGGCAGCAACATTATTGCTGTTTTTTGGAAAAGGCCGGGTAATCACACCGTAAAGTTGGTGGTGTGCGGGCAAAATTCTCAGATCAATGTGGAAGTCTGGCCGGAGCCATCACCTTCGGTTGCGGGCCCGGCGGGGGCGTGTGCAGGCGGGACGGCGCTCATGACCGCAGGCGCCGGATTTAACAATTATATTTGGAAAGATAGTTTGGGAGCTGTGTTGGGGAGCGGAATCAACCGGCAACTTACAGCGGGAGATTACGCGTTGGTGGCCACCGACAGTCATGGGTGTATCGGAACATCCACATTTACACTGGAAGAGTACCCGGTGCCGAATGTAAGCCTATCGACCGTGGACCCCACTTATTTCTGCAATAACTCCATTTTTGTACACATGGTAGCCCTGGTTGAAGTGGACGGTGATTTTGATTTTGAATGGTTTAAAGATGGCAGCGCTCTTGGGAATAACCAGGCCACCTATGTCACTAACCAATATGGTGATTACACAGTGCAGGTTGCCAACCAATACGGATGCACAGCCTCTGACGGCCCGATCCATGTAGTGGAATACTGCGGGCCAAGCGGCGTTTGTCATAATCCGGGCCACCCGCCCTGTCCGCCGGGCTCTATCGATATTTTGGTATTACCTACACCACAATGCGATTCGGTACAGTTTCAGGTCATCGCCGGCCCTGATTACGTTGCGGGAACTGCGCACTGGGATTTCGGGATTTCAGGCAGCATTCTGGTGGCAACATCCTATGTTGAAGATCCAACGATTGTCTTCCCCAACGCAGGAAAATATATTGCGATTTTATCCGGCCAAATGTCCGATGGCAGCGTTTGCCAAACTGTCGATTCTGTGGACGTTGAGGCCCAGGCGCAACTGGCGGTGCTGCAATTCGGATGCAGTGAGGAAGCCATTAACCTGCAGGACGAAAGCACGTTCCTGCCCGGGGGGGGCATTACCCAATGGGAATGGAGCTTTGGTGATCCGGCTTCGGGTGCAGCCAACAATTCCATGATACGAATGCCCACGCATACCTTTGATCAACCTGGATTGTACACGCTGCAATTAACGGTTACTGCGAGCAGCGGCTGTACATCTACCACAACCGGATTGCTTCGGTCTTACCCTGCTCCACAACCCGATTTTGTGTTGCCGGTACAAAACTGCTCCAATACCTCGTTGCCATTTTCCTGGCCCGGCGGCGCGGAAATTGCTTCCATACAATGGGACTTTTTTGATATAATGGGTACACAACTGGACGCTATCCGTGGCCTGGAAGCCTGGCAGACCTTCAACTCGCCAGCAGATTATCCCGTCAGGATTACTGCTTCCAACATCAATGGCTGTACTGCCACGTTTACCGATACGCTGAGCATACAGCCCAATCCACTGAGTGGAGTTATTACACCTGCCAGCAACATCAATATTTGCGAGGGCCAAAACATTACACTGACGGCGCCTGCTGGTGGTGTGCAGTACGACTGGACCGGCGGCGCCAGCGGACAAATGCTGAATGTAACGCTTGAAGGCGTTTATAAAGTCACCGTGACAGACGCCAATGGCTGTACCTTTGTTCCGGCTCCGCAAACCGTTTATGTGACGCCTGCTCCAGATGGGATCATCAAGGCTTATTCCTACGACGAATACGATCATATCAATGGGATTGTTTATTCTCCGCTCACAGTTTGTGATGGAGAAAATATCCATTTGGTAGTTCAGGACAATGGTACTTATCAAATTACCTGGACCACCGGCGAAAACTCCGTTGATCTTATTTTCTCCGATGATCGTGGCAATTTGCCGGGACCGGGAACCTACAACTATGCCGTTACCATTACCAACCAGAGTACCGGCTGTACTGCCGAACTGACACCATTTGATGTAACGGTAAACCCGCTTCCATCCGGCTTTACGGCAATGGCTGATCAGTTTTGCGCGGGCATACCCAGTAATGTCTCGCTATCAGGCGCCATTGATCCACTCTGGCAAGTGTATTGGAACAACGGCGCTACCGGACCGGGATTCAGCACGGCACTGGCAGGCCAATATCAGGCCCGCGTGGTGAACCAGTTTGGTTGTTCGGACACCAGCAATACCGTCAGTATCCTCCCTGGTCCCAACATTGCTGCTATTCCGGGTGGCTGTCATACCCGATGCCGGCCGGACACGATTTGTGTGCCCAATTTGCCAGATATTGTTTCGGCAATGGTATCAGGATGGGGCCCAAATTGCAGGTGCCAATTCGCCTGGTTTTGTGGCCGACAGCAGCGGAACCTTTTGGGTAGAAATGACGGACAACAATGGTTGTACGGCCCAAAGCGGTCCGCTGGATCTGGATTTGTACGATGGATTTGGCGACGTGCTCAGTGAGGTTTGGTCGGACGTCAACCACAACGGCATGATTGATGCTGGTGATACCCTGGTTAGTGGCGTTTCCCTGTTGTTGTGGGAAAGTGGAATGCCAGCAGGAACGGCAACTACCAGCAGTATGGTCACTGGTGCTTTCAGCAATGTACCGGCTACGGACTATACTGTGAGTTTTGACACGACTTTGCTCACTTCGGGTTGGTCGATTGTGATTGGGCTGGATACCGCTTCTCTAATTGGTTGCAACCAAAAAGCGCTAACAGCACTGTTGCTGGACATCAGTTGCGCGGCGCCTGGAACGCTTGATGTATACGCCTGCCCAGGAAACCCGGTTAACTACAACAGCGTCAATATTCCGCTTGGCAGCAGTCAGGTTTTTCACCTCAGCGGCTGGAATGGCTGCGATTCGGTGCTGACAGTCAATGCCCTTCCCTTGCAAAATTCAAGCTACACGCTGGAGGTAAGTGCTTGTGAAAATACTTCGTACGATTACAACGGCAACCTTATTCCCGCAGGATTCAGTAATACCTTTACCCTGACCAACGCGGTGGGTTGTGATTCTTTGGTGACCGTCAACGTGGCTGCGATTTTGTCCTCTTTGCATACGGTAGATGCCAGTGCCTGCTCCGGTACTTCATTTGATTACAACGGTACATTGATTCCAGCGGGAACGAGCCAGCAATTTACACTGACTAACTATTTGGGTTGCGATTCTATTTTGACGGTTGATGTAACGGCGTTATTACCAACAGCCGGCATGCTGAATGTAGGCGCCTGTGCCGGTACTTCATTTGATTACAACGGTACATTGATTCCAGCGGGAACGAGCCAGCAATTTACACTGACTAACTATTTGGGTTGTGATTCTATTTTGACGGTTGATGTAACGGCGTTATTACCAACAGCCGGCATGCTGAATGTAGGCGCCTGTGCCGGTACTTCTTTTGATTACAATGGCACATTGATTCCGGCGGGAACGAGCCAGCAATTTACGCTGACTAACTATTTGGGTTGTGATTCTATTTTGACGGTTGATGTAACGGCGTTATTACCAACAGCCGGCATGCTGAACGTAGGCGCCTGCTCCGGTACTTCTTTTGATTACAACGGCACGCTGATACCGGCGGGAACGAGCCAGCAATTTACGCTGGCCAATTCGCTGGGGTGCGACTCTATTTTAACGGTTGATGTAACGGCATTTTTACCAACCAGTTCCACCCTGAATGCAGCTGCTTGCGCCGGGACCAGTTTCGATTTCAATGGCACACTCATTCCCGCAGGCAGTAGTCAGCAATTTACGTTAATGAATTACAAGGGTTGTGATTCAATACTCACGGTGGATGTTGCAGCGCTTATGCCTGCAACCAATACCCTGGAGGTCTCCGTTTGCCCCGGCACGCAGTATGACTACAATGGAATCATGCTGTCAATAGGAACCGTACAGGATTTTCATTTTTTAGGGCCCGAAGGCTGCGATTCTACCGTAACCGTTATGGTTACTGCATTTCCGGAAGTTCTGTTTGATGTGCAAGGTGAAAAGTCTTGTGTTCAAACGCCAACAGGAGCCGCTATAATTCATCCCGTTGGCGGGCAATCTCCCTGGCAGTATTCGCTGGATGCTTCCGTCTTCCAGGCCGATTCCATGTTTGCCAATCTGGCTGCCGGCGATTATCTGATCACGGTGATGGATGGCAACGATTGCCTCAGTGAGCAACCATTGAATATTGGTGCTTATGGTGATTTAATGGCTAGTCTCCCGGATGCCGTTCTGCCTTGTGATGTTTTGCAAAGCGAAATAAGTCCGTTGTTGGATGGTGATATCTCCGGGCTGTCGGTGCTGTGGTGGAATGGCGACACCACCCTCCATACGCTGGTCTCCACACCTGGGCCTGTGTGGGTGGACGTGAGCAATGAATGTACTACGCTTCACCGGGAAGCAAAGGCTGTACTCGCTGATTTGGCAGGCGATACCTCTCTTGTGTTCCTGCCCAACGTGCTCAAACCGTCATCTGAGCATCCTGGCAATGCGGTATTCCGACCTTATTTTGCAGATGGCGTCCAAATATTGGAGTACCATACCGATGTTTTTGATCGTTGGGGAAACCTCGTATTTAGTTCTGATAACGTTGAGGATGCATGGGACAGCCGTTTCCGAACCAAGGAAGCTGAAACTGCGGTTTATGTCTATGTAATGAACGCTCGGGTCAGTTTCTGCGGCCGGGAAATAGAGATTTTCAAAAAAGGTGACATTACCGTTGTCCGATAAATTGTCAATTAAAATGGGTCAGATTTCAATGTGCGAAATCTGACCCATTAAAATTACCAGTCTTTTTTTAACCGAGACGGCTCCCTGGATTGCACCTGTTCGCGATATTGTCGGGCGCTTTCTGTTTCCTGTTTTACCACGATGGATTGTAACAGCCTCAGGGCCTGTTCCGGGGTGAGTGGACCGGTGTATTCCTCTTTTTTTCGCGGGTTCAGGGCCTTGTCAACGTAGTAGTCGCGGGGCGGTGGCGTTTTGGGCGGCGGGGGTGGCGGCGGAGGAGGAGGAGGATTGTCGTCTTGCTCCAGCAAACGTTTGGCGATTTGCAAGTTTTTTTTGGCATCTAATCGACCAGGCGACAGCCTCAGACTTTTTTCATAGGCCACAATCGCCTTCTGGTATTGACCCAGGCGCATCCAGGTATTGCCGAGGTTGAAGAAAGCGTCGGATTTCTCCGAGACAGCATTATCCAGGGTAGCCGCTCTGCTGAAATGCCTGGCTGCGGCTTCGTAGTTTCCCTGTTGGTAGGCGGCATTGCCGGCATTGTAATCGCCGGTGGCATTGCCAGCCTTTTTGAACTGGGTTTCAGCGGCAGAAAAATCTTTTTTCTGGTACAGTTTTTCACCACTCCGCAGTGCATTGGATTGGCCAAAGCCCAACAGACTAACCGAGATCAAAGCGACGAGCAGGGATAATTTCTTATGCATCTGCGTTCTGTTTTTTGCGCCACCAAAGCAATTGCTCCAGGGCGAGTAACAGGATGGCCGGTAGTATCAGCCATTGGAAATAAGGAATAACGAACCTTCCTGCTCTTACTTCCACCTGTATTTTTTGTTGTTTCGAAATCGCGGTTTGCAATGATTTAACCACCGCATCATCGTTGTTCAATAATACCTGAGCTGTTCCGCTGCCTTCGCGTGCAATTTCCCGCATGGCCGCCTGGTCGGGCCGGGTAACCACAAATTGCCCCTGGGCATTTCGTTTGAATTCTCTGGGGCTCAATGGAATCTTACCCCCACTTGGTGTTCCAACAGCAATGGTATGAATGATAATACCTTCTGTCCGGGCTTCCTGCGCCCGACGGGCTGCAGCGGTACCGAAGTTTTCTCCATCGGAAAGGATAATCATGGTTCGCCCCGCGTTGGAATTGGGGTCGAACATTCGGGTGGCGAGTTGAATGGCCTCATCCAGGTTGGTGCCCTGGTCGGTTATAAATGCCGGACTGGCATTTTGGGAAAACATCAACAGCGTTTCGTAGCTGTTGGTGAGGGGGAGTTGGGGGAAGGCGGAGCCGGCAAAAAATACCAAGCCAAGGCGTTCGCCGTCCAGCGCCGGCACTAGTTTTTCAATCAATGTTTTTGCTGCGTCCAGCCGGCTTGGGCGAACATCTTCTGCCAGCATGCTTTGCGACACATCCAATGCGATGATCACATCGCTACTTAGTTTCGGGGCGCCGCCTTTTGTAATGACATGGTACGGATTTACCAGCGCCAGAATTACCAGCACCATTCCGGCAGCAAACAAACCAATGTGTAACCAGAACCGTTTGGAAGAAAAGCCCAACAGCAGTTTTTGTTCCAGCGCTGGAGAACCCAACTTGCGCAGCGTGCGTTCGCGCCAGTTCCAATAGGCGTACAGCATCACCGCCATCAGCAGTAAGGCCCACAATAGATGCAACAGCACCGGATTTTCAAACTTTATATGGTCCATTATCATGTTTCTCTAAATTCCTCTCCTCTATCTCCTCTACTCTCCTCTATCTCCTCCACTCTCCTCCACTCTCCTCTATCTGACCCGTCCTCTATCTCCTCACCTCCTCTATCTCCTCACCTCCTCTATCTCCTCCACTCCTCCACTCCTCTCTCTATACCGTAATCACCCTCAACGCTCCCCACCGCAACACCATTTCCAGCAGCAGCAGGCAAAATGCCATGTTCAGCAAAGGAAAATGCAGGTCGCGGGTACGGCGTAAATCGGAGCTGGTAATTTTTGTTTTTTCAAGTTGGTCAATGGTAGTATAAATGTTGTTCAGGTCCTGCGCGCTACGAGCACGGTAAAATTCCCCACCAGTGAGCCCTGAAACCATGGTCAGCAGGGTGGTATCGAGTTCCATTTTTCTATCGGTAAACTCAAATTCACCGCTGGGTTTCAGCCGGGCGGGGGAGGACACCACGCCATCTGTGCCGAGCCCGATTGTATATACTTTTACTCCAAAAGCACTGGCGATAGCGGCCGATTTCACGGGCCCGAGATCCTCACGATTGTTTTCGCCGTCGGTGAGCAAAATGACAACCTTACTGGCAGCCTGGCTGTCTTTGAGGTGGTTGACTGCTGTGGCGATGCCCAGGCCGAGTGCCGAGCCGTCTTTGATGCGCCCAACCTGCAGGTTATTGACAAATACCTTGAGGATCCGGTGGTCGTTGGTCAGGGGGCACTGCGTAAAAGCGCCTCCGGAAAAGATCACCAGTCCGATCCGGTCGTAGGGTCGGCGACTGATGAAATCACTGGCAATCTGTTTGGCGGCACTCAGCCGGTCGGGGGCGATGTCTTTGCTGAGCATGCTGGGCGATACGTCCATGACCAGCATGATGTCGAGTGCATCGGCCTCGGTTTTTGCTTCGTACCACAGTTGCTGCGGGCGGGCCATGGCGACAATCAGTATGACGAAAGTGATCCAGCGCAGCACTTGCAGCCAGTTTCTGGCGTATTGTACCCAGGTTTTGCCGGTTTTCATGGCCGACAGCCGCGACACCTGCAGTGCGATATGGCGCTGCTTCGCTATCCGGCGGTAGTACCAGATAAGCAGGGGCAACAGCAGCAGGAGCAGCAGCCAATATGGTTCGGCTAGGATCATGGTTGGGTTGATGGCGGCTGATGCGCCTCGTTTAAGATTTGAATGGCGGTTTCCAGGTTTTTCTCATGGGCGCTGCCGGCAGTTTCGCTGTGCGCGTATTTTACTAAATCGCTGTGTTGCAACACCGACTGGATTTTCCGAATCAGTTCTTTTGGGAAACCCGCCTTTTTCAACAAAAAAATGGTTTCCCGTGTGGTCGTTTCTGGGGCGGGTATGTCGTGGGCTGCCTCAAAATAGCGGCGCATGACCAAACTCAATTCGATGTAAAATGCCATCGGGTCCCTTTTCCAGGGTTTTTCATGCGCCATATTTTCCAGTGCTTGCTGGGCAGTTTCGTAAGCTGAAACAATGGGTGCAACGGTTGCAACCAGTACTGGAGGCGCCGGAGCAGGTTTCGCCCGTTTGCTGCGGAGATACCAAAGCCAGAAAGTTAGTATTACAGCCAATACTACGGGAATTGGCCAAAAATCGCCCCAGTTTATACCCTCGGTATGCCGGATATCGCGGATGCCATTGATGCTGTTTACTTCGGCCTGCGCTGGTGTAGCGGCGATTCGCAGTTGCATGCTGTTGGTGAACGCTGTATCGCCTAAATGCGTAATCACAGGCAACGGGGGTAAGTTCAGTGTGGCAGAATCGAAGGCTATAAGGGTAACCTGTTGTACCCACTGGTTGCCCGAGCGTTGCCAGGCATAGCATTTCAGGATATTATCGGGAGGGAAATACGTCTTCCAGGGCGTGAAGTCGACCGCTTTCGGCACGACCTTGGTGCCGCCGACCAATACCCGCAAAGCAAACGTATCGCCTGTTTCTACTACTTCGGGAGAGAAGCTGGCATTGGCTGTTGTTTGAGCGCCAAGTGTGTTCAAACAACAGCCGCCCGAAATAAGCATGCCGACGACTAAAAAAGGATATGATATTTGCCTAAAAATGATCTTAATGAATTACAACTGGGTTATATAAAATTATAGTGTATGCTATGTTTTATAGGGTTTTCAACGCGTACAACATCAACATTAAAATCCTTTTTTGTCCTGCAAAATCATGTTTATCCTGTCATTCCCCTCTACGGTATACCCTACGCATGAAAAATCCGCTCATTCACCTCATTAAAAAATCAGCCATGCGCCACACTCTGTGAGCGTTTGGAAAAAAACTGCAACAATGCCTTCGTATATTCCTGATCGGTGCTGAGGCTCAGAAAATCGGCGCCTGCCTTTCGAAAAATTGATTTTGTTTCCTCGGTATGGCGCATAAAAGCATCCCAGTAATTGCGGCGCAGGTTGGTACTGGTGGTATCCACCCAAATCTGTTCACCGGTCTCAGCATCGGCTACACGAAGTACCCCCACATCGGGCAGGTCGCGCTCCAGCGGGTCCCAGCAGTGGATGCCGATGCAGTCGTGCCTGCCCGACAGTACCCGCAGTGCTTCATCGTAGTTTTCAGCTAGAAAGTCGGACAGCAGAAAACAAACACTGCGTTTTTTCAGTCCGTTGATCATGTACCGCAAGGCGCCGGAAAGATCGGTGCCTCGGCCGCTGGGCTTCACATTCAGGATTTCCCGGATGATGCGCAAAATATGCTGTCGTCCCTTTTTCGGCGGTACATACAATTCTATTTTATCGGAAAAAAAGAGCACGCCCACCTTGTCGTTGTTGGCAATGGCCGAAAAGGCTAGCACGGCGCAGAGTTCCGATATGTATTCATTTTTAAACATGGTGTGGCTGCCAAAAACCGCCGAAGCGCTGACGTCCACCAGCAACATCACTGTATTTTCCCGCTCCTCCTCAAACACCTTGATGTAGGGTTCTCCGGTGCGCGCCGTCACGTTCCAGTCGATGGCCCGCACATCGTCGCCGGGGTAATACAACCGCACTTCGCTGAACGACATGCCCCGCCCCTTGAACGCGCTGTGGTAGCCGCCCGTAAAGAGGTGGGAACTGAGTCCGCGCGTTTTGATCTCTATTCGGCGGACTTTTTTGAGAAGTTCTGAAGTGGTCACTGAAAAATTGTTACACTGTTTTTATTGCTTCATTGTTACACTTATTCATTGTCACATGGTCGCACTATTACATTGTTATTCGAGTGGAGTAACTAGCTGGGATCAGAATGGCAAGTACCAACAATGTAACCATCCAAGAATGCAACAATGTTCCTATCTACGGTATCACCAACGTATCCAGTATCCTTTGAATAATGGCTTCCTGGTTGATGTTCTCGGCTTCGGCTTCGAAGCTCAATCCGATCCGGTGGCGGAGCACATCGGGGCAAACCTCCCGTACATCGTCGGGCGTAACGTAGCCGCGGCCCTGGAGAAATGCCATGGCACGGGTGGCTTTGGCCAATGAAATGGTGGCGCGCGGCGAAGCACCGTAGAGGATGAGTGGCGCGAGTTCCGGCAAGCCAAATTCGGCCGGTGTGCGGGTTGCGAACACAATGTGGAGGATGTATTGCTCCACTTTTTCATCCATGAAAATTTTCTTGACGGTATTGCGGGCCTGGAGCAGGGTTTCTTTGGAAACCACCTGTGGCACGGGTATATCTTCGTCGTTGAGGTTGCGGCGCATGATGGTGCGCTCGTCTTCGATGCCCGGATAGCCAATTTTTACTTTGAGCAAAAAACGGTCGGCCTGTGCTTCCGGGAGTGGGTAGGTGCCCTCCTGTTCGATAGGGTTTTGGGTGGCCAACACCAGGAAAGGCTCTTCTAGTTTGAAGGTCTGGGTACCGATGGTTACCTGCCGTTCCTGCATGGCTTCCAGCAGGGCGCTTTGCACCTTGGCGGGCGCCCTGTTGATCTCATCGGCCAGTACGAAGTTGGCGAAAATCGGTCCTTTTCGCACGGTGAATTCCGACAGCGCGGGGTTGTAAATGGTGGTGCCCACCACGTCGGCAGGCAGGAGGTCGGGCGTAAACTGGATGCGACTGAAATGCGCATCAATGGCCTGTGCCAAGGTCTTGATAGCCAGTGTTTTAGCCAGTCCTGGCATGCCTTCCAGAAGGATATGACCCTTTGTCAGTAAACCGATCAGGAGCCGGTCCATCATCGCTTCCTGGCCTACAATAACCTTACCGGCTACTTCCCTTAACTTTTCGAGAAAAGCGCTTTCTTTCTCCACCAAGTGGTTGAGCGCCTGGATGTCAGCAGATTTTTGCATCAAATTGGTGTTTCGTTACCTGATGCTAAGTAACGACTTGCCCCGCAATTAATTTCCTCTAATGATGAAAAAGGGTAATTTATCCGGGAAAACCATGATGTAGATTTGCGATATCCGATTTGCGATATCCGATTTACGAGGTGATTTACGAATTAATACCGATCAGTTCCAAATCAAAGTACCCAATCGGATATCGTAAATCGGATATCATAAATCGTACATCTCCCTCGCAAATCGCAAATCGCAAATCGGATATCGCAAATCTATATCTCATCTACCCGCAAATCCACCCCAAGCGTCAACTCATCGCTCAGTTCGATGGTTTCGGCGTTGAGCTGCTCGACCAGCACGAGCTCGGTTGCCAGCACTTCGGATTTGATGTAATCGCTGAATTGAGCGATGGCATCCTGTATGGCCGGGTGATTTTCCAGGGTGACGTGGATGCGGTCGGTGACATTAAAGTTCTTGTCCTTCCGCAGGTTCTGAATGCGGTTCACCAAATCGCGGGCAGTGCCTTCGGCCAGCAAGGCGTCGCTAAGGTGCACGTCGAGTGCCACAGTAAGGCTTTCCTCGCTGGCCACTTTCCAACCAGGTAGGTCTTCGGTGGTGACAATCATGTCCTCCGGGGTGATAGCATAGTTGGTGCCGGCAATGTTAAGGTCCATGGATCCGGCTTTTTCCAGGGCATTGATTTGCTCATTGCTGAACTCGGCGATCAGGGCGGCGGCGTCTTTCATTTGTTTGCCCAATTTGGCGCCCAAAGTCTTGAAGTTGGCTTTGGCTGCTTTTTTCAACAAACCACTGGCATCGGTGATGTATTCAATCTCCTTGACGTTAATCTCTGAAAGAATCAGGTCTTTTACACCTTCTACTTCTGCGATAAAACGCTCGTCGAGCACCGGCAGCATCACCTTTTGTAAGGGTAGGCGCACGCGGATTTTCTCTTTTTTCCGGATACTCAGTGCCAGAGAGCAAATGCGTTGGGCATAGTCCATGCGCTTTTCCAGCGCCTTGTCAACTTTCGAGGGGTCGGGCTGCACCAGATCCGTCAGGTGTACGGATTCATGTCGCAGCGGTGTATTGTTATTTTTCGCCTCTTTTCTCAGCGTGGCGGTCAGGTTGCGGTACATCCAGTCGGAGAAGTACGGCGCCAGCGAGGAACTGAGTTGCGTGGTCACCATCAGGCATTCAAACAGGGTTTCATAGGCGGCGCGCTTGTCGGTATTCATTTCGCCGCGCCAGAACCGGCGTCGGCTGAGGCGTACGTACCAGTTGGACAAGTGCTCGTCGACGAAGTTTTCAATGGCGCGGGCCGCTTTGGTGGGTTCGTAATCGTCCATGGCATCGCGGTAATCCTGCATCAGGCTGTAGAGTTTCGACAGTACCCAGCGATCGAGTTCGGTACGTTGATCGAGGGGCAGAACATCCTGTTCGTTCATCTTCCAGCTGTCGAGGTTGGCATACAGCGCAAAGAAGTTATAGGTATTGAAAAGGGTGCCGAAGAACTTGTTGCGCACTTCGAGTATACCGCTGGTGTCGAACTTCAGGTTGTCCCATGGGTTGGCATTGGCGATCAGATACCAACGGGTGGCATCGGCGCCGAACTCTGAGATGGTGCCGAAGGGGTCCACTACATTGCCTTTGGATTTCGACATTTTGTTGCCGTCTTTGTCCAGCACTAGTCCGTTTGAAACCACATTTTTAAACGCCACACTGTCGAATACCATCACTCCGATGGCATGCAGGGTGTAGAACCAGCCTCGGGTTTGGTCCACGCCTTCTGCAATGAAGTTGGCGGGATACATGCTGTCGAAAGGCGCTTTAAAAGGCCGGTCGTCGCCAGCGTGGAGCTTGTCGTAATCGAGTCCCCATTGCGCATAGGGCATGGAACCGGAGTCGAACCATACGTCGATGAGGTCGAGCTCGCGGCGCATTTCCCGGCCAGTTGCGGATACCAGGACCACATCGTCGATGTAGGGGCGGTGGAGGTCCACCTCACCCCCCAGCCCCCTCTCCAAGGGAGAGGGGGAGCCGACTTGTTCTTCGGAATTTCCGCCCTCTTGATTGAAATCGCCACCAAATTCGGAGCGCACCCCCTCTCCCTTGGAGAGGGGGCTGGGGGGTGAGGTTAAAACGTCGAGTATCGACTCCAATACACCACCTATATCATTCCTTACCTCCTCATTGGTAAACCTTATTACTTTGAAACCCCACTGACTCATGAAAGCCGAACGCGCATCATCAAATGTTTTTTGTTCATCTGAGTTGTGATAGCCTCCATCAATCTCTACTACGAGTTTTTGGGGGATACATACAAAATCAGCGATAAAAGACCCGATTGCATGTTGTCTGCGGAATTTAAATCCGGCCAGCCCACGGCTTCGGAGCCGCTGCCAAAGGTCATTTTCAGCCTCTGTTGGATTTTTACGGTTGTTTCGACCATAGGATTTTAAGGTTTCCCATATTTTCGGATCACCAGTAAATACATATTTACTGATTGCAGATGCTGCCTTTTGTTCTTCAACTTCCAATTTATAGGGATTCACTTTCATAAATCCAGCTGCAATTGATTTGTCAACTTCCTGACTCAGTTCTTCCACCGAGCCAATACAGATCTCTTCTTCTTCATCCTCCGTTCGCCAGATGGGCAGGGGTACGCCCCAGTAGCGGGAGCGGGAAAGGTTCCAGTCCTGCAGGTTGTCCAGCCAAACACCAAAGCGGCCTGAGCCGGTGTGTTCGGGTTTCCAGTTGATGGTTTTGTTCAGTTCGGCCATGCGCTCTTTAGCGGCTGAGGCCCCGATGAACCAGGAATCGAGCGGATAGTAGAGCACCGGTTTATCGGTCCGCCAGCAATGGGGGTAATTGTGCTTGTATTTTTCAACCTTGAAGGCTTTGTTGTCTTCCTTCAGTTTCAGGGAAATCAGCAGGTCGGTGGATTTGAATCCTTTTTCCGCCTGCACCTCCTCCGGGTAGTATTCTGCTTTCACGTACAGTCCGCCAAAATCGGGTACTTCAGGCACGAAGCGGCCTTGCTTGTCGACCAGCGGCTGGATGCGGTCTTTATCGTCCAGGATACCGATGAAGGGAACACCCGCAGCCTTGCAGACCCGGAAGTCATCGGCGCCGAAATACGGTGCGGTGTGCACCACGCCGGTACCATCTTCGGTGGTAACAAAATCGCCGGCAATGACGCGGAAACCGTCCTTTTCCAGCTCCTTCGTCATGAGTTCCGGCATAGGAAGCAGTTGCTCGAAGCGCACATCCACCAGGTCGCGGCCATGCACGGATTGCACCACTTTGAAAGGCAGTTTTTTATCGCCGGGTTTAAAATCGTCGAAACTCATGCCGGCGTCTTCCGGATTGAAATAGGCGGAGAGGCGGTCTTTGGCCAGTATCACACTGACGGGGTCGCCGGTATAAGGGCTCAGGGTTTTTACCTTGATGTATTCTATTTTGGCGCCAACAGTGAGGGCCACGTTGGACGGCAGCGTCCAGGGTGTGGTGGTCCAGGCGAGGATGCGCACATCTTCGTCGTCCGACTCAAACAGACTGGCCGATTTTTCATTTTTCACCACCTTGAACATCGCGATGGCCGAGATGTCGGTAACCTCCTTATAGCAGCCGGGCATGTTGGCTCGTGCGTGCTGAGGCCGGTTCCTGCAGCCGGGCTGTAAGGCTGGATGGTAAATCCTTTGTACAGGAAGGAGTCGCCGGCGCCTGGTTTTTTCTGGTACAAACGCTGCACCAGGTACCAACAGGTTTCGATGTAATCGTTGGTAAAGGTGATATAAGGCTTGTCGAGATCGACCCAATAGCCCATGCGGCGGGTAATGTCATCCCAGAGGTCTTTGTACCGCATGACGGTTTCCCGGCAGGCCTTGTTGTAGGCGTCGACCGATATTTTTTTTCCGATGTCTTCTTTGGTAATGCCCAATTCTTTTTCCACCTGAAGTTCGATGGGCAGGCCGTGGGTATCCCAGCCGCCTTTGCGCTCTACGCGGTATCCTTTGAGGGTCTGGTAGCGGCAAAAAAGGTCTTTCACCGTACGCGCCATAACGTGGTGAATGCCCGGCTTACCATTGGCAGAAGGCGGACCTTCATAGAATACGAAGGAGTTGCTTTCCGGCCGTTGTGCTACCGATTGTTCGAAGATCTTTTCGTCTTCCCAGAATTGCTGTATTTCAGCATCTACGGCGGGAAGGTTGAGGGATTTAAATTCTCTGTACATTATATATGCAGTTCGTGATGGTCATTTTGAGCGCGCAAAGATATCTAAGTTGTGCTTTTGGGGCTTGTTTTTGCAGGTTTGTTGCCCATTTTTTATTAAAAATATCCACTTTTTTGCCTTCGACATAAAAAGTGAGTCTACCGATGTAAAACAGGGATGGCCTTTAAATAAGCAGATCAAAAACAAAAACCCCGGCAAGTTTTTACACCAGCCGGGGTTTTCGTTATTAAAAACATCAATCCCTTCAGGTGTGTGGCCTGCAGCTAATCATAATGTCAATAATAATGATTTGTGTATTCAGCATGGTGCAAAGGTAAGCGAAGGTATTGATATTGGCAAGCCCCCGACAGCCCCCTGGGTCCTTTTTGTCATCGCAAACGATACCTGCTCGCGCAGGAATGGCTCCTTTCAATTGCTTTTTTAAGGCTTTAATCCCTGAAAAGTCGTTGTTTCTCTATTATTTCACATGATACGGTAACTTTTCTTCAATTTTCGTCGTCATTCTACCATCCAACAGTACACAATTCCTAACCAGTCTTCTATGCAACTTACCATCAACAACCTGAACAAAACCTATCCCAACGGCGTTCGCGCGCTGCAAGACGTATCGCTGGAAATCCCTACCGGCATGTACGGCCTGCTCGGCCCCAATGGCGCGGGTAAAAGCACCCTCATGCGCACCCTGGCCACCCTGCAGGACGCCGACTCCGGCACCGCCACCCTGGGTGATATTAATGTTTTAACGGACAAGGACGAAGTGCGCCGGGTGCTGGGGTATTTGCCTCAGGAGTTTGGCGTGTACCCGCGGATCAGTGCAGTGGAAATGCTCGACCATTTGGCGGTGCTTAAAGGCATCCCGCCGGCGCAGCGAAAGGAAGTGGTGAATGCATTGTTGCAACGCGTGAATCTTTGGGACCACCGCAAAAAATCGGTTTCCTCCTATTCCGGCGGTATGCGGCAGCGATTTGGCATTGCGCAAGCACTGCTGGGCGACCCGAAACTCATCATCGTAGACGAGCCCACGGCCGGCCTCGACCCCGGCGAGCGCAACCGTTTTTATAACCTGCTCTCCGAAATCGGAGAAAACGTGATCGTGATCCTGAGTACGCACATCGTGGAAGATGTGCGCGAATTGTGTTCCAACATGGCCATCATCAACAACGGACAAGTGCTGTACGCCGGAGCACCCGATCTCGCGCTTTCCGAACTGAAAGGTATGGTGTGGGAAAAAGCCATTGCCAAAAGTGAAATAGAAGACTACCAACAACAATACAGGGTTATTTCCAGCAAACTGGTGGCGGGAAAGCCCATCATCCACGTGCTCAGCGAAACCAACCCGGATGGAGGATTTAAAGCGGCCACGCCTGGACTGGAGGACGTGTTTTTCGCTAAAATCAGTGCCCAGGAACAGGAGGCTTAAGCAGCCTTTGCTCACCATTTTAAGTCACTTGAACCCTCCTTGTCTATGTTTCGCACCTTTTTTTCCTTTGAAATAAAATCCTGGCTCCGCTCGCCGATGCCCTGGATATTCCTGTTCATTATTGCATTATTGTGCTTTTTTGGCACCATTTCCGATTCCGTCAGTATTGGCGGCAGTTTTGGGAATGTTTGGAAAAACGCGCCGTTTGTTGCTCAAAACTGGTACGCGGTGTTTTCCCTGCTCAGTATCCTGCTGACGACGGCATTTCTCAACAGCGCCGCCATCCGCGATTTCGAACGGAACACCAGCCAAATCATCTTTTCAAAACCTGTTAGCAAAGCAGCCTATTATTTTGGCCATTACGCTGGCGCCTTGCTCATTGCGATGATCCCTATGTTGGGGGTTTCGTTGGGCATGTGGATTGGCACAGGTGCTAATTCCGTTTTCGATTGGCTGGATGCCAATCGGTTTGGGCCCTTCGAAATGCAGGGCCATATCATGGGCTTCCTGATTTTTGTAGTGCCCAACATGATTTTCATTGGCGGTATCCTGTATGCGGTAGCCATCAATACACGCTCTACCTTGTACTCCTTCGTAGCGGCCACGGCTATTTTGGTGGGTTATATTGTGGCGGGTAACCTGATGCGGAACCTCGACAACGAAAGCCTGTCTATGCTGCTCGACCCCTTGGGGATACGAGCTTTTGGCATCACCACCAAATACTGGACGGTCGATGATAAGAACACCATGGCCGTTGGGCTCAGCGGGATGCTGCTGCTCAATCGCCTGCTTTGGATGGGCGTTGGCTTACTTATGTTATTCCTGGGCTATCGCCGCTTCTCTTTTGCTGAAAAAGCCCGATCGGGAAAGCAGAAGAAAATTACAGAGAAGGACGAGCCGCTTGGGTTGCGGGTATTGGGCGAAATTCCAAAGGTGGCGCCGCAGAAAGGCTGGTCGACCACCCTACAACAATTGAGCAGCCAGTTTCGCACCGAATGGTGGGGCATTATCCGGAGTACGGCGTTTATTTTATTGGCCTTGCTGGGCTTGCTGAATTGTGTGCCCAACATGATGTACGCCAACGAAGCTTACGGCACCCACGAACTACCGGTGACCTATACCATGATTGATTTGATCCGGGGTTCTTTTTACCTTTTCACCATCATCATTATGGTGTATTTCAGTGGCTGGGTGATTTGGAAGGAACGCAACAGCCAGATGAATGAAATTGTGGACGCCCTGCCAACCCACAACTGGACCGTTTGGCTTGGCAAATACGCTGCGGTACTGGGCGTTATGCTCAGCCTGCAACTTATCGCCATGGTGGCTGCAGTGATTGCACAGACCTCCATGGGATATCACCATTACGATTGGTGGGTGTATATCCGGGAATTGCTGGTGATGGACATGCTGGGCTTCGCTTTTATACTGGCGCTTTCGTTTTTGGTACAGGCCTTGTCGCCCAACATGTACCTGGGCTTTTTCCTGGTCATCATTCTGGTCATTCTCAACAGCTTTATTTGGGGTGTTTTAAAGGTTGATACCAACATGCTCAAATTTGGAGGTATGCCTGATTATATCCTCTCCGATTTTTATGGGTACGAACCTTTTTTGAAAGGTCTGGCCTGGTTTGGAACCTATTGGACCCTGTTTTGTGCCATGCTGGCCATTGCAACCATCTTACTGTGGCCAAGGGGCAAGGAAAATACCTGGGCGAAACGCTTCAAAATTGCACGCCTTGAATGGCCACGTTACCGACTGGCAGGTATTGCTTTGCTGTCGGTATGGCTGGTTACCGCCGGTTGGACCTACTATAATACCCAGGTGCTGAATACCTACAAAAACAGTCGGCAGGGTGAAAACCTGCAAGTGGAATACGAGAAAAAATACAAACAATACACCGGAAGGCTGCAACCCCGGGTGTACAATGCTTTTTACGACATTGACCTCCATCCGGAAACGCGATCCTTAAAGGTGCTGGGGACGTTCAAAGCACGCAATATTTATCATCAGGCCATTGACACGCTTTTTGTCAATGTACCACGCTACGGCAAGTTCAGCATCAGCAATGAGCGCCTGAAGCTACTGGAAAATGATTCCAGCCTGAACATGCGGATCTTCCGCTTTGAACCGGCCCTGATGCCTGGCGATTCCCTGGTGCTGAATTTCAGCACCGATTTTGAACCCACAGGATTTGAAAATGAGGTGCGCTGGAACAGGATCGTACAAAACGGCACTTTTTTCGACAACACCGATGTGATTCCGATTTTTGGTTACCAGGAAGACGGAGAGATGTCGGATAAAAACGACCGAAAAAAGTATGGCCTGCCTGAAAAAAGCAGGATGCCGGTCCTCAACCGTGCAGACACCCTGCACCGCAGGGATGCCTATATTGGGTTGAACAGCGATTGGGTCAATGTAGAAACGGTGATTCGCACGGCACCCGACCAAATCGCCATCGGACCAGGTTCGCTGCTCAAAGAATGGGACGAAAACGGCCGGCGTTGCTTCCGCTACAAACTGGATCACGCTTCCTTTAATTTTTACTCCTTCATGAGCGCCCGCTACGAGGTAGCCCGTAAAGAGTGGAATGGCGTAAAACTGGAGGTTTACTACCAAAAAGGCCACGATTTCAACGTGGAGCGGATGCTGCATGCCATGCAAAAGTCGCTGGAATACTATACCACCAATTTTGGCCCTTACTACCACAAGCAATGCCGGATTGTCGAATTTCCCCGTTTTGCCAGCTTTGCGCAGTCCTTTCCCGGCACCATGCCTTACGCCGAAGGGATCGGATTTATCCTCGATTTTAAAGATCCCGACGACGATGTGGACATGATGTTCTATGTGGCAGCCCATGAAATTGGGCACCAGTACTGGGGGCACCAGGAGTGTGGCGCCCGCATGCAGGGCGGAGAAATGCTGGTAGAAACCTTTGCACAGTGGAGCGCACTCATGGTGATGGAACACGAATACGGCCGCGATCAGATGCGCAAATTCCTGAAGTATGAGATGGACAAATACCTTCGCGGCAGGGGCCGGGAAACACTGAAAGAACTTCCTTTGAACCGATGCGAAGGGCAGGGGTACATCCACTACAATAAAGGTAGCATCGTGATGTATGCTTTGAAAGAAGCCATTGGGGAAGAGAACGTGAACGCTGCGTTGCGCGATTTTTTAGAAAAATACCGTTATGCGCCACCGCCCTATCCAGTGAGCCTCGACGCACTCGACGCCTTTTACGCGCATACACCCGACTCGCTGCAATACGTGTTGAAAGACCTCTTTGAAGACATCACCCTGTTCGAAAACCGCTGCACCAAAGCAGACCTGAAGGACTTGGGTGATGGTACCTGGGAGGTTACTGTGAACCTGGAATGCCGCAAACTCAAGGCCGATGATCAAGGCAAGGAAACCGAGGTGTCGTTAAACGATTACATCGAAATCGGGGCCTATGCCAAACCAGCTTCCGGAAAGGAAAACGGCAAGTTGCTGTACCGGGAACGGCGAAAAGTGACGCAAAAGGACAACACGTACACTTTTATCGTCAAGGAAAAACCCCACAAGGCCGGGGTCGATCCCTTCTCGTTGCTGGTGGACCGGAACCCGGAGGATAACATGAAGGAATTTTAAGCAGGCTTATTAGGCTTTACCGGGAATAGTTTAATGATGAGAAATCCAGTCATTGAAATGTTCCCGGTAGGGCCTGAACCTGTTTGAGCCGACTACCGCTACCTTTTTACCGGCGTCCATGCCATTCGGCTCAACAGCAGGTAACTCAGGCTGCACACGGCGGCGCCCACAAAAATGCCCCAGGCAATGTCTACCACCACCAGGGCCAGGGGCCAGCCAGCCAGCAGCGCTTTGTTGACCAGTTCGTAAGTGGCGTAGGCAACCAGCCCGAAAAAGGCGCCGTTTAAAGCGGCTTGCTGCCAGGAATGGGCTGGGTAAATGCAGAAATAAAGCAAGCCGGCGGTAAAAATGAGGTAAAAGACAATACCTGCACTCAAGTCGGGCTGTTCTGCAAGGAGCGGCCCGACTTGCTTTTGAATGAAGGCCTTGGCAAAAAGGTTGATGAACAGCAGGTCGAAAGTGCCATACAGCACCAAAGTGGCGAAAAAAGCGGCAGCTAATTTGAGCATCATTATAGGATTTATTCCCGAAGCAAAGTGCTTTGCGAATTTCTGGACTGGCAAATTGTATATACCAGCAAGCAATAATCTCTTAGGATTTGATAAAGCGAACCTGAGCGGTCAGGCCCTCCCCAATAAATTGCAGCCAATAACTTCCAGGTGGTAGTGTTTGGATGTTCAAGCGCAAAGGTGTTTCGAGCGGGTTCAGGGCAAACTGTTGAACTTGTTCGCCCATGCTGTTACAAATCATTCCGCTAATGCTTTCAGTCCAACCATCTGGCCGGCTGATGACAATGCTGGTGTTGGCGGGGTTAGGATATACCTGCCATTGGCCGGCAGCGCTCCATCGCAAGGATTCGATGGGCGAATAATCGTACACCCCATTCAGGTCCTCTATTTTCAGGCGGTAATACAACATACCGCGCACAGCCTGGTGGTCTTCAAACCTGTAGGTGCTTGTGGCGGTGGAATAACCTGCGGCTGCTACAGTGCCGACAGCAGCAAATGTCTTGCCATCGGTACTGCGTTCCACCAAAAAGTGCTTGGTATTCAGCTCGGTTGCCGTTTGCCAGCGGAGCACGGGTAGGTCGTTCTCTACAGCGGCGCTGAAGGACAGAAGTTCAACCGGAAACACCGAGCAGGCGTTAATCGCCGTGATTTCGCTGTTGCCAACAGCGGTGTTAAGGGTGTTGGAGAACTGACCGGAGGCGCCAGGGTCGCTTTTTAAAAAATAATCGAGCCAGGGCTGGATGAGTTTGCAAACGATGGCACGCTGCTCAGTACCGCTGAGGGGAGGCCCGCCGGGATTGCAGGTCATTTCCCCGAAGTTGCAGTTAAAGTTGTACGTGGCGAAATTGCAGTGGCCGCCGTCGATGATGGAAACAAACACCTTGCAAGCAGGCAAATTGTTGAAGGCCGGGGTTTGATTGCTGGCTGCCGGTGTCACGCAATCGTCGGTGGCGCTGAAGACAAGGCTGGGCACATTAACCGAGCTGGCTGCTGCAATGGCCGAAGGGTTGGTTTCTGCCATGGCAAGTGTAATGGTGGTGCTGACATTCGGGTTGTTGGAGGCTCCCAGGTAGGTACAGCCGCCGCCCATCGAATGACCCATGATGCAGGATTCCTGCAGTATGTGCTGGAAGAAGGGCGAATTGCTGTTGCTGTTTTCGGCGTACAGTTTGTCGACTAAAAATTTCAGATCCAGCCCGAAATTGGTATGATTGGGTAAAAAGCCCGTTTCTGTATTGGGGATGGCCACAATGTAACCCTGGGGCACCAGCGTGTCGGCATAGAACACATAAGGGCTGTAATTCATGGTGAACCCATGCCCTATGACAATTATCGGAAAATCGCCAGCCGCCACGGGGGTATTGGTGCCGGCGCTGGTGGCCGGGTAATACAGGTAGGTCTGGATATTGCGGTTGCTGCGGGCAGGATCCTGGTAAGTAATCACCTGCTGCCCAATAGGGTAAGTTTGGCTCTTTAAGGCCGGCACAACGGCCCACAGCAGCAGAAAGCAAATGGTTTTCAACACAGGGTTGCCTGATATCATGTTCTGTCGTTTTATTTTTCCCGCAGAAAAATAAAACCATTTTCCACCGTTTTCATCCCTATTCGAGGATAATATTCCATGGCCCCTGGGGCAGAGAGCAACAACAGCATGGATTCCGGGCCGATTGCCTGCCTGGTTGCTTCCACCAGTTGCTTGCCAATACCGCTTTTTTGATAGGCTTTCAATACGGCCAGATCGGATAAATAGCAGCAGTAACTAAAGTCGGTCAGCGAGCGGGCAACGCCAACCAGTTGCTCACCGTTCCAGGCACTGATTACCAGGTTGCTGTTGGTGTACATGCGTTTGATGCGTTCAAGGTCGTCGGTTGGTCGGCGCAAACCAGCGTCGTCGTACAGCGCAGCAACCGCAACCATGTCCAGCGTTGCGTTGGTTTTATAGATAATTTCCATAGCGGTTGGGTGTTTTGAAAACCAATCCAGAAGTACCTCTGTTCAAAGGCAAAAGGCTACCCTCCCATTCGAATGGATTCCACCTCTTCAATGGTTTTCGGTATTGGCTCTCCAAGTACCCGGTGGCCGGTTTTGGTAATGAGCACATTGTCTTCAATACGAACACCGCCAAAGTGTCGGTACTTTTTCAGGGCATCGTAGTTGATGAAGTCGGTAAACATTTTTTTGCGGCGCCACTGGTCAATGAGCTCCGGAATGAAATAGAGGCCGGGCTCTACGGTGAGCACAAAACCGGGTTCCAGGGCGCGGCCAAGGCGCAAATAGGCGGTGCCAAACTGCGTGCTACGGTGCACATTATCGGTGTAGCCGACATATTGTTCTCCGAGATCTTCCATGTCGTGCACATCCAGCCCGATCATGTGGCCCAATCCATGAGGAAAAAACAGGGCATGGGCGCCTTGTGCAACCGCTTCGGCCATATCGCCTTTCATGAGTCCGAGGGCTTTGAGGCCATCGGCCATTTGCCGGGCGGCATTGAGGTGCACCTGCTGGTAGGTGATGCCGGGCTTGAGGGAGGCTATGGCGTTGTTTTCGGCATCCAGAACAATCTGGTAAATTTCCTTTTGCTTGTTGCTAAAATGGTCGTTGACGGGAAAAGTGCGGGTGATGTCGCCGGCATAATGCATGGCCGTTTCTGCACCAAAGTCACCCAGCACCAACTGCCCTTTCTCGAGGATATTGCCGTGGTAGTGGTTGTGTAGAATTTGCCCATCGACGGAAAGAATAACCGGATACGACAGGTTGCCACCATTGGCAACCGCCAGACCTTCCACCAATCCCGCCAGTTCTGCTTCAACCCGGCCTTCTCTTGCTTCGCGCATGGCGGCTACGTGCATCACACCGGTGACAGTGACGGCCAATTCCATTTCGGCAATTTCTTCGTCGCTTTTGTGGGCACGTTGTGCCACTACGCCACGGATAAAGGCTTCGGAGGCCGCTGCTTTTTGCTTGGGCAAGGGCAGGTTCAGCAGGTCCTTCAGCAACAACATGTTGTCGTGGCGGTAAGGCGGTAGAAAGTGGACTTGCTGCCCGGAGCGGCGGGCTTTTTTTACATAGCCACTCAGCCTTTTTTGAAGGCGAGCGTTTCTCGAATGTCAACCTGTTCGGCCAGCGACTTCATTTTGGGCTGGGAGCCCATCCAAACAATGTCCTCCATGCTGAGGTCGTCGCCAAAAATTATCTCACGGTCGTTATCGATGTCGATTATGGCGGCTAACCCCGGTTGGTCGAGGCCAAAAAAATACAAAAAATTACTGTCCTGCCGAAAGTGGTAGGTGTTGCCGGCATAGTTCATTCCAACCTCGTTGTTGCCGAGGAAAAGGAGCAGTCCGGATTTCAGGTCTTTTTTGAGTTGTGCCCGACGGGCTTGGTAGGTAGCGGCTGAGAACATGGTGTGGTTGCGTTGTTGAACGGTTGGGGCGAAGTTCGGAAATTATTTCCACACTCGATGTGACGGCGTGTAGGGTCGGCGTACAATTTTGCATGGTTTTACAGTATTTTGGGCCTTTGCCTTTTTTGCCATTGATGCCCTTGTCTGCAAATAAATATTTGCTACATTTGCTATTGCCGGAATATAAAAATTCAATTTTCATTGATTGCAAAACGAAAAGCATCTATTATGCAAAAGACATTACTTTCCTCTGCAATAACCCTCATTGTTGGTTTTCTCGCCAACAAATTTTTGCCGGCAGGCTCAGCTACCTGGGCCGTACCGGTTGTAAGTGCCCTGGCGGGCATTTTATTAAAACAAGATGCTAAAAATGGCGCCATGTCCGGCGCCCTTGGTGGTGGCGTGCTGGGTGCAGTAGCACAGGCAATGGGTGATCCCGGATTGGGCGGTATGCTGGGCGGCCTTATGGGCGACTCTGCTTCCGGCTTGCTGGGCTCTCTGCTAGGTGGCGGTGTGCTGGGTGGCGCTGGTGGTGGCATCGGCGGCTTCCTGCAAGGTATGATCAACAAAGGAAACAGTTAATTTGTGTAGCCCCCCATTGTGATCCGGCCACAATGGGGGTTATTTTAGCTGCCAAAGTCCAGAATCCAACTTATGGAAATTACTACTGTCTACTATGCCCCCGACCGAGGCGACTGGCGCGCATGGTTGGAGAAAAACCACCAATCTGCGCCTGAAATTTGGCTCCAAACGTACCACAAGGCCAGTCCAAAACCATCCATGCCTTATAATGATGCCGTAGAAGAGGCGCTTTGTTTTGGCTGGATCGATGGCCTGGCCAAAAAGTACGATCACGAAAGCTCGGTGCAACGGTTTACCCCCCGCCGCCCTAAAAGCTTCCTCTCCGAACTCAATCGGCAGCGGATTTTTAAACTCCAAAAGTTGTGGAAAATGACAGCGGCCGGGCTGGCGCCCATTCAGCACCTGCTGGGAAGTCCCGATGATCCTTTGTTGATTCCCGATGAAATTTTACAGCAACTTCAGGCAGATGTGGAGGTTTGGACAAATTTTCAGGCATTCCCCATGGTATACCAGAAAATTAGAATCGGATTTGTGTTGGAATCCTACCGTACCAACCCTGAAGCGGCCGATAAACGACTTGCCTATCTGATAAAAATGACCCGAAAAAACAAGATGTACGGAACCATGGTGGACATACCCCCTAATCTATAGTGCCCTTCCAGGAGCGGGTCAAGCATTCATCCACGCAGGGTTCGCCTGTTTGATTTTATGGAAAACCGGACAATTCGGGCCATGCGCCCCGGGCAGGTATCCGGTGCTCACCAGAAATTCGTTGACAATTTCTCCGCCAGTGAAGCGGAAGTTTTTTTTGAAGATTTTAGTCCATTCCTCACGCGATGCAGGGTGCTGCTCATCAAGCCAGTTTTTAAAAGAGCCGTAATCTGCCTGTAAACGCTGGATGACCTGTGCGTTGTGGATAGCCGCTTCCACTTTCAGGCGGTTCCTGATGATGTGGGGATCATTGAGCAGCCGGGCTTTGTCGGTATCGCCGTAGTCCGCCACTTTTGCTATGTCGAAATTGTGGTACGCTTTTCGGAAGCCCTCTTGCTTTTTCAGGATGGTGGTCCAGCTGAGACCAGCCTGATTTATCTCCAGTATTAGCCGGCAGAACAGTTCCTGATCACTTTCGATGGGGAAGCCGTACTGTTCGTCGTGGTATTGGCGGTGAAGTTCTTGTTCCGATTCGGGCATTCGGTTGATCCAGTCGCAATAAGTAGGCGGTACTTGGTCCATGTCAGGTGGTTTCCAGGGTGTTTCGGGGGGTGAAATATCTGCGTGAGAAGATCCAGTCGGCCATAAATTTGAGCCCAACAATTGCTCCTCCCGTCCATTGAGCCTGATTGAGTGTCGGAAATTTAGGCATCATATGCTGTGTAATCACCATTAAAAGGCAGATTAAAAACAGCAACCGTACAAATACGCTCATCAGTTCACCAATGGGAGAAGCGGTTTTGTACTGGCCATTGAGAAAATAATATACAAAAACAGCTGCGGCGTAATTGAGCGCAAGAATGAGCATTTGCCAGCGTATATATTGAAAGCCACTGCCATCCCAGTTGTCGCTCCAGCCTTTGATGGTAAACGCGACGGTTAGCATAATGAAAGCAATGCCCATGAAAAATCCAAAAATCAGAATACTGATTTTTGGAATCAAGGTTTCCCGGAACGGCTTTCCCTGCATGGCGCCCATTACCCGAATCAGGGCAGCGGCAATGCTTAATATTACCTCCATCCAAAACAGGAAAATGAGCGGTTCTGTGCGCCAGTTCAGGAAGAATATTCCATAAATTGACACCAGCATATTGGTTACAGCCCACCAGGCAGGATGCAGCATCCATTTGGGATAAGCTTCGGTGTCGAGCAGGTTAAGGGCCATGACGCGCTGTTTTGGTGCGCTAATTTATTGGTTTTTATCCGCTTGCTGTTAAAGAAAATCTAAAGTAGGGTGCTTTTCGTGACCAAGCGCATCATTCCAGCGTTATTAGTGCGATCAATTAAAATCAAACACACCTATGAACATTAAAACACTTGGTATCATGGCGCTGACAATCACTGCCGCGTCTTATCTTCCTGCACAAATCAATTTAAAAAAAGCCCAGGATGCCGTTGGTGGCATCAAAATCGGCGATAAAGGCATCGGCCTTAGCCAGGATGAAATTGGCCGGGGCCTTAAAGAAGCCCTCGACAATGGGGTCGGAGAGGCGGTCACTTTTTTATCCGCTAAAGACGGCTACTACAAGAGCGCTTACAAAATTCTGATGCCGGAAGAAGCCCAAAAAGTAGCCGATAAACTCAAGGCAGTTCCCGGATTTGGAAACGTGGAGGCCGACCTTACCGAACGCATGAACCGCGCAGCCGAAGACGCTGCCGTAAAAGCAAAACCGATTTTCATAGCAGCCATCACCAAAATGACTTTCCAGGACGCCATGAACATCCTCATGGGTGACCCCAATTCCGCAACCCTATACTTGAACAAGTCCACCTATCAACCACTCTACGCCGAGTTTAAACCGATCATCCAGGAATCGCTCGACAAGGTGAATGCCCGGACTTATTGGCGGGACGCCGTGACGGCCTACAACAAAATTCCATTCGTCACGAAAACAAATCCAGAACTCGACGACCATGTAACCAAAATGGCGCTTTCCGGAATGTTCAGCCTCATTGAGAAAAAAGAAGCGGGTATCCGCTCGGATGTGAACCAACGCAGCAGCCCGCTGCTGCAAAAGGTTTTTTCCAAACAAGACAAAAAATAATTCCAAAATACACAGGCTTGACCTCCTTTACCCGGAATTGCCCCGCGCAATATCCGGTTTTTTTTTGCCCTGAGGCTCGGGTTGTTTGCTGTTTTAGCGCGCCAAAAATATTATCTACGAAATGTTTCGTAGATTGCAACCTGTGTTGGCGAATGCGTGTCTTATGGGGAAAAGGTGTTGTTCTAACGCGCTTTTAGCATGCACCATGTTGTATTTACCTAATTAATTGCACCTGTTTATGTCTCCTAAATTTACGCTGCTCAAAACCTTCTTTGCTGGCCTGTTTTGGCTAGCGGCCAACGCACTTAGCGCACAATCTGATTTTACCGATGTTTCGCAATTGCCGGCGGGGAAGGCCGGCCTGCGCGCCAAGGCACTGATTGAAACCCTGAATGCAGGGACGCCAGCGGCAGTAGCCGATTTTCTGGACCAGCATTGTAGTGCCGGTTTTCGCAACCAGGTATCCCTGGAAGAACACGAACAAATATTTATTGGAACCAACCGACAAACCGGGGGATTGGATTTTTTCAGCACACGCAGCTACGCGGAAGAAAGGCCAGGCACGACCATGATCCTGAAAGACCGCTTGTTTGGCAATTGGCAGGGCATCACCATGTACTTTGACGGACCTGAGGAGTTGGTCGCCGGGCTTCGAATCGGGCCCGCCCGCCCGCCCCTGAATTATACCATGCCCATGCTCAGTGAAGCGGAAATGATCCGCGAAATAGCCCAAAAAATGCCCGAATTGGTGGCAAAAGACGTTTTTTCCGGTACCGTGCTGCTGGCAAAGGGCGATAAGGTGTTGTATGAATTTGCCTGTGGCGAGGCTACCAAATCCTGGCATGTACCCAACAACATCGATACAAAGTTTAACCTGGGTTCCATGAATAAGATGTTTACTGCAACGGCCGTCATGCAGCTGGTTGACAAAGGTTTGGTACATCTCGACGACCCCATCAGCCAATATGTGGATGCCAGCTGGCTGCCCCGCAGCATCACTGATCGGGGTAAAGTAGTGCACCTGCTCACCCATACGTCGGGTTTGGGCTCCTATTTTAACGATACCTATGAAAAAACCCGCGACTTGTTTAGGGCTGTCGACGACTACAAGCCTCTTGTGCAAGGTGATACGCTGGCGTTTGAACCGGGCAGCCGGTTCCAATACAGCAATACCGGGATGTTGTTGCTGGGTGTGGTGATCGAAAAAGCAACGGGAAAAAACTATTTCGACTACATCCGCGAGAATATTTATGAACCCGCTGGCATGCTCCATTCAGATTGTTACGAACTCGACCGTGTCAATGAAAACCTGGCAGATGGTTACCTGCGTGCCCAGGATGGCGCCTGGAAAAGCAATGTTTTCATGCACGTGCTCAAAGGCGGACCAGCTGGGGGCGGGTATTCAACCGTTCGCGATCTGCATCGTTTTGCCCTTGCCATGGAATCGGGCAGCCTGGTTTCCAAGGCTGCTTTGGATAAAATGTGGTCTGACTATGCCAGCGCCGGTTATGGTTTTGGGTTTGGCGTGCAACCGACACCAAAGGGGAAGGTAGTGGGCCACGGCGGTGGCTTTCCAGGCCTCAACAGCGGGTTGGATATGTATTTAGACCAGGGCTATGTTGTTGTTGTCATGTCGAATTACGACATGGGTGCCGAGCCGGTGGAGGAGTATATTCGGAATTTGATTGTAGGGAGGCTGGAATAGTATATTTTCAATCCCCCATCCACAAACTCCCGGGTACTTCCTGCCGTGGCGGGGATTCCTGCCCGTCGTTCATAACGTGCTCCTGTTGGTTGATGCTTTCCTGATGCACGGCTTCCAGCAGCATGGCTATGAACTCCGGGCTGAGCTCACTTTTTTCTCCCCGGCGGCGCAGCGCATCACGGAGCGCGCGGAAGCGTTCGGGCTGCAGTACTGCGATGTTTTTTTCTTTTTTTACCACCCCAATTTCTTTAACGAGCTGCATGCGCCGGGCGATCAGGTTGATGAGTTCCTCGTCAATGTCGTCGATTTCATTCCGGCAATTTTCAATCTGGGCGAGGTAGTCGGGGTCGTCGGAGGTAATCCGGCGGCGCACCAACCCTTGCATCATTTCGCCAAAACGCGCTGGGGTGACTTGTTGGGCGGCATCGCTCCAGGCCTGGTCGGGGGTTGGGTGTACCTCCACCATCAGGCCGTCGAAGTTGAGGTCGTAAGCCTTCTGTGCGGTTTCGGCAAGGATGTCGCGGCGACCACAAATATGGCTGACATCGCAAATGACTTCCAGACCAGGAAACTCCTGCATCAGATCGATGGCCATTTGCCAGCGTGGTACGTTGCGGTATTTGGAATCGCCATAGGTGCTAAAACCGCGGTGGATCACCCCGATGCGCGTAATGCCAGCTTTGTAAATGCGTTCAATGGCGCCGATCCATAATTTGTAGTCGGGGTTGACCGGGTTTTTAATCAGCACCGGAATGTCGGTACCCTGCATGGCGTCGGCTACTTCCTGAACAGAAAAGGGGTTAACCGTTGTGCGTGCGCCAATCCAAAACACATCCACACCGTATTTCAGGCATTCGTACACGTGCTGGGCATTGGCCACCTCGGTGGTCACTTTAAGGCCGGTTTCCTGCTTCACGCGCTTCAGCCATTTTAGGCCTTCCGACCCGATGCCTTCAAAAGCGCCAGGGCGTGTGCGGGGCTTCCAGATGCCCGCGCGAAAGAGTTGAATGCCCTTGTCTTTGAGCCCATGCGCGGTAGCGAGCACTTGTTCTTCAGTCTCTGCAGAACAGGGGCCTGCTATAAGTATAGGGCGGTCGGTATTGAAAATTGGTTGGATGGTCATAGTACTGGCAATTAGGCTTTTGGGCGCTTAGGGATAAAACAGTTTTTGGCCAATTTGGATTAGAAGTTTGGGCTTAATTTTACTTTTTTGGTCATGTGCTTTTGGTGGTCTCCAGCAGCAGTTCATTAAAATAGCGGTTCAATCTGTTTTCCTCCTGTGCGCGAATCAGGGCGGATCCAATAATGGCACAATCAGCTACTTCGAGCACCTGATGAATTTGTTCCGCTGTACTGATGCCAAAACCAATGCCCACCCTTGCGTTGGCTTGTGTCGCCTTGATGGTTTGGGCTATGTGTTTTAGACGCGGATTGAGACTAAAGGTACTGCCTGTGATTTTGAAATCAGACATCAGGTAGAAAAAATCGTGTCCTGCAGCCAGCAGTTGTTGCAAACGGGCATCGGATACATTTGCGGCGAGTACGGGCAATAATTGCAGCTGCCCGGGTTGGTGTAACGCCTTCGCAACGGGGCTGTCGACCGGCAAATCGGGTACGATAAGATGTCGAATACCCATTCGCTCCATTTTTTCGCGGAACCGATCGGCGCCATAGGTATAAATCCGGTTGAGGTACGACATTACAATGATCTCTTGTTGCGGAAAACGCGATGTCAACCCGGCTATGGCTTCCAGACAATTGGCAACCGTAATACCCTGCTCTTCCACCGCAACCTGGCAAGCGCGGGTAATGACGGGCCCGTCGGCCGTGGGGTGCGAAAAAGGAATCTGTAATTCCAAAATGGCACAACCTGCTGCAATGTATAGCTCCGCTGTCCGGATACTTTCGGGCAACGTCGGATAGCCGAGTACGAGATGGGCCATGATAGGAATTTGCATAATTTCTGATTTTAATAAATTGACAAGAATGACAGTTCACCCCTTCAACAACAGTTCCCCCACTTTCCGAAGGCTTTCCGGCTGAAAATGGCGCATGGTAATAAACAGGTCTTTTTCCCCCCGCCCGGAGGCATTTACTACAATTACTTGATCAGGGGTAAGATTTGCGGCCAGTTCGAAAGCGTGTGCAAATGCATGCGCCGATTCCAACGCCGGGATAATTCCTTCGGCAAGGGCGAGGCGTTGCACGGCTGCCAGGGCTGTTTCGTCGCTGGCAGTTGCAAACTGTACCCGGCCTTCATCGGCCAGGTGGGCAAGGATGGGACTGATGCCACAATAATCCAGCCCCGCAGAAACGGAGTGGGTGCTTGCAATGTTGCCATCCCCATCCTGCAGAAAGTAGGAATGGTAGCCTTCAAAAATGCCTTTTACCCCCTGCCTTACTTTGGCGGCGTGTTCCCCCGGTTGCGTGCCACGGCCACCCGCTTCAACCCCGATGAGCTGCACCTGTTCGTCGTCGAGAAATTCGAAAAACATCCCCATTGCATTGCTGCCGCCACCCACACAGGCCATCACATAATCAGGGGTCCGGCCGATCTGATCCAAACACTGCTGGCGGGTTTCTTCCCCCACAATTTTTTGGAAAAAAGTATTCATCGCCGGGTAGGGATGCGGCCCAACTGCAGAGCCCAGGAGGTAGTAACTTTCAGGGTGTTCCACCCAATCTTTGAAGGCGGCGATGACAGCATCGTTGAGCGTTTGGCTGCCGTCTTCTACGGGCACTACTTTTGCCCCGAGCAGTTCCATCCAGTAAACGTTCGGACGCTGCCGTTCGTAGTCTATGCGGCCCATATAAACAGTGCAATCGAGTCCGAACCGAGCGCAGACAGCAGCGGTGGCATAACCGTGCTGTCCGGCACCCGTTTCAGCAATGATGCGTGTTTTGCCGAGGCGTTTGGCCAGGATGGCCTGGCCAATACAGTGATTAATCTTGTGCGCACCTGTATGGTTGAGGCCCTCATTTTTTAAAAATATTTGCGCGCCGCCAATTTCAGCACTCAGCCTTGGCAAAGGTGTCAGTGGTGTAGGCCGACCGTCGAATTCGCGGAGCGCTGTGTGAAACTCGTCCAGGAAATCAGGATCGGTTTTCAGGTGGTCGTAAGCCGCTGCAATATCCTGGAGACCGGGGAGCAGCACTTCGGGCACATAAGTGCCACCGTAAGGGCCAAAATGACCAGTGCTGCTGAGAATATCCTGCCGATAGGTGCTTGTTGTAGAAATCATAATTGTATCAATGTATCAGTACGATGATACAAATGTAAGTACTTCTTTGGGCTGCGGTCAAGTTTTATAAAAAAAATATTTGCAGGCGGCGGAAAGGCATGGTGCTTGTATCTTGGAATTGTATTTCTTAAGAAACGTCGCCATGTACTACAGATCATTACTCTCCGCTGGTTTGCTGTTGTTCGGTGTAGCCCTCCGGGCACAAGCGCTTTATTCTTGTCCTCCGGACATTACGCCACTTCCTACCAACTGCAATAATTCTTGTATTTTCTGCAATTTGGATGGATTGCATGGCAACAATGCCGATGGTTATCCCAACAATATGGAGATCTGTGGTCAGATCACTGTTCACAACCCTGTCTGGCTAGGTTTCGTTGCTGGCACGGAACAGATTACCATGGACCTGACAGTGTACAACTGCTTGCAGGGAGATGGGTTACAGATGGCATTTCTTGAGGGTTGCCAGGGCGATGTTTTAGTATGCAATCCAGGTTTACCGCAGGGTGCTGGTATACCGCTTGGGTTAAGTTTCGATGGATTTACACCGGGACAACAGTATTTTTTATTAATCGATGGTTTCACGAGCGATGTTTGCGATTTTATCGTTGATGTGACCAGTGGTTCAACGCAATCATCCCCGCCATTCCAAGTCTCCACCGTACAGGGCGCCACGCAGATATGCCCGGGCGGACAGGCCGTTTACACCATACCTTCAGTCGCGAATGCCACTTATTACAGCTGGAGTGTGCCACCTGGCGCCATCATTAACGATGGATGGCTAAGTTCGCTTGATATACCCGCCCCGACTGGAACGCAGATCACTGTGACCTTTGGGAATCAGGGCGGCAATGTGTGCGTGACTGCCATGAACGTTTGTTCCGGTAGCAGCGTTCCTACTTGTTTGCCAGTGGTGGTGCAGCCCATCCCCCCGACTATTTTGCCGGATACACTGCTGACTTACTTTGATATGCCATTTGTCTGGAATGAGGAGCCATATGTATACCTGAATGCTCCGGGGATGTATAACCTTGTCTCTGCTCCTTACAATACGTATCTTGGTTGCGACAGCATTGTCAAGCAAAAAATCACGGTGCTGAACTTTTATCCGTATGGGGCTGTCGGCACCATTTATCATGATTGGAACAACAACGGGGTGCAAGACCCCGGGGAACCGCTTTACAAACAGGGAGTTACCGTTCAGACCTCGCAGGGCCAGGTTTCGGCACCCAACAGCGGCGGGTATTTTGTTTTTCCCATAATTCAAAACGGGGAAACAGTGTTTTTGCTCCCACCAGCGATAGATGCAGAAATTCACCCGGCATCTTATGTAATGAACCAGGGTTGGGATGGGTTCAACTACACTTTCGGTATATACCTGCCACCGCCGCCCGCCCATGCTGCCGAGGGTGTCGTGTACGAAGATCAGAACAACAACGGCATGCAGGATCCTGGCGAGCCGACGCTGAATGGCATTGTACTGCTGGGAAGCAATGGAGCGATGTCTGCCAGCAATCCGGCAGGTGCGTATTTTTTCTCCAGCGTGAGTGTAGGAGATACCATTTCCGTTGTGCTGCCCAGCCCGCAGGCAGTGGCCAATCCGGCATTCTACCTTGTTACAACTGATACAACGGGCTACAATTTCGGGATTCATTTTCCCGTACAATTCTTCGATTTGAGCGTCGATCTGACCAATATTTCCGTATTTCGGCAGGGTTTTGCAACGACCTTGCAACTGACGGCAAAGAACCTGGGGACCCAATCCGCAGCCAACGTTTCGCTTGGATTGACACTTCCCTACCAGCTCGAGTTTCTGGATGCTACGCCGCAAGCGCTGCAGTACGGCGACTCCCTGCACTGGAATCTGGGCACAATGGCCGCCGGGGAAACGCGGGTTCTGCTACTCCATGCAAGCACCAAGCTGGGTACGCCCAACAATACACCACTGACAATCAGTACAAACATAAGGCCCTTTGCCGGCGATGCCGAACTGGCCAACCACCGGTATGTGCTGCACGCCAGTACCGTTGGCTCCATTGACCCCAACGATAAGCAGGTTTATCCGGCCTACATAACACCTGCGATGCTGGCAGATGGCACCGGGTTTGAGTATACCATACGGTTTCAGAATACCGGCAATTATCCTGCTACGTTTGTCCGAATTGTGGATACGCTGGCGTTTGGCGTGGATCCGGCTTCTTTTCGCTTTATTTCCAGCAGTCATCCATGCTACTGGTCACTCAGTGGGGACGGCATTGTGAAGTTCTATTTTGATGTCATCAATTTGCCCGATTCTACCAGCAATGAACCGGCCAGCCATGGTTTTGTGAAGTTTTCTGTGAACCCATTGCCGGACTTACAGCTGGGGGAATCGGTGCAGAATTTTTGCGACATCTACTTTGATTTTAACGACCCGGTGCGCACCAATACAGCAGGAACTGAAGTGGTTTATTTCATCCCCGGAAGTTTTCCAGCGGGCAGCGATAACCTGAAGGTTAGGCCTAACCCGGGGGCTTGGGTACAGCAGTTTGGCTGGCTGACTCCGGCGCCTGCTGATGGTGTTTTGCGGTATTTTGATGTATTGGGCGCTGTTCGGCTCCAGACCAATGTCCCTGCAGGTGCGTCGCATGCATCGGTTGACCTTGGAAGCCTGCCCAACGGTGTGTACTTCGTGGCGCTGGATGCTGGGGGGCTGCATCTGAGCAAACTGGTGACGGTTTTCCACGGCGGAATATGGCTGGGAGGATTTTAGCCGGACTTTAGCGCCAGGCCTTTGGCTGCCGCGCTCAGCCGCGCTACTTTTTCGGCATCAACCAGGCCCGTCGTTTCTATGCCAGAGGCAACGTCAACGCCAATACAATTTTTGTGGTTGGCTGCCAACTTAAGGTTGCTTTCCTGGATGCCACCCGCTAACAGAAAGGGGTAGGGAAAATTGCTGGGGATCGGTGTGCTGATGCGCGCACCGCTTCCCGGTGTGGCGCCGTCAAGGATGAAAAAATCGATGTCGGAGGCGTAATCTTTCAATACATTGAGGTCGGAGGACTGTTGGATACGGCAGGCCAGCAGTACTTTTTGTTTCAGTGTGCGCACAAACGCCGGTGAAACATCGCCGGCGTACAGTTGCACAAATTGAAAAGGAAAACGGGTTAAAATCTGACGGATTTTTCTTTCCGTGTTTTGGTAAAATACAGGCACCAGTTTGGACCAAATTTCATCGGTTGCAGGGGTGCTGGTGGTTAGATGTTCTAACAGTTCAGCACTGGGTTTCCGCTTGCTGCGGGGAGAAAAATTGATGCCGAGGTAGTCGGCCTCCAGTTCCAAATGCGCCGGCTCCCGGATACCACAGGCCTTGAAAAGCAATCCTGTTCTGTCGAAAGTGGGTTGCAAGGTTTTGCCACGCATGAGCGAGGTTCCGATCAGAAAACCATCTGCTTTTCTGGCTACTTTCAGGTCGCGCTCGTCTTTGATGCCCGATTCGGAGATGATGAAACGCTCCCCTGCTTCGGCGCTGATGACATTAACCCGGTTGAGTGCAGTCCGGAAGTTTTTCAGGTCGCGGTTGTTGATGCCTAAAACGGGAAAGGGTAAATGCCGGATGCGGTCAAACTCCTCCTGGTCGTGCACTTCCACCAAAACGCCCATGCCCAGGGATTCCGCCTCCGCCTGGAGTTCGGCCAGCTTTTCCGGACTCAATATGGCTGCGATGAGCAATATCATGTCGGCGCCAGCCAGCCGTGCCAGCAAAATCTGGATCGGGTCGAGTACAAAATCTTTTTGCAACAGTAAGGTATCTGTGGGGCCCAATACGGCACCGGCTTTCCGAAGGTCTTCATAACTGCCACCAAAAAATGCTTCATCGGTAAGGACCGACACCGCGGCTGCTCCCAATTTTTGGTAATGCTCAAGCTGCGGCGCGATGGCAATATCGCGGTTGATCCAGGATTCGGAAGGGCTTTTGCGTTTAAATTCAAAGATAAAAAAGGGTTGGCTGCGCGCACGGTAATCAGCCAAGCCGCTATAAAGCGATTTGGCCGTCGGTTGAACGGTTCGCCGCAACACTTGTATCTGATGTTGCTGGTACAGCGCAATAATTTCCAGTTTTTTCTGCGCAACGATGGTATCCAGTATGGTCGCCGACATGTCTGTTTTGGTTCTCAATGCGTTTTTAAACCACCACTGCCTGCAGGTTGCCCATATGCTTGTAGGCTTCCAGTTTGCTTTGTATGTATCCCTGGCGCATCTTCTTTTCCATCAGTTGGTAGGCATCGGGCAGTGGTATATCGGCCACAAATTTTGCATAGATAAAAGCAGCGTTGACCAGCACCAGTTTGTAATGTGGGGTGTCGGGAATGCCGGCAGTAATTTTTCCGGCAATGGCAATGCTTTCGGCTGGATTGTGCGCACTCAAGTCTTTAAAGGGCACTGGCTCAATGCCAAAATCAGCAGGGGAAATCTCATACTCCGATCGTTTCCCGTCGCGGTATTCGAGAATTCGGGTGGGTGCGCTGGCAGAAATTTCATCAAGTCCGTCCCAACCGCGCGCCACAATGAGCCGCTGCTTGCCCATTTGAATGCCGGTTTCGAAAATTAGGTCCATCAGGTCGGCAAAGGCCGTGCCGATAAACTGTCGGGCCGGCAACAGCGGGTTGACCAATGGCCCCAGCACGTTGAATACGGTGGGTACGCCAATTTGTGCGCGAACGGGGGGTAAAATGTTGGAAAACGGGATGAATGGCCGGTGCAAAAAGAAAGCTAAGGTGTTGCTCTTCCAGTTGTTGCCGTGCTTTTTCCGGCTCAAAAGCGGCAGGAATGCCCAGCGCTTCCAGCAGGTTGAAACTGCCAAACCGACCTGCAGCAGCCCGATTGCCGTGTTTGGCAATGCTGAGCTCCGGACCAGCAAGGAGTAAGGCCACCAGTGTGGAGGTATTGATTCTGGGCAGGCCAGAGCCGCCGGTGCCACAAATGTCGATGGGAGCGTCCTGGAGAACAATCTCTGGCTTGGCGGACATATCCATGAGCGCGTCGACAAATAACTTAAGGTCGGCGGCTTTTCGAAGTCGGTGGCTTAAGGATACGAGCAGAATTTGTTTTTGGTCGGTTGAAAGTTGATCTTCCTCCGTGGCCAGCAAAAATTCCCGCAACAGCGATGTATCCAGGGGAGCGTTGGTTTGCAGTTTGTGCGAGAGCTGGTGATAAATGCGGTTTCCAGGTGCAAGGCGGCCCTCCACGGCATTTTTAAGCATGAGCATGCCTGCGCCATTGCGCATACTCAGTACCGATTCGGGGTGGAACTGAATGCCTTCAATGGGTAGTTTTTTGTGCCGGATGGCCATGACCACGCCGTCTGCCGATCGGGCGCTGACCTCCAGTTCGGGTGGTACCACATCTGCGGCCCAGGAGTGGTAGCGTGCCACCAAAGGATCGGGTGCTATGCCCGTAAAGATGCCCCTTGCGTCGTGGCTGATGGGTACCGATTTGCCGTGAACCGGGGCAATGTTGGCAATGCTGCCGCCAAAAAATTCGATCAAAGCCTGGTGACCCAAACAAACGCCGAGCATGGGTTTGGATTGGTAGAACCGGCCGATGATGTGCATCAGGTTGCCTGCGTTTTTCGGCGTGGAAGGCCCGGGAGAAAGCACCATTAAATCGAAATTTTCTTTATCCAGCTGTTCGGGGTCAACGGTATTTCTAAATACCCGTACCTGGCAGCCCAGTTGCCGGAAAAAATCCACCAGGTTGTAGGTAAAGGAGTCAAAATTATCAATGACGAGGATGTTGCGGTGCATTTGGCTTGTATTAATGTATCAGTACGATAATACAAAGGTAAGCCACGCGCTACCACACTTGCAAATTCACTGTCGAATTATTTTTATAACAGCAAGATCTAAGCTGAAAAATGAGAGAATTAGCGGTTGATTTGCCGGTAAATTGTTAAAATTACAGCCGGTTATCAAAACAAATTGGTTGGTCATTCCGTTTGTCCAGTCCGACGCCAATGACCACCCTGCATTAAATTGTCTGTTGCTATGAAAAAACGACTGTTATTTTGTCTGATTGTCGGCTTGATTCAGTTGAACGCTGTTCAGGCCCAGATTGGCGTGAAAGGAGGCATCAATCTCAGCGCCTACCATGATGAAAATGAGGCTGCTACTTTTGGTGAAAACGCCATCTTTGGAGCAGTTGCAGGCCTGACGGTGGATCTTGATATGAGCGAACATTTTTCCCTGCAACCCGAGTTATTGTACCTACAAAAAGGGGGAAAGAGCACGTTTACCTTACTGAGCATACGAACGGAACAAATTAACCTTGTTAATTACCTAGAGATTCCATTGCTGGCCAAACTCCGCTTTGGGAATAATGGCAAAGATAGCGGCGCCGGCTTTTACGTGGCAGCCGGGCCATGGGCCGGCTTTGCCTTGAGTGGCAAGTACAAAGCCAGTTCTTACGACAGCAAAGGCGAGCCCTTCGGCGACCCTTATGTGGAAAAATATACGTTTGACGATCAGGACGATCGCAAGCGGATTGACTGGGGCGCTTCCGGAGGGCTGGGTTTGGTGGTGGGTAAGCTTATTCTGGAAGGCCGGTTTAATTATGGTATCAACAATTTGCTGGATAACGATGCCAACAACAACAATGATAACAAGCCGCTGCTCCAAACCCGGGGTATTTCACTGACACTTGGGATTGTATTATAGATCGATCTAAACGAAGCAGCCTTCTTTATTAAGTATTTTATTCAAAACCCTGTTTTTCATGCTTACTTCTATTGTCTCCTACAACCTCAACGGTATTCGCTCTGCGATTTCAAAGGGCTTGCTCGACTGGCTCCGACAGGAACAATTCGACATCGTTTGTTTTCAGGAAACCAAAGCCCAGCCTTCGGATGTCGGCGGGTTGGATATAGAAGCGCTCGGGTATACCCAGCACTGGCATTCGGCGGAAAAAAAAGGCTATAGCGGGGTAGCAACCTTCAGTAAGCAAGCACCTGATCGGGTTGTTGTGGGCTGTGGGATGGAAAAATACGACCGCGAAGGCCGCATTCTGCGGACCGATTTTGGGGATGTGACCGTACTCAATTGCTATTTTCCTTCCGGCACCACGGGTGATGTGCGCCAATCGTTTAAAATGGGTTTTTTGGACGATTTTCTCGATTGGGTACAAGAACTTCGGAAAGAGCGACCCAAACTTATTGTTGTGGGCGACTACAACATAGCCCATCAGGAAATTGATATTCACGATCCGAAAGGAAATAAAAAATCCAGCGGCTTTTTACCCGAAGAACGCGCCTGGATGTCGAAGTGGCTGGAGCATGGATTTACCGACGCGTTTCGCCAGGTTAACCCCGACATGGTGGAGTACAGCTGGTGGAGTTTCAGGGCCGGTTCCAGGGGCAATAACAAGGGCTGGCGCATTGATTATCAGTCGGTAAGCGAGAACCTGGCCGGTCAGATCAAAGCGGCGCGACAGCTGACCGATGTGGTCCATTCCGACCACTGTCCGGTGCTGATGCAGATTGACCTGTAGCAATGGGGCGAACTTTCGCTTAAGTTTTCCTTACCTTTGCCAAACTGCCCTTTCTGAACATCATCTACTGAATTATCGTTTGTCATCGGCATGAAGGTAACCGCCGCACAATTAGCACAGCTCCTACAAGGCACTCTGGAAGGTAACCCCGACGCAAGTGTTAGCCGTCCTGCCCGTATTGAAGAGGCCGGGGATGGCGATCTGGCATTTTTGGATAACCCCCGGTACGAATCTCATGCCTATACTACCAGCGCGACCATTTTGCTGGTACATGAAAGTTTCAAACCTACTTCGAAGGTAAAGCCCACACTTATTCGGGTTCCGGATGTCCGCAGCAGCCTGGCCATATTGTTACAGCAATTCCAAAACGTCCACAGCGGTGAGGGTGTAATCTCTGCCCATGCTGCTGTTCATGAAGGTGCGCAGATCGCTGCCGGAACCGATGTAGGTGATTTTGTCGTTGTGGAAGCAGGGGCTGTTATCGGAAGCAATTGCCGAATTTACGGGCAGGCTTTCATCGGAGCCAATGTTCGTATTGGTGATCATTGCACGATTTTCCCCGGCGCCCGCATCTTGCACGACTGCCAAATAGGCAATCATTGTGTGGTGCATTCAAATGCCGTGATTGGTTCGGATGGTTTCGGCTTTGCGCCACAGCCCGACGGTACCTGGAAAAAGGTTCCGCAAGTGGGCAACGTTGTGCTAGAGGATTATGTAGAGGTTGGCGCCAACAGCTGCATCGACAGAGCCGCATTGGGAAGTACGCTGATCAGAATGGGCGCGAAGCTTGATAACCTTGTGCACATCGCCCACAATGTGGAAGTCGGCCGCAATACCGTTATGGCAGCGCAGGTTGGTGTAGCGGGAAGTACGAAGATTGGCGACAATTGTCAGCTCGGCGGGCAAACCGGCATAGCAGGGCACCTTACCCTGGCCGATGGTACCCGAACACAGGCACAAAGCGGCTTGGGTTCCTCTGTAAAAGAGCCTGGTAAGGCCTTGTTTGGCGCTCCTGCGATCGATTACAACGATTATGTGCGGTCGTATGTGGTTTTTAAACAATTGCCCGATTTGCAAAAACGTATTAGGTCCCTCGAAAAAGCCCTTCAAAGGCTAATGCAGGACGATAACGCTAACCCTTAAAGTTTTCTCCCCATGGCAATTTCCAAACCATTCAATTTGCAAGGCTGGATCAATGACAACCGCCACTTGTTGCAACCGCCGGTTGGGAATAAACAGGTGTATGTTGACAACGACGATTTTATTGTCATGATCGTCGGCGGCCCTAATGGCAGAAAAGATTACCACTGGGAAGAAGGAGAAGAACTCTTTTACCAGCTGGAAGGCGATATTCAGGTAAAAATAATAAACGAGGATGGTAAGCCCGAAACCATCGATATCCGGGAAGGGGAAATGTTTTTGCTGCCCGCCAGGGTGCCGCACTCTCCCCAACGCCCCGCAGGTACCGTAGGGCTTGTACTGGAACGCAAACGCCACGACGGCGAAATCGACAAGTTGATGTGGTTTTGCGACAATTGCGGAGAGCCCCTGCATGCAGCTGGATTTCCTTTGAAAGACATTGGTACGCAGATCAAACAAGCCATCGGAGAATTTATGTCCGACGAACAGGCCCGAACCTGCCAGCATTGCGGCACCGTTATGCCGGCGTCCTGATGCTGGTGTTTTAACGGGTAGTTTAGAATAATTCAAAAGACGGCGCTTTTTGCAAAAAGTACCATTCAGTAATTGATTTATTCAGCGACATGGGTTGATCTTTGGCAGAACTTTGCGGCCTGATAGATGCTATATTGCTTCCAGTCACCTTGCCAGTGCAATCTTCCCTGCTATGTCAGTTGAAATACTCTCCCGTTTACAATTTGCCTTTACCGTTGCTTTTCATTACCTGTACCCGCCCTTAAGCATCGGCTTGGGGGTAGTGTTGGTGCTGATGGAAGGTGCTTTTTTGCGCACAGGCGACCCACAGTGGGAAAAGCTTACCCGATTTTGGATCCGTATTTTTGCCCTGATTTTTGGAATTGGGGTGGCTACGGGCATTGTAATGGAATTTGAGTTCGGCACCAATTGGGCAGCTTACTCGCGCTATGTGGGCGATATCTTTGGTTCTGCGCTGGCCGCCGAAGGCATTTTTGCCTTTGCACTGGAGTCGGGCTTTTTGGGTATCCTCATTTTTGGATGGAACCGCGTTGGCCCCAGGGTGCATTTTTTGTCGACCATCATGGTGGCACTGGGCTCCATGTTTTCCGCCATTTGGATCGTTGTTGCCAATTCCTGGATGCAAACGCCAGCAGGATACACCATCGAAGGCGATGGCCTGATGGCGAGGGCGGTCGTAACCGATTTTTGGGCGATGGTGTTCAACCCGTCTTCCATGGACCGTCTGGTGCACGTATTGTTGGGCGCTTTCCTGGCGGGTTCTTTTCTGGTGCTCAGTGTACATGCCTGGTACTTGTGGAAAGGCAGGTTTGTCGGGCCCTCAAAAAAGCATTCAAAGTAGCCCTTGTTGTGGCTGCTTTGGCCGCAGTAGCCCAATTGTTCAGCGGACACAGTTCCGCCCGAATGATTGCAGCCTACCAGCCCACCAAGCTGGCTGCTTTCGAGGGGCATTACGATAGTTTGGCCATTGGCGACCTCTATTTGTTTGGTTATGTGGACCAGCAAAAGGAGCAGGTGCACGGCGTTTCCATTCCAGGCATGCTGTCGTTCCTGACCCATGATGACTTCAAAAAACCAATTCCGGGCTTGCATACTTTTCCAAAGGCTGACCGCCCCAAGACAGTAAATTTTGTTTTTCAAACCTATCACCTGATGGTTGCCATTGGCATGGCACTGATCGGGCTGACCCTGCTTGCGCTGTTTTTTTGGTGGCGTGGAAAACTGTTCGAACAGCGATGGTTGATGCGTATTTTTACCGTTGCTGTATTGCTGCCTCAGATGGCCAATCAACTGGGCTGGTACTCTTCAGAAGTTGGGCGACAACCCTGGGTAGTATATGGTATGCTGCGCACTTCAGATGCCCTTTCCCGTTCTGTAACGGCAGGACAAGTGTGGTTTTCCCTTATATTGTTTACCCTGGTGTATGCCTTATTATTTGTTTTGTTTCTCTATTTGCTGAATAAGAAAATCAAACATGGCCCAGAGGATCTGGAGGAAACAGAAGACATACCGGAATATTCCAAACGCTATGCTGAATCGGGTAACTCCCCAAATTAAATCCCATGGAAACGTTTCTCAACATTGATTTGCGCGTATGGTGGTTCTTGGTCATCGGCGCGGTATTTACAGGATATGCCATTCTGGATGGTTTCGACCTGGGGGCTGGCGTTTTGCATTTGTTCTTTCGAAAGGAAGAAAGCCGTCGGATTGCGCTCAATGCCATTGGACCGGTTTGGGACGGCAATGAAGTTTGGCTGGTGATTGGCGGCGGCGCCTTGTTTGCCGGTTTTCCGGAAGTATATGCAACGGTTTTTTCTGCTTTTTACGTGCCGTTTATGCTCTTTGTTGTCGCACTGATATTTAGGGCCATCAGCATCGAATTTCGAAGCAAAGAGCCTATGCTCTGGTGGCGCTTAACCTGGGACATCAGTTACACTGCTTCTAGCATCCTGATTGCAGGGCTGCTGGGTGTATTGTTGGGTAATCTTATTCAGGGGATCGCCATTGGGCCGGGCTTTGTGTTTCAGGGCAATACCCTGGATTTTATCAACCCATATTCTTTGCTTACCGCGGTAACAACCATTGCGCTGTTTAGCCTGCATGGCGCAATTTATCTGTCCATGAAAACAGAGCATAGGTTATACACGCGGGTCCGTCTGATGGTTAAGTTTACCAGTAGAATGTTTGTGCTGACATTTGTCACCTTGTCGCTGGTTACCCTGATCTATATCCCGGAAATGGCCGACAAATTCAGGGATTATCCCGTGCTGTTTGGCATACCGGCGATGGCGATGCTATCGGTGTTCAACATCCAGCGACTGGCCGAAAAGGGCCGGTACAGCCTGGCATTTGTGTTTTCGGGGCTCACGTCGGCCTTATTGCTTGGATTGGCCTCCCTGGGTCTGTTTCCGGTGCTGGTGCCCAGTACGCTGGATCCGCAGTACAGTCTGACCGTATACAATGCGGCATCCTCCTTTCCGTCGTTAAAAATTATGCTGACGATTGCAGCCATCGGTGTACCGATCGTTGGGGTATACACCACTTTTGTATTCTGGACCTTCCGGGGTAAGGTGAAAATCGACGAGCAAAGTTATTAGCCAGTACTGATGCTCAGCGCAAGGCCTGCTTAAAATTCGCGCCTACGTTCCCAGTAATTCTGGTCTTCCACATCATCGAGGATACCAAGGTAGTTCAGGTAGCGCAGCTCGCTGATGTCGCCATTTTTCAGCGCAGCTTTTACCGCACAGCCTGGCTCATTGCGGTGCAGGCAGGCACCACCAAAGCGGCAGTGTTGCGACAGCTCGAAAAACTCCCGGAAACTGTGCGCCACGTTGTGCACATCCATGTTGTTAAAACCCAGGGTTTTGATACCAGGGGTATCAATCAGGCGTCCGCCAAAATCTAATTCCAGCATTTCGGCAAAGGTTGTGGTGTGCTGCCCTTTTCCGGAGTGGTCGCTGATCTCGCCGGTGCGCAAGTCCATTTGCGGCTGGATGGCATTGATCAGGCTGCTTTTTCCCACCCCCGACTGGCCGCTGAGCAGCGTGGTTTTATCCTTTAAAATATTTTTGAGGTTGTCTAAACCTCCCTTTTCCGGTACCGAGGTAGCAATCACCCCATAGCCTATTTTATTGTACACGTCCTTCATAAAGGCATAGGTGCCCAAGTCCTCTTCATCATAAAGATCGGCTTTGTTGAAAACAATGACCACGGGGATCTCGTGTTTCTCCGTCATCAGCAAGAAGCGATCGATAAACCCGGGCTTGAGCGTTGGGTGCACGACGGTCACAACAATCACAGCCTGGTCGATGTTGGCGGCCAGTAAATGCATGTCGTGTTTTCGGCGGGGGGATTGCCGGATGACATAGTTGCGGCGGTCCAGGATTTTAAAGATCATGCCCTTGTCATCGCCTTCTCTTTCCAATTCTACACGGTCGCCGACGGCCACGGGGTTCGTCAGTGGGATGTCGTCCAATCGAAATTTTCCTACGATGCGACACTGCAATTGATCATTGCCCTCATCCAGACGGACATTGTACCAACTGCCAGTTGATTTTATAACGGTTCCTGATAAACTCAAACCAAAAGATTTCTAAGTGTCAAAAATTGCGGGCCTGGCAAAGCGCTCCAATCAAGCTGGGGTCCTGCTCTACCGCATTGCCTACCACTACTACATCTGCGCCGGCTTTCCAGGCTGAAGAAGCCTGTGCTGCATTGCAGATACCTCCTCCAACAACCAAAGGTACTGAAAGAGTTCCTGAAACTGCCGTGATCATTTCAAGTGGGACAGGGTGGATCGCTCCCGAGCCTGCTTCGAGGTAAATGCTCTTAAGGCCGAGCATTTCCCCTGCCAGGGCGGTACTAACCGCGATGTCGGGTTTGTTGGCTGGAATTGGGTTGGTGTTGGAAACATACTGAACCGAAGTTCGTATCCCGCCGTCAATCAGCATATAGCCACAGGAAACTACTTCCAGCGGGGCAATCTTGAGGAATGGGGCCGCGATTACATGTTGTCCGATCAGTAATTCTGGGTTGCGGCCACTGATAAGGGAGAGCAACAGGATGGCATCTGCCTGATAGCTCAGTTGAAAAGAACTGCCCGGAAACAGCACAAGCGGGATCTTGCAAAGCGCCCGGATATGGCTTAGGATGCTATCCAACCCATGATTAACGAGCAGGCTGCCACCGATAAAAAAATAGTCCAGTTCGTGGTGCATGGCCAGTTCAATAATTTGTTCCAGCTTTGCAGTGGGCAGTTTGTCGGGATCAAGCAGAACGGCCAGTTGTTTGCGGCCGTGTTGTTTTGCCTGGATTACCGGGTTATAGAAGGGCAGTTTATCCATAAAACTAGGGCTCCAGGTCTTTGAATGCGCGGTAAAGGTCTTGCCAGCCTTCCCGTTTTTTCACAATGGTTTCCAGATATTCCCGCCACACCAATTGGTCGGTATTGCCATCCTTTATCACGGCGCCGGTGATGGCAGCTGCCAGATCGGGGGCTCTAAGTTCGCCATCGCCAAAATGCAGGGCGAGTGCCTGCCCCTGGTGAATGACGGAAATGGCTTCTGCAGTGCTTAGCGTTGCGCTGGGGGATTTCAATTTCTCGCGTCCATCCTCTGTTTTGCCGCTCCGGAGTTCCCGAAAAATGGTGACAAGCCGCTTGATTTCCTGCAGTGGTGCGATTTCTGGCGGCAGCTGCAGGGCTGTCCCCATTGCGTCGACCCGCCGACGTACGATGCTGACCTCCTCGTCCAAACTGGCAGGTAGCGGAAGTACCACCGTGTTGAACCTCCGACGCAAAGCGGCCGAAAGTTCATTGACGCCTTTGTCACGGTCATTAGCGGTGGCGATCAGGTTGAAGCCTTGCACGGCCTGTACTTCGGTATTTAGTTCGGGAATGGGCAGTGATTTTTCCGACAAGAGGGTAATCAGCGCGTCTTGCACATCGGCCGGTATCCGGGTCAGTTCCTCTATCCGCACAATTTTTCCAGTCCGCATGGCCGTCATGACCGGGCTGGGCACCATAGCGTTTTCCGATGGGCCTTCCGCGAGCAGGCGGGCATAATTCCAGCCATAGCGGAGCGCTTCTTCGCTTAGGCCCGCGGTGCCCTGTACCAACAAGGTACTGTCGGCGCTTATGGCCGCTGCGAGGTGTTCGCCAACCCATGTTTTGGCCGTGCCTGGGACACCGCTGAGCAGTAACGCGCGATCGGTGGCCAGGGTGGCAACGGCAATTTCCATCAATCTTCTGTTGCCGATGTATTTGGGTTCGATGGTTGTTTTGCCCACTTTTCCACCAACCAGATAGGTAACTACCGCCCAGGGCGAAAGTTTCCAGGATGCCGGCCGTGGCCGGTCATCGGCCTTGGCCAGGGCGGCGAGTTCGGCTGCATAGGCCTGTTCGGCATGTTGGCGAAGTACGAGCATTTTTCAACTTGGTTGTTTGGATGTTGGTCTTTGTTTACTTGAATTTTCCCCAGTTTCCGATTTCATCGTCTGCCCAGAGTTCGGGGAAAAAGACCACGCGCTGGAACCGCGGAGGCAGGTATTGTTGCCAATTGGTGCCGCCGGTTGCGGCTATTTCCTTGGGTTTGGCATCGAGGTATCGCACAGCAGAGCGGTAATGGGAAAGTGCCCAGCCAACGTTGGCATTGAGGTCAAAATCGCGCAGCAGGCTGCGTAGTTCTTCATCCTGTTGTTCTTCCGGCGAAATGGACAGGAAGAGGCGGCGAAGGTTACAGGATTGAAAGCGCGTGCTGTAGCGCACCAGTTCTTCGTAATATTTTTCTTCAAACTGTTTCAGGGTAAGGGTCTTTTTGCCCGATGCCAGCTCTGTAGCGCCCGATTTCCAGTATAGCGCGGCATACAGGGTCTGAATGTCATCTCCCGCATGAACCATTTCGCGTTTGCTGACATGGGTAAGTTGAAACAGGTCGGTGCTGGCCATTTCAATTTTGCGGTATTGCATGCTTTGAAATCCGCTGGCTGGCAGCAAGCTCATCCGAAATTTCAAGAATTCTTCCCGGTCCATGCCGTCCACCATGACGTCAAAAGAATTGGTCAGCTGATCAAAATAGCGGTTGATGCGAATGAGTTGCCGCTTGAATAGTTCAATGTTGGGTGGTACATTGGCTGCCAGTTGTTCAATAGCATCCAGGGTAAGCCGGAAATACAGTTCTGTTATTTGGTGGTATAGGATAAAAATCCGTTCGTCGGGTATGGGCGTTCTCGGGTTTTGCAGGCTCAGCAGCGTATCAAGGTGGATATAGTCCCAATAGGTTAAATAATCAGCGTACAAAAGGCCATCCAGGTAAGATGCCATATCCTGACCCATTGCAGTATATTTTTCTTCCAATTGTTTAACACGCTGCAGAATATCGGTATTGACTTCCATAATAAGAACTTAGGTGAGTTTCAGTCCCAAAAGTAGACAAAGCATCCCGATTGTCAAACTCAATGCAATATTGGCCACAGCAGTAATGGTTTGTCCATCTTGCAGCAGGTTCCAGGTTTCAGCACTAAAAGTTGAAAAGGTGCTGAAACCACCGCAAAATCCGGTGGCCAGCAGCAGCCTGCGTGTGTCGTCCATATGTCCCTTCATTTGCAAACCAACCAGTACACCCAGCAGGAGGCAGGCAAGGGCATTGGACAGGAAGGTGGCCACAGGGAAACGGGTTTGCATGGGTAGCGTAAGCAATCCAATGCCATATCTGCTGATTGAACCCAGTCCACCACCAAGAAACACAAGTAAAAAAGAATATAGGCCCTGTTGCATGCTGAGCGCGGTTTTGTTGTCAAAAAAAAACCCCGACTCATTACAGCCGGGGCAACAACTAAAAATTAAGCTATGAAAACAAAAACTTCTTAAGTTCAGTTAGTACAGCGCAATTTTACATACAAAAAACGGCCTGCACAAGGGCAGGCCGTTAAAAAATTTGTCTTAGTCTGTAAGGTCCCGACCGCCGATCAGCATGTCCTGGTACTCTTTGAGTTCCTCCCAGTTGCCTTCAGCAGCAAACTTAGCCTGCGCAGGCCAGGTGCTGGGGTCATGGATCTGGTAGCGTGGTCCTGCTGCGTCCAGAATCTCCTTCAGGCGATCTATCGAAGTTTTGGAAAGGTCTTCCCAGGTTTCTACACCGCCTTCTTTCAGCAGGGTTTCAATTTTAGGGCCAATACCTTCAATGATCTTCAGATCGTTGAGTTTCGGTCCTTTTTTGGCTGCGGGCTTTTTCTCTGGAGCTGCTTCTACTGCTGCGGGCTTTTCCGCCTTTGCTTTTGGAGCAGCAGCAACTGGTGTTTCTTCTACCACAGCTGCCGTTTCTACCGGAGCGGCTTTCTTAGGTGCTTCCGTTTTAGGCGCCGTTTTAGCGGGCTTAATTGGAGCCACCGTTTCAGCAACTTCCGTGAAAGGAAGCACGCTGACGAAACGACGGTCGTTGCGGCTGCGGGAGAATGTTACAACACCATCAATGGATGCGTGTAAGGTATGGTCGCGGCCCATGTAAACATTTTGGCCTGCGTGGAACTGTGTACCGCGCTGGCGAACCAGGATATTTCCGGCGGTAGCAGATTGACCGCCGAATAATTTGACGCCAAGACGTTTACTTTTACTGTCGCGGCCGTTATCTGAACTACCTACACCTTTTTTGTGTGCCATTTTACAAAATAGTGAATGCGTGAATGCTGTGAAAAATTCGAAAAAGTCGTTTATCGACCAGTTTTTCGGAAATACACTGCAAAAATTGGGTTAAATTAGCCTTTGATCGTGTCGATCTTGATTTGGGTGAACGACTGACGGTGACCGTTTTTCTTCCGATAGCCTTTGCGGCGTTTCTTTTTGAAAACGATAACTTTATCGCCCTTGACGTGGCTGATAACGCTGGCTTTAACACTGGCGCCCGAGACGTTCGGTTCTCCGATTTTCACCCGACCATCGTGGTCTACCAGGTGTACAGAGTCGAAAGTCAACGAGTCGCCTTCATTGGCTGCCAGCCGGTGGACGAAGATCTGTTGACCTTCCTCAACTTTGAATTGTTGACCGGCGATGGAAACGATTGCGAACATGTTGTGATTCGATGTTTTTTGAAAAAATAATCGTGATCCCTGAAAAGGGCCGGCAAAGGTACGATTTTTAATAAATAAAAACCAAAAAGCTTGTTCTAAAATTTAAGCGTATTTCCCGGCGCTGCAATTCGGCTTTTCATCAGGCTCCTTCTGCTATCGTCCGCTGGACCTCAGGGTCGCCACTTAAGGTGGGCGCCCAAATAAAAAAGTCGTCCAAACAGCTCCGGTCAACCGCCAGAGCATCCCTCAATCGAGCAAGTGCTTCCGAGCGTTTGCCCAGCAGGAAAAGACAGGCGGCGCAGCAATAATCAAGCTGTGAACCGATGGTATGCCCCGCTGCTTCCGCAAGCACGTCCAGCGCTTCTTCCGGGTGGCCTTGCTGCAGCAGAAAAGTGGCGAGTTTAATCCATGCAAAAGGTTCATCAGGCGATAAATCAATAGCGCTCCAGTAGTGCTGCCGGGCCAGTTTGTTTTTGCCCATCCGGCTGTATACCTCTGCCAATGCCTGGTGAAAGTCCTCACGCCGGTTTTCCACCCGAATGGCCTGCCGGAGAAAACGAACAGCCATCTGATAGTGTTGGGACGCGGCAAAGCATACCCCCATCAGGTACTGGGCTTCGGCATAATCGGGCCGTATTTTCAGGCATTTGCGCAGGCAGTCTACCGCTTCACCATGTTGCTGAAGGTGGAGATAGCACTCTGCAAGGTGTAACCAGCATCTTTCGCAAGGCTTGTTTTCTCGTTGAATAAGATCCTGCAGACACTGTATTGCCTGTCTGGCTTCACCCATCTGCAGCGCCAGCACCGCAAAAGCAAAATAGCCCTCTTTAAATTGGGGGTGTGCGCAATAGGAAAACTCAAAAGCCTCCAGGGCGGTGGTTGTTTCGCCCTGGTTTTGCATGCATTGCCCTAAATGGTACCAGGCCAAATGCGCATAGGGTTGAGCATCTAGTAGTTCTTCAAATAAAGCGCGACAGGCGTGGTATTCGCCTTGTATTTCGGAAAACAGCATTAATTGGCTGTACACGCTGTGGTTATCAGGTTCCTGGAATAAGCGTGCTCGCAGCAGTCCGAACTGCAGAATATTATTTTTCATAACCGAAGCTGGATTAAAAACAGCGCTAAAATAAAACCTTCTCCGCTTAATCTGGTTAAAAAATCAAACAATACCGGCTAAATTCCCGTCCTTTGCACTTAATGATTACAGAATTTACCCATGGCCCGTTATAAAGTAACGCTGGAGTACGATGGAAGCCGTTACGCTGGCTGGCAAATACAGAAGAAAGATCCCACCATTCAAGGCGAACTGATCCAGGCTGCTGTCAAAGTGTTTGACACTGACGTGCTGGAAATATACGGTTCGGGCAGGACAGATGCCGGTGTGCATGCACGCGGGCAAGTTGCCCATCTGGATGTGCCTTCCGCCAAACCTGTACCACCGAATAAGATAAAAGATCAGATCAATGCCTTGCTTCCGCATGATATCAACATTCTGAGTATTGTACCTGTGGAGTCGGGTTTTCACGCCCGCCACGATGCCAGGGAGCGGAGCTACCGGTACCAGATCACCATGCGCCGCGATGCCTTTGGGAAAAAATACAATTGGTGGGTGCGGGAAAGCCTCAACCTGTCGGCCATGCGTAGTGCGGCAGAAATTCTGGTGGGTTTTCACGATTTTCGAGCGTTTGGGGCAAAAGATAAAACAGCAAAATCCACAACAGTTCACCTTACCCGACTCGATCTGCGGGAAGACGGGGAGCACCTGTATGTTTATATCAGCGCTTCTCATTTTTTATGGAAAATGGTTCGAAGAATTGTCGGCGTACTGGTAGCCGTAGGCCAAGGGCAGCTTACTCCGGATGCCGTAGCTGGCTTCCTGGCCAACCCCGATGACCCGGAACCTGCTCGCTTTACAGCGCCGGCCGCTGGGCTTTTTCTTGAAAAGGTTGACTACTAACCCCACATTATTTACTAACATTCATTTACACACCTCATATTTTGGAATTTCACGAATTAAATCTGCACCACGAATTACTGGATGGCATTGACGCCATGAATTTTCATACGGCTACGCCCATTCAGGAAAAAGCAATACCCATTATTTTGGATGGGAAAGATCTCATCGGGGTTGCCCAAACCGGTACTGGAAAAACGGCTGCGTTCATGCTGCCTGTTTTGAATATGTTGCTCGACTATCCACGCAGCAAGCATGTGCAAGCCCTGATTTTGGTACCAACCCGGGAGCTCGCCATGCAGATCGATAAGGCCATCGAGGCCTACGCTTATTTTACAGGAACATCCTCCGTCGCAGTATATGGCGGCGGTGATGGCAAGGATTTTAACCGGGAAAAAACGGCCTTTACCGGCGGTGTCGACATTGTTATTGCCACGCCAGGCCGATTGATTGCCCACATGAACCTGGGTTATGTCAATTTTACAAAGCTCCGCTTTTTGATACTCGATGAGGCCGACCGCATGCTAGACATGGGGTTTCAGGCTGATCTGAATAAAATCATTGGGTCGACCAATGGAGACCGGCAAACACTGTTGTTTTCTGCAACCATGTCGCCTACAGTTGCCAAACTGGCTAAAAGCCTCATGCGCAACCCGGAAACGGTGAACATGGGCATGGCCAAACCGGCGGAGGGGGTTACCCAAAGCGTTTATCTGGTTAGCGAGGATCAAAAAATGCCCCTGGTTACCAAAATTCTCAAAGAAAGTACGGGCAAAAGCACCATCGTTTTCAGCTACCAAGATCACCGTGACCAAACTTTTTCAACGACTCAAGGCAAAAGGACTCAGTGTCGACCGTATCAGCAGCGATCTGGAACAATCGGAGCGGGAAGAGGTGCTTATGCGCTTTCGCAACCGCCAGGTGGATGTGCTGGTTGCTACCGACGTGATGAGCCGGGGTATTGATATTGACGGTATCGATATTGTCATCAATTATGATTTACCCCGAGATGCGGAAGATTACGTTCACCGTGTTGGCCGAACGGCCCGGGCTGAACGAAAAGGAGAAGCGATTACCCTGGTGTCGGCAGAGGAAAACTATAAATTCCGCCGGATTGAAACGTTGATCGGGAGTGAAATCCCCAGAAAAGCATTACCTGAAGAAATCGGAACATCGCCTGCGCCACGTGCACCGCGGAGTCATACCACAGGAAGCAAGCCCCGGCAGGGGAGGCCAGAGGGAAAAGGTAAAGGTTCGTTTCGCGACAAGCGTAACAAGCCTAAAGGGCCCGGTTCAGGACCAGGGAAAGAAAGAAAAGTTTAAATTGGGTTTGGGCTTTCTGGTGTTGGTCTTTGATAGAAGGCTATCCTTTTGTGAAAAAATGCAGAAAATCGTATGTCGCAGATTGGAAGCCCAGCAAAAGTCCAACATGCTTATCTTGGCATCGGAAAATTCGAGTGTGTTCATTTATACTCGCAATAAAGTGGTTTGCGAATGCTCACTTGTCCTCAGCCCTCCTGGCTGCGTTATACTCTCGTGCGCCGACTCGCGATTTTTCGCAAACCACTTTACTTTCCTTGGGTGTATCATAAATACTGAATCCAGATTTTATACCAAATAAAGTTCTGCCATAAAGGTGAAAAGGCGCAAAGGGCACTCAATTCTTTGTGTCTTAGTGCCTTTGTGGCAATTTTATTTTGTCGCATAGGGTCGATGTATACTTACGATACGGCCTCAAAGCAACGAATGACACAGTTAAATAAACACGCTCGAAAATTCCGATAGCCAATGGACATTTTTAGTTTCATCCCTGTTGTTATCATTATTGCCAACTTCCTGGTTTCCTACTGGGGCTTCAAGCAATATGCCTTTTTCGAGCGCTATAAATTTGAAGTCGACGGTATATTGGTGCGCAAGGAGTATGACCGCCTGATCAGCTCTGGCTTTTTGCATGGCAGCTGGACGCATTTGATTTTCAACATGATTTCGCTGTACCTCTTCAGCGATGTGTTGATATTGCTCCTGGGTTGGGTGAATTACCTGTTGCTTTACTTCATCGGTTTGTTGGGCGGCAACTTGTTTGCCCTGTGGGTGCATCGTCAGCACGGCGATTACAGCGCCATCGGGGCATCGGGTGCGGTTGCTGGAATCATGTTTGCCGGCATTGCGCTGATACCTGGTATGGAAGTAGGCTTGATCGGTATTTCGCTACATGTACCCGCTTGGCTTTTTGCCGTGGTGTACATCCTGTACACCATGTACGGTATCCGGGCACAATCGGATAACATTGGTCATGAGGCACACCTTGGCGGTGCGTTGATGGGGCTTGCCGCTGCCATTGCAATGGAACCGGAGGTGCTTCAATACAACCTGCGCACCATATTGTTGATTGTGATTCCATCGGTCATATTTATGTATATGCTGATTAGTCGGCCCGGATTCTTGATACTTCAGCCCAGCTTCGGCAAAAAAGGCTATGCCACCCTGGAAGACCGGTACAACGCCAGTCGCCATGACCAGCAAAAAGAGATTGACCGTATTCTGGAAAAAATTAAAAAAAGTGGCATCAACAGCCTGACGGCAAAAGAAAAGGAAATGCTGGAACGCTGGAAGTAAGCTGGGTTTAAATGTCCAATACCCGCGCGGAAAACCCGTCTTTTGATGCATCAAGACACTGCGCAGCTGTTTCACGCAGGGTTTCAGCCACTGGGCGGTAATGGATACCAGGAATCGTCAGTGATTTTTCATTGCCATAGGTATACGGGTTCTGACTGCTACGTGCGCTTTCTTTGGTAACAATAGGTTCGGCACCCAACAACTTTTCCTTGAGCCACTCTACCCGCCATGCTACCTCGGCCAACAGCGGTGTTACTTTGATAAACGGAGGTTTTTTCCCGAGATTCAGGGCAATTTGTTGAAAAAATTGGTAAAATTCTACGTTTTCGGCATTGAGGACATAACGTTCGCCGCTGATATGGCTGTTCATCAGCAGGATCATGGTATGCGCTACATCCCGGACATCGACAAAGCCTGAACGGCCATCGGGCCAAAATTTCAACCCTTCATAAACTTGTTTGAAAAAACGAGCCGACCCCAAATTCCAAAACCCACTTCCCAATACAATGGACGGGTTAACGATGGCCACCGGGAGCCCTTCGGCATGTCCACGCCAAACTTCCTGCTCGCTTTGGTATTTGCTGATTGAATAGCGGGTGGTATTTTTCGACTGGCTCCATTTGGTGTCTTCAGTGATGTGCAAATGTTCTGGTGAGCGGCCCAGTGCCGCAATACTGCTGACGTGGACCAGTTTTTCAACGCCAAATTCCAGGCAAAGGTTAACAATGTTGGCGGTGCCCTCAACATTGATTTGGTTCATCCGGCGGTAGTCTCGCGGGTGAAACGACACCATCGCAGCACAATGGTACACTTGTTGGATCCCCTCGAAGGCCTCTTCCATGGCGCCGAGATCGGTAACGTCGGCGTCTACCCATTCCACTTTGGCTGCTGCATCACCCAGCAGGTCCATGGAGCTCCTTGGGCGCTTGGTTGCACGCACAGTATAGCCCTGCTGGGTGAGCATCCGCAGCAGGTAGGAGCCCAGGAATCCTGTCCCGCCGGTAACCAGAATGTGTTTTTCGTTTTGCATAATTTGTGGGAGATTATTGCGCTTGCATTGTCAGCGTATAGGGCCGCTGCAGCGGATCTCATTGGGTTTTAGAATGCCCTTAAAGGGCGTCATCATGTTTTTACCGTTGGTAATTTGCAGTACACGATCGTCCAGGGTAAGTTTAGACTGGCTCAGGTCTTTGGCGCCGCTGAGGCCCAGTTTTCCGTCGGCACCATGGCACACAACACAATTCTGCCGGTAGATGTAACTGCCATCGGGCTCGTAGGTGTCGGCGGTCGCGCTGGAAGCGGCCGGTTCGCTGTTACAAGCCCAAATAGTCAGGAATAAGGCAACTAAAAGGAGTGGAAAAGCAACTTTTTTCATAAAAATGAAAAATAATTTGGTTGAAAAGCCAAATTCAAACGTTTTGGCACGCGTTTGGTTTACCTTATTTCAGCTTCATACAATAGAAACGGTTTAGTGAAAAGCCCGGGGCAAACGCGCTCCGGGCTTCTTTTTTTTATCCCATTCCCAAGTTGGTTATTTCAGTAGGGTAAGTGTGCCAGAAAGAATTTTTTCTTCCCCCTTACAACGGTACCGCAAGCGGTAGAGAAATAAACCAGGATTCATCGCTTTGCCTTGGGAAGTACCATCCCAGGTGTCTTGTGCCGACATGGCATTGAACACCCGACCTCCCCAGCGGTCAAAAACTTCAAAAGAAATAAAGTCATTTACGGCAAATGGATTGCTGACGCCGAATCGATCATTGCGCCCTGGCGATGCGTTGGGCGTGAATGCATTGGGGATGAAAATTTTTGTACAGTCCAGCGTATCGGGGTCGATGACCTTGACGGTGATTTTATCCAATGCCTGACAACCGTCGGGGTGGATAAACTTCAGCGAGTAAGTGGTTGTTTCGGTAGGTGTAATGGTGGGCGTAGGGCTGGTTACATCGGAAACGCCGGCAGCGGGCTGCCAGAAGAACTGCTGTGCGCAAGTTTGGGTAATCCCGATATCGAAGGAGTTGCCCAGGTATATAAGGGTGTCGTTGTTGATTATGTTGTCGGGTCGGAGGTTGACCAGGTTGATTTCATCCTGGTTGAGCGCTTTGTTGTAGAACTGCAACTCATCGATGTCGCCGGTATAGGGCCGGTCGGTCGGGCAAATGGGGTCGCTCACCTTAACATTGGAGTTGGCGGTGAGATCGATCCTTTTGGTGGACGATTTTTCGTCTTTCAGCACGCCGTTGACGTATAGGGAATACTTGGTGTTGTTGCGCACCAGGGCGATGTGCTGCCAGCAACGATCGTTGTCGAGTTTGGAGGAAACCGTAACCAGCGTGGAATCGTTTTCCACAATGGCCGAGGAAATTGCATTTTGGGAGTAAGAATAGCGCACCCAGAAAGCGTGGTTGAAGTTACAGCCGCTTTGTTTGGACAAAATCACCTGTGCTGCACCACTGCCACCGGTAGGCTGTTTGGGCTTAAAGAAAAAGCTCACAGAAAAATCGCTGGTGGTAAATACATCTGCAACGGGCCCGACCATAAAAATGGCATCATCGACACCGTCCAGGCGCAACGCTGTGTCTTTTACGCCGCATACACAAAGCGGGCCACCCACAAGGGCTGCAGCAGAACCATTTCCACTATCGTCAAATCCGTCGCACTGATCGAAGGAAAAATAAGTGGACAAGCGGTCGGGCAAATCTTGGGCTTGCATGCCGACAGTAACCAATAAGAGTGCAGAAAGGAAAACAATACGCATAGTACAACAGTGTTTTGGAAAAGACACAAGGCCTTTGGTTGATCGTGGCTATAACGTCGGGATGGCCGCTAAATTATTTGTTGGGCAGACTTTAGGGCTGCCCGGTCCTGTGCACAGGGTTTACATGGCAACGTGTACCAAATCAGCAAAGCTTTTTACGCGCTTTTGGATCATGCCCTGGGTGAGGCCTTTCATGCGCTCGATGCTGAATTTTTCAACACAGAAAGAAGCCATGGCAGAGCCGTAAATCACCCCGCGTTTGAGGTTGTCGAAAGATACGTCGTCGCTTTTTGCCATCCAGCCCATAAAGCCTCCGGCAAAAGTATCGCCAGCGCCGGTGGGGTCTGTTACTTCGGCCAGCGGAAGGGCCGGGGCGTAAAACATCAGGCGTTTGTGGAACAACAATGCGCCATGCTCGCCTTTTTTTATGATCAGGAATTTCGGTCCCATGCTGTGAATGGCTTTGGCAGCGTTTACGAGTGAATGCTCGCCGCTGAGTTGGCGGGCTTCTTCGTCATTGATGGTCAGCACGTCAACTTTTTTCATCACTTTTCGGAGATCGGGCATAGCCGTATCCATCCAAAAGTTCATGGTATCCATCGCAATCAGCTTGGGCCGCTTCTTAAGTTGGCTTAGAACCCGTAATTGAACGGATGGTGTCAGGTTGCCCAGCATAAGGTAGTCCGGGCTACGGTAACTGGCCGGCAACTTCGGGTCGAAATTGGCCAGCACGTTCAACTGGGTGTCCAGGGTGTCCCGCGTATTCAGGTCGCGGTGGTAGCGGCCAGCCCAGAAAAAGGATTTTTCCCCTTTCCGAATTTGCAGCCCTTCCAGGTCCACACCTTTCTTTTTCAGGTAATCCAGGGTTTCCTCCGGAAAATCATCGCCCACTACGGAAACAATTCGAACAGGCTTCACAAAATAGGAAGCGGCCAGAGAAATGTACGTACAAGCACCTCCGATCACTTTTTCGGCCCGGCCGGACGGGGTTTCGATGTCGTCAAAAGCGACGGTACCAACTGCAACTAAACTCATTTAAAAAAATTTTTGCGCAAAGATTGTATTTTCTGGATGAGCGGCATAACTTTGCCCCGCTTTTTGAGGAAGGCGCTACAAATAAAGCCTGGGTTCAGGCGGTGATGCAGCGACGAAACTTCGTTTTTCACGAGACCTTAATCAGTAAAATGCCTCAGTAGCTCAGTTGGTTAGAGCGGCGGACTGTTAATCCGTAGGTCAAAGGTTCAAGTCCTTTCTGAGGCGCAACAAAAAGTCATTTCGAGCAGTATGCTTGAAATGGCTTTTTTTGTTTTCCGCCAGTGCTTTTTGTACCTCGTTTGAGGGCAAGCCGCAAAAAAGGCCGGGTAGTTTTTATTCGTCTTCAAGTTGGATTGGCCGCTCAAAAATCACAAGTCGAGCCATTTGCCTTGAGCCATCGCTCTTTTTCCTCATAATCGGGCATAAAGGAGGCCACCAGGGCCCAGAAGCGATCAGAGTGATTCATTTCCACCAAGTGAGCCAGTTCGTGCAGTATCACATAATCCTGCACATCTGGGGGGGCAAATAAGAGCCGGGTGCTCAAATTGACATTTCCTTTGGCTGAGCAGCTGCCCCAGTTGCTGTGGTTGTATTTAAGGACCACATTTGTAATGGGCCTGTTAAAACTCCGTTTGTTGATCGCATACACGCGGTCGGTGATTTCGGGAAGAAAATCACCTGCTACCACCCTCGACAACAGGGTTTTGATGCTTTTATAGCGATGCTCCTCCGAACTGTTCTCGCTAAGGTTGAGGCAAATGGTGTCGCCAATCAACTTTGCGGTATGTGTTGCGCGGTTCTCCAGGATGATTTCCAGCCAATATTTGCGATCGCCTACCCTCAGGATATCGCCACTTTGGTAGCGTTTCTTTTCAAAGTATTGCAACAAGGCTGGCTTTTTTTCCACCTGCTGTGTCACCCAGGTTTCCAGTGCGCTGAGTTGTTGTTGCACAAAAGAAGGCGCTTGAAGGGCCGGCAGGCGAAGGGTAACACTGCGCCGGGTAATGGAAAACCGGGTGTTGTGCCGCCGCTCCATCACTACGTCAACGGGTACTTCTTTGCCCTTAACTTCAATGTATGCCCGAAATTTATTTTTACTGGTCGGCATAGTGCGTTTTGACAATAGATTGGTACACCATGCGCTGAATGCGTGGGCGGTAATCACCGTTGATCAGCTTGTTGTTTTTCATGGTGGGCATGGTACGGTTCGACAAAAATATAAAAATCAGGTCGGCATCGGGGTCGGCCCAAACGGCATTCCCGGTAAAACCCAGGTGTCCGAAGCTGCGGTCGGAGGCCTCAGCAGCCATGTTGAGGCTGGCTTTTGGGTCGCGCTCTTTCATATCGAAGCCGATACCACGGCGGGTGCTTCCTGGGTAGTGCGTGGTAAACTTTGCCACAGTTTCTGGCTTCAGGTAGGTTTTTCCAAAATACGAGCCCTCGTTCAGGAGCATCTGAAAAACAATCGCCAGATCGTTGGCATCGGAGAACAACCCTGCATGACCGCTGACACCACCCAACATAGCAGCCCCCATATCGTGTACATAACCCTGCAGTTTCTGTTGCCTAAAATAATGGTCTATTTCGGTGGGTGGGCAAAGTGCTGTTTTCCCGTATCGCCAGGGCGTGAACATCATGGTCGACAAGCCCAGCGGTTTGTAAAAATGACTTAGTGCATAAAAATCGAGCGGCTCCCCGCTGATCCGTTCCAGGGTTCTTGCGGTGAGGTATAAGTCAATGTCGGAATATTTGTACTTTTTATCGGCCCGGAGTTCTGAAGAAAAGATCCTGGACCAGATGGTGTCGATATAGGCATCGGCCATGAAGAGATGATCGGCCACCGGTGTCATGAAGCCGGGCTCTGGCTGTGTTTTATACCATTTTGGGAGTGGTTTACCTTTCTCATCAACCGTTTCCAGGTAAAATGGTATCCAGGCCTGTAATCCAGCCTGGTGGATAAGCATCTCGACGGTTAACAGGTCTTTTTTATTGGTGGCTTTCAATTCAGGCAGGTAATTGCTCATGGGCAGTTGGATATCTAGCCTGCCCAGGTCTGTTTCCCGCATCACGCCCAGTGTGGTGGCTGCTACTTTGGTAACGGAGGCCAGGTCGAACATGCTTTCCAGCCCAACTGGCTGTAATGAGTCGTATTCAAATTTGCCGTAAGCCTTGTACCAAACCACCTTACCGGCGCGGGCCACGAGTACCTGGCAACCAGGTGCAGCGCCGTCGGCAATCAGGCTATCGACCAAACTATCGATCAGTGCCAGCGAATCACTGCTCATCCCGACGGCTTCAGGAAGCTCATAACCGAGCCGGTGTTGGGGATACAAAACGGTAATGCCCTGCTTGAAGCGCGCGGCAGACGAGGCAGTTATCGGGAGTTTTCCTTTGATATCGATTGCGCCGAACAAGGCCTGCGCCGCCAGGTCCTGGGCAGCAGGATCTTCTGTGTAGGCTTCCAGCACCACCGGAATATCATCGAAATGGTACAGGCTGTAGGGGTTGCCAAATACCGTCAAGACCACGGTATTGCGGGTGTTGAGTTCTTGCAGAAACTGCAAAATCTGGGGGCTCAGACCAAAATTAATGGCTGATTTGGAACTCATGTGGTGTAAACTGACCAACACGACATTGTGGTGCCGGAGGGTATCCAGGGTCTGCTGCGCTTGTGCAGGGCTGCAGTCCATTGGTAATTGGTAGTGCTCCATGGGGCATACCGTCCGCAAACTTGTTGAAATGGGGTTCGGAGACTGTCGCCAATGGCCAGGGTCGCAAAGTTGTACCGTTCTACATCCGAAAAGCCAATGATTTTGGCGCGATCGCGTACCAGGGTAATGGCGTTGGCAATGAGCGTTCGTTTGAGCTCCAGTGCGGTTGCAGTGTTCAGGTCCTTTCTGAGATTGTCCAACCGGATGACAGGCTTTTTAGTCAACTGCAATCGGTATTTGGCGCGGAGTATCCGAAGCACACTAGCATTCAGTTCATCGGGGTCAAGCCTGCCCTCTGCCAAGGCGCGTTCAATGGCCGAAATAGCAGCGGGCACACTTCCGGGCAGCAGAATCACGTCGTTGCCAGCGCGCAATGCTTCCACATCGGCTTCTCCCGGGGCAAAATATTTGGCTACGCCCTGCATCTCCATGGCATCAGTAAAAACCAATCCCTGAAAACCAATGTGTTTTCGCAACAATTCATAAACCGTAGGCCTGCTGAGGGTGGTTGGTCGTTGCGGACGGTTGTCCAGCGCGGGCACATTCAGGTGCGCGACCATCATTGATCCAATGCCGTATTGCGACAGGACCCGGAAAGGAAACAGTTCCAAGCTGTCGAGCCGGGCGGCACTTTGATTGATGATGGGAAGGTCGAGATGAGAATCCTTGTTCGTATCACCGTGTCCGGGAAAATGTTTGGCACAAGCCATGACGCCGCCATCCTGTAAGCCCATCATGTATTGGAAGCACTTTGCGGCAACGTTATAGCGGTCTTCGCCAAATGAACGGTCGTTGATGACTGGGTTGCCAGCGTTGTTGTTGACATCAGCTACTGGTGCAAAATTGACATGAACACCCAGTCGGACACATTCTCGTGCAATCTCCCGGCCCATGTCGTACAGCAGTCGGTTGTCGGAAACCGCACCCAGCATAAGCTGTTTGGGAAACGAAATGGTGCTTTCTCTGAGTCGCATGCCCAAACCCCATTCAGCATCCATAGAAATCAACAAGGGAACATGCGGGCTGGCGGCCTGGTACCGCTTGGTCAGTGCCGCTTGTTTTTCAGGGTTGCCTTGAAAAAAGCAGAGGCCACCAACCTGATAGTTTCTGATCAGGTCCTCAACTTCCTGCTCAAATGCCGAATCCCGGTCGGAATGTGCCCGAATCATGAGTAGCTGCCCGATCCGTGCCGGCTGATTCAAGGATTGAAACACAGAGTCAACCCACTGCTCTTCCCGAAGATCGAGCGCTTGCCTGAAATTGTATGGGCGGTTATTGTTTGCACTGATGGCCAAAACAGCAACCGCCGCTGCGATCAAAATCGAATATTTCACAAAAAAAATTTCAACATGTAAACGATGCAAGTTGCAAAATGGTGTTTAAGAACGCCAGCAGCATCTATTATTCGCACAAAACCCGGTTAAAAGTAATTGTTGCAGCAAAGATCGGCATGTAAACGCATAATCAGATGAGTGAATAAGGAAATAACATTTTTTTGGTACGGAATTTGTCAGATGTAAAACACTATTTAATCCAGAACCGATTTAAAGTTTATTCAGAATGGGGGCATTATCCTTTAATCAATTGCAAAGGTTGCCAGGGGCAACCATTGGCCATTACATCCGACGCTGTTCGCGCAGGTGTTGAGTTTGGCACCATGACGCGCGAAGGCAACTGCGTCAACGTTGGTATTTGCCGCATGACCAGCGAAGAGTTTTCCTGGAAGGCAGAAAAGGAGTCCAGGCGGCAGTGCCGCAAGGCTGATGCGCAGATTTCAGTGCGGTCAGATGGGGGCATCAGCATTTTATTTCCAAAATTAGGCATGTTGCCGTGTACCGCACGTGCCATATTTAAGCCAGGCTATTTTCCAGTACCAGAAACCTACGTGTTGCCAGCAGCATTGCGCACGCATTTGCCGCAACACGCAGTGACGCAGATTGATGCCGGCAAATACCGGGTTTTGGAAACCCCCGGTGCTTTTATAGTACATTTCTAAGGGGTATTCCCGACTTTTGTGGGATGCCTACAGATTGGGAAATATTGGTCCGGCTGGCCATTGCTGGAACCGAACGCCAGATGCTGCCGCGGGAGATGCTGGTTTCCTTTGGTTTCAGGTCATCACCAGATGAGCAACCGGCAGTACTGGCACTGCAATTGTTGGCAGCAGAACACCTGCTGCACAAGGCTGCTCCCGAGATTCTGCGGATAAGTGAACTCCTCAACCCTGCCCCCGATGCAGGGCGGGCACCTTGCCCTGAAGCCATAGAGCATGACCTGAAAGACATTCTTTCGGGTGTTTTTTTTCAGCATTGCCAGAATTTACAGCCTTATTGCGTCAAACGCATTTCGCATGGCCAGCAGCCAGCTGGCCCGAAATGGCCGGCCTGCTGAACAAGGGACAGATTACGCTGGAAGAGGCAGATGAATTGGCGGGCCCGGGCCTGCGCTGGTTCCTCGATCAGTATCCCGGCTGGAAGCGCCGGGCAAATACCAGCGATAATATTTGGGAGACCGGCAGTACTGCAGATCGCGTCCAATACCTGAATGACTTACGAAAAAACGACCCGGCTACCGCCCGCTTGCTCCTGAGCAGTACCTGGAGCCAGGAATCGGCGGTCAACCGGCAGCGATTTTTATCAGAATTTGCTGCCGGAATTTCGCTATCCGACAAGCCTTTTCTTGAGATGGCAGCGGATGACCGTAGTCGGCCGGTGCGCTTACAAGCCGCATTATTGCTGTGCCGATTGCCGGAAAGTAACTTGTTGAATCAGCTGCTTGATTTACTCAAAGCAACGCATTGGCGTGATGCCCAATTGCGTATTGAATCTTCGGAAACCAGCGATGCTACCTTGGCCTATCTGTTGGCCTTGCAGACTGCCGCCGACCGGGTTACCGGACTGGAAACCCTGCTTTCCCTGTTGCCTCCCAGTGCGCTGATGACACATTTGGAACAATCAGCGGCGGAAATTTTAAAACCATGGTGCGATGCCCCGGTTGTATCCAGGCTGGTATTGCCCCTGCTTAAAGCCAGTTTATGGCACGAAGATGCGGATTGGATGACGGCCTTTTGTACCGTATTTGGTCAAAAAAGTGAACACGAGGTTTGGCGGTCCGGGGACATGAAAGCATTGTTAATGTCCTTGCCAGTACCACAATGGCAGGAATATTGCACCAGTTGGTTGGTAGAGGGGGCGCTCCTGCGGGAGCCTGAGTCTGCGTTTTCAAAGGCACTGCTACAACGGGAATCCAGCTGGACGCCAGCGATGTTTCAAGGATTTGTTCAATTGCTCAAAAAAGAATTTCAAGGTCCCTGGATACAACCCAATCGGCAGCATTTGCGTCAAATCTTTTTACAATCAGCATTCCGTACCAAAGCAGTTGTAGTGGAAATGGAGTGCCAGCAGGCGCTGTCTGATATGGGCCTGGCTGCGCAATTTCGGCAGGATCTACAACATAGCATTGGGATAGCGCGTTTCCGACTGCGAATGCAATCGCACTTTGAAGTACAGTCGGTGAAGTAGCCGATTGCTTTTCCTGCTTTCACGGCAAAACAGCCAATGCATACCTGGTTTTGATGAAAAAAATAGTTGAAATAGCTCCCATGTTTTTGTTGCTGGTACTCCCTGCACTGTTGGGGTGGTCGTGTAACAAAGACGATGATATCCGCCCGGGTTTTACTTTTCAGTACCACGAAGAATTTGAGATTCCGGTAGGTTATGCGCCACCACAATCACTGATTATCCAGTTGAAAAATATTCAAACCCGTTACAAGGAGTTGCTCGTGCAATATGGAAAAACGGAGGATGAGATCAGTGGGATTATCACTACACGGGCTTCATTGGGGAGTGTTTTTGGCGATGCGAATTTCGATTTTGTTGAAGAGGCCTCCGTGCGTTTGTACCAGGAAGCCGATCCCACAGATTATATCGAGGTGGCATACCGTTACCCTGTACCCTTCGATCCGGGACCTACCCTGGGGCTGATTCCTTCTCTGGCCGACTCCAAGCGAATGCTGGAACAAACCCGATTCAGCATAGAAACATCGCTAAGGCTCAGAAAAACTACAGTTGATAATTTTCCCGTCAAATTGGATCTGGAGTTTAAGGCGATCTATAAATAGGCCTTCTTTGTTTCAAGCTGGGCGTCAGCAAGTTCCGCTTTCCGTGAGGGTTTCGTATCTTTGCGACGAATAAAACTGAATTTATGGAAACCACGTTGACCCAAAGCTCCCAAACACCACAAACACAGGATACCTTTCCTATCAATGGCACCGATCATATTGAATTGTATGTCGGAAATGCGAAACAAAGTGCCATGTATTATCAGGCCGCTTTGGGATTTGAATGGGTGGCCTATCAGGGCCCAGAAACTGGCGTCCGTGACCGGGTGAGTTACGTTTTGCAGCAAGATAAAATCCGGATTGTACTGACGGCCGCTTTGTCACCCGATCATGAAATTGCGAAACACGTTGCCGAGCATGGCGATGGGGTAAAAGTACTGGCACTCTGGGTGGATGATGCTGAAAAAGCGTACCACACAGCGGTTGAACGCGGCGCCAAGTCTGCGTTTCCACCGTTTTCCACCGAGGATGCAAATGGTAAAGTAACCATGGCGGCTATTCATACCTACGGCGATACCATTCATACCCTGGTGGACCGCAGCCAGTACAACGGTCCGTTTCTCCCGGGCTATGAGGCGCGTAAAAGCGTTTATCCCATTAAGCCCGTTGGACTAAAATATGTTGACCACTGCGTCGGCAATGTAGAACTTGGCGGCATGAACAAGTGGGTCAAGTTTTACGAAGATGTAATGGGCTTCAAACTGCTGGTGACGTTTGACGACAAGGACATCAGCACTGAATATACTGCCCTAATGTCGAAAGTGGTGAGCAATGGCAATGGCTACATCAAATTCCCCATCAATGAACCTGCCAAAGGGCGCAAGAAAAGCCAGATAGAAGAATACCTCGACTTTTACCGCAGTGCTGGTGTGCAACATATTGCCGTAGCCACCGACGATATTATCGATACCGTGAGCCGCATGCGTGCCAATGGCATTGATTTTCTGTATGTACCCGAAACTTACTACGAGGATGTACTCGACAGGGTAGGCCATATCGAGGAAAATCTGGAAGAACTCAAGGCGCTGAACATTCTGATCGACCGTGATGAGGATGGCTACCTCCTGCAGATTTTTACCAAGCCTATTCAGGACCGTCCGACGGTATTTTTCGAAATTATACAGCGGGCAGGGGCCAGGTCTTTTGGTAAGGGTAACTTCAAGGCGCTCTTTGAAGCCATAGAGCGGGAACAGGAACTACGAGGTACCTTATAATCGGGTGGCAGGATTTGTGATATTGGTCTTTGGCATGGGGTAAATGGTATTCAATGTTTTGAAAACCTGTGTTTTAATTAACCCTCCTCTCCTCTCCTCCTCCTCTCCTCCCCCTCCCTCCTCCTCCCTCCTCCCCTCCCTCTCCTCCTCCAGTACTCGGCAACATGACCCAAAAGCGCAAAATTTTCAACGACCCGGTGTATGGGTTTGTGACCGTGCCCTATGGTTTGTTGTTGCAATTGATCGACCATCCGTATTTTCAGCGACTTCGGCGCATCCGGCAGGTGGGGCTCTCCCATTTTGTGTATCCCGGCGCGCTGCATACCCGGTTTCACCATGCGCTTGGGGCCTTGCACCTGATGCAGGAAGCGATTGAAGTACTCCGTTTTAAGGGCGCTGATATAACGGAAGAAGAAGCGGAGGCTGCTTGTGTGGCTATTTTACTGCATGATATTGGTCATGGGCCCTATTCGCATGCGCTGGAACATACCCTGATCGACCTGCATCATGAGGACCTTTCCCTGCTGTTCATGCAGGAACTTAACCAGCAGATGGAGGGGAAGTTGGAACTTGCTATCCGTATTTTTTCCGATCAGTATCCCAAACAATTTTTGCACCAACTGGTGTCGGGACAGCTGGATATGGACCGTATGGATTACCTGAACCGTGACAGTTTTTTCACAGGGGTTAGTGAGGGTGTTATTGGATATGATCGGATAATCAAAATGCTGGCAGTACACGATGGCGAGCTTGTGGTGGAAGAAAAAGGCATTTACAGCATTGAAAAATTTTTGCTTGCACGGCGACTGATGTATTGGCAGGTCTATTTGCATAAAACCTGTGTGGCTGCGGAACAAATGCTTATTCATGTGCTAAAAAGGGCTACCCAACTGGCGCGCAGTGGCGTTGCCCTGGAATGTCCGCGTGATTTGAGTTGGTTTTTACACGGCGGAGCCGCCCATGTTGACGATGTGAGCGTAGTGTTGCAGCATTTTGCCCGCCTGGATGACAGTGACATTGCTGCTGCGTTGAAGGCCTGGGTGTATTCCGATGATTTTTTGTTATCGTATCTTTCCAGTGCCCTGCTCGACCGCCGATTGTTCCGTCTGGAATGGCTGACCATGCCTGCCACGGAGGCGTATCAAAAGGAAATTTGTGAAAAATTATCTCCCCATTTTTCCCCGGATGTAGATATTTCTTCACTCGTTTTTGGTGGTAAGGAAAGCAATAGACCCTATGATGAGGCTAAGGACCAAATCAAGATTCTCTTCAAAAACGGCAATGTATTGCCCATAGAGAAGTGCTCGGATGTACCTTTGTTCACCCAATTGGTTACCAAGTACTACCTATGTTACCCGAAGCTGTTTTGAATGCAAAAAAACAAGCGGTACACTGTTGAATACGCGTTGCTTCTGCTACTTTTGTCTTTCCAGCAAAAATTTTCACCGACCGAACACCCGAACTGATGAAGCAAATCCTGCTTTTTATCCTGGTAAGTTGTGCCCTGCGCCTGGTTGCGCAACCCAGTGGCGCCCTTCCTGGAAAGTGTTATGCCAATTGTTATATCGCCGATCAATACCACACGGTCACAGAGCAAGTGATGCTAAAGCCGCCCAGCACCCGCGTAATGCCCACCAAGGCAGAGTTGAAGAATGAGACCATCCGCCTGGAAGCAAAGCCAGCGGTGAACCGATTCGACATCACGCCTGCCGAGTATGATACCCTTGAGGAGCGGATTGAAATAAAGCCGCCTACCCGAAAATACAGCATCGAACCGCCGCAGTATAAAATGGTAGAGCCACAGCAATTGGTTCCTGCCGAATCTTCCCGGCTAATTCCCATGCCTGCCGTATATGAAAATATCAGCGAACAGATTCTCGTTGCGCCCGGCGGTAAAACCTACACAGAAATTCCTCCGGAATATGAAACCGTGCAACAGGAATATGAAATAGAACCTGCCTATAAAAAGGTGATGCTGCATGAACCAAAGTTTGATGTGGTTACCGAGCAGATTGAGATCAAGCCGGCAACCCTTAAGTGGATCAGGCGAAAGGGCGACCCCAACTGCCTGCAGGCTGATCCGGAAGATTGCTTCGTGTGGTGTTTGGTTGAGGAGCCGGCGGAATATCAGGCTGTAAGTAAGCGCGTCAACAAAGGTTGTGATGGAACTGGCCAACCCGACGCTGGCTGTGTGGAAATAGTAGAGGTGCCGGCGAAAATGGGGAGTCTTGAAGTGCAAAAACTGAAAACAGCAGCCCGGATCCAGGAAGAAACACTGGAGCCTAAATACATGACCCTGACAAGAAAAGTTCTGCGCGACTCAGCCTATGTGCGCGAGGAAATGCTGCCTGCGTCTGATTCTGTCTTGAGCAACAAAATAATAACGCGGCCTGCAAGTGCCGTATTTCAAGAGGTTCCGGGAGAATATCTGGTGGTGCGCAAGTTGGTGTTGAAGAAGCCAGCCACCTACCGCGAGATTCAATCAGAACCCACGTATAAGACTGTTAATGTAAAGAAACTGGCAGTACCACAAACCACCAAAACGGAAACCACCCCAGGTGAGTTTATTACAGTAGCAAAACGTGTTTTGGTGCGCCAGGGCGGTTTTTCTGAGTGGCGCGAGGTGTTGTGCAATGAAAAAATTACCGGATATACCCTAAAACAAATTCAGGCAGCCTTAAAAGCCAGAGGATATGATCCGGGTCCCGCCAGTACCCAGATGGGTACCAAAACCCGGGATTCCTGCGGCAGTTTCAGGCTCGACAACGATCTTCCGGTGGGTAACCTCGATTTTGAAACACTGAATGCCCTGGGTATCAGGAATTAGAGGATGCGCATCTTATTTTTTTGTTAATACTGGGTCATTTCCTCGCTTTTTTCAAAAAAAAAAGCCAAAATTTGCAGTAGTAAACAAGGTTTCCCTGTTTAATCTTCAACATTTGCCGTACTTACCCATTATTCCGGCAACTATTTTGAATCAAAATCCGGTTTACCACCGGCCGCTTCGGCGGAACTTTAATGATATGAGCAACAACCTTATTCAGTTCATGGTAGATTTTACGCTACCCAGTGAATTGTCGGAAGAATTCATCGCACACGTACCACAACAACGCGCAGCAGTAAACCAACTGATGAGTGAAGGGAAAGTACTCAGTTATGCACTTTCTCTGGAAAATTCCAAATTATGGGCCATCTTCTCAGTGGCCTCCGAGCCAGAATTGATGGAGCAAATTTCCCGGCTGCCGCTTACCGTGTACATGAAAGTTCGGATCAATGAGCTGACCTTTTACAACGAAGCCCACCCCTTTGTTCCGGCGTTTTCTTTTAATTAAGAGAGCATGTTGGGGATTTTCTGCTGGAGGCAAAAACGAGGGCTTTTTTAGCCAGTTTTGCGTTTTTGAAGGAGCATAGTTGCTATTACGTGACTGAAAAGTTCTAAGTACATTGTAAATTAAGTTGTTTGATGTTTTGGCTAGAAGATTTTGGCTGCAGGCAAGGCTATTTTTGTGGGAATAGCAGCGCTATTCTCCTAAAAATAGCCGATGCATGGTGTCAAAAGATTCAGCCAAAATGCAATAAAACTTAGTTTACAATGTACTAAGGTCGCATTTTGATAATTTTGCGCATGCATTGCGCTTTACCGGAGCGGATGTTCAGAAAATAACATCCAGCCTTTTCCGGTGTACTTACTTCCCATTGATTGGGCCCTTTTTCAGTATGGTATTGTTCTTCCTGAACTATTCTGCCGTTGGTATCCAGCCAGCGGAGCTCTAGTGTTTCATTGCCGACACTCAGAAATGCTAGCTGCATGCTGCTGCCGCAAGGGTTTGGACCCGTTTTTAGGTTGTCGGAAAATTCAGGCGCCGGGCTTGGATACAAGCGCCGAATGAGCGCACGATCTTCAGGCGCCGAGGCGGTATAGTCAATTACTCCTCCCAGCATGCGGACGAACAACAGCATTTGCTGTTCCTGGCTAAAGCGATTGGTTAACCTGGCTTTATCCGTAAATATCAGTTGAGCACCCTGTGGGAGGTTCATGTATAAATGTTGTTGGGGCAAAGCATTGTCGCATTCTGCAATGTTCAGGACGCCATCGACCACCAGGGTAGCATTTCTCTCCAGGTGGATGGTACTGTTGGCGCACAGTGCCAGCATACCTGTGCCGTCATTCCCATAATGCAACGTAGCGTCTTCCATGACCCGCAGCGCACTACCTTGGCGAAACTGCATACAGGAAAAACTGTTGTTTAAGTCCAGTTGCCCGCCGCCGTGACGGTATTCGTTACCCCCACTAAAAATAACATCGATATAGTTCATACAGATATCTCCTCCCATATTCACCAAGTTTGCAATATGCCGGATGGAATCACTTCCTGCAACCAGTGCCCCGCGCAAGTGGGTAAAAGGCTGGATTTCTAGTGTTTCCCAAGGGTCTACGATCAAATTAATAGTCTGTTGGTCTGTGGTATTGGGGACTGGATAGGCTTCAACATAGGAAGGGTTGGCGGCACCGGGGTATGTGAGCGCTGTATATTCCATGAGATAATTTCCATTAAAGGAATTGTTTTGGGCTGCTGCATAGGCCGGCACTTCGTAATGGTCCCCTACCAGTTGTGCGGCACTGGCCGGTACGTCGGCGATGTGTCCTACCCAATCCGGAATTAGTTGGTCAATTCCGGCAACGTTCACTTGTAAAGTTCTTCCGTCCAAGGAACCGATTAAGGGGTCCCAGGAGAATTTTAATACAAAAAACTGCAGTGTTTGTTCCTCAAAATATTCGGTTGGGAAACAAGCATTGGCTTCGAGGTTGCAGGAGTTAGGGCTTGGAAATTCAAATTCTGGCGTTGAGGTGTTTAGTCGGATCGCCGCTCCCTGAACACCCAACTCATCCGGAATAGCAATCCCGGCTAAGGCTCCACTGCACAAATCCTGTGCACAAGTATTCCCAGTTTCAAAGCCTTGGCAGTTGGGCTCCAGCTGAAAGGAAACCTGTATGTTGCAAACGGTATTGGGCAAAAAGTTGGTTTCCAAGCCGGGTGCATTTAGGTTTGCCTTGAAGAACACTGGCATGGCAGGGTTGATGGTAGATAAATCAAGCCGGGCTCCGTACCCCCATTGCCCGAGGGAGGTGCTCAGGCATCGGGTGGAGTCAACAGGGCCGTCCCAGTTGCCATCGGTGGTTTGGTACACCATCCAGTTAACGGGCCAATCGACGGTTTGGGTGGTATCAAAAGGGCAGGGCAACTGCTGCAATGCTGCAAAATATTGGTTGGGAACATACTGGCCGAAAAGCGAAGGGCTGAACAGGCACAGGAAAATAGCCTGAAGGAAATAGTTTTTCATTGGGTTTTCTTGCTTGATGTCAAACAAAAATATTTCCTTTTCTGGTTTTGGGTTCGGCTAAATGGGAAATGGCTAATGTTGGCTTATGTTTTGATAAAAAACAACCCCTTTTTAAGGTGTTTTTTAAAAACAATGCCTTGGTTAAAATTCAGGTAGTCCTGTCGGTAACAAAATCCTGTTCTATTGCATATTTATCTATTTTTGTGCCATGGAAGACTGGGAACTGGATTTCGAATGGCTGCGGGTGCAGCATTGGGTTAAAGATGCCATGAAAAAGGAGGCCTTGCCCGACCTGAACATGGTGTTGCTCCTGATTGGAATTCAGGAACTGGGCCGTTGGAAAAAGGGCTTTACCAAGGAAGAAAAACAGGATTTGATGCACATTGCGGTGTGCCGATTGTTGTCGTACGAAGAGTATTTCGAGTTTTTGGGCCGGGATGCCGACGGCTGGCCCCACTACCGTCAGGTGCGCGAGTTGGTGAACATCAGTACCGAAGGGCAGGAACAACTGCTCAAAACGTTTGCGATTCGGTATTTCAAAGAGTTGGAAGCAGAAAATGACGTACAGGAACCCTAACTACGGCTTTTGGATAGGCCTGTTGTTGCTTTCCATGGTTTTCCTGGGAGGCTGCCATCGTTCGGGTGATCGGTATGCCATGATTTACACCCGTTTGGGAGACATCAAGATCAAGCTTTACGGCGCCACACCCCAACACCGCGATAATTTTATTCGATTGGTGGAAATGGGTTTTTACGACAGCCTGTTGTTTCATCAGGTGGTTCGGGATTTTATTATTCAGGGCGGAGACCCAGCATCCCGGAATGCGACCTCAAGCGCTACATTGGGACTTAACCCGCCAGCCTTCACCATTCCTGCAGAAATCGGCGCTCCCGCGCTGCGGGGCGCTATAGGTGCCGCACGACAGGGGAATAGCCTCAACCCGGAAAAGGCGTCGGATGGGACACAATTTTTTATAGTACAGGGAAGTGCGCAAACGGAGGCTGCTCTGGATGAAGTAGCACGCGTAAGTGGTTTAAATTTTAGTCCGGAGTTGCGCAAAGCCTACCTTGAAAAAGGCGGAGCGCCAAAGTTGGAGGGCGAGTATACCATTTTTGGCGAAGTGGTGTCGGGGCTGGAGGTGATCGATAAAATTGGTGGATTGCCCCGCGACATCAACGACCGGCCTTTGCAGGACCTTCATATGCTGATTCGTCTGGTACAGCAGTGACCGCGCTCAGCGAAAGGTTTTTTGATTGAAGGCATCCGAACCACCCTTGGGAATAGACAAGGTTTGCCATTTTTCACCGGCAATTCCCTTGCAAACGTATACCAACTGTCCGACATGATAGGAATAATGCGCAAGTTGTCGCAGCAGTGCGTCCAAAACGGTATGCGGCTCGCTTCGAATGAGCACCTGTTGCTCAAGCATATCATTGTCAAGGGTATTCAGGGCCTGAAAAAGGCAGTTCCAACCCATTTCCCAATCCTGCAACAACTCATTTTTACTTGCGGCCTGATCTTCAAACTCAGTATCGCGGTGCCGCCATGGCTTTTCGCCATCGCTGCTCAAAAAATCGGTGAAGCGGCTGCGCATGTTTCCAGCCATGTGTCGGACAATTACCGCAACACTGTTGCTTTCTGGCAGTGGTTGCCAATGCATTTGGGTACTGTCAATCTGTGTCAGGGCTTTATCGCCTAGTAATTTGTAGTATTGGAACCGCTTTCTAATTGTGGCGATGATATCAACTGCCATGGCTTACTTTTTATCCCTAAAAAAGGCTACCATTTGTTTTAACCCTTCATAGTAAGGGGTTGGCTTATAGCCAAATGTCTTTTCAAATTTTTGGCTTGAAAAAACATAATCGTGTTCAAATTGGTAGTTCATTTCCTCCACCTCCCGCATCATGGACACGAACAGCCCCAAGGCTTTGAGCATAAAGCTGCCAACACGCGTGTACCCTGATGGTGCACCCGTGAGGGCCGCGCTCTTTGCTATCCAGTCTTCACCGGTCCAGGTTTCGGAGGATGATGGCAGGTGCCATACCTGGCCATCCGCGCGATCATCGGTCCCTAAAAAGGCCAGGCTTTTTCCCAAATCAACAGAATAACCAAAAGTATGCTGTGCTTTAGGATTTCCAATCCACTGTGCTTTCTTACCAGCAAGGTGGCGTTCCACAACGGTCATTGCGATGGCACTTTTGTCCGCCCTGGGGCCGTAAAAATCTGGGGCCCTTCCAATACAGGCGCGCAAGCCACTTTTCTTTTCTGCATCGGTAATCTGTTGAAGGATGGCCTTGCGTACGGCGCCTTTTTTACTGTTGGGGTGATAAGGCGTTTCCTCGGTCATTACGCCTTTTACCAGTCCGTAGGCATAAACATTGTCCATGAATACCAACTTGGCATTGTGGGCCAGGCAAGCTTCTATGGTATTTTGCATGACGATGGGCCAATCGCGTTCCCAGACTTTAATGTTGTATTCCAGGCCAATCAGCAGGTAGATTACGGTAGAGCCATCGGTGGCGGCAATCAGCTCTGGAAGATTGAGCAGGTCGGCTTGTACGTGGTCCCAGTTTGGTCCTTCAAATGGCCTGCGGCTAATACCGCGGACAGGGACTTTTTTTTCGTGCAGTGCTTCGGCAAGATATGGTCCCACGGTTCCGTTTATTCCAAGAATGGTGTGCATAGTCAATCAGTGTTGGTTCGATGTTTCAAAGATAAAGGCTGATTCACTCAATTTTTCATGGAATTGGCCCAATGGCATAAACCAACAGTTCACCGGTAGCAATTGACCGATGAACTGTTGGCATAGTAAAAAATGCGTTCGGCAATAACTTATTTCAGCTCACCCGGTGACACCGTTAGTTGGCGCAGGCCGCCATCCCGCAGCACCCATACGCTGAGTGCTCGCCCGATGGTAGATTCATCCAGGAACTTGTGAAGGGTATCGATGGAGTCCACTGGCCGGCCTTCCAGTTGCACCATGACATCGCCGGGCAGCAAGCCCGCCTGGGCGGCTGGGCCGTTGGGTTCTACGCTCTGAATCTGTATGCCGCCTTTGGATTTTAATTCCAGGGAGTTGATCCACTTGGGTGGCAATGGCACTGCCTGTGCACCGATCCCGATGTAACCCCGGCGAACGCGGCCTTCCAGGATGAGTTTTCCCACCACAAACTGAGCAAGGCTGGAGGCTACAGCAAAGCACAAACCTTGTGCCGGGAGAATAACAGCGGTGTTCACTCCAATGACATTGCCCCGGGAGTCGACGAGGGGCCCACCGGAATGCCGGGATTCAGGGCTGCATCGGTTTGGATGACGTCGTCGATCAATCGGCCACTCTGGCTCCGCAAAGTCCGCCCAAGAGCGCTGACCACGCCTGCGGTAACCGAATACTGAAAACCGTAAGGGTTGCCAATCGCGATGGCAATCTGACCAACCTGCAGGTTTTCGCTGGCGCCAAAACCGATGGTCGCGAAATTGTCGCCGCTGATTTTGATGACGGCAAGATCGGTGGATGGGTCATCGCCCACGATATCGGCCTGAAACGACCGGCCATCGGGAAGCGAAACCTCTATTTTTTGTGCATCGCTGATAACATGGCTGTTGGTTACCAGATACCCATCGGTGCTAATGAGGAACCCACTGCCCGTACCAGCATTTTGTCCGGGTGGCATGGGCCGACGGCTTTTTCCAGTAGGGGCTTTTTCTATTTTTAAGTGCGCAACGGCTTTACTGACCGTCCTGGCAACGCCGGAAACCGTCTGTGAATAGGCGTCGAGCAATTCGGGGTCGGAACTCCGCTCAATCGCCTGGTTGGAGGCGGGTGTGCTTCCCTCGGAAGCGAGAAATTGAAACATGACGGAACGATTGTGAAGTGAAACGCGATCAGTATCGCGCCAGAAACAAGGGGTAGGCGAAAAAAGCAGGAATTGTGCCAGAACAAGAAGGGTGCCAATCTGGCGCAAAACAAATAAGCCGGCCCGTCAAAAAGTCAGCAACGCCCCTAGGGCTTACAGCCCTTTTGGCAAAGGCACTGGCAGAAAGGAAAACAGCTGTTGGAAATGGTTTCCGGCTGTTCAGTAATTCCCAATCGTCACATTTTTGGTTTCTGTAAAGAAGCGCAAGGCATCCCAGCCACCTTCCCGGCCAACACCCGATTGCTTCACGCCGCCAAAAGGCGTGCGCAGATCGCGCAGAAGCCAGGTATTTACCCATACTATTCCCGCCTGGAGCTGCCGTGAAAAATGGTTCGTGCGCTGCAAATTATTGGTCCAAAGGGTAGCGCTCAGGCCATAAACAGAATCGTTGGCCAGGGAGAGGGCTTCTTCGTCGGTATCAAAAGGCTGGATGGTAACAACCGGGCCAAAAATTTCCTCCTGGTTGGTGCGGCATTGGTTGGGGAGTCCCTCAATGACGGTTGGTGCAATATACCAGCCACACTTCAGTGCCCCGGGCATTTCCAGGGCCTGGCCGCCGCAAAGTACCGTGCCGCCCTCTTCCCTGGCAAGTGCGATATAGGAAAGCACCTTGTCAAAATGGAGTTTACTCACTACAGCCCCCATACGGCTGTTGGGGTCGGAGGGGTCTCCGGTTTTAAATTGCCGGACGGCAGCCACAAAATCGTTCTTAAATTTTTCATACAAAGGCCGCTCCACATAAATTCGGGATCCGCAAAGGCATATTTGCCCCTGATTGCTGAAAGAAGAGCGGAGGGTGGTGTCGAGCATGCGCTCATAGTCGCAGTCGGCAAAAATGATATTAGGATTTTTTCCACCCAGTTCGAGCGACAGTTTTTTGAACATCGGTGCGGCAATTCGGGCAATTTCAGCGCCAGCACGGGTACTCCCCGTGAAAGAAATGGCTTTTACTCCAGGATGCCTGACGATGGCCTCCCCGGCCCTGGGGCCAAGTCCATGTACAATGTTCAGCACACCAGGAGGCATTCCGGCTTTGATGCATATTTCCGACAACAAAAAGGCTGTATAGGGCGTAACCTCAGAAGGCTTGGCTACAACACAGTTACCAGCAGCCAATGCTGGTGCAATTTTCCAGGTAAACAAATACAAGGGCAGGTTCCAGGGTGAGATGCCGCCCACTACCCCAATCGGTTGCCGCAGGGTATAACTCAGCGCGCCGGGCATGTGGTGGCTTTCCGCGCTGAAGTGTAGCAAGGCAGTGGCAAAAAACTTGAAATTGAGCGCTGCCCTTGGGATATCTACGGTTCTGGCCGTGGTGATGGTTTTGCCAGAATCAAGACTCTCTGCAGCGGCAAGTTGCTCCAGGTTGTCCATGATGCCATCAGAAACGGCCATCAGAATATCATGTCTTTCTTCCAAGGGCATTTCCGACCACAGCAGGAAAGCAGCGCTGGCGGCATTTACGGCCATGTCTATGTCTTCCGGACCCGAATCAGGTATGGTTCCGAACACCTCTCCGGTTGCGGGGTTATAATTGTCGAGGTATTGGCCATTCAGCGGTTTTTCAAAACGGCCATTAATGAAATTGAGTATGCTTACCATGCTGGAGTGCTTTATCGTAAATTTTCGTCATTTCGCCGAAAAACAATCACTTTAAGGACCCAAACATACCTACTTTAGGCCTAATTATTACTAAAACGATATCAACTGTCCTGTATGTCTATTTTATCCATTCAAAATGTGGTCAAAAGCTACGATCAATATACAGCGGTCGACCACGTAAGTTTCGACGTCCCCAAAGGCAGTGTCTTTGGTTTGTTGGGTCCCAACGGCGCAGGTAAAACCTCCCTCATCAGGATGATTACCACCATCACCGGACCCGATGAAGGCCAGATTCTGCTCAACGGTACCAGGCTCAACGACAAATCGCCGGAACAAATCGGTTACATGCCGGAAGAGCGCGGCCTCTACAAGAAAATGAAGGTTGGCGAGCACCTTTTATACCTGGCACGACTTAAAGGTTTAAGCGAAGCCCAGGCTAAAAAGGAAATCGACCACTGGCTGGAAAAATTTGAGATCAAATCCTGGTGGAACAAGAAAATAGAGGAGTTGTCCAAAGGGATGCAGCAGAAAATCCAGTTCATCGCCACCGTGGTGCACAAGCCCATGCTGTTGATTCTCGACGAGCCCTTTACCGGCCTCGACCCCATCAATACGGCACTAATCAAGGATGAAATTGCCAACCTGAATGCGCAGGGCATCAGCATCATTTTTTCCACGCACCGCATGGAGCAGGTGGAGGAAATGTGCGATCATATAGTGCTCATCAACCATGGGAAAAACGTACTGGTAGGAGAGGTGAACAGCATCAAAAATGAATACAAGCAAAACCTGTTTGAAGTCAATCATGAAGGCGATCTGCCCGAAGATTTTAAATCCCATTTTGAACTGGTCGGCCAAAACAAGGATGCGGTAACCGTACGCGTGGCGGAAAATTCCGATAGCAACGACTTGTTGCGGTATTTTCTGGAAAAAAAGATCCGGATCCATTCCTTTAAAGAGATTCTACCAACTTTCAATGAGATTTTCATCCGTCGGGTGGAAGAAACCGGGGGCAAGTAAATGCCCAGCCAACTTTAAACTTTCAAATCTGCAAATACTATGTCCAAATTAAAACTCATTGTTTGGCGCGAATATATTACCAGGGTCCGTAAACGCTCTTTTATCATTGGCACCTTACTGGCCCCACTGGGTATGTTGATTTACATGCTTGTGATTGTCGGACTTTCTAAATACGAAGGCGGGAGCAGTACGAGTGTGGTCGTCATGGACGAGGCGGGTATCGTGAAACAGCTGCCCGATGACTCCGGTGTGCGCTACACCATCACCCGCGACAAAACCCTGGATCAACTCAAGACTGCGGTTTCAGAAGGCTCCTACGATGGCGTCTTACGCGTACCCGCATTAAAATCACTACAACAGGAAGATATTACCCTCTATTATTATTCCGATAAAAAACTGGCGCCTGAAAAGCGAAACGATATCGAAAACAGAATCGCTGGTAAAATTCGCGATTTCAAAATTGATTCGCTCCGGCTCGACCGCAGTAAAATGGATATGTTGGCCACCGATGTATCCATCGATCCGGAAAAAATTACCGGGGAGGGGGAGGATGAAAGCAAATACACCGCAGGAATAGGCCTCGCCATTGGCGGAATAATGGCCTTTATCATGTTCTTCATGGTCCTGATGTACGGGCAAATGGTGATGCGCTCCGTCATGGAAGAAAAGACAAACCGCATCGTGGAAGTAATGATGTCGTCGGTAAAACCTTTTGATTTGATGCTGGGCAAAATCCTGGGTGCAGGAGCAGTGGGCCTGACGCAGGTAGTCATCTGGGTGGTACTAAGTGGTGCAGTATGGATGCTGTTGCCTTTGCTGGTGAACATTGACCCCTCACAGATGCAACCCGTCATGAGTGGAACACCACAGGTTGACCCCGACATGGTGCAGGCCGAAGGCTTCCATATTTTGGCGGAAATCAGCAAGCAAAACTGGCCCATGATCATTTTCGCCTTCATCATTTTCTTCCTGGGTGGTTATTTCATCTACGCCTCTTTGTTTGCAGCCATTGGCTCGGCTATGGGCGACGACCTTGGCGAAGGGCAGGCCTTAACGCTTCCGATCACCATCCCTATCATCCTGGCATTTTACATCACCGCTTTTGTCGGCGTTCGAAACCCGGATTCGGGGCTCATGGTGTTCGCCTCCATATTCCCCTTGTTTTCGCCAATCGTGATGCCCTTCCGAATGGCATTCAGTCCGCCCTGGTGGCAAATAGCGCTTTCCCTGGTATTGGTGGTAGCCGCTGCATTCTTTTTCGTTTGGCTGGCCGGACGCATCTATCGCGTAGGGATCTTGCTGTACGGCAAAAAGGTGACGTTTAAGGAAATTGGGAAATGGTTGTTTTATAAGTAGCGCCGTCTGCAAGACGGTGTAGTCAAGTCGTCTGCAAGACGGCGAACATTGCCCTTGGTTACAACCCTAACCAAGGGTAATTTTTTGCCTAAACCAAACTATGGCAAACTAATGGCGACTGCACAAAGCGTGTTAATCCCCATCCAATCGCTGCCATTTCTGGAAAAACCAGCCATTGCTATTCTCCTAAAAAGGACGCATAGAATTAAAATAAATGTATTAACCGGTATTGTATTCATGCTGCCACAGTTCGAAAATTGAGGGTACAAAAAACCACCCTCATGACCCAAGAACCACAATATTACCGTCGTAACCTACCCCATTGGCAACCCACCAACGGTGTTTTTCACCTAATTCCCCGGCTGTTCAGGAGTTTGCCCCCAAAAGCGCTAGAAGCACTCAGTTTCCGACACAAGCAGCGAGAAGCCTTCCTGGAAAGGACGGGATATGATGCATGGGAGCGAAAGACCCTGCTGGAGCAAGACCGCGATGTTTATTTTGCAGCCTTTGATGATTTGTTGGACAGCACACGCACAGGGCCGCATTGGCTTTCAGACCCCTCCATCGCCCAACTGGTTTTGAACTCGTTGCTTTATTGGCACGAACAAGGCCGTTACAAGCTGGTATGCGCTACGGTGATGTCCAATCACGCACACATCATTTTGTATAAAATTGACCGGCCGCTTTTTCGGATAACGCAATCTATAAAGACGTACACCGCCAAGGAATTCAATTTGTTGCTGGGTCGGACGGGCGAGCACTTTTGGCAAAGGGAAACCTTCGACCACATGATCAGGAACCGAGTGGCTTTTCGAAAGCATGTTGGATATGTTTTGAACAATCCGGTCAAAGCAAAATTGGTGGATGATTGGGAAAAGTGGCCGTTTACCTGGCTGAATCCGGCTTTTCGTTGGGCTGTGGTAACGCCGTCAGTTGACGGCTAGGACGGCGCCGTGCAACTGCGCCAATCCTCTTCGGTATCGATATCCGTCAGCGTAGGAAGCAAAAAGTACCTTCCTCCTGCGGCATCAATTTTTTCAATGGTTTCTTTCAGCACGGTGTCTGTGCTCCACTCAATGCCGGAAAAAACCGATGGTTCCATTTGTTTCATACCCAGGAGATAATACCCGCCATCGTTGCTGGGGCCAATGGAAAAATCGAATGTATTGAGCGCATCAAAAGCGTTTTGGATGATTGCTGGGCTTATAGCATAACAATCGCAGCCAATGATAACCGCTTTTTCAGCGCCTGCGGCAAACGCCGACTGGAAAGCATGGGCCATGCGTTCCCCCAGGTCTTCGCCTTGTTGAAGGTGCCTGCTGAAAAGGGGTGGCTGCCAGGCGTCGGTCTTGGGGATGAAGTCGGCGTACCAAACTTGTCGCGTGCAATTCGCAGCGGCGGCTGCCAGGCGTGTCCGGTCGAGCAATACCTGATAGATGTTTAAAGCAGCCACATCGCCCATCGTTCGTGCCAGCCGGGTCTTCACGTGTCCCAATATTGGGTTTTTGGTAAATATGAGCAAAATGTCTGACATATCGATGACGTTCAACGTGCAAAAGGGGGCTATCTTAGTGTCCTCAAGTTTCGCACAAATTACCTGCTTTATACCCAGATAAAATTCCTTTTGAAAAACACTTTGTAAATGGGGGCACAGCACCATCTTGGTACTGGCCCCCGTTGCTATTTTACCAATTACACCGAACACTCACGTACAGGTTTCTGCCAGGGCTGTTGATTCCGGAAGAAAATACGCGGTACTGGGTGTCAAGAATATTCTCCAGTCCTGCCTGGATGCGAATATGCTTTTGCAGCCGCAGACTACCCTTCAAATTGAGGGTAAACCATGCGGGTATTCCGTTTGCGGGCGCATACTGCAGGTTGTCCTCACCACTGTTGGAATAACGATCCAGCGGTTTGGCGCCATTGAAAAGGGCATAGGCTTCTACTACATAATTAGACTCATGAAACCGCAACCCCACGCTGCCATACAGCGGTGAAATGTGATCCAGTGGTTGTAATTCTTCTTCCGACGTGATGTCTCCTCTGGTATAGGTCAGTGAGGTGTGCACCGCCAGGTGGTCGTAAATATCCGCCTCAATATCCGTGCTGATGCCCCAGATTCTGGCGCTGCCGGTATTTTGGTTGGCGAGCACTCGACTGAGCGCTCCGTCGTACACTACCGAGTCCTGACCGTTCAATTGAAAATTACTGGTCACGATGGCATTTTGGAAAGATGTTCCCCAAATGGTGGTTTCCCAATCGAAACGGCCGGCGATAGTGCGGGAAAAACCCAGATCCAGGTTAAAGGTCTTTTCCGGCTTAAGATCAGGATTGGGTACGATCAGGCTTCCGGGGGTCGACTCGAACACCTTGCCCAGATCGTCGACATTTGGTGCCCTAAACCCGCTGGAGGCATTGACAATAATTCGCCAATCAGCATCGGTATTCCATACCAACCCGAGGTTCCCGGCAAATACCGGGTACTGTTGGGTAATGTCATCAAAGGGGAAAGGGAAAAAGGTTTTGTCGCTAAAAGAAGTTTGTAAACGGCTGTACCCCACGCGCAAGCCCTCGCTGATTATCAACTGTTCATTGGGTTTCCAGTTGTGGGTGGCATAAAGCGCAGCGTTGGTCATGTTGCTTCCCCCGTTGGGGTATCGGGTATCGAGGGGCGAGCTTACCTGTGTGAGGATATTGGTTTCCTGTGCGGTGGATTGCACCAGATTGCTTTGTGCGTCAAGTCCCATGCGTAAGGTATGGATGCCCCGGCTGCGCTGTGCGTCGGCAGTGAGGCCAAAGACATTCAAATGCTCGGTTCGGCTTTGCAGCCCATCACGACCGAAGCGGCGAGAATTCCGGCTTTCCTCAATTGCCTGCCAGCTACCGGCTACATTGATACGGTCGAACCAGCCTGCCTGTAGCCGGGTATAGGTGTAGGCGGCCAGTGATCGGTTCTGGGGGCCGTAATACCATTCCGCACTGCGGAGTCCGGTGTTGGGATCGGGGTCGGTGAGGCGGTCGTAGCGCGGGATGTCTGAGGAAGTGCTGTACTGAATGTTCAGGGTGTGGATATTGTTTTCATTTTGCACCCAGCGAAATTTTTGCACCAAATCGTATTGTTGGTACCCGCTGAATCGCTGTACATACGGATCGGCATTGCGGACCAGTTTATCCACACCGGCGATGCGCTCCACATACTCGTTGCGGAGCCCAAAAAAAGCGCCAAGTCCGTTCTGTTTTCCCATTTTCAGGTCGCCGAAGTCGGAATAGTTTAGTGAAGTAAAGGAGCCGAATTTTTGGCCGGCCATGCTGAAGTCGACATGCGCGGTTTTTTCTTGATTGACACTACCATAACGTACCAAGGCATTACCCGTTTGGTGTATTTTTTCCCCCGGAGCAGCCATTACCGGGTTTTTAGTGTAAAAACAGATGGCGCCACCGAGGGCATCACTGCCATAAACGGTAGAAGCGGGCCCGAACAATACCTCCGCGCGTTCCAGACTGTTGTTATCGAGTGTAATCACGTTTTGAAGGTGCCCGGCCCGGTAAATGGCATTGTTGAGGCGAACGCCATCTACCACCAATAAAACACGGCTGGCCTCAAAACCGCGGAGCACAGGACTCCCACCGCCCTGCTGACTTTTTTGTACGAACACTTGCCCTGTCTGGAGGAGCATATCTGCCGTAGACTGTGCATTCATTTGTTCTATGGTGGCTTTCTTAATGACGATGTTTTGTTGTGCTACGGTTGTTCGGGCTTCATTGTTCCGGACGGCCGAAATTACGGTTTCCTGCAGGGGAACCAGTTCGAGCAGGGTATCCGCCTTTTGAGCGAATAGGTCCATTGCCGGCAGGGATAGCAATAAGCATATGATGTATTGATACTGTTTCATGTTATTTTGTGATGCACAGCACAAGCACAATGGGGTACGGCAGGGAATGGTCCGCTGCCGCCCAGTTGCTTGGGTGTAAGTGAAAAGATAAGGAAGGTAGGGTGCTGTGCTTAAGCCTTAGGCGGCTGATCGGGTGGCGAAGCGGGCAATGCCGACTTTGCCATGTGGTAACAAAAAACATGGTCCTGCAGCGGCATGATTGCCGGCAGGGTTGGGAAGGGTATGGAATGGCCTATAAACAGATTGCTGCGCCAGCCCTGCCACCAGAAATGGAGGGGTGTGTTTTCGCCTGAGTTTCCAGATTGGGGTTGCAGAAAGTCGCGAAGCGCTGCGTAGTGGCGGGTTTCTTTTTGGTCGGCATGAAGGGTAAGTACAAGCGAATCACCCTTTGCTTCAACAGCGTCAATATCAAACATGGTACCAGCCAAACTGATTTCGCGACGGCCAATTTTCAGGTTGAAATAATCGCTACGGGACAAGGTTCGCTGGCAAGTTTCATGTTGTTCCGTTTCCGCTGTTTTTCGCACATTGATCCAGGCTGCCAGCCAGGCAGTTTGCCAGCCCAGCGCTTGCAGGAGCATCAGGGCTGCCAGCAAGAAGGCCATTCTGGTAGCAATAACAGCGGGTGCTTGCGTCAAAATGATGTAGTTCAGGGAGCGAAAATAGCGAAATTTAAAGAACAGCCCAATTCCCATCTATTTTCCCGTAGCGTCTTATACGGCTTCAGCGTTTGTTTCGTTATGGTGTGGTGATTTTCCCGGCAACCATTTGACGGGGTTTTTGGTTTATGTTTAAAAAGTAAGTATGTTCAAACATCTATTCTGGCTTGCGCCAGCATTATTCCTGGCCAACAGTACATTTGCCCAACACCAAACTGCCGGTGTTGCGGAGCAAAATATTCCAACGGAGAAGACCTTGCTTTGGAAAATATCCGGAAACGGGGTTTCCAAGCCGTCTTACTTGTATGGCACCATTCACCTTATTCCAAAAGAGGAGCTGACGTTTTCCGATCCGATGCTTAAGGCGCTGGATAAGTCGAAAAAGATTACGTTCGAGATCGACATGAAGGATATGACCAGCCTGAAAACGCAATTTAGCCTGATGACCAAAGCCTTTATGCGGGATGGTAAATCGCTGCGCGACTTGCTATCAGCAGAGGATTTTAGCTTTGTAGAAGGTAAACTGGAAGAAAAAGGCATGAATATCCCCATGTTTCTCAAACTCAAGCCCATGTTTTTGAGCATGATGCTGAGCAACGAAGACGAAGGAGCGGCACCAAGCAATGCCAAGATGACCTCGGTGGAAATGGAGTTGTATAAGATCACCAAAAAGAAAAAAATTGCATCCGACGGTTTGGAAACGGCAGCTTACCAGATGAGCGTATTCGACAGCATTCCCTATCAGGACCAGGCGGATATGCTGGTAACCACCCTGCGCAGTACTGATACCGGTGACGATGGCTTTGATAAAATGATGGAAATGTATCGCGATCAGGACATCAACGGGATGCAAAGCATTGTGTCGGAGGAAGGACAAAACATGAGTAAGTTTGAGGACCGGCTGCTCAACGACCGCAACCGCAACTGGATACCCATCATGGGGGATATGATGCGGGCCCAGCCTACCTTTTTTGCCGTGGGCGCCGGTCACCTCGGTGGACCCAAAGGCGTGATTATGCTGCTCCGACAGGCCGGTTACAAAGTGGAAGCGGTAGAAAACAAGTAATAAACAACGATTTTGAATGCCTGCGACTGCGAAAGCACTGGTCGCAGGCATTCTATTTTTATATTTGCCCGAATCAAATTGCCCCCATGAGACTAAAATTTTTGATTTTTCTTTTTTTGATTTTCTGGTTTCGAAGTCTGCAAGCTCAGGAAGATGAAATGCCGGTACTTGTGGATGTTGTTGAGACAGTGCAAACGCCTCCATCTGCGCAGCCGGGCCAATTTGAAGCAGCCGGGTTATTGGGTATCCGTAACCAGGCAGGAGAAGTAATTATCCCGGCCGTTTACGATTATTTATACCCGGAGCAATGGGCAACCTTTATGTTGGCGGCCAGGGATGGGAAATACGGCGCTATTGATGCGCACAATAAAGTCATCATCCCCTTTGCGTACGATCTATTGGAGCCTACCCCCTTCTGGAGCATGAACAGAAGAATTCCTGCAGAAGTACAGACCCAGGGAATTCGGCTGATTGCTGCTAAAAACGATGTCTATGGGATTCTGGATGCTGCTGGTACTGCGGTACTTCCGATGGAATACGGCTTCATCGAACTGGCCAGGATGGGTTATTTCAATGTTCAAAAAGATGGGAAATGGGGGCTTGCCAACAGGCAAGGGGAAATCCTTATTCCCTGCCAGTTCGATGCTCGGATAAGCGTAGACATCGATGCCGGTCAATTCATCGCTAGCCGTGATGGGAAATGGGGGGTGCTCAGTGCCACCCAGGAAGTGTTATTGCCTTTTGCGTACGATGATGTGCAGAACACGGGGCTGTTTTACAATGCCATTGCCAAGGATGGGAAATACGGTCTTTGGGACAAAAAAGCGCTCAAAGTTACGCTTCCGGTTTCACTGGATACCTTGGTCAAAATGAATCCCCGGGCTACCTATTGGGCGGCCCGGAAAGCAGGGCGCTGGGGACTGGTAGGGCCCGAAGGCGCCGAATTGATTCCGCTGCAATTCGACAGCATTGCCATGCCATTTTACGGCTTCAAAAACTGTGCGCTGGTGAAAACCGGTCCGAAAGCCTTTACCGTATATTCCGTAAAAGGCGAAAGGCTCTTGCCCGCTGAATATGTTTCCATAAAATCTTACCTGAGTTCCGCCTTCATTGTAGAAGACGCCAGTGGCAAAAAAGGGATGCTGCGCCCGGATGGCAGTACCATGCTGGCGCTGGCGTTTGACGAGATAAAAAATGGCATGTCGCGCTCGCTTTTTGCCCGAAAGGGCGAGTTTTTTGCTGCATTTGACACTACAGGGAAGCAGGCCACGCCTTTTAACATAAAAGAGTTCACAGTGTACAGTACGGCTGTTTTGGCAGATGGGCGCAAACTGCTGGTTGGGCTTACCAAAGATGAACTGCCCGATTACACGGTTTTTGACGGCATAGAGGCCTTTGACCCGAGTTTTAATAATTTTGTGGTGTCGCAAAAAAAAGGCGATGTGTTGCGGGAGGGGTTGGTATATAAGTTTCGCTGGGCAGCCCCCCTAATTTTTGAAAACGTACAGCACATTCCGGTGCAGCCGAGTCGCGAACTCCAATACCAGGGTATCGATACCGATGCATTTGTGGCAATGGGCATCCTTCCTGGCGGCAAAAACAACTGATTGGCCATGACGGAACGCTGAAAGATCTTCCGTAACACTAACCAAAATAAACCATATGATGAAAAATTATTTTTTATTGTTTGTTGGTTTGTTGAGCTTTCAACTTGCTGCGCAAAACCTGCCCACGCGCAGCGAGGCGCTGAACAACCGAGCCCGCTTTAATCCGGTGGAAATTCAGAATCATTCTGAGCAGCTGGGCATTATGGTGGACACGATGTTCCGGCATGCCGGGTACGAGATCAAGCAGGTTGGCGTCAAATATGCAGAAAGCATCAAAGGCTATTTGTTTGAAATTGAGTTCAAGGGTGGTGCGCCCATTAAAAAGGTGCCGGTTGTGTTGTTGTATTTTAAATACAAGGAAAGGGAAATTTACCGCGCTACCTGGATCACCCGGGCCAATACTGCTGATGGCATAGTATGCCAGATTGAGAACATCCCGAGGCCTATTGGCAACCACCTTTTTGTACTGGTTCCTGAAGGGGAATTTACCAAACCTACCAGAAAAGAACTCCAAAAACTGGACAATTCACCGCTGTCAGGTACCTGGTGGACCGGCATGCCAGCCTTCCGCTACCCGCCCCTATCACCAGATGACGATATGGATTTTATGGTGGTAGAAGCGCCGCCCGTTTATGAACAAACCATAGGGTATCTGGATTTGGAGGCTGACGAGGTTGTACCGCCGCCGCCAGTTGCCGTGAAGATGGAATCTTTCGGCACCGGAGGCCCGGCAAATCCACCTGTTCGAGTCACAGAAAAAGCGGAGATCGAAGAAATGGCGCCGCCCACGGTGGAAGTCGAAGCAGTAATGATGGATACCCCGGTTCCGCCACCCCCGTCCGACCCCGATAGGGTGTACGAAATTTTCGAACTTTCAAAGCCTGCGGCTTTTCCTGACGGGGAGCAAGCACTGAAGCAGTTTCTGGCGCAAAACATGAAGTACCCAGTGCTGGCCCGTGAAAACGCAATTCAAGGCAAGGTCGTGGTATCCTTTGTAGTGGATCGCGATGGCAATCTTTCAGATATCAAACTGGTGCGCGATATCGGCGCTGGCTGCGGGGTAGAGGCCTTGCGGCTCGTTGGAATGATGCCCGCCTGGACCCCTGGGACCCTTATGGGGTATTCAGTTCGTTCCAAGTTTACCCTCCTGGTAGAATTTAAGCTCAACTAAAACCCTTTTTTACCCCTAATAACATGAAAAAAATGCTGTTCCCGGTGCTTTTGGCCGGTCTTCCCCTGCTTTGCCTCCAGGCGCAGAAAGTTACTTTGCGTGCCGACTGGAAAGTGGGCGAACAATTTTCTTACATCAACAGTTGGACCTTTTCGGTTCCCGGTGAAATGGGAAAAGATGAGATTCCTTTGGTCGATTTTTACCAGACCTTCACGGTGCTGGATAAAACCAAAGATGCTTATCACTTGCGGTTGCATACCGACAGCATCGAAATTCGCAACGGCAAAGAGGATCGGGATGCCGTGTATTTTTTCATGTTCTACAAGCTGGACTATGACATCGAAACTGATCTGGAGGGCCGCTTCAAGCAGGTGCTCCAAAAGGATCAAATGGATGCCCAGCTGCTCGGGATCATGCAGGAACGTTGGTCGAACAATACGGCCAAAGAGGGTTTTGAATCTATGCTCCAGAAAAACCCCGACTGGGCGGCCTCCATCGTTTTGCGCGATTATGGTTTTGTTTTTGCCCAATATGGTGTGGTCATGACACCCGGCGATACGCTGCAGCGTGTTCCCGAGAAAAGCAGCATGTTCATGGGGCCTTCGGCATTGCCACAGGCGCCCAACGACAGTATCTCGAAAACGCATGAAAAGGTGGTGCTGACCCGGCGTCCGGACAAAAAACAGGATGTTTTCAATATTTTCAGCGAAATTGATGAGGTTACGCCAGAGATAACCAGTAATTCAGGCCCTAAAGGAACTTTAAGCATCGGCGCTGGGGAAACAAATATAAAAACCACGTTGCAGTACGATGCTGTTTCCGGGAAACTGCTGGCGTGTGACCGCTATGTTGCGGCGAAGGCCGGTGGCATGCGCGCGCTGGACCTGGATGGTAAAGAGCTGTTTAACCAAAAAGGATTTGAATATCGGGAGAAAAGAACGCTTAAAATATGGGCCAAGGCAGCCGATTTGGAAACGGAGAAAACGCAGGAGCCTGCAGGCATAAAAATTCCCCAGTTTCCAACATTCGAGGAGGTGGTAAGTGCATTTTTTGACAAAAACAGGCTTCGGGAACAGCCCTATTTTACCCTGGAAAAAAGACCCGATGGGTATTGGATACAAAGGGCAGATGAATATGGGAGGCTTCAGGGAGAATCGCAGTTGTTCTGGTCGGCCAAAAACAAGCGCTACCTTAAACTGTCGGGCTTTGACAAGCCCTTGCCCAGCAACCCTGCCGACATGGATCGATTGGCGGAGCATTACGACCCAAATGATGTCATCGATAACACCCATCGTTACATGACCAACACCCGGCTGGACAAAGCGGAGTTCGACCGGCAACCCTTCTTCAATTACCCAGGCTGGTACCAACATGTTATTGACCTGCTGGAGCCCGATTACGAACAGTTGAACAACGAGCAACTGCATGCCCTTGCCAGAGCCTATTCCTTTGCTTCTGGAGCGCTGCTGCACAACAACAGCGGGTTTGCGGATACAACCAGGATGTTCAAACTGCCGCCCGGGCAAAATGCATTGAGCAAAGAGCAGTTGAAACAATATGAAGAAGCAAATAATAAGGCTGTTGCATGCTATGAACTGTTGCTGCAGCGGGCACCAAACATGGAAACTCCTGTGGGCAGCATGCGCACCAAGTATTCCAATGAGGTGATGGATGGCTTTCTGACGCTGCTTTATTTTCAGGATGAAAAAACGGCGCTGAAGCAAATCAAACCCAATCTGTACGATGGCTTTTTACTGCAATCTGCCCGGAATATCCTGGAATCCTGCCCAAAGGATGCCGTACTGTTTACCTATGGAGATTCGGATACCTACCCACTGCTGTACGTACAAGCTTTGGAGAAATTTAGAACCGATGTCATCGTCTTCAATTACAGTTTGTTGTCCTTGCCGCGATATTACAGCGCATTATTGAAAGGGCCACTTGGGGCAAAGCCACTTCGCACCCTGCTCCCGGAACGCTGGCTGAAAGAGATGATATATATCCAAACCACCAGCGACAAAGCGGAGCGAACACCAGCTGATTTTTTTTAAGGAGTTGGCTGCGCTGCAAATTACCGATTCGGGCGATGGCTACAGTTTGGGGGCAATGCCGGGTGGAACAGTTTATATCCTTCAGCCAAATGTGCCCACCGGGGGCAAAACTTTGGAGTGGCTAATCCCGAACTCCTATACTGGACTGAACCATTTGGCACCATTGGATATTCTTATGGCCAATGAAAAGCGCCGGCCCATTTATTATGCCATGACGACAAGTCCAGACACTTATGTCATTTCCTGGAATACAAGTGTCGCGACAGAGGGGGTTGCCGAACGACTTATGACGGACATGAAATGGAGTGCAGGGCCTTATGGAATAGCCGACACGGAGGTAAACCTGGCGTTTTGGCGCAAGAAAATGCGGCTGGAAAATAAGGATAAGTTGTTGGGATCCGAAAGCGAGATCATGTACAACATTCATTTTCGATCGCTGTACGGCCTTGCGGTGGCGTTGGAATCCAAAGGCGACACGGTCGCGGCATTGGAGGTGCTCTCGATGCTCGATCAGGGTCTTCCCGATGAGCAATCATCCCGCGGGTACACCTGGTTTCAGGTGGTTAACCTCCTGGCCAAATGTGGTAACCTGGAACAGGCGGAGAAAATAGGACTTCAGATTATTGGGAACTACGACCGGAAAACGGCGCGAAAATCGGACGCTGGCATGGAGTCGAGCGCGCGTATTCAATTGAAGATAGTGGCAGAACAATACAAGCTGGAAAAGTTGAAGCAAAAACTTCGGTAACAAGGTAAGGTTGTTGTGTACTCCTCAACTTGTGCGTTTGGGCAATAAAATCCTGGGGATCTATTGTGCTACCAGCGTACCGACCTCTTCGCCCAGCACGATGCGGCGAAGGTTGTCGGGCGCATTGATGTCGAAAACGATGATGGGCATGTTGTTTTCCTGGCAAAGGGTAAAAGCCGTCATATCCATCACCTGTAGGCCCATATTGATGACCTTTTTAAAGGTAAGATGGTCAAACTTGATGGCGTTGGGGTCTTTTTCCGGGTCAGCGCTGTAAATACCATCGACACGGGTGCCCTTGAGGATAACATCGGCCTTGATTTCGTTGGCGCGGAGGGCGGCGGCGCTGTCGGTGGTAAAATACGGGTTGCCGGTGCCGGCAGCACAAATGACCACCCGTCCTTTTTCCAGGTGCCGGATGGCGCGGCGGCGGATGTACGGCTCGGCTATGCTCTCCATTTTCAGGGCAGTCATCATGCGGGTGTAAACACCAATACCCTCCAATGCACTTTGCAGGGCCATGCCATTGATGACGGTGGCCAGCATGCCCATGTAATCACCTGTAACTGGCTCGATACCGGCGCCTTCGGCCTGAATTCCGCGAAAAATATTGCCCCCGCCGATAACCACAGCTACTTCAGCGCCCATTTCATTGAGTTCCTTGATTTGTCGGGCGTAGTGTTGCAGCATGTCAGATGAAATGCCGTAGCGTTGCTGGCCCATCAGGCTTTCGCCGGAGAGCTTGAGGAGAATGCGTTTGTACTTCAGTGCCATGGGTGGTAGTAATTTCCGGAAAGTATGCCAACGCTGCAAAGGTAATATAAAAGTAGCAACACAGTAGGTTAACGGTTGGGGAACGGTTGGTTAAACAAAAGGTGAACTCGTTTTTGTGTCACTCCCTATTGGTTTACCAACCGTTCCTCATTGTTTGACTAACGTTAACCTATTGTCTCCAGCGCTTGCTCGATGTCGCGGATAATATCTTCATGGTTTTCCACACCGATGGAGAGCCGAACCATTTTTCCGGTGATGCCCAGTTCTTCGCGGTGAGCGGGGTCGACGCCGGCGTGGGTCATGGTGGCCGGGTGCTGGGCGAGTGATTCCGTACTGCCCAGGCTGACGGCCAGGTGAATGAGTTTGAGGCTGTTCAGGAACTGGAAAGCTTCTGTTTCTCCGCCTTTTACATCAAAGGAGAGCATGGCGCCGGGGGAGGTATATTGGCGTTTGAAGAGTTCATACTCCTCACCGTCTTCGGGTTTGAGCAAGCCGAGGTAGAATACTTTTTCCACCTTTGGGTGGTTTTCCAGCCAGTGGGCTACTTTTTGTGCGTTCCGGGCCTGCTCTTCCATGCGAATTTTAAGCGTTTCCAGGCTGCGAAGGAGCAGCCAGCCGGTCCAGGGGCCGGCCATATTGCCCAGGAAAGTGCGCAGCGTTTTTACGCGCTTGACTATTTCAGTGGAGCCTACCACGGCGCCGGCAATCACATCGGAGTGACCGCCCAGGTATTTTGTTGCAGAATAGATGGAAAAATCAGCGCCCCAGTCGAGGGGTTTTTGCCAAAGTGGGCCCATGTAGGTGTTGTCGACGGCCAGGAGAACCCTTTTTTCTTCGGTTGAAAAGTGGTCGCCAATTTTGCGCATGTCGGCCAGGTCGATCAGGGCATTGGTGGGGTTGGCCGGTGTTTCAACAAAAATCATGGCCAAACGATCACCCATCCCCGACTTTTCGATGCGGTCCATAATTTGATCGTACGTTTCGTGGGGTTTGAACTCCAGGAAGTTGATGCCAAATTTGGGGAGGAAGTGTTTAATGAAATGGTCGGTTCCACCATATACCGGACTGCTGGTCAGCAGCAGGTCACCGGGCTGGAGGAACTCCAGCATTACGGTTGTAATGGCGCTCATGCCGCTTTCAAATACTGCGCAATCGCCGGCTTTTTCCCAGAGCGCAATGCGGCCTTCCAGAATTTCCAGATCGGGGTTGTTGATGCGACTGTAAATGAGGCCCATTTCCTCTTTTTCGTGCGGCGCACGTAGTCCATAAGCCAATTCGAAAAAGGCTTTACCTTCTTCTGCACTTTTAAATACAAAGGTGGAGGTTTGAAAAATGGGGCACTTGATGGCGCCTTCTGAGAGTTCCGGCTTGTAGCCGTACGACATCATCAGGCTTTCCGGATGCATGGTAGTTGGTTTCATAACTTGTGGTGGTGATGTGAGTGCGCTAGGGCTAATAATGGGGCAAAGGTACCAATTCAGGGCAGAGTAGGCTCAAAATATTGATCAGGCAACATGATGACACAGGTAAGGGCCTGCGGCGTGTTTTATGTATAAAAAAAGCCCCTCTGTATGTGGCAAAGGGGCTTATCTGTAAACACGCTTTAGATGTTGCCGTGGAACATTATTCAGCAAAGCGAGTGTCCCGAAGAAAATCCTCGTCGGTGAGCGTGTTTAGAAATGCAATAATCTTGATTTTCTCATCAGCCGTCATAGGAATTCCCAAATTGCCATCTGGCTGGATTAACAATGGATCAAGCGTAGCCGATTGCTTTACGCCCGACGCATAATGGTCCAACACTGATTCAAGCGTTGAAAACTTTCCGTTGTGCATATAAGGCGCCGTTGCTTCAATATTGCGTAGAGAAGGAACGCGAAATTTGCCAATATCCTCCGGAAGTGTGCTGACCTCATTACGACCTTTGTCGAAACTAAAATCGCTGTTTATGCCATTGTTGCGGAAACTATTGTCGGTAAACAGATCCGTGGCGTGGCAAGACTGGCATTTTTGCTTGAACAATTCCAGTCCGGCCAGTTCTTCGGTACTCATCATACCACCGGATTCTTTGCGGACAAAATGGTCGTATCGGGAGTTGGCGCTGACCAGTGTTGCCATAAACTGCGACATTGCCTGCAAGAAACGCGCGGTGGTGATTTCCTCGGTACCAAAGGCATTGTAAAACATGGAGGGGTAAAAGCTGCTCCGCCGTAGTTTTTGAAGTGCTATTGCCGGATTTTCATCCATCTCGAGTGGGTTTTGGATCGGGTTGAGGGGCACAAGGTCCAGGTTAGGGACACCGCCATCCCAGAAGAATGTAGTATTCCAAATCATATTTTGTACTGCCTGTGCATTTCGTTTGCCAAACTGATTGTCGATGCCATGGCTGGTGGAATGGTCGGGGTGCGAAAAGGCTGCATAAGAAATATGGCAATCTGCGCAGGAGATACTGGAGTCGCGCGAGAGAATGGGGTCGTAGAACAGTTTTTTTCCCAACGCAAAACCTTCAGGTGTAACCGGGTTAGCGCTGAGTTCATAAATCGGTGGCGGGAAATTGTCGGGAATAACAACCGCTATGGCTGTCTTTACGTCGTCCTTCTCTTTCTGGCAGGCGCCGCCGACAACGGCCAACAGCAATAACAGCAGGATCAGGTTTTTCATGATCAATGCATTTATCTGGTAAATAAGGTATTGTCAGGTTGCATTCAGGGGGATGCCCCCCTGAATGCAGGCGACTGACAAAGAGTGACTAAGGATTGTGTACGTGATCAAGTACGAACATGTTCACATAGTTGTTTGCGATGGTAGCAGAGAATGGATCTGCGTGCGACGCTGGGTGTTCTGCGATGCTGATGGTCACCGGGTTGGTGAAAATTTCGAGCGCATCCACATACAGGTGGAAATGTGGCGCATTTGCATCTCGACGCACCATGGCTGGTTCATGACTGTGTAGGTGAATGGTTTTCAGATTGTTGAGCGTTGGGCTACTGAAGCCGCCGAAAAGACCGGTATGGTATTCGAAATGCCTTTCACCGAGGTTCGGGTCCAGCGGGGCTTGCGGAGACGTGCCCTCTATTTTCATGAAAATGTAACCTGCATTCCAGCTCCAGTACATACCGCTGGCGCCAGCAGCAGGATCCAGCACACCGGTGCGCTGGTCGATTGTACTAACACTTTTAGCACTGTCAACACCCACCATAAATTCCAAGCCAGTATAATCACCGGCTGGTATGTTGTTGAGTGTGATAAAGCGGGAATTTGCATCTTCGTGTTTACACAGGAAGTAGCAGGAGTCAGCAGGAACAACATACTCAGTTCCGTCTTCTTTAATCAGTTTAAAGTTGCTAATGAAATAATTGAACTTGCTGAACTGAAGGGTATCGCCATTGGCATTGGTGTAGTTGCTCCGAAGTTTAGGGGGGCGTCACCAGCCAGGTTGTCAAATTCAACTTCAATGCTGCCGAATCCGTCTACAAGATCTTCCTTGTCTTTGCAGGCATTGAGCGTAAAGAGGAGTGTGAGGATGGAGAGGGCTCCGAAAAAGTGCTTTGTCATGTTAATAATCGTTAAGAGGTTAGAATAAGTAGTTGATGCTAAGGTTCCAGCGCTGTCGGCTTTCGGTGCGTCCGGTACCCAGATATTGATGTATTGGTATGAGGTAGTTTGCGCCAAGTGCGAAATGACCGTAAATCCAGTCGGCGCCGAGAGAACCCCAAACAGCGTAGCCACCAGTGGCTTCTGTCAATCCGGCTGGGTCAACATCTCTGTTTGCAAGCTCCAGCAAGGCGCCAGTGTGTGGCAGCAGGGTGCTTTTACCTGTTTTTTGCCAGTAAAAAAGTCGCGTGGAGGCGCTGAGCCGGTTGCCAAAACGATACGCGTTTTGGCTGGCAGTATTGAAACGGGCCAGGATATCGGTATTCAATGCCCAGGCCCCCTGCCGGATGGTGTAATTTACCCCTGTAAGCATATCCCAGCTTCCTGTTCCCGGCTGAAGTCCGGCAGGCAGAACGAGTCCGCTGCCATCCATTAGCCGAGAGGGACCAGTGGGCATTTTCAATCCACCGCTCAGCAGTAATTGTTGTTGCCAACGATGTTGCGGGTGCGCATCAGATTGCAGCAATACGTAACTGGCCATTATTGCGACGTCGCCAAACCCTGAAGTGTTAGCGGTAGAGCCTTCACCATTCCTTTGGAAATTTAAATAGGGAACAACGCCCAGAATCTGAATGCGACGGCCCACATACATACGGGCTAGCAAATCAATACTGTAGACGACTTCTTCGGACACTTCGTAATCATTGGCCAAAGCCCATGCACTGTGTGCCGTACGGAAAGTCTGTCCAGATATTCTGGTTCCTATAAAATTTCTGTGAAACTGCGGTAGTATGCCAGCGTATTGCCCACCAACGGAGCACCCACAAACATCGCATGCCTGCAGCGTGCCTGCACAAAGCAAAAGCACCACTGCGGTATACAGTGTTCGCATGATAATATTTTAAAGGTGGAACGAATCGCAGAAAAAATAAATTCAGGCGATAGGAGGCTTTAAAAGGGCCCGATAAGGTGCCGTTGGAAGGTGAAAAGCAAAAGGTGGAAAGCCGAGGCGTTTGGCGTTCACACCGCATGCCTGATATGGCCGGACCGGATTTTCCGGTTGGAAAAACAACAATAAGTCAGACAGGTCATTAAAATGCTGCGGGAGTTGGGGCGCTTTTTCGCTGATGCCTGTTTGTTCAAGCGATTTCAATTCTTTCCGGAGGTGGCATTTGCCATCGCACTTTAACTCCGGTTTAGTGCGGTTTTCGCAGTGCTGCAAATATTGCGTCTTATCAATGTGATATCGTACCACAATGATGGTCCGCATGGACATTTGTCCAAGCAAGGCAAACAACATCGCGAAAATGACCACATTCTTCACGCCACCAAAGGTACGGCGTTACGCATGTTAGTGAAAATGATCTGGATCATAAAAGCGCAATTTTTTGTCATTTTGTGGGTAATTGGCCATCGGTCAAGATCAATTCAGGCGGATCAGGCTGGTTGATATTGTAGTCGTAAAAACGAGCCGTTGTTGGGTTTGTTGGCGGTGGAAAATAAAAAAAGCCCCTCTGTACGTTTACAAAGGGACTTAGGTATAAACACGCTTCAAATGTTTACTAAGGAATAGGTCAGAAACCTGCTATTTATACGGCGATTTGCGGTTTGGTCACACCCAACAGAACAGAATAATGCTTTTTTAACAAAACAATTTCGAGAACTAATCAGTGTATTGTTTTTATTCTTCTATTTTTTATTATTTTTAATTCTGATAATACGAATTTTTTATTTTTTATTTTTGCCTGCTGCGAGGTTGGTTGAAATTTTCTTTTTTTTTGTTGCGTAGCAGCGGAATTTTACCTCCTTCGCGACGGGGCGTTTGGTGATGTAGCTCAAAAAGATGGCAATAAGCATACCAATTGATTTGCCCCGGACGAAAGCTGCGTTTTAACAGCACGTTCGTAATACTGTAAAAACAAAATGTTATGCGACCATAAAAGTTTATGCTTTTGCTCTTTTTGTGTGCAACAATCTCCCCCAATGCGGTTGCGAACCAGCAAAGTCGAACGGTTACTACTTTTTATTCGAATAATATTGTGATCCAAGCGGGTAACACGGCACATTTCGTGTCAGCCAAGGCCAAGTGGTTAAAGCATAAAAAGAAGGTTGATGGGGATAAATATGCCAATTGGAATCTCCATTGCATGATAGTGGGTATTGCATCACTTGCTTTAATGTTTTTGGGTTTCAGCCTTTCTGTTCCATTTGCTTTTTTGGTAATCGCCCTTTCCGTTGTTGCCGCAATTTTTAGTATAACGTGAATTTTGGATAGGTTTTTCAAAATAAGTTGTCTCGCAGGCTAAAAAGCAATAGGAACAACTTCGAATCCTCATTTTGCCGAAGGCAAAATATCTGCGAAATAGGTACCCGCTAAGTAAGACCTACGTTCAGCGTAATCAGTGGGGTCTTCAGGAAACAAAAAAAATGGGTTTAAGGCCCCAAAATTGGCATAATGGAATATTAAGCTTTATTTCCGATTTCCGATTACATGAATTCCGATTGTTGATTGGATTTAAGATTTTTGAATTATGATTGCCCCGAAACCCATACCTATACGTGGTATTTATTTGAAATGATTTCGTGCTGTTTTCCCAAATCATAAATTTCAAATCCAATCAACAATCGGAATTCATGTAATCGGAAATCGGAAATTCTATCCAAAACTCACGTTAGTATAGTTGGTGGTGCTGCAGGCAAACGAAAAGGCTATCCGCACAAGGGATATGGCACGGCGGGCATTGTGCTGGGCATCACTACTTTAGCCTTACCTGTATTGTTCTTTATTGGCGCACTGATTTATTTGATATTCGTTTTTAACTGATTACCAAGCGCGCTGCTTTTGCTCAACAAACCTGGGGTACTTGCATAAAAAATCCCGGATGCTCGAGCATGAGCACCCGGGATGGTATATTTTCAAATAAGAACCTTTGCTTACAGGGCAACGTGTTTGAATGCCGTAACCGTAAGGTCTTTTTCTACGCTCTGGAGGTATTGCTGCACGTTTACATCGTTGTTTTTAACAAATTTCTGGCTGAGCAGTGTGTTCTCAGCGAAGAACTTGTTCAAACGGCCCATGGCGATTTTTTCCAGCATTTCTTCGGCTTTGCCTTCGTTGCGGGCCAGGTCTTTACCGATTTCAATTTCTTTGGCAATTACCTCTGGATCAACGTCGTCTTTGCTCACAGAAACCGGGCTCATGGCGGCGATTTGCATGGCAACGTCGCGACCGGCATCACCGGCGGCATCGCTGGTTTTGTTGAGGCCAACGAGAACAGAGCGCTTGTTGTTGGAGTGGTTGTAGGTAACCACCTGATCGGCTGCGATCATTTCGTAGCGGCTCAGTTCGATTTTTTCACCCAGGATACCGTTTTGTTCGCCCACTTTCTCAGCAATGGAGACAGCACCTTCGTATGGGAGCGCCAACAGGGCTTCGAGTGTAGCTGGCATGTTGGCCAGTGCGATGTCGGCGAATTGCTGTGCCAGTGCGATGTATTTTTCGTTGCGGGCAACGAAGTCGGTTTCGCAGTTCAGGGCGATAACGATGCCTTTGGTATTGTCGGCATTGGTTTGTGCGATAACCACACCTTCTTTGGCTTCGCGGTCTTCGCGTTTGGCTGCTTTAGCGATGCCTCTTTTACGAAGCACATCAATGGCGGTATCATAATCGCCACCGGCTTCTTCCAGGGCTTTTTTGCAGTCCATCATACCCGCGCCAGTCGACTGGCGGAGTTTGTTAATATCGGCAAGAGAAACTTTTACTTCGCTCATGATATATGGTGTAGATGAGTGAATGGGATATGGATAGTTGGGTTGATTGGGGTGTAAAATTGAAATAATATGGAAGCCCGGCCGCCATGGGCCGGGTTAAATTTCCATTAATTTCACACGCCCGACTATGCTTCGGCTGCGTCGTCTTTTTCGTTGCCTTTGAGTGCTTTACGCTCTTCGATGCCTTCATTGATGGCGGCAGCGAGGTAATTGGCAACAAATGCGATGGCCTTTGAAGCGTCGTCGTTGCTGGGAATTGCAAAATCCACCAGGGTAGGGTCGGAGTTGGTATCGACCATGCCAAAGGTTTTGATCCCCAATTTGCGGGCTTCAGCCAGTGCAAGGTGTTCGTGGTGGATATCCACGATAAACACAGCCGATGGCAGGCGGTTCAGGTTGGCAATACCACCAATCTGCTTGTCCATCTTGGCATGTTCGCGGGCCAGGGTGAGGCGTTCTTTCTTGGTAATGCTCGTCAGCGTGGTGTCGGCAAGCATACGCTCGATGTTGTGCATTTTCTTCACCGACTTGCGGATCGTGGTGAAGTTGGTCATCATACCACCCAACCAGCGATCGGTTACAAAAGGCATACCGACTGCTTCGGCTGCTTTTTGAACAATTTCGCGGGCTTGTTTTTTGGTAGCAACGAAGAGAATCTTCTTGCCGCTTTTCGACATGGCTTTCATGGCGATGGCAGCGCGCTCCAGGTTTTCAGCCGTGCGGTTGAGGTCGATGATGTGGATACCCTTGTGCTCCATAAAGATATAGGGCGTCATCTTAGGGTTCCATTTTTTGCGGAGGTGGCCGAAGTGGCAGCCAGCGTCGAGCAGTTCTTTATAAGTAGGCTTCTGCATGTTAGTTACAGATTCGAGATTCAGAAATTTAAGAATTCAAAGACTCAAAGATTCGAGGGCCAGGCATCCAAGTATTCGGAAAAGAATGTTCGAAAGGCTTGCAGGTGGCTCCAATGAACATTTTTATCGTTTGGAGAACTGGAAGCGTTTACGAGCTTTGGGTTGACCGTATTTCTTACGTTCAACAGCGCGGCTGTCCCGCGTGAGGAACTTCTTGTCTTTCAACGGCTTCTTGAACTCTTCGTTCAATTTCACCAAAGCACGGCTGACGCCCATGCGCACGGCTTCCGACTGGCCTTTGTAGCCGCCTCCACGTACGTTCACTTTGAGGTCGTAGATATTTTCAACACCAACCACAGCGAAAGGGTCGGTCACATTGTGCTGAACGTGGATCTGGGGAAAGTATTCGCGGTAATCCTTACCATTGATGGTAATTTTCCCTCTCCTTTCATCAGATAAACGCGGGCAACGGCTTCTTTACGGCGCCCGAGTGCATTAATCATTTCCATATAAATGAGTGAATGAGTGTGTTAAAGATGGGGTTTACAGCGCTTCAGGCTTCTGTGCAACGTGAGGATGCTCTTCGCCTTTGTACACAAACATCTTTTTGTACATGGCGCGGCCCAGTTTGGTTTTGGGAATCATGCCTTTTACACCACGCTCAATGATACGACGTGCGTCTTTTTCCAGCAATTCCTCCGCCAAAGTGGTTTTCAGGCCACCTGGGTGATGCGAGTAATCTTTGTATTCTTTTTGCTCCCATTTTTTACCCGTGAGGCGCACTTTTTCGGCGTTGATCACGATCACGTAATCACCGGTGTCGGCATGTGGGGTAAAGGAGGGCTTGTTTTTGCCCATGAGGATGCTGGCAATTTTGGAAGACAGGCGACCAACAGACTGGTTCTCAGCGTTGATGACGTACCATTTGCGCTGTCCCTGCATTTCCAAACTGCTAACGGATTTCGTCCGGTAACTCAGCGTATTCATTGTAGTGTCGTTAAAGATTGATAAGTGACGTTGTTTCAATCTGTGCTAAACGATCTGTTTTTCATAAAACCCTGAAAATCAGTGCTATTTTGGCACAAAAAAATATTTTAGCCCCGAAGAGCGGGCGCAAAGATACAGCCTGTGTTTGGAATGAACAAGCTATTTAGAAAATTTTCCGCAAAGGTTAATTGCGTAAGAACTTGAAAATGAGGGGGATTTTGGAACAGGAAAAATAATGGTGCTGGTTTTGGGCCTTTGTTGTGTGGTTTTTGTCCCGTAAAACGCGCAGATACCCGCTAAAATGCACCATCGGTAATTTTCAGCAGGTATTTTAAGAACGTGATCGGGGCGCCAGGGAGGACAAATTCGCGGAAGGGCTGTCAGAAGACCTACGTCAGCACGTCAATAATGGTTTTCAGGGCTACGAATATGGTTTCGCGTCCTTCTTTGCTCACCAGGGCATCGGGTTCGTGCTCATCCTCCAATACGGCTTCCTCTGCAAAGGCCAAAAGGTCTTCCTGATCGTAACCGTCGAAAAATGGATCAAGTCTTTGGCGGAAGTTTTTGCCGGGATCATTTTCCAGGATTTCATAGTTTGCTTCCTCTGTTTCTCCAATTTCTTCTTCACCAACGGGTTCTGTTGCGCCGTTTTGCTTTTCAATCACCGACCAGCATATCAGTGCGAGGTATTGCAGGTATCCTTTCTCATCGTCGTTCAGGAGATGAAAAGTTTCTTCGTCGAAGAGATAGGCGAATATCACTGGCTGGGCAGCTGCAAAGGCTTCCATGCGTTTTTCGTACTGGTCCTCACTGAGATTGTCCAGTCCGTCAATGACTTTATCAATTGCTGCGGCAGTTATAACCGTCATGTTATTGCTTTAAGTGAAATGCAAAGGTACACCAGTTTGTTAAATTAGACTTTCACGGGTTAAATGTTCTTGGAAAATCGGACCTTTACCACTTGGGCATTGGCCTTTTGGATGCAAACAGGCTATTGCCAGATGGTCTGGGATAATATTGGGAGGCTGCGTACCTTGAATTGTTAATGACATGCAATCTCAATAGACAGAAAATTTTGCGCTCAGATGGCATATGCTTTTGTTTAACCAATTGACATTCAGATTTTTATTTAATCCTGTCCTGGCCTCGGTTTGTGCGCATGAGTCCAAACGTGCCAGGGGTAAAATGGTTTTTGGCAAAGTTTTTCTGTTACGTACAACAGGCGCCAACTTTGGGTGTTTTTTAAGCAACGTTCAATGCGCAATACCTTATCTGGTCTTTAGCCCTTGGTCGTTGTCTTTGCCCGGAAGAATTAAAAGGTTAAGCTTCAATGCCTTAAATTTTACCTAAACAATACACACCCTAGTTTTAAAAAGGGTATTCAAAATTTAGTGCTAATATTCGCGGCATTGGGTCTGGTACGGTATTCAAAACGAGATTGAAACCAAAGACCAATGCCAAAAAGATAAAGTCCAGTTTATGCTTCGTGCAGCACTTGTTGATTTGTACAATGGCGAAAGCAATCGGGGAATCCCGATGCTGCAGCGCATTTTGAGCAGCTACGCCAACGTACTGCACTTCGACCACTTTGATGTGCGGGCGAAGCAGGAAATACCTGACCTGACGTACGACATTTATATATTTTCAGGCGGCCCCGGCGATCCGCTGGAAAACGACGGGCCATGGTTTGAACCCTTATTTGAGCGCATTGAGTCGCTTTGGAACTGGAATGCAACGGGCAAAGAGCCCAAAAAACATGTTTTTTTTATCTGCCACTCCTTTCAAATGGCTTGCCATGCTTTTGGATTGGGCAAGGTAACCCAGCGGGATAAAATGTCATTTGGTACCTATCCAGTGCATAAAACGCATTCCGGAAAAGAAGAAATTCTTTTTGAGGGCCTTACCGACCCTTTTTACATCGCCGATTTCAGGCGATTTCAGGTAGTGGAGCCTAACCATGACCGGATGAAATCCATGGGCGCTCAAATACTTTGTCTGGAAAAACTCCGACCCCACGTGCATTTGGAACGTGCCATCATGGCGGTGCGCTTTAGCCCTGAAATGATCGGTACCCAGTTTCATCCGGAAGCCAATCCGGAGGGTTTGCTCGCCTATTTTATGGAAGCAGAACGGAAACAGGCCATTGTGGATGAACACGGCGAGTCGCGGTACAACCGGATGATCAGGGATTTGGCAAACCCGCTTAAGATCCAACGTACCTTCGATACCATCATCCCCAACTTCATTGAAAATGCGGTGGAACAGTTGATGATGGTTGAAGTACTTTAGCGAAGTGCTAACCCCATTAAATTCCCCTTCTTTTCTTTTCCTGGAGTAAAAGTTTTAGTTCCCGTCCGGCATCGCCGGTAACGGAAGTGTTTTCCTGTGCTCTGCGCAAGAGGTAGGGGATGACATCGCTTACCTGTCCGTAAGGCACATATTTGCTGACGCGGAATCCTGCGGCAGCAAGGTTGAAGGTGATGTTGTCCGACATGCCGTACAACTGGCTGAACAGCATGTGCGGATGGTCGCGGGGGAGCCCTTTTTTCTCCATAAGTTCCACCTGCAACATAGCGCTCTCGGCATTGTGGCTGGCATTGCAGAGGGCGAGGTGTTCGTGATGTTCGACGCAAAAGCGCACAGCCATGTTGTAAAGGTCGTCGGTAGCGTTTTTGTCGGGGTTGGTGGGGTCAGGGTATCCCTTTTCAATGGCGCGAAGCCGTTCTTTTTCCAGGTAAGCGCCACGCACCAGTTTGGCGCCGAAGAGGAAGCCCTCGCTGCGGGCCCGGTCGAAACTGCTCATGAGGAACTGCAGCCGGTCGTTGCGGTACATTTGGAAAGTATTGTACACCACCACGCGTTCCTGATTGTAGCGTTTCATCATGATCCAAACCAAGTGGTCGATGGTGTCTTGTATCCAGGTTTCTTCGGCATCAATAAAAATAGAGACCCCCTTGGAGGATGCCTGGTAACAGATGGAATCGATGCGTTTGAGTACATTTCGGTATTCGGCCAGTTCTTCCCGGCTAAGGGTTTGGGCTGCCTGCACCCTTTCGAGCAGTTCCATGCGCGCCAGACCGGTAACCTTCGTGCTTACCACCGGGATGGTTTTGGCACGGGAGGCGAAGTCAATGGCACGGATGTTTTCATTCATGGTATAGTTAAAATCGAGCTCGGTTTCTTTGCCCTCAGCGCCATAGTCGAGCACGGTAAGGGTGTTGTATTTGGCCAGATGTTCGATGCTTTTCTGGGAATCGAGCAGTGTTGTGCCGCCGACAAATTGCTTGAAGATGGTTTTTTTGATGATGCTTTCTGCCAGCGGCAGCTTGTTCTCTATTGCCCAAAGGGCAAGATTGGAGCCGGGTTTTACCAACCAGGGCTTGTTCATCATGCTGAACAGCCAGGTCGTTTGTTTTAGTTCGGCATTGCTGAGGTGCGAAAATGCGTTTTCTGTATTGGTAAAATCAACGGGAGCGGTGGGTGTCATGGTGTCGGTGGGCATATGCTGGAATTATGGTGAGGGCGACTGCCAGATTTCCCAGGCTTTTTCAGCTTGCAGGTGGAGCATTTCCATGCCATTCCTGATGGAAGAACCCTGTGCACTGGCACGCTGCAAAAGTAGCGTTTCGGCGGGATTGTATATCAAATCGAACACCAAATGTTGCGGTCCAAGCAAATCAAATGGCAGATCCGGGCAGTCTGCTGTGTTCGGGAAGGTTCCAAGCGGAGTTGTATTAATGATCCAGCGTATTTTGGAGAAATCTTCCGCGCGCAATTCCTGATAACTGATGCGTTCCGGCGCTGGCTTTTTTCTGGAAACAAAGCGATAATTGATGTGGTTTTGTCTCAATACCCAGGCCACAGCCTTGGCGGCGCCACCGGTACCGAGAATCAGTGCCTCGCCGGTTTCGTCTGCCAGGTTTTGCCGCGGGAAGCGTTCCTGGTATTGGGTAACAAAAGATTTTTCAAAGCCATACACGTCGGAGTTGTACCCTGTTAAACGGCCCTGGTTGATTTTAATGACGTTTACTGCACCGACGCTTTCGGCAATCGGGTCGAGTGCATGCAAATACGGTATTATGGTCTCCTTGTACGGAATGGTGACGTTCAGGCCCAGCAAGGCCGGATGGGAGGCGAGCAGGGAAGGAAAGTCTTCTATTTTTTCGAGGGGAAATTTATCATACCGTCCGTCAATACCTTCGTGGAGGAATTTTTCGGTAAAATAATTTTGTGAAAAAGAGTGGGTTAAAGGAAAACCAATGATGCCAAAATGCATGGTAAACGGATCATTTGTTGATGCACGAAGATAGTAAACCAGCTACACTTCTACTGCCTTTGGAGCAGACTCCCATGCTTTCCAGGTTTTCAAGCCACCAGGGTCCAGCAGGGAAGCATCTGCTACAAAGCATGCTTCCTTTTCCAGGATGCTCTTGGCTTGCAGGAGTTTTGCTGTCGTGGTGTAACCCAGCGTGGCATTGCCCAGCTGCCGGAAATTTTTCATGCCCAATGCCCCTGCCAGTTGGGGGTTTTCCGAGCGGAGGTATACCAAAATCGATTGATCTTGGTCGGTCGTGTATTGGGTGGCTTGGTTGCGTTTTTTATACTCGTATTTGTATTGGTATTGGCGGGCAGAAATGTCGGACAGCACGGCAGCACCCGTGGGGTGACCTCCGGCGCCTTTGCCCATGAAGAGTTGTTGTTGCGAAAAAGCGGTTTCCAGGATTACTGCGTTGTTTTCATATTCCACGTGGTGCAGCAGGTGGTCTTTGGGGATGAAGCGGGGCAAAACGGAGAGCGTCACGTTTCCCGGGCTGCTTCGGCGGGCCTCGGCTACCAGGCGAACCACGCAATTGTGGGCACGCGCGAATGCCACATCAGCGGTTGATAAATGTTCTATGCCCAGGTTGAGCACATCCTCCGGCGGCAGAAACAATCCGAAAGCATGGGCTGCAGCGATTACCAGTTTGTACTTGGCATCGTACCCGGCCACATCTAGCCAGGGGTTGGATTCTGCAAAGCCAAGTTCCTGTGCTTCGCGCAGTGCAGTGGCATAATCGCTGTTTTCGTTGAAAATTTTGCTCAGTATATAATTGGTGGAGCCGTTGAAAATGCCGCTAATGCCGTGCAGCGTATCGTTGTCGTAATATTCTTCCAGGTTGCGCAAGATGGGAATGCTGCCGCACACAGCCCCTTCGTAAAGCATGGCTGCTCCATGTTGCTCCTGGAGTTGAACCAATTCCTCCAGATGGTGCGCAATCATCTTTTTGTTGGCGCTAACCACCGATTTGCCATTTCGCAGCGCTCGTTTTGTAATGTCCCAGGCTGCTTCCGCGTCGTCTATCAGCTCCACAATGAGGTTGATGTTCTGATCTTCCAACACTTCGGTTCGATCGGTGGTGAACAGTGATATGGGCAGGCGGCGTTTTTTACTGGCATCATGGATGCATATCTTCCTGATTTCAGCCCTAAATCCGCTGCTCTGGTGAAGCACATCGTGCAGGCCCTGACCAACGCAGCCAAAGCCGAAAAGTCCTATTTGTTGCATGGTGGTATGGTTTCATTGAATCATTGTTTCATTGATGCTGTACTACAGTGCAGCAATGATTCAACTTTCAACATTTACAGTTGCCGGGTGAAGAAATCGGTTCAATATTTTTCCAAATGCCGCCGTCTCGATCAAAAAGCCATCGTGCCCAAAGCGGGAGTCAATTTCCAGGTAAACAGCGCCGGGAATGCCGCTTGCAATCAGGTACTGCTCGTCTGGTGGAAACAGGACATCCCGGTTGATGCCTACCACCAGGGTATTGGCTTTTACCTGTTGTAAAGCAGCTTGGAGGCCACCCCGCCCGCGGCCAACATGGTGGCTGTCCATGGCTTTCGACAAGTGCCAGTAACTGTATGCATTGAAGCGCTGAAACAGTTTTTTACCTTGGTATTGCTGGTAGGTAGCGGCCCGGAAACCATCCGTTTTTTCGTCCGTTGGCTCTTGTTGCGAATCCTGGTAAGTGTCGTAATGCCGATAGGATAACAGGGCCATGCTGCGGGCCGCGCGCATGCCCTGCATGCCGGCCTCCGGTTTATGGGTTGCCCAACTCGGATCGAGCGCGATGGCCATGCGCTGTGATTCATTGAAAGCGATACCCCAGGGCGAGTGCCGGGCATTGGTGGCGATGAGGGCGAGGTGCTCGAAGCGGTCGGGCTCCTGAATGCTCCATTCCAGCGCTTGTTGGCCACCAAGGGAGCCACCAATAAGCAGCCAGATTTTTTCAATACCCAGGTGCTGTGCTAAGTGGTGGTGCACCTGTACCATGTCGCGCACCGTATACTGTGGAAAGTCATGCAAATAGGGCTTGCCGGTTTTGGGGTTTACAGTCAATGGCCCAGAAGTACCATAATGGGAACCCAAAATGTTGGGGCAAATGATAAAGTGTTCCCTGGGGTTGAACAGGTCGTCGGGACCAAACAGCCCTGGCCACCAGGAAAAAACGTCGGAATTGGCCGTCAAAGCATGGCTTCACCCAAATCACATTGCTGCGGTCGGCATTTAATTGGCCGTAGGTATGGTACGCAATGTGTAGTCCGGGCAGCACGGCGCCTGATTCGAGTTGGAGGGGTTGGGAGTGATGGTATCGATGCATTGAATTGGTTGTTTGTCTTAAGTTGCTGGCTTGGAGTAGTGTCGGGGCGACTCAAAAAGTCGCCCCGACACTTGCTTCGGGTAGTGCCGGGGTGACTTTTTGAGTCGCCCTGGCACTGGGCATTACACGGTCACCAGCGTTTTGCTGCTGATGGCGGCAAAAGCCTGCTCAAAATCGGCTTTGATATCGTCGATGTGCTCGATGCCCACCGAAACCCGCAGCAGGTTGGGGGTAACCCCAGCTGCGGCCTGTTCACTGACCGACAACTGCTGGTGCGTTGTAGCCGAGGGCTGAATGATGAGTGATTTGGCGTCGCCAACATTGGCCAGGTGGCTGGTTAGTTTCAGGTGGTCGATGAAAGCGGCGGCATCTTTTTGGTCGCCCTTGATGTCGAAGGTAAATACCGATCCGAACCCATTGCGCAGGTACTTTTGGGCCAACTGGTGGTAGCGACTGCTTTCCAGACCCGGGTAGTTGACCCGGCTGACTTTTGGGTGCGCTTCCAGCCATTGCGCCAGATCAAGGGCATTGTCGTTGTGCCGCTGCACGCGCAAGCTCAGTGTTTCCAAACCCTGAAGCAGCAAAAACGCGTTAAAAGGGCTGAGGGCAGGGCCCAGGTCGCGGAGCCCTTCTACCCTGGCCCGGATGGCATACTGGATGTTTCCAAACGGTCCGTCGACGCCAAATACGTCGGAAAATACCAGCCCATGGTAACCCTCGGAAGGCTCGCTGAACTGCGGGAATTTGCCATTTCCCCAGTTGTATTTGCCGCCATCTACGATGATGCCACCAATGCTGGTGCCATGGCCGCCGATCCATTTGGTAGCGGAAGCGGTTACCACATGCGCGCCCCAATCCAGTGGGCGAAACAGGTAGCCCGCTGCGCCAAAAGTATTGTCGACGATCAGTGGGAGATTGTAGTCGAGGGCCAGGTTGGCAAAGGCTTCAAAATCAGGAATGTTGAAACTGGGGTTCCCGATTGTTTCGAGGTAAATGGCTTTGGTGTTTTTGTCGATGAGCCTGGCGAAACTTTCCACTTGGTCGCCATCGGCAAAGCGCACCTCTACACCCAGTCGCTTAAAGGCTACTTTGAACTGGTTGTAGGTACCGCCGTAGAGGTAGGAGGTGGAAACGATGTTGTCGCCCGCTTCCAGTATGTTGTGCAGGGCAATGAGCTGAGCGGCTTGTCCGGAGGCTGTAGCCAGCCCGGCCACGCCACCTTCCAAAGCAGCGACGCGTTTTTCAAACACATCGGTAGTGGGGTTCATGATACGGGTGTAGATGTTTCCAAACTCCTTGAGGGCAAACAGGTTAGCGCCATGTTCTGCGTTATTGAACACATAGGAACTGGTTTGGTAAATGGGTACCGCGCGGGAGTTGGTGGCGGAATCGGGCTCCTGACCAGCGTGTAGTTGGAGCGTTTCGAAGCGGAGTTGTTGTGGATCTGACATGGGAAGAATTTTATAAATGGAAGTTAAGATGACGCTATGCGCAAACGGAGACGAATCCGGATGGGTACGACGAAAGTGCGCGGGCCCTGTACAGGGCGCACAACGGAAAAGGAAAACCTAGAAGGGAGAATGCCTAAAGCCGTTGTGTCAGGAGCGACAACAACAGCACATCATTACCGGCTGCATGGCAGGACGCAGCGGGAAAAGCCGGGAAATAAATTCCTGAAAAAGGGGCGCTAAATAGCGCAGGGAAGAAAGAAAAATTGTTCAGTCATAATGTTGTGCATTTATCTTCCCGGGCACACCGGAGCAGGAATTGGCACCACATCTCGCCAAAAAGCGGATAGGTTGTCAGAGGGTCATAGAGCCTGTCTCTTACCTCTTCTTGATAAATGTTTCCCCCTATTGAGAAACATGCTGCAAATAACGGGGTATTATGTATTGCCGCGCAAGTACACTTGCATTAAGGAAATGTTAAAATAAGGTGCGTTTTGGATAGAACTTCCAATTACAGGAAAAAAGGATTTCCGATTTCCGATTACATGAATTCCGATTGTTGATTGGATTTAAGATTTTTGAATTATGATTGTCTCGAAACCCGTACCTATACATGGTATTTATTTAAAATGATTTCGTGCTGTTTTCCCAAATCATAAATTTCAAATCCAATCAACAATCGGAATTCATGTAATCGGAAATCGGAAATCCTTTTCCTGTAATCGGAAATTGGAAATAAATCTCAATATTCCATTATGCCAATTTTGGAGCCTTAAACCCAATTTTTTTGTTTCCTGCAGACCCCCGCTGATTACGCAGAACGTAAGTCTTACTTAGCGGGTACCTATTTCGCAGATATTTTGCTTTCGGGAAAATGAGGATTTGAAGTTGTAGCCTGCGAGACAACTTATTTTGAAAAACCTATCCAAAATTCACGTTAAAATAGGAAAAATAGGGTTTGGGATGGGCGAATCGCCAGTGCAGATGCTCAAATTCAGGGCTAAGCCACAAAACAATTACAGGGATCAGGCCTTTCGTACAAACTCCGATTTTAGGCCCATGGCGCCAAATCCTTCGATTTTGCAGTCGATGTTATGATCTCCATCCGTTAAGCGGATGTTCTTCACCTTAGTGCCAGCCTTAACGGGTTTTGGCATCCCTTTAACAGGCAGGTCTTTCAGCACAATGACGCTGTCGCCGTCTTGCAGAATGTTGCCATTGGCATCTTTTATGACCAGCGCTTCGTCGGCTGATTCAGCAGCAAGTTCTTTCGGGTCCCATTCGTGACCGCATTCTGCGCACATCATCAAGTCTCCGGTGGAGTAGGTAACAGCAGAACGGCAGCTTGGGCAGGATTGTGTATCGGGCATGGTGTTTTACGTTGGTAATGCAAAAGTGCGGTCGCAAAGGTAAAAAAATCCGGAACAGCAGCCAGAGGATGGCGGCAAAGGGCAGAATTGGCGGTTTGTCTACTTTTGTGCCCTGCTTACGAGCCAAAGCGCGATCAGTCCAAAAAAGATGTTAGGGAGCCACATGCCTAGCGCAACGGGTACTGTGCCGCTGCTGGCAAAAGAAGCAGCGAACTTGGACAGCAAAATAAAGAGTGCGCCCAATCCGATCCCCATGGCGAGGTGAAGGCCCATGCCGCCCCGCACCTTTCTTCCAGCGATAGAAAGCCCGATGATGGTGAGGATAAAGTTGGTAAAGGCGTCGGCCGTACGGCGTTGGCGTTCAATATCGTATTTATTGGTGTTGGAAAGTCCGCGTTGCCGGTCACGATCGATGGCTTCGCCGAGTTCGGCGGTGGTCATTTCCTCGTTTTGGTTGTTGTAAAAAACGAAATCCTGCGGGGTGAGGTTGATGGCCGTGTCGATGGGTGTGGTGTATCGGGTAAAATTTTCCCGCAAACCATCAAAGGTGCGAACGGAGTAGCTGCTCAGTTCCCAGCGGTCAGGCTCTCCCTTCCAGCGTGCGTGGTCGGCCGTCAGCACGCTGATGACTTTATTGCCCTCAAATTTTTCAAGCCGTAGCCCGCTGGCTGTTTTGGCTGTTTTATTGTAGCCCTGGATGTATACTTTTATGTCGGGCGCCACCAAAAAGTGCACCATGGAGGTACGCCCTTTTCCTGATCGGTCCAAACATAGGTGCGCTCGAATTTCAGGCGGTATTTATTGGTTTGGGGCACCACGAGGTGGTTGAGCACCAAATGCAGGGCTACCACCATACTTGCTGCGATGAGATAGGGCAGCAGCAGCCGGTTGAAGCTGATTCCAGCGCTGAAAACCGATAATATTTCCGAATTGAAGGCCAACCTGGAGGTAAAGAACACCACTGCAATCAGGGTGTAAAGCGGCAACAACAAACCAGCGATGTTGAAAATGAAGCCCGGAAAGTAGTCGAGCAAAATTTCCTTTGCCGTGCAGGGCTTTTCAATAAAGCTCTTCACTTTGTCGCTGAAGTCGATCACCATGGAAATCATGGTGAAAATCAGCAACGAAAATCCGAAAGTAGAAAGATACTTTCGAATGATATACCCGTCGAGCGTTTTGAACTTCAGCATAGCTTACCTGAACGAACACGGCAAGGAAAAAGTTGCCGGCGTCAGCTTATCGCGTGAAGTCGAGGATAAAACTGCGGTTGTACAGCATAAGTGCGAACAACGTAAAGAACAAAAGCCCCATAAAAAGATACAGGATGCAGTATCCTTTTCCGCGCTTGTTTTCGATGTTTTCCATTGAATAAATTTTGATGCGATGCGTTAACGTGCGGCAAAAATAATACGTCCGAGCAAGAAATAGCCCGCTTGCACTGTTTTTTAGCAACATTCAAAAGAAGTTTATATAAAATGTGGTGCAGAAGCCCTTCTGATGCCGCTTTAGGCCTTCGGAGGATCGCCAAAAAAGGCTATCTTTGCGGATTACCAAAGCCTAAACCGGCCTTCGCCTTTTGGCCTTGCCTCCGGCCTCCACCTGGACGGAAAAGGTTTCAATTCAGTGATTGGAAAGGATTGGCCCAACAAACGGCTGCTTTCAAAAACTGAATTGGTAGCCTTTCGCGCAGATTGTGCCTTATTACCACGACCAAAAGTATGAAGCCGACCAATTCTAATATAACCTACGCGGTATGACCGATGTCATTCATTTGCTTCCAGAAAATATCGCCAATCAAATTGCCGCAGGTGAAGTGGTGCAGCGGCCCGCCTCTGTGGTGAAGGAATTACTGGAAAACGCCATTGATGCCGGCGCTACGGAAATCAAACTGGCCATAAAAGATGCCGGAAAGACCCTCATTCAAGTGATCGACAACGGTTGCGGCATGTCGGAGAATGATGCCCGCATGTGCTTTGAGCGCCATGCTACCTCAAAGATCCGGGAGTCGAAGGACCTTTTTGCTATCCGCACGATGGGCTTCCGCGGTGAGGCAATGGCCTCCATCGCCGCTGTAGCACAGGTGGAGTTGCGTTCCCGGCGGGCCTCTGATGAGTTGGGCACCCGTGTTGTGGTAGAAAACTCCAGTGTAAAAACCCAGGAGCCATGTCAGGCGCAGCCAGGTACCAGCCTCTCGGTAAAAAACCTTTTTTTCAGTGTGCCGGCAAGGAAGAATTTTCTAAAAAGTGATCCGGTGGAATTGCGGCATATTCTCGATGAGTTTCAACGCATTGCCCTGGCCAATCCGGATGTTTTTTTCTCCCTGCACAGCAACGATCAGGAAGTCATGCATCTTCCGATGGGTAACTTACGCCAGCGCATCGTGAAAGTATTTGGGGATAGTGTCAATAAAAAACTGGTGCCGGTGCAGGAAGAAACCGATGCCGTTCGGGTGACCGGATTCGTGGGAAAGCCGGATTATTTCAAGAAAACAAGGGGGGAACAGTACTTTTTTGTCAACAATCGTTTTATTAAAAGTAACTACCTGCACCATGCCGTGGTGGGTGCATACGAAGAGCTTCTGCCGCCGGATGCTTACCCGCTGTACGTACTTTTCCTCGACATCAACCCGGACAGGATTGATGTGAACGTACACCCGACCAAGCAGGAAATCAAGTTCGACGACGAGAAACTGATTTACAATGTACTGAAAGTAACGGTGCGCCATGCGCTGGGCAGCAACAACATCACCCCTACCCTTGATTTTGAAAATGAGCCCGCTTTTCAGCCGATGCCAACCCGGATGATGGCCAGGCAGGAAGACAGCAATCTTTCGGTTGGTAGCAGCCAGCCCAGAACCGACCAACGCCATGCCGACAACCTGCGCAACTGGCAACGCTTGTACGAAGGACTTGATCAGGCGGGTGTCGGGAACGCCGATGCGCCGGAACCGCTGTTTGTACCTGAAGGCTTTTCGGTTGTATCCAGCGATGAACCCAGTGCCCTCGACGACAGTTCCGGCAGTTTTTCCAAAGGCGATAAAGAGCCTACTCAACTGCACGGACAGTATATTCTCAGCCAGATCAAATCGGGCTTTCTGCTCATTGATCAGCAGGCTGCCAGTGAGCGCATCTTGTACGAACGATACCTCGAAGCCTTGCGGGAACAGCCCATTACTACCCAAAGAGCACTTTTCCCGCGAACGGTTACGCTTTCCAGCGCCGATGCTGTTCTGATGCGCACCATGCTTGATGATTTGAACTGTTTGGGTTTTGAAATAGCAGAATTTGGTGGCAATGCCTTTATTGTGCATGGTACGCCAGCCGAAATGGCCGGGAGCCCGGATGAACAACTCTTGCTGGAGCGTGTTTTGGCTCAGTACAAAGAGAACCTCGCATTAGAGCCCGGTATTCAGGAAAACCTTGCCCGGTCGATGGCGCGGAGTGCGGCGATCCGGCGCGGACAAATGCTGACATCCCGTGAAATGCGCGATCTGATTGACCAACTGTTTGCCTGCAGTGTTCCATACAAAAGTCCGACTGGTCGGAATTGTTTCATCACTTTTGATCTGGAGGCCTTGCAAAAGCGCTTTGAAGCTTTAATTTTTTATGGCTACAAAGTTTAATTTTTACCCTAAAATTGTACTTGTTTTCAAAGCTACCCACGCAGGGCAAAATGCCTGTTCAATACGCTAACCCATGTCTATGTTTCAATTTTATCAACCCTTCACCGGGGTGGTTCGCCACCTGCTCATCATCAACGTGCTGATGTTCGTCGGTACTTATGTACTGATGGGGCCGGAGTCGTATAATGTTGCCGGCAACGATTATGCCCATCTTGGGCGGCTCTATCTGGCGGCCTATGTGCCGGGCTCAACACATTTTGAGCCCTTTCAGATCATCACGCACATGTTTATGCACGGAGACCTAGGCCACTTGTTTTTCAACATGTTGTCGCTGTATTTCTTCGGGCCCATGGTAGAAATGGTATGGGGCCAGCGTCGGTTTTTATTTTACTACATGTTTTGCGGACTGGGAGCCTATGGCCTCCACATGGGGGTGCAATGGTGGGAATTGAGTTCCCACGGTATTGATCCCACTTCCTGGAATGGGGCTATGCTTGGTGCCTCCGGCGCTATTTTTGGTATTTATGTGGCCTTTGCTTACTTGTTTCCGAACCAGGTCATCAGCCTCATTTTTCCACCGATTGCTATGAAGGCAAAATATTTCGTGGGTATCATGGCGGTGGCCGAGTTGATTTATGGGGTTCGGGGTTCTTCCACGGGGATTGCACATTTTGCACACATCGGGGGGGCCTTATTTGGGCTTGGCCTAATTTTATACTGGTATCGTTTCAGGGGGCGTTAATTTTAGATAATAATGGCGTTATTTTCTTCGATTTGGGATGATTTTCGCAATGCATTGCGAAATGGCAATATGGCTACCCGCCTTTTGGCGGCCAATTTTATTGTGTACCTGCTGGTCAGTGCCACCTATCTGGCACTGTGGCTCGCTTTGGGCACTGAAAACAACATTCATTATACCACACTCTGGGCCATACTGGAGTACGTTTGCATGCCAGCCAGTGGCTGGGAGTTGATGATGCATCCCTGGGCATTGTTTACGTCCATGTTTTTGCACCAAAGTTTCCTGCATTTGCTCAGCAATATGGTGTGGCTGTACCTTTTTGGCACTATTGTGGGCGATTTGATTGGAAACAGGCGGGTATTCCCTTTGTACCTGTTGGGAGGGCTGGCCGGCAACATTACCTTTATTTTGTCTGCGCAGTTTTTGCCGGGTATCGGCACTCATGCCTTGGGTGCTTCTGCAGCCGTTATGGCCCTTAGCGGCGCGGCCCTTATTTTGGCACCAGATTATCGTGTGATGCTGATGCTGCTGGGCGAAATCAGGTTGAAGTATATCGTTCTGGTTATGGTATTACTCGATTTGCTTGGATTTGCCAACCAGGATAATACGGGCGGCCATATTGCGCACCTCGGCGGTTTAATGATGGGTATTTTATTTGTTTTTCGCCTTCGAGATGGTAAGGATATGGCAGAGCCCGTCAATGCCATCCTTGATTACGCCGTCGGGCTGTTCGCGCCCAACCAGCGCCGCCCCCGGAAGAACCGTAAAAAACCGCAAATGGCATTTAAGGGAACCGGAAGCAGCAAAGCACCTCAGCATCGTACCGACAACATAGACCAGTCGTTTCAGGAAAAACTGGACGTTATCCTGGATAAAATCAAAAAGGAGGGATATGATCAGCTGACAGCCGAGGAAAAGGAATTTTTGTTTTTAGCCAGTAAAAAATAAACGTATTGCAGGATCGGGTTCCGAATGGCAATTAAAGTATGCGGTATTTATTAAAAAATATGCTCAAGATTGTTAGTGCGTTGGTGATTTTGCTAACGGCCCTTTCCTACCTGACGCCCCTGGTTAACCCGGGCTGGTTTAAAGGGTTTGTGTTTTTGGGTACGGCCTTTCCATGGCTGCTGCTGGCCAATCTGGTATTGATTTTGGCCTGGACCTGGCGGCTCAACAGGTTTGCTCTTTACCATGTTGGCATGCTGCTCCTTGGCTGGCAATACGTAACGGCATTCATAGGCTTAGACATTGGTAAAAACCCCATTCCGAGCGGCTCCATCACCATGGCGACCCACAACCTTGGCCACCTGTGGCCTGCCAAAGCAAACGATGCCACCTATCACCAACTCGCATTGGACTACGCTGCTTTTTTGAAAAAAAATGCCGTGCCCGATATCCTTTGTACGCAGGAAACCCGTGGTAAATTTTACAAAGTGCTGGCTTCTGAAATGGGCTATCCTTATACCTTTAACCTTAAAAAAGGAACCGTTATTCTCAGCCGTTACCCCATGCGCGGCGGCGGAGAGATTCCGTTTACGAGTACAAAAAACTCCTCGCTTTGGGTAGATGTGAAGATTGGCAAACAAGTGCTGCGGGTGTACAATGTGCACCTTCAATCGAATAAGGTGACCGCCGATACCGAGAAAATGCTGGAGGAAGGCGATATAAATCAGGGCCAAACCTGGGATGAAATCAACCGGGTGCTGGAAAAGGTGGGCGGCGCCACCAGCCTTCGGGCAGAGCAGGCCCAGCAGTTGCGGGAGCACATGGATGCTTGCCCGAATGCGTTTGTGGTGTGCGGCGATTTCAATGACACGCCTAACTCGTTCGTTTACCGAAAGGTGTCGGACGGGCTTAACGATACCTTTCGCGACAAAGGTTTTGGGCTTGGCACTACTTTTGCCGGCGCATTACCATTTTTAAGAATTGATTACATCCTGACGTCACCAGAGGTTAAAACATATTCCTGCCGGGTACTCCGGGGAAACTATTCTGATCATTATCCCGTTGTGGCAGTAATCGGTTTGTAGACTGGTTTATCCCCATTCCAATACCTGAAAAACACAGCGGTCTTATAACCCGATAGCCTCATAATCATTCCAGCTTATTTCTACCTTTGCACCATGAGCAATTCACATTCCCTAAAGATTTACAACAGCCTTAGTGGCAAAAAAGAAGAATTTGTACCCCTCGAAGAGGGTCATGTAGGCATGTACGTTTGCGGCCCTACGGTGTACAGCGATGTGCACCTGGGCAATTGCCGTACTTTTGTAAGTTTCGACATAATTTACCGCTATCTCCGCCAAAAAGGGTATGTGGTGCGTTATGTGCGCAACATTACCGATGTGGGTCACCTCACCGACGACGGGGAGGACCGCATGGCCAAGGGTGCCAAGGTGGCGCGGCTGGAGCCTATGGAGGTTGCGCAAAAATACACCGTTGGCTTCCATGAGTTGATGCAGATCTTCAATACCCTGCCGCCCAGTATAGAACCAAGGGCAACCGGCCATATCCCCGAACAAATAGACATGGTGCAGGACATCTTTTCCCGCGGCTATGCTTACGAGCGCAATGGTTCGGTGTATTTTGATACGATCAAATTTGCCAAGGAAAATCCTGGCGTATACGGTCAACTGTCGGGCCGTGTGATTGAAGATTTGCTGGTGGAAACCCGCGATAACCTCAAAAGCCAGGATGAGAAGAACCACCCTTCCGATTTTGCCATTTGGATGAAGGCGCGCAAAGAGGACTTGATGGTATGGAAAAGCCCCTGGTCGGTGGGTTTTCCGGGCTGGCATCTGGAATGCTCTGCCATGAGTACCAAATACCTGGGCAAAACCTTTGATATACACGGCGGTGGGAACGACCTTAAGTTTCCTCACCATGAAAATGAGGTGGCCCAGAACGTGGGTGCTTGCGGATGCGCACCTGCCCGCTACTGGCTACACACCAATATGCTGCTGTTGAACAGCCGTAAAATGTCGAAAAGCGAAGGCAACACCATCTCGCCCTTTGAATTGTTTACCGGCAACAGCCCCTTTGTCAGCAAGGGCTATGACCCAATGGTGGTAAAGTTTTTTATGTTAATGGCCCATTACCGCAGTACACTCGACATCAGCGATGACGCACTGTTGGCAGCGGAAAAAGGTTACCGGAAAATCATGGAAACCAATCGCCAGCTGCAGGCCATTGCGGTGAATGCCGCAGATTTTGATGGATCGGAAACGGATACCGACCGCAAGATTCTCTCGCTGATCGACGATGTGTTTGCTGGTATGGACGACGATTTCAATACCGCCATGGCCATTGCCAGTTTGAACGAACTGGGTAGTTACATCAACAAGTACGTACACCAGCAAATTGCGGCCAACGAAATTGCCCCTTGGGTAATAGAGCGTATGAAAACGGTCTTTAGCACCGTTATTTTTGACATCTTCGGCCTTCGCGACGAAACGGAATCGGGCGGCGATTCCGGTACCATGGAAGGGCTCATGGACCTGATTCTTGCCATGCGTGCCAAGGCACGGGAAAACAAAGACTGGGCTGCCAGCGATATGATCCGGGATGCCCTGGCTGCCGTTGGTATTCAGATAAAGGATGGCAAAGAAGGTACCCGTTGGGAGAAAATAGATGTGTAGAAAATACGTTCCTTGAATATCACCATGTTAATCAACTCGCCATGCGCAAGCTTGCTATAAATAAAACTTACCTCTTATTGTTGTTGCTGGTGGCAGCGTTGCTAGTCCCTATGCTGAAGTCATGCGGATCGGATAATACCCCGCCGCAACCCGATACGCCCATGCCAGATTCCAAGAAAGGCCCCATGCCTGCTGTACAACAGGTTCCTGTACCCCCGTTTAATGGCGATTCCGCTTTTGTTTTTGTCAAAAGCAAATCGAATTCGGCACGCGCCAACCGGGCTCAGAAGGCCATCGCAAATGTGGGGAATGGTTGGCAGGGGAATTTCGCAGAATGGGCATGACCGTCATTGAACAAAAATTTCAGGCCCAGCATTACAAGGGCCATACGATGGATGGTGTCAACATCATTGCACAATACAAGCCCGAAAACCCACAGCGTATATTATTGGCAGCGCATTGGGACAGCCGGTTTATAGCCGATCAGGATACTAAAAACCAAAACAAACCAATTCTGGGTGCTGATGATGGCGGCAGCGGAGTTGCTATTTTGCTGGAACTTGCCAGAACACTGCAGGAAAATCCGGTAGATATTGGGGTGGATCTCGTTCTTTTTGATCTGGAAGATCAGGGAAATGATGCTGATGATGGCAAAGACCATTCCACCAGCTGGTGCCTGGGTTCTCAATATTGGGCACAAAACCTACACAGTTCCTCTTACTCGCCATTGTTTGGCATTCTGCTGGATATGGTGGGCGCCGCCAACCCGAAATTTGCCAAAGAGGGCATTTCTCGGCAGGCTGCTCCACTGATTGTTGATAAGGTTTGGGGCCTTGCCGCCGAACTTGGTTATGGCGATGCTTTTGTGCAAGAAGATGGCGGTGGTGTTACCGACGACCATTATTTTGTCATCTTGCATGCCCGAATCCCAATGATTGACATCATCAACAGGCCAGGACTAACCAGCTCCGGCTTTGTTTCTCACTGGCATACCCACAGCGACGATATGAAGGCCATCGACAAGAAAACGCTGCAATTGGTGGGCAATGTGATAACCGCAGTGGTGTATCAGACGCACAATGGCGTGTTCCTGTAGAACACCACAACAGCTCAGGTTCGAAACACACCCTTTTTATGCCCTTTATTCGGTCGGATAAAGGGCATAAATTTCTGGCTTCGAGGGGCTCACATCCAGGTCAAAGCAAGCTGTTTGGAGGTTTAGCAGGTAATACCCGTCGGGTATATGATCGGGTACGAAAATCATTTCGGAGATCGTACATTTTTTGCGTACCGCTTCGGGGTATTGCCAAAATGCGCGGTGGGCGGCCAGGGCGCCGCCGTCTTCTTCCCGATCTACAGAAGGTAGATCCAGCAACAAATGCTCCACCCAGATGCTGCCAGGTACGCCGCTGCGGCAGCTTCCATATAAGGCGGGTTGCTCCCGGAGTAATTGCGTTGCATCTTTAGGGTATCGTTCGGAAGGGTGCGGATGATCAGTGCTTCGACTTCCCGGGGCGCTAATATTTCCTCCAATTGGTGGCGCAACAGTACACGATCTCCATTGTCTGTTTTTGTAGGCAAAAGACTCACGACTTTGGCCATGAAATGCGAACCCTCAAGGCATTCCTGCAACACATACGGTTCTTTTGAAATGTGCCCCACGCACTCGGTATGCGTCCCGTTTCCATGCGGATTAAAAAAGACATTAAAAAAATTCAGGGGGCCGCCTGCCGCGGTGCTCCCCACAAAGTCTCCTGCTCGCACCGGACTGAATTCAGGCGCTGGCGCCCAAAAACAGTTGGGGTTGTGAAGGCCGTTGCGGATTGGCATGGCCAGGCTGTGTCCTTTACTGAGATCAGCCACAACACGTTTACCTTTAAAAGTCAGTTCGATTTGCATCATACAAGGGGGATCTGCTGAAGCGAAGATAAGGGTTTGCCCGACTTTGGGCGATGCGCTTAGCGAGGCGTATGATTTGATTGGCAAAAAATGTCGTTGCCGGAATTTACCGGCAACGACATTACGAACGTGTTCGGATTTAACATTTTAGCGCCTGGGTGGCCAATTTTCTTCTGCTCGTCGTTATTTTTTAGACCCGGATTACCCGTATACGAATCTAAAAAATGCCTTGATCAAAACAAAACTTGCCTACCCAACCATCCAAATGTTAAATCCGGACACGTTCTAAGCAAAAAGATACGCGTCAAAGTGGACTAACGTTGCACCACCAGACGGATCGCGAGTGCCTGCTGGCCATTGTTGAGCCGCAGGGTATAGATGCCTTGTGGGAGATGAGTAAGGTCGATGGCCTGTGCCAAAGCGGCCCCGCCACTACCCCAGTTCTCCTGTATCAGCAGGCGCCCGGTGGCATCGTATACATCAGCGCGTAGGGTTTGGATGGCTGGGTTGCTTACGGTGACCAAGAAGCGGCCGGAACTTGGATTGGGCATAATTGTTATGCCCCATTCCGCTGCCAGATCAGTGGTGCCACTAACCATTACGATAATGTTTTCAATGTTAAAAGTACAACCGTTGGCATCCACGATGTTTGCGGTGTAGGTACCGTTGGGTACGTTGGTGAAAACAGGCGAGGGTTGGAGCCCTCCGATACCAAGGCTGTAGCTCAGCGGAGCCGTGCCACCCATGGCGGCAATGGTGACAGTGCTTTGGTTAACGCTGGCCGATCCGGAAATGGCCAAAGGCTCGTTTACAGTAGCGGGCAACGTAAATACATCCCCTGCAGCATCGCGGATATAGAAGGTGTAAATGCCATCAGCCAGGTTGCCAAAAAGATTGCTGCCCTGGTAGTTCACGCCATCTGAAGAATACGCGTAAGGTGGTGTTCCGTTTTGTCCGTTGATGGTAACTGATCCGTTGGCATCGCCGTTGCAAAGTGGGTTTGTAACCTGCGCCGTAGCAGAAACCACAGTGTAGTTGACAGTAAAAGTTTCTGTGATTGAGCAGCCATTGGCATCTGTCAGGGCTATTGAATAGGTACCGTTGGGCAAATCCATTCCGTTAGGCGGGATGCTGGCGTCCCAGGTAAACGTGTAAGGCGGTATTCCTCCTGCACCCACAATGGTAGTGATATCGTTTCCGATGACAGCAACGGTCAGCACCAGCGGATCTGGTTCACTGAGGCTGACATTAAACGTTACGAGGTTGCCTGCAGCATCCATGGTCTGGATGGCGTATGTGCCACTACCCACATTTTCAAAAACATTGTCGGGCTGGAAGCTACCGTTATCAAGCGCATAGGTATATGGTTCAATACCACCTGCTGCATTCACAGTCAGGGTTGTAGTTTCCCCTGCGCACTGGATGGCGTCGGCATCAACACTGGAAATCATTAGCACCGGATAATCGACAGTGGCCCCTATGGTAGCGGTACAGCCTTTTGCATCCATTACCGTAATGGTGTAGTCTCCGTTCAGCAGGTTCTCAAACATATTGGAGGCTTGGAAATTGACCCCGTCCAGGCTGTAGGCGTAGGTGGGTGTGCCGCCGGTAGCGTCGATGCTAATGCTACCCAGGGTAACGTTGGCCAGTGGGTTTAAAGCAGTGGGTTCTGATATGGTTACCATGTTTGTGCTGGCCAGGGTGTCCAGTGCATCCTTTACCGTTATGGTATAGTCACCTGCCGGCAGGTTTGTAAATACGTTTGATGCCTGGAAATTGGTGCCGTCGGTGCTAAACATTAGCGGGGCGGTTCCGCCGCCAGTGTTCACAAAAATTGACCCGTTGGTATCGCCGAAACAGTCGTTGTTTTGGGTAACGGTAGCGGTAGCCAGTAAGGCATTGACGGCAACGATGACCTCCTGGGAAGTGGAACATCCGTTTTCGTCCACTACACTGACGATGTACACGCCATTGGGAAGGTTTTCAAAAACGGGTTCTGCCTGGAAGTTGACGCCATCAATGCTGTACTGGAGCATGCCGGTGCCACCAGAAGCTACGATAACAATACTGTCGGTAGTAGCGGCTGCGCTGCTGACCAGTGCTTCCGGATTGTCGAGCGTCAGGTTGGTTTCCGAGGTGAATCCGAAGGCATCGGTAACCTGAACGGTATAGTTTCCTGCAGCGAGCCCGTTAAAAACAGGTGTATCCTGTTCAGGGGCCACCATTAAGCGTGAACGTCAGGGGTGTTTCGCCTCCGCTCACGGCAACGGTAATTTGTCCGTTTTCGTCGTTGTTGCAGAGGATTGTTTCTGTGATTTCTGCCGTGGCAAAAAGGGTATTTTGTACGATAGCGATTTCAAAAACGCCGTTTTGGTACCATGCGCCGTTGTTGTGGTCCACCACACTGAAGCCGAAGCTATCCGCTAACAGGCCGTCGCCGTTGTTTTCGTAACTAACGTCGCCGTTGTTGATGTCTTCCTGTGTGAAATTATCGCCGAAGTTCAATACTACCCCATTGAGCAATATGTTTCCGTGTGCAGGCAAACTCATCAGGGTAAAGATGCCTTGGTTGGCGCCGGCGCTGAGATTTACTTCCAGATAGCTGCTGGAGATTGTTGTGGTACTTCCTGTGGCGACCGTAAATAATTTATTGGTCAGCATGCTGCCAGGCGCTGCTGGCACAAGGAAACACATATCGATGCTCCAGGCGGTAAGTGCACCGCCATCTTCGGCGTAATTGTCGGTTACTTCCAGGGTCCAGTCGCCCTGCGTTGCCTCACCGCGGAGAGAAGACAGCAAATCGATGGGTTGGTAGGTTCCACTGATAGCCGGCACACTGGTGCCACAAGCTGCGTCAAGGTCTGCTGCGCTAAGGGCTGCATTGTCGTCAAAGGTAACGGCAATGTTGTCTCCATTGCAACCAAAGCCTGAAGCTGGTACGCCTGGTTGATCGAACAGGTTTATGACGGTTCCCGCAGGCGAAATCAGGTTGGCAATCAGGTCGCCCACCCAGGTGTGGTCGGCAGCCATGGTCAGTGTTACATCGGAAACAAAGGATGCATCGGGAACATTCAGGATCGATGTAATTGTATTGACAGCGGTAGCGCTGATGCTCACGGGCACATTGGTGCTGGTGAACATATAACCACAGGCTGTAGCGCCGGTTTGGAACACGCCGCTGGCAGTGGTAGGGCCGTCGCCACAGAGGTTGGAGGAGGAAACATGCCAGTAGTAAACAGTAGCAAGATCCAGCCCATTCACTAATGCAAATGTATCGGCCGTTTCACCAAAATAAACAATAGTGCCTGAAGAAAATGCCGGACTGGTGCTAACTTCAATGACGTATAATTCTCCGTGTAAGGTGCTGCTCCAATTGAGCAGCGAATTGGTACTGTTGCCGGTACTTCCTCCCGCTGGACTAAGCAGCGTAGCTGTTTCAGTTGGAGCACCAGGGAATATAGAGAGTTGGACAGTATTGATTCGGGTAACGGAATCGGAAACTGCCGCTATCTCCAGATCATAAGTACCTGCCATGTCGGTGGTAAGTCCACTGATGGTGATATCAACCATACCGGATGGAACGAGCGTGTCGGGTGAGATGCTGACCATCGCGCCAGCGGGAGCACCCGAAAGGGCAACCACCACAGTATCCGCAAAACCTGCGATTGAAGTTGTATTGATACTGAAAGTGGCATTTTCTCCTGCACAAACTGATTGTGCTGTGGGTGTAATATTCAGCACAAAGGTGGGAGAAGGCGGCAACGAAATGGTAAAGTTTTGGTTGGAAATATCATAAAAGATATTACCCACAGCCTCCACTTTAACCCGGCAGGTGGTAGATTGGTTGTCGGGTGTAACGACATCGTAGCTTCCGGTATTTGGTACATCTTCCGCCAAAACAACCGGGTAGGTAAAACCTCCATCGGTCGATAACAGAATACGGACGGTGCTGCAGTTAACCGGTGCTGCATTGGTATTGGCAACATCCCGGCTACGGTCTTGGTTTCCCGACCAGCCAGGTTACATTGGTGTTGGGTTCCTGCACCACAAATGGCCCTGCGCCACCAGCAACGGTGACCACCATGTCATCTTCTTCGGTGCAGCCGCCGCCAGGGTGGTTATCGCGAACAGTAACCCGGAATTTCATGGTACGGGAAACAGCAGGCAGTTCCTCCCAGGTGGCGTTAATGTTGGCGACAAGGTCGGGGAGGCGTGGAAAGTAACGGGTGGGGCTGGGTACCGCTTTGTAGGTGCGGAACATAGGGCCAGTGGAACTTGTGGCTACCGGAGGCATGGTAGCGAACTCGGGATCCATTTGCTCCCAGCAATAGCTGAGCATATCACCTTCTAAATCGGAACCGATTGCGGTAAGGGCAAATGGCGTGGATTTTGGAATGGTAAAATTGGCGCCAGCATCTACGGAAGGCTGGTTGTTACCAGTGACCGTTTTTACAGGGCAAGTGTTGCCTGTTCCGGTGGTAATATAGGCGCCTATTTCCTGCAAGCTGATGGCGTGAAAATAATCGTCGCTGTTGTTTTGTACATCGGGTGCACAAATACCTGCATAGCCCATGATGGTGGAGGCGCTGCCAGGCTCCATTGATGCGGCAGCTACCCGGTTGCAGTTGTTGTTTTGGGTATGGTTAGCACCAAACTGGTGACCCATTTCATGCGCCACATAATCGATGTCGAACGCATCACCGATTGGTGAGCCGGAGCCGGTAACACCCCGTGCCTTATTGTTGCCGCAGACAACACGCAAGCCGGCAATACCGCCACCGCCAGTACTGAATACGTGGCCAATGTCGTAGTTGGCACTGCCAATAACGGCGTTGCAATTGGTGACATTTTCCCCCAGCATGGTGCTGCCATTTCCATTGGTGTAGGGATCGGTATTAGGGTTCAGGTATACCAGCAGGTCGTTGTTTGGAACGATAACCATGGTTACCGCCAGGTCATTTTCATAAACACCGTCAACACGGTTCATGGTGGTGACCATAGCAGCAAGTACGAGGGGCACGGTGTTGCCATGAAAAGCCGCATATTCACCGGTACAAGCCAGGGCCAGGCGGTAAGTCCGCAATTGACAATCGCCTACAGCCTCTGTATTGATGCCCGCTTTCAGGATTTGGTCGGGTGCTTCCTCGCCCAGGCAGGCAAATCCTTCCTCTTTTGGGGCGTAGTCTTTCTTGCGGTAAACGATGTAGTTTTCCGTTCCACCGTGGGTATAGGGATCGATAAACCAGGTGTTCTGTCCCGAAATAACCATGGCATGGAATCCCCAGGGTGTAAAATCGCATTTCAGCATTGCGCCGGACTGATTGGTGCTGTAGCCGGTATAGGTCCGGATTTGCGGATATTTTGCCTGCAGTTCCGGGGCCATAACGGGCGACTCTTCCAGCCGGAATTGGCTGAAGCCACCATCTGGGTTGGGAAGGTTCAGTATGGCTTCCGATTCGGCACCATTGGCACTGAACCGTTCGGGTGCCGATTGCAGAAGGGTTTGCAAGGCGACCTGATTAAGCTGAACCGTGCGATAGGTATTAGGAATGATCCAGCGCTCCCCTGGTGTGGCATTGATGGTTGATTCGGAAACCACGTTCCACATGTTTGTTTGAGCCGATAAAAGCGCTGTCTGCAACAGCAGCAGCAAAAGGGTAAATTTTCGCAACATTGAAGGTTTGGTTTGAAAGATTAGCAGAACGCTGGCCGTGTGGGGATTCAAAATAATCGGCTAATGTATCCATTTCTGGAATTATTGCCGGCGGATAAAATGAAATTTGGACAGTGGCGGGCAAAAAAACCAATGTTTCGGCTGAGGTGGTGGCAAATATGCCAGGTCAATCAGCAATTGCGAACACGGTGCTGACGAAGCATATAAAAAACGGGAGTGTCATGTATTGGATGACACTCCCGTTCGTAGGGTAACATAACCTGTATACGCGTAGCTCGGCTTTAGTCTTTGCTCCGAAGGATAAATTGTTTGGTTCTCAATGCATTATTTTTCAAAAAAATATACGCTGATAAATAATGCACTTGTTGTTTAAAAAAAGGTGTTCAACATGTAACGCTGATCCTTTTGTTACTTAATCTGGTACAGTATTTTAAAACGAAATCAAAGCCAAAGACTAAAGACCAACGGCTAATACCCAGCTTAGTCTGGCTTAAATCCGAGCACAATGTTGAATCGGCCAAATTCTGTCCATTTTGCCCCATTGCTAATCAGGTCTGGCTTGTCGAAACCAAAACCGTAGTCAAATCCGAGCGTGCCAAACATAGGCAGGAATACGCGAAGGCCAAGACCGGCAGAGCGACGTACGTCGAATGGATTGTAGTCCCTAATGCGGGCCCAGGCGTTGCCACCCTGCGCAAAGGCTGTGACAAATATGGTGCTCGAAGGGTTGGTGGAGATGGGGTAGCGGAGTTCAACGGTGTACTTGCTGAAAACCCCAGCACCACCCGGGTAAGGCGTCATGATGTCGGAAACATCGTAGCCACGGAGGCTTATAATATCGCGACCATTGAGGCCAAAATTTTGATTGTTCAGACCGTCGCCGCCCAATTCGAAACGCTCGAAGGGGCTGAGGTTGGTTTTGTCGCTCCAACGGCCCAGCAAGCCCACTTTTGCCTGGGTTTTTAGCACCAGTTTGCCCACCACGGTGGTATACCATTCGGCATCGAAGCGCCATTTGATGTATTCTGCCAGTCCGTACAGTTTTTGTACGTCGTCGGTATTGTAGTAATCCTTGTCCCGGAAAAACGAATACGGAGGCGTAGCCTGCATTTTGAGCGAGAACAATGAACCGGTTTTAGGGAAAATAGGATCATTGATGCTGTTGCGGGCGATGGTAAGTGCCAGGTTGTAGTTGTGGTAAATACCCTGTAGTACATTGCGGCCGGCATCGTCGATAAAGCCCTGCCAATTGTTCAGGCGCAGCGTCTGAATGTCGAGGTCGGCGCGGAAAATGAAGTTGTCGTCGGGTATTTTAAGTCGGGTGCCAAAGCCAAGGGTGCCCTGAATGATGTCGAGTTTGCGGTAACTGATGTCGCCCACAAAACCGGAGGCGTAGCGGTTATAAAAACCGGCAATGGTTAGTGAATTGGGTTTCTTACCTCCCAGCCATGGCTCGGTAAAGGTAGCATTGTAAGATTGGAAGCGGTCGCCGGCGGTTTGGCCTCGGATGGAGAAGCGCTGGCCGTCGCCCTGCGGCAGCGGGTTCCAGGATTCTTTGTTGGGAAGATTCCGGAGCGAGAAGTTGTTGAAGGTCACACCAAGGGTACCGATCACGCCGCCGGAATTGTAAATGGAAGCGGGTTGGTAACCAGCGGAGAGTTCCAGCTGGTCGGAAGGCTTTTCGGCAAGGGTATAGACGATGTCAACGGTACCGCGTTCTGGGTTAACCGGGGTGTCAATACTGAGTTTTTCCGGATCGAAATACCCCAGGTTAACGATTTGTCGCTGGGAGCGGATGATGTCGGAGCGGCTGAATTTGTCGCCCGGGCGGGTAAATAGTTCCCGGCGGATGACGTGCTCGTGGGTGCGGTCGTTGCCTTTAATGGTAACGCGGTCAATCGTTGCCTGCGGCCCTTCGTAAATACGCAGTTCAAGGTCGATAGAATCGCCATCGATGGCCGTTTCCATGGGATCGACACGGAAAAAGAGGTAACCATTGTCGAGGTAAAGTGAAGAAATATCGCGACCGTCCTGGCTGAATTGCAGGCGGGTATCCAGCAGTTCCTGGTTGTAAACATCGCCCCTTTCGATTCCGAGCACCTGATTGAGGAACTTGGTTTCGTAAATGGTATTGCCGGTCCAGATAACATTTCGGAAATAATACCGGCTGCCCTCGTTGATGTCGAGTTGGATCATGACCCTGCCTTTCTTGTCGCGCCAAATGGAGTCATTATTTACCCGAGCATCGCGGAAGCCAATGGTATTGTAATAGCTTTCAATATGCTGTTTGTCTTCCTCGAATTTTTCGCGGATGAGCTTTGATTTTTTGAAAATGCGGGAGATTCGTGCCGTCTCCTTCATCTTTTTGCGCAGGGTACGGTCTTTTACGGTGGTATTGCCTTTGAACTGAATATCGGCAATTCGGATGCGTTTCCCTTTGTCGATGTTGAACTCGATTTTCACGCTATTGGGGAGCGTTCATCGGGCTGGGTTTTGAGTTTTACCGTTGCATCCAGAAAACCTTTATCGACAAAATACTGGGCCAGGCCGTATCGCAGGGAGGTTTTAGCGTTCTCGGTGAGGATAGCGCCTTTTTGGATGTATTTATTGATGACATCGTTCAGGTCATCGTGCGCACTTTTTTTAACCCCGGTGAAGGAGTGCCGGGTGTAGCGCGGCAATTCCACCACAGCAATTTCCAGGAAAACGAGATCGCCTTGGGTACGTTCCTGAATAATCTGCACATCCGTGAAGAGTTTGAGGTTCCAGAGGTTTTGAACTGCCTTGCCGAACGGTGCACCAGGAATACGAATCTTGTCGCCTACCCGGAACCCGGAAATGGCGATCAGGGCATTGGCGTCAGCATACTCAGCTCCGGAGACCCGAATACCGCCAATTTCGTATTCGTTGACTTTTTCATAGGGTACGATAGGCAACAGGGTATCTGCGGTTTGGGCGCCCAATCGGACAGAAATGGCGCTGAGCAGCAGTAGTCCGGTCAATATTTTTTTCATGGGTATAAATTGCATGGGAATGGCCTGAGTCAATAAGAAAGTGTTGGGTTTGGGTGCTATGGTCGGTCGGCTTCAGCGGCCTGATCAAGAATGCTCTTTAGGTTTGGGCAATCCTTGTACATAGGATCAACCGACAGATAGGTGTTTTTGAGTTTGTCCAGCATCCACTTTTCTGTGTAGCCGGTCTTTTTTTGTTCCAGCGCAGCGGTCTGGATTTTATTGTAGTCGAGTTTCAGGTCGGCGCGGTGAGGTTTGCTTCGGCTTTGCAGCAGCACGATACGGTACAATTTGGAGCCGTCGGGTTGTTTGTAAAGTATTGGTTTGGTGATATCTCCGGGCTGCAACCCGTCGATGGCAAAAAAGACATCGGTATCAAGGTCAGCAATTTCAAAGAAGGTATTGCCACTGCGCGGGTTGGCCACCCGGCCGTCGTTGTTGTAGCTGGCCACGTCCTTATAACCAAATTGCTTAACCGCCGTGCTGAAGTTGAGGTTGTTGCGCACGATGTTATCGCGGATGCTGTCGAGTTTGGATTTCGCCAGATCGAGGTCGGCCTCGGTGATTTCCGGGCGGATAAGGATGTGGCGGGCGTGCACCAGGTTGCCCCTGCGCTCGAGCAGTTGGATGATGTGGTAGCCAAATTCGGTTTCAACGATGGGGCTGATCTGGTTTTTTTCTAGGTTATACACCATGGCTTCAAACTCGGATACGAAGGTGCCGCGTTTTTGCCAGCCGAGGTCGCCGCCGTTGAGGCCGCTTCCCGTATCGGCGCTGTATTTTTTCGCCAGTTCTGCAAAATCAGCGCCTTCTTCGGTGATGCGTTTGCGCAGTTCTTCAACCTGCTGCAGGGCTTTGGCCTTTTCTTCTGGGTTCACTTCCGGCTTGTAAACCAGCTCGCGAATTTCCACCTCTGCATTGAAATAGGGCAGCGAGTCCTTGGGGATTGTGTTGAAAAAGGCCTTTACCTCTGCCGGGGTAATGGTGGCTTTTGCTGTAATCTGGGCTTCCATGCGTTCCGATAGCATCTGACTCCGCATATCTGTGCGCATTTGTTCCTTGATCTGCTCAATGCCCTGTCCGTAGTATTCTTCAATGGCGGCAGGGTCCTGGTTAAAATACAGGAGCAGACGGTCAACGCGTGCGTCGAGCTGGGTTTCCACCTCGGTCTCTTTCACCTCTACAGAGTCGATTTTTGCCTGGTTGACCAGTAGTTTTTGGACAATCAGATTTTGGAGCACAACACAGTTGTAATCTTTGGGCAGTTTTGGCTCCTGTTGTTTGGCGTAGGAGATTTGCTCTTCAATTTCACTGAGCAGGATAATTTCTCCCCCGATGGTAGCCACCACCTTATCGATGACGGCGCGTTGTTGGGCGTGCACCTGGACGCTGGCGAGCAGGGCAAGCGCAGCAAGCAATATATTCTTCATGGAATAGAATTTCATTGAATTATTTTCACATTTTCGTGTCGCAGCTCTTGTTGGTAAAGATCGTCTTTCCATTTTTCAAGCAGCGCTTGTTTTCTTCGGTGCAGGATTACCTTGACGGCTTGCTCGCGCACATATTCCAGCGGGGCGGTTTCTTTTCCGCGAATGGCATCGAGAATTCGGTAGTAATACCTGAAATCGCTGTCGCTCAGGGTGCCCTCCCGGCGCGATCCGGCGTTATCCGGAGTTAACGTTCCTTTGGGCAAAAGCGCGGCCACGTCTTCAACTTTATACCATTTTTTGGGGTCCAGCAACGCTGTAGCCGCCCATTGCCGGGCGTAGGCGGCAAGTTTGGTTTCATCCGCCGGGCTGTGGCTGCTCCACAGCTTGTTCAGGTCTTTGAGGGGGGCTTTCGACGGGATTTTAATCAAAAGGCATTTTACAATGGTACTTTCCAACTGGAACTGGTCCTTGTTGATGTCGTAAAATTCCTGCTGCTCTACTTCCGTGACGGTGCTGTCCAACCGTTCTGCAATGATTTGTTCTTCGTAGTTGAACCGCACCAGGCTGGCCCGGTAGTCGCGCACCAACGCGTCGATGTTGAGGTCTTTGGGGATGTTACGCTCCGCTTCGTACATCAGCAATTGCTCGCGAACCCAGCGTTGTGTGTAAGCGCTGACCATCAGGGCGCTGTCTTCTTTGGTAGCACCTTCCGGTACGATATCTGTCAGTTCCGACAGGTAAAGGTTTTTGTTGTACACTTTGGCTAGCAGTTTATCGCCCGCTTTGGGCGCATCACGCTTGCTGCCACATTGCCAAAAGGAAATGGCCAGGCAGCTGCCAACAAACAAGGTGAAGAAAAAACGCAGCATACGCAAAATGTCGTTCCAAAAATAGGTAACGCTTCTACCATAATGCATAACCAGGGGCACAATTATGGTTGAGCTTGCCTTATGGGCAGGGCTAAGCAGCCAGTAAAGCGGCGCAAAGGTACTTTAATTGCATGGTAACCCTGGTTATGTTTGATTATATTCCGGACTAAAACAGCTGTTTTAAGGAATAAATTGTGGAAAATGAGTTGTGTGTAAGGCTGAGGTAGCCGATATTTGTCGCCAGGTCATTCAACGCCAGGTATTTTCATGTGGTTCGACATAATTTTGCTGGTCATTGCCGTTGCGCTCCTTATTGTTGGACTGCTCGGATCGGTTTTGCCCTTGCCTGGGCCACCCTTGAGTTTTGCCGGACTGCTGCTCCTGCAGCTGACCCGTTTTGCGGACTTTAATTCAAAGTTATTGTGGATTTTGGGACTGGCCACCTTGCTGGTGGCGGTGCTGGATTACTATGTGCCATTGTGGGGGCTGAAACGCTTTGGAGGGAGTTCTGCCGGGGTGTGGGGCAGTACCATTGGTTTGCTTGTTGGCATGTTCACAGGACCTTGGGGGATTTTCATTGGCGCATTTTTGGGCGGCCTCATTGGAGAATTGCTGGCCGGCCGGGATTCCCAAACCGCGACCAAGGCGGCCTTTGGCTCATTTGTCGGTTTTCTTTTTGGTATTGTGCTGAAAGTTGCCCTTTGCGGGGTAATGATCTGGTACGCAGGAGCGGCGATTTTGGGTAAATAGTTCAGTAGTGTGCTGGGTGATTTTTTGCGAAGCAAAAAGAAGGCCCGCCAACTGTAGGCATTTCAAGCCAACAGGGGAACAACTTATGTTACTGCCACTAATGGGTTTGGGCAAATTTGATGGCTGCCTCCAGTACATCGTCACGGCCTTCTCGAATGCCTGTCAGGGTTGGCTTCGCCACTATGTCGGGCACAATGCCAATGCGTTGTGTTTCCCGGCCATCCGGGTAAAAAGCGCCTATGCCTGAAATCAGGGTATAGTACCCCCCAGGCAGTACAATTTTGCTTACATTTCCATCTGCACCTGCTGTTTGGCTTCCAATAATGGTAACCTGGTCGGCGGTTTGTAGCCCCATGCAAGTGAATTCTGCATGACTTTGGGTGTATTCGTTCACCAGAAGTATAATTTTTCCCTTGTAGTGTTTGGGATTATTGGTGCCACAGTAGCGTATCGCATCCCAATAGAAATTACCAGGATGGAGCATGTCTGGTTTGGAAAACTTGACAAATGGCCGGCTTTCTGGCAACAGCCAGTCGGCCAAATCAAAAAGGGTATTGTGTGGAGATTGCCGTAAATCAAAAATTAAGGCCGGAAGGCTGTCCAAGTCTTGTTGTAGCGCTGCAACATCTCCCTGCTGAAGTTCCCCCATGGCGACATACCCGATCTCATTTTTCAGTATTTTCCACGCTGGCTCAATTGGCTTTTGGGGCTTGTTGAAACTAGCATAAGGGTAGTATTCTACTGTTTTTTCCATAGGTTCCCCTGCTCGAACGATACTAAACAACATACGCGATTTGTTGCTGCGCAGAAGGTCCATCGCTACATTGCGCATTTTTGCCGCAGGGTTGGAGCCCGGTGTGATTTTTAATTTTTGCTGCAACAGGGATGAAATATCCTCATGGTCAATTGCCGTAATCACATCGCCTATTTGCAGGTCATTTTCCCAGGCCTTTTTACTGTCGAAATAGTCCGTAATCACAACGGAATTGGCTATTATTTTTACTACTACGGGCGGAAACAGGCTTCCCTTGTATTGGTTCAATACCGGTGTTGTAAACACACCGTGGCTGTCGTTTATTTTGTTAACCATTTCAAGCAGTGCCATATGGTAGGCAAGTGTATCGCTGCAATCCTTAAATTTTGGAATCAATTCGGTAAGTACCTCATCCCAAGGCTGATCGGCGCAATATTTATAAGGATAAAAATAGGCTATGATGTTCCAGTATCGAAACAGCGCCAATAGCCGGTAGCTTTCAGCCGGATAAGCCATTTCATGGTAGGCGGGTTCGTGAAGGATTTGGATATTACCAGCTCCTTTGACGGGCATGGCATAAAATTCATTGGATTTCTTTTTATTCCTGGCAATGAACATCATCTTTTGCGACAGGTTTTTTGAAAAAATTGTCGTGTCGGTGATCCATTCCAGATGATAGTTTTCAGAGAAATCGGTGTTGGCTATTGGTTTGCATGTGCCGCAATGCCGCACCTTTCCCAGGCTTTCCAGCCAATTGATATAGATGTCCTGGAGTGCTTGCGGGGATTGGGCAGCCTCCACCTGTGGTATTTTCTGGATTAACTCCTGGTCCCAGTCGTGGCTGCCATTGGTAATATTCGGGTGGTGATATTTTAAAAAACCCCAAACCCGTGCCAGAGAAGCAAGTTTTTGGGTTTCGTCTAAATTAGATTGCCCCAGGAGTGTCATGGGTAAGCAAATCAATGCACTGAACAGTAATAGATGCCTTGATTTCATGCGTATAAAATTGGTGATTAACTTGAGCAGCAAAGACCGGGAACCACGCCATGTACAACGAGTGCTGTTGCCTCATGGCAACAAAGTGTAATATTGAGCATAAACACTGCACAATAGCCTACTGCTTTACACTACTCCTCGTTAAACCGGATAAACCACGAGGGGAAAGGGTTTCGGTTCTCTGTGTAGGCAATGTAAATCTTTTTGTCGCGGGCATTGACCGAAAGGGTTCGGTAGTCTATAGGGTTAAACACAATTGTGGGGTCCGCTATTGTGTTTTGGTCGCGCAAATGTTCCTTGTATTGGGCCCCCTCGAACCGGATGATACCCCAGAGCGCCTGTGTGATTTGTACCGGGTGCGACACCCGCAGCGCGTACCATACCGTTGGGTGCTGCGTATCGAAAGCCGGGCGGTATACAAAATCGCTACTGGCATCGCGCTCCAATATTTTTTCCCAGTTGGCTCCTGGCGTTTTGCGCCAAATCCAGGAGCCGCCATAACCCAGATAATTCAACAGGATGGTACCATTGGAACTGCCCGCCAGGTTGGGGAAGATCACTTCAGCATTGGGGTCGGGGAGCACAAAGCCTGCGTTGCTCCACTGGCTTCCGGTCCATTCTTGCAGGTCGAATTGGTAGCCGGGGGTTATGTTGTAACCCAGCAAATACAAACTGTTTCCGGCTTTTTCAAAATCCATGTAATAGTATGCTCTGCCCGCGGCCTTTCCACCCAGTGCTTTCCAGGCGCCGGCTTCGTACCGGAATACGTAGGTGCTGTCGGCCGACGCAGCGGCGATGTAGGGTGTCCCATTGTGCAATACCACGCGGACAGCGCGGTTACCAAAGTTGTAGTTTGGCCAGTTGATGTCCGGCAGTGTTTGCCAGTTGTTTCCATCCCGTAGGTAAACCCTTACGCCAGTACTTCCAAGGAAGACATTGAATGCCACCAGGACCTTTCCAGATTGATCGGCATACACGTCGGGTGCGCTTATATTTTGGTCATTTTCAAAGGGAGTGCTGATGACGGCATCGTTGGTTCCGTTGATTTCATGGTAAATCAAGCGGAAATATTGGTTGAAGGCGAGTGCGTGCAGCACCGTTCCAGAGAGGCACGATGCGCCCAATTGCTTCTGTGCGCCTCCCAGCAATGACCAGCTTCCTTTCAGTGCAGTGGACGAGTTGCCACCACCGCCACCGTTGTTGTTGGGATCTGGTTCGGGCTCTTTTATGCATTGCAGAAGGGCAAGTGTCAAAGGAAGGGTCAGGAGCAGTGCAAGTTTGGACATGGTTGGCGGAGTAGGTGGAGGTTTCGGCAGCCCAAATTTATGCATTTTACATTAACAGCAGATTTGTGTAGCCATACATCCTCCACTTTTCAATTTTCCTCCTACATTTTCCCTGAACATCGCGTTACCTTTGCCTCATGATGTCTGCAAAAACAAAGAAAATACTGCAGTTGGTATTCTTTCTGGGGTTGGGTGTTACCATCCTGGTATTGTTGTTCAGAAACCTGAATACGGCCTATCAGGAGCAATGCCGGTTGGATGGTATTCCTTCCGATCAGTGCAGCCTGACCGACAAGCTGCTCAATGATTTTTCGCTGGTCAGCCCCTGGTGGATGCTGATGGTGGTGGGCGCTTTTACCTTGAGCAACATGTTCAGGGCCTGGCGCTGGCAGATGCTGCTTCGCCCGATGGGATATGAAGTGAAATTCAGCAACAGTCTGCTCACCATTTTGCTCGGGTATTTTGTCAACCTGGGTTTCCCCAGAGCCGGGGAAGTGGCCAGGGCCGGTGCGTTGGCGCGCTATGAAAAAATTCCGCTGGATAAGGTCATGGGCACCATGGTCGTTGACCGTTTGATGGATTTTATTTGTCTGGGCCTGGTCGTAGGGCTTGCTTTTCTGTTCGAAGCGGATACCTTGCTTGCATTTATATACAATTACCGGGCGGGCTCATTGGTGGCACCCCTTGGTTACTTATTATTGGTGGCACAGGCCTGGCAGGTTTGGCCTTGCTGTGGTTGCTGCGTGAAAAACTATCAAAATTGGCCATCGTCCAAAGGATTTTTGGCATGCTGGAGGGATTTAAAGATGGGTTGCGCAGTGTTTTCGATTGGAACGAACGGGGCTTTTCCTCCTGCTTTCAGTGGGCATTTGGTTTATGTTTTACCTGCAATGCTGGTTCAATTTGAAAGCTTTCCCACCCACGGCATCCCTTACAGCGGGCGCCGCACTCATGGTTTTTGTGTTTGGTACCCTGGGTTTTGTAGTCCCTTCTCCCGGTGGCATGGGCACTTTCCACCTGCTGGCCATGGCCGGACTTGCCCTTTACGGCATTGACAAGTCGGACGCATTTTCCTACGCCATGATCGCGTTTTTTGCCATTCAAATTTTTTACAACATCATAGGCGGCATCCTCGCACTTACCTTGCTCCCGGTAATTAATAAGGTAAAGCCCGAATAAGCCCGCATTCAAGCACTGTTCACGCACTATTCAACCCTTTTACATGACCTCATTTTCTCATATCGAGCAAAAAATATTAAAGCCGGAACAACTGGATACCGTATTGTCTGCCTGGCATATTGCCGGAGAAAGGGTGGTATTTACGAATGGTTGTTTTGATATTTTGCACTACGGCCATCTGCATTACCTCGCTGCTGCCCGGGACTTGGGGGAGCGCCTGGTCATAGGGCTAAACAGTGGGGCTTCTGTGCGCAGGCTTAAAGGCCCTACCCGGCCCATCAACGACGAGCTCACCCGCGCTCACCTGCTGGCTGCGCTGGAAATAGTAGATGCAGTACTTTTTTTTGATGAAGATACACCCCTCGAACTCATTCAGGCGGTGAAACCAGATGTGCTGGTTAAAGGCGGCGACTGGCGCCCGGAGCAGATCGTTGGCGCTGATCTTGTAATGGCCTATGGTGGCAAGGTAAAGAGCCTGCCCTTTGTAGAAGGCTATTCGACCACCAATATTGAGCAGAAAATATTGAAGGGTGGTTGAACAATCTTTGTGCAACCACCCTTCCACTGCTATCCTATGATCGAGCGATCTTTGGCTACATAATGCGCATACATCATACAACCACCCATCAGACCGAGGTCTTTTAACAACATCGACATGGAGGTTTGGGCGCCTTCACCACCGCCCATGGCGCCTGGAAGGTGCACCATCAATACGACCAAAAGCATGAACAATGCCAGGAGCGTAGCGCCCAGTTTGTCGTATTTGCCTAAATACATGCTCAAGCCACCCAATACCAGCCCGGCACCAGTGAGGTACACCAAAATTACTTTGGCTGGCATGTAGGCGGGTACCACATAATCGGCCATCACATTGGCGTTCATGAAATGGAAGAGGCCAAACACGATGAACGTGATGGGGAAGATCAGACGACCCAGGTTGTTGAAAGCATTCATAATCAGTTTCGTTTTGTTGTTAGGTATTTGTTTAAACAATTAATAGGAAACAAAAATAGTATTTTGTTTTTCTTTGCGATAAAATAAGGAATAAATTTTTGAAATATAAAGGATTTTCCTTTTATCATTTGGAGATTGATCCTCTTTGCAGGCATGTTTTCATGCTCCATATTACAACTTAATGGATACACAAGAACGCTGGCGAATGATTCTCGGCGCACAGTCGGACCCTGAAGATGCTATCCCGCTCGACGAGCAGGGCGCGGGCATGGATGCCGCCTTGGAGGCCCTTTACGATGCGGATAAGAAAGGTGGACTGGGTGGCTCCTCTCCAAAAATCAACCGATGGCTTGGCGATATCCGCAAGTATTTTCCAAAAGAAGTGGTGCAGGTAATGCAACGCGATGCGCTGGACCGACTGGGGCTGAAACAGTTGTTGCTGGAGCCCGAGTTGCTGGCCAGTATTGAGCCGGATGTTCATTTGGCGGCGGTATTGCTGCAGTTGGGAAAAACCCTGCCCGACCATACCCGTGAAACCGCCAGAGGCGTGGTTCGTAAGATTGTAGAAGACATCCAGCGTCGGCTGCGGCTGCCGATGATTGCGGCCCTCGGCGCGGCATTGCACCGGGCTTCAAGGGGCCAAAGGCCGCGCAGCGCCGCCGAAGTCGATTGGCATCGCACCATCCGGCAAAATCTCCGGCACTATCGGCCGGAACTAGGCACCATTATTCCTGAAAAAATTGCAGCCTATGGGAGAAGAGGGCAGGCCGTTCGGCACATTATTTTATTGGCCGACCAAAGTGGTTCCATGGCGACTTCCGTGGTCTATGCCGGTGTTTTTGCATCGGTGCTGGCGAGTATGAGCAGTTTGAAGACCAATATTGTGGCCTTTGATACTGCCGTTGCCGATCTGACGCCTTTGATGCACGACCCAATCGAACTGCTGTTTGGCACCCAGTTGGGTGGTGGTACGGATATCCACAAAGCGCTGCGGTATGCTCAATCGCTGATTGTTACCCCTCGCGATACCATTGTGGTGCTGATCAGCGACCTGTATGAAGGCGGCAATCGGAATGGCATGTTGCAGGCGTTGGCGGAGATCCAGCGCAGCGGCGCCCGTTGCCTGGCATTGCTTGCGCTGAACGATGAAGGCGCGCCGTCCTACGACCATGAGAATGCCAGCGCGCTGGCTCAAATGGGAATTGCAGCCTTTGCTTGTACGCCGGAGGCCTTCCCTGAGATCCTGGCAAAAAACTTATCCTGATCCGGATTAGTTCCATCCCTATGTCTCCAAATTTGGAGGTTTCGACTGCTTTCAACGCTCCTTTGTAGATACGGAAAATCTTTTTTAGCCGATTGGTTGTTTATTGTTCTTCGCAGCGCCTTTAATGGAAATATCCGGAAGTTCGATTGCTGCGTTGCCAATACTTTTTTCTAGCCCCCCTTTGTACTGAAAATATGAGTTTTGTTTTAAAAATGGCCTGGCGCGACAGTCGCAAAAACAGAGGTCGATTGTTGTTGTTTGTATCGGCGATCGTTGCGGGGATTGCTGCGCTCACTGCCGTGCGCTCGTTCAGCGAGAACCTAAAAAAAGACATTGACCGGGAAGCGAAATCGCTGCTGGGCGCCGATTTGCTCATTGAAGGTAATCAGCCCCTGCAAGATTCGATTTTTCAACAAATAGTGGCCGTTCCAGGCACGCAGAGTGCCCGTGTTTTCAACCTGGTGAGCATGGTGTATTTTCCTAAAACGGAGGATACCAGGCTGGCCATGGTGCGCGCCACTGAACCAGGTTACCCTTATTTCGGAAAATGGAAAACCGATCCGCCGGATGCCTGGCAAGGCTATCAGGATGGGAAAAATGCGCTGGTGGAGCACGGATTAATGCTGCAATTTGGCGTTCAATTGGGGGATACCATTCGTATTGGGACACAGGCTTTTCCGGTTACAGGTGATTTGCTTTCCCGACCAGGAAGGGCGGGTATCGGTTCGGCCATAGCGCCGGTGGTAGTGGTGCCCTTTCAATGGCTCGATTCAACAGGGCTGGTGCAGCGCGGAAGCCGGATTTGGTACCAATATTATTTCAAGATACCGGATGAAGCGGCCATGACTGGCCTGGTGGCCAGTTTGGAAAAGCCCCTGAAAGCCGCCAATCTCGACTGGGAGACGGTTGCATCCAACAAAGAGAGTATCGGCAATGCCTTTGGCAACGTGTCGACCTTTTTAAACCTCGCTGGTTTCATTGCGCTTTTGCTGGGTAGTATCGGTGTTGCCGGTGCCGTGCACCTATACATACGCGACAAGTTGCCCACGGTGGCTATTCTGCGCTGCCTGGGCGCGAGCGGCCGGAAGGCATTTTATGTTTACCTCACACAGGTAATGGGTATCGCTTTTCTTGGATCGCTGGCCGGTGCGGCGTTGGGGTCGCTTTTGCAAAAAGCCCTTCCCTGGATTGGCAAGGATCTTCTGCCGATCATGGATGTGAGTACCGATATTTCCTGGGTGGTGGCAGGGCAAAGCGTCATGCTAGGTTTGGTGATATCCGTGTTATTTGCATTGCTTCCCCTGTCGGGTATCCTGCTTACCTCGCCCCTGCGTACCCTAAGGGCCTCTTTTGATGAAACACCTGCCAACGCCCACCGCGGATTGCGCTGGAGTGTTTACACCGTTATTGTTTTGGCAGTGGCAGGGTTTACGTGGTGGCTTACTGGAAGTTGGAAGGAAACGCTTGGTTTTCTGGCCGGACTGGTGGTAGCCTTTGCGGTGCTTTGGGCCGCAGCATCAGCATTGATATTTTGTTGCGCCGTTATTTCCCACGCAATTGGTCGTATGTGTTGCGACAGGGGATAGCCAACTTGTTTCGGCCACAGAACCAAACGGTGTTGCTGGTAGTGACCATTGGGTTGGGAACCATGCTGTTGTCGACGCTGTTTCTTGTTCAAAATCTGCTGCTCAAGCAGGTCGCCTTTGCGGGTGCCGGCAAACAGCCGAACATGATCCTGTTCGACATTCAGACGTACCAAAAAGACAGTGTCGCTGCGCTGGTTAAGGCGCATGGCTTGCCGATATTGCAGCAAGTTCCAATCGTGACCACAAGAATTGAAAGCATAGATGGCATGACGAAGGCGCAGGATCAGGTAGACACTACCCAATCACGACCCAATTGGGTGTGGGACCGGGAGTACCGGGTAACCTTTCGGGATTCCCTAATTTCATCGGAGCAAATCACGGAAGGCGAATGGGTAGGGGTGCATAAACCCGGCGAGCCGGTAAAAATTTCCATTTCCGACAATGTGCAACGGGCGATGAAGGCCAAAATTGGCACCAAAATCCTGTTTAATGTACAGGGGCTACCGTTGGAAACAGAGGTGGCGAGTGTGCGAAAAGTAGATTTTCAACGCCTTCAAACCAATTTTTTGGTGGTATTCCCAACGGGAGTCCTCGAAGAGGCCCCACAGTTTCATGTGGTCATCTCCAGGGTTGATAATGCGGAAGCCTCGGCATCACTTCAATCTGATCTGGTGCGACGTTTCCCCAATGTATCGGCCATCGATATTACCCAAATCCTGGAATCAGTAGACGAAGTTTTGGGGAAAGTCTCCTTCGTTATTCGCTTTATGGCGATGTTCAGTATTCTGACGGGCTTGCTGGTGTTGCTGAGTTCGATTTATCAGAGCAAATTTGCCCGCATCCGGGAGAGTGTTTTATTGCGCACCCTGGGTGCCTCCCGACGTCAGATTTTATGGATCAATGCCCTGGAGTATTTTATGCTGGGCACGCTGGCTTGTATGGTAGGTACGGGCCTTTCAGTGGCTGGCGCTTGGGCGCTTGCACGCTTTGCCTTCAACATCCCTTTCAGTGTGGATATATGGCCTTTGTTGCTCACTTTTTTATCGATCACTGGTCTGACGGTGCTCCTGGGCCTGCTCAACAGCCGGGAGGTGGTGCGCAAGCCGCCACTGGAAGTTTTACGCGCCGAACTCGGTTAAGAATAGGCGAAAACAGATGTTGGTATTTTATTTGGTATTTTTTTTGAAAAAAAAATTTGGCCATTGCGCTGTTTGCACTGATTGAAGTTGAATATTTTTTATCAGTCAAAAATTGATCCATCAGAAGGAATTTAATTCTGATGGATCAATTTTTTTTTACCTTTTATTCTAAAAAGACAAAAAGCGGTTTGGCCATAGTTGTTTTAAAAAAGCGGTGTTGTCGAATGACAAAAAAACCTTGTATTATCGCGATATTACAGTGAAAAATGTCAAAAAATAGCAAAAAATGTACATCCAAATAAAATTCTGAAACAATCGAAAAGCCGGCATGAAAAAGGCTGTTTTAGGGTGAAGCTGTTAATCTTATTTTAAGAATTGGAAGGTATGCATATATTGGCCGCCAGAACCGAATCATTCTACGCTTTAATGTTTAACTTTTAATTAAAATCGAATCAACATGAAAAAGAGTTTTACCGCTTTACTCTGCCTCCTTCTGCTGTCTTCGGCCATGTTTGCACAAGTGCAAAAACCTGAACTGGGAACAGTTCATCCAGCCCTCGTCAAACTGCCCCAAAAAGTAAGTGTTGACCAGACCATGCCAGTATTACAGAACAGCCTTCAAATGACAGGCTACGACGAACTTCGTTTATTCCGTACCGAACAAGATCAGATTGGTTACACACACGAAAAATTTGAGCAATACTACAAAGGAATAAAAGTGGACGGCGCCACGTATACCGTTCACTCAAAAAATGGTTTGACTGAAATGCTATCCGGCGATGTGCGGGATGTAGGTGATTTGAACAGCATCCCAAGCCTGCCAGCCAATGCTGCCTTTAGCCAGGCACTGGCCCATGTTGGCGCCAGCCAATACGCCTGGGAGGATGCCGTTAAGGCTGCTTTCCCAGAGTATCAAAAGCCGGCGGGTGAATTGGTGGTTGTGGCAGATGCCATGGCCCGGGAGCCCGCTCGCCTTGCCTGGAAGTTTGATGTATATGCTACAGAACCGCTGTACCGCGCGTATGTGTACATTGATGCTCATACCGGCAACTTCATCAAAGAAAATTTGCGCATACACGATACCAACACGCCGGCTACGGGCAACAGCCAGTACAATGGCAATGTATCGTTCACCGCTGACTACACTGGTTCCAACTACCGCCTTCGTCAAACCTCAAGCGGACAGGGTGTAGAAACCTACAGCCTTAACAACGGTACCAATTATAATAACGCAACGGACGTTACCAGTTCAGGAACCAATTTTACTGGTGATAATGCTTCTGTGTCGGCCCACTGGGGTGCTGAAAGAACGCATTCTTATTATCTTAGCAAGCACGGTCGCAATTCCTATGACAATGCGGGCTCTAAGCTTAAATCGTACGTTCACTACTCCAACAACTATGTAAACGCTTTCTGGGATGGCACGCGCATGACCTACGGCGATGGCGACGGCACCAGCTACGGCCCATTGGTGTCGTTGGACATTTGTGGTCACGAGCTGACCCACGGCGTAACGGAATTCTCCGCCGGCCTGGTATACAGTTATGAGTCGGGAGCACTGAACGAATCCTTTTCCGATATTTTTGGAGAAACCATCGAAAATTATGCTGCCGGCAGCAACGACTGGCTGATGGGCGATGACATTGGTATTGGCGGCAGTGGCGCCTTCCGCAACATGGCCAATCCCAACCAATTTGGTGACCCAGATACCTATGGTGGAACCAATTGGTATACCGGCTCAGGGGATAATGGTGGTGTACACATCAACTCCGGGGTGCAGAACTTCTGGTTTTATGTGCTCACTGTGGGCAAAACCGGCACCAACGACCTGGGTAACCCTTACAGCGTAACCGGCATTGGCATGACTGCCGCCGCTGCGATTGCCTATCGCAACCTGACGGTTTACCTTAACTCCTCCTCTAATTATGCTGCGGCCCGTGCAGGCGCCATCCAGGCAGCCATTGATCTTTACGGTGCAGGTTCGGCGCAGGAAATTGCCACTACCAACGCCTGGTATGCTGTAGGTGTAGGCGCTGAATACGGCGCTCCTGCTTCCTATTGCAATTCTCAAGGTACTAACTCCAGCTACGAATGGGTAGCCAACGTAACTGTAGGCACTTTCAACAACAGCTCTGGTGCTGCCGGCTACTCCAACTTCACCAACCAGACCATTACCCTCGCGCCAGGTAGTAGCGCTGCAGTTTCGCTCAGCCCCGGTTTTTCTGGTGCTACGTACAACGAGTACTGGAAAATCTGGATCGATTACAATGGCGACAGCGATTTCTCTGATGCCGGTGAGTTGGCCTATACTTCCGGCGGATTGAGCAGTTCCACCGTTACGGGTACCATCAACGTGCCTGCTAATGCCAGTGGTACTACCCGTATGCGTGTTTCCATGAAATACAACGCTGCACAAACAGAATGTGAAACATTCTCTTACGGCGAGGTAGAAGATTATACGGTAGAGTTTAACGCTGGTGCACCGGATACGCAAGCGCCAACTACTCCGGGCTCCCTTAGTGCCAGCGGTACAACGCAAACGTCGACCAACCTGAGTTGGACCGCCTCCACTGATAACGTTGGGGTTGATCACTACGAACTGTATGTAGATGTTGGTTACCATCGATCCAAATTCTCCACCTCCTATACGGTATCGTGCCCGACGGCTGCCACTACTTATTCCATGCAAGTTAAAGCATTTGACGCCGCTGGAAACAGTTCTGCAGCTGCCAGTGTCAATGTAACGACCCTTTCCGCTGGTGGCGGCGGTGGTGGTACGACCACCATTCTGGCACACTACTTTGAAACCGGCTGGGACGGCTGGGCTGATGGTGGCTCGGACTGTGCCCGTTATGCAGGTACGCGTTCGTGGGAAGGCACTTATTCCATCGATTTACAGGACAATTCGGGTACGGCATCTGCCATGACCTCCCCATCGTACGATGTAAGCGGATATGCTCAATTAGACATCGAGTTTTATTTCTATGCTGTCAGCATGGAAAGCGGAGAAGATTTTTGGGTGCGCTATTACAATGGTTCAACATGGACTACGGTGGCTGCCTATGCCCGGGGCACAAGTTTCAACAACAACACGTTCTATGTTGCAACCGTGACGCTGAGCGCCGTCGATTACAACTTCCCAACCAATGCGCAGTTCCGTTTCCAGTGTGACGCCAGCGACAACAATGATGATGTTTACATTGATGCCATCACGGTAACCGGTACCAGCGGTGTTAACATTCTGGCAGGAACCAGCAGTCAGTCGATCAGAGAGCTTGGCAAGTTGCCAGAAGATCCGATGAACCAGTCTATTCTGGCCGACAACGATGGTAGCAATGTGAAACTGTATCCTAACCCAGCTGCACAGTTCATCAACATTGAATCTGTGGATGCCGTTCGCTCGGTACGTGTATTCAACATCAATGGCGCGCTGATGCAGTCTGAGCGTTCAGCAAGCAGCTTCAACCGCGTGGATGTGTCGAATCTGACGCCAGGCATGTACTTCATTTCTGTTGAAACAGAGAAGGGTACGGTCCAGCGGAAGTTCATCAAAGGATAACCGCCGACCAGTAAATCGTATTTAAAGCACCGCTCCCGGTTCAACCAAGCATCCTAAGGGTATGCAAATGGTGAAATCCGGGAGCGGTTTTTTATTTTAAGAAAAAGCGGGTTTGGATAATCCTTCATGTTTCGCAAAGCGGCCTGTACGGTTTCTTTATCTGCCGGATAGGTTACGCCGTACCATTGGCTGTCGGAAGGCAGCACTTCCACCTCAACGTCGCCGCTGTGAATGAGGTTGTTCACCACCGTTGGGATGTAAAACTCGGCACGGGGTGCATTGGCGTTGGCCTGGACAAAATCGCGAAACATTTTTTCAGCAGCATCCAATACGTTGGGATGAAAGCCCCAAAAATTCATGGAAACCGGCGTATTGTCGGCAAGTGGGCGTTTGTTGCCCTGTTCATCTGTGAAGGCGACACCGTGGGCAAAGCGCTCAATTTTGGTGTGTTCCACCACATTGGTGAGCACTTTTTCGGCGCTTACCGCGCAAACACCCCGGGATACGGCACCATTTTCCGACAGGGTATTGGCCAGTTGGTAAGCCACCATTCCAAAGCGCGTTGGGCTGCAGTGGTGTTGTAAAAAATGCCCGAGTTGGCGGAAGGCGTCGGCCCCGTAAAAATCGTCGGCATTGATGGTGGCAAAGGGCTCTTGCAGCCACTTGCGCGCCGACAGAACGGCATGCCCTGTTCCCCAGGGTTTTTCCCGATGGGGCAAGGTTTGCAGCCATTCCAGTCCGGTGTCCATTTCCTGGAAGGCATACTCAACCTGAATATGGCGCTCAATCCGCCGGCCTACTTTTTCCCGAAAGGCCGCTTCAATATCTTTCCTGATAACAAATACGACTTTTCCAAAACCGGCTCGTTTGGCGTCAAAAACGGAGTATTCTAAAATGGCTTCGCCGCCGGGGCCAATGCCGTCGACCTGCTTCAGTCCGCCGTAACGGCTGCCAATACCGGCCGCGAGGATTAACAATGTTGGTTGCATGGTGAATGATTTAAAACAAAAGGGTTGCCAAACATGCCTAAAATGTAATGGTAAACGCAAATTATCAATTTTGATATTTTTACCCTGCTGGAAATCAAATGCAAATTACCTTACCTTTCCAGCGGGATCAATTTTAAGCATAAAACTGCAAACATATGCACCTGACACTACTCGATTGGATTTTAATCGGTCTTTATTTCGGAATCTCCCTCTGGATCGGCCTTCGCGGCTTTCAGAAAAGCGGATCGAGCGCGAGCGAGTTTTTCCTCTCGGGTCGCAACATGCCATGGTGGTTGCTGGGCGTTTCTATGGTAGCCACTACTTTTTCTTGCGATACGCCCAACCTGGTTACCGACATTGTTCGGCAAAACGGGGTGGCGGGTAACTGGGCCTGGTGGGCTTTTTTGCTGACCGGTATGCTCACGGTGTTTGTGTATGCGCGGATGTGGCGCCGGTCGGGTGTACTGACTGATCTGGAATTTTATGAATTGCGGTACTCCGGAAAGGAGGCCGCTTTTTTACGCGGTTTCCGGGCGGTTTATCTGGGCGTCTTTTTTAATGTCATGATTATGGCGACGGTATCCCTGGCTGCCATCAAGATCGGCCGGGTAATGTTTGATGTTTCGCCGGTTACCACCCTGGTTTTTGCTGCCGTGGTTACCGTGCTGTATTCCTCCATTGGTGGCTTCAAAGCAGTGTTGCTCACCGATTTTTTTCAATTTTTGTGGCCATGGCGGGCTCTATTGGTGCTGCGGTGGTGGTGGTGAACCGGCCGGAGGTGGGCAGTTTGAGCCGTTTGTTCAGCAACCCCAATGTGGCGGATAAGCTTAGCCTGGTGCCCGATTTTAACGATACAGCCACCTTGGTTCCACTCCTGATCATTCCCTTGGCGGTGCAGTGGTGGTCGGTTTGGTATCCGGGCGCCGAACCCGGTGGTGGTGGCTACGTGGCACAGCGTATGTTGGCGGCCAAAGACGAAGATAATGCTGTGGGGGCAACCTTATTTTTCAACATTGCCCACTATGCTTTGCGCCCCTGGCCCTGGATTATCGTTGCCCTTGGCTCTCTGGTTGTATTCCCTACCCTGGCAGATATTCAGACGGCTTTTCCGAATGTGGAAGCCAACAAAATCGGGCACGACCTGGGTTATCCGGCCATGATGACCCTGATGCCGGCAGGTTTGGTGGGCATTATCGTAGCCTCGCTTGCGGCGGCCTACATGAGTACCATTGCCACGCACCTGAACTGGGGCTCGTCATATGTGGTGAACGACGTGTACAAGCGCTTTGTACGGCCGGATGCCGACGATCGCGCCCAGGTTTTGGTTGGGCGCCTGTCGACGGTGGTCCTGATGGTATTAGCGTCGCTGGTAGCGCTGGCATTGGAAAGTGCGCTGGATGCGTTTAATATTTTACTCCAAATTGGTGCAGGAACGGGCCTGCTCTTTATCCTGCGCTGGTTCTGGTGGCGCATCAATGCCTATTCTGAACTGGCTGCTATGGTGATATCCTTTTTGGTCGCAGTTGGCTTGAAACTGGGTCATTTTGGCTTGGAGGGCTGGCAGGAGTTGCTGCTTGGCGTTGCGTTGACTACCGTAGGCTGGGTAGCCGTAACCTTACTTACCCAACCGACCAACCACGCCACCTTGTTGTCGTTTTACAAGCTCATTAAGCCGGAGCCTGCCGGTTGGCGGCCCGTTCTGGGAAGGGCCATGAAAGCGGGCGAACTAACAGAGGCCGAGGTTGTGCGGGGCAAACTGCCATTGCAAATTCTCGCCATGCTCACTGGCTGTGTCACGGTGTACAGCGCCTTGTTCACCGTAGGGTATGTGTTGTATGGCAATACCATTGCAAGCCTGGTGGCTGGTGTTGTTGCCTTGCTGGGTGGGTTTGCCTTGCTGCGACTGTGGTACCGGTTGGCGACATAAACGCTTTTTTACATCATGAAAAGATACATAGGGGTCCTTTTTATCTTGTTTCATTTGCAAGTTCATGCCCAGCTGCCTGCAGTGGCCAGTGGAGAAATCCGGCGTTTTGAAAACTTTCCATCCCAATATGTGGCACCCAGGAACGTAGATGTTTGGCTGCCAGAAACCTACAGCCCGCATAAAAAGTACGATGTGTTGTACATGCACGATGGCCAAATGCTGTTTGATTCTCTGCAGTCGTGGAACGGAAAGGAATGGGGCGTTGACGAAACACTTGGCCATTTGATGGCTGAAGGGAAAATCAGGGATTGTATTGTGGTGGCGGTGTGGAACAACGGCGCGTACCGGCATGCCGAATACTTCCCTGAAAAGCCCTTTCATACGTTGAGGAAAAAGCAAGTGAAGGAGATGTTGCTTTCCAACCAGGCCATCGCGGATAATCGCTTGTTTAGCGAAGGGCCGCAGGCCGACCGTTACTTGCTGTTTTTGGTTAAAGAACTCAAGCCATTTATTGACACCAATTTTTCTGCAAAACGCGGCCGTAAGCATACTTTTATTGCGGGCTCGAGCATGGGCGGGCTGATTTCCATGTATGCTATTTGCGAATACCCCGGAGTGTTTGGCGGAGCAGGCTGCATGTCGACGCATTGGACGGGTATTTTTCGGGCCGAAGACAACCCGATTCCAGCCGCTTTTATGGCTTACCTCGGCAACAACCTGCCCAGCCCGCGTTCGCACCGATTGTATTTCGACCATGGCACGGCGACCCTCGATTCGTTGTACGCCCCTTTTCAGCGGCAGGCAGATGCCATTCTGAAAGCGAAAGGATATGTGTCGGGGAAAAACTGGATGACCAGGGTTTTTCCAGGCGCTGCCCACGATGAAAACGCCTGGAAGGCCCGCCTGGCAATACCGGTTTTGTTTTTGCTGAGAAAAAACGAATAACCGTCCAATGCCTTTTTTTGAAATAAGTTCGGTCGGTGTTACGGCAGATTTTTTTTGACACCAAACATCTGCGTTTACTGCGTCTATATGCGGGATAATGATTTTGCGAAGCAAAGCCGAAAAAACCAGCAACCAAATTGGTTGTCCACTAAAGTCCAGCTAACCTGCGTGGCGACTATTTTTCGTTGTGGTCCACTACCTCCATGATGGTGCGAAAAACGGCAAACTTACCGTCGTACCGTTCTCGTGTTTGTTTTTGTAAAACCGGCGCAAACTCCTCCTGATAACGCATCAGATGCGCCTGATCTTTGATGAGGTATTGAACCGAATAGATTTCTGAATCGTTGTGTTCATGTCCGATCAGACGGCTGAGGCGGTAGGAGATGAACATACCCGTCGACATGACGTCGGGTATATGGGTATCGCGCATCCAGCGAAGCCAGTCTTCGCTGGCATTGAGGTCGATGGTTACCGTGACATTGTAAAGCAGCATAGTATAAAACGTTAGTAAATGAGCGGATCGTCTGCCAATGGCAAAGCAAATGATTTTTGCGGAGGTCGTGGTAAAATATTTTAACTTAGAGGCCGTTCCGAATTAGAAGATGCTTCTAAAGCAATTAAGGATGAAAGCAAATCTACCAAAATTCCGGCTTGTGATGTTGTTGCTCTTGTGTCCGCTGGCCTTGCTGGCAACACACAACCGCGCAGGTGAAATCCATATTGAGCAAATTGACGCGCTAACCATTCGCGCCACCATCATTACGTGGACAAAGGCCAGCAGTATCAACGCAGACCGCGATACCCTGACCATCGATTGGGGTGATGGCAACCTGCAACCCGTGGGCCGCTCCAATGGCAACGGCAATGGAATTGTGCTGCCCAATGACATCAAGTACAACCTCTATATTGCCGAGCACACTTACGCCGGGCCGAGTACCTACGTCATTGGCATGACCGATCCCAACCGAATTGCCGGAATTGTCAATGTAAACCCGCCTTCTTCCGACAACGTTCCGTTTTACATTCAAACCTCCTATACCTTTCAGGATCCGCAGTTTGGTGGCAGTAACACCACACCGTATTTGTTGCAACCGCCGATTGATAATGCCTGTATCGGCAAACCGTTTAAGCACAATCCCAATGCTTTTGATCCCGATAAAGACAGTATTTCTTACAAGTTGATTGTTCCGCTGCAGGCCAAGTATACGGCCGTACCCAACTATTCCTATCCCAGTCAAATTGTTCCTGGCCCCAACAACATCCTCCAGCTGGATGAAAAAACCGGGGATATCCTGTGGCTCACGCCACAGTTTGCCGGGGAGTATAACCTGGCTTTTATCATCATTTCCTGGCGCAATGGTGTTCCAATCGATACCACCATTCGGGATATGCAGATTTTTGTCGACAATTGCGACAACAACCCGCCGGTGGTAACTGCGGCGGACGATGTTTGTGTTATAGCCGGCACCACCGTTACTTTTCCTGTATCGGCTACGGACCCTGATCCTACTGATGTCGTACAGTTGAGTGCCCTGGGCGGGCCTTTTTCTACACCGTATAGTCCGGCCACTTTTAGTGCTCCTACTGGTTTCGTTCCCCCTCCGGTTTTCGGCACCTTTACCTGGGTTACGGCTTGTGAGCATATTTCGGCGCAGCCTTATTCTGTTGTATTCAAGGCAACGGATTCCGTGAGCCTTCAAATTCCGCAACTGGCCGACCTTAAGGCCGTTGAGATAAAAGTAGTAGGGCCGCCGCCCAAGGATCTGCAGGCGTTGGCCGATCAAAATTCGGTGGAGTTGAGTTGGGAGAAACCCTATGCCTGCGAGAGCACAGCCGATAATTATTTCTTCGGGTTTTCGGTTTGGCGCAGGGAGGGCAGTAACCCTTTCGTCGTGGACACCTGTTCGCCTGGCCTTGCCGGTAAGGGATATACCCAACTGGCTTACATCACCCAGAATGTGGTCAATGGGCGATATGTATATTTAGACAACACGGTGGAGAGCGGCAAAACCTATTGTTACCGGGTTTTGGCAAAATTTGCCTTGATTTCGGCCGGAGGCTACCGTTACAATATAGTCGAAAGCCTTGCCTCGGAAGAAGTATGCGCCCAGCTCCCGCGGAGTTTACCCCTGATCACCCATGTCGATGTACTGGAAACAAATCCGGCTACAGGCAAAATAGCCGTTCGCTGGTCAAAACCCCTGGCTGCCGACTTGGACACCCTGGTCAACCATGGTCCATACCGATACCAGTTGTTGCGGGCGCCGGGTTTCAGCGGTGCTCCGATGGCTGAGGTGCCGGGCGCTTCGTTTACCGCCGCCAGTTTTTGGCAGGCCAACGATACCATGTTTACCGATACCGGATTGAATACGCTCGACCAGCCCTGGCGGTATCAGGTTGCTTTTTATACCCGGGGCAACGATACGCCACTGGGCTTTACCAACATTGCCTCCTCGGTGTTCCTGACAGTAGCCGGCACCGACAATACCAACCAGCTTAGCTGGCAGGCAAATGTTCCCTGGAACAATTACGATTATACCATTTATCGTAAAATGATATCACAGGAATGTTTGATTCCATTGGCGCCACGGTGCAACCCCGCTACGACGATCGGGGTTTGGAAAATGGGAAGGAGTATTGCTATAAGGTTCTGGCCACCGGAACCTACAGCATTGTTGGCATTGCTGACCCGCTGCTGAACTTCTCCCAGGAAGCTTGTGCCGTTCCTATTGATACGACGCCACCTTGTGTTCCCACCCTGGAGGTGGCCAATTTGTGTACCCTCGGCAACGATCAGGAATTTACGGGGCCACCTTTTATCAATACGCTCAACTGGACCAACCCCAATGATATTTGTCCCGGGCCAGCCGATGCCGTGGCTTACAAAGTTTGGTTTGCACCCGGCCCCGACGACGAGCCTGCGGTGCTGGATTATATCGACTCAGATGCAATTACCACTTATATCCACAGCTTGAATACTGGTCTGGCGGGTTGCTATGCCATTTCTGCCATCGATTCTGTCGGCAATGAAAGTGCCCTCAGCGCATTGGTTTGTGTTGACAATTGTCCGAAATACGAGCTGCCCAATGCCTTTACTCCCAATGGCGATGATGCCAACGACTTCTATACGCCCTTCCCTGGCTGGCGTTTCGTGGAGCGGGTGGATTTTCAAGTGTATAACCGATGGGGCAACCTGGTATTTACGGCCACCGATCCTGCCTTGAACTGGGATGGCAAAAGTGAAGGCAGGGAGCTTGCAGCGGGTACTTATTTTTACATTTGTAAGGTATACGAAAGCAGGGTGGACGGTACCGTGCTCAGGCCGGAGATATTACGGGGATACATCGAACTGATTCGTGGGCGTTAATTTTGTACGGTGTTTTTTATAGTAGAAACACCATGGCCCAAGTGGAGAATCAATGTAGTTTTTGAAAATGGGTCACCTTGTATACCCGCAGTTGTTTTGCGCAGCAAAACAACTGCGGGTATCAGCGAGCATCTGCGGGAAAACTTTTTTGCGCAGCAAAGCCTTGCTACCAGAAACTACAATGGTTATTCACCAGCGCTTTAGCAATGCATTTTTCGATTTTTGCTGCGCAAAAAAGTTGTCCCGCAGAAAGGCGCAGGAACCGCAGATGTTTTGCTTTGCAAAAAACTGCGGTAGCACAGACTTGTTTTTTTACAATACTACACTGTTTGACCACCAGTGCAGCGTCCGGCGAATACCCTGTGAATTGACGGCCACATTTTCCCTTCATCTTCGTTGTTCGTCGGTTAATCCCGATATCTTCGGGATCGCCCTCCTCACGCCTTGATGAATGAAAAATCTGCCTCGCCAATTCACAGGGTATTCGCCGGATGCTGCACTAGTCTTCTTTGTTGAGCCTTACCGGAAAGGCTCCCAATACCTGTTCTGCTGCTGCAAAAGGAGATATTTTCCCCTGCAAGACGAGTGGTTCGAGGTACTGCAGTTGTTGGCGGACCTCAGGGTGTTGAAAGAAGGCAGACAGCAAACTGTCGCGAATGCTTTCTTGAAACCACCAGGCGGCCTGCTGGCGGCGGTTTTCGGCAAAAAAGTTATTGTCCTGAACGTGCGCCCGGAATTTTTCCATGGTTTCCCAAAGTTCTTTTATTCCGGTGCCCTCTTGCGCGCTGCAACGGAGCACCTGTGGCGCCCAACCGCTTTGGGCTGGAGGGAGCAGGTGCGTGGCGTTGCTGTAGTACACGCTTGCCTGTTTTGCCAGTTGTACGCGGTCGCCCTCGGCTTTGTTGACGCATAGAATATCGGCCATTTCAACAATGCCGCGTTTGATGCCCTGCAACTCGTCTCCTGCCCCTGGGAGCAGCAGCAAGAGGAACAGGTCGGTCATGCTGTGTACGGCAGTTTCTGATTGGCCCACGCCTACCGTTTCAATCAGTACAATTTCGTATCCGGCAGCTTCAACCAGCAAAATAGTTTCCCGCGTTTTTCGCGCTACGCCGCCGAGCGAGTTGCCAGCTGGAGAAGGCCGGATGAATGCCAGATCGGAGGCGGCTAATTGTTCCATCCGCGTTTTATCACCCAGAATACTTCCTTTACTGATTTGACTGCTGGGGTCGATGGCCAATACTGCAACGCGCTTGCCCAAACTGGTCAGGTAATTGCCGAGCGCTTCGATAAAAGTGCTCTTACCCACACCTGGCGCACCGGTGATGCCTATGCGCAGGGTTTGGCTGGGCACTGCGCCCTCCGACAAAAGCAGGCCTATCAGCTGATTGGCCAGTTGCTGGTGCTCCGGGCGTGCGCTTTCCACCAGGGTGATAGCCTGGCCCAGCAGCACCCGGTTTCCTTCCCGGATGCCTTTGGCGTATTCTTCGGCTGTATTTAATGCTTTGGCCATGGTTGTATGTCGAAAAGTACGGACCAATGTGCGATTGCGGTCCATTTTCAAAAGGTTAAATTTTAGCGGTGCTTGTCGTGAACTGGCTTAACACATTTCTAATCAACTGATGCACAGTATAATAAACGTTAATGCCCTTAACCTCGGTATCCACAGAGGTTAAAGTCTGTTAAGTCGCCGAACAGTGCTTGTACCGGCTGTTTTTTGGCAGTAGTATTGTCTTGTAGCCGGGGCAACAACAGGCTTTGAAAACATTCTCCCGTGGCCCTAAAAAAGGAGGCTACAAACGCTACGGCAGTGTTCGGCTTTAACTTAACCGCAAGATTCGGTACGCGGGCGCCGGCACTGCCGCTTTTTTTTATGGTCTTTGGCATTTGTTCATGCCCAAGGGGGAAGCCATTCTGTTCGAAATTCCATCGCATCATGGGTGAAAAAGGGCGATCAAACCATAATATGGCAAAACCCAAGGAATCAACGATTAACTTTGCGGTTCAAAAACGCATCGTACCATGAAAAATATCACCTTGTTCTTTTTGTTTTCCTTGCTGGTCCTGGCTGCCTGCAACAGCGGCAGTACTGATTCCCAGGCAAACAGTACCAGTGCTGGTGCAGAGAACAATGCTTCTGATTGGAAATCGCGCCACAAATCGATCTTGTTTTTTGGCAACAGCCTGACTGCGGCCTATAATTTATCGCCAGAGCAGGGGTTTACTGCCTTAATCCAAAAACGCCTGGATTCTCTGGGCTACAACTATACCTGCGTCAATGCCGGCGTAAGCGGGGAAACCACCACGGATGGACTGTCGCGTATCGGCTGGGTGCTCCGGGAACCTGTCGATGTATTTGTCCTGGAATTGGGAGCCAACGATGCCTTGCGCGGACTCGATTTGAAAACCACAAAGGCTAACCTGCAGGGTATTATTGATCAGGTGAAATCCCAATACCCGGGCTGTAAAATTATCATCGCGGGTATGCAGGCTCCTCCGAATCTGGGCGCTGAGTATACCCGCTTTTTTGAGGACATGTACAACACGCTATCGGCCAAAAACGGTACAGAACTGATTCCTTTTCTGCTGGCAGGTGTAGCTGCCGATCCCAAACTGAACCTGGAAGACGGAATCCATCCCAACGTGGAAGGCCAAAAAATTGTAGCCGAAAATGTCTGGAAGATTTTAAAACCGGTTTTGATTAAGTAGGGCTTCCGGTTTAAAGACGCACCCTATAGCAGGCGTAGGCGTTTTTCCTGCACAAGACTTACGATGGACATCGTTTTTCCGTTCCAAACGCCGAAAACGGTTAGCGGGCGTCCACCCGACAAGGCCAACAGCCGCCAGGCGTCGGCGTCGGCGACAACCAGGGCTTCCTGTTGCGCATCCGCCAGTAAGTGCTGGCCGTTATGATAAAGCGGGGTGATGTTGTTGAGCACCAGGGGGTAGTGCTCCACCCACGGTTGTTTTGCGAGATCAATAGCCCATTGCTGACGAAAGGATGCCAGGGAGGTAAATCCGGGCACCTGTGCCACCTTTTTAGGTAATGGTCGGAGGGGTGCCTCACAAAGTGCGCGCAGGGGGAAGGCTGATGGGAAAAACGCAGGGAGCCGTGAACGATATCACCGGCACGGAACCCGGGGAAGTCTGCGCTGCCAAAGGCGTAATCCAGCAACAGGGCAAAGCGCCCTTTGGCGCCGAGTAGCCACTGCCGTCGGAGATAGAGTTGAGCCTCTACTTGTTCTTCCTGGCTTCCGAGTACTGCCCAACTGTCTTCCAGGCGTTCACCTTGCTCCATGACGATTTCTTTTCTGGCATTTATACCCAGGAAATACTGGAGGTCGTACAGCAGTGCATCGGGAACTGAATCCGTTTTTGAAGCATTGTATGGCCAGGTAAACGTTTGCCAACACCTCTAAAACTTGTTCTGCCCAATCGGGCGCCCCGGGCGGAATAGCGCCAATCAGGCGCAGGGTGCGGGCGAGTCCTGGCAGGGAGGCATCAGCCATGCGCGCGGCAATATCCTGGCAGAAAGCGTCCTCTTCAACGGCAGCAGTGGCCAATCCGCGGCGCATGAGGTCTTCGAGCCAAAGTTCCATATCCTGCAGGCCAAAAGCGGCGCGCTCGAGCCGCTCGTGGTGGCGTTTTTCCTTTTGTAGTGCCACCAGTTGCGGAAGGTTCTGATTGGGTTGTGTGGCAGCAAAGCCTGCTTTTTCTGTCAGTAGCGAGAGGGCCCAGTCTGGAAGATGTTCCAGGGGTTCAAATAAGTTGGGCAGTGATTCCTGCAGCAGCAACAGGGTTTGTGCATGAGAACAAGGCTGGGTCCGAAACCCACAACTGCAGTGGCATTGCATGCCAGGCCATTGAATCAGAATGTGGTGTGACTGATCAAAACTTGCTGGCATTATTCCGAAAAGGTATCCGGGGCAGCGGCCTGTCTGGCGAAAGAAGAGAGGTTGGGCCAATGCTTGTGCCCTTGCAGTGGGTAGCTTACTTTTCAATGCCAGCGGAGGGTTTGATCAGTTGTCTTCTTCAGCGGAGGTTTGGGCCAGTCGTTGTTGGGCCTGGCTGTGGTTGTCGTCAACGGCAGTGTTGTTGCTGAGGCCAAGTTGCGCCATGGCGCGTTCGCTGGCCAGTTGCTCTGCACTTTTTTGTTAAAATCGTCGGCTGTTCCTAGTTTTTTACCATCGATGTAAACGGCGACTTTAAACTTATCGCGCTTTTCACTTTTGTATTTGGCCAGCACTTTGTAATCGATCTGATAGCCGTTTTTCTGGCACCATTCGAGCAGCTGGCTTTTGTAATTGTCGTCGAACTGTTCCAGTTCGTGGATGTCCAGGTATTTGCGCAGAATGCGACGAATGACGTAATCGCGGGTCTTTGCGTAGCCTATTTCGATGTAAATGGCGCCAACCAGGGCTTCCAGGGCATTGCCCAGCATCGATTTGGAGAGCCGGGTTTGGTTGTAATGGTTCAGGAAAAGGTCGAGCCCCATTTTATCGGCTATCTCATCGAGTGAGTTGCGCTTCACAATTTTGGAGCGCATTTTGGTCAAAAAACCCTCATCGCTGTTGGGGTATTTCTTAAACAGGTATTCTCCTACAATGGTACTGAGCACAGCATCGCCCAAAAACTCCAGCCGTTCGTTGTTCGAAATAGCATATTCTCCGTTAGAAAAGGTGCTTTTATGAAAAAAGGCGAGTTTGAACAATTGCAAATAGGCAGGGGTAAAGCCCAGGAGTGGTCTGAGCCTACGGGCTAGTTCTTTGTCCTTGTGGAAGTAATAATTATAAACTCTTTTGATTGCGCGCACTGCTCAGTCATTGAAGTCTGCCGCACCGAGGGGTGGGGAAGGCTGATTAAATTTTTCGTAATACGATGGAAGCATTGTGCCCGCCAAACCCAAAGGTATTGCTGATGGCTGCTCTGACTTTGCGGGATTCCGCCGTGTTAAAGGTTAGTTTAAAGCGCGGGTCAATATCCGGGTCGTCGGTAAAATGGTTGATGGTAGGCGGAATGAAATCGTGGTTCATCGCCAGGATACTGGCGATGGCTTCGATGGCGCCAGCAGCGCCAAGGAGATGCCCCGTCATGCTCTTGGTTGAGGAAATATTCAGATTAAAGGCATGGTCTCCAAAAACAGTTTTAATGGCTTTCAGTTCTGCCACATCGCCCAGTGGCGTGGAGGTGCCGTGTACGTTGATGTAGTCAATATCTTCAGGATTGAGTTGTGCATCCTGCAGCGCGTGATTCATCACATTGATTACGCCGCGTCCTTCCGGGTGAGGTGCAGTGATATGGTAGGCATCGGCAGTAGCAGCGGCGCCCACTACTTCGGCATAGATGGTGGCACCCCGGCGCTTGGCATGCTCATATTCTTCCAGGATGAGTGCTCCGGAGCCCTCTCCCAGTACAAAGCCATCACGGTCTTTGTCGAATGGCCTGGAAGCCGTTTGGTAATCGTCGTTGCGTTCGCTGAGGGCTTTCATGGAATTGAAGCCACCCACCGCAGTTTTTGTGATCGTGGCCTCTGAGCCACCGGTAACAATGATGTCATTCCGGCCCATCCGAATATAATCGAAAGCATTCATGAGGGCATGGGAAGAGGATGCGCAGGCCGATACAGTGGCATAGTTGATGCCCATGAACCCGTATTGGATGGAAATTTGACCTGCAGCGATATCCGAGATCATTTTGGGAATCAGAAAGGGGTTGTGTTTTGGTATGCCGTTGCCGGTAATGTGTTCCTCCACCTCTTTTTCGAGTGTGGCGAGACCGCCAATCCCGGATGCCCAAATCACCCCTACACGGTCTTTGTTGATGGCTTCCAGGTCGAGACCCGAATGTTGGATGGCTTCAGCAACAGTGGCAACCGCAAATTGCGTAAAGCGGTCAATGCGGCGCACTTCCCTACGGTCCATGAAATCCTCGGGATTGAAGCCCTTGACTTCACAGGCGAAGTGGGTTTTGAACAGCGTGGCGTCAAATTGCGTAATCAGGTTAGCGCCGCTAATGCCTTGTTTTAAACCTTCAAGGTAGGCTTCCAGTGTATTTCCAATGGGTGTTAGCGCGCCAAGGCCGGTTACAACGACTCGTTTCATGCAGAGGTGTATGAGTGAAAGGAAAGTGTTTTTTACCTAAGTAACGATGAAATAACAACTTCACGATTTGATGCCATTCTTTTGCCGTTATCCATCCTATCTTTTTTGTTAAAGAGCGCTGCTATTCGCCTCAAAAGATAGCCGCCTAACACCAAAATAATTGGCCTGAAATCGTGAACTTGTTATTTCATCGTTACTAAGGGACCAACAACAAAGGTACGATCTTCGGTAAAAAACAGGTAGCCAAAGTTGGGAAATTGTACAGCGCAGTTTTCGACAACACAAAAAGGTTCAAAGCAAGAAGCTTTGAACCTTTTCTTGTGTCAACTAAACCAAATATCGGGGATACCGAAGTTTGGGTATTAAGCAGCAGTTTGTGATTCGAGGTATTCGATAGCCTGACCAACTGTGGTGATCTTTTCGGCTTGTTCGTCCGGAATGGATACATCGAACTCTTTTTCAAATTCCATGATCAGTTCTACGGTGTCGAGTGAATCAGCGCCAAGATCCTGAATAAAGTTAGCCTCGTGGCTTACTTCGTTCTCGTCAACGCCAAGTTTGTCAACAATAATTTTTTTTACGCGTTCGGCTACAGTTGCCATGTCTTATTGAATCTTTAGTGAAAAAACAATTTTTTCGAAGGGCAAAGAAACGGCTATCCGGCTTTTTAAAAAGTTTTTGGCCCGGAATTTTACTGTATATTGCCTTCGGTGTAATTCTGTAGTTGTAAATGACACACTAAGTTGGCTTTAGCCGCGCGCAGCTACACCACAATTTTTTCGCGATTTGCCCTTATTTGCAAATAAATAAAGGCAATAACGCTTGTTTGTAATTTTAATGCGGTTATTTTTGCACGACAAAAGTTATTGTATAAATTACACTTAATCTAACATTCAGACGAATGATGATCGCGGAAGAAACTATCCTTTTGTCAAAAAACAAACCCTCTATGCGTAAAGATGGCTCTCAAAATACGAAAATTGTAGCAACAGTAGGCCCTGCTTGCAGCTCAATTGAAAAACTTACCGAACTAGCGGAGGCCGGGGTTGATATTTTTCGACTGAACTTCAGTCATGGCTCGCACGAAGATCACAAAAAAGTCATCGATGCCGTTCAGGAAATTAATGCGCGCTACAATACCCACCTGGGCTTGCTGGCCGACCTTCAGGGTCCCAAACTTAGGGTTGGCAGAATCAAAGATAATGCCTTGCCACTGGAAGCTGGCGACATCATCACCCTGGTAAATGAGGATGTTCTGGGCGACCGGGATAAAATATACATGTCGTACGAAGGGTTCGCCAAAGACTGTAAAAAAGGCGAACGCATCATGATGGACGATGGTAAGCTGGTGTTTGAGGTGCTGGAAACCAATGGTGTGGATACCGTAAAACTGATCAGTCTGCATGGTGGCGTTCTCAGCAGCAACAAAGGGGTCAATCTTCCCGACACCAAAATCAGTCTGCCTTCCCTGACGGAAAAGGACCTGGAGGATCTGGCGTTCATCCTTACCCAGCCGGTAAACTGGATTGCCCTATCGTTTGTTCGCAGTGCGGAAGACGTTGAGGACCTCGCTCGTCGTATTGAGGCGGCTGGCCATCCGGCGAAGGTGATGGCAAAAATTGAAAAACCAGAAGCTGTTGCCAATATTCGCAAAATCATCAAGGCCAGCAATGGCATTATGATTGCCCGTGGCGACCTCGGGGTAGAAATGCCCATCGAACGGCTCCCAATTACCCAGAAAGAGATTATCCTCAAGTGCATGCAGTTCTCCCGGCCAGTTATTGTCGCAACGCAGATGATGGACAGCATGATCAACAATCCATCGCCAACCCGTGCAGAAATCACCGACGTGGCCAATGCAGTGCTCGACGGCACCGATGCGGTGATGCTTTCCGGTGAAACCTCCGTGGGTAAATTTCCGGTATTAACGGTCAAAGCCATGACCCGCATCATTGATGAAGCCGAAAAGCATTATTGGCCACAAATCGAAAGCAAACGACCCAGCCCCGCGCGCAAGTCGGGCACCTTTATGTCGGACGTTATTTGCTTCAATGCCTGTCGTGTGGCAGAAGAGATTAGGGCAAAAGGCATCGTAGGATTTACGATTTCGGGATATACAGCCTTCAAAGTGAGTAGTTTCCGACCCAATGCCAAGATTTTCATCTTCTCCAATCAGCACCACAGCCTGTGCACCATGAACCTTTTATGGGGTGTTCGGTGTTTTTACTACAATAAATTCACGACGACCGATGAAACGGTGGAGGACAGTGTAGCGATCCTCAAAAATGCCGGTTTTGTGGCGGAAGGTGATGCCATCATCAACACGGGCTCTATGCCAATAGAGCGCAGGTTCCGAACCAATATGCTGAAAGTAACGGTGGTAGACTAATACATGCTATTAGTCTTTTGGTGTTGGTCTTTGGTTTCGATCTCGTATTGCGAGATTGCTTTAGGTCAAATGCCAGATATTGAAAGGGAAAAATTTTGAAACCCCTTATTAATTGGGCTTTAGCATTATTTAGCCACCATAATTATGATTAAACTTACTGCTTCCTAGCATGAGGCTAAGTAAGTTGTAACCTAAGTTGTTTGATGTTTTGGATAGAAGATTTTGGCTGCAGGCAAGGCTATTTTTGTGGGAATAGCAGCGCTATTCTCCTAAAAATGGCCGATACATGGTGTCAAAAAATTCAGCCAAAATGCAATAATACTTAGGTTACAATGCACTAAGCCCGAACAAGTCATGAAAGAAATATTGCAGAACAGTGGTCCGACAATGTAGCGGCCACTGTTTTTATTTTTTCCTTTCGGTAACAAAAACCAGCAAATCCCGCATGGCTTCGCGGGCCGCTGATTCGGGAAGGGTGTCGAGGATATCAAAAGCTTCCTGCCGGTACTGGTACATGGCCTCCCTGGCATAGCCAATCCCGCCGCTTTGGTTCACGAAGGCAATGACCTCAGCCACTTTATCGTTTTTATGGCTTTCGTTGCGCACCAGATTGATAATGTGCTTTCGGGTGCTGCGGTCACTGTTGTTAAGCGCATAGATGAGCGGCAGGGTCATCTTTTTTTCCTTGTTGTCGATACCCAGGGGTTTTCCCACATCATCGGTGCCCAGATCGAATAGGTCGTCGCGTATTTGAAAGGCGATCCCGGTTTTTTCTCCAAAGGCCCACATTTTTTGAATATCCTCCTCGCTGGTAGCGGTGCTGGTAGCACCCGCAGCGCAGGCGGCGGCAATAAGGGAGGCTGTTTTTTGCCGGATAATGTCGTAATAAATGGATTCCTTGATGTCGAGCCGGCGTGCCTTTTCCATTTGCAGAAGCTCTCCTTCGGCCATTTCCTTGACGGCACGGCTCACGATTTCCAACTGTCGAAACTGCTGCTGCCGAATACTGAGGATCAAACCCTGCGACAACAGATAATCACCGACAAGCACTGCAATTTTATTTTTCCAAAGTGCATTGATGGAGAAAAAGCCACGGCGCTCGTTGGCATCGTCTACCACATCATCGTGTACGAGGGTAGCGGTGTGCAATAATTCAACCAGAGATGCCGCAGTGTAGGATGCCTCATTGATGGGTCCAAAAATACGGGCACTGAGTAGTACCAACATGGGGCGAACCTGCTTTCCCTTGCGTTGCACAATGTACCAGGTGATCTTGTCAAGCAAGGGTACATGGCTCCGCATGGAGTCGCGAAAACGCTGTTCAAAAACATCGAGTTCCGCGGCAATTGGTTGTTTGATAGTATCGAGGCTCATGCGCATTCCTGCTCTGCAAGTGGCTTTTCAGCGGATATTGAAATGATTGAAACAGGCACGAAGGTATAAAGTTGCCGCTAAAAAGGTCTTCCTTTAGCGTCATTGCTTCATTTTATCCTTAATCACCTGCTCGTACCTTTCTTTTCTTTGTAAAAATTGCTGGTGTATTATGCTATCCTGTGTGGTTTGGGGAATTGTCGTAGTGTCCATTTGCTGGAGCCAGGCCTGGGCTTTTTCCAAATCCCCCAGCATTATCCAGGAGTAAGCGAGATTGATTTTACCTTCCTCATAACGGGGGTTTATTCTCACGGCCTCCTCAAAATGCGGGACGGCTTCTTTAAAATCCTTGCGCATCGTCAGGGCAGCAGCATAGTTGTTCTGTATCTGGTAGTTCCAGGGGCTGATTGCTATGGCTTCCAGCAAGGCCTGTTCCGCAGCGGCCACATCTTTTCTCGACAAATACACTGCGCCCTCATGCGCGATGAGGGGTGTAGCGGTGTCATCCATCTGATAAAAGGTGTTTTGTGCTTTTTGAGCGTACCGCAACTGATCGTTGGGTCGGTTGCTAAATTGTGCTTTTTGCATCAAGGCATTGGCCGTTTCTCCCTTTATGCGGTACCATCCCAGTACCAGGTTGAAGAGCAAACCCAGTACACAGCACAACAGCGCACTCTTTTTCAGCCACGGAGCGATAGCAACCCGTGGACCCTTTTTTTGAAAAAAATCCGAGTTGCTCACCGCCAGGGCAAAGAAAAAACCGCTTAGTACCTGCATGTCTATCCGCTCCCTTGGAAAATCGAAATACTGAATGGTGCAATAGGCTGTGATGGCCGCGGCCAGTACCGATTTTCGGTGGACATCTCCTGTACGGATTCCGGCCACTAGCCCCCAAAGCAGGGCGCCCAAAAAGCAGCCGTACAAAATGATGCCAATCAGACCAAGTTCGGCGCGAATTTCCAAAAAATCGTTGTGTGCGCGGGTAAATACAACATGCTCTTCCTGCAGTCGGTAAGCGCCCTGTATGCCCTTGGATGGCAACCAGATTTTCCAGCTGCCGTTGCCTACGCCGAGCCAAACGTGATCCTGGTTGAGCAAATCGGTTTTGTACCAGACAAACCGGCGTTCATTGGCCGATGCGCTGTTCAGGTAGGTAGCGGGGTTGAGTCGCTGGCCCAGACTGGTGTTTTTGCCAAGCGTAATTACCAATGCCCAGCATATCGCAATCGTTGCTAGGCCGGGCAGGGCCCATTTCAATGCCAGTTTTCGGAATCCTGTATCACCAACACTGCGAAGGCTTACATATGCCAATACTGCTGCTGCAAGGGCCAGGTAAACGGCCCTTGTTTGGAGTAACACAATCAGCAGGATACCCAGCAGTATAATAAACAGGATCCGTTTGGGTTTTTTGAACTGCGGAAAGGAATAGCCCAGCCACAGCAAACACAGCAATAAAAAATCGCTTGCCAACCCTTTATTGCCCCAAATGCCGGAAGCATAATCGTACAAATGCTCGTTGTCGAGCCCAAATTGACTAAACGCATAGGCTATTTGAGCCCCCAGTAACAGCATGGCAAGGATACTGAGCGACAGTGCAATTTGACGAAGCGTGGGTTGCTGCTCCTGTACCGACCGGAAATAGCCGTACACCAACAGCAACAGGAAAACTTTTTGGGTGTAAAAGACCGCTTCCGACCAATTGTAAGCCCAGGCAATGGAAGCAAGGTTCCAGCCATACCAAAGCAATACCAGCACATCGGGCAGCAAAAGCGTTTTTTTTGCTGCGCTCAAAAAGTAGCGGTGGAAAAACACCAGTCCAACCAGCAATACCAGCGAAAGCGCAAAAAAACGGGATATAAGGTACCTGTCCAGGCACTGTGGCAGGAAAAACACGGTACCGGACAACACCAGCAGCCAAGTATAAAATGGCGCCGGTGTGCTGATGGTGGGAGTATTGGTGGTCTTGGTTTTAGATTTCATCGGATTGTTGGGGCTAATTTACAATTGGAAAATGGATTCGGGATTATTCTCCCCGGACTTTATGCGTTGGTTTAAAGAACAGGGCAGAATCAACCCTCAAATCGGGAAGAATTTTCATCTTTGCCGAAACGATTTACCAACTATGTTTTTATCCAAGCATGTGGATGCTTTGCAAGAATGGCTTGCACAGCAAAAAGAAGGACACCAGACGATTGGCTTTGCTCCTACCATGGGCGCGCTCCACGATGGCCATTTGGAACTGGTGCGCATGGCCAAACGGGCCGGCGACCTTGCGGTAGTGAGTATTTTTGTAAACCCAACCCAGTTCAACGATACCAGCGATCTTGAAAAATATCCGCGGACACCCGGGCGTGATTTGGAACTCTTGTTGTCCGCAGATTGCGACGCCGTTTTTATGCCGCCAGTGGAGGAGGTATACCCTCCTGGGGCCGATCTGAGTATTAGCCTGAATTTTGGGGAAATGGAAAATGTTATGGAAGGCGAGTTCCGGCCAGGGCATTTTAGTGGGATGGCTACGGTTGTCAACCGCTTGTTGGATATCGTGAAGCCTGACAGGCTTTACATGGGGCAAAAGGATTTTCAACAACTCAGTATTGTACGCGATATGATTCGCCAACTGAAACTGCCTGCGGAACTGGTCATGTGCCCCACCGTTAGGGAGGCCGATGGCCTGGCCATGTCGAGCCGTAATATCCGCCTGACACCAGCCATGCGGGCCCTTGCGCCAATCCTGCACCAGACTTTACTGGAAACGGGAGAACAGTTGCAACGGTACCCTGCCCGGGAGTTGGAAGCCAATGCGATGGCACGGTTGGAAGCGGCGGGTTTCCGGCCTGAATATTTCAGTATGGTGGATGGAAGAACGCTGCAGCCGGTAGATGGTTTTGACAGCAGCGACTTCATTGTGGCCTGCACGGCCGCCTGGGCCGGCGATGTTCGCCTGATCGATAATGTGGTGCTCAAAGGCCAGGCGGGGTAATAGCCCAGGCTTTTTTTCAAAAAAAAAGACAGACGGTTACATTACAAAGGGGGCGATAAATGTGCGAGCATATCCCTGGTCATGGCATCCAGGTCGTATTCGGGCCGCCAGTTCCAGTCGTTGCGGGCCGCACTGTCGTCGATCGAAGCCGGCCAGGAATCGGCAATGGCTTGCCGAAAATCAGGCGCATAGTCAATGCTGAAGCCTGGAACCTGTTTTTGGATGGAGGTAGCAATTTCAGCGGGTGTGAAACTCATGCCCGAAAGGTTGTAACTGGTGCGCACGCTGATGTTCGCTGCGGGCGCCTCCATCAGTTCCAGGGTTCCACGGATGGCATCTGGCATGTACAACATGGGCAACGCAGTGTCGGCTTTTAAAAAACAGCTGAAAGGTTTTTGCTGAACAGCATGGTGATAAATATCGACAGCATAGTCGGTTGTTCCACCGCCAGGCAAGCTTTGGTAGCCAATGATTCCAGGGTAACGCACCGAGCGAACATCCAGGCCATAGCGTTGAAAATAGTAGGATGCCCAGTTTTCTCCTGCCACTTTGCTGATGCCGTACACGGTTTCAGGAATAAGCACTTCGTATTGTGGCGTGTTCTCCCGCTTAGCCTCCTTTCCGAATACGGCAATGGAAGATGGATAGTATACCCGATCGAGCTCCCGCTGACGGGCTACTTCCAGGACATTGAACAAGCTGGTCATATTGATGTTCCATGCCTTCTGCGGATCTTTTTCACCCGTCGCGCTCAGGATAGCAGTAAGGTGGTAAATCTGCGTAATTTTATACTGCTGCACCAGGGCATCGAGGGCTGCTCCGTCGAGCGCATCGAGATGGGCGCTGGGCCCGTCCTGATCTAGAAGCGGGCGCAAGTCGGTGGCCAGAACATTGTCGGAACCGTAGCGTTCGCGAAGGGCTTGCGTGAGTACGGTGCCAATTTGGCCGCCGGCTCCGGTAATTAGAATGCGCGTATCTTTCATGGTGTAACTGGTCGGGCTTTTTCTCCGGCGAAATTAGGGCGGGTTTGGGAGACGACCAAGTGCCAATTGAAGCAAAAGCAATGGTTTTTTACCATTTTGAAATCACAAATGGCCGACATTTGTTCTAATGACTTAAAAAAGCGCGGACTCGGGCAACCTATGCCCCAGATCCTGCGCCAAACCTTCACACCAACCAAACATACGTGTGGTATGAGAATTCGGCTATTGGTCCTTTTTGTTTTTAGTATTGTTTCCCTTCAGGCGCAGGAAACCCTGCGTTTGCAGCGCAGCCTGGTTTGGGCTCCCCAACCCAGAATGGTGGAAACCGCCAGCGGGATGAACCTGCTGGTTTGGTCGTTCGACAATTGCAGTCGTTCCGATTTGGCGCCTACCCTGCCCTTGTACAACGAGCGGATCCCTCTTTCCGGCCCTTCTACGATAAATGCTACCCTGTCTGGCGAAGTTTTTCAGGCCTTGACTGGGAAAATTGACGATGCTGCAGCCATCGGCCCCAACATTGTGGTCAGTGCAAAGGTGGAGCAGGAACGCAACCAGTATTTTGCCCGAATTACATTTTATCCCCTGCGCCGCCAGGGAGGCAGTCTGGAAAAACTGACGGATTTTACCATAAACCTCGACATAAAGCCGGTAGAACAAGCAGCCACAGACCGTGGAGGGCCCAATACTTTCAATTCGGTGCTCAGTTCGGGCAGTTTGTACAAGTTTGGAGTATCCGGGAATGGCATTTACAAACTCGACTACAATTTTCTGAAAAATGAACTCGGGCTCAGCAACATCGACAACCTCGATCCACGCACGCTAAAGTTGTACGGCAACGGTGGCGGTATGCTGCCAGAACAAAATGCGGCTTATCGTCCCGACGACCTCCGGGAAAATGCCATTGTCGTGGTGGGAGAAGAAGATGGAAAGTTCAACAGCAGCGACTATATCCTATTTTATGCAATCGGCCCAGCGCCAGTGTACTACCGCCCAAATGCAACCGACCCGCAGCTCAGTATTCAAAAAAACCTATACGATATCTATGCCTGGTATTTTCTGAAAACGGGTGATGGCAACGGGTTGCGTGTGCAGACACAAAGTGATGTCGCTGGCAACGCATACATCACCGATGAGTTTGACGATGTGCAGCGGCTGGAGGAGGATGAGGTAAACCTGCTTGATTTCTTTACCTCTGCGCAAGGCTCGGGTAAGCGCTGGTTTGGTGATTATTTTTTACAAACCCGGCAGCGGACCTACGAATTTAATTTTAACAATGTAGTAACTGCTGCACCGGGTCGGGTCAAATCGGAATTTGCCGGTCGCTGCGGCACCACCACCACCGTACGCCTCACCGTTGACGGAACCCAGATTTCCCGCAATATTTCCGGCGTATCCATTAGCAACAACGAAACCAATTTTGCACTGGGCGCCGCATTGAGCGGCAATTTCAACCCTTCAGGCAATAAAATAACGGTACAAATCAATTACCCGGAAGTAAGCCAGTCAAGCGAGGGCTGGCTGGATTATATCGAACTCAATGTGCGCCGAAAACTGATTATGGACGGCGCTATGATGCAATTTCGCGACCTGAATTCGGTGGGGCAACCCATGGCTCGCTACCGTCTTTCAGGCGCCAATAGCAACCTGTTGATTTGGGACGTGACCGACCCGCAACTTCCCCGCCGGCAAACCTATACCGGAGGCAGCACAGTAGAATTTGGTGCTTCAGCAGATACCCTGCGCAGCTTTGCCGCTTTTTATCAGGATGGCGCCTTGCCCAAACCTGAAAAAGTGGAAGGGGCGATTGGCAACCAGAACATACATGAGCTCGATAACCTGCACATGGTGATCCTTTATCACCCCGATTTTGAGGCGGCGGCGCAACAACTGGCACAGCACCGCCGGGATTACAGCGGATTGGACGTGGCTGCGGTGCGGATCGACCAATTGTACAACGAGTTTTCTTCCGGTGGAAAAGATCCCACCGCGATACGCGATTTTGCCCGCATGATGCTGGAGCGCAATCCGGGTAAATTTGATTACCTGTTGCTCCTGGGCGATGGCTCTTTCGATCCGAAAAACAATACCGGAAGTGCCGATAACCTCGATTTTATCCCGGTGTTTGAAACTGCTGAATCGTTCCATACCATTTACGCCTATCCTTCTGACGACTATTTCGGTCTGTTGAGCGCCGACGAAGGAGGCGCGTTGGATGGTTCGCTGGATATCGCAGTTGGGCGCATCACTGCCCGTTCAGGCGCTGAAGCGCAGGCAGTTGTGGATAAAATCATCGCTTATGATCGCTCCCAGGTTACATTGGGCGACTGGCACCTTCGTTTGCTGTACATCGGCGATGATCAGGACACCAATGCACACATCAACCAGGCCGAAAAGCTGGCCAACGGCGCCGAAGCCAAAGAAAGTTGGTTTAACGTCGACAAAGTTTACCTGGATGCCTACCAGCAGGTAGCAACCATCGGCGACGACCGTTATCCGGATGCTACCGCTGCCATCAATTCTGCAGTATTCAAAGGAAGTTTGATTCTGCAATACATCGGCCATGGAGGGCCACGTGGCTGGGCGCAGGAACGTGTTATCAGCAACAACGATATCGCCCAGTGGAACAATGCCAACCGCTATCCCCTGATCATCACGGCCACTTGTTCTTTCGGTGGTTACGACGACTATAAAACCCTGACCGGTGGTGAGCAATCGCTGATTAAGCCCAATTCTGGGGCCGTAGGGCTCTTTACCACTGTTCGCGCAGTATACATTGACGGCAACAACAAACTCACCGACGCTGTACAAGGCGTCATTTTCCAACGCATCAACGGGCAGTACCGCAGCATTGGTGATATCCTGAAGGATGCCAAAAATACCCTTTCGGGTGGCACAGAAGACAATGCCCGGCGATTTACGCTGCTGGGCGACCCGGCGATGTACCTGGCACTGCCGGAGTACCGGGTAGCGACCACCAAAATCAACGGCAACCCGGTGGGCTCCGGAACTCCGGATACCCTTAGGGCATTGATGCCAGTGTCGCTGGAAGGAATGGTGACCGATACCATGGGGAATTTGGTCAGCAGTTTCAACGGCAAAGTGACCGTGACCCTTTTTGATAAAAAACAAACCCTGCAAACCCTGGGCCAGGATTCCGACAGTCCGATCCGGAGTTTTACCCTCCAGCGCAACGTGATTTTCAAGGGATCTGCCACGGTAACAAATGGCTTGTTTACCATTGATTTTGTGGTGCCCCGCGACATCGATTACGCATTTGGGCAAGGGAAAATCAGCTATTATGCAGAAAATGGCACCCATTTGGATGCCGCTGGTGCCGACAAAAGCATCGTGATTGGTGGCAATGCCAACATCATTAAAGACGATACACCACCGCTGGTGCAGGTGTTTATGAATACCGATGCTTTTGCCTTTGGCGGGGTAACGAACAACAGTCCGACCATTTTGGTGAAATGCAGCGACGATTATGGTATGAACGTTACTGGTGTCAGCCTTGGGCACGATCTGACGGCTGTGCTCGACGGCAATCAGCAGAATGCCATTATTCTCAACGATTTTTACGAAAGTGAACAGGACAATTCCAAAAAAGGAAAAGCCTTTTACCCGCTGACCAATCTGACAACCGGGCGGCATACCTTGCAGGTTAAGGGCTGGGATATTGCCAACAATCCAGGCGAAGGCATAACAGAATTTGTTGTGGCGGAGGATGGCAAAATTGCCCTCGACCATGTGCTCAACTACCCCAACCCTTTCACAACAAATACCCAGTTCCAGTTTGAGCACAACCTCTCAGGGCAGTTGCTGGATGTTCAGATCAGCATTTTTTCTGTGAGTGGAAAGCTGGTAAAAACCATCCTGCACAGCGCAGCAGCGGACGGATTCAGGGTAACCGATATTGCTTGGGATGGCCATGATGAATACGGTGACCAGTTGGCCAAAGGTGTATACCTTTACAAGGTGAAAGTACGCGGCACGGATGTGAGTGGTAGTGCGGCCACGGCGGAAAGCGGATTCGAAAAATTAGTCATTTTGAAATAAGGGCGGGAAAAAACGTAATTTTGCACGCTTTTTGCTACCCACATATGCATGCCCCTTTAAACTACATCATTCATTGTAATCAACAATCTTTCATCAATCATGAGAAAAAGCCAGATTTCATCGCTTTTTATACTCCTTTTCACCCTGGCCGTTGGAACTGCTTCCGCGCAGCTCGACCCCAAATGTGTAAATGGTTACAACCCCATTACCGGTGAGCGCTGTGCCAATGCCGTTACCTCCGCTGTTCCGTTTTTGCGCATCACGCCCGATGCTCGCGGCGGCTCGATGGGTGATGCCGGCATTGCAACCTCTGCTGATGCCAACGGCATGCACTACAATCCTTCGAAATTGGCTTTTGCTGACAAAAAAGTGGGTATTTCAGCCACGTATACGCCCTGGATGCGCGCATTAGGCTTGCAGGATGTTTACCTGGCTTATCTTTCAGGTTACGTCAAACTGGATAAATTCCAGACCATCGGTTTTGGTCTGCGTTATTTCTCCCTCGGCGACATTGAATTTACCGGCGAAAACGGCCAATCCCTGGGCCAGGGCCGCCCGAACGAATTTGAAGTGGCGGGCGCTTATTCCCGTAAACTGACCGAAAAATTCTCGGCTGCCGTAGGTGCCAAGTTCATTTACTCCAACCTGGCCACTGGCCAGCGTGTAGGTGGCGCCGACATCAAGCCCGGCGTTGCTGGTGCAGCTGACCTTTCTATTACGTATAAAACACCCGTTCGACTGACCAAAAACGAGTCGGAACTCACCATAGGCGCTGCCGTAAGCAACCTGGGCTCTAAAATTACCTACACGAACTCCATCAACCGCGACTACATTCCCACCAACCTGGGCCTTGGTGTTGCCTGGAAATTCAACCTGGACGAGTACAATACCCTCACCTTCACCACCGATTTCAACAAACTGCTGGTGCCAACACCGCGCCCTGAAATCGATGTTGATCCGATGGACTCCATTCCCGACTACAAGCAGTACTCACCCATCCGCGGGGTGTTCAAATCCTTTGGCGATGCTCCAGGAGGTTTCAGTGAGGAACTGAAGGAAATCACGGTGAGCGCCGGTGCTGAATACTGGTACGACGAGCAGTTTGCCATCCGCGCAGGCTACTTCTACGAGCACTACTCCAAGGGCAATCGCAAGTACTTTACGGTGGGACTGGGTGTGAAATACAACATCTTCGGCATCAACTTCTCTTACCTGGTGCCGACCACCAACCAGCGCAACCCGCTCGACAATACGCTGCGCTTCTCCTTGTTGTTCGACTTTGAGGCATTTGATGCCGAACAATAATTGGGGAAAATAGGGTGAACGGTGGGTGATCCATTGTTGCACCATGGAAGAACCGATTTGGGCAGATGCCTGGATCGGTTTTTTTCATTTTAGGCAGTAATGCCACTTGAAAGCGGTCGTTTTGCTTGCGCAAGGTGACCGCTTTTGTTGTGACGGGTTGGGTTCGTCGAAGCGCATAACCACTCGTAGGCTTGTCGTTCATTGCCAGATTTCCGTCGTTCATTTATTTGCCGGGCCGTTTAAACAGGGTTTTTGGAGAAAGGGTAATTGATTTGCGTATTGCTAAGGCGATGAGCACGAAACCAAGTGATTGATAATGCCGATTGTGGAAAGACCACAATCGGCAATTTTGACCATTTCTATGCGATAAAATATTGATCCACTTATACTTTAAATTATAAGAATCTATTCATTCTGTCCATTAAGGAATAAAGCAGAAGGGCAAATGTTGCAGGCTGGTAAATCAACAGCCATTACCTCAGGCGCTGGGATGTACACCTGGGTATGGGATGGGAAGACTGCAAGGTTGAGTTCCAGTGGGAAGAATAAACTGGCTGACCTGAAAAAAAGAATTGCCGACAAAAAGAAGGTAAAAGAACTTATGACAGCCGCCGATTTCGAATATTCTTGTTGTTATGTGATGAAAACCAACGCCAACAGCTGTCCGGGTGGCTGCCCGGGCTTTTCAAAAAAGGAATATGTGGCCTACAGCAAAGTGTGCAACAAACCCAATTATTGTCCGAATGGACCGGGGCTGTAGGTCGGTTTTTCGCACCTTACTTCGGGTATACTTGAAACCTTGGAGCGAATGGGGCTTCCTTTACCATAAGGGAGGGTATAATTTTAAAAAAAACTTAGAGCGTATGAGGTTTTGTTACCCACTGATTTTGATAATTGTAGTTTTTGCCGGCTCCTGTAAAGTTGAACCAGAAAGTCCTGGTGAGATGCTGCCTTCATATGCGAATGAGGTGATTCCTCAGGATAATCACCTCATTCTTTCTGAACTCCTTTTTGGAAGTGGCTCAAGATACAGTGGGTTTTATTTTTCAGAAGAGTCGGGCTTGGGAGGGTTTTATGTGGTCGGAGATTTTAACGGTGCGCAAGCCTCGACTGGAGTGAGTGTTGGCGGAAGTCAATTTCATGAGTATTACGATCCCTCCTTGATAAAGTTTGACACGGATGGGAATAAGTTGTGGGAAAAGCATCCTGGATTTATTATTCACCGAATGGAAGTAGTACCTGCCGGAATCCTTTCTGAAAAGGAAATAATAATATTAACGGGCTATGATGAGAATGAATCAGGCTTTCAGGATGAAAGCCCCGACCGATCCCGGATAATGCTTTATAATGAAGATGGTGTTTTTATTGATAATTTCTCAACTGATTTTGCGCTCAATTTGGCTGATTTGAAGCTGGTTGAGAATAAAACCGGTTATGCTAAAATTATTGGTATTGGAAGTGCCTACAAGTTTTTCGATAACAATATGCATCCAGGTTTTTTTGAATTTAATATAATAAAAAACCCATTATCCATCGATTCTGCCTCTTTCCATACCGTAGATCTGATAGATCCGAAGTGGAATCATGTAATGTTTATGAATTTAGAAATTTACGATGGAGATTATATCATTTCCGGAACCCAATGGCATAACAATGTGTATTCAAAAACACACATTTTAAGATTTAACAAGTCGGACTACAATAATCCCCTTTGGTGGAGTACATTGGCCAATTCTAAACCGATATATCATTGGTCGGGAGGGCTGGTTATTGATGATGACAATGCCTATGTCAGTGGCCATTTTGAAGATACAAACAAAGGAAAGGCAAATGCGATTGAATACTGGAATACGGGATATTTATTGGCTGTTGATCTGGAGAATGGGTCGACACTTTGGCAAAAGTCATTTTCCGACAGTAAATTGAGCGACAGAGCCTATAATGTAAAATCGATTGACGGAGAGATTTTTGTGGCCGGTATGATATCCTTTGTATGGTATCCAGACTATACCATTGGAAATGGTATTATCATGAGGCTAAACAAGCATACCGGGGAAATTATTAGTAAAAGGACATTTGGAGATGTGTCGAATAAAACCCTTTTCTGGTCAATGCTATTCCAAAATAATACATTATGGGCAATTGGGCAGAGACAAAATACAAATGCCCAGAGCCAGGGTTTATTAGTGAAATTAAATAAAAACGACATTTGAATTATTTAATACATTAAAATAAATTAACATTTATTATGAAAAAAATCTTACTATTCGCATTGTTGCTTTCCTCCGGAACACTGAATAATTCATGTACCCAGGAGGAAATTTGCAAGTCTATTTATTTGGCGGACATGATTTGCTCCAAAGTTGCCATTGCAGTGCCTACGGTTGAAACAGGAGTTGCTTTTGCCCTTACGACGATCATTAAAAATGTGGCGGAATCTACCAACTTCTGCGAAACAGAAACTGCCGGAACAAGCAATACGCAATTTATGGCGCAATATCGTTCAGATGCGGATTCTCCTTGGGAAGACGCGCAATTGGTTGATCAGCAGGGAAATTTAACCTTTGAGGTATTTGTAGGTACTCCTATGATTGACCCTGCAGATTCAACCGGGATGCAGCCGGGTTTTGTTATGGAAACTCCGGGACAATATTATTTTCCAACCAACGCGGATGGTAGGTTACAGGTAGATGAAAGAAATGAAAATAACAATGGTAGTTACTCCGGTGTAGGCACAATACCCCGCGCTATAGGCGAGATCCCCGCTGATCAAATTATTACTGTTGTGCCTTCAAAAGATTATGTTCCTCAAAAACGAAATCCGGGAGAGCCGATCAAAGTGAAATATCTGGGGACAAAAATTCTGTTTTAGTAAAATTATTGTGTTATGACCAACGAGAGATGGTTTTTATACAACATGCGAGCCATATTTCTGCTTGGATGTGTATGCTGGTTTTTTTCATGCCAACCCAGTCCGGTAGAAGATATTCCAGAAGTGCAGCCAGAGTATTTCAGCCCATATCAGCCAGAAGACAACCTCCTGGTGGCTAAAGAGGTGTTGTTGGGAAGTGGGAACTCTTTCAGCGAATTGATCTTTTCTGAAGCATCACAAAGTGGAGGCTTCTATGCCATTGGAGTACTCAATGTTAGTCAGGCTGGTACAGGGGTTAATGTGGGTGAGAATAATTTTGCAGAGTATTACGAACAATCTCTCGTTCGTTTTGATGACAATGGAAATGAGTTATGGAAGAAACGACCCGGGTTTATCATCCAGCGATTCAAAGTTGTACCTGCTGGTATACTTGGACCGAAAGAGATGATTGTTCTGACAGGATATGATGACAATGAATCGAACTATCAGGATGAGAGCCCGGATCGTTCCCGTATCATGCTTTATGATAGTGACGGAACGTTTATAGATAATTTCTCCAGGGACTTTGGCTTGTCACTTTACGATCTTGAAATATTAGAAAACACCAGTGAATATGTAAAATTTTTGGGTGTTGGGAGTGTACGAAAGTATACAATAGACAACAATTTTTACCCGGGTATTTATACGTTCAGGATCAGTAAGGCTTCGCTGGAGATTGATTCTGTTTCATTTTATGTTGGTCAATTACTGGATCCCAAATGGAAACATATCCGATTTTGGAATCTTGACATTAAGGGCAACGAAGCTATTGTTTCTGGGAGTACCTATTCAAATGGAGAATACACACAAGTGCATTTGTTAAAATTTGAAATTGGAAATTGGAACAATCCGGTTTGGTGGACCAAATTATCTAATCAGAATGAACAAATTTACCATGCCAGAAGTGGAATGACTGTAGATGACACCAAGGCATACTTATGTGGATATTTAGAAGACAAATCGAAAGGTACTGCCGGTGGATGCTCAGGTTGCTATTGGGCCTCGGGCTGGGCAGCATCTGTCCGATTAAGTGATGGACAGATTGATTGGAATAAAACATTAAAACAAACCACGGTTTCTGAGCGTTTTTCTTCACCTTATATCTACAATGGCTCTCTTTTCTTAGGTGGCGTTATGGGACGTTCATGGTGCATTTCCTGTTCTCAGGAATATACAATTGGTAATGGGTGGCTTTTAAAACTTAGTCCCGCCAATGGTGTAGTTCAAAAATCAATGACCTTTGGAGATATAAATCACCGCACTTTTTTTAATACACTTGTGGGTGATAACCAGAAACTTTGGTGTATCGGCCAGCAAGAATATACTCATACAACGGGGAAAGGGCTGTTGCTGGGGCTGGAGAAGGGTTCCTTGTAAATTGCAAAATAAAATAGTCTCTATTGAAATCATTTGCAAAAAGATGAAAACAATTACTGCCTTTTTATTCTGCTTTTTGATTATAATATCATGTAAGAAAGCAGAGGAAGTAGTTTGTTTGCCAGACTTGGTCGGTGCGGTTGAATTACCAGGAGTGGTAACTATATTAACCGGAGGCCCCTTCAGCGTACCAATCGTTATAAAAAGCCTTGATTGTCAGTATCTTCCGACAAGTCCTTTCAAAGTTAAACTGGTTGTCTTCCGGGATTTATCGGGAAATGGCACCTTCGAAGAAATAGATCAAGAGGTGCTATTCACGACACAATTTCTGGGCTCGGATACCCTTACGGAATCTGTGGAAATTTCGTTTAACCAGCCGGGCAACTTTCGGTTTTCAGTCTGTGTTGATGTCAATAATGAGATTGAAGAGCGTGATGAAGCCAACAATTGCAGTTTATAAATAGGTTTACCCACCTTCCCCTCACCCCAGCAACACCTTCGCGTTCCACCATTCCGTCTCAATAATGGCCTCATTTTTTTTGTAAAACGCGACGGCCGGGGTGTTCCAGTCGAGCACCTGCCACTTGGCCAGTCGGCAACCGCGCTGCCGTGCTATTTCCAGAAAGGCATCGTACAGCATTTGGCCGATACCATGCCGGCGGTGACTTTCGGTAATCACAAAATCGTCGAGGTACAGCATTTTCCCTTTCCACGATGAATAAGCCATGAAATAGAGGGTCATGCCCACCACCTGACCATCCATTTCGGCCACCAGTCCTTCAAAAAGGCCCTTTTTAAAATCCTCCGCGTACTCCTCCACGGTGGCCTCCACCGCTTCCGGGGATTTTTCGTAAACAGCCAGTTCAAACATCAGGGCATGCATGGCGGGCATATCGGCAAGGGTGGCCGGGCGAATCAGGATATCGGACATGGTAGTTGCTTTTACCGGCTAAGATAGGGGATTGTGAAATAATCTGCGCTTGCGCCTCCTGGCAGGGCGGCAAAGAAGCTGGGCAAATTGTGGAGCATTTTTGTACCTTCGCTACAGCAAGCCCTTCAATGGTATCCAAAACATGCGAAGCCTGGTAAACGAAGTTGTTAAGCAGTATCTCAAACTGCGTATGCTGCGTATCGAGCGATACATGCAGGACCCCGGCGCTGCCCAAGAGCGCTGGCTGCTCAAATTGTTGGATACGGCCCGTTATACAGAATATGGCAAGCAGTATAACTTTCACGACATCCGCAACCAGGAGGATTTTGCGCGCCAGGTTCCAGTTCGCGATTACGATGGCTTTAAAGCCCACATTACCCGAATGATGCACGGCGAATGGGATGTGCTTTGGCCAGGAGAGGTTAACTGGTACAGTAAAAGCAGCGGTACCACCAGCGAAAAAAGCAAGTTCATCCCGGTGCCTTACGAAAACCTGTTTGGCTCCCACATCGCTGGCAGTTGGGATGCGTTGGCGCTCTTGTATTACAATAAGCCGGATATGAAGATTTTTCAGCACAAAAATCTGATTATGCCCGGCAGCTTTGAGCCGCTCAGCACCTACCCCAAAACCCGTTATGGCGACATAAGTGCCGTACTGGCCTATAACATGCCCGCCATTGGAAGGGCTTTTTACCTGCCGGATTTTGAAACGGCGCTCCTCCCTAATTTTGAAGAAAAAATCGAGCGCATCGCGGAAACTACCTGCCGGCGCAACGATATTGGTATGTTTGGCGGGGTTCCAACCTGGGTCATTGTACTGTTTCGCATGATTTTGGAAAAAACAGGAAAGGACAATATGCTGGAAGTGTGGCCGCAGCTGCAGGCCTATATGCACGGCGGAGTAGGGTTTGAACCTTACCGGCAGACATTTAAGGATCTAATTCCCAGCGACAACTTTGTATTCCAGGAGATTTACAATGCTTCAGAAGGCTTTTTCGGCGCGCAATGCGACCTCGACAAAGGCGATATGCTGTTGCTGGCCGATACTGGTGTGTATTACGAGTTTATACCCATGGAGGAATGGGGGAAGGATCACCCCAAATGCGTGCCGCTGGCCGATGTGGAAACTGGTAAAAATTATGCTATAGTAACCTCCGCCAACAACGGTTTGTGGCGCTATTTACCTGGCGATACGGTGGTCTTTACCCGTAAGTATCCGCATTGTTTCCGCATTTCCGGCCGAACCAAACAATACATCAATGCCTTTGGCGAAGAGGTCATGGTGGGCGATACTGACAAGGCGCTGGCGGCCACTTGTAACCAGGTACATGCTGTAGTAGCCGAGTACACTGCGGCGCCTGTTTTTTTCAATGGCAGCGCTGGCCGCGGAGGCCACGAATGGATCATTGAGTTTGAAAAGCCTCCCTTCGACATGGATCTTTTCTGCCGCCTGCTCGACGAAAACCTGCAAAAAGTAAACTCAGATTACGAGGCAAAGCGCTTCAAGAGCATGGCGCTCGACCCTCTGCGCCTGCACGCCGTGCCCACTGGCACCTTTTTCCGCTGGATGAAATCGCGTGGCAAGTTTGGCAACCAGCACAAGGTGCCAAGGCTGGCCAACCACCGGCAATATGTGGAAGAAATATTAAAAATAGCCGGCGAATCCGTCCTGTAAACGGCCCGGGCACTACATTAATTAGCCAGTAGCCGACAACCGGAGAATCCCTCTCTCTCCTTTCGAAGGCTTCTCCTATATTTGAGATCAACCTTATCCTGTAACCGTCTTTAGTTGCTATGAAAAATTACCTGTTGCTGCTTTTTTATGCTGTGTATTGCCTTTTGCCAACTACGGCGCAGGCACAACCAAAAATAAGTTTGGTTGATTATGTCGGCGGCTTCGTGCGCCCGGTTGGCATCGAACATTGCCACGACAGCCGACTCTTCGTTGTGGAGCAACGAGGCTACATCTGGATTGTCGACAGCATGGGCAACAAATTACCCAACCCATTTTTGAACATCGACGCCCAGGTGCGTTCCACTGGCAACGAGCAGGGGTTGCTGGGACTGGCTTTCCCGCCCAATTACGACAGCAGTGGTTACTTCTACGTTTATTATACACGTGAGCCCGATGGCGATACCCGTGTTTCGCGTTTCCGTCGGGATTCCATGGATACCAACCTCGCCGACCCGCTGAGCGAGGAAATCCTGCTTGCCCAGGACCAACCCTATACCAACCACAATGCCGGTGCCATCAAGTTTGGCCCCGACGGTTACCTGTACATCGGTCTTGGTGATGGCGGTAGCGGCGGCGACCCGCAGGGGAATGGACAAAACAAACTCACCTTTTTGGGGAAAATCCTGCGCATTGATGTGAGCACGAACAGTACAGGCTACACCATTCCTGCCGACAACCCTTTTGTCAACAATCCCGCTTTTTTGCCGGAAATCTGGTCCTGGGGCTGGCGCAACCCCTGGCGCTTCTCCTTCGACCGCCTCACTGGCGATCTTTGGGTCGGTGATGTGGGCCAGAACGCCTGGGAGGAAATTGATTTCGAGCCCGCGAACACCGGTGGCCTCGACTACGGCTGGCGCTGCTACGAGGGCAATCACCCTTACAACACCAGCGGTTGTCCGCCTGCAGGCACCTTTGCTGCGCCGGCTTTCGACTATCCCAATCCTGCACAAGGCTGCTCTGTCACTGGAGGCTATCTATACAGGGGCTCAAAGTACAGCGATCTGTATGGCTTGTATCTTTTCACCGATTACTGTTCTGGTCGTTGGTGGGTAACACGCCACAATTCGGATGGCAGCTTTTTTACGGAGCAAATTGCCGACCTGAGCAACAACCAGTACAGCAGCCTGGGCGAAGGCCCCGATGGCGAGCTGTATGTTGCCTTGCTGGCCTCCGGCAAAATTCAACGAATCACGGAGATCTGTTCAGCGTTTCAACTCAGCGGGACGGTAACCGATGCCTACTGCAACGGCGCTTTCAGTGGCATTATCGATCTGGATGTTACCGGTGCTACCGGAAATGTGGATTTTATATGGTCGAATGGCCAATCCGACTCTCTGAATGTTTATCTCAACCCTGGTACCTATTACGTTTTGGCTGCTGATGCCAATGGTTGCGAGCGCCGCGATACCTTTGTGGTGGGATCGGAGGTAGTTCTTGAGACCCCCGTTTTTTCAGCATACCAGCCTGGTGATACGGCTACTTTTTGTACCGGGTCAAATATCACACTGGCCGTGAACGCACTTCCTGCCGGGATTACTGAAGTGCGTTGGTATAAAGATGGGCAGTTGCTCCCCAATGCCAGTGGAACGAGCTTAACCGTTACTGTTCCGGCTGCGTACACTGTTGCCTTTGCTGATATCGTTTGTGAATCCAACGCGGCAGGTCCTGTTTACGTCGTGGAGCAGAATATTGCTGCGCCGACAATTGGTCTTACGGCTGGCCAGGCGGTACTGTGCCCGGGAGATTCTGCGACCCTTATGGCTACTTCCAGCCTTCCTGCTGGCTATAATTTACAATGGTTCCGAAATGGCATGGAACTGATTGGGGAAAATGCTACATCGCTTGTTGTGACGACAGCGGGAAGCTACAGCGTGTCGGTTCAGGGCACTTGTGGATCGTTCGCTTCGGCCGCCTTTGATATTGATCAGGAGATGTTGGCAGCACCCGTGATTTCATCCAGTGGGGATACGCTTATCGTTGCTGCTGGCTGGCCCGATTACCAGTGGTTTTTGGACGGCCAACCCATCAACAACGGCAATGACAATATGCTCTTGGCCGAAATTTCCGGGTATTACGAATGCCAGGTAACTTCAGCAAACGGCTGTGCTTATACTGCTGGTATCCAATTTATGGTAAGCAACAGTTATTTGCCGGAAAGTGTCGAGCGCTGTGACATTACGCCGAACCCAACAACCAGCACTTGTTTGTTCAAGATGGAACTGAAACAAAAGGCCAATATTCAGTTGAGTATGAGTGATAGCCGGCATCGGGAGTTGTTCCGCCAAACGCTATCCGGGCGGTCTTTTGAAAAAGAGATTGAATTGCAAGCCCTGCCAGCGGGCACTTATTTCCTGTTGGTGCAGATAGGGAATGAACAGTTTGTACGAAAATTGGTAAAAATGTAATCTTTTTGCGCTTTTAGGGCACGGAATCAACGTTTTCCATAAAAAAAGGCTTTCAAAAAGTCCTCCTTCCATGATCTGGATGGAGGACTTTTGAAAGCCTTTTTAAATCAATGCGTTTAATTTATTTCATGCGCTGGGCAACTGCATCCCAATTAATGACATTCCACCAGGCAGCAACGTAGTCGGGGCGGCGGTTTTGGTAGTGCAGGTAGTAGGCATGCTCCCAAACGTCGAGGCCCATGATGGGGCGACCTTGTTTTTCGGCTACATCCATCAGTGGGTTATCCTGGTTGGGGGTAGAGCTGACGAACAGTTTGCCATCGCCGCCAACACTAAGCCATGCCCAGCCAGAGCCAAAGCGCGTGGCAGCAGCAGCATTAAATTGCTGCTTGAGGTTGTCCAGGGAGCCGAAGTCGCGATCGATAGCAGCTGCGAGATCGCCGGAAGGCATGCCACCACCGTTTGGCGACATGATTTCCCAGAACATCGAGTGGTTCCAGTGGCCACCGCCATTGTTGCGAACGGCTGGGCTCAGTTTGGATACGCCAGCGAACAGATCTTCCAGGCTTTTGCCTTCCAGATCAGTGCCCTGTACTGCGGCGTTAAGATTGTTCACATAAGCAGCATGGTGTTTGCCATGGTGGATTTCCATGGTACGTGCGTCAACATGTGGTTCGAGTGCATCAAATGCATAGGGGAGGTTGGGAAGTACGAATGACATATTAATTGGATTGAATTTAGGTGATGGAATGACTGTACGGCTGCAAAAGTTGGCCATCGATAACATCAGATCATGCACAACAGCCAGCAAGCTTGACAATTAAACCCACCCAAAGGTAAGAAGTTCACCCCACAACGTGAATTTACCGTGAAAATGGCTGAAAACAATAAAAAACCCGTTACCGGGGGCAGTAACGGGCATAGCAGGAAGCGTGTTCCGCTAAGATAAGAGGGCGCTAAAAAACATGAATTGTTCCAGGAGTGGAACAGAACAGCGTATGCGCTGACACTTTGATATGGTTATGTTGTTGTACGAAAAACAAAAGGATTAAAGTTGGGGGGATTACCACTACAAGTTTCGGTTTTTGTGATGGTATTGCAAAGATAAGATGGGATCTTCGGTTATTAAATAGGCATAAACCGCCATTTTGTATCAGGGAAAACCCTGATTTTTAGATTTTGTCGATCGGGATGGTGATGTGGGTAGAGCAGCCTTTGCCTGGTTCCGACTCCACCGTAAGCTCGCCTTTTAAAAAATGAACCCGCTGGGCTACATTGCCCGTGCCCATCCCCTTCGTAACGGTTTCAGGGTCGAAACCAATGCCGTCATCTTCTACCAGAATGGCAATTTCACTAGGTGTTTGGGTAATCTGTACCAGAATGTCGGAGGCTGCAGCGTGTTTCAGACTGTTTTGTAGCAATTCCTGAATAATGCGGTAACAGTGCAGTGCATTGGGCTGGCGTAGCGTTTCAGAGGAGCCGAAATGTTGGAAGGTGATGTTTGGGCCTGCTTTTCCACTCATATGGTTGACGAGATCCTGCACGGTTCGAACGAGCCCGAATCGTTCCAAAGAAACCGGTTGAAGGTTGCGGGCGATTTGTCGGGCATCGGCGACGGTTTCGTCGAGCAGGCTCCGGAGCTTTTTCAGGGCATGGTTCTCTTGCAGAGCTGGTACCTGATTGGAAAGGTTGTCCAGTTGAAGGATGGCTGCTGAGAGCAGGCCGCCCAAGCTATCGTGTAAATCGTGTGCGATGCGTTGTCGTTCCACTTCCTGCCCTTCCAGCATACTTTGCATGGTTTCGAGGCGGAGGCTGTTTTCGAGTTCCCGGATTTTTTGCTGGTTGAGTTCCTCCCGTTGTTCGGCGATGACCCGATTGGTGTGCAAACGGTGCCGGTAGTCGCGGATGATAAAAAACATGGCCAGAATAACGGCGGCCAGTGCCACAGCGAGGGATGCCAGGATGGGTTCCTGTTGTTCTATTTTGGTGATAACCGCTGCTTTCTCCTGCTCCAGCATTTCAATGGCTTCCGATTTGACCCTGCTGTCGTAGCGCAACGCGGAGCGTTCAAGGCCGAGATTGCGGTCGTATACCATCACGGAATCGCCAAAAGCGGCATATTTCATGGCATAAAAATAGGCGCTGTCAAGGCTGTCGAGGGTTTGGTATACTTCTGCGAGGTGTCGGTAAATGTTGCGGCGCTGGGCGGCATTATTGTTTCTGCTCCTATAAATCAGGTCGGCTTCCCGCAGGTGCTCAAGTGCCGCGGTATAGTCGTGGTCCTGTGCACTCAACAATCCCAGGTTGTATTGCGACTGAGCGGCATAGTCGGGCTTATTGCTTCGCCGGGCCAGTTCCAGGCTGCGCAAAGAAAGGTTGATGGCTTCCCGGTAGCGGCGTTTGCTTTGCAGCCGCGACACTTCCTCCATGAGCACCGTCAGGTCGAGCAGGGTATCGCGCAGGATTTCATTTTTATCGCGAAACAGCCGTCGGTACTCAAATGCCTTGGCGGTATCGCCCAGCGCCATATAATTCCGACTGAGTTGGAGTAGTGTGTTGGTGAGGAGCCGCAGTTGTCCTTTTCTTTCGAAATACCTGAACGCTTCCTGGAGGATCGGCTGGGCTTCGCTGTTGAGCCCTCGTTGCGACATCCAGATGCCCATTTCCGTTCTGGCGCGATGATAGGCCAGGGTATCCGTATCCCGCCTGAATTTGTCGATGCTCCTGGCGAGGTATTGAAAGGCAGAGTCGCTGCGGCCGTAGCTGCGGTCGTTGTAAAGTGCCCAATGGTACCAGCCAAGGCCTTGCTGTCGCAGGCTTTTTTGTTCGATGCCTTTTCGCAGTACTTCCTGGATTTGTTCGTAGTTAAGTGTTGTATCAAACCCCACCTGTGCGCAAACAGGCAGTGTGGCGACCCCAAACATCAGGTACAGCAGCGCTATTTTTAGTCTTTGAGTAAGTTCCACTGGAGGGCTACTTTTACCATGCCGGCTGTATTGCGTACCCCCAGTTTGGCGAGCAAAGCGGCGCGGTGGCTTTCGACGGTTTTTTCAGACACAAAGAGTTGGCCTGCAATTTCCTGGGTGGTGCACTCGTCGACGATCAGCCGGAGCACTTCTTTTTCCCGACGGCTTATTTTGGGCGGCTGGGGGCCCTGTTCTGCATTTTTGCTTTTTACCAGTCCGCGAAGCATGGTATCGGTTGCTTCCTGGCTAACATAGGTTTTTCCTGCGGCCAATGCTCGGATGGCGGTGCAGAGTTCTTCCTTCCCGGTGTTTTTCAAAAGGTACCCCTGTACACCAAGTGCCATCATTTCGGTGATGTAGCTTTCGTCGTTGTACATGGTCAGAGCCATGATTTTGATGCCGGGCATGTCTGTTCGCAGCTCAGCCGCCAATTCCATGCCCGAACGGTCGGGCAGGTTGATGTCGAGCAATAAAACATCGGGCTTTGTCAGAGGGAGTGCCAGGAGTGTGTCGGCCGCCGTACCTGCCTTTCCGCAGAATTCAAAATCCGGCTCAGCCTGCAGCAGACTTTCCAGTCCTTCTGCAAACATGGCATGATCGTCGGCGATGAAAATTCGAATCAAGAAATAGGATTGATTGGAAATGAAAAATAAACTATTACCGCGAAATTACCTTTTTTACTTAGATCCTACACCTGCCCTTCCTACTTTTGCATTGGAAAAAAACTACCCCAAACTCATTTTTCATTTTATATTTTAAGAATATGGAATATCGCATAGAAAAAGACACCATGGGCAAGGTACAGGTTCCTGCGCATGTGTACTGGGGAGCGCAGACACAGCGTTCCATTGAAAACTTTAAAATCGCCAGGGATACCAATAAAATGCCGATTGAAATCGTCCGGGCTTTCGCTTATCTGAAAAAGGCGGCAGCCCTCACGAACCTCGATGCAGGTGTTTTATCCAGCGAAAAATGTGAACTCATTGGCCGGGTTTGTGACGAAATCCTGGCAGGGAAACTCAACGACCAGTTCCCTCTGGTGGTTTGGCAAACCGGCTCCGGCACCCAAAGCAACATGAACGTTAACGAAGTGGTGGCCTATCGCGCCCACGTGGTCAATGGCGGTCAACTCAGCGACGAACAGAAGTTCATCCATCCCAACGATGATGTGAACAAAAGCCAATCGTCGAACGATACGTTTCCCACGGCAATGCACATCGCGGCCTACCAAATGCTCATGGAAGTAACCTTGCCAGGCATTGAAAAATTGCGGGATACCCTAAAGGCTAAATCGGAAGATTTCATGGATGTTGTGAAAATTGGCCGCACCCACTTCATGGATGCCACACCGCTTACCCTAGGCCAGGAATTCAGCGGCTATGTAGCGCAGCTCGACCATGGCTTGCGTGCCATCCGCAACAGCCTTTCCCACCTCAGCGAACTGGCATTGGGTGGTACTGCTGTGGGCACCGGAATCAATACGCCCAAGGGCTATTCCGAAAATGTTGCAGCGCATATTGCGGCCTTGACGGGATTGCCTTTTGTTACGGCACCCAACAAATTTGAAGCCCTGGCAGCCCATGATGGCATTGTGGAAGCCCACGGCGCCCTCAAGACTGTGGCCGTGAGTTTGATGAAAATTGCCAATGATGTGCGCATGCTATCTTCCGGACCGCGTTCCGGTATTGGGGAAATCCACATTCCAGACAACGAGCCTGGTTCTTCCATTATGCCCGGCAAGGTGAACCCTACCCAATGCGAAGCACTTACCATGGTGGCTGCACAGGTAATGGGCAACGACGTAGCCATTAACATCGGCGGTTCGAATGGTCATTTCGAATTGAATGTCTTCAAACCCATGATGATTTACAATTTCCTCCATTCTGCCCGGCTGCTCGGTGAGGCTTGCATGTCCTTCAACGACAAATGTGCGATCGGAATAGAACCACTGCGGGATAATATCCGCAAGCATGTCAATAATTCGCTGATGCTGGTTACTGCCTTGAACACCAAGATCGGGTATTATAAAGCAGCAGAAATTGCCCAGAAGGCGCACCAGGAAGGCCTCACGCTGAAAGCATCTGCCCTGGCCCTTGGCTACCTCACTTCCGAGGAATTTGATGCCTGGGTAAGGCCCGAGGATATGGTAGGGCGGTAGCATGGGGTTTAAGGGTGGGGTTTAGAGTAGGGCTTAGCGTAGGGTTAAAAGGCTGTAAATAGGCCCTTTACGGAAACCTTACATCCTACGCTAAGCCCCACTCTACACCCTTCTCTACACCCCCTTAAAAAATTATTCCACTTCTATTTCAGCTCCTTGTGCGCTCACATAATAGGCGCCTTTTTTGACAACCTTTGCATCAGCAGGGAGCAATTCGGAGGGTTCAACCAACAGGTATCCATCTTGTGCCGGACTTACGGCTACGCGGACTTTGCGGAAGTTCAGTTGATTGTCCAGCTGCTTTTCCAGGATAAAGATAAAATGGTTGTCACCCTCTCTTACCACCGCATCGGCAGGTAGTGCCGTTGATGCAGCTCCATTCCTCAGGCTGATGAGGCCTTCTGTGTAAGCGCCATTGACCAAGGTGCCCAAGGGCTTGTCGCGGAAACGGGCATGCACCCGGATGGCTTTACGCTCCGGATCAACGCCGGGGTCGATGCTAAAAATGGTGGCATACACGTTGTTGTCGCTGCTGCTAAGGCTATGCAATCGAACCGATTGTCCGACTTTTACTTTGTTCAGGTCTTTTTCAAACACGAACAAATCGGCGTGAATCTGATTCATATCCACAATTTCGCAAATAGGCGTGCCGGCCTGTACGGCGCTGCCATTGGTGATAAAGGTGCGGGTAATGATCCCGCTTACGGGCGCCCGCAACTCGAAAGTACCGCTCACTTTGTCGGCCTGCAAGCTGGCAGCATCAATGTGGTACATTTTCAATTTGGCAGCCAGGAGCGAACTGCGCGTTTGTGCTTCCTGCAATTCAGATGCCGCTTTTTCATAATTCTTCGAAGCGGTGGCATTGTCTTCCTTTAAATTTTTGTAACGGTTAAATTCAGCATTCAGGTACTGCAGTCGGTCGCGGGTTTCCAGATAGTCCTGCTGCCAGTCGAGCAGCATGGGTTGGCGAAGTACCGCAACAACAGCGCCTTTTGCAACGGGTTTGTTGATGCCGGTGCGCAGTTCGGCTACCGTGCCATCCGCCCATGCGCTCACCGTGGCAATGTATTCATTGTGTACACGGAGTTCGCCGGGTACCTTGAGGCCAGCATTGCCGGTTTTGCTTTCCATAGCCCCCCAATCGATACCGGCCGTTTTTACCTGTGCTGTGGTCAGGCTGATATGGTCAGGCGATTCAACCTGCTTTTCCGGATTGTTTTCCGGCGTGCTGGTGGTTGTTGATTCCTGTCCGCAGGAACTGAGTGCGGCAATCAAAAGGGCCAGCACGATATATTTAAACTGAGTCATAGTGTTGAAGGATTTATTCACCGAGCATGGTTTGAATTTCGATGATGGTTTGATTGAGTCCGTAAAGGTTTTCGAGGTAATTCATTTCTATTTGAATGGCCTGTTCTGCACTGAACAGAAATTGGGTAAAGCCAATTTCGCCGAGTTCGTAGTTTTTTCCGGCACTTCGAAAAAGTTCTGTTGCCGTCTGACTGCCGCCTTTTTCATAATACCGGATAGCAGACTCGTACTTTTCTATATCGTGCAGCAAGTGCCCCAGGGCCATTTGTTGCTCCAGCAGCCCTTTTTCATATTCTGCCTGCGCCACAGTGGAGCCTAAAGCCGCCGATTCGGTACGGGCATTCCAGCCTTTTCGGATCAACGGAACAAAAACGCCAACCTGGTACCCAGGGTACAGGCTTCCATTGGCCAGGTATTGTGCGTTGATGCCAGCCATGAAGCTGGGACTCCGTTTGGCCTTCTCTGCCTGTGTTTGTGCGTCGGCCAGACCAATCATTTCCTTGCCATAAGCTGATATGGGCGAAACCTGCAATCGCATGGTATCGGCATAGCTGAATTCTGCCCTCTGGAAGGGTTGCACAACCGGCGCCACAGGCTCGTTGATCCCCAGTAGTTGTCCCAGGATTTGTTGGTCGAAGGCCGTTTCATGCGAAATGGTTTCGAGCTGCAGCCGCATCTGCGCCGCTTTATCTGCAGTTAAGCTTTGCTCGGCCAGGTCTGTTTCACCAGCCTGGTAACGGAAGGCGGCGATGACAGCCGCGCGCTGGTACAGGGAGTCGAGTTGATACAGGAATTCCCGTTTGCGGTTCAGGTAGCTCAGGTGCTGATACAATTCGCGCACCTCTCTGACCAACTGCCATCGGGTGAGTTCGCGACCAGCCTGATCCAGGCGGTAGTTTTGTGCATGCACGGCACGTTGCGTCCGGACGGTTTTTAGTGAAGGGAAGCGTTGTGCTGTGCCAAAGGTACTGGTGCCAAATGCACCCAGATCGGGGTCGGCGGCGATGTTGTGGTAGATTTCCGTAGGGTCCCAAGCCACCGGGGCTTTCATCAGCACCTGTTGTTGGGCCATTTTGCCCTCAGCTGCCTTCATGGCTGGATGGCTTTCCAATACCAGCTGAATGGCCTCTGTTTCACTGATGGCCGTTTGGGCGCCGGCATTTGGGCTCATGATGGCCATAAACTGATTAGCAGCGCTACGCCGATTGCCTTCTTGTTTCTTGGCTGGTAAAAAAACATGGTATACAACACTGGCAGCACTACCAATGTCAGTAGGGTGGAGGTCACCAATCCGCCGATAACTACCGTTGCCAGCGGGCGTTGAACCTCAGCGCCAGCACCCTGTGAAATGGCCATGGGCAAAAAGCCAAGGGAGGCCACCGCAGCGGTCATGAGTACCGGGCGAAGCCGGACCAGGGCGCCCCGCCGAACACGTTCATATACATCCGCAATGCCTTCTTTTTCCAACTGGTTAAAATAGGCGATAAGCACAATGCCATTGAGTACGGCTACGCCAAAAAGTGCAATAAATCCTACGCCTGCTGAAATGGAAAAGGGCATGTCGCGCAGCCAAAGGGCCAATACACCGCCTATCGCCGACATAGGAATGGCGGTGAAGATCAGTACGCTTTCCTTCAGGGAGTTGAAGGTGAAAAACAGCAGGACAAAGATCAGTGCAAGCGCCACCGGTACGGCAATGGATAATCGGGCCTTGGCTGCCTCCAGGTTTTCAAATTGTCCGCCGAAACGCATGGTATAACCCGCGGGCAACTTTAGCACGGAGGGATCAAGGGCTTTTGCATGTCGGTAATAACACTTTCCACATCCCGGCCACGCACATTGGCGCTGACAACAATACGTCGCTGGGCGTTGTCGCGACTGATCTGTGCGGCGCCCGGGGCATATTTTACTACAGCCACTTCCGATAGCGGGATGAGCTGACCCGAAGGAGTGGCCACCGGTAACATTTGCACATCAGTGAGGTCGCGCCGCTGGGTTGTATCCAACCTGATCACAAGATCGAAGCGTTTTTCATCTTCAAAAACCACCCCTGCCTTTGCGCCGGCAAATGCGGCGCGTATGGTTTCATTGAGGTCGCGCAGGTGGACGCCGTAGCGGGCTATTTTCGCGTAATCGTATTGCACCACAATTTGTGGCAGGCCTTCTATTTGCTCCACCTTCAGATCCTGGATACCGGCAATATTTTTCATGATGCTTTCAGCGCGGTGGCCAGCATGCGAGAGGCTGTCGAGATTTTCACCAAAAATTTTAACGGCGACATCGGAGCGTACGCCCGTCATCATTTCATCAAATCGCATCTTAATGGGCTGTGTGAACTCGAAGGCCATTCCGGGCACCTGATGTGCCGTGGCCTGAATTTTATCCACCAGTTCTGCCTTCGTTTTGGCCCGTGTCCACTCCTTTTTGTCTTTGAGCAGGACGATGTTGTCGGCAGTTTCTATGGCCATCGGGTCAGTCGGAATTTCTGCTGAGCCAATTTTGGAGATCACTTGTTCCACCTCATCGGGGAAATTTTCCATAATGGCTTTTTGCACCAAACGATGGCTTTCCAGGGTTTGCGTCAGCGAACTGCCGGGCCGCAGAAAGCCGTGCATCATGATATCGCCTTCATCAAGGGTTGGAATAAATTCTCCACCCATGCGGCTAAACATCCAGATGGAGCCTGCAAAAACCAGTACGGTTGCTGTTACCAGTGTTTTACGCCAGTGAAAAGCCAACATGAGTGTTGGCTCGTAGAGGCCTTCCAGCCACTTGATAAAGCGGTCGGCCCAGGTATGCTCGGAACTTATTTTTTTGCTCAGCGTCCAGGCAGAAACGGCTGGCACGTAGGTGAGTGAGAATAACAAGGCGCCTACCAGGGCAAAGGAAACCGTTTGGGCCATAGGCTTGAACATCTTCCCTTCCACGCCAGTAAGCGACAATATCGGGAGGTAAACAATCAGGATAATGATAACGCCAAATACAGATGAACGCATGATCCGGCTCGCTGCCGTTTCTACACTGTGGTCCATCTCTGCTTGTGTGAGTCGTACATGTCCCGTTTTGGGTGCCATCTGGGTGTGCAGGTAATAGAGGGTGGCCTCCACGATGATGACGGCGCCGTCGACAATCAGACCGAAGTCGATGGCTCCCAGTGACATCAGGTTGGCCGTCACCCCAAAAATCCGCATCATACTGATGGCAAAAAGCATGGAAAGGGGAATAACAGAGGCTATGATTAACCCAGCCCGAAAGTTTCCAACCAGCAGCACCAATACAAAAATTACAATCGGGGCGCCTTCCACCAGGTTCCGCTTTACGGTATCGATGGTGCGGTTTACCAGTTTTTCCCGGTCCAGGAAAGTGGTGATGGTAACGCCTTCCGGCAGGGTCTTTTCTACCTCAACCAGTCGGTCTTTCACCCGTTTTATGACATCGGCTGCATTTTCTCCTTTGAGCATCATGACGATCCCGAGTACGATTTCGCCCTCACCGTTGTGGCTGACGGCACCATAACGCAGAGCGTGACCAAACCGCACGTCAGCAACATCGCCAATGGTGACGGGCACGCCGCTGCTGGTTTTTACCACAATTTTGCGCAGGTCATCAAGGCTCTTGGCCAATCCTTCGCTTCGAATGAAATAGGCGTTGTTGGCTTTTTCAATGTAGGCGCCGCCAGAATTTTCATTGGCATTGGCCAGGGCGGCATACACCTCTTGCATGCTCACGCCAAATGTCCGCAGTCGCTCCGGCGTGAGGGCCACCTCATATTGTTTGAGGTACCCACCAAAGCTGTTGATCTCCACAACGCCGGGGATGCCAGTCAGTTGCTTTTTAACGATCCAGTCTTGAATGGTACGCAGTTCCGTGGCGGAAAACTTGCTTTCGTACCCTTTTTTGGGTTCGATGCGGTAATGCAGAATTTCGCCCAAGCCGGTTGAAACCGGGGCAAGTTCGGGGGTGCCAAAGCCGGCTGGAATCATCTCCTCAACGGCTTTTAGTTTTTCGTTGAGCAATTGCCGGGCAAGGTACTTGTCGATATGTTCCTCGAAAACTACCGTTACCACACTCAGTCCGAAGCGGGATATGGATCGGATTTCAAGAACACCCGGGATGGCTTTTGCTGCATTTTCTATGGGGGCAGTGATGAACTGTTCTACTTCCTGGGTGGCCAGGGTAGGACAAACGGTGAGTACCTGCGATTGGTTGTTGGTGATGTCGGGAATGGCATCAATGGGCAGCTGGGTAAACGACCAGACACCTATGGCCGCGACCAGCAGGGTAAAGAAGCCTACCAGCAATTTATGCCGGATGGACAACTGAATTATTTTGGATAACATGTATGGAATTGTGAAGTTGAGTATTGGTGTTGTTACCAGAACTCCACAGCTGAACCGGAATAAAAACAGGTTACTATACAGGGGCTTTATCCCAAGTTTTCGGAACGCGTGTTAAATGCCAGATTTCAGGAGTGTGGAATACTCAACTTCTTGGCGGTTGCCAAATTTCGGAAAGGTGGGAGGAAGGCAACAGGGGCAGTGCAACATGCGTAGCACTGTGGTCTGCTTCCGTAGGAGGGAACAATACAACAGCCACAGCAGTTGCGGGAAGGGCCATGATCGAGCAGGAACAGCTCAGCACATGGTGATGATTGCTTTTACCGGGCAACTCGGAATGATCGTGGGAATTGGCGTGCTTGGTAAACCCGGTACCGTAATGCAGCGACCAGAATTTGGAAAATGTAAGGCCGGCTTCATCCAGCTGATGCTGCTGGAAATGCTCAACCAGTTGGGGTAATTTGTCCAATTCCTCCCTAATCTGCATGGGGGTTATAGCCACCAGCAGGTAAATAAAGGCGAGAAAACAAGACAGTGTACCCCTCATGCTGCAAATATAGCACAAGCTTAAAGATATCATGGGTGATAATTATCACAAAGTGTAATTTGTCCGTTCCCAGGTAATCCCTATTTTCACCCTTGCTAAAATAACGCTCCATGAAATTTAATATCCCCCTTGGTGTTTTACTGCTGTTGTTGTGCCTGGGAAGTAGTTCCTGTTTTCACAACGACGACCCTCCGCGGGTACTCATTTTCAGTAAAACAGCGGGGTACCGGCACGCCAGTATTCCTGCCGGCATTGCCGCCTTACGAAAGATGGCACAAGCCAACAGTTGGGTAATCGATACCACCGAAAATGCCGCTGATTTCAATGAAAAAAACCTCAAAAGGTATGCTGTGGTCGTGTTTTTGAATACTACCGGTGATGTGTTGGACCCCACCCAGGAGGCTGATTTTGAACGGTTCATTCAGGCTGGCGGCGGCTTTATGGGCATTCACGCCGCTACCGATACGGAGTACGGATGGAAATGGTATGGCGGATTGGTTGGCGCCTATTTTAATGGCCATCCGGCTATTCAAGAAGCAAAAGTAAATGTGCTGGATCATCAGCATCCCGCGACACAGCACCTAAAGGATGATGTGTGGACCAGAACCGATGAATGGTACAACTTTAAGGAGTTCAACCCCCAGGTTAAGGTATTGCTCTCGCTCGATGAGCAATCTTATCAGGGCGGTACCATGGGCGATTTTCACCCCTTGGCCTGGTGTCATGAATACGATGGCGGCAGGGCTTTTTATACTGAAATGGGCCATACGGAGGAGTCGTACGCGGAGCCCGATTTTCTGAAGCATCTGGAGGGCGGAATGCATTATGTGCTCGGGAAGTCGGGTAAAAAGCTGGCTTATGAAAACTGCAAGACCGAGCGCCGGCCGGATCCTACCCGTTTTGTCAAAACGGTATTGGCGTCGGACCTTACTGAACCGGTTGAATTTGATATGCTGCCCAACGATAATATCTTGCTCATCGAGCGGCGCGGCGCCATCAAATTGTATGAAACCGCCACCGGCATGATGAACATCGTGTACAAACTGCCCGTTTATTCCGAAAATGAAGATGGCTTAATGGGGCTTGCGCTTGACCCGCAATATGCGCAAAACCACTGGATCTACCTGTATTACTCCCCAATCGGCAACAAAGCCGTTAACCGCCTGTCGCGATTTGTGTTTGACGGGTTTTTCCTCGACCCCACTTCCGAGCGAATGATCCTGGAAGTGGGGGTTCAAAGGCAGGAATGTTGCCATACCGGTGGCAGTATCGAGTTTGACACAAAAGGCAATCTGTTCCTGTCGACTGGCGACAACACCAACCCTTTTGCCTCTTCAGGTTACGCACCCATGGACGAACGCCCGGGCCGAAGTCCCTGGGATGCTCAAAAGTCTTCCGCAAATACCATGGACCTCCGGGGCAAAATTTTGCGCATCAAGCCCCTTCCCGATGGCTCCTATATTTGTCCGGCAGGAAACTTGTTTACGGAACGCGACCTACATTTTGCCAACTTCGACGATCGCCTGGGCAAGGTAAAACCTCCCTTGCCCGGTACGCAGGGTGGCGCGCCTGAAATCTATGTGATGGGCTGCCGAAATCCGTACCGGATATCGGTCGATTCGCGGCGAAACCTTTTGTTTTGGGGTGAAGTGGGGCCGGATGCAGGGGAGCCCGATTCGCTGCTTGGCCCCGCCGGGCACGACGAGATCAACAGGGCCCGCTTTGCGGGCTTTTTTGGTTGGCCTTATTTTGTAGGCGACAACAAGCCTTATGCTGATTACAACTTTGCTTCCAAGAAAAACGGTCCAGCCTTTGACCCCACCCACCCCATCAATGATTCACCGAACAATACCGGCGCCCGCGAACTTCCGCCTGCGCAACCAGCATTTGTCTGGTATCCGTATGGTAATTCACCCGATTTTCCGCTGGTGGAAAATGGTGGTCGCACTGCCATGGCCGGGCCGGTGTACTATACCGACCAGTACCCAGCCGCAACGCGGTTTCCGGATTACTTCAATGGAAAACTCATCGCCTACGAATGGATGCGCAATTGGATGATGGCCATTACACTGGATTCCATGGGGAATTTCAGCAGAATGGACCCCATTTGTGAAAACGTTTCGCTTTCGAGGCCCATGGATATGCTGGTGGACAAAAATGGCTCGATATGGGTGCTGGAATACGGCGTGCAGTGGTTTGCCCAAAACCCGGATGCACGCCTGAGCCGGATTGATTACGTTCGAGGCAACCGGGCGCCCAAGGCTGTGCTGGAAGCCGATAAAACGGCGGGCGCAGCGCCCTGTACCATCGCCTTCTCCATTGCCGATACGAAGGACTACGACGGCGACCATTTTATCAACAACATCCAATTTAACGATGGTACAGCACCATGGACCAATCGAAACCAGCTGAAGTACCGGGCAGATTCCATCGTGCATACGTTCGCCAAGCCTGGAACCTATGAGGTCGTGTACACGGCCACCGACAGTAAAGGGGCCTCCAGTGTGGTGAAGCAAAAAGTTTTCGTCGGCAACGAGCCGCCGGTAGTGTATTGGGACTTTGGCGGCCGCAACCGGAGTTTTTACCAAACAGGCGACACCCTGCACTATCGTGTGTCGGTTGCCGACCGCGAAGATGGCTCTGTAAAAAATGGCCGCATTCCAACAAGTGCTGTGGCGGTTAGTGCCGATTACCTGGCCACGGGTTTTGACATTACCCAAATTGCCCAAGGCCACCAAAGTGCTAAGTCGGCAACAGAATATGCCCGCGGAAAAGTGCTCATCGAACGCTCCGATTGTAAGAGCTGCCATGCTACCGACCGAAAAATCAACGGGCCTGCATTTGTCGACATTGCGCAGCGTTACCGTAAAAATGATTTCGCCGTACGTGATTTATCCCAAAAAATAATCAAAGGCGGCGCGGGAAACTGGGGCGAAACTGTGATGAGTGCTCATCCACAAATCAGTGAAGAAAATGCTGCGGAGATGGTGCGCTGGATTTTGTCGCTGGGCGCCCCGGAAAAACCCAAATCGACCATGCCACTGCAAGGTGATTACGTGCTAAAACTCCCTCCGCCAGCGCAGAAAAGGAAAAAGGTTTATCCTGGCACCTTTATTTTGCAGGCAAGTTACCGGGATCAGGGAAGTGATACCCAGGCGGCATTGGAAGGCGCCGAGACCATTGCACTGCGGCCCGCTTACCTGCAGGCTGAAACGGCAGATACAACCTCAAAGGACGTTACTACTTATTGGGCGGGCAAGGATACAGCGGTGTTAAAAGACCTGAAACACCGGAGTTTTTTCGGGTTTAAACATGTGGATTTGCAGGGCTTGTATTCTGTGGCTGTCGGTATTGCTTCCAGTGATTACCGCTATCAATTCAGCGGCGGTGTACTGGAACTTCGGGTCGACAATCCCGATGGGCCCTTGCTGGGCGCAGTGAAAGTATCGGTAGACAACACGAAAAAGCGAATGGTGAGCACCGAAACCACTATCCAGATTCAAAATGCGCCGAAAGATGGCCATTTTCACGACCTTTATTTTGTCGTCAAAAATGAAGGGTTTGCTTCTCAGCCTGCTATGGCGGTTGACTGGGTGCGTTTTAACGTGTAAGCTGCAGGGAAGAAATTGGTTATTGGCCCAACGCGGCTTTTAGCGCGCTTACGTACAGATCAGAAAACTCCTGCATTCGTTTTCGCCGGTACTGCATCACCCATCGGGGGTGCGGGAGCGGGATAATGGTGTCGAAAAAACCGTGTTCAGCATTTATTTTCTGGAAAAACTTGAAGTTCTGCCCTTCTCCAATACAGATGGCCCGGTCGCGCCGGGCGCCCATGGCCAGTTGGGTTTCCAGGTTCCAGATGATGTAGGGGCTGACGGTTTTCTCCAGTTGGCGGTCATCGTAGTAATTGATGTTTTTGCCATCTTTTACAAACCCCAGTGGGCAAAGCGAGGTGATGTAAAAATTTTGACAAAAAAGGTCAGGCCCGCCGTAATCATTGATGAATTCCCAAACGAATATGGAAGAAAGTTCAGGCTTTTTTTGAAACGGATTGCTGATGCCACATTCCTGGTCCAGCCTGATCGGATCGGTAAAGGGTACACCTGTGATGCCAGCGCCAAAACGACCGGGATTGATGCCAAACAGGAAGGTTCTGTCGCCGGGCTGTTGGTAATATTTTTCATAAAAGGCACTTAAGGCCTCGAGCGTGCCGGGCTGATCGTAGGGGAAAAGCCATTCAATACCCTCCGGCAGCGCCAGATCGGGGATGCGAAGATTGCGTGTGAATTGAATGATTTCAGAAGCCTGCATGGGTACTTTGTTCTGGGGTTAAACGCTGTCGTTGTTCGCCTGTTCGTATTATTTACCGGCAAATAATAGCCTTTCATCCTACCTTTGCCGCATGCAAGTTTCAAAAAAATCTGCTGACCTGCAAGGTGTCCTTACCCTGGATGGTTCCAAAAGCATCAGCAACAGGGCCATTGTTATGCTGGCCCTTGCTGGTGCGCAACCCCTTGATTGGTTGAGCGCCGTTTCAGGCTCCAAGGACACGCAAACCTTGTTGGGCATGTTCGATGGTTCGCAGCGGCAGGTATACGATGCCGGAGATGCCGGGACTGTTTTCCGGTTTATGACAGCGTACTTGTGCTTGCAGCCTGGCACGCAAACGCTCACCGGCTCACATCGGATGCAGGAACGACCAGTTGGTGCGCTGGTAACAGCCTTGCACGAACTGGGCGCCGACATTCAATTTTTGGGAAGGGAAAATTATCCGCCGCTCCAGATTGGCGATGCACCCATTCGGGGCGGACGGGTTTCCATTGATTCGGGCATCAGCAGCCAGTTTTTATCGGCCCTGCTGATGGTGGCGCCTTATTTTGAAGAAGGGTTGCTCCTTGAACCGCAAGGGCGATTGGTTTCCCGGCCTTATCTCGACATGACCGTCCGTTTGATGCAATACTTCGGCGCCCAAGTTGCCTGGGAAGGAGCGTCGGTCAGCGTCGCCCCTGATGGCTATACCCCCCGGAAATTGCAGGTGGAGGCCGACTGGTCGGCTGCATCTTACTGGTACAGCATGGTTGGCCTGGCAACAGAAGCCGACATTACCCTGCACGGATTGTTTCCCGAAAGCCTACAAGGAGATGCTGTGCTGGCAACGATGGGCCAGCATTTTGGTATTGAAACCCGATTTGTAGCGCAGGGCATTCAATTGATCAAAGCAAAAAATGGACGATCCTCGACGGATGCAGTATTGGCGTTGCATTTTCGGGATTGTCCCGACATTGCACAGTCCATCGCTGTGCTGTGTGCAGGCCTGGGCCAGGAGGCCATATTTACAGGCCTGGAAACCCTGTCGATCAAGGAAACGGATCGGATTGTAGCGCTGCAACAGGAACTTGCTAAAGTTGGGGTATCGTTCGAATGCCAAAACCCCGAGGCACCCGCTTATGAACGGTCGTACCGGCTGACGGGCAAGGCCAAATGGGAAAGCGAACCCATATTTTCGACCTACGGCGACCATCGGATGGCCATGGCGTTTGCCCCATTGGGGCTCCTGGCACCGGTGCAGCTGGAACACCCGAAGGTGGTGGAAAAATCGTATCCACAATTTTGGGAGCACCTGTCTGCTATGGGTTTTAGCCTTTTGGCTTTCCCCCACTAAAATAAAGGTGGATCTGGAAATTGGTATTACCTTGGATCTTCATTTTCCATCTGCAAAACCTTCTGCCCTTTGTCTGACGTCGCTCCTGCAACCCTAAAAAACGACAAGCGCACCATCGTTGGTTGGGCTTTTTTCGATTGGGCCAATAGTGCTTATGCGCTGGTCATCACCGTTGCTATTTTTCCGGGGTATTTTCTGGAAATTACAGCCGATCAGGTCAATGTATTTGGGCTCCGAATGACGGACAGCACCCTGTACGCCTGGTCTATTTCCTTTGCATATTTGGTCATTGCCTGCATTTCACCCCTGTTGTCGGGGATTGCTGATTTTGGGGGGCGGAAAAAAATGTTTCTCCGGTTTTTTACCATGTTGGGTGCACTGGCCTGCATTTCGCTGATGTTTTTTACCAACATGAACACCCTTTGGGTCGGGGTTACGGGGTTCATTCTGGCTACCATTGGCTTTGCAGGTGGAATTGTATTTTACAATGCCTTTTTACCTGAAATAGCAACCGAAGACCAATACGACAACGTGAGTGCCAAGGGATTTATTTACGGATACATCGGCAGTGTGATCCTGCTGGTGGTTAACTTGGTGGTCATCATGAAGTTTGAGTGGTTTGGATTTTCCACCGGATTGAAAGCGGTGCCAACAGATTTTATCATGGTAGGGCTCTGGTGGTTGGGATTTTCGCAGATTCCGCTGCGCCGCCTGCCAAAAGACATGAACCATGTGACCAAAGAGAACCTGGTGCGTAAAGGCTACCAGGAGGTGCGAAAGGCCTGGATTATTCTTCGGAAAGACAGCCAGGCGCTCCGTTTTCTCATTGCTTTTTTCTGCTACAATGCCGGGGTGAATGCCATTCTTTTCCTGGCCTCTGTTTTTGCTACCAAGGAACTGCATTTTGATGCTCAGGGACTTATTTTTTTGATATTGATTTTACAGATAGTTGCCATTGCCGGCGCCTGGATCTCCACCAAATTGTCTGATTGGAAGGGAAACAAGTTTTCACTGGTTGCACAGCTGGTTGTATGGACGGGTATTTGTATTGCCGGTTATTTCGTGCAAACCGGTTTGGATTTTTACCTGTTGGCGGTGGGTGTAGGTATCGTAATGGGTGGTATTCAGGCACTATCCCGGAGTACCTATGCCAAATTTCTCCCAGAAAATACCCCAGACAACGCCTCTTTTTTCAGTTTTTACGATGTCATGGATAAAGTTTCCACTGTAGCTGGCACCTTTGTATTCGGATTTGTGGAACAAATTACCGGCGGCATGCGCAACAGTGTAATGGCCTTGTCGGTGTTTTTTGTCGTCAGCTTATTCCTGATGGCTAATCTGAAGGTAAGAAGAATTGCTTAATCGATTGCTTTGTTGGTCCATGAATTATAGTGGATCGATAAACCAACAAATGAACCATTAAAAATGATCGTTGTAACAGGCGCGGCAGGATTCATTGGTTCCTGCATGGTAGGACGGCTCAACGAAGCCGGATACAAAGACATTCTGGTCGTGGATGAATTCAGCCGACCAGACAAAATGCGGAACCTGGAGGGGATGCAATACCATTCGAAAGTTCATCGCGATGAATTTGTGCGCTGGCTCGAACGCCACCATGCCGAGGTGGACGCGGTACTGCATATTGGCGCAAGAACGGATACCACTGAAATGGATGTGTCGATTTTTGATGCCTTAAACCTGGAATACTCCAAGGCTTTGTGGATTATTTGCAGCGGGTACGGAATTCCCTTTTATTACGCCAGCAGTGCGGCTACTTATGGATTGGGCGAACTAGGCTACAAGGATGATCACGCCCTGATACCGCAACTTAAACCCCTGAACCCTTACGGACAATCGAAACAGGATTTCGATGTTTGGGCACTTCAGGTTGTGGCGGAAGGCAAAGCCGGTGCGCCACCTTCCTGGGCAGGGTTTAAGTTTTTCAATGTGTATGGCCAGAACGAATATCACAAAGGCCGTATGGCCTCGGTAATTTTTCATACCGTAAAACAAATCAGGGCTACCGGAGGAATGAAATTGTTTCGCTCTCACCGGCCCGATTACAAGGACGGAGAACAAAGCCGCGATTTCATCTACGTCAACGATGTACTTGATGTACTCCTGCATTTCCTTGAAAAACGCCCGCCCAATGGTATTTACAACCTGGGTACCGGCAAAGCCCGTACGTTTTACGACCTGGCCGCTTCCACTTTCCGCGCCATGGACCTGGAGCCGAACATCAGTTTTGTAGATACACCAGCAGACATTCGGGATACCTACCAGTATTTTACGGAGCTGATATGACCAAAATGCGGGAAATTGCCGGGTACGACAAACCGTTTTATGGACTGGAAGAGGGGATAGATGCCTATGTAAGGAAATACCTGGCAACTGCTTCTTTTTAATTTTTAACCACACAGAACACACAGGAATCGAGCGTTTGCACATAAAATGTGGGCAAACTTTATACCCGAAAACATCTATGTTCTCTGTGTGGTTAAAAGCAAAAATTACCCCGCAAACACCATCTGCCGGCTCCCAATTACCACGCCATCGATCAGCAGTGTGTAGGTGAAAGCACCGCGCACACCGTAGCCGTGGGTGTAGAGTACTTCGTTGAGGCCATCTTTCAATTGCACTGGAATTTCCTGAATCACCCTGCCCTGCTGGTCTGAAATCAGGATTGCCGCCTTTTGATGGCGCGGCACCTGCTGAACCCGGAAGCTGATCCAGGTAGCTTCATCAAAGGGGTTGGGTCGGTTTTGGTACAATTCAAAGTTTTCACCTTGAGACTCAGGATCAGCAGTACCGGAGGTAATGGCGGGTTTTTCAATCGAAAAAAGGCTTTCCACACCACTATTGTCGACGCCGGCAATACTAATGTACACCGGACCAAGTGCAGCACAAGGGAAAGTGCCACTCAGGCCATTGGAAATGGTGTAAACGGAATCCCAGTCGTTGGCCAATCCACGCACCGCCACGCGATACTCCCCGATGTTCAGCGGGTCGGTAATGGTAACGGTTACCTGCGGGCCGGAGCGCTGCGCGGTAAAATCTGTCGGTGTAGGTACGTTTCGGGCAGCCATAGCGGCGGCATTGCCATTGATCACAGCGTTGCGCGCCAGGTAGTGGAACTGTACAAAAAAGGAATCGATAATTTGGTCGCCATCGGTGTCAATACCCAGTATATCATCGGAAGTATGTTGCCGATCGGTATAGCCGGGACCATTGGAGGCGTCGCCGTGTTCATTGGCAGCGGTGAAGCGCATGGCAGGATAATTGTGCTCGCGAAATGGGATATGATCGCCACCGCGTCCGGTTCGGTCTTCAGGGCTCATGATGCGCACCAGCATGGGAACGGTAGCCGTGGGCAGAATGTTTTCCTGGTATTCCAGCTTAATGTAACGCGCCAGCTGCTTGTGTTTGGAGTTGAAAGAACCAAAGGAAAACAAGCGCACGCTGGTAGAATCAATGATATTCAGTCCCGGACAGGATGGCGGGGAGGAGGACTGTCCACAAATAACACCGCCAATTACATCGTTGTTGAGAACAGCGCGAAGCGGAATGTTTTTTTCCTGAATGTAATCTGCAAAGGCCTCTGCACCCAGCAGGCCCTGCTCTTCACCGGTTGTAATTACGAACACAATGGTGTTTTTGAAGGAATATTTTGCCATCACGCGGGCAAGTTCCATCACCAGCGCGGTGCCACTGGCATTGTCTTCCACCCCTTCGGCAGGGCAATCAACATCACAAAGGACATTGCAACGGCTGTCCATATGGCCTTCAATCAGCACCACGCCGTGGTTGCTGGTATCGGTGCCGGGCAAAACGGCAAACACATTGCGGTGTTGCCCCATGCCACATACATCTAAGTCGAACTGGAGGTAGGAGCATACCAGCCGGTCTTCGTTTTGCGCGCTGAACTCCTGAAATTTTTGGTAGGCCCAACGCCGGGCGGCACCATACCCGGTGGTATTGCTGACGGTGTCGGCGCCAGTGTTGCGGGTTCCAAACTGGCTCAAGCGGATAATGTACGATTTCAGGCTGTCGGGATTTACACCTACCTGTAAATCGGCAGCGATGGCCTGCGGATCGTCGATCACTACCGAAGCGGCATAATCAGCCGGGTTGAAATTGCCCACCATTACCTGTTCTGCTATCGTATTGGTGGCGAGGATGTTGGTTTGTGCGGGAAGGCAGGCGCTTAAAAGATAGAAAGCGAGGAGTAAAGGGTAGATTTTTTTCATGGTATCGTTTTGCTGGACAAGGGTGAAGGTATCCCGTCGATTTTAAAAACTGCTGTTGTTGGGTTTTGTGATGCTATGTTACATCCAAACGAGCGTTTCTTTCGTAAAAATAATTAAAAACCCAAACATCCAATTAAGCAACGTGTCGGAAATAACTTTCCAGTTTGGCGGCACTTTTTGAGCGCTGCCTGCGTTGCCAAAACAGTAATGTAATTTACTACACGCCTGTTTTGACGTCTTGTCAGCACACAAAACCTGCACCCCAAATCCGGAAAGTTATTTCCGACACGTTGCTAAATATGCTATAGTTGGCGAAACAATCCGACTGTAATTTGGTTTATCGTCCTAATAAAAACCCAAATATTGATCTGCGTTCCCAAGGTGAAAACGAGTGGTAAGAGATGATAGCCATGGAGTATGTTTACCGCTTATGGTCGCCAAAAAACGGCAATTTCAGGTCTTTTTCAGAGACAATTACCCTGGAAAGGTCGAAATCCCAATCAATGTTCAGCGTGGGGTCGTCGAAGCGGATGCCGCCTTCAGCCGGTTTTGAATAGTAGTTGTCGCACTTGTAAAAAAACTCGGCGGTTTCGCTAAGCACGAGGTAACCATGGGCAAAACCGCGCGGCACCAGCATCTGCCGTCTGTTTTCAGCGCTGAGCCGGATGCTATACCATTTGCCGAAGGTGGGGCTGTTTTCCCGCAGGTCAACGGCTACATCCAGCACCTCTCCTTCAATTACGCGCACCAGTTTGGCCTGGGCCATGTCGCCCGTTTGGTAGTGCAGGCCGCGCAGCACACCGGCACTGGAACGCGACTGGTTGTCCTGTACAAAATCGGTATACACCCCGATTCCTTCCCAAGCCAGGCGGTTGTAGCTTTCATAAAAATAGCCCCGCTCGTCGTGGAAAACACGTGGTTCGAATACGTAAAGTCCGGGGATGGGAGTGTCGAGAAATGCCATAACAGTTGTTGGACAGTTGAAGGATTTCGCAAAGATCACAAATATTTGGATATGCAAAACTGGCAGGTCTTTGTGAAATCTGTTTTATCCGATCTAAGGTGCTTAACATTAATGAGATTTGGGTTTACGCACTGTTATAGCCATGGTGATGGTACAAGCATGACACAAACAAAATCAGTTACAAATTAGCGGAAGTTCAATATTTCGTCGAATAATTGAGCCAGCGCATCGAATATGGCGCTGTATTGAACCAAAACAAAAGTAATATGGGTTCTTACTAAACGAATAAAGATCACGCTGATTATGAAATTACATGCCGCCACTGACCTTTTCAAGCGTCTAAGCATAGAGACGGATAGAAAGTCTGAAATCAAGATTTATGAAAGATTTATTGGGCTAATATCCAATTTGGAGGAAAGGCGTTTTACGCATGAAGAATTGCAGGCAATAGAAAAAAAACTTGATGAGCTTGATTTAAAATCAAATCCTGAAAACAGAATAAAATACTTTAGGAACAGATTGAATGAGCTTAAAAAATATTTGAGAGATAATTTTTCTTTGATTTCGGAAGGATATTACACTGGAATAGGCATTTCGCTAGGAGTCGCATTTGGCGCTGCATTTGGGTCGGTGTTTAAAATGGGTGTTGGAGTGGCTTTGGGAATGATGATCGGACTAGTAATTGGCGCTTATATGGACGAAGAAGCAAAAAAGCAAAACCGTGTATTAAAAAGCAAATTGGGCTAAAACTTGCTATAACATAAATTGCAACGACCATAGTGGCGAAATGCCGCTATGGTCGTTGTAACTATACCTTAGGCGAAATACCATAGGTTCTCCCACCGTTCCACTACTGTTCTAAAATTTAAACCCAAGCGTCATCATAAAATCGTTGGCTTTGGTATCCAATGAGGTGAGCGGAGCGCCATTGTATGGCGAAACTGTCCCACTGTTGAGTGTACGGCGGTAGCCCAGGTCGAGGTAAAATGACTCTGAGCGAAGCCCGACACCGGCGGTGTAAGCGGTATTAAACCCGGTCTGGCCTTCGTAAGGTTTACCCAAGAGGTTTACGCCAGCCCGGAACCGGAAGGCATCTACGGCCAGTTCACCACCAATACGCACATTCATGCTCTGCTTCAGTTGGCGTTGAATGCTGTTGTTGATTTCGCGTTCGTACTGCTCGTTAGAGGAGTTGCTGATGTCGGAGGTGAAATTATAGCGGCTTGCGCTGTAGTCTACCCATTCCACATCGGCGCTGACAAAGCCAAATTTATTGATCACCACAGCGCCGCTGGCGATGGCCCGCCAAGGGGTTCGCAATTTGTAATCGGAGGTGCCGTCGGGGGAGTAACCGGTGTTGCTGGCAGTGCCGTTCCCGTCGGTATACGTGTAGGAAAAGGTGTTGCTGTATTTATCTGTGAGGCTCATGAAAGTGGGGGTGTGGAAAGCGCCGCCAAGCCGGATCATTTGGCTCAGGCGAAATATGACGCCCATTTTCAAGTTAATGCCCACGCCATTGGTCCGCAGGTATTCGGTGTAGGTGAGGTTGTCAAAGTAATCCACAGCATCACCCGGATCCGACTCCTCGTAGGTGCCATCGAGGCGGTAGTTGACAAAAGGTACGCCGATGGTAGCGCCGACCATGAGTTTCTCATCGTAGTTTCCTGCGAAAGAAAAGGCCATTTCGTTAATTCCGCCGGTGCTGATAAGCCCTTGGTTGCGGCGAACGACAGCATCCGGTGTGGCGCCAAAATCATAAGAAATTGCCCCATCCTGAAAATAAATAGCGTTGGCATCATAGGCCATTTTAGCCCCAAAAGGATCCAGCTCGTTTTCGCTGCCGCCGCCGTTGATGGTCTGGGCTGCCTCGTCGTACCAATTGTTCAGCACGGATCCGGGTGCATTCCCTTCGTAGTAAATGCTCTGGTTGTAGTTCTGCTGGCGGTTGAACCCAATGCCGAAGTTGAAATTCGTCCATTTCGCCGCACGGGGCTCCGAATTAAACACGAGACCAATATTGTTGAAATTGAAATTGCTTTTGGTGTCGGTCCAGGCTTCGTTGCCTGCGCCATTCATCGTTGCTTCGGTTTTCCGAAAATTCAGTGCGGGGGTAAAAATCATCTCATTGGTGCGGAACATGGCCAATCCGGCAGGGTTGGTACTGACCACGCCAAAATCGGCGCCAAGGGCTCCGAAGGCGCCGCCTACACCAAGAAAGCGCGCGGTGCCACCCGGCTGAAGGTTGCTGAAACGTACGGCGTCGGAAACATTTTGTGCAGATACGGTGATGCTGCAAACCAGTAGGAATAGGTATAGAAAGATGTGTTTCATGATGTAATTGTTATTGGCCTTGGTCGGGCAAGGATATTGAAAAATAGGAGGCCGTCCCCAAAGAGGTTCGCTGTCATTGGACCGGTTTTCTCGTGTAAACATGGGGAGAAGGGAACCAAAAACGTATAAACATTCTTTTGAGACGGCCTCATCGTGTAGGTCGAATATGCTTTTTAAAACAGCGCCTGCTTAATTTCTGCCACCGCGACCGCTGGAGGAGCTGCTTTTGCTGCTGCCACCACTGCTGCTACTTCCACCACTGCTGCTGCGACCGGAAGAACTGCTTCCTGAAGAGGAAGGGCTGCTGCTTCTGCTCGGGCTTACAGAGCGATTGCTGGAGCTGCCGCTGTCGGAACTGCGACTGGGAGTATAACCTCCTCCGCTGTTGCTTCTACTAGGGCTGGACGATCTGCTGGATGCACCCTGATTGTTATTGGGCTGCACCTCGCGGGATGGGCGCGGTGCGCTCGGGCGTACGTCGCGCCTTGGTGTGGTGCGCTGAACGTCGTTGTTCGGGCGTGCTTCACGGCTCGGTGTGGAGCGCTGAACGTCGTTGTTCGGGCGTACCTCACGGCTCGGTGTGGAGCGCTGAACGTCGTTGTTCGGGCGTACCTCACGGCTTGGTGTAGAGCGCTGAATGTCGTTGTTCGGGCGTACCTCACGGCTTGGTGTGGTGGAACGCTGCACATCGTTGCTTGGGCGCGTGCTGCGCTCCGCAGGCTGGACCTTACGGACGTCCTGACTGTTGTCCTGGCGTTCTACCCTGGCATCTTGTGCCGGCCGGCCTGAAGGCTGAACCGTACGGGTGCGTTCGGATACTTTGCTGGGTTCGCGGTCGCTTTCCACCGTGCGGGCATTTAAGCGCGAATTGGAGGGCGCCATTTTTTCTACCACCGGTGCTTTTACGGTTGACGACAGCCTTCCATTCTCTGCAATACGGGCATAGCCGGTTGAATTCACCGTAGATCCGCTGCGGCGTGGACCAGTGTACGTTTGGGGATTATAGCCGTTGTCGTAGTGTGGGTTGTTATTGGAGTAATAGTTGTTGTTTACCCACGTATTGTTGTAATAAGGGTTGCAACCATTCCAGGACCAGTAGGGGTCGTAAAAGTAATTGTTGACCACATACGGGTTGTTCCAGGCATTGTAACCACCGCCCCAGCTGTTGAAGCCACCGCCCCAGCCGTTGAAGCCATAGTTGGGGCCATAACCCCAGTTGTTGAAGCCATAACCGCAGTAAGGGTTATTGTATCCGCCCCAGTTGTTCCAGCCTGTTAAAGCGGTTGAATCGACGCCAGTTCCGGAAGGCCCAGTAGTCGTTGTAACCACCAATATAAATGCTGGCACCAGGCAGATAGAAGGGGTCGTAAAACCACATGTCGACAAAGAAGGGGTCGTAGTAGCCTACGGCTGCCGCACCACGGTGGAAGCGACGAATGCGGGAGGAATACTGGTAGGCATAGTCGTCTTCGTAATCGTAGTACGCATCGTCATAGTTACCATTATCGGTGTTGGAGTAACTGTTGTCGTTGTAATCGTTGTTGCTGTACTGGGTCCGAACATCGCGCTCAGGATCATAGTACAGATCGTCTTGTGCAAACAGGGAGCCTGAGAAGGCCACTACCAGTAAGGCAATCAAAGACCAGATGGGGAAATTATTTTTTTGTTTCATGATGACTGAGTGTTTTAGCAAGAATCCGGTACGCAAGTTTCAGGATCAAAAGTATTACCTTTGCAGGCTTTTTTTGGTTAAAGGGCTTTTAAAGTCGTGCATTAGCATGGTTAAAGTTGACTTAAACAGGGCGTTTCGGAACCTTTTTATGTTAAAGTGCTTAATGTAAAGACCGCCCCGGTTCCCAAATGTAACATTTTATACTACATCTTAACGCGAAATTAACCATACAGGTTCAAGCAACGACTGCTTCAATACGTCACATACCTATTATACTATAATTATGGCCAAGGAAATAACACCCCGCTCAGAGAATTATTCCGAATGGTACCTCAACATCGTCCACAAAGCGCGTATGGCAGACAATTCTGCGGTGCGCGGTTGTATGGTCATTAAACCGCATGGTTTTGCCATTTGGGAAAAAATGCGCGATACCCTGGACGCCATGTTTAAGGAAACCGGGCACGTAAATGCCTATTTCCCCTTATTCATTCCCAAGAGTTTTCTCAGCAGGGAAGCTGCGCACGTCGAAGGCTTTGCCAAAGAGTGTGCCGTTGTCACCCATTACCGGCTGATGAACGACCCCAACGGAAACGGTGTTATTGTGGATCCTGAGGCCAAACTGGAGGAGGAACTGATCGTGCGCCCCACTTCCGAGACCATCATCTGGAATTCTTACCGCGACTGGATTCAATCCTACCGCGATTTGCCCCTGCTGATCAACCAGTGGGCCAATGTAGTGCGCTGGGAAATGCGCACCCGCCCCTTCCTGCGCACCACGGAGTTTCTCTGGCAGGAAGGCCACACCGCCCATGCCAATGCCGCAGAGGCCATGGCCGAAACCAGGCTGATTCTCGATTTGTATGCCAAATTTGCAGAAGAGTACATGGCCATGCCGGTTATCAAGGGCATCAAAACGGCCAACGAGCGTTTTGCTGGTGCCGATGAAACCTTTTGCATCGAAGCGTTGATGCAGGATGGCAAGGCCTTGCAGGCGGGAACATCCCACTTCCTCGGACAAAATTTTGCCAAGGCTTTCGATGTACAATTTCTTAACAAAGAAAACCAGCAGGAGTATGTTTGGGCTACATCCTGGGGTGTTTCAACCCGCCTCATCGGTGGCCTCATCATGACCCATTCCGATGACGACGGACTGGTGCTGCCGCCAAAACTGGCACCTATTCAGGTGGTAATTGTACCCATCCCTAAACCTTCCGATGAACTAAGCGTAGTAGCCGATAAAATTGCCAAATCACTTAGGGCCAAGGGCATCAGGGTTAAAATAGACAACGACGACCAGAACCGTCCAGGTTTTAAGTTCGCTGAATACGAAATGATTGGCGTACCCGTTCGTCTTGGAATTGGCGCCCGCGACCTGGCCAACAACCAGATCGAGGTAGCCCGGCGCGATACCAAAGAAAAATTGAGCGTTTCTCTCGATGGAATCGACGACTACGTTGCCCAATTGCTGGAAGATATCCAGCAAAACCTCTTCAACCGGGCCAAAGCCTTCCGCGATGAAAACATCCGTAAGGTGGATTCCTGGGACGAATTTGTGGAAACGCTGGAAACCAAAGCTGGTTTTGTATCAGCTCACTGGGATGGTACCACCGAAACAGAACTCGAAATTAAAGAGCGCACCAAAGCAACCATCCGCTGTATTCCTGTCGACGGCGAAATGGAAGATGGAAAATGTGTGCTTACCGGAAAACCCAGCACGCGCAGGGTGTTGTTTGCGCTGGCATATTGATTAAGGGTTGGTTGTAGGGTTGGCTGTAGGGTAGGCTGTAGAGTTGGTTGGGTTGGTTTTATATATGGACCTGCGTCAGGTTCCTTTCTTTATCCAGCGCCAGATCAGGCCATCTTCGATGTCAACGATTTCTTCGACAAACTGGAAGCCCAGTTTGCGCAGTACAGCAGTAGAGGCATTTTCTTCTGCCAGCGTATGGGCCATAACGCCACTGACGCCATTCATGCTTAAGGCATGCCCCGTAAGGGCCAAGGCTGCTTCTGTTGCCAGTCCGCGGTTTTGGTATGCCACGGCGATTTCATAGCCGATTTCCAAAAAGCCGTCGGGGTCGGGGAAACCTTTGTAGCCACAGGTGCCAATCAGGCGCACATCGTTGCGGTGAATGACGCAGTAACTCCACATGCCGGTTTCCTCCGGGTTTTCTTTGAGGTGGTCGCGCATCCAGGCCAGCGCTTCGGGGAAATGGGTCCAGCCATCGGCCAGGTCTACCCCGCCCAGTAAAGATGAAAGCTGTGGCCACTCCTTTCGGACCATCGCATCCAGGATGGGTAAACCCGCTGGAAACAGTATCAGGCGTTCGGTTTGTAACAACATTTGTCAAACGTCGGAAAAAAAACTTTGTAGTTCAGCACAAAGTTTAGAATTTAGCGGCAGAAAACATTGTATCGGCAACGACGCAAACCATGAAAATTGGCAAATTGCCAGGAAAGAAGCAATTAATCCTTTCTATTGTATGAACTACGCCTGCTACCTTTTGGTAGCAGGCGTTTTTTATTCCGATCACATGATTTCCGGTTTACGATTACATGATTTACGATTTGCGATTGGATTGGAGATTTGCGAAATTTCGATTCCATTGGTAGTCCGCTGTCAAAAAGCAAATAGGAGACAGCGTAAAAAAAATTCACGCTCTCTAATCGTAAATCTCCAATCCAATCGCAAATCGTAAATCATGTAATCGTAAACCATATATTTTTTCCAAAAACAAAATATTCTTCCCTTTGTGGAACCTAAAGTCGAGCTTAACGGTTTTTTATTTTGCAGGTGTAGTTGTTGTGCACCTGTGATCTTATATCACTACAATCCTGTCTGATCATGCTCCGTCGATTTTACACGCACTGGCTGGCATCCTTTACCGGGATACCCCAAAAAATTTGGTTTCTGTCCCTTGTCAGTATGGTCAACCGTTGTGGCGCCATGGTACTTGCCTTTATGACGGTTTACCTGACCCAGCAGCTCCATTTTGGGTTGCGGGATGCCGGCTATGTTTTAGGCTGCTTTGGTGTTGGTGCCTTATTGGGCGCTTTCAGTGGCGGTAAACTGACGGATAAGTTTGGCTATTACAACATTCAAATCTGGAGTTTGGTGCTGAACGGGTTGGTGTTGATCGCGCTGCTTTCAATTCGCAGCTTTGAGTGGATGTGCCTGGGCGTATTTGTCCTGAGCCTGGTATCTGAAATATTCCGACCCGCCAATGCTGTGGCCATTGCCCGGCACAGCACGCCAGAGACGCGCACCCGCTCTATTTCCCTGTATCGCCTGGCCGTTAACCTGGGCTGGACGGTTGCGCCAGCCGCTGGTGGATTGCTGGCCGCCCTGGGTTGGAACTGGCTTTTCTGGGTGGACGGACTTACTTGCCTCATCGCCGCCATGCTGTTGCGTTGGCTTGTGCCACCGGTAAAAGCAGCGGCAGTGGAGCACAACGATCAGCAGTTGCCAGAGGAGCCACATCTGTCGCCGTACCGAGACAAACCTTATCTGGCATTTTGCGCCCTGACCTTCATCAATGCCATTATTTTTATGCAGTTCATCTGGACGATCCCCCTGTTTTTCAAAACCGTGTATCACTGGCCGGAAGCAAAAATTGGCTTGGTGGCAGCGTTGAACGGCTTTATCGTTTTTTTGGTGGAAATGCCGCTGATTTATCAAATTGACGGTCGGAGACGCCCCACCAGTTTTATACGCCGCGGATTGGTTTTATACGCACTGGCCTATTCGGTATTCCTGATTCCGACGAGCTTTGCAATGGCTCCTGCGCTGCTGTACGTTGTCGCTATGTCCTTTGGGGAAATGCTGGTCATGCCCTTTAGTACCAACTTTTCCTACGATCGTGCTAAATCACAAGGTAGTCAGGGGCAGTATATGGCTGTTTACACCATGTCGTATTCGCTGGCGAACATCGTAGCGCCGTTGTTGGGAACGCAGGTTGTTGCTGCTTTTGGATTCAATACCTTGTGGGTCACGATGGTTGCACTGGCCCTGATCGGGATGTACGGATTCTGGTGGTTGGAAAACAGGCTGCACCGGCCTGTTTTACAGGTGGCCTAAACAATTGGCCCAAACAGCTAAAGTGCATTCATCAACTGTTAAGCAGTATTCACCCAGCAATCGGCTGGTTTGAATAAAAGGCGATTTATGACAAGTTAAAAAAAGCGTTATTTGTAAGCACCTGTGCTGCAAGTAGCGCTTTTTCATTATTTTAACGTGAGTTTTGGATAGGTTTTGTAAAAAAAAAGTTGTCTCCTTTCCGTCGACACGACGGCTTTGGGGCAATAAGCTGCTATCGCCGCTTCGGGAGACTCCATCTCCGCCTCCTCTGACTAAGCAGTGGAGGCAACTCACACGCTACTGCGCGTCAGGTCGACTGAAAGGAGACAACAACCTCGCCGAGCGGAGCGAGGCAACCCTCCCCCTTGGCCCTGTCATGTCGACTGAAAGGAGACAACTTTTCTTGGCAGAGCCTATCCAAAACGCACGTTATTTTAATACTTTCAAAACTACCAATTACACCCAAAAAAAAGACCATGAAAAAACAAATTTTCTTGATTGTCCTGCTGTTTGTTGTTGCCAACCTGCCGGCCCAACAGGGTTGGTACAAACGTTATTCTGGCGATGTTTTTAACAGTTTCACGCAATTGTTGCCCGCCGATGCAGGCTATTTATTCCTGAATTACAACAATGTTTTTAAAGTAGACAAAGGCGGGTCGGAGCGCGGAAGGGCGAGTCTCAGTCTTGGCCTTTCCGAATATATTGGGTACATGCGGGAATTCCCCATGCCAGCAACTGGCTTTCCCGCTTTTGTTGTGGCCCGGCGAACAGGATACCCTGGCCAGGCCAGCTATTTGTTTTCGGAATTCATCCCTGGCGAGGGTTTTAAGCACGATTTGCTGCTTCATGATACCCATTCCAGCCTGTCGCGGCGCAGCCCCATGGTGATTCCGGTAAACGACTCTACTGATATGGTTTTCGGTAAGGATTCGATTTGGCAGTTGTTACACCTGCCAGGCATTGGTTTTCAAATCACCGGTCAGCAACCCTGGGGCGGTATGCCACAGGCGGTGTGTGCTACTGGTTTCGGCTACTGCCTGGCACACGATGCTGGTGGCAACATGAGTGCCGGCATTTCAGGCATCGACCCTGCGGGGAATACCATTTGGTCGGTGGCGAATCCATTTTCCAGGGTTTCCAACCTTTCTACTTCGGGCAGTGCGATCATGGGCTGCGGAAATTTGAATAACACAGGCGCGATTTTTAAAATGGCCTCCGGCGGCATCCTGGAATGGACCCAAACGTATGCCGATGTCCAGAACTTATTTGACCTAAAAGCCACGCTGGATGGGGGTATTATTGCTGCGGGACAAACCCAATCGTCTTTGTCGATTGTCCTGCTGCGCTGTGATGCCGACGGAAACGAACTGTGGCGCCGGGAATTTGAAAAAGGCGCTGGCGTAACGGTATTCTCGCTCAATGACGGCGGTTTTTTACTGGCGGCCCGTGCCAGCACTGGAAACTTTCGAAATTGCCTGATCCGAACCGACGCCGATGGAATGAGCGCTGCCCCGCAGGATATTCGGGCTGATGGCGTCATCCTGGAGACCGACAGTCTTAGGGTTGAATTTAAAGCCAGTTCGAACCTGTTTACCGACTTTTATGATGCCAATTTCCAGCAATCTCCCGATGGAAAACCAGCGGTACAGTTTGCTTCCTCGCCCTGGTTGGGTGGATACGATGCCTCGGGAGCCCTGCGGTTGGCGGCCGACGATTACATTATGCGGGATTTTCGCAGTGGTAGCGCAAATACTAAAGAGAAGGACTTTTCCCGGGTTTGGGCTGTGAGCCGCAGTGGTATCGATGCCTTCCGTACGGCTTTTGCATTGAACGAAATCCAGGATTACAACATTCCGGTTGATATACTCCAATGGCCCGGTAAGGGGAACCCCAACCTGCGCGTCAACCCGGATTTTACACCAGTAACTACCGAGCCGTCGCTTTTTCCTGCGCCTTTTGTAGACAACAACAACGACGGGCTGTACAATGCATACGATGGTGACTACCCCGCCATGAAAGGCGATCGCATGGTTTGGTGGGCTATAACCGACAGCACCCAACACCTTAATACCATGGCGGCCCCAATTGTCGCTGATTTTTTCATTTCAGCATTCACCTTCGACTGCCCCGCCAACCTGCCGCTTGAAAACTCCGTTTGGGTGGATTTTCAGGTCATTAAACGCACACCTGGCGCCCTCGACAGTACCTACCTGGGGCTTTTCACCGATTTCGACCTGGGCTGTTACCAGGACGATCACATCGGAACAGCCGAACAAGCCGACGCTGTTTACGTGTACAACCAGGATGCTGAGGATCAGGACTGTTTAACGGCCCTTGGTTTTCACAACGACATTCCGATTCTATCGGCTGGTTTTGTGAATCAAAATCTGAGCAATTCGATCTTTTTTGAAGCCTCAGGCGACGGCCCCTTCAATATGTCTGAACCCAATACGCCTATTGAATATTATTATTACCTCAGTGGCCGGCGGAAAAATGGAGATAGCATTGCTACTGCACCCTATATTTTTCCCGACAACCCCGCTGATCCCAACGGCGTATCGATGTGTACGGCAAATATGGTTTATGCCGATCGTCGCATGGTATATGCCCATGGCCCCTTTTCGCTGGAGACGGCCGATACCTTTTTGCTTCAAACGGTTTTTACGCTGCACCACGGTATTGAATATCCTTGCCCCAACATCGAATTGTCGGTGATTCCCGATGCACAGGCGATACGCTCATTTAGGAACGACGGCACGCTCGATGACTATTCTACCCAGGACCCGGTGGTGTATTTGCCGGCCGGCGAAACTACGACGCTGAGTCCGGGGGTTGATAATGCTATATATGGATGGTCGGATGGATCAAGTGGCGCCGAATTTGCTGTTGTGGCTCCGGGTACCTATACTGTTACGATTACCAATGCAGCTGTATGCAGTCGGGAATACACTTTTCAGGTAAGGCAGGCTGTGGGTACAGCGCAACAACACACTTTGCTGGCCGATTGGAACATGCAACCCAACCCTGTAGCTGATATTTCCCGGTTCATTTGTTCGGATTGCCCTCCGGGGGCGCTTCAACTAAAGGTTTTCAATGCCCAGGGCGTCCCTGTTTTGGAAAAAAAGCTGCAAAACAACGATTACTTGTCTTTTCGGGAATTGCCTGCAGGTGTTTACGCGCTGAGCCTTTGGCAAAACGGACAATGGCTGGGGAGCAAAAAATTAATCAAGCTGAAAAACTGATCGGCGTTTTAACCATAAAAAATGGGGACTGCGTGTGTCAACTGACCATCGCGTCCCCATTTTTTATGGTATAAAAATCGTTTATCGCGCGTACGCTACGGCCCGTTTCTCACGGATCACCGTTACCCGAATTTGGCCGGGGTACTGCATCTCATCCTGGATTTTCTGAGAAATCATGAAGGAGAGGTCGTCGGCATACTGGTCGGTTACTTTCTCTGATTCTACGATTACGCGAAGTTCGCGGCCGGCTTGCATGGCGAATGCTTTGGATACTCCTTCGTAGCTCATGGCGAGGTCTTCGAGTTCGCCAATGCGCTTGAGGTAGTTCTCAAGGATCTCGCGGCGTGCGCCCGGGCGTGCACCGGAGATGGCGTCACAGGCCTGTACAATAGGAGCGATGATGTTGTTCATCTCCACTTCGTCGTGGTGAGCGCCTACTGCATTGACGATCACTGGGTGCTCGCCGTGTTGTTCGCAGAGTTTCATGCCCACCAAGGCGTGGGAGAGTTCGGTTTCTTCCTCGGCCACTTTGCCAATATCGTGGAGCAAACCGGCGCGTTTGGCCATTTTAATCTGCTTCGGATTCAGGCCCAACTCGGCGGCCATCAGGGAGCAAATTTCAGCCGTTTCAATCGAGTGTTTGAGCAGATTCTGTCCGTAGGAGGAGCGGAAACGCATCCGGCCAACCATGCGCACGAGTGCGGCGTTCAGGCCATGGATGCCCAGTTCGATGACGGTGCGTTCGCCGATTTCGATGATTTGCTCTTCGAGTTGTTTGTGCACTTTGGCCACCACTTCTTCAATGCGGGCCGGGTGGATACGGCCATCGGCAACCAGGCGTTGCAGCGAAAGGCGGGCAACTTCCCGGCGGATGGGGTCGAAGGATGAAATTACAATGGCTTCCGGTGTATCGTCTACGATGATTTCTACACCGGTAGCGGCTTCCAGGGCGCGGATGTTCCGGCCTTCGCGACCGATGATCTGGCCCTTCATGTCGTCGTTTTCCAGGTTGAATACCGAAACGGTGTTCTCAATGGTAAACTCAGCGGCCATGCGCTGGATGGTCTGGATAACAATCCGCTTGGCCTCTTTGTTGGCATTGAGTTTGGCCTGGTTAACGGCATCTTTCACGATAGACATGGCTTCTGACTCGCTCTTGGCGCGAACGGCCTCCAGAAGTTGGTCTTTGGCGTCCTGCTGGCTGAGCTGGGCGATTTTTTCCAGGGCTTTGATCCGCTCTTCGTTGGCAGCATCAAGTTCTTCTTTCTTCTTTTGAACGATTTTCAGCTGTTTGTCCAGGTTTTCGCGGATGGCGGCAATTTCTACTTCCCGGTTTTCGAGGTCTTGTTTTTTGTTATTGATCTCGTCAACTTTGACCTGAAAATTGTCGGTCTGCATCTGCAGTTCTTTCTGGCGGGCCATAATGTCCACCTCCATTTCCTTCAGGCTCACCTGATGCTGTGCCTTTTCGGTGTCGAACTGGCTGCGCATTTGCGCATAGCGTTCCTTGGCTTCCTGAATTTTTTGCTGTTTGATGCGTTCGTTCTCCGCTTCGGCTTTCGAAACAACTTTTTCAGCCGCTACTGCCGCTTCATCGGTGAGGCGTTTGGCGGTGAGGCGGGCCTCCTTAACAGCCATGTCGGCTTGTCGGTTGCCTTCTTCAACGGCGCGTTGGTTGGCTTTTTTGTTGAGCATCGTGGCTATAACAAAAGCCACGGCTGCGCCAACCACCAAACCAACGATCAATTCCATTCCTATTTCCATAATGGGTTGTACATTAATAGTGATGTGAAATGCGCTTTGCAGGGTTGTCTTTTTTCAGACCCTTTCTGCCACCTGCCGACGTTTCGGCAGGACAAGCGATTTTGATTCATTTGCGGATGAGGGCATTGAGTTTCGACTCAAATGCCGATTGGAGTTGCTGCATTACCTGGTCTACGTCCTTGTCTTGCAGCGTTTTTTCCATGTTTTCGAAAACGAAGCTCACCGCGTAGGATTTTTTCCGGCGCCGAGGCGTTTTTCATCTTCAAAAACATCGAAGAGATTCGTGTCAATCAATACCTTTTTAGCCGTTTTTTGGGCCAATTGGCGGACTTCACCAAAAGCTAACCGACTGGTCCAGCACCAGCGCCAAGTCTCGGCGGACAGTAGGGAATCGGCTCCAGGCCTGGTATTGTACCTTGTTGTTGGCCAGCGCCGCCATCAGTTTGTCAAAATTGAAATCAGCAAAAAACACCGGATTTTTCAGGTCCATGGCTTTCTGAATGGCTGCTGATACCTTTCCAAAGCTGACCAGTTCCTGTGGCCCGCGGTGGTAACGTATGCCAAAGGCAAAAGCATCAGAGCCTTCCAGCACTGTTTCCTGGTAACCACTGATACCCAATCGCTGCAGCAAATTTTCCACCACTGCTTTAAGGGTGTAGAAGTCTACTGACTTTTTGCTTGCTGGCGTCCAGGATTCGCTGTCGTGTGCCCCGCTGAGCCAAATGGCCAGCCGTTGTGTTTCGTCTGGACTGTCGATAAGGCTGGCTTCTGGCAGGGTGGATCCAATGGCGTTGGCCATGTCCTTCGGCACGCGTTTTGCCCACCGGTACACTTTTCCGAGTTCGAATAAGCGCAAATCCGGGTTCTGCCGGTTTTGGTTGTGGCGAATGGCCTCCAGGCCACCAATCAGCATCATCGGTCGGAGGCAATCCAGGCCCTGGTTGGCCGTATTGTTCACATAAACGAGTTCCGCGGCTGGAATGGCCAACAGCGGTTGCTCTGCAGTGTAGTAGGCGGAGTTGGTTAACGACAGGCTCATTGCCTCATTGAAGCCCGTTGACGCCAGGAAATCTGCCGCCAGTTTGCGCACCGCTTCCGGGTTCGGATTGGGCGTGATTTCCATGCTGCTCCGGATGTGTGCGGGTACGGGAACATTGTCGAGTCCGTATACCCGAAGCACCTCTTCTACCACATCGGCCTCCCGGATAACGTCGGGCTTGTTCGTGGGGATGATGGCCGTAAAGGCATCGCCCTGGTCGGATTCGATACCGATTTCCAGGGCAGTCAGGATTGACTTTATGGTTGCCGCGGGTAAATCAATGCCGATGAGGGTATTGACACCCTTTACAGAAACTGGGATCTTTGCCGGCATGACCGGTGTGGGGTACAAGTCGGTAACCGATGAGGCTATTTCGCCACCGGCCAGTTCCAGTATCAACAGTGCTGCGCGTTTCAGGGACGTCAGGGCGATATTAGGGTCTACGCCTTTTTCGAAACACCAAGCTGCGTCGGTGCGCAGGTTGTGGCGAATCATGGAACGACGAATATAACCCGCATTGAAAAAGGCGCTTTCCAGAAATACGTTGACGGTACTATCCGAAACGCCGCTGGTTGCACCGCCGAAAACGCCGCCGATACACATCGGGTTCGATTCGGCATCGCAAATTATAAGGTCTTCCGCGAAGAGTTTACGGTCTGTGGCATCGAGGCTCTTGAAAACCGTGCCTTCTGGCAGGGTTTTAACCACCACCTTGTTGCCACGAATCTGGTCGGCATCGAATGCGTGCAGGGGTTGCCCCAATTCGATGCGAACGTAATTGGTGACGTCTACTATGTTGTTGATGGGGCGTTGGCCTACGGCCAGCAGGCGTTTTTGCAGCCATTCGGGGCTTTCCTGTACTTTTACCCCCTTCAGCAGGAGGCCTGTGTAACGCGGGGCTGCTTCCTTGTTTTCTACGTCAACCGGATAGGCAGGGAGTTTGGAAACATCGGGGAATTGGCTGACATCGGGGAGTCGCAGGTCAATTTTGGCATTTTCCTGCACCCGGAGATAAGCCGCCAGATCGCGGGCTACGCCGAGATGGTTGGTAGCGTCGGCGCGGTTGGGGGTCAGTCCAATTTCAATCACGGTGTCGCTGGCCATATTGAGGTACCGACTGGCAGGAATGCCCAGGGCTGTATCTGCAGGGAGCACCATAATGCCCGAGTGGTCGTGCCCGATGCCGAGTTCGTCTTCGGCACAGATCATGCCTGCCGACATTACGCCGCGCACCTTGCGCTCGCCAATGGTGAACAGCGAACCGTCCTTGGAGAAAACATTAGCGCCAGGAACGGCTACCAGCACTTTCTGGCCAGCAGCAACATTGGGCGCGCCACATACGATGGATCGCAGGGTGCCATCGCCTAAGTCGACCGTAGTCGCTGAGAGATGATCGGTATCGGGTATGGGTTCGCACGCTGCCACACGGCCTGTAAACACCTTGTCGAGGTCAACAGCCGAGGGTTTTACGTCTTCCAGTCCTTCCACCTCCAAGCCCAACGAAGTCAATATGTCGGCGATTTCAGAGGGTTCTTTATCTAGATCGAGAAAGTCTCGAATCCAATTCAACGAAATTTTCATTTACCACAAAACATAAGGATTATGTGCAATTCCGGCCACGCCAGGGCGTAGTTCGGGTACATTTGAGCAAAGGTAGGGAGAATTTGCAAATTGTGGGTGTAGATTTTTATCAGGATGAACAGTGGAGGACAATCGGTGAAGTATAGGGTGGATAAGTGGGGCGTTCTTCGAAAGGATAGTTTTCTATGGCTTTTGAGCGCGTTTTAATGGTTTGACAATGAGTAATTTATGTTTTTTATCGTAAAAATACGATTTAAAGTTTGTATCTTTAAATTGCTTTATCGTATCTTTGCGATAAATAAAAAACAATGGCATTTCACAAACGCAACGAATTTGGTACCGTAGAGAATGAGTTGGCAGAAGTGGCCAAGGCGCTTAGCCATCCGGCACGCATTGCGATTCTTGGAGAACTGGCGCGTCGACAAGCCTGTATTTGTGGCGAAATCGTGGAAGTGCTGACTTTGGCGCACAGCACGGTATCGCAGCACCTTAAGGAACTGTTGGATGCCGGACTCATTCAAGGCACTGTAGAAGGCCCTAAGTCCTGTTATTGTATCAATTATGAAGCTTTCGAGCGTTTCGAAGCGCTTTTTAAAACCTTTTTTGCTCAACCGGGCAGCTTTACGTGCTGCTGAAAAGGGGCTGTAAAGTGGGCTGAAAAGTTGGCTGAAAATAGGGCCGCCTTACAGCCCAATCCTTTCAACATTTAAACATATACAAAATGGATATCAAATCAACCGTCCGCGAAAAATATGCGGCCATTGCATTACAGCCCAAAAGCGTCAACGAGCAATCCTGCTGCGGCAGCGGCCCGCAGGGCACCTACACCATCATGTCGGAATCTTATGAGGAGTTGAAGGGCTACAACCCGGATGCCGATCTTGGGTTAGGTTGTGGCCTGCCTACCGAATTTGCCCATATTCAGGAAGGCGATACCGTAGTTGATTTGGGCTCGGGCGCCGGCAACGACTGTTTCATTGCCCGTGCAGAAGCAGGTGCCAGTGGAAAAGTTATCGGCATCGATTTTACTCCGGAAATGATCCGGAAAGCCCGGGAAAACGCCGACCGATTGGGGTTCAATAACGTGGAATTTCGCGAAGGAGATATCGACGATATGCCGCTTGCGGATGCAACCGTTGATGTGGTGGTGAGCAATTGTGTGTTAAATTTGGTCCCCGATAAATCCAAAGTCATCAGCGAAATTATGCGGGTATTGCGCCCGGGCGGTCATTTTAGCATCTCCGATGTCGTACTGGTCGGTGATTTACCCAGCCAAATACGCGAAAGCGCCGAGATGTACGCAGGTTGTGTGGCTGGCGCCATCCAAATGGAGGATTATCTCGAGTTCATCCGCCAAACTGGCTTTGAAAACATAACCGTCCAAAAGCAAAAGCCTATCATGATTCCCGACGATATTTTGCTGGAATACCTTACCAAAGAGCAGATTCGGGACTTCGTAGCTTCTGGCACCGGGATTTTCAGTATTACGGTATTTGCCGAAAAAGCAGGCGCCAAGGCAAGGCCAGCAAAACCAAAACTGGAACTGGCCGTATTGGGGAAAGGCGAAGCCTGTTGCGGACCCGATTGTTGTTAAGCAACGTGGGTTTCCTGTAGCACAAGGTAGAAACATGCGTCATCCCGAATTTTCAATTTGAAGGTTCGGGATTTCTTTTATCCAAAAAGAATGAAGTACTTATTTCCAAATTACTGATTTTCAGTGTGCTATATTTCGATTCAATTCAATTATGAAGCCCTGCTGTTTGCTTTTTTCATCAAACAGACTAACCTGGAAAAGGCATTTTTTTAGGTCGGGATTTTCTCCTTTAGTTTGGGAGCCAATTTCTCAGGAAACCAATAGCCTTTGTGGAAGGTAAGTACAGGCAAGAAGTTTATAAAGATCTGATAATCATTAAATTGTATAAAAAATCCCGAATTTATGAAACCTCATAAATTCGGGATGACTCATGTTTTGCTATTGAGGACTCCTGTTCAAAAGGAAATTCAATGCGTGTGGCCGACACATGCCCAGGAAATCTGTGTAAATATCAATTGGGTAGCCGCCCGGTTATTGCGTCTTTCTGCGGGACAATTATTTTGCGAAGCAGAACTGAAAGAACCGGATACTCCCAGCATTACTCAACGCCCAGCATTATACGATGATTAATTTTTCCCGTTCCGGGCCGGTAGAAATCATACTGAAGGGCACGCCGAGGTAATTTTCCATGGCTTTAATGAAATCGAGCGCCTCCTGGGGCAGGTCATCCATGGTCCGGGCATCGTCAAGTGAGGATTGCCAGCCCTTGAAGTATTTGAATACAGGCTCCAGTTCTGTCTGGCAGAGGTCGTAGGGCAATTGGGTGCTTTCCATGCCATCGTATCGGTAGGCCGTGGCGGCGCCCACTTCGGCAAAAGTGTTGAGGATATCGATCTTGGTCATACAGATCTCGGTCACCCCGTTGAGCAGAATGGTATAGCGGAGTTGGGGCAGGTCGATCCAGCCACAACGGCGGGGCCGTCCGGTGGTGGCGCCGAACTCCTGTCCTTCGCTGCGAAGAAGTTCGCCAGTTTCATTTTCCAGTTCGGTGGGGAAGGGACCGCTACCTACGCGGGTGCAGTAGGCCTTGGTGATGCCAATCACGCGGCCAATGCGTTGTGGCGCAACGCCCAGGCCTGTACACACCCCTGCAGTGATGGTGTTGGAGGACGTAACGAAGGGGTAAGTACCGAAATCGATGTCGAGCATTGATCCCTGTGCGCCTTCGGCCAGCACGCGTTTTCCGGATTGGATGGCCTCGTGGAGGTAATATTCGCTGTCGACCATTTTCAGGCTGCGCAATACCTCCAGCGCCTGAAACCATTTTTTTTCTTCTCCCTCCAGGTCAAATGCAATTTCCGGATAAATTTTGAGGAGTTCGAGGTGTTTTGATTTCAGCGTTTCGTAGGATTCCAGGAATCCTTTTTGGGTAATATCGCCCACGCGAAGGCCGTTACGCCCGGTTTTGTCCATGTAGGTAGGGCCGATACCTTTGAGGGTAGAGCCAATTTTACCTTTACCTTTGTGCGACTCGCTGGCAGCATCGAGCAAACGGTGTGTGGGAAGAATCAGGTGTGCTTTTCGGGAAACCAGCAAACGACCCAGGTAATCCACCTTACTGTCTTTCAGCAACTGTAATTCTTTCTCCAGTGTAATGGGGTCGATTACTACCCCATTTCCAATCAGGTTGATGAGTTGCGGTCGAAAGATGCCGGAAGGAACGGTGTGCAGGACAAATTTTTTGCCGTCGAATTTTAGGGTATGCCCGGCATTGGGGCCACCCTGGAAGCGGGCTACAATGTCGTACTGTTCGGCGAGGTAATCCACAATTTTACCTTTGCCTTCATCGCCCCACTGCAGGCCGAGAATAACGTCTATTTGCATGATTGGTGTTGCTGTCTGCTTAGAATAAAATACAATTGCGGCACAAAACTACGAAAAGGATTTTGGCCACCACGTCATGCCATGCTTTTCTTTACCTTTGCCCCATGATTCGAATGATTCTGTTCCTGTTATTGGGGCTTTTTATGTCGACAGGCTCCTTGTTTGGCCAGCAAGCCAACCCTTTTGACCTGCAATACCGCTTGCCGGAAACGGCCCGCATTGCACCGGAAGGTACTGGAAACCCTTTTGATTTGGTGCCCCATAAGGTGCCAGGCGCTGATTTAAGCCTGGTGGAAACAGTTGCTGCCAAGGGTACTGTTGGCCCTGTGTTTCAATTGCCTCAAAGGAATACCCTTGCTCCGGGTGCCATGTTTGGCATACTGGTGGTTGTGCTGATCTTTTTTACCATTGCCGTTGGCGTGGATCGGGCGACAGTTGGCAAAGCCTGGCGCAGTTTTTTGAATGAGAATGCCCTTACCATTGCGCAGCGCGATGCATTGGGCCTTGCGGGAAATACGCCGTACTTTCTGTTGTACGCCAATTTTCTACTGAATGCCGGCATTTTCATTTTTCTGATTGTGCAGGCCCTTTCTTCGAGTGCCTATAATAATTTCATGTTTCTCCTGATCTGCTTTGGCATTGCCCTGGGCGTCTTTTTGTCTAAGCATCTCATGATTCGCCTTGCCAGCTGGTTACTGCCCATCAAAACCGAAGCCAAGCGTTATAACTTTCTGATTACCATTTTCAATTGTGTACTGGGGTTGTTTTTGGTTCCGTTTAATTTTCTGATTGCATTTTTACTGGATTACAAGGATTTTTTGGTTTTTTGGGTAATCGGGTTGGCCATCCTGTTTTACGGTTATCGCTCGGTTAGGGCCATTTCAATTGGCTCCTCTTTTTTGGCAGGCCATCAATTCCACTTTTTATTATACCTTTGCACCGTGGAAATTGCGCCTTTGCTCATTCTGATCAAATTGACAATGCTGCAAATCGGGTGAAACTTTTAATGCCCAAGGCGCGTTCTGCAAGCAAACCAATAAACACAAAATAAAGGCCTGAATGTCAGCAACTGTCGCATCAGTTTCAGAGGGTAATTACACCCGGGTTCGCAACATCCTTATCTCTCAACCTCGTCCTGCTGTCACCACTGCGTACGACGAGTTGGAAAAGAGATTTGGTGTACACTTCGACTTTGTACCGTTTGTTTCGCTGGAAGGGTTAACGGAAAAGGAATACCGGAAAAACCGGGTTTATCCGAACGACTTTACCGCGATTGTTTTTACCAGCAGAACTGCCATAGACCACTTTTTCAGGCTCTGTGGTGAACTCCGCATCAAAATGTCGGATGACACCAAGTATTTTTGTTCCACCGACAATACGGCCAATTACTTGCAGAAATTCATCCTGTTTCGCAAGCGGAAGGTGTTTAACGGTACAAAATCGGTTACCGATCTCAAATCGTATGTGCTCCGAAACAAAGACGAGAAATTTTTCCTGCCCTGCAGCGATACCGGCAACTCCGAGGTGACCGATTTCTTTGCAGAATTGAAGGTTCCGATTCAGGAGGCTGTCATGTACCGCACGGTGAATACCGATTTGGCACACCTCAAGGATGTGAAATACGATATTTTATCCTTCTTTTCCGCCCTCGAGATCAAGTCGCTGTTCGACAATTTTCCTGATTTTAAGCAGGAAGACCGCCGGGTTTGCGTTTTTGGTACCAATGCAACCAAAGAGGTTGTTGAACACGGTATGCATGTGGATATCCAGGCTGGCACGCCGGAAGCGCCCTCCATTGCAGTTGCCCTTGAAAATTACCTCAAGTTGTCCAACCCCGACGGCTAATTTTTCTTACATAAGGAATATTGTGGTATGTAATTTGTTCCTTGCGAATGCTTAACTACCTTTGTTAAGTTTAGCGAACCATTACACATGCCAGATTCAGCAGCTAAAAAGCCCAGCAACGGCGCTTCCGGCGATCCTATTCCTGCAATGCTTTACCAAAACATTGCCCGTCAAATCCGGGATGGCTCCTGTGTGCTTTTTCTCGGTCCTGCAGCCATTGCAGCCAAGCAACCCGATGGCAGTTACAAGCCATTAACGGATGTTTGTGCCCAAAAATTGGCAAAAGGCCTCGGCCTTTCCAGTGCTGAAGAAAATGCGTTAACGCAGGTGACCAGCACCCTTCGCATCCGGAATGCCATGTCGGATACCATGATTCCTGCAGCGGTCCAGGATTTTTACAACCAGATGGAGCGCGAGGCGGAATTGCCCCCTTTGCTGGAAAAACTTGCTGATTTACCGTTTCGTATCATCATCAATTCCAGTCCCGACGATTTTTTTGCCCGGTATTACGCGCAAGCGGTTCGCGACCATCGTTTTGATTATTACAACTTCCGAAAACCTACACCCGACCCGCTGTACGAATTCAACGATGACAGCCCTCCACTGATTTACAACCAATTTGGCTGGTATAAAAAGCCCGAATCCATGGTGCTGAATTACAGCGACCAGCTGGGCTATGTCAATAAGATTACTGGGGCCCAGCATGACCGACTACCCGATAGTCTCTTAGCGGCTTTCAGTGTGCCCCGGTTTTATCTTTTCTGGGGTTTGATTTTGAAGACTGGAGTCTTCGGGTGACGATGGACGCACTGTTCAAAAATGCCCGTGGCAGCATCCAGCCTTTTGCTTATCCGCTCAAGGGGGGAGGCCAACCGGGCCCCAATACCCGCGTGTTTTTTCAGGGGGAGTTTAAAATGGAGTTTCCTCAGGTGGATATGGAAGACTTTGTGAGTACCCTACTGGACCATTATAACCAACTGGAGGATGATGCTGCGTCGGAAAACGATGGATTCAAAGCTGAGGTGCTGGTTTTGCACCAGGAACCGGCTGATGAGGAGGGCTTCCAGGCCTTGCTGAAACACCTGGCAACCTTAAAAGTAAAAGTACATACCCTGAAAGATGCCACCGGCCAGGGCGATATACAGGCGTGGATCCGGGAAACCGCCAGCCATTGCCAGGTGGTACTGCCCCTGGTTTCTGCTGATTTTTTCAGCGAAGACAACCCATGTCTGCCCTTGATGGAGGAACTTGCAGCAAAAAACAACCCCCGGAACAAATTTCTTGTGATGCCCATCGTGCTTAAACCGGTGAGTTTGGATGGCACGGCAATGGGCGGTTTGAAGACCCTTCGCCCATTGAACAAGCAAACGGTATACGGCGATGGTCAGGAAAACAAACATTTTGCCGATATTGCCGATACCTTAAAAAAATACATTGAAACCCTCGCATGACAGCCACTGATGTGCCACGTCTTCGCCGCTACCCGGGCCTTAAACCCTTTGAGCGGTCGCAAAGTGCCCTTTTTTATGGGCGCACTGAAGATGCACAGCGCCTCGGGAACCTCATCTTGCGGGAGCAGTTGGTCGTGCTTTTTGCAAAATCAGGCATAGGCAAAACCTCACTGTTGCAAGCCGGTGTGGCGCCAGGGTTGGAAAAGAGGGGTTATATCCCCATTTTTATTCGCGCAGACAACACCCAGGCACCAATCCTGGAAGCCATTCGCAGTAGCCTTGAAGGCCATCCTAATATGGGTGGTTTCAACAAACAAGGCTTTCAAGAGGGCAAATCGCTCACGCTGTGGGAACTGATGAAACGTCTGGAGTTCGACCTGGATGGTTTGCCGGTAACACCGGTATTGGTTTTTGATCAGTTTGAGGAGGTGTTTACCCTGGGGCACAAGGCTGCCAGCAGGCAGGATTTCATCAGCGCATTGGGTGATTTGGTGAATGAATCGATGCCGGAAAGCGTCCGGAGTGAATTGCTTCGACGGGTTGCGGCAGGAGATAAAGACCTGAATGCCTCGGACATGGAGTGGTGGGAAAAAGAACCCGAATTGCGTATAGTTATTTCTATCCGTTCCGATTTTTTGCATTTGCTGGACGAGGTCAGTCCGGATATTCCCGGGATTTTGCGCAATCGCTTTCAGCTGCAGCCGCTCAACCGCAAGCAGGCGCAACAGGCAATTGAAGCGCCGGCCGCTTCCGCCGGTCCCTATATCAGCAAGCCGTTTTCATACGCACCGGAGGCTTTGGAGGAAATGCTCAATTTTCTTTCCGGAGAAGATGCCGGCGCGACATCAGATGTCGTCGTCAGCACTCGGCTGCGGGAGGAAATCGAATCCTTCAACTTACAGATTCTTTGTCAGCTGATCGAAGAAAAAATCATCAACAATGGGGAACAAGAGGGCTTTGTGGTGCAACCGGCATTTTACGGTGGAACGGAAGGCATGCGGGCGGAAATCCAGGATTTTTACCAAAAACAAATGGATTTGTTCCCGGAGTTGTATGAAAAACGTTCTGGTATAAAAGTAGTGGATCGGGCCGAACTGATCAGTACAGCGCGCAAATTGGTGGAAGAGAGCCTGGTAACCCCGATTGGCCGGCGCTGCAGTATGGTCGACGATTTTCTGACGACAAACTGGCAGGTAAGCCCGGAATTTCTGGACGCCCTGGTAGATACCCGCCTGCTGCGCAAGGAATTGCGTCTCGACGATTATTACTACGAAATTAGCCACGATACCCTGCTGCCCGCCATCATTAAGTCGAGAGATAAAAACAGGGAGAAAGAAAAAGCTGACCAGGAAAAGGCACTGTTACAGCAAAAACTGGATGAAGAAGCCAAGCGCCGGGAGGCCATTGAGGCTGAATTGGCTTCGGTGCGCGAAAAGCGCCGTCTGGCGCGGAAAGTGGGCATTTTGTCATCTGTTTCCTTTTTTCTGGCACTTGCTTTTGGCATATGGTTTTTGTTTAACCTGGTAAAAACCATTAAAGGCGAGTTCGCGCAGGCGGAGCGAAATTTCAGCAATGAAATTTTTGATGCCGCTATTCCCGGTTTTGACAGTTTGGCCGCCACCCCCGTTAAAGCCTTTGTTCTACAGCGGCTGGGTTTGGACCCTGCGGCACAAGGTCGTGATGCCCATCGCTTCAATGCCTTGTTTCTGGCAACCTCAAACCGCATGGAAATGGCAGATTCGCTGTTTTTTCAAGATGAATACGCAGAAGCGTTACGCTTTTACCACGAGGCTACTGATTCTCTGCGACAGTATGAATTGATCAATTATGCGCATATTGTAAATGGTACTGATACAATTTGGCGCATAAACCCCTCAAGGATCAAGGATACCAAAAATGCCCTTGATCTCCGATTGACCAGCACCATGAAGACCCTTCTGGATCAGTTTAAAATCAGGCAGCGCGATGCAGAAACATTTATTGAAGCGGAGGTTTGGTCTCAAGCGCTGCGCAACCTTCGGGTGATGGAAGCACTGCTGCCCGAACATGCAGACGATGTGTTGCACTTGCAAAAGGAACTGAATTTGGTTGGCCAAACGCCTGCGGAATACGTTGCACACCAAATCAGGAAATGCCAGGCGCGCCTCCACGGTGGAGGGTGATAAAAAAACATTATTTGGTGTTTAGTCCTGACTTTCCCTTTCGTACGAACTATCTTTGCCGCTGATTTTTGGAGGCTATTGATGATTAAAAGCCTCTGCCTAAACAAAATTTACACAGCGTTTACTTTAGCCTTATGATCAAGATACTTGCCAATGATGGCATTCACCCCGACGGCCGATTGCTTCTGGAAGAAGCGAATTATATCGTAACAGATGAAAAGATTCCCCAGGAAGAACTGGCCTCCCGGATCAATGAATTTGATGTTCTGATCGTCCGAAGCGCTACCAAGGTCACCAAGGCAATAATCGATGCCGGTAAAAACCTTAAAATTATTGCACGCGGCGGGGTGGGGCTCGATAACATCGATGTGGAATACGCACAAAGCAAGGGGATAGAAGTATACAACACACCACAAGCCTCTTCGCGAGCGGTGGCTGAGCTTGCATTTGGTCATATGATCGCCCTGTCTCGCCTGTTGCACCGAAGCAACCGTGAAATGGCTGGCGGTGATTTTAAAAAGCTCAAAAAGCAATACGAAGCGGGCGTGCAAATGCGCGGCAAAGTGTTGGGTATACTTGGGTTTGGCCGTATTGGGCAGGAAGTTGCCAAAATTGGTGTTGGCATGGGCATGGAGATTCGTGCACACGACCCCTTTGTTCAGGAGGCAGTACTGTCCATGCAGTTTCATAATTATTCCGACTTGAAAATCTGCCTGACGATTCACACGGAATCCCTGGAGCGCGTCATTCGCGAGTCGGATTACATCACACTGCACCTCCCCGGAGGCAGTGAGGCCGTCATTGGTGCTGCCGAAGTGGCCAAGATGAAGGATGGGGTGTACCTCATCAATACTGCCCGTGGCGGCGTTATCGATGAGCAGGTTTTGCTCGATGGACTTGAGAGTGGTAAAATCGCAGGTGCAGGGCTCGATGTTTTTGCCAACGAACCCAATCCCCGTGAAGCGCTGCTAAACCATCCCAATGTTTCCTGCACACCACACATTGGCGCAGCTACCCTGGAGGCGCAGTCGTATATTGGGATGGAACTGGCCGATAAAATTATTGGCTTTTTTGGCGACGACAAATAACAGGGTTATTCGCTTTTAAGCATTGAATATTGCGACCATTTTTCCAACGGTGGCACGCAACTGCATGCACATGCAGTTGTATCCTGTACAACAACGCAGGTTATTTGTTTGACCTATCCTTCAGCACTATTTTTTCTGTTTTATCGCCGACTTGAAGTTGATCAACCACGTTCTGGCCTTTCAATACCTTCCCGAATATGGTATAGCGTCCATCGAGGTGTGGCGTAGGCGATTGCGTGATGAACCACTGGGTTCCCTCAGTGTCGGGGCCAGCAGAAGCCATGCCAAGGTAACCGGCTTTGTCGTAACGCTCCAGTCCAATTTCTGTGCGTATGCTGTAGTTCAGGGCGCCATACCCATCGCCTCTGGGGCATCCGCTTTGGATCACAAAATTGGGCACCACCCGGTGGATGGATTTTCCATCGTAGAAGCCATTCCTGATCAGATCCATAAAATTAGCCACCGACCCCGGCGCACTGAAGGGGAATAGTTCCAGCAAGATGATGCCTTTGCTGGTTTGTATTTCGACCTGTGTGTTGCTGCCCATGGTACTGAGCAACTGCCAGTCAATCGGATGATTATATGGCGGATGGTAAGCTGTTGGTGCTGGCTTTCCATTCAAATAGGCAATGGCTTTGTCCAACGCCATGTATGCCTCCAGATCACGGGGCAGCTGCAGTGCTTTTAGCGCTGCATCAAGGTCGCGTTCCCGGGTTGTATCGCGTAAATTTTTGAAATCGAGTGTGGGAATGGAAAATCCTTCCGCAGCGGCGGCAATCATGCCGGCGTCGCCTGAGGCCACAATTTCACGCAGATAACCGTATATCTCCCGCCGCACGCCGCGGCCACCCTCACCAAAAAAGCGGTAAAAATCGTTGCGTTGTGCGATAGCAAGCAATGCCTCCGCAGCCGCTGTTTTTACAACGGGGTGGGTGTCGTTAAAGCCTTTGTCGTGTATCCAGCGGTACTGCCAGCCAAATTCTGCCAGTGCGCGAAGGCAGGCGGCTCTTTCATAGGGGTCTTTGCCCTGCAAAAACATTTCCCGCAGCCTGTAGTCGATGAAGTCTTTGGAGTCGGGTTTATCGCCGGCGCTCAGCCACTTGTTGGAGGCCTGATACAGCGCGACGCGGACAGGCCAGGGCATATTGGGCTTTTGCCGGTCGTCTCCCAGCCGCCAGTAGTAATCTCCATCTGCGGCATTGCCATGGGCGACAAAAAATTCTGCTGCTGTACGGGCGATGTGTAAATTGGTATCTTCGGTAAAAGGCATGACCAAAGCCCGCACCGTATCGTATTCAAACTTGGCAAGTGCATTGATGATGTTGCATTTTACCCGCCAATCCTTTTCCGTTTGGATGACCTTGGAAAGCATCGCAAAGGCGGGCTTGCTGCCCGATTTTCCAAGCGCGGTGGCCAGTGCCATTCGGATGTCGGGGTTTTGGGACCTTACCATTGCGACGCCGAGTTGTACGGACTGACTGCTGTCGGCGGCTACATTTTTGCTCCGCGCCAGGTAGTGTGCAGCCATAAGTCGTGCTGGTTCCGGCAGGCGCTCATTCGCCGTGTACAGCACCATTTTTTGGGTTGCTACGGTATCGGAAAAGCCTCTTTGCCCGAATCGGTAAAGCGCCCTGCACTGCCCCTCGAGCAATAATGTATCGGACGCGAGGTAGGTGCCGACGCTTGCGATGTTGCGCAGACTGAGGACACTGCCGCATTTGCCAATGGCTTCCAGGATGACAGCATTCAGACGCTGGTGCTGCGAGAGCGAGTCTTTGCTGTTAAAAGCGGCACTCAGGTAGGGTTCTGCTTTTATTGTTCCGGTTTGCCCAAGAGCGAAGGCGGCGGCAATGCGCACTTCTTCGATGGGATCATTGAGCAGCGGCGCCAGGTTTTCGACGATGCTGGTATCCGTCCAGGACGCGAAAGAAAGGGCTGCCAGGTAGCGAAGGGTGGCGTCCTCGTTCTGGAAATACGTCTTCAGGCTGTCGGCATTCCGCTGGTCTCGAAAATTGAACAGTTTTTGCACGCCTTTATCGCGCATGTCGATTTTAATTTTATCTTTTGCTTTATTGTCTGCGGCCTCAGGAGGCATGCAGGCAGTAAAAAAGAGCGCCAAGAGTAGGGTAAAACCCCAAAATCGAGAAACGGTCAGCATAAATGGTCGTCGGTCATGCAGTGAAAAAGTGCGACAAAGGTAGCAAATCGGTTTACCAAATACCCGGGATCAGTCGTTTTACTTGGCGCGCATATTGCCGGTAGGCTTCGCCGTACAGCTGCTTCAGTTTAATCTCCTCCCACCAGATGCCAAAAGGCAAATAGGCCATAAGGCCCAATACAGCCGCCAGAACATTCACCCAGGGCCACAAAAATGCTACGCCCAAAAGTATCAGCAGGGTTCCGCTGTAGAGTGGGTGCCTTACCCAGCCTTGCAACCCATCGGTAATCAAGGGTTCTGGTGCGTCGGTTGCCTGGCCAATGCCCAAAAATGCGGGCGTGTCATACCGCTCAAATGCTCTAATGGTCACGATTAGTCCGGAGAATAACAATGCAGCTCCCCAAATCTGGCTGTATATGCCAGCCTCCATCCAAGCAGGGCCCGGGTTCCTAACCAGCTGCCAGCACAGGCCTGCCAACAGGCCTATGGCCAGGAGGTTATAGCCCAGGCGATAGTACCGAAACCATGCCGGTGCTGCAGCCTTTACGGCGGTTTTAAGTGGGGTAGCTGCCAGTATGCTGTGTAATAAACCGTAGCCCAACCAATATAGAAATATTAGAATATGCGTAATCATTTACTGGCCATTTTGAAGCACAAAGATTTGGGAGAAAACGGGAGTTTTTTATACGGTTCGGTGCTTAACAATCTTTTTTCGGTAGTAATGGCAATGGGTGTTGCAAATTTAGACAAAATTAACATAGGCTAAGAAATTGTATTTCAGTATATAACATATTGAAATTATTTTCAGTTGTTGTTTCAGCTAGGTAATATGGGCACAAAATATTTACCTTTGGAAGCATTTTTATCTGTAATCTCAAGTCTCATGATTTCAAGTTTTACACAAGGCAATACCCTTGGGTGTTTTTTCCGTGGTAGACAACGTGGTTTTACCCGTTTGCTTTTCCTATTTTTGATGTTGAATTCCGGGTGGATGTTGGCGCAGCCAATGTCCTGTTCGCAGTTGTTTATTTCTGAATACGTGGAAGGAAGCAGCAACAACAAGGCCATTGAGATCTACAATCCAACAGCTGGATCAATAAACCTTACCGGGTATCAATTGCGATTTTATTTTAATGGTGCTGGTACAGTTGGCACGACCATTATCCTGGCGGGCACCATCGCTGCCGGTGATGTGTGGGTGGTGGTAAATTCCGCTGCCTCTGCGCCACTGTTGGCTTTGGCTGACCAAACCATTGGGGGGTCATGGTACAACGGAGACGATGCCGTTGATCTTTACAACGGTAACACAATGGCCACCCTTGACGTCATTGGCCAAATAGGCTTTGACCCCGGCTCCGAATGGGGTACAGGGCTTACTTCTACTGCTGATAACACCATCCGCCGGAAGACAAGCGTCGGCCTTGGTGATTCCAATGGTGCTGATGCTTTTGATCCCTCAATTCAGTGGGATGGCTTTGCTACGGATGCCTTTGATGGCCTGGGCGCACATACTGCTACCGCTTGCTCCTGTAACCTCAGCAGTACTGGCCTCTTCGATGTGCACTGTGAGGACAATAATGAAACTTTTGATAACAATACTGACGATTACATTTGGTTTCAACTCAACCCTGTAGGTACAGGTCTTGGTTCTGGCTATAATGTCACGGTGGATTCAGGATCAGTTACGCTGAATGGTTATTTGCCGCCGACCAATGTGCCTTATGGCGTATCCAATTATTTCAGGCTGCAATCGGGTTCTGCAGGCAGCGGTAACCGATTAGTAACGGTTACAGATGCGAGCACCGGACAATGCAGCACTTTTTCTACGATTTTTGATCCCGGCCCCTGCTCCAGTCAGTTTCCCGATTGTGATCTGACCATAACTGATATCGACTCCACAAACGAGACCTGCAACAACGACGGATCAATTGTCGTTACGGCAACCTGCACAGATTGTACGGGTTTGGAATACTCCATTAATGGTATCAATTACCAAACGTTTGGCACCTTCAGCAACTTGCCTAATGGCACCTATTATGTATATGTGCAGGATTCACTAGACAATCAGTGCTCTGCCAGTTACGGGCCCATAGCCATTCTAAACGGCGACGATGTACCACCTGTGTTTACGGCGCCACTGCCTCCTGATACGCTGACGATTTCCTGTTCAGATCCCATTCCGCCATTGCCAATGTTAGCGGCCACCGACAACGTGACGCAGAATGTGATGATTTCCTCTACAATTGCCACAACTCCGGGTAACTGCCCACAAAATTCGACGATCGTTCGGACATTTACCGCCACAGACGATTGCGGTAATACGGCTCAGTTTACCCAAACCATAAATATTGTCGACGGCCAGGCCCCAGTTTTCAATGGCCCCCTGCCCTCCGATATAACCCTCAGCTGTGACGCTACGCTTCCTGTTGCACCCCAGTTGACGGCTACCGATAATTGTGATCCAGGCCAGGTGCCTCCGGTTATTTTTATCAATGAAATTCACTACGATAATGTTGGCACCGATGCTGATGAATTTATCGAATTGGCCGGTACTGCCGGGTTAGACCTCAGCCAGTATGCCATTGTGCTCTACAACGGCAACGGTGGCGTAGAATACGGTACCATGACCCTGAGCGGACTGATCGATAATGAAGGTTCAGGTTTTGGCGCCGTGAGTTTCCCATATCCGGTGAATGGCATCCAGAATGGCTCTCCCGACGGACTTGCCCTGATCAAACTGCCATCAACCGTGCTCCAGTTTCTCAGTTACGAAGGAACTTTCCTGGCCACCAATGGACTTGCAATGGGCATGACTTCAGTGGATATCGGTGTTCTCGAAGATGGTTCCAACGCGCTTGGCACCTCTGTACAAATCACCGGAGCAGGCCAGGTATACAGCGATTTCTCCTGGACAGGCCCAACTACCGCTTCTGCAGGTACATTGAACGGTGGCCAAACCATTACGGCGCTTCCTGGAACCATAATTGCAACCTACCAGGAAACCAGCATGATGGGCAATTGCGCTGGCGACATGATTGTTAAGCGCAACTGGACGGCTACGGATGCCTGTGGCAACAGCGCCACCCACATGCAAACCATTACATTGCTCGACGGTACTGCGCCAACGTTTGTCGCGCCATTGCCGCAAAACATCACCATCAGTTGCTCAGATCCGGTTCCTCCGGTGGCCACTTTGGTTGCTACAGACAATTGTGACAATGGCGCAGGTACGGCCATGGTTTGGATCAATGAAATGCACTATGATAACGTTGGCGGAGATGTCGGCGAATTTGTGGAAGTAGCGGGTACTGCCGGTACTGACCTGTCAGGCTACTCCCTCTTTCTGTACAATGGTGCTGGCGGTGGAACCTATAGCAGCATGGCCTTGTCGGGTACGATCGACAATGAAAGCAATGGCTTTGGCGCCGTAGACTTCATGTACCCTGCTAATGGGCTGCAAAATGGTGCACCTGATGGTGTCGCTTTGGTTCATGGTGGAACTGTCGTACAGTTTTTAAGTTATGAAGGTGTATTCATGGCAGTAGGTGGTCCGGCAAACGGCATGACCTCCACTGACATTGGTGTTGCTGAATTGGGTTCTGACCCAATTGGACTTTCGATCGCACTTACAGGCAACGGCAATACATATGCCGACTTTATCTGGAACCCACCGGCTCCTCAGTCGCCAGGTGTTATTAACCCCGGCCAAACGTTCGTTGCCGTTCCAGTTGGTTTGCAAGTGACCTTCAACGAGACCATAGCACAGGGCCCTGGTACCTGTCCTTATGCTAAAACCATTACCCGCACCTGGACGGTGTCTGACGACTGCAACAATACCAATACGCATCAGCAAATCATTACCATACAAGATGCTACCGCGCCAGTTGTAACCTGCCAGCCCATCACGGTGCCGCTCGACATTACGGGCAGTGTTACCATTACACAGGCCAATATTACTTACTCGGCTACCGACAATTGCAGCCCTTCGGCCAGCCTGATTTACAATCCTGCTTCCCTGACGCTTACATGCGCCAATGCAGGTACGGTTGTTCCGTTCACGCTGACAGTGACCGACGAATGTGGCAATACTGGTTCCTGCACGATATCTGTAACCGTACCAGCATACGATCGTTGTACCCCGGTTATTGAAATTACAGACCCCTGTGTATGTAAAAACAATGCCACCACGCTGACCAATGGCCAGTTTGGTGAAATGATCCGCATCCAATCGTTGACCAACCAGGTGTGGACGATCCTGTCTGTAAATGGTTTCTACAGTGCGGCTAGCCCCGCACCACCTTCAGCGCCAATTCCATTTTTGCCAGGTGCTACCTTTACCGAAATGCCAGCTGGCAGTGGTGATTATTTCCTGAATGGTCTCCATGTGGATGCCATTGGTTATACGCTGACCGTAAGAAACCAGGCTGGTGCTACCCTGCAGATTGGCAACAGCTGCGCTTATCCGAATCCGGTGATCAACAGCGACCTTACTGGCCCCTTCTGTCTTTATTCCGATCCGGTGAACTTAACCGGCGACCCAGGTGATGCGAACTTCATCAGCGCAATGTTCACCGTGAACGGCGTTCCCACCAATGTATTTAACCCTGGAATGGGTGTTGGTCAGTATGCTATCGTGTACACAGTGGATGGTGGTACACCAAAGGATTTTGGTCCCAACGACCCCGGTTGTATACAAAAGGTTACCAAACTGGTTAATGTTCAGGTTACGCCGACCACACTTACCTGCAACGATCTGGTTCAGATTTCTCTGGACGCAGATTGCCAGACAGAAATTTTGCCTGACATGATCTTGGAAGGCAGTTATGGCTGTTACGACGATTATATTGTTGAGATTGATAAAACACTGCCCCTCGGCAATGGCCCATGGGTGCCTGCTATCCTGACGGCTGCCGACATAGGCAAAACGTATGCTGTGCGTGTTACGCACCTCGTCAGCGGCAACATGTGCTGGGGCAATGTTAGCGTTGAGGACAAGCTTCCACCAGTATTGGTTTGCAACAATCTGAACCTTTCTTGTGCCATAATGGATTACACACCGGCGTACCTGTCCAACGTGCTGGGTGTACCCAATGTTTATCCTACGGTTACGGAGAACTGTTCCAGCTACACCTCTAATTACAGTGATACGTTCTTCGATCTTGGCTGCAGTGGCAGTTTCAACGGCGTATCCGACCTCAGCGCATATGTGCGCAGGGACTGGGTGGTGACGGATGCCAGCGGCAACCAAAGTACCTGCACGCAGTATTTGTATTTCAAACGCCGTCATGTTGAAGAGGTTCTGTTGCCCGGCGATGTTACGGTGTCCTGCTCGAATCCGGTTACTTCTCCAAGTGCTACCGGTACACCTTATTTAATGGAGTACGGGCATGTATTCAGCCTGTATCCCAACAACTCTTATTGCGAATTACAAACAGTTTATTCTGATCAGATCCTGCCAGTATGTGACGGAACGTATAAGATTTTGCGCACCTGGACTGTTTACGACTGGTGTCAGCCTACCAATCCTAACCCACCCAATCCTAACCCTGTATACTGGGTTCAGGTTATCAAAGTGCAGGATATCGAAGGCCCGGGCTTTGCCTGCCCGCAGCCGCTCACGGTGAGCACCGATCCTTTTGTTTGCTATGCTACCCCGGATTTGCCGGATGTGATTATAACCGATAACTGTTCCCGGATTGCTTCGATTACAGCGAAGTACCAGGTGAACAATATAACCAGTACACTCAACGGTAGTTTGACCAGTTTCCCGGGTAATAACCTCTGGAACCCTGATACTTTGGGTCAATTGGGTTATGCCCAAAACCTTCCCCTGGGTATTACGCCGGTAACTTATACGGTAACGGATGATTGTGGAAACAGTACCGTTTGCACCTTTAACCTTACCGTGGAAGATCAAACACCGCCAGTTGTCGCTTGTGATCAGTTTACCCAAGTATCCCTGGGCCTGAATGGTGAATCATTTGTGTATGCAGAAACATTTGACGATGGTTCCTACGACAATTGCGCTAATGTCAATTTCAAAGTGCGCCGGATGGACGCCAACGGCTGCGATCCGAACAATGCCTTTGATGATCAAGTGAAATTCTGCTGCGAAGATGTGGGTGATACCATTATAGTTGTGCTTCGTGTATACGACGTTCCGGTGAATACAGGCGAAGTCAGCCTGACCTATCAGGAGGTCCACTCCAACGATTGTATGGTGCAGGTGTTTGTTTCTGATAAGATCAAACCTGTTTGTACCCCACCGGCTAATACAACGGTGTCTTGTGAAAACTTTGATCCAAGCCTTTGGGCATATGGCAATGCGACACCGGTAGACAACTGTTGCCTGGATGATACCAAGGAATATCTCGGCCAGATTGGCTTGACCCATACTGTGAATTACAGTCAGTTTGATACCCTTTGCAACAAAGGGACCATTGTTCGGACCTTCCGCGCTTTCGATTGTTACGGCAATTCAAGCCAGTGCACACAGCGCATTGTGGTGAATTACGAGCAGGACTACTACGTTAAGTTCCCGAACGATGTTATTGTAACAGAATGCAATGGTTCCGGCAACTATGGCGAACCCATCTTCTTTGGTGAAGATTGCGAGCTGTTGGGCGTATCCTATCAGGACGAAATCTTTACGGTGGTTCCGGATGCCTGTTTCAAAATTGAACGCAGCTGGACCATCATTAACTGGTGTACCTACAATCCGAACTTGCCTTGCACTGTAGTGCCCAACCCTAACCCAAATGCCATCTCCAGTCACCCGTCGAACCTGCCGGGCCCGATTGTTTCGGCTCCTGGCATACCGGCACCCTGGGCGCCAACCGTGGTGAAGATTAACCCAACAGATGCTCAGGCCACCAACTACTCTGTTTTCTGGAGCGCCAATGCAAATTGCTACCAGTACAAGCAGATTATTAAGATAATTGATACTGAAAAGCCAGTGCTTGATTGCAATGCAATACCCATTGCACTTTGTGATCAAACCACCAACGATCCACTCTTCTGGAACAATGCCGCATGGTGGGATCCAATCGTGGGTTCACACGATTTGTGCGAGAACGACGCTGATATTTCTATTGTTGGTACTGATTCTTGTTCTGGTGCAAACATCACGATCCGCTACCTGCTGTACCTGGACATGGACGGCGATGGAACCATGGAAACGGTCGTCAGCAGTACCAATCCGCCTGCACCTGGCACGGTGAATTATGGGAATGCTGGTAATCCTAACTTTAGTGGCGGTACGCCAATACCGTTTGATAACCGCCCGGTACCAACCAATCAAAAATACCAGTTTAATGTTCAATCCACGGTGTCAGGCAACCTGCGAACGGCATTCCTAAAGTGGAATACGCAACAGCAGCCCAATGCTTATGTTTCACCCAAGTTGCCTTATGGTAACCATAAGATAAAGTGGATTGCTACCGATGGCTGCGGTAATGAAACCGTTTGCGAGCGTCAGATTCAGGTCAAAGACTGCAAGAAACCTACGGTGGTCTGTCTGAATGGATTGAGTGTAAACATCATGCCTACTGGAATGATTCAGTTGTGGGCTTCTGATTTTCTGCAGTACGGTGAAGACAACTGTACGCCGGCGAACATGTTGCAATTTGCAGTAGTAGAAAGCGACGAGAGCACAGGTACCTTCCCGCTGGATGCACAAGGTAATCCGCAATTGAGCGTAACCTTCGATTGTAGTGAAGTTGGCACACAAGCCGTACAACTTTGGGCCATTGACCTGGCTGGCAACGCAGATTTCTGTGAAACTTACGTTATCGTTCAGGACAACAACAACAATTGTGGTGCAGCGCCCATTTCCGTAGCCGGTGCCTTGGCTACTGAGCAAATGGAGGGTGTCGAAGAGGCCAGTGTTCACCTTTCTGGAACGCACCCAGCATTGCCGCCCATCAGCATGTTTGATATGTCCGACAATCAGGGGGGCTTCCTCTTCTCGAATGCCTTGCCCATCGCTTCTAATTTTACATTGGCGCCGCTGAAGGATGACAACCCACTCAATGGTGTCACAACCTACGACCTGGTGCTGATTTCCAAGCATATCCTTGGGCTACAGCCATTGGACACTCCTTATAAGATGATCGCGGCAGATGCCAACAAGTCGAATTCTATTACAACGTTCGACATTGTTGAACTGCGCAAACTTATACTTGGCATTTACCCATCCCTGCCGTTGAATACCAGCTGGCGCTTTGTGGATCGAGACTATGTATTCCCTTCAGCCGGCAATCCGTTCTTTGAGCCATTCCCGGAAACAAAGAGCTATGCCGATGTGCAGGCGGATATGATGTACAACGATTTCGTGGGCGTGAAAATTGGCGATGTCAACGGCTCAGCTATTCCCAATGGATTGCTGAGTTCAGACGATCGAAGCAGTGGTACTCTTTTGATCGACCTTCAGGATCAAATTGTCGCACCAGGCGACGTAATTGAGGTTCAGTTCAAAGCTGATCGCAAAGTAGAGGGCTATCAATTTACCCTTGCGCTGGAGCATTTGGAGGTATTGAATATCCTTACTGGTGAATCGATGAGCGCCGATAATTTTGCGGTATTCCCGAGTGCCGGTGCCATCACTACATCCTACGATGGAAAATCTTTGGGCGTGTTTACAGTGCGCTTCCGTGCGACGAGCAACGGCGTACTTCGCAACATGATCAAAGTTTCCAGCAGCAGTTACCAGGGCAGAGCTTTTTTATGCAGACCATTCAAAAAACTGGATGTTGCCTTGCGTTTCAACGGCGAACAGGGCCAGACCTTGAATGGTGTAGGTTTCAGGGTTTACCAGAACAGTCTAACCCATAGGACAACCGAACCTATATTGGGTTCCACTTGCCAGAAAGCAGCCGTACAACGCTTACCGTTTATGATGAAACGGGCCGGGTGCTGTACCAGCAACAGGGCGATTTTGAAAAAGGCTACAATACCTTTACCGTCGACCGCAGTCAGGTCAATACAAACGGTGTGCTGTATTACAAAGTTTCAACCGATCAGGATAGTGGCGCCATGAAGATGCTGCAAGTAAAACAATACCAGGGTTCCTGGCTGAATAAACCACCAAAACCCCTGCAAAACCGCGACATCCTTTTTAGGGGCGTTGAATAGTTTGCAGCGGTTTTGGTGGTTTTTTATTGGAAGTAATAATTTTAATATATTTTAATATGTTGGATATCAGACATTTGTATGTTTAGATGGATTTATGTCCTAATTTGTTAAGAAAATATCACAATACATGTCTTATATTTGACCTTTGAAGGGACTTTTAAGTCCCTAATTTTTTTTTTTAATCCTTTATGAGTGATACACATCTCATGCAAGTCCTTCTCCTTCGGCGTCCTGTTTCTCTGCAGGTGCGATGTGCTGTTGTATCAGTCCAGCTATAACTGAATCCCGGTCCGATTTTCTTTTGATCTTTAAACTTTGGTGTGTGTAACACCAGGTATTGCTATGCAGGATCTAATTGAACTGGTACTATTGATTCACAAGACCAAGCTGAAAAGCAGTGGTCTGCTGGGTGTAATCCTGGAACCAGGCTCCAAGATGGAACTCCTGTTTGAAGCTATTGCCACCGGGGATGTCACGAACGATGATGAGGCAAAAATCCTGTTGTATGGCCACGGGGAGGAAGCTGGGGGATATTCCAACCTTAAATACAAATTAAAAGAGCGACTTCTGGACTCTGTGTTTCTGTTGGATTATAAGGAGTCGAACTACACTACCCGCCAAAAAGCATTTCTTGATTGTTACAAACGTTGGGCAGCAGCCATGATCTTATTGATCAGGAATGAGAAACTGAACGGTATTGACCAACTCGAGAAATTGCTCCGCCATACCCTTCGTTTCGAATTTACTGAACTTACTCTCGACATTCTCCGGGTGTTGCGCCTGCAATACAGCACCGTGGAGGGGGATATGAAGAAGTATGAGCAGGCCAAAGCCCAGTATCGTAAATTTGAGACGATATGGATCATGGAAAATAAAGCCGAAGAATATTATTCGGACATCATGATCCAGTACACAACAGTAAGTCCTCCAAAGAGGAGGTCAATGAAAAAGCACGTGGCTATTACGAGGAGTTGGCCCCGTTCATGCGCGAATGCGAATCTTTTAAACTGCATTTGTTTGGTCGAATGATCCACTTGTTGATCTACAACAGTGTTTACGACTATGTGACGACGGCCAAACTGTGTGAAGATGCCATTGCTTTTTTCAACAAGAAAGACTACCACTCCGGACTGCCACTTCAGGTATTTTACTACAACCTGATGGTGTGTTACCTACAGTTGAAGGAATTTGAGAAGGGGCAGGCAATGATAGGAGAAACACTGGCCATGTTTGAAGAAGGTTCTTTCAACTGGTTCAAACTTCAGGAATTGTTCTGCCTGCTGGCAATGCACACCCGCCACTATGAAGAGGCCTACCGGATCTATGAGGAGGTCAGCAATCACCCACGATATGATGCCCAATTGCCTCAAATCCATGAAATGTGGGCTATATTCCAGGCGTATCTGCAATACCTGGTGAAAATTGGGAAAATTGAGCTCTCAGAAGAACAGTCTGGAAATTTCAGGCTCAGCAGGGTGTTGAATGATATCAATATTTACACCAAGGATAAAAGCGGGATGAACATCTCGATCGTCATCATCCAGATCTTGTATTCCCTTGCGGAAAAGAATTACGGCCAGACGTCGAGCCGTATTGATGGTACGGAAAAATATTTGTCGCGCTACCTTAAGGCCAAGGATACTGTACGGAGTCACTCCTTTATTAAGATGCTGATTGCCTTACCGGACGCACAATACCACCGTGAGGCGGTGGCCAGAAAAACACAGAAGTATTTTACCAAGCTCACCGATACACCTTTGGAGGTGGCCAACCAAACCCATGAGATAGAAATAATTCCCTACGAACACCTTTGGGAAATGACCATCGATCAATTGGACCTTAAATTTATCAACACACGCAGCTCCTGATAAGGTCCAGTATTAGGAGTACAATTGGCAACAAACCCGCCGTTCCATCTTTTGGAGCGGCGGGTTTTTGCATTTTGGCCAGGTGATCAAGGGTGAAAAAAGGTGTTTTTTTTAGGTGATGTTACCTCCCTCCAAGTGATGAGCCACCCGTATTACGCTATCCCATGATTTTTTAAGTTGCTGTAAATCAGTTAAATGTGATTTTTATTAACCTCTAATGGCCCAAAATCCACTGGGGGATGAGGCCTTGTCAACTGTCCTATGGCAGGGGGGGGGATAGGGAGACCTTTGAATCATAATCAAGGACAAAATAAAAATCACAGATCATGAAAAGCAACATCGGTTCCCTCAACACTCCAGCCAACATCGCTTCATTCGAATTGAACACAGTTACCGATAACATCACCGGACTCGATCTCATCGGTGCATAGTTAACACCCGATTCAAACATCAAACCAAGCAATATTAGAATTAAATATTATGGAAAGAAGTCTCCAACTCCGCGAATATGGTCTGACTAAAAGCAAACTATGCTAGAGTCGGGCAGCTGCCCAGGATTTGGCAGCACCGCCGATAAGTACTATCGCTGCGATGTGATTTTCGGATCACCAAGTGCTGATTGTCGGGGAACGGGTATCTGCAAAATAGTGGCGCAACACCGCCGTTTTGAACAGCCTGAACAACAACAGTGCCAGCGGACAGGAGCAATGTTTGCCTATTCTAGCCTGGATCAGTCATTTTCGATGCTCCTGTTCCCGGAATTTATGTGCATCAAGTTATTGCGCAACCATCTTCGGCACGGCGTATTGGAAATGCTGGAGCCTGCACGGCTCCCGGCCGAGATGGTGGCTTTGCTGGGTCTTAGTGCGCATGCTATTCCCCCCGGTAAATATCCGATTGAAATAAAAATGGGATACTTCCAAATCAAATTTCCAAAGATCAAATCCATCTGATGTAGCGGGGGAATACGAAGACTGAATGCAGTCGTCGTCGAGCCAATTCCCGCGCACAATGCAGATACCTTTTAATCCTAACTTTTTTCATGGCAGAACACCCCGTTAGCGGGCTCGGAAGCCAGGCAAATAGTAAAAGTCTAACTCATGAAAAATAACGAGCAAAGTAACAGCAAGCGCTGTGGCCAATTGGTCAACAGCAGAATAGCAGAAGACATCCTGATGCTTCATTCAACCATTTTTTAACCCATAAAACTTGGTAACGACATGAAAGCATTCAGTAAGAATTCAAGCGGCATTCCCTGGCCATACAAGGGGAGTTCAGGGGTACGGAGTGGCTTAAGCCATGCTCTGTTCTTCAAGAAAGACAACAATATGTATCAACTACGCCACTATATACCGGTTCGCACAGACCCGCCAGGATATCCGGATTGGATGTCGATCAGGATGCTTGCGCTGGGCAGCTTAGGGGTAGTCCTGTACCTGATTATACAGCTTCTGATGCAACCAGAAGTCCTGTCATATGAATCCATTTCAGCGAGTGTTTTACTGACGACAGCGATACTGTTGTTATCGTATCTCACTGGCTGTTTTAATACGACGATTAGCCCAGGTCATCCCAAGCAACCGGGCAAGCGGTTATCCTTTTTCGGCATACCGCAATGGTCGGCACCTCCTTTGTTTCCACGACCCCGGTTTGGGTTTGTGAAAAATAAGGAGGGCCCTCCTTTGATACAGTCTGGAGAGGAGATATTCAGACGCTTGTGCTTACCCTGGATGTACAGCAGTGGTGGGCCACCCTTTGCCTTGTACCACTGCGGGGATCCGCACTACTTTTCCTAATACCGATTTTTTATTGATTGAAGCAAAAGAGAAAACTTCCATCCACCATTGTAAAAAATTAATTCATGATAAAGATACCATCATTTCTGCCCAAAGGAACTCGGCTGTTCTCCTTTTACCTGCCGATTTATTTCCTAATATTCTCCCAATTCTTTCAAAGTTCGGAGTTTAAACCTGCAGCGCAGGCTGCCCAAAAAGTTCATACTGCCGCCGTACCAACTGCGTCGAAGACGGTTGCGGCCATTTCGGTTGTCGCCAGCTCTAATACGCCTATTTGTACCGGAACTACACTAAATCTCACCGCTACAGTGTCTGGGGGAACCGGTCCTTACACCTATATATGGAGTGGCCCACAAGGTTTTACGTCCACCCAGCAAAACCCTGCCCGCACCAATGTTGCCCTTAACCACGCCGGTACGTATTCCGTAACGGTTACGGAAACTAGCACAAACATGACAGCCATCGGGTCAACAAATGTCACTATAGAACAAGGGCCTTCGGCAAATGCAGGGCCTGACCAATACAAATGTATCAATACCAACGCCGTGCTGGCGGGTAGCTTTGGCGGTACAGCCAGCAGTGCAATCTGGTCGGCCAGCCCCAATGTTGGTACTTTTTTGCCGAACAATACCACGATGAATGCAAACTATATTCCACCGGTTGATTTTGAGGGCACCGTAACCCTGACCCTCACCACCGATGACCCTGTTGGCTTGTGTGCTGCTGCATCAGATCAGATGACCATCAGCTGGGAAAATACCGGTTCCATGGTTTGTGACGATTTGCTCAATCTCTCCCTGGGCGACAACTGCTCCGTTGTGGTTACGCCTGATATTGCACTCGAAGGCAATGTACTGGACCCACTTTATGTTGTAGAGGTGTTTTTGCCCAATGGCGTTAGCATTGGCAATACAGTAACTGCCCAATATATTGGTGTAACCCTGACCGTGAAAGTAACCGACATTTGCAATAACAACATGTGTTCTACTTTCATGACGGTAAGCGATATGATACCGCCCAAGGTGATCGATTGCTCGGATGTTTTTCTTTCCTGTGCGATTACCAATTTCAGTGCAGCTTACTTGTACAATACATTGGGTATTACCAATGCTTATCCCACTGTAACCGACAACTGTGGGCCATACACCCAAACGTATGTAGATACCTGGGTTGACCTGAACTGCGGTGATTCGTTCAATGGTTACAACGACCTCAGTGGATATGTAAAGCGGGAATGGACCTTTAAGGATCCTTACAACAACACCAGCACCTGCACGCAGTACCTGTATTTTGAGCGCTTGCATATTGCTGACATAACCTTGCCCCAGGATGTTACCATTTCTTGTACCAGCCCTAATACAGACCCCTCCAATACGGGCGCGCCCTCCTATCAGGCGTATAACCACATTTTCCCGCTGTTCCCGGGTAATACCTATTGTGAACTTTCGGTCAGCCACAGCGATCAAAACACCAACCTATGCGGTGGCACAAGGGCAATTATCAGAACCTGGACGATTTACGACTTCTGTGTACCCGTAAACCAGAATCCGCCAAACCAGAATCCGCTGACCTATGTCCAGATTATCAATATCTCCGACAGCCAGGGGCCAGTGATCGATTGCCCGGACGACCTCACCGTCAATATGGATGCACTAACCTGCTGTGCGCAGGTAAACCTCCCCAGCGCAGTGATTGCAGATAATTGTTCCAAGGTAAAAGACGCAACGGTTACCATAACGACCACCAACCCATTCACAAACGTCACTACCACATTGTATACCGGAACAGCCAGTTTGATGAACTATCCTGGGAGTGGATTACACGATACCCTGGCGGTGTTTAGCATTACTTCCTGCCTCCCTCCGGGAATCCACCAGGTGACCTATACGGCAGAGGACCAGTGTGGCAATATTTCTACCTGTACCTTTGACCTGACGATTGTCGACAATGTGCCACCGGTGGCTGCTTGTGATCAAATCACGAAAGTGGCACTGGGCTCCGATGGAATGATTTTTGTCAATGCCTTCACCTTTGACGATGGATCTTACGACAATTGTGGCATGGTATACTTCAAGGCCAGACGGAAAGACAGCAATGGTTGTCAGGGGAATAACTTCTTTTACGACCAGGTCAAGTTTTGCTGCGAAGATGTGGGCGACACCATCTCCGTAATATTGCGGGTGTACGATGTTCCGGTGCCTCCGGGCGCCGTCAACCTGGCCTACCAGGAAGAACACTCCAACGAATGCGAGGTGCAGGTATATGTAGAAGACCGACTGAAGCCGGTTTGTATCCCTCCTGCAAGCGTTACGGTCAGCTGTGAAAATTTTGACCCAACCCTGTGGGCATATGGCAACAGCCAGGCAATCGACAATTGCTGCATTGACACTGCTGCCGCAACGGTAACCACCAACTACAGCAACTTTGATACAACCTGTAACCGTGGCACGATTACACGCAACTTCAAAGTATACGACTGCCATGGTAACTCCAACCAGTGCACCCAGAAAATTGTCGTGAACTATGAACAGGATTTCTATGTGAAATTCCCGAATGATATGATTGTCAACGAGTGTAATGGTACCGGTATTTACGGTGAACCTACCTTCTTTGGCGAAGACTGCGAATTGCTGGCAGTTTCGTTCCAGGACCAGGTGTTTACAGTTGTACCAGATGCCTGTTTCAAGATTGAACGCACCCGGACCATCATCAACTGGTGTACGTATGATCCGAACCTGGGTTGTCAGGATATTCCTAACCCGAACCCCAACGCGATTTCCAACCACCCGTCGAACCTGCCAGGGCCTATCGTCTCCGCAGCAGGAACGCCGGCAGCTTGGGCGCCTACGGTAGCCAAACTGTCGCCAAACGATGCTACTCCAACCAATTTTAGCACTTTTTGGAACCCTTATACCAATTGTTACCGCTACAAGCAGATCATCAAGATCATTGACAACGAAGCACCGGTTTTTGACAATTGCCCGGATTCAACCGTAACCTTCTGCGACATTACCAACAATGATCCGAACCTCTGGAATGAAAACTACTGGTACGATCCGGCGATCAACAGCCAGGATATGTGTGAAGGACCGGCAGATATTACCATCACCGGAACCGACTCCTGCTCGGGTAAAGATGTGAATTTCCGTTACCTGCTTTTCCTTGACCTCGACAACGACGGCACCATGGAAACGGTGGTCAACAGCGCGAATTTCCCGCCAGCGAATACGGTGAATTACAACAACTACAACACACCAAACTACAGCGGTGGCGTGCCGCGGGCCTTTGACAAGCGCAATGTGGCTGCCAGCCAGAAATACAGGTTTGCCATAGAGACGTTTGTTAACGGCAACAGCAAGAGTGCCGCTGTACGCTGGAACACTACATCACAGCCCAATGCTTATGTTGTGCCGCAGTTGCCTTACGGGACACACAAGATCAAATGGTTTATCGCTGATGGCTGTGGCAACGAGAATGCATGTGAGTACACCTTCGTTGTGAAGGATTGCGCTGCACCATCAGTGACTTGTCTCAACGGGCTTAGCGTGAACATCATGCCAACTGGAATGATCAGTATGAATGTGGCAGAGTTTGTTCAGCATGCCGAAGACAACTGTACGCCAACTCCATTGTTGGTATATTCCATCCGCAAACTTGGCACCGGTACCGGATTCCCAGTCGATGGTAACGGAGATCCCATCACCACCGTAGCCTATACTTGTGCTGATCTGGGCTTGCAGGGTGTGGAAATTTGGGCCATGGACGCGGCTGGAAATGCCGATCACTGTGATACCTATGTAATTGTGCAAGATAATGCAGGCAACTGCAACCCTTCAGCGAATGTTAGCGTGGCAGGTGCACTGATCACAGAGGATTACGATGGCGTAGAAGACGGGCAGGTGGAAATTCAGGGATTCGATCCCGCAGGCCCGCTGTTTAACTACTACCAAATGTCGGGCACGAATGGTGATTTCTTGTTCTCCAATGCGGTACCAATGTATTCCAACTACACCGTTGTACCGTCAAAGGATGATAACCCGCTAAACGGTGTATCCACATACGACCTGGTATTGATCAGCCAGCATATTTTGGGATTGGAGCCGCTTAACAGTCCGTATAAAATGATCGCTGCAGATGCCAACAAGGGCGGAAGTATGAGAACATTGGATATTGTCGACTTGCGCCGGGTGATCCTGGGTATTACCAATGAGTTACCCAACAACAACCAAGCCTGGCGATTTGTGGACAAATCGTTTGCCTTCCCTGATCCGTTGAATCCGTTCAGCACACCGTTCGCGGAGTCTAAAACGGTTGCGAGCATCCTTGCCAGCCAAATGGACGACGATTTCGTAGCCATCAAAGTGGGCGACGTCAATGGTACGGCCATCCCGAATACGATGATGCAGTCGGACGACCGCTCCGCAGGAACGCTCCTGTTTGATGTAGATGATCGCAAGGTGGAAAAAGGAGAAGAGTTTACGGTGATGTTCAGGGCTACGGAAGCGGTACTGGGCTACCAGTTTACCCTGCTGTTCCCGAACCTCGATCTGGTCGATATCAAACCGGGACTCGACATGGCCTACGATAACTTTGGCATCTTCAACGACGAGCATTTGGTGACCACATCCTTCTACGGCAAGGGTTCGGCTGCCTTCGAAATGAAGTTTATTGCCAAAGATGCCGGGCAACTCAGCCAAATGTTGAGTGTTTCGAGTAAGGTAACCAAAGCGGAAGCCTACAATGCCGACCGCGAGCGACTGGATGTTGCTTTCCGCTTCAAAAGCGATGGTGCATCAACGCTGGTGGGTGTAGGATTCGAACTTTACCAGAATATACCCAACCCCTTTATCAACAAAACCATGATCGGGTTCCACCTTCCGGAAGCAACAGACGCTACCTTGAGTATTTACGATGAAGTTGGCCGGGTGCTTTACACCACCTCTGGAGCCTTCAGTAAAGGATACAACACCATAGCCATAGAATCCTCGCTGTTGAACAGCACCGGACTTCTTTATTACAAAATGGAGACCGTCTCTGAAAGTGCAGTACGTACTATGATTCGGATGCAATAATCCATCAACAGGAGATCATGGCAGAATCTGAGCCGGCGCGAAAGTGCCGGCTCTTTTTTTTTCTACCATTCAAGCATAAAAAAATCCCGGATACAGCCTTTCGGAGCATCCGGGATTCAAAATGTTATGGGGTAGGTTCAGCGATGTTTGTAACAACGGTAAACCTATTGTTTAGAAAACGTTCTCTTAACCCTATCAATTAGCGTTTGCCGAAAATACCACCCAGGATACTGCCCAGGATACCACCGCCGCTGCCTTGTGGTTGTTGCTGGCCGGTCATAACGCTGCCCAGGATATTGCCCAGAATGTCACCCATGCCAGATTGTTGGCCGGCATTTTGAGCCGATCCCATCAATACGCCGGCGAGGTTGCCAAGATCAAGTCCGCCCGTTTTTTTGGCTTTGCCAAGAACACCCATGACGATAGGAGCGAGGATGGGCATCAATTTCATTACCTGGCTCATGTCGAGACCGGATTTTTGACCAACCTGCTGTGCCACAGCTTCTTGCTGACCACCCAAAACGTGGTTCAGGATACCCATGCCATTGGCAGAAGGGTTATTGTCTTGGCCTTGCATCATTCCACCAACCATGCCGAGCACGTCGTCGAGGATACTTCCATCGTGATCGCGATCAAGCGCAGCACTTAATGCCGACAAACCGCCTTCAGAGCTGGCATTGTTGGCCAAGCCACCGAGGATACTGGCAAAAACACCATTAGCGGCTGTAGCTGTTTGCTGTTTGTCAGCGCCTATTTGATTGCCAAGTTGCTCGAGAAGGTCGTCAGACATTTGGCCTTGCAGAATTTGCATAAAATCCATAATCCTAAAAATATTTATTGAGTTGAAGTAAGATGAAATATTCGAATGAATTTCGAAGTTTCAGTTATTAGACGAAGGTTTAAACGTAGGTCACAATCGGGTTTCAGCTGTCGCATCAGCTCAATTGAATCGAAATTTTGAACATTCCTGTGAATCGAAATTTCAATTATTTGCAGATGCCGTTCCGGAAAAATCTTAAATCTTTGAATAACAATAATTTAGTACTCAAAAGCAAAGCCAAACTGATTGAAAACCTGCTAAGATGTGTGCAAATTCGCAACAATAAATAAAATATTCAGCCCAGCAGTGGTTAATTTTTAAGAAAATATTGATTTTTACGCTGATTCTTCCCAAAAGGAATGATAGCCCTTCCATTATGCAATACAACGCTGTAAAAAAATACATCATAAAGCGTCTTCGCGAGGAGCTCTCCACCGAGTTGCTCTACCATGGGTTGCACCATACCAGGGATGTATTGCGGGTATCTACCCAGCTTTGCGCAGCGGAAGGGGTGCGTGGCAAAGATGTGACGCGGGTGAAAACTGCTGCGCTCTTTCACGATGCAGGATTTGTTAAAAATCAACACGCCGGTCATGAACAGGAGGGTTGTCGGATGGTTCGGGAGGCCTTGCCGGCCTATGGTTATTCGCCTACGGATATCGAGGTTATATGCGGCATGATCATGGCTACCAAAATTCCCCAGTCGCCCAGCAATCTCCTAGAGGAGATAATTTGTGATGCCGACCTGGATTATCTGGGAAGGGGTGATTTTTACCCCATCGGTGAATCACTTTTTGAAGAATTGCAAGCCTACCATCTGATCAGCGACGAGCAGGCCTGGAACCGTTTACAGGTAAGCTTCCTGAGTGCGCATAAGTTCCATACCCAAACGAATAAAACACTGCGGGAACCGGCCAAGCAGGTATACCTGAAAAAACTGGAGCAATTGATTGCCAAGTATTAACCGACTTTACAATTTGCCTAAGCTGCCTTTTTATGGAACAGAACGGAAAACAGTTTTTGCAATCCCTGAGCGTGTTGTTTTATTCCCTGTTGGGCGGACAACTACTGGTAGGGCTTGTCCTTTATTTCTTTTTTCCACCTGTGCCAGAGGCTGGTCCGGATGATGTGTTCCAATTTGTTCTGCCTGTTGTTTTGGTTTCCTGTATTGGCTTAAGCCTACTGTTGGCGCCAAAACGTATTGCTATGGCAAAAGAGGCCCAAACCCTTGAGGCTAAATTGCTCGGCTATCGCTCAGCCTGGGTCATGCGCTGGGCGCTGGTGGAAGGTGGCACGCTCTTGTGTTTGGTGGGCTATTTTTTTGTGTCGGGCAACATACTTTTTCTGGTAATGGCGGGTGTTGGTATTGTTTTCTTTGGCACACAACTGCCACCTTCCAGCGATCGGCTGGTTAGTGACCTGGCGTTGAGTAGCCAGGAACGGAGCCGCCTGGAAGACCCGAATGAAATTGTGGTCGTCGTGCGGCGCTAAAAACATGTTTTGAGCCTGTGCCTACTTTTCCTATTGAACGGAGTACACTTTTTTCTGCTCACCAGCACCGAGGGTAATCGTAAGACGCTTCCACTCCTGGGAAGTTTTGTTTTAAGCTGGCTGATTCCCTCCGGGGTGATGTCGAGTCCCCCGAAACCCATGATGGTAGCCTGCAAAAAGCCCCCTGCGCCGGTGGCGAAGTAAGGATTGGTTCCACCCGCAGTTTCCGACAGTACACCGAAGGGCGGCACCTCATTGGGTTTGTAGCTTTTGGTCCATAAATCGTATGCCCGGGCCGCGTTGCCATCCCTTGCGGCGAGCACGCATAAAATGGCATTTCCCATGGCCGGTCCGTCGCTTGCCATGCGGGGCTCATAGTAATCAAGGTCTTTGCGGACCTGTGCAGGGTCCGTTACTACTTTTAAAGGATAGGAAAGCAAGTTAACATCGGCTTGTTTGATGGTTACGCCATCATAGGTCGCGTTCTCGCGGGTGGTACCGTCGGGGAATTTCAGTATGGGAATATTGGCGGCTACCAGAGCCCAGTCGGGATTTGGTTCCAGGCCCATTTCACGTGCCGCTTCCGTTGCGTAACCGAGTACCGTAATGGCCATGCCATTGGTGAAAGCGTTGTTGTCGATATTCTCCTGCCACTCATTGGCACCGATTACATTGTTGATATCATAATGCCCGGGACCATTGCGCTCCACACGGCTGGCCCAAAAGTCGGCTACTTCCTTCAGTATTGGCCAACCGCGGTCGCGAAGCCAGGTTTTGTCCTTGGTTACCAGATAGTATTGCCAGGCTGCCCAGCCAACACAACCGGTTATATGGTGTTGAAAAGGGCCAGTCAGGGCCCAAACCGGGGTTTCCTCCTGTCCAGTCGTGGTACTTTCCCAGGGATACATGGCGCCCTGGTATCCATGCGAGAAAGCATTCTGCTTGGCGGCATCCAACAATTGGTAACGGAATTCGAGCAAGGAACGGGCAATTTCCGGGTGGAGTACCAGCAAAGGCGGGTACATCCACAGCTCTGTGTCCCAGAAAACATGGCCATTGTAACCCAGGCCACTTAGTCCCATGGGCGAAAGGCTCAGCGCAGTGCCCTCTCGTGCGAAGGAATAAAGGTGGTACATCGCAGAATTTACAGCGCGCTGGTCGGCCACTGGCCCATCAATGGCAATGTTGGAGGCCCAGAGTTTATCCCATTCGGCCCGGTGCCGTTTGAGCAAGCGCTCGGTGCGTTCCAGGGCAGCGTAAATGGTGAGTCGTTCGGCCTCATTATGGGCATCAACGGTATGTGCAGAACTGATCACCGAACCCACTACTGCAAAGCGGTAGGTTTCGCCGGCCTTCAGTTTTTTGGAAAACTTAAGCAGGTGCATGTTGTAATCCCAATCTTCGTGAATAAGCGCCGGTTCAGAACCATGGGGTTCTTCAAATATGAAACTGGTACTGGCTGCTACGGTATATTTGCCGGTCGGGCTTTTTCCCACCGAAGTAAGCAGGGGGATAAGTACGTGTGGCCGGTCGATTTGGGCGTATAGGTTGCGGACATCTTGCAGAATGTCCGGGGCTTCTATGACACTCGCTGGCGTGATGGTCACGTCTTTTAGCGCCTTAATTTCAACGATGGACAGCGCACAATAGGGCAGATGCCGGAGTGCCATGACGCTGTGGCTGACCATAATTTTGTCGCCCACAGCAAAGGTGGTGGTAAGTTCCGCCTGCCGCATATCCAAGGTTTGGCGGTAATTGGAAATATCACGTCGGCCAATGCGCCTTCCGTCGACATCCAGGTTCATGTTGACGAAATTGAAGCCCTTGAGGATATTGCTAACCCGTCCGCGCTGGTAGTTATCGTAGGCGCCATTGAGCACCACGTCTTTTACTTTCATTGGCTCCGCACTGGAAACCAGCCCGATCATTCCATTCGCCACAGTTATACCATAATAATGGTTGGGGTCGATGTTATCGGCCGTGATATGCCAGGGGTTTTCTGTGTGCGCCTGTGAGCGGAGGGTTGAGGTCAGCAGTAGCAAAATGATGACAGGGTACTTCATGGTTGAAATTTTTGCTAAAATAATGTGTTTTTTTGGATAGGGCGCCGTTTGCCTTTCGCAAAGGTTAGTTGAAAAACTTTGGCACCATAATAATATTTGTTTTACATTTGTATCATCGTAATGTTACAGTAGTGCAAAAATTGTTTTCCCATGTTTACCCAGACTTCCCGGTTGCCCTATACCGATGCTTTGCCCTTGTACCGTCGAATTCACGGCAATGGCCCTTCCTGCCTGTATGAGTCGGCCTCTGCTACGGATAAAAGCAGCCGGATGTCGTTGATCGGGCTGGAGCCTTGTCTGGAATTCATCGGCAAGCACGATCATTTGGAAGTGCGCCTGCTGGATGCACGTGGCAGGTGTTATTTCGATTTTTTGCACCAAAATTTTAAGGCGTTTGTGCAAAACGAGCGGGACAAACTTCTGCATTTTCACATCCCCAAACTACCTTTTTCGGGTGCAGAAGAAGACAGGCTGGATCGGCAAAACATTGTCCAACCGCTTCGAAAACTTCTGGCGGGTTTTAAGACGGAGGATAAGAACTTCATGGGGCTATATGGCGCACTGGCCTATCAGTTCGTCTACCTGTTTGAAGATATTCCCGGTGCAAAAGCGACGCCAGAGCCCGATTTTCACCTGTTTTTGTACGATAACATCTTGTTGTTTAATCACCTTACCCGCGACCTCACCCTGTATGTGAGTCGGGATGGGGAGGCATTGGCAGCGGCGGATCTTCAGGATTTGCTGGAGCGGCTTGCTGCAGCAGCAGACACCACCCAGGAAAAGGCTCCGGTGATTGGGCCATTTCGCACCACTCCCGATGATGAGCGCTTTCGTCAACAGGTGGAAACCGGCGTCAGGCTTTGCAATGAGGGTGAGTTACTGGAAATTGTATTGTGCAGGAAAATCAGCGCGGAAATATCGGGCGATTTGCTGCAGTTGTACCAGCGTTACAAAGCCATCAATCCCAGCCCTTATTTGTTTTACGTAGATTTTGGCGACGAGGTACTGCTGGGGGCTAGTCCGGAGCTCATGCTGCGTTACGAAGATGGCCGGGCGGTACTCAGACCTATTTCCGGCAGTGTTCGGCGCTCCGACAACCCCATTGAGGACCATCACCTGGTGATGGAACTGCTCAACAGCCCAAAGGAAAATTCAGAACTCGATATGCTCATCGACCTGGGACGGAACGACCTGGCGCGGATTTGCAAACCTGGAATCCGCATTGATGAATACCGTATCATCGAAAAGTATTCCCACGTTACCCATACCGTAGCGCAAGTGAGCGGAGAATTGGAAGCGCGTTATTCAGGGTTTGATGCTTTGATTGCAAGCCTCAATGCTGGCACACTCACTGGGGCGCCTAAGTTGGCGGCAATGGGCTATATCGAACAAATCGAACAACATACACGGGGATACTATGGAGGTTGTACCGGTTGGATGTTGTTTAACGGCGATGTCAACACTGCCATCACCATCCGGACCGCACATATCCGTGGAGGCTTGCTCAATGTTTGCACAGGGGCGACGTTGCTGTACGAATCCATCCCGGAAAATGAACTGAAAGAAACCCAGATTAAAGCAGGTGCTTTTATGGCTGCTGCACGAAGTCTTGAAATGCCAGTTTGAAATTTTATTCTCTGTTCTGGTTTGTTTTTGTATTTAGTGTGGGTTTCGATCTGAAAAAGAATGCTTTTCGGAATTTAATACCGTTTCTCAACTAAATCTATTCTAAATAGCCGGGCTGAAAAGGGAAATACCACGGCGGCATTGTATCTTTGGGGCGTGAATCACCATATTCCCCTCGGGGAAATCACCATTGGCCGCCGATCGGTCATCGCCTAACCATCTAAAGCTCGTTCTTATGCAAGAAGTCGGATTTAAAAATCCTGCCGCCTCCCTCGAATTTTACGGAATCAAAAACGCCAAAACTGCCTATTGGAACCTGACACCGGAAGAACTGGTGGAGCATTCCATTGCCAAGGGCATGGGCCAACTGGCCGATACTGGCGCGCTGGTTATTCATACCGGTAAGTTTACCGGTCGTTCTCCGGAGGATCGGTTCATTGTTATGGATTCCATCTCCAAAAACAAGGTGAACTGGGGTAATGTCAATAAACCCTTTGACAGCCGAAAATTCGATCGGTTGTGGCGCAAGGCAGTCGCTTATTTGCGGAAAAAGGATGTCTATGTACGTGACGTTGCTGCTTGCGCCAGCGCCAACGAATTGTTTCGTTTACCCATTCGGGTGATCACGGAATACCCCTGGAGCAACCAGTTTGCCTCCAATATGTTTCTTCGCCCAGGCCGGGAGGAATTGGCCAGTTTTGATCCGAAGTGGACGGCCCTGTGTGTTCCAGGATTCCTGGCTGATCCGGAAACCGATGGTACGCGGCAGGAGAACTTTGCCATTATCAATTTCAAGAAGAAACAATTGCTCATTGGCGGAACCGGCTATACAGGAGAAATCAAAAAGGGCATTTTTAGCGTGATCAATTTTGTTCTGCCTGTCAGAGCAAAAGAGACACTCCCCATGCACTGCTCCGCCAATGTGGGTGAAAATGGCGATATCGCCCTGTTTTTCGGTCTTTCTGGTACTGGCAAGACGACGCTTAGCGCAGATCCTAACCGTCCGCTGATAGGGGATGATGAGCACGCCTGGAGTGAGCATGAGGTGTTCAACTTTGAAGGGGGCTGTTATGCCAAAACCATCGACCTGACCGAAGAAAAAGAACCCGATATTTTCCGCGCCATCCGCCATGGCGCTATTTTGGAAAACATCAGCTTCCTGGAAGGCACCCGTGAGGTGAATTATGCCGATCGGAGTATTACCGAAAATACCAGGGTTTCCTACCCGATCAGCTACATTGAAAATGCCCGTATCCCCAGCAATGCGCCGGGTGCTCCCAAGAACATCTTTTTCCTGACCTGCGACGCCTTCGGTGTGTTGCCACCCATCAGTAAACTGACCCCCGAGCAAGCCATGTTCCACTTTATCAGTGGCTATACGGCAAAGGTTGCCGGTACGGAAGTAGGCATTACCGATCCGAAAACCACCTTCTCTGCTTGTTTTGGCGCGCCATTTCTACCCTTACACCCTGCCAAGTACGCAGAACTTCTGGGCCGAAAGTTGCGCAAAAGCAAATCCAATGTTTGGCTGATTAATACCGGCTGGAGCGGTGGCGCATACGGCGTTGGTAGCCGGATCAAATTGGGCTATACCCGTGCCATGATCACGGCAGCGCTCCGAGGCGAGCTGAAGGATGTGGAGTATAAAACGCATAAGGTTTTTGGAGTGGCCATGCCAACCCACTGCCCGAATGTGCCCGACGAAATTTTAAGCCCACGCAATACCTGGGCCGACAAAAGCGCGTACGACGCCAAAGCCAATTTACTGGCCAAGTACTTCATGGAAAATTTTGCCAAATACGCCGATCAGGCCAAGCCAGAGATCGTAAATGCCGGACCGCGTCCGGTATAAACCAACCTTTTTTTGCTACCCTAAAACGGCATCTGAATGTATTGTTCAGGTGCCGTTTTTTGTGTTGGGTTATAGTTTTGTTAAAGCCAGAAGCTCCACCCAGCGTTTTGCAAAAATCGTAGGTTCTTTCTACTATTATTCACACCATAAACATCCAAATCCATGAAAAAACTATTGCTGCTATTGCCTTGTTTGCTGTTACTGACTTTTAGCCTTGAGGCCCAAACTTCTGCTCCCCGGGAACTGGGCGTCCGTTTCGACAACATTAATTTTGGTGGGTACAACAGTTTCAGCCTGGTGTACAAGAAAGCAAAATCGGAAAACCGCTATGCGCGTTGGCGGGCCTCCTTTGGTAACCTTAATTTGCAGGTATATCCTGACTCAGATGCGGCTAGTTTTGGGCTGGGGTTCGGATTGCGTTACGGCCTGGAAAAACGGAAAGCGCTGAGTGATAAATTCAGTTTTTGCCGTGGGCCAGAATTCGGTGGTGGATTCAATTTACAGGCGCAAAATGAGGATGTTTTGGTGGATCTGAACCTTGGCTTTGGTTATATCCTTGGGCTGCAATACGACATCAACCGGATCTTTTTTCTGAACCTCGAAACCATACCAGGTGTTGGTGTAAATATTGCTGCACCCAGCGAAGTACGCGATGGCTCCTTTGGGCTCAATGCCGGCTTTATTTCCTCAGCGGTGGTGACCGTTGGTATGAAATTTTAGAAAATGCATCCCAATAGGGGACGGGGCTGGTTAATTCAGCCCTGCTCCCTATTGGGTTACCTTAACAAATTGCTGGGTAAGGTCACTGTCGAATGCTTTAGGCCTTGAGGCTGCACTGGATCCGGCCTCGTAACGGAGGCGGAGAGTAGTGTCGCTGCTCCATTCCATAATTCCATAAAGCGTTTTACCCCTGAAAGGCCCTGCCTTGAAATCCTGGATATCCAGTGTAACGGGGTTGCTTTGGCAATTGAATTGGAAACTAGCAACCGTAGTATCCACGCTGCTGCCAAAGCGATCCAGCCAAAGCAACTGGCCATTTTCTTGAAAAACCACTGTTTGCCCATCGCCGTTTTCCCAGGCACCTTGCGGGGGCGCGCACTTATTGGCCTGGCTACAGGCCTGCAGCAGTAAGATAACAGAAAGCAAAAGGCTGTGGATAAATGTTTGTTTGTTGCGTTGCATGTACTTCATTTGATAACTGAAACGGTGCGGACAAGTGCTACAGCCAATCGGCCAGTAACCCATTGTTAAAGACCCATTAAAGATAGGTAAGCTGCATCATTTTCACAGCATCCCCTCATCGGCAAAACTGTAGTATCCCCTTTCTGATATGATAAGATGATCGAGGAGGGGCAGGTCGAGCAATTCGCCTGCTTTGCGCAGCCGGCGGGTCAGGTCGATGTCGGCCTGACTGGGTTGAAGGTTGCCTGAGGGATGGTTGTGTACCGCAATAATGGCCGCAGCGCGGGCGTCAATGGCCGCTTTGAACAACATCTTGGTGTCTACAACGGTGCCGGCCATCCCTCCGCTGCTCATGCGTTCACGTGCAATAACTTCGTTGGCTTTGTTGAGCAAAATAAGCCAGAACTCTTCGTGGTAAAGGTCGGTCAGCAGCGAGGCGATTACTTTTTGGGCATCGCGGCTGCTGCTGATTTTTGGGCGTTCGCGCAAATCGGCGAGTTGCCGGCGCCGGCCAAGTTCCATGGCAGCAATAATGGTAATGGCTTTGGCCATGCCGATACCTTTAAATCGGCGCAGGTCGGGCAGGGGGCGTTTGCCCAGGTCGTGCAGGCTATTGTCGGCAGCAGCGAGCAGGCGCTGGGCCAAACCCAGTGCCGTTTCTCCGGCAGAGCCGGAACCCAGTAAAATGGCCAGTAATTCGGCATCGGTGAGGGCAAATCGCCCTTTGGTTGCCAGTTTTTCACGGGGACGGTCTTCTTCGGCCCAGGCCGTGATGGCCTTGGAGGTAGTGGGGTCAGACATTAGTGGTTTTTTAAGGTATAAACGTTGACACATTGGGTTTTCAAAGATAGGGAAAGACGGAGTACGAAGCAAACCTGTTGTTTGGCAATGCCGAACTTTTGTTTTTCATTAGCAAAAGTTTATGTTTCGTTTTCAAATCTACTGGCCAGGTTTTCGGATAAAAAAAGTGCTGCAAATGGCGGGTTACCAAATACAGCACTTTTGGGAGGCGTGTTTGCCTGAGGGCACTACGACTTGATCAAGCGGCTTACCTGAGCGGCGCCATTGGCTGCTTGCAAGCGAATAAAATACATGCCTGGAGGCAAGTCGGCGACCAGCACTTTTTCTGTGTAGGTCCCGGCGGAAAGATTGGGTTTGAGTGCGAATATTTTTACACTGCGGCCATCGGTATTCAAAATCTCAGCCAACACATCGGTGTTTTCCAGCAAGGTATACTGGAGGGTCACTTCTGTCTGTGCCGGATTGGGGCTAACCTGCAAGTCCTGAAAGACGGAGGCTTGATCGGGTTGGTGCACCGCAGAACTGAGCAGCGTGCTGTCGAGCACGATGTTTTCGTCGCCAGCCTGGTAAAGCATGTAAGTAAAGTACACCAGCATCATTTCGTCGGTGGTTGCTTCACCTGCCGTCACGGTCTGAGGTGGGTTGTTGGGATTGTTCGGGTTGTTGAGGGTATTGTCGTATACAGCGTAGGCGTGAAGTTTGGTTCCAAACGGTATTTTTTCCACCTTTTGGAAGGTATAAGCGCCCTGCCAATGAAAATCCCACTCCGGAATGTCGATCAGGGGAATAGTGTCTCCTTGTAGTGTAACGCCATAACAGATCATGCTCGTTCCGATCAGGTGCATGTGCGGGGCAATCGAGATCAGGGAAACATTGGCCGGAACCGTGTATTTGGCATGGTAGGTTTTTACAGCATTGGCTGGAATATTCAGCGGAAATCCTTCCAGCGAAAGCGGACCGTGGTTCAGTACCGGTGAGATAGCCACTTCCCGCACACCCTGCGTAGTGGGGGTGAAAAACAGGTTTACGGTACTGGATTCACTCATTCCAACGGCGGCTGCCGGGAAGTGAACCTGCAGCACGAGATCCGAATTTTTATGCAGTTTGACCCCCATAAATTCAGGGAAGAGCTCCGGGCGTGAACCGGGAACCCAGGCGCCAACCAGTCGCGCATCTTGTACGTTGATGCCGCCAAAACTTACATACCCTGGTTCGGGTGTCTGCTGATCCAGAATTTTGGCCTGGCCGGTGGTGTCTTCAAACACCAATACGTGGTGCACGGCTTCGTGGTTGCCAGGTATCACTTCAAGGCCACGTAAAAAAGCATCGGCCTGAAGGCCGGAAGGAATCACAAAACAACGGTACTCGTCGTATTGGGAAGTCATGGTATAAAGCGGTGTTTGCAGTACTTCATCGGGCTGTCCGATTTCAGAGCCGATGGTAAAAACAGGGTCGGGCGGTGCCTGGCCAAGATCGCCGGCTGGTGCATTCGCATTCACCCATTGTTCGATGGCGGAAAGTTGGCTGGGGTTGAGCACGTTTTCACCCCGGAAATGGCGATACTCCGGATTGGCTTTCCATGGTGGCATTCTTTTGTTTTCTGTGGCATCCAGGATGCCATAGCGGTTGGAATAGGCATTGTTGTAACCAACCAGCGAAAAGCCGCCAATGCCGCCGTCGCGATGGCATTGCACACAATGGTTGTACAGGATTGGGGCAATGTCGGTTGCCCAGTTGATGGTTTGTGCCTGCAACGACAGGACAGTAAACGCCAGGAAAAATGTGGTAAGAATGTGTTTTTTCATAAAGGACATGAGCAGGGTAGTTTGTGTTTTTGATGAGCATGTGCTGGCTTTCCAGTATACAGCCAGGATGTTCATTTTCATTAAGCCGAACCATAAAGATGATAAAAATTTAAATGGCAAGCATTTTACCGGCATTTATTCACCATATCCAACCTGAAACAAGCCCGTTTTTCCAGCGATATTTGAGGTGGCTGGGATCAAGTGTTATGGGAATTGTGTTGCGAATGATTAATGTATATTGTTTACATCTTTATCCAGGCAGATTTGTTTTATTTGGCAGTGGGAAATCAATACTCAATTCTTCGGGGCAAATCCAAAGGCTAGATCCAGGGCTTTTACCCAGATTCATCAACACCAATCCAACACTCATGGACGTCACCATTCAAACCCCTGCGCTTTTATTTCCGGCCATTTCGCTCCTTTTTTTGGCGTATACCAACAAGTTTTTAGCCATTGCCAACCTGATTCGAAGGTTGTATTCCGATTATGAAAGTAAGCAGCAAATGTCCCTAATCGTCCAGATTTCCAACCTAAAACGCCGGCTTGGGCTTATCCAGAAGATGCAGGTACTGGGCGTTGGCAGTATTCTGAGTTGCATGGTAACGATGTTTATGATTTATGAAGGATGGCAAACCTGGGCAAAGGTGTTGTTTGCGGTCAGCCTGTTGCTGATGATCAGCTCTTTGGTCATTAGTCTGCTGGAAATATCCCTTTCAGCAGGTGCCCTCAATGTGTTGCTGCGCGACCTGGAGGAAAAAGAAAAGCTGCAACAATAAGCGAACAGTTGTAAAAGTGACGCAGACGCTGTATCTTTGCGCCACATTTAATGGGAAAAGTGAAAAGAGGGAGCCACGGGTTCCCTCTTTGCTTTCCAAAAGGATACCGACGTAATAATTTTATGGAGATTACCGAACGCATTGCCGGACTGCTGGAAGAAAAATTTGTCGCTGATGAGGCGTACAATGATTGCTTTACCGTCGATATTGAAATGAAGCCAAACAACCGATTATTGGTTTTTTGGATGCAGACTCTGGATTTTCCTTTGACAAATGCCAGCACATCAGTCGCTATTTGGAAAGTTTTATTGATGAAAAGGGTGATTGGGCAGCACATACGTGCTGGAAGTCAGCAGCCCAGGACTGAATCGCCCACTAAAATTTTTACGGCAGTACCATAAAAACATTGGTCGTACCCTGGAGGTCACGCTGCTCGACAAAACCCAGCAAACCGGGATCCTGAAAGGCGCCGACGAGCAGCAAATAATGCTCGAGCAATTGGTGGTAGAAAGAGACGGAAAAAAGAAAAAGGAAGTGCTGGTTGAGGTTTCAATCCCTTTTGATCAAATTGAAAAAGCGCTTGTAAAAGCAGTATTTTAAACATAAAAAACCCAGGGCTTGCGCCCAATGGATATTTCAAATTTTTCATCATACTCTTGTTATGGTAAACTTAGTTGATGTTTTCTCGGACTTTAAATCGGGAAAAAATATAGATCGCCCGACCATGGTGCGTGTGTTGGAGGACGTATTCCGCACCCTGATCAAAAAGAAATACGGTACAGATGATAACTTCGACGTGATCGTCAATACCAACAAAGGCGACCTGGAAATCTGGCGCGTCCGGGAGGTCGTCGCTGATGGCGAGGTAACGGAAGATCGCAGCCAGCTGGCGGTATCAGAAGCGGCACGCATAGACGAGTCGCTGAATGTCGGTGATGAGTGCTACGAGCAATTGTCTATTGAAGACTTTGGCCGCCGTGCCATCATGGCCGCTCGCCAGACCCTGGTTTCCCGAATCATGGAACTGGAGAAAGACGAAGTATTCCGCAAGTACTCCGAGCGTGTTTTTGAAATGGTTACCGGTGAAATCAGCCAGGTGATGAAAAAGGAAATGCTGGTACTCGACGATGCCACCGGCAACGAACTGGTGCTCCCGCGCACTGAAATGATTCGCGGTGATTATTATCGCAAAGGCGACGTGGTTCGGGGCATCATCAAGAAGGTGGACATGCGTAACAACACACCTTACATCATGTTGAGCCGTACCGACCCAGGCTTCCTGCGCAAATTATTGGAAGGCGAGGTGCCTGAAATTGAAGACGGAATCATTGAAGTGAAAAATATCGTACGCCTCCCTGGTGAGCGTGCTAAAGTTGCGGTGGAAAGCCACGACGATCGCATCGATCCAGTCGGCGCTTGTGTAGGTATGAAAGGAAGTCGTATCCACGGCATCGTTCGCGAGCTGCGCAACGAGAACATCGATATTATCAATTATACCAACAACGTTACCCTGTATATCCAACGTAGCCTGACGCCGGCCAAGATCAGCAACATCGATCTCGACAATGAGCGCATGCACGCTGCGGTGTACCTGGATGCCGATCAGGTGAGCCTGGCCATTGGAAAAGGTGGCTCGAACATCAAACTTGCCAGCAAACTGACAGGTTACGAAATAGATGTATACCGCAACCAGGCCGAGTATGAGATTGACGACGTAGATTTGGAAGAATTCAGCGACGAAATCGAAGCATGGGTGATTGAAGCCCTCAAGGGTATCGGCTGCGATACTGCGCGTCAGGTTTTGGAACTGAACCCTGACGAAATTGTGCGCCGTACTGACCTTGAAGAGGAAACCGTACAGGAAGTTATGCGCATCCTGGCCAACGAATTTGAAGAGGGTAATGACGATGAAACGCCTGCAAATGCGGTGGAAACACCGGCTACTGAAGTTGCAGATGCTGAATTGACAGAAACAGTTGAAGCTACTATCGCTGCTGCACCAGCAGCGGAAGCAGAACCAGTTGCGCCCAAAAAGACTAGAAGCAAGGCCAAAGCAGAGGTCATTGCAGAAGATGCAGATGAAAACCCAAGACTAAGGCAAAAAGCAAAACAAAAGTGAAAGACGAAGAAGATAGCGATTCATAGTTTTTAGTGCGTCCGGAACTTTATTAGCGATTCTATCCTTTAGTTGCCGGATCAGGGAAACTTTTTTATCGTAACTTTGCATCGCAAATTTTTTAGCAGGAAAAACCACTGCATGGCATTAAAACTTATAAAGGTAACCAGGAGTTAAACGTAGGCTTGCACACGATTGTGGAGACCCTTCATGAAAAGGGCTTCCCCAATGTGGAGGACAAACCTACGGCCGAGATCACCGACGAAATGTTGGGCGTTCTCCGCAAGGAGTTTCAGAAGGACCTGGCTATCAAACAGGAGGCGGACAAACTTGCCCGCCCCACGCTTAAAAAAGAACCTTCTTCTCCGGAACCTAGTGCCCCAGCGCCACCTCCTGTGGCTCCCGCACCACCGGCAGCTCCCAGCCCCAGCCCTGTTGCGCCACCACCGGTGGCAGCTCCACCTGTGGCAAAGGAACCAGCCCCAGCGCCAGCGCCGGATCCTGCACCAAAGCCGGAAACGCCTGCGACGCCAGAACAGCCTGCCCCTCGGGAGCGGCCTGCTTTGCGTATTGTAGGAAAAATAGACTTAAACGCGCCAAGAAAGCGGCCCCAAGCGGAAACTCCGGCTCCTGAAAAGGCTCCGGAACCTGAGATTGCTCCGGAAAAGACGAAGCCTGTTCAGGCTAAGCTGCCCGAAGAGCCTAAGCCCCAGGCACCTGTCCCGCCCAAAGCTCCTCCTGCAGAACCCGCACCTGCTGAAAGCGCTCCCACCGCAACAGAAGAGCCCGCTTCACAAGAGCTGTATCGCGCTGATTCACCACAATTGCGTGGTTTGAAGATCCTGGGCCGTATAAATCTGGAGAAAAAACCTTCAGAGAGCGACAAAAAGAAGGAAGCCCAAAAAGGCGGCCGTGGCCGACCCGGTGCACCAGGCACTGCCAAACCAGGCACGCCTGGCACGCCAAGTACTTCTGCCAGCGACAGCGAAAAGCGGAAGCGGAAGCGCAAAAAGGTACAACAACCCGTTACTGCAGCCACCATACAGGCAACTATTGCGGGCAATCAGGGTGACCGCAAGGGTAAGGGCCGCAAAGATGAACCCAAAGAAGTTTCCCAAAAGGAAATTGAAGATAAAATCCGCCAGACGATGGCCCGTATGGGCGCAGGCTCCGGTCGGAAACGCCAAAAGATTCGCCGCGATAAGCGCGATGTGAAGCGTGAACGTGCTGAACAGGCCGAATTGGCTGAACTGGAAAGCGGAAGCAAATTGCAGGTAACCGAATTTATTTCGGTTTCTGACCTGGCTTCCTCATGAACATCAAGCCAGCCGATGTAATCCGCTCTTGTATGACCCTGGGCATTTTCGTTTCCATCAACCAGCGCCTCGATGCTGAAATCATTGAGGTGGTGGCCAGCGAATTTGGACATGAAGTTCAGTTTATCAGTGCCGAGGAGCAGGTAGAAGTGGGAGAAGAGGAAGTCGACGATCCCAAGGACATGTTGCCTCGTCAGCCAATTGTAACCGTCATGGGCCACGTTGACCACGGTAAAACCTCCTTGCTCGACCACATCCGCAGCGCCAACGTGGCTGGCGGTGAGGCCGGGGGTATTACCCAGCACATCGGCGCTTACGAAGTAATGGTAGGTGAAGGCAAAGAGGCCAAAAAAATCACCTTCCTGGATACACCGGGTCACGAAGCATTTACCGCTATGCGTGCTCGTGGTGCCAAAGCAACCGACGTCGCTGTGATCGTGGTGGCTGCAGACGACAGCATCATGCCTCAAACCAAGGAAGCCATCAGCCACGCCCAGGCGGCAGGTGTACCCATTATTTTTGCGATCAATAAGATTGATAAAGACGGCGCCGATCCCGAACGGATCAAAGGCGAACTGGCACAGATGAACCTCCTGGTGGAAGACTGGGGTGGTAAATACCAGAGCCAGGATATTTCCGCCAAAAAGGGCACTAATATTGACAAGTTACTCGAAAAAATACTCCTGGAAGCAGAAATTCTCGACCTCCGGGCCAATCCAAACCGTCGTGCCATTGGTACTGTTTTGGAAGCCTCGCTCGACAAGGGCCGTGGTTATGTCACCAAAATATTGGTGGCCAATGGTACCCTCAACGATGGTGACCCCATCATTGCCGGTGAGTATTCCGGTAAGGTGAAGGCCATGTTCAACGAGCGCGGAAAGAAAGTAAAAACGGCAGGCCCTGCAACGCCCGTGCTGGTGTTGGGTCTGAGTGGTGCACCACAGGCTGGTGAAACCATCAAAGAAACGGCAACAGAGGGAGAAGCCAGGGAAATTGCTACCCGCCGGGCTCAGATTCTTCGCGAACAGGCCAACCGCGCCAACAAGCGCATCAGCCTTGAAGAAATTGGCCGCCGACTGGCCCTGGGCAACTTTAAGGAACTTAACCTCATTGTTAAAGGTGACGTGGACGGTTCTGTGGAAGCACTTAGCGACTCGCTCATCAAACTGTCCATGGAAAAAATCCAGGTCAACGTTATTCACAAAGCCGTTGGCCAGATTGCCGATTCCGATGTCATGCTGGCTTCAGCCTCCGATGCCATTATTATTGGCTTTCAGGTGCGTCCTTCTATTAGTGCCCGCAAATTGGCAGAGAAAGAAGGTGTGGAAATCAAAATGTACTCTATCATCTATGAAGCCATTGAGGAAGTCAAGGCTGCTATGGAGGGCATGTTGGAACCCACCAAGGAGGAGCAAATCATGGGGCAGATCGAGGTGCGCGAAGTATACAAGATTTCGAAAGTGGGTACAGTTGCCGGTTGCTACGTGCAGGAAGGCAAGATCAACCGCAATCAGTATATCCGGATCATCCGCGATGGCATTGTTGCTTATCCGGTGAACGAAGGTCAGCATGCCGAGTTTGGATCGCTCAAACGCTTCAAGGAAGACGTGAAAGACATCAAAAATGGCATGGAGTGTGGTGTTACAATCAAGAATTTCAACGACATAAAGGTTGGTGATGTGATTGAAACCTACGTGATTAACGAAGTTAAAGCCACTTTATAAAGGCTGTTGCCCCGCCTGCTGCGGGAGGTTGTTGTTTGCCGCTGGCCTGGTAAAGAGTATTGACCACGCTGGGGCGTGGCGGCTGTTATGATGATGGATATTGTTTCCGCGATCTGTAACTTCCGCTTTTTGATTGGAGAGGAGACTTCCAGTAGTAACCACCTTCCGCAGCAAGCAGAAAAACCGCCTCCCGCAACAAGCGCGGGCCAATAGCCATCCTATGAAAGGCATCATCCTCGCCGGCGGGCTCGGTACCCGCCTCTATCCACTCACACTGGCTGTTTCCAAGCAGCTCATGCCGGTGTACGATAAGCCCATGATTTATTACCCGCTCAGCACACTTATGCTGGCGGGAATCAGGGATATCCTGATCATTTCCACACCGCAGGATTTGCCCAAGTTTGAGCATCTTTTTGGTGACGGCAGTGACTTGGGAATGAATTTTTCTTATGTTCCCCAATATATACCCAACGGACTGGCGCAAGCCTTTGTGTTGGGTGAATCTTTTATTGGGAACGACCCCGCTGCCCTTATTCTGGGCGATAACATTTTCTACGGCGCTGGTTTGGGGGATATTCTTCAGACCTGTACGCAGCCAGAGGGCGGTATCATTTTTGCCTATCAAGTGGCAGACCCGGAACGCTATGGCGTGGTGGAATTTGACAAAAGCCTGAAAGCCATCAGTATCGAGGAAAAGCCGAAACAACCCAAAAGTCATTACGCCGTTCCTGGACTGTATTTTTACGACAACTCCGTGGTAGACATTGCGAAGAACCTGCAACCCAGCATGCGTGGGGAGTATGAAATCACCGATGTGAACCGCATTTACCTGGAGCAAAACCGACTGGCCGTTCGGGTCATGGGCCGGGGATATGCCTGGCTGGACACTGGCACCCACGAATCACTGATGCAGGCAGGTGCTTTTGTGCAGGCCATTGAGGATCGCCAGGGTCTTAAGATCGGGTGTATCGAGGAGATTGCCTGGGAAATGGGCTTTATTAACGACGAAGGTTTGGAGCGAACTGCCCACAAGTTCATGAAAAGCGGTTATGGTGAGTACTTGATGCGTTTGTTGAAATAAGCGGTACGCATTTAAAAAGGCTCTGAAGGTTGCTGCGCCCCTGCCGTCGCTGTATTTTTGCCCTATGGGTTTTCTATTAGGATTATTGTTGCTTGCCTTGCTTGGCGCCGGATTGTATTACCGCCGGCGTGAAAAAAAAGTATGGGTGGCAGAAGAGCGCTACGAAGAAAGTGGCGCCTGGATCGACAAGCGCTCGGGCGAGCGTGGGAATTACGGTTCCCTGGATGAAGAAATGGAACAAGAACGCGCGTATGTGAGCCAACAAGGCCGCATTAACGACCTTGCGCTAATCATCCGCAATTTTGCTTTTGAAAAAATCGAAGGGTTCAGCAGCCGAAGCGATGCGGCTTTGAAGGCTTTTGGTAAGCAGTCGCGCACGCTGGCAGCGGATATTATTGCGGGCATGGTGCTGGTACAAAGTGGCGCGACGCCAAAAATTACCCCAGAAAGATCCGCGGTTACCCGGCCAGAAATTACTGCCTTGAAAAAGGAAGTGTTACAATTTGGGTACCAGCATTTCCCGGAAATGCTGGAGGCAGAAATTGATGCGATTAAAGCGCTGGACCGGGAAGTGGAAGGTCGTTTGGTGGCTTTGCTGACGTTTGATAATTAGCCTATATTAAAAACAGGCGTCACGCTTGCCGCGACGCCTGCTGTCGGCCCGAGGACGTCAATCGGTGGGCCGGGTTAATTAGAAACCGATGCAAAGTTGCGCGTCAATTGTAAAGCGTTTATTAAGGGTGGTTTAAGTTTAAATGAATTCTGTGTTAACAAACTTAACCTTAACTTAATATTGGATGTCATTCCAAATTTTATTTGCTTCGCATCTTTGCAGGGTCAATCGGATTTTTGAATAATTAGAAACCTTCTATGCTGAATCGAATCTTATTTGTTGCACTTTTCAGTGCTGCAAGCTTCTCCGCTATTGCCCAAACACAACCAACAACAGTGACCTCAACCTCCAGCCAGCCTTCTGCCACAAAGTGGTATGATGTTATCAAGGTATCTGGCTATGTTCAGGTTCGTTACAACAGATTGTTGGAAACCAACCCGGATCTTGGCTGTGATCAGTGCGACAAATCCTGGGGCAGTGGTAACAGTTTTTTCATTCGCCGCGCCCGCTTAAAGTTCTCTGGGCATCTGAATGAACGGGTGTATTTCTATGTGCAGCCCGATTTTGCCACCACGGTATCCGGAAATCTTCATTTTGCGCAATTGCGCGATGCTTACTTTGATCTTGGTATCGATCGCAAAAACGTCTACCGTTTCCGGGTAGGCCAGAGCAAAGTGCCATTCGGTTGGGAAAACATGCAATCCAGCCAGAATCGCCTCCCACTTGACCGAGACGATGCGCTGAACAGCGCCGCACCCAACGAACGCGATCTCGGCGCATTTTTTTACTATACTCCTAAAAAAGTGCAAGCGCGACTCAATAAAGTGACCAAAAATAACCTTCGCGGCTCCGGAGATTATGGCATGTTTGGGTTGGGATTGTACGACGGTCAATCGGCAAATAAACCAGAAGCAAACGACAACCTGCATGTTGTTGCGCGCATGAATTATCCGTTTGAGCTCAAAAACGGGCAAATCGTTGAGGCTGGCGTTCAGGCTTATTCCGGAAAGTTCGTACTGCAGAGCACATCCAAAGGAGTAAAAGGTACTGAAAATTTTGAATACACCGATCAGCGTGTTGCTGGGAATATCATAGTATTTCCACAGCCATTTGGCTTCCAGGCAGAGTATAATGTTGGCAAGGGCCCGCGTTACAACCCAGCGCTTGACTCCATTGAAACGGCTGATCTTAAAGGAGGCTACGTCATGGTAAACTACCTGACCAAGGTGAAGAACCACGTCATCGCTCCCTTCGTACGTTACCAGTACTACGATGGCGGAAAAAAGCATGAACTCGATGCCCGTTCCTACTTGGTGAAAGACTTGGAAATCGGGTTGGAGTGGATGCCCAATAAGAATTTTGAAACGAATATTACGTATACCATTTCTGATCGCCGCTATGAAGATTCCATTTTGCGCGACAACCATCAAACCGGAAGTTTGCTTCGGATTCAATTACAGATCAATATTTAATGGCATTTTTTGCTAAAAAGATCCCTTTTCAATTAAAAACACAAGTTCTTATTATGAAAAATATTCAAATTTATCTTATCGGATTGTCCTTGCTTGCTGCTTCCTGCGGCGGCGGCAATACTGGAAATGAAACCAAAACCCCAGCCATGTCTATCTCCATCAAAGGGTCAGATACGGTGCTGCCACTCAGCCAGAAAGAGGCAGAGGATTTTATGAACGGCATCCCTGGCGCTGCTATTACAGTAGTTGGAGGTGGTAGTGGTACGGGCATAACAGCCTTGATGGATGGCACCACGGATATTTGTATGTCCTCCCGCGACCTCAAAGCTGGCGAGCGGTTAAAATTTACCGAAAAGCAAATGGACATCAAGGAGATTACCATCGGTTACGATGCTCTTACCGTAATTGTTCACCCCAGCAATAAAGTAGAGCAGCTGACCCGTGAGCAACTGGAAGGTGTTTTTACAGGCGCCATTACCAACTGGAAAGAGCTTGGTGGCGATGATATGCCTATTGTGGCTTACAGCCGTGAAAGTTCATCGGGTACCTACGAGTTTTTCAAAGAGCACGTAATGGACAAGAAAAACTATGCTTCCAGTGTATTGAACATGCCGGCTACAGGAGCCATTGTACAATCTATTGGACAAACCAAAGGCGCGATTGGCTACATTGGACTTGCATATGCTACATCATCAGTGAAATCTTTGAAAGTTTCCTATGACCAGGGTAAAAGTTTTGTTGCGCCATCCATTGCGGGAGCAAAGGATAAGACTTACCCAATTGCGCGTCCTTTGTATTATTTTTACGACGGTAAAAAAGAAAGCAGTGTAAAGGGCTTCGTAGATTATGTAATGTCACCGGAAGGCCAGAAAATCGTAGCCGATATTGGTTACGTACCTGTACAATGAGATATTTTGCAGCAAGCGCATGAATAAAATTCAAAAATTTACGGGCCGTTTCATGGAAGCCTTGGTGAAAGCCTGTGGTTACATGACGGCCCTGACTGTTATTCTTATTGTATTGTTCCTTTTCAGTGAAGGCATTAGTTTTTTTAGCATGCGCCCCACTGAAGACAATACGGCATTGTGGGTAAACAAGTCAAATACCGTTCAACAACTTTCTGCCACCCAGGTTAAAGATGTCTTCGATCGGAAAATAACCAACTGGCAGGAAGTGGGGGGAGCGAATATGCCCATTCAACTTTTTACCATCGACGAGTTGGCGGAGACCTTTACGGAGGACCAGCTGGGCAAAAGTTTTGAACATGTTCCTCGTTGTATTAATGCGTTTATCGATAGCGTACCGGGTACGTTAGCCTTCTTCGGAGATAAGCAAACGGAGGCCGGGTTGCCAGCTGCACGCCGGATGGAAATGGCTAAAATTTCTTTTATTGGATTTGTTTCAGGAACAGAGTGGTTTCCAACCTCTCAACCTGTGGCCAGTATGGGAATTATGCCATTGTTGCTTGGCACCCTTTTGGTGGCCTTCTTTTCCATCGTTTTTGCTTTGCCTTTAGGGTTGGCAGCAGCCGTCTATATGGCTGAAATCGCTGATGACCGTATTCGGAGGGTCCTTAAACCAATGATTGAATTATTGGCTGGTATCCCATCTGTGGTATACGGCTTTTTTGGTTTGGTGGTAATTGTACCATTTGTACAGGAACAGTTCAATTTACCAGTGGGAGAAACAGCCCTTGCAGGAAGTATCGTCTTGGGAATTATGGCATTGCCTACCATTATAACCGTATCGGAAGATGCACTGCGTACAACACCCAGATATATGAAGGAGGCAAGTCTTGCACTGGGCGCTTCACATTGGCAGACCATCAAAAATGTCATGATACCCTATGCAGGCTCTGGTATTACCGCAGCTGCTATTTTGGGGATTGGGCGTGCTATTGGTGAAACCATGGCCGTATTAATGGTTACAGGCAACTCGGCTATTATCCCCCATTCTTTGTTGCAGCCAGTCCGGACTATTCCTGCAACCATTGCCGCAGAACTTGGCGAGGCGCCTTTTGGCGGGCTCCATTTCAAAGCGCTTTTTGCTTTAGGGTGTATCTTGTTTGTCATTACACTTGTAATTAACCTGTTTGTTGAACTGGTATTGAAAAAAAGAGATAAACAGCAATAATATGGACTATCCCAAAGGCGCCGACCGGCGCAAACGCATTGTGGAAGCCATTGCTTTTGGTACTGCCAGGGCTTTGAGCTACGCCATAGTGGGAATACTGTTCCTGATTCTGTTTTTTATTGTAAAACAGGGTATTGGCGTGATTAATTGGGAATTCCTGACGGCTGGCCCTAAGAATGGGATGACTTCGGGTGGAATTTTCCCGGCCATTGTGGGAACTGTTTATCTGGTTCTTGGCAGCATGCTGTTCGCCGTTCCAGTGGGCGTGCTGGCCGGTATTTACGTAAATGAATATGCCCGGGCTGGCGCGCTGAAACGTTTTATTCAATTGATGACCGACAACCTTGCCGGTGTACCTTCCATTATTTTTGGATTGTTTGGCATGTCTCTGTTTGTTAATCAACTGGGCTTCGGTGCTTCTATTTTGGCCGGTTCGCTTACCCTGGGCCTGCTGGCTTTGCCCGTCATCATCCGCACGACAGAGGAGAGCCTTAAGTCGGTTCCTAATACTTTTCGGCATGCGAGCTATGGCTTGGGTGCATCACGCTGGTACACCGTGCGAAACGTGGTACTACCAACAGCACTGCCCAATATTTTTACCGGTATCATATTGGCCGTAGGGCGTGTTTCGGGCGAAACTGCGCCCATTCTCTTTACCGTTGCCGCTTATTTCTTACCAAAACTTCCGTCGGGGATACTTGACCAATGTATGGCATTGCCCTATCATTTGTATGTGATATCTACCAGTGGCACTCAAATAGAGGCTTCCCGACCGATAGCATATGGAACCGCCTTGGTGCTGATTGTCATCGTACTGATTGTCAATCTGACCGCAGCGGGGCTCCGCAGTTACTTTGGCAAAAAAGTGAAAATGAATTGATATGTACAAAATAGCAACCAAAAACGTTCACTTGTATTACGGCGATTTTCATGCGCTAAAGGGCATTTCGATCAATATGGAGGCCAATTCCGTGACGGCCTTTATTGGTCCCAGCGGCTGTGGAAAGTCGACTTATCTTCGGATTTTCAACCGTATGAACGACCTTATCGAAAATACCAGGATTGAAGGCGAGGTTGAAATTGATGGTACAAATATTTACAAAATCAAGCCTAACGAAGTGGACAGTCTTCGGCGGAATGTGGGTATGGTATTTCAAAAGCCCAACCCTTTCCCCAAGAGCATCTACGAAAATGTGGCCTACGGGCTGCGTGTCAATGGTATTACAGATAAGTCGGTGATCGATGCACAGGTGGAAAAAACGCTACACCAGGCAGCATTGTGGGATGAAGTAAAGGATAAACTTAAGAAGTCGGCTTTTGAACTCTCTGGCGGGCAACAACAGCGCCTTTGCATTGCGCGTGCATTGGCAGTTGAACCCTCTATCTTGCTTATGGACGAACCGGCATCTGCGCTCGACCCACTCTCTACTGCTAAAATAGAAGAGCTTATCTTTGAACTGAAAAAGAATACACCATCATGATTGTTACCCACAACATGCAGCAGGCAGCGCGCGTTAGCGATCATACGGCCTTCTTCTACTTGGGTAATTTGGTGGAATTTGATGCGACCCGGAAAATATTCACCAACCCGTCCGTTCAACAAACGGAAAACTATATCTCCGGCCGTTTTGGATAGATTACCGCTTTTGCAACGATTAAAGATTGGGAAATGACACATTTGGATACCGAAATAGCCCTCCTCAAAAAAGACCTTCTGGAAATGTGGCACCTGGTAGTGAATCAACTGGACCAGGGCCAAGAGGCACTCATAAATTTTGACCGCGACCTTGCCATGCAGGTCGTGGAAAATGAAAAACGGGTCAATTTTTTTGAATTAAAAATTGACCGTGACTGTGAAGATATTTTTGCCCTTTTCCAACCGGTAGCTACCGACCTGCGCTTTACGCTGTCAACCATGCGCATAGCCAATAATCTGGAGCGAATCGGTGATATTGCCGCCAGTGTTGCAAATTTTGTATTGGATGCCGACAAGAATTTCGAGCGGGAAATGCTCGAAAGAACCCAGATTACCACGATGTACGGTATAGCCAAAGAGATGCTGGCGGATACCCTTGAAGCATTTGACTCGGAAGATACCCGCCTCGTGCGCACGATCTTTAAGCGCGACAAAATGCTGGATGCGATCGATGAGGAGTCGCTCCAAAAAGTAGCCGACTGCATCGCGGCTTTTCCTGATCAAATACAGAATGCCCTCCTTATCTTATCCATGATCCGCAAACTGGAGCGGATTGGCGACCAGACGAAGAATATTGCAGAAGACGTTGTCTTTTACTACGAGGCGAAAGTACTCAAACACAAAAAACGCAAGGAAAACTGCGGGATCCTGACGAATAAGAAGGTCGTTCTGTGCTTTTATAAGTGAGTGATTTTCCCTTGTCGATATGCCCATACTTCCCATCCCTTGGCTTTCAGGCTGTCAACCAAAACAGCATCTGCATCAATGGAATATGCCGTTGCACCGGTGTGAAACATCAGTTCAATGTTGTGTCCCACGTTAAAAACAACCGTTTTTGAGGGAGGGGTGTTGATGTTTGACTTGATGTATTGCAATTCCTTGCTCCACACAGGGTTTCGCTCCCGATGCTGAAATATTTTGCTGCGTTCTAACCCATACCGGAGTGGCAGCAACAGCAACAGCCAAGCCATGGATTTCCAGAAAAGGTTACCTGGGCGAATGCGGATGGCGTGTATCCAGTAAGCAATCAGGAGGAAAAATGCCGGCGCGAGAATCATCAAATAGGTATCGCGTTTGGTAGCCGCAGCACTGAGAAATAAAATTGGCAAGGCAATCCATAACCCCAGGAAAAGCATTGGACTCCAGGATCGCCTTTTGCTCAGGTAGAATAACCCAAGGAGGCATGGCATGTACATGATTTCCCCAAATATGATCCGCATTTTATCCAGGTAAAAATACCATGCTCCGCTATGCCTTTCGATCACGTTGCTGTGGGCCGCTCGCATAATGTTGTAGATTTCTTTGCTTTCCACCGGAATTGCCTGGGGCAATATGCCATACCCAGGGAAGTGCAACAAAAGCGCGGCACCAGCAATTGGATACGGTCGGACAGCAATTGCCGCCAGCGGATGCCTTGAAGCCAAACTCCTGAAAACCATATCATGGGAATGAAAACGGCAGGCGACCATTTGCTCAGAAAACAAAGCCCTGTTCCCACTCCAATCGCAATGGGCATCCATGCTTTTCTGTTTGCCAATATTGCACCACCCCAGCATACTCAGCAAAAAAAGTACAACATGGTATGCTCAACATGGTCAGATGAATCGCATCCTGCCGCCAGTTCTATTAGTTTCCCATTGACCGCAAAAGGAAGGCTGCAATTAGCCCTGTTTTTTTTGAAAATAAAAGGGCGCCCAGACGGAATGTTAACAGGATGCCTAATACGGCGAACAACATCGAAGGGAGCCGAAGTGCTGCTATGGAAATACCAAAAATTTTCATGCTACCAGCCATGAGCCACAAAGCCAGTGGCGGTTTATTCAGCCAGATGTGGTTGCAGCACCACAAGCGGTAATCGTAGGG
>JADJUJ010000003.1 GCA_016710765.1 Lewinellaceae bacterium | reverse complement strand
AAACTTTGGAAAACGCGATCAGACAGGTACTTTCATGTGAGGGTTTATCGTTGTACATGTTGGCCGACGACTGTGCTGAATACCCCGAGATTGCCAGCGCACTTGAGCATAATGACTTGGGAACGCGATACGCTGCCAACTGTGCGGCAAAACTGGTCCAGCGAAGCGTCGTACATAGCAGCCACCATTTCGGCCCGCAACCCGTTCTTTGCGGCCCGCTGATGCGCAGGGCGCCATTCCTCCGCACGGCCCGGCTCCATTTTTATCCTTGGAGGTTTCGAACTTGATGTCCGAGGTCTTTGTTCGTCGGGCACATTGAGTTGCTTGGGAGAACGCCGGTACGCCCTGTTTTTCCACACAGCAAAGGCATGGACAGTGATGCCACCGCGATCCGATTCCGCAACATCAATGGTAAGAGTTAAAATATCCGTTTTTAGCCAAACTGGTTTTTCAGCCTTTCCATTGCGTTCCACCACCACCATAAAAGGAATTCCTTTGTCGGGCGCAACCGCTCTGGCGTATACTTTTTCACCGGTTCGCCGTGGGGCGATCCAGCATCAGGTCCGGCGCTGCCTGTTGGTATTGCCTGCTGTTTTCTGCCCAGACACTGAAGATTTTTGTCACCTTGACGGGTGTTCCATACGCGTCCTTCGTGGTTAGTTCCGGCGGTACCAGCCGGGCTGCATGTAGTCGCCCGATAAATTGACTGTTTTCTGATCCGGGTATTAAAGGGGACGATTTGGAGAAACTTCCTTCTGCCCCGGCATCCGGCTCATCTTCTTGTGCGAGCAAAATCAGAAAATCCCTGTTTGAATTCAGACTCCTTCAACAACCATTGGTCGGCTTTTTCCCGAATAGCGCTGGGCATATAATTGATCTGGCGATTTCAGGCGTTGTACCTTGATCTCACCATGGCAACCTGAGGTTGACCAGCCAGGTTGGTGGTCGACAGGCCACTCTTTGCATAAGAAAAGGTGATTGGCGTTTTCCAGTCCAAGGTTGACTTCCAGTGCAACGTATCCAATCGAAAGCGTTTGTTCGCCACTTCGGGTTTCGCTGCTGATGTCTGTAACATCAGCATAGATGGTGTAGTCGAATACGGGTTGGTCCTTGACTGGAATTTCCCCCGATCGGGCAGGGCCTGGGAACTGGATTTCGAAACTTCCATCAGCCTTGGTAGTAGTTCGCCACTGGTAATTTCCATGGGTTGGGGAACTCCAGGGCATGGGCTTCCTAAAGTACGACCAACCCCAGTAAGGAAAGGGCCTGACGAACCACCCTATAACGCAGTGCGCACAGGCATCATCCACTACGCTACCGGCGTAGTTTTCGCTTCGCCCGCACGGTCACGGTTTCCTTCTATGGGCGATAGGCGCCTTCCATCAGCATAAAGGTGGTTTCCAAATTTTGGCCGCTTGTATTCCTCCCCATTGAAGGGATGCGGACCCATCCAAGGTTATCGCCACGCAGGCTCATGCGCCCCGTTAAGCCGCCGGAAGGCGCCGTGAAAGCGCCGTTTGCGGTGCCAAACGCATTAGAACGAGGGGGTCAAGGCTTTTTTTGCCTGCCGCATTGGCGTCGTAAAAAGTAATTTTCGGGTGTATTTTTCAGAATGGAAGGAATGCCATCAGGTGTTTTTCCAGCACGGCTTTTGAAATACACCGTTTGGCCGGGTCGGTACAAACACCCATGATCGGTAAAGAAATGCAAACTTCGTGTCGTCCGGCCTTCGTAGTAGCGGCCATTGTTAACCTGCCCGTCGAGCCACAGGGTTATCTTCGCCCTTGCTCAAGCGAACAAAGCATGCGGTATTGTCCGGGATATTAACCTGAATCACCGTCTTTGTCGCTGCGCCGCTACCATCAACTTGCGCTCGCTCCGGCGCTGGGAGGCGGCTCCAGTTCGTTTTGAACAAATCCGCTTTTACGCCTTGCATGGGCAAGCCTTTGTACCGATGTACCGCCCAAACCGCATAGCCATCGACGAATAAAGACGCGTTGCGGCAACAATTTTGCTGGCGGTAAAGGTGGTAAATCCGGCATAGCCTTTTAGTTTATCGAAGGCTTTGTTGTCGGACACCAGTACCGCGTAAGCGCCGGCAGGCAGGGCGTCAAGTTTGATTTCCGTGCTGTGTGAATTGAAGTCACCCGGATCCATAAGCGTCCATTGCCGCTCGCCCATGGGCTTAAGGGTATTGAGGTAATCCAGTTGCTTGTCCCAGTCTTTGCTTTGTAAAAAATCGGGATCGGAAGGCAGGGACACTATTTTTACCCAAACCTGCGATAAATTCCTGCACCGTATTTCCGGCCAGTAGTGGTTTGTTGGGCAACACCGCACCGCAACAAAGTCAGCGATTTGTAAACTGGGGGTGCGGAAGGTATTATTGATGGCCTGCGCTGGCAGCGCAGGGCGCCGTAAGGTGCCCAGGGTCGCTGCACGGCATCTTCCATTTCGGTTACCGCCTGGCGCCGATAAGTATTGTCCAGCGGATCAGTGTCGGCCTTCTGCGGTAGTCATTGGCGAGTTTGAGTACAATTCCCGGGTCAGCATCATGGTCGTAGTATTCCTTGTGCAAACAGGCAAGGCGCTTTTCATATGCGTCATCTTTTTTTGCAGTACGCTGTTGTTGCGTGCAAAGCAGGCGCTGCAAATCTGCACTGATCCTTGCTGAGGATCTTTATCCTGCAAATGTGCATTGAGCACTTCCGGAACACCCGAACGGCCTGCCACTTGCGCGAACTGCTGTCGCTGGTAGCAAATGCCGCCTTGCAAAAGCCGGGCGGGCGCAAAAGCCGAGGCTTGATCCAGGTAAAACTTGTAAGCAGGTTCGCTGAGGTAGTTTCTTTCGTTGGTATAAAACCCAGCGCCCGGTTGGCGAGCAAATCGTACAGCGTAGGCCGCAAAGGAGCCGTAATGGTATCGCCAGCGCCAGCATTGGCAATGGCCCGGACGTACTCAGCAGGTGTAGTCAGCAGCAGGTCCTTAAGTATAATTGAGGCGGCGTAGTGTGCCTGTGCCTGGCGTTCTATCTGTTCTATTGACCAGGTTTGAATGTCCCCACCTTCTCCATCCGGGATAGGGGTTCTGTTCTGAATTTGGTACCGCTGGTTGTCGAGGTAAGTGGCGTACAACGCCTAACATGCTGTGCAAAATAGATTTTTCGGGCTGAGAGGCTGTCTTCAATTCCAACTCAAATTGCCTACGGCCTTGACAAGCCGTCTTCCTCCAACATAGTGGTGTATTTACCCCGAAAAAGCAGGGCTTTGATGGTTTGCGCGCCGTTCTTGTCTTTTGGCCAGTGCATAAATGGTTTCTACCGTTTCCAACGCCGATTTATAGAGCCTTGCTGTTCGGGCTATCTACAGTTTTCCGTGCGCTGTCGTAATCGCCGGCCGGTAACAAAGGCTGGGCCATGGTGCTGGGTTGATGGGATGTTTTTGGATGACAATTTATGACAAAGAGCAACAACAGGAGAGACGAGAAAAATAGACCCTGTGTGACATATTATTTGGATTTTAGGTGAATGGATCAAATGGGTTACTGTACAAAACTACGCCCTAAAGGGATGCAACAGCGGCTTTTTTTGCATAAAAAATAAAATAAAAAAATCATCCAGGCCCAAACAACAGGCCTGAATGATTCCAGGTAATATTAAGCGAAATGACCCGTCCTAAAAAAAGTTTACAATTAGATTAGTTATTATCATTATTTGTTTTTTCTTTTTTGCTTCTTTTTTCTTTTGTTAGCCCGTGTTAATATGTGAAGAACTCGCGTTTGATTCTTGAGGTTCTCTGGTAGAACGATAGTAGTTTTTCCAGCGTCTTTTTAGTTCTCCGCCTCCTTGGTGCGCAACATTTGGTGTCAGCATATTCAGGCTCAAATGTGGCTGTTCGTTGTTGTAAATGTGGATAATTTGTGGAATGATTTTACGCATACCGGACTTATCCATTTTACCCAGTTCATACAACCATTCATCCTTCAAAATACCGTTGACACGTTCGGCGATGGCATTCTCAAGCGGATCGCCGTTTTCGGTCATACTAATCCCTATGTTTCGTTTGTTCAGGGCTTTCACATACTTGTCTGAGCAATACTGCACTCCGCGGTCGGAGTGGTGAATCAATCCAGAGCAGTTCTCTTTCATTGGCTTGAGGGCCATTTGCAAGGCATCTACGGCATTGTCCGCCTCCAGGTTGTCAGCGATGTTGAAGCCCAGAATCTTTTTCGAATAGGCATCAGTTATCAAAATAAATACAAAAGCCTTCAGTGGTTTCCAAATACGTGATATCACTCACCCAGAGTTGATTAGGGCCAATTGGTTCAAAGTGCCGAATCAAATTGGGGTATTTCCTTAACCAATGGCTGCTATAGGTCGTTCGTACCCCGTTTCGACGCCGTCGTACCAATAGATTATTGCTTCGAAGCATATCAAAAAGAGCATCCCTGCCTATCGTAATCCCTTGTCCTTCCAACATAACCAATAACTTCCTGCCTCCGATTCGTGGTTGCCGGCGCCGTATATCGCTAACCCGGCTCACGATACAATGTTCCTCTACTGCTTGTTTATAGATGACCTGCTGCCTTTGGTAAAAGGCCTGGCGACTCTTGTCAAACAACCCACACAATCGCCCCAGGGGCACTTGTGGATGTAGGTCCTTCATTTTTTGGGCCGTTTGACACCAGACTTTTTCGATCGGGATATTGAATTCCTCTTCCGCTATCTTTACCATCAACTGGTAGGCTTCCCGACGCAAGCGTTCGTCCTCCAATTCGCGCCTCAGCAGCGCCAATTCGGCCCTTAATGATCCCAATTCGTCCGATTCATGCTTTTTGTTTGCCATTGTAAGGTACTCTGTAGACGCAAATTTATCAATCCATCGTGATATCGTCATGCTTCCACCTATCTTGTATTTACGTCGGTAGTACTCTATGCTTTCTTTGCCCGATATAATCTCGTTTACTACACGTCTTTTGTAGTGATCCGAGTAACGCTTTACTTCTTTCATCTTTGTCCTTTTTGGTTTACAGTTTGTGTAAACCTATTTCAGGACAAGTCAAAAGGTAACTCCTCCTCTCCTCTCCTCTCTCTCCCTCTCCTCAACCCTCTCCTCTCCTCAACCTCCTCCTCGCCTCTCCTCTCCTCTCCTCAACCCTCTCCTCTCCTCAACCTCCTCCTCGCCTCTCCTACCCCATCGCCTTCTCATACCGCGCTGCTACTTCCTTCCAGTTGATAACATTGAAGAAGTTGCCATGACGTAGTCCGGGCGCTTGTTCTGGTATTTGAGGTAATAGGCATGTTCCCAAACATCGAGTCCGAGGATGGGCGTACCTGTTTTCTTGGCAATTTGGGTCATTAGCGGGTTATCCTGGTTGGGCGTAGCAGTAATGAACAGTTTTGTCGGCGCCGACACAAAGCCATGCCCAGCCAGAGCCGAAAACTGTTTTTGCTGCCGTCGAAAATTGTTCTTTGAACGCGTCGTGAGAACCAAAAGCCGTATTGATCGCATTGGCAACAGCACCAGATGGCGTACCACCACCCGACGGTGACATTACCTGCCAGAACAAGGAGTGATTCCAGTGCCCACCGGCATTGTTGCGGATGCCTTTCTCGTTGTCGCCGCTACCAATTCGCATCAGAATATCTTCCAATTCCATGTTGGCATAGGCCGTGTCTTTTACGGCCGCATTGAGGTTTTTGACATACCCCGCGTGGTGCCGATCGTGGTGAATTTCCATGGTCATGGCGTCGATGTTCGGTTCCAGTGCCGTAAAGGCATAAGGAAGTGGGGGGCAGGACAAAATCACCGCTGCGGCTAAGTTTAGGGGCTGGTAATACGGGGCTGCTGGCTTTGGCTGCCGTTTTACAGGCTTCGACAAAGGGGCAATTGCTGCTGTTACAGTAAGCAGAAAACCTGTTTTAAAAACGTGCGCTTTCCATAATATTAAATGTATTTTATATTTTAGGTAAAAATTTAGACGATTAAAGGTAGTTAAATGCCGACTACTTTTGAGAAGCCAAAGGCATGATTCTAGGTGAAGCTGGCTTTTTCTACAATAAAATGATACATTTATCAGCTTAAGATACCCGCCGACCCATGCGAAACGAGTAATTTTGGCATTGAAAGCGATTCCGGAATCGACCAATCGACGACAACGACTATGAAGAAAGAAGAACATATCCGGCCTGCAGCATCCGCTGACCCTGCATCCTTGCCGGAACAGGAGGATTTAAGTGAGCAGCCGAATGGTGAGGAGGATGCAGAAGACAATGAACAAAGTCCCAGCGACGACTTTTTGAGCGGCAGGAATTTGTAGCCGACCCCAAACAGTCGCTGATCCGACTCGACCGTTTCCTGTTGGACCGGCTCAGCAACCGGTCCAGAAGCAAAGTACAAAGTGCGATCCGGGCGGGAACGGTGCTGGTAACAACCAGGAGGTTAAACCCAATTACAAGGTCAAACCAGGCAACCATGTCAGTATTGTACTGCCCAGAAACCTGGAACTGGCCTATCGGGTTTTGCCACAGGACATTCCCCTCGACATCGTTTACGAAGATGAAGATGTGATGGTCATCAACAAACCATCAAAAATGGCGGTGCATCCCGGTGTGGGCATCCCCAATGGCACCCTGGTGAACGCCGTTGCCTGGCACCTGAAGGAGGAGTTTGGAGATTTGCCGGTCAAAGAAGGCAACGAACCCAATCGCCCCGGCATCGTACACCGCATCGACAAGGAAACTACCGGGCTGATGGTGGTGGCCAAAATGATTTTTCAATGGTTCATCTGGCCAAACAGTTTTTGACCACACCATTGAGCGGCGGTACTGGGCCATTGTTTGGGGCGACATGGAAGCCGATTCCGGAACTGTAGTAGCCAACATTGGCCGCAATCCCAACGACCGAAAACTCTTCATGACTTTTCCTGAAGGAGAGGATGGAAAACACGCCATTACCCACTGGAAAACGATCGAACAATTTTACTACACCACCCTCGTCGAATGCCAACTTGAAACAGGGCGAACCCACCAGATCAGGGTACACATGAAATCCATCGGACATACCCTCTTTGGCGACCCTCGGTACGGCGGCAACCAAATCCTGAAAGGAACTGTTTATAGCAAGTACAAGCAGTTTGTGGAAAATTGCCTGCGCATGATACCTCGTCAGGCCCTGCACGCCAAGGTGCTGGGGTTTGTGCATCCCCGCACCCGGGAATTCATGCGTTTTGAATCCGAATTGCCCCAGGACATGACCGACGTGCTCCAGAAGTTGCGCACTTATGTTGCTGCCCGCAAAGAACTTCTTTAACGCCTGAAATCCAGGTGAACCACTGTACATCATGCAAACATCGCATCCCGTACTCCGAAATAAAGTTTTAGAAGACCTGCTCCAACCCAAAAGATCGTCTTCATCGTAAACCCCGCGGCGGGTGTACGGCTTCAACGGCATATTCTGGATGGCATCGAACGTCATCTCGACCACCGCAAATTCATCTATGGGATTTGGCATACCGAAAAACGTGGCCATGCCATAGAACTTACCCAAAAGGCCATTGCAGAGCAGTACGACATCGTCGTAGCGGTCGGTGGAGACGGGTCGGTCAATGAGGTAGCCAGTGCGCTGTTGCATACCAAGGTGCAACTCGGTGTAATCCCTGCAGGCTCCGGAAACGGACTGGCCATGCACCTTGGCTATGGGCGCAACATCAACAAGGCGATTGAGAAACTGAATTTCGCCAAACCCCAAATTATCGATGCCGGCCGTCTCAACGGGCGCCCGTTTTTCAACCTGGCGGGCATCGGCTTCGACGGACTGGTGTCGAACCTCATGAAGGGAAAAAACAAGCGGGGTTTTATCCCCTATTTCATGGAATCGGTGAAAGCCGGACTTCAATACCAGTCAAAAACCTGTACCATTGAGGCCAATGGCCAGCGGATCGAGGGCAATTTTTTTGCCATTACCGTTGCCAATGGCCCTATGTACGGGTACAATGTACAGATTGCGCCGGGCGCAGAACTCGACGATGGTATTTTTTCCGTGGTCTTGCTCAAGGATGCACCGCGCTGGCAATATTTTGCTGCCGTACCTTCGGCTTTGAACGGCAGGTTTTTTGATGAATCTTTTGTTGAGCACTTTGCTGCTGACCGACTAAGCATCAGAAGCGCCGGCACCAATTATGTGCACCTGGACGGAGAAGGCTTTACGACAGATGAAGACATTGAACTCGAACTTCTCCCCAAAGCACTGCATATCCTGAAACCCTCCAACCTATCCTCTGATACCAGCCATGGCTAAAAACAAAACCTACAACGATTTTGGCAGCTTTGTGTTCTCCACCAATCCCGACTTCAAACCGCCGGAAAAGGAGGAGCCCGAGCAGCACTCGTCCAAATCGCAACAAAATTTGCGTATTTGGCTGGAGCGGCACAAGGGAAACAAGGAATCTACCGTTATCAAAGGGTTTGAAGGTTCCGATGCCGACATGGCCGAACTGGCTCGTACCCTTAAAAGCAAATGCGCCAGCGGCGGCAATGCTAAAAACGGGGTCATTATCCTGCAAGGCGATCACCGCGATAAGGTGCTGAAACTTTTGCTGGATATGGGTTACAGCAAAACCAAAAAAGCAGGAGGATAAAACGGGTAATGGGAATCGGACTTTTACCCTTAGATTTACCGTGCAAGGGCATATGCTATAGCCAAAATCCAGCTTACAACAGGTAAAAATGAAATTTGTGAATTACATGTTAGCACTCAGTGCATTGCTGTTTCTGACGGCCGGTTGCCATCCGGCTCAAAAAGCATTGCCAGCACGCCTTCGCGGAAGCCGTCCAATACCCGGCCACAGCAGAAACAGCAGCCCCTTCCCATCGACACCATTCGCTGGGTGAGTCCGCCTTCCCAGGTCCCGCCCATTGGCTCCGGCAACAGCAACCAACCCGTTCCAGCCCGTCCCAATGTGCCCGGAACGGTGTACAAAGTTAGCCATAGTGATGCCCTTTGATGCAGGGCAATTTGATGAAGAGACCAATGCAGTACCGGAAAAAAGTGAGCCCGCTATGCAATTTTATGCCGGAGCACAGCTGGCGCTCCAGCAATTGTCGGTTGAAAACCGCGTAAAACTCCAGGTAGAATTCCAGGATGCACGGGGCAATGATACTGATTTTCGCCAACTGATCAACAGCGGCAAACTCGACAAAGCACAGGTCCTGATAGGCCCCATGCGCAGCAGCCAGGTAGAAATGCTGGCCGCAGCAACGCGCGAAAAACGCCAAATTTTGGTTTCGCCAACAACACCGGTTAGCACGCTTACACAGGCCAATCCGGATTTTATCCAAATCAACCCCTCACTCAAATCGCACTGTGTGGCAATCACTCGCTTTGTGCGCCGCTACAACGAGCCTGCCAATGTTGTGCTGGTTTGTAAGGAAAAAGAGGCTGGGCGGCTCCCCTATTTTCAGGAGGCGAATGCGGCCTTGGGCGGCGGACCAATGAAGGAACTGATATTGCCCGATGATGCCACCAATTTTGACAAAGCGGCCCTGGCCAGTTACCTTAAGTCTGGTAAAACGACCACCTTTATTATGCCATCCTGGAGCAGCCAGGATTTTGTAATGTCGCTACTCCTTAAACTCAACGCCATCAAAGGGCGAAATCAGGTAGAAGTGTTTGGGATGCCGCAATGGGCGAATTTTGAAAACATCGAGCCTGAGTATTTCCGGAACCTCAATGTCCACCTTTCTTCCGCTGATTACATCGACCGCAATCAGCCGCGGATCAAGGATTTTGAACAACTTTTCTTTGACACCTACGGCACGGTGCCCACCGACGATGGCTTCAGCGGGTACGATGTTACCCTTTTTACCGGGCGCATGCTGGCACGGTATGGCTTGAGTTTCCCTGAGCGTTTGAACACTGACAACTTTGAAGGTCTCCATGCCCCTTATCGTTTTGAGGCGGTGCGCAACAACGGCTTTATGGATACCGGCACCAGTACTTACGACTACCTTGAAAATACCCATGTGCTGATCCTGAGGTTCGACCAGAACAAATTTGTACCGGTGGAATAAACAAGATCCAGGGCAAAAATGCACAACTGTTTCATCTGAATTTGTTGCGTGGCAAACTTGTCTTCCCTTCTGCTCCGAAACCTCGTTTTCACAGTCCTGCATCCAGGCATTGTGGTTGGCCTGATTCCCTTTCTCCTTGTAAAGGATCAACTGTCGCGCATTTTCCAGGACTACTGGGGGCTGGATAAGTACCTGTCTGCGGTGCTGTTGCTGTTGGGATTGGCCATTATGCTGCATTGCATCTACCTGTTTGCCAAACAAGGCGGGGGAACTTTATCGCCTGCCGACCCTACCAGGCAACTGGTCGTTTCCGGGCTTTATCGGTATTCCCGCAACCCCATGTACACAGGTGTAATGCTGATGTTGCTTGCAGAAGCCCTTTTTCTCCATATTATTGCATTCTGGGTGTATGTTTTGACCGTATTTGTAGTGTTCAACCTTTTTATCTCCTTTTTGGAAGAACCGCGACTTCGGAAAGACTTTGGAGCAGCGTATCAGGCCTATTGCCATAAGGTCAGAAAATGGATATGAGTGGATGGATGGTTCAATCAAAAAAATGGGCATTTCTGCTCAATAAGTCCAGAAACTGTCTAATTTTAACGGACAATAGCCACATTGACGTTGTCTTCGAAGCAAAATTATCGACAAAACCATTCCAACTAGTTCATCAAATACAAAACCAACACACATGGCAGACGAAAAGAAACCCATCAAGATAACCCCGGTCGAAGGAGGAGAACCTGAGTCTTCCACCACCGAAACCCGTGCCTGGGCGCCCACTGCAGAAAGTAAAACCAAGGCCCGCAATTACCGCATCCTGGCCATCCTCGCCTGGGTGGCCGCCATCGGCTTTGAGATCGGCGCAATCTTACTGCTGCGCAAGCCGCCCATCAGCACCGGCTGGCTGATCGGTTTGATTGTGGCCGACCTGGCATTCGCAGTCGTAGGCAACCTGGTATGGAAACAAGCCAACCGCCTTGACCCGGCTTCAGAAAAAGATAAAACCCGCTTTTTCCTGCAAAACCAGTTGGGGGTAATCATCAGCGTCATTGCTTTTCTGCCGCTGGTCATCCTCATTTTCACCAACAAAGACCTGAGCGGCAAACAAAAAGGGCTGGTTGGCAGCATAGCCGTCATCGCATTGCTGATTGCCGGCGCAACAGGTATCGACCTCAACCCGCCTTCCCAGGAACAATATGCCGAACAAACCCAACAGGTTCAGGACCTGATGGGCGGCGTAAACCACGTTTACTGGACCAAGTCGGGCAAATCCTATCACCTCTATCAGGATTGCTCCTACATCAACTCAGACAGGACCAACGAGATTTTTGAAGGCACCGTGGCGCAGGCCAGGGAGTTGAAAAACATCACGGATCTTTGCGACCGTTGTGAAAGGCGAGCGATGAAAGAAAAGGGGAGCACCGTGCCGGAAACCACGGAGCCTGAATCCGTGCCAACACAGTAAACCGCATTATGCGCGCGTTTTTTCAAGATTAAAAATCCCCTGCACCTTAAACGCAGGGGATTTTTATCATTTGAATCCAAATCATTTCGATGCATCATGTTTCATTTTTTGTCGAATGCTATTCGAAAAAGCGTTCCCACCCGCTGGCTGGACCGCTATCACAAATACCGCTACGCAAAAAGCCATTCCGTTTTCAGGCAACTCCACACCAAAGCGGTTTTCGAGAAAATTTACCGATCCAAGCATTGGGGCGAGGGTGAAAGCATTTCCGGACCAGGGTCATCCCTGATGGCGACCCAGGGTATAGTTGCCGGACTGCAAAAGTTTGTTGCTGATTACCACATTGCCTCCATGGTAGATGTTCCTTGCGGCGACTTCCATTGGATGCGGCAACTCAACTTTTCAAACTTGAAATACTTGGGTTGCGACATAGTATAAGCGTTGATCCAACAGAACACCAAGCAATTCAGCAACGAAAACGTACAATTCAGGACCCTCAACATTATCTCCGATGAAATTCCTTCTTGTGATGTTTTGCTCAACAGAGATTGCCTGGTCCATTTTTCTTTTGAGGACATCTTTGAGACGATTGAAAACATTAAGAAATCATCCTGCCAATACCTGATTACCACCACCTTTCAATCAATAACCCTGAATTACGACATCATTACCGGCGACTGGCGGCCCATAAATCTGGAAATCCATCCGTTTTATTTCCCTAAACCGATGGCCACGATAGCTGAATATTGTCCGGCAGGATTTGAAAAAAGTGCCAGGGGCAAGGTGCTCGGCGTGTGGAAAATAGCGGATCTGAGTACAATGTGACGAAGAACTTGTTCGGGCTTAAAATCAGCGCTTACCCCGGGTTTTCTCCTTTTATTTTCAGCCAAAATTGGTTACATTTGAAGCCTTAAGAAAAGGTAGGGGCATGCCCCTTGTCGCCAACAGCGCTCCCCCACCTCCGAACTCAAATTACTGATTTCATGGAATTCGTAGATTATTACAAAATACTGGGACTTGATAAAACAGCAGATCCCAAAGACATCAAAGCAGCATACCGTAAATTAGCCAGAAAATACCACCCTGACTTAAACCCAAACAACAACGAGGCTAAAAGTAAATTTCAGCAGATCAATGAAGCCCATGAGGTACTCAGCGATCCGGAAAAAAGAAAGCAATACGACCTTTACGGTAAAGACTGGGAACACGCCGAGGCTTTTGAAAAGGCCCGGCAACAACAATCTGCGAACACAGGAAGTCGCCGCAGCCGCAACGCAGAGCAGGAAGGCGACTTTTCCGACTTCTTTGAGGCGATGTTTGGCGCCCAGGGAAATCCCCGACGCGGGGGCCAGGTCAAATTCCGGGGCGAGGATTACCACGCAGAATTGCAACTAACACTCCTGGAAGCCGCCCAAACGCACAAGCAGGAACTTACGGTAAACGGGAAAAAAATCAGAATTACCATCCCGGCAGGTGTTGAAAATGGCCAGGTCATCAAAATACCAGGGCATGGTGGCCCCGGGATTAATGGCGGACCTAATGGCGACCTATACCTTACCTTTTCCATAGCCCAGCATCCTCGTTTCAAAAGATCTGGTAACAACCTGTACGCCGATGCCGACCTCGATTTGTATACCGCAGTTTTGGGCGGAGACATCATTGTTGACGGACTGCAGGAAAAAATAAAAATCAAAGTAAAACCAGAAACCCAAAATGGCACCACGGTTAAGTTAAAGGGCAAGGGATTTCCTATTTACAAGCAGGAAGGGGCCTTTGGCGATCTTTTCGTCACCTACACCCTCCGTATCCCAACAAACCTTAACGCGCAGCAAAAAGCCCTTTTCACCGAATTATCAAAACTGTAAAGCATGAAAACTGCCTATTTGGTACCCGTTGAAACGTTCTGTACCTACCACGATATTGAAATCGACTTCATTCATGCCTTGCAGGAAAACGGGCTCATTGAAGTAACCGAAGTAGAAGACGAGGGCTTCCTTTCCGGAGAACAAATTCCACAACTGGAAAAATTTATCCGATTCCACTACGAACTCGATATCAATGTAGAAGGCATTGATACGGTAGCGTACCTGCTGGGGCGCATCGAAGACCCTGCAAGCAAACCGACATGCCGGTAGAGGACCCTGAAAAGCCGGCCTTATTTTGCGCCAAAGGACTATTATTGGTTTAAATGCCGGGCCTGTTTTGCAAAGGGTGTTCTTTATTCTGAACATGGCATGATCCAGGCTAGTGAAGCCAAAACCACCATAGCCACCCCTAAGACCCTGCCCTAAAACATTAGCGCACATCCAGCCTCAAGCCAAAATCCTGCTTTCCAGGTCAGGCAGCCGCAAAAGTTGTACCTTTACAGCAAATACCCCGCCGGGCAACCATTACAATATTTGTCCGGGGGCGCAAAAAGCAGATTGAAACCCGAACGCGAACATAAGATCCGCACTGTCATTCGGCAAAGCCAGCCTGATCTGACAGTCATTTTGGAAAACATCAACGACCCGCTGAACATCAGTGCCGTGATGCGCTCCTGCGATGCGGTAGGCATCCGGGAAATTTTTGCGGTGTACACCAAAAACTACCTCGACAAACGCGGCCTCCGGTTGGGAAAAAAAACCTCCGCCGGTACATTCCGTTGGATTGATGTATATGTGTTTGAAGACCTGGAGGAGTGTTTCCGCCGCGTTCGCGAACGCTATAGCCGCATATTGGCTACCCACCTCGGCACCGAAAGCAAATCGGTGTACGACCTCGACCTCAGCCAGCCCACGGCCTTGCTCTTTGGCAACGAAGACGAGGGCGTCAGCGCGGAAGCGCTCGCCCTGGCCGACGGTAATTTCAACATCCCGCAAGCCGGTTTTGCCGAGAGCCTCAACATCTCCGTGGCTTGCGCCGTTACGCTCTATGAGGCGCGCCGCCAACGGAACATGAAAGGCTTTTACGACAACCACCCCAAACTCAACGCTGAGCAGCAGGAACAACTGTTCCAGCGTTGGAGCAAGATGCTAAAGGAAAAATCGTGGCGGCAACAGGATGCCATCCCCGTGAGCAAGGACTCTGGCCCCTTGCTGCCCATCCACCTGGAACGCGACCCTGAATCCATTCCAGCCAAGCAAATTCAGCCTAGCCCGCTCACAAAATTTGATTTGTAAAATTTTATCCGCTTATTTGCAGCGCATAACCCAAGAATTAAAGACCCGCAGCCTATCATGGATCTCTCGATCGTCATACCACTTAAAAACGAAGCAGAAAGCCTTCCTGAACCGGAAGCCTGGATCCGCCGTGTGTGCGACGGCCGTTACACCTACGAAATCATTTTCATCGACGATGGCAGCACCGACAATTCCTGGAAGGTTATAGAGGATCTTAAAGCAAGCAATCCAAACGTCCGGGCCATCAAGTTCCGGCGCAATTACGGCAAATCCGCCGGACTACATACCGGCTTCCAGGCGGCCCAGGGCCGGGTGGTCATCACCATGGATGCCGACCTGCAGGACAGTCCCGATGAAATTCCGGAACTCTACAAAATGATTACGGAAGACGGGCTGGACCTCGTCAGTGGTTGGAAAAAACGCCGGCACGACCCCCTGGAAAAACGCCTGCCCAGCAAACTGTTCAACGCCACCGCCAGCACCATGAGCGGTATCAAACTCCACGACTTCAACTGCGGGCTAAAAGCCTACCGGCAGGAAGTCATCAAAGCAGTGGAGGTGTACGGCGAAATGCACCGCTGGATACCGGTACTGGCCAAGTGGGCCGGATTTACAAAAATTGGCGAAAAAGTAGTGGAGCACCACGCCCGCAAATACGGGTATTCCAAATTTGGCTGGGAACGCTACATCAACGGCTTTCTGGACTTGCTCTCTGTGTATTTTGTTGGAAAATTCGGCAAGCGCCCCATGCACTTTTTTGGCATGCTGGGTGTCTTTTCCTTTTTCATCGGCGTCATTATTTTGGGTTACCTGAGCATTGCAAAAATCGTTTATCTGGAATACGGCATTGCCGACCGGCCGCTGTTCTACTTCGGCATCCTGGCCCTTATTGTGGGCAGCCAGTTGTTCCTGACCGGCTTCATCGCCGAAATGGTCAACCGCAACTCCATGTACCGGGATCAATATTTGATAGAAAAGGAGATATGAAAATCGTCCTCCTCTCCCCTGCCCACCCGCTGCGCGGCGGCATTGCAGCCTCTTCCGAACGGCTGGCGCAGGAACTGCAGGATCAGGGGCACGAAGTAGTGATCTTTTCCTTTTCGCTCCAGTACCCGGGCTTCCTTTTTCCGGGAAAAACGCAGTATACCAACGATCCCGCTCCTACCGGGCTCCGTATCCGGACGATGCTCAACTCCATTAACCCTTTGAGCTGGGTACGCACCGGTATCGCCATTGCCCGGGAAAAACCCGACCTTGTCATCACCCGGTATTGGCTGCCCTTTATGGGGCCAAGTCTGGGAACGGTATTGATCAAGGCGCGCTTTTTTGCCAGAAAGAAATTCCGGAGTGTCGCGCTGGTCGACAACATGATACCGCACGAAAAAAGGCCCGGCGACCGGCTTTTTTCCCGCTATTTTATCGCTGGATGCGATGAATTTGTAGTCATGTCCGCTTCGGTCGCCGATGATATCCGCACCTTTAGCAAGAAATCTGTGCGGATGGCCCCCCACCCTGTTTACGATATTTACGGCGTTGCAGCCGCACAAAGCGAGTGCCGGACAAAACTCAATTTACCACCAAACACCCCGTTGGTGCTGTTCTTTGGTTTTATCCGCGCCTACAAAGGCCTCGACCTGCTGTTGGAAGCTCTGGCCCAAACACCCACAGTGCATGCCATCGTAGCCGGCGAATGCTACGAAAGCTGGGAGCCCTATGCAACCATTATTGAAAAAGCCGGACTGCGGGACCGCGTACACCTGTTCACCGATTTTATTCCAAACGACGAAGTGCGTTGGTACTTCGGCGCAGCCGACCTGGTGGTACAGCCCTATAAAACGGCCACCCAAAGCGGCATCTCGCAAATCGCCTACCATTTTGAAAAACCCATGGTGGTTACCCGCGTGGGCGGGTTGGCTGAAATCGTCACCGATGGTGTCTCGGGATACGTAGTGGATCCAACACCCGGGGCCATAGCCGAAGCCATGCTTGACTTTTTCAACAACAACCGCGCGTTGGCTTTGCACGAAGGCGTGCAAAAAGAAAAGACCAGGTTCTCCTGGGGAAACCTGGCCAGTGTTTTATTGAAGCCTGGCCTGTAGGCAGTTGTTGGTGAAATCTTTTGTTTTGGGGTGGGTCGCTGCCGGCAGGAGAAGGTTTTGCATGCTCAAAAAAAAGAACATCCAACCTCACTATAATCAATGTAAAGGTTCGATGTTCTTTGTAGAAAAGCCTTGCGCTGTGCCAGGTTGTGGGAATCAACTGGCTCAAAAATACCGAATTAGGGCATATTCCCCTAAATCAGATCAATGCGGCAATCGCTTGCGCAATACCCCGTACATGTAGGTGCCCAGCATAGCCGATGCCAGGAAAAGAATCAGTACGGTGTATCCAGAACCCAGCAGGATAAACATCGGCGCCGGGCAAATACCAGCCAGGGCCCAGCCCAGTCCGAAAATAAAACCGCCGATGATATAGCGCCTGTAGGTTTTCGCTTTGGGATTGATAACAATTTCCTGACCATCCGTTGATTTTATGTGGAAGTGTTTGATCAGGTAAATAATGCCCATGCCTAATACCACAGATGTGCCAATGATGCCGTACATGTGGAAAGCCTGGAAGTGGAACATTTCAAAAATTCGGAAAAACGACACGGCTTCTGTCTTATACAGGGTAAATCCGAGCAAAATTCCTACGAAAATATAGCGAGACATTCGCATGGTGAGAACGGAGTTTTAGAGAGGAGAGTGGAGGAGAGGAGATAGAGGAGTTGGGGAGGATTATCCGACCAGGCCTGAACTTCCGGGCTCCTTAATTATTTGAACAAGAGTGGGAAAATAAGGTAGGTCATTGTAAGTCCGCCAGCGAAAAAACCGATCACAGAAACGAGGGAAGGGAGTTCCAATGCGGAAAGACCACTGATGGCATGCCCGGAGGTACAGCCGCCGGCGTAACGGGCGCCAAAGCCTACCAGAAAACCGCCACCTACAATAAAGATTAATCCACGCAGACTAAATATCGAGGTCCAACTGTACCAATCTGGTACCAGCGGCACTTTATCTTCTGCAAAAGCTAAGCCAAGTTGGCGCAGGCTTTCTACGGTAGCTGCAGAAACGTGGGCCACCTCTCCATCCGGAGAAGCAAAGTAATGGGAAGCCATGTAGCCGCCAAAAACAGCGCCCATGGCTACCAACAGGTTCCACTCTTGCTCACGCCAGTTGATGTTGAAAAAATCGTTCGTTTCATCGGCGCCATCGGCGGCACACATGACGCGAAAGTTCTCCGACATACCAAAGTTTTTCCCAAACCAAAGCAGGAGAAACATAATCAGGGAGATCATTAGCCCCCCTACCCACCAGGGCCAGGGTTGACTGATGAAATCGCGCAATTGCACTAAAAATTCGGGTACCATAATGTTTAAATTGGGCTATAATTTCAAAAAAAGGCTTATTCAGCGGGTTAAAGGACAGAAGAAACCGATGGTTCGGCTGCTAAAGTATTGTTTTTTATTTGAAAAAGGATGTCATCAATTATTTTATCTGCCGCAGCCTGGACCGCTTGCGTCAACCCAATTGTCATGGGTTGCACTTCTTCTACCGATACGACGTACAAGTAAATTTTAGGCAGTCGGCCCATAATGGTCAAACCATCGATCACATCCCGCAGTCCCAAATCATGGGTACTCATTGCCCTGGGAAAATCGCTTGAAAAACGCGGTTCCAACAGTTGAATCGTACCGGCAGGCTGGCCGTCTAAGGTTGCGTCGGCCATGATCACTACGGGGTATTGCTCCATAAGACCCATCATGTGCAATCCGCTGGTGCCGCCATCCAACACGGCTACACCTTCTGGGAGCGGATGGGTGGTCAGGCGATTGGCGATGTACACCCCCAAGCCTTCGTCGCCCATGAGGTAATTTCCGATTCCAAGTAACAAGACTTTGTTTTTCATAATGGGTCAGGGCTTAGCGGGTGTCTTTGGGGATTTGGTTGAAGTGGATTCCTTCTTTGCTTTTTTTTCCTTCATCATCTCTTTTTCAAACGCTTCCTCTTCGATAAATTTCCAGCCGCCACCCATGGAAGAGATTTCCCCCCGGCCCTCTACATAATCGTGGAAGAATACGAGGTAAATGTGTACCATGGCAAATAGGATGAAGAACCACATAAAGATATGGTGCAGGTTCCGCACGCCGGAATCACCACCAAAAACTACCGGCACCCATGCAAAAAGTTTGGTGAACCAGAATCCGCTCATGGCCTCGTAGAGCCCAAAACCGGTAATGGCCTGAACGGCGAAAGCAATGAACGTTAAAAAGTAAATGAACCCCGCCAGGGCATTGTGCCCTACGTCCATGTGGTCGCCTTTGTTGAACTGGAAAATGTCGTACTTCAACACCATCCACATGTCCTTGAAATATTTTTTATTGGTGGGGATGAAATTGCGCCAGTTGGCGTATTTGTTCCCTACAAAGCCCCAGTAAATCCGGATCAAAAAATTGAAAAAGAAAATATATGCCGAGACAAAATGGATGTAGCGAATCCACCCAAACCAGTAACGCTCGTAGGCTTCGCCACCAAACTGTATGGCCGGTGGCTTGCCGATCATGTACCCGGTGATACAAAGGCTGACAATGGCCAGGGCATTGATCCAGTGGTACAGGCGCACCGGAAGTTCCCACACAAATACCCGGCGAAGAAGTTGGGTTGCCATAATGTAGCATTTTTAAAGTGGGGTTTGAGCCTTGGAAAAGGATCGCCCAAACCCCAATCATTTTTTTGAATATTTTTTCAAACTACCCTGGTCCGGCTGACCTGCTTTCCTTCCGAATCGTACAGGTGCACGGCACAGGCCAGGCAGGGGTCGAAGGAGTGAATGGTCCGCAGAATCTCGACGGGTTGGTTAACATCGGCCACCGGGGTGTCCAACAGCGCCGATTCATAAGCCGACAATTGGCCATTGCCATCCCGTGGGGAAGCGTTCCAGGTTGTGGGTACCACCAATTGGTAGTTGGCTATTTTTTGGTCCTCTATTACAATCCAGTGGCCCAGGGCGCCACGCGGCGCTTCAGTATGGCCTACGCCTTGCGCTTTATCCGGCCATTTTTCGGGCTGAAACTTATCCATGGTGGCCATCCTGGTATCGCCATTTTTGATGTTGGTGATCAGTTGGTCGTAAAACTCAAGCCCCCAATCGGCAATCAGAATGGATTCCAATCCACGGGCAGCCGTACGGCCAAGCGTGGAGAACAAAGCGGTAGCGGGTACACCGAGTTTGGCCAGGGTGCTGTCTACCACTGCTTTGTAATCCTCGCGGCCGCTGGCATAACCTACCAGCACGCGGGCGAGCGGACCCACCTCCATAGCATGGCCTTTCCACCGTGGCGTTTTCAGGTAACTGTATTTTTGGGTGGTATCCAGGTGCTCAAACGGTGGTTTCGGACCGGAATACTTGATCTCGGTTTCACCTTTCCAGGGGTGCAAACCCTTGGTGTTCGCGGGGTATTCGTACCAGGAGTGGTCTATGAACTCCTGAATTTCGGCATCTGCACGCAGGTCAACTTCGTACACCTTGCTGAGGTCCTTATCTAAAATTGCACCTGCTGGGAACTTGTAAGAACTTGGATCCCGGTATCCATTGGTAGGCAAGTCGCCATATGCAAGGTAATTGCCCAAACCGCCGCCAATAGCGCCCCAATCGAGGTAATACGGGGCAATCGCCAGCAAATCAGGAATATAAACCTGTGTCACAAATTCCTTGGCATCGTGCAGCAACTGCTCCACATAGGCGAGTCGCTCGGCATTAATGGCGCTGACATCGTCGATACCAATACTGCAGGCCATACCACCCACCAGGAAGTTGGGGTGTGGGTTTTACCGCCAAAAATGGCGTGAATTTTTACAATTTCCTTTTGCCATTCCAAAGCCTCCAGGTAGTGCGCTACCCCAATCAAATTCACCTCCGGTGGAAGTTTATACGCAGGGTGCCCCCAATAGCCGTTGGCAAAAATGCCCAGCTGACCGCTTTCAACAAACTTGGTCAGGCGTTTTTGTAAATCAGAAAAATAACCTGGCGAGCTTTGGGCCAGTTGGAAATGCTTTGTGCAATTTCGGAAGTGGCTTTAGGGTCGGCTTTCAGCGCGCTAACTACATCCACCCAATCGAGTGCATGCAGGTGGTAAAAATGCACCACGTGGTCGTGCATATACTGTGTGCAGAACATAATATTGCGCACCATTTCTGCATTGGGCGGAATAACAATATCCAGGGCATCCTCTACAGAGCGAACAGAGGCCAGGGAGTGCACAGAAGTACAAACCCCACAAACACGGCCCACAAATGCCCAAGCGTCGCGTGGGTCGCGGCCGCGAAGGATTTTCTCAATACCGCGCACCATGGTGCCGGAAGAAAAGGCATCGACTATCTTGCCATCCTGAATGTCCGCTTCTACGCGGAGGTGACCCTCAATGCGGGTTACGGGATCGACAACAATACGTTCGCTCATAAGAATAGAGTTTAAAATCTTGAATTCAATTGATGTTAAAAGCAGCTGGCGATATCCAGCCCTCTCTCCTCCATCTCCTCCATCTCCTCCATCTCCTCCATCTCAACTTCTCCTCCATCTCCTCCATCTCAACTTCTCCTCCATCTCCTCCATCTCAACTTCTCCTCCTCCTTCTTCTCCCCATCAAAGATCTTTCTCCGACTCCTTCCCTTCCTTAATCAATTCATTGATGATCTTCGATTTGCGGATATTGGTCATAACAGCATGCGCAGCAAGGCCTACACCGGTTGCGATGGCCGCACCTACGCCGACCTTATCGGCATCCGATTCGATACCAAAGCCCGGGAAAGGTTGGTTGCGCAGATACAAAGCCCCGGCATCCCAATAATTTTCTTCCGAACAGCCGAAGCATCCGTGGCCCGACTGGATAGGATAACTCGTTCCGTTGTTCCATTTGGTCACCGCGCAAGCGTTGTAGGTGGTTGGGCCTTTGCACCCAACTTTGTACAGGCAATAGCCTTTTTTGGCATTGTCATCGTCGAAGGTTTCAACAAACAAACCGGCATCGTAGAACGGACGGCGGTAGCAGGTATCGTGTACCCGTTTGGAATAAAAGGCTTTGGGCCTGCCGATGCCATCGAGTTCGGGCAGCGTGCCAAAGGTGATGATGTGTACCAGCACACCTGCCATGACTTCGCCAATGGGCGGACAGCCCGGCACCTTAATCAACGGCACTCCTTTCAGCAATTTGTGAATAGGCGTGGCGCCCGTTGGGTTAGGCTTTGCCGATTGTACACAGCCGTTGGAAGCACATGATCCCCAGGCGATGACGGCTTTTGCGTTGGCGGATACCTCCTTGAGAATATCAAGTGACGTACGGCCGCCAATCATGCAGTAAACGCCTTCGGCCTCCGTAGGAACGGAGCCTTCGACGCACAACACGTATTCGCCTTTGTATTTTCCATGGTATCCTGCAAACACTTTTCAGCCTGATGGCCGGAAGCAGCCATCAGGGTTTCGGTGTAATCAAGGGACAACTTATCCAGGAGAATATCGGCTACGATGGGGTGGGAAGAACGAATGAAACTTTCACTGCAGCAGGTACATTCCTGAAAGTGCATCCAAAGGACCGGCATCCTGGCTTTTGTTTCCAGTGCCCTGGCCACCTGCGCCACACCCCCCGCTTCCAATCCAAGGTAAGCGGCAACTGTGGCACAGAATTTCATAAAGTCGCGGCGAGAATAACCGCGCTGCCGGAGTTCTTCGTAGTAACTGGGTCGTTCGTTACGTTGTGACATAGGGCATCAGGTTTAAAAATAAAATGATACTAAAAATTGAAATGTTCGTAAAGTTAAAAGCACCCTTAGCACTCCTTTCCTGATCAGTATCAACTTTTTACATGATCCTGATCATATACATCCCTGCCCAAACCCTGGAATTTTGAAAGTGCAAAAACAAAGGAGACCCTCATGCATGAACTGTCCATTATTCACAGCATCATAGAGACTGCATCCAGTGAGCTGGCCCGGCGGGGTAACCGCCACCAAATAGAAGAAATCACCCTTAAAATAGGGGAACTCGCAGGCATCGAAACCGACTCTATTATCTTTTTATGGTCGGCAGCAGTTGAACGCACACCCTTGGAAAATGCTGTCCTCAATATTGAGCATATCCCTGGAAAAGCCCGGTGCACGGAGTGTCAGCAGGAATTTCAAATTGCGCAATTTTACGACCCCTGTCCGAAGTGCCAATCGCATTTTATTGAAATATTGGCAGGGGAAGAACTGCAAATCGCCTCCCTAATCTTGGAGGACACTGCCAATCCGGAGTCCAAAATGCCCGGACCCGCATTAGCATCTACCCATTCTCGTTAACTGAACCATCGAATACCAATACTTATGTGTACTACCTGCGGATGTTCCGGAAACGGACACACACTTCTAGCCTTCCAACCCGCCCAGAAACCGGGTAAACCAACAGGGTTGAAACTTGATCTTCCCGCCGCACAGCAGGGAAAACAAGCGCCAACCATGACGGCGCCCGAACCCAGCAAAACGCTGGTAGAACTGGAACGCGACATTCTGGATAAAAACAACAGGCTGGCCGAACGGAACCGCGGTTTCTTTGAAGCACGAGATATTCTGGCGCTCAACCTGGTGAGTTCTCCCGGCTCGGGTAAAACAGCGCTGCTGGAACGCACACTGACGGATATAGGTGGTAAAATCAATTTTGCCGTTATCGAAGGTGATCAGCAAACCTCCCGCGATGCCGAACGCATTGCTGCCGCCGGAAGCGCTGTTGTGCAGATCAATACCGGAAAAGGCTGCCACCTGGAAGCCTCCATGGTCCACGATGCCATCCGACAGCTCCAACCCGAAGGAAACAGCGTGGTGATGATAGAAAATGTAGGCAACCTGGTGTGCCCTTCCCTTTTTGATCTGGGCGAAAGCAAGCGCGTTGTCGTCATCAGCATAACCGAAGGAGAGGACAAGCCTATAAAATATCCAGACATGTTCCGCAGCGCCGATTTGTGTGTGATCAACAAAATCGACCTGCTGCCTTATCTGAAATTCGACCTGAATGCCTTGCGTGATTACGCCCTTCAGGTAAATCCAAAACTGGAATTCCTGGAAGTATCTGCCACCGTAGGAACAGGCATGGAAGCCTGGTACCAATGGATTCAGCAAGCCCGGCCTTCAGCATAAATCAACGATTTAACTGTACCATCTCAAACCTTATATTATGTGTTTGGCCATACCTGGTAAAATCATCACCATGCTTTCCGATGCCGATCCCGCGTTCCGCAGCGGGAAGGTCAGTTTTGGCGGCATCAACCGCGAGGTAAACCTTAGCCTGGTACCCGATGCCAAAGTTGGCGACTATGTTTTGGTGCATGTCGGTGCAGCCATTAGCCAGATTGATGAGGATGAAGCCCAAATTACCCTGGATTACCTTCGTCAAATCGGCGAATTGGAAGAACTGGAATAAACGGGTGTTCAAATTAACATTTTGGCCCCGGCCCAACCACCAGATTTGAATACCATATCAATGTTATTATGGATGCTCTAATTCCTGTATTATTTGCAGCCGTCGTCGGTTTTGCCCATGCTTTTGAGGCCGATCACCTCCTGGCGGTCAGCAATATCGTCACCAAACGCAACTCACTTTGGCTGGCCATCAAAGACGGCATTGCATGGGGCCTGGGGCATACCTCCACCATTTTTCTGGTGGGTTTACTAATCATTGGGTTCAAAGTGGCGATCAGCGAACAGGTTTTCCATTACCTCGAGGCCTCGGTTGGCCTGGTGCTGATTTTGCTGGGTGTGTTCCGGCTGTACGTACTGCTTCAAACAGGGAGGGCCATACACCGGCACTTTCATTTGGAGGATCTTTATTTCTGGAAAAAACAACCCGAGCCCAAGCCCTTGCTGGCGCCTTTTCAGCATGCCTTTTCTACCCAGGCGCCGGCCGATCTGAGCAGGATTACCTTCGCCCCCAAACCACAAAATCACCGGCTGGCTTATGGCATCGGGCTTATCCACGGTTTGGCCGGCAGCGGCACCCTGGTGGTGCTGGTGATGAGCCAAATCAATGGCCTGGTGCTCTCTATGCTCTACATGGCCATTTTTGGCCTGGGATCCATCGTCGGCATGCTGCTGGCCAGTGGTTTGTTTAGCTTGCCATTTTCCCAAAAAATGGCATCGCATCGCCTGCTTCAAAAAAGTCTGACCCTGCTTTCATCGCTCCTGTGTATCGGATTTGGATTGCGCATCATTGCTGAAAACCTGCTCTTGTAAACTCATTTTCGCACCATGAAACACCTCACTGAGTACCGCGACCCGCATCTGGTTGAACAATATGCCACTGAAATCAGGCATCTGGCCACGCGGCCCTGGAACATTATGGAGGTATGTGGTGGGCAGACGCACAGTTTGGTCAAAAACGGCATCCTTCAGCTGTTGCCCCCGGAGGTAAATATGGTGCACGGCCCTGGTTGCCCGGTGTGTGTAACGCCGCTGCACATGATCGACAAAGCCATATGGCTGGCAGAACAACCGAACATGATTCTGTGCTCATTCGGCGACATGCTTCGGGTGCCGGGCTCGCGTAAAAGCCTGCTGGAGGCCAAGGCCGCGGGCGCAGACGTACGCATTTTATATTCCCCGCTCGAGGCGGTTAAAGTGGCGAAGGACAACCCAAACAAGGAGGTCGTATTTTTTGCCGTAGGCTTTGAAACCACTGCCCCTGCCAATGGCATGTCGGTACTTCATGCGCACCAACTGGGCGTAAAAAACTATTCCATCCTGACCTCCCACGTGCTCGTACCACCCGCCATTGAGGCCGTTATGAACGACCCCGAAGCCAGGATAAACGCATTTTTGGCCGCAGGCCATGTTTGCACCATTATGGGAATTGATGAATATTTCCCTATTGCTGAGCAATACAAAATACCGATTGTGGTAACCGGCTTCGAACCCGTCGACCTCCTTCAGGGTATTCTCATGGCCGTTCGGCAACTGGAAAAAGGTGAACACCGGGTGGAAAATCAGTACAGCCGCGTGGTACGCCCCGGAGGCAACCCGGCAGCCCGCAACATTATCGACCGGGCATTCCAGGTAACCGACCGCGAATGGCGAGGCATCGGCACGATACCCATGAGCGGCTGGGAACTCAACGATGACCTCTCGGGCTACGATGCCAACCGGAAATTCAATGTTCCACAGGAAAAGGCGCCGGAAAGCACCGAATGTATTGCCGGGCAGGTACTCAAAGGGATTAAAAAGCCCTTTGATTGCCCGCAATTTGGCAAAAAATGCACTCCATCCAACCCCCTGGGGGCGCCGATGGTCTCCTCGGAAGGAGCCTGTGCGGCTTACTATTACATGCGATTTGAAAACTGACCTGTTATGAACCTGGTTTGCCCACTTCCCCAACTCGATTTCGATGTGATCACCCTTGGCCACGGCAGCGGTGGCCTGCTCACCAATAAGTTGCTGGAATCTGGCGTATTCGACTTGTTGAAAAACCCATTGCTGGATACCCACCACGATGGCGCCGTATTTACGCTGGAGGGGCAACTGGCCTTTTCAACCGACGAGCTTTGTGATTTCCCCCATTTTTTTCCCCGGGGGTAATATCGGCGAACTGGCTGTTAACGGTACCGTCAACGATGTGGCCATGTGCGGCGCGCGGCCCCGCTACCTCTCCCTGTCGTTCATCCTGGAAGAAGGGCTCACGATGCAAGCATTCTGGGATATTCTGGTGGGCATAAAGTTTGCGGCCGAAAAAGCCGGCGTGCAGATTGTGACCGGCGATACCAAGGTGGTAGAACGGGGAAAAGGCGACAAAATTTTTATCAATACCACAGGCATAGGACAAATGCACCCCAAGGCCTCCATTGGTATGGATAAGATCAAACCAGGCGATAAGATCATTTGCAGCGGCTACATCGCCACCCACGGCATTGCCATCATGAGCCTGCGGGAAGGGCTAGAATTTGAAACCACCCTGGAAAGCGATACCGCTTGCCTGAACCATACGATACTTGCCCTAATTGACCAATTTGGATCCGATATCCGCCTGTTGCGCGACCCAACCCGCGGCGGAGTGGCCACGGTGCTCAATGAAATTGCCCGCGACAGTCATCATGGTGTGGAAATCCAGCAGGCACAATTTAAGGTCATGGAAGAAGTGGAAGGCGCCTGCGAACTGCTGGGGCTCGACCCACTCTATGTGGCCAACGAAGGTGTGTTTATGGCCGTGGTTGACCCCAATTCCGCAGAGACCGTACTATCAGCCCTGCAAAAGTTGGAATATGGCCAGCATGCCAGCATCATTGGAGAAGTGGTGGAAGCACACCCGCGACAAGTTATCCTGCACAGCAAGGTGGGCGGCCGAAGGGTGGTCAACATGCTGACCGGAGAACAGTTGCCGCGCATTTGTTAATAAAGGAGGCACTAATGCCCCATCCTGTGCAGCATAAGCTGGCCGTAGGCAACACATTCGTCGTTGGGCGACATATTCTGGTGAAAATACAGTTCAAATTCCTTGCCCAGGCGCAGCCGGACCAGATCGGTCAGCAAGGCATTTTGCCAAACCCCACCGCTAAATGCCAATCGCCGGCTGGCGCTTCTTCTTCCCATTTCGGCAATGATGTCCACCAACCAAAGGTGGAAAACAGCTGCCGTTTGTTCAACAGAAGCACCCGCGTCTAGGAACTGCAACACTGCTTTGATCAATGGCTTGGTGGGCACCATTCCATTTTCCCAGTTAAAAGGCAGTACAGTGGACTGTTCCAGGCCACCCTGCGACCGAAACCAGCGGGTAGCCACTGCTTCCAGGCGCATGGCCGCTTCGCCTTCGTAGGAAACCCGATCAGCCAGGCCCAGCAAACTTGCCACAGCATCAAAAATCCGTCCCATAGACGAGCACTGCAGGATTGTTTCTTTCTCCAGCATTCGGGTGTACAACGACCATTCTGTTGCATCAAATTTTGCTTGCAGCAACGCTTGCGCCTCGGGTTGGTCATGCGCCAAACTCAAGGCAGAAATCCGGGGTTCGCGCGGCATTTTATCCCCCAGGATAAAGTCAAAATAGGCCATCTGCCCTACCCTATCCATTTGTCGGTTTTCCCAGCGGAAAAATTCACCGCCCCAAACCTGCTCATCCTCGCCAAAGCCGGTTCCATCCCAGATAATGCCCAATACGGGCTCAGCGCTTTCCAGAAGTTCATTTTCTGCCAGAACAGCCGCAAAATGAGCCTTATGGTGTTGTATTTTAAATATTGGCAGTGCCCTGTCTGAGGCCATTTGCAAGCCCAAGTGGGTAGAAAAGTATTCCGGGTGAGTATCTATCAGTATGGTTTGCGGCCTGGATGCCAGCAATCTGGTAAAATGTTGTAAGGTGTGTTCAAAATGTTGCTGGGTATCGAAACGCTCCAAATCACCCAGATACTGGCTGAGGTACACTTTCCCCTGGTTCTGCCAGGCAAAGGCCGACTTGAGCGAAGCACCCATGGCCAGCACCGATTCGCCCCCAGGATTGGGGCCTGGATCGGCATAAGGGGCCAGTCCGCGCGAACGCCGCAGCAGGATGGGTTGCCGGGTGAAGGTGGAATGCCGGAGCACGCTATCGTCCTGCGGAAGGGCAATTTCCCGGTTGTGCAACAATACTGCATCTGCAATGCCTGGGAAAAGTTGCGCCAATGCCTGCTCATCCTGATAAACAATAGGCGAGCCGCTGGGGTTCCCGCTGGTCGCCACCAATGGTTTCCCAAAATCCCGTGCGATTAACGCCAGCAAGGGCGCATAGGGCAGCATAACACCGATATGCGGCAATCCGGGTGCGATGTCCTCCGTACTAATACCCGAAGCAGGCTTGGCAAGGTAATGCAGCAACACAATCGGCGCCACAGGGCCTTCCAGCGCCTCACGGTCGGAATCTCCCAGTTCCGCATCCTTCTCCAGGGTTTTCAGGTTGGGATACAACAAAGCAAAGGGCTTGCTGGGTCGAAATTTGCGCTTGCGCAGTGTCTGAATGGAGGCAGCAGCAGTAGCATCACAAAGCAAGAGAAATCCTCCAATTCCCTTGACAGCAAGAATATCCCCAGCCCGAAGCAGCGCAAGGGCTTGTTCGTACGGATCTTCTGCCGGGGGGTGCATGCGGAGTTGGATGCCGCAACTTGGACAGGAATTGGTTTGGGAGAAATAACGCCGGTCGTAGGGATTGTCGTACTCTTTCTGGCACACCGGACACTGCACAAAAGGCGCCATGTGGGTTCTTTCGCGGTCGTAGGGCAGACTGGAAACAATGGAAAAACGCGGACCGCAGTGGGTGCAAGTTATAAAGGATACTGATGGCGGCGATTGGCGTCGTCGTGAAGTTCCTTCCGGCACGCCGCACACAACGCAAAATCAGGCGTGATCAGTAAATCGGGTATGGCGGCCTCATCGCTGGGCACAATAGCAAAAGTGGTAAAAACCTGGTCCGTTACCTGGGATAATTGTTGGCCGGTAATCCGCGACAAAACCGGCGCCTGTGCTATCACTGCAGCTGCAAAATCATGTGCAGTATCCGCCGTTGCATTGAACACAATGTGCACCCCATCCGCGCTGTTATTCACCCAGCCATACAGTCCCCATTGCCGGGCGATACGCCAAACGTAAGGGCGAAAACCAACGCCCTGCACCTGGCCGGTGAGATGGAGATGGTAGGTGGTTGGATGCAAAAGGTAGGTTTAGGGTGGGATGTAGGGTCGGGTTTAGGGTGGGGTTTAGGGTAGGGCTTAGGATAGAGGGAATTATATACTATCCTTTTAGTTGGACTTTAGCCATTTGTCTTTAGTCTTTGGCTTTGCTCCGAAGGATTAACTATTTGGTTTTCAATGCATTAGTTTTAACAAAAGATTCATTGATAAATAATGCACATTGTTTTAAAAAGGGTGTTCAAAATTTAATTCCGATTTCTCCGGTATTTGATTTCACAAGGCACCAATAACCGAGATCGAAGCCAAAGACCAACACCCAATGGCTAAAGTCCAACTAAAAGGATAGTATATAATTCCCTCTATCCTAAGCCCTACCCTAAACCCCACTCTAAGCCCAACCCTACTAAAATAGTGATCCCGACAGGGGTCGAACCTGTAACCGCCTGCTTAGAAGGCAGGTGCTCTATCCATTGAGCTACGGGACCTCAGAGAACGCATATTGCCGCAAAAATAACTTTTTCTGCCTATGTAACCTACAAGGGAGCATTTAAGTTTCCATTACTTACCTTTGGCTACATGAAAGCAGATCAGGTACAAATCGACCCATCCTGGAAGGAGGTACTGGCACCCGAATTCGAAAAGCCCTATTTCGAGGCCATCAAGGCATTTTTGGTGCAGGAAAAAAAGGCCGGAAAAAACATCTATCCGCCCGGACCACTCATTTTTAATGCTTTTAACCATACACCTTTTGATAAGGTCAGGGTGGTCATCCTGGGCCAGGACCCCTACCACAACCCCGGAGAGGCCATGGGCCTGTGTTTTTCTGTGCCGCAGGGCGTAAAAGTACCGCCATCATTGGCAAATATTTACAAAGAAATGTTATCAGATATTGGAACCCCAATACCGCCCAATGGCGACCTCACCAGTTGGGCAGACCGCGGTGTGTTATTGCTCAACGCCATGCTTACCGTAGAGGGCGGTAAGCCGGCTTCACACCAGAAGATTGGCTGGCAGACGTTTACAGACGCCGTTATCAAAACCATTTCGGATCAGAAAGAGGGGGTTGTATTTCTGCTGTGGGGCAAATTCGCACAGGGCAAAAAGCCTCTGATTGACGAACTGAAGCACTATGTGCTGGAAGCCGCTCACCCTTCTCCTTTGGCTGGTGGCGCATTTTTTGGCTGCAAACATTTTTCCAGAACCAATGAATTGTTGGGGGAAATCATCTGGTAAAACTAGCTCAATTGCGCCAGTAATGACACCCCCTTCAATTGCTTCGGGCTAGCGTTTTCTATAGTATTTCAGCCCTGCGGGCTTTAAAATTCGATATTGCTGGAAGCATTGAAGATTTGGGGGACAATATGAAAAGCCCGTAGGGCTGGCAGATTATAGCAAATATAAGCACCAACAACCTTTTCGAGGATGTCCTTACTGGCGCCCCCCCCGCCCTTTGCTTCGGGCTAGCGTTTTCTATAGTATTTCAGCCCTGCGGGCTACGATTTACACACCAGATTACTGTATCGGATTTCCAGGCCCGTAGGGCCGGCATTATGGTAGCATTCCGAAGGCCCAATTTACGGAATGCCGTAGGCATGGCATTTCAATGTTGGCGATTCATGGTTATTTTCATTCGAAACAGCCCAAAATTGCTGATGTAAACGTGAAATTTGCCCAAATCTCAGGGGTTTAATGCCATGCCTACGGCATTCCATACCATGCGTCGCTGAATGCTACCATAATGCCGGCCCTACGGGCCTAAAATTAGGGCGCTTCAAAGATGTGCGTAAACTGTAGGCCGTAGCCATGCTATTTCAATGTAGACGCATCGTTGCAAAACTGGTAGGAAACAGACAATAATTGGCCAACCAGGCGCCAAAGACCTACACCTAAAGACTAAGGTCTGGATCAGAACACGCTTCGCCCATCAAAGTTGTTTTTCCGGTAAGGCATCTTCACAAAATCAAGAGAACCTGGTTTTACCCCAATAAACACCTCGTAAGTGCCGCGGGTGGGCTGCCAGCGCATACTTAACTGCCAGCAGTGCAGGTCACGGGTGAAACCAATATCCGGGAACACCATTTGCTTGCTGGGAAAATCGTAGGCAATATTACCGATATTAATGGCCCATTTGGACGATAACGGAATGTCGCCTGATATGCTGATGTTGTTGGTGCCAATCAAAAAAGTATCGCGGTTGGTGCCGGAAATGATCCTTCGATCCAGCGAAATGCGGTGGTTAATCCGGAAATTATCAAACCAGTCGACGAACACATCGGATTGTTGTCCTGCCGGAGATCTCACCGTTGCGGCATTGTCCTTGCCGCTGAACAAACCCCGAATTTGTTTCAGGCTGCCGCCCGTATTAAGTGCCATGGAAAAAGTGCTCACGCGCAACAGGCGGCCTTCCTCCTTGATGAGCAGCCGATCCTGCCGGCGGCCATTGGCATCCAGCACATAGGGATCAAAACTGGCATTCCAGCTCAGGTTAGTAACGCCCTTGAAAAGCCGGAACAGGCCACCCGTACTGATGGGCGACCACTGGAAAGAGTCGACGCTGAAATTGTAACTGCCCGAAAAGGCCAGGTTGTCGAAAATTCGTTTGCGGAGAACAGTATCCCGTTTTGCCGAAAAAAACTTCATTTCCAGCACATTGACCAGGCTGTAGTTGAGAATAACATCCCGGCGGCCGTTGGTAGGCCGGCCAAAAATGCCATCGTCATAAATGCTGTAGGTCCTGGGGTTTTCAAGTCCGGGCCGAAGGGAGGTGTCGTAGGTTCGGAAGTACTTGCTGTAATCGGGCCCGACGCCGATGGAGGCGCTGGGCTTAACCGTGTGGCGAATCCCCCGGAACCAGCCTTTTTTAAATTGTTTGGTTAAAAACAAGGCCGTATTCACAGAGACGCCCACATCAAACTTCCTGAAACTGTTCAGCCCCCAGTCGCGATAGGTGGTATCCACGCCCCAAACCGTTTTGGCACTGTCGATGACGAACTCAACTGGCGTAGTACCTTCAAAGGTGGTGTCTATTTTGTATTTAATTTGGTCCAGCAACCGCTTTTCAATGGTGTAAGGATACCAATTTTCCTCATAATTGATGCGGGGGGCCACGTTGATATACTTAAACAGTTTGAAGGTAAAATCGGTATTGGCCTGATGTTGAATACCCATGCGTGCCGTATTCAGGGTTTGCTGGGTAAACAGGGTGGTATCGGTGGCCTGGAAGCTGTTTTGCAGTTTGGCGTTGTAGGTCAGCGAAATTTTCTCGTACCAGCGTTCCTTGGTCAGCTGGATTTTCCTTTTGAAAGGATAAATACGCTGAACCGTAAAAGCAGCATTGGGCAAGGTGATGTTCATGAGCCGGGTTTGGGTATTTTGCGAGTGGCTCAGGCTCGCATTGAAGGCAAATGGCTTGCCAGGAAAGGTCTTGGAAAAGGTAAGGTTGGAGGTTAGGGTATTCTGGTAAACGCTGTTAAAATCGTTACGGTTTCGTTGTTGATCGCGATTGGTTTGGATGTTAACCGAGCCGCCAAATTTACGGGTGGGATGTGCTTTGGCATCCTGGTTATGGCTCCAGCGCAGTCCAAATGACTTGGCAGACACTTTTTTTGCCTGGCTATCTTCGGTTACCCGGTTGTTGAAATTGAGGTTGAAGTTACCCGTGTATTTGTATTTATAATTGTACCGAAAATCGGCCAGGGCGCCAAACGAACCGCTGACGTAGGCATTGAATTTCAATGTAAGATCCATGTGATCGCTGATGGGCTGGTACCAGCCCCAGTCCTTAACACCAAGTCCTTCCTGATCGGCAAATTCAAAGTCGCGGGGTATAATAAGGCCCGCTTTACGGGTTTTGGTAATCGGGAAAAAGCCAAAAGGCAAAATCAAGGGCGTGGGAATACCGCCCAACTCCAGGTTGGACAGCCCCGTCACCACCAGCTTGTTGGGAATAACCTTGAGTTTGTTTGTTCGGATGCCAAAATGCGGATGCGGGTCGTCGCAGGTGGTAATCAGCGCATCCGAATTATAAATCACATTTTCGGCTGTTCCTGTGGTATCGGCACTGCTGCCAACAAACTTTGCTTTTTCACCCAACACGTACAAATCCTCTTGTTTGGTGCGCGCCTGATAAATGATTCCTTTCTTGGATTTAAAGTTATAGCGGAGTTTTTCTGCACTAAAAGCCTGCTCTCCATCGTTAAATTCCGGTGCTCCGGCCAATTGTCCTGTGGAATCGGGAAACATTTGGGCGGAAATTTCATTTTTACTGTAGTCCATCAGGATGTATCCAGCCTTAATATCCAATGCCGTATATTTCACATAAGCTGCCCCCCAGAGGTGCAGTTGCTTGTTTTTTACATCAAACCACATCGAATCCCTTGAACCGTAGTCAATAATATCATCCAAACCTTCCGATGACAATTTCACCGCTTTCAAATCCACCACAGCAGAATCGACCGGCACCGGCGGCAGGCTATCTGGCCGGATCATCGCAGTGCTGTCGGTCTGGGCATGCAAAGCATATCCCGCCAACATGCAGGTGATTTGAAGGAAATAGCGATATTTGCAGTACACTTTTCTCAGAGCGCGATATGAAATTAAAGATTGCCCTACAAACGCTGGCGCTTCTCCCATTGTGGCTTCTTTTGATGAACTTTAACACAATAGGCGTACAGCATCCCGCAGCAGATCACCTGGGCGCGGGCAAAAGTACTTACAAAATAAAGAAAGTAGTGCTCGATGCAGGGCATGGTGGAAAAGATCCGGGTTGTATAGGCGCTATTTCGAAAGAAAAGGACAATACACTGGCCATCATCCTGCAACTGGGTAAAAAAATAAAGCGGGAATTTCCCGATGTCGAGGTAATTTATACCCGCGACAAGGACGTTTTCATTGAACTGAATGAACGCGCGGCCATCGCCAACCGCAACAATGCCGACTTGTTCATCAGTGTACATTGCAATGCCATCAGCAACAACAGGATAGCCGGCGCCGAAACCTATGTCATGGGTTTGCATACCGCTGCGCATAACCTGGAAGTAGCCAAGCGCGAGAATGCCTCTATTTATTTAGAAGACAATTACCAGCAAAATTACGGTGGGTACGACCCCAATAGCCCTGAGGCACACATCATGGGCAGCATGTGGCAGAGTGCCTACCTTGAACAAAGTATCCTCCTGGCCGGATTTATTCAACAGCAAGCCAAAGATATTGCCCAGCGCTACGATCGCGGCGTAAAACAAGCGGGATTCCTGGTGCTGCGGGAAACGGCCATGCCTGCCATTCTGGTAGAAAGCGGTTACCTGACCAACCTGGCCGAAGAAAAATACATTGTTTCCGAGGAAGGCCGGGAAGCGCTTGCCGAATCCATTTTTCAGGGCTTTAAATCTTATAAGGTGCAAATGGAAGGCCATCCCGGCAGCACACCAGTTGCCGCGACACCGAAAAAAGCCCCGGCTCCTGCACCCGTTGCCAATGCTGGAACCAGCGGGCCCAAGGCTACTGCTTCAGCCATTACAAGCACTACAACGGCCAAAGGTGCCCCTGACAGTGGTTTTCGCATTCTATTGTTGTCGTGGCCGTCTAAATTGGATGTAAAAACAGGCCGACTTGCATTGCTCAGTGATATTATTGAGGAAAAAAGAGGTAGCGAGTACCAATATTTTGTCGGTACCTTTGCCAGCCGCAACGAGGCTGAAAAAGTGCTCGGTGATATCCATAACCTTGGGTTCAGGACCGCCGTTATTCAGGCGAACAATTAGGCAAGCCTCGTTTTTTGTGTTTATCCTGCCCACAATCATCTACAATGCTCAAACTACGCAACGAAACTAAGATAGGAATATTTGCCCTGGTTGCAACTGCACTGGCGGTCTGGGGATTTCAATTTCTCAAGGGGCTCAATATGCTTTCGCGAACCAATGAATTTTACGTTCGCTATACCAATGTGGCAGAACTTCGCCCTTCCTCTTATGTTTTTATCAATGGTTTTCAGGTGGGTACCGTTAAGGAAATGCACCTGGATAAAGCCGATGATAGAACCATTATCGTTGAACTCAGCCTCATGGGCGATGTGGACATCCCCAAAAACACCCGCGCGGTCATCGTTGGACTCGGACTAATGGGCGGCAAAGCCATCAACCTGGAATTCGACGAACCTTGCCAGGGAGGCGATTGCGCCCAGGACGGCGACTACCTGATTGGGTCCTCTCAGTCCTTTATGCAAAGTATTGTTGGCGACCCAGCACAATTGGATGCCTACATGGAACGACTGAAAGTTGGCCTGACCACCATTTACGACTCTATAGCCGACCCCAACGACCCCAAAGGCGTCGGGCGCACCCTTCTTGCCTTGCATGAGTCACTGGCCAATTTGGCTATCATGACGGCAAAAATCAACCATTTCCTTGATGCCAGTACAGCCAGTTTTTCGGCTACTGCAGCCAATTCAGCTGAAATAACCAAAGCGATCCGTAACAGCAACGAGGACATCAGCAAGTCGCTCGCCAACCTTGCCACCATCACCGAGCAGCTCAAAACGGCCGATCTTGGTAAAAGCGCTGGTAAAGCCAATATAGCCCTGGATTCGGTGACTGCTTCAGTGTCCAGCCTCCGGCAAACCCTGGAAGGTGCCAGTAAAACCCTCAACAAAGTGGATGTATTGGCGCAGGGGCTTGTAAACGGTCAAGGAAGTGCCGGAAAATTGTTATCAGATGAAGAACTCTACGATAACCTGGTTCGAACCAGCCGCCAATTGCAGCTCTTAATGCAGGACCTCCGGTTAAACCCCAAGCGTTACAACACGGTGAAATTGAAAGTATTTGGCAAAACAAAACCAAGGACTACACCAATCCAATAGATGATCCGGCTTACCAGCAAGTTATAGACAGCCTCGAACGGGAATACCTTCGCAAAACCAAGCAGTAATATGCCCGAATCCATCCGACCGCTGTATGATGCTTTAGGGGCTGAGGGGTACTATCATCAGTACGCCGATGCGTATGCCAATCCGCATGAGCCGGAAATCAGGGCCCTGGTGTTAAAAAATCTGCACCGGATACCAAGCGAACACCTACTCGATTTCTCAGCGGGAAGCGGGGAGGTCAGCCGCGCCCTTTTGGAGGCTGGCGTACAACAAATTACTGGCAGCGACCCCTATACCCAGGCCCTTTACACCCGGCAAACCGGGCGGCCCTGCTACAACTGGGATTTCCAGACGGTATTTTCCTCGAAATCAACCGAACACCAGTTTTCATCCATCATCAGTTCCTTTGCCATGCACCTGTGCCCCCAGGAGGCCTTGTTCCCCCTTTGCTGGAACCTGCTGCAAATGGCGCCGGTTTTGATCATCATTACGCCACACAAACGGCCGGAAATAGAAAAAATGCCCGGGTTTAAACTGATCTGGGAAGATAAAGCATTAACCCCGCGTGGAAAAAGCGTGAGAATGAAGGCATATGGGATTTAAAATTTATACCAAAACCGGCGACGACGGCGGTACCGCCCTGTTTGGGGGGCGCCGCGTATCTAAGAGCGACCTCAGGGTGGATGCCTATGGCACCGTAGACGAACTAAATGCCTTTATCGGCCTACTGCGCGATAACGTTGAAGACGAGCTTACCAAATCGGTGCTAAAACAAATACAAGACCGCTTGTTCACCACTGGCGCCCATCTCGCATCCGACCCGGAAAAGCAGCCCCCTACCCCAGACCTTTATCCGGAAGACATTGCCCAGCTCGAAACGGAAATGGATCGCATGGATGCTACATTGCCGGCGCTGAAACATTTCATTTTACCCGGCGGCTTTCTTCCAGCCTCACAGGCACATGTCTGCAGAACTGTATGTCGCCGTGCAGAGCGACTGATCGTTGCACTGGACCACATTGAGCCGGTGGACCCACTGGTGATACAATATTGCAACCGGCTGTCCGATTACTTTTTTATGCTGGCCAGGCACCTGTCGCACCAGGCAGGCATTGAAGAAATTATCTGGAACCCTAGAAAAAAGGATTGATATGTTGCGTCCAAAACGACTTCGCCCGGATAACATCCCCGAAGCAGACCAACCAGTATCCGGTCAGGGACGAGCCTGGCAGGTTTGGCTGTATGCGTTTTGTTTTGCAGGCCTTGCTGCCATGGTCATGCCCGACCAAAAGCCGTTTCCATACCAATACGTGCCAGGGCAACCCTGGTCCTACAGCAGCCTGAAAGCCCCCTTTGATTATGAAGTACTGCGACAACCGGAAGAAGTTGCCGACAGTCTGAAGATTTTGCAAGATGAACATGGCCCCTATTTGTTGATAGATCCCAGTATCGAGCAAAAACAGCTGCAACAGTTTACCGACAAACTGGCAAAACAAGTGGAAATCAGCAGATATGATACCCAGTACGATGATTTGCTTAAAAACCCGGACCAGTACCGCCGCTTTGGTGTAGCACTCCTGACGGATCTTTACCAAAAAGGGATTACCAGTGACAATACCGATTATTTACCCAACCTAAATCGAGACGGCACAGTATACCTGGTTTCTGGAAACACAACAGTTAAAACCAGTTTCAGCGAATTGTTTACGGTAAAAAAGGCAAGAGATTTTCTCATCGACACACTTCCCTTCAGCCCGGTACGGCAACCTGAGGTTATTTTACCCATGCTGGAAGACGCCCTGGAGCCTAATTTGGTATACAGCGATTCAATGACCACAGCATCCTTGCGACGCAAAACCAGTGCACTCCTCAGCACAGGAATCATTGTTGGAAAAGGTGAAGAAATTATCGCAAAAAATGAACTGGTCGGGCCAGCGGAAGTCCAAAAGCTGGAATCACTTTCCCGACATTTTCAAACCCAAAACCCTTGGGAGCAATACATGGGCTATGGCCTGATGGCGCTTCTGGTATTTGCCGGACTGCTGGCCTCATTTGCGCTCCTTCCCGTTCTGAATACCCCTGGCAGAGAGCAGCGTCTGGCCTTGCCTATGATTATCTTACTGTGCATAGGGCTTTTGAGTTTTGCCAATCGTTTTGGCGCATCGGTCCCTTTATTACTGCCCATCTTTGCGCTTCCAGTCCTGTTGCAGCGTATTTATCCCGCTGTATTGTGCTGGGGCGCCTGGGCTGCCGTAGTATTGCTGAGTGGTTTTGCCCTCGACTGGGGAGGCGCCTGGATGGCGATTCAGGTTTCAGGCATGGTGGGTAGTATGCTGCTGCTCGTCAATGCGCAAGCCTGGGCAACCCGAGTTGCATCCATCGGCAGTGTGGTTTTCCTGGAAGTTTTTGTCTGGGTTGCGGCAGGGATGGCTGGCAAACTTCCAGAGTCGGTATGGAACTACGATACCGTATTGTTGTTTTTCGGCGCAGGCTTGTTGGCCCTGGCAGTTTTTCCTTTGCGTCAAATGCTGGAAAGGTGCTATAAGAACATGATGAAGTATATGCCTGAATGGGCACAAAAACACCCTGAACGGCACGCGTCCAGGGTGTTTTTTTATTTCAACTGTTCGATTATTTTAATATCCGGGATTTTGCTTCAATGCACCAGCAGTCAGGTCGATTTCTGCTTGTGGAACAGGGAGTAATTCGTGTTTCCCTGCAACAAAATTTTTACCCACCGCCTGCATCTTTTCGGCAGCGCGACCCCAGCGAACGAGGTCGAACCAGCGCTGTTGTTCCATGCCCAGTTCCACCCGGCGCTCCTTGTAAATTTTTTCCCGCAACATCGCCTGATCGGTAATGGCAACATCGGGCAAAATAAAATTATTGGTACCGCGCGCACGTTTGCGCACCAGATTCAGGTACATGAGCGCCTCTGTAGGCTTGTTGTTTTCATTCAGTGCCTCTGCAGCAAGCAGCAGGATGTCGGAATAACGGAGCAGCCTGATATTGCCCGGGCCATTGTCCTGCAATCCGGAGTGAGCCGGAACCCAGGCTTTCTGGTTGTAGCGCTCGTTGATGATTTCCGGATTATCCTGTACAATTGTGGCCCCGTCAGGAAGTACTTCTCCAACATAAATCACGGTAGCTTCCCGGCGCGGGTCGCCATTTTCAAATGAAGCTACAAAATTATCCGAAGGCCTGTTGAAGCCCCAGCCCAGATTGGGCACACCGCGCACACCCTGGATCATGTTGTAAGGAGTTGCGCCAGGACCAATCACACCGTCATTAGGCTGCAGTGCAGCGGCCTGTACTTCAAAAATAGATTCTGCACCATTCTCGCCCACCCGCAAGAAATTATCGGAATATTTTGTCAACAGGCTGTACTGGTTGGAATTGATGATCGCCAGGCATTGTTCTTCCGCCTTGGGAAAATCCTTTTTCACCATGTACAACTTGGCAAGCATACCCCGGGCAGCGCCCTTGCTGGCGCGACCAAGGTTAGAGGATGCATATTGGGCCTTTTCTGGCAGCGCATCAATGGCGTCGAGCAGGTCGCGCTCAATCTGGTCGTACACGGCAGATTGATTATCCCGCACCTGGTTGTAATAGGAGTCTCCGCCTAGCGGCTCCGTAATAATCGGCACATCCCCAAACCATTGCACCAGCAGCAGGTAACTGTAGGCGCGTAGGAATTTACATTCGCCAATCAGGCGTTTTTGCAAAATGGGATCCATATCCGGAACATCCGGAATCCGCAAAATAGCCAGGTTTGCCCGTGAAATAACCCGGTAGTAACCCCGCCATACCCCACTAAAACTAGAATTGGTACCATCAAATGTAAAGTCGTCTACTTCCAGCACATACAAGGCATCGGTAGGGGTGGAGCCTTTATCAGCATCATCTGAAATGATGTCTGTGCAGGTGATCCAGGGAAAAGCAATACAATCCCACTGGCGCAGTTGGTTGTACACCGCATTGGTGGCTTCCGTGGCTTGCTGGCCATTTTCAAAAAACGTGTCGTAGGTGAGTTGCCCAAGTGGTTTTCTGTCGAGGAATTCCTTTTGGCAACCCGTGACAGCCAGGAGCAATATACCAGCGGTGATCAGGCACCGGCTGGAAAAAGTTGTGCTATTATTCATCATGTTGTTTTCGTTGAAAGTGAAACAATTCAGGATTGGGCGTTTCAGGTCGAAATTAGATATAATTCATTTTTAGAACGTCATTTCCAGGCCAAATTGCCAGGATTTTGCAATGGGATAACCGCCATTGTCGAACCCAACCTCATACGGCGTACCATCGTTGCCAAATTCCGGTGAGTAACCGCTGTATTGTTGGCTGGTCCAGAGGTTGTTGCCACTGACGTAGAAACGGAGTTTGTTGATTTTAGCCCGCTGCATCAGCGCCGTTGGAAGGGTGTAACCCAGTACCATGCTGCGCAAACGGATGAAACTGCCGTCTTCAATAAAATAATCGCTCACCCGGTAATTGGTTCCCCCATTGGTAATCCGGGGAACCGATCCTGCGGTATTGGTAGGCGTCCAGCGGTCGGTGTACGATGATTTTTCCCAGTTGTATACTGAAAAGCGGAACGACTTTTTGGCGTTATAAACCTTGTTACCGGTAACGCCCAACAGGTCTGCAGCAAAATCGAAACCGGCTACCTCAAAACCGGCATTGAACCCGTAGGTCAGCGTAGGAATCGGGCTGCCGAGGTTGGTGCGGTCGAGCGCATCAATTTTCCCGTCGTTGTTCAAGTCGGCAAACTGAAGGTCACCAGCCGTTTCATTGCCAATCCGCGGGGCACCAGCAGCCTCATCAGCCGAGTCAAATACACCAATTACTTTGTAGCCATAGAAGGAGCCAATGGGTTCACCCACAACCGTACGGGTAGCGGGTTCTCCTTGCAAAAAGGCTGCGAGAATTTCTGATTTTTGATCGTTCAGGGCTACTACTTCATTGGATACCGGCGATAGAATAGCGCCCAGGTTCCAGGCAAAACGGCCGGCTTGCCGCCAGTTCAGCGTAATATCCCAACCCCTGTTGCGCACCTGCGCTGTGTTGACAATGGGATCTTCGTTGGAGCCCACATAATCTGGAATGGGTACTGGCGCTATGATATCATAAGTATACCTGTTGTACCAGTCGATCTCAGCACTCAGTCGATTGTTGAAAAAGCCCATTTCCATGCCAATATCTGTTTGCCGCGCGGTCTCCCAAACCAAATCCGGGTTGCCGATACTGATCAGGGTCGCGCCCTGGTTGAGGGCTTCATCCGGGCCGAATACATAATACAATCGGGAGGTGATAACCCCCAAGCTTGGGTAATACCGGTTGCGAATGCTGTTCTGGTTGCCTAGTATACCGTAGCTAACCCTGAATTTAAGCCGGTCAACCACACCCAGGTTTTCAATAAACGATTCCTGCCCGGCATTCCAGCCCAAACTGGCCGAAGGGAAAACGCCCGTTCGGTTGTCGGCTGCAAATCGCGAAGATTGATCGACCCGCATGGAAACCGTCAGCAAATACCGATCCATCAAGGTGTAATTGGTGCGGAAGAGGTAGGAAATTAAGGCTTCATCGTGCGCACTGCCATAATTTACCTGGGTGGTGTCGTTGCCAGCATCGAGGTAAAGCAATTCGTCGGCATTGCCAGGGAAGCCGCTCCTGCCCGCGCCAAAGGATTCGTACGTACGCTCATCGGCGGTGTATCCGGCCAATACCGTAACACGGTGTTTATCCCAAGTCTGGTCGTACGTAACCGTTTGCTCCCAGATCCAGTCACGGCCTTGTCCGAACCGCCGCCAAAGCTGATCGCTGGTATTCAACTGGGATGGCGACACCTGAAAAATTGGCGTAAACTGCTTTTCGTTGCTGCTGTTCAGGTCGAAACCAAAATTGGATTTAAACGTGAAGTTTTTCAAAAACTTGATCTCGCCATAGATGGTTCCAAAAAAGCGATCTGCCTTATTATGGTTGTTGCTCTTGTAAAACAAATCCGCCGCGGGGTTGGCAATGGCCAATCCAAAGGGCGAAGTTGGATCGGAAAAATTGCCCAAGGAATCTTTGGGTGCAAATACCGGCGGCATGCGGTAAGCGCTGGTGACTACACCTGGCGCCAGTTGTGCCTTGCTGTTGGAGTATGCCAGGTTGTTCCCGATGGTAAGCCATTTGTTCACTTTAAAATCGTTGTTTAGGCGCAGGGTAACACGCTCATACTCGGAATTTTTCAGGATGCCCGACTGGTTAAAATAGTTGGCGCTGATGTTGTAGTTGAACCGATCGGTTCCACCATTGACCGACAACTGCACGTTTCCCATTGGCGCTTTTCTGAAAATCTCCCCCTGCCAGTCGGTACCCTCTCCCAGTGCATTGGGATCCGGGTAGTAGGCCGTGTTGGTCAACTCATTGTAGGCCTGAGCAAATTCCGAGGCATTCAGCAAGTCAATTCTTTTGGTGACCTGTTGGGTTCCATAATAGGTATTGAGGGAAATGACGGCATTTTCCCGTTTCTGGCCCGTTTTGGTGGTGATCAGTACTACACCATTGGCGCCCCTGGCGCCGTAAATGGCACAGGCCGAAGCATCCTTAAGTACCTCAATGGAGGCAACATCCTGCGGATTGACAAAGGAGGCGTCGTACGTAATCATTCCATCAATGACGTATATAGGGTTGGCATTGTTCAGGGTGCCCGTACCGCGGATGCGGATGATGGCGCCCTGCCCTGGCTCACCCGAATTAGGCGTAACGTACACACCGGCAATTTTACCTTGCAATGCCTGCGCTACCGACCCCGTTGCAATGCGTTCAATGTCTTTGGATTTCACCGAACCCACTGCGCCGGTCAGGTCGCTCTTCCGCTGGGTTCCATACCCTACGACCACAACCTGGTCAAGCAGATTGGCATCTTCTCCCATGCTCACATTTAGTTCGGTTCTGCCATTCAAGGCGATTTCCTGTGTAGCATAGCCTGTGTAGGAAAACACCAGAACACTTTCAGATCCGGCTACACTGACGATGTACCGGCCGTCGATATCTGAAATGCCGCCACCTGCACCCGATTTTTCTCTGATGGTCACACCGATGAGTGGGGTGCCATCTTGCTTATCTGTGACCAAGCCGTTTACCCGAACCTGAGCAAATCCGGATGTGATGGTCATAATGGAAACAAGAATTAGTATTACATTTTTCATACGCGAAAGGATTTGGCTTCATTTTAAAATTCCAAACAAAGTTAGGCAAAGCCTTTTCAACACCACATTATTAAACCTCACCATCACTACGCCAATAGAACTTTTCGAAAACCATGACAGCGCCTGACTACAATCAGGCCAACCCATGACCAAAGTAGGTTACAGAATGGCTGTAATCACCGTACCCTTGCGGCATGGAATTCAAAACAATCATAGAACCCTTTCGCATAAAGAGTGTGGAACCCATTCGGGTCAGCACTGCAGCGGAAAGAACAGGCTATTTGAAGGACGCGTTTTTTAACCCCTTCTTATTACGCTCCGACAAAGTATTAATCGATTTCCTTACCGATTCGGGAACTTCCGCCATGAGCAGCCGGCAATGGGCAGCCATGATGGATGCCGACGAATCGTACGCTGGCGCACGCAGTTGGGAGCGATTCGACGCTGCTGTACACAGCCTGACGGGCATGCCACATGTACTGCCAACCCATCAGGGCCGGGCTGCAGAGCGCATTCTATATGGCTATCTGGGTGGTGCCGGAAAGTACTTTTTGAGCAATACACATTTTGATACCACCCGAGCCAACATCGAGTTCAGTGGCGCAAGCGCCATCGACTTACCCTGTGCGGAAGCTACCGACTACGCGAGCGATCACCCGTTTAAGGGCAATATAGATACGGCGGCGCTGGAAACTCAAATCAAGAAACTGGGCGCAAAAAATGTTGCCGCAGTGATTCTCACCATTACCAACAACAGTGGTGGTGGGCAACCGGTAAGCATGGCAAATGCCAAAAAAACCTCCGAAATCTGCCATAAGCACGGTGTGATGCTGGTGCTCGATTGTTGCCGGATTGCGGAAAACTCCTGGTTTGTAAAACACAAAGAGCCAGGCATGGAACACCTCAGCTACCGGGAAATTGCACAGGCCATGTTCGGCCTTGCCGATGCAGCTGTGATGTCGGCCAAAAAGGACGCTCTGGTGAACATGGGCGGTTTTTTGGCCGTTCGGGATAAAAAACTATCCGATGCCTGTACCAATTTACTCATCATCACCGAAGGATTTGTCACGTATGGAGGGCTTAGCGGCCGCGACATGGAAGCACTTGCGGTTGGACTGGAGGAAGTGTTCGAGCCTGATTACCTGCAATACCGGATTAAAAGTACCGCCTACCTGGGAGAGCGTATCCGGGAAATGGGCGTCCCGGTGATCTACCCTATCGGAGGCCATGCCGTGTACGTAGAAGCCCATGTTCTGTACCCCCATATTCCGGTAGATCAATATCCTGGCCAGGCCCTTGTATGTGAATTGTATCGGCTGGGCGGTATCCGCTGTGTTGAAGTGGGATCTGTGATGTTTGGCAAATACGACGAGGATGGAAAACTTATTCCCGCCGCCAAAGAACTCGTTCGGCTGGCCATACCCCGGCGGGTATATACCCAAAGCCATATCGACTACGTCATCGAAGTTTTTGAGAAAGTGCTGGACCACAAGGAACAAACCAGAGGGTTGAAGATCATCTGGGAACCGCCGTTTCTCCGGCATTTTACAGCACATTTTGCACAGAACGGTGGTTGAACAGTGGTTCAACAACAGGTCAACAATAGGTCAAAAAAAGTTCAACAGTAGTTATGCCTTTTTACCATAGAATGGGCCGGATTCCGGCCAAACGCCACATCGTATTTCGCCAGCCTGACGGATCACTTTACCAGGAGGAGTTGGTGGGCACGGAAGGTTTCAGCGGCATGTCGTCGCTGGTGTACCACTTGCATGCGCCCACACAAATCAGGCAAATCCAGGCGCCTGTAACCATTGCGCCCAAAATTGCAGTGGAGAACAACCTGTACCCGATGAAATTTGCAGGGTTTGATCTTCTGCCGGAGCCAGATTACATCCGGAGCCGAAAAACCTTGTTTGTCAACAGCGACCTGTCGATTGGGCTGGCCGCTCCCAGTGCCTCGCCCGATTATTTCTTCAAAAATGCAGACGCCGACGAAATCCTGTTTGTCCACCGTGGCAAAGGGGATTTGCAAACGATGTTCGGCAATGTCAACTTCGGCCCTGGCGATTACCTCGTCATCCCAAGAGGTACCATTTACAAACTGGATTTTGAAAGCAGCGACAACCGCCTGCTGTTCATCGAAAGCAGGGGGCCGGTAACAACGCCGCGTCGCTACCGCAACGACTACGGGCAAATGCTCGAACATTCGCCTTTTTGCGAGCGCGATATCCGGATACCCGAGGTATTGGAAACGTACGAAGAACGCGGTGAGTTTGAAGTGCGGATAAAAAAGCAAAATGCCCTTTTCCCTGTGGTATATGCGCATCACCCGTTCGACGTCATTGGATGGGACGGCTATCACTACCCCTACGCCTTTAATATCCGCGATTTCGAACCGCTGACGGGTCGCATCCACATGCCACCACCTATTCACCAGACGTTTGAAGGCCGGAACTTTGTGGTATGCTCCTTTGTCCCAAGGCTGTACGACTACCACCCCGATGCTATCCCTGCACCATACCACCACTCCAACATCGACTCTGATGAGCTGCTGTACTATGTGGAGGGCAACTTCATGTCGCGCAACAATGTGGGGCCCGGCCAGATTACCCTGCACCCTGCAGGCATTCCTCACGGCCCGCACCCAGGGGCCATAGAGCGGAGCATCGGGCAGACCGCAACCGAAGAATTGGCTGTTATGATCGATCCCTTTCAACCAGTCATGATTACAGAAGAAGCCATGGCCTTGTCGGATCCTAATTATTATAAGGTATGGCTTGAAAAATAAATTCAAGATGATGGAAACAACTGTTCAAACTACTTTAGCACAAGACCAAACTACCGATTTTCTGCCCCTTCATGGCACCGACTACATCGAGATGATTGTTGGAAATGCCAAACAGGCAGCGCATTTTTACAAAACTGCCTTTGGCTTCCAGTCGCTGGCATACAGCGGTCTCGAAACTGGTAGCCGCAACCAAGCCTCTTATGTGTTAAAACAGGGTAAAATTAGGTTGGTATTGACTACGCCCTATCATTCCGACTCCCCCCTCGGGCAGCATTTGCTGCGGCACGGTGACGGCGTCAAGGCGATTGCCTTTGAGGTAGATGATGCACATTATGCCTTTGAAGAGACCGTCAGAAGAGGCGCCGAGGCCTATCTTGTGCCCTCAGTAGCGCACGACGAATTTGGCTCGGTGGTGCGCTCTGGCATCCGCACTTATGGCGATGTGGTGCATATTTTTGTAGAAAGAAAGGACTATAAGGGCAGCTTTCTGCCTGGTTTCCAGCCCTGGAACTCGGAATATAACCCTGAGCCCATCGGTTTGGAATACATTGATCACTGCGTTGGTAACGTAGAACTCGGTAAAATGAACCACTGGGCAAAGTTTTATGAAAATGTGTTGGGCTTCAAAAACCTGATAACGTTCGACGATAAGGACATTTCAACCGCGTATACAGCGCTGATGTCGAAAGTAATGTCCAGCAGCAACATGCGCATTAAATTTCCCATCAACGAACCTGCTCGGGGTAAGAAGAAATCGCAAATTGAGGAATACCTGGAGTTCTACGAAGGGCCGGGGTGCCAGCACATCGCAGTGGCAACCGACAATATTTTACACACCGTATCCGAACTCCGGAAACGAGGTGTTGAGTTCTTGTACGTACCAGGAACCTATTACGACACTGTTATTGAGCGTGTGGGCGCCATTAAAGAAGACCTTGAAGCCCTCAAAAAACTAGGCATCATGGTCGACCGGGACGAAGAAGGCTACCTGTTGCAAATTTTCACCCGACCTGTGGAAGACCGCCCTACCCTTTTCTTTGAAATCATCCAGCGTGTGGGGGCAAAGTCCTTCGGGAAAGGCAATTTCCAGGCGTTGTTCGAAAGCATTGAGGCGGAGCAGGAGCGTCGCGGAACATTGTAGAAATTGGGCTTAGGAAGGAACACGGTAACATTGCCCAACAAAAAAATGCCCGGATGCGTACTGTTGCATCCGGGCATTTGAATTTATTATCTCAATTTCTTACTTCATCTCCACCATCTTCATCGAACCGCTGTCGGTAGCCGTGGCTACTTTGTAGTACAACACTCCGGCGGTATTCACCTCTGCACGGTTCAGCGTAAAGGCATTGTAGCCTTTCGCAAACTCACCCTCCTGGCTATACAGCATCCGGCCTGTCTCGTCGTAGATCGTCAGCGTCACCCTATCCCCAAAAAGAAGGGGCCACGCTTATCTTTCAAAGCGTAGCCCACCTCCCGAAGAGTCATTACAGGCTTTCAGCCTGGAATGATATTCCGCCGCTTCACGGCTTTTCTAATACAAATGGCTTAATGTCTGTTTTGCAGGGATAAAAAAAGGAAGGCATGCAAATGACATCATTTGCATGCCTTTTCCTTTTATTGGCTATTGGTTACTCATGGTTGCTTATTTGAGTTGTATCATTTTCATGACACCACTGTCACTAGCGGTTTCCACTTTGTAGTACAACATACCGCTGGCGTTCACTTGAGCGCGCTGAACCGTAAAGGCGTTGTAGCCTTTGGCAAAGTCGCCCTCCTGGCGGTACAGCATCCTGCCTGTCTCGTCGTAGATCGTCAGCGTAGCCTCTGAATCTGATGGCAGGTGGAAGCCGATCACCGTGGTGTTCTCCCATGGGTTCGGTACGTTCTGGTACAGTTCGAAGCCTACACCTGCGATGGCCGCGCCATTGAAGCGCAAGGCAACATCCATGCGTTTGTCGTCACTGCTGTAGGACTCTGCACGTGTGATGCGGCTCGATACACCAATCATCTGACTCAGCGTGCCGGCTTTGGCAGCGCGGAATTTAACCGTGAAGGTGCCCACTGCCTTGCCGTCGAATGATGTCGTGATCGCGTCCGTGAAGATACCGAAGTTGTTCTCCGCCATCTCAGCTCCCGGTACAATGTCCAGTACTTCCAGACCACCCAGGTTGAGTGTAAACTGGTAGCCCTGCACCTGCTCGGCAGCCTTGAAGGTCACTTCAAACACTTCGCCTGCACTTACATCGCGGTCTTTCACATCGAACAACAGCGCGCCATTCGTACGGTCGTCGGCACTCATGAACGAGTTGGCGATGGCCGTACCGTTCACGTCACCAATTTTCACCGCTACAAAGTCGTCGCCAACCTGGTTCGCCTGGATGTCGGCGCCACTGATCGTTTCCGGGAACTGGCCTCCCAACCATGGGTTGGTTTGATCCGGGAACGCGTAGTCCTTGTCCACAAAGCGCCAGCTGGTGTTTAGCGGCAGTTCATTGTAGATGCCCAGGATCAACTTCCGCAGTTCCACAATGTCAAACGTCGTGATCGAGTTCGACTTGTTGGCATCCGCAGCAATCATCCGGTACGGACTCGTCAGCGGCTGCAATCCAAGGATGTGCTTGCTGATCAGCACCAGGTCGTAGGTGGTGACACCGTTGAGCGGGTTGTCGTCCTTCAGTGGCGTTACCGTGTAGTTTGAACCATAAGGCACGGCATTCGGGAAGCCGAAGATGCCGCTGTTGCCCGTGTTGTCGTTCAGGTTCAGCGGTCCTGCTGTCGGATGCGTGGCGATCAATTGAACGCTGGCATCCTGCAGGCCATCCTGGTCTTCTGTGGCCAGTATACCGGCTACCGTAGCAGCCGTACCTGGGGCGCAGATACCGAAGTTGTCCTGTACAATCACATAGGTTTCGCAGAAGTCGGCATTGCCGGCGGCATCCATCGCCCACAGTTGTACGGCCTGGCTGCCCAACTCAGCGCAATCGAAGGTCACGTTCGTCAGCGGGTTGCCCTGGGCGTCGGTCGGGAAGGCGCCCGTGCTCTGGTCGCTTTCCACCACACCGTACACCAACTGGTTGGCTGGCGTGCAGTTGTCGTCGCCGTACTGCAGGAAGTCAGCATCCCAGAGGACGATCATTCCAGTAGGCATGATGTTCACACTCAAGCCGTTCAGACAAACCACCGTCGGTTTCTTGCAATCCTTCACCGTGAAGGTGTACTCGCAAACCGTTTCGTTGCCACAGCCATCCTGAGCGATCCACTTGATTTTGTGGGTGCCGTAGGGCAGTTGTGGTACTACGCCTTGCAGCACGTTGTCGTTCAGGTTCGCTGGCTGCGCCAGATTATCCCAAACCACATGGGCTGTGCGGGCGCCGCCGTTGGTCGTCCAGTCGATGTTGAAGCGATACTTCTGGTTCGCTGGAACCGGGCGGTTATCGAACGCCGTGCCACCCAAGTATGGGATGCTGTTTGGCGCCGGTGGGTTGTTGCTGTTGATTACAGTTTCCATCGTGCCGTCGCCGTCCATGTCCAGGAACAGGATGTAGTTCACATCCACGTTCGAGCCGGAACAGGAGTCGGTTACCGTGATGTTCAGATCCGCAGGTCCTTCACAAAGGTCGTGGGTGCTGATCACATTGTCCCAGTACGCTGCGTCGTTCCACAACAGGCCGTCGTTCGACGTCAGGTCGCATACTTCAACAGGGCTGGCAGGACAGTTGTCGAACACTGGATCTTCCGTATCTATGATCTTGATGATCTGCTTGTAGCGGTAGCAGTTGGCGTTGGCGCTCCAGAACGTCGAGTAGTTCGTTGGCAATGCGCCCGGGTGATCGCCACCACTGTCGGTGCCCATGGGGCCAGTGTACCCGGTGCGGATACGATTGGTCCTGGGAGGTTCGACGGATGGTTGCTTGTCGCGTTCGGGTTCGGGTTCGGTACGTCGATCAGCGGCAAGTTCGTGTTGTAGGTGCACCAGTTGATGATGTCCCATGTACGCTCAATCTTGAAGCAGGCGTCGGGTACCACTGTAAATATCTCGTCCTGGTGCGATACTGCAAGCAATTCGCAGTCTTCGCCGAAGAACGTCGGTTCGCCGTAGATGCCGGAACCGTTACAGGTCGTAACGATGACATCGTTCGGGAACTTGATGTAGTAATCCTGTTCGTAGTTCACCACAATCCGCTGGGTGCACTGGCTGGAGTTGCCGGCGCAGTCGTAGGCGCGGAAGGTGCGAACGATCGTGCCCTTGTTGCAAAGGGTATCAAACTGGCTGTAGTTCACCGCGTGGGTCAGACCAACCTGGCCCTGGTACACTTTCGTAGTATCCAGACAGCAGTTGTCCTGCGGTGTGGCGTTGCCATAAGACCAGAGGCTTGGATCGAAGTTTTCACAAGACACCGTTACGTTGGCCGGAGCCTGGCATACGGGCTTGATCTTGTCTTCTACAAACACCTGAACCATACAGTCGTTGAAGTGTGGTTCGTAAGCGTCGAGGCCTACTTCGCCGGTGGCTACATCAACGTCGTACACCCGGAAGATTACCTGGATCGTATCGCCAATGTCCGAGCAGCAGAACTTAACCTGATCGTCAAACATGTCGTTAGGATCGCAGCTGTTGTCGTTCATCCGGCGTGCCTTGAAGGACACGGCATGGCAATTGTCGTAAGAGCCATCGTCAAACGTTGAGGCATCCACATAACTTTCGCCGCTGCCACCAAGGGCCACTTTCGTAAACTCGTCGCAGGCTGCTACCGGCGGCGCCAGGTCGGCTACCGTCAGGGTAAAGTTGCAAGACGAGATGTTACCGCACTGGTCGGCTGCCGTGTACTGCACCGTATAGATGTTGTTGTTTGGCAAGCACTGCGTGTACGGGAAGATCGCCAGCGTATCCGGGTTCCAGTAGTTGTTGCCCGGGAAGTCACCCAGATAACCGGCTACTGTGAAGGTGGTGATGTTGCCCGTATTCGGATCAACACCAGTCACCTTCGCTTCCAGATCCTCGATCAGCGAGCAGCCTTCCGTGATGATCATGTCGGGCAGCGCCGCTGTAGCACAACAGTTCGGGTTCAGCGGATCTACCGATACCGTTACGTCGCCAGGACAAGCGAATACCGGTCCGCCGAAGTCTTTCAGGCGAATAATCTGGGTATGCTCGATCGGGTTGTTCGGGCCAACGGAGAAGCAGGTATTCCTGATCTTCCAGGTACGCAGGATTTCATAACTACCTGCACAGATATCGTAAATTTCATCGCTGTAGTTGATAGATGCCGAGCAGAGCCCACCAGCGCCAATGGCGGCACCATTGATGCTGGGTTGACCAGTATTACCTGGCTGCGTTGCCGCAGGGTTCAGGTAGGCATCTTCACAGTTAATGGTGATATCAGCGGGGAACACAACATCAGTCAGGTCAAACGGTACCACTGTAATCGTTTGTGTACACAGCGACTGGTTGTTGGATGCATCCGTGACGATAAAGGTCCGGGTGATGACCTGCCGTGGGTCGCCACATTCACCATTATCCACAATCACGTTGTCGATTTGGGTCGTGGTTGGTGAGCAATCCTGGATGCCCACATTTCCGGTGTGTGCAACGCCCGTTGATTCAGAGCAGGCGATGGTAATATCCGGTGGACACGTCAAACTTGGTTTCAGTTTGTCTTCCACTTTGATCACACCCCAGCACATGTTACCGCTGATGTAGTGCACCAGGGTGAATGGAATGTACTTGTTGATGTGCGACGCATCCACTTTATTCGGTGGCGTATAGGTTTGCGTACCGTTCGGGTAGTTCAATACGACGGTATAATCATCGTAACAGAAGTAAGTGCCTTCCAGCACCATATCCGGGTTGATGATCGCCATACAGGAAGCATCCAGTGACACCTGAATGGTATCGTTGCAAGCCACCGTCGTCGGGGTACCTACGATGTTCACAAAGGTTGAGATCTTCTGCAGACAGCCCGGATCTTCCAGGGCATCCTGCATGGAACCACCAATTTGTACACCATTCACTACAATGTTTGGCGTAGCCGTACCGGCATCAAACGTTGCCATCACCATGTGCTGACCAGCACCAAGTGCGCCGGCATTGAAGGTGGTCGTTGGTATACCATCCACCGTCATGTTGATCACATTACCCGTTGCATTGTTCACTTCACCAACTTCGATTTGGAATGGTGGTGTGCTCAGGCAGAACGGACCGTCGAGGTTCACAAAGAATGGCGTTGGGTAGTAACACTTGTTGCTCAGCACCAAGATCTGGCCCTTATCATTTTGGAAGGTAGCAGTATAGCCAATGGCTTCCACATGACGGGCATTGAAGGTGTAGTACACTACTTCAGAAGCCTCATCAATTACGCCGTTGCCGTTGTTGTCCAATCCGTCAACTGTGCCATTGAGGAACAGCGTGCCGTTGGCAACCGGGGTTGGAGCAGCCGGTGGATTGGGGCTGTTGGCCGTATAGAGTCCGGTACTGCTGATAATCGTCCAGGTTTGGCCACCCAGTGCCCAGATTTGGATCAGTTCGGAGAACTGACCATTTTCCAGGTTGGTAGCATTGTCCAGGCATACACATGGATCGGAACCGTCGTAATCGTATTCTGGCTCACATTTTCCAATACCTTCTACCACCGTAACAATGGCGATGCAGGTGGAGAAATTACCACAAGGATCGGTTACGGTCAGGGTCACTTCGTTGTCCCCAAGGTGCAGGCAATTGAACTGCAGTTGGGAAGCCGTAAAGGTGAGGTTTTCAAAAGCAGCGCAATTGTCGGTAGACCCACCATCGATATCAGTCGGAACGATAGAAGCGTTACCAAACGGATCCAGCGTGATGGTGATGTTTTTACAAACAGCCACCGGCTTGGTGGTATCCTGCACCTCAATCAGCTGGGTGTGCACCAGTTGGTTGCCGGCGCAATCGCTTATCGTCCAGATTCGGGTCAGATTGTAGTCGTAATGACCACAAACATTCGGATCGGGATCTTGGGTGCTCAGTTGTTCGTAGTTAACATCCAGATCAGCAGGCACAGTACAGTTATCGTGCACGTCGTTATTGGTCAGTGGCGTACAGATGCCATTGCCATGGTAAACACAGTTGCTGGGCACCTGATGACAGTTCACCGTGGTATCATTTGGCATGGTAATGTCGGCGTCGAACTCAGGATCCTGCGTATCGACGACCATTATGTCAAAGGAACAAATGGCTGTATTGCCGCTGGCGTCTGTAGCCTGGTAGGTGATCGTTGTCGGTGTTGGTGGACAGGTAATCGGAACGATTGAACCTGGCAGCGGGCCACCAATTTGCACGATGGTTCCAGGCAGCGGGTTGCCTGCTGCTCCCAGCGGGATAGGCAAACAATCGTCGAGTGCCACTGGCGGTTGCCAGTTCACTTTCCCGCTGCATTCATCCGGATCGTTCCCGATCATGATCATCGAGGTCGGGCAGTTGACGAACACCGGATTGTTGGTATCGGTGATGGTTACCACTACCACGCAGGTGGTAGTATTGCCACTTGCATCGGTAACGGTAACGGTTACATCAACCGTATTGCCATTCATGGCGCCAAAATCAAGTCCTGCAACAGGATCTTGGGTGATGGATGCTACCAAACAGTTGTCGTCGGCATCATCGATATCGCTGATCACATCCGGCACCAGAGAAGAACAGCTGGGCAAGGTGATGGCATCAGGGCAAGTAAAGGTTGGTGCAATGGTATCCAGTACCGTAACGGTGGCCACACAGATGGAACTGTTTTCAGCCGGGTCGTATACTGTCAGGGTAACATTGTTGTCGCCAGTATTGTCGCAATCAAATTCGGCTATATCAATTTCCAGTGATTCTACTTCACAATTGTCGGTTGAACCACCATCCACATCGGCAGGCGTGATGGACGCAAGTCCATCGGCATCCAGGTAAATGGTAATATCCTGGCAAACCGCCGTAGGCGTTTGATCGTCCTCTACCGTAATAATCACCTCGCAAGTAACGCTGTTGGCAGCGCCATCCGTTGCAGTGAATACTACTGTACTGGCACCCAGTGGGAACAAGTCGCCACTGAACAAACCAGAGGTATGGGTTACATCAACTTCGCAGTTGTCGGAAGCCAATGGCGTAGAGAACACCACGTGCGCGCCACAAAGATCCACATCTGTACTGACCGTAAAGTCATCCGGGCAGTTGACAAACGTTGGGTCTTCATCGTCGGTAACGGTGACGGTAAAGGCGCAGGTGGTCGTGTTGCCGTGAATATCTTGTACATAATAGGAAACCGTTGTGGTGCCTACCGCAAAATCGTGGTTAGCATCTGTTGTAATGGTACCGTTAGAAATTTGTACACCATCAAATGGACCATCGATGGTACCATCAGGATTGGTGTAGGTAAAATCCAAATCAGCAATGCCGCAATTATCTGTAGGGGTAGGATGGCTCCAGGCATACTGGCCAGCGCAATCACCCAGGGTACCCAGGTTGCTTGTTGTGATTGATACATTATCAGGACATACAATTGTAGGATCTTCTTCGTCGGTAACCGTAACATTGAAACTGCAGGAAGCAGTATTGCCAGAAGCATCACTCACTACAAACACATTCGTTGTTGATCCAACCGGGAAAAGCGAGCCAGAGGGCAGTCCTGCAACTTGCATTAGGCCTACTACATCGTACGTAATCTTCACAAGTCCATTTCCCGCCTGAACACCAGGTGTTGTAAATCCACCGATAACGCCATCAATATAGGAGGAACCGCCGCCGCCATTGTTGCCGCAACCGCCGCCATAATAGCCGCCGCCGCCGCCGCAAAGCGTGTTAAAACAGTTATCTGGTACAGCACCACCCAAACCTAATTCGCCATACATAAGCGGATCATTACTGCAACAGCCAGTGCAGCCAGGCTGTTCCGCCAGCTATTTGTGTGCCCGAAGTTGCAGGAATATCTCCTCCAACCGGACCGCCAATCAGACCGCCGCCAGCACCACCTGAGCCAAAGCAACAACCGCCGCCGCCGCCGCCGGCTACAATTACCCGGTCGCCAAGCGCAACACCGCCAACCCTTACATCAGATGCGCCGCCGCCGCCGCCTCTGATTCCATTATTATCACCATAGGCATTTCCGCCACCATTAAAGCCGCCACCGCCACGAACATTTGTGCCAGTAATATCTTGACCAGCACCTCCAACATAAATATTGAGTACTTGGCCAGGAGTCACAGCCAGTGTTCCATACGCCTGGCCACCAAAGCCACCCTACACCTGGGCTACCGGAAAAAATTCCGTCGCCGCCTTTGGCGCCAAAGGCTTCAATATTGATTGATGTTACGCCAGGCAGGCACAGTCCAGGTTTGGACATCTCCTGTATAATCAAACACCACTTCTGACATTTCATTCAGAATAGCACAATTGTCTGAAACCTCCGGATCATCAAACTCCACCACAGCGCCACACTCACCCAGATCATTTACCACTGCAATATCCGCAGGGCATTCAATCACCGGCGCTTCATGGTCTTCCACCGTCACGGTGAAACTGCAACTCCAGCTTTGGCCGGAGGCGGTTTCGGTGATGGTATAGGTCACCGTGCTGGTGCCAAGGGCGAAGGTGTAGCCGCTCACGTCGTCGGCGCCAGATGCCGTACTGGCATCCGGGTTTTCAACTTCCCAGGTAACGTTGGCCGGACAGTTGCTGGTAGCCAGCAATGGCGTCAGGCTGCCAGCAGGAGCCGTCCAGGAACAAACGCCTGGATCGGTTTCGTCAATTACCACGTTGCCCGGACAAACGATGATCGGATCTTCCGTATCGATTACCTCGATCGTGAAGTTGCAAGTAGCCGTATTATTCGCCGCATCTGTTGCGGTGTATTGTATTGGGTAGGTTCCCACCGTCAGGATGGTTCCTTGCAATGGGCCCGCTGTTTGCGTCACCACCACGCTGCAGTTGTCGTCGGCAATCGGAACACTCCAGATCGCGCCACCGGTACAGTTGTCGGGGAACAGGCCTACGGTGTAGGTTACCCCTTCCGGGCAGTTGACAAAGGTTGGGTCTTCATCGTCGGTAACAGTGACGGTGAAGGAGCAGGTGGTTGTGTTACCGTGGATATCGATCACATAGTAGGAAACCGTTGTGGTACCTACTGCAAAATTGTGGTTAGCATCTGTTGTAATGGTACCGTTAGAAATTTGTACACCATCAAATGGACCATCGATGGTACCATCAGGATTGGTGTAGGTAAAATCCAAATCAGCAATGCCGCAATTATCTGTAGGGGTAGGATGGCTCCAGGCATACTGGCCAGCGCAATCACCCAGGGTACCCAGGTTGCTTGTTGTGATTGATACATTATCAGGACATACAATTGTAGGATCTTCTTCGTCGGTAACCGTAACATTGAAACTGCAGGAAGCAGTATTGCCAGAAGCATCACTCACTACAAACACATTCGTTGTTGATCCAACCGGGAAAAGCGAGCCAGAGGGCAGTCCTGCAACTTGCATTAGGCCTACTACATCGTACGTAATCTTCACAAGTCCATTTCCCGCCTGAACACCAGGTGTTGTAAATCCACCGATAACGCCATCAATATAGGAGGAACCGCCGCCGCCATTGTTGCCGCAACCGCCGCCATAATAGCCGCCGCCGCCGCCGCAAAGCGTGTTAAAACAGTTATCTGGTACAGCACCACCCAAACCTAATTCGCCATACATAAGCGGATCATTACTGCAACAGCCAGTGCAGCCAGCTGTTCCGCCAGCTATTTGTGTGCCCGAAGTTGCAGGAATATCTCCTCCAACCGGACCGCCAATCAGACCGCCGCCAGCACCACCTGAGCCAAAGCAACAACCGCCGCCGCCGCCGCCGGCTACAATTACCCGGTCGCCAAGCGCAACACCGCCAACCCTTACATCAGATGCGCCGCCGCCGCCGCCTCTGATTCCATTATTATCACCATAGGCATTTCCGCCACCATTAAAGCCGCCACCGCCACGAACATTTGTGCCAGTAATATCTTGACCAGCACCTCCAACATAAATATTGAGTACTTGGCCAGGAGTAACAGCCAGTGTTCCATACGCCTGGCCACCAAAGCCACCTACACCTGGGCTACCGGAAAAAATTCCGTCGCCGCCTTTGGCGCCAAAGGCTTCAATATTGATTGATGTTACGCCAGCTGGCACAGTCCAGGTTTGGACATCTCCTGTATAATCAAACACCACTTCTGACATTTCATTCAGAATAGCACAATTGTCTGAAACCTCCGGATCATCAAACTCCACCACAGCGCCACACTCACCCAGATCATTTACCACTGCAATATCCGCAGGGCATTCAATTACTGGCGCTTCATGGTCTTCCACTGTCACGGTGAAACTGCAACTCCAGCTTTGGCCGGAGGCTGTTTCGGTGATCGTGTAGGTTACCGTGCTGGTGCCAAGGGCAAAGGTGTAGCCGCTCACGTCGTCGGCGCCAGATGCCGTACTGGCATCCGGGTTTTCTACTTCCCAGGTAACGTTAGCCGGACAGTTGCTGGTAGCCAGCAAGGGCGTCAGGCTGCCCGCAGGTGCCGTCCAGGAACATAGGCCCGGATCGGTTTCGTCGATGACTACATTGCCCGGACATACAATGACCGGATCTTCCGTATCGATTACCTCGATCGTGAAGTTGCAAGTAGCCGTATTATTCGCCGCATCTGTTGCGGTGTATTGTATTGGTAGGTTCCCACCGTCAGGATGGTTCCCTGCAATGGACCCGCTGTCTGGGTCACCACCGCACTGCAGTTGTCTTCCGCAATCGGAACACTCCAGATCGCGCCACCGGTACAGTTGTCGGGGAACAGGCCTACTGTGTAGGTTACCCCTTCCGGGCAGTTTACAAATGCGGGGTCTTCATCGTCGGTAACAGTGATGGTGAAGGCGCAGGTATTGGTATTGCCGTGGATGTCAACAACAAAATAGTTGATGGTGGTTGTTCCAAGTCCAAATTGACGATTGCCCGGTTCTGGAATGTTCGTTGCCGTAGAATGATTGACCAGATTTGGCCCTTCAATCGTACCATCAGGGTTGATGAACGCAACATTATATTCGCTACCGAGAAAACCACAATTATCTGTAGGCAATGGATGGCTCCATGCAAACTGTCCATCGCAATCGCCTGTAGTTCCAAGGTTGCTGGTTGTGATATTGACATTTTGCGGGCAGGAAATTGCAGGCGCTTCAGTATCGCTAACAGTTACGTTAAACTGGCAACTCGCTGTATTCCCTGAGGCATCGGTAGCAACAAATGTATTGGTTGTTGTGCCAACTGGGAATTGACTGCCAGAAGGCAGACCAGCTGTTTGCATCAATGCGGAAGCAGGTGCAGCATAGGTAATCAGAACCATGCCATTGCCAGTCTGAACACCGGCTATGTTGTTCTGATTGCTACCAATATTGTAGGAGCCACCGCCACCGCCACCGGCACGAGGTACAACACCAGTAACACAATTGTTAAAATGCTGTCCGCCAGCACCGCCAGAATAACCGCCGCCGCCGCCGCCGCCGACAGTATTGCAACTGGTACCGCCGCCGCCGCCGAAGCCACCTTTTGCATCCGCAAAACATGCACCATCAGCACGACCGTCGAGGCCACCGGCACCGCCATTCAGGAAGGACTTCCCGCCAAATCCACCGTTTCCAGTGGTTCTGGCATCCTGTCCATCCGTTATAAATCCGCCGCCACCGCCGCCGTCATTTTGATTTAATCCGCATACGGTTCCGCCGTTTCCATTGGCGCCACCGCTGCCCGCACCAAGGCCATCTGCAGTTCCATTAATACCCGTTACAGCAGCTACACCATCCTGATCAGATGAAGCGCCACCGCCGCCGCCTGCCACCAGTAAGGGCACATTGCCTGCACGTACAATATAGGTACCGCCGCCGCCGCCGCCAACTGAACCGGTTTCGCCCTGGCCACCTACGAGAATTTGCAGGACTTCGCCAGGGGTAACAGCTATTTCACCACTCATATAAGCGCCCTTCCCCCCGTTGAACTGTGGGTTCCAGGATTCATTGCCGCCTTGAGCGCCCCAGGTCTCAACCTGAATCGAAGTTACGCCAGCTGGTACGGTCCAGGTTTCGATAGTACCAGTGAAATTAAACATTTGCTGACCAGATGGACCGGATGGCAATGTGCAGTTATCTGAAACCTCCGGATCACTAAACTCCACCACAGCGCCACATTCACCCAAGTCATTTACCACCGCAATATCCGCAGGGCATTCTATCAATGGCGCCTCGTGGTCTTCCACCGTCACCGTGAAACTGCAACTCCAGCTTTGGCCGGAGGCGGTTTCTGTAATCGTGTAGGTCACGGTGCTGGTGCCCAACTCAAAGGTATAACCACTCACATCGTTGACGCCGTTGGTTGTACTGGCATCCGGATTTTCTACAACCCAAGTCACGGTAGCTGGACAATTGCTGTTCACCAGCAATGGCGTCAGGCTGCCAGCAGGAGCCGTCCAGGAACAAACGCCTGGATCTGTTTCGTCAATTACCACGTTGCCCGGACAAACGATGATCGGATCTTCCGTATCGATGACCTCGATTGTGAAGTTGCAAGTAGCCGTATTATTCGCCGCATCTGTTGCGGTGTATTGTATTGGGTAGGTTCCCACCGTCAGGATGGTTCCCTGCAATGGACCCGCTGTTTGCGTCACCACCGCGCTGCAGTTGTCGCCGGCAATCGGAACACTCCAGATCGCGCCACCGGTACAGTTGTCGGGGAACAGGCCTACGGTGTAGGTTACCCCTTCAGGGCAGTTGACGAAAGTGGGGTCTTCATCGTCGGTAACGGTCACTGTGAAAGCACAGGTGGTGGTATTACCGTGGATATCGATCACATAGTAGGAAACCGTTGTGGTGCCTACTGCAAAATTGTGATTTGCTGAAGAGGAGATATTCATACTGGCTATCTGCTCACCATCAAATGGTCCATCAATGGTACCATCCGGGTTGGTGTAGGTATAATCCATGTCATCAATGCCGCAGTTGTCTGTTGGCGTTGGATGAGTCCAGGCAAACTGGCCGGCACAATCACCCAAAGTGCCTAAATTACTGGTTGTAATGTTTGCATTGGCTGGGCAACCAACAACTGGATTTTCATTATCTGTTACGGTTACAGCAAAACTGCAGGAAGCAGTATTGCCAGCCCCATCGGTTGCAACAAATACATTGGTTGTTGTTCCAACCGGGAAAAGAGAGCCAGAAGGCAAGCCGGCAACCTGCATCAGTCCACCTTGTTGGTTGTACATGATGGTTACCACGCCAGCGTTAGGCTGGAAGCCTTGTGTATGGAAAACATCAGTTACCAAAGGATCGGTGTAACTGCTGCCGCCGCCGCCGCCGCCCCAGGCACCGCCGCCGCCGCCATAGAAGCCGCCGCCGCCGCCGCCGCCGGAACCATCAGATCCTGCGTTTCCTCCAATACCCAGAACTCCAGGGAATCCTGGCAAATAATTATTGGGGTAAACACCACCAACACCACCAGCAACTTGGCTGCCGCCGCCGCCGCCTCTAATATCCAAATTGCCACACCAGGTTCCTGCGATAGCAAGTACGCCACCACCATCTCCACCAAATTCATTGGCACAATCATACGATTCGCCGCCGCCGGCACCGGCAATCATTTTCCGGTCGGCCAAAGTGTTGCCACCAATACGAATATCAGATGCGCCACCGCCGCCGCCGCCGCCGTAAAAACCAAAACCAGATCCAGCGGTGCCGCCACCGTTGAAGCCGCCGGTTCCTCCAGCGCCACCGGCGCCGATATTTCCTTTTCCACCAACATTAATATAGATAACATCTCCAGGTGTAACGGGAATGGTACCCACTACACGGCCACCGTAACCTTCCCTGCCACTTCCGTTTCCAGGGTTGCCAGCAAGGTTTGCCTCACCGCCCGCAGCACCACTCATGTCCACCATGATTGAGGTAACACCTGCCGGAACGGTCCAAGTTTGTTCTGCACCAGTATATTCGAAACTTGCTGGTACTGGAGTACCAAGAATAACCCCACAATTGTCCGTCACTTCCGGATCATCAAATTCCACCACAGCGCCACACTCACCCAGATCATTTACCACTGCAATATCCGCAGGGCATTCAATAACTGGCGCCTCATTATCTTCCACCGTTACCGTGAAACTGCAACTCCAGCTTTGGCCGGAGGCTGTTTCGGTGATCGTGTAGGTTACCGTGCTGGTGCCAAGGGCAAAGGTGTAGCCGCTCACGTCGTCGGCGCCCGATGCCGTACTGGCATCCGGGTTTTCTACCTCCCAAGTTACGTTAGCTGGACAATTGCTGTTCGCCAGCAATGGAGTCAGGCTGCCCGCAGGGGCTGTCCAGGTACATACGCCCGGATCGGTTTGGTTGATCACCACGTTACCCGGACAAACGATGACCGGATCCTGGGTGTCTATTACATTGATCGCAAAGTTGCAGCTCGCGGTATTGTTGGCTGCATCTGTTGCCGTGTATTGTATCTGATAGGTACCTACTGTCAGGATGGTGCCTTGGATCGGACCATTTGTTTGTGTAACTACTGCACTACAGTTGTCTTCCGCAATCGGAACACTCCAGATCGCGCCACCAGTACAGTTGTCGGGGAAGAGGCCTACGGTGTAGGTTACCCCTTCAGGGCAGTTGACAAACGCTGGGTCTTCATCGTCGGTTACGGTGACGGTGAAGGCGCAGGCCGTTGTATTGCCGTGGATGTCTTGTACATAATAATTTACAGTGGATACGCCAACTTCAAAATGCCTGCTGGCATCTCCCGGTATTACCATATTGGGAAGAAGTCCCAAATCATATGGTCCATCAATCGTGCCATCAGGATTCGTATAGGTTACAACATATTGGTCTACGCCACAATTATCGGTTGGGTCAGGATGAGTCCAGTCTAACTGACCAGCGCAATCACCCAAGGTTCCCAAATTGCTTGTCGTAATAACGGCATTAGCAGGACAGGCAATCGCTGGGTCTTCATCATCTGTAACCGTCACTGCAAAACTGCAGGACGCTGTATTCCCTGATGCGTCTGTGGCAACAAAAGTATTTATCGTTGTACCAACCGGGAACAATGAACCACTGGGCAAACCAGTAGTTTGTACCAATGCATTGACACCGTAGCTAATAGTGATTTGTCCGTTCAATTCTTGAACACCAGCCATGCTTGCTACCAAGGATCCGGAATAATAGGAGCCACCACCTCTACCCGAGGCTGTTCCCCAGCCACTGTCCATGTCTGCACCACCGGCACCATTGTATCCGCCGCCGGAACCGGCCGCGAAGTCAAATGTGCTGTAGCCACTGGCTCTACCAGTTGCAGCACCGCCGGCAGAACCTCCACCATTGGCGCCGGCTGTAAACCAGCCACCACTTCCACCTGTGCCCCAGGCACCGGCACCAGCGCCACCGCCTGTGCCACCTGCGCCATTAGAACCCCAGCCGTAGGAGTTATTTGTTCTGTCTCCAGGTGTTGTCAACAGGCCATCGTTACCTGGGCCTCCGTACAATTGTGAACAGACCACGCCGCCGCCGCCGCCGGCAGCCACGACTAGTGGTGCGCCGCCCAGCGAGATATAACTGGCCTCTCCACCTGAACCAGGCATGCAAAAAGTATTTAATGCACCTCCTCTACTACCAACATAAAGATCCAATACCTGGCCAGGTGTAACCGCAAGGTCCACCGTCAGGCATGCGCCTTTGCCGCCGTAAACAGAACCACCCTGGCCACCGCACACTTCGGCGGTAATCGTGGTGACACCGGCAGGAACTGTCCAGGTTTCTGGCGACTCCGAGAATAGGAAAGTAGCCATTCCAGGTACTAGATTCAAAGGACAATTATCCGTAACCTCCGGATCGTCAAATTCAACAATTGCACCGCATTCACCCAAGTCATTTACCACCGCAATATCCGCCGGGCATTCAATCACTGGCGCCTCGTGGTCTTCCACTGTCACGGTGAAACTGCAACTCCAGCTTTGGCCGGAGGCTGTTTCGGTGATCGTGTAGGTTACCGTGCTGGTGCCAAGGGCAAAGGTGTAGCCGCTCACGTCGTCGGCGCCCGATGCCGTAGTAGCATCCGGGTTTTCAACTTCCCAGGTAACGTTGGCCGGACAATTGCTGTTCGCCAGCAATGGCGTCAGGCTGCCAGCAGGGGCTGTCCAGGAACAAACGCCTGGATCGGTTTCGTCGATTACTACATTGCCCGGACAAACAATGACCGGCTCTTCCGTATCGATTACCTCGATCGTGAAGTTGCAAGTAGCCGTATTCATGGCCGCATCGGTTGCGGTGTATTGTAAGTTGTAAGTACCAACCGTCAGGATGGTACCCTGCAGTGGGCCCGCTGTTTGCGTCACCACCGCGCTGCAGTTGTCGTCGGCAATCGGAACACTCCAGATCGCGCCGCCGGTGCAGTTGTCGGGGAACAGGCCTACTGTGTAGGTTACCCCTTCCGGGCAGTTGACAAACGTTGGGTCTTCATCGTCGGTAACGGTGACGGTGAAGGAGCAAGTGGCTGTATGGCCTGCTGCATCGACAGCGTAATAAGTTATTGTCGAAACGCCTGTTTGAAAATTATGATTGGCAGATTCCAACATCATACTGCTAGAAATTTGACTTCCATCAAACGGGCCATCAACACTTAAGTCAGGATTTGTATAGGTAAAGTCAAAGTCAATAATGCTACAATTATCTGTCGGAATAGGATGATTCCAGCTATATTGCCCGGCACAATCGCCTGTGGTACCCTCATTGCTGGTCGTAATTTCAACATCTGCTGGACAATCCAGCACCGGAGACTCCGTATCATTCACCGTGACTGTGAAGCTACAACTTGCAGTGTTTCCTGAATTATCCGTTATAACAAACGTATTGGCTGTAGTCCCAACAGGGAACAAATCCCCGGAAGGCAATCCAGAAGTTTGAACTAGGCTGGCCATTCCAACAACATTATATGTTATGGAAACCAAGCCGTTCCCAGAATTTACACCTGCTAAATTAACGGAATTTGATCCTCCATTGTAGGACCCACCGCCGCCGCCAGACCCCCAGCTACCGCCATTCCAGCCATTTCCACCGCCACCGCCATTATAACCGCCACCGCCGCCAGAAGCGCCACTGCAACCGCCGCCGCCACCGCCGCCGCCGTATCCGCCTACGACGTTTACACCTTCACATGGGTTAAAGCCTGTTCCACCAATCCCACCAGAAATGGGGGTTGTGCCTCCTGTTGCGTTATAGGTTGCTCCAGTGCCTGATAATCCATCGGACAACCAGCCTGCACCACCACCGCCAGCTCCAGGATAGGAAATAAAATTTTGTAAAACTATTCCTCCAACACCACCATTACCTGCAGCACCAGCCGCGCCATTGCCCGAGCCATTGATTGAAGCAGTTGGAATTAATGTGTTTGAGCCTGGACCGCCTAATGAAATATTAGAGTTCCCTGATCTTCCGCCGCCGCCGCCGGCAGCCTGTATCAGTACGGTTCCTGTATTTTGCCATACAAAGGTACCGCCGCCGCCGCCGCCATTATTGTTGCTCGCAAAAGTACCTTGTCCTCCAACAAATATATTTAGTACTTCACCAGGTGTTACATTAAAGGTTCCTGTCATAGAAGCCCCTAAACCACCGCTATTTCCACCTTGGGCTCCTTTTGATGTAACTTCAATAGATGTTACACCTGCAGGAACTATAAACGTCTGTAGCCCACCTGTATAAGGGAAGTCAATTGCTCCTGTTGTTGGAAATACGATGGTACAATTATCCGAAACCGCCGGATCATCAAACGGCACTACCGCACCACATATACCCGGATCGTTGTTCACCGAAATATCGCCAGGGCAAACAATTGTTGGTGCCTCGTGGTCTTCCACCGTCACCGTGAAACTGCAACTCCAGCTTTGGCCGGAGGCTGTTTCGGTAATGGTATAGGTCACCGTGCTGGTGCCAAGGGCAAAGGTGTAGCCGCTCACGTCGTCGGCGCCCGATGCCGTACTGGCATCCGGGTTTTCTACCAACCAACTTACGGTAGCCGGACAGTTGCTGTTCGCCAGCAATGGCGTCAGGCTGCCAGCAGGAGCCGTCCAGGAACAAACGCCTGGATCGGTTTCACCGATCACCACGTTGCCCGGACAAACAATGACCGGATCCTGGGTGTCTATCACCTCGATTGCAAAGTTGCAAGTCGCTGTATTGTTGGCCGCATCGGTTGCGGTGTATTGTATTGGATAGGTGCCTACCGTCAGGATTGTTCCCTGGGCAGGACCGTTTGTTTGTGTTACGACTGCACTGCAGTTGTCGTCGGCAATTGGAACACTCCAGATTGCTCCGCCAGTGCAGCCACCCGGGAAAAGGCCTACCGTATAGGTCACCCCTTCCGGGCAGTTAACAAATGTTGGGTCTTCATCGTCGGTAACGGTGACGGTGAAAGAGCAGTTGGCACTGTGGCCGGCAGCATCTACTACATAGTAGGTCACCGTAGTTGTTCCTTTGTAAAAATTGCGGTTGGCATTGTTGCCAATGACCAGGCTGGACACCAGTTCTACATTCAATGGACCATCAATGGTACCATCCGGATTGGTATACGTCATAGCATATTCATCAACAGAACAGTTGTCTGTTGGCAGTGGATGTGTCCAGGCAAATTGGCCTGCACAATCACCCGTTGTACCCAGGTTGCTGGTGGTAATTACCGCATTGCTTGGGCAGGTAACCATAGGATCCTCTAAATCCAAAATGGTTACACTGAAACTGCATGAAGCCGTGTTGCCTGAAGCATCTGTGGCTACAAAAGTATTGACGGTGGTGCCTAAGGGATAACTTGATCCACTGGGCAAGCCGCCTGTTTGTGTCAATAAAGTCGTGGTATTGTAAGTAATCTGTATTTCTCCGTGACCAACTCTAACACCTGGTGTTGTACTTGCCAGGCTAAGGCTGCCCAGATAACTGGAGCCGCCGCCGCCGCCGGCAGCAAAAGCACCACCGCCACCATACCAGCCGCCGCCGCCGCCCGCTACGTGGTAATTACTACCAAATGGGCTTCCCCCTCCATATGCGCCTCCCTGACCCAAACTGCCTGATGCACCGTAGGTGCCGGCACTACCTCCTGAAGCCTGGCTTCCGCCGCCGCCAGGGGTAAAACCACCTGATAGATTTATACCTGAATTACCAGACAAACCACCGCCATCTCCGCCTGTTCCATGGTTGGGGCAACCCGTGTTGCCACCACCGCCACCGCCAGCAACAATTACCCGATTTCCAAGGGTAATTCCACCAACACGGATGTCGGAAGCGCCACCACCGGCACCAGCCCACTGTCCACCAGCGCCGCCGCCATTAAACCCTCCGGGTTCATTGCCATTTCCGTTAATAGGTTTTTGACCCACATAGATATTGAGTACCTGGCCTGGCGTTACTGCCAACTTGCCAGTTGCATAGCCTCCCAAACCACCATCATCTTCTGGGTCCGGGCCACCTGTGCAACTTTCTGAAGGACCGCCTTGCGCGCCCCAGGCATCAATAGTTATTTCTGTAACGCCTGCCGGCACTACCCATGACTGAGCTGCTCCGGTATAAACAAAGGTCTCTATTCCAGAAGTGGTGGGCAAAGTACAATTGTCTGTCACCTCCGGATCATCAAAATTCACCACAGCCGCGCAAATACCTGGTTCTGTATCCATCATGATATCTGCAGGGCAGGTAATCACCGGCGCTTCTTCGTCTTCCACCGTGACGGTGAAGCTGCAGCTCCAAGATTGGCCACTGGCAGTTTCTGTAATGGTATAGGTCACCGTACTGGTGCCTGCTGCAAAAGTGTAGCCGCTCACGTCGTCGGCGCCCGATGCCATCGTGGCATCCGGGTTTTCAACCTGCCAGGCCACGGTAGCTGCACAATTGCTGGAAACCAACAAAGGAGTAAGGCTTCCGACAGGGGAAGTCCAGGAACATACACCTGGATCAGTTTCAGATATAATCATGTTGCCCGGACAAACGATGACCGGGTCTTGGGTATCTATTACATTTATCGTAAAGTTGCAAGTTGCTGTATTATTGGCCGCATCGGTTGCGGTGTATTGTATTGGATAGGTGCCTACTGTAAGGATCGTTCCCTGCGCAGGACCATTGGTTTGAGTCACTACCGCGCTGCAGTTGTCGTCGGCAATCGGAATGCTCCAGATCGCGCCGCCTGTGCATGCGCCTGGGAAGAGGCCAACTGTATAGGTTACGCCTTCAGGGCAGTTGACAAATGTAGGGTCTTCATCGTCGGTTACGGTGACCGTGAAGGAGCAAGTGGCGGTGTGGCCGGCAGCATCTACGACATAGTAGGTCACTGTAGTTGTTCCTTTGTAAAAATTGCGGTTGGCATTGTTGCCAATGACCAGACTGGACACCAGTTCTACATCCAATGGACCATCAATGGTACCATCCGGATTGGTATACGTCATGGCATATTCATCAACAGAACAATTGTCTGTTGGCAGCGGATGTGTCCAGGCAAATTGGCCTGCACAATCACCCGTTGTACCCAGGTTGCTGGTGGTAATAACCGCATTGGCAGGGCAGGTAACCATAGGATCCTCTAAATCCAAAATGGTTACACTGAAACTACAAGAAGCGGTATTGCCTGAAGCATCTGTGGCTACAAAAGTATTGACGGTGGTGCCTAAGGGATAACTCGATCCACTGGGCAAGCCGCCTGTTTGTGTCAATAAAGTCGTGGTATTGTAAGTAATCTGTATTTCTCCGTGACCAACTCTAACACCTGGTGTTGTACTTGCCAGGCTAAGGCTGCCCAGATAACTGGAGCCGCCGCCGCCGCCGGCAGCATAAGCGCCGCCGCCGCCGTACCAACCGCCACCGCCGCCGGCTACGTGGTATGGATCACCACTATTTGCCCCTCCTTGTCCCTGACTACCCGAAGTCCCGCTAGTGCCTGCGCTTCCGCCTGCAACTGGTGTGCCTCCTCCGCCAGGGGTATAGCCACCTGAAAGATTAATACCAGGATCACCTGTTAAACCACCGCCAGCACCGCCAGTTCCATGGTCAGGGCAACCTGTATTGCCACCACCGCCGCCACCAGCAACAATTACCCGATCATTTAGGGTAATTCCACCAATACGAATGTCTGATGCGCCTCCACCGGCTGCACCATACTTTCCACCATCACCACCACCATTCCAACCTCCTGGAAATATAACACCGTAGTTTGGGCTGGTATTAAGACCAGGATATTCACCAACATTAATATAAATGGTAGAACCAGGTACCACGGCTAATACACCCGTAGCATATCCACCTAATCCACCATCATCAAATAGTGCACCACCACAATATTCGCTTCCTCCGCCTTGTGCGCCCCAGGCATCAATGGTTATTTCCGTAACGCCTGCTGGCACTACCCATGACTGAGTTGCTCCGGTATAAACAAAGGTCTCTAAACCAGATGTGGTGGGTAAAGCACAATTGTCCGTCACTTCCGGATCATCAAAATTCACCACAGCCGCGCAAATACCTGGTTCTGCATCCATCATGATATCTGCAGGGCAGGTAATCACCGGCGCTTCTTCGTCTTCTACTTCCACATTAAAGCAGCAATTAGAAACCATCATGCCATTGCCATCTTCTGTAATGGTGTAGCAAATGGTATTGGTGCCTTGATTCAGCACCTGCCCTTCGGCAGATCCGAGGGTTCCGGGTGGCACAGTTGTGGCGCCCGAAATTTCATAGGTAAGGGTATAAGGACAATTGTCGGTATTTACCGAAGGTGCAATTTGTGCATCTGAAAGCCAGGTACACACACCTGGGTCTGTTTCCACCTCAACCGTGTTGGTTGGGCACAGCAATTCCGGGTTTTGACTGTCGGTAACCGTGATGTTAAAGTTGCATTGGGCAATATTCCCGGCAGCATCCATGGCTACATAGGTCACGGTATACATGCCTACGGGCCAAATGGTTCCCTGAACTGGCCCAGCGTCGGTTCGCACATTGCTCACCACGCCGCATTCGTCGGTTGCCAAAGGCATCGACCAATTGACCGCTCCACCACAAAGATCCACTGCGTTGGAAATAATGAAACTGTTCGGGCAATTGATATATACAGGTGCTATGTTATCAATTGAGCAACCCATCAACAATTGAGGGTCGACCGATATAGTACCAGAAAAATCACAAGGAAAATCGTTGTCAACAATTTGCACTGCAGTACCATTGGCAGTACCCGGAGGCAACACAACAGTTGTGGAATTTCCTGCAGTATAGTTGAATGGCCCCAAGACGGTATTTGCGCCACCCGGGTCCAATACCACTGTAAATTGCCCGTCGCCGGTAACCGTTCCGCAAACCAAATGGTTCACCGTGAGGCTATAGGTATAATTGTCATCAGCCGAGGTACACCCAGTGCCGTTGTCGTCACAGCTGACCGATGTGCTGAATCCAGTTATCGGACAAGTCGTACAAACTGGCGGTGGTGGCGGGTTAAAATTACCGTTGGCCTGAACGCCACAATTCGCCCAACACGCAACATTTGAGTAGGGCGTTACCGAAAGCGTTGTACCTAAAAACGGCGTAACAATCACACCGTAAGCACCTCGGCCACTACAATTACCCACTCCAAAAATATTGGGACTCAGCAGTGAAATATCACCACTGAAAACTTGTTGAATCGGGTACTGAACACCATTAATAATCAAACCCGACTGGGGCGCGTCATTGACACATGCGGCCTCAGCGGTTGTGTGGTACGTCTGAAGGTACCAGGTAAGGGTGCCATCTGGGGCTTGGTTCACCCGGACTTCCCAGGTGTGTGCCTGCAGAGAAACTAGGGTCGAAAAAACCAAGAATGTTCCAAGAAAAAATTTGCGTAGGGTAAAGGCTGGTTTCATTTGCTTTTTTTTTGCAATTCAATTATTGACTGATAAATCATTAAAATCAAAACCAATTCGATTTGCCATGATTTCAACTTTACTTTATCCCAGATGTTAGCAAAGGGTCCGTTCCTGAGAATTCGAAAAAAAACTGCGAAACTATATATATTGAAGTTTTCGCACGCTTTCCCCCAACCCTGTGGTTGTACCATTTGCACACAAGTACACAGGCTACCAGAGATAGCACAATGCAAGCCGCCGAAATCGATCTTTCAGACGACTGGTTCTTTAGAGTTCCGTATAATTTGAAAAGGGGAGCAATCCTGAGTACAGGATAAAATACCGCCTTCCCATGAGATGGTTCAGACAACTGGGCGTTGCTGAATCGGATTAAATAAAACCTAATCACAATGGTTCTTCAACCAAATGACAAGGCAAAATTACCAGAACCTTAAGAAAGCCTTAATGAAGAAAGGGTAGATTATCCGGACACTACCTTTAGTAACAATGCAAGAGGGGGGGGAATATCACGACATGTAAATACTACGCTCCTAATCCGTCTGAAGGAAGGCGTCCAAAGCGTTTTTTGTACTCCCGGGAGAAATACTTGACATCCTGCATCCCCAACCTGTTGGCGACAGCACCGACGGTATGCGGCTCGCCGGATTCTAATAGCGCCTTCGCCATAAGCAACCGGTATTCTTTCAAATAGGTTGTAAATGTCATCCCTGACGCGGCTTTCAATTGCCGCTGTATTTGTCGGGCACTCAGACCATATTCCTCACTGACAGCCGCTAATGTGAGGTGGTTGCTTTCAATTTGTTGTTGCAGAACGGCTTCAAACGCAAGTAACCAATCGCTGTGCTCGGTGGTTCTTTCTACATCGGTTAAAGAGCCTGTCGGGTCAACCACCAAGGTCAACATTTTACTTTGCTTAAGCTCCGCTACAGGAATGCTGATGTCAATCTGGCATACCTTGTTCACTTGCTCAACCCGAATTGTTCCATCTAATGCTGCTACCTGATCGTACAGCAACAGCAAAATGGGCCTACTGTCTTCTTGTGCGACAACGGCGGTTTCCTGCCCAGCCAATGCAACCTTTCCGTTGACGGTTGCTCGTGCGCGCAGCGACAATTGTGTCCGTTCCTGGTTCAAACCCAGTGAAAACACCCCTTCTTGAGCCTTAAAATAAGCAAGCGCATCAAAAATGCCTTTAAACAAACTGCTAAATTTACCCTGATGCAGGTTTAATTGGATATCTTCCGGGATGGTGCTGTCTATGGTCAACCTGGAATGTCCGGCAAATGCTCTGACCAATTGCAGCAAAAATACACGCGCCATTGTCGGTATTTCAGCTTCCTCTTCCGGCCAAATGGGTGCAGCGTCCGGAGCCTCCGATTTACCCAGCATTGTTTTGCGCCTGCGCCATATTTGTAAAACTGCCCAGCCCAACAGAAAAAGCAACAATACCGCCAGGCTATACCCCATAAAGGGCCAATTGTACCCTGGCAGACTTTCCTTTTCACCAACAGACGTCTGTTGTTTAATGGCGCTGGAGAGCCGCATGCTGTCGTAAGCATTATGTAGCCGCACCGCTTCCTGGTAATCAATTGCTGCTTTATTAGACTGGCCCATGGCAAAATACACGTCGGCCCGCTGTTTGTAAACAACACCGCGCAGCCCCATTGGCAGATAAATCAAGGCCGAATCCAGACAGTTCAATGCCCGATCAAAGCGACCTGCGTATTGATTAAGGTGTGCAACCCTTATAAAAAGTCGGCCCAAGTTTACCGGCTGACCTAATACACGGGCATACTGTAGCGATTTTTCCAACCAAACACTGCTTTGCACCATCCGACCAGTAGATTGGTACCATATGCCCACGGCCAGGCTTAAGTCAAACCTGTTGAGGATGCATGCATCCGCTGATAAGAGATCCGTTGCTTGTCTTATATATTGTAGCGCCTGTATGCTATCGCCTGCTTCTGCACGGTTAACGGCCAACAAACAAAGGACACTTATTTGCAAAACAGTATCTTTTACGGCCCTGTATCCAGCCAAGGCTTTCAAACTGGCAGCATGGCTGTATTCAGGTTCGTTTGGCATTGAAAGTTGTGCTGCACTACCCAATAAGTGCTGAAATTTAGCCGATGCCCCAACATCATGCAAATCAGTTGTTTGCATGAGCCCCAAATGCGCCAATTCAAACACCCCTTCAAAATCATTTTGTTGCAACAACAACTCTGCTTCCAGGTATTGGGCATGCCATAGCAATTTCTGCTGACGCGTCTTTAAGGCTAATTCCTTGAAACGTTTGATCAGGACCAAGGCAGAGTCCTGATACCCATAAAACAATAAATTGGTTGCTGTGGCCTCCAGCCAGTACATTTGACTGTCTGGGGTGGCATTTCCTTCAGGGGTCAGCCTTTTTAATACCGCAAAACTGCAATCCCTTTGGCCGTTTCGACGCAAATTGGCAACTGTTTTCAAGGAAGAGAAAAAGGAGGATACGCTTGTTTGAGACGCTTTTTGCAACAGTGCAGCACAAGGTTCCTTTAGGAAATTGGGTTGTGCGTCCAAAGATTTCTGCCTTTCGATCACCGCATCCATTTGTTGGATTGCAGCAGCAGCATCCAACGGCTGTGCAACAACAGACCCAAGCACCCAAAAGATGCCCAGGATGGAACCAACAATACGCAATGTTTTCATTTTTTCGCCAATAAGTTTGTCCTGCTTATTGTAAAGACAAGCATCCAAGGGGAGGGGGCTCTGCTTGGATTATTCCTATATGATTCTATTGGAGCATTTTGATAACTTCATGTAAATTATGACATATTTCGTTAATCGGGCTAATTTAAGTGGGGTTTACTGTCTTAATCAAATAAAAAAGTACAACTGCTGCCGTACAAAAGTTCATGTTGGGCAGCACTACAGTACAAATATGGCCAGTAAAACGAGTATTCAAAAACTGACAGAATAAACAGTTTATCCCTAAAATACCATCTGGTACAGCAACGCACCAGCCACGCCGCCAGCCAAAGGCCCCAGCACTGGCACCCAGGCATAGGCCCAATCGGAACCGCCTTTTCCCGGAATGGGCAGCAGCGCATGCGCAATACGCGGGCCCAGGTCGCGGGCCGGGTTGATCGCATAACCCGTGGTTCCGCCAAGCGACAAACCAATGACCGCTACCAGCGCCCCAACCACCAGTGGGTTCAGACCCTCGGTAAACCGGTAGGCGCCAATGGCCATCAGCCCAAACATGAGCACAAAAGTGCCCAAAAACTCACTAAAAAAATTGTACGGTGTATTCCGAACAGCAGGCGCTGTGCAGAAAATGGCGCGCTTGGCATCGGCATCTTCCGTGAGCGCCCAGTGCGGACCATAGTGAAAATACACCAGCACGGCGCCCAGAAAAGCGCCCACCACCTGCGCCAGGATGTAACCCGGCACCAATGCCCAGTCGAAATGGCCCGTAAACGCGAGCGCCAGGGTGACCGCCGGGTTGATGTGCGCTCCACTCACCTGCCCTACCGCATATACAGCAAAAGTGACACCCAGTGCCCATCCCGATATAATAACAATCCAGCCAGCATTTTCGCTTTTTGAGCCTTTTAACAGTACGCCGGCCACCACGCCGTCGCCCAGGAGTATCAACAGGGCTGTGCCCAGCATTTCAGCAATGTATGCCTGCATATCGCTTTGTTTTAATGGTTAACGAAGCAAATAAAATGATTTTTATTGGAAATGGGAAATTGAGGAGGATGTCGAGGGAGGTTGAGGAGTTGAGGAGGTTGAGGAGAGGAGAAAAACAAAAAATCCGCAGCAAGTAGCATAGGCACTTGCTGCGGACATGCGCAGGCCTGGAAAGCCAAGCCCGGCTAAACTACCAAATTACATCCAGCGAACGGCAAACTGGTTGAACTCGGTTTTGAGCTCATAGTATAATTCTCGGAACCGATCCATGTCGTTGCGCAGGGCAGTATGGTCCTGGAAATGGACATGGTCCGTAGCAATAGGATGTGATTCAGCGTATTCAGCCAGGAAATGGTCGTGTTTCTTGATGCGGTGTTTCAACTCGCTGATATGATCGCGTTGCAAATCAAAACGGTTTTGATAGGAATCTACATTGGCGACCACCTCGTAATGGCTATTTTTTGAAATAATTTCTTTGAGGCGCTCCTCCAAAATCTGGAGTTCTTCCTTATAAAAGGCCAGCTCATTGCGCCACAGGCGGTGCTCGTAATGTAAATCGGAGATGTAGATGAATTTTTTGGTTACAACAGACATAACTGATATCATTTAGAATGTAAAGATTGCTTGAGTATTTTAATACAATTCGAAAATTCAAGGTTCAAAATTCTAGTCCCGGGGGAAAATGATCCCGGTCACAAACTGGCCTGACTTCACTCCAGACCCGCTTTTTGTTGCCATTCTGCAATGGCATTTTGATATTTTTCCACTTCTTGCCCGCGATGTTGCTCCGTCCAGCCCAGCTCCTGCCCCATCCACTGCGCAACTACCACTGCCGCTTGTGCCGCTACTGCCCAGTCGATGAGCTCCAGTCGCAGGCGGCGGGCCAACACATCCCGAAGCGTACAGGCCATTTCATGCCGCACCGCGAACACGATTTCCGCCTGTACAAAGGGAAACCCTTCCACGATGGGCTGGGTCAGTACCGCATTCGATTGTGCCAGGGCAACCACTTGCATGGCATCTACGCCGTAATTTGATGCCAGGTGCCTGCATACTGAATCTGAAAAACCCGACGCTTCCTGCACCGTTTTCCAGAAGTCCCGGTGGTAATCAACCGCTCCCATCAGTCGGTGCGTTGCAGTGCCGCAGGAGCGTGGAGCCTGAAGTTGGCTATCGACCGCATCAATGGCATCTTTGGCCATCAGCCGGTAAGTGGTCCATTTGCCACCCAATACGCTGAACAAATTGGACGCAACATCGTGTTCCACTTCATGATCGCGCAGGAGTTTGCCCGTATTTGTCCGGTCGGATGCTGCCAGCAATGGCCGCAAGCCGCCAAAACCCGCGCTGATATCGCTGCGCTGCAGCGGGTGCGACAAATAGGCATTCAAGCCCTCCAGCAAAAAATCGGCTTCTTGTTCCAGGAGAACGGGTTCTAAGTCCCCGCTATAATCGGTATCGGTAGTGCCCAACAACGTTTTACCCGCAAATGGAAGCGCAAACAGCACCCGGCCATCCTTCGTTTTCGGGATCAGCAAGGCTTCTTCTGCGCCCAATACCGACCCCGGCAAAGTGGCATGCACCCCTTTCGACGGGCGTATTCTTTCGGGCAGATCGGGGTTGGCCATCATGCGCACAGCATCCGAATAGGGTCCGGTGCAGTTCAGAAAAACTTTGGACCGTACGGTATAGGGTGTTCCCGTAAGCGAATCTTCCAACTCCGCTGTGGCAAGCCGGCCCTGCGCATCTTTTTCAAATTGCCGCAAGCCAACGTGATTGAGCACCACTGCGCCGGCTTCAGCAGCGCTTCGCGCGAGGGCCAAACAGTACCGCGCATCGTCGAGCTGACCATCGTAGTACAACACTGCGCCGGCAATACGGCGACTCAGTCGGGGAATCCGCCGCAGGGTTTCTTCCTTCGACAACCAGCGACTGGGTGGCAGCGCGTCGCCACCGGAAGCAAATTGGTCGTATAATTTTAATCCTATGCTGAAGTACAGGCCTTCAAGGCGACTGCGAACGGGCGTCAGCAAGGCCAGCGGCCTGGCCAAATGGGGCGCGTTGGCCAACACAATGGCGCGCTCTTCCAATCCATGCCGCACCTGCCGGAGTTGCGCCAAATCCAGTTCTTTAAATGCCTGTTCCAAATAACGCACGTCACCGTGAATCAGTTTGGTACTTTTCGAGGAAGTGCCTGCGGCAAAATCATCCCGGTCAACCAACAACACTTTCAGGCCGCGCAAAGCCGCATCCAAGGCTGCACCGGCACCGGTAGCTCCGGCGCCAATGACACAGAGATCAAATGTTTGATTGCCAATATATTGTAGTTTTTGACTTCTGTCCATCACTGGATGTTTTGTTGCCAGCGCCAGGCATCGGTGAGTGCCGCTTCCAGAGACCGGCTGGCCGACCAGCCCATTTCGCGCTGAATTTTGGCCGGGTCGGCATATACCATGGGAACATCACCACTTCGGCGCGCTCCAATGGTAAAAGGCAGCTTACGGCCGCTCACCGCTTCGTAGGTGCGAATCAACTCCATAACACTGGCGCCCTTTCCAGTTCCAACATTGAAAACATCGCAATGGTTCGGGGTATTCAACTTTTTCAGGTAAGCCAGTGCCGCTACGTGGGCTTCCGCCAAATCCATCACATGAATGTAATCGCGTATGCAAGTACCATCGGGTGTATCGTAATCGTCGCCAAACACCGTAAGTTGTGGGCGCAGCCCGGCGCCTGTTTGCATGACAAAAGGCACCAGATTGCTCGGCACGCCACTGGGCAATTCGCCGATCAAACCAGATGGATGCGCCCCGACCGGGTTGAAATACCGGAGCAATAGACTGCGCAGGGGCAGGCCTGCCCGCTGACAATCGAGGAGGATCTCTTCCCCCACTTTCTTGGTATTCCCATAAACCGACTCCGGTTGCTGAACCGGGCTGGCCTCTGTTACCGGCAACTTTGCAGGATCGCCATATACGGTACAAGAAGATGAAAAAATAAGATCCGGAATGCCGGCAGATACCATGCTTTCCAACAGCGCAACCAAAGTACCCAGATTGTTGCGGTAGTATTTCAGCGGCTCCGACATGGACTCACCCACCGCCTTAAATGCCGCAAAGTGAATGACGCCTTGAATCGCTTGTTCGTTGAATATTTTCTGTAGCAACTGTTTGTCGCCACAATCGCCCTCATAACAGATTACTTTCTTTCCGAGTATTGCAGTCAGCCCATCCAGCACCGATTTGTCGGCGTTGGAAAAATCATCCACAATAACCGGTGTATACCCCGCTTCAGACAATGCCACCACCGTATGGCTTCCGATGAAACCGGCGCCTCCCGTTACCAATATATGCATAGACGTAGTTTTTTGTAGAAAAATCGGCCTCCGCTACCGCAGATGTTTTGCTGCGCAAAACATTTGCGGTTTCTGCGAGATCTGCGGGACAAATATTTTGCGAAGCAAAACAAAAAAACAAAAACAATATAGATTCACCACTCAAGACCAACACCCAATGCCCAAAGACCAAAGACTAAAGACCATCTTAATCCACCTCGCCCACGCCTTCTCCAATAGAAACGGCATAACACTGCATATCGATGCCAAAATCTGCCTGATACGCTTTTTTCATCGTTTGCTGAAAGGCATCGACTCCCTCCTTTTCTACCAAATTAATACTGCATCCACCAAAACCACCGCCCATCATCCGGGCGCCAAGTACGTAGGGCTGCTGACGGGCTTGCGCTACGAGAAAATCGAGCTCACGGCAACTTACCTCGTAATCATGCTGCAAGCCCTCATGCGATTGGTACATCAATTCTCCCAGGGCGCCGTAGTTGCTGTGCTCCAGGGCTGTGCACGCTTTTTCCACCCTTTCAATTTCATTGATCACATACCAGCATCGCTGATAAATGGGATCAGGCAAAAAAGGATGGGCTGCTTCCAATTGCTCCAGGCTTACATCGCGCAGGCTGTACACGGCAGGATACTGCTCCGTCAGGAGCGCCACGCCTTCTTCACACTCCATGCGCCGGGTATTGTATTCGGAATTTACCAGCGCATGTTTTACGCCGGAATTACACAGTACAAAGGCGTACTGGCTGTTATCGACAGGAAAATAATCAAATTCGAGCGTTCTGCAATCCAGCCGGATCACCCGCTCGTCACGGCCCATCACCGACGCAAACATGTCCATGATTCCGCATTGCATGCCCACAAAGTTGTTCTCCGCCAGCTGGGCCAGTTTCACAAGGTCCTGCCGGAACAGGCCCAGAGCAAACATTTGGTTCAGCGCAAACAACAACCCTGTTTCAATGGCAGCCGACGACGACATGCCTGCGCCGGAGGGAATATCCCCACCAAAAACGAGGTCGACTCCCTGGTGGGTGTACCCTGCTGCCTGTAGTTCGCTGAACACGCCCAGCAAATAATCCGGCCACTGTTTTTCACTGGGCGCCAACACGGATAAAGTACCGCTGTATCGATCATTGATGTCAGCAGCTACCAATTCCAGCCGTTGATCGTCTCGTGCGGAAACCGCGAAATAAATAGCCCGATCAATCGCGCCTGGCAGCACCAAGCCCTCATTGTAATCGGTATGTTCACCGATGACATTGATACGCCCCGGAGCACGAACCAGTAGTTCGGGTGCACGGCCAAATTCGCGTTTAAATCTATCGCTGATAATTTCCGGATTCATATAGGCAAAAATACAGAAGTGGAAGCAATGCGGGCAGGAAGTAGCCTATTGTTTCAAAAAATACCGCATGCTTGTGTTTTTATCCGAACGAAGCATCAAAAAATAGGCGCCTGGAGCAAGGTCATGAACGGCCATTGCAATCGGCACAGATGCTGAACCGCGGGTCTCGCGAAGCAGCCTTCCTGTTAGGGAATACAATTGTATTTGCACCGTTTCAGAGGAGAAAACACCCTGGTTTATCGATACATACAGCACATCCCTTGCCGGGTTCGGAAAGAGCTGGATACCCTGGATGGATCCGTATGACCCAACCGGCACCGAAGCCTGACAGGCCTCATAGGCTCCTATTCCATCTTTTAATGCCCTGTATTTGGGCGCATCGGCATACAAGGTATCGCTGTAAAACTGACTGGTCAGCAAGCCCCAACTGCCGTACTTACAACCCAACGGACCGATAAAGGAGAAGTTCATGAACAGCATGGGCTCCTCACTCAGTGTCCGAAGGGTGTCAAACAGTTGCCCGTACAGGTTATACATGCCTGGCATGGTCTGGCATTCCAATAAAGCCGGACAATAAGGCTGCTCTACGCCAAATGGACTGGGCGTAAAATGTTGCCCCCCTTCGTAAAACAGGAGCCGTTTTCCCTTGCTTTGCGCCAGGGTAGAAAAGGCTTGCCAGCCTTTCATGGCATACTCATTGGGGTCAAAGGTAAAGTCGGCAGCGTGTGACAATACGGCTGCACCGCTGGTATTGGCGTCCCAATTGTCGATCACATTGCTGTTCAACCCCATGTAGGCGGCAGGTGAGAGCGCGTCGATCAGGTGGTCTTTGCCCTCATTCTCCAATTGCGCTACCATGCGCTCTACCAGATCAGGCCAGGCATGCTGACTGGCGAGTACCCGCACCAGGCGATTCTCCTGTCCGGAAAATACGCCGGTCCACAAGGCCATCACATGGGCAATACGCGGACTCAGACGCTCCGGCCAGGGCAAATTCTGATCCAGCGAGTCCAGCCCGTAATGCGACTGTTCAAATATCCAGTTCCACACTTCATTGGAGTATTCCAGGTAAATTTTGCGCTCCGGGTCCAGGTTATCCCGGAAAAAAGTGGCCATTTGCACGATATAGTCGTCGGAAGCCGCATGGGGCACACATACCCAGGCATCCGCTGCTTTGAGGTTGCAAATAGCTGCCCAGTTCTCGTAAGGCACGCCACCTTTGATCGTCCAGCTGTAATCGTTGACCCTACTGCGGTCCGACCATTGTCGCATACCGGAGTTGTTCGTGTAGCCCCAATCCATGAAGCGCAGTACTTTAAACGGTGCGAGTTGCTGCAACCATTCATCCGACCAGGGATTGGCGGCATAGGTGCTTTCCGTACCGGGCAACAATACCCGGATGTTGCGCACATGGTTGCCCAGGGTAGAGGATTTTATCTCCAGGGCAAACAGGTCGCCGGAGTAGGTCATCTGAAACGTCAGACGGCCCGGTACTTTACTGAGCAGTGCAGCATCGCCCCAAACATCCAGATCGCCCTCTCCATCGTACAAGACCACATATACCCCATTGGGAAGCGCCTCGGTGTTGGCCCAAACAGTGCGAACAATTTGGGGCGCCTCCATCCCCGGGAGGCTTACCGGGATAGATAAAGGATAACCATCTGCATCCATCGGGATTTGCGACAATACATTCGTATCCCAAAGGTTCTGTCCGCCACCTATCCAGGCATCGTTGTGGGAAATCCAGCGCCGGCTGTACTTCATGATGTTGACAAAGGGGTACTCCGAGCCATAATCGGAGGGCCCGGCCAAATTGGTGCCGAATTGCAGGCGACAGGCATCGGGTTGCTGTGCCCACAAAAAAGTACCGCATAAAATACCCAGTAAGGCGAGGTTAAATTTTACTTTCACGTGTTCTGTTGTTTTTTGTTTTAAGCAACGTGTCGGAAATAACTTTCCGGATTTGGGGTGCAGGTTTTGTGTGCTGACAAGATGTCAAAACAGGCGTGTAGTAAATTACATTACTGTTTTGGGAACGCAGGCAGCGCTCAAAAAGTGCCGCCAAATTGGAAAGTTATTTCCGACACGTTGTTGCGATTAGACGCGCTGCTGCGTCAAAGATAAAATTCAAATTTTAATCTGCTAAAACAGGCATGCTATCATGATAAGATTTATCCAACTTTTGTTGTTGCTCACCCTACCCTATCCAAATTGGGCGCAAAATCCGGTAAAACCCTCGCCCGCCCAAATCAGCTGGCACGACACCAATTTCTATCTCTTTTTCCATTTTGGCCCCAACACCTTTACCAACATGGAATGGGGCCACGGCACGGAAACGGAGGATGTTTTCAACCCCGATGCGCTCAATTGCGAGCAATGGTGCCGGGTTGCAAAAGCAGCCGGCGCAAAAGGTGTAATCATTACCGCCAAACACCACGATGGCTTTTGCCTTTGGCCCTCGGCCTATTCCACCCATACGGTGAGGGAAAGCCCCTGGAAAAATGGCCAGGGCGATGTGCTGCGCGATCTTGCCGATGCTTGTCAACGAAACGATCTGAAACTCGGTTTTTACCTTTCTCCCTGGGACCGCAACCACCCGAAATACGGAACACCTGAGTACAACGATGTTTACGCCAACACCCTACGCGAGCTGCTCAGCAATTATGGCGATTTGTTCGAAATCTGGTGGGATGGCGCCAACGGAGAAGGGCCCAATGGTAAAAAACAAACTTATGATTTCCATCGCTTTGAAAAAATAGCCGCCCGACTGCAGCCCGGAGCAGTGATCTTTAGCGACATTGGCCCTGGATGCCGCTGGGCCGGAAATGAACAAGGAACGGTGAATGAAACCAACTGGTGCATGCTGGACACCGCGGGTTTCGGTCGGGGCGCCACGGGTCCGCCCTCCGCGGTTTTACAGACTGGCCAGCCTGAAGGCAAACTTTGGATCCCTGCAGAATGTGACGTAAGCATTCGGCCGGGGTGGTTCTATCATCCGGAAGAAGATGAAAAAGTAAAAACACCGGAACAATTGTTCGATATTTACCTGCAGTCGGTTGGCCGGGGCGCCAACTTGATCCTCAACGTGCCTCCCGATCGCCATGGGTTGATCCACCAACAGGACTCCATTGCGCTGGCAGGCTTTGGCGCCATGCTGCAATCCCGGTTTAGCCACAATCTGGCTTTAGGGAAGAAGGTCCGCCCTTATTTCCAGATGAGCCTGTTCGCCAGGCCCTCCAAAACCAGGCAGCTAACCGACAACGACCCGAACACCTATGCCAAGGGCAATCAATTTGAGATGCATTGGCCGCGGCCAAAATTCTTTAATACCATTTTACTCCGGGAATATCTTCCAGATGGCCAATTCGTTCGCAGTTGCAGCATCGAGGCCTGGACCGACGGACAATGGCATGAAATTGCTCGTTCCACCACGGTTGGAAATAAAAAAGCAATACAGTTTCCGATGGTTAATAGCAACCGAATTCGCATACAACTGGAAACAAGCCATAACTATCCTGCCCGCCTGAGTGAATGGCAGGTATATCGATGGGAGTAATTGGCCCGGAGTTAGGTTTTTACCGGCAACGATGTTTGGCACAATTGCCGGCATCCATCAGTCAATCGTGGGCCCTCCACTGGATTTATCAGATTCAGAATCTCCGGAAAGGCCATAAAAAACGGTCAAGAGTAACGTTGCAAATAAAATAAGGTAGGTAAGCATGTGCGGGTTGGATTATTGTTTTCAAATGGTGCGAGTATTGTCATTGGGTTTTCAAAACAAAAATATAAGGATTTACCGCAGTATGCCATTTTTCTACAAGAAATCTTTGTTAAGTAACGATGAAATAACAACTTCACGATTTGAAGCCATTCTTTTGCCGTTATCCATCCTATCTTTTTTGTTAAAGAGCGCTGTTATTCGCCTCAAAAGATAGTCGCCTAATACCAAAATAATTGGCCTGAAATCGTGAACTTGTTATTTCATCGTTACTAAGTACACTGTAAACTAAATTTCGTTTGATTTTGGCTGAATCTTTTGGCGCCATCCATCGTCTGTTTTCTCAGCAAGAGCGCTGCTATTCCTTCAAAAACAGACTTGACTGCCACCAAAATCCTCTACCCAAAATCTCAACAAACTTAATTTACAGTGTACTAAGCATGGAATCTTTCTTCCACCCTACATTCGATATCCGTTCAAAAAATCGCCTACTGGCATGCGTTTTTTACCTTCGAGCTGCAGTTCCAAAACGGTCACATAGCCATCTCTGGTAGCGATGCGCAGCCATGATTTGCCATCGGAAGTAAAGTCGCCTGGCTGCCCCGCCAACGGCGTTTCAAGATCCACATTGCTGCGAAAAATCTTACAGTTTTTACCATCCATCTGGGTCCAGGCCGTTGGATAAGGACTCAGTCCGCGGATGAAGTTGTGTACATCCCGGGTCGGCTGATCAAAGTTAATCTCACAGGTTTCTGTAAATATTTTGGGGGCATGGGTGGCTTCCGTTTCGGGTTGTGGCCGGGGGGTAAGTACGCCTTTTTCCAGGCCCTGTACTGTTTTTAACACCAATTGTGCACCCAACTGCATCATACGGTCGTGGATTTCTCCTGCCGTATCGTTAGGGCCAATGGGTAGTTTTTCCTGCAATAAAAGATCGCCGGTATCAATTTCATGTTGGAGTAGAAACGTAGTGACACCCGTTTCCTGTTCTCCCCGGATAATGGCCCAGTTGATGGGCGCCGCACCGCGGTATTTCGGTAACAAGGAGCCATGCAGGTTCAGGGTGCCCATGGGGGGCATATCCCAAACCAGTTCCGGCAACATCCGAAAGGCCACCACCACCTGAAGATCGGCCTTCAGCGCCCGCAACTCACTGAGGAAATCGGGGTTTTTCAATTTCTCTGGTTGTAATACCCGGAGACCTTTTTCGAGGGCAAACTTTTTTACAGCCGACTGAATAAGGCCCAATCGACCGCCTGGCTTATCTGGAGCAGTAATAACGGCTGAAATTTCATAGCCATGCTCGAGCAAAATGGCTAAGGAGGGCACTGCAAAATCGGGGGTCCCCATGAACACTATACGCATCGTCGTTGTCGTTTAATCCACGCAAACTTCGCGCTTTTTGGTAAAATAGCAGCAAGCAGCGCTCCAATTCCCTACATTTGTACAGCAAACGTCTTGTTGTCTGGTCTCTGGCCACAGGTCTTTAATCTTTGGCTTTGCCCGGAATGACTAAGTATTGGGTTTTCGATGCATTAATATTCGCTGAAAAACAATGTAAACGCTTTTTTAAAAAAGGGTGTTCAGCATATAAAAGCATGTCGGAGAATACTAATCCAGATTCAAACCCAAAGACCAACATCAAATGACAAAAGTCCAGCTTATGCGCATGCCTTTCTTCCTTTTGTTTTTGCTGCCAGCGCTGGCCCATGCCCAAACGCCCCTGGAAATCAGTGTACTGGATGCTGCCCGACAGCACCCGCTGGCAGGAGTTGACATCAGCATCCGACCGCTATCTGCCACCAGCCCAGTGCTAAAAAGCACCACGGATGAACAAGGCCAATGGTTTTCCATCCTTCCGTCGGGAAACCATTATGAAGTATTGATCCGTAAATCGGGTTATGGAACCCTGACCGACACCCTTTTGACCGAAGCGCAACCCATTAGTTACCTGGCCGCACTTCACGACAGTACTTACACCCATCGGCAACTGCCCGAGGCCAACAACAGCGTTCCCCTGCCACGACTACAGCCAGCATTGCCCTTAGATACGCCCCAGGAAAAAATTGAACCGCCACATCCCGTATCGGATCAGGATTCCGGATACGGAATTTTGCTGGCAGAACTTACCAACCCTTTGCCGGAGGATGCCCCACTGCTCCAACGGTTTTCGCCCTGCATCTTGCGCACGGACAATGGGCGCTTGTATTATATTACGGATGTTCAACGGCGCAAAAAAGCGGTCTGTAACAACTGGAAACGTTATTTCAAAACCCCATACCCTGGAACCAGCGTGGTAAACATTCGACAGGGCCATATTTATCCCCTCTAATCAAGATTTTAACCACCATGGAATTTTTAAATTGGCACAATGCCCAGGGCTTGAATATTCACGGGGTCGACTGGACCATCGACACACCGATCGCAGTGCTGGCGATGGTGCACGGACAGGGTGAACACATAGGCCGCTACCACAACCTGGCAGAATGGTTTACCCGGCACCAAGTCGCAGTAATGGGCTTCGACATGCAAGGCTATGGCCGAAGCGAAGGCCGTCGAGGTCATGCTAAAAACCTGGAGGTTTTACTCGACGACATCGATCAGTTCCTGCTAGAAGTCAGGAAACGCTACCCTACTACGCCAATCATTTTGTACGGCCATTCCATGGGTGGTAACCTCACCCTAAATTATACGCTGCGCCGTAAACCTCAAATCCTTAGCGCACAAATAGCCAGCGCACCCTGGATTCGCCTGGCCTTTGAGGCGCCCGCCATCAAAGTAGTAGCAGCACGTTTTTTACGCCGTTTTATGCCCACCCTGACGTTGCCCAATGGGCTTGCCGTGCATTTGCTCTCGCACGACCCGGAAGTGGTGGAAATGTACAAATTCGATCCCTTTGTGCACGACAAACTCAGCGCCGCCGCCGGACTGGCATGCATTGAGGGCGCCGATTGGCTGAACAAATACGAGGGTGATTTCCCGCTTCCACTCCTGCTGATGCACGGTAATGAGGATAGGATTACCTCATTTGAGGCAACTAAGGAGTTTAGCAATCGACTAAAAGGAAATATTCAGTACAAAGAATGGCCGGGGCTTTACCACGAAATCCACAATGAGCCGGAAAAAGAAGATATTTTTAACCATACCTTGGCATGGATACAGTCGCTGAACTTGGGGTAAGGAGGCCTAGTGCATTTCCACGCAGAGGGCATGATCTGAAAACGCCTTAATCCATCATAATTTCCGTCTGCCAATGCTCCGTATCCCGGTCCTGATGCAATTTCCAGAAATTTTCAGCAATTAGATCAGGGGCAAGTTGTGTTCCAGGCTGTATCATACCACAAATGGTAATGGTGGCCACATGAATCCCGTAATCCTTACACTCCTTGGCAAGTGTAAATACCAGGCTGCGCATACCCGCCTTGCCAACGCCAAGTGAAGCGAGGTTGGCGGGAGCATCCAGGGCGGTTCCACCGCCTGTCAGAAATATCGTGCCTGCCCCCCTGGCCCGCATGGCAGGCAGTACGGCTTGCGCCGACAACAATGCGCCAACGATGTTTATGTTAAGGTCAGCCATAAAGGTGTCCAGGTCAATTTCAGAGGGCAGTGCGGGGTTAAAAGCACTGGCATTATAATGCATGATACTGATGTCGGGATGCTGGGCTACAATCTCCGTTAGCAATTCCCGAAAGGCCTGCTTGTCTGCGATATCCACGGCAAACGATGACGACGCAACCCCTTCTTTTTCGAGTTCAGCAGCGTATTCCGTCAGTTTCTCAGGGTCTCTGGCCACCATCAGAATTTCGAATCCTTCCCGGCCAAAACGCCTGGCGACCGACATACCGTTGCCGGGGCCCATTCCTATAAAGAGCAGTTTCATGGCAAAAAATTGAAGATTATTTAAATTGCTGTGGTTTGTGCCCGCCATAGACCAGGTCCTGCACGCCTTCCGTCAATAAAAATTCGTGGGGGAATCCAAGTTCTATGGCACTGACTTCATCCAGCCCAACCATGGCGTCGGCTGGAATTTCCCAACCCAGACAATCCATCGAATCGTTCAGTTGAACAGCCGTGCGCGCTCCGATGATTGGAATCACGTTCAGCCCAGCATTGCGCTGCCGAGACCAGTTGATGGCCACCTGTGCAGGCGTTTTCCCAATGCTTTCAGCCACCTCCACCACCTTGGCGGCAATGGTGTTGGCCCGATCGCTCCGGCGGGCGCTGGCTTCCACCACCCGGCCAGCTTCCCCCTTGAGGTATTTGCCGGTGAGGGCTCCGCCACCGATCGCGCCCCAGGGCGTTACAGCCATGCCAAATTGCCGGGCCATTGGCAATAGATCGCGCTCCGGCGTGCGCTGCAACAACGAGTATTCGATTTGAAGGCCTACAAATTGGGTCCAGGATTTTAGTTCGGCCATGGTATTGGCCTGACTTACCACCCAGGCGGGTGTATCCGAAATGCCGATGTAGTGTACTTTTCCACTGCGGACCAGGTCGTCTAATCCGCGCAACACTTCATCCACCGGCGTGGTGAAATCCCAGGCATGCACCCAGAGCAAATCGATAAATTCGGTGTTCAATCGCTTCAGACTTTCTTCCACTGAGCGCATCATATTTTTGCGGTGGTTGCCGGCAAAATTGGGATCGCCTGTTCTGTCGCGCAGGGTGTATTTGGTTGCCAGCACAAAATGATGGCGGTCTGCCTGGATAAAATCACCCAGCCAGCGTTCTGAGGTTCCTTCGGTGTACCGGTTGGCCGTGTCCAGAAAGCTGCCGCCTTTGTCTGCAAAGGCATCAAAAATGCGCTGACTTTCTTCCTTGTCAGCGCCCCAGCCCCATTCTGTTCCAAAAGTCATGGTGCCGAGGCAAAGTTCTGTGACGCGCAGGCCGGAGCGGCCGAGTAAGCGATGTTGCATAACTCAATTGATTTACGATTTAAGATTACATGACTTCCGACTGCCGAGCTGATTGCCGATTGTACATTTTTACGCTGATCGGGTATTTACATCTCCCATCACAAATCCAATCGGATATCGGATATCATGTAATCGGAAATCGGAAATTCAATACCCCGTTTTCGCCTTGTACGCCCGGAAACGCTGCACATTCACATTGTGCGCCGGCAAGGTGGCGGCAAAGGCATGGGTTCCGGAAGCATCTGGTTTGGCGCAAAAGTAGAGATAGTTGTGCTTCTCAGCGTTCAACACCGCGTCAATCCCGGAGATGGATGCCATGGAGATCGGACCAGGGGGAAGGCCTTTGTACATATACGTGTTGTAAGGCGAATCAAATCCGGTGTGGTAGGTGGTAACCCGGCGGGTGGTAAAGTCGCGGGTGGCGAATACGCAGGTTGGGTCGGCTTGCAGCCGCATATCGATACGCAAGCGATTCAGGTAAACACCTGCCACGGTAGGCTTCTACCCGACGTTGTTGGTTTCCCGGTCTACAATAGAGGCCAGGGTATACACCTGCGTTTCAGCAACCCAAGGCTGCCGCCTTTGCCCTCCTGCCCTCTTTTCCCAAAAAGCATTGTGTTCCTTCAGCATCCTGTTCAGGAAGTCGGTAGGGTTGGAGTTCCAGTACATTTCATAGGTATTCGGAACAAAAAGACTCATAACCGTTTCCGGTGCGTAACCCATTTGCTGGAGGTACGCGGGGTCTAGAAACGCCTGCAGCAAAGCAAGGGAGTCGGGTTCTATAAAGCCCGAAACTTTGGCAGCCACATCTTCCAGGAGGCGCTCGTTGTTGAGCACCACCTTAACGGGTGCTTGTTTTCCGGCGCGCAGGTGCTGCACAAGCTCGCGGTTGTTCCAGCCCGGCTCAATCTCGAAGCGGCCACTGCGCACTTTTTCAACATAACTCATCTGGTCGGCTACCCAACGGAAACTCTCGGCATCGGTAATAAAGTTGCCCTTCATGTTTTTCCATGCATACCATGGAATGGCAAAAGCACTCAACAAACACCCAAACCCCAATTAATATTGTTCTGTCTTGTCTGGAAATTTGTGGTCTTTCACATCAGCAATGTAGTGCTGCGTAGCCTCTCCAATCACCTGAAAAAGTTCGGCGTATCGGCGCAAAAACCTGGGGTTAAAATCCTTGGTGATGCCCAGCATATCGTGGGTAACCAACACCTGTCCGTCGGTATCTGGGCCTGCGCCAATACCGATGGTAGGTACATCAATACTTTCCGAAACCGTTTTGGCCAGTTGGGCCGGTATTTTTTCCAGTACGATGGCAAAACAGCCGAGCTGGTCGAGCAGTCGCGCATCCTCCAGTAATTTTTCTGCTTCTGCATCCTCCTTGGCACGAACCGTATAGGTGCCAAACTTGTAGATGCTTTGGGGAGTGAGGCCCAGGTGTCCCATGACGGGAATCCCCGCCTGTAGTATTTTTCGGATAGAATCCTCCACCTCAGCGCCGCCTTCCAGTTTCACAGCATGCGCACCCGATTCCTTCATGATTTTGATGGCACTCTTCAACGCAATTTCTGAATTGGACTGGTAAGAACCGAAGGGCATGTCCACAACCACCATTGAGCGGTGGACGGCACGCACTACCGATTGCCCGTGATAAATCATTTGATCCAGCGTGATGGGCAAAGTAGTTTCATGGCCAGCCATGACATTGGAGGCCGAATCGCCCACCAACAACACATCGATACCAGCCTCATCTAATATCCGGGCCATGGAAAAATCGTAGGCCGTAAGCATGGCTATTTTTTCTCCACGCTCCTTCATGGCATGGAGCACATGCGTTGTTACTCGTTTTATTTCACCACCTGTTACTGACATAATTTACCGCTTCGTTTTAAAATCGGGTACAAGGTAATGGTAAAAACAAAAAAACCACGCCTCTTTAGGCGTGGTCGTAAAACAACAAATTATAATCCCATGAACATTTTCTAAGCAGGAAAGGCCGCAATGGAACCTTTTGATGTATAAAACGCTGCAATTGTGCTGCGGGTTACAAAAATACGCACCTTAACATTTAGCAACGTGTCGGAAATAACTTTCCGGATTTGGGGTGCAGGTTTTGTGTGCTGACAAGACGTCAAAACAGGCGTGTAGTAAATTACATTACTGTTTTGGCAACGCAGGCAGTGCTCAAAAAGTGCCGCCAAATTGGAAAGTTATTTCCAACACGTTGCTTAATTGATTTTTCAGGTACAGCAAGCCCTTTCACCACCAGTGAAAGGACTTGCTCTCTCACCTGAAATTGTATAATCCCATGAACATAATATGAAAACGAACTTACATTTAACCCCATTTTCATGTTACAAATATGTGCCCTCCCCCCCGTAGACAAAATGACAATTTCCGAGCATTGTGAGCAACAATAATTTATATTAAAAAATATTAAAATGCTAATAATCAATATTTTATACTACATGTGAATAAAAAAATGTGAATTACAAAACCCAGCACTTCTTTGAAAACAATTCTTTGAAAGACAAAATCCACGGCACAGACAGCATAAAAAGGAGGTCATTCCCTTAAAAAGTATAAAAGCAGCCGACAAAAATTCAGGGAAGGCCTGTAATTTATCTATTTTTTGCGCTCGTCGGCGCAGTCGGACTTCCTCGCTTTGGAAGCCAGTGCAGGCAGCAAAGGCATGCGCCACCAATCCATAAACGGGAACTATCATTATTTTGATTCGGCTGAACATCATTGTACCGTGTTATAACCCCTCAAAAGACTGGGAAAAGGCATTAATTGCCCGTTTTAAGGCGTTCCAGAACCATGCCGCCGGCTTGCAGGCGCAGATCAGCCTGATTGTTGTAGATGACGGCTCCAGCCGAAACAACAACCCCGCAGCCTTCCAAACCATTGAGCAGGAAATTGCCAGCGCTAAAGTGGTGCATTATACTGAAAACCGCGGCAAAGGATTTGCCCTTCGCCAGGGCGTTGCCGCCTCTGACGCCGATTTTCACCTGGTTACCGATATCGATTTCCCCTATACACAAGACAGCATGCTTCGCATCGCCAGCGTGGTCATGGAAAAGGGCGGCATTGCCGCAGGCAACCGCGACACCGCTTATTACGACAAGGTACCGGCCTTCCGACGCTGGTTGTCCAGAAGCCTGCGCTGGCTGTTGCGCAATATTTTTCACCAGCCCATCGACGATTCACAGTGTGGACTGAAAGCCTTTGACCAGGCGGGAAGGGCTGTCTTCCTGCAAACCGGAATCGACCGCTTTCTTTTCGATCTCGAATTTCTTATGCTGGCCAACGGCAAAGTGACCATCACCCCAGTTCCGGTTCAACTTCGGGAGGGCGTTGTTTTCAGCAAAGTGGGGTGGAAAATCCTGGCCACAGAAGGGCGAAACTTTCTTTTCTTACTGTTCCGATCCTGGAAAAAATCGATCTGGCCGTGAAGCGACTGCAAAAATTGGAAATGGCCATTTGGCAACTTCGCCACCCGCAACGCTCCCATACCTTTTTGGGGCTGCTGATACTGCTGACGGTTTGTTTCGCATTACTGTGGAGCATACACCACGGCTGGCTGGCACACCCGAATACCCAATTGATCGGCGCAGGCCCCGACGGCTTTAAAAACTACATGACTACCGGATGGCATGTGCGCTACGACACCAGTTATGTCCATTTCGGTGGCATGAACTTCCCCTTTGGCGAGCATGTGCTGTTCACCGACAACCAGCCCATTTTGCCGCTGGCTTGCAATGGTGGAACAAACATATTGGCGACATTTCAGGCAATACGGTGGGCGCCATGAATGTTTTCCTCATCGTTTCGATGATGCTGGGCGCCTGCTTTATCTTTCTTTTGTTTCGAAAACTTCATGTTCCGGCATGGTACGCCGGATTGGCGGCCCTGGGCATCACTTTTTTGTCACCGCAATACAACCGGTTTGACGGACACTTCGGGCTGTCGCACACCTTCGTAATACCGCTGTTGCTCTACCTGCTTTGCCTCTACGAGGAACGGTTTAGTCGCCGCTATCACAGCCTTTTGATCGGAATGGCCTTGTGGTTTAGTGCCCAATTGCATTTTTACTACTTTGGCCTGGGCGCACTTTTCCTTACCCTTTATACTGCCTTTCAGATTTTCCGCGACTTCAACCGAAGCACCCTGATTCGCCGAATCAGTCACTGGGTGGTGATGGTATTGATTCCCTTTGCCTTGCTCAACCTTTGGATACACTGGTCGGATTATACTGCCGACCGACCCAGTAACCCTTATGGCTTTACGGTGTACATCGGTTACTGGGAAGGAGTGTTCCTGCCCTATTCCAATTTCCCACTTGCACAGTGGATCAACCAGCATTTGGTCAAAATCCGCGAGGTCAATGGGGAGGCAATTGCCTATGCGGGCATGCTGGCAACCCTGTTTACCCTTTGGCTGCTGTTTTCTGGTTTCAAAATGTTTGGAAAAACCTGGAAAGAAGCGGCTTACCATCGGGTGCACCAACCCTACCTCCGGGGTATTTTTATCGCCGCATTTGTTTTGCTGCTTTTTTCCTTTGGCTTCCCCTTCGCAATTCCTGGCATGGAATGGATGGTCAACCTGATGGGGCCGCTGCGGCAATTTCGCGGATTGGGCCGGTTTACCTGGGCGTACTACTACGTGATAAATATCATTGCCATTTACAGCCTTTGGAACTACAGCGTTCGTTTTGAGGGGCTCCGCAATGGAAAGTACCGCTGGCTCAAATGGCCCATTGCCCTGCTTCCACTCCTGTTGCTGGGCGCAGAAGCACGACTCCTGCAACACAAGAAAATTATCGAAACGGCGCCCAACCCGCAAATACGGGCACAAGTGGCCAGTTCACCCGATCACTGGCTCAACAAAGTTGATTTCAGCCGCTTCCAGGCCCTGCTTCCCCTGCCCTATTACCATATAGGCTCGGAAAACATCTGGATGGACTTCGACTATGGCCACTTTAAAAATGTTCAAACCACAGCCTACCATACCGGTGTTCCCGATATTGGCGTCAACCTGAGCCGAACCTCCGCCAGGCAAACCACTGCATCGGTGCAGTTTGTACTGGAGCCTTGCGAATCGCCCTCCCTGCTGGACGAACTTCCCGACAACCGTCCCATTGCACTGCTGATCAACCCTTCACAATGGGATAAAGTGCGCGAAGCCTACCCCCAGTTTATCGAAAAAGCCACCCTGGTATACGATCACCCGGAATTAAAAATCATGTCGATCCTGCCCGACAGCATCCGCAATTATGCGCACCAACATGCGATGGCCATTGCTGCGGAGATCGACCGGCAGGACCTCTATGCCATTAACCAATGGCTGCTCCCACAGAACAGCCGAAACTTTTACGTCAACAGCTTATGATTCCCTGCCCGCTTCCCGGATTTTCCAGGGGAAAGGCGCCTTCCAGGGCAATATGGCCGACACCTGTTGGGTTTTCAGACAACACCTTCCCGCAGGTTACTATTACATCAGCTGCTGGATGTACGCCAATCAGGATCTTGGCATGTGCCAGGAAATGAAAATTGTGGAAAACAGGCGCACTGATGGAACCGAAATTCATTTCCAACACGAGGGCGTCCGGTTTTACCTGCGCAGTATTGTGAATGGGTGGGGCTTATACGATATCCCTTTTCAGGTATACGACGGCGATGCACAAGTCAGCATTTTCTTGCAAAAACCCAACGCCGACCAGGTCTTTTACCTGGATGAGTTGCTGATCAAGCCAGCTGACTTCCCGATGTACGCCAGAAGGCCGGGTTGGATTATCCGCAATAATTTCTGGTACCGCGAATAGCGGATGCTAAACAAAGGCAATTATGGTAAACCTACATTTAAAAAACATCCGATTGGTAGCAGGGCCTAGACAAACCGTGCAAGCCCCCCAGGATATGATCATCCGCAATGGTAAAATAAGTGCCATCGGACGCGATCTCCACGAAGAGAAGGGTCTGAAAACCATCGAATGCAACCAGGCCTGGGTTTCACCAGGTTGGGTGGACCTTGGAACCAGCATCTGCGACCCCGGATACGAACACCGCGAAGACATTTATTCTGCTGCAGCAGCAGCGGCAGCAGGCGGATTTACCACCCTTGCCTGCCAACCCAATACCCTGCCTGCTGTTGACAGTAAAGGCGAGGTTTTGTACGTACGGAATAAAGCAAAAGACCTGCCGGTAGAGTTCTTACCCATTGGCGCCATTTCGAAACATTGCGACGGGGTGGACCTTGCAGAACTTATCGACATGCACCAGTCAGGCGCCATTGCGTTTTCCGATGGCTACAAATCGGTTCAGGACGCCGGGCTGCTGCTCCGGGCACTGCATTACAGCCAGGCCTTCAATGGGCTAATCATTAACCAGCCCAGGTCAAAAACACTATCGGGCGGCGGCCAAATGCACGAAGGGAAACAAAGCACCATGCTGGGCCTGAAAGGTATCCCGAGCCTGGCGGAAGAAGTGATGGTACAACGCGACCTGAGCCTGCTGGCCTATTCCGGCGGTCGGCTGCACCTGCACCTGATTTCCAGCGCTGGAAGTGTGGACATGATTCGCAAAGCCAGGAAAAAAGAAAAGGGGCTCAGTGCCTCCGTGGCAGTTGCCAACCTGTTTTTTACAGATGAAGACCTGGCCGACTTTGACACGAATTACAAGGTTAATCCGCCCTTTCGCAGCACCGAAGATCAACAGGCACTCATTCAAGGTCTAAAAGACGGCAGCATTGACTGCCTTTGTTCTCACCACCAACCCTGGGACGTAGAAGCCAAAAACCTGGAGTTCCCCTTCGCCGATTTTGGCATACTAGGACTGGAAACAGCCTTTGCCGTAAGCCGCACCGCAACCCAGGACCAATTGCAGGTGGAAGATCTGGTAGAAAAATGGGCATTTGCCCCCCGAAGTATACTTGGCCTGCCGGTTCCGGAGGTAAAAGTCGGTACAAATGCCGATCTTACCATTTTTGAGCCCGACACTACCTGGACCGTTACGCCTGAGTCTTTGCGTTCAAAATCGCACAACAGCCCATTTATCGGAAAGCAACTGCAAGGTCGGGTATTGGGCATAATCAACAAGAACCAGGTGGTTTGGAACCACCTGAACGGCAAATAAACACATATTATACCATGAGAAAAATGATTTACAGCAGCCTCCTGCTGTCGTTCCTGCTTATCCTCCCGGCCTGCGACACCCTGCAAGGCATTGCCAATACCGTACTCACTGAACCCAGCATCACAGAAATTGGACAAGGCCTGAAAGATGCCCTGTCGAAAGGTGCCGTCAAAGGCGCCAATGCACTTGCAGTACAAGATGGTTATTTTAAAAGTGCGTATAAAATCCTGCTCCCATCGGAAGCCCAGATGGTGAGTTCTCGCCTGAAAGTCATCCCTGGTTTCGAACAGTTGGAAAACAACCTGTTGGAAAAAATCAATCGCGGTGCAGAAACGGCCGCAAAAGATGCTGCACCGATTTTTTTGGGCGCCATAAAGCAAATGAGCATTCAGGATGCCACCAACATTCTACTCGGCGCCGACAATGCCGCTACAGCCTACCTGCAAAAAACCACTTCGCAGCAACTCTACACCAGCTTTAAGCCGACCATTGTAAATGCGCTCGACAAAGTTGGCGCCAACGAGTTGTGGCGCAAAGCGGCCGATGCCTACAACAAGATCCCCTTGGTTACCAAGGTCAACAACGACTTCAGTGATTACGTTACCAACGAAGCCCTCAAAGGCCTTTTTGCAAAAATTGCCGAAGAAGAAAAAAACATTCGCCGCAACCCCGGCGCCCGCACCAGCGATCTGCTGAAAAAGGTTTTCGCCAAACAAGACGGAAACCGCAAATAAAGCACACCATGCACAACCTTGACAATCTGGAAGCGCTGACCAACGCTGCCCTGGCAGCCGTGTGGGAAACCGCAGAATTTATCAACCTCGAGCGTGGCAAGGTTCAAGGGGAACAAATTGAAGAAAAATTGCTCAGTGGGCTGGTCAGCTATGTTGATCGCACGGCAGAAGAAATGCTGGTAGCCCGATTGGGCGCTTTGCTGCCCGACGCCACCTTCATTACAGAAGAAGAAACGGTCGCCAACCAGGAAAGTAAGTTGCAGTGGATCATTGACCCGCTCGATGGCACCACCAATTTCCTGTACAATATCCCGCATTTCTCCATCAGCGTAGCCTTGATGGCCGATTCAGAACTGTTGGTGGGCATTGTTCACCACGTCCCTCTAAAAGAATCGTACTATGCCTGGAAAGGCGGTGGGGCCTGGTGCAACCAGAAACCCATTCGTGTCAGTCAGCGGTCTCCCTTGCGGCAAGCGGTGGTAGCAACCGGCTTCCCTTACCAGAATTTCAGTCGGGTAGACGGTTGGATGGCTGCCTTGCGGTCCTTCCTCTCCGAGGGACGGGCCATGCGCCGCATGGGTTCTGCAGCCCTGGATCTGGCCTACGTGGCCAGCGGCCGCTTTGACGTGTTTTTTGAATTCGGCCTCAATTCCTGGGACATTGCTGCTGGCGCTTTACTCGTAAAAGAGGCAGGCGGCCGTGTGACCGATTTTTCCGGAGGGGAAAATTATGTGTTCGGAAGAGAACTATTGGCAACCAGCAGCGAGGTGTACGGAGAAGCGCTGGAAGTGATACAGGGGGCGTTTTAGTAGTGAGGGTGTGACTCAAAGTCACGCCCTCACTAATATGACTCAAAGTCACGCCCTTACTAATATGACTCCAAATCATGCAACCTAGTGAGGGCATGACTCAAAGTCACGCCCTCACTAATGCGACTCCAAATCATGCAACCTAGTGAGGGTGTGACTCAAAGTCACGCCCTCACTAATGTGACTCCAAATCATGCAACCTAGTGAGGGCATGACTTTGAGTCATACCCTCACTTACGGCAGATACAACAACTCCTTCGCCAACGCGTAATTGCAAAGCGAACCATTCCTCAGCCCTGCAAAATCCTTGGCAGAGGAGAATTCCCATGCTTCTGCAGAACTGGCCAACCCCGCCCTAACCGGATTTTTGTGGATATAATGGAAACAAGTGGTGCCGTAGATTTCCCAGTCTTTCCAGATTTTTCCGTAATCAGGATCCCGGCTGGTGATGTACGGATCTTGCCAGCCATCTTTGGCTTTGGTTTCCTTTTCTGAATAGTGAACCGTTCCGGTTTTCCTGTTTATTGATGGCCCTGGTGTACGAGCGCAGCAATAGTCCAATAGAATCATTGAGCGTGCGAGCCTTAGTAAGGGTGTGACTCAAAGTCACGCCCTTACTATTGGAACTAAAATCGGCATTACTCAAAGTTACTGGATTAGTGAGGGCATGACTTTGAGTCATACCCTCACTACACCCCAGGGCATGACTTTGAGTCATACCCTCACTTACCTCAATCTCCACCCGCTTTACGCAAAAGAGCCAGTGAAAATGGTTGGGCATGAGACAATAGCAAAGCAAATCGCCGTGCGGCAACAGATGTTCCCTCATTTTACGCAGGAAAAACAAATAGTTTTCGGGAGTAAAGAATACTTGCTGCCGGTTGTTACCCTGGTTGTAAATGTGAAAAATGCCGTTTTCAACAAATTTCATGGGTTTGGGGTGGTTTTGGGGTTTAATGCACTGAGGGTGTGACTCAAAGTCACGCCCTCAGTAATGCACCCAAATATAAAGCAAAACCAATTTAAAACAAATTGTTTATTGAAAAAACTTTGTTTTTCAAATTTATTCCCCGGCAGAGGGTAAAACTCAAAGTCAGATTTATTGCCGGGGCCACTCAGACTGACCCCGGCAATATTTGCCCCAATCTCATGTACTGCCGGGGTGACTTTGAGGCACCCCGGCAGCAGGCTACAACGCCTTTCTTTACTGAGGGCATGACTTAAAGTCATACCCTCAGTAGGCTACAACGCCTTTTCCAAATCTGCAATTAAATCGTCCACGTCTTCCACACCTACGCTGAGGCGGATGAGCGAATCAGTCAGGCCGACTTTCAGGCGCTCCTCCTTCGGGATGCTGGCGTGCGTCATGCTGGCAGGATGGCCGATCAGCGACTCTACCCCACCCAAGGATTCAGCGAGTGAAAACAGGTGCGTACTGCTGAGAATTTTAGTGGCTGCTGCCATGTTGTTGTCGACCAAATCAAACGACACCATGGCACCAAACATGCGCATTTGCTTTTTGGCAATATCGTGGTTCGGGTGGGATGCAAAGCCTGGCCAGTACACTTTGGATACCTTCGGATGCTTCAAAAGGTAATGCGCAATCTTTTCCGCATTTTCACAAGCGCGCTGCACCCGCAAATGCAGGGTTTTAATCCCGCGAAGAATCAGGAAGCAGTCCTGCGGACCCGGTACCGCACCACAGGCATTTTGGATAAAATGCAGTTTATCCGCCAGTTCCTGGTTTTTTACAATCAGGCAACCGTGCACCACATCGGAGTGGCCACCGATGTATTTGGTGGCAGAGTGAAGCACAATATCTGCGCCTAAATCCAGCGGATTTTGCAGGTAGGGCGAAGCAAAGGTGTTGTCCACCACCGTCATGATGCCCTTTTTACGGGCAATGGCACAAACGGCGGCAATGTCCACGATCTTCAGCATGGGATTCGTTGGCGTCTCGATCCAGATCAACTTGGTATCCGGACCGATTTCCCGGGCCACATTTTCGGCATTGTACATGTCGATAAAACGGCTTTTCAAACCCCACTGCGCATACACCCGCACCATTTGGCGGTAGGAGCCGCCATAGAGGTCGTTGACCGACAAGATTTCGTCGCCCGACTTCAGTAATTTAATCACCGCATCCTGCGCGGCCAGGCCGGAGCCAAAGCAAATGGCATCCACCCCATTTTCCAGCGCAGCCAGGTTTTTTTCCAGCGCTGCTCGGGTCGGGTTTTGGGTGCGGGCATATTCAAATCCCTTGTGGTCGCCAGGTGCGGCTTGCACATAGGTAGAGGTCTGAAAAATAGGGGTCATGATCGCCCCGGTAGAAGGATCCGGTTCAATACCGGCATGTATAACTTTGGTAGCAAACTTCATATTAATGTTGATTTGTTGATGCGTTGATTTGTTGATGGAACCAGTAATTAGCTAATTTAATTTTTGCTTCGCAAAAAATAGTTTCCCGCAGAATTCGCAGAAACTCGCGGATATTTTGCTGCGCAAAACTTCCACGGCGAAATGTGAACCATTGCTAATACTAAATTGGCTGACCCCTGGTGGACTCACTCAACTTTGTTGATTTGTTGATGTGTTGATGCAATGAGTGGGTCCACTCATTGCATCAACACATCAACAAATCAATACCAAACTATTTTTTCCTATCCAGCACATCCTTCACAGCCCAGAGAATGTCTTTTTTGGCAAGACCGTATTTGTCCAGGAGTTCCAGGGGCTTTCCACTTTCGCCAAAAGAATCGCGAACGCCGACAAACTCCACTGGCGCTGGCAGGTTTTGCGCCAACACATGGGCGATGGCATCGCCCAGTCCGCCGTTGCGCTGGTGTTCTTCGGCAACTACAACTGCACGGGTTTTGCTCACCGAATCGAGAATGGCTTCTTCGTCGAGCGGCTTGATGGTATGGATGTTGATCAATTCGCAGGAAATGCCTTGTGCGGCCAGTTCTTTGGCGGCCTCAACGGCTGTCCAAACCAGGTGACCCGTTGCAAAAATGGTCACGTCTGATCCCTTGGCCAGCAACAATGCCTTTCCGATCTCAAATTTTTGATTTTCCGGGATAAACACTGGCCAGTTCGGACGGCCAAAGCGCAAGTAAACCGGACCAAAATGCTCGGCTATGGCCATGGTAGCCGCCTTGGTTTGGTTGTAATCGCAAGGGTTGATAACCGTCATGCCGGGCAACATGCGCATCATGCCGATGTCTTCCAGGATCTGGTGCGTAGCACCGTCTTCACCCAGGGTAAGGCCTGCATGGGAGGCGCAAATTTTTACATTTTTATGCGAGTACGCCACGCTTTGGCGGATTTGGTCGTACACACGGCCAGTGCTAAAGTTGGCAAAAGTACCGGTATAGGGAATCTTACCTGCGGTAGCCAATCCTGCTGCAATGCCAATCATATTGGCTTCTGCGATGCCCACCTGGAAAAAGCGTTCGGGAAACTCCTTTTTAAAATGCTGCATTTGCAGCGACCCCAGGAGGTCGGCTGTCAGGCCAACCACTTCCGGATTGGTCCTACCTATTTCAAGCAAGCCTTGGCCAAAGCCATCACGGGTTGCCTTTTTCTCAGTAGAGGTGATTTTATCGAGCATAAGTGTTGGTTGAGATGTTGAAAAGGTTGAGGGGGGGGGGGGGGCGGAAGAAGGGGGGGGGGGGGGGGGGGGGGGGTCCCCCGGGGGGGCGGGGGGGGGGGGGGGGGGGGCCGGGGGGGGGGCCCCCAACCCCCCCGCCCGGGGGCGGGGAAAAAAAAAGGGGGGGCGCCACCCAAATAAAAAAAACCCAAAAAAAAAAAAAAAGCGGAAAAACTCGCGGCCCCCCCCCCCCCCCCCCCCCCAAGACGGCCCCCTTTTCTTCCCCCAACCCCCCCCCCCCCCCCCCCGGGGGGAGGGGAGGAAAGAACCCGGGGCCCCCCCCCGCGGGGCGGGCCCCCCCGACTTCCCGCGGGGGGGAAAACCCCTGGGTTCAACAAAATTTTTGGGCCCCCCAGGGCGGCCCCTTTTGAAAACCTGTAATTTCTCAAATGGATACTGGTATTCTCATATCCAATAATCGCCGAACGACGTTTCCGGCAATTGCTTCATGGCCTCGTTGAACTGAGCCTCATTGGGCGCTTTACCGTGCCATTCGTGGGTGCCTTGCATAAAATCGACACCAAAACCCATTTCAGTTTCCATCAGAATAACCACGGGCTTGCCCTTTTTACAACGCCGTTTGGCTTTGCGGAGGGCCGCAATGACCAGTGCCAAATCGTTGCCATGTTTCAACCGGATGACATCCCATCCAAAGGCTTTCCACTTAGCGGGTAAATCACCCAGGCTCAGCACCTGGTCGTTGGTGCCGTCAATCTGCTGTCCGTTCCAATCAACCGTCACAATCAGGTTATCAACCTTATTGTGGGCGGCATACATGATGGCTTCCCAGCATTGTCCCTCCTGAAGTTCGCCGTCGCCAGTAAGGCAGAATACAAAGCGGTCGTCTCCGTCGAGGCGCTTGGCCATTGCCGCGCCGATGGCTACCGACATGCCCTGCCCCAGCGATCCCGAAGCAATGCGTATGCCGGGCAACCCTTCATGCGTTGCCGGATGGCCTTGCAGGCGGGTATTGATTTTCCGGAAAGTGCTCAGTTCCGGAACGGGGAAAAAACCGCTTCTGGCCAATACGCTGTACCATACAGCGGAGAGGTGGCCGTTGGAGAGAAAAAACATGTCCTCTCCTTTGCCTTCCATGCGGAAGGGTCGGCGGCGGTATTTCATAACATTGCCATACAGCGCTACAAAATACTCGGTACAGCCCAGAGCGCCACCAGGGTGCCCGCTCTGTACGCCATAAACCATCCGCACAATGTCGCGACGCACTTGCGCGCACATTTCGGTAAGTTTTGATAAATCAGCCATTAAAATAATATATGGAATTTGAAATCAATTGCTGCCGCAAAGGTAGCGATTTTGCCCTGAAACCAGGGCTATTCTTCCGCTCCTTTCTCCACGAGACCTTCCAAAAACTTCAACAAAAGACGAATACCGTAGCCCGTAGCCGATTTCGCCTTTGTATGTTCGGCATCGCCAAAGGCCATACCCGCAATATCAAGGTGGGCCCAGCGTGGATGTTCACGGGTGAAGTTTTCCAGGAATTTGGCTGCGCTGATGCACTCTGCCATGGGCTTTCCGGTAAAGTTCTTGAGGTCGGCAACATCGCTCTTCAGGTCGCTGCCATATGCCTCCCACATGGGGAAAGGCCACAGTTGCTCACCGCTTTTCATCCCAGCGTCGTACAAACTGCGGGACAAGGCATCGTTTGGGGTAAACAGCCCGGCAGCATTTACGCCGATGGCCCTGATAACAGAGCCAGTCAGGGTAGCAATATCGATCAGTGTGTCGGGATTTTCCTTTTGGGTCAGATAGGAAAGCCCATCGGCCAGGATCAGGCGTCCTTCCGCATCGGTATCGATCACTTCGATGCTTTTACCGGAATGTGATCCGATAACATCGCCAGGTTTAATGGCTGTGCCGTCCACCATGTTTTCCGCTAGTGGGATAGCCCCGATCAGGCGAACCGGAAGCTTCATCCGTGCAGCGGCCATAAAGGTACCCAGTACCGCAGCGGCGCCCCCCATATCGCTTTTCATGAACTGCATGCTGGCAGAAGGTTTGATGCTGATGCCACCGGTATCAAAAGTGACACCCTTGCCCACCAGCCCGACCACAGGTGTTTTGCTTTTTTTACCCGGCTTCGTCCCGTATTCTAACCAAAGCATCAGGGATGGGTGAGGGCTGCCCTGGCCAACGGCCAGCAGGGCATCCATGCCTTCTTTTTTCAGGTCAGATTCTTCCAGCAATTTGGCCTTAATACCGTAGGCAGAAGCCAACTTTAACATCCGGTTGGCCAGGAGCCGGGGGTGCTTGTAATTGCCTGGGAGGTTAACCAAGTCCATGGCAGCCATATTGATGATTGCCAGTTCTTCTCCCCTACTGACCGCATGTGTTACCGATTTTTCCACTGCGGCGCCCACCAGGATTTGAAGTTCGCTTTTTGCTGCGCCAAACTTCTGCTCCTTGTTGGTTTTCCCCATCAGGCTTTCGGTACTGTACAAGCCCATGAGCATGCCGCCGGTTGCCTCCTCTGCCATTTGCGACAATTGTTGGTCGTGAAATTGACGTAAATCAACCCCAACTTTTGCGGGAAGTTTTTTCTGAAACCTGTAGGCGAAGGAGCGAAAAACAGCGCGCACCTCGCTCATGCGTCCGGGCTTTCCCAAACCGGCAAGGTATATTTTCTGTGTTTTGGCTGCGTTGGTATACAGCAGCAGAAACTCCTTTGCTTCTGCTTTAAAATCCTGTTCCAGGCATTTGGCATCCACGCCGATTTGGGAAGCGATTTGAGACAGTTGGGTTGCCAGATGGTCATCCTGAAAAACAGGAACAACCAGCACATCGGGCGTTTTTTGGTCCAGTACCTTTACAATCATGGAAAATCGGAAGGGCTAATGCGGTGAACCCGCGGATGAAGATTGTATCTGGGGGGATTAAAAATATTCAACAAAGGTAGTGCAATTATTCCATCCGACTAACACTTGAAACATACTCAAAGCGTTTCAGGGCCGTCATGGCCTGATTCAACTGATCGACATTGGACACCACCAGCGAAATACGCCCCTCAAAATAACCGCCCTCTCCGGAAATAGAAAAGGAACGAATGTTGAGCCCCATATTAGAAATGCGGTCGGTTAATTGGTGAATAACGCCCGGGCCGATATCGATACCTGTCACGATGATTCCGGCGACAAAGTCTGTTTTTACGGTATTGCCCCATTCGGCCTTCAGTATCCGGTGGTCATAATTGGCCAACAGATAGGGGGCATTAGGGCAGGTGGTGCGGTGTATTTTAAGCCCTTCTTTGGTGGTAACAAAGGAGAAAATGGGGTCGCCCTGCACGGGGTTGCAACAGGTAGCAAAGGAATAAACGTAGTAGTTGCCTGGCTCGCCGTTGATGATGATTTCCGGTTTGTTTCCCGATTTTAGTTTGGCGGTGGAACTGCCCGATTCGGTGGACAGTGCTTCGGCGCCAGACCGGGCTGCCCGGAGTTCCTCTATTTCAATGAGTTTGTTGCCATCGGGCTTAAAGCGCTGTTTCATATGCGCCAGGTCCTCCTGTTCCAAGGAAATGGCACTCAGGAATTCCATACGGTTAGGATACCGGTAGGCTTTGGCCAGCATATCGGCATTTTCTTCCACCCCAACCTTGAACCAGTTTTGCAATTTCCGCTCCAGGATTTCTTTCCCCGCTTCTGCCTGACGCCGCTTTTCTTCTTTTAGCGAAGTTTTGATGCGGTTGCGGGCCTTAGACGTAACAACATATTGCAACCAGTCCTCCGTGGGTTTCTGGTTTTTGTTAGAAATGATCTGGATCTGGTCGCCGTTTTTTACCAGATAACTGAAGGGCACCAGGCGATTGTTCACTTTCACGGCCTGACAGGTACAGCCCAGGTCGGAGTGAATGCTGAAAGCGAAATCGAGCGCTGTAGCCCCGTCGGGCAAAATACGCATATCGCCTTTAGGCGTAAATACGTGCACCTCTTCAGAAAAGAGGTTGCTCTGAAAATCTGTCAAAAACTCGACAGCACTGTTGGAATCATTGCTTTCCAGGGTTTCCCGGACCTGGTTGAGCCAGTTTTCAAATACGTTAGCATCTTTGGCCAAACCTTTTCCACCCTTGTACTTCCAGTGAGCAGCAAAGCCACGCTCCGCGATTTCATCCATTCGCTCGGTCCTGATCTGCACTTCCACAAAACGACCTTCGGGTCCGATGACCGTAGTGTGCAGCGATTCATAACCATTGGCTTTGGGGTTGGTGATCCAATCCTTGAGCCTTTCCGGAATGGGTTTGTAGTAGTCTGTTACGATGGAGTACACCTGCCAGCAGGTCAGTTTCTCTTTGGCGGCTACCTCATTGACAATAATACGGATGGCAAAAAGATCGTAGATATCCTCAAAACTGACGCCTTTGCTGTGAATCTTATTCCAAATGGAATAGATGCTTTTGGGCCGGCCGAGTACACGGGCATCAATGCCAAACTCCAATAACGCGGCGTCGATGGGCCTTTTAAACTCTTCAATGTATTGTTGGCGGGAGCGTTTGGTTTGCGACAGTTTGTCCGCCACTTCGTGGTATTCTTCCGGGTGGGTGATTTTCAGGCAAATGTCCTGAAACTCACTTTTTATCTTGTACAAGCCCAGCCGATGGGCCAGGGGGGTATAAATGGTACTGGTTTCGGCAGCAATCTTGAGTTGTTTGTGCGGAGGCATACTCTTGATGGTGCGCAAGTTGTGCAGCCGATCCGCCATTTTGATCAATACCACCCGTACATCTTCGGTCATGGCCTTAAGTACCTTGGCCAAATTTTCTGCTTGTGGGCTTTCAGAGTCGTGGAGACCATCGAGTTTGGTCAGTCCGTCCACAATTTTGGCCACCCGCTCCCCAAACTGGTCGAAAACATCTTTCAGCGAAACCAGGGTATCTTCCACGACATCGTGCAGCAGAGCACATACCACGGCCGTAGGGCCCAATCCGATTTCTTCCACACAAATACGGGCCACTTCAATGGGATGCAAAATATAAGGCTCGCCCGACTTCCGGCGCTGCTCGACATGGGCCTTGGCGGCCAGTTCGAACGCAGCGCGGATGTTGATGCGGTCTTCGTCATTCAAATCGTTTTTGAACGATTTTAATAGATCTCGATAAGCGCGTTGAATAATCGCGCGATCCTCTTCCTGAAATACGGGTATATTGACTTCCTGCGGCATAGATTTTCTCCTGCCTACAAAGTTAAAACAAAGTTTAATCCCACGAATGTTTATTTAGCAGTCATTAACGGTTTTAGTCGACCTACCTATTGTAATTTAATGAATAAGTCGTAATTTTGCACTCCTTTTGAAAAAGGGTCATTTTTTACTGCGGGCGTGGCGAAATTGGTAGACGTACCAGACTTAGGATCTGGCGCCGCGAGGCATGTGGGTTCGAGTCCCTCCGCCCGCACTCATTTGGCTGTTGGTCCTGGTCTTTTGATACTGGCAAATTTGCCCGTTCAACAGACCAGGCCACAAACCTTCCACCCGCCAAAAGTCAGCAACTAAAGACTAAAGACTTTCTATATGCCTACTGTTGTCCGCAAAGACATTGACAATAACTCCGCTAAGATCACGGTAACCATTTTAAGGGAAGAAATACAACCCAAGGTTGACGCCGAACTGAAGCGTTTTCGCCAGCGCGCTGGCATCAAAGGTTTCCGCCAGGGTCAGGTGCCCATGGCCTATGTTAAAAAGATGTTCGGCAGCTCGCTGCTGGTTGATACTTTCAACGACATGATGTCGCAGGAAATCTACAACTACCTCAAAGAAAGCCAACTCGATGTGCTCGGCCAGCCATTGCCCGCAGAAGACCAGCACCAATACAGCTTCAAAATAGACAGCCTTGAGCCGGAGTATGCAGTGGTGTACGATGTGGGTTTTGTCAATCCATTCGAAGTACAAGGTCTGGATAAGGCGCAGAAGTTTGAGCGCTACACCATTGCCGACATCGACGATCTGGCTGGTGAAGACCTGGATTACGCCCGCAACCGCATGGGTAAGCGCAGCAACCCTGAAAATGATATTCAGGACAACGACATCGTTCGCATCAAAGCCAAGGAAGTTGATGGCGATTACGAAACGACCATTACGGTTTATGTAAAAAATGTAACCGACGAAGCTTTCAGGTCTGAGCTGCTGGGCAAAAAGAAAGGCGATTCCATTCGCTTCAATGCCCGTACGGTAGAAGAGCAGCAGGAAGAACACATGTACCGCAAATACATCCTCAGCCTGGCCGACAACGATGAGCGGCAGGTAAACGATTGGTTTGAAGGCGAAATTGAAGAAGTTTCCCGGGTGGAAAAAGCCGATCTGGACGAAGAGTTTTACAAGAGCTATTTTGGTGGCAAAGTAAACTCCGAAACGGAAGCCATCGACGAAATAAAAAAAGGCATCCAGAACTTTTACGAAGTGCGCGCCAATGCCTTGCTGATGCGCGATTTTCAGGATCGTTTGATGGAGCTCAATAAAATTGAGCTCCCGACGCTTTCCTTAAGCGCTGGCTGTTTGTATCCAACGAAGGCAAAGTCAGCAAAGAGCAGGTGGAACGCGAATATGAAGCCTTTGCCGAAAACCTGCGCTGGAGCCTAACCCGCGATCAAATCATTGCCAAGAACAACATTGAGGTTACCGACGCCGAATTGCGCGAAGATTATGCCAAGCGCGTGCGCCAGTATTTCCAGGTTGACCTGCCCGACCACCTGATCGAGGGCAGTGTGGATCGCTTGATGAAAGACCAGAAAGAGATCGACGAAACCCGTCGCAACCTCGAAACCGACAAACTTTTCGAAGTTATCCGCTCGTTGGTAACCATCAGCGACAAACCCATAGATTCCAAAGCATTCAACATGATTTTGGAGGAAGTCACCCAAAAAGCGGAACAAACACAGGCTGCGGCAGAGGCAATCGATGCCGATATTGTAGAATAGCGTTTTGAAGGCTGCAAACCGTTGTCTGCTGGTTCACGACGTTGGTCGGATAAATCACGACCTACATCTACGCAACTTGTTCCCTTTTGGCAAATTGTAACCTTCCTGCCAAATCCTTGTTATACTTGCCTCAAAAATATTGATATTATGTTCGACAAAAATGAATTTCAGAAGTATGCTACCAAGCACCTTGGAATGAGCAGCATGCACCTTGAAAAATACGCTGCGGCAAGTACCCAGCAAATCAAGTCCTTCACCCCCTACGTCATCGAGGAGCGACAGATGAACATCGGCCAGCTCGATGTGTTCTCCCGCCTGATGATGGACCGCATCATTTTTATGGGTGTTCCGGTGAACGATTATGTATCCAACGTCATTCAGGCGCAGTTGCTCTTCCTCGAATCGGCTGATGCCAAACGCGATATTCAGATGTTCATCAACAGCCCTGGCGGCTCTGTGATTGATGGCTTGGGCATTTACGATACCATGCAGTATGTAACCCCCGATGTGGCCACAATTTGTACTGGCCTCGCCGCTTCAATGGGCGCAGTACTGCTCGTTGCCGGCGTGAAAGGAAAACGCAGTTGCCTGCACCACAGCCATGTGATGATTCACCAGCCCATGGGCGGTGCACAAGGTCAGGTGTCCGACATTGAGATTTCCTACCGGTTGATCAAGAAAATGCAAAAATCGCTGTACGATATTCTGGCACACCATACCGGACAGCCTTATGAAAAAATTCAGGAAGATTGTGATCGCGACAACTGGATGAGCGCCGATGAAGCCAAGGCATATGGCCTGGTGGACGAAGTACTGACCAGAAACAATCCTAACAAGTAAGTTTTCCTGGGCTAATTGGGCAGTTGGGCTGAATTTCCGGTGAACCATCACCTTTGGAAATCCAATCCAACTGCCCGAAAGCCAATAATTTAACGCCCTTTTCTTATGATCCGACGCGGCAAATCTTCCCCCCATAATTGCTCTTTCTGCGGACGCGGAAAAGAGGATGTTATGATCCTTATTTCAGGCATGGATGCCCAAATCTGTGAGCTCTGTGTCGAAAAAGCGCAGGAAATCATCGAAACGGAGTTGAATCATCAGGAAGAAGGTGGTAAGAAAAAGGCGGCCAAATCGGGTGCGCTAAAAGGACAGCCCACTACGGATGACATCAAGTTGGTGCCACCGATGGAAATAAAAGCCCACCTCGACCAGTATGTTATTGGGCAGGATGAAGCCAAAAAAGTGCTGGCTGTTGCTGTTTACAACCACTACAAGCGCTTGCTCAGCAAAAGCGCTGATAAAAACCAAACAGACGATATCGACCTTGAAAAATCAAACGTGCTTTTTGTCGGCCAAACCGGTACCGGTAAAACCCTGCTGGCAAAAAGTATCGCAAAGATGCTCAACGTACCCTTCACCATTGTAGATGCCACGGTTTTTACCGAGGCCGGTTACGTGGGTGAAGATATTGAGAGCATTCTTGCCCGATTGTTACAGGTTTGTGATTACAACATTGAAGCGGCAGAAAGAGGCATTGTTTACATCGATGAGATCGATAAGATTGCCCGCAAACAGGACAACCCCTCCATCACCCGCGATGTTTCGGGCGAAGGTGTACAACAAGGCATGCTGAAAATGCACCCGGGTTATTGGGTACAACAAACAAGACCAACAGCATATCGACCGCGACAACATGTTGCAGTATGTAAGCCACCAGGATGTTAAAACCTATGGCCTGATTCCCGAATTGGTAGGAAGGATGCCAGTGATCGTTCACCTTGACCCACTCGACCTGGAAACCCTTCGCCGCATCCTTACCGAACCGCGCAATGCCCTCATTCGGCAATACACCAAGCTGTTCGAGATGGAAGACATTGAGCTGGAATTGACCCCAGATGCCATTGAGTTCATCGCTCAAAAGGCCCTCGAATTTAAATTGGGCGCCCGCGGACTCCGTTCGCTTTGCGAAGCCATCCTTACCGATGCTATGTTTGAAATGCCTTCAAATAAAAAGAAAGGACAAAAACTAGTGGTTGACCAGGCTTATGCTGCCAAAAAACTAGAGCGCGCCAAACTCGCCCAATTGAGGGCAGCCTGATTCCCTTACAGCAACTGCGCCAGCAATACGGCAATGACGCCTATCGCATACCCGCGATACAGATCAACAGGCGTATGTGCACCGAGGGCCAACCTGGCCGTACCTACCGATCCGGCAAGCACCACGCCAAACAAAAACACCAACAGCAAGCTGATCAGTAAGGTGCCTTGGTTGATGGAAATCCCCATGGCCACTCCACCCCATGAAAAGGCCATAATGGCCAACATAGTAACCAGCCCGCCCATACCTGCGGCATGTGCACTGATTTTGGTGAAGATGTTGATAAAAAAAGAGAGAAACAAAGCAATCGTGGCGCCCAAAACAAATTGGGTAAACAGTTTCGGCGATTGTCCGCTCGACAACAGGTTTTTGAACAGCCATAAATAGAAAATACCCGCCACAATATAGGGCCCGATCCGTTCCTGCTTGTCCTCCATATCCATGCTTTTGATCAAACCAAGCGGTTTCATCAAAGCGATACCAACGGCAGGAATCAAAAAAACATATTGCGGGCGCCGAACGGATACGGGTTAACCGACAGCATCACAAGCAAAACATAGGTAATGACCAACAATGGATGCCCGAGCACCGATAATCCGTAAGCAAGGGTTTTGTTCATGACAGCCTAATTTTTTTCATGCGATCCAGCTGACGCTTATCCTCCCGTTCTTTGATGGACTCCCGTTTGTCGAACGATTTTTTTCCGGTAGCAAGTTCTATAAGCAATTTAGCAAACCCGCGTTCACCAATGAACAACTTATAAGGAATGATGGTAAAGCCCTTTTCCCGAATTTTACGCTCCAATTTTCGCAATTCTGTTTTGCGCAGCAGCAGCTTTCTGGTACGGCGAGACTCCTGATTGTTGGTCCCAAACTTGTATTCGGCAATGTACAGGTTGCGAACCCAGAGTTCGCCGTTTTCCATAACACAATAAGCATCTGACAGGTTGCAATTCCCCAATCGTATGCTTTTTATTTCTGTACCGGTCAACATCATGCCCGCCTCATACTCTTGCACGAAGTGGTACTCGAAACTGGCACGCCGGTTGACAATCTCTATTTTTTGCTTTTTTTCTTTTGCCATGTCTTAAAAGGAGGGCAAAGTTAGGCTATTTACCAGAATATTGCTGAACAATGGTTCAACAACCAGCCCATTTGTAAGGTCAGCGAAAATCGGTGAACCATAGGGCAAACAATGGGTGAACTCGATTCACGGCAATTTACTACCTGATCGCTTCCCAATGCTTGTCCTATGGTTCACCCACTGTTTACCCTTCGGTTCAAGAACTGTTCAACTAAACCGTATTCCTATCGCTGCACTACCAGTTTCTGGATATAGGTTGAATCACCCATACGCAGCTGAACGAAATAGATACCATTGGCCAGTTGGCCAAGGTCGACATTCATGCGGCTGTCGCCCTTGGTAACAAACTGCTGTTGTTGAACAGTGCGGCGGCCTGCTGCATCCAAAATGCTGAGTTGTACATCACTGTCTTTTTCCACAGGAATTTCAATGCTCAGGCGGTCGCTGGCCGGGTTCGGGAACATCAGGAAACCATCCTGCTCGAATTGAACGGGGATTTCAATTTCTTCCACCTGCCCCTCGGTGCTGCCATCGGTACGCCAGCTGCTGCTGCTGAGGCTCACACGCAAGGTGTAGCACTGGGTGTTGCTGTGGGCGCCACCGTAACCATAAACATAGGCGTAATAGGACGTGGATACCGTGGTGGTGTTGTAAAGGATCTGTTCTGAAGCGGTACCTCCGTTTTGAGAGGTGGCCAACAGGGTATTGTTGCGATACAATTTAACATCATAATCGGCGGGCAAGGTGCTCAAGTCCACTTTATGTTTCTGGTAGACGGAAGTATTCGGAAAAGCGGTACCAGTCGAGGTCAGAAGCCGTAGCAATCTGTGCGCTGATATCGGTGTTGACCGGAATCACTTTTGCAGTACTCCTGGAGTTGTTGGACTCGTAAGCATCGCTGCAGCTGGAAGAAGATAAGGTATTAAAGGAAGCGGCACCGGAATAGCTGCCCGATGTGCCGCCACAAACAGCCTGCACCTGGAAATTGTAGGTGGTGTTGGCGCTGAGTCCCGACAGGGAATAAGCGGCAGAAGATAAGCCCGTAACGGTCGTCCAGGTTCCTGCTGTGGATACTTTCCATTGAAGGTTGTAGGAAGTAGCACCGCTAACCGTTCCCCAGCTCAAGGCAGCGCTGTTTTGGGTAATACTACCGGCACTTAGGCCAGATGGCGTTCCGCAGGATCCGCCGCCACTGGGAGGCTGACAACCCGGTGAGCTCAACAGGGAATATCGGGCGCCCCCGGGAGCAAACAGCGCCTGCATACGTGCTTTTTGCCCTGTTGTGAACAGGTTCATGCAGCCATCATCGGTATAGTCCATGTAGTTCATAAACATATCACCGTTCGGGCCATTGCTGCAGCTGATGGTTGGGAAGGAAGGGCAGCCGTAATTCTCATCGGCCTGGTTGGGTGTGTCAGCAACCTGATCGGTGCCAGAGCAGCTGGTGCCATCATCGCCCCAAATATGGTAGCAGTTCAGCCAGTGGCCTACTTCGTGTGTAGCAGTACGGCCAAGTTGGAAAGGAGGAGTGGAGCCAATGGTGCCAAAATAGGCATAATCACACACCACACCATCGGTTGCCGCTGCACCGCCCGGAAACTGCGCATAGCCCAGCAAACCGCCGGAGAGGTTGCACACCCACAGGTTAAGGTACTTGCTGGAGGTCCAGGCGTTCAGTCCGCCCTGGGCGTAATACTTCACGGCATTGTTGGTACTAAAACCATTAACGGTTGTCTGCCGACGCTCGATTCCCGTAGTGGCAGCGCCGGAAGGGTCCTGCGTAGCCATACAGAAATTGACCTCACAATCGGCCGCAACCGACTGAAATGCAGACGGCGTGTTGGCAGCATCGGCATTTAAGCGGCGAAAATCGGCGTTCAATACATCAATTTGCGACAGGATGGCTGCATCGCTGATGTTCTGGGTACCATTGTAATAGACTACGTGAACAACTACCGGTATGGTAACCACAACGCGGTCATGTGCACCGCCGTGTTCAATAAAGTCGCGGGTTTGCTGTTCAATTGCGTCTCGAATGCTGCGCAATTCGGGAAATTGCTGCATTTCCTGGTGCAAAACCTCTTCGGCAGCACAAGTACGTTGGGCCATCAGGTTTCCGGAAAAGAAAAACAACAGGGCCAGGGGAAGGAGTAAAAGGATTCGGTTCATAAAGCGGTGTTTGAGTTAAGATGGTGAAAAAACGGTACTATCCTTTTGTTGGGCCAGCAGCGCCGAATAATCCGGCGAAAACATGCTGAACCTCATGAAGCGGGGGCAATAATAGCACAGAAATTGAAATCAAATTATTTTTTAACTAATTTTAAATAACAAAATTAAAACTTGTTTTTTAACCTTTTTTTAAGTTTATATATTATTTTATACCAATTAACAAACTTAATATTTTATACCAAAACCCTTTCTAAGCAGTGGTTTTTTCAAAATATTATTTTCCGTCATTTTCATTCATGTCCACGCGGTTTGGCAGATACCATCCGTTATGCCAGCTGTTTTTGATTAAAATGACCTGTAGTTGCCGATCCTGTTACATTTTATACCTTTGCAAGAAAAGAGCAAAGCATGATTCGGATTGCAACCACCCTCATTGGCCTCTTCCTGCTGCTTCAGGCCGGCGCCCAAAACCAACTTTTCCAACCCCGCAATTTTCAAAAGGCTTATACATCTGGCACAAGAAGCCTTGATGGCAAGCCCGGCCCCAGTTATTGGCAAAACCATGCTGCCTACGATATTGATGCTGCACTGGACCCAAAAACCCTGATGCTCACCGGAAAGGAAAAAATCAAGTACACCAACAACAGTCCGGATACACTTCGCATCGTCCGCTTTAAACTCATCCACGATGTGTACAAAAAAGGCGCAGCCCGCGATGGCGAGGTGGCACCGGGGGATGTTTCCGACAAAGGCGTATCCATCGCGTACCTCCAATATGATGGAAAAGCAATACCCCCTGAAAAACGCAGAGCAAGCAATACCTATATGACCGTCCGCCTGGGCGAAAGCCCCATCGCACCTGGCGCTTCCGTGGAATTTGAGGTAGCCTGGTCCTACAAACTTCCGGCTGACGACAAAGCCTCCCGTGAATGTGTTTGCGACCCCAGCACCTTTTTTGTGCCCTACTGGTACCCGCAGATTGCGGTTTACGACGACTACCACGGCTGGGCCGATGCACCCTTCACCGGAACCCAGGAATTCTACCACGAATTTGCAGATTATGACGTGACCATAAATATGCCCAAAGGTTACATGGTTTGGGCAACCGGCGAATGGCAAAACGCCAGCGACTTGCTCCAGGAGCCCGTCTTGCAAAAATGGCAGGCTGCCCATCAAACAGCCACAGTATCCTCCATCTGGAAAGAAGCGGACTTGAAAGCCGGACAGGTTTTCAAAAAACTGAAGTCGCACCAATTTCATTATAAAGCCAGCAACGTACCCGACTTTTGCTTTGCTGCCAGTGACCATTACAACTGGGATGCCGCCTCGGTGGTGGTAGACGACAATACCGGCCGCCAGACATTCGTAAGCGCCGCCTACGATTCGGGTTCCAGGGATTTTTATCAGGTGGCCGATATTGCCTCCAGGGGAATTCGCCTGATGAGCACATGGCTTCCCGGCTATCCCTTCCCCTACCCTTGCCACACGGTGTTCAACGGCAACGACGGCATGGAATTCCCCATGATGGTAAATGATGCCAGTGTATCGGAAAAATCCGTAGCCTCCCTTACCCTCCATGAAACAGCGCACACCTACTTCCCTTTTATGATGGGCATCAATGAGCAGGAATACGCGTGGATGGACGAAGGCTGGGCGTCTTTCTTCGATTTTTTGCTCGCCGATTCCCTGACGAACAGCAAAGACGGATCGATCCGGGGCTATGCCAATGTTGCTGGTACCGACTACGAAGTTCCGCCCATGGTCCGCGCGCGTTTTCTCAGTGGTTCCGCTTACGGCATCGCCTCCTATTCCAGGCCGCAAGCAGCATACCTCACCCTGCTCGACCTGCTGGGCTATGACAAGTTTCATACCTGCATGAGCACTTATATGGATCGCTGGAAGGGCAAACACCCCATGCCTTATGATTTCTTTTATACCTTTAACGACGTTTCCGGGCAAAACCTGAACTGGTTTTGGAAACCCTGGTTTTTTGACTGGGGCTTCCCTGACTTGGGCATCAACGGCGTTGTTCGTGACGAAGCGGCCAACGCTGATATTGTATTGATCGACAGAAATGGTAATATTCCCATTCCGGTGTACCTTAGCATCACCTATACTGATGGCAGCACCAGTATTGAACAACGTACTGCCGAAGTATGGCGCAATGGCGCTGAGCAACTGCGCATTGCCGGAGCGACAGGAAAAAGCATCAGTAGCGCTGTTTTAGGAAGCAGAACCATCCCCGACACCGACCGAAAAAACAATTCCTGGAAAAAATAAAACCTGAATCCCATGCGCAATACCAATGTTTTCACCATTGTCCTTTATGGATTAATTGGCCTGGTTATTATCCTGGCTGGATTCAAAGCCTGCGATATACGCAGCAAAAGCATCGCTACCCAAAAAGCAAAAGAGGACTTCTTAGACGAGACAATCAGTAAGGTGCCATACATCGACCCCGACTCTACCATTCGGCAAAGCAGTTTCGACACCGACACCAGCAAGCAGGCTGACGGTATCGAATACGATAAGCCCAACACGTCTAAGCCAAATTCAGGAACTTCAAAGCCCGGCATTGCGCCTGTTACCACCAAACCGACGGTGCCACCTGCGACCAATAAACCCAGCACTACCAGCCCCAAACCAGCAGCGCCTAAAACCGTGACGCCCGCACCCTTACCCACGGCAAAGCCTGCTCCCAGCACTAGCCCATCAACGTCCAATGCCCCACCTGTCAGCAGTGGAAAATACGTGGTCGTGACTGGCGCTTTTAAATCTATTGCAAACGCACGCGATGAAATGGAGGCACTGGTAAAAATGGGCTACCAAAATGCAGAGGTGAAAAGCCTGGCCAGTGGCTACTACCATGCCATCGCTACCCGCAGCAACGACAAAGCCGCTGCACAAAAAATAGCCGACCAGCTAAAAACCAAGGGCTTCGCAAAAGCATATGTGAGGACGGGGAAATAAGTGTAGGGTAGGTAAAGGGTAGGTGTAGAATAGGTAAAGGGTAGGTAAAAAGTAGGTGTAGGATAGGTTTGTCTAATGTTTGACAACCCTCTATCTGCTGTTTCCCTAATGCCCCCAACCCTTCTCCAACCCTTCTCCTACCCTTCACCTATTCTTCACCTATTCTACACCTACCTTTTCAAAACTTCAGGTGCTTCACCGTTTGCCCTTTGTTCAGCAATTGTTTGAGGGAATCTATTCCGATGGAAAGGTGTTGCTCCGCAAAACCTGAGGTCACCTTTATCGCTGGCCTCCGTCTTCACGCCCTCCGGAGTCATGGGCATATCACTGATAAGCAAAAGTGCGCCTGCTGGCATGGAATTTTTGAAGGCTGCTACAAAAATGGTTGCCGTTTCCATATCCACGGCAATACAGCGCAGGTCGCGGAGGCGTTTTTTGAAGTCGTCCCGATGCTCCCAAACCCTTTTGTTGGTGGTATACACCACACCCGTCCAGTAGTCCCGATCATAATCGCGGATGGTGGTTGAAACTGCTTTTTGCAAGGCAAAGGCGGGCAGTGCCGGCACTTCCGGCGGAAGGTAATCGTCGGAGGTTCCTTCACCGCGTATGGCTGCGATGGGAAGTATCATATCGCCTACCTGATTTTTTCCCGTTTTAATGCCACCGCATTTGCCCAGAAACAAGACTGCCTTGGGCTTGATAGCTTCCAGCAGGTCGATGATCAGGCCTGCATTCGGACTACCGATACCAAAATTGATGATGGTGATATCCTCTGCTGTTGCCGCCTGCATGGGCCTGTCGATTCCGTGAACTTCCACCCCGTGCATATCGGCAAACATCCGGACATAATTGCCGAAGTTAACCAGCAGGATGTACTGACCAAATTTATTCAGGGGCATTCCGGTGTACCTGGGTAGCCAATCCTCGACGATCTTGTGTTTGACGTCTTTTTCTTGACGGTGCTGCTCCTCAAAGGCAGCATCAATTTCAGCATGGGTAAGGTGGGGGTTTTGATCTTCAGACGCTGACATAAGCCTTGTTTTTCCCAACAAAGATACGGAAAAACAAGGAAGGAGACGCGGCCAGGCGCGGGTCTTCCAAAGCAAAACGCCGCGTTACAAACCATCACTTTTTAGCAATGGCCTGTAACGCGGCGCGCTTAAGATCTGGTTCAATATTTTTACCAGAAAATAATATACATGGCAGCCAGGATCCCAAGAATCAGTACCATGCCAAGCGTAAAGGAGGTACTGGTTTTGAACTCGGAAGTATCTACTTCGATGGTATATACCCTTTCCTGCCCTTTTTTATCAATCAAACTCACGATTACCATGAGGGCAACCAAGGTTAGGAATACATAGCCCATCCTGTTCATAAATGGCATTCCGTGGAAAACCTGTTCCAAAAGAATACCCGTAGGAATGGTAGCGATGGCGCCAGCGAGCGCTGCACTTGCCGTAGTGCGTTTCCAAAAGAAACCGAGCAGGAAGATGGCAACAACACCCGGGGATATCAAACCGGTGAAGTCCTGAATAAACTGGAATGCCTGGCCGAAGTTACTGAGCGCTGGTGCAACAATGCCGCCGATTGCCATGGCAACCACAATGGCGATCCTGCCAACTCTAACCTGCGTCGCTTCGCTGGCCTCCTTATTGAAGAACTTCTTGTAAATATCAAGGGTAAAAATGGTTGAAATGCTATTGGCCTTGCCCGCCATAGAAGCCACAATGGCTGCTGTAAGGGCTGCAAACGACAATCCTTTCAGACCAATAGGAAGCAGGTTCAACAGAACCGGATAGGCGAGATCGGGACGAAGGTTCCCGTTTTCCATCATTTCTGAAGAAAACACACCTTCCCGGTAAAGGAGATAAGCAGCAATACCAGGAATTACCACAATGATGGGCATGAAGAGTTTCAGAAAAGCGGCAAACAACAGGCCGGAACGGGCAGTTTTCAAATCGGCACCCAAAGCCCGTTGGGTAATATACTGGTTGAAACCCCAGTAGTTCAAGTTGGCAATCCACATGGCGCCAATCAGCACGGCAATTCCCGGCAGTTTATCATAGGCATCTTCCAGGCCTCCATTGCCATCTGGCATCATCATTTGTCCAGGCCTAAATATCATGTGAAAATGCGTAGCGGCTTTTTCGTGCAGGAAAGTAAGTCCGTTAAAAGCACCTGTACCGCCAAAATGCTGCGCCACGAGATCAAGTGCCAGGTAAGTGGTGGCCAGACCACCCAGAATCAGCACCAGCACCTGAATCACATCAGTATAACCAATCACCTTCATGCCCCCCAGCGTAATGATAATGGCAAAAACAGAAAGAAAGATCGAACAAGCCGTAAAGCTAAAGCCGGAAACGTTGCTTACCGCAAGCGCGCCGAGGTAGAGGATGGACGTCAGGTTTACAAAAACATAGATCAGCAACCAAAATACCGCCATGATGGTAGCCACCAGTGGACTGTAACGTCTGGACAGAAATTGCGGCATCGTGTAGATCTTGTTCTTCAGGTAAATTGGCAGGAAAAACACGGCCACTACCAGCAAGGTGGCTGCTGCCATCCACTCATAAGAGGCAATCGCCAAGCCCATGGCAAACCCGGAGCCCGACATTCCGATAAACTGCTCCGCACTGATGTTGGAAGCAATAAGCGAAGCGCCGATGGCCCACCAGGTGAGCGAACCCTCCGCCAAAAAGAAATCATTGGCACTGGCGGAAGCTGATTTTTTGCGATGATAAATCCAATAGCCATAGCTGGCCACGATCAGAAAATAAACCAGGAATACGATGTAATCCAGTGTTTGTAATTGATTGCCCATGCGTTTTCGTTAAGTAAAGACAGTAAAGGAAAGTTTTTCAAAATAATAAATGGCAATCTGGTAAAGGCGCCCAAATATAGAGCACTATTTGCGACATCCCACTTTTTACAAAAATTTTAGGCTGGAAAAATTTCTTTTCAGTATGTTCTTGCATCAGTTCCAAAAAAGACCCTATCTTTGCGTCCCGTTAAAACAGGGTCTCGTGGCCGAGTGGCTTAGGCACAGCTCTGCAAAAGCTGCTACAGCGGTTCGAATCCGCTCGAGACCTCCGGATAGCATTAAGCCGGCAGTCGATATCGACTGCCGGCTTTTTCATTTGTTTAATAGACTTGTTGCGATAGGGGCGTTTGCATGAACTGGTAACAAGTCTACTATTTCCTATCAGGGATACAGGGTATAAAAGCCATATACATCACAGGAGGTAAACCCTGACCAGTCTTTCACAACCGAGCGCATAACGGAATAGGGATCGGAAGAATTGGCGCAGGAACCTGAGGTAAACAATGGAAGCCCCTCGTAGGTGTCGGTATGCCGGAACCCGATGGCATGCCCCAGTTCGTGCACCATGGAAAATTTTTTCCGGCTGCTGGACATGCTGTTGTAGGCGGGATTAATGCGCATGACATTGCCGGGGCGCCCGTCCGACAAGGGGTACATGGTCAGGGCTATCTTGTCAGCAGGAACCGTTGGGTCCATGACGATGTTCACTGCATTCCACAAATTACGGTCCGTTGAAGTGAAGACAAACTTCAGCCCTCCATCCAGCGCATTCCATTCAGATATGGCCGTGAGGATGGCATATACCCAGGATGGGGGCACTCCTGGTCGCACGTTCACTACTACCGGATTGCCACTGGTGACCAAATAACTGTGTTTGCGGTGACGCCGTTCCTCCACCCCCGGCCCGGCCGGAAAAAGTAATTGGGAAGGTGCGTCCTTTGCATAATTTTCCCAAAAATTTTCTTTTGGAAATTCGGTGTCGTTTTCGACAATAAACCCTGTTTCTGTTTCCTGAATGTCAATTGAATTGAACCCATAGGAATCTACCAGATAATTCAGGATCAATTCGCTTTGCTGCAAATCGGCCACCTCGTTCTTATCCTTGGTGCAAGCGAAAAGGCTGACGGCAAGTACGCTGATTACAATACTGATTTTTTTCATGTCGGATTTTTTTGTGCATTAAACTAAGCAGCATTGCTGCCCTGATTGAATGACACAAAGTTCCGCCTACTCACGCATGGGAACATTCCATGAATGTATAAAAAAGGTAAATAATTGTAAAAAACCGGATCGGTGGACCCCGCAATTACAACACCTGCAACTTAGCAAACTTGATTACGATTCGCCGCTCTGGCAAATCATCCCCTTCAAAACGAATGGTGGCCACTTTGTTATCCCTGGAGCCTTCAACATTTACCACATCACCCGTGCCAAACTTCAAATGCCTCACCCGACACCCGCTCACAATGGTTTCCGGCGAGGAGGGTTGAAAATCGACGGGAGGAGGAGGGGAAGCACCATGGTGTGGCCTGGGGCGCGGGCGAGAGAAATTGCCGCTGATACTGGCCCTGGCAGCGCCAATCGGACGGGGCTCAGCACCTCTTGCCGTTCCAATGCCACCCAGCAATTCAAAATGATCGGTATCAATTTCTTCCAAAAAGCGTGAAGGTTCGCTGCTTCTGATTTGGCCGTAACGGTAACGGCTTTGTGCCAGCGAAATGGTGAGCAGTTCTTTGGCACGTGTAATGGCTACATAGAACAAACGCCGCTCTTCATCCAGCCCATTGGGGTCTTCCAACGCCATGAAAGAGGGAAAAAGGTTCTCTTCCAACCCTGAAACAAATACACTCTGGTACTCCAGGCCCTTGGCAGCATGCACGCTCATCAGGGTTATGTATTCCCTGCCTTCCGCATCCTCATCGGCATCGGTCAGCAGCGTCACGGTTTGAAGGTAGGTGGCCAGACTGCGTTCTTCGCCCGCCAATTCAGCGCTGGCCAACGGCGCATTGTCAACAAACTCGCTGATGGCATCCAGCACTGATTGTGCATTTTCCATTCGGCTGATGCCTTCCGGGCTGGTATCTGCCTTCAGGGCATCCTGGAGCCCCGACTGCCGGTAAATATCCGCGGCCAGGGCATAAGCATTTTGTTTTTCTATTTTACTTTGCCAGCCTTCTACCATTTTCCGGAAACCAGCCAGCGACTTGCGCGCGCGATCGGTTACCTGAAGCCCGGGCAGCAACATGGCCTGCCACATCGGGAGATTGCTCTCACCCGCCATGGCCGAAATTTTATCTAAAGTTCCCGTACTAATGCCCCGGGTGGGAAAATTGATGACCCGCCGCAAGGCCTCGTCATCGGAGGGATTGACCGCCAAACGCAGATACCCGATCAGATCTTTTACTTCCTTGCGTTGGTAAAATGACAAACCGCCAAACACCTTGTAAGGCAGGTTAAGCCGCCGCAAATGCTCCTCAAACTTCCGGCTTTGGGCATTGGTCCGGTATAAAATGGCAATTTCCGAATTAGGGATATGGTTCCGGTGTTTTTGTTCCAAAATGAGGTCGGCTACGCGGCGCGCTTCCTCGTCGTCTGTAAGACAGCGCACCAGTTTGATCTTGTTGCGCTCTTCCCTGTCGGTCCAGATGGTTTTCTGCAATTGCCGGCTGTTGTAGGAGATCACCTCGTTGGCTGCCGCTATTATATGGTGTGTTGAGCGGTAATTCTGCTCCAACTTAAAGGTCTGAAGGCCCGGGTAATCTTTTTCAAAATCAAAAATATTCTCGATGGTAGCGCCGCGAAAAGCGTAAATACTTTGCGCATCATCGCCCACCACAAACACATTCTCCGGAGCCTTCCTTCGTATTTCAGCAACCGACGCAGGATAGCGTACTGCAGAAAATTGGTATCCTGAAACTCATCAACATGCAAATAGCGGAAACGCTTGCGGTATTTTTCCACAACGTCCTCGGGGTTTTCCCGAAACAAACGGTACAGTTGAAAGAGCAGATCGTCGAAATCCATGGCCCCGGAGCGTCGGCAACGGGCAATATACTCCTCGTAAATATCGATGATGTACGGGCGCTTGGCTGCGCGATCCTGCTGCATCATGTCGGCGTTTTCCCGGTAAGCCTTGGGCGATATCAGGTTGCTTTTGGCCAGGGAAATGCGGGAACGGATGGCCGACGCGTTGTACACATTCGTATCCAGGTTCCTTTCCTTGATGATGGTCCGCAACAGGCTCATGGTATCATCCGAATCGTAAATGGAGAAACTGGAAGGATAGCCAATCTTTGTTGCTTCTGCCCGCAGAATGCGCGCAAAAATGGAGTGGAAGGTGCCCGCCCAAACCTGCTGCGCCCTATCGCCCACCACCCGCTGGATGCGGTCCTTCATTTCACGGGCAGCCTTGTTGGTAAACGTCAGGGTCAGAATTTCCCAGGGCGCCACCCCTTTTTCGATGAGGTGGGCAATCCGGTAGGTCAGTACACGCGTTTTGCCCGAGCCAGGGCCAGCAATCACCAGCACAGGACCTTCGGTGGTGGTAACGGCAGCACGTTGAACCGGATTTAACGCATCTAAATAGGACATAAGCAGGTCGTTAGGTTATTGGGACAGGCAAAAATAAAACGAAATGTTTAATAAACTCAATCAATTAAGAGATTAAAGGAGATTGTTTCATTGTTTCATTGTTGCATTGTTGCATTGTAGCAATGAGTCAATATTTCTACCTTTGACATCAAAAAACACATGTCGCCTTCCATACTTCAACGTTACGCCCAACTGCTCACGCACTACTGCCTTGAAATCAAGCCAGGCCAAAGGTATATATTTCCACCACTACGCTTGCCGAGCCTTTGCTGCGCGAAGTGTACCAGTGCATGCTTGAAGCGGGCGCGGCAGTAGTGGATTACGACATGCATTTTCGGGAGCGAGAACAAATTTTGCTGCGCAATGGTAACGACGAAGCGCTGCGCAGCGCCCCCACCCTACACCGGCTGGCCATGGAAACCTACGACGCGTTTTTACACATCAGGGCACCGTTTAACCTGAGAGAAGGCCAAAATGCGCCCCAGGAACGCAGCAAAATCCGGCAGGAAGCCATGAAACCCGTTAGCAAAGCCTACTCCGAACGCACCGCCAGCAAAGCAATGGTGCGCGGCCTGTGCCAGTACCCGACCGATGCGGCAGCGCAGGAAGCAGGCATGAGCCTTAGCGAATACGAAGATTTTGTGTTTGGCGCCTGTAAATTGTTTGCACACGACCCAAAGGCCGAGTGGCTTAAAGTGCGCCAAAGTCAGCAAAAGATTGTCGACCACCTCAACCAATGCAGCGATATCCGGTATGTGAGCCAGGACACCGACATTCGCTTTTCTACCAAAGGCCGCACCTGGATCAACTCCGATGGCCGGGCCAACATGCCATCTGGTGAGGTGTTCACCGGACCGGTTGAAGACAGCGTTCAGGGCGAAATCTATTTTTCATACCCCGGACTGTACATGGGCCATGAGGTGGAAAATGTGCGCCTCTGGGTAAAGGACGGGCTGGTAGAGCGCTGGGAGGCAACCCGTGGCAAGGACTTTCTCGATTATATTTTCTCCCTGCCTGGCGCCCGGCGTTTTGGTGAAGCGGCTATTGGCACCAATTACGACATCAACCGCATCACCAAGAACATTCTCTTCGACGAGAAAATTGGTGGTTCCATCCACATGGCTGTTGGGCAGAGTTACCTGCATACAGGCGGCCTCAACGAATCCACTGTGCATTGGGATATGATAACCGACATGACGCAATGTGGCGAAATATGGGCAGACGGCGCGTTGATATACGAAAAAGGCAAGTTCAAAGCGCTGTAGAGCAGGTAAGATGGCAAGTGGAAGTTTCGGCCAGCAAATCCAAATCAAATTCAAACGGCCCACCAGGGCTTTGATTCCTTGAAATACGACCGTATATTTGTAATCGAATGGCAACCAGAACCTCCATATTGCGTTTTTTAAGAAATCACAAAGCTTACCTGCAGCAACAACTGGGGGTTAAGGCCATAGGCATCTTCGGCTCCTATGCCAGAAATGTGGCAGGCCCGAGCAGCGATGTTGACATCCTGGTGGAACAATCGCAACCCAGTTACCAGAAGTACGTAGAACTGCGCCTCTTTCTGGAACAACACCTGCATACCCCGGTTGATCTGGTGCGCCGCGGCCCGCATTTGCGCAAAAGTTTTCTGGATTCTATAGAGCAAGATTTGGTGTATGCCTGAACATTTGATCGTCAGGGATTCACTGGCTATTATACTGGAAGCGATCAGTCTGATACAGGAACGCGTAGCCGACATTCAACAGCCCATTGATTTCGTCCGAAGCAAAAATGGTCGCCTGGTGGCAGATGCTGTCATGCTCCGCCTTCAAATCATCAGTCAAAAAATCAGTCGAATTGAACAGGTGGTGCCCGGCCTGCTGCTTCGCCACCACATCGACCCTAGAAAAGCCATTCCTACAGCGTATTTACTCGAAATGCACTACGACGAAATAGACTACGAGTTGCTGTTCGATTTTTGCAAAACCGAATTGCCTGTGATTCAGACCCATCTTCTAAGCATGGGATAAAATTATGCGTATTACCTTTGTTCGAAACCAACCACTATCCACTATGCGTCACCTGCTCTGTTTCTCCGCATGTATTGCTATCCTCTTCTGTGGCGTTAGGCTGCAAGCCCAGGACCTGCAGCCTGCATTGCGCAAAATGAGCAACGAACAAAAACTGGAACTGTTGGCGTACATGCGCACCCAGGGTGTCGGCATCGACCGCGAAATTCAATCACAGTTTGAACAACTCTCTCCCGATGCCAAACAGAAAACACAGCTCTATGTGGATCTCCTGGCCAAAGCAACGGGCGATTTACAGCGCACAGAAATAATGTGGAGCCACGACACCATTGCCTTTGGCAAAGTAGAGGAAGGAACCTTTGTGATGGACTCCTTTATCGTAAAAAATACCGGAACACAGCCCTATCTCATCAATCGCGCCCAAAGCTCCTGCGATTGCACGGTGTTGTCGTTCCCAAGATTTCCGGTCATGCCCGGAGAATCGGCCACGGTAAGGGTAGAGTTTGACAGCACCAACAAAATCGGAAAAGTGCGCGCAGGAATTGTGCTATACGACAACTCGGCGCCCAACCGGCGCAGCGTACTGTACATCGATGGCAACATAACGGCAAAAAAAGGGGAGTAGAAACACGTGGGACTAGCGAAGGCAGTCGCACAAACAAAACAATTAACCCAGCAGTGCCGTATGGGATCATCCCCCGCTCTCAATTGGCTCTTCCTTTACAAGGGGTTCATACTGTACGTACTGCCGGGCAATTGTTGGACAAATATATTCAAATTGATAGAATTTAGGCGGCATTATGCTGTTTATTTACAATCATTTCCCGGATCTTACCAGAAGCCGCTCGCGGGTCTTAAAAAAGATTAACAATCTCGCAACATTTCCACCTTGTTCTAAGTAGAAAAAAGCGTATCTTTGCGGCTTGCTTAAGCCGAGGCCATTTTTTTGATAAAATTTTGAGTTGCTTCGGTTTTTTTTTATATTTATTTTACAACGGCACCAAGTTTTAAAGCAATCCCAAATATACTACCGGAAGCCGGCATCACTCACTTAACATTTTCATGACAAAGATTCGCAACATCGCCATTATTGCCCACGTTGACCACGGCAAGACTACCCTGGTAGATAAAATGATCCACCTGACCCAAGTCTTCAAGGAACACGAAATGACCGGCGAACTGATCCTGGACAACAACGACCTGGAACGGGAACGGGGCATTACTATCCTGGCCAAAAACGTGGCAATAAAGTACAAAGACTTCAAGATCAACGTGATAGACACGCCTGGTCACGCCGACTTTGGCGGTGAAGTGGAACGTGTACTCAACATGGCCGATGGCGTGTTGCTGTTGGTGGATGCCTTTGAAGGCCCCATGCCGCAAACCCGCTTCGTACTTCAAAAAGCCCTTCAAATGGGCAAGCACGCCATTGTTGTAATCAACAAGGTGGATAAGCCCAACTGTAACCCCGACTGGGCGCATGAGGCTGTTTTTGACCTGATGTGCTCCCTCGATGCCACCGAAGAACAACTCGACTTCCCGGTAATCTACGGCTCTGCCAAGCAGGGTTGGATGGGCCACGACTGGAAAAACCCCACGAGCGACATTACCGCCCTGCTCGACGATATCATTACGCACGTGCCAGCGCCCAAAGTGGCAGAAGGCAACCTGCAACTCCTGATCACCTCCCTGGATTACTCCAATTACATCGGCCGTATCGCCGTAGGACGCCTCCACCGCGGCAAACTTCTGGCCAACCAGAATGTTTCCCTGGTAAAAAAAGACGGTACTGTTCAAAAACACAAGATCAAGCAATTGTTCATCTTTGACGGATTGGGCAAGCGCGAAATCAATGAAGTTGAAGCCGGCGACATCTGCGCCATTGTTGGGGTAGAAGGTTTTGAAATTGGTGATACCATTGCCGATTACGAAACGCCCGAGGCACTGCCCATCATTGCGGTAGACGAGCCGACGATGAGCATGACGTTTACCATCAACGACTCGCCGTTCTTCGGCAAGGAAGGTAAATTTGTTACCAGCCGTCACGTACGCGAGCGCCTCGAAAAAGAACTCGAGAAAAACCTCGCCATGCGCATGCACGATACCGATTCGGCCGACTCCTTTATCATTTTTGGCCGCGGCGTACTCCATCTCAGCGTGTTGATTGAAACCATGCGCCGGGAAGGATATGAACTCCAGATCGGTCAGCCGCAGGTTATCATTAAGGAAATTGACGGTAAAAAATGTGAACCGGTGGAAGAACTGACCATCGACACGCCGGAAGAATCCAGCGGCAAATGCATTGAATTTGTGACCCGCCGTAAAGGTGTAATGAAAACAATGGAACAAAAAGGCGACCGCTTTCAGCTGCGCTTTGACATTCCATCCCGTGGCATTATCGGCCTGCGTTCAGCCATTCTGACCGCATCACAGGGCGAAGCCATCATGACCCACCGGTTTGAAGGTTACGAACCCTGGAAAGGTGATATTTCAGGCCGCCAAAACGGCTCCTTGATTGTAATGGAAACTGGCGCAGCCATTGCCTATTCCCTAGACAACCTGCAGGATCGCGGAACCTTTTTTGTTGAGCCCGGAGAAGAGGTGTATGAAGGACAGGTTATCGGCGAGCATATCCGTCCGAACGACCTTGTGGTGAACGTTACCAAGACGAAAAAACTTACCAACATGCGCGCATCCGGTTCCGACGACAAGGTATCACTGCCACCACCGCGCCGCTTCTCTTTGGAAGAAGCGCTGGAGTACATCCAAGAAGACGAATACGTAGAGGTTACACCAAAGAGCATCCGGTTGCGGAAAATTTATTTGAAGGATTTTGAACGTAAGAAGGCTCAAAAGGTAGTAGCAACGGCATAATTTCAAATTATTGTTTGTCGTTTCGGTATAAATAATATTTTTGCAGCCTCTTAACTGGTGTTCGGTTCTAAGGCAAACAGCTTCTTGGCGGAAAAACGCATCGTCGCGTCTCCCGTAAAGCAACAAAAAGCGACAGCACGATACTTTAACCACAACCGAACGTCTACAGTCAAAAGAACGATCGAAAATGCGTACAAAACTTTCACAGTTCAATTACAACCTGCCGAAGGATCTCATCGCGCTTTACCCCGCAGAACAACGCGATGAAAGCCGATTGATGGTCATTCACCGCGATACCGGGAAAATAGAACACAAAATTTTCAAGGACGTCCTGCATTATTTTGACGACGGGGATGTCCTGATTTTCAACAATACCAAGGTTTTCCCTGCACGCCTGTACGGGCAAAAGGAAAAAACCGGTGCTAAAATTGAGGTTTTTTTGTTGCGCGAACTCAACCGCGACGCCCGCCTATGGGATGTTTTGGTTGACCCCGCACGTAAGATACGCGTGGGCAACAAACTCTATTTTGAAGACGAAAACGGCAACGATGCCCTGGTGGCCGAAGTTGTCGACAATACCACTTCCAGGGGCAGGACAATTCGATTCCTTTTTGACGGCACGGATGAAGATTTCCGCAGTGAGCTCTCCCGTTTGGGAAATACCCCACTGCCCAAATACATTGACCGTGAACCCGAAGCCATTGACCGCGAGCGTTATCAAACCATTTTTGCCAAGGAAGTTGGCGCAGTCGCAGCCCCAACGGCAGGACTGCACTTTAGCCTGGAACTGATGAAGCGCCTGGAGCTCAAAGGAATCAACTTTGCGGAACTCACGCTCCATATTGGCCTCGGTACTTTCCGGACGATCGATGTGGAAGACCTTTCCAAGCATAAGATGGAAGCGGAATATTTCAAGGTACCTGAAGATATGGTAGCCACCGTCAACGCAGGAATTGCCGCTGGCAAAAATATCTGTGCCGTTGGAACCACCGCCATGCGTGCCATTGAAACAGCCGTTTCCGCGGAACACATGCTGAAACCTGTAGAAGGTTGGACCAATAAATTTATTTATCCCCCTTACCAGTTCAGTATAGCCAACTCCATGATTACCAACTTTCACCTGCCCAAATCCAGTCTCCTGATTATGGCCTGCGCTTTTGGTGGTTTTGAACTGGTCATGGACGCCTATCATGAAGCCGTTAAGGAAAAATACCGGTTCTTTACCTATGGCGATGCCATGCTGATCATTTAAAACCAGGGATATCCGGCATAACCCGGACATTGCCCATTTACAACTGCACAAATTTCAATCACAAATCTCGAATACTATGTACTGGACGCTCGAATTAGCCTCTTATCTTGAAGAAGCTCCCTGGCCGGCCACTAAAGACGAACTCATCGACTACGCCATCCGCTCCGGCGCCCCCGCCGAAGTTATCGATAACCTCGAAGAACTGGAAGACGACGGTGAGCTACACGAAAGCATTGAAGATATCTGGCCGGATTACCCCCGCCATGATGACTTTTTCTTTAATGAAGACGAGTATTAACAGCCACTAATCCAACCCCGGAACCTAAACCTAAAGGGCTCTCTTTTTCGGGTTTGGGCAAAATAAACACAGCGCAAGGCATGAAACGCCTTGCGCTTTTTTGTTTTTAGAAAAAATTTCGACTTTTTTATAAAAATATAAAGTGCAAATATCTCATTGACAGGTATTTGCACTTTTTTTATTTGGCAAAAATAGCAGACTATACCACTAAAATGTACTTTTTTCAACGATTGACAGCACCTACTTTTGTAAGGTGATGAATTCTAAAGCAAAAAATAATCCAGACCTAATCTACGAAGCAAGGCAACGAAGGGATTCCAACTCATCCAAACACACAACTACTACTTCTGAATCAAACGATGCCGCCATGGAAATTAAAAACAAAATTGCTTTTCTCAGCCAATTCCTGGTGCTCGACGCATTGAGCCCTGTGGAAATGGATCAACTGGCCGCACAGGCTCAGTATCGGCGCATTCCCAAGTTCCAGTTCATCTATATGTCGGATGAACCCGCTGATCAAATGTACTTTTTAATGCGCGGAAAGGTGAAATCTGGTACCTTCTCTCCGGAAGGAAAGGAAGTGATTAAAGAAATCCTGCAGCCCATCACTATTTTTGGCGACCTGGCGCTGGCAGGCGAGCTTCACCGTTCTGACTTTGCACAAGCCATGCACGACGAAGTGGAACTGCTTTCGATTCGTATCGCCGACTTTCAGGCCATGATGGAACAAAACCAAAGACTCGTTTTTTCCTGCCTGAAACACCTCAGCCAAAGGCTACAGCGCGTTGAAGAGCGCCTAGCCTCGCTGGTGCTGAAAGATGCGCGGGAGCGCATCATAGAATTTCTGGTGGATACCGCGGGCAAAGAAGGCCGCCGTGTAGGCTACGAAACCCTCGTGAAACACCACCTGACACAACAGGACATTGCCAACCTGACCGGCACCAGCCGTCAAACCGTCACCTCTGTGCTCAATGACCTGCGCAAATCCAACCTGATCTATTTCAACCGGAATAGTATTTTGATCCGGGACATTGAAAAACTGGCGTAAGTGGCGGACCCGCTGTTGGGGTTGATACATTAGCGACTGCCCTCAACCCCAACATGCGCTAACAGCCGTACCACTCGCCTTCCACCACCACGTCCGATGCTGAAAATACGGCACGGGCTTCGGAAAGGTGTTGTTCCAGATTTTTGTAGCGGGCAGAAAAATGTCCCATAATGAGCCTGCCCACACCTGCTCGCAATGCCACCGTAGCGGCTTGTTCGGCAGTGCTGTGATAGGCTATGGCCGCTTCCTCCTGATGATCGTTGGTAAAGGTGGCCTCATGATAGAGCAAATCTACGCATTTAACGAGCTCCACTACCTTTTCGGAAAAGGCCGTATCGCTGCAAAAAGCATACTGCTGCGGGGCTGGCGGATCCTGGGTAAGTTCGGCATTCGGAATGTTGCGCCCGTCGGGCAACAGCAGGTGCTCACCGCGCTTTAGCGCAGGTAGTTGGCTGTAATGGAGGTTGTACTCCTCAATCTTTTCTTTTCTGATGTTTCGCAGGCGCGGTTTTTCCCGGAACAACCATCCGGCACATGGCGTCCGGTGGTTCAGCGGGATGCTCCAAACCTCTAGACCGCGGTTTTCAAAAACAAGGCTGGATTGTTCGGTATCAACAACATGGAACACCATCGGAAAGGGCGTACGAACGCCAGTTAACCGAAAGGTTTGCGCTACCAGTTCCTGCAAACCTGCTGGTGCATAGCAATGCAGGGTTTCCGTTCGGCGCTTCAGGCAATAGGAAGTAATGAGCCCTACCAGCCCGTACACATGGTCGCCATGGAGATGTGAAATAAAAACATGGTTCAGACGGTCGGCTTTTACACCAAACTTGTACATCTGTTCCTCTGTACCTTCTCCACAATTAATTAAATAGTAATGATTGTCCTGCTGCAGGATTTGTGCGGTATAATGCCTGCCTTGAAAGGGCCCTCCTGCACTGCTGCCGAGTATTTGTACCTGCATGATTATAATACGACAGTGCCTGTCAATTTTGCAATTCTACCAGCGGCTTCCTTTAACTTCATTTGAATTTTTACATAATTTGTAAAGCCATCTATATCACCGTTTAACTCAGCATTTTTTATCCGCTCAGCATTGATTGACATCATGTTAGCAATTTTATGCTTTTTAAAATGGTTCAATGCAGAACGTGTTGCCAAGTCAAAATTTAATGCAATCGTTTTTTGATACTGCAAAGGCATGTTTAGCTTTTCTTCCCAATTACTTGAATAATCACCCTCAAAACGATCGAAAAGTAGATCAAGGGCTAGATCTTTAATTCGCTTCGATTCATGATTCAAAAAATAATCTGCATTAATCATTTCATTTTTTGACAACCGTTCATTGCACTCCGAAACAATCATTCGGTAAAGATCATTTTCAAAGGCATCTATAGATTCATCAATATCTGAAAGGATAAAATAAGCTACTGATACCTCTTCTGTTAGATTTTGATCGCCGTATCGAATCAAAATTTTAACAATTTCTCTTTCTTGCTCGTTATTGTTTAGTGTTTTAAAGTCTTTTCCATCTTCCACCGGCGGCTCCCACATGGGTTCATGTGAAGGAAAATCGTGGGTGGCTACGCCCGGCGTATCCGAAGCCGCGCCAGGCTTGCGCGCCTCCCGGTCGGCCCGCTTTCGAAGGCCCTGGGTAATGAGCTTGTTGCATTCTTCCACCAGGGCTGTTTCCGACACCTCCAGTGCGCCAGAGCACTCGCGCAGGTAAACGCTCCGCTTGATGGGATCGGGGATGAGCGCGATGCTGCCGACAATATCTTTGATCAGACCCGCTCTTTTTACCGGATCGCCCTTGGTATCAGCCAACAACAGTTCTGTTTTAAAAAGAATGAAGTCCTTGGCCTCCCGGTCGATGTATTCCTGAAAGGCTTCCCTTCCTATCTTCTGCACATAGCTGTCGGGGTCCTCCCCTTCGGGTAGTAACACGATTTTGACATTGAGATCCTGCTCCAGCGCCAGGTCCAGTCCCCGCAGTGCCGCTTTGATACCAGCAGGGTCGCCATCGTACAGGATTTTCAATTGCCCAGTATTGCGTTTGATCAACTGCAGTTGTCCTTCTGTCAGGGATGTACCGCTGCTCGCCACCACATTCTCGATACCCTCCTGGTGCAAGGAAATAACATCCATGTAGCCTTCTACAAGGATGCATTCATCCTTTTGCCGAATCGCTTTTTTAGCCTGAAAGGCGCCATACAGGATCTTATTCTTGACGTAAATGGCTGTCTCCGGGCTATTAATGTATTTCGGTACCGTTTTTTCCGTCGACATGGTGCGGCCGGCAAAGGCGGTCACTTTGCCCGATAAATTATGGATGGCAAACATTACCCGGCCCCTGAAAAAGTCGCGGTTCTGATCCTGGCTGCACAAGCCAAGTTGTTGCAACAAATCAATGGAATGGCCCGTGGCCTTGGCCCTGCGGAGGAGCAGATCGCGAATATCCGGCGCATAACCCAGGCCAAAACTGCGAATCGTTTCTTCCCGCAGCCCCCGTTTTTTAAAATAGCTCAGCGCTACCGACTTGCCCTCATCGGTATCAAACAACTGCTCCTGAAAATGCTGCAAAGCAAAATCATTTACGATGTACAACGACTCTGTGATTTGTTGCTCGGCAATTTGTTCCGGCGTACGCACCACCTCTTCAATCTCAATGCCGTATTTCCGCGCCAGCCAGCGCAGCGCTTCCGGGTACGTGAAGTGCTCGTGCTCAATCAAAAAAGTAACAGCATCGCCGCCTTTTCCACATCCAAAGCATTTGAAAATGTTCCGCGTCGGGTTAACGTTGAATGAAGGTGTCTTTTCGTTGTGAAAAGGACATAAACCGATCAGGTTGATGCCGCGTTTGCGCAGCGCCACGAAATCTTCCACCACCTCTTCTATGCGGGTGGTTTCGAGAATATCCTGAACAGTTTTGGGTGGAATCATGCTTTAGGGTGGGATTTAGGGTGGGGGTGTAGCGTAGGGTTTAGCGTGGGAAATGAAGATGAAATTTGGACCCAATGGTGACCAAATCAGCATGGTTTTTTACAAAATTACGAAATATTATTAACAGAAAAACCCCTAAACCCAATGCTAAACCCAATGCTAAACCCTACCCTACATCCTACTCTAAATCCCACTCTAAACCCCTTTTATCCTTCAAAATGCAGCGACAGTGTAAAAGTTCTGGAGTTTACTTTTTCCAGTACGGTGCTTTGTTGCACGCGGTCGTTGTAGATCAGGACGTTGTTGATGCCTGTGAGATTTTAAACTCGGGAGAAAAGATAAAATAGGGAAAAAAGAACTGGATGCCTGCACCGTATTCAAACTGGAAGTCGGTGGGGGCAATTTTTACGAGTCCGCCGGCCTGGCGGGTACGGGAGTCGCTGGCCACATCAAAGATATATTTCACACCGCCAACCAGAAAAAGGCGAAAGTCGTGATAGGGTGCAGATTTGTACCGCACATGAAGCGGCATTTCCACAAAAACCGACTCAATGCGGCGGGTTTGGTAAATATTCGTTTCTCCGGGAGGTGCATAACGAAGGTTGCGCTCAGCAAAAGACAGCGTAGGTAAAAAGCGCACGTCGAAGTACTCGCCGAGTTTCAGGTTGGAGATGATACCCAGGTTAAAGCCCGGACCAGTTACCGACTCCGCACGACTAATCGAATCGTTGTTGATAAAGTCTTTGGAATGGTACACCTTGAAGTCACTCTGGTTGTATCCCAGCGTGATGCCAAAATAGTACTGTTTGGATTGAAAATCCAGGTAATTAACGTTCCCCTGCTTATACTGCGCATGTGCCATAAATTGGAAACAGCCCAGTAAAGCGAGGATCAAAAATGTTTTTTTCATGGCTTCGTGGCCGAGTAAATGGAGCAGATGCCCAGTGTAAGTCGTTCGCATTGTGTATTTTGATAGCCGGTTTTGGATAATATTTGTAAAAACTGCTCTCCTTCCGGGAAGGCCTGCACGCTTTCAAAGAGATAGGTGTAGGCCCGGATGTCCCGGCTTGTTAAACGTCCGATAAGTGGTAAAACGTATTTGAAATAGGTATTATAGAGCTGTTTTATTGGAAAAATATGCGGTCGGGAAAATTCCAGAATCACTACACGGCCTCCGGAACGCATCACGCGGTACATTTCCTGCAGCCCCTTTTCCAGGTTTTCAAAATTACGCACCCCAAAAGCAACGGTTACCGCATCGAAAGTCCCGGTGTCAAAACGAAGGGCTTCGCTGTCGCCTGTTTCCAGCGTGACGACTTCGCCCAAACCCTGCGATGCTATTTTTCCTCGGCCCAATTCAAGCATCTGGTTGGCAATGTCGATGCCAATTACCGCATCAGGCTTCAGCATTTTGGCGGCCATTATGGCCACATCGGCTGTTCCGGTGGCGACATCGAGTATTTGCTTCGGTTTCAGCGCGCTGAGGTAACCCAGGGCTTTTTTCCTCCACCATACATCGATACCCAGCGATAAGAGCCGGTTCAGAAAATCGTAACGGTGTGCAATTTTATCGAACATCCGTTCCACCTGCTCTTTTTTACCTTCAGGAGATTGGTACGGTGTTACAACGGGTTTGTTTTCCATAATCAGGATGCAAAAATAACAAGATGGGTTGTCTGTACCGAATTATTTGCTTTCCGGCAGCAACTGAATGTTTTCTACTATTTCCAGCCCGTAGCCAACAAAGCCAGTACGCGGGCGTGGGTGATTGGTCAGCAGTCGGATCTTGGTGATGCCCAAATCGCGGAGTATCTGCGCGCCAACGCCAAAATCTTTTTTACCCATGCCAGAGTTCAGTTCAAATTTTTCGAGTGCATTTCCCTCTCGCATCTGCTTGTAGTGTTGCAGTTTGGCGAGGAGATTGCTTTTATCCGATTGCCGCAAATAAACAAAGGCGCCTTTTCCATCGGCAGCAATTGCCTTGAGGGAAGCCCCGATTTGCGCACCACTGTCGTCCAGCAATGTCCCAAGAATATCACCCGTCTCTGTAGAGGAATGCACCCGCACCAACACAGGCTCCTCTGCCAGCCATTGGCCTTTTTGGAGCACCAAATGACAATCACCACTGGTGACATCGGTATAAGCCGTTGCCTCGAAATCTCCGTAGATGGTGTGTATTGGGGTGCTGATTTCTTTTTTAACAATGCGTTCGGTGCGCATGCGGTAAGCCACCAGATCGTCAATGGAGACGATCTTTAGGTCGAATTTTCGCGCAATTTCCAGCAATTGGGGAAGCCTGGCCATGGTACCATCTTCATTCAGAATTTCTACCAATACTCCGGCGGGATAATAGCCGGCCATACGGGCCAAGTCTACGGCGGCTTCGGTATGGCCGATACGGCGCAATACCCCACCCTGCTTGGCGCGAAGGGGGAAAATATGACCCGGACGGGCAAAATCGCTGGGTTTCGCTGCCGGGTTCGTCATGTGGCGAATACCTGTTGCCCGGTCATAAGCGCTGATGCCTGTGGTGCATCCCTGCCCGGTCAGGTCAATGGATACTGTAAAAGCGGTTTCATGCAAGGCGGTATTGGCACTTACCATGAGGTTCAGCTCGAGTTCCTCCGCGCGTTTTTCTTCGATGGGCGTACAGATCAGGCCACGGCCGTGTGTGGCCATGAAATTAATCATGGCGGGGGTCACCAGTTCTGCAACACAAACAAAATCACCTTCGTTTTCCCGGTCTTCATCGTCCACGACAATAATAATTTTGCCGGCACGGAGATCTTCCAGCGCCTCTTCTATGGTATTTAAAGCTGCAGGTTCCAAAAAAGAAGATTTTAGTTGGTGAGTGGGTAAATTTTCAAAAAGTCGTTTGAATCATGTCAGTATCGTTCGGTGCGTTCCCAGGTATTTTCGCGAATACCGTTCAGCCATTTAAAAAACCAGCAACCAGGGCTGCGTTCATGGCTAAAAAATAGGCGATGCTTTTCAGGTAAAAATGATGGATATTGAACTTATTGAGCAACCAGTTGAGCAAAGGAACCAGGCATAAACCAAGGGTAAAAGCTACAAACAAACCGCGAAAGATTTGGTTGCCATATGCCAGCACTGCATTTGATAGCCAGGCCAAAATGATAAAAAAGCCACCCAGCCAGCGCAACACCTTGTGCGACAAAAACGCAAAACCCAGCGTGGTGGTCGGGGGAAGCACCCAATGCCCAAAGCGCTGCAAATTCTGAAAACTTCCTGCCGCAATGCGCTTTTTGCGCCGAAACTCATCGCGCACCTTGTGGGTTGCACCTTCGTAACAACGAGCATCGAGGTCGTTGATGGCAGCGGCACCCTTTTCCAGGGCCCTGAATACCAGGTAAAAATCGTCGACCAGTGAATTGGGCGGAATGGGCTCAAACAAATCGGAACGCATGGCGTAACAGCCGCCAAAAGGACCAATCATCTTACCCCATAGCCGGCTTTCGGCCGATTTTAGCTGCAATTCGCCACCGATGTAGCGCTCCTCGCTCTGACTGATACCTTCCTTACGGGTACCAGTACTCAACATGCAGGCATCGACTACTCCGATACCTGGATTTTTAAAATGCCGGACCAGGCGGTACAAGGCTTCCGGCTCCAGCATAACACTGGCATCGGTCAGCAACAATACGTGGTTTGCACCAGCAGGCACGCGGGCAAAGGCCATTGCCGCCAGGTCGTTGATGACCGGAGGTTTACCCCGCCGCTGTTCAAAAGGTACAAAATGCAACCGATCGGAAATATGTTCCGCAATCAGGGCATGGGTATTGTCGCTGGAGCAGTCTGACCCGATGTATAAGCGTAGTTTATCGGCAGGATAGTGCAAATCAAGCAGGGACTTCATTTTTTCCGCCATCACTTTCTCTTCATTGTACACCGACATGAGTACTGAAACGAAGGGCAACTCCTGATCATCTGCTGCAAACCTAATGGGATTCAGCGGCTTATTTCTTGCCCAAAACCGCAGCAAAAAAGGATACAGCACGTAGGTATGTACCAACGCCAGCAAAGAAAACAGCCAGATGAAGAGTGCGATGTGCGCCATCGCAACAAAGGTAATTTGGAAAAAGGGTAAAACGTAAGGCTTTTGTAAAATTTGATTTGGCAAAAATAGCCTAAGGCTGCCAAAGCAATCTTCCGAGTACCTTACCGTCCATCAGCACCGTATACCAGCCCCTTGCAAGATGCCCGGGGGTAAATTCCAGCTGGTTGTAACCTGCCTGCAGGCTTCCGCGCTGTTCAAAGCAACGGCGTCCGAGTGCATCTACCAGGCTCAGGGAAGGTTCCTGAACATTGTTAGCGGATGTTATCTGCACCCAAAACGATCCACTTGCTGGATTAGGGTAAACAGCAGCGTTGCCTGTTGCAGCGTCAGGAGCAGTCCAATGCAAGCCAATTGCCTGTGCCTTGGATTCAGCCTCGGCATACAGTTCTGCAGGAAGGCTACGGCTGTCGAGGCTCAGAGCTTGTGCCACCTGCGCAGCTGCTTTCGTCCTGAGGACAAGTACGATTTCAGCGCCAAAAGGGAGCGCTTGTGCGGCGGCCTGGCTCCAGCTGAACCGCAAAGCCCCGGAGGCAGGGTCGTAAAAATAATTGTCGGGAGTAAAGTCAGGCAGCATCGGCGCCTGAACATCAACTACTTCGAGCAATTGGGGGTCAACCGTAAATGCCGCCTGAAAACCATTGAGCGCTGATACTGATGGGAGCCGAATGGCCAGCTGTTGTACGGTATTAGCAAGAAGCGATTTATCGGACAATTCAAAAAAAGTGTCCGGGCTACGGTCGTCAGCCTGCGTATAACTGTCTGCAATAGCAGTTCCATTTACATCGCCAACTTTGATCCCCATAAAATTACCGCAATAACCATTAATGTCCCAGGCTGTATCCGGCTCAAACACCCAGGATTTGGCAGCCGGCAGCTCGGAATAAATGCCCAGAATCAGTTTGCGCAGTTCAACAATATCAAAGGTGGTAATCGACCCCGAGCTGTTGGCGTCGGCTGCTGTGCGTTTCAGGCAGCGTTCAGGGGTTCCAGTCCCAGGATATGTTTGGCAATAAGCACCAGGTCATAGGTAGATACCCCGTTGAGGTAATTATCGTTGCGCGATGCCCAGAAATTGTAGGGATAGTTGTTTTGCAACGCAGGAAAATTTGCGAGATTATACTGCCCATCGACAGCAAAGGAGGTATCGAGATTGGTGGCATCAACATGCATTTGAACGTTGGCTATACCATCCCCAAGCGGGGTAAGTACATCGCACAAAGCATTCGGTTGGGGAGGCTGCAGCAAGTGGGTGGTGAGGATGGCAATTTTGTCCATCGTTGCCTGGGGTGTAATTTCCCGGATATCGTAAAACACCTCGCCACTGTAGGGCGCAATCACCACAAAGGTGGGGGTGGCGTAAAACAAGCCGTAAGTTCCACTTTGAAACTCTTCGAGAATATCCTGTGAGTTACCGTCGGTACCAATACCGGGCATGGTCAGGCCCTTATTGGTTTTATAAGTAGCCACCTTGGCATTGGTGTCAAAAACGAGGGTAGTGACCAGAAAAAACTCCACATTTCCGGCAAACTGCTGCTTCATTTGGGTGTACAGCGTTTGGTAGTAGGGTGCATGGGTGGCGCACGGCGGGCAGGTAGTGAAAAAGAACTCGATCACCACGGCCTTCCCCTGGTTGATGTAGTCGGCGTATAGTTCGTGGGTATTGCCATCGGAGTCGGTGACGGAGAAGTCGTACGCCGGAATTGCTGCCAGGCGTTGTCCAGCCAGCATGCACAAGAGAAGGATCAGGTTCCTCATAGTCATCGATTTTGCCTGCAAGTTACGCTGTTTTTAATAAAAATGTTGGTGCTTGCTTTCACAACAAGCCCGCCTGAATTGTTGTTATACAGCAATTATCTTACCTTTCTGGCCGCTAATTTTGGATTGCACCAGATCATTGCATTGAATATGGCAGACAACAAAGAAAACTGGAATGCGCTCACCCCCGAGGAAGCGCAGGTGATTGCACAAAAAGGCACAGAACCCGCCTTTACCGGGGAGTATTGGAATCACCATGAAAAAGGCATGTTTATCTGCAGAAGATGCAACGCCCCCTTGTACCATTCCTCCGACAAATTTGACTCCGGCTGCGGATGGCCGTCCTTTGACGATGAGATCCCCGGTGCTGTATTGCGCAAAACAGATGTTAGTTTTGGGATGCGACGCGTGGAAATTATTTGTACCAACTGTGATGGCCACCTGGGGCATGTTTTCGAAGGAGAACGCATGACCGCAAAAAACACCCGGCATTGTGTAAATTCGCTTTCCATTCGTTTTGTAAAGGCAACATAAACAAGGCAATAGCCTTTGGGCATTGGTCTTTGGCTGCAACTTATAACTGCGCGGCAGATCGAGCATCAACGACTTTTGGCAAACGTCTACCTAAACCCACCAGCAACCAATGCTTCGACCTATTGTTTTTTTGATCAGTTTTCTTTCGCTGCTGCCCTTTAGCACTTTGCAGGCCCAAACCAGCGAAACAGAACTTTCCGCCATTATTTTCAACAACGACAGCCTATTTTGGGAGGCATACAACCGCTGCGACACCAGTGGCATGAAGCCATTTCTTGCAAGTGATCTCGAGTTTACCATGATAAAGGCGGCATTACCCTGGGGCTGGAAAGTATGTTGGTGACTACGCAAAAAAACCTATGTGATAACCCGAATTCCCGGGTGCGCAGGGAAGCCGTCCCCGGCTCCGCAGAAGTTTATCCTATGATGAAAGACAAGGTGCCTTATGGCGCCATCTTGTTGGGAGAACACTATTTTTACCAACAAGAGGATGATAAACCCGAGCAGCGGACGGGTATAGCAAAATATACACACCTGTGGATTTTAGAGGACGGCGCCTGGAAAATGTCGCGCATCCTCAGTTTTGATCATGCACCCGCCGCCAGTGCCCCCGGAACGCGCAAGGCCATCACCCTACCCCACAGCACCCTCGACCTGTACGCCGGCACGTACGAAGGGCCACAATCGGGAACCATTACCGTCGAGCGCGAATATGGCACCCTCCTCCTCAGAGAGTGGAGAACCTTAGTTTTGTGTTGTTTCCCAGAAACCGAGACCCAGTTTTCTTCACGGAACGCGACCTGAGCTTTGAGTTTATCCTTAACGATCAATCAGCCGTGACGGGGATGGTCGTCTATGAAAATGGAAAGGTAGCGGAAGAAGTCGTTCGAAAAAACTAGTGGGCAAAGCACCAAGGTAAGCCTGAAGGAGGCTGTTTAGGCACCAAAAATATACCCTTGCCTTGCCAACCATAGATCTAACAAACTTGAAATTGAGCAAAACAAGCGCCAACCGGGATACCCCGGTTGGCGCTTGTTTGTTTTTCATACTACTTCTTCGTCCAGCCACCAATAATGGCGCCAATAAGCGTAAAGAGCACAAGGGAATAAGAACCATCTACCATTACCAGACTCATGGGATTGCCGCAAACATGTTGCCGGTTAGAATACCCACGACCATCAACAGGCCCAACACCGCGCCGACTTTGGCGCCTTCCATCCAGGTTTGGATGCCCATACGGCCCAGCACCCAATCCATCACAATGGCATAAAAAATCATCGCGATGGTATTAACGATCATGGGTGCAAACGACATGGGCATCTCCACCCCGTTTTTAAACATTTTTTCGCCTTCCATGGTGATGTAGTTTCCTTCCATCCAGGCATTCTGGAAAAGCAGGCCATACCAAAGAAATCCAATAAAAAATGAGACAAGTGCGGCAACGACAATTGCCAGCCAGTTGGTTTTCCTTTGCATAATAACAGTTTTAGGTGAACAAAAAAGTTGAAACCAAAGGCGAATTTAAAACAAAATATTTTAAATTACAACTTGCCAGGTTAAAAAAAAACACCATAACCCCTGAAAAGGAGCACTTTCAAGGCAAACGGGCAAATTCGCAGTACGGAAAAGGGTGGCTGTTGCAACGAGGCCGAGTATCGGAGTTGCCAAATTACTCCGGCAATTTAAGCATGTCGGCATTTACGGCCGGACTAATGTCCACTGCCTTGTATACCACCTGGTCGCCCTGGGCTCCCGATCCCATGTTAAAGGTAATTTCCAATGGGAAGCCACCCAACAGACTTTCCAATCCGTTGGCAATACGGCAAGGGGTATGAATATCATCGGTTACCCAGGCATGTACGCGTTGAGAAGATGCGGCTCCATCCACCAGGCGAATTCGGACTTCCCGGCAGGGATAGCCCAAAATGGTTTTGCCTTTCGACTTGATGTTTTCCGCCACATAATCTTCAAATTCAGCGCCCGCGACCGACAATTCTTCCAAAGTAACCGGCGTAACCAGGGATTTACGTTTTTCCCGAAAGATCATGTAGGCCCTGTTTTCCTGGTAATTGTAAAGCACCGAAAGTGCTTCTTCACCACTGGGCATGGAGAGCACCGTGGAGGCAATGCCAGGCGCAAAATAAATGGTAAAGATGGAAGGATCGTCGGCGCCACCGGCCGTCATACCTACCATTTCATAGCGGACGGTGCCGCGATTGAGTTCTGCCTGTCCCAAAGCGAGCATTGGGACAAAAAGCAAAATGGCCAACCAGTTCAGCTTTCTCATAGTGACTGGATTTTAAAATTTAGTCGCGCTTGAAACGACAGAATGAATCAAACATTGCCGAAAAAATAAGCAAAAATCCCAAATGCAGCGCTACCAATCATCAAACCAAAAGCCAGGGCGCGATCGTCGCTGGTTTTCCAAAGGAAAAAACCCGCCAGCAGCCCCCCGCCGACCAGCAGGTATTAAGGGATGGTATACTGGATCATCAGCATGGCAACAAAGGTGAAAGCAGCGTACTGCAACGGAAAAACGGCATTCATGCGAGCAAAGTTTTATAAACATCAGAAGCCGTCGTTATCACCAGGGATAAAACGGACGGTAAACATCGCTAAATTACAGCATTTACCCTACCTCCCAAACGAAGTATGTGTAAACAACTTGAACAATTCCGCTTTTCACCTACCTTTGGGCTATAACCATTCCGCCCGCCATGAAAGTCGTGATCCCGGTAGCCGGGGCCGGCACACGCCTCCGCCCCCACACCTATACCCAACCCAAGCCCCTGATGCCCGTGGCAGGGAAACCTATCATTTGTTTTATCATCGACAATCTGGTTGAGGCGGGACTGCGCGACTTCGTGTTTGTGATCGGTTATCTGGGCGATAAGGTGCGCGATTTCATTGAGGAGCGTTACCCGGATTTGAAAACCCATTTCGTTTACCAGGAATACCGCGAGGGTTCCGGCCATGCGATTTGGTCGGCCCAGGATGTCATTCGCAACGAAGACGAAATCATTGTGGCTTTTGGCGATACCATCTTTGATGTTGATTTGCAACAGATGCTCGACTGCCCCGATACTTGCCTGGGCGTCAAAAAAGTGGCCGAACCCCGGGAATTTGGCGTCGCCGAAGTAGACAGCGATTTGCAAGTGCTGCGCATGGTGGAAAAACCACGCATCCCAAAATCGAACCTGGCCATCGTTGGCTTGTACAAAATCAAGGAGGTTAAAAGCCTGCTGGCGGCCATACAGCACCATATCGACAATGATATCCGAACGGTTGGAGAAATCCAGCTCACCGACGCGTTGCAGTACATGCTCGAGCAGGGCATCCGCATGCAAGCCATCCCGGTCAACAACTGGTTCGACTGTGGCCGTAAGGAGGTGCTCCTTGAAACCAATGCCATGTTGCTCTCCCAACGCGGCTACGCCTCCGACATGTTCGGGCTTCCGGAATTTGAAAACACCATCTTCATCCATCCGGTGGCCATCGGTACCGATTGCCAGATCAGCAACAGCATCATTGGCCCGCACGTCACCGTGGGCAACAATGCCAGCATCAACCACGCCATTATAAAAGACAGCATCATCGGCAATTTTGCCGCCCTGGAAGAAGTGGTGCTCAAACACTCCGTTATCGGTTCCGATGCTACCATCCGCGGCATGAACCTCAGCCTGAACATTGGCGACAATACGGAGATTGATTTTGACTAGAATGACAGGATTTTTTTCTTGGTAGAGGGGAATAACAGGATCGGTGATTTTACACCTGACTGTAAATGGCAATAACGATTTAGGGTATTTACTGAAAGTCGATTCTACTTTCTAAAATCGAAAAAAAATCTTTTTTTATCCTGAAAAATCCTGCCGATCCTGTCATTCCCCTCTACGCAAAAAACGCTTTGATTTTCCCGGCAGCCGATTTGCCCACGACCTGTTCAACCGCCTCCGGCGCAGCAGCCTGCAAGCGCGTCATGGAGCCAAATTCTTTCAACAACTTTTCAGCTGTTTTCGCCCCGATGCCCGGTATGTCGGTGAGGCCCGTTTTGATAAAATCCCGGCTGCGCTGGTCGCGATGAAAGGTAATGGCAAAACGGTGGGCTTCGTTGCGCGCTTGCTGGATCAGTTTGAGCGACTCCGATTTTTTATTGATGTGCAGGGGCACCGAATCACCAGGGAAGTAAATTTCCTCCAGTTTTTTGGCGATACCAATCACCGTCACCCGGTCTTCCAGTTCGAGGGCTTTCAGGCTTTTCATGGCTGCCGACAACTGGCCTTTGCCACCGTCAATGATGATCAACTGCGGGAGCGGCTGTTCTTCCTCCAGCAGCCGTTTGTAACGCCGGTGCACCACTTCCTCCATGGAAGCAAAATCGTTGGGGCCTTCCACCGATTTTACATTGTAGTGCCGGTAGTCCTTCTTCGCTGGCTTAGCATTCTTGAAAACCACACAGGATGAAACCGGGTGCGTTCCTTGAATATTGGAGTTGTCGAAACACTCGATATGCAGGGGCACATCGCTCATGTGCAAATCCGACTGTAGGGTACGGAGGATCCGCTCAGCGGGGGTTTGTTTTCCTGCCTTGTTGATTTCCTGCTTTTTGCGCTGGAACAGATGGTATTGCACATTTTTTTCAGAAAGCTCGAGCAGTTTTTTCTTGTCGCCAATCTTAGGTACTGTGATCACAAGTTCCGGCGCCTCCGGCACGAGCATCTCAAACGGTACGATGATTTCCTGGGTCAGGCTGTTGAATTTTTCCCGGAGCAGCTGGATCGCATACAGCAGCAGGGTTTCCTGTTCCTCGTCGAGGTTTTTGGTAAGGGTAAGGGTATAGGTGTTGATCACCGCGCCATTGACCACCTTCAAATAGTTGACATACGCTTCCTTTTCGTCGCCAGCGATGGCAAACACATCCACATCGTGGATATTGGGGTTCACCACGGTGCTTTTGCCCTGATAATCTTCGAAAAGCGTCAGCTTTTCCTTCATCAATTGCGCTTGCTCGAACTGCATATTCCCGGCAAAACGCTGCATTTCTTCCTTTAGGTGGGTTTTTACTGCGCTAAAATTGCCCTTCAGAATGTTTTTGATTTGCTCCAACTTAGCCTGGTACTCCTCCTCGCTTTCCAGCCCTACACAGGGCGCCGCGCAGTTTTTGATGTGGTATTCCAAACAGGGTTTGAACTTGCCCTTGCTGATGTTGCTTTCGGAGAGATACAGCGAGCAGGTACGCAGTTGGAAAATTTTTCGGATCAGGTCGAGCATCTGCGCCACCCGTTGTTTGGACAGGTAGGGGCCAAAATAATGCGACCCATCTTTGATGGTTTTTCGCGTAAGAAATACCCTGGGAAAGCGCTCATGCTTGATACAAATGTAGGAAAGTGGCGACTTTTCGTCTTTCAGCATCACGTTGTACCGTGGTTGTTGCTTCTTGATCAGGGTATTTTCCAGCAAAAGGGCATCGTACTCGGTTTCCACAATCGTGAACGTGATGTGGTCGGCATGACGCACAAGGGCCTTGGTTTTGGAGGTCTGGTGCTTCTTATCGCCAAAGTACGAGTTGAGCCGGTTGCGAAGATTTTTAGCTTTACCTACGTATAAAATCACACCTTCCGTATCCAGGAACTTGTAGATACCTGGATCGGTTGGGATGGTGACAGCAAATTCACGAAACTGTTCGGTTGTCATGCAGGGTAATAATCTGGGCCAAAGATGGGCATTAGCCATTCGTTATTGACCTTTGGCTAAAGTCCGGCTTATTGTCGGGTTGTATTAAAGTTCCGGGCAAAGTTAATATCAAAAAAGCCTGCTTCCACCCTGGCCCGGTTCTCTATTTTGGTAGTTTCTTCATCCTGTGGCGGAGTGCCCTTGAGGACAAAATCGTTGGGACCCAGTATAATTGTGGCTACTTTGGTATCCGAATTTTCGTAATAAATCCGTGCGGGCTTCGTACTGCGTTTCTGGTTTTTGCGCCAAAGCCGTTCAATGTATTTGACCGGAGCTCTTGGAAAGCCAAACAACGTTTTACGCCTTGGTGTTTTCAAATGCACCATTTTTGCTACGCCATCGACATAAGCGGTGCAATTATAGTCCCACAAATTGTATGGCTCGCCGTTCCAGACATCTGCAGTTTGCAGGCTTTCGTACCAGTGCAGCGAATCAAGCTCCATCACCATTTGGGTTACCCGCACGCCACGACTATTGGTTTTAAAGCCATTTTCAACCCTGCCCGGATTTTTTTTAAACAGCAGTGCACACAAATTGGATTTAGGCTTGGGATAAAACCCAAAACTCCGCTGCGCCTTGATTTCATTGGAATCTCCCCGCCCCCAGGAAACAAAGGCATGGCCACCAATAGAAAATGGTTTCAGCGTAGCGGGGCGTGCGGAAAAAATAAGGTAATAATGTTCGGATATTTGCGCAGGAAGTTGGCTGGTTATTATTACCACCAGCAAGAGCGTCATGGTGCGGAATCGGAAAAGCCAGTTCATAAGCATTCATTTTAGCAACGTGTCGGCAATAAAAGTACAAGTTTTCGATCGCTTTCCATCCGCCACGCGTTTTATTCTTCAGGCAACACAAGCAGCCCTTTTTGCGTCCATAAAGCACATGCAGCAATTTTTCCTCCGGGTTTCTACAATACTTCGTCCCTGCCTGCTCCTTCTGGGGCTGCTTTGGGGGCCCGGACTGCTCGTTGCCCAACAGCCGCTTTCGAACCTGCGCACCCGTTTTCTGCCAGCAAACACCAGCAGTCAGGACCTCGATACCCTGACCATCGCACTGCCTTTGCTGGAAGTGCGCGACAGCAGCAACGGGCAGTTACTCGACTCTGCACTTTTCCAAGTATACAACCGGCGCTTGCTGATCGATACTGCTGCGCTGCACAACATGTACCCTGGCTTAAAGACCATACAAACACAATACCGAGTGTTCCCCGTCGACCTGGCAGGTTCGCTCAGCCGGCTCGATACGGTGCTCATCCGAAAAGCCTCCCGCGACAATGCCATTGAGTTTGACTATACGCCCTACCAGCCTGCGACACCGCTGCTGGGTGGTACCGGACTTAACTCCAGCGGGGTGTACACCCGCGGACTGTCGTTCGGCAACAGCCAGAACCTCGTTTTCAACTCCAACCTTAACCTGCAGCTCGATGGTAAGCTGGGCAACGACCTCAACATTCGGGCGGCTATTTCCGACAATTCCATTCCCCTCCAACCCGATGGCAGTACCCGGCAACTGCAGGAATTCGACCGCGTTTACATCCAACTCAACCGGAAATACACCACCCTCACCGCCGGTGATTACGACCTGACAAAGCCGCAACAAAACTACTTTTCCAATTATTTCAAACGGCTACAGGGCGCTCAGGTGGAAACCCAGATTTTCCCACAGTTGAAAAATCGGGAGAAAATGCGCGCCGATACCCTTGCCCTGCGAACTGCCGCAGGGGTGTCAAGAGGAAAATTTGCCCGCCAGATCATAGCCGGCCAGGAGGGCAACCAGGGACCCTACCGGCTACAGGGGGCTGAGGGCGAGCGTTTTATTATCGTCCTGGCAGGCACCGAAAAGGTGTACATCGATGGCATATTGTTGCGCCGGGGACTGATTGACGACTATGTAATCGACTACAACCTGGGAGAAATAACATTTACCCAGCGCAAACTGATTACCAAAGACAGCCGCATCATCGTGGAGTTCGAATACGCCGTGCAGGCCTACCTTCGCTCCACCGCCGCCGCCAACCTGGAATGGAAAATGGAAAAACAGCGGGTCTACTTCAACCTCTATTCCGAGCAGGACAGCCGGAACTCGGGTGGCGCGCAAGACCTGAGTGCCGAGGAACGACAAGCGCTTGCACAAGCAGGTGATCAACTCCAGCAGGCTTATGCATCCGGTATCGATACCCTGAGTGGCGCATTCGACCCTCCCGGATACAATACCAACAGCGGACACCCTGGTTTGCGGCGGTTTGCGCAGCATTCTTGTGTATTCTACCAATCCTGAAAATGCCCTGTATACCGCCCGCTTCACCGAAGTGTTGCAGGGACAGGGGAATTATGTGCTGGTGCAAAGCGCTGCCAACGGACGCGTTTACCAATGGGTGGCGCCCGACCCCGTAACCTGCCAGCCCAAAGGGAATTTCGAACCCGTCATCAAACTTATTGCTCCTGAATTGCGGCAATTGTACACTGCAGGTGCTGACCTCCAACTGGGTAAAAACACCTCCATCCAGTCGGAACTGGCCTTAAGCAACCGCGACCTGAACCGATTTTCCCCACTCGACCGCCGCGACAACCTCGGTGCGGCAGCCTGGCTCAGCCTCCGGCAAAACCTCTGGCCAGCCGGCAAAGCAAAGGCTGGAACAACAGTCTGTTTGCCGTTTACGAAGGCACTGGGCCCAACTCCTGGCCATCAACCCCTACCGGCCTGCAGATACCTGCGCGACTGGAACCTGAAGCCAACACCAACCAACTGCCAGAACATATCGCCCGCGGAGGGCTATCCTTCCAGAAAAAAAACCTGGGTACACTCCGCTATGAAGCGGGTACATTTATCCGGACGACGCAGTACACCGGTATCCGAAACTTCGGACAGGGCCGTATCCAGAAAAACGGCTATGAGTTGTTCCTGGAAGCCAACCTTCTGCAAACAGAAGGGGGTAAGGAAAACACCAATTTTTCCCGACCCAAATTTGAACTCAGTAAAACCTTTTTCCGTTCCGACTCCATTGCCAAAACACCACTGCTGAAGATCGGTATTTACGGCGAACGCGAACGCAACCAGCGCCGGATAGCCAACTCCGATACCCTCAATGCGTCCAGCTTTTGGTACGATATCGGAAGGGTATACCTGCTGCTGCCCGACAGCACGAAAACCTGGCAATGGGGCGGGAGCCTGCAGCAAAGGAACGACTATGCTCCAACCGCAGCCCAATTTCAGCAAAACACCCAAGCAAGGGAAGCCAACATCAACGGGCACTGGAAACCCACCAGAAAAAGCAACGGAAACAATTCGCAATTGCTCTGGAACCTCAGCTGGCGTAATCTGAATCTCATCGATTCCAGTTTAACCACGCAAAAGCCCCTGACCAGTTACCTGGGGCGGGTTGATTTTTCCCAGACAGCCTGGAAAACGCATTTTCCTTTACCACCGGTTATGAAATCGGGGCCGGGCAAAGTCCGAAAATTCAATTCAATTACGTGATGGTCAATCCCGGCGAAGGAGTGTACACCTGGGTCGACCGCAACCGCGACAGCACCTTGCAGGTGGATGAAATGGAAATCGCCGTGTTTCAGGACCAGGCCAATTATGTGCGCGTGGCGGTGACCACCACTGATTTTATCCGGACCAACAACGTGGCCTACAACCAAAATCTTCGGCTCGAGCCCCGCCTGGTCTGGGCGCGATCGGAACAGGGCTGGAAAAAATTCACCAGCCGTTTTTCCTGCAAAGCACCCTGCAAATCAGCAGAAAAGTAAATGCCGACATTGCTGGTATTTCGCCCTGGAACCCCTTCGACCTGGGGGTAGCCGACACTGCCCTGGTAGCGGTAAGTGCCACCATCCGCAATGCTTTGTTTGTCAACCGTGCCAACCCGGTTTGGGACCTCTCCCTCACCCAAAGCGATGCCCGCAACCGGGTGGTGGTGACAACGGGATTTGAAAGCCGAAGAAATGCTGAACAAGGACTTCATGGCCGGGTTAACCTGGGCCGAACATGGAGCCTGGAAACCGATGCCATTCTGGGCATGCGCGAAAACGACACCGAAAATTTCATCAACCGGAATTACAGCATCCGGTCATTTCGCAGCGGACCAAAACTGAGCTGGCTGCCTGTTCCCGTTTTTCGGCTCGTGGGCAATTTCAGTTACAAAGACAGCCGGAATACCCTGAACAATATGGAGTCGGCAGAAGAAGTAGCCACCACCGCAGAACTGAGTTGGAACCCCGTTGGCAAGCCCAACAACAATGGCTTTAAAGCCGCCACAGCCATCCGGGCAAAGGGCACTTTTTCCAGTGTAAAATACCAGGGCGAAGCCAACTCGCCTGTCGCTTACGCCATGCTCGACGGGCTGCAAAACGGCAAAAACTACCTTTGGAGCCTGAGTGTCGACCGGCAATTGTCGGCCAACATGCAACTCAGCCTGCAATACGAAGGCCGTCGGACAGGCAGCAACCGACTGGTACACGTAGGGCGGGCACAAGTTCGGGCTTTGTTCTGAGGCCTGTAATCTGAGCGCCTCCGGGTCAAGACGGGAAACAACTTGCCTGCAAAAGCAATTATCCGAACGGTCTATCCGTTCTCAACATCTATTGGTAGCCGCAAGCGACAATTTTGACGAACAAGCCCCCTTGGAGAAATGTTAAAAAACTACCTTTGCGATAACCCTATAAACACACCACCTTTTAATCTCAGCATTCATGGATAAGATCAAAATACTCTGGGCCGACGACGAGATTGATATGCTCAAGCCCCACCTCATGTTCCTCCAATCCAAAGGTTATGAGGTACTGACGGCCACCAACGGCCACGATGCGGTGGAAACCTATCTGGAACATTCGAATGAAATTGATGTCGTGTTTCTCGACGAGAGCATGCCAGGACTCACCGGACTGGAAACCCTCCCCAAAATCAAAGAGATCAATCCGCAAGTGCCCGTGGTGATGATCACCAAGAACGAGGCCGAGCATGTCATGGAAGAAGCGCTCGGGGCTCAAATCTCCGACTACCTGATCAAGCCGGTCAATCCCAACCAGATTCTCCTGACGCTGAAAAAGATCATCGACAACAAGCGACTGATCAGGGAAAAAACGGCCATGGATTACCAGCAAGATTTCCGGCAGATATTCCTGCAAATGACCAGCGGCCTCGACCACGAAGGCTGGGTGGAAGTGTACCGCCGCATCGTCAACTGGGAACTCAAACTCGATGCCAACCAGGCTGAAGTGGGCGACATCCTTTCCCAGCAAAAAGAGCAGGCCAATACCGAATTCAGCAAGTTTGTGGTTAAAAATTACTTCGACTGGGTCGACCGCAAACAGGAAACAGGCCCCATCATGTCGCACTCCCTGCTGCGCAAACGCGTTTTCCCCCATGTTGGAAAAGGCGTACCCACCATCGTACTGCTGCTCGACAATTTGCGCTACGACCAGTGGAAAGTCATAGAACCTTTCATCAACGAACTCTTTCGCACCGAACAGGAAGACTATTTCTTCAGCATTCTGCCTACCGCAACACAATACAGCAGAAATGCCATTTTTGGCGGCATGATGCCAGGCGACCTGGAAGCGGCCTTCCCCGATAAGTGGAAAAACGACAACGATGAGGGCGGAAAACATGTTCGAGGATTTCTTCCTGGGCAAACATGTCGACCGCGTATTCCACAAGGACATCAAGTGGGGTTACACCAAAATCACCAACGTGAGCCACGGCAAAGATCTCAACGATAATATCCTGAACTACCTCAACAATGACCTTACCGTTATTGTATACAACTTTATCGACATGTTGTCGCACGCCCGAACCGAAATGGAAGTGTTGAAAGAACTCGCCGGCGACGAGCGGGCCTACCGCTCTCTCACCCGCTCCTGGTTCCTGCACAGCCCGCTGTGGACGGCCCTGCAACGCCTCGAAGGCAGAGAAGTGCAATTGTTCGTAACCACCGACCACGGTACCATCCGCGTACAATCCCCGTCAAAAGTTATTGGCGACCGTGAAACCACCACCAACCTGCGTTACAAAGTGGGCCGCAACCTGCAGTTTGAGCCCAAAGACGTACTGGTAGTGAAAGACCCCAAACAGGCAGGCCTGCCCCGACCAAACGTCAGCTCGACCTTTATTTTTGCCAAAGAGAATTATTTCTTTCTCTACCCCAACAACTACAACCACTACCACAACTACTATAAGAACACCTTTCAACACGGGGGAATCAGTCTGGAAGAGATGATCTGCCCCATCATTAAGTTAAAATCGAAATAGGGACTGTTGTCACATCTGCAACGGAACAAAAGCGAAAAGTACTCAACTCATTTTTATGCGCACCGACGTCAACACACTGGGCGAATTTGGCCTGATTGAACACCTCACCAAACAGTTCTCCCTGCAGCAACCCTCCTCGCTGGTGGGTGTTGGCGATGACGCGGCGGTGATAGACAACGGTAATTTCATGACCGTGGTGAGCACCGACATGCTGGTGGAAGGCGTCCATTTCGACCTCGCGTACACGCCGCTCAAGCACCTGGGTTACAAATCGGTGGTGGTGAACCTGTCCGATATCTGTGCCATGAATGCCTTCCCCCGGCAGATTACCGTATCGATCGCCATTTCCAACAAATACTCGGTGGAGGCCCTTGATGAACTTTACGAAGGCATCCGGCTCGCGTGCGAGCACTACAACGTGGATCTCGTCGGTGGCGACACCACCTCTTCCACCCGTGGTATGGTGATCAGCGTGACGGCCATCGGACAATGTGAAAAGGAACTTTTGTGCTACCGCAATGGCGCTAAGCCTGGCGACCTGATTTGCATCACCGGAAGCCTGGGTGCTGCCTACCTGGGCTTGCTGATTCTCGAGCGGGAGAAAAAAATCTGGGCGGAACACCCCGACATCCAACCCCAACTGGAAGAACATGAACTGGTGATTGCCCGCCACCTCAAGCCCGAAGCCCGACTCGATGTTGTAGAAGTTTTCCGCAAGGCGCAATTGAAGCCTACATCCATGATCGACATATCAGACGGCCTGGCCTCTGAAATTTTCCACATCTGCAAACAAAGCGGCGTGGGCGCCCTGCTGGAAGAAAGCGGTGTACCCATGCACCCGGAAGCGCAGCTACAGGCCATCAACTTCAAACTCGACCCAATCACCTGCGCACTCAACGGCGGGGAAGACTATGAATTGCTGTTCACTATCGACCCTAAGGATGTAGACAAGGTGAAGTACCTTCCCGACATTTACATCGCCGGGGAAATCCTGGACGCCAAAGACGGTGTGAAACTCAACACCAAAGGCGGTAAATTGCACGAATTGAAAGCGCAGGGCTGGGTACATTTTTAACCCAAAACACTGCAACGCAAGGATTATGGCGCCAAACCACATCCGACAATGGGCCACAGTTGCACTTAAATTGCCGCTCCACGGGCATGGTATCCGGGTTGGCCAGATCGGAATTGTACTCACCAAACCACAGGACGGCGTCTGCATGGTAGAGTTCATGGATGCGTCCAAAAAACCCGCCTTGCAATGTTCGGTACCCCAAGACCACCTTTTGTTGCTGCACTTGAATGACGATGCGCTGTACCCGGAAAAACCAGCACCTCGTATTTTTTACACCCTGCTGTTTGTGATGGCTGCTCTCATTTCAGGAGCCAGCTTTTCCATGGCTTATTTGCTGTATTTGGTTCCCCAAACCGTTGACGTACTTGTTTCTGGTGGATCAAGGGGCAATCCCAATATGGTGCATGTAATCGTAAATCCGCTGATGTTTTTATTGGCAGCCTTCGTGACAGCGGCATTTGCCTGGTTTATTGACAAAAAAAGATTGCGAAAAGTCAACGCCTGAATACATGCGGAACGCCCCAACCGATCAGGGCGCCCACTGCATATCCCGCGATCACATCACTGGGAAAATGCTTGCCCGCCTGCACCCGGTAGTAACCCGTAGCGGCGGGAAGCAGGGCTGCAGCGGTCCATACCAGCAGAGCAAACCTCGAACCCTTGTGATACGATTGCCACACGGCCGCCGTGCTAAAACTCATGGCTGCCACCGTTGAGGTGTGTCCTGAAAAGAAGGACAAGCGGGCATCTTTTTCCATTTTAAGGTGCAACGGCACATCGGGGTTGTACACAAAGGGTCGCGGTCGGTTTACAGCCACTTTGACAAGGTTGGTCGCCGCTACAGTAGCAAGAAAACTTGTTCCTATGATGCCATAAGTTTGTCCCGCATTGTTTCGGATCGCCGGATCAGCCATCAGTACCAGCGGCAACGCATAGCCGGAAAACAGCAGCACATCGCTGGTGGTCTTTGCATTGGTGGAATAACGGGAGCTTGCAATACGGTCGAACCGGGAAACCTGATTCCGATCAAGCATATTGATTTCCGACAGACTCAAGGCTGGCATGCGTTTTTCCAGGCCGTAACCAATGCCTATTCCGATCAAACTACCACCGGAAATACCAGCACCCAGCCCTACCCTGTTGCGAAATGGCGACTGTGCCGGGATGTCAGCACAAAAGAGTAAAAAAAGCGATAGCCATAGCGCGCGCTTCACTTGGCATCCCATTTACGGGTTTTCACCCAGCGAAGGCCCATGTACACCAGCAGGCCACTCGGACCAGCAATCATGGTTAAAAACAAGGTAAGCACCACCCAAATGTGCGGAATTTTCACCTCCCTGGAGTCGTGCGACTGCCATGTACCTGCAAAAAGACTGAACGACAGGTAGTTCAGCCAGCCCGTCAACAGCATTTCTTTGCTGCGAAACAGATTTTTGAGTCCATCCAGGGAAAAAATGCTGCCGCCGTCGTCAGCGCCATGCAACACATAACGAAAGGTAAAAAATGCCGCTGCAGCCAGCAAGACAAACCCTGCAACAAAAGCCACCCGCTCCGTGTAGCGCCAGCTGGGTGCAAACATTAGCAACAACCAAGGGAGGAAAATCAGCAGGCTGGCATACCAGTAGAAATTATCGGCAGTCATAAAGGGGATTTAGGGTGGGGTTTAGGGTGGGGTTTAGGGTGGGGTTTAGGGTGGGGTTTAGAGTGGGGTTTAGGGTGGGGTTTAGGGTAGGATTTAGGGGAGGATTTAGGGTGGGGTTTAGCGTTGGGTTTAGGGTGGGGTTTAGGGTGGGGTTTAGGGTGGGCTGCCTATCCAAATCCTACTATAAATCCTACTATAAACCCTACCCTAAATCCTACTATAAACCCTACTATAAATCCTACTATAAACCCTACCCTAAATCCAACTCTAAACCCAACCCTAAACCCAACCCTAAATCCAACACTAAATCCTACTTAATTACTTTAAAGCTCAAATCAAGGGGCACTGCCGAATGGGTCAGGGACCCGGCAGAGACATAATCAACCCCCGTTTGGGCATACTTGCGCACACTGTATAAGTTAATACCGCCTGACGCCTCGGTTTCGAATTTGCCATTTACAGTAGCCACTGCTTCAAGCAAAATCGGAATCTCAAAATTATCGAACATTATCCGGGTAACGCCACCAATTTCCATTACGTCATGGAGTTCCACCAGGTTGCGCACCTCCACCGTAATGTCGAGTTGCAATCCCTTTTCTTTTTGGTAAGCGTGCACCCGCTCGATGGCCTGCCGTATGCCACCGGCCGCGTCCACATGGTTGTCCTTGATCATGATCCAGTCGTACAGACCCCAACGGTAATTGGTGCAACCGCCAATCGCTACTGCCCATTTTTCCAGGAAACGGATCAGCGGGGTGGTTTTGCGGGTATCCAGCACCTTCACGGGCAGGTCGCCAACTTCAAAAGCAAAGCGGCTGGCCAAGGTTGCAATGCCGCTCATGCGCTGCATGATATTCAGTACCGTTCGTTCAGCCGTCAGCAAGGCCCGGGTATTTCCCTCTACTTCAAAAGCCAATTCGCCATAAAACACATCGGCGCCGTCTTTTTTCTTGATGGTCATGTTAACCGTAGGGTCGAGGTGGCGAAAAATGCGTTCCGCCAGTTCCACCCCAGCCAGCACACCATAGTCTTTGATCTTCAGGCCGAAATGGCTTCTGTGATCTGCCGGAATGCAAGCCAGGGAAGTATGGTCGCCATCGCGCACATCCTCCTGCAAGGCTGATTCGATAAAATGTTGGATCTGTTCGTCCGTAATTTGCTTAGGTCGCATGTATGTTGAATATAATTTAGATCAAGATTTCCATTTAATGTTGCAGCCACCGGAAGGATACTGGCGAGTGCTGACTTCCTCCCCCTTGAGCACAGCATCGAGTGCTGCCAGCAAGTCGGCGCCATTGGGGGCTACTTCATTTCTTTTGGGCCGGCTTGCGTCAAGTTGTCCACGGTAGGCCAGTTGCTTGTTTTTGTCAAAAACATAAAAATCGGGTGTGCAGGCAGCATCGTAAATGCGTGCTACCGATTGGCTTTCATCAAAAAGGTAGGGGAAATCATAGCCTGTTTCTATGGCATGTGCTTTCATGGCTTCCGGGCCGTCTTGAGGATAGACAACCGCATCATTGCTGCTGATTCCCACAAAGCCAACGCCTTTCTGCTTGTAATCGGCCACCAGCCGGACGATCTCCGGATTAACGTACACCACGTACGGACAATGGTTGCACAAAAACATCACCACCGTAGCCGTTTCGCCCAAAACGTCCTGCAACCGGACCGTTTTACCACTTACAGTATCCGGCAGTAAAAAATCTGGCGCCTCAGTGCCGAGGGGAAGCATGTTGGATTCGGTATAAGCCATTAGAACGGTAGGTAAAAGTGGGTGAACTTATTTGCAGTCGGGGTTGATGCCGAGTACGTAATTTTCAACGATATGGATGCTGCGCGCGGTTTCGGCGCCTTTAAAGCCGCCGATCATTTCATTGGAAATATTGGCTTTGTACTGCGCAAGAAAGGGACCGGACAAGGGCATATACGACCAGTGCCATTTTTCCTCATGATAGCCATTGGGTCGCTTTTCGTCCTGCTCCGTGTAGGGCTGACAAAAACCATATTCCTGTGCATGCCGGCTTAGCCAACGGTACACATTGGCGTATTTTCCTCCAGGTGCGAAAGATGAATTCTCCAGGTCGTTGAGGTCGATATCAGTTCCCCAGTGGTGGCGGGAGGAACCCGGCATGGAAGAATATTCCAGAATCTTCAGCGCACGCGCTTCGGGTTCGGGGGCATCGGCAGCAAAGCGCTCCCATTTACCCTCCCAGATGGCCTTTTGGCGGTCGAAATTTCGCGTAGAAGAAATGATGTTCAGCATTACGCCATCCTTGCGTGCGGCATTCCACATTTTGCGAAATGCCTCAAAGGTTTCGCGACGGAGCACCATCCCGTCTTTGTCGCTGTAGGGTCGGCCTACTTTCACAAAATCCTTGCGTTCGGAGGGCTCAAACTGCCCCATCAGGTAGTGAAGCGTGTTTTCATCAGCCCTGGCAAAAGTGCTTGGCACCGCGCTAGTGCTCATGAAGCCGTTATCCTTTATCATTTTGTCTGCACGCCCAGGGACAATCGTATCCTTTAGTGTGTTAATAACCGCTTTGGCTTCCGTTTGTTGCTCGGGTGCTTCCTGGCAAGCCAGTGCTGCGAGTAGCGTTCCGATACCCAACAAAAAAGAAAGGATGTATTGTACCATTGGAAAGTGATGATTTGGGTGCCGTAAAATTACAAGGGCAAAAATACCATTTTATACCCGGATTGCTGTTGAAAATGTCCGCACGACGATGATTTATTGACCTTAAAAACGCAGGGTAAAACCAAATGTTCTCCAGCCGACACTTTGATTTAACCATGATCCGCTACATTTGAACACTTTTTCACCAAACCACTGCTACCCTATGCAAATTCTGTCTTGGGCCGTTCGCATCCTTGTTGCGGCCATTCTGCTCCAAACCCTTTATTTCAAATTCACCGCTGCGCCCGAAAGCGTTTACATTTTTCAAACGCTGGGAATAGAACCTTGGGGACGCATAGGATCGGGCATTGCCGAACTCATCGCTGCCGTGCTGATCCTGATCCCCCGAACAGCAGGCACCGGCGCAGCGCTGGCGCTGGGCGTCATTTCCGGGGCAATTGTCTCCCACCTGACCAAACTCGGCATTGAAGTGCAAGGCGATGGCGGCACCTTGTTCTACCTGGCTTTGGCGGTATTTGCCGGCAGCGCATTTATTGCCTGGCAAAACCGGAAGGATATCCCGGTGGTGGGGGCCTGGTTTGCCTGATTTTTTTGACGATTTTTTTGGCCACGAAGGCACCAAGACACAAAGTAGATTCCGGTGGAAAACCATCCCTTTGTGTCTTCGTGCCTTCGTGGCTATAAATCATGGCTTCGTGAATGAAAAATCGACCTTGCGCTGTTTTTTTTCAACCCATGGATCAAAAATCTCCCCGCTTCATCGAAAAAGGTCTTTTAAAACACCTTACAGGTTTAATTTTGACAAAAAAGCACTACGCATGTCAAAATTATTCAATACAACCCTGACCCTCCTGCTGTTTTCAGTTCCAGGCTTCTCCCAGTCGCAACAAGACGTCAAAGCAGTAAAAACCGTCATCAATCGTTTTTTTGAGGGTATGGAAAAAGGCGATACTACTTTGCTCAAAAGTACTTGTACCGATGCCCCGGTATTCCAGACTTTTATGCGCAACCGGGAGCAGCAACTTGCGGTGTACACCGAAAATTTTGGCGATTTTGTCCAGTTCGTCGGTACGCCAACGCAGGATCATTACAAGGAGGTCATCAAATTCGGAAAAATTGCAGTAGAGGATCAACTTGCCAGCGTGTGGACGCCCTATGTGTTTTATGTCAATGGAAAAATTTCGCACTGCGGCACCAACTCCTTTCAGTTGGTTAAAACCGCCGAAGGTTGGAAAATCCAGTACATCATCGATACTCGGAGAAAAAGCGGCTGCAAATAGGTTTTTTCAGGCGCGAATCAACGCCCAAAACCCTACACACAAAAACTGGCCCTTGGCTAGGTCAATTTTCCGATGGCAGGGATTCCTTATCCAGGCAATCCGAAATATCGAAATCACTGCCCAGATCGCCGAGGGCTTCACGCAGTTTTTCGTAAGTGGTGTTGCCCGACAACATTTCCTGCCGCGCAACCCGAACGGCACTAAGATCTGTCCACCACCCCAATAATACCACCGCTAGGGTCGCCAGCAAGGTCAATCCGGCCAGCAGCCCCAGGAAAGCCTTCAAGGCAACCCAACCCGTCAGTCCGGTGGCAACGGCCAGCAATATCAACGCGATGTAAACCCGAAAATCTTTGACCAGCTCTACCACTATCAATGCCGGCAACAAACGCTGCCCCAGGCGTTTTAAGTCGCTGTAATGGCGGCCGATAAATCTGCAATAAGCTGCCAGTGGGTGGAATTTCCTTTTCCGCAAAGCATCCGCCAATAAGACGGGATAACCGCTCAACGCGGTGTGCGGCAACAATTGTTCTTTTTGGTGCCGGATGAGTACGATGGGTTTTTGGAGCACCGACATGGCCAAAATTTCCGCATTCACGAAGGAAGGATTAGCCGGATCCGGAATACAAATCATCATGTCGGAATGCCGGATCATGCGCCGCACCTCGGCAATGGTCTGGTCGTGCGAACGCTCCTGAAAATCGAGCATTTCCACCTTGAAAACACGGCCCTGCTGGTTGAGAAACTGGCGAATTTCATCCGCTATATCCTGGTAGGCATGTTTGTAAGAAATAAATACCCGCAAAGGGCGCCAACGGGTTTGCACTGCGATGAGCAACAGGATAAGTCCCAGGAGAACCAACACAACACCTGTAGCCGGCACCAAAAAATGGTACAAGGCATCGGCATGTGCCGTAAGCCGATTGCCCAGTGCCTGCAGTATGGCACGGATGTATTCCCAGGTTCCCATCAAGGCGAAAGGTAGCAGAATATGATGGAAAAATGAGGTCAGCCTGATCGGTTTTTAGTATTTTTCCGCACAAAGCAATTTACACCACATATGGCCAACAAAGTAAATAAAACCACGCTGGAATACGGTGGCGGCAGCATCAACCTCTCCAAAAGCAAAACCAAAGTCGCCGTTCAATACCTCCCTGGTTCCCGATCGCTGAAAAAACGAAAAATTAGCGGCGGGGAATTGGGAGAACAAATCGATAATTTTGAGGTCGTTCAGTCCGACACCGGAATTGATAAAAAACTCGACGATTTGCGCCTACAACCCGATGTGGCTGTTGGCACCCACATGTGGGCTGTTGACGAGGATGAAGAAAACCCACTTATCCCAACCGGCAATTTATACATCGAATTCATGGCCGATGCCGACCCCGAAGCCCAACATGCCTTGCTGGAAAGCCTGGCCCTGAGCATCAAAGAAGTGGTCGACACAGCAGCTTACCGGGTTTGCACAACTCCCCAATCGCCCAACCCCATCAAGTGCGCCGTGGAATTGCAAAAAAGCAAGATCGTGCGCACTGCAGAGCCGGAGTTTGCCGCCATGCCCTCAGAAAGGGCCTTTACCCCTCCAGGTGGCCCGTACAGCAGCAGCCTGTGGCACCTGGAAAACTCCGGGCAGCAGATCCCCATCATCGATATTCAAAATGCGATGTTTGGTTCAACGCATTTCAAGGCTGGCGCCGATGCTAAGGTGAGAGCAGCCTGGAAACAGTTGCAAAGCCTGGGCTCCAGCTACCTGAAAATTGCCGTCATCGATACAGGCTTTGCTACCGAACATCCCCTGCTCAGCGGAGATGGCAATAAATTGCGCAGTCCTTTTAATGCGGTGGATCGCAACGCTGATGTTTCGCCCTTCGTACGAAAGTCCGACGGCTCCTGGGCCGTACTGAGCCATGGCACTTCTTGTGCATCTGTGGCTGCCGGAGCCGTGGATGCGCATGGCATCAGTGGCGCGGCGCCCAACAGTAAAATCATCCCCATCAAACTCGGGGTACTCACCGACGACGCCATCAAGTCGGCCTTTGAACACGCCCTGCTCAACGGTGCCGATGTTATTTCCTGTAGCCTGGGTTACCCCAAGCCTATGCCCTTATCTACTTACGTGACCAATTATATCGCCAAAGTAGCCCGCGAAGGGCGCAGTGGCAAAGGCACACCCATTTTTATAGCCGCTGGCAATGCCAACATCAATACCAATTACCAACCCCGCCCCATCAGCGATTTTGGGGCACATCCCAATGTGTTTTGCATCACGGCTTCCAACAGCCTGGATAAATTTTCCAGCTACTCCTTTTACGGATCGCAAGCTTTCCTTTGTGCTCCCACCGACGGCGATGCAGGCGTTGGCATCACCACAGGCAACATTTAGCTGACACCCGATGGCCGCTCCGCTACGCTCGGGTTTACCAGCAGTTTCGGCGGTACCTCCAGCGCTGCGCCACTGGCAGCCGGTGTTTGTGCCCTTATGCTCAGCGCCAACCCCAACCTCACGCTATCGGCAATTGGCCAAATCTTGCGCAACAGTGCCGACAAAATTGGCTCCGGCTACGACGCCAACGGTCATTCCAACCATTACGGCTACGGCCGCATCAATGCCCTGCGCGCCGTACAGCAGGCACAGGCCTGGGGACAAAACCTGGGCACCACTACCCCATCCACCCCCACAACACCTACCCCCAGCACACCGACGGAAACCGGATCGGTGCAGCGGGGCGTGGTATTGTCGACCACCCTTAGCATCCGCAACGGCCCATCCACTTCCTACACCAAAATTTCATCGCTGAACAAAGGCGACGAGGTGTATCTCCTGGAAAAACCGGCAGTTGGTGGCGTATTGGCAATGGCGCCTATGTGCATGGCGATTACGTTCGCGTGCAATCGCCCAACCGAAAAGGCAAAGTGATCAGCTCTATTCTCAATGTTCGCTCCGGCCCCGGGGTTGGCAACGGACAGGTTGCGCAACTGAAATACGGCAATGTCGTGGATATACTGGAATCCAGCACCGATGGCTGGTACCGCATTGCGCAAGGGCAGTGGGTAATAGGAAAATACATCCAAATAGTATAGGTTTCGTGGCTGTTGTCGCGCCTCGTGCCTTACGGTTCACACACATCTTTGCCGCGTCCTATTTTTAGGCCAGTAGGCCCGGCATTATGGTAGCATACCCTATGGCCTGGAATGCCGTAGGCATGGCATTAAGCCGCTGGCATTTGGAGAAATTTCACCGCTACGTCAGCAAGTTGGGGCTATTTCGAATAAACACAACCATGATTCGCCAACATTGAAATGCCATGCCTACGGCATTCCGTAAATTGGGCCTGCGGAATGCTACCATAATGCCGGCCCTCCGGGCCTAAAAATCCAATACCGTAAAGTTATGTGTAAACCGTAGGCCTCGTGGTGGAGCGTATTCATGGTGCAAAATTAATCCAGCCAGTTCAGGATGTTGCGTTCGATACGGGCCTCAGGATGTTCCGAAGGGTCCTTATGGAAGGTATTACCAGTGATGGTTTCGTACAGTTCGATATAGCGCTCAGTGATTTCCTGGGCAAACTCATCGGGCATGACGGGCATTTGCTGCCCATCTTTGCCCTGAAAACCGTTGGCCATCAGCCATTCGCGCACAAACTCCTTGCTCAACTGTTTTTGGTGCTCCCCTTTTTCCTGCCGCTCAGCATAACCTTCGGCGTAAAAATAACGGGAACTGTCGGGGGTATGAATCTCATCCATCAGGATAATCTCATCGTTCTTTTTCCCAAACTCGTATTTGGTATCAACGAGAATGAGTCCTTGTTTGGCGGCCATTTCCGTACCCCGCTGGAACAACGCGCGGGTATATTTTTCCATGGTAAGGTAATCCTCCTCCGATACCAGTCCGCTGCGCAAAATATCCTCCCGGGAAATATCTTCATCGTGGCCTTCCTCCGCTTTGGTACTGGGGGTGATGATGGGTTCCGGGAACGGATCGTTTTCTTTCATTCCGTTGGGCAGGGCCACGCCACAAAGGCTACGCAGTCCGCTGGCGTACGTGCGGGCCGCGTGCCCGGCCAGGTAACCCCGGATAACCATTTCCACCCGCACCGGTTCGCAGCGGTGGCCGATGGCCACATTGGGATCGGGAGAGGCGATGAGCCAGTTCGGACAAATGTCGCGGGTAGCATTTAAAAAATGCGTGGCCGTTTGGTTCAGCACCGCGCCTTTGTAGGGAATGGCCCTTGGCAAAATGTGATCGAAGGCAGAAATGCGGTCGCTGGCCACCATAATCAGCATGTCGGCTACCGTGTACACATCGCGGACCTTGCCGCGGTAAAAGGCCGTTTGGCCCGGAAAATGGAAGTTCGTTTCGCGGATCGTATTCATGGTGCGAAGTTCTGAAAAAGGTCGGAACAATTAACAAACAATAGTTGAACTGTAGACGAAAACAACAAAAATGCGCCGGCCAGCACAAAGCCACCCGACGCACATCGATTTTTTACAGCCACACTACTGCCCTACCTGCAATTTGAGCGTAGTAACACTTGCACCATTCTTTAGGGAAACAAGGTACAACCCTGGTGACACATCGGCAGGGAAGGGCACCTGGATATAATGGGCGCCAGTAGAAAGTTCGCCCGTCGACCAGCGGCTGATGACGCGGCCATCGATGGTTGACACGGTGCAATCGTAACGCGCATTATCCGATAAACTGATGAAGATGTTGGGCCTGGCATCCATCACAGGGTTGGGAAACAGGCTGATGTTGTCAATGCTGACATCAATGGGCGCAATGCCCACTGTACCGGCGCCATAACGGCACACCGCGAACTGACGAAGGCTGTTGACCGTAGCATAACCGGCCACCAGGATTTTGTTGTCGGATTGGATCACAATGGCTTCTCCCTGGGATTTGTTGCCAATATTGGTGGTTACTTTCCCACCAGTACCAAAAGTGTTGTCGAGTGCGCCGGCAGTGGTGTAACGGGCCATCGCAATGGCAGTCACCCCACCAGCCAGATTGGAAACACCGACTACAACAGCTTTCCCATCGCTCTGCAAGGCAATTGCCTTTGGTTCGTCAATGATGCCATTAAAATTGGTCGTCACCACACCGTTCGTGCCGTATCCTGTATCCTTCGTACCATTCGAGTTGAACCGAACGATGGCAAACACCGTAGGGCCTGCGTTGGCGATGCGGCCACCAACTACAATTTTGCCATCCGATTGCACCGCTACGCAGTTGCCTTGTTCATAAGCGGCACCCGCAGCCAGGGTAACATTGGCGATACCAGCCGTACCAAAGCTGGCATCCAGACTGCCATTGGCGTTGTAGCGCACCAGCACCATGTCGTATTGGGTGCTCGAATTGGTGTAGACAGTACCCGTCACCAGGATTTTCCCATCGGTTTGTAACGCCATACGGGTGAGGGTTTCGAGGTTACCAATATCCGTATAGGTGAACCCATTGGTGCCAAATGTACCGTCTGCCGAACCATCGGCATTGCGGCGGAAAACCGTGAACAGTTTACCACTGCCCTGGTCGGCAAGGCCGCAGCCTACAATTTTTCCGTTGCCCAACACCCGCATGTCGAGAATGGATATGACATCGTTGTCGAACGTAATTACGCCGTTGGTGCCAAAGCTAGCATCTGCAGCACCGGCAGCGGTCAGCCTGGCCAGCGTTGGGAGGGAGTTGGAGCTGCCACAGGCGAGGATTTTGCCGTCACCAAGTACCGCCACCGAAGAGACACTGACAGCCGAAGTGAAATTAATAACGGCGGTACCAGCAGTGCCAAAACCAGCATCCAGCGTACCATTGGTGTTGTAGCGCGCAAAGGCCATGTTGCCAAAGCCTCCCAAAGTATAGGTGCCTGCCAACACTACTTTTCCGTTGGTTTGCAGTGCCATGGCGCGGCAATCGGAAGGTGCGTTTAGAAAACTGGTATTGACCACTCCTGCTGTGCCAAAAGTGGCATCCAGGGATCCTCCCTGGGCATGGAGCAGGCTGAAGGTTACTGAAAGAAACAGGAGTAAAACGAAGGACTTGTTCATAGAATAAAATGTTTATTTGGGCTTGCGCCACATGTTGAGGGTCGGTTACGAGATATGCAAAGAAAAGAAAGAACAAGGGAAAGCCGAAAAAGAATGGCGGCCTTTGCTGGAATAGGGCAAACCAGGGTGTGGCCAGTATGAAAAATCATGTGCCGGAAACACGTTGCAGTGCTACCAGCATGCCACCCCGAAGGGCTAGTGCCGCGTCCTATTTTTTAGGCCCGTAGGGCCGGCATTATGGTAGCATACCGTTGATCTTGGCCTGGAATGCCGTAGGCATGGCATTAAGCCGCTGGCATTTGGACAAATTTCACCGCTACATCAGCAATTTGGGGCTGTTTCGAATGGACACAACAATGATTCGCCAACCTTGAAATGCCATGCCTACGGCATTCCGTAAATTGGGCCTGCGGAAGGCTACCATAATGCCGGCCCTACGGGCCTAAAAATCCGATACCGTAAAGTTGTTTGTAAACCGTATCCCTTCAGGGTTCAACCCCAATGCGCGTCTTGTTATCTACAATCTTTCACTCCTTCGGGGTTTGGCGGCAGGCTATGATATAAGGGATCCTAGCCAAACCCGGCAATACCCAATTCCAAACCCCAAGATGTAACAGACCATCGCTATTGTGCTGAGCCAAATTCGATCAGCAGTTTTAGTCGTTGACGCAATTCACCGCTGCCAGCGCGGATTTTTGCGCAGCAATAAATCTGCGCGTTCTGCGCATTCTGCGGGAAACTATTTTGCGCAGCAAAACCTAAAAAGCCCGAATACAAATTGAATGAGCCCCAATAATGCGGTAAGCAAACAAACATTCGGCCATCCCTGAAAACCTGATTGTCCCCCTGGATTACCGCTAATATGCCACCCCTTCGGGGTTCAACCCCAATGCGCGTCTTGTTATCTATAATATTTCACCCCTTCGGGGTTTTTCTGCTTTTTAGGCTCCCTCTTCCAAGGTGTTTCACACCAAGGGAAGGCATAATGGTAGAAAACTGAATCCAAAACGGCGACCCACCAATGGCGCCCCATCTATTTCCCCATCCCCAACACCTCTAAAATCAAAAACCGGTACCGAATTGCTTCGATACCGATTTTTGAAAATCTACCGTCATATTGAAATGACGTTCAGAATAAACCAGGTATTAAGATCCTTTTTTGTCCTGAAAAATCGTGTTTATCCTGTCCTTAATCTTTTTTCATCTCAATCGGCGCAGCAGCAGGCTGTACCGGTGCAACCGTCATTTGCTGCTCCTGCTTTTGCGGAACAACATTGGAATGGCCCTCCTCAATGGTATGACCACCCAGAATCGGGGCAATCACCAAACCTACCAAACAGGTGAGTTTGATGAGGATGTTCATCGATGGACCAGAAGTATCCTTGAACGGATCGCCCACGGTGTCGCCCGTTACCGCAGCCTTGTGCGGATCGGAGCCCTTGTAGTACATTTTGCCGTCGATTTCAACGCCTTTCTCGAAGGATTTCTTGGCATTGTCCCAGGCGCCACCGGCGTTCGACTGGAAAATGGCCCACATCACACCGCTGACAGTTACACCCGCCATGTAGCCACCCAGGCTTCAGCGCCCATGAAGAAACCAACAAGAATCGGGGTAACAATGGTAATGATGCCTGGCATCATCATTTCGCGCAAGGCAGCCGTAGTGGCAATTTCCACACAGTGGCCGTATTCTGCCTGTCCGTCGCCTTCCAGCAAACCCGGAATTTCGCGGAACTGGCGGCGTACTTCATTGACCATATCCATGGCAGCGCGGCCTACCGCACTCATGGCGAGGGCCGAGAATACCACCGGGATCATACCACCCAGAAACAAGGCGGCAAGTACTTTTGCTTTGAAAATATTGATGCCATCGATGCCGGTAAAGTCGACATAAGCAGCAAACAGGCCGAGGGCCGTCAGGGCCGCAGAAGCAATGGCAAAACCTTTGCCGATGGCCGCAGTAGTGTTGCCCACAGAGTCGAGTACGTCGGTGCGCTCGCGCACTTCTTTTGGCAATTCGCTCATTTCAGCGATACCACCGGCGTTGTCGGCAATCGGGCCGAAGGCGTCGATGGCCAGCTGCATGGCCGTGGTGGCCATCATGGCCGAAGCGGCAATGGCTACACCGTAGAAGCCAGCGAAGCTGTAAGCGCCCCAGATGGCGCCGGAGAACAGCACGATGGGCATCCAGGTCGACATCATACCGGTAGCCAGACCAGCAATGACGTTGGTAGCGTGACCGGTAGCCGATTGGCGAACGATGTCCATAACCGGCTTTTTACCCAAACCAGTGTAGTATTCGGTAATGGCTGAGATCAATGCGCCCACGGCCAGACCGATGATGACGGCAAAGAATACGTCGTTGTTGCTCACTACTACGGAGCCCTGACCAAAGAAATTCATGGTCATGGTTGCAGGCAGCATCCACTGGATGGCTGGGTAGCAAATCACACCCGTCAGGATGATGCTCACCCAGTTGCCGCGGTTCAAGGCGCCTTGTACAGTATCGGAGTTGGTTTCAGCACCTTTGCGGATGTGTACCAGCTGCATACCGATGATGGACAGGATAATGCCCACACCTGCGATGAAGATGGGGAGCAGAATTGGGCCGATGCCACCAAAGACATCGCTGATGCCGTTGCTGTCGCGGATCACCGAGTTGCCCAACACCATGGTAGCGAGTACCGTGGCCACATAGGAGCCGAAAAGGTCGGCGCCCATACCGGCTACGTCGCCCACGTTGTCGCCCACGTTGTCGGCGATGGTGGCCGGGTTACGCGGATCGTCTTCCGGAATACCGGCTTCCACTTTACCCACGAGGTCGGCGCCTACGTCGGCTGCTTTGGTATAAATACCGCCACCCACACGGGCAAACAGTGCGATGGATTCAGCACCCAGCGAGAAACCCGCGAGTACTTCCAGCACCTGCGACATGGCGCGGTAGCCGTCTTCACCATATACACTACCCATAAAGAAGTGGTAGAAAAAGGCAAACAGCGCGCTGAGACCCATAACAGCCAGGCCAGCAACACCGAGGCCCATAACAGAGCCGCCTTTGAACGATACCTGAAGGGCCTGCTCGAGGCTGGTACGGGCCGCTTGCGTGGTGCGCACGTTGGCTTTGGTAGCGATGCGCATACCCATGAAACCTGCCAGCACAGAAAAGAGGGCGCCAATAACAAAGGCAACCACGATGAGCGGGTGGCTGGTGTCCACCATGGTACTCAACCAGAATAACAGACCGCCGGCTACAACCACATAAATGGCGAGAATGCGGTATTCGGCTTTAAGAAAAGCCATGGCGCCGTCGGCGATGTGTTTGGCGATAACGGCCATTTTGGCATCACCAGAATCCTGCTTGGTTACCCAATTTTGCAGGAAAAACATGTACACCAGACCTACGACTCCAAAAAGCGGTAACAGATAAACCAAATTACTCATTTTGTTTCGATGTAAGATTTCACTTTTATGACAAAGGTAGTTGGACCCCCACCGGAAGCGGAAGCGGGCGCAAAAGTAGGAAAAAAATGAAAATTGCTAGCATTTGATGTAAGAAGTCGGGAAAACAACCCGGCAGCGGTACAAAGTACACCAGGGTATTGCGGCTTTACAGAAAAAATATAATATTTGTACACCACAAAAAACCACCTTATGAAAATTCGTATTGCCCCCATTCGGTACGAGCATGCCACTTTTATGTCCATAAGACCAGATGTACCTTCCCCTGAATTTGCAGCAGCCATGGCGCGTATACCACGCGCCTATTACCGGGTTGAGCGAAAAATTTGGTTGGCGCCAAAAGACAAACTGGTTTGGCGGGCGCTTCAAGAAGTTTTTGGCTCAGAAAATCTGATGGTAGAGCATGTCCCGTACCCTGCTGCTCTAAACGACAAATTGCGCATCAGCAGGCTTGAAAAAGAGCCCGACTGGCTTTCGCTTTATTTACCAGAAGAAATGGTGCCGGAGTACCTGGAAACCGTCAAAAACATACACGGCCGGCAATGGGACCTGGTATTAAAGGTGTGGAAAATTCCCTATACCCAACTTACCCGCCGGTTTCTGGAAAAATATTTTCCGGGAAAAATCGAATGGACTTTTGCTTTTGACCAGGGCAGGCCCGACCGGCTTTCGGAACCATTGCAATCTCCAGAAAAGCGAAAAGCCGAGCCCCCCATTGCCCGTTACGAAGCGGCGGTAATCGCTTTGGAGCAGGTGATTATGCTCAAACGCTACAGTTGGCGGACCGTGAAGGCTTACAAAAATTGCTTCCGGCAATTCATCCGATATTACGACGACATAAAGCCCAGCCTGATTACCAGGCAACAGATTGATGCCTATATTTTCCATTTGATTAAGGCACGTAACATCAGCGAATCACACCAGAACCAGATTTTGAGTGCGATCAAGATGTTTTATGCGGAAGTAGTGGATCAGGAAGAGAAAGTGCGCCATTTGATCCGGCCTAAAAGGGCGGAGAAATTGCCACATGTGATGAGCGAACAAGAAGTGACCAGGCTTTTGAAGGCTTGTATAAACTTAAAGCACCGCTGCATCCTGATGCTCATCTATTCGGCAGGGCTTCGTTTGGGCGAGTTATTAAACATTCGCATCCGCGATATTCAAATTGATCAACGCCGGATTTTTGTTTACGCAGGAAAAGGAAAAAAAGACCGTTATACCTTACTTTCGGATAAAGTACTGCAAATGTTGCAAGAGTACATTTCGCTATATCAACCTTTGGATTGGCTATTCGAAGGCGATACTGGTGGTCAATACTCGGCGAGCAGCGTGCAGAAAATTTTTACGATGGCAAAGCTGAAAAGCAAAGTAAACCCTTACGCTACTGTACATACTTTGCGGCATAGTTTTGCTACCCACTTATTAGAAAAGGGCGTAGATTTGAGATATATTCAGGAACTATTGGGACATGAAAGCAGTAAGACGACTGAAATTTACACGCATGTTACAAAGAAAGGGATGCAAAATATCAAGAGTCCTTTGGATGATTTGGACCTGTGAGTCCCCTGTAATGAGAAAAACTAAAGCAGAAATAACCTTACCAAAGGTAAGGATACACATTAAAATCGCACTTATTATGGAATAAAGGTGTGATAACACAATAGTTATGCTTAATTAAAATAATAAAACGGTAAAATGAACAATAAAAATATTAGAGTAATAATAGTCTTTGGAGTGCTAATAATCCATTTATTGGTAGCAACAAAAATTCGGTTTATAGCATATCAGAATAATTGGGGAATAATTATCCAAATAATATTAGGAAGTATTCCAAGTTTTTATTCTGTCATTGGTCTCACCAGTTTAGCGAATATATTTGAAAAAACAAAGCGATTAAAGATGCCATTTATTGTAGGATTTGCTTGTCTTTTATATGAAATCACAGGTGATTTTGGAAGAACTTCAGGAAGCGGTACTAATTTTGATGTTTATGATATTGTCGCAATTTTAATTGGAATACTAATTTCATATCTACTTGAAAAATATTTTTTTATTAAGATAGATTCAAGAACTAAGCATAACACGATATAACCGTCCATACTACGCGAAGCTCCGTACGGCGGCTATATTATCCGTTAGCGGTAATCAAAAATGAAAAAAATGAAAAAATTAAATAAACATATCGTCCCGATTGGTCTAATCCTTTCTGTTCTTTTTTTAATAATCGCTGGCTCAATGTATCCTGGCGGGAAACCCAACGACATAAATTCAGTAGGATACAGTTGGTCGGAGAACTATATCAGTCATCTTTTGGACTATAAAGCGGTAAATGGCACAGAAAACAAAGCAAGACCTTTTGGCGTAGCAAGTGCCGTAATAATGGGGATTACTATGGGCATCGCATTCTTCCGCTTTTCTAAAAAAGTTAAAATAAAGCAATATAACGTCGTGATAAAATATCTTGGTTTGCTTTTAATTTTGCTATCGGCATTGATTACCATACCTTCTCAACACGATTTAATGGTAACAATAAGTAGTATTTCTACATTAGTAATGTTCTTCTACATTACTGTTTTGTTTGTGAAATCAAGTCATAAAGTATTGAAAATATTTTCCGTTTCATCGTTAATAATTTTCTATGGGGCTGCTTATATGTATTTTACAAGAACAGGATTAGACTATTTACCCATAGTACAGAAGGGAATACATATACTTCAAATTATTTGGATTTTGGGACTTGAATATTATACTTCTGAAGAAGACTTTCAATCTATCAAGGGATGAAATTTGAATAAACATCGCTAAGACGGACATTGTCGACAATTCAAAACATGCAATGCGTCAATCAGCCGTTTTAGCAGTAATTAAAAGGAAAAAAATAAAAAATAAATGGGAAACGAAATAGAAATTCCAAAATTGGACTTTGACGCAAACGGTGACTTAATTATCGTAGCAGCAACAACATCTGCCAAAAGAGATTTTGACTTTTTTGAAGGTAAATGGAATTTGCGTAACAAAAAATTGAAAACAAGATTGAATGGATGTACAGAGTGGATTGAATTTTACTCGACACAAGAAATGTATCGAATACTAAATGGCAACGGAAATATTGATAATTTCCTTGCCACTTTTGACGGTCAGCCGTTTGAAGGAATGTCGTTGAGATTATTCAACCCAAAAACAAAATTATGGAGTATTTATTGGGCAGACACTAACAGGGTAGAATTAGACCCACCTGTAAAAGGTTCGTTTGACAATAAAATTGCGCACTTTTTTACCAAAGATGTATTTGAGGGCAAACCTATTTTAGTTGTATTTCGGTGGGATGTAAGGGATGACGAGAACCCAATTTGGAGTCAAGCATTTTCAGAAGATAATGGCGCAACTTGGGAATGGAACTGGTATATGTTTATGTCAAAAGCATGATAGACTTGAATAAAGCACAATAAAACCGCTAACAATGCACTCAACGCCAACCGCCGCCAAGCCCAACGCTCAAAGCCAACGCAGGCGGCGGTATGCGTGAGTGCCAGCGTTAGGTGTAATTGCAGTAACACAAAAACTATTTCTTTTGAATAATCATTACTATCAAATGATGAAAAAATCAATAATAGCAGTTCTTACATTGCTTAGCCTTCTGCACGCTATTCATCTCCTAATACCAAGATTCAGATGAGGGTAGACATTTTGAAATCACTTTTGACATTGACCAGGAAAAAATGGGAAGCCTCTTTAACATTTGAGTTTACCATAGACTCTGGATATTACTTCGTTCACCTCATTCGGAAGGTTTTCATCAACGCCTGATTTTCTCAATTGAGGATACAGATAGCCTTTTGTTGAACAGTGAATTGATTGAATATCCTTTGCTAGGAGGAATACGACAAATTATCAGATAAACAAGGAAAATTTGTGCGAGAGAACACTACATATAATCAAAATTTGATAATCGGTTCTCAAAATGACTTTGAAGTGTCTGGTTTAATTTGGTTAGAAATGCGTCCCAACTGTCAACCCTATGAAATTAGATTTGTCGTTTCCAATAGGTCCGAAAATTAATGATAGAGAAAACTAGTACTTCCAACTCGTTATCCAACATTTTGGGATAAGAAGAGAGTTGACATCCGTTAAATAAGGCAAAGCAATTTAACTGGTTCCTTAAACTTCGGAAAACAACACCTAACAATCGCTTGCTGTCAATGGCTCCTAATCGTCGCCACCGACAGCAAGCATAACGTTAGGTGTAATTGCAGTAACACAAAAACTATTTCTTTTGAATAATCATTACTATCAAATGATGAAAAAATCAATAATAGCAGTTCTTACATTGCTTAGCCTTACAGCTTGCTATTCATCTCAATACCAAGATTCAGATGAGGGTAGACATTTTGAAATCACTTTTGACATTGACCAGGAAAAAAATGGGGAAGCCTCTTTAACATTTGAGTTTACCATAGACTCTGGATATTACTTCGTTTCACCTCATTCGGAAGGTTTTCATCAACGCCTGATTTTCTCAATTGAGGATACAGATAGCCTTTTGTTGAACAGTGAATTGATTGAATATCCTTTGGCTAGGGAGGAATACGACAAATTATCAGATAAACAAGGAAAATTTGTGCGAGAGAACACTACATATAATCAAAATTTGATAATCGGCTCTCAAAATGACTTTGAAGTGTCTGGTTTAATTTGGTTAGAAATGCGTCCCAACTGTCAACCCTATGAAATTAGATTTGTCGTTTCCAATAGGTCCGGAAAATTAATGATAGAGAAAACTAGTACTTCAACTTCTAGTTATCCAACATTTTGGGATAAGAAGAGAGTTGACATTCCGTTAAATAAGGCAAAGCAATTTAACTGGTTCCTTAAACTTCGGAAAACAACACCTAACAATCGCTTGCTGTCAATGGCTCCTAATCGTCGCCACCGACAGCAAGCATAACGTTAGCGTAAAATAATAAGAAATATGAATAAGATATTTACCGCGTTCTTTTCTTTCCTTTTGAAGTTATGTTTTTTACAAGATATAACTAATATAAAGAATACTCTATCTATTAGCAATTTTTGTTTCAGCCCAAACGGAAACCCCCCTTGCTGTTAAGGGTATAAGTGTTATTCCAATAATCATTTTTTTTTTTCAGCTATCTTATTTCTTTTGATTTGAATGCCCAAAGCAACGAAAAAGAAGAAGCCCAACGGTATCAGCAGGAGGCAGCACGTAGAAAAGCGGAATCGGATGCAAAAGCGGAAGCGCGAACAAAAGCAAAAGCGAAAGCACAACAAGCCCCACAAAAAAGTAGTCAGGGGCAACAAGGCCGTCAAGGTTTTGCCGATCCCTTTAAAAGGCTCAATGCAGAAGCATCGGTTGCGCGTCCTGTCCGTACTTTTGATGAAGACATTAAAGAAACTTTAGATTGATGATTCAGGAATTTGGCGGTGACGTTTCACCTTTTTCTGACCCCTTGGCAAATGTTGAAAAATTTTCTGAAATGGGAAATTCGGTTTCCGAACCTTTGATCAAAAAAAGTAATGATTCCCGCTGAACTGGATCTGGTGTGGGAAGAGATATTCGAACACTGTTATATTGTGCACAAAGGCGGGCTTGCTGGTACCATCAACGTCAATGGTGAAATTTCTATTCCCTTAGTCTATGCATCACTTACCCCGTTTTTTCCGGAACGACCTGCCAAGTTTGACGACAAGAAGTATCATTCTAATAATGATGTCAACGACTTACTCATAGAAAAAACGCTATCCCGATATATTGCCAAGAGTAAAAAGAATGGCCAATTTGGAATTATTGATGCGTATAATCGCCTGGTCGTTCCATTTGAGTACGACACGATCTATGTTCACTCCAATTTTTTCAGAAAAAATTTCTTGAATGAAAAGGTGCTGAACCTGGTAAAAAACGGCAAAACCGTTATATTTGATTGCCATTTCAGGTCGTTAATCCCGGAGTCTGAAAAAATTGAGGAATTAGTTCAATACTACGACTTCGCCGGAGAAGATTATTTGTTTCGGGTAAAAAAAGACGGCCTTACCGGAATTTATTTTCAAGGAAAAATGATCATTGCTCCTCTGTACCTATACATCACGCCCTTTTCCGTAAAACCTATTGGATCAACTACTTCCCAGATCCAATTTATTGTAACCAGGCCAGACAGCCTGTCGGGAATTGTCGACATCCATCACCAGTTAATAATCCCATTTAATCAAACAACCTTAACATTCGTTTATTGCCAGCCCAACCTAAAGCCCTTTATAGAGCCTGGATATTATCATTACAGATGTTATTCCAAGCAAAAAAAATGGCAGTTGATTCATTTCAATGGGCATTTAATTGCAGAATTTCCAGACTTAATTCCCAAACATTTTATTCCTAGCCCAACTGGAGAGGATTTCTTCTACGGAGAGTCAATCCCCGGGGTAGCTCCAGATAATTTCTTTTATTATATTTTGTCGCCTAAGGGTGATATTCTGCATCGGCTGGAAAGATTATGCCATTTTTCAACAACCAGGAAAGAATCCGGCAGCAATCGAAGCAGTTACAGATTTAGAAAAAAAATATGGGAAACAGCACATAGTGTGTTATCTCTTTGATAGGGAATTACAAAAGATGAAACATGTGTTGCTTTCCGATGGCCAACTGATTACTACCCAATAGCCTGGTGTTGTTATAGGTGTAAACAATATGCTAAATTAATGAAATTTTTCAACGCCGCTAACCCCGGCTTGCTGTCCATGCCGCCGAACAGCAAGCCTGCAAACCCAACGCACGGCGGCACGGCAGCAAGCCAAACGTCGTTGGGATCAATCAGGTCAAAAAGATAAATGATCTAAATTTGACTTGATATTTGTTGCTATTTGCCAGTTTAGTATCTTTGATGCGATCAAACGATGGCATCATGATTCATAAATACTACGAAGGAACTCCCCAAATAATCAATTTGTCAACCGAGATTGGTAGATTGTTAGGCATTGTAGATGCCACACATCTTAGGAAGCCGCAAACTGAACTCAGGAAAAAAAATAAGGTAAAAACCATCCGTGCGTCATTGGCGATAGAAGGAAATACTTTGAGCGAAGATCAGATTACGGCAATCATTGAAAATAAACGTGTAATCGGCCCGTCCAAGGATATCAAAGAGGTGGAGAATGCAATTCAGGCATACGATAACCTTTCAAACTTTGATGCTTTTTCGAAGGAATCTTATTTGGAGGCGCATAGGCTGTTAATGTCAGGTCTGGTGGATATGCCCGGCCAGTTCAGGACTGGTTCGGTCGGAGTGATACAAGGAGACAGGATAGCGCATTTGGCCCCCCCGGGATGGAATGTCGATAATTTGATGACAAACTTGTTCAGCTATCTCAAAGAAGGGGAGGATAATCTGATCATCAAGAGTTGCGTGTTCCACTATGAAATGGAGTTTATTCATCCTTTTATGGATGGTAATGGAAGGATGGGGCGATTGTGGCAGACGGTGATATTAATGAATGTAAATCCCGTCTTTGAGTATTTGCCAATTGAACAAGAGATAAAAAAGAGTCAGGAAGAATATTATAATGTGTTGCGCCAGTGCGACAAGGAAGGACTATCCACAAAATTTGTTGAATACTTATTGGGTAAAATAAAGTTGAGTTTAGCTGAATTGGTAGACATTCAAAGGGAGAACTTCACAGATACTGAGCGACTGAGTTATTTTCTGGAGCAAATTGATATAGGCGAATTCACCAGGAAAGACTATCTAAAGATGTTTCCTAAAATCTCGACAGCAACAGCAACAAGGGACTTAAGAAAAGGCGTTGATGAGGGGTTACTAACCAGAAAAGGAATTGACCGAGTTGCTAAATATCAAAAAAAATAAATAACTGAGCCCAACTATCCACTGCCTATCATGGCTCCTAAACGTCGGCACGGCACATAGCCAGACCGTACTGCCCAATTAGATAAAAATGAATAAAGAATATTTTAACATTAATGATTTAGAGCCGTTCTTCAAAAATTGTTTTGATGTTAGAGTGCCTAAAAACATCAAACCGATTTTATTGACAATAAATGACTTAATCTTGCTTGAAGAGAGATTGGAAGAATACAAAAAATATGAAAAAATATTTCAAGAAGGTTGGTTTAAAAGAATTAAGAATTCAGGTGGTAAGGGTGAAAAACATCATGTAAGCAAAAAGAATATGTCAACTTACCAAAGGTTGCGCAGGCTAAGGTTGATGAATACTATCAAGAATATCAGAAATTGAAAATGGCAAATCAAAAAATATCAGCTTTAGTTGGGGAATATGATTTAGATGGTGCAAAAACCATAGAATTAAGAAGAATAAATAGATACACAAAGAATAATCCAACAATAATCTGGCTGGCTAACGAATTAGGAAAAAGAAAATCAATTTAGAGGTCTAACCTCAGACATGTTAAGATCGTTACCTACTGGAATATTTCAACTTGGACAAGAAGATTCGAGTACAAAGGGATATTTTACACATACCTCTACATCAATAAAAAGAAGAGTAAGATTGAGATTTGGTTTATGGGATCAATACAATATGGAACTACACAGAGATGATAAAAGAAAAGAGAGCTTACAGAAATTCTTTGCTGGGTTCGAAAAATTTGAGGAGAGTACAAAAGAACAGATAGATTCATTATTTTTTTATGTCGATGAATATATTGGAACTGAAATTGACATATTACTCCGAAACGGACAAAGAATATTCAAACAAAATGGATTTGGAAAGAGATACATCAAATATAATTTTTTTAATGAAATATTAGAAGAGGTTAATCTCAAAACTGGACAGAACAAAGGCTAAAATGTTCATAACCCCTTTGCGGGGCTACGCTACATAGCCGGACCGTTCCAACCATATAATTTAAAAAAACGCAAAAGCCAACACAAAAAGAAAAAACACAGAAATTTATACTCGAAATAAAGTGGTTTGCGAATGCTCACTTGTCCTCAGCCCTCCTGGCTGCATTATAAATACGCGCCGATGCGCTGCATCGGCTGTGTTTTATGCCTTGCCATTAGAACTGATGACTGCGCGATAATTTTCGCAAACCACTTTACTTCTAGTATAGAATAATTTCAATGATTGCTCCCGTAACACCTAATGCACCTGTTACCTTTCCCAAAAATATTAATCTAATGCCGAAACATTACACGAATTCTTATCTCAAAGTCTTATTGCTCCTTTTTATCCCCGCCGTGGCATTTGCCCAAACATTCCAGTGCGACGGCACTTCTCTCCCTGAATTTTATTCGATGTACGGAGGAAGTAGCCAATTTACCGAACACACCAACGATGCCATCAATACCTTTATTGGCGCGGAAGAGGCGATTGCGGCAGGCGATTACGGCACCGCTCAAAACCTTATCAACGACCTATTTGCCACCTATCCGAAGGGTAATAATGTTTGGTGGAATGTATTTAACGACCCGAACGGCGCGAATTTGGGAACACCGCATGCGTATTATGGCGTGCGTATGTTGGAGGATATTGTAAATTATCAACTCAATCCGGCAAGCAACCCCGTAGTGAAAACCGCCAACATGAAAGTAGTATTGGTTGGTTGCTCTGAAGGCATCCAACCCAGCACGAATGCAGAATTGCAAAATAGCACAGGTTCATTCATTACCAATGAGTTGGACAACCGTTTACGCGAGAACGATTACTGTCTGGTGAAACAATCATTAGACCTGTTCTTGAAGTATATCACGGCAATTTCGCATGGAGAGCTGGTGGTCAATGTGGAGTATATTGAGTTGCCGGATTTGTGTATGGATGTGAGCGTTACCAGTTCGCCACCTTATTTTGCTACGGGTAGTATCGGTCCGATTTGGGATGCGCTGAATGATACCGTAAAAAACGAAACCGATTGGTTTTGGATGATTTACCCTTCTCATGTGCCAGCGTTTCCCGATTTTGAGGACAAAGCCTTTATAACAGGCGGTATGGGGTCGGACTCCAAAGGCGGCCCCGTCTTTATCATTGATGATAAGTGGCTGGTACGGAAACCGGCGCATTTGGGCAGTGGCCTTTACAACGATATAGAGCGAAGAATTTACCTGCCACAGTGGTTGCAGCATGAATTTTACCACCATTTGTTCCGTATTTATCCCGAATTCAGCCTGGAAGTAAATGGCCACGACTGGTTTAATTTAGCGTTTTGGCCAAATGATTTCAATGGACAATTTGAAGCGGACTTTTATGCAGAATCGCTGCACAAACGGCTGCAAACTGCCTGTGTACCTTTGTCCAATAAATTGATAACCCGAATCGAGGCAGACCAAGTGGACTTGTCCACCACCCTGACAATGAATGAATTACTGGGAGCGTATTCGCTCGACAACATAGGCAACCCATGGCACGAAGGCGAGATTATATTGGATAATGGCATGTATTTTTGGCGAAACAGTGCTAATGTGCAATGGCAGGTTACCCCCAATCTTGCGGCAGGGATTCTTGAAACTGGCTCCGATTGCCCCTACCCCGGTCAAAATTTCAAATTGGAACTTTACCGCACACCAGACGGAGAATTGATACCCGGCACAATTGGGCTGGTTTTTCAGGGCGAACTTTACCGCAAGCGATTTGATTTGCTGCGTGAAATTGCGCCGTTTGAAATTACGTTGGATACTTACGCCAGCGAATGCGAAGGAACAACCGTAGATGAAGGAACCATTATAAAAGACAATGGGGAGTTTTACTGGAAAGCCAACACCAATGAAATGTGGTTGCTTACGCTTGATCCAGACAACGAGGCCTTTTTATTGGGTGCAGACAGCCCCACTCCGGGAGCCTCCTTCGAATTGGTTGTGTTGGATGAAGCTTGTGGACTGTACATACCCGGTTTCTACTATCAAAACAACTATTACTGGCGGCCCAAGCGCAATCCGGACCGGCCCTCCCCTTCTCTGACAAATCCGCTTGCTGATGTAGCACTTACAGAAAACTTTAATTCGCAAATCATCGACGTCTCTATGGTGTTTACGGATGCCGCGGGAGATCCGTTATCCTTGTATGCAACCAGTAGTGAACCAACGCTATTGGCTGTTAATGTTAATGGTGGGGGACTCGAATTTTCGGGCGGCACAGCCGGTAACTACGACATTTGCCTGACGGCAGTAGATGAAAATGGCGGCGTAGCAACCAATGCCTTTACCGTAACGGTGGGCAACCCTGTTTCTACCCTTAATCAATCGCAATCTGCTTTGATCATTTACCCTAATCCAACAGAGGATTTATTGTATGTCCTTAAAGCAAATTCCACTTTTGATGTGACCATTTATAACGTAAATTCTTCTATTCAAAAATCGTATAGAAATATGGTGAATTCAGTTTCCATTGATTTAAGTTATTTGCCGCTCGGGGTATATTTTATGAAAATTGAAGATCCAATTAGTGGTGTTTTCTCGGTCGAGAAAATTATACGGAAGTAAAGGCCTATCTGGGCTGTAGCCATTGGCTTTTGGCTTTGCTCCGAAGGATTATCAACATGCTCTAGCCGTCCATTGTGCTGCAAAAATCCATACAGCAGCCATACCAAGCGTTTAACCAATTTCAACTCCACACGCGACAATTAGTACAGATTAAATAAACGAAACATGAAAATATTTGCTAAAATTCTCCTTTTTTATTCCTTGGTGACATTTGGTGTAACACAAAAATTACAGGCCCAGTGTTCACCAGGCTACGCACAAATAATTGTCCATATTATCCCTGATAATTACCCGAATGAAACCAGTTGGGACATAAAAGATGCAGCAGATAATATTATCGCGAGTGGCACGACCAACAATGATACACTTTGCTATCCCACCGGCGAGCTCCTTCACTTTACCATCTATGATTCTTATGGAGATGGCAATTGTTGCGGGTATGGAAATGGTGCTTACAATGTTTATCTCGATGGTAATTTAGTGGCATCAGGTGGTATGTTTACTTTTAACGAAACTACCTTTTTTAACTACCCTCCCGGAACCATTAGTACAAAGATTCTCCACTATTATCAGCAGTTGATGGATCATTGCAACAACGTCACCCCGCTTTCTCCAACGCAAATAAATGCTTTGGCCGATAGTATCCATCAAAACCATTTTTATCTCGCCGACACGTTTCCGGTAATTTCAGCAGCCTTTGACCTGATAGATTGTTATGAGAGCAATACAGGCCCTATGTTTCTGAGTGCGGCTACAACAGGTGGTTTCCCAAACACCCCGGGAGCCCTGGATGGTTTTGAATACGACCGGGCGATATTTCTGGTACAGCAGGAATTGTTTGAAGTCTTGTTTAGTAAGGATAAAATAGCCCAATACAACAGTTTCTTAAATGGCAGGAAGTACCTGACCTCCAATTTCTTTCCCGGAACCTGTCCGTTACCTGTTGACTCCGCTCAGGCTTACACTGCAAACATTAATGCGTCAATGCCGACCGATTGGGGAAGGCCTACGGCATGGTCCTCTAAGCCTGCACGGAGGCCAACAGGGTATTACCTTGCGCCGGGGAGCATCGGGAGCGTGAAAGTCCCGGAGGCCATGGTCAATGCTGGTTTCAAGATATTGGTCGGTGCGCATTCCTTTGACATGTCCGGAAGAAACAATGTCAAGCGATTTTTCAGGGTATCCAACACATTTCCTATCACAGATACCATTACCCAGATAGCCAATCCGTTTGGCGGGGGCATTTACATCCTAACCCCTTATGAGGCCGCACTGGGTATCGTTGCGGTGGAACTGACCAATGTCGTCCCTGCGCCTTTCTTCTCCGCAAAATCATTTAGTCAGACTTCGCTCCAGGAATGGAAGGATGAGCAGCGCCACCATCCGGCCCCCTGGGCTGATTTTGAATCCGATAAATACATGATGCAGGTACCAACCAACTGGATATACAATTATGATAATCCGGTCACCCTGATGCAAGATTGGGACAACCGCATGGATGTTGTCTCCACCCTCCTGGGCTATCCGCTGATCAGGAACAATACGATCCTGTACTTGCAGGTTGACGTCAATATCATGTATGGCGTTTATGGCATCGGCAATCCACAGATCAACAATACATATAATCCATTGGCGCCTGAAAACGGAAACAAGAATCACTGGTTTTTAAGGCCTGGCGATACCTTCTGGGAGACCGAGTTTCACGAAATGGGTCACGCACAGTTGTTCAGCAAGTTTCCCGGCGAGACCGAAGCAGCGGTCAATTTGCTGGCGGCGGCGATTTTCAACCGGCTTTACGGGATTAACATAGACACCGCACTCGGCAGGTCATTTGGCAATAACCCGCAAATCACCCGCGACCAGGCGGCGATGAACTGGATGGTCACGCCCAATTTCCGCGCCGGCAACCCGATGGACATTTCTAACACGACCAAAGACGAGGTGCGCTACCAACAACGCGGCTACGCCAAATACGTCGAAATGGCTGCACTTTTCGGCTGGGAAATGATTGATTCGTTTTACAGAAAAGAGAATTTAGATTTCAACGCCCAAACGCCGGGCGACACGCTGACCGATGTGGACAGCCGGATTTTGCGTTTTTCAAGGACGGCAGGGGCAGATTTGCGTCCGCTCATCCATTTCTGGGGTGTACAGCCCAAAAGTGCAGCAGCACTCGAAACCGCCATAGCGGCAGATAACCTGCAACCCTCAAAACTAATTTGCGATCGATTGACGCATTACAAAGCCATTCTTCCAGCCGACAACGCGGAGTTTTTGGCGCATGCCAATGCTTTTTTTGGCGGCAGTATCCCACCCGGTGGCAACCCGGATTATGGGTCGGGTTGGTACAATATCTGGAAGACACAGTACGATTCGACACTCGGCGCGCTGGGCAAACAAGCCATGCAAGACATCATTGACCTTTATTTTCCGGACGGTTGTCCGGCGGAAGCCCCTGCGCCAACGGTAACCGTGACGAGTCAAAGTATTTGCCCTGGAGAATCCGCGACTTTGATCGCGAGCGGGGCGGCGTATTATCAATGGAGCAATGGAGCAATAGGAAACAACATCACCGTCAGTCCGAATACAACCACCACCTATACCGTCGTCGGGAAAACGGCGGGCATTTCCGCTGTGCCCGTTTCTGCACTGGTGACGGTTAATCCAACTCCGGTTGTTTTGGTGCAAAATGCTGAGATTTGTGCAGGAGAAACCGCGACGTTGACAGCAAGTGGCGCAGAAACGTACCAATGGAGCAATGGCGAAACGGGCAGTTCCATCAGTATCAGCCCAACAGAAACAACAACTTTTTCCGTGATGGGAACAAGTTTGGGTTGTACCTCTGCGCCAGATTCTGTTCAAGTGACGGTGAGCGCCCTGCCAACGGTAAACCTCGGCGAAGACGTAGTTTTACAACAAGGGCAGGAAATTACCCTGAATACCGTTGCTCCTGGCTTGATCTATCAATGGTCAAGCGGCGAAACGACCGCCACAATCGTGGTCAATTCAATGGGAGTTTATGCCGTTACCGTCACCAACCCGGCGGGCTGCACCGCTTCAGACACCATTATGGTAACGATCGTCGTTGCTACGACCGACCCCAACGAACAGTTCAACCTTTCTATCGAGCCCAACCCGACCAGCGGGTTGGTAGCCATAACATGTGCCGGACGTTCAACGACCGCTGTTCAAGTCCTCGACAATTTGGGCAGAACGGTCGCCACAGACAATACTTATTTGAACGACGGCTCGACCCGAATTTTAGACCTTGGGCAATTGCCTCCAGGCACTTATTTTATAAAAATCATGGGTGAGCGTTTTTTCAAAACCGTACCGATAATAAAGCAATAATTGGCGCGCGCTTGCGGATATCGCTTGGTATGTATTCAGCAAACACTGGTTGCAAGGGGTGCTTTTACAATTATTTACATCCCTTTTACAGGGATTAACACGCTCGTTCAAGACGCATGCTTAGCTTTGTGGAAAATTCAAACTATGACGAATAGATTTTCAATTTCCACACTTATTGCCATGCTGCTGATTTTTGGTTCATGCAGCGGTCAGAAGACAGCCGGGGAACAAGTAGTAACACCAGGCAAAGAATCAGGAACCGTCGCTTCAAAAAGAGTGAACCGCACCGGTACGGTGGCTGGTACTGTCCAGATAATTTTGGTTTTGTTCCTGTAGATATTCAGAAACTGGATGAGGTTCCAGCGATTGCGGATCGACTCCCAACGCAACAGGAACTCCATGATAACATGTCGCTCATTGATGTAGATACCGTGAAATATCCAGATGCAAGAGCCTTGAAAATGAATCTTCCCCGGGTGGCTCGGATCAATTCCGACCATAAAGGCATGGAGGAACTGATCATCGTTATTCAAGCCATTGTGGTTCAAGATGACACGGTGGTTGGTTATCGCTTCGCGAATGGAGGGAATGGCTCGGCCTGGATGAGCGATGTACGTTTCCTCTCCGAGAAGGAAGTAGCGGACATGGGCCCACAGCCGTTCTTCTATTCAAAATCTGTTCTGAATGCTTCGACAAAGGACATCTGGAGGGCAGCCAGCAAGACAGACTACTTCAAACAACTTGGACAGAAATTCGGCAAGCAAGCGTTCTTTTCCGCTGAGTGGAATCCAGAATCCGAGGCTCGTCTAAATCTTGACACCGATGGAGAGAAAGCCACAGTGTATGTCGGGGTGGTGTACGGCAATTATTACCTGCAAATAGATTACAACCGAAATGGTCTACATTATTCAGAAAAGCTGCTTATGATGGAGAACCCCGAGGACAATACCACCGAGTTTTTCTTTGCAAGTGGACCGTATCCCAAGGACTTTGAAAAACGGAAGTCGGATTTGGACTCTTGGGTTAAAGCAGTGAAGAAGGCCGCCGAAGCTGATTAGTACATTGTAAATTAAGTTGTTTGATGTTTTGGCTAGAAGATTTTGGCTGCAGGCAAGGCTATTTTTGTGGGAATAGCAGCGCTATTCTCCTAAAAATAGCCGATGCATGGTGTCAAAAGATTCAGCCAAAACATCAAACAACTTAGTTTACAATGTACTTAATCTGGTGCAGTATTTTAAATCGAGATCGAAGCCAAAGACCCAATGGCTAAAGCCCATCTTAACTATTCGGCTGGTAAATTTGAATTGAAGATGTCCCTGAACAATTTCCATTTCCCATCTTCTTTTTCCAAACAACAATATATTTTTCTTCTGCAACGGCTTTATCTCCAGCATACAAAATTGCAACGCCTTCTTCAACCAATAGATCTTCTGAGCCATACACATTTTCTAGGCTTAGGTCAGCTTTTGTAATGCCTGATTTGATTAAACCTGCAAAGACTGAGGCAATATTCTCTTTCCCAGATACTGAAGGCGCTCCGGCATTCATCACTTTACCGTCAACAGTATAGCAATTAGCAACACCTAAGGTATCTCCCGCAGCGTATAATGCCATAAATTCTTTGTTGGCGGCTTCAATTTCAGCCTTGGCAGTCGCCAAATCAAATGCCGGTGTAGGGGAACTGCCCTTCATTTCCTTCCCTTTTTCATCACAACTATACTCGAAGTAAAGTGGTTTGCGAAAATAATCGCGCAGTCATCAGTTCTAATGGCAAGGCATAAAACACAGACGATGCAGCGCATCGGCGCGTATTTATAACGCAGCCAGGAGGGCTGAGGACAAGTGAGCATTCGCAAACCACTTTATTTCGAGTATAATTATCGAGGAAGCAAATAGTAAAGCCACGATTACCGACGTCAAAAATCTTGTTATCTGTTTCATGTTGTTTGATTTTTAAATGCCTACTCTGAGCGGTTTTCAGCTTCCCCGTTTTTGGTCGGGCTTTCTGACATAGGCGCCGGACACCTGCTTTTTTATCACGGGGTCACCTCAGGTGCCCCAGTGATTTGAAGAGGGAGTTCAGTTTCGGGGCACTTGAAGCCTGCCTGTCGGCAGACAGGTGACCCCGAAACGTTAGGCAATCTACCCTTCCGTGGCTTTCGCATATTCCATCAAAGGCACCCGGGCTGGCTTGAAATGCACGTCCAAATCCTTTGTGGCCAGCGCATTGCTGTACACCGTAATGGGTTGCCCGGCAGGCTCTTTTCTATTGAGCATCAGGGAGATGTCGGACACCCGGTAGCTTTCGCAGGTAATCAGGTAGTTCTTACCATGCAGGTTTGGGCGGGTAGCTGCCTTGTACACCGATTCAGCAACATCTGCTACATCCACGAGCGCCCAGTACACATCAAGGTCGTAAAACATTTGGATAAATGGATTGGGCGCGAGTCTATTTTGAATAGAAACTGTATGCCCATCGACGTGGAATCTTCCCGTGCCGACATCGCCATGCCCATCACGCCCACTGGCGAAACGGTGGTAATTTCAAAACCCGCATCTGGGTTATCAGCGATGAATTGGTTGACGGTCAGGTTGGCGAGGAATTTCGCCTGGGCATACGGATGGTTCTCCTTGTTGTAATAAGGTTCGTCTTTTTCTGAAAATATCTTTCCATCTGCCCAACCTTCAGGTGGCAATGGAAAATTGGTATTGACTGCCGCCACCGAAGCGATGAACACCACCTTCTTGACCGATGGCGTTTCGCTGACCACCTGCAGAAAGTTCTCCGTCCCTTTGATAGTCGGGTCAAACAAGTCCCGTTGCGGGTCTTCCACATCCAGCTGGAACGGCGTACCGCCATGGACGAGGAGGTCGCAGCCTGCTACAAAGGCTTTCAGCTGGGCGATGTTTTGCACGTCCAGGGGGGCGAGTTCCATGTTTTCCGAATTGGGCAGCCCGGACAAGTGCGCATATTTTCCTTTATTGGAAATGTCATAGGCCGATACTTTGACCTTGAACCCGTTTTCCAAAAATTGCCTGGTGACGTAGCTGCCGATAAATCCGGCGCCACCGATGATACCTACTGTTTGCATGATTCAATGATTTTTAATTATAGCCGAAGTAAAATGGTTTGCGAATTTCTGGCTTGCCATCAGCACACTTGAAATCTCTCGATGCGCTGCATCGCCTGTGTTTTTCGCCTTGTCAGAAGCACTGATGACAGCGCCATAATTTTCGCAAACCATTTTACTTCGGCTATAAACCAAGGTGATGTTCCCCAATGGGACTCCTTCGGAGCATAATCACCTTGATTTGGTGGAAGATATATTCCTTACTGCACCAGGCCTACCCGGCGGTAGACTTCGAGTGCTTGGATTTTTTTGTAAAGCGGTCCGTATTTCTTGTCCAGCGCCTTGAAGGCCGGGTCTTCGTGGATTTTCGCATAAGCCTCAGCACTTGGCCAAACGCCTTCGAAGTAGTAGCGGTAATTCTTGGCGTCATCATTTTCTGTTTTGTACAAAAAATAACCAGCACCGGGGTAGCCTATCTTCGCAATGGTGCTGTTCATATCCTTGAGCACGGCCGACCATTCCGCCTCCGTCACGCCAGCCGGCAGGTCGAACAGGTGGATGCTCTTGCGGGCGGCAGGGGCGGACGGCTGGTCGTTGTTATAGATTTCCCGGGTGCAGCGGTATTTGTCACCCTGTTTTTCCCACACGCACATGTACTTGCCTGTTCCGGTCACTTTTCCGTCTGCGTTTTTATAGGTCGAATTGCCGGTTTCGGTCACCTGATCGGCGTTGCCGTACACATCAACTGTTTCGAAGGAAAAGGTCATTCCGGCTGGTTGATTGGCAAAATCCTGTTCCTGGTGTTGGCGGATGGCTGCTTTTCCTGTGAGGGTAGTTGCCGCATCGGGCATGCTTACCGCGTCGTCGGTGTACATGGCCATGAGTGCCTCGACGTCTTTGGCGTTCAGGGCGGTGGCCCAGGCGTCTTCCATTTTCTGTATGTCCGACTTGATTTGGGCCATGTCGGGCTGGGTTTGGGAGCTTGGTTGGCAAGCGGTGAAGGCAAAGAGGGAGGCCGCCAACAGGGTAAAAAAGAGCTTCGATTTCATGATAAATTTTGTTTTATGAAAAATGATAGGTGGTTTTGGAGACACTTCATCAAGCGGATCAGTTACGGAGTCACCGGCCTGTAGGCAGACAGGCGACCCCGTAACAGGGGCTGCTATTTCACCGCCTCCGCGGCTTGCTTCGTATCCGTAAACTGTTGGAAAGCTACGATTTTGTTGTCCCACAGTGTCCACAAATGCGCCGTTTGCGAATCAATCACCTTACCGGTTGTCTTGTGCTTTGCTTTGTACCGCAGGGTGGCCAGCACCATATTGTCCGACATGTCGTGCAGTTGGATATCCGTCAGGTCAAAGTATTCCCATTCGGCGCCAATGCGGCCGAACACGCCGTTCAGTACGGCATCCGGGCCGAGGTAGGGGTTCTGGTCGGCGTAGGGGAAACCCTCGGCCTCGTTCCAGACGATGTTGGCATCCATGACGGCCAGTACTGCTGGAACATCGCCTTTGGTAAAGGCCTGGTACAGGCCGTCCACGACGGCCACATTGCCCTTCATTCCTGCCCGTGCCCGGTCAGCCCCTGCCATTGCATTGCCCATTCCCATTGCTGCGGCTTTGTCATAAAATTCAACCGACTTGGCATATTCTTTATTGGTCAAATAATAATCCGCCATGCTGTCATACGCATTGGGTTCTTTTGGCGCCAGGGCGATGTATTTTTCAAAGGCTGCTTTGGCTTTGCCCATTTCCCCGAGTTCCATGTAGGTATAGCCCAGCGAGTTATAGCCGCCGCCGAAGTCGGGGCGTAATTCCAGCATTCGAAGCAAGTGCTTGACAGCTGCTTTTGGGTCTTTGCTGAGCCATTTAGCTGACCTGCCCGCCAAGTCGTAGGCTTCAGCCGTGTTGGGGTAGGCGGCGGTCAGTTCTTCCATGTATTTGGCCGGGTCGGCTTTCGGATCTTTGTCCCATGCTTCCAGGGCTTTGCGATGGATTTGCTCATTCTTGTTGAAGCCGGCAGGATCAATGGCCAGGGCGGGTTTGATGAAGGCAGCGGCTTTTTCGTACTGCCCAAAAGCCGTTTCCCCAAAGGCCAGATTAACATAGGCCATAAAGAATTTGGGGTCCGTTTTAACGGCTGCTTTCATCCCGTCAAAGAAGTCAGGGATGTTCGCGTTCTCCGCTGCCTGAATGGCCTTGAAATATTGAGACTTGGCTGCTTCCGATGAACTGGAAACCGGCAGGTAAATGTCCTGTGCAGACAGGGAGCTCAGGAAACCCAAAAGCAGGGCGACGGAAAAAATCTTGATTCGCATAGTGGATGTTTTTGAATGAAAAATAGGGATCGTTTTTATTTGGCAACCAGGCGTAGCAATTGAAAAATTGTAAACTGCTAGCATGGCCATTGAACTGTTACAAAGGTGTGGGCAAGGCCTGTCGGGCGGCGGGTAATCGCGTTTCAATCAGCGGTAATCTGGTTGCGCAAACCAAAAAAAACGGGTAATTTCGTTGCATGCAACGAAATTACCCATTCAGTAAAATGCTGGTTTTCAATTATTTGCGGGTTGTGCTGGGCGCTTCCCCGAATTCCTCCTGGTATAATTTTGAAAAATAGGAAGGATCTTTAAATCCCACCTCCCAGGCAGCTTCCGCCACGTTGGCCGCACCGCTTTCCAATAAGGCCTTTGCCTTGTTCAGGCGATGCGTGCGGATCAGGTCGGAAGGTGCCAGGTCGGTCAGGGCCTTCATCTTGCGGAACAACTGCGAGCGGCTCATCCCGATTTTCTGGCACAGCTGTGGGAGCCCAAAATCATCCTGCTGGTAGTTGGCATCAACGATGGTGCGCACTTTCTGCAGGAAACCGTCTTCCGGGTCCTCAGCCCGTATTTCAGGTACAGCGGATGACAGCACATTTTGCTGGTATTTCAACTGCAATTTCTTGCGGTTTTCAAGCAGGTTGGCCACCGTGAGCAACAATTCTTCCTGGTGAAAAGGTTTGGACAAATAGGCATCCGCTCCGCGCTGCAATCCAGCCAGGCGGCTCTGCACATCGGCTTTGGCAGTCAGCATAATGATGGGGATATGACTCGTGCGCTCATCATTTTTCAGGGTTTTCAACACCTCGAAACCGTCTTTGACGGGCATCATTACGTCGCTTATGATGAGGTCGGGCACGTTTTCGAGGGCATGTTCTATGCCGGCCTCACCGTTGTAAGCGAAGTTGAGGCGGTATTGATTTGCTCCGGTAGCATCCCCCTGGGAGAGACAGGCTGTCAGGTATTCCACCACATCGGGGTTATCTTCGATGAGCAGGATTTGTGGCAGCGCCGATTCGTCGTTCGAAGTGGCCGGGACAGTGCTTTTGGGAAGGGTAGGGAATGTCTGGTTTTGCAAATCAAACTGGGGCGATTTATTGACGAAGGCGGCCTCACTCGTCACCGGTAGTTTTACCAAAAACGTACTGCCTGCGCCAAGCTCGCTTTTCACGGAGATGTCGCCGCCCATCGCCTTGGCCAATTCACTGGCAAGTGAAAGCCCGATGCCCGTGCCACTCGCTTTGGCGTGTTCCTGGTTTTGGGCCTGAAAAAAACGCTCGAAAAGATGCGGTAGTTCGTCCGCTGGAATGCCCGGACCTGAATCCGATACCGAAATGTGCAGCCATTTGTCCTGCAAGTCTGCCCGCAAAATCACTTTCCCGCCAGACGGGGTAAACTTGATGGCATTCGACAACAGGTTGTGGATAATTTGTAAAAATCGCTCAGCGTCGTAGTCCATCACGATGCTGGGCTGATCGCTTTCCACCCTTAGCATGACGTTTTGGGAATTGGCGAGGGAGTGCAGGCTTTCGGCGATGTATTTCAGATAGGCGAGCACGTCGCCTTGTACGTAATTTATTTTCAGGGTATTGGATTCGAGCTTGGCCAGGTCGAGCAACTGGTTGATAAGCCGCAGCAGCGATTCACCGTTTCGCTTAATCAAGCCCAGCGTGCTTTTCTTTTCGGTGTCTGTTTCAACTTTTGAAAGTTGTTCCCCCATTCCGAGGATAACGGTCAGCGGAGTGGAACTCATGGGTGATGTTGGTGAAAAAGCGGCTTTTAAAGTCGTCCATTTCCCGCAGGCGCAAGGTCTCCTCCTGCTGTTTTTTCCGGAGCAACTGGCTTTCATAGAGGGCAAAATCGGCCTGCTGTTTCTCCTCCACCTGCTTTCTTTGGCGATAAGCCAAACCCATCGAAAATATCATGATTTCAGCGGCCGTGCAAAATTTGAGATAATCAACCGTATAAGTTGTCTGGTAAATCCTCGAAAACAAGGTCAGTAAAAAACCCAGGCAGATGATGGCAATCCCAGCAGTGATATAGTACCCCTTCGGGTCTTTGGTCCGGTACAGGGGGTAAACAAAAACAAACCCCGACAGGGTGACCAGTCCAATATAGAACAGGGTTGGGCGGTCGTCAATCACATAGCTGAAATTGTACCAGAAAGCCAGGAAAATAAAGACGCCCATCAACGGCGGGCCGAGCCAAATCAGGAAGCGGAAATACTGGTCCCACTTGGGCAGCAGGCGTTTCAAGTCCAGGAAGTTGCGGATAAATGCCAGCCAGCACATCAAGCCCAGGTATAGTGAGGATTTGAAAAAGCTAAAAAAAGCAGGGTGTTCCGAAAAGACAAAGCTGCCCAGCCAATCTTCCAAATCATCGGAGATGTAAGCCGCGTAAACCGTCACCATCAGCAGATACCCGGAGTAATAAATGTAACTGCGGTCTTTGACGATGAAGAACTTAATGAGGTTATAGAGCAGTATCATCAACAAAAAACCGGTGAACAGGGCATTCCACACCTTGTCAGCCACCAGTTTATCGTAAAAGACCGACAGGGGCTGTACATCCGCATGAAAAGTGGGTGGCAGGGTGCTGCGTTCGCTCTTGCCCCGAAAGTACAGGGTCACCACCTCCCGGGGAGGGAGCATCAGTTTGAACCAAATACCGGATTTTCTCGGGGTAAATTTTTTCAGGTGTGGCGGTACAGAGGATCCATTGATCGCTGAGGTCCAAGCCCCGTTTTCTGCCAGTGTGAACAATGTAACCTGAGTGAAAGTACTGGAGAAATTCAGGACCCATTCTTGGTGGGTCTCTGCATCGGGCAAGCAGTTTTGCAGTTGAATCTTCCCCCAATAAACTTGGAGGCTCTGCGGCTCGAAGGTCTTGTCGGGAAATGCCACAAATTGGTGTTGCCGTTGCGGCTGTACAATATCCTCTATGGTGTATCCTTTATCCGTGTCGGGCAAAATCTGTATGTACTCCCGGAGCAGGTGGTTGTCGGCGCTGTTCAGAATGTAGGTTTGGGAGCTGGGGCCCGTTGCGGGAGTGGGGCTGGAAGGTGCGTTGCAACCGGCCAACAGGAACAGCAGCAAACAACAAAAAAAATAATGGATATTTTTTCCGAACATGAACATTTGTAATAGTGCAATTTGCACAGGAATAAACCCTGGCCATCTACGAGCATGTTTGGGACTTAGGTTTGAGGCGAAAGCAGGCAAATTTTATTTTAATCAAGGCAAAATTTGCAGTCGTATGTGGGCGATACGGTGAAAATTTTAACGATGCGTAAAATAAAATTAGCCGCTTACAGCCCAAACACTAAATCCCAATCATGCTCTAAAGCAGAAACAAATATCTGAAAATAAACCGCATAGGCTTGTTTTTATATTCAACTTAGAAAGGGTACACATTTTTCCGGCAAGAAACCGGGTTTAGTTCTTTGATATATCGGAAAAGAAAAATGGAGGGGAAATTTGTGTTTCTCACGCATAAATCCCCTCTTCCATGCGCCGAAGCGCCCACAAAGATATTCTCATTTTTTTGCAACAGGTTGTCCCTGATGCTCGAAGTGGCCAGATGCAAAGGCGATTTTGTTTGATGGCCAGTTTGATCCAAGCATGTGTTTGCAATGGACACTGCCGTTTAGAAAGCCTCCGCGAGGCCTCGGATGCTTACCAGGCACGGAAGAAATCCAGCCTTTTACAACAGTCCAAGCGATGGCTAAGCAACAAACGGACAGATTGGCAAACGTTTTATTTGCCCTTTGTCCGTCACTTTTTGCAAGGTTTGGCGGCCAAAGGCGAGCTTGTATTTGTCATAGACGGCAGCCAGACGGGTTCAGCCAACACTACCTTGATGCTTTCGGTTCTGTGCCGGGGATTTGCTATTCCGGTGGCTTGGGTAGTCAAAAAAGGAGAGAAAGGACACTTCCCGGAGGAAATGCATACTGATTTGCTCAAAATGATCGTCCAGATTTGCCCTGCCGGATGCCGGGTGGTGCTTTTAGGTGATGGAGCGTTCCGTTCGACGGCCAAGGCCTACAGCAGTGGCGTATAGCGAACAACTGGTTGTTTGTGGTGCGGACATCCTCGGATCGCCTCATTGATTTTGATGGCGAGATAGCCCGCTTCAATACTATGCGAACCGCCCGCAGTATTTATTTCATTGAGGGCGCATTGCCCTTGGCAAATGCAGTGTATTGGTTAGAAAAAGGACACCCAAAGCCCCTTTTTCTATTGACAAATCTGGATTTGGGATACGAAGCCTGCCATTACTACAAACGCCGCTTCAAGATCGAAACCTTGTTCAAACACTTGAAATCTGCGGGGTTTTACCTCCATAAGACTAGGCTCAAATGCCCTCAAAATCTGGCAAATTTGATTATTGTGGTCGCCTTCTCGTTTGTATTCAGTTTTTGCATAGGCCTGTTTATCAAAGAAAAAGAGTCCCTCCAAAGCCTCGAATTGATCGTTCGAAAAGACCGACTGCGAAAAATAACCCCAATTGCTATCGCTCAACTGGCAATTAAGAAGAACTACCACTGTGTCCTTATTTTCTTTGCCGAATTGTCAAAGAACTTCAATGAGGTTTTTACCTGAAAAATGTGTACCCTTTCTAATACTCAAAGTAAATTGAGGATGGCATTGAAAAACACCATCCTCAAAAACGTATGCTATTTTTTTAATTTGAATGAGTTGATAAATTTATCGGCATTCACCTGGTTCCATTTCGATGATTCGCTCATTACAACAACTTGATATTGAAATTGACCAATAAGAACTACTCGGTATTTAGCCCTAATGTTATCCGATGGAATTTCGATATCGGCTTGTAATCCCTTATGTTTCTTAATCGACCACGTTGATTGTTGCGTTATCCTTCCTCCCATTGCTTCGTTAAACGATTCCAATGACGTCGCTGCCAGTGACTCGTGCTCCGATATTTCCATCTTATGTGTACTGCACGAAACAAAATAGAGTTGATCCTCAAAGCTTGATTGGGTTTCAACAGAAGTAAAGTCCTCTGTGTCTTTATTCGCCGTTTCATAATCCGCAGGAAACGTAATGGAAAAATTGCCTTCGGTTGAGGTATACTTGAATTTAGCTGGCGGCGCAAATGATGTGAGAACAAATACAAATGCGATAAGGGAGATGCTAAAAATTGGGTGTTTCATGAAACCTTTTTTTATAGTTTTTTTAATGAAAATAACCACCAAATATAGAAAATAACCAAACGCTGCATTCTAAAGCCCGTAAATATTTATTGCAGGAGATCCACAACCGGGTCTGCGGCATTAAGGGCCTACTCAAATCAAACTCGGTATTCCCGTAAAACCCGGAATTGAAGGCTGGACTATTGGTCGTGGATGGGGCACAAGTAGTGAACCACCAGGGACTGAATAAAAGAGAAAATGCCCGCCGTACGCTTCATCTACCCCGATTATTTCCGCTCTCGCTCCAGCCGTTCCCATTCATCATCCACTATGGCACAGCCAAATTTGAACAAATATTGGTCCATGCTATGATCATCTAGTGCTCCGCTTTCAAAATCAGTTCCATAACTGGCGCCGCGAAATTGCTGGGGTTCGGTATTTAAAAAGGCGGTAGCCGCTTTTATGGATGTTTGTACTGCGCCAATCGTTTGTTGAATATCTTCCTGCCTTTTTGTATCCAGGTCTTCAAAGCGCAGTTCTTCAACATTGTCACCCTGCACAGTATCGTATATGCTAATAAAATGACCTTCATTAAACAGTCGTGGAGGAGTGCCTAAGTACCGAAAACCAAACAGTTCCGGTGGCAATTGCGTTACAATATCCTGATGGTTAATGTGCAAAAATGTTTTGGTCTCCAATAACGCGTTATAGGCTTCCCTGAATTCCTGATTTCCGATGCGGGGCGAGCCAAATACGTAAACATTTGCCACCTTGTAGGCGCTCAGGGCAAAACGATGGGCCGCTAACTGGGCCAGTGCTGCCCCTAGGCTATGCCCACATAAAAATATTTTTTTGTCGGCTCCAAGCGCATCCACAGCGGCCTGCAGGGGAGCCCACACGCCATCCAATGATTGCTGAAAGCCCCGGTGCACCCGCCCGTGCCCTCCAAAAGCATCGGTTTTAAAAAAATTCACATCCGACAGCGCATCTTTCCCACTACTGGTGCCCCTAAAGCAGATTATTAAATGTGTCTCTTTTCCGGCTATAAAGACCTGGGTATCATTGTTTGAATTTTCTATCCAGCGAAAAGCATCATAGCCCCATTGTTGCAGTTGCTGTTCCACATAAGCGGGTTCAAAATAAGCCATGTGCGAAAAATCGGCCAGGGTCATGGCATTTTGCAGGCGGTAGCTTTCATCTTGTTCCGCAAAGCCAAAGGAAACGGATGGAATCACGTCATTGCGACCATAACGCGCGCGGTTAATCACCTGACCCACTTGCCGGAGCGACCAGGCCGCACTCGATCCTGGCACTGCACCCCATTCCGGACCTGGCACCTTTTTGCCGTTCAAATACAAGACAGAGCCCTTATTTTGCCCTTTGTCAACCTTTACACACTGTGTTTGGGCGTACCGGGCTGCTGCGTCAAATACATCGAAGGAATCTTCATCCTCCAATTCCGGAATTGGCCCATCCGTATTGATGATATAATGCAGGAACAAGTGATCAATAACCGAATCAAGACCTGAGTCCACCGAAGCCTCCAGAAGCCTTTTGCGGAAAATCAGCAACGACTCTGCCAGTTTCTGATTGTGCGCATGAATTTCCATCAACAACTGATCCTGGTTGGGAATAAAAGTGAAGGCCCAGGCAATGTTGCAGATATCTTGCTGAAACAAAGGCCGGTTTTGTTTCAGTATTGATAGGGATTGCTGAATATTTTCTTGCGTTGGAACGGGCATATTAAAGTTGTTAAGCAACGTGTCGGAAATAACTTTCCGGATTTGGGGTGCAGGTTTTGAGCGCTGGAAAGACGTCAAAACAGACGTGTAGTGTACTACATTATTGTTTTGGCAACGCAGGCAGCGCTCAAAAAATGCTGCCAAATTGGAAAGTTATTACTGACACGTTGCTAAATAGTGTTGTTACCGCTGCTTTACGTCAACAAGTGCCAAATGTAAGTTTTCCACAAACCAATATTTGGGAGAAAGGAAAGAACATTTCAAATGCGTAAAAGAACTTTCGCCTTGTCGGGACTTCCGCTGCTTCCTCCCCAACTTCAACCCATCGCCACCACAGTTACTGTTGACTTGCTGCTACAGTGCTAAGAAATGCTTCTGTTAACATCGCATCTCTAAATAAGGACGGCTATAAAAGGCCAGGAAGCAAAGGGCCAACATCAGGGCAATAAGCATACCTCATAGCATAGCCAATTTGAGGTGCAATTTTTAAAAAATTCCAGTAGCGTGTTTTGGATGATCCCTAAATCTTATAACCATAGCGCATTTGACTTTTCCGGGAACCAGCCTATTCTGTTTTATTAATCCACTCCCTCGGAAACATATCCGGGTTAAATTCCCACAAATATGGAAGGAGAAAAAAGACAATCAGCGTTAGAAGGGCAATAGAAAACAGGTTCATGAACAGCCCCGCTTTTACCATGTCTGGAATTTTCAAATAGCCTGAACCAAATACCACGGCGTTGGGCGGCGTGGCAACCGGCAACATGAAGGCACAGGAGGCCGCTACTGTGGCGCCCACCATCAGCATGTAGGGATGCACATTGACCGTAAAGGCCAGGGATGCCAAGATTGGCAGGATCATGGCTGTCGTTGCAAGGTTGGAGGTGATTTCAGTAAGGAAGTTGACGGCTGCAATCAACACCAGCAGCAGCAAAATCAATGGTACACTATTGAGCAATACGAGTTGTCCGCCCAACCACTCGGCCAACCCGGTCGTTTTGAAACCCTGTGCGATGGCAAGCCCACCACCAAAAAGCAACAAAATGCCCCAGGGCAACTGCACTGCCTCGTCCCAGGTAACAATTGCTCTGTTACTGCCTTTGGATGCAGGCAAAATAAACAACGCAACGCCTGCTATGACGGCGATGATGGTATCATCGATGCCTGGAATGAATTTTTCCAACAAAAACGATCGGCTGATCCAGCAAAAAGCCGTTACGGCGAATACCGCCAAAACAGTTTTTTCTTCAAAGCCCGTTGCGCCCAATTTATCCAGCTGCTTTTTAATTTCTTTTCGGCCGCCTGGAAATGATTGCTGTTTAAAAAACTGAAAATAACGCGTCAGGTATTTCCAGCAGACGAGCAACAATAAAGTGGATATGGGCAGTCCAAACATCAGCCATTTTGAGAAGCTGATGTCGATGCCATACAGTTCCCTGACGATGCCCGCCAAAACCAGGTTGGGTGGTGTTCCAATCAGTGTTGCGATGCCCCCAATAGAAGCACTATAAGCGATCCCGAGCATAAGAACCTTTCCAAAAACCCGGTTTTCATCCTCGATCGTGTCCGGGTTATCCTTTAATTGCTTGATGATGGCCATACCGATCGGCAGCATCATGACAGCGGAAGCGGTGTTGGAAATCCACATGGAAAGAAAGGCCGTGGCGACCATAAAGCCCAGCACTATGCTGTTTACATTGGTTCCAATGAGATGAATAATGTTGAGTGCCAAGCGCTTGTGTAAATTCCAGCGCTCAATGGCGATGGCCAGGATAAAACCACCGATGTAAAGGAAAATGTATTTGTGCCCAAAGGAAACGGCTGTTTCATCCAGGCCCAAAGCGCCGGTCAGTGGGAAAAGCACAAGCGGCAACAGCGAGGTCACCGCAATTGGAATTGCCTCGGTAATCCACCAAACGGCAATCCAGGCCGTACAGGCAAGCACAGCATTGGCTTCTTTTTCCAGGCCTTCAGGGTGGTAAAAAAACAAGATGGTCAGAAATAACAATGGGCCGAGCGCCAACCCGATCTGCTTTGATTTCTTTGCTATGTTCATGTGCGTTAATTCAGTAATTGCTTGAGTGGCACGAGACCTGAGGAATATCTGGATAAAGAAAAACCAAAATACAGTTTCCTCGGTATTGCAATGGCTATAGCATTAGAAATAATTGAATTTCAGACGACAAGTTGAATAATATTACTTACTCCAGTGGCCAACTGGTAAAATAATTTGCCCATTTAGTAACGATGAAATAACAACTTCACGATTTGATGCCATTCTTTCGCCGTTAACCTTCCTATCTTTTTTGTTAAAGAGCGCTGCTATTCGCCTCAAAAGATAGTCGCCTAACACCAAAATAATTGGCCTGAAATCGTGAACTTGTTATTTCATCGTTACTTAAAAAACTAAGCGGTGACCTGCTACCAGGCCACCGCTTATCACTTATTCGTATTTCAATTTTATACTCGAAATAAAGTGGTTTGCGAATGCTCACTAGTCCTCAGCCCTCCTGGCTTCGTTATAAATACTCGCCAGTGCCCTGGACTGCGCGAATATTTTCGCAAACCTCTTTGCTTCGAGTATACTTACGCCAGGTCAAACCGGTCCAGGTTCATCACCTTTGCCCAGGCTGCAACAAAATCCTTAACGAACCTTGCTTCTGCACCAGCGACTGCGTACACTTCTGCAATCGCCCGGAGTTCGGAGTTTGAACCGAAGATGAGGTCGACGCGGGAGCCCGTCCACTTGACATTGCCTGTTTTGCGGTCGCGGCCTTCAAATACATCATCGGCTGCTGAAGTGGCTTTCCAGGTGGTGCCCATATCGAGCAGGTTGACAAAGAAGTCGTTCGTCAGTGCTTCGGGGCGCTTGGTAAATACGCCATGCTGTGAATGTGCGAAATTGGTATTCAGCACGCGCATGCCGCCAACCAGTACCGTCATTTCAGGAGCCGTAAGGGTTAGCAATTGTGCTTTGTCCACCAGCATTTCCTCCGCGGAGGCGGAATATTGCGCTTTCTTGTAGTTGCGGAAGCCATCAGCCACTGGTTCCAGTACGGCGAAGGATTCGACATCCGTTTGGGCCTGTGTGGCATCAGTGCGGCCTGGAGTGAAGGGCACTTCAACGTTGTGGCCAGCATTTTTGGCTGCCTGCTCGATGCCAGCGCATCCGGCCAGTACAATCAGGTCGGCGAGTGAAACCTGCTTTCCGCCCGACTGCTCGCTGTTAAAGGCTTGTTGGATCGACTCCAGTTTGTTCAGCACAGTTGCCAGTTGACCCGGGTGATTTACTTCCCAGTCTTTCTGTGGCGCCAGGCGAATACGTGCGCCGTTGGCGCCCCCGCGCTTGTCGGAGCCACGGAAAGTGGAGGCAGAAGCCCATGCGGTGGATACCAATTGGGATACTGGTAATCCGGAAGCAAGCACCTTGGCTTTCAGGGCCGCAATGTCCTGCGCATCGATCAATTTGTGTGTAACGGTGGGTACCGGATCTTGCCAGATCAGTTCTTCTGCTGGCACTTCCGGGCCGAGATAACGGGATTTTGGGCCCATGTCGCGGTGCGTCAGTTTGAACCAGGCCTTGGCGAAAGCCTCTGCGAATTCGTCCGGATTTTCGTGAAAACGCTTAGAGATGGGTGCGTAGATGGGGTCCATCCGCAGGGCAAGGTCGGTGGTCAGCATGAACGGAGCGTGCTTTTTGGCAGGATCATGTGCATCGGGTACTGTGCCTGCTCCTGCGCCACCTTTCGGCTGCCACTGGTGTGCGCCTGCAGGGCTCTTGGTGAGTTCCCACTCGAAGCCGAAGAGGTTGTCAAAGAAGTTGTTGCTCCATTGGGTTGGTGTAGTTGTCCAGGCTCCCTCGAGGCCGCGGGTGATGGTATCGCCGCCACTGCCGGTGCCGAAGGTGTTCTTCCAGCCCAGGCCTTGCTCCTCGATGCTGGCACCTGCAGGCTCGCGGCCAACATATTTTGTAGGATCAGCAGCCCCGTGGGTTTTACCGAAGGTGTGGCCGCCAGCAATCAGCGCCACGGTTTCTTCGTCGTTCATGGCCATGCGGCCAAACGTTTCGCGGATGTCTTTCGCTGCAGCAAGTGGGTCTGGGTTTCCGTTAGGGCCTTCCGGGTTCACGTAAATCAAGCCCATTTGCACGGCGCCCAGGGGATTTTCGAGTTCGCGGTCGCCGGCATAGCGTTTATCACCCAGCCACTCGCTTTCATTACCCCAGTAAATGTCTTCTGAAGGTTCCCAAACGTCGGCACGGCCGCCCGCGAAACCGAAGGTTTCAAAGCCCATTGATTCGAGCGCGCAGTTACCCGCAAGAATCATAAGGTCGGCCCAGGAAATATTGTCGCCGTATTTCTGTTTGACGGGCCAAAGGAGCAAACGCGCTTTGTCGAGGTTCGCATTGTCGGGCCAGCTGTTGAGCGGCGCAAAGCGTTGGGTGCCAAAGCCAGCACCGCCACGGCCGTCGGAAATACGGTAAGTACCAGCGCTGTGCCAGGCCATGCGAATGAAGAAAGGCCCATAGTGACCATAATCGGCTGGCCACCAATCCTGAGAATCGGTCATCAATTCGAAGATATCCTGTTTCACGGCAGCCAGGTCGAGGCTCTTGAAAGCCTCGGCGTAGTTAAACTGCTCACCCATCGGGTTCGACAGGGCGGAGTGTTGGCGAAGAATGTTAAGTTTCAGTTGATTTGGCCACCAGTCACGGTTCGTCATGCCAGCGCCAGCGCTGTGGTTCAGCGCGCCACCCATGAATGGGCACTTGCTTTCACCGTTGACGTTGTAACTTGCAGTACCGGAATGAGGGTCTACTTTCTCGTTGTTATCCATATTTTGATTGATTTTTTTCTGCTGTAAAATAACGATTTTTTTCTCAAAGAGTTTATTTATTTAATTTATACAATAATAGATAAAATCTATTATTGTGCATGCAGTGCATCAACCTGCCTCGTCAGAAAGCATTCATGTTTACCGAACTTGCCGGCAGGAAAAGGGCCTTCGTCCAGCTAAACTGAAAAATTGCGCACCAAGCGAGCCTCAAAAACCGCCAGATAGCCGCTGATTATCTACCAGCGCCCGTTTTGATTATCTTTGTTTGCTGGAAGAGTTGACTATTGGTGTCGCCCGTCACATTACTGGACAATCGAAAAAAGGGAACCTCTGATGTGGCTAATGTGGTTAATCCCCAAAAAATGTCCAGTAGTATGGTTGTCCATCCATTTCAAACCAAAAGAAAAAGTTAACAATGGCCGAAAGAAAACTACTCCTTTACATCAGTATGAGCCTGGACGGGTTCATTGCCACCAAAAACGACGACTTGTCCTGGCTTTCCATGGTTGAAAAAACCGGCGAGGATTATGGCTACGCCGAATTTAATACGCGTGTGGACACCTATTTGGTAGGCAGAAAGACGTACGATATCGTGTTTAAACTGACCGGCGGCATTTTTCCACAAGCCAGTCAGCACAAATGCTACATCATCACCCGGCAACATCGCGAAAACGAAAATGGCGTTACCTTCTACAATGGGGATTTGGAAACCCTGATCCATAACCTTAAAGCAGAAGAAGGGAAGCACATCTATTGCGATGGCGGTGGCGAAATTGTGAAGTTGCTCATGGAGAAGAACTTAATCGACGAATACATCATTTCGGTAATTCCCATTATCCTCGGAGATGGCAAACGGCTGTTCCAGGGCGGTACACCCCACATTAACATAAAAGCGATGCCCAGCAAACAGTTTGAGTCGGGGCTCGTGCAACTGCACTATGTAAGAGCATAAATCTTGCTCAGTTCAAAACTATTATACGCCAATCCAATGTAATAAATGCAGCCCGGCAGTAACACTACTACCCTACCCAGTTGATTATGCGAAAAGTCATTCTCTTCATTGCCCTTTGTGGGTTTGCCTTTGTAGCCAGCCGCTACCTGAAAAGCAATTCCATTGCCCCACCGTCGCCCATCACCGCCAACGCAGAGATGCAACAAGCATCGGCCGACCCCAACGCATTAAGAGATGGCGACCTCATCTTTCAAACCTCCCTTTCCTCACAAAGCAAGGCAATACAGCTGGCTACTAAATCAAGGTACTCCCATTGCGGCATCGGTTACAAAGAAGGGAAGAATTTTTATGTTTTTGAAGCGGTTCAACCCGTAAAACGAACACCCTTGAAGCGTTGGATTGCCCGGGGGAAAGGCGGAAAATATGTGATCAAGCGGCTAAAAAATGCAGATCAGGTGCTTACACCCAGCGCGCTGGCGAAGATGAAAACAATTGGAAACCAGTTTCTGGGAAAAAACTACGATGGAACCTTTGAATGGTCCGACAACAAAATTTACTGCTCTGAACTCATTTGGAAAATGTACCAACGATCTACCGGCCTTGAAATCGGCAAACTCGAAAAACTCCGCGATTTCGACCTGAGCAGTCCTGTTGTTAAAACCAAAATGCAGGAACGCTACGGGGCGAACATACCAATGGATGAAACCGTTATTTCGCCGGCAGCGGTTTTTAACAGTGCGCTGCTCATGACCGTGCGCTAAAACGAATGATGGCAAGCCATGATGATGGCATTGTTGATCAGTCGTACAAAAGTGAAATTCGATCATTCCACAGGGTTTCAATGGCAAAATACCTCCTCGTACAACAAGACTGCAAAAGTAACTTGATGGTGTTCGTTTTTTAAACGAACAACATAATGTTAATGTCCGAGGCAAATCACTGGTAGATAACAATATAAGTGATCTTTATCTCGAAATCACGCGGTTAGCATGGTTTCCCTACCTCTATGAACGGCCTGTAGCCAAACAAGACCACCCACTCCACAAAAGAATCACCTCAATTTCAACAGATGAAACGCAGAAAATTCATTTTATCCACACTTGCCGTTTTCCCCATTTCATTATTTGCAAAAGCAAAAATCTTCCTTTCCATGAAAACGGATAAAGGATTTAAAATCAATGCTGGCGAAGGCCGAATCCACGGTCACATCAAGCTCAAAGGCGTAAACGCTAATGTACTGGACGTCAAAATTTCGGGAACCGATACGGATGGTCAACTTGCAGTGTTTGAGCAAACCTCCCTCTCGCAGGGCAAAGGGACCCCGCTGCACATTCACAATTCGCAGGATGAGATTTTCTATGTCGTAGAAGGCGAATATTATTTTCAGGTAGGAGAGGAAAGATTTAAATTGACCATTGGCGACAGCATATTTTTACCACGCGAAGTACCCCATGCCTGGACCCAAGTTTCCGAAAAAGGAAGAATGACCGTAACGGTTCAGCCCGCTGGTAAGCTGGAGAACTTCTTTGTTACCGTCGCAGCCCTGGACCATGAACCCAGCCCGGCAGAAATGCAAAAAATATTTGCCGACAACGATATGCAAATTGTAGGGCCGCCTTTGCCAATTGAGAAATAGCATGGGCTGATTCCCGAATGTATACCTCAATGCACGCCCTTCAGCCAACCCAATGGGAACAAATTGCATCCAGTTTAAAACAGTTCCTATGAAAAATTTGACCGCGATTTGCTTCCTTCCTGTGTATTTGGCTTTCGTTTTTACCCTTCAGGCGCAAAATGAAGCAGATGCATTGCTGAAAACACTACAATCGAAAGGAATAACAGGTGTGGCCGCCGGATATTCCATTGATGGGGCAACCATTTGGGACAACGCCGTGGGATTTAGTTGTGAAGACAAAGGGATCTTGTTTACAGACAGCACCCTAACCCGAACGGCTTCCCTTGCCAAACCAATGACGGCTGTAGCCGTCCTGCAATTGGCTGAGCAAGGCCGGCTTGATTTGGATGCTCCGATCCAGCAATACTTACCCCAATTTCCGAAAAAAGAAAAAGGAGACATCACCACCCGTCAATTGTTGTCGCATACGTCTGGAATTTCCCAATACCAGTCGACCAAAGAGATTGAAAACACCCAAAATTTTGAAACCCTGGAAGATGCCATGAAAGTTTTTCAGGACCGGCCCTTGCTTTTTGAGCCCGGTACCAATTTTTTTTACACTTCGTATGGTTATGTCGTGCTAGGCCGCATCATAGAAAAAATAAGCGGACAATCTTTTGAGGCGTACATGCAAATCAACATTTGGGACAAAGCTGGCATGCGGCATACCGGCATTGAAAAAGTCGGGGTGACTTATCCCAACAAATCCTGCTTGTACCACCGAAAGAAAAGAAGAGCTAAACCTGCCAAGCAAAACGATTTGAGCAACAGAATTCCAGCTGGCGGCTTTTACAGCACTGTTGGCGATATGCTCAAGTTTGGCAATGCCCTGCTGGAAGGGAAATTGATTGGCGACAGCACCTTTCAACTGATGACAGAAAATCAGTTTGCACAAAAAGAAGGCAACCCCTATGGTTTGGGTTGGTTCTTCTATGCCCCCAAACCACATGAAAATGCCGTGATCGGGCACAGTGGTGAACAAACTGGCGCTGCTTGCCAGATCATGATTGTCCCGGGAAGCAAAACGGTGGTAGTAGTACTGTCTAACACCTCCGGAACCTGGAAAGACGTTGTTACGCTTTGTTCAGCACTGGTGGCTATTTCGGAGCAAGGATAAGGTGGTGCTGGCCGCTGGGAGTATGGACCAACGTGAACAAAATCACACTTCTGGACATTATTTTGGATTAACCACATAAGGGGCACAATTTTTTAAATGTCCAGTGGCATGGAACCAAAATCAAGCGTAATTTTCTAAAAAATCACGCCATGTCCCAAAGGGCCTTTGCGAAACACAAAAACACAGAAAAAGAATGGCTGAAATTATCACCAAAATTTTTTTCCTGATTGCGGTAATAGACCCCCTGGGCTCTGTGCCTGTTTTTCTGGAAGCCACGAAGCACTTTGATCACCGACACAAAAGAAAAATTGCGATTCGGGCGTCATTTCTGGCGTTTTTCATTCTGCTTTTTTTCATTCTGGTCGGACAGTTAATTTTGGAAGGCATGGATGTTTCCCTGTATGCTTTCGAAATTTCCGGAGGAGTGATCTTGTTCTTATTTGCACTGACGATGATTTTTGGAGAAGGCAAGCCCGAATCAGAAAAGCACCTTATTACAGATTACAGGCATGTTACCATTTTTCCGGTTGCCATCCCTTCCATTGCTTCTCCCGGCGCCATAATGGCTGTCGTGTTGATGACCGACAACCATTTATTCACCGTTCAACAACAAGCCATGACTACCCTCCTGGTATTCATCGTCATCTTGATTACCATGTTTTTATTGCTTGCAGCGACCATCGTTCAAAAGAAAATTGGCGAATACGGAATCACTGTCATCAGTAAAATCATGGGTATGATTTTGGCCGCTTATGCCGTTCAAAGTATTCTGAGCGGGATCAAAGATTTTATCAAGGCCATAAACCTGTAAAACAAGGATATACAAGGCCAAAACCTACCTTTTACATTTCCGTAACATCGTTTTACAGCGAAAAAACTGCCAGCACCTGATATGCGCCTACCTTTACTGCATTGTTATAACCAGCCCGTAAAGTCATGCAAATTCAGACCATTGTTTTCTTGCTTTTTTTCCAATCCCTAACCGCCTGCCAGCAAGGCCCGGAAACAAAACAGCCGCAAGCGGCAGGAATAGTTTCCCATTCCAGCCAGGAGGAGGCAAACCCCATTTCAGATGACGGCATCCTTTTCCGGTCTTTAGATGGCGGTCAGCACTGGCAAGATATCAGCGTAGGGCTGCCCAAGGATTTGATGGTTTGGTCCATTTTTGCCGAAGGCAAGGAGGTTTATTTGGGTTCTGAAAACGGATTGTACCACAGTGCCAGTACAACCAGTGCGCCTGTTTGGAAAAAAGACAATACCCTTGACCAGAAGGTTAACCAGATTTTCCCCGGCAAGTCGGGGCCGTTTGTGTACCGCTACGATGTCGGTTTTTTTCAAAAAACATCGGAGACAGGCGCCTGGGAACCCGTTGACAACGCCTTGCAAGACAGGCGACAGCGTGCAATATTGGAAACCCAGCAGGGCATCCTTTTCATGGGCACTTTCAGCGGCATTTATAAATCAACGAATAAAGGTGGGCATTGGAAAAAAGTATTTTCCGATGGCATCATCAACAGTATCGTGGAAGCAGAGGGCGTGTTGGTTGCTTGCAGCACCATGGGTTTGCTTCGCTCCACCGATGATGGGGAACACTGGGAGCAGGTGCTGACCGACGAAGGAGAGGGCAACAAAATCCGGTTCATTGGTGGCCAGTTCATTGCCATTACCGGTGGCGGCGGACCGCGAAAATCAGTGTACACAAACGGCTCGACGAATACCCTCCGTACTTCTTCCGACGGTGGAAAAAACTGGCGGCGCATGGACGAAAGCCTCGGACCCGTAAAGGTCAATTACGATCTTTTTAATTACAACTCCGCCATTGCACGGTCGTCTTCCCGGGGCATTTACGACATCGCTGCGGCCAATGGCACGCTGTATTGCAGCAATGATGCAGGCATTTTTCGATCGGTAAACCAGGGCGAAACCTGGCAGCTGGTGCTTCCCTCTAACGGCCAGTTGATGTTTGATATAGCGGTGTCGGGAAATGCGGTGTATGCATTAATCCGCTTAGGTTGCTAAAAATGCACTATTTTAGAGGCATGTCTTTGTTTCATCTCTTAAAGAAGTGGTGGTTACTGCCGCTTTTCGCCTTGCCAATGCTGGCCTGGCTGCTACCGGGTACCCCCCAACGCGAGGCCGCTGCACTTTCGCCAGACAAAATAAACCTCGCCCTGCGCCGCACGGCGGATGGACTGCTGCGGCAAGCAGGCGACAGCACGAGCCGTATTCCGGCGATAGAACAAACCAGTGCAAGTGTTTGGCGGGTGAGGCTGGAACAGCCTTTCCACTACGAGCAGCTCCCTGCCCTGTTACAAGCTTCACTGGATCGCTTCGGCATTCGGCAACCCTACGATGTTGCCTTGCGCCGATGCGCCGATGCGACCATTGACTTAGGCTACCACCAGCAGGATTATGTGCGAACAGGAGTCGTGCCCTGCCAAGGCCGAGACCTGCCTGAAATTTGCCATTTTATTGAAATCACCTTTCTTTCCCCTGCGGAAAAAAACACATTTTGGACGGGGAAGTCCTGGTTATTTTTTTTGCTTTGGGGTGGCCTGGCCGGATTCTGGTTCCTCAAGCGACAAAAGCAAACATCGGCACCATCAACAGACGCGCCATGGCTGATCTTTGGAAATTCGCGCCTTGATGCGCTTGGTCAAGTGCTCCTCTGCAATGGAACGCGGCATATGCTTACTTATCGGGAAGCAAAATTGCTCCGGCTGTTTGCCAGCAGCCCTGATCAGTTGCTTGAGCGGGAATTTATTCTTCAGGAAGTATGGGCTGACGAGGGTATTTTAGTAGGGCGCAGCGTGGATGTTTTTGTGTCGCGCCTGCGGAAAAAGCTTGCAGCCGACCCCAGCGTAAGTATTGTAGCCGTGCATGGAGTAGGATATCGGTTGGAAACAGGCAAGTGATCATCAAAGCTATTGTATCAGAATCTACCCTTCCTGCCATTATGCAACGCAACAATTGTACAACGTTATGACGGCGCTCCAAACCATCAAACTCATCCACACCCTTATTTGGTTTTTTTTCGTCAGCATCATTGGGTACATTGTTTACTGCGGTGTTTTTGACCGGGTAAACGGCATGACCTGGATTGCCATCGGGCTGGTAGTACTGGAGGGCATCGTACTGGCCATTTTCAGGCTTTCCTGTCCGCTGACTTTAATGGCGCGGAAATATTCCGATTCGGAGCAGGAGAATTTCGACATTTATTTGCCCCTCTGGCTGGCGAAATACAACAAGCAAATTTTCACCAGTATTTTTCTGATCGGTACCGCTATGGTGTTGTTTCGGGTGCTGTAATCCGTCCTTGCGGCCAGCGAACAGGATCAACCTAATTGGCGGTGTTCGTAGTATTGCTTTTTCAATTGACATTGCTGCAGCTGCATCCAAGAACCAATGTAACGCCCCTGTTTTGGGCTGTATCAGCTGCGCCGGAAACTGTTGGATATCGGGAGGTCTTTCCAACACCTGTGCGACAGCGAGGGCTTTATTTCTTCCAAATACCAGAAATGCAACCTGTTTGGCGTGGTTGATCAAGGGCGCATTCAGGGTGATGCGTACCGCTTTTTCTTCCGCCAGTGAAACCGACCTGACATCCATTTTTTTATCCTGTAACACCTTGGTAAATGGAAAGAGCGAAGCGGTATGCGCATTGTCGCCCAGGCCCAACAGAACGAGATCAAACCGCATGCGATGGCCATTGAAATGCTGGCGAATGGTATCCATGTACGCGCTTGCCGCATCTTCTGGTGAAAGTGCAGTATCGATGCGAAAAATATGGTTGGCTGCGATTTGCAAGGGCTGAAACAGTGTCTCACCCGCCATGAGGGCGTTGTTCCGGGGATCGTCGGCAGGGACATAGCGCTCATCGCCAAAAAAGAAATACACCTTCCCCCAGTCTACCCTACCCCGGAAAGGCTCCGAAGCCAGCAATTCATACACCTGTTTGGGAGAACTTCCTCCCGACAATACCACGTTGAAACGGCCATTAGCAGCGATACAGGTGCTGGCCTGTTCGATAAAAAAGCTTGCATAAGCAGCCAGCAGTTCCTGGGTATTGGCGAAAAGGTGCAGTTTCACAGCGTTATCCTTTTTTTATGGCGGGTGGCAGGGCAAACCAATGGAAGCCATCGCGGGCAATCAGGGCTTCGGCCAGTTCGGGGCCCCAGGAATCGGCGCTGTAGTTTGGAAAATCGAGGCTGGGTTTTGATTCCCAGGATTGCAGCACCGGCATCAGCAGCTCCCATGCGGCTTCTACCTGATCACCCCGCATGAAAAGGGTTTGGTCGCCCTCCATGGTATCCAGCAGCAAGGTTTCATAGGCTTCGGGGGTTTCGTCGCTGTAAGTGCCCTCGTAGTTGAACACCATATCAACGGTATTGAGTACCATTGCCAAACCGGGTCGTTTGGCCTGTACTTGCAGGCGAATGCTCATTTCAGGTTGAATACTGATGACGAGGCGATTTTGGCGCCAGTTGTCGATCGCATCATCGGGAAACACCTTGTGGGGAACGTCGCGAAACTGAATGGAAATGACCGATGCCGACTGGTGCATGCGCTTACCCGTGCGCACGTAAAACGGTACGCCATCCCATCGCCAATTATCGATGAAAAATTTCAGTGCAGCAAAGGTTTCGGTGTTCGATGCTGGGTCAACATTTCCCTCCTCCCGGTACCCGGGCACCTGTTGCCCTTCTACCCAGCCACTGCTGTACTGCCCTCGGACGGCGTTGCGCTTGATGTCTTCTCCTTTGAATGGCCGCATGGAGCGGAGCACATCCACTTTGCGGTTGCGCACCTCATCGGCATTGAAATTAATGGGTGTTTCCATGGCTATCAAACAAAGCAATTGCAGCACATGATTTTGCACCATGTCGCGGAGCGCACCAGAGCCCTCGTAATACGAACCCCGACTGCCGATACCCATTTGTTCACTGACGGAGATTTGTACGTGCTGGATGTAGTTACGGTTCCAAATGGGTTCCAGAATGGAGTTGGCAAATCGAAAGGCCATAATATTCTGAACCGTTTCTTTCCCCAGATAATGGTCTATACGGTAGATCTGTTTTTCATCAAAAACCTTGCACAACAACTGGTTCAGGGTGCGGGCGGAATCCAGGTCGTAACCGAAGGGTTTTTCAATAACGATACGGGTTCTTTCGGCATATTCTGCCAATTTGTTTTCTTTCAGGTGCTCGGCTATTATCGGAAAGAAATTGGACGCGACGGCCATGTAAAAAATTACAATGGGTGCCTGGGTCCAGGAGTTTTCCAATTTGTTGATGGTGACTGCCAATTGTTCAAAGGCCTTTGGGTCGGTTACATCCGCAACCTGGTACTGCATGTGGTTGGAGAAGGCCTCCCATTGTTGTGCATCTGCTTTCCCTTTGCGGGAATACCGGTTGACGCCATCCAGCAGTTTTTCTTTGAAATCATGATCCGACATTTCATTGCGGCCAGTGCCAATAATCGAAAACTGGTCGGGCATCCAATGGTCCAAGTATAAATTGAACAGCGCCGGGGTGATTTTCCGCCAGTTCAAATCGCCTGTGGCGCCAAAAATGACAATAACTACGGGTTGTGATGCTTTGTTTTCCATGTCAGGAGGATAGCATTGAAAAATGAAGGAGGAGGGCTGTCGTGTGTATTACTTGGACGACCAATGCGTATGGAATACGCCATCTTTCCCGATAAGTTCATAGGTATGCGCACCGAAATAGTCCCGCTGGGCCTGAATCAGGTTGGTGGGCATTCGGCCGGTGTGCAGGGCATCCACATAATTGAGGCTGGCAGAGAATACCGGAACGGCGTAGCCCCTGGCCATGGCATCGGTTACAATTTCACGTGCACTGCCAACATTGGCATTGAGCTGATCCTGGATGTTTTTATCCTGAAATAAATGTTCCAATGCCCCTTGCTGTTGAAAAGCCGTATAAATATCTTCCAGGAACGCGGCGCGGATGATACAGCCCCCCCGCCATATTTTCGCTATTTCTGCCAGTTGAGCTGGTATTGGTATTCCGCTGAAGCGACAGCCAGCAGGTGCATTCCCTGGGCATAAATCGAAATCATGCTGAAATAAAACGCATGCTCCAGTTTTTGAAGGTAGGATGCCGGCTCATGGCTGGCAATAGTGCTGTCGGGCGCAGGGTTGCCCGCCTCAGCCAATTGCATGCGTAAGGCCTTGTATTTTGACAAATCGCGCGTGGAAACCGCCACATCAATGGATGGAATGGGGCAGGCCAGGTCCATGGCAAATTGGGATGTCCACTTGCCGGTACCTTTTGATTTGGCCTCGTCTTTAATGTCATCGAGCAACAGATGACCTGTTTCCGGGTTTTTGTAGGCAAAAATATCGCGGGTAATCTCCAGCAAAAACGACTGCAGCCGACCTTCATTCCAGTGCTTAAAGACCGAATAAATGGCATCGTTTTTCATTTGCAAGCCGTTTTTCATCAGATCGTAGGTTTCTGCAATCAGCCGCATGAGGGCATATTCGATGCCATTGTGCACCATTTTTACAAAATGCCCGGAGGCGCCGGGCCCGATGTAGGCAACGCAGGGTTCTCCTTGCACTTTGGCCGCTACCGCTTCAAACAACGCTTTGACATTTTGATAGGCATCCTTATCGCCACCCGGCATCATGCTCGGTCCTCTCCGCGCGCCCTCTTCGCCGCCCGAAATACCCATACCAAAAAAGTGCAGGCCTTCCTTTTCCAGGGCAAGGGCGCGGCTTTCGGTATCGGTAAACTTTGAGTTGCCACCATCAATAATCAGATCGCCTTCTTCAAGCATGGGGAGCAAATCGGCAATAACGCTGTCGACAATTTTACCAGCAGGCACCAACATCATGATGGCCCGCGGCTTTTTCAAACTACCGACAAATTCCGAAAGTTGGGTGAAGCCCTTCACCGGAAGTCCTGCCGCTTCTTTGTCGAGGACCACGATCTGTGCTGCATTTTTGTCGTATCCAGCCACAGAGTAGCCTTGATCGGCCATGTTCAGCAAAAGGTTTCGCCCCATGGTGCCCAGCCCAATCATGCCGAATTGAAAAGATGCATTGGATATATAGTCCATAATGGTGTTGATTTAATGATTTCAACGAGAATAGCGGTCCTGAAAAGGATGCTGCGGTTTTAGCGTTTTGGTGCGGCGCAACCCTCAGCTGCGCCATTTTTTGTAAGCCGAGATCAAGCCAGCCGTAGATGCATCGTGGGCAGCCATGTGCTGGTCGCTTTTCAGTTCTGCATAAATGGTAGTCGCCAACTTTTTGCCCAGTTCCACACCCCACTGGTCGAAACTGTAGATGTTCCAAAGGATACCTTGTACAAAGATTTTATGTTCGTACAACGCGATCAGGGAGCCTAGCGCGCCAGGAGTGATTTTTTTCAGGAGAAAGGAATTGGTCGGGCGGTTGCCTTCAAAAACCTTGAACGGGATGAGTTTTTCCCGTGCGGCAGGGTCCATATCTTTAAGTTCCAACGCCACTTCCTCCCTGCTTTTGCCCTTCATCAGGGCTTCTGTTTGGGCTAAAAAATTGGAGATCAGAATGTTGTGGTGTTCGCCGATGGGGTTATGGCTGATGGCGGGAGCAATAAAATCGCAGGGAATCAGATGTGTTCCCTGGTGGATGAGCTGGTAAAATGCGTGTTGTCCGTTGGTACCCGGTTCCCCCCAAACGACGGGCCCGGTAGCGTACTGAACAGGTTGTCCGTTTCGGTCCACGTATTTTCCATTGCTTTCCATATTGCCTTGCTGGAAATAGGCGGCAAAGCGATGCATGTATTGATCGTAAGGCAAAATGGCTTCCGTGCTGGCGCCAAAAAAGTTCGTGTACCAAATGCCCAGGAGGGCCATAATCACTGGAACATTTTGCTCGAACGGCGTGTTCCGAAAATGCACATCACTTTCGTGTGCCCCTTTCAGCAGGGCTTCAAAATGGTCGTACCCGATGGTCAGGGCGATGGACAGTCCGATGGCGCTCCACAGGCTGTAACGTCCGCCAACCCAATCCCAAAAAACAAACATATTTTCTGGTGCGATACCAAACTGGATTACTGCTTTTTCATTGGTGGACAAGGCAACAAAATGCCGGGCGATGTGCTGCTCGTCTTTTGCTCTCTGCAAAAACCATTCGCGCGCGGTATGCGCATTCGTCATGGTTTCCTGGGTGGTAAAGGTTTTAGAGGCAATTAAAAACAGTGTGGTTTCGGGGTCCACACGTTTGAGCGTTTCTGCAATATGCGTTCCATCAACATTCGACACAAAATGGGCCTCAATTCCATCTACCCAATAGGGTCGGAGCGCTTCGGTGACCATCACAGGCCCCAGGTCGCTTCCGCCAATACCGATGTTGACGATGTGTTGTATTCGCTTTCCGGTGTATCCTTTCCAGTTGCCTGTGTGCACTTTTTCACAAAAGGCTTTCATTTGCTGCCTCACTTTTTTTACCTCCGGCATCACGTCGTTTCCTTCCAGGATTACCGCTTGGTCGGAAAAATTCCGCAGGGCGGTATGCAATACGGCGCGGTGCTCGGTGCCGTTGATGGCTTCGCCCTTGAACATGGCCTCTAAAGCGGGTTTCAGCTGGCAGGCTTTGGCCAGGTCCAGCAACAGTGCCATGGTGTCGGCAGTTGCGATGTTCTTAGAATAATCAAATAAGATGTCCTGAAAAAGGATCGACATGTGCGAGAACCTGTCGGGGTCCTGATCAAAAAGCGTTTGCATTCGAACACTTTTTAGTTCAGCATGATGCTGCTTCAGTTCTTTCCAGGATTCCGTTTCGGTTGGATTAATGGCAGGAAGCATTTTTTAACTTGATTTAGGCGTGATAAAATATTGAATACTGCACAATGGCAGTCAAAAAGATATAAAACCAGGAACAGTACTGGAGTGATAATGCTTGTTGCACCAAACGATTTACAGGGTGAACAATTGGCGAACTGGCATAAAAACGTATTCACCGTACGCTTTGTTTGCTTTCCATGCCAACAATATTTACCTGAAAACAGGTACGCAAACAGGCCGGCGCAAGATACTAAGCCCTGCCGGTCATGCCTGCAAATTGGACCTTATTTGATCATTACGCCAGAAAATTTAATCTAAAACGGCCACTTGCCAATTGCTGTCGCCAAGTACCCAGGGCGAGCCGGGCAGCGTTTATTGCGGCTTTAAGCGCGGCATGCGTGTAAAAAGCAACCAAATGTCTCACTCAGCTGTTATTACCCTCAAATTCAAAATGATTACTTTTGCCGGGAAGCCGGCAATAAAACCGGTAAACAGAACAAGATGCAGGAGGACCCAAGCGCAAGTTCCCGTAAACAGGACCACATCGAACTCGCCTTCAAGAGTCAGGTGGAAAGCGCCGCGCTCGACGACCGATTTTACTACGAACCACTGTTGGCCGCGCACCCTGCAGCCGGCAGTTTACCCAGGCTGCCTTTTGCCGGCAAATCCTTGCGGGCGCCCATTTGGGTGTCCAGCATGACGGGAGGTACTGCCCTGGCCAATGTGATCAACTACAACCTGGCACGCGCTTGCCAGGAGTTTGGTTTGGGGATGGGTTTGGGTTCCTGCCGGCAACTGTTGTACTCCGACGAATTTCTGCCCGATTTCAACGTCCGCGACACCATTGGAGCTGATTTGCCGCTGTTCGCCAACCTTGGCGTCGCCCAGGTAGAACAGTTGCTGGATAAAAAAAGAAACCGAACGCATAGACGAATTGGTGCACAAACTCCGCGCCGATGGGCTCATTGTGCACGTCAACCCCCTACAGGAGGCCATGCAGCCGGAGGGCGATATGTTTTCGCGACCGCCGCTAGAAACCATTCAGGCGCTGATGGCAGTGTACAAAGGTGCGGTAATTGTCAAAGAAGTTGGGCAAGGTTTTGGCCCGGCCAGTTTGCGCGCCCTGTTACAATTGCCCTTAACGGCCATCGAATTTGCGGCGGCCGGCGGCACCAATTTTGCCAAGCTTGAATTGCTGCGCGGTGATGCCGTAAAGCACCAGATATTTGAAAAACTTGCCACCGTGGGGCATTCTGCTGCAGAAATGGCCCTGATGGCCAATCGGGAAATTGCTGCGCTGGGCGACGCCGTGAAAACACCCCACCTCATCCTTTCTGGTGGTGTGCGCGATTTTCTCGACGGTTATTACCTCACGCAAATTGCAGCGCTGCCCTCTGCCTACGGACAAGCCTCCGGCTTTCTCCGACATGCCCGTGGCGATTACCAGGAATTGCAGCAGTATGTACAGGCGCAAGTGCGCGGATTGGAGTTGGCCCACGCATTTTTAACAGTAAAATCCTGAAAAACCGTATTCTTGTCTTTACACCCATCAGACGAACCCTAGTTAATGACAAAAAAGGTATCCGGCTTTTCCCGGCTCAGCAAACGCCAAAAGATTGAATGGCTGGTTGAAAACTACTTCAGCGACCCAAACGCCGCCGCTGCGGATTTGATTTCATGGCAGTACGCCGATGAGCAGCAACAAAAAATACTGGACGGCTTCACCGAAAATGCATTGGCCAACTTCCCACTGCCGTTTAGCGTGGCGCCTAATTTTTTGATCAATGGTAAGCTGTACGCTGTTCCGATGGTCATTGAAGAAAGTTCGGTGGTTGCAGCAGCAGCCAGTGGCGCCAAATTCTGGCTCGACCGCGGCGGATTTCGGGCAGAAGTTTTGGGCACTACCAAACTTGGACAGGTACATTTTCGCTGGAACGGGCCTTCGCAACGGCTACACGCCCTCTTTCCCGAACTAAAACAATACTTGCTCAAAGGCGCCGACGACATCACTGCCAACATGCAACAGCGCGGCGGCGGCGTTATCGATATGGAATTGCTTGATTTCAGCAGCCTTGAACCCGATTATTACCAGCTTCGGGTCCTTCGAAACCTGCGACAGCATGGGCGCCAACTTCATCAACTCCGTATTGGAGCGATACGGCGACCTGCTCGAGCGCTTTCTCGAAACACATGCCTCCCTGGAAGAAAGCGAACGCGATGTGGAGGTGATTATGTGTATCCTATCCAATTTCACACCCGAATGTGTGGTTCGGGTATGGGTGGAATGTCCGGTAGCTGAATTGGAAGATCTTGCACGCAGCGATGGAATGCCCGGAAAAGCAGCAGTCGACCGTTTTTGCACGGCAGTGCGCATTGCTGAAATTGATCCCTACAGGGCCACCACACACAACAAGGGCATCTTCAATGGTATTGATGCTGTGGTGATTGCTACTGGCAACGATTTTCGGGCGATTGAGTCCTGCGGACACACCTACGCCTGCCGAAAAGGACAGTACCGTTCGCTCAGCAGGGCCTGGGTGGAGAATGGCGTTTTCCGATTCGAACTCACCCTGCCCCTTGCCCTGGGTACTGTTGGCGGCCTCACGGCCCTGCACCCGCTGGCCAAAAGAGCGCTTGAAATGTTGGGCAATCCATCCGCTCATGAATTGATGATGATCGTTGCAGCGGTCGGGCTTGCCCAGAACTTCTCTGCGGTACGTTCGCTGGTGACCACCGGTATTCAACAGGGGCATATGAAAATGCACCTCACCAACATCCTCAACCACCTGGGCGCCAATGATGCGGAATGCCTGGCGGCACAGGCTTTTTTCAGCAAAGAAAAAGTGAGTTACAGCGCTGTCCGGGCGTTTTTGGAAAGCCAGCGGACAAACGTTTAATCACCGCTTATTTTTTGGTTCTGCCCTCCAGCACATCGAGCACCGACTGCCGGAGTTTGGAGTAATCCGGGTGAGCAGAAAAGTTGAAACTGGAAAAAACCTGGTGTTTTTCACCTTTGTCCATGCTGATCTGGTAAACACCTGATTTTCCTGGTTTCCGCTCAAGTTGTACCCTAATTTGGACCTTTTCTCCCCGGTCTACGACGTAAAACAAGTATTTAATGGGCATTTCCGGTGAATCGGCATATCGCTCGTAGGCATACACACGGGCCTCCCGCCAGTTGAACTGGTCGATGCAGAAGGCATCAGACAACGCTTCCGGCAGTTTGCCTTCCCGGTAGGCGGCATACAGGGCTGCTGCGTAGGTTTCCGCCTCCCGGTACTTTTGCCTGCCGTAACTTACCTGCACCATTTTTTCCAGCGCCTGCAAATCACCCGGAAGCTCCCGCAAGATGCTTTGGAGATAGGTTTCTGCCTGATCGTAGTCGCCCAACATATATGCCGCACAGGCTGTGTTGTACCGGCAGCGCAGGTGTTCTGCCGATTCAGGAGGAAGCGCCTGGAGCCCCTCCAGATAGGCCGTCAATGCGAAGGTATACTTTTGCAAGGCGTAGTAGGTGTCGCCAATAAGGACATGTATTTCCGGGGGGTATTCCGGGAAGAACGTGACCGCCTGGTACACTACAATGGAACTGTCGGGAAGTCCCTTTTCATCCAATAAGGCACCTTTCTGAATCCAGTAATCCGGATTTTTAGGCTCCAAGGCCAGGGCTTTTTCCACTGAATGCTGCGCTGCGACAGGGTCGCCATGGTCCTTTTGGTACAGTGAAAGGGTGTACCAGCCCATACCGTAATTGGGGAAACGCTCCGTACAACGGGAATAACACAAGCCTGCTTCCGCCTCCTGGTGGAGGAACAACGCCGCCGTACCGGCCAACAACAATGCTGTATCGGATAAAACTTCGGTTTGTGTGCGGGCCACTTGCACCAGCGTATCAAAACGCTCCTGGCGGTACAAGGCCCTGATTTGCACATCGGGTCGCTGCCCGAGGGCGGCAAAACTGCAACAAAGTGCAACATTCAGGAGGAATAAACGCATAGCTTGCTTAATTGTCTCCCCATAACGCATGAACCGGGCTTTTTGTACATTTGTTTTTTATAAACTTTTCAGCTGTCTTTGCATATGTTGACCGCATTGCTGCCCATGGGCGCCATGATCCTCCTGATCGCCGGCATTGTTTACAAGAAGATCAAGCGCGACGAACGCCGCCGTATGGAATCAGAACTGTTGGCTCAGCAGCTCCACATGCAGTTTTCAGAAAAAGACGATCAGGGTTTTCTGGCGCAGCTTCAGGAGTTTACTTTGTTTAAAAATGTGTTTGGCAGCCGGCGGCGGCGCAGCAGGATCAGGAATGTCTTGTACGGCAAAGTAGACGATACCACGGTAGCGCTTTTTGATTACAGTTATGTGATTTCAACCGGAAAATCGAGTCGGCGCATCACCCAAACCGTATTTTTCGCCGATGATAAAAACTGGTACCTCCCCAATTTCCAACTCAGACCCGAAAGTTGGTGGGGGAAGGTAAAACAAGCGCTGGGACTTCAGGGTGCCCATGAAATCCCCGACAACCCCGAATTTTCAGAAAAATTCGACATCAGCAGTGAGTTCCAGTCGCTGCTGCCCAAGGCTTTTGGCCCGGAAGTTCAGCGATTTTTGATGGAAAAACCGCCCGTTCACCTCGAAGGTTCAAACTATTACCTGCTGGCCTACAAGCCAAGGAAGCGCCTGAGTTCCGTGGAAGCACAGGCCTTTTTCCAACATTGCTGCGAAATGGTTCGGCTGCTCAAATCCGACAACCGGTTGGAGCTGCTCAATCTGGCCGATGTACAAACGCCTGAGGCATTAGACCTCAACGCGCCAACGCCGATTAAAAAGGAAACCGGGGAATAATCGGTTACTGCCCCTTTTGCTTGCGCAATTCCGGATCCAGTTCAAAAGCCTTGTTGTGGCAGGCTTCTCCGTTTGTTTTATCACCAACGATGTAGTAGGCCGTTCCGAGGTCGTATTGCAGGCTGGCATCATTGGGGGCCAGCGCAACCGCCTTTTTAAACCATTCCAGGGCCTGTTGGTTGAGTGAGGCCGCCTCAGCAACTTGTCCGCGCTGCATGGCGCCGCCGCCTTGAAAGCCACAGGCAACGCCCAGTAAGCGAGCGGTTGCAGGGTCCAGCGCATTGAGTTGCCAGGATTCGTTCAGGTATTTCATTGCAGTGGCCAGGTCGCCTTTCTTTTCTCCGTAAAACTGCCCCGCTTCCCGCAGCGCCAGCGCCAGGTATCCAGGAATCTTTTTGTCTTCCGGTGCAATTTGTATGGCTCGACGGTAATCCCTCAGGGAGCCTTCATACTCATTCAGAAAGATCTGTGACCCGGCGCGAATCAGCATCGCCTCCTTGTAATTGGGGTAAATGCTCAGCGCTTTGTCGGCATATTGCATGGACTCCCGGAACATTTTGTCGCGTTCGGGGCCAGCGGACAGGGTTTTGGCTTTGTCGAATAATATCCCCCCCATGGCGTTCTGGATTTTGGCGCTGTTGGTGGAGGTTTTAGCATCGGTAAAAAACAGTTTTTCATTGCTTGCCCAGGCAGGGTTTCGCGTCAGTGTTTTGATGGAAAAGAGTGCCAGCACAATGCCACTTACCACCAGAACTGTACTGAGTTTTGCGGTTTGCCAGGCGGCACCCGACTGCATCAAGCGCAACAGCAACACCGCTGCTACCAAACAAAAGCCCAACGACGGGATGAAAGCAAAACGCTCCCCCATGCTGGTGCCCACCGGAAATACCAGGTTGGAAACAATGCTCAGGGTGAGCAGGTAAAACAGGATACCGAAGCGCACCGGGTCCTTTTTCTGTATGCCGGCAATCGCGTACCAGGCCATACCAGCATACAGCAGCACACTGGCCAGCACCGCTGGATCGGCAAACGTTTTCATGGGAATTTGCCGCGGATAGTAATCGTGGGTCAGGGGATGTGGGAAAATAAGCAACAGCACGTATTTGCCAAGGGTGTACATCACGGTAGCCAGCTTCTCTGCAAAGCTGAAAGGCGCCCAGTGATCGCCCACAATTTTCAGAAAAGGGTTGTTCATAAACTCCATAGGCGCAGCACCAAACTTCCAATGCAGGATACTTCCCCGCAAAATGAAGAACACCAGAAATCCAATAAAAGACGGCAAAACAGCGCTGAAGATGCTTTGGGGGACCCGTTCATTTGTTTTTGTCCTGAAAAACCACAATGCCAAAGGAATGATGACCACAAACGTAACTGCATTTTCCTTCGACAAGCAAGCGAGAAAAAACACCAGCGCGGAGAGCCAGGCCAGCGCTGCTTTTCCAGTATCGTAGGCTTTTAGCACCAGGTACAGAGTACCCATACTGAGCAACAAGGTGATGATTTCATCACAGCCTTTGATGTTGTTCACCACCTCCGTATGGATAGGGTGTGCAGCAAAAAGAGCGGTGGTCAGCAGCGACAACAAGGTAGCATGCTCCTGCCCCAGTTTCTGTGCAAACAGCAATTGAAGGGTGCGAAAAAGGAGCACACAGGTAAGGGCAAACAACAACACCGTGAGGAGGTGAAAGGCAAAGGTACTGGCGCCAACAAATTGGTACAGGATGGCAAAAACCACCAGGGTAAAAGGGCGGTAACGGCCACCCGACACCAGATTCTCCTTACCACCCTCCTTGAAAAAACCGTAAAAAGTATCCTTGCTTAGTATACCGGGAATACCTTCAATACCCTTTTGGGTGTACATGTTATCGGTGATCACAATGGCATCGTCGAGTACAAAACCATGCGTCAGGGTATTGGCATACAGCGAAAAGGCGAAACCAAAAACAAGCAGGCTTTGCAACCGAAGATCCTTGAAAAAATCGGGGAGTTGCAAACTGGAGACTGCCGTAGAAACGGCCGAGGCGGCCTGTTTTCGGACAGACTTATTGGGTTTACCTACGGATTTTGCCATGACAAAGGGTTTGATTCTATCCGCGAAAGTAAGAACTTGTTCGGGAATTTTTGCCCTTGCCCTGCAACGACGTTTTTCAAAGTATGCTGCAGCGAGATGCAGCCTTAATGATTAATCCTGCGGTACGGCAGCCTGCGTAATCAGGCTGCGCTGGCTGGTAGCCCTGAATGCTTTGTAGGCATCTTTCCCATATTTCGTGCCATTGAACACGATGCTGCGCGCCCGTTCCTTTCGCTCGGCTGCAGGTACGTGCATAAAATCCCGGCATTCATCGGAACAGCAGGCTTCGTATTGCTCACGGCAGGAAGAGCATTGAATAAACAGGATATGGCAGTATTCGTTGGCGCAGTTGGTATGGTCGTCGCAGGGCTGCCCGCACTGGTGGCAATGGGCGATAACCTGGTTGCCAATGCGTTCGCCAAGGCGCTCGTCGAACACAAAGTTTTTACCCAAAAACTTGTTCTGCAGGCCCTTTTTGTCCACTTGTCGGGCATATTCAATGATACCACCTTCAAGTTGAAATACATTTTTGAACCCCTTGTACCGCATATAAGCACTCGCTTTTTCACAGCGAATACCGCCGGTACAATACATGACAATGTTCTTGTCGTGGTGCTCCGCCAGCAGATCTGCAACGTAGGGCAGCTCTTCCCGAAAGGTGCTGACCGGCGGGGTGATGGCTTTTTCAAAATGCCCAACCTCGCTCTCGTAATGGTTCCGCATATCTACCACGATGGTATCGGGATCGTCGGTCAGGCGATTGAATTCGTCGGCCTTGAGGTGTGTACCGTATTGAGAAGGATCAAAATCGGGATCGTCGATGCCGTCGGCCACAATCTTTGGCCGGACTTTGATGATGAGGGCAAAAAATGATTTGCCGTCGTCTTCAATGGCAATATTGAGCCTGATGCCCTGAAAAAACAGGATGCTGTCCATGGCCGACTTAAACAGCTCCAGGCTTTCCTGTGGCACGGAAATTTGGGCATTTACGCCTTCCGCGGCCACATAAATACGGCCTTTCACCCCAACTTCATCGAACAATCCGTAGAGGTGATTTCTGAAAAACGCCGGGTTTTTCAGCATGACATACTTGTAAAAAGAAATGGTAACCCGCGCTTCGTTGCTGTGTTGCAACTCATTTTTCAACTCGCGCCGGTTGATGCGGTTGTGGTAGAACTTATTCATAATATTGGGCCCCGGTGTTCGTTTGCAGTGCGAATGGGCAGTGCAAAGATAGGTAAAATGAGATTTGAAAGGCAAATCTCCTGTCAACTATTCTTGCTTCCAGCTCCCGCCATACTCTTCCACCAGAATATTGTCGTAGTGGTCGGCTTTTTCAAACAAGCGGTTGAGCAGTGCCAGGCCAGTATCCTCGTTGAGGTATCGATCGTAAATGAGGAGCGAAAGCAGGATATCCTGTTCATGGACCGAAAAAGTAAGTCCTTCGTTGCGACAGTTTTCGCGCAGCAGGTACTCGTAGAGCGGCTTGATGTTTTCCTTAGGCAGGTGACAGAGTATGGCATCGGCCGTCATTAGTCCGGTTTTGTCGTGGTAGGTGATCGTAATTTTGGCACTTCCGTGGCGAATTTCCCAGGCATTCGGGCCACAGCGGCTGAGGCTGACATCGTTGTTGGTACGGCTGATAATGGTTTCTATGGTGCGCGGAACGCCTGTGGGAACATAGGCTTCCACCAGCCCTGGCAATTCAACTTTATGGCCGCAATGGCTGCAAAATGTGCCATCCACTTCTTTTTCCGACACGACATTAGCGCATCCAAGGCAACGGCTTGTATTCTTGCTTCCCATCCTGGAAAAATCTTCCAGCGATTGCCGCAAAAAGTGCACCGGTAGCGAAAAACCAATGTTATCGCCATCGCGGATGATGAACGTATTGACGCCCACGACTTCCCCATCGTTGTCCACCAGCGGGCCACCGCTATTACCAGGATTCAGGGCAGCATCGATGTGCAGGTAGGGAATGTTGTTCATCATCTCCCGGGTATTGGAAACAATGCCGCTTTTTACCGAAAATTTCAGTCCAAAAGGATGGCCCATGGCCGTAACAGGATCGCGTTCCTTGATTTGTTTGCCTTCGGGCGCCAGTTGAACCGTTGGGAGTTGTTCCAAATCGCCTGAAGCAGCCAGAAAAGCCAGGTCGTATTTTCGGTCGGCATACAAAACGCTGACAAGCTGCTTGGGCAAATTCCCCCCTTCAATAATCACCGCACGGTTGCCTTCCACAACGTGAAAATTGGTGACAATAAGCCCCCGATCCCGCAGGTAGAAACCCGTACCGGTGCTGTTGGGGGTTGCGATTTGAACAATTACCGCGCGATAGAGATCTATAAAATCGCTCATTCCTTACAGGTTAAATCGAGTTCCTTGATCATCTCCAAATACGACTTAGCAAAACGCACAGGGCTGTCAAAAAGCAGTTTACTGGTATCCGGTCGCATTTTGGGATACGCTGCTTGGTTTTTTTCTGTTACCTGCTTGATGGCCCTAATCACGGCCTTCTTGTCGGGGTCGCCCTGCGCATCCAATAAGTCCAGCTGAAACCCTAAACTGTGAAAAAAATCGGCTTCCATGATCTGAAAAAACAAATGAAGCAACTCCCGATCGGGTTTGGGTGGCGCAAAATGGAAAAGCGCATACCCGGCAATATATTTGGGAACTGCCAACGCCAGCGCTTCATGATTTTGGTTCAAATGCCAGTCCATATTGGGCAGCTCGCCTTCAATGAGGCTTTTAATACGGTCGTGATGGACAGGAGGGTTAATCCCAAAAGTGCTTTTTGTCCGGTACATTTCCTTAAAGACATCTTCGGGTGGGCGCTGGTAAAGTTTTTCAAACTCCTTGCGCAAATAGAGGAGTTTCTGGTGGACATTTTTGTCGTTTTGGGCAAAATAACTGCCGTGGATTTTTTCCAGTACGTCCATCATAAAGCCTTCGGGGCGCAGCAGGTAATCCAGTCGGAATGCCAGGGCCAGCAGCAGGTAGGCGTATCCTCCTGGAAACTGGTTGGAATCGGGTTTGCCAGCATCCAGGGTTTCAAAAGCCCGTTCAATCTCAGTACGCATGAACTGGTATTTTGCCTCCTTTTCAGGTTGAGGAATATCGGCCTCGACCTGTTGTTCGGCGGGCTGCAGGCCTCCAAACTCATTCAACAACAAATCATCTTGCTTGTCCGCTGTAATGGCCAGTTCCCGTAGGGCATGCAGCACCTTGAGGGGTGTTCCATCGGTCGTATCAGTATCAAACTGGATGATCAGACAATTGTCTTGCGTAAGGCCAAAGCGGCAAAACTTGAGGGTAAAGTTGTACTCCATGAGCCTCCGAAGCACGCCAACGTTGAGATCATCCCCTTTAGCGATACGGCTTTCTGCCCGCAATTTTTGCGCAGAGGCAGTACCCATCACCTTTCTCGAGCCCTGGCGAAACTCGAAGTGCAGCACATCGCCTTCGTTGTGCCAATGCAGATTATCTTCGCGTTCATCGCGCAGGTATTGGAGCAGTTCCCGGTATGCCTGCATGCTACGGCCCTGTTCGAAGAAATCCACGGCCAAATCCCAGGCCGCCAACTGCGCCTTTGATTTGTAAGCGTCGGTATAACGGCCGAATGGAATTTCGGGTTGCAGCTCCTGTGCTTGCCCTTTGCCAAATAGACGTTCAAAAATACTCATGCGGTTGATTCCAGAGGTTGGGTAAATTGCGCGGTAAAAGTAGCAAGTTTGCCAAGTAAAAAAAGTGTTTATGGAAAGCTTTCGAACCCAGGTACCCATTAAGCCTGCGCCATTTCAGATTTCACACCGCAATCAGCTCTTGTTGATGGGCTCCTGCTTTAGTGAGAATATAGGCCAAAAATTACAACGCTATAAGTTTACCAGCCTGATCAACCCCTTTGGAATCCTGTACAATCCCGTTTCTATTGCCACCGCCCTGCAGCGCATCCTGCCCCCTTCGCCCTTGTTTAGTCGGGAGGATTTGATCGAACAGCAAGGCATCTGGTACTCCTGGGCCCACCACGGCGCCTTTTCAGCATCCGATCCAGAGGATGCACTTGAAAAAATGAATATTCCCCTGCAGGAAGCGGCCCAGAACAGCGCAACTGTCAGCCGGATAATTCTGACGCTCGGTACGGCCACTGTGTATGCCCTACAGGATAGTGGAACAATCGTGGCCAACTGCCACAAGGCGCCAGCGCAAACATTTCGGAAACGTCGGTTGACGGTGGAAGAAACAGTGGCGGCGCTCTACCCCACCCTCCTGGCCTGGAAAAACCAGCATCCTGAGTTGAAAATTATCCTGACAGTTAGCCCAGTACGGCATTTGCGAGACGGTTTCATTGAAAACCAGCGCAGCAAAGCCGTTTTGTTGCTGGCTTGTGAGCAACTGGAATCCATGTTAGCCGATTGTTGCTGCTACTTCCCGGCCTATGAAATTGTGATGGACGAGCTGCGCGATTATCGTTTTTTTGCCGACGATATGATACACCCCGCGAACAGAAGCATCGAATATCTCTGGCAACAGTTTAGCACGGCTTTTATGGATGCACCCACACAGGAACTGAACAACCGACTGGAAAACCTGCACAGGGCAATTGAACACCGGCCGTTTCATCCAAATTCGGCAACACACCAACAGTTTGTAAAAACCCAGCTCGATGCCATTGCGCGTTTGCAAACAGACTTTCCATGGCTGGCACTGAACGCCGAACGAACAATATTGGAAACACAACAGCAAGGGTAGATCATCCTGTACCAGGAACCTAAAAAGGCCAGTTCCAGCATTTGTTGCTACCTTTGGTCTATCCAAAAAGCAACGCTCATCATTCAAACCAATAGGTCATGCAACTCTCTTTATCCGGTAAAAATGCGTTGGTCGGCGGCGCCAGTGCAGGCATTGGCAGGGCAACGGCCATTGAGCTGGCCCTGCTGGGCGCCAATGTAACCCTGGTAGCCCGAACAGCATCGGCGCTCCAGGAAGCCGTTGATCTCCTGGATCGCTCCAAAGGGCAACAGCATCAGTTTCTTGTTGCCGATTTTTCCGACAGCACAGCGCTGGTCAATGGTGTGGCAAAATTATTGGAACATCAGGTCTTCCACATCCTGGTTAACAACACCGGAGGACCTCCAGGTGGCCCAATTACCGAAGCTACGCCGGGCCAACTGCTCCAGGCTTACCATAACCACCTCCTGTGCAACCAACTGCTGGCACAGGCACTCCTGCCGGGAATGCAGCAATCGGGCTACGGCCGCATCATCAACATCATCAGTACTTCGGTAAAGGAGCCGCTCGACAACCTGGGCGTTTCCAACAGCACCCGCTGGGCCGTAGCCGGATGGGCCAAAACATGGGCCAATGAGGCAGGGAAGTGGGGAATTACTGTTAACAATGTGCTGCCTGGCTATACCAGTACCGGGCGACTGTCAGAAATCATTGAGAAACGGGCCGGCAGTTCCGGTCAAACACCCGATCAGGTAGCCATGCAGTTCGCTGCCAATGTGCCGCTTCGGCGTTTTGCAGAGCCTGCCGAGGTGGCTGCCGCGATAGCCTTCCTGGCCAGCCCGGCGGCGGCCTATATTAACGGGATCAACCTGCCTGTGGATGGGGGGCGGACTAAAAGCCTCTGACCAGACAAAAAAAGAGCGCTTCTTTCGAGAGCGCTCTTTAGTATTTCCACTTAAATTTTTTACTAGTTGGGCTGAAAGCCGTAGCTGGAAAGGATTTTTTCCTTCAGTTCCTTGCGGGCAAAGAAGATGCGGCTCTTAACCGTCCCCAGCGGCAAATCGAGCTCGTCGGCAATTTCCTGGTACTTAAAACCTTCGAAGTGCATCAGGAATGGAATTTTAATGCTGTCGTCAAGGGATTCCAGCATGATATCCAATTCCTTCATCATGATACCACCCTCAGCAGAATTGGGTGTTGCATGCGCACCAGAATTCAGGTAAAACTGGTTGTCGGTAGTGTCCAGAATGGTATTTGCCTTTACTTTCTTACGATAGTTATTAATGAAGATGTTCTTCATTATCGTGAAAATCCAGGCTTTAAAATTAGTGCCAGGCTGAAACTTATCGCGATTGGAAAGGGCACGAAAGGCAGTTTCCTGGTATAAATCCTTGGCATCCTCTGAGTTCTTGGTCAGGTTATACGCAAAGGAGTGCAACAGAGACGCTAAGGTGTTCAATTTACTGTTAAATTCCAGAGTATTCATGGCATGCTCCTTTAAGAGGTTTTATTGATGGCACAAAGATATAAACTTGTTTAACTTTCCACAAGCTTTTCTTCAACAAAAAAATACCAACACCATGTTAATACAATTGTTTAGACAATTAAAATCATCACAATAATCTATATATCAAGGATTTATACTATTTAGATACAATCTAATAAATTTTCTATTTTCAATAATTTTTGAAAGTTGTTCAAGGATTCAACGGCAAAAAATGACAGTTCAACGGCTGATTACGACCGTTCAGCCCTAAAATTGGACGCTTCGGTAGAATTCTCCACGGGCGGCTGTTTTACTGCGGCCCCATAAAATGTCTTCTACCATCTTTTTATCATCTCCCATGGTATTTGCCCCACAGACATTGTTCTTTTGCCTATTTTTGCAGCCTTAAATCTTAAAATTACATTATGAAAAAATATAACTTTTCCGCAGGGCCAGCCATCCTCCCGCTCCAGTGTTGAAGGAAGCGGCCAGGGCCGTTGCCAATTATCAGGGCAATGGGTTGAGTCTACTTGAATTGTCGCATCGCGGTCCGGAATTCACCGCTATCATGGAAGAAGCCAATGCGTTGATGGCGGAATTACTGGAACTTCCTGAAGGCTACCATACCATCTGGTTAACCGGTGGCGCCAGCACACAATTCTTCATGGCCCCTATGAACCTCCTGAATGAAGATGAGCGGGCATCCTATGTAGATACGGGTACATGGGCCTCCAAGGCCATCAAGGAAGCCCGGGCCTTTGGCAACATCGATGTGCTGGCCTCTGCGAAGGAAGCCAATTACGCACACATCCCCAAAGGATACAAGGTTCCCAAAGAGGCAAAATACCTGCACCTTACGAGCAACAACACTATATATGGCACACAACTCCACCGTTTTCCCAAAACAACGGTGCCGCTGGTCTGCGACATGTCCTCCGACTTTCTGAGCCGCCCAATTGATGTAAATCCCTTCGGACTCATCTACGCGGGCGCACAAAAAAACATGGGCCCTGCTGGTGTTACAGCCGTTATTGTACGGGAAGATATGCTGGGTACCGTGAAGCGCCACCTGCCTTCCATGCTCGACTACCGTATATTTATAAAGGAGAACTCTTTGTACAACACTCCTCCGGTATTTCCGATTTACGTCAGTATGCTGACCATGCGCTGGCTGAAAAAAATGGGTGGATTGAAGGCCATTCAGCGGCGCAACAAAACCAAGGCGAATGTATTGTACCAGGAAATCGACCGCAACCCGCTTTTCCGGGGCACAGCTGCCCGCGAAGACCGCTCACTGATGAATGCCTGTTTTGTAATGGAAAAAGGATACGATCAACTTGAGGCCGCGTTCCAGCAGGAGTGCAAAGACAATGGTATGGTGGGCCTCAAAGGCCACCGTTCGGTTGGCGGGTTCCGCGCCTCCATTTACAATGCCATGCCCAAGGCAGGCACACAGGCTCTTGCCGACTTAATGGCAGATTTTGCCCGCCGGAAAGGATAGAAACGGTATTGCAATGGGGGAATAATTGTCTCAGGGCTTTGGTTATAAAAACAGCCAAAGCCCTGAGAACTTTTAATTTGCGTAGTCCGACAAAAACTTCAACCGCATCAACTGAATTTCTTCGAAGGTAATTTCATCTTCTAGCAGCGCCTGGAAGGCCTCATTCAAGTCGTCGTTGGGTGCTGTTTTGAAATACTCAATCACGGTCTCACGGACGTACTCATCGAGTGTTTTGTTCAAATGGTAGTCGAGGCGAAGTTTGGTACCCGACTGCACAATCATGTACATTTCCACCAGCAGTTCCTCAAATGTCAGATCACTTGACTTGGCAATATCCTCAAGTGGGATCTTGCGGTCGATAGAAGTAATGATCCCTACTTTCAGCTTGGATTTATTGGCCACCGTTTTGATGGTCAGGTCGATGGGTCGTTCGATCTCGTTTTCTTCAACGTATTTGGCGATAAGGTCGACAAAGGGTTTGCCATAACGCAGTGCTTTACCCTGAGAAACCCCCGACATCTTACTAAGATCTTCGAGGTTTGTAGGGTATTGTGTGGCCATTTCCTCCAGAGAAGGGTCCTGAAAGATGACGTAGGGCGGCAGGTCTTGCTTTTTGGCTATGCTGCGGCGCAGGTCCTTGAGCATGAGCATCAATACCTCATCCAGTACCGCCGTTCCACCTTTTTCCTCATCGACATCGTAATCAACATCATCAAAGTTGTGGTTAACGGTGATCCCGATGGGATAGGGTTTTTTGGAATACTCCAGACCGGCGGCAGAAACCTTCAGCAAGCCAAATTGTTCCACTTCCTTGTAGATCAGGTCGTTGATCATGGCATGCCTGATGATGGAGCTCCAGAATTGTTCACCTTTTTCCTCCCCTACCCCAAAGTGTTCGCGTTCGGTGAACCGGAAGTCCTTCATCTCTTTGGTTTCCCGTCCCATGATGAAGTCCACGATGGTTTTCATCAGGTAGTTTTCATTCAGGTCCTTGATGACATCAATGACCTGCTTCATTTCTTCCTTTACTTCTACCTTTTCCTTAGGGTGGCGGCAGTTGTCGCACATTTTTCCGCACTTATCGTCGTTGTACACCTCGCCGAAATAGTGCAACAGGAAGCGGCGGCGGCAGGAGGAGGTTTCGGCATAAGCCACAACCTCCTGCATCAGTTGCGCGCCCATTTCCCGTTCGGCAACCGGTTTATCGCGCAGGAATTTCTCCAGCCGGAGAATATCTTTGTAATTGTAAAAGGCGATGCATTTCCCCGCAAGCCCGTCGCGACCAGCGCGACCGGTTTCCTGGTAATAATTTTCGATGCTCTTGGGCATATCGTAGTGCATCACAAAACGCACGTCGGGCTTGTCGATACCCATGCCAAAGGCAATGGTGGCACAAATCACGTCGATGTCTTCTTTCAGGAAAGCATCCTGGGTACCAGAGCGCGTTTTTGGGTCAAGGCCGGCATGGTAGGGAGCGGCCTTTATGTCGTTGACCGTCAGCATTTCGGCAATATCCTCGGCTGTTTTGCGGTTCTGGACGTAAATAATACCCGATTCGCCGCGAAACTCCTCCTTATTTTTCAGAATATCCTGACGAACCTTGGGGGTAGCGGTAGCCGTTAGCGCAATGATGGGAACCTCTTTGGCAATGGCATCGAGCATTACACGGATACGGCGGTATTCCGGCCGGAAATCATGTCCCCATTCCGAAATACAGTGTGCCTCATCGACGGCCACGAAGGAAATGTTGTTGGAGCTAAAAAACTCGATGTTCTCCTCTTTGGTCAGGGTTTCCGGCGCGACATACAAGAGTTTCGTTTTGCCGTCGGTTATATCCTGTTTCACTTTCTTCATCTGCGCCTTGGTGAGCGAAGAGTTGAGAAAGTGCGCAATTTCATCGTGGGAAGAGTAGCCGCGGATGCTGTCCACCTGATTCTTCATCAAGGCAATCAGCGGGCTGATGATAATCGCCGTTCCAGGCAGCATAAGGGCCGGGAGCTGGTAGCAAAGGCTTTTCCCGCCACCAGTGGGCATCAAAACAAAAGTATCTTTTCCATCCAGCAAACTCTTAATAATGGTACGCTGGTTGGATTTAAAAGCGTCGAAGCCGAAAAAGCGTTGTAGGTTTTCTTGCAGGTAATCCTGCTCTGCACTCACTGCACTCATTGTTGACATTGCGATTATTTAATGACAGTTCCTCAAATATGCACGCATTGGGCCGGGAAAAATACGGGTTGCTCAAATCTACTGATTTTCCCGCAAATATTAACCCCTGCGTTCAGATTAAACTTTTTAATGGCCTAATGGCACATTGAAACGAATTTGATGCTTTATTTAACAAGAAAAGACCCGACATTTGCGGGTCCTTTTTGTAAAAGCCGTCAAAGATAGTAAAATACTTTTTTAAATTAATGCACTTTTTTGGGTTTTTTCTAGAAAATTCAATTAAAAACCAAACATTAATTTTGCGGCAATCCAACATTTGTTGAAAAAACAAAATTAAATTTTGAAAACAATAGAACTGGAAAAAAATCTGCTGATATTGAATGCGGCGATCCAAACGATTCAGATTGAGGCGCGCACCTTGCAACAGCTGGCAGATTCACTGGACGATACTTCTGATTTTACGGCATGTGTTACAGCCATTGCTGAAACAACTGGCAGGGTGGTACTGACCGGTATTGGTAAAAGCGCTATTGTGGCCCAAAAAATTGTTGCAACCCTCAATTCAACAGGCACGCCGGCTGTTTTTTTACACGCCGCTGACGCGATCCACGGCGATCTGGGGCTGATCCAACCCCAAGACCTGGTGCTCTGCCTTTCCAAGAGTGGCGAAACACCTGAGATCAAACTATTGGCTCCCCTGGTAAAGAATTTTGGCAACCCCCTGATTGCCATGACCGCCAACCGGCAGTCAACCCTGGCCCATCAGGCTGATTATGTATTGTGGACACCCATTGAGGCGGAAGCCGATCCCAACAATCTCGCGCCCACCGCCAGCACAACGGCCCAAATGGCATTGGGCGACGCCCTGGCTGTTGCCCTGCTCACCCTGCGCGGCTTTAGTTCCGACGATTTTGCCAAGTTCCATCCCGGGGGTGCGCTGGGCAAGCAGCTCTATCTGCGGGTACGCGACCTGTATTTGATGCACGGCAGGCCGGTTGTAGGCCCCGATGCACCCCTGCAAACCGTAATTTTAGAAATCAGCTCAAAACGCATGGGCGCCACCGCTGTGCTGGACGAGCAGGAGCGGCTGCTGGGCATTGTTACCGACGGCGACCTGCGCCGCATGCTGGAGCGACAAAGCGACTTCAGCGGCGTTACAGCATCCGATATTCTGACGACACAGCCCAAAAGCATCAGCCCTGATGCGCTCGCGGTCAACGCACTGGCCCTGATGCGTCAGCATTCAATATCACAACTCGTGGTGATGGAAGGGGATGAATACCTGGGCATGATGCATTTGCACGATTTGATCCGGGAAGGATTGGTGTAAAATGGAACGAATATAAAATTACTCGAAATAGGTTTTTAAGTCCTTGTAAAAATCTTCGAATGCTTCAATTCCCACTTCTGTAATGGTGCAAAGTGTCAGTGGGTAATTGTTTTTATAGGTTTTTTCTATTGTTAGATACCCCGCTTCCTGCAATTTGCCGATCTGAATACTCAGATTTCCAGCACTGGCACCTGTTTGCGATTTCAGGGCGCCAAATTCAGCCTGTCGGACGACCATCAAATGTGATATAATCGATAGTCGTAGTTGCGATAAAAATATGGGGTTTAAATCCTTAAACATGTCGCGATTTGTATTGTGATTCCAACAGATGGGCAGGCACTAAATAACCTAAAACGGTTGAGCCAGCCTGGACCAATACATGGGCTTCCTGGGCCACGGCAAGACACGCCAGCGCACCTACCCAGAAGGCAAAAGCACCGGCTTGCAGCGGCTTGAATTGAAGTAAAACACCTGAAACAAATGTAGCCATCCCCACCAACACCAAAATAAACGGTATAGGTGAAACATGGGTTTGTATGGAATAAAGAATGGTGACAAACAAAGATATGCCAAAGGCAAGCCAAACCCTTCCATACCAATTGTGGACTACATTCCGCTCCGGCAGCCGATTCCTGCTTCTGCGCCACTCGTAGGCTATTGCAACCGGAACGCCAATTGCTATCATAACCAACCAACCGTAATAATAATTTGGCGAGGATAGTACAACCCTAAGGTAATACTCCGAAACACAGGCCCCTACCACCAGCCAGCCCCAAAGAAAAAAATGGAAACCATTTTCTCTAACACTAATCTTGGCCAGCGCTATGGTCTCTGCAATGATTTTCAAGCTCTCCTGTGGGCTCAATCCTTTCTCTTTTGGTTCCATGCTAATGTTTTTAAGTTTATAAATTAGGTACAAATATAAACTGGTTTATTTTATAAACCAAATTTATTTTGAACATATTCCTATTGCTTTTAAACCCCGGGGCATTAGCGCCGTCAAATGTCCGGATTGCAACCCAACACTACTTCCATTGTATTCTACACAAAAACTATTCGTACCATGAAAAAGACGTTTTTTGCCTTCACTACCTTGCTGATGCTATCGCTGGTTTGGGTCGCCTGCCAGAAAGAATCCCTTAATACTGCCGACCAGGCCACTGCGGAAGACATTGTCAGCTACAACGACCTCTCTGAGCAAACCGACTTCGATATTGATATGCTGGTGGACGACAACGCCGTTGGCGCAGCCGACGACCGCGGTGACTGCCCTTCCGTTACTTTCGCTCAGCCTAAAGGCGCCTGGCCCAATACCATCACCCTCAGCTACCCAACAGATGGCTGTACCCACGACGGACATACCTTTAAAGGTGTGATTGTGGTGGAACAAAGCGACAAAATGTCGGTAGTGGGCGCCACCCGCAATGTAAGTTTCCAGGACTTTTACATTGACAATGTGAAAATTGAAGGAACACGCATCCTGACCAATACCGGACTGGATGCCAACGGTTACCCCTCCTGGTCCAAGCAGGCAAATGAAGTATTCCTGTTCCCCGACGGCACCCAGGCCAGCTTCAATGCTGAGCATGTACGGACCCTCGTGGAAGGCGCTGATACCCCGACCAGAATTGATAATGTTTGGAGTGTAACGGGTAATTCCAGTGGCGTCAACCGCATGGGAAATGCTTACACGGCAAATATCACTACCCCTTTGGTGAAGCGCGCCATTTGCCCTTGGGTTGTTTCCGGAGTGATTACCTTCACCAACGGAGACAAAACACGCAGCCTCGATTTTGGCGATGGCACCTGCGACCGCGATGCAATACTGACGCTCAACGACGGCACCACCAAGACCATCAAAATCCGCCACCACTGGTGGAAATAGCGCCACGCATGGTGTAAAAAGTGATCAAGCGCCAGCGCTGCCGAAGCAACTCAGCAGCGCTGGTGTTTTATGCGCAATTTCTACATCAAACATCCTATAAACCCCTTTTTACCATGCAGCCCTCGGTTAAAATTAGCGCACAAATTTACACCATCTCATTTTTAGGGCTGTAGGGCCGATATTATTCTAACGTGAGTTTTGGATAGAATTTCCGATTACATGAAAAAGGATTTCCGATTTCCGATTACATGAATTCCGATTGTTGATTGGATTTGAAATTTATGATTTGGGAAAACAGCACGAAGTCATTTCAAATAAATACCATGTATAGGTACGGGTTTCGAGACAATCATAATTCAAAAATCTTAAATCCAATCAACAATCGGAATTCATGTAATCGGAAATCGGAAATAAAGCTTAATATTCCATTATGCCAATTTTGGAGCCTTAAACCCAATTTTTTTGTTTCCTGAAGACCCCGCCGATTACGCAGAACATAGGGCTTACTTAGCGGGTACCTATTTCGCAGATATTTTGCCTTCGGCAAAATGAGGATTCGAAGTTGTTCCTATTGCTTTTTGCCTGTGAGACAACTTATTTTGAAAAACCTATCCAAAATTCACGTTATTATAGCATACCGAAGATCTTGGCCTGGAATGCCGTAGGTATGGCATTAGTCCCCTGGGGTTTGGACAAGTTTTACATTTTAATCAGCAATTTGGGCTGTTTCAAATGGAAACAACCATGGATCGTCAACATTGAAATGTCATGCCTACTGCATTCCGTATAATTGGGCACGCTACGCTACCATAATGCCGGGCCTTGCGTACCTGAATATCCAATACCGTAAAGTTGGGAGCTTGCCTCCATTAAATATCCAGCTTCCCGATTGCTGCCAATGCACTGAGCGCCAGCAAACCCACCAGCCCAAAAGCGATTGGGAGGCCCCAATGCTCCCCTATCCAGCCAATTACCGGCGGGCCAGCCAGAAAACCCATAAAACTAAAAGTGGCATAGGTGGCCAAACCGGCGCCTTGACCGTATCCCGGCACCCTGGCGGCGGCGTTGAACAGGATGGGCGCTCCCAGAGCCACACCAGCACCCAGCATAAAAAAAGCCCAGCATACCCAATGCCGGTGTTGGCGCCACAACGAGCACCAACATGGAAAAAGCTGAGAAGGCGGCGGTAAAATACAAGAGACGCTTTTGACCAAAACGCGGCAACAGCACATCACCCGTAAACCGCAAGGCCATCATGGTGAGGGAAAAACAAGTGAAAGCCAGGGCTGCCAGGGCCGGCGCTGCGCCCAGATGATCTCTCAGGTAAACAGCGCTCCAGTCGAATGCCACACCTTCGCACAAACTGGTACAAAGCCCAATAAATATCATGAGCAGCAGGACAGGGTTCGGCCATACAAAACCAGGGCTTCCACTGCGAAGTGCATTGCTCCTTTCGTCGTCGGGCACCAGGGCAAGTACTGGTCGCCAGCGAAACCAGGCCAGCAGCAGCACCACCAAAGCAACCGCATTGAGGTGAATTTCCGGCCAAACACCGATACGAATCAACAAGGCCGACAAACCAGAACCCAGCATGCCGCCCATGCTCCACATGCCGTGGCAGGTCGACATAATGTACACCCCTTCTGCTTTTTCGATGTTGGTGGCACAGGTATTCATGGCCACATTCATGACGGCAACGCCTGCACCCACCAACACCAACGCCAACATCAATGACCATCGATCGGGCATCCACACCGGCAAGGCAAAACTAAGCGCCACAGCCAGCGTGCTGAAGGTAGTCACGGGCGCTAACCCAAAACGCGCAATCAACCGTGGCGAAATGGGGTTCATCAGCAACAAACCCAGCGGCATACCAAACAAGGCCAGCCCAAGGGTAGCGTCATTCAGACCCAAATGGCTTTTTACATGCGGTATATGCGTCACCCAACTCCCAAACATAAAACTATCGGCAGCAAAGGTGAGGCCAACCGTCCGGGCCAGCCCGTTCGACCAGAACAACTGAAAGTTGTGTTTGATTTTTTGAAATGACCGTAAAAAGATGGATTGCAAGGAAGGATCAGTTGAGTGAAAAGCACCGCGAAATAAACGTATTTTATTTAAAGCAATGTTAAACCGGCAAAATTCAGCCCATTTCCACCTAAAACGGGTATTTTTGCAGAAACAACCGTTGTTTTATGCAAAAACTCCTCCTGTCTTTTCTCCCACTGGTTATGCTGCTGATGGCGGCACAGCCTGTTGCTTCACCCGACCCTACCATACCGGCAGAAATCGCATCGCTGCTCAACAAATATTCTTGTGTATCCTGCCATGCGCTGGACAAGAAAATGATTGGTCCATCTTGGAAGGACATTGCCAAAAAAGGTTATTCCAAGAAAAAGATCGCCGAACTGGTAGTAACACCCCAGCCCTCCAATTGGCCAACTTACCCACCTATGGCGCCCCTTCCGGCTGTTCCGAAGGCTGATTTGGGAAAAATTGCCACCTGGCTTACCGCTGTGAAATAGCCGGGCTGGTATTATTTCACCATTCCAATTACTTCTGCAAACAGGCCTGCTGCGGTAACCGCAGCGCCTGCGCCCGGTCCACGCACCACCAATGGGCGCTCGCGGTAGCGTTCGGTGGTAAATACCACCATGTTGTCGCTGCCCGAAAGAAAGTAAAAGGGATGCTGCACATCCACTGCTTCCAGGCCAATACTGGCGCGTGAACCTTCCAGTTTAGCGACCAAACGCAAAAGATGTCCTTTGCCAGCGGCCTCCTGCCGGCGCTGTTCAAAAGAAGCATCGTGCGCTGCAAGTTTTTCAAAAAAGGCTGCTACGGAAACTGCTTCCAAACAATCTGCAGGCAGCAGGTTATCCATTTTTATATCCTCCATTTCCATCTGCAGGCCCGTTTCCCGGGCAAGAATGAGCAATTTCCGGCGCACATCGGCGCCCGACAAATCGTCTCGTGGATCTGGCTCCGTCAGTCCGCTGCTCATGGCTTCCCGCACCACTTCCGAAAAGCGCCGACCCTCCGTAAAATGATTAAAAATATAGGACAAAGTACCGGAAAGCACTCCTTCAATGCTGAGAATCCGGTCGCCGGAATGGATCAGATCGTACAAGGTACTGATGATGGGGAGCCCTGCACCCACATTGGTTTCGTATTTCCATTGCACACCGCGCTTGCCAGCAGTACGTTGCAACAGTTGGTATTGCTCAAAAGGGCCCGAAGCCGCATATTTGTTGGGCGTAGAAATGGCAATACTACTGTCCAATATTTGCTCGTAAAAGTCCGCAACCTCCCTACTGGCCGTATTGTCGAGGAAAATGGTATTGCTGAGGTTCAGACTGCGCATCTGACCCAGAAAATCCGTCATGGAAAAAGGCTGTTTTGTGTCCTCCAGCGCTGTTTTCCAATGCTCCATCGGAAGGCCTTCTTCCTCAAAAACCATCTTACGGCTATTGGCAAGTCCAACCACCCGGATTTCCAATTTCCTTTTTTCCAATAAAAACGAAAACTGCGCCCGAATCTGCTCCAACAGCGTCCCCCCGATCAGCCCCACGCCCACCATAAACAGGTTCAGGGTTTTGGTATCCGAAAGGAAAAACTCTTCGTGAATGGCATTCAGGGCCTTGTTCTCATCCACTGCCCTTATGACCACCGTAATGTTGATCTCGCTCGATCCCTGTGCGATGGCGACAATGTTGATACCGTTGCGGCCGAGCGACTGGAACAATCGGCCGGCAATGCCCGGCTGGTAGCGCATACCCTCCCCCACTACCGCCACAACAGCCAGGTCCGTTTCTATGCGCAGCGGCTCCACCAGTTTGTCGCGCAATTCATGTGCAAATTCCTGCTCTGCAGCTTTTTGAGCCAATTCGGCCTGTTGCGGCGATACAGCGAAGGTGATACTCGACTCACTGGAGCCTTGCGTTATGATCACTACGTTTACCCCTGCCCTGGCCAGGGCGCCGAATAAGCGGGCCGAAATACCCGGTACGCCAAAAAGCCCTCCCCCCTGAAGGGTCAGTAAATTGATCTGGTTGATCGAAGAAATCCCGGAAATGGCAGCTGTTTCCCCGGATGTCGCAGGCCTGACAGCCGTATCCACTGCCTTAGGCGCGATAAGAGTGCCCGGAAATGCCGGGTTAAACGTATTGCGAATCAGCAGGGGAATGCCCTGCTCCATGGCCGGCACGATGGTGGGCGGATAAATTACCTTGGCGCCAAAATGGCTCATTTCCATGGCCTCGCGATAACTAAGGGCAGGCAGTTTAAAGGCCTTTTTCACGCGGCGCGGATCGGCTGTCAGCACACCGTCTACATCGGTCCAGATTTCAATGGCCGAGGCGCCCAGTGCTGCGCCCAGGATGGCCGCTGTGTAGTCGGATCCGCCACGCCCCAGTGTTGTGGTCACACCATCGGTGGTACTGCCAATAAATCCGGTGACGGCTTGCACGGTTTTTGTCTGTGCAAAATGCTGGCGAATCAGCAAGTTGGTATGCTCAAAGTCTACTTTTGCGCCGCCAAATTGCGCATCGGTGCGGACAATCTCCCGCGCATCCAGAAAACCGGAGGGGATACCCGCCTGCTCCATGGCGCTGGAAATGATGTAAGCGGCGTTTCGTTCGCCAAAACTGACCACAAAATCAAGGGACCGGGGAGAAACCTCCCGCAGCAGGTATATTCCTTGTAAAATATCGCTCAGGGCTTCGAAATTGGCGCCGATATGATGCTCCGTCTGCAAACGAAAAGGTGTTTGCAGGAGTTCGGCCATGGCATCGAAATGGCGCTTTCGCACCGCTTCCAGTTTATCCCGATACGCCAAATCTCCTTTCCCGGCCAATTGGGCCATTTCAATCAAGCCGTCGGTAACTTTTGAAAAAGCGGAAAATACTACAGCAAAATGGATCGATTGTCGATGGTATTCCAACAATATCTGGATTAAACCCTGAATCGCTGTGGGTGTGCCAACGGAACTTCCGCCGAACTTAAGAACTTTCATATCTGGGAGCATTTGTGGCTGGCCTGCAAAAATACAGCCAATTTGCGAGCGTAGGTGCCCGGAAGCCGGAATAACGCAATTGAAACTTGGCAATGCAGCAGTAATGCAGATCTTTTTTGTTCTACAAAATTACAACACCACCAGGACCAATTTTCCAAAAACAAAGCAGGCTCAACAAAACATATTTGTTGAGCCTGTCATTTGCCGTTCTATCGTATGTGGCTGTGCAGGGAGGATTCGAACCTCCACAGGGCGCTTAGACCAGGTGTTACCCTCGTTTTGTTGGTGCTATTCACACAAAAATACCAACAAAACCCAAAACACAAACAACCAATTTATCCCCCCCCCCTACCCCCGAGACAGGAGGGCATGGCTGCCGGTTTCATCACCGCACAGTATCGTGGTTTTGCTTTTTAGGGCCGGATCTTGTTCCGGGCTTTTGTTGTGGCTGTGCAGGGAGGATTCGAACCTCCAAAGGGCGCTTAGACCAGGTGTTACCCTCGTTTTGTTGCGTACTCCCCACCCCCGAGACAGGAGGGCATGGCTGCCGGTTTCATCACCGCACAGTATCGTGGTTTTGCTTTTTAGGGCCGGATCTTGTTCCGGGCTTTTGTTGTGGCTGTGCAGGGAGGATTCGAACCTCCACAGGGCGCTTAGACCAGGTGTTACCCTCGTTTTGTTGCGTACTCCCCACCCCCGAGACAGGAGGGCATGGCTGCCGGTTTCATCACCGCACAGTATCGTGGTTTTGCTTTTTTAGGGCCGGATCTTGTTCCGGGCTTTTGTTGTGGCTGTGCAGGGAGGATTCGAACCTCCACAGGGCGCTTAGACCAGGTGTTACCCTCGTTTTGTTGCGTACTCCCCACCCCCGAGACAGGAGGGCATGGCTGCCGGTTTCATCACCGCACAGTATCGTGGTTTTGCTAAACTCAACGTTTCAGACCTTTAAAATTCCCACCGCGCTTGAGCGGTTTTGATCGCATTGTGATGTCACAAAGATACAGTAAGTGGCTATTTAATTGCAAATTTATTTACAAAAAGCAATTATTATTACACTATCATCAAATTTAATCAAAATACATTGCCACATTTTTAATTAAACCATTAAAAGCAATCCAAAAATTTCCATTTTTTCAATGATCACTCAAAGGAGGCATGAAAAATGAAATTATTCGTGCAATAATTATTGAATTGACTAAAATACAATCTATTTAATGCAAAAAAGACAATGAAAATTACGGCAGGGTAATTTTTTTTAAGGAATTGACAATAATCTGAAACAAGGACTTTTAAAAATCCGTTTATCATTGAAACAAACTGTAGCCTGGGCCGCTGTTGCCAGGCTAAACAATACCCATGTATACCATCATTGACGCCCTGCGATTGAAATTGCAAGCCCCGCTCCCAGGTCCTGTTGCCCAGTACAAAATGGCAGGAAAAAAGAGATTGGAAGAACTCGGGCATTTGCGGGAAGCGCCGCAGGATGCCAAAGTTGCCTGTGTGCTTAACCTGCTTCATTATACCGACGGTCAATGGCGCACCCTGCTTATACAAAGAACCGACAACCCCCGCGATCGGCACAGTGGGCAAATCAGTTTCCCAGGCGGTCGGCTGGAGCCGTCGGATGAGAGCCTTGAATACGCGGCCTTGCGGGAGGCGGAAGAAGAAGTAGGTGTACCCCGTACACAGGTGGAAATACTGGGCCGGCTTACCGAACTGTACATCCCTGTCAGCAATTTCGTAGTGCACCCTTTTGTGGGCGTACTCCGGCAGCAGGTGCGTTTTGTACCCCAGGAAGGTGAGGTTGCTGATATCCTTACCCCAGCCATCAACCTGTTGCAGCACGAGGCGAGCCGCAGTTTGGTTGATATCACCCTTCAACAGGGCTTCACCCTGAAAGAAATCCCCTGTTTTAACCTGGAGGGCCGGGTAGTTTGGGGCGCCACCGCCATGATTTTAAGTGAATTTGCAGCGCTACTGGAATCTGTCAACCACTAGTGCAGCTTTTGGCGCTATCCGTTTTGCTTCGCAAATTAATTTCCCGCAGATCTCGCAGAATACGCAGAGGTTTTTCTACAATACTACAACGGTTGACTTCAAGTGGTCAATTGCTCCTTGTTTTTACAAGACTATTTCAGCGACGCTCATCGCCAAAAGTGGCATCGGGTCGCTTGGCAGGCTTTTGAGCATCTGTGGGTTTACCATTGGCCGGCAGCTGATCGTTGTAAATTTCGCCCTGATATTCCTCTTCGTCGGAGGCGGGTAATTGATCGAGGTAAGCCGAACAATCGATTTCTATACCCAGGTCACCTGCGGGGCGCTGGAAGCGAGCATTAAAATCGTAGCCGGAATTTTTATCATTCTCGAGTCGTTGCATAAAGCCGGCAAAGATAGGTCGCGCCATGCGTGATCCCTGGCCATCAGACAGACTCAGAAAGCGAATCCACCGGTCTTCTCCGCCTACCCAGGTCCCAACAACCAGCCTCGGCGTAACGCCCATGAACCAGCCATCGGTATAATCGTTGGTGGTACCGGTTTTGCCGCCAACTTCACTTTTCAATTTGTTGATGCCAGGTGATCCTGCAACATTGTATTTCAGCATTTCCGTCATCACAAAATTGGCATTGGCTGGCAGTGCTTGCCGTTCTTCAGGCAGGTTTTCATACAACACGCGACCGTTTTTGTCTTCAATGCGCCGAATCACATAAGGTTTTCCGAACACACCATTGTTGGCAAAGGTGGCATAGGCGCCAGTCATCTCCATCACAGAAATATCGGCAGCACCAAGGCAAATAGATGGTGCATTGGGAATATGACTGGAATCGATGCCCATATTGTTCACCAGTCCGCGCACCGGCCTGGTGTCGCCCATTTGCTTCATGAGTGAAGCACTGATGGTGTTGACGGAGTGTTTAAGCCCCTCCTTGAGGGTAAGCAACTGCCCGGAATAAGTCCCCGTGGAATTGCGGGGCGTCCAGTCGGAATAAGTTTTAAAATTGCCATAATGTGCCGGAATGGTAACCGGATTGTCGTAAATCTGGTAGCAAGGACTGATGCCTTGCAAGGCTATGGCGGTGCCATATACAAATGGCTTAAATGTGGAGCCCACCTGCCGGGGAGAGCGGATATGGTCGTATTTGAAATACTTAAAATTGATGCCGCCTACCCAGGCCTTGATCTCGCTGCTGAGCGGATCGACAGCCAGCACACCCGTTTGCAGGAACATGCGATGGTACTTCAAACTGTCCATTGGGCTCATCACGGTGTCGCGTTCCAGTTTACGGCCATCCCAGGAAAACACCCGCATTTTTACCTTGGTGTTGTATTGTTTTAGGACTGCGGCTTGCAGGGCACTCCATTTCTTTTTGATCAGCGCCCAATCATCGCTGCGCATAATACTCCTGTAAGCGGCGGCTTGGTCGGCGGTTGCCCAGCCTTTCCCGACGAGTTTACTGATAGAGCCCTTTGTTTGCTCTTCGCCCAACATCCGGATGATATCGGCATCGCGCAGCGGGATCCCGTATTTTTCCTGCACCATATTATCCAGGTCATCGAGGTAAAGTGGTCGGGTTTCCTGGTACCGGTCGCCGTCGCGTACCAAAGCCATCAGGGATGCTTTTCGCTGCTGAATCTCCTCATCGGTGGCACTACTGGTCTTGTAGGTCCAGGGGTCACGACCTTTCCAAACCTGGAAAAAACGCCGCTGCATGGTCCGCATTTGCTCCTGCATGGCTGCCTCTGCGGCTGCCTGGTAGGCCGGATCAATGGTAGTATAAATTTTGAGTCCTTCTTTATAGATGTTGTACTTCGTACCGTCAGGCTTTCGGCTTTCGGGTTGATCCAGGATTTGCTGCACATCCTTTTTGAGTTCAGCGCAGAGGTAAGGGGCTGTATCATCAGAAAATGTCACTTTGTGGAAGCGACCCATGTCCAGCGGTACAACTTTCAGGGTATTGTATTGCTCTTCCGTGATAAATCCGGCCTGCCACATCTGGTACAAAACGATCATCCGGCGCCGGATACAACGCTGTGGGAAACGCAGCGGATTGTAGCGCGAGGGATTTTGCAACATCCCAACCAACGTGGCTGCTTCTTCGATTTTGAGTTTTTCCTGACCCGTACCGAAATACACCTCAGCAGCCGATTCGATACCATAGGCGTTGTTCACAAAATCGACCTGATTGAGGTACATCGCCATGATTTCCTCTTTGGTATAACTTTTCTCCAGTTTTACGGCGGTAATCCATTCGCGCAACTTGCGGTAAATCAGTCCAAACAGTTTCTCTATTTTGGATAATCCTTCAAAATTCCGGTCGGAGTACAGGTTTTTAGCCAACTGCTGGGTGATGGTGGAGCCTCCGCCAGCACTTTGATCGCTCAGTAAGATGGTTCTGACAATCACCCGGAGCACCGCCCGCGAATCGACGCCACAATGGTCGCGAAAACGAATATCTTCGGTTGCCACCAATGCATTGATAATATTGGGGTTTAAATGCTCATAATCCACCGGAACCCGGTTTTCAATAAAATACCGCCCCAAAACCGTCCCGTCTGCAGCCAGCACATCTGAGGCCAGGGCACTTTGCGGATCCTCCAGTTCGCGAAAGGATGGGATCGCTGTAAAATTAATCACCACAATCACCAGCAAGACCGATGCCAGCGCTCCAATTGCCAGTACCCAAAAGGCTTTGACCAGTTTTCGGTACAAGGGCATTCGCTGCTTTTGCAAGCGTGCTTTGAGGGAAAGAAGGCTTTGTGGCTCCATAGTTGAGGATTTGGAATATGCAATCCAGGGTTTGATGCAAAAGTAGTGGAAAAAGGATGTGCCTTGCTGGAAAAAGCAGAAATTTGAGCATTCGCTATGTATTTCAACGTATTCGCCTGGATATCCATTGTGCTGGCGCTTGCCTACGCCCTGCTCATGCTGCTGTACCGTTTCGGATGGAGCAGGCAGGCGGTTTTTACCAGGCCCGTTGGGTTTCAGCCACGAACCCGGATCAGCGTACTGATCCCAGCGAGAAACGAAGCACTAAACATTGGCGAATGCCTGCAATCGGTGCTCCAAAATCACTATCCCGATACCCTGCTGGAAATCATCGTAATCGACGACCACTCTACCGATCAGACTGCCGATGTGGTGTACCAGTTTGCCGCCCGAACCCGCCAACCCCTGCGTTTGTTGTCGCTTGCCGCCCTGCTTCCCGGGACAAGCGAAACGGTGGCATACAAGAAAAAGGCCATTACCCTGGCCGTCGAACACGCCAGAGGCGAGCTGATAGTTTGTACCGATGCTGATTGTGTGGTGCCACCCGATTGGCTATGGCTGTTCGCTGCCGCTTATGAAAAGGACCAGCCCGCTGCCATCGCCGGGCCTGTGCTTATTCACCGGGAAAAAACCGGACTACAGTTCTTTCAGTCGCTCGATACCGCAGGCATGATGCTCATCACTGGCGCGGGCATACAATTGGGGTGGCAGCACATGGGCAACGGCGCCAACCTCGCCTATCCCAAAAAAGTATTCCTCGACGTCCAGGGCTTTCAGGGCAACGAAGACCGGGCCTCTGGCGACGACATGTTTTTGCTGCACAAAATTGCCCGGCAATATCCCGGTAAAATCCGATTTCTGAAGCACCCCGAAGCAGCGGTACAGACCCTGGCGCCCTCCCGATGGATCGATTTTTACCGGCAGCGACTCCGTTGGGGCAGCAAAACTACTGCATTGCCGGAATGGCCAACCAAAGTGGCTTTGGCCATTGTATTTGGTCTTTGTTGCTGCATTTTGCTTTCCATGATCGGCAGCGTACTGTTTTTCGGCTGGAAGCAGCTGGCGTTATGCATCGGGCTGCTGGGTATAAAAGCCATATCCGACTATTATTTACTCCGCACGGCATGCCGGTTTTTCAAACGAGACGCGCTAATGACCCATTTTCGGACTTCTTTTATAATGCATACCTTGTACATTCCCATCGTAGGGCTGATTGGACTTTTTGTAAAAAAATACACCTGGAAGGGACGCAATGTGCAATAGCGCCGACCATTGAACAATAGCCCATCAGGGCTGTTTTAAGCTGGAATAAGCCACTGGGCGTTGGCCAAAATTTAACACAGATCCATTCATACAACCTATATACTATGTTTCACCTGAAAGTTGGGGACAAAGCCCCGGATTTTACCGCAGTCAATGAAAGCGGCGCTACCACCAGCCTGGCCGATTACAAAGGCAAAAAACTCGTGCTGTATTTTTATCCCAAAGATGATACACCGGGTTGTACGGCGGAGTCATGCAGTTTGCGCGACGGATATCCTCAGTTTCTGGCCAAAGGGTACGATGTGTTGGGAGTGAGCCCGGATTCCGTCAAGAAGCATGTGAAGTTCCGTGAAAAATACGATTTACCCTTTAGCCTCCTCGCCGACGAAGACCACAGTGTGGCGCTTGCATTTGGGGTGTGGGGGCAGAAAAAATTCATGGGCCGCAGCTACGATGGCATTCACCGCACCACTTTTGTCATCGACGAAAATGGCATCATTGAGCGCATCATTGAGAAAGTAGAAACGACCAAGCATACAGAGCAGTTGCTGGAAGGGTAATTTTCAGCAGACGTTCATATGAACATTCGCAATACGGCGCAAGGCGCTGTTACCCTGCCAATCCGGCGCAGTCGTCGCCAGATTGGCATTTATTTTGCCCAAACGTAGGCCTTGACGTCTTCAGCGGTCACCACATTGTCACACAGAATCAGCAGGCGTTCCACCACGTTGGCCAATTCCCGGATGTTGCCGGTCCAGTTGTGCTCCGAGAGGGCCTTAATGGCTTCCGGGCTGAATGTTTTGGGCGGATGCCCGTATTCATCGCTGATACGGCGGTTGAAATGCTCCACCAGCAGTGGAATATCGTCGCGGCGCTCGTTGAGCGAAGGCACGGCAACCAGAATAACCGCCAGGCGGTGGAAGAGGTCTTCCCGGAAACGGCCTTCTTCAATTTCCTTGCGCAGATCCTTGTTGGTTGCAGCCAGTACCCGCACATCGACTTTTATTTCCTTGCTGTCGCCTACGCGGGTAATTTTGCTTTCCTGCAGTGCGCGGAGCACTTTGGCTTGCGCGTCGAGGCTCATGTCGCCAATTTCATCGAGGAAAAGGGTGCCGCCATCCGCTTGCTCAAACTTGCCGGGCCGATCGGAAATAGCGCCGGTAAACGAGCCTTTTTTATGCCCGAACAATTCGCTTTCAATGAGTTCGGAGGGAATAGCCGCGCAGTTTACTTCCACCATTGTACCGGAAGCGCGATTGCTTTTTTCATGAATCCAACGGGCTACCAGTTCTTTCCGGTGCCGTTAGGGCCGGTAATGAGCACGCGACTGTCGGTGGGCGCCACCCGCTCCAGCAACTTTTTAATGGCTACAATCGGGGCGCTTTCACCAACGATGTTGGTGCCTTTGCCTGCACGCACCTGTTTTTGTAATACCTTGGTGGTGGTTACCAACTCCGATTTTTCCATCGCATTGCGGATCGTGATCAGCATCCGGTTGAGGTCGGGTGGTTTGGAAATATAATCGAAGGCACCCTTCTTGACGGCGTCTACTGCGGTTTCGATGTTGCCATGACCGCTGACCATGACCACCGGGGTTTCCGGACTCAGGATCTGCAGGCGCTCCAGGGTTTCGATACCGTCCATTTTGGGCATTTTTATGTCCATAATGACAACATCGTACTTTTCCTTTTGTACTTTAGCGAGGCATTCATAGCCATCCTCAGCCTCATCTACGATGTACTGTTCGAACTCGAGGATTTCGCGCAGGGTACGGCGAATGGGCATTTCATCATCCACTATCAGGATCTTGGCCATGGGTATTGTTATTTCGGTTGGTTTGGTGATAAACAGGGTGACAAAATTCGGGCCGGGTTGTCTAAACAATACGGAATTGTAAAATTAAACACTTCTTTCGAACCCTGAAATTTGCGGACAGCAAAGAAAAAACGCTTTTCCCAACTTTACTTTTCCAAAGACACTTTATTTTCTTTTACCATTGCTAAAACATTAATTTTAAACCAAAAATAACAAATTATGCGCTTTAAATTGCAAATACTTGCTTCCGCTGCTTTTTTTCTGCTCACAGGCACCGTTCATGCTCAATGGAATGTGGTGCGGGAAACTGAGCAGATGATGTCGTTCGGAAGCCGGCCCTGTTTTCAGGTTGAATTCCAGAACACCTCAGACAACACCGTTCTTGAGGTTTGGAAAGACTTTGTCAGTAAAAATTTTGACGCCAAAATCAAAAAAGATCGCAAAACAAAAGAATGGGTGGCTACCGATGTAAAGGCCAGTTACCTGAACAGCGGTGGCGTTACCATTTACGCCACCATTGAAGAGGATGGAAAAAACGCCGTACTGAATGCCTGGTTCGACATTGGTCAGCCCCATTTCCTCAACAGCCGCGACAATGCCCGGGAGGCCCGGGAAGTGGCAGATGCAATGCGCTTGTTTTACTATGATGTGCGCCGTGCCGTTATTGGCGAAGAACAAAAAGCCGCGGAAAAGGAGTTGACTAACGTCGAGAACAACCTAAAAAAACTGCAAAAAGAAAACGATAGCCTGCACAAAGCGATCGACGATTACAATGCCAAAATCAAAAAGGCAGAGCAGGATATCCTCGACAACACCAAACAACAGGAAGCGGCCATCATCGACATCGACAACCAGAAAAAGAACATCGAAGGCATCCAAAACAGGTTGAAAAACGTAGAAAACGAAAAAAATTAGGGTGTGTCTGAAAGATGATGGCGGAGATGAAAATAGCAGCATTAGGGTTCTGGACAATTGTCCTTTTTAGGGTAATAGTGGGCATTATTGCCCTAAAAAGACAAGCCGTACAGGTTCCTAATGATGCATTTTCAGCCCGTCGAGTATTTTTCAGACACACCCTAAGTACACTGTAAATTAAGTTTGTTGAGATTTTGGGTAGAGGATTTTGGTGGCAGTCAAGTCTGTTTTGAAGGAATAGCAGCGCTCTTGCTGAGAAAACAGACGAGCTCAAACAACAGTTTACAGTGTACTAAGCCGCATACTGGCTTTTACCCTTTGGCTGCGCCCTGTTTTTAACCGGCAGCTGCGCAGCCAAAGGCTATAAAACAGCAGCCTAAGCAGCTGTTGTTTTGCATCAGGGGCTTTGCCTTTTGCGCTTTGCTTGTTTTGCCTAACTTTGGCGGCATTAATCACAATCACCGATAATTTACAACTATGATCCGCCAACCGATCCGCTTCCTTATTCTGGGCCTTTTGCTGCCCTTTTTCAGCTTTGCGCAGGGCCTCCAATGGGGGCCGGCCAGTCACCATTATTTTCGCAGTGAAGATAAAGGCATTGTGCAGTATACCCTGCCCGACAATACCCCCAGTACCCTGGTTTCCAAAAGCCAACTCACACCTGCCGGCGCAACGGCGCCCTTGAAAGTCCGCAGTTTCGATTTTTCCGACGATGGGAATAAGGTGCTGGTCTTTACCAATTCCAAACGCGTTTGGCGGTACGATACCCGCGGCGACTACTGGGTGCTCGATCGCAACACGGGGCAATTGCAACAACTGGGAAAAGATCGCCCGGAATCCTCACTGATGTTTGCAAAGTTTTCACCCGACGCCACCAAAGTGGCCTACGTAAGTGAGCACAATGTATATGTAGAAGAAATTCCGTCTGGAAAAACCACTCTACTCACCAGCACCAATGGCACGCCCAAACTTATCAACGGCACCTTCGACTGGGTGTACGAGGAAGAATTTGACTGTCGCGATGGGTTTCGCTGGAGCCCCGACAGCCGCAGCATCGCCTATTGGCAAATCGATGCCAACCAGATCCGCGACTTCCTCATGATCAACACCACCGACTCCATCTACCCCTTTAACGTTCCTGTTGAGTACCCCAAAGTGGGAGAAGCGCCATCGCCCTACAAAATTGGCGTGGTGGACCTTAAGTCGAAAAAAACGAAGTGGATGGACATCCCCGGCGACCCGCGGCAAACTTATCTTCCTCGAATGGAATTGGTGCCGAACGGGTTGCAATTGTTGGTTCAACAACTCAACCGCAAGCAAAACGAAAGTAAACTGATGCTTTGCGATGCAAAAACCGGGGTAGTTTCCACGGCTTACACCGAAACCGATGCAGCCTGGGTTGACGTGCAAGGCGGCAACATGACCGATTATTTTAAATGGATCGACAGCGGTAAAGCATTCCTTTGGACCAGTGAAAAAGATGGCTGGCGGCATGCCTACCGGATCAGCCGCGATGGCAAAGAAGAAACCTTGCTCACAGCCGGCAACTACGATGTGATCAGCATCAAGCTGCATTGACGAAGACCGCGGCTACCTCTATTTCATGGCCTCTCCCGACAACGCAACGCAATCGTACCTCTACCGCGTGAAAATGGCTGGCAGTGGCAAGGCAGAACGCATTACCCCGGCCAATGAACCCGGCAGCCACAGCTACAGCATTTCACCCGACGGCAATTATGCACAGCACAGTTTCTCCAATTACTACACCAAATCCATGCGCGAATGGCTGAGCCTGCCCGACCACTCCGCCATCGACAAAGCCGAATCCATTGCCGAAAAAATGGACCCAAAGGCTGCCGAAATCTCACCCGTTGAGATGTTTCAGGTGACCACCAAAGATGGCGTAACCATGGACGGTTGGTTGGTAAAGCCCAAAAACTTTGATCCCAACAAAAAATACCCCATTGTCTTCTACGTGTATACCGAGCCAGCCGGCGCCACCGTTCGCGATGGCTTTGGCGTTGGTCGTAATCGCTTGTACAAAGGAGACCTGGCGGAAGATGGCTACATCTACGCCTCCCTGGATGGCCGCGGCACACCCGCTCCCAAAGGCAGTGCCTGGCGCAAAGCCATTTACCGAAAAATTGGCATCGTCAACATTCGCGACCAGGCCATGGGCGCAACGGCCATGTTTGAGCGCTGGAACTGGATTGACACCAGCCGTGTCGCCATTTGGGGCTGGAGTGGCGGTGGTTCCACCACGCTCAACTGCCTGTTCCAGTACCCGGAGATCTATAAAACCGGAATTGCCGTAGCGGCAGTGGCCAATCAACTGACCTACGACAACATTTACCAGGAGCGTTACATGGGGCTTCCGCAGGAAAACCGCGAAGATTTTGTGGCGGGATCACCCATCACCCATGCCAAAAACCTGCGCGGCAACCTGTTGTACATCCATGGTACCGGTGATGACAATGTGCATTATCAAAATGCCGAAATGCTCATCAACGAACTCATCAAATACAACAAATATTTTCAGGTCATGCCCTACCCCAACCGTTCCCATGGGATCTCTGAAGGAGAAGGCACCTCGGAACATCTGTCAACCATGTACACCCGTTTCCTAAAGGAAAATTGTCCGCCAGGTGGCGTGACCCGGTAGAATTTACGATATACGAATACATGATTTGCGATTTACGATTGGATGTACGATTTACGCGTTAATCGCGTTCCATCACCAATTTGACATCTTACCTCCAATCGTAAATCGCAAATCATGTAATCGTAAATCGTAAATTCTACTGTCTTTTCCCGAACAAGTTTTAACTAACCTATTCCATATTATGATAAAATCGCTCTTTAAAATTGCGCTGTTGCTGGTTGCTGCCATCCTGGCGTACAACTACTTCTTCGGCACCAGCGAGGAAAAACAGCAGGCGCGTGAAGTGTTCAAAAAAAGCGGAGATGCCGTGGGGTCGGCCTGGAATGTGCTGAAAGCCGAAAAATCAAAGTTCGACGCTGGCAAATACGACAAGGTGATGGAGCAACTGGGCGGTGCCTACAAAGCCATACGGGAGCGTGCCCAATTTGTTGATGATAAAGTATTGAAGCGACTCGACGACCTGGAGCGCCGCAAACAGGACCTTCAATCCCAACTTGATAACATCGAACAAGGCGACCAGGAACTCAAAAATGCCCCTGCACCCAACTCCGGGAAACGGGCCCTTACCAAGGCTGATCAAAAAAAAGCCGAGCAAACGGCGGCAAAACAGGCCGATCAATCGCGCAAAAAAGAACAACTGCTGCGCCAACTGGACTCGCTGATGCGGGATACAGATAAAATCCTAAAGGAAGTCGGTGAACAGTAGCCCTATGCCAGTATCCTCCAACCAAGAGACCAACGCCATTAACCAGCGCCTGACAGGGCTTTGGGCCCTGTCGGAGGCTGGACTTGGTGGTCTTTTGCATGCCTTTAAACTGCCCTTTACCGGTATTCTGGTAGGTGGCTTTGCCTTACTTTCAGTTACCATGCTGGCCTGGCACAACCAGTTGAAAACCCTCGCCATCACGCGATCCTGGGCAATTGTATCCGCTGTAAAATTTGGATTGAGCCCACACAGTCCGCTCACCGCTTATATTGCGGTAAGTTTTCAGGCTTTTTTCAGTTTGTTGTGTTTCAGGCTTATTCCGAATTTTCGACTGGCGGCTGTCGTCAGCGGAGCGGTATGCACGCTGGAATCGGCCTTGCAGCGTATTCTGGTACTAACCCTACTGTTTGGCGTCGGGCTCTGGGCTGCCATCGACCAGTTCACGGCCAAGTTGTTACAGCAGTTTGGCACCAGCAGCGACTGGTCGGGGAGCACCTGGCTGGTAGGCACCTATCTGGGGGTGCACCTGGCAACAGGCTCGCTCATTGGCTGGTGGGCGGGCCAACTTCCGCAAATGTTGCAGGCACTTCCACCAGAACTCCTCCTTCAAATGGAAGCTAATATTAGCGCTAAACAACAGGAGATACCGCAAAAAACAGCCAGATCACACTGGAAACAATGGCAAACACCGGTATTACTCACCCTTTTCGGGGGATTGCTGTGGTATTTCAAGTCGCCTATGTCCAGCATGTTTTTACGGGGTGGCATCCTATGGTTGGCCTGGCTGCTTTTGCAGCGCCCTGTTCAGCAAGTCGTAAAAACATGGTCAAACGATGGTCGGGCGCCTATGAGCAGGAAGTGAGCACCATATCTGCCCAATTGCCAACCCTTCGGCTGGGCGCACGGGCAGCCTGGGAAATGGCCAGGACAAAGCCCGGCTTACAAAGACTGCGCCAGTTTAGCCTCCTCTTTTTTGCCTTTGGCATGGGGGCTACCTCCCTGGTTAGCAGGCCTTCATCTGTGCATTCCCCTGATGGTTGAGGCACTAATCGTGAACCTATTTAGCTTTTATTTTTTTCAGTTTTGCTTCGCAAAATAATTGTCCCCTGGATTTCGCAGATGTTTTTCTCCACAAACATCTGCGCTACTAAAGATCGATTTTTTTTCAAAAAACCACGTTGGTTGTCGAATGGTGGAATGGCCAAGGATAAAAACCCGGTGGCTCCAACCTTGTTTTGAAAGAAATTGCACTATTGTTCCCGGGATTTAGTGATTTTTGCATTTTGCCGGGAATACACCTTATTACATTATGCTTGAAACGCTGGAACAGCTGCTGGGAACCGATTGGGGGAGTGCTGCCATTATCGTGTTTAACCTGATCATTATCGAAAGTTTGCTTTCGGTAGACAATGCAGCGGTATTGGCTACCATGGTCATGGACCTCCCGGGAAACCAGCGCCAGCGAGCACTCCGGTACGGAATTATCGGCGCGTATGTTTTCCGCGGACTATGCCTGATTTTTGCAGCCCAACTGATCAAAATCTGGTGGTTGAAGCCACTCGGTGGCCTTTACCTGATTTATCTTTGTTATAATTTCTTCAAAAGCAGGGCCACTTCAACGGAATCAGATGACACGTTGAACAAGCAGGAAAAATGGTTTTACCGCATTACACTGGGCTGGATGGGGCCATTTTGGGCCACTGTTGTTGCTGTGGAAATAATGGACCTGGCATTTTCTTTGGACAATGTTTTTGCGGCGGTTGCATTTACCGACAACATTATTCTGGTTTGTATCGGGGTATTTATCGGCATTCTGGCAATGCGTTTTGTGGCGCAATGGTTTGTGGTGCTTATTGAACGCTACCCGTTTCTGGAGGTCAGCGCATTTTTGGTCATTGGAATCCTGGGCCTGAAATTGCTGGCGTCATTGCTGACGCATTTTTACCCCAACGAATATTGGGCACAGCAAATGGAAAGCGAGCACGCTGATTTACTGGTATCTGTGCTCACAGCAGGTTTTTTCTTTGTACCCATCCTGGCCTCCAGGCTCATTGGGTGGCCCGGGCAACGAAAGCAATAACTGCGCCATGGTCCAAGACAACCTCCTCCAACGCTCGTTAACCAACTTGTTTCTGCTCCTGCTGCTGCTGCTGCCCTGGACGGTGGAATGGCACCCTGGCAGCTGGGCACTTGATGTTCCTGCTGAACCGCTGCTGTTTCTGGAAGGCATTGGGCTGGCCCTGTTGTTTTGGCGCCAAAAAGAAAAGACACTGGGGCTGTTGCGCAGCAATCTGCTCCTCTGGCCGGTTCTCCTGATGGTTGGATGGTCGGCCGTTGCGGCGGCTAATACTGCACTTCCCTGGGTATCCTGGAAATACTGGATCGTTGGCACCGGACACCTGTTTGTGTTTTTGGGGGCGGTTCTGTTGATGCCTGATCTGCGAAGGGCCGGGTTGCAGTACTTCCTCTTGTCGATGGCAGGGATGGTGGCCTATACCCTGATCAACTATGCAATATTAGGTTTTCAAGTCAATAAGGTAATGTTGGCGCCCATACCCTTTTACCCCGATGCCAACTTATTTGCAGCAATAGCCTGCATGGCGCTCCCCCTGGTTTGGTTACCCGAACTGTGGTTGTTTGCAGGAAAGCATCGGCTCCGCCTGCGCTGGGGTTTGAGTATTGCATTGGTTGGTGGCATAGTGCTGTCGACCTCAAGAGGTGCTTTTCTGGGCTTGGCTGCGATGGGAATGTTCGCCCTCATTTGGCGAACCAGGGCCTGGTGGGGACTTTGGGCCACCGGAGCGGTAGGGGGCATGCTGCTGCTATTGCTACCGCCGGTACAGGCCAGGATTGTACAGCGGGTAAGCGGAGACGTATCCACCCTGGAGCGCCTAAACCGGTACGATTGCGCCTGGCAAATGATGAGCATCCGCCCGCTCACCGGGTTTGGGCCGGGAACTTTTCAATTTGCCTACCTGCCGTTTCAGCGTCCGGAACGAATGACGCGCATCAGTGTAACCAGCCCTTTATTGGAGCGTGGGCCTGATACCTATGGCCGAGGTGGCGGAGCACATTCCGAATATTTTCAGGCAGGAGCGGAAACCGGATGGCCGGGCTGGATACTCTTGATGTTGCTGATCAGCCTGAGCCTGGCCAAAGGCATCAACGCTGCCAATAGTTTTGCCGGACGCCCTATGTACTGGACGGCCTGTTTGCTTTCCTTCGCAGTAATGGCTTTGTTCAATAATTTCCTGCACGATGCCCGCGTGGCCTTCCTGTTTTGGAGCGCTATTGCCTTCCTGATGACCCTTGGCCAAGGGATAAAGCCTACCCAATAAAGGGTATTTTTAGAACAAATTCGATCTTTTTAAGGGTCATTCCATAAAAATTTAGCGTCCGCATAGGGTAAAAGCTTAATTTGCCGACCCTCCGATTGAAAACAATCATTATCCGGACACGCTTCATCTTTTCTAGTGTCACTATTACACTGTCCGGAATGCATCGCTTATTTACCCACACTAATGATCTGATCGCTGAGTATAGCGAGAAGGACATTTTTTCTACCTTATTTGCTTCTTACCGCGGAGCACCACAAGGTCTTTTCTTCAAACCGTTATCCTGCTGGGTAGCCCTGCGGAGGATTGCAATGGTGTGGGTATTTGCAGGGTAATCCCCGGCGTTTGGGAGGACTACCAGGTGCTGAAAAGCGATATTCGATGCCGTATGGTCCCCGGCACCTTTTATTACAATCCAAATCAGTATGGGTTGATGCTTAGGATGCCTAAGCAGGAAATTTGTCCCAAAATTTTGGAACACTCCTTTGCTACCAACAGTTTTCGAATAGCAGAACCTTGCAGTTTGCCGCTGGAAATGATTCAGTCACTTCATTTGAAGCAACAAGCGCTACCCAAAGGGACATACCCGATGCAGCATCTTCAAGATGAAATACTAATCTGTTTTCCGGAACAATAAGTTATGGCTGACACGTTGCCTATTCGTAGCGCAAGGCTTCGATGGGATCCAGTTGTGCGGCTTTCATGGCGGGGTAAAATCCCGACAACACCCCAACAATCATACACAAGGTAAGCCCCAGAAACATCCAGGCCCAGGGAATAAGAAAACTACCACCGAGCAGTGGCGTGACGATGTTGCCAATCAGGATGCCCAACAAAATTCCAACCAGCCCGCCGATCTGGCATATCACGATCGCTTCCGCAAGAAATTGAATCAGGATACTTCGCTTTGTCGCTCCCAAGGCCTTGTAGATGCCAATTTCTCGCGTACGCTCGGTTACACTTACCAGCATAATGTTCATTAAGCCGATGGCTGCACCCAGCAGGGTCATCAAGCCTATGGCGATAGTGGCCCAGCGAAGGGTTGCGGTATTTTCCTTGAGAATGGCCACCAGGCTGTCGCTGGCAAAGAGTTCAAAGTCTTCGTCTTCACCAGGCCTTAAGCCCCTTATTTGCCGAAACAAGCCCGTGGCTTCCGATTGCGCGGCGTCCATATCGGTTGCATTGTGAACGGCTACAATAAGATCATAGTTGGTATTGTCGCCACCATAATAGGATCTCACATTGCTAAGGGGGGCAAAAACCGAACGGTCGGTATTAGCACCCATACTGGCCCCTTTTGATTTTAGCACACCCACCACCCGGTACCGCACGCTTCCAACCATGACCACCTGGTTGAGCGCTTCTTCGGCTTTGTTTTTGAACAACATCTTGACGATCTCTTGCCCGATGATAATTTTGGGGGCGCCGCTCTCAATTTCGCTCAAAGAAAAATTTCGGCCGTTGGCAATCTCAAGCCCTTTTATGTCGAGGTAACTTTCATCCACCCCAAAAAGGGCGATGTTGGGGTTGGTTTTTTTGTCGGCACTTTTTACGGTGGCCAAACTGGTGGCATTAAAAGAAACCGATACTTTTGCTGGGAAGTCAAATCGCTCCTTGAATTCAAGTGCCTGATCCAGGGTAATGGCCTCGCCCCGTTTTTGCTGTCTGCCACCTCGGTTACTGCGTACTTCACCCCATTTACGCTCGATGCTGAACGAGTTGGCGCCCAGCCCGCTGAAATTGTTGTTCAGGGAATAGGCAATAGCATCAATGGCGGTCAGAATTCCTACCAGGGCCATGATGCCGAAGGCGATGATCATCAGCGTGAGGAACGACCGCAACATATTGGCGCGGATGTTCTGTAAAGCCATATTGATGATCTCAGCAAATTTCATAGGAGCGCAGTTGTAGGTAAAATTCGAAAGGCTTCACAAATTTAAGTCGCCGACAGCAAGCAATCGCTGGAATTAGAAGCACTGTAGTGATAACTCGATAAAAAACAGGTTTTCCCGGATAGAACGGGTACACAACCACCATCACCCATGGATAAAAGCCCTCTTTCTTTTCACCGGCCAACGGTTTTCAACCCATTTCCCCAACTGATTGCAGCAGAAAGCACCCGGCATGGGGGCATCAGTCAGGCGCCATACCAGGCGCTAAACCTGGGCAAAAATACTGGCGATGACCCGGCAAATGTCCAAAAAAATCGGCACATTTTTGCCAGCGCGTTGGACTTTCAACCGCAACAACTGGCCTGGTCAAAGCAGGTGCACGGAGCGGAAATCGCACTGGTTCGCCACGCCTGCGCTGTGGAAGGCTATGACGCACTGATCAGCAATACGCCCGGTGTTGTGCTATCTGTTTCAGTGGCCGACTGCACGCCTATCCTAGTGTACGATGCAAAGAACAGGGCCGTTGCAGCCATTCATGCCGGGTGGCGGGGTACGGTTGCCGGGATTGTGTACAAAACCCTGGAGGCCATGCACCTGGAATTTGGCACCATGGGAAGTGATTGTTATGCCTGGGTAGGCACCTGCATAGACGCGTGTTCTTACGAGGTGGGCGATGATGTAGCCGGGCAATTCGGAGCAGAGCACAAGCAATTCGACGAAAGCCGCGGAAAATTCTGTGTCGACCTCAAAAAAGCCAATGCTGATCAACTGCGGGCATTTGGGCTGCCGGAAGCGCAGTTGGAAATATCCCCCTGGTCAACGGTGCTGCACAACCACCGTTATTTTTCCCATAGGCTGGAAAAAGGCATAACCGGCAGGATGAACGCCGTGATTGGCATGCGCTAAATTGGGGGTCGGACATTGGATATTGGACATGCAAAAAACCATCAATGCGGTGGCGGGCCGTACATCCTCATGGGCTCATCTCCGCCAGGCTTTTCGCTGGCCGATTTGCCTGTGTTGAAATTGCGCAGATTATAAGAGAAGGAGAGCATGAAAAATTGCTGTAGCGCATTGCTCTGTACATCCTCAATATAGGTCTCGGTAATATTCCGGGAGATGTTGCGGTTTTGGTTCAGCAGGTCGTTTACTGAAAGCGTAATCTCGCCACGGTCGTTTTTTAATATTTTCTTGCCGATCCCCAGGTTCCACAGCCAATAGCTTTGGTTGAAGTCATCGGATAGCCCTGTGTAATTTTGATTGATCAGATCAGTACGCAGCACAAACCCTTCGAAAATGATCCAGTTGAATTTCAACTTGGAGTTCTGAATGAGGTAATCGTTGTTGGCTGCCGATTGCAGGCTGTTGTTTACATGGCTCCAGGTGGGACGGGTGGAAATGGCAAAATCAACCTTTTCACTGATATTGCTGGCAATCGTGACGCCAACGCCAACATTGTTGCTGCTGGCATAATTGAGCTCCTCGTTCAGCAAGCCTGTTGTACGGCTGTAAGTATAGGAAGCATCCAGATTGATGTTGGAACGGATCCATTTAATGGGTTGCCCATAGGAAACAAAGGAACGCAGGCTGTAATTGCCATCCAGGTTGACCGGACGGGTAATTTGAGCGCCACGGTCGATGTTGTACTCTGCAAAAATCGGGTCGTCGCTACCAGCCAGGTAGGTGGCATTGGAAATGTTGTTGTTCGTGAGGCTACCACCGGCCATGGCAAAAAAGGTAGACGATTTTTCAGGATTAGACGATTGATAGCGCAGGAAAACACTGTTTTGGAACGACTGCTTCAGGTCGGGATTACCCACGCTGAGTTGCAAAGGATTGGTATTGTTGAGCACGTCCTGCAACTGGTCCACCGAAGGCAACTGGGTGCTGCTGCGGTAAAAAATGCGCACGTTGTGTTCCTTATCGATGTTGTAACGCAGCATGGCAGAGGGTAGAATATTGAAAAAATCTTGCCCAAACCGCCCCGTACTGGGTATGGTTTTTTCGTTGACCAGGCTGCGCCCACTGTGCATTTACACGGGCATTAAAATTGAGATCACGACCTTTGCTGTAATTGTACCCGGTGCCCACTTGCTGCGTTTTATAATCGTTGGAAAAAACGTTGGTCAGCGGTTCATTGAGCAGCGTATAACCGTTGTCGGGTGCAAAAAAGTCGTAGGTATATTTATCCGAGGCCTCTTGCTGGTAGGAAGCGCGTGCATTGAACAACAACTGGCTGTTCTCGGTCAGCGGCTCGGTGTACTCGAGGTTGCCGGAAATGTTCCAGCTGTTTATGTCGAGGGTCGATTGCTGGTTCAGGCTGTCGATGCGCGGAACTCCGGAATTGTAGTTGTCGATCGACTGCAGCAGGCTTTCCCCTTTTTTAGGGTTGTAGCCATTGCTCATGTCAACAGAAACAGTGCGCCCCTTGCGGGAAAACTTATGCCGCCACAACAGCGCGTTGCTGAAACTGGTGCCAGTGAGGTTGGATTTGTAGATATTATCGGTACTGCTCAAAAGCGAGCCATCCAGTGCGGTTTGGCCAAGGGTGCTGGATAAGCCATCGTTCAATTGGAGTGTCAGCCTCGGACGAATCATCAGCGAGTTCATGCTGTCGAGGTTGATGTTGATACGTGCATTGAACCGGTGGTTGGTATTGTCGGTATTGCTGCCGTTGAATTCATCATAAACAGGAGCGATACCGCTGTCGTTGATAAACTGCCGATAGGTCGTCTGCTCTACATTGTTGATGCTATTGTTGAAAAAATAGCTGGCGCTGACATCTGTTTTTTTACCCCACTGGTCGGTGTAATTAAGGCCGATAGCATGGGTTGTGGCAATACCACCGGATGAATTAACCAAAAAATCGCCCACGCCGCCGCCTCTGCCACCACGGCCGCCGCCTCTACCACCGCGGCCGCCCGACATGCCCATAACGCCCAGAATATCTTCCGTGGCGAAATTTTGGACGTTGATGTTGTTGGTCATACCGATGAATGAAATACGGCGATCGCCATCAAACATATTCATGTTGCCCCCTGCCTGATACTTATCGGAGTACCCGTACCCTGCATACACTTTGCCGAATTGGCCGTTTCGCATGCCGGGTTTCGTCACGATATTGATGGTTTTGACTGTATTGCCGTCGCTTACACCAGTAAACTGCGACTGGTCGCTTTGCTGGTCGAAAATCTGAATCTTATCCACCACTTCAGCAGGCAGGCTTTTGAGTGCTGCGGTGGGGTCATTGCCAAAAAACGGCTTACCATCCACCAGTACTTGCTGCACATTGTCCCCCTGGGCTTTTATCGCACCGTTTTCGACGGTAACGCCAGGTATCTTTTCAATCAGCTCGTCGGAATTGGCGTCTTTCATCACTTTGAAAGCCGCTGAATTGTACTCCGTCGTGTCGCCGCGTTGTTGAGAAAGCGGCACGGTACTTTTTATGTTCACCTCCTTTAACAATTGCGCATCGGGAAACAAGGTCAGTTTGCCCATTGTTTCATTCTGCGTACTCAGGGTGACTTCTTTGCGCATGCTTTCAAATCCGATGGCTTTCACCACGATGGCATACCCACCTTTTTCAACTTTATCAAATTGGAAACTGCCATCAACCTTGGTGACAGTTTGCGATACAGGATCGCCCCAGGGTTGTTGCAGGGAGACTGTTGCACCCGGTAGCGTATTGCCCTGTTCGTCGAGAACCTGACCGCTGATCGAAAACTGCTGCCCAAAAGCGGCTTGTTGAACCAATATTAGCAGTACAAAAAGGAGGTTTTTCATCGGAAAAAATATAAAAGGAGGGAAAAAAGGATTTAACACAAGGTCCCGCAGTTCCGGATGCGTTTTCTCCGGAACTGCAGGACGTTCAAAACCAGTAATCACGTCAAGGGATTACTCCGAGGCCGACTTAGATTTCTTTTTGGGTTTTTTATCGCCTTTTGGTGGTGGTGGTGTTTTTTCATCCGTAGCGGCAGGGCCATTGGGGCCACCCGGGCGGCCACCGTGGTTGGCGCGCATTTCTTCCTGCTCTTTTTGCCATTGGGTCCATTGATCGGCCGTCAAAACAGTTTGTAACTCCTTGTTTTGCTCCGCGCGGATTGCGCCCATGGTTTCACGCATCGATTCCCAATCACCATCGGCCTCATCCCGTGCGGCCTTCGTTTTATTGGCGTATTTGAGGTTTATTTCTCCTACTTTATTCGTTTGTGCTTCGGAGAGCGCCAGTTTTTCGGTCATGCTGGCCGTTTGCTGTTTGGCGCGTTCAGCGGGGTCCATGTTGCGGCCACCGCCACCTGGCTGTGCTTGCATGGCCCATGATGCCGCCAGCATAAACAGTGCGCTGAGAACAATTTTCAATTTCGTAGTCATTGTGTGCTCTTTTTATCGGTTAGAATCTTGGTACAAAAGTGCAACACTTAGCAATACGGTTGAAATTTATTCAATGAATGGCCCATATTCACCTACGAAAATAGATTGGGAGCGATTCTATTGACCATGCGCCAAACTGGGCTTAGCGATCCACCGCTTGCCCTTCAGGCTGGCCGGCGCACGGCATACACCAACTCGTCCATGAAGACGCCATTTTTGTAAATGGTATTTTCAAAACGCGCTTCCAGTACAAAGCCTGCTTTTTCCAGCACCTTTTGCGAACCGATGTTCGGTCCGAAAGGCCGGGCATAGATCCTCGAGATATCGAAATGCTTGAAGCCATACCCGATCATCACCGCAACAGCGATTGACATAATTCCTTTCCCCCAGAAGGGCTCCGCCAGCCAATACCCCATTTCTGCATTTTTGCACATGATATCGGTTTGCGGATGCACGCCAATAGCGCCAATAGCCTCCCCGTCAAGGTCGATAGCAAAGATCCGGCGGGGATCGTGGCTATTGGCCATCGCGATAAAGCCTTTTCCGGCTTCCTCGTTATAAGGATGCGGAAACATGTTGGTGAGGTTCTGGGCAATTTTGGCGTTGTTGGCGTAGCCAACCAGTGTTTGGAGGTCGTCGGGATGCCAGGCGCGGAGCGAAATATTCATCATCGGGAGGTTGCGGGCTCAATCAGGTCCCATAGGTTTCCGTATAAATCTTCAAACACCAGCACGGTTCCATAAGTTTCTACGGAGGGCTCCCGCACAATCCGGATGCCCTGCTGTAAAAGGTTCTGGTGGTCGCGGGCGATATCATCGGTGTACAGGAAGAGAAAAACGCGGCCGCCTGTTTGGTCGCCCACCCTGCTGCTTTGCAATGAATTGGCCGCTTTGGCCAGCAACAGATGGCAGCCATCCGAGCCCGGGGGCGACAACAATACCCATCGCTTGGTTTCACTCAGGGGGGTATCTTCCACCAGGGTAAAATGCAGTTTTTGGGTATAAAAAGCAATGGCTTCGTCGTAATCGGCCACCACAAGGGCGATGTGTGCGAGTTGTTGTTTCAAGGTTTATTTTTTTACGTCCAGTAAAAAGACAAGTCATTCCACTGAAACTCAATTGTATCATGCTTCGGGGCAAAACCAAAGACTAAAGACCAAATAACCGCGCCTAAATGGCTGATGCCTGTCAACAGGCGTTTCAGCGGTAAATTTCGGGATTTGATTGAGAAAAGTTGCAGCGCCTGGGCACAAGTTGCAATTTTGCTGGCATGAAAATCTTACCACACAAAAGTACCTGGTTGCAGGTTTTGTTTTGGGGTATGCTGTGGGCCCTGGTTCCGGTACTCCTGTCGGGCAATTTCGATCTGAGCGATTGGATCGTTGTGCGCAGCGCAGTTGTTTGGCTTGGCATTATGGTTATTGTTATCGCTAATGCAGCATTTTTGCTGCCCCGATTGTATTTTCAAAAAAAACAGCTGTGGTATATCCTGAGTGGCGTAGCCCTGGTAGCGGTGGTGACCTTCGTTGTTCAGTGGGACATCATGCCCTGGAGCCATTATTTCAACCGTCCGCGAAGTGGAGGAGGGAGGCCCGGAATGTCAGGCATGCGCATAATAGGTTGGGCTACGCCATTTTTTACCAGTTTTATCGGCAGTGCCTTGTTTGAAATTGCTGCCTACGCCAACAAAAAAGAAAAGGAAGCCATCGATTCCAGAAGTGAAAAACTGGAGGCTGAACTCAAATTTCTCAAATCCCAGATCAATCCGCATTTTCTGTTCAATGCCCTGAACAACATTTATACCCTTACACTCCTCAAATCTGAACAGGCACCGGAACACTTGTTGAAACTCTCGGGTATGTTGCGGTACATGCTGTACGATTGCCGGGAAGACAAAGTGCCCCTCGGCAAAGAAGTGGAATACCTCCGCCACTTTATCGACCTGCACATGCTGAAAGATAGCCGTGGCCTGAATGTTAGGGTAGAACTCGACGAAAGCCAGCCACAGCTGCGCATAGCACCCATGATCCTGATACCTTTCGTGGAAAACGCCTTCAAACACAGCAAAGTGGAGGACCTGGAGCGCGGCTGGATCCACATTCAGCTGACCACCATTGAAAACGGTGTTATCTTTGAAGTCAACAACAGCCGACCCGAAGCGAATTTTACCAAAGATCAGGAAGGCGGCATTGGACTGCACAATGTTAGGCGACACCTGGAACTGCTCTATCCGCTGCAACACGAATTGCGCATTGAAACCAGCGAAGGCCAGTTCGCCGTTTATTTAAAAATCCAACCCTTATGAGGCCCATCCGTTGCCTGATACTGGACGACGAGGAACTCGCCCGAGCCCTGCTAACCAACTACGTTGAGCGCATGCCGCAACTGGAATTGGTAGACGCCTGTGCCGACCCCATGTCGGCCCTTACCGTGTTGCAGGATAAGGCAATCGATTTATTACTGCTCGACATACAAATGCCCGGACTCACCGGAATAGAATTCCTAAACACCCTGCGCCAAAAACCGGCAGTTGTGTTTACAACGGCCTATTCCGATTATGCCCTGGAAAGCTACAACCTCGACGCGGTGGATTACCTGCTGAAACCATTTGGCTTCGAGCGCTTTGTTCAGGCCATCAACAAGGCCAGCACCTTCCTTCGGGCGCAGGCACCGGAACAAAATGCACCGGAAAAAGACCACTTGCTCATCAAGTCGGAACACCGCGTTCACCGTATCCGTTACGACGACATCCTGTACATCCAAAGCATGCGGGAATACGCCGCATTTTATACCCCCTCCGGCCGCTTGCTCTCGCTGAATTCCCTCAAAGGTCTGGAAATAGAACTCCCCGCCGACCGTTTTATCCGTATCCACAAATCCTACATCGTCGCCATCGATAAAGTGGATACTCTGGAAGGAAACATGCTGCACATCGGCAAAGAAAAACTTCCCATTGGCGCCAATTACAAAGAAGTGGTGCTTAAAAGGGTGTTTTAACATGCCCATTGCGCTGCCATCGGAAGAACGGGGCAGCAGCGGGTGGCTTTTTTTATTTAGGCGCATGATACTTGCCACGGTGTTGCCTTTTAGCCTTATAAACCAGCCTTACTTGGCAATGGCCAACGCCTAATGATCAATTCCCGTCAAGGACGCTTATCTTTGTAGTCTTATTTTTAATCAGTATACTCCCATATATCCCGAACATGCTCCTCCGCCTGCCGATTTTAATAGGGTGGCCTGCCCTCCTGTTGCTGCTGTTGCCACAGCCGCAAACTTCCATATCACATCTGTACGCTACAAAAGTTATTGCGCCAGACTCTATCGCACCACCCTATCAGGCGTATGCCTTCATTTGCTCAGATGAAATTTACATTTGGAACAGCATGCTGCTGTCCACAGAAGGCACTTACCGCGACACGTTTTTGTCTGAAAATAACCAGGACAGCACAGTTGAATTGCACCTCAAGATCATAAGCGCGGGCCGCAGCGACCAGTACATCACCCTTTGTCCGGAAGTTCCCCCATCTGGGGAGGGAAAGCCTACACTACACCTGGTATATTTTGCGACACCATCCGCACCCTGGCTGGCTGCGACAGCATTGCCTGCATGCACATTAGCGTGCTTGACCCCGCTCCGGTTACCATGATCGGGACAGCCCTCTGCCCCGGTACCGCTTATGAGTGGAACGGAAGGGCTTATCAAACACCGGGGATATACATTAAAACATTCCCATCCAAAAGCGGATGCGACAGCATCGTGCAATTGCGTATTGAGGTGCTCGACAGTATTCCAGTAACCTACATTGATTCGATTGTAGCCCCTGAAAGGGTTTCTGCAGAAATGTTGACCGATACACTGCCGGGTTATTTTGGTTGCGATAGCGTGGTGGTTATACGGTTCAGGCGGCCGTAGGAAGGAGTGCGTAGTGCCATCGTTAAGGGAGCATCATCGCATATACATTGTTCTGAATTCGTATTCTTTATTTCCATGACCCGTATTTAAAGATGCTAGGGGGGAAAGCACCAAATAGGAGCGCGCCCGGAAGCCCCCCACGAGTCTGCGGCCCAGGTGTTTAAAAAAATGAGCTTAGATTTGCAAGGTCAACACTTAAACTAACGAATTAAAAAGGGGTTCACATGAAAGCCAAATTCCGATTTCTTGTTTGTGCATTGTTTGCCCTTGCACTTATTACCTCCTGCAAAAAGGACGATAATCCCAAAATAGAAGAAAGTCCGTTCTTCTTGTTTTTTGACCAGCCGGCTATTGCCATCGATACTACCCCTGTGGCGGCGAATACCTGGGAATACGGCTTCATCTTCACCCCTCTGGCCGATGGCAAGATCACCAAACTGGGCCTTAAACTGCCCGTTACGGGCGAATTCACAGTCAAACTTTGGGACCTGTCCGGCAGCCTACCGGTTGTGTTGCGCGATCAGAAAATCACTTCCGCAGCGATTCACAGCCCGGCATTCGTGGAGATTTCGCCCGTTTCCGTTTCCCAAAATACGCAGCTGGGTGTTTCCATTCTGGCCAATTCCTTCTACCGGTTGCAGAAAAATGACGCTTCCGATTTTGCTTTTCCTGTGGTGGCGGGTAATCTCAAAATCGTGTCTTTTAACGAAGAAATGAGCAACATGAGCAACATGAGCAACGATACTTTTCCGCCCATGCCCAACCCAACACGGCTAGCGCCTTGTGTAAACGTCGTTTTCATCGCCGATTAACCGTTGCTCCAGCCATGAAAACAGTGGGTTGTGTCCTATTTTTTCTCGGAATCAGCATGGCCGTTGCACAGGCGCAACAACGGAACCTCGATTCATTGGTCTTGCTGGAAAAAACCTATTTGACCGAAGACACGATCCGGGTATCATTCCTCACCAACCTGGCCCGGGGCTTTTACCGCAGCAACCCGGCCAAGGGGCTGGAATATGCCGACAAAGCCATTACACTGGGGGAAAAACTGGCTGATAAAAAGTTTCTGGCCGGCGCCTACAGTGCAAAAGGCACGAATAAATTTGTTCAGGCCGATTATGCCGTGGCGCTGGAAAACTATCAGAAAGCCCTTGCCATTAATACGCGAATCGGAAGCACGCAGGGGATTGCGAACAATTACAATAACATCGGCCTGATCTATTATTCCGTCTTCGATTACCCGAAGGCGCTCGATTATTATCAGAAGACGCTGACCCTGAACGAACAAACGGGCAACGATGCGAGCCTTATCAATGTGCTGGGCAATATTGGCAATATCCACAACGAATTGCGCAACTATCCCAAAGCCATCGAATACTATCAAAAAGCCCTCGATCTCTGTGAAAAAACAGAGAAAATGCAGGCCCTTTCAGGCCTCCTGGTCAATATCGGCAATGTATACACCCAACTGGCCGACTACCCGAAAGCGCTGGAATACAAGCAAAAAGCCCTGGCCATCAGCGAAAAACAAGGCAACAAAGCCCAGATCGCCAACAACCTGGGCAATATCGGTAATGTATACTTCAAAATGGCCGATTATCCCCGCGCGCTGGAGTACCACCAGAAAGCCCTGGAGATCAGCCAAAACATTCAGGACAAACAAATCATGGCTGCCAGCCTGGCCGGTATCAGTGCCGTTTACCAGCAACAACAGCGCTTTACTTTGGCGACGGATTATGCACAGCAAGCACGGGAATTGGCCAAAAGCATTGGCTTGCTGAGTACCGAAAGCCAGACCCTGGAGCAGCTAAGCCAGCTGTATGAATCCACCAGCCGCTACGACAGCGCCTACTGGGCCTACCGCCAGTTCGTTCTGCTGCGAGACAGTATCGACAATGTGGAAGTACAAAAACAAATCACCCGAAAAACCCTGCAATTCGATTTCAGCAAAACCGAAGATTCGCTCGTAGGCCAGCAATTGCTCACCGACGCCAAACTGAAAGCGCAAATACTGCTTGCCACCAAACAACAACAAGAACTCGTTCTCCAACAAAACGCAATCGACCTGGCCAATAAGGGACGCGCCCTGCAACGCCTGGCCTTTTTGAACGCCCAGGCCGAACTCCTTTTCGCGCAGAGCGAAAACAAGATCAGCGCCGAACAACTGGCCCGGGCGGAAAATGAAAAACAACTCCAGGCCACGCAGGTAGACCTGCAACAATCCCAACTCGAACTGAAAGACAAAGCCTTGCAGGCGCAAAAAACACAGCGATATTATTACCTTGCCGGACTCGCCTTGCTGGCCCTGCTCTCTTTTTTCATTTTTCGCAACTATAGAAACCAGCAAAAATCAAACCGCCTCATCAGGCTGGAAAAGAAGAAATCTGACGAACTGCTGCTCAATATTTTGCCCAAAGAAGTGGCCGACGAACTAAAAGAAAAGGGCAGCGCTGCGGCAAAGCAATACGATGAAGTAACCGTGCTCTTCACCGATTTTGTGGATTTTACCAAAATGGCTGAAAACCGCTCGCCCCAGCAGCTGGTCAACGAACTGCACGATTGTTTTAAATCCTTCGACGAGATCATCGAGCGGCACGGCCTGGAAAAAATAAAAACCATCGGCGATGCCTACATGGCCGTGTCGGGCCTGCCGCTGCCCGATGCCCGGCACGCCCGCAATGCCGCCCTGGCCGCGCTCGACATTCAGCAATATATCCGGCAGCGGCAGCACACCCAGCACGATGGATTCGATATCCGGATCGGGCTGCACAGCGGCCCGGTGGTGGCTGGCATCGTTGGCGTGAAAAAATTTGCCTACGACATTTGGGGCGACACCGTGAATACCGCAGCGCGCATGGAAAGCAGCAGCGAACCCGGAAAGATCAATGTTAGTGGCGCCACTTATGACCTGTTGAAAAACAACTTTTCATGCGTCTACCGGGGGAAGATAGCCGCCAAGAATAAGGGCAATATTGATATGTATTTTTTAACCGGTAATGGCGTCCCGGTGCCCGGGGTATAAGATGGACCTTGGCCATTAGCCTCGACTTTTCCGGGTTATTTTGGATGCGATAGTGTGGTGGCAGTTCGATTCGGGCGGCAACAAGGATATCAGGGGCTTGATCCCAAGCTTTATCAGACGCTTTTGCCGAGCCTTGTGGCGCTTTTCGGCATTGCTTGCTTTAATTTAGGCCAATGGGGTACGAAGTGATTTCCGATATCCGATTACATGATTTCCGATGTTCCGATTGTGTTAACGATCTTAAAAAAATCTCCCCCCCCCCCACAAAATTCGAAAACCACAAACCTCGCCCGAAAAACAAAACAAAAACCGTTTTTTTTTCAGCCGGGGCCTCCAATCTCTGAGGGATCGATTGTTGATTTAACGCTGATCGGGTATTTAGATCAACAATCTCACATCCTACATCCAATCAAAATCGGAATTCATGTAATCGGATATCGTAAATCTATTTGGAGATGATGTTGATTTAACGCTGATCGGGTATTTAGATCAACAATCTCACATCTACATCCAATCAAAAATCGGAAATCATGTAATCGGATATCGTAAATCTCTTTGGAGATGATTGTTGATTTAACGCTGATCGGGTATTTAGATCAACAATCTCACATCCTACATCCAATCAAAAATCGGAATTCATGTAATCGGATATCGTAAATCTCTTTGGAGATGATTGTTGATTTAACGCTGATCGGGTATTTAGATCAACAATCTCATATCCTACATCCAATCAAAAATCGGAATTCATGTAATCGGATATCGGAAATTAAAACAACCGCTCTATCTCGTGCAACACATGGTGCTCCATGGAGGTAAACTTTCCATCCGACTTAAATAAACCAACCAAGTCCTGGTGTATTTTACTTTTCCCTTCCTCTCCCGGGAAAAACCGTTTTCGCATGTCGGCAATAATTTCGATCATTTCGATGTCGACCCTGGATTTAAACACGGCTTCCGCTTTTTGAAACGAAGCATCTCCTACCCTACCCTTGATCCAATCGCAATCGGTTTGGGTTAAGCGCCCATTCGCTTCGCAGGCATAAAACATGATGAATGCCATAAATTCGTTTGCTGTCCAGTCTTGTGTATCCATTGGTGTTTTTATAAAATATGTTATTGAATTTTCGGGGATCTATTCCTCCCAGTCAAATGATCGTTGCACCGCTTTTTTCCAGTAATGTACCATTTTATCGCGTTGGGTAGCATCCATATTTGGTTCCCAGGTTTTATCTATACCCCAGTTTTGTACCAGATCATCTAAGCCATTCCAAAATCCGACCGCCAGGCCAGCTGCATACGCTGCGCCGAGGGCAGTTGTTTCAATCATTGTTGGGCGAATAACGGGGGTATCCAGTATATCCGACTGAAACTGCATCAGCATTTCATTGACCACCATACCGCCATCCACACGCAAAGATTTTATCGGCAAGCCAGCATCTTTAACCATTGCATCCAGTACTTCACGGGTTTGGAGAGGCGGTGGCTTCCAACACGGCGCGGGCAATGTGCCCTTTGTTCCCATAACGGGTCAATCCGGAAAGTACCCCGCGGGCATTGCTTTTCCAGTAGGGTGCATACAGGCCGGAAAAGGCCGGAACGAAATATACACCGCCATTGTCGTTCACCGTAGCGGCCAGGTCTTCCACTTCGCTGCTGAGACGAATCATGCCCAGGTTGTCGCGCAACCATTGCACCAGCGCGCCAGTAATGGCCACCGACCCTTCCAGGGCGTAATGTGGCGGCTGCCCTTCAAATTGATAGGCCAGTGTAGTCAGCAATCCGTAATGGGAGGGCACAATTTCGGTGCCGGTATTCATCAGCATAAAGCAACCGGTACCATAGGTATTCTTGGCCTCACCGGGCATGAAACAGGTTTGTCCCACCAGTGCCGCCTGTTGGTCGCCGAGGTCGCCCGCCAGTGGAATACCCCGCAATGGCTCCGACTGAACGGTGCCGTAGACTTTGCTGCTGGGCACAATGGACGGCAACATCGCTCTTGGAATCTGCAACTCCTGAAGAATTTCATCATCCCATTGCAGGTTATCAAGCCGCATCAATTGGGTTCGCGAGGCATTGGTTACATCGGTGAGGTGCAACCCGCCATCAACACCCCCGGTAAGGTTCCAGATCAGGAAGGTATCCATGTTTCCAAACAAGGCTTCACCCTTTTCAGCGTCCTGGCGCAACCCGGGAACCTCGTCGAGCAGCCAACGCAGTTTCAAGCCGCTGAAATACGTGGCCAACGGAAGCCCGGTGCGTTCGCGAAACCAATCGGCGCCGCGCGTTTTTTCGTAGTGGGTTACCAACACATCGGTGCGGGTATCCTGCCAGACCAACGCATTGTGATAGGCCTTTCCGGTCAGGCGGTTCCATACTACAGTGGTTTCCCGCTGATTGGTAATGCCTACCGCCGCTATATCTTCCAGTGGTATGTGTTGCTGAATCCTCGCTTTGGCAATCACTTCCAGGGTGTTCTTCCAAATTTCTTCGGGGTTGTGTTCTACCCAGCCTGGCCTGGGATAAATTTGTTCGTGCTCCTTTTGGTCTACGGCAACGATTTTACCTTTTTTATCAAAAATAATGCAGCGTGTGCTGGTTGTACCCTGATCAATAGCGGCGACGTAGCGAGGACTCGACATGTTCTAAATTTTTTGTAAAAAAAAGCAATCCTGAGGGTTAGCGCAAACAATACCCCGATAATTTGATTTAATAAGATAAACGAGTACACACAGCCCGGCATACATCCGGCCTTGTTTTACTTCGCGTGTTTGACCAATCCCTGCCCATTTGTGTTTATTTTTGCAAAAATGCCCGGTACCAAATTACACCAGCCATGCCCGACCAAGCCTTGGAGAAAATCCAGTTGATCCTGGAAAATGTTTGCGATCCTGAAATTCCCGTGCTGACCATCCGCGACCTCGGCATACTCCGCGATGTGCGCTGGGCAGCCCCAGGTGTCCCGGAAGTCGTCATCACCCCCACTTATAGCGGCTGCCCGGCCATGAGTATGATTGAGGTGAACATCCGTGCTGCCTTGCAGGAGGAGGGCATTGACAACGTCACCATCACCACGGTGCTGCAGCCCGCCTGGACGACCGACTGGATCAGTGCGGAAGGCCGGGAAAAACTCCGGGCTTTCGGCATTGCGCCGCCCGTCAGTGCCTCCCTCGACAAAAAAGCACTCCAAGGCGGGCGCCATGCAATTCAATGCCCCATCTGCGGCTCCGACAACACAGAAATGATCTCGCAATTTGGCTCTACCTCCTGCAAATCGTTGTTTCGTTGCCTGGACTGCCTGGAAGCTTTCGACTATTTTAAATGCCATTAAATTGGGGGTTGGACATTGGGCGTTGGCTTTGCCCGGAAGCATTGTGGTTGTTCAACTTACTAAGGTATCTGATTGGATGCGGTATTTCAAAACCAATTCGCATCCAAAGACCTAAATCCGAACGCGGTTTAATGCCATGCCTTCGGCATTCCGAATAATTGGACACTCAATTCTACCATAATATCTGCCCTATGAGCCTATAAATGGGGCTTTGTAAGGATATCCCCTGGGTTTTTTGCGATAACAAGAAAAGCCCGAAGGGCTGACATATTATAGTCGGGAGCCACCCTCAATACCTCGGCGGTGTCATAACTGGTGCAATACCTCCAGTAAGGACACCGCCGAAGTTTCATTTGTCCGCCATTTTTCTACAATATACCAGCCCTTCGGGCTTTCGCCGTGTTGAAGATTGGGCGTTGTGCATCCGAATCGGCCGTTGTGCCGGACTGCTGGCGTAATGACCTGGTTGCGCGTTAAACGGCTTAATTCCAGGAAATCACCCGCAATTTAAATCTCCAAATTTCCGATACAATTATCACGAAAATACATTACCTTTGCGCCGGCTAAAGCCGGACGGATAGGCAATAACTGCCGTTTGACCCGTTGAAGTTCGGTTCTGGTCGCCCATTTTTTCATTTTTCACTTATTTACAACTTACAATGGCAGTCTATTACAACAAAGAAAAAATCGCCGAGATTACCAGCACGTATGGTGCAAACGGCAAAGACACGGGACACGTAGAAACCCAGGTTGCCTTGTTGACCTACCGCATCGACAGCCTTTCGGCTCACTTGCGGATCAACAAGAAAGACCACTCTTGCCGCCGTGCATTGCTGAAAATGGTTGGTCAGCGGAAAAGGTTGCTTTCTTACTACGCGAAGAAAGACATCTTCAAATACCGCGAACTGATCGAAAAACTCGGCCTGCGTAAGTAAGCACCAGGGGGAAAAGGACCGCAGTTCCTTTTCCCCTTCTTTTTTTCCCAACCCAACGCAAGACAATAACCCCAGAAGCAATTTAATTTTTTCATCCGCTCCGGTCGCCAAAACGCACACAACTGTTATCCACCATCCGGTACACGCGGCATTAGAAACGGGGAAATCTCTTTCCCCCACACATAGACACCGGCGACTCCGATCCCGGCACCTTTGTGTGATGTTTTCGGTTTCCAATGCCAAGCCTCTTCCCGGAAAAAACACAACAGATCAACCGTTGGGCGCCCCGGAGTACAATGTTCTCTAATTTATGGGCAAACAAGTCCCTTTAAGCACATCGTTTAAACTGCCTGATGGCAGGGAAATCGTGCTCGAAACCGGCAAACTAGCCACACAAGCCGACGGCAGTGTGATGGTTCGCACCGGCAATACGATGCTGCTCTGCACCATCGTAAGTGCCAAAAAAGCCAAAGAAGGCCAGCCCTTCTTCCCGCTTTCTGTTGATTATCAGGAAAAATATGCCGCTGTTGGCCGTATCCCAGGCAACTTTTTCCGCCGGGAAGCCCGCCTGTCGGACTACGAAATCCTGATTAGTCGCCTCGTCGACCGCGCCCTGCGCCCCCTCTTCCCCGACGGCTACATGAACGAAACACAGGTGATCATCAACCTGATTTCAGCCGACAAAGACGCTACCCCCGATGCACTGGCCGGCCTGGCCTGTTCGGCGGCTGTTGCTGTCAGCGACATTCCTGTAGAAGCGCTGTTCTCCGAAGTGCGCGTTGCGCGCATCGATGGCAAATTTGTGATCAACCCGAACAAGGAAGATCTGAAAAAAGCCGACATGGACTTCATCGTTGCTGCTACCAAGACCGACATTACGATGGTGGAAGGCGAAGCCGACGAATGCCAGGAGCACGACCTCATCGAAGCCATGAAAGTGGCGCATGAGGCCATCAAAGTGCAAATTGATGCCCAGGAGCGCCTGGCACAACTGGTGGGTGATAAAGCTCTCATCAAACGCACACCACCGGAAATCGCCGAAAACGAAGACCTGAAGAAGCGCATCGAAGCGCTGGTCAGCGACGATATCTATGCGCTTGCGCGCAGCGCCAGCGACAAAGACACCCGCAAAACCCGCCTGGAGGAAATCAAAGATGCCTGTATGGCTACCCTGCTGGAAGAGTTTGGCGAGGAATTCATGACCCAATGGGCTGCTGCTGCTGCCCGCTATTTCGACAAAACCAAGAAGTATGTCATCCGCGATGTGGTGCTGTCCGACAGCATCCGTCTCGATGGCCGTCAAGTAGATCAGGTGCGCCCCATCTGGTGCGAGGTGGATTACCTCCCCATGGCACACGGCTCCGCGATCTTCAACCGTGGCGAAACCCAGGCGCTTACTACCCTGACCCTCGGCACCAAGCAAGACCAGGCGCTGATCGACAATGCCCTGCTTTCCTACAATGACAATTTCATCCTGCACTACAACTTTCCGCCCTACTCCGTAGGTGAAGCACGCCCCATGCGCGGCCCGGGTCGCCGTGAGGTAGGCCATGCCAACCTCGCCGGTCGTTCTATCCGGAAATTGATGCCGGAAGATTTTGCCTATACCGTGCGGATTGTTTCCGACATCCTCGAATCCAACGGTTCGTCTTCCATGGCGACCGTTTGTGCCGGTTCTATGGCATTGATGGATGGCGGTGTTCCGCTCAAGGCCCCTATCGCAGGTATTGCCATGGGTGCTATCGCCGACGAAAAAGGCCGTATTGCTATCCTTTCCGACATCCTCGGCGACGAAGATGCCCTGGGTGACATGGACTTCAAAGTGACGGGTACCGACAAAGGTATTTGCGGCACGCAGATGGACATCAAAATCGACGGCATGCCTTACGAACTGCTCGAAAAAGCACTCCTCCAGGCACGCGCAGGCCGTATTCACATTTTAGGTGAAATGGCAAAAGCCATTGCTGCGCCAAAAGATGACCTCAAGCCGCATGCACCACGCATGGTGGAATTCCGCATCCCACGCGATTACATTGGCGCGGTGATCGGACCAGGTGGTAAGATCATTCAGGAAATGCAACGCCAGACTGGCACCACCATCAGCATCGACGAAGACGAAAAAGGCGGTATTATAGCCATTTTCGGTCCGGACAAAACCTCTTTGGACGCTGCTTACAACAAGATCCAGGAAATTGTATTCGAACCCGAATTGGGCGGCGAATACGAAGGTGTGGTGGAAACCATCCAGCCTTACGGCGTGTTCGTGAAATTTGGCAGCAAGAGCGGTCTGTTGCACGTATCTGAAATCAGCTACGATCGGATCGACAATGTAGAAGATGTCTACAAACTCGGTGATGTCGTAAAATTCAAAATCGTTGAGGTCGACCAACGCAGTGGAAAACTGCGCCTGTCCGCCAAAGCCCTTTTGCCCAAGCCAGAAGGCTATGTAGAACGCGAACGCCCAGAGCGCAATGACGACGATCGCCGTGGTGGCGGTGGTGGCGACCGGCGCGGCGGCGGCGGCGGTGATCGCCGTGGCGGCGGTGGTGGTGGCAACCGCGGAGGCGGCGGCGGCAACCGGCGCTAATACCGGTAGCTCACCCGATAAATATTTTCCAGTCCCGGATACCCCGAAAGGCGTATCCGGGATTTTTTTGCATACCAATGGAAATAACCCTACTTTCAATCCCCCCAAACAGAAGGTGCTATGAAAAAAATTGAAGTTCAAACGACCATACTACAATACGATTCAGCAGCGGAGCTCAGCACTGCGGACGCCCTATTGCTCCGGCATGCCCAGGATGCCCTCCGATTGTCGTACTCCCCTTACTCCCGCTTCCAGGTTGGCGCTGCCGTACACATGCAAAACGGTGAAATACTGGAAGGTGCCAATTACGAAAATGCGGCTTACCCGCTTTGCATTTGCGCCGAGCAATCGTTGCTCGCAGCCGCTTCCGCCCGATTCCCGGGTATTGCTGTTGAGTCGCTGGCCATCACCATTCACAGCGAAACAAAAAACATTGATCGGCCCGCTGCACCTTGTGGCGCCTGCCGGCAGGTGATCTGCGAAACAGAGCAGAAAAACAAGCAGTCGATTCGGATTATCCTACAGGGCGAAACCGGCCCCATCATTGTCATAGAAAAAGGATCCGATCTGCTGCCGCTGGCATTCGATGGATCCTTTTTACCCGATTGAATTACAATGGGTGAACGGTGGTCCAACCACTGTTCACCCATTGTTTACTAACGGTTCAATTACTGTTTAACCACTTTCCTAAAAGCCTTCCCCTGCGCTGTTTCCAATGCCAGCATGTACATTCCGGCTGGCAAGTTGAGTGGCATGTGTACCACTTGTCTTCCTGATACTGCCGCCATATTCTCCGTAAGTACAGCACGGCCGTTCAAATCGTACAGCACCAACCTGTGTTCGAGCACCTCCGGCAATTGATAACTCAATTGAAGCACATCAGCAACTGGCTGCGGATAAACCTGAAGATCGAATGCTGCGGCACTGAGGCTTCCCGTACCACTAACTGTGCCAAAAACGGCAACCAGGGTATCTGCTTGTGCGAAATCCATCAGAATATCCTTGCTGTATATATCCGGAAAAACCTGTTGTCCACTCTTACTTTCCCAGTGGTGAAAAGCCAGGCCTCCATTGTATTCCTTGGCTTCCAGAATATTGTCCATGTTCCCAAAATACGAGCCCGTCCAGGGAAAAACGTCATGATTGAGGGTATTCAGTTTAATTCTGCCCGCACCGGGAGGCTCCACCATCAGGGTAATCGGAAATGGGCCGGTCAGGCTGTAACAGTTTACCATTCCATCGTCCAGCAAGGTGCATCGCTGCTCCACGAACTCCCGAAGCTGTTGAACATTTGCCTCCCACTCGGTCATACTCCCACCCCAGCGGTCAATATGCCTGGGCATTTCCGGGGCGATAACAGCGACCATACTGTCGAGCACCGTCAGCATATTTTCACAGGAAAAAACCGTATTCATCAAATCGGCATAGCGGCTGTAGTAAAGTTGCTGGAAAGCAAGGTTTTCGTTACGCAATTTCAGGAGTATTTTCTCATGCCGCCCAATGTCTGGGGTATGCCAGATCGTGTCGCCCTGAATCACCTGAAAAGTGGAATCATGTGGAAAAAACCCGTTCATGTAATTGGCAATTTGCTCCAGATCACAAGGTTCGGCCGTGGGCGATGTATTCGGAACGCCGGAGTAATTAATGTAATAGTCGAAAGTTGCATCGTCATCCCAAAGGATATAACCCCATTTTTTATGGTCGCCATTGGGGTCGAGTCCCCGCCACCAACCGGTGTTGTAGTTGATCCAGTCGGAAGCAACAACCGTAAGATTCGTGACAAAATAATCGATCATGCTGGTGAGGTTCAACTGATCGCTGACCTGTTGGTATCGGGTTGGGTCCGACATATCCTGGTACATGATAAAGTCCCGCAAACTGCTCCAGTCGGTAAACGCCTGTTCACCGCCATATTCAGCCCAATGGTTGCCCCAGGTCATGAGATACTGAAGATTGTACTTATCCTGGTCGTAATAATACTCGGTATAATCGTGATCGTCGGGCCGCTCACGAAGCGCATATACGCCCCAATATTTGCCGTTCAGAAACAGCACAAAACGTTCTACTGCGCGCACATCCAGTTTCATATCGCCGAGCTTGGCCAGCGACTGCACATACTCGTCGCGAATATGAGCAGAGCCTTCGTGGGCCGGGCCACCAGAGGAGGGATAGTTGTCGTCGCCGGAAGCGCGGAAAATAAAACGTTGGTACTCATCGCGGTCGGAATAACCAAACAGTTTTCCCTCCAAAGCGCTGGTATAGCCCATTTCATCGCGTGAAATCCAGTCCATACTGCGCTGCGGATTTACCCAGGAATCCTGTCCATGCCGGTTTAATTCACCATAGGAAACAGTCGTGCGTTCCTTGTTTTGGTTAAAATATTCAATAGAACCAATTGGCAGCAAGTTACCGTTGCCATTGGCCAGGTTTTGTACCCCGTCGGCGCCGACAGATATCACCACCAGGGAGAAGTCTTCTCCTATAAAATAGGTATTGAAATCTATTTTCCCGGGCAAAATAGCCGGGTCGGAGGAGAATGCTCGCGCCTTCAGCACCGTGGTGATAGGCAGGGTGAGTGTGTCGGTATAAATCGGCGAAATGTTGGTCGGCAAATTGCCATTGGTTGTATAACGAATCACGACATCAGCCTCAGTCGTGCTGAGGGCAACCTTGAGCGTATCGGAATAAAATCCGGCAGGAAGGCTCATGGTTGGCGCCTGGGTATAAGCATTAAAAACAGATGCATTGTTGTTGGAGCCGTTGGGGGTAGGTTGGGTACAAATTTTCCAGCTACCGGATCCATTGATCGCCCTGGCCCTGGAGTGCCCCAGGAGATTAATTTCAAGGGGAACAAACTCCAAAACAACCCCACTGGGCCCAGCCAGCACAATCGTTTCAGTTCCTTTTGTTTGGCTGAGTTTAAAGTTGGTATGGAAATGTCCGTTTGCTGAAACATCCCGGCCGGAAGCCCAAAATACCAGAAAACCGTTTCCATTAATGGTGGTGCCCGCTGGAATCTCCCATTTGGTAGGCTTGGAGAGGTTGTCTGACAGGTGCCAGCCACTCAGATCCACTGGATCAGCGGAAGTGTTGTACAATTCGATCCAATCTTCAAATCCCCCATAATCGTCGGGAAACTGACTGAGATTAGACGCGGAAAACTCATTGATCACGACCTGTGCCCCGACAAAACGAGGCCCAATCAGATAAAGACAAAGCAGTAAAGTAAAACGTAGCAGCATATATAAATGGTTAATTGTTTTTTCAAATGTAAAACAGTTCTTGGAATGTGGCGGCGCTTTATTCAATGAGCCTGAAAATTGTCGGAGAATAGCAGGAAAGCCTCCCTAATGCCCCCTTTATTTTAGACAGTTTCTAAATAAACAGCACTTAAAGTCTTTCTTTCAACGAAAATTGGGCGCCCGCGTTTGCCACTTTAGTTTTGTACCAATAAGTCGGTGATTTCCGATTCAATTGCCGTTGCAAATTGCTTACTTTGCAGCATGGCGATATTCGCCGCCCGACTCGAACAAAACGCATCCAAACCACAACACATACACCTGTTCATGAACTGGTTTTCCAAGTTTCTAACTTCTTCTCTGGGGCAAAAGGTCGTTATGGCCCTTTCCGGCATTTTCCTAATGCTTTTCTTGGTCGTTCACCTGATTGGCAACCTTCAGTTGCTGAAAGACGATGGCGGCGCGGCCTTCAATCAGTACGCCTATTTTATGACGCACTGGCCACCCATTAAAATGATCTCCTACCTGTTGTATGCAACCATTTTGCTGCATGCATGGCAAGGTCTTTTGCTGTGGCAGGCCAACAAAGCTGCACGTGGCGCCGCGCGCTACGCCGTCAACCACGTCCGTTCAAACGAACGCGCTTCCCGTAGCATGGCCTGGTTGGGCATTATCATCCTGATTTTCATCGTGCTGCACATGTACCAGTTTTGGTTTCAAATGCACTGGGGCCCCATTCCTTACCTGGAATACGATAATTACGACCACCCTGTACGCGATATCTATACGCTGGTGGCCGCCACCTATACCAACCTGGGCTATGTACTGTTTTACATCATTTGCATGGCTGTGGTGGGCTACCACCTCTGGCATGGCTTCTGGTCTTCGTTCCAAACCCTTGGACTGGGCAGCAACCGGTACAGTGGTTTGATCAAAACCATTGGAATGTTGTACGCCGTGGCAGTACCCCTGCTTTTTGCGCTGATTCCTGCCCTGATGTACTTCATGTAACAGGAGGCGTTTTTTGAAAAAATGTTTATCAACCAATCAAAAACTCAGGCCTTCAGCTGCTGATCCATCACATTAGCCACCAGGCCTCATCACAATAAATTATGGCTGCCGAATCCAAATTAAATTCTAAAGTCCCCGCCGGTACACTGACGGATAAGTGGAAAACGTACAAAAGTACCGCGCCACTGGTTTCCCCCAACAACAAACGCCGCATCGACGTGATTGTAGTGGGTTCCGGCCTCGCTGGCGCCTCCGCTGCTGCCTCGTTGGGCGAACTGGGCTACAATGTCAAGGTATTTACCTTCCACGACAGCCCCCGCCGCGCCCACTCTATCGCTGCACAAGGCGGTATCAACGCGGCCAAGAATTACCGCAACGATGGCGACTCTGTATATCGCCTGTTTTATGAAACCATCAAGGGTGGCGACTACCGCGCCCGCGAAGGCAATGTGCACCGCCTCGCCGAGGTATCGGGCAACATCATCGACCAATGCGTAGCGCAGGGTGTACCCTTTGCCCGCGAATACGGTGGCCTGCTCGACAACCGATCTTTCGGTGGCACCCAGGTATCGCGTACCTTCTATGCCCGCGGTCAAACCGGTCAGCAGCTCCTCATCGGCGCCTACCAGGCGCTGAGCCGCCAGATAGCCGCCGGCACCGTGACCATGTACAACCGCCACGAGATGCAGGATGTAGTGCTCGTCGACGGCAAAGCCCGCGGGATCATCGCCCGCAATCTGCTCACCGGCGAACTCGAACGCCATGGCGGCCATGCCGTGGTGCTGGCTTCCGGTGGCTACGGCAACGTATTTTACCTGAGCACCAACGCCATGATGTGCAACGTAACCGCCGCATGGCGCGCACACCGCCGTGGCGCCTACTTTGCCAACCCCTGCTATACCCAGATCCACCCTACTTGTATTCCGGTTTCAGGCGATTACCAATCGAAACTCACCTTGATGTCGGAATCGCTCCGCAACGACGGTCGTTGCTGGGTACCCAAAAAAGCAGAAGACTGTAAGAAACATCCCAACGATATCCCCGAAGCCGATCGCGATTACTACCTGGAGCGCCGTTATCCAGCATTCGGTAACCTGGTACCCCGCGACATCGCCAGCCGCGCCGCCAAAATGGTGTGCGACGAAGGTCGTGGCGTAGGTTCTACCGGACTGGCCGTTTACCTCGACTTTGCCGATGCCATCAATCGCCTCGGAAAAGATGTGGTAGAAGCCCGCTATGGCAACCTTTTTGAAATGTATGAAAAGATCGCCGGCGAAAACCCCTACGAGCGCCCGATGCGCATCTACCCGGCCGTGCACTATACCATGGGTGGCCTTTGGGTTGATTACGAACTCATGACCACCGTGCCGGGCCTATACGCCGCCGGTGAAGCCAACTTCTCCGACCACGGCGCCAACCGCCTCGGTGCTTCTGCACTCATGCAGGGCCTGGCCGACGGATACTTCGTGCTGCCTTACACCATCGGATCTTACCTCAGCAACGACATCCGTACCGGCGCCATCTCCACCGATTCACCGGAGTTTGAAGCCGCTGAAAAAGATGTAAACGACCGCATCCAGCGCCTGATGGGCATTGGCGGCAAGCAAAGTGTGGAAAGTTTCCACCGCCGCCTGGGCAAAATCATGTGGGACAAATGTGGCATGGCCCGCAACGAACAAGGTCTCAAAGAAGCCATCGTAGAAATCCGCGCCCTGCGTGCAGAATATTGGAAAGATGTATTTGTGCCGGGCTCAACCTCGGAATACAACCCTGAATTGGAAAAAGCCCTGCGCGTTGCCGACTTCATGGAACTCGGCGAATTGATGTGCATGGATGCACTCGACCGCAAGGAATCCTGCGGAGGCCACTTCCGCGAGGAATACCAGACCGAAGAGGGCGAGGCCCTGCGCGACGACAAAGACTTCATGTACGCCGCCGCCTGGGAATGGAAAGGAGAAGACAAAGAACAGGAATTGCACAAAGAAAAACTGGAATATGAAGTAGTGAAAGTGAGCCAAAGGAGCTATAAATAATGCATCTATCAATCGCCATGGTTGCGGTACTCACATTAGCCATATTAGTACTTTCCTGCAAGGAGCCTGCTCCCTGGAATCAGATCAAAGGAGAATATTCTGGCAATGTGGTGTGTATATCGGTTGGATTTAATCCACAACCAGATACCAGTTACAGCACAGCAACAGAAACGATCGACAGTATAAGCCAGGATTATCTCTTGTTGAAAAACGAAGTTTTTGGCTATTTTGGTAATCCAGACAATAATTTGGACAGTGATACCCTCCGATATGATTTTTACTTCGGAATCCATTCTGGCCATTTGATCATCGACAGGAACAACAACAAAATGTGGTTGAACCGAGTATTGTCTCCAGGAAATGGGTTTTCGAGTTGTACCGGGGAATATCAGAAACAATAAAATTAATTACGGCCCGAATCCGAATTTTCATTAACCAGTAAACTGTTATTCGGACAATAAGCCGTAACATAAAGTACTAGATCAATAGCATTTAAACATATCCAAGCGCATGAAACTTACGCTCAAAATCTGGCGCCAGGGCGGCAAATACAAAGGTGAATTCGTCACCTACCAACTCAACGATGTCAACGAACACATGTCGTTCCTCGAAATGCTCGACGTGCTTAACGAACAACTCGTGCACCAGCGCGAAGAACCCGTAGCATTCGAACACGACTGCCGGGAAGGTATTTGCGGCACCTGCTCATTGGTGATCGATGGCCGGGCACATGGCCCCATGAAAGGCACCACCACCTGCCAGGTGCACATGCGCCACTACAAAGATGGCGACACCATCGTTATCGAGCCTTTCCGCGCACGGGCATTTCCAGTCATCAAAGACCTTGTGGTGGACCGTTCCTCATTCGACCGTATCATCCAGTCGGGTGGTTACGTGAGTGTCAACACCGGTCAGGCACAAGACGCCAACAACATCCCGATTGGCAAGGACGTTGCTGGCAAATCCTTTGATGCTGCCGCTTGTATTGGCTGTGGCGCCTGCGTAGCCGCTTGCCCTAATGCCTCCGCGATGTTGTTTACCTCCGCTAAAATCAGCCATCTGGCATTGTTGCCACAGGGACAGGTGGAACGCAAGCAACGCGTACTCGACATGGTGGCTCAAATGGACCTGGAAGGTTTCGGCAAGTGCTCCAATGTAACGGCTTGTGAAGCAGAATGCCCGAAAGAAATTTCAGTGGAAAACATCGCCCGGATGAACCGGGAATATATGGCGGCCAGCTTTACCGCAGAGAAGGTGTAGTGGATTCAACCACCAGATGGCATTTGGCTTTGGGTCTTTAGCCCCGTGCAACCGCTGCAATGTATGCTCAGAAGAGCATCCGTTGCAGGTTGCGCGGGGCTAATTTTTTGAGTAGAAAATGTGCTCGTTTTCCCCACCAGCGGACATTTTAAAAATGATACCCCTTGTATGGCTTAAGGGGTTAAGCAACGTGTCGAAAATAATCGCGCAGTCATCAGTTCTAATGGCAAGGCATAAAACGCAGACGATGCAGCGCATCGGCGAGTATTTATAACACAGCCAGGAGGGCTGAGGACAAGTGAGCATTCGCAAACCACTTTATTTCGAGCATAAATCAAAAAATGTCCTGTATAGTAAGTAGTATTTCACTCCTCCACCAACATTCCCTCTTTCATCGAATACGTCGACGTGTAAATCTCCTGTATCCCCGCGCGCTCCAGAATAAATCGGATTAGAATAACCGAAGCCACAACCATGTCTACCCTTTCCGGCAACAACAAGGGCATTACCAGTCGCTCGCGAAGGGTACTTTTTACAAAGAGATCGTATACGGCCCGAAATTGAGCGCGTTCCAGGTACCCGTAAGTAAGGGGTTTGGTAGCAGGGTCCAGCGCAAACAAATCAATGGTGTCGAAAGCACCCGCTGCACCCACCATAATGAAGGAGGGATACCTTGCCAAGGCTTGCCACAAAGGCTCCAGCGAAGCATTCAAAAATGCCTCTATGGCCATTATCTCCGCAGGATGAACAGGATCATTGTAGTTAAAACTACGGTGCAGCAAGGCCACCCCAACGTTGAAACTGTGCTCCCAGAACACCTGGTTTTTATCGGCCAGAATAAATTCTACACTTCCGCCACCAATGTCCATGATAAGCACGGTTTGCTCTTCGGGCCAGGGAACAGCCTGCCGAACACCCCGATAAATCAACCGCGCCTCTTCCTGGCCAGTAATGGCCCGGGCGGCAATTCCTGTAGTCGCCAACACACTGGAAAAAAAGTCGGCGCCATTGGCCGCCGAACGAAGCGCCGCAGTCCCGTAAGCCTTTACAGTTGTGGCGTCGAGCCCCAGGTTATCCAGCTGCGTTCTGAATTCCTGCATCGCCGATAAGCCGCGTTGAAAGCCCGCAGGTGAAATTTCCCCCAAGCCCTCCTCGGCCAGTTTTACATAAACCCGGTGCCCAAACTTTCGCACCCACTCCCCTTCCTCGTTGCGCTCGGCAACCAGCATATGAAAGGTGTTGGTACCCATGTCGATCACGGCTTTTTGCATAAAGACTTATCGCGCTGCAGCGGTATTTTAAAAATCGTACCGTGTTAAAAAATAGAGACTGTGGCTGTACCAGGCTGACTGTACTGGCGGCGTATCCCAATCATTGGGATTGTAAATGTACCCCAGCCCACGAACAGCCTGCAGGGTAAAGGAAAAATGCCGGTTGGCGTAAATAGACGCGCCAATGATGTAATTCAAATCATTTTTGCGCAGATAAGGCTCAACAACCGTTAAAGCGCTGAGATCGTCTTTGTACTTTGCACTCATGAAACGGCCATAAGACAGCCCCAGATTGAGCGATATCTTGGCGTATTCTCCATCGTCGTCTTCCACAAACCAGTCGCGAATGTGCAATTGCACCGGAACATCAATGTAATTGAAGGTTTGGGAAAAATAATTGAATGAAACATTGCCCTTGATCAGTTCACTTTGGCTGCCCCGTTGGGCGAAAAGAATGCCCAGACTCATATCAAAGCGACGATTGAAGTTGATCATAACATTGCCGCCGCCAACCAAACCTAGTTTGTTGTAGCCATTGGAGTTGTCGCCGTCTACCTGGGACGCAGACAGCCCCGCCACAACACCGCCTTTAAAGCGCTGTGCCTGGAGGGATAAACCGGAAAAAAGCAATCCGATGGAAATCAGGAGGATAAGGAGTTGTTTGTTCGGGTACATAGTGGTATTTTTGGATACTTTTGCTGGTGACAAAGATAGCAAAAATGAGCGCTGGAGCATGGCCCACACGATACTGACTTAGCTGGACTTTAGCCATTGGGTGTTGGTCTTTGGCTTCGATCTCGGTTATTGGTGCCTTGTGAAATCAAATACCGGAGAAATCGTAATTAAATTTTAACACCCTTTTTAAAACAGCAAGTGTATTATTTATCAACGAATATTTTGTTAAAAACTAATGCAATGAAAACCAAATAGTTAAAATCCTTCGGAGCAAAGCCAAAGACTAAAGACCAATGGCTAAAGCCAAGCTAAGAACGTGTTCGGATTTACCGTATCGCTTATCCTTTTCGGCCTTTTTTTTGGTTTATCCTATTTTACGCATCAACCCATGATATCTTTACCACTATGCGCTATACCCTAACCACGTTAAAAAAGCTGGAAGCGTTGTTCGGTGCATTGGATTATACCATCCGCTACGAGAAAGGAAATTTCCACAGCGGCTATTGTATTGTAGAGGACCGGAAAATTGCCGTCCTGAACAAATTTTTCGATACCGAAGCCCGTATCAACTGCTTGCTCGACATCCTGAACAATTTGAATATTGCGCCAGAAGACATGCCTGCTATTGGCCGGGATCTCTATGAAAAATGGCTGAAGGCAAAACAGGAAGGAACGGAAGAATCGGAATAATCACCTTACACAAGGGTCAATTTTTCAGGATAAGTATCAGGAGACAATTAAAAGAAAAAAAAAAGGGGCAGCGGGGGACCCCCCCCCCCCCACAAAAAAAACCCCGGCCCCAAAATGCCCAAAAAAAACCCCCGTTTTTTGGCCGTAAAAAGGCAAAGTGGATTTTGTCATTTAATTGTGTCCTGATACTTAACAAAACAACCAGACCAACACCATGCTCCTTAGTTTCCTCGGTACCGGCACCTCCCAGGGCGTTCCTATTATTGGATGCGATTGCCCGGTTTGCCAGTCTGAGGACCCTCGCGACAAGCGCCTGCGGAGCTCCGTGCTGGTTCAGGAAGGGGATGTCAATATTCTGATTGATGCCGGACCCGACCTCCGTCAGCAGATGCTGCGCGCCGGAACCAAACACCTGGATGCCATTTTACTCACCCACGAGCACAATGACCACGTGATCGGCCTCGACGATGTCAGGCCTTTCAATTACCGCTCCGGACATGCCATTTCAGTGTATGCCTTGCCACGGGTGGCCGCAGAGGTGCGCCTCCGCTTCGCCTATATCTTTGGTGAACCTATCCCGGGCCTACCCCGCATTGAACTCCACGACCTCGATAAAGCCATTGATTTTCACATCGGCAAAATCCATATACAACCTATCGAAGTGATGCATGGCCGCTTGCCCATACTCGGTTTTCGCTTCAATCGACTGGCCTACCTCACTGATGTGAAGTCGGTAAGTGCCGTGGAAATGGAAAAACTCAAAGGGGTGCAACATCTGGTAGTCAATGCCCTGCAGCATAAAAGCCACCCTACCCATTTTTCCTTGCAGGAAGCACTCGCTTTCATTGAAAAAGTACAACCTGAAAAAGCCTACATCACCCACCTGAGCCACCACATGGGTAAAATGGTGGATTTGGAGCCACTGTTGCCAACCGACGTCGTCATTGCCTACGACGGGATGAAAATTGAGATCGCCTAAAACGCCAAAATATGCTCAAAACCTATCAGGTTGATGCTTTTACCCACCAGCTCTACGGTGGCAACCCTGCAGCGGTTGTGCCACTGGAGCAATGGCTTCCGGATGAATTGATGCAACAGATCGCCGCGGAAAACAACCTTTCGGAAACGGCATTTTTCATTGCCCTGCCTGATAGCGGAACCTATCACATCCGCTGGTTCACGCCAGTGACGGAAGTTGATCTCTGTGGCCATGCCACGCTGGCATCGGCCTGGGTTATTTTCAATCGCCTCGAAAAAGACGGGGCCGAGCGCATTTCCCTACAGAGCCGCAGCGGCTGGCTGCACGTCCGTCGCCATGGGGATTGGCTGGAACTGGATTTCCCAGCCGACACCCTGCAGCCCGCAGTGCTGGATACACCGGTCCTGCAAGCGATTGGTGGCAACCCCATATCCATCCATAAAGGCCGTGAGGATTACCTGTTGGAATTCGGCAGCGAATCCGAAATCCTGGCCCTGGAACCTGATTTTATGGCACTGCGCAAATACCCCTCGCGTGGCTTCATCGCAACAGCACCGGGTGATCATGTTGATTTTGTATCGCGCTGTTTTTATCCGGCCTTTGGCATCGATGAAGATCCTGCCACAGGCTCAGCGCACACTACCCTGACGCCCTTTTGGCATCAAAAAACCAATACATCCGAATTTTCAGCAACTCAACTCTCTAAACGCCGTGGAACCCTGCACTGCATACTCGATGGAGATCGGGTGCGCATCAGCGGGCAAGCGGTGCTGTACCTGGAAGGCGTATGTCAGATACCGTAACGAAAAACAGACCGACCCTTATCTGGGCCGATCGCATGCGAAATGTAGCCATGCTGATGGTAATTGCCATTCACCTTGCAGCGCCCATTTCGCAGGAAAACCGCGACTATGATACTTTTTTCTGGTGGTCGGGCAACTTTTGGGATGCCATTTCCCGTCCGGCAGTGCCCTTATTTGTCATGCTAAGCGGTTTTTTGCTGCTGGGCCGCGATTACCCGCTGCCCAATTTTCTGAGGCGCCGCTTTTCCAGGGTTCTGCTGCCATCGCTGTTCTGGATGCTGGTGTACAGTTTTTACAACTTCATGTCGCACGGAACACCCGACAGCCTGCCGACCCTCCTGCGCGGTATCGTCAATGGCCCTGTACACTACCACCTCTGGTACATTTACATGATCATTGGGTTGTACTTGATGTACCCCATCCTTCGCCCCTGGATCAGAACGGCCCGGGATCAGGATTACTTTTATTTTTTCAGCATCTGTATCCTCGGCACCTGGGTGTACAAAACCCTTTTTAATTTTGCTGATGGCCTCCGCATTGGCATTTACTTCGAATTTTTCATGAACCAGGGGGGGCATTTTGTCCTGGGCTACTATCTCGGCAATAAACTGCTCAAAGGCCAGTCGGATGAGCCAGACCCTCAAATCCGCCCCTGGCGGCTGAACAAAACGCAGATTTTGGGGCTGGCTGTTGCGCTCATCTTGTTGGGCAGCAGCATTACGGCACTGGGCAATTGGTGGTTCAGCAAGGCACAAGGCTCCTACTTCCCTTTTTTCTACGATTTTTTGACACCAAATGTGAGCATTGCTACCATTGGCTGGTTTTTACTGATCAAGTGGGGCTGGGACAAAACACCTTTGCTCGAGATCGAAAAAGCATTTGCTGCGGCAAGTTTTGGCATTTACCTGGCGCATGTATTCGTCATCGACTGGTGGTCGCAGGCCGGTTACTACCAAAGCCGTTGCTACCCCATTGTGTGCATTCCCATGATGGTAGTCATGGTGGGGCTTTTCTCTTTTCTGGCCGTTGGGCTGATACGCAGTCTTCCATGGGGAGACAAAATTACTTGAGCCATGGTGACCTGGTTGCGCGCGGCAGGCACAAGTTTGGTGGCCTTCCTATTACTTTCAACCGGCTTTTTAAAGGCACTGCTGTATCAAAAACGCAATCTGGGCCTGGCGCTCAGCTTGCCGCAAGGTACAAGCATTTGCCCCGCTGAATCGCGTCGTATACGCCATTACTTTTACGGTGTCTGCTATCTGAATGTGGTGTTTTGTACCCTTTCAGGCAAACGGCGTTCTGCCCTGGAAAAAGAACAGGTGTTACACCTGGCGGCGCTGGCAGCTTTTTTTGACGACATGACCGACCATAACGCAGCGCCATTGGCCTGGCAGGCGCCTGAAGCCTATGGCAAGGCAAGTGACAAACGCGGGCTCTCGCTACATTGGCTGACCAAGATCGAAGGGCGTCTTACCCCAACTCAGCAATCCGTATTCCGGCACCACCTGGATCAGGTTTTTGCCATTGAACGCTCCAGCCGGACAATTTCAAGTCCTACGATGGAACGGCTGGAACATACTACAGCAACCAAAGGGGCGCATTCGGTGTTGTTGTTCCGATCCTTGCTGGAACCGCCGCTTTCGGAGGCTGAAGCACAGGCCCTCTGGCAATTTGGCGCACTCCTACAACTTTGTGACGATGTGTTCGATGTCTGGTTCGACCACCAGGCTGGTATCCCTACCCTACCGCTTTTTTGGCTGAAAAAAAACGAACTGGAAACGCTGAATACTTTTTTTGAGCAAAAAATCAGGGAGACCCAAAGCGCTTTTTTTCATTTAAAAATATCAAAAAGCAGGGTTGCTTGGGCTGAAGTGCATTTTATCGCCAATATTACCCGTGTTTGTTTGCAACATTATCGGGAATTGGCAAAAAAGCACGGAACTTTGCCCTTCGACAGCCGAAAAGACATGGTGGTAGATATGGCATCGTGGAAAAACCGGCTGTCTGCCATTCTTTACTTTATCCGACAACCATGAGACAAATTATAGAAAAGTCCTTTCAGGAAAGCATTGCTGTTAAAGCGGCTATTCTGGAAGACGAGCAACTCCAATTATCCATTGCCGCCGCTGCACAGTGCTGGATCGAGGCTTTTGGGCGGGATGGAAAGGTCCTGTTTTGCGGAAATGGCGGCAGCGCGGCAGATGCACAACACCTGGCAGCAGAACTTTCCGGGCGCTTTTACACCGATCGCCCCCCGCTGTTTGCGGAGGCCCTGCACGTCAATGGATCATTTGTTACTGCTGTGGCCAATGATTATAATTACGACACCGTTTATGCCCGTATCGTGCAGGCTGCCGGCCGGCCCGGCGATGTGCTGGTGGCCATCAGCACCTCCGGCAACTCCCCCAACATTTTACGCGCCATTGAAAAAGCAAAGGAACAGGGGATGAAGGTGGTTGGAATGACCGGCGAAAGCGGCGGAAAAATGGCCGCAATGGTGGATGTATTGTTGAATGTACCCTCCAGGGACACACCGCGCATCCAGGAATCCCATATTTTGATCGGGCACATCCTCTGTGAAATTACCGAAAAAACCATCTTCCACCAGTAAGATGGTATTTAGTCTTTGGTCTTTAGTCTTTGCTCCGAAGGATTAACTATTGGGTCTTCAGTGCATTAATTTACGCCAAAATATCCGTTGACAAATAATAGACTTGTTGCGATAGGATACTGTTCGCAACAAGTCTAATGTACCTGCTGTTTTAAAACAGGTGTTCAAAATTTGATGCTACTATTTCTAGCATTTAATCTGGCATAGTATTTCAAAACGAGATCGAAGCCAAAGACCAACATCCAATGGCTAAAGCCCAGTTGTGTTAGTTGTTCGCCGCTGATGCGGCGAACAACTAACACGAAGCATACAGCCTACAAAATTACTTTTTTCGTGGCTTCCAGTATTTCCCGGCATTCCGCCAGACTGGGTGATTGGGCATACACGCGGAGAACAGGCTCCGTTCCGGAAGCGCGGATCATCACCCATTTTTCGTCGCCGAAAACAAATTTCCAGCCATCGACATCCTCTACATCTTTAACGGTGTATTTCCCGAAGGCCTTGTAGGCACGCTCCTTGCAAGCCTTAATCACAGCTTGTTTTTGGGCCTCCGTAATGTGTAAATCGTCGCGTTCGAAGGCGAATGGCCCCACCTCATTGTAAACTTCTTCCACCAGCCCCTTCACGGTTTTACCCGTCATGGCCATGAATTCGAGCACCAAAAGGCCCATCCAGATACCGTCGCGTTCGGGAATATGGCCTTTAACGGCCAATCCGCCGGATTCCTCGCCCCAACCAGCACATCTTCCTTGGTCATGATTTCAGCGATATACTTGAACCCGACTTTGGTAATTTCGTAAGGCAGACCGAATTTTTCGGCCATTTTTTTCATCTTATCGGTCACGGAGAAGGTAAAGACTACCTTGCCGCGCATGTTTTTATATTTGTAGAGGTAGAGCAGCAAGATGAGCAACAGGTGGTGGCTGTCGACAAAATTGCCGTCTTCATCGTACATCCCGATCCGGTCGGCATCGCCATCATTGGCCAACCCGGCGCTGATTTTTGGATTTTTCTTAATGGTTTCGCTCAGCAGGGTAAGGTTGCGATGAATAGGTTCCGGAGCCTGGCCGTGCATTCCCGGATTAAGATCGCAATGCAAAAAGACCGAACGTGGCAACAGTTTGCGCACGGCACTTTGACCGGCGCCGTACATGGCATCGTAAGCCAGTCGGATCCCCGACGACTTGATCATTTTGAGGTCGAAGGCCTTGCGGGCATGTCGGAGGTACATCGTTTCCAAATCGGCGTACTTCAACAAGCCTTTGGCCTCCAGTTCTTCCAGCGTCGGCAGCGAAGTCAGCGAGCAGACTTCAGGTATCAGTTCTTCCACAGCAGCAATTTCGGAAGGAACCATGGGGCCTCCATAGGAAGCCTTGAGTTTATACCCGTTGTAGGAGGGCGGGTTGTGGCTGGCCGTAATAACCACACCAATTTGAGATTTTAATTTCACTACCCCAAGGGAAACCATCGGGGTTGAAACGAATTCTTTGGCAAGGTATACCGTGATACCATACGCGCCCAAAACGCGGGCAGTGGCTTCGGCAAATAGTGGACCGCCGAAGCGACAATCGTGGCCGATAACCGCCTTTTTGTACTTGCGTTGCTTCATAAACAAAGCCGTTGCCTCTGCAACGCGGTGTACATTGGCAAGGGTATAATCATCGGCGATGATGGCTCGCCAGCCGTCGGTTCCAAATTTTATTGCAGAAGCCATAGATAAAGGATTGGTTGTTTGTTCGAATATTTGTTGATGCGAAATTAGAATGAGCCGATGAATTCGATGTTATTAGGAAATCATCTTGAAGCCAGTGTACTTCCAAAGCGCCTTGGGAATTCGAATTCCTTCCGGTGTTTGGTGGTTTTCCAGCAGTGCTGCTACGATTCGGGGTAAGGCCAGCGATGAACCGTTGAGGGTATGCGCCAGTTGAATTTTCCCATTGCTATCCTTAAACCGCAGCTGCATCCGGTTGGTTTGGAACGATTCGAAATTGGAAACGGAACTCACTTCCAGCCAGCGTTCCTGCGCAGCCGACCACACTTCAAAATCGTAGGTTTTAGCCGAGGCAAAACCCATATCCCCACCACACAAGAGCAGGATCCGGTAAGGCAGTTCGAGTTTTTTCATGATGCGCGCAACGTGTGCGATCATCTGCTGGTGTGCCTTGTAAGAGTTGTCGGGATGTTCCACCTGCACAATTTCTACTTTATCAAACTGGTGCAGCCGGTTGAGCCCGCGCACATGCGCACCCCAGGCGCCCGCTTCCCGCCGGAAACAGGCAGTATAAGCCGTGGCCTTGATGGGCAGGTCTTTTTCAGCGAGAATATCTCCCCGCCACAAATTGGTAACGGGCACTTCAGCAGTGGGGATAAGGTAAAAATTATCCCGTTCGCAGGCATACATCTGCGCTTCTTTATCAGGCAGCTGGCCTGTGCCACGGGCAGAATCTTCGTTTACCAGCAACGGCGGCATGATTTCCTCATACCCTGCTTTAATGTTCTCCTCTAAAAAAAACTGGATCAGCGCACGCTGTAGTTTGGCGCCCTGGCCGCGGTAAACCGGGAAGCCAGCGCCGGTGAGTTTAACGCCCAGTTCAAAATCGAACAGGTTGTATTTTTTACCCAGGTCCCAATGCGGAACAGCCCCTTCATGGAGTACAGGCATGGGCGATGGCCAGGGGCGGTACACAGCGTTATCGTCTGGGGTTTTGCCTTTGGGTACACTTTTATGCGGGCAATTGGGCACAGCATAGAGCAACTCCTGTTGCTCCGTTTCGATGCTTCGCTGGCGCTCTTCCAATTGTTTGGATTGCTCCTTCAGTTGGGCAACCTGCTGTTTGAGCGGTTCTGCCTCAGCAGATTTGCCCTGTCCCATCAAGGGGCCTATCTGCTTGGAGAGGCGGTTGGCTTCGGCCAGGCTATCGTCGAGCTCCTTTTGGTTGAGCCGACGCTGATCGTCCAGGGCCAGAATTTCATTAATGATTTTTAATTGCGCTCCTTCCCAGTTGCGTTTGCGCAATCCCTGGAGGATTCTTGTTTTTTCTTCTCGGATTACTTTAAGTTGCAACATTGTGCCAATAGTCTTGTTAATATTACCAATGGGATTAATTTTTCCGCTGCAAGATAGAGCGAAATTAAAAAAAGCATTATCTTTGCTGTATTCAAATCACTCCGGTCTCCACATTTTTATCCGGTAGCACTACCTCTCTCAATATTTTTCCAGCCGATATTATTCAGTTTACCAACTGTTCTACCGCTGTGTAGAAGTATGGTCCCCGGCCAAATGTTTCAAGAAACAGACCAATTCCCCCCTTCTGAAGTTTTCACTTCACCTCAAAATTAGATTCCTAAGAAATAATACCACTATTAATTCCTACCATGTACGACATATTGCAGTTGAATGACATGCTGGTGACGGGTCAAAGAAACTGCCCAGAAGCTGGGCATCAAAGGCTTCAACCGGCTAACCAAACAGGACCTTATTTACAAAATCCTCGACGAACAAGCCTTTGTAAACAAAGGCACCGGTGGCGAAAAAGTTCCCACCGTTGAAGAACCAGCGCCCGGCCGTAAAATTGTCGTTCGTGGAGAAGCCCCCAAAAAGGACCAGGAAAAAGAAAGTCCTGAAAAAGCGCCAGCCAAACGCCCCCGTACTGCTGTCGCTAAAAAAGAAAAACCCCAGCCACCGGCTAAAACGCCCAAGGAAACCCCTGTTGCGAAACCAGAAGCCAAGACCACTGAATCCACCACAGGTAATACGCCCCCGCAAGCCCCAAGCGAGCCTCGTAATGAGCCCAGAAAGCCATTCGACAATCGTTTCCAACGCAATGATCGCGACCGGAACCGCGACGACCGGAATAAAGACGACCGGAACCGCGACGACCGGAACCGAGATGACCGGAATAAAAACGATCGCAATGATCGCAATGACAGGAATCGCCCTTTCCGCGATCGCAACGACCGGAACCGCAACAATCCGCAACGCCCCGGGAACCCTGCGCTGGTAGACCCAGATGTGGCCAAACTCGAACGCGAAGAAGATTTTGTCGCACCAAGCTCTGGTGAAGAAGAAGATGACGACATGGCGCAAGTTCGTCGCCCCCTGGCTACTCAGGAGCGGGTGGGTGAGCAGAACACCGCACGTGAGCCGGAACAGGAAGTGATGCCGGTTATCGCAAAAGAAAAATTTGATGTTGAATTGGATGGCGTAATTGAAGGAGAAGGAACCCTGGAAATGATGCCCGACGGGTACGGTTTCCTCCGTGCTTCCGACTACAACTACGTTACCAGCCCCGATGATATTTACGTTTCTCCCTCTCAGGTAAAACTGTTCGGTTTGCGCACCGGCGATACCGTTCGCGGCGCCATCCGCCCACCCAAAGAAGGCGAAAAATATTTTGCCCTGCTCAAGGTGAGCAAGATCAATGGTATGGACCCCAAAGATGTACGCGACCGCGTACCCTTTGATTACCTCACACGGTTGTTCCCTACTTCGAAATTCAACCTCCTGTCGAGCAATAGTGGCCGCGACTTTGGCACCCGCATCATCGACCTCTTTACGCCAATCGGCAAGGGGCAACGCGGACTAATCGTTGCCCAGCCCAAAACAGGCAAAACCTTCCTGCTCAAGGACCTGGCCAATGCCATTGCCAAGAACCACCCCGAATGTTATGTCATCATCCTGTTGATCGACGAACGCCCCGAGGAGGTAACCGACATGAAACGCAACGTACGCGCAGAAGTGGTGTCTTCTACTTTTGACGAACTTGCGGAAAACCACGTACGCTTGGCCAATATCGTGCTTGAAAAAGCAAAACGTATGGTTGAGTGCGGTCACGATGTGGTCATCCTGCTCGACTCCATTACCCGTATGGCCCGTGCCTACAATACCGTAGCGCCCGCTTCCGGAAAAGTGCTTTCCGGTGGTGTTGAGGCAACTGCCTTGCAGAAACCAAAAAAATTCTTCGGCGCTGCCCGTGCCATCGAAAACGGTGGCTCCCTGACTATTCTAGCAACCGCCCTGATCGATACCGGATCCAAAATGGACCAGGTTATCTTTGAAGAGTTCAAGGGTACCGGTAACATGGAACTTCAGCTCGACCGCAACCTGGCCAACCGCCGACTGTACCCGAGCATCGATCTTACCAAGTCGAGCACACGCCGCGAAGAATTACTGCTGGATAAAGATACCCTCCAGCGGATGTTTATCCTGCGCAACCACCTGGCCGATATGAAGCCAGAAGAAGCCATGGAGTTCATGAAAAAACAAATGATGAACACCACTTCCAACGAGGAATTTTTAGAGTCGATGAACCGGTAATCTGGGTTTTAACGTTTGGGTGTTGGTCTTTGGGTACGATCTGGCTTCAAAAAGGTCGTAGCCAACCAAATACCAATAAACCCAGCGCGACAAAAGACCCGCGGCGAAAAGACAAATACCGATGTATATCAAACACCCATGCAGGATTAAAACCCTTCATGGGTGTTTTGTGTTCCAAATAGACGTAACACAAAATTATTTGTCTACAATCCGCCAAATTGCAACATTCAAAACAATAAAATTGCCAGACAGGCATTATTTTTGCAGGCGTTACTTTAATATCCAGATCCTCCTCATCTCTTCACTTGCCTGCATATCCGTTTATGCGCGTTTTGATCGTCTTGTGTGCACTGATCCTTCCCTTTGCTGGAAGCAGGCCATCTGGTTCTCCGGATTGGCATACAACGCAATTGGAAGGAATCGATGTTTCGCACCATCAAAGCAGGATCAATTGGGATGCTGTTGCCAGTAGCCACCCCCTGCGCTTTGCTTTTGTCAAGGCAACCGAAGGGGCCGACTTTACCGACTCGCTGTTCTGCGAAAACTGGGAGTCGCTCCGCAGGCTCGGGTTGCAACGTGGCGCTTACCACTTTTTTCATGCTTACGGCTGTGGTGAAGATCAGGCGCGACACTTCCTATCTACCATTGAAATGCAAGCCGGGGATTTGGCCCCGGTACTTGACCTGGAAACTACCGACGGCATGCCGCCGGAGACCATGATAGAAGAAGCAAGAATCTGGCTACAAATTGTCGAAGAAAACTTGGGAGTAAAACCTATTATTTACTCTAATCAGGATTTTTACGAGAAATACCTCGCCGGAATTTTCAACAACCACCCCTTGTGGATCGCCAAGTATTCTGCAGAACGGCCTGCACTGCTCACTGGAAAGACCTGGGATTTCTGGCAATATTCTAATGAAGGGCGTATCAAAGGTGTCAGCGGAAAAGTTGACCGAAACGTATTTTCTGGTACCCAGGAAATGCTCAACCGCCTTTGCTACCAACCCAATGCCGTCCAACCGGCAGCTCAACCGGCCCCCTGAGCAACGATAATACGTTTCACAATTATCCTTTTCTGGTAAAGAAATGCACGGAATGCTGCGAACTTACTGCGAACGCCGTATTTTCGCAGCTCAACAGCAATGCAATCCATGAAACTTTTTTCATTATTTCTTGCCGCACTCCTCTTGTGCGCACTATCCACAACACCCCTCCAGGCACAGGCCGTTTCTCAGGAAAACCTCAATAAGCACATCAGCTTTCTGGCCTCCGATAAAATGAAGGGCCGTGGCACCTCCTCCAAAGAAGAGCTGAAAGCAGCCAAATACATCGCCAAAGCCTTTAAGCAATACGGACTGGCGCCAAAAGGCAACGATGGCTACTATTTTCTTTTTAATTACAAGAAAACTGCCGACCCTCACGGCATGGATATGGCCAACGCCACAGAGCACAGCAGCCGTGATGTAGTCGCTTACCTCGACAATGGAGCGCCTTATACCATCGTCATTGGCGCGCATTACGACCACTTGGGACTCGGGTTCGACCACAACTCCCTCGATGCTAACCCTGAAGGCAAAATCCACAACGGCGCCGACGACAACGCTTCCGGCACCGCAGGCGTGCTCGAACTGGCACGCTATTATGCAACCAATGGCGTAAAAGAAAGCCACAACTTCCTCTTTATCTGCTTCTCGGGCGAAGAATTGGGTTTGCTGGGCTCCAAAAAATTCACGGAAGCACCCACCATCGATCTTTCCACCGTAAGCTGCATGTTAAACATGGACATGATCGGCCGGCTGAAACCTGAAAAAACCATCATGGTTGGCGGCGTAGGCACCTCTCCAACGTTTGTTCCACTACTCGAACAAGTAAAGGACGATTTTGGTATCAAACTCGACAGCGCCGGGATCGGGCCTAGTGACCATACTTCCTTTTACCTGAAAAATATCCCGGTTTTGTTCTTCTTTACCGGACAGCACCCTGATTATCACAAGCCCTCCGACGATGTAGACAAAATCAATTTCCCCGGCGAACAGCAACTCTTGCAACTGGTTATCCGCGTCGTGAAGGAACTGGACAAAACACCAAAACTCGTTTTTCAGGAAACAAAATCAAAGCCAGAGGATACGCCAAGATTCAAAGTCACGCTCGGTATTATGCCCGATTACACCTGGGAAGGTGAAGGACTGCACATCGATGGCGTTACCGACGGCAAACCCGCTGCTATTGCGGGTGTGCTCAAGGACGATATTATCATCCAACTGGGCGATCTGAAAATTGGCGATATCATGGACTATATGAAGGGACTTTCTTCCTTTCAAAAAGGTCAAACAACTACCATGAAAGTGAAAAGAGGTGACAAAGTGGTTGACATGAACGTAACGTTCTAAGCAGGATGCTGGCCGCTGGCTACTGGCCATTGGTAAAAGTCCTTTTCAGAAAATGAACTTGTGACCCTCCATGTTGTTGTTAGTCATTAGTATACCCCGGAATTACCTGTTTTCATTTACAAGGCGGTTCCCCCGTCAAATCACAATAAAAATTCTACTTCAATATGTATCCTCCGCATTTAACAGCCCCAATGGCCAAAGATCTTACAGATTTTGGTTTTGAGTCCCTGCAATCACCGGAAGCTGTTCAAGCAGTGCTGGAGCAACCGGAAGGCACTACACTGGTGGTGATCAACAGTGTTTGCGGTTGTGCGGCCGGCATGGCTCGCCCCGGCGTTAAAATGGCAACCCAAACGGGCAAGCGCCCGGATCGTTTGGTAACTGTTTTTGCCGGTGTAGATTCCGCTGCCGTTGCCAAAACCCGGGAATTCCTCCTCCCCTACCCGCCATCCTCTCCCAGTATTGCCCTCTTTAAAGACGGCAAACTTGTACATTTCCTCGAGCGCCGCCACATTGAAGGTCGCTCTGCAGAAATAATTGCAGACAACCTCAAAGGCGCTTTCGAAACGTATTGCTAAAATATTTAGGGGTATGGGTGAAGTCTGTTTCATCCATTCCCAAAATATTTTTTCTATGTTCGCCAGGAAAAAGATAGTCTTTGGTCTTTGGTCATTAGTCTTTGGGGTTGCCCCGAAGAATTCGACGGTTGGTTTTCAAGGCATTTGTTGCGATAGGGGTGCTCAATATTCAATGCTATTATTCCTGGCATTTGATATGGTATAGCATTTCACAACAAGATAGAAACCAAAGGCCAAAGACCAGTTAAGATATTCCTGGTATGAACCGACATCGCCTGGCCTTATGGGCTGGTCCTGCTGTATTTGCGATCCTGTTATTACTGCCTGCCGCAGGCGGTATAAGCCCTGAGGCGAAAGCCGCGGCCGCCATCACGCTTTGGATGACCATCTGGTGGATAACCGAAGCCGTTCCAGTAAGCGTTACAGCGCTGTTGCCCTTGGTTTTTTTTCCCTTGACGGGTGTGGCCAGCCTGAAAACCATTTCTGTGGAATTTGGAAATGAAATCATTTTCCTTTTCATGGGCGGTATGCTGTTTGGCCAGGCCATTGAACGCTGGAACCTCCACCTGCGGGTTGCCTATCAGGTGGTCCTGAAAATTGGCCGCAGCCCCTCCAGAATGATTCTCGGGTTTATGGCAGCCACCGGCTTCATCTCCATGTGGATTTCCAACACCGCAACTGCAGTAATGATGACGCCCGTAGCCATTGCAGTAGGGCAAGGCGCCGCCACCAGCGAAAGTGAAGCCCACAACCAAAATTTCAGGGTGGCATTGCTGCTGGGCGTAGCCTATGCCTGTTCTATTGGCGGCTTGGCAACCATCATCGGCACTCCCACCAACGCCATATTTGTGGGTTTTGTAGAACAGAACATGGGGCGAAGCGTTTCCTTTTGGCAATGGTTTTTGGTCGGATTTCCTTTTGCCAGCATCCTGCTTCTTCTGTGTTGGTGGTTACTCATTCGCCTGTTCCCCCTGCACGCCGGGAAATTACTACCAGAACAAAGGGCGGTGTTGCAACAGGAACTGCACCGGCTGGGGCCCATGCAAGCTGCCGAAAAACGGCTGATTGTGCTTTTTGGGGCAGTCGTACTGTGTTGGATCACCGGTTCGCTATGGCTTTATCGCATCTTCCCTAATTGCAATGACACGGTTGTGGTGATGCTGGGCGCTATCCTGCTGTTTGTTTTTCCTGCCGATAAAAAAAGCAATTCCCCTTTGCTCGATTGGAACCAGGCAATAAAAATCCCCTGGGGTGTGCTGTTGTTGTTTGGAGGCGGGCTGGCCCTGGCCAAAGGCTTCGATTCCAGTGGACTGGCCAAATGGATCGGCCTCCAAATGGAAGGCCTCAGCAACTTACCGGAACTGGTTTTGCTCCTGATCATTCTCAGCGTGGTGGTGATGCTCAGCGAAATCGCCTCTAACATCGCTACTGCTTCGATGATGATGCCGGTATTGGCAGCAATGGCCAGCACCATCGGTATCCATCCGTTCGGGCTGTTGCTGAGCGCGGCCATGGCATCGTCCATTGGGTTTGGGCTTCCCGTGGCCACGGCACCCAACGCTATAGTATTCAGTTCAGGACATCTGCATACCCATCACATGGCAAAAGCTGGCTTCTTACTTGATTTAGTGTCCATCTTGCTGCTGATAGTATTCATTTATACCGTTCTTCCCTGGGTTTGGGGCTTCCAATTGTGATATTAGTAACGATGAAATAACAACTTCACGATTTGAAGCCATTCTTTTGCCGTTATCCATCCTATCTTTTTTGTTAAAGAGCGCTGCTATTCGCCTCAATAGATAGTCGCCTAACACCAAAATAATTGGCCTGAAATCGTGAACTTGTAATTTCATCGTTACTTAGCCGAATAATGGAGCCTTTTTAAGGGCCTTAACCAATTAATGCCGAAATTGCAGGTCCTTCAAAACTTTGAACATGAATCGGTTGCTGTTTTGCATGTTACTGCTTGCATTTCTGCCCTGGACTACGGCTTCAGGGCAAACGGGGTTCGTTATGCCGCAAGGACGCAAACAGGTGGAAATCCCATTTGAATACAGCAACAATTTCATCATCCTGACCGTTCGCTTCAATGGGATTCTGCCCCTTCGTTTCATCTTCGATACCGGCGCTGAATTCACCATACTTTCGCAAAAAGGCATCACCGACATGTTCAAGATGCCTTACGAACAGGTGTACCAGGTGGCCGGCTCTGATTTGAGTACGCCCCTGACCGCTTACCTTGTTCGCCGTGTAAGATTGGAAATACCAGAAAAGGCGTATGCGGTTTCCGAAGACATTCTGGTGCTGGAAGAAGATTACTTTCGCTTTGAGGAATATGCCGGCGTTCAGGTACATGGCATCCTGTCGGCCAATGCCTTTTCCCGCTACATTATCAAAATCAATTACCAGCGCCGTGTCATTCAACTGACAGAGAAGAGCATTTTTAAAACACCCTCCGACTATTCAGCCCTGCCCATTGAGATTTACAAAAACAAAGTTTACCTCAATACCGCATTGAATGTGCAGCAGGATCTGGTGGTTCCGGTTAAGCTCTTAATCGATACCGGGGCGGGCCTTCCCCTGTTACTCTTTACGAATACACACCCATTGCTAAGTCCTCCACCCAATGCCATCATCAGCAACATCGGGATGGGCCTGGGAGGATTCCTGGAAGGATTTACCGGCAGGGTGAGTAAATTGGAAATTGGCCCCTTTAAACAACAACAAATCGTCACCTACTTTCAGGAAATTGATACCGCCCAAACCCTCGGCTTTCTGAACAAACGAAACGGGTTAATCGGCAACAACATCCTAAATCACTTCTATGTGATACTGGATTACCAGGATGGTATCATGTGGCTCAAACCCAACCGACTCTATAAAGAGCAGTTTTTATTCGATCGAAGCGGAATCAATATGATTGCAACGGGAGAAAAATTCGATAAGTTCATGGTGCACAACCTGGTGCCAAACTCACCAGCAACAGAAGTGGACCTGCGGCCTGGCGACATCATTCTTAAAATTGGAAACAAGCCCTCCGTGTTCATGACACTGGGCACTGCTCAGCGTATTTTCTTGAAAAAACCAGGCAAAAAGGTAACCTTAACCGTGCTGAGAGACGGAGAAAAATTGAAAAAACCATTGTTTTACGCGACCTTCTTTGATCGCGGCAACTTGATGCCAGATTTTTCCATGAAGGCACGCAGGTCCTCTTCATCCACTACCCCCACAATTTCCTGGTTTTCCAATACCGCTACAATTCCGGTGTCCACCTGAACCAGCAAATAATACAGGTACCGCAGCGACTCTTTTATATCCACAGCAGGCACTTGTTCTTCCATAAACTGGGATATTTCCACACTAAGTTGCCGGTTTTTGGCCGCTTTTTCAATGGCTTCAGCATCCAGTTTTCCCGCCAACTGGTCGGAAAGGTCAAAGACCAAATAACTGCGCTCCCCTGATTTGTCTCCCATCATTCCTATGGGCGTTTGCATCCAGTCGTTTACAGAAAGCCGGGTATAGTTCCTGCGCGTCAAATCCGCCGCAGTATATCGTTTGAGCACATCGTCGAGCCTGAACCATCGAATTTTCCGCACGCGCCATGGTAAATACAAAGAAGCCGATAAAGGCCAGGGTGTACGCGCCAGCATAAAAACCGTACAATACAAACAACCCAGCAATAACCTGTCCAACGATAGAGGCTACCTGGGTGGCTTTCACCCGGCCAATGCGCATGGCCAGCAAGGATCGAAATATTCGCCCGCCATCCATCGGAAATGCAGGTATCAAATTGAACACCACCAGGCCCAGGTTGGTAATCAGCAAGAGCGTGAAAAAGTATAGGAACCAGGAGGTAGCCAGTCCTGTTTCTTCAAAAACATCGGCACTTTCCTGTAACTCTGGACTAATATGCTGCTCCAGCGCCCAGGTAAACAACTGCCAATTATCGCCCTGGTACAACAACATTCCGAGCAACAGCATCAGAAAAGCGATGACGACATTGACCATGGGCCCAGCGATCGCTACCAGAAACTCCTGCACTGGCTTTTCCGGCATACGCTCGAGCCGGGCTATGCCGCCTATTGGCGTTAATATGATGTCTTGTGTCTGAACGCCATAGCGCCGCGCCGTCAGGGAGTGGCCGTATTCATGCAACAACACACAGGCAAAGAGCGATATAAAAAAAATCATGACCCACATGGTGCCCAGAAAATCCATGCTGTTGGCGTATCCGATGTACAAAGCGTACAGGAAAATCAATCCAAAACTCCAATGGAGATGGACTGGAATGCCAAACATGGTAAACAGTTTCACGGATCCGCGCATGGTGGTTGGGGCTTTATTTTTCAGGTTCCGGCTTTAAGGCCTGAACGATGTATTGGTAATCTAAAGAGCTGCGATCCACTACTTTTATCGTGAATCCGGCTTTTTCCAGCTCATGTTGAACATCCTGCAAGGACACCTTAAACTCATCAGAGGGCCCAATAGGAAGGTTATTCTTTTTGAAATCAATAATCACCAAACTGCCCCCAGGTTTCAAACCGGTGAACAACTTGCTCAAATAATTGATGCGGTGTTCAATGTACCCGTAGGTATTGACGATGATGATGTCGTCTACTTCTTCTGGTTCAATCTTGGGGTCGTCGGGCATGGCCAGTCGGGGCTCAAAACGATCGCGATAAGCTTCCGGTAGCCTGACTTTCACACTGTCCATAAAATTAATAAAGCGCTGGTCGATGTCAATACCAATCACTCTTTGCGCTTTTGGAACGATGCGGAAAGCAAAATAACCGGTACCTGCGCCAATGTCGGCAACTGTTTTTCCTGAAAGGTCACCCAGTAAGGAAATGACCAGATCCGGCTTTTGCCAAATAACCCGGTCTTTGCTTTCATAATCGGCAACCAGGTTCTCAAAGTTCCCTTCTCCTGTACTGGGAATGTAGTACGGATCAGCATTTTGTGAATCCGAGCCTGACAGGTCTTTTCGGATCAACCCCGGCTCCGAATCCTTAGGGGTGAAGCCTCATTACAAGCAAAGAATAACAGCACAGGAGACAAGGCAGCAAATAAGATGTAGCGGCGTTTCATACAGTATCTATAACGTTGTAAAGGTAGGTAAGTTCCGCGAATACACCCGGGTTTAAGACAAACAGCCCCATTGTATCGGTCAGTATTAAATTTGAAAGGCGTTTTCGGGTTGCCAGGCCGTGCGCTTGCCTTACCTTTACCCCTGAACCCAGTCGTTAAGCCTTGACAAAACGAACGCCCGTACTTTCCCCGCATTCCCCAACACTGCAATGGACCACCGTGTTTTTTGCAGCGCTCATGGTGGTCAGCATGATGTTCTCCCCTTTCCTGCTATCGGTTAGCATGTGGGGTTTTATTGCCATGGCCCTGTGGCATGCAGCCCGCCAATGCAAAGCAGCAATGTTGATAAACGAAGGCCGATGGAGGAGCAATACCGTACGGGTTCTTCAGCAACTCTTTCAAAATTGGTGGCAACACCGTATTTACCCCTGGATGGGCTGCTTGTTTTTTCTGGTGGCCCTGAGCGCCGGTTGGTCAGACGATCTGCCCGCGTGGCTGGTCCGCACCCGCGTGCGCTTACCTTTTTTTATTCTCCCGCTGGCCTTTGCGAACCTGCCGCGGTTGAGCCCCACGCAATGGCGCATCCCCTTGTATGTGCTGCTGGTCGTTGCTTTTTTCACCTGTATCGGCGTGGGCATCCGGCTTTGGCTTAATTTCGACGCTATCATGGACGGCCTCAGCAAGGGGCAGCCCATACCTGTCCCCCGGCACCACATTCGTTTTAACCTGATGCTGGTGACGGCGATCCTCAGTGGAGGCTGGTTGTGGTTGGAAAAATTTCGACTAAAATTTGCCTGGGAAAATACTTTTCAGGCATTTGCAATCGTGTTTCTCTTCGTTTTTATCCACATTCTCTCCGTGCGGAGTGGTATTGCAGCCTTGTATGCCATGTTGTTGGTGGCCCTCGTGTGGTACCTCATCAAAACCCGTAAATGGGCCCTGGGATTGAGCGCCTTGGCGTTGCTGTTGCTGGCCCCCATTATTGCCGTTCAAAGCATCCCAAGTTTGCAACAGCGACTCTCGTACATGCGGTACGACTGGGAGCGATTTCGCTCGGAAAGCGGTTACAATTATTCGGATTCCGAGCGATGGCTTTCGTTGCAAACGGGATTGATGTTGTGGCAACAACATCCTTTGCTCGGCACGGGCGCCGGCGATCTGGAAAACGACACCAAACAATTGGTGCGCACTGATTTTCCTACCTATAAAAACACGCCCAGAATGCCACACAACCAGTTTGTTTACATACTGGCCAGCACCGGTTTGTTAGGGTTATTGCTGAGTTTACCCGCGTTTTTCTACCCATTTTTTTACAAAAAATACCGGCAATTTCCACCCTGGCTGTTGTTCCAGGTGATTGTACTGGTGTCCTTCATGGTAGAATACACCATTGAGACGGCCATCGGCGTAGCATTCTACCTGTTCTATACCCTTTGGTTCATGAAAACAGCGGAGGCGTAAGCTGGTCTTTGGTCTTTAGCAATTGGTCTTTGGCTTCGATCCCGGTTTTAAATGCTGTACCCGATAAAATACCAGAAATATTAGCCGTAACTTTCAAATACCCTTTCTTAAACAGCCTGTGCCTTATTTATCAAAGCATATTTTGTAAAAAAGTAATGCATTGAAAATCAAATAGTTAAGTATTCGGGGCAAACCCAAAGAGCAAAGGCTCGTGATCGCCGTTTTTTTCGGTTTTGCTGCGCAAAATAATTGTCGCGCAGATACGCGCGGAGAACCGCAGATGTTTTGCTGTGCAAAAACCTGTGGCAACTTTTTCAAAAACTACCTTTGTTAACTACCTGCCTAAGACTCCTGCAATTGGGTGTCCTGAACTGCCGACTTATTGGCTGACGATCTTTTCTTGAAAAACTTAGGATGCACCACCAGCAACCCAAAGGACTCGCATTCTTCTTTCGTGCTTTTCGCATGGTGCGCGCCGTGGGCGCGTAAGATGGCCCGGGAGTATTTGCCATCCAGTTGCCTGAACCACCTGAACCGACGGTGGATGTACACATCATGAATCAGAAAATAGGTCAATCCGTACAAGGAGATGCCTACGCCAATGAAAAACACCCACCAGGTTTGGGTCATGGAGCCAAACATGTAGCAAAAGGCAGAAGGCACGGCAAAAACGAGGAAAAAACGATCGTTTTTCTCCCAAAAGCCCAGTTTTTCGTGCTTGGCCTTGTGGTGATCTTCATGCCATGACCACAGCAGGCCGTGCATCAAAAATTTGTGCGTGAACCAAGCCATAAATTCCATGCCCACATAGGCGCCGAGGGTGGCCAAAACATATACTATCCAGGACATAACAAGCAAAAGTAAGCGATAAAATTAAAAGATTCTTCTGGAACTTATACTCGAAGTAAAATGGTTTGCGAAAATAATCGCGCCGTCATCAGTGCTAATGGCAAGGCATAAAACACAGCCAGGAGGGCTGAGAATAAGTGAGCATTCGCAAACTACTTTACTTCGTGTATAAACACCAAAACGCGGCTTTGGTTGCTGCTCATTGGTATGCCGATGCAAATTTTTAAACGTTGCAGCATTCCGCAGCATCAACGCTCTCCCTTCACCCGTTTCCACAACTGCCCCATGGAGGCAACAAATTTACCGGTATCCTGCTGCTGCCGGCGGTTTTGAACGGCTTCCCATTCACCAGCAGCATTTTTGTACACCAGAAAGGAAAAGATATAATTGTTGTCTGCCGTCAGTGCATCGCCAGCGAGCCCGAACCGCAGGTCGTTGACCTGTATGGTATCTCCATGATACGGAATGGCATTGTAGTAACCATTGCTGAACCAGGGCAAAAAATAAGCGGCCCGACTGTCAGAGGGCAGCTCCTGCAGTAACTCGCGGTTTTTCGGGAGCACCGAAATGCCGCTAAAGGCAGGTGGGTGATCATTAAAACCGAACATACTGTAATAATAGGCCGAATCGCCCTCTGCTACCCCATACCAAACAATGTTGTTAAAAATAGAAGGCGCCGTCAGGTACCGCTTGTAGGCAATGTGCTGCGCCTGCAAGGTCTGTTCAAACGCCTTGTTGACCTCAATTTTATGCAAATAGGTGTAGGCCAAATAAGAACAGCCCCAGAATATACCCGCCCAATTCAGCCAAAATCGGGTGCGGGACGACCGGTGCAAACGGCTGGCAACGATCAGCAGCAACGCAAATGGCAGGGTATACAGCGGATCAACCACGGAAACGGTGGTCCATTGTATCCTGGTATCTGCAAAAGGCTGCCAAACCTGGGTTCCCCAGTTGGTAAAACAATCCAAAATCGGGTGGGTAAAAATGCTCCAGAAAAACAGCCACACCCAGGTACGGTAAGGCGCTTCCACCAGGTTCAGGTCGGGCCTCCAGTAATGGGTCCAAAGGTTGCCTACCAGCCAGACACCCAATATGAGCGTTGGGGTGAGTACCCACCAATTGAGCCCTTCTCCCACCATCAAGGGGATAAAATTGATACCCACTGCCGCCAATAAGTAAAACAGGATCCAGACAACCATGGCTGCAGCCTTGTAGCCGCGTTTTCGATACACACCGCCATGGTAAAACCAACTTGCCAGCCAGGCAAACAACCAGGGCGCCAGCGCCGCAAACATAAAGGAGTGCATAAAACCGCGGTGAAACGCCGTGGCGCTCATTTCATCGGTAAAAAAGGAGGCAAAAACATCGAGGTCGGGAATGGTGCCACCAATGGCGCCCCAAAGCATGGCGCGGTTGCCCAGTTTTCTGCCTGCAACCGCCTCGCCGCAGGCTGCACCCAATACAATTTGCGTTAGTGAATCCATGGCTTAGCCTCTTTTGAGTATGGCGCGTTGAAATACCGCCACCGGATAAGTATCTACCGGAGGAATATCTTCCCCCTCGTGTTGGGCATTGCCCGTTGTACTGACCGCATCCTCGGATCCGGAAATCACTTCGAACACCATCGTTTCAGCATCGGTGAGCTCGTAGGTGCACAAAATGCGGTTGTTTTGCACCGTAAACCAACACAGTAACTTGGGCCCATACTGGTAACTCTCCATCAGAATGGTGTTTTTTTCATCCACTTTCCAAATGCCTTTCCCGGGATCTACCGGCACCAGCTCATAGGGTCGCCAGTCTTGGTCCTTAGACCCATAAACCAGGCCAAATGTATAGCGCCCATCGCTGGAAGTATCGATGGGATGTATCTCCACCATCATTGGTACCGACTGCACCATGCCCTTCCCATTATAGATTTGAAGTGTTCCCGACCAATCGCCGACCCATGTTTTGGGAAATGCCAGGGAATCAACATTTTGAGCCGGTACCAGGAACGGGAAAAGCAATAAAAGCAGGGAAAGTCGCATGATAATGTTTTGAAAGTGGACAAAATTAGGCTAAAACAAGGTCAGCGGAAAAAAAATGTCTAATTTTCCTGCCAAATTCTGAGGTCTTCCTTTAATTCCACTGCTATGTCATTGGCCGTACGTGTTCCATCCCTGATGTTCCTGCTTCGCTCCACCCTGTCGCTTATTCGGCGCTTCCCTGCCACCAGCCTCGCTGCAGTGCTCGGCACAATAGCCTTGCTGGTTCTGATTGATGGGCCTACAGAAGAAGAGGTATGGGTAAAACTTTTCATGGTTGCTGCGCTTGGGCTGCCATGGTTCACTGCCGCAACGGCCTTGAGTGAAGCGCGCAGCTGGGATTCCGCTCGGCACTACGGACTACTGGCGGGCCTCGCAGGTTTACTTTGTTTGTATTACTGGCAACTCGATATTTCGGTGCACCATGCAGAAATGACGGTCATCCCCCGCTATTTTGGCTTTTTATTGATCGGGCACCTCGCTGCTGCCGTTGCCCCCTATGTGCGCTTTGGCAGTGTAAGCGATTTTTGGGAATACAACAAAGAGTTGTTCTCGGCCTTTATTGTGGGCGCTGTTTTCACCTTAATTATATGGGTAGGACTATCACTGGCCGTACTGGCAGTCAAAGAACTATTTAACTTCGATTTCAGCGAGAAGGTATACCTCCGGCTTTTTGCGGTGCTGGCGGGCTTGTTCCACACAGCTTATTTCCTCCACCATTACCCCGATCATTTCGCGTTCACAGAAAAAGAGATTTCCTATACCGTAGTCTTCAAAAACCTCTGCAAGTACATCCTTTTACCCATTGTGGTACTGTACTTCCTCATCCTTTATGCCTACTCTGCCAAAATTTTGCTTACCTGGAGCCTCCCGCGTGGATGGGTTGGATCGCTGGTGCTGGGCTTTTCTATCGCTGGCATTTTTGCCTACCTGATCAATTTTTACTGCCCAAATACGATCAAAGCCCCATTGTGGTCAATTTTTACAAATGGTTCTGGCCCGTATTGCTGCCGATGGTGCTGCTCTTGTTCGTAGCCATTGGCCGCCGGATTTCTGATTATGGCATTACGGAGCCGCGCTTTATGGTTGCCCATGCCGGCGTTTGGCTGCTGGTGGTGGGGCTGTATTTTGTTATTTCACAGCGTGACAATATTAAATTCATACCCTTATCCCTCGCCGCGTTTACGCTGGTGGCTATTGTAGGCCCTTTCAATGCCTTCAATGTTTCGCAGCGCAACCAGACAAGCGAGTTGCAACGTCTGCTGGAAGCCAACGGTCGGCTGCTCGAAGGCAAAACCACGGTTTCACAGCGAACCGTAAGCGACCAGGATGCTGCCCGAATCGAGTCCTGCCTGAAATTTTTGGAGGACCGCGATGCCTTATACCGCATTACCCCCTGGTTTTCGAAGCCGCTCGACAGCCTGCCTGAAATTTCACCCGGAGAGGATATGTCCACGCGCATTATGGCCCACCTGAACATCCAAAAGGATCAAATCCTGGAAGCATCAGCCGTCTATGTATCCCCCAATACACCCGTTCGCTTCGGCAATATCAGGGGATTTACCACCTATTATACCCTCGATCTTTACGAGAACAACGAAGAGCCACCCGGCGTTGGAAACTTCGTAGCCATTACACCGGATGGGCATGGCATTGCCTGGCGGGAAAAGCGCGGTACCAAAGAAACCGATCTGGAAGTTTTTGACTTGCAGGCCACCCTCGACAGCTGCATGAAAAACAGCGAAAACGGCAGTTACTTCTTCGCCAAAGGAGATGAAACCATAGATTTTTATGGAAAACGGGCTGAAATGCGCCTCGTTATTTCCGACATGAGCCTCGTCAAAAGGGAGGGCCATGCAACCATTCGCAGCCTCCGGGGCATGCTTTATTTAAAAGATAAAATCAAATAACATACGACCCGAAATGTACACTCCTATGGTAAAAACCACCTGGCTGCTGCTGTTGCTGCTCGGTCCGCTGTGTGCCAGCCAGGCACAAAAAAGCCCCTATTTCCAGCAATCGGTTGACTACCGAATCCAGATAAGTCTGAACGACAACAACCATACCCTTAGCGGAAACATCGCTATGGATTACACCAATCATGCCCCCGAAGCCTTGCCGGAAATTTGGATGCACCTTTGGGGCAATGCCTTCAAAAACAGAAAAACAGCATTCTGCCAACAAAAACTCCGGGCAGGTGATACCGAATTCTATTTTGCTCCCGATTCCACACTGGGCTACTATACCGAACTTGATTTCAGCGTTGACGGACAACGTGTCAATTGGTTGTTCGACCCGGCCAACCCCGATATTGCTGTACTGAAACTGGACAAGCCCCTGCCCAGCGGTGGTACCATCACCATCAGTACCCCCTTTACCCTCAAAATTCCGGCTTCCTTCTCGCGGTTGGGGCATGTTGAAACCTCTTATCAAATTACCCAATGGTACCCCAAGCCGGCTGTTTACGACAACCGGGGCTGGCATGCCATGCCCTACCTCGATCAGGGCGAGTTTTATTCCGAATTTGGGTCCTATGATGTTACCATCACGCTGCCCGACAATTATGTCGTTGGTGCTACCGGTGTGTTGCTCACCCCTTCGGAATCTGCTTTTTTGGCACAAAAAGCGGCCGAAACAGCCGCTTTGGTAGCCGAATGGGAAAAAGAAGATCCACCCAAAGGCAACAAGCGCGTTCATGCCTTCCCAGCCTCCTCACCCAATACCAAAACCTTGCATTATCAAGCCGAAAAGGTGCACGATTTCGCCTGGTTTGCCGACAAACGCTTCCATGTACTGAGGGATACGGCCGTACTGGCCTCCGGCAAAACGGTGGACTGCTGGGCTTTGTTTACCGATGAGCAACGCCACCTGTGGACCAAAGGCGCCTTTTATGTAAAACGCTCCGTCGAATTTCTTTCCAACACCGTTGGCGAATATCCCTGGCCACAGGCCACTGCGGTACACAGCGCACTCAGTGCCGGCGGCGGCATGGAATACCCCATGATTACTGTGATTGGCGACAGTGGCTCCGGCAACGGACTCGACGAGGTGATCACCCATGAAGTGGGTCACAACTGGTTTTATGGCATACTGGCCAGCAATGAACGCGCACACCCCTGGATGGACGAGGGCATGAATTCCTATTACGAGCAGCGCTATATGCGCAAGTATTATGGAAAATCCGACATTGCGAACATCAAGCTCCCCAAGAAAATTTATAACCCCGACCAAAACGGATCCATACTGGAAATCGCCTACCTCTACTTTGCCCGCGACCGCCAGGATACCCCACCCGATTCCGACTCCGACCAGTTTAGTAGTGTAGGATATGGTATCCAGGTGTACATGAAAACCGCCATGTGCATGCGGTGGCTGGAAGGTTCGCTGGGTATAGAGCAGTTCGATAAGATGATGCAGGATTACTACCAGCGCTGGAATTTCAAGCACCCCTACCCCGAAGATGTAGCCGCCAGTTTCAGCAATTCTGGCGTTGATGCTGGCTGGTTTTTCCAAACCATGCAAACCCAACACCAGGCCGACATGGCCGTAACCGCAAAGCCTCAGGAAAACCCCGACGGTGATGGCTTCCTGCTAAAGGTAAAAAACAAGGGCTCCCTCGCGGCACCGTTCCCCATCAGTGCCATGGAAGATGGCAAAGTGGTGTCCACCCAATGGTATCCGGCGCTGCAAACAAAAGAACAAACCATTGATTTCAAAACCGATGGCCATCCGGATGGATTTATCATTGATGCAGAACACCGCACATTGGAACTGAACCGCCGCAACAACCAAACAGATCCCAAACCCATTCAGGTCGGCACACTCCTTCCCATCCAGAACCCAAGCAAAAACCAGTTGGGTATTTTGCCATGGCTGGGTTGGAACAATTACGACAAAGCGATGGTAGGGCTGGTATTTTACAACCCACCCTTGCCGCTCAACCGTTTTCAGTATTATTTGGCGCCTGGAATTGGGCTGGGATCGAAAAACTCACCGGATTAGCAGATTTGCGTTACCATGTGCCCCGGAGGGCTGGTTCCAAAAATCACCGTAAACCTGCAGGCCAAAACATTCGATGCCGATTACAACTGGACAGACCATTATTATTCCCGGTATTATCGCATCATGCCCCGCATACGAGCAGATCTGCGCAGCGGTAGCCGAAACATAAAGCAGGGCCTGGAATACCGAACGCTGCTGTTGGGCGCCGAAAACGGCGTTTACGAAGTGATAAATGATACCATACAATTCAGGGGCACCAGCTTCCGCAACAGTACCATCCATGAACTGCGGTATGAACTCATCGGTACCAAAGCCCCCAACCCCTTCCAGGCTTTCGCGGCGCTTGAGTACCAGGGCTACACCGATTTTTTTGACAATACAGCGGCATACCTGAAACTCTCCGTGGAGTGGAAACAACAGTTTTTCTACAAACCCAAGAAAAAATCACGGCCCGCGTTTTTGTCGGATATTTCCCCATCAATTCCCGCCGCAACCGCGGTTCGGTTTCCAGCGATATCGCCAGAGCCTCCTTTGCCCTCAACCCGCAGGGATTCAACGATTACCGGTTTGACCAGACTTTCCTGGGCCGGTCGGAAACATCGGGCATCCTTTCCCGACAAGTGAGCCAGACCGAAGGTGGGTTCAAAGGTGCTTTCGGAAGTCCGTTTGCCGGCGTGATTGGCAATTCCAACAATTACATCTGGTCGATAAACCTGAAAGCCGACCTTCCTGCAAAATTGCCATTTGGGATTCCGCTAAAGCCTTATTTCGACCTGGGCTATTTTGACGATGCTACCCCGCTGGGGCAGGACCGACCCAGCAGTGAGCAATTGCTCTGGAGCGGCGGACTAATGCTAGCGTTCTTCAACGGCGGGCTCGAGGTGTACTTCCCACTCGTCAATTCCAAATCGCTGAAAGACCGTTATTGCGAGGCCGGTGGCGGCAGTAACAACAGCGCTATATTCTGCGGCGGCAATTACAGGAAATGGATATCCTGGAGCATTCGCCTCAAAACCATTGAACCCATTGAAGCGGCCAACCAGTTTATTCGCTGATGATCGGCCCTTTTGATAATAAATGCTATTTTACACCCAAATATTACCCTTTCTATTGATATGCATTGGCAGACACAAATACCCAAAATAAAAAACACCGACAGCGGTAATTTCTTCCTGATCGCTGGCCCCTGCGCCATTGAAGGCGAGCAAATGGCGTTCGACATTGCCGGAAAAATCCAGGAAATCTGCTCCCGGCTTGCCATTCCATATATTTTCAAGGGATCCTACCGCAAAGCCAACCGCAGCAGAAAAGACTCTTTTACCGGTATTGGCGATGAAAAATCCCTCGACATCCTGAAACGCGTAGGGCAAACCTTCGACCTGCCCGTCACCACCGATATTCACACCGAGCCGGAAGCCGCTTTGGCTGCCGCTTCCGTGGATATCCTTCAGATCCCGGCATTCCTGTGCAGGCAAACCAGTTTGCTGACGGCCGCTGCGCTCACCGGAAAAATAGTGAACATCAAAAAAGGACAGTTCGTCAGCCCGGAATCCATGCGTTTTGCGATGGAAAAGGTGGAGGACGAAGGCAATTCCAAGGTCATACTTACCGAAAGGGGCACCACCTTTGGCTACCAGGATTTGGTGGTTGATTTCAGGGGTATCCCTGCCATGCAATCGTTTGGCGCCACTGTTGTGCTCGATTGTACCCACTCCCTGCAACAGCCCAACCAGAGTTCCGGCGTAACGGGTGGGCGGCCGGCGCTGATCAGTTCCATTGCCCGTGCAGGGATAGCAGTAGGCGCCGACGGGTTGTTTATAGAAACGCATCCCGATCCAGCCACGGCAAAATCGGATGGCGCCAACATGTTGCCACTTCAAAATTTGGAGGAGTTATTGGAGCGACTTGTGGCCATTCGGGCAGCTATTCGGTAAAACGGCACGTTTGCTCGCTGAAATACCCGGTTTAACAAATATTATTACGCATTTGATCAATAAGAATATATGAATTTGTGCTTAACGTGGTTGGAAATTGTAAGTCTTACACTATTTTTACCGCTGTTAAAACGCACTAGTACACTGCAGTTAACCGATCGGTCCGGATAATCAAATTTTTTTTGGGGTCACACCCACCAAAAAATCCGCCGTTTGCATCTTACTTCTAACAGCGGGTCAAAACAAAGCGAAACTAAGTTTGACCCGGACCTGAGTGGTTTCCTGCAACACCATTATTAATCAAACCTATCATTTCACTAAAAATTTTTTCGCAGCATGACAGCAGCAAAAAACACTCAGGCAAAAAAGCAGTCCGGATCATCAATTTTTCCGTTCATTGCCATTCCGCTGTGTTTCGTAGCATCCATTCTTCTCTACCAATTTGTGTTTGGTAACCCAGCCAACTTCGTAGACAACGACCCAACCAAGGATCCACTTCAGGGAAACTACTCCGGCATGATTTACAAAGGCGGTTTTGTGGTACCAATTCTTTGGGGTCTTCTTTTTACCGTTTTGGTTTTCGTGCTTGAGCGCTTCATCACGCTGGGCAAAGCCAATGGTTCCGGTAACGTGGATGCTTTCGTTCGCAGCATCAAAGGATTTTTGGATCGCGACGACATTTCTGGCGCTGTTGCCGCTTGCGACAAGCAGAAAGGTTCCGTTGCCAACGTAATCCGCGCAGGTCTGGCCAAGTACGGCGAAATGGAAAAAACCTCTGGCATGGAAACCGACCAAAAGGTAATGGCCATCCAGAAAGAGGTAGAAGAAGCCACTACGCTGGAACTTCCAATGCTGGAAAAAAACCTCAGCGTTCTGTCGACCATCGCTTCGATCGCTACACTGATCGGTTTGTTGGGTACGGTATTGGGTATGATTCGCGCTTTCGCCGCTTTGGCCAACGCCGGTGCTCCTGACTCCACCGCCCTTGCAACTGGTATCTCTGAAGCACTTGTAAATACCGCCTTGGGTATTGGTACTTCGGCTATTGCCATCATTTTCTACAACCTGTTTACCGGTCGTATTGACGGTATGACTTACCGCATCGACGAGGCTGGCTACAGCCTGACCCAAACATTCGCTTCGCGCAAAGCTTAAAAAACAACTAAACTATGCCTAAGCATAAACCGAAAAGGAGTAATCCAACTATCGATATGACTGCTATGTGCGACGTATCGTTTCTCCTGCTGACCTTCTTCATCCTTACGGCGAAGGCACGGCCGGCAGAAAGCGTGATCGTGGATACACCCTCTTCTATTTCGCAAACGAAATTGCCCGATGCAGGTACCTTAACCCTGCTGGTGAGCAAGGAAGGAAAGGTGTTTCTGGATATGGTAGGGCAGCATACCCGTAAATACTTGATCGACGAGATGAACAACGATTATTCGTTAGGCCTCACCGATGAAGAAAAACTGAAGTTTTCCATTGCTGGTGGATTTGGCGTGCCCCGGGCCGGGTTAAAAAAATGGCTCGACGCATCGCCTACCGAACGCAATGAGATGGACGAATCGGGTATTCCGATCGATACGGTGGATGTCAATAAAAGCGAACTGGCGACCTGGATCCACCGGGCACGCCTGGCACAATTCGAGATGAAAAAACAGGGCGTTGTTTCTGACGAATATGTCATTGTGCTCAAAGCCGATAAAGACACCCCCTATCCTGCCGTGAAACGCGTGATCAATACACTGACGGACATTAATGTCAATAAGTTTAACCTGATCACCACCATGGAAGGCGATCCGAACAAGCTCAATGCGATAGAAGGAAAGTAATTGAGGACGATCAGATGATAGCATCACCCTCTATTTTATAACAACTAAAATGCCTCAACATGGCTGAAATGCAAGTTGCCGAAAAAGGTGGCAAAGGTGGCAAGAAACGGGCGAAAAAACTTTCGACCCGAGTCGACCTCACCCCGATGGTAGACCTCGCGTTCCTGCTGATTACATTCTTTATGTTGACCACTACGTTGGCTAAACCCAACATTATGCCCGTGGTTATGCCAGAAAAGGATGTGGACGAGGAGACAGCCAAGGCGACCAAGGAGTCTCAGGTACTAACCCTGATGCTGGGCGCCGACGACAAGGTCTACTATTATGAGGGCATCTCTGATGCCAAACTGGATTCCACCGACTACTCGGCCGAGGGTTTGCGCAAAGTTATCCTGGATAAAAAGGATCGCGTGCGCCAGCAATTCCCCGACGAAGAGAAAGAGGATGAAAAAACAGGAGAAAAAAAGTATTACTCCAAAATGAGTGTAATCATCAAACCGACCAAGGACGCCCGATACAAGAACATCGTAGACGCATTTGATGAGATGAAAATCACCAATGTTGTCTCCTATGTATTGCTTGAAATTTCCGACAAGGAATTGGAATTCATCAAAAATCCCGCCGGAGGCCTGGACTTCTCTGTAGAAGAACAGGTACAGGCTGCCAAGCAATAAGGGTACCTTAAAAACTGGTGTGGTTGATCACACTTACACATTCAAATTACAATTTACACTGATATGGCAGAAGAAAAAGGCACTAGCACCAGTTACAGGGATATGCTGGACATCATCTTCGCTAACCGTAACAAGAAATACGGCGCCTACCAATTGCGCAGGGATTATCCTGCTCACCTGGGCCGCGCCTTGCTCTACGGAGGCGCGTTGATCCTGTTTTTGTTCTTCCTTCCCACCATCCTGAACACGGTGACAGGCGTTTTGGCTAAAAAGGAGAAGCCCGTCGATGTGGTAGCCGAACTCGGTCCACCACCAGACATCGACCCGAACAACCCACCGCCACCGCCGCCACCGCCACCGCCAACGCCGCCGCCGCCAACGCGTTCCACCGTAGCTTTTGTACCCCCAGTGGTGAAAAAAGACATCGAAGTGAACACGGAGGAAATCCAGAACGTAGAAAAAGTACTGGATACCAAAGCGGATGTAGGCAAGCAGGACAAGGAAGGTAACGATGAAGCGCCACCAGACAAAATAGACAATCCGACCAAAATTTTTGATGACGGACCTAAGAAGACGGTGGTAGAAGAAAAAACGTATGAGCTGTTTGATATCCAGAAACAACCCAGCTTCCAGGGCGGTGAGCCCGAGCTGATGAAATATCTGGCGGAGAACATCAAGTATCCACCTTTGGCCCGCGAAAACAACATCACCGGCGTTGTCGCCATCTCCTTTGTGGTTAACAAGGACGGTCGCGTAAGCGATGTCCAGGTACTCAAAGACATTGGCGGTGGTTGTGGCAAAGAAGCCCAACGCGTTGTAAACGAAATGCCCAAGTGGATTCCCGGCGAAGCCAACGGCCACCCCGTAAAGGTGCGCTACACGCTCCCCGTACGTTTCCAATTGCAATAACCTGTCGAAGCGCTGCCGCGCTGAGCACCTAAAAGCGGTATTGACTTCGGTCGGTACCGCTTTTTTTGTGGGCTTAGAGTAGGGTTTATAGTAGGGCTTAGAGTTGGAATTAGGGTTGGAGTTAGAGTAGGGCGCCTAATCTGAGAGTGTTCAATTAAGTGTGTCATTCGCTGCTTTAACCTCACCCCCCAGCCCCCTCTCCAATTGGAGAGGGGGAGTTCAATCTCGTCTTAATAATTGATTAGCAATAGTTTATAATTCGGAATCGAGCCCCCTCTCCTGTGGAGAGGGGGTTGAGGGTGAGGTCATAAAAGAAATCTGACACACTTAATTGAACACACTCCCTAATTTTCTCCAGTTTATTGAACACTCTCGATTTAATACCCTACACCCTACCCTAAACCCTACTCTAACTCCAACCCTAAATCCTACCCTAAATCCTACCCTACACCCTACCCTAACTCCAACCCTAACTCCTACTCTAAATCCTACCCTATACCCTACTCTAAACCCATTTTTCTAATCCCCCCACTGTGTGCACTATACCGGATCATTTTTTCACCATCCAAATAGATTGCACCATGAAAAAGCAAACTGCTCCTGACCTGTTGGAAATTGTATTCTCCGGCAGAAACCGCGCTTACGGCGCTTATGCCCTAAGAAGGGCCTATCCCAATAACCTGGCAAAAGCCCTGGCGGGTAGTTTCCTGCTGCTGCTGGCCCTGGTATTCCTGCCCAGGTTATTGCGTGCCTTTTCACAAGACGCATACAAGGCTCCACCCGATTTTGGGACGATTATCATGACACCCCGAAAAGAAGTGGTTGCAGCACCCAAACCACTGCCCAAGCCAATGACTCCCGCCCCGAAAGCAAGTACCCAGGCATTCCCGCCCCCAAAGGTGCTTTCGGATGAGCTGGTCGACGACATCCCTATGGCAAACATTGATGATCTGCTGGCCAACCCTGCGCAGATTGGCGGCACCAATCAAATTGGCGACCCCGATGCCCCACCCAGCCTCGACGAGCAACCCAATCTGGGCGCCATTGGTAATGAAGCAAAACGTCAAATCCAACCGGATACCATCTTTACACAGGCTACCGTGCAAATCCAGCCTTATTTCCCCGGCGGAGAACCCGAACTGCTGCGCTACCTGGCTGAACATATTCGTTATCCTGATATGGCCCGGACCGGTGGAATAGAAGGTATCGTCGCGATTGGATTTGTGGTCGATGAGCAGGGCGACATCCTGGATGCCCGGATTCTAAAAGAAATTGGCGGCAGCTGCGGTACAGAGGCCTTGCGCGTGGTGAAGGATATGCCCCGTTGGCGACCTGGAGAGGTAAATGGGAAATCGGTAAAAGTGAGGTTTACACTACCCGTGCGGTTTGTGTTAAAATAGTGCGGCTGCGGTTTTAATTTCCGATCTCCGATTACATGATTTTATGATATACGATCTCCGATTACATGATTTAAGATTGTTGATGTAGATGTATGATTTGCGATGGAACGCGATTGCCGCTTAAATCACAAATCATAAATCGCAAATCCAATCATAAATCGGAAATCATGTAATCGGAGATCGTAATCGGAGATCGTATATCATAAAATCATGTAATCGGAGATCGTAAATCAAAAGCCCATTTATTACCTTTGGCAAGCACCAAATCTTATCTGCTATGCCCATTTCACGACGCAAAGCCCTTAAAGCCCTCGGCCTGGCCGCCGGATCTGCATTTTTTAGCGGATTTCCGGAGGGACTGGACAGCCAAAACTCGCTGTCTTTTCTGGAGAACCAACCCTACTTCAAAGCCCCCGACCGACCGGTTACGGCCATCACGCTGGGCGCCGGAAACCGCGGCAATGTATACGGAGGCTTTGCGGAAGCCTACCCCGATGAGTTGGATATTGTGGGCGTAGCAGAACCCATTCCTATCCGAAATCAGCGGTATACCGACAAGCATAAGATCGACGATAAAAACCGCTTTGATACCTGGGAACGGGTGTTTGAGCGGCCAAAGTTTGCCGATGCGGTGATCATCACCACGCCCGACAACTTGCATTACGGCCCTTGCATGGCTGCACTAAAGGCTGGGTATGATGTTTTACTCGAAAAACCCATCGCGCCAACGGAGCAGGAGTGTAGGGATATTCTGGCGCTGGCCAAGCAAACGGGCAGAATCGTCGCCGTGTGCCACGTGCTGCGCTATGCGCCCTATTTTGTCAAATTGCGTGAGATCATCCATTCCGGCGCCATTGGCGAACTGGTCAGTATCCAGCACATGGAACCCATTGAGCACATCCACATGTCGCACTCCTATGTGCGGGGAAACTGGCACGATAGAAACGCTACTACGCCCATTATACTGGCCAAGAGCTGCCACGACCTGGATATTTTGCGTTGGATGATTGGAAAACCCTGCAAAGACATCGTCGCTATGGGTGGGCTAAAATGGTTCCGGAAGGAAAACGCTCCGGAAGGAAGTACCGCACGGTGCATGGACGGCTGTGCGGTAGAAGCCAGCTGCCCCTATTCCGCCATGGAAATATACTACCGAAAGAAAGGCTGGACCTACGTTTTTGACCTCCCTGAAGACAAAGAAAAGCAGGGCGAGGCCATATTAAACTATCTGCGCACCACCAATTACGGGCGTTGCGTATATAAAATGGACAACAACCAGGACGACCATTACGTGAGCACCATGCGTTTTGAAGGCGATGTAACAGCCGCCTTCTCCATGGAAGCGTTTACCTCGTATTCGGGCAGGCGCACCCGCATCATGGGGAGTATGGGCGATATTGTAGGAGACATGGACAAGTTTACCCTCACCGATTTTCGCACGGGCAAGAGTACGGTACACGATACCGGTGCAGCTGGTGGTCACGGTGGTGGCGATTGGCGATTGGCCCGCGATTGGATCCAGGCGGTATCCCAACAAGATGCAGCATTACTGACCTCCACCATTGATGCCTCGATTGAAAGCCATATCATGGGTTTTATGGCAGAAAAAAGCAGGGAAAGCAATCGAATTGAACCAGTAGTGCTGTAGTTTCAGACAATAAAAAATGTCGGGGCGAACGCATGCGTCACCCCGACATTTATATCAATCGGCAATAGGATTCCTATTTCTTCCCACCACCAGACCCTTTTCCAGGATCAGCAGATTTTTCAATGGTTTCCTTAGTGCCTAAGCCAGTGGCATTGCTTGGGTCAAGCTTCAACAAATCATTGGCCAAGCGCAATGCTTCCACGTCTTCCTTTTTTACGAAGTGGTAATACACCAGGTACTCGTAAGCCGTAATAAGGTTTTTCAACTCTTTATCCTGATCGGGCAAGGCCAGTTCAATGTACTTTTCAAACTGATCGTGCGCCCGGCCAAACTCGGGAATTTTAGTGGAATCAGCCTGCACATCCGGATCAAGTCGGGACGCAGCTTACCTGCCCAAACCAGCCCAAAGGTGTTGCTACTGATTTTTCCGTAATTTTAGTAAATGCAGCCAGTGCCTTCTCGTACTTGGCCAAGGTGGTATCTTCCGCACAGAAATAGTGGCAAATACCAAGGTAATAGTAATCAATAGAACCAGCATCTTCGCCGAGGGAGTCGATACGGTGCTGGTAAGCAACCGCAGCATTGCAGTATTCTTTTTGCTTGTAGTACAGATCACCAATATCTTTCCAAAGCGCCCAGGCGTAAGCGTCAAGCTCCATGACTTTGCGCAGGCTTGAAATAGCTTTCAGGGTATCACCGCCATTTTTAATCAACAAATTGGCCTGATACTGGTAGTCGGAAGGCAATACTTTGTCTTGTTCAACCACCTTGAAATAGTTGTTGATCACATCCAGACCTTTCTGATAATCGCCGATTTCATAATAGCAATAAGCCAACAAACGGCGCAGGTAGGTTTTGGTGTTGTCTTCTTTAACAATCTTCTCTACCTGGGTAATACAACTGTTGTAGTCCTTGGTCAGGAACAAACAGTTGGCCAGCTGCATTTCATCCTCGATGGTTACAGCGCTGCTGTTCTGAACGATATCTTTATACGCTTTCGTCGCCTCATCGTAATTCTTTGCGTCGAAGTAGTAGTATTCGGCGCGTGCGCGAAGGGCAGGCGTATAGGTTGGGGTAACCTTGATGGCCTTATCGTAGTATTCAATGGACTTGTCCAACAGTTTAGCGATGGAGTATACCCGACCCAGTAAATACAATGGCACTGGGTTTTTAGGCTCAACCATGGTAGCATACTCATAAAACTGTGCGGCATCGCCACCTTTGCCCTGCTCTTTGTAGGCATAACCAATCGACATCAATACATCAAAATCCTTTGAGTTGATGTCGTAGCCTTTTTTCAGAAACTCCAGGGCACGGGTAAAGTTAGGCTTTTCATTGGGCGCCGTGTACAGGAAGGATTCACCCAACTGACGGAAGCTTGAGGCATCTTTCTTACCAGCGCGTGCAGCCTTGTCAAATTGTTTGTCGGCTTCAACCATATCATTGCGCAACATGCTTACCCGGCCATTGTTGACCAGAGCCTTGGCGCCGTCGCCATTGTTCTGGCTCAGGCCTTCATAAGCTTTCATGGCGAGATCTTTCTCACCTTTCGCCATATGGACACTGCCCAGGGACAGCCATACGTCCTGATCCTGCGGATTGGCTTTAGCCAGTTTATCCAGGATGCCGGCTGCTTTATCCCAATCCTTGAATTGCATAGCCACCAAAGCGTCGCTGTACGTTTGTGCAATCAGTTGTGGCGCAGTGCAAACAGCCAACAGCAGCAAGACATTTTTCAACAAATTTGTCATTTTCTGAATAGTGGTTTTAATTAAAAATTATCGCTTTGCTTTTGTTTGAAGCAAGACGCAAAGTTTCACTTTTAGACGTTTTTTTCTCATAAAATCAACATCTGATTTGGAGAAAAATCACAAAAACAAATGAATTTAAAGTTACTTTAACATGAAAAAGGTTAAAGTGTTATGGTTTGCTGCACTATACTGTGCAGAATACTGCTCGCTTAGGTTCAACGCTGCACTTCAATGAGCCTGGTAACAGCCCTGGCTGGCAGCAGTCCGTCTTTAAGTACAATAGTTTGCCCGGTTGGGCCAGCCAGAAAAGAGGCGATACCAAGCCCGAGGCCACTTCGTGCCTGTGCATTGATGATGTAAACGGTTCTTTTAAACGGATACTGACCAGTAGCCAGGTAGGCCTGGTAGGGCCCGTAGCCGCGTTTCCCTGCCTCCGTGGCAATGCGGCAAAGCCGGATTTCGGCCAGGAATTTTTGAACGCCCTTGTCGTCGGTATCGGAAATGACGTTGGCGCTGATAACGCCAATTGCGTTTTTGTTTTCCGAAACGTATTTGATTACCTCTTCGTTGGTATTCAAAGCGGAAGCATTGGGGGATAAGGGCGCGCCACCAGCAATAGAATCCCGGGCATAACGCACCGTACCGGAAAGTGGATTATCGAACACCAGCCGAATATCCCCGAGTTTGGACTGAGGGTTAATTTGGTTCCACTTGGTAATTTTTCCGCTGAGGATGTCCCGGATTTGCTCGACGGTAAAGGTAGTATCGGTATTGAGCGGGTTTTGAATAAACCCAACGGCATCGTAGGCAATTGAGGTCTGTTTGGGTGTAAAGCCGCGTGGTTTGAAATATTTATCGATCTCCTCCTGGCTCAGTTCCCGGGTAATGACAATCACCTGAATAGAATCCTTGAGCAAGGCATTTATCGCCTCTCCCTCCGAGCAATAAATGGCATCGATGGTAGCGGAGCGGTAAATGGAGTCGAAAACGTCAATGGAGCTTGCGACAATAGGCTTATACCCTTCATCGACCATCATTTTAAGGTGACCAGTAGTGGGGGTGTCCAAAACCTTCCCGTCTTTGGTGGTTTGCTGGCAAGCCACAATGGCAAACACCAGCACGAACAGCATGTAATTTATTTTTTTGGTCGGCATATCCTAAAGTATTTAGCGGTGATCGGCATACAGCCTGTAACCCCTGTACGCTCCATAAACGAGGATCATGATGGCAAAAACCTTGCGTAAATCCGCAGGAATGTTTCCGAGGAAATCCTTATTCAGGAGAATATAACAGCCCAGCCCAATGTAAAACAAGGTCATGGTGACCCCAAGGATCATCATTGGGGTTTTGATACCAGAGCGGTGGCGCAGACGTTCTGCGGTGGATTCTCTTTCTTCAGGGAGCATAGGAAAAATTTGGACGTGATACAGATGTTATCAGGGGAAACGACAAAAACGTGCAAAAGCCCCCCCATACTCTTGAACCTATATCTATTGATGCAAAAATCGGAAAGTTTGGCGGGTTCCACAACAAAAACGGCTGCTTTCCATCAGGAAAGCAGCCGCAAATTTCACTTTTATGCTGTTTCAGATAAGTTTAGAACTTATCCCAGTAAAGTTTCGTTTCTACCACGTCGCCACCAACTGCAGCAGCAGCAGCATTGTAGTTAGCAGTGTTCAGGTTTTGCTCCTGAACCGGGTAAGTGTAACGCATTGGGAAACCGCTTACAGCATCTGGTGGAGCCACCAACGATGGCGCGTCGAGGCGACGAACTTCCGTCCAGGCGTCAAAACCACGGTTGTACAGTGCGATCCATTTCTGGTTGCCGATCTTCTTCTTGTAGTCACCAGCAGCAGTTGAATAGGCTACATCCGCTTGTCCGAGGTAGGTTGCTGCGTCAGCACCGCTACCGCCCCACTCCTCGATAGAAGCGGTTACAGCGTTGTTGTAGTGGCCTTCAGCCGTTCCACCAACCGACATACCGCGCTCGATGGCCTCTGCACGGATGAATTCCATTTCAGCATAGCTGAACAGAGTGGAACCGAAGTCCGGAGCAAGAATAGCATCTGCTGGCTTGGAGTAGGTGGAGTAGTTGTTGTTGCTACCATAGATACCACCACTGTAACCGCCAGCAGCATCCACAGTAAAGAACAGTGGAACACGTGGATCATTTAATGCAGCCATGGCATCTACCAATGTATTTGCTGCAACAAAGTCCTTACGGCCGCTCTGCACGAGGTCAACCCAGATTGGGTTGGTGTTCGGTGGAGCGGACAGGTATTGGAAAACAATGTTATCAGCGTTCGACTGAATTGCGCCAGCACTGGCCTCTTCAATCATGCGTTTGGCACGGGTAGCATCCACGTCGGCGAGCAGAATACCAATTTGCATCTTCAGCGAGTTGCCGAAAGTGATCCAATGGTTCATATCGCCACCGAAGAAGATATCCTGGGAACCGAAACCATCAGCGCTGGTGTTCACGCTGTTGATAGCGGCATCCAGACGGTTTGACAGGTCCACCATAATTTCGGCGGCATCGTCGTACTTCGGTTGCAGGTTGGTAAAGTCGAGTGCTTCGCTGTAAGGTACGTTGCCAAAAGTTTTCACCATGGCAGCATAAGCGTACACGTTGAGCATTTCCACACAAGCGGTCTGGTTGGCCTTTTGAGCGGCAGTAACCACACTGCTTTGCGCTGGAATCAACTTGTTGGTCTCATCGAGGCTTTTCAGCACATTCAGGTACATCGTGTTCCAGAAATTCTGGGTGATGTTCCGTGTAGCCAAATCATAGTTGGCTTCATCGATGTAGGTGGTTTCCGTCCACTGCTGTGCAAGCATACGGAAAATGTTGGTGTTGACGTTCGAGCTGGTCATAAGGTCAACAAGACCTTTTTCAGCCCGTGCAAACAGCGTTCCAGGAGGGACGTTGGCTGGGTTCTTGGTATCTACGTTAAGATCGCCAAAATCCTTGTTGCAGGAATACGCCAAACTGATCAGTAAAATCAGAGAGAGTATCTTTTTCATGCTTTTTAATTTAGAATTTCAAGTTGAGGTTAACGCCGAATGTTTTAACCGACGGGTAGGCGCCACCTTGGTAGCCCTGTACGTTACCAGAAGAGAAGCCTTCTTCTGGATCTGAGTATGGTGTGTTCTTGGAAATGATCCATGGGTTACGAGCGTAAACGCCAAGGGAAGCACCTGTCAGTACATTACCGCTCATCCAGCTCTTAGGAAAGTCGAGGGTAAGGTTGATTTCGCGCAATTTCACGAAGCTGGCATCATAAATGAAAGCAGCAGCAGGGTTCCGACGATAGCCATAGATACCGAAGTTGGTAGCATCGTAACGCTTGGTGTTGGGTGAACCATCAGCCAAAACGCCAGGAATGATCAAACCACCACCATCGGCAAGCGAGCTGCGAACTGGGTTACCCAAGTCGTTGTTGCCTGCCGTTTCAGGATACAGACCCGTTGCGAGGCCGTAGTAGAGGTCGAGTGAGAAGATGTCACCACCTTGCTTCATATCAACCAGGAAACCAAGGGTAATGTTCTTGTAACGAACAGAGTTGTACACACCACCGATCCAGTCTGGATTCACATTACCAATGATCTCATTGGAAGTAGCGCTGTTCTGGTAGTAACCATTGGCATTCACCACTTTCTGTCCGTCGAGGAAAGTCCAGTTTGAGCCACGGATGGTTCCGTAAGGTTCATCCAAAGTAGCATTGATGCTCACACCACCCTGGAAACTTGCCAGAAGCAGGTTGTCGATACCTTCGTTCAGTTTGGTCACCTTGTTGCGGTTGCGAGCCCAGTTGGCCTCCACACGCCAGGTCCAGTTGGCCGTATTCACAGGACGGATGAAAGCAGAAACTTCCACACCCTTGTTTTCTACGGTACCAGTGTTGATGTACTTGGCAGAGAAACCAGTAGCACGGGAAGTGGCTACAGGAATGATCTGGTCGGTTGTAGTTTGCTTGTACGCCGTTACGTCAAAGCCAAACATATCTTTGGCAAAACGCATTTCGATACCAGCCTCAAGGCTTTCGGTAAATTCAGGCTTGAGTTGGTCGTTGTTTTTCGTAGTAGGAACAGACGCAATCGTTGCATCGCCAAAACCAGTTCCGAGGTTGTATACGTCGAATACAGACAGTGGATTGGCAGTATTGGATACTTCAGCATAGTTGGCGCGTACCTTACCAAAGGTTACAAAACCGTCGGCTGGCAGCCAATGAGAGAAGATAATACCCAAGGATGCAGAAGGATAAACGTATGCATTGTTGTCGGTTGGGAGTGTCGATGACTGGTCACGACGGATCGTGAGGTCCAGAATTGCCCAACGGTCGTAAACAAAACCTGCTTTAGCATAGATACCATCAACTTCGAAATCGGTAAAGCGCTCCGTTGGAGCGTTGATCGGGTTCTTCGAGTTGGACAGCGAATACAGTTTAGGAATAACCAGACCGCCATTGGTGCTAGCCAGGATAGAGGAAACGGTATTGCGGCGGATATTACCACCCACCAAAGCGTCAAAGTTCAGGTTGTTGAGAATTTCCATTTGTGGAATGGCAAACATCAGGTCGTAGTTCAACTCGCGGTAGTTGCGGTTGTAACGCTGGTATAGCGATGGGTCAACACTACCCACAGCGATGCGCTCTTCCTGAACTTCGTCGTACTGGTCGAGGGATACGCGGGCGGTCATGTTCAGCCAGTTGGCCAGTTTCACATTCAAACCAGTGTAACCAAAATAACGGTTACGGTGGTCGTTCTGATAGTTTTCAAAACGGGTAAAGTATGGGTTGTCCCAGTAGATCGGTGTAAGATCGCTGGGGTCAGCCCAGTTCCAGGTAACGTTTGCTCCGGTGCGATCATAAGCATCACGCAGATCCTGAACGTCGACGTTGGTCTGCCACCACTGGCGGAAGCCCCCCATGAGGTTTTTGGAGTCGTAACCTGTACCATAACGGCCCAGACCGTCGGTAGCCGTAAAGTTAACCGAGGAGAAGGCCTGAATACGATCGGTCAGATCAAAGGCAGCGCCAAAGTTCACCACATCTTTGTTAACGCGGCTGTTGGGCATAATACCTTTATCGGTAGCGTGGGTGTATCCCAGTTTGAAGTAGCCTTTGTCGTTAGAACCATCAATCACAACGCTGTTGTTGGTACCAACTGCCGTTTCAAAAATGGAAGCAGGGCCATTGGCAGCAGCCACCCAAGGGCGGGCTTTGCCAAAGTTAGGAGAGGTAGGGTCAAAAGCATCCCACTGGTACACTTGTACATTGGGATCAAATGGAGCACCCCAGGAAGCATCTTCGCTGGTAGTAGCCACCAGATCGTCGGTGCCGTCCTCATTGATGTCGCGATACAGGAAGAAACCCGTTGGGTCTTCGTAGTAAGCACCGTAACCAGCACCGTACTTGTCCTGGTATTCAATGAAGGTGGTTTTGTCGTATTTGCCCATGTTGGCGCCGATGTTCAAAGAAACACCGATACCTTTTTTCTTACTTCCTTTTTTGGTTGTAATCATGACCACACCATTGGAAGCACGGGAACCGTAGAGGGCAGATGCAGCAGCACCTTTCAACACCGTTACCGATTCTACATCGTCTGGGTTGATGTCACCGGCAGCATTACCGTAGTCATAACCTGCACGACCAGAACGCTGGTTGGCGGTGTTGGTGTTGGAGTTATCAATGGGCACACCGTCGATAACGAAAAGCGCCTGGTTGTCGTTGGTCAGCGACTTCACACCGCGCAATACGATGTTGGTCGAGCCACCAAGGCTGTTGTTGCGTTTCACTTCCAAACCGGCAACTTTACCGGAAAGGGAGTTCACAACGTTGGTGTTGCGCACGTTGGAAACGTCGCCACCTTCCACTTTTTGAGCGGAGTAAGGCAGCTCGTTCTTGTAACTGGCTACACCAAGTGCTGTTACTACAGTTTCGCCAAGGTTGATGGAGGTGCCGACAAGCACAACTTCAACAACATTGGAAGCGCCCAGGGTAACTTCCTGGGTAGCATAACCGGTGTAGGAAAACACCAGGGTGTTGGAACCGTTCGGAACTTTGATGGAGTAACGGCCGCTGACGTCGGTAAGGGTGCCGGCAGAGGTGCCTTTAACCTTAACCGTTGCGCCAACCAGTCCTTCTCCGTCATCGCCGGAAACAGTACCGACTACCGTACGCTGTGCAAGCGCGAAGCCAGCAACAGCAAACAGCAGCATGAGTGTGGTAAGTAATCGCTTCATACTAAAGATGATTTGGTTAATAAATAATAGAAGAGTTCTCAATCTGCATTCAAATGGTAGGGACGTTAGAATACAGTAGGGCGGATTAAATAAAAAACGCTGATTGGAAGATATGGAATCCCATTATCTACCCATCAGCGTTTAAGCGGTTGGAAAGTTTGATTTGGTATACAATAGACGATTATTTGCTAAAGATAGAATAGTACCTACAAAGGTAGCGCTATACCGCGATAATTTATCCTAAAACTTAATGGAAAAATAATAAAAGCCAAATTTTTACCAAAACAGGTATTTGTAGCTTACTCATTTTCAGGCACATGCAAAATCGTGGCCTTGTAGCGATTTTTCGCTGTTTTATGCAAAATTTCATTGTAAAAGCCGCAAATACATCCGAATTGTATTGGACAAACCGTAGTATAATGCATCAGAAATCAGGGCATGGCCGATACTTACTTCCAGTAGATCCTGGCATTGCTCCTGAAAATACCGCAGGTTCTCCAGATTCAGGTCGTGTCCGGCATTCAACCCGATCCCCAGTTGGGCAGACAACGCTGCTGCTTCGGCAAACAAAGCGACAGCCTTTGCTTTATCCTGCCGGTAATCGTGTGCATAAGGCCCGGTGTACAGCTCAATCCGGTCGGCGCCCACAGCCTTTGCTCCCTCGATCATGGCTGGAACAGGATCCACAAACACCGATACCCGGATGTTCTTGCGGTGCAGTTCATCAATTGTTTCCCGCAAAAAGCAGCGTGTCGGACGGTATCCCAGCCGTGGTCGCTGGTGAGTTGATCGTTGGTATCCGGCACCAGGGTACATTGGTGAGGTGGATTATCCAGCACCATTTGCATGAATTCCGGCGCCGGGTTACCTTCAATGTTGAATTCGGTGGTAACAATTTTCCGCAGCGCAGGAATATCATCGTATCGGATATGGCGTTGATCGGGCCTGGGGTGCACCGTAATGCCTTGCGCGCCAAAGGCTTCGCAGTCGCGCGCCACCTGCAGCAAATTGGGTAGTTCGCCTCCCCTGGAATTTCTCAGGAGCGCCACCTTGTTGATGTTTACACTTAAGCGGGTCATATGCTTATCTTTGGCGCAAACTTACAACACATGGAAGAATTCGACGAACCGCAATTACAGGCCGTACCAGCGCCGGAGCTGCCCCGCAACGACCGCTACCCCAGGGTAGTAGTAGTTTTGGCCGCTTTGGTTGGGCTCGTTTTGCTGGGCTCAGCCTTGGGTGCGGTATTGTCAATGGCCATCGGACAAGCGGCAGGATGGGATGAAGCGCTGTTTAGCGGCAGCCTCGCTGCCGATGCCCCGGCTTCCGAGCGCTGGGCACTCCGCACCATTCTGGGCATCAACCACCTCTTCAGCTTTGTGCTGGCCGGCTGGGCCACCGCTTTCTTCTTTTACCGAAACTACCGCAATGAAAGGGGTGCTGCCGACTGGCGCGACTACCTGGGCATCCAGCAGTGGCCTGCTGTGAAAACCGTTATCCTTGCTTGTTTGCTGATGCTGGCTTCAGTCCCACTGGTACTTTTTTTGTACAACATCAACCAGGCGCTTCCCATCCCGGAAACGCTGCGGATGATGGAAGACAATACCAATGAAGCCATTAAAGGACTGCTTCAAATGGACAACCTGGCCGAACTGCTCGTCAACCTGATCATTATTGCGCTGTTGCCAGCTGTTGGAGAGGAACTGGTTTTTCGCGGGGTTTTTCAAAAACAGTTGCACCGCCGAATTGCCAATCCATGGGTCGTGATCGTCCTTGCCGGCGCCGTTTTCAGCGCCATCCACTTGCAGTTTGAAGGCTTCCTGCCACGCTGGATGCTGGGCATTACGCTCGGTTGGCTGTACTGGCGCACCGGAAATCTGTGGGTTTCCATGGCCGCGCATTTTTTCAACAACGCCATCCAGGTTGTGGCGCAGTATTTATATTCCCGAGAACTCTCCACTGTAGACTTGGAACAAGACATCAGCATGCCCTGGTATGGGGCCACATTGTCCCTGATTTTGTTCCTCTACCTCATGCAACAAATTGATAAAGGCATACAAAAAACAACCATCACCCAACAAACATAACAACTTTATGGAACGCTTAGGAATCGGATCCCGCGTCAAACACCCCGCCTTCGGCGATGGGGTTGTCATCCGCCTGCACACTGCTGCTTACGAGGTTTGCTTCATGCAATTTGGCCTTAAAATGGTGGGCAAGGAATACAGCAACTGGCAGGTGGTTGAGGCCATCCCGGTTGAAGAGGAAGTCACATTTACGGAAGCCGAAAAATCGCTGACCAAAATCCTGCGCGCATGGCTGGGCATGAGCCCCGAACTTGTACCCATGGGCGAACGCTGGAACAAGGGCAAAATGATCCTGGAGCCTGGCGATACTGCTACCCAGGGGAAAGAAGTGCCCATTGAGCCCTTTTTTCACAAAATTGTGATGATGCGCGACCGCCTGCGGGTGCTCGAACAGCAGATCAATGCGCACAAAAAACTCGACGACGAGGACAAGGTGAACCTCCAGCAGTATATCACACGTTGCTATGGCAGCATGACCACTTTCAACCTGTTGTTCCGCAACAAAGAGGACTATTTTGTGGGCGAAAGCACCAAAGATTAGTCCTCATCCACTTGTGGTCGAGGCTCTAGTAAACCAATTTAGTATTTTGAAAAAGATCTTTCTGTGCTACCGCAGATGTTTTGCGAAACAAAACATCTGCGGGACAATTATTTTGACCAACAAAACTAAAAAAAACCAAAAACTCAATTGGTTACTATCGGACATTAAAAAAAAGAGCACCCCTAATGTGGCTTACCTCATTTGCCCTTATGTAGTTATACTCGAAGTAAAGTGGTTTGCGAAAATAATCGCGCAGTCATCAGATCTAATGGCAAGGCACGCAGCCGATGCAGCGCATCGGCGAGTATTTATAACGCAGCCAGGAGGGCTGAGGACAAGTGAGCATTCGCAAACCACTTTACTTCGAGTATAATTAAAAAGACACCCCGTAGTATGAAACGGTTCACTTCGTGTACTCGCCTGCCAGTAAGGTGCTACACCACTGCCTCCCGCCGCCGGAACAACAGCCCCGAAAGCAACAGCCCGAGGTATTCCAGCACAATCAAAGGGTAGTTCTCCTGAAAACCATCACCAGCGTAGTGGCTGTAGGACAATGTCACCAAACCAGTCCAGGCGAGTGGAAACACCCAGCGGGTACCCAGCGACAACCCAAATGGAATGATCACGTACCAGGGGTGTACCGTAGACGCGAACAAAAGGTAGATCATCGATGACCACATCATCGATTCTTGTAACGCTGCAACTGTTGCACCAGGCTGAAGCTTTCTCCAGGCCAAGCCCAAAACACCCAGCACTACCAAAGGCGCCATCATTGGGCCCAACAGCTTATCGAGCGGAAAATCGCCTAATGCCATCCCTATTTGCCAGAAAATGTAAAAAAACTGGCATTAAACGCGAATTTCTGAAAATACAGGTCGAGGCTGGAAGCCATGTTGCGCAGTATTTCCCAGTTGAACAGGGGAAAAACAACAACAGGCAGGCAGCAAGAAAAATCAGCATAAACCGCGCTCCCCTACCCCAGCCCAAGCGACGCCATACAAGGGGTAAAAACAGGATTGGCAGCAATTTGGTGGCTGTACCCAATGCCCAAAAAAGGGCTGCGCGGTTGTTTCTTGCCTGGCCCAAAGTGTATAACCCCAACAACAGGAACAACAAAACCATCCCTTCAAAGTGGCCGTTGCCACTTACCTCCAATACAACCAGCGGGTTGAGCGCATAGGCCAGAGCGGGCTGTACCCGACCGGGCATTGAAGGCATTTTTTTCAACAAAAAAATGACGCCTGTTTCTGCCGCCAGCAGGAACAATTTAATGACCACCATTCCGCCGATGAGCCCTTGGGGAAACCACCAGCCAGCCAGGGCAAATATCAACTGGTTGATCGGCGGATAAACGGTGTGGTATTCTTTCGAATTCAGTACACTGTACAATTCAAGGTTGATGCCGCGGGGCAAGGGCTGTAAGGTCATCACCTCATCGGGGGTCATAGAGAAAGGATGAATACCCGCAGCAATAAGCCGGCCATCCCAGAGGAATCGGAAAATATCGTCGGAAAGGGCCGGAATGCAGAACAGCAGCATGGCCCTTAGGGCTATACCGGTATAGATCCCCCAATTCTTGAGCAAATGCGCCTGTTGAAAAACCAAATACAGGTAAATTAGAAAACTGGCGCCATACATGGCTATAAACAGTACAAAATCGGCCCTATCTACCCGGTAACCAAGGTTGAAGATCAGCAGCGCCAGAGCGCCAAGGAGCAGGTGATGGCTTTTCACACGCCAAATATACCGCTTGTTTTAGTCCACTTTCCGCACAAACAACAAGCGCCACCCCTTTTGGGATGGCGCCTGGAAATATATCGTAGCAAAAAATCCGGCGTTAGCGGAAATTGAGGTGCTTGATCGAATAGTAACAAATCGTGGCAAATCCGAAGGAAAGCATGGAGTGGAACAACACAAATGCATAGTTGTTGGTTACCAAACCCACGATCGCTGTGGCAAAGAACACCACGGCCATTACGCCTTCAGCGATGGTTACCCAGGAAATCTTTTTGGTATTGTACGCAGCCTTGCTCACCGTGCTCTTTTTGGTTCCCGTGATACCATACTTCGGTGTACGGACGAAAGAGGATGCTTTTCCGCGCAACCCTTCAATCACCGCGATGGCATTGTACAGCGACAAGCCCATGGAGATGGGAAGGAAGGACAGGAACATCCCGAAGAAGCGAACTTTTTCCCAGAAAGAGGCCGGACCGGTGCGGTCGATGGCCGCCGTAATGTTTGCGGTATAGGAGATGCTGGCGACTGCAAACAAACCCAGTACAGAGAACGACAGGAAGTGGGTGGAAATACCCAATTCGCGGAAGGCAAAAGCGAGTGGAATACTGCTGATGGCAGCGATGAATACCCAAAGGAATACACCATAAGCCAGCAACTGGCTAATGGCGTGCATTTTTTGCACCCAGTTGAGTTTATCCGTATTCCAAACCAGTTTAAGCAACTTGCGGGCATTCTGCGCACCGCCCTTGTTCCAGCGGAACTGTTGGCCTTTCAGGCCGTTCATTTCCACAGGAAGTTCGGCTGGGCTGCCGAGTTTCTCCAGATACTGAATTTTGTAACCCATGATTTGGGCGCGAAAACTCAGGTCGAGGTCTTCGGTAAGGGTATCGCTCTGCCAGCCACCGGCCTCATCGATGACTTTCTTGCGCCAAACACCGGCAGTACCGTTGAATTGGAGCAACAGATTGCCATAGGAACGACCAGCCTGTTCTACTGTAAAGTGAACATTCAACTGCAAAGCCTGCAGTTTGGTCAGCATGGAATAGTCGGCATTGATGTGCTCCCAGCGGGTTTGCACGATGGCAACTTTGGGGTCAGTGAAGTAAGTCATGGTCGTGCGGAGAAAATCCGGACGAGGCGTAAAGTCGGCATCAAAGATGGCAATAAAATCGCCTTTTGCTTCTGGCATCGCTTCCTGCAGTGCACCAGCTTTATAGCCCTGGCGATTCACCCGGTGGATGTGCTTGATGTTGAACCCCTTGGCCTGGTATTCGGCAACCTTTGCGGCCACGATGCTCACGGTTTCGTCGGTAGAATCGTCGAGTACATGTATTTCGAAGCAGTTTTTAGGATATTCCTGGGCTGCTACGTAGTCAATGATGCGCTCAGCCACGTACATTTCATTGTACATCGGCAGTTGAACGGTGACAAAAGGCGCGTTTTCATCATCGGCTTCAAATTGGTTGTATTTTACATTCGGATTTTCCTTGTGAAACCGTTTGTACAGGTAAAGCAGGTGAAACTGCAGCAGGGCATAAACGGTTACACCCGTCATGGCCAGGAAGTAAACGAGCAACATCAGGTAGCCAAAGTCGACAAATGCCTGGTACTTGAGTAATTGAAAAAAGGAATGAATACCGTACATAATTATAAGGAGGTTTTAAATTCGTAATTGGGTATAATTGGGTCTCTATAATGCTTTGAAAATTGTTCTGAGGATAATAACCCCAGCCAAAAATGTTCCTTTCAGGGTTCCGGACACTTTACTCTTCCCCGCGGCCCTTTTTCTGTAGCGCACCGGCACTTCTGCACACTGCAGCCCCTGCTTCGCCGCCTTCACCTGCATCTCCACCGTCCAGCCGTAGGTTTTATCCTGCATGTCCAGTGCCAGCAGGCTTTCCCACCGAATGGCCCGGAACGGCCCCAAATCGGTAAACCGTTGCCCGAAAAACCGCTCGATCAGCCAGGGGGCCAGCCAGTTGCCAAACCGCTGCGGCAGGGTCATTGCATCGGCCGGGAGTTCCCCTAATAGCCTGGATCCAATGACAAAATCCTTCCCTTTGTTCAAAATCGGAGCCACCACGTCAGGCAGCTCTTCCGGATAGTCCGAATAATCACCGTCAAGAAACACCACCACTTCGGGTTGTTCAGACGGGGGTAACTCCTTAAGGTAACGGATGCCTTTCAAACAAGCATTGCCGTAACCTCTTGCTGTTTCTTGCACTACCGCTGCACCTGCCGCGCAGGCCACAAAAGCCGTAGAATCCGTAGAGCCGTTATCGCAAACAACAACCTGATCCACCAAGGGTTTTGGGATGGCCTTTATTACCAGAGGAAGCGAATCTGCTTCGTTGTATGCGGGGATGATGACGGCAATTCGAGGATACAGCGGGGTATTTTCCATTCAAAACAGGCTATTGCTCAAAAAAACTTGATTTCCAGACTTAGCCACTGCAAAAATACACAATTGCGTTAAGGAAACGTTAAAAACTTTGACAAATTAGGTGATAAAGTTTTGCAAACAGAAAAACAGAACCTGCCATACCCTATTTGGAGCATTCTTGAAATTCAGGGTAAAAAATTTAAATTTATACAAAAAAAAGATTGGCCAAAGAATTAAATTTGGAAATCAAAGTCAGCGTGGTTTGTATGTCCGGGCAATCCAAAGTCGCTCGAGTGTTAAAAAATTAACAGGGACCCTCCCCGGCTTCCGGCCAAATTTCGCGTGAAAAAGTGCTGATATCGCACAAAATGGCGTTTCACTTGTCGCAGCAGGCTGCAAACCAGACCTAGCTGCACTACCTTTGCCAACCACATACCATGTTGACCGACCCATGTTGAAAGACTTTCGCCTTATTGCAGGATTGCTTGTTATCGGACTGGCCCTTACCTTTTGCCAAAAAGAGCGGTTCACCACCGATGCTGCCGACCAGCTCGGCTTCAGCACCGATACGCTCCGATTTGATACTGTTTTTACCGAACTTGGCTCGGCTACCCGTATCCTCAAGGTGTACAATACTCATAAAAAAAGCATCCGTATCAGCCGTATTTTCCTGGAAAACGGCGCCAGTTCGCGTTTCCACCTCAACATCGACGGTATTTCCGGTGGCGATCAGACGGACATTGAGATTGCCCCTAACGACAGCCTGTACATCTTCGCTGAAGTCACCATCAACCCCGATTTACCACCTGCTGCCAGCCCTTTTGTGCTGGATGAAAACCTCGTGTTTGAAACCAATGGCAATACGCAAAAGGTAGTACTGGAGGCCTGGGGCCAAAATGCCGTGTATTTGCCCTCCCGATGGGGTGCTGGCGGCGTGGCAGCATACGGCTGCAACGGTGGCGAATGGGTATGGGATGATCCAAGACCCTACGTCATCTACGGCATTCTGGTGATCGATGATTGTACGGTACGTATTCCGGCTGGACAGCACATTTACGTGCACGGCGGACTGGCCAAAGAAGTGACCGACACCTCGGTTTACCGCTACAACGATGGCTTCCTTGCCTTCGTCGGGCAGGGGAAACTCATCGTGGAGGGCACCCTGGATAAGCCCGTCATTTTTGAAAGCGACCGCCTGGAACCGGAGTTCGATGATGTTGCCGGACAATGGACGGGGCTGTGGCTCCAGGCCGGAACCCGCGGGCATCAGATCGATTACTGTATTGTGCGCAACTCTATCATCGGAATCAGGGTGGATTCTGCCGCCGAACTTACCCTGCGCAACAGCCAGATTTACCATACCGCAAGCAGCGGGCTTATTGGCGTACATGCAAAAATAACCGCCGAAAATTGCCTTTTTTACAGCAACGTGGGCTACTCGATCCAATTGGAATACGGCGGCGATTACAGTTTCAACTACTGTACTGCAGCCAATTACGGCGTAAACGGCGAGGCTTTGCGCATGGGCGACGCCCTCTGCCTCGACGAAGCCTGTCAAACCTACGATGCCTATCTGTTGCATGTACGGTTTAAAAACTGCATCATTGTGGGCGGCCGCACCGACCAGATCACCTTGTTCGACCGGGTTGGCGACGGTTCCTTAATGGATTACCGCTTTGAAAATTGTATTGTCCGGGTCAAAGACCTGATCAAGCCCAATGCCTCACCGGAGTTCCTCGACTATTGCCAGCCTTGCCTGAATGTAGACGGTGCCGATACCATTTTCATCGACCCCAACAGGGATATGTATCGACTGGACACGCTGGCTTCCGTGGCCAACAAATATGCCGTTCCACTACCCGGTATCGACAAAGACCTCGACGGGAAACAACGGGATGCGGCGATGCCCGATGCGGGGTGTTACGAAATAGAGTTCTGAACTTATTTCTTCAAAGGAATCGTATAGGAATACGTTGTAGTGGCTGGCTTTTCTGTAGTTGCAGGAGGTGGTGAAGGCGTTGTGGTGGTCACCGTATATTGTACCTGCATTTGCCCAGGCTGCGCCACTACCTTTGGCTTTTTGAACTGCACCTTAATTTTTTTGAAAAATGCCACCCGAACGCCCCGGTTGCGGGCCACGTTGAATTTGAGCAGGCGCAACACCCGCCCGGCTTCTTCATCACAGCCATGCCCCAGGCTTTGGAGCACCTTTACCCCGGTAACATTGCCCTGGTAATCAATTTCAATTTCAGTGTACACAACCCCTTCTACTCCGGCTTCCAGTGCGGCTTTGGGATAACGGAGCTGTTGGTAGATAAATTCCGTCATCGCTTTAGGCCCTCCCGGGAAAGCAGGTTGGTGGATGAAATGTTTCGATTTTTTTCTCTTTCCATGTGCTGTCAATATCAACCCTGGAGCAACAATAATGCCAGCCAGGTAAAAGGCAATACAAAAATAAAAGAATCGAAGCGATCCAGAAAACCACCATGGCCAGGAAGAATGGTTCCCGAGTCCTTAATCTTTGCACTTCGTTTCAGCATCGACTCAATGAGATCACCCAGGGTGCCGAATATGGCCACACAAACCGCCAGGGCCATCCACTGCGCCAGGCTGAAATCATCGATCAGAAAATGCAAACCATAAGCCGCAAGCAAGGTAAATGCCATGCCGCCCAAGGTACCCTCCCAGGTTTTTTTGGGTGAAATACGGCTAAAAAACGGACGGCGGCCGATCATCGATCCCGTAACATACGCCATGGTATCGTTGGTCCAGTTCAGCATCAACAAGCCCAACACCTGCCAGGGAGCGTACTCCCCATTCCAATGTGCGATGGATACCAATACCGCAAAAGGAATGCCCACATAAAAAAAGCCCAAGAGCGTGCGGCTAATATTTCCAAAGGGCTGTTCGGATTCCAGCAACAACTCCACCGCAAAAAGCAAAAAGATGGGCAGCAGTATACAAAATGCCGCCCAGGGCAGTATTTTAAGATCGGTATACTGGTTCAGTCCGGCAACCAACATTGGCAGGTATCCAACCAATAACCCGCTTGCCCGCCTGTAGGGGATGTAGATAATTTCGGTGCGGAATAAAATGCCATTCAGCTCCCACAAGCATCCGATCGCAATGGTAGAGAACAACAAAAAAAAGGATGCACTGCCACCGAAAACACCGGCCAGCATGGCAATTACGAATATTACCGCCGAAATGGCTCTTTGACGCATGAGAGGGAGGAGGAGGTTGAGGAGAGAGAGGAGGTGGAGGAGAGAGAGGAGGTGGAGGAGATTTGGAGGAGATGGAGGAGTTTTGGAGGAGATGGAGGAGTTTTGGAGGAGAGAGAGGAGATGGAGGAGTTTTGGAGGAGAGAGAGGAGATGGAGGAGATTTGGAGGAGGTGGAGGAGTGAGGAGGTGGTGGCGTTAATCGAGATGTTCAAAGGGTTCCCAATGGTCTCCCAGTGTTTCTGATGGGTGCCAAAATAAGGTTTTAAAGTGGACTACCGTATCATTTTCAACCTGGATGCCTTCGGATTCCAGCATTTCCTGCATGCGGGAAGGCGGTCGCCAATGGTGCCGCCCACTGAGTTCGCCCTTCCTGTTAACTACCCGGTGTGCCGGGACATCGTCTTTTCCGGCACACTGGTTGAGCGCCCATCCTACCATACGGGAGGCCCCCAGCGCCAGATAGTCGGCAATGGCCCCATAAGTTGATACCCTTCCCGGCGGAATTTCCCGAACGACGGCATAAACAAGGTCGTAGTATGTAGGCTGCTTCATACCGCTATTTGTTTGACCAGGGCGACATAATCTTCCCAGGAAAGTCGCTCCGGTCGTTTTTCAAAAAACGGATCGTTCATCAACTGCTCCTGTGGAAAAAAAGGTTTCATGGTGTTCCTTAGCATTTTCCGACGCTGGTTGAACGCGGTTTTAACGACCTTCCGAAAAAGGGCTTCGTCGCAACCCAATTCAAAATTGTCTTTTCGGGTAAGTCGTATGACGGCCGACAACACTTTGGGTGGCGGGTTAAACGACCCCCGCTCCACCGTGAAAAGGTATTCACAATGGTAAAAAGCCTGCATAAGCACGCTGGTGATGCCGTAAACTTTACTGCCTGGACCAGACACTACACGGTCGGCCACTTCTTTTTGAAACATGCCCACCATTTCCGGAATTTGCGCCCGAAAATCCAGCATTTTGAATAAAATCTGGGTACTGATGTTGTACGGATAGTTTCCAATCAGTGAAAAGGGTTGTTTATCGAACAATTTTTCCAGGTCCACATCCAAAAAATCTCCCTGAATAAGACGTTCGGAAATTTCCGGATAATGCTTCAAAATATAGGCCACCATATCATCGTCGGCTTCCACGGCATATACCGTATATTCCGGATGTGCCAGCAATTGTTTGGTCAGCATGCCCTGCCCGGGGCCTACTTCCAACACCCGCCCGGTTTCAGCCGTGCGTTGCAAACTGTTCGCAATGCGTTCAGCGATGCTGTCGTGTTTAAGAAAATGTTGTCCGTATGATTTTTTTGCCTGCAAAGCACAAATTTTGGAAGCACTTAAAAAATGTAAATGTAGGCAACCCAACGCATTATGGCTCCATGAGAAGGAATTTTTCACTGCTGATCTCCTGAACCTGAGGGGCCTCGGCGTGCAAGGGCTTGCCTTGAAGTACCTGCTCGTACAGCGCGAGGTAGTCGTTTGTCATGCGCTGCGCAGAAAAATTTTCGACCACATACTCCTGGCAACGGGCACGGTCGAAACCTCCCGCTTCCTTGAGTGCCTCAACGAGTTCGGATTTTTTGATCGACAAGTAGCCAAATTCAGAGTACACGGCCTCTACCTTACCTCCGGATCCGGCGTAGTTGCCCCCACCCCTTGCGCCCAGCAATTCCGGCAAGGACCCGTAGGGCGTTCCAAAAACCGGACAACCGAAATAAAGGCTTTCAATAATCCCTAAACCGAAAGGCTCGTGCCAAAGCACCGGAAAGAGCAGCCCTTTGGAAGCATTGATCAAGGCGTTTTTACCATCCCCGCCTATCATACCGTGAAACCGGACGTGCTGATCGAAAGTTACCCGAAGATCTCGCCGGAAATTAACCCTGGAGCCACCGATAACATGCAATCGCTCCCCGGCTTTCCCTGCAATGTCAATGGCGCCGCGCACGTTTTTAACCGGCCAGGAGGCTTTGGCCAAAAAATGAAAATACATCCGCCTGGCCTCCAGAACTGGCGTGCCGTAATCCTCAAAATCGAGACCGTTGTACACAAAAACACTGCCGCCATGGCGCAGGGCATGGTTGCGCGACAAAAATACCGTATTGGGGGAAAGCAGGCATGGCGTCAGACAGTTGTCGTGCTTGGTAACAAGGTAGGGCTTGGTTTCCGGTGGTTTGATCTCGCAATGCAAATGCACGAGATCAACATCTTCCGGAAGCTGTTGATCCAGCGGCTTTGCCGGATCCAGCACCAAAGTTTTTGCAAACGGGCATTCCGAGCCTTTTTCAACCAAATAGGTCACTTGATGGCCCAACTCAACCAGGTTTTTTCCCAGCCACCAAATGATGCGCTCGGTACCACCGTGGGCGTGGACGGGAATTTTGGACTGGTTAACGATTAATATGTGCATAAATCGGGCGGAAAAGCAACGCCTTTTGCGCTGTCCGGGCAAAGGTCCGTAATCCTTGCCTTACAACCCGCATACAGAAGGAAAAAAATGGCACCTTTGCGTGCTGTTTTTCTAATCATGCAATACAAGGAAACCCTCGACTTCATGTACGCACAGCTCCCAATGTTTCACCGCATTGGCGCTGCTGCCTTCAAAAAAGACCTGAGCAACACCCTGGCGCTGTGTGAAGCGCTGGGCAGGCCACAGGAGCAGTTTGCCAGTATCCATGTTGCCGGCACCAATGGAAAAGGTTCTGTGAGCAATATGCTGGCCGCTGTTTGTCAGGCTGCCGGACTCAAAACCGGGCTGTACACTAGTCCGCATTACCGCGACTTCCGGGAAAGGATTCGCGTCAATGGCCAAATGATGTCCCGCAAAGCGGTGGTGGATTTCGTGACGCAACACCAGGCACTCATCAGACAAATTCAGCCCTCCTTTTTTGAAATGACCGTTGCCATGGCCTTCGATTATTTTGCAAAACAAAAAGTCGACATTGCCATCATTGAGGTAGGCCTTGGCGGCAGGCTCGACAGTACCAACGTCATTCGCCCGCTGTGCAGTGTCATCACCAACATCAGTTACGACCACATGGACATGTTGGGCGACACCCTGGAAAAAATTGCCTCCGAAAAAGCGGGCATCATCAAACCGCACACCCCGGTGGTGATTGGGGAAACACAAGCAGAAACCACGCCGGTATTCCAGGCCAAAGCAGATCAGGCAAAAACCAGCCTCGTATTTGCCGACCAGCAGTTCACCGTCCGTGACCGGGGTGAAATGCAGCAGGGGTGCTCCGTTTTCGACATCCAGCCCAAACATGGTCCCGCCACCAACCTCACCGTAGATGCCAATGGCCCCTACCAGGCTAAAAATATCGCAACCGTGTTGCAAACCTGTGCCGTGATGCAACAACTTCCGTTTTTTGCATCAAAAAACATCCACTGGGATACTGCCCTGAAGCAAGGCCTGGGCCACTTAAAAGCCTACACCGGTTTCATGGGCCGCTGGCAGATTGTCGGCCACAACCCTACCATTATTCTAGACAGTGCGCACAACGAGGCTGGCATCCGATTTGCTTTCCGGCAGTTACAGGACATGCCTTTCCGGCAATTGCACATCGTTACGGGAAGTGTCAACGACAAAGACCTGAACAAAGCGCTGCCGCTTTATCCATCCTCGGCGACATACTATTTTGCCAAAGCCAATATTCCCAGAGGACTCGACGCCGATTTGCTGCAAGCAAAAGCGGCAGCGTTTGGCCTGACGGGAAAAACATACCGCTCGGTCAGGGCCGCTTACCAGACCGCCAGGCGCGCTGCCTCCCCGGACGACCTGATATTGGTAATAGGCAGTATTTTCGTGGTAGCCGAAGTGGTGCCCTCCCATACGAAACACCCAAAAGACCCTTAAAAAAGCAATTATGAGGCAAGCAATACGTCTACTCGTTGGTCTAAGTTTATTTCTCCCCTTATTCGCCCTTGCACAAAGCGATGCTACCGTGTACGGCCGCATCCTGGATGCCGCTACCGACCAGCCCATCGAACTGGTTACCGTGTATGTGGTGGGCGCCAGTTCGGGAGTTGCCTCCGACGAAAACGGCAATTACGCCATTCAGGTGCCCGCCGGGCAGCGACTAACCCTTGGCTTTCGCCGCGTTGCTTACAAAGAAACCACAGCCGATGTGCTGCCCCTCAGTGCTGGCGCCCGCTTCGCGCTCAACCTATCGATGGCGCCCACGGAATCTAATCTGGAAGTGATTATCCGCGACCGGCGGCTCGATGATGGCGGAATGGTCAAGGAGAAAAACATGAAGGAACTCAAGTTGCTGCCGTCTACCACAGGCAACCTGGAAAGCGTATTGCCCCACATCGCTTTGGGTACTTCCTCCGGCGCCGGAGGGGAACTGACTTCGCAGTATCAGGTTCGCGGTGGCAATTACGACGAGAACCTGGTGTATGTCAACGATTTTGAAATCTACCGCCCGCAATTGATCCGGGCTGGCCAGCAGGAAGGCCTTACTTTTCCCAACATCGACCTTATCCGCGACTTATCCTTTTCCTCCGGCGGTTTTCAGGCCAAATACGGTGACAAAATGTCGTCGGTACTCGACGTGAAGTACAGACGCCCCGACAGTTTGCGCGCCAGTGCCAGCGGGAGCCTCCTTGGCGCCAGTGCGCACCTGGAAGGGAGTATAAAAATGAAAAAAGACAACTACCGGGCGCTGCGCTATCTGGTGGGTGCGCGCTACAAAACCACCAAACTGTTGTTGGGCAGCCTCGACGTGGTGGGGGAATACACGCCCAATTTTTCCGACTTTCAGACCTATATCACGTACGACATCAACCGCGACTGGCAGATAGGCTTTATCGGCAACTTCAACCGCTCGCAGTACAATTACATCCCGGAGAGCCTGGTAAGAGCCTTTGGGCTGATCGATTTTGCACTACAACTCCGCACCGCCTTTGAAGGACAGGAGGTTGATGATTTTACCCAGGGGATGGGGGGCGTTTCCTTAACCTACCTGCCCGAGCGGGAGCGCAACCCGGTGTACCACAAATTCCTGGCTTCCAGTTGGCGCAGCCAGGAAAACGAGCGTTTCGATATTTTAGGGTATTATATTCTCGGTGAAATCGACTCCAACCTGGGCTCCGATAATTTTGGGGAAATTGTGAACGTACTCGGCACCGGTACCCAGCAAACCTGGGTGCGCAACTACCTCACGCTCGATGTGCGCAATGCAGAATACAAGGGCGGCATAGAACTTCAGAACGACAAACGGGAAAGCGGGCTAACCCGCAGCCATTTTTTGCAATGGTCGGGCAAATGGCAAAACGAAGCCATCCTCGACAACATAAACGAATGGGAACGCCTCGATTCGGCGCTATACTCCCTGCCCTACGACACCACCGCGCTGCGGGTACGCAAAGTGCTCAAAACCGAGAACACACTCAGCAGCAATCGTTTTACCGCTTTCCTTCAGGACACCTGGACCTGGCGTCAGGATGGCGTTCGGGAGTTCCAGGTACATGCTGGCATCCGCGGACAATACTGGGACTTGAACAAGGATTGGTTCGTTTCGCCCCGCATCCAGATGTTGTACAAACCCCTCAACATCAAAAAAGACCTCTCCTACCGGCTGGCCGGGGGCCTGTACTACCAACCCGCCTTTTACCGCGAAATGCGCCGGCCCGACGGGAGTGTTAACACCGATATCAAAGCGCAGAAAAGTGCGCATGTGGTCGGCGGCTTCACCTACGATTTTCTTTGGGGACGGCGCAACCCTGTAAAAATGCGCCTGATTGCAGAAGCCTATTACAAGCAAATGTGGGACCTCATTTCCTACGACCTGGACAACGTGCGCGTCCGGTATGCCGGCTACAACGACTCCCGGGGCTATGCCACCGGTGTTGATGTACGCCTCAATGGAGAGTTCCTGCCCGGTGCAGAAAGCTGGGTCAACCTTTCCTTTCTCCGGACCCGAGAAAGCATCGATGGCGTGCAGCACATGTTCAGGAAGGTCGGCGATCTGGAAGGTACTGAGGTCAACGACGTGCCAAGGCCCACCGACCGGCTCATGACCTTGTCGATGTTTTTTCAGGATTACATGCGCCGAAATAAAAATGCCAAAATGCACCTCAATTTTACGGTGGGCAGTGGCCTGCCCTTTGGCGTGGTTGACAACAACGTGATTTACCGAAACCCCTACCGTTTTAAGCCCTATCACCGCGTGGACATTGGTTTTTCACTGCTCCTTTACAACGAAAGTTGGCGCAACCGCCGGCCCAACCATTTCCTCCGCTTTACTCGCAACACCTGGGCAAGCCTGGAAATTTTTAACCTGATGAAAGTGGCCAATGAAGCCTCCAACACCTGGATCAAAACCATTTACAACAACCAGTATGCCATCCCTAATTACCTCACCGGCCGGCGATTGAACCTGCGGGTGCGAATGGATTTCTGACAGGCTTTTATTTTACCACATAGAAATTCTACCTTTGCGCCGCCTGCTGCGGTTCCGTTGAACTTTTTATCAAAAAAACCGATGTAAAGGCCGAACAAATATTTTGATCCCAGCACGATAACAAGGCCCCTTTTTAACCTATTTCTAGCATCTCAATTTTTACGCAATGCCCTACCTCTTCACATCCGAATCAGTTTCCGAAGGACATCCCGATAAAGTTGCCGATCAGATCAGCGACGCCATCCTTGATGAGTTTCTCCGCCAGGACCCTAACTCCAAAGTAGCTTGTGAAACCCTTGTAACCACCGGACTTGTTGTGGTAGCCGGCGAAGTGCGTTCCCATGCCTACGTTGATGTGCAGGAAGCGGCTCGCCGTGCCATTGAAAAAATAGGCTATACCAAGGCTGAATACCAGTTTGAAGCCAAAAGCTGCGGGGTTATCAGTGCGATCCATGAGCAAAGCGCCGACATCGCCCAAGGGGTAGATGTTGGTAAAAAGGAAGAGGAGCAAGGTGCCGGCGACCAGGGCATGATGTTCGGTTATGCCACCAATGAAACCGACAATTACATGCCGCTCGCACTCGACCTGGCACACAGCCTGTTGAGCGAACTGGCCAAGATCCGCCACGATGGCAAGCAAATGAAATACCTGCGCCCCGATGCCAAGAGCCAGGTTACCATTGAATACACCGACAAGCACATCCCTAAAAAAATAGACACCATCGTAGTCAGCACCCAGCACGATGACAACATCAGCCAGGAGAAAATTGCGCAGGACATCCAGAAAATCCTGATTCCAAGGGTGAAAAAACAATTCCCTGCCCGCATTCAGCGCCTTTTTACAAAAGACATCAAGTTCTTCATCAACCCTACGGGTAAATTCGTCATCGGCGGTCCGCACGGCGACACCGGCCTTACCGGTCGCAAGATCATTGTGGATACTTACGGCGGCAAGGGTGCACACGGTGGTGGCGCATTTTCGGGAAAAGATGCTTCTAAGGTTGACCGTTCCGCTGCCTACGCTACACGGCACATTGCCAAGAATGTGGTAGCAGCAGGACTGGCTGACCAGTGCCTGGTGCAGGTTGCCTACGCTATCGGCGTAGCCCAGCCTGTTGGTTTGTTTGTCAATACCTATGGCACTTGCAAGGTAAAAGGCCTCAGCGACGGTGAAATCGCCCAGAAACTGATGGGCATTTTCGACCTCCGGCCGGCAGCCATTGTGAAGCGCTTTGGACTGAAAAATCCCATTTTCTCCGAAACTGCTGCCTATGGCCATTTCGGTCGGGAACCACAGAAAAAAGAAGTTATGATCGGGTTGAATGGTCATGCGAAAGCCACTACCGTAGAGACATTCACCTGGGAAAAACTGGATGCTGTAGCCGATGTGAAGAAGGCTTTTGGACTGTAAAAGAGGATTTGTCTCACCATTTTATGGTTGTACTGCAAGCCTCCAACAAGCATTGTTCTTGTTGGAGGCTTTTTTTAAAACTGCCTTCACGCGGGTCGGCGGCATTAAACCCATGCAGGGGTTCGGGGTCTAATGGATTACCAATAACTTTGAACCGATCTAAAAACGACCTATGAAACTATTCCTTACCCTGCTCCTCACGTTGTTAATTGGCACCCTTTTACCCGCCCAATTCGTTTTAAAACCCTCCATAGGCCTGGCTTCCGAACCGCAGGGCGCCGACTCGATTTGCACCATCCCGCTCTACCTGGGTAATTTCGACAACAGCGGGCTCATGGTTGGCGATACAGCCGCCGACTTTACCTTGTTCGATCTCAACGGCCAGGCTTTCACACTTTCCACCGCTTTGTCTGCCGGAAAACCCGTGCTCATGGTGGGCGGCAACTACACCTGTCCTGTTTTTAGAAATAAAATTGCCAAAATCAATGAAGTGAACGCACTGTATGGCGATTCGCTGACGGTATTGGTGGTCTACGGTGTTGAAGCCCATCCCGACATCGACATCAGCCCGTACTTTGGCTATGTCAACACAGGCGCTGCTAACCTCAACGCAGGAATCCTCTACCGGCAGCCGACAAGCTATGCCGAACGGATGGCTGTGGCAGCAGCTTTGCTGAGCAATGAAAACCTCCAGGTGCCCGCATACCTCGACGGGCCCTGCAACAACTGGTGGCAGCATTACGGTCCGGCCCCCAACAACGCTTACCTCATCGGAACCGATGGCATCGTGCATGCCAAGCACGGTTGGTTCGACCGATACCCCGACGATATCCTCTGCGACCTCGACAGTTATTTTAACAACGACTGCACCCCTACAGGCGGTGCAAACGGCCACTTTACCTTTCAGATGACCAGCCAGGATACTACCTGGGGCCAGCCCGGTGAAACCCTGTTCACCAGTGGCATGCTGGTAAACGACAGCAATGAGCCTGTTGATATCCTCATCAGGCGACTCGTCAACACACTGCCCATTGGCTGGGAAAGTTCCCTTTGTGCGGATGTTTGCTACCCCAGTTTTATTGATTCCACCATTATCCAACTGGCGCCCGGGCAAGAGCAGGAATTCCATTTTTACTTCTATACCGACGACCACAGTGGCGCGCTTGGGTACGCAAGAGTGGGCTTTCGGAACCAAAACAACACCCAAAACAAGTTCGTCAGCGACGTATACGGCATCACCAGCACCCCCAGTTCAACCCAGTCTGTGCCAGTCCGGCGCCTGGAGGTTTACCCCAATCCTGTCGCGCAGCAACTGCAATTACCCGCCGGCGATTGGGCGCAGCTGCAGGTATACAATGCCCTGGGTCAAATGGCGCTTACCTTGCATAAAAATACCAGCCAATTGGACGTTTCATCGCTCCCAACTGGCTGGTATAGCCTTGTTTTATTTGAAAAATCAGGCTCTACTCCTGGAATTGCCCCATTTTTTAAACTGTAACCGGTTGCAAGGCAGCTTTTTTCTCCGTAACGGCTTCTGCCAAAAAGGAAAAATTACTGAGGAATACCTGCATATTTTTGTCAAACAGGGGGTCCAATAATTTTCCGTCGGCATCGAAACGCTGGCCCACCTGCCCTACCAGCAACATCTGCGGCAAGGCATAAGCACCCACACCCAACACCAACTGTTGCATGGCCAAAGCGGCACGCATGCCGCCCATGCCGCCCGCGCTCACAGCGGCAACACCAATTACTTTTTTAGAAAACTCCGATTCTTTAAGGTAATCTACGGCATTTTTGAGGGCCGAGGTGTAACTGCCGTTGTATTCCGGGGAGACAAAAATATGCGCATCCGAACGCCGAATTTTTTCGGCAAAATCGTCCAAACCATCTGGTGGATTCGGGTGGCGGTGCAGCACTTCTTCCATGATTGGAAACTGGTACGCTGCCAGATCGAGGATTTCAGCGCTGTGAATACCTGAATCGTTGATCCGGGCCTGAAGCGCCAGGGCTACGCTGTGAGATTGACGATTGAGTCGGGTACTTCCCGATATGATGGTAATGTGCATGTTTTGTAATTTTAATTTGTACCTACAACGAATTTAGGTTCAGAAGGTTCATTGGCAGCAGACCGGAATGCTTACCTTTGCCGGCTATGTACTTGTTTTTAGACCGAGATGGCGTTATCAATGTTCGCACCCCTGGCGATTATGTCAAACGCCCCGAAGCATTTGAATTCGAAGCCGGCGCCCTGGAGGCGTTGGCGTTGCTGGCACCCTTGTTTAAGCGCATTGTGGTGGTGACCAACCAGTCGGGCGTTGGCAAAGGAATTATGAGCGCAGCCGACCTTGAAGCGGTGCATGCCTTCATGCTGAAAAAAATAAAAATGGCGGGCGGGCGCATTGATAAAGTCTACTATTGCCCGCACAGGCCATCTGATGGCTGTGATTGCCGCAAACCAGGCACGGGCATGGCCCTGCAGGCACAACTGGATTTCCCGGAAATTGATTTTTCCCGCAGCGTACTCGTTGGTGATTCGGTTTGCGACATGAAACTCGCGATCAGCCTGGGCATGCGCACAGTATTGGTGGAGGGCAAGGAAGAAGAGGCGCATGAGTTGAGCGCCCTGCCGGTGCATTACCGCTACCCTACCCTGCTGGATTTTGCCAAAAAACTCGCTTCAATGTCCTAAATGCTTACAACGGGAGTAAAATTCGTTCGGGTGCACAATACCCCTTTTTTGCTGCACGCATTCAAAAACTTTAACCTAGGTTAAAAAAAGCGCTTGCTGAAATAGCGGCAGCAACTGCCCGTTTTTATAGGGTATTTTCCGGAAATTTTAATCTTAGAACGTGTTCTGATTTAACATTTTGGCGCCTGGGTGGCCAATTTTCTTCTGCTCGTCGTTATTTTTTAGACCCGGATTACCCGTAAACGAATCTAAAAAATGCCTTGATCAAAACAAAATTTGCCTACCCAGCCATCCAAATGTTAAATCCGAACACGTTCTTATCCCTGAATCGATTGGCGACCCACCATAGTCGCCCGGAACCCTTTTCCTTTTACCAAGCACCGTGTCAGAAAAGTTTCCTGATTTGGGATGCAGGTTTTGAGTGACGTCAAGTCGTTAAAACAACCGTGCAGTGTACTACAGTAGTGTTTTTACAGCGCTCAAAAAATGCCGCCAAATTGGAAAGCTATTGCTGACCCGTTACTAAACTCAGGTACTTTATGAACAACTTATTGAACCGCCGTTCTGCACGGTGGGTTACCGCCATGCTCCTGCTTTGGCTGCAACATGCCCCCATGGGATGGGCGCAGCCGGCAAATTCCCCCGATCGTCCGCTCGACGACTTTACCACGCGTAGTGTGTTGCAGGAACGCAGCACCCTCGACTACCCTTCGGTGCGTGAAAACGACATCCTTTGGGAAAACCGCATTTGGCGGATTGTAGAAACACGAGAAAAAATGAACCTGCCTTTTGTGTACCCCGATGCGCCCCTGTTCAGCATACTCCGGGAGGGCGTGCTTACCGGCCAATTAACCGCTTACAGCACCGAAAACGATCATTTTACCCAGCCATTGAGCGAAGACCAGCTCAAAACCATTTTATTCAGGAAGGAAGACATCACCGTGCTGAATTTCAATACCGGGATAGAAGAAACGCAAACAGTATCTTCAGACATCAACTGGGAGGATGTGCAGCGCTACCGCATCAAGGAGGCCTGGTTTTTTGATGCCCGCACCAGCACCATGTCGGTCCGGATACTGGGAATTGCCCCTCTGATCAATGAATACACCGAGGATGGCGATTTTAAATTTGAACGGCCCTTATTTTGGATTCATTACCCCAGTGCCCGGGAATACCTGAGTCATCAAAAGGCTTACACCGCAGGCAACAACCTGGCGGCCACCACCAGCTGGGAGGACATGTTTGAAATGCGCAATTTCGCTTCCAACATCATCAAGGAAAACAACCTGCATGATTTGAAAATTGGGGAATACCTTACTGGAACGGACATGCTGCTGGAGTCAGACAAAATCAAAAACGATTTGTTCAACCGGGAGATGGACGCCTGGCAGCATTGATTTCTTTTATTTCGCACAGATTAAAAAAGGATTTTACACAGAATGTTGTGCCCTCCATAACATGGAACTTGACCATATAAGGATCGGTAGCTTCTATTCTGTGTAAAATCCTTTTTTTAATCCGTGTGAAATCTGTGCGAAATAAAAAACCCGTGTGAAACAAAACAACATCTACGCCCCGATGCGGGTAACAATCGCTTCGTACCGCACATTGAAGAGATGCTCTTCCTCCGTACAGTCAACTCCTTGTGTACATTTATTACGGGGCTCCGAACCACCTTTTCCAACAGCATTGATACGGCTTTCGCCAATACCCCTGAATACGAGATAGGCTTTTGCATTTTGGCTCTCAATTCGGATAAACTCAGATTTTGCTGGGCATCTCCACGGGTATCGTTATGCGCCACCAGAGCAATCTGCATGTCGGGATAGCGCTTCATCAGATCGTATAAGGCATCCAATTGCCGAACGGCCATCTGATTGAGCGTTGCCTTATTGTGCTCGAAATTGATCTTGTCCATGACCACGATGGAACCAATGCGAAGTGCATTGGCATTTGGGTTGGACGCTGATGCGCCTTCCAGCTGCGTGGGCCGAAGTCGGATTTCTTTGTAGCTACCTTGGTCAGAAAACACCATTACATTGGCATTTTCGGGCAAAAAGCCTTCTTTTTCTACCTGTACCAGGTATTCGCCGTCAGAAGGCAGGCAAATTTCATATTCACCATTCAGGTTGGTGCGCACCTTTGATTTGGCACCACTGCCTTTGTTGGTAAAACTGAGGGAGGCGTTGACGATCCGGCGGCCAAATTGGTCGGTCGCAACAATACCACTCACCCGATGACACTTGGGCGCAACAGACAGGGGTACCTTTATCACCGGAACTTCATCACCTTCAAAAGTAAAAAGGCGTTCCACGGTTTGGAAACCATCCAGGCTAACCAGCAACAGGTAACTCCGGTATTTGTACAGATCCGTTTGTGCCTGGCCGGAAACATTGGTATACAAGTCGGCAGGGCCGAGATCCTCAATGTCCTTGCGCACCAACTGAAGGCTCAGCACATTGGAGCCATCGGTCACCGGCGCCAGGTCTATGTTGTAATACGACTGCTGATCGGAACTAACAAACCCATCTTCCGAGGGTTTCAGCACGCGGATGGCTGCACCCTGCAAAGGGCTGCCACTTTTAGCATCGGTGACGAAAATCTGAATTTGTTTGGACACTGGTTTTTCCACCCCTTCAATACCTTTTTCTATGGTAAAGGAGAAAATATCGTCCTTTCCATAGCCTTCCTCCCGTTCGGAGCTGAAGAACCCGGCAGTGCCTTCATCGTTCATGATGAAACCCAGGTCGTCCTTTTTTGAATTAAAAGGCTCCCCCAAGTTGACCACTTCTTTGGAGCCATCCGCCACATCGTCGACATAAAAGACATCCAGCCCGCCCAATGAATTGTGGCCATCGGAGCAAAAGAACAAGGTTCCGGAAATATGGATGTAGGGAAATAGTTCATTTTTGGAGGAATTGATCTCCGGCCCGAGGTTAACGGGCGTTTGCCAGCCAGCTTGTGGCGTATAATCGCTGTAATACAGGTCAAAACCACCATATCCGCCTGGCATATCCGAAGCAAAATAAAGCCGGTTTCCGTCGGCACTGAGGCTGGGGTGCAAACAGGAATAGGTCTCGGAGTTGAACGGTAGCTCCCGCACATCGCCCCAATCAATCGCCCCTTTTCGGGCCATGTAAATTTTTAAGCGCACCTTTCCGGTATTGTCGGCTTTCTGTACACCTTTGTACATGTTGTTGCGGGTAAAAAACATGTATTTGAAGTCCCGGCTGAAGGAAACCGGTCCTTCGTGCAGGGAGGAATTGATTTCTACGGAAAAAGTACTGGGTGCGATGGGTTCTCCACCCGGATCAAAGGGGGCAAAATAAATTTCGGAATAGGTTTGTCCGGTTTTTTTGTCCTGCGGGCCATTTTTCAAACGGGCAGAAACGAATACCAGGCCATTTTTGTAGTACACCGGACTGTAATCAGCGCCGGCGCTGTTAAGGAAACGGGCATTTTGAACCCTCACGACATTGGCCGGGTCATCTTTTTCGCGAAAGCGGTCTTTGGATTTGCTTTTTGAGGATTGCTGTGCTGTGGCCAGAAGGGGAAGGATGGTAAACAACAGCAGGATTATACGATTCATGCGCAGATTTAGTGTTTAATGTAGAAAACTAGAACGATTTTCTGCTTCGAAAATTTTACCACCAAAGGGTAAATACAAAAATAAGTCGGCCAGCGTTTACCTGGAAGATAATCCAGCGCACCCGCTATGATTCTACTTTCTTGCATGTAAATTTGCATTTAAAATTACAATACTATGCACCATCTTCGATTTTTTGGGATCATTTGCCTGGCTCTGATGACTGTTCCAGCAATGGCCCAGCAAAATGGCCAACGGCCCGTCGACCCCTTCGAGCATTTGCTGCGCAGGATGGACGAACAGATGAGCAAAGGCTTGTTTCCAGCCGACAGTGCACAACAAAGAGGCGGTGATTTTTACATTTCACCCGATTCGAGCCTTTTTTTCTTTAAAATGGACACCCTTTTCCAGGGAGGAGGGCTTGATTTTTTCCAGACGGATCCTTTTGGCAACAGCATACCACAGGGCTTCTCCGACTTGCAGCAGTTGTTTGAACGTTTTTTTCAGGGGCTCGATCCCAACCAATTGGGGCCCGGCAGCGCTCCCGCCGACGATGGCAACGCTCCCCCGGATCTATTGCCCGAAGAACGCCTCCGGCAAGGAGAAGGCAGCGAGCCCAGCGCCCCGGCACCACCAGCGCCTGCCCGAAAACGGTCTACCATTCGGATTTAGAGCATTTGTCATTTTGCCCATCTAATCCTTTGCAAATGCGGCGCAAATGCCGACCTTTACCGATTCGTTCGAAAAAGCACACGGTACTGAACTTTTAGCGTGCTGAAGCGTTTGTACACGCACAATCTTACATTCAATGCAAGAGCAAGAAAATATAGACCTCATCATTTACAGGGTTCGCGAAAAAGGTCTGGAAGTCTTTCTCGTCAACAACGACGAAGCCAAAGATGTCTGGAGCACCCTGACCCCTGAGGAATCTAAACGGCTAACGCAGCGCTCCATCATCGAACTTGATGCAGTGACCGATGCCAACGGACAGTCCCGTAAAGCCATCGCTGTTGAGGCCGACTGGCATGAATTCCCTTCACTACGCGCATTGATGTACGAAGATTACCGGGTTGCCAAGGAAAAGGCAAAATTGCACCTTAAAAGCCTGTTCGACCACGAAAAGGGCGCATTCGTTGCTGTGAAGGAAACTTTTAAACGCTTGCTTCCGGAACAATACGCCTTCGTCAAGGAATTGAAAGAAGTGCTGATTGAAAAAAACAGCACAGAAAACATTTAAACGCTTATTGCAGCCAGGCACTCTGGCACAAGGAAATATATTCTTTAAGGGCCGTCCGCGCACGTGGAACGGCCTTTTTTATGCGTTCCCGGTAACCTATGGAGAGCGCATCAGCGCCGTGCGCTATCTGTTCCAGGCTCTCCATGGTTTGCAGCATTTCCATTAAAGCGAGGTTGATATGGTCGGTAGCTGGCGCCTGCCAGTTCTCCCGTACCGAACGGTAATAGTCTGGCACGGATTCCAGCAGCTGTACCAGCAAAGCAGGATGGCGTACCTCCCCCTCATCGTCCAGGAAATGTTGCAGCAGGCCCGCCATTGCGTAATCTTCAGGATTACAACGCGCGTACGTTTCTTGCTGAACATCGAGCTGCAATTGCAGCAACGCAAGGCGAAACCGCTTCAGCCGCTCGAACTCGTGCTGCGAAAGTTGCGTGCTGTCAAGTGCTTTAGCCCGCAGGTAAAACGAACTTAATAAAGTTGCTGCAGCGTTTTCATCTGCCAAGGGAGGCGGTGGTAAGGGAAGGCGCAGCGTATCCTTTGAATCGACGACTAAAAATTCGGATCCCTCGGGGAAGGCGCCTACAAAGTCACTTTGCAACCGCTTCCAGGAGGACATACCAGACTGGCAGTGCCACCAGCCACCAGCGAGCATTATCAACAACAAACCGAGCCGAAGATTGCGCATCAATTGATTTCCAGGATTTTGATCTCCACCCGTTGGTTTTGCCTTCGGCCTTCCGGGGTAGCATTGCTGACAATCGGTTTGCGTTTGCCATAGCCTTTCGACACCACACGCTTGGGATCAATACCTTTTGTGATCAGGTAGTCTGCTACGGATTTGGCACGGGCCGACGACAAACGGTCGCAAAATTCATCGGGCGGGGTGCTGTTGGTATGGCCGCCAATTTCGATAACAATCTTGCCGTTTTCTGCTAAGAAGTCGTACACTTCGTCCAATACCGGCAAACAATCGGGCGTAAGGCGGGAACTATCTGCCTCAAATTGCAGTCGCTCCATCCGAATCGTTTGTCCGTTGCTCAGCATCCCTTCAGTAAGAGCGGGCAAAATTCGTTTTCCTGTTTCAAAACTGAGTTTGGCGTTGCAACCATTGGCATCTGTAACGGTGACGCTGTGGGGTCCCTGGATAAGTTGACGGGCATTGGTGCCTTTTTCTTCGTTGTCCCAAACAATGCTGTATTCCGGTTTTCCTCCGCTGACCGACAGCATGGCTTTGCCGTCGCGGGTTCGGTCGGTGGTAGCGCCAACTTTCCGGATGAGTTCGGCTTTCAGGCTGTCTGGCGCCGTAACCATGTACGCTGCGGTTGCGGTAGTGCCTTTGGCATCAGAAACCGTCACCGCGTATTCGCCAGCGCCCAGTCCTTTGAGTGCCTCACCTTTGAAAGCGGGATTACTCCACAGGAAAATATAGGGCGGCTTGCCGCCACTAACCTTTACTGAAAGCGAGCCTTCTTTAGCACCGGCACAGCGAATGCCCGACTGGCCTTCAATGCTGGCCAGCAGGGGCAAAATGTTCTCCGGAACACCGATGGAGGCAATAGCGGTACAGCCGTTGGCATCCGTTACGGTAGCCGCATTCGCGCCCGGTGGTAATTTTACGGCTTTGGTGCTGGTTTCTCCATTGTCCCAGGCATACTGGTAAGGCGTTGCACCACCGCTCACTTTTAATTGTGCGGCGCTGTCCGACTGGTTCACAGAGGCTGCAGCCACCAGTTCCGCAGCAGCACTCAACAGGGGCGGCTCACTCACGGTAATGGATTTGCTCAGTTCTTTTCCGGCTGCATCGGTTACGGTGACAGCATAGGTGCCCGGACCCAGGTTCGCCACTTGTTCGCCCTGAAGTGCCGCATCGCTCCATAAAATCTTGAACGGAGGCTTCCCTCCTTCTATGGTCAGTGATAATGCAGCCTCTTTTTTACCCTGACAACGGATGGCATTTTTCTGCGAGAGATTCATCACCAGTGGCAGGATGTTTTCCGTGATCTCAACCGAACCTGTGGCGGTACAACCATTGGCATCGGTTACGGCTAGTGTGTGCGAACCGGCAGGAAGGTGCAATGCCGTTTCCGTATTTTCTTTATTATCCCAGGCGAAAGTATAGGGTGGAACGCCGCCTTTTACCGTACCAACAGCCTGGCCATTGGCTTGGTTGGTTGCCGCAGCACTTTTCACCGCTACCCTTAATTCGAGCAGATCGGGTTGTTTTACAACGACAGATGCGGCGGCTGTTTTACCCTCTGCATCGGTAACCGTGAGCGTGTAGTTGCCTGCACCAAGGGCCTTGAGGCTTTCACCCTGACCAATATTTGCATCGCTCCAGGTGTAAGCATAAGGCAGTTTGCCGCCGCTGATGGCGGCTTGCACCGTGGCACTACGATCGCCAAAGCAACGTATGGTATTGTTGGCACTGATCACTACCGACAGGGGCAGAATATTCTCGGTAATTTCAGCCGATGCAGCTACCACACAGCCGTTGGTATCCGTAATGGTAACAGCGTGTTTGCCTGGCCCAAGCGCAACCGCGGTTTCCGTTTTTTCACCGTTGTCCCACTGGTAAACGTACGGACTGGTGCCCCCTGAACCTGAACAGTAGCCACCCCATTGCTTTGATTGGCTGTTGCTGGCCCCTTGGGCAAGGCTACCGCTGAGAAAGGCGCAGGCGGCTCGATGTTGAAACTCCCTGCTACCGTTGCGCCCAGGGAATCGGTTATGGTCACTTTATAGGTGCCGGCGGTAAGGCTGTTAATCGACTCGGTAGTGGCGGCAGTGCTCCAGTTGAATTTATAGGGGCTTTTACCACCTTGCACTACTGCTTGCAGTACGCCTGTTTTGCCCCCGATGCACTTTATTGGCGTGATTTCCTGTATGCTGACGCTGAGTTCTGCGACCATTTGGGTCATTTTCAGGCTTGTGGTGGCAGAACAGCCCTTGGCATCGGTTACCGTTACGGTGTGGGTTCCTTCACTGAGTTTTCGCGCGACGTTGGTGGTTTCAGCATTGTCCCAGCGGTATTGGTAACGCGGACTTCCCCCTGAAACAACAACTTCTGCATTCCCATTGGCATCGCCGGCACCTGTTTCCGGTTTCAGCAACTTCACTTCCAACTTGAGTCTCGGGTCATCCAGACTTACATCCGCAGATTTAGAAATGCCCTTGCTGTCGGTAACCGTTACAGTATATTTTCCTGCCATCAGCTGGGTCGGGTTTTCACCTTCCATGCCTGGCGCCGACCATTTATACGTCAGCGGTTCTGCACCCCCGCTCACCTTCACCCGCAATGCGCCATCATTGCCATTTCCCCGGCAGGAAACCGGTTGGTCGATGCTGCAGATAATTGCCAGTCCGGACGGGATACCAATATGGTACAAGCCCTTATCATCCGTACCGATCCAGGCTTCGCCTTCCTTGTCTACGACAATACACTTTCCGTACTCGCTGGTATAATCCTGAATACCACTGAAAAAGTGAAACTCATCGGTTTGCAGGTTGTAAGCGGAAGCCATTGCCGACAGAACCCACAGGGTGCCGTCAGGCGCCACATCAAAGTCACGGGGTTCGCCTTCCAGGGCTTTTTCATCGATGACGATGGCGCGCCATTTTGAGCCGCCTTCCACGACCCAAAACTCGCCATCGGCCAATACATACACATCGTTGCCAAAGGCCCTGGCACGCAATACGCCATAACCGTTGATTTCATATTTCCATTTTCCAGGCGTACCGGTCAGCATGCCTTCTTCCGAACCTATCCACATGGTGCCTGAGGGGTCCTGAAAGATAATATTGATCTGGTTCGACTTCAATTTGGAGTTGGAGGATGTAATCTGATCGATCAGTTGCAATTGGGGTTTGGCCTTGAGCACAAAAACGCCGTTGGATTTTGTTCCAATCCAAAGCCGGTCTGCTCCTTCATCGTACCATGCGGTTTGGATGTTCACGGAACTTTTTATGGCCGTTTTCATCTCCTCGTCCGTCCAGCGCAGGTCGGTATTGCCGCCACGGTAATTGAGCACGCTTTGTTCTCCCGGTGCCAGTGGTTGTGCCGTTGCGAGGTCACAGGATTGAACCTGGTAAATGGTTCGGGCATTCCCAACCAGCATGGCATTACCCGCCCCAAGGGTCACATTAGCAATGGAGCGGTTTCGGTCCACCTGGCTACAGCGCGTAGCCGTCCAGTCGCTTTTTTGGGCAAAGGCCACCATGCTCCCGCACAGTTGAAGGAGTAAAAAGGTATAAAGGCGAATGTTTGACATTGTATATCAGGTAAAAATGCTGAAAAGTATTGCTGGCATCGGATTCCGCAAATAAACGGAATTTACCCGCAAAAGATTTTATTTGGAGTGCAGTCTTTGGGATTTATCATTTGTTTTTGCCATCGGCAAAATCTGGATTGGTGCTAAAAAAGCCAATACCCGCAGCATTTACATCAAGCAAACGCTGCGGGTATCAGAGTAATTCGCGAACGATTACAGTCCTGCCATCTTATTTTTCTATTAAAAATGTAACCGTGCGGGTGTTTTTGCCTTGCTGTAATTGCAGGTAGTACAAGCCGGATATCAAACCAGATGGAACAGGCAAGGCCATTTGCGTACCTACATTTTCCATGGATTGCTGCCATACTTCACGGCCCAGCACATCGACAATACGGAGTTGAAAACGCCCCGCCTGCAATTCGTTCAGGTAAATCATCCCACTTCCTGCGCTAGGGTTGGGCACCACCTTCAGCGTAGCCTGGAGTGGCTTGGGGGTTTCGGTACTGACCAGCGGGGTGGGGATCAAATCATTGGCCCACATACCCCGACCGTAGGTGGCGATGTAAACTTTGTTGGAGGCGTAATGCAGTTCCATATCCGATACGCGAACAACAGGTAGGCCATCAAAATACGGAACCCACTCATCCAGGTCGTCGTTGGTATAATATACGCCATCGTCGGTGCCAATGTACACCATGTTGTTCAGGGAATGGGTATGGTGTTCGATGGTTATCACCGGAATTTTAGGAAAGCCTTTGGTAATATTTTCCCAGGTTTGCCCGCCATCCATGGTGCGGTAGATCCGGTGGTTGTTGGTATAACCGGCCAGCGCGAGGTACAATTCGTTGTCGCTGTTGCCAAAGCAAATATCGGAAGCATAAGCGAAGCCAAAAATATTGGTATTGTCGCTGATTTTATCCCAGTTGGCGCCATGGTCTTTGGTGAGCCAAATTTGGCGGGAGCCCGCGGTGGAACCCGTTTTGAGTAAGGCAAGGGCATCCGGATTGGTTGGGCAAAGGGCTACTTCCCGTGCAGTTTGTCCGCTGCCAAAATCGGAGAGTTGCGTCCACTGCTCTGTGTCGGCATCGTATTCCCACATGTTTTGGAAGCCGACATACATTTTGAAGGGCTCCGTTGCGGTGCCTTCGAAGGGGGTCACCCAGCCGCCCGTGGCGCCATTGTCGCGCGCAGGATTGCTGATGTTGAAATCGTAGGATTGCGCGCCATCGTAAGTAACATGGATACTACCGTTTTGGGATGCACCAAAAACAATGTCAGGGTTAGTGGAATGAAACGTGGCATCCATTCCATCTCCCCGAAACACGGTCTGCCAGTTGCCATCGGCATGGCGAAGGGAATGCGAATTATCCTGCGCGCCACCGATGATGTAGCGATCGTCGCCGTTAAACACATCGAGTTTGTAGAAGTGGGTAATGGCAAGGCCATTCATGATGTCTTCCCAAACCGTGGGAAAGGTATAACAGCCATATTCAAAGGATCCATTGTTCTGAACGCACTCCCGGATGGCAACCATGTCGCCCAGCACCAAGCTGTCGGTGCTTACGATTCCGCCGTCTGAACACAGGTAGTATTTCCCTGAAATTGGGTTGTAACGCATTTGGTGCAAGTCGGCATGGGCACTGGGGCCGGCCCACTTGGTCCAGTGGGTACTGAGCGCCCAGGTATAGCCACCATCTTCAGAGCCCCAAAGGTTCACCCCCCCAACAAACAATCGGTTGGGGTTTTCGTTGTCCACACAAAGCACCAGATCGTACCAGCCTTGTCCACCGGAATCATTATCAGGGTCGCCAAGGTTCCAGCCCAGCAGGTTGAGGGTATCACTGTTAACTACTTGCGTCCAATTATCACCCGAATCTTCACTACGGTATACGCCAAACAAACCCGAATCCGAGCCGTTGGCCGCCAGTGCATACACGATGTTCGGACTGGAAGGCGCAATACGGAGATTGATTCTGGAAGTGGTTTCACCCGTACCAAACACTGGCAGGCGAACCCAGGTTTTTCCGAAATCAACCGATTTCAGAATGGAAGGGCGGTTGTAAGTATTGTCGTAAAAACGGTTACTGGAAGCCGCATAAATGATGTTTGGGTTGATAGGATCCTGCTCCATAACTTCCACTGGTTCGGCGATGGTTTTGTACCAGTTGTCGCCGCCATTGTCGCTGCGGAAAACACCTTTGGGCCCCGATGCCAGCATATGGTAAGCAGAGTCCTGCAGGGCTACCAGTCCGGTGAGCAAACTGAGATGGTGGGTTACAGGGTTGGTGCTCAGGCCCGTAGGCTCCCAGCTTAGTCCGCCATCGGTGGTTTTGAATACACCCAACCCGCGCTCATAGCCGCTCGAGCTGCTGATGGTGCCGGTAGTAGAGCCCATGTTGTATTCTGCGTCACCGGTGGCAATAAACATCGTATCAGGATGCAGGGGATCGATCAGTATAGCACTAACGCCAGGCACGGGTAAGCCGTCGCCCAGTGGAATCCAGCTCTGACCCTGGTTATCGGTTTTCCAGATTCCCCCATCGGGTACGCCGACGTAAATGATATCGGGGTTGGTAGGATGAAATGCCACACAGTTGATACGGCCAATCCCAATCTGGCTGTTGGAGGGTGGCGGGCCAAAGGGACCGACCGGCCACCAGGAGGAAGCGTTCCTGTTCTGGACTTGCTGATGAAGCGCCATGACCGATTGCACTGTTTCGAGATACTCCGAGTCGCTGGGATAATTTCCGTCTGCATTAACACGGGTGCTTTCGATGTACAGTTTGCGCTCAAAATTTTTCCAGCCTTTGAGGGTACTCAGGTCTTTGCCTTTCGCCCATTGGTCGAATCCTTCCTGCAGTTCAAAAACATTGCGGGGAGCATAAGGGCGAGGGGTTACTGCATCGAGCAGGGTTTGCGCATGACTGCCGGTTACGCTCAGCAAAATGGCACAAAAAAGCAACGAGATTTGTCGAAATGGTAGCATACACAGAGGTCTGATTAGATAATTGTAGATCAAATGATGCTCAAACATAGTAAAAAAGAAAAAGGTTTTGCTAATCTGCGGCATCGGGAAGTTTTATCCCAATTCCGCCCGACCTTCCAGCATTGCAAGGCTAAAATGGCCGGTCATTTACAAAAAAACCGTAACCTTGCCGAACAGCAGTGTTTTCTGATCCAGTATGCAACAAAAATACCATTTGTATCCCTGGGAACTTTGGCTGTACCGAAAACTAAAATCCCTTCGCAATACCAAGATTGGGAAATTAGTACAGCAAAAAATCCTGGAAAACCAGCACCTGAAAATTCCTTTCCAGGCCATTCCCTTGTGGGTAGCTTCCATCCTTACTGGCTTGGTTGCCGTGGGTTATGAGCACCTTTTTAAATTGTTCGAACAAGGGGCAAAAGCGGTTTACGGGTATCAAAACTGGCTTATTTTTCTCATAACCCGGTATTTTTCATCGCCTCCTGGCTGCTTACCGCACGGCTTGCCCCCAACGCAAAAGGCAGTGGTATACCACAATTAATGGCGGCCATCGACCTTGCAGGCACTTCGCGGAGTCGGTTTGTTTCCTTGTTTTTAAGTGTCAAAATCGGACTGGTAAAAATTGGAAGCAGTCTTTTACTGATGCTCGGCGGCGGCGCCATCGGTCGGGAGGGACCAACCCTGCAAGTATCAGGCTCTATTTTCGACCTGGTATACCGGCTCATTCCGGATTCCTGGCCCAGGGTTTCTCACCGCATCATGCTGATTACCGGCGGGGCATCCGGGCTTGCTGCGGCCTTCAATACGCCGTTGGGAGGTATTGTTTACGTTATTGAAGAATTGAGCAAAAGCCATATCGCCCGCTTTCGCACCGCAGTTTTCAGCGCCGTAATTATTGCCGGTATGACGGCACAAAACTTTCTGGGCGCCTACCTGTACCTGGGATACCCGCGTATCGATCCTTTTCCCATTTGGATGATATGGGCCCTACTGCTGGTGGCTTTTATGGCCGGTTATGCCGGCGCCGGATTTACGCGGATGTTACTTTGGGTGTCCTCCAAGCGATCGGTCTATAAAAAACGGAGCCATCAACTGTTGTTTGTATTGGGCCTGAGCATGTTGTTTGCCATCCTCACTTATTTCAGCGGTACCGTATCCATGGGTACTGGAAAATCGGTGATCAACCAGATCTTGTTCGACGGCGCAGAGAGCGTTCCGCTGTATGCCTTTCCTGCCCGCTTCATTGGGGCTGCGTTGTCATTCAGCGTTGGCGGTGGTGGTGGCATTTTTGCAACGGCCCTCTCTTCGGGCGCTGCACTCGGAGCATTATTGGTAGGGCCACTGGGGCTCACTTCCGATCACCACAACCTGCTCATTCTGGTCAGTATGATTGCCTTTCTGACAGGTGTTACCAGAACGCCCTTCACCTCCGCCATCCTTGTATTGGAGATGACCGACCGGCACTCTGCCATTTTCTATTTTTTGCTGGCTGGCATAGTTGGCAACCTGGCAGCTGGTTTCTTAATGGACAAATCGTTCTATGAAATCCAAAAAGAGCAATATTTGGATGACCTGAAACAGCAAACCTGATGCGAACCTGGTTGGTCTTTGGTCTTTAGCCCTTGGCTTTGCTCCGAAATATTTACTGTTGGGTTTTCAGTGAATTGTTTTTTTGACAAAATATGTGTTGATCAATAATACACCTGCTGTATTTTACAGGGTCTGTGAACTGGAGGTGTAAAATTTATGGTTTACAACTTTGGATCAACGCAATACCTTGAAAACCAAACAGTGAGTACTTCGGAGCAAAGCCAAAGACCAAAGGCCAAAGACTAAAGACCAACTAATACGTCACCTTGATCTTCTTCACGATCTTTTCCCCATCATCCAGACAAACCTCATACGTGCCACGGGGCAGTTTGGTGGTTTTGAAATAGAAAGAATATTTTGCCCAACCCGGTGGATGGCGTTGGTTTTCAAAAATAGAGCGGACTTTATTGCCGGTGGAATCGATCACATACACGTTGATAATTTTTTCTGTGTTGGTCTGGTACTCAAAATTGCCCTCCACAGAAAGCGGCTCATACTGCATGGCAACCTCACGTGGGCGGGCCGGGCGTGTCGCAGCAGACGTATTGATTTTGTATTCGGGAAGGGGCTGTCCTAAAAGTTGGCAGGTAGTGGCCAGCAAGCCCTTATGTTGGATGGTGGCTATCGGATAAGCATCGGTGACCGCCCACACTGCCGACTGAGCATCGCCATCGCGGTACAACTTGTTGTCGGAAATGTACTGGGTCAGTTTCAACAAGGCCCCGGCAGCCAGTTCTCCCGGCGTGAAAACATCACCCTCACCCGGCGAACGGTCGTGTGCCTCTGAACAAACACCCCAGACTTTAAAAAAAACTTTCGGGTTCTCCAATGCAATGAGTTCCTCTTTGACCACCACCAAAGCCTGCAGGTTCGTATCGGCCGGCTCAAACACCAACCCAGCCGGAATGCGCACTTTGATGGCGCGTTTTGCCAGGCGTTCTATGTGCAATACCAGCGATTGACCGGAATGTCCACCCGCGCCATCTACCCGAAGCTTAATTTGCTCCTTGTCGAGGGCATCCTGAAGGGTGTATTCGGTTTGTGCACTAAGGAAAATGGGAAAGAGAAAAAGCAATAGTAGCAGCTGGCGTGGCATAAGCAGTTTTCAACATTTGGTGAAAAAGGGTAACGGCGCAATTTCCTGCTAAATTGTCGGGCAAAGACGGTTTTAACTACAACAATAAATGCGTAGTTTTACGTTGATGGAAACCTTGCCGCAACACCCCAAAAAGCGGGCCACAACTTACCCCCAAAAACAGTACTGATTCCCCGCATTGTATTTTGAAAGATTGCATCCACCCGGTTCGCAGGCTTTTCCCTATTTTCGCCCTGAAAACTCCCTGGTATGCCATGTTTACGAATTGCCTTGTTCTATTGCTGCTGGCTGCTGGCCCAACCGGTGTACGCCCAGCACGCCGCGCCGCTATTTACCATTCCTTTTGAACGCGATTCCAACGAAACCCTGCACTACGAGGAAATCATCCGGTGCTATGAAAAAATGGCCGCCGCCTACCCGGGACAGTTTCAACTGAGCACCTCGGGCAGCACAGATGCTGGCCTGCCCCTTCATGTAGCTGTTTTGTCGAACGACGGCGTGTTTGATCCAGCCCGAATCCGGCAGTCGGGTCGCCGCATTCTGTTGATCAACAATGGTATCCACCCTGGTGAACCAGAAGGTATTGACGCCACGGTGCTGCTGCTTCGCGACCTGCTTGCTGCGCCTGGTACTGCACTGGACCATCTCGTGCTGGTGGTCATCCCGGTGTACAATGTAGGCGGCTGCCTCAACCGCAACAGCAGCACACGCGCCAACCAGAATGGCCCGGAATCGTATGGCTTTCGGGGCAATGCACGCAATTACGACCTGAACCGCGATTTTATCAAAAGCGACACCCGCAATGCACAAAGTTTCCAGGAAATCTTTCAACGCTGGATGCCCGACGTGTTCATCGACAACCACACCTCTAATGGCGCCGATTACCAGTATACCCTGACGCTCATCCCAACGCTGCACAACAAACTGGAAGCTCCGCTCGATCAGTTCCTGCAGCAAAAAATGATCCCCTACCTGTTCGGTGATTTGAAAAACCGGGGCTGGGAGATGACGCCCTACGTAGATGGCCCTGGAAACACGCCCGACAGTGGACTGATCAGCTTCTGTGATTATGCGCGCTACTCAACCGGCTATGCAGCCCTTTGGAACACCATTGGGTTTATGCCCGAAACGCACATGCTCAAGCCTTTTGCCGATCGGTTGCGCAGCACCCGCGCCTTCATGGAATCGGTTATTGCTTTCGTTGGAGAAAACTACCTTGAACTGGGCGAAACGCGGCAACGTGCCATGGAAATCACCCGGAATAAAACGCGTTTTTCGCTCGACTGGCAGCTCGATACCACCCGGCAGCAGGATTTTCTATTCAAAGGCTATGCCGCCAAATACAAGCCATCCGAAGTCAGCGGGCTTCCACGGCTCTGGTACGACCGCAACGAACCCTACGCCAAAGCAATACCCTACTACAACGAATACCTCCCGGCCATGGAAATCGCCAAACCCCGAGCCTATGTCATCCCGCAGGCCTGGTCGGAAGTGGTACAGCGGTTGCAGCGCAATGGCGTTCGGATGGACGCTCTTGAAAGGGATACCCTGCTGGAAACCGAAAGTTACTTCATCCGAAGTTTTGAAACCCGCAATGGTTGGGAGGGCCACTACTACCATTACCAAATTGCGTTAGAAACCAAAAATATGCAGCGGGCGTTCCGAAAGGGCGACTGGCTGGTCCGTACAAACCAGGAAGCCAACCGCTTCATTGTAGAAACCCTTGAACCACAAGCGCCCGATTCATGGTTTGCCTGGAATTTTTTCGAACCCATACTGATGCAAAAGGAATACTTTTCCGCTTATGTCTTTGAAGACCTGGCAGCAGATTATTTGAAAGAACATCCGGAAATACAGGCGGAGTTAGCAGAAAAACGACAAAAAGACCCCAAATTTGCAGTCAGCGCCAGCGCACAGCTCGACTGGGTGTACCGCCATTCACCCTGGTACGAACCTGCACACAGAATGTATCCTGTCGCAAGAATAAATTAAAAAGGCTGTTTGGGGTTTAATAGGAAACCAGGTTTACCAATTCATCCTAACTACCCAACAGTCAAACAGCCAAAACCCAATTATGAGCCCTTACATCATCGGTATTTGCGGAGGCAGCGGAAGTGGTAAAACCAGTTTTATCCGACGGCTTCGGAAACAATTTACGGAGCAACAACTGTGCATTATTTCACAGGATGATTACTATTTGCCCAGGGATATGCAAAAGAAGGATACCGAGGGCGTGATCAATTTTGATCTGCCGCGCTCTATCGATAAGAAGGCGCTGCGCAAAGACTTGCAGATGATCCAGCAAGGCAAGGTGGTAACCCGGGAAGAATATACATTTAACAATGCGGATGCAAAGCCCAAAACACACACGTACCACCCCGCTCCTGTGCTGATTGTTGAGGGGCTTTTTATTTTTCACTATAAAAAAATAGCGTCACAGTTCGACCTGAAGGTGTTCATAAATGCCAAGGACAACCTGAAGGTGATCCGCCGCATCATGCGCGACCAGGTGGAGCGGAATTACCCCATCGAAGATGTGCTGTACCGCTACCAGCACCATGTACTGCCCGCTTACGAGCGTTTCATCATGCCTTACCGGGAGGAATCCGACATTGTGGTGAACAACAACCATGACTTTGAGCGGGGGCTGGGGGTTATCCAGGGCTTTATTGCCCACCAATTATTAGAAAAGGACCCTACATGACCGAGGAGATTTCCCTCGATGCCCCAGCGGCTGAGACACCCCTGTATACGACGCCCTTTTTGTTGCTGTGTCTATCGCATGCATTATTTGCTGGCAGTTTCAACATGATGCTGCCCGAGTTGCCCTCTTACCTCGCCTCCATGGGAGGGGCACAATACGAAGGACTCATCATCGCGCTTTTTACAATCACTGCGGGAATATCACGCCCTTTTAGTGGCAAATTAGCCGACACGATTGGGCGCTTGCCCGTGATGTACGTGGGTGCGCTTGTTTGCGTTTTCTGTAGCCTGCTATATCCGCAATTGTATTTCGTTGCAGGTTTTCTGGCGCTGCGCTTTTTTCACGGTTTTTCTACCGGGTTTAAACCAACCGGCACGTCGGCCTATGTTGCTGATATAGCGCCACTTTACCGGCGCGGGGAGGCCATGGGCATTTTGGGCATTTGCCTTAGTCTGGGCGCTTCTGCATCGCCACCGCTGGGCAGCTGGCTGGCTAAAACAGTTTCCATCAACGCCATGTTTTATGCCTCTGCGGTCATGGCCTTGTTCTCGGTAATCATCATCTACAACCTGCCAGAGACCCTGCAAAACAAACAGCGCTTCCATTGGCGCTTGCTTAAAGTAGGCCGGGGCGACATTTGGGACCCCAGGGCACTGCCTGCAGGAATCGTGATGTTGGGTTGCTACATCAGCTATGGGGTTATACTGACGCTGGTGCCCGACCTGAGCGATTCCCTGCACATCGGCAACCGGGGAACCTTTTTCACGCTGTTTACCCTGGCCAGTGTTTCCACCCGATTTTTCGCCGGCAAAACCTCCGACCGGATTGGAAGGGTACCAGTCCTCATCATCTCGGCCATCCTTATCGGTATTGCCATGCTGGTTTTTGCACACATTACTACCTGGAAGGGGCTTTACCTGGGTTCCATCCTGTTCGGCCTGGGCAATGGCATTTTCTCCCCGGCCATCAATGCCTGGACGGTTGATCTGGGCGACCCAATGCGCCGTGGAAGGGCCCTGGCCACCATGTACATCGCGCTGGAAATTGCCATTGGTGGCGGCGCTGCTATCGCCGGCTGGTATTACGCAGATTTAATCTACCGTATGCCGGCAATTTTTTATTTTGCAGCAGCAACAAGTTTTGCCGCCGTGCTGTACCTGCTGTGGTGGCGGCGTTCCGCTAAAACAACATTATAATGGAATATTCAAATCGGAGTCTGTGGTTTGCTGTACTGGCTTGTCTGGCCATGGGCTTGTACGCCAAGTCACCCGGTTTCATGGGCGAGCAACTTTGGGTTGCAGGCCTCTTCTTTGGTGCCACACTTATACTCTGCGGCATAGGGTTCTATTTCGGGCTCAAAGGCGCCAAGCAACAGCGAACCCTTTGGGCCTGGTTGGGACCATTCATCAACGGGTTTATTTTTGTAGCCTTCCTGGCCTTTAACATCCTGCTGTTCAGATCTTTGCTCAAATTGCAATGAGTTGGGGCCGGAATGCTAAGCAACCTGTCAGATCAAATACTGGAAAAACTAGCATTAAATACTGAGCCCTTTTAAAATCAGGATGTGCCGCATTTAACTCTAATTTTTCCAGTATTTAATCTGGTACAGTATTTTAAATCGAGATCGAGGCCAAAGACCAATACCCCAAGGCTAAAAGCCTCCTGCGCTATCCGGCATTCAGGTTCAACCCATTAGTTTGAATGCCTCTTGGTGATTCGTTGGGCCCCTTCACCCTTACTTCGTACAGATCGTGGCGCCGGTCTTTCAAGTTTTTCACACTACCCTGATGGTGTAATTCTTTGAGCAAACTCAAATCTACATCGGCAATCAGCACCATTTCCGTATTGGGCGTGGCTTCTGATCGAATGCCATTGGTAGGAAAGGCGTAATCGCAGGGGGTCAATACAGCCGATTGGGCATACTGAATGTCCATGTTCTTAATCTTTGGCAGGTTGCCCGTGCTGCCGCTGATGGCAACATAGCATTCGTTCTCGATGGCCCGCGCCTGCGCGCAATGCCGCACACGGAAATAGGCATTCTGGGTATCGGTAAGAAAAGGAACAAAAAGGATTTCCATACCCTGCTCGGCCAGAATACGCCCCAGTTCCGGAAATTCGGAATCGTAACAAATCAGGATACCTATGTTTCCCGAATCGGTCTCAAACACCTTTACGCCATCGCCGCCGGTCATACCCCAGTATTTGGTCTCGTCGGGTGTGACGTGTATTTTTTCATAGCGGTCAATCTTACCGTTACGGTGACAGAGGTAGCCGGCATTGTGTAAATCATTCCCATCGAGTTCAGGCATGCTTCCGGTAATGATGTTGATGTTGTATCGGATGGCCAGCTCATGAAAGCGATCTCTCAATTCGGGGGTAAATTCTGCCACCTTTCGGATGGCCTGCGCCTCGTGCAGGTGATTGTAATCGGCAAGCAGTGGTGCATTAAAAAACTCGGGAAGCAGCAAGAAGTCCGCTTTGTAGGCTGAAACAGTGGTAACAAAATACTCCAGTTGCACGAACAGGTCCTGCAGGCTGGGATAGGGCCGCATCTGCCATTGCAGGAGCCCCAACCGGATTACTTCTTTTTGAAAAACATTGTGTACGCTGGGCGCCTCGTAGTATACATTGTCCCATTGCAGCAATGTAGCGTGCTCCTTCGACTCCTTGTCCTCCGGCATGTAATTGCGGAGCAGTTTCTTCACGTGGAAATCGTTGGCCAGCTGAAAAGTCAGTACCGGATCAAAAATTTCTTTTTTGCGCACCTTTTCGATGTAGTCTTTCGGCTTCATCTTATCCGAATACTGGTGGTAATTCGGCAATCTGCCACCAAATACAATGGCTTCCAGGTTCCGGTGCTCGCAGAGCTCTTTCCGTGCATCGTACAGCCTGCGGCCCAAGCGGAGCCCGCGGTATTCCGGGTCAATAAATACCTCTATGCCATACAACACATTGCCTTTCTTATCGTGGGTATCAAAGGAATAGTTACCCGTAATCTGGGCGTAGGTATGGTTGTCGCCAAAATCTTTATAGTTGACAATGATCGATAGGGCGCTACCCACCACTTTTCCATCCACCTTCACGACCAACTGCCCTTCGGGGAACTTGTCAATCAAACGTGAAATAGCCTCCAAACTCCAGAAACTGCCCTGCCAGTTGGCATAGGCACTTTTCATGGCGTTTAGCAGTTGTTTATAATCTTCGATACGCAGTTGTTCTACGTTTACAGTCATGGTTTTTGTTGGTTATTTTTTTTGAAAAATAAAATATAGGCAAGCCAGCCCACGCCAACCACACCCAGGCCTGCTGCTGCTTTTACGGGGTTTTCAACCAACGTAAAGGACACAAACCAAATGACTACGGCCAGAAAAAAGAGGGGTGGCAAAGGGAAGGCTGTAGTACGATAGCCGCGCTCGGCATTCGGCTGGCGCTTCCGAAACACAAAAATGGTACTGGCTACCAGCCCAAGGCCAATCCAGTCCATAAACGTAACGTATTCAATCAAATCTTCGAAGGTTCCCCAAAACAACAGCAAAGCCAGCGACCACCCGCTCTGGATAAGTATGGCATTCACTGGTGTCTTCCATTTCGGATGCACCTTGGCCAGTTGCGGAAAGAAAATACCATCCTTGGCCATGGCATAATAAATGCGCGGAGCCGTCATGCAATAAATGCCGGTAGTGCCAAAAGTAGACACGGCGATGAGAAAGGCCATCAAGGGCGCTCCCCAGGGCACCAGGGCGCCCATAGCATCGGCGGCAATGGTTTTCGACTGTGCCATATGCTCCACCGGCAACATGCGCAGGTAGGCCACATTGGCCAGCACATACACCAGGGTGACAATTGCCGCGCCGATCATCATGGCGCGCGGCACGGTTTTTTGTGGATTTACCGCCTCCCCTGCCATGTAGGATGCGTGTTGCCAGCCTCCATACGACCACAGTACGCCCACAAACGCCACTGCAAAAGCGCTCCACATGCTGACGGGCTCGGTGCTGGCAAAATTGGTAGCGGCGTTTTCAACCGACACCGTTTTGCTGGCAAAAAACACTCCTGCGCCAATAATAAGCAACAGCCCGAGCAACTTGGCGCCGGTAAACAAATTGGCAATCCACTCGCCTATTTTCACCCCAAATAAATTCACAACGGTTAGAAAAATGGTGATGCCCGCTGCCAGCATGGTGACCGTACCGGGGTCCTTACCGCCGCCAAACAGCACCAGTAAGTGCTCCGAACACACCACCGCCAGCGCGGCGATACTCCCCGAGGTGCTGATGAACAAGATAAACCAACCGTACAGAAACCCCACCGTTTCACCATAAGCCTCGCGAAGGTACACGTACAAGCCGCCGGCACCCGGGAACATGCTTCCCATTTCAGCAAATGTAAGGGCCCCGGCAGTGTAAGCCGCCCAATATCCAAAGGCCAATGGCATATTCCGGAAGATGTACCTGGGCTACAATGCTGCCCGGTGTGCGGAAAATGCCACTGCCAATGGTGCTGCCCACAGCAACCATGATGAGGCCGTAAAGGGTAAGTGTTCTTTTAAGTTCTGCCGACATGGGTAGTAGTTGTAGGTCAAATATTCAAGATGCAGGACTCAGGCCGAGTACTCCAGCCGGAAAGCTCCCAGCCAGTCGCCACCAGCCGGAATACGCAACAGGCCATCGCCGTTGTTAAACGCGTCAACGTTGCAGGACATGGGTTCCAATGCCACGGATTGGCGATGCGGCGGGGTAAAAACCTGAAAATACGGAAAAAGATTGGTGGCTGCCGTTAGCGATAGTTGTTTTTTGCCGTGAAAAAGACTCACATGATACAAATGATGCTCGCCCGTTACTTTGAAACAATTGTCGAGTTCCGTGTCGCCAAGCTGTTTTTCACCCTCAAAAACGCTGTAGGGTGTTTGCGTGCCGGTGGGCAACATCCGCTCATCAATATCGACTTGCGCACTGAAAGGGAGTTGCAGGCGGTGGTTGTCGGCCTGCTCCGTCAGGTGAAAATAAGGATGCCAGCCAAAGCCGGCCGGAATGGGGCCGGTATGCTTGTTGCGCAGGAAAAACGTCAGGTTGAATTCGCTGCGGTTGGTAATGTTGAACGTAATTTCCAGGCTGCAGGGGAAAGGGTAAAAGGCATGGTGCCCCGGATAGTCCAATTTGCAACTGAGTTCCGCAAACTCGGTGCCCAATTCTATGTGCGTCACCTGAAACGCCTCATGACGGGCAAAGCCGTGGATGGCATTTTGGGTGGCCGCATTGTTCAACGGGAATTCGTAAGTTTTTCCCTCCCAGATATATTTACCGTCGCGCATGCGGTTGGGAAAAGGAAACAATACCGCGCTTTTACCCCATTTGCCTGCTTCCAGTTCTTCGGGGTTTTTGTGGCCGTCGAGCACGTTTTGTCCCTCAAAAAGCAGTTCCAATAGATTGGCGCCCGCCTCCGGAACCACTGAAAAGCCCATGCCGCTGGCCGGATTGTGCACAGTATAGCGGCGAAAGCGACCAAAGCTGGTTTGCGAAAGTTCAAACATCGTACAAAGGTGAATTTGTTGAGGCGAAGAAACTAAGAACTTGCACAAATTTCAGAAAAAGCGGACAGGTTTGGCATTTTATTTCACACACTTTGGGGTAAATGTTTTTTATATAAAATTACCATGCCCGGTTTGCAACAGCATGCCAAACGCGCAACCTAAAAAAAGCGCCCTCCCCCGAAGCCGGGAGAGGGCGCTGACTATTTATTTCACCGGGGTGAAATGCAATTAGCGTTGAACCACAATGCGGCGCACTGCAGTTTCTGCACCTACCGTTACGCGCATAAAGTATGCACCTTCGGCAAAGTTAGACAGGTTCAAAGGCTGGTTGAGTGATTTCACGTTGCCTGCGTTAAACGATTGAACCGTTTGGCCCAGAGTGTTCACTACGTCGATGCGAACATCCATAGCGTTGTCGAGCTGCAAACGCACCACAGCGTCACTGCTGGTTGGGTTTGGCGTTACGGTCAGGGACTGTACAGCCGCTGGATCTTTTGTTCCGGTGGTCAGACCAACCGTGAAGGAAGCGGTGAACGGAGAAACACAACCGGTTGGATCAGAGATCGTAACGGTGTATGTTCCGGCGGTCAAACCGGTCAGATTCTGCGTGAAAGCACCATTGCTCCATTCAAAGCCATACAGCGATGGGTCGCCCAATACTTCAGCAATACCACCCTCAACAGCGAGGCTGATGGCGCCGTTGTTACCAGGAGGCACAACCTCGTTGGTGGTTTGGCCCAAAGCAGCCAGGTCATTGATCTGTGGCAACAGCGTAACAGCCTGGGAAGCCCCTACGAAGTAGCAACCGCCGGAAGGATCTACGTTGAAAATACGCGCCAAACCAGCCGGATCGATCAGGGCACCACCTGCAACCACAACAGGTGTCAGGTAGTACTGACCAGGAGCAAAGCCGGTGCCATCGTTGGGCAGGTTAACAATCGTTACCGTTGGGCTAAAGGCTGTACTGGCGATACCCGGGATGGTTCCTGGCCATGCGTTGGCTGGAACAGGATCCGTAGTGATACACCACAACATACCGTAAACAGGGCCCAGGTTCGGCATAATAAAGGAAGCCGCATCTGGCATCATAACCGTGTTCAGGTTGCCACCGAAGCAAATAAAACCGTTGTTGTCCAGGGTAAAGGTACCAACTGCGCCATCGGCACAATCGATGCTTGGCGACTGGGTAACAGAAACACAGTATTCGCCAGTGGCTGCTACACCGGTATTGAAACCGTCGATCAGGATATAATAGGTAGTACCGTTCGTGGTCTCAATATCCAAACCTGCACGCCAGTCGGGCGTACCCGTAGTGTAAAGGTCATCATTGCATTCCACCAAGGTGAGGTCGCTGCAATTGTCGCCTTCAAAGACAGCCATTTGCGTGTCACCCGTGTCCATCTGCTGGCTACCAATGTAGTTGGTTACCGTACCGTTGCAATCATTGGTTTCGATGTGGTAGCGGTTGCCGTCGCCGGTGAAGGTGTACCACATGGTATTGTCAAGAATATCCGTTCCTGGATTCTCACCCCAGCAGTCGATTGCTGGATCGGAAGGAGATACGGTTGCATTGGTATTGTCCTGGATACCAGAGTTCTGGGCTACACCAGGAGCCTGACCGAACAGGGTAGAAAGGTCCAGTGCAGCATCACACAAGTTGGCATTGTATACAATTGGAGACAGCGTAACATAGGATACGTCATCAATGTAGAAGGTGCTCACGTTGTTGGTGCCGTAGAAGTCGATGCCACCGAGGTTGTTCGGATAAGCCATCTTTTTCACAAAAACACCATTGATGTAAAGGGTCAACAGGTTGTTGTCCAGATCAATGATGTGCTTAACTTCAAACCAGCTGTCACTTGGGTAGCTAAACTCAGCCAGGCTGGCGCCAGCGCCAATCTGGATATTACCCATGTTGTTGTTGCTGAAGAACACGTCGAGGTTCCAGGAACCAGCGCCGATGGGCACCACGTTCTGGATATTGTAGTAGGCATTCTTGGCAGCAGGAACATAGAGGTTCCACTTCAGTTCGTAGCGACCCGAGGTTTTGTTGCCCAGGTTGAGTACTACGTCTTGTGGGCCACCTGCGGCTGCGGTGCTCACTACTTTAACTGAGTTAGGCGCCGTATTGGCCTGCTCCGTGGTAACAATACCATCCTCTGTGGTTCCTTCGGTACCACTCCAGGTTGTCCACCAGGTAGCCTGTGGGCCGAGTTTCAGCGCGGTTGAATAGGAGTCGATGTTGTCGCAAATGATAGCATTCGGATTTTGGTCGCATGGAACCACGCAACCTCCGCATGAATTGAAACAAACCACTGGCAACGAGATGTCGCCGCTAGGGGTGTAGGTGCGGTAGTAGCCGCCCATACCATCAGAAACACCACATTCGGCGTTTCCTGTTTCGGCAGTAGCACCGTTCTTGTAATGATACTCAGCCTGCTCACCCTGCGTCAGGGTTTGAGTGCTGGTGTAAATGCCGTTGCCGGCATCGGTCATGGCCTCATTGGTCCAGTTGTTGAAGGTACCGGAGATAAATACGCCGGAAGGATCAACCGTTTGGGTCGACATGTCGACACTGAACGTAACCTGGTTGGTAGGAGCCACAAACTCATACAGTTCCAGGTCGTCTACTTTCCAGTGGTATTCGTAGTTGCCAATCCAGCGGAACTGGATCCAAACTTGTGCCTGGCCATCAGCGCCGGGTAGGTCTACATCCACCCAGTCGTCGTAAATTGCGTCGGCAGGCAAGGCTGCAAGGATGGTCGTGTAGGTAAAGTTGATACCATCGGTACTCATACCCACCTGGGCTATCGAGCCTGCGGTGTAGTGGATGTACTGGGTGTAGAAACGCAGGTGAACGTTCGATTTGCCCGAACAATCGGCAGGATTGCCAACGCCGGTCAGCGTAACATCGTGGTCGAACTCTCCGTTCGCGTCGGAGTTAAAATAAAAGTTGCCGGAATCGGCGGTTGGTGAACCCAGTCCGGGGATGGCTGCATTCATAAATCCAGCCAATGGATCGTTGGTCCAGGTCCAAACTTCGGCGCCACCGTTGGTACCGCCGTTAACCCAGTTTGTGGTGGAAGAAGCTTGGTCGGAGAAAGTTTCCGTCCAGAAAGCTTGAGCATTTGCTGTTTGGAAGCCTAAAGCCACCAATACCGCGAATACCAAATGCTTTAATGTTAAAGTTTTGGACATACAATTTGCATTTTTAGTTAGAAATGATTCTTAGTTTCAGGTCTACAAAAGTCCAAAAAAGAATTGGCTTTACCCATTGGAAAGGGGCTCAATTTTTCCGTTTGTGTATTTTTGGCAATAATGGACTTAATTGAAGCCTGGAAATCAGACAATTGTCTGAAAACCTGGCACAGCCAAAATAAATTATGACAAGAATAGGAATGTGGGGCAAAATACCAATACTTGAACACTGCAGATACCAAGACTACCCTGAATAGGCAACCCTTTCATGATTATCCCACAAAATACAGAAAAAAGGAGACTGGAGCAATTTTCACTCCGGGTTTTTACACTGTTTTGCATCAAAACCTCAAATATACTCGAAGTAAAGTGGTTTGCAAAATAATCGCGCAGTCATCAGTTCTAATGGCAAGGCATAAAACGCAGACGATGCAGCGCATCGGCGCGTATTTAAAACACAGCCAGGAGGGCTGAGGACAAGTGAGCATTCGCAAACCACTTTATTTCGAGTATAAATGGCTACACCAACAAGCCGCAGCACAGGTTTACATGTTGAGGTAATTCATAAAGGAATCATACCGATCCTGTAAGGCCTCATGATGGTCGGATTCTGCAAATGCTTCACGAACCATGTAGCCATGTCGCTCAAGGGTAGCCACAATACGAGAGATTTCCAGCTGGTTAATTTTGAGGGTCAACTCGATCATGTCGGAATCCTGGGTGGAACTTACGAAGGCACTGAGTACTTTGATGTCTTCTTCTTCCACCAAACGGGTGATGGTTGCCAAAGAATAATCCCGGCGCTGCATCTCCAAGACCAAAATTGCACCCTGCTCAGCCACGGCAGCAGCGTGGGCCAAAGCCCGCAGAATGCCCGATTGCGTAATCAGGCCCTGATAATTACCCTCCTGGTCAACAACCGGGATGACAGTCAAGCGATTGTCGGCCATGACCCGAATAATTTCGAACAAATGCTCGCGCGACTGGACGGAAAAGCGGCGAATCAACGAAAAGTCGTATTCCCCGATAGGCTCATATACCTTGTGGTTAAAAATATCTTCTTCTGATACTACACCCAGCAACTTGCCCTCTTTGACAACAGGGAGGTGCTTCAAATGATGCTCTCCTAACAGGTAAAAGGCATCCCGGCCGGTCTGGGTAATCCCCAACGCGGGAATTTCAGGAGCGATCAAATCTATAGCAATCATGATGATAAGGTTGTTTGGCCTGTAGGTTATGGCGAAGAAACACTATTTTGACGAATCTGTTGCAGCAACAGTCACCTGTTTCAAGTTAAAAAATGGAACTTCGCCAACGGTTGCTATGGTATAGATGCCTTTTTACACCCTTTGGCACAAATATTCAGGCAATTATTATCATTTCCAAATAGAATATGCTCAGTCAGCGTCAATTATTTCTCCAACACCTCGCCCAAACCTCTCCAGGGCCACTTGCCCTTGAAATCGCGCGGGCTGAGGGCTGCTACCTGTACGACACCAGCGAAAAAGCCTACCTCGACCTGATTGCAGGCATCGGCGTCAGCTGTCTTGGGCACCGGCATCCGGCAGTTGTGGCTGCCGTAAAAGCACAAATTGACCTATACTGGCACACGCTGGTGTACGGTGAATATGTACTCAGCCCGCAAGTGGCACTGGCGCAACTGCTTTCCGCCCAACTGCCCGGCCTCGACGCGGTGTACCTGGTCAACTCCGGAACGGAAGCCACCGAAGGAGCCATGAAGCTGGCCAAACGCTACACCGGCCGACCCGATATCGTGGCTTGCCGCTGGGCCTACCATGGCAGCACCCAGGGCGCCGCCAGTTTGATGTGGCCTACCGATTTTACGCTTCCTTACCACCCCTTATTGCCGGGTATCCGGCACATCGATTTTGATGACGATGAAAGTCTGGCCAACATCAACGAGCGCACGGCTGCAGTGGTGGTAGAAACCGTTCAGGCGGAATGGGGTATCCGCCGTGCCCGACCCGAATGGCTCAAAGCACTGCGCCAGCGCTGCGACGACGTGGGTGCGCTGCTGGTGCTGGACGAAATCCAGGCAGGTTACGGCCGTACCGGCCACTTGTTTGCCTTTGTACCTTACGGCATCAAACCCGATATCCTGCTGCTGGCCAAGGGCTTTGGAGGGGGGATGCCTATTGGTGCATTTATAGCACCGCGCCATATCATGCAGGTGCTCTCAGTGGATCCCCCCCTTGGGCATATCACTACTTTTGGCGGCCACCCGGTTTGTGCCGCTGCCGCACTTGCTACCTTACAAACCCTGCTGCATTCCGACCTGATCGCACAGGTGCCCCAAAAAGAAAAATTGTTCCTCGAACTGCTGGTCCACCCCGCCATCCGTGAAATGCGCAGTGCCGGGCTATGGCTGGCGGTTGAACTGGACAGTGCCGCCGCTGTTCAGAAAGCCATTCAGCATTGTCTGAAAAAAGGGCTCATCACCGATTGGTTCCTGTTTAACGACCGCAGTTTGCGCATCGCACCACCACTCACCATCTCCGAAACGGAAATCAGATGGGCCTGCGGTGTCATCCTGGAGGCACTCAGCGAATAGGCTACACAGCGTGCGACAACAGGTTATCGGTTTTCCCTGCGCACCAACTCATCCATGGAAATTATTTCCCGGAGCCGGTAGGCCAGTTTGTATTTGCCATCGGCGATCGACTTTTTATAATACACCAATCCCAGGCCCTTCGCATACCACTCTTCGCCCTGGCCTTTAATCTCCAGCGTGCCTTCCTTTTCATTGCCGTACACTTCGCGAAGATTCATTTTGATGACGGGATAGTCTTGCCCATCAAAGCGAAATGCAGGGCCATCACCCAGAAAACGCCGGTTTCGAATCACGTATATGGTGGTAGCGGTATCTCCGGGCGGGTGGTACTTTACATGAAAAAGATACACGTTACTGCTGTCCTTCACCACAAAAGGGAAGGTATTGGCTGCTACAATTTCTACCGGCAGCTGTACGACCTTCTGGGTCGCGGTATCTGGCTCGTAGAGGTAGTAATTACGGGCCAACGCGCCGTTGCGCACGATCTTTTCGCGCACAATTTGTCCGATCACAAACTGTCTGTCGTAATAAGTAGCCGCCAGAAACATGCCACTGTCTACCTTAAAACTCTTGTAATACCAATATTCCACATCGCTGGAATCACCTGTTTCGGAGGCAAACACATATACCCTTCCATTGGCCAGCTCTTTCACCGGGAAATAATAGTCTTTAATGTTCCTTCCATCTGGTTTACAAGCCTGTTGAACGAGCAATAAATGTAGTAGGAAAAACAAACCGGACAAGACCGGTATAAAATGCTTTTTCATCGTCAAATTTTTAATTAAAACTTCCATCAGAACCCAGCCTACAATCCGCCACCAACCCCTATGATTACACCAAGCGCCTGCAACACCATCAAGGCATCAATGGTGATTTTTTGCCACTGTTGCGGGCCGAAACGCCGCAGTTGCCAGCGCAGTAACCAGGCGCTTAGTGCAAGCGAAAACACATACCAAACCAAAACAGACCAACTGTACAGCCCTTCAAAGGTGTTGAAAAGGGCCGCCAGCGCTGATATACCAAAGGCGATATTGGCTACGCGAAGGGTGGCCTGAACGCCCAGGATACCTGCCAGGGTTCGAAGGCCCTGGCGGCGGTCCTCACCGCGGTCGATCAGGTCATAGCCCAGCGCCAGGCCAAAAACAAAGGCAGCGCGTCCCAGCAGCACTACCGTCCAACGCAACCAATCAGCCGCTGCAAGGGGCAACCAAACCGTTACTGCAGCCCAGGCCAGGGCAACGGCGAAGGGCTTTAGCCAAGGCAGGTCACGAAGGCCTAGTTTGCCTGGAATGCCATGGTAGATCCCCCACAAAAAACCAGGCGCTGCAATGCTCAACTGTAAATGCCAGGGCAAATGCCACCAACTGTACAGCAAAGGCGCCAGCATAAGCGCAGCGCCCCATTTGCGCCAGGTTGCCTGCGACAGCGCATTGTAGGCAAAAATGGTGCTGCTGAAAACAAACAACGCCAACGCATCCAGACCAAGCCCAAGCCCTGCAAGTGCTTTGGTTTGCAACATCATCAGTACCGCACAGACGGCAGTCCAGGCAAACAGAAACAGCCCAACCAGCCATGTCTTAATTGTATCCAAAGGGTGCATTTTTGTCCGTAGATGACAAAGGAATTACCTTTCCCGGAATTTTAACGAATCTGTAACAAATACGTTCAAGTTTTTAGAAATAATTCACGGTCAAATACTGTCGAGCACTGTTTAATAAGCGTCTACAGGTATAGAAACCTTTGGGGGATGATAAAACACTCAATGGGAAAAAATAACCCATACGCCTTTTGACCCTGCCACAACTTTGAATATTATGAAAAAATCGATTCTTTTTCTGGCCCTTACCCTGCTCGGCGCACTTCCGCTTTCAGCACAATATTTTGGTAGAAACAAGCCACGCTATCAACAGCAAGATTTTAAAGTCAGCCAAACCGACCACTTCGAACTGTACGAATACCTCGACAACCCCTTCCTGGAAAAGGAACTGGCGGCACAGGCTGAAACCTGGTACGCCATGCACCAGGGCGTGCTGCGCGACACTTTTAGCCAGAAAAACCCCATGCTCATTTACAGCGACCATGCGGGCTTCCAGCAAACCAATGCGATTTCCGGCTTCATCAACGTAGGTACGGGCGGTGTCACAGAAGCCTTGCGCAACCGGGTGGTCTTTCCCATCGCCATGACCAACCAGCAAACCAACCATGTCATGGGCCACGAAATGGTGCACGCTTTCCAGTACCACATGATCCTGGAAGGTGACTCCACCAACATCCGAAACCTCAGCAACCTGCCACTTTGGATGGTAGAAGGACTGGCCGAATACCTTTCCATCGGTCGCGTGGATGCCCAAACAGCGCTTTGGATGCGCGATGCCGTAATCAACGACGACCTCCCCAGGCTCAAAGACCTCAACAAACCGCGGTATTTCCCCTACCGCTGGGGACAATCTTTCTGGGCCTTCGTCACCGGCGTTTACGGTGATGAAGTCATTCGGCCGCTATTTGTGAATACCGCCAAATTCGGTCTCGACCCCGCCATTCGCCTCACCCTCGGCACCACACAAGATTCACTTTCAAGCGCCTGGCAAACCACCCTGCGCAACCATTATGGCGTATGGGTGAGCAAGGGCGCCAAAGAAAAAATGCCGGGCAAACTCCTGCTTTCCGACGACAATGCAGGCAAACTCAACATCTGCCCGGTGCTCAGTCCCAATGGCAAATACGTGATCTTTTTGTCCGAGAAAAACCTGTTCACCACCGACCTCTTTTTGGCTGATGCCAAAACGGGTAAAATCATCAAAAAGGTAGCCAGCTCGGCCAGCGACGGCCATATCGACCAGTTCAATTTCATCGAAAGCGCCGGCACATGGAGCCCCGATTCGAAAAAATTTGCTTTCGATGTATACGAAAAGGGCCGCAGTGTACTGGTTGTAAAAGACGCACAAAAAGGCAAAACCCTTCAGCGCATCAGCATCCCCGGTGTACAGGCCTTTAGCAACCCTGCCTGGAGCCCCGACGGCAAAGCCATTGTGGTGACAGGCCTCGTCAATGGCCAAACCGACCTGTACGAGTACACGCTGCGAACGAAAAAAGTGAGGCAACTTACCAACGATAAATATTCGGAAATCCTGCCAGCCTGGAACGCCGAAGGTACCCAACTGGCTTTTTCCACCGACCAGATCTCCATGGAGCGCGGCCGCACCAATGGCCGTTGGACCATGAACATCGCCGTGATGGACATGGTCAACAACACCGTGGAACAACTCGACCTGTTTTGGGGCGCCGACAACATGAATCCGCAATTCGATAAGGACGGCAACATTCTTTTCCTCAGCGACCGCGACGGATTTCGCAACCTCTACCGCTACAACCCCGCCGAAAAGCAAACCTACCAACTCACCAAGTTGCTCAATGGTATCACCGGCATCACGCCTTATGCCCCTGCGCTTACAGTTGCCGAGGATCGCGACCGGATCCTGTATACCTACTACAACAACAACGAATACCAGATATACGGCGCCAGAGCTGATAATTTTGAAGCCGAACTCGTGGATGCCAGCAGTGTGGATATGCTGGCAGCAACACTGCCGCCTTTCGACCCCCGTAAAAAGGATATGGTCAACACCAACCTGCGGCTGATGGACAGCAACACGGCCAGCCAGGAGGCCAAAACCTTTTTGACGCCGGAAAAATTCAAATCCAAATTCGCCCTCAGTTACCTGGGCGGAAGTGCCGGTGTTGGCGTAGCCACAGGCAACAGCTCCTTTGGCGCAACTTCCGGCATGGCGGGCGGCATCGATATGCTGTTTACCGATATTCTGGGTAACCACCAGTTGTACTCGGGCCTTTCGCTCAATGGCGAAATCACCGACGCAGCGGGACAATTTTCTTACATCAACCAAAAAAACAGGATCAATTGGGGGGTAAGCCTCTCTCACCTGCCTTATCGCTCCGGGTCTTATGCCCCTGATTACATCGCCAACGTCGACAGTACCCTGAGCGGACAGCAGTTCTTTGGCTACAAAGACGAGGTATACCTGCAGCGCCAGTTTCAGGAACGCGTTGGCGTATTCGCGTTTTACCCTTTATCGGTTACCCAGCGCTTCGAACTCGGCAGTGCCTTCGAACTCTACCACCAGCGCCTCGACCACTACTACTACTATTATGATCAGGTAGGAAATTACCTCGGTCAGGACCGCGAGCGCCTGCCAGCAGGCGAAGGACTGGCCCTGAGCAACATCAATGCGGCATTTGTTGGCGACAACTCTTACTTTGGGCTCACCGCCCCACTGCAAGGATACCGCTATCGTATCGGATTGGAGAAATACTTCGGCGATTACAATTTCAGCACGGTATTGCTGGATGCCCGCAAGTATTTTTACTTTAAACCAATTGCCTTTGCCGTGCGCGGCATCTCGTACAACCGATTGGGTGGCAATGCCAACAATCTCGACCAGGTTTTTCCGCTTTTTGCCGGGCAACCGACCTTCGTTCGCGGGTATTTGTCCAATTTCTCCAACAACCTGCCGGGCAACGACGGCTCGCTGTACGAACAAATGGCCGGCAGCAAAGTGCTGATTGGCAACGCCGAACTCAGGCTTCCTTTAATTGGGCCCAAGGGACTGGCCATCATTCCCATTGGTTTTCTGCCCACCGACCTGAACCTGTTTTTTGACGCTGGTGTGGGCTGGTTTACCAATGCCGACCTCAAAGCAGAAGATCCCATCCCTGGCGACGGGCTGGAACATATTCAGCACAAACCATTGTTGTCTGCAGGCGTATCCTTGCGGGTCAACCTCTTCAATGCGCTCGTCGTGGAACCCTACTGGGCCTGGCCACTCAGCCTTCCAAAAGACCAGCGGTCTTTGCAATTTGGTTTGAACATAGTGCCGGGTTGGTAAACTCAAGCAGGCTGTAAGACAGAAACAGGCGTCATCCCGAATTCCTGGGTGACGCCTGTTAGTTTTTCAGCGACCACCACCTAAGTGCCGCCATCGGCCTTTCGCAAATCCCGTTTAAGCATTCGGGACGACGCTTTTTCGGATAAAATATGGCGCAAGCCAACCACCGTTAAGCATTTTCTGCATCCCATTTTACCTTGAAACGCACCATTTCGGCAATCAATTCCAACGGAAGCGGCTGATCAAGCGGAAACTGAACGGCGCCCTTCGACCACTTATACGGGCCCAACTTTGATTCAAAGGCTGCTATTCCCACGCCCGTTGGGTAGAACCCAATGTGCTGTTTGTATGCTGCAAAATAGACCAGCACTTTGTTCATCTTGAACGCGGGCATACCGTAACTAATGGTCTCAATCGCTTCTGGCGCTGCATGCTGAATGGTTTCCCGCAGCTGCTGCAAAAGCGCCTGAACAGATGCCGGGCATGCGGCAATGTATTGGTCGATGTTTTCAGGTTTTTTCATGTGCAAGGCAAAAACATATACATTTAGACCTTCAAAAATAGAGCTTAGGTTGCTTTTTTTAAAAAAACATGGCTTATTTCACCAGGCCGGAATCGGGCTATTGCTCACCCAAAGTAATTTACTTTGCAACCTACCTACCAATTTAACATCATGCCAGCCGAACCCCAATCAATACTCAGTGCCTACGCAACGACCCATACCGCGTTCTTACATGCCATGGGAGAGGCGGGAACAGAAGCGCTTATTCCTCTCCTGGCCCTTTCAGGAACAGAATCTGTTGTAGAGCTTGGGTTTGGAACGGGCGCTACGCTGGTAAAGTTAAAAAGCAGGTATCCCAAACTTAGATTGTCGGGAATAGAGGCTAGCACAGAAATGAAAGCAATTGCCTTAAAAAGGTTGCGTTTCTGTCGCCTGGAAAACAGCATTTCGCTTTATTTACTGGAAGAAACCGGATCGTTGCCTTCATTGCATACCGACCTGGTGTATGCTGAATCTGTATTGGGCATCCTCGATGAAAAAAGCCTGTCGCAAGCCCTGGCCCTTGTCCACCGAATCCTGAAACCTGAAGGACTGTTGTATCTTAACGATAGTATTTGGCTGGAAGATATTTCACCGGAAGACATCCGGCGCATCAATGATTTTTGCCAAAAAACGCTGGGTATACCGCAATGCAATGAGCAGTTTCAAGGCATTGAAAAAACCAGGGCGTACTTTCAGCAACATGGCTTTAATATGGTACGTCATGTAAACCTGGACCCCGGCATGACCAAACTGTGGCATGGCACCACCCTGAGGGAGCGCTGCTCGAAACTATTTTCCCTTTTTGGAAAATACCTGGCAGCCAAAAACCGAAATACCCGGCAGAAAATTGTTGCTTCGCAAAAGGTATCCGGTAGTATATTCGAACCGGGAAAGGCATACCTCTGCGGTACTTTGATGGTTTTTAAAAAATCAGCGATCCCCAATACGCCTTTACCATAACAACTTGAATTAAAACCAAAAAAATGAAACACTACCCTTTTTGCTTGTCCCTGGTTACTTTACTTTTTGTGACCGCCTGCAACAACGACAAACCAGCGCCCGTTACGCAAACCAACGAACCTAAAAACCTTCAGGAAGCCATGGATATGGCCCAAAAAGCAATCGAAAAAAACCAACATGGCGAAATGGTGGAACCCATTCATTTCAGCAAATTGAAGGAGTTTCTCCCGGAAAAAGCCGCGGGTTTTGAGCGCGTTGGCCTGAGCGGAGAAACCACTGGCGCCATAAACATGAAAATTTCTAAGGCGGAAGCCTCTTATAAAAACCAAAAGGACCAAAAACTCAATGTAGACATCGTCGATACCGGTGGCATAGGAATGGCCATGATGGGCATTGCCGCCTGGTCATCTATCAGCATTGATCGGGAAGACGAGGAAGGATACGAACGCACCGGAACCCTAAATGGCTTCAAATCGTTTGAAAAATCGCAAAAAAAGAATGTGCGGAACGAGCTATCCCTGATTGTGGGTGATCGCTATATTGTAGCCATTTCCTGTGAAGGCTGCGAGATGCGGGATCTCTACAGCGTTGTAAAGGGCATGGATCTTACTACACTAAAAAATCTACGGTAATTACTTTTCGCATGAGCAAGCAAATTGTTGAAGACCAGCGGTTTGAAGGAATTGACTTTTCTGCATCACCGTTACCCACGGGAAATTATGAGCAATGCCAGTTTATCAATTGCAATTTCGCCAATGCGGATGTATCCGACATTCATTTTATAGACGCGCATTTTACCCACTGCGACTTCAGCCTTGCCCAAACCCAGCAAACCAGCTTCCGGGAAGTGCGCTTTAAAGGTTGCAAATTGTTGGGTGTTCATTTCGATTACTGCAACCCTTTTTTGCTGGACATGGACTTTGATCACTGCCTGCTGGATCTCGCTTCTTTTTACAACCTGACCCTTAAAGGCACCGTTTTCAACAATTGCAGCCTTGTAGAGGTCGACTTTTCGGAATGCGACCTTACCCAGGCCATTTTTGATCATTGTAACCTAGCCGGCGCTATTTTTGACAACACTCTGTTGGAACGCGCCGATTTCCGCTCCGCTTCCGGATACACCATTGATCCTGAAAACAACCGGATGAAAAAGGCAAAATTCTCCCAGTCCGGGCTGGCCGGGCTACTTCAAAAATACGATCTTGACCTTCAATAACAAACGGCTTGAGCAGCAGGCTCGCATACTGCAATAACCTGCTGCCCAAACAATAAAAACAGGATCGGATCTGCTATTCTACCGCTATTTTTCCCATGTAGATACGGTTTTCATCCCGCACACAAACAATATAAAGGCCCGGCGTTGGGTGCTGCCACCCGATCTCCTCAGGCACACCCGCGCACTGCAGCACTACCCTACCCCGAAGATCTACTACTTCCACCTGCGCATTGGGTGAAAAAGGACCCGAACCCGAGATATGGAAGCTACCTTGTGAAGGATTTGGGTACAGCGCCAGTGGCGCGCTGACAAAATTCCCCAATACACCCGAAGCGATCGGCAACAACCCGTTTTCAATATTCCCTCCCGGGCCGCAAAGCCACAGCGAGAGGGCATTGGATGTTTCAATGAATTCAAAATCAACGGCAAACTGACCCGCCATGTGTACCTCCTCCCAGCTGGCGCCGCCATCAGTAGTTCTGACCACTCTGCCTACTCCGGAAGAGCCGCCGGCAGCCCAACCGTTCAGGGCATCGGTGAAACGCGTGCTGCGCCAGTATGCGGAAGAAGGCAAGGTACTGGGCGTCCAGGTTTGGCCGCCATCAGTGGTTTGGTACAGGGCATTGGAAAACTTGTCGACCGTGACCCAGCCGGTGTTTTCATTGAGAAACCAAACCGAGAGCAGGTTATCCGTGATCGGAAATGGCAGGATGGACCAGTTGGCGCCAGCATTCGTAGTTTTGGCCACCAATCCACCAAATCCTACCACATAGCCGGTATTATCGCTTGGAAACTGAATGTCGCTGAGGAAGGACTGATTCAAGATTTCTGTGAGCAGCCAGGTTTGTCCACCATCCGATGTTTTATACACACCACCACTGCTGCTGCAAGCAAAAACGGCATTGGACGTTGCTTCCACACCCGATACGGCACTGGGACCATTGAGAAGGGTCCAATTCGCGCCACCATCGGTTGTTTTCACCATAAAACCATCACCACCCACCCAAAACTCATCGGCGGTAACGGCGGCGGCACCACGTACCGTCTGCCAGTTGTTCATGCCCGGGCTGATATCTTCCCAATTCGCGCCGCCATCTGCCGTGCGCAGAATGGTAAAATCAAATCCGGCAGCCCAGCCATGGTTTGCATCCACAAACTCAATTTGGCTCAGGCTGTTCTTGTTGCCGGGAATTTGGTCCACATAATCCTCGCCCCCATTATCTGATTTTACCAGGGTAAAATAACTCGAGCACACCCAAACCTGACCGTCTGCCAGTGCAAATGCCCCCTCATTCACATCGGCATAAAGGGTTGGCCGAACCTGGGTTGTGGAGGTGCCGCCGTCGTGGGTATAATAAGTGCGGTTGCCCTGGGTAAATACTACATTGGAAGCATCTATAATGGCAATATCATTGATGTGAGAGCCGAAGGCAGTTTCCTGCAGTACCGACCAGGTAAGCCCGCCGTCCGTCGTTTTCACCAATTTTCTGTTAACCCCCGCGTATCCTGTGCTGGCATCCAGGAAGCACAATTTCACTTGTTCTGTGAACTGGGTAGTATCCTGAACCTGCCAGCTGGAGCCCCCATCACTGGTATGGTAAATATGTCCGTTTTTTCCGCCCAACCAGGCTTGCTGGGAACCCAAAAATTGCAGGGAATGGAGTTGAATTCCATTAGGCTTCAGGATCTCCGTCCAGTTCACACCAGCATCGGTAGTCCGAAAAATTTTATTTGTTCCGGCGACAACAACCTCGGAGGCTGATAATACCTGCAAGCAACGGTCGGCCCCCAATACCCCGGCATTAAAGTTGACCTGTGTCCAGCTGGTACCGGCATCAGTACTGGTGAAAACATAGTTGTTTGACAATGTATAAGCCACCGATGCATTATTTCCCGGGGCGAACGCTACACGGAAAAATTGCTGAAATGGATCTGGGGCATTTGCCAGAAGCCAGGTTTCACCCCAGTTGCTGCTAAGCACGACAGCACCTTTGTCGCCAACAGCAATGCCCAGTCCTGCCGTATTGAAAGCAACATCCCGCATTTGGCTGATGGTGGGATTGGGATACTGGCGTACCCAGTTTTGGGCATTGATGGCGCTGGCCCAAACCAGTAACACAAAGAGTAGTGTGGCAATGTTTCGAATTTGCATAGGATCTGTTTTTACTTAAAAATTCATTGGTATGGTCCTGCAAAATTCTAACCCTGAACAGCCCAAAACCTCATCCTTTTGGATGATTTGATGCTACAGACAAAATCCACCATTCAATCTTTTTTTTAAAATCACCCAAAATGATGAAGGAATGCCGGAATAAAGCGGCTTTTTTTGCACTACTATGGGCTACCGTTGCTTCCTTGCTTTGTTAATTGCCATCCTGTGGCTGCCACTTACCTGGCCGCTGGCGGCACAACAAATAGAATCGGTTACCACCATGCTGCAGGAAGCCCTGCAGTTGAAAAACGAAAAAAATATCCGGAAGCCTCCCTTGTTTTTAACCGCACCTTTACCCAATTGAGCACTGGCAGCAATGCGCAGGCGCTTACCGATTGTTGCTATCACTGGGCAGATTGCCTGCTGACCCAGGGAAAAACCGACAGTGCACTGCTCTTGTTTGAACAAGCCATATTTCATGGAAAAAAGGTTCGGGATTACGAGAAACTCATGTTTGCCTACAGCGTCCTGGGAGAGGTAAACCGACTGCGCGGGCACCACCGTAAAGCCCTGGCGTACAACCTGGAATGTGCCCGATTTTGTCAATTATTTGGAGACCAATCACAATATTCTTCCCGCCTGAGCATCATTGGCTCCAACTACCTGGGGCTCTTGCGCACCGACTCCGCCTATTACTATTACCGGGAGGCCGTGCGCATTAAAACCGCCATTGGCGATACGGCTTTACTGTCCATTGCTTTCGATCACCTCGGCGTGTACTACCAAAAGATCGGTGAACGGGGCAAAGCCACGGAAGCCTACCTCAACTCCCTCAAAGCGGCAGAAACAGCAGGCAACCCTGCGCAAATTTCCACTGAACTCATCAACCTAGCCGAAATCCTGTTGGAAGAAGGACAGTTGGCATATGCCAGACCTTATGCGGAAAGAGCCCTGCTCATGACGGATACGCTGGGCTTGCATTTCACACAAGGCAGGGTGCTCAATATCTTGTCGGAGCTTAGCAATGCTACCGGCCAGGAAACCCAACGCATTGCCTATCTGGAACAGGCACTGCGCATTTACCTCGATCGAAACAACCAGCCGGCCATTGCCATCCAGTACCTTCGGCTGGCCCAGGCCTATACCCACAAGGGAATTTTACAAAAGCCCGCCATTTTACCATTTCGGGCATAGGCATTGCAAAAACATTGGAAAACGAAGCACTTTTGCTGGATTTCCAACTGATAACCGGCCGGATACAGATGGGCTTACGCGACTGGCCGAAAGCCCGGCAGACCCTGGAAACTGCCCTCCAAAATGCCTTGCAAAGCCAAACGTTGCCCAAGCGGGTGGAAGCCCTCCAACTGCTTTCACAAGTCTGTAAGCATCAAGGCGCCTTTGAGGTGTCGGTAACGTTCCTGGAGGAAGCGCAACGCTGGGAAGACAGCCTGAGAGCCCGCCAGCAAAGCCAATACCTTCAGCAACTCGAAGCCCAATACAAACGCAGCGAACAGGATGCCGCCATTAGCCGCCTCGGCATCGAAAACGAACTGGTGGCAACCCGGCTTCAAAACAGCCAGGCTCGTCAGTATTTTTAGGGATCATAAGTGTCCTGGCGCTGCTGGCTGCCCTACTGGGTTTTTACCTGTACCATCAAAAAAGAAAAAACACTGCGGTCTTGCAGACCAAAAACCAAACCATTGAAAAAGCATTGGCAGAAAAAGAACTGCTGTTGCGTGAAATTCACCACCGCGTAAAAAACAACCTCCAGGTTGTTTCCAGCTTGCTGAACCTCCAGTCCAAATACATCACCGACCCCAGCGCTATTTCAGCCGTCACCAACAGTCAAACCAGGGTACGCTCTATGGCCCTCATTCATCAAAACTTATATCAGACCGATAACCTGACAGGGGTAAATGTAAAGGCCTATTTCACCAAACTGCTGGCAGAATTATTTGACACCTATCGGGTAAATCAGGAGAGAATAACCCTTTACACCGACATTGATGATCTGCAAATTGAGGTGGATACCATTATTCCGCTGGGATTGGTCATCAACGAACTGGTATCCAATTCGCTCAAGCACGCCTTCCCAAATCAAGCCACAGGACAACTGGAAGTAGTGTTGAAAAAATCGGATCAACACCTGCTGCTGGAAGTGAGCGATAGCGGCAAAGGCTTCCCTGCCAGCAAATTTAAAAGTTCAGAAACCTTCGGTTTCAAATTGATTCGCTCTTTCGCAGCCAAACTTGAAGCAAAGGTTTCCTTTCATATACAGGATGGCCGGAACACCGTTCGAATGAGCATACCTGAAACCCAATTGCCTCCAGTACATCATGACTGAAATACGCGTACTCATCGTTGAAGACGAGCCTCTGATTGCCGACGACATCGCCAACAGCCTCAATACCATCGACTACAAGGTGGCTGGCATTGCCTATTCCAGCGAAAAAGCCCTGGAGTTGCTGTATGCACGGAAGCCCGACATCGCACTGCTCGATATAAACATCAAAGGGAGCTTGTCCGGAATCGACCTTGGCCACATCATCAATGAAAAGTACCAGATTCCTTTTGTGTTCCTGACCTCCTTTTCCGACAAAACTACCGTCGACGAAGCCAAAAAAACCATGCCCTACGGCTACGTGCTCAAGCCTTTTTCTGCAATGGAATTGTACACGTCGCTGGAAATGGCACTGTACCGCTTTGCCAATGAAAACAAAGGTGAACTGCCCCTTCTGGACCACATCAACCAGCACATCCCAAGCAGCCTGACCAGCAAAGAATACGAAGTACTGCAGGACCTCTGCCAGGGATACAACAACAAACAAATTTCGGAACGACAGTTTATTTCGGTCAACACGGTAAAAACACATGTCCGCCAGATTCTGACAAAACTGGACGCCCCCAACCGCACCTCGGTGATGCACCGTATGTCGAAGATGAAATGAGTCGGGTTTTTTGGCCAGATCAACGCATGGCATCCACCCAAAAGAAAAGGGACGCCGGCTGGCATCCCTTCGCTTTGCATCTGGTATGACATAACTGTCGTGCCATTTTTCTAAAAAAACAATACAAGCTATATTATTTCGGCGCCTGATTGGGGTTCAGCAAATCGTAAAACTGATCCAATTTTGGCATGATAATAATGCGGGTTCTCCGGTTGGTTGCCCGACCTTCTGCGGTGTCGTTGGGGGCAAGAGTATTGTACTCGCCCCGACCAGCAGCAATGAGTTTGTTCGGATTGATGCCATAGTTCTTCTGCAGTACCCGCACCACCGAGGTAGAGCGTTTGACACTGAGGTCCCAGTTGTCTTCCATGCAGGCATTTTTAATGGGTACGTTATCGGTGTAACCCTCCACGAGTACTTCCACATCGGGGCGCGACTCTACAATTTTAGCAATTTTACCCAGCACTTCCTGCGCGCGGGGGGTAAGCGTGGAACTGCCACTCTGGAAAAGCATTTTGTCGGATAAGTTGATGAAAACCACTGTTTTATCCACTTTAATATCGACATCCTGGTCTTCAATGCCATCTTTCAGCACGCTTTTCAGATTAACCGCCAGGGCAAGGTTGATTGAATCGGCACGTGTTCTGGCCATCTGAAGCAGATGGATGTATTTGTCCTTCTGCTCCAGCTGGGAAAGGGTTTGTTTGATGTTATCGCTGGCAGACTGCGACAAGGCTGTGAGGTCGCCAACCTGGTTGGAGTTGTTTGTCGCGCTGGGTCTTAATGTCGTTGATTTGCGACTTCAGGTCCTGAATTTGCTCCTGGCGAAGATCCAGGTTGGTTTGCAGGCTCTTTAAGTCACTTTTCAGGCGGTTTCGCTCCTCATCGCAACTGGCAAGCCGGCACATGTAATCGTTGACGGTTTCCCCGCATTTACCCAGCTGCTCGTTGGCCAGGGCCAGTTCTTGCTTCAGGTTGGTTTGCATGGTGGTAAACTTCTTCTTGGTTACGCAAGATGCCAGCGAAAGTGCAGCAAGGAGAATTAAAGTAAATTTCAATGGTAGTTTCATAATTTGTCGGATTGATAAATTGGTAATAATGTCTTCGCGATCGGACATTTTCAGCGCCAAAATTAATGGCTATTCAATTATTGGAAAATTAAAGAAAGATTAGCTTTTTGAAATGGCATTATTAAAATAACAGGATACTGTGTCTTTTGTTATCTGTCAGCGACCACAATCTGGACCATGCCCGAATGAGAGCGGGATGCTATTCTAACGATATAGATGCCATTGTCATGGATATCGGCAAGGTCCAGTTTTATTTCATTCAATCCGGCGTGCTGCGGGCCTGCATCTACAAGTTTAATCAGTTTACCGCTTGTATCAAAAATACTGATTTCAATGTCTTCTGCGATTTCGAGATTTACTTTAACCCTTGCTTCCGACCCTGAGATTGGGTTCGGGTAAATGAGCATGGTGTTGGTTTCCTGTTGTCTTTTGTCAGCAATGCTCGGTTCAAAGGCGGTTTGATCGTTGGGCAGGCTGATTTCCAGTTGATCCACCACTCTGACGATGGCGTAGGTTGCAAACATAGAAATGCTGGCTCCAGCCAGATACACGGAACCATCTGGAGATTCCTGCACCTTGAAACCGTAATTCATACATTTGGGATAGGGTACAGCAACGAAACCGGCGCCGGCAAAAGTAGAATCTGGTCGGCCGTCATCATTGAACCTGGCAACCAGGAAGTTATAATCTTTACCCTTTTTCGCTGTTCCAGCCACATAAAATCCACCTGTAGCCGAAGGGGCCACACCAAACAAGAAATCTGCTTCCGAAAAATGGCTGGCTTCCATTCCGCCGTATCCCCAGGATTCATCCCAAGTCCCGTCTGGCCCCATTTTTTCTACCAAAATCATGGCATCTCCCGGGCGGACACTGCTTCGCACCCTGTAATCCCAGCCCGAACGGATTACATAAAAGCTCCCATCCGGTTGCTCCAGCAACTGCACATTGCCGTCGGCGTCCTGGTTCAATTCACGCGACACCATGCCTTCTTGTCCGAAAGCCAGGTCGGGCGTTCCTTTTTTTGTCAAGGCCAGAATCCGGAATCCGTTGCGGATATAAGCGCCAATCAGCACTTTATCCTGGCGGGTCAGGATGGGCTGCGGTCCTATGCGGTATACCGAGTCGGGCGAAAACCACAGCCCGTTGCTGCCAAATGCTGGTACGACTTTTCCTTTCCGGTCAGTTTCAGCACAAATAGTTTTCGGCCCGGTGCGCCGTGTTTGGTGACATCCATTTTCTCTGTAATGCCGGTCAGATACAGATTGCCTTTTTATCAGTTAGCATAGCGAAAGCGATTCATCGTATCCGGCGGAATGTACCAACAGGCCATTATCGCCCAGGAATCATCCACCTTACCGTTGGGCAGCAATCTGACCAGCAATATATCAGTATGCAGACCATTTGCGCTTCCCATTCCGATGCCCATCTGATCGACTTGCACAAAAAAATCGTTCGGATCGTACGACGACACATAGTCAAACGGTTTGCGCAGATCGAGGGATACGTCGGGCCGGTAGCCTGCTCCGGCTACCCATATTTTCCCATCGCGGGCAAGCCCAAGCACAACTTTAGACAAGCCTGTACCGACCATGGAGAGCGGCAGGATCAATTTACCCTTGTCGCCAAAACCCGGGTCCAGATTGCCGTTGGGCAACAAGCGCAACAACCCGATGTAGTGCGGGTTACCGACCCATCCGGCCATGACCACCTTACCGTCGGGTTGTACTAAGAGTGCGTCGGCCACCCCCCAGTCCGGAGTCAAAGCTATGTTCAGCCGGCCCTTGTTGCCAAAAAGTGAATCCAGCTTAGCAAAAGGTTGCGCATTCAGGCTGTTTATTCCATAAAATGGTGAAATGAATACAACCAGTACAGCCCAAAGAACAGACCACCCGGATTGGTTACGAGATTTGGTCGTCAAGGTCAGTTTCATTTCTTAGCAGGTGTTTTTTTAACAGCCTTCTTTTTTGCGGCTACTGGTTCCTTCAGAACTTTCGACTTGGGCGCCGGAGGACCAACAAAAATTTGCACCGACAACGCCGGTAATTTGAAGGTAATCGACTCAGCATGTCCATGAGAAGGTTGCTTATCCGATGTCAACTTTCCATTGACCATTCCGGTGCCACCAAAGCGCTTGTCATCTGAGTTCAGCTCCTCTGCCCAGTCGCCGGAAACAGGCACGCCAACAGTGTATTGTTCCATGGCGGCTGCGCCAAAATGACAAACTACCAGAACGGTTTTATCACTGGGACGGCCTTTGCGGAGGAATACGAGTACCGAGTTTTCTACGTCGTCGCCACTGATCCATTCATAGCCCTCCGGACTAAAAGCATTCCACCACAAGGCAGGATGCTCATTGTAGCAGGCGTTCAGGGCCTTAACCCACTCTTGTATACCTTTGTGGAAGGCGTGTTCCAGCAATTCCCACACAATGCCACGGTCGTGGCTCCATTCAGTACTCTGCCCGATTTCACCACCCATAAAGAGCAGGTGGGTGCCGGGGTGCATCCACTGAAAACCGAGTAAGGCCCGAAGGTTGGCAAATTTTTGCCACTCATCACCGGGCATTTTATACAACAATGATGATTTCAGGTGTACCACCTCGTCGTGGCTGAGCGCCAACATAAAGCGCTCAGAGAAGGCGTATACCATGGAGAAGGTGATTTCATTTTGGTGCCAGCGACGGAAAAGCGGTGGGCGCTTGAAATAACTGAGTGAATCATGCATCCAACCCATCATCCATTTCTGGCCAAAGCCCAGGCCGCCATCGAACGTTGGTTTGCTAACACCTGGAAAGGCGGTGCTTTCTTCCGCTATGGTTTCTACGCCGGGGTATTCCTTGTACACCGAATCGTTAAACTCCTTCAGGAAAGAAATGGCCTCCAGGTTTTCCCGGCCGCCATGAATATTGGGTATCCACTCGCCCTCTTTACGGGAATAGTCGAGGTACAGCATAGAGGCTACGGCATCTACCCGCAGTCCATCCACATGGTAGCGATCGAGCCAGAACATGGCACTGCTCATCAGGAAACTCCGCACCTCATTCCGGCCGTAGTCAAAAACATAACTGTTCCAGTCGGGGTGGAAGCCCTTTCGCATGTCGGCATATTCGTACAAGTGGGTCCCATCGAAAAGGTACAGGCCATGAATATCACCTGGAAAATGAGAGGGAACCCAGTCTAAGATAACGCCTATACCCGCTTCATGAAAAGCATCAATGAGGTGCATAAAGTCTTCCGGACTACCAAAACGACTGGTTGGTGCAAAAAAGCCCGTAACCTGATAGCCCCAGGAGGGGAAATAGGGGTGCTCCGTAACCGGCATAAATTCAACATGGGTGAAGCCCATTTCCTTGACATAGGCTACCATTTCGACGGCCATCTCTCGGTAGTTCAGCGAGCGGTTGCCATCTGCTGCAATTTTCTTCCAGGACCCAAGGTGTACTTCGTAAACCGACCAGGGCTTGGGTTGGCTGGCTGCAGCCGTGCGCGCAGCGAGCCAGGATTTATCCTTCCACTGGTAATCAAACTCCCAAACGACGGAGGCGGTTCGGGGTGGTGTTTCCCAGAGCATGGCATAAGGATCGCCTTTGTCAAGCCCTACTCCATTGTACATGGTGACATGGTACTTGTACACAGTGCCTTTATCAAGGCCGGGAATAAATCCCTCCCAAATACCACTTTTATCCCATCGGGGATAAAGGACATGCGTTTCGGGGTTCCAGCTGTTGAAATCGCCAGTAACCGACACGCGTTTGGCATGAGGCGCCCAAACTGCAAATTGCACGCCGCGTTCGCCCTTGTGTTCAATTATATGACTGCCGAGTTTCTCATACAAGCGGAAATGCTTCCCACCCTGCAACAGGGAGATGTCAAAATCGGTCAGCAGAGAATTGGATTGTACCATGACTTGGGTTAAAATCAGGAGAAAATAGCCCCTGAAGGTTTGATTAATTTTTGGAAATCAGATTGGTTTTGACGTACCGCTGTATAAAATCCTCTCTGTAAGCATCCCCGAGTGGAATCTCGTCCTGAAGCGCATGCAACTGGATAAAATCGTGGTCGATGGCCTGGATAAAACGAATATTTACCAGATGTGATTTACTCACCCTGGCAAAGATAGCAGGCGGAAGTTGTTCTGCAATAGATTTAATATTTAACGCCGTAATTACCTTTTCGCGGGCCGTATGCACCACCACATAGTCCTTCATGCCTTTGATAAAAACGATATCCTTGAAAAACAGTTTGACAAATTTTCGCTCCGATTTGATGTACAAATAGTCCTGCTCCACGCCAGATATCGCCTGCTGTTGGGCCATTTGCAGGAGTTCATGCAGTTCCTGAGCCTTGTTCACCGCCTTGATGAACCGGTCCAGCCGAATAGGTTTCAGCAAGTAATCTACGGTATCGAGTTCATAACTTTCCAGGGCATACTGCGGATAAGCAGTGGTCAGGATAATTAGGGGACGGTGAACGAGGTTCCTGATAAAATCCAGCCCATTAACGCCTGGCATTTCAATATCGAGGAACATCAGATCCACATCGTTTTGGCTGAGGAAGTTGTTGGCTTCCAGCGCATTGCCAAATTCGCCGACTACTGTAAGAAACGGGGTTTCCTTTACATTCATCAGCATCCCTTCTCGGGCGAAAGGCTCATCATCAACAATTATACAAGTCATATCACAATTGAAAAGGCAAAATGGTGTAGATCATAGCAAAGAAGAATAAAGGTAACCAATAATGTGCAGTGCCGAATGTATGCATTGCACAAATAGACGAAAAACACAGGATAAAATATGGAATCGGCCTACCCTGAACAGGGTAAATATGCGCGATTTACGTTAAAAAAGGAAGAATCGTTGGGCAATGCGTTGCCTTGGCACAGTTTTGGGGGCCAAGCTCCTGTAATCCTTTTTTACCCATAATAACCGCCTTATGAGCAATCTTCCCGTCCGCGCCTACCTGGCGCACTTTGATATGTTTGCATCACTTCAAACGGATGCCCTGGAAAGTATTTCCGCGGCCAGTGAGATGATGCGAGCACCCCGAAACGGCTATATATTTTTAGCCGACGAACCCAGCAACTTTCTTTTCCTGCTCCTGAAAGGATCGGTAAAAATTGGCATGTATGCCCCCGATGGTCGGGAAGTCATCAAATGCATCCAACACCCCAACAGTATTTTTGGCGAATTTGGGCTCACCGGAGAGCAATTCCGAAGCGATTTCGCCTGCGCAATGAACCAGGAGGTCTGGTACCTGCGCATTCCGGTGGACACCTTTCAGTCGGTGATGTGCCAGAATCATGAACTTACCCGTGCCGTGTTGCAACACCTTGGCGAGCGCCTTCGTCGCGCAGAGCGCCAGTGCGAATCATTGATTCTCAAGGATGTCCGAACGCGAATAGTAGAATTTCTAAAGGAAAATGCCGACGAATATGGTCGGAAAGTGGGTTTCGACATGATGATCAAACATGGCCTCACCCAACAGGATATCGCCAATCTGGTGGGCGCCAGCCGCCAAACTGTGGCTGCCATCCTCAACGATCTCCGCAAATCAAACCTCATTCATTTTAACCGGCATACCATCCTGATACGGGATATGGACAAGCTTAACTAAGTACATTGTAAATTAAGTTTGTTGAGATTTTGGGTAGAGGATTTTGGTGGCAGTCAAGTCTGTTTTTGAAGGAATAGCAGCGCTCTTGCTGAGAAAACGACGTAACTTAACGCCAAAAGATTCAACCAAAATCAAACGAAACTTAGTTTACAGTGTACTAAGCGCGCCCTTGGCGTGGTTGTTGTCCCGCCCGCTGCGGGACAACAACCACTTCAGCCTCAACCGTTAATGTTCAGAATTTTTATCTCCACCCTTTGATTGGCCTTCCGGCCCTCAACCGTTTCGTTCGTTTGAATGGGGTAGCGTTTCCCATAACCCTTTGATTGCACACGGGCAGCCGGAATTCCGCGTTGAACCAACCAGCCAGCAACCGCTTTGGCGCGATTGGCAGACAGTTCGTCGGCATAGGTGGTTGATGCCCGGTTGTTGGTATGCCCCCCGATTTCTACATCGACGTCGGGATTGTCGCGTAAAAAGACGTACAATTCTTCCAAAGAGGGTACTGAGGCGTCTTTGATCTCATACTGGTTGGCATCGAAATAGATCCTGTCGAGCCGAATGATGTCGCCCTTTTTGATTTTGGTGCGGTCCATCTTATCGTCAGATGGCGTTGAAGTTGGCTTCGTGGGCACCTTTACCGTTGGAGGCCTGCCAGTTCCTGTGTTTGTGGGTATGGGCCTGGGCGGTGTTTGAATGGCCGCAACTTTGTCCTTCGGGCACAGGCTGATGGGTGAGGCATTATCCACCAAAATATTGCCGTTGGTCGGAAACAGAATGGGTGTTTTATAATACGCTTCCAACAGTATAAAGGAGTAATTGCCGTTTTTAGGCTGCAATTTAAAGTTGTAGTTCAACCAGCGGGTATTAACGATGACTGAGGTTTCGGCCAGCAATTCGTGCTTGTCGCAATACCCATTGCCGCCCCAAATACGAAGTTTGGCGGGCGTGGCATAGTTCACCTGCTCTCCGGTGGTCCGGCTTAGGCTCAGGTAGAGTTCAGAACGGCAAAGCGCCAGGCTGAAATCGTAGCATTTATTGGATTCCAATGGCCGGCTCAGGCGTTGCCCTACCCCTTCCCAGGTATCGTTGTCACGGGTAACCAGCCCCAAATAGGTCTGACCCTGGTCTGCAGTTTTATTCACCTGAAAAAAACCGGGTTGAATATCGGGGGGGCTTTCTTCCGATTTACCGCAATTGTACCAGCCTGTAGGCGCTTCACAGCACTTGGGCAGATCCTCGAAGGAGGCATTGACCAACAGGATGGGTGGCTCTTCATCCTGTGCGCTGGTGAGCGTGGGAGCAAGTCCAATTATAAGGAGCAGCAAAAACCACTTGTGTAATAATGACATAGTATGCTTGTTTTTATGGCCGGCCTACGTTGCCCGGCAATAGGATTATGTTGAAAAAAAAGCCCCAAGACGCAATGGGTACACCAATAACGCGCAAGACTGGCTTTTTCTTACAATTTTTCGATAAAAAACAGATTATGAGCCTCGACAAACCAGTTCTCATTCACCTGTGCGGTATCCTTGCCGCGATGAAAACACCCCCCAAATTGTTCCCGCCGGAAAAGCAAACCGTTATTGTTTAACCTTTGAAGGCATCTAAACCCGTGATATCGTGCCCTGTAATGAGCAGGTGAATATCGTGAGTGCCTTCGTAGGTGATGACCGATTCCAGGTTCATCATATGGCGCATGATCGGATATTCGTTGGTAATGCCCATGCCACCGTGTATCTGCCGCGCCTCTCTGGCAATGTCAATCGCCATGGCCACATTGTTGCGTTTGGCCATGGAAATCTGTGCAGCAGTGGCACGACCGTCATTGGCTAAGACGCCCAAACGCCAGGCAAGTAACTGCGCCTTGGTAATTTCGGTTATCATTTCGGCCAGTTTTTTCTGTGTCAGCTGAAAACCGCCGATCGGACGACCAAACTGCTCCCGCTCCTTGGAATACCGCAAGGCAGAGTCGTAGCAGTCGAGTGCCGCACCTATAGCGCCCCAGGCAATGCCGTAGCGCGCTTTCGACAGGCAGGTGAGCGGTCCGCGCATACTGGAAACCCCGGGGAGTACATTCTGCTTGGGCACCCGAACATCTTCGAACACCAATTCACCTGTTACACTGGCGCGCAGCGACCACTTGCCATGGATTTCTGGCGCTGAAAAACCTTTCATTCCCTTTTCAACGATCATACCTCGGATTTTCCCCTCCTCGTCGCGGGCCCATACCACAGCGATATCGGCCACCGGCGAATTGGTAATCCACATTTTGGCGCCATTCAGAATATAGGCATCGCCATCGTCCTTCACGTTGGTGACCATCCCGGCAGGGTTGGAACCATGGTCGGGTTCGGTTAGTCCGAAACAGCCGATGAGTTCACCTGCGGCCAGCTTGGGCAGGTACTTGCGTTTTTGCTCCTCCGAGCCAAATTTGTAGATGGGATACATAACCAGGGAACCCTGTACAGAGGCCATGGAACGAATGCCGGAATCACCCCGCTCCAACTCCTGCATAATGATGCCGTAGGCAATTTCATCCATGCCGCCACAGCCATATTCTGCTGGCAGCGAGGGACCAAAAGCGCCAATTTCGGCCAGCCCCTTGAACAAATGTACCGGGCAGGCAGCGCGGTTTGCATAGTCTTCAATGATGGGCGACACCTCCGATTTAACCCAGTCGCGAACAGCATCGCGGGCCAGTAAGTGCTCGGTACTGAGCAGTTCATCGAGCAGATAATAATCGTGGTGTTGGTAGCGGTCTTCCCGAACTGAGCGGGTACCGTGCGTGGATTCGGTTCCGTTGGATGGCATAGGAGCAATACGTTGATGAGTGGTTAGGATTTGCGCTGCAAAAGTAAACATTCTTTGCCGACTTGGGTTGCGAAAATGCGACCAAGAATCTTTATGACAAAATTTTGTTTTTACTCGCCACCCAAAAAACCGCCTTAGCAAAACACTATTTTGACAATCAAGGCGTTTCACCCCATTTAGTCATCACCACTCCCAGCCGTCCATATCTTCCAGCGGCTTGATTTTGACGCTGCGCTTGGTCTCCAGTTTTTGCTTTTGCCGTTCGAGAATCAAACGAGCCAACCCCCAGTTGGCTGGTTCCGGGGCAGATGGGTCCATCACTGGTCGGATTTTCTTCTCCAACACATCCATCCGGTACAACATACTGAACAAGTATTCCGGCTGTGTTTCCAGCATTTCGGCCACCTTATGCGCCAGCAATGCCAACAATTCATCCTCATTGGCGGCCTGGGCGGCATCGAGTTCCATCTCCCCTTTGAGCAAGGCGGATGTGTTTTTTAAATCGTCCTCAGTCATTGTTCAAAGATAAGCAAAACATCGTTGTATTGTTGCATGGACGGCCATTGCGCCCACGACAGCAATGTCGTTCAATCATCCCGATCCTCCTGCGCCAACTCAATACCATGGTCGTCTATGGCAATTTTCATGGATTCGTGCAAGAAATAAAAGGTGTCCCAATAATATGCGCCGGTGGTCCAGCAACCAACTTCCACCTGCATGGCATCGCGGGGGAAACCGGAGATTTCGACAAAAATGGGATGCCCTTCCAGGCGATGCGGACAGCGCATAATGGCTTCGGCAGCTGCCGTACGTAGGGTCGGGATGGGGGTGTAATCCTTAACCTGGATGATGACGTCGGTGCGCACTTCGCTCATTTCCCCGATGTTCTCAATGGCCGCTTCCGTGATTTTTCCGTTTGGAATAATGATGCGCTTCCCCTGTGGGGTCAGGAGTACGGTATTGAAAATCTGAATCTCGGCCACCTTGCCCATCTTGTCCTCCACGGCAATCATATCGCCCACTTTATAGGGCCGAAACAAGAGGATCAGTACACCGCTGGCAAAATTGCCCAGACTGCCTTGTAGCGCCAGCCCAACCGAAAAAGCAATGGCCGAAAAGATGGCGATAAAGGAGGTTGTTTCCAACCCAATGGTGCTCGCGACCACCAGCAAAAGGGCCACCTTCATCCCAACATCAACCAGCGAAGCGAAAAAAGGGCGCAGGCTGTCGTCTACATTTCGCGCCCTCAAAAAACCGTCGAACACACGGGTAATTCGCTTAATGACCCACAGTCCGCCCACCAGCAACGCAAGCGCTGTCAAGATTTTTGGACCATATTCCCAGCCAAATCCAACAAGATGGTCGATGTACGTTTTCTCTTCCACAAACGTTTGTTTTAGGTTACTAAGCCGCTAAATCCAACGTTTTAGCGAAAAACGATGCAAAGGTGATGAAAAGCCGCATTTTTAATGCGCATTTTTGCATAAAAATTGAACCTGTAATTCTTTCTAATTTTAAATACATGAGAAAAACTTCATTGCTATTCCTGCTGTTCAGCTTGCTGCTGGCCTGCACCCCAAAAACAGGACAAAAATCCATCGCTTCGCCCAATGCCCCGACAACACCAGACCCCTACCAGGGCATGGGAAAACCCGATATGGGCGACGACAGTGATACCCAATATCAAATATTGGACGAACTGACGGTCAGGCCCGACAGTGAACAAACTGCCGATACCCTTCCCCCTTACAATGCTTCTAATACCTTTGAAAACGACCTGTTGCATACCAAAATAGAAATCAGCTTCGATTGGGCCAACAAACGCGCACCAGCTATTGCCACCCTCCGCCTGCGCCACCAAAAATTTCGACATCAATTCCATCACCCTGGAAAGCAACGGACAGCCCCTTCGCTACGATTACGACAAGGAAAAACTCGTGATTCATCTCGACCGTACCTATACCCGCACCGAGTCGTACGGCGTGGTCATCAATTATGTCGCCAGCCCCGATACCCGAAAAGATATCGGCGGAAGTGCAGCCATTACATCCGACAAAGGCCTCTATTTTATCAATGCCGACGGCGCTGACCCCGACAAACCCCGTCAGATCTGGACGCAGGGCGAAACAGAGTCTAATTCCTGCTGGTTCCCAACCATCGACAAGCCCAACGAACGCTGTACCCAGGAGACGTACATCACCGTAGACGACCAATACAAAACCCTCTCGAACGGCATATTGGTATCGTCCACCAAAAATGCCAACGGTACGCATACCGACTATTGGAAAATGGACCTTCCTCATGCGCCTTATCTGTTTATGATGGCCATTGGCGAATATGCTGTGGTGCAGGACAAGTGGAACGGCATCGACGTAGATTACTACGTTGAGCCTGAATATGAGGCCTACGCTCGCGATATTTTTCCCTACACCCCGGAAATGCTCAGTTTCTTTTCCGAAAACTGAACTACCCCTACCCCTGGCCGAAATTTGCTCAGATTGTTGTGCGCGATTATGTCAGCGGCGCCATGGAAAACACCACTGCGGTGATTTTTGGAGAATTTGTACAACACACCAAGCGTGAACTCATGGACAGCCACCTCACCAACGAAAAAGTGGTGGCACATGAAATGTTCCACCAATGGTTTGGCGACCTGTTAACCACGGAAGCTGGGCAAACCTTACACTCAACGAAGGTTTCGCCAACTACTCCGAATACCTGTGGATGGAGCACAAGTATGGCAAAGAAGCCGCAGATGATCACCTCTTCGACGAACAGCAAGGTTACTTCTACTCCCTGATGGGCGGATCCGGACACCCCTTGATTAACTTTGGCTACGATAGCCGAGAAAGCATGTTCGACAGCCATTCCTACAACAAAGGCGGCTGTATCCTGCACATGCTCCGCAATTACCTCGGCGATGATGCTTTCTTCGCCGGTTTGCACCGGTACCTTAAAGCCAATGAATATTCCGACGTGGAAGCCCATGAGCTCCGCCTGGCCATGGAAGATGTCAGCGGCCAGGACCTCAACTGGTTCTTCAACCAATGGTATTTTGGTTCCGGACAGCCGGATCTCAATATTTCTTATGGCTGGGACGCTGCCAATAAACAGGCTTCGGTTACCATTCAGCAAAATCAACGCGGTGATCAGGTAGCACCTATTTTCAACCTCCCAATGGCCATTGACCTGTACGACGCAGGTGGCAAAATCCGTCGTGAAAACATCCGGGTCACCAAGCGCAAACAAACCTTCTTTTTCGACGCCCCCGTTAAACCCATGCTGATCAACGTAGATGCCGACAAAACACTGCTCTGCACCAAAAACGACCAGCACACTACCGCCGAATGGCAGTACCTGTACGAGCACGGCCCACTATTCTTCGACCGCATGGAGGCCTTTAACGCACTCCATGCGGAAGAGTCTGCCGCTTCCAAAACCGTACAGGCGCTCGCATTAAAAGACCCAAACCATACCCTGCGTACCCTGTCCCTGCAAATTGCTGACATGTCGGATATGGCCACAGCAACAGTTGTAGCACAAATGGCTGAAAACGATCCGGAGCCCAGCGTACGGGCCGCTGCACTGGAGTTGATCGGAGACACTGGCAACAAACAGTACATCGATATCGTGCGCAAAGGCCTGTCCGACGACCAGCCCTACAGCGTAGTAGGTGCAGCCCTTTCCGCCCTGACCAAACTCGATGAAAGCGCTGCTGTGGAGGCTTCAAAGGCACTTAAAAGTGACAACAGCGATATGGTGGTGGGTACTCTGGCCAAATTATACGCTTCCAACCCGAATCCGGAACAGGCCGCCTGGTTTACCCAAAAGGTGGGGAAAGCCGACTTCATGAGTGCTTTCTCCCTTTTTGAAAACCATCAAAAATACCTGACCAAACTCAACGACCAGGCGCTGCTAAACGCCGGGATTGAATTGTGGAAAGGTGTCGCCTACGATGCAGAGCATAACAGCGCCTATCGCCGTTTTGCAGCAGCAAAGGCTATTTTTGATACCGCCATCGAAAAAGCAGGAACTCCAGAAGGAGATGAATTAAAAGCCCTTTTTGAAGACATCAAAAGCAAAGAAACCGACCCGACGCTGTTGATGTATTATGGGATGATGAAATAGAGGGAGGAGAGGTTGAGGAGGTTGAGGAGAGGGAGGAGAGGTTAAGGAGATGGAGGAGATGGAGGAGATGGAGGAGATGGAGGAGATGGAGGAGAGTCCGAGGTGGAGGAGATGGAGGAGATGGAGGAGATGGAGGAGAGTCCGAGGTGGGGAGATGGAGGAGATGGAGGAGAGTCCGAGGTGGACTTCCTCACTGTAATAGACAATAAGATAAGTTCAAGAAGCCTGGACCTTCTCAACCCTCCAACTCCTCCAACTCCTCCATCTCCTCCATCTCCTCCATCTCCTCAACTCTCCTCCATCTCCTCAACTCTCCTCCATCTCCTCCATCTCCTCAACTCTCCTCCAAATAAGCCATACATTTCAATTCAATAGCAATTGGTGTCGGCAAACTATCGATCCCAACGGTAGTCCTGCATGGCAGATTATCCTTAAAATACTCGGCATAGATGCGGTTGAACGTGTTGAAATCGCGTTTCATATCGGTTAGGAACACCGTAACATCCACGAGATCTTCCCAGCGGGCGCCACTGGCTTCCAGTACAGTTCGAACATTGCGAAACACCGAATGCACCTGCTGCTCAAAATCAAATTCCAGGTAATTTCCTGTGGGGCTCTGTTTCAGTCCGGGCACCCCGTCGGTTTGGGGATCCCTCGGACCAATCCCCGACAGGAACAATAAATTACCTGCACGCCGGGCATGCGGATAAAGTCCTACCGGTTTGGGTGCGTGTTGCGCGTCAATTTTTTCAGTAGCCATGGAAACTTTATTGTGTGGTAAAAAAATGCTGTCGCGAAATTAAGGGTTCCTTCGCAATACCAGGCAAAAGCTTGATGTAAGACAGGTTTTAGCCTTTGGCAATAAGCCAATAGAAGCGCGCGGCACCAGCGTTTACCATGTTAAAAAGGCCAGCAAATGAACGGCATACTGTACCGCTGCTGGCGACTTGCCTGGTTTTTCCATCATTTTAGGTCGTGTAAAAAGGCTCGCTTTCTTCAATATAAAAATGTAGCCAAAGGCTAAAACCCAAAATCGAAAGGCCGACTTTAGCATAAGTTGCTATATTAGCACCGAAATGCGATGCATAATCCAATTCAATGTTTTTCATTCATAATACATGAATATGCTCTGGGGAATTGACTTAGGCGGTACCAAAATTGAAGGCGCTATTTTGGAAAGCCACGACAACTTGCGCCTGCTGCACCGGCTTAGGGTTCCCACGGAAGCAAATCTTGGCTATGAACACATTTTAAGCCAGGTCAAGAAACTGGTGGATATGCTTATAGCGGAGTCGGGCGCGCGCCCAACTCACCTCGGACTGGGACATCCCGGAGCACTTGACCCCAACACAGGCGTCATCAAAAACGCCAATACCACGGCGCTCAACGGCAAACCATTCGATAAAGATTTGGAAAAACTACTGGGCATTCCGGTCCGTCTTGCCAACGATGCCAATTGTTTTGCCGTTGCAGAAGCGCTCATGGGTGCTGTACCAGAGCGGTTGCCAAATGCCGAGGTCGTCTTTGGTGTTATCATGGGTACCGGTGTCGGCGGCGGAATTGTAGTACGGGGCAAAGTCATCGGTGGCCGCCAAGGCATTGGCGGCGAGTGGGGCCACAATTTTCTCGATGAGGTTGGCGGTTCCTGTTACTGTGGAAAAGTGGGCTGTGTTGAAACGGTAATCTCGGCCCTGCCCTCGAACGGTTCTACCAACACCTCAGTGGAACGTCACTGCGCCTGCCTGAAATTGCAAAAAGGGCTGAAATAGGTGCCGATACCAATGCCGTCAAAACCATGAACCACCTCATCCACTATTTCGGGAAAGCAATTGCAGTGGTCATCAATATCCTCGACCCCGACGTTATTGTTATTGGTGGTGGCGTAGGCAACATCGACCTGCTGTATTCCGACGGCGTAGCAGAAGCGAAAAAGCATATTTTCAATACCCGCATTGATACCATATTCCTTAAACCAAAATTGGGCGATAGCGCGGGTGTATACGGCGCTGCACTGCTGTAGCGCCGACTGCAAGTCGGTGCCCGTCACAGCCGACGAACCGTCGGCAAACCCCTAAACCTCAAAAAAACGAAAAACCCAAGTCGTTGCAGGGCGTTACACATGCCTTTCCGCATGGTAAGAAGAGCGCACCAGCGGGCCGCTCTCTACATAGGACAGCCCTCTCCGAAGACCTTCTTCCTTGTAAGCAGCAAAAACGTCCGGGTGTACAAATTCAGCGACCTCCAAGTGCATCTTCGTAGGCTGTAAATACTGTCCGATGGTCAGGATATCGCAACCATGCGCCGCCAAATCATCCATTATCCGGAACACTTCATCCTGGGTTTCACCCAAGCCTACCATAATGCCACTCTTGGTTCGCTTGCCAAAAGCCTTCGTCCGTTGAATTTGCTCCAAACTCCTTTCGTATTTGGCCTGCGGACGCACTTTCCGGTATAAGCTTTGCACCGTTTCCATGTTATGGGAAACCACCTCCTGACCAGCACTGATCATCCGATCCAGGGCCTCCCAGTTGGCTTTTACGTCGGGAATCAAGGTCTCAATCGTGGTTTCGGGGCTGCGCTCTTTAACAGCCCGCACTGTTTGGTACCATATTTCAGCACCCCGATCCTTCAGTTCATCACGGTTAACCGAAGTAATCACAGCATGTTTTACCTTCATCAGCCAAATGGCTTCTGCTACCCGGCGGGGTTCATCTTCGTCGTATTCATTTGGCCGGCCGGTTTTCACCGCACAAAAAGAGCTGGACCGGGTACACACATTGCCCAGTATCATAAACGTAGCCGTACCAGCGCCCCAGCATTCTCCCATATTCGGGCAGCTGCCGCTCTGGCAAATGGTATGTAATTTGAATTCGTCGACAATTCCGCGCACGTTGCGGTAGTTTTCGCCCATGGGAAGGCGCACCTTCAGCCATTCCGGCTTTTTGCTGCGTTGAGCAGGTGTGTTGTCAACAATAGGTAAATCGTACATAAAACTTCCTTTCTTGGAATCAGTGGAACCACAAAAGTACGAAGAAGTTCAGAATGAAGTGGCCCTCCTTGCGCCAAAACAAGCAACAAAGGATTCGAGGCCTGTGCACGACGGCAAAAACCTAACTTGCCCGTTCAACGGCGTTTCCCAAATTGGAAATTGACAAAAAAATTGAAAAACAAGGGCGTATTCTGGTCCGAGATCAGAATGGGTGCAGATTTCGGAAAAACATCTACCATCAGGCCAATTTCCATGGCTTTGACCATTTCGTCGAAAGCCCCCCAGTCCATATGAAAAGCCAGCGAAGCGTTGGCGCCGGGAAGCAGCGACAATTCTGACAAGCCTTTGGTAATCGGCGACGCCCCTAGTATCCGGGTATTGTCGAGAAAGATGGAGGCATTTTCCTCCGTATATCGCTCGTGAATGATGCGGCTGTTACCAGGGTTGTCGGGAGATGGCCTCCTGATGGCGAGGTAGTAAGGTTTAAGCAAACCCAACGTAGGGCCGAAACTGTAACTTACCCCAAGTGCCACGCCCTTATGTTTGGCTTTTTCTGAAAAATAACGCTTGACGCCCCAACCTGTACGCAAGGTGTAAAGCGTGTTTTGCTTGCCGTAAATATAAGGTCGGAAAGAGCGGCTGATGCTGGGGTCAGCACTTTGGCGCTGTTCTTTAGGATGTTTGATTTCGCCAAGACTGGCAAAATAGTAGGTCGTTCGGTAGTAGGTGCGCAAGCGGCCCCACTCCAGTCCGGGAGCCCAGCCTTTATTGGTGGTAACTTTAAGGTTCAACGCTGTTTCCCGGTTGTAAATCACACCCACGCCCTGCTCAGGTGCTGTTATACCTTGTGCGCCTGCTTGCATAACAAACAGAAAACCAGTCAATATGCAAAACAGCGTTCTTATCATCGTGCAGTATTTGATTTCAAATATAGGTAAATAGTTGCAACAGGCAAATATTTTATCTTCTACCTTTTATAACAAGAAGATTGTCGGAAGGTTTTTTCTTGTGCGAACGCAGGTATAATTGCTCGATTTGCAAATACAAGCCAAACATTCGGGTGAGCCCTGCCATTAATTGTGAAAAACCCGCCCGTCCTTCGCCGCAACCCATACCTTTTCATTACGCGCAAAAACACTGGTAAAGTCAGCATCCGCCGGCATCCCCGCCACCGCATTCCAATGCTCGCCACCATCCACTGTGTACCAAAATACCCCTTGCTCCCCTGCCAGGTATCCGCGATTGGCATCTGAAAAATAAATCGCGCGAAAGGGCTGCAAGCGTGGTGCAAAAGCGCCGCCTTTTCGAATGCAATCCCAGTGCCGCCCTCCGTCGGTGGATTTGAACACGCTGCCACTGTAACCACAGAGGTAGCCGGTTTCCGGATCAGGAAAGCAAACGCTCCGAAAATAATCTCCGGTCACCGGAAGCCGTTCCCAGTGCAAACCCAAATCCTCGGAGCGCATGACCCAACCCAGCCCAACTGCGTGCAAAGTATTGCTGTCGGACCGGCAAACTGCTGAGAGCGCGGCAGGAAAAGAAATCAGGGTATCGAGTTGCCAGAATGCATCGGGGCCAAAGCGCCGGAGCAAGCCTTCATTGCTCACGACAACACCCTTGCTGTCGTCTGGAAAAACCAGCCCTTTGTTCCAGCAATAGTCAATGCGAAACGGATTCCAGACATGCTCCGCTGGAAACTTCACCAATGCCAGGCCTTCCAGTCCACAGGCATACACGGTTCCGGCGCTGTTGCCCTGTACCGCTTCCAGTACATTGTTAACAGCGGTATCCAGGCGCCAGTTGCTACCGCCGTCGGCACTGGAAAACAATTCCCCGTGTTCCCAGGCATAGCCTGCCGTGAGATACCCGTGCAGGCTATCGGCAAACCATACACAGGTAGGGTCTGTACGAAAAGGCAAGGCCACTTCCTTAAAATTACCCAATGCGCTGGTCTCTTTTTGGCACCCCGCAAACGCCCCAAGCAACCCCAATACTGTTCCAAATAAAAATAGACGCATACACAACGGAATAGAAAGTGGTAAAAGAACGCTCCAATCGGTGGGTAAATGTACTAAACCCACAAAAACACCGGCAATGAAATACGTGCAAAAGAAAACAAAGGACAAACACAGCCAAATTCCGGGAGTTTGCCTTGCGCTCCAACAGCAGAAAGCGGCCATTTGACAACGCTACCTAAAAAACACCTATATTTGTCCCTTAGTAGCGATGAAATAACAACTTCACGATTTGATGCCATTCTTTTGCCGTTATCCATCCTATCTTTTTTGTTAAAGAGCGCTACTATTCGCCTCAAAAGATAGTCGCCTAATACCAAAATAATTGGCCTGAAATCGTGAACTTGTTATTTCATCGTTACTAAATTGACCCTCTAAGTCGATTCATTCGCAATATGCCCATTGATCTGATTTGTCTTGCCGCACTGGGTTACGGCTTTTGGCAGGGCTTTAGCCGCGGGATTATTGGCACCGTTTTCAACGTGGCCGCTTATCTCTTCGGTATTGTGCTCTCCTTCAAAATGACGCCCACCACGACCAACATCCTGGAGCGCATGTTTAATTCCGATAACCCAGGCATGTTTATGGCCGCCTTCGTGGTCAATCTCGTGCTGGTAATGCTGGTGCTTCGGGCCGTAGCCAAAACACTTGAAAGTACCTTCCGCGCCTTTTACCTGGGCTTTCTCAACCAAATGGCGGGTGGGTTGCTCATGGGCGGCGTAGCCGTGGTTTTGTACAGCGTGTTGTTGTGGTTTTTTGTAAAAGCATCTATTGTAAACGACGCAACCATCGACCAATCCAGGCTTTATGAACCTTACCTCAAGGAATTACCTACCCAAGCCTTTGCCCTGGCCAAGCGCTTCCAGCCTATGGCAGAGGACATTTGGGACGCTTCGCTCAACTGGATGGACACCATGGAACAGCATGGGGAGAAAAAGACAGAAGCCACCCAAAAAATTTACCAAATTCCAGACGACGGCACAGGCATAGAAGACGATCCCGTTCCCAGTACTATCCGTCAACAGGATACTGGCAATGGCATTGAAGAATAAGCCGGGTTTGGCCGAAAAAAAATTACGAACGTGTTCTAAGTCTGGCCCCTCGTTTGTATCGGCATTAATAACGCCCATCTGTTACCACCTAAACCTTGCCTTAAAGACCATGCCTTGTTGCACCGCATGAAGATTCTCCTGCTCGACAACTACGACTCTTTTACCTATAATTTGTACGACTACCTGCTGCAGGCTGGCGCACAATGCCAGGTGCTGCGCAACGACGCAACCCTTCCAGGGCCCGACCGTTTCGATGCCATCGTGCTTTCTCCCGGCCCCAAAAGGCCGGAGGATGCCGGCCAGCTCATGGATATAGTGGCGCGTTACCACCAGATCAAGCCTATGCTCGGTATTTGTCTTGGACACCAAGCTATCGGTACTTATTTTGGCGCAAAACTGGTGCGGGCCCGCGTACCGGTTCATGGAAAAACCTCCTTGATCCGTCATGAAAATCACCTGCTTTTTCAACATACCCCCCCGTTTTTTGAGGTCATGCGCTACCATTCCCTGCTGCTGCAAGACCTTGAGCATACCGGTTTGATGCCCCTGGCCAGCACCGAAGACGGTGAGCTTATGGCATTCACCCATACGAAGCTCCCCTTGTATGGAATGCAATTCCATCCCGAGTCGGTTCTTACAGAATACGGGTTAACTTTGTTGCAAAACTGGCTTTCTCTGGCTTCCGAGTGGTTGCTGGCCGGTTCAAGTGAGAAAAACACCATCCATGTCGTATAAAAACTCATTCTGGCTGGCCGCCTATGCCGCCATTGCCCTAACTGAACTGGTTGCTGAAATATCGGGCAACAGTACCCTCGTATTCTGGACCAAGCCCCTGCTGATGCCCCTGCTGGCGGCATGGTTTTTCCACGAAACCCCGGGCAGCAATCGCTTTGTCCGTTACGCCGTATTAAGTGCACTGGGCTTTTCCACACTGGGGGATATCTTGCTGATGTTTGCCCACGATGCGGAGGGTGAGTTGTTTTTCATTCTTGGACTCGGGTCATTCTTACTGGCCCATCTTTTTTACACCAGCGGCTTTTTGCTGCGCGACCACACCAGAAAGCATTTCCTGCTGCGCCACCCCTGGTGGGCCATACCGTTCCTGGCCTTCTCACTCGCGCTACTGGGCTGGCTGTGGATGGGTATCCCGGTTGGACTGCGCAGCCCCGTCAGTTTTTACGCGACAGCCATTTCCCTGACAGCCCTCAGTGTGGTCAATTTGTACCCCGTGGTGTCGAAATCTGTATTTTACCAACTCCTGCTGGGCGCCTGTTTGTTCATTGTATCCGACAGCCTTATTGCTGTTACAAAGTTTGGCCACCCGTTTGCTGGCGCAAGGATTGCCATTATGCTGACCTATATTTTAGGGCAATGGCTGCTGGCCAGTGGAGCGCGCATACCGGCTGCGCGTAAACCAGATCCCGACCAAGCCGATTAAAAACAAAATGATCGATATGATTTCGGCCTGGGTCAGGGTTATTCCCAACACCTTATGCGTAACGTTTACCCTTATTTTTTCAATTAAAAAACGCTCAACGGCCACCAGGCAGAGGTAAACAAAAAACAACATCCCCGGTGCTTTCAGCTTGCGAATGGCCCACAGGATACCAAATACCACTACCATCATCATGATTTCGTAGAAAGGTGTCGGATAAACAGGCTGCGACAATTGCATACAATAATCCCATGTACAACCCTCAATCGGTACGCTCGGAACAGGATCCGTATATTGGGTATTCAATACGTTGTGCGGATATTGGAACGACCACATCCAATCGGGCAGAAAGCCCATCCAACCCGGCTTTGGCGCCGTGTTTACGATACCCCAGTCGCCATCACCAGAAAGTTGGCAACCTATCCGACCTACGCCATAACCTGCAGCAAGGGCAGGCGCCACCGCATCGGCCGTTGGTAAAAAGGGGATTCCATTCCGGTGGATGTAACCCACCACGGCCACAAAACCCAGGATCAATCCGCCGTAAAAAGCGAGTCCGCCACCCGACGTCAGGGTTCCAATCGGATCCTCCATGAAGGACCGCCAGTTGTCGAAAATATCAAAAATCTTGGCGCCCAAAATACCACCCACAGCAGCCCAAACAGTAAGTTCGCTGATACGATCGTGCGGCCAAACCAGCCGCTCCACCATTTTCGGTTCCGGCAACCGTCGGCGCCATGCCTCCCACCAGGTCCAGGCACCCAACAACGCAGCGCCCAGGATTCCGGCCACCCAGGCAAACTTTGAGGAAAGAATGACCGAAGCGGGATCGTGCCGAAAATCGGCATAATGCTGGTAGGCATACAACCCTTTTCCAAAAAGAATCAGGCCCACCAAAGCATTGACCGCGATTTCAGACCAGCTGGCCGGAGCGCCTTCCAAGACGCTCGTTCTGGTAGGGGTGTACAGGCCTTCCTTTGCTTTGCGGTGCAATTCGAACGCAAAAATAAAAGCGCCCACGATGAACACGATGGCCAGGAAAAAACCAAAGGTCTTGAAAATAGAGAGCCAGTTGTCAGGTGCGGTGCCAAAGATGGCGTGCATCAGGTAGGAAAGATCGGGATACATGTAGGGCGATAAATAGTTAAATGGTGCGAATTGGGGGTAAAGATAGCCTACCGCGGAGAAATAAAGCGTTAAACCTTTGATTTGCATCCTTTGTCACTCATTCAGCGGCAGGTGTACCGATGCGATAGAGCACCCAGCCATTTGGCAAGGTTTTTTGAACCGATAGCGGATAATTTTGGCTCAGGTTTTCCCAGTTCAGCATGGGGTTTTTACCAGCCCATTGTGTTCTCAGGGCAGGCTCATTGAAGATAACGAAAGCGCCATTGGGAAATTGAGGATACCGTTCTGTCCATAGATTATGCCAATGCAGATTGGGGAGGTACGACTGCAGCGCAATGTCAACATCAAAACCGTAAACCTGGGCGCCATCTGGCAGCACTGTGCGCAAATCATTCGCCATAGTCCGTTCCATGGCAGCCCGCTGTACCATCGGGCGCAGCAAGTATACATTTCCGGCAAGCTGTACCAGCAGCGTCAGCGTCAGCAAAGTAAAAGCGATTTTTGGGAAAAAAAACTCCCCGTACGACACCATCCTGTCCCAGGCAGGAAAAAGCAAGAGCAGCAAAATGGCATAGGCTGGCAACAAATAACGTAAATTTTGATGCGGAATACCTGCCAGAAAAAACAGATAAACGGTCAGGGAAATAAGCAACATGCGCTTGGCCGGCAACAACCAATCGGTCTTTTTAGACAACAGCAATAAACCCGGCAGGAGCAAACAAAAGCCGGGATGCATTAATGGAAAGAGTACATACAGTATGTTGGGAAGCGTATACCTGGCCATCCCATTGGCATTTTCAAATGTACCCGTCCAAAAATTCCCTATCGACCATAACCTAAACATAGAATGATCAAAAACATGACCAGCCAAACCCATTTTTAAATAATAATGGGGAGAAAGACCTATCAACCCGGCAAGCAGCATCCAAAAAAGCGCCATTCGGTGCCCCATACGGATCAGCTGGAGGGCAGCGACGAGCAAGGCCGGGAACAATAACACGGCCATGGAAAAACGTGTTACTACCGCCAGCCCAGCCAAAAAAGCAGCCCATATCAGTGGGCCAAGCGACCCGCGATCAAGGGCTGTCAACATTTGCTGAAAAACAGCAAGGACCAACATAAGCCCCAACATATCGGACATCACGGCAATGCCAGCCCGAAAAAAAACAGGCGCCAACAACAACAACAACAAGCTGTACGAAACCCTGCCCTGCAATCGGGCACCTGGCGATATCAACTTCAGATTGCGCTCGAACAACCATACCGACCCTATGGCTGCCAGCATGGAAACCAACCGCAAGGCCAGCAATACATCCAGACCCAACATACACAGCAATGCCCCTGCCAGCGGATAACCACCCGCCATCTCCGCGTCACCCATCTGCACCGGCGCCTGTGGAGCGCCATGGAATGTGGCCAGCAAATTCCTGGATTGTCGCAAATACTCATGGGCATCCTGGCCGTACAGGCCATTAAAATCAAGCCCCCACGACACCACAGCAAGGATCAACCCTCCCAGTATGGCCGGAAACCAGCTTGGTATGTTTGGAAAACGGGTGGCGTACGCGTACAATGGGCTGATTTAAAAAGATGAAACCTGGATGGTTGCCAAAAATAAGTTGTCTGCCGGTAATATCGACAAATTCCCGTTGCTTATCAACGCAAGGCCTGGGCATGGATCCTGCAGGATTTTCTACCTTTATCCCCGTTTAACGTTTGAACATGAAAAAAGTAATGGTCACCGGTTGTTTCGACATGCTGCACAGTGGGCATGTTGCCTTCCTTCAGGAAGCCGCCACGCATGGTGATTTGTACGTCTGTATCGGCTCCGACCGCAATGTACACCATCTGAAAGGCCGCTATCCGGTCAATACCGAAGCCGAACGAAAATTTATGCTGGAGGCACTTCGCTGTGTAAATTCGGTGTGCATCAACAAGGGTATGGGCCTGCTCGACTTCACCGAAGAACTCGGCAGCATCCAACCCGATGTGTTTTTTGTCAATGAAGATGGCCATACCGAAGCCAAAGCCGCCCTCTGCCAAACCCTCGGCATCGAATATGTCGTTTCCAAACGCGTTCCCGCCGACGATCTTCCGGCCAGAAGTACTACCGACCTGCGCATCGCCTGCACCATCCCCTACCGCATTGACCTCGCAGGTGGATGGCTGGATCAGCCCTGGGTTTCGAAACTGCATCCCGGCCCCGTCCTGACCATCAGCATAGAACCTACTTATGCCTTTAACGATCGCAGCGGCATGGCTACCAGCACCCGCAAACAGGCCATTTCCCTGTGGCGCACTGCCCTGCCCGGTGGCGATCCGGAACAGTTGGCTAAAATGCTGTTTGCTTTCGACAACCCACCGGGCACTACCGAAGTTTCCGGTTCGCAAGACGCCATCGGGATTGTCATGCCCGGCTTGAACAAATCACACTACGAAGGCCAATACTGGCCCAGCCAAATCGAATCGGTGCACGAAGAGCGCCTGCTTTCCTGGCTGGAACAACGCTTGTGGCTGCTCACCCTGGGCCCCCGAACACACGGCTACAGCGTATTGTCAGACACCAACATTACACCCGAAGGCGCCAAAGCCCTGGCAGATGCAGCCCGGGATTGTTGGGAGGCCATCCTCCAAATGGATGCGCCTGCCTTTGGCGCGGCATTCCGTCGTTCCTTTGAGGCGCAGACTGCCATGTTCCCGCACATGCTGGATGGAAATGTGGAAGCCATGGTGAACCAATTCCGCGACAAAGCCCTGGGCTGGAAACTCAGCGGTGCAGGTGGCGGTGGCTACCTGATCCTGGTAAGTGAATCCCCTGTTGAGCATGCTGTTCAGGTGAAAATTCACCGTAAGGAATAGCCCCTTCAACCGACGCAAAATGGTTGGTATTGCCTTTTTTTGCCGGTAAAATCATGGCATCACGATGGCTGTAGGGAACATTGCTGTATTTTCACACCATGAACCGTTTACTCCTCCCATTATTGCTGCTGCTCACTTTACCTGCCTACACACAGGAAATAGCACTTCGCGCAGGCCTTGTCATCAACCAATCTTGTACCGTTGTCCCTGGCGAATACCGTCTGGATGCAGCCGGTGAATTCAGTCCCCCTTGTACCCTGGACTCCATTACTGGCCTTATTACAATACAGGGCGATAACCTGATTGTGGATTTTCGCGGCGCCACCTTGCGGAGCAGTTTGGATCCCACGAAGCCCGATCAGTTTACCGGATTGGCACTCCGGGTTTCCGGTAAAAATATCCTGATCAAAAATGCCCGCATTCACGGGTATAAAGTCGCGGTTCTGGTAGGCAATACCGACAACCTCACCCTCGAAGATTGCGATTTTTCCTATAATTACCGACCCAGACTGTACTCCTTGCGGGAACGGGAAAACTTTACCGACTGGCTCAGTTATCACAACAACGAACAACACGAATGGCTGCGGTACGGCGCCGGCATCTACCTCAACCATACCCGCAACAGCACCATCAGAAACTGCAAAATCAGCGGCAACCAAAATGCTCTGCTGATGAACGATTGCACAGACAACACCATTTACAACAATAATTTTTCCTTCAACTCCGGACTCGGCGTAGGCTTATACCGCAGCAACCACAATCGCATCATGCACAACCGGCTCGACTGGAATGTACGCGGTTACTCACATGGGTTTTACGAACGCGGACAAGACTCGGCGGCCATCCTTGCTTACGAACAAAGCAGCAACAATACCTTCGCTTTCAACTCCTGCACCCACTCTGGCGACGGCTTCTTCCTTTGGGCCGGACAGCATACCATGGACACTGGCGAAGGGGGCTGTAACGACAACCTTATTTTCAGCAATGATTTCAGCTACGCACCCACCAATGGCATAGAAGTTACCTTTTCCCGCAACACCATCCAGGGCAATACCATCCGCGATTGCACCTATGGCATTTGGGGAGGGTACAGTTTTAACAGCCTTATCATGGGAAACGCCATTTCTGGCTGCCGAACCGCCATTGCCATCGAACACGGGCAGGAGGATACCATCAAACAAAACCTGCTGATGTACGACAGCACAGGCATCCGGCTCTGGGCCAGGGCAGAACAGCCTGCCGTCTGGGGCTACGCCCAAAAACGCGATGTGCGCAACCGCGACCATGTGATCGATCGAAACGTTATCATTCATGTGCGCAAGCCCCTTTACATCAGTCGTTCAGAAAATGTTCTCGTTAACGGCGAAAACCTCATTGGCGATTTTCAAACCCTGCTGCAAAACCCCGAACCCAATCAGAATCTTCGTTTTTGGCGAAATGAAATTTTCTGCACCGAAACGCAGCTGAGCCGCATTTGGGACAACCCCGAACTGGCGCCGCAACGCAGCCTGAACTTCCCAAAAGCAGAGCCCATTCCGCAAAACCCCTATTACCCGCTCGATATGCCGGTTGGGGAACTGAAAGAACCACCCAGCCTTCCCGATGCCATGCTTACTGACCTGCCCCAGGGACATCCCAGGGGCCGGAAGTTTATCATTGTGGATCAGTGGGGCCCTTATGATTTTCAGCGCCCTTTCGCTTACCTTGCCCCGGTACAACCCGCCGGGAATACACGCACCATTCAATTGCTGGGACCCAAAAATGGCAACTGGCGGCTGGACAAACTCCGCAACTGTGATCCCGCCGGGTCGCTCAGCGGCAGCTTCCCCGACAGCCTGCAGATCGAAGTGGAACCAGATGCCTTGGACAACTGGTCGGTTGCCTTCCTGTACGAAGGGCCGGATACCATTGTGAGCGAATTTGGAGCCACGCAGGTTCCAACGCCGCAACAGCCCTACCCTTTTACTCTGGTCAATTTTGATAAAAAACTGCTGTGGGACCTGTCTTTTTTCAATTATTCGGCAAAAAACGACCCCTTGCAACACCCCGATGCCTTTGCAAAACTATTGCAGGAAACGCCATACACAAAGGAAACCGGTGTGCCGATTTATCATGCCTGGTGGGATAGCCCTTCCAAGGGTATCCAGGCCGATCAATTTGCCAGCGTAGCCACCAGCAGTTTCGACATTGCACCCGGGAAATATGTACTCGAGGTAAGTTCAGATGACGGCGTTCGGGTGTATCTCGACGACCGTCTTGTACTGGAGCACTGGGACGTGCATGAACCAGCGGTCGATGCCGTAGCCGTTGCGCTCGGCGGTCATCACAGCCTGCGCATAGAACATTTCGACGCGGGTGGATTTTCCACCCTCGATTGCAGGATCCGTAAATCAGAATAAACCGGTAATGAAATTGGCTAAACCTTACTGAAAATTCAAAGACTTAGCCTGTGGATGCACCTTCATGGAATCGATGGTTTCAGCAGTAATCCTGACGTTAGACATTTCAAACCTGCTTTTGCCCGTAAAAATGCCATAGCCGGCACCTTCTGGTTCTATGTTGGTGAAGGAAGGAAAAACTTCTGCGCCCGTCAGGCCTGAATTAGCTTGTGCCGTAACCAGATAGTCTTCTATCTCGCGACCACCACCTTCGAGGGTAATGTCGAGCCCATCAAAATACCGGTATTTGGAGGAAGAGGCTGGGATATTCTCCAGCAACAACTGGTAAAAGGCCCGACCAGAAACACTCGTTATACCCGCGTAGATCCCGCCTGCACCAGAAGGAGAGGAAGCGCGTTTCACATTGCTGGCTGCCAGCCAATCGATGGTATCGCGTTTTATCAAACTGCCGCTACCGTCAACTTCCCGCCAGCGAACCCGCCAGTAGACGTTAAAGTACAGCCCGTTGATATCGGTATTCCACTGAACCGTGGAACTTGAATAGCCACCAATTGTAATTTTGGGCGGAATGGCGGAAGGATTGGGGATGGTGATGCGAAAATCGCCAGGAATGGCGGTTTCAGCCGTCACCATTGGGGTTCCATCCGCTTTTTCTATGATCAGACGGTAGGTGGCTTTTTCCTCCAGTCCCCCACCGGGCAACTCCGCCTGGCGTATTTTGTACAAATAATTGGGTGTCGTGGCAAAAAGTCCCGAGTCGCGAACGAATCCTTCAAGGGCGCCATCTACGCGGTACATTGGGTAGCGCGTGTTGGAACCTACTTTTGCAGGTACACATTGATGGCATCTACGGGATAATACAGAGAGTCGGCAATCTGAGCCACCGCAAGCGCACTTTTGTCGGGCGACAAAAATGCTTTTTCAATCCGAACATAATGCGCTGTATCCTGCGCCGATAAAAAGGCATACACCACCGGATAACTTTTCCAGGGCGCCGTAATTTCAAAATCATTGGAACAGGTACTCAACAGCAAGCCAAAAACCGGCGCCAAAATCCATAATTTTCTCATACCGTACTTTATTTCTTAGGTGGCGCAAAAATAGTCGTTCCCGGCATAGCATCCTAATGAAGACTTGCTATTGGAAGACAAGCAGCATCTTTTGCAAGAAATCCTTCTCCGAAAGGCCTGCTTCCGATTGCAAATCATCCCTAAGCATTTTAACTGCCCTATGATCCATTGGGTTGATGTTGAGGATACGTTCGAAATACCGAATGGTTCGAAGGTAATTGCTGCGATGATAACCAATTACCCGCTTGCGATGGATATAATTGCGCATGGCATCAAGATGCGAAGGAATCAGCTCCGTTTCACCGGTTTCGTAAAATGTCTTTACCAGGAGCATTTTCGCGGCCAGATTCAGCAGGGGGTCCCGATAGTTGGCTTTTTGCAACAATTCCATCACGAAATGATAATTGCGATTGGCAAACTCCAGGCGCGCCAGATTAAAGCTGAAGGAACTCTCCCGGTATTTTTTAGCCAGGCGGTTTTTGTATTCGTTGATAAAAAAGCGCACCCACTCCAAATCATCAATATGGAGTCCGGCAGCAACGATGTTGTGGTACGTAAACCTGGACAGCTCTCCATTTCCAAAAATAAAACCCTTTTCAAGTCCAGCCTTGTACAAATCAAGTGCCTCTCCGAAATAGCGCCCCTCCGCCGAGTTAATGCGGCGAACGCAGTAGTTGATCGCCCAGATGTACAGACTGTGTTGTTCTTCCTCCGGGAAAAAATCGGCTAATTTCAGCAAAGCATTTTTAAACTCCTGAAAATGGATTTCCGCTTCCGGATAGCGCAACATTTTGTAACACTGCAGGTAAACAACCAATGCCGGATGTTCCTCCAACTTGTATTTTTCCGCCATAGACAGCACCCGTTCGGCCCAGGCTTCCTGCTGTGGCGCGCTGTACACCTGACTGTGGGCAGTTAGGAGACATACCAGCCGCAATTGCTGGGTGAGATAAACCAGATCGGCGGTATGGGTCAATTGCCGTAACAGGCCAACATCAGTAGGGTCGTTTTGAAAGGCAAATTGGAAAACTTCCCAACCGACCCGGAATTGCCGTTCGTAATACTGCATATCGCGCAAGGGCTGTTCCTCCAGCGATTTTCAATATTACGCTGCACCCTGGTAAATGCGTCCTGCATTCCCCGTCGCCTGTATGCGATGGCCAGGCTGATTCGATTTTCAATTTCCTCCATGCTACGCTCTTTCCAAACCAGGTATTGTTCCAGCAAGCGGTGTAAATAACTCATCAGCAGGCGCATTTTCTGGTCGGAATAAGGCAGTTTGCCATGCAGACTACGCCAAACAGAGCGTTTGTCGCCGTCCTCCCCGATGGCAAGTAAGCGGTCGAAAAGTTCCAGCATGTCGTCGCGCTGGTTGAACACCGGAGAGACCAGAAACTTCCTGAACTCACGGATTTCTGCCTGCGAAAACGAATGCACCAGCCGATATACGGTAGTATTTTTCATGAAAGCAAAAAAGCTGGATGCGTTAATTGATTTTTTATCCTACAAAAATATTTTAAATTATTTATTATCAATACTTTATACAAAAAAAATAAAATATTCATTCTACAAAATGCATAATTTGATTTTGGCTGGCTGTGGGAAAGCCCTCACTTTTGTATCGTTCAAGTTATGTACATAATGCTTCTTATTATCTTACCTGAAATCGAATGTTATGCCTATTAATCTATTAAAAAACGCCCTGCTTTTCCTGCTGATTTTCACGTTGGGCGACATACACGCACAGAACTGCAACCCCGATATTGATCCGCCTATCCCGGTCTGTAAAGCTGGTTATACCGTTGGACTGCAGCCCTTCAGTTCCAGCATCAGCATACCCGCATCATCTTTAGATGATGGCTCTTATGACCTGTGCTGTGGGGTAAGTTTTCTCGCAGCCCGCGCAGCAGACGGGCCTTGCGACGGCGACAACCTGCCAGACACACTCAGCAGTAATATTACCTTTTGCTGCGAAGACGCCCCAGGCACTTATGCTGTTATCCTTCAGGTTTCGGATTGTAACGGGAATACTGCCAGCTGTACAACTTCCATCAATCTGATTGACCCGGTTGCACCCGTTGCTATCTGCGATCAATTGACCACGGTTTCCCTGGGAGTGGACGACCCCAACGACTGCTACGAAAATATCGGAAATAATTTCGGTGGCATCGCCTGGGTGAATGCCATTGCTTTTGATGATGGCTCCTACGATAATTGCAGCAGTAACCTCAAATTTACCGTTCGCAGGCAGATTCCTTTTTCCGACTGCATTTTGATGTTGAATCCCGTCAATGGCCACCCCGATTGCAGCGATGGGGTTCCGGACGCCCCCAGCGAGTTCGAGATTGCCATCAGCGAGCGTGATTCCATCAAGTTTTATGGATGTGAAGCCGGCACCACCCAAAATGTCATTCTACGTGTTTACCAATTGAATAACGATGGCAGCTTCAGCATTATGCCCGATGGTAGCCCGGTATTTAATGAATGTATCGTTTCAGTAACCGTACAAGATAAACTCAAGCCATCCTGTATAGCCCCTGCCAATGTTACCGTAAGTTGTGAAAACTATGACCATAGCCTTGTATCGTACGGGCTTGTGCAAGCATTCGACAATTGTTGCATCGACACCACCTTAATTCAAATCGACTATACCGGATTCGATACCATTTGTAATAACGGCATCATTGTCCGAAATTTCACGGTTGCAGACTGTAGTGGTAATACGCAAAGTTGCAGTCAAAACATACAAGTCGATTACATCCAGCCGTATTTTATTAAGTTTCCGGATGATGTTTATGTCAGCAATTGTAACGTGCCGAATATCCTCGTACAACCTGAAATTTACGGAGCAGGTTGTGAATTGATTGGCGTGTCCTACAATGAGCAGATTTTCACCAATATCCCCGGATTGCTTTACAGGATGGAACGCAACTGGACCATTATAAACTGGTGCACCTACGACCCCATGCTTCCCTTCATCGACGTCCCCAATGCACAGCCTGTTGCGGCGCACGGTGATCCGGCCAACCTTCCTGGCGCCGTAGTTTCTGCCCCCGGTACCCCTTCCCCCTGGGCTGCCAGTTTGGTACAGATCAACCCCTCCGATCCAACACCTACCGACTATTCTATTTTCTACAGCAATAATTCCAACGGTTACCGGTACACGCAATACATCGATGTAGTTCCGCCAGCAGGTTCTTCCATTTCGGGCAAAGTGTTTACCGACACCCTGCAAAACTGCAGTTACGACCCCGGTGAGATGCCCCTGGAAAATTGGCTGGTTAAAGTGACCGGCACCACAACAGGTAAGGTCTATGTGGTCAGTCCGGATGCCAATGGCGACTACACCACCAATGTTTGTCCCAGCGACACCGCTGTGACCGTTGAACTCCAGGCTGCCTTTAATTACGGCCAAAGCTGCGCCAGCGTGTATGAAGTAGCCATTATCCCCAATCAAAATGTAACACAGAACATTCCGGTTGTACTGGAAGCCAATTGCCCATTGCTTGGTGTCGACATTTCCACCCCCATCATGCGGCGCTGTTTCCCGGGTTACTATGCTATAAACGCCTGCAATTACAGCACCACAGAAGTGCAGGATGTACATGTAGAAGTACAACTCGACGCCTACCTCAGCTACACTACATCCAGCATTCCAGGCACCGATCTGGGCAACAACCTGTGGTCATTTCAAATTGGAACCCTGGCCCCAGGTGAATGCAATACGTTTAATTTAAATTTCGACCTCAGTTGCACCGCACCGCTGGGTGCAACCCATTGCTCCGAAGCCCATATTTTCCCGGATACGCTTTGTCCAACATCACCCAACTGGTCGGGCGCAGATATCCGCGTCACGGCATTGTGCGATGGTGATTCGGTGCGCATGGAGATCCGGAACCAGGGCTCAGGCGACATGGGTGAATTACTCGAATTTATCGTTGTGGAGGATGTTATCATGTACCAAATGGGTAATTTTCAACTCAATGCCGGTGGGGTGAAAGAAATCGTGGTACCAGCCAACGGTGCAACCTGGCGACTTGAGGCCGGTCAGCCCGCCTTCCACCCCTACGGCGGACCGGAATCTGCCACCATTGAAGGCTGCAATTTCATCGGACAAACGGGCCTGGTCACTTTGTTCCCTTTCAACAGCCCCAATCCCTTTGCGGATACCGATTGCACCCAAAATACGGGCTCCTTCGACCCCAACGACAAACAGGCTTTCCCCGAAGGCATTGGCCCCAGCCATATCCTGGAAGCCAATCGCGACATCGAATACCTGATCCGATTCCAAAACACAGGCACTGACACCGCTTTCAATGTTGTGATATTGGATACCTTGTCGGCCTTCCTGAACCCGGCCACCCTTAGGCCTGGATCATCCTCTCACCCGTTCTATTTTACCATGCTGGACGGCAATATTGCTAAATTCCATTTTGAGAACATCATGCTGCCCGACAGCAATGTGAACGAAGCAACATCCCACGGATTTGTTCGATTTAGTATTGCACAGCAGCCCAACAACCCACTGGACGCCCATATCGCGAATTCCGCCAGCATTTATTTCGATTTTAACGAGCCGGTTGTCACCAATACCGTTTTCCATACCATTGGCGAACCTTATATTGTCCTTAAAAACGATGAGACGCCGGGGCTCACCCCTGTAACGGTTAGTCCGAACCCGGCCCTCGATTTTGCGCTGATTCAATTGCCGGAATCGTTGCAGGATGCGCGCTTTGAGTTGTTCACGATGGGTGGCGCACGAGCAATGCAGGAAAATTTCAGTGGCCGCTCCTACCGTTTTGATCGCAAAAACCTGCCCGAAGGTGCTTACTATTTCAGCATAAGCACAAGAAGCGGTACTTATGCCTCCGGCAAAATTTTATTGAAATAACAGCATCCGAAAAGACCTTCTTCTTTAAGTCGCCCCTTACTGCCAGGGGCGACTTTTTTTATTCCCAACCGGGCCCATCCACCAGTATATCTTTGACAATCACCGACAATTGCGGCCTTCTCTCCCAACAAAACCGCCGGTTTTGTAATTATGTTCTGTCATAGAACGATATTGCATCGATTTTCAAAGCAGACTACCATAAATGGAAAACTACCTACGCAGCAATTCCCATGTTCGCAGAATTTTGCCTGTGCTACTTTTGCTCTTTTTGATTCCCTTTTCTATACAAGCAAAACACATCATCGGCGGGGAAATGACCTATCGGTTCGTCAGTACCGATGGCATAAAAAATACCTATGAATTCACCCTGGTGGTTTTTCGCGACTGCGACAGCGGTGGCGGACAACTCGATCAGACGGCCAGAATTGGCATCTACAAGGGAAGCTTCAACAATGCCGTATTTTTTGATAAAAAAGATGCCCCCATCTCCCCTATTCAGAACGTACCGCCGGTGGTTCCACCCTGTGCCGATGCCTCGCAGGTAAACAACGCCTGCGTGCAACGCGGCACCTATATTTTTACCCTTTCACTGCCCATTGACTCACTGGACAGTTATTTTGTGGTGTACCAACGCTGCTGCCGCACCGAACAAATTACGAACATTACCACCCCCGACCAGTATGGCGCCACCTACATGGCAGAGGTGACCCCGCTGGCGCAGGTATTGCAAAGCAGCAGCCCCACCTTCAACAACTATCCGCCAACTTTCATTTGCAACAACTTCGACCTCAATTTTGACCACAGCGCCACCGACATCGATGGCGACTCCCTGGTTTACTTTTTTTGCACGCCATTTACCGGCGGCGGATCGGGCGGCGGTGGAAACGGCTGCAACTCCCCTACCCCCAACCCTGCCTGCGGTCCGCCCTTCAATTTTGTCAATTTTGCCGGGGTGTATACCCAGCAATCGCCCATGGGCGGCAACCCAACGGTATCCGTTGATTCCTTGACGGGTCAACTCTACGGAACCCCTTCCACCCTTGGGCAGTTTGTGGTGGGCATCTGCGTACAGGAATACCGCAACGGACAACTGATAGGCAGCATTCTGCGCGATTTTCAATTCAATGTTGTGGATTGTAACCCTACCGTGGTAGCCGCAGTACAGGCCGATATGGTAACCGGTCCGCAGGAATTTCTGGTCAAACGCTGTGGCCCCAAAGTGGTCACGGTGCTCAATGGGAGTCCGCAAACCCCTGATTTGGTTTCCTGGCAGTGGGAGTTCGACCTGGGCAACGGCAACACCTACATTTCCGGCGCCTGGAATGCCACGTTTATTTTGCCCGATTATGGAACCTATACCGGCAGGCTTTACCTCAACCGCAACCTGAGTTGTGAAGACACCGCTTTCATCACCCTGCACGCCTACCCTGGCTCAGATGCGGGTTTTGCTTTTGATTGGGACATCTGTTCGGAAAGCCCCGTTGTCTTTGCCGACACCTCTAAAACGGGCTCCAGTGGCGGTATTATAGAGCGCTATTGGGTATTCAATACCCTGAGCGATACCTTGTACGAGGCCAACCCCGAAGTGTTGTTTCCCAGCCATGGCAACTACCCGGTTAAACTGGTAATCATTGACGCCGATGGCTGTCGCGACACCATGCAGCAATCTGTCGACTGGAACCCGCAGCCACCGCCGGAAATACCACAGCTCAATGTTCAAAGGATCTGCCTGCCCGATGTGGCGGTTTTCAACGAACTCAGCAGCATAGATCTTACCGGCAGTACTGTCACCTGGGACTTTGGCGACGGCACGCGTTCTACCGAACTTAACCCGCAGCATACCTACGAAGATCCTGGCCAATACGATGTGAACGTCAGGATTCAAACCCCGTTCGACTGTATCAGCACCGATACCTTCCCGAGCATTGTTTTTGCCAACAACCGGCCAGTTCCCGGATTTGAATATGCTCCGGCAGCCATTAGCACCCTGGAAAACCGTGTGAAATTTACCAACACGTCGAGCAGCGATGCCGCTGGTTTTCAATGGCAGTTTGGCAACGAAGGCAGTTCCCCCAACCCCGAGCCCATTTATACCTTTCAGGACACTGGCCTGATCAACGTGACCCTCACCGTGACCAACCTTTATGGTTGCATCGATTCGGTTGCCCAGGTACTCGACATTGTGCCCAAACTCCGCATCTACATCCCCAATATATTTTCTCCCTCCAGCGATACTGGCCTCGGCAACGACCACTTTGGTATCCTGGGCATTATTCCCGGTTACCAGGAATACCAGATCAGTATCTGGAGCCGCTGGGGCGAAATGGTGTTCCAAAGCGAAGACGCCTCGGAAGGCTGGAATGGCCGGAAAGGAAATGTGGGAAGGCCCTCAGAAAGCGGTGTTTACATCTATCAAATAGAACTTACAGGGCCCCGCGGCGAAAAATACCACTGGGAAGGAACGGTGACACTAATGTAGCGGAATTGGGCGACGTTGTTTTATGAAGCCCAATTACCAAAGAATGACCATACAACAAAACGTGCCGAACCGGGAACAACCCAGTTCGGCACATTTTATTTTACCCGAAAAAATCGGTATTTATTCCAATCCTGAAATCAGCAACGATACCTCGTTGTTCAGCATCTCCACAAAACCACCGCGAACCCGGAAGGTTTCTTTGCTGCCGTTTTCCTTGATGATGCGCACCTCCCCTTCTTCCAGGGAAGAAACGATGGGCGCGTGGTTTTCCAGCATTTCAAAAGCGCCGGCACTGCCCGGAACCTTCACGGATTTCACCGCGCCTGAGAAGATTTCTTTTTCGGGAGAAAGAATGGTAAGATTCATAATTGCGGGATATTTATTGCATCCTGTTGGAAAAAATGGCTGTTACGAAAACCCTACCCCAGAAAATGGGCCATATCGGGATGCGTAACAGCCATTACTAATTTTAATTTTCGGCTTCGGCCATCATCTTTTTGCCTTTTGCAATGGCATCGTCGATGCTACCAACCAGGTTGAAAGCGGCTTCCGGATACTCATCCAGTTCACCATCCATGATCATGTTAAAGCCGCGAATGGTTTCTTCGATCGGTACCAGTACACCCTTGAGGCCAGTAAACTGCTCGGCTACGTGGAAGGGCTGGGAGAGGAAACGCTGCACGCGACGGGCGCGCTGTACCACCAGTTTGTCATCGTCGGAAAGTTCTTCCATACCGAGGATGGCAATGATATCCTGCAATTCGTTGTAGCGCTGCAGAATGATCTTTACACGCTGTGCGCAGTTGTAGTGCTCGTCGCCGATGATTTTTGGATCGAGAATCCGGGACGTGGAGTCGAGTGGATCCACCGCCGGGTAAATACCCAGGGATGCAATTTTACGGCTCAATACCGTGGTGGCATCAAGGTGAGCAAATGTTGTTGCCGGAGCAGGGTCGGTCAAGTCATCCGCTGGTACGTATACCGCCTGAACGGAAGTAATAGAACCGCGCTTGGTGGAGGTAATACGCTCCTGCATCAAACCCATCTCGGTGGCCAGCGTTGGCTGGTAACCTACGGCCGATGGCATACGGCCAAGGAGTGCGGATACCTCAGAACCGGCCTGGGTAAAGCGGAAAATGTTGTCGACAAAGAAAAGGATATCGCGGCCACCGGCAGGGTCGCTGAGGTCGCCATCGCGGAAGTACTCGGCAATTGTCAGACCGGAGAGGGCCACACGGGCGCGGGCGCCAGGTGGTTCGTTCATTTGTCCGAATACGAAGGTTGCCTTCGAGTCTTTCAGTTCTTCCAGGTTTACGGTGCTCAGATCCCAGCCGCCTTCTTCCATGCTGTGCTTGAATGCATCGCCATATTTCATAATGCCAGCCTCAATCATCTCACGCATAAGGTCGTTACCTTCACGGGTACGCTCACCTACACCGGCGAAAACCGACATACCGTCGTAAGCCTTGGCAATATTGTTGATCAATTCCTGAATCAATACGGTTTTACCTACACCTGCGCCACCAAACAAACCAATTTTACCACCCTTGGCATAAGGCTCGATCAGGTCGATTACCTTGATACCGGTGTACAGCACTTCGCGCTCGGTGGAGAGATCTTCGTATGCTGGCGGTTTGCGGTGAATCGAAGCCCTGCCCTGGGCTTTAACCGCGGGCAGTCCGTCGATGGCCTCACCAACCACATTGAAAAGGCGTCCGCGAACGGCCTCGCCAACAGGCATCGAGATGGTCTCACCTTTGTCTACAACCTCCGTACCGCGGGTCAAACCGTCGGTGGAGTCCATAGCAATGGTACGCACACTGTCTTCACCCAGGTGACGTTGCACCTCCAAAACAAGGGAAGAGCCATCAGGGCGCTTCAATTCCAATGCGCTGAGGATCTCAGGAAGGTGACTGTTCGGGCCACTGAAGTCTACGTCGACAACGGCGCCAATGATTTGTTTGATACGACCGATATTAGCCATAAAAGTTTTGTGATTTAGAGTTCCGGTATTAAATAAACAGCGCGGTGGTGCCGGAAACCTGTGCCCGTCTGCTAAAAAACCGCGCAAATGTACGCTTATTCCCAATAATTCAAGCCTTTCTTTCCTATTTTTGTAAGGCAAAATAAAATTTTGTTGGCGATTTAAGAGCCTTGGGCGGCGCATGCAGCAGCAATCACGGATGTGTTAGATTGGGTATTTAGCTGGGCTTAAAACATCAAGCATTCGCCGGACATTTGCCATGCAAAATTAAAATTGGCAAACTTTAACTTTTTAAAGTTCTTCCTTTGCCAGGAAAATCAGATTTTTGCGTGCGCTAATTCAGTTCCCTCTACTGTCTTGCGAATTCGGGTCCTTTTTTTTGGTAGGATAAAAAATAAAAAGTGCCGGTGTTCGTTTTGCCTTTTCGTTGCGTGCGACATCACGCCTGTTGATGCTGCCTCAGATGTTTTAATCAGCTAAAAAACAATCACTTGCATGGGTTTTAATGTTAAACTAGCTCGCCTGACGAGCCTCTTCGCCTTTGTGTGCCTGCTTTCTGCTGTATCAGCGCAGGATATTGTTGAGGGCCAGCTGGAAGACCCGGAGCCCGGGACCGCCGCAGTTGCTGCCGATGCAGCCCTGACCGATAATGTTATTCTTCAACGACTGAACCTCGCCTCGCCCAACTGCATTACGCCTCGCGTAACCGGCGTGGTTCGAGGCTATATTCAAGGCTACGTCCGGCACAAAACAGACCGCAGCAAAACCATGCTGGGCCGCCGCCTGACGTATTTTCCGCTGTTTGAACAAAAACTAAAAGAATACGAGCTGCCTTCCGACCTGAAATTTTTGTCGGTCGTAGAATCCGCGCTGAATGCCAAAGCGGTTTCCAGGTTAGGCGCAACCAGGCTGTGGCAATTTATGCCTGCTACCGGCAAAGAGTACGACCTGCAGCAAAGCACCGTGGTTGATGAGCGCAGCGATGCCGTGAAAAGCACCGATGCAGCCGCCCGATACCTCAAAAACCTGTATAAAATTTACGACGACTGGGCACTGGCGCTGGCCGCTTACAATTCTGGCCCTGGTCGCGTTAATGCCGCCATCAAGCGCGCGCACAGCCGTAATTTCTGGACCATCCAGCGCTACCTGCCGCAGGAAACCCGCAATTACGTTCCGGCCTTCATCGCCGCCTCTTACATTTGCAATTACTTCTACCTGCACGAAATTGATCCCGAAGTTCCTGAATTTGATGAGCAACTTACCACCTATATAAAGGTGTACGAGCCAATAACCGTCAAGAGTATTGCTGATGCCACCGGAGTAGACCTGAATGTGGTGCGCAACCTAAATGCCGGCTTCAAGAAAGATTACATTCCTGCGTCGACAGATGGGTATTACCTCCTGCTTCCACAACGCGTTATGCCGGCTTTTATACGCTACCTTAACGACCAGGGCGGCGAACACCAATACCTGCTGGACGAAAACATCCGATACATCGGCACCGACTATGGCGACGGGAAATACGCCCATATCACCGTTACGGTTAGCCAATCGACCGACATCAATAGCCTGGCCGAAAAATATGGCTGCCATGCCGAACAACTTAAGACCTGGAATCGCCTGACGGACACCCGGGTTGAGGCAGGGCAAAAACTACGCATCTGGCGCCCCATACGCGTGCTGAAACACGACAATACACGGATTGAAGCACCCGCAGCGGCCAGTAAAAAACCGACCGCAACTAAACCAGCGGCAAAACCAGCTGCCGCAGCCGAAGCACCTGCACCTGCACCTGCGCCCGCACCCCCGCCGGCACCGGTATGGCATACGGTTCAAAGGGCTGAAACCCTTTCAGATATTGCCCGGCAGTACAATGTTTCTGAATCCCGCATCAACATGCTGAACAAATTCAGCACCCTGAAAGTGGGTATGCGCTTGAAAATATCCGAGTAGAGCGGTCATTTACCCAAGGCTTTTTTGCCGGCTGCAAGTGTTGCATTCGACGGTGTTCCAATCCACCAACGAGCCACCTGCAGCCGGCTTTTTTTGATTTTGCACACAGGAACTTCATCTCACATTTTTTTATCATCTTTGTGCAATGTATTGGATAGCCCAGCGCTACACCGACACAACTTCAGGCGCCAAAACACCTAACAACCATTGCCGTCATCCAGTACTTTTGGCTAAGATGGACTTTAGCTTTTTGGTGTTGGTCTTTGGTTTCAATCCCGGTTATGGGCGCCTTGTAAAATCAAACACCGGAGCAATCGGAATTAAATTTCGAACACCTTTTTTTAAACAGCATGTACTTTATTTGCCAACGGATATTTTATTGAAAATTAATGCATTGACACCCAAATAGTTAATCCTTCCGGGCAAAGCCAAAGACAAAAGACAAAAGACCTTCCTTTATACACCGCCAATCGTTAATCCATGACACGTGCACTCATTATTGAAGACGAGCCCGAAAGCCGTCAAAACCTGCAAAATCTGCTGGAAAAATACTGCCCTGAAGTAAGTATCGTTGCTACAGGCGAATCCAATGCCGACCTGATTAACCTCGCCCAAGGCGACAAGGGCGAGCGGTTTGATGTCGCGTTTCTCGATATCAGCCTGCCCGACGGGCTTGTTTTTCAGGGGCTTCAAAAGCTGAAGGAAATCCCGTTCGACATTATTTTTGTTACCGCATACGACAAATACGCCCTTACGGCCTTCGATTTTTCGGCCATCGATTATGTCCTTAAACCCATCGAACCTGACGATCTCCGCAGGGCCGTCAGCCGGATCGCAACCAACGCCAAAACCACCAATACCAAGCAACGACTCGAACTTTTTCAGCAAAACTACGCACCTAGCGGACCCAACGCCTATGAGAAAATAGGCATTGCTGCTGTAGAAGGCGTTCATTTCGTGCGCCTCAGCGATATCGTGCGCCTGGAAGCCGAAGACAATTACACCCATTTCCTCCTCAATACCGCCGAACGCATCACCACTGCCAAAACCATCAAGGCCTACGAAGACTCCCTGACGCGCTTCAACTTCGTGCGGGTGCACAAAAAACACATCGTCAACATGAACTATATGAAGACCTATGTGAAGGGCGAAGGTGGCTACTTGGTGCTGGAAAACGGCGAAAACATCGAAGTGTCACGTCGGAAAAAATCCACGCTTTCTGAAGCGATTGGAAGGATGTACGGGGAGGTGTAGGTTGGATTTAGGGTAGGATTTAGGGTTGGATTTAGGGTTGGATGTAGGGTGGGACGTAGGGTTGGCGGTAAGGTGGGATGTAACGGCGCCGCAGCGAGGCGCTATCTTGGTAGAATAGCGAAGTGAGCGATGATATTGGCGAGAAGAGCCGCTCAATTGGGCGGCTCTTCTCGCTAAAACAAATTTTTCAATGAAAACCCTACAAAAACAACGCTTCAAAGCGGCTCGAGATGCCGTTTTTTTCCAAAACTCAGCTAAATATTTCAACTGGCAACCCTGAGCGAAGGCCTTGCGGCAGGTGTCCACATCAGGAAAGAAACGACCGATTGGCCGGGTACCAAAAGCAATAATAGACCCTGTTTTGAACACGCTCGTTGCCCACTATACCGGTATCCAGCACTTACAAACCCACTCTCTTTTTGCCTAAACCACCAGCATTTCCATGAATCCAAAGGTTGATTTCTATTTCGACAAAGCCCAAAAGTGGCAGAAAGAAATTGAGCAATTGAGAACGATCGTACTCGAGTGTGGGCTCGTAGAAACATTGAAGTGGGGTTGCCCTTGCTACACTTACCAGAAAAACAACATCGTTTTGATACACGTATTCAAAGACTACTGCGCGCTGTTGTTTATGAAAGGCGCCTTGTTGAACGACACCAATGGCATTTTAATCCAACAAACGGAAAATGTACAGGCTGCCCGCCAGATCCGGTTTACCAACCTTGGCGAAATAAGGGCGTTGGAACCTGTCCTGAAAACCTATATTTATGAAGCCATAGAGGTGGAAAAAGCCGGTTTAAAGGTGCCTTTAAAAAAGACCGCTGAATTCAGCACACCCGAGGAATTTCAGCACCAACTGGATGAAAATCCCGCCCTGAAGTCGGCATTCGAGGCACTGACGCCAGGAAGGCAACGCGCATACAAACTGTATTTTTCAGCCCCCAAACAATCCAGGACAAGAGTATCCCGCGTTGAAAAATGCATCCCGCAAATACTGGATGGAAAGGGGTTAAATGATTAAATATTAGCCCATTGGCAGATCAATCAGTCAAAATTTAATCAACAGCTAAAACCCATGAATCAAAAGGTTGACGATTATTTTGCAGAGGGCTGCGGCCGTTGCCCTTTGGGCGGAACCCCCGATTGCAAAGTCCACAATTGGTTGGCAGCAATGACGGAGTTGAGGCGCATTTTGATCGAATGTGGGCTGACCGAAACTTTGAAATGGAGCGTTCCGTGTTACACTTTTCACGGCAGCAACATTCTAATCATGGCAGCCTTTAAGGAATACTGTTCCATCAGCTTTTTCAAAGGGGCCTTGCTGTATGATGCCAATAAACTACTCGTTAAGCCTGGGGAAAATACACAGGCAGCGCGCCTGATCCCGTTCACCAACGTTCAGCAAGTCATTGCGTTGGAGCCCATCTTAAAATCCTACATTTTCGAAGCCATTGAGGTGGAAAAAGCCGGCTTGCAAGCTGATTTTAAAGAAAAAACAGAACTTGTTTACGTTGACGAACTTCAATCAAAACTGGACAAAGACCCCGCCCTCAAAGCCGCTTTTGAGGCCCTGACACCCGGACGACAAAGAGGATACAAGCTCTATTTTTCTGCCCCCAAACAATCCAAAACCCGAGAGGCCCGGGTTGAGAAGTGTGTTCCACAAATTCTCAACGGGAAGGGCTTGCACGACCAGTAACCCCCATACTTTGCCAGCTTACTTCCTCCAGCGCAGCAACACCACACCAGCCGCAATCATCCAACCCATGCCAATCGGAATGATGAGAAAGCCATAGGTTGTCAGTCCGCCGAAATATTGAGCAATGGTGTTCAACATACCAGCAACAAGGGCCAGATAACTCCATACACGCAGCCAATTGGGCACCCAAATACCGCTTCCTGCTGCGGTGACCAACACTGGACCCGTGCCAAGCACCAGCACCGTTGCTAGCCAATCAGCGCGCACCGCGAACCAGCCCATCGACTCGGCAATGGCTGCCGCTTCCGGCGACACAGATGAAGCCAGGCGCACGACCACCGCAAGCCATGCCATGTAGGAGGCGACCACAAGCGGTACGGCTATCCAATAATTGTACCGAACGAGCATGGACTTAACTGCGTTTTGCTCGCTGAGCATGGCCATCATGGTGGCGCCAGCGCCAAGCAATATCACGCCCGTTATCCAAAGCGAAAGGTTGATGATGAGCAAATTTTGGTTGGCAAGGGCCTGTTCGAGAAAGCCCTTCATGTCGTTGGCATAGAGCGCCGTGTCGAGGTCGGCGCCCGATGCAATGCCTATCCCTGCACCGGCCAGCATACAAACAGATCCGGTGAGTATGGTGTATGCCCCCAGTTTGGCAGCAAGTGTTTTTTGTTGATTTTCCATGTTTATAATTTGTTGATCATTTATTTTCGTTTTGAAATGGCTTGGAGGCTGCTGCCCACGAAAAACAGCCACAAAACATCCGTACTCCGTTAATTATACTCTACGTAAAGTGCACTATTTCCCCGCTGCAGGGGTGAACCGTTCAACTACCTGCTCCACAGGATCCAAGGTTTGCAGGTACGCATAAATGGCAAGTAAATCGCTTTCCGTCATGCCCGCATAGGTATTCCAGGGCATCACCGTCTGAAAATCACCAGGCCCTACTTTTGGGGCTGTGTAGCTGCTGTCGGCAAACATTGTAAACTTTTGGACAAACTGCTCTGTCGACCATTTTCCAATGCCGGAAGAATGCGGCGTAATGTTGGCCGAACGGACAATGGAGCCATCTTCCAGCGGAAATTCCATCCCGCCGGAAAATGGTTTTCCAGTAACCGAACCATTTTCGGACTTGGTGTGGCAACTCGCACACATACCTGCATTCACCAAATATTTTCCTTGTGCCACTTTGTCCGAAGGATCGGGGCGGGGCGCAAATGCTGGTTTTGAAGGAATGGTGTTGATGATAAAATTCATGGGAAAATCCGAACTGGATGTTGCTGGCTCATATTCCTTCGGCGCCAAGGTGCGGATATAGGCGATGATGGACATGATGTCTTCTTCATCCATTTCCCCAAAATTTGGGTAAGGCATTATGGGGAAAAGAGCGTTCCCCTGCTTGTCCACACCACAAACCATGGCCCTCAAAATCTCGCCGTCCGTCCAGTCCATCAGTCCTGCGGGGTTATGTTTTCGAAACATAAATTCCTGGAAAACCCAGTCGCTGGCTGTGCACTTCTCCACCCATGCCTTCTGTTCCCGGCTTAGCCGGAGCGCCAAACACGGTCCAGTCGCGCTGTGAATGGCATTGCATGCAAACCGTCACGTTGTTGGGCCAAATACTCCCCCCTCATAATCCGTTCGGGGCTTGCTTCCACTTTCAAGTCGAGCGGTTTACCTACATCGGGAAGGGCAATTTTCACATACGCCAACAGAGAGGAAACCCCCAGGATTATAATCCCGAAAACATAAAGTGCGATCTTTAGAATACGTTTTTTCATGGTGATTCAAATTTGGGATCAACTTTTGCATTATGGTGTTGATCCTTGGCAGCTAGCTGCGTTAAAAGACAAGGTTCATTTGATTTCCTGGGGCAATAGGGTTAGGATTAGAGGATTATGTTAACCCTCTATTGAATATCTTCCTGAACAAAATTGAGCGTACAAAAGCCCTTCCTATATGCCTTTGGGCTTTATTCCATTATTCCAAGAAATAGGTAATCCCGAACTGCGCGTCCAGTTTTTGCAACATTTCCAACACTTCCGGAGGGGGTGGCGCTGTGGCGAGCGGTGGAATTTCTGCTGAGGGATGCGGCGCGGTCATGGGTTCGAAGTAATGCTCTAATCCAGCGGGATAGATACCTACGATGCAGCGAAATGACTTGCTCAGCACCTTGAATTCGTGGCGGACATTGCGGGGCAGGAAAACAAAATCGCCTGGTTTTCCAATAAATTCTTCCGCACCAACCCGAAATCGCATCTCGCCTTCCAGCAGGTAGTAGGTTTCATCCTCATTGGTGTGCACATGCGGCGGCGGCTCCATGCCTGGGATGCCTTTGGCTTCAAACATAGAGAATTGTCCGCCTGTGTCCTTGCCCGTAGCAAGCCAGGTAATTATGGCGCCACCGCTGAGGAGGGCACGGGAATCCTTAGAATTGAAACGGTTGTGGAAAAGTTGATCGTTCATTGCCATGACAAATTTGGTTAATTGACTGAAATTGAATGGGTTTTCCACGCTGGGCTTTAGCCGTTTCAAAAAAGAAACAATCTTGATTTGTTGGGATAACTTTGCATTAAAACATGATTTGGGCTTTGCTTGTGGCCAAAAGGCCAGCGTAGTAAAATTTTATTTTTATCGCGGCACAAGTTTTGATGTATGTCAATGCGTATTCGGCGCAAAATTTAACAAAGAGATAAGAAAATTGCAGCCATAAATGAATTCATTTGCCTAAAGTCCATCTATGCACTTGCTTGGCGCCACAGGTAAACTCCAACAACGAAGAACCAAAGCATGTGCAAAGGGGCAAAAACTCCGAGCGCAAAAAAAATCAGGTGATAAAAAACCCAAGAAAGAAATGCTCAGCATGAGGGCGCAAAGTATTCCCCAATAGCACAACCACTTAGGTAGTGCTGCTACTTTCAATGCGGCCCAAGCCATCATACCACTACCCAGTACGATGATAAACAGGGGTCCAAATACTGTATTTATTATGTTAAAAAAATAGAGCACAAAGGCTACCTGGGTCTGGAGCTGCAGATCAGCATCAGGTGTTTTGCCATAGTGAAGCAGCACATGGTTCATCAAACTGAGTTGCAAAATCCACATGACCACCGTCATGGGTACGCCAATGGCATAACCCACCAAGCCGAGGTTTTTTTGCCAGCTGTTCTCACGAATGTATTGAAAAAGAACACTTCCCGCTGCCAAAAAACAGGAGAACCCGATTACAGGTAAGACCATAATGATTTTTGACAAACCTGCAGCCCGCAACACGCTTTTTATCCATGGCTCAACTGGTTCTCCATAAAATATCGGGTCAAAAAACAGGATATTGTTGCTTTCCCCTAAGACAGCAACCGTGATGATGACTGGGGCAATTAACATGGCTGCAACTGCTCCAAAGCGAAGTAAAGCAGGTGACAATGCTGTGTTTTCCATTTCTTGCTTTTTTAATTAAATTTGTTGCACAAAGTTCCGACGCGTTTCACCCGTGGAATTGTAAAAACCTGACAAAATGAAGGAGGGGTACATCCAAAAAGTACTGCCCGATCCATTGCTGAGGGACTATATCTGGCAGTACACTTTCGTAGATTTTCCATTTGAGCATACGCGGCAAATGGAGTTCGCGGTGATGCCCTCAAGCCACGCCCGGATGATTCTATTCCTCGGTGAACCCTCCTTGCACGAAGAAAAAACTACCTGGCAGCCTGTAGACCGGTACAGCCTTACCGGCCTGGTTTCCAAGCCCCATGTGTTTTTACCCACAGCCACCCTGCGACAGGTCATGGTGCATTTTACCGCCTGGGGCATACAGCCGTTTATTCGTTTCCCCCTGGCAGAAATCACCGACACAAGGGCCGACCTGAACCATGTTTTCGACAGTGAATTGGAGAAACTTTGCGCCGGCTTAAACAAGGCTGCCACAACACAGGAAAAAGCCGGGATGTTGAACCGTTTTTTTATACACCAGCGCCTCAAAGTGCGACAGACCGACTAACGGGTCAAACCCCTTACGCAATATATCCTTCAAACCCATGGCACCCTGCGCCTGGAAGAAGTGTGTAAAAACCTGTTTATCAGCCAGAGGACTGCCCAGCGGCTCATCCACCACGGTGTTGGAGTGAACTTTAAGTTTTTTGCTAAGCTTGTTCGCCTGGAGCATGTTCGGCGGCTGATGTCACGGCAGCATATTCCCCTCACCGACATCGCGCTCCAAGCCGGATATTTCGACCAGGCGCATTTTATCCACGATTTCCGGGAGGCATTCGGTGAAAGCCCCGGGGCGTTCCTGGAGCGGCAGCAAAGGTCGGTTTGGAATAAAATAGAAGGCAGTAATTCAGGACCGGGGCTTTAACTCAATTAACCACATAAGGACACATGAGACAAGCCACATTAGGCACATTAGGGTATCTTCCTTTTAGTTTTACCAGCGGACGTTGTCTCTCCCGAAGTCCCATAAGGGCGTCCAGGCACTTCTACAGGACATTTTAAAAATTGCAGCCCTAATGTATCTAATGTGGCTTATCTCATGTGTCCTTATGTGGTAAATTCAAAAAATGTCCAGTAGTATGGTGTTGAACATTTACACTGGCTTTACATCCTTTTACAATTGAAATAGCCTTCCCGGGTAGTTTCCTGATAGTTTTGCAAAAAAAGAACGCTACCATGAAGAACACCCTTCAATATCTCCCGATAGGCTTATTCGTCATTATATGCTCATGCCTGGGACAATCCAATATAAACAACAACACTGAACGCAGTTTTTCCGAAACAGCAATCTCGCCAAAAACGAACGCACAAATAAGCGAATACGTGGTGGAGGTATTTGAGGATTCAAAAGGGAGTTTGTGGTTTGGTACCATGGCCGATGGCGCAGCCCGTTATAATGGAAAAACACTCAGTTACCTGTCTACAACGGACGGCCTGTGCGGTAATACCGTTGCGAGCATTGTTGAGGATAAATCTGGAAACATCTGGTTTGGTACCCACTCCGGCGCGTCTAAATACGATGGAAAGACATTTACCAATTTTGGCATTGCCGAGGGCCTGCATGGCGTAGGATGCAAATTGTTGGTAGACCGCGCCGGAAACATTTGGGCAGGCACCAATGATGGTGTATTTCGATACAATGGCTCCACTTTTTCGAAATTTTTGATCCCCACCCCGGTGATTGAAAACCGCTCGTACAAATGGGTAGCTGGAAAAATTTGGAGCCTGATGGAGGACCAAAACGGCAACATCTGGTTTGGAAGGGACGGTTTTGGCGCCTGTAAGTTTGATGGAAAAACCTTTACCCATTTCACCCAAAAAGATGGCTTGTGCAGCAATAATGTCAGTTGTATAGTGGAAGACAGGCAGGGCAACCTTTGGTTCGGATCACTCAGTTCAGATTTTCCTGAATACAATCAGGAAGGCGGCCTGTGCCGTTATGACGGCAAAACTTTTACCCAATACCCGGAAATTGAAGGCCTCACTAAAAATGACATTTATACCCTTTATGAAGACAAAAAAGGGAACATCTGGATTGGTGCAATTGGCGTGGGAGCCTACCGCTATGATGGGAAAAAATTCACCCTGTTTAAAGATACAGATCGGAAAGACCTGACGAAAAACTTTGGTGTTCAGGGAATTTTGGAAGACAAAAATGGAACGCTTTGGTTTGGTTTTTCCGGAGGGCTTTTTCGATTTGATGGGACGTCCTTTGTCAATATCACGCAGGGTGGCCCCTGGAAGTAATAGCGGGTTAAGAACGATATGAATTTTGAACCAAAAAAAATACAAATGATTGATAACCTGTAATTTACAAAAAGCAATGTCAAAAAAAACCTTATTAATAATATTATTTTTTGCAATTAATTCCGGATTATCCATTGGTCAGTCGCCTCAAAGCGTGCTCAGCGCGCCAGACAATTGGAAAAGCGAACTGTTTACTTTTCCAATTGGATTTGCCCCATCCATAGACTTAACCGGTTTCGAAGACCTGCGGTTTTCACCGGGATGGTCGGATACCAGCAGTCAAAATTTTTGGACGTACACTTTTGTATGGTACATCGATAAAGGCTTCCCAATGACGGAGAGCAGCCTTTCCAAAAACATGGAAACCTATTTTGATGGACTCATGAAAATTGACCCAGTCGATTCAAACGGGCCCGAAAAAACACGGAGCATTTTTATAAAAACCAAGAAAGGTTTTCAAGGCAAAATCTGGGTGCACGATGCCTTTTTTACCAAAAAACCGATGACACTTTATGTAAAAGTAAAGGAAACTTACTGTGCAAAAACCAACAAACAGGTAATTCGATTCGAGTTGTCATCCAAAGAATTTGACCATCCAACTTGGGAAATATTTAAGGAGATAAAGTTGTTGGCACCGTGTAAGTAAGGTGATAACGCAATAAAACTATTCCTCCATGTAATTTTGCCATCCGGTTTGCACATTCACCTTATAGACAGCCATTCCTCAAAAGCCTCAGGGCAAAGTTTACACTTCGCTTCGTAGTATCGGGTTTTCAGGCCCGTAGGGCCGGCATTATGGTAGCAAAGCGTGTCCAATTATTCGGAATGCCGTAGGCATGGCATTTCAAGGTGGTCGATTTCTGGTTGTTTTCATTCAAAACAGCCCCAAATTGCTACGGTAAATGTAAAATTTGTCCAAATCTCAGCGGTTTAATACCATGCCTACAGCATTCCGAATAATTGGACACGCGGTATGCTACCATAATACCGACCTTGTAGGCCTGAAAACAAGTCGGTATAATGTTGTGGGCAAACCATAGGCCCCAGGCCCCACAAATTCCCCCTCCGCAGCAACCCCATCGGTTTTTCTGTTTACCTTTGCACGGCGAAATAACAGCCAAACAACCCTACAGTCAAAAAGCAATACATGGGATTTTTCAATAAATTTTTTAGTCGCGAGAAAAAAGAAGACCTCGACAAGGGGCTCGAAAAAACCAAAGAAAGCTTCTTTGGCAAAATTTCCCGCGCCGTTGCCGGCAAAAGCACCGTCGACGAAGAAGTGCTCGACGAACTGGAGTCTGCCCTGGTTTCCGCCGACGTGGGCATCGACACCACCGTGAAGATCATCGAACGCATCGAAAAGCGGGTGGCTGCGGACAAATACATGAACACCGACGAACTCAACGGCATTTTGCGCGACGAGATCGTGCAAATGCTGGCCGACAACAATACCGAGGACCTCGATGGTTTCGACATCCCCGAAGGCAAAAAGCCTTACGTGTTGCTGGTGATCGGCGTGAATGGGGTGGGCAAAACCACCACTATCGGGAAACTGGCGCACCAGTTCAAACAACAGGGCCACAAAGTAGTCCTGGGCGCTGCCGACACTTTTCGTGCAGCAGCAGTCGATCAGCTCGGCATCTGGGCCGATCGCGTAGGTTGCGATTTTTACTCCAAAGGCATGAACGCAGACCCCGCCGCTGTGGCCTTCGAAACCACCCAATACGCCCTGGAGCACAACTGCGATGTGGCCATCATCGACACCGCAGGCCGGTTGCACAATAAAACCAGTCTGATGCAGGAACTGGGCAAAATCCACCGCTCCATCGACAAGAGCCTGCCCGGCGCGCCGCACGATGTGCTGCTGATTCTGGACGCCTCCACCGGACAAAATGCCCTGGAACAGGCCAAACATTTTACCGCCGTGGCGCCCATCACCTGTCTGGCACTCACCAAACTCGACGGCACCGCAAAAGGTGGCGTGGCATTGGGCATTTCCGACCAGTTCAAAATCCCCATCCGCTATATCGGCGTAGGCGAAAAAATAGATCAGTTGCAGATTTTCAACAAACAGGCGTTTGTCGAAACATTGTTCAACCAAACTGCCTGATCCACGATGAAGCCCTGGCTCCTCCTGCTGTTTTCCGGGTTGCTGCTGGCATCCTGCGCTCCCGGGAGGAAATTTGGCGCTTGCAAACGGAAACACCTGGAGCAGGAAATCACCGCCTCGCCCGTGTTCGCCAAGTCCGTTACGGGTTTTGTGCTGATGGACGCCGCCACTGGAACTGAACTGGCGGCCGTGAATGCCGATCGGTATTTTACCCCTGCTTCCAACACCCAAATACTGACCCTGGCCACTTGCCTGAAAGTGCTGGGCGATTCCCTGCCCCGCTTCCGATATGTTTATGGCGAGCCCGACAGCTCCGAACCTTTGGGCTTTTGGGCGGTAACCGGCACCGCCGACCCCACTACTCTCCACCCCGATTTTGCCGCCTGGCAAAACAACACAGCCTTCAGGAAAACGCGACCCAGCGCGCCATTGTGGCTCCTGCATTTGCCAGGAGCGAGCAGCCTGTCGCCCTATGGCCCGGGCTGGATGTGGGACGATTTTTCTGCGGCCTACTCCCCGGAAATCAGCGATGTGCCAGTAAATGGTAACGTGATTCGGGTGGATTGGAATGGCAGCGCCTGGCAAACGTACCCGGCATTGTTTCAATCCGCCCTACAAATTGATGAGGTGGATCAAATTGAGCCAAGCCGGGAGGCTATGGGCCAGGTAATCCGGGTGCCGGAAAATCCCGGAGGATTAATTTCCTTCAACGTACCCATGTACCAAATGCGCAAGCGGCTGCCGGAACTGCTTGCCGACACCCTGTTGAACATGGGCTGGGACTGGGTTTTCGAATACGATCCCATTTACGATGCCGCCCCGGCTGAGCGCTGGTACGCCTGCCCCTCCGACACCGCCTACCGCCGGATGATGCACCAAAGCGACAATTTTTTTGCGGAGCAATTGCTCCTGCTTTGCGCTGGGGAAAAGTTTGATACGCTGAACCAAAATAAGCTAATCCACTGGATGCAAGACAGCGTTTGGATGGGATTCCCCAATCCGCCCCGCTGGGCCGACGGCTCCGGACTATCCCGGTACAACCTCTGCACGCCCCGGTATTTCACCCAGGTATTGCTGAAAATGTGGCAGGAACAAAGCCACGAGCGTTTGTTTGACCTCTTTCCCGCTGGGGGCATCGATGGAACGGTCAAGGACTGGTACGCTGGTCCCGATGGCAAACCATTTGTCTTTGCCAAAAGTGGATCCATGAGCGGGGTATACTGTCTCAGCGGTTACCTGGTGGCAAAAAGCGGCCGGGTGCTCATTTTTCCTGCCTGAACAACAATTTTGTGGGCAGCAACAAAGCCTGGAAGGAGGAAATTCAGCGCTTGCTGGAAAAGGTGTACGGTTCCTTTTGAGGCTTAAACCGTCCCAATCAATCCATTTTTACAAAGCGATTAATCCTTAGTAGGGTGTCGTTCGACTGGCTGCGTATAAAATAGACGCCCTTTGGAAATGAAGCAACCGGAATGCTTGTTTCGGTGGCATCCAGCCATTCCCTTGGCTTATCACTTGTCCGGATACGTTGAAAATTTCCCATTCTCCATCGCATTTACCTGAAAAGGAGAGATGTAGCCTATCCGAAGTTGGGTTGGGAAATATGCTTGCGCTGGTAACGGGCGCAGCATCGCGATCCTGGCCCGAAGAAAAGCTCGTAACCGGACAATTAAATACATTAAGGTAGGCCTCATAAGATGGCCCAGGATTCATACGGGCAAATACATGGATATAATCTGGCTGCGACTGCGGAGATAACGTGTATTCAAAAATGACCGAACTGCCATTCCCGATTCCATTGCTTGGGGAGCGAAACCGGATAGAATGCCAAGGACTGCTGTTGGGGTTACGCACGGAATATTGTTGTCCTCCCGGTGCGGTATAAATAGTACCGTCTCCAGGCTCCACTGCGGTGGCGCCATTGGGCAATTGAATGGCCAGGTAATCCAGCTGCCGACCAGGACAGGTGTTGGAAAACCGGACCCTGTAGTGCCTGCTGCCATTAGCCGATTGTCGGATATCCAGCAGTTCGAACTTAACACACTCGTTTATTTTTACATCGCATCCGCTCGAAATCTCACAACGGTTTTCACAAAGTATTTCAGGCAAAAGCGTAACAGAACCCGCTAATTCAAAGCTTGCAGGAATGGTTTCTTCCACCGTAACATTTCGTGTTGGGACTGGAGGATTTTCTACAACAGCATCCGAAATTAGGTAGGTTTCAACTGGGGTAGCGGTAACAAAAGCACAATCAGGGCCAACATTGCCATTTAGATCCACTTTCCCCAACAAGGCTTTGCCCACTCCTCCTCCGACTTCATATGCTGTAAAATAAAAGAATCCATCCATTTCCAGACATTCCTGCTCTGTTGGCCAATAACTGGAAAACACAGGGGCATCAGCATTCACCTTTCTGGCCCAAATTGCGTTACCATCAAAGTCTGTTTTTAGTAGAAACAATCCGTTTTCAACAGTTACTGGCAGCCCGGATCTACCGAATATCAGATAGCCATCATTAACCCGAACAACTTCCGTAGCTTTCTCTGATACAAAATCAGTCAAATCGTATTCCTTCAACCAAACCAGTTCTCCTTCAAGGGTAGTTTTTTGAAGAAAGACCGTAAAACGCTGGAGAGCTGGTGGCAAGGAATCCCTGGTTCCAAAGTATAGCGAAAGAAGATGGTCGCCATCCAGGATTACATCTTCTCCATCCAATCGCGCTTTTGAAGCAGTAGAAACCGGACTCAATTGAAACCAGTCTGGCTGCCAACTTGCGGTGTCTAAACGCATCAAAGCATTCCGGTTACCGCCAGTGCCCGTTTCAGAAGATCCAAACCCTGACAGATAAAGTTGGCCATTTGCATAAACCATCGATTTCAACTGTGATGTAGCACCCCAGAAATAACGCCAGGAAGTGCCTGGCAATGACAAGCCTGTACTCCGGTCAATTTCCTGAATAATCACCTCTCTGGGTAAAAACCCTGAACTAAAGCCCAATAAATAATTTCCGCCTGGCGATTTTTCCAGGATGCCTGAAATAGGGTTGGGAATCAAATTGAACTTAGTGGACCACAGCAATTGATCCGTGTTTGGGTCATATCGAAATACAAATCGCTTTAAAATTGAACCTGTTGGAGAAACCGTTGAAACACCGCAGGCAAGCAACATCCCTTCTGAATCCACCATTAAATGGGTGATATAATCGTACCCTGTTGACACTTTGATGCTCCTATTCCAAAGCGCATGGCCTTCTGGGTCAATTTTCAAAAGCACAGTTGCTGTCTTGGCGCCTGTGGAAACATAAATATTTCCATCACCTACGGGACATAAGGCAAACCCATTGAGATAACCATCTGGGTGACTCAAACCAGTTAAAAAGGTAGTTCCCAGGCAGGAATCTCCTGAGATCGGAGATTGTCCCAGGACGCCAAACACAAAGGAGAGCAAAAAAAGCTGTAGAAAAAATAACCTAACCATAATAATGTATCAGATTTTCAAACAAATACTGAATCACAAAATAGGTGCTTAGCTACGTGTCAAAAATACGTTGCAAGTTAAAATTTAATTGTTTTTCAATTCAAAAAACTATTTGAAGGAAGTAGGAGGAAATTCAGCGCTTGCTGCTGGAGGTTTATGGCAAATATTAGGTTGGGTGCTAAAATTTGGACATTGGACATTTCTTTTTAAAAATTTCCAACGCCCAATACATGAATTTTCAATGTCCAAGTGCGAGTTGGAAATTGGACATTGGGAGTTGGACATTGGACATTTCTTTTTAAAACGCCCAATGTCCAACAAATGAATTTTCAATGTCCAAATTAATTGACCCTCCCCTGCTCCTCTGCCGATCCCACTTTCCGGTTACGCGCCGATTTAACCTTGGAACTGCCGAAATTGCGGGTATAGGTCAGTTTTACCGTGCGGTTGGCAAAGCGGAGTTTGTAGTTGATGTCGAGCCCTTCCGCTTCCAAACTGCTTTGTGAACGGAAAATCAGGGAGTCGAAAATATTGTCAACGCCAAAGCGGAGGTTGCCGCCATTTTCACCCAATTTTTGCTGTAAGCCAACATTTACGGCATACACTGCCTTCGATTTGAAGGTTCCCCACAAACCGCCAGAACGATAGAAGCCCGACAGCTCTGCACTGAAGCCTTTATTAAAATCAAACTGCTGTGAACCATTGGCGCTAAAATTGAACAACTCCACCGAAAACGGATTGTCGTTGTAGTAAGCATTGGCTTGGTCCCAGTTGCCCACGAAGTTGAATTGCATGTTCCACCACTTGGCAACATGCACCGGAAAGGCCAGGATGGCACTCAGGTTGGTGGTGTTTTTCAGGTTCTCGGCATACAGGATCTGGCGGTTGGTTTCGGGATCCACGCGGGTTTGAAAACGGGCGATGGTGCTGTCTTCCCGGCTGTATTGCAGCGACATAAAGACCGTATTGTGCCGGTATGAGAAGTTGATGTTGTTGGATATTCCGGGTTGCAAGGCCGCATTTCCGGAGAAAAAAGTAGTGGGGTCCATAAAGATCACGAAGGGCGCCATGTCATTGAACGTGGGGCGTGTAATCCGCCGGCTGTAGGAAACATTTATGGCGCGCTTATCGTCGAGGTTTTTGTTGATAAACAGGCTGGGAAACAACTGCCCGTACTTGCGGTCAACAATGTCGGGCTGATCCACAGCGCCCAGGTTGGATTGGGTGTATTCGTACCGCAAACCCGCCTTGAAACTCAATTTGTCGGTGGCCTGCCAATCAGAAGACACATAAGCGGCGGCAATGCTTTCCTGCAAGTCGTACTTGCCGGTGAGCGAAGGGTCGATCGTCCAGTTTTGTCCGATCAGGTTTTCCACCTGTACATCGTTGGTGAAGCTGGAGGAAACGTATTTTACACCCGATTCTGTTTTTACCTTCTCATTCCATTTTTTTGTAAAATCTGCTTTCCCTACCAAGATGGCAATGGGGGTGTTTTTGCTGCTGCGTGCCAGTTCATCACTGCTGAATACGCCCTGTCCATCGAAATAACTGTTCACATAATTGACCGGATTGTTGTCCACATAGTTCAGGTAATCAAGGTCCACATTAAAGGTTTCTCCTTTGCCAAACTCCTGCTGCAAATTGAGGTTGGCCCCAAAATGCTTCCACTGGTTTTGCTCTTTGATTTGCACAACAACACTTGAATCCGGTACACCATTGATGTTGGTATAGGAATCGCCATCGGCCTTCATCCGCCAGTTGGTGTTGTATCCCGAAAAGAGTACGCCAACCACTGTTTTGGGCGACACCTGGTAGTCCATACCCAGGCGGGCATTGTGGTCGTTGCGCGTTGGGTCGCGGCGAGAAACGGTATTGGTTTGGGTGGTATTTCCCTCGTAGTCGACACTTCTGTTAAAAGCAAACTCCTGGTAGCGGTTGTCGTACTGGTAGGAATAATCGCCGAACAGGTTCATTTTACCCTGATGGTGGTTAAAATTCAAACTGGTATTGCCCGTTGCTCCCCGGCCGTAGCCCGCTGATAAAGCATAAGAACCATTGGTGCCGTCCTCTATGTTTTTCTTCAACACAATGTTGATGTAACCGGCATTGCCCTCGGCATCCAGGTTGGCCGGTGGCGTGGTAATGATTTCTATGGATTCGATGTTGTCCGAACTCATGCCATTAAGCATCTGTACAATGGCCGAAATGGGCATATACTTGAGTTTCCCATTGATCATCACTTGTAAGCCGTCTTTCCCGGCAAGCGAAATGGAATTGTTCTGGCGGTTCACCACTACACCGGGAGAGCGCTCCAGCACATCAAGTGCCGAACTGCCCGCGGAAGTGATGCTGTTTTCCACATTGATCACCAGGCGGTCTATTTTTTGCTCAAACATGGGTTTTTGCGCCGTGATGGTCACTTCATTGAGCCCCTGGCTGGCCACGGCAAGTACGCCGTTGTCCATTTTCTTTTCCGCCGAACTTTTTTCAAGGGTAAAAATTGCGGTTTGACTGTTGGCAAACCCCAGCATGCTATAGCGCAGGAAATAGGAACCTGGCTTCAGGTTGGCAAAACGGTACTCGCCGTCCACGGTCGACACCTGCCCTTTAACCAGCAGGCTGTCCACGCCCGACAACAACAGCACCGTCGCCGCAGGCAATGGCTTCCCTTCCATATCCGTTACGATGCCCGAAACGGCGGATTGGGAAAAAAGCGCGCCAGAGCAGATCAATGAGAGACAGACTAAAAACAGGGTAGTTTTAATTTCACGCATTTTCATTGGATTTTTTTGAATGCAACAATATGCCAGGCACGATCGACAAGTGCATGACTAAATAAGACAGGAAAAAATTATTTTTTTGGGCAACTCCCGAGGCTGTAAAAGGATAATGGCGAAAAATGCTGAAGCGCATTATGACGGGATTATTCGCCAGAAAATGCAGTAGTTTTGACAAAACTAATCAATATTAATCAACAGGCCAATGGTATCGACCAACATGACCTATTCAACACCAGAACAGAGCATTAATATGCTCAGAAACAAAAAGGTTACCCTGCAGGACTCAGCTGGAATGGTCGGCGACAATCACCCATTCGCCTTTGATTTTTTTCCAGAGCAGGGTGAAATGTCCGCTTAATTCGCCGGCCGCCCGGTCGAGGTGCCATTTGCCAACAACGAATGCACTTTTACGCGACAATTGATCTACGGTGTACAGGGTGAAGGTGAGTTTGCCCATGGCCGCCTGATCGGGATAGCCTTTCTGGTACACCCGCAGGGTTTGGTCCCAGCCGTAGGTAAGCCCGCGGCTGCCAATAAATTTCAAGCTGTCGGAGCGCCAGTAGCCTTTCATAAAGCCTTCCAGGTCGCCGCTGTTCCAGGCCGCTTCTTGCTTCGCCATAATGCCGCGGATGGCGGTTTCTGACGGGTTCATTTTTTGTGCCGACAGACTCGTAACACTGCACACGAACAACAGGAATACAAAGGTTTTTATAAACTTCATCATGCTGATCAATTTTAAGCAGACGCCGGGACTACTGGCATCAATGAATATTTAGTGGCCATTTACTTTGGCCAGGGTTTCATCCAAATAAGCACTCAAATTTGCCCTCGACAACACCCTGCTCAACACCCGATGCTGCTGATCCAGCGCAATAAGCGTCGGGGTGCCTGGCGCTGGAAATTTACGACTAATTTCGGAACGTTGGACTTTGGGAATGAAAACATTGACCCAGGGGGTGGGATGCGCGCTCAAATCTGCCGTCCAGGTGTCGGTATCTTTGTCTAGCGACAAGGCGTACACTTCCACGCCCAGCGGGTGGTATTTTTGATAAATGCTCAGCAATTCCGGCTCAAATTCTTTGCAATGCGAGCAGTTACTGCGCCAAAACAGCATCAGGGTAATTTTATGTTGTGCACACACTTCCGACAAAGAAACGCTGTTGCCACTTGGGTCGGGCATGGCGATTTCAGGTGCTGTATTGCCAGGCGCACAAGTCTTCAGGGCTTCGATGAGCGATGTGGTTGCATCGGGCAGCGGACTGTCTTCAGTACAATCTGGCGCGTACCAGGCCAGGAGATAACTCAGCGCGCCATCGTTCTTGTAATCCATCATTTTATTAAGCAGATATCGGAACAGGTACCCGTCCGCTTCCTCGTTGCCATTTCTTCTCACCATGACGCCATCGATAAAAGCTTTCCCACCCGCTTCACTGCGCTCGAAGTAGTTAAAATAGCGGTTCAGCGCTTTGAGCAGCCCATAATGGTGCAAAATATTGGCATGGTTAAAAGGAATTTTATCGAGTGCATTGGCTTTGGCGAATTCGTTGGCCGTCATCTTGGATACCGAAGGCTTGTTGTAATCGGATGGCTGTGGGTCAACCATCAGCAGCGCGATATCACCGATCAGGGTATTCCGGTATCGCGCGGCCAAATCCATGCAATAGGCATTGCTGGCCGTCCTTTTCTGTTGCAGCAGGGCATTGTTTGCACCGGCAGTGCTGGTATCGGCAGCACTGCGTTGCCGGTCCATCAGTTCTCCGTACAAGGTGTTGGCGGCCGAGTGTGATATGGCCGAGGGGTACCCTTCCATGGTATTGCCATCCAGGTCAAACTCCAGGAGGCTGTCAACCATTCCAGCATCGGCACTGATGATAAAATAGCTCCACATTTTGGGCTGGCCCCACACCCGCATGCGGTACTGGCCTGGAGGGGTATTGATGCTCATGTAAAAAAACAGATCCGGGCTCAAGGCTATTTTACTGAGGAGCTGCCAATGGTCGGTCTCCCAGTACTCCAGCGCCAATTGCTCTGGCGCAGCACCCGATGGCGGGTTGTGCAGGGCGCCGCTGAGTACGATTTGGGCTTGAACGCCGGTGACAACCAAACAAAATGCCGCAATAACGAGACAAAAACGAGGTAACATAGGCTTATTTTCTGCCGAAAAATTGAATAAAGCAGCACACTACTGGACATTTTTTAAAATGCACCCCTTATGTGCCTCATGTGGCATATCTCATGTGCCCTTATGTGGTTAATTTAAAAATGTCCAGTAGCATGATAAAGCAGCCCTTTTTTACAATTAAAATTCATGCAAGCGGACAAGATTACGCTTAGCCGGGCATACAGGACTTTGGTTCCGATCTCGCTTTGAGTTACTGTTCCTGGCGTTGAATCCGTTGTGGTGTTATTAAACGCGATTGAAACCAAAGACCAATACCAGAGCTTGACTTTAACCATTTCGAAACAAGAAACAATTTTATTTTTTTGCAGCGGCAACAGGTTCGTTAACTTTTGGGATAAAAAGATTGATTTGTCACTTTTTTGTGGCCAAAAAAGTAACCAAAAAAGCCCATGGCTTTTTACAAATCCTACGATTTTGCTTGTTGATTGCGGCGACGCAAAAAAAACTCGCCCATCGACTTAGTCGGGGCTGCGCCCTTTCTTATTCAGTTGGCTCAAACAGTTTTTTGCTTCATCCGCCTCCATCAACGCAAAATCGGGATTTGTAAAAGGCCAAGCCCGTAGCGCCGCGATCCTACTTAAAATAAATATTGCACACCCTGAATTTTGAGGTATGTTCGTAATTTCATCACCGCCATATTAACAAGCAACATAAATGTGTCATTTGACTAAAGACCAAAGACCAAGTCATCGCAACAGCAACACATCTCCGCTAAGCCATCCCTCCCGGTCTCCTTGTCGCAAGCGGGCCATCCACACATAAGTGCCGGCAGCCCAATTGCCGCCATCCCAGCCCTTGCCATCTGTGGAACGGTAAACGAGGTTACCCCAACGGTCGTACACCTGCAGCAACTGCAATTCCAGTCCCTCCCCAAACAAGGTAAAAACATCGTTTCCCAGGCTGCTGCCCGGCCGAAAAACATTGGGTACATACAAGGCAAAACCCTGCTGACATTCCTGCACCCGCACCAATACCGAATCGGAAAAATAGCACTGCCGGTACTGCAGCTCCCGGTGAACCCAACCCGGTTTCGTCACCGAATAGTTCGCACTGCCGATGGTTCCGTTCCAACGAATTTGTCCGGCCAAACTGTTGCCGACGTTTAATTGCAGGGCTTGTCCGTCGCACAACACCGTATCAGCCGGAAGCGGTGGCGGCGCCGGAAACAGCTCCACCGATACCAGGTCTGAACCAGCACAATCCCCTTGAAAAACTGTCACTGCGTAAATGCCAGAGGCATGTACGGGCCGAAGGGCGGTTTCCACGCCATCGTTCCACAAATACCGGGTAGCTTGCGGCGTGCTGGCATCCAGCCAAATGGTATCGTTACCACATATCGTGGTATCCGAAAAGAGATTCACCCTGAGTTGATTCAATATTTGAACGGCAATGGTATCGATCGTTGAACAGATGCCATTACTGGCTTCCACAATGTACTGCCCGCTGGTACTGATTTCCCGCTCAGGCTCTGTAAATCCATCGTTCCAAAAGTAATCGATGCCGCCCGAAACGCTGGCATCGAGGGAGAGCCGTGATTCCATACCGCACAAAACCGTGTCCTGCCCCAAATCAATTGGCGCTGGCCCCTCCAGCACTGCTACCGAAATATTAAATGTATCCCGGCAAAAACCACTTTTAGTAACCAGTTGGATGGGTGCATCTCCCGGGGTAGGGAATTGCACCAAACCCGGATTGGGGCCATTTGAAGTAGACGGTGAGCCGCCACCCATCCGCCATTGGTAACTGTCGGCGGAACCGGAGCCCGAAGCCGAAAGTAGTACCGTACCATAACGGCAAATGGTATCTTCCGACAGCGAAATACCCGCTACCGGGGCAGAAAACCCACAATAACCGCGGGTACCAACCACAATTGGATCAAAATCGGTAAAACTCGGATTCGGCGCCGAGAACGGCGTAATTTCCCAGGATAACGGAACACTGGGACTGCTGGCCGGCGTAAATGGTATATCTATAGGGTGTGCCGGGCAAGCGCTGCAAATACCATTCTGGTCGGTTTTCAGGAACAAATGCCCTCCAGGACGGTAGCGGAGCATGGCCAGCCCATTGTCCTTCGTTCGGATGAGCGCATTTACCCCATAATTGTGACAAAGGTCGTAGCGGTAAGCCCATCGGAGCGCGCCCTCCGGCGACAGCGCAATCAAATCGGCAGAGGGCTGATCCAATGGCGTTTCATAGTTCCCGATCAGGATATCGCCTGCCGGGTTTACCAGCATGTCGGGAATCCAATTGAGCGCATAGGGCATTTGCAGTTGGCGGGCCCACAGAACATTGCCTGTACCATCAGTACGCACAACACAGGCCGCTTGCGGTAACGGTCCGGTAAGCGTAGCCGCGAAAACCAAGGAGCCATCTGGCATTTCGGCGCATGACTTGAACAGCATCTGCCCGAAGCGTTGGCTGAACAGAATCGAACCCTCAGGCGACAGGCGGAGGATAAAGCCAGAGGCCCCACCGTTCTGTACATTGCCACAGATAAGTAGGGAGCCGTCGGATAAGCGCCGCAAACAACGGGGGTAATTCACACCATTGTTGTCGAATTCCTTTTTCCAAAGCACCTGCCCTGCCGGGGATACTTTCACCAACACCAGATGATTGGGGTTCGTTACACCCGGCACCGTGAAATCGGAACGCAGCGACATGACGTAAACATTTCCCTCCGGATCCGACACCATGCGGTTGTGCGCCCAATGCAACACTTCGCCATAGTGCACGGTAGTTTGCCACAGCGGTACGCCGTTAGCATCCAATCTGGCCAGCAGGAGATAATCGTCGAGTGCAAAATTGCCGTTGGTGCGGTCGTACAAAGCCCAGAGCCCCCCATCCGGCGCACGCTCAAGGTCGTAAACAAAACGCGCCGAAGCAGTGTCGCCACGGTGCAGAGAAAAGCCATTTAAAAAATTCCCCTGTGCATCCAAATGGACAATTTTTCCCAAAAAAGTGCCCACCCAAAATGTGCCATCCTGTATTTGTTCCAGGCAAAAAAGCCCATTCAGGCTGTCGAGCTGGCGCTGGAAGCCGGTCTGGGCATTTGCCGCCACTGGAATCAAAAACAGCAAAATCAGGATGTTACGCACGGCCTAAAGGGTAGAACACTGGTTTGAATTAAAAATGAAGGGGATGCTGATAATCAACCAATTTAGCATATTAAAAAATCAGTCCGCGCTACCACAGATTTTTGCGAAGCAAAACATCTGCGGTGTTCTGCGCGTATCTGTGGGACAAGTATTTTGCGAAGCAAAACTGAAAACACCAAATTGGTTGGCTACCAGATTTACAGTTTACTCATTTTGCCGATCCAAACCTTTTCCCCGCGTTGTACATGAAGCCAGTAAACACCCGGCGCCCAGTCCGTAACCAGTAACTGCTCAGCAACACTTGAAACCGTTTTAGAAAGTTTCAGACGGCTGTTCACGTCATAAACCTGGAGTTGGTCTCCCGGCTCCAATTCCGGCAAGTTCAGCACATCGCGCACCGGATTGGGGTAGCACTGCAATACCTTAGGCTGCTGAACGAGGGTACCGGTGACGGCTGAAATTTGCTGGTAGCCCAGAAAAAAGAACAGGGTATTGGTAAGCGCCGGCACCACACAGCCACCGTGATCGGCGGTGGAGTCTACATCCGTCACCACCAGGTTGACGGCACCCAGGGCCAGCATGGTATCCCTCGCGATCACGCTGTTCATAAAAGGCACCTGATCATCGGCTTTGCAGTAAAGATTCGGGTAGGTTGCTGTGGCGCCCAGTTGTACAGATCGTTGTCGCGCATGGCCACATTCATGGCGTACGTTGGGTCGTTCATCAGGCGATCGCGGGTACTGTCCTGCAGCATTTTGGATGGCAGGCAGGCGCCTTCGTTGGAAATCAACTGGTTGATCAGGGTATCGTTCATCGCGCCCAGGCTGAGGGTATTGGTTGAAAATTGCTCCATGGTGCTGGCATAGGGCTGACGAAAAGCCTGCTCCCAGTTGCTGAACAGGTTGCCGTACACCGATTGGTACGACCAGGCAGTATTGGGAATATAGGCCGGGAAATAATACACATTTTCGGCTAAAATCAAGCTGCGCATCACCCCGGAAATGCTGTATGGCCCAGACAAGTGCGCGGCAGCTGTGATGCTGAATTCATTCGGCACTTCCGTTTCTACAGCCTTATGGAGCGCCATGGAACCATGTCCGCCCTGAGAATAGCCAGTTACAAATAGTTGATCGTTGACGTGTACATTGTTTTGCGCAGCAAAACCAGGCAGTGCCCGCAACAAGTCAAGCGCCACCCAAGCTTCACTGGCGGCATGCACATAAGGGTGCGGTTGATCAGATGAAACACCCAGTCCCAGGTAATCGGGCGCCATCGATACGAAACCCATTCCGGCAAAAAACACCGCAATGCCGCCCTCTGAGCCGCCAGGCAGCGTATAGCGAGAAGGTACATTCTGTTTGTCGGACGAGGTGCCGTGCTGGTACACCAATCGGGGAAAAATCTTATCCACAGCATCAGGCACTGCAATCAGACCCGAAAGGGTATCCAGTGTACCGTCTAAATCGTGCGAAGTATAGGTTACATGATAATAACGCGCGCCGTAGGGAACAAACGGAAAGCCAAACTCTGCAGCGAGTTGGTTGGCTGTTTTGCTTCCCAACCATTGTGACGAAACCAGTTCCTGGGAATGAAGAGAAAGGCTCATCAATAGGACAAGCAAGGCAGACAAGGTGTTTTTGAACATAAAAGAGTGTTTTGGTTGTATCGTATTTGATAAAAGTAACTATTTTCCCATAAGGTTCAGCCCTTCCAATTTTTTTTCAGGAAAATGGATAAAATCAAATTAGGAATTGCGGGTTTCCGGCAAACAGTGTTTACCTTTGCGCCCCGACATGAGCAAAAAATTAACCATTGTCGGAATGCCGGTTTGCGGAGCTTGAAGCCGCTAACCGGCATTTTTTTTCGGCATGTGTTAACACCACCCTTCAGCTTTTCGGCTCGCCGGCAAGTTGAAATAAAAACAAGATATGCCTAGAGATACTTCCATCCATTCCGTTCTCATCATTGGATCTGGCCCGATCATTATCGGACAGGCTTGCGAATTTGACTACTCCGGCTCTCAGGCCAGTCGCTCCCTTCGGGAAGAAGGCCTCAAGGTCGCCCTGATCAATTCCAACCCGGCTACAATCATGACGGACCCTGTGACAGCCGACCACATTTACTTGCGGCCGCTCACGCCGGAAAGTATTGAGCAGATTTTGAAAGAGCATCAGGAGGACCCCGCATTGCCAGAACTGGATGCCGTATTGCCCACCATGGGTGGACAAACAGCGCTCAACCTGGCCATTGAATGCGAAAAGATGGGGATTTGGGAAAAATACAATTGCCGCATGATTGGTGTGGATACCGCAGCCATTGAAATCACGGAAAACCGCGAAGCCTTCAGGCAGTTGATGATCGATATCGGTATTGATGTGGCGCCCTCCATCATCGCCAACTCCTACCTGGAAGGCAAGGAAGGTGCGCAAAAAATTGGCTTCCCGCTGGTTATTCGTCCTTCCTATACGCTGGGTGGTACCGGTGGTGGCTTTGTTATGCATGAGGAAGAATTTGATGAAGCGCTCAAACGCGGCCTCAACGCTTCCCCCACCCACGAGGTTTTGGTGGAAAAAGCAGTGCTGGGTTGGAAGGAATTTGAGTTGGAACTCCTGCGCGACAACGTTGACAATGTCAGCATCATTTGCGTCGTGGAAAACCTCGACCCGATGGGGGTCCATACCGGCGATTCCATCACCATTGCGCCCGCGATGACGCTTTCCGATACCGCTTATCAGGACATGCGCAACCAGGCCATCCTGATCATGCGCTCCCTTGGAAACTTTGCCGGTGGTTGCAACGTCCAGTTTGCGCAGGATCCAGAAACGGAAAAACTCATTGCCATCGAGGTCAACCCGCGGGTGTCGCGCTCCTCCGCCCTGGCCTCTAAAGCAACCGGATACCCTATCGCTAAAATTGCTGCCAAACTCGCCATCGGCTACAATCTCGACGAACTCAAAAATCAAATCACCAAAACGACCAGCGCATTTTTTGAGCCTACGCTCGATTATGTTATCGTAAAAATGCCGCGCTGGAACTTCGAAAAATTCCATGGCGCCGATCACCAACTGGGGCTCCAAATGAAGTCCGTTGGTGAAGTCATGGCCATCGGTCGGAGTTTTACTGAAGCCCTGCAGAAAGCCTGCCAGAGCCAGGAAAACTCCCGTTACGGACTTGGCGCCGACAAGAAAGAGTGGATGCGCACGGAGGATATTCTGGAACGACTGGAAAAAGTGTCCGACGACCGTATCTACCGTGTAAAGGATGCGCTGCGACTTGGGATTTCGTCCAAATCGGTGCAAAAAATGACGGGGATAGACAGCTGGTTTATCCAGGAAATCAAAAAATTGGTAAAACTGGAAGACCGGGTGCTCCGCTTTAACGTAGCGGAAGATATTCCCTTTGATTTTTTCATGGAGCTCAAAAAGAATGGGTACTCCGATGCACAAATCGCCTGGTTGCTCCGCATCACCGAAAAAGAAGTCACCGTTCGGCGCAAAGAACTGGGCATTCGCAGGGTGTATAAAATGGTGGACACCTGCGCCGCCGAATTTGAGTCGAAAACCAACTATTTCTATTCCACTTTCGACGACAAGAACGAAAGCATTCCTTCCGACCGCAAGAAAATCGTCGTGCTGGGCTCCGGTCCCAACCGCATCGGCCAGGGTATCGAGTTCGACTACTGCTGCGTTCACGGCGTACTGGCCATTAAAGAAGTAGGTTACGAGGCCATCATGGTGAACTGCAACCCGGAAACAGTTTCGACCGACTACGATATGGCCGACAAATTGTATTTCGAACCTGTTTTCTGGGAACACCTGGAAGAAATACTCGAACTCGAAAAGCCAGACGGTATTATCGTTCAACTGGGCGGCCAAACTGCCCTCAAACTGGCCGAAGACCTCCATAGAAGCGGCTATAACATCATCGGAACCTCCTACAACGACATGGACATTGCCGAAGACCGCGGGCGTTTTTCCGACTTGCTCAAAGAAATCGGCATACCCTACCCGAATATGGCGTCGCCCGCGATGTAGACGAGGCGCTGGCAGTGGCCGCTAAAATACCCTACCCCTTGCTCGTACGGCCTTCCTACGTGCTGGGCGGGCAGCGTATGAAGATTGTCATCAACGACAATGAACTGGAACGCCACGTCCTCAGTATTTTCAAACACATGCCCGACAACCGGGTGCTCATCGACCAGTTCCTGGAGCGCGCCAGCGAAGCCGAAATCGATGCGATTTTTGATGGCGAAGACTGCCATATCATGGGCATCATGGAACACATCGAGCCTGCCGGCATCCACTCTGGCGACTCCTCCGCCGTGCTGCCCACCTACAGCCTGTCGGAAAAAGCCGTTCAAACCATGTGCGAGTATGCCGAGCGCATCGCCCGGGCATTGAACATTCGCGGTTTGATCAACATTCAGTTTGCCATTAAGGACGATAGTGTGTTTGTCATAGAAGCCAACCCGCGCGCTTCCCGCACCACGCCGTTCATTGCCAAGGCCTATCAGGTACCCTACCTCAACATCGCCACCAAAGTGATGCTGGGAACCCACAAGTTGAAAGATTTTGACATGGTGAAAAAACTGGAGGGCTACGCCATAAAAATCCCGGTTTTCTCCTTCGATAAATTCCCCGGTGTAGACAAGCGCCTTGGCCCGGAAATGAAATCGACCGGTGAAGCAATCTACTTCATCAAGGATTTGAAAGACCCCTATTTCCGCGAACTGGATCGGAACAGGAGCATGTACCTGTATAATTGAGATGGAGGAGATGGGAGGAGATGGAGGAGATGGAGGAGAAAGGTAAGGGCCCCGCTCAACTTCGTAGTTCCCAGTTTTGGGTATGTACGAAGTTGAGCGTGGCCCTTACCCCATCAACAAATAAACGCATCAACAATTAAACATTGCCTCACTCCCCCTTCTTCGGCGGTGTCCACTCGAAACCAAACCGTTTCGCGTATTCCTCCAATGGGCCCAGCCCAACTTCTCTGCGGCGCTGGTTGACATTAGCTTCGTCCTCTATGTCGTAAAAATGGCAATCCGGATCGCACATAACCTGCGAGCCATACAACTGGGGCTCTTCATGGCGCATTCTTATGCGATCTACCAGCAATGCCCAGTTTGATTTGGGCATTTCGCCCTTTTCTGCAGCTTCGGTTATCATGGGCAAATAATACTCCTGTTTTTCCAGGGGGGCATGCTGAATTACCAGCCAGGCTGATGAGGCGTACTCACTGCCAACCAGACTTTTCCCTGGGTAACCGTAAACAGCGATAATTCCTTCAATTTTTTGAAGGCACTCGGCATCCCGCTCCTCCCATTTTTTCATAAATGCCTGATATTCCTCGCTGTCTCGCTGGTGGGCCCTGCCCATGGAATCTGCCATACGGCGATAGTATTGGTCATCGTCTTCAATCTCGCTGAGCATTTCAGCCAGATCCAGATCAATACCGGACGCCTCCGCGGCTTCCCTGATAATGGCCTTGGTATAAATCCGCAAATCAGACCCTTTCAAGGCATCAAATTCAGGATAATCAAGAGGGTTGTTGATGACTGCTTCGCACACAGACCAGTCGATGGCCACTGCTTTTGTGGCCAGGTCCCATCCCAGGTCTTTTTTGCCACATTGGTAAGCGCAGGTAGCCGCGCGCAAATGGCTCAATGCGCTGTGTTGGGAGATGTCAAACGCTTGCAGGTACAGGTCAAGGCAGGGCTGACATTCACTGCGCTGCATTTTAGCAAATGCTGTGTCGACCAGAGCGGCATAGGCGGGGTCGATTTTGGGGGTTTGTGCCGTCGAAAGCAGGGAAATGCACAGCAGTATGAGGGTCGTTAGCGGTTTCATAAAAACGTTATTAAAAAGTATAAAATTAGGTGTTACAGGTCTTCATTGGACAGGAAATGCACGCCCTGCCATCCGCAGTTGGCGCGGTTGACAAGTGCTGCCGCTACCCGACTGGCCTGCACCCCGCGAAAACGCTTTGGGATGAGGGGTCGGAGCAGTTGGCTAAGGATGATGCCTATTTTTTCACCCAGGCGAAATTCTGAACGCTTGCCCAGTAAAAACGAAGGCCGGGCAGACACAAAATTTTCAAAATCCAGGGCTGCTATGCGTTGTTCCAAATCCCCTTTGGTACGGAGATAAAAATTGCTGGAGCTGGCATCGGCGCCCAGAGAGGATACCAACAGGTACTGTTTAACGCCTTGATCTTTGGCTATACGACCAAATTCAGCAGGATAGGTACAATCAATACGGTATTGGGCATCTTTCGAACCTGCTTTGCGAAGGGTGGTACCGAGCGCACAAAAGAGGTCATTACCCTGCAACAATGCAGGGTCGGGATGATCAAAATCCACGATGGCAACTTGTAACTTGGGATGCTTTCGTTCAATTGGGCGACGAACCAAAGCCACTACTTTATCGTAATGTTCACTTTCCAGCAATTGGGACAATAATTCAATGCCAACCAATCCGGTTGCACCTAGGAGAAGGGCGGTTTTGGGCATGATTTCGCGTTCTGATGGCCCGGCCCTGGTGGCCGGAAGGATGAGAACACAAAAATAAACAAAAAGCCCTGAAAAAGCAATCGCCCATAAACGCGCTGTTTGCTATCTTCGTTGCATGTTAACCTTATCCGAATTGTATATCTACCCCATCAAATCACTTGGAGGAATAGCGCTCCGGGAGGCACTCGTGGAGCGCCGCGGGCTGCAGTACGACCGTCGCTGGATGCTGGTGGACGCGCAGGGGCGTTTTGTCAGCCAGCGCGAAGTACCCGCGATGACGCAATTGGGCACCGCCATTGAGGGTGGTCAACTGCGCATTTTTGTTAAAAAAAATCCAGCCGATTATCTCGATATTCCACTGGAGGAAGGCATCCTGTTCAAGACCCGGGTGTCTATCTGGTCTGACAAATGCACGGCGCTGGAATACCCCCTGTTCATAAATGAATGGTTTTCAGACCAGCTGAACTTTCCGGTTCGGCTGGTGAGCATGCCCGACACCACACGGCGGCAGGCCGATGGCCGGTATGCGCCAAAGGGGCAGTATGTTAGTTTTGCCGATGGGTTTCCCTTTCTGATCATTGGCCAGGCTTCGCTCGACGACCTGAACCAACGCCTGCCCGACGCTTTGCCTACGAACCGTTTCCGACCCAACCTCGTGTTTACCGGCGGGAAGGCTTATGAGGAGGATAACTGGACGGATTTTCAGGTGGGGCACCAAGCTTTCCGTGGCGTAAAGCCCTGCGGCCGTTGTACGATCATCACCACCGACCAGGACAGTGGCGCTATCGGAAAAGAGCCCCTGCGCACCCTGGCACAGTACAGAAGCCAGGGGAACAAGGTATTGTTCGGGCAAAATGTCATTTGGATGGGCGGTGATAACAATGCCAGGATCGCCATTGGAGATAAAATAATGGTGGGTAACTGAGCCAATGCGCATTTACCCACCATTTTACTTCGGGTATAATTAAGCCCTATATGGGCTTTAGCCATTTCGAAGTAAGGAATATTCTTCTATTTGGCAGCGTCAAAATGTATCAGTATCGCTAACTTTTGGAATAAAAAATCGATTTGTCACTTTTTTGTGGCCAAAAAAGTAAGCAAAAAAGTCCATGGCTTTTTACAAATCCTACGATTTTGCTTGTTGATTGCGGCGGCGCAAAAACCCGTCCGACTGGCTTGGCCGGGCGGGAAACTCGCCCATCGAATTAGTCGGGGCTTCGCCCTTTCTTATTCAGTTGGCTCAGACAGTTTTTTGCTTTATCCGCCTCCATCAACGCAAAATCGGGATTTGTAAAAGGCCAAGCCCGTAGCGCCGCGATCCTACTTAACATGACGAGCATTTTAGTGGGTGTTCATCATGCCAACACTGCCATATTAAACCATTGATAATCAGGCCACTTAAATGGTTTCCTTTGGCTAATGCCCAGCGCATTAAATATCACTCTTTTTCTTTGGGCAAAGCAAATTTGAAAGGAAGTGCCAGTTCCGTGGATAATGCCTTTCCATCCTTTACACCAGGCTCCCAGCGTGGCATGGCTTGCACGATTTGTAGCGCTACTTCGTCGCAAGCCTTGTTGAATCCTTTCACCAGTTTCGCGTCGCGCACCTGGCCATCCTCGCCGACAACAAAGGAAACCACTGCCATACCTTCTACACCTGCTTTTTTAGCGGCTTCAGGGTATTTCATCCGTTCGGAAATGAACTGGATCATTTTTTCATTGGAGCAGGCTTGTGGGTCTTTGGCATCCTGGCATCCGGCGAATACCGGTGCCTTGTCGGTTACCGTTGCGCTGGCTTTTTCTTCCCCCGAAAGTTTGAACTTCACCGGAAGTGTATAAGCCACCGAGACCGTTTTGTCGTCTTTTTTTCCAGGTATCCAGCTGGGCATTGCCCTGATAACACGGAGCACTTCTTCGTCACAGCCCTCGCCCAAACTTTTTAGAATTTTAGGCGTTACCACCTTCCCGTTTTGATCAATAACAAAACTTACGGCAACAATGCCTTCCAGTTTTTTCTCACGAGCAGCAGCTGGATATTTAAGGCTCGAGGCCAGAAACTGCATCAGTTTTTCACTGGAACAGGCATCGCGTTCCTGCTCCCGCAATTTCTCACAGCCAGCCATCAGTGGCATTTGATCAACATCTGTCAACTGTAGAACCTTGGCTTCGGTTGACGCGCTTCTGGACGCCTTGCTGGGTGGCAAGGAATCCACTGTGGCCTCGAAGGCTGTGGTTTGCGCGGGGATCTCTTCTGCAGCATGTTGGATTCCGGCAAAAGAAAACGCCATCAGCATCGCGGCGAGTGCCGGCGCCGTCACAAAGTACTTGAGGAAGGCGCGTTTGGAGGATTTGTTTTTAGACATCATAACAATGCGTTTTTTTCATTCTGAGGAAAATAGAGCGTTAGAGAGGGCAATCTGCATTCCGGACTGCGACTGCCTGAGCAACAAACGGCCGTATTGTTTTTTATTCCCCACACTGGTGACATGATCGTCGGCCAGGTACTCGTGGGTGGTTTTGATGGCATTTTTATAATAATAAAGGGGTGGGCAGAACCAGCAGAGTATACCGGCCAGTTCCAGCAGCATTACATCAAGGCTGTGCCACTGAAAAATATGGGCTTCCTCATGTCGGACAACCACCGCACGTTCCACATCATCAACCTCAAAACTGGCGCTCCAAAAGAGCATTTTGAAAAAGAAAAGGGAATATGCGGCACGGAAGTATGTACTACGGAATAGCCCTTGACCCGGGTTTTGGGGCTGCTGCGGTACAATTGCGCCATGCGAAACAACCCAAAAGCCGTGCGGCCAGCCGCCAGCAGAACACCCAGCCCGTACAGGGCCCAAAGCCAGGGCAAAAAACCAGCGCCCGAATCGGTGGTAGAAACAATCACTTCTTCTAACTGTACGGCGCCGATTGTTACGGGTTGGAGGTATTGCACCATGCTCGCCTCCTGGGGAATGCCCCAACTAAACGAGAACCGGGGAATTAAAAAACCCAGTACGAGGGTACCCAGCAAGTACCAGCGGTTGAGCCGGAAGAAGGTTTCCTTGCCCAACAGAAAATGGTAGATCAGGTAAAAAACCGTCCAGCAAATGGTTGATTTAAGCAGATAAAGCAACATGGTTAGGAATTTTAATCCTTCATTTTATCAATAAGGTCCGACAATTCATTGGGGTCGATGTTTTCTTCTTTCACCAGAAAAGACACCAGATTGTTCATAGAACCGTCGAAATAATCGGTTACCAAACGGCTGAGCGAAGTTTTGGTATACGCCTCGCGTGTGATGATCGGGAAATATTCATAAGTGCGTCCGTAAGCCTTGTGCCCGACAAAGCCCTTTTCTTCCAATATCCGTACAATGGATGAAATGGAGCTGTGCGGCGGCTTGTCCTCCCCTTGTTCCTCCTCGATGTAAGTCAGCACATCGCTCACCAAACAGCGCTCCAGGCGCCATATGATTTGCATGATCCGTTCTTCCGCTTTTGTCAACTGGGTCATAATGGATGTAATTTTGATGATGGCTCAAAGATAAGTGTATTTTTTAGTTTTGCAACTATTTTTTACATTTAATAACTATAAATTACGTTACATGGCTAAATACACCATTTTAAAATAACATGAATTTTGGATAGGTTTTTCAAAATAAGTTGTCTCGCAGGCTAAAAAGCAATTGGAACAACTTCGAATCCTCATTTTGCCGAAGGCAAAATATCTGCGAAATAGGTACCCGCTAAGTAAGACCTACGTTCAGCATAATTGGCGGGGTCTTCAGGAAACAAAAAACTGGCATAATGGAATATTAAGATTTATTTCCGATTTCCGATTACATGAATTCCGATTGTTGATTGGATTTGAAATTTATGATTTGGGAAAACAGCACGAAATCATTTCAAATAAATACCACGTATAGGTACGGGGTTTCGAGACAATCATAATTCAAAAATCTTAAATCCAATCAACAATCGGAATTCATGTAATCGGAAATCGGAAATTCTATCCAAAACTCACGTTAAAATAGGCATGCGGCATGGAATTTAAGCAATCGCGTATATTCACAGCATGGAAACCCATACCGACCTGATCCGGAAACTCAGCAAACTCCAGGATCGAAACGTAAAAGAACTGCTGCTTGCTACCGGTGTGATCCAAAATTTTGAGGCCGGAACAGAATTGCTTTATCCCGGACAGTACATCAAACTGGTTCCGATTGTACTGAGTGGCACGCTTAAAGTGCTTCGCGATGATGACTCCGGCAAAGAAATACTGTTGTACTTCATTCGGCCAGGTGAATCCTGCATCATGACCCTTTTTGCGGTACGCGGCAATTCCCCCAGCATGGTGAGGGCTATCGTAGACGAAAACGCGGAGTTACTGCTGGTGCCTGTAGAGGTGATTAGCCAACAGTTGAGTGCCCACCGCGATTGGCTCGATTTTACCTTTGCGCTGTTCAAACAACGCTATGAAGAACTGTTGCAAATTGTGAACGACATTGCTTTTAGCCGGGTAGACGAGCGCCTGCTTGATTTACTGCTCACCCGAAGTAAAACGAGCCAAAACGGGGAAATCATGGCCACCCACCAGCAATTGGCCGATGATATTGGGACCGCCAGGGAGGTGGTGAGCCGTTTGCTGAAAAAACTGGAAAATGAAGGTCGAATAGCCACTTCACGTGGAAAAATAAAATTTTTAGGGGATTTGTGACGGAGGTCACAAATTAGCGTCTTATCCTGCAACGATCTTTGTGTTGTTAACCACATTATGCAACAACACAATAATTGTTTTATTATGAAAAAGAACATGGGATTAGCCGACCGCAACATTCGCCTGGTACTTGGCGCCGTCATCGCCGCTGCAGGTTTGTACTTTCAATCCTGGTGGGGACTTCTGGGCGTTGTTTTCCTTGGAACCGCTTTCATCAACTGGTGCCCGCTGTATTTGCCATTTGGTATCAGTACCCGAAAAAAAGAGGCCTAGTGCAGCGTCCGGAGAATACGCTGCACCAGTGGATTTGGATGTTAATTTTGCATTAAAAAACACAAAATGTTTTTAATACAAATTAAATATCTTAAAGCTTTGAGTGTAAAGGGATAATAAATTGAAAGATTAATCAAATTTGCTTTGAATGATCGAAAAAATGAGCTTAATTTTGCAGCATCTATAATGCAGTACTTCAATTGCTGCAACGCTTTGTGTTAATCTCCTTTTTCATCTCTCATCTCAACACCCGTGAATAAAACACTCTTTTTGCTCCTTTTTACTTGGGGCGCCCTCGATGTAAGCGGGCAGGTAGAAGTGTTGAAGCCTTACAAGGCAGCAACCGATGCACCGCCCCCTGTGAAGATCCGCACCATTGATCTTCCACCCCAAACCGTCCCCGCGACAAAAGCCTCCCCAACCACTGCTGCCAGCAAACCCGCTGCCTCTGTGTCAGAGTCCGACTCTGATGCCAAGGCCCGCCGCGCTGCTGCATTGGCCAAGGTGCAGAATGCTCAGCTGCCGGTAGCCAACCCAAACCTCAGTGCAAAAGGACTGACACCAGCCCAGTACAGCACTGATGCCGAAGCAATGGCACCGGTGGAGTACATGGCGGCTCCGCCACCATCTACGACCATGACTGTTAATGGACAGAATGTAGAACGCAAAGTGCGCAAAGGCTCGGGCCAGGTTGGCGACGACTTGTTTACCCCCATCAGCGAGTTGTATTTTGTACAATTTGCGGTGTATTGCAAAAACACTCCCGTGGACAAGGCGCCATCCATCCAGGGCTTGTTCCTGCTTTGGCATGAAGGCAGCACCTGTCCGGGTGGCGATCAAGGCGCTACCTACATTGTGAAAGGCTATACTACAATTGACGAGGCCAAAACAGCCGTTTTGGACTACAAAAAGGCCGGTATCGACTGTTGGTACAACCCAAGCCTGAGTGGGGCTGAAGTAGAAATTATTGGCGTACGCTAAACTTGCTCAATTACACAAAGTGAAAAGCACCCTGCATCGTCGCATGCAGGGTGCTTTTTTATGTTCACAACTGGTAGCCTAGCAATTTTTTTTGTTTTGCTTCGCAAAATAATTGTCCCGCAGATAGCGCAGTATCCGTAGATGTTTTGCTTCGCAAAAATCTGAGATGATGCAGGCTAATGGTACGAAAGACTTCGCTCGGCCTTAGTACATTGCAACCTAAGTTTTATTGCATTTTGGCTGAATCTTTTGACACCATGCATCGGCTATTTTTAGGAGAATAGCGCTGCTATTAACACAAAAATAGCCTTGCCTGCAGCCAAAACTTCTATCCAAAACATCAAACAACTTAGGTTACAATGTACATAGATTATTGGCGTACGGTAGTCTGGCACGGTATTGTTAAACGAGATCGAAACCAAAGACCAACACCCAAAGGCTAAAGCCGAACTTTTAATATCCCAAACCCGTTATCGGCGCCACATTGCCAAATACCCTAAACCCCGACCAGTAAAATGGGTGCGCCTGTGCCGGGGATTGCTGTATTACATGCAAACGGGCAGTTTGCAGGGCTATATCCTTTGGCATACCGTTTTTAAGATTGGCGTAAAAATCGACCATGATATCGGCAGTACTTTGGTCGTTGGCCACCCAAATGGAAGCCACGATGCTGCGCGCCCCGGCATAAGTAAAGGCCCGAACCAAGCCTATAATACCCTCCCCACGAATCAGTTTGCCAGCCCCTGCTTCACAGGCCGACAGCACCACCATCTCGGCTGCCAGCGACATTTGATACAGATCCTTGGCAGGCAACGCCGGACCCGTAGGAGATGGTAACAAATAGGAGTAATCGCCCTGCCGGTCGTCGGCCCTGCTGTGCGTGGCCAGGTGCAGCATACGGTATTGCGCCGCTTCCGCCTCGAAGCGGCCAGGCCAGGCCGCTGTTCCAAGCCAGCGGTCACCACCCATCATCGCTGCGATCGCGGAGACCTCTTGGCCTGATGCAACCAATTGGGCTGCTTCTTTTGAGAAAGCGGGATAACCTGGTTTTGCGCTTCCCCCTGCCTGGGCAAACGGCGCCACGCCCAACCACGGCTTTTCCGCATACTTTTGCATAGGCTGCCTGCATTCCATCAAATAATTCGGCGACAAGGCATAGCTGATGGCTTTATCCCGCGACCAAAACGGATAGGTACAAAAATTGCCGGCATCCTTTGGCGCGGCGGTAAGCAGTGCCTCAAAGGGCAGATAGTTCAGTATGCCATCTGGAACGATAAGCACCCGCTTGGGGAGCAGGGCTGCAATGGGCCCAACCAGCGCCTGGTACAGCAATGGCGCCAGCCGAAGGTATTCATCCAGGCTTTGGTCGTACAAATCGTCGCCAGGATTGGCAGCAGTATGGTAGGCTGTAATTGTGCTTCTAAATTGGTGCATCGCCCCAAGTGTCGTCGAATCCATCGGCAACGAGCCAACATAAAAGGTATCCCTGCTCAGCACAAATACATACCAGCCCTGCGTAGTCTGGCTGTACTGCACCATGGCTTGATCCGGCGCCAGCAAGTCTGCGCGAATTTGCTGGCTGCTGAGCTCTTTCGGAATTGTTCGCAACCTGTAATACTCGGGATAATTATTTTTGATGTTGGACAGAAGTACATCATAGTCGTTGCGCCAGTTGGCCAATACCTGATTAAGCCACAACGCCTGTTCTTCGGGAAGATGTTCTCCACTGAATACATTTAGCTTTTTTTCGGCTTCGGCAATGCGTTCGCGCAGGCTGCTTTCTTGTTGGAGCAGGCTATCGGGTACCCCGGCAAAATTCAGGGCGCCACTTTTTTGCATGGCATCGGTCAGTAGAAAAGCCTTGCCGGCGCTTGCGGTTCGAAAAGCTGCTTCAGCAATATCGGGGCTACAGGTAACAGCATACCACTCCATTTGGGCATCGAGCCATTGTTCCAGAATACTGTGTTGGTCGTCGTAAAAATTTTCTTGCGTGCCATTGTTGCTTATGTTTTGCAATGCCTGGAAAAGCAGCTGGGCAGAAAGGGCATAAGCCGAAACGGCATTTTGGAGCAAAGGGAGTTGCCGCGTTTGATGGTATTGACCCATCAGGCATTGTGCGTAGATCTTATTTAACTCCTGTGCGTAGTGCAGAAAAACGGGGTTTTCGGTATGGCTCGACCTACCCCCTGCCATGACGAATGCCGTATTGCACAGGTTCTCACAGCTGGCATAATCTGTTTGCGCAAGTTTCATTTTGGCCATTTCAAGGTAAAAAGGAAAAGCCACCTCCGCGCTGTTCAATAAGGAATCAGCAATAATCCCAATGGCACGCTGCAGCACCGTTTCAGCCCTGGCATAATCGCCTGCCCGGGTGTACGCATCGCCAAGCACCTGAAGGGTGTTCAATAGGTTGGTACTCCGGGTACCAAATTGCTTTTCTTTCGCCTCCAGGCAAGCCGTAATTTGCGCAATGGCCGCTGCATATTGCTTTTCCTCCAGGTAGAAGCGGCCCAGGTATTGTAAAAACTTGATGTAGTTCAGGTCTTCCGTTCCTGCGCCCGACTTTAGGTAGATCGCTTTTGCTTCCCTCATTTTCTCCAGACCAATATCCGCCTCACCGTTTTTTTGAAAACAATAGGCGAGTTTGACGTTCAAATCGGCAAAATAGGAGTGGCCGGACTTCATCTGATGTTGCAAATTGGCCCAAGAAGACAGATATTGCTCTTTGGCCCGCTCGAAGTCGTGTAACCCGAAATAGGCATCGCCCAGGTGATAATATGCAAAGGCCAATGAGAGAGAATCCTTCGTAGCGGTAAAAACAGCGCGCGTAGACTCCAGGATGGGAATAGCAGCGCTGAAGTTGCTCTCAGTATTGAACAATGACCCGGAGGAAAGGTAAAACAAGGCCATGTTATACCATCCCTTTAAACTGTCTGGCCGGAGTATGCGAATAGCCGCGTCCTCTTCCTGCCGCGCCTCCCGATACAGGTACAATTTTCTATTACAGAGGCTGAGTTGATGGTGGCAGATGGCAACATACTTGATGTCTCCCAGGGATTCATATGTTCGGAGGCTTTCGAGGATCAGCGGAATGGCCTCTTTTTCGCGATCGAGCTCGCGGTATTCTCTGGCGACAAACAGGTTTGCTCTGGCCGTTTTAGGGTTCTGATTGCCTAAATTTTTCAAGTAAAGCGCATGGGCTGCCTGAGCACGTTGGAGCGCTTCCGCATGCTGTTCGTTGCGGTTCAGCAGTCTCGACTCCAAAATAAAGGTATCTGCTCTTGCTGTTTCTGTTAAAACCAGACTGTCTGTTTGGGCAAAAAGCATTGATGCCCTCAGGCAGCAAAGCAGGCACATCAGCCGAAATGAGCAGGAGTAACACATGAGTACGCAAGTTCAGCGACAACTTAGCAGGATGTCAAGCCAGCAATCCTTTGGGGTGGTCCAATCCAGGGAAAAAACTTGTTTCGGATGCATGCGATTTTTTGTTGTCATTCCTGTCCCACGACCTGTTCATTTTTTGAGGGCGCTTTGCAGGGCAAGGGCCTGTAACCGGTAGGGATGATCGGGGTTGGTGGCCATGGCCTCCAATTGGTCCATAAATGCTTTTTTCTCCTTTGGCAGTTGTGCCAGCCGGCATCAGCGCGCCCCATTCACTGGGATAGCGGTATTGGCGGCTGCGATTATCGACCAGGCTGCTGAAACTGCTGTTCGGCTTCCGCAAAACGCTTCAATCGAAACAAGGTGTGTGCCTTCAGATAGCCCGCCGACTGCAGCTGGGTACTGTCGGTTTGTGCCAGAAGTTCGAGTGTTTGCTGGTATTTCCCCGAGGTGTAGGCCTGCTGTGCTTGTCCGAGCAGGCTTTGGGCGCTGCCAGCTGTTGTGCTGCGCAATTGCGACAGCATGGGGTCGGGCAGTTGTTTTTCGGCGAGGGCGAGGTAATTGCTTCTGGTTGCGGGAGCCGGGCTGTTCGTTTCGGGGTTCACCTGGGCAATGGGCTCGGTAGGTTTCGGCGGTGGTACAGGTGTTGGTGCCACTTGTTTTTCGGGTTGGGATGTTGGCACAGGTGTTTGCGACTTCCAATATCCCGCACCAACATAAATCAGGAGCAGGGCGCCGGCTATGACCAATCCCCAAATGATTATTCGTTTACTCCAAATGGAGCGGGGAGCAGGTTGCCATTTCCGAAAAAGTTGCCGGGTTTCCTGGGCAATGAGCAGTTCAGCTGCGGCCATTTCGCTGCGTGCCAGTGCCAGATCTTCTGCCAGCGATGGATCGCTGCGGAGTTCCTGCTCAAAATTGGCCTTTTCTTCCTGGGAGCGTGTGCCTTTTATGTATGCCCGGATGCGTTCCTCCCGAGTTGTTGGTTTCATGATTGCGTGCGTTTCACCAGTGCTTGCCAGATGCTTTGGTTTTTTTTCAACAGTGCCCGAAATCGTTCGCGGCACAGATGCGCTTCTTTTTTGGCTACCCCAGCGTTGGCATAGCCCATAGCCTCGGCAATTTCCTCCATGGAATAGTCGAGTTGGTACATTTTCAAAATGCTGCGGCATTTTTCCGTCAACAGTTGCAGCAGCGTTTCCAGTTGGTCTTTTTGTTCGTTCAGCAAGTACTCCTGTTCTGGGTTGCCGCCTGGGGGTGGTTCGGGAGGGGTTTCCATGCTGATGGTAGCCTTTCGCTTGCGGCGCTGGAATTCGTTGAACCAGTGCCAGCGCACGATGCCCATAAAATAAGCCTCGAGGCTACCCTCCCCCTGAAAGGCGCCCTCCCGAAGTTTTCGGTCGAGCACCAGCAGGCTTTCCTGAAACACGTCCTCTCCATCTTGCACATTGCCGCCGTAGTGCCGCACATGCGCCATGGTTTTTTGGCGAAATGCGGAATGCTCGAACAATTGGCGCAGGGCCGCTTGCCGGGCGCTGAGGTTTGTTCCACTGAGGGCCCGAACCAGCTCCGATTCCGATAACTGATGTCGCTTCATTAGATGTTGGAAAATTAGCCAAAAGGTTACCGAAAAAGAAAAAAAAGTTTTTTCGGGTAAAAAAGTGGTGGGAGGCGGTTACCTGTAGGGGGGGGAGCGGAACATAGATTTTAACAGCAATCCTGAAAGGTGAAAATCCCAATCAATATAACACGTTCCTCATTTTTTTGGATCTGGGGTACTGCTCCAACACGTTTCAATAAATTTATCATACATGACATTTATGAAAACATCTACCCAGTTTTTCCTTCCGTTCTTGCTGATGTTGTTCCTGTTGCCTATGGCCGACACGTCGTTCGCACAGGGCTGTACCGGCATCACTTTCTCTTTTGAGCACTACGAGCCTTGTAAGTTTCGGGCAAAATACGCCAACACCACCGATTGCTTTACGGAAATATGGTACGTACTGGAGTCGGGTACGTTTTCTTCCTGGAATGTTAATACCGCCGCAGGGTTTCAGGTGGAAGAATGGGGCCCTGGTGCATTAAGAGTATTCCACAATCAGGGTTTTTTGCCCTTGGGTAACCAGATACCCCTCCTGTTTACGTTGCCGACCGACCTGAACACGAACATGTTGGTGTCCTACAATGATCAATGTGCACAAGTGGGTTGTGAAATTATTGGTGGTATACCGATTGAATCCTGCCCCGACCCCGGGGATGGTAGCATCATTGGAGTAACGTACCGGGAGTGTGGCAATCTGCCATACAGCGACCAGCCACTCCTACCAGGCTGGACGATTGAATTGCTAGACGATATGGGCAATGTACTTGGCGAGCAAGTGACCGATGCAAATGGGGCCTATGCTTTTTATGACCTGCATGCTGGGATTTACATTATTCGGGAAGCCATTCTCCTGACTGGTGGGCTCATGTACCGGCGACTGGGGAATATCTAATAGATTTGGCAGTTTCGGAGCAGGCGGAGCGGAATTTTGGGAATTGCCCTCCCTGTTCTTGTGATTCGATTACAACCATCGTCCAGCAGGAATTGGGAACCTCTGATACCAGCAATTATTACCTGAGTTTCATGAACAGCGGGGAGTATTGTTTCCCGTACCTTGAAATGACGGTAGATACCGGTCAATTGCTCAACTACACAGCACTGTTGCCAGGTTGGGATGTTATGGTGTTGACCCCCAATTCAATCCGGCTCATCCCACCCAACAACTACTTGCCAACGGGAGCCTTCCTGGCCATGAGTTTTCATGTATTTGGAACAGGAGCGCATAATGTCACAGTCCGTACTGGATCAGATGACCTGGGATGCCCCAAAGCCTTTCATTTTCCGAGCCCTCCTGCCGGCTCCCCCAACCCGATGTGTTGCCCCAATGGTACGGTGCCGGGGCCAGAACTCGTGCAAAATGGTGATTTTTCTGCCAATACTTTGCCAGCATCCGATTATTTACCCACTAACCCATGGTTAATTTCCATAAAAAACCAAAACCAGGTGTACAATACCACCTGGCTGTGTTTGGGTAAAACAGGTCCATTCGACAATTTCTTTGTGGTGGATGGGGTGACGGCACCCGGCAAGGCGGCCTGGAAACAACAAGTCTCAGTAAACCCAAATGCAGACTACGTTTTTTGTGCCATGTTCAACAACATGTTCAAAACGACGCTTGTCAATACCAACCCGGTTAAGCCCATCATCCACATCTGGATAGAAGACAATGGCGGAAATACAGTTGCGTCCAATGTGCCGTACACTTTGCCAGAAAACCCTGATGTGTGGGTTAACCTTTCCCTGAACTGGACCACGCCTTCCACACTGCAGGGACCATATACGCTGAAAATAGCCACCAATTCATTGGCAGGATATGGAAACGACTTTGCGATAGACTGCATCAGTTTTCGGGAATGCGGGCTCCCGCAGCCTTGTAGTGTGAGCATTTCAGCCAATCCAACACCGTATTGCAATACCGGAGGCACCCTGACGGCCATCCCGACGGGCCCCGGCCCCTATTCCTACCAGTGGTGTACTGCAGAAAACACGCAGAGCATACAGTGGGAAAATATGCCTTGTGGCGCCACTTGCGGGGTAACCCTTACCTGTGCAGATGGTGCTGAAGCTACTGCATCTTTCACTGCCACCGATAATGTACCACCCACAGCAGTCTGCGTGCCTGGATTTGGGGTTACCCTGGATGCCAACTGCAGCTACACTGTCACGCCGCAACAAATTGATGGCGGCTCCAGTGACAACTGCCAGATCCAGTCCATGTCCGTAAGCCCGACCTTGCTGACCGGCTGCGGCGATTTTCCGATCACCCTGACGGTGACGGATTGGTGTGGAAATACGAGTACTTGCACCACGGGAATTCAGACGATAGAAGTAGATCCACCGCTGATGACTTGTCCGGCCAACACTACGGTGACTGGCGTTATAGGACCTGATGGGAATTGTACAGCCGTTTACCAAGCTATTCCCCCTGTTGCGTTTGACAATTGTTCCTCTTTTGTGAGTTTAAGCAACAACGCTCCTGCAGCGCTTCAATTTGGCCCGAACTCTGTTATATGGACGGCAATGGACGACTGCGGGAATACTGCAACTTGTTCCGTGGTTATCACGGTGGAATGCGATACCATGCCTAGCGGTGATGGTTGCTGTGCTTATGCACTTCAATTTGTAAACCTATATCACGATGATCACATCAAAAAAATAAAGGTATACGGGATATGTGAAACCCAGATATGTTGTGCTGATCCTGACGATTGGCAACAAAACGCGGATTTTCCTAACTCTGTAGAATGGTTTAGGGAAGATACTTTATCTGTCCCATTTGGAGATGCAATAGATAATGATTTTTTAATCTTTTTAGACAAGGCAGTTACTCCACATAATCTGCAGGTAGAATGGTTGGACGGAGCGGGAACTGTGTTATGCAGACACACAATAGAAATTTCATGCGATGGTCCATTTTCGGAGGATGAGGATTGGACGGTTTATACCTCAACTACGACTTTGGATGACCCAAATCTTTTTGTATTTGCTGTGCGAGAAGATTCTGAAGATGATGAAGGACCCTGTGACGAGTTAGAAAACGAAATATCCTGTGAAGCAAGCTACGATGTGGTTTGTTCCGGAGGCAATTCATACATCATTAACCTGCATGGACCCAGCGGGTTTAACCAATTCTTCTGGCAGGTACAAATTGGCCCATCCTTGCCAGCAATCAGTTCTGTGCAAAACCCATCTTTTCAGCTCACGCAAAGCGGAAGTTATGTTATTTCGTTGTTTGTTGTTAATTCCCTGACTAAGGATACTTGTCAAAGCGATCTTGAAATTATCATACCCGACATTGTACCTGACTTTGAGTATGATATGCAAGCCTGCGGAACAACAGTTGATTTTGCAGCAAGTGGATGGGATGATATTTCTGATATCAGCAACATCAGTTGGACCTGCGTTGGCGTACCTACTTTCCCAACTTCCGGAACATTCTTTAGCCATACTTTTCCCGGGTCGGGTGCAACTACTGCCACGATGGTTATTCAGGATAAATATGGCTGCTCTCACCCGGTTACCAAAAGTTTAATAATTGATGCCAGCATTCATGCGGGGTTGGAGGTTGAAAAATATACTTTCTGCGGATCGGAATGTGATGGTGTAACTGAAACCTACATAGAGGTTCAATTTAAAAATAAGACAAAGGGTGGTGCATGTCCGATAACTTATAATTGGGATTATGGGGATGGTCAAACCTTAACAACCACGGATCCTCAGGCAGGAATCTTTCATATGTATAAAATTAATTGCCCACCCAATGCGCAAACCTTCCAGGTTAACCTTGCCGTTCAGGACTTTAATCTGTACACCAGCAGCGCCAGTACCAGTGTCCAAATTACCCCGTGCCAGCCCGACTTTTCCTACGTGATTTGTCCAGATGGGCGGGTAGATTTTACCAGTACTGTAGATGGTGAATGGTTCTTCCCCGGTCATATAGCCATTGCGCCTTGGCCCTATTCTGAAAAGAAAGATAAGTATGGGAGGCGCAAAAAAGTAAGTGTACGTTATGGCAACGGTCTCCATGGTGTTACATTTATAGGACATTGCGCAAACGGAGGTGAGTGCACGATTAATAAAGAAATCGATGTGATTTTAGATTGCTGCACTAAAAATATGTTACAAAAAGATACAGCTTTATTCAGTTACAATGGATTTGATTACAAGATGAAATCAAGGTTTAGGCAAAGTCAAAAACCAGCGGTTCATAAAATAAAAGCTTCTACAAAACTCAAAAAACGGAAAAGTAGTAAAGGACATTTATTTTGGAAAGGAGCTGGGGCAGAAACAATTGTGGCTTCATTTTGGGGTTCAATTTACAGCAGGGATGCCAATAAAACATGCAATTGTGTTGAAGAAGAACAAATTCCTGCTTTAGGGAATCCTACCCCTACAGACTCTCAACCAAACAGCAAGAAAGCAAAAGTGGAAAAAACCTGGTACCAGCGAAAGTTTCATTCCAGAAAGGACAGCCTTACTTCCGGCCATTCTGTACAATTCGGAACCTCCTTGTTTTTGGTAAACCTCAAGTTGGGTAAGGATTGTAATGCATTCCACTGGTGGACCGATTGGTATTGAGTAGCAGATCCGTTTTCAGCCCTATTTCTTATCTCAATAAATTTGAATAAAATGAAAATTTCGATAGTTGATCAAGATAATATTAAACGTATCATAAAACCAGAACGGTCTGTTTTACCACATAATTTACTTCGATTCACCCTTGTGATACTTTTATATGGAACAATGCTCATGTTTCGGACAAGCCTGGCCGCACAGTGTTCGGTGGCATTCTTAACATGTCCAACGTTGGTGACGCTGATTGATTGTGATCATTCATTAAACGAGCCCTTTATTCTACCTCCAGTTATCGCCAATCCTTATGGTACCTGTCAGGGATTTAATTTGGTAAAAACCGGAGGGCCTGCTGTTGGAACAACTGTTCCGCTCGGCACCTACCAAGTGTCGTATCAGGCACAGGGCCTTGATGCCAATCAACAGGTTATAACATCTGTCAATTGTATATTCTCTGTACAAATTGTACCGGATCTGCAAGGCCCTACTTTCAGCTTTTGTCCACCGAATATTACTGTGAATGGAATCTTTGACAATTCCGGGAATTGTACAGCACCGGCACAATGGCCTTTACCAATTTGTATGGATCCATGCGGAAGCAGTTTAATACAAACTAGTAATCTACAATGCGGAGATGCTTTTCCACAGGGCACTTCTCAGGTGACCTATACCGCATCAGATCCTTCAAATAATACTTCCACATGTGTATTTACGGTAACTGTACTGTGCCCAAGCAGTACATATGATGGAGAAAAACTTTTATCACCCATCCACCTCTACCCCAACCCCAACACCGGCCTCTTCAGCCTCGAACTGCCCATGCCGGCCACCGCCCAAATGCGTTTCCGCATTCTGGATATTACCGGCCGTTTGATGCAGGAGAGTAAGGCGCAGGCAGGCGTGGAGCGTCAAAGTCTGGATGCGGGAAGTTTACCCGATGGTATGTACTTCGTGCAGGTGGTGGTTGAGGGAAGGGTGATTGGTGTGGAAAAAATGGTGAAGCAATAAGCTTTTTTCATGGGGCCGCTGCCGGACGTGGGTTCGGTGGCGGCGCTTTATGTATGCGCCGAACCCATAATTTTCCAGGCAGGTATTCCAGCGACTCGCTTACTTCGTCGCCGATGTGTTTCATCTCCGTGGTATCTTCTTCCGGTTCAATCACTTCTTCAACCCGTTCCAGATGTGCCGGAATGGGCAAACGGCCCTGATGGCGACTTTCTTCTGTGCGCTCACTGCGCTCATAGGCAGCAACCATTTTTTTGTGCGCGGTGGCTATCTCTTCCAGTCCTTCCAGTTCCAGTTGCAATTGCCCCGGAAGTTCCGGGCGTACAAAACGCTCGCTTTTGGCGCCGAAGATCAGTCGCTGCAGTTCCGCCAGGCGGTGCTGCAACAGGACCTTGTCCGATTCCAACCGTGCCTTATCTTCCTCCAACGCCATTACTTTCGCCTGCAATGCGGCGAATTCAGGCTCCGGAATATATCCCTATGGTGTGTTCGGCATGCAGCAAAAATAGCTGACCATTGCGGTTGCTGCAAGTACTTTTTACCAACAAAAAACATCGAATATCGTGGATAAGCCACCACTGGATTTTATTTTTTACGCGCCGGCGGAACTTTGTCCGTCAAAGGCCTTATAACGCTTGCGCCAGCGTACCGAAGTGAGCGACACGCCTTCGAGGATTAGCATCAGATCCGCCCACGGCAATACCTGGCCCCGACGCTCTTCTTTCAATTGCGGCAATTCAAAACGGCCACGCTCCAGGCGCTTGTAATAAATCACAAATCCGCTGCGGTCCCACACCAGCATCTTTACCTGGTCGCGCCGCCGGTTCAGAAAGATGAATACCTCTCCACTTAAGGCGGGTCGTTTTATCTCATTGGTCACTACTCCCTGCAAGCCATCGAAACTCTTGCGCATGTCCACCGGCTCCCGCCACAGATAATAGCGTGCGCCGCTCGATAAATTTACCATAACAACTCCCGAAGAAAAGCGGCACTTACCGATTCGTACAAAACCAACTCCGAGTCTTGTGTCGTCTGAATGCGCGCAAATACACCGCCTTGATCCGCTTTTACTGGCGCTGACACCACTTCCACAAATCCACTTTGCCCCTCCTGCCGGTAACGCCGCAGCCAATACCCGAATACCGATTTGGACAAACCGTTTGCGGCAATGAATGCCTTTTGGCTTTGACCACTGTCTTCCCACAATCTAATGTGTGCATACATCTCCTTCGCCGTACGACGGCCCGATTTCTTTTTTTTCTGTTTCATCTTGCGCTATTTTTGTCTGGCGCGAAGATCGGCAGACTTGGGGGACGGGGTAAGATGGGGTTTGACGGTGACTTTCCGCCAAGCGGTACAGTGTATTACTACTTCCGAATCTGGCGGGATAACGGCCTTCTGGAGGTGTTAAGCCAAGAAATGGCCGGTGGTTATCGCCAAAGTCTTAACCGGGCTCGCACACCTAGTGTCGGAATTATTGATGCTCAGTCAGTTAAAACCACCGCCGTAAGCGGCCAATCTTGTACTGGCTATGATGCAGGCAAAAAGGTCAAAGGACGAAAACGCCACATCGTGGTTGATACCCAAGGCTTAATTATCTGCGCTTGGGTTACTGCTGCGGATTGGCAAGATCGAACTGCTGCCTATTGGCTTTTTATCAAAATGTACATCAATCGGGTAGATTTTCCACGGCTCCGAGTGTTTTTCGCAGATGGAGGATATGCCGGTAAATTGATCGATTTTGTTAAAAATCAGTTCGAAAAACTGGCCTGGCAGCTGCATATTGTCAAAAAAGCCGAAAACAGTAACACTTTCAAGGTTTTGCCAAAACGCTGGATCGTCGAAAGAACCTTTGCCTGGCTTGATAATTGCCGCCGCCTTTCAACGGATTATGAGCGTAAAACCACATCTTCTGAGGCTTTTACACATCTGGAGCAGGTTCGTTTACTTGCTATCAAATATAAAAAAACGTAAATTCAAACAGCTTCTTAAACCCACAAAACGTTAGCTACCATTAAAACCAAGACGTGTTAAACATTCAGCGATTTGTGTTAAAGAACCTCAGAACGATAGCATAAGTTTGTGAAAAGAAATAATATGAGCGAGCAGATTATTCATTCAAAATCAATAGCTGAAATTCGGGCTGTATTTGGCTTAGATAAACCAACACACCCATTAATCACCATACTAGACACTCAAAAGCTCGCTTATGGAGAAGAAACGGTTGGCAAAAGATTTACTTCCGATTTGTACTGTATTGCTTTAAAAGATTCAAGTTGCGGAATAGATTACGGACGAAATTCTTATGACTTTGATGATGGGGTTTTGATTTTCACCGCACCAAAACAGGTAATTACGGTCAAAAAACCGCAAGAACTGAATCAAGTAAAAGGTTGGATGCTATACTTTCATCCTGACCTTATCAGAAATACTACCCTTGGCTCAAAAATTGACGCTTACAACTTCTTTAATTACGAAGTTCACGAAGCGTTGCATCTTTCCGAAAATGAACAAAATACCTTCAATAAAATTGTTCAGCTAATTCAAGATGAAATCAAAGAGCGAATTGACAATCACAGTCAGCAAGTATTAGTTTCAAATATTGAATTGTTGCTTAATTATAGCAAGCGATTTTACGAAAGGCAATTCAATACACGTTCCGCCAGTCACATTGATATTGTCTCTAAAGTTGAGTTGTTGTTAAAAGATTACTATTCAGAAAACCAACTCATTGAAAAAGGGCAACCAACCATCCAATATTTGGCAGACCATTGTCATTTATCTGCTAGTTATTTGAGCGACCTTTTAACAAAAGAAACAGGACGCTCTGCCAAAGACCACATAAACGATTTTCTAATTGATAAAGCAAAACACTTACTTCTTAGCTCTACCGATTCAATTAGCGGAATTTCCTATACTTTAGGCTTTAATTATCCCCATTATTTTGGCAGGTTATTCAAACAAAAAACAGGCAAAACACCACAAGAATACAGACAACTGAATTAAAAAAAAGGAAGCCAAATGGCTTCCTTTTTTCTTTTCTGCGATTTGTGTTTAACCTTCCCTTTTTTGTGTTAATCCGCCCATTTTATCAGTCGGATATTTGTTTCATCAAATCATAATAAAATAAAGAAGATGAAACATAAAATTTTAGTTACGGGAGCAAGCGGAGCCTTTGGTAGTTTAACTTGTATTCAATTAGCCGAAAACGGTCATCAAGTTGTTGGAACATTGCGTTCATTAACAGGTAAAAACGAAGCCATAGTCAATGAATTAAAAGCAAAAGGCGTAGCATTGGTTGAAATGGACGTAACCAATGAAGACAGTGTAAACGCAGGTGTAAAATCAGCCATTGAACTGATGGGCGGTTTGGATACTGTTTTTAACAATGCAGGAATCGGAGCAAATGGAATTCTAGAGTGCTTCACAGCAGGCGACATCCAAAAAATGTTTGACGTAAATGTTTTTGGTGTTCAACGAGTAATGAGATCTGTTTTACCGTATTTGCGACAACAAGGAAAAGGAACAATCATTCATACCTCAAGCTGTATTGGTAGAGTAACGACACCATTTTTAGCTTCCTACTCTGCATCAAAGTACGCATTAGAATCTTTGGCAGAAGGTTACAGAGCTGAACTTTCGGGTTTTGGAATTGAATCTTGCATAGTAGAACCAGGCGGATTTCCCACAGGTTTTATGAGTGGAATGATAACGCCAAGTGATACCGAAAGAATGAAGCAGTATGGGGAAATGGCAAGTCTTCCTGAATCCTCAATCAATGGATACGTTGCTTATGTGGAATCTATTCCTGAACAACGTCCCGAGAGAGTTGCAGAAGCCGTAGTTAATTTAGTAAATACACCTTTTGGTGAAAAACCATTTAGAACCGTTGTTGATTTTTCAGGGTTGAAACAACCAATTGAAAACTACAATAAAGTGCTGAACGAAACTACAAAAGCAATTTACACAGCCAATGGAGTTGCAAATTTACTAACCCTAAACAAAGTCTAAAAATGAGCAAAACGATATTAATTACGGGAGCAAGTAGTGGCATTGGCAAAGCAACAGCCATCCATTTTCAACAACAAGGTTGGAATGTAATTGCGACAATGCGTTCGCCTGAAAAAGACACAGAATTAAGCAAGTTAGAAAACGTACAACTAGAAAAGTTAGATGTGCTTGATATATCAAGCATTGAACAAGCAATAAAAAATGGCATTGCAAAATTTGGTAAAATTAATGCTTTGGTAAACAACGCAGGTTACGGGGCTTATGGACCTTTGGAATCGTTTCCAAGAGAAAATATTATCAGACAATTCAACACCAATGTTATTGGCTTGATGGACGTTACCAAAGCAATTATCCCACATTTCAGACAAAATAAAGACGGTGTTATTGTCAATATTTCTTCCATCGGTGGTCAAATGACGTTTGCATTGGGTTCGCTTTATCACGGAACTAAGTTTGCTGTTGAAGGAATTTCGGAATCATTACACTATGAGATGAAAGAAATCGGAGTTAAAGTCAAAATTGTTGAACCTGGATTCATTGCGACTGACTTTGGTAGCCGTTCTTTCGATTTTCAAGCCGGAGATATTTCCGATTACCTGCCACTTATCGGAGCATTAATGAAACAATGGCAGAATCCAAATAACACAGTCTCGCCACCAAGTTTAGTAGCAGAAGTGATTTTTAACGCAGTAACAGATGGAAAAAAACAATTAAGATACAGAGCTGGAGATGATGCAAATTTCTTACTCGACAGTAGAAAAAAAATGACCGACATCGAATTTTTTGAAATGATGAATAAGCAATTGGGGAAATAAAAAACGGTAGCTAACAGTGGTTTTGCGTCAGGCGGGGTTCAGTGCTTCGTCTGACGCTTTTGCATATATTTGAGTTCGGTTCTTCGTATCGAGTGTAGGGCTATATTCCCGCCCGAACGCAAAGCCGCGAAACATTAGTCGTCCCTGATAAACTCACCGCTTCAAAATAAATCCTTGATAATCAATGGCCTGAATTTGGGAATTATTGCTGGATGAGCTAATTTTCGCACAGAAAAATAGAAAATAGTATAAAAAACGGCTTTGTTGCATGAATCCAAAGGATAAAGCATGCGCTCATTATTTCTTGAATTAGGCGGTTTTTCCGGGTTTTGAGATGGGCATACCTTGGGCTGTCATGATATTTAGTACTTTTATTTTGACATCATTTTCCACTTTTTGAGTTTCAATTTTTCGGGAATAAAGTTTACTGCCGTGAATGGTTTTGTATCTGAACATGGCTGTTTCTGATAAACTTCTGCGGTGATACCCTATTTCCTTTTTCCATTCGGGTTTTCCAATTTCTTTAATTCGTGTAATGGCCGCGTTTCGTGGATATTCTGGATAGTCCCCTGGATTTTCCAGATACCATTCAACCGTGTTTTCTCTGGGCGGAATGATGGGCTTGATATTTCGGGCAATCAATTCATCCCAGCAATCCTCATGATCATACGCGCCATCCAGGCAGGCATCCGATACGTCTGTTTCAATTTGATCCAGCAAATCGGTTAATTGCGAACCGTCATCAATGTCATTCAATGTCATGGTATGACAATGTATAAAACCTGTTTTCGGGTCTACCCCAAGATGAAGTTTCCGCCATGTTCTGCGCTTGGAATAACCGTGTTTTCGCACTTTCCATTCGCCTTCGCCATATATTTTCAAGCCAGTAGAGTCAATTGCTATCACTATCGGACCTTGCTTGGGTATCGAATAAGAGGCTACATCCAGTCCCGATGCACGCCTGCACACCTGGGTATAACTCGGTGTTTTCAATTGACCAGCCCCTAGTAAACCTAGCAAACCTTGCGTGAACCCTTGCGCCTGCCTGTAGGCCAATTTGAATACAACTTTTAACATAACCACGGTTTCGATGCATACTGCGCTATTTTGTTCCTGACCCCCTCGCTGCTTGGGCAGATCGCTATACCAATTATCCAGCACATCCTCATGGAAGTAAATACTTATGTTGCCCCGATTGACCAACGCTCGGTTATAGGTCTGCCAATTGGTAACCTGATATTTAACCTTTGGTTTGTAGTTTGTTTCAGTATCCGTTTTTACCTTTGACATGGGCTGGATTTTGTGACTTTAGTTGTAGTAAACCAAAGGTACGAGTTCCAGCCCGTTTTTATTTCTGGGGGATTCATGCAGCAAAGCCCAATTATAACAAAACAAATTCACAAGACAATGAATACAAAATGGGAATTTATTTTATTATTTCTTTTGTTTCATTCACTTACTATATTCGGTCAGGTTTACACAGGACCTATCCCTAAGCCGACAAGTGGGTATGGTTCAGACGGCAGCTACACCGTTGCCGTTCAGTCATTTGTAAATCCAAATTTTCCTTCGGAGGATATAAAAATATATTACCCGTCAGGAATAGCATCAAGTGTTCCAACTTTGTTCTACAGTCATGCTTATGGAGGCGAAAACCCTTTGCATGTAATTGGGCTTTTAAGGTTTTTTGCAAAAAAAGGATATGCAATCGTTTTTGTTCCTTATCCAACGATAGGAGTTATTACTATAAACGACAGATATATCAATTTACTTGAGGGCTTTCGTAAAGCAGCACGAGATTTTTCCAGTATTATAGACACAACAAGGGTTGGTTTTATTGGTCACTCTTTTGGAGGTGGTGCAACGATTGGAACTTCATATAAATGCTTTACAGAAAATAATTGGGGACAAAACGGAAGATTTATTTGCCCTTCTGCACCGTGGTATTCATATAATATTACCCAAACGGAATTACAATCATTTCCAGTGGACACCAAAATGCTGACTTTCGTATATGAGAACGATAGTATAAATGACCATAGAATGGCAGTTGAAATTTTCAGTAATATCAATATACCAGCATCTGAAAAAGATTTAATCAAGGTTTTTTCATCCACAGTAAGCGGCTATGATTATTTTGCAGGACACGGCTTGCCAACAACCGTTGCAACTGTTGACGCATTAGATTATTATGCTTATTACAGACTTATTGACGCTCTATGCGATTATACATTTAACGGCAGTTTGTTAGGGAAGGGCGTAGCACTAGGAAATGGCAGCATAAATCAGGTAACAATGCCATCAGGAATGGGAAACTTACTACAAACTGACACACCTGTTGCAACAAATCCCGAAAGCATTTATCTTTTTCCTTGCAGTGCTGTAGCAAATCCAAGACAGACATATTGTAATACTATTCTTACTTCAACTGAATTTCCAACAAATGATAATCATGTTTTTATATTCCCCAATCCAGGCAATGATTATTTGAATATTAAATCCCATGGAGAAATTTCAAGCATTGATTTATTTAACCTTCAAGGACAATTAATTAAATCCCTGACAACAAAAAACACAGAAGTAAGTATTCCAATAAGTGAATTAACAATCGGAATTTATTTCGTTAAAATATATTTATCTAATGGTAGCTTGTGGGTGGACAAATTGATAAAAAATAACTACCGCTAACAGGCGTTTGGCAAAAAAGCGGGTTCAGTGCTTAATTGAAGCATTCTGCTTCGTATCAAGTTCAGTGCTGGTAGACAGTTTAGTGCTTCGAAATCCGCTTCTTCGCCAAGCGCCAAACCGTTATAGCCAATTTTAAGAACCGACAACAAACAATATAAATGGGACTTTTAGACTTCTTGAAAAAGAAACAAAACAGACTGACAAATAACGACGGTTTGACTTTGGAACAGTTGCTTCAAAAGGCAGCGACAGAACCTGCATATAGAGCAGAGTTTTACAAACGACTTCTTTCTGACGAGTTAGTCGTGCTTACAGAAAAATCAGGTTTACCCGAAGGCAATCAAACTTTGGAGCAAGACACTAAAGTAAATATTGTTTCTTATGCTGACGGAAAAATTCCTGTATTCACTTCGACAGAGAGAATTTTTGACAAAAGTGTAATTAAAGAACAAGTTGAGTATATGCAGATGAAAGGTGAAAATCTTTTTGGTTTAGCAAAGGGTGCGACATTTCTTCTCAACCCATATTCTGACTACGGAAAAGAGTTGTTACCTGACGAGGTTGAAAGAATGTTGAGTGGCAATATCCTGACCGACACAGCGAAGACAATCACCATTCAGAAAGAAACTAAAATGCAAATTGGACAACCAGCAAAATATCCGACTGACATTGTAAACTCATTGAAAGTTCTGTTTGCTAACAAACCAAATGTTAAAGCTGCATACCTTGGATGGATTTTCAACCCAGACAGCGGTGAACCACCTCACTACATTTTCGGACTTGACGCAGACGGAGATTTACAATCTGTAACACAAGAAGCAGGGTTTACTGCAAAACAGTTTTTAGGTAAGGACGAGATTGTTGACTTCATTAAGGTTGACAACAAACCTGGTGTAAGTAGTTACTTCTTAAAAAGTGTTGAACCTTTTTACAAACGATAGTGCAAAATGGAAACTACACGACTTTGGGCAGACAGAAGAACAGCCGATAACACGGGTTTGGCAAAAGAGGGGATTGACATTAGAGCAATCAGCAGCGGTAATGCTGTTGTACTGTGGTTCGGGACTCGACGAATAAAGCCCAGCTTTAGTGCTTAATATTTAACTTTATCAAAAAGCCCTGTCCGTTAGCGGCAAGCAAAAAGGACGCAACTGAGACGATGAAAAAATGAAATTAACGGAATCACAAAATATTGCAATTAAAAATGTCTCTGAATATATCAATGAGAGAAAGGGTAAATACATTGATACTATAGAAATGATACTATATCAGTCAAATGTTGATAATAGTGTTTTTAATAAATATTGTGAAAATGTTATTAAGTACTCACAAATTGCTTTGCATTTTCATCCTGACCGAATATACTCCAGGGATACAAACGTAATTGACGGCATGCTTCAATCTGGATTATACAAAAATCAGTTTGAGACGAATATTTCTGCAGGAAGTGTTTCAGCATTTAGTGGCGGAAATCGTGATAGGTGGGAAAAGGAAATTTTTAAAGGAGCATATCAGTTTGCAAAGCCATCGGAACGTCCAAAATACGGTTCGCTAAACTTGACGTTGACAGAAGACGGACCATCGCCCAGATTTGGCTCATGCTATTTCTTACTAAAACCAGAAGTTAAGAAAAGAGCAACTTTTACTTATGGAGACACATACGATTCTCCCCTAGAAATAGGAACAATTGACAACTTTGAATTAATAAATGCAGGATTATTAAAGGATTTGTTTACAAGAGGGACGGCTTTAGGAGAGCAGGATATGAATGTAATTGATTTCTTGGAATTAGTGAACAGACTCCTTCCTCAATCGACTCATTTAAGAAAGTATAGAAAAAATTCAAAAAATCTTGACTTTTATATAGAAGCGCAGATTCATGGGGATATATTACTCGATAAAGATATTGATAGCTTAGTCGTTGATTTATCGTATTGGGGTACGGACATAGCAACTCAATTAGAAACTCTATGTGAAAAATATGATATTGGTTTAATATGGAATTCAGGTCTGGAATTAGAAGTTTCTGAATTTCCGAACAATTTTAGAGGCGCAGAAGTCCCATTTTATGCAGAGAAGTTTGGAATTGATGGAAAGTTGAATGCATATTTGATTGGCAGAGCCTCAAAGCAAATGAATCAAGAGCATGATAATTTGCAAATGTTGAAATATTTATGGCATTGTATAGTAAGATTTGGAAAGGAAATAAAAATGCCAGCCCCCAAACAATAAATATACGTAATGCGGGGCATAATGATAAATTTGAACATTAAGAGAATGTTGGGGATTTTCTGCTGGAGGCAAAAACGAGGGCTTTTTTAGCCAGTTTTTACGTTTTTGAAGGAGTATAGTTGATATTACATGACTGAAAAAAGGTGAAAAATGACAAAAAAAGAACCGTTTTTGGCCCAGCAGGAAAATCCCCAACATGCTCTAAAGCAATTTATTAACAGCGTAGCGGCTTGATAGTGTAGAGCCTTGAAATCCCGCACTACGCATATTCGAGCCGTTATGCCCAATTTTAGGACGACACACAAACCGACAACGACTTGACAAAAGAACTTTACATATTTAGTGGACTTGGAGCAGATGAAAGCGTTTTTCAACGACTTGACTTTTCTGGCTTCTCGACAACTTTTATAAAATGGATTGTTCCGCAAGACAATGAAACAATTGAAAATTACGCAACCCGACTTCTTGACCAAATCACGACAACAAAACCAACTCTAATCGGACTTTCATTCGGTGGACTTATAGCTGTTGAAGTTGCTAAACAAATTGACACCGAAAAAGTTATTTTAATTGCTTCAGCCAAGACGAAAAATGAAATTCCATTTTACTATCGTTTCGCAGGACGACTTGGACTTCACAAACTTTTGCCGACAAGACTTTTAAAAATCTCTAACTTTATTACAAACTGGTTTTTCGGGACAAGCTCAACCTTTGACAAACAGCTTTTAATACAAATTCTTATTGACACTGACCCAACATTTTTGAAGTGGGCAATTGACAAAGTTGCAAGGTGGACAAACCAAACGCAGACCAAAAACCTATTTCATATTCACGGAACAAGTGACAGAATTTTACCTTTTTCTTTTGTGAAGTGTAACTCGACAATTAAAAACGGTGGACACTTAATGACAATCAATAAAGCGGACGAACTAAACACGATTTTACGACAACAACTTTGACGACCGAAAGAAAAACTGTGCATAACAGCACATTTGCAATAGGCGGGGTTTCTTGCTACGCAGACAGTTTTGTGCAAGCCGAAAGTTCAATTCTCCGAATGAACATTTCTACTGAAAAGCCCATCCATTGCAAATCTGCAAACCCGTTATAGGGCATTTCAGGACGACAATAAAACAGACCATGAACCTTTCAGAAATACCAATAAGACCTGCAAAACTTAGCGACTTGAAAGAGATGCAGAAAATGTTTGTTGACACTATTACGACAATCTGCAAGGACGACTATACACCAGAACAAATAAAGGTTTGGACATCTTCTATCGAAAACAGGAAACGCTGGACAGATAAGCTGAACTCACAATATTTTTTAGTTGCGGAGATTGAAAATAAAATTGTAGGTGTTGCTTCATTGGAGGGTAACGACTACTTTGACTTTTTATATGTTCACAAAGACTACCAAAGACAAGGTATTACCGACAAACTTTACTCTGAAATCGAAAAAGAAGCAATTAAGAGAAAAGCGACGGTTCTAAATTCAGACGCTAGCGAAACGGCAAGAGGTTTTTTTGAAAAAAAAGGGTTTAAAACAATCGCACCAAAGACAAACATTATTAAAGCCGTAGAAATCATAAACCCCCCCCCCCCCCCCCCCCCCCCCCCCCCCCCCCCCCCCCCCCCCCCCCCCCCCCCCCCCCCCCCCCCCCCCCCCCCCCCCCCCCCCCCCCCCCCCCCCCCCCCCCCCCCCCCCCCCCCCCCCCCCCCCCCCCCCCCCCCCCCCCCCCCCCCGCCCCCCCCCCCCCCCCCCCCCCCCCCCCCCCCCCTACAAAATGACCAAGACATTATGACTAACCTCGAAGAACGATAAAGAAAAACGCACAAATCGACTATTAAGAAAAAAAATATGACAGGATTTAAAATAACTACATCAGACAACCAAGAAATAAGATTTGAATTTTATAGTGAAACTGCACCAGTGACCTCAAAAGCTTTTGTAGACATCTTACCGTTTACGAGGACATTTCACCACGCAAGGGTATCTGGACAAGAAATTTGGATTGATAATGTTCCTCAACTTGACATTATTCAAGAGAACTCATCAGTTTTCACTGAACCAGGAGAAGTTGTATTTGGTCCGACAAAACCTATCAGGGCAAAGACTGCAAACTGCTTTGGTATATATTATGGAGATGGTAAAGGACTAGACGCTTGCAACATTTTTGCAAGAGTAATCGAAAGTGACAAACAAAAATTGATTGACCTTGGAAATAGTATTTGGAAAAATGGGTCACAAGATTTGACAATTTCATTAATAGATATAACTCAATGATGGATATCGCATCGACAGAAAGAAAAACGACCTATAACACGGGTTTATCAATATGGCGGCTCAGTGCTTCGCAGACAGTTTTGTGGAAGCCGAAAATTCAGTTTTTCGAATGAACTTTTATGCTGGAAAACCCGCCGATCGCAAATCAGCCAAACGTTGGTGGTAAGTGTAACAATAGACGGTAAAAAACATACAATGCAGGACACACTATTTAGCTTTATAGCAAAATACATTTCGCTGACTGACGATGAGAAGCATGCAATACTATCGTTAGACTTATTCCGCGCTGTCAAGAAGGGTACAACTTTACTCAAAGAAGGACAAAACTCGAAAGACAGCTACTTTGTTCTAAAAGGCTGTATTAGAACACATTATATTTTGGATGGTGAAGAAAAAACGACCGCTTTCTACACAGAAATGGAGGCATTGACGCCCCCTTGTGTTATAAGCAAAACGCCATCCGAATATTATATAAGTTGTGTGGAGGACTCTATACTTTTAATTTCAAATTCTGATATGGAAGTAGAAGTAAACCGTAAATTTCCAAAGTTTGACATTATGTGCAGAAAACTGTCGGAAGAATTGCTGGCCAAACAACGAATAGACTTTGACGAGTTTAAAACTAATTCACCCGAACAGAGGTACCTGAACTTACTGCAAAAAAGACCCGACCTTATTCAACGTGTGCCACAACACCAGTTAGCGAGTTTTCTTGGTATAAAACCACAATCACTGAGTAGATTAAGAGCAAGAATTTTGGAGAAAAGCAAAGAGTAACTTCGTTTCTTAACTTAAGTGAACGATTTGAAGTCTATTGCCAATCTACTTTTGCAGTATCGTTTAACATAAACAAGTAAAAATATGCAAAAGAAAAATTTATGGATTGTGCTTGTTTTGCTTTTAACAAGCAGTTTACAGGTGAATGCACAACATGCCCAAAAAGACAGCACTTACAGAAGGTGGTTCGTTGGAAGTTCACTCTTGATGTTAGGAAATTTTGATAAAACAAACAATCCCGAGTACATACAAATAAATGCAGGATATAGGATAACACCTAAAGATGTTGTTCAATTTAGATTTAAAAGGTCCACTTATGCTTGGCCAATAGGTATCCCTTTTGGACCTTCATTTGATGCACCTGGATTAAACTATCCAGGAAGTGCACGCATTCTTGCTCCTCAAATAGGATACCAGCGTTTTTGGTGGAAAGGAGTCTATACATCCGTTTATGCATTGAATGCTTTCGAAAAATATATGGATAAGAATAATAAAAAGATTGGAAATGGATACACGTTATATCTGGACTTCTATTTAGGATACCAGTTTAAGTTTTTTAAAGACCGCTTCTTTTTTGAACCAGCTATTGGATGTAGTTATTGGCCAGTAAGAACTAATGTTCCAGAATCTTTTAAAGCAGTAGAACAAAAATGGCCTAACTACTTTATTCAACCTGGGCTAGATTTTGGGTTTAACCTTTAATTGATAATTTATGCACACACAAAAAATAGCACAAAATGCACTGGAAGACATCAAAGTAAGTTTGAAACTGAAGCTTGCCGCGCTGTGGGCGAGTTTTATGTTTCTCTATATCTATGTTGATTACTTTCACTTATATATGCCAGGCTCCTTGGAAGATATTTTGGCAGGAAAAGTATTTGTATTTGACATTTCATATGTCTTTTTACTGATAGCAATGATTTTTGTAGCCATTCCAACGCTTATGATTTTCCTTTCTGTTGTCCTGCCGGCTAAGGTAAATCGTTGGACAAACATTATCGTGGCCACGGTACTAATTCCTTATATGTTGTTTAATTTGGTAGGAGAGGCTTGGGTGCACATGTATTTTGCCGCATCTATAGAAGTTATTCTCCTTGGTCTGATTATCCGTTATGCTTGGACATGGCCTCGTGCTGAAACATGAAAACCGTAAGAAAATATAGTTTATCAAATAGAACACTCGCATACTACTGGACATTTTTAAGATTTCGCCCAAGATGGATATCGCTCTCGCCTTCTGCCGTTCTCAGCAACAAGTGCAGGGCTAAAAAGCCCTCCGAATGCAAACCTGCAAAACGTTGGTGGCAAGTGAAACAAACGACTTAAAAACAAATATTAAAGCATGTTTGGGATTTTCTGCTGGAGTCAAAAAAAGCACCTTTTTGGGCCCAGCAAGAATATCCCAAACATGCATTTAAACAATTAAAAACTAAAATTATGACTTGGTGGGCTTTATTAGGACTAGGAATAACTTTCTTGACACTTATTCTTGCAGGCGCCTTTAAAAAGAAAAAATAAATCCGATTATAGTATTATCAAGGGCGAAAATTAGAGATTCTACCGCCGCGAAAGGCCGCATCAATCGTTATGATACAGGGTGCCAGCCGAACTGTATTCCGGAAAAATTGACATTCAAATCCAACCAAATATGCGACCTTGCTGGTATAAGATTGAGGGTAAGTATAAAAGTACCTGACAACAAGAAAATAATTTTGCCAACTGATGGTATCTTTATCCACGAAGCCGAAGGCGGGGGCGGGGGAATAGTTTTTATTTAAAGCATGGAAGGTACGTTTGGGTGCAGCAGGACTAAGCGCATGTTCGGGGGTCGACTGGCTATTGCGCCACATATTAGCCCCCAAATTTATTCCTTTGACTGTTCTGCAGGTGTTGTACAGTAGTTTTTCAATCGGCTTTGTTGCCATGAAGGGTCCCTGCGCCACAAACACCAGTTCGTTGTAGGCAAACACATGACGACCGCCCATAAAATTTCAGACACACGCTACTTAACTACTGCACGTGGACAAAAATATAAGACGACAGCTCACGCTTTTTGTGGATGAGAAAGCGGCGTACAACATTGAACCATCCGCAAACAATTCAACCCAAAACAGCACCACTTAATTAATTGCCACGTTACACTTTGTCGGGAAGATGAGATTGAAAACTTTGCCCTTGTTTTGGATAATTTGCAACAACTTGACCTACCCAACTTAACAATACGATTTGGGCAAGTAACCAGGTTTGACAAAGGCACTGGTGTTCTGCTTCCAACATTGGGCGACAATGAAGAATTTCATGATTTGCGTTTAAAAGTATTGGCAGGTTTGGGATTGACCGTGCGGCGACACGAACCTCATATCACCTTAATGCACCCAAGAAATTCAACTTGCACGGACGAAATCTTTAAAATAATTCAAGAGACTAATTTACCAACAGCTTTGACCTTTGACAAAATTTCATGTATCGAACAGGTGGACGGTGGACAATGGCAAACGCTGAGAACCCATAATATAAGCAAAACTTAAACTCGACTGTAGCCTTTTTATACTCGAAGTAAGGTGGTTTGCGAAAATTATCGCGCAGTCATCAGTGCTGATGGCAAGACATAAAACGCAGACGATGCAGGGCATCGGCGAGTATTTATAACGCAGCCAGGAGGACTGTGGACAAGTGAGCATTCGCAAACCATTTTACTCCGAGTATAAGAGCATATACATTGTTTATCAACGACTATTTTGTTAAAATACAATGTATTGAAAACCATATTACTGGACATTTTCAAAAATACTGTTTTGAAGATGTCTCCCTCGCCTTCGGGGCAAAGACCAATGGCAAAAGCAAAAGCATGCGCTAAAACGTTAACACCACAGATCCTTATTCGATATGCTTAAAATAAATAGAATGGCCTCCGTTGTTCTTCTACTTTTTAACCTTATTGGAGCATTTTATGGTGGCATAAACCTCATTCTACACCCAGATGGAAGTAGCATAGCGTTGAGTTTAGCGTTATTGAAATACACCCCGTTTAACGATTACTTAATTCCAGGAGTAATCCTTCTCAGCACAAATGGCATTTTTTGTACATTTGTATTGTTGAAAGTCTTACAAAGCAGTAAAAATTACGGAAGACTTGTATTGGTGCAGGGCATGCTACTTTCGGGATGGATCATTGTTCAAATACTACTAATCAGAACTATTTTCTTCCTTCATTTCATACTTGGTGGTATTGGAATATGTTTAATTGCGCTTGGATGGATGCAGCATACCTTTCAAAAAAACATCCATATAAAGCTGCAAGACAAATGAATTCAGTTTTCGTTGAACGTTTTGTTCTCCGGAATCAACCCACTTGCAACGCCAGAAAACGCCCTGGGCTGGACGTAGCGAATAAGCGAATTAACAACTTCAATAAAAGTTAGGAATTTTGACCAAGAGAAAAACGAGATCGGTGAACCTAAAAACAATGGGAAGACAAGCAGTTTTATTAATCATTATCGGATTGGCAGTGTATGCTTGCCAGCATGAAACGCAATCCAACGGATCCAAACCCATAGCGTCAAACTGGAATGTAAGCGCGTTGAAAGACAGAGCAATGGCAAACCTTGACAGCAGCCAATGGAATCAAACGCTTTTTAAGCAAGACATTGAAACCCACTTTAAATATTCAGCAGAATTTGAAGCATTTCCGTTGAACAATTATCCGTTTCCCGTGGCCGACTACGATTATGCCGTTTACTCTAATCCATTTACCATAAAAACAGATTCGCTCATTTTCAAAGGTATTCAAGTTGGCGCGTACGAAAATCCAGAAAGCGACCGTATAATTACCAAACTCGCACTGCTCGTTTTAACAAATGACGACAAAGTAACGCCAGAATCCTTTGTAGATTCCCGAAACTTCCCATATTTGACTGCAGAAGGAAATTTCCGTTTATCAAAACAAAATTTTGAATGGGTTTTTCAAGCCACACCTGACGGATTTTCAAGTCTGTTTTTCAGCATGAAGCTATTCGACTTAAGGTTTGGCCAAACAATCATCATCTACCCACAAAAAGACAATTCATTTTTGTACAAACAAATTGAGGAATCACCCAACAATTATTCCAAATTTGAAGATTACACCAATAAAATTAAAGAAAATCATATAACTGGACATTGGGAAAAGAAACAAAAACAACCTAACAAATATTAACCATGGCACTGATCAACCCGCATATTAACTTCAATGGAAATGCTGAAGAAGCATTCAATTTTTACAAATCAGTATTTGGTGGAGAATTTGCAAAAATCATGCGTTTCAAAGACCTTGAAAGTCCTGAATTTCCAGTCGCAGCACATGAAGCAAATAAAATAATGCACATTGCTTTGCCGATTGGCAAAAACGTCCTGATGGCCAATGACGTTCCAGAAAGTATGGGGCGAACAAATGAAAACGAAAACAGGTCTAAAATATCAATTAGTGCAGAAAGTCGTGAAGAAGCCGATAAGTTATTCAGCGGACTTTCAGCAGGTGGAAACATTGAAATGCCTATTGCCGACAGCCCCTGGGGTTCATACTTTGGCATGTTTAGAGACAAATTTGGGATCGAGTGGATGGTGGATTTTGATCCAAATTACAAAGGACAAATTTGACCAAAGAAAAACAACGAATCGCCTAAAAAAAGGTTTTGTGCAATTGGGAATTGAAGGAAGTACAATGATCGGCAGTGCATATCCTGGATTCATATCTGGCCGACGTAATTCTGCTGGGCAGCATTTCTATACTCGAAGTAAAGTGGTTTACGAAAATAATCGCGCAGTCATCAGTTCTAATGGCAAGGCATAAAACACAGACGATGCAGCGCATCGGCGAGTATTTATAACGCAGCCAGGAGGGCTGAGGACAAGTGAGCATTCGCAAACCACTTTATTTCGAGTATAAATGAATGTTGCTGCCAGACAGCAGCGGTATCAATCAATTTTTGGTTATAGATTTAGCCCCAATTTCGGGTGGGCAGTTGGGCTATCCTCAACGTTGCAATGTCTTGGAATCAGGTAACGATCCTTTGAGACTTTGACCTACTTAAATATTACAATTACGCTTAGAGCATGTTGTAACCAGAATTTTATGAAAAAAAACTACACCAATAGGTTGTCTGCAATAATGGCAAAGGCTGCACTCTTTTCCATCTTGTGCTTTCAAAGTGTAAGCGCCAATGCGCAGTGCTGTGGCTATGAATTGTTTATGCACGACAGCTACGGAGACGGGTGGAATGGCGCAACCCTTCAGGTGTTAATCAATAATATTCCAGTTGGCGTATTCAGCGGAAGCAATTACAACAGCATGGCGGAAATAGCCATCTGCGATGGCGACAGTTTGGACTTGGTGTATACGCCCGGTATGTATGAACACGAGAACGCTTATGAATTGCTGGACTTTTCATGGAACCTGCTGTTTCAGGATGGCCCAGAGCCGGATACGGGTAATGTATTCGCCGCAACAGGTAACTGCAATACCCCAATGCTTCAAGGCAGCCATCCTTGTACAGCCATTCCAATGGAGATTGGCGATTGCATTTTTACCAATAATACGGGATTTTCAGGCTCAGGGCTGAATCCGCATTGCGCCGAGTACCAGGGTGGTGATATTTGGTTTACCATGCTTGTTCCTCCTTCGGGTAGTTTGAGCGTTGAAACCGACAGCGGAAACATCAATGATACCGGCATAGCGGTTTGGACGGGCAGCAGCTGTACCAATCCCTACCTCGTAGGTTGTGACGACGATGGAGGCAACGGATATTATTCCTACCTGCTTATTTATGACCTCACGCCCGGCTCAACCATTTAAATACAGGGCTATGGGTATGGTGGTACAACAGGAAGCTTTCAAATTTGTGCAAACGAAATTGAAGGCGTATCGCTTGACAGCTCAGAATTGCCCATCGTTATGATCAATACCCTGGGGCAAACCATTGTTGGGGATGCAAAAGTGAACTGCTTGATGGACATCAAATACAATGGTCCGGGCAGCATTACTTATGTTTCCGACAGCCCAAATGTTTACAGTGGAAATATAGGAATTGAAATTCGAGGATCCACATCGGCCTCCTACCCGCAGCGTCCGTATGGCATAGAAACCCGTGATGCCAATGGCGCCAACAACAATGTTTCCATTTTGGGAATGCCTGCCGAAAATGACTGGGTTTTGTTGTCCAACTTTAACGATCGCTCCCTTCTTAAAAACCTGCTTGCTTTTAAGCTTTTTGGCGAAATGGGTAATTACAGCGTGCGGGCACAATTGTGTGAAGTGCTAATTGACAGCGCTTACAAAGGCATTTATGTGATAGGAGAAAAAATCAAACGAGATGCCAACCGGGTTAATATCTCAAAATTAACTGCAGTGGATACCCTGGGCGATGAGTTAACCGGTGGCTATATCCTGCAGCAAAACTATTGGAATGGTAACAACAGTTTTCAATCCGCCTATTCGCCAATAGACCACCCCGGATTTGATGTTCACTTTGTATATGAATATCCGGATGAGTTCGCCATCCAATCTGCGCAAAAAGAATACATCGCCGCTTTTATAGACAGCCTCGAAACAGCACTTTATTCTCCGGATTTTTCCGATCCAGTATTAGGGTACCGAAATTATATGGATGTAAAATCCTTTATCGATTATTTTCTGGTCAACGAAGTTTCCAGGAACGCAGATGGCTTTAAAAAGAGCGTGTTTTTTAATAAAAACAAGTATTCAAAGGGCGGTAAACTGAATGCCGGACCGGTGTGGGACTTCGACTGGGCCTGGAAAAATATTGGAGGAACTTGTTCTTACTACGAAGGTTATACTGGTGCAGGATGGGCGCATCGCAACAACGATTGCAATACCGACAATTATTCCACAGGTTGGTATGTTCGTTTGTTGCAAGATAGTACCTTCAGCAATGAGCTTCGCTGTACCTATGAACAGTACAGGCAAACGGTTCTCGATACAACATACCTTTTCGCCTATATTGACAGCATGGGGGCCCTGGTTCAAAATGCACAGGCCCGGCACTTTCAAAAATGGCACATACTTGGTATAAGCGGCCCTTGTCCCGATTATGGAACCGTTGCCACCAGCTACCCTGCAGAACTCGATTCACTTAAGCGTTGGATAGGCATCAGAATACAATGGCTTGATGCCAATATTCCTGGGCTTTGTACCGCATCAGGTGCAACTGAAACCACGCTTTCCCCTGTATTGAATTGCTACCCCAATCCGGCCAATGATTATTTCTATATGGACTATGACTTGCCAACTGCCATGAAGGTATCCTGGCATTTGTACAATTATCTGGGTGCAACAGTAATATCTAGTGCTCCAACAATACTAAGCGCCGGAAAACATTCCAGCAGACTTGAAACGGCAAATCTTTCTCCCGGGATTTATATCTTACATTTTGAAATAGGGACAGTGGTTATTTCTCAAAAAATAGTAGTTATGGATTAGAGATGCTATGTTAACATCCAAATAAATTCTTTGAAAAAATAGTAAATTAGCAAGACTCAAGGAGGTTTGTCTTTCAAGGCAAAATTTGCAGTCGTATGCGGGCAATACGGCGAAAATTTTAACGATGAGTAAAATAAAATTAGCCGCTTACAGCCCAAACACTAAATCCCAAACGCGCTAAAGCCCAACTAACATGAAAACAAACGTTAAACTGTCCAGAATTGCAGGGTTCCTTTATTTGCTGATTGTCGTTTTTGGGCTCATCGCCCAGGTGTTTGTTCGCGACGGCCTTGTAGATTACGCTAATGCTACCACTACGGCAAAAAACATTCTGTCTTCGGAATCCTGGTACAGGTTTGGCTTTGTCAGCGAACTCCTGATGCTGGTATGTGATATTGGCGTAACCACAATACTGTATATTTTATTTCGGGAGTATGCCAGGAACTTGTCGCTGCTGTCCACCCTGTTCCGGTTCGCAAGTATTATCATACTGGCAATAACCGCCCTCAGCCACTACGCTGCATTGTCTTTTTTGGGAGGTGCCACTTACCTGACCGTTTTTACACCTGAGCAATTGGACGCATTGGCACTGCTGTCCATTAAACTGCATGGATCCGGCTATAACATCTCACTCTTGTTTTTTGGCATTCACCTGATCATTTTGGGGGTTTTGATGTACAAAACTGCGCTATTCCCAAAGGTTTTAGCCGTTCTACTGTTGATCGGCGGCCTCTGCTACGAAGTCAATAGTTTCACATGGTTCCAGTTTCCCGCATTTGTAAATACCATATACCCAGCCATTTTGCTCCCCTGCTCTTTGGGGGAATTGGCATTTGCACTTTGGTTGCTTATTAAGGGAGTAAGGACACCTGATTTACACGACTGAAAGGATAAACCAATCGGTTCGGTGTTTAGCAACTTGTTCGAGGTAAATCTACTGGAGTAGTACCACTTGGATTCAAATGCCGGCTTTTTTCTAAGAAAAATCCACCGATAAGCACAGGTCCTCTTTCCAGGGCGCAGCCATCAGCTGCACCCCCACCGGCATGCCATTCTCCGGATGTACGCCCGCTGGAACCGCCAGGGCCGGCACACCAGCCAGATTGGCCAGGACGGTGTAAATATCAGACAGGTACATCGCCACAGGGTCATTCGATTTTTCGCCAAAACGCCAGGCGACATCCGGCGCGACGGGTAAAAAAATGAGGTCATATTCTTGAAATATCTCCAGCACCCTGTCGCGGATCAATCGCCGTGCCTGCTGCGCTTTGGTATAATAGGCATCGTAGTATCCGCTGCTGAGCACAAAAGTTCCCAGCAAGATGCGGCGCTTCACCTCCGCACTAAAGCCTTCCGTGCGGCTAAACAAATAGGTCTCTTCCAGATTTTTCGCCTTTGGGCTCCGGTACCCATACCGAATGCCATCGTACCGCGACAAATTGGAGGATGCCTCCGCTGTCGTGAGAATATAATATGCCGGTATGATGAAATCCAGCAAGTCAAATGCTACCGGCTCTACTACATGCCCTGCCTGACGCATTTTATCGAGAAAAGATTGCGTAACGCCCAACACGCCGGCGTCCATGCCATTGGGATCCATTGTTTTGGGAAAATAAGCGATACGGTGGCCAGAAGCGGTATTTTTTTCACTGTGGTATTGGGGCACTGGCATTGGCACGGCTGTACTGTCCCATTCATCGGGCCTGCGGTAACTTCCAGCAAAACAGCCAGGGTGGAGGGCTGTTGTGCGATAAAACCGATCTGGTCAAACGACGAGCCGTACGCCAACAGGCCGTGGCGGGAAATCCGGCCATAGGTAGGTTTCAATCCGTACAAGCCGCAAAACCAGCCGGCTGCCGAACCGAACCGCCTGTATCACTGCCAACTGCAGCCAGGCAGGTGTCGGTTTGTACCGAAACGGCAGCGCCACCTGAGGACCCGCCGGAAACCCGTTCCGGATCAGCAGCATTACCAACCGGACCGTACACCGAATTTTCATTGGAAGAGCCCATGCCAAACTGGTCGCAGTTGGTTCTGCCAATGATGATGGCATCTTCCGCCAGCAAGCGCTCAACAACCGTAGCAGAGTATTCAGAAACAAATCCTTCCAGAATTTTGGATCCTGCACTAACACCATGCCCAGCATAACAAATATTGTCTTTAATACTCAGCACGACGCCAAACAGGCGGCCCAAAGTTTCTGGCGCATTGGCCAGCTTGTGGTCTATTGCTGCTGCCTTTGCCCTCGACTCATCGGGCCAAACTTCCACAAAGGCATTCAATTCGCTCGTGACTGCTATCCTGTTCAAATAATAATCTACCACTGCCAGGCAACTGCGTTGGCCTGTGCGTAAATCGTTTTGCATGCTGTCGATATCCCGGTACAGCGGTTCCTGGTGCGTCATGTATGATATGGTCGATGTTTGCGCGTCGCGGCAAAGATAAGCTAACGAGAATTTTGGATAGATTTGCCGATTATATGAAAAAGGATTTCCGATTTCCGATTACATGAATTCCAATTGTTGATTGGATTTAAGATTTTTGAATTATGATTGTCTCGAAACCCGTACCTATACGTGGTATTTATTTGAAATGATTTCGTGCTGTTTTCCCAAATCATAAATTTCAAATCCAATCAACAATTGGAATTCATGTAATCGGAAATCGGAAATTTTATCCAAAACTCACGTTAAGCAACGTGTCAATCCAGTCCCTGCCTGATGCCAACTTCCAGCGGCGGCACGCCATTTTCCATCCAGGGTGGCGCTGGTGCACCCATGAGGAAATGATCAAAAAACTGTTGCATGCGCGTTTGAAAATCGATCCGGTTTTGGAGTTTTACTGGCCAGTGTGGCTCTCCGGTATAATTTAGCATCCAGCAAGGCTTTTCCAGGCGGCGCATGCCAGTAAACAACTCGATGCCCTGATACCAAGGTACAGCGCCGTCCTCATCGTTGTGCAAAATCAACAACGGCGTATTCACCTGATCGAGCGCAAACAAGGGTGAGTTGTCGATGTAACGCTTGGGATACTCCCAAAGTGTACCACCGATCCTGCTCTGTGTATGTTCGTACTGGAACTGTCGGCTAAGCCCCGATTCCCAGCGTATGCCACCGTAAGCTGAGGTCATGTTGGCCACCGGCGCGCCGGCCTCCGCACAGGCAAACATATTGGTGCGCGTGATGATATAGGCTGTTTCATAGCCACCCCAGGAGTGCCCCTGGAGCCCAATGTGCTGTTTGTCGACAAAACCCTTGTTGATCAAAGTAGTAACCCCACTGGTGACCGCATCGTAGGCACTTTCACCCGGATAGCCCACGCGGTAATGGATGTCGGGAATAAAAACCAGATACCCTCTGCTGGCGTAAATGGTCCAATTGATGGAGGAGCGATGCGCATCGGGCGCGCGGTGCGTATGCAATCCCTCCGACAAACGCTCGTAATAATAAACCACCATAGGGTACTGCTGAGCGGGATCGAAGTCCTCTGGCTTTACCAATAGGCCATCGAGTTCTTCGCCGCTGTTGGAGGTCCATTGCATCATTTCGATGGTCCCCCAACGGTAATCACTTTGTTGTGGGTTGGCATTACTGACCCGGCGAAAGACTGGATTTTCCGTTCGGTTAGCAGGGTTGAAGGTGGAATACAGGAGGTCCGGAAAGGTTTGAAAGTTTTCGCAGGAAAAAACCAATGCATTGGCACTTTTCGCCTTGATCACCTTCTCGGTAAAGGAAAAATCTCCTTTGTACCAGTTCTGCAGATAGCCGGTTTTGAGGTCCAGCCATGCGTACCCCTCTTCTTTGGTCAACAAATTGGTTTGGTGCAATAATATTCTCGCATCCACGGGGATGCTGCGCTCATCCGGATCCAATGCTATATACCGGTATTCGATATTGGTCTCACGTCCACGGGTGAGGCGCTTGGGCGGCAGGGTACCGCTTGGGTCCACACGCCACAAATCACATTTATCGTATACCATCAAAGCCTGATCATTGGCCAGCCAGCCGGCCATGCCGTACGACCCGGGATAATCTGGCACATCACTTTTTTCGTTGTAAAATGGAAAAATAGCATTGTTGGTCAACTGAACAGCCGCATTTCGGGCGGCGTCCCAGGCATACCAGGCGGAATCGGGATCGCTCCACCAGGCCACGTATTTGGTGGCGGGCGACAGCATCGGATTGCCACGCATATCCAGGGCCACGGGTGTTTGCACACCGCTGAGCAAGTCGGCCAGGTATACATCCTTGTGCGATTCTCCCTCCCATTGTTTGGCCAGCAGATAGGACGATTCCGTGTAAGCCAGTGCTACGTTAGCATTCCTGTCGGGTAAAAAGCGCCAATCGGGCAAATCTTCATCCCCCAGCGGCACGAAACGTTTCTCCTTCAAATGATACACCACCGGGTAACTCCGCTTTTGGTCGGCATCAGCCCGTTTTTTTTGCTCCGTGTACAAGCGCTCATCTTTCCAGGTCCAAACTTCCACCTTTACAATTTCTTCGGGCAATAAACTGGTATCCTGCAAAACGGGCTGTGGCGCCATGCCAAAATACAGCATGGTACCATTTTCGCTGAATTGAATATTGCCATTGGCGCTTATGCCCCAGCGCTGCCCCTCATCAATGGGCAGAAAATCACTTTCTGGCCCAGCGATAAACCGGGCAGTATCGCCCTTAACCGCTTCCCACAAGTAGAGTTCCCAGGGCCGAATTTGAGATTTTGTAGTGTCCACATCGAGCAAAAATGCCGCGCCGGCAGCATCTTCCCGCATGGCCAGTTGCTTGGTCTTGCCTTTGCCGCTGTAAATAGGAAGTGTCTTTCGCGTGTTCAGGTCATAGCGAAAAACACCCGCATCCGCGTCTGTAGCCCCGGAAGAAGCCAGCACTAAACCAGGCTTTTGTACCGCCAGTGCAAAATCGGTCACGAACCGCACCGTGTCCAACGCCCCATCAGACAAGCGCAGCAACACCAGTTTGTATCCATTTTCTTTCCCTTCTTTTTTGCCGGCCGGTAGTGGCGGTAGAATCCTTCGCAGCAGTCCCTTTTTTGGGCTCCTGATGGTCGGCATTTAGGGTGCAAGCCACCATGCCCGACCATTTTTCAGGCACAGAAAAGGAACGTACATCGCCTATTTTTTCGGTGTGGCCATCCGACAAACGATACACCATCAGGGTATCCCCGGGCAAATCGTCGTCCTTCACTTTCTTGCGGCGCTGGGCTTTCAGCGTATCCAATGGCGGCTTTGTCAGAAACACAAGAAAGCGACCATCCGCCGTAAATACCGCCTGGCTGCTGCGCTGGAACGATTGCGCTTTTTCCTTGCCAGCATTCCAAAGCAACAGCTCCGCATCCCCTTCCGTTGTGGGTTGCAGGGTATAAGCCACCCATTGCCCGTCGGGACTTATCTTTTGTTGCGCAATTTTTCGCCACTGTGCGATGGCCTCGTAATCCAGCATTTTCTTTTGCCCCATCAGGCAAAAAGGGAGGGCGAACAGCAATACTAATAAGTGGTAACGGCGGAGGGAAAAGCTATTAAACATAAAAGCAGGTAAGTTTTTGGCTTATTATACTCGAAGTAAAGTGGTTTGCGAAAATAATCGCGCAGTCATCAGATCTAATGGCAAGGCATAAAACGCAGACGATGCAGCGCATCGGCGAGTATTTATAACGCAGCCAGGAGGGCTGAGGACAAGTGAGCATTCGCAAACCACTTTATTTCGTGTATAAATGCAGAAAATGGATTAATTCGGTTTCAACTTCCAGCGCCGGTGGCTCCACAACCAGCCTTCGGGCTGGGCCCGAATATCTTGTTCGAGCAAACTGGCGAAGGCTTTTGTAATACTTTCTGCGGATTCATCAGCAGCCTGATTGGCCAGCAAGGAATACACGATTTCATACCTTCCACGCTGAAGCCGTTGGATACGGTAATACACCACAGCGTGGTTGAATTTACGGGAAAGAATGTCCATTCCCGGTGTAAAAGCGGTTTCTACACCAAAAAAAGGCACCCAATGGGCACTTTTTCGGCTCGAGGGCGATTGGTCCGACAACAACATGTAAGCATTCGGCTGGTCGCGGTTTTTGCGAATTACACTAAAGGTATCCTCCATGCTGACCAGAACAAGGCCTCCTTTCGATCTTTGCATGTTGAGGTAAGTATTAAGAAAACGGTTGCTTAATGGCTTGTATGACCCGACCAAGGGGGTCACAAGGCTGCCTGGCAATACCAAGCCCGACCATTCCCAATTCATGAGGTGACTGCCCGTAAGGATAACGGAACGCCCATCCGACAAGAACTGATTGATCAATTCCGGATTGCGTACCACCATCCGCTGTTGAATAATGGATACAGGCGTGGTGAATTGTTTGATGGTTTCGAGCGCCACATCCATGAGGTTGCGGTAAACTTCCCGGATGACCTGTTGCATTTCCCCGGCGGGCATATCCGGAAAGGCAAGCCTCAGGTTGTCTTGCACCACCTTTTCCGGTAACCAATAACCCGGTACAACACCAGGATAACCCGTCCGACAACAAATACAGTCCGCCGAATGGCACCCAACGAAACATCTCAGCCACCAGTTTTAAAAGAATAGAAATAAACCACTGCATGGGGCAAAGTTAAGGGAGCTGGACGGGATTTCTGTCAAGACCCGATAAACAGGACAGTTGGAATGGAATTGTCACATCTTTTCCAGCAACAATTTTCCAATCTGTGGAATTCCGTAGAGTTTGCGCAGCCAGGGTTTGCTGGTTGCGGTAAGATCCTGCGCCATCGACAAGCGCAGATCGTTGGGCAAGAGGTCCATCATGATAAATTGCTGCAAATTACCAAAGGCCTCTTCGCTGATGGGTTTCTCCCGCTGCTTCAGGTAATTGCTCATGCGTGTCACCAGGACGGAAAGGATATCCAGACGGATCGTATCTCCCTCCGACAATTGCCGTCGCAGTCGGGACTCCAGAGCAGGAAAATCGTCGGTCCAAAGCATCTCCTCCGGGCTTGGCAATGCATCGAGCCTTAAATGGACAAAATTAATAAAAGCCTGCGTGGTAGCTTTATCCAGGCAGGCATCTCCCAGCATACGCACCAGGGGAAGTGCCGTATTGAGGTCTGCAATAGGTTGAATAGACTGGAAAAATTGCACCAGCGACCTTGGTGTGGTACGGTGCCCGGTAATCAGTTCCGGATAGGCCAGTACAAAATTGATTCCACGACTGTCGACACCAGCCCGTTCCGCCCATCGCGCCCAGGCTTTTACTTCAAACTCCATGGTAACGTGCAACATTCGGGTAAGCATGGCTTCGTCAAGCGGCGTTACAGAGTAATCACCACCGTCGGGATTGGCCGTCAGCACAATCAGCCATTGCGGGGGAAGTTTCCAGGCGACCATTTCGTAAAATTGCAGCAACTGCATAATTCCCCTTAAAATCCGGTCGTCGGCCCGATTAACATCATCGATCAGCAGAATACCGGGGCCCTCCTGTCGGGGAACCCAATCGGGTGGAACAAAGCGGGTTACATCCTGGCTGCTGTCGGCCTTCCCAATCTGTGGCATACCCAACAGGTCGCCCATCTCTTCAAATTGGGCGGGAGCAATGTAGGCAAACTGGTAGCCGCGTTCTTGCGCCAAATCGCGCACCAGTTCCGTTTTTCCGATGCCATGCCGCCCCCAGATGCATACCGGGACCGGAAGTTCGGGTTGTTGGAGCATGGTGTCCAGCGCGTGTTCCAGCAGGGTTCTCACCGATGTGGCATTGACGCTGGCGCCATAAGTAGTATAGGAAAATTGATCAGACATGTTTCAGAGAATTGGCTACTGGCGTGTTGGGGGTACGTGTGAACGCTTACTGCTCAACAATCAGTATGCGTTCTTGGTTTTCCTTTTTTTAGGAAGCATGAGCCAAAGCCTTGCATAACGGTTAATGCGGCGGGCTTCTTCCAGGCCTTTCCGGCCTATGCCCGAGTAAAGGTCGATACGCTTGGTAGTTTTGATGGCGCCCCCGCGGTCTTGCGCAAACAAAATGCGATAAGTTGTACCGACTTGTTTGCCGCCGGGAGCAATTTCAGGCAATTCGGCCAACAGGGTAGCGCCCAAAGGTATGAATCTGGTATCTACAGCGAGGGTGTAAAGGGCTGTAACGGGAAAATAACCCGCACCCAGCACCACATCGTCTACTTCCACAAAAAATACATAGTTGCTGCCGCCGCCCCTGACGGAGCCGCCATGCCCCAAAAACTGTCGCTTGCCATCCGGGAACTCCACCAGACAAGAGCCTTGCAACTGGGCATTTTTCACCTCTTTTTTACTCTTCACCCAACAAAGTTCCAGTTTGCGCCCTTCAAGTGCGCCATTCCAAATGGCGGCAGGCGGCGGGATATTACCCGAAGGCTTTTGGTAAATGGGCCATTGGTATGGCCCCTGTCGGGTTCTGCTCGCCATCATGATTGGCGTGTAATAACCCGTAACCCGCACCTTATCGCTGTTCAAGTCTGTCTGTACCCGATAAAAATCGAACGTGCTGAGCAGGGTATGCGGATCCACCAATTGATAAGACTGCAGGCGTTCCACCGTTTCCAGCATTTCCGCTTTTCCTATTCCGTTGACAGGCATTTTCTTGACATCGGGCCGGCGAAGATAACTGGCCTGCTCATACAGGGCTTTCAACATGCCTGCGTCAAATTCAATCGGCGGAAGGGTGTCTGGCATTTCGGGTGCCAGAAACTGCGACAATTTGCGTTCGTAACTGTGCTTGTACAAGGAACTGTCCACCGCAACCTGCAGGGGCAGCGCACTTACTTGGGGGGATTTTGGGCCACGCAGCCACACAAATAACCCAACACCTGAAGCCAATACCGCGAATACCAGCAAAGCGCGCAGCGGCAATGGGAGCCGTAGCAACCAATCCCTGATACGCATCCAGCCGTTTTGGCCGGTTGTTATTTGTTGGTCTTGAATGGACAAACCCAGTTCATTTTAAACACATGTAAAGACTGGTCCTCAAACCCGACTCATTACCCTGTTGGTATTTACAATAAAAGTAATCCCTGCCGCATCAACTCATTGGTTTTCAATAAGGCTACCATCGACAAGGCATCGGTGATCCCGCCTGCCATCACCATTTCAATCGCTTCCAAAAGCGGGAGTCGCCGCAGGGCCAGCAATTCCGTAGGCTCAGGCATGCTGGTGCCCGGGGTGAGCTCCTGCGCCAAAAAGGCCACACCGTATTCATCACTGACGGAGTTGGAAAGGTGGAGGTCCAACAAAGGCGTCCAGCGCGCAGCCGTAAATCCTGTTTCTTCCAACAATTCACGCTGCGCTGCCGCCAGCAAGGGCTGCCCGAGCGGTCCGCCGCCCTCGGGGATTTCCCAGCTGTACCGGCCAAGTGGATAGCGGTATTGGCCCACCAGCCAGGTGAATCCCTGATCATCGATGGGTATAACCCCGATGGCAACGTTTTTAAAATGCACCAACCCATAAATACCCTTTCCGCCACTGGGATTGATCACTTCCTGATGTGTCACTGCAATCCATGGGTTGTCGTACACCTGCCGGCCCGACAGGGTTCTCCAGGGGTTTTCGGTTCCATCAGGCTCCTGATGGTCAAAGGTTGAGAACGCCATTTTAGTTATCTTTGTCGGTACAAATCAAAGGATAAATTCCCAACATGCAAAAACTACTATTGCTCCTGCTTATTTTATGCAACGCATTTGGAGCCTGGGCTCAACTCAGCATTACCCTAACGGCTGTTCCGGCCAATACACCCGCCAATGCCAATATCTACATTGTCGGCAATTTCAATAACTGGGATGCTGCCGACCCTAATTACATCCTCACGCCCCAGGGCAACGGACAGTACAGCATTACCATCAATCCCAGCCCAGGCGCACTGGAGTTTAAGTTTACGCGCGGCGGCTGGAATACCGTGGAAGGCAATGCCAGCGGCGCTTATTTGCCCAACCGCACCTATACCTACAGCGGACAGCCCTCGAACCTCAACCTCACGATTGCCAGCTGGGAAGACCTGGGTGTTGGCGGAGGTGGCGGAAACAGTACCGCAGCCGCAAATGTGTACATTCTGAGCAACAATTTTTACATCCCACAACTCGATCGTACCCGCCGTATCTGGGTATACCTCCCACCAGATTATGCCAGTTCAGGAAAAAATTATCCGGTGCTGTACATGCACGATGCACAAAATCTGTTTGATGCCGCCACCAGTTTTTCCGGCGAATGGGAGGTGGATGAATCCCTCAACCTGCTCTTTCAGCAAGGCGATTACGGCTGTATTGTGGTGGGCATCGACAACGGCGGAACCCATCGCCTCGATGAGTATTCCCCCTGGGTAAATACCCAATATGGTGGTGGAGAAGGCGAACTATATGTCGATTTCATGGTGAATACCCTCAAACCGCATATCGATTCCCTGTACCGAACCCTACCGGGCCGGCAGGCAACCGGTATTATGGGCAGCAGCATGGGCGGACTCATCTCCATGTACGCCTTGTCGGAACGCCAGGATGTATTTTCCAAGGCCGGCATTTTTTCTCCGGCTTTCTGGTTTGCCGGCAACGAACCCGCCAATCATGTGGCTAGTTCCACCAAGGAAGGCGATGTGCGCGTTTATTTTCTGGCTGGTGGCGACGAGCCGCTTATGTTGCACAGGATATGGCGGCGGTTTCCAACGCCATGCTTACCGCAGGCTTTACACCCGGTGAACAATTTAGTTTGGTGCCATCCGATGGACAACACTCCGAGTGGTTCTGGCGCCGGGAATTTCCTGCAGCCTATGTCTGGCTGTTTGCCAATGCCGTTTCCAGCACCAAAAATGCCAAAAAACTGGCGCCCGTAAAGGTTTATCCAAACCCCGCCGGCGACTGGATTCGCTTCGAAAACACCGGCAAAAAAGAAAAGCTGGATGTTCAGATTGTCGGCGCCGATGGCAAAATCTGGCAGGATACCACCGTTACTGCCGGCAACCCCGTTTGGACCGGTAACCTGCCGGCAGGCTTTTACAATGTCCGGATTCACGCGGCCAAAGGGCCCTGGTTGAGTGGGAAGTTTGTGAAACAGTAGGTTAACTATTGTATCTCCCCTTCACAAATCAACAATTTAATCTCCGGATAATCCGTCTGCAGCGTATCCAGACATTTTCCAGGAAAATCAGGCGTTACCATTGGACTGACAATGTAAACAGCATTGGGCTGCCCGGCATCCATCGTGCGTGGTATAATCCGGTTCAGTCGCTGGGTGAAGTAAAACGAGACCGGCTCCCGGATGTAGGCGGTATCCCCGTACACATACCAGTTGCGATCTTCGTATTTATCTGCCAGCGCGCGTACGTCCCGGCGGGCGCGGGTGACGATGGATTCGTCGGTGCGCACCGGAATCACCACCAGGTCAAAGCCAATCCTCACCACCAGCAACGCCATGATCAGCCACCAGAGGTTTTTTTCCGGCGCCTTAAAATAAAGAATGGCCAAAAATGTCAGCACAAGGAATAAGCCCAGGGCGATGGGCCCAATCCAGGGCAGATAGTTCACTGCTGGAATAAATGGAAGGGATAAACTGCCCAAGGCTACCAAAACCAACATGGCGCCAAATAGCGCATTCAGCAGGCGATACTGCCCTGTATTTTCCGCCCGGTGCTGTTGCCATAAATACAAACCCACGGTGTTGAACAAGGGGATAAACATCAACAGGTACCTGGCGTTCACCTGTACAGATGTCCAATACACCGGCAAATTCACCAGGAGCAAAACAAAATTAAACATGGCAAACCTATTGCTGCGCAAACGCTGCCAAAATTTCCGGTCCAGGCCAAGCACAATCAGTAATGACCAGGGCAGGAAATGATAGACACTGTCGAACGGGAACTTGAACAAGTGCTTCCAAAACCGCCCCCAGTCGTAGGCCACAACGGTCCGCTTGGTCGACTCGTGCAAAAGATTTTCCAAAAACACATCCAGGGGTCGGTACCAACTCAGCACCCATAGGTAAGTGCCGATTATGGCCAGCGACAGCAAGCCGCCCACCACATGTTCCCAGGAAAATATTTTTTTCCATTGCCGGAAAAAAAGCAATCCGGCAAACAAACTGAACCCTTGAAAAACGATGGCCGGAAATCCCTTGAGCAAAAAACCAATCGCCATCAACAGGTAACTGACCACAAAAAGGGTTCGCCAACGCTTTTGATCGCCCAAGAACCAAATGCTCATAAACAAGGCGTACACAGTTGCAGAAAAGGCGGTATCGATCAGCCCCAGCATGGAATCGTAAAATAGAAAACGCCCACTGGTTACCAGCATAAAGGCGCCAAGCACCGCTTTTTGAGGGTCAAATTGGCGGCACAGCACCCGGAAATGCAAATAGCCAAACAGGCCCAGAAAAATTAGGGTGGTAAGCCTGGCTGGCCACTCCCCAAAGCTCCCCCACAGATCAGATACCAGCAGTACAAACCAGTTGAACAAAGGGGGCTTGTTGATGTAATCCGCACCGTGCATGGTGGTGGCAATGTAATTGCCCGACAGTTTCATTTCCAATGCTACCAGGGAGCGGATGGCCTCGTCGCCCGTAAAGGCAAACATCCCCAAATGAACCAAAAAAGCCGGCAAGGCAAGGAGCAAACAAGCGCCTACCAACCAGGAAAAGGGAAGTGTTCTGAAAAAAACCAGGCTCCGTTCAATCATACTGCCGCTATTTTTTTTGCAAAAAAACAAATTAATACCGAACCCCTGAAACTATCCGTTTCTTGTCCGCGTTTGAAACCTGCTATGCACAAGGAACAATTGATTTCAGAACTGGAATTCCGCACCGCCCGATCTGGCGGAAAAGGCGGACAAAATGTGAACAAGGTGGAAACCAAAGTGGAAGCCCGATTCCACATCGGGGCTTCCAATGCCTTACAGGAAGCCGATAAAGCACGCCTCCGCCAGCAACTTCCCAACCAGATTTCAGCCGAAGACATCCTCATTGTTACCAACCAGACTTCCCGCTCCCAACTTAAAAACAAGCAATTGGCGACGGCCAAATTGCTGCGTCTCGTAGAAAAAGCGCTGATCAGACCAAAAATAAGACGCGTTGTGCCTGTTCCGACAAAAATTAAAGAAGCCCGCCTAAAAGCAAAGCGCGTCCGGTCGGACGTCAAAGAAAATCGAAAAAAACTGAATTATTAAGCCCATTACCCTTTCACCCTTTTCATAATTGCCAGGGCTACATTCTGCCCATCCATCGCCGCAGAAATAATGCCACCGGCATAGCCTGCGCCTTCTCCACAGGGGTAAAAACCTGCAATTTGAGGATGCTGCAGGGTAATTGGGTCGCGGGGAATCCGAACAGGAGAACTGGTGCGGCTTTCGGTACCTACCACCACGGCATCTTCTGTATAATACCCCCGCATCTGACGGCCAAACTGGCTTAGACCCTCGCGCAAACGCTGGTAAATGAAGCCCGGCAACAGTTCAAACAAAGGAGCCGGATACAAACCCGGGATGTACGAACTTCCGGGCAAGTTCGCCGATAATTTGCCTTTAATAAAATCGGGCAAGCGGAGCGCAGGCCCTTTCTGGCTGCCGTCGCCGGCCTTAAAAAGCGTTTGTTCCACTTCCGCCTGAAACGCCAGATGAGCCAACGGGCCGTGGTGTTCCCAAGCCTTCAGATCGGATACCTCTACTGCAGTAACCACACCAGAATTGGCGAAAGCAGAATCCCTTCGGCTCATGCTCATGCCATTTACCACGATTTCCCCGGGGGCAGTGGCAGCAGGAACGATGAGTCCGCCAGGGCACATACAGAAAGAGAACACCCCCCTTTCGCCCACTTGACACACCAGGCTGTAACTCGCTGCGGGCAGGTGCTCACCGCGATCGCTGCGGTGGTATTGCACGCTGTCGACCAAACGCTGCGGATGTTCCACCCGTACTCCCAACGCGAATGGCTTGGCTTCAATCAGGATGTTTTTTTGATGCAACAGCTGGTAAATATCGCGGGCTGAGTGGCCGGTAGCCAGCACAACAGCATCGGCCAGCCATTCCTTGCCGGTCTCCGGAGCCGCGGGATCTGTAGTAATCGTGCGAACACCCAACATGGTGTTGTCACGAACAATAAAATCGGTAACCAACTGTCCGAAATGCACTTCGCCACCGTAATGCAGGATGGTTTCCCGGATGTTTTGCACTACGCCCGGCAACTTGTTCGAACCGATGTGCGGGTGCGCCTCATACAGGATGTCGGAGGGTGCACCGTGCTCCACCAGCAGTTGCAGCGATTTTTTTACGCTGCCGCGTTTGACAGATCGGGTGTACAGTTTGCCATCGGAGTATGTTCCAGCCCCGCCTTCACCAAAGCAATAATTGGAATGGGGGTTCACTTCTCCAAACTGCTGAATGGCCCGCAGGTCGCGACGGCGTGCCCGCACGTCCTTCCCGCGATCCAGCACGATGGGCTTGATGCCCTGCTCCAGCAGTTCCAGCGCTGCAAAATAACCCGCAGGACCGGCGCCAACAATCAGCACGCTGTGTTTTGAATGGACCGGCTCGAAGCCCTGCAGCACCGCCGGCTCAGCGGTAAACAGCCCCAGGGCCAAATACTTCCGTACGGAGTCGGTATATCGGGTCGCGCCCGCGGGCATCAATTGAGGATTTCAGTATTTCGAGATGGGAAATCTGATCGGGCCGCAGCCCGGTCTGCCGTGCGGCTTTTTGGCGGATCAGGGCTTCATTCCGGTAGTCTTCCGGACGAAGAACAATTTCAAGTAATTGCGGCATGATGGTGTCCTGTTGCTATCAGGAAAATGGGTGTTGGGTAATAATAAAGGTACTATGCAACCACGTATATCAGGGCTTACGCTGCAGCAAGGTTAATCCTTCCTGTTGGGTCCAGGTATAAAAGTCGGGAACAAAAATTTTAGCCGTAGCGATTTCCGTGACCTCGCCTTCTTTGGTCTTGAGGGGTTTGCGGTTGCGGTCCTTGGTATAAATTTCAAATCCACCGTCAATTTTCTCTGCTACAAGGTCGTACCGACCTTCTTTGATCAAAAAACCCAGAATTTCCGGAGAGGCATGCCAAATCTGAATATTGGTTTCCGCGAGAATATTGGTGCCGGCCCAGGGGTGTATTTCATAAATCCCAGCAATATCGAGGGTTACGGTGCGTGCCGAATCGACCTCAAATACCTGATAGATGGTGCGCTCCATTTGTGCATGGAGCGAAAAAATTACACATGCAAACAGTAAAGTTAAAAGATGCCGTAGCCACATAGTTCAAAGCTTGAGTCCCGCAAAGGTCGAATCCCTGGGGCACATATGCAAGAACGCATTGCCGCAGGGATTCTAATGCCGCATCTAAAACGCAGCATCAACCATTAGATTGTGGTGCCAGTCCGTAGCAAGTACTACTTGGCCGTAGCCAGTACAGCGCCTGGCCGTACGATCAGTACTTCAAGTCCTTCAGGAATGTAGACGACGTAGTCCATTACTTCCAGAAGGGTTTCTCCTTTAACTTTCACGGAGCGCAACATGTTGGGCGCTGAAATGATCAGATCCTGTTCGCCGGGCGTGCTGCTCATGTTGTAACGGCCTACATTGGCCAGTTCATTGAGCATCGACGCGCTGCCATTGGGCAATGCTATGCGCACCTCCACCTTGATGGTGGGTTGGTCCCAAATCTTGAGATCAACATTGCCGGGTAGTTCGAAACTGATGCGGGTTTTACCTTCCGTGTTAAAGGATTTGGACAGGGTTTTTTCGGCAGTTTGTGCAAACGCCGACACAGTAAACGTAAGGAGGAAGGTGAGGGAGAGAAGTTTAGTTGTCATGGTGTGCCTCCTTTTTTTAGTTGTACAAATCAAAGCTTTTTTATTCAAAAAGTCAAGGTGTTTTCAAAATATTATTTCAATATCATGGAAAACCCTGAATAACTATGTGTCAAATACAAGACGCAGCCCAATGTAAATTCGCTTCTTTGTTAAGATAACTTTAAGATATTGGGCGTATTCTAATCCGGCCATCTTGCTGAGGTCGGGTTATTGGTATATACCTTACCTTCGCGATTTAAAATAACTTTAATGATGCGCACCTTTTACCGTTTGTTGTTCTCCTGCCTGCTGCTGTCGGCCGTATCGCTGCTTTCTGCCCAATCCAGGCTACTACAATCCGGGCCTATGTTAGGGTATGCCGACATGAAAGAAGTGATGCTTTGGGCTCAAACCACCCAGCCTGCCACGGTTTACTTTGAATATTGGGACCAGGCTGCCCCCTCAAAAAAATTCCGTACAGAAAAAGTTCTTACCACTGCGGCACATGGCTTTACCGCCCATTGTCTGGCCAATCAGCTCGAACCCGGGCGCCAGTACGATTACCAGTTGCGCATCAATGGCAAACGGGTAAAGCTGCCCTACCCCACCACCTTTTCCTCCCAAAGCCTCTGGCAGTTCCGTACCGATCCGCCTGCCTTTTCTATTGCTACCGGTAGTTGTGCCTACGTCAATGAACCACAATATGACCGCCCCGGAACACCTTACGGCAGCAACTATCAGATTTTTGGACACATTGCCGATCAACAGCCCAATGCGATGATTTGGTTGGGCGACAACACTTATTACCGGGAACCCGATTGGAACTCGCACACTGGAATGCTCCACCGGTATACCCATACCCGTTCCCTGCCGGAACTCCAGCGGCTGTTGGCCACTGCCAACCAATATGCCATTTGGGACGATCACGATTATGGCCCCAACGACAGCGACGGCAGTTGGGTACACAAAGAAACTTCCATGGAGGTGTTCAAAGATTTTTGGTGCAACCCAAGCTACGGCGTAAACGGGCAGGGCGGCTGCACCAGCTTTTTCACCTACGCCGATGTGGATGTGTTTATGCTGGACAACCGTTATTTTCGCGCTACCAACTATTGCAAATCCTGCCCCCGTACCATGATCGGAACGGAACAAATGGCATGGTTCAAAAATGCTCTTGCCAACAGCAGGGCGCCCTTCAAATTGGTGACCGTAGGTGGCCAAATCCTGACCACCAACAACCACCACGAAACCTACCAGCATTTTTTCCCGGCCGAACGCGATTCTATTCTAAGTTTTATTGAAAAAGAAAACATCAAAGGCGTTGTTTTCCTTACCGGCGATCGGCATTTTTCAGAACTCAGCGCCTATGAGAACAGCGCTGGAAATATGGTGTACGACCTTACGACTTCGCCCTTTACCGCGGGCGTTTATGCCGATGCGGCAAAAGAAAAGAACAATTACCGCGTGGAAGGCACCCTGGTGACCAGCAATAATTTTGCGATGCTCCGATTTAGTGGTTCCAGGTTGGAACGACAAATGGAAATTACCATTTACGATGCTAATGGGCAGGCTCAATGGACCCGTGTAATAAAAGCACCCGGACGTTGATTGGAACTTCAAATTCTGCACTATCTACATGAAAAATCCAAACAATCTGGTCGGCGTAATTGGCTCCGGCAGTTTCGGAACAGCAGTAGCCAACATCCTGGCATTTAATTCCAATGTGCTCCTTTTCAGCAGAAAAGACAGCACTGTGGAAGAAATAAACAATACCCACCGGCACATGGGGGTAAAAATGTCGCCCCGCATCACGGCTACCAATAACCTGGAAGAAATTGCCGCGCGTTGCACCCTCATTTTCCCCATCGTGCCCTCAACCAGTTTTCGCAGGATGATGAAGGCCTTGGCGCCTTTTCTCCGGCCCCACCACCTGCTGATCCACGGCACCAAAGGCTTCGACCTAAAAGACCTGGAAGAAGAGGCACTGAACAACCCCTCCGTTGTAGTGACCCGCGCCAATGTCCGTACCATCAGTGAGGTAATCGTGGAGGAATGCAGTGTAGTCCGAGTGGGTTGTTTGTCAGGGCCCAACCTTGCTGCAGAAATCATGGCTGGCCAGCCGGCAGCGACCCTCGTCGGAAGCCGCTTCCGGGAGGTCATACAGGCCGGTCAGCATGCCCTTAATTGTCCAAAATTTCATGTTTTTGGCTCCTACGACATACTGGGGGCGGAATTGGCGGGCGCCTTGAAAAATGTGGTTGCCTTGGGTTCTGGCGTATTGGGCGGACTCGGACTGGGCCGCAACCTGCAGGGATTGCTGATTGCACGTGGCCTGGCTGAAATGGTCTACTTCGGTCAGGCGCTGGGTGCTTCCAGTCAGGCGTTCGTTGGGGTAGCAGGAATTGGCGACCTGGTAGCAACAGCCACCAGTACCAACAGCCGAAACTACACGTTTGGCACCAGGCTGGCCAAAGGCGAATCGGCAGCCCAAATTCGGGAGAACATGCCTGAACTTGCTGAGGGCGTTCGAACCCTCCGGATTTCCCATCAATTGGCCCGACAGTACAAATTGCACGTCCCGATCACCGACACGCTTTACGGGGTAGTGTTCGAAGATTTACCTGTTGAGAAGGCCCTTGAATACCTGATGTCCTACCCTTATGCTGTAGATGTCGACTTTTTGTAAACGCCATTTCCCAACAAATCGCTAACTTGCTGGCACATCTTAAGTTATAGATATGCTACCAAAGCGGTATGTGCTTATTACTATGAAGACTTTACGGCTCCGCTATTTTCTGTTGCTTTGCGTTCTACTGGCGTCGGGTCCAAAACTCCGGGCACAGGTTGAGCAACAAAAGCTGTACTACCAGCAGAACATCATGGCGCAAAGCGTTCTGCCACCCATTAACACCTGCTACACTTCGGCATTTGATCTCGGCAAAAAAGCCTATGCGGCTGGCAACTGCCGTGAGGCCAGCCTGCAATTAAAGAAAGCCCTGGCTTGTCCGGAAGCCCGTGACAATGTCGAATTCCAGCAACAGGCCAACTGGTACCTCAGCCGTTGTGAGGATAAAACCGCTACGACGCCCCTGCCCATTCTTGGCGACTCGAACCAGGATGCCATTAAAGGCCGGGGTCGGTATCAAAGCAGCCAGGCTTTCAAAAAATTTGATGACCCGAATTGTTTTGAGATGACCCGGAAGGAGGCCGACAGAGCCTATGCCCTTCGGTACTGGGAAGATGCCGCTGCGCTCTATCGTGCTGCCAAAATATGTGCCGATGCCGACCAGAATGAACGGCAAAGCATGAATGAACGCATCGAACTATGCCGGATCGCTGCAGAAAACGAGCTCCTCCAGAAAGAACAGGAAGCCATCCGAATGGCGCGACATGCGCTGGCCAGTAACAGGGCAAATGATGCCGAAATGTTACTACAAAAAGGTGACCGAACCACGGCCTTCCGGCTGGCTGATTTTGCCAACAACTTTATTGCACCAGGTGACATTGATTTAAACGCCGACTGCCTGCAAGCCATGTACGATGCCTGGTACTACAACCTTGGGCCGGGTACTAAAGCCGGTAACCGCGCAATTGCCCCCTTTTGTTATCAATTGGAGGAAGACCTTGGGGCCCATGTACAGGTCCGGTTTGTAGCAGATCACCGCTCGATCAAACTTTTCGCTTTTGCTCCCGAGAAACATACCGTATACAGTTGGGATGCAAAGACGCTGCAACCCGGGCGAAGTTTTCAGGTAGACTCCAGTTACCAGCAATTTGATGTGGCGCCCGATGCCGGCAGCTTTGTTTTCAGGAGCCCTGAAACCATCGTTTTGTGGCGCGACACCTACCGATCCTATTCCATTACTGCCACCCCGGAAACGGTGTATGAATTTGAGGCCAACGGACGGTACTTCCGTTATTACGATCCGTTGGAAGGCCAAATACTGAGTGTCGACCTTAATGCCATTTTTGGCATGAAAAAAGGCTACCAGCAACAACGTGTTGGCGCTACCAACGCCCAGGTAAAGGGCATATCCAATGGTTTGAAGTCGTTTGTGTTCCCCGATAATAAAACACTCTGGCTGTATTACCCGGATAGCTTGATCATGCTGCAGAAAAATCAACAGGGTGATGGCTGGGAGCGGAACGCCGTATGGAATTTGCCCGTCGGGCCTTCAGCCATGGCCGCAGAAGGAACGCCCGGATGCGTACTTTCTCCCGACTCCCAATCGGCTGTAATTTCAATGGATACCTCCACTGCAATTCTACGCTTTTCGCCAACAAGCAACATGGCTGAAATAGCGGCTGAATTTCCTGGAACATTTTTAGCTACCAATGTTCAGGCAAACCTCAGCGCCACCCTGCACTACAACACGTTTGAAAACGACTTTCAACTCCAAATTTTCAACAACACTGATCACAGCCTTCTTTTCTACAGCAACATCCCCGCCCTTGAAAGCTATTTTGAGCAAACCGGTGCTATTGCTCCAGACGGTCAGTACTTCTGTATGGCAACGGAAAACGGAACCCTTCGCTTATGGCTACTGGATGAAAAAAACAATACCAATTCCTACGACCTAAAGGACGCTTTCGACTTTTCGTTGAGCCCTGACGCAAACAAACTGGCGATCTGGAACAGCGACAAGCTCCGGATACTGGATTGCAATCAGACAGGACTTCCACTGATTGCAGCCCTGCCCAGGCCAGAGGACAATGCACCAGAAATGCATTGCGACAACAACTGGCTGACCTACCGTTACTCCTTTGATTCGGTGGGCATCTGGAACTGGAATAGCCAGGAGCACTGGCTGTTGAAAGCCCCACCATTAGAAGCCGGTGAACTTCCGGTAATCATCGATGAATGGGGCCAGCGCACTGCGGTTCTGGCTGGCGACGACACCATCCGGATTTATGACTTGGGCAGCCAGGTTTTACTGCAAAAAATACCCTACCTCGGCAGCATCCGAAAACTCTTGTTTCTTCCAGGGCAGGACAAGTTGCTCGGCATTCAGTTTTTTGAAACTGGACAGTTTACGCAGGGCCAGTTTATTCCCAAAATCTGGGATTTGGGAGCACACGAAAAGGCACCTGAAGTAGTCAGAATTCAGATCAACGACATCAGTCAAACCGCCGTCAACCCCACAGGAAATAAAATTGCATTTTCCGACGGCAATACCATTCAGATTTACCAAACCAACAACTTGCTGGATGAAACTGCACACATCCGTTCCTGGAGTAATTTATCCATCACGGCGCTCCGTTTTCACCCCAACGGCAACACCCTGATCGTAGGTTATATTGATGGGAGCATCGTATTTTGGGATGCTGTCTCTGGCAAAATGCAATTGAAACTCCCACCTCAAGGCAACTTCAACAATACGATGGTGGATGAAATCAGCCTCGACCCCGATGGCCGAACACTCCGGGCGGGTTCGCAGGGTGAAAAAATTGTTACTTTTTTACTCGATCCTGCTGCCATCCGCGCCAGCGCCCAGGATGAATACCGGCAACTGCTCGTTTTTTCCCCAGAGCAGATCCGCGACTATGAACTCGACGAAGCGCTGGAGTTTCAGGGAAACTTCGAACGACTGGCACTTTCCGGCGATATTCCCCTGATGCGCTCATTTTACAACTATTACCGTAGTCAGGCCATTAATGGCAACAACATTGAGCACGTTAGCCTGTATTGCGATCGGGCATTTCGCTTGTACGACCAATTCGACCGAAAAGCTCAGGAAAACCTGCGCCCCAGCATGTTGGAAATGTATGAAAGTTTCAACTGGAAACTGCTGTTGCGCAACCGCCTTGCAGATGCTGCGCGGGTTGTAGCCCACGTCAACCGATATTTTAACAACCCGGTTGAAGGCAGCATCATGGCCGCACACACGGCGCTGTTGCAGGGAAAAACCGAACTCGCTGCCAAACAATACACTGATTGGGCCATTTCCAACGCATTTGACCAGCAAAACGCAGACTACTCTTTTGATCAACTACTGCGGGAATTTCGCCAACTGGCAGAATACCAACTACTGGACAACTCAAAGTTGGCCTGTATCTGTGGCCTTTTCGATACCTTACTCCATTTGGGTAATCTTTGCCAAACCCTTCCTGTGGTGGCAGACAATACCGTAGATCAGGAAACAGATTTGCGGTGGTCAGTCTTCCTGAGTTATGCGATGAGTGACAGTATTTTGAACCATTCCCAAAAGGTTGCTGTTCTGGCAAAAGCCCTCGAAAAAACCCATCGGTTACAATCGCATTACCGGGGTGACTACACCGAATGGGAGCAAAAACTAACACTAGCACTGGCCGAAACTTTTGCCAGCTGGAGTTTCTGGGAAGCCAGCGTTCCGGAAGGCCTGGAATACCGGATAAAGGCGATTGAACTGCTTAGCTCCCCCGAAGGATTCAAACAGCATCCGCAGCAGCGGAACTTACTATTGGCAAGGCAGTACAAAGCGGCAGGCGATTGGTGGCTAATTACCCAAACGCCGGAAAAGCGCTTCCCTTTTATCATAATGGCATCAGCCTATTTGGTGAAATGCCGGAAACAATGAGCAGTGAAGAGGAGACTGTATTGATTGCGCTGGCCGACTCTGTGCTCATCAATACCGGGATAACCTACCTGCTAATGGCACAGGCGGATTCTGCTCAGTATTATTTCGAATGGGCAGATAGCCTCGCCCCCTTCGGCATCAACCCACACTATTTAGGTCATGTAGATCTCCTTCGCGGCGATTCCACGGCTGCGCTTCTGGCCTTTGGAAAAATTACCCAGGCGGAGGAGGCCGGTTATGCCATTGCCCTCATCGAACGCATGGCTTCGATTTACCCCACCCGACAACCACTGTACACCTGTTGTGCTGATCTGCTCAGGAAACGGTTGCTCAAGAAACTGCGCCTCCAGCCCGACGAGGTTGACTATTACAATGCCCATTTCAAAATTCAACTGTTCAGGGCCCAGGCCAACTGGAAAGAGGCGCTTCACTGGTCGGAGCAAACCCTGGAATACGCCCAAAATCTGCTGAATGAACAATCCTATAGCCCACAACGAAAAGCAATCTGGTTGAATGCCTGTTTGGACTATTCCTACGATCTGCTGTTCAACCCAAGTGCTGAAAACCTTGGCCAGGGCATCGGATACGTACGACAAGCACAAATGTATCTTAATGAATTCTACCCAGATTACGCGTATAAAAACCTCTTGTATACTAACCTGGCGCATGCACTTTGGCTGCGCAACGGGCCCGGCGACCATGAAAATGCCCTGACCACTTACCGCAATTTTTTTAATTCAAGCCGTGACGCATACGAAAACAATATACCATGCGATCCATGGGAAATGCTGTACCGCGATTTCCGCGATATTCACAGAGCGGGGGTGCAATGGCCGGATCTGCCGGGGCTTATCCAACAAATTGCACCGATAGAAATACTTAGCCCGGAGGAATGGAAAGCCATTGGAGTGGATTATCCGCCTAATCACTAAACCAGAACAAACGCAGAAAGCCAAGGTTGTGTACCTTTGCCAGCCAATTGTAAGCCTATGTTGAACGCCACCGCACTTTTGTCGGAAACAGAACAGTTTGTACAAGACTATTTTGCCAAGAATATCGAGCCCAAATATGTCTTCCACGACTTTGAACACACTGTTCAAACGGTTGCAGCCTCCCGTATTATTGGGGAAGGCTTTAACCTGAGCGAACATGAAATGACCATTCTCGTGCTGGCCACATGGTTCCACGATACTGGGTATGCACAAGGCCCCGAACAGCACGAAGAACGGAGTTGCCAGTTTGCTAAGGCTTTTCTCGAAGACAAAATCAGTCATGATGACCTGAATGCTATATTTTCCTGCATCCGGGCAACCAAGGTTCCTCAAAAACCCCAAACACTGCTCGATCGCATCATCTGCGACGCAGACCTCAGCCACCTGGGGATGGAAACCTATTGGGACCGCAACGGCAAACTCCGGCAGGAGTTCGTCCTTACCCGCGATTTGATCATGAGTGAGCAGGAATGGCTCGATTTTGAGCTTGATTTTATGCTTAAGCACGATTATCACACCGAAATTGCCCGGGAACTGTTCAACAAACGAAAAGTCAAACACATCAAAAACCTGATTAAGCTCCGCAAGCGGCTTAACCCCGACAAAGCCATGACCCAGGAAGAACTGGAATTACTAGACGATCGTGGCAAAAAAACCGACATCAGCAAATTGCTGCAGGAAAGCGAAAATGAATTGCGCATGGCGCGCTTTGGAAGAGGCGTGGAAACCATGTACAGAACAACTTACCGGACGCATACCAACCTGAGTTCAATGGCCGACAGCAAAGCCAACCTCATGCTTTCTGTCAATGCCATTGTCATTTCAATCCTGGTATCCAACCTGCTGCCTAAACTGCACGAAAACCCAAAACTCATTTTACCCTCACTTTTGCTGACAGCCACCTGCCTGGGTTCCATGATTTTTGCAACACTGAGTACCCGGCCGAAAGTAACGGAGGGCAAGGTGACCCGGGAGGCCATCAAAGAAAAAAAGGCCAACCTCCTCTTTTTTGGAAACTTTCACGACATGGCGTTGGAGGAATTTCAGTGGGGTGTCAATGAGATGCTCAAAGACCCAGAATTCCTTTACAGTTCCATGAGCAGAGATTTATACTTCCTAGGCATCGTTTTGGCCAAGAAATATCGTTATCTCAGTATCTGCTACAACCTCTTTATGTACGGTCTTATTACATCGGTCATCGCTTTCAGCCTTACCTTTGCATTATAGAACTTTAAACCGCCAAACTCTTTCCCTTGTCTGCCCTCGTTATCATACCTACCTTCAACGAACGCGAAAACATAGAAGCCATCATTGGGGCTGTTTTTGCACTTCGCCAAGACTATCATGTGCTGATTGTTGACGATAGCTCCCCCGACGGCACAGCAGACCTCGTCCGCCGGCTGCAGGAAATTTACGACACAGAATTGCATTTGCTGGAACGCAAGGGAAAACTGGGGTTGGGAACTGCCTATATTGCTGGCTTCCGCTGGGGGCTTGAGCGCGGATACGATTACCTGTTCGAAATGGATGCTGATTTTTCGCATAACCCCAACGATTTGCCCCGGCTACTGGCGAAATGCCAGGAGGAAGGGGCCGATGTAGCCGTTGGCTCGCGCTACACCAAAGGTGGAGCGGTAGAAAACTGGCCGACCGACCGGATTATCCTGTCCCGCGGTGCATCCTTATACGCCCGTATGATTCTTTTTATGCCGATAGCTGACCCTACGGCAGGCTTCATCTGTTACAGCCGGAAAGTACTGGAAGCCATAAATCTCGACCGCATTCGGTTCATTGGATACGCCTTTCAGATAGAAATGAAATTTGCGGCCTATACCCTGGGCTTTAAAGTACGGGAAGTACCCATCACCTTCAAAGACAGGGAAAAAGGCCAGTCTAAGATGTCGCTGCACATCATTCGGGAAGCCATGCTGGGGGTCATGCAAATGCGTTGGAGGGTATTGTTCAAATCCTATCACTAGTAGCCGAGGAACTGTCCGCCGGATACGCCTACCCCTTCTTTTGCTCCATTAGAATTTCCACGTCGAAACCGAGGTCGCGGAGTTTCTCTGGACTGAGTTCATCCAGGCTTTTGATTTCCAATACCTTGCCGTCTTTGTTTCGGAAGGTAACAATCACATTTTCACGGCTATCCGATTCATGCTGCTCCTGATTGGCCTTGATGGACAGGTATTCCGATTGCTTGCGGGCAGCCTCCAATTGTTCCTGGGCTTGCCGTTCGCGTTCCGTAGCCTCACCCAATTCTCGCTGCAACCCAGCATTGGCCTGGGCACTCTGGCCCAGCAATCGACGCAGTTCTTCCACCTGTGCCTGAGCCGCAGCCAGTGAGTTTTCTTTGTTTCGGCGCTCTTCTTCCGCCTTTTGGGCTTCTATCCTGGAGCGCTCAGCTTTTTCACGGCGAGCGATTTCATCACTGGCTACCATTTGCTCACAATTGTGGAGCGACAACAGTTTTTCCAGGCTCACCAAATCAACAGATACGATGTAATCCACCTTGAATTGATCGGAGCTGGCAAACACTTCGCCATCATGGCTGAAAGCCACCCCGCTCACATTGATGTCGCCCAATACCTTTTGATAGGCGCGGGTGTACACTGTCGTCAGTTTCGCAGAACGGATGTAATAGGTTTTGCGCTTCGTGTCGGCATTGACATTTGAAGAAGCCTTACAAATTTCCACGTAAGGAATGTAGTCTTCCGGAAGAAATGCCACAGCGATATCTGTGATTACCAGTTCGTTGATGGCGTCGCGGCTCACCTTTGTAGAGGCAATGGCGTACGAGCCATTGTATTTAAACTTGGAATCGATTTTAGCAGAATAAATGACATGGGAAGTCGATGTGGTAATAATCGGCGGTTTGTCCTGCCGGACGAACCGGGTCAGCACGCTGGTTTTATTGTCGTCGATCAACACCATGGATCCAACCAACTGATCGATGTTATTTACAAACCCCGACAAGCCCTTGATGAATGTCCGGCTTTTGTAGGATTCGGGGAGGTCGATGCCGAGCGACACCGGATTGAGTTTGATTTTGCGGGAGGTTTGCGCCGACAGCGATACGCTGAAGGCAAGCAACAAGGTAAGCAGCCAAAGCATGCGGTTCATAGCGGAATGGATTCGATTAAGCCAGTGATTGCAGGATGCCGAAAGTATGCAACGGCGCGCTGAAAAAAACGTCTGGAGCCCTTTTAAAATTGTAGATCGTGCCTTTTTGGTTAAAATTTTATCAATCGGCGTATTTTTGCGCGCACCACAGCCTCGAAAACATTCTTATACCCTTCACGCATTCCTTGTTTCGAACCGGAATATTAAATCCGAACCAACACATATGATCATTTCAGGTATACAACAAGTAGGCATTGGCGTTTCCAATGTGCACGCAGGATTCGATTGGTACCGCAAACATTTTGGCATGGACGTGCCCATTTTCGAAGAAGCCGCCACCGCAAGCCTTATGCTCCCCTATACCGGCGGGGAACCCCGCGACCGCCATGCCATCCTGGCCGTAAACATGCAAGGCGGCGGTGGCATGGAAATCTGGCAGTATACCAGCCGCATACCAGAACCCGCCGCTTTTCAAACCCAACTCGGCGACCTGGGCATTTTTATGGCTAAAATAAAATGCAAAGACGTGCAGGCCTGCTTTCATGATCTCCGTAAAAAAGGCGTCACCATGCTCACTAAGGTGGGTACCCGACCGGATGGCCGGGAGCATTTTTTTGTCAAAGACCCCTGGGGAAACAGTTTTGAGGTGGTAAGTGCCAATGTGTGGTTCAGCAAAAACAACCGGTTTCAGACCGGCGGAATCTATGGATGCACCATTGGCGTGTCGGACATGGATAAGGCCATTGCTTTTTACAGCAAAATTCTGGGATATGACCAGGTCGTGTACGACAAGTCCGGAAAATTCGACGACCTGCTGGGTGTAGATGGCGGTGAGCAAGCCTTCCGGCGCGTGCTGCTGGAACATTCGCACCCCAGAAAAGGCGCCTTCAGCCCGCTCTTCGGCCCCACAGAAATTGAACTGGTGCAAGCTACCGAAAGAACTCCTGTAAAAATATTTGAAAACCGCTTCTGGGGAGATCTTGGCTTTATCCACCTCTGCTTCGACATCACCGGCATGGAGGAAATGAAGGCATTCTGTGCAGCGGAAGGCCACCCCTTTACGGTAGATTCCAGCGGCAGTTTTGACATGGGTGAAGCGGCCGGCTATTTTTCCTATATTGAAGACCCCGATGGTACCCTTATCGAGTTTGTAGAGACCCATAAAATACCCATCATGAAAAAAATTGGCTGGTACCTCGACCTGCGTAAACGCGCCAATGTGGAAAAACCGCTGCCCCGCTTTATGCTGCAAGCCCTCGGGCTAGGAAGGGTTAAGGAGAAGGGCTGAACCACTGTCAAGCCTGCATTTTTGTGAACAAAGCTCAAATAAGCGCCCTTTTTTAGTCATTGGCCGTAATTTTGCGTTCTCTTTATCGTCTTACATTGTAAAGCCGGCCTTGGGTCGGAAAAAAAGCATACCCATGAAGTTACGAATAGGAGTCCTTTTCATTTTCACCCTGCTTACAAATCTCGCTATAGCCCAGAAAGCAGTCGACAGCACCCTCATCGAAGTATACATAGAAGGCCTTCCAGCAGGCCCGACCCGTATGGTGGGCATGTTGGGGGAACAAAACTACCTGGCAGATTCGGCCATGGTTGACGCCAGAGGCCATTTTACGCTGCGCCGCGAACATCCGCTGGCCGCTGGCTTCTATACCTTTCTGCTCCCCGGAAATAAAAACTTCTCTATCCTCATCGATCAGGAACAGCATTTTACCCTGCGTACCAAGGCCAACGACATCTACCCCAGCATGAAGGTAGAAGGGGCCATCGACCCCGATCTTTTCTTCCAGAATGTTGTATTCCAATCGGCTCAGGACCCGGTACTCCTGCAAATGAACAAAATCATCCGCTCTGCGCCGCCGGGTTCTCCCGAATACGAGCAGGCTAAAACCCGACAGGATCAATTGCTGGCGGAGCGCAAAGCACATTTGGATGGCATATTCAATACCTACCCCAACAGCTTTTTTACCAAGTTTAAAATTGCCGGGCAAAATCCCGAACTGCCCGATATACGGAAACCCAATGGCGACATTGATACCGTCGCGCAGGTGGTGGAATACCGCAAACATTTTTGGGATGGCGTAGATTTTAACGACGACCGCCTGCTTCACACCCCGGTAGTGGTCAACAAACTCAAGCGCTACATCAAAGAACTCACCCCGCAACGCCCGGATTCCATAATCGCCGTTTCCGACGAACTGATCCGCCGTGTGATCCCCAACAAGGAGTATTTCAAATTCTTCTCCAACTGGATTGCACTGCAGTACGAAAACGGCAGAACCACTGTAATGGACGGTGAGGCCGTCTATGTTCACATTATCCAGGAGTTCTTCACCCCGGAACTGGCCTTCTGGGATAAGCCTGAGAACATCGAAAAACTGCGCAAACACGCCTGGGAAATGGAAGCCAGCACTCTGGGTAGAAAGGGCCCGGATGTGGTCGCCATGGACGTGAATGGCGTAGAAAAGAGTATCTACGGGATAAAGGCGCCCATTATTGTCATTTTCATGTTCTCCCCGCATTGTGAACACTGCCAGGAGCAGGCAGCCGAGATCGAGCGGATTTACAGAAAATGGAAAGATAAGGGCGTCGACTTTTTTGGCATTGGTGTGAACACAGAAACCGAAGAGTGGCGGGCTTTTGTCAAAAAATCGTTCAGCTTCACCAATGTGTACGACCCTACCAACCGCGCCATTTACGCCAAATACTTTGTCGACAATACGCCTGAACTTTATGTGCTTGACAAAGACCGCACCATCATTGCCAAAAACCTGCACGCCGACCAGCTGGAAACTATTTTCGAGCGGGAGTTCCGAAAAATGGAGAACGGGCAATAAAGCAGATTATCCGTGCTTATGGCTCGTTGGCGAGTATACGACTGAACATTTTAAAAAGTTGTACCCCTGATATGGTTAATCTCATGTGCCTTATTGTGGTTAATCCCAAAAAATGTCCGGTAGTATGGTTGGCTAGTCAAAAGTGTTAAATTTAAACATGCGCTGATTTTCGCCCTCCCATGTCTACCTTATCTTCGTAAACCGTACTTTTGCCCCTTCGCCCTCAATGCGCTAACGCCAATGTCAGTCCTTGTTTCCAACCTTGTCAAAATTTACGACGTACAACGTGCGGTCGATGGCGTTTCTTTTGAGGCGCACAAAGGCGAGGTGCTGGGTTTCCTGGGCCCCAATGGCGCCGGCAAAACCACCACAATGAAAATCATCACCGGCTATCTTCCCCAAACAGAGGGGGAAGCTACCGTTTGTGGATTTTCGGTGGACAAAAACCCCATGGAAGCGCGGGCGCGGGTCGGCTACCTTCCCGAGAACAACCCCCTATACAAGGATATGTATGTGCGCGAATACCTGCATTTCACCGCGGGTATCCACAAAGTGAGCAACCCGCGCAAACGGGTGGAAGAAATGATTGAGCGCACCGGGCTCACTTCGCACCGGCTCAAACAAATCGGCGAACTCTCCAAGGGCTACCGTCAACGCGTGGGACTGGCCCAGGCCATGCTCCACGACCCGGAGGTGTTGATTCTCGACGAGCCCACTTCCGGCCTCGACCCCAACCAAATTGTTGAAATCCGGCAGCTGATTAAAGACCTGGGCAAGGAAAAAACGGTGATTCTATCTACCCATATTCTGGCAGAAGTTGAAGCGGTGTGCGACCGCGCCATCATCATCAACAAAGGGAAACTCGTGGCCGATGCGCCCATCGAGGAACTCAAACAGCGGTTCATTGGCCAAAGCGTGGTACAAGTGGAATTTGCTGAAAAAACCGATGCCACTACCCTGAAAAAAATACCAGGCGTGCAAGGCGTGAAAGACCTGGGCAAACACCGCTGGCAACTCACAGCACCTTCCGGGCAGGATTTCCGCCCCGCGGTGTTCCGCTTTGCTGTAGAACAAAAACTCACCTTACTGGAACTGCACAAAGAGCAGTACAGCGTAGAAGATGTTTTCCACCAACTAACCATGGGCAAAGATGCTGGCAATTTATAAGAAGGAAATCAATGCTTTTTTCTCCTCCCTGACAGGCTACATCGTCATTGGCATTTTCCTGATGCTGATGGGCTTGTTGCTGTGGGTATTTCCGGATTACAGCATTCTGGGCAACAACTACGCCAGCCTGGATACGCTTTTTAACACAGCGCCCATGGTGTTCCTGTTTCTCATCCCTGCCGTTACCATGCGCTCCCTGGCAGAAGAAACCCAGAATGGCACCATCGAACTGCTGGTTACCCGGCCCCTGAGCGACTGGCAAATTGTGCTGGGGAAATACCTTGCGTGCATCACGCTGGTTTTCCTGGCAGTACTGCCAACCACCATTTACTATTACTCGGTGTATCAGTTGGGTGCACCAAAAGGGAACCTTGATTCGGGGGGCATTTTAGGCTCCTACATCGGTTTGATGTTTCTGGCCTCGGCATTTGTGGCGATTGGGATCTTTGCTTCATCCCGCACCAGCAACCAGATCATCTCCTTTGTTCTGGCCACATTCCTGTGCTTTTTCATGTACCAGGCCTTCGATTTGTTCAGCCACTTGCCCATCTTTTACGGCCGTTTCGACGATATTGTACAGTCGCTGGGCATTCAATACCATTACAACTCGGTTGGTCGTGGTATTCTCGACTCGCGGGACCTGATTTATTTTTTAAGTCTTACTGCCATGTTTTTGGCAGCAACGGTATTGTCGCTCAAACGGCGGCGTTGGTAGGTAATGCAGGCAGGAAAGTGCTTAAGGTTCTTTCCCTTCCAGATCCACCTCCCCGCTACCATCCAGGATAGCCATCGACACCCGGCGGTTCCATTTTCGGTTCTGGGGCAAATCATTGCCATAGAAATCCTGGTTGTCTACAGCAGGTTTGGCTTCGCCATACACTTTCAGGAACATGCGATCGGGCCGAATTCCACGAGCAATGAGGTAATCGCGCGCAATGCGCGAGCGGGAAGATGCCAATTGAATATTTGACTGTGCGCTGCCTTTGGCATCGGTATGTCCGGTGAGTTGGAGTTTCAAATCCGGGTTGTCGCGAAGTGTCTGGGCCAGGCGATCCAGTTCCCGGCGCGAATCCAGGGAAAGTGCCGAAGAACCCGACTCAAAGTAAATGTTTCGTACGTTATCGCCCGAGGCAGGGTCGGCCGTAGGGTTACCTGCAAAATAAGTACAAGGCGACTCATAGAGGGCATGTTGCACCTCCAAATCCACAATGGTTGCCTTAGGAAACCCCTTTTCCACAAGGGCTTTTCGAATCATCTCCGCCTCATCCAGGGTATTGTAAGACCCAACAAAATAACGGTAAATGCCGTTGTTGTCGACCATGGCAATCACACTCTCCACGCCCCGGTCCTTGAAATAATTGTTGGATACAGAGTCCGCAAAGGCCGCCGCCTGTACCCTGAAATTCTGGGCAGAAAGCATACCAACCTGAACAAAAAGGAACATTATTACCAGTGGGAGAATTTTTTTCATCGTAGAATGCATGGAAATGTCTTGTTATTAACAACGTTGCAGGATACAAAAGTAGTGCAAAGCGATTGGATGAACAAGGCTTTGTATTCTCTGTCTTCTGCTGTGCCGACTACAATATTATGCTTTGGTGCCCGTTTTTGCATAAAATCATGTTTATTTGTCGCATGCGGCATTTTTTAAGAACTAAAATCCTGCTGCTCGGGTTGCTTTGCTGCATGGCAATGATGACACCCGAGGACCTGCGCGTGCTGCAGGACAAATCGGCATTGGCCCGCAACATCAGCATTTCCACTACTGGACGCATGCTGGCAGTGGCCGAATCCTTTCTTGGCACCCCGTATGTTGTCGGGACGCTGGAAAGCCCAGGTCCGGAGTGCTTGATTACCAACCTGCAGGCTCTCGACTGCTGGACATTCGTAGAATGCAGTCTGGCCATTGCCCAAACGGCTGACAGCGCCCTGGCATCCGAACAGGCTTTTACCCGGGCCGTCCGGCAACTGCGGTATTGGGGTGGACGCATAGACGGCTATGGCTCGAGGATTCATTACTTCTCTGGTTGGTTGCTGCAAGCGGAAAAAAGCGGTATTCTCGATGACATTACGCCCCAACTCGGCGGTGTTCAATTGCACAAGCACATCGATTTCATGAGCCGCCACGCTGAAAAATATACCCGGCTTAACGACCCCGCTGTGCTGCAGCAAATTGTAAATGCAGAAAAACGGCTCAACCAGCATACCTGGACCTACATCCCTCAGGACCGCATCGAATCCATTGAACACCTGATCCATGAAGGCGACATCATCGCCATCACCTCCGCCAAAACCGGACTGGATTTTAGTCATGAAGGATTTGCGGTCCGCCGCAACGGCCGTGTACACCTGCTCCACGCCTCATCCCTGGGCAAAAAAGTAATCGTGTCCAGTCAATTGCTGGGCGACTATGTGCGCTCCCAGCGCGGGCAAACCGGGATCGTGGTGGCACGGGTACGAGAGTAGAATTTCCGATTTCTGATTACATGAGTTACGATTTCCGATTTCCGATTACATGAGTTACGATTTCCGATTTCCGATTACATGATTTAAGATTGCCGAGGTGATTGTTGAATTGAAATGGTTGATTTAACGCTAATCGGGTATTTACATCCTCAATCTCAAATCCTAAATCCAATCGGAAATCGTTAATCATGTAATCGGAATTCGAAATCACATAATCCTAAATCAATCGGAAATCGGAAATCATGTAATCGAAAATCGGAAATCCAAAACCTTTACTCGATTTTCAACGTCTTCAAATTTCCTTCTGGCGTCAGCAAGAGGTATTCCTTTTTCACTTCGGTACGCGTCACGGGTTTGCGTTCGGGCAGGGTAAAATGCACCACCAAATTATAGGAAAACTGTACGGCGGGTTCCAGAATTTCGGGGTTGATCACGATGTCGTAAGCGTTGGCGGGCACGGCATTGTAAAAGCGTGAAATGGGTTTGTCGGCGGTATTGATTACGGAGCCGCTCTTCTCGTCTTGGTCCAGTTTGGTGGAACTGAACGCCTGGTAACTCTCGTAGCGGTTGATAGGATAGGCAACCCAGGCATTTTCCGCGGTGATGACGTAAGCGGAATCGAGCTGTTGGCCGATAGATTCGTACTGCTTCTTAATTGGGTTGAGGTACACCATGGCAGCCGTACGCAGGTCGGCATACACCACCTGCGGGTGGTCCACGAAGTAGTCGACTTTTACGATGTCATAAATCTCCTGCCGGGCAGCAGCCGTTACGATCTCATCGAGCAAGCCAGGCTTCCTGTACCGGACGTGAATGTTCTTTTGCAGTTCAAAGCCCTTGGGCTGCTCGGTGTACGTTTTTTTAGAAAAAATCTTCTTGCTGACATCGTATTCGTATTTGGGCAAAAAATTAACCATGTCGATGTACATGTTCGAATCCGGGATGCCCAGCGTCTTCAGTTCCGACAGCATACCGTTGATCCGGGTGTTGATCAAATTATTGGTTTCCTCGGCTGTTTTGCCCACCTGCATGACCGAAAAAACAGCGACATAGGAGTTCGCCTTCTGGTTCGACAGTGCGTTGATGGTAATCTCCATCTGGTTGTCGCCCAGGAAATTTGCGGCCTTGGGCACCGCGCGGTACTGCGCATTGAAGTTGATGTTCTGATAGGTGTTTTGCTGGTTACCGTAGTTGCCCATCACCTGAGCCTGCAAGCCAGGATAAAGAAAAAGAGCAAGCAGTAGCATGATACATTGTTTCATGGAATGGAAGTTTAGATGGATTTAACCTCCCTTAAACTGAAAAAAGCCCCGTATTATTTCAAAAGCTGTGGTATCATTAATCCTTGAAATGATTGTTTTCCTGTTACCTTTGCAAACCGAACCGTCAAAAAAACGTTGTATAGCGTCAGAGGACCTTAGAGCATGTACATACAGATTTTCAAAAGCAAGATACACCGGGTACGCGTCACACAGGCCGACCTGAACTATATTGGCAGCATTACCATCGATGAAGAACTCATGGATGCTGCCAACATTATGGAAGGAGAAAAGGTGCAGATTGTCAACAACAACAACGGTGCGCGCCTGGAAACCTACGTGATTCGCGGTGAGCGGGGCTCTGGTGTTATTTGCCTTAATGGCGCTGCCGCACGCCTGGTGCAGGTGGGCGATCTGGTGATCATCATCTCCTACGCACTCATGACACCCGAAGAGGCAAAAGACTTCCGTCCGGCGGCTGTTTTCCCCGATGAGAACAACCGTCTGGTAAAAAACAAGTAAGCAGAGATTTGGCCATTGGTCTTTAGTCTTTGGCTTTGCTCCGAAGGATTAACTATTTGGTTCTCAATGCATTAATTTTTGACAAAATATTTGTTGATAAGTAATGTACAGGCTGTTTTAAAAAGGGTGTTCAAAATTTAATTCTACTATTTCTGGCATTCAATCTGGTACAGTACTTTAAATCGAGATCGAAGCCAAAGACCAACACCCAATGGCTAAAACCCAACTAAGCGCTACCTTCCTGGCCTGAAAGCCTCCACCGGAATAGAAACCGGTTTTCCACACGCCATTTCTGCAATCAGTTTTCCTGTTCCCGTGCTCATACTCACACCCAGCATGGCATGCCCGGTGGCCATCAGCAAATTGCTGTTGTGTGGCGCCCAACCGATGTAGGGCAATCCGTCGTGTGATACTGGTCTGAAACCATACCAAAGCCCTGGATACGCCACCGCGTGCGAACGAGCAGCCTGGTCGATTCCTTTTTTTAGTTGATCCAAAGCCATATTGCCTGCTAAACCCGGCAAAAACTCCGGTACGGCATCCAAAATGCCTTGTACCCTCGCCCAATGGACGCTTTCGTTCATGGGTGCAATTTCCATGGTACTACCCATGCGCAGGCTGCCTGCCCATGGCGTCATGGCTACCTTGGCATCCACCAAAATAGCCGGATGGCGCAGCTGAGGGTCGGACATATCTAAGGTCATGGCATAGCCCTTGCCCGGCATCAGGTCGATACGCTCACCGGCCATACGGGCCATGGCCGGGCTCCAGGAACCTGTTGCCAAGACGAAGCCATCGGCCTGCATTATTTCCCCGTTTTTCAGCCTGAGCGACAGGATTTTGCCCTTGCTTCGATCGAATGATGCTACTTCAGCATTCCGCAGGATTTTCACGCCGCGAGCCTCCAGCAATGCCGGTAATTGTGCCATGAGTGCATTGGGCTGCAGGTGCAGGTCGTCTTTGTACCAAACCGCGCCGCATACATCGGGGCGAACAGCAGGCTCCATGGCCAATACTTCTTCCTTAGAAAGTTCGATGGCCTGCATCCCCAATGAGCGCACCAGGGAGGCTGTTTCCAATTCCTCGTGCAGCGTGGCTTCTTTTTTGCACAACATCAGCAAACCATTTTGGGTGGTTTGAATGTTCATCTTGGGTGACCAGTCCGCCAGCAACAATTGCTTCGTCAACTGCATCAACTCAGCCAAGGGTTTAGCGCTGTACTGTACGTGTTTCTGGGTGGAATTTGCCAGAAAGCGAATTCCCCAGCGCAGCAAAGATGGCCGTAGGCTGGGTTTTATGTAAAAAGGGCTACTCGAATTGAACATCCACCGTATGCCTTTTTCCAGCATACCTGGCGCTGCCAGCGGCACCACATGCGAAATGGGCAGGTGTCCCATGTTGCCAAAAGAACAGCCGTCGAGCAAATCGCCCTTCTCCAGAATGGTCACATCACAACCCTCTTCTGCAAGGTACCAGGCCGCGCTGAGGCCAATTATACCACCACCAATAATGAGTGCACGCATACGATAGAAATTGAAATCCGGGGTTACGCCTCAAAAGTAGGCAAGGAATGGGAAAAGCACTCAATTTCCTACCTTTGAAAACTGAAACCATATATCGATGCCCAATGTATTGCTCCTTTTATTGCTGCTGGATTACTTCCTGATCCTTGCTTCCATCTTGTACACCCCCTTTCGGGTTCGCACTGGCACGGGATGGGGTTCAGTGGGCCTGATTGCAGCGTTGATTTTTGCACAAATTGGGCTGGGATCGTGGATTTTGGGCAACATTGCCGATTGGAAGGATCCGGAGTGGGGCCTGCTGCTGTATTTCCTGTGGATTTTTGGAAGCGGCGTTGCAGGTATTGGCCTGTTATGGAAAATGCTGGGCATCAGCAACATGCGACAGGGCGGGCCAGGAAAGCCGCCGTTTTCCTACCGCTGGATCGCGAATATTCACCTTGTACTGGTGCTGCTGATTGGCTTTTTACTGCTGGGGGTACCCTATGTGAGCGGCAACAGTGTAATGTACTTTGTGCTGTTTCTCGGTGTGCTGGTGTTTGCCTTTTACCAGCAGGATAAAAATTACAAAAGAGCCAGTATCCCCCAGGTGTTGGATGAAACAAAGGGCAAACCAGTGCTGTATCTCCGCGCTTTCAAAACCGAAAACATCGGTTTTTGGAGTGGCCGGCTGGGCAAAATTAAATCGGAAACCGGCGCGCTGGGAAAAGGCAGCTGGATGATTCCGATTCAGTCGCTCACTTTTGCCGAGTTTTTTGGCAAATCCTTTTCCGACCGCATCGGGCCTTTCATCATGCTCGGCAATCCCCACGATTTTCTGCCCCTCAGTGGCGGTTACACCGATTATTACAAAGACAGCAACTGGCAGCAGCACGTGCTGGACTATCTGGAAAAATCAGCCGCGATTGTGATGCCTGTGGTGAAGTCCGACAACCTGGACTGGGAGCTGAATCAAATCAGGAACCTGGGTTATGCCCCCAAATTGTTTATTCTGACCTCCCCTGTACAGAACAAGGCGCTCAACGGCCTGAGTCGTTTTTTTATGAAAATCTTTGGTACACTGCCCATTGAATGGGCCGCTTTTAGAAGTCAATTGGCATCCGCTGGTTTGGATCTCCCAACGGAAGATCCCGGATTGGGGGTGGTGTTGAAATTTGATGCGACGGGCAATGGCAGGGTGTTATTTCGGGGCGCCGTCACGCCCAATCAATATACCGATGCCATTTCAGGGGCCGTACCATCAAAGCAGGCCTGATTCTCTCATCTACTACAATTGTACATGGAGGTGATCGTCATGGCGGGCAGCCTTACATCCCTGGACTCTGATTTTGTTGTACTGCACTAATCGGAGCCGGGTTTTTAAATGGGGTTCAAGCAGAATCTTTTCAATTTCCGGCTGGTCGGCAAGCAACCGGGTTAGTTCCCGAGTTCGCGGTCCATCGAACGAATAGGCATTTTCATCCCAGAGAGGAGCCGCCAGGCTGCGATCCAAAGAAGTGTACCAAAACCCTTTTTCCTGCATTCTGTGTTGTAGTCGTATTCACCCGGGAGCGGTGCAGCACACGCGCCATAGCCAATCGGCGATGGCGAGCCGGCTACTAATTTTCCATCCGATTTTCGGGTCCAATACAAGGAAATGTCTACCTTTTTACCGTCGCGATGACTGAAGTGTGGCTCCAGTGGGTAACCATTGATGAATGGAAAACCAGCATCCATGTAGTATATAACTGCCTCAGGATACCTCAGTTGCAGGTTTTCACCAACAGTTTGCAGCGCATCGCCGAGCGCTGGGCGCACATAATGGCGATTCAGGAAAGCAAACCACAAACTTTCCGGCTTTACGACATCCGACGAAAAAACCGGCAATGGAACCCGTCCACCCAAACAAGCCAGCGGTGGAATCAGGAAAACGGTTGCCAGCAGATAAACCACCAAAAAAACGGGATAGCGATAGGGTCTTATTTTCCGGAATGGAAGCAACAGCAGCCACAATACACCGCCAAACTGGGTCAGGAGCGTGAGCAGGCCTGCCCACAACAATTGCCGAATGGCAAACAACAGCTGGCGAGTAATGCTTTTCCCCCTTCTTCCCATTCCGCAGCTTGTTATTGGCCCAAAAACACGCGTCCACCCACTTCAAGTCCCCAGGTAAACACAGGCGAAGGCGTATCATCGGTCAGGTCGCTCAGGCTGTATTTGGCCACTGGTTGGAGGAAAACGCTGGAATTGTTGATTAGTGAAAATTGCAATCCGAGCGCTACGGCTGCGTTGAGTTGAAATGGTTTGACCTCGTCGAGCCGTTCGGAGGAGTTCTTGGTTTCGTTTGCCAATATGCTCCGAACCCCCGTTTGCAGGTAAAAACCGGCATTCAGGCCAGCATCTGCGTAAGGCGTCAGCCTTTTGTTGGCTGGCATCAGGCGGAGCATGACCGGAACGGCCAGATATTGGTGGGTATAGGCGGCTTCATCGGTTTTGTAAGTTTCATTGTTCACAATTTCCCCTGGCCACAGGAAATCTTTGGAATAGCCATATCCGGTGCTGAAGTATTCCAGTCCTGTACGCAGAAACAAGGGACCAACCATCTTCTGTGCATACCCCAGGCGGATGCTGGCGCCGACCATCGCTTTTTCCGCGACGTCTTCAAATGGAAATCCGTAGCCGGGAGCGTTTTGAGGGACGTCGAAATTTACGGTAGAAAAAGAAGGGCCGGCAGAGATTTCAATACTGCTGTTTTGCGCCGTCAGGAATGTGGCAAGACAAAGTAAAAATGCGGTGAGAATAGGTTTCATGGTATAAGAATTTTGGAAGGATGGAGAATATTTATCCTGTGGTTCATTTAAGGTCGCGACCATAATGTCAGGTAACGCCGTAAGATTGTTTGCCTGTGGCAGACCTGGTGGGAGGGTATTTCATTGGGGCTAAGTTTTTATTGCTCTATAAAATCGAATAAATAATTGTCCTGGTATTCTATGTCATAATTGCGCAGCAAGTTGATGTATTCTTCTTTGAATTTGCGCTTTTCATGGTGTTCTGGTTGGTTTTTAATGTACCGAACTACATTATCCAAGGCACTTTTAGAGTGAGAGAACGCACCAATCCATGTTGCCATTGGAAATGGCAGTTTAAAAATGTTTTGCATTGATAAATTTCGCCGATTCTACTTTCAGCACGTTGACCGTTTCGGAGAGGGAAACCACCGGCTTTTGCCCAATTAGTATGTGGGCATGGTCGGGCATGAGGTAAATGGCGAGCAGTTTATGTCCTTTTCTTTGGAGGAGTCCTGTTATGTACCGTTCTACTTCTTCCCGAAAGGAAGGCAGAATCAATGCTTCTCTGTTTTTTACGGCAAATACCAGGTGGGTGATTAATTGGGTGTACGTGTTGGGCATGGTTTGTTGAGGTTATTGAGGTTGGCTTCAAAGATACCGGAATGTACAAACCATGTCAATATCCTGCCTCAAATATGCGCAACAAATGTGTACAACAAATATGCACACCAAATATGGCGGTCCGCTGGACCGCAATTCCCACCCACTTCTCCGATAGCTACAAAGAGGGCGGTCCGAGGGACCGCTGGTGTACCGGGACGTTTCTGATGGTACAAACCAGAAATTGTTAAAACCGGAAAAGCCAATCCAGAGACCAATGGAACACACCTTGTTTGTTAGCACAAATCAAAAAATACAACACCGGAAACCCGATCGCCTCCCGGGTAATCCCGGTCCAGCGGACCGCCATATTTGTAGATATCGGAAGGAGTATCGCGCAGGCGGTCCAGCGGACCGCCATATTTGTAACGATGGGGCCTCTCGTAAGCGGTCCAGCGGACCGCCCTCTTTGTAGCTATCGGAAGGGGGGGAAGAGCGGTCCATAGGACCGCCATATTTGTGTAGTTTTTAAAGAAGAAACCTCAATATCCTAATTGCAACATGCTTTCAAAACACAATATTCGAAATCTTTTGAAAAGGTCCGAATGCCTTCGACATCATTCATGAAGACACTAATTTCTATGTTACGTTTTTTGACGCCTGAAGTGGAGCAATGTTCAAAGAAATGCGCCATGCCTTCTTTTACCGGGAATGGTTTCCCATTGACCTGAATTTGACGTATTTCAAAATTTTCACAGTATTTTCCACCAATGAAAATATCTGCCTCAAAAGTATCCCCAATTCTTGGAGCATATGTTTTTGCTGATATTATAGGCTCTAACCTCATTCTAACAAAACTTATTCCTGTATGCTTAAGTGTCAAAGTCTTTGTCAGTTCGAACTCTAGCAACTGGGAACGAGTTATCAAGTTATTCAACACCACCCTCTTTTCCACTGAATTTGGCTGCGAGAGCAATTTTTTGAGATTATTCTCGCCAAAACCTTCCTTGGAAAGGTACAAGTCAGAGACGGGCATGGGTTCTCCTTTGAGAATTTCTCCGGCCGAATCCTGCAGCGCTTTTATGAAGTTCAATACATAAACAGGGCTTTCCCCTACTGTTGTATTCGACGCCGATTGTATTATTTCAATTTGTTGAATCAAATTGGCAGTTTGATTTCTAATATTTATTTGCGCTTGCCTGGCTGCTAGCGTTAATGGTTTAGGATAATCTTAAGCCGCAATATCCAACTCACGCGCAAAGTGTTTGGTGGCACTTTCAAGTCCATCACAAGATCTGCTTACCGAGTCTTGGGTCAATACCAACATAGCATTTAAGCGCTTGTGATCCTTGTAAAATGCAACCGAAATGGATACAATGAGGACAATATAAAACAGGTGCAAGCCTGCCGTTCCAGAAATTTTCATAACCTAAAAATGCTGTTTTAATAATATTAAAACAGCGTAAACAGGATAAAATTGCCGGCCGATAGGATCGGCGACTAAAGTCGCCGCTACTTTTTACTCGACTTCGCCCGCGGGTGGAACGCCAAACATTTTTCCATCCAAAACTCCAAATCGGCATCCGCATCGTAGGCAATAGGGTCAACCATCAGGTAACCAACCATCGGTTTGTCTTTCATGTACATCTGATCCACACCGGGGCGTTGCATCAGCGCATCAGCTTCCTCCGGCGCAATACGGGCCATGATGCCTCCACGGAAAGTGCCGACCAGCATTTTGTCGTCGACCATAAAACAATTGCCACCAAACATCTTTTTTTCGGCCCAAACAGTTTTCTTCGATTGGAGAATGCGGCGCATGCGCTCGAGGAGAAAAGGGTCGGTAGCCATAGAAAAGTTTGTTTGGACAAGATGTACAAATTTAGACAGGATTTACTGGATTTTCAGGATCGTTGTGATGGAATGAGGCCCTTCTCTGAGCCATTACATCCTGTTCAACCTGAAAAACTTGTAAATCCTGTCTAACGCCATTATTTCGCCAGGCCCTTTTTCCCATGCACCCGTTCGTAATCCAGAAAATAGAGCAATTTTACAGAAAATGTGTTGGAGCCGGCAAACTGCCCCAAGTCGGCCACCGAATGGAAATAATCGGGAATCACCGGACCAACCTGCTCGTTGAAGATGTTATTCTTGTACACCAGCAGCAGGTCGCTGCCCGGCGCAAACCGCCACGTAAACACCACATCAACGTTGAAATAGTTGGCAGTAATGTCATTCAGTGCTTTTCCACTTGCATCTACGCCTTCGTACGATGATGGTTCCATACGACCGTGGTCATAAAGGTTGAAAAAATCGGAATACTGCACTTTTTGCCAGTAATGCCGGGCGTAAATATTCAGGTTTGCTTTGGCCGTAAAACTGTAGTTCAGGGTAAGGGAGTTTTCCAGCACATCAAAGCGGCGGCGGCCGATAAGGATAAAATCTGTCGGGAGCGATTCATAGCCCACAGCCGATTCATCGGCCCAGGTCCAGCCTTCGTTCTTGCGGGAAATCTGAAAACCCGACCCTGCCCGCAGCGTGAGTTGGTTGGTAGCCCGCCAGTTGATGCCCATATCTAAATTCACATTATCCCGGCCTTTTTGCGCCACCGGGCGATAACCGCCGTTGGCATACATTTGTAGTTTTTTGCGGTTGTCGCTGTTATACCAAAAACGGAAATTGGCATTGGCTGGTATTTGGTAGTAAGTTTCAAAGTCGAACACCCGCGGCTCGAAGTAATCATGCATTCCAACGGGCATGAAGTTTGTGTTCACCCCAAAGTTTTGAAATTTCTTGGTATTGCCGCCGAAGTTCCAGCCAAACTGGCTGGTGACCCAATTGTTGGGCAGGTAAAGCCGCTCATTGTAGGCCCACATGCTGGTCCAGTAGCTGTTCAGTTTCCACCTGGGCTTGTATTGGTTGTAATTCACCCAGAATACCCCGCTTTTTCGTTGGGACTGTACAGAAACCCCAGGTCGTTGGGATTGTACCGATCGCTTTCGATCGTGTAGCTACCGCCCCACAGCAAATTTCCATTGGTTTTTTCCAGGTTAAGGTGCGCGGTATAGCCGTTTTCGTTACCGTCCGGGCTGGTGATCGAACTGTAAGCCGCCTTACCGTCCAGCGCATACGACTGCGCCTTGTTCTTGAGTTTAAACAAAACACCGGTCACGTTCGCGTCGCGATCGGCGCCAGAACGCATAACATTGGTATTGATCAGCGTGACAGAGGAGTTGTTCTTCAGGTTCTGGTCGAACACAAAAACGCTCCTGTTGGTGAGTGGAGAGGTTTCAATTTCCCGCTTTTCTCCGGTTTCCAGGTTTTTTACGGTGGCATGGCTGGAAGCCTCAATGGCATTAAACACCCCGATACCGAGCCCCCCGGTGGTACGGCCAGAGAACTTGGCAGCATTGAGGAGTTGTGCCCTGGACGGGTTTTCCACCACCGCTTCAGTCGTCTCATCCACCTGGTCGTAAACGTCCCAGTAATGCGGCGGCCTGGAGCCGATGCGACGGGAATAAAACAAGCCGCCTTTGTTGAACAGCTCGGTACCTTCGGTGAAAAAGGGTCGGTTTTCATCAAAACGTTGCTCGAAAGGAGAGAGATTGAGCACAAAATTGTCGGTCCGCACCTGCCCGAAGTCGGGTACAATGGTGGCATCGAGCGTGAAAGCCTGGTTTATACCGTATTTCAGGTCCATTCCCATGGAGAAAGGATAACTCCAGGTACTCGAAGGAGTGGCATCCTGGTGGTATTGGTTTTCAGCATAGGCTGCCACAAATGGCGTTACCGAGAGGCGGAGTGGCGCCTTTATGTCATGAACGCCATCCAGCCTGCCCATTTGGTTGAGGGAACCGCTGATTTCCGCTTTTACCTCATTCCAGGTATCGGTTTCACCCTTTCGCTGAATGCGACGAAAAAAATTCAGGTTCCAGTGCTGATCTTCCTGTTTAGGGAAACGCAAGGCGCTGTAAGGAATTTCCAACTCTGCCACCCAGCCGTCTTTGGTAATGGAGGCGGCGCTGTACCACACTGCATCCCAGGCGGGGTCTTCGCCATCGGCATTGCCATTGTCGGAGTTGGCATTGGCCAGTGAAAACTTGGAATCGAACTGTACATTATCCGGAGAAATGCCAAATTGAAGCGCGTTTTGGCCGTCCTGATAGGTATCAAAGGTCACGGCAAACCAGTCGGTGTTTTCCAGTTCGTCGCGTTTGGTAAGGCGATGCTTGATGCTGTCGGGGCTGTTGTCGTAAAGCAACGCACCGATGTAAATGGCATGATCGTCATAAACGATTTTGATCACCGATTTTTCGGTAGCCGTTCGTCCGGGCGTAGGCCACAAAAAGACAAAGCCTTCAGCAGTGGAGGCTTGTTGCCAAACAGGCTCGTTCAGCTGGCCATCGAGATGGATGGCGCCCGCTTCAATACGCGCTGCCGCCAAACTTTTTTTGGGCGCCAGCGGAACCTGTGAAAAAAGGGAAGCAGCAAAAAGGACAAAGCTTAATAGGAGGGTGTTTCGTTTCATAGCAGCAATAGAAGGGATTGTTCACGGACTAAAATAACCGGTATCTTCAACCAAAGACCATTTGATTATACAAATGTTGCAGCCAAACGTTCAATGGGCGCATTAAGCACCCTAAACGGAAAACAGACGCATCACCCACGGAGGTTCCTGGCGGCAAAATTTTGTCCAACATTTTTTCGGTTTCGCTTAATATTTCCCCACGAATTGTTTTAAATTTGCCCAAGGGACTTTCACCCCGCGGAACCACCCCACCCCCACTTTCCCCATCGACTTAACGCTGTTTTCATGCCCAATTTTGCCCACCTCCATTGCCATACCCAATATTCCCTGCTCGACGGTGCTGCGGCCATTCCGGCGCTGTACAAGAAAGCAGCAGCAGATGGCATGAAGGCGCTGGCCATCACCGACCACGGCAACATGTTCGGTGTTTTTCAATTTGTAGCCGAGGCAGCAAGACACGAGGGCGTGAAACCCATTGTGGGATGTGAGTTTTATGTGGTGACCGACCGGCACCGCAAAACCTTTACCAAAGAAGACAAAGACAAGCGTTTTCACCAGCTTTTTTTGGCCAAAAACCCCGAAGGGTATAAAAATCTGGTGAAACTCTGCTCGCTGGGATACATCGAGGGCTTGTACAGCAAATACCCCCGTATCGACAAAGAACTGGTGTTGAAGTACCATAAAGGGCTGATTGCCACCACCTGTTGCCTGGGTGCAATGGTGCCCCAAACCATCCTGCGGCACGGTGAAGAAGCGGCGCGCAAAGAATTTGAATGGTGGCTCGATATTTTTGGCGAAGACTACTACATCGAACTGCAGCGCCACCAAATGCCCGAACAGGACAAGGTAAATGAAGTGCTGCTCCGCTGGGCCAAGGAGTACAATGTAAAAACTATTTGTACCAACGACTCCCACTACGTCGATCAAAAAGACTCCAACGCGCACGACATCCTGCTGTGCATCAACACCGGCGAAAAACAGGCTACGCCCGTCATTCGCGAATTTATCGAGGAAGGCGCTACCACCAAAGGCGGCCGCTTTGCCTTCTGGAACGACCAGTTCTATTTCAAAACACAGGCTGAAATGGGAAAACTGTTTCAGGATGTGCCCGAATCGCTGGACAATACAATGGAAATCGTCGACAAATGCGAACACCTCAAGTTGAAGCAGGATATCCTGTTGCCCAACTTTGTGATTCCTAAGGAATTTCAGACCCAGGACGATTACCTGCGCGACATGACCTTCACCGGCGCGCGGGAACGGTACAAAGTCCTCACGCCTGAAATCGAGGAGCGCCTCAATTTCGAACTGCACACCATCAAAACCATGGGGTTTGCGGGTTACTTCCTCATCGTGTCCGACTTTATCAAAGCAGGGCGCGACCTGGGTGTAATGGTAGGCCCCGGCCGTGGCTCAGCAGCAGGTTCAGCAGTGGCCTACTGCATTGGCATCACGAACATCGACCCCATAAAGTACAACCTGCTGTTCGAACGTTTCCTCAACCCCGACCGGAAATCCATGCCGGATATCGATACCGACTTCGACGACGAAGGCCGGCAAAAAGTGATCGATTACGTGGTGGAAAAATACGGCAAACAGCAGGTCGCCCAAATTGTGACTTACGGCACCATGGCGGCTAAAATGTCGATTAAAGATGTGGCCCGGGTGCTCGACCTCCCACTCGACCAGTCCAACGCCCTGGCCAAGCTGGTACCCGATAAGCCAGGAACCTCTTTGCGGCGCGTACTCACTGCGCCCATCGACGGAGAGGGCTCCCTGAAAGAAAAGGAAGGGCTAAGTGGTGAGGACCTCGACAACATCAAGAAACTTCGCGAATTCCTCAACGACGAGGGCACCCAGGAATCCGGCGTGTTGCGGGAGGCCCTGGTGCTGGAGGGTTCCGTTCGCGGCACCGGCATCCATGCTGCAGGCATCATCATTGCGCCCATGGACCTTACCGAGATTATTCCTGTGGCCACGGCCAAGGATTCCGATCTGCTGGTCACCCAATATGAAGGCTCCGTGATTGAAGATGCAGGGGTCATCAAGATGGACTTTTTGGGGCTCAAAACCCTGACCATCATTCGCGACGCCCTGCGCATGATCAAGGAAAACCACGGTGTTACCATCGAAATTGATGAGATACCGCTCGACGACGTCAAGACCTACGAACTCTACCAACGCGGTGAAACCAACGGCACCTTCCAGTTCGAAAGCGCTGGCATGCAAAAATACCTGCGCGAGCTCAAGCCCGATAAATTCGACGACCTCATCGCCATGAACGCGCTGTACCGTCCGGGGCCATTGGAATATATCCCCGACTTTATTGCCCGCAAACACGGCCGACAAACGGTAGTTTACGACCTTCCGGAAATGGAGGAGTACCTGGGCGAAACCCTCGGCATTTGCGTGTACCAGGAACAAATCATGCTCCTTTCCCAAAAAATGGCGGGATTTTCCAAGGGCGATGCCGACGTGCTTCGCAAAGCCATGGGTAAGAAGCAAAAGTCGGTACTGGACAAAATGAAAGGCCAATTTATCGATGGCGCTTCTGCCAAAGGCATGGCCAAGGACAAACTGGAAAAAGTGTGGACCGACTGGGAAGCATTCGCCTCCTATGCCTTCAACAAATCACACTCAACTTGTTACGCCTTTGTCGCTTACCAGACGGCCTATCTTAAAGCCCATTACCCTTCGGAGTATATGGCTGCCGTGTTGACGCATTCCCAAAACAACATCGAGAAAATCACTTTTTTCCTCGAAGAATGTCGGCGCATGGGCCTGGATGTGAAAGGCCCCGACATCAACGAATCCCAACTCAACTTCTCCGTCAACAAAAAAGGCGATATCCGTTATGGCCTCGGCGCCGTCAAAGGTGTGGGCGAAGCGGCCGTGGAAAGCCTGATCGAAGAGCGGAAAAACGGCCCTTTCAAAGACATTTACGAGTGCATGCAGCGGATCAACCTGCGGGCTTTCAACAAAAAAGTAATGGAATGCCTGGCGTTTGCCGGCGCTTTCGACAGTTTTGGAGAAGTGCCTTCCTCTAAGGGCGAAGGGTCAGGATTGCACCGGGCTGCGCTGTTCGCCCCTCCGATAAGTACGAGTCGTACATCGAGCACCTGCTCAAATACGGCGCAGCTTTTCAGGAGGACAAAATCATGTCGGTCAATTCGCTGTTTGGCGACCTGTCCGACTCTGTTAGTCTGCCCGTGCCTGAAGTACCCAAAACAGAGCCCTGGGGCCTGCTTACCCGCCTGCAACGCGAAAAAGATGTGGTTGGCATTTACATCTCAGGGCACCCACTCGACGACTACAAATTTGAAGTACAAAACCTCACGACTTGCTCGCTCGACCGGGTGGATACCTTCAGAAGCCAGAAAATAAAGATCGCAGGTTTTGTCACCAAAGCCGACCACCGCATCAGCCAGAAAGGCACCGGCTGGGGGCGTTTTACCCTGGAAGATTATTCTGGCATGTTGGAAATTACCATGTTCAGCAACGACTACGCACAGTTCAAGCATTTCTTCGACGAAGGCCAGAGCCTTTTTGTTACCGGACAGATGAAACAGCGCTGGAACAGCGACGAAATGGAGTTCAAGGTAGAACAGGTGCAACTACTCGAATCGGTAGCCAGTACCCAGGTGCAGAGCGTTACCCTGCAGGTTCCGCTCGAGCTTCTCTCCGACGCCCTGATCAGCAACCTCGATCGCATTTGTAAGGAACACAAGGGAAAGCACCAACTTAAAGTCCGTGTAGTTGACTACACCAATAAAAACGTGCTGAACTTCGTATCGGGCGGCCGAAAAGTAAATGCCAGCTCCGATTTTGCCATGGAAATGGAAAAGCTGGGTCTGGAATGCACGGCGGGATAGTAGAAACAGTACCGGCACATTGGGTTCATACCCTATTGCGCCAGTACAGTTTCTAACCGTTGCTTATTTTACATCAACATCAAGCGCAATTATCATCACAGCTCCATGTCTAAATTTGCCAAATTCATTGCCAACGAAGCCCTCAACCTCTCTGTCGGTTACCTCGCTGGTTTATCGGCTTCCATGCTCGTATCCCGCTTTTTTGTAAAAAGAGGCATCGGCAACCTTTGGGGAGTTGCAGCCAAGAGAGAAGCAGTACAAAAAGACACCTACGACTGGATCATGTTTGTTTCGGCTTATATCATTGGCCTGGCAGTAATGGTCCTGGTAAATTACGGCATGAAGCGCCTGCGCAAACCGGAGTAATCAGTCCATTTTCACCAGTCGGCCCGAAAACAATTGTTTCCCATCCGTTGCCAATATCTGGTACACTCCTGCCGGATAGCCATTCAGTAGGATCACATTCCCGTTGGTAATTTGTGCTGGCATGATTCGACCCAGCTGGTCAAATATCCAGACTTCTTCCAGGCGCTCCGGGCCGGTAATTTGAACGAATTGTTGTGCCGGGTTGGGTGACAATACCATTGGCAACAAGCGCTTTTCAGTCACTGAACTCGCTGTACAGGACACCTGAAACAGGTAAAGGAAATCGCCAAAGGTGGTGGTTACCTTCACATAGTCCAACCCCTCAAAATTGGGCTCCGGAATGTATTTCACACCGGCGCCATCGGTAGGTTCAAAGATAATTTTTGCCATACCATGGTTGGGCCCGGCGCTGATCTGAGGCCCAAACCATCCACTAAGGTTACCTGTATATAGTGAGTCGTTGCAATTTATCTGGTATGTAAAGGCCGTAGTAAAAGGAGCAAAGCAAACCACGTTAAAAATATAGATCCCAGTATCGCAGGTGATTTGAGTAGCGTGTGCGCATTCGATGACCAGGGTATCCATCCCCACAAAACAGGGTGGCGCCTGGTATTCCAAAATATTGGGCGGTGCAAAATCACCCAACAGCCTGGCAAAACCCCATTTTGGAGGTTGAATGATGTGCGGATCATTCCAGGTTGGGTAGCCCAAACTACCGATAGTGAGTGTATCGCCACAATCAATGGTGTGGGTTTCGGTAAAAGTGCCCTGTGCACGGAGTGTGCCTGCGAACAGCCCAAAGGCCATCAACAGTACAAAACAAAGTGTTTTTGTTTTCATAGCTAAATTTTTGGTCGTGAATAAGGCCACAACATGTTCATCAGATGCCACCAACGGCCCAAAGGCTTCTTCAAAGCGCTTACATTAACAAAGACAGCGCCTTCAGCGAAAATGGTTGGGTTTGCCTTATTTCACCCTACTCCACCACAATCTCATCAGCAAATATTCAGCAGGGGTTGCCGAAGCAAGAAGAAAAATTAAGAATTTGGTAAGACAAAAATAGCACCCATTATTATTTAATTTAATGTTTTTTAGTTACCTAAAACATTATTAATCAACTACATATGCAATAAACTGCTAAGCCCGTGTTTATGCGACACACTAAAATATTTAATTTTTACGCATAAACATTTAACCGAATATTAAATTGCCTTAACAGCGTTTTAACATTATAACAAACATATATTTGTGCGTCTTACAAAGCAATGCTTGGGCAGACAAGATCATCAAACGAAAACCAACTTGCCATGAAAACTTTCAACACTTTCCTGTTCCTTTCCCTTTTTTCTTTTCTGACTTCTGTTTCCGCACAGCAAAAATTCAAATGTGCTGCTGGCGGTGAGGTGGTGGAAAATGTGCTTTCCATGAGTGCCACTGAAATAGAATCTATTGGGATGGTAGAAGATCATTTTTACCTGAACGTTTTAGCCCAAAAAATTAGCACGGAGCTGCTTGGGTTGCCCGAAACACAACCTATTAAGGTCGTACCTGCCTCGAATGTAAATAATTTCCAGGCCGAGTCAGCCGCTTCAGCGTTTATAATTTACTATAATCCTCGATTCGTCAGCAACCTGAAAGAAATGACAAATACCACCAAGTGGTACGCTACCAATTCAGGGTCAAAACCTAGCTTGGAGAACATGAAAAGCAAACAAAACCAGTTCATTTCCCAATACAAGTCCAGCGGCATAAAGCATTTTTACAACGAAAAATTCACCTGGATAATCACCGGAATTTTGGTACATGAAATGGGTCACATCCTACGCGGTCATAATTTTTACCTGGGTATGAAACCGCATGAAAGAGAACTGGAAGCAGATCAGCTGACAGGTGAAATCTTAAAAAGGCTTAATGCATCAAAGGAAGATGCAACAAGGTGGCTAAAAGTGCTTCCCGAAAGCGAAACTGAAAGTCACCCTGCCAGAAGAGTACGAGAAATAGCAATCAATTCAGGCTGGGACAAATATGAAGTTGAATCATCTGTTGTTTTCCGCGACCTAAAAATCCAACACAATGTTAAAGGTCCCTCGGGTGAAAACGGTATGGTGTTCAAGTTGGATTTTTCCGCCTATAAACTGAAATCCACCAACTTGAAAATTGTAGCCTATTTGCATGATGAGAATAAAGAAGCCATTTATAACGAAAAGAACTCAAAATACCGAGCGATCAATTCCCAGGTTTGCACAAGTTATTCCAAATCAGGTGATATAAACACTGTAAAACCGAGTTACGATAGCAGCAAATTCACAGAACATGAACTATTTATACCCTATGATTCGATGGGTATTCCAATGTCAGGCACTCATAATCTGAATGTAAAATTTAATATTTTTTATGATTGGTGGGGCAAAAAATCTCAAAATCAGACTATTATCCATTTTCAATATCCTTCAACTAAATCCTTCTTCCAAGATGAAAACTTTCGTTCAAGTACTCGCTATTCTGGTTTGCCAATTTGGCATATCAACCCTTGCCCAGGCTCAAAAGTATGCCGACAAATTTCCTGTCCTGGCCACTATCAAAAAAACGGCTGAAGACTATGGCCGCACCATCCAACTCGAATGGAACCATGACGCGCCGGAATACCGGGTTGCCCAAAGTCACTATACCAAGGTAAAAAATGGGGTCGACCTCATGATTCAAGGCTTGGAGTCAAAAGTCCGCTCCGGCAAGAAAGTTAAAGGCCAGGACCTTGACCTTTATTTGCCTCAAATTCAGGCTGATTTGGATGCCTTTGCTGCCTACTACATCAACAACTCTCATCGTGCTGGCGCCAATGCAGCACTAGGCCTTAGGGGCTTGCTGGATGTGATTAAAGGTTTGGGCAAAGAGTTTGGTGACACCTTTAATGCCGTGGATGCCTGGCTGGATGCACAAAAAGCAGAATTGATGCAAGAGCGATTAACGGTGATAAAGGAAACTTTGTACCCTTATAAATTATCAGCCTGGAATGATATCCTCGATTTCTAATGCCTTCCCAAATACCAACTGCAAAAAACTATGGGCGCCCAATGCAAGTCATTGGGCGCCCTTTTTAAATAAAATTTTGGAATATCTGCCCCTACTCCACCACTATCTCATCGGCAAATATCCAGCAGGGGTTGCCGAAGCAGGAATGCCATTTCGGACAAGTCTTGATGTTGACGGCGGTAACCCGGACGAATTGCGCTTCGCGCTCCGGAAATTTGGCGCTGACCAGCATGATGCTCTTTTTCATGTTGGGCTTAATCTCCACACTTTCTTCATATACCTTTTCAAAGGTTTTGCCATCAGTAGAAACCTCTACCACAACTTTTTGGGGATAAAAAACCCAGGACTGCTGGTCCTGCAAAATGATACTTCCACCGAGGAGCAGTGGTTGCTGCGCAAAGTTATGGTTGCTTCAAGGTCGTTCCCTTCAAAACCCAGCCAATTGTATCGGAAATCGGTTTCGCCAATTTGCCGGTTGATGAGCTCGCGCGCCACACCGTGGGCGTAGTTGGAGGATGCCGGTTGGGCCAGTTCAATCCGCTGGGCGATGGAGCGGCTGGCAACCGCACGGCGGTTGAGAAAACGTTTGTAATCGTCGCGGTAGCCCATTGGGCCATAACCCGTGGTTTCCTGCAGGTGCTCAAAACCAACCTTTTTGCAATCATTGACAAAGTCGTCCAGGCGTTGCAAAATGATTTCCTCCCGGCTCAGGCCGCCTCTGGCCAAAATTACAGTAGTATCTACTTTAAAATTTTCGAGCAAGGCATATTCCAGTGGCAGTCGGGCGTCTATTAGGTGCATACTTTGTGCGGCACTGAGCTGGATGCTATCTGGCAAATTTTCCAGTTTCGACAACTGGTCGACAATCCGAAAAGGATAGCGCAAAAAATCCTCGTTTTGGGGAATGTCGTAAATCCACAGTTTGCCCCCTTTATCCTCCATGCTTTCCGTCAGGTCGTGGATATAGTCCCAAACCAGCCCCTTGGCCGCGCCATAGTATCCCGCGCCAAAATCCGTGAGAATGGAATCCATGTTGGCATCGGGGTTCCACATCAGTTTGGCCAGCAGGTAGGCGCGCATATCTGAAAATTCCGATCGGCTGCTGCCACTGCCTTGGGTAAACATCATTTGGGTACCCAGGCGACGGAACAACTGCAAATTGGGCTGCAATGCCACCCAGTTGGGGAACGGGCTCACATAACTGCGAAACTGCACCACATAGTTCCAGACCATCAGTCGCTGGGTTATAACCGACCAACCCGTCAGGTCGGCGGCGAAATCGATGCATCCGTCTTCTATTGGTTTCCCCCGGTTGCATTCAATACTGCACAGGCAAACACTCACATTTTCGGCAGGAACGATACCGCGCGGTGGGTGCCGGGTATATTGATAGGCCAGCGTAGAAATAATTTTTGCGGGAAATTCAGCGGCCACCGCATTGACGAAATGTATCAGCGTCCCCGAAGGACCGCCATACTGGTATTCCAGCTCCTGGCAACGATCGCATTTACAATAATCGTAATTGTCGTTTTGACTCACCGACCAGTACAAAGCCTGCGGCTTTTTGGCCATTTCCTCCCTTAAGGAAGCCACCACAATTTGCCTTACAGTGTCGTTTGCCAGGCACAACTGTCCGGGTGATCGTTGGGCGCCATTCCAGGAAAAATATTCCGGGTGGGTGGAAAAATATTTTTCTGCCGGGCAAAGTTTGTCGAACGTATGCACAAACAGGCCCCAGTCCTCCTGCTTATCCGATCGGGTTTTTACTTTATGCCATCGGGCCCAACCAGTATCAAACGCGGGTTCGTAATGCAGTTCGCGGTAAGCAAACGCTGGTGCTTCGTACCGCGCCGGAAAATCGGGCAATTTAACAACACTGATTTTGGGCAGCAGAGAATCGCGCGGACTGTATTTACGACAACCCAAAAGTTCCAATAAGGTGTAAACACCATATTCTGCCCCATATTCACCAGATCCGACAATCAAAAAGCTGTTGTTGCTGCCCTGAACGAAGTAGGCGTCGGGCGCCATTATTTCGGGAGGCGCCGATAAACCAGCCTTCATGACTGCTTGCTGCCAACCGATGTACACCGTTGCCGCAGAATTGCTTTTAGCACGTGAAGCAATGGGAACTGTTTGCGAACACATTCGTTGTAAGTAGTGTTGCAACACTACAGCGGCCCGCTTTTCAGGCTCTGCAGCATTTTTTGACAGTACAATTTGGGGCGCCTGGGCTTTTACCAAAACACTAAGGCCGAGGAAAACAAAACAATATAAAGTACGCATAATAGGTCGATTGATGTCGTACAAAGGTAGATCAACCCAATTAATCAGTGCTAATAAAACAGAAAGCCGTGCTGCTGCGTTTATTTCAAATATCTTTGCAAGCCCTGGCAGTACCCTGCTCAGGCAAATAAACACACTATGAAAAGTTTTCTCACCTTCTTTTTTAGCTTCGCTTGCCTCGTTGTGCTGCAAGCCCAGGACCCCAACCTGGCCAACCAGTATTTTGCCAACGGCGAATACGAAAAAGCGGCTGACCTATACCAGCAGATTTTTGAACGTGACGCCCGCAACGACTATTATTTTGGTCGTTATGTGGAGTGCATGCTCAACCTTGAACGCTATGATGATTGCGAAAAAACGCTGAAGAAGCAAATCAAGAAGGATCAACAGAACACCCAATTGTATGTGTACTACGGCAGCCTGTTCGACCGACAGGGCAAAACCGACGAAGCCAAAAAACAATACCAAACGGCCATTGATAAAATGGCGCCCGACTACATGGCGGTCACCCGACTCGCCAGCCTGTTTACCAACAACAGCAAATTTGATTTTGCGATCGCGGCTTATGAACGCGGATCCAGCCTGCTGAAAGACCCGAACCGCTTTGCCTTCAACCTCGGTGAATTGTACCGCAGGCAGGGCAATAACGAGAAAATGGTGGAATATTATCTCAACGCATTGGACGGCAACCCCGGGCAAATGCAGACCATTCAGGTACTGCTGGCGCGAAACATGGATCCAGCAGATTTCCCCGTTCTCCAGAGCCAACTTTATACCAGAATCCAAACTAACAACAACCCAGACTTTGTAGAACTACTCGCCTGGTCTTTCATTCAACTCAAGGACTTTAAAAGCGCGCTGCGACAGTACAAAGCCCTCGACAAGCGGCTGGGAGAAGTTGGGCAACGGGTATACAAACTGGCCGAAAGTGCCGCAGACAGCAAAGATTACAGTACGGCGATTGATGGCTATGAATACATCATCAACGAAAAGGGGCCCAACAACATCTTCTTTTTTAACGCCAAGCGGGAGGTGATGGAATGTCGCCGCAAAAAAATCACGGAAGGATACGATTATTCCCAGTCGGACCTACAGATCCTGGAAGCAGAATACGAATCCTTCCTCAACCAATATGGCAATGGGAAACAAACCGCAGAAATTGTGCTTTCCCTTGCTGATCTGGAAGCCTATTACCTCAAAAACCTCGACAAGGCCGTTGCCTTGCTTGATGTACTCAGTAAAGCCCCGGGGCTCGACCGCGACCTGCTGGCCCGTGTAAAAATAAACCTCGCCGACTTCTACCTCATGGAGGGCGAGCGCTGGGAAAGCACCCTTCTGTACAGCCAGGTGGACAAAGACTTCCGCGAGGAACAACTCGGGCAGGAAGCGCGTTTTAAAAATGCCAAACTCGCTTATTACATGGGCGATTTTCAGTGGGCTCAGGCTCAGTTCGACGTGCTCAAGGCATCAACCTCCAAGTTAATTTCCAACGATGCCCTCGACCTTTCGGTCTTCATCATGGACAACCTCAACCTCGACACTACCGCCGACGCGATTTTCCTTTATGCCGGCGCGGAATTGCTGGTGTTTCAAAACCGCTTTGACGAGGCTTTTCAAAAACTGGATACCCTCCGGAAGGAATTTCCGGAGCACATGCTGCAGGATGACATCCTGTATCTGGAAGCCCAAATAGAAGAAAAAAAGCGCGATTGGGCCAAAGCGGCTGTCCTGTATCAAGAGGTTGCCGAAAAATATCCGGAAGATATTCGGGCCGACAATGCGCTGTATGCCCTTGCCCAACTGTATGAAACCCGGTTGAACGACAAGGAAAAAGCCAAGGGCCTTATACGAAAAAATATTTATGGATTACTCCGGAAGTGTATTCGCAGTGGATGCCCGAAAACGGTTTCGAATGCTACGCGGCGATAAGGTGCAGTAAATGCGCACATCAGTTTTTTTTAAGAATTTACAGTAACTTTTAGGAGAAAGGGTAACTTTATCGCAGCCCCTCAAATAAAGATTGTACAGCCGCAAAAATTGGTTGTTCTGCCTGCGGGTATTCCGTATGGTTATCACTACTTTAAATTCTTTACCAATGAAACACATTTTGCCTTTTGTATTGTTTCTGGCTGCTGCCTTCGTCCTTCCACTTTCACTACAGGCTCAAAGCAAGCCAATTAACAACACTCCTACTACACCAAAAACGGCTAAGTCAGCCCTTCCTTACTGTGATGCAGTACTCAAGACCGAAAAAGTAGCCCTGCAAAAAGAGGCCAACAGTGCTTGTGCCAGTAAAATGGTCTGCATGCCTTGTATGGAACGGACTACCAAAACGGCCATTCACGCCTGTTTGGTAGCACACCCAACAACGCCTGCCTGTGCTGCCGTTGGTGCTGAACCAGTTGAAGTTGAACGCGCCGCGCCAAGCGGAACCGCAAACAGAAACCAAACACCAGCAAACAATACTGCTGTTGCCCAGGCTTTCGATTTCGAGATCATGCGTTCGGTATGTGATCGCAGTGGCGTTAGCCTGGAAGTATTTATACCAGGAAATACTTGCGGCGACACCCGCGAAACCTACACTTACCTCTGGGAACTCGACGGTGGAAAAGGTGGACACGAATCAAAGGTTGAATGCACTTGCGCCAAAGAAGTAAAAGTAATTGTTACCAAAAGCTCGACTGGCGAGCGGGTAACTAAAATGATTCGCCTGCAACCTACCTGCGAAAGCAACGATCGTCCAGTTAAAAACTAAAATACTGCATTGGCTGAACACTGCTGAGTTCCCAATGCTTTGGCTAACCAAAAAATGTCCATGAAATGCTATTGCAAATTTCATGGACATTTTTTATTGCAAAAACGGACCATGCCGCGCTCCTTTTCAATGTTTGCAGGCAGTTGGTAACTTGCTGCCAAAGCGCCAGTTTCCACCTTCAGATCACCCCGGAAAACATACACGATCCACGCCAAGTGGCCCTATCGTAAATACCTGCACCGAGTAAGCCACCGTCAAACCGCATCTTCCCCGGTTCCCCAAGTCTCCCGATCTTCGCGCCAGACAAAAATAGCGCAAGAAACGGCCACGGGCAAAGAGATGTATTCGCATATTAGGTCCTGGGAACACAGCGGACAAAGCCAAAAGGCATTCATTGCCGCAAACGGCTTGTCCAAATCGGCTCGGCCGACCATCTTCCATTGGGAAATGATCGGGTGGTCCATGAAATAAAAATTGCCGAGATACATCGCGTACCCCGGCAATCTCAATTACCAATAATTTGATCAAAAAACGCGGTTAAACCACTCTGCTGAACCATTTTTTTACACGGTAACCCAACAAGTACATCACCGGGAGAATTACCAGCGTAAGGAAGGTGGCAAAACTGAGGCCAAATACGATGGTCCACGACAACGGGCCCCAGAAGGCTACCGAATCGCCGCCAAAGAAAATTTTCGGATCACCATGGGCAAACAGCGATTCGAAATCGATGTTAAAGCCCACTGCCAGCGGAACAAGACCCAAAATGGTGGCTGTTGCCGTAAGCAATACCGGTGTCATACGAATACGGCCAGCTTCAACAATAGCGTCCTCTACCCCTTTCCCTTCTGATCGCATCAAGTCGGTAAACTCTAAGAGCAGGATACCGTTCCGCACCACAATACCGGCAAGGGCAACAATACCGATACCCATCATCACGATGGAGAAGTCCATGTTGAAAATGGCCAGCCCCAGCAGTACACCCACCACGGAGAAGATGACCTCCGTCAGGATGATGATGGTTTTGCCGATGGAGTTAAACTGGGTTACCAGGATCAGCAGGATAATCATCATAGAAATGCCCAAAGAACGGATGAGGAAGGCCGAAGCTTCCTGCTGCTCTTCCTGTTCGCCGCCGAATCCGATGGTCACGCCTTCCGGAACGGTATATTTGAAATCGTTCATGGCTTCCTGAACCTTAGCCACCACCTCGTTGGGGTTATAATCGCCCAGTACATTGGAAGAAATGGTTACGATGCGTTCCTGATTTTTCCGACGGATACCTCCGTAGGTATTGCCGTATTTCACTTCTGCAAAAGCGCCCATGGGTACCGAACGCAATACGCCGCCCATGTTCATGTCGCGGAAAGTGATGTTCAGGTTCTCTACGGCATTGATGTTCTCCCGCTGGTCTTTTGCCAGCCGAAGGTTGATGGGAATTTCATCGTTGCCGTCCTTGAATTTGCTGATTTCTTTACCCAGAATGGCAGTACGGAACTCCGATCCAATCTGGGCCGTAGAAATGCCCTCACGGTTGGCACGGTCTCGGTCAATTAGGATATTGATCTCCGGCTTTGATATGACGAGGTCGCTGCGCAACTCCTCAACCCCTGGAATGGCTTTTGAATCCAGGAAGCGCTTCACAGCGGTAGAGGCTTCGATCAGGTCGGTAAAGCTTTCACCCCGAATCTCAATCGAAATGGGCTTTGCCGTTGGTGGGCCATTTTTCTCCTGATCCACCGTAATCTCGCCACCCGGAATCAGGCCCTTCACAGCCTGCCGGATTCGGTCTTTATAATCGGCCGTGCTTTCGCCATTCCGTTTGCTGTATTCTACAAAGGCAACGCCAACTTTTCCTTTATTCGATGTAGCCGAGCGGTCGAACTGATCCTCGGAGGCGCCTAGCGCTACGTTTGCAATAATTGATTCAACAATTGGATTATTTTCACCAAGGGTTTCTACCACTCGTTTTTCCACTACCCGGGTCAGAGAATCGGTCACATTCACATCCGTCCCCACCGGCATGGTGAGGTACACAAAAATAAAGTTCGGATCGGAAACCGGAAAGAAAATCACCTTCGGGCTGCGGGAGGCAGTCATGACGAACGACAAAACGAACAACACAACCATGCCACCCATCATTGTCCACGGACGATGTAGCGCAAAACGCAGGAAACGGGCATAGAGGTTCTGAATACCAGGCCAGGCCGTTTCCTGGAACCAGAAAACTGCTTTTTCCAGGAAGAAATTGTACAGCAACACCAATGCGATCAGGGTCACACAGAAGTTACCCATACCGATGCTGCCTGTCAGGTAAAAATACAGGGTAGCCAAACCAAAAATCGTCCAGCCACCAATCCGCCGGCGGCGTGATTTCACCGGGTCAACTTCCTTGGCCTCGTCGCCTTCTTTTTTCATAAACTGCACCGCAAACACCGGGTTAATGATGTAGGCCACCACCAGTGATGCCGTAAGGGTTATAATGAGTGTAACCGGCATGAAGTGCATAAACTTGCCAATCACACCACCCCAGAATGCCAGGGGAAAAAATGGCGCCAGGGTTGTTGCCGTACCAGCTAAAACGGGTAAAAACACCTCGCCAGCAGCCTTTTTGGCAGCCGGAATGATGTGATGGTCTTCATCGTGGTAAATACGGTGAGTGTTTTCTATCACTACAATGGCATCATCCACCACAATACCCAAACCAAGCAAAAAGGCAAACAACACAATCATGTTGAGGGTAAATCCGATACCCGGCAGGATCAGGAAGGCAATGGCCATAGACAAGGGCACCGACATCGCCACGAAAATAGCGTTGGTAGCTCCCATGAAGAACATCAGAATGATGGTTACCAGCACAAAACCGATGATGATGGTATTGATCAGGTCGTGAAGTGTAACCCTGGTATTCCTACTCTGGTCACCCGTGATAACGACATCAAGGTTGGGCGGAAAATCATTGGCCTTCATCTTCCCAACGATATCCTTAATCTTATCAGAAGCATCGATCAGGTTCTCACCAGAGCGCTTGATCACGTTGAGGGCAATAACGTTCTTTCCGTTCAGCCGGCCAAAACTCTCCTGCTCCTTAAAGCCCATTTTTACTTCAGCAACATCCTTTAGGTAAACCTGAGCGCCCGACTGGGAGTTCACGAGGATGTTTTTGATCTGCTCAACATTCTTGAAATCACCGCGAATAGAGATGGATCGTGTCATGCCACCTACATCCACGTTGCCCGCAGAAATGGTCATATTTTCAAAAGCCACAGCATTCTCTATGTCACGAAAACTGAGTTGTGCGGCCGACATTTTGTATTTGTCCACATCAATCTGCACTTCCTGTTCCAGCGCACCCACCATGTCAACACGCGTAATTTCCTTCATTTCCTCAATATGATCCTTGAGGTGATCGGCAAATTCTTTGAGTTTTTCCAGGCTGAAATCGCCGGAAATATTCACGTTCATGATAGGGATCTCCGAAATATCGAATTCCGTGACGGTTGGGTCAGCGGGCAAGTCGGTAGGTAGGTCGCGTTTGGCCTTATCCACAGCATCCTTGACCTTCTGCTTGGCTTCTGCCACATCAACATCGGTGTCAAATTCAGCGATAACATTGGAAAAGTCCTGTACGGAAAACGAGGTTACTTTTTTGATTCGCGCAATGCCCTTGATTTGTTTTTCAAGGTGGCGGGTAACCAGGTTTTCCATATCGGAAGGCGAGGCACCCGGGTAGATGGTTGTGACAAAAATTTGCGGCACAACAACATCCGGGAACTGCTCTTTGGGCAGGGCATTGTAGGAAAATAGGCCAGCGAGCGTAATAATAATGGTGATGATAAAAATGCTCGTCCGGTTATCAATAGCCCAACTGGTTGGTTTGAACTCCTTCATATGGGTAGTATTAATCTTTGATGGGTGAAACTGACTTAGTAGGCGATGGTTTCGCCGTTGTTAACTTCCTGATAACCTGTAGAGACTATCCAATCACCGGCTTTCAGCCCAGAAAGAATCTCCACCATACCATTGTAATTACTGCCCTGCTTAACGGGTACCTTTTTTACAGTGGCTTCATTGTCGGCAGTTTTTTCTGCTGCCATGACGTATTCCCCATCTTCCGCTGTTTGGATGACGTTAATCGGTACCACCAATGCCTTTGTATTTTGGTAATCAATGATTTTCACAACAGCAATCATGTTCACCCGATAATCAGCACCAGCGGGCAAGGCACATTCAACAGAAAAAGTGCGGCTGGCAGGATCGATGGAACTGCTCACATAGGTCACTTTAGAGCTGATTTCCTTTTTAATATCCGGGAAGTACAGCATCACCATATCGCCTTTGCGCACTTTGGAAGCATAAGCCTCCGGCACCTTTCCTGTTATTTTGAGCCTGGCTAAGGTTGATGATGTTGCACAGCGGAAAACCGGGAGAAATAGCCTGTCCGGCTTTGAGCATCACCATATCCACCGTTCCGGCGATGGGTGCGTAAATTTTTGTTTGATTCGTCTGTTCCTTCAAGGAAGCAATACTTTTTTCAACACTTTCTTTTTGCGTCTTAGCCTGGATAAACTGGATTTCGGTGCCAATTTTTTGGTCCCAAAGGCCTTTCTGACGCTCATAGATGTCGGTAGCCGTCTGGAGTTGCAGGTTGAGCTGATCCATTGATTTTTGCATCAATTCATCGTCCAGTTGGGCCAACAATTGACCGCGCTTCACCTGGCTGCCATTTTGTACGAAAATCCGGGTAAGGGTTCCAGGCATTTTCGCCGTAACAGGCACATTGTTCTCAGCATCTACCCTGCCCTGAAGGTCGATGAAGTGGCGGAAATTGCTGGTTTCCAGTTGTGTGACGCCAACTTTTTTGATGTTGCGCTCCTCCTCAACAGGCCCGATGGATTTTCCAGTTCGGCAATTTGGGTTTCGATGGTGGCTTTTGTGCTTTCAGTGCTGCCAATTCCGCAGCGGGATCTTTTTTGCCGCAGGCAAAAATCAGAAGGGTCGCAGCAGCCAGTGCGAGTGACTTGACAAGGATTCCGTTTTTCATGTTTTGTATTTATTGGCCGACAACCGGCATTTGTTTTTTAATAAATGGAGAATCAGAGCATTCCAAGGGCTTTCTTCACAGCAATGCGGGCAGTGAGCAAATCGTATTGGGCCTGCATCAGGGCCTGCTGCGCACTGTAAACCTGCTGTTCGGAGCTTACCAGCTCAAAACTGGAGCCAACACCAGCCTTGTACTTTTTCTGGGTGGTTTCATAAATACGGGTGGCAAGGTCCAGGTTTTTCTCCTGGTTGCTCACGCGCGCCAAAGCATTCAGGTAGCTTTTGCGGGCACCCTCCACTTCGAGGTTAATGGCGTTTTCCAACATCCCGCGCTGGATGTCTATATTTTGCGCACTGATCATAGCGCGCTCTTTACGCGCTTTTGTTGCACCGCCATCCCAGATGGGAAGGCTGAGATTCAGCCCTGCCACAGCAGAAGGAATCCAAAACAGTTTGTCGTTACCCTGGTAGCTTCCCTGCGCCTGAATAAAACCCGACAGAACGGGCAGGTAGGGTTTTTTGTAGAGATCAACCTGTATCTGGCTGAGTTCGCGGCCTTTTAGCAATTGGGTATATTCCGGACGGTTGCTGTAATTCACTTGGGTCGTCAGGTCGACATCGGCATACTGGCTGAGCAATTGTTCCAGGTTGTCGGACAACTGTAATGATTCGGTAACGGGATAACCCATGGCAAATTTAAGGGCATCAACAACCACCTCCTGCTGCCGGATAAGGTTGTCCCGCTCGCTGCGCAGCGTAGCCAACGACAGTTCCAGCCGGTCCACATCAAGTTGTTCGGCAAAGCCAGCCTTGTTGATGGCTTTTGTTTCCGACAACAACTGCTCGAGGTTTGCAAGGTTTTTGTCCAGAATACTCAGGTTATCGCTGATCAACAGCGATGGAAGGTAGGCATCCACCACCTGATTGCGTACGGTTGCTTTTGCTGCTACCAACTGAATCTGCACATATTCCCGATAGTAACGCGAAGCTTTGATCGCAAGCAGGTAGCTGTTGCTGAACAACAGCTGGCTGTATTGCAGGTTACCGGAAATTGAATTGGTGAGCTGAAAAGCAATTTTGGTTCCCGGAGGGGCTGAAAAGCCCAGGGCTTCTGCCGGCAATGCCGGTGCTTGGAAAAAATGTTGGTAACTGGCGCCCGCAGAAAATTGCGGCAAACCAATGGCAGTATTTTCCTTCAGCTGCCATTCCGCATCCTTGGTTTGAAGCATGGCGGTTTGGACGGAAGGATGGTTTTGAACAGCGTAACTGATGCAGTCGGACAAACTCATGGTCGACTGCGCCCTGGCGCTGATTCCCGGAATAACCAGGAGCAAGAAAAAGAAAGAAGAAATGCGGTACATATCAGGATAGTTTTGCTTTTAAACGCTTTCGGCCTTCATCAGAGAGTATGCCGTGTAAATAATGTAAAATATATTGTTGAAAAAGGGTGTCCCGGGAAAACTCTGTGGGTGGAAACCAATCTTCATCAAACAAAAGAAATGCCTGTGCAACGTGCATGCGCGCAATTACGTCCTGATTGAAATCATCGCGGTACAGACCCTCCTTTATCCCCCGTTGCAAGTTTTCCGTTACCTGTTGCATCATGTGGCCACGCTGGTATTCCTGCATAACTTCCCAGGCATCCCGGTGGTATTTTTGCATGTCGTGCACGATGTTCGTCTTCACCATCTGCATCTCCTTCACCACATTTTGAATAACCAGCAGCATTTCCTCCAGGGCATCCGATGCTTCAACTTTCAAACATTGGTCGCGGTGAATTTCCTCCTGAATATGGTACTGCACCGTGCGCATGACCAAATCATTCTTATTCCCCACAAACTGATATAGGGTCTTTTTAGAGATCCCCAGTTCACGGGCAATGTCATCCATTGTGATGCTCTTGATGCCGTAGCGCATGAACATCTCAACGACGCGGACCAACCATTTTTCCTGTTGTTCTGAAATCATAAGCAAAGGTAACCACGGAAACGATTTTTAGTTCAAACGTTTCCTGCGTTTACCTCACTTTTCGACGAACGCCAAATTTAATTCCTTAAACGGGTCGGAATTACGGACAGGAAAAAACAATCGTTGGAAGAGCGCTTTTACGACACCGTAAAAGACATCATTCAGGGTTGTGCGCGCACGCCAACATCCTGAATATTGGAAAAAAAACATGGAAAATACTTATTGGGATATTCGTCCCTGATTTACCGGACTGGGGCAAATTTCATTTTATAATCCAGGGTGATCCGACCCTGCCGAATTTCCTCCAGTTTGCGCTGGATCAGCCGTTTTTTAAGCGGCTTCAACCTTTCGGTAAACAACACACCCTGAATATGGTCGTATTCATGCTGAATGACCCTGGCATTAAAACCGTCGTGGGTTTCTTCATGCCATTGGAATTGCTCGTCCTGATACCGGATGCGAATGACGCCAGGTCGTTCAACGTCACCGCGTATCCTAGGTATACTCAGGCACCCTTCTTCAAAATTTTGACATCCCCATTTTCATCGAGGATGGTAGCATTGATGAATACCTTTTTAAAGCCGGGCGCTTTGGCATCCGCTTCATCTTTCTCAATTTGAGTGGTATCAATCAAAAACAAGCGAATGGACTGCCCAACCTGGGGCGCTGCCAACCCAACGCCGTCGGCTTCATACATGGTTTCCCACATATTGGCCAGCAATTCGTCAAGGCCAGGAAAATCAGGCGTAATATCGGCGGCTACTTTTTTTAGAACCGGATGTCCGTATGCGTATATCGGCAATATCATGTCAAAAAATTGAATTTTAAGGCAAAAACACTACAACCAGTGGTGCTCATGCATGTATTGTTCCAAGATTAGGGCTGCGGCGACCTTATCGACCAGCCCTTTGTCCCGGCGTTTTTGTTTTTTAACCCCACTTTGCAAAATGATGCGCTTGGCGTCGTTAGAAGTATAACGCTCATCCTGCCTTTCAACGTTTTTATCCGGGAACTGTTCACGCAGTTTTTTTACAAAACGATCAACTTCAGGGGCAATTTGAGCCGGATTTCCATCAGGATGCAACGGCAAACCCACCACGATACACTCCACCTCCTCGGCAGCCAGGTATTGTTGCAAAAATATTAGGAGCGTTTCCGTGGCCACTGTCGTCAGTCCGCTAGCAATAATCTTGAGCGGATCCGTAACGGCAATGCCACAGCGCTTAGTCCCGTAGTCGATGGATAAAATTCGGCCCATAAAAACGCAAAGATAAGGAAAAGGCCGCACGCATTACACTGTTCCCCGATTATGCTGCCGCCAGACAGAGAGAAAAAGACGGATGGCAAATAGTGCCGGCGTGAGGACACTACCCGCGCCAAAAAAAATCATTTCCGTCCAGATATAGGTCTCAATATTTCGCTTTGCATCGGTTGGCAGATGGCCCGTCAGCGCATCCCAGGTTTGCTCCTCAATGTAGGTCATGAAGCCATTCAAACTGCTGATCATGGCGAAGGTCAGGGGAAACATGAGCAGAATCAGGACAATTTTCCAGATCTGCTGCCTGGCCACAAAAGTATGGGGAAACAAAAAAACGTACCGTGTCAGGGTCACCACCACCAAAATGGAAATGATGTTGCGGGTTTGAAAGGGCCAGACATACATGGCCTGATGAATGGGATAGAGCACCAAAAAAATGATAAGTGCCGTGATGAGCCACCAGATCAACTCTAACCAAACCTTCAGGGCCAATTGCTTTTTCATGTTGTTAAATTGCGGTGACAAAGGTATGTCGAATACCAGGCTAGAACTCGTGTTTGTTTACATTATTCAAAATAAAGGAGATGGTAGCGCCAAAAAAATAATACCAGTCGTCTCTGTTCGGGTTCCCATTTTTGCTAACCCCGTCCAGTCCATCACTAAAAACCGGCCGCCAACCCAACTCTCCACCCAAAATCAGGCGGTCGTAAACATCAAACCGCAAGCCGGCCCCATGGGAAACAGCGGCAAGCGGTTCTTTAGGCCTTCCTCCGGAAATGGTACCTTCAAATATTTATCGCGCTGATCAGGCGGGCCATAATAAACCGCCTCCGGATTGATAAAACTCATGCCCACACCCAAGTAGAGGTAGGGTGAAACGGAAAACACATGAACGCCCGTAGGGGTAAAACGCTCTTTTCCGAAAAAGTTCCATTCCGCAACCGTAGCCCACTCAAAAATGGCTGTTCCGAAGCGAAAGTTGCGAACTGCCAGCGACTTGGAACGCTTATCGTCGCCACTGATAGCGCCAGAATATAAGTGGGCTTTAAGGGAAAATTTGGGGTTCAGATGATACCGCAGAAACATGCCGTATCCGACGTGCATCTCCCCTAAATCGACATTGGATGCAGAAACATCGCCGGAATAGGCGGTTCCGCCAAATAAAAAGCCCGCCTCAACAAAACGGTTATTTTCCCGAAACTGACCAAAAGCGAGGCTTACCGAGCACAGCAACGGCAGGATAATAAAATATTTCATGGGATGGCGGTTTTGGAACCAGATGATGCATGAATTTTGGGGATGGATTAAAAGCAGATGAACGTTGCCTACAGGCTTTGCAATGGGATTTTCAAAAATGAAATAATAATGGCGATCCAAAGTTCGCAATAAATTAGTCAATTGACCAAACTACACTACCCTCCAAATATCGGACGTCTAGCATGTTGGGATTTTTTTGCCTCCAGCAAGAAAACCCCATGCACTATTCCGTCCGCTGGCCTTGTTCGGTACCTGGATAGGTCAGATCCAGCACCCGAAGGCGGTGCCGGCCACCCATTTTCACCTTTCTGTCGCGCATCAGCAAAATGCCCGCAGGAACAGTAGTCAAACCGATCACACCCGCCGTTGTCCAGTTGATGTTTTTATCGTTGTACGCCCAATCCCCTATGGCGGAAGCCCCTACCCAGGAAATACCAAAAACCGCCAGTTGTGCGCCAACAATCTGCAGCCAGCTGCGTTGGGGTAAACGCAGGTAGGTAATTTCGGCAATGGGAACTTCTATATGCCCAAATTGAACCGTTTGCCGTACTTCATCCAAGCCATTGATAACGTCGCGCTCCCAGTTTTTACCAGAATCCGACAACCGGTAATTTAATTTTTGTCCGGCCGAAATTTTCATTGTTCGTGCCCTATTTACCGTTTCCATCTGCAAAACCTTTTGTCCCATACAAATGTTCAAAACCGGAAAAATAAGGAGGAAAAGCAGCATTGGCTTCATCAGCATGCAATTTAAAGGATGGGCATTTATTTGCAGTAACGCAACAACAAATGAATTTGTGATTGCAAAGAACGCAATAATTTGAACGGAATGCATGCGAACGCATGATGCTGTTATCCTTCCTATAACACCATCATGCCTTTTATCTTTACATTTGGGCCAGGAAGGCAATGCCTGAAAAATCCTTGCCTTCCCCATGAGCATGCACGGCCATATCGTCTCCAACTACCTTTGACCATGAAAAAAATTGCACTTATTCTCTTGCTGGTCCTACCCCTGGCAATTAATGCCCAGACGGATACCGCGCCATTGCTGCGTGCCGAGGAAGCCGTTCAGGCAGCACTTGCCCACAATTTCGATATTCAGTTGTCCCGCGCAGATGCGACCATTGCACAACAGAACAATACCAAAGGCAATGCCGGAATGCTGCCGACCGTAAATTTTATAGCCAACGAAACCTTCACCATCAGCGCCTTCCAGCAAAAACTGTCGAACGGCAGTGAATTCAACACCCTGGGTGCTCCTTTCAATGTGGCCAATGCAGCGGTACAACTGAATTGGACGCTTTTTGACGGCAGGCGGATGTATATAGCCAAAGACCGCCTGGAAGCCACTGAATCGCTGGGACAACTTAACCTTCAGGCGCAGGTGCAGCAAACAACCGCACAGGTGCTGCTCGCCTACTTTGAGGTTGCCCAAAACCAACTGCAGGAAGCTGCCATCCGGGAATTAATTACCCTGAATGAAAGTCGGTTGCGCATCGCTAAGGCGCGGCTGGACGCCGGTTTTTCCGGCCAAACCGATGCATTGCAGGCTGAGATAGACCTAAATCAACAACAAGCAGCCCTTATTGGCCAGCAGCAAGCCGGCAGAAATGCCAAACGGCAGCTGCAACTGTTGATGGGACAGGTTGGTGGACCGGATTTTGAAGTGGAAACAATTCCAGACCCCAGTTTTGTACCCGATCGTTCGGCATTACTGACACAATGCATGAACCAGAACCCACAATTGTTGTCCTTGCAAAAAAATGCTGCCATTGCCGACCTGTTGCTGGCAGAAACGCATACCTTAGGCAAACCACGCATTGTAGGAACCAGCCAACTGATTGCGCAGCGATCTGACAATGGCGCCGGCTTTTTGCTCAACAACACTCAAGCTGGATTGAACGTAGGCGCTTCGCTCAATATTCCAATTTATGCCGGTGGCAATATCCGGCGGCAGCAGGAAGTTGCCGAACTACAAACACTTCAGGCGGCTACTCGTGTAGAAGCACAAAAAATGCAAATTGAGCAGGTACTCGACCAGCAAATCGACCAGTATATGGCCCAGAAAAACATCCTGAGTTTGTACGAAACAAGCATAACCAACGCCAGGGAAAGCCTGATGGTCAGCACAGAACGCTTTCGCACCGGGCAAACCAATGCACTGGAAGTACAATCTGCGCAGAATAATCTGGCACAAGTATTATTGCAGCGTAACATCGCAAGGTATAACCTGCAGGTAGCGGAAATTCAAATCCGGCTTCTTTCAGGAACCTTATAAATAAATTGCCATGCCGGGAAGACCTCCATCGCACAGTACAGGCATGGCGCACAATTAAAAAAAGAATTTGTCATGAAATCAGCAGTTATCGTTGGTGCAGGCCTGGTTGGCTCCCTCTGGGCCGTATTTCTCGCCCGAAAGGGATATCAGGTTTCGGTTTACGAGCGCCGGCCGGATATGCGGCAAAAAGGATACATCGGCGGCCGGTCAATCAACCTGGCCATGAGCGAACGCGGTTGGAAAGCCATTGAAAAGGCTGGCATTCGTCCCAAAATCGAACAAGTTGCGATTCCCATGCCTGGTAGGATGATGCACAGCGAAGCGGGAGAGTTGACGTTTCAAGCCTACGGCAAAGCAGATGAGGCCATTTATTCGGTTTCCCGCGGCGGGCTCAACCTGGAGTTGTTGAAAATTGCCGGTGAGTTTCCCAATGTGCAGTTTTTCTTTCAGCACCGCTGTACTGATGTGGATTTAGATACAGAAAGCATCACCTTTGAAGATACTGCGACCGGGCAGTATAAGACCATTGAAGCACCTCTGATTTTTGCCACTGATGGCGCTTTTTCGGCGGTTCGCTATGCGCTGCAAAAAACCGATCGTTTCAATTACCACCAGCACTACCTCGAGCATGGCTACAAAGAATTGAGTATACCCCCTGCCGAAGGGAGGTGGTTTCCGGCTCGATCCCGGCGCCCTGCACATTTGGCCTCGCGGCAATTTCATGATGATTGCCCTGCCCAACGCCGATGGCAGTTTTACCTGCACCCTCTTCCTGCCCTTTGAAGGCCCTGTTTCTTTCGAGCACCTCCACTCAGATGCCGATATTATGGCGTTTTTTCAGCGCTATTTTGCCGATGCTATACCCCACATGCCTACGCTATTAGAGGATTTCAGAAGTAACCCAACCTCCTCGCTGATGACCGTGCGTTGCGATCCCTGGCAATGGCAAAACAGAATCCTACTAATTGGCGATGCAGCCCATGCCATTGTTCCTTTTTTCGGACAAGGGATGAACGCCGGTTTTGAGGACTGTACCATTCTCGACAGTATGTACGACACGTACAACGGCGACTGGTCGCGCATTATTCCTGATTTTGCCCTCCAACACAAAAAAAACGGCGATGCCATTGCTGATCTGGCCCTCCGTAATTTCATAGAAATGCGGGACTTGGTAGGCGACCCTAAATTTTTACTGCGCAAAAAAATAGCGGCTGGCCTGCATGCCCGACATCCGGAATTTCTGCCGGTGTACTCCATGGTATCCTTCTCAAATACGCCTTACCACAAAGCCTTGCAGGAAGATGAGGCCCAAAACCGCCTTTTTGCAGATATTTTAGCCATACCAGACGTTGAACACAACCCCGACGGCCCCGAGGTGGAACGTATTTTTCATGCATGGATGGCCCAAAAAAATCAATGACGGCACGCCTGTTCCATACCTGCACCGGACACAATGCTGCACTCTACGCCCTGGCGCAAGGAGCCAACGCAAACCAACTGCTCAGTGCTGGTGGCGATGGGTGGATTGTGGCCTGGGACCTCGACAATCCCGATCAGGGAAAACTCCTGGCGTCAGTAGAAACGCAGGTGTTTGCGCTGGCCAATGCCCCGAATTTTGGCTGGATCGCAGCAGGCAACATGAACGGTGGAGTGCATTGGATAGATCCGGTAAACCCAGAAAACACCCGCAACATTCAGCACCATAAAAAGGGTGTATATGGAATCCTTTTCTTAGAAAATTTTGGCTTCAGCATCGGAGGCGATGGTATGCTTACCCGATGGGATGCAGAAAAAGCCCAAACCCTGGAGAGTTTTCACTTGTCGGCAAAGGCACTTCGCTGCCTGGATTACAGTCCAATCCGCCGGGAACTCGCCATTGGATCAAGCGACAACCAAATCTACCTGCTCGATGCCGATACCCTGGCGCTGCGCCAAACTCTTCCTGCAGCCCACCAAAACTCGGTTTTCAGCATTTGTTACAGCCCGGATGGCCGGTATTTGCTTAGTGGTGGCCGCGATGCCCTGTTGAATGTTTGGGATATTGAAAATGACTTATCCCTTGTCTCAGCGCAGGCTGCGCATCTTTACACGATCAACCACATTGCCTTTTCACCAAATGGCGCTCTCTTTGCCACCGCCAGCCGGGACAGGACGGTCAAAATCTGGGACGCCAATAATTTCCAATTAAAAAAAGTAATCGACACCGTTCGGCACATTGGACACATCAATTCCGTCAATCGTTTGCTTTGGGCCCCTGAAAGCACATTGGCCTCCGCCAGTGATGATCGGACCCTCAAATTGTGGAAATTTGAAAATGAAGATTAGCAACGTATCAGAAAAAACAAGCTGAAAAGTAAGCTGGACTTTGGCCTTTTATAAACAAGAAACAACCTGGTCTTGGGCAAACTGCAAAAAGTGCATCAGGTTAGTAATCGACCGTTTTAATGTGCCGGAAAAAGTCAGCCAGGGCTACCGCTGATTTTTGCGAAGCAAAACATCTGCGCTTTCTGTGAGATCTGCGGGACATTTATTTTGCGAAGCAAAACTAAAAAAACCACAAACTGAATTGGTACAACATTAGTAGTCGACCAATTTAATATGCTGAAAAAGTCAGCCAGGGCTACCGCTGATTTTTGCGAAGCAAAACATCTGCGCTTTCTGTGAGATCTGCGACATTTTTCCGACACGGACATTTAGTTTTTGCGAAACAGAAACAAAAAACCACAAACTGAATTGGTACAACATTAGTAGTCGACCAATTTAATATGCTGAAAAAGTCAGCCAGGGCTACCGCTGATTTTTGCGAAGCAAAACATCTGCGCTTTCTGTGAGATCTGCGGGACATTTATTTTCCGTAGCAAAACCATAAAACCACAAACTGAATTGGCCCGCCATTAAGTCTGTTTCGCGAAAGCAAACGTCTCGCTCAGGCCATGACCACCCGCTCTGGTTCCGCTACTGGAGCCGTTCGGATCAGGGGCAAACGCCGGCGCAGGCCTTTTACAAATACCAAAAGGACAATAGGAATCGCCTCCAACGGCATTTCCTGAGGAATAAAAGTCCACAGGGCGAGTAGGCCAAGGGCAAGTAAACCAGTAGCGGCAAAATAACTCTCCACCCAGTAGGTTACGCCGCGTTTGCGCCAAAAAAAGAGGAGATGGCTGGGCAAGGCCCAAAGGATGTTCCAGTTAAGTTTGGTTGCACTGTGATCTGTTGCAAACCACAGTAAGAAAATGATTACTCCGGCAAGCCCGAGTACAAACCAGAAAACACCATCAAAAATCCGCTCGGCCTTTGCATCCCACATGGACAAGATACCGAGCAGCGCCACCACGCACATAATCCAAAGTGGGTTGCCCCAAAATCCTGTTGAAGCGGGAGGAGGAAGAGGGTTCGGATCGGGAATATTGCGTTCACTGGCCACCAGCATGTTTTTTTTATCCAGCTTCGTGGTCTTAAACATGTCGTGAAGGTAGTCGGGCAAAAACATATAATCAGCTGGTGCAGCGCGGCGGTCAGCTGCCTGGCCAAGAATAAGGTTGATGCCAAAGCGCATCCAACGCGAATGATCCAGATATGGCATCAGCAATTGCCGCATCGTTTTCCCACTTGGGATGTTGCTGGCATCGAAATGAACATTTTTTCCCGCAGCCAACTGCACAATATCGCGAATCCGTGTGGCGCAATTGTCGTAGAAAAAGTCGTATTTGTAGTTGCGGTTTTCTTCTTTAAAGTTCTCCCGGAGCAGATCCATCAGTTCCTGCTTTTGCGCTTTGCTAAAATTCAGCACCTGTTCCTGCATCGGACGGTGATCGTACAAGTTGCCGTACTCAAAAGAGCGGTAGGGCTCCATATCGAGGAAATACATGAGCCGGCCACGACAGAATTTGAGGATGAAATTGGGCTGCTCAAAATCAAACGTGCCGTAATTAAAACACCGGTCAAACTGTCGCACGGGATCATTGATCCGAATGGCACTGTGCCCAAATATACTGTACACGAATGGGCCCGGCGCAACCGTCATGAGCGACACCTTGGCACTGTCGGAAAGCACAAACTGCGACTGCCCCGGCAGTAACCAGGACGAAAAGAACAGCACGAACAAAGCGAAAGATCGGAGCATGGTTTTTTTGTCTTCAAAAGCAACTGAAAGGAGGGCTTCTCCACAGCCACTCAGCAAACATAGTTTTATTTTTTTCTCCCGTCATACTTCCACCGATGGATTTTCACCTGAAACATGAAAATGGGTCTAATCAACATCCGTTAACCGCAGACGGCATGTCCCTAACACCGCTAAAACGACATTACCCAACCGAAAAACATTTTCATCACCCACCAGCCCAACACCAGGATACCCACCAGCAACAAAAGAAAAAGAAAGACCAATACCAACAAGGAAAAAATGGCATTAGGGGGTTCCTCTTCCTTTTCATAGTATTGAATCAGCATGTCAACATTACGGCGATTGGCCTTGAATCCAATGTCAAAAATATCGCCCAGAAAAGGTATCGTCCCCACCGATGCATCAATCAAATAATTACCCATCATCCGGATAAGCAACAGCGGTCCGGCGCCCTGCCGCACCATCAGCAACATCAGGAAGCCTGAAACCAGCAATCCGACTATATCTCCCACATAGGGTACCAGCCCAATAATGGCATCAAGTCCGAAGCGAATGTTGGTGCCCGGAATTCGGAACCGATTGTCCATTAGGCTGGCCAGTGCAGCCAGCCTTTCAAGTTCTGGTCGGGACTGAACTTCTGATTTTATTTCGGCTTCCAAAGGTTACTGGTTTATCCATTCAACGGACAAAAATAGGCACCGGCCCTACGTTTTATTGCACCCGTAGGGTCTGTCCTATCTTAATCGTATCGTCGGGCAGGTTGTTGAGTTGTTTGATTTTGGTAGTGGTGGTATTGTAGCGGCGTGATACATTATAAAGGGTATCTCCTTTGACTACCTCGTGGTATGTTGCGCCAGGAACTTTGGCTGGCTGGGCAGCGGGTGGCACAATCACCGTCGGTGGCGGTGTTACGGTTGCGGGCTCAGGGTCATTGGGGATTGGAACGCCCGTGGTAGCCGGCGTACCCGTATACACTGGCGTGGGATCTGGCTTGTTACCAGAATTCGAATTGTTGTTGCTACCCTCTTCAAACAGATAATCGTCGTCGGGTGTCATTTTTCCCGGTGCCGTAGGTGCATTAGAACCCGACGAGGTGCCCGTAGAGCGTAGTTTGACCGAATCGGAGGACGAGCGGCGGCGTTTGATGCTGATGCTCTCTCCATTAGCGGGTTGCTGGCCTTCTGTCATGTTGTTCAAGCGATACAGCTTGGAAAGCTTCACACCATATTGCTGGGAAATATCAAACATGGATTGGTTGTCGCGCACAAAATGCTGGGTGGCTTTCCCGCGCCAGCGGTTGCGTTTCGATTGCAGAAACACCCGGGTATTGGCCACCAATTTGTCGTTGGATGCATAACCCCGATCATTGTAATTGAGTATATTTTCGGGTTTTATCTGATACAAACTGGCAATGTCGCGCAGCGATTCGCCCTCACGGGCCAGCACTACTTTAAGATCATTGATTCGCCCGATACGACGAATTCCCCCGAGTCCCTCTGCAGTAGGGCGATTGTCTTTATTCTTGCCGTCATCGGGAATATTCGCGATGATGGGGGAAGCGCCAGGCTGATCATACTGGTACAACTGATAGCGCTCAATTAATTCGATCAGGCTGTTGGCATACGTCTGTGCCGTGGCATAACCAGAGGCCTGCAATCCGCGGGCCCAGCCCTTGTAATCGGTTTGATCCAGGTTAAAGAGAAAGCCATACCGATTGGCCTTGCGCGGATCGCGCAAAAACTCGCTGTGGTCAAAAAACGATTCTTCCACCCGATCATAGCGGCGAAAGCAGGATTCAATCAACTCTCCCTTGTCGTTGTAATCATCGTCTTTGCGCTGGTAGGTCCGACCTCTCCAATCGCCACCACACTTAATCCCAAAATGATTTTTGGCTTCACGGGCGAGTTCACTTTGCCCTGCATTGCTTTCCAGGATACCCTGCGCCAGGACAATACTGGCTGGGACTCCATGCGATTGCATCTGCCCGATGGCAATGCCTTTGAATTGTTCAATGTAAGCCTGATGCACCGCATTGACGGCATTGGAATTCAATACCGCATCAGCACCCTTCGCCAGGGAAGTGGAGTGCATCATGGGTTCGATCTGGGCAAAAGCCGGGGTAAGCAGCAGGCAGAACAGAAGGGTTGGGATGTTTTTCATAACATAAAAATTAGCAATCGGTAGAGCGTTTTCTTTCAGTTTTTTACAACTGCAATTATTTTGCCATAATATTTTTTAGCAGCAAAAACATGGTTTAATAGAACGCTACAAATGTATTTCTAATTTTCTGAGCATTCGATAATTTCATGCAACCCCTACAACCAATGCCTTAACCTGCGCCAATTGCTTGGTTTTGCATTTTACCATTAGTACTGGTCTTTTGCCCGCAAGAATTAAACCATTCCCTTCCTGCTTAGCAACGTGTCGGAAATAACTTTCCGGATTTGGGGTGCAGATTTTGTGTGCTGACAAGACGTCAAAACAGGCGTGTAGTAAATTACATTACTGTTTTGGCAACGCAGGCAGCGCTCAAAAAGTGCCGCCAAATTGGAAAGTTATTTCCGACACGTTGCTTTAATTGAGCTATTCCAAAACCAATTCAAAATTTCGTGACTCTTGATCTGGTGTTACACAGTAAAAAACAAACGTGGCCTAAACGGGGCTTTAGAGCATTTTGGGGATTTTCCTGCTGGGCCAAAAACGGTTCTTTTTTTTTGTCATTTTTCACCTTTTTTCAGTCATGTAATATCAACTATACTCCTTCAAAAACGTAAAAACTGGCTAAAAAAGCCCTCGTTTTTGCCTCCAGCAGAAAATCCCCAACATGCTCTTAGTCTTTGGCTTTGCTCCGAAGGATTAACTATTTGGTTTTCAATGCATTAAATCTTAACAAAATATTCGGTGGTAAATAATGCACATGCTGTTTTGAAAAGGGTGTTCAAAATTAAATTCCGATTTCTCCGGCATTTGATTTCACAAGGCACCAATAGCCGGGATCGAAGCCAAAGACCAATACCAAAAGGCTAAAGCCCATTAAAGGTGCAGTGGCCGGTTCCCTGTCGCCGCAAGGGCAGCTTCCTTCATGGCTTCTGTGTACGTAGGGTGCGCATGCGACATGCGTGCAACATCTTCTGCTGAGGCCCGGAATTCCATGAGCGCCACGGCTTCCGCAATCATATCGGCCACCCTCGCGCCCACCATGTGAACGCCCAGTATCTCATCGGTTTCTTTATGCGCAAGCACCTTTACCATACCATCCAGGTCCATACTGGCGCGCGCGCGCCCGAGTGCCCGGAAAGGAAACTTACCAGACTTATAGGGCGTACCCATTTCTTTCAATTGCTCTTCTGTGTATCCCACACCGGCAACTTCAGGCCAGGTATATACCACGCCTGGAATCAGGTTGTAATTGATGTGAGGATGCTCTCCAGCCATCGTTTCTGCGACAAAAACGCCTTCCTCTTCGGCTTTGTGGGCCAGCATAGCACCTTGAATGACATCACCAATAGCATATATCCCGGGGACAGTTGTTTGGAGATGTGCATCCACTTCGATGCGACCTTTGGCATCGGTTTTAATGCCTACGTTTTCCAGCCCAAGTTGGTCGGTGTAAGGCCGGCGACCAATGGCCACCAGACAATAATCGACGTTCCATTCCATTGTTTTAGCCTCATCATCGCGGCTTTGGGCTACCACCTTCACCTTGTTTTTGGAAGGTGTTACTTCCGTTACAGCGTGACGCAGGTGAAACTGCATTCCAAGCGATTTGAGTGATTTCATGAGCTCCCGAGAACAATCAGAATCCATACCAGGAATAATACGGTCGAGGTACTCCACCACATGCACTTCAGTGCCCAGTCGGGCATATACGCTGCCCAATTCCAGACCGATCACCCCGCCGCCAATAACAAGCATACTGGCTGGCAGTTTTTCAATATTCAGCGCTTCAGTGCTGGTTATGACGCGTTTTTTATCGTAATTGAAATTGGCAGGAACGATGGGCTTAGAGCCTGTGGCAATAATAACTTTGTCGGCCTCCAGCTCCTGGGTCGAGCCATCCGCCGTAGTTACACGAATGGTATTTTTGTTAACAAAAGAACCGTGACCGGTGAGTACCTCAATTTTGTTTTTTTTCATGAGAAACTCAACGCCCTTGTTGTTGTCGAGCACTACCTCACCTTTGCGTTTGATCATTTGAGGCAGATTGAGTTTCAACCCACTGATGTCGATGCCGTGCTTGGTAAATTTTTCACGGGCAATATGAAAATGTTCGGAGGAATCCAGCAGTGCTTTGGAGGGAATACAGCCCACATTCAGACAGGTTCCACCCAACACGGGGTAACGCTCGATGATGGCGGTTCTAAAACCAAGTTGGGCGCAGCGAATGGCGGCGACATAACCACCTGGTCCTGATCCGATAACAACAACGTCAAATTTCATGAGTACTAAATTTGTTTGGTCTGACTAGAATATGGCCTGATCATGGGACAGCCGCTAGGCAGCAAAAAATTAAAGGTTTATTTGTTTCGTAAACACGATTATTACATTGTAACCTAAGTTGTTTGATGTTTTGGATAGAAGATTTTGGCTGCAGGCAAGGCTATTTTTTGGAAATAGCAGCGCTATTCTCCTAAAAATAGCCGATGCATGGTGTCAAAAGATTCAGCCAAAATGCAATAAAACTTAGGTTACAATGTAATTATGCATCCAGTTTGGGTGGTGTGTCTTTTGTATCCTTCTGGTTGTCCGGGCGTTTCTCGTTCCGGTTGTCCGGGCGTTTCTCGTTCCGGTTGTCCGGGCGCTTCTCGTTCCGGTTGTCCGGGCGCTTCTCGTTCCGGTTGTCCGGGCGCTTCTCGTTCCGGTTGTCCGGGCGCTTCTCGTTCCGGTTGTCCGGGCGCTTCTCGTTGGTGTCGGTCGTTTTAGCGTCACCTGGTTTTTGTGGACGTCTATTAGCGTCTTTTGGCCGATCATTCCGTTGTTGTGGGCCACGTGATTTATCACGGTCGCCACCACCCGGTCCACGAGATGCGGGTCCGCGCCCCCTATTGTCTTCTTTTTCCAGTGCAGCCGCAGCCGATTGGCTTCTGTCGCGCGTATTCTTTTTCTTTTTGCGTTTTTTCTTGCGTATTTCGATGGGAAGTTGGATTACATCATTGACGCTTTCGTAATCCAGTTCCTCCTCCTCTTCAATATCACTGGGTGGCGCCATGGCGAGTATATCATCTAAGCTGCCCGGAAATTCACCATTTTTAATCATGGCCAGTACATCCCAAACCTGGTCGACATGCAGGGCATAAAACTTACTGCGATCGTCAAGGTAGGTGTAAAACATCAGGCGTTTGAACACATCGGTTTTGACCAAAATGGCCAATCCGTTCTTCGTTTTCAGTTTTTCAGCCTTATCAGGAAAATCTTCCAGCGCATCAATATAGGTATCCAGCTCATAGTTGAGGCAACATTTCAGCCTTCCGCACATGTTAGAGAGTTTGGTTTGGTTGATGGCCAGGTTTTGGTAGCGTGCGGCGGCAGTGTTCACGCTTTTGAACTCGGTTAGCCAGGTAGAACAGCACAGTTCGCGACCGCAATTGCCCAGTCCGCCGATGCGGGCTGATTCCTGTCTGGCGCCAATTTGCCGCATTTCAATTTTCACCCGAAACTCCTTGGCATAATGGCGGATTAGTTCACGAAAGTCAACCCGACCATCTGCTGTGTAGTAAAAAGTACACTTCCGGCCGTCGCCCTGAAATTCCACATCACCCACCTTCATATTCAGATCAAGGGTTCGGGCAATGGCCCTGGCTTTGATCATCACATCGCGTTCCTGCTGTCGCACTTCATCGAGGCGTTCCATGTCGCGATCATGTGCTTTACGGATAACTGCCTGGAGTTTGGCATCGGGGCGCACACGCTTGCGTTTCATCTGCATGCGTACCAACTCCCCTGAAAGCGACACTTGGCCGAGGTCGTAGCCACCGGCAGCCGATTCTACCAGCACCATATCGCCGGTGGTGACCTTTACCTGGGGTGGATTTTTTAAAAACTCTTTGCGGGAGCCGTTTTTAAAACTGACCTCCACAACGTCAAAAGGCTGCACATCGGCAATTCCAAGGGCCGTAATCCAGTCGTATGTATTGTGCCGGTTGCAGCCGCCCGTCGCACAGCCGCCATTTGATTTGCAGCCTGAGACGGCATCTTTGCCGGTAGAGCATGAACATCCTACGCATCCCATATATCAATTCTAATTTATTGTTGTTTATGATAGGTGGCCATTGGGCGGGATCAAATCACGCAGTCCTGCCAACGCCTTTAAAAATTTGGTTCATTTGGATAGACGCATCTAAAAACAGGATTTTGGGATTAGCATTGCGTTCTATGTAATAAATATTGTCGTTAATTAATTCTACCACTTGGCTCAATTGGTTCAAATTAAGCACCTTGGCCATATTTTGGGCGGAGGCCAGTTCATCGGGGCGCAGGCGCATATTTGGATTTCCGGTGGCCAACAAAGCCACCAATTCCCGGAAATAGTGCAGGCTGTACAACAAAAAATGCTTTTGGTTTTCCCTGCCCAGCTTGGCAAATTTCTCAGTCCATTCCACCAGCTCCACGCCATTGCCTTTCCAACATTTGCGCAGCCAGTCGAGCAAAAGGTCGGCGTCGTCATTTTCTGCTACATCGGTAAGGCGAATGGCCTGATTGAGGTTGCCTTCGGCCAAAAAAGCGATGCGCTGAGCCCGGGTGCTGTCCATATTGCGCATGGTTTGCAGGGCATCGATAATTTCCTGATCAGACAGAAGTTCCGACTTAATGATCTGGCAGCGAGACAGTACGGTGGGCAATATGAGTTCGTCGTTTTCTGCCGCCAGGAGGAAAATGGTATTTTCAGGTGGCTCCTCGATGAGCTTCAGCAATCGGTTTCCTTCTTTGCCCAGATACTCGGGCAACCACATGACCAAAATTTTGTAGCGGCCTTCAAAGGTTTTGAGGGTGAGTTTTTTGATGATGGCATTGCACTCCTCCTTGTTGATGTTTCCCTGTTTGTTGTCGGCGCCGATGTGCATCAGCCAGGTATTGACGTCGAGGAAGGGATTTTCTGTGTAAGCCGACCGCCATTCTTTGAGGAAATGGGTGCTCACTACATTAGTTCCAACTGTTGGGTAGGAGAAATGAATGTCGGGATGGATGAGTTGAGCACTTTTGTGGCAGGCGTTACAAGCATCACAAGGCATGCCATCTTTAGGGTGTTCGCACTGCAGCAGGCGGGCGAAATCCATTGCAAGTGCCAGGTTACCACTGCCGGTTTGTCCCAAAAACAACAAAGCATGCGGGATACGCTCGCTGTTTGCGAGTCGCTGTAGCATTGCTTTTGCACGTTGTTGACCGGGTGTAACCATGCTCCCTTTGCATTGGCATTGGGTTTTGTGCCCTACATACGAGGAGAGGAAGCTGAAAAGTTATTGTAGAAAACCCGGCATAAAACAACAAAAACCTTACGAAAAAGACAAAAAAATGCCGTAAAGTGATTTTTTCCGGTTCAGCAGTACGCCTTTGAAGAAAAACCAAAGGGTGCAACAACAAGGGGTACCGCCGCAGCGTATAAGATAAAATATACTATGATCTTCAAAAACTTACCAGATCCTTCACCTTCTCCACATCCTGATCGCGCACAAAACCGGTGAATACTATTTGGGTTTATTGGATATGCGAAGGTATGATAAAAGTACATGTGAAGGAATATTTGGAGGGAAGTATTTCGATGGCCTGCAGCTTATTGGAAGGGCGCCAACAACTATTTTCAAAAAAATCGGTTACATGATGGATACATCTAAATCAATATCATGCGCGTAGCAGTCATACGTAAAGCCCATTTCAATGCAGCCCACCGCTTGCACAACCCCACCTGGAGCGAACAACGCAACCAGGAGGTATTTGGGCTTTGCAACAATCCCAACTGGCATGGCCACAATTACGAACTGGAAGTAAAAGTCAGAGGAGAAATAGACCCGGAAACGGGTATGGTGGTCGACTTAGGCTGGCTGGCGCATTTGATTAAAGAGCAGGTAGAACTGCGTTTCGACCATAAAAACCTGAACCTGGACACAGCGGAGTTCAAAAACCTCAATCCTACTGCAGAAAATATTGTGGTGGTGATCTGGAATATCCTACGCGCACAGCTGCCGGAAAGCCTGGATTTGCACGTCCGGCTGTATGAAACGCCGCGAAATTTCGTGGAGTATCCGGCATAAAAAAAGGCCCTGAAAGTTAACTTTCAGGGCCTTTTTTTATGCCGGGCGCATTCGCAGCCTATTTTTTTACCATTTCAATGGCCTGGAACACATTGCCATTCTTCTCCTCCAAAGCGAGGATATAGGTACCCGGGGTAAGATCACTCACATTGTAACGCTGGCCGGCGCCTCCCTTAAGGTATTCAACAAGACGCCCCTGAATATCGTAAAGGCGAATTTGAGCCACATCAACATCGTTTTGCAACTCAAAATATTCGGCTACTGGGTTGGCGAGTAATTTTACGTTTGCCGCAGGAAACTGGTCTTTCGCACTGGAGCCAGCACAGTCGTTGAACAAATAAACGGCAGTAATAATATTGGAAGGATCGGCAACGTCTTTTACTTTGAGATGCACAATGGCACAACAAGGGCTGCCCGTGTGGTTTATCAGGTGTACAATGAGGTCTGCAGTATCGCTGCCCGGAAGATTAAAAGTGTGGGTGCTGATGAAATCGGCAAAACAGGCAAACGGATCACAAACTTGTGTCTGACAGCCCTGTCCGATATCAATTATCACCCGTTCCCAATTAATGGACAACGAATTTGTAGTCAGGTTAATCACTTCCACATGATTTTCTACATCAGTGGAATCTGGGTGAGCAACCTTAGAAACAGTTAGGGGTTCGATGGCAAAAGTAGCCTGCCCGCTCATGGTCACCCCCAAAAGCAAAAAGAAGCAATAGCGTAAAAGCGGTTGTTTCATTTGTTGCGTATTTTGACAATGGCTGCCCTCGGCAGGCAGACAAAATCATGGTTTGTTCAGGTAACAGCCTGATGTATTATTTTTCACCATTTCAATGGCCTGGAATACATTGCCATTCTTCTCCTCCAAAGCGAGGATATAGGTGCCCGGGGTAAGGCCTGCCACATCAAAACGCTGGCCGGCGCTTGCATTCAGGTTGCTGACCATACGGCCCTGCATGTCGTATACGCGCACGCTCGCAACATCATCGGCGTTCTGCAGTTGAAACTGGTCGGCCACTGGATTGGGAAACAATTTTACGTTGGCTGGAGGCAGCAAATTGGAACTGGCGCTGGTACCATCGTTGAAAAGGTAAATTGCAGTAATGATATTGCTGGGGTTGGCGTTGTCTTTTACCTTCAGGTGAACAATCGCATTACCCTGATTGCCGGTACCATTCAAAAAATGCACGATCAGATCGACAGTGTCGCTGGCAGCAAGATTGAAGGTATGCGTGCTGATGAAATCGGCAAAACAGGCAACCGGGTCGCAAACCTGAGTCATACAGCCCTGGCTGATGTCGATTACCACGCGTTCCCAATTGATGGAAAGCGCACCGGAGGTAAGGTTAATCACTTCAACATGATTTTCGGTATCGTAAGTGGCCGGATTTGCAATCGTTGAAACGCTGAGGGGTTCGATGGTAAAAGTAGCCTGGGCCACCATGGTTGTAGCAAAGGCGGCAAGAAAGGATAGTGTAAAGAGTAGTTGTTTCATCAAAAGTGTCTTTAATTAGCAGGTTTCGTAAAATTTACACAAAGATAAGCCCTTCAGCCGAACAAGCGGGCTATTTTTGTTTGTTTCCACGGTACTTATCCCAAACATGTAAACAATTAGCCAAATTTGATACGGAGCCTTGCCACATTGCTTTTATCGCTTTTTTCGGTCTGTCAGCTGACTGCACAGTTACCGCAGGGCGCTACAGCGCCCGATTTTACGGCGACCGATTTAAATGGGCAGAGCTGGCACCTGTACGAATTGCTGGAGGCAGGCAAGCCTGTTGTACTAGAAATCTCCGCTACCTGGTGCCCTCCTTGCTGGGCCTACCACAATAGCCATGCGCTGCAAAACTTTTATGCTATTCATGGTCCTTCTGGCGACAACACCGTTCAGGTACTTTTTGTGGAAGGCGACCCGGCCACCAACCTCAATTGTTTGTACGGCAATGCCGGCTGCAACAGTACCACTCCCGGAAATTGGGTTGCGGGCACCAATTACCCGATCATCAACGATGATGTTATCGCTGACCTGTACGAGGTTGATTATTTCCCCAGCATATTTGTCATTTGCCCTAATAAAAAGGTTTACGAAATTGGCCAGCTCAATGCCAGCGCACTTTGGGAAGCAGCCATGGAATGCCCGGTTGCTAAAGGAACCAACAACGCCGGGATTTTTCAATACGATAAGGGCACCCCTCTGCATGAAGTGTGTGGTGCAGTAGCACTACAAACTCATTTTACGCTCATCAATCTGGGCAGCAACCCACTGACCAGCGCACAAATAGAGCGGCGCTGGAACAATCAATTTGTTGACACCATCCTCTGGACAGGATACCTGCCTACCTATGGCGAGGCACCCATTGCTTTTGACCCATTTTCCATAGACGATCCTGGCACCCTGAAAAGCTCCGTGCTGTACATTAATAACAGTTCCGACGACGACCCTTCGAACAACATCCGAAACGACCTTTTCAGCGACGCCAGTTATTTCAACAGCCCGCAGGTTCTTCTGAAACTCCGCACCGATGCCTACGGCGCGGAAACTTACTGGGAGTTGCGGGATGAAAACGGGCAGGTGCTCGACCAGGGCGGCAACCTCAATGTTGGTCCCGATGGCGGCGGCATGTTTCCAGGCGGTATTTCCGGAGGACCAGGCGCCTATGGCAACAATATACTGATCAAAGATACCCTGCAGTTACCCGGGCCAGGCTGCTATTCCCTGCACATTGTAGATGCCTACGGCGATGGCATGTGCTGCAATTTTGGCAATGGCTATTACAAACTGTACGACCTCGACAACCAAGTGCTGCCGCTTATCAGCGGTGGCGAGTTCAGGGCCAACGACGACCGTGGTTTTGGCGTCGATATATCCTCCGGCGCAAACATAACAGCAACGACTGGACCGGAAATACATTTGTTTCCTAATCCCGCCGATGAACAAGTTCAGGTGGAAATCACCTTGCCCCACCCTGGTCAAACAAGCCTTTCGCTCCGCAACAGCATGGGACAACTAATCTGGAATGCCAACACCCCAGATACTGGCCTGCAACGCTGGCTAATACCAACCCAAAACCTGCCCACTGGCATCTACGTTTTCGAACTCCGCACCGATTCCCAATGGTTGCGTCGAAAAGTTTTGGTTCAGCATTAAGGTGGCTATTAGTCCTTGGCTTTGCCCCGAAGCAGTGAATTATTGGTTCAGGGCAAGGCCTAAGTCCTGGATTTTCTATTAGACTTGTTGCGACAGGGGCGTTTGCATGAACTGGTAACAAATTTTATTTTAGACTAGGCAAATTTTGCAGTCGAATACGGAGAATTCGTCAAAAAATTTAACGCAGTATAAAATAAAATTTGCCCAGTTCGTGCAAACAGTACCCTATCGCAACAAGTCTATTGCAGCGTCCGGCGAATACCCTGTGTATTGGCGAGGCAGATTTTTCGTTCATCAAGGCGTGAGGAGGGCGATCCCGAAGATATCGGGATTAACCGACGAACAACGCAGATGAACGGTAAATATGGCCGTCAATTCACAGGGTATTCGCCGGACGCTGCACTATTCCTTTAAAAGTATTTGGACCGCCCGAACCCGCTCCCCGGAAGGCAGCGCAGCGCCATCCAGCACCAGGGCAAATCGACCTGCAGGCAAATCGCCCAACCCCAGTATGGCTGTTTGGTTGCCCGCTTCACGCCGGCCAAAATTCCCCTGCAGGACCATGCGCCCTGATAGGTCGAAGATCCTATACCCCAACTTCGCCGGTGCCTGCAAAGCAAACTTCATCTGTACCACGTCGCTGGCTGGATTAGGAAAAACTTGCATATCCAATGTGTTCGGCCCCTGGCTTACCACTCCGGAGGGCTCTGCCATATCAGCCTGCCAAACGCCCAATCCATAGGTCGCTACCCGCAATTTTCGGTTGGCACTAATGCTTAGGTGCATGGCCAGCATGCCAGCAGGGGCTCCCGTGGAATACAACTCCCAAGTGTTGCCGCCGTTTCGGGAAAGCCATACCCCTACATCGTTGCCTACGTAAATATGGTCGGGAAACAAGGGGTCAATCAGAACGGAATTGGTGGGTATATCGGGCAAACCATTGTCGATGGCCTCCCAGTTTTGACCAAAATCTGTGGTGCGCCAAACATGCGCTGTGTTAAACCCGGAAAAGACAGCGTAGGCTGTACCTGCCTGACCAGGATGCGGAGCAATGTCCATACACAAGCGGTTGGGCAACCCGCTGATGGATGTCACTCCTCCCGTAACAGCATTGACCAGAAAAACCTTAGCCTGGTTACCCGTTAAGGGTGCCACCGAGCACCACACCTGGCTGGCATCTGTAGGTAGCGGCGCCAGGGTCAGGATTACATTGCCTGGATCCAGCGGACCATTGGATGCATTGTACCATAGGCTGCCCCCATCATCGGAGCGAAAAAGGCTTTCAGCTCCGGCATACAGTACTTCTGGCTCAGACTGGGCCAGTTCAAAAGGGCCATTGAAGGCCGCCTGTTCCGGACCTGATCCAGTAGGCGTAACATTCTGCCAGTTGGCACCACCGTTGGTGGAGCGCGACATGTTCAGGTACTGCGACGACCCATACATTACCTGGTCGTCGAGCGCATACACGGCAGCGCACTCGCCATCGCCACCCAACACCCGCGTCCAGGCGGGATCTCCGGAATAAATAGCCGTGGAGTTGTCTTGCATTCCACCAATACACAGGTTCGGGTTGGTAGTCGAATTACCCAGGTTGGCATAAAACTGCTGCGTCTGATAACCGCCGTTCCGACCATGCCAGCTTTCACCAGCATCATAGGAAACAAAAATGCCCCCATCGGTCACGCAATACACTTTGTTGTTGTCGTTCGGAAGGTAATATACCCGGTGAATATCGGCATGTACATAATCGGCGGGGCCTTCAGGCCCACCCACCGGCACCTGTCCAAAATACCAATTGAACCATTTTGTCTTTTTCTGTACGTTCTGTCCGCTGTTCGTCGATTTCCACAAGTCAATACCCGTCCAGATGATCTCTCCGGTATTGGAAGGCCGGACGGCTACATCGTGTGAATACCAGCCTTGGTACGTACACACGTCCTGCGTACTTACTTTGGCCCAGGAACCACCGTTGGTGGTGGTCTTGTACAAACCCTCCTGCGCAAATGCATTACCGATGGAGGCATACAACACCGCAGGCTGGTCGTAAGCCATGCCCAGTAGAATTTTACCAGATACGCCACCCGGTAAGCCGTTGATTAGTTTAATAAAACCATCTCCGCCATTTACAGATCGATAGATTCCGCTGACACTGTTGTCCTCATAAGAACCATGTGTCACGAAAACAATATTGGTGTCGGCCGGGTTGATTTCAATATCAACTGCCATGCCCAGGTTGTGAATGGTGGACCAGGTTTCCCCGGCATCATAACTGCGCAACAAGCCCTCGGTGGTGGCAGCGTAAACCGTTTCAGGCCGGAGCGGGTTGATCTTGATGTCCTGCACACCGCGCATATCGCCATAACTCCAATCCAGGCTTTTGGTCCAACTTTGCCCGCCATCTGTGGATTTCAGGATACCTATACCATAAGTTCCTCTGGTAGTTCGGATGGCTACGTTGGGCATGGCGTTCTCGTAATTGTACACCTCACCAGTGCCGGCGTACATCACATTGGGAGTCTGGGTGGTGATGGCGATCGCAGATACACCGAGTGCTGGAAAGCCCGTTGCCACGTACTCCCAGGCATTTACGCCGCGCCCGGCTGTGGTTGTTTTCCAGATGCCGCCGGAAGCACTGCCTGCCCACCATAAGGGAAGTATCGATGGGATGGATGGCCAGGCAAAGGGTGCGACCGCCAATATTTTTGGGGCCAATGGCTTCCCAGTTGTTGTTGCGGTCGCCGCGGAGTTGTGCCTCCAACTGCACTTGTTCCACCGCCTGCGTATATTTTTCGGTATAGAAATGTCCATCCGGAAAAGTTCTGGCCATAGCCCACATGCGCATGGCTTCGCCGGCATGGGAAGGGCGGTGCTCACTTTTAGCATTGTGTTGGCTACAGGAGGCCGCTATAAGGGCAATAAACAGGGCAATAAGAGGCAATCGTTGCATAGGAAAAATGTTGTTGTACAGCAAATATGGGGCAGAAAGGTCAACTTTTTCGGCTCAAGTTACTGTGCCGATATTATTGGCAAAGTTTAGTTGTCCTTCAAATTCCCGAATCGCATATCCCACCCTCCCGGTTTTTCCCCATCTTTGCACCCTGTTTCGCTATGATGACCCGGATCCAACATCTTTTCTCCCAAATAAGCGATCGGCAGCTGATGTGGCTGGCCGTTGGGTTAGCCCTACCCGCTTTTTTGCTCAATCTTTCACAGATGAGTTTTATTGGTGATGAGGCCATCCGATCACTGGTAGCATTGGAAATGGACTTATCAGGCGATTACATCAAGCCAACCCTCAATGGCGTGGCCTATTTCAAAAACCACCGCTGTACAATTGGATGATTTTGGCTGTTTCCAAACTTTGGGGGGATTTTGGAGAATGGCCCGCCCGGTTCACCACCTTGCTTTGCCTGGGAGGCTATGCCGCAAGCGTATATTTTTTTAGCAAAAAACACCTGGATCGACTCAGTGCTTTTACCCTTGCCATGATGTTGCTGACCGGTGGCCGAATCCTGATCTGGGACAGTATGCTGGGCCTCATTGACATTGCTTTTTCCTGGGTTATTTTTCTGAATTTCATGGTTCTGTACCACATGGGCGCCAAAGGCCGCTGGCAAGCCATGTTTATTCTTTCCTATTTGCTGGGATCAGCAGCTTTTTTATTAAAAGGCCTTCCGGCGGTAGTTTTCCAGGGTATATCCGTGCTGGCGGCTTTGTGGCAGCATGGTGTTTTGCGCAGCAAAATTTTCTCAAAGGCGCATTTTTCAGGCATTGGAATGGGTGTTTTGCCTGTGCTGCTGTATTACGGGCTGTACATGCAATCGGTTTCATTGGAGCGGGTTTTTGAAATTTTGCTGGACCAATCGATGCAGCGCACCGCGACGCACCATGGTCTGGCTAAAACGCTGGAGCACCTGTTTAGTTTCCCGCTGGAACAAGTGTACCATTTCCTACCCTGGTCATTGCTGATGGTGGTGGTTTTTCTTAAAAAATTCAGAACATGGGTCAACAGCGATGCGTTCGTCCGCTTCAATTTCTGGATGCTTTTGGCCAATTTGCCGGTGTACTGGCTCTCTGTTGAGGTGTACCCCCGGTACCTGCTGATGTTTGTGCCGCTTTTCAACCTGGTCTGTTTTTATGTGCTGCAAAAAATATCCGCCGACAACAAGACCTGGTGGCGGGGTTTACAAATCCTGTTTGCCGTTGTCGCCAGCATTGCCGCACTGGGGTTTTGGGGCATCCCGTTGGTGGGCCGGGCGCGGGAGTTGTCGTACTGGATACCAGCCTGGCTGGGCAGTGCTACCCTTTTGAGTTTTGCAGCCCTGGGGCTTTGGAGTGATTCGCGACGCGCTTTTTTATGGCTCGCTGTGGCCATGTTGAGCATTCGGATTGGATTCGACTGTTTTGTTTTACCCTTCCGCACAATCGACGACAAAACGCACTTTACCCGCGATGATGCCTATCGCCTGGGTACGCGCTGGGGCGACCGCAATTGGTATGTGTATGGCGAAACAGAAACCCACATGGTGGCCCGTTTTTACACTACGGATGCGCTGCAAAAGATTATTCCTAAATCCCCGGAACTGCGAGACAAGGCCGGACTATATTTTGTAGACTTACAATTGTATCCCGACTTTCCGGGCACCAAAGTAGATTCCATCCGGCTGGAAAACGGGCAGGTTTTGCCTTTGCTCCAGTTGAACCAATAATGACAAGATGAAAGAAAACTGACCTATCCTTACCTATCCGTCGTCGTTTGCGTGTACAACGAACAGGAAAACATTCGGCCTATGGTGGAACAAATCGATGCTGCGATGGCCGGTATGGATTATGAGATTGTTTATGTGGACGATGGCTCCACCGACCGGACCCTCGAAGAATTGCGCAACCTGCATCACCCCCGCATGCAAATTGTGGAATTCAGGAGAAATTACGGTCAGAGCGCTGCCCTTGCAGCCGGCATTGAAGCCGCTCGCGGCGCCTGGATTGCCACCATGGATGGCGACCTCCAAAACGACCCTTCCGATGTACCGCGGATGCTGCAAATTGCGGAAGAGCGTCGGCTCGACATGCTGGCTGGCATCCGGCAGAAAAGACAAGACGGCATGTTGCTCCGCAAGGTACCCAGCAAAATTGCCAACTGGATGATCCGGGAGGCCTCAGGTGTTCACCTGCACGATTATGGCTGCACCCTGAAAGTATTCCGTTCGGAACTCGCCAAAAGCCTGGGCATTTACGGCGAACTGCACCGTTTTATTCCGGTCCTGGCCGATCTGGAGGGTGCACGCATGGATGAAACGCCGGTAAAGCACCATGCCCGAAGTTTTGGAAAATCGAAATACGGCATCAATCGCACCATTAGGGTGTTGAGCGACCTGCTGCTGATTCTTTACCTCAAGCGATTCCGCCACAAGCCCATGCATTTGTTTGGCGGTTGGGGTGTGCTCATGACCGGAATAGGCACACTGATAATGCTGTACCTTTTTGTGGAAAAATTGTTAGGACACGATATCTGGGGCCGCCCGCTGCTGATGCTGGGCACCATCCTATTGGTGGCGGGTTTGCAACTTGTAGCCCTGGGTATTCTGGCAGAAATGCAGGTGCGGACCTATTATGAATCACAGGGCAAAAAGCCCTATCGCATCCGGGAAGTTCACCACAGCGAGCAAGCGTGAAATACCTTAAATTCATATTGAAACTTGCGGTTTCCGTCGCCATCATCACCCTGGTACTCCGGAAAATAGACGAGCGCCTCTTGCTGCGTGTGCTGGCGGATGCGCACTGGGGCTGGATGCTTTGGACGCTGCTTTGGTTTGTGCTTTCCAAAGTTCTGGCAGCCTTCCGGTTCAATGTGTTGTTAAAAACCGAGGAGATTCAGTTGTCGGAAAAACAGAACTTGCGCTTATATTGGCTTGGAATGTATTACAACCTGCTGTTGCCGGGTGGCATCAGCGGCGACGGCTACAAAATCAAAATATTAATGGATGCCTTCCAGCGGCCTTTCAAACGCCTGTTCACCATTACACTACTGGATCGACTCACCGGCGCCGTGGCGCTCGGCCAACTGTGCCTTTTCCTACTGCTCCTGCCTGGCATTCCGGAAGCACAGACATATTGGTGGCTTTGGGTGCTGGGCATTATCATCAGTATACCTGTAACCTGGGCATTGTACCGCTGGGCCGGAGGCGGCTTACCTGCTGTTTGGATCCGAACCTCCCTGCAATCGCTTGGTGTGCAGGCTGCACAGACAATTGCGACCCTTGGCCTTATCTTTGCCTTTGGCCAGGGTGAACACTGGCTGGGGTACAGTGTTTTGTTTCTGGTGTCGTCGGTGGTGGCCATGCTTCCCCTGACGATTGGCGGCGCTGGCGCTCGAGAACTAACCTTCCTGTGGGGGGCTGGCTTTTTAGGTGTCGATGCAGAAAAAGCCGTTGCCATTGCCTTTTTATTTTATCTCATCTCCACGGCAGTGTCGCTGCTTGGGGTGGTATACAGCTTCCGGTCGGGGGGCATCCTTAAAACGGATCAAGCATGAGGGTTTTAGTCACCGGCGCTGCCGGCTTCATTGGTTCGCAACTCTGCGAACGCTTACTTCAGGAAGGGCACACCCTGCTGGGGCTGGACAATTTTGATCCTTTTTACGACCCAATCATCAAAAAAGACAATATAAAAAACCTGTTGACCCAAGGTGACATCCAGTTTGTTGCAGGTGATATTCGGGACAGGGAACTGGTACAACAGATTTTTACCGACTTTCAGCCGGAGGTCGTGGTTCACCTGGCTGCCAAAGCTGGTGTACGACCCTCTATCGACTCACCGGAAGCGTATACCGCTGTTAACCTGGGTGGCACTACTACCCTGCTGGAAGCTGCGCACCAAACCGGTGTTCGCCGTTTTTTATTCGCCTCCTCTTCATCCGTATACGGTAACCAACAGAAAACGCCGGTTTCTGAAACCGACGGTGTAGGTTTCCCGATTTCGCCCTATGCTGCAACCAAACGCAGCGGCGAACTGCTGTGCCATGTATACCACCATCTTTACAGCATGGAAATTGCCTGCCTGCGCTTTTTTACGGTGTATGGTCCTCGCCAACGACCCGACCTGGCGATTCATAAGTTCACCCACCTCGCCCTGCACAACAAGCCCATCCCGATCTATGGAAATGGCCGTACCCGCCGCGATTATACCTACATCGATGATATCCTGGATGGCATCAGCGGGCTGCTGTTTATGCCCGAACTGGGATATGAAATCGTAAACATCGGTAATGGCAACCCCGTCCACCTGCTTGACATGGTGGAGGCACTGGAACAGGTGCTGAATCAAAAAATTAAATTGGAATTTACAGGGATGCAGGCGGGTGATGTGGAGCAAACTTTTGCGGACATCCGTAAGGCCAACCAGTTGTTTGGATACCAACCTAAAGTAAGTCTGGCCGAAGGCGTTGCCAAGTTTGTAGCCTGGTACCAGGGCAAGTTCTAAGCGGGCTGAAGCCTTTTGCTATTGGGCTTTGGTTTTGTGCCTAGCAATTGACAGGTTGATTTCCAGGGCATTGTGGTTCACCAAATCGGAATTCAAAATCCAAAGAGTAACCAGAGGCCAAAAACCTGCACTATTCCTGGTCCAGCCAGTGTACAATGTTCCGTAAAAACTGACTGTTTTCTTTTGCCTCGGGAGTATTCATCCCTGCAGGCTGCCGCCTGGGTCCGGCCAATTGTGCACTGAACATTGCGGCTTCGCCAAACATCGCCAACCGGCCTTTCCCAAACTCCATCACAGCGCCCTGGTACAGGGGGCCACCCGTTTCCCAGGGCGTATCTTCCTCAAACTCCCAGGCCACCTTCGGGCACAGCACAGTATAATGCTGCAATTCCATGATGGGTTCTGCACCCGAAGGTATCCGAAAAGCGCTTCCGGTAAAACTAACCACGGTATCCACCGATTCTCCTGCCAGCAACCCTTGGGTGATGCTGTGCGCCCGCAAACTGCCATTGCCCCGGAAGAAACGTTCGCTGCTGCGATGGCGATCGTCCATCGCAAAACCATTGATGTATTCAAATCCGAAGGCCTTAGCCAGGTCATGGGCAGCTCCGGCAAAGGGCATATGATCAGCGATTAAAAAAAGTCGGCCACCCTCGCTCACCCAGGCTTTCACCGCCTCAATCTCATCCGCACTAAAGGCAGAAGGTGTTGGCAATTCCCACGAATCAAGATTGGAAGGGTGTAAGGGGTTCGATATCACCAGTATTTTGGTTTCCTTGAGGGTTTCCGGTGTAAAGCGGCCGTTTCCGGAGTGCAGCACATATCCGTCTTCCTGCAGCACCTTGCCAAAGGCATAGTACCGTCCATCCAGTGTGTGAAAATTACCGTGGGCTGCATCAATGGTAACCACAGGCCCTGCTGTTAAGGCATATCTGGGGCGCGGGTTGGGGCTGCTGAACGATGAATCAGCCACCTGTTGGCCGGTTACTACCGTGCAGATCAGTGAAAGCATCGAAAACAGCAGGGTATTTTTCATAGCATGGCGTTTTTGTAAATAGTGGTTTCAATTAATGGTCAGGGCATTTATTTCATCCGATCAATAATAAACTCTACTCGCCGGTTCAGCGCTCTGCCTTCTTCAGTATCGTTGCTGGCGATTGGCTTCTTTTCGCCGGCGCCAATCGCTTTTAAGCGCGACGCTGAAATTCCATTTTGTCGCAGGTGCTGCACCACGGCGTTGGCCCGCTGCAGTGCAAGCGTTTCGTTGTAAGCATCGCTGCCCAGACTATCGGTGTGGCCAACAATAGAAATCTGCATGCCCGGATGGTCTGTTAATATTTTCTGGAGTTTGGCCAGTTCGACGTAAGAGCGGGGCATCAATTCGGAGCGATCAAACTCAAAGTATATGTTTTTTAACTGGAAGGTTTTGCCCTTCCCCAGCGGTTGAACACTGAGATCGTCGGGTTTAACGGGCACAGACAAAAAGGGCGGTACTTTTTTCACCACCACATCGTCAATGTAATAATAGGCATAGGAATAACCATTTTCCAGCGGCTGCAAGGCCTGCGTCTGCTCGTCCTCATTAAAATTCCCGATAATGATGTGCTCTGCTTCATAACGCGCTTCAAAAAAACCGCTTACCCGAACCCAATCACCTGTTTTAAGGGGTTGAACCAGGGTATCCGATTCACACTGGGCCTTGCGCACCAGAATTTCGTCGGTGGTGCGAGCGATCGGACTGATGGAAAAATAAGCGCCTAGTTTGTTGATGTACATCCCCTTTTTTAGTGCTGCTGCCCAAAACGCCACGTAGTAATGCTGCCCTATCACCAAAGGCTCGGCCAACTGCACCTGAATGTACTCCCGGCAATGTGGCTTACCGTTGGTACAACCGTAAACCGTGATGCCGGCCATTCCTTTGCCACGATGAGGATTCTGATTTCCAAACCCTTTCTCGGCCCAGTCGCGGGGCACTTTGATGCCCGGGCCATAAGCATCCGGACTGGCGGTGGTGGCACTGAACCAGTATTTGGGCCCCTTCCTGAAATCGGAACCACTGTAAAACCAGCGCTCAGGTTTGCCTACAAATCGCTCAAACCCCGGATTGGGCACTATGTTGTCGCCATTGCCCGGCGGCCCCAGTCGCTGAGCCTGCAGCTCCATCGGAAGCCCAAGCAACAATACCGTTAAGCAATAAAATAGGTTATGGTGTTTCATAAAGGGATAAGGCTACAACGGGAAGCACCCAAACAAAATTTTATGGAGACAAATATTTCAAGGCAATATAAAAATTCTGTTTGGCGCTCCTTTAATAAGGGGCTAGACCGTACCTTTGCGCCACTTTTTTATGCACTGGCACTGGCCTGGTGGCAAAGATGAAGGTTACTCCGTACAAATTAAAATTATACCATATGAATGTTGCAGTGGTTGGCACCGGTTATGTTGGATTGGTCACCGGTACCTGTTTTGCCGAAACCGGCAACAATGTATTTTGCGTTGACAACAATGAGAAAAAGGTAGAACGCCTCCAAAACGGCGAAATACCCATATTTGAACCAGGGCTCGATCTGATTTTTGACCGCAATACCAAGGAAGGCCGCCTGCACTTTACCACCAACCTGAAGGAAGCCGTGGACCAAAGTCAGATCATTTTTCTGGCGCTCCCCACCCCTCCTGGTGGCGATGGCAGTGCCGATTTATCCTACATTTTGGGTGTAGCCCGGGAACTGTCCCACATCATAACGGAATATAAGGTAATCGTTGATAAGAGCACGGTTCCAGTCGGCACTGCGGAAAAGGTAGCCGCAATCCTGGCCGAAAACCTGCCAAAGAAAATGTACGACGTGGTATCAAACCCTGAATTTCTGCGCGAAGGCGTTGCTGTTGAGGATTTCATGAAACCCGATCGCGTGGTAGTGGGCACCAAAAGCGAAAAAGCCCGCAAGGTGATGAAACAATTGTACGAACCTTTCGTGCGGCAGGGCAACCCCATTTTTTTCATGGATGAGCGTTCTGCAGAAATGACGAAGTATGCCGCCAATGCCTACCTGGCCACCCGCATTTCCTTCATGAATGAAATCGCCAACCTTTGCGAAAAAACCGGCGCTAACGTCGACATGGTGCGTATGGGCATTGGCAGCGATACCCGTATCGGTAAGCGTTTCCTGTTTCCAGGCATCGGTTACGGCGGCTCCTGTTTCCCCAAAGACGTGCAGGCGCTTGCCAAAACGGCCAGCGATTACAGCTACGATTTCAAGATTCTGAAATCGGTGATGAAAGTCAATACGATCCAAAAATCGGTGCTGGGTAAAAAAATCCGCAAGTATTTCAAAAACGAACTGAGCGGAAAAACAATCGGCATCTGGGGATTGGCATTCAAGCCAAACACCGACGACGTACGGGAAGCACCGGCACTTACCATCATTGAAGAACTTCTGGAAGCCGGCGCCAGGGTCCAGGCCTTCGATCCTGAGGCCATGGAGAATGTGCGCCAGATCTTTGGTGATCGCATCCAGTTTTGCAGCAATATCTACGAAACCATCGAGGGCGCCGATGTGCTGGCCATCCTCACCGAATGGTCGGAATTCCGCAACCCTGATTTCGACCGTATTCGGGAGCAATTGAAAGAACCCGTCATTTTCGACGGCCGCAACCTGTACGACCTGGAACAAATGAAGGAACTGGGCTTCCAGTACCTGAGCATCGGCCGGCCGAAAGTAAAAAAGAAGGTCTGATCCAGGCTTTATTGCGGTGCCCTGTAAAAAACCAATTGTAGCCAACGTTGCAGCACCATTTTCAGCCTTTGGTTTGGCAACAAGTTGAAGTTCCATCCGTTTATTTTTAGAACGGATAACGCATACTTTACGGAACAACCACATGGCACAGGTCGGATGGGTATTTCTTGATCAGAGCGGGGGCAAGCACCGCATTGGCCTTTACCATGGCGAAGACAGCGGTCATGTCGTGATTCACTGCAATCTTCGCATCATCCAGCTCGATTTTTCGGTCAAGGATTCCAAAACATATACCTTTTTCATCGAGGATGAACTGTGTGAGGTGCGGATGTTTAAAGAAAAAGTGGGCTTCAGCTACGAGTTTTTTGTTGACAAAAAAACCGACACACCCCTGAATCGGGTGCGCAAAAAAGAGCTTACCCGGGATCGGAAAATGGGTGCCGGTGTCATCATTGGATTCCTTTTGATCGTCATTGGAGGATCTGCAGGTTTGATGTGGTACAATAAAATTCAGGTTGCAAAAAGAATGGCGCGTACGGGTATTTCCTTTGCCCTTGACCGCAGCGAACTGGCCGCTTTTCTCCATCAGGCAGTGCCCGCTGAAGCAGCCATCCGGCTTTCCGCCAGCGAACCCAACAAAGCGATTTACCGCTTTCAAACCGCCGACAGTGTTTATGTGAGTGGTGAATTGGTTTTTGACAAAAATAAGCCCCTGTTGTTGTCAACCGGATTTCCATTACACGATGGCGATGCCTTTCAGGTGCTGTACCTTCCCTCCAGGCCCAGAAGTTTCTACCTCGATTTTGGGCGCCCTTCCGAGCCAACCCAGAGAACTTATCTTGAGCACGCCATTGCAGCAGAACAGGCCGCGCATCCCAATGCCACGAAGGAAAAATCAAACTGCATTGCGGAAATGGTAGCAAAAATAAGGGGTTGGGAGCAATTGGCCAGCATCATTTATCAAAACCAGACGCCCGGCAATTATCCAGCGGCCAATCAGGTAACCTATGAGAAAATGATGGGAGATCGCGCCTTAAAACAGATCCTGCAAACCAACTGCCCCAATCAGTAATCGGAGGTTATCAACAAATCCAGGTCCGTGCTTTTGATCTGAAATCGCTCGCCCAGGTACTCGTTGGTCAGGCAACCTTTGTAGGTGTATACGCCATTTCGCAGCCCTTCGTTGGACACAATCAGGGATAAAATGCCGCCCGACTCTGCTTTCAGCAACATCGTAGTAAGAATATTGCTGATGGCCTCTGAGGCCGTTCGGGCCACGCGCGAGGGAATGTTGGGCACACAAAAATGCAGCACGCCGTGTTTTTCAAAAGTTGGCTTATCGTGCGTTGTGGGATGGGATGATTCGAAGCACCCTCCCTGATCGATGCTCACATCTACAATCACAGAGCCTGGTTTCATGCTCCGGATAATGTCTTCTGATACCAACACCGGTGCCCTGCCATGAGGCGAATGTACGGCGCCAATGGCCACATCCGCGGTGATCAGCTGTTCCCGCAAGTGGGTTGGGTTGATTACCGAAGTGTGGAGTTGCCGTCCTACATGCTTTTGCAATCGCATCAACTTGTACACATTGTTGTCAAAATCCGTACTTCTGCCCCCAATGCAATGGCGGTGCGGGAGGCAAATTCCGCTACAACACCGGCACCGAGAATGATCACTTTGGCAGGTGGCACACCCGCAATTCCACCCAACAGCACCCCTTTACCGCCCCGGGCGGTTGTGAGCAGCTCCGCAGCAATCAAAATGGCGCTCGTGCCAGCAATTTCGCTCATTACGCGTACAATGGGAAACACCCGCGTATCGTCGTCCCGGATGTATTCCATGGCCAGGGCAATCACCCGTTTTTTCTGCAATTTCTGGATATACTCCGCATCGAGCAAGGGGAGGTGAATTGGCGAAATCAGCACCTGGTTCAGTTGCATAAGATCAATCTCGGCATGCGAAGGAGGGGCAACCTTGAGCAAAACATCCGTTTTATACACTGCCTCCTTACTGGCTGTAACTTCTGCCCCTGCCTCGGCGTATTCAAGGTCGGTGAACCTGGCGCGTATCCCGGCGCCAGATTGTACCAAAATACGGTGCCCATGTGCGGCAAGCGTAGCAACAGAGTGTGGCGCCAGCGCTACCCTGTTTTCCTGAAGCGAATCCTCTTTGGGAATACCGATGCGCAAACGCTGTTGCCTTGGCCCTACGGCCAGTTTCTCTTCCTGGGTATGTTTAACTGCAAGTGTATCCATAATAGGCGGTTACTTTGGGGCACTGCGGACGACAAGCCGGGTATAAATTTAGGAACTATATTGTTGCCATGCAATTTTACCGTTAATTACCATGGCAAACAGGCAAACTTGATCTCCAATTGGCTGGATTTCAGGCTATTGGCTTTTGGCCATTGGCCGGAAGCAGCAAAAGACAAAAACCCTGTCAGTATACCGTAATCCGCCGTTCGGTTTCACCCAGTATTTCCAGTTGAATGCGGGCGACATTTTCCGGCAAAATGGATTCAATCAACTGCGGCCACTCTATCAGGCAAAACCACGGATCGTACAACACATCCTCTACCCCAATATCCAGCGCTTCCTGCAGGCTGTTGAGGCGGTACAAATCCAGGTGATGCACCAGGCCCAGCGCTCCCGACGCATCGGTGTAAGCATATTCGTTGATCAGGGCATAGGTGGGGCTACTGGCGGCCTCGTGGGTGCCCATCAATCGGCAAAAAACACCAACAAAGGTGGTTTTTCCCGCCCCCATGTCACCGCTGAGGGTAATTTTATTGCGGCCCGCCAGGCTTTCCATAAGTTGGGGCATGCATTCCTCTAATTCGGATACATGCGCTATTAAAAATTCGTTCATCATCTGCAAAGGTAAAGCATGATTCGCTTGATTTATTGGCTGACTATGATGGATATTTGTCCATGGCTTATACAATTCATGAAATCGGGGATATTTTAGGTGGTCGATGGCTACAAAAGGCCAGCCCGGATAACCCGGTAGAGCAGTTGCTGCTCGACAGCAGGCATTTGTCGCATTCCACAAACGGGCTCTTTTTTGCCATTCGCGGCGTACACCACGACGGGCACCAGTTTCTACAAGAGGCCTATTTACAGGGCGTGCGCAATTTTGTCGTCGACCGCAATACGGAATACCCCGAATTGCCGGAAGCCAATTTGCTGCTGGTCGACGATAGCCTGCTGGCGCTGCAAAATCTCGCAGCAGCCCATCGGCAATCCTTTTCCTATCCTGTGGTGGGCATAACAGGTAGCAACGGCAAAACAATTGTCAAAGAATGGCTGTACCAACTACTGGAGCCTGATTACGATGCGTACCGAAGTCCGAAGAGTTTCAACTCCCAGGTCGGAGTTCCGCTTTCCGTTTGGGGCATGCAGGATCACCACCATGTGGCCATCATCGAAGCGGGCATTTCCCGAAGGGGAGAAATGGCGCGGTTGGCGGCGGTGATACAGCCAAACATCGGCATTTTCACCAACCTCGGGCAGGCACACAGCGAAGGTTTTAGCAGTGCTGCGGAAAAGTCGCGGAAAAAATAAAACTGTTTGAATCGGCGCACACGCTGGTTTATTGTGCCGATTATGCGCTGATTCAGGAAGCCGCTGAACATTGGCAGTCTGAACAGGAAGGACGGCAACTGATATCCTGGTCGTTCGGCGAGCACCCGGCCTTGTTGCAATTCGATGTTACGGAGGAGGCGGAAAACCATGTCCGGGTACGTGTCCGGATCAAATCTGCTTCCAATGCAGGATTTCCAGGCATGTCCTTTGAACAAGTATATGCCGTATTCGACATACCCTTCACCGATGATGCCTCCATTGAAAACATCCTGCACTGTTATACCTTCTTGTACTGGCTTAAAATGGACCCCGATGTGGTGGCTGAGCGCATTGGGCGCCTGGAACCGGTGGAAATGCGGCTCGAATTAAAGGCGGGAATACAGCGCAGCATCCTCATCAACGATGCCTACAGCAACGACCTTTCCTCTTTGCGAATAGCATTGCAATTTGCAAGTCAGCACCGCCGCAACCGAAAGATGATCCTGATTCTTTCTGACATCCTGCAAAGCGGGCTGCAGCCACAAAAACTCTATCGGGAAGTGGCCGAAATAATAGCCGCTTTTGACGTAGATCAACTGATTGGTATTGGAACGGCCATTGAACATATCCGCAACCATCTGCCGGAAAGCACCCATTTTAATGTCTATTCCGATACAGCAGCATTTTTCCAGCAATTGCCCCAATACGAATGGCACGACAGCCTTATCCTGCTGAAAGGCGCAAGGGTGTTCCAATTCGAGCGAATTGCCAGGCGATTGGAGCAAAAAGCGCATAAAACGGTAATGGAGATCGATCTTGGCGCATTGACCCACAACCTTCAGGTTTACAAAAGACTGTTGCAAAAAAATACCCGGATGATGGTCATGGTGAAGGCAGCCGGTTATGGCGCCGGCACGGCCGAACTGGCCAGGTTACTGGAGTTTCAAAAAACCGATTACCTCGGCGTGGCCTACATTGATGAAGGCATAGAACTTCGGTTGGCAGGTGTGAAATTACCCATCCTGGTGCTCAACCCGGAGCCATCGGGATACGATGCCCTGTACCGGCATGAACTGGAGCCCGAAGTGTACAACCTCAGCGGGTTAAAAAGTCTGATGGATTTTGCTGGAACAGAAAAAAAAATACGCATCCATTTGAAGTTGGATACCGGCATGCATCGCCTGGGTTTTGTTGAAGAAGACCTGCCTTTGGTGCTGAGCCAGCTAGAAGTGCATCAAAACCTGGAAGTAAAAAGTATTTTTTCCCACCTGTCGGCCAGCGACAACCCGGCCCACGATGCTTTCACCCATCAGCAGGCCTTCATTTTTCAGCGAATGTACAGTATCCTTGTCAAGGGGCTGGGCTACCATCCTCTCCGACACATTGCCAATACCGGGGGAATTGTCCGGTTTCCGGAATACCATTTCGACATGGTTCGCCTGGGAATTGGCATTTACGGCGTAGACAGCTGCGGCATTCAGGACCAGCTGCAAGTGGTCAATACCCTAAAAGCGACCATCAGCCAAATCAAGGTGGTAGATGCCGGCGAAACCGTCGGGTACAACCGGAATGGTCCGTTGTCGGAAAAGGCCCGAATTGCCACCATCAGCATCGGCTATGCCGATGGCTTCCTCCGCTTGGCAGGCAATGGCCGCTATTCCGTGTGGGTAGCCGACAAAAAAGCTCCTACTGTGGGGAACATCTGCATGGACATGTCGATGATAGACGTTAGTGATGTCCCCCAGGCATCAGAGGGCGACGAAGTGATTGTTTTCGGCAAGGAAATTCCTGTTGAAGACCTTGCCCGCTGCCTGCAAACCATCCCGTACGAAGTATTTACCAACATCGCAGAGCGGGTAAAGCGGGTTTATTTTCAGGAGTAAAAGTAAAAACCCGCTGCAAGTGATGAACTTACAACGGGTTTTATCCTTAACTGTGGGCCCAACAGGGCTTGAACCTGTGACCCTCTGATTATGAGTCAGATGCTCTAACCAACTGAGCTATAGGCCCGTTCCGGGATCTGGAGGCATCCAAAATCCCTCGAACGCCGCAAAGTTACATTTAATTCCAAATTCCTGCTAGTACATTGTAACCTAAGTTGTTTGATGTTTTGGATAGAAGATTTTGGCTGCAGGCAAGGCTATTTTTGTGGGAATAGCAGCGCTATTCTCATAAAAATAGCCGATGCATGGTGTCAAAAGATTCAGCCAAAATGCAATAAAACTTAGGTTACAATGTACTAGCGCCGTGAAATTTCTAATGCACAAATAGCGCATACGCCACAGACAAATTTAATTGGCTTTTGCCTTAAAATCATATTTCAGGCCCTTATAGCTTTTCAGCACCATTTTCACGGAGCCTACAGACACAGGCGATTCGATGAGCAGTGGGATTTTGTTTTGGTCGTCGGAAACCCAAACGGTCATTTTAGCATCAGCGCTGAACACATTTCCGGCAATAACTTCCGGCTGGAATTTTAGGGTATTGTAGCGGCCCATGCTGTGGACTTTCATGTTCCCTTCCTTTCCCAGGTAGCGCATTTTCAGGGGGTATTCCTCTTTGTCCATAAATATCCGAAAGGGAACCGCAGAGCCGCTTTCTTTGTTGGCCAAATCGATGTTTCGCAGGTAATACAAGGTTGATAATATATCGTATACCTGCCCATCCACCGAGTGCACCGTTTTGGTTTCCGGTTTTCCACGCTCATGTGCGCGCCAAACGGTGGCTTTCTTAGATGCCTGGTTAAATGAAATCTTTTCAAACAGGTGATAGTCCCCCTCGTTTACATTCCGTTCGGAATAATTTGGCAGCAGGGTGTTTTTATCTACCCAGGAATTATAATCGTCGTTGGCCTTGAAAAACCACTCATACGAACTGTAGGTTCGGCCCTTGGCCTGGTAGTGGTACTGGCTCCCCTCGTCGAATACGTTGAAGGTTACCTCGCCAGCAGAAAGCCAGACAAAATTCCAATTGTAATAAATTTTGTACGTAATGGATTCCCCATGCTGAAAGGAATAGGCATCCCCAGGAGCAGTGTCGCGCGGAGCGGTCAACAATTGCTTGTTGGCAGGAAGATAAGTATTGGACATGGTTACTACCATGAGCAATAAAAACAGTACGGAACTAATTGGCTTTATCGTCTTCATATCCTAAAGAATGGGCAATATTGATGCGTAACAATGCTATCATACCTATTAACGAGGGCAAAATTAGGTTTATTATCAATAAGGCGAAAGTGGTGGCCAGGCTGCTGATCTCGTTGGCGCCATAAATGGCCCACACATGCACCGCCAGATTCCCCCGAACGACTACCCCGGTTACAGGAGGTAAAGGTATGCTTGTTTGCAACAGAAACAGGGTTGAAATACCGCCAAGGGCCTCAAAAAGCCCAATTTGGATACCAAAATATTGCAACAGCGCATAGTACTGGAGTGAATAAATCAGGTATCTCCCAACCGACCAGCCGAGGGTTTGGGCTAAATCTTTGCGTGAAAACTGGCGCAAAACGCCAACATCTTTAACAAAACGTTTGACATACCGGATACCAGGTATACGCCGCGCCAATGGAATAATCAGGTCGATATTAAAATAACCCAACAGTAAACCAAGGCAAGCCAGCACAACTGGCAATAATAAAAACGGAAACAAATCCGGACGCACCGGAAAGAACTGTTGCAGGTAGCAACCGGCACCCAGCAAACCAGCACCCAGCAATACGATCAATTGTGCATAGTTCCCAACAAGGTTAGCAATAACGGCTTTCCACTGATGCTCCTGGCGTACAAATAGCATACGCCCTGCATATTCCCCAATGCGGTTGGGTGTAAACAGCGAAATGCTTACTCCGGCCAATACGGCAATAAAGGCTTTAGGGGTAGCCATGTCCTCGAATTTCCTTACCAGTAATTGCCATTTTCGGGTTTCTGCAAGCCAGTTGAGGGGCATCAAGGCAAGTGCCAACCAGAGCCAGGGTTGTTGCCTTCCCTTTAAACGCTGCATAAAATCAGCAAAAATGGCGGGCAGTTCGCCCCTGCTGGTAAGGTCGAAATACAATAAGGAAACCAACAGCGCCAATAATGCCAGTTTCAACACCAGATTAAGTCGGGTGTGGCTCAGCCATGGGAGAGAATGCTTGGGAAAAGGATGCACTGTCGGTAAAAAAACAATGGGCAACCCTGCGTACAGGATTGCCCATTGGTAGTTATTCAATCAACCCGGTATTAATAGCCGGATTTGTTGCCTTGGAAACGGCCCGTACCGGCGTCTTTGCCTTCTGGACGATCCATATTCTTGTCGCCATCTTTAGCCACGCGGAATTCTACGCGACGGTTGGTGTAGTTGGCAGCATTGGTATCAATGATAGCGTTGCCTTCACCGGAGTAGTTCAACAACAGTTGATCACGGCTTACACCATGCTGGTTAACCAAAAATTCAATGGCCGACTTAGCGCGGTTGTAAGAAAGTACGCCGTTGTAAGCTTCGCTACCGGAACGGTCAGCGTTACCAGTAACGACGAACTTCAGATCTGGGTTGCTTTTCACAACCATGGCTACCTGGTACATTGTTTCGTACTCAGCGCGCTTCACGGTGTAGTTGTTCAGATCGAAATTAACCATTGGGAGGAACCAGTTGGTTACCCCTTTGGTTGGGAGTTTGAACGCAGCCAGTTTGGCGTCAACGATGCGGTTTACATCAGCTTCCGTTACCCAGTTTGGCTTTGGCACGTTGGCAACACCATTGGCGTCAACTGCATAACCAGGAGGAGAGAATGGCTCTTTGTCTTTGTAGTCAGGAACTTTGTCACCGTCGCTGTCGAGGGTTACACCACGGGAATCCACGCGAGCACCTGCAGGACTGTTGTCTTCGTCGTCGATGGCATCGATGATACCGTCACCGTCGGTGTCGGTAGGATCGTAGATCGGACGGGCCTCCAGAGCGGAGATTGCATTACCAACCTCAACCATTGGGTTCACCCAGTAGAGTGGCTCCGTTTTGTCAGCGCTGCCCAGATTCAGGTTCAGGCTCAGGTGAGGAAAGTGCAGGTTGTCGCGGAATTTACTGGAATTTGCGCCGTCACCATCAAGGTAGTCAGCATTGCCACCCAGTGGGGAGTAAACCGTGTAGTCAAGACCGATGTTAAATTTCGGGCTAATGCGGAAAGCGAGGCCGGCACCGAAATCGAGGTAGCCAAGCGTTGCATCCAGCACGTTAGCGCCGTCGTGATCAGCTTTGGCAGACATTCCACCAACCCCAACAAATGTATTGAGAAGTACCTTGCGGTTGGGTTTGTCGTAACGAAGGTTGTTCAACGCTGCAACGAAATCAACGCCACCACCGATGGTGGTAGTTTCTGATTTGTGATCACCAGAACCGTTTGTCGCTGAAGTGTACAAGCCACCAAGGCGCACAGAAAAGGTGTGATCAAGCGCTTTACGCAGGTGCAGGCCAGCGCCGAATCCAGCGTTGGCATCGAGATCACCTACAATGAAAGGAACTCCAAGGTCAAGACCGAGTTCAACTTTGTCTTTTTGCGTGAAAGAGCGAAACGCCGGAGCATCTTGAGCCAAAAGGCTCATTGCGGCGGATGCGAAAAGAATGGATAAAGTAATTTTCCTCATTGACATAGTGTCACTACTTTAGAGAACTGAAAGAATGGTTACGTATTAATGATTTCAACAAAAGGTTGTTCGGTGCAAAAATAGCACGAATACTGCATCCTACACCAAAAACCGTCGATTATTTTACTAATTTCCTAATTTTTTAAGTGCCAAATATAATGCATTTGAAGCAATTTTATTCGGCTGAGGACTAATTTTTACAACTTCCTGCAGTGCATTACGGATGGTTGCGGAAATATCATTGAAAATAGCCGCATCCGTCATGGGTACATCTTCCTGCATTAAATAGGCAAAAACACGCGCCATTCCGCAGTTAGCAATGAAATCGGGTACCAAACCGGTGTGCTCATCCGTATAGCGCGCTGTTGGGCCAAAGAAGACGCTGTCGTCGACAAAAGGCACATTGGCGCCACAGGCGATAACCTCTACACCGCCTGCAAGCAGGGCATCCACCTGGGCCCTGGATATGATTTTGGAGGCAGCTCCAGGGATGAAAATATCTGCACCCAGGCCCCATATGCGTTCATTACACTGATCAAAAGATAGCAGATTGTACCCAGAGAGCTGATTCCCCGCTTTTTCACTGAACAAAGTTTTGACCTCTTCCAGTGTCAACCCCTCTGGCCGGATGATACCGCCATCGCGATCGATGATACCAATAACCCGAACGCCTTCTTTTGCAAGGTAACAGGCCGCTGCGGAAGCCACATTGCCCCAGCCCTGAATGATGGCTGTTTTACCCTGTACATCACTTTGGTGATAAAGGGAGTAAAAATGACGTACCGACTCCGCTACGCCATAACCTGTAATCAAATCGGCCACGGCATATTTATGCTGGCCATGCTCGGGCACAAACTCAGGGTCTTCCACGATTTTGCTGCAGCCATAGCGAAGCTGGCCAATCAGATTGATCAACTGTCCTTCGTTGGGGTGAATATGACCCTTTACAATACCTTCCTGTGGATGCCACAACCCGAGATCCTCGGTAATAGGAATCACATCTTTGAGTTCATCGACGTTCAGGTCGCCTCCGGTACCGTAATAGTGTTTCAGGATGGGGAGTGCCGCTTTGTACCATTTGGTCAACACTTCTACCCGACGCGGATCGGATGGATCGAAGTTTATTCCACTTTTAGCACCGCCTATGGCAGGGCCAGCAACGCTGAATTTAATTTCCATCACCTTGGCGAGGGAAGTAACTTCATCGCGGGTTAATCCCTTGCGCATTCGGGTGCCGCCACCTGCTGCACCGCCGCGTAAAGAGTTGATGACAATCCATCCTTCAGCGCCGGTATCGGCATCATGCCATTCAAAAACGACTTCGGGGAGTTTTTCTTTGTATTGTTCTAGTAAATGATCCATAGGTTGGAAATTATTGGTAGGGCAAATTACAAATCAGGCCGCAAAAGTAGTCAATTTCGAATTCGGATTGCAACAGCCGTAAAAGTCTTTACTTTTGGGCCAAACTTTGCGACCCGAATCCTGTATTTATGCTTCAAAACTGGCTAAAGCCGCAATCCGCAGAAATCCTGCACTACGCCCAAGCGCTTCCCAACGATTGTTTGGGCGCTGGCTTGTTGCAGCACGATAAAACGAATTTCCCATCCCTTAAAGGGGTAAAAATTGCCATCCTTGGGCTGGATGAACTTGCAGCGGATGCGATCCGGAAACAATTGTATGCCATGGAACTACCTGCTCAGGAGGTAGCCATCGCGGACCTGGGTAATTTGAGAAAACCCAATGAAGCATCCTTACTGATACCGGTGCTGTACGAACTCCTCTCCGGCAAGGTTATGCCTATCCTTATCGGCGGTTCAGATGATATGGCACGTGCACAGTTCCTTTCTTACCAAAATGCCAAAGCCCTCGTCAATATGGCAGTAATTGATGAACGGTTTCGTTTTTCAGCAGAAAAAACCGAAGCCTCGGTGTATGGCCCCATTTTAAAACCCCGCCATGCTTTGCTGTTCCATTTTGCGCTTGTGGGTTATCAAATCCACCAAACCAGCAGCAAGGGACTGCAGTACCTGGCATCTCAAAATTTTGAAGCCCTTCGACTGGGCCGGTCAAGGGCCTCCATTGAAGAAGCCGAACCCAGCATTCGGGATGCCGATTTGCTCGCGCTCCACCTGAGCGCACTCAAAGGCTGCGATGCACCAGCAGCGCAGGATCAAAGCCCTTCGGGATATTTTTCGGAAGAGGCCTGCCAACTGTGCCGTTATGCCGGAATGAGCGACAAGCTGACATCCTTCGGGATCTTTGTTTACCAGCCCGCTCAAGACAATTCAACGGTCACCACACAAAGTATCAGCCAGATGATCTGGTATTTCATGGAAGGTTTTTTTCAAAGAAAAAATGATTTTCCGGTCTCCAAAGATGGCCTGACGGAATACATCGTCGATTTTCGCAGCATGCATTACCAGCTCACTTTCTGGAAAAGCATAAAAAGCGGTCGATGGTGGATGCAGGTACCGGTGGATGTAAAACGCAAGCAACAGCGACACATGCTCATACCCTGCTCCTATCAAGACTACCAGCAAGCCTGCCGGGAAGAACTCCCCGAGCGTTTGATGCTGGCTTTTAAACGTTTTGAATAATTGAGGGAAAACGCGACCTAGTCAAGGGCCGTTTCCAGCCGGATGCCACGAGAGCCTTTGAAGAGCAACACGGTATTTTCAATGGGATGTGCAGCAAGCCAATCCCGCAGTGCGCCTGCATCTGGCAGAAAAACGTCCTTTCCTTTGCCGTCATCGCAAGCCTTGAATCCCGGCCCAACCAAAATAATTTGCTGAAACCCGGACCTTCTTGCCATTCGCAGAATAATCTGATGTTCTGTAAGACTGTCGGCACCTACTTCCAGCATATCGCCCAATACGGCAATTTTACGTTCAGCAGGAAATGCTTTCAACATTTTCAAAGCGGCTTCCATGCTGGAAGGATTTGCGTTGTAGGCGTCCAGCAAAATAGTATTGGAGCCTCGCGGAAGGATCTGCGAGCGATTATTGCGTGGGGTATATCCCTCAATGGCTGCCTTTATTTTTGCAGAAGGCACCTTAAAATAAATGCCCAGCGCAATCGCTGTCATCACATTGTAGAAATTATACCAACCCACCAATTGGGTATTTACCGAAACCTTTTGGTCGTTTTCATCGAGAAAAGCAGCAACAACAAAGGGATGGTGCGCTACGAGCTGCACCTCAATGATGTTATCGTGCGGCTCCGGCTCATTCGCGGCGCAATACAACAACCTACGGTTGCGGCGCGACATACTTTTCAAGTACTTTTCAGAAGCGTTCACAAAGGCCCAGCCTTTGTGTTCCCGGAGGTAATCGAAAAGTTCCCCTTCTGCCTGCTTGACCCCCTCCAGGTTTCCGAACCCTTCCAGGTGTTCTTTGCCGATATTGGTCAGCAAGCCGTGCGTAGGTTCCGTAATTTGGCATAATTTCTGGATATCGCCGGCATGATTAGCACCCATTTCTACTACGGCGACTTCGGTTTCTGCTGGCATTGACAGCAGGGTGAGTGGCACGCCGATATGATTGTTCAGGTTTCCCTTCGTGGCGTGGCAAGGATACTGCTTGCATAAAACGGCATGAACCAACTCTTTGGTGGTCGTTTTTCCATTGGACCCACCGATGGCCAGGATAGGTATCATAAACTGCCGGCGGTGGTGCAGGGCAAGGTCTTGCAGGGCCGTTAAAACATCCGGCACCAGCAGCATGCGCGCATCGCCAGCAAGGCTGGGATCATCCACAACAGCCCAGGCTGCACCGGAGGCTAAAGCCTGTGCCGCGAATGCATTGCCGTTGAAGTTTTCGCCTTTGAGTGCAAAAAACATACAACCGGGCTCCAGTTTCCGGGTATCCGTGGATACCACAGGAAAACGTTGGTAGATCTCGTATATCTCCTGGATGGACTACATAAATGCAGATCGCAAAGATGTAAAAAACAGTTCAGGCTAACAAAAAAACGGGAGGACTTCGGAAGTCCTCCCGTTTTAGTCAAAGCCAGCAAAGTGGCTTATTTATAGCGCCTTTTTGGGCTCTTATGCTTGGTTTTAAAGGTATTACCGGCAGGATCATCGTTAAAGGTCGGGCTGCCCGTACGGGTCATAGCACAACGGAAACCGATGGCACGGCTGGATTTGTCTTGCTCCAGGAAGCGACGTGCGCCAGGCGAAAGCCACCATGCACGATCTGCCCAGGAACCACCTTTGAAGACACGAGCCTTGTCGCTGACGAGCGAGCTGAGACCGTAGCGGTATTCTACCAGTGATTCTTTGTCACCATCGAGGTAGTTGTATACTTCAGGACGCTTGTAGTTGTCGCGCAGAGCAGTGGTCGTAGTATCGGCCAGTTCGTACTGCAAACGACCCAAAGAGTCTTTTTCAGCAGGTGCACCTGTTACAGGATCAAGCGTCTTTTGCATGAAGGTATTACCGCGATAAGGGTTCAGGTCGTGGTTGTCCACGTCGCGAAGGTCGGTAGAGGTCATAGGACGGAAGAGGTCCGCAGTCCATTCGTTTACGTTACCTGCCATGTTGTACAAGCCGTAATCGTTTGGCCAATTGGAGCGCACGGGCGAAGGCGTAAATGCTTTATCGTTGAGTGCTCCGGCCATTCCACCGTAGTCACCACCGCCACGCTTAAAGTTCGCGAGCATTTTGCCCTGGTACTTGTTGCGTTTTTGATAGCGCACCGTGTTGCCGTTCCATGGGTAGATGCGGCGGTCGGTGATCAGTTCATCCTTGCTGGTTGCCTGGTTGCCCAAGAGGCCGAGGGCAGCAAACTCCCATTCCGCTTCCGTAGGAAGACGGTACTCGGGCAGCAGGATGCCATCTTCGAGACGCACACTGCGCTCACCACCGGTACGGATATCAGGCAGGTTTTTGCGAACGGATGGCTCGTATTGGCCGACGAGATAAGCTTCGGTGTTGAAGTTATTTTCGTTTTTCTGATCAGGTGTAGGATCAATGATGCCTTTTTCAATCAGGATCATCTCGTTTACCCGGTCGGTACGCCATTTGCAATACTCGGTAGCCTGGTTCCAGCTGACGCCTACCACTGGGTAATCGTCAAAAGCCGGGTGGCGCAGATACGTCTCCACCAGGGGCTCGTTGTATTCCAATTCTTCCCGCCATACCAAGGTATCTGGGAGTGCGCGTTTCCACACTTCTGGATAGGTTTCTCCGAAAGTGTTTTGTGTCCACCAAAGATACCAGCGGTAGTCGATGTTGGCAATTTCAGTTTCGTCCATGTAAAAGGAAGAAACCGTAACACGGCGTGCTACGTTGTTCCATTCGTAGGTAACATCCTGGTCTGTAAGACCCATCGTGAATGTACCCCCTTCAACTGGAACGAGATTAGGCCCGGTAGCCTGGCCTTCGTAGTCAACTTTTTCAAATCCACCCCATTGCTGGTCATTGTATTGCCAGTTGGTGGTTGCCGAGCGTTCTTTTTTTCCGCCACAGCTGGCCATAAGAAGGCCAAATAAAAGCAGACTAAACCCGTGAATGAGCGATTTTTTCATCGTATTAAAAGCACGTTTTAAAAAATGAGCAGCAAATGTAGGCAAATAAAACATTTCATCATCGGTAGAGTACCAAATTTAACGCAAATGATTCGTCACTGGAACATACCCATGCAATTATTGATTTTCGAACGGTTGTGTTTTTTAGTCGTTATCTCGTCTTTATCCAGTAAAAACCCCAAACTTAACTCGTAAGCGCCGCCTGATTGATTTGCCAAGCCCGACACCGTAGCGTCATAACTTAGCCCAAGTTTAAAGATTCCTTCCCGAAAACCGACAAGGAAAATGGCAGCATCCGCGTTACCGAAGGTGTGCCGGAACCACACACCACCAAAAAGTGGGCCAACTCCGGCATAGGCACCCAGATTAATTTGTTGATACGGTCCCTGGGAAACAAAAAGGAAGTTAGGAGAAATAAACGCGGGCAATCCGGCTTTATTGCGCTCGTTAACACGAATTTCCATTCCTCCTTGCACGGTATAACGCAAGGGAAGCCCCTGCGACAAGTTGTCATTCAACAGTAGAAAACCCTGGTTCGGGGTGTTGAGGTGCTTCAGGCCAAAACCAGCCCACCATCGATCACTTTGCAGAAGCAGTCCGGTTGATAAATCAAGGCGGGTATGGGAATTCTGATCCGGCCTCTGTTCCAAACTGGTGTTCACCGCCCCGTTTAAAGGATCTAATTGGTCCGGAAAAACAAGTAAATCCCAATTGATCGCTGTTTGCCGCAGTCCCGCCTCCAAGCCCAACTTAATACTGAGCGCGTCATTAATCCGCATGCGGTAGGCATAAAAGGCTGCAGCATTGGTGGATTTGAGAATGCCATTGCCTGCATTATCGCCTTCGAGGTACACGCCAAATCCGCTGTTCAACCGATCAATACTTTGTTCGTAAAAAGCAGCATAGGTTTGGTAGGCCTGGTTGATACCCGGCCATTGGTTGCGGTAAATGCCGCCAAAACGCGGGGCAAAGGAGGAACCAGCAAATGCAGGATTCAGTTGTAAGGGTGCAGCGTAAAATTGAGAAAACACAGGATCCTGGGCATTTCCCAAAGTCCCCACCAATAGTGCTATGGCTGTTAAAAGTTTTCTCATCAATAATACCCGAAATAATTCCGTTCCAGTTTTCCCCTTCGGAATCGGAGTGCGAAAGATCAGCTTAATATTGGATTTACAAAAACAAAACGTGCACCAGCTTCAGGAATTGCCTGTTACTGACATTTAACATTGAATCATTGATGCATTGTTCCACTGTTGCAATGACACAATGCTACAACACCGCTTCCGCTATCCGACGGGTCGTCTCTGTATCACCCATAGTATAGTAGTGCAAGCCTGGAACACCAGCGGCTTTCAGTTCTTTTGATTGCTGAATACACCATTCGATCCCAACTTCCCGAACGGCATCATCATCTTTTGCGGCTTCTACGGCCTTAACAAGGTCGGAGGGGATGTTGACATAGAATTTTCTGGGAATGGAAGTCAATTGGTATTTTTTAGTAATGGGCTTGAGCCCGGCAACTATTGGCACCGCAACATTTTCCTGCCTGCATTTGGCCACATAATCAAAATACTTACTGTTGTCGAAAAACATCTGGGTTACGATGTAATCGGAACCCGCTTCCACTTTCATTTTGGTGTATTGAAAGTCGGTTTCGGCGTTGGGCGACTCGTAATGTTTTTCGGGGTAACCCGCAACACCAATACAAAAGTCGGTTTTTTCACCATTCACAATGTTGGAATCCAGGTATATTCCCTGGTTCATGGCCATAATTTGCCGTACCAGGTCGATCGCATATTGGTGGCCACCTTCCTCCGGATGAAACTTGTCTTCAAATTGGCGGGCATCGCCACGCAGGGCCAGTACATTGTTAATGCCCAAAAAATTGAGGTCTATGAGCGCGTTCTCCGTTTCTTCCATGTTAAAACCGCCACAAATCAGGTGCGGCACGGCGTCGACGTGGTAGCGATGCATGATGGCGGCACAAATTCCAACCGTTCCCGGTCGTTTGCGAATTGCCGTTTTTTCGTAATAACCAGAGGGACGTTTCTTATAGATGAACTCTTCCCGGTGGTAAGTAACATCGATAAAAGGAGGCTTGAATTCCATCAGGGCATCCAAGGTCTTAAAAATAGCCTGCATACTGCCTCCTTTCAGGGGAGGTAGCACCTCAAAAGACAACAGTGTTTTGCCCTTGGCGCGTTTCCAGTGTTCGGTAACTTTCATTAAGTTGGATTGTAAAGGTTATTGGGTAGTGTAACAGCTGGATTTATTTGTTGTATTTCTCATTCCTCGCCCTCATCTCGGCGGCCTTGGCAGGGTTTCCGGCAGCAGTGTACACTTCCTCTAAAGCCGTTAGCAAACGCTCGTCTTCCGTCTGTGTCCGAAGCCCGTTTTCCAGGAACTCAATGGCCGATTTGGTATCGTGAAGTTTTTGAAAATAATACTCATACCCTTCCCGGTAACAAAAGGAAATAATCTTGTTCGGGTTGCCCCCGTTGGTAGACAGGTACTTGATGTAATCATCCACAAACTTGCGCAAATTGGCGTGATTGGGTATTTTTTCAAGGGCGCCGTCAAACTCGTTGAACAAGCGGTCCATCTGATGGTCGAGATCAAACCGACAGGATGCAATGGCTGCCCGCATGTACCACGCTGAAGGATAGTTGGGGTAAATCTCCGTTGCTTTCCGCAGGTGAACCTCCATGCTGTCCACAAGGGGCGCCTGAACGGCCGGGTCCTTGGTTTTTGGTACAAGTTCTCGTATACGGCGGTTGCATAAAAAAGGTTGGCCCGGGCACTGTTGGGCGACACCCGCACCGCGGAGGTATTCAGCGACAAGGCATCCTTCCAATCGGGCACCCGCTGGTACGACCAGTAACCATAAACACCGAGCATCAAAGCGGCAATACCCACACCAAGGATGTAGGGTTTGTCCGATTGCTCTTTAAGCCAGTTGGGCAACTGCCGGGTAAGGAACCAGGCCACCACGATGCAATAGGCCACCGAAGGCATGTAAAGGAACCGATCGTTCATGAACGTTCCCACCGAAACAAAAATATTGGATACAATACTGAGCGTCAGCAGAAAGTACAGGATGGCGTAAGCCGGCACTTTTCGCTTGTTGAGGTTCAATACAGCCCATACCCCCATGCCGGCGTACAGCACGAAGGACCCAATAGCCCGCCAGTCGCTCCAACTTACTTTTGGCACATGGTAAGGGTAATAGTCGTGCGTGAGCGGATGCGGTACAAACAACAGTTTAACATACCAGCCCAGGGTCAGGAAAATGGTGGCAAAACGCTCCCCGGTAGTCATGCCCAGGAAAGGATTGTTCATCAGGTCGGTCATGGAAGCGCCCTGGTTGATGATGTACCCCATGGCCTTGTAGCGCATGATAAAAAACACCAAAAAAGCAATCAGCAGGGGGAAGAACGCCCGCATGCTTCGGCCTGCCGGAACTTTTCCAAAAAACCAAACGGTCAGCGGTATGATCGCCAAAAAGGTGATGGCATTTTCTTTGGCCAGCATGCCCAGAAATAGCATGAAACCACTCAGCGCCAGCCAACCCGATTTACCGGTATCAAAATATTTAAGGGAGGCGTAAAGGGCCGCTAAACTTCCCATGAGGGCTAAAATCTCATCGCGCCCTTTGATATTGGCCACCACCTCTACGTGCAATGGGTGTGCCATAAAAAAAACCGAAGCCAGAAATGGCAGGCCAAAAAACCATTTTCCGCCCGCTTGCAGCGGAAATAGCCCGGACAAAACCCTGTACAACAGAACGCCGTTCAGGCCATACAGCAAAATGTTGATGAAGTGGGAAGTACCCGGGTGATCCTTTCCAAAGAAACCTACCTCCATGGCAAAAGTTGCCAGTGAAAGCGGACGATAACGCCCCCCTTCCAACAGAAACTTTGGCTCTTTGAAATAGCCCATAAAGCTGTCGTACGAAAAAATATCGCGAATGCCGGCAAAACCATTTTGTACAAAACCATTTTGCCAAATCACCATTTGGTCATCCAATACATAGCCAAACGCACGCGAAGCAGCATAGAGCGCGTAGGCCAACACCATCAACAGCAAAGCCGGCAACCAGTTGGTTTTCCAAAACCCACTTTGGAAGATATGCGTTGCCTCAAAAGCAGGTACTGCTTTTGTTTTAACGGCTGGTTTGGAAGCGCCAGGAATGGTTTTCCTGGTGGAAACGGGGTTTTTCTTCTGCTTTGCTGCCATGCTTATTACAGTTTTGCCGGCAAATATCGCAGGTTTTACCGCAATTCCGACTATCGAGTAATAGTAATATCGCCAGCTTTGTCAACAAAACTTCCGTCGGTGAGCCGAATTCGAAGCAAGTAGACGTATACACCAGGGCTAAGCAATTGTCCGCGATAGGTTCCATCCCAACCGGGCCAATCCTGTACCGGTACCGGCGCGATCCATTCATACACCATTTCTCCCCAACGGTCGAAGATGCGCATCGACTCCAACTGGTCGATTCCCGGGCCAGCCCCCAACTGGAACAGATCGTTGAAACCATTGTTGTCCGGACGAAAAACGTTGGGTACGTAAAGCAGCACTTCATGCCGTACAGCCACCGTTACACTGGCCTGTGCGACACATCCAAAGGTATCGACAATCGTTACCGTGTAGCGCTTGCTTTCCTCCGGCATCCAGTTTTGTACCAGACAAGCCAGACAACTGCTGTCGGGTTGCGGGCTCCAGTACAGTGTATCCCACTGGCTGAGGTTCGTAAGCGCAGTGAGCTGCAGGGATTCACCCAACAACACGGAGGTATCCTGCGGTAAATAAATTTGCGGACTTGGAGGCAGCAACAATGTCCAGGAAGAATCAGCCTGACAATTGTTAGCATCCGTCACCAACACCTGGTGTACGCCAACACCAACAGCCGGCATGAATCCGCTCACGATATTGCCGTCGATTTGCAGCACATAAGGCCCCAACCCTCCAGAGGGAAGTATGCCCACATCCGCAAGGGTGTCGCCACAATCGGGCAATTGGGTGGAAATGGAAAGTGAAAGCATGGGAGGAGCCGTCAGGTTTGCCGACTGAACTTGCGTGCAATTGTTGGCATCTGTAACGGTAACCATTATGTTACCGGCTGGCAGGTTGGCAACATTTGATCCTATTGCGCCTGTACTCCACCCGATCTGGTAAGGCGAAACCCCGCCGGAAACCACCACCATAGCCGTACCATCATTACTGCCTGCGCAGCGAACGCCAAATCCATTGTAGTCAGACTGCAGACTCAATTGTGCACTCAATACTGGGGGCTGGGTAATGGTAATCGTCTGTACGGTTTGTAAACCACCATTCAATTCGCTGATGGTAACAGCGTAAGTTCCCGCCGGCAAATTGTTTTCGGTTACCGGCATGTTGATGCTCCCTATTGTTCCGGATCCGGTATTGCCCACATTACTGGTCCAACTGTACTGGTAAGGCGGCGCACCATTTTGCACTTCGAGGGTGAAGGACCCCGTTCCATCTCCGGTACAGGACAGGTTGGTAACACTCGGCTGGCTGTCAGAATACAAAGTGCCGGGTCGTAAATTACGCTGGTTATCACCAGCGAATCGCATTGGTAAACATTCAGGTAGGTATCTGTAAACACACCAGCCTGAGACGGATTGCATGTCAGCGTTGTAAATAAAGTGGTATCCGTTGGCAATAAATCGGTGGTAGTAATCACCAAGGAATCACAGCCGTCGAAGCCGGCAAACAGCGCTTGGGTAGTACCGGCTTGCATAGGGTCGCAGGTACTGGCACTCAAATAGGTGGCATCCAGCAATGCCGGGTCAAAGGTGATGGTGGTGATCACCACGGAATCGCACAAAAAGGTGTTTTGCAAAATAGTGGTAAACACGCCCGCCAGAGCCGGATTACAGGTAACACCCGACAACTGTGTGGTATCTGTTGGCAACAAGGTCGTGTTGGTAATCACCAATGAGTCGCAGCCGTCGAAACCTACAAAAAGCGCTTGGGTGGTACCGGCCTGCATCGGGTCGCAGGTACTGGCACTCAAATAGGTAGTATCCAGCAAAGCCGGGTCAAAGGTGATGGTGGTGATCACCACGGAATCGCACAAAAAGGTGTTTTGCAAAATAGTGGCAAACACGCCCGCCAGAGCCGGATTACAGGTGATACCCGACAACTGTGTGGTATCTGTTGGCAACAAGGTCGTGTTGGTAATCACCAATGAGTCGCAGCCGTCGAAACCTACAAAAAGCGCCTGGGTGGTACCGGCCTGCATCGGGTTGCAGGTACTGGCACTCAAATAGGTGGTATCCAGCAATGCCGGGTCAAAGGTGATGGTGGTGATCACCACGGAGTCGCACAAAAAGGTGTTTTGCAAAATAGTGGTGAACACGCCCGCCAGAGCCGGATTACAGGTGATACCCGACAACTGTGTAGTATCTGTTGGCAACAAGGTCGTGGTGGTAATCACCAATGAGTCACAACCGTCGAAACCTGTCAGCAATGACTGGGTGGTACCCACTTGCATGGGGTCGCAATTGCTGGCAAGCAGGTAGGTCGTATCTAAAGCTGCCGGATCGTACACAATGGTGGTTACAACAATCGAGTCGCAGCCGTCCTGGTTGCTCAGCATTTGTACAAAAGTACCCGCTGCATTTGGGTCGCAGGTTGAAGCATTGATCAGCACCGAATCTGGAGGTATCAGCGCAAACGTGGATATGATGGTGGAATCACAGCCAAACTGGTTGCTCAGAACGGTGGTAAATACTCCTGCCTGCATGGCATCGCAGGTCACACCAAACGCAAGTGTGGTGTCGGCAGGCAAAAACACGGTATTTATGATCACCAGCGAGTCACAACCATCAAAACCGGTGTACAAGGTTTGTGTAGTACCAACCATAGCCGGGTCGCAGCTGCTGGCACTCAGAATCGTCGTATCAATAGCGGCAGGATCAAAAGAAATGGTGGTAACGATCAGGGAATCGCAGCCAAACTGGTTGCTCAGCATTTGCTGAAAGGTTCCCGCTGCATTGGGATCACAGCTTAAAATATTAATCTGGGTGGTATCCGTGGGCAACAAACTGGTAACGGTGGTAACGGTACTATCACACCCAACCGAATTGGTGAATACTTGCACGACGGAACCCGTATCCGCCGGGTTGCAACTGGACAATTGAAAGGTATTGAAACTGGGCTGATTAACCTCCAACGTAAAAAAAGCAGTGTCCGAACAGGCGCTGGCATTGGCCACCACAGCAAAATACGAAGTCGTGTCGGCTGGTGTCACCAGCAAACTGTCGGTTACAGCGCCTGTGTTCCAGCTGAAACTACTGCCTCCGGAGGCTATGAGCAAAGCGGTGTCACCCAAACAAATAGTTGTTGGGCCGACAATATTGGCAGCCGGAACCGGGTTAACCACGATTTGGAAAATCTCCGCGGCGCCAGCACAAACCCCCAATTGAGGTGTCACGGTGATTAGTGCCGTATCGGGCATGACCAAACTGGCGGTCAAAAGCTGAATGGGTCCGCTGCCACTGGCTGGCAAACCAATATTGGTATTGGAGTTGGTCCAGGCAAAAACAGCACCTCCGGTACCGGAAAAGGCCAGGTTCAGCGAATCACCGCCGCATAAAATAATGTCACCCGGGTTATTCACCTGGGGTGATGTCACGATGTTGATGTCGAATGCTATGGCTTGTCCTGTGCAAGCACCAATGGCTGGAATTACCGTAACCGTGGCCATACCGGGTGTTGGAGCGGCAGTAAAACTGATGTTTCCCGTACCCGCTGCGGCAAGGCCGATCCCGGTGTTGTCGTTAGACCAGGTATAGGATGCGCCAGCAGTGCCTGTCAGGGGTATGGTCAATACATCGCCCGGACAAGCACTTTGAGCACCTGGGTTATTGGCTACAGGAATGGGATTCACGGTAATGGTAAATACTGTAGAAGGGCCCGTACACCCGGCCGAACTGGCAACAACCGAAATTTGTCCAGTAGTCGGCGTCACAACATTGGCTGCGGTAAAAGTAAAGGAGCCTGTTCCCATAGCGCCCAGGCCAATGCCTGTATTGTTGTTGGTCCAGTCCAATGTAGCGCCAGGAGTTCCCGACAGGGTAACGGTTTGCATCTCACCGGCGCAAAGGGTGAAATTGCCCGGATTATTTGCCGCCGGGCCAGGGTTCACCGTAATGTAAAAGAAAATCTCCTGGCCAACACAGAGGCCACTGGTTGGCGTAACTGTAATGGTGGCATACTCCGGACTGGAAACACCAGATGCTGTAAAACTGATATTGCCGGAACCGTCCGACAACAATCCAATAAAACCATTGTCGTTGGTCCATTCAAACGTCGTACCCGGCGAACCCGTGAACGGTATGTTTACCATCTGTCCTCCGCAAACCACAATATCAGATACAGGATCTACATTGGGCAGCGGATTTACAGTGATGTTAAAAAACGTGGATGGTCCTGTGCAGCCATTTTCACTTGGAACAAGGGTAATGGTACCATTGGTTGGTGTGGACACATTGGCTGCTGTAAAGCTAATATCACCAGTGCCTGAACCGTTCAGTCCGATTTGTGTATTTGAATTCGTCCAACTGTACGTTGGCGAACCTGTTCCTGAAAACATGATATCTACCAATTCGCCTGCACATACTGTTTGGTCGCCCGGATTATTTGCCTGCGGTAAAGGGTTAACTGTAATGGTGAATGTAACAGGCATTCCATCGCAGCCAGCAGTGGTATGCGGAATGATCGTAATGGTACTGATTTCCTGTTGGGAAACATTGGCTGCGTTAAAATTGATGGCACCCGTTCCTGAAGCACCGAGACCGATGGTAGTATTGTCATTGCTCCAATTCATCATTGCGCCCGGTGTTCCGGTTAGCGGGATGGATACAGCGCCGTTGCCACAAACCACCACATCATTTGGCTGGTTGGCAGTGGGTTTAGGATTAATGGTAATGGTAAAATTAATGGCCGGACCGGAACAGCCGTTTTCCATCGGAGTTACAACGATGTTACCCGTTGTGGCCACACCAACATTATTGGCTGTAAAACTGATGTCGCCGCTTCCTGTAGCGCCAAGACCGATGGATGTGTTGGAATTCGTCCAATTGAGTATTGGCGAAGGGTTACCCGTCAGCGGAATATCCACCTGATCGCCTCCGCAGGCACTCTGATTGCCGGGGTTTAATACCGTCGGGATCGGGTTAATGGTGATGGTAAATATTTGTGCCGGCCCCGAACAGCCATCCATAGGCGTTACGACGATGGTGCCAATTTCTTGCTGGGTTACGGTTGCACTGGTAAAACTAATATTACCGGTTCCACTGGCACCCAGGCCAATGGCGGTATTATCATTGGTCCATGAAAAGTAGCCCCGGGCGAACCTGTAAAATTCACGCTCACAGCTTGGCCTGCACAAACGGTAACATCAGAAGGTGGGTTTACCATGGGCTGTTGACCGTTTACGGTAACATTATCGAACCAATATATTTCAGCAGTAGACTTGTTGGCTGGCTGAATCCGGATTTGTAGACTATTCCCCCGTAAGGCCAGATACCGTTGCCGTACCTGTCTGGCCACCACATATGTATTGAAATTGTACCCACGGGCCACCATCCAAACTGTAATAAAAAACAATCTGGTCGTGTCCGTTATCAATAGTGGAGTTGTTGGTACACCCAAAATATGGACCACCCGGTTCACATTCAAAGACTCCAATGAATCCATAATCGACAGAAATAGAAACATTGCAGGCATTACTGATATCGATCGGGTTGGTAAGCCATTCATTATCATTGCCACCACCGATGGTACAACAGGGCGCTCCTTCCATATCAATGACCTCAAAACGACTGTTCTGCACCCCGGCAAAGGAGGCAGGGGTGCCATCGCAATCCGTAAAATTTTGCGTCCAGCCCTGGTTGGCGCCGGAAAAGTCCTCCTGCCAGATGATCTGCGCATGGGTGGTTCCTGCCAGGAAAGCCAGAAAAAGAATAAGGATGGCCTTACTAGAAAAACAAAATGGGTTCCACGTAATTTGACTCAATCGCGGCTTCAGCATAGAAGTCAGTTTCGAGCCCTTGTTTTGGATCGTCATGTACCTGTGATGTATTAATTACGGTCAAAAAAGCCGAATAACAGGATTAAAAAAAGATAAATATTGCGCAGGCGGATAAATGGAAGGACTAAGCAAGGATATAGCCATTGGTCTTTGACTTCGCCCCGAAGTATTAAATAACTGGTTTACAATGCATTAATTTGCACCATAATAATCGTTCAAAAATTATGTACCGGTAGTTTTAAAAAGGGTGTTCAATGTTTAAATCTACTATTTCTGGCAGTTGATCTGGTCTGGTATTTCAAAATAAGATCGAAACCAAAGACCAACTCCAAAGGCTAATGTTTATCAAAAAAGACAAGGAACAAAGGTAGTACCCCGTACGCACAAAGTATTTTTGGTAAGCGGGAATTAACGTTCATTTTATGCTGTTTTACAGCAACTGCAAAAGTTATCAGGGTGAAACCGTAATTTTGCACTCCAATTTTCAAATATGCTAGACAAACTGCAAGCCATTCGCGAAAAATACCTGTACCTCGAAGAACAATTGTCGGACCCCGGCACCATCGGGGACATGGACAAATGGAAAAAGGTAAATAAGGAATACAAAGCGCTCCAACCCATTGTGGAGGCCTTTCTGCAATATGAAAAAGCGATTTCCAATTTGGAAAACGCCCGCCGTATGCTAACCACCGAAACGGATCCGGAAATGCGGGAAATGGCCAAAGAAGAAGTTGGGCTGCTGTTGCCAGAAGTTGAAAACCTGGAAGAAGAGATCAAAATGCTGCTCATCCCCAAAGATCCGGAAGATGAAAAAGACGTCATCTTCGAAATCCGGTCGGGGACAGGCGGTGATGAGGCAGCTTTATTTGCCGGCGACCTCTACCGCATGTACCTGCGCTATTTTGATGAGCAAAGATGGCAGGTGGAGGTACTCGATGAAAACCCGGGAACAGCCGGTGGCTTTGCCAAAGTGGTACTCGACGTGAGTGGCGAAAATGTGTACAGCAAACTAAAATTCGAATCGGGCACCCACCGCGTTCAGCGTATCCCGAAACAGAATCCAAAGGCCGCGTGCATACCTCTGCTGCTACCGTTGCCGTTTTACCCAAACTGGAGCCTGAAGAAATGAACATCCGGAAAGAAGATATACGAACCGACGTGTTCCGCGCCAGCGGCGCAGGTGGTCAGCACGTCAATAAAACGGAATCTGGCGTGCGATTTACCCACTTGCCCACCGGCGTAGTTGCGGAAAGTACCGAAAGCCGTTCGCAGCACAAAAACCGCGACATCGCAATGGGACGCCTTATCCAGCAAATCCGCGAAGCAGAAATTAACTCGCACCAATCGGCACTGGCTAGTGCACGCAGAAGCATCGTAGGCACAGGCGACCGCTCTGAGAAAATCCGAACCTATAACTGGCCCCAAAACAGGGTAACCGACCACCGACTGGAGGGCGACAATAAAAATTTCAACCTGGACAAAGTGGTGGAAGGCGATATTGCCGGCATCATCGAAGCGCTTACCATCGCCGACAACGCAGCAAAATTACAGGGGGAAGAGAACTAGTGAAGGTTTTAGCCTTTGGGTGTTGGTCCCTTTGAACGCTTATCTTTCCATTAAGCAACGTGTCGGAAATAACTTTCCGGATTGGGGGTGCAGGTTTTGTGTGCTGACAAGACGTCAAAACAGGCGTGTAGTAAATTACATTACTGTTTTGGCAACGCAGGCAGCGCTCAAAAAGTGCCGCCAAATTAGAAAAGTTATTTCCGACTTCGCTAAATGATGTTGATTGGGCCTCTTGTTTCGCAGAAAACAGACTTGACTGGCACCCAAATCCTCTCCAAAATCCCAACGAAACTATTTACAGTGCTAAGCAAGCACATCAGGGTCGTCCTGATTCGCCGCTGCATCCTCTTCGGATGTTGGAGCATCCGACGACGTATCATCAAAAGCCAGCGTGTTTTCCGACGCATCAGCCGGCGGCATTTCAGCGGCACCAACAATTTCCTCCGTGGGCTGGGCATCTTTTTCCAAATGATTGTCCCGGAAAAAACTGCGCTGAAACAACAAAATAATCAGCACACCACAAGTGATGGAAGCATCTGCAATGTTGAAAATAGGGCTAAAAAACAGGATATCTTCCCCACCCCAGATCGGCGACCAGTCGGGCATATGAATCCAGGTCATTGGGAAATACAGCATGTCGACCACTTTCCCATGCAAAAAGGAACCGTACCCCTGACCAAAAGAAACCATTTCCGCAACGCCACCGTGATAAGGCGATTCCGTAAAAATCAAGCCGTACACAGCGCTGTCGATGATGTTTCCGATAGCGCCAGCCGTGATCAAACCAACGGCAGTCAAAAAGCCCAATGGTGCTTTGGCCTCCAAAAGCAGGCGAATATAAAGGTACAAACCGCCCACCATCAGCAAACGAAACAAACTGAGGAGCAGTTTGCCGTATTTCCAGCCAAAAGTAAAGCCAAAGGCCATGCCCTCATTTTCCACAAAGTGCAGATGCGCCCAATCCAGTCCCAACAAGGATACATCCTCATTGTAACTGAAGTTCAACTTGATGTAAAACTTCAACGCCTGATCAAGAACAAGCACTAAAAGTATGATGGCAACAACAAAATAGGAACGCTTCATGCGGTTATAATATACCAGGTTAGCCTGCTTTAAGGATGGGCTTTTAAAAGGGCACAAATGTAACGACATTTTTTTAAAAAGGGTTCATAGGAACTTCACTGTACTTCAGCCTTTGGGAATTGGTCATAGATTTTAAACAAAACCAAAGACTACAGTCAAATGACCAAATACCGGCTAAAGACCGGCTAAGCGAACCGGGGTTCTTTCATTTTGAATTACCTTTGTGCCAAATCAGATAGAACCACTTATGTCTGCAAATACCACCACATTTCAACAACAAATCCAGGAAGGTATCCCGGCACAACTCCCCCCGGCAAGCCCCCTCGACCCCAACGTCAGCCACGCCCCCCGAAGGGTAATTGAGGGCGTGCTCAGTGCGGAAGAAAAAGTTCTGGCCGTCCGGAACGCGCTGCGGTATTTCCCAACACAATGGCATGCAGAACTCGCGCCCGAATTTGCCGCTGAGTTAAATGCCTTCGGCCGAATCTACATGCATCGATTTCGGCCAGGCTACGCCATGCATGCCCGACCCGTGGTTGACTACCCTGCCCGATCCAAACAAGCAGCAGCCATCATGCTGATGATCCAGAACAATCTCGATCCTACAGTGGCCAAACACCCGCACGAACTGATTACTTATGGTGGTAATGGTGCAGTGTTTCAAAACTGGGCACAATACCGGCTTTGTATGCAATACCTGGCCAACATGACCGATGAGCAGACACTTGTATTGTACTCTGGCCACCCCCTGGGCCTGTTTCCAAGCAATCCAGAAGCCCCACGCGTGGTGGTTACCAATGGCATGATGGTGCCCAATTATTCCCGTAAAGACGATTGGAACCGCTTCAATGCGCTGGGCGTCACCCAATACGGACAAATGACCGCCGGTTCTTTTATGTACATCGGCCCGCAAGGAATCGTACATGGCACCACCATCACACTCCTGAATGCCGGCCGTCGCATGGGCCTCGGAAGTGATGACCTTCGCGGCCGGGTATTCGTAACCTCCGGTCTCGGAGGCATGTCGGGCGCACAAGCCGGCGCGGCGGTGATTACAGGATGCGTCGGGGTGCTTGCCGAGGTAGACGGCGATGCCGTGCAGCAGCGCATTACCGATGGGTATATCCTGAAAGAAAATGTCTATACCGATTTGGGCGCGTTGATTGACCGCATTGAACAGTGCCGCCGCGACAAAACTGCCGTAGCCCTGATCTACCACGGCAATATTGTGGACCTCTGGGAACGTTTTGCTCAGGACAAGGTGACCATAGAACTGGGCTCCGACCAAACCTCCTGCCACAACATCAACGACATGGGCTACTGCCCTGTTGGCTACTCCTTTGAGGAAGCCAAACAATTGCTGGTAAGCGATAAGCCGGCGTTCATGGCAGCCGTAGCCGATACCCTGCGCCGGCATGCCACAGCGCTGAATACCATGACCGAAAGGGGTATGTATTTCTGGGATTACGGTAATGCCTTTCTCAAGGAAGCCGGCGATGTTGGCGCTGCGGTTTTAAAACCGGCCAAAAGCCGCTCGCGCCGGGAGAAATCAGTGTAATGGAATCACCCTACCGCTACCCTTCCTACGTAGAAGACATTTTAGGGCCGCTTTGTTTCGATTACGGCTTTGGCCCCTTCCGTTGGGTGTGTTGCTCCGGCGACCCTGCCGACCTGCAAAAAACCGACCGGATTGCGGGAGAGGTCCTGGAAAAGATGTTGGAGGAAGCACCGGAAGAAATCAAAGGACAAATTCGCGACAACATCATCTGGATAAAAAGTGCTGCCGACAATCTGCCGGTAGTCGGATCCTACTCTCGTATTCTCTATGCCGATTCCGAAGGTCGCATGCGCATCTCCAAAGCCTTCAACGATGCCATCGCTCGGGGCGAACTGGCCGGCCCGGTAGTGCTTGGCCGCGATCACCACGATGTTTCGGGCACCGATTCACCCTTCCGCGAAACAGCCAACATCTATGATGGATCACGTTATACAGCCGATATGGCCGTGCACAACGTGATCGGCGACAGTTTCAGGGGCGCAACCTGGGTAAGTTTGCACAACGGTGGCGGTGTAGGTTGGGGAGAGGTGATCAACGGTGGCTTTGGCATGGTCCTCGATGGTACGGATGCCGCCAACAGGAGGCTGCATGCCATGCTGTTTTGGGACGTCAACAATGGCATCGCTCGCAGGGCCTGGGCACGCAATCCGCATGCCCTCAGCACGCTCGACCGCACCATGAAAGATTACCCTGAACTTCAGGTAACCGTGCCCTTCGATGCCAATGAGGATTTGGTAAAAAAAGCCTTTGAGGACCTGTCATCCTGAGCATAGCGAAGGATCTGGCACCGCCCTGTCATCCTGAGCATAGCGAAGGATCTGGCACCCTGTCATCCTGAGCAAAGCGAAGGATCTGATCTAAAATAACGATCTTTTTTTATGCTCAGGTCCTTCGCTACGCTCAGGATGACAATCGCGCTCAGGAGGACAATCGCGGTTATTTCCCTTTGTTTTTCTCCAACCTTGGTTGCCAATAAGTATCCCCAACGTACCATTTGGGTAGTTCTTTATCGGGGTATTCTTCTGGCGCATTCAGAAACAACCACTCTGGATTGAAGGAGTTGATGAGCGACTCCTTTTTGGCGCGGGTCCAGCCTTTGATTTCCTTTTCCCGTAAAATGGCTTCCTGGCTATACTGGTACCATTCGTAATACAAGAGGTAATAACAGAAATATCTGCCAGCGAATGTTTTTTTAGGGCCATTCACATCGGCGAGGTGCTCCGACAGCCTTCTGGTGAGATCGTTGGTTACGCCTGTGTACAACACTGTTCTTTTGGGATTGGTAACAATGTACACAGCATACAAGTGGTCTTTCATGGGTTTGGTTTTTGGGTTTTGTCATCCCGAGGTTTTGTCATCCTGAGGTTTTGTCATCCTGAGCAAAGCGAAGGATCTGATCTAAAATAACGATCTTTTTTTATGCTCAGGTCCTTCGCTACGCTCAGGATGACAGTCGCGCTCAGGAGGACAATCGCGGTTATTTCCCTTTGTTTTTCTCCAACCTTGGCTGCCAATAAGTATCCCCAACGTACCATTTGGGTAGTTCTTTATCGGGGTATTCTTCTGGCGCATTCAGAAACAACCACTCTGGATTGAAGGAGTTGATGAGCGACTCCTTTTTAGCGCGGGTCCAGCCTTTGATTTCCTTTTCCCGTAAAATGGCTTCCTGGCTATACTGGTACCATTCGTAATACAAGAGGTAATAACAGAAATATCTGCCGGCAAATGTTTTTTTGGGGCCATTTACATCAGCAAGGTGCTCCGACAGCCTTCTGGTGAGATCGTTGGTTACGCCTGTGTACAACACTGTTCTTTTGGGATTGGTAACAATGTACACAGCATACAAGTGGCCTTTCATGGGTTTGGTTTTTGGGTTTTGTCATCCTGAGGTTTTGTCATCCTGAGCATAGCGAAGGACCTGATCTAAAATAACGATCCTTTTTTTATGCTCAGGTCCTTCGCTACGCTCAGGATGACAATCGCGCTCAGGAGGACAACTACCGTACCACCACCAGTCGCTTCACGACACTTTCTTGTCCGTTCCGGCACTGTACCCAATAGATGCCAGCCGACAAACCGCCCAGGTCCAACGCCAGGTTATCATTACCGGCTGACCAGTTCATCTGACGAACCAGGGAGCCCGCAGCATTCAAGACCAAAACGCGGGTATCTTCCCCCATCGGGCGCGGTGTGCGCAAAGAAACCCTTTGCATTGCAGGGTTGGGAAACAACGTAACGTCCCAGGCAGTAGCAATGGAATTCGTGCCTACCGATGTGGACGACTGCATCACAAAACGAGGTGTCCCCAAAAAGCCGCCTTCAGGGTCCGTAACGGTAAAGCTGAAGTAATCGCCCTCGGTTGTGAAACTGTAATTAAAGTAACGGATCGCGCCGCCACTCAATTCCGATTGCGTGAAGGTATCGCCTGGCTTAAGTTCTCCCGACCAGTTTCGCTCCAGGCGCCCATGCTTAGGCGTATTCACCAGGTGAAAAACCAGCTCGTTCGGGGTATTGTCTACATCCTCGGCCAACAACAAATCCTGTGTAATCGGTTGGTTGGTGCCGGGCGCCAGCATCAGCACATTGTTGTTGACCAGGAAGGGATTGTTAAACTGCGCCGGTGCACAAAATTCCAACTGAAAGCCTTCGATGGCCCCGCCAGAACTAATCTGGTTGTCGTGTACCCGGAGCGTCCAGCTTCCATGGAGCGGTTCCCCGTCGAAAATACTCAGCGGATTTTCCGGTTTGTAGGTCGCGCCATTGTTGGATGGTGGGCAGGAAATACCACCCAAAGCTTCGTCGTCGAGGCCAAAATTGAAGGAACCACTGGAGTTGCCGCATTTTTGGGCAAACAACTGAAGTTCGGTTCCCTGCGGGCTAATCAGCTTCGCATCAAGATCCTTGAAAAAGCTGTGGTATCCACTCAGTTGTTTAACGTTCACATCGGTAATGTTACCATTGATGATCACATTGATTTTCGACTCGATGGTCGGCGTTCCGTTTGATGTAAGCGTTTTGGGCAGGTCAAATGCCTCCCAGATGCTGCAGGCCAACACTTCTGTTTGCAGGCTCCGCGTATCCAACCACTCCTGCACACCGCAGCTGTTAACCGGGCGCACCCGCCAGTAATAAATCTGATTTTTCAGTAGCGCTACCGTAATTCGGAACGTATCCACTTCCGTGCCTGTTTTAGATGCCACAATCGTACCCTGTTCAAATCCAGGGCTGGTGCTCATTTGTACATCGTATACTTCAGCATCGGGTACCGATGTCCAGCGCAAAACCAAAGGCTGGCTGGTCAGTACCGAAGCCAGGCCATCTGCTGGTTCCAGTAAACTCATTTGGGAAAAATCGTTCCGCACCAGATCAAAGTGGATCGGGATATACACCGTATCATTGGCCGAGATGCTGCGCATTTGCAGATCATACGCTCCGCCAATGTTTACCGCCGACAAGTCGATACTGAGCTGGCAGTTATCGCCTGGCGAAAAACTGGTATTGGAAATCTGATAGGTAGCCCCAGGCGGCAGATTGCCCAGCAAGTCCACCTGAATGATGTTGCTGTAACCCAGCAAACCCACGCTCAACACCTCACTTTCAAATTGCCCGGGCAGACAGATTCTTCCCCCATCATTGGAAAGGCCAAGCGCCAGCGTCGCCTGCGTCGGCTGTATGATTTTAAAATTCGCATCGGAAACGTCAAAAAATACACTGTTGGCAGCATCCACCCGGAGTCTTGCCTGGGCGCTGGGGGCCACCGGCACCTGAATCAGCTGACTGCCATCGTTGGGAACATTTTCCGCCAATACAATGGGATACGTAAGCCCCCCATCGGTGCTCAATCGAATGTTTACAAAGGAACAATTGACCGGGGCTATGTCCGTATTGGAAACATCCCATTGTACGTTTTTGTATTCGCCCACCAACCAGGTATCAGCGGATGTATTGGGGCTCAGCACCGTAAACGGACCCGCGCCTTCCCAGGCTTTAAAAGCAACATCTTTCCAGGCTACACCGCCACCGTTGGATTTATTGTCGCGGGCGATCAACCGAAAGGTCATGTCACGGGTGATCGTGGGCAACTGTTCTGTCACGTCAAAGCTGTTGTTCAACACCGTAGACAGTTTTGGAAAATAGCGGTTCGTTTTGGGCCCGGAGGGATAGGTACGGAACAATGGCGCCGAGCTGATCGGATCCTGCAGCACGCATTCCGGCCCTAAATCTATTTCCTCCCAAATGAACGTAAGCGGATCGCCATCAGGATCTGAGCCAGCGCCGTCCAACTCAAATGGTGTCAGGACTGGGATAAAAAAATTGTCCGTATAATCCAGGCTCACTTCTGGCGCCATATTTCCAGTAGGTTGTGTCGTCCCGCAAGATGGCACGTTAACCAAAAGTTTTTAATCTCTGCAATGGAGCCCGAGTGGTAATACAAATCGGAATAACCCTGTACATTATCGGAGCCACAAGCCCCAGCGTACGACATAATGGTACTGCCACTACCAGGCTCATAGGCAGAAGTGCCAGCCCTTCCGGCGCCGCCGCCACAGCGGTTCCAGGTGTGTCCGCCACTCAACTGGTGCCCAATTTCCTGTCCGATTACATTTACAAACCGATCACCGTAATTGCCCTGGCCGGAAGAGCAGCCTCTGGCTTTGCTGCCAAAACAGGCTATTCCGCCCGCTACGCCCGAAGCAGATCCGCCCAGGTAGCGCGCATATACGTGCCCCACGTCGAAATTGTTGAGGCCAACGTAGAAGTCCAGCACACCGGTAGCTTGCCCCATCCAATCTTCCACTGTCAACCCCGTAAAAGGGTCAGTAGCCTGGTTGAGAAACACCGCTGCTTCGCTCGACAACACCATTTGGAGCCGAACGTCAATGTCGCGTTCAAAAATAGCACTAACCTGGTTGGTGTATTCTACCACGGCAGCCCAGGCTTCATCGTGGGTTCCTCCATGGTCCTGTGCAAACTCTGCTGTACAGGCTACGCCAAATTTCAAACGCTTGAGTTCAACCGGAGCCAGCAAAGCACCCCTTTCTTCCGCTGGTGGCGCATAGGCGTTGACATTGTCAAACATTGCTTCCTCCGGACCCGACCAGCTGCCGGGCAATGGAAAGCGATCTTCTTCCGAAATATCTTTTCGGTCATATACCATATAATAATCGGTCTGAAACCAGGCGTATGGCTCCAGGTAACTGATGTCAAAATCAGGATGCAGCGTCATGATTTTACACCCTCTTACCGTGATGCTTCCACGGATTGTTTTGCCCGGATTGCGCAGCGATGCCCCACCGAAGGTTTGAATGGAGGGGTGTTTTGCGTACACCGATGGTTCGCATGCCATGACGTTCCAAATGGCAAACGTTTCCATGCTGCCATCGGCCTGCGGGATGTCCAGTAATTGACGGTGCGCCGCAGCCTCCGGCGTAAACTCCATCGGCGCACTGGTCACCAAAGCCCGCAAACCCGGTAGATTAATCTGGTAGGTTTGAAAACGCTCGGGAACCAGCTTCCGTTCGGCTTTTTCCGAAAGGGAAATGGTCGAAGGGTCAATGGGTTGGAAAATCTGGGCCTGCGCACAAAAGGCAAGCAGCAGCAGCAAAGGGAGTAGTATTTTTTTCATGACGCTAAAAATAAAGGACATTGCAAGACACAAAACTTCCGCATTTTACGGAAAAATGGTGGCTTGCAATGTCCTGAATCGACAATTTTAAGCAAAAATAAGTCTGATCAACGAATAACAACTTTTTTAGTCGTCTTTCCGCTGTTGTCTTGCACGCTCAAGGCATACACCCCTGGTGGCATATCCTGCACCTGAAGTGTCATGCCATTCGAGCCTGCACCCAGGTTCCAGGTTTTCATGGTTTGACCAGCAGCGTTGAACAGCACTACCTGAGCATCTTTGCGCAAAGACTGGCTGAACGACAAGCGGATCTGATCATCGGCAGGATTTGGCGCCAGATCAAAACCCAGGGTATTGTCCAGTTCTTCGGCGGCAAGTGGATCCAGCATGATGTTGAACGTACCTGCAACGTATCCGCCATTGCCGTCAGTCACAGTAAACCGGAATTCGTCTGCTGCACCTGGGTTGCCGCCGTAATCGAAGAAACGGATGGCGCCGGTGTTGATGTCGGTTTGGTTGAACTGGTCGCCGGCTTTCATTTCACCCGTCCAGTTTTTCTCCAACCGGCCGTGTTTCGGCGTGGTTACCAGGGTGTAAATCAGTTCGGAAGGAGAATTGTCGGCATCCTCTACCAGCAACAAATCAGAACCGATGGCTGCATTGGTACCACTGAAGAGCACCAAAGGCAGGTTGTTCACGATATATGGAGCATTCAGCGCCGCCGAGGAGCAAAACTCGAGCTCAAATCCGGCTAGGGTACCGCCAGAGCTGATAACATTGTCTTTCACCCGCAAAATCCATTCGCCCTGGATATTTTTACCATTAAAACTGTTCAGCATACCTGTTGGCAGGTAAAAAGCGCCGTTGTTGGGCGGAGGGCAGTTGAAGGTGCTGGCGGCGCCATCGTCGAAGCCAAAGTTGAAGTTGGCCGTTTGCGGACATTTGTTCGAAAACAACAACACATCGGTGCCATCCGGACCAACCAGGTGGGCCTCAAGGTCTTTGAAGAAACTATGCGAGCCCTGAAATTTCTTGATGTTAACATCGCTAACGATCCCGCTGAACGGCACATTTATTTTTGACTCCACGGTGGGGGTGCCATTCGAACTAATGGCCTTCGGCAGGTCGTTAGCCTCCAGGGTGTTGCACACTTCAACTATGGTGGAGAAACTGAATGGCCCTACCCAATCGGCTGCACCGCACTCATTTTTCGGCCGAATACGCCAGTAGTAAACGGTTGATTTTTGGAGTTGGAAGTTTACTTTAAAGGTATCGACCAACAAATTGGAGTTGGTCAGCACAAGGGTATTGGCGGCAAAAGAAGGGCTGGTGGCCAAGCTGCAATTCGTAGGCATTGGCATCCGTGGAACCCGTCCAGCGCAAAATTGGCGCCTGTGGCTGGGCAACTGCGCCATCAGCAGGCTGCTGTAGGGCCATGCTGCTGTAGTTGTTGGACACCACGGTAAGCGTGCTGGTTACGGTTTTTGCGGCAGCACCTGCCTGACCATTAATGACCAGATTGTAACTGCCTTCTGCTGTTCCGTCGGGAAATTCAATGCTGAGCGTGGATTCTGCACCAGGCATAACCGGGTTTTGGCTAAAGGTAGCCACCGCGCCGGCTGGCAAACCGCTTACACTGAGGTTAATCAGCGTATCGAATCCGAGGATTGCCGAAGTGCTGACCGGAACAGTATAAGTGAGCGGCAGGCAGATTTGCTTGCTCAGTTCCGCAGCGCAAAGCGAGAAAGCAGGTATAGTCGGTGCCTGGATCCGGAAATTGGCATTGGATATGTCGAAGAAAATATTCTCGGCAGCCTCCACCCGGATCCGGGCCAGGTTGGAAATGTTGCTGGGTACCTGAATACAAGCCGAACCCGTATTGGGTACGCCGGCAGCCAACGTGATGTTGTAATCAAGGCCAGTATTGATGCTAAGTTTGATGTTAACGGTCTGACAGTTTACCGGCGCCTTATCGGTATTGGCCACATCCCAGGTAACCACCTGATATTCGCCGGGATGCCAGGTTACCACCGTATTGGGATAGGTTACCAAAAACGGCCCCGCCAGGTGGTGGAACGAAAAGCCACGGTATCGTACCCTACGCCACCGCCACCGGCTTTATTGTCGCGCGCAACCAGGCAAAAGGTGAGGTCGCGGGAATACGTAGGCAATATTTCTGTAACGCTGCTGGTATTGCCGATGATCGATTGAATGCGTGGAAACACGCGGTTCGTCTTGTTGGATGGCGGATAGGCGCGAAATAGCGGGGAATTGCCCACCGGCGAGCCTAGGGGCACCAGAGGTCCCAAATCAACTTCGTCCCAGGCATAAGTCATCGGATCACCGTCAGGGTCAACGGCGCTGCCATTTAGTTCAAATGGTGTGGAAATAGGAATAAAAAAGTTATCCTGGAGGGGTATGGTCACCACAGGGGAATTGTTACCAGTGACTATATCGGTTCCACAGGTACTGCCAGCGCCGTTCTCTACGAAGTTCCGAATCGCAAAAATGGAGCACACCTGGTAATATAGGTCGGAAAAAGACTGTACGTTGTCACCACCACAAGAACCTGCGTACGACATGATGGTACTGCCACTGCCCGGTTCGCAACGGTCGCCATCCCAATCGGAGGGCTCTGAAATATCGGCACAGTGGTTCCAGGTATGCAAGCCCGACCACTGGTGGCCAATCTCCTGGCTTACTGTGGAGAAAAAATCATTACCGTAGGGGTTCGTCCCCGACGAACAACCACGGCCTTTCAATTGCGTACAACAGCTGCTCAACCAGGCAACGCCAGAGGCATTACCACCAAGATACCGGGCAAAAACGTGCCCAATATCGTATTTGCTGGCAGAACCCAGATAGGTTATCATCGCCAGGGGGTTTTGGTCCAGCCATCCGCCAACAGTGGTACCCGTATACGGATCGGTTGCCGGATCGAGAAACAGAATGTTTTCGATGTCGTCAACAAGTATAAGCCGGATAGCCAGATCTCCCTCGTAAATTGCGTTCAACTCATTGGTATAGTTTACCATGGTGGCCAATACAGATGCCGTGGTACCGCCGTGATCCTGGGAAAATTCGCCCGTGGTAGCACAGGCAAAGCGGTATACCTTCAGGGTAACCGGATTCAGGTCAAGTTCTGCGCCGCGGTTGGCCGTGGGCACTTCCGGCCATAACGCTCATCGGGCGCAACGCGTTCGTAACCCGGCATCACCCTGACTTCGCGGCTGAGGTTCGATGTTTCGTGGATGGGATAGTCCATCCGATCGTACACCATGTAATAGGCGTTCTGGTTTTTTGCCAGTTTTTCTATGTATTCAACCCCCTTGTCGCCACGGCGAATCATGGCCTTGAAACCCACATAAGGGGAATAACTGCACTTGACCTTCACACTCGGGTCGGTCATCGAAAAACCAGCGAATGTCTGAATATCGGGATGCCGGGCGGCCGTAACTTCCGACATGACTGGGGAATTGCACAGCGCAAATGTCTCCAGGCTGCCATCGGCGCGGGGAAGCGTGATGCGTACAGGGCTTGACTTTGCCGCGGCCGTGAATTCCATCGGAGCTGTTGAAAGCGCTAGAACCAAATTGTCGTAAGACAATTGGTAAGCATGGTAGGCCGTGGGCTCGAATGCCCGCTCAGCGCCTTCTGGCAGTTGCACCCGCTCCAGGGCAACAGGCGTCCAGAAATTGGGTGAATTTTGAGCAATAAGACCTGTGGTGCAAAAAAGTGCCACCAACGAGAGGTACATTAGACGCATTTTGATAAAAATTTAAATAGAGTTGAACGACAAAAATCCGGTTTTTTGACCGGTCATTATCAATTTTTCGGCTTTTTGCTAATAATAACTTTGAAAGGTGTGCGAAACCCACTAGAGCGCCCGCAGAATAAGCGCAATGCCAAATACAATCAGCGCAATCGCAATACCCAATTGGATCTGGCGCATATGGCGTGGCGTAAGAAATTCACGAACCCGCTTGGCCATGTAGGCTTTTAAAATATCGGTAGAAATCAACATACTGACCATCCCTAGGAAAAACCAAAGTGCCTGACGCGCCTTCCAGCCATGGGGAATGATGACTGCACTGGAAATACCCAGCCAAAAGAAAACAGTAAACGGGTTGATTGTGTTCAGTAAAAACCCGCGCAGCCAGTAACCAAGGTAGCCCCAGCGTTGCCAGTTGTGTTCCACGCCAGGCGGCTCGGGCCCGTCTATCCGGTCCAATACCCGATCTGCTGTGGTAATTTTATCTGCTTCCGCTTCAGTGGGCCTCCGCAACAAACTGCCTATGCCAAAGGCAATCATCACAAAACCACCAGCCAATCCGGCCCAAAACATAAAACCAGGCTGGGTCGTTATCGTTTCAATGGCCTCCACACTTCGATACACCAGAAAAATATAGAGGATATCACTGGCCCAAATTCCAGCGCCTACAGCTACGCCAGCCCGGAATCCTTTTTCAATTCCAGCCTGCACGATGGCAAACAGTAACGGACCCACCATAAAACTAAGGGTGAGCCCTAACAACATTCCTTTTATTACCAATGAATCCATGCTTCCGGCAAAACTAATTCGCTGCGCCCTTGAAAAGGAAATAATTAACGGAAATTTTATGTTGAGCCAATATTCTGGTCTTTAGACTTTCGCTTTGTCGGTATTTATTAGAGCATGTTTGGGATGACCTATTTTATGCAATATACGACAACAAGGACTCCCTGGCACGTTGGGCTGCAGCCCATTCCTGCTGGTGATGCCGATGCAAGGCTGCTCCTGCCGCATGATTGCGAAAGCGCTGCCACCAATCCAGATATTTCTCGGTAAAATAACCCAGCACTACCATAAACAACACTGCCACCACGCCAAACCACGCTTGTCCGCCAAGCCATTTCCCCAAATGATAAACGCCCCACATGGCCAGGGGAAAAGTGAAGAGCCCTAACAAGGTTTTAGCAATGGCGCCATAGCCAACATACAGGTTCATTCGCTTGGTAATCCAAGCCGGGACAAAACATGGTAGCCACCAAAGCAGGTAACCCAGCAGAAAAAAAGGCAGGCCTGCCATCAATGCCGGCAACAACCACCAGGGCGCGCGTTTGTTGGAAAAACAAATGGCAGCATCGCTCAAACCCTGTTTTTTCAAGGAATCCTGATAGTCTTCTAATAGATTGGCAAGCACATGATCATCCAAAAACCTGGCTGCCAGCGACTGGCTGCGGTAAAACGATTCCTGCTGGGGCAAAGGCGACTCATTTATCAAAATTTCCTCGAGTTGGGTAATCATGGCTTCCCCGGTTTCATCGCGGGTATGGATACTCAGCGACTTTAATTGCTGCTCCAGGTACTCGGTTAATGCATCCACCGCGGCCACCTGATTTTCACGGTACTGGTCGGCCCAATCGGCAACAACAACAGGCTTTCCTGCCTGTACCACTACTTCACTCCTGAACAAATGCGGGGCAGTATACGAATGCCCAACCGGAATAATTTTCAGCCCCAGTAACCAATTGTTTCGATGTTCAGCCCCCAGTGCAATCCGGGCAGTTCCCGTTTTAAGCGGGCGCACAAAACGGTTCATCCAGCTGGTGCCTTCCGGCGCAATAAACAATACGCCGTGCTGTTCAAGATGCTCGTACGATTGCAAAAAAGCGTCGGTGTTGTCGCGCTGTTCCCCCGGCGACACATCTTCAGCGCGCTTAACAGGGATACAAA
>JADJUJ010000002.1 GCA_016710765.1 Lewinellaceae bacterium | reverse complement strand
CTGCCCACCAGAATATTACCAATGTAATTGAGGGGTTTGAGCACGAATATGGGGTGGTAGATAATGTTGGGGACCAACTTATTGTTGTCACCAATTGGGAGGCTCCCAACCAGCGACTGGTACAAATTGACACCAAAAAACCGGCGAAGGACAACTGGAAAACGCTGATACCGGAGGATAAAAACGATGTACTCCAAAGTGCCGCTATTTGCGGTGGAAAACTAGTTTGCAGTTTTTTACACAATGCATCCAGCGCCCTTCGGGTGTATAGCCTTGATGGCGCCCTCATACAGGAAATTGCGCTGCCAGAAATTGGAACCGTCGGCGGAGTAAGCGGAGAAAAGGACGAAAATCTGGCTTTTTCGCTTTCCAGAGTTTTCTACGCCCCAATACCATTTACAGTCTGGACATGACTACGTTGGAGATAAAGGTATTCAAGGCGCCCAAAATGGGCTTTAATCCGGACAATTTCACCACGGAGCAGGTATGGTTTGAAAGCAAGGACGGCACCAAGGTCCCCATGTTCATCACCCGCAAAAAGCATATTGCCATGGATGGCAGCAATCCAACGTTGTTGTATGGTTACGGTGGCTTTAATATTCCGCTTACACCTGGGTTTTCTGCCTCCAGGGCAGCACTATTGGAAAAGGACGGCATTTACGCTGTTGCCAATATCCGGGGTGGGGGAGAGTTTGGTGAAAACTGGCACAAGGCCGGCACCAAATGCCAAAAGCAAAATGTCTTTGATGATTTTATCGGTGCTGCTGAATATCTTATCAAAGAAAAATACACCTCTTCTGCCCGATTGGCCATTGAAGGTGGTTCGAATGGAGGCTTGCTGATTGGCGCTTGTATGACCCAGCGCCCGGATTTGTTTGGCGTGTGTTTCCCCCGGGTCGGTGTACTCGACATGTTGCGGTACCACAAATTTACCATCGGTTATGCCTGGGCCGTTGACTATGGTCGGAGCGATCAGGAAGACGAGTTCAAGTGTTTGTTGGCGTATTCTCCCCTGCACAATGTGAAGAACACAGCCTATCCATCTACGATGATCACTACTGCTGATCACGACGACCGGGTAGTGCCCGCGCACTCTTTCAAGTTTGCAGCAACCTTACAGGAATTTCAGCAAGGCGATAACCCTATTTTGATCCGTATTGAAACCAGTGCCGGACATGGGGCCGGCAAACCTACCAGCAAATTGCTGGAGGAAGCCGCAGATATGTTGTCGTTTATGTTGTACCAGATGAAGGTAGCCTACTAAGCGGCTGTTTTTACAGCCTCCTACAGTAATTGGGGCAAGCCCAATTCAAATCCAGTCTTTGCGTTTGAAATACACCAGCATGGTCACCATGAGAGAAAACATGCCACCCAGAATGTAAAAATAGCCGTGTTTCCAATGGAGTTCCGGCATGTTGTCGAAATTCATACCGTAAAGTCCTGCGATGAAGGAAAGCGGGATAAAGATGGTACTGATGACGGTGAGGAGCCGCATAACGTTGTTCAGCCGGTTCGCTTCTTCGGCCTGGTACAGGGCTTCCACGCCGGAAATGAGGTCGCGATGGATGTCGAGGCTGTCGAATAGTTTCGCGACATGGTCGGCCAGGTCGCGGATATAGGGCTTGTCTGTTTCATCCATCCACTCGGCTTCAAAATGATAAAAGCGGCCAAGCGCATCGCGCAGGGGACGAAGGCGGTGGTTGAGCCGGTAGATGAGTCGTTTTAATTTGTAAATTTCATCCTTGTTTTCCTGGGAAGCGCCTTTGGTATGAATGGCATGCTCGAGGTCCTGGATAGCATTGTCCAGATCATCTACGATAATAAAATAGTTGTCGATAATGGTGTCAAGGATGGCGTAGACGAGGTATCCGGGGCCTTTTTTGCGCAATCGGCCGAGTCCTTCAATGGCGCGGGTGCGGACGGACATAAGGGTGTCCTCCACGTCTTCTTCAAAAGAAAGCACGAAATGTGCTCCGGCGTAAATCGAGATTTGCTCGCTGTGCAGTTCTTTGTTGACCAGGTCGAGTTGTAAATTATGGAGCACAAAGAACAGGTCTTTGTCATAATCCTCTACCTTTGGGCGTTGTTGGGTATTGAGGATGTCTTCAAGTGCCAGTGGGTGGATGTTGAAATCGGTGCCAATTTTGCCGATTTGTTCCACATTGCTGACATTGCGGATATCTACCCAAAGTACGCCATCGTTGCGCTTTCCCCAGCCGGGCTGGTAGCTGTCCTCCATCTCGTAATGCTCGGGGTTGTACCATAAGGACAGCACCGAAAAGTTTTCATGGGTTCGGGTGCCGGTGTAAACCAGTGTTCCGGGAGGAAGCCCTTTTTTGTGTTTGTGTTTGGGATATTTTTTAGACATGTCGACTATAAAGAGGATGAAAAGAGCAGGCGTTTGAAAATATTGTGACTTTTTGTCATTTGAGCGTCTGAACTTAAGTTCACGGCTTGAATTGGCACAAAGGAAGACAAAGTTGGTAAAATTTGACAAATTCCTTTGGGTACCATAAAATTGGTACGCTTTTTGTAAAATAATAACCTGAAGTGTAGAATTGTGCTGTTGAAAGTAAAATGTTGGCAAAATTTGCACTGAAATATACTGGTAAAATTTGCTTTATTTGTTGACAATTAAGGTCTTACGCAAAAAGAATTAACATCTACAAATAAAAAAAATTTGAATGTTTGCGGGAAAATGCCGTAAAATTGCACCATTATTTAATCCTTTAATCCTTCCGCACGGTTGGTTTTGGAACTTGGCTGCGAAATCGGTTTCCCCTATACGATAAGCCTTTTTACTCCAAAACATTTGGTAAACAACATATTATTCATTCCAAACCGATCGCGTTCATGAAGAAACCTATATTCTTCTTCAGTCTTTTCTCCTTCATCCCTTCCCTTTCATCAAATTTCTCGACCATGAACAGCTTTTTTACAAAGCGCTGGCTAGTGCCTGCGTTGGCTTCTGCGTTGCTCGTTCTCGGAGCGCAAAATGTGCAAGCCCAATGCGGTGATTTTAACGTAGGCACCCCTACCTCCCCCGTTACATTTTCGCTTAACCTGACGCAAATGAACGGAACAAAGGCCCGTCTAAACAATAATGTGATGACCTCTCTTGGTTTCAGCATCAATGGGCCCTGTTTTTTTGAGGTGACCACCGACCCCACCTTGATGGCAGGATGGACATCTTTGCCCTATTTCTACGATTGCACCCAATTAGGGCTAAATATCTTGTATGTTCGTGTAAACGGACCGGCAGGGCCCAGCACGGCCAATATGCCGCCCAATTTTCGCCAACTGAATATTACAGTGGTGGACAATATCAGCCCATTACTGGATGCGCCGGCAAACATCGGACCGCTCAACAATACCCCCGGGCAATGTTACAATAATACCGTGGCCGGAACTGGCATGAGCCTTTTGGCCTGGCCAATGGCGCCACCTACTGTTGTAGCGCCAGGGCAGTATTCTGATAACTGCTCTACCGCATTGAGTTACCTGATTCAGAACCCAGATCTTTCTACTTCCTCTGGAATGGGTAGTGTGCCTGCTGGTTATCAATTCAAAATTGGAACGTCCACCATCACGTATACCGTGGTAGATGGCTCAGGCTTGTTGGCCAGCGATCAATTCACAGTGACGGTCGTTGACAATGAACCTGCTGTGATTAACTGCCCGATGAGCATTGCAGTTGGTACACAGGATCCCAGCTGTGCCCTATGTTTACAGTGGTGCAGATGCAACGGCTACCGACAATTGCGGTCCGGTGACCATCACCAATAACTATAACATGACGTCGACCATCGTTGGCGCCAGTTTTCCCGCAGGTGTAAATGGCGCTCCTTTGGTACACAACATAGTGTGGACCGCCACAGCGCCAGGTATGCCAGGTATGGTTACCTGTAACCAATCCATCACTATTTCTGATGATGATAAACCTGTCTTTACCACTTGCCCACCCAATGTCACCAAAAACGCAAGCGCAGTTACTACTTGTGATTACACTGTAGTAGGCAGTGAGTTTGATGCGGTGGCAACGGATAACTGTTCTACGCCCACTTATATGAATGATTATGATGGTAACCCATCATTAGCGGGTCAAGTTTTTGGATTTGGTACCTACACCATTACCTGGACAGCTACGGATGCCCAGTCAAACGCAACCAACAATTGCACCTTTACGCTAACCGTACAGGATGCCTCCGTGCCTACAATCAACTATTTTAATCCAGCTGATGGGAGTAATGGCTTGTATAATGTAATGGCAGCGGGTTGCAAAGCCTCCGTTACGGTAGAGCAACCCAGCAATTTCATCGTAGATCCGGTATATTGCAATCCCTTCTTTGTGTGTTCCAATTACGATGTATTTGACTGCAGCGGTTGGACAATCGCCCGGGCACCTAATGCCGTAATTGACGGGTTTGTCCCGCCATTTAACCCCTTGGACCCCACCAATCGCAAGCTTACGCTGATTTTCCCGTGGGTACTACCAACATCAATTACATTGTTTCGGATGGTAATATGCCTGCCAATACTGCGGTCATTACCATTGCTGTTACAATTGTTGAAATGACGCCTCCAACAGCGATATGCAAGACACCTGGAACGGTGATCCTGCAATTGGATGCCAATGGCATGGCCACGTTAGATCCTGTGGTGTTGGATAATGGTTCCTCTGATAATTGTGGGGGCATCAGTTTCTCCGCTTCGAAAACGACCTTTAACTGTGCAGATGTGGCGCTTAGCCCGATTGCCGTGACGCTTACCGTTACCGACAACTCGATGCTGACCGCTATGTGTGCAACTAATGTCATCATAAAAGACAACCAACTTCCTACGCTGACTTGCCCTGCCAACAAGGTCGTTCCAGCAACGATGGGGTGTTCAGGAACACCAAGCGGCATTGCCATGGCATTGGGCAACCCCACCGACCCTGGATTCTATAACGATAACTGCGCTTTTGGTCCCAACCCAGTTGAGTTTAAAATTGATGGTGCTGCTTTGTGGACTATCGGTGCTGATGCAGCCTGCTGCGGGTGTGCTATCTGCTGGAAGTCATACCATTACTTACCGTGTTACTGACAAATCAGGCAATTCTGCGGTTTGTAATTTCACGGTAACTGTTCAGGACCTCACGGGCCCTACCTTTGCCGGTTGCCCCCCTGCCTTAACCATCAATTATGGTGCTGGCAGTTGCAATGCGCAGGTGAACTGGACACCGCCAACGGCTACAGATAACTGCTCCGGCCTGACCTCTATTGTTTCCTCACACACGCCACCTGTGCTGTTTAACTATGGGATCACCACCGTAACTTATACTGCTTTTGACATGGCTGGTAATATTTCTATTTGTTCTTTCCCCGTGAACGTAGTAGACAACTTGCCCCCCGCTTTGTCCTGCAAGCCAAGCATAACGGTAGATCTTAACACCAATACAGTTTCTCAACCAACCCAGGTGACGGTCAATGCAGGCGATATTGTCAATACGGTTTCTGATAACTCGTGTTTTTATTCATTCTCCCCAACCAGTCGTTTGTACGACTGTAGCAATGTAGGTGTTCCTTCTACTTATGCCTTGACGGTTACGGATAATGTAGGTAATTCTTCTACTTGCGTCACAACTGTTGTGGTTCGTGATGTTACTCCTCCTTTGGCCAATTGTGCCACCATTTCTGGGGGGACCAACATGATAAACCTGAATTCGTCGGGTTCTGTTACAGTGTATGCTAATAATATGGCGGCCGTGTTGCCGGATATCAGCATGAATGCTATGAGTACCGACAACTGTACTATTGCAACGTACGAAGTATCCAAGGATGGTGTCAACTTCGCACCCTCTGTTTCCTTTGGATGTTTTGAAGCATCCACCCTTGCCAACCCGCAAACGCAAACCCTGACCCTCAGGGTAGTACACAAACTTCCGGTAGGGTTGACTGTACCCGGCCCTAACGATTTCAGCATTTGTACTAAAGTCGTGACCATTAAAGATGTTACACCTCCTACGCTGAACAAACCTGCGGATATTACATTGAGCAATTACTGCGATTTGATCAACAATCCATCGCCCTTGGGGACTGCTCCACCAGCTGGTACTGCCACTGGTGTGGCAACTGGCTCTGATGTTTGTTCCGGTGCATTGTTCTATCCCAATAATGGAATAAGCTATACAGATGTAACGGTATTGCCGGTAAATTGTCCGGTGAAGAAAATTATCGACCGTACCTGGAAAGCGACGGATGCATCCGGTAACATGACTACCGGTATTCAGCGCATCACGCTTCAGGATAATACGAAGCCAACTTTTAATAATCCTCCGGTGATTCCTTCCTTGATGTACACCAGCACGGATGTTAACTGTCTCAAGGTATATTCGCTGCCAGTAGGTATTTGGGCAACAGATAACTGCGTAGGCCCCATCGCCTATTCTTACTCAATTGATTACGATCCGAACACGCCAGGACCTGGAGTAAATCCATATACGCCTGGTGATCAGCCGATTACGCCAATTTCCTCCTTGCAACGGCTGTTAATTTCTGTTCCCAATTGGAACAACGAAGGTGACATTTTATGCTACGGATGATTGCATGAACCAGAATTCGGTTACCATAACAGTGACCGTATTGGACAAAAGCTGCACCAACGATCAACGAACCGTTTGCACAGTCCTTGGGTAATACCGATAATGTTTGTGGCCAAACGTTTACGATTAACAACGTGACCAACAACTGTGGTAATACCTTCTCCTGGTTCCGGCCATTGGCTTCTGATCTTGACTTTACAGATTGCTCTGCCTTTTTGAACAATGGTAATGGTGGAATAACAGAATCCTTCACACCTCCTCCAGGGCAGGGTCAAATTTCAGTTCCCCCATTCAATTACAACAGTATTGCCAATACGCACCCAACCGCCTTTTTCCCAGTAGGAAACACGGTAGTGACTTATACGGCAACGGATGTGGCTAACAATACAGTCACCTGTTCGTTTACCGTTAAAGTAGTGGATGTTCAGGCGCCTGTGCTTACTTGCCCGGCTAACCAAACCTTATCCACTACCTGTGCTACAGATCCTCTTCCTGATTACCGCAACCTGGTATTTGTTTCCGACAACTGTGCCTCCAACGTAATGAAAGTCCAAAGCCCTATGCAGGGTGTAGCGTTGTCTACTATTTTTGGTGCAACACCAGCTGCAGGCCAACAAACGACGATTACAGTTACGGGAACGGATTTGTATCCTAATAACCTGACAGGAAGTTGTTCTTTCGTTGTAACCCTTGCTGATGGTAACGCACCAATTCCGGTAGATGCCTCTTTGGCTGCAATAGAAAGTTTTGTGGTTCTGTGATTGTTACGGCGCCGATTGCCAACGATCCTTGTAACCCCGAATCCAACTATTTATGGTACGCCTTCAGCTCCTGTTGGGATGTTGATTCCAGGCAGTAACCCACCAATGTACAACTTCATCTATACGCCGGCATTCGGCAATCCAAGTAACTATGTGGTAACCTGGATTTATGATGATGGCAACGGCAATCAATCCAGTCAGTTGCAAAACATCACCGTTTTGGAAGATACATTCAAACCTATTGCACTGTGCAAGCCGATTTACCATTAACCTGAGTGCGGCCTTGAATGGTATGGGCGTTGCTTCAATGTTGTCCAGATTGATAATGGAAGCTTATGATCAAAACGGTGGCGGCATCCGACGCCATCAGTCCATTACATTGACTTCGGTCATGACCTTAATCTTTGGTTGCCAATCGGGCAATAACACCGTCACGCTTACGGTAACCGATAACCCTGGTAATACAGCAACTTGTACCACCAGGTGACGGTGAGGGATGTTACCAAACCATTCTTGATTAACTTCCCTGCGGATATTACGGTCGACGTATGCGATACCCTTCCTGCCTTTACTGTTCCCGGTTATCTGGACAGATTGTTCCGCTGTGGTAACTGACACGAAGTATCCACACAGGATTCTGTTGGTTGTGATTTCTATACATATTCCATTACACTGTCTTATACAGCCACGGATGATGCTGGAAACGTTCGCGTTCAATTCCGCACTATCTCGGTGGAAGACTCTAAAGCACCCGTGTTTGCTGCCAACGCACCCGATACGGTCACCGTATTTACGGACCCGGGCTCTTTGATTTGCGCCGATACGGTTAGTTTGGACTTAACCAGCTTCATCAGTGATTGTGCCACGGGCGATGATCTTGCACTCACCAATACCGAGTATCCTGGCAACCTGAGTGGCGCCGATGCTTCTGGTATTTACTAAGCTTAGGTGAAACAACGGTTGTTTTCGTTGCAGAAGACATCTGTGGCAACTTCAGCACCCATAAGGTTTAGTGGTTGTAAAAGATGGAACGCCGCCAACGGCCGTTTGTATTAATGGTGTTAGCGCCGCTTTGCAGCCTTCTGGCTCTGTTACGGTTAATACCAACCAGTTTGACAACAACAGTTTCGACAACTGTACGCCAGCAAACCTGTTGGACATCAAGATTCAGCGCCTGGATGTAATGCCTTTACAAGCGCCATCCAATTCGTTTACTTATACCTGTGCTGATGCCGATGGCATGACGCAGCATCCTGTAAAACTTATTGTATAGGATACGGCAGGAAACATGTCGATGTGCCAGACATATGTTGTGATTCAGGACAATGTGTTCCCAACCATCACCTTCTGTCCACCAAACAAGACGGTACAATGCACCGACAATCTGGCACCTGCTGTGCAGGGTATCGCCACGGCTACGGACAATTGTACTGTTTCGTCTATTTCTTACACGGATGAAATTTCCAATGGCACCGGCAGCATTTGTCAGGTCCTCACCCGCACCTGGAAGGTGTTTGATCAGGCTAACAACCTGACCACCTGTATCCAGTTGTTGAGCATACAGGATACCATCAAGCCTACCTTCTCGCAGTTGCCGCCAGACGATACCATCAGTTGTAGCGCTGTGATTGGTGCTCCACTGGTACTGACGGCAACCGACAACTGTGCACAAATGGTTCCCGTAACCTTTGTACAGGACACCATTAATATTGCCAGCGGCCTTTGTGGTAAATACAACTATACCATCCGCCGTTCCTGGACAGCAACCGATGATTGTGGTAATTCTGCTGTACACTACGTAAGATTACCGTTACGGATACCGAAGCGCCAATGTTCCTTGGTTTGCCAGATACCATTAAAGTGTTCTCGGCTAACTTCCCGCCGAATACGAATTGTAAGGCGCCAGTGGCGATCAACGTAGCCCAGTTCCTTTCTGATTGCGCACCAGTGGCAGAACTGACCGTAACCAATGATGCCCCCCTTGGTGATACCTCGCTCAATGTGGCAGGTAATTACGATATCGGCGATTACTGGATTCATTTCTCCGCTACCGATCCTTGCGGTAATACAGGCGTTGATTCCTTCCTGTTACAGGTGATCGACAACAGTGTGCCGACCGCCATTTGTAATGGCAGCGTAGTGGTTGCCCTTGGTTCGAACGGCGTGGCTACCATCCAGCCGGATGATATTGACCTGGGAAGCATTGATAACTGTGACATTGATACCCTGACCTTGTCGGTTTCGACTTTCGATTGCAGCCAATTGGGCAACAACGCAGTAACACTGACCGTTATCGATATCCACGGAAATTCCAACACCTGTACTGTCAATGTTGCAGTAGAACTTGGACCAACCGCTGGCTTTACCCTAACTACTTCTGGCAGTACAGTATCGTTCTTTGGTGCTGCAGATGGTACCGCTTCGGCTACAGCCGCTGGTGGTTCCGGTACATTCCTCTACAGTTGGAGTAACGGTGACAACACCTCAATGATCAGCGGCCTTACCGCCGGACAGTATTTGGTAACCGTTGTGGATCAAATGACGGGTTGTCAGAAGATTGATACTGTTCAGGTTTTGGACGGCGACAAACTTACCCTGATCGTAGGTGATGCTGCTGGTGCTCAGGGCGCTATCGTATCCGTTCCGGTTACGGTTGAACAGTTCCTGGACATCATAGCCTTCTCCTTCTCCGTTCAGGTAGATCTGCCTTCTGTAGGAACCATTTTGGGCATTTCCAGCATCAACCCGATGATTGCACCAACTTTGGTGGATAACATCTCCGCAGGTGTCCTGTCGGTCATCTATGCTGACCCGAACCAGACGCCTAAAACATTGCCCGACGGTACCGTATTGTTTAACATTGATGTAGAACTTAGCGATGTAGCACCTGTTGGCTCCATGAGCCCGGCTACTGTAGTTGGTTCCCCAGTCATGGTAGAATTCTTCCAGTCGCAGCAGGGCAACCCTGTTACGATCATGATTAATGTGGATAACGGCTCTGTAAGCATCAATGGCGTAGCCAACGATCTTACCATTGCCGGTAACATTAAAACATGGATTAACCCTGAGGTACCTACCAGTGTTGAAAAACCGGTTCAGAATGTAACGGTAAACCTCAGTGGTGGTGTAGGCGCCACAACAACAACGGGCGTTCCGGGTGCTTATACGTTCAATGTTCCGAACGGTGTAAATACGAATACCACTTGCTTCAAATCGACCGCAGGTAACGCTGGTATTACAGCAGGCGACCTGCTGCGCATCGTCAATCATATTTTCGGCGATACCATGCCATCTCCTTACCAATGGGTTGCTGCTGACGTAAACAACAGCAAAACTGTATCACTGGGCGATTACCTGTTGATTCAACGTGTTGTATTGGGAACGGATCAGAACCTGATGAATCAGCTGGACTGGAAATTTGTTCCTAAGAGCTATGTGTTCCCGTCCAACAACACACCGATGTTTGGTCCATTGACCAATATTCCGCCGAACTTCATTGATCACAACCCTGCTACAATGGATTTCCTCAACGACGACTTTGTAGCCGTACGGATGGGCGATGTCAACGGCAATACTCCAGTGAACTTCAACAGCGACGCTAATGATCGTTATGGTAACAATGATGCGCTTTACTTCGGTATCGACAACCGCAATGTGAACAGTGGTGAAATCCTGGAAGTGCCCTTCAAGGCATCCGATTTCAACAACCGCCATGCTTACCAGATGACCATTGCATTTGATAAAAATGTGTTGGAACTGGAAGATGTTGTAATGGGTTCATTGCCGAACCTTAGTGACGAAAACTTTGGTATGGCGCATTTGGATGAAGGCTACCTGACTTCAGTTTGGGTAAACAGAGATCCGGTTTCCTTGCGTGACGATGAGGTAATGTTTACCTTACGTTTCCGTGCAATCCGCTCCAGCAAGCAATTGTCGGATGTGCTGCAGCCAGGTTCGCAAATCACCCGTGCCGAAGCATACACAACGGGTGGTTCAACCCAAAGGATTGAATTCCGCTACGGCCAGTCGCAGGCCCACGATATCGCACCTTTCGTATTGTACCAGAACATGCCGAATCCATTCCAAAATGTGACCACCATTGCTTTCCGACTGCCTGAGGCCGGACGCAGTACCTTGCGGGTATTCAACATGTCGGGTCAGTTGGTGAAAACAGTGGTTGGTGAATTTGGTAAAGGATACAATGAAATCAGCCTCCGGAAAGACGATTTGGGTACACCAGGTGTTTACTGGTACGAACTCGAATCTCCTACGCACAGCGACCGGAAGAAGATGATTTTGATAGATTAATCTTTTATAAAGGGTTATGGGCAAAGTGGCAGCCAGCATACAGTGTTTGTTTACTGCTCACACTGCGCCCATAACCCTCTTTTTTACGTGGTTGTATTCTTTAATTGATTGATATCCGATACCATGAAAAATATATTAAACATCCTGGCGCTTTTACTGACGGTTAGCCTTACTGCCACTACAGCGAAAGCACAGGTAATCCTTAAGACCGATACCCTCCAAATTGATTGCGCTTCGTCAGATACCTTTTTGGTTCCGATTTCCGTAAGTAATTTCAATGCCATTGGTTCCTTTCAGTTTACGCTGTTGTGGAACCCTGCGGATCTTGATTTTATCTACACGGGTCCGCTCAACCCCTTATTGATTGGCCCTACGACCAACTTTGGTATTGACGATGTGACATTTATCAACCAGGGTAAACTTACGATTGCCTGGACCGCCTTTGGCGGCATGACCGTTCCTAACGGAACTGAAGTATTTTCGGTTGCCTTTGTTCGAACCGGTGGACAGTTTACCTCGGTTGGCTTTACCAACTCCCCTGTTTCCATTGAATTTACAGATCCGGATGGCAATGAGGTGCCACACATGATCATGGAAGGTGGTGTGCTACCCATTGATGTTTCGCCACCAACAGTTACTTGCCCGGCCAACCTGACTTTTTCTACCCCGGTTCCCATTCCTGTTTCTGGTATCGCTCCGGCCAGCATTTCCGACAATTGTGATATTTTTAACACGGGTTTCAGCAGCGCAGGCGCTACGGTGCTCAGTGCTCCAAACGATCCGGATGCCAGCGGAACTGTTTTCAATTTCGGAACATCTACTGTGGTTTATACGGTAACGGATGTAGGCAACAATACCGATACGTGTTCCTTTACCGTTACTGTTGAAAACTCCGGTGGTGGTGATCTCACCATCATCGCGGGCAATACAGACGCCTCCTGTGGTGAAAGCATCGCTATTCAGGTGACGACCCTTAATTTTGATTCTATTGGTTCCCTGCAGTTTTCTACTGGCTGGGCCCCAGGTGTTTTGCAATTCGACTCTATCGGCAACCTGAACACCGGTTTGCAATTGGATCCAACGAATTTTGGAACCAATAATACAAGCAACGGCTTCCTTGCATTTGCCTGGACTACCTTTTCTCCATCGGGTAATTCTCTTCCCAACAATGATACCCTTTTTACCATTTACCTCACAGTTGTAGGCAGCAACGGTGCCAACTCAGGTGTGGATTTTGGTAACTTCCCCACCGTTCAGGAAGCCTACTCCAGCGCGACCAATCCCCCTATGGAAGTGCCTATTGTGTTTATCAATGGTGCATTAACGGTGAATGATTTTGTTCCGCCTGTGATTGTCTGCCCGGCAAATACCACCGTTTCAGCGATTTCGGGACAGACTACCGCGAATGTATCCGGACTTGATCCGACCATTTCAGATAACTGCGGCGGACCGCTTGGCTTGTCGTATACGGCAACAGGCAGCACCCCTGGAGCTGGCGCTGGTGCCGCGAACGGTACTTATAATGCAGGTTCAACTACAGTAACCTATACCGTAAATGATGTGGCTGGCAATACGGCTTCCTGTTCTTTCACGGTGAATGTTGACGCAGGACAAATCCTTACCCTAATATTAGACTCTGTTTCGGTTGATTGCCAGGGTGCAGGACAAATTGTTTCCGTCAATCTTTCTGTTTTGGAATTTATTGGATTGTATGGCTTGCAGTTTTCCGTGGAATGGGATGAGTCGGTTCTGCAGTTCCAGTCCATCAGCAACGAATACCCAGGCCTTGGCCTGACACCCTCCAACTTCCTCGGCTTTACAACAACGCCAATGGGCTTACTGCGCTTCCTCGGAGGCAACGCCGTTTCCGGATGGCCAGACATCCCCAATGGCGGCACTTTCTTTACGATCAATTTCTTGGTACTCGATGCGAATGCTACGACGACCATCAATTTTATTCCGCCCTTTGATGCGGTAGATGGCACATTTAACTCTGTTCCGCTGCTGACCATCAATGGCAATTTTGAATCCACGGATACCATCGGTCCGGTCTTTACTTTCTGCCCACCCGATACTACCGTAAACGCTTCTGCCAACGAGTGTAATGTCAATGTGCAATTGCCCATGCCAACGGCTACGGATAACTGTACCGGCCTGCAGAGTATTACTTCCAACCAATCGGATGATGTTTACGATGCCGGTCAAACGGTAGTAGTGTATACCGCCACCGACAGTGTTGGTAATACCAGTACCTGCTCACTTACCGTGACAGTGATTGAGAACATTCCACCGCAGTTTATCAATTGCCCGGATACTATTACGGCTTTTGCAGATACACTTTGTAATGCTGTTGTAGTGTGGACGCCGCCAATTGGTGTTGACGGATGTGGCGCTACCAGTTTGACCATCACCAGCACTTATGCTCCAGGCGACACTTTCAGCATTGGGGAAACAGAAGTGATGTATACGGTGACAGACTTCTCCGGAAACACCGCCACCTGCACTTTTCTCATTACGGTTGCCGATACCATTAAACCGGTTATTATCTGTCCGGTGGATATTGTCATTGGGGCCGTCGACAGCCTGAATTGTGCTGCTGTTGTGGTACTTGATCCACCAATGGTAAGTGATAACTGCGATCAAAATATCTTTGTTCAAAGTAACATGGTCAGTGATACATTTGCGGTGGGGCAAACCTCCGTTTTTTTCACGGCCTACGATGATTATGGGAATTCCAGTTCCTGTTCATTTAATGTGCTGGTTGTGGATAGTTTGCCGCCACAAATTATTTGCCCAACAGACACCCTTGTAAGTGTATTTCCCGATACCTGTGGCGCTCTTGTTTCTTGGGCTTTACCACAGACAAGTGACGATTGCTCCACCGGTCCGCTGACACCAACAAGTAGTTTTACCCCGGGCGACTTTTTCCCAGTAGGCAGTACCACGGTGAATTACCTGGTTGCCGATGATTTTGGAAATGTCAGCTCCTGTTCTTTTGTGGTTTCAGTAGAAGACACCCTTGCGCCCTTGTTTGTCAATTGTCCATCGGTTCCCATTCTGATCGAACTGCCGGTAGGCGTCTGCGATACCGCAGTTGCATGGCAGGTACCATTGGCTTCAGATAATTGCATGGTAGACACTCTTTACAGCAATTTCCAGCCTGACTCGGTACATTCGACCGGGGTATATGAAATCACCTATACGGCTGTCGATGCTTATGGGAATTCGGCAACTTGCACGTTTAGTTTATCGGTGCTCGACCAGATTCCGCCACAGCTGCAAGGCTGTCCGACGGATACAGTGGTCACCAATGCACCGGATTGCGGGGTAATCATCTCATTTGACATCCCAACCGCAACCGATAACTGTGATCCTAACCCGATAGTTACCTCATCGCACATGTCGCCGGATACCTTTCCGGCTGGTACCATTACCACGGTGGTGATTATTGCACAAGATGCCAGTTTCAATTACGACACCTGTTCTTTCACGATAACGGTTAATGCTGCAGGCACACCACTCTTTACAGGCTTCCCAATGGATACTACCCTGGTAGGTTGTGGTGGCGTTGTATGCTGGAATGCACCTATGGTGACTGGTTTCTGTACGGCACCCGATTCTATTGTGTCTACGCATCAACCTTGCGATACCTTTCCTTTGGGTACCACCATGGTGACGTATACAGCATACGCTGTTGGTGTTCCTGTAATTTCCCAAACGTTTAATGTTATCTGGACTGATCCGGAGCCGCCAGTGATCGATTGCCCGGAACCTGTTGTAGTGAATGCCGGAGCGGTAGTTCTGACGGACCCATCCAACATTGTGACCGCTATTGATACCATTGGTGATTGCTCAGGTGTACACCTGACACTCGCTTCGCCGGATTATTCGGACAATTGCAATGGCGTGACTTTGCAACAAACTGCAGGACCACTGCCTGGCGGTAATTACCCGATTGGGACACAAACGGTAACGTATGTGGCAACCGACCTTGCAGGCAATACTACGGAATGTTCCGTGGCTGTTGTGGTACTTCCGCTGCGACTCATGAACATTGCCATCACGCCAAATCCTGGATGTGCCGGTGATTTTGTTACCCTTACAGTAGACTCCTTCCCGGGCGCCAATTATACCTGGACGGGGCCACAGGGGCAGTACCCTAATACCCACCAGATTACCATTGTCAATCTTAGTGCCGGTAATGTGGGGGTTTACACCGTACAGGCTGAACTCAATGGCTGTTTAACGGCCGTTGACACGGCCAGTGTAATACTTGCTGTTACACCTGATGCTGTGGATGATTTGAACTTTTCTGTGTTGTCGGGTAGTACGGATACCCTGTTTTTCAATGTGTTGGACAACGACATTTATCTGCCCAACGGTGCGGTCATAAATCTGACGACTACTTTGCCCGCAGGCGTTTACGATTTGGGCAATGGTAATTTTGCTTTTGTGCCTACTGAAAATGCCAGCGGCCGTATTGAATTCTCGTATCAGTTGTGTTCGGAGGCTTGCCCTTCCTTGTGTAATGTGGCTATGGTCAGCATCACGATTCAGGATACAGAGTGTACGTTTATTCCGAATATCTTTTCACCCAATGGCGACGGCGTCAACGATTTGTTTGAGATAAAATGTCTGGACTCCGGGTTTTATCCCAACAACGAATTGTGGATCTACAACCAATGGGGCGATCAGGTATACCATGCGAGTCCTTACGATAACTCCCCGCAAACGGCCTGGAATGGTACCTACAACAACGATGCCGGCAAGGAATTGCCCGATGGTGTATATTATTACATTTTCAAGCCTGGAACCAACGATTCGCCTTTCAAAGGCTTTATCCAAATATTCCGTTAAACACCTCTGGTGAGCAGGCCAGAAGCGCAAGTGATTCATTTGCTTTGCTCTTCTGGCCTGCAACCTCCAAAACATAAGTATTATGAAAAAAGGAATACTGCTTATCGCTGTTTTATGCAGCGTGCTTCAACTGCAGGCACAGCAAGAGCATCAGTTTACGCAATTCATGTACAATAAATTGCTGATCAATCCCGCTTATGCCGGCGCCAGGGGCGTTCCCTCTATTACGGGGCTGTACCGCAGTCAATGGGTAGGGTTTGAAGGTGCACCGACCAGTGCTTTGTTGAGTTTTAATTCACCATTTCTTACACCACGTGTTGGGGTAGGGGCTACTGTTTCCTTACAGGAAATCGGGCTTAACCGTGATTTTTACGGCAACCTGTCTTATTCTTACGATCTGGTAGGTACCGATATGGTTTCGCTCCGGATGGGAATTATGGCCTCTGTGCGTTCTTTTAGCATCGATTTTGCCAATGCGCAACCTTCACAATCGGGCGACCAATCGTTCGACGTACAACGTACCAGCGAAATTCTGGGTAATGTTGGCGCCGGACTTTACACCACCATTGCTGATCGGTTCTATGCAGGCTTTTCAGTGCCTCGGATTTACACCAATAAGATTGGATTTAACACGACTGCAAACATCCAGTCAGCCATTGAATCCAGGCACTTTTATGGGATGGCTGGCGCCATTTTACCCATCAGCGATGACATCAACCTGATGCCTGCTGTTTTGGTGAAATATGTAAAAAACGCCCCGTTTGATGCCGATATTAACCTCAATATTGATATCAAACAGAAAGTTACCGCTGGATTATCCTACCGACTTGGTGGCGACGGTGCTGGTGATTCTGTTGATTTGCTTGCGTTTTGGCAGGCTACGCCTCAAATTGGGGTTGGTGCAGCATATGACTTTTCGCTGTCTAAAATCAGGGATTATACCGCAGGCTCTTTTGAAATCCTGCTTCAGGCCGACCTGAAAAAGGTAGTTGATACTAAGGGTAGGAAAAACCTGTCGAATCCTAGATTCTTTATGTAATCGATCTGTGATCAAGCAATAATCAAATAATAAACATCTGGAGCATGAACGCCTGGAAACTCAGTACTACTATTTTTTGTCTGCTCATTGCTGGACAATCCTTACAGGGACAAACCGAAAAAGGGAAAGTTACCATTGAAGTAAAAAACGAACTGAACATCAATACTGAAGGTTTGGAATTCAGCCCTACGTTTTATGAAGATGGCATTGTCTTTATTTCGACCAACACCTTAGGCGCCAAAAAGGTAAAAGACAAATCGCTGGATCTTCCGGCCATGTCCATTATACAGGCACGCCGGAACCCGGAGGGACTCCTGATGGCGCCCACAACTTTTTCAAAGGAACTGACTTCTCAGTTTCATGAAGGCCCGGTTTGTTTCGATCGCACTGCTGAAACGGTGTATTTTTCCCGAAATGTGACCACCAAGGGAAGGCAAAAACTCGCCAAAGACGGTATTCAAAAGATGAAGTTGTATTCCTCTACGAAAACCAATGGCGTATGGTCGGATCCCCAACCACTGCCCTTCAACAACAACCAGTTCGATGATTGCCATCCAGGTATTAGCATCGATGGGGACAAGCTTTATTTTTCTTCCAATCGCCCGGGTGGTTTTGGTGGCATGGACCTTTATGTCGCCTACAAAGTTGGTGATTCCTGGAGTGAGCCCGTTAACCTTGGTTCGGAAATAAACACGGAGGGGAATGAGTTTTTCCCCTTCGTACATGCCGACAACACCCTCTATTTTGCTTCCGATGGCTTGCCTGGAGTAGGCGGAATTGATATGTTCTACGCTGTTCCTGATGGCGATGGCTGGACGAAGCCAGTCAACTTTGGCGCACCGTTTAATACCGCCGGTGATGATTTTGGAATGATCGTTGATTTAAACAAAATCAATGGCTACTACAATTCCAATGGCCAGGGTGGCAGCGGAAAAGATGATATTTTCAACTTCCATGTTGAAGGCGGCAATCTTGACGATTATTTCCTTCAAAACGACCGCATCCCTGTTCGTGACCTGGATCTCGCGATCACCGTGACCGATAAAATGGACAACAAACCGGTGGAAGGCGCTGATATCCACATCATCAATCTTGCTAACGCCAATGTCATTGGCCGCGACGAAAGTGGTAAATTGATTACGCTGCAAAATATTGACGGGCAGGATGTCATGGTCGCCATGGACCCCGATCAGGGTTTGGAAGGACTCTCCGACCGAAGGGGTAAATACAGCACGACGATCAAGTCGGGCCAGTATGCCATTATTGTGAGCAAGAGTGGTTACCAAACCAAACAAGTACAAATCCCACTGACCAAACCCGGCAATGAAATTGCTGTAGCATTGGAAAGAGCAGAGGGTAAGGTGCATTGGATTGTATCTGTGTTTAACAGTGTAACCAATACGCCATTGGCCGGCTCTTCACTGGTGTTGTCCAATAATGTTACAGGAAAAAAAGATACCCTGATCGTGGATGCCAACGGCATGGTGGATTATTACCTGGATCTTGAGTCAGCTTATAACGTTGATGTTGTACAGGGTGGCCGGAAGATTGGCAACGCAAGTGTTGATACCAAAGGTCACCTGGCCGGCGACACCATTACACAAAGTATTCTGGTGGCTCCCATTATGCCGGGTGCCAGCATTGAGCTACCCAACATTTATTACAATTTCAACGATGCAACCCTTCGTCCAGACGCACGAAAGGACCTCGACCTTGTTTTGGCCCTGCTGAAACAGCAGCCTACGGTTGTACTGGAGTTGGCTTCTCATACCGACTGTCGTGGAACCGCACAATACAACGAAGACCTTAGCCAGCGCCGTGCAAACGGTGTGGTGAAGTACTTGTTGGATAATAGCGTTAATCCTGATCGCCTTAAGGCAGTAGGTGGTGGCGAAAGCCAGCCCCGCAACAAAGGCATTGATGGCGTAACTTGTACAGAAGCAGAGCACGCCAGGAACCGCCGCACTGAAATCCGGGTTCTTACCGGTGTGGAAGGCGCCTCCCTTGTGCTTGATGGAAAGGTAGATACCGAAGCCGGCCCGGATGTAACCAAGCCTGCTGATAAGCCTGTTGCTACAAACACTCCTGTAAGTACCGTTTCGGTTACGGGTTCCATGCAATATTATGTCATCGCTGGTTCCTTCCTTATGGAAAACAGGGCACAGAACCACTTGGCGACGGTTAAGGCTGCAGGATATCCCAATGCAGAGGTTGTGCAATTTCCGGAAAGTCCTTATTTCTCCGTGGCTGTCGGCAAGTTCGACGACCGCAATGAGGCGATTGCCCTTAAAAAGGCGGTGATTGCTGGAAAAATTGACGCATTCGTGCGCGCAGTAGGTGGTAAATAAAACTACGGCGATTTAAAAAGGGCCCTCGGGATGAATAATTCCGAGGGCCTTTTTTTTAGTCGACATTTGATCGAGGAAGTATATCCTCATCGATAAAAGTTGGGTGAAAAGATTTTTTGGTCGCGCAGTGTTTGGTGTAAAAAATGATCTTTTTCATAAAAAGCGTGTTTAACAAGGTGAAGAAGTTGCAGGTTTTGTTTTAACGGCGGGCAACATTGGTTGTCTGACTTTACAAAGGTGGTTAACACGGCTGTTGCAAAAAACTACGAATAAGTACTTCTTTCCAGCGGTAGCGCGGGGCATTTATCTTGCGCACCTTATGAATTACAATGGAAAGGTGCTAATTTTGCACCTTTGAAAATTAACAACCCAAAACACGGAGGTATACGATGGCGATTATAATCACGGACGAATGTATCAACTGCGGCGCTTGCGAGCCGGAGTGTCCGAACAATGCCATTTACGAGGGTGGGGTAGAGTGGGCCATCTCAGATGGCAATACCGTCAAAGGTCATTATGTGCTCCACAATGGCCATAAGGTTGATGCTGACGAAAAGCAGGAGCCGGTTTCCAATGAATTTTATTACATCGTACCCGATAAGTGTACAGAGTGTGTGGGGTTTCACGAAGAACCCCAATGTGCAGCGGTTTGCCCGGTAGACTGCTGCGTTCCGGATCCTGATTTTGAGGAAACCGAGGAAGTGTTGCTCGCACGGAAGGAGCAGCTGCATTTGTAAATTTTACTACGGTATTAATTGGATTTCCACGGGTAAGCCGACGCTCCTTAGCGCTCGAATGCCAGGGTTTCGTGTGACAGTTGTCGGAAATCTACAGCAGCAACGGCACTTACACCCTGTTCTGGCATGTACACACCGTATATTGTGTCTACGGCTGCCATGGTAGCCTTGTTGTGGGTGACCACAATAAACTGGGAATCCTTAGAGAACTGGCGAATGATGCGGTTGAATTTTTCAATATTGGCATCATCCAGCGGGGCATCCACTTCATCAAATATACAGAAGGGCGCTGGCTTTAAGAGGTATAAGGCAAACAACAGTGCCGTAGCGGTAAGGGTCTTTTCCCCACCCGACAATTGTGCGATGGTTTGCGGGCGTTTGCCTTTGGGCTTGGCAATGATATTTATATCAGATTCCAGCGGGGATTCCGGTGTGGTCAACAACAGGTCGGCAGTATCTTCTTCCGTAAACAGCGTTCGGAAGACCTGAATAAAATTTGTGCGCACCTGTTCGAACGACTCCAGGAAGCGTGCCGTGGCGGTGGCCTCGATTTCCAAAATGGTTTGCAACAGATTCTCTTTTGCTGCGAGGATGTCGTCTCGTTGTTGCGCAATACTGTCGTACCGGCCTTTTATCTCATTGTATGCCTCAATGGCCATGGGGTTAATTTCGCCATAACTGTCCAGGCGGCGTTTCAGGTTACTGACATCGCGTTCCAGAGATTCGCGTTCAAACTGTGGGTCGGGCTCCCTGTTGATGATATCGTTCACACTCATTCCGAACTCTACCCGCAGGCGCTCGCCGATGGCGGTGAACTCAAATTTGACATCGCTGAATTTGTCTTTCAGCCTATTGACCAATCCCTGAAGATCCTGCTGTTTGCGATACAACTCCCGCAACTTGTTTTCCAGCTCGTGGATTTGATTGCGTGCCTTGAAGTAGGTTTGTTCAACCTCGCTCAGTTGGGTTTCTTTGCTTTTCTTTTCGGCGTAATGGTCGAGCAGTTCTTGCTCCAGGCGGGCTATGTCACCGACAATAAAGCCCAATTCTTCCTGGTTTTTTATTTTTTGCTGTTCATTTTGGGCAACAGATTGACGCAATTCCTGTAGGCGTTTTTCCCGGAAACTCAATTCCTGCTGCAGGGTATTTACCTTGTTTTGCTGTCGAATAAACTCGATGTTTTGCTGGTTGTAGGCTGCGCTGGCATGGCTGAGCTGATCGGCAACTTCGCGGAAAGAGCCATCTGCATTAGAGAGTCTTTCTTTGATACCATCGGCCTCCTGTTGCTTGGTTTTTAGTTCGTTTTCGATGCTCTGGTTGCTGGCAATCAGGGTTTCAATCAAGCGGCCGCTTTCTGCTGCCTGGCTGTCGAAATTTTGCACAAAAGCTGCTATGTTGTCCAAACGCGCACGCAAACCTGCAGTATCCTGCTGCAAACGGTTGAGTGCTTCGCGTTCCTGTTGGAGGCTGGTCGACTGATCGGCATTTTTAAGCGCCAGTTGGTGGGTGCGTTGGGTGGATAACTGATTGTTGAACTCTGATTCTTGTTTTTCCAGTTTTTTGATCTCGGTTTCGAGAATCTCGAGGTTCTTTTTCCGACCAATTTTTTTTCCTTCAAACAAACCCACAGAACCACCGGAAATGCTGAACTTTTTTCGGACAAAAGTGCCCGAACGAGACAGCAGGATGAGATTGGGATCAGAGCCAAAATGGGCAGCACTGAGTGGCGTCTCATCGTCTACAACAATTACATTTTCCAGAAGCAACTCAACCAAGGGGCGGTATTGGGCGTCTACTTCAACCAGTTCAACGGCACGCATGCCACCGGGCAGCAGAGCAAGTGGCGGTTCATACCCCTTGAAAGCATCCAGCAGGAAAAAATTGGCACGCCCTTTCTGGCTGTTGCCCAGCAGTTGAATGGCTTTTATGGCCTCGTCGGCATGGGGTACTACGTAATAATTCAGGTAAGGCTCCAGGAAGTTTTCGATGACCACGCGATAATCTTCCCGTACATAGAGCAGGTCAGAGAGTAATGGGCATTGCTGTGCCCAATCCTTTTGCTGGCTTAGAAATTTAATGCTTTCCGGGAAGCCCTCCAGGCTTTCCACCATACTTTTGGTGAGCTTGAATTCATTGCGCTTGGCATCAAGTCTGCGGTTGTGATCCGCAATTTTTTTGTTCAGTTGGTCGATCTGTGTTTCGATGTCCTGAATGTCTGTCTTTCGTTTGGATTCGGCATTTTCCAGCTCCTGGATCCGGGAAAGTTGTTTCTTCTCGGCCAGGGAAACCTGCTCCAGTTTTGATTCCAAACTGCGCATTTCTTCCCGGCGTTGGGCCACATCGGCCAGGGTTCTCGCTACATCCCTGCGGAGGTTTTCTACCTGGTTGCTTTGAACTGCGCGCTGCTTTTCCAATTCCACAATGTTGCGTTCAATGCTTTGCTGGGCCTGGATAAATTCTTCCAGGTTGCCCTTCAGCAAACCGTGGTCCTGGCGGACTTTCTCCAACTGTGCCAGTGCGGCTGCCAGGGTGGTTTCAAGGTCTTGCTCCAGCCTTTTTTCTGCATTTACATCCGTTTGGTACCCCTCTACTTCCGTTTGTAACTGCCGGATAATGTCAAGCGCCCTAATATTTTGGTCTTCAAGGCGTTGTGCATCTTGCTGTACGAAGGAGCGTTTTTGCTCCAACATCCCTTTTTCATTTTCCTTTCCACGAATACGGCCTGTTAGCCGATTAACCTCCTGTTGCTGCTCACTCAGGGAAATTTCCTTATCTACATGTGACTTGCGCAACAACTCTATCTCGGCCTCCATCTTATGGGCAGCGGCTTCCCCGTTGCGGTAATTGTCTTCCTCCTGCTGAATCTGGGTTTCAAGTTCCTTAAACGTCTTTTTGTGCCGGGCTAAATTAACCACGGCAAGTTCTACGCTAAGTCGTTTGTATTCCTCCTTGAGTTCATAAAATTTTTGGGTGCGAAGTGCTTGTTTTTCCAACTTTTTAAGCTGGTCTTCAATCTCAAAAAGCAAGTCTTCCACACGATCAAGGTCGGCGGCAGTAGCTTCCAGTTTTTGTTGGGTTTCGTGTTTTCGGGCTTTGTATTTGCTGATTCCGGCAGCCTGTTCGAACATTTTTCGCCTTGCCTGTTCGCGGTCGCTGAGCAGGTCCTCCACCATGTTGAGGGCAATGATGGCATAAGAATCGGGGCCAATACCAGTGTCCAATAACAAAGAAGTAATGTCCTTTAAACGGCAAGGCACACCGTTTAAGCGGTATTCACTTTCACCACTTCTGTAAAGAATGCGGCTTACTGTAACGGTGTGATACTCCGTTGGCAGTACATTTTTTGTATTTTCAAATGTGAGGGAAACCTGGGCAACCTGCGCCTCTTTTCGCTTTTTAGTGCCATTGAAAATGATGCTGGCCATCTTGTCCAGACGCAGTTGGCTACTTTTTTGTTCTCCAAGCACCCAACGAACGGCGTCCACGACATTACTCTTGCCCGACCCATTCGGGCCAACAATTCCGGTTACGTCGGAGTTAAAATGAATTGCCGTTTCATTGGCAAAAGATTTAAAGCCTTTAAGTTCGAGGGATTTCAGTCGCATTGCTCACTTTTTCCTTTTTCGGGTAGAACTTATTCCTAAAACGCGAAGATACACAACATGCTCTAAGCCCTCAGCAACCATGAAACAAAAGTTTTCAACAGTAAATGGTGGTTGAAATTCTAATTTGAACATTGTGTTGGCCCCTTTGATTTTGAATATTTTAATATGAAAGATTTATATAATTTTACCCCGAATATATTATTTTTCAAGCAATATTAATCCGCCATGAAAGTTATTCGCCTTCTGTTTCTGCTGGCCATTGGTATGCCCGCAGCCCTCCCTGCTCAAACTCTATGGGAATTTGGTTTTCAAGTCGGCGCTACCGCCTATGCCGGTGATCTCACACCGCACAAGATGGTTGATGCAAAAATGACCAGTCCGGCTGCCGGAATTTTTGTATCCCGACAAATCATCCCCGACCTTTCGTTGCGCCTAAACCTTTTGGGTGGGCAAATTGCCGGGGATGAAGCGCATTTTGACGATCCGAACTGGCGCCAGCTGCGCGCATTCTCCTTTAGAACTGACTTTATAGAATCAGACCTGTTGCTGCAATGGGAACTCCTGGCACATCGCCGTACGGCTGATTTAAGTTTTCACAGGGTCCTGTCTCCTTACCTTTTTGTTGGTCCAGGAGCGGTATACTACCAACCAAGTACCAATTTTAACAACAGCGCTGAGCCCAACCCAGTAGGCTTGGATGAACAGATTGCTGTTGACCGGAATGCCATGCGCCAAGCTTCCGTTTCCTTCGCCTGGGTGATGGGCGGTGGCTGGCGATACGATTTAGGCCATAAATGGCTCCTGGGGATTGAACTTGGGGTGCGAAATATTCAAACTGATTACCTGGAAGGGGTAAGCCATTCGGGAAATCCTGACGCCAAAGACTGGTTTGTATGTGGCAACCTCACCCTGACACGGCGTTTGTTCCAGACGGATACCGACCGGGATTTTATACCCAATAAGTTCGACCATTGTCCGCTGTTACCGGGTCCGCGTCGGATGCGGGGCTGCCCTGATGCCGATGGTGACCGGATCACTGACGCAGAAGATGAATGTCCTTTAGTTCCCGGGTTGCTTTCTGCCCGGGGCTGCCCTGATGCTGATGGTGATGGCGTACAGGATTCATTGGATGTTTGCCCGCAAATTAAGGGTAGTGTTGCAGCAGGCGGGTGTCCTGATCGGGATGCCGACGGCACTGCGGATCAGGATGATCCCTGCCCGGATAATTCAGGCCCCAAAAACCTGAAAGGTTGCCCTGATGTTGATGGTGATGGTTTGGCCGACATTTACGACGCGTGTCCGGAAGTCGCAGGTAGCCAGGCTGCACAAGGCTGCCCTGATGCCGATGGCGATGGCATTGTTGACACGGATGATCAGTGCCCTGAATTAGCCGGCTTGGTAGCCTTTAAAGGTTGTCCGGATACCGATGAAGATGGCGTGATGGATAAGGAAGACGCTTGCCCAATATTGGCAGGTTTGCAGGTATTCAAAGGTTGCCCAGATACGGATGGTGACGCTATCCCTGATCCGGACGATAAGTGTCCGAACCAAAAAGGATTGGCTGCGTTTGCGGGTTGCCCCGATACGGATGGTGATGGTTTGCCCGATCAGGATGATGCCTGCCCAGCCCTGAAAGGTGCTATCGCGGCCCAAGGTTGCCCGGAAATTAGTCAGGAAGACAAAAAAGCACTGGATCTGGCTGTGAAAAAAATCCAGTTTGAATCGGGGGCGGATGTCCTCACCGTAGCCTCCTTTCCAATATTAGATCAACTGGTGGTTATGTTGGAGAAGTATCCCAATTACAAGGCTGTGTTCCAGGGGCATACCGACAGTGCTGGTTCGGCATCCAAAAACCTCGACCTTTCCAATCGGCGTGCTTTACGTTGCCAGACTTATCTGGTGGAAAAGGGAATCGCAGCAGAACGACTGAGCGCTGAGGGCTTTGGAGCATCGAAACCTATTGCCAGCAACAAAAATGCTGCAGGTAGGGCGAAAAATCGCCGTGTGGAGTTAAACTTGACGAAACTATAGCGCTATTCTTCCCAACCCTTCACCACTTACGCCCCCCGAAGTACTAGTACATTTAGCCAACAAATTCCAAATTTATCAAAACGAAGCACAAAAGGCCCCCGAACTCGTAATACGAGGCGGGGGCTTGTTGTTTTACTAGCGCCAAACGGCACGCGAGCCTTTCCCTCATACCGGAGAGAAAGAAGATGAAGGAAGAAGGATGTATGTCGTAAGACTGCAACTTTCGAAGGACCGGGCTGGCGGCAAACGTGCCGCCAGCTCTTCCTCCGGTAACCTCGGGGAAAACCCACCTCCGTTTTCGCCGATAAATTACGGTTGTTAACCTGTTAAAACGGGTTGTTGGCAGATACCATGCAACGTTTGAACCTTTTTATTCGTCTAATGGGTATACATCTGTTGAATGAACAAATATATCAGCATCAAAGAATACCGGTACACTTCCCAGAAAGTTTGATTTGGTTATGTGCCCCGGCAAACGTGTCGGGGCCTTTTTTGTGCCAAAACCAATTTTTATAATTACTCAATCCAGGAGCGGTAGTATTCCGGATCTTCCAGTGGTACGGCAAATTCCGTCAGCAACAAGGGCCGGAAAGTGTCGACCATTACCGCCAACTCTTTGGTTTCCTTGGCGCCAATGCTTTTTTCTACTGTTCCAGGATGTGGGCCATGAGGTATGCCGCCAGGGTGAAGGGTAATCATTCCACGTTCCACATGTTTGCGGCTCATAAAATCACCGTCCACATAATACAGCAATTCATCCGAATCGATGTTGGAGTGGTTGTATGGTGCGGGAATGGATTGGGGGTGATAGTCGTACATGCGGGGCACAAACGAGCAGATCACAAAATTGGCGCCGTCAAAGGTTTGGTGAATGGGCGGCGGCATATGCACCCGCCCGGTGATGGGCTCGAAATGATGAATGGAAAAGGCATAGGGGAAAACATAGCCATCCCAACCCACCACATCAAAGGGATGGTTAAGGTAGTGGTAGGGGTACATGTTGTCCTGCTTTTTGATGTAGAAAAGAAAGTCTCCCTTCTCATCGTGTGTTTCCAGATCAACGGGTTTACGGATATCGCGCTCACAAAATGGAGAGTGCTCCAGCAATTGCCCAAAGTCGTTGCGATAACGCTTTGGCGTGGTGAGGGGGCCGTAGCTTTCCACAATTAGCAGCCGGTTGTCGGTAGTATCAAATTGAAACTGGTGTACGGTACCCCTGGGAATAACCAGGTAGTCACCGTAGCTGAACCGGATATTCCCGTACATCGAGCGCAGCACGCCGCTGCCTTCGTGAACAAAGACAACTTCATCGGCATCTGCGTTTTTATAGTAATATTCCGTCATGCTCTTTCGGGGGGCGGCCAGGATTACTTTGCAGTCGTTGTTGACCAGAACGGGCTTTCGGGATTGCAGGTAGTAGTCTTCTGGCTGTACCTGAAAACCTTTCAGGCAGCGGTGTTTGAGTTGCTTGTCGTGGATGGTTCGCGGCGCTACGCTGTATGGGTCACCTACCTGCATAATCTGGGTAGGGGCATTACAGTGGTACAACAGGGAGTACATGTTGCTGAATCCTTCGGTGCTGAACAGTTCTTCGTGGTACAGCGTGCCGTCGGGTTTGCGGAACTGGGTATGCCTTGTTTCTGGTATTTGACCTAAAGAATGGTAATGCATGGGTAGGGATTTTCGATTGGCGGCCTAAAATAAAGCCTGATCCATTATTTTAACGGTATTAATCAACTGCTGTTCTAACCGCTGGTGGTGAAATCTGACTTTTACCTGTTTAAACAGTGATCTCTGGTGATCGGTTATAAAATGGTCATTAAATTTTTTCTTGCCCTTTCCACACCTTGTAGTGGTGTGGTGACGTATTGCTCCAATTCCACGACGTAATATTTCAATCCGGCTTGTTTGCTTTTCCGGAACAAACGCGCAAAATCAATGGAACCATCGCCAACCTCCACGGTTTCCCGATTGGCTGTTTTCGCCATGTCTTTAACATGACAAAGTTCCCAACGCCCAGGATAGAGACGCCACCAGTCCAGGGGATCCTGGTTGGCAAAAGTTACCCAGTAGAGGTCCATTTCCATTGCCAGAATATCTGCAGGTACCTCGTGTAAAATCCACTCAATCAACAGTCGGCCATCTGGTCCCTTGGTGGTAAACTCAAAATCGTGGTTGTGGTAACCCAATCGAATACCCGCCTTTTTAGCATAAACACCTGCGGCTTTAATCACTTTGACTGTTTCTGCAATGTTTTTACGCTCGTCCTGCGACATCCATGGGATGATGGCATACTCCAAGCCGGCAGATGCTGCGTCATCGAGTATTTTCTTACCGGCATCATTTAGGGCATCTGCTTTGGCATCATAATGCATGCCTGTAAGGGCGCAATGTGTACTGTGCATGCTGAGCCCGTTTTGTTGCAGCACATTCTTGAATTCAGCGTAGCTGAGACCAAACAATTTGCCGGCATCAAATCCGTAGGGTTCCACTTCCCGGTAGCCCATTTTGGCCACTGCTTCCAAAACAGCAACGGGGTTTTTCACGATGTCGTCGCGAAGGCTGTAAAGTTGGAGACCAACATGTTTTGTTTTGGCTGGATTATTCAGCAGTGTGGAAAAGGGTAGCGTGGCGCCGGCTAGGGCCACCGTGGTGTTTTTCAGGAAAGCGCGTCTGGAAGGATGATATATCATTTTGTGGAAATTTATGACCAAATAAGCAGCTAATATAGTGCCTGAGCGACTTGAAATCATCAAAACGGGTGAAATTCAGGGTTTATGAAAATTAAACGCATGCGGATGGGGCTATTTAGAATGCAATATTTGTATTTTTCCCCCCATAAGCCTAAATACACAAAAATAACGTATGATACAGGTATTGCATGTTGCAGCAGAGTGTTATCCAGCCGCTAAAACAGGTGGTCTGGGAGATGTGGTCGGGTCGTTACCAAAATACCTAACCCAGGCGGGTTACCTTTCCGCTGCGATCATACCCAAATATGCGCTAAAATGGATTCATCAGCAGCAATGGGATGTCGTCCATGGTGGCGCCGTACGGGCTGATTGGCGTCATCATGGCTACACCGTACAGCAGGAACGCAGCAATAAACTGGGCTTTCCATTGTTTGTCGTGGATGTACCGGGTTTGTTCGACCGGCCTGGCATTTATGCCGATCCGCAATCGGGCCAACCCTATGGCGATGAGGTGGAGCGATATCTGGTCTTTCAGCAGGCGGTGTTGCAATGGTTACGCGCCTTCCCCGAAGCCCTTCGGCCCCGAACTATCCATTGTCATGATCACCATACCGGGCTTATTCCGTTTATGGTAAAGCATTGCCCGGAATACCGCGCATTGTCCAATATTCCCACCGCATTCACCATTCACAACGGGCAGTACCAGGGCTGGTTTGGTTGGAATAATGAGCACTTGGTGCCTTATTATGATGCCAATGCCCGCGGTATTCTCGACTGGAACGGATACATCAATCCGATGGCGGCGGCGGTTAAAGCAGCCTGGGCCGTCACCACCGTATCGCCATCCTACCTCTACGAACTGCACCAGAGCAGCCTGGGACTGGAGTCGCTTTTCCGCTCAGAATGGTACAAGGAACATGGAATAATCAATGGCATAGATGCGGATGTATGGGACCCGAGAACTGACGCGGCATTACAATACAGACTTGAAGGTGACGATATTGCTGCCTTTAAGGCTAAAAACAAACGTGTTTTGTGCGAGTGGTTCGGGCTTTCAGAAGATGCACCACTGGTGAGTTTTATCGGCAGAATGGTGAGTGAAAAAGGAGTGGATATCTTGCCGGATACTTATCGGCGCATCCTCCATGAAGGTGGGAAAGTCAACTTTTTGGTGCTTGGAACGGGTGAAACCTGGACGGAAAACCAGTTCCGGAATATGGCACAGCGTTTTCAGGGCCGCCTGAATGCAGTAATTGATTACAATGAGGCACTTGCTCACCAAATTTACGCTGGCTCCGATTTTCTCATCATGCCTTCAAGGGTAGAGCCCTGCGGGCTGAATCAAATGTATGCCATGCGCTATGGTGCTATTCCTATTGTACGTGGTGTGGGCGGGCTTAAAGATACCGTTCCGGATATTGCAGAGCAGGATGGTAGTGGCCGCGGTATTCGATTTGATCATTTTAGTGTGGAAGAGGCCTATAAGGCATTGCACCGGGCTACCTCCATGTGGCACAACAATCCGGATATTGTTGCCTGGCTGCGGAAGAAAATTATGGCCATCGATTTTTCCTGGGAAAAAACCATCGATACTTATTTGCAGGTTTATCGAAATGTAGGGGCTGTGCTGGAGCCTGGCCTAACCGTCAGCCTACCGGTACAGAAAACTGAAAAGCCAAAGCCGGCCCCGAAGGTTAAAACGGCTGCTGCGCCAAAGGCGAAAGCCAGTGCCGCAAAATCAGCCCCGGAGGCAAAAACAGCATCGGTTGAGCCAGAGAAGCCGGCCGCTACAACTCCGGCAAAATCTGTCGGTACGCCAAAGGCGAAAGCCAGTGCCGCAAAATCTGCCCCGAAGGCAGAACCCGCATTGGTTGAGCCGAAGAAACAGGCGACTTTAGTTAAGGCAAAATCTGTAGGTGCAGCGCAGTCAAAAGCAGCCGCAAAAAAAGACGATCCCAAGGTAAGCGCCGCTAAGCCAGTCACCCCCCCCGCCGTGAAAACGGGAGTTGAAGCACCAGAAGTGGCCAAAAAACAAGAAAAAAACACAGCCAAGCCAACCAAAATGGCTTTAAAGAAAGATAAACCCAATAAGCGTTAAACTTCCAATCCATTTGTTATGATAAAAATGATCAGCCTGATTCTCGGTGGCGGAGCCGGCTCCCGCCTTTACCCGCTTACAGAAAAACGCTCGAAACCAGCCGTACCCATCGCCGGTAAATACCGGCTTATTGATATTCCCATCTCCAATTGCCTCAATGCTGGGCTAAAAAGGATGTTCGTACTCACCCAGTACAACTCTGCTTCGCTCAACGCTCACATCAAAAATGCTTACAACTTTGACATTTTTACCAAAGGGTTTGTAGATATTCTGGCGGCAGAGCAAACACCCAACAGCAATGAGTGGTTTCAGGGCACAGCCGATGCGGTTCGCCAAAGCCAGCAACATTTCATGCGCCATGATTTCGACTACGTGCTCATCCTTTCCGGCGACCAGTTGTACCACATGGATTTTGAGGCCGTAGCAAAATACCATATTGAGAAAAAAGCGGAGATTACCATTGCCTGTTTGCCCGTAGATGCTCGGGATGCCACCGGGTTTGGCATTATGAAGGTGGATGACAAGGGAATGATTCCAAGGTTCATTGAAAAGCCCAAGGCAGATTTACTGCCCAATTGGGTAAGCGAGGTCAGCCCGGTGAATAAAAAACGCGGAAAACAATACATGGCCTCCATGGGGATCTATATTTTCAACCGGCAAACGATGATTGACCTGTTTGAAAAATATCCCGAGGCTACTGATTTTGGCAAAGAGATCATTCCGACCGCCATTGAAAGTGGCATGCGCGTGGCTGCCTATCAATATGAAGGTTACTGGACGGATATTGGAACCATTCGCTCCTTCTTTGAAGCCAACCTGGAACTCACCGACCATATTCCCTCGTTTAATCTTTTCGACAACTCCACACAGATTTATACCCGTGCCAGGATGTTGCCCCCAGCAAAATTTTATGGTGGTACGCAACTCAACCGGGCGCTCATTGCGGAAGGTTCTATTATTCATGCCCGCCTGATCGATACTGCGATCATTGGTATTCGCTCCAGAATTGGCGAAAATACGGTTATAAAAGAGTCTATCGTGATGGGTAACGACTATTACCAAACCCTGGCAGATATTGCAAACAGTGGCGAAGTTCCAATGGGCGTTGGCCATTATTGCCATATTGAGCACGCTATTTTGGACAAGGATTGCCGAATCGGAAACAATGTGGTTATCAAAGGCGGGGATCACCTGGTTGATGTAGAAACCGAATCCTATGTGATCCGGGATGGCATTGTTGTCGTAAAAAAAGGCGCTGTGATTGAAGAAGGAACCCGAATCATGTAGCCGGATGCAGCGTTATTGCCTTGCACTTGACCTAAAACCAGACCCCGAACTCATTGCCGCCTACGAGGAACACCATCGTAAGGTTTGGCCTGATGTTTTGGAGAACATTCATGCTGCGGGTATTCAGCAACTGGAGATTTACCGGTTGGAAAATCGGCTATTTATGATTCTCGAAGTGGATGACACGTTTAACTGGGAAAAGAAGGCAGCCCTTGACGCTGCTAATCCTAAGGTGCAGGACTGGGAAACATTAATGTGGCAATACCAGCAAGCGCTTCCGATGGCTCAGGCTGGCGAAAAATGGGTACTCATGGAGCGGATTTTTACACTCCCAGAAAAATCCAAATGAACATTTGTTCTGATGCGGACATGCTATCAATTTTAAAAATGGCATTTTTGCGCTTATTTTCTCCAACTGTATCTTATGCGTTTAGTATTGATCTTATTGTTTGTGATTGCCCAGGCGTTTGTTCTGGATGCCCAGGTAGACCTGAGCATTGATGTCGTGGATTATGTTTCCGGCAAAGGCATCCCAATGGTGCCGGTAAAAATTGAAAACAATTCGATTGGGTATAAAGCCGAGAAAACCACCGATGATCTTGGTAAATTGCGCTTTGCCGGGTTGTTGCTTAATGGTACCTATCGCGTCACAGTTCCTGCATTTGGAGAGTACCAGGAGGTTTCCCGGGAATTGGTTCTGTCGGGCAATACCGATGCCAGTCTGACCCTACCTTTGGGCAAAAAATTTGAAATCACCCTATCCGAACTGGTGATTTCCGGTGCCAGCAGGATCAATACCCGCAACGCTGAAGTAGCCTCCTCTTTGGATCAAAAGGAGCTGGAAAGTTTGCCCTTGGAAGGTCGCGACATCACTCGTTTATTATACCGGTTGCCCAATGTAGTGCAGGCCACGGGTTTTTACCCGGAAGCGCCAAATGTCAGCATCAATGGCTCTAATTCCCTGTTTACCAACTATTTGATCGACGGGATGGACAACAATGAGCGCTTTTTAGGCGGAATGAAATTCAATACGCCGGTAGGTTTTACCCGCAACGTCCGTGTATTAACCAATAATTTTTCCACCGAATATGGGTTAAGTGCCAATGGGGTAGTGGACATTACCACCCGTTCGGGAACCAACGATTTCAGTGGCGAAGCCTTTGTGATAACCAGGCCGGGAGCTGTAGTAGATGCCAGTTCGCCCTATGCGCAGCGCGACCTTTCCGGAAACCAGGTAAAAGATGGCTTTCAGCGCTATCAAGCCGGAGTCGGGTTTGGCGGCGCCATAAAGAAGGACCGCAGTTTTTACTACATCAACCTGGAGCATACCACCGATTTGAAGGATAATCTGTTGCGCTCGCCGGCGTTGGGCGTGAGTGAAACGGTCCGTGGCCGAAACAATTTTTCCTACCTAAGCGCTAAACTGGACCAGGTATGGAACCAGCATTTTACCTCTGCATTTCGCCTCAACACAGGAGTGGTTAACATCGCCCGACAGGGTGGGGGACTTGATGGCGGCGTTCAGTTCCCATCTGCTGCCAATTACCAGGACCGCAACAGCTTGCTTGCCGCTGTGCAAAATACCTATTTAAGGGACAATTTTAAGTCGGAAACCAATTTTCAATACAGCCGGTTTCGCTGGAACTATGGGCGGCCTGAACAGGATGGGAGCCCACAGTTGACAATTTTGGACCCGCAGCAACTGACAATTGCCGTTTTGGGCCACCCTGGTTATGTATTTGATGCCACAGAAAATACGCTGCAGGGGCAGCAAAAATTCAGTTGGTATGCCGAACGCCACACCATTAAGGCCGGGCTTGAAATTATTGCTGCCCAGCACGGGCTGCTGGGTGGTGGAAATGTGAATGGAAATTATACCGTTCAACTCACGGAAGCACAACTGACTGAGTTGCGTAACCGGCAATTGGGCGCAGCGATTGCCCTTACCGATATCCCTGGCGATGTACAGGTGTTGAATTACAGTGTTGAACTTCGGCCACAGTCGTTTGGAACCACACAAAACATCTACAGCGCTTACCTGGAAGATGCCTACAGCCTCAGTGCCAAACTGAACCTCACCCTGGGGTTGCGCTACGATTACGATAACTTGTCGAAAGGAGGCAGTGACCAAGGTGATTTCAACAACCTCGCACCGCGCTTCAGTTTCAATTACAAACTCGGTCAGAAGAGCAGCTTGCGGGGAGGTTATGGAATTTTCTATGATAAAATCGCTTATGCTGTTTATTCCGATGCCTTGCAGCAAAATACCAATACTGCGGATTACCGCGCCCAACTGCAAGTACTCCTTGATCAGGGAATCTTACCAGCCGATACTGATTTGGACAGGGTGACTTTTGATGGCAATATTACGGCCTCGGTTTCGGGTGTTCCTTACCTGCAGGGACCCGGGTATACCGAATTGCAAGCCAGTAGGGATCACGCTTTCAGCAATGAGCGCCGAATCCTGAACCCCAATGGCTACCAAAACCCCTATTCGCATCAGTTTTCGCTGGGCTATCAAAAGGAATTAAATCCTACTGTGCTGTTTTACGCAGACATTGTGCACAACCAATCGAAAAACCTGTTTCGACTGCGCGATTTGAATGCACCAGTCGCGTATCCATTGGATGATCCCAACAATGTTGTGGTGCGAAACGTCACTGCAGCAGACCTAACCCGACCTGTGCCAATCTATGGTGGCCTGGCGGTAATCAACGGTGATACGGTTCGCGGCGTTGCGCGCAACGTTATCGTTTCTGAAACCAATGGCGAAGCGCGGTATACCGGTTTAAGCCTGAATTTCCAGAAAGATCGCGGCGAGGACGATTATGCCTTTCGCCTTATTTACACCTTGTCGAAACTGGAGAATAACACCGAAGACATTAATTTCAGGGCACAGGACAGCAATAATTTTGCAGCAGAATGGGGCCCGGGCATCAATGATCGCACCCATGTGATCAATTGTATTGTCAATTACTATCCCGCCAGGCGGCTTTCGCTCACCCTGGCAACCCTGCTGCAGAGCGGTCAACCCATCAACCGTATTCCGGATGCCCTGGTGTACGGTACCACTGATTTGAATGGTGATGGCCGTTCTTTTGGTGATGCTTATGTTGGCAACAGCGATCGGCAACCGGGGGAATCGCGCAACAACGACCGGCTGCCCTGGGCCAATACATTTGACCTTGCTGCAGAATATCGTATCCCTGTTCGGGGTGCTGAAATCAGTTTCCGCGCGGATGTTTTTAACTTGTTTAATGCCGCAAACCTTAGCGGTTATTCCAATAATGCCACACAAAGCAACCAAATCCAGGTTGGCCCAAAATCAAGTGGTCTTTTGGTACGGCGCAATGCCAGTGCGCCACGGCAAATACAATTTAGTGCAAAGTATGTTTTTTAGCACCAGAACTGCAGTGGAGAAAACTTTTATCATGGCTCGAACAGCACTGTTGGGTGCAATCGTTTTTTTGTTGGGCTGCCAATCCGCCCAGCAGCCTGCGGTGGATTGGATGAAGGCAGATTGGCCTGCTGTTGAAGCAGCAGCAAAGGGAACCACGGTTCGGATGATGATGTGGCAGGGCGATCCTCTGATTAACCGGTACATGCAAACTTATGTTGTACCCAGTCTTTTAAACCAATATGGGATTACCCTGGAAATTGCTCCCGGACAAGGCACTGAGATTGTTAAAAACCTGATGGCAGAAAAGGAGGCTGGCAGGAGCAAAAGCCATCTGGATGTTTGCTGGATCAACGGTGAAACATTTTTTCAACTGCGACAAATCAGCGCACTGTATGGGCCATTTACCGAAAAACTGCCCAATGCCCAATACATCGACTTCGAAAATCCATTTATCGGGATTGATTTTCAACAAAAATTGCAGGTTTTGAATGCCCCTGGGGAAACGTTCAAATGACCATGATTTACGATAGTATTCGTACACCCCATCCGCCACAATCTCTGGGTGATTGGGAGGCTTTTTGGCAACAACACCCCGGCCGGTTTACCATTCCGTATGAGTTCACGGGGATGACCCTGCTGAAATCCTGGATGGTTGCGCTGGCCGGTGATCCGCAATATTTTAAAGGCTCTTTCGATGAAGTGAAATACAAACGTGTGAGCGATCAGCTTTGGGCCTTCATCAACCGCAATAAGGCTAATTTCTGGCGCAAGGGGGAAACTTTTCCCGAAAGCCTGGCTGCCGTACACCAGATGTTTGCCAACAAGGAGCTTGATTTTACCATGAGCAACAATGATGCGGAGGTGGATAACAAGATTATACAGGGCGTATTTCCCGGCACTGCGCTGGCGTATGTTCCCGCTTATGGCTCTATACGGAATTCGCATTATCTGGGGATACCGGGCGGTGCCCAAAATCTGCCCGGTGCGCTGGTTGCAATCAATTTTTTGTGTTCCCCCGCTGCTCAATGGGAAAAGATGAAACCTGATGTATGGGGCGATGGTACCATACTGGCCATTGATGGCCTTCCAGCGCCCTGGCCCGATCGTTTTACAGCAATACCAGGGCGAAAAAATGCACCCGCCAGAAATACCTTGGATGCAAAAGCTTTGCAGGAGCCAGCACCGGAATACATGATCCGCTTGTACAACGATTTCAGAACACGGGTGATTGACAACAATAGATGACACCAATTTGGCTTAAAATACGCCAGCAGTGGGCCCTGGCTATTTTCTTCATGCTGGTTTTGCTTCCTATGGTTGCAGGCGTGAGCTACGCGTTGTTGTACAGTTTTGGAGCAGTTGGTATATTGTCTGAAGGTGTTACCGGTGAACATTGGCTTGCCGTGTTGGCGTCTGGGGATGTCTGGGGCGCGCTCTTGTTAAGCCTGGCGCTTGCTTTGCTTGCGGTGGGCAACGCTGTGTTGATTGCCATGAGCTTTGTGTTGGCCGGACGCCGGTTTTGGACTAAATATGCAGGGATCCTTTACTGGCCATTGGCGCTCCCACCCCTGGTTGCCGCATTTTGGGGTTTTCAGTTGTTGTCGGGCAGCGGCTTGTTATCCAGGATTACCAACCAAATGGGTTTGTTCCGGCAACCACAGGATTTTCCCGAATTGATCAACGATCCACTTTATTTAGGTGTATTGCTGATCATGATTTTTTTAAGTTTCCCTTTTTTTTCCATTTTGCTGATGCAGTATTATGCCGCTGAAAAAGTAGGGGAAATGATGGCGGCGGCGGCGGCATTGGGTGCGGAGAGAAAGCAGCAAATATGGAAGTTGGCCGTTCCGGTATTGCTGGAAGCAACTCAAGCCTGCTATGGTATTGTACACGATTATACTGTTTGGCGCCTATGAGGTGCCATTGGTCCTTGGCAGGCAACACCCGCGAATGATTTCGGTACTGATTGCCCAGAAGTTTGGCAGGTTTGATTTGTTGGCGTTGCCACAAGCCTATGTGCTGACGGTGATGTATGCACTCCTGGTGTCTGTTGCGCTTTGGTGGTTTGGCCCGGGTTCAGAAAAAAAAGCCTCATGAGAAGCAAGGTGTTTTTGGTGCTGGCCGTACTGCTGTTTTCGGCGCCCTTTTTGTTTTTTTTGCTGCAATCGGTTGCGGTCAGCTGGCGTTATCCTGAGGTATTGCCAGCAGTATTTAGCATGCAAACCTGGTGGTTGGCCTTAAAAGGGGCAGGATTGGCTGCAAGCCTTAAACTGGCTGTTGCATTGGCAGGACTGGTGGCTTTGGTCGCCACCATATCCGGGTTTTTAATGGGAAAAATGCTGGTAAAGCACCCAAAGAAGCACCTACTGATTCGCTTGGCTTACCTGCCTTATGCCTTCTCTCCGGTTGTGTACGCCTTTTGCCTGCAGTTCTTTTTCTCAAAACGCAATTGTCCGGTACCTTTGCAGGCGTTGCGCTGGCGCATTTTTTGATCGTATTCCCATTTGTCGTAATCCTTTCCACGGCGCACTGGTCGGCGCAGCTAGAAGCCATGGAGGATTTGGTGCATACCTTGGGTGGGAGCAGTTGGCAAGCCTGGCGCTATGTGCTGTTGCCCTTGTCAGCAAAGGCCCTGCTAACGGTCTTCTTTCAGGCCTTCCTGATTTCCTGGTTCGATTATGGCCTAACCAGTGTTATTGGTCTAGGACAGGTTTCTACCATGACCCTTCGGGTATTTCAGTATATTGGTGAGGCCAACCCGGTTTATGCAGCGATGGGCAGTTGTTTGCTGGTTTTTCCGCCGCTGTTGTTGTTATGGATCAATAAAAACATGGTTTTAAGGGCAAAATGACACTGCTGGAACTTCAACATATCGGCGTCAGTTTTGGACAGGAAACGGTACTGACTGACCTTTCGCTCCAACTTAAGGAACGGGAAACCCTGGCAGTGCTGGGGCGATCGGGTTGTGGTAAAACAACATTGCTCAAGGTTATTGCCGGTCTAATAAATCCTTCAGTTGGCCAAATTCTGTTGCGTAAGCGATCAATGATGAGTCTTCCGCCACAACAGCGCGGGATGATATACCGGTATCAGGAGGCATAGTTGTTTTCGCACCTGAATGTGTTTGAAAATGTATCCTTTGGCCTCCGGTTGCGCAAGGAATCGCCAGCGAACGTCAGGAAGCGGACGATGGACATGCTGGAAAAGCTGGACCTTTCGGCGCAGTTGGATAAGATGCCCGATACTTTATCCGGAGGCCAGAAACAAAGGGTGGCTTTTGGGCGGGCGCTGATTCTGCACCCAGAAGTGCTGCTCCTGGATGAACCCTTCGGGAATCTGGATGTTGAAACGCGGCAGAATATGCAGCAATTTTTCAAAAAAGTGGCTGCCGAAGAGAAAATTTCGGCCATTTTTGTGACGCATGATCTGAAAGAAGCCCTTTTGATGGGCGACAGGCTTGCTTTTTTATCCGAGGGGCAGATTGAAGTATTTCCCAACCGGGAAGCCTTTATTCAGGACTCCCGTACGGGTGTGAAGGGTGAGTTGGAATTTTGGAAAAACCTCAATTTGGAGTAAAACATGAATTATAACCACTGCGAATCCGTGTACTGGGTTTTTACACAGCTTTGTAATGACAAATGCGACCATTGCTACAATCTTTCCGGCCCGCAAGGTGACCGTATCAGTAAGTCGGAATGCATGCAGATCATAGCCAACTTGCCCGACCGGGTTGATAGGATTATTCTCTCGGGTGGCGAACCACTGGCAGATAAAAATCTGTTGTATGCGATTTACGTTTTGATATTGCCAGCATCGACCGTTACCACAAGCACGCCGGGGGGCGCATTATGGAATTGGCGGAACTGTTTGCCTCCAGAAATGTCAATGGCGATGATAAAGATCCGCTGATCGAAAAAGAAACCTATTTGGTGAAAGGGCATCCGTTGTCATGGGGATATTGGGGGGCAACAGAGGATATGTGGCTGGGTGGAAATTGGGCCCGTGGTCGTTCTCTGGAGAAGAACAACTGGAAAAAAGATCCTGGTCACAACTTTTGCAGTATCCTTTCTGGTGGGATTGGTTTTTTGAGTGGTGCTGAGGGGATTCCTCAAGAAATTTCTATTCAATTGTGGCGCATCAACCCTTGTTGTCCGGGAACGTACAAAGCTATGCGCGATGCCCGAAAAGAGAAAGTTGCGGATGTGCTTGCCCGTGTGGCAGAATCGCCGGTTTTCCAAAGCATCAACAGGGGAGACCCATTGGGGATGGGGGAGTCGGTAGGTATTCCACGGGAACTTGCCGTAGCAAGAACAGAGGATCTTCAAAATGTCTGTCTTTGGTGCGACGAATTTTTCCGGGATTATTTTGATGTGGAAAAAATGGTGACAAAATTCATGCAAACTGAAGATTCCTCAAAACCATAGTTTTGGGCTTGCATACATATCCTCTTCTGCACGCTGAATGGTCAGGGCGTGTAATTGGGTCTCATTGAAGTCGTAAAATAAAGGGTTGGATACCTAAAATGCGGTATCGTCTGGGAGTATAAAAAACATGGTACAGTATTGGATTATAAAAAATAAAAAAAAACAAGCTACCGTGATGTGTTCAGGCAGTGGCGCATCAATCGATTTTGGGTATAAATATATTCAAAAAAAAACGGCTGAAGCAACAAATAGACAAACTAACACAAACTCGCATTTTTGAAAATGCAGTTCAGTAGTAGTTGTCTTTTTGTCGTTTCAGCCGTTTAAGGGCTTAGGTGCCGGGTTTTTCTTAGGCTTTTACTACAGAATTGTAGGCGCCAAATGGTGTTGGCTCATATGCCTCAGCATCCCATGCATTCTCCCATTTTGTGCCGTCAATCAAATAGCGGAACTGGTAGCTGCGTCCGGTTTCGAGTTCCAGTGCCGTTTTAAAGGAACCGTCTTTTTGTTTGTTCAAAGCGATGGACTTGGTAATGTCCCAGCTGCAAAAATCACCAACCAAAGCGACTTTTTCGGCGTTTTCAACCGCTTCTTTAGGAAGGCTGAAGTTGATTTTTTTCGTTTTGAGTGCTGGCTTTGCAGCCTTTGCTGTCGCAGTTTTGGGAGCAGCAGTTTTTGCACTGGCCTTAGCAGCCGTCGTTTTGGTAGCCTTTGCCTTAGGGGCAGTTGCGGCAGAAGGTGTTGCTACGGGAGCAGTTGCTTTGCTTTCAGTTGCTTTTTTTGCTACTGGCGCTTTCTTGGCAGCCGATTTGGCTTTAGAAATTTCAACAACAGGCTTCTCAACAACAGTTGTTTTGTTGGATTGCTTTTTAGTTGCCATAAGTTTTGTTTTTTAAATTTAGATAATGCGAAGTCGCATCACTTAGTGTTGTAATGACACAAAGATAAGTGCATTCTTTCAAACATACAACGTTGTAGACCAAAATAAATTTGGTATTAACATAAGTATATTGTCGAAAACAGAATAAAAGTGGTTTTAATATTCTGCGCCTTTTTTTAGGGAATCTTTCAATGCCGGTTTTGCTTTCCTATCTTTGCGGGGTAAAAGAGAAGCAGCGCTTCGTTTTTTTTGTATTTCAAACACTGTGAACATCATGATACTCAAAGGAAAAAAAGGCATCATTTTTGGCGCATTGGACGATCAGAGCATCGCCTGGAAAGTTGCGGAACGCTGCGTAGAAGAAGGCGCTCAAATTGTGCTTACAAATGCACCTGTTGCCATGCGGATGGGTGAAATCAACAAATTGGCAGAAATCTGTAATGCCCCGGTAATTCCCGCGGATGCCACATCGCTCGAAGACCTGGAGAACCTGGTGAGCAAGAGCATGGAACATTTCGGTGGTCAGTTCGACTTTGTGCTGCACTCCATTGGCATGTCGGTCAATGTCCGCAAAGGGAAGTCCTACACCGATTTGAATTACGATTGGATGCAAACGACATTTGATGTCAGTGCCATTTCCTTTCATAAAACGATGCAAACCATCTGGAAACTCGATGCTATCAAAGACTGGGGCAGTATTCTCGGCCTAACTTATATAGCGGCCCAACGCGTTTTTCCAGACTACTCTGAAATGGCAGAGTCGAAAGCGCTGTTGGAATCTTTTGCCCGCAGTTTTGGATACCACCTTGGTACGGCTAAAAAAGTAAGGGTAAATACCATTTCTCAATCGCCAACCTGGACGACAGCCGGACAGGGTATTAAGGGATTTGAGGAGTTTTTCAATTATGCGGAAAAAATGTCGCCGCTGGGCAATGCTCCGGCTGTAGACTGCGCCAACTACTGTGTTTCTATGTTTAGCGATCTGACTCGATTTGTTACGATGCAGAATCTGTATCACGACGGCGGATTCTCCAACATGGGCATGAACCCGGCTCTCCTGGAAAAATAACAGCAAGCCGGGCAACCTCTTGCTGGCCGGCTTCGTTCTATGCAAGAAACAACAGCATTTTTGGCAAGTATCCGTAATTTCTGCTGCACATCGGCATCACCTTGGTTGCTGCTCAGTTGGTTGTACCTGTTTGGCATAACCCCTTGTGTGCTGTCGGCGCAACAATCCGATAGCCTGGAAGCGCAGCGGCCATTGTTGCGTACCGTGGTGCCCGACACCAGTGGCCTGTTCTTTACACAACCAATGTATCCCGAACGACATGTTCCGGAAACGGATACTCTGCCCGGTGCGGCCTTTCGGTTCTATGATCCTGCCCGGCAGTTCCCGATTGATTATGGTACCCTGGGAAATTTGGGCAGTTCGGCCCGGCCCCAATTTTTTGAAACGGCCTACCGCCGAGGCTTTGAGGTGGGCGTGCATGCGTTTGATCTTTACCAACTCCGAGCAGAAGACCTGGCTTTTTACCGAATCTCCAGGACCTACTCCAAGGTGTTTTTTGCTCAGGGGAAAACGCAAAACGACAACATGCTGCGCGCCAGGGTTTCCCGGACCTTTGCAGACAATATCTGTTTTGCGCTGGATTACCGGAATTTCAATAATGTAGGACAGTTTCGCTACCAAACGGCCCGGCACAACAGCATTTCTGCCGGAATATGGTGGCCGATTCGAGAGCGATACCAGATATTTCTGGTATACACCCGCAACACCCATCAACAACAGGAAAATGGGGGCATTGTTACCGATACGCTTTTTGGAACTGGGCAGTTTTCCGGGCCCATTACCGCAGAGGTCAGGCTTCCCGACCTGGCGGCACAAACGCGAATTTCCGACTGGACTGCACTTGGCACGCAATATCTTGACCTGGGTAAAAATGGCAAACGGACCTTCCGCGCTGCCCATTCCATACAAGCGCGCCGTGAAAAGTATAAGTTCTACGATACGAACCTCAAGTTAGATTCGCTGTATTACGACACTTTTTTGGTGGACGTGAGGGGAATCCGGAATTTCATTGACGTATTCAAGTTGGAGAACAATTTTGAAATGCTGACTTTCCGCAATAAAAACCCGGAAACCCCTTCCGATTTACTGGCTTTTGGACTTTCCCACACTTATTTTCATGTACAGCAGGAACCAGGCGATTCGGTCCTGAACAACCTGTTTGCAACGGGCAGGATGGTATTGAACCCTTCCGACCGTTTTGTTTTTAAGGGAAAAGCTGAGATTGGGTTGCTTTCCAATTTTGGGGAGTATCACCTTGATGGCAAGTTGGAATTGGGTATGGGCAGCGTAGGGAGATTGCAAATTGCAGTCATGAGCCAGCGCACGCCGCCAAGTCTGTTACAACATCAGCTGTTTATCAGCCAGCGCTTATTTTGGCAAAATGACTTTGCAAAACCCTTAGAAACTACGTTGTCGGCAACCTATTCTTTTCCTTGGGCTGGCCTCTCCCTGAGTGGCCGAAGCCATTTGGTCAACAACTACCTGTACTTCGATCAGCAAGGGCTTGCCGCCCAAACCACCTCGCCGCTGCAGGTGGTGCAGTTGTTGGGGAACGTTAGTATAAAGGCAGGGAAGATTCACCTGGACAATACGCTGGCATTGCAGCAAGCGAACAGAAGCGATGTGTTTCGGCTTCCTAAATGGTTCTCAAAAAACAGCCTGTATTACCAGGGGCAAGTTTTTAAGCTAAGGATGGATCTACGCCTGGGCTTTGACTTCCGGGTCAACAATTCCTTTCGGCCAGATGGATACCAACCCATGTTTTGGCAGTTTGTTTTGCAAGACGAGGTAGAACAAAAGCCTTATCCCTGGATTGATGGTTTTGTTTCGTTCAAGGTTGAGCAGTTTATGTTTTTTTTCCGGTATGAGAACATGGCCATGCTTGCCAATCCATCAAAAGTGTATTACCAGACGGCCCGGTACCCACAGTTGTTCAATACCTTCAGATTGGGGATTGGATGGCGTTTTCTGGATGGAAATATTGGTGTCCCGGAATCGGCTACCGGCAGTGGTTCGACCAGGCCACCTGCTGGCGTAGGAAACTAGTGTTGAACCAATTTGGTTGTGGAACTGATGTGCTTTGCACAATGGTTTTCAGACGCATCCTGCAATAACTGAGTGCCTTATCCACCAGGCTTTCCTTTAGGCGGTTCTATTCTGATTCATGTTCCAAACGCTCGTCGTCGCTGACGGGCTTTTCCTCTTCAACTAATTCTGCGGGCAGTGATTTGCTGGATTTTGCGCCGAGTTTTCGGAGCTTCTCTGCCCGTCCGACGAGGGTATCGCCATATTTGGGTGAATTCACGAGTTTGTTGTAAGCATCGGAATAGGCATTTTGGGCACTGTCGAGCCGGGCGCCAATGTTCCGCAAATCCTCTACGAATCCTACGAATTTGTCGTACAACAAGCCGCTCTGCCGGGCAATTTCCAGCACCGAGCGGTTCTGCTTTTCCTGCTTCCACACATGGGCTACGGTCCGCATGGTAGCCATCAGGCTGGCATTGCTGACCAGCAGGATGTTGCGCTCCATGGCATCAGCCAAAAGTTTGGGATCAATTTGCGCTGCGAGTTGAAGCGCTCCCTCGATGGGTACAAATAGGAGGAGGTAATCGGGTGTGTTGATTTGGTAAAGGTTCTGGTAATCTTTGCTGCTCAAATCTGCCACATGCCGGCGGATGCTGTCCAGGTGCGCCTTCAGGTGAACTTCCTGCTGTACAGGGTCGCGTTCGTTGAAATATTGTTCGTAGGCAGTGAGGGAAACCTTGGCATCGATGATGATGTGGCGATTTTGCGGCAGTTGGATGATAAAATCCGGTCGCTTGGCATTTCCCTGGTTGTCGCGAAAGGAATTTTGCATCAGGAAATGCGTGCCTTTCTGTAGCCCTGATTTTTTCGAGCAGGGTTTCAAGTTGCAACTCTCCCCAGTCGCCCTGTACCTTGCTTTGGCCTTTCAGGGCGGCTGTCAGTTGGTGTGCATCCAGACTCAACTGCTGGTTGAGTTGGAAGAGTTGGGCAATTTCTGTTTTTAAACTGCTTTTTTTCCCGGGTTTCATCCAAAAATTTGCGCTCTACATTTTCTTCAAACTCCTTGATTTTTCCCGCAGCGGGTGCAATACTTGCTGAAGGTTGCGCGCGTTTTGTTCTGTAAAGCGCTGCGACTTTTCTTCCAGCAATCGATTGGCCAGGTTTTCAAATTCGGTTTGCAACTGTTTTCTGGCAGCTGCCCAGTCCTGTTGCTGGTGCCCCAGTTGATCCTGCAAATGCAGGATGGATTGATCGCGTGCTGCCAGGGCTGCCTGTGTTTCCCTGATCTCCTGTTCTTTTGCTGCCAACTCGAGCCGCATGATTTCATTTTGCGCAACGATGGTCTTGTACAGCTCCCTGGACACTGTTTCCTGTTCTGGCGATTTCGATCTGGGGCGAAACAACAGCAGGGCCAGCAATGCGATGATCAGGATACCAAGTAAAATCAGGAAGAATTGAAAGTCAGACATTTGCAAGGCATTTACAGGCAAATATAGACATTTTGTTTTATTTTAGCAAAGTCAAAACAAAAGGTTTTTCTTACTGGCAAATGTTAATGATTTTGCAATGTTATACATCCTACCACAATTGCCTGCATCTTTGCAGCGGCATGTTGCCAAATTATTTATTTATTAATTTTTATTACACAATGAGTAAAGGAACTGTAAAGTTCTTCAATGAGTCCAAAGGTTTTGGATTTATCGTAGACACAGACACGAACGAAGAAATTTTTGTACACGTAACCGGTCTGGTTGACAAAATCCGCGAAGGCGACGAAGTAACCTTCGAAAGCGAGCGCGGAAAGAAAGGCATGAACGCAGTAAATGTTTGTTTGGCCTAAGCCCAACAACTTTGTCAGCATAAAATGCGAATCCTCTGGTGAACCACCAGGGGATTTTTTTGTATTAGGACCAAGGTAGTCGTTCTATTTGCGTCAATTCTTTGTCAATCTCTTTACAATACTTCTACGGCGCAGGGTTAATAGGGTACTTTTGCAGCCATGATGACGAAAAATTATCCAAGCCCGGCTACTTTTACCCGGGCCAACAGCGCCCGTTTGTTTGAAGAGGCCAAATTGTATTTTCCTGGTGGCGTACACTCACCGGTGCGCGCGTTTCGCAGTGTTACGGGCCCACCGATCTTTTTTGAACAGGGCTCGGGTAGTCATATGCGGGATGTAGACGGGCAGACATTTCTTGATTTTTGTTGTTCCTGGGGCCCCTTGATTCTTGGGCATTGCCATCCTGCCATTGTACAACAGGTACAGGAAGCGGTGATGGAGGGTATGTCGTTTGGCACACCTACACCCCGCGACAACAAGATTGGGAAACTCATGATCGAGAACCACCGTTTCATCGAGATGGTACGTTTTGTAAGCAGTGGAACAGAGGCCGTCATGAGTGCCATCCGTTTGGCACGTGGGGTAACTGGTCGTGATAAAATTCTCAAATTTGAAGGATGTTATCACGGCCACGTAGATGCCCTGTTGGTTAAGGCTGGTTCGGGCCTGGTTACCTTTGGTATGAGCACTTCTGCCGGCATTCCGGAGGCTTTTGCCCGGGAAACGCTGGTACTGCCCTTGAATGATACAGAGGCTTTCGACCAACTTCTACAAGCGCAAGGGCATGAGATTGCGGCTGTTATTATTGAGCCCGTTCCTGCCAACAACGGGTTGTTGTTGCAGGACAAGGCATATCTGGAGCATATCAGGAAAGTAACACAGGAGCATGGCGTGCTGCTAATCTTTGATGAGGTGATTTCCGGCTTTCGTGTTGGGTTTGAAGGTGCCGCGGGATACTACGGGATACAGCCCGATATCATCACCTTTGGAAAAATTATAGGGGCGGGATGCCAGTGGGCGCCTATGCCGCCAGCAAAGCCATTATGGAGCATGTGGCTCCGGTAGGGCCAGTGTACCAGGCCGGGACCCTGAGCGCCAATCCGGTGGCCATGGCAGCAGGTTATGCAGCCCTTACAGAATTGCTGCGCCCCGGGTTTTACGAATCGCTGGAAGAAAAAACGAACTGGCTGGTAAATACCCTTCAGGAGCATGCCGACCGGAAAGGCTACGCATTAAGTATTCCGCACATAGGGTCTATCTTCTGGCTGGCTTTCAGCCGTGAACGGATTACCCGTTCGGAACAAATAGATCCGTCGAGCATGGACCGATTTAAAAAGATGCACATGGCATGCCTCGAACGCGGCGTCTATTTCGGCCCGTCCGGATATGAAGTTGGCTTTGTATCCTCGGCACACACAAAGGAAGACCTTGCCTTTGCGGCCGATGTCATTTGTCAGGCTATGGATGTGAGCTTTTAAGCGGTTACAGGGTGCTGACCAAGGGGAAGGAATCATTAGTGATATTCCCCCTTGGTCAACAATCACCGGGTTAGTTAACCAATTTGGTTTTTGTTTTTTTAGTTTTGCTTTGCAAAATTATTGTCCCGCAGATCTCGCAGAAACCGCAGATGTTTTGCGCAGCAAAACATCTGCGGCAGCACAGATTGGTTGACAACGTAGTGGCTAGCGACCGCTAGTTTCTGCTGGGGAAGTAGCCTTGTGTACAAATGATGTACCGGGGACCCGCAACATCTTTCGACCAGATTTCATACGATTGGTTGGCCTCTTTACCCAGTTTTATAGCATCAACCAGTTCGGTATCCTTGTAAAAGTGCCACACATGGTTGGTGCCAGAAGCCTGGCTAATGGTAGTGCCCGGTTGTATTTTAGCGTAAAATGTTTTGACCCCATCAAAGCTGATCCAATACATATCAATGGGATCTGCGGTTTTATTGGTAGCCGTAAAAGTTGCCGGAATACTGCTGGGCTCCGATTTGCTGTTGGCAAATTCAAGGGTCTCCTCCGTGCCAAAATTCCCCATTTTAGGGAGTGCGAAGGTGGTTCTGCCGTCGCCGCCGTACTGGGTGCCCAGGATGGAGAACAGGGCGGTATTTTGGCTGATGGAGAGCATTTGCCCATCGCAAAAAGCCCATCCCCGGGGTGCGAAATTGCCGGCAAAAAGCGTAACCTCCCCGAGCATGCTGTCCTGAGCAGAAAGCGTTGCTGTGCCACAGGCGAGTAGGCAAATAAGCAAAATGTTTTTCATGGTAATGTGGTTTAATATTGATGATCAATTAATTATGGCGTTTGTGTTTGCCTGGTTTAACATTGCCTCTGCATACATTTCCCGCAACTCTGCCGCATAAAAGAACTCCTCATCGAAGGCTGGTGACAGATCAGTTAGCCAACTGGCGGTTTTATCAAATTTCGCAAAAAAGGGTCGTCCCACCCAGTTGGGGTTGCGCGCCTGTAGAAACCGGAGGGCCAATACCTTTTCTTCACCAACACTGGCCTCGCCAAGAATTTGAATTTTTCCAGGTGTTGCCGACATGCTGGGGCCTCGCACTGTACGGCAAAGGCCACTTACTTGCTGGTACGCCTCGCGAAAAATCTGCCAGGCCCGTACCAAAGGTACTTCAAAATAGTGTTTTGCACCCGTATTGCGCGCAATAAACATGTAGTAGGGGATGCAATTTTGGTTGACTTGCTCCCGCCACATTTCTGCCCAAACGATGGGGTCGTCGTTGATATGCCGGAGCAGGGGTGATTGTGTCCGAATTTGAAGTCCTGTGTTGCGCAAGCGTCGAATGGCTTCGTGCACTGCCGGGGTACGGAGTTCGCTGGGATGGTTAAAATGCGCCATGAAGGCCAGGTTGATGCCGCTTTTGACAATTTCCTCGAAAAGTTCCAGGAATTTGTCAGCCTCTTCATCCATGGTGAACTTGTAAGGCCAAAACCCCAGCGACTTGGTGCCGATTCGGATAGACTGGATGTTGGTCTTGTTTTTCCGATCCAGAAACGGAGCAATGTACTGCTTGAAAACCTCGAATTTCATGATCATGGGGTCGCCACCCGTAAACAGAATATCGGTTACTTCCTGATGCGCTTCCAAATAGCGGACCAGTAGTTCGGTTTCCCGCATGGCAAATTTGATCTCATTCATTCCCACAAACTGCGGCCATCGGAAACAAAAAGTACAATAGGAATGGCATGTTTGGCCAGAACTTGGGAAAAACAGTAGGGTTTCGCGGTATTTGTGTTGAATGCCTGTGAGTTTAACGCCATCAATGCTGGGCACATTGAGTTCCACCTGGGCGGCAGGGTGGGGGTTGAGTTGCAGCCGAATTTGGTGTGATACGGCTTTGGCGTGGTTTCGGTCACCAGTCTGCAATGCAGCTTCCATTTCCTGGTAATGCCCTGGAAGCAGCATGTCGCGATTGGGGAAAATCAGGTTAAAAATAGGGTCATTCTCATAATTCGACCAGTCAATCAATTCGTCAACAACGTAGTTATTTGCCTTAAAGGGCAATACGTTGCCAACTACCTCGATGGCGTTGCGGGCGGCTTCCGGCAACAAGCCCACCTGGGGATGCTTCGGAAATTGCCCAGCGACCATGCTTTGTAGTGGGGGGGGGAGTGCGTAGACATATGCGGTTGTTTTTGCGATGCGAAATAAGAATTAGTTTAAAAAGGGCATGGAAGTAGGAGTGATAAAACCCTATAATTTACTGGTACATCAGCCAGTTGGTAGCCCTGAATAGTTTTTGCTGCAATAACGCTTCGTAGTGGTGACAGGCAGAATATATACTCGAAGTAAAGTGGTTTGCGAATGCTCACTTGCCATCAGTCCTCCTGGCTGCGTTATAAATACTCGTCGATGCGCTGCATCGTCTGCGTTTTATGCCTTGCCATAAGAACTGATAACTGCGCGATAATTTTCGCAAACCACTTTACTTCAAGCTTAACCCCATCCAACCCAATAGTGGTTTGAAAAATGGTGCTGAAGCGGGTCAGGCAGTTGGTGCAAGATATTAAAAAAAAATTAAACCAAGGACATGGAATTGCGTTGCCTGCGTGTTCTTTTGAAATATAAGATTTCCCATAAAGAGATAGGGGCCGGCCGTAAAATTTACCGTTTTTGTCGGGTAGCATATATTTTGAAAAAAAATATTCCGACTGACAATAATTCTTTAGATCAAAAGTTTGATCTTTACACGTGGCCAACCGGGCGCTACCTTGTATTGTTACAGCCGACATTCATGTCGCTGTGATTTATCTTAGGTAAAACTAATCCGGTTGATAATCTAACCAGGCTCGCCAGGCCTGAGACCAAAACCCGATTTTATGCGCCTTTGGTATGCGTCAGTTATGATGACTGCGTTCCTGCTTCTTCCGAAGTGTGGATTGGCACAGATATCTCCTGGTGAGCTTACCCAAGCCCATGCTGAGTTGGAGGGGATTTTCAACTGTACCAAGTGCCACGTATTGGGCGATAAAGTTTCCAATGAAAAATGTCTGGAATGCCACAAGGAGATCAATTCCCGGATCAAACAGGGGAAAGGTTACCATGCCTCCAAGCAGGTTCAACAGAAGGATTGCTTCAGTTGCCATAGTGAGCACCATGGTCGGAATTTTCAGATGGTCCGTTTTGATCAGGAGAGTTTTAACCACGACTGGACAGGTTACAAACTCACCGGAGCGCACAAGACTACCGATTGCAGGGAATGTCACCAGCCGGATAATATCCAGGAGCCTAAATATAAAGGAGACAAAAAGACCTTTCTCGGGCTGAGCCAGGATTGTGCCAAGTGCCATGAAGATGTGCACCAGAATACCCTTTCCCAGGACTGCGCTAAATGTCATATTACGGATGACTTTAAGCCTGCGACAAAATTTAACCACAGCAAGACCGATTTTGCATTATTCGGAAAACATGTTGATGTAGCATGCGTAAAATGCCATGTCAAGGAAAGCCGGAATGGCAAGTCCTTTCAGCGTTTCGCTGATGTTCCTTTTTCAAATTGTACCAGCTGTCATGATGATGCACATGGAAGTAATTTGGGTTCCGATTGCAAAACTTGCCATACAGAAAAAGGCTGGGAGGAGTTTGCCGGAAGGAACAAGTTTGATCATGCTACCACCCATTTTCCGCTGAAAGGAAAGCACAAGCAGGTTGACTGTAAAGAATGTCATAACCTGGACCTGGGACCATTAATGGTTTTTCAGGATCGGCTGGGATTGCAAACCTCATCCTGTAGTTCTTGCCATAAAGATGTGCACAGCAACAAATTTGGGCAAAAGTGCTCCGAATGCCACAATGAAAATGGATTTAGGGGGAGTAATGCATGGAATAATTTCAACCATAACCGGACCGATTTTCCCCTGGAAGGAAAGCACCAGGCCGTTGATTGCAAAAAATGCCATACGGGCAACATGATTGATCCGCTGCCCCACAATACCTGCGCAACCTGCCATGAAGATTTCCACAAAGGAGAATTTAAGAAGGCTGGCGCCAATCCGGATTGCAAATTGTGTCATACCGTTGTGGCCTTTCAGGAAAGTACATTTGGTTTTGATCAGCATGAAAAAACAGATTTTCCGCTCCAGGGTGCGCACATGGCAACGCCTTGTTTTGAATGCCATCTTGCTGATAATGGCCAATGGAAATTTGTCGACTTAAACGGGAAATGTGTGAGTTGCCATGACAATGTTCATGTTGGAGAAATAGACCCAAAATTTTATCCGGACCAAAATTGCACGATCTGCCATACTACCGAAAACTGGGTGGACAACAAGTTCGACCATGGCTTAACGTCGTTTAAGTTGAGTGGTGTTCATGCTAAGATAGCCTGTGAGGAATGTCATAAAAAGAATGATGAACATCAATCCGGATTGTTTAAAGATTTGGATATAAAATGTTTATCTTGCCATAACAATGTTCATGGTGATCAATTTTACGATAATAACCATGAAATCGCTTGTCAACGCTGTCACGGATTTGAAAACTGGTCCGCTTCAGCATTTAATCATAATCAGTCTAATTTCAAATTAGACGGTCGGCATGCTGAAATTGAATGTTCCGCCTGCCACAAAGCTAGCCACTTTTGGAGCTGACACTATTATTGAGTACAAGATCAAAAAGTACGAATGTATAGACTGTCATCATTAATCTTCTTGCTTGCGCTTAGTCGTTGCCTTATTGCGCAATCTCCGCATGGTGAATCTTTAAGCCTTGATTGCAGTGCCTGCCATACTGCCATGGGCTGGGATATTCCTTTGTCTTTTTGGACTACCAAGGTGGAGCCCTCTGCCAAACCAGGTGGTATAGGTAAACTGCCGGAAAAACTCAAGCCCCGCTTCGACCACGATTCCACCTTTTTTGCGCTGACCGGCCAACATGCGCTGCTGGATTGCAGGGCCTGCCACCAGACGCTGGTTTTTTCGGAAGCCAATCCGGATTGCAACACCTGCCATACCGATATACATCAACAGACTGTTGGTGCTGATTGTGCCCGATGCCACACAACTGCCAACTGGTTGGTGGATAACATCACATCGTTACACGTTGAAAACGGATTTCCACTGCTGGGAGCGCATGCTGCTGCCAATTGTTTCGATTGCCATACTTCCGAAAGCAACCTGCGGTTCGACCGAATTGGGAATGATTGTGTAAACTGCCACCTGGCTGATTTTCAGGCTACAACAAACCCGAATCACCCACAGGCCGGATTTTCCATCAATTGTATAGAATGCCATGATCCCTCTAAAAATGACTGGAACGCGGCAACCGTGGACCATAGTTTTTTCCCGCTTGAAAAGGGGCATGATATCATGGATTGTGCGGCTTGTCATACTGGTGGAAATTACATCAGTACGCCTACTGATTGTTTTGCCTGTCACCAACAGGACTTTGAATCTACCACCAATCCCAATCACCTGAGCGCGGGTTTTTCAACCACCTGTACAGATTGCCATACAACGGATAAAGGGTGGTCGCCTGCAAATTTTGCCAACCATGATGCCCAGTATTTTCCCATTTATAGTGGCGCCCACAATGGTGTCTGGATGGACTGTGTTGAATGCCACACCAACCCTGGTGATTACAAGGTCTTTACCTGTGTTTCCTGCCATCAAAACCCAGAAACTAACAATGCTCATACAGGTGTGAATGGGTATGTTTACGACGATGCAGCTTGTCTGGCTTGTCACCCAAATGGAGATGCCAATCAGGTATTTGATCACAATGCCACTGCCTTTCCGTTGACCGGCTCTCATATCGGCCTGCAATGTATTGAATGCCATTCCGCTGGCTATGCGGGTACGCCTACTGCTTGTGCTGCCTGCCATACCGATAACTACGCCCAAACCGCAAACCCCAACCACCCCAGTATTGGTATTTCAACGGATTGTGCTACTTGTCATACCACTGCGGCCTGGACTCCGGCAGATTTCCCAGACCATGATAGTCATTATCCCTTACTGGGCGCCCACGCTGCCATTGCCAATGATTGCGTTACTTGCCATAACGGAGACTATAATAACACGCCCAATACCTGTGTTGGCTGTCACCAGCAGGATTTTAACCAAACTACCAGTCCAGATCACGCTGCCGGGCAGTTTCCCACAGATTGTGCTACATGCCACAACGAATCAGCCTGGGTGCCATCTTCTTTTGACCACAACAGTGTTTGGCCGCTGACAGGTGCGCATGTGCCTATAGCCAATGATTGCGCACTTTGCCATATAGGGGGTGATTATGCGAATACACCCAATACCTGTGCAGGTTGTCACCAACAGCATTACGACCAAAGTACCAATCCTTCCCATACTGCACTTGGGATACCCACTGACTGTGCAACGTGTCATACTACAAATGGCTGGGAGCCTGCTACTTTTCCGATACACGACAATTATTTTGTACTCAATGGCGCTCACGCAGCAGCGGCCAACGATTGTGCCGCCTGCCATAATGGAGATTACAACAATACACCCAATAGCTGCAAAGGTTGCCACCTTCAAGATTATAACCAAACGAGCAATCCGAATCACAGTGCGGCTCAATTTCCGACCGATTGCTTTGTTTGTCACAACGAAACGGCCTGGTCACCGTCTACCTTTAACCACGATGTACTGTACCCCATAACAGGCGCCCATACTGCTATCGCAAACGATTGTGTGCAATGCCATATTAATGGTGTATACAGCGGCACGCCCAATACTTGTGTAGGTTGCCACCAGCAGGACTATAACCAGACGAGCAGCCCGGACCATTCAGGTGCTCAATTCCCAACCGATTGCATTGTTTGCCATGACCAAAATGCCTGGGTACCGGCTTCCTTTAATCACGACAACTACTGGCCGCTAACAGGACAGCACGGTGCAATAGCAAATGAATGCCTCTTGTGCCACACCAATGGCAATTATGCCAATACGCCGAATACCTGTGCTGGTTGCCACCAAACGGATTACAATGCATCCACAAACCCGAACCACAGCACGCTTGGCATACCAACGGATTGTGAAAGTTGCCACACGACCATTGGCTGGTCACCTGCTCAGTTCCCCATCCACGACGATTTCTATCCTCTGAATGGCGCCCATGCAGGAATCGCGAACGCTTGTGCTCCTTGCCATAACGGGGATTACAACAACACGCCCAACCCCTGTGCTAGCTGTCACCAAACGGATTATAATCAGACTTCCAACCCGAACCACCAGGCGTCACAGTTTAATACAGATTGTGCCGTTTGCCACAATGAATCCAGCTGGGTGCCAGCGATCTTTGATCATGATAACCAGCATTTTCCCATTTACAGTGGTGCGCACCAAGGAGAGTGGTCGGCTTGCGTAGATTGCCATACCAACCCTGCCGATTATAAAGTGGTAAGTTGTACGACTTGTCATACCAACCCGGATACCGACAACAGCCATCCTGGTGTAAATGGCTATGTATACAACAGTACGGCATGCCTTGCCTGTCACCCCACGGGTGATGCTTCCAATATCTTTGACCACAATACCACCATGTTTCCGCTGACTGGTGTTCACCTTACAACACAGTGCCTGGAGTGTCATGCAAACGGATTTGCCAATACACCAACAGACTGTGTGTCCTGCCACAGTACCGATTATAACCAAAGCGCCAACCCCAATCACCTTACTGCAAATATTCCTACGGATTGTGCGACCTGCCACACTACAAGTGGATGGGCACCGGCGCAATTCCCGATTCACGACAACTACTACCCCATAACTGGAGCACACGCAGCTATTGCTAATGACTGTGCTGCTTGTCATAATGGCGACTACAACAATACACCCAATACTTGTGTCGGTTGCCACCAGGCAGACTTTAATGGCACTACAAATCCGGATCACCAGGCTGCGCAATTCCCCGATGATTGCACCCTTTGCCACTCCCAGAGTTCCTGGATACCAGCAACATTCAACCATGATATTGTTTGGCCGTTGACGGGGGCGCATGCTACCGTACCCAATTGCACGGACTGCCATATCGGGGGCAACTACTCCAACACCTCCAGTGATTGTGTAAGTTGTCACCAACAGGATTTCGATGGCACCACGAATCCCAATCACAGTGTAGTTGGCATACCTACTGATTGCGCGACCTGCCATACCACCAGTGGCTGGGCTCCGGCACAATTCCCGATACACGATAACTATTACCCCATAACAGGCGCGCACACAGCCATTGCCAACGATTGTGCGGCTTGTCACAACGGCGACTACAACAACACGCCGAATACCTGTGTAGGCTGTCACCAGGCGGATTATAACGGCACCACGAATCCAGATCACCAGGCAGCGCAGTTTCCGAATGATTGTACGTTATGTCACAGTGAAAGTGCTTGGGTGCCATCGAGTTTTAACCACGATAACATCTGGCCGCTTATTGAGGCACACGCTACGGTACCCAATTGCACTGACTGTCATATCGGCGGAAACTATTCCAATACACCCAATACTTGTATCGGCTGCCACCAGGCAGACTTTAACGGAACAACAAACCCTGACCACCAGGCCGCGCAGTTCCCAGACGATTGCACCCTTTGCCACACCCAGAGTTCCTGGATGCCGGCAACATTCAACCATGATGCGGTGTGGCCACTAACCGGCGCGCATGCTACCGTGCCCAATTGCACAGATTGCCATATTGGCGGTAACTACTCCAACACCTCCAGTGATTGCGTGAGTTGTCACCAACAGGATTTTGACGGCTCCACCAATCCTAACCACAGTGCGATCGGTATACCAACGGATTGTGCTACCTGCCATACCACCGATGGTTGGGATCCGGCATTGTTTCCGATACACGATACCTACTACCAGTTGAATGGCGCCCACGTGGCCATTGCCAACGATTGTGCGGCTTGCCACAACGGCAACTACAACAACACGCCGAATACCTGTGTAGGCTGTCACCAGGCCGATTATAACGGCGCCACAAACCCTGATCACCAGGCAGCGCAGTTTCCGGATGATTGTACATTGTGTCACAGCGAGAGTGCCTGGGTGCCATCGAGTTTTAACCACGATAACATTTGGCCGCTTACAGGGGCGCATGCAACGGTACCCAGTTGCACAGATTGCCATATCGGCGGCAACTACTCCAACACCTCCAGTGATTGTGTGAGTTGTCACCAGCAGGATTTTGACGGCTCCACCAATCCGAACCATAGTGCGATCGGTATACCAACGGACTGTGCTACCTGCCATACCACCGATGCCTGGGATCCGGCATTGTTTCCGATACACGATACCTACTACCAGTTGAATGGCGCCCACGTGGTCATTGCCAACGATTGTGCGGCTTGCCACAACGGCAACTACAACAACACGCCGAATACCTGTGTAGGCTGTCACCAGGCCGATTACGATGGCACTACTAACCCGGACCACCAGGCAGCGCAATTCCCTACAGATTGTGCACAGTGCCACAGCGAGAGTGCATGGTCGCCTGCTACATTTGATCACAATACAGTTTGGCCGCTTAATGGTGCGCATGCGCTTGTACCCAACTGTACGGATTGCCATATTGGTGGAAACTACTCCAATACACCAACCAACTGTGTGGGTTGTCACCAACCGGATTACAACGCAACGTCTAATCCCAATCACGTCATTAACCAGTTTTCAACAGACTGCACACAGTGTCATGATGAAACAGGCTGTGTGCCATCAACATTTGACCATAACACCGTATGGCCGCTTACAGGAGCACATGCTCTTGTGCCAGAATGTATCGATTGCCATACAGGCGGTAATTACAGCAACACCCCGAACACTTGTGTCAGTTGCCACCAAACTGATTATAATGGAACGAGCAATCCAAGTCATACGAATTTGAATATTCCTACTGATTGCAGTACCTGTCATACACCGGATGGGTGGATACCGGCAAGTTTCCCCATTCATGATAATTATTATCAACTGAACGGTGCACATGCCATCATTGCTGACAATTGCGTGCAATGCCATAACGGCAATTACAACAACACACCAAATACCTGTGTAGGTTGTCACTTGCCCGATTACAATGCAACGACGAATCCGAACCACAGTACAGCGGGTTTTCCAACCAATTGTACCCAATGTCATGATGAAACAGCCTGGGTTCCTTCTACGTTTGACCACAACACGATATGGCCATTGAATGGAGCCCATGCCAATGTTCCAAACTGCACCGACTGCCATGTTAACGGCAATTACAACAACACACCAAACACCTGTGTAGGTTGTCACTTGCCCAATTACAATGCAACGACCAATCCGAACCACAGCGCGGCAGGTTTCGGCACCAATTGTACTCAATGCCACGACGAAACAGCCTGGGTTCCATCTACGTTTGACCACAACACGATATGGCCATTGAACGGCGCTCACGCAACCGTTCCCAACTGTACCGATTGCCATATTAATGGAAACTACAACAATACGCCCACTACTTGTATAGGTTGCCACCATTCGGATTACAACGGGGCCAATAACCCTAACCACAGTTCGGCTGGATTCCCAACGGATTGCACCTTATGCCACAATGAAACCGCCTGGGATCCTTCTACCTTTAACCATGATGCCATGTATTTCCCGATTTACAGTGGTAAACATAAAGATGAGTGGAACCAATGTGTGGAGTGCCATACCATTCCAGGCAACTTCTCAGCATTCAGTTGCATCGATTGCCATGAGCATGATAATCCCCAGCAGGTAGGGCAGGATCACCAAGGTGTAAACGGTTATTCCTATAACAGTGCAGCTTGTTATTCTTGTCATCCTGATGGCAATGATTAATCATAATTAATCCCTGAACTTTGCGTCAATTAAGATTTATATTTTGCTTCTTGTCCTTCGCCGGTGTGGCTCGGGCACAGATCGCTCCAGTCAGAATGGAGGGTAATGTATCCTATGTTTCCTCTCAGAGTGTTTATGTAAAGTTTACCAATACCGACAATATTAAGATTGGGGATACTTTATTGGTAGAAAGAAACGACACTTTGGTGGCGGCCCTGCTGGTCAAAAGTAAATCGTCTGTTTCTTGTGTATGTACACCACTAATTTCAGATAAGTTCAACCTGAAAGAAACGATTGTTGCTTTCTACGAAAAAATTGAATTGCCCCCAGCTGTTATTCCTAAGGAGGAAAAAACAGGCATACCTGAAGAGCACGATGCACTTGTAAAAGTGCCGGAAGAAGACAAGTCGCATCTTCAGCACCCGGCAGGTCGAACAACAAAGGCCAAGCCTCGAAAGTCTGTCAGAGCCCAAGTCTCCGCAGCGTCCTACAGCAACTTTACGGATACTCGAGATTATACCACCATGCGTTATGCCTTTGTTTTTAAGGGCGATGACATAAAGGATTCAGGATTTTCAACCGACAATTACATCGTGTACCGGCATACACTGGGTGACCACGACAGCCTTCGCAATACACTCAGTTATGCACTGAAAATTTATTCCCTTTCCGCGCGGTATACATTTTCTGAAAATACCAGCATCACGCTGGGTCGAAAGATCAACCCAAGGGTTTCCAGTGTTGGTGCAGTAGATGGTTTGCAATTTGAAAAAACATTTGGAAAAAGAATTATGGCTGGTGCTATCATTGGTTCTCGCCCCCGCCTCAGCGATTACAGTGTCGACCTGAGCCTGATGCAAGGAGGGCTCTACCTTGGTATTCAGTCTGCTGATAAGAAGAAGTACAGCCAGGGCACGCTTGCCTTTATGGAACAGCGGAACGGCATTAACGTCGACCGACGATTCATATATGGACAGTATTCTGGTGAAATCAAAAAAGGCTTGAATGGCTTCTGTTCGATGGAAGTTGACCTGTACGAGAAGGTCAATGATGTGGTAAGCGGAACGCCACATCTGACCAATATATACTTGATGTTACGGTACAAGATTTCCCCTAAGGTTGATTTTTCTGTAGCCTACGACAACAGAAAGAACATCATTTACTACGAATCTTATAAGAACTTTATCGATCAGCTCATCGATCAGGAAACACGCCAGGGATTTCGGGGGAACATAGGTTTTCGTCCGATCAAGCGATTGACCATCGGTATTAATACCAGTCTTCGGTTCCAGAATAACGGCGAAAATTCGGTTAAAAACCTGAACACTTACGTTAATTACAGCAGTATTCCGGGGATAAAGGCCTCGCTTTCCTTGTCGGCTAATTTGTTGAAAACCAGTTATTTGAGCAGCCATACTTTCGGTGCTAAGTTGTCCCGAAATTTCTGGAAAGGCAGATTGAGCACTGAAGTCTATTACCGAAACCAGACTTACCAGTACCTCCAGGTTGAACACCAAAAGCATCAGGACATATTTGGCGCCAGTTTCTCCTGCAGGTTATACAAAAACCTGAGCCTTTTCCTGTACGCTGAAAAAACACTTGACGATGCACAGTTTGATAATACCCGATTCAATACCAAATTAATGCAGCGATTTTAATTCATTGTAAATATTTGAAATTAAATTAATATGTACAAGTTTCTTATTTTCTTTCTTTTCCTCTCTTTGGTTGCCTGTGATTCCGGACCAAAGGTAATTGAGGCGGACAATAGCAATGGACAAACGCAACAAGCACAAAGTTCGGCGCAACCGATTGCGGAGGCTCCTGGTGGCGCCATGCCAGGATCTACCGAAATGCACAAAGTTGTAGCGGAAGAGTCGTTGGATACAGAACGGTATACTTATATACGCGTTTCTGAAAATGGTGCGGATTTTTGGATTGCCATTCCTAAGGCTCCCGTTCAAATTGGGGCGACGTATTACTACAAAGGCGGCCTGATTAAAAAAGATTTCTTCAGCCGTGAGCACAACCGGACCTTTGAAACGCTGTATCTCGTCAGTGGTATTTCCACGCAACCCGCCGGTGGCGGCGGATCGGGGTCGGCAGTTGATCAGGCCCTGGGTAATTTGCAAGGCCAGGGCGCTGTTGCGCCACCTTCCGCCATTGCGCCGGCAAAAGGGGCCGTTAAAATCAGTGAGTTGATGAAACATAAGGCCAAATATGCCGGCAAAACGATCAAGGTTACCGGTAAGGTCATGAAAGTCAACCAGATGATTATGGGACGTAACTGGATTCACTTACAGGATGGTTCCGGAGAAAACCTCGACCTGACGGTTACAACACAAGAAAATATTCCTCCGGGTCATGTTGTAACCATGGAAGGTACTATTTCCCTTGATATGGATTTTGGGGCAGGATACCGCTATGATATTATCATGGAAAACGCAACCATTGCCCAATAAAGAAATCGGTTCAATTACCCGCATTTTATCCTGAACAAGATCATGAAATTACTTAGTAAAATTTACAACCGCCTCTTTTCAACTTCAGCGGCTGGGTTGTATATGATTTTATTTGCAGCATCTATTGGCGCAGCAACATTTATTGAAAATGATTTTGGGACCAGTGCTGCCCAAAAAATAGTATTTCGTACGCGTTGGTTCGAGGTCTTGTTGTTGCTTTTCGGCATCTCTTTAATCGCTAATATTATCCGTTACAGGATGATAAAGCAGAAGAAATGGGCCACGCTCACCTTCCATGCCGCTATCCTTGTCATATTGCTCGGCGCAGGCATCACACGGTACTTTGGGTATGAGGGAATGATGGGAATTCGCGAAGGAAGCAGTGCCAATACCTTTGTTTCAGCAGAATCATTTTTGGTATTTGAGGCAATACAAAATGGTAAGCATTACACGTTTGATGAACCGGTTCTGTTTGCAACCCTGGGTAACAATCATTTTAAAAAATCCTACCAAATTGGCAAAGACAATATTGAGGTAGAGGTGCTGGAGTTTATTCCAAATCCCAAGGAAATGATGGAACGCAATGATGATGTAGGCGTTCCAACCCTTAAGGTCGTTATTGGCGGTGCTGGTGGTCGAGAAGAATATTATGTCAGACAGGGCGATAAAAAAACCATCAGGGGTACCTTGTTTAATTTTACCGCGCAGGAAGACCCGACGGCATTTAACATCCGTTTTGAAGAAAGCGGTGAGTTGTTGTTTAAGGCAGGCGTTGGCTTTTCACAACTCACCATGGCCACGCAACAACTAGACAGTATACCGCCCAATACCTGGCATCCAATTGCCCTGCGGAGCCTTTATTCCGGTGGCTCCGGGCGTTTTGTTTTCGGCGATTTTATGCCTAAGGCAGTCGTTTCGATTCAATCCGAATCGCAGAAAATGGAGAACAAAAGTATGGCGGCACTCGACATGGATGTCAGAATCAATGGCGCCTCGAATCGGATGGTGGTGGTAGGCAGTAAAGGCATGGAAGGCCGCCCGCGTGTAGCCCAAGGCGGGAGCACACAATTGGCTGTTGCTTATGGTGCAAAAAAGATTGCGTTGCCATTCGCCATACATCTGCGCGACTTTATTCTGGAAAAATATCCGGGCACCGAAAATGCTTCTTCCTATGCCAGCGAAGTAACACTTGTGGACCCAAGGAATAGTCTGCGTCGTGATCAGAGAATCTACATGAACAACATTCTGACTTATGGTGGTTACCGCTTCTTCCAGTCGTCCTTTGATCCTGATGAACTGGGTACCTACCTTAGCGTTAACCACGATTTTTGGGGCAGCCTGGTGTCTTATGCCGGGTACATACTGCTGACATTGGGAATGATTTTCGTCTTTTTTGATAAAAAAAGCCGTTTTAGGCAACTTGGACAAAGTATACAGCGCATGCGTACCAAAAATAACATCTGGGGTTTCCTGCTGGTGGCTCTTTTTTCCATGCAAGGGTACGTTGCCAGTGCTATTGGCCCGGAACACATCATACCGAAGACCCATGCTGCGAACTTTGGAAGGATAATGGTGCAAGACCAGAAGGGTAGGGTGAAACCTCTGAATACGCTTTGCGGCGAAATCATGCGAAAGCTTTCCAGAAAAGAGTCCTTATACGGCCGTAGCGCAGAGCAAATAGTTTTGGGCATGGCAGTGCAGCCTAAAGATTGGTACGATACACCATTGATCAAACTGGGGAAGCACGAAACCATACGTCAGCTCATTCCAATTACTGGAGACCTGGCCACTTATAACGACTTCTTTAACGAAAAAGGGGAGTATATACTGTTAGATCTGGTACGGGAATCGTACAACAAGGAGCCACGAGACCGAGGGACACTCGACAAGGAGTTGCAGAAATTGGATGAGAAAATCAACATCTGCAGCATGGTTTTTTCAGGAGGTCTGTTCCGCATTTACCCTGTTCCAAATGATCCCAACAATACCTGGGCCTCTCCTGCCGATTTCGCCCACAATCATCAGGGCCTGACACCGGAAAGTGCCTTTGGAGAGAAATTTTACCTGGCTTATATTCCCACGGCTCAGCGTGCGCTTAATGATGGCGACTGGTCGCTTGCTAATCAATTGCTGACCGAATTGGATGGGTTTCAACGGCGGGAAGGCGCTGCGATATATCCCTCAGAAAGCAAAATAAGCGCCGAACTATTCCTGAATAATCTTAATGTTTTTGGCCGCCTGGCCGCTGCCTATGGTTTTCTGGGCTTACTTTTTCTGGGCCTGTTGTTTACTTCCGTTTTTAAGCCGAAGGCCAAATTGAAATGGCCCTACAAGATTGGTCTTGGCCTTTTTGCCACGGCCGTATTTTTTCATGCACTAGGTCTTGGCTTGCGCTGGTATGTATCAGGCCGTGCCCCCTGGAGCAATGGGTACGAATCGATGATTTACATTGGTTTTACCACGGTACTGGCAGGCATGATATTTTCAAGGAAAAGCCTGGGTGGACTTGCTGCAACAAATGTTCTGGCAGCCACTATTTTAATGGTAGCCGGATTGAGCTGGCTGGATCCGGAAATTACGCCCCTGGTGCCGGTATTGAAATCATACTGGCTCACCATTCATGTTTCCCTGGAAGCAGGATCATACGGATTTCTGGTCTTGGGTGCTATCATCGGGGTTCTGAACCTGGTATTTATGATTTTCGCCAATGAGAATAACAAGCAGAACATCTATCGGATGGTCAATGAGATGACCATGATCAGCGAGATGACACTTATTGGCGGCCTTGTCATGGTCAGTATCGGGACTTACCTGGGCGGTGTGTGGGCCAATGAATCCTGGGGCCGTTACTGGGGCTGGGATGCAAAAGAGACCTGGGCACTGGTGACCATTCTGGTCTATTCTTTTATTTTACACATGCGTTTTATTCCAGGCTTTCGGGGTTTGTATGCCTTTAATGTAGCATCACTCTTCGGGTGGGCCACCGTTATGATGACCTATTTTGGGGTAAATTATTACCTCTCTGGCTTGCATTCCTATGCGGCGGGTGATCCGATTCCGGTTCCAAATTTTGTGTACTACGCAGTGGCTAGTTTGACGGTTATTAGTTTGCTTGCGCTGTGGCGTCACCGTTGGTATCTGAAATCAGAGAAGCAGTGATTTGGGTGATCCGGCAAAGTACAGATTAGATATATTAATTATTTTAAACTAGAATCCTTATGTCTCCATTCGTCCATCGCCTGTATATTGGCGCCATGGCGACAGTTGTAATCCTGGTAACATGCCACCTGGCTTACAGCGGCTATTCTTATTATTATACTCCCCTGGAAGAGCGGTTTTATCATCCCAACCACGCCTGGTTTAAGGCCAGTGGCATCATGGGGCATGGGTTGGGAATCGTGGGAACCTTACTGATTGTATTTGGCGTATTTATGTATATCGCCAGGAAACGGAGCAAATCGCTGGCACGATTTGGCCGTCTAAAATATTGGCTGGAATTCCATATTTTCCTGTGCACCCTGGGGCCAGTAATGGTGCTGTTTCACACCACATTCAAATTCGGGGGTATTGTCTCTATTGCATTTTGGAGTATGGTGCTGGTTGTGCTGAGCGGCGTAATTGGCCGTTTTATTTATTTACAAATACCACACACGATTGAGGGTAGGGCGATGAGTTTGAATGAAGTAAAGGCCATGCAGACTGACCTGGGTGAGTTTTTGAAAAGTTCCAATCAATTGGATGAAAACAGTTATGCTGCAGTAATAGAGGCTACGCGACCAATAAAATCGGAGCGTAAGGGTAATCTCATTGCTTCCATGGTTTCCGGCTATTTTCAGGGCCAGCGCAATCTCCGGCAATTGAAAGGTACACTGGCCGGCTATGGCATTTCAAGAACCGATATGCGCTACATCGTAAAAATGGTTCGGCATGAAATGTCGCTGAACAATCGCATTGAACGCCTGCAAACCATGCAAAACCTCTTCCGGTACTGGCACGTTGCGCACCTTCCTTTTGCCCTGATTATGCTTGTTATCATGATTTTTCATGTGATCATTACCCTGTTGTTTGGGTACAAATGGATATTTTAAATTATGACATTCGAGGAACTGATCATTTACGGAATTGTAATAGGGGCCTGTGTCCTTGTCGTGTATTTGTACATGCGTGTTCAATTGAAAACTTCGCGCATTACAACAGCCAAAATTGTAAAGGCAAAGGAAGAGGGCTTGTATGAGCCGGTTTCTCTACATCCTGTCATCAATGAAGACAATTGTATTAAAAGCGGCGCCTGTATTACAGCATGTCCGGAGGAAGATATAATAGGAATCGTCAATGGTCGTGCAACCCTCATCAATGCTTCTCACTGTATCGGGCATGGCGCCTGTTTTCACGCCTGCCCGGTTGAGGCCATTTCGCTTGTTATTGGCACCGAAAAACGTGGGGTAGATCTTCCCACGTAAATGCTAAGTTCGAGACCAATGTGCCAGGGATATACATCGCTGGAGAGTTGGGGGGAATGGGCTTGATTAAAAACAGTGTTGAGCAAGGCCAGCAGGCTGTAGAAAGTATGGTCAACGCAGGGATAAAAAGAATCCATTCGGTACTTGATCTCCTGATTGTTGGTGCCGGACCTGCCGGTATTGCTGCATCCTTAGCCGCCCGGAAATATAAGATCGACTTTGTCACCCTGGAACAGGACAGCCTTGGGGGAACCGTTTTCACCTTTCCGCGCTCCAAAGTGGTAATGACGGCGCCGATGGACTTACCGCTTCATGGAAAAGTCAAATTATTTGACACGTCAAAAACACAATTGTTGGACCTTTGGAATGAGGTGCTGTCTAAAAATGAGATCATCATTAAGGAAAACACCAAGGTAGAGGAGATTGGAAAGGAATCGGGCCATTTTGTCGTTAAAACAAACAGAGGTGATGTATTCCACACCCAAAACATATTGTTGGCCATTGGAAGGCGCGGCACGCCCAGAAAGTTGGAGGTGCCCGGCGAAATGACTGAAAAAGTGGCTTATCGCCTGTTGGAACCTGAGATGATTGCAGGAAAGAAGATTTTGGTGGTGGGCGGTGGCGACTCCGCAGTTGAGTCTGCAATGTTGCTGATGGACCAAAATGAAGTAACGCTTTCGTACCGCAAGGAAACTTTTGCCCGCATCAAACCTAAAAATCGGAACAATATCCTTAAAGCCATTGAATCTGGAGCACTTAACATGCAGTTTAATACTACGGTGGATCGTATTGACGACCATAGTGTAGCTTTGATGCATAATGAAGGAGAAGTGGAAATTCTTGAAAATGACCTGGTGTACATTTTTGCTGGCGGCGAACTGCCAACGCAGTTTTTACAAAAAGCAGGTATTGAAATAACGAAGCGATTTGGCTATACGGTAAAAAAACACTGAGGGTGCAATGAACCAAGCACAAAAACTGCTGTTTTTGGTGCATAATAATCCCCAGGATATGCTAATGAAATCAAAGTTGCTTTTCGCCCTGTTTATCATTTCCTCCTTTTCTGCATTTGCTCAGCGTAAGGTTATTTACCAAACCAAACGCGGCGCTATCGATGGCTACGACCCTGTTGCCTATTTTACGGAGGGCCGGCCTGTAAAAGGGAACCCGGATATTGTTTATACCTGGAAAGGGGCTACCTGGCATTTTTCGAGCAAAGCCCATCGCGATCTTTTTGCTGCAAAGCCTGAGCAGTATGCGCCGCAATACGATGGTTACTGTGCCTACGGTTGGGCGCAGGGCGATGCGGTCAAAATAGAGGGCGAAGCCTGGAAAATTATCGATGCCAAACTGTACCTGAATTACGATTTGTCGATCCAGAAGAAATGGGAGAAAAACATACCGGACTATATCCAAAAAGCGGATAAGAACTGGAAGTCAGCCCAGCACTGAGGTGGCGGTTTATACAAATACTTGTCGGATGGGCGTAAACCCGCTTCCATGGTATTCAAATATATAATTGGAAATGCGTTTGCTGGCTGCATTGTTTGCCACTACTCGCTGTATCCGCTCAATCAGTTGCTCAAGGGCCTCTTCTTCTAATTTTTCCCAAACAAGCACCACATCTTGTAGCGGAACCATCAGGAACAGGGTTTTAAATCCCAATTGTTGCATGATGGATTGCCAAACGTCGTTGAACAAGAAAGTACACGCCTCGGTATTGCCATCTATACGAATTTTCTTTACGCCTTCAAAATTCATGTCCACCAGCTGAATAGACGGCGCATACCGCTGCATGAAATTGGTGCATGAAACCTCCAGCAATTCTTGTTTGCTCATGCCTGTTTCCTCCAGTTGCCCACGTGTAATAAACTGGTAGGAATTGTCCATGTCCAGCACAAAACAACAGGAAAAATCGGGGTTCAGGTCCATGCCTACCATATAAGAGGATGCAGGAATCTCGAACTCCTGGGGTTGTCCTTCCACTTCCAGGCTTACTTTCACGTTTTTGGCACTTTCCACATGCCCGCCCTTTAACCTGGGCAGAAGTTTGTCGAGGTTTTGTTGGAGCAAAGCGGCAGGTTCAAGGCCCTGCTCTTTCAGCAGGTCCTTCATGGCATTAATGTGGGCGGATTTCTCGGGATTCATAGCACAGACGGTTTTGCGTTATTTATTGTTCATATCGATAATGGCAGTCCACACACTTAATACGCCATTGTCCAGCCGCGTCCAGATGGGCCGAACCCGGCCATCCTGCACGGCAATGTGGTTGTAATCGCCAAAAAAAACATAGGATTCGGGGTCAAACGGGGATTCGCTGATTTTAAGGTTTTGGAAACTTTTGCCACCATCTTCCGACACCCCGAGGTAAACGTCCGTTTGGTTGTCGGTGTAGGCACGGCGGTCATAAAAAACGACATACAAGTTACCGTTGCTCTGGTCAATCTCCATCCAGTTGAAGAACTGATGACTCCCTTTTTTATCGTCGTTGACCCTTACGGGTTTCGACCAGGTGTTCCCGCCGTCGGTACTTTCCGCCACCCAAACATCCGTGTCGTTGCTGCCATTGCGCTGATCGGACCAGTTGACATACAAGGTACCGCGCTTAGGCCCCGGGGATCGATCGCAAACAAGGGATGGCATGCCATTGCAGCGGCTAAGTCCAGGGATTTCGAAAGCCCAACCACCGGGTTGATCAGCCACTGCTACGTCGTGTTCCAGCCAGGTTTGGCCACCATCCAGTGATCGATCCAACCAGATTTTGTTTTGGTTGCTCCAGACGATGTAAATTTCTCCATTCGGACCAATCGCGGGTACGGCGCCCTCCGGAGTATTGTCGTCGTCGGCACAGTCGCCATCCAGTTCGCTGATGGTGACGGGTGTTGACCAGTTGTGCGCTTCATCTGTGCTGCGCGAAAAGCGAATGCGGGAGCGGTCTGCTGTGGTGTTTTTGCTGCCGTACTTGTCGAACTCCGTCCAACTGCAATACAGGTTTCCGGAAAGCGAATCAACCGCCAACCAGTGTTTGTCCTGATCTTTTGGTGGGTTCAAGCCGCAATAGGTGCCCGGGTCGTAAATTTGTCCGCTGCTGCTGCTTTTTTGGATTACAATTCGGTCCAACAGGCTGGGGCTTGCCCAACCCTGGTTTTCGGGGTCGGAGAGGTGGGCGTAGTAAAAATTGCCCTTGTAATCGGCCACGATCACGGGGTCGCCATAGACGCCATACGGGCAAATCAGGCGGCTGCTGAACCAGTTGAGTCCACCGTCTACCGACCAGTAATAACGGTCCAGGATCGCGCCTGCTGCGATGTTGTTCTTATTGAGGGGGTTTATGCAGATGGTCGGTTCGCAAGGGCCATAAGGGCTGTCGCGATCGCCTCTGGCAATCTGGATATTTTTAAAGACCGGGGTTGTTGCTTCGGGCGTACTTTTGGGAAGGGTTTTACCGGTTCGGCAGGTCGAAAAAAGCAGGCAAATGAGCAACACTGTGGGGTATTTCAGCTGCGTATGAATGGTCTTTAATGTCATCGTTATTTTTTTGTGGCGTTAAAATGGCACAAAAAGCCGAATTTGCGGCAAAATAGGAATTACAGCACCATGGAATTTGCAAAAGTATATCTAAAACCTGGAAAGGAAGAGCCCGTTAAGCGCTTTCATCCATGGGTTTTTTCCGGCGCCATCGGGCGTATTGAAGGTTCACCAGAGGATGGCGATATTGCTGAAGTATACGATAAGCGCGGCAATTTTCTGGGCACTGGGCATTTTCATCATGGCAGCATAGCCGTGCGCCTGCTGACCTTTGAGGATGTTCGCCTGGATCAACCCGCTTATTGGCTGAATCGTTTGCATACGGCCCGCCAGTTGCGTTTGATGGCAGGTTTGCCGGGTTCGGATACCAATTGTTATCGTCTGGTGCATGGTGAAGGCGACGGACTGTCGGGGCTTATCATTGACGTTTACGGCACCACCGCAGTAGTGCAATGTCACAGTATTGGCATGCATCGCCAGCGGCATTTGATTGCTGGTGCTCTGCAGTCGCTGCTTGGTGATTCGCTTAAGGCGGTGTACGACAAAAGCGCAGAATCGTTGCCGGGGAACTATGCTGCCGGACTGGAGAATGGTTATTTGTGGACGGCCAATGAACACAACGATTCTTCTGCGGTTGTACAGGAAAATGGCGTTCAGTTCCGCGTTGACTGGGAGACCGGGCAGAAAACCGGCTTTTTTCTGGACCAGCGCGATAACCGGGCCTTGCTGGCGAAGTATGCCAGCGGGAAAACCGTTTTGAATGCATTTTGTTACACTGGTGGTTTTTCAGCTTTATGCCCTGAAAGCAGGCGCCAGTTTGGTGGACTCCGTAGATGTGTCGGCCAAGGCGATGGTATTAACCGACGAAAATACGCAGTTGAACCTGCCCTTTCCGGGTAAGCACACTGGTTATACTGAAGATGTTATGCGGTATTTAAAAGATACCGATCAACTGTATGAGGTGATGGTGGTAGATCCGCCGGCATTTGCAAAAACGATGGACAAGCGCCACAATGCGGTGCAGGGATACAAGCGATTGAATGCCATGGCCTTAGAAAAGATAGTGCCAGGCGGCTTGTTGTTTACCTTCTCCTGTTCGCAGGTGGTGGATCGGCAGTTGTTTTACAATACCATTGTAGCAGCTGCCCTGGAAGCCGGGCGGCGCTTGCGGGTTATGCATCATTTGACACAGGGAGCAGATCACCCAGTGAGTATTTTTCATCCGGAAGGGTCCTACCTGAAAGGATTGGTAGCTTATGTTGAATAAACAGGGTTTGGGTCTGTTGTTCTTGGCTGCGATCCGTTTTTTATCAACAATGCGAACAAAGCATCATTAGAACGCATAACCATACCATTTTTCAACATTTAAAATCGAAACATGACACGATTACTATTTACCCTTTCTGTGTTGGTATTACTGGCAACATCCTGCGGGGAAAAGACAGCCACAAAGGCTGCTCAGACCTCCTGCTGTGGTGACCCCAATGCAGCCAATGCCACTTTTGTTTCTTTTAGCGACGACGCGGCTTTTCGCGACATGCACCCGGCGCCCAAGCCCACTGAACTGACCAAAAAAGGTAAGATGGTGAAATTTACAGTAGCTGGTGGCGCAGCGGGAAGCGCCTTCTTGGTCAGGCCAAAGCGAAGAACAGACCAATACCTGCTGCTGTTTCATGAATGGTGGGGCCTTAACGACTACATTCGCAACGAGGCAGCCATGTGGAGTGAAAAACTAGGCGTTAATGTGTTAGCCGTAGATCTTTACGATGGAAAAGTAGCCACTACTGCTGATGAAGCGGGAAAACTGATGCAGGGCTGCAATCCGGAGCGTGCGCTGGCCATCATCAAAGGTGCTGCTGCTTATGCAGGACCAAAAGCAGATTTCCGGACCATGGGCTGGTGTTTTGGCGGCGGCTGGTCGATGCAGGCTGCCATTGCGCTCAGCAACCGCGTTAAGGCATGCGTGATGTATTATGGTATGCCAGAAACCGATGTAGAACGCCTGAAAGGCTTGATGACCGATGTGGTTTTCATTCATGCCAAACAAGACAAGTGGATCAACGACGAAGTGGTGGCAAAACTCCAGGTAAACATGAAATTGTTGGGCAAAAAAGTCATGGTATACGACTATGATGCCGACCATGCCTTTGCAAACCCCAGTAACCCAAAATACAACGACGCTGCAGCGAGCGAGGCAAGGGCTGTGGTGGAAGCCTATTTAAAAGAGAAATAACTTAGGTTACAATGTACTAGCATCGTCTGCGTTTTACCTTTGCGTGTTGGACTTGCTAATTTTCGCATACCACTTGATTTATAAATGTAGTATTAAATCAAACACTGCGAAAACTTAAGTTCATCCTTGAACACCAGTATTGCATCAAGATATAAATAATTTAACGTGAATTCTGGATAGGTTTTTCAAAATAAGTTGTCTCGCAGGCTAAAAAGCAATCGGTACAACATCGAATCCTCATTTTGCCGAAGCCAAAATATATGCGAAATAGGTACCCGCTAAGTAAGACCTATGTTCAGCGTAATCAGCGGGGTCTTCAGGAAACAAAAAAATTGGGTTTAAGGCTCCAAAATTGTCATAATGGAATATTAAGATTTATTTCCGATTTCCGATTACATGAATACAAATAGCGTATTTTTGACTACATTTGAACATCAGCCCTATTAATTCATAAAATCATATCCACATGGCAACCCACCAACCTGATGGAGCCTATGGCGGCGGTAACAGCGGAGGAGGAGGTTCAGCAGTTTTTGGGAAACAAATTCTCATGCTGGCCCTCATCGTTGTTGCCGGCATCCTGGTTTACAACACCTTTATGTCGGGCGACGGCTTAGGGAGTATTTTTGGCGGCGGCGGCAAAGAAATGCGCCTCACCTATGTTCCTTCCGATTTTCAACCCAACCTGGACGAAGGGGCCACCCTTAAAATACTGTCGGACCCGGAAAAGTACCACAAGGAGTTTGATGAACTGGTGTACAATTTTAACCTTTCCCTGTTGTACCACGTGGCCAACCGTATGGGCCTGGCGGACAGTTTAAAACGCCGCCTGGAACCGGAATATAAAAAGCACCACGAGTATCTGGCGTCGCTCTATTTCAATGATTTTGTGAGCCTTAAGGACACTACGGCCAGCATGTACGAAACCTGGTACAATGATAATTCTAATTATGCGGTCCAGGTTTTCAATGAGGTAGCGGGAAAGTACACTTGTTTTTTTGTGACAGAAATCATGGCTACGCTGATTAAGGCCGACGGCGGCAAGCTGATGGCCAAGGGTAAAAAAGTAAATACGCCTTGTGGCATAGCCATTGAGGAAGGGCTGCGGCCAATGATAGACCGATTGCAGAAAAAGGCTGCCATATACGATTTCAGTGCATCCAGGGGATTTTTAAAAGAGAAGGTTAGGATGGGTATTGCTGAATTAGCGACGTATGAGTTGCGCAGCAGGTTGGGGATTGATAAAACCCTGCAGTATAAGTTGCTGGGCTTCTCTATTTCGGAAACAAACATCCAGGTGGAGGCTATCAGCGTGATAAAGGCGGGTTTTAAACTCGACCGTTATTTTGATGTGACGTTTAACCCGGGCAAGGGGATTGTATTTGTTACGCTTCCGCAACCCACTATTGTCTCCCATGAGGTTTATCCCAGGGTTGATAAACTGGATGTAGGCTTTCTGGCCGGAATCAACGGTGAGGAAATGAACGCCAATTTTAACGAGCTGCGACGACAATTTCGGCAGGATGCCATTGAAAATGAACATATTCTCGACAAAGCCAAGATGCGGGCGGATTCCGTCATGCAGCTGATCATGGGCCCAACCGTCAAGTCTATGGGGCGCAATTACAAACTACAGGTTCGTTTTCAGGATTCACCCGATGTTATGGATGATATGGAAATGCGCCGGAGGGCGCAGCAACCGGCCAATAAACCGCCCAGTTTGCCCTCACCAGAACCTGTAAAGGTGGATAATTAGGGTTTTACCGCTTAACAATAGGTTCTCCGCTGTTGAGTACTTGCATGGCCTTTTCAACCGCCGGGTCGTCGTCATTGAGTACTTGGTAGAGTCCGATGTTGTTGTACAAGCTTTTGGCAATGCGGGCTTTGAGCTGGTGCCGCAATTCATATTTACACTGCTGGTAGGGTGCTTCCTGAAGGGATACTCCTTCTTTAGCCGCATAATTAAGAAAATCGCTCATCATGGCATCTGAAACCTGGAAATCCTTGATGAATGCCGGAACGGTTGCAGGAAACTGATCAGGCGGATGGTTCTCCATGTATTTGGCCGCGAACATGGGGAGGTACTGCCGCATCTTGAAGTAATATTCGTTGGCGTAGGAGGTGTCCATTGGAATAAAAACATCGGGTGTTATTCCACCACCGCCGTATACGATCCGACCCATTCCGGTATAATATTTTGTACTATCGGCTACCTTGATATTTTGTGGATCCGACAACTCTCCATTTTCCAGCCTGCGATCCGCTTCATGGGCATATTGCTCTGAATTGGTATAATCGCGTTGAATGCAGCGGCCACTGGGGGTATAATACCGTGATACCGTGAGGCGCAGCCCGCCTCCATTTGACAAGGGGTACTGTTCCTGGACCAGCCCTTTTCCGAAGGAACGGCGCCCAATAACCCAGCCTCTGTTGTGATCCTGCACGGCGCCAGCAACAATTTCACTGGCGGAGGCGGAGCCTTCATCAATCAGCACCACCAGTTTGTTGAGGTTAAATTGTGCCCGGCCGGAGCTCTTGTAATTGAAGCGCTCTTCCGTTCGTCCTTTGGTATAGACCAATAGTTTTCCTTCGGGAAAAAATTGGCTCAGTATGTCAACCGCCTCGTTCAGGTAGCCGCCTGGGTTTCCCCGAAGGTCGAGCATCAGGTTACTTGCGTGTTGTTGGTTCACCAGTGGATCGAGTGCTGCCATGAATTCTTGCTGTGTCCTTGCGGTAAACCTGTTAATTCGGATGTAAGCCGTTTTTTGGTCATCCAGCAAGTATGCAACGTCCACGCTGTTGACCGGAATAACATCGCGGGTTATGGTAAACTGGCGGAGTTTGTTCTCATGACCACGTAAGATGCCAAGTCTTACTTTGGAGCCTTTTGCTCCCCTCAATTTTTGAAAAATGGCCTTGTTTTCAATTTGAACACCAGCAACGATAGAATCTTCAATGGTAACGATTCTGTCGCCGGCGCGCAGCCCGGCCTGTTCAGAGGGGCCGCCAACGATGGGTGTGGTGACGGTGATGGTGTCCTCTAACAAAAGAAATTCGATGCCAATCCCTTCGAAATTGCCGCTCATATCCTCTTCCACCTGCTGCATTTCTTCCGGGGTGATGTACAGAGAGTGGGGGTCCAGGTCGGACAGCATTTTGTTGATGGCATCGGTTTTGAGGTGGTCGATATCGACGGAATCCACGTATTTGGCATCAATGTATCGAAGTACCTCTTCCATGGTTTCGGCATTGCCGCCGCTGGCATTGCTGCCGCTTAAAAAACGGATATTCTGGCCGTAATGGGGCAATTGCTGTCCGATAAGCATGCCGATGGCGAGGGTAACCGCAAGGATGAGGGGTAATCTGGTTTGGAAGGTAGTTGTGCGCTGTTCGTTCATGAAATATAGTCAGGTTTGACTTTTAGTACCGAATCCCGGTCTGTGATTGCTTTTGCCTTAAAAAAAGTAGATCTATGTTGTGTAAATGATAAAAAAAAAGCCTGTTATTTGTATCCTCTTTAATTAGTCCAATCAAGTAAATGTTTACCCGCTAAACCTTCGGTTATGTCAGAACTATCAGGTATTGATCACTTGGATCGACAAATACTTTCCAAATTAGTCGAGGACGGTAAAATGCCGTACACCGATATTGCAAAACAACTCTTTGTCTCCAGTGGCACCATCCACGTCAGGATGAAGAAAATGGAACATATGGGTATTGTGACTGGTTCCAGTTTGCAGATAGATTATTCCAAACTGGGTTACGATATCATGGCTTTTTTGGGTATCTATCTCGACAAAAGTTCCCTGTATGATGAAGTTTCGGAGCAGTTGAAGGCGATTCCAGAGATTGTGGAAGCCAATTACACCACCGGACTTTACAGTGTTTTTGCGAAAATTATTTGCAAAGATACAAATCACCTGCGCTTGATTTTGCACGATAAGATTCAGAAAATCGCAGGAATTCAAAGGACTGAAACCTTTATCTCCCTGGAACAGAGTATTAACCGGCCTATTAATCTGGTAGAAGACCCAGATTAAAAACAGGTAAGTGCCAGTAAAAAATGGCCATCAGTACGGTTTTTACGTAGTGATGGCCATTTTTTAGGCGAAAATGGTGGGCCAATCTGGCTTAGTTCATTACCGGAAGAGGGTTGTATCGCCGGTGAAGAACAGGGTTTCTCCATCGACAAAAATAACTTCTGCAACCCAAACAAATACCCCCGGTGTCAGCGGTGAACCCTTCAAGCGGCCATCCCAGGCAAATGTAGGGTCATCGGGCTGAAAGTTTTCTGCATTCCAAACCAATTCTCCCCAGCGATCGTAAACGCTCCAACTTTTTACACGGTCGATCGATATGTTCCCGTGTATCATGAGCAAGCTGTTGATGGGATTGTCGGAATCGGGGTTGAAAATGCTGGGGACGTAGATGTAGCGGTCTTTTCGGACCTGAATCAGCACCTGATCTTCTGCAACACAACCATTTTCATCCGTAACAGTAATGCGCTGGATGTAAGAATTTTGTGGGATGGTTTCATAACTCAGGCAGTTGGCAGCGCTGGTATCTGCGCAGGGCGCTGCAGGGCTCCATACCCAACTCCTGACAGGAGTAGTAGTTGCTGCAATGATGGCTTCAACCGACACGGACGCTCCGAGTTGGATGGATTGGTCATCACCGAGTTCCACCAATAATTCGGCGGGCTCCATGATATTGACCGTGGTGTCCAGCAGACAACCATGCGCATCTTCCAGTAGAATGGCATAACTGCCTGCACCCAGCTGGCTAAACTGTGCTGTGGCTGATGCAACACTTCCATTAACGGAAAAGAAAAATGGCGGTGTGCCACCATCAATCCCGGTGATGTAAATAAAGCCGTTGTTGTCGCCAAAGCAAGGTACATCCTGCACCGAAAGCTGGAAGCCGGTGGGTACAGATGGGTCGTTGGTCACCTGCACAGAAGTTGAACTCGTACAACCGTTGTTGTTGTTGGTAATCTGTAAGGTATACGTGCCAGGGGCATTGACAAGGGGCGATAAAGTACTGGCGCCGGAAACGATGTTGCCGCCTACAGTTGTCCAGTCGTAACTGAATTGGTTGCCTACGGAGGAGCCATTACCGTTGATGTTGACAGCAGGGGTATTGCAATCCAACAGGGTTGGAACCGTTGCCAGGGCTATGGGCGCCTGGAACTGGCCGGGGACAACAACGTTGATCATTCTGGTGCAGCCGTTGGGCGCTTCAATCGTAAAGATATAGGTTCCGGGTACTGTCACTTGGGTGATGTAATCGGTGGAAAAGAATCCGCCCGGACCACTCCAGTGGGCTGTCGCACCAGCGGGCGACTGCACTTCGCCGCTGATGGTGCCCATGCTGTTGTTAAAGCAATTGAGTACCGTTCCTTCTACCGTGCCTTCCGGGAAGGCATCATCAATCTCAACGACGGTGTTACCGGTGCTGGAGCAGCCGTTTGGTGCTTCCACGATCACGGTGTAAGAGCCGGGTTGATTTACTGTTATGGAGGCATTGGTTTGTGTGCCCGTGGGAATGCCTGGTCCTTGCCAATCGAAATTGCAATTTGGTATGCTGCTGTTTACAATGACCAATGCAGTTGGGTTGTCGCAATCTATCGTATCGGCCGACATGGTTAGTGCCGGTGGAGTATTGTCAAGGGTTACACTGGCCACATCGGTGCCGGTGCATCCTGTCAGGGTATTGGTAACGACAAGGGTGTAGAGTCCGGGGAGATCCACCAAAGGCATGAACTGTGTTTCATTGGCAGCATTGATACCGGGTCCGCTCCACAATACCTCAATTGGTCCACCTGCGGTTGATGCACTGGCATCCAGTACCACCTGTACATCCGCACAGTCAATCACCAGATCGGAGCCAGCGTTGGCCATAGGCAAATTCTGGTCTTGCTGTACCAAAACCTGATCTGTAGCAGTACAACCGTTCAGCGTGTTGGTTACAACCAATGTATAGATACCAGGAATAATAACCATTGGTTCCGCAAGCCCTTCATTGGCAGCATTGATATCCGGACCACTCCATACGATGTTGATTTCGGGTCCTGAACTGGAGGCGAGTGCGCTGATGGTCACGCCATTAATGGTTGCACAGGTGAGGGTCTGGTCGGAACCTGCATTGGCTATCGGTGGCAGTACGTCTTTGTCAACTGTAACCAGATCTGTACTTGTACACCCGTTATTGGTGTTGGTGACAGTTAGGGTATAGTTGCCTTCAACATTAGCCGTGGGATTCAGGCTTGTTTCCGTCCCGGGCACCAGGCCAGGACCGGTCCACAAGTAACTAATCCCTGTTCCTGTCTGCGATTGGGAGCCATCCAGCAGAACAGCCGTAACGGCACAAGTCAGCAATTGCGTTGCACCTGCTTCTGCCAATGGGAAATCACCGTCTTTGTCAACATAAACGGTATCTGTTGTGGTGCAATGGTTTACAGCGTTGGTGACAATGAGGATATAGGTTCCTGAATCACTGACCATAGGGCTTTGGAGGTTGTAATTACCCGTATTGATCCCAGGTCCTTGCCAGACATATTCAAAATTACTGCCAGAACTGGAGCCCGACCCATCGATGGACAGCATTGCCTGGGCACAGGTCAGGGTTATGTTGGGTCCGGCACTTGCTACCGGATTGGTAATATCCTGATTGATGACCACAAGGTCCTGTGCCGTACAGCCATTGACCATATCGGTCACGACCAACGTATAATTACCGGGCAAGCTTACGGAGGGACTTTGTAGGGTGTCTGAGCCCAGCGTAATGCCTGCGCCACTCCAAAGGTATTGGATATTAGGGCCTGCTGACGAGCCAGCACCATCAAGCGTAACCTGAAGGGTTGCGCAATCCAGATTTTGATCCGAACCAGCGGACACAGTTGGCAATGCAGTATTTTCTGTAACCACTACAGTATCGGTTGATATACAGCTGTTTGTGGTGTTAGTTATGCTTAAAATATAATTTCCTGGCTGGCTGACATTGGGTGTTGGCTGCGTCTGGTTACCAGCATTAATACCAGGGCCCATCCAGGTGTATTGGAATTCCGGACCCGTGCTGGAATTGCTCCCATCAATGGTTACGGTGTTATTGATGCATGTTATGATCTGGTCCAGCCCTGCCAAAGCGCTTGGGTAAACAGCATTGAGTGTTACCAATACCGAATCGGTAGCCGTACAGCCATCCAGGGTATTGGTTACTGTTATTTGGTAGGTTCCTTCCAGATTTATGGTTGGCGTGGCCAAACCGGCATTTGCAGGTGTTATAGCGGGACCAGTCCAGGTATAGGAGAAATCTGGGCCATTGGAAGAACTGCCGCCAATTTGTGTAGCCGTTACAATGCAGTCGATAATGGCATCGGTACCGGCATCCGCTGTAGGGGGGGCAGTATCCGTATTCACCAATGCAGCATCGGTAGCCGAACAATTGTTTACATTATTTGTGATGACCAGCGTGTAATTTCCAGGTGTGGAAACAGGTGGATTGGTAAGGTTTTGCGTGGCAGGTGTAATATCCGGGCCAGTCCAAACATAAGTGAAATTGACGCCGGCACTTGAACCGGCGGTATTCAGCGTATCAATGTTGTTGTTGTAGCAATTGAGTATTAAATCAGGCCCTGCGGTTACCGTGGGCGGAATGGTGTCGATTTGAACTACCACAACATCTGTATTCACGCAGTTGTTGCTGTTATTTGTTACAGTAAGGTTATAGGTACCGGGCACCGTGATACCTGTAGGACTCTGTGCTGTTGCATTGCCTCCGCTGATGCCTGGTCCGGCCCATTGGTAGGTAATGTCGGGTCCGCTACTGGAGGCTGAACCATTAAAGTCCACGCTGGTAACTAAGCAGTTCAATTTTCGGTCGGTGCCGCCATTGGCTTCCGGCAGGTCAGCATCCTGAAAAACTTCCACGGTATCGGTTGCGATACAACCATTAGCCGGGTCGGTTACCTGAAGCACATAGGTGCCATTGTCGGTTACGGATGGGTTTGGCAAATCTTCGTTGTTTGCACCAATTCCAGGGCCGCTCCAAAGGAAGTTGACCGTATTGGGGACACCTGAGCCCGACAGCACAACGCCATTGGTGGTGATGCAGGTAAGGGTTTGGTCAGCGCCTGCATCAGCGCTTGGAAGCGTTGTATTACTGGTTACGGCAACGCTGTCGGTAGTGCTACATCCATTGGTGGCATTCGTGATGGTGATGGTGTAGTTCCCTGGCTGATTGACCATTGGGTTCAACTGATTTTGGTTAGCCGGCGTTATGCCCGGTCCGGACCAAAGGGCACTGAAATTTGGCCCGGTACTGGATCCTGTGCCGCTGAGTACCAGAGATAAAATTTCGCAGTTCAAAACTTTATCCGGGCCAGCTACTGCTGTTGGTGGTTGCAGGTTTGCGCCAACACTTACGGTGTCGGTATCCGTACAACCATTGAGTGTATTGGTTACTGTAAGTACATAAATGCCTGCAGAATCCACTCCAGGACTTGCGAGGTTTTGATTGGTTGGATAAATGCCGGGACCCATCCAGGTATAACCCAACGGGGCGCCCCCAGCGTTTCCGCTTCCGGAAAGGACAACTACAGATTGTAAGCAATTGATGATTTGATCGGTGCCGGCATCTGCGCTCGGCGCAGTGGTATTGATGGCAACGCTGGTGCTGGCGGTGCTGGTGCAACCATTAATGGTATTGGTAATGGTGACAGAATAGGTGCCTGTCATGGCAACAATTGGATCTTCAACCGTCATATTGCCGGCGTTGATCCCCGGACCTGCCCAATTGTAACTTACACTGGGGGCATTGGTGCTGCTGTTGATGGCAACAGTTGGACTACCACAAGTAATGGTGTCTCCAATCGCTGTTGCCCCGGGTGGGGTATTGTCGGCTACTACTGTTACAGTATCCGAGGAAACACAAGCATTTGTTGGATTGGTTACTTTGACGATATAGGTGCCAGGCGTGCTGACAGTAGGGTTTTGCTGGTTTTGATTGGCAGGAGTGATGCCTGGTCCGGACCAAAGGTAATTTACCCCACCGGTACCGGAACTTGCTGTCAGATTGACCATTTGATTGGTTGCCAGGCATCCAATTACCCCTCCGGTGGCAATGACACCCGGCGGGTTGGTATTACCCGTCACCACCACGGTGGCAGTATCCTTGCACACTTTATTGCCGCCAGTATTGGTGACGATGAGGTTAAATGTTCCACCATTAGTGATGGTTTGGGTACTCATGGATCCTATAGGCGTCCAACTGACGTTTGTCCAGGTATAGGTGGTATTGCCGCCAGTAGTCGAGCCCGTGCTGTTTAGCGTTAACACCGGGTTGTTGCAGCTGATCATGGGTACAGGTTGTGCAATGGCTGCAACCGCTGGTATTTTAACAATGTAAAAATTTACAATAGAGTCGCATCCCTGCCAGGAAGTCATTTTTTCCTGAAAGGGGCCACCTGGTATACAATAGGTATTGCCATTGATCACAAAGCAGTCGTCCTGACAGAGGTATTGAAAACCTATGTTGGAAGTAATCTGCTGTTTAATGGTTATTTTTTGTTTAATCAGACTGTCGCAGCCAAGGTAATTGTCGTAGGGCGCGGACGTCAGATTATAAGTGCCGGTATTGCTGATGGTAGTATAAGGGAGTTCGTCCCAGGTGTACGGAAGTTCATCAAAGCAAAGAATTAAATCGGGCTTGAAGGTTGGCGGTACTGGCTGGTTCACCACCGGCAGACAAGCATACGGGGTTGGTGAAAAACAAGCGTTACCTGTGCGGACGCATATGTTCCCGCCAATGTTTCCAAAAGTAACTGTTACGGTAGTGCCATCCGGAGCCGGAATATTGATTGTCGATCCAGCACCATTAATAGAGGATCCTGCAGGCGCTGTCCACTGGTAATAACCGGCACCGTCTACTGGAGGGATGGTATATTCAACGGTGGCGCCAGGGCAAACCATGGTTGGTCCAACAGGCTGTGCGGCGGTACCTGGAGGAGGAGGTGTAATAGAACCGTTGGTGACATCAATTTCAAAATTACAAACATCACCCGACCAGCCATCGATCATCAGGTAGTACGTTTGGCCAGGTACAAATCCGCTGTAACTGAGGGTCAGCGGGTTGCCCGCACCCCCGCCTGAGCCAGGATTGCAAACGATGGCGTCGTCTACACAGTTTTCAAAAAAAGCAGATTGAAGGCCATCGCCATTCTGGCAATTGGAGGTCAGAATATCAATGGTAATATCCGTAGTTCCGGCGATAAACCCAAACCATTGGTCGTTGTGCAAAGCGATGGCGCCACACACCGTATTTCCTCCACTGGGTGTACCATTGTTAATGCCCATGTAGCCATCAAAATCGCAATAAACGCAGGTCGTTTGGCAATTCTCAGCCCCGGGTGGGGGCGGAACGGGGCAGGGAGGGGTTACTTGTGCAGATAGATTGGCCGCAATAAATGCCAGTAACGGGAAGAAAAGGCGTAATTGTTGATGCATATAATTCATGATTAATTTAAACGCTCCATGTTTTTACTAGGATACAATTCAAATGGATAACGCTTCCTGTGGTACAGTAACGTGATTTTACGGTAGAAAAGAATTTCGAAAGGCAACAAATAGGAGATTAGGGAAACGCGAAAATACTATAAATTTCTTTCATTAGTGTTGGGACAAACAAACAAATGGCCATTCCGATCAATATCGAAATGGCCATTGTTTGCAATACATATCTGCTGTTTTATTGTCGGATTAAGGAAACATCACCTTTATAAAGTACCGTTTCGCCATCTTTGAATAAAATTTCAGCGTAGTAAACGAATACGCCAGGGTTGGCTTTTTCGCCATTTACTTTGCCATCCCAGGCAGAAGGGATGTAGTTCGGGGCAAAACTAAAGTACTCGTGTACCAAGGACCCCCAGCGATCAAAGACCTGGAAAGATTTTATCTCAACTACGTCGTCGCCGCCATAAATCAAGAACAATCCGTTCACCCCACTGGATTCGGGGTTGAAGATGTTTGGAATATAAACGTGACGGGTACGGTCAACAATAATCAACCGAATATCCGAAGCCTTACAGCCATTCGAGTCAACCACGGTTAACCGATATTGGAAGGAGTATGTTGGCAAGTACTCGTGGTTACAGGTGTCACAAAGCACTGTTTGTAGTTCCTCCGGATTGACGATGAGGTTTTCGACCCGGTCAGGGAAGTTGACGGTATTGTCCAGGGAGAGATAAATGGTCTGCCCAAGTTCAATGGTAGTATCAGGGCCAAGGTTGACAAACAACTCCTCGGGTTCATTGATGACGAAAGAGGTTTGCAACTCACAACCGTTGGCATCCTGGATCAGCAAACTGTGCGTGCCCGGGGCCAGCGATGTCACCAAGGTATTGGTACTCAGCGGTGCACTATCAATAGAATACAGGAAGGGTGGTGTGCCCCCCACAATGTTGTTGATCAATACTGCGCCATTGGTATCACCAAAACAGGAAACATCATTGGTTTGCAGCACAGCACTACTTGGTGTGGCCGGGTCAACCAATACGGTAACGTTTTGAGTGCTGCTGCAACCATTGTCATTGTTGGTTACAACCAGTGAATAAACACCTTCTTCCGAAACGGTGGGTGTCTGGCTGTTGGCGCCAGAGAGAATATTGCCGTTTTGGGTTGTCCAACTGAATACATATGATCCTGGTGTCGGAACACTACCATTCAAAATCACCTGTGTCGTCGTACAGTCAAGCTCATCAGGTGTTCCAACAATTATGCTGGGACCGGTTGTGTTTGCCAGTACCGTTGCGGCAGTACCATTGGTACAGCCATTGGCAGCGGTTACCACCAGGGTATAGTTTCCAGGAGCAGTTACCGTTGGATTTTGAAGGCTGGATGCGAATCCGGCAGGGCCCGTCCAACTCCAGGTTACATTCTGGATGGAAGAAGTTGCATTGAGTTGTAAACTGGTCACTGCACAGGTTACGGTACCACCTGTGGCCGTAATTTGTGGGATGCTGGCATCAGGAAGCACTGCTGCGGTGGCCGTATTGGTACAACCATTGGTTGCTGTGACAGTCAGGATATAATTCCCGGTGAGGTTAACGGTCGGGCTGGTCTGTGTTGAGGTGAAGCCGCCTGGTCCACTCCAGCTGTACACGACACCTGGGGTATTGGAATTGCCCACAATTTGTCCTGTTGGTGAAGTACAGGAAAGCGTTAAACCCTGCACCGTTACATCCGGGGTATTAATGTCCTGATCAACCGTAATGGCAAAGCTGGAGGTACAACCGCTGGATGCTGTTGCCACCAGGTTGTAATTACCGGGTTGTGTTACAAGTGGATCTTCCAGGGTAGAGGAAAATCCGTTCGGGCCCGTCCACGCGAACGTCACGTTAGGCGTGGTAGTAGTGGTTGCCAGTGTAACACTTGTCGTGGAACAAGTCAATACATTTGTTGAAACGGCAAGATCTGGTACTGTAGGGTCCTGTGTAACGGTTGCAGTAGCGGTAGTGGTACAACTGTTTACCGGATCAGTCACCGTCACAGTGTAGGTTCCAGGTGTGTTAACCGAAGGGTTTTGCAGGTTGGAAGCGTACCCGCCCGGACCCGACCAGGAATAGGTAACGCCAGCGGTGCTGGAGCCTGAACCGATAGAAATTGTAGGAGAAGTACAGTTCAGCAGTCCACCGGAGGCTGTTACACCCTGTGGGTTTTGAATGTTTTGTGGAATATTGACAGCAGGTGATGACAGGCAACCATTGGTAGCCGTTACGGTATAAACGTAGTTGCCTGGTACAGTAATGCTGATCATCATATTCGTGCTGGTGAATCCGCCCGGACCCGTCCAAACACCAGTAGCACCTGGTGTATTAATGGTCGCAGTCACCGGAATACTGGTGACGGCACAATCCAATATGCCGCTTCCGGAGAGCGTTACATCCGGTGCAGAGGTATTCTGTGCAACAAAAGCCGTTGTCGTAGATGTACAAGCATTCAAACCCGTAACTGTAAGGGTATAAGTGCCAGATTGAGGTACAGAAGGATTTTGCATCGTGGAGGTAAAGCCACCAGGCCCTGTCCAACTCCAGGTCACACCGCTTGCAGGCGAGCTGCCGTTCAAAACGCCGATGCCTGTAATACACTCGATGGTATCACCGGTAGCAGTTGCGCCAGGAGCCAAAATATCCTGCGTAACCGTTACATCTGCAGTAGAGGTACAACCATTTGTTCCCGTAATAACCACATTATAGGTGCCAGGATTGGAAACAGCTACGATGGCGGTATTGTCTGTGAAACTGTTGGGGCCCGTCCAGGCATAGGTAACGCTGCCAGCGGTAGCGCTTGCTGTAAGGTTGGAACTTAAATCATCGCAATCCAGGTTGTTTTGTGAAACAGCCGTAGCACCGGGAGCAGTGGTATTTAAATCAACAGTGGCTGTTGTAGAACTGGTACAACCGTTTGGTGCAGTAACCGTAAGGGTATATACTCCATCCAAACTGGCGGTAGGATCTTCAAGGTTGGAGCTGAAAGCATTTGGTCCAGTCCAGGCATAGGTAGCGCCAGCGGTTATGGAGCCGCCATCCAACAATACACTTGTTACGGTACAGGTGATAGTATCTCCGACAGCGCTAACATCAGGATTGGCAATATCCTGATCTACCGTGACTTGTAGGGTAGATGTACAACCATTTGCAAGCGTAGCCACAAGGGTATACAATCCAGGCGTTGTTACAGCAGGGTCTTCAAGTGCTGAACTGAACGCATTTGGTCCCGACCAGGCAAGTCCCTGCAAAGAAGATGCATTGACCGTAACATCAGTTTGGATATTGATGGTTGTAGCGGAACAGGTGAGTACGGCATCCGGGGCCGCACTCAATACGGCTGTTACGGTGTCTATCAATACAGCGACAGTAGCGGTGCTCGTGCAGCCATTTAAACCAGTAACCAACAAGGTGTAATTACCATCAAGGCTTACCGTAGGATTGGGCATGGTGGAACTAAAACTTCCCGGCCCTGACCAGTCAAAAGTAGTTCCATTGGTACTGGAACTGCCAGAAAGTGGAACCGTTGGGCTGTTGCAACTGATGGTGTTGCCTGCAGCACTGACATTTGGTGCAGCAATATTTTGATTGACCGTTACAGTGATTTCACCGGTGCAACCGTTTGCTGCGGTTACCACCAGCGTATAGTCGCCTGGAGCATTGGTCATTGGCGTCTGCTGGCTGGAGTTGAAGCCACCTGGTCCCGCCCATGCGTAGGTAACGCTGGTGTTTGCACTGCCATTTAATGGTACATCCGTAAGGGAACAGGTGAGGGTATCCGTGGTAGCAGCAGGTATGGGGTTGGTTTGATCAATGAGAACATCGGCAGTATCGGTGCTGGTGCAGCCGTTAAGGCCTGTGGCCGTTACGGTATATGTCCCTCCAGCGGTCACTGTCGGGTTTTGTTGGGTGGAGGGTAAAGCCGCCAGGGCCAACCCAGGAATAGGTTACGCCGTTGGTGCTGGAACTGGCACCTACAGTCAGGCTAGGATCGGTACAGGTTAAGGTCGTACCGGTAGCACTGAGGTTGGGCGCAGTATTGTTCAGGTTTACCGTTGCATTGGCTTGTGCAGTGCAACCATTACTTGGGTCTGTGACGGTAAGGGTGTACACCCCAGGCTCTGTAACATCCGGATCTTCCAACGTAGACATAAAGTTGTTCGGGCCTGACCATACCAGCAATGCACCAGGGGTAACAGATCCACCATTTAGCATTACGGTCGTGATGCTACAATTCAGGGTGCCGCCACTTGCTGATGCATTGGGTACGCCAACATCCGGCGTTACTTGTGCTGTAGCGGTATTGGTGCATCCGTTGGGCCCGGTTACGGTCAGGGTATACACGCCAGTGTTGGACACCATCGGATTTTGCTGGGTAGACATAAAATTGCCCGGTCCCTCCCAGGAATACGTGGCGCCTGGGGTGATGGAATTACCAGAGATGGTAGTTGAATTGGCAGCGCAGCTGATAACACCCCCCATTGCCGTTGCATCGGGCAGTCCGAAATCACCATTCACCACAGCAGTGGCGGTTGAGGTACAATTGTTAGCGCCAGTTACGGTCAAAACATAATTGCCAGCAGTATTTACATTGGGGTTTTGCAGGGTAGACGCGAAGCCTCCGGGCCCTGTCCACGACCAGCTGACTGTAGTAGAATCCGAACTACCACTAATGGCAATATCCGGTCCATTGCAGTCAATCAAACCGCCGTTGGCAGCCGCGCCAGGGGCGTTTACATTGCCATTTACTACTGCGGTGGCCGTACTGGTACAACCGTTGGTACCAGTAACGGTAAGGATGTATGTGCCAGAGGTGTCAATACTTGGGTTTTGTTGGGTAGAACTAAAACCATTGGGGCCAGTCCAGGCATAAGTTGGATTGTTGGCCCCTGTTGCCCCGCTGAGGTTTATCATCGGATTGGCGCAACCGATAAGCCCGCCAGCGGCTGTTGCGCCTGGCGGCACATTATTGATATCAACCAATGCTGTAGTGGTGGACGTACAGTTGTTCGAAGGGTCTGTTATGGTAACGGTATAGGTACCCACATTGCCGACGCTTGGGTTAGCGATCATGGCAGTAAATCCGCCCGGCCCCGACCAGGAATACGATGAGTTAGGGGCACTGGACATAGCATTTATGGTCACCGTCGGATTGTTGCAATCTAGGGTAGCCCCTGTTGCAGTTGCCGTAGGTGGGGTAGTATTACCTGTAACTGTTGCCGTTGCTGTTGAGGTGCAGCCATTGGAGGCGTCGGTTACGGTAACAATATAATTTCCCTGCATTGCAACGGTTGGGTTTTGCAGGGTAGAGGTGAACCCGCCTGGGCCGCTCCAACTAAAGCTGGGGTTGGTACCGTTGGTGGTTGCACCGATGGTTGCCATGGCATTGCCGCAGCCAAGAATCCCGCCCATTGGTACTACAGTTGGAGGCGTTGTATTACCATCTACCACGATGGTGTCGGCGGCAGTACAAAGTACACCTCCTGCAGATGCCGTTACGGTGAGTATGTAGGTGCCGGGTTGCCCAACGCTTAGCGTATTTCCTGTGCCAAGAACCTGGCCAGCAGGATTTTTCCAAACTTTTGTTCCCGAATTGGTAGGGGAGGAGTTGAGTAAAATGGAAAGGTTGGAGCAGCTGAGGGTTCCACCGCCGAGGATTTCTGCAATGGGGTCCATCACCAGAATGGAGAAGATAACCAAGCTGTCGCATCCCTGCCAGGAAGTACACATATGAGAATAATTGCCGCCATCGCAATAATCAACCCCGCAAATAGTGACACAAGTGCCTGCGCAAACAGTTTTAGGTGGCAGGTTCTTAATAATAGGTGGCTTGACGGTAACTGTTTGTTTTACAATACTATCACAACCCTGGTAAGAAGTAAGAGTCGACTGGTAGCTGCCAGTGGTGTTGATTTGCTGACCCCAGGGTGTTGTGTAAGGTGAATCTTCATTACAGATGGTAACTGGGGGAAGTTGGGTCGGAGGAATGGGTACCAGATTGACATTCATACATACCTGGTTGCCCGTATTACATGAGTTAGCAGGTTGAACGCAGATCTGTCCTGTTCCGGCGTTGTTCGGAAATGTAATAGATACCACATTGCCACCTGGAGCAGGTATCGTTGCAGGAGAAGGCATGCCATTGATGAGCGTGCCGGGAGGGCCAGTCCAAATATAGGCACCAGCGCCCGTAACAACAGGAATTTGGAAATTAGCCGTTCCGCCTGGACAAATCGTTGCAGGCCCCTGAATGGCCCCTGTTGGTCCTACGTTTGGCGCCTGCACCGCAGATGGTGGCGTTACACTAATGGTAAAATCGCACTGGTCACCGGCGAAGCCGTCAATCAGCAGGAAGTAATTCACCCCGGGTGTCATATTTGTCACCGTAATGGTGGCTGGCGTACCGGCGCAGCCTGTACAGCCGCCATAACAGGCGATTGGAGAGGAGGAACAACTGGTATACAAGGCAATCTGGATGCCGTTGCCGCTGATACAGTTGGTTGCTGTGGCGGTAAAAGTGGCGGTTGTTCCGTTCGCAATAAAGCCCAACCATTGCTCATTTTCAATGGTTCCACAGAAACCCGGAGGGGTTTGTCCGGTGTAACCGGAAGTGGTACTCATGATGCCGTTGAAGTTACAATAAATACAGGTCGACTCACAGATATCTGAAGGCGGTTCTGAATTGAGGGGCATGGGTCCGGTAACTGAGCAAGGCCAACGTTCCAGACAAAATGAAGCCTAAAAGAAAGAGTAGTTGTTTTACCATGAATATATGCAGCTTTTTTGGTAAAAGTTTGGTTGAGCAGATAGGAATTACCCATTTGCAATAGTTATTCAAACGACGCCGAAGAAAGGTGTCAAATGTTGTACAGATGTTTTTTGAGGCAGCAAGCGGCTAAGAAAGCATCCATTGAGGATGTATTATTTCAAAATAAAATAATGTATTCCGCCCATAAGGTTTTGCAAAGGAACAAAGAATTTAATTTTGAAAATCATTATTAATGCTATTTTAACCACAATTGTCTTTAATTAAAGGACTTATTTTTGAATAAAAATACGATTTAAGTAAAGGTTGTGTGAGTAAAAATTTTATATTAAAAAATCCTAAAAGTCTATTGGTTTATAGGTCAGTGTAAAATTGTGACATCACCGGAAAACAGTTCCTGCTTGCCATCAATGAACCTAACAACGGCCATGTAGGCATAAACCCCTGGCAACAATTTGCTGCCTTTGAACGTTCCATTCCACCCTGCATTGACATCGTTTGCTTCAAAATCCAACGATTCAAATACTTCCTCGCCCCAACGGTCAAATATTTTAAAACTTTCTACCAGTGCCACATCCCTGCCGCCATAAACGGTCAGGTTGGTTTTGTCGGGATAAAACACGTTGGGTACGTATACATGCCGCGTGCGGTCGACAATGATGCGGATTAAATCTTCTGCTGTGCAGCCATTCAAGTCGGTTATCCATACTTCCAATTGCTGGCTGGCCTCCGGTGTAAAGCGTTGGAAGGGTTGTCCGACCGCAAGGGAATCCAGTAAGGGCTTCCAGATGATGGTATCCAGCGCCGCTGCTGAAACAGATGCATTGAGCACGATATCTGCTGCTTCACCCAGTTCAATTTTTACATCAGGACCTAAATTGGCAACCAATACCGGAGGTTGAATGACGAAAATCGTGTCAGATGTCCACTCGCAGCCTATCGCGTCCTGAAGGGTTACAACATATGCGCCGGCGGCAAGGTTGGAAAAATTTGGCTGGCTCTGGAACGGGCCGCCGTTGATGGCAAAGAGCACCGGCGTGGTTCCACCAGAAATGCCTTCAATAATTAAACTGCCATTGCTTTCCCCAAAACAGCGCACATTTTGCGCAGCAATGGCATTGGCGATTGGAGTGCTGACGTTAGAAGCCACCTGTACTGCATCGGAAGCGCTGCACCCTGCGGCATTGGTAACCACCAGGGTAAATAAACCCGGTTCGGTGGTGGGCAATTGGGCATCCATGTCGCCAGGAAGCAGCATGTTGTTGCGAAACCAGGAATACGTTATGCCTGGGCCCGCGCTGCTGTTGGCACCCAGTTCAAAAGAAAGGTGGTTGCAATCGAGTTCCTGGTCGGGTCCGGCGTCTGCCACAGGGTAATCCGACCATTGTACAGGTACTCCGTTGGAAACCGACAGGCAGGGGTCCGCAGGGTCAATGAAACTCCCCGAAGCATTACCAACCACCGCTGAAATGTAGTAGGTTATTCCGGTTTGCAAGGGTGGGGCAAACGCAAACACTGGTTGGGTTGCCGTTGCAAAGACGTTACCAAGTGCTGTGCCGGCTTGATCATGTAAAACATATAAAAGCACGTCGTCGTCGTCGAGGGTACCATCATTGTTCCAAGTGGCGCTTGCAGGGTCATTTTTGCAAAAAATACCAGGGGTGTTATCCATAGTGCCTGCCTGACTGATGCAATTGCAGACATTTGTCCCACTTTGTGGAAGGCTCACGCAACCGTTGACGTCGCTGATGGTAAAGCTATACTGATCTCCGCTGGGTATGGGTGCACTGGTGAGTTGCGCTCCATTGATGCTGCCAATGAGTCCATTCACTTGATACGGTGCTGTGCCATTGCTAAACTGCACACTGATTTCATAAGCCGTTGCCGTGCCATTACACTGGATGCTCAAACTATCTATCAATGGAACGGAATTGAACTGAACTTCCAGGGTATCCGCTGCGGTACAAATAGCATTGGTTTCTACCCACCGTACCTGGTATGTACCGGTGACCGCTGCTGTCACCGCACTGGTGGCAGATTGTGGCTGATCAAAGTTGAGCGCTGCCGGCCCGGAGATCAACTCCCACTGACCCGCAAACGGGCCCGGGGCTGCTTGCAGAAGGGTAGAGTCGGCGCAAACCGATTGGTCCACACCAGCATTGGGTACAGGGAGGGCGTAAAATATTACCGGCTGGCCCTCTGCTACTGAATAACAGGGGTCGGCTGAGTCGGGGAATCCATTGAGGTTATTCCCAACAACCTGGGAAATGTAATAGGTCTGACCAGCAAGCATTCCAGCGGAAAATCCGAACACGCCATTGGTGTTCATCGCAAAAATGGTTCCTGGCGAAGCAGAAGCATTGGAATGCAGGATATAACCGAGCACATCATTGCCATCGGTTGTTTGGTCGTTGTTCGACACGGCGCTGACGGTACTGCCGATGCAAGCCTCCAACCCTAGCGGGCTCATGGTACCCGCATCAGTGGCACAATCACAGGCAAATGCACCCACCACATCTGGCATGGTGCAGCCATTGGCATCTGAAGCGATAAACGTATAGGGGGCTCCATTAGCAATGGGCTGGGATACAAATGTATTTCCTGTGAGCATCTGGCCGTTCACGGAATAAGGAGGCAAGCCGCCATTGATGGTCAGCGTTACAGTGTAGAATTCATTGGTGCTGTCGCATTGCCGGGCGATGTCAATTAGCTGCGGGAAAGAAAAAAAGCGAAGTTCCAGGGTATCCTTGGCTACGCAACCATTGGAGGATGCGCTCCAGACCGCCTGGTAATTACCAATGTCGTTTGCTGTTGCTGTCGCGTTTCCTGCATTGGGATTGCTGAAACTTAGGCTGCCCGGGCCGCTGATCTGGGTCCAGTTGCCCTGGTTGGGCTGGGCTGCCAGCAAAATTTGCAATCCACAGACACTGGCATCAACACCAGCCATGACAATTGGATAGTCGTAAAAAACAACGGGCTGACCAGCAGATACCGCCAGACATGGGTCCATGAAATTGGGAAGCCCATTGGCATTGTTTCCAATGACAGCCGAGATGTAATAGGTAACGCCATAGATCATACCAGCCTGGAATCCAAAGGTCCCGGTGATGTTGGCACCGTAAACAGTGCCCAGGCTATTCCCGGCATTGCTGTGGAGCACAAACCCTAATACGTCATTGCCATCTAGTATGCCATCGTTATTGTAGGTAGCACTTACCGAACCATCCGCGCAGGCGCTGAGTGGTACATTGGACATGGTTCCTGGTGCGGTGGTGCAGAGGCAGCTGTGCGCTCCGCTTACGTTTGTGGCGGTACAGCCATTGATGTCGGTTATACTAAAACTGTAAGGCCCATCGGTTGGAATTGGGCTGGAAATGAAAACGCCAGCAGTAACCGTACCTCCCGGAATGCTGAAAGGCCCATTCCCCGTTACGGGAAAACTCACCGTGTAGAATTGGTTGGCCGGATCACAGGAAAAACTGACTGTGCCCGTTTGAGGAGGAGCATTGAAATTCACTTGTACCGTATCGGCATCGCTGCAAAAGCCATTGTTTACGGTCCACAGCAAGTTGTAAGCGCCATTAGCGCTAACTGTAACGCTGCTGTTGGCCATATTAGCTGCACTAAACTGTGCTGTGCCAGGGCCATTCAACAAGGTCCATTGCCCGCTTCCTGCCGGCGTACCACTGGCACTGAGTACAGTGCTCAACCCACATAACGACTGATCAGGACCAGCGTTAGCAGTTGGAAAAGACAATACTTGTACCACCAAGGTATCGGCCATGCCGAGCCCACAATTGCTTTGTGCCGCTGCGGTGACGATTCCAGCCCCGGGGGTATTCCATTGAACGGATATGCTGGTGGTATTTTGTCCGCTTAAAAGGGCACCGTTGCCACTTACGGTCCAGCCGTAACCAGTGCTGCCTGGTATGTTGTTGATACTGTATGTCGCAGTACCACCCATGCAAAGGGTGTCAGTTCCATTGATGGCAGGGGTTGGTGGCGGTGATAAAAGCATCACGGTGGCGCAGGCGGTATCACTCACACCACAGTTGTTGCTGAGATTTAAACAAATTTCACCAAGCGTATCAGTGAGGTTCCACTGTACGGTAACCGCGTCGGTTCCGGCGCCGGAAACAATACTCCCACCACTTACTTGCCAGTTGTACGAGACGCCAGTTGTCGGGGTAGTGCTGTAAACGCCCGACCCGCCGTTACAGGCAAAGGATGGTCCGGAAACAGCGCTTATCGTCGGTGCAGTTTGGATGACAACGGGAAGACAGGCAGCACTGGGGCTTCCGCAAACATTGTAGGGTTGAACACAAACCTGACCCATTCCGGCGCTGTTCCACTGTATTTGGATGGAATCAGTTCCCTGTCCGGCAAGCAATGTGCCCGGGCCACTAATAGTCCAGTTGTAACCATCTGCGCCCACAACGGGAAGGGTTTGATAGGGTAGGGCTGTGCCGGTGCAAACCAGGGTGTCGCCCGAAATTTGCGCCAGGCCAGGAGCCTGTAAGGGATTGATCATAAGGCAAGTGGGATTGCTGGTTCCACAGGAGTTGGTGCTCGTGACACAGACATTACCCGATATCAGACTATCCCAGGTTACGGAAAGGTTGGTTGAGCCTTGCCCACTGATTATTTGAACTCCCGGCGGAACGGTCCAGGTATAGGTGAAGTTGCCACTCAGTGGAGGCACAGAAAATGACAGCGTGCTGTCTACACAGGGCATGGTATTGCCAGTAATGGGGCCCGGAGCAGGTGGTTGCGTCATGTTGCCAATGACATTCACCGAAATAGAATCACAGCAGGTAACCGCACCAGTGCTGCGGCAAACCCTGAGCTGATAATCCCCGGCAGCATTGATAAAAGTATTGATGGCATTTGGGTTGCCGCTGATGTTCCCCCCGTTGGAAGCCGTCCACAAGTAGGTCACCCCGCCACCGGTGGTGGATCCTGCACCACTCAACTGAACCGGAGTCATATCACAAGGAATTCCGGGCGGGTTGCCAATTACGGCTAAAACATTGTTCACCAGCAGATTAAGGGTAACGATGCTGTCGCAACCGTTGGCTGCGGTAAACACTTCCTGGTATTGCCCAGCAGAACAAGCGTCGGGGAACCCTGGCGTTGAAGCGCATTCATTTGCGCAAACTGTTTCGATCACATTTTTTATTACCGGTTGAATGACTTCGAGATACAGGGTAGCGGTGTAGGGGCATCCTTGCGGACTGGTGAGGTTTGCCACATAGGTTCCGGTCTGGCAATAAGCTTGTCCGTGGAAAAAATAACAGTTGGGCGCGCATTCGGTGGCAAACTCCTCTTCGTCGGGTGGAGCAGCAAAAATGGTCACATTGACACAGTTTAGCGTAACGTCACCACAAAATGGCGGCATCGTTGAGTTGAGTTGGGTGGTCAATTGATTAACTGTCAAACTCCCGTTGGGCGCCGGTATATCGCCTTGCTGTGTAAGTAGGTAGGATAAACCGCATACAGAGTAGCCGCCGGGTGGGTAGGACGACAGGTTGGGGCTGTCCTGGTATTCCTGGATCACGCCTCCTGGTCCGCTGATGATATAGGTGTATCCGTATTCTGCGGCGGGTGGAGCCGGTTGTTGGGCGGTATAAGTTGGCGGAAGATTAAGCGCCAGTGAAGGAGCGCCCTCGCATGCCGTTACATCTGCCTGCAGCAGGTTGCCTGCATTGGCCGCGCAAGAAAAGCAGTTAATGCCGGAGGGGTCGCAAAAAATGATTTGATAATCGGTGAAATTACCTACGTCATTTGCCTGGAGGTCCATCACCGTCAGCGTCCAGGTGCCATTAACCGACCCAGTGTTGAAATTTTCCAAACATCCGGTGTTGGGATAATAGGAACCGTTGTAATTGCCAAACATCCCCCAAGGTTGGTTGTTGTTCCAGGTTGAGGAAAATCCGGGGTCAGGAGCGGCCATGTCGCCACACGGTACAAAAGTAATGTTCCAGCTGGTAAAGTCGGTCATGCCAAATAAACCAACCGGGCCGATCAATGTAACGGTTTGACCGGCCGGTGAAGTGAGGGTGATTTTCAGGTCACCAATGTATTCATGATCGAAGTTGAGCACCACGCCGCAAACCCCTTGTCCGTTCTGACCCAGGGTTGGGTTCGATGCATTCATAACATTGATCAGAAAATCGCCTGTAAAATTGTCGGGCATGAATTGCGGACAATTGGTGCACCCGCAGGGTTGGGTATAAGCGAGGGTAATGGCGGATAAAATCAAGACCAGCGCTCCGCCAGCGCGTTGTATAAGTTTACTCACCGATATGCTTTTTTAGAGAAATAACAATGTCAAAATTAACCTTAATTCCTGATTTAAAATTGCTAAAGGTACAATCCCTTAACTTTGCGGGGATTAATTAGTGAAATTGAATCTCACGTTAAAAAACTTCTTTTTGCGTAACTCCTTCAGGATGCTTCGAAGTATTGTTTTGCTGCTCGTATTTTGGCTCCCTCAGGTTTTTTGGGGAAAAACAACTGCCTTGCATGCTCAGGCGCTGCCTGGACGCGTATTGGTGCAGCTGCAGCAAAGTCAACAACCGATGGATGTGCTTAACCGGTGGGAAGGCTCGCGGTGGCGGCAGGAGGAGAAGGTGTCGGAAATGCTCAATGCATGGCTGCTGCTGTCGGAAGAAAATAACGGTAATGATGCGGAGTTTTTGCGTTGGCTGAACCGTCAACCTGAAGTGTTGGCTACCCAGTTCGACCATGTGATTGCCGATCGAGGCGCAGTCCTGGATTCATTAATTTTGCCCAATGATCCACTGTTTGGTCAGCAGTGGCAACTCTTCAATACCGGTCAGAATGGCGGCCTTCCTGGCGCCGACCTTCATGGCCCTTCAGCCTGGGACCTCAGCACGAGTGGCCTGACATCTGCAGGAGATCCCATTGTGTTGGCGGTTATTGATGGTGGACTCGCCGCCACTCATCCCGATTTGGTCCAGAACCTATGGCACAACACAGCCGAAATACCAGGTGATGGTATCGATAACGATAACAACGGATATGTGGACGACTTTCAGGGTTGGAACGTATACCAGCAAAACGATAACCTGGCAGGTATTTCAACTGCGCATGGAACATCCGTTTCTGGCGTTATTGCTGCCGATGGCAACAATGGCATTGGCGTAACTGGTGTGAACTGGAACGCTAAACTGATGTTTGTTGCCGGGAAAGGGCAGGAATCGGTGCTGTTGCAGGCTTTCGATTATGTTTGGAAACAGCGCAAACGATACAACCAAACGAATGGTGCAGAAGGCGCTTTGGTGGTGGCACTGAATTGTTCCTGGGGCATCAACTACGGCCTGCCAGCAGATGCTCCCCTTTGGTGTGCCGCTTTCGATTCGCTTGGGCAAGCGGGCATTCTGAGCATTTGTGCGACGGCTAATTTGCCGGTAAACGTTGATGAAGTGGGTGATTTGCCCAGTACCTGCCCGAGCCAGTACCTTATTGCCGTTACCTCACTTGATCATAACGACCTAAAAGCGCCGGATGCAGCATGGGGGCTCCAGCACGTTGATCTTGGGGCCTATGGTGCCGATGTGTTTACCATCAGTGGTAATGCAGGTTACGGGTACCAATATGGTACGTCCTATGCTGCACCACAAGTTTGCGGGGCTGTGGGCTTGTTGTATGGCGCGGATTGTCCGAATCTATCGGCACTAGCCAAAACCAATCCGAACGCTGCAGCCTTGTGGGCCAGAGAAATTCTGCTGGAAAATACCTTGCCCAACAACAGCCTGACTGGCCTGGTTTCGTCCAGTGGACGACTGGACTTATTCAAGCCAGTGGCCAATTATCAGGATAATTGCAGCGCTTGCCCGGCGCCATTCGCGCTTTCGGTTGCCATGACCACGGCTTCGGTTGCTGTGTTATCCTGGGTTGGGCTGCCATCGTACAGCAGTGTTAACCTCCGTTGGCGAAAAGCAGGTGACAGCAACTGGAATCTGCTTGTAGGGGTCCTTTCACCATTTATTTTATCCAATCTCGAACCTTGCACTGCGTACGAATTTTCGGTTCGTGCCAACTGCGGACCGATTGGCGCCAGCAATTGGTCGGCCGATTTATCCTTTACCACCGATGGCTGTTGTATGGCGCCGGCATCAATTACGTTGCTAAATACTACAACTGAGAGCGCTGATTTTACCTGGACTAATGTAACGGCTGCTGTACAATATGAACTTCGGATTCGGATCGGTATCGGGCCCTGGATAAGCTATTTTACACCCAACAACAGCGCTGTCATCAACTCCCTCGCACCTTGCACCGATTATGAAGTGCAAGTGCGTAGCAACTGTGATACGGCAACCACCCTTTTTTCTACATCCCTATTCTTTGAAACACCGGGTTGTGGTGCGTGCAAAGACCTTCCCTATTGCGCTTCGAGTGCCGACAGCGGTTGGGAAGAGTGGATTCAAACCCTGAATATTGGCAGTTGGCTGTACGATTCCGGCAACAGCCAGGGTTATCAGGACTTATCCGGCGACAGTTATGGTCTGCCCCTTTCGCTGTGGCCAGAAACGCTCTATCCCGTGGAAATCACACCGGGATTTTCAGGTTTAGCCTACAAACAGTTTTATCGAATTTTTATCGATTACAATGGTAATGGAGCGTTTGAATACCCTGATGAACTGGCTTTTGATCCGGGGTTTGCAACAGAATCGCCAGCCATAGGTGAAATCCAAACACCTGCTTTCTCGATCGAAGGGCTGGTGCGGATGCGGGTCATGATGAAATACCAGACTCCCTTTAATAACCCGCCATTGCCTTGTGAAAACTTCAAAGCTGGAGAGGTGGAAGATTATTGCGTGCTGCTGCAGTCGTCATCTACAGGAGCTTCTTCGCCAGGTTTTAAACCCTTTGCCTTGAAAATATACCCTTCGCCGGCAAAAGACCATGCATTTGTTCAAACAACCCCGGTGATAGAAAACAGGGTCAATTTGAAAATTTGGGATGCTGCAGGCCGACTGTGTCGGGAGGAGGCGTTGATGCTAAGCCCTTCTGGAATGGGTAGCGTCGGGTTGCTTGGCCTGCCCTCAGGGGTATATGCCCTTCAAATTTTTGATGGGGAACATCTGTGGCAAGGAAAGGTATTGGTGGAATAGCCGAGCGCTGCTTCCGGGTAAAGGCAAACGTGCTAAAACATGCCTACATGTCCAGGAAAAACTTCCTTACTTCCGTTGCATCTTTTGCCTTGACCCGTCCAGAAAGCACCAGCCTTATTTCGCGCCGCCTGGCAGCGCTGTCGTAGAGAGCCTGCTCTTCACTGGATAAGGGCAGTACAGCCGGAACATTGATCGGTTTTGCACGATCATCGTCTAACGCGACAAACGTAAAATACGCATGGTTGCAACGGCGCGGGTTTTGCCCTTTGATGTCGTTGGCGAAAACCTCCACGTATATTTCAACAGAGGAGGTGAATGCACGCGTTACGCTGGCTTCAAGGGTAATGACGTCGCCCAGGCGAATGGGCTTTTGAAAGGAAATGTGGTCAACTGCAGCCGTTACGACATTGGCTTCGCAGTGTTTTCCAGCGCAAATAGCGGCCACAATGTCCATCCAGCGCATAAGATATCCGCCCATCAGGTTTCCAATGGGGTTGGTATCGTTGGGCATGATCATTTCGGTCATGACCGTATGGCTCTCAGAAACCTTCTTTGGAGCCAGGGGGGTATTTTCCATGAAATAAACTTAAAATCAGATGGCCCTTAACGCCCAACGACGCTGAACTACAGCGTAGGTGCCAAAGAAAATGGTGCAAAAAACAAGGTCACCCAACATCGTATACCCAAAGAATGGAATTCCGGCAGTGTAACTTGCCAGCAGCCCGGAGAACGTTTTGGGTAAAAGGGAAGGTTAACCAGGATTGGAAATTGGTCAGCAAGAAAAAAACAACGGATGCCAGTACGGAACTACCCAATACCCGGCCTGCGGTGACGTTTCCATGAAGGATCATACGGCTCAGGGCAATTACAAGTGCAAATGACAAATAAATGCCAACAGAGCTAAACCAGGTAAAGCCATCGAACAAATCGGCGTACACCACGTTGTTTAAATACAAGTCGCTTAAAAAGAGGGCAACAAATGGCACCACATAGGCCATCCAGCTGCGTTGTAAATAAGCGGCGCCAAACAGGCCCATGGCTGCGATTGGGGTGAAGTTGGGCGGGTGTGGCAACAATCGACTTAAGGCTGCAAAAAGTATAAAAAGAAAAACTACGCGTAGTTTCATAACAGATTCCTTTTTTTAATTCCACTGCAAATATAGGGCTTTGAACCGACGCTCAGTTCCTTAAACGCTGCGTTTTTCCAAAAAAGCCTTGTAAATCGACTACTGGTTGTATAATTGCCCAAAATATAACACAAATATGAAGAAATTACCCTTACTACTGCTTGGCCTGTTGCTGACCGTAAACGCGCTTTGGGCCCAGGCTGACCGCTGGCAACAACGTGTGAACTACACCATGGTCATCGACATGGATGTTCCGCAGCAACAGTACCATGGTACCCAAACCCTGCTGTTTACCAACAACAGCCCGGATACGCTGGATAAAGTTTTTTACCACTTGTATTTCAACGCTTTCCAGCCCAATTCTATGATGGATGTACGCTCCAGAACCATCCTCGATGCTGATAAGCGGGTGGCCGATTGTATCCAGCAACTCAAACCCGAAGAGCAAGGATGGATAAAAGTAAAAAGCCTCAGCCAAAACGGGAAAAAAGCCTTCTTTACCACCAATGAAACCATTCTGGAGGTCGGCTTGGCAGAACCCATTCTGCCAAACAGCACCACTACATTAGTCATGGAATGGGATGCCCAGGTGCCTGTTCAGATTCGGCGTTCGGGCCGCGACAATGCGGAAGGCGTAGCCTATTCCATGAGCCAGTGGTACCCTAAAATGTGCAATTACGATTACCAGGGCTGGCATGCCGACCCTTATGTTGGTCGTGAATTTTATGGTATCTGGGGCGATTTTGACGTGACTATCAACATCGATCGCAATTATCTGGTGGCCGCAGGCGGCTACCTGCAGAATCCCGATGAAATTGGGTATGGTTATGAAAAGGAAGGGGCTGTTGTCAAACGCCCTGCCGGAGACAAACTCCGCTGGCATTTTAAAACACCCAATGTACACGATTTTGTATGGGCTGCTGACCCCGATTTTACGCACACCAAAATCCAGGCAAAAGATGGCTCTGTGCTGCATTTTGTTTGGCAAAAAGGGCAGGGCTATGACGATAAATGGGAAAAACTACCCGCCATTATGGACCGCGCAAGGACCATCATGAACGAAACCTGTGGCCGGTATGCGTACAAAGAATATTACTTTATTCAGGGCGGTGACGGTGGCATGGAATACCCTCTGGCAACCCTTATTACTGGCAACCGGCCGATGAACAGCCTGGTTGGTGTTGCTGTGCACGAGCAACTTCATTCCTGGTACCAGATGATGCTTGGCAGTAATGAGAGCCTTTACCCCTGGATGGACGAAGGGTTTACTTCCTGGGCTGAAGCCATTGTAGAAAACCAACTCGCTGCTGAAGGTCTGATGGGTAAAAAAGAAGCGCAAGAAAATCCGTTTGAAGGCAATTACCGGGGATATTACTACCTGGCAAAAAGCGGAAAGGAAGAACCCATGTCTACCCATGCCGACCATTACCAGACCAATATGGCCTATGGTTTGGCCGCCTACAGCAAGGGTGCTGTTTTTCTGAGCCAGTTGGAATACATTGTCGGTAAAACGACCATGCGCCGTGGCATGCTGCGCTACTTTAATACCTGGAAATTTCACCACCCGAATCCCAATGATTTTATTCGGATCATGGAAAAAGAAAGCGGGCTTGAACTCGACTGGTACCGTGAGGACTGGGTAAATACCACCAATACCATTGATTACAGCATTAAATCGGTGGACCGCGAAGATCGGAAAAGTACCAAAGTAGTCATTGAACGCAAGGGTAAAATGGCGATGCCACTGGAGATTGTCGTCACGATGGATAATGGCAACAAGGTCCTGTTTTATGCGCCGCTGGAAAGCATGCGCGGTGAAAAACCCGTGGATGCAGCCATGCCACGCACCTTGTTGCCCGACCACCGTTGGGTGGATCCTGAATACAGTTTTGAGGTGCCAATTAAGGTGAAAAATATCGCTAAAATTGAAATTGATCCCACACACCTGATGGCTGATATCAATCAGGAAGATAATGTCTGGGAACCAAAAAGTCCTGTATTGTTTTGATTATCAATGGTTTAATATGGTAGTGCTGAAATTATAAACATCCATCAAAATCGAGGTGTGCATTATTTTTTAAGTACGGGGGCGGGGCAAGGCTGTACAACCCGATTTGCGTTGACTAGGCGGGTTAAGCAAAAACTGTCTGAGCCAACCTGATAGAGGGGCGCAGCCCTAAATCGATGGGCGAGTTTCCCGCCCGGCAAGCCAGTCGGACGGGTTTTTGCGCCGCCGCAATCAACAAAGCAAAATCGTAGGATTTGTAAAAAGCCTGGTTTTGTTACTTTTCAAAAAAGTGACAAACGATTTTTCAAAAGTTAACGACGGCCCTTTTGCCGTTGCAAAAAATAAGTTCTTGTTTAAGGTAAGCCAGTTTAGAGCTATGCTAACATCAATGCTCCTTCAAAAAACAACCCCGTTGTTGCCTCAAGTATATAATCCTCAACGTGCTCTTACTTTCGAATCCAGGCTGCCGGGTTCTGCCGTTCTTTTTGCTCCCAAAGCTCAAAATGCAACTCTGAAGTGCCGGTGATGGGGTTGGTGCTGACCCTGCCAATGTTCTGGTTGGCCTTAACCTGGTCGCCTTTTGACAAACTGGTATCTTCAATGTTGGAGTACACGGTATAGTATTCACCGTGTTGCAGAATGACCGTATAGTCGTGTCCCGGGATAAACTGCACCCCGGCTACGATGCCTTCAAAAACGGCTTTCACAGGGGATCCCTCCTCTGTTCGGATGTCAATGCCATTGTTGGTGATTTCCACAGATTTTATGGTGGGATGCTTTTGGCGTCCGAAACTCCTTGAAATAAAGCCACTTTCAACAGGCCAGGGCAGTTTTCCCTGGTTTTTGCCAAAGTTACTGGAAAGCACCGCTACGGCATCAGGGGATGATGCAGGCGCAGTTCTGGTTGTAGCCACACTACCGGTGCCAGTGCTGGCCTCTGGCTCGGAAGCAGGGGTGCTGGCCCGCGGTTTTCTTGCTGCTTCTACTTGTTTACGTACCTCCTCCTGAATGATGCGCTCAATGGTCTGGTTGAGTGCTTCATGTGCTTTTTGCTTGGTTATAAGGTCCGCTTTCAGGCTTTCCTCGTCCTTCGTCAGCGTCTTCAGTAGGTTGTCCTTTTGCTCAAGTTCGTTTCCAAGTGTAGCTTTTTGCTGTTGGAGCGACGCCAGGAGTTGTTCTTTTTCCTGTCGGGTATTTTCCAGGTAAACGATTTTTCGTTGCAACATGGTTTGGGTGGCTTCGATCAACCTGGCTTGCTCTTTTCGGAAACGGTCGTATTTTATAAGAAAAAGCCATCGTCTGAAAGCCTGGTTGAGGTTTTCAGCTGATAAAATAAAGAGCAAGGGGTTGCTCATCATTTTCCTGCGGAAGGCGTATCGAATTAGCCTTCCGTATTCTTCGCGCATGGCTTGCAAATCGCGGTTGAGCGCCTCAATAACGCCCGAGTTTTGTTCAATGCCAGCCTGCGTATTGTCTATTTCCAATCCGATGGTTTCAATCAGTTTGCCCCTTCGTTCAATTTGGGATTGAAGCGCGATGAACCGGTCGTAGGTAGTTTCTTTGGTTTTTGTGGTCTTTTTGAGCAGTTTATCCGTTTGAGAAATTTCCCGGATCAACTTGCGGCGCTTGTCTTCCAGCGATTTTTTCGATTGCGCATACAGCCCCGTTGTGATGCCGGAAAAGAGCAACAAACATACCAATACCAGCAAACGCCTAGTCCACCCTGCGGTAGTGCGACGGTATTTCAAAACGGTAGGATTTGGGTGCATGAACATCAATTTCGCTAAGAGCAATATTCATCCGGAGCGACCCGCTTTCCGGACTGTATATTTCCAGATGACGAAGGTAGGGGAAAAATCCTATACCATCCAATTTCTCATATTGTTCAAAATCAAGGGATAAACTTCTGGCATCCTGCAATTGCATAAAATAAGCGTGCAGCAATCGGTAGCGGTCTTCTTCTATTCTGTAGTCGAGCGTATAGCGGGGAAGTGCTGTTTGCAGCTGGTACACACTGTCCTTAATGCCAGCCTGAAAGGTTTGGCCTTCCGGTAGCCATGCCCTGGCAAGCAGCAATTGTTCGAGGAGCGGAAAGCCCGCCGGCAGGTTGTATTCATGCTGTAAGTCGGGCATAGATTGGGCAGTATACGTTTGATCCAGGCGATAAATGATAAACACCGAATCGGGCCGAATCAGTACCCTGGCGGCTTCTATGCCAAATATTCTAACATTCAACCAGATAACACTGTCGCGGTACCAAATAATGTTGGCATTGGCGCTGATGGCGCTTCCATCGGTCTCGGAGTATAAGCTGGCCTTTGCGCTCAGGAATTGCGGCGTATTATCCGATGTATTGCTCATTTTGCCGAGCAAAAAAGCAGCGCTGCGCGGTTGGGTTGCCGGTATGAACCTATTGTTGTTTTTGGCCGATTTTCCGCAGCCATTTGGAGCGCTGGCATGGATCAAAAACAGGGCAGCTAACAGCAATAGGAACGTGGGTATCCGGGGCAGTTTATTCATCATCGGGGTCGGCTATGTTGAGGCGGGCGGTTAACAGTTCATTAAGGGCATGCTGCTTGCCAGCAGCGCGTGCAACCGCAATACCGGCGTCGTAGGCTTCCAGAGCCATGGCAATATCCTGCAGCCGTTCCTGAAGTTTGCCCAAATGGTAATACAATCCAACGTAGGCGGGGTCGGCGCTGCGAAGACGTTGGTACCACACCAACGCTGTGGTATCGTCCTTTAAACCTTCGTATTCCTTCGCAATTGCAAAAAGTGTGAACGCATCGTTTGGTGCGGCTTCCAGCATTTGCAACAGCAATTTTAATCGATCAGACAAGATGAATCTCGCGTTTTTTGGTGAACAATGGCGGGTAAGAAACGTTCCATTGCTGGTACTTATTTGCAGCGTTAATTTTACTTTTAGCGAAAATTCGCTCATAAAATTGTCGAAAAAACCAATGCGGATCACTACTTTTGCACCGCTTTTCGCACAAAGATATGGTTTTGCCGGTCTTCCGGTTTCAATACCCCCTATTTCTGTGCTTCAAAATCAGTCCTAACTTTTTCCTATGAAATTTCTCGTTTGTATTAGTCAGACACCGGATACAACTGCAAAGGTTTCGTTCAACCCGGAAGGTACAGCCTATAACGCCGCGGGTGTGCAATTCATTATGAATCCCTATGATGAATGGTACGCTTTGGTGCGTGCCTGTGAGTTGCGTGAAACGCTCGGTGGTACAGTGGTGGCCCTGAATGTTGGTCCTGTCAGCAATGAAACTACGATCCGCAAAGCCCTAGCCATTGGCGCTGACGAGGCAGTGCGCATCGATGCCGATCCTGAAAGTGCAGGATTTGTCGCCAAGCAAATTGCCGAATACGCACGCGACCAGCAATTTGATATCATTTTTCTGGGCAAGGAAACCATCGATTACAATGGCTCTGAAGTGGGTGCCATGGTGGCGGAATACCTCGATCTTCCATACATATCCTACGCTACCAAACTCGAATTAGATGGCAATACGGCTTCGGTTGAGCGGGATATAGAGGGTGGCGCCGAAACAGCAGTTGTTGATATGCCGTTCGTGTTATCTGCTGCCAAAGGATTGGCTGAACAACGCATCCCCAACATGCGCGGCATTATGATGGCACGCAGTAAACCACTGAATGTAGTACCTGCAGTTGGCTTTGATGGGCATGTTACCACTAGAAAATTTACCCTTCCTCCAGAAAAGGCTGGTGTCAAAATGATTCCGGCCGATCAAATGGATGAGCTGGTGCGCCTCCTGCATGAAGAAGCCAAGGTGATCTAAGTTTTCACCTGGAAACCTCCTTTTTTAAAATATCCAAATTCTATATAAATGGTACTCGTTTTTGCGGAAAGTCCCAATGGACACATCAAAAAAGCAGCCTTTGAGGCAGTAACTTATGGAAAAAAGACTGCTGCCCTGCTGGGCACATCTTGTGCTGCTGTTGTGCTGGGCGATAAGGTTGCCGATGCGGGCCAATTGGGCCAATATGGCGCCGATAAGGTTTATCAAATTTCCAATGCCGGGCTGAACAACTTGGACAGCCAGGTATATGCAGCTGTACTGGCCGGGGTCGCCACGAAGTTAGGTGCCACGGTATTGATCATGAGTCATACTTCTACGGGCAAGTCGGTAGCCGGCCGCTTGGCAGTTCGGCTTAATGCCGGGCTGGTATCTGGCGTGAACAGTTTGCCAGAAAAGGACGGTGACAGCCTGGTGGTCAAAAAATCTGTTTTTTCAGGCAAAGCCATTGTCGATTACAAGGTGGATGGCGCTGTAAAAATACTGTCGTTGATGGGCAATGCCCTTCGTCCGGAATCCAGTGCTGCTGCTGTGCAGGTGGAATCGCTCGACGTGCCGGTACCCGCCGGTCGTGTCACCGTGAAATCCACCAAAACACAGGAAGGAATCGTGCCATTACCGGAGGCCGAATTGGTTGTTTCGGCAGGGCGCGGCATGAAAGAATCTACCAACTGGGGGATTGTTGAAGACCTTGCAAATGCGCTTGGCGCCACCACAGCGTGTTCCAGGCCAGTTGCCGACAGCGGCTGGCGGCCACACCACGAACACGTTGGTCAGACGGGTATTGCCATTCGTCCGAACCTTTATATTGCCATCGGCATCAGCGGGGCGATCCAGCATTTGGCCGGGGTGAACAACTCTAAGGTCATCGTGGTAATCAACAAGGATCCGGAAGCGCCGTTTTTCAAGGCGGCCGATTACGGGGTGCTTGGCGACCTTTTTGACGTGGTTCCTGCGTTGACAACCGCGGTAAAAAAATACAAACAGGGATAAAAGCCGCATCCGGAACTTGAATTTTCAGGTTCCGGATGCGCTAATTTAACTATCTTTGAAGCCCCCAAATTGAACGAGTAAATATCCTGGTGATGAAACGAATTGAACTGGACATTGTAGCGCTTTCACACAGTGTCACCCAATCACACAATTATGCGGTGGTTTTGGGTGAACGCAGGGGGCAACGCAGGCTTCCGATTGTAATTGGTAGTTTTGAGGCGCAGGCTATAGCAGTAGCCATGGAGCGTATGGTCCCCAATAGGCCATTAACCCACGACCTGTTTAAAAACACCTTGGATACTTTCGGAATCGAACTCCGCGAGGTGGTGATCAACAATTTGCTGGACGGCATTTTCTATGCCCGGCTGGTTTGTGTAAAAAACGGAGAAACCTTTGAGATTGACTCCCGGACTTCCGATGCCATCGCCATGGCAGTTCGTTTTGAATGTCCGATTTATACCTACGATTTTATCCTTGAGGCCGCTGGTGTAATTCTGGATGATCCTGATCAGGAGGCGGTTGGCGCAGATGTACGCACGGAGGATATGCCCGGCAACGATAAGTTTGAAAGTTTCTCTATGGACGCCTTGCACCGCAGGCTGCAGGAAGTTTTAGAGGCTGAAGACTACGAAACCGCAGCCCGAATTCGGGATGAATTGAAACGCAGAGAAGAAAAAGATTAACCGTGCCATGCCTACACTAAAAAAAACCTGCTAAAGCCGTGGTGCTTTAGCAGGTTTTTTTAGTATAACACCAATTTAAAAGTTACTTCAGGAGATCAAAATGGTACTGGATCAGTTCGATCTTTGGGTACCCACGTTCGTCGTTGTTTTGAAAATACCGCGAACTTCAATGGTTTCCGATTCCTCTTTTTCAGAACTGTCGAAGCTTACATCTAATTTTCCGGTAGCCCCGGGCTGCAGAACGCCCCTTGGGAATTCTACCTTGGTGCAATCGCAGGCATCCACGATGTCGATTTGGATGCTTTCTCCACTGGTATTGGTAAAGGTGTAGTCCATTTGCCGCTTTTCCCCCTTTTTTACGGCGCCCAGTTCTATCATGGTTTTATCCCAGCTGACAAACGTTGGTTGCGCTACTACAGGGGCTGAAACGGTGGCATTTTCTTGAACTTTTTGCGCTGTCGTGCAGGCTGAAAACAAACCAAATGTCAGTAAAAACAACAAGTATTTCATAGCACAGTGGTTGAGGTTCGGTGGCTTAAGGTTATATTTTGCTGCCCTTCATGGCTTTTAGAATGTTGACATCCATAGCACGATGGGCAAGGGGAGAGGTGTAATCGTTGAGCGTTTCAATGGCCTGATGGATCAGGTCTTTGTCTTCTGTTTGGGTGGCTTCCTTCAATTGCTGCAACAGTGTTTGCGTTTGTTCGGTTTCTTCGGGACTTAATATGGAAGCGTTCTGTTGCAAAAATTTATTGCCCGACAAGAGTAAATTATTGGCTTCGTTGCGGGCTTCGAGCACACCCCGGATTTTCATGTCAGATTGCGCATGCTGGATGCTGTCGAGCAGCATACGGGCCATATCTTCCTCGCTGATGCCATAGGATGGCCGAATATCGATTTCCTGTGCAAGTCCCGAACGCAGTTCCTTCGCCTTTACGGTGAGAATACCATCAGCATTGAGAATGAACTGAATGTCAATTTTGGGCAGCCCTGCGGGCATTGGTGGAATGCCACCGAGCACAAATTCACCCAGTTTTCGGTTGTTTTCCACCAAATCGCGCTCACCCTGGTAAACAGAAATGCGCAAATTTTTCTGACCATCCACGGAGGTAGTGTATTGTCGGCCTGCCTTGCTGGGCACCTTGTTGTTGCGTGGAATAATGACATCCATCAGGCCACCTACGGTTTCGATTCCCAGCGAAAGCGGAGTGACATCCAGCAGCAGCAGGTCGCGGCGGTTGCCCGCCAGTACATCGGCCTGTATGGCAGCGCCCAGGGCTACTACCTGATCGGGATCAACGCTGTTGAAAACGGGCTTTTCAAACAGTGCCGCTACGGCTTTTTGAACGGCAGGAACGCGGGTGCTTCCGCCCACCATCACAACTTTATCTATTTTATCTACGCCCAGTTGCGCGTCCTGAAGGGCCTGACGGCAATTGTTGAGGCTGCGCTCAACCAAGGGCGCAATAAGCGTTTCAAAATGGCTGCGGGTCATGCTGACGGCCTCTCCTGCCACCATACCGGTGAAATTATCGGTACTGGAGAGGGCTTTTTTAGCCATTTCTGCCTGAAGCCGGATTTCCTGCGACAAGGATTTATTGCTGTGCAATTGCACCTCGTTCATGCCCAATTGGTCCAGCCAATCGTGAATAATGGCTTTGTCAAAGTCGTCGCCGCCCAGGAAGGTGTCGCCGCTGGTGGCGAGTACCTCGAAAATGCCATCGTGAATCTGTAATATAGAAATATCGAAGGTGCCGCCGCCCAGATCGTATACCGCAATGGTTTCCCGTTCGCTGGGATCAAGCCCAATACCATAAGCAAGCGCTGCAGCGGTGGGTTCATTGACAATGCGGAGCACATCGAGGCCGGCCAGTTTGCCAGCATCGCGGGTGGCCTGGCGCTGGTTGTCGTTGAAATACGCCGGAACGGTAATGACTGCCCGGGACACCTCACTGCCTAAAATTTGCTCTATGCGCACTTTAAGGGTTCGAAGGATGTGCGCGCTGAGCTCTATTGGGGTGAAAAAACGCTCTCCGACCTTTATTTTAACCAGAGAATCGGTGTCTTCATCGATGATTTTATAGCCGAAAAAACCCTTGATGTCCGCCACGTCTTTGTACGACTTTCCCATCAGGCGCTTCACAGAATATATGGTATTGCCAGGGTCACTGATCAAATACTCCCGCGCTGCATCGCCTACAATTACCGCCGCGTTATCGGCAAAATGTACAATGGAGGGCACCAGTACATTTTTGCCTTGTTCGTCGGGCACGCAAACGGCCTCACCGTCTTTGATGTAGGCGACAAGGCTGTTGGTGGTGCCCAAATCAATGCCGATGATAATATCACGGTCCTTTTGAAGGGAACCGTCTTTCATATTTATAGTGAAGGTTGCCATGTAAAACAAATTTTTATCGCCCAAGGGCTATATTACCTGGAACACTCCAACGATAATTTGGTTGAAAATCCACTTTTCATTTTTGAATCGACTCGAAACTAGGCAGATGCCTGTGGTGGTACATCGCGATTACCTTGCCATCTTTCCAAACAACAATGCCTGGCTTCGCCCGGATGATGGTTTTGAGCAGTTTGTCATCGCCAACATAAAACGGATAGTTGGCGCCCACCTGTTGACTGAAATCAGGCACATTTTCTTTGTCGGCATAGGTTACCACCGCCATGACCTTCCAGCCTGCAGCAGCAGCGGCAGTGGCCAGCGGATTGACCTCGTCTCGAAAGATATCCGCATAGGCAGCCTCTGGTTTGAATACCTGTTCCATTTTTTCGGTAGGCTCTATACTGGTGATACGCCGCGTTACCTGGAAAGAATCGGGTGTGATGCGGAGGGTGTCAAAAGCATAAAGCGTATCGCGAAGGACAACTTTTTCTGATACCTGCTCGCCATCGAGGTGATAAGCAACGATCATGAGGGTGTAACCTTCTTCCTGAAGCAAGTCTTCGGTTACCTCATTGTTGTTGAGGTCCTCAATGGCCAGTTCGCTGATCTTTGACTCTGTAATCGGTATTTTTTGACCGTCTTTTTCAATAAAAGGTTCATTTTTAATCTGATCCTTTACACCCCAGCCATCTTCTTTCTTAAAGGTTTTGTAATAGGTGATTTTGCCTGCTTCGGGCTCCATAAAGGTTTTTACCTCGCCGGTATTTTTGTTTTCCAGGATCCAGCCAGTAATTTGAACGTTGCTGCGGGCCTCTGCCTCAATGTCCTTGCGTGTACGAACATCTGTGCCGACTTTGAAGGGCCGGAAATCAACGATGGGCAGGTCCATATAGGTGTTGCGGTAGCAGAACAGCAAAGAGATAACAACGGAGGCGCCTACCATTACATTGCGGCCACGTTCGGTGAACAACAGGTGCATTTTTCGGCTGAACACCAGGAATATAATGGCGGGTGCCAGCAGAAACACATCCTTGAAAAAGGACACCCGCGGGTCGAGTTTGATAAAGTCGCCAAAACAACCGCAGTCGGTAACCCTCATTTGTGTTTTGATGTAGGGGCCCCATTTGGCAAAATCAAAGAAATTGGCCTCGCTGGGTACATAACCTGTCAGGAAAGTGAAGCCGGTTAGGAACGTAAAGAAAAGGACAATCAGAAAGAATAGCCAGGCGGTCAGTTTGCGCTTGTACCCAAGGATCAACATCACGCCCAATACAATTTCCAGCACAATCATGAATATGGAAAAACCTGTACTGTAGCCAGCCAGGAAAGGAAACATCGGTGCAAGGCCGGAAAAGGCATTGTTCAACCCCACAAAAGTGAGGTGAAACTGGGCGAAATACTCTTCCATCTTGTAGGCCGTTCCAATGGGATCAACGGCTTTAACCAAACCGGAGAATACAAACCAAACGCCGCAAAAATGCTGCAGGAAGGATAATAGTGGCTTTTCAGTCTTTTTAGCCCACATGGTTAGTGCGGTAAAAATCACACCGATTACAGCAAAACTGATGAGCAGGGTAGGTAAGGATGTCATATTGAATGAATTGAATTTTGGGTCGTTAATAAATAGACTATTCTGAAGATTCCTGCAACAGGATAAGGGCAAACACGGCGTAGTTGATGATGTCGCGGTAATTGGCGTCCAGGCCTTCCGACACCAGTGTCTGTCCCTGATTGTCTTCGATTTGTTTGATGCGCAATAGTTTTTGAAGAATAAGGTCGGTCATGCTGCTGATCCGCATTTGCCGCCAGGCTTCGTCGTAATCGTGGTTTTTGGCCTGCAGGAGGCGGATGTTTTCCTGTATCTGCTCGTCGTACAATTGCGCCACAGTCTCCGTATCCATTTGCAAGGGGCGTCTTTGGGTTGCGTCATTTGAATGAGTGCCATGACGCTGTAATTGACCAGCCCAATGAATTCGGAAGCCACCGGATCGCTTACCTTTGGGTGCCTTTTTCCTCAATACTCCGAATGCGTTGTGCCTTGATGTAGAGCTGGTCGGTGATGGAACTGGTGCGCAGGATGCGCCAGGCAGTGCCGTAATCGGCTGTTTTTTTTACAAACAGGTCGCGGCACTGCTGTACCACCTTTTCGAATTGTGCTGAAGTTTTTTCCATAAAAGCCGGGCAAAGATAACAAAGATGCTTGGAGCAAAGCAGCGTTTTGAAATTGTTAACGGCTTGTTTTCCTGTTGCGCTATCCCTAATTAATTTTAAAAAAACAAATCTTCCCGCTACCTTTCCGCTACTATAAAGCCAGGCCGGGCCTGAGGGCTACGGTTTACACACAAATTTACAGTATTAGTTTTAAGCCCGTAGGGCTGGCATTATGGTAGCATTCCGAAGGCCCAATTTGGGAATGCCCTAGGCATGGCATTTCAATGTTGGCGTTTCATGGTTGTTTTCATTTGAAACAGCCCCAAATGGCTGATGCAAAGGTAAAACTTGTCCAAATCTCAGGGGTTAAATGCCATGCCTACGGCATTCCATACCATGCGTCGCTGAATGCTACCATAGTGCCGGCCCTATGGGCCTAAAGCAAAGATGTGCGTAAACCGCAGGCCTTAGGGGGGGCAAATCAGTGCTTATGATGGCGTGTGGGGAATGGGTTTGGCTGCATGCTGTGAATTACGAACTACCTGACCAATAGTGATGTAGTGCAAAATATACAGCCAAGGCTGGTAAAAGTTCACCAAAACAAACGATTGATATGGCCAAAGTAACAGGGATCGGGGGTATTTTTCTGCGTTGTGCCGACACCGAAACCATGAAAGCCTGGTATGCCCAACATTTGGGGATTGCCATTGAATCCTGGGGAGCGCAGTTGAACTGGTCTGAAGATGCTCATCCGGAAGCATTTTCCTTGCTGAGTTTTTTCAACCAGGGGAGTGACTATTTTTCGCCCTCCAAATCCGGGTTCATGATTAATTTCCGGGTGGATGATATGGACGCGCTCTTGCAACAATTGAAAGATGCTGGTGTGCCATTGATAGGGGAGCCTACCGATGACGCGTATGGGAAATTTGCGTGGGTAATGGACCCGGAGGGGAATAAAATTGAACTTTGGGAACAACCCAAAAACTGAAATGAGATTGCATAGTGCTCAACCGCACGCTGCTGCAGTTTTTTCCCTATTCGTAAATCGAATTCCGCTCCATGGTATTGGGCAGGGGCCCGAAATGGCCAAGTTTCATTTCTGCCATTTTTCTGCCTGCTTTTGCGCGGTCAAGCAGGGCTTTGCCATCAAGCCTTGCGGTAAGGTAGCCCGACCAGAAGGCATCGCCAGCCCCCGTAGTATCGAGTACTTCCACCGGCCTTGCTGGTAAAAAATGTTCCTGCGCTTCGTCGGCAATCCACAAGCCTTTGTCGCCAAGGGTAAAGCAAATTTCGCGGGCGCCCATTTTCATGAAATGCTCTAATACCGCTCCGGGTTCAGGCTGGTCGCCATACAGGCGTTGGTAGTCCACATCACTGATTTTAACCAGTGCACCCAGTCGGCAATATTCGGCAATGATCCTCCGGGCTTCTTTGGGTTCGGGCCATATTTTTTCAGAATAGTTGGCATCGATGCTAAGTTGGCATCCGGCACGATGGGCCTTATCGGCAGCTTCCAGAATGACCGATTGTGCCGGGTTTTTGCTCAAAGCAAAGCAGGTGGTATGGAAAAGGCTGGTTTCTTCAAACTTCCCGTAAGGAAACTGCCGGATCGACAACATGCTGTCGGCGCCGCGATACGGCTGAAAACTGGATACCGCAGCGGAGCGGGTCACCAGGATAAGGGTGGTGGGGTCTTCTACCTGGGTGACATAACTAACGTCGACACCCAACTGTGCAACGGCATTTTTCAGCACTTCGCCCATGGAATCGTTGCCTACGCTGGATACGAGCATCGTTTGGTTGCCCAGCCTGGCCATATTCATGCACAAATTGGCAGGGCTACCACCAACTACCCGCCGAAACAACTGTGCTTCGTCGAGGGTCTTGGTAAATTCCGTGGAGATAAAATCCACCAGCAATTCACCGGTACAGAGAATATCGTACTTCTTTCGCATTAAATTACAGCTATTGGGTCAACATTTGATTCAGAGGGTGTTGGAGATGCACTGTTTCAGGGCATATTCCTGGCAGCAAACATACGGTATTTTTTCTCATGCTGCCCGTAAAAGTAATGCTGGAAAAATTTCAAACGTCACGCTGTTCGATCCGAAAGACGAAAAGCCAGTTTCACCTGACAGTATGGTAAATCGCTGGCAGCCAAATCTGTAAAATTGTCAGGTATTTTCGCTTGGCACGAAGTCTGCTTATACTATCCCGTCAGAATTATATTCTGTTCCAAAAACAAAATTTAAGGTTAACCAAACAAAATAGTTCGAAATTATGAAACCTATTGCAGACCGTGTCATCATCAAACCGGCTCCTGCCGACGAGAAAACGAAAGGCGGGATCATCATCCCAGACACTGCCAAAGAAAAGCCACAACGTGGTGAAATCATTGCAGTTGGCCCAGGAAAAGACGGCAATCTCATGACCGTTCAAGTTGGCGACATTGTACTTTATGGCAAATACTCCGGCCAGGAAATCAACCTGGATGGAAACGACTACCTGATCATGCGGGAAGACGATGTTCTCTGCATCATCTAAGTAACAGTAGACTTTGATCCCCCAAACATCACATCACACATCACAAATCAATTATTGATATGTCAGTTAAACAAATCAGTTTCAATACCGATGCACGCGAAAAACTCAAAGAGGGAATCGATGCATTGGCCAATGCCGTTAAAGTAACGCTTGGACCTAAAGGCCGTAACGTGGTCATTCAAAAATCTTTTGGCGCTCCTTCCGTGACGAAAGACGGTGTTTCAGTTGCCAAAGAAATTGAACTGGAAGACCCTATCGCCAACATGGGCGCCCAAATGGTTAAGGAAGTAGCTTCCAAAACGGCTGATGCTGCCGGTGACGGTACCACTACCGCTACCATTTTGGCACAAGCCATTGTGAATGCAGGCTTGAAAAGCGTTGCTGCCGGCTCCAACCCAATGGACCTCAAGCGCGGTATCGAACGCGCTGTGAAGGCAATTGTTGAAGATCTGAAAAGCCAAAGCGAACAGATCGGCGACGATTTCAGCAAAATCCAGCAAGTTGCAGCCATTTCTGCCAACAACGACGATCAAATCGGTAAAGACATTGCCGATGCCATGAAGCGCGTTTCGAAAGAAGGCGTTATTACCGTTGAAGAAGCCAAAGGTACCGACACCTACATGGATGTAGTGGAAGGTATGCAATTCGACCGCGGATACCTCAGCCCTTACTTCGTAACCGATGCCGAGAAAATGGTAGTGGATTACGAAAACCCTTACCTGTTGATCACAGACAAGAAAATCAGCAACATGCAGGACCTCGTTCCTGTATTGGAAAAAACACTGCAAACCGGCCGCCCCATGCTGATCATCGCAGAAGATGTGGACAGCCAGGCACTTGGTGTTTTGGTGGTTAACCGTCTGCGCGCTGGTTTGAAAGTTGTGGCTGTTAAAGCCCCAGGCTTCGGCGATCGCCGCAAAGCCATGCTGGAAGACATCGCCGTTCTTACCGGTGGCACCGTCATCAGCGAAGAGCAGGGGTACAAATTGGAAAATGCCGGTTTGGAGCACATGGGCTCCTGCGAGCGCATCACCATCGACAAAGACAATACCACCATCGTTGGCGGTAAAGGCAAGTCGGACGCCATCAAGGCGCGCGTGAACCAGATCAAACAGCAAATTGAAGCGACCACCAGCGATTACGACCGTGAGAAACTGCAGGAGCGCCTGGCCAAACTGGCTGGCGGTGTTGCCGTACTCTACATCGGCGCCGCTACGGAAGTAGAAATGAAAGAAAAGAAAGACCGAGTGGACGACGCCCTCCACGCTACGCGCGCTGCCATCGAAGAAGGCATCGTTGCTGGTGGTGGTGTTGCCCTGGTGCGCTCCATCAAGTCCCTTGATAAAGTGAAAGGCCTCAACGAAGATGAAAACATCGGCGTTGGTATCGTACGCAAAGCACTGGAATCGCCAATCCGTACCATCGCTGAAAACGCAGGTGTCGATGGTTCCATCGTGTTCCACCAGGTACTGGGTGAAAAAGGTTCTTACGGCTACAACGCTCGTACGGACAAATACGAAGACCTGAAGAAGGCTGGTATCATTGACCCAACCAAGGTAACCCGTATTGCCCTCGAAAATGCCGCTTCTATCGCAAGCCTCGTGCTGACCACCGAATGTGTGATCAACGAGAAGCCTGAGAAAAAAGCGTCAATGGGCGGCGGTCACCCCGACATGGGTGGCATGGGCGGCATGATGTAATCTTCGCGCTGCTCAACCCATTAAAATTTAAAATGGCCGGTATTTCATCCTGTGAAATTACCGGCCATTTTTTAATCGTGAAGTGAGGGGGTGACTCAAAGTCACCCCCTCACTAAATTTCAGGCCCTCTCCTCAACTCTCCTCCAACTCCTCAACCTCCTCAACTCCTCAACTCCTCAACCTCCTCAACCTCCTCAACCTCCTCAACTCTCCTCAACTCTCCTCAAACTACTCCTTCTTCCCCGCGATCTCCTTAATCGCCTCTACATCGGCCTTGATGGTTTCCAGGATGCTCTGGCGGGATACATTCATTTCGTCGATGGCTTTCTTGATATCAGTGGTTGCGCCATCCATCTGGCTTTCGGTGCCGTTGGCTGCAGCGCTACTCATGGCTTGTACTTGCGTGCTCATGGTCTGGAATTCCTGCTCTATCATGATTGTCTTTTCCTGCATGCCTTGCAAATCCTCTAAATAAGCGGAAGCCTTGGCTGCAGTTGCTTTGGGTAAGGTACCGATCAAGGCGTCCATTTCTTTAATGGAGGTATTCAATTCACCCGACATGTCGGTCACTTTTTTCATTTCCTCTTGGAAGGCTGAAGGAGTGATAACCGGAGTCTCTACCTGGGTGGCGGCATCCGCGGGAACCTTGGGATCGTTTTTACAGGAAGAGAGGATTATGGCTAGGATGGCAAGGGGAAAAATAATAATTTTCATGTTGTAAATCAATGTTTTACGTAAAGTTGAGTGAATGTGGCATGCGTTTTGCTTACGCCGCAAAGATAAGGCAGTCTGTCCAAAAACAGGGTGCAAATTTTTTAAGCATATTTTAATTTATTTTAATCACTTTTTAACGACATATGATGCAGGAAGGGGATACATTTGCTGCGTCTAAAGTGAACAAAAATACCACTTTTTTCTAATCTGCCTTTACTCGAATGCTCGTATGGATTGATTGAAAAGTTGCTGCAACGTGCAGCCAAGTGATCTTCCGAGGCCTTTATCCTGATTTCGGTTGTCGCTTACCCTTTCCTTTTGGACAATATCGCGTTTGCGAAGTGTCGTCTACATGAGTTTTTCCAGTTAATTTTTTTTGTTGAAGCCAACCTTTGAAAAGGTTTTTGCCTGACTACAGCAGTAGCCAAGCCTTAAGTCTTTTTGCCCTGTGGTAATCTTATACATTTTTATACAATTCAAATCTATTCTCACATGAAAAAAGTACTTCAAAATCTGGGCCTTCGCTCGATGCTGATGGGACTGTTTGTGTTGGGTGCTTTTCTGTTCAGTGCCAATACGGCCACTGCGCAAAGTTCCTTTAACCAAACGCAAACCAGCACTGCTAAAGGACTCAACTGGGTTACGGAATCTGAAGCCGTTACCATTTTGTTGGCCAATGTAGACCAGTATGCACAAGACCTTGCAGGTTATGTGCCAGGATCCCAGGCCTACAACAATGCGCTTTATCATCTTGGCTTACTACAAAAACGTAGCTACGGCAATTGATGCAGGTGCAATTGTTCCTGAAGCCGTTATCGGAAATCTTCAGCCAGGCATCATTGAAACCAATGCAAAAGATGATGCTTCTCCACTGAACACCAACGTGCTTAACCAATTGTACAACGACATTGTCAGTTTATTGACGATCTAAACTTCCTTGTCCGACTTACAATTGACCCTCACTTTTACAACAATAATTTTATCTCATGAAAAAAAGAAATACACTGCTTTCGCTGCTGGCTTTCTTGCTGATGGGTCTGACGGCTTCTGCCCAGACCTTTAACGGCAATAATTTCAGCACAGCAGGTACCGCTAACATTCCATCTGTTGGAACGGGTGGCTGTACGGTTGCTCCACAGACAACTGGTGGTACCATTTTCCAGGCAACTGTTGTTGGTTTAGGCGCCAATACGCCACTTGCATCAGTAGTAATTAACCTGAATCATACATTTGACTCAGACCTGGATATTTATCTTCGGGCGCCAAACGGCCAAATCCTGGAATTGTCAACAGACAACGGTGGTGGGGGAGACAATTATTCCAATACCACTTTTTGTGACAACGCAACGGTATCCATCGTTGGACAAGCAGCACCTTTCAGCGGTATTTACCGTCCGGAAGGCTCCTTGATCTCCAGTGCTTGTGGTACTACTATTACCCCTACTGTAACCACTTTGGGTGGCTTTACTGCCGGCCAAAACGGCATCTGGGAATTGGTCATCAAGGATGACCTCGGTGGTGATACGGGCACCATGTTGAACTGGTCCTTTCATTCGCTGACCCCGCTTGCTCGCTTGCAGGGGTCACCTTGCCTACGTTAAATCTTCCAGGCAATGACCCAAACAGCTGCGGTGTAACGGATGCCTCTATTACGGCGCCTACGCTTGCTTGCGGTGTGCAGCTACTTTCTGTTTATATTGATGGTGCTTTTTACCTGAATGTTAGCTCTGGATCTGCCTTTACGGTTACCTTGGGTAACGGTTCCTACACCATTACTTATCAGCTGAGTGCTTGCGACCAAGCCACACAAACGGTGAACGTAGTTGATGGCATCAAGCCGGTAATTGCTTGCCCAGGTGATGTCACCATCAACCTCGCACCAGGTCTTTGTACTACCATATTCAACTACGATGTTACAGTGACGGACAACTGCCCATTCTTTGGGGCGCCCAGTTCGTTGACCAACCATCCAACCCCAATTTCAAATACCAGTTTCTTCAACAGCTTCGACGGTTGTACTTTCGACCTTCGGAACGACGGAACTGAGCCCATCCAAATCACTGGATTCCGCAGTTTCTTTACCCCTGCAGTTTCGCAGACGGTAAAAGTATGGTACACCACTTCTGCAACGACAAACGTTGGTAACCAGACCAATCCTGCTGCCTGGACCCTGCTGGGTACCGTTCAGGTTACGGGTAATAATGCAACCAGCTTCGCTGGTGCTGATGTTGACGTTCCTGTTGGTGGCCTGGTACTTGCTCCTGGTGAATCCAAAGGTCTTTATATTGAGACACAGGCTTCTGCAGCCATGCGCTATACCAATGGTAGCTTCACCGCTACGGATGGTAAATTGACCATCCTCAGCAACGGTTTCGCCGGTGCTGCAAATTTTAGCAATACATTTGCCAGTCGTGCATTTGTTGGTACGGTTTCTTACCAGTCTGTTGCTGATCCTACCCCGATGCAAACCGCTGGACTTGCTTCTGGCGCCGAGTACCCCATTGGAACCACGACCAACTGCTTCTCTGTTTCTGATGCTGCGGGTAACGTAGGCACTTGCTGTTTCAATGTAACAGTAAACGACTATCCAAACCCAATCACCACACTGGCTTGCAACGACCTCGTTCAGATTTCTCTGGATGCTTCTTGCTCGCACTGCATTGGTGCTGACGAAGTACTCGAAGGTGGCCCATACAGCTGCTACGACAACTACATCGTTGAACTCGACAAGACGCTGCCTTTGGGCAACGGTCCATGGGTTCCTGGCTGTCTTTCTGCTTCCGACCTGGGCAAAACCTATGCTGTTCGCGTAACAGATCCTGCCACCGGCAACAGCTGCTGGGGCCAGGTGAAGGTGGAAGACAAACTCGCTCCAATCGTAGAGTGCGAAGATCTGACACTGCCTTGCAACGCACCATCTACTGCTGTAGGTGCTACGGCACTGTTCAATTTGAACACTGCTCCTGTTGCTATTCCCGACAACCAGACGGTAACCGGAACGGTAAGCGTTGGTGGTATTCCTGCTGATGCCAAGGTATTGGACGTAAACATGACCCTTGACATTACGCACACCTGGATTGGTGACCTGAACATCAAGTTGGTTTCTCCAGACGGCATCGAAATGCGTCTGTGGGGCAACAACTGCGGTGCTACCGACAACATCAAAGCTACGTTTGACGATCAGGATCCTGATTGCTACAATCCATGTTTGAACTACACCACTGGTGATACCATCCAACCACCTGCTTGCCTGCAGGCACAGTTTGGTAACTTGAACGTGGACTTCCTGGATGTATTCCTGGGCGCCAAAGCTTCCGGCGACTGGCAGATCATCATCAGCGACAATGCTGCTGGCGACACCGGTAATTTGAACAAGTGCGAACTTGCCATTACCTACTACAGTGCACAGGCTGTTTATCAGCCCAATGTAATTGAAAACTGTGGTGCTTATACCCTGACTTCTACCGATACACAGGTACCTGGTGGTTGTGCCCAAGGTTTCACCAACCAGATTCTGCGCAAGTGGACGGCAACGGATGCTTCTGGCAACACAGGTACCTGTGTTCAGACCATCACGTTCTCCATCCCAACACTGGCTAACGTTGTATTGCCTCCGGATTACGATGGCATCGATGCTCCTTTCTTCCAGTGCGCTGGTGCTTACCCATCGCCACAGTGGATCGAAGGTCAGGGCCTGCAGGGCTTCCCTTACATCTTTGGTTTGCCCGACGGCTGTACGATTTCCTACACCTACAACGACGTAGTGATCACCATCTGTGATGGTACCTACAAAATCCTCCGCAAGTGGGATGTAGTAGACTGGTGTGCTGGTGAGGCTATTGCCCACAATCAGATTGTTAAGGTTGTTGATAATGTTGGACCAACCTTTACCTGCCCAAGCACTATGACGGTTTCTACCGATCCGTTTACCTGCTGCGCTACGGTAAATCTCCCTGATGTAATCGTTACCGACGCTTGCTCGCAGATCAACAACATCAGCTGGATGATCATTGGTTTCGATCAGTATACAGGTGATACCATTGGTATGTTCCAGGGTGGTGGCGCTTTGACCTCTTTCCCCGGCAACAACCTGTGGAACCCGGATACCCTGGGTGCATTTGGCTACACGCCTTGCCTCCCACTTGGTACCCACAAAGTATTTTACACTGTAGAGGACGATTGTGGTAACCGCACCACTTGTGATTTCAGATTGACGGTTCGCGACTACACCCCACCAGTTGCTGCTTGTGATCAGACCACAACGGTTGCTATTGGTATCGACGATCCATTCGACTGCTACGAGCCAAGTGCCAACGGCTGCGATTTCGCCGGTGTTACCTGGGTTAAAGCCACGACTTTCGACGACGGTTCTTACGACAACTGCGGTGACGTTAAATTTACCATACGCCGTATGGCTCCATACAGCGACTGTATCCTGGGTCTGAACCCAATCAACGGTCACCCAGCATGCGACGACATCTTCCCGGATTTCCCGAGCGAATTTGAGCGTGCAATTTCTGAGTTAGATTCGATCAAGTTCTACTGCTGCGAAGTTGGTACTACCCAAACCGTTATCCTGCGTGTATACCAGGTTGACGTTAATGGCAACTTCCAGATTGGACCTGACGGCTTACCGATCTACAACGAGTGTATGATTCAGGTTGAAGTACAGGACAAAATCAAGCCTGTATGTCAGTCGCCTGCTAACGTAACGGTTTCCTGCGAGAACTTCGACCCAAGCCTCTGGGCTTACGGCAAGGCTACCGTATACGACAACTGCTGCCTGGATTCCACGAAAGTGTACCAGGGCCAGAAAGGTTTGACCCACACGGTTAACTACAGCCAGTTTGATACGCTTTGCAACAAAGGCACCATCGTTCGCACATTCCGTGCCTTCGACTGCCATGGCTTCTCCAGCCAGTGCACCCAACGCATTGTTGTAAACTACGAGCAGGACTACTACGTGAAGTTCCCGAACGACGTTATCGTAACCGAATGTGACGGTAGTGGTAACTACGGTGAGCCTACCTTCTTCGGCGAAGATTGCGAACTGTTGGGTGTATCCCACCAGGATGAAATCTTCACGGTAGTACCAGATGCTTGCTACAAAATCGAGCGTACGTGGACCATCATCAACTGGTGCACCTACAACCCGAACTTGCCTTGCATCAACGTTCCTAACCCGAACCCGAACAGCATCAGCAACCACCCATCAAACCTTCCAGGTCCAACCGTGTCCGCTTGTGGTACGCTCGCGCCATGGAACCCAACGGTGGTTAAGATCAACCCAACCGACCCACAGGCTACGAACTACTGCACCTTCTGGGACGCTAATGCCAACTGCTACAAGTACAAGCAGATCATCAAAGTTATCGACAACGAGGCGCCAATCTTCGCAAACTGTCCAGCCAGCCCGGTTGAAATTTGCGACCTGACCGCCAACGATCCATTGTTCTGGAATGATGCTGCATACTGGGATAACACCATCAGCAGCCACGACCTTTGCGAGGCTCCAACCGATCTTTGTGTAACCTTGACCGACAGCCTGCGGTGGCGCTAACCTTAGCGTACGCTACCTGTTGTTCCTGGACATGAACGGCGACGGTGTAATGGAAACACAAATTTCCAGCACAAACCCACCAGCACCCAACACGATTCCTTACCTCGGTGGCACACCGTTCGACAACCGTCCGGTACCAGCCAACCAGAAGTATCGTTTCAACATCGACTGGACAACCAATGGCAATGCCCGCACGGCATGCGTACGTTGGGACAACCTGGCGCAGCCAGCCAACCTGAACGACAACGTATTGCAGGGTGTTGTTCCACAACTTCCTTACGGCACCCACAAGATCAAGTGGATTGCACAGGACGGTTGCGGTAACGAGTCGATCTGCGAATACACTTTCGTAGTGAAAGATTGCAAGAAGCCAACTGTTGTTTGTATCAACGGTCTGAGCGTGAACATCATGCCTACAGGTATGATCCAGTTGTGGGCAAGTGACTTCCTCCAGTACACGGAAGACAACTGCACACCAGCCAACCAGATCAAGATTGGTATCCAGAAATCAGTAGGTAGCACCGGTGCGTTCCCAGTGGACGGCCAGGGCAACCCGATCACCAGTGTAACGTTCACTTGTGCCGAACTCGGACCACAGGCCGTACAACTCTGGGCAATCGACGCTGCCGGCAACGCCGACTTCTGCGAGACTTATGTAATTGTACAGGACAACATGGGCAACTGCCCGAACGGCAACGTATCAGTAGCCGGTGCACTGAAAACAGAGGCCGCCAACGGTCTGGAAGAAGCCAGTGTTCAACTTGACGGTTCACACCCTGCTTTCCCACCAGTAAGCATGTTTGACCTGACGGACAACAACGGTGACTATGTGTTCTCGAACGCACTGCCAATCGCTGCTAACGTAACCGTAACACCGCTGAAAGACGACAACCCACTGAACGGTGTAACCACCTACGACCTTGTGCTGATTTCCAAGCACATCCTGGGTCTGGAAACACTGAACAGCCCATACAAGATGATCGCTGCTGACGCCAACAAATCAAACTCCATCACGACGTTTGACATCGTTGAACTCCGCAAACTCATCCTGGGTATCTACAGCGAACTGCCAAACAACACCAGCTGGCGTTTTGTAGACAATGCTTACAACTTCAACGATCCGACCAATCCGTTCGCATCTCAGTTCCCTGAGTTCCTGACGATTGCTTCCATCCAGAACAACCAGATGGACGACGACTTCGTATCGGTGAAAGTAGGTGACGTTAACGGTTCCGCTATTGCCAACTCCTTCATGAGCGCCGACGATCGTACTGCAGGTTCCCTGTTGTTCGATGTACAGGACCGCGACGTGAAAGCAGGCGAAGAGTTCACAGTGAACTTCAAGGCTGCCGAGCAAGTAGCAGGTTACCAGTTCACGATGAACTACAACAACCTGGAAGTAGTAGACCTGACACCAGGAACGGATATGAGCATGGACAACTTCGGTGTATTCGCTGATGCCATCACGACGTCATTCGACGGCAAGGCAACGGGTGAATTCGCAGTGAAGTTCCGCGCCAAAGCAGACGGTCAATTGAGCCGCATGTTGGGTGTATCCAGCCGCATCACGAAAGCAGAAGCATACCAGGACGGTAACCGTCTGGACGTAGCCTTCCGCTTCAATGGTACGACGATCGCAGGTGTAGGCTTCGAACTGTATCAGAACACACCAAACCCATTCGTTAACAAAACGATGATTGGCTTCCACCTGCCAGAAACAACGCAGGCTACGCTGACCGTTTACGACGAAACGGGCCGTACGATCTACACGCAAACGGGCGACTTCGTGAAAGGTTACAACACCATCACGATCGACCGCAACGTGCTGAACACGGTAGGTATGTTGTACTACAAAGTAGAAACTGCAACCGACAGCGCAACGCGCAAGATGATCCAGTCGAAGTAATCTTCGAAAGGAAAATCTGGTCAATAACAACGGCCGGTCCCGAACATCGGGGCCGGCCGTTTTTTTGTGCCTGTTCGGGAACAATTACCCTTCCCACTTTACGGCATCACTACGCATGGCGCTGAAGGTGCCAATTTGACTTCCAACTGTCTCTTAGATAACCATATTTTGGGCATAATCTAAAAATGTCCAGTAGTTTGATGTAGCGCACTCCTTTTATATTGGTGATACAGTCGTTTGAAAAAAAGCCCGAATCTTTCAAGATGGAAAAATTCGGTATGACGCATATTTTGGGTGAAAGGCCAAATGTATCGGTCCTGGCACCTGCTGTTCCTTCCCTGCAGCAATGGGTAATAAATCGATCAAGATGTGCTTATGGCACAGTGGGGTGCTTGCAGCTTGCTTAGCGCATTTTTGCCCACCATCATGTTGCCAGACCGTTATAAGTTAAAAGAAGCACATGGCTAACGCAGTAGGTGAGTAATAACCAGGCATTCATCAGGCAAATACAAAGTAGTAAGCCTAGTGAATGGACTAAGCCGAAAGGCTGAAAATTAAGATAATTTAAATGGAGATTCAAAGCGCTGATAATCAATAGAATAAGATATGTCAAAATTTGGATAAACTTAAAATTCGAAAGTCAACACCTGTTTTTGGCAGGTTTTTTGTTGTTGTTGGGTTAGAAAGCCACTCGTTTTAGGGCCTTTTACCTGAGAAAAAAAAATAAAAAAAACACTTTTTTAATCCTATTTTAATCCATAACTTTGCCCGGCATGGGCATGTTAATGCCAATTTAATCCAACATAATCTCCCAAAAAACGATTTCCCGGAAGGGTCGCGTGAAAAGTAATAGCCTTTTGGCAAAGCGAAAGATGTCATATACTTCGACATTCGCGTCATTTTCTTTTCCAGATCATTACGGGGAAACATCAGGGATAGCAGTTTTTTGTCGGCAACGGCAAGGGTGCTGTTGCTTATACGTTTTGGTGATAAGAACACCTTATTATAGTATACAAAATTGATTATTATTATTTCTCATACCTACTTAAATCTATTCTCACATGAAAAAAGTACTTCAAAATCTGGGCCTTCGCTCGATGCTGATGGGACTGTTTGTGTTGGGTGCTTTTCTGTTCAGTGCCAATACGGCCACTGCGCAAAGTTCCTTTAACCAAACGCAAACCAGCACTGCTAAAGGGCTCAACTGGGTGACGGAATCAGAAGCCGTTACCATTTTGTTGGCCAATGTAGACCAGTATGCACAAGACCTTGCAGGTTATGTGCCAGGTTCACAGGCCTACAACAATGCGCTTTATCACCTCAGCTACTACAAAAACGTAGCTACGGCAATTGATGCAGGTGCAATTGTTCCTGAAGCCGTTATCGGAAATCTTCAGCCAGGCATCATTGAAACCAATGCAAAAGATGATGCTTCTCCACTGAACACCAACGTGCTTAACCAATTGTACAACGACATTGTCAGTTTATTGACGATCTAAACTTCCTTGTCCGACTTACAATTGACCCTCACTTTTACAACAATAATTTTATCTCATGAAAAAAAGAAATACACTGCTTTCGCTGCTGGCTTTCTTGCTGATGGGTCTGACGGCTTCTGCCCAGACCTTTAACGGCAGTAATCTCAGCACAGCAGGTACCGCTAACATTCCATCTGCTGGAACGGGTGGCTGTACGGTTGCTCCACAGATAACTGGTGGTACCATTTTCCAGGCAACAGTTGCCGGTTTAGGCGCCAATACGCCACTTGCATCAGTAGTAATTAACCTGAATCATACATTTGACTCAGACCTGGATATTTATCTTCGGGCGCCAAATGGCCAGATTCTTGAATTGTCAACAGACAACGGTGGCTCTGGTGACAATTATTCCAATACCACCTTTTGTGACAACGCAACGGTATCCATCGTTGGACAAGCAGCACCTTTCAGCGGTGTTTACCGTCCGGAAGGTTCCTTGACCTCCAGTGCTTGTGGTACTAACATTACCCCTACTGTAACCACTTTGGGTGGCTTTACTGCCGGCCAAAACGGCACCTGGGAATTGGTCATCAAGGATGACCTCGGTGGTGATACGGGCACCATGTTGAACTGGTCCCTCTCATTCGCTGACCCTGCTTGCTCGCTTGCAGGGGTCACCTTGCCTACGTTAAATCTTCCTGGCAATGACCCAAACAGCTGCGGTGTAACGGATGCCTCTATTACGGCGCCTACGCTTGCTTGCGGTGTTCAGCTACTTTCTGTTTATATTGATGGTGCTTTTTACCTGAATGTTAGCTCTGGATCTGCCTTTACGGTTACCCTGGGTAACGGTTCCTACACCCTCACTTATCAGTTGAGTGCTTGCGATGCAACCTCACAAACAGTAAATGTAGTTGATGGCATTAAGCCGGTAATTGCTTGCCCAGGTGATGTCACCATCAACCTCGCGCCAGGTCTTTGTACTACCATATTCAACTACGATGTTACGGTAACGGACAACTGTCCTTTCTTTGGGCCAGTCAGTGCGCTGACCAACCACCCAACGCCGATTCCAAACACCAGTTTCTTTAACAGTTTCGACGGTTGCACATTTGACCTTCGGAACGACGGAACTGATCCAATCCAAATCACTGGATTCCGCAGTTTCTTTACCCCTGCAGTTTCGCAGACGGTAAAAGTGTGGTATACAACCTCGGCAACGACAAACGTTGGTAACCAAACCAATCCTGGAGCATGGACCCTGCTGGGTACCGTTCAGGTTACGGGTAATAATGCAACCAGCTTCGCTGGTGCTGATGTAGATGTTCCTGTTGGTGGCCTGGTACTTGCTCCTGGTGAATCCAAAGGTCTATACATTGAAACGCAGGCTTCTGCAGCCATGCGCTATACCAATGGTAACTTCACGGCTACGGATGGTAAGTTGACCATCCTCAGCAACGGTTTTGCTGGTGCTGCCAACTTCGGCAACACTTTTGCAAGTCGTGCATTTGTTGGTACGGTTTCTTACCAGTCCGTTGCTGATCCTACCCCGATGCAAACCGCTGGACTTGCTTCTGGCGCTGAGTTCCCCATTGGAACCACGACCAACTGCTTCTCCGTTTCTGACGCTGCTGGTAACATTGGTACCTGCTGCTTCAATGTAACGGTTAACGACTATCCAAATCCAATCACCACGCTGGCTTGTAATGACCTCGTTCAGATTTCGCTGGACGCTTCCTGCTCGCACTGCATTGGTGCTGACGAAGTTCTCGAAGGTGGCCCATACAGCTGCTACGACAACTACATTGTTGAACTCGACAAGACGCTGCCTTTGGGCAACGGTCCATGGGTTCCTGGCTGTCTTTCTGCTTCCGACCTGGGCAAAACCTATGCTGTTCGCGTAACAGATCCTGCCACCGGCAACAGCCTGCTGGGGTCAGGTGAAGGTGGAAGACAAACTCGCTCCAATCGTAGAGTGCGAAGATCTGACGCTTCCTTGCAACGCACCATCTACTGCAGTAGGTGCTACGGCACTGTTCAATTTGAACACTGCTCCAGTTGCTATTCCGGACAACCAAACGGTGACCGGAACGGTAAGCGTTGGTGGTATTCCTGCTGATGCCAAGGTATTGGATGTAAACATGACGCTTGACATTACCCATACCTGGATTGGTGACCTGAACAGCAAGTTGGTTTCTCCTGACGGCATCGAAATGCGCCTGTGGGCAACAACTGCGGTGCTACCGACAACATCAAAGCTACGTTTGACGATCAGGATCCTGATTGCTACAATCCATGTTTGAACTACACCACTGGCGATACCATCCAACCACCTGCTTGCCTGCAGGCACAGTTTGGTAACTTGAACGTGGACTTCCTGGATGTATTCCTGGGCGCCAAAGCCTCCGGCGACTGGCAGATCATCATCAGCGACAATGCTGCTGGCGACTCCGGTAACTTGAACAAGTGCGAGCTTGCCATTACCTACTACAGTGCACAGGCTGTTTATCAGCCCAATGTTATTGAAAACTGTGGTCCTTATACGCTGACTTCTACCGATACACAAGTACCTGGTGGTTGTGCCCAAGGTTTCACCAACCAGATTCTGCGCAAGTGGACGGCAACGGATGCTTCTGGCAACACAGGTACCTGTGTTCAGACCATCTCATTTGCCATCCCAACGCTTGCCAACGTTGTTGTTCCTCCGGATTACGATGGCATCGATGCTGACGCATTTGAATGCGGCGGTTCCTACCCATCACCCGAGTGGATCGAAGGTCAGGGCCTGCAGGGCTTCCCTTACATCTTTGGTTTGCCCGACGGCTGTACGATTTCCTACACCTACATCGACGTAGTTATTACCATCTGCGATGGTACCTACAAAATCCTCCGCAAGTGGGATGTAGTAGACTGGTGTGCTGGTGAGTCTGTTTCACACGATCAGATCGTAAAAGTAATCGACTCTACAGGTCCGGAATTTACCTGCCCAAGCAACATGACGGTATCTACCGATCCGTTTACCTGCTGTGCTACGGTTAACCTGCCTGATGTGATCATCACCGACGCTTGCTCCCGCATCAACAACATCAGCTGGATGATCATTGGTTTCGATCAGTATACAGGTGATACCATTGGTATGTTCCAGGGTGGTGGCGCTTTGACCTCTTTCCCCGGCAACAACCTGTGGAACCCGGATACCCTGGGTGCATTTGGCTACACGCCTTGCCTCCCACTTGGTACCCACAAAGTATTTTACACTGTAGAGGACGATTGTGGTAACCTTACCACTTGTGATTTCAGATTGACGGTTCGCGACTACACGCCACCAGTTGCTGCTTGTGATCAGACCACAACGGTTGCTATTGGTATCGACGATCCATTCGACTGCTACGAGCCAAGTGCCAACGGCTGCGATTTCGCCGGTGTTACCTGGGTAAAAGCCACGACTTTCGACGACGGTTCTTACGACAACTGCGGTGATATCCACTTTACCGTACGCCGTATGGCGCCTTACAGCGACTGTATCCTGGGTCTGAACCCAATCAACGGTCACCCAGCCTGCGACGACATCTTCCCGGATTTCCCGAGCGAATTTGAGCGCGCTATCTCTGAGTACGATTCGATCAAGTTCTACTGCTGCGAAGTTGGTACTACCCAAACCGTTATCCTGCGTGTATACCAGGTTGACGTGAATGGTAACTTCCAGATTGGACCAGACGGCACACCTATCTACAACGAGTGTATGATTCAGGTAGAAGTACAGGACAAAATCAAGCCTGTATGTCAGTCACCTGCTAACGTAACGGTTTCCTGCGAAAACTTTGACCCAAGCCTCTGGGCTTACGGCAAGGCTTCCGTATACGACAACTGCTGCCTGGATTCCACGAAAGTGTACCAGGGCCAGAAAGGTTTGACCCACACGGTTAACTACAGCCAGTTTGATACGCTTTGCAACAAAGGCACCATCGTTCGCACGTTCCGTGCCTTCGATTGCCATGGCTTCAGCAGCCAGTGCACCCAGCGCATTGTTGTAAACTACGAGCAGGACTACTACGTGAAGTTCCCGAACGACGTTATCGTAACCGAGTGTGACGGTAGTGGTAACTATGGTGAGCCTACTTTCTTCGGCGAAGATTGCGAATTGTTGGGTGTATCCCACGAAGATGAAATCTTCACGGTAGTACCAGATGCTTGCTACAAAATCGAGCGTACGTGGACCATCATCAACTGGTGCACCTACAACCCGAACTTGCCTTGCATCAACGTTCCTAACCCGAACCCGAACAGCATCAGCAACCACCCATCGAACCTTCCAGGTCCAACCGTTTCTGCTTTGGGAACGCCAACACCATGGAACCCAACGGTGGTTAAGATCAATCCAACCGACCAACAGGCTACGAACTACTCGACCTTCTGGGACGCTAATGCCAACTGCTACAAGTACAAGCAGATCATCAAGATCATCGACAACGAGGCGCCAATCTTCGCAAACTGCCCAGCCAGCCCGGTTGAAATTTGCGACCTGACGGCCAACGATCCATTGTTCTGGAATGATGCTGCCTACTGGGATAACACCATCGGCAGCCACGACCTTTGCGAGGCTCCAACCGATCTTTGTGTAACCTTGACCGACAGCTGCGGTGGCGCTAACCTTAGCGTACGCTACCTGTTGTTCCTGGACATGAACGGCGACGGTGTAATGGAAACACAAATTTCCAGCACAAACCCACCAGCACCAAACACGATTCCTTACCTCGGTGGCACACCGTTCGACAACCGTCCGGTACCTGCTAACCAGAAGTATCGTTTCAACATCGACTGGACAACCAATGGCAATGCCCGCACGGCATGCGTACGTTGGGACAACCTGGCTCAGCCAGCGAACCTGAACGACAACGTATTGCAGGGTGTTGTTCCACAACTTCCTTACGGCACCCACAAGATCAAGTGGATTGCACAGGACGGTTGCGGTAACGAGTCGATCTGCGAATACACTTTCGTAGTGAAAGATTGCAAGAAGCCAACTGTTGTTTGTATCAACGGTCTGAGCGTGAACATCATGCCTACAGGTATGATCCAGTTGTGGGCAAGTGACTTCCTCCAGTACACGGAAGACAACTGCACACCAGCCAACCAGATCAAGATTGGTATCCAGAAATCAGTAGGTAGCACCGGTGCGTTCCCAGTGGACGGCCAGGGCAACCCGATCACCAGTGTAACGTTCACTTGTGCCGAACTCGGACCACAGGCCGTACAACTCTGGGCAATCGACGCTGCCGGCAACGCCGACTTCTGCGAAACTTATGTAATTGTACAGGACAACATGGGCAACTGCCCGAACGGCAACGTATCAGTAGCCGGTGCACTGAAAACAGAGGCCGCCAACGGTCTGGAAGAAGCCAGTGTTCAACTCGACGGTTCACACCCTGCTTTCCCACCAGTAAGCATGTTTGACCTGACGGACAACAACGGTGACTATGTGTTCTCGAACGCACTGCCAATCGCTGCTAACGTAACCGTAACACCGCTGAAAGACGACAACCCACTGAACGGTGTAACCACCTATGACCTTGTGCTGATTTCCAAGCACATCCTGGGTCTGGAAACACTGAACAGCCCATACAAGATGATCGCTGCTGACGCCAACAAATCAAACTCCATCACGACGTTTGACATCGTTGAACTCCGCAAACTCATCCTGGGTATCTACAGCGAACTGCCAAACAACACCAGCTGGCGTTTTGTAGACAAAGCCTTCACTTTCAACAATCCGACCAATCCGTTCGCTTCTCAGTTCCCTGAGTTCCTGACGATTGCTTCCATCCAGAACAACCAGATGGACGACGACTTCGTATCGGTGAAAGTAGGTGACGTTAACGGTTCCGCTATTGCCAACTCCTTCATGAGCGCCGACGATCGTACTGCAGGTTCCCTGTTGTTCGATGTACAGGACCGCGACGTGAAAGCAGGCGAAGAGTTCACAGTGAACTTCAAGGCTGCCGAGCAAGTAGCAGGTTACCAGTTCACGATGAACTACAACAACCTGGAAGTAGTAGACCTGACACCAGGAACGGATATGAGCATGGACAACTTCGGTGTATTCGCTGATGCCATCACGACGTCATTCGACGGCAAGGCAACGGGTGAATTCGCAGTGAAGTTCCGCGCCAAAGCAGACGGTCAATTGAGCCGCATGTTGGGTGTATCCAGCCGCATCACGAAAGCAGAAGCATACCAGGACGGTAACCGTCTGGACGTAGCCTTCCGCTTCAATGGTACGACGATCGCAGGTGTAGGCTTCGAACTGTATCAGAACACACCAAACCCATTCATCAACAAGACGATGATTGGCTTCCACCTGCCAGAAACAACGCAGGCTACGCTGACCGTTTATGACGAAACGGGCCGTACGATCTACACGCAAACGGGCGACTTCGTGAAAGGTTACAACACCATCACGATCGACCGCAACGTGCTGAACACGGTAGGTATGTTGTACTACAAAGTAGAAACGGCAACCGACAGCGCAACGCGCAAGATGATCCAGTCGAAGTAATCTTCGAAAGGAACATCTGGTCACAATAACAACGGCCGGTCCCGAACATTCGGGGCCGGCCGTTTTTTTGTGTAATAAGTACATGCCTAAGGGTTCTTTGTTACGTCCTTATGCTTGCCACGCGAGCAAGTTGATTGCAAATGCGCAATGGGCAGTTTCGGGCTTACTACATTGAATTAAACCTGGTCAAGTGTTGCAAACGTTTCCTGAAAGGTGGAACCTCCGCTCTGTTCAAATTCCCAAACAAGTTCTAAGCAACAAAACAGATCGGCCGGCTCCGAGGATTCGAAGTCGGCCGATTTACATGCATCGCCGGAAAAAATAAAACCAGAAGCGTGCGATTAATCCGCTACAAACCGCAGGGAGACAGAATTCATACAATACCGCAGGCCAGTGGGGCGTGGGCCATCATCAAATACGTGCCCAAGGTGGCCGCCACAACGGGCACATTCAACCTCTGTACGCGACATACCAATGCTGTTATCGGTGATTTCCTTTACAAAACGTTTGTCGAGGGGCTCGTAGAACGAAGGCCATCCCGTTCCGGATTCAAATTTTGTTTCTGAGCGGAAGAGTGGAAGCCCGCAGGCAGCGCAGCCATAGGTCCCTTTTTTGTGGTTGTCCCAGTACATGCCAGTAAATGCCCTTTCGGTTCCTTCCTGCCGCAACACATAATAGGCATTAGGGCTTAATTGCTTTTTCCATTCAACGTCAGTGCGCTCTGATAGCACCAACATATTTGCAGCATCAAATTGTGCAGGCACTAAAGTATCAGTAGGGGTAGTTGACGACACCGTTTTGGCATGGGCAGCAGATTGACTGTCGCCTGAGGAGGGTGGGGTAGTGCAAGCAATAAATCCCAACAGAACAATTCCAAATTTTAACATGATAAGCGAAGTTTGGTAAATTTAATGGTTTCATTTCCTGCGTTGCCTGGGATGATTCCATTCTTCTTTTTCGGCAAACTGGACAATCTTTTTGATGAAGTTGACAATCGAAAGAAAGACCAGAAAACCAATGCTGATAACAACATAGATTGATTTGTAAGATCCTGCATCGTTGAGTGAGATGCTGGAAAACATCCAGGCAGCAAGGCTATTCAAGAACGCCATACCGAGATAACTGTACATAGATTGACTCCAGTATTTGCTGAAACTGTCGGCGCGGAGACTTAAAACGCTGTTGAAAATGGCGAAAAAAAGCAATGATGCGGTTGCAATGGACCAGGCGAACAATGGATCCGGGTTAAATAAATGCATTTGCCTGAACAAGAATTCAAGCAGCATAAAAGTTATGGAAGCACCCAGAATTAACAAGGCTTGCCGGAAGGGGTTAAATTTTCCTTGAAAAAGGGAGTTGCTCATAGTTAAATGTAGTTAAAAGCATCTATCGAATCATTACGCCTTTGCGTTGCAAAGAGGGATGTCGGTGAAATTGAGCGGAGATAGGCTGCCTGCAACGAACACATACTTCTTGTCAAACAGGTAGTTGTCGTAAGAAAAACTGACCCAAAATTCATTGGCGAACGACAACACGTTTTCGTACATGGGTTCAATTTTTACGGCAGTCATGGCTGGTATCTCTTCGAAAAAATAACGAAGTGACGAGGTTTTTCTGGATTCACCATCCAAAATACCGTAGCCGTACGAATTGATCAGCACGGATTGAATGGGCTCGTTTTTTAAATTGATAAAGTAAGCGTCCCAAAAATGTTCGTGGTCTTCCTCATGGGGTAAGCGGGGTACCACTGCAATGGCAATGTGCTCAACTTTGCGCAGCGAGATATCTTTCTTCATAATTAATCAAAAAAATGCCGGTTGCTTTCCAGGGGCGAGTGCGTTGGAACACAGTCAAATACGGCACAAAAATGCTTTTGTAACAGTTGTTTTACAATACTTTGTTCCACCGCCTGGCCCAGCTCTTTTTCCATAGAAGTTACGGTTTTATCGTCTTCCTGGATGCCGCAGGGAACAATCAAATCAAAATAAGACAAATCGGTATTAACATTAAAGGCAAATCCATGGAGGGTAACCCAGCGACTGAGGTGCACCCCTATGGCGCAGATTTTACGGCCTTTTTCAAAAAAAGCAGCCTCTTCGGGCCGGATGGGCCGCTGCGGCGCTTCCTCAATCCAAACACCAGTGTAACCAGGTACCCGAGTTGCTGGAATCTCAAAATCTGCCAAAACCCGAATAATGACCTCCTCCAGGTTGCGTACATAGCGATGTACATCGTTGAAAAACAAATCAAGGTCTAAAATAGGGTAGCCAACAATTTGTCCGGGGCCATGATAGGTAATGTCGCCGCCACGGTTGATGGGGAAATATTGAATGCCACGCGCGGCTAATTCATCTTCGCTTAGTAATAAGTGCTCAACAGATCCACTTTTTCCCAGCGTAAAAACAGGAGGGTGTTCTACGAAAAGTACATGGTGAGCCGCTGCTTCCTGCTCTTGTACAGGCTGATCCCGATTTTTTAATTTCCGATCAACCAACGACTTATGCAGGCTGGTTTGATAATCCCAACTTTTTTGATAATCAAGCCAACCAACATCCTGGAAGATTACTTTTTGCATAACATAAGTGCTAGCGCCATGATAATGGCCTTTCCCACCATAACAAATGTAAGCGAATAAAGTTATACTCGAAGTAAAGTGGTTTGCGAAAATAATCGCGCAACCAGGAGGGCCGAGGATAAGTGAGCATTCGCAAACCGCTTTAGCAACGTGTCAGAAATAACTTTCCAATTTGGCGGCATTTTTTGAACGCTGACTGCGTTGCCAAAACAGTAATGTAATGTACTACATACCTGTTTTGACGTCTTGTCAGCGCACAAAACCTGCACCCCAAATCCGGAAAGTTATTTCCGACACGTTGCTTATTTCGAGTATAAAACCAAGGATGCCTGAATAAAGACATTTGTAAATCTCCTGTGGAAATAGCAGTGTGGCTTCATCAATTTTAGCTACCTTTGTGTCCCGTAACAATTCGAAGCATTCTATGACCAAGTATATATTTGTTACGGGTGGCGTAACATCTTCTTTGGGTAAAGGTATTCTTTGCGCCTCTTTGGCCAAACTCCTTCAAGCCCGTGGCTTTACCGTAACCATTCAAAAGTTCGACCCCTACATTAATGTCGATCCCGGCACGCTCAACCCTTATGAGCATGGGGAATGCTATGTCACCGATGACGGGGCAGAAACCGACCTCGACCTGGGCCATTATGAGCGTTTTCTCAACAGCCCAACCTCCAGGGCCAACAACGTTACTACAGGTTCTGTTTATCAAACGGTAATTGAAAAAGAGCGTTCCGGTGATTACCTGGGCAAAACAGTGCAGGTAATTCCGCACATTACCGATGAAATCAAGCGGCGTATGCTGCTGCTCGGACAAACGGGCAACCATGAAATTATCATCACAGAGTTGGGCGGTACCGTTGGCGACATTGAATCCCTCCCCTATGTGGAATCGGTGCGCCAATTGCGCTGGGAACTGGGTCGCGATAATTGCCTGGTTATCCACCTTACCCTGGTGCCTTATCTAAAGGCTGCCAAAGAACTTAAAACAAAGCCCACACAGCATTCTGTAAAGGAATTGCTGAGCCTGGGCGTTCAGCCGGATATTCTGGCCTGCCGCACTGAATACCCGCTTGGCCTCGACATCAGGAGAAAACTGGCACTGTTCTGTAACGTGGAAATGTCGTCGGTTATTGAAGCCATCGATGCCGATAGTATTTACGATGTGCCGCTTTTGCTGTTTAAAGAGCATCTTGATTCGGTAGTCATTTCAAAGCTTCACCTCAACGACCGTCGGGAGCCAGACCTTAGCAGCTGGAAAGCCTTTCTTGGCAAACTGAAAAATCCAACACAGGAGGTTCGGATTGGCCTGGTGGGCAAATACAATGAACTTCCCGATGCCTATAAATCCATTTACGAGTCGTTTGTGCACGCTGGCGCCATCAATGAGTGCAAGGTGAAGGTTGTGCCCATTCACGCCGAGGATTTGGAGGGCAACTACCGGGATGTACCCAAAATGCTATCGGGTTTGCAGGGAATTCTGGTTGCACCGGGATTTGGTGAACGGGGAATAGAAGGTAAACTCGCGGCCATTCGTTATTCCCGGGAAAACAACGTTCCTTTCTTTGGCATTTGTCTGGGCATGCAATGTGCTGTTGTGGAATTTGCACGCAACGTTTTGAACATGGAAGGGGCCGCCTCCACCGAAGTTAGCCCCAAAACACCCTTCCCGGTCATCGATTTGATGAACGAGCAAAAAGAGGTGAAAAAGAAAGGTGGCACCATGCGACTGGGGGCATACGCCTGTACCCTGACGAAGCAAACCAATGCCTATAAGGCCTATGGGAAAGAACACATTAGCGAGCGCCATCGGCACCGTTGGGAGTTTAACAACCAGTACAAAGCTGATTTTGAAAAGGCTGGCATGAAAGCTTCCGGCATCAATCCCGATACGGATCTGGTAGAAATTGTAGAAATCCCCAAGCACAAGTGGTTTGTAGGCGTACAGTTTCACCCCGAATTAAAAAGTACGGTTGAACAACCCCATCCGCTCTTTGTTCGTTTTGTAAAAGCCTGTATGAGTTAACTTTCACCGCTTTTTTCCTTGATTATGAACAGTTTATTTAGAAAAGCCATTGGTTTGTTTGTTGTGCTCGACGACGAACAGCCCTCAGATACCAACACGCCACAAGCTGTTGCGCCTGCTGCTCCGGTCAATACTTCCGCGACAAGCACACCCGTAAGGCCGGTGCCGATGAAGGAGTCGGATTTGAGCAAGTTTGAAAAGCATTTTGAGGAACTGTTTGAGAACACCAATTTGCCAGGACCCGATTATTTCGAGTTTTGGAAAATGATGGATACCCTGGAGGCCCACATTAAGAATGAAAAAGAGCGTATGCGCGCAGTGTTCGATTCCCTCAAAATTCAGGGCCTGACCAAGGATAAATTAAATGAAACCGCCCGGCAGTATAAAGAAGCCGTAATTACCGACCGCAATAACTTTGAGGCCGCTGTACAGAGCAAAGTGAAATCAGAAGTGGAGGCCCGGCAGGCCAACATCGAAAGTCTGACGGCAGGGCTATCGGAAAAAGAAGCAACAATCGCCCGCCTACAGCAGGAAATTGCCGCCGCAAAGGAGCAAGTCGTTTCGTTACAGCAAGAAATTGAAGTGGAACAGGATAAAATTGCCAATGCACAAAATGGCTACCTGTTGGCTTGTAATGCCATGGTTTCCAAAATAGAAGGCGACATCAAAACCTTCGGAGAGTTATTTGGCGCATAAGTGAACATTGGGTGTTGGATATTGATCAATGTTCAATACCCAACACCCAATGTTCAATGCCCAAGTTTATCTCATTTTCAGCAAGAACTTGTTCTTCTTCCCGTTTTCCAGCATAATGTACTTACCGTGCAGCAAATCCGCTTGCTGCACCACGTGATCGGGGCTGTTAACCTTCACCTTGTTGACAGCGATTGCATTGTTTTGAATGGCTTTGCGCGCTTCGTTCTTGCTAGATAAAATGCCCGTGTGGGTGGTCAGCAATTCGATGATATTCACGGAATCCTGTAGTATAGCAGCCGGGATTTCTGGTGCGGGAATTTCTTCAGCAACCTGTTCCAGCGATGCTAAGGAAAGCGACTTGAGGGTGTCAGCACCAGCCTTGGGGTCGAACAGCAACTCGGAAACTGCCTGGACAGATGCAAACTCCTCCGCTCCATGGATTCTCACCGTTATTTCCTCGGCAAAAATACGCTTGAGTTGTTGAGGCGTTTCGTTGGCCTCCAGGGATTCTATTTCCGACTGGGATTTAAAAGAAAAATACCGGAGAAACTTGGAGAGGTCGCTGTCGTCGGCATTGATCCAGAATTGGTAAAACCTGTAGGGACTGGTGAGCTTAGGATCCAGCCAAATGTTGCCAGTGCTGCTTTTACCAAACTTGGTACCATCTGCCTTGGTTAACAACGGCGTGGTAACTGCGAAGAGCTTCGTTTCATCAATTTTCCTGGCGAGTTCCACGCCGGCAGTAATATTACCAAACTGGTCGCTGCCACCCATTTGAAGGGTAACACCATGGTGCCGGTGCAGGAGTACAAAATCGTATCCCTGAATCAACTGGTAACTGAATTCGGTAAATGATATACCGCTTTCCAGACGGCGCTGAACACTTTCTTTGGAGAGCATATAGTTGACCGTCAGGTATTTACCTACGTCCCGAAGAAAACTCAGGACATTCATGTCTTTGTAAAAATCGTAATTATTTACCACCAGCGCTTTGTTCGGTGCATCCCCATCCAGCTGCAGCAGTTGCTCCACCTGTTTGACCTGAAAAGCCAGGTTGTGATCAAGTTCGTCGTACGATTTGAGTTCGCGCTCCGTATCCTTGCCACTGGGGTCGCCAATACGGCCGGTTGCGCCGCCCATAAGTACTACCGGCTGGTGCCCGCTGCGCTGCAGGAAACTCAACAGCATAATCTGAACATAATTCCCGATGGTAAGCGAGGGAGCAGTGGGGTCGAAGCCAATATAACCCCGAACGGTGCCTTTGGCAAGGTGTTCTTCAAGTCCGGGTGTTTGGTCGTGGATCAATCCGCGCCAGCGGAGTTCTTCCAAAAAGTCGTTGTTGCTGGTGTTGTTCATAGCCTTAGCATGCAATTTTGAGAAACGTTGTTTCCGCAAGCGGCGGCAAAATTAAAATTTGCCGGGCGTTTCCCGGCCTTTTCGGTCAAAAAAGCGCAGACATAAATGTTATCTTTGCCGCAGACAGCCGCTAAAGTCTCATTCATTTGAATTTTCCCTTATTTGTAGCCAGGCGTATTGCAGCACGCGGAGAAAAAAACTTTTCCCGCGTCATCATTCGGATCGCCACCGTTGCGGTGGCCCTGAGTGTTGCGGTTATGGTTTCGGCTACCGCCCTGATTGCTGGTTTTAAATACGAAATAGGCCGAAAAATATTTGAATTTTGGGGGCATATCCACATTACCGACACGGCCTATTCCCTTTCCTTTGAACCCCAGCCCATTGATAAAAAACAGGATTTTTATCCTTCTCTGGATTCCGTAAAGGCCATTGAATTTACCGAACCGGAAACAATCCTGGGTTTTGAAACGGGCAGAGAAGTAACTCGAAAAGCCCACGGTGGCATTCGCCATATTCAGGTGTATGCTCACAAACCTGGCATTATTCGCACCAAAACTGCCATGGAGGGGATCATTCTCAAGGGCATTGGACAGGATTTCGATTGGGAGAACCTCAAACCCTATTTGCTGGAGGGCCGACCTATTGCGTGGACGGATACTGCTCCTTCCCGTGATATCATCATCAGCAGGCAAACGGCCGACCGCTTGCAGGTGGGTGTGGGCGATAAATTCATTGTCAATTTTGTAAAAGAAGGAGAACAATTGCGCCGCCGTTTTGAGATTAGCGGCATTTACAAAACGGGTTTAGAAGATTACGACCGGAAAATAGCCCTCTGTGACATTCGGGTTGTACAGGAACTCTTGGGATGGGGCCCCGATCAGGTGGCAGGATTTGAGGTTTGGCTGGATGACCTTCGGGACCTGAACCTGTACAATGAATACATCTATACGGAAGTGCTGCCGCCAGACTTGTTGTCGGTGAGTATTAGAGAGAAGTTTCCCGCCATTTTTGAATGGCTCGACTTGCAGGATTACAACGAAATTGTGATCCTTGGATTGATGCTGGCAGTAGCCATTGTGAACATGATTACGGCCTTGCTGGTCCTGGTGCTGGAACGCACCACGATGATTGGCGTATTAAAATCCCTCGGGGAGCGAAATGGCCGGATCCGGCAGATATTCCTTTACCATGCGGGCCTCATTACGCTGCGCGGTATGTTTTGGGGCAATGTTATCGGTCTTGGGTTTTGTTTTTTGCAAGATAAGTTTCACCTCATCACACTCAACGAAACCGACTATTACCTCTCCTACGCACCAGTGCGATTGGAATGGTGGCCGGTTCTGGCCATCAACGCCGGAACGCTCTTCATTACGCTGCTGTTTCTGATCCTTCCTTCCATGTTGGTGTCAAAAATAGCACCGGTAAAGGCCATTCAATTCAAATAATGGGGAGTATCCACCCTAGTTTTTGTGTATCTCCTGAATCAAATTGGGGTAGTCGGTAATGATTCCATCGACCCCCATGCCAAGCATTGATGTCATGGTAGTGGTGTCGTTGACGGTCCAGGGAATTACCTTAATGCCTTTTTCATGGCATTTTTGCACCAGCCCCTGGCTTACCAATTGGTGATAAGGGCTGTAAATGTCCGGCTGAAAACCCAGTTTGTTGAGGTTGGATGATAACCCCCAGATGTTTTCCACCAATAAGGCAAGTTTAATTTCGGGCGCGGTTTGTTTCAGGATTTGGAGCGGCCGGATGTCAAATGATTGTAGGTTACAGTTTTTTTCAATCCCCAGCGCTTTCAGATTATCCACCACAAGCGCCACAAAACTGTCGATCGGTGGCGTTTGAACGCCATCCCATTCGGGTTTCGATTTGATCTCTATGTTCCAAAATACCTCGCGGTCGGGGTATTTTTCCTTCACCGCATGCACGACTTCTTCCAGGGTTGGTTTCCAGGCGCGCTGTTTGTGCTGGTCGGGGAACCGCGTATTGCCGATACTGCCACAGTCAAAAGCGCGGATTTCGGCCACAGTAAACTGGTGGATAAGCAAGGTTTCTTCTTTTTCTTCCGCAATGGGTTGCCCGCTGGCGTCGAGGCAAATGGCATGGTTAAACCAGGGCTCATGGCTTACGATCAGCTGGCCGTCTTTTGATACCGCCAGATCGAGTTCCAGGGTTTTTACATCTGGAAACTCCAGTGCATGCAAAAAGGCGGGGATCGTATTTTCTGGCATCAGGCCCCGGCAGCCGCGGTGACCCTGCCAGTCGAATCCGGCAGGTATGGTTACGGGCTTTTTTTGACTGGCATTTTCCATACAACCAAAAGTTAAAAAGGATGATGCTAAAAGAATTGAAATCAGCCTTGTGGAACAAAAAGGAGTAAACATATGGATGGCGTTGAAAACTTAAAGGGCGGGATTTTGTTGAAAATACTACTTTTGAGCGAAGGTAATTCCACCTTTCCCGACCAACAAATTAAGTTTCAGCTAAGATCTTAGAATATGATTGATCCCCGCGAATATCTTTTTGATTTGCCCGCCAAAACAAAACCTGAAGTGCTGGAGGGCCATTTTACCATTTTTCACTTCGAAGTAGATGGCTCCGGACATTATACGGTGCATGTTGAAGACAGCGTACTCCTGGTAAAGGATGGGCTGCACGGAGAGGCAATCTGCCGGGTAACCACCACGTCTGAGTCGTTCAGCAAACTGATCAGCAAAGACCTGAACCCGATGATGGCCATGATGACGGGTAAACTTAAAATTTCCAACCCAGGAGAAATGATCAAATACGCCAAAATTTTTGGTTTGCTGTAGTCGCTTTTCCGGAACAAAAAGGGGGTGCCATGTGTTGCATGGCACCCCGAAGTTATTGGTTGAAGCAGTTTGCCGGGAATTGATCTTTGAATGGGAATCCCGTGTTTATTGCTTTGTCATGCTAAACGTAATGCGGTCGTTGGAAGCATTCACTACCTCAATTTTGAGCGCATTGTCGCTTAACTCCTGAATGTCATAAATCTCAATCTTGGACGAGCCGTCATAGGTCAGCGTTAAGGTCGCATCGGTTTCGCTGGCTTCCCATATACCGGCACTGGTAGTGGTACTGGAGGTGCCGGTAGAGGGATTGAGCAACGCAAGGGCCAGGGTGAAGTCTTTGTTGGATTTCAGTGTCAGGGTCAGGTCGTAAAAGCTGCTGAAATCGGCGCCATTAACCAGAACAGTATTAGATGTCCAGGTGGCCGACAAGCGGTCATCGTAGGTTTGGTCCTTTTTGCAGGCAGTAAAGCCTATGCCCAGCAGTAGCAGCAGGGTTATTGAAACAAGGGTATTTCTCATAATTAGGAATGTTTGATGAAAGGGGAACTGGGTTAATGTTGCCGGACGCGGCACTAGTGTGCTATCAATCAGGGTACTACAACGGCAATTCGTGGTTGGACTCAAAATGATCGTCCTTAAAGGTGTCGATTTCCCGGCGCTCTCGCTTTGTTGGTCGGCCGGCCCCTTTTTCTCGCTTCACCGCCGCTGGCATACCATTCAGGAACCAGGCGTTGTACTTATTTCTTTCTTCCTCCGAAGTAATGTCCTCATAACAAACCGCTGCCAGGGGTGCACCTACGCGTTTTTCAATCAGTTGGACGACCTTGTAAACGAAATTAAAACCGTCTTTTTTTACCGTAACGATATCGTCTTCTGAAATCAAAAAGGAAGGTTTTATGCTGTTGGTCGCTATTTTTACACGCCCTTCTTTGCAGGCCTCTGTTGCCAGCGTTCGGCTTTTATAGATACGAACACTCCAGAGCCATTTGTCTATGCGAACTTTTGTCATGTTGGAATGGGAAAAATGAGGTTTGGGACTTGACTTAAGAACAGGCAAAATAAGCGTTTTTTGCCGATCAGCAAGTCCCAAACATGCACTAATCTAGTCTTTCGCTATTGGGTGTTGGTCTTTGGCTTCGATCACGATTCAAAGTACTGTATCAGATTAAATACTAGAAATATTAGCACTAAATTTTGAACACCCTTTTTAAAGCAGCAGGTTCACTATTTATCAACGAACATTTTGTTAAAAAGTAATGCATTGAAAACCAAATAGTTAATCCTTCGGAGCAATGCCAAAGACCAACACCCAATGGCTAAAACCATACTAATCCTGGGTGCGGTCGAAGGTAATCTGGAACAGCGATCCGTTCTGTGTGAAAGATGCCGTCATCTGGGTTTCACTTACGATGGTGACATCATAAGTGATTACCTGCCCGGAGCTGTTGAACGTCAGGGTGAGGTCGTTCTTTGCTTCGTTCTCTATCCAGTCGCCACTTTCATAGATGGTGGAAGAACCGCCATGCAGCGGTGTGGACAAGTTCAGGTTAAATTCGTGGGTAGCTTCAAGCGACAGCGCGTACTGGTAAGCAGCCGTTACATCAGTGTTGTTGATAAAAACAGCGCTGGATTTCCAGTGCCCTGTTACCTGCTCTTCAAAAGAAGGCAATTTATCCTTTTTGCAGGAAGGGAGTACTACGGTCAGGGAAAGCAGAAGGCAAAAAATGCCGGACACATTGCGATTCATACGTTAGCGGATTGAAAGGTTTGAAAATCGGTTTGGATTGTTTGTTGCACTTGTACTCTAGAGCGCTAACAAGGGCATGGTTATTGCGATCTTAAGAAAACCCTAACGAAACATTAAGAATTAAAAGAATTGTTAATGTTTGCCGTTAAATCATAAAAAGTACTATTTTTGTTCAGTTTTCTACCGTTCGTTACTTTTTTTGTAACATTTCGTCAACACACTTCCATGATAAAAAAGTTCTTTACCCCTGTTCTTTTTATACTCCTTTTTTGTTCCCAATTGCAGGCCCAGCAACTCAAGGTTGACTTAGGGTGTAACTTCGGTAGTTCGCTGCTGATGCACCAAACCAGGTTCGAAGCAACCAAATTGTGGTACCTGTGGGACTACGATCGTCAACTTTTTGAAAAACACGGCCTGGATTATACCTGGGACGACTTTGAGGCGGACCATGAATTGCGGAAATCCTTTATACAACCCAGATTGGGCTTTTCGGCTGTAATCACCTACGGTAAACTTCCCTTTTTCGCCCTGGTGGAATACATGAGTTCTCCTTCTTCCTTTCGTAAAATGACCATGGGCGGTACCATTGGGGTAGGGCAGGACTTCTATTTGCCCACCAAGGTGGATTATGTTGGGTTTAAAGGCGGTTATAAGTTTGTTCGTGACTTTGGTTATGGTTCACAAACCATAGCCAACAGCATTGGGGATAAAGAATTGCGCAGCAATATTGCTGTGTTTTTCAACCCCAGCGATCCACTCGGTGCTCCAATCGGCAAACTATTTGTCTTTCAGGGAGGATACGGGCACTTTTTTGGTGAGGAGCAACATATCAGTGCTGGACTGGAGTTTTTCGGGGACCTCGATCTTACCCCGCTTACAGAGCGCGAATCGCGCATGACCAATTTCGGCGTTCAGTGTTTTATCCGTTTCCGATTGATGGGTGGCCCTTCCGTATGGAATGGTGACATCTACGCGCCTTATCGCGTGAAATCCTAGGATAAATTGTACCCAAACGAGGGCTGCAGTTGAATGCAACAACAAGGTGTAATGGCCTGCGCGTGTTCCCAAAGACCAAAGACTAATATTAATCCTTTGGCAGTTCCGGATATTGCATGTTCAGGGATTCCAGTCGCGCTACAATTGATTTTGCGATAAAATAGTCGCGGTACCAGCGCTGGTCTACCGGGCAAATTTCCCAGGGAATACTGGCATTGTTGAGTGCATATTCGTAGGCGCCCATGTACTGGTCCCAGTATTCGCGTTCTTTCCAGTCGCCTGGGTTGTGCTTCCAGAATTTTTCCGGGTCATCTTTGCGTTGCTGCAGCTGAATTTCCTGTTCCTCCTTGGAAATGTGCAGGAAAAATTTCAATACCAGCGTGTTGTTGTCAAACTCTAGGAGTTCTTCAAAGGCATTGATGGCTTGCATCCGCTTTGCAACGCGTATTTCATCAATCCAGCCGTGTACGCGCTGGATGAGAATGTCTTCGTAATGGCTACGGTTGAAAACGGTGATCATGCCTTTTGCAGGGGCATGTTTATGGATACGCCATAAAAAATCGTGGGCAAATTCTTCTTCGCTTGGCTTTTTAAAGGAGGCTACCGTCATGCCCGACATCCGGCAATTGTAGAAAACATTGTGCGCCGCGCCGTCCTTGCCGGAGCCGTCCATACCCTGAAACACCACCAACAGGGAGTATTTTTTTTCAGCGTACATCAACTCCTGCAGGTGGCCCAGGCGTTTGACCAGTTTCTCGGTTTTTTCTCAGCTTGGTCTTTGTCGAGCCTCTGGCGCTTTGGTAGAGATGGCGGCCAATTGGATATTTTGCATGGTTGGTATGTTGATGTATTGGAACGTAATTGTTTTAGGATCAGCCCATTTTTTTGCGTTTGACCATCCAGGTCTGCAAAATAGGGAAGAAGCCGCGGTTGATATCTGCCTCTACAAAATCAATTTTGTACTGTAGGCATTTCATTTTCAGCTGGTCGGTAAACGTTTTGATTTGCTCCTGGTAAAATTCCTTGATTTGGTTAGGTTGCAATTTCACCTGTTCGCCACTTTCCATATCGACGAAAATATAGGGCCGGTTTTCAAATTCAAAATCCCGCTCCTTGCTTTTGTCAGCGACGTGAAAAATAATCACTTCGTGCTTGTTGTGCTTCAAGTGCTGCAAGGCCGAGAACAGCTTGTCCGCCGCTTCCGCCCTTTCCATCACATCGGTAAAAATCACCACCAACGACCGGCGATGCAACGAGTCGGCTACCTGATGTAAACAAGCGGAAAGGTCGGTGGATTGGTTGAGTTTTGGGTTTTCGATGTAATTGACCAGGTGTGTAAGTAGTTGCCGGTAATGCTGGGTAGTAGATTTGTTGCCGGTGTTCACCCGGATTTCGGTATCAAAAACGGTCAGGCCAAAGGCATCCCGTTGCCGTTTGAGGGCATTCATCAACACGGCTGCCGCCTGCGCAGAAAAGCTCAACTTGTTGAGGTACTTGTATTTGGCCGGATTTTTTTCATCCCAGGGGTAGTACATGGTGGAAGAGGCGTCTACCACGATCTGGCAACGCAGGTTGGTTTCTTCCTCAAACCGCTTCACGAAAAGCTTGTCGGTGCGGCCATACACCTTCCAGTCGATGTTGCGGGTGCTTTCGCCGGCATTGTACAGGCGGTGCTCCGCAAACTCAACAGAAAAGCCATGGAAGGGACTGCGGTGCAGGCCAACAATGAAGCCTTCCACTACCTGCTGCGCAAGCATTTCGAGGTTGCTTCCCAAGCCTCTAATATCCTGATGTTCCAGAAATGCTGTAGACATGTGTATTCTTACTTTGTTGAAGGGGCTTAATTATGTCTTTGGTCCTTGGGTATTTGTCTTTGGGTTCCAAGGAATAAGATATGGATTGGTTTCCCGGTTTGTAGAACTTGCTGTGATGACGCGGCATTTGGCCCGAAAAGACTTTTAAATAAGCCCAGCTCCAAAGCCTAAATACCCGCTTATAACGACAAATGTAGTGCGCTGTTGTCGAATACTGAAAAAGTGTTCGATGGGATTCACTTTTTTTATAGGATAAACCGCCTGAGTGGTACATTTGGCAGCCGAATCCGGTGCTGAATCTATAATTCTCCTGTCTCGATGCGTTTTATCTTACTGCTCCTCTTATCGCTGGTGCTTTCACCGGCAGGGTTTTCCCAGACTTTTACCGCCACTGGCGGGCCCATTCCGGACGATGGTACCTATGTGGTATTTGATCTTGCTGTAACCGGTTTGCCAACAGCAATTGACACCCAGGGCTTTGGCCTGGAATCTGTTTGCCTGAACATTGTGCACACCTGGAGCGCGGATGTCAGTGTTTCTCTGATGGCCCCCGACAGTACCCTTATTCCGCTTTTTTCGGGTGTGGGTGGCGACACCGATGGTTTTTTGAATACTTGTCTGGATGGCAACGCAACAGAATCACTGTACCAGGTCTGGTACCCCTTTACCGGCACCTTTCGCCCATTGGGCGACCTTGGCAGGGTCAACAACGGTCAGGACCCTAATGGTACCTGGCGCCTGGTGATTTTAGATACTTATGCTTTTGCCGACAGTGGCGATTTGCTGGATTGGAGCCTGACGTTTGGCGCCAACCCTTCTGCTCCTTTCCCGTTTGAATCCAGTGATTTGCCTGTAATCCAGATTTTAACCAGCGGGAAACTGATCCAGGATGAGCCCAAGGTGGATGTGTGGATGGAGGTTTATGACCAGGGTTCCGGTATTCGGAATTACCCGTTTACTGATGTGCCTTCCTTTTCGGGTCCCATCGGCGCTGAATACCATGGCAACAGCACCCAGAGTTTTCCAAAGAAAAACATCCGCATCGAAACGCGGGATTCCCTGGGAAAAGACCTGGATGTTGTGCTGTTGAATTTGCCCGCTACAAGCGATTATGTTTTGCTGGCAAATTTTTCCGATAAAACCCTCCTGCGCAATGCCTTAACCTATGATCTTTCGAGAGACCTGGGTCATTATGCGGCCAGAACCCGTTTCTGCGAATTGTTAATCGATGGCACCTATCAGGGCGTTTATTTGTTGACAGAAAAAATAAAACGGGGCGCCGAACGCCTGGATATTCCTAAAATCACGCCTGCCGACACCCTCGGGGTGGACCTGACGGGTGGCTACATTGTAAAAATTGACTGGAACAGTTCGCCGGGCTGGAATTCTCAATTCGCACAGCCCGGTTATCCGGGCCACTTCACCTATTTCCAACACGAATACCCCAAATGGGACCAAATGCTGCCAATACAGCAGAATTATATCCGGAGCTACGTCGACAGTTTTGAAATGGCCCTTGCCAGTCCCAATTTTCAGCATCCCCAATTGGGCTGGCGCAGGTTTGGCGATGAGGAATCGTTTATGGATTTCTTGTTCGTCAATGAAATGTCGCGAAATGTAGATGGCTATCGCCTGAGCACCTATTTTTACAAACAACGCGACGACAAAGGTGGTAAACTGCGTATGGGGCCAGTTTGGGATTTTGACCTCGCATGGTTCAATGCAGATTATTGCGAAGCCTGGCTGACTTCCGGTTGGGCGTACAACATTAATGAGGTGTGTGGTGATGCCGGCATTCCATACTGGTGGGACCGCCTGGAACTGGATACCATGTTTCAGCAAAACCTGGCCTGCAGGTGGCAAAACCTGCGCGAAGACAAACTGAGCACTGCTGCTGTTTTTACCAAAATCGATTCGATGGCCACGCTGATCGGGGAGGCCCAGCAGCGCAATTTCAAATACTGGGACATTCTGGGTATTTACATTTGGCCCAACCCGCAGCCATTGCCTCCCACCTATGCTGGCGAAATCCAAAAATTGAAAGTGTGGACCGCTGCTCGCCTGGACTGGATGGACAGCGCTTTTTCGCAAAATTTTCCAGTTTTGGACGCCGGGTTTACCACGTTTGAACTCAATGCTACCCAATGGGGCTTTGAATCGGCATCAAACCCAGCCTGGAATTACCACTGGGATTTTGGCGATGGACAATCAGAAGTTGGCGGTTTTGTCACGCACGATTACGCTACCACGGGTTCCTATACTGTTACGCTGACCGTCTCGTCACCTTTTGGATGTACGGAGCAATCGGGACAGCAAATCCAGGTAATCAATACCAGCACAATCGAGCCCAAAGCCAACGGCTTGTTGCTGTTCCCAAACCCCGTTTTGGATCACTTGTTGGTGGAAGTTCCCAAAAGCATGAAGATGCCCTCCGACTGGCAAATCATAAACCAATTCGGCCAGCCCCTTAACCTGCCTTTTCAACGCACTGGCCCTGGGTGGCGCGTCGAAACCAGCGCCCTGCCAGTGGGTGTGTATTGGGTAGTCTGTAATGCAGGCGGGGTGCTGTTGAAGGCCCGATTTGTCAAGATTTGAAAAAAGTACTCGCCTCCGTTTTCAGGAAGTGGCGGGCTTTTTCAGGATTTTGGGTGCCCAGCAATATTTTCTTGCCGTTTTTAAGGGCGATTTCGATGCCCATATCGCCCGAAGTGTTGTAGGCCATGCCTTTAAACCCGTAGCGCACCCCCCAGCCGCCGAATTCGCGGATGGGTTTGTATTGGCGAACGGTAATATGCTGTACGTCGGTCCAGCGGATATTGCGCTCCTGGCGCAGCATCGGCCAGAAACGGAAATGGATGCCGCTGGCGTCGATACGGGTCTCTAATTTAGCAAACCACAACAATAGGGATATGGCAATTGGGATTAGGCAGAAAAGCAGCAACAACGGGGTAGGCGCCGGGTTGTCGCCAAACGGCTGGCCAATCAGCGTTTGCTGCACTACACCATAAATAAGCAGACCGTTGATGCCCAGGAGTAAAACATAAATCCACGGCTGACGGAAATGTTGGGTTTCTTTGAAGTCGTTTTTCATGGATAAAAAGTATTGTTTACTTCTCAAAAGTAGGATATAGCCAGGAATCGGCAAATTTTGGCGATTAAATGCTGGAAAAAATCGATGAAGCCATGGGCCGAAACTACAAAAGCCGCTCCTCTTTCGAAGCGGCTTTTGAATAAAAAATCGTACGTTATTCTGGTAGTTTCTCGGGTTTGTCTTCAACACCCGGACGGCCGTAACACAAAAATCGTTTGATCTGAAACAGACATTTTATACTGCCGATTGTCGGTAGACGGAAATACGAGTTTCCAGGTCTGGCCCTTGTCGGAAGACCGAAAAATTCCGGCTTCGCGGCTCCAGAAGAGGTTTGATCCCACTTGTTCAAGGTCGTCCATGAACTGAACCCAGGAAGAAAGGCTGTCATCTACATAATTCCAGGTCTTGCCGCCATCAGACGACGTGTAGAGGTTTTCCTGTGTACCATCGTAAGTAATCACACCGATGCCATTTTCTGTACGCCCCGTTTTGACCACACCACCATCCTCTTGCATGGTACAATCCCAATGTTCGCCACCATCGGTCGAACGCAGCACGCCTTTGGAGCCTCCGGCAATTAATTCGCCATCCAAGGTAAGGAGGCTCCAGACATGGAATTGGTCAAACACCAGTTTCCAACTTTTGCCAAAGTCTGTTGATTTGTATATTCCTTTATCGCCACCGACCAGGAGATCGCCCGTCTGCGTTTCCAGGATCGTGTACACCCGTTTGTCGTTCAGGTTAGTACTCAGGGTTCTCCAAATGCCGCTTCCCGGTAATTTTTGAAAAACACCGCTTCCGTAACTGGTAACGTAGGGTCCGTTTTTGCCGGGGAAGATGCCGGTAATGACTTCGGGTAGGGTGAACTCATTTTCCCAATTGGTTGCACTACAACCCAAATGGCTGAAGTACAGCCCGTTAAAAGAACTTAAAAAGACTTCCCCGTCAGCAGTGAAGATTTGTGCGGGTTGCACATATTCGAGTCCGGCGCTGATGTTCTGCCAGTTCTCCCCGCCATCTGTGGATCTAAAAACTTTATTGACGGCGTCGGGTATGTTCTTATTCAGTGTTTTCAGGCTGTCATTTTCACTGATGGCAGTGCTGTTGCAAGCAACGGTGGATCCATTGTCATGCCCGGCATTGGCAACCATGGTTTGCGTAACGATCCAAAAAGCGAGGAGGAAGAACTGCATAATTATAGTGGGTTTATGAAACAATGCCTCAAAGATACCCGCAGGGCAGTGGAATGCTGTTTTTGGCTTGTAAAAGGATGTAAAGGGATTGTAAAACAAAAAAACCGCCCCTTTTCAGGAGCGGCTTTTGTGGAGCTGGCGGGACGAGAACTTAAATCAATTAACAATTGATTGTCAATATTTTACAAAGGAAACTCTAATGTGTGGTGTAAAAAGTGGTGTAAATAAATCAATTTTTCACCCTTCTTTCATGCGACTTCCCCTAAATGCTCTTTCACCTTCGCAAATATAAAAGCCCGAACGTCCAGTGGTGACTGCTTCACGTCATAAGGCAGGCGAAAAATGAACTGCTGCTTACAAAGGGTATAGTCATCTGGTGATTACAGATAGGGGTTCGTCTTTCAAAAAACGTGCCTCCGCTGCAAAAAAATGGTGACGGCAAACATTCAGAGGCATACTTGGGTACAAAGATACCTTTCCGATGAAATCCGTGCCGGGTATTTTGAATTGCTTCGCACACCCATTCTATCGCCCGCCGATATTTCAGCCTTATTTTAAAGGGTGCTTTATCGAGAAATGTAACGCGACCTTGAGAAAGTGATCTCAAAGACATACCTTTGCCTGCGAATTATGAAATTCTACCTTGGCATATTGCTCCTGCTCACCGTTTGTTTCGTTGTATCGCCAACGAGCGCGGTTTGGGCTTGTGTAGATATCGGAGTAGAACAAGGGCAAGAAAAAGCCGCCGCTCGTTTGTCGGTGAATGACCATTGTGCGCCATCAACGGCCGACCCATGCAATGACATCCATCCCGGCCAGGATTGCCCGCCCGATACTGACGGCTGCGGGCATTGTCACTGCCCGGGCTGCTGCGCGACGGGCATGGCTTATGCCAGTTTTTTTAGAAACGATTGTGTTGAAATGATGGCTCCTGAATGGCTTTATGATGGCCGGGCTGCCAATTTCTGTTACAGGGCGCCTTCTTCCTCGGCGCACCTTGCAATGCTTTTTCGGCCTCCTATAAACAAGTTGGGTTAAGTTTTTTCGCTGACTGATCCGTTTCACGGATTGGTCGGGCTTCTCCTCATTCGGCGCAACGCCGGGTGAGGAGAATGACATTTTTCTATTCATCAACCCAACCGTCTCCATGTTAGACAGAATCATTCATTTTTCCATTCACAACAAACTCATCATCGGGCTTTTCACGCTGGCTTTGGTCATTTGGGGGACCATTTCATTTATCCACCTGCCGCTCGATGCCGTGCCTGACATAACCAACAACCAGGTGCAGGTTATTACCCAAGCCTCCACGTTGGGCGCCCAGGAAGTAGAACAGTTTATTACTTCTCCGATTGAACTGGCCTTGGCAAACATCCCCAAAGTAATTGAACGACGCTCTATTTCGCGCTCCGGCCTTTCCGTCATTACCGTCGTTTTTAAGGACAACGCGGACATTTACTGGGCGCGGCAACAAGTGTCGGAGGCACTCAAAGGAGCCGAAAAAGCCATCCCTGCCGGACTGGCGGAGCCGTTCCTGGCGCCCATTACCACAGGATTGGGCGAGATATATCACTACACCATTCACGCCAAAAAGGGTTTTGAAGACAAGTACACGGCAACCGACCTGCGCACCTTGCAGGATTGGGTGGTGAAGCGCCAACTCGCCGGGACGCCCGGCGTGGCCGAGGTGAGCGGTTGGGGCGGCTTTGTGAAGCAATACGAACTCGCCGTGGACCCTGACAAACTCAACGCGCTGAACCTCACGATGCCAAACATTTTCGAGGCCTTGAAGCTGAACAACGAGAATACCGGCGGCTCTTACATTGAAAAAGGCAGCAACTTGTATTTCATACGTGGCATTGGCCTGGTCAAGACTTTACAGGACATCGAGCGCATCATGGTAACTACCCGAAACGGCATTCCGGTGCTGATGCGTGACGTAGGCACGGTGCAGTTCGGCAGCGTCAACCGGCTTGGCGCCGTCACGCGCAACGGTGAGGGCGAGGTAGTGGCCGGTATCACCCTCATGTTAAAAGACGACAACTTCGTGGAAGTAAGCGGGCGGGTCAAGGAGCGCATCGCCGTCATTCAAAAATCCCTTCCCGAGGGCGTAGTTATCGAGCCGTTCATTGACCGTACAGAACTCGTAGGCCGGACCATTGGCACCGTGGAAAAAAACCTGCTCGAGGGCGGTCTTATCGTCGTGTTCGTGCTGGTGCTGCTGCTCGGCAATTTCCGTGCAGGTCTGGTTGTCGCCTCGGTTATCCCACTCGCCATGTTGTTTGCTTTTTCCATGATGAACCTCTTCGGCGTATCGGGCAACCTCATGTCGCTCGGCGCCCTTGATTTCGGCTTGCTGGTGGACGGTACGGTCATCATCGTTGAGGCCATGGTGCATCGCATCACTGGCAGCAATCTGTTTCCGGGCGTGGGGCAATTAACACAGCGACAAATGGACAAGGAAGTTTATACCGCAGCATCCAAAATCAGAAACAGCGCGGCTTTCGGGGAAATCATCATTCTCATCGTCTATTTGCCCATTCTTACATTGGTCGGCATAGAAGGCAAAATGTTCCAGCCTATGGCGCAAACGGTCGGTTTTGCCATTTTGGGCGCTTTCATTCTTTCCCTGACCTGGGTTCCGATGGCATCTGCCATGTTTTTAAGCAAAAAAACAACACACAAGGCAAATGTATCCGACCGTATCATGGCATTTTTCCAAAAACTTTACACGCCTGCCCTGGAAGGCGTGTTGCGGTGGAAAAAACTTACCATTGGCATATCCTCACTGCTGTTCGTATTGGCTTTGTGGGGATTTTCCCGTATGGGCGGGGAGTTTATCCCCACGCTGGAAGAAGGGGATTTGACCGTGGAATTCAGCATGATGCAAGGCACATCGCTGACGCAAATGGTGGAAAGCACCACCAAAGCAGAAGAGATTTTGATGAAAAACTTCCCGGAAGTAAAGCAGGTAGTGAGCCGTATCGGCTCCGCAGAAATCCCCACCGACCCGATGCCGGTGGAACGCGCGGACATTATGGTGGCTATGAAACCAAAAGACACCTGGCGGGAGGAAGTCTGCGACGCCATGCCCGGTGTAAATATAGAGATGACACAGCCTATGCAAATGCGCTTCAACGAACTGATGACGGGTATACGACAGGATGTGGCCATCAAAATTTTCGGCGACGACCTCGATGTATTGGCCGACCAAGCCGCCAAAGTCGCACAACTCATCGCCCCGGTGGAAGGCGTGACAGAGCCAACGGTAGAAAAAGTGCGGGGGCTGCCGCAGGTACAGGTCACTTATGACCGCGACCGATTGGCACAATTCGGGCTCAATGTGGCAGACATCAACATGATTGTCAAAACTGCCTATGCAGGCAGTGTGGCAGGTGTAGTGTATGAGGGAGAAAAGCGATTCGACTTGGTAGTCCGACTCGAACGCGGCTTGCGCACCGATCTGGCTAACCTCGAAAACCTTTATATTTCTACGCCAGATGGCCAAAAAGTGCCGCTCAGTCAGGTAGCCACCATAGAATACAAAGAGGCTCCCGCCCAGGTGAGCCGTGAGAGCGGACAACGCCGTATTTTCGTTGGGTTCAACGTGCGCGGGCGCGACGTGGAAAGTGTAGTAGAAGAAATTGAGGGTATTTTGCAGGAAAACTTCCAATTGCCGAGCGGTTATTACTATACTTTTGGCGGCCAATTCCAAAACCTGCGCGAAGCCGAAAAACGGCTATCGGTGGCGGTACCGGTGGCGTTGGCGCTGATTTTTGCCCTGCTGTTTTTCACTTTCCGTTCCGTTAGTCAGTCTTTTTTAATTTTTACCGCCGTGCCGCTGTCGGCCATTGGCGGCGTGGCGGCGCTGGCGCTGCGGGGTATGCCGTTTTCGATTTCGGCGGGCGTTGGTTTCATCGCGCTATTTGGCGTAGCGGTGTTGAACGGCATTGTGCTTATTGGCTATTTCAACCAATTAAAATCAGATGGCATGACCAATGTGCTCGAAAGGGTACGCAAAGGCACGTTCGTCCGGTTGAGGCCGGTCATTATGACCGCTGCTGTGGCTTCGCTCGGCTTCCTGCCGATGGCCCTCTCCACTGGCGACGGAGCGGAAGTACAGCGCCCGTTGGCCACAGTGGTCATCGGTGGGCTTATTTCAGCCACCTTGCTTACCCTGCTCGTCTTGCCTTGTCTTTATGTTTATTTTGAAAAATGGTTTGGCAAAGGCATAAAGCCTGTTGCGGCATCGGTGACCCTGTTGGCGCTTGCGTTTTTCCCAAAAAGTGCAACTGCGCAAACGCCGTTGACTTTGGATGACGCCATTACTCAGGCCAAAGCCAACAACCTGCAAATCAAAGCCGGTACCTATCAAATCCAGTTGCAACAAACGTTGCGTGGTGCTGTGTACGATATGCCAAAAACCAACTTCAGCGCGCAACTGGGGCAGTATAATTCCAATCAGTTCGATCAGGGCTACAGCATAATGCAGGAAATCCCCAACCCGCGCAAACGAAAGCAGGTGTTTTGTTCGCAGACGCCAATACCCGCGTTGCTGAATTGTCGCTTACCGTTACTTCAAATGACCTAACCTACGAAGTACGCACAGCGTGGTACGAGCTAATGTATTTGCAGGAAAAACAGCGACTATTGGAAAGTCAGGACACCTTGCTGACAGGCTTTGTACGGGCAGCGGATGTGCGTGTGCGCACGGGAGAGACCAACCTGCTCGAAAAAGCCACAGCCGAAGCGCAACTCGGTGAAGTGCGTAATCGGCTGTCACAAACCCGTTCCGACATCCAAATCGTCCAAGTGCGACTGCAAACACTGCTCAATTCCGAACAACCCATTGGTGTCCCTTCTGATATCCGACTGACCCGAAGAGCATTGCCCGATGTGACAACCATCGATACGATAAACAATCCTGCCCTAACTTATTTCCGGCAACAAATTGCCCTCAGCCAGGCGGCTACCGAACTGGAAAAAGCGCGACTCGGACCCGATTTCAGCATCGGCTACCTCAACCAATCGCTGATTTCGCCTGAGGCGAACGCCGAGCCAAATTATACCGCAGGTGATCGTTTCCATGTGGCCCAGGTGGGCGTGTCAATACCGATATTCAGAAAGGCACAAAAAAACCGTGTCGAGGCTTCAAAAATCGGGCAGCAAATCGCCCAGACGAACCTGACAGCACAGACCCGCCAGCTCGAAGGGCAGTACCAACAGGCATTTGGGGAGTACGAAAAGCAGCGCAACGCACTGGAATACTACGAAAAGACCGCACTCCCGACCGCCGACCAGTTACTTTCGAACGCCCAAAAGTCGTTTCGCGCAGGCGATGTGGACTATCTTGAATACGTGCAGGCACTCACCCGCGCCAACGACATCCGGCTCGGTTATCTGGACGCTCTCGATGGTTACAATATGGCGATCATCGGGATCGAATGGTTGTCCGCTAAATAATTTGTCAGACGATTTGGAGTCGTCAGACGAGTTTGCTCTTAACTATTTCAACATCATAAATAAATAAGACAATGAAATTTCTGCATTATATCTTCTTCGCCGTTACAATTGGCGGCCTTCTGCTGCTACCCGCCTGCGGGGGCAAAAAAGCTGAAGGCAAGGCCCAAACGGAAGAAAATGAACACCACGAAGGCGAGACACAAGAGGTGGCGCTTACGATCGACCAATACAACATCGCTGGTATCGAGACCGGTAAGGTGGAAACTCGCCCCATTTCCGGCATAGTGAAAGTAAACGGCGTGCTCGATGTGCCACCGCAAAACTTAGTGAGCATCAGCGCACCGGCACCAGGTTTTTTGAAAAATCGGACCTGTTGCAGGGTACGCGCGTCCGCAAGGGCGAGGTTATCGCCGTGCTACGCAACCCGGAATTCATCAACGAGCAACAAGCGTATCTTGAAACCCAGCAGGAACTCCTTGCTGCACGCGGTCAACTCGAATACGCTGAGGCCCAATACAAACGCCAGGAGGAACTCGCACGCGAAAACGTGAACGCCGGGAAAACCCAGCAAGAAGCAAAAGCGGAGTATACAACGCTGAAAGCCAAAGTCGCCAGCCTCGAGGCCAAAACCGGGGGGCAGAAGGCGCGTCTAAAATTGCTTGGCATTAACCCCGACGTCCTTTCGCCCGACAATTTTCAAAGCGAAATCAAACTTTTTGCACCGACCAACGGCTATGTTACAGAAGTCAACGTAAATGCGGGCAAGTATGTCAGCAACACCGAAGTGATGTTCAAAATAGCCGACACGGAACACCTGCACGCGGAACTAACAGTGTTCGAGAAAGACATCCCGAAACTCAAATTGGGGCAAAAAGTCCGTTTTACCTTAGCCAACGAAACACGGGAGCGCACAGCAACCATTTACCTCTTTGGACGCGAGATAAGTTCCGGACGCAGCATCCGGGTCCACTGTCACTTAGACAAAGAGGATACCGACTTGCTGCCGGGAATGTATTTTAAGGCTACCGTAGAGACGGGGGCAAGCCCCGTCACCGCATTGCCGGAATCTGCCATCGTGAGCAGTGAGGGCAAGGATTACATCTTTGTGGAAGAAGCGGAGGGCGAGGCCAAGCCCGAGGCCCATGAACATGAAAAAGGTGAAGCAGCCCATGATGCCGAAAAAGAAGAACACGACCACGCCGAAGGGGAAAGTGAAATGCACGGCGAGCACCATTTCCGCATGGTAGAAATAAAGCGCGGCGTGACCGACGGCGGCTGGGTCGAAGTGTTGCTGCCGGAAGATTTCGATTTGGCAAACAGCCGGGTCGTAACCAAGGGCGCTTTCTATCTGTTGTCTGCTTCCAAAGCAGCGGCGCAAGGAGAAGAGGGCCACGCGCATTGAGCAAAACAGTTTAAGTAATAAGGTCATATTGGGTCGGCAGCCCTTTTGGAAGAAGGCATTATCGTTGTTTTCTTAAGGGCTGCCTTTTTAAAATAAATTCCTTTTTCATCACAAAATTCAATGCTATGAAAAAAAATATCTACCTGATCTGCTCGCTATTGGTATTCTGCCAAGCCGCTCAATCCCAAAACGACCCGCTCCCCAGAGGTTTTTCCCAGCAGGAACTCGAATGGCTTTCAACGAACAAACCCGTACCGGGCGCGCTCACCGGCATTACCACGCCGCCGCCCTCGCCCGTACGGCCGATGGCCGAATGGGAAGAAATGCAGGCAATCGGGGTCACTTGGACGAGTTTCAAGCCCATCCTGGCACAGATTGTCAACGCGGCCAAAAATGAGTGCCGGGTGCTGGTCATCACCAACGACATTGCCACCTGCCAGTCGGAACTGACGGGCTACGGCGTAGACTGGCAGGCGGGCGGCAACGTCGAGTTCAAAGTCGCACCCTACAACAGTATTTGGATACGCGACTACGGCGCAAACCCGATTTACTTGAATGGGGTGGACAGTTTGGCGTTGGTGGATTGGATTTACAACCGTCCGCGCCCAAAAGACGACACGATACCAAGCGTGGTAGGCGCGTATTTCGGCTACCCGGTCTATTCGACCACCCTTGCGCCATACGACTTGGCGCACCCTGGCGGCAACAACTTTTCAGACGGCATGGGGACGAATTTTTCAAGCAAACTTGTGCTGGAAGAAAACGGCCCAGGCAATATGTGGGGTACGAGCGAACACACTGAAGAAGGTGTTGACAGCATCATGAGCCGCTTTTATGGCATTGACCGCTATGTAAAATTTGACGTACTTCCCTTCCACGGTATCCACCACATTGATATGCACATGAAACTGCTCAACGAGGAAACGCTGCTGGTAGGCGAGTATCCGGAAGACGTGATTGATCGCGACCAAATCGAGGCCAATATCCAATATCTGCTCGCTAATTTCACAACGCCATTCGGAACGCCGTACAAAGTAGTGCGCATCCCGATGCCGCCCGATGGGGGCGTGTATCCAAGTCAAGGCGCACCGCTGCGCACGTTTGTCAATTCTTTTATCGTGAACAAAACCGTGCTGTTGCCACAATACGAGGAGCAGTACGACACCACTGCCATCCGCATCTGGCAGGAAAACATGCCGGGATACAACATCGTGGGCATCAATTGCAGCGCCATTATCCCACTCGGCGGGGCGATTCACTGTATCGTAAAAGAAGTGGGCGCGGCTGACCCACTCTTGATTCAACACAAACAAGTTGAGGATTTTGTGGACAACAATCCGCCCGCTTATGAAGTAAAAGCCTGGATTCGGCACCGTACAGGAGTGGCTGGTGCTGAGGTGTTTTACACAACCGACACGGCTGCGGGTTACCAGTCTGTACCGATGACGCTGACCGACCCTGCTGAAAACTTATGGACGGGTTGGATTCCGCAGCAGCCCTACGGCTCCACGGTACACTATTATCTCCACGCGACGGCAACTCCGGCAAACAACAAGTGAGACCGATGCCCGCGCCGGAGGCGTATTTTGATTTTGACATTCACCAAAGCGTGGGGACAAAGGAAGCAGCAGATGTTGCGCAATTGCTTCGTATTTTCCCAAATCCTGCCTGTTCGATTACCTGCGTTCCGGTGTGGAGCAAGTGGGGCGGTGCTGCGATGATTGAAGTTGTGGATGTTGGTGGGCGAACAGTATCAACTGTTTTTGACGGCAATCTCCCATCGGGCGAATCCAATCATTTCATTTTTGCCGACCGACTGGAAAATGGAGTTTATTTCATTATTCTTCAATCGCAAAATTCCCGGCAAGTACAGCGATTTGTGGTATTTCACTCCAACTAATTTTCCACACCATCGAAGCGGCGTTCGCTAAAAGATTTACTTTTTAACAAAAGGAACTTCATTCAATGATAAATAATGACCCAAACCACGTCCACACCTACGATGCGCATGGCACAATGACCTGTTGCTCGCTCCAAGAAAAAATCTATGTCAAAGCCGATGCCGCCCGCCTCATCCACCCCAGACCTGAATCCCACAGTGAGGACGACGGGCATGACCACGGGCATGACGACGACCACGACTCCGGTTGGAAAATTTACCTGCCCGTTGCAATAAGCCTCATGCTGCTTTTGACAGGGGTTGCGCTCGATAATTGGCTCAAACCCGCATGGTTTTCGGGGTGGTTGCGCTTCGTGTGGTTCGGATCGGCGTATTTGCCCGTGGCGCTGCCCGTGATGAAAGAGGCGTTTGAAGCCATGCGGAAAGGCTCAATTTTCAATGAATTTACCCTGATGAGCATCGCCACATTGGGTGCATTTTACATTGGCGAATACGCTGAAGGTGTGGCAGTGATGATTTTTTACACCATCGGCGAATTGTTCCAACAAGCCGCAGTCAATCGGGCAAAACGCAGCATCAAAGCCTTGCTCGATGTTCGACCCGACATTGTAACCGTACTGCGTGGCGACAAAATCTTTACTGTCAGCCCCGGCGAAGTGTTGCCCGGCGAGTTCATCCAGGTCCGTCCGGGCGAAAAAGTTGCCCTTGACGGTATGCTGGAGAGTGAAACTGCTTCATTCAATACCGCTGCACTCACCGGCGAAAGCAAGCCCGACACCAAAACGAAAGGTGAAGCAGTGTTTGCCGGAATGATAAACCTGAGTACTGTTTCAGACATCCGTGTCACTTCCCTTTTTAAAGACTCGAAACTATCCCGCATCCTTGAAATGGTGCAGGATGCTACCGCCCGCAAGTCGAAAACGCAATTGTTTATCAGTCGATTTGCCAAAATTTACACGCCTGTTGTAGTTGCACTGGCGGCTTGCATCGCACTGCTGCCCTACTTTTTCGTCGAAAATTATGTGTTCAACGACTGGCTTTATCGTGCGCTGGTTTTCCTCGTTATTTCCTGCCCGTGCGCGTTGGTTATCTCGATTCCGTTGGGTTATTTCGGGGGTATCGGACTTGCGAGCCGCAATGGGATTTTGTTCAAAGGCTCGAATTTTTTGGACGTGATGACACAAATCAACACTGTCGTCATGGACAAAACCGGGACGCTGACCATGGGCGTTTTTAAAGTACAAAACGTAGATACCGCTCCCGGTATTGAACCGACTAAATTGGTGCAAATCGCCGCCGCGCTCGAAAGTAAAAGCACACACCCGGTTGCGCTCGCAGTGGTCGAATACGCTGGAAAGTCCACCTCGAATTTGGCCGTTTCGGAAGTGGAAGAAATTTCAGGGCATGGCATCCGGGGCAACGTTTCAGGTCAAAAGGTGTTGGCGGGCAACGTGAAAATGATGCAAAAATTTGACATCGCCTACCCGCCCGACGTGGAAAAAATTGTGGAAACCTTTGTTCTTATCGCCATAAACGGACAATATTCAGGGTGCATCACCATTGCCGACGAAGTGAAAGACGACGCGAAATCTACCATTGATGAACTGCACAAAATGGGCATCCAAACTGTGATGCTTTCGGGTGACAAATCGAGTGTGGTGCAAAAAGTGGCTTCCTTGCTCGGCATTGACACGGCTTTCGGCGACCTCCTGCCCGAAGACAAAGTCGAAAAAGTGCAGACGCTTAAAAACGAAGGACGTCATCTGGCTTTTGTCGGCGACGGGGTGAACGATGCGCCCGTCGTTGCGCTCGCTGATGCCGGTATTGCGATGGGTGGTTTGGGCAGCGATGCTACCATTGAGACAGCCGATATTGTCATTCAAAACGACCAACCTTCCAAAATCGCTTCAGCCGTAAAAATCGGAAAAATCACGCGCCGCATTGTCTGGCAGAATATCGGGCTGGCAATGGGCGTGAAAATGGCGGTTTTGATACTTGGTGCGGGCGGCCTGGCGACGCTGTGGGAAGCAGTTTTTGCCGATGTAGGCGTGGCACTGTTGGCGATTTTGAACGCGGTAAGGGTACAAAGAATACAGTTTTGAGCATCAAAAACTTCCACCAGGTTATGGCCGTAACAAAATCAATCTTCATTTTTATACTTGCCGGTCTTTGCGAGATTGGCGGCGGATACCTCATCTGGCTTTGGCTGAAAGAAGGCAAACCGGCGTGGTGCGGGCTTTTGGGTGGCTGTATTCTCGCATTTTATGGAGTCGTGGCCACTTGGCAAACCGCAAACTTTGGAAGAGTGTATGCCGCTTATGGAGGTGTCTTTGTCATCATGTCTTTGTTGTGGGGCGTTGCCGCGGACAAGTATGTGCCGGACAAATATGACATTCTGGGTGCGCTTTTGGTACTGTTGGGTGTCTGCATCGCGTATTACGCGCCGAGGACATAATTACATTCAAACATAATTTTAACAACACGAAATACATCACAGTCCCGGAGCGTGATGTCACCTTCTCTAATGAAGCACGTCATTGCCGTTTTTGTTGATACACCGTCATTTTTGCAGGAATTATAGTGGATAATCTTCCGGCAGCCATCACCGGTTATGTCAGCGCCAACCACCCGGATGCAACGGTGGCTCCTGCCATGCAAACATTTGGCGGTAAATATTTTCGGCGGCAAGGGTCTTAATGCTAAATATTGTTTAAGTGATTGCTTAAATAAATTCGATTACCTATCTTTGCTGCATGGCAAAGAACACCCGCACAAACACCTGTGTCCGTACCTGCCGGGACGAATCGCAAATCGAACGCTGCCAAAAGCGGCTGAAAGTGGCAGCGAATCAGTTGAATATTTTGGCCGGAAACATGAGTTTGGCCGGTAACGACGTGCGGTTGAAAATTCTTTTGTTGCTGCAAGAGGAAAAACGGCTTTGCGTTTGCGACTTGGCCGAAATACTCGATATGACCGTACCGGCTGTTTCCCAACACTTGAAAAAATTGCGGGAAGGCGGGTTTACCTTGACACAACAAGAGGGCGTTACAGTTTACAACACCCTTGCTCCCAAAGCAGTACCTTTTCTAAACGCCTTTTTCCAGTTGATTGACCTGCCAAATTTGGTTGCCGACAAACATGGTTTGAGGGTATAAAAACTTTAATCAGGTATAGTAAAAATACAAAAAATGAAGTCTGCAAATCCTTCCTCACATTGGGCAAAGGCGGGCGTTTTCGCCGCCGTTGCCGCTTCCCTTTGCTGCATCGCGCCGGTGCTTACATTGTTGGCCGGTATCGGCGGTTTGGCATCGGCCTTTTCATGGCTCGAACCGGCGCGTCCTTTTCTTGTCGGAGTTTCCGTTGTTGCGCTTGGCTTGGCTTGGTATCAACAACTTAAACCCAAACAGGCAGAAACCGATTGCGTTTGTGAACCGGCCAAACCTTCTTTTTTGCAATCCAAATCTTTTCTTGGCGTTGTAACCGTATTCGCAGCGTTGATGTTGGCTTTCCCGTACTATGCACAGGTGTTTTATCCATCCGCCGAAAACCGGACTGAAATAGCCAATCCAATGTCGGTGCATACCGTTACCCTCGATATTGAGGGCATGACCTGTGCCAGTTGTGAAGGTCATGTAAAAAGCGCCGTTGACAAACTTCCCGGCATCATTGAAACCAATGTCAGTTTCGAGCAGGGACGCGCCGTTGTGCGCTTTGATGAAACCCAAACCAATACAGCCGACATAAACGCTGCCGTATATGAAACCGGATACCGGGTTACGCAATCCCAATTAGACCAAAATTAATTCCTAAACAAATTAGTTGTGAAACATACCGCCGTGCTTCAATCCGTCATTACCTGCCCTTCCTGTGGGCATCGCAAGGAAGAAACCATGCCTACCGACCAATGTGTGTTTTTCTATACCTGCGAAAATTGCAATACTACTTTCAGACCCAAACCGGGCGATTGTTGCGTTTTTTGCAGTTACGGTACGGTGAAATGCCCGCCGGTGCAGGAAGGGAAAAGTTGCTGCTAAATTCAGGAGTTACTTGCCTGTTTTCTTTTTTTTCTCCGCCCCAAACATTGGCGCGGTGTACTGCTCATAAAGCCCAAACAGGTACTCGATACGCACCAACTCACTGCCAAAGGCTTGCGGGCGGTAACATAAATCCACGGCCTTGTCTAAGGCTTGGTGCGCTCTTACCAAATCGGGCGGCATGGTATTGGGGTCGTAAAGGTCGGCTAATGTGCTGCCGGGGTATTTTGTCCTTGTATCTAAAATCGCTTGGGCGGCCTCCTCGACTTTCTTTTTTTGGGTGTCTGAAGGGGAAAGGGGGAAAGGGAAGTTGTTGTAAACAATCGTATTTGAGTAACTGTATCGGCTTTCAAGCCTTCCGCAAGTGTAACGCATCCATGCCATGTGCATTAGCGAAGTAAGTACCCCAAAATGGAAAATAGATGTGTTGGGCGCAACAAAGGTTTTGTCCGAAATAATGAAACTCTTGTCCAAATATGCAATTGGTATGTACTTCCTGTTTTCTGAGGAAACTTTTGGAATGAGTACAAAGTCCCAATTAGGCTGCCGCTCCTCTGCAAAGAGGTAGGGCAAAGCAGCCATTTTTTTTGTTCCGGGTCGTGTGCTGTTTTCCCTAAAAGTTTTGACCTGTTTGAATCGTTCCTGAAATTCTGGAATTTCCCGGAATTCATTAGGTGGTACGTTTTTGAGCCAAATGCACCAACGTTCAATGTTATTTATAAAGTCATCACCACTGATAAACCGCCTGAAAAACTTTTCAGATTCAGGGCGTTTTTTCACCACTCCTTCCTTTTCGTCTTTTGACAGAACTAAAAAACCGCCATCGCGTGTGGCGGAACCGGATTGCATTTTTGGAACATTGCAAATTGGGTTTGAAATGGATTGAAGGCAAACGTCATTCCCAGGTACGAGGTAAGGGTTTATATTCCTAACCTTTCTTTCCGTTGGCTCTCCTTTGATATGTTCATAGTCAAAAATTCGTTTTTCAGGCACATCAAAAGCAGCAAAGCCAATGATAACGCAATGTACAGCTGCGTTCCCCCTTGCTTCGTTGCTCCAACTGAAAGTGCGATGCGCAAAGAGTATTTTCATTCCATAACGGTTGAACATCTCTCCCCAAAGCACTCCAACTTGCTCGCCTTGTGAAATGCTATTTGTGCTTACAAATGCAACTTTTGCGCGCGTGTTCTGAATGTATTGGGCAGCCTTTACATACCAAGCCGTTACATAGTCCAGCATCCCAAAGGAGTTTACGCCATGAAAAATGTATGCCATGTCTTCCTTTTGCCCTGCCGATTGATATGCCGTGCCAATAAACGGCGGATTTCCCAAAATGTAACTTAGTTCCTCCTTAGGAACAACGTCCGCCCAATCCACTCTTAATGCGTTCCCATGAACGATTTTTGCGGCCTTGTCCAATGGCAAGCGCACGAAGTATTGTCCGAACTCATCCGAAACTTTCAGGTTCATTTGGTGGTCAATGAGCCACATGGCCACCTCAGCAATACGGGCGGGAAATTCGTCGTATTCGATTCCTGCAAATTGATCTACGTTCACTCTCATGATTTCCCGAACATCCAAAACGCCTTGTCCGCCGTTGTAAAGTTCGCGTAGGATTAGCAGTTCCAGTTCGCGCAATTCGCGGTAACTAATAATCAGAAAGTTTCCACAACCGCAAGCAGGGTCCAGGAAATGAAGCGTTGAAATTTTGCGGTGTAACTCATTCAGGCGGGCGTAATTGCCTTTAACCTTTTCAAATTCAGTGTATAGGTCATCCAGGAAAAGCGGTTTGATAACTTTCAGAATGTTCTTTTCAGATGTGTAGTGCGCTCCCAAATTTCGCCGCTCTTTGGGGTTCATTACGGCCTGAAACATAGAGCCAAAAATGGCCGGGGAAATCTTGCTCCAATCGAGTGCGCAACACAAAAGCAGGCTTTCCCGCATTTTGGAATCAAAGGCCGCCAAAGGCAAATTTTCCTCAAACAGTTTTCCATTGACGTATGGGAACGCTGCCAATGTTTCGTTCAGATTGGTGAAGCGTTTTTCTTTTGGGGTATTGAGGGTTTGGAAAAGTTGCGCCAACTGCAAGGCCAGGTCGCTGCCGTCGGCTTTGGTGTGGGTATCCACCAATTCCTGAAACTGTGTGCGCTCGAAAATACCCGTATCCTCCCCAAACAGGCAAAAGAGAATACGCACCAAATAGACTTCCAGGGCATGGCCTGTGTACCCGACGGCTTCTAAGGTATCATGCAGCCGCCCCATACGCTCGGCGGCTTGAATGTTTACGGGATCTTCATCTTTGTAGCTGCGTTTCTGATACCCGGCAATGAAGCCGAACAGGTGAACGTTGGCGGCCAGTTCGCGCAACTTAAATTCGTGGGTTTCGCCCGTGTCAAGGTCAAAAAGGCGGAACTGCTCAAAATCGGAAACGAGTATAAATTTGGGCAATTCGTGTTCTTTAAGGCCGGGGAAATAGTCTTTGGCTTGTTGAAAGGCTTTGTCCAGGTCTTTGCCCCTTGATTTGTGTTCCACAAGGATAACACCTTTCCAAAGTAGGTCAATAAAGCCCTGTTTGTTGTCGAGCTTGCGCACGGCTGTTTCGAAAGTGGCTACCCGGCGGCGCGACACATCAAACACATGAAAGAAGCCATCCCAAAAAGATTTGGCTTCTGCATCCTCACTGCTTTCATGTTCCCATTCTTTGGAGAAAGTGAGGGCGCGTGTTTTGATTTCGTTCCAACTTAGCGGCATGGGGTGGGCGTATTATGGTAGTGAGCGGGTGGGGCAAATGTATTCAGGAATTGGCAGATTTGACTTACTATCCACTTACTCCAAATCGGTATCAATATTTTGTGCTAAAATCCATTGCAGTTGCGGCGGCGGAATGTAGCCAGCGAGTAGTTCGCTCGTTTCTGCATTGTGCCAATCATGGATAGCAGGATGAAACGACCATTCTTCACTTCGCTCTAAATAGGTCGGTGGATGTACACTCTGTTTTGATTGCGGGGGAAGGTTGAAGCCAAACCGCTCGAAAAGTCTGTAAGGCTTCATAGCTGCAAAAATGTTGTCGAGTGCGGCGGCATACACCATGCGAGGGATTTTATTTTTTGTGGACTTATTCATGTCGGGTTCGGTAAAAATCTTGCTTCCATACTTTATAAGTTCGACCAAATCCCTTTCAACATTTTCCACGCGCCGTATGTGTTGGGCTAAGGGGCTTGCCAATGTTTTTGGGCCTCGGTTCCAAAGTTTTTGCCACTCGGTAACTAAGGTTTTAGCGATTTCCGCATTTGGCACAATCAGGTGCAGGTGTGGGTTGTAGGTTCGCTTTACAGGGTTGAAGTTACATTCCAAACTTTTTACCCCCATTAGTTTGATACCCATGCCGCGCTGGTTCCGTTTTTTATACTTATTCAAAATCAGGCGGAATGCCCTTTGAACACCATGAAACCACAAATCCAATTTTGCCGCTGGAACCGCTTTTTCTGTCAGTGTGACAAAATGTAAGTCTTCCCATTTCACAATTTCGGGATAGTACCGATTGATAATGTCGGCTTTGCGGATGCTGCAACAAAGTGTACAAAACCGATTTTTGCAATACCGGCCATAAACGCGCCCGTTGGAACTGCAAATCTTGTCCATACAAAGGCAATTGTGTATCGAATCCGGCTGTCCCGCTTTGTGCTAACGTATAGATGCCCTCCTGCGATGAAGCTGTATTCCCTTTTGCCATGTCCTACGATTTTTTAGCACGGGAACGGGTACGCCCCTTGCCGTTGTCGAACATGGATTGAGAAAACGCTTCGATGATTTCCGAACGCTGGAAACGGACTATGCCGCCGGTACGGTACTTTTTTAGGATACCGTCTTTTACCTTGTTGTCGATTGTTGCCAGGCATACCCCCGCAAGTTCGGCGGCTTCCTTTCTGGTAAGTAGTTGTTTGCCGTCGGCAGATGCGGCTGGAGCAGTTTGGATTTCAGAAATAACTTTCCGAACTGCCTGTTCAACAATGTTTCGAATCGTTGATTCAGGAATGGAAATCAGTACTATGTCTTGCATATCGCTAACAGATTTGTTAGGGCGAAATTGCAGCGGGTTGGTTCCGTTCGAAATAACGTTGGGATAACCGTTATTTCTTAGTACTGAAAATCAATTATTTACGACGTTTTGGGTTTTCCTTTATAGCGTAGAATAGTGGTGTGTAGCCGGTATAAAGATTATCAAACGTGTCTTCTTTCGTTTTGCGATTGGTTGAAGGCTTTAAGTATTGAGGTAGGCTATTCGATTCCGTGAAGCAATCCTGTATCGTTTCGTTTTCAAATTTTTCAATCCAACCTTTCTTTTTCAGTTCCACAAAAAGTTCTGCCAACTCCTTTTGAGTACCTAACCATTGGATTTTGTTTCGGCTCTTATTCACTATGTCTATTGCGCTTGCTGATTGACTTTTATCCTGAACCGGCTGAGGGGTCATTTCTTCGATCAATCTAAGGATGTACTGATTTCGACGGTCATAGCCCTGATTTACCCCACAATCCGAACCTTTTTTACAATGCTGATTATGCCTTACCAAATTCACTTCCAGCATTAGTTCACACCAATAGAGAAAAAGTAGCACGGATTTTTGGGGGATAGAATTTACTTTTTCCCCAATAACAGTTTGGAAGGCATCCCATTTTTCGCTAACGTGTGCAACGCCACCATAGTCACCCAAATACATGGTTTTCAGATTTTTATCTGCAAGGATTGACTTAGGTAAATCTAAAGGAATCCCTTCATTGTAATCATACAACTTAACTTTTAGTTCGTTGAGCAAGTCGGCAACATTTTGATTGCCTTTTGAAGCTTCATTGGCTCGAAGTAACTCAACTGTCTTGAAGAGAAATAAATAAAAGTTAGGATTTTCAGATATTTCTTGAGAAACGGATTCGATTACATCCTCAATGTTCGGACTATTAACCAATCGCTCTACCAGGTTAAGGTATTTCTGGTTAGGTAAGCCATTATTTTCCATTGATTAAGAGGTTTTTATTTGAAAAATGGGTTGTCGGAAACGAGCAAGGCGTGTTCATCCGGGCGAATGCGGACATACTTGTAAAACTCCTTTTCGGTTTTGTGTCCAGTCACGGTCATTACATACCGAACAGGTACACCTGCTTTGTAGGCGTTGGAGGCAAACGAACGGCGGGCCGTGTGCGAAGTCATCAGTTCGTACTTAGGAAAGGTTTGGTCCACCCGCTTACCGTTACGGAAACGGGTCAACATGGTTGGTTCATCCAACCCGGCCAACTTTCCAACCTCTTTAAGGTAGTCGTTGAATTTTTGGTTGGATATGGCTTTAGGAAGTTGGTAGTTGTAGCGGGAAACGATTTCACGAACTTCAGACTTTACCGGAATGGTGACTTTTGTGCCTGTCTTTTGCGTCATCATTTCGATGTACTCTTTGCCGTCGGGTGTCTTTTTGTAGTTGCCGGGCTTCAACTCGGTGAAGTCGGAAAACCTTAGCCCCGTATAACACCCAACCAGGAACAAGTCACGAATACGGCTAAGGCGGGGATTGCCTGAAAGGTCAAGCTGAAAAAGTTTGGTGAGTTCATCCTCTGTCAAATAGATGGCAGGCGGTTCTTCCCTTGTTGCTACCAACCACCCATCCCTTACTTTAAGGTCAGGGGTAACTTCCCGCCGGTCTGCTTCTCTCAAAACGGTTTTGAGTGTGGACGTCAGTTTGTGAACGTAGTTGTTACCGTAGTCCTTCCCGAAAAGGTGGTTTGAAAAGTTGCTGAAAAACGCATGGTTGAAATCTGCAAAGTTTAGGTCGCGCCGCAACACTCCATCGGCATACGCTTTGAGCTGGTTGTAGGTTGTGACATAGACTTTGATGCTGCCTTTGGAGTAGTTCGGGTTGCCTGCCCTTTCTTCGATGAAGCGTTGGAAGTAGCGAAAGAAGGTAAGGGTGTCATCGGTGGCTTCCCTTTTCCCCAAAAAGGTGTCCAGCTCCTTTTTGAAAACTTCGTTGGTGAGGTCGGATTTGTTGTATTGACTGCGAAGTGCTATCTGTTCCGCTTCTGTTTCTATACGTTTTAGTTGGGCATTGATTTCAGCGTATGCCGGAAACTTGCGGTCCTGCTTTGCCCGCTCCTTGTCCTTGTCCCAAAATTCCTTGGGGACCGTTACACCTGTATAGTAGCGAAGGAGCTTCCCTTTCGAATAGGTGAACTGTAAGTAAATCTGGAAATGGGGAAACCGGGCATCGGGCTTGGGCGCGAAGTGAGGTTTGCGCATGGGTTTTTCTTTTGCAGGTGGTGGAATGTTTTCCGTTCCTTACAAAAGTACACCTTTAATCAGGTGGTGCAAAAAGTGGTGGTGTTTTTTTTACGCTCGGTTGTTGTTATTTGGGTTAGTTTAGGGTTCCGGTGTTATCTAATCCTTTGATTATCAACGAAACGAAACTAATCTAAACTAACCCAAAAGATCCGGTTGTGGAGCTGGCGGGATTCGAACCCGCGTCCGGACAAAGCGTCACAACGCTTTCTACATGCTTATTTCCCGATTAGATTTTCGTGCGTGGGATAGGCTCAGGAACCAGCCAATCCACACCTTATCCGTTTGATCTTACGTTGCATTAACGGCGTCTGCAAAGCCAGTCCCAAAGTTTTTGATACGCGGCGCGATGTATATGGAACCTCAAACGCACGGCATAAAGGCATTGTAATTAGACTCTAATTACGCAGCCATAGCAAACTGAGTGTTGCCAGTTAATGGTCGATCGTTATTTCTACAGAGTAACCGATCATGCTCCGGCATGCTTACGAGGCGACTACACCTTCCCGTCGATACCAGGCAGCCCCTTGTGAGTATGCAAAGTAAACGCTTTTGTACGGTATAAAGTTTCCGCCAGGCGAAATATTATTACAATTTACTGATAAGGATCACCCTTGGTATCGTGTGGGAAAACTTTACCTTTGCCGACAGCCAAAAACGCTTTTGTAATCAACCGATTTACGGGCGTTTGCCCTAACCATTTAAACCACCGTTCCACATGCTCACCATCGGCATCCTCCGGGAAGGAAAAGCCCAACCCGACGAACGCGCACCCCTCTCACCCGACCAATGTGTCGAGGTAATGCAGCAGTTTCCGGTTAAAATTATCGTTCAGCCCTCCGCTGTTAGGGGGTTTCAGGATTCTGAATACGTTGCCAAGGGCATAGCACGGCAGGAGGATCTGAGCCAGTGCGATATCCTGCTGGGCGTAAAAGAAGTGCCGGTGGATCAACTGTTGCCGGGAAAAACCTACATGTTTTTTTCCCATACCATCAAAAAACAAGCCTATAACCGCAATTTGCTCCGCGCCTTGCTCGATCAGCATATTCGAATGATCGATTACGAAGTGCTGACGGATGATCTGGGCGACCGACTGGTAGCCTTTGGCTTTTACGCTGGCATCGTTGGGGCACACAATGGCATCTGGGCTTATGGACAAAGAACGGGCGCCTTTACCCTCCCCAGGATGTATCATTGCCACGACTATGCGGAAGTAAAACAGGTATACGAAACCGTGTCCCTTTCGCCGATGCGTATTGTACTGACCGGTAACGGCCGCGTGGCCAAGGGCGCCGTCAGAACCCTGCACGATATGGGTTTGCACCAGGTGTCGCCACTCGATTTTTTGCACAAGGATTTTGACCGCCCGGTGTACACCCAACTCTTTGCCCAGGATTATGTGATCCACAAAGATGGTCCGCGTATTTTTAACAAATCGCACTTTTATAAGCACGGCGAGGAGTACCACAGCATTTTTGCGCCTTATTATAAACGCGCCGATCTGTTGATCAATGCCATTTACTACGACGAAAAAGCGCCTGCATTTTTTACGCCTACAGAAATGGCAAGTCCGGATTTTACCATTCAGGTCATTGCCGACATCACCTGCGATCTTGCACCGAACGCCTCAGTGCCCTGCACCCTCCGCGCCAGTACCATCGCCAACCCCGTGTACGGATATGATCCTGTTCACCAAAAGGAATTGCCACCTTTCGAGCCCCACGGTGTGGATGTAATGGCCATTGACAATTTGCCCTCGGAGCTCCCGCGCGACGCTACGGTGTTTTTTGGCCGTCAACTCATTGACAACATCCTGCCCGAACTTTTGCACGATGCCGAGAGCGCCATTATCGACAGGGCTACCATTTGTAAAGACGGTTTTTTGATGCCCCAGTTCCGCTATCTGGAAGATTTTGTGGCAGCAGAAAAGGCGTGAAACCGGATTTTCCACTGCCAAATCCCTGCGCCTGCGGCAAACAATACATTGATTTCGTTAAATGGGAACAGGACAAGTACCAGGGCCATCAGCATACTGACCGTTGCCCAGTGTCCTGTAAACGCCAGCCGGTTTGCGCTGCGCAAGAGGCCGTAGATGCCTGTGCCAATTTGTGACAGCACCAGGGCGCCGGTTGCCGTAGATGCTGCGTGCTGCAGCCAACTGGAAGATAAACCCGCCGTGGCCGCCATAACGAGCACGATGTACAAGCTTTGGTAAAATATATTTTGGTCGGGTGCACAGTCGAAACCCGTTGTTGCAGATCTTCCCCCGGAAATAATCCGCCGGTTAAAGGTGATCACTTGATACAGTTGGTAAATCACGGCACGGAATGGAGCCCAGTGAAACAACGCTTTTAAACCTGGAAAACGCGCACCCAGGATGTGATAGAGCGCATCCGGACCGTATAGCGTTTTTCCGGAGGTCGGATCGTACAGCGGGATTTCGTGCCGTGCCCGTTGCAGATCCAGCTTTGCTAAAAACGATGGATCCGCCTGGGAAAACCCTTTTCTGGCAGCGAGCCAACCCAGTTTTACAAAACCTGCTGTGTAAGCCCTGCACATAGGGCAGGAATCGTCGTAGATGATTGTTTTTTGTTCCAACATGAGCGGGTAATTTTGTTGAAACAAATATAGATTATTGTATGGAACTTTCAAAATAAATTGAAAGATATGAAATTTGCAAAGCAGGGTTTTTGTCTGGAAGCCGGATGAAATACATTTTACAACACGGTATTTTCAAAATTTACTATTTCTTTTTATGAAAAATATTGGTGTAAAATTTTCAAAAGTTTACATTTGTCCAAACATGTAACCTTTCCATCAAAATAATTCGAAAAATGAAATTACCACTTTGGCTGATTGGCTTATTGTTTGTTGGCTATTCAGTGTGGGCGGTCAACTTCTGGCACTGCAGGCAGTGCGGATGTTGTGACGGCGAAAGCACTGAACAATCCAAGCAAGCAACAACAGGCGTTCCCCTGTTCCAGTGGAATGCCGATCACCCGGTTGCGGATGCGAAATTCCCCGACTGGAAAAAAAATTTCCTGGCTACTGGCGGGCAGGGCGATACCCTGGTGATCACCGGCTTATACCGGGAAGGAGAAGCCAACGGCGACCAGTTGGCATTTGCTCGCGCCAATGCTATCAAGAGCATGCTGTTGCCTGAAATGCCCTCCAACCGTATTCAGGTACATGCCAAACAATCCAATGACGGAAAAACGGAAGCGGACGGCCCCCTGCAGGCTGCTGAGTTCACTTGGCTGAAGCTAAAAATGCAGGAGGACAAGGTCACCATCATCACAACAGAAGATGAAAAATCTGCCACGTTCCTGTTTCCGTACAATTCTACCCAGCGTATTCAGGACAAAGGCGTAGACGATTTTTTGAAAAAAATGGTGGCAAACAACAAAGACAAAAAATCATCTTTCAGCCTGGTTGGCCATACCGACAATTCTGGCGATGATGCTTACAACCTCAAGTTGGGTAAAGCCAGAGCCGAATCTGTAGCCGATGTGTTGAAGGCCAATGGAATTGATCCATCCCGTATTCAGGTAAGTTCTAAAGGCGAAGCCGAACCTGCTGCCGACAACAATACCGAAGAAGGCCAGCGGCAAAACCGGCGTGTAGTACTCACCGTCAATAACTAACAATACAAAACGATATACCATGCTTTTGAATTATATTCTTCTCCATGCCTCCTCCTTTATGGACGATCTGCCGGTCGGTCTGGCACTCTGTGTCATCCCCTTCATTCTTGGCTGGTTGGCAGCCTTTGCATTTTATGGTGTGGGCGGCCTTAAAACACAAATTGAAAACCTCACGGCCGCTAATGCCGACTTGAGCGCCAAACTGGATGCTTCACACAACGAAAACACCGAACTCCGTGTGAAAAACACGCAAATGGAAGCCGAACTGGAAAAACAAATGGAGGTAGTTCGGAAAATGAAGAACGAACTCATCATTTGCGAAGCAGAGCGCAGCAACCTCAAAATTGCGGCTGCCGACGCTGCTGGTGCCGCTGGTGGCAAGAAACCTTCGGGGGCTGCCAGTATTTCTTTTGCTGGCGCCAAGTACAAGCAGGACGATCTTAAAATTGTTGAAGGTATTGGGCCAAAAATCGCCCAATTGTGCCAAAGTGCCGGTATTAATACCTGGCAGGAACTTTCTGCAACTACACCCGAACGGCTTCGCGAGATCCTGGATGCGGCAGGTCCGAGTTTCCAGATCCATGATCCAGGCAGCTGGCCGAAGCAAGCCGGACTCGCTGCAAATGGCGAATGGGATGTTTTGAAAAAACTTCAGGACGAATTGAAAGGCGGGAAATAATTCCTGCTGTTCAATAATACCTTATGACCACCGTCTGGTTGGCCCCCTTTTTTGCCTCGCTTGTTGTCGCAAAGCGAGAAAGTGGTTCAACTGCACGGTGGTTTTTTATTACCCTTCTTTCGATAAAATAAGCCATGGAAAAGGCGACCGCCGTCCCAGTTTTTGCAAGCATCGGGCATAAATACCTCGATCTACCGACCGCCAACCCAATTGTTCTGCTTCCGGCAGGCAGTGATGATGGTAATATTCCGCCATTTGGGGGAAGCCCTGCGATGTGTAGTACTGCTGCGTACGCTCTGCCGCCGCCGCCGCGTCAATCGGAGTAGGGTAGAAGGGGGTATCGATACAATGAACTGTGCCGCCGGGCTTGACGATACGGAGGATCTCCGTACTGAGTGTTGCCAAATCAGGAAAATACTGCAAGGCCGCTGCCAGGTAAACCACATCGAAATGGTTTTCCGGAAAAGGCCGCTGAAAAAGATCGGCATACACAAATTGAACAACGGGACTGGAGAATACCCGTCTGCCCTGCGTTAATTCCTCCATGTTGAGGTCGGTGGCAATAATTTCCCTTCCTTCCTTCCCCGCCAGGTTTGCCGCCATCCAACCATTGCCACAGCCAAGGTCGAGCAAGCGTATTTGCTGCCCTGCATAATGCTGCTGCAGCCATTTGTCAAAACGATGGCAGCTGTTTTGGCGTAACGACCATTCTTTGCGCAGCGGATGATCTGTTGGTACTTGGGGCAAGTTTTTTACCTGATCATCGCGCAATACCCTGCCTTCCTTACGCCGCACATTGAGGTACAAGGTTTCTTTTTGCAAATACTGCCGGGGTTCACTCAGAATAATTACGTCTGTCAACATCGAGGGCCAAAAGTAAGACAACCCGCAAACATCCCGGGTGTTTGGTGGTCCTGATTGAATTGACGTATTTTGCAGCCCTAGTCAAATTTGATGTTATGAAAACCATAGAGCAAGACCAAAATATTGATGCCCTCAAGCTGGCCGTATCGGGTATGAACCGGCGCCTTGAAAACATATACCAGGGTGGTGGTAAAAAACGAATCGAAAAGTTGCACGCCGAAGGCAAGATGAGTGCGCGCGAACGCATTACCTACTTGTTGGATGAGGGGAAGCCTGTGCTTGAAATTGGTGCATTTGCCGGTGCCGACATGTATGTTGAGCACGGCGGATGCCCGGCGGGTGGCGTTGTTATTGTCATAGGATACGTACGGGGCCGGCAATGTATTGTGGTGGCCAACGATGCTACCGTTAAAGCAGGTGCGTGGTTTCCTATAACCGGAAAAAAGAACCTTCGGGCGCAGGAGATTGCACTGGAGAACCGACTACCTATTATTTATCTGGTGGACAGTGCCGGGGTGTATTTGCCCATGCAGGATGAAATCTTTCCGGATAAGGAGCATTTTGGCCGAATATTTCGCAACAATGCCCGGCTCTCCTCGGCAGGTATTCCGCAAATTGCCGCCATCATGGGATCCTGTGTGGCTGGCGGTGCTTACCTGCCCATTATGTCGGATGAGGCGCTGATTGTGGAAGGCACCGGCTCGGTATTTCTGGCCGGGCCTTATCTGGTAAAAGCAGCCATCGGCGAAGATGTTGATGCTGAAACACTGGGTGGTGCATCTACGCACTGCGAAATCAGTGGGGTGACCGATTATAAAATGCCCAATGATCAAACAGCATTGGATACGATAAAAGATTTGGTCGCACAATTTGGCCACTTTGAATCTTCCGGCTTCGATCGTATTGCCTCCAAAGCCCCGCAGGGTAAGGCAGAGGACATTTACCGCGTATTTCCGGAAAACCCCACCAAACCGTACGATACTGCTGAATTGTTACAGTATCTGGTAGACGATGGAAAACTGACCCAATACAAAGAGCATTATGGGAAAACCATCATTTGCGCGTATGCACGCATCGATGGCTGGGCGGTAGGAATTGTTGTTAACAACCGCAAAGTGGTCAAAACAGCCACGGGGAAATACAGTTTGGCGGCGTTATTTATTCAGATTCTGCTGATAAGGCAACGCGCTTCATCATGAACTGTAACCAAAAGAAGATTCCGCTGGTCTTTATGCATGATGTCACGGGTTTTATGGTGGGCACCCGATCCGAGCATGGTGGCATCATCAAAGACGGGGCTAAAATGGTGAACGCTGTAGCCAACAGCACGGTACCAAAGTTTACGATTATCATAGGCAATTCCTATGGCGCGGGCAATTATGCCATGTGTGGAAAAGCATACGACCCCGGTTGATTGTGGCCTGGCCAACGGCGAAAATTGCAGTGATGGGCGGGGAGCAGGCGGCAAAGGTACTAACACAGATTCAGGTATCTTCCCTCAAGAAAAAAGGGGAAGCGCCCGACCCAGCTGGAGAAAAAGCACTTTTCGAAAAAATCAAACAGCGTTACGAGGACCAAACGTCCCCCTATTACGCTGCAGCAAGGCTGTGGGTAGATGCGATCATTGATCCGGCAGATACGCGGCAATGGATCAGTATGGGGATTGAGGCCGCTAACCAGGCGCCGGTAGAGCGTTTTAATCCAGGCGTCATTCAGGTCTGAAACCATAAAAAAAAGCCGTTTCACCATCCATGTATGGATAAAAAGACTGGATTTCCAGATGTTTTTAATCCAACTTCAGGACTGTGAAACGGCCAAATAGTCGAAGTATGCTACCAGCAGTTTAGTTTCTGCTTGGGAATATACCTACGGTTGCAATAATATAATTCATGACGAGATAAGGATTGCGGACGTTTACGGGTAGTCCGCCACCGGTTGTGCCAGAACTGGTTCCGCCATAGTTACCGTTGGCGGCACTGGCTGCAGCATAGGTATTGCCGCCGGTAGTAGCCAGGATATTATTGCCTGGTTCTTCCGAACTGGCATTGGAAGAAGCAGTGGGCACTACCACCGTATGGTTGTGCGGGGGCATTTGACTGGTAGTAATGGTGACACTTTCATGTCCGCTGCGCTCTCCCAAACTGTTGGGCGACAAGCCTGGACCTGCTCCTTCCCCTATTACCACGCGCCCACGCAGGTCAGGAAGCGCAAAGGTGGTACGCCCGTCACCACCGTAAGTGGTACCGATTAGAGAGAATAAAGCAGTGTTTTGTGAAATAGGAAGCAATTGTCCATCGCAAAAGCCCAGCCTCTGGGGGCAAAGTTTCCAGCGAAAATGATAACGGTTGCAATCATTGGATCCATGATGTAAAGGTTTAAATGTGAAAGGTGATATAAACGTTGTTTTCAGTATTTCAGGTTAATGCATTACCTCATGATCTTAGAACGCGCTCTTATCTGATATGAATTAAAAAAAGGAAAATTTCAACTTCAGAATAAATTGATTGTAGTCACAAATATATTTAAAAACAATATTATTTAAAATATATATGGATATTTATCTGATTCCATGGGAAAAAAAAGAACTCAGATTGCGTTCCTTAACCACCGCTGACCTTGCTTCCCTTTGTGCTTTTGCGGAACAAACCTTCCGGGTTGCCTGGGAGGAGATGAACGACCCGGAAGCTTTTGAAGCCTATTGTAAGGAGCATTTTACCGCTAAGGCATTGCAAATGGAAATGGAGGCGCCCAATGTCTGTTTTTATTTTGCTGAAATTGATGCCGAAGTTGTTGCATATCTCAAACTCAATTATAACGCAAAGCAGGACTCCTTGGGGGATGAACAGGCGGTGCAATTGGAACGTATTTACGTAGATACGGCTTGGTTGGGCCAGGGCTTGGGTGCTGCTTTGATGGGTTTTTGCCAGGCACAAGCTAAATTAAAAGGAGCCCAGTGGCTGTGGTTAAGCGTGTGGAAAAAAGCACCCAGAAGCATACATTTTTACGAAAAATTGGGTTTTGAAATCTTTGGCGTAGAAACGTTTTGGGTTGGGAATGACCCGCAGCCAGACTGGTTGATGAAAAAAAGGCTGGGCGACTGAACTAATTATTAGTAATTTTGTTTTAGGTTTCGTGGTTTGTTAAGTCTACTTTCGTCAGACCCGGGTAATTCCCAAATCCTTTTTTATGCTGCAGAACTGGTTAAAAGATCTGGTTGAACGTCGCGCTTTTGGTGCTTGCCAGTACTTGGGTGAGAAAATGCATCTTGCACCAGCCGTGGTTCGAAAATATTTTATCTACCTCTCCTTCATTGGTATGGGCTCCCCGCTCATCGCTTACTTGGTGGTAGCCTTTTGGGTGAATGTACGCACGTACATCCGGAAAGGTAAAAGTATCATTTGGGAATAGTTACCACAACAGCATCTTTTCCCATTGAACGACGGTTTTGTTCAAGTTAAATTGCGGAAAACCGCTTGATGCTTTAATTAAAGTAAGGTTAGCAGGCAACACAAACGCAGTCTCCGGAATCAACTTACCCTGTTGTACATGTTCGTACAGCCATTTGTCCATGTCTGCTCCAACCAACTCCGATAAACTTTCCTGGAAAAAATCAGGGTGACTCACCAGTGATTTTTGTGGATCAGCGCCGTAATACCCTTGCAGCTCCAGCATCCAGTTGCGAAGGCTTTTCATGCTGTGGCTAGCCTCTTTTATGCGGTTGTCGAGGTAAAATGCCAGCACAAAACCCCTCCAGTATGTCAGTTGCCGGTAATTGGCATCCACAAAAAATTGTTCATTCAGGGTCTGGTTGCTGCAGGATCCGATCGGACTGTTGTACAAATTTTCAAAAAAATCCTTGTTAATGGCCTCCAGATAGGCATCTGGATCTATTTGACCGGCCATCAGCATGTTTTGGTAGGCCAAGTATTCTGTAAAGCCCTCGGAGAACCAACCGGAGCGCATATCGCCTGGCGTTCGGCCACAACGAATGCGGTTACCCACCCACTCGTGTAGCATTTCATGCTGAAAAAGGTGTTGTAGTGCTTGCATGCGGAGTGCTGAATTTGGCGTAGCAAATGCAGTAAAAGCATGGTGGAGCCCAAGCCCCAGGCAATGAAAGGTTGTAGTGTCAACTTCTGCCAATGGCGAAACAACCACGGTGAAAGGAGGCTGTCCATCCTCGGGTTCTTCCCAATAAGCCTGCTGCACTTGCCTGATGTTGAGCAAGGTTTGCAGCAGGTCTTCGTCTGCCGCCGGCCAGCCCTCCGATCGTATGCCCAGCAAGAGCGACTGCCCCTGGCTTGTACCGGATAAAACCCTGAAGTCGCCACCAGCGAAGACCGATTCCAGCCAGCGTTTGCTGTTTGCACTGAATTGCTGGGTCATCTGATCCACGCCGTAACTGTTGACCAGACGCCAATGCTCAGGTATTTGATGCCATTGCACCTGGACATCGAAAGAATGCCAATCCTTTGGGATGACAAACAGCGTTGCACCAATTAATTCAAACCAGTTGTCTTGTACCACGGGTCGAAGCGCTTGTTCGAAGGATGGCGCATTTCCTTCAAAATCCTGGACAACTTGATAGTGCAATATCAATTCCTCACCCCGTTGGTGGGCAATTAATACAATGGGGCTATCTGGAGGGCGCTGCATTTGGACGCCCGGTGTCAGGCACTCGAATTGTCGGATACATTGTTGTAGTTGTCGCTGATGACCAAATACCGCAGGGATGGATACCGCCGTAATCCCATCCTGATCGCCTTTGAAATAGGCATGCACGTCCAGTAGGCTTTCTGTTGTCTGATGCATGGGCTCGATTTCATAACGAATCGATTGGGCCAATAAGACACTATTGCCAAACACCAGTATCAACCAAAACGTGGACTTCTTCAGCATACAGAAAACGATAAGAGTGGCTGCTCTGCACCAATACAGCAAGGCAGCCGCCAGATAAAATTATGCATCGCAGCGCGCAATAAGTTCTTTTGCAATGACGGCAGGATCAGCCGTATCAAATTCCAGCAATCGGATTGCTGGTGAAGGGTTGTTGTCGAGCCCATATTGATACGACTTATCGTAGTATCCCAGTGCTATATCGGCAGCCGTACGGAAATCCCCATTTTGCAGCGCAGAAACCGCATTTTTAAGTTGCAATCCGCCCAGTTTACGGTCAATTTTTTGAAAGGACTCCACCAATAGTTCGGTACCGAAGTGGGTATAGTCATGAACCAGATTATCCAGGCGCAACTGATGCGGAATAGCAATGTTGTAAAGTGCGGCCGCTTTCATTTGGTTCCAAAACCAGTCGGGATGTAAACCCTCCCAATACTTCTGCTTTCGTTTTCAATCCAAATTCGTTTTTGTGGGTCCAGTGCCCGCAAGGCAAAAAACAGGTCGTTTTCAAATTGTTCAACGCTGGGCTGCTCCTGCTCTCCGATGGCGCCAAATGCAGAGCCTTTATGGTGGGCAAGCCCTTCCAGATCGATAATTTGTTCCCCCATATCGCGCAACGCTTGCAATACTTTGGTTTTTCCGGACCCGGTGCGCCCTCCAACTACACGAAGGTTGTAAGGGTGCAGGTGATATTGATCGAGTGCTTCATGCCGGAAAGCCTTGTACCCTCCGTTCAGGGTAACCACATCACAGCCGGCCAAACGGAGCAGCCAGGCCATGCTTTTAGAGCGCTGGCCACCTCTCCAGCAATGGACAGCCAGTTTTTTGTTTCGGGATAATTTAAGGGCCTCCACCACAAAGTGACCCATCTTTGGTCCCACCAAATCCAGGCCCAAAAGCAGCGCAGCCTCCGGGTTCGCCTGTTTATACGTCGTGCCCACGCGCGCACGCTCTTCATCGCTAAACAATGGAAAACTAAAGGCGCCCGGAATATGCCCTTGTGCATATTCTCCAGGTGAGCGCACGTCCAACAGCACGCGCTCATCCATCATGGCTAAAAGTTCCAAAGTGTCTACCACTTGATCCATACCGTCTTTTTTCCCAATCAAATTGAAACGCGAAAGTAAGGAAAAGGATCAGGAGGAGAAGAAAACATGTCTGGGCATTTGTCATAATTTGGACTTTAGGTTTTACCGCATGACAAAAGTCCATTTATACTCGAAATAAAGCGGTTTGCAAATGCTCACTTGTCCTCAGCCCTCCTGGCTGCGTTATAAATACGCGCCGATGCGCTGCATCGTCTGTGTTTTATGCCTTGCCATCAGAACTGATGACTGCGCGATAATTTTCGCAAACCACTTTACTTCGAGTATAAAAGTCAAGAGGGCGAAGCCTTACGGCCCCGCCCCACAAATTGGACTACAAACGCTATTCTTTTTCGGGGTTTGGTCTTTGGTGCTTAGCCGAATTTTAGCAAAGATCGATACCCAAAGGCTAAAGCCTGGATTTTGCTCGATTTACTGTGAGCTGGTATTGCGAACCTTTCCGCTGCCGGAAATTGTTTGATTCACCTCGCCGCTTACGTTTAAATCTACGTTTCCGGAGCCCACAATGCTCACTTTCGCAGATTCACCCTTTAGTGCAGTTGCATTGATATTGCTGGAACCGCTGATGGCGAAAAATTGCTTTTCTGCATTGCCACGCAGTTTGCAGGCGCCAGATCCAGACATGTTTATGGTTATTTTTTCCAGCGCAACTTCCGCTGTGAAGTTGCCGGAACCACTGTTGTTGAAGATGAATTCGTTCCCTTTTAACACAGATTCAAATGCGACATTATTGGAGCCACTGTTGTTGATAACATCCAGGTTGCGATAGGTGATAATCATCCTTACCTTATTGCCACGCCAACCTGTTTTGACCGAAACATTGAGGTCTCTCCCTTTAACCATGGTCAGAATTTTATCGCTGGAAACGCCATTTGCTTCAATTTGAACACCGGGTTTATCACCTTGCACAAGCGTGATTTGGTCAACACCGCCAGTAATGTTGATGCGATCAAAATTGTCCAGTACCCGGGTTTCCTGAAGGGTTTGTCCTTGTAAAATGGTGATCCAGGATAGCAGTACCATCGGAAGTAAAATGAGTAGCTTCATAAGTTGATGTTTAGTTTATTAAAAAAGACACTGCCGCGCAAGGAAGGTTGCGCGGCAGTGCTTTTTTGAAACGGATAAAACATTAAAATACGGGTCAGCAATAGAGGCCCAATTGCTGACAATTCAGTGTCCTGCTATTTATTTTTGGCCATACTGATGTAAAAATTCATGCTTTCAGGGTTGCGCATGGAATCTTTGTTGTATGCTTTTTCCAGGGGCTGATGCAGGAAAATGCGTTTTACAGGTGTCTCCATTTTTTTTCCGGAAATGGTATACGGAATATCGGGCACGACTATTATTTCATCGGGTACGTGCCGAGGGCTGTAAGCCGTGCGCAAAGTGTTCCTTATATGTTGTTGCAGGGAGTCGCTTAAAGACTGGCCTTCCGACAATACAACGAACAGAGGCATCCAATCGGATCCATCTGGTCGTTCGGTATTAATGATAAGGCAGTCTTTTATCGCAGGAATATTGTCCAGGGCGCGATAAATTTCGGCAGTTCCAATGCGGACGCCCTGTCGGTTCAATGTCGCATCCGAGCGGCCCAGGATGACAATGCTTCCCCGGGATGTAATACGAAGCCAATCGCCATGGCGCCATACCCCTGGAAAATAATCGAAATAACTCTGTTGGTATTTGCTTCCATCGGCATCATTCCAAAAAAAGACTGGCATAGAAGGCATAGCCTTCGTAACTACCATTTCTCCAACCTCGCCTTGTGATACGGGCTGCCCGTTTTCATCCCAAGCTTCCATCGCACAACCGAGGCAAATGCACTGGATTTCGCCCAGATACACCGGCAGCCAGGGGTTCCCACCCACCCAGGCAGTACACACATCGGTGCCCCCAGCCATGGAACTTAGCCAGATGTTGGCGCCAACTTCATTGTAAACATAGTCATAGGCTTCCGGCGGGAGCGGTGATCCGGTGGACCCAATGCTGCGAAGTGCAGAAAGATCGAACTCCTTACCGGGTTTAAGTCCGGCTTTCATGCACGCTACCAAAAACGGTGCGCTGGTGCCAAAATGGGTGATGCGCGTTTTTTCGGCTAATTCCCACAGTGCATTCAGGTGAGGAAATCCCGGGCTCCCGTCGTACAGCACAATGGTTGACTTTGCCAACAGGGCTGCCAGGGTGAAGTTCCACATCATCCAGCCGGTGGTGGAAAACCAAAAGAAGCGCTCGCCCTCCTGAACATCGTTGTGAAAATGGAGGTATTTCAGGTGCTCCAATAAATTGCCCCCATGGCTGTGCGTAATGGCCTTGGGAACGCCAGTGGTACCAGAAGAGTACAGCACCCAGATGGGATTATCAAACGGAAGTGCTTCAAATGTAAGTCCTTCCTGCGGTGTTGTCATCACATCATCCCACAGTTCGGCATTGGGTAAGGAATCAGCGGGGCTTTCGGGGTCCAGGTAAGGAATCAGCACAATCTTCTCTACGCTGGGCAACATGGCGCATAATTCGACGAGTATGGGGAGTTTGTCGTGCTTTTTTCCATTGTATTGATAGCCATCAACAGCAATCAGCACTTTCGGTGAAATTTGAACAAATCGGTCGGCGACAGACGCTGCACCAAAATCGGGTGAACAACTCGACCAAACGGCACCGATGGACATACAGGCCAGAACCGCTATAATGGCATGCGGAGTATTGGGCAAAAACGCGGCTACACGATCGCCTTTCTCAACGCCATTTTTTCAAAAATGCAGCCATGGCGGCTGTTTGCTCGCGCAAGGTTTTCCATGATATGGATTCTACGCCATCTTGCTCATTTTTGAATAAAATAGCGGGTCGGGAATCACTGGCTCGGCTGAAAACTACTTCAGCATAGTTCAGCATGGCGCCAGGAAACCAACGGGTATGGGGCATGGGGGCCTCAGACATGGCTTTTTCTGCAGGCTTTTCGCCCAGTGCAAAATATTGCCACAGGCTGTTCCAGAAGTTGGCAGGTTCCAGAACCGACCAGGTTTGCAGCTGGGCATACAAGGCTTGGTTGCTGGCAACTGACTGCGCATCATAGGATATGATGGGGAAATCTTTGAGCGGGGTAGGGCAGTAGTCCTGCTCTAACAACCACTGCAAGTATTTCCACAGGTGGCTGTCGTGAACTTGAGTTCCAGTGGGTTTCCAGCAAATTTTTGGCGCAGGATGGCTCATATTGGTCGGGATAAAAGGAAAAGATGGTAATTTGTCCGGCGAAATTCCACAATTCTTTACAAAGGCCCAAATGGTTCCTTAAATCTTTGATTATGAAACGACTTCGTCTTTTTTTGCCCGTGTGCACGCTTTTCTTCTTGTTTTCCTGTTTCGGTACACAGAAAACAGGCACAACTGGCACGGATGATGGAATCATTGACATTACTTTTTTGCAACTCAACGATGTATATGAAATCGCCCCACTGGGAGACAATACCGGTGGCATGGCAAGGGTAGCCAGCATCCGAAAGGAGTTGTTGGCCGAGAACCCCAATACATTTACTGTGCTGGCCGGCGATTTTATCAGCCCATCCGTCACCGGAACACTCAAATACGAAGGCCAGCGGATTCGTGGCAGGCAAATGGTGGATGTGCTTAATACACTTGGGCTGGACTGGGTGGTTTTTGGCAACCACGAATTCGACTACGACCTATCTGATTTGCAGGCTCGGTTGGATCAATCCGATTTTGTTTGGATGGCCGCCAATGCCCGGCTTTTGGAAAACGATGCCGCCGTTCCGTTTTATAAAAACAGAAACAATGTAAAGGAACCCTGCCCCGACCAGCAAATTATCATGGTGAAGGACAAGGATGGCACCAGCATAAAACTCGGCTTGTTTGGCGTGCTGATTACCAGCGGGAAAAAGCCCTGGGTGCAATATTCGGATCCTGTGGCTGCGGCCAAACAACAATACAGTGTCCTGAAGAACAATGCTGATGTGGTGGTTGGACTCACCCATCGCGACATTGTGGATGATCTGGCACTGGCTGCCGAAATACCTGGTGTACCACTTTGGATGGGTGGACACGACCATACCAATATGTTTCATAAAGTCGGGACCGCAGTTGTTGCAAAGGCCGATGCCAACGCGCGTACGGTGTACATTCACCGGTTGCAATATAATACCAAAACACACAAAACCACCGTAAAGTCGGAATTGCGCAGCGTAAACGCATCCATTGCGGATGAGCCGGCAACTGCCGCAGTGGTAGCCAAATGGGAGACAATCAAAGAGGACGCCTTAAAAGTGCCGGCTTTGATGCCAGGAAACCCGTGAAAAAATTAGATGCCGACCTGGACTGCAGGGAAGCCACCATCAGGAACCAACAAGCACCAGTTGGTGTGGATATCAACCAGGCCATGCTGAGCGTATCCCGTCGCAAGCCCGTTTGTGCTGTATTGAACAGCGGCTCGATACGGGTAGATGATGTGTTGTCGGGTACACTTACAGAACTGGATGTTATCCGAATGTTGCCTTTTGGTGGCGGGTTTTCCGAAGTTTTAATGACGGGCGATTATGTGAAGCGGGTATTGGATGCGGGCGTGCTCAACCGCGGAACAGGAGGTTACCTCCAGGTTCTGGGTGCGGAGCAAATGACCGGAACGGATATTTGGAAGATTGGAGGCCAACCTTTGGCGCCAAAGGAGAATTATTGGGTCGTACTACCCGATTTTTTGCTGACAGGAAATGAAAAAAATCTGGCTTTTTTAAAAACCTCCATTAATGCCGATGGCAAGACAACCGACAATATAGGTATCCTACAGGTAGATAAACCCCTTGTTTCCGATAAATCAGACCTTCGCAGCGACCTTCGTTTGGCCTTGATTGACTACTGGAAAAAACATTGATTACAGGTAATTTTGAAATTAGGATTTTGAATTTTGAATCTTTATGTAACTTTGCAGGCCTTTTTGAAAAGGGAGGCTGAATAAGCATCTATTTAACAACAGATTATAATACGACAATGGCAAAACGTAAAGCTGCGCAATCGGCTGCAGATGTAGAGATTGACATGCAGGAAGTACAGGCTTCTTCGCAACCCATTTGGGAAAAAAATCCAAACCTGCTTCTTTATATCGTAGGTGGTATCCTTTTGGTACTGGCTGCCTGGTGGGGCTATAAGACCCTTGTGGTAGAGCCTCAGCAAAAAGAGGCCGAAGCTGCCATGTGGCAGGCTCAACTCCAGTTTGATCGGGATTCCTTCCAAATGGCACTCGAAAACCCAGGTGGTGGATACGATGGTTTCTTATCCATTATTGACAAGTACGGCAGTACTAAGGCCGGAAATCTTGCCAAATATTACGCTGGGGTTTGTTACCTGAATATGGAAGATTTTGACAAAGCAACGCAGTACATGGAAGACTTTTCTCCGGAAGGCAGCTTGCTCCCTGTGATGAAATATGGCGTCCTGGGCGATTGTTATGCCGAAAAAGGCGACATGGGCAAGGCGCTTAAGTTTTATTCCAAAGCTGCTGATGAAGATGGCAACGCCATTCTTTCTGCGCATTATTTGAAAAAGGCAGGCCTGTTGCAGGAGTTTCAGGGCGACAAGGCTGGCGCTAAAGCCAGTTACGAGCGGCTGAAGAAAGAGTTCGCTAACTCAGGTTCTGCTGACTGGCGCGACATCGACAAGTACATCAGCCGGGTAAGTCAGTAAAACCTGCCCCGCGCTATTATAAAAAAGCCACCCTGTGCATCAGGGTGGCTTTTTTTATGTCCCGAAACCGACATGCCGTGGGACGTTCATCGGTGTAAGTGAACTGGATTTGCTGCTGTTTTGGTTTCCGATACGGACGCTGGTGTCATCCAGCATTTCAGATATTTATCTTAAAAAGCAATACAGTAGTGAGCATGAGCGTTATTTTTTCAAATGTAATTGAATTGATAAAACCTGGTATTGCATTTGCTGTTTTTGTTTTGTTAAGCTTTGAAAATCAAAGGTTAATGTATGGCAAGGTATTTTTGAATGCAGTATCTTTGTCCTGTTCCACACAAAAGGTAGTCCCTCTACTTCACTAAGTCGGGCAATAAACACTATTTTTTAATGTTTAAAGTCTTGAAACTTAGGGCGCTGTACGCTGTATTGTCGCTTATGTTATTTGTCATTATTTAGCTAACTCTTATCGCTATGAACACGACCCTACGTGCTGGGTGGCTTGTTATCGTACTTTTCAGTATGATATCACTTTCATCTGCTCAAACCAATGTCCAGGACGAACTGGCCAGAGCCGACAAACAGTATGACCTGTATGCTTACAACCTGGCTTTGAGAACCTACGACAATGTCCTGAAACTGGATCCCAACAATGCGCATGCCCTTGGCCGGACGGCCGACTGTTACCAAATGCTCAACCGGCCAGAAGAAGCATTGCCTTATTATGATCGTGCGGTATTACAATCCAAGGCCGACCCAGAGATGATGTTTCATTATGGTAAAACCTTGATGGAAACAGGCGATTATGTTGGCGCCAAAAAATGGTTTCTTTTTTATGCCCAGGGCAATGCCGCTGTGGGCAGGCATTATGCAGACATGTGCGATTATGCCATGGCCGCTTCGCGGAAAGATGCCATGTATAAGGTTCGCAATGAGCCCACCAACACAACCTCTGCAGATTATGGCGTGGCCCTGTATGGAACGCGCGTGGTGTACAATTCTTCCCGCAACGACATTCAGCGTACCACTACCCCTAAAAGCAGCCAGGATTGGACAGGGAGCGCCTACAATCAATTGTACATGACGCAGCGTAACCCAACAGACGGCTACCTGCAAAAACCCTCATTTTTGCAGTCGGACCTCGAAAACAACTATAATGAAGGGCCTGTAAGTTTTTCTGCCGACGGCCGTAAAGTTGCTTTTTGTAAAAATAACTTCATTGACGGGACCAAACAAATCGCTGGTAAGGGACTGAATATGAGCCTATACACGGCTGATGTTGTGGATGGGAAATGGACAAATATTAAAAGTTTCCCTTACAATGGTTCGGAGTTTGCCACAGGTTTTCCCTGCCTTTCTGCGGATGGCAAAACCATGTACTTTTCCAGCAACCAGCCTACGGGCATGGGTGGATGGGATATTTATGTAAGCACTTTTGAAGGAGGAAACTGGACATCGCCCCGCAACCTTGGCGGACCTCTCAACACCGCTGGAAATGAAGTGACGCCATTTTTGAATGGAAATGATCTGTATTTTTCATCCGATTGGCACAATGGTTTGGGTGGGCTTGATGTATTTCGGGCTGAATTGAACGGGGATGCTGTTACTAATATTTATCATTTAGGACCCGGTATCAACTCCTCCCGCGACGATTACGGTTTTGTATACGATGATGTGACAAATTATGGCTACGTCACCAGTTGCCGCCCGCAAGGCCGTGGCAATGAGGACATCTGGCAGGTGCGTAAAACCACAACGACCTACACTTTTTGATTCAGGATGCACGCTTGAAACCAGTTTCTGGCGCCGATATTGATTTTAGTGCTTGTGGTGCCGGTGTTCAGCAAACTGATGCTAACGGCCAGTGCAATTTTGTGGCCAATTCCGGTCAGGCTGACTGCACTGTCACCGTGCGCAAAGACGGATTTTTGTCGGGTAATGCAACGTTGGATGCTTCGGGTCAAAAGGTTATTGTAGTGACCCTTATAACTCGCCCAGCGCCCGTAGTTGCAGACGTGCCCACTACTCCAACGCCTACAACGGAAACACTCAGTGCCATCGTTTCCAGCCAATTGTACACGTTATTGGTAACCGACAACAATCTGCAGCCTATTGCTGCTGTAGATGTTGATCTCACCGCCTGCGGTGGCAATGTTTACCAGACGGATCCATCCGGAAAATGCAAGTTTATGCTGGATATCGACGGCTCCTGCATGCTTTCCCTCAACAAGCTGGGCTATGAATCGGTGCTCATGCCAATTCAGGAGAATGCCACCAAGCAATTTATCGTGGCCATGACGCCGGTTGAAAAAACATCCTTCCAACCAGTTGCGAAGAACAAGGAAGAACTCGCTCCCATTGCCTATAGTACGACTCCTGCAAAGGCCAACACCACTTTGCTGACGGCCAAAACGGTGGATCCTGTACCCACCGCTACTTTGCCTGAGCAGCCCACAGGCTACGCGATTCAACTTGCAGCCGGGCCTGGTGCACTTTCCAATGATCGCGTGCCTCGCTATGAAACGCTATCGGGCTACGGGAACATATACACCAAAACGGAGCGTAATTTGACCAAGGTTCGTCTGGGTGTTTACAAAACCAAAGAACAGGCGGACGAAATTTTACCCAAGGCAAAAGAAGTTTCCAAGGATGCCTTCGTAGTGTTGGAATATGGTGTAGATAAAAGTCTCGTCGTTGCGGATAAAAAGGAGGAAGATTTAAAGCCAATGGCCTACGAATACACTGCGAAAACGGTTGAAGCACCCAAAGCCGCTGTTTATTTCTCTGTACAAATTGCATCCTTGTCTGACAACAGCCCCTTGCTGATGAATAAATATTCCGGGTTGTCAGAAATCGGAAACGTGTATGTACGCCCCGACAATGGTTTTACCAGGGTTCGGGTTGGTGTATGGGACAACTACCCCAGCGCTGAAAATGCAAAGCAAGCGTTGGTTAACCTGGGCTATAATGATGCGTTAATAATAGTTGAAAAGCCTGGTGACCCAAACATTGACCCACTCTTAATAAGCAACGCAAAACAGTAGATAGAAAAAAAATTAACCTTGACCTGGTATTCTGGCAGCGTTTTGTTTTGGCACTCCGTTATCAAATTACGTAAGGTTTTTAAAAAGTAGGTTAAGTTTGTTGCAGCGGGCATGCGGGGGCATGCCCGCTGTTTTTTTTGTACCACATGCCGCTGTCGTGTGCATTGGAGTTACCAGGATTCAGATTAGTTTTGTAAATTCGTTGTGATTTCACAAAACGCCCGTTGCTGTATGAAATATGTTATCCTTATTGCCGCCTTGCTCGTAACCATCGGCCAATTACCGGCCCAAAACGCCCGCCCTTCTGTTCAAAATCTGGTTGTTGTTCCCAATTGGAACAGCCAAAGTATGGACATCAACTACGATGTGTCCGATGCAGAAAATGATCCACTCGAAGTATGGGTGGAAGTTTCAGACGATGGTGGAAACAGCTACCAGGCAGGAAACACACTTTTGTTCAGCGGTGACATAGGTTTTCCGGTACAAGCTGGCAGTAACAAACTAATAACTGCCGATATCAGCGCGCTTGCGGGCATGGCCGGCGCCAACTGGACACTGCGCTTAACCGCAATCGATCACGCACCTTTTGACCCCGCAGAACTGGTAGCGATGGTTGATTCCAACCGCATGCGAAATGACCTTCTTTTTGTGGAAGGGATTCGGCACCATGCCACAGGCGCAGCCCATTTGATGGAAGTTCGCGACTCGCTCATCCATTTATTCGAGGAAAATGACCTTGCCTCGGGAAATCAATATTTTCCTTTTGGCGGCTTTACCGGATGGAATGTATGGGGTACCATGGTAGGTTCTCAATCTGCAGACACAACGGTCATCATTGATGCTCATTTTGATGCAGTTTCTAATGCTCCTGGCGCCGACGACAACGGCAGTGGGGTAGTGGGCGTCATGGAAGCCTCCAGGGTTATGAGCGCATTTCCCAGTCGGCGGAATGTTCGCTTCATTGGGTTCGACCTGGAAGAATCGGGGTTAATTGGCTCAAAAAGGTATATTTCAGATGGCTTGGCAGCGGCCACCGAACTGGCTGGTGTTTTTAACTTTGAAATGATTGGCTATTATTCCAATGAACCCAATTCACAAATGCTACCCGCTGGATTTAATTTGCTGTTTCCAGCAGCTTACACGGCCATCCAAAACGATGGTTTTCGCGGCAACTTTGTTACCAACGTCGCCAACACGGCTTCTTCCACGCTTGCAGATATTTACAGCAATGCAGCTGCGCAATACGTTCCTGGTCTGAAGGTGATAACCCTCAAGGCGCCGGGCAACAGCCAGTCGGTACCCGACTTGCGCCGAAGCGATCACGCCCCTTTCTGGGATGCAGGTTACCAGGCTTTAATGCTTACCGATGGCGCCGATTTCAGGAACCTTTGTTACCACACCCCCAACGACACGTTTGGAAACAAACTGAACATGACCTTCATGTCGCAAATAACCCAGACTACCATTGTCGCGGCGGCGCAAGTGGCCGGCTTGCAACATGGAGATTGGGCAAAGGCAGATTTTTCCAGTCCGGTTAGCACCCATACAGCTGATGCCTGTGCGATTTCAGTGGTTGGCATCGGGCCCAATGGAAAGAATTTACGCCTGGAATCGGGGGCGGCCTGTGGGTTTGCCAAAGGATTAATCGAACTTTTTGATGTACATGGCCGCAGCATTTACGCAACGCCGTTTACCCTGAACACCGGTTCCACCACTACCATCACTTTGCCACAGAGTACGCCTGGGGGCATTTACTTTGTTCAACTTTCTTCTACTGTAACGCGGCAGGTTCAAAAAATCTATATTCCCTGATGCGTAATGAGGTTATTGAAGCATCATTTGAGGTGCCAAAATCCAAATGTTGAAGTCGAGCTTAAAAAGCGGGAACCGGTAATTATCTTTGCCGACCCATGCACGTACATACCGACTTATCGCGCCTTCCTGTCTTTACCAATGCTGTTGTTACCATCGGCTCATTTGATGGTGTGCATACAGGGCACAGCCATATCCTTAGAAGCTTGGTTGAACTGGCCAATAAGTACCAGGGTGAAAGTGTAGTGGTAACTTTTGAACCTCATCCGAGGACGGTACTTCAGCCCGATGATCCTACATTCAAGTTGTTGACGACTACCCAGGAGAAAATCGATTTGTTGCGCAAATTGGGTATTGATCACGTAGTACTGATTCCTTTTACATTGTCATTTGCCCGGCAAACGGCACAGTCATACGTGGAAGATTTTTTAATTAAAAGTTTTCATCCACGTTGCATTGTCATTGGCTACGATCACCGCTTTGGCGCGGGGCGGGAAGGGTCCATCGAGTTCCTTCGTAAGTACGGCGACTTTGAAATTCAGGAAATTCCGGCGCAGGAGGTTGATGCCATTGCTGTTAGTTCAACAAAAATACGCAAGGCGTTGGAATCCAGTGATTTGAGGAAGGCAAACCGGCTGTTAGGGCATCCGTTTTTATTGACAGGAAAGGTGGTCAGGGGAAATCAAATTGGTCGAACGCTGGGTTTTCCAACGGCTAATTTATCCATTGGTCAGCCTTTTAAACTTATTCCACCGCCGGGTATTTACGCTGCGACCATTCAGTTGGGTGGCAGAGAATACTGGGCCATGTTGTACATCGGGTCAAGGCCTACGCTGGAAGACGGCCAGGCAGCCGGGCAGCGCATAGAAGTTAACATCATTGGTTATCAGGGCAATTTATACGACAAATTAATCACCGTTGCCGTGCATGATTTTATCCGCCCGGATAAAAAAATGGACGATCTAAAAGCCCTGAAAGCACAGATAGCATTGGACCAAAAGGCCATCGAATCAAGTCTTGCCGCCTTGCTGCGGCCAGTGATCCGGGAAGATCAGGTTGCGATCGTCATTTTGAATTACAATACCCGGCAGCACTTGGAAACCTATCTTCCCTCGGTGGTGGAGCATAGTGGACAAGCCAGAATTATTGTAGCGGACAATGGTTCCCCCGACGATTCTGTTGCCTTTCTCGAACGGGAATACCCCAATGTTGAGATCATTCGGCTGCCTGAAAATCATGGATTTGCGCAAGGGTATAACGAAGCGCTTTCCAAGATTGATGCTAAAATATACGTCCTGCTGAATTCTGATGTGGAAGTTACGGCTTCCTGGCTTGAACCGATTCTGAGCCGAATGTCGCGTCATCGCGATATGGCTGTTGCGCAGCCTAAGGTTTTAGACTGGCGCGACAAGGGGCGTTTTGAGTATGCAGGCGCTGCAGGAGGCTGGATTGATATCTTGGGCTATCCCTTTTGCCGTGGCAGGCTTTTCAACGAAAGAGAACTGGATGAAGGACAGTACGATGAACCGCAACCCTGTTTTTGGGCAGCCGGCGCAGCCTTATTTGTACGGGCCGAACTCTTTCATGCCATAGGAGGATTTGATGGGAGTTATTTTGCGCACAATGAAGAAATTGATCTTTGCTGGCGCTTGAAGCGCGCAGGTTACAGCGTTTGGTGTATTCCCGAATCAGTGGTTTACCATCTTGGTGGTGGCACGCTGGAATACGATAAGCCCCGTAAAGTTTTCCTCAATTTCAGGAACAGCCTGTTTTCAATTTATAAAAACGAGCCTGTGTGGGTCTTGGTTTGGTTAATACCCCTACGGTTGGTATTGGACGGGGTTGCCGGTTTGTTGTTTGCAAGCCAAAAGAAATGGGGCGCTGTCAAAGCCATTTTACAAGCCCATTTTTCTTTTTATCAGCAGATACCTTCCCTTACGAGAACACGCAAAAAAGACAATAAGGCAATTCAGAAATACAGGCGTTCGCTTTCCGTCAACAAAGATGGCATTTACCGTGGAAGCGTTGTTTTTGAACATTATCTGCTACGCAAAAAGCGCTTTGATCAAATAATAAAAAAGTAGGCTTGAAAACAACGCTGTACGAACTAATTCATGAAGATGATGATTTGTTGGTGGTCAACAAATCGTCCGGGTTACTTAGCATCCCGGATCGTTTTGGAAAGGAAAAAGATAGCCTGTCGGCTTTGCTTCAAGAACGCTTTGGGCGTGTATTCACGGTACATCGACTCGATCGGGAAACCAGCGGGATCCTTTGTTTTGCGAGGAATGAAGCGGCGCACCGCAATCTGTCTATGCAATTTGAGCACCATACGGTGGACAAGTACTATCACGCCTTGCTCGATGGTGTATTGCACCACGAGGAAGGAGAGATCAACAAGCCGATTGGAGAGCACCCCGTTATATCTGGTAAAATGGCCATAGTTGCCGGAGGAAAGCCTTCTCTTACCTTTTACAGGGTACTGGAGCACTTGCAACGATTTACACTGGTAGAAGTGTTGTTGAAAACCGGGCGGACCCACCAAATCAGGGTCCATTTTCAAAGCATAGGTTTTTCGCTTGCGGTGGATGCTTTGTATGGAGCCCGCAGCGGCCTGATGTTGTCGGAAATCAAGAAAAGGCATATAGAACCGGTAAGTATTCCGAGGAGGAACGTCCGCTTATGGCCCGCACTTCGCTTCATGCTTCCAGGCTACGCCTGAACCACCCGGTAACGGGAGAAAGGATGGAGTTCGTATCAGACTTACCCAAAGATTTTAGCGCCCTTTTGCGCCAATTGCGGAAAGTGTAGCGCAAATACTTCTCCCGATGTATCCCATCGATTAAAATTAAATGGCTTATGAAATTTTTACTTTCTGCGCTGACCTTGTTGCTCACGGCGCTTACGCTCCGGGCTCAACCGCAGGCCACTTCTGTAACTTCCAGGATGGAGGCCTTTCATCAAAGGTTGGTCAATAAAAAGCAATCGCTGCTGAGCAGCCTGGAACCAGCATCCATTGGTCCGTCCATTTTTTCCTGCCGTGTTACCGATGTGGATGTTAATCCAGCAGACCCGACTGAATTTTATGTGGCGTATGCCTCCGGAGGGCTTTGGTACAGCAACAACAACGGCACCAGCCTTAGCCCGGTTTTTGACCATGAAGCAGCCATGACCATTGGTGATATTGCAGTAAACTGGCAAACAGGAACCATTTGGGTGGGCACAGGCGAATCCAACAGCAGTCGGTCTTCCTATGCCGGAACAGGGGTGTATAAAAGCACCGATAAAGGAAAATCATGGACCTGCCTTGGTTTGCCCGAAAGCCACCATATCGGTCGTATTGTGCTGCATCCAACCGATCCCAACACGATTTGGGTTGCGGTATTGGGGCATCTGTATTCCTCCAATAAGGAACGCGGAATTTACAAGAGTACCGATGGCGGTGTACATTGGACACAAACGCTTTTTGTAAGTGATGTTGCCGGTGCGGTAGACCTTTGCCTCGACCCACTGGATCCCAGTATCCTGTATGCCGCCACTTGGGAGCGCGAGCGAAAGTCCTGGGATTTTAAGGGTGCTGGTGAGGGCTCAGGTATCTGGAAAAGTTCCGATGGCGGGGTGTATTGGAGCCGGCTCAATACTCCCGACAGCGGGTTCCCGACAGGCAAAAATACAGGGAGAATTGGTATTTGTACAGGAAAAAAAGATGGAAAAACCATTTTGTATGCCAGTGTCGACAATCAAAATCCAAAGCCAAAGGAAAAAAAGGAAACGGACGAAGGCCTGAAAAAAGATGTCTTCCGCACCATTGTTAAGGCTGATTTTCTGGAACTTGATAACGAAAAATTGAATGACTTTCTGAAATCGAATGGTTTTCCGGAAAAGTACAATGCCGATAAGGTTAAGGAACTGGTGCGCAAGGATAAAATTGCGCCCAAAAGCCTGGTCGAGTTCCTGGAAGATGCTAACAGCAGCCTCTTTGAGGCCGACTACATTGGTGCCGAGGTATACCGAAGTGAGGACGGCGGGCAGCATTGGACGCGAACGCATGCTGAACCACTCAACGGAATCAATTTTACTTACGGCTATTACTTTTCTACAGTTTATTGCAACCCTGAAAATGCCGATCAGGTGTATCTGTTGGGCTTCCTCATCATCAAAAGTGAGGATGGCGGTAAAAAGTGGAAAAGCATCAATGGGGATAACGTCCATGTTGACCACCATTCCCTTTGGATCAATCCTGCCCGTAACGGGCATTTGATCAATGGCAATGACGGCGGATTAAACATCAGTTGGGACAATGGCGCCAGTTGGATGAAAGCAAACAACCCTGCGGTTGGGCAATTTTATGCCATAGCGGTTGACTCAGATAAGCCCTATAATGTATATGGCGGCGCACAGGACAATGGTGTTTGGGTAGGGCCATCAACGTACAAAGCCTCCAACAGTTGGCATCAGGATGGCGACTACCCCTATAAAAGCCTGTTGGGTGGGGATGGTATGCAGATTGCAGTTGATACCCGCGACAACAATACAATTTATACTGGTTTTCAGTTTGGGAATTATTTCCGAATCAATAAAAGAACAGGGCAGCAAAAGTTCATTACGCCAAGACATGATTTGGGCGAACGCCCACCGCGTTGCAACTGGCAGACGCCCATTTTGCTCAGCACGCATAACCAGGATATCATTTATTTTGGAGCAGAAAAACTTTACCGATCCTTTGACCAGGGCGAGCATTGGGATGCTATTTCCGGGGATCTAACAGCAGGCGGAGCCAAAGGAAACGTGCCTTATGGCACCCTGAGCTCCATTACAGAAAGTCCCCTTCGTTTTGGGTTGTTGTATACTGGTAGTGATGACGGTTTGGTGCAAGTGAGCCGGGATGGTGGCGAGCATTGGAAGATCATATCAGATTCGTTGCCCCAAAAACTATGGGTATCGCGTGTAATCGCTTCCGGGCATGAAAAAGGCCGTGTATATGCAACACTCAATGGCTACCGTTGGGACGATTTCAATGCCTACGTTTTCCAGTCCAACGATTATGGTGAAACATGGAAAGCCATTGGCAAAGATTTACCCAGTGAACCTGTAAATGTTATTCGGGAAGACCCTGTTAATCCTGATGTTTTGTACCTGGGAACGGATCACGGTTTGTATGTTTCTTTAGATCAGGGTCAGCATTTTCAATGGTTGGGCGATAGTTTTCCAGCAGTTCCGGTTCACGATCTTGCGGTGCAAAAAGATGCTGGCGACCTGGTCATTGGCACGCATGGTCGGTCCTTGTACAAAGTAAACGTCAGCTCCATCCAGCAGTTGACGCCAGAAGTTGTGGCGGAGACAATCCATATCTTTGAGATACCCAAACGTAAATATTCTTCCAGATGGGGGAGTGTACCCGATTGGCGGGATCCTTTTACGCCGGAATTACCGATTATGTTTTACAGCAGTTCAGATACCACCTTGGCCTGGACCGTAAAAACCAAAGAGGGTTTATTGTTGAATGAGGGTACCATAAAGGCTAAAGCGGGCGTTAATGTGTTCCAGTATGACTTGAGTTTTGATGAAAAACACCTCAATAAGTACCAAAAAAGCCTGGAATCCGACAATAAAAAGGATAAAAATGCCATTGCATTAAAGAAAGCCCAAAATGGCAGATGCTATTTATACAAAGGATCGCATATCTTTGAACTCTCTGCGGGCAAGGATACTGCTGAGCAAGGTTTCAGCCTTGAATAATTGCTTTTAAAACTATATGTAAACCATCTGTCTCAGGCAGAATTAATTAACCTTATTCGATGAAAAATTTGAAAAATCTTGTTCTTTTATTCCTGACGGTAGGTAGCCTTACGCTTACGGGTTGCTTGCACATCATTGAAGAAGTTACCATGAACAACAATGGGAGTGGCAGCTATAAGATGACGTTGGACATGAGCGAAGTAAAGGGCATGATGGAAATGCTCAAAAACATGGGTGAGGATTCTACTGCGGTTTCAGATGATGCTTCCGCAGAGCAGGATAATTCCATGGCCCAAATGGGTGATGAAATGAGCAAAGTTGCAGGTTCCTTGAAAGGAATTCCCGGACTCCGTAACATTCAGGAAATTAATGACACCAGCACTTTTATGTTCGGTTACTCTTTTGAATTCAACGGCGTTGAAGCCCTCAATAAAGCCTTGAAAGTCATCAACAAAGAGAAATACGATTCCAACACGGGGGAAGTCTTTAAGATGAAGGGCAAAACCTTTGAGCGTCTGGATGCATCCGACCTTGGTAAGGAAATTCAAAAGGCGCTTTCCGAAAACAGCGGCGACGAAGGCGATGAGTCCATGGATATGGTGAAAATGTTTTTTGCCGACATGAGTTACCAGCAAGTTTACAATTTCCCGGAGCGCACCATCAAAAAGTCAAGCAACGGACTTTCTGAACTTTCAAATAACAACCACACCGTGACCATCAACATCAAACCATTTGATGAAGAACAGCAAAAGCAGAAGGTCAGTGTAGGAACAGTGGTTAAATTGAAGTAATAACCAGAATTATAGGTTACTGTGCATGCCACGATTTCGGTATTTCAACCGGGGTCGTGGCATTTTTTTAATCCACTAACGCTTCCCAGTTTCTGAGTGGAAGCCGTCCCATGGGGCTCAAATGCCGGTGGCCCAGTCCATGTATTCCAATCCGTGGAAATTTCTTTTGTAGTCAAATTGCGACGGAACGTCGTAGCAGTAACCATGGTAGTAATACCGGAAACCTGCCGCCATGGCATCCTCAATTTCCCGTAACATGGTAATGCTGCCAAGGCTTTCCTTGCTGCGCTCTGGTTCAAAAAAACAATAGGTTGCAGAAACAGCAGCCTGCCCAAGGTGTATAAACGAACAGGCCAGCATATGATTTTCGGAAAAATGTTATATTCCTGCCCTGGAACCGGTTGGACGTGCGAATTTGGCCCCAGGAAAGCCGTCAAAGAGGCTGGTTGGCGTTCCCGGAAACGCGCTGTATGCTTTAGGAATAGCGCTGATTTTTCGGGTGTGATCTGAATAGTGCCTTTCCTGATATCCATTTGTCGGCTACGGCGCAATTGCTGGCGCTGGCTTTTGGAAAAGTGAAATCTTTTCAGGTCAATCCGCAAAGGGATGGTTTTGCAAATGCGGCCCCGGCAAAGCGCAAAGTTGTGCCGAACGATGGACAGGCCCAAAAGCCGCCAGCCTTCCTTCAGAAATTGGTCAAACAGTGCCGGATGCAAAGCCTGCATCGGAATGTTGTCGTCAATAATATCATCTAAAAAGGTGTGCTGAGTGGCCATAAATCTCCTAACCAGAGTGTTTCGGAATTAGTTTCAGCAATAATAAGTAATTTTTTGAACACATTGGATAAGCTTACTTTTACTGTATGAAAACCTACTCTCCGCTTGCGCTGTTGTACCATACCTACAACAGCCTCTTCCTTAGCCTTCCCTTTAGCGGGATTGAAAAAACGGGTACTACGTTGGCGCTTTTTTCGCAATTGTGCAGCGAAGGGCTTGCTGCCGGGAAAAATCCTGCCGATATTGTTCGAGATTTCTGGTCGGAGCATTGTGACGGTAAATCCATCGAAGAAAAAACTGCTTTGCTGTTTGGTTTCATCCAATATGTAGAACGGCAAGTGGTATTGTTTGATTCTGTCGAAGATGCATTATTTGAGCAAACGCACGACGAAAAGGGACCAGGCTCGTTGCCTAATCTGTTGAACCGGTTGGAGGAAGGCGCCGCAAAGGATGAACTATGCGTGGTATTGGCAGAATACAGCGTCCATCTGGTCCTTACGGCACATCCCACACAGTTTTATCCCGGGAAGGTGCTGGCCATTATCAATGATTTGGGAGCGGAAATTAAATCCAACAGACTGGAGACCATCCGGCAGTTGCTCATGCAGTTGGGAAAAACGGGTTTTGTGAATCGCCAGAAACCAACCCCACTCGACGAAGCCACCAGTTTGGGTTGGTACCTGGAAAATATTTTTTACCATGCATTGCCGGATACGGTGTACCGTTTACTGGGTAACCTGCAAACGGAAGTAATCGATTTCAACAATCCTCAATTGCTGAGCCTCGGCTTTTGGCCCGGAGGCGACCGCGACGGCAACCCTTTTGTACTGTCAGATACCACAGCCATGGTGGCGCGTAGGCTGCGGGAAAGCATTTTGCGTTGTTATTACCGGGATATTCGACTACTGCGGCGGAGATTGACCTTCCGGGGTGTGGAGGACATTATTTTACAGGCAGAAACCAGGGTGTACAATACACTTTATAATCCGGACCAGGCCACCTACCAATCCTGTCAGGAGCTTTTGGCTGATTTGCGGCAGGCACGTTCTATCCTTATAGAAAATCACGATGGGTTATTCCTGGATGTATTGGATCGTTTCTACCTAAAGGTTAAAATTTTTGGATTCTTTTTTGCCGGACTGGATATCCGGCAGGACAGCCGTAAAATTCGGGAAGCATTGGATGGCGTGCTGACGCAATGGGAAACCCAGGGTGTTGATTTGCCGGATGGTTTGCAAAGCGCGGTAGAAGCGGAGCGCATTGCGGCTTTGCTGTCGCTTCAAACCAAAATGAATCCAGCTGATTTTGAAAACCCATTTGTGCAAGAGACCATAGCGTCACTGCAACAAATATCTGTCATTCAACGTGAAAATGGAGAACGGGGTTGCCACCGTTATATCATTTCCAATTGTCAGAATGCGGGAAATGTCATAGACGTATTGGTGATGGCACGCCTAGCCGGAGCACCACCATCACTCGATATCATTCCCTTGTTTGAAACCATTGATGATCTTGCTGTAGCCGACCAGGTGATGGAAACCCTTTACACCAATTCGGCATACAGCAAACACCTGAGTGCAAGAGGACAGCATCAGACCATTATGCTTGGGTTCAGTGATGGTACAAAGGACGGGGGCTACCTGCGTGCCAACTGGAGTATTTACCAGGCAAAAGTAGCCCTATCGGAAATAAGCAGAAAATATGGAATTAAAGTAACGTTTTTTGATGGCCGAGGCGGCCCTCCAGGGCGTGGAGGTGGTAACAATGCCAGTTTTTATGCTGCTCAGGGAAAGGACATCCAGAATCATGGTATCCAAGTGACCATACAAGGGCAAACCATCAGCAGCACCTACGGAACACAAGAATCGGCACGCTACAATGTGGAGCGCTTACTGGCCGCTGGATTAGAAGGCCGCTTGTTTCCGGATAGGGCCGGGGTGCTTTCCGCAGAAGACCGGCAATTGATGGATGACCTGGCTGATACCGCGTATAAAGCCTATTTAGGGTTGAAAAACCATGCCTCATTCGTGCCCTATCTGGAAAACATGACTCCGCTTAAATGGTACGGTCAAACAAATATTGGGAGTAGGCCAGCCAAAAGGGGAGGGAGTGATCGTTTGCGCTTCGAAGACCTTCGCGCTATTCCTTTTGTGGGCGCCTGGGCGCAAATGAAACAAAATGTACCCGGTTATTACGGTTTTGGAACGGCTATTCTAAAATTTGAACAATCTGGAAAATCACAACAATTGCATGGATTGTACCAACGTTCCTTGTTTTTGCGCACCCTGGTAGAAAATTCCATGCAATCACTCAGCAAGTCAAATTTTGCTGTGACCCGTTACCTGGAGAATAACCCTGAATTTGGAGGGTTCTGGAAAATGCTTTTCCGGGAATTTGAGGATAGTTCGGCTGCTTTGCTCCGGCTCTCCAACGAAAAAGAACTGCTTTCTGAAAATACTGCATCCAGGGAGAGTATCTTCTTGCGGGAGCAAATTGTACTCCCACTGATCGTAATACAACAATTTGCCATGCAACAATTGCAGCGAACGGATAAGATGCCGGCCGCTGAAGCCGCAGCTTACCACAATATGGTTCTGCGGGCAATGTTTGGCATCATAAATGCAGCCAGAAACGCTGCATAATCTGGAGTTTGTCGGCGTGGCACGATAAAGAAAAGGGTGGCGCTGGTTGAATTCCAACGCCACCCTTGTTACAGGAGGAAATCTCTTTGTTTATCCCTTTACGGCAGGCTGGTCCTTACCGCGTACTTCTCCGCGTACTTCGAGGAAAGTTTCCGTAGGAACGGTGTTGGCCGTAACCGTTACGCGCTTGCTTTGCTGACCGGGTTTGCCTTTGGTATTGAATTCAACTTTGATTTCACCACTGGCGCCCGGAGGAATAGGCTCTTTGGGCCAGGTAGGCACCGTACAGCCGCAGGAACCCTTACAGTTGGTGATGGTGAGCGGCTCTTTGCCCACATTGGTCACTTTGCAGAGGTCCTTAACCACTTCGCCTGCATGGCCAACACCACAATCGCACAGATCGTTGTCGTAACGGATCAGGGTGGTGGGGCCTTGTGGCAGGTTGTCCTTTGTTACATTGGTGCCAGGGATATTACCTGATGTATTGCTCATGGCATTAGCAGCAGGCTGAACGCGTGCGCCGCCCATAGAGGCTTCGGTCGTACTGTCGCTGCTACCACTGCCAAACCAGTTGCGGATACCGCCGCCAAAGAGATTGGCGATCAACAATAAGGCTACTACTGCGAGCAGGCCAATCTGAATTTTTCTATTCTTTTCCATACGGGTGTTTGTTTACAAATGAAAGCTTATAAAAGTGATCACAAATGTACTGGAATTAAACGCGCAGCGTATTGGAGGGGTATTTTGTTTGCAAATGTTTAACAAAGTTACAAACGTAATTCGCGTTGAGAAACCTGTCCGCCTGACTGTAATTTTTACTGATACAGCCCGCTGGGTAAAAACCAATTGGACGCAATCAGTTTAAATACATGGCTTCCCTTAGGACGAAATTCATTGACCAGGGTACGCAGTGGGTGGCCCGCCTGATCGAGAATTTGGAGTTTTATTGGGCCATTGCGCATCATGGCATATTTGATTTCAACAGAGCCTCCCGGACCGGGATTGAGGCCCAGTATGGCGCAATACTGGTTTTCACCCTGGGGAAGGATGGATGGCGTTTATCAGGTACAAGTTTGGAACATCCAGATGAGCGCTGTGCGAAGTTTGGTGATAAGTCGTTGATAACAAACAAAAAAAGACCGTTGGCACTGCCAACAGTCTTTTTATATCCTTACCAGAACACACCTTATTTAGGTGCAACGTAGGTTTTTTCCTTGATACGGGCTTTTTTGCCGACCAATCCACGGAGATAGTACAAACGTGAGCGACGAACGCGGCCACGTTTTACTACAGTGATGTCTGCAATGTTGGGATTGGACATTGAGAAGATACGCTCAACACCAACACCGTGAGATATTTTTCTAACCGTAAAGGCACGGGTCAGGCCATGGCCTTTAACCTGGATTACATCTCCGCGGTAATCTTGTTCGCGGGTTTTGTCACCCTCGACAATTTTGTATTTGACTACAATCGTGTCTCCAGTTTTAAACGCTGGGAACGCGGGCGTGGTCAACATCTGATCGTGTACAAATTGTACAGCTTCCAACTCTTTCATTATTATCTTTTTTAGATACTTTCAAACGAGGCGCAAAGGTAGGATTATCCAGTGATAAAAAAAAGATTTGTTTTAAAAAAAATGTTTTGAGGCTAAGTACGGTTATAACGCAGTTCAAAGCCATGGAGCTTTCCTCCAAAATCATGTGAGAGGGAAAATGCAAATTTTTCTAAAAAAAATTACAAGCCCATGAACCTATTCAAAAAATGATTGTTTGTACATCTATTATTGAACATTAAACACAACCTATTAACAGACTAATGATTATGAAGAAATTCCTCCTCCTCCCTGTTCTGGCCTTGTTTGCCATGTCTGCAGCCGCTCCAACGGCTTACAATGTCGATGTAAAAGCTTCCAACATTGTTTGGAAAGGTTACAAGGTAACCGGCGAACACACTGGTACCGTTAAGGTTAAAAATGGTTCTTTGCAAATGGCCGATGGTAAACTTATCGGTGGTTCGTTTGACATTGACATGACCTCCATCAACTGCACCGACTTGTCGGGCGAATATGCCGGCAAACTTGTTGGTCACCTCAAAAGCGATGATTTCTTTGGTGTTGCTAATTTCCCAACATCCAAATTTGTAGCAACCCGCGCTATTGCACAGGACACTAAAGGAAACTACAAGGTAATTGGTAACCTGACCATTAAAGAAACGACCAAAGAAGTGAAATTCTTTGTTAATGTACAAGAGAAAGCTGGCGTAATCACCGCCAAAGGCCAGCTCAAAATCGACCGTTCCGAGTACAATGTACGTTATGGTTCAGGTTCTTTCTTCGACGATTTGGGTGATAAAACCATCTATGACGAATTTGATATGGATGTAACCATCGTTGCTACAAAGTAATTGCAGTAACCTCGGAAATCAGGATCCCGGGCTGTTGTAGCAACAGTTCGGGATCTTTTTTTTCCCTTTAGCAAGGTTCATACCGTATCTTTGCAATCCTTTACCCTTGTTAATGCTGGGGCAGGATGTACCAATGTTTGGTTTTCATGCGTTTTAAGCCAAAACATTACCATATAAGCATATTATTACGTCGCCCATGCCTCGTTTTTCCATAATTGCAGGCTTTTTAGTGAGTCTGGGCTTATTCAGCGCTTTCCGTTTTCCGGTCAACGCTGGTTCCTATGAGCCATTGCCATTTAACGCTGAGATGTTGCCGCAGGTGCCCCGGCATTTGCCGCTTTTCCCCATGCTTCAACATTTGATTCCTGAGGCGGACTCTGTTACCCGTCCGCACATTTTGATGTTGGATTACAGTGCCTATAATGCCAACTATGCGGAGAAAGTATCGGGGTACATAAAAGATTACTGGCCCAACGCCGATATATCGGAGTTTTGGGAGGGTAGTCCGAATACCTTGCGCCAATTGCTGTCTGGAAAAGAAATGGTGGTGGTGCCCTATCCTGCACAAGGTGATGCCAGTGTTATTCATGCCTATGGCGCCGTGCTCGAAGATTTTGTGCGAAAAGGTGGTCGTGTGGTTTTGACGGGCACCCATATCCACTCTACATTACACCAGTATGGGCTCATAGATTTTGATTATGGCTACTTCTGCAAGGATTTAGAAATCGATGAATACGACACAGGGCATCCAATTTTTGCTGGAACTCCTGCTCATTTTACCCTTGCCAATTTTGCCTATCCGCTTGATATTTCTGATCCCGCATTTGTCGCTCTGGCTGAAGTACGGGGTTATCCAGTAGTGGGCTTTAAGCCCATGGGCTTGGGCGAGGTTATTTACCTGGGTTTAGAATATTATTACGATGAGGTACCTTCCTCTTTGATGCTGGCCAATGTTGTTCGCAGCACCCTTAATCAGTCAACAACAACTAAACCCATTACAGCGGATCCTCCTATTGAACGCGAGGCAGCCGTGACGATGCCGCTCGACTTGTACAACATCAAAGTATACCCAAACCCCTATGTTTACAAGGCAACCGTGGATATTGAACTCCGAAATTCAGCCATAGTATCGCTCGAAATGACGGATGAATCGGGTAGGGTAGTGGCCACCCCAGCACCCCGGCGGCTCCTTAACCCCGGCTTTTACCAGTTTGAGTTGCCCAACCTGCCACCAGGGATTTATTTTCTGCAATATCAGCTCAACGAATACAATACCGTTCGGAAGGTCGTGAAGATTGCTTCACCTTAATAGTCCGAACATTTACCATTCTGGATTTAGTCTCTGGTTTCGATCTTGTTTTACATGACCTGTTGTGGTCAGGTATTTCGAAAACAAGCACTAGTTATTGAGCTCCTCTTCCTTTGTTAACCCTGAGCACGTTTATTCTGAATGAACTGAATTATACGGCATTTGGTGACCTTGGGTTTGGTCTTTGGCTTCGATCTCGGTTATTGGTGCCTTGTGAAATCAAATACCGGAGAAATCGGAATTAAATTTTGAACACCCTTTTTAAAACAGCATGTACATTATTTATCAACGAATATTTTGTTAATAACTAATGCATTGAAAACCAAATGGTTAATTCTAAGGAGCAAAGCCAAAGACTAAAGACCAATGGCTAAAGCCGAGCTAATTCTTACCGCCTAAATCAAAATCCTGCTAGTAGCCAAAGGCGGTTTCCAGACTAATTTCTTTTACGGGGCCAATACTGCGCAAAAAATCGAAGTCAATATTGTTCCGATCACCCAACACCATCCAATGGTAGTTCCGGCCCCGGATGTACTGTTGCTGGTACCTAATGAGGTCTTCATGGGAAGATTGTAACATCCTATTGTAAATGTCCTCCCTCAAATCCCGTTCGAAACCGCGCTTTTTATTCATTCTCCAGGTCCAGTACAAGTCACTTTTCAGGATTCTGCCTGCAGCGATCTGCTTGATAACACTTTGCCGGGCATTTTCAATCTGCGGCAGCGATGCCGGCATGTCTTCCAGAATGGTTTGAAAAGCGGAAACGGCCTCCCGAATCTTGTCGGGTTGGGTACCAACATAGGCCTGAAGCATATGGGCCTTGTTTTTTCGCTCCGGGTTTCCGGCATATACATAGGCGGAATAAGCCAATGCTTTGGATTCTCGTATGTCTTGAAATACGATCGACGACAAGCCGTAGCCGAAATACTGGTTGTACCATTCGGCAAACAGGTATTCTTCGAGATTGAAACGGGTGTGCCACGGGACACCAGCAACAATTCCATTTGAACCATTGGAAAATGGACAAAAAAGACTTTGTTCTTGGAGGCTAGTTTCTCTTTAAATCGCCTGGAGGCAGGTGTTGGTAGCAAGGTTTTTTGCGAGGAATAGAAGGGTTGGAGCACACTTTTTACCTTTCGTACCGAATCAGGGCCCGAATAAAACAATTCATGCCGGTATTGCGAAAGTCTGTGTATCAGGCTGGTCAGTGTTTCCGGTTGAAGCACTAACAGCGCCGTCTTACTTAGGTTGTTGGTATAAGGGTTATCCGGACCATATTTTGCGTAGCTCATCATCGCTTTTGTCAGGATGATGCGTTTATCTTTTTTGTTGTTTTCCCGGCGTAACAAAGTATCGGCCAGAAGATTTTCAAAGGCTGCCTGGTTGGGTTGCGCATCGGCAATTAAGTGCTGCATTAAGGCAACACCTTCTGTGAAGGATTCCTCCAGTCCGCTCAGCGTTAAATAGAGGTAATCTTCCTGGCAACTGGTTGAAAATGTAGCCCCAGCCGGTAAAAAGCTTGCTGCATTTCGGCTGCGGTATACCGTGATGTTCCCAAATAGGGTAAAAAATGGGTGGCCAATGACAGTATTTGATCGCTGTTGGTACCCATCTCAAAGGTGAGGTGCAAGCGGAAAATTTTGCTGCCGGGGTCTTGAACTACGTGAGCATAAACACCGGGCGAAAGTTTTGTCTTTCGAATTGATTTTTTCAGGTCGGCAAACTGCGGTGCAATGTCGTTGCTTTCCTGCTCCAAAAAACGATTGGCGTAGTCCGAGCCATCCGTTCGGTTCACTGTGATAGGTGTAATAGGTGGTTTTTCCACCTTCATGACATTGGGGTCCGGCCCGGTATGCTTGTATACTACGCCGTATTTGTCCAGCGGCAACATCTCTTTGATCAGCGTCATCAGTTCCGGTTTGCTTACAGAAGTAAGACGGTCCCAGCGATTAACCACCTGATCCCAATCCAGCCCAAGTATATAGGCCCCGGTGAGTGCCGACGCACGGCCCTTGTTTTTTTCAAATTCACTGTACTCTGATAGCTTCATGTCCTTAATCACTGCCTCCGGCAACCAGTCTTCAAATTTGCCTTCCTGCAGCAAGCGTACCTGTTCAAGTAGGAGCTGCTCTACTTGTTCCAGGCTTTGACCTTCCCGGGGTTTGGCATGTAGTACCAAAGCGGAGAAATCCTCATATACCTGCGGATAAGCATAGCATTCCAGCACTTTTTGTTGCTGTACCAGGTTTAGATCAAACAATCCTGCCTGTTGGTTGTACAAAAGGCCTGATAAAAGTGGCAGCAATTGTGCTGCTTCTGTTTTGGCGCCAGGAAAACGCCAGGCAATCTCCATCCAGGGGGCCTCATTACCGTACACATCGCGCTGTACGCGTGCTGATAATTCGGGTTGTGCTTCAAAAGTAAAAACAGGCACTTGTTTTGACTCGTATTTTCCAAAATACTGTCCTGCCAGTAGAATAGCCTCGTCCGTGTCAAAGTCACCGCAGAGCACTATGGCCATGTTGTTGGGGACATAGTACTGATCGAAAAAACGGTAAATATTGATCTGAGAAGGGTTTTTTAAGTCCTCTCCTCTACCAAGGGTGGTTTGGGTGCCATAAGGGTGTGTCGGCGTCAGGATCTCCTGCATCGCCTTCATGGTTTTGCGAAAATCGCGATCCTGGCTGATGTTGTATTCCTCAAAAACAGTTTCCAGTTCGGTGTGGAAAAGCCGGAGGATTGGCCTGCGGAAGCGTTCGCTTTCCAATTCGAACCAACGCTTCAACTCATTGGAAGGAATGTCGTTTACATAAACGGTTTGTTCTACCCAGGTGTAGGCATTGGTATCTTTTGCGCCAATGGCACTTACGAGTTTATCGTACTCGTTTGCGGCTGCGAAATGCGCTGCTTCACCCGATAAACGATCAATTTCGGCGTACAATTCCTTCTTCTTCTCCGGGTCCTGCTCTTTGCGATGGACTTCAAAGAGTGCACTGATCTGGTCGAGCAAAGGCTTTTCCTTGGCCCAGTCCTGTGTGCCCAACTGATCGGTACCTTTGAACATCATGTGCTCAAAGTAATGGGCCAGCCCGGTAGTATCCGCTGGGTCGTGCTTTGAGCCTACCCGCACGGCTATTTCTGTATAAACCCTTGGCGCTTCCTTGTTCACCGACATGAACAACTTCAAGCCATTGGGCAGGGTATGCATCCTAACGGCTATGGGATCGCCTTCCACTTGATGGATGGTTTCCGGATTTGGTTTATAGTTCGTCATAGTATTTTGGGTTAAGCGGGTAGTGGAATCTGATTTTGCATGAGATCCTCTAAACTTTCCCGTTTTCTGATGAGAAAAGCCTTGCCTTCATGGATTAGCACTTCTGCTGGTCGGGGCCGGGAATTGTAGTTGGAGGCCATCATCCAGCCGTACGCACCGGCATTGTAAAAACAAATAACATCACCTTCGACAACCTCCGGAATCCGCCGGTCGTTGCCAAAAGTATCTGTTTCACAAATGTTTCCCACCACAGTATAAATCCTGGGCTTGAACGAAGGTTCTGATACATTCACAATTTTGTGGTAACTACCATAGAACATCGGGCGGATAAGATGGTTCAAACCGGTGTTCAGGCCCACAAATACCGTTGAAGTTGTTTGTTTGACCAGGGTGCATTTGGCAAACAAAAAACCGGATTCGCTCACCAGAAACTTGCCTGGTTCAAACACCAGGGTAAGTTCCCGACCGTATTCTTTGCAAAATTCAGCAAAGCGCAGGCTGAGTTTTTCACCAAGTTCTTCAACATCCGTTTCAATGTCATCGGCTTTGTAGGGCACCTTAAAACCACTGCCCAGGTCAATGTACTCCAGGTCGGGGAACTTCGAAGCGGTGTCGAACAGGATTTCAGCACCGCGAATAAATACGTCAATATCTAAGATGTCGGAGCCGGTATGCATGTGCAGCCCTTCCACTTTAAGCCCCTGGCTTTCAACTATTCTTAGGGCATGGGGCAGTTGGTGGATGCTGATGCCGAACTTGGAATCAATGTGCCCGACGCTGATCTTCTCGTTGCCACCGGCCATCAGGTGCGGATTGATGCGCAGACAAATGGGAATTTCTTTGTGGTGTAGTCCCCAGTTTTCCAGCATTGGAATGGCGTCCAGGTTGATTTTTACGCCCAGTTGTACGGCAGTTTCAAATTCATCAGCGCCGGCAAAGTTTGGAGTGTACAAAATTTCATGCGCCGGATAACCCGCCATCAGACCCAGTTTTACTTCCTCAATCGAAACACAGTCCAACCCCGCACCCATTTCGCGAAACAAGCGCATCACGGCCAGATTGCTCAGTGCCTTACAGGCATAATGGATTTTTACCTTCGGATAACTGAACGCTTTGGTCAGGCGTTCGTATTGCTGCTTCATTTTACCCGACTCGTAAACGTACAATGGTGTGCCGTACTGTTGGCACAAATCCAGTGGGTTGATTCCTCCTTCCAGGCTGTATTTACCGTTAATCAGTTCCATAGTTGTGAAATATAAGCGGCAAAAATAGCCTTACCTTGCAGTAATTCAGGATAAATCTTCAAATTGCCTTAAAAAAAGCAGGCCAACCCGCCAAAAAACTGCCCAATTGGCATCTTATTATTGTGAAAGAAACCCGACTCATCGAGCAGTTGCGCAAGCAAGACCCTGCAGCCCAAAAATGGCTGTATGATCGCTATGCCCCTGTGATGTTTTCCGTATGCCGACGTTATCTTTGGGCACGCGAGGATGCTGAGGAGGCTTTGGTGAGTGGGTTTTACAAGGTTTTTTCCCAAATCCACAGTTTTCAGCAAACAGGGCCAGTGGAAGCCTGGATGCGAAGGATTATGGTCAATGAAGCCTTGATGATGCTCCGAAAGCGCCAACCTCTCGTTTTTCCGGGTGATGAATTGCAGGCTTATGAAGGATCAGACCAGTATTCCGTTGACGCGGATATTTCTGCCCGGGATATTCTGGAGGTATTGAAAGAACTTCCCAACGGGTACCGAACAATCTTTAACCTCTATGTTTTGGAAGGGTATAAACACCAGGAAATTGCCGATTTGCTGGGCATTAGTATCAATACCAGCAAATCACAACTGATTTTAGCCAAAGAAAAGATGAAGCAACTGTTAAAAGCCAAGGGAATAGTTTGATGCTACTGCATTGACTGCTCCCGTTTAATTGCATATCATGTCCGATCTTTTTGATTTTTTTAAAGAAAATGAATCCAAGTTGTTTGAAGCCCCTCCGGCTCAAGCCTGGAAAAAGCTGGAAAGTCGACTGGACAAACGCCGTCGGGAGCGACGGAAAATCCGTTTTCTGCAAATTGGTGTGGTATCCATTATCTTGCTGTTGCTGCTATTGGCGGCCTTCTTAGGCTGGTATTTTACAAAAATAGCGGCACATTAAAGCCTGGCCGGATATTGAAACCATCCATTTTCGCTACCTTGCGCCGGATTTCAATAAAAGAAAACTGACCCATGGCTAAGTCCGGCAAACCCAACCCCAAAATTTCTAAAAAAACAGCTTCCAGGCAGACAGAAAAACAAGGAGCCACTCCTCATGAGGATCAACTTCAACGCGACGCATTGCCATTGCCTGCAAATGAGCGCTGGCAAAAGGCCTTCTGGATAATGGCGGGGCTCGCTTTGGTGCTGATGCTTTTCATGTCCCTGAAAAGTGGCATTAATGCCGACGATAAATTCCAAACCGACTACAGTACCAAGTTGGTGCACTATTACAGTTCCTTTGGAAAGGATACTTCGGCGCTGAATATCCCGGATGGCAACATGCACCTTTATGGCGGTTTTTTTGAGGTCATTACGGGCTTTACCAACAGTGCCCTGGGGTATACTGACGCCGATTTGGGCTACCACAACGTTCGGCACTTGTTCAGTTCATTTTTTGGCTGGATTGCCATATTGTGTGCTGCCCTTTTGGCGCGTTACATTGCCGGTTGGCGTGCTGGGTTGTTTACCCTGGTCATTATGTTTCTTTCCCCGCGGTTTCTGGGGGATTCCTTCATGAACCCCAAGGATATTCCTTTTGCGGCAGGGTATATGATGGCCCTGTACAACATGGCGGTCGTACTCGATGGGTTGCCGAAACCCAAACGTTGGAACATAGTTGGGCTCGTTGCGGGACTGGCGATAGCGCTGGCAATTAGGGCTGGCGGCTTATTGCCTTTTGCTTTTTTATTCATGTTTGGCGGTTTGCACCTCATCATGCGCCATGGTTTTGGACAGCTGTTTAACGGCAAAACCTTTGGCCGATATGCGTTAGTCATTGGTGGAACAGTGGTTGCAGGCTATGTGCTTGCCATCCTCTTTTGGCCTTATGCGTTGCAAAGTCCTTTGAAAAACCCATTTTTAGCTTTATCAAAGTTTTCTGACCTGGAGGTTAAAATCAGGGTGTTGTTTGAAGGCACCAACATGATGTCGGACAAAACCCCATGGTATTACCCGGTAAAATGGATCTTGTACACCATACCGCTGGCGGCCATTGTTGGTTTTTTCGGCAGTCTGGTACTTTTCCGCCGGCTTGCACGCAATTACAACCCACTTTGGGTGTTCCTGGCTATTTTTGGTGCGGCATTCCCGGTGCTTTACATCATTTATAAACACTCTGTTATACACGATGGATGGCGCCACCTTACCTTTTGTTACCCGCCCATGGTGGTAGCCGCCGGATTGTTCTGGAACGAACTTTCCAGAATATTTGAAGAAAAGAAGTCGTTGCAATATGCGGTTTACGGTGCATTGGCGCTGACTGTTGCCGACCCAGCCTACTTTATTGCTGCCAATTCAGCCTATCCTTATGTGTACTTTAACCCGATTGCTGGTGGGGAAAAAGGCGCTTTTGGCAAATACGAGACAGACTACTGGGGTATATCCGTACGGCAGGGGCTGGAATGGATGGAGGATCAGGGCATTATTGGAAAGGATATGAAACAGCCCGTGGTGATTGCCACCAACATGTACTACTCTGCAAAATGTCGTGCTGCGAAATACGGCGACAATGTAAAAATCAAATACCTGAAATGGGATCGCCGTTGTGATGATGCATGGGACTATGCACTTTTCCCTACCCGATTTATTGATGGTGCTACCCTGCAGGCTGGTTACTGGCCACCGGATAATGCCATTCATGTGGTAGAGGCAAATGGTGTGCCCTTGCTGGCCGTGTTGAAAGACAACGGTAAAAATTGCTCTTTGGGAATTGCCTCCATGAAACTGGGTGACTCAAACAATGCCATTGCCTTCCTGAAAAAGGAAGTGGAGAATGTTCCGGACAATGATTTGGCATGGACCAACCTGGCACAGGCCTACATGAACCTTGGGCAACTGGATGATGGTAAAGCCGCAGCGGAGCAAGCCCTGAAAATAAACCCCGATGATGCCATGGCCAACAACTTAGTAGGGATTTACTGGCTTCAAAAAAATGATGCCGTGAAGGCAAGGGAGCAATTCGATCTGGCACTGAAACGCGAGCCTTCCAATGCTGCCGCCTATTACTATTTGGCACTGATTGCGCAAAGCTCCGGCGACGCCCAAACGGCGCTAAGCAACCTGATGAAAGCCATTCAAACAGCACCCAACTTTAAACCAGCCTACGAGCTGTCCGCTAAAATTTATGAAAGCCAGGGCAATACCTCTGCTGCGCAGCAGTTTCGCTCCGCTATGCAACAGATCAAATAACCATGAACTTTAAACTGCTCTTTCCCACGTTCCGGAACCGCTATCTGTTTGTCAGCAGCAGGCTGAAAAAATACGTTCCGGCTGATGGTTTTGAATTTGGCCTTAACCTTGGCACTGGCGAAGGTGATTACGACCGTATGGCTGCATCTTATTGCCTTGAATTGGTTGGTTGTGATGTCAACGAAGAAGATCTCGAGCACGCTCGCGCCTTGAATGCAGGCGTGATGAACCTGCGTTATGAGCCCCACAATGCACTGGACCTTAGCTACGAAGACAATTATTTTGACCTGTTGCTTTCCTGCGAAGTCATCGAACATGTTGGTCAGCCAGAAAAAATGGTCTTTGAGATTGCCCGGGTGTTGCGGCCTGGCGGCCTGGCGATTATGACCTTCCCGAGCAGGGAGTTTCCGCTTACCTACGATCCGGTGAACCGGATTTGGCAATGGATTCGCGGGGTCAAAACACCCGAATCGCTGATCGCTCAGGGCGCTTATGCCTTTGGGCACGATTACTTGATCGGATCAACAGATTTTAAATCCTGGGCGGAAAAAGCAGGTTTGGAAATAGTGGAGTTCCGTGGGCTCAGTCACTATCTCGTCGGTTTGCTTGAAATGTATTGGACAGGTTTGGCACAGGCTGTGTTTAAAAAAAATTCCCGCAACGTAAACGACGATTCAAAAGGCCGGCTGAAAGTGAGGCCGCAATCCACCAAAGATCCTGCCCTGGCATTTGTAACCGACCTTGTTTTGCTGCTGGACAGGGCTCTGACAGGCTGGATTCCAGGAAGTGTCGGTAAAGGCGTGGTGTTGCGCAAACCCGTCTGATATAGGCTATTTTAGTGCTGTATGAGCAGTTTGCCAACGTACTGTTTGTCGGGTGAATCCAGATAAAGGTAATACAAACCATCGGGGAAATCTTCAACCGATAGGCCGTTCTCCGGGTGGAAAACACTCCTGTTACATACCATGACACCCAGATTGTTGATCATCCGCATGCGCCACGTGCCAGAAATCTCGTCGCTGAATTGACACCAGGTAACGGCAGGCTGCGGAAAAATGCTCAGGTTCTGGCGCAAAAGTGGCGTGGTATTCGTGCCAACAGTAGTCAGTGCTACTACATCACCAAAAGTCCCTTTGTTGTTTTGGCAACCCAGTAGTATTTCATATCCCCAGCTAGCAAGGCCGGAAAAGAGTGGCCAGAATAGCCGCAAAAGGAATGCAGGCTGTAAAGGTCAAACTGATCGGTAATTTGTCCCAGCATGCAAACATCAGGACTGAAGTAGTAGCTGTTACTCCCCATTAAAGTAAGGTTGTTCATGGTATCCAATACCCCGGAGAGGTCCCAGGTAGTATTTACAAAAGGTACTTCAGGGCTATACCAATTTGGTGTAGCATTTAAAATGGTTTGCATGTATTGCCTGTTTACATACCTGGCATAAACGGAATGGATGCTTGCTGAATCTGATGTTGTAATGCCATTGATGGTTTTTCGAATAATTTTCAATTCTTCCCTGTCGGAGATCAATTCAATGTAATTGATATTGAGGTTAACAGCTGTCAGCGTGTCCAAAATCCATCGTTCTACCTTGGTATCGTCAAAGTAGTTTTCGGTGTAATCGTGCCATTTGTACACATCCCCCGGAGAATAATGCCCTAAAAAGAAATCTTCTGTCATTGGAATGCCGAATACATTGCCATTTTGTTCAACACCCAGGATTTCGTACATAGGCCCGATTTTCCCGGAAGCCAGTGCGTGAAAGGGAATGAATTTGGTTAGGCCGAATGCTTCGGTTTGAATGATCTCAAAACCGCTCAGCGTGTTGTTTACAGGCTGCCCGACCAATAAAGGATGTATCGTAAAATGGCGGGTCGCGGTAGTGACACCCAAAATACTCATGGTATCCTGCACATCACAAGTGATTTTTATTGCGTCGTAGGTTGCGTTATTGGAAACGGTGATCGACCAGAAATCGCCGGGCTGTGCATCTGCCTGAAAAAGCAATTGGTTGTCCTCATTTTTCCATTGCGCATTTTCAACAATGTAGTGCTGAAAAAAGGTTTCAGGAATGCGGTCCTGAAACGCCTGATCATTGGCTACTAAGTCCAAAAAACATTCGCCATACGGCCCCGCGATGTAATGCATGCCGAAGTAGCGCCTTTCGAAGTTTGGCAACACCTCGGTGGAGTCGTTGTAATACAATTGGAGCGTATCTCCTGATTTCCACCAGGTCTTCTGGTTCTGGGGGAATGCATCCCAATTGTTTTGTGCAGTGGAAAAGAAGGGCAGTAAAAGGAAAATGCTGAGTAGATGGGTATTCATGGTGTCTGGTTTTTTTGTCCGGATTCTCTATCCAAATTAAGCATTATTTGCAATTCCCTGCTCGAATTAGGATTGTATTGTCAGCAAATGGCAAAGCAAAGGCACATTGTTTTATCTTTGCCCAATACCCATTACAACAGTAGATATGGACCACAAACTTCATTCTCTTCGAGAAAAATTAGCGCAAGCAAAACTCGGGGGCGGACAAGCCCGAATAGATTCTCAGCACAAAAAGGGAAAGCTCACCGCCCGTGAACGGGTTCATTTTCTCATGGATCCGGACTCCTTTGAAGAGATTGGCGCTCTGGTCACCCACCGCAGCAGCGATTTTGGAATGGCGGAACAGCAATTCTACGGAGATGGGGTGGTTACGGGCTATGGTACCGTGAATGGCCGCCTGGTGTACGTTTATGCCCAGGATTTTACTGTTTTTGGTGGGTCCCTTTCGGAAACCCACGCGGAAAAAATTTGTAAAATCATGGACCTGGCCATGGAAAACGGGGCTCCTGTTATTGGACTGAACGATTCAGGGGGTGCGCGTATCCAGGAAGGGGTGAATTCTTTGGGTGGTTATGCGGATATCTTTTACCGGAATGTAGTTGCCAGCGGTGTGGTGCCGCAAATATCGGCCATCATGGGCCCTTGTGCTGGCGGAGCGGTGTACAGCCCAGCCATGACAGATTTTATTTTGATGGTTGAAGGAACCTCCTATATGTTTGTAACTGGCCCTAACGTCGTAAAAACGGTTACCAACGAAGAGGTTAGTTCGGAAGATCTGGGTGGCGCTTCTACCCATGCCTCTAAAAGCGGTGTAACCCACCTGACGTCGGCCAACGACATCGAATGCATTGAGCAGGTCAAAAGATTGATATCGTATATGCCTCAAAATTGTGAGGACAAGCCACCTTCCTTGCCTTATACCCTGGGCGATGAATACCGGAAAACGCTGGATAGTATCGTGCCCGACAACCCCAATCAGCCTTACGACATGAAGTTGGTGATTGAGGAAATTGCGGATCCGGGCACCTTTATGGAAATCCAGGAGCAGTATGCAGAAAATATTGTGGTTGGTTTCATTCGCCTGGCCGGAAGAAGTGTGGGAGTTGTTGCAAACCAACCCATTAGTCTTGCCGGGGTCTTGGACGTCAATTCTTCTAAGAAATCAGCGCGTTTTGTTCGGTTTTGCGACTCCTTCAACATTCCCTTGCTGGTGTTGGTTGATGTTCCCGGATTCCTGCCTGGCACGGATCAGGAGTGGAATGCGATCATCACCAATGGCGCGAAGTTGCTCTATGCTTTTTCCGAGGCAACCGTACCGCGGATTACCGTAATTACGCGAAAAGCTTATGGTGGTGCTTATGATGTGATGAACTCTAAGCACATTGGCGCAGATTTGAATTATGCCTGGCCAAATGCTGAAATTGCCGTAATGGGCGCCAAGGGGGCTTCTGAAATTATATTTAAGAAAGAAATTGACAACGCCGCCGACCCTGCGGGCAAGTTAAAAGAAAAAGAAAAGGAGTATGCTGATACCTTTGCCAACCCTTACCGGGCAGCAGCGAGAGGCTTTGTTGATGAGGTGATAAAGCCTTCAGAAACCCGGCGGAAACTAATTAAAGGATTTGCTATGCTGGAAAACAAGGCTGTGTCGCTCCCCAAGAAAAAACATGGCAATATACCATTGTAGTAAGTTTCATTTCTACTGATAAAATGCAGAAAATCACGCTCGTATTTGCCACCAACAACGCACACAAAGCCCGGGAAATCGAACAAATTCTGGGGCCAGCCTACACGGTGAAAACACTGAAGGATATCGGTTGTGCCGTTGATATACCGGAAACTGAGGATACTCTTGAAGGAAATGCACTTATTAAAGCACGGTATGTCAAGGACAATTATGGATTCGACTGTTTTTCAGAAGATACAGGACTGGAAGTAGATGCCCTGGATGGGGCGCCGGGGGTAATTACCGCCCGGTATGCAGGTGATCAGAAGGACCCGGAAGATAACATGGATCTGTTGCTGGAAAATCTGAAAAATAAATCCAATCGGAAGGCGCAATTCAGAACGGTCATCGCCTTGATTCAAGATGGGAAAGAAACCTTGTTTGAGGGGATTTGCCGCGGTGAAATTGCTGCGCAGCAACGCGGAACACAAGGCTTTGGGTACGACCCGATATTTATACCCGATGGCTATAAGCACACCTTTGCAGAACTAGGCGATTCGGAAAAACACCAAATTAGCCACAGGGCACACGCCACGCGATTGCTGGTAGAATACCTGCAAGGTCTCCAATAAGCTCTTATTGCCTTAACTACATTTTCTGGCCAGAAGTAAAAATTCGGTTCCAATTGATGCCGTTGCGAAAGTTGGCGTACCTGGTTGAAAACCAGATGAATAAGGGCTTTCCTACAATATGGTCCTCGGGAACATAGCCCCAAATACGGGAGTCCTCGGAATTGTTTCGGTTGTCACCCATCATCCAGTAATAGTCCATGCTGAAGGTATAGGAGTCTGACGCTTTGCCATTAATGTAAATTTTCCCATCGCGCACGCTTAGGTCGTTGTGTTCGTAAACCCGAATGATGCGTTCATAAAAAGGCAGGTTTTCAAGCGTTAATGCCGTAGTTGCTCCGGCCTTTGGAATCCAGATAGGTCCGTAATTATCGACGGTCCAGGATCGGGTCAGGGTACTGTCGTTGGGGAAAACATTGCCCGGCCGATAAGTCGCTGGAATGCGTTCCACACTAATTTCATGCCCAAAGGCGCGAATAGCGTCAACCTGTTGCTGATCAAGGTTGTAAAGCCCATTTTGTGCAGCCACACCGTGTTGCCCGGGTTGGTCCAGATCGTAAATATTCACCCCCAATGCTTCGATCTTATGAATATTTGGGTTGGCGCCACTGCTGCTAACCCTGTAACACTGTTGCAAATGTGTTGGGTTTTGGGCTGGTTTCCTATTAATGTATAATTGGGCGTTGCGCACCATCAGGCTGTCTCCCGGCAGCCCAACACAGCGTTTTACATAATGGTCTTTTTTGTCCACAGGTCGGGTGATGATGGGTAGTGTAGGATACATTTTGTCCATCCCATATCGACGCCATTGGCCAATATCCCAGCTTCTTCCTGGTATAATGACCACACTGTCGCCAACCGGCCAATTAAAAACAACCGCGTCATTGTGTTTTAGTTTTTCCAATGCAGGCAGTCGGAAATAAGGAAGCGAAGGTTTATCTAGATAAGATTCACGGTCCAACAATTGCTTTATTCCGCTGGCGGGCCCATTTACAAAGTGGTTGTGCACCAAGGGAAACTGGAGAACAGTCATCGGGGTACGCATACCATAGTGTACTTTGCTGACAAATAGAAAATCGCCGGTAATCAAAGAGCCTTCCATTGATGAGGTTGGAATCTGGAAGGGTTCTATCAAGAACATACGGATGAATGCAGCAGCAAATACGGCAAAAAGAATGGACTCTGTCCACTCTCGTACTGGTGCTTTATGGAATACGGAACCCGCTTGTAGTTTTTTCACTGCGCCAAAGTCCTTGCGCTTAAGGGCTTCCTGAATGGACAACTGGTAGGCCTGTTCCTTAACCAATACGGGGCCCTCATACGGTACATTGGCATCATTGCCCAAAAGAAAAAATGGTAGTGGAGGGTACAGCACCGCAATAACAGATTGCCAAAAAGAGTGGCGACCAAAAGACCGCACCATATCGATACATAGCCCGGCAAACGTAAAAATATTGACGATTGGGAACAGTAGCCACAAGGCATAAGTGGGTTTTCTACCCACCATTTTGCACCATTCTACGGCTGCCAGACCAGGAACGAGGGCTTTCCATCCAGGAATACCTGCCTTTTCAAACAAACGCATCATGCTAAACCCAAGCAGGATGTATAAAAGAAGGAGGAATAGCAATACCGTCATGTCGCAAGAATTTGGACACGAAATTGGAATATCTGGACCAGCGGGCCAAAATTCTGGGATGAACGCAGTGATTTATAAGACTAAACGCTGCTGGCACAGCCTAATGGCCTACATTCTGCTGGCCGACATAAAGATGCGGTCCCAGTTGATGCCGTTGCGCATGTTGCCATTCTTGGTAGAAAACCAAATGAACAAGGGTTTTCCTACAATGTGGTCTTCCGGCACATAGCCCCAGATGCGTGAATCTTCTGAGTTGTTCCGGTTATCCCCCATCATCCAGTAATAATTTAGTTTAAAAGTATAACTGGTGGTCTCTTCTCCGTTGATGAAGTACTTTCCGTCCTTGATCTCGAGTTTGTTCCCCTCGTAAACCCGAATAATGCGCTCATAAAAGGCAATATTCTGGGCATTAAGTGGTGTTGTAGCACCTTTTTTGGGAATCCAGATGGGACCATAATCATCGGTAGTCCAGCCTCCTGTAAACTTTGTATCATTGGGGAAAACGTAACCCGGCGAGCTTGGCGCTGGCACGCGTTCCGCTTTAATATCAGGCCCAAATTGCTTTATTGCTTCAACTTGTTTGGCATCCAGATTGAAATAGCCATTGCGCGCTGCAGATCCGGGGGCATCATTAGGAGAATCCAGGTCATACAGATTCACCCCAAGGTCTTCAATTTTTTTGAGATTGGGTGGTGTGCCGTTTGTCGTAATGTGGTAGGTGAACTGCATATGCTCCGGATTAGGAGCCGGGGAACCATTGATATACAATTGTCCGCCTTTTACTTGCAGGCTATCACCGGAAATAGCGACACATCGCTTAATGTAGTGGTCTTTTTTGTCTACTGGACGGGTGACTATGGGCAAGTTTGGAAAGCGCTTGTCCATTCCGTTTCGACGCCACTGGTAAATGTCCCAGGTTCGGCCCGGCATTATAATTACGCTGTCGCCAGCAGGAAAATTAAATACAACCGGATCAAAACGGTCAACTGATTCAAGTGCTGGTAAACGGTAGTAGGGGAGAGAGGGCTCCTTCAGATAGGATTCCCGATCCATCAATTTCATCAGGCCCTTGGCTGGTGCGCTGGTAAATCGGTTATGGATCAAAGGAAACTGGATTACCGTCATCGGCGTTCTGATGCCATAATGTGCTTTACTGACAAAAAGGAAGTCGCCAATTTTCAGGGTGCCCTCCATGGAGGAAGTTGGAATCACATAGGCTTCAATAAGAAACATGCGGATAAAAGCGGCTGCAAATACAGCAAAAACAATGGCTTCCGTCCATTCACGCAATTGCGATTTATGAAAAGGATTGTCTGCTTTCAAACGCCTCAAAGCAACCTGGTCTTTCTTCTCCTGTGCCTCATGAAATAGGCGATGGTATTCGCGCTCTTTTTCCAGAATTGGACCCTGGTATTGAGCCTTTTCATCTCTCCCAATCATAAAGAAAGGGATGGGGGCATACACCACGGCTAAAAAGGCTTGCCCAAAACTGTGCTTGCCAAAAGAGCGAACCATGTCGATACACAGCCCGGCATAGATGAACAAGTTGACTACCGGAAACAACAGCCACAGTGCAAACCACGGCTTTCTACCCACCATTTTACACCATTCCATTGCTGCAAGCCCAGGTACCAAGGCTTTCCAGCCCGGTATGCCTGCTTTTTCGAAAAGTTTCATCATGCTCAATCCAAGCAGGATATAGAGTACAATTAGAAAAATTAGTATGGTCATTGCAAATTATTGTGCTGATGGAAATGGTATGGTTAAAGAACAGGGGCAGGCGTTGTTTACTCCTCTGTCGGTTTTTTCTTCCGACGGGTTTTGAACAATTCCACAACCTCTTTTTCTTTCAAAAAATTCAATTCAACAAACTGAGAAGAGACGAATCGCTTGATGTCCTGATAGTCTTTGCCGCGTTTGTCGATGTACACCATCAGTAATTTTTGAATGTATTTGAGCGACATTTTTCAATGGCAAGGTTGAATCGCTCATTGCCAAACAGGTGCATGTATTGCGCGAAAATCTTGGTGATTTCGAAAAATCGAGGTATTCCGCTGTGGTCAGGCCATTAATCAGTCGCTCAAAATAATTGAGAATCAATTGACGCAGGCAATCCATTTCCACGGAGAGGCCCTCATGGCTGTTGCAAAACTGCTGCACTGCCTCCATCGTTTCCGGGTGTACATAGCCGAGGCTGTGCACTTTGTCAGCAATGCGGTAGTATTCGGAAATTTTGTCCTTCGTAGAACGGTCGGTCAGCAGCAACATGCGGTTGTCGTGCGAAGCATCCATGTTCAGCTCAGATTCATACAAATGCAGCAGGAAGCTGAGGTACTTTTCGTCAAAATCATCAAATTTGGTCCGTTCTCGTTTAAAATGTGCCTTGAAGCTGTCTTGTTCGGCTTTTTCTAAATCCATGAAGTTGCCAAACATGGCCAACATTTCTACATATTCTTCTGAGTTCTGCAGCGCTTCATTGTCCAGAAAAATCTTGATTTGTGATTTGAGGCTGGAATTATCACCACCCACTTCATAACGCTTGATCAAGAATTGACGGAGTGCAGAAAAATTGGCTTTCATTTCACCAAACGACTTTGGAAAGTCTGCGGAGAAATAAAGTTCATTGCGGAACTGGCTGGAATAGCGCAAATAAATGTCTTCCCGCTCTTTGATGTCCCAAAAGCGTTCGTTTCGCTGCTGTTGGAGGAAAAAGCGGATCCGCTTGTTTTCTACCTGCGACATCAGATTGGTGATCCAAATGTCGGAACTCATGGCAAATCCAACCTGAATACTCTGGCCAATGCGCTTTCGCAATTGTTCGAAGTGAGGGCTATGGCAGATGGCAAGAAGGATTTCTTTGAAATGGTCGTTTGGCCTTACATAGCGAAACTGGTCGTTGATTTCGCCGCGTAAAACGGAATAGCCCAGTACCCTGGGGAGGTAAAGTCCTTCAAAACGGTCTTCCAGCAGTGTCTTTTCAAGGGTAGCAAGTTGAAGTGGTGCTTCCGCGGCAACCTGATGGTGAATCTCCGAAAGCAGCGGCTCATAGGCCTGGCGAAGTTCATTGTAAAATTCATCTTCCTCTTCATCGAGGTATTGTGCCAAATCTGGCGACTTTTGAATGGCGTCGCTGATTTCTGCTAACCTGGTGAGGTACTTTTCATCCAATTTTTGCATAAGATTCCTATTTGAGCCCAACAAGGGGTAAATGTAAATGGATAGGGTATTTTGAAAAAAGACCTGGCAAAGCAATCAAGGGCTTTGCCAGGTCTGTGTAGCCTGTCTTATTACAAAGGTATAACCTTTAACGATTATTCCTCGGTTTTTTCTTCTGTTTCTTCAGCGGCAGGAGCCTCTTCAGCAGCAGGCGCTGCTTCCTCAACTACCTCAGCGGCAGGTGCTTCAGCAACAGTTTCTTCAACAGTTTCAACCACCTCAGCGGCTGGCGTTTCAGCAACGGTTTCTTCAACTGCATCAACTACCTCAGCAGCGTTGTCAACGACTTCTTCCGCTGCTGCTTCTTCTACAACAGGTGCCGGCGCTGGTTTGGCCTTTGGCTTGCCGTCAATAGCAGCCATACGTTTGCGCTTTTCTTCTTTGCTTTCCTCACGACGGCTAGCAATGCGGTTTTCTTTTTCTTCAACCCAACGGGCAAGTTCTGCAGCAGCTTGTTCATCAGAAATGGCGCCTTTCTTAACACCACGCGCCAGGTGTTTCTGGTACAGTACTCCTTTAAATCGGAGGATGGCACGAACGGTGTCGGTAGGTTGAGCGCCGTTGTTCAACCAGCTAAAGGCACGTTCTGTGTCGAGATGAATTGTTGCTGGAACCGTTAGGGGATTGTAAGTGCCGATTTTCTCGATGAAACGGCCGTCGCGTGGAGCGCGGGCATCAGCAATAACAATAAAATAGAAAGGCGCTTTTTTACGGCCTTTCCGCTGGAGGCGGATCTTAACTGGCATGGTCGAAAATTTGTTTAAATGATTGAGATAGAATCTCGCCCGATTACTTACAGTAGGTAGCGTCGGGCTTTTCGCGGCCGCAAAGATAGAACAAGTTGAAAGACAAAACCAAATCTTTGTAGTATTTTCCTAGAGAAAATACTACTTTTAACCGCCCTCAAGGCAATGTCCTGTTGTTTTTGCCCTATTTCTCCGAATGTTTTGGTTCTCCCAACGGCCTTAGCCCAATTCGGCAATTATTACAGGCAAAGGTAAATAACGACGGTATAATCCTTACCTTTGCGCCTTCCTGAAAGCAGGCTATTATTTATGGAAAAGATCATTATTCTTGATTTTGGTTCACAATATACCCAACTCATTGCCCGACGTGTGCGGGAAATGAATGTTTTTTGTGAAATTCTTCCCTACAACAAACTTCCGGAGCTGGGCAACGATGTGAAAGGTATTATACTTTCCGGCAGCCCTTTTTCCGTCAAACAGGAAGATGCGCTCCGATTGGATCTCGATCAGGTCGCCGGTAAATTACCGGTACTGGCGATTTGTTACGGCGCGCAACTGGCTGCTGATTTTTACGGAGGGGAAGTTGCGCGCTCGGAAAAACGGGAATACGGCAAAGCTTACATCTCACAAACAATTGGTTCGGATCCCTTTTTCAAGGGAATCGAACAGCGGTCTCAGGTGTGGATGAGTCATGGCGATACGATACTTCGCCTCCCGGAAGGGTTCGAAATATTGGCGGCCAGCGAAAGCATCCCTGTTGCTGCTTTTAAAGCCTCTGATGCCAGGTTCCAGAAGCCATTTTACGGCATTCAATTTCATCCGGAAGTTTACCACAGCCTGGAAGGGTTTCACATGCTGAAAAAATTTCGTTCTCGGAATTTGTAACTGCTCTGGCGACTGGACACCTGCCCACTTTGTACAGGATACAGTGGCACAACTTCGCGAACAGATTGGTGATGGCAAGGTTATAATGGCCCTTTCTGGCGGGGTCGACAGTACCGTAGCAGCAGAGTTATTGCACCATGCCATTGGGGATCGATTGTTCTGCTTTTTTTGTAGACAATGGTTTGCTGCGGAAAAATGAATTTGAGGAGGTTTTGACCTCCTACAAGCAAAGGGGGCGGAATATTGAGGGTGTCGCCGCCAAGGAGTTGTTTTACAAGGCATGAGCCGGGGTGACAGAGCCAGAAAAGAAAAGAAAGATCATTGGGAAGGGCTTCATAGATGTGTTTGAAGCAGAATCTGAGGCTCATCCAGATTGCGAATGGCTGGGGCAAGGCACGATTTATCCCGATGTGATTGAATCAATCAGTGTCCACGGACCATCGGTGACCATAAAAAGTCACCACAATGTGGGAGGCCTGCCGGAAAAACTGAAGTTAAAAATGGTGGAGCCGCTTCGGATGCTCTTCAAAGACGAAGTTAGAAGGGTTGGCCGTGAGCTTGGTATTCCGGCCAATATTCTGAGCCGGCACCCTTTCCCGGGCCCAGGCCTTGGAATACGGATTTTGGGCGATATCACGCCTGCTAAAGTAACCATGTTACAAGAAGCTGACGCCATTTATATCGGCAAACTGAAATCGCATGGATTATACGATGCTGTTTGGCAGGCAGGAACAATATTGCTGCCGATACAATCGGTGGGCGTAATGGGCGATGAACGTACTTATGAGCAAACCATCGCGTTGCGTGCGGTCAACTCTACTGATGGTATGACTGCTGAGTGGAGCCACCTTCCGTACGAGTTTCTGGCAGAAGTGTCCAGCGAAATCATCAACAATGTGAAAGGGATTAACCGTGTGGTTTATGATATCAGCACCAAACCACCGGCAACCATAGAGTGGGAATAAGCACATTTAAAATGCGCTGTTCCCGTAACAGAATACGCATACCATGCGTTTTGATACAAACGAATCGATGAAAAATTCGAGCAGCATATATGCGGTTTTAACGCTGGTCATTCCAATCTTGTTCAGCGCCTGTTATTCCTTCAAGGGTATAGCAATTGATCCCAGTGTGCATACCTATGCAGTGCGTAACTTTGAGTCGTTGGCGCTGAATGCCCCACCAAACCTGTCGGTTGACTTTACAGAAAGACTTAAAGATAAAATCAGAACTGAAACACGATTGACGCTGAACAACGATACTCCCGATATCGAATTTACGGGTAAGGTTGTTGATTACAGGGTTATTCCCGTTGCTCCAAAGCCGGGTGAGATTATTTCGCTCAACCGGCTGGAGATTGTCATGAGTGTAGGTTTGACCAACAATTTATCAGAAAAAGACAGTTGGACCTCAGATCGGAGGTTTAGTTTTTTTGCTGAATTCCCCAATGATGTCGACTTGCTAACGATACAAGACAGTAAAATCAACGAAATTAACAATCAATTGCTGGAGGATATTTTCAACGCAGCCTTCAACAACTGGTAATATATAAGATGACAAAGGAAAGGTTCATAGCGTTATTGGAGAATCCGGAATTGCTGGCTAATATTCCTTACGAGGAACTTAAGACCATGGCTTTGGCCTATCCCTATACCCAAAACCTAAGAATTCTGCTGGCAATGAAAGCAAGGCAGGAGAATCATGTGGATTATCCACGCCAACTTGCCATAGCATCGGCATACAGTCTTAACCGCAAAAAGTTATTAACCTTGTTGCCTGCAGTCCAAATAGTGCCCCAGGTACTAAAAGTGGAACAAAAAGAAGCCATTCTAGAACTGAAGCCAATAGAGGATATTAAAAAGGCGTTGAAAGAAAAGGTGCCTGCCACGTCAAAACCTGCGCCTGCTGTAAACACACAGCAATTTGAGCAGCCATTTCCAGGAGAAAGTATGGAGGACAAACCAAAAATTTCTTCGACCGTGCCGCCTCCTGTAGAAAGCATGTCCACAGAATTGCCGCCGACCAACGTGGCAAACGAGGATAAAGCGGTGCGTTTACTCGCATTGTTCAATTTACCCGCGCTGGCTGGGCAGCCCAAAGCTCCATCCCGAAAAAAACAACCCGCTCCTGGTGTGGTGCCTCCGGCATTGGGTGCGGAGCCGGACGGTACAATCAATGCACAGGACCTGGCGGCCAGGAGTGTTCAGGAAAACGAAGGCCTGGTTTCAGAGACGCTGGCTAAAATTTTAGTTAACCAAGGCTATATCAGCAAGGCAATTCTGATGTACGAAAAGCTTTCTTTGCAAATTCCCGAAAAAAGCGCGTACTTTGCGGCCGAAATTGAAAAACTTAAAAAATAGATAAGATGTTATCCACCCTCACGGTATTTATCGCACTGGTTAGCGCGCTTTTAATGGCAGCAATCTTGATTCAAAACCCCAAAGGCGGCGGTATTGACTCCACTTTTGGCGGCCAGGCGCAACAATTGTTGGGCGCTTCCCGTTCTACCGACTTCATTGAAAAAGCAACCTGGGTGCTCGCAGGTACCTTGCTGGTACTTTGTATTCTTGCTGTATTAACGGTAGGGACTGGGGCAGAAGCGGCCACTGATATTCCATTGCAAACGCAATAAGAATTGATTGGTATCATTTTCGCATAAGAAAGGCAAGCAATCGTTTCCGACTGCTTGCCTTTCTCTATTGGTTGTCAGCAGATAGTTATTGCTGGTCGAATTTGGCCAGGTCAAGGTTTTCAATGAGCGCAATAAGCATATCACCATATTGCTTATTGGTGGCATACCCTGCTTTTGTCAATCCGCGTGCCCAGTGCTGGTAATCGTCGGAATCCAGTTGAAAGAGTGGGGCATATCGTTTGTTGTTTTTCAACAGTTGACTGTGCCCACGGAAACTTCCCCAAACGCTGTTGTAGCAAATAAAGAAATCCTTGTGGGAGTCATCTGAAAAATTTTGGCAATGCCCTGTTCTACAGGCTGAAGAAAAGCATTTCACACCAAAATGGTTGTTGGTTTTCTTTGCTAATTTACTTTCACCGGCATTGCTCTCCAGCAAGGCTTGGGCCAGGGTAATGCTTGCAGGAATGCCATATTTGTGCATTTCCGCCACCGCCAGGGGAGCAAACCTTCCAATGTATTCCTTGCAACGGTTCAAATAGGCACTCGCTTCTTGTGGCGCTAAACCATTCCGACGGGCGTAATCGGGGTCCATCGCCAGCGTTGTGTTGGTGAGTTTGCCATCAGGCATTTTGACGCTGGCAACAGGCTTCAGTTGTTTCGGTTTGGGTCGTTCAGCAGGCTCTGATGCCAGCGAAAAGAGCGATGCCCTGCTGGGCTGGCTGATCCTGGATTGGGTAGTTACTGGGCTTGTGCCAGCAAAAGGATCAAGTACAATGGCGATTTTATCGGTCCAGACCAGATACGCCAGACCTGTAATCAACACCAGTTTCCAAAGGAAACCTTCGGGCGGGGCTGTTTTGTCGCCTGAATCAGCCATGTACATCCTACTGTTCATGGAAGAATAAGTGTGATTCATCTGTGCCATAATGTTTTGTTTAATAATGGAGGGAATGAAGGTCAATTGCTGTTGCAAAACAAAACAAAATGTTTATTATAAGCAACAAATTGATGTAAATATTTTTTTTACAAACAAAAAATGTTGCTTTTGGGCCTTTATAAGCGTAGTATTACCTTTGAAATTATCTGGAAACCCCTATTTTTGCAGCGCAATATGCTTCGTGTACTTTTTACAATTATATAGCCCAACGATATGATTATTATCACCGATTGTGGATCCACTAAGTCAGACTGGCTGCTTGTAAAAGGTGGAAGAGACCAGACGCTGGCCAACACCGTTGGATTCAATCCTTTTTTTCAAAATACAGAGGATATTATAGTCATTTTGAAAAACCAGCTTTTTACCTCAGTTGGACAGCGATGAGCCGGTTGAACAAATTTGGTTTTACGGAACGGGCATTCACGATCAGCACAGGGCTGATATTGTGGGTGATGCTTTGCGCACCGTTTTTCCAAACGCGGAAGTAGATGTACGACATGATTTGCTGGGTGCCGCCCGGGCTACCTGCGGTCATACGCCTGGGATTGCCTGTATTTTAGGAACGGGGTCAAACAGTTGTTATTTTGACGGGGAAAAAATACTTGATAACGTTCCTTCCTTGGGCTGGTTGCTCGGAGATGAAGGCAGTGGGACGCACCTTGGCAAAGCATTGTTGCGTGCCTGGATGTATAGGGAACTACCAACTGATTTAAAGACAGCCTTCGAAGCACAACATCCGGAGGGCCCCACAGCCATTAAAGACCGTGTTTATGAACCCAGTGCAAATGCTTACCTGGCTTCATTTACCAAATTCTTAGGAGAAAACGTTCGACACCCATTTGTCAAGCAATTGGTCGCCAAGTGCCTGGCTGAGTTTCTGGACCGGCATGTGTGTAAGTATCAGGGATACCAGCAGGTGCCCATCCATTTTGTGGGGTCGATAGCACACCATTTTAACGATATTTTGAAAGAGGTTATGGATGAACGTCGCCTGACGATGGGGACCATTGTGCGCAAGCCAATCTACCCACTGGCCGATTATCACCTCAAACTAACTGACTGACTTTAACGTAGCAATATGGCCAACAAAGAGATAAAACGCATTGCGGTCTTTACATCTGGTGGTGATGCCCCTGGCATGAACGCTGCCATACGGGCAACGGTGCGCAATGCCATCAATAACGATCTTCATGTGTACGGTATCATGCGTGGTTATGAAGGCATGATAAACGGCGATATACGCCGGCTGGAGACCAAAGACGTAGGTAACATAATCCACCGCGGTGGTACGGTGCTGAAGACGGCCCGCAGCATGCGGTTTATGACCCCGGAGGGTCGTAAGCAAGCTTATGAAAACCTGATGTTCAATGATATTGATGCACTGGTTGCAATTGGTGGAAACGGGACGTTTACCGGCGCCAGTGTATTTATGCAGGAATACCCTGATATTCCCATTTTAGGTGTACCAGGGACCATAGACAACGACTTGTTCGGTACCGATTTTAGCATCGGTTTTGATACGGCCGTGAATACTGCAGTCCAGGCAGTGGACAAAATCCGCGACACTGCCGATTCTCATAATCGGCTGTTTTTTGTAGAGGTCATGGGCCGCGACTCGGGTTATATTGCCCTGCATACGGCCATCGCTGGTGGTGCAGGCGGCGTGTTGCTGCCAGAAGAAGAGTCCTCACTCGATGATCTGGTGAAATTGCTCAAAAGGTCGGCAAAGCGCGCCAAACTCTTTAGTATTGTCATTGTTGCTGAAGGTAACCATATGGGTACCGTTTACGATATTGCCCGTCATGTAGAAGAGAAAATCGACATTTATGACGACATTAAGGTATCGGTAATTGGCCACCTGCAGCGCGGTGGGTCCCCATCATCCTTTGACCGTGTATTGGCCAGTGTTTTGGGATTTACTGCAGTTGACGCGTTGCTGGAAGGGAAATCAGGATGCATGATTGGCATTAAAAACAACAATGCACATTATACTCCTTTCAAAGATGCCATTAATAATTCCAAAACCTTTAACAAGAGCCTCTTGCGCATGGCACATATCCTGGCACAATAGATTGAACAGGGTTTAAGTTGAGGAGGAGGAGGAAGTGGTTGAGGTGATTACTTTACGATGACCATAATAGAAACGTTAAGAAAAAAAGGGTGTCGCAAACTTGTGTTGCGACACCCTTTTAGCTTGTGGGAGAACCTGTTTTAGCAAATCCTAAACTTCGTCGTAGTTGTAAGGCAGCACTTTGGAGTCTTTCACTGTGGATAGCGTCATCAAGGTCTTTAGCCGTTCGATTTCTTCGATTTGGCTCAGCGTTTTGAAGAGTAGTTGTTCGTAGGTAGGAATGTCTTTGCAAACAATTTTCATCAGGAAGTCAGCTTCACCTGTAATGATATAGCATTCAGAAATCTCATCAATCCGGGTAATCTTATCCAGAAAATTATTTAGGGCGTTTTCACGCTTCCAGGCAAGTGACACCAGTACAAAGGTTTTAACATTAAGCCCCATCATTTGAGGGTTAACCTGTGCATGGTAGCTTTGTATGATATCGCTCTGTTCTAGCTTTTTTACGCGTTCCAGGGTTGGAGCAGGGGAGAGGCCAATTTTCTTAGACAGATCTAGATTGGTGATTTTGCTGTTCTCCTGAAGTATTTTTAAGATTTTGAGGTCGATCTTATCGAGTTTCTCCGACATAAGAAATTGAATTCGTGAAATATTATTTTGATTTTTAAATTTCCCCAAAGGTAGTAGGTAATAAAATAATTTGCAAGGATTGTCCTAAAAAACCTTTGTAAATTTTGTTAATATTATGTTTATAGGGGTCTAACAGAAGGAGTATTGGTTGTGGAGGCTTTTATAACGTCGTGCAGCCAACAATTATTTGCTGAAAATGCCAAAATTAATTTGGTGCATAAAAAAAGGCTGAATCTGTGGTTTGCTTGCCATATTGGCCAAACAAAGTCCACGGATTCAACCTTTTTGATTAAGTAAATTCGTCTGTTATGGGAAAATACCCATAGAGATGTAGTCGCTGGCAATTTTATTCAGGGCGCATACAAAGGCTGCAGTCCTGACATCAGGAATTTTAGAGTTCATCAGCATGGTATCGCGAACCTGTTGGTATGCAGTAATCATGGTGTCTTCCAGGCCGGAGTTAACGAGTTCAATTTCCGTTCCACCCCTTGTCAGCAGGTACCGTTCCCGGTCGCTGATGGTTTTGCCCGTCATGTCCTCCACCTTTTTCAGGATATTGGAGAAGGCCTGCGACTGAAAGCGGTTTTCAAGTCGGCCGAAACGGTGGTGTGAAAGGTTTTTGAGCCATTCAAAATAGGATACCGTAACACCGCCCGCATTGATGTAAAAGTCGGGTAGGATCATCGATCCATTCTTCAGCAGAATAGGGTCTGCATCGGCAGTGATCGGTCCGTTTGCGGCTTCAGCGATGATCTTGGCTTTAATGCGTGGTGCATTCTCCACCGTAATCTGATTTTCCAGTGCAGCAGGTACCAGAATATCGCATTCGATTTCAAGGGCTGCTTTCGGATCTCCAATATGCTTGGAACCGGGGTAACCAATGATGGTTCCTTTCTCCATGCGGTAGAGGAGCAGTTTTTCAACGTCGATACCGTTCGCGTCGTAAATAGAACCTTCCCGTTCTGAAACGCCAATAATTTTAACCCCACCTTCCCGCTGGCTGATAAGGGCTGTATTACTGCCTACGTTACCCAGGCCTTGTACGACCATGGTTTTGCCCTCAATACCCTTGGTTAGGCCAATTTTTTTCATGTCTTCTTCATGCGACATGCATTCACGGATACCGTAGAATACACCGCGGCCGGTAGCCTCGTTTCGACCACGGATGCCGTTTTGTGTAATCGGCTTGCCGGTAACGCAGCCTATGGAGTCGATTTCACCGTGGCGGAAAGCCTGGTAGGTGTCGAGAATCCATGCCATCTCCCGGGGCCCAGTACCGTAGTCGGGAGCCGGTACGTCAATACCCGGGCCGATAAAGTTTTTCTTGATGAGTTCGGTGGTGTACCGGCGGGTAATGCTCTGTAATTGCTCTACTGTAAAGCGCGCCGGATTGATCTTGATTCCACCTTTGGCGCCACCAAAGGGGACATCTACCAGCGCGCATTTGTAGGACATCAGGGCTGCCAGTGCCATAACCTCATCCTGATCAACTGATTCCGCATAGCGGATACCGCCTTTCGTTGGCAGCCTGTGGTGGCTATGCTGCACGCGATAGGCTTCAATTACCTCGTAATCGTTTCCGATGCGGACCGGGAAACGAATTCGTAGCACCAGGTTACATGCTTTGATCTGCTCCAGCAGACCGTTGGGTAAATCTGTGTACCTGGCAGCGTTGTCAACATAGTTGGATACGCTTTCAAAAAAACTAATGTGTCCACTCATGGTCATCCTTAATTTGGCGTTCAAAATTGGTTAGTTTTCGCTCCAGCCGGATGAGGTACCACACGATACCCAGAAAAATCACCAGCAGTACGGCTACGACTACGTTGATCTTTCCGGTTTCACGCATAAAATCGCGATTACCCTGGGCCAAAGCCTGGCACAAAGATACCAGCTGAAACAAAATTATTAGTAAAAAATTTCGGCTTTTAAAAAATTTCATCTTTTAAAAAATTAAAAAAGTTCGTAAAAGGCGCGATTTGAGGTATTGAAATGGGTTTCAATCCGATTGGAATTCTCCAAACCGCATTTGCGCTTATTCCAGGCCTTCCACTTTATCTTTTATCCGCTTAAACCGTATGTACAATTCGGCCATCCAAAAGCCCAGCAGGGTCCAACCAATTATAGCCGGGTAAAATACCAGCCGCATGGTATTGTCCAGATCCTGTGTGCCAAAAGCTGGGTTTCCTGTAGCGCCCGGGTGCAGACTGGCGAACATTCGGGGGACAATGTACAGCAATGGTATGAGGGATGCAAAGGCAAAAATATTATAGACCGCCGCTAGACGTGCTCCCTTTTCCGGCTCATCAAACGAACTGCGCAGGATAAAATATGCCAGGTAAATCAAAAGGGTTACAGCGGTCATGAGCTGCTTGATGTCGTTGCTCCAGGGTTTTCCCCAGGTGTAATTGGCCCAGATCATACCAGTCAGCAGACCTAATATACCAAACAGCAGGCCAGTTTCAGCATAAGCCGATGCCTTACGGTCATCATCAGGGTTCTGCGTGCGTAAAAACCGCGCACTATACCACACTGATGCCGTAAATAAAAACATCAGCACGAACCATATCGGAACATGGAAAAAGGTGTTGCGAATGGTTTAATATACCACGTTTTGGTAAGGGAATGAAAAACCATGCTGGATATGAAGATTTGCAACGGGACTGGCCGACCAGGTCGGGTCGAGCCCTGCAATGGAATCGTGGGCTGATTGGCGCAGTTCAAATGCTGCCGGTAAAATGACAGTACCGCCAAGGGGTAAGTCGAGGATGGCATTCAGGAAGGCATTCTGTTTGTCCTCGGGTAGGTCAGTTGGCAGGCTTATGGCAGCGATCAGGGTGGTGTCATCAAGGATGTTAATCTCCAAAGCCTTAACGGCGTAGCGTTCATCATAACTCAACCACATGTTGATGCTGTCGGGGTTTTCCTGGCTAAAAAAAGTGTTGTAGCCATGGATTTGTAATTGCACCGGCATGCCATTGCTTTCGTATGCCGGCGTGACATAGGTGATTCCAGACTTAAGGGGTACCCGAAAGCCTGCCAGCATCACGTATAAAAGGAGGATAACGGACAATGCTTTCCACCACATGGAATTGCGTCTGTGAAGAACTTGATGCATGAATGCGTTGGTAATTGTTAAATGAGTTTATCAATCTTTCCAAATAAATGGAAACAAAACAAAAGTCAAAGTTATCAGTATCGCATCGATGGCTACCAAATTAACAAGGTCGCGCTTGTAACTGGTGTCCTGTATCAATCGGAGGGCAATGGTAGACAACCGCATCAGCGTCAGCAAAATGGGCAAAATCACAGGAAAACTCAGGATAGCCATTAAGGTTGCGCTGTTGTTGGCTTTTGCCGCAATAGAAGCAATAAAGGTGAAGGCAATGGAAAATCCGATGCTTCCCAAAAGTAAGATAAGGGCAAAAAGTGTGGGGTCTTTCACAGGGTTACCTGCTACCAAACTGTAGGTAAAAAAGGCCAGGATACTCAGGACACTCAGCAAAAGGATATTGTACAAAATCTTGGCCAGGAGCAATGCTACTGGATCGGCGAGCTGGTAATAATACAATTGCCGGGAACCGCTTTCCTGAACAAAACTTTTGACCACGCCATTGATCGAGGCAAAAAGAATGATAAGCCAAAAAAGAATGTTCCATACCGGAGGAGGAACTTTTACCGCTGCGATGTACACAACGAAAACCATGCTGAATACATACAACACAATCCCGCTGATTGCGTAGCGTTGGCGGAATTCAAGAACAAATTCTTTCCGCAAAAGTACTGGGACTGATTTCCAATTCATGCCTGGTGCAAAGGTAGAATTCCACCGCACACTTGAATGGCACAAAGCTTATTTAATTTTATAAAATGATGTTTTCCTGATGAGCAGGGCCACATAAATACCCCGAACCCGCTGAAAATTCCACAACGAGTGTATCTTTGCGACAAATCACGCTGTGCATGAGTTGGTTTAAACGACTGAAAGAAGGCATTACTACAGCCACAAAATCCAAAAAAGACGTTCCAGAGGGAATTTGGTATCAGTGCAAACGCTGCAAAGAAACCAGCACTACCAAAGAGTTGCGTGAAAACTTCTACCTCTGTCCGAAATGCGATTATCATAGTCTCATTGGATCTGAAGAATATTTTGATCTTATTTTTGACGAACATTCAGGAGAACCTCTCTTTGATAATTTGATTTCTTACGACTTTTTGGAATTTACAGACCTCAAGCCTTACAAACGGCGTCTGGAGGAATCACGCGCCAAAACCGGGCTCAATGACGCCATGGCAGTTGCCGAAGGTTTGGTGAATGGTAAACCGCTGGTAGTGGCCTGTATGGATTTTCGATTTATTGGCGGATCCATGGGGTCGGTTGTTGGGGAGAAAATTTCATTGGCCATTGATCGTTGTCTTGAAACCAAAGCCCCCTTTCTGCTGATCTCCAAGTCAGGTGGTGCTCGCATGATGGAAAGTGCATTTTCACTCATGCAAATGGCCAAAACCAGTGCCAAACTCACTTTGTTGGCTAAAAACAAAATCCCTTATTTGTCATTGATGACTGATCCCACCACCGGAGGTGTGACAGCATCTTTCGCGATGCTGGGCGACATCAATTTTGCTGAACCTGAAGCGCTCATTGGCTTTGCTGGCCCTCGGGTGATTCGGGAAACCATTAAAAAAGAACTCCCGGAAGGCTTCCAGACCTCTGAGTTTTTGCTGGACAAGGGCTTCCTGGATCTTATTGTCAATCGCAAGGATCTGAAAGAAACGCTGAGTGATTTGCTAACCTTGTTTCAAAACAGATAAGCACCCACGCTAAAGAAAAAGGGATTGTCCGATTACCGGACAATCCCTTTTTTATTCGAATGATCTGTCATTTAACGGTTTCTGGTATTGCCAATGCACCATTAAAATACAGCAAACCGGCAAATGGTGGCTAGTGGCCCGTTATACATTGAAGCGGAAATGCATCACATCTCCATCGCCCACAACATACTCCTTGCCTTCCACCGACATCTTTCCGGCTTCCTTAACCTTGGCTTCTGAGCCAAAGGAAATGAAATCGTTGTACTTGATTACTTCGGCGCGGATAAAGCCTTTTTCAAAATCTGAGTGGATTACACCTGCCGCTTCTGGGGCTTTGGCACCCCGACGTACTGTCCATGCACGCACTTCCTTAACACCCGCTGTGAAGTAAGTGATGAGATTCAGCAACTCGTAACAGGCACGGATGAGTTTATTTGCTCCAGCTTCTTCCAGGTCCATCATTGCCAGGAATTCAGCCCTTTCCTCGGGCGACTCAAGGTCAGCGATTTGCGCTTCAATATCGGCGGAGAGCAGAATGACTTTGGCGTTTTCTCCGGCTACTGATTCCATAAAGCGTGCGGTATGGGCATTGCCGTTTTTGAGTGAAGCCTCATCTACATTGCAAAGGTAGAGTACGGGTTTGCCAGTAAGCAACGACAATTCACGCATCAGCCGCTTGCCATCATCACTGAAGTCGGCAATTAAATCGCGGGAGGGTTTACCTTTTTCAAGGTGTGCTTTGATTTGCTGCAGGATTTCCAGGTCGCGCAGGTCTTCCTTATTGCCTGCTTTTGCTGACCGTGCTGTTTTGTCAATGCGCTTATCGATGGTTTCCAGGTCTTTGAGGCCCAGTTCTATGTCGATAATTTCCTTATCGCGTACAGGGTCAATGGAGCCGTCGACGTGGACCACATTGTCGTCGTCAAAGCAACGGATAACGTGCACTATGGCATCCACCTCACGGATATTTGCCAAAAACTGGTTGCCAAGGCCTTCTCCCTGACTGGCACCTTTAATTAGTCCGGCGATGTCGAGAATATCCACCGTGGTGGGTACGATACGCTGGGGCTCAACGAGTTCTGACAGTTTGTCAAGCCTTTTGTCGGGCACCGTAATCACCCCCACATTGGGGTCTTTGGTGGCAAAAGGATAATTGGCTGCCAGGGCTTTTCCCCTGGTTAGCGCGTTAAAAGTAGTAGATTTGCCTACATTTGGCAGGCCGACGATGCCACATTGAAGAGCCATAAAGATCGAATTTTTGTTTTGGCGGCCGCAAAGGTAGTTCGGATTTACCGATATTCACAAGAAAACCACAGATTGAACCACGTAGCACATTGTTTATTATCCTACCCTGATCCTGATGTTCTCCTGGGGAACTTTATTGGTGATGCTGTAAAGGGCCGGGATTGGCAACATTTTGAGGGGGGAGTGCGCAGGGGGATTCTGCTGCATAGAAGTATTGATGCTTTTACGGATCAACACCCTGCGATGCGGGAGAGTATCCGTCGGATCAGACCACTTGCTGGCAGATTTGCCGGACCTGTAACGGATATACTATACGACCATTTGTTGCACCTGCATTGGGAATCGGCAACGACGCTGGATTTTGAGCCTTTTGCTGATTGGGTCTACGACAGCCTTGACGTACGCCTGGCCGGCATGCCGGATGCCATGCAGCGTCGTTGGCCGCGCATGCGGGAAGGGCGGTTCTTGCACGGATACCAGGAGCGGTCGGGTTTAGACTGGGTCTTGGGTCGTTTTAACCAGCGACTTGGCGGCACCTACGATCCAGAGGCCTTAAGTGATTTTTTCTTTGAACATCTGGATCTGTTCTCCGCTGATTTCAGCCGATTTTATCCTGATTTAAAGTTGATGGCCGCATCGCTTTAAGGAGGGACAGAAGGGCCTGTAACCGGGGGATTTTTAAAACCTATTGCCATAACCAGTTGATCGGTACCGAAATACTTCGATACCGATCAACTGGTTAAAGATTGCCATCCATCAGTGTTTTGGCGCATTACCCTAGCAAAATTAGGGATGGCGTATGTTAATGCATGGTGTCTATAATTAGCTGGATTAATAACCTAGCCGGAATTTCAAAACAGGAAAAAAAGCCATACTGGCAAATCATTTGCATGTTTGCTGTAATTTTGGCCGGTCATGAAAAAAATTCGTGTGCTTATCGTTGAAGACGAACCCATCATTGCGGCCGATCTTGCCGACAGGCTTGACTCAATGGGATATGAAGTTGCGCAACAGTTCAGCAATGGCGAAGAAGCACTGGACTGGCTGAAACAGGAGCGGCCCGATCTTATCCTAATGGATATTATGCTGGACGGCCAACTGGACGGCATTCAAACGGCCCAACAGGCCCGGGCACAGTACGCCATTCCAATCATTTACCTTAGCAGCAATACCGAAGATGCTACTTTTCAAAGGGCCAAAAGCACCCTGCCAGCAGCCTTTCTCACAAAACCTTTCCGGGGAAAGGACCTCCAGCACGCCATCGAATTGGCCATTTCAAGAGCGTCACAGGACCAGCCCTCCAAAGATGCTGAGCAGGACAACAAATCACTTACCTGCCTTTTCGACGACCGCATTTTCATCAAGGTAAAAGACCGCATGCTGCGGATTTTTTTTACCGACATCCTCTGGTTCGAAGCCGACGATTATTACTGCAAACTCATCACCAAAGAACGGGAATACCTTGTCACCCAAACGCTCAAGCAAATGGGCGAAGCGCTGGCCAGCGTTCCGCAGTTTATGCGGGTACATCGCTCTTACATTGTCAATCTTTCCAATGTAGAAGAAATCGGGGAAGTGAGTCTGCACATCAACAAGGGCCAGATCCCGATGAACAAAGCATCCAAAGACGAGATCATCACCCGCTTACAAAGGATATGAAGCACAATTTACTCGCTATCATTTTTGTCATCACATTTGCATCCATCACAACAGCACAAAAAAGCGTGATGGACAGTTTGTACAGCCTGGCCTACGATAAAACCTCCGAAGGGAATGTACCGGATGCCACTGCCCTGCTTGTCAGGGTAGAAAAACTCGCTGAAGCCGCCAAAGACACTGCGATGCTTTGCCGGGTGCAATTGTTTTACAGCAAACTTGCGCTCATCAGCGAAAATGACCAGGCTGCCGAAAAGGGCATTGCACTCGCACAAAAGTTCTGCCATGCCTGTGAAAACATTGACGGTTTGAGCCGCTTGTATGTTCAGAAGGGAGTGCTTGAAATCAAGCAGAACAAGCACGACGAGGCCATGGAGAGCTTAAAAAAAGCGCCCATTATTACCTGATGAACAACGAAAGTGTCAGCGCCCTGAACGTAGAGCCAAGGTGGGCAACATTCTCGAACTTCAGGGAAAATTCGAAGAGGCATTTCCCTATTACCAGCGCCTGTACAACGCAGCCCATAAAAAAGACAGCACCGGCTTTTTATTTCTGACTGCCAACATTTACATGGCCAGCAACTATCTCAACAGAAGTATGCCGAAAGAGGCACTGCCCTACAACTCGACGGTTTTACGGCTTGTCAAACAACAAAATCGGGATTATGAATACGCCCAGGCGCTTCGCAACCAGGCCAAAATTTATGAGCAGCTGGGCCAGTACGAAAAGGCCATATCCAGTTTGTGGCATTTTCACAATTTTTACAACGACACCCTGATGGACGCTCAGAATCTCCAGCAGGCGGAAGAATTGAAAGCCAAATACGAAGCCGAGAACAAAGAAACCCGGATTGCTTTGCAGAATGAACAATTAGCAAGAGCCGAATTACGCTTCTGGGCACTTTCTATTGGGCTGGCGCTGGCACTGGCCGTTGGAACAGTCCTGTTTTTCCTCGTCAGGCGCCTGCGGCAGCGGAATGAGGAAAAAGAGTTTCTCATCAAAGAAATCCACCACCGCGTCAAAAACAACCTGCAAATCCTCTCCAGCCTGCTGCACCTGCAATCGCGGCAAATTACCGACGACAATGCCCTGGATGCCGTCCGGGAAGGGCAAAACAGGGTGGATGCCATGGGCCTCATCCATCAAAAACTGTACATGGGCGATAATGTGGCCAAAGTGGAAATGAAGGAATACCTGGAACAGTTTGGTCAAAATATGCTCGATTCCTTTGGCATTAACGACGAGCGCGTGCAAATCCGCTACAACATGCAGCCTATCCAGCTCGATGTGGACACCGCCATTCCCCTGGGGCTCATCATCAATGAGCTGGTAACCAACTCGCTGAAATACGGGTTTCCGGAAGGGCGGCAAGGCACCATTACCATTGCTCTGTGGAAAGACGAACGGGCCAGGCTTTGTTTGCGGGTTTCCGACGATGGCGTAGGGCAAAACCAGGCGCCGAAAGACCAGAAAAGCACCGCTTTCGGCAGCAATCTGGTGCAAATGCTCAGCAAGAAGATGAAAGGAGTCCCGGAACTGGAGCCGATCGAACAGGGGTATTCGACTTTCATTGCCTTTGAAAAATACGACTGAGCCAGCAGGCGCCTTCCCTTGAAAATGAGCATGGCTCGCTGAATTCTGAGCTCCATCCCGGCGAAAATTTACATTTTGCCGAGATATGCGCTCCATGACCGTATTGTTATCAGAAGATGAGCCGATCATTGCCTGCGACATCCAGCTAACGCTGGAGAGCAGCGGCCTGAAAGTAGTGCTTGCCGCTGCTCCGCAGGAGATTGAGGCTTTGTGCCAGCAGTACCATCCCGGCCTGGTGATTCTCAATTTCGATCAGGACCACTGGATCGACGGCCTCTCGCACGCCCGCAGGCTTTCCAGCAAGTTTGTCACCCAAATCCTCATAGTGACCGGCAGCCGGAAAAAGGAACTGGCAGCCTCCGGAGCCAATGCCATTGGCTACGAGATCCTGCACAAACCTTTTACCCACAAACAATTGCTTTCCGGTATCGAACGACTTACCCAAGGTCGCGCCTGATTTTTTCCCTGACAGATTTCCACTATTCCCTGACCCAGACACCAATCTGGCTGACTTTATTGGGTGGTCCCTTTCCGGCATTGGTAGTTTTGATCCAAGCCTATGGCTGTGCCCGGCTCAACTTTTACCGTCATTTCCAAAATCGTATAAACAACGCCGCTTATGAAACGCTTTGTTACACCCAACCTTCTGAACAAACTTACCATTGTACTGCTTTCCCTTTTCTTTGCCGTTGCAGCGCATGCACAGGCCACACTTTCGGTGCAAGGCGTACTGACCAAATCCGACGGCACCGCCGTGGACGACGACACCTACACCATCACCTTTAAATTGTTCGATGCACCTACTGGCGGTAACGAAGTTCACTCCGAACCTATCGATGTCGAAACCATCGGCGGCGTGTACAGTGTGATTCTGGGCCTTAACAATGCATATCCGTTGAATGCGCCCTTTAACACCATTTATTACCTCAGTGTGCGCATCGGCAGCCAGGAATTGTTGCCACGCCCGCAGATCACCCATGCGCCCTATGCCTTGTCGCTGCTGGGGCAGAACAACAAATTTCCCAGTACAGGTATGGTAACCGTAGACGCCATCCAGGCTGAAAACGCCGGTTATTCCTTCAAGGGAGAAAATAACTCCGGTATGACCAAAAACGGTACCGGCGATATCATCCTCCAAAAAGGCGGTACATCCCGCATCAACATCGGCAACAACGGCACCAACTACCTTTCAGGCCCAACCGAGATCGTTGGAAACCAGACCGTCACAGGCGCTTCCAACATCCAGGGCGGGCAAACAGTCAGCGGTGGGCAAACGGTGAACGGTGGTTTAACCGCGAATAATGGCAGCAATAGCTGTATCGTAGACCCCAATTACACTTACTCAGCCAAACGTTTTTTAAGCTCATGGATAGGCTACGGTGGTGGATATTCTTTTATAGAGGATACAGGGCACGATTCCGGAATGTTCGGTTATGATGATGGTTTTTTTGCGCTTTTGGCCAATGGAAGTCAACGTATGGCAATTGGCTCCAATACTGTAATTTCCAATTCCCCAGGGCACACGGAGGTTTCAGCCGGCACAGATATTATCCTTTCAGTAGGTCCTTTTTCTAATTATTACCTCAATAACTTACCCGCTAAGACGAGTGGGAACTGGAAAAATCTGATTTGGGATTTTGACAACCACAGACTGGCATGGGAAAACTCCAGCCGTCGATACAAAATCAATATCAAACCACTTGAAGATGACTTTTCCCTGATCCTGAAATCGCAACCCAGGGTTTACAGCAGATACGACGGCGACACCACATACCATGAGGTGGGCTATATCGCAGAAGAAATGGATAGCATCGGATTGCATCGCCTTGTTGAGCACGACCAGTATGGAGAAATCACCGGTTTTGATTATTCCAAAATGATCCTGTACGTTACCGAAGTTGTGAAAATGCAACACAACGATATCGAAACCCTCCAGGCACAGGTGGCTGCCCTCCAAGCAGAAAATGAAAAACTGCAAACTGAAAACACTGCTCTTAAAGCCGATTTGGGCCAACAGTATGCAGATCAAAATGCGCGGCTGGATGCATTGACCAAGCGATTGAACGCACTGGAAAACAGCGGTCTGGGTAACAACCGAAAATGAAGCAGGGCCGGTTTTGATGCCAAAATGCGGCATCTGCGTTACTAACCTATTTTTTCAACCTTCTTCATGTATTTCCAATGAAAAATCTATTCCTGAGCCGGCTTCTGGCCGCGCTGCTCGTCATGCTATACGCTATGCCGGGACTATGGGGGCAAGGCACCCAGGACCCGGAATGCACCTTACAAATCTCAGATTCCATCGTACCCAGGGCGGCTTTTTTCAATTATGGCAACGGTAACAAAATGAAAAACAGCTCCGCCGGATGAAACTGACCATCGGCCAGACGGCGGTTGGCATTGCATTGGGCGATGAGAACAACTGCAACTTTGGCTACTGGGCCGGCTTTTGGTGGCGCCATTTCCGCCCATGGTGTATGCCACCCAGGGTGAACTGCTCGACCGTATCCAGATTTCCTGGGCGCCCAACCCGCTTGGCGCTTACGCCAACGGTGGGTTTAAAGTTTATCGCGATGGCGTTTACCTGGCCTCGGTGGATAAAAACACCCGGAATTTCAACGACTTCAACGTCATCGCAGGCACGCCCTACACTTATGAGGTACGCGGCATCAACGCCTACGGTGAAGGTTCGGCCGGAAAAGCCATCGGTTTTCAGGTACCCAATGGTGTCGTCACCGGATGGGTACGCACAAATAACAACAATCCGGTACCCAATGCACTGGTAACGCTGATGCCCATGCAGGGCTTTTCGGCCTTTTTCGGCCCCATGGATGGGGCCTACGCCAGCAGACACCGGCACAGCCGGCAATTTATTACCAGTCGGCGATTCCGACTGGACGCTATCATTTTGGATCAGGAGTCAGTCGACCGCCGGCAACCCGATCGTCATGAAAATGTCGCCAATGGACCTCACTGTCCAGGCCACCAGTACCGGTATGCAGATGACTGCAGGTGGTGCGGTATTGGACGGCAATTTCAGCTCGGGCCCGGCCGACTGGCACCATGTTGCCCTCACTTATGCCAGCGGCGGACAATACCGCCTCTACCTCGACGGCGTGCTGAGCGATCTCGGCACCGGCTCCGCGCTAATCCAGACAGAAAACCTGCTCATCGGCCACCATGCTTCCAGTACCATGTGGGAGGGTTGGCTCGACGAACTGCGCATTTACCATCGCAGGCTCGACGAACTGGACTTTCCGGAAGTCATGGAAGGCACCGCATCTTCGCTTACGCCCGACTTGAAATATTACTGGAAAATGGATGAGGAGCAGGGCACCAAATCCTTCGATATCCTTCGCCGCAACAAACTCTTTTTCTGCGGCGCTATTTTTAGCAACAGCCGCCCGCCGGTACGCACCTCCGGCATGACGGATTCCGATGGCTATTACCGTATCGAATCGGCCAATTACGGCACAGGCATTACCTTCCTGGCCGAGCCCATGAAACAGTTTTACCTGCACCGGGCACTGAAATTCACCCGCTCGGAAAGCAATTATGCTACCCTGCCCGATTTTTCGCTGACACCCAAGGCGACGATAGAAACCTGGGTGAACAGCGCGGGCCCGGATGGCGTACAAACCCTGCTGTCCAAACGTTGGTCGGGTAGCAACAGCTTCCAACTTCAACTTACCCCCAACGGCACCGACAACGACATCATTGTCAAACTCAACAACCAGGCACAGAATTTTGGCACGCTTGGGCTAGGCTACCACCACCTGGCCTTCACCATCGACAACCAGGGTGGCAGTACCCTGGTAACAGCCTATAAAGACGGCGGCCTGATCGGCTCCATATCCATGCCTGCGACAAGCGGCGACTGGTCGGACCCCACCGAGCCCTGGGTGCTCGGCGCGCGCAAATCGGGCGCCAGCTTTGTGGATTACTACGGCGGCCTGATCGATGAACTGGCCATTTATGATACCACCCTGCAGGCAAGCGCCATACAGGAACATGCGCAAAACTCCCGCGACCCGCAAGAGGCCGGACTGCGCATTTACTACGCCCTGGATGAGGGCACCGGCAACCAGCTCAACAATTCGGGCTCCGTGTTGCTTACTGAGACAGGAGCGGCATTTGGTGCTACCTGGACCATCATGGCGCCCAACCAGAGTACCACACCACACGAATTTTTACCTGCAACACGGCAGGTAACGCTCAACCCGAGCGTAACTTCGGTGGACCAGGTCGATTTTACCGATCGGTCGACCATTCCGGTCACCGGCTTTGTGCGATACCAGAATACCGATTGCTTTGCCGAAAATGTGGAAATTCTGGTCAACGGCGCTTCCTACAATCCGCCCATTTTCACGGATTCGACCGGAAAGTTCTCGATTGATTTTGAACCGGGCACGACCGCTAACCTGAGCCCAAAGTACGAAGACCACGAATTTTCCCCGGCTACCTGGAACATTGCCAACCTGACCAGCCCGAAAGCCGGCCTGGTGTTCAATGATGTGACCATCCGCCAGGCCAGAGGCATCGTTGCAGGAGGTCATTGCCGTTTGCCCATTCTCATCACACCCGACCAACCCAATGGCACCGTTTGTATTGTGCATATGCGGTCCATCGACGTTTGTTTTGAAAAAAACATCCAGCTGGGAGCCGATGACGGGGATGATTCTGGTTTGTACGAATTCGGAACACTTCCACCCATTGAACTGACCGTTGCTGTTATTGAGCACTCCGACCCCAACATCAAAACCTACTTCCAGAACCTGGGAGGCCAGCAAATAGACCTTCGCGCACAACAAGATACCATCATTGATTTCATTTACCATTCCCAGCCGCAGGTAAGCATTGTGAGCGGATTGGAGCCCAACATCCAGAACTGCCCCACGACAGTGATTGAACAAGGTACCAATACCACAATTCGAATCGAAGTTGCAGAATACTACTTGGGTACCCCCTGCAAACTGGATACAGCCAGTCTGCACATCATCAATGGGTTGGCAAACGAGGTAAAAGACACCACCATGAGCGGCATTTTCCTGTTGTACGGATTCACCGCAGGAGCGCCCAACCCAAGTCCTCCTTTCCTTCAAAATATTCAGATTATCGCAACCACTGTTGACGGAAACGAAGGCTCTATCACGAAAAGTGCGCTGATAACCGGACTGGTTTCCAAGTCGAGCACCTTTACCACCCAATTGCCGGAAACGCCTTTCCTCGTATTGCGCGATCCACCCGGCGACGGCAGTTATTCCTATCTTGAAAAAGACAAGAGCGTATGCCAAACCATGTCGTTCAGTACCGAAGCGACTTCCGCTTTTGGTGAAACCATTATTGTGGATATCGGACCCAACTTTACTGTGGAACCGGTCATGTTTGAAGCTACTGTTGGGCCGTCCATCACGCTCAATACACAGGTTACGAAGGTGACGGAAAGTTCTATGGAGGTTTGCAGCAGTTTCAGCGAAAGGCTTTCCACCAAATCGGACGGGCCGATTGTTGGGCCGGCGCAGTACCTCCCGGATCAGGACACCTGGGTACAGGGAGGAGACATCTTCGTAGGCGGCGGTCTCAATGTGGAGTTCGGCTATTCCGACAAGGTCAGCTTTGATACCCTCAGCTGCGGCGGCGCGGTGGAACAGGTGATCTCGGTTTCTCCCAGAAATTTCGGAACCACTTTCATGTACTCCGACTTTTACATTAGGAATTATGTCATCAACCAGTTGCAAGACATAGCCGACGACCCGAATACTACCCAGGCAAAAAAGGATACCTGTTTGAACTCCATTGCACTCTGGCAAAAAATTCTGGACAATAATAAGGCACAGATCAATGCCGCCAAGTTTATAAGAAACATCTCTTTTGACTCGGGGATTGAATACGAATATTCGGAAACCAGTGATACGTCCAGCACAAATGGAAGCGGTACTTCTACCGACAAACTGTTTCAACTGGACTTCAGTATCGTCGGATATATTGCCGGATTAGGAGGTGGCGCCGTTATCCACTATACAACCGAAAATGTAAGCGGGAAAAATGAAGAGACCAGTTTAGGAAGCAGCATCACCACTGGTTATGTCCTCGCCGACGACGACCCCGGCGACGCTTTCAGCGTCGATGTGGCCATGGATTCGGTGTACAAAACGCCGGTTTTCCGGGTAGTCACCGGGCAAAGCCTCCTGTCCATGGGAGGCCAATACCGCCAACAGGGAACAACCCAACCTGCAACTGGCGCCTGGTTCAGATTACACGGTGGTGGACCAGCCGGCCAACGAGCACGCTGTTTTCCACATCAACCTTGGTAACCTGAGCGCCACGAACGAAGACTGGACCTATGGCCTCGTGGCCGTTCCTGCCAACAACCCCGATGGCGCCGTCATCAAACTCAACGGCCAACCGCTCAACTATCTGGAATCCTACATCATTCCTTACGGAACTTCTATTCCGGTTACTTTGACGGTAGAACGAGGCCCGGAAGCCTATGAATACGACAGCCTGCTGGTCGCCCTGGTTTCCCAGTGCGAATACGAGGAAAACCTGGCACTCTCACTCCTGCTCGACAACGACACCCGTTTCTTCTCCCCGCTGTACCTGTCGGTCCACTTCATCGAGCCCTGCTCGGAAGTAGCCATCGATGTACCACAGCAGGATTGGGTCATTTTCCCGGACCCGATTACACAGGGTTCCGACGATGTGATGCGCATCACCGTGTCAGGGTATGATAAAAACCAGCCGGATTTTGACAAAATCAGGGTCCAGTACAGGCCTTCCGACGGCAACGGCGCCTGGATCAACATCGTGGCGCCCATGGACTCGCTGATCAATACGATACAGCCAGGCGACGAGATTGTTAAAACCGACCTTGGCGATGTGTTTACCCAGTTCTACTGGAATACTCTTGGTCTCAACGACGGCCCCTATGAAATCCGCGCCATCGCACTTTGCAACGGCGATGCTGCCGACCGGCCGGGATATTCGCACATCATCAAGGGGCGTATCGACCGGCAACCACCCAGCATTGTGGGCCTTCCGGAGCCTTCCGATGGCGTATATCAGGTGGGCGACGAAATTTCCTTCACCTTTAACAAGGAGATCAATTGCAATGTGCTCAATGCCGTAGACAATGTGCTCTTGTTCGACGCCACCACCAACGAACCCATTGATATCGACATCACCTGTTACGAAAACAAAATTGTGCTGGTGCCCAACTTCCAGAATGAGTATCTGGAAAACCACATCTTGCGGGCTGAAATCCACGATATTGAGGACAAAACCGGCAACAAACTGGTGTACGAAAAGTGGGAGTTCTACGTCGACCGCAACGAACTAGCCTGGCTAACCGACAGTTTGGGTATGACCAAATATGAAGACCAGACCAAAACGGCCATTGCCAGCATCCATAACCGCGGCGGTTACCCCGTACCATTTACCATCACCGGTGTGCCCGACTGGATGCATGTAGTTCCCAACCAGGGAACCCTGGCCGCCAATGAACTCACGGCCATTCATTTCACCGTCGCCCCCAGTCTGGCCTTCGGACTTTGGGCAGATTCCATCATCCTGCACACAGAAACCGGTCAAAACCCATTCTTCATGGGTGGCGACGAAGGACTTCCTGTCGGCGTGCGCGTAGTGTGCCGGCCGCCAGCATCCAACCTGAATGTGAACCTGTTCGAAAACTCCGAGAACATGGTACTCGAACTCAACATTCAGGGTGAAGTTTCTACTGACGTAGAAGACATGGTGTTTGCCTACATTGGAGACACGCTTTGTGGAAAAGCGCATGTGCAGTATGTGCCGCAGGTTAACAAATACCTGGCTTACCTGTCTATTTACGGGAATCCCAACCATGTGTTGCAGCCGGTACGACTGGAAATCTGGGATGCCTCTGCCTGTCTGCGGTATGCAGCCGAAGAAGACTATTTCTTGTTTCAGCCTGACGACGTAGTGGGCGATCCGCTGGCTCCGCAGGTATTGCATACCAACAGTTTTGTGCTGAGGTCTTTACCGCTGGGATACGGTTGGAACTGGATGTCGTTCAACCTCGGTTTCCCTGACCCTGCCATCGACTCTGCGCTGGTCTCGCTTCACCATCCTCAGAACGACCTAATGAAGGGTCAGAACGCCTTCTCCATCTATTTCGATGGCGCTGGCTGGCTGGGAACCCTGAATACGCTGCAGAACTCCACGATGTATATTTACAGGGCCAATCAACCCGACACCCTGCTCTTCAAGGGCACTGTACTGACCCCGCCAACAACCCCATTTCGGTTGTGCCAGGCTGGAACTGGATCGGTTATATTCCGAACTACTCCTTGCCAGTGAACACGGCATTAGCTTCGCTGCCGGCGCAATCCGGCGACCTGATCAAAAGCCAGGTTTCCTTTGCGCAATACATCAACCCGCAATTTGGCTGGGTGGGCAATCTGAAATTCATGCAGCCGCCCAATGGATATCAGATCAAATTATCTGCTCCAGGAATTCTGACTTACCCGCCGCTGCCGGCCAATCCGAATAATTTCGGTGCTGGCGAACTCGAAGCATTCCGGAACAGCACACAATCAAGGGGCAATGAAACCATTTCCAGATTCTGGTCTGTTGATCCCACCCAATACGAATACAGCATGACGTTGATTGGTATGCTGGCTTCCGGTGACAACAATATTACTTCAGGGAATATGGAACTTGGAGCCTTTGCAGGCGGTCAGATTCGCGGCGCCAGCCAGGCCATTTACATAGAGCCATTGGATGCCAGTTTGTTTTTCCTGACAGTGTATGCCAACTCCAACGGAGAGCTTATCACCTACAAACTTTTTGACAATAACACAGAAACAGTGCTGGATCTAAACGAACAGATGTTTTTCTCTCCCGACCTCCATCAGGGCAGTATTGAAAATCCTGTTCCATTCCAAATGGCAAGTAGTGGCGTCCAGGACGCCGCTTCGGTGCAATGGTTTGAGGTGCAGCCCAATCCGTTCCGCACAGAAACCAGTTTCCGGTTCTCGCTGACAGAAGCCCAGGAAGTCAAACTCAGCATTACGAACATTAGTGGTGAAACAGTTAGCCAGATGTTTACATGGGGCCATTCGGGCGCCAACACCATGGTGTGGCGTGGCGTATCAGATGCTGGATCGCAACTGCCGCCAGGCATTTATTTTGTGCGACTGGAAACTAAAAGTGGAAGTATTGTCAAAAAAGTGGTTCTCCAATAATCGGGTTTGAGCAGGCTCTAAATCTGCCATTCCCGTTATAAAAACATGCAAAAAATGAGCAGTTTATCTATAAAAAACAGGATTTCGAACCACTTTTATGCGGTTCTTCTGAGCTTTTTTGCCAGCATAACCACAATGCTGGCAGCGGCACCACCACCAACATGGTCGGTAGATCCAGATGCCTATGAGTTCAACATGAATGTGGTCATCAGGTTGAATTATTCGGGTAGTCCCAGCAATGCGGCCGGTAATATTGTAGGCGCTTTTGTAGGAAATGAACTTCGTGGTGTAGCCAACCCGGTTTTCATTGGAGGCAGTGCCTTCTATTTTCTGACGGTGTACTCCAACCAGTATTTCGGTGAAACCGTACATTTCCAAGCGTACTATGCCCCGGATGATGCAGTAATTCCGGCTGCTGAAATAGCTGTCTTCGTACACAATAATTTCGTCGGTAACTCCGAAAACCCGTTCTGGATTGAGCTTAACCCAGGTGCAGATTTTCCTCCGGAAATTTCGCCCATACTGGCCGACACAACCCTGGTCAGCATCCCGTTTGATCCGCTGGACCTGAATCCCTACTTATACAGTCCTGATGGCGACCCGATCAGCTGGTCGGCACAGCCGGGCCCCAACCTGAATGTATCGCTCATCAATGGCGTGTTGACGGTAACACCTGTTTCTCCGGTGTGGACCGGCACCGACTCTGTACGGATTATTGTAACCGAAAATACAGCCAATCAGCTGGCCGACACCGTTACGGCCTGGTATACAGTTTTGCCCGACTACGGCGCTCCTTTATGGCAAAATATCCCCGACCAAACCATTTTCCAGGGGGAAATGTTTGCCGCCTTTGATCTGGACAGTTTTCTGGTGTTCAACGGCCCTTGCCGCGGGTTTGATTTTGATGTTTATCCATATACCGGCTCCGATCCGGATCCCGCCTGGCCTGTCATCACTCCTTCCGGCCAAACAATGAGCATTTACGCCCGACCGTTGTTTGCCGACGTTCAGCTGGCTGGTCCGGGCGCCAAACTGGCAGCTTTTGTAAACGGCAATCTTGCCGGTTGGGCAACGCCAACCGGAACGGCACCCAACATTTCCTACCACCTGGTGCTCAACAATGTAGGGTCCGGAGCCATCAATTTCCGGATGTACGATGCGCAACGCAATTATTTGTACCAGGAAACAAGCGGATTGAATTTTACCGCCGGCGCCAATGTAGGCTCGGTGGCAGTACCTTACCAGATTCAGTATTCCCCACTTGTACCTTCGCTGTCAGCCAATGGCGTGGTGAGCATAGCCATTGACGACTCCAGCTGGCTGGGAAGTTACCCCATTGATTTTATCGTCTGGGATTGCGATTATCCGTTGATCCGCCGAGATACCTTCCAGGCTGTTTTCAGCATCATCACAGATATCCGGCCGGAGATAACATCCCCGGAAACCGTTAATTTTGAGGAAAATGCATGCAGTGTACTCTATGATACACAAACCAACGACCAGAATGATGCAGAAGGCGCGGGCCTGACCTATACGCTTGCAGGCGGTGCAGATGCAGCACGCTTTTCCATAGATGCTCAAACCGGTATACTCAGCTGGGCTCAAAACTTCAGCCCGGATTTCGAAAACCCGGCCGATGCAGATTTTAACAACCAGTATGTGGTAAACATCCGAGTTACGAACAGTTCCAACCTGTCGGACACCCTGGTACTGACGGTTACGGTGACCAACCAGTCTGTCGAGCCTGTTGCGGCAACCATCAACAACGGTGCAAATCTGATTTGTACCAATGGGAGCGCCACGCTCCAGGCAAATGGCGGTCTGAGTTATCAGTGGAGCAATGGCTCCACCCAATCGTCCCTTGTTGTCGGAACTCCCGGCACCTATACCGTTACGGCCACCAGCAGCGGTTCCTGTACGGCAACGGCATCTGTTGTTGTGGCTCCACCGCCGAGCATTGCCGCCAGTGGCAGCAATAGTCCGGTATGCGTGGGTTCTCCGATTCAACTGGGCGCTACACCATCGGGTGGAACGATCCCGTATGCAGGCTTCTCCTGGACCGGACCAGATATGTTTATCGCAAATGTGGAAGATCCGGCAGCATTCCCGGCCACAGCGGCATCCGCTGGCTTATATGTAGTTGTGGTTACGGACGCAGCCGGTTGCACTGCATCGGCTTCTACCGCCATTACCATTTCCGGCAACGCCATCCCATCGGTCAGTGCCGGAAACAACGGTCCGGTTTGCGCCGGAGCATCCCTTTCCCTGAATGCTACCGCCACTGGTGGCAGTGGGAGCGGTTATACTTATCTATGGGCCGGACCCAACAATTATGCCGCTTCCGGGGCCAACCCGCCCGCCTTTAACGCCAGCACCAACTCTGGCGGTGTATACATGGTGACAGTGACCGATAACGCCGGATGTTCTGGTTCCGGCAATACATCGGTGCTTGTTTATGGCACACCAGTAGTCGTTGCATCCGGCAACAGTCCGGTGAGTGTGGGCGCCAATGTTCAGCTCGGCGCCACCGCAACGGGCGGTTCCGGCAATGGTTACAACTACCAATGGTCGGGCCCCAACAATTTTACCGCCTCCGGTGCGCAACCTGCAGGCTTCCCGGCAACGCTGGCCGCATCGGGCGTATACACGGTTACCGTGACCGACAGCAACGGGTGTTCGGGTACTTCCACAGTCAGCATTACTGTGGTGGAATGCCCATCCATCACAGCTGCCGTAGCTGGCGCAGTTTGCGAGGGCGGACAAGTCGTATTGCAATCTACCCCAAGTGGCGGCGCATTGCCTTATGCCTCGTTTGCCTGGACCGGCCCGAACGGATTTACATCTCCGCTGGAAGACCCCGCAGGTTTCCTGGCAACCGCTACGGCGGCCGGAAATTACAATGTGGTAGTAACCGACCAATTGGGTTGTAGCGCCAGCGCAACAGTTTCAGTAACAGTGTACAGCATCCCATCCATAAACGCTGCGAACAATACACCAATCTGCGAAGGGGGTAATGTCATCCTGACTTCCACGCCATCCGGTGGTTCCGGAACCTACCCCACATTTGCATGGACCGGACCCGATTTTTTCGGTTCAAATCAGGAAGACCCGGCGCCATTCACAGGGACGGCTGCTTCCTCGGGCGTATATCAGATCATTGTAACGGATTCGCACGGTTGTACCGGACAAAGTTCCACCACCGTTACTGTCAGCCCGACACCTGTTATAACGGCATCCAACAATGGCCCACTGTGTATCGGCGCCAACCTGAACCTGCAGTCCAACCCAACGGGCGGTACCATGCCACTGGGTTTCGCCTGGACCGGTCCGAACGGATTCAGTTCCAGCCAGGAAGATCCTTCGCCATTTCCGGTTTCAGCCGCCAACGCAGGTGTGTACACCGTCACTGTCACTGATGCAGTAGGTTGTTCCGCAGCGGTGAGTACTACCCTGACGGTCGGCTCCAATAATGCTCCTTCTATCACGGCAACCAGCAACAGTCCAATCTGTGCAGGTAATTTCCTGTCACTGAGTTCGACACCTGCTGGCGGAACCCCTCCTTACAACGCATTCTCATGGTCGGGCCCCAACAACTACACCTCAAACCTGGAAGATCCGGCACAGTTTGTGGCTGGGTTGAATGCAGCCGGAGTGTATAGCGTAACCGTAACAGACAGCAAGAACTGCAAAGGCACTGCAACCGTAACTGTGCAGATATCAACACCGAACCTTAACCCGACGAGCAACAGCCCGGTATGCCCGGGTGGTGCGGTACAGTTGAACGCCGGTGGCGACAGTGGAGCAGGGATATCCTATTCCTGGTCGGGCCCGAATGGTTTCAGCTCCGTCGATCAAAATCCGGTTATTCCGAACGCCCAGTCCAATGCAAGCGGCACCTATTTTGTAACCGTGAACAACAATGGTTGTATCGGTAACAGTTCTGTTCAGGTATCGGTGAGCGATGTAACGCCGCCCGATATTGTCTGCCCTGCCAATATCACCATTTTTGCAGATGGCAATTGCAGCAATGTAGTTGGCATATTCAGTCCTGTATCACTAAGCGATAATTGCGCCGCCAACCCGGCTTTCTCGCAAAGCCCAGTGGCCAGCACCGTCCTCAGCGGCCACAACGACGCCAAAACCGTAACGCTTACCGGCGATGATGGCAATGGCAACACCGCTTCCTGTTCCTTCTCCGTAACCCTGCTCGACGTGACCCCGCCAACCATTGTTTGCCCGGCTAATGTCACACTCGCAGCCAATGCCAATTGCAGCGGGACAGTAGGCGCCTATGACCCGGCGAGCATCGCCGACAATTGCGCCGCCAACCCGACTTTTTCACAAAGTCCGGTGGCCAGCACCGTCCTCAGCGGCCACAACGACGCCAAAACCGTCACACTCACTGCTGATGACGGCAACGGAAATACGGCGGCCTGTTCCTTCTCCGTAACCCTGCTCGACGTGACCCCGCCAACCATTGTTTGCCCGGCAAATGTCACCCTGGCAGCCGATGCCAATTGCAGCGGTACCCTGGGCGCCCATGCCCCGGCGAGCATCGCCGACAATTGCGCCGTCAACCCGACTTTTCACAAAGTCCGGTGGCCAGCACCGTCCTCAGCGGCCACAACGACGCCAAAACCGTCACACTTACCTGCTGATGACGGCAACGGAAATACGGCGGCCTGTTCCTTCTCCGTAACCCTGCTCGACGTGACCCCGCCAACCATTGTTTGCCCGGCAAATGTCACCCTGGCAGCCAATGCCAATTGCAGCGGTACCCTGGGCGCCTATGCCCCGGCGAGCATCGCCGACAATTGCGCCGCCAACCCGACTTTTTCACAAAGTCCTGTGGCCAGCACCGTCCTCATCGGCCACAACGACGCCAAAACCGTAACGCTTACCGGCGATGACGGTAACGGAAATACGGCGGCCTGTTCCTTCTCTGTAACCCTGCTCGATGTGATCCCTCCAACCATTGTTTGCCCGGCAAATGTCACCCTGGCAGCCGATGCCAATTGCAGCGGGACAGTAGGCGCCTATGCCCCGGCGAGTATCGCCGACAATTGCGCCACCAACCCGACTTTTTCACAAAGTCCTGTGGCCAGCACCGACCTCATCGGCCACAATGACGCCAAAACCGTAACGCTTACCGGCGATGATGGCAATGGCAACACCGCTTCCTGCTCGTTCACGGTAACGCTACTCGATGTTACCCCTCCAACCATTGTTTGTCCGGCAAATGTCACACTGGCAGCCGATGCCAATTGCAGCGGGACAGTGGGAACTTATTCCCGGCGAGCATCTGAGCGACAATTGCGGTGCCAATCCGGCAGTCTCCCAAAGTCCGGTGGCCAGCACCGATCCTCAGTGGCCACAACGACTCAGAAAACGTAACGCTCACTGCAAACGATGGTAACGGTAATACAGCATCTTGCAGCTTTACGGTCACCCTGCTCGACGTGACCCCGCCAACCATTGTTTGCCCGGCAAATGTCACCCTGGCAGCCGATGCCAATTGCAGCGGGAAAGTAGGAGCTTATTCCTGGCGGCATCTGCTGAGCGACAATTGCGCGGCCAACCGGCAGTCACCCAAAGTCCGGCGGCAACTACGGTCCTCAGTGGCCACAACGACGCCGAAAAACCGTAACGCTTACTGGCGAACGATGGTAACGGTAACACCGCATCTTGCTCGTTCTCCGTCACCCTGCTCGACGTGACCCCGCCAACCATTGTTTGCCCGGCAAATGTCACCCTGGCAGCCGATGCCAATTGCAGCTCGGAAATGGGAACTTATTCCGCGGCATCTGTGAGCGACAATTGCAGTGCCAGTCCGGCAGTCACCCAAACTCCGGCAGCAACTACGATCCTCAGTGGCCACAACGATTCAGAAAACGTAACGCTCACTGCAAACGATGGTAACGGTAATACAGCATCTTGCAGCTTTACGGTCACCCTGCTCGACATTACGCCTCCGGTACTTATTTGTCAGCCATATACTGCTACACTCGATGCCAATGGTGCAGTCGGTATCACGCCAGCCAATGTTTTGCAAAGCAGCGCCGACAACTGTGGTACGGTTAACATCACCGGCGTAACACCCTCGGCTTTCACTTGTGCCAACCTGGGCGCAAATACGGTAGTACTGACCGCTAACGATGGCACTGGAAATACGGCATCCTGTTCGGCCGTTGTCACCGTGGCTGATCAAATTCCACCCACCATGCTTTGTCAGCCACTGACAGTTGCGCTCAGCGCTGCAGGATCTGCCAGCATCACAGCAAGCCAGGTCGACAATGGAAGTACCGATAATTGCACCTTGGTAAGTCTGAGCGTTGCACCATCGGTATTCAATTGTGCTAATCTGGGTCAAAATACCGTTACCCTGACCGGAACCGACCAAAGCGGAAATACTGCCACGTGCCAGACTACGGTTGCCGTTGTGGACAATATAGCGCCTACTATGTTGTGTAAAAATGCCACCATCGGCCTCAATGCCGCAGGCCAAGCCACGCTGCTGGTATCGGATGTCAATAACGGCAGTTTTGACAACTGCACTATTGTTAATATCAGTCTGAGTCAAACGCTGTTTACCTGCGCCAATTTGGGCACGAATACAGTGAAACTCATCGGAACCGACCAAAGCGGAAATTCAGCGCAGTGCACCGCTACAGTTATGGTACTGGATCTGATCGCACCGATAGCACTATGCAAAAATGCGATTGCAAATATTGGTCCGAACGGTAGCGTCACGATCCAGCCAGCGCTGATTAATAATGGCAGTTCTGACAATTGTACTTTTGGGTTGACCGTTTTCCCTACCGTGTTTAACTGCTCCAACCTTGGCATGAATACTGTCATACTCAAAGCAACCGACAGCAGTGGCAATATGAATACCTGTACGGCCAAAGTGACGGTGAAAGACGTGACTCCGCCTACCATACTTTGTCAAAATACAACCATATTCTTGGACAGCCTGGGCAATGCCACCCTGTTACCTTCCCAGGTGAATGGCGGAAGTTCCGACAATTGCACCATTGCCTCGCTCATTGTTGATTATACTGCTTTCAATTGCAGCGATATCGGTGCTCCGGTAAACATCCTGCTCAAGGCCACTGACCAGTCGGGCAATACCGCCACTTGTTCCGCTGCTGTAACTGTCAAAGACCTGTTGCCGCCAACGGCTGTCTGCCTTGATGTATCAGTTTCCTCGGCCCGTGGTTATGTCACGGTATACGGTTCACAACTCGCCCTGCCCAGTTTCGACAACTGCGATGTATGGACTTATTCCCCAATTGTCAAAACCTATACATCTGCCAACATCGGGGTCAATTACCTGCCTATAACAGTCAAGGATTACAGCAATAACACCGCTACATGCGTTTCTACGGTAACGGTTGAGCCCAATTCCATCAATGGGCAAACTGCAAACCGCGATCAGGATACCGAACCGGACAAACTCGATTTTCTAATGTATCCTAATCCGACAAGCGGATTTGTAAATTTACGGTTCGAGGCTGTCGAAGTAATTCCTTGCAGTTTACGGATTTTTGATCTCCAGGGCAAATTAACCAAAGAGGCGTTCTGGCAAAGTGTCAAAGGGGAAAATGACCTCCCGTTGGATATCAGCGGGCTTCCTGCAGGGCTGTACCTCGTAGAATTCCGGCAGGGTGAGGAGCAGCGATTTAAACGATTGATGATACAGGAATAGAGTATCACCAACATCGTCTAAAATAAAAACAAACATGAGTTATCCCGAATTTTCTCTACAAGGAAGGTTCGGGATGCTTATTTAATCCCCCTTTGTAATTTTGGGTAATCAATTACACCAAAAAACAAGGGGTTATGTTCAAGTAACACTGGTAAAATAGATGAGGAAATCCAAGCCGCCAAAGGTGTGTACGTCCTGACCTTCATCCCAATACCGGATGAAATATTGGCCTGGCTTGTTGTCTTTTGTCACATCCAATGCTGGGAAATAGAGTATGGCTTAGGGTGCGTCAATCCGAATTCATTATTCCATCACCAGAACTTTGGTGTTGTGGAAACAGCGTTCGTGGCTTTAGATTACGACTTCTTGCTCCCTTAAATCAGGGGCTGGAAGGCTTTTGTATACAGGGCTTTTTAAAAACCTATTGCTATAAAAGAGAAGATCGGTACCGAAATACTTCGATACCGATCTACCGGTGATGTATTGCCATCTATCGGTGAATGGCGCATTACTTTTCCAACATTCGGGATGGCTCAAGTTTTCTATACGCGATATGTGGCGGGGATTTAATTGCCGCCTTTAAATTCACTGACCAATGCCTGCAAACTTGCTTTGGCGTCACCAAAAAGCATCCGGGAGTTGTTGTTGAAAAACAATGGATTTTCAACACCAGCAAAACCTTTACCCATACTGCGTTTCATGATGATAACGGTTTTGGCATAATCTGCGTTGATAATTGGCATGCCGTAGAGTGGGCTCATTTTGTCGACCCTTGCGGCCGGATTCACCACGTCGTTGGCGCCAATGATCATACAAACATCCACCGTTTCCATGGTGGGGTTGATGGCATCCATTTCAACCATTGCGTCGTAGGAAATATTGGCTTCGGCCAGTAGTACGTTCATGTGGCCTGGCATACGCCCGGCAACAGGGTGGATGGCAAAGCGCACTTCCGTTCCATTTTTCTCCAATTGTTCTGTAAGTTCACGTACAGCATGTTGTGCTTGGGAAACAGCCATGCCGTATCCAGGAACGATGACTACGCTTTGAGCGGCTTCCAGGACCAGGTAGGCTTCATCGGGTTTAATTGGCTTAATTTCGCCGCTAACCTCCATGGCTGTACCGGTAACCGGAGCGCCGAATCCTCCAAGGAATACATTGGCTACAGATCGGTTCATTGCTTTACACATAATCAGGGTAAGAATGATACCTGAAGCACCTACCAGGGCTCCTGCTACTACCAGCAACGTATTGCCGACAACAAATCCAGAAGCACAAGCCGCCATACCAGAATAGGAGTTCAGGAGGCAAATAACCACCGGCATATCTGCGCCACCAATTGGAATGGTCAATAAAATACCCAAAATAAAGGCGAACAGTGAGAAGCCACCAAAGTAATACAGTGCATTTGGGTCGAGGGTATCCTTCGCGAACATGATGCCACAGGCCAGCATGCCAAGCATTACCACCAGGGTAACAATTTGCTGGCCTTTGTACATGATGGGTTTTCCAGAAATGAATTTTTCATCCAGTTTTGCCCAAGCAATAATGGAACCGGAGAAAGTAACCGCGCCAATGATGGCTGCGAGCCACAACACGCTGCCACCAAAAAGGCCCTGATCCCGGGGCGATTCGAATTCTGCAAGCGCCACAAACCAACTGGCCAGGCCGCCAAAACCATTTAAAAGGCCCACCATTTGAGGCATGCCTGTCATAGGCGTACGGTATGCAAAAAACAATCCGATAGCAGCACCAACGGCTGCTCCCATAAAGATAAACTGAAAGCGTTCAATATCGGGCAGCATCAAGGTAACGATGATGGCAGTTGCCATGCCCAATCCAGAAATGAGGTTGCCGCGTTGCGCTGATTCAGGGCTGCTTATCATTTTGAAGCCCAGAATAAAGGTTACGGCGGAGAGAATATAGACGAGATTGATAAGGTTTGTCAGTGCCATGGTGCTTATTTATCCTTTTTCTTGAACATATTGAGCATACGGTCGGTAACAAAATAGCCACCGGCAACATTCACCATTGCAAGGCCGACAGCGATGCCTCCCAGAATGGCAGTGGTATTCTCTCCAGCTCCCGCGCCAGCTGCAATCAGTGCGCCTACGACAGTGACGCCAGAAATGGCATTGGAACCCGACATCAGCGGGGTGTGCAGCAGGGAAGGAACCTTGGATATGATTTCAACGCCAAGGAAAATAGCCAGCACAAGAATGAAGATCATGGTAATTAAAATCGTAGTATCCATAATGCGTAGTTGTTGGACTTTACGTTAAAGTGTTCTGGTGATTTTGCCGCCATGGGTAAGCATGCAGCTTTGTTGAATATCGTCTTCCGGGTCTATTTTGAACACTTTGTTCTCTTTATCCCAGAATTCATCAATGAAGTTGTATAGGTTGGCAGAATACATCTGGCTGGCATGAACAGCAACCTGACCTGGAAGGTTTTCCAGTCCAATAATGCGTACGCCGTTGATGTCGACAATTTTGCCGAGTTCAGCACCTTCCACATTGCCGCCGGTTTCAACGGCAAGGTCGATCAGTAAACTACCGGGTTTCATGCCGGCCACCATTTCTTTGGTGATGATGATGGGCGCTTTTCGGCCAAAAACCTGCGCCGTTGTAATGACCACGTCGCTGATGGCACATTGCTTGGCCATGACTTCTCTTTGTTTGGCAAGTTGTTCTTCCGTGAGCGCTTTGGCATAACCATCTTTTGTTTGTCCGGTTTCGCCGAGGTCGATTTCTAAGAAACGACCTCCAAGTGAACGAACTTGCTCTGCAACCGCAGGGCGGGTATCAAAAGCATCCACGCGGGCGCCCAATCGTTGGGCCGTTGCAATGGCCTGTAAACCAGCAACCCCGGCGCCGATAATGAATACGCGGGCCGGATTGATGGTACCTGCAGGGGTAGTCATCATGGGGAAAACCCGATCGGTTTTTTCAGCAGCCAGAATGACGGCTACATAACCGGCAAGACTTGCCTGAGAACTCAGGGAGTCCATTTTTTGTGCCCTTGTACTGCGGGGGATCAGTTCGATGCAGTAAGTGCTGATGCCTTGCGCAGCCATTTTGTCAATCAGGTCCTTTTCGTTGAAGGGGTCCAGGTAACTGACATGAATGGTGCCTGCAGGCATCATTGCGACTTCCTCCAGGGAGGGTTTGCGTAAGCGCAGCACAATATCGCTGCCAGTAAGCAGGCTCTTTCGGTCGGAAGTGACCTCAGCTCCTGCTTTTTCGTACTCGGCATCGGATACCCGAATGCCTGCTCCCAAACCAGATTCAATTTTGACCCTTGCGCCAAGTTTTATCAACCTGACGACATCATTTGGGATGACCACCGCACGAAGTTCGCCGGGGTACGTTTCTTTAGGAATACCGATAAGCATAATAGAGTTGTTGGTGCGGTTAAACCGGAATTTTATTTCATTTTAGGCCTGGGGCGTTTGCTCCCGGCGCGGAATCCTCCGCGCCCACCCATCATGGCCATGGTCGAAGGATTCATAGATTGCTGCATTTGTTTCAGTTGCTTCTCAAGATCTTTCACCTGTTCCTTGATCATGGGTTCGGTGACGCTGAGTTTTTTAATGTCGGCAACATGGCTGAGTGCAGCCTGGCGGTTGTTTTTTGAGGCGGAAATCAGCGCAAGTTGCAGCAATGCAGCAGCGCGCTCATTGTCGGAGGGTAAACCTGCGTCCAGCGCTTTTTTTAGCCAGGATTCTGCGGTGCTAAAGTCTTTCTTTTGCAAAGCCAGGGCGCCGTGTGTCATGTAGTAGACACCCTTGTAGCCAACCAACAGTAATTGTGGGAACCAAGTTAGTTTAAGCCGTTCTTCCGCTTCCGGAAACCGTTGCTGACTCAGAAAATTGTTGGTAGACATGATGGTGCCCAGCAGTAAGTAGCCGATCAGCAGCAAAATACCCACCAGTAAAAATGGAAATCCATACCAGAACCCCCAAAGCATCCAAAGGGCGGCGCCCAATACAATGCCGCCCCCAATCAGAGCGAGTCGTAAGTAAATATTGATGGTAAACATTGCGGTTACAAAGTCAATTTGTTGTAATGGCAAATGTAGTTAAAACAAGTTCCAGAACAACAATATTATGCACTTAAAAACCGCTTTTTTTATCAGGGCCGTTGATAAACCTCCTCTTCCAGGGTAGCATCTAGGCGTGCAAACCGAAAACTGCTCTTGTCGCAGGATAGTACGAGGAAACATTGTTGTCCGGCTTCGAAATGCGCCACAAAACACCAGCCTTGTTGGGGTAAGGTCTGCTGACAACTTTGCAGTGTGCAGTTGCTGTCTATATCCACGGTGGCCTGCACATCCTGTTGGTTAGGCATGTGCCAGATCAGCTCATTTCCGATCACTTCAAGGCTTTTATTGGCATCTTTTGCATCGAACCATTTACCCTGAATAAGTTCCAGCAGGTCACTTTTGCCAATATCTTCTGCCGCATCGCTGGGGCTGTTGTTTGCTGCAGCGTCATTTTGCGCTGCAGGTTTATGATCGGGTTTACAGGCTGTCTGAATGCATAAGAGTAACACTAGAGGCGCCCATGTCATCCGAGCCAATATTGACATACCTTTTGTTTTAATAAAAATGCTCTAAAGGAATTTGAACAATGAGGGTGGTTGCAAAGAGCTTGCCAAGATGCGCTAACATCAGGTAAATAAATGCTTTTGCCGTATAGCAGACATAGCATGTTGTTTTGTAATAAGACATAACCCTTGGCTAATCGCCCCAAACGCAAAAAGGTTAATGGTATCACTTTTTATTCTACAGCGCAATCCGAACAGTGGTGTACTGCTATGCCGTATTGTGAGGCAACCGGAAAGGTCATTTTGGCCCGATAGCCGTTAGAATAAGGCAATATTTCCAGTTCGTATTGTATCTCATGGTTGTTGTTGTACCGGAATCCATTTCCTGCTGGATAGAGTTTGAAATGCTCATCGTTGGAGAGGCATTGGGCAAAATGATTGCTGGTGAACAATTCAATGCCCTTTCCCTGGATATGAAACAGCAAAAAGGAGCTGGTTATTTTACCAAAGTCTACTACAATTTTCGATACGCCCAGGGGGATGTTAAAATCCCGTTCATTGCTGTTTTGCGGGGGCACATCCACCGGTATCGCATCCGGAAATCGGTTAAAACACCAATTCCCGGGTTCGCGAAAGCCCTGGGCAGTGCTGCGGGTACTTTTTTCCAATAGGGTAGTATGCCCCGTTAGACTGGGTTCCTTCTGCTTTTTTTCCGATGTGTTCTTGCAGGCTGTCATTGCGACAATGAAAACGAAGAGGAGGATTTTCAGTTTGGCTGGCATCCTATCTGATTTTTAAGTCCAGTCGTAGGGTGTAACTTCTTGGCGGCTCCAGCAGGGCGGGGCGCTGCGTGTATACTTCATTAAGCAAATTGGCTACCAAGAAACTGGCTTTCAGCCCAGTACTAAGTTGCCAGGAAGTACGAAGGTCTACTATGGTAAAGCCATTGTCGTGTGCAGCCCGGAAGGCGCGCACCCCCGGCATACCGATGTTAAAAATATCATCAATGGCCTGCATATGGCTGTTGTACTGCACGGAAGCACCAAGGGTGAATTTGGAAACGTTGTACTCCCCATCAAACTTAAACATGTTGCGATAGCGGTATTTCAACACATCAGTGGAATCGGAAGAGCCGTAATTATTCGTTTTGCGGTCGAAACTTTTATACCGTGGATCCGTATGCGTAAAACCGGTCAGGAGTGAAAGGGTTCCTGGTCCAAGTTTACCCTGACCCAATACGGACAATTCTACGCCCGATACCCTTGTGTCGCCCTGGTTTTGGGATTGAAACTCAGAACTCAGGATAAGTGTCGGGGGAGGCCCTGGGTCGAGTTTGATTTGAATGGAATCGAGTACAAATTCCATCATGTTGTGGTACTCAGATACAAAGCCGGTGAGGTCCACAAAACCCTGCCATTTACCCAGTTTAAAGCCTTGTTTGATGCCTAACTCGGCAGTCCAACCCGTTTCGGATACCAAATCGGGATTGGGAATGACGGTATTACCGATGCCAAAATCAGTAGTAATAAATTTTTCAGCAATAGTAGGGTAGCGATAGCCTTGTCCCCAGGCACTTCGCAGGTAAGTTGCTCTGCCAATTTGGTAGTTCGCACCGAATCGGAATACTGGTTTTGCTTCCTTGGTTTGTCCGTTGGGCAAAAAGGCAATTTGCCCTTCTCTTACCCGGATACTGTCGGGGCTGTTGAGCAGATTTTGCTCATAGCGCACGCCAGCCGACAAATTTAGCCGGTCAAATAATTTTTGATCAAATTGAGCATAGGCAGCCAGATTGCGGGAATCAAATTTTCCCATACTGTATAAAGCAGCGTCTATACTGGTGTAGATACCCACCAAGCCGGCGGTAAGCACCATACCCAGGCGGTCCATTTTACGCTGGTATTGGTATTCGCCATAGACCATTCGGCTGTCGTTACTTTGATTGCCACTGTTGTCGTTGTGCACATAATAGTACCGCGTCAGTACCTTGTGCCGGTTGCCAGCGGCATCAAAATACTGTAAACTGGGATCTATGTTAAATCGAAGTCGGCCACGGGTAAACGAACTGGAGCTGAGCCCGGGTGTATAGGCGCCAGTAGTATCATTAGCCCAGATGAAGAAACTGCCACTTTTTCCAAAATTAAAATTGGAGTTGAGTCCTATGCTCAAACGGTCGTTGACACGGTAGCGGAGATTGGGGGTAACCCTGCCGTAACGGCTGTAGGTTTCTTTGTTGTAAGAATCCCGGTAAAGGCCATAAGCGCCGAGCACCATGTCCAGTTTCCCCTTTTTTTCCCGGTGTGCAAAGCTGAATCCCGATTCAAAAGGGAAGTTGAGGTCGGAAGTGTCGCTTTTCCACCAGGCTTTGTCTTTGTCCCTTGGGTTACCCCATATTTTTCCAAATACAGCAACGTCAGTTTCGGGTTTATCGCGGGCATAGCCGGTGCGGAAGTTGATGATCCCGTTCATGGCAGATGATCCGTAAAGTGCTGATGCAGCGCCTTTCAGCACTTCAATCTGACTGATGTTTTCTACTGGGAAATCATCCCAGTTGGGGAAACCGGCATCTACCTGCAAGGCCGGAATGTCGTCAACCAATATCAATACACGGGTGCCTGCGCCGTAAGAAAAACCAGAGCCGCCCCGAATACTGGCTTGCCCGTCAATGATGGCTACACCGGGAACTTTGGTCAATACTTCATCAACCGACGTGGTATTGACACTTTCTATGATTTTTGGCTTGAGGATGTCGAGTGAAACGGTTACTTCACCCAATGCCTTTTCGTATTTACCCGCCGTAACCGTGGTTTGCTGCAGGAGGTTGTCAGAATCGCCCAGTGTTACATCAAGGACTACTTTTTCATTGGGTAAGATTCGAACGGTCACTTCTTTCGAAGCATACCCGACAAACGAAAAACTAATTTCGTAAAAACCAGGCGGGAGCGAAAATTCATACTGACCATTGAGGTCGGATATGGCGCCCAGCTGTCCTGTTCGGACCGTTACGCCGATCAGTGTTTCATTGGTTATGGCATCTGTGATGGTGCCACTGATGGTGCCGTTTTGAGCGGAGAGGAACAAGTACCCGAAGGTCAATAACAGGGACAGGAAAGTTCTCATACTGTACAGGTGTTTAAAAGTTCACAGTGGCTTGTCAGGTTAATTGCCTTGCGATGGTTGATTTTGCTTTAGGTCAATTGGGGGAAGCCTGTTGAATCTCAGTTTGCAGCGGCGTAAATGTAGGAAATTTTGGAAGTCTGGCTAATAAACAGGTTTCCCATTCCGCACAATGCGGTGAAGGATGGCTCTGACGACAATAAGCAGATGTGCCCAGATCGCTTGTGCCCATCCAAATTGCCGGACCATCACCCCAAAACGATCTTTTAGCGATTGTTGGTGTCGTTTTTTAGACATGCCACCCATGAGGTAATCGGATAAAATCAGCCCGGTATTTACGTTTTCCCGGCTCTTTTTTAAAATTTCGATGCACCAGTTGTAATCGGCAACCAGGTTATGTTGCTCGTAATGGGGTGCCAGGCTTCGCCGGGCGATGAATGACTGATGAACAACCAACATACCGCCTTTATAATCCTTCCAGTGGAGCTTCGTCGGCAGTTTGCGGGTACTCAATTCGCTCATCGTGCCTGCAGCTTGCCTGGCATCATTTACCAGAAGGGTCTCCCCATACAGCACATCTGTTTTTGGGGATACCATGGCGGCTATTTTTTCAACGGTATCTGGAGCGTGAAGGTGGTCTCCGGCATTTAAAAACCAGACAAAATCGCCGGTAGCCAGATCCAAACCTTTGTTCATGGCATCGTACAGGCCTTTATCAGGCTCAGAGATCCAACGCAAATGGGGCATAGATTCAGCATACCGTGCTATGAGGGCTGTAGTATCATCCTTCGAGGCGCCATCGACAATGATGTATTCAATGTCGGGATAGCGTTGGTTGCGAACGCTATCCACGGTGCCTGGCAGCAAGTCTGCGCCGTTGTACACGACGGTAATGATCGAAAATGTCAAATATTCGAAGGTTTTAAGATCAGTAGTTGGGAATCCTGGGCTATATTCGTTGCCAGGAAATGGTTGGCAAAATACGCCAAGTTCGCCTATTTAGGTAAATCCATGATTTTTGAATCGCGCATATGCTTATATTGTTGGTTGCAGGGGTATTATTGAGTTTGGCAGGTTCTCTGCCGCCAGGGCTCATCAGCTTGTCGGTTGCGCAGACGGGGTACCGGCGGGGTTTTTGGCCGGCCATGGTATTGGGTTTGGGCGCTGCTTTTGCAGAGTTCTTTCAGGCATGGGGTGCAGCGGTGTTCAGCGACTGGTTTATGAAAAATCCGGATGTTGCACGTTGGTTCCAGATGGCTGCATTGCCAGTATTCTGGGGTTTGGCGCTTTACCTGATTTTTTGGGCAAAGGCGCCCAAGCCGCCAAAGGAGCTTCCGGCTTTACAGCCCTTCCGGCAATTCATGAAAGGAGTGGTCATCAGTGTATTTAACCTTTTGGCCATTCCATATTGGGTAATTTATTGTAGTTGGCTGCAATTGCAGGGCTGGTGGGTACCAGGCCTATTTCCCACACTGGCCTTTGCTTCCGGTGTAACCCTGGGCACCACAATAGCGCTGGCTTTATATGCCTGGCTTTCAGGTGATTTGCTGCGCCGATCCGATAAAATAGGGCGTTACATCAATGTTTTTGTAGGCCTTATTTTTTTGGGTCTGGGCGCGAAAATAGCCTGGGATATCTGGTAGAATAAGTGACGATGACCACACTACTGGACATTTTTTGAATTTACCACATTAGGGCACATGAGACAAGCCACATTAGGCACATTAGGGCTGCTATTTTATAAAATGTCCAGTAGTGTGGACGATGACTACGAAAAAAAGGCCGCAAACACGGTGTTTAACCATGTTTGCGGCTTTATTTGGGTTAGATCTGGAACTGGTGCTTATTGCTTAAAATAAGATGTGTCGTTGGTACCGCCAGCTTTTATTTTTTCCAACCTAGCCTTGAATTCTTTAGACTTTTCATAATCTTCCTTACGCGCAAAAATTTCATTGAGTGCGATGAGCGTATTGAGATCGTTAGGATTCAAGCTTTCTGCTTTTTGGAAGTAGGGGAGTGCGTCGTCAAACAACTTGAGCACTTCCTGGCGTTTTTCTTCTGCTTTTTTCAAGCCAGCCTGCGTAAAATCCTCCGCGAGTTTGTTCAGTTCGGTGGTGCGGTAAGCTGCTTTGTTGTAGTACAAGGCGCCCAATGAATAAACGGCGTCAGCATTTTTAGGATCCTTGCTCATGGCTTGGGAATAGTAATCCTTTGCAGCGTCAAAATCTTTCTGTGCTGCATCGCCATTGCCATCCTTAAGTTCTCTGCTGTAGAGGTTGTCGTATACGTTGCCCAGGGTTACGTAAAGGGCAACGTTGCCAGGTTCTCTGGAGATGGCTTCTTTGAGCCGATCGGTGAGCTCATCGAGTTTACCCTTGGCGAGATAGGAGTTGATTTCTGCAAACAGCAAGCCGGTGTCACTGGGGAATTTTTTACGGGCTTCTTCCAGGAGTGCATCCGCACCTTTATCGTCGCCTTCTTCTCTTTTAATCCCGATCAGTCCCTCGTAAACGGCAGGTCGGGAGGTGCCATCCTTGATCAACGATTCGAAAATTTGTTTGGCTGCAGCATTCTTTTTGGCTAATGTTGCGGCAACAGCCGTATAATAACGCTGCTCTTCGAGTTGGGCAGGCTCATCAAATAAACTCTTTTCGCCAGCACTTTTAAGCAGTCGATCTGAATCGATGGCAGCAACCCAGGAGTCATACGCTTTTTCGTATGCACCCTCGTCGTATTTGGCGGCGCCAATGTTTACCATATGGCCCTGGACTTGGCTGATACCTTTGATGGCATCACTCTTTTCATATTTTTTATCCGCTAGTTCATAGCCTTTTTTATAGGCATTGAAGGCAATCAATGCATCATTGTCACCGGAAAGCGGTGCATTTGGATCAACGATGCGTTTGGCCATATCCTTTTGAAGGATGGTGTTGTAAATATCACCCTTGGTTATCCAGGAGGAGGCCAAAGCCTGGACGTCTGCAGACTGAAGCGCGTCGTTTATTTTGCTCTTGGCCTCGTCCAGTTTAGCAGCATTATTGCTAGGGTCGATGTTGTAGCTGGTCAGTGCCTTACCAGCCTGCTTAGCCGTTTTCAGGGCATCTTCCTGGGCCTGTGCAACGGTAAAGAAGAACAGAAAGCCAAGTAGTGCAGCAATAGATTTTTTCATTGTTGATGTTGTATTAAGTGTACGATGTTTGCTGATTTACCTTTAAGACGATATTTTCAGCAATAAGAATACAAATAAAATGTTAAGCCTCGGAATTATTTTCAGTTTCAGAGGCTGTATTGGTGTCAGGATTGGGATCTACCTCCGGCGTTTCTGGCGCTGCGTCGACTACGGTTACATCGGCAATGCTGTCGTTGCCGTCCAGCCTGATGACCTTCACGCCTTGGGTATTGCGACCCATAACCCGCATTTCGTCGGCTGGGGTTCGGATGGTGATACCATTGACAGTAGTCACCATTAAGTCGTTTTCATCCTTGATGGCCTTGATGGTCACCAGTTGGCCTGTTTTTTTGGTCACCTGCATCGTTTTTACGCCCTTTCCACCGCGTCCTTTGGTGGGGTATTCTTCCAATGGAGAGCGTTTGCCCATGCCTTTTTCAGAAATTACGAGGATGCTGGTTTCGGTGTCGATGGCGTCTACGCAAACCATACCGACTACGGCATCGTCTGTTGCTTCGTCCACCCGAATACCGCGTACGCCCGCAGCGGTGCGTCCCATAGGCCGCACGTTGGTTTCTTTGAATCGAATGGCCCGGCCACTTTTGACCGCAAGAATGATTTCGTTGTTGCCATTGGTAAGTTTGGCTTCTATGAGTGCATCGCCTTCATTGATGGAGATGGCATTGATGCCGCCCTGGCGAGGCCGTGAGTATTCTTCCAACAACGTTTTCTTGATTTGACCCCTTCGGGTACAGAACATGATGTAGTTGTTTTTGATGAACTCCTCGTCGTCGAGTTTTTTGACAATGATATAGGCCTTGACCTTATCGTCCTTTGGAATGTTGAGCAGGTTTTGGATCACACGTCCAGCGGTGGTCTTCGCCCCTTCCGGAATTTCATACACTTTTAGCCAGAAGCAGCGCCCGGTTTCGGTAAAGAGCAGGAGGGTATTATGGTTGGTAGCCGTAAACATGTGCTCCACAAAATCTTCATCCCGGGTGCGCACACCTTGCGCTCCACGGCCACCACGGCCTTGTGAGCGATACTCCGAAATAGGAGTCCGTTTGATGTAACCCAGATGGCTGATGGTAATCACCACTTCTTCGTCTTCGATAAGGTCCTCCATGCTGATGTCGGCCTCTTCAAATTCAATGGCAGTGCGTCGACCATCGTCGTAGCGCTCTTTAATGTCAGCAAGTTCCTCTTTAATGATTCCGCGCTGAATGGTTTCATCGGCGAGAATCGCCTGATAACGCTCAATTTTGCGCATCAGTTCATCAAACTCTTCGCGAACCTTGTCGCGTTCCAGGCCGGTCAATTGCTGCAATCGCATGGCCAAAATAGCGCGCGACTGAAGTTCAGAGAGGCCAAATTTTTCCATCAAACCGTTGCGTGCCTCCTCCGGATCTTTAGAGCCTCTGATGAGGGCAATTACCTCGTCGAGGTGGTCCAGCGCAATCAGCAATCCTTCCAGGATGTGCGCCCGTTCTTCGGCTTTGCGCAAATCGTAGCGGGTGCGCCGAACGATGACCTCCAAACGGAACTTAATGAATTCTTCGATAAGATCCTTCAGGTTCAGTACTCTGGGCCTACCATTGACCAGCGCGATGTTATTGATGCCGTAACTGGTTTGCAACGGCGTCATTTTGAACAACTGGCTCAGGATTACATTGGCAGCAGCATCGCGTTTGATTTCAATAACCACCCGGACACCTTTGCGGTTTGATTCGTCACGCAAATCCGAGATGCCAATGATTTTTTTATCATTGATCAGGTGGGCGATTTTCTCAATCAACATGGCCTTGTTGACCTGGTAGGGTATTTCTGTGACAATAATGGCTTCTCGCCCCTTCTCGTCAACTTCAATTTCTGTTTTGGCGCGCACCACACAACGGCCACGGCCAGTCCGGAACGCTTCGCGGATGCCCGTCATACCGTAAATAATGCCACCGGTGGGGAAATCTGGGGCCTTTACATGCACCATGAGTTCCTCAATGTCAATTTCAGGGTTGTCAACGGTTGCCGTAATAGCATCACATACCTCACCCAATTGGTGTGGCAGCATATTGGTGGCCATACCCACTGCAATACCCGAGGCGCCATTAATAAGCAAGTTGGGCAGTTTGGTAGGCATTACCGAGGGTTCGGTCAGCGAATCATCAAAGTTGAGCTGAAAATCAACCGTTTCTTTGTCAATATCAGCGATGATTTCTTCTGTAATACGGCGCATACGGGCCTCGGTATAACGCATGGCAGCAGGGCTGTCACCGTCCATCGAGCCAAAGTTTCCCTGTCCATCCACCAGCGGGTAACGCAGGCTCCATTCCTGGGCCAGGCGAACCATGGTATCGTACACGGAACTATCACCGTGCGGGTGATATTTACCCAAAACCTCCCCAACAATACGGGCAGATTTCTTATAGGTTTTGTTGTAACTGAGACCTAGGTCCATCATGCCATACAACACCCTCCGGTGTACTGGCTTAAGTCCATCTCTTACATCCGGAAGGGCACGGCTAACGATCACCGACATGGAATAGTCGATGTACGCTGTCTTTAATTCATCCTCAATATTAATGTTAATTATCCTCGAGTCTGGCATCGCAATACGGTTGTATTTTTGGTAAGCCGCAAAGGTACAAAACTTGGGCATTTTTAACCTTGTACATGGTATTTAAATCCACCAAAAAGGAGTAAAAATGCCTGTTAATCGCCGACTTCAAGCCGTATTGCTAACTTTGGGGTTTCCTTTCCTAAAAAAACATGAACATGCGCCAATTTCTGATTTTGTGGGTGTTGCTGATACTGCCTTCAGGGGCTTTGGCACAAGGGAATCCTGCAAAATGGTGGATACAATTTTCTGATAAAAATCATTCTCCCTATTGCACTTGCAGGCCCGCTGAGTTTTTATCGGCCCGAGCTTTGGACCGCCGGGCAAAAGCGGGTATTTCCATAGTGGAAAACGACTTGCCGGTGAATCCAGGCTACGTACAGGCCTTGCGCAATGCAGGTGCTGTTTTACATGGCACTTCCAGGTGGCTAAATGCCGCTTCCGTGATCGCTGATTCTGCCACAATTCGTACCATTGCACGTTTGCCCTTTGTTGACACGGTGGTATATGTTGGTCGTGACATCAAGGTGAAAAACCCGCCCAACCGAGCCATGAAGCAACGCGTTTCCCTTGCCGTGGCGCCAACGGAAGGGCCCAATTATGCTGGTTATGCCGCCCGGCAAAACAACCTGTTGGGTGTGCCATTGTTGCATGCACTGGGCGCACGTGGTGACGGCATTTGGGTTGCAGTACTGGATGGCGGTTTTACCAATGCCGATACGATACCATTATTCGACAGTCTGGCATTGCAACACCGGATGTTTCAGGGCTGGGATTTTGTGGAGCACGACGCTGCGGTCTTCGAAAGTGCCTCCCATGGTACCGGCGTACTTTCTGTTATGGCCGCCAATATGCCGGGCTATTTTGTCGGAACTGCACCTGCGGCAACCTATTTTTTGGTAAAAACAGAGGACACTGGTGGCGAATATCCCATCGAAGAATGTAATTGGATATCGGGTGCAGAATGGGCCGACAGCATTGGTGCCGATATCATCAATGCATCCCTGGGATATACTGTATTCAATGACACCACGCTTGGACATCGTTGGCATGAGCTGGATGGTCGCCGTACAATAGGCGCGCGCGGTGCAAGTATTGCTGCCACCAAGGGAATGATTATTTGCAACAGTGCTGGAAATTCAGGTGATGAAGACTGGAAAAAAGTTGGCGTTCCGGCAGATGCGCCTGGCATTGTTGCCGTAGGTGCGGTAGATTACAATAAACAACGGGCGGTGTTCAGTTCCTTTGGCCCAACAGCAGATGGGCGCATTAAGCCAGACCTGATGGCCCCGGGAGACAGGGTGGTAACTGCTGCCTACAGCGGTATTGATCTAGGTTTGTCCAGCGGTACGTCACTGGCTTCTCCTATGCTGGCTGGCGCCATAGCCAGTTTGTGGAGCGCTTATCCGGACAAAACTGGAAAGGAAATTTTAGATGCAGTATACGCCAGTGCAGACCAAATAACAGCTCCCAACAATGCAAGGGGCTATGGCTTGCCGGACATGAGCAGGGCCTGGTTTGAACTGGGCGACTTTCATTTAACCATTCTTGATGATCCTGAAACCTATATCATTTGGGCCAGAGATCCAAAGGAGGACAAGCTGATACTCTACCTGACTGGCGACCAGCCCAGCCGAAATGCCAGCATTGGGGTTCATAGTGCATTGGGCCTGAATCCTAATCTTAAGGCCACCTGGAACACCAGTCGGTGGCATATGATGCGGTTGGAAATTAGTGGTATCAATGGACTACCTGCTGGCGCGTACCAACTCAACATAAATGATGGATTACAGACCTGGAACATGCCCTTTGCGCTGGTCCCAAAGGACCGGAAATAGTGATACTTAGTCTTTTAAAACACCGTGGCCCTCCAAGCTGCTCTTAAGCATTTTCATAAGTTTACCGCTCAACCAGCCTTTTGCAAACCAAAGGACAGTGCCACTCACCCAATACAACGTACTGCCGGCATTGCGCATCACTTTTGAAACCAGGTTAATTCTTTTTTCAAGCTGTTTTTGTAGTGGTGCGATATTGGCAGCGTTGATCGTTGGGAATTCAGGGAAACTGGTATCTGTCCAGCTGGATGTCGTAACATCCATATCCGGGATTATGGGCATTGTTTTTCCACCATTAGGCGCAGAAAAACGTTGTACCGCTTCAGCATGTTTGTAACCAGCCGCGAAGATTTTGTTGGGAGTATCTACCGGCACGCTGAAGTATTTCCTCAAAAGCTCTGGCAGTTTTCCTGCCAAGAAAGAAATCGTGTTCCCGAAACGACTTGGATAAAAATCCACCAAAACCGTCGAGTGCGCCACAGGCAATTGCTTTGGAGCCAGCGGTTGGTTCCATTTTGCCACCTTTGTTTCGGCGCTCGCAACTTGGTGAAATGGTGAAGCGTTCGTTGTCTTCCTTGGTATAGGCTTTCAACAAATTGTCGGGCTTAACGAGCGGCTCAGCCCGCAAAGTTTTTAACACCTTGCCGGCAATGTCCATGACCCCTTCACGATCAAACTGCAGGCCATAATCAGCAGGTTCGCTGGGGAAAGGATCAATCATGATGATGGTATTGTCGAAATGGGCCGGGTCTTCGGGATCTTCATTTTTATGACCTTCCGCAAAGTGCTCGCGCAGAATCTTTTGAGTTACCTCAAAAGGCTCATTGTTCAGCAGCCCCCCATCTACAAAAATCATCTCACAGTCCTGATCCATAGGCGCCTCGACGCCTACCCTTGGAATCCGGAAGAGTTCGTCTTTACTCACTCCTGGGTTTTTAATGATCGAGGTGGGGTTGATCAATGGGTTATTAAGGATGTATTTTTTCTTGCGGGAGAACCTGCGGTGCTTTAGCCCAATAGGGAAGGCCCCTGTAGCCATAGCGGCTTCACGGATCCCACGAAAAGAATCTTTGTCGTTGTATCGGAACGGGATTTGTCCCTGTGGAGGATCGTTGAGATCAAAACTCGTTTAAAATGCGCGAAATCCCTGTGAGTAGTCGAGATGTAAGTTAGGTTTGTGCCCGACTGTCCGCGAAAAGGGAATTGTATTTCGTAGCCTTCGAGATTGGTCAGGGTGAGGATAAGTTCCAGTCCTTCGTTGACATAAGGCGGCAATATGGGCTGTTCCAGGTTGTCGTCTGAAAACGCGCGATCGGCAATTTGCGCAACAAAATTGCTATTGAGCAGCGAGGCAACGTTTTTTTCTTTTAGTTCCTGAATATCCTGTGTACCCAGTAGTTCGGGCATCATGTCATCGGCAATGAGGTTTACCCAGCTATCGAAAAAGCGATTTTTAGCAAAATCTTTTTTTGCCTCTGGGTCATTAGCGCGTTGTTTGTATTCTTCGTAGGGAATAGGCCGCAGCCCATCGCGCAAGGCAGCCATGGTGATGGCTGTAGTCATTCCGCCGGCAGAGGCGCCACCCATGACACAAATTTCGACATCATGCATCGGGACACTGGGGTCTGCTTTATCGGGATGTGCCCGGTTAAAAGCCTTGGCTTTTTCCCATTTGTCGAGGGTTTCAAACAAATAATCCATGACACCAGCGGTGTAGGCGCCGGCCGAAACGGCGCCAGCCATGGTTAAACCGATTTTGAGTTTCTTTTTGGCCATAATTAAGCGGAGTTGGGATTCAAAGGTAAAACAATATCGACAACAAGTTAAGGGTTTTGCCCATATCTGTTACCCTTTTGGGCTGTGTTTATGCATGTTCTTATAGCATACAGCCTGGTTTTGAGGGTATTCCCTAAAACCAGGCTGTACATGAGCCCTTATGCGCTATTGGTTATTAAAACGAATACGGAACAGTCTAACTGTTGATGGCATGGATGCCAGGTAGTTCTTTACCTTCCAGGTATTCTAACATGGCACCGCCGCCAGTAGAAACGAAGCTGACTTTCTTGGCAAGTTTCAATTGGTTGACTGCCGCTACTGAATCGCCTCCGCCAACCATAGAAAAAGCGCCTTTTCGGGTGGCAGCAGCCACTGCTTTGGCCACGATTTTAGTTCCTTCGGCAAAAGCCGGCATTTCAAATACGCCCATTGGGCCATTCCAGATGATGGTTTGGCTTTGGCGTATGGTACGGGCATAGGTACGGGCAGCACTTGGCCCAATGTCGAGTCCCATGCAACCATCCGGAATTTGATTGCTGAGGCATACCTGGGTGTCGGCATCTGCTGCAAATCTTTCTGCACAAATGGAGTCGTTGGGCAGCAGCACCTTAACGTTGGCTGCTTTTGCTTTTTTCAGAAATTCTTTGGCGGTGCTAACCCGGTCAGCCTCTACCAGCGAATTGCCTACTGTCCCTTTTTTTGCCAGCATGAAAGTATAGGCCATGGCGCCACCCACGATAATATTATCAGCAAAATCGAGAAAACGCTCCAGGAGCAGCATTTTATCGCTAACCTTTGCCCCACCAACCACGCAGGTTACCGGTTTGGCCGGGTTTTTCATGACCTTGTTGGCGTTGGCTATTTCGCGATCCATCAGCATGCCGAAACACTTGTGGTTTTTATCAAAAAACTGGGCAACCACGGTGGTGCTGGCATGCGCCCGGTGTGCGGTGCCAAAGGCATCGTTGACATAAATGTCCCCTAGTTTGGCCAGTTTCTCTGCAAAAACAACATCACCCTGCTCTTCTTCTGGGTAAAATCGGGTATTTTCAAGCAACAAAACCTCACCAGGAAGGAGGGCAGCCGCTTTCTTTACGGCTTGTTTGCCGATACAGTCATCCGCAAAATGCACCTTGGTCTTCAGTTTGCGTCGGAGGTGAGCGACAAGGTGTTTCAGTGTGAATTTTTCACGGTTGATGCTGCCGTCTGCATTGCGCTTTTCCAGTGGCCGACCGAGGTGCGACATCAAAATGCAGGAGCCGCCCTGGTCCAGGATATGCCGTATCGTTGGCAATGCTTCCCGGATGCGGGTATCATCGGTTATCTTGTATTGCTTGTCGAGCGGAACATTGAAGTCAACCCGCACCAGTGCTTTTTTAACTTTGAAATTGATGTTCATGTGAAAGTTGGTATTATAGGCTATAAAGATAAAATGGGCTGTAGGATACTCCATCCTACAGCCCATTAGCACTTGATTACAACATGCAGGCCAGGTCGGCGAGGCGTGCAGAGTAGCCTGCCTCATTGTCGTACCATCCTACGATGCGCACTGTATTGCCATTCACTTGGGTGAGTGGCGCATCAAAGATGCAGGAGTGTGTGTTGCGCACAATATCACTGGAAACGATAGGATCGGTATTGTACTCCATTATGCCTTTGAGGTTGGAGTCGGCGGCGGCTTTAAAGACGGCATTCACCTCTTCAAAGGAAGCTGTTTTCTTAATGGTAGCCACAACATCGGTAACGGAACCCGTTGCAACAGGAACGCGCATGGAGTGCGCTGCAATCTTACCTTTCAGGTGTGGGGCAACCAAAACAACGGCTTTGGCAGCGCCTGTGCTGGTTGGCACGATGTTGAGGGCAGCAGCACGAGCCCGACGAAGGTCGCTGTGGGGGGCGTCCTGAAGGTTTTGGTCGGAGGTATAGGCGTGAATGGTGTTCATGAAAAACTGTTCAACGCCAAAAGCGCGGTCGAGTGTCATGATCATGGGCACCAGGCAGTTGGTGGTGCAGGAAGCGTTGGACAGGATCAGATCGCTATCCTTAATATCTTTTTCATTTGCTCCAATGACGAATGTTGGTACATCGTCGGATTTCGGTGGTGCAGAAAGTACAACGCGCTTTGCGCCAGCCTGCAGGTGAAGACCAGCCTTTTCCTTATTGAGGAAGATACCGGTACATTCCAGCACCACGTCGACTTTGAGTTCTTCCCAAGGACACTCCGCAGGGTTGCGGAATGCTGAACCGAGAATTTTTTTACCATTAACGGTAATGTATTCATCATCGGCGGTAACCGTTCCATCAAAACGACCATGCATGGTATCGTATTTGAGGAGATGCGCCAGGGTTTGATTGTCGGTGAGATCGTTGATTGCAACCACTTCTACATCAGATCTATTGATCAGATTGCGAAAGGTGAGGCGACCAATACGGCCGAAACCGTTGATAGCGATTCTTTTTGTTGCCATGGTAAATGTATAAAAAATGAGGAGTTAAAGACAATGGCCTATCGGGCATCCACAGGGGGTTGGGCGCCGCAAAATTAGTGTTTTCGTTTGACAACTTCTATTAAAACCATTGAAATGATGGCAATTTTCCTATTGCTTTTCCGCCGCTGCCGGTTTTGCAAGCACATTGCCATTGATGACAATCGCCACAGGGTTGTCGGGGTCAAAACTTGTTTTCACAGCAACAATTCGGTAGAATTCGCCTTCTTTGGCGCTGTTGTAGGTCACCTTGACCAGTCGTGTTTCCCCAGAAAGAATTGGAGCGGAATCGAAATCAACAGAAGTGCAAACACAGGATGGATTCACTTCAAACCATTCCATTGCCTTATCACTGATGTTCTTGATCGTGAAAGTTCTGGTGGCTGGTATCCCATAAGGTAAATCTTCCAGGATGATTTGCCGGGTTGACCACTCCACTTTGCCAGCATTGGCAGTGTAATCGGTGGTGTTCAGGGTTTGGGCTGTGGCTGCGTTTTGTCCGAAGTACAATAGCGCAGCGATGAAAATCCAAAGTGAGTGATTCATATTTAACCTTTTTGTGTTGCAAAAATAAGCTGATTTCAACCAGGATGCCGGGGTTAACAACTCATTTGAAATAATTGCAGTGTTTGGCCAGGGGTGAAAAAAGTAGCGCGCTGCAGTTTTATCACTGCAGCGCGCCATAGATATGATCGGGTACTTAAACCGTCAAATTAATTACTGCACAACCACTTTTACCACCATTTGGCGAAGACCCGAACGTATGCTGAGGGTATAGACTCCAGCAGCAATTTGATCGTAATCCAGTTTTTTCCGCAGGTTACCGGTGCCAAAGTCGGCAACATCTCTGCGAATCAACTGTCCAATGGCATTGTACAGGTTGAATTCCAGTTCGTTTTGGGCAGGGCCCTGCATTTCTACAGTGAAAGAACCCTGGTTGGGGTTTGGATACAGTTGGAACTGCTCAAACATACCGAGGTCGTTTACACCTGAAATGACAATTACGATGGTTTGTTGCAAGGTGCTGGCACCACAGTTGTTGATGGCGGTCAGCTCAACCGTATAACTTCCGGAGGCGCTATAGGTGTGCGTAGGCTCTGCCTCGTTGCTGGTGCTGCCGTCACCAAAATTCCATTGGTAACTTACCGCGTTTTGTGACTGGTTGCTGAACGATGCTGTGGCATTCGCAACGGAAGCATTAAATCCAACCACAGGAACAGTTTCTACCGTGATCAAGGATGGAATGGTCTGTGCATTGGTGCCATAAGCATTTGTAACTTCCAGGGTAACTTCGTACACGCCAGGCGTTGAATAGGTTACGGTTGGGTTCTGATCGGTGGACAAAGCAGGGCTGCCCCCGGGGAACGACCATTTCCAGGAAGTTGGATCGCCCTCTGATTGGTCCGTAAACATTACCATAAACGGTGCACAACCCATGTTATTTTCAACACTGAAGGAGGCAATGGGCGCTGTGCCCTGTATCTCAATCATCATGGTGGTTGTCGTACTACCACAGGCATTGGTGGCAATCAACACGACTGTGTAGGAACCTGGTGCTGAATAAGTATGCTGTGGGTTTTGTGCAGACGATAAGCCTCCATCGCCGAAATCCCAGGAATAGGTATCCGCATTGGAAGAGGTATTCGTCATGATGGCCGTCAGACCAGCAGTTTGGTACGTAAATCCTGCTGATGGAACATCATTTACGGTGATGCTCATGGTACTGGTGCTGCTCTATGCGGCATTTGTTGCCGTCAGTTTTACCATACATACACCTGCAGTATTCCATATTGCACTTGGGCTTGCGTCGGTTGAACTGACAGGGTCGCCGCCCTCAAAGGTCCATTCGAAACTGGTGGCATTGCTGCTGGAGCCGTTGGTGAGTTGTACCGTCAGGGGCAGGCAGCCACTGGTTGCATCAGCGGTAAAGGCTGCTGTTGGCGGGGTAACAATGGTAACCGTTTCGGTGCTTGTAGTGGCGCCGCAAGCATTCGTTGCCGTTAAAACAACGGTATAAATGCCATCTGCAGCATATGTATGGCTAGGGTTTGCAGCGGTGCTGGTATTAGCATCACCAAAATCCCAACTGTAGGAATTTGCCCCACTGGAATTGTTGGTGAAATCAACCACTGCGCCGTTTACAGCGGCAGTAAATGCGGCTGCAGGAACGGTCCCAACTGTAATGTAATTTGTTTGTGTACTGGTGTTGCTGCCGGCGGCGTTGCTTGCGGTTAAAACAACAGTATAGGTGCCAGGTGTATCGTAAACCACGGTAGGATTAGCATTTGTCGAACTGGCTGGGTTTCCACCATCAAAGATCCATTCGAAACTGGTGGCGTTACTGCTTGAATTGTTGTTGAACTGTACTGTCAAAGGCGCGCATCCGCTGGTAGTGGCTGCACCAAATGATGCCGTAGGTGGTGTTACAATGGTTATGGTTTGAACTGTAGTGTCATTTCCACAATCGTTGGTGGCTATTAACATAACATCGTACGTTCCATCAGCGGTATAGATGTGGGCAGGATCTGTCTCCGTGCTGCTGTTGCCATCGCCAAAATTCCAACTGTAGGAGGATGCGCCTACTGAACTGTTTGTAAAGTCAACAATAGCGCCGTTAACGTCTGAACTGAAATCTGAACTTGGTGCGGTGGCAACGGTAATGAACCCGGTCTGTGTACTGGTATTGCTTCCAGCGGTGTTGGTAGCGGTAAGTGTTACAGCATAGGTGCCAGCCTGTGAATACACAACTACCGGATTGACATCGGTGGATGTAGCGGGAGTTCCTCCCTCAAAGGCCCATTCAAAACCAGTGGCATTGCTGCTGGAGTTGTTGGTAAACGTCACGGTAAACGGTGCACAACCTACTGTTGCTGATGCACTGAAAGCAGCCGTTGGCGGGGTAATAATGGTTACCGTTTGGGTACTAGTGGTACTGCCGCAATTGTTGATAGCGGTCATAACAACGGTGTAGGTTCCGTCGGCGGTATAGGTATGGCTTGGGTTGGTTGCTGTACTGGAGCCAGTGTCACCAAAATCCCAGGTGTAGGAATTGGCCCCAGTTGAGCTGTTGCTAAAGTCAACTACAGCGCCATTGATGGCACTGCTGAATCCGGAAGATGGAACGGTACCAACATTAATGTAATTTGTTTGCGTAACGGTACCGCTGCCAGCAGTGTTGGTAGCGGTGAAAGTAACGGTATAAGTGCCGGGAAGGCTGTACACTACCGTTGGGTTTTCTTCCACGGAAGTGGCAGGATTGCCACCCGGGAAACTCCAGGAAAAACTCGTAGGGTTATTAGTGCTTTGGTTGGTAAACGATACCGTAAGCGGGGCACATCCACTGGTAGGGGTGGCAGCGAACAGTGCCGTAGGCGCCAGCACCACGGTAATGGTTTGCGTGCTGGTTGTCGTTCCACAGGCATTTGTGGCGGTCAGCACAACGGTATACATTCCTGCCGTAGCGTAAGTATGTACCGGATTGGTTTGTGTACTGCTGTTGCCATCGCCAAAGTCCCAGGAATAGCTGCTGCCACCTGTCGTGGTATTGGTAAACGTGGCCATGGTACCATTCAGGGCAGTACTGAAGCCTGTTGCCGGAGCAGCACCCACATTAATGTAGTTGCTCAGGGTCAGTGTATCATTGCCGCCTGCGTTGGTTGCGATCAGGGTAACATTGTAAACACCTGCCGTGTTGTATACCACCGAAGGATTTTGATCTGTGGAAGTTGCAGGCGTTCCACCCGGAAACTGCCACTGATAGCTGCTGGCATTGCCCGTTGTAGCATTGGTATAGGATACGGTAAGCGGAGCACAACCAACGGTTGGGCTTGCGCTGAAGGCAGCCGTGGGTGGAGGGGTAAGCCCGATAATTTTAGTTGTGACCGTATTTCCACAGATATTGGTGGAAGTCAGGGTCACGTCATACGTACCACCAACCGCATAAGTGTGAACAGGATTGGTTGCGGTGCTGGTATTGCCATCGCCGAAATCCCAGAGATAACTGGTCGCGCCAGTGGAGGTGTTGTTGAAGGTAACGGTGAGGCCGTTGATGGTCCAGGTAAAGGTGCTCGAAGGAATGTTGGACACCGTAACCGCATTGGTCAAGGTAAAACTGTTCGAACCAGAGCCGTTGTACGCGGTTAATGTTGCGTTGTAAGTGCCAGAAGTCGTGTAAACAACAACAGGATTGGCTTGCGTAGAGTTAGCAGGGATGCCACCTGGGAAATTCCATAGGAAAGTATTGGAGTTGGGGCTGGATTCATTGGTGTATTGTACGGTGAGTGCAGCACAACCACTGTTGGGGCTCACCGTGAAGGCAGCTTGCGGCGCTGTATTAATGATAAATGTTTTGACCGAGTTTCCACAATCGTTTGTGGCTGTCAGGGTCACAACATAGGTTCCCGCAACAGCATAGGTGTAAACTGGGTTTTGCTCATTGCTGAATCCGCCATCGCCAAAATCCCAGCTCCAGGAATTGCTGTTCGTGGAAAGGTTGGTAAAGGTTACGGTTAGGTTATTGATTGCAGAACTAAAGTTGGCTACAGGATTGGGAATAATGGTAATCTGCTTGGTAAGGTTGGCAGAACCAGATGGTCCGGTAATGGTCAGCGACACATTGAAGGTGCCACCGGCGTTCCATGTTACCGTTGGGTTTTGCTGGGAAGAGTTGGGGGGGGATCCACCCTGGAAAGTCCAGGCATAGGTATTAATGGTTCCTGTGGACAAATCCGTGAAACTTACCGGTTGGCCGGGGCATCCTGGGTTAGGGGCAATGTCGAAATCAGCTACCAATGGAACTGGCGGTGGGCCACAGGGAGACAGGCAGCCATTGTTGATTTTGGACTGCATGTAATTGTTGATGGCGTTGGTAGACTGGTTACTCCAGGTATTAGAAGTAGAAACAAACGGACACATGATGTAGTTGGGCGGACAATCACCAGGACCAGTGTCATGGGAGGAACTCCAGTTGTGGCCCATTTCGTGCGTAGTCATACAACGCAACAATTCAGCATTGGTGCTGAAATCTTGCAAACAGTGGTATTTATTGGTGTTGCAAACGCCGTTAAGGTAGGCAATGCCGATGGTTGAACCATCAAAGTTGCGGTTAGTCCATAGTTCGCCAATATCGAAGGTTACGCCAAAGTTACCAGCATTACCCCAGTTGCGGAAACTGGCCAACAATGTACCAGCATCTGTCGAGGATGTCCAGGGATCGGTACCGGTTACCACAAACTGGGTCACGATAATGATGTTCAGATCGTGGTTGAAATCAGCACTGGTATAGTTCGTCTGCACATTATTAATGACGCCAATATTATGGTTTTCAACGCCGGACACTGAACCATATTTGTTAAACATAAGTAGGTCAGAAGCAATGGCCAAATCCAATTGATAACAAGCCTGAGATTCTGTCAAGTTGTCTTTGATGTCGCCACTGCCCAACAGTTCATCCAGATAGTCGTCGGCCTCCACCGTAGCACAGGTGACATTGGCGTCGTAAATCACATCCGATTTTTTATACACCACATACAAATCATGGCTAACACTTGCATCGTAATACCAGAGGGGCTCGATGTAGAACTGCTCACCAGTTCCGGCAAGGAAACCATAAATGAAATCATGGTCCAGCGTCATGCTGACGGGTGCGCCGGTATTGACTTCATTGCCACGAAATGCTTTAATAACATTTGGGTAGGATACCTGAAGTCCATCGGGACCCAAAACCTGTAGCTTGTAATTTTGCGTGAGGCTTAAGTTGGGGTGCAGCCCCATTTGCCAGCGTTTGGTGCCCAGTTCAAGCGTCAGTTCTGCGTAATTGATGTTGGCTTGAACATAGGTGTTGATGGCATCGGCGTCGAGTCTGTACACCTCCCAGGATTTAAGGCGCTGTACGAGGGTGGGGGTAGAGAAATCAACTGACTGGCCTGTGTAAACCTGGGCTTTTGCCACTATAGGGAAAATAATGGCCATTGCCAGGAACAGCCTCAATGCATAACGGTAGATCATCGTTGAAGACAGTGTTGAATGTGTTTGTAGAATAATTGTTGGTAAAACTGTTATCAATCGGTGGGATTCTTATCCAAAATTGGGGGCCAGACAACAGGATTAGGTGACGTTTGGGAGGGCGAAAATAATATTTGTTCCCTACGAAAAATAAAAACAGGAGAAAAAAACACCTTTTGGTCAAATTTGTGACGTTTTAATGTCCAGGCAAGCGAAATTTGCAGCAGAAACGTTCATAAGCAATGTTGTCTTTACCTTTGGCCTTTTCCCTTTCTCTGAAAATTACAAAATGAGTGCTATGAAAAAAAATCTCTGTGTTGTTCTGATGGCTGTATTCTTCCTCACAGCCATGGCTGTTCCGGCTTCGGCCCAACTATTTAAGACCAAAAAAGGCAGTGATGGTGGCGACTTCGCCTCCAAACTCTGGTACGGTGCTGGTTTTGGACTGGGTTTTGGCAGTTTTAATGGTACCAGTCAGTTTGGCTTTGGCGTTTCACCCATGGTGGGCTACAAACTGGTTGGCCCGCTTTCCATCGGCCCAAGGGTATCCATTTTTTATTCTTCGTTGAAACTGGCTGGCTATAAAAACCTGAACACCTTCGATACGGAGGCTGGCGCATTTTTGCGGGCCCGGGTGTTTCGCGGCTTGTTTCTACAGGGTGAGCTCACCAATTCCTGGCTCCAGGAGCCGTACATCGACAATACCGGTGAACTTGGCAAACTCAGTTACCAGCGCTTAAATCAAAATATAGGCATTGGGTACAACTTCGGTGGCGGCGGTTCAGCCTGGAGTTCGGAAATCGGGGCGTATTATAATGTTGCCCTTGCAAATGATATCCAGTCCTCACAAAGCCCATGGGATTACCGTTTCGGATTTACCTATAAATTCTGATGGTATACTCGAAGTAAAATGGTTTGCGAATGCTCACTTGCCCTCAGTCCTCCTCCTGGCTGCGTTATAAATACTCGCCGATGCCCTGCATCGTCTGAGTTTTATGCCTTGCCATCAGAATTGGTGACTACGCGAAAATTTTCGCAAACCACTTTACTTCGAGTATAACCACCCTTTCAAATGATCTCACCGAAAGGTGCTGATGTAAGATGGGCAGCAAAGTAGATTACTTTACATTTCCGCTTACCCACAGGATTTCCGCTTTTTTCTGTTGGTTAAAAAACACCCGAATTTTTTTCCTGAAGGCACCGGAATTGTAAGTGTCGTATTCGATGCTTACGGTTCCGGTTTGCCCCGGTTGTACCGGTTCCTGCGTCCATTCCGCTGCAGTGCACCCACAGGTTGTTCGAACAGTTTCCAGGGTTAAAGGTACCTGACTAATGTTTTTCCAGGTAAATACCACTGTTTGTGGCACCCCCTGTTCCATGTCCCCAAAATCATAACTGGTGGGTTCCAGCCATTTTACCATGGATGTTTCATCCAAAGCAGGAGCACTGGTCCATAAAATTTGGAGAAAAAAGAGTATTGTTGTAACCATTTTGATTTGTGATGTGTCAAAGCACCAGATGAACGCGTCAAATATCCCGAATATTTCAGGAACTGCCGCAATTTCTTTGCAAACAAACGATTTACCATGGCTCGCAATTTGATTTTATTCTTACTGGCTGTCGGCATTTTTGTCGTCGGGAAAGAGGCTTGCTCTTTCAATATGTTTTCTTGGGATGCTGAAACGGGCAAGGGTCCAATCAGGGAAGAAACACGTACACTGGCTTCTTTTTCGGGCATTCATTCCCATGTGCCTGCCAATATTGAAGTGTTTCATTCCACAGAAAATAAAATCGTGGTCAGCATGCAGGAAAGCCTTTTGCCTTTGTTTGAGAGTGAAGTTTCAGGGAGTCAACTGGATCTTGATTTTTCCAAGCGTGTGCATACGGATAAGCCCATCCAAATCAAAATCTACACCACAGATCTTGCTGAAATCGATCTTACCGGCGCGGGCAAAATGAAGGTGTCGGATGCCTTTGGCGGCTCCATGTTGGAGATTGATATCAGCGGTGTCAGCGATGTAGATTTCGCCGAAGCCCGATATGATCGGATCGGCTGCCAGGTATCGGGAAGCGGTTCGGTCAAAATTCAGGGGTCAGCTCAGGATTTGGACGCCAGCGTTTCAGGTGTGGGTTCCATTTATGCCGCCGGGCTGGAAGTTAAAAATTGCACAGCGGATATTTCAGGATCGGGAAAAGTGGAATGCTATCCCGTAGAGTACCTGAAAGCCCAGGTGAGTGGGGTAGGGAACATTCGATACAAAGGGCAACCCCATGTTGATTCCGAGGTTAGCGGTGCTGGGAGTATTAAGCGACTGGAGGAATAGTTGAATCCAGCCGGTAAATTTCTACCCGATCAGATCCCATAGGGTAGTGTTCCACCAAGCTGTATCCGGGAGGGATGCCGGGGGCAGAAATTCCGCTTCCTATTGGCGTTGCACTTTTTATTACCCGCAATTCCTGTACAACCGACTGCTGTAAAAATTGATTGTGAACATTGGCGCCACCTTCAACCAGTAGAATCGCTTTTTGCGCTTCATAAAGGCTTTCCAACAAGGAGGGTATCCAGTGTTGTTTTGGGATGGCTAGAAATAAGGTATTGCTTTGTAGGGCTGGCCGTTTGGGCCCCAATATCCAACTGGCCTGGCTCCCATCCAGGAGATGATGGTCCAGCGGGATTTTTTCATCCCAGTCCAGTGCTATCCGTAAGGGCGTTGGGCCGGGGAAAAACCGGTTGTCTAAACGCGGGTTGTCGGTAACGGCCGTTGTGGTTCCAACCAAAACAGCGCTCGATTCACTGCGCCAGCGGTGCACCAGGCGCTGAGACTCAGGTCCGCTGATTTTTACCTGCTGGCCAGATTTTCCAATGAATCCATCTGCACTTTGTGCCCATTTTAGCACCACGTATGGCTTTCTTTGTGTTATCCAATGAAAGAAAGTTCGGTTCAGTTGTTGCCCTTCCTGCTCCAGAATACCAGTGGTGACAGCCACCGCGTTGGCACTTAGTTTGGCAATACTTTGTCCTGCGACAAGCGGGTTGGGATCCACATTGCTGATAACAACCCGTGCGACCTTTTCTGCTATAATCCGCAACACACAAGGGGGCGTTTTGCCGGTATGGAAACAAGGCTCCAGGTTGCAATACAGCGTTGCTTTGGGCAACAACAACCTGTTTTGTGGCGTAACCGATCCAAAGGCATTGACTTCTGCATGGGATTCCCCCCAACGCTGGTGCCAGCCTTCACCAATGATTTTATTTTCATGCACCAGCACGGCACCGACCATTGGGTTGGGGGCAACCCAGCCAGCGCCCCTGCGCGCCAAATCAAAGCAACGCTGCATCCATATTTCATCCGTGGTGGGCAAATGCTCAGACAAGACGTTTCAAAATTGCAGCCATGGCCGTTTGAATTTTCAATGCTTCTGCCCGGGCTGCTTCGGCAAAATCGGCGCCAGCAGAGGCGTACTGAATGCTGCGTGAGGCGCTGACCAGCATTCCGCAATCGGCATTCATGCCGTGTTCACAGATGGCGGCCAGACTTCCTCCTTGTGCACCGATGCCGGGTACCAGCAAAAAATGGTCAGGCGCAATCCTCCGAACCTGCCGGAAGGCTTCAGGGTGCGTTGCTCCAACCACGTACATGAGATTTTCCGGAGTGCCCCATTCCTGTGCACGTCGCAGGACCACTTCGAACAATTCTTCACCCGATGCATTTTGTGGCTGTCTTTGAAAATCCACGCTGCCTTTGTTGGAGGTCAGCGCGAGCAGGATCACCCATTTCCCCGGAAACCCGAAAAAAGGCGATACGCTGTCCTCCCCCATATAGGGCGCTACGGTAATGGCATCACAATCCATTTTTTGAAAAAACGCCTCCGCATACATACGGCTGGTATTGCCAATGTCGCCCCGTTTGGCATCGGCAATAATCAGGTGTTCTTTTCCAATGTATTGCACCGTTTGATGAAAAATGCTCCAGCCCTCCGGCCCTAATGCTTCATAGAAAGCCAGGTTGGGCTTGTAGGCGACGCACAGGTCCCGCGTAGCATCAATGATCGCTTTGTTAAAAGCAAGGATGGCATCGGGCTGCGAACGCAAATGTTCCGGGAGTTTCGCCAGTTCGGTATCGAGTCCGACACAGAGAAAACTTTGCTTCCGGAAAATTTCGGCAATAAGGGTACTTCGATCCATGCGGCAAAGGTAAGAAATGCCCGTATCTTGCGCCGATAATTCAACCTGTCTATGGCCCGTTTTGCTGCTATTTTTTTGTTTTTTTTTCCACTTTGCGCTTTTGGCCAAGGTGCACAACCCGTATTTCCCGGACTGGGTGGCCAAACCCTGAAAGATAGTCTGGTGGCCCACTACAAACCGGTGGTGGTGCTGGATTATACCCAGGCGCGTGATACCCTTTATGCGAAGGTGATGGCCATTGACGATGACAGCCTGCGCTGTATTTATTCCGGTTATACCCTTTACCTGGATCCAACGCAGGACCCTACCCAATACATTTACCTCAATGGCAGTTCTCTGGGCATGAATACTGAGCACGCCTACCCGCAGGGAAAAGGCGCTGCAAACGGCAATGCCCGCAGTGATATGCACCATTTGTTTCCAACCCGAATTCCGGTTAATGAGGCCAGAGGAGATTCACCCTTTGCAGAAATTCCTGATGTCCAAACGCAGCAATGGTTTCGCAATGCACAAGTACTTTCTAGTATACCAATCCAAAATATTGATGCCTACTCAGAATCCAAAACTGGCAGTTTTGAGCCTCGGGAGGCCGTAAAGGGTGATTTAGCCCGTGCTATTTTTTATTTCTACACCATGTACAAGGACCAGGCGGACCAGGCTGATCCTGTTTTTTTTGGTATACAGCGCCCGACGCTTTGCAACTGGAATGAGATGGATCCCGCCGATTCGGCAGAGTTGGTAAAAACCTGGCGCATTGCACCCTATCAGGAAAACAAACCCAACCCGTTTATTCTCGATTGCACCCTGGCGTTTCGCACGTATTGTCCCAACACCCCGCCCAGTTGCACAACTGGTGTTGGATTTGAGCCGAAAGCCAACCCCCTGCAGGCCCGCTTGTTGCCCCAACCCTTTCAGGGGCATGGCTGGCTGGAACTTCAAATCCCGGAATCAGGCGAATTACAATTGAGCGTGTTTTCTATTGCCGGTCAAATTTTGTTTCAGGACAAAAACATGCTGAACGCTGGAGGTCAATTGCGGCTTCCTGTCGACTGGCCAATGCAGCAAACCGGTATAGGATTCGTCGAAATAACTTTCCGGGGCGCAAGTGGTTTGGTCCGAACGCAGCTTCCGTTGATTTGGGTAGATTAGATGTCTGAATTTTACCTTAGTTTTGCGGCTTTTTAAGGCAAAAACAACCCCAGGGTATACTACTCATGTTAGAACTACTGACCCAATTCCTCGATTTTATCCGTCACCTTGACGTGCATTTGGAAAACATCATGCACGATTATCAATTGCTGACCTATGTGCTGCTCGCGCTGATTATTTTTTGTGAAACCGGGCTGGTGGTGACCCCGTTTTTGCCCGGCGACTCTTTGTTGTTTGCAGCTGGCGCGATTACTGCAAAAACAGGTATTTTGAATGTCTGGATTCTGATTCCGCTCTTGTTTTTGGCTGCGATTTTGGGCGACAATACCAATTACTTCTTCGGAAGATTCCTGGGAAACAAGGTTTTTACAAAGGATTACTGGTTTTTGAAGCGGTCATATATCGACCGCACCCAGGAATTTTATGAAAAACACGGTGCTAAGACCCTTATCATTGCCCGCTTTGTACCGATTGTCCGCACCTTTGCTCCTTTCGTTGCGGGGGTAGGCAACATGACCTACCGCAAATTTATCTATAACTGTATCGTGGGCGGCATTTCCTGGGTGACCGGCCTGACCCTTGCAGGTTACTTTTTCGGACAAATTCCCATTGTCAAAAACAATTTCGAGATCGTTGTTTTTGGCATCATCGGGGTTTCGGTATTACCTATTGTATTCGAATTTGTACGGTCCAGGTTTGGAAAAAAAGCGGCTTGATTTTTAGCCACATTGGTACCATTAAGCAACGTGTCGGAAATACCCTAAGAGGATTATGGGGGGGGGGGCCCCCCCCGCGGCCCCCCCCAAACCCCCCCGCCCCCCCGCCCCCCCCCCCCCCCTCCCCCCCCCCCCCCAAGGGGGGGGGGCGGCCCCCCCCCCAAAAACCCCAACCCCCTTAATAACCTTCCAATTTGGCGGCACTTTTTGAGCGCTGCCTGTGTTGCCAAAACAGTAATGTAATTTACTACACGCCTGTTTTGACGTCTAGTCAGCACACAAAACCTGCACCCTAAATCCAGAAAGTTATTTCCGACACTTTGCTAAAAAGCCGAAGACTTCTCTCAGTACAATGGGACTGTTTGAAGTCTTCGGCTTTTACAATGCCAGCAGGTAATACACCCGGCCTTTCGCGGGGTAGAGCGGGTTACCTTACTTTTCAGGCGTTCCTTCCAATACAGTTCAAATCTTCAAAGGCTTGCTTCAGGCGGATTACGAATGATTTTTCGCCTTCACGCAGCCATACCCGCGGATCGTAGAATTTCTTGTTGGGCTTTTCGGATCCTTCCGGATTGCCGATTTGGCCCTGCAGGTAGTCTTTTTTGGCTTCATAGAAACTGCGGATACCATCCCAGAATGCCCATTGCATGTCGGTATCGATGTTCATTTTGATTGCACCGTACGAAATGGCTTCCCGGATTTCTTGCTGACTGGAGCCTGACCCCCCGTGGAATACGAAATGAACAGGCTTTTCTTCTTTCAGGCCAAACTTCTCGCGGATATACTTTTGGGAGTTGTTCAAAATCTTTGGCTCGAGTTTCACGTTGCCTGGCTTGTACACGCCGTGTACGTTGCCAAAGGCTGCGGCCACTGTAAAGCGATGGCTCACCGCCTTCAATTGTTCATAAGCATAGGCCACTTCATCGGGTTGGGTGTACAAACGGCTGGAATCGACGTCGGTATTGTCTACGCCATCTTCCTCTCCACCGGTTACGCCGAGTTCGATTTCCAGGGTCATGCCCATTTTAGCCATGCGTTGGAGGTACTCGCGGCTGATGTGAATGTTTTCCTCCAGCGGTTCTTCGGAAAGGTCGAGCATATGGCTGCTGTACAGGGGAACCCCTTTTTCAGCATAAAATTTTTCTCCAGCATCGAGTAGTCCTTTTACCCAGTCGATAATGCCCAAGGCACAATGGTCGGTATGCAAAATTACGGGAACACCATAGGCTTCTGCCATGGTGTGCACATGCATGGCGCCGGAAACACTGCCCAGAATGGCAGCGCGCTGGCCTTCATTCGAAAGGCCTTTGCCACCAAAGAATACACCGCCACCATTAGAAAATTGGATGATTACCGGGCTGTTCACCGCGGCAGCAGTTTCCAGCACAGCGTTTACAGAATTGGTTCCAATAACATTGACTGCAGGTAGAGCGTACTGGTGTTCAAGTGCATGGTTGAACAGTTCGGTGACTTCTTCACCGTGTAAAACGCCGGAGCGAAAACGTGCCATATCAAATATTTTGTAGTTGATAAAAGTGTAGACGGCAAAGTTAATTAAAACTTGTCAACACTTCAGTCAGGGCTTCCATATCTGTGGCGTTGTTGTACACATTGGGAGAAACACGCAAAAATGCACCCCGTACAGAAATGCTGATGCCTGCTGCCTGCAGCCGCTCCTGGAGTATTGCCAGGGCAATATGGTTGGGCAAGCTTACGCCAAACAAATGGGAAGCCCTATGGGAGGGTTCGTCCAGCAAAAAACCGTGTTGTTCCCATTTTTCGGGAAAACCCGCGAGCAGGGTATGGCAGTATTCCTGAATATTGGCCGGGCCCCAGTCCAGTATTTGTTGTAGGGCGGCAATGCACATCGGTACCTGAATGAAATTACTCCGTTCGCCCACGTCGAAGCGCCTTGCGCCGGCCTGATAAGCGGGTTGGTACTCGACAAGCCGTGAAAAATCTTCGCTGTTGGCCCGGTTAATCCAGTTTTCCTCCAGTGGTTGCCCAGCGATAAAGGATGGACCAAGCCAGGCGTATCCGGTGCCATAGGGAGACATCAGCCATTTGTAACCTGCGCAAACGAGCGCATCAATGCCCAAGGCCCGAACATCCATTGGCAGGGCGCCAACACTTTGTGTGCCATCTACAACCAGCAGGGCACCAACAGCATGTGCTTTTGCACTAAGTGCCGCAAGATCGAAGCGGGTGCCGGTACTCCAGTGTACCTGCGGGAGCGCCACCATACAGGTGTTGTCATCAATAGCATCCAAAAGAAGTTGATTCCAGGTCCTCCCACGGGCAACAGAAGATTGTGGCATTGGAGCCGTTTTCAAAGAAAGCCCTTTTTCCTGGCATAGGGCCATCCAAGGGTATACATGGCTGGGAAATTGCTGTTCGGCCATCACAATGTTTTGGCCCCGCCTGGCTGGGAGATTTTTGGCAACTATTGCCATGCCATATGATGCCGAAGGAATCAGGGCAATTTCTTCAGGGCCCGCGGCATGTACCAATTGGGCAAACAAAGTGCGCAGGATCTCCGGTTGATCGAAGAAATCCTGCGCACTGAAGTTAGCCGGGTTGTTTTTGCGCAGCAAACCTGCTATTCCTGCCGCTTCCACAGATTTTAACTGTGGCGACATGTAGGCCCCATTGAGGTAGTGCCTTTCAGGGGGCAGGGAAAAAAGGTGTTGCTGGCACTCCATAAGGCTGTTTATAGTCCTTGCTCTACCAAATAGCGCTCAGCATCCAATGCTGCCATGCAGCCTGTTCCGGCTGCAGTGATTGCCTGACGGTACACTTTGTCCTGCGCATCGCCGCTGGCAAAAACACCAGGAATATTGGTTTTGCTGGTACCGGGAGTGGTTAGAATATAACCGCTTTCGTCCAAGTTTAGCCAGTCTTTGAAAATGCTGGTGGTAGGTTCGTGACCGATGGCGACAAAAAAGGCGGAAACGGGAAGGGTGCTGGTTTCCCCCGTTTTGTTGTTCAGGATTTTTACACCGGTTACGGCATCGCTGCCCTCTACGGCCACCGCTTCCGTATTCCAGTGTACAATCAGGTTCTCTTTGGCCGCCACCCTTTCCTGCATGATTTTGGAGGCACGCATTTCATCGCGGCGAACAAACAGGTGAACCTTTGAACAGATTTTAGCCAGGTAGGTGCTCTCCTCCGCTGCGGTATCACCGCCACCAACGATGGCCACCTCCTGATTGCGGAAGAAAAATCCGTCGCACACGGCACAAGCGGAAACACCCATGTTCTGGAGTTCCTGCTCGCCTGGGATACCCAGCCATTTTGCACTGGCGCCAGTGGCAATGATGATCGTGTTCGCGTGGATTTCATGGCCTGTTTCTGTCCAGGCTTTGTGTACCGGACCAGAAAAGTCGACTTTAGAGATCAACTCATACCGCATGTCGGTTTCAAAGCGAGCGGCCTGCTGACGGAAATCCTCCATCATGTCAGGACCTGTACGCCCTTCCGGGTAGCCAGGATAGTTTTCCACTTCGGTGGTAATCATGAGTTGACCACCGGGTTGAGGACCAGTGTACATGACCGGATTGAGTCCGGCGCGGGCTGCATAAATGGCAGCGGTATAACCGGCAGGGCCGGAACCAATGATAAGACATTTAACTTTTTCCATAATGCATGCAAAGGTAAAGCGAAGACCGGTAGAAAAAAGGCGTGAAGTAAATATTGAATGGTATTTTTTACCTATTTTGTTCTCCGGCGGACTAATTTCGCTGGGCGCTGGTGTAGGACCTGTCTTTTCAGGTGTTTTAACCATTCCAATACTGGTATTGTTTGACCAATCATAAACCTTAATCGTTTATCTAAAAAATTAGGAATGCAGACGTATGAAAAATTACTCTTAGCCAACAAAGAATGGGCTCATAAGAAAAATGCGGAAGAACCTGAGTTCTTTGACCGTTTACTAAAGGTACAACGCCCCGATTTCCTTTGGATTGGCTGTTCCGACAGCCGGGTGCCACCCGACGTCATTACCCAAACACAGCCTGGCCAAATTTTTATCCACCGTAATGTCGCCAATTTGGTTATCCACACCGATCTGAACGTGCTCAGTGTGTTGCAGTATGCAGTAGAAGTGCTGAAAGTGAAGCACATTATTGTATGCGGCCATTATGGCTGTGGCGGCGTACGGGCAGCCATGACCCGGCATTCTTTTGGCTTGATCAACAAATGGCTTCGGCACATTAAAGACATCTACCATTTAAATCAGGCGGAATTAAAGGCCATTTCTACTGATGAGGGCCGCTTGAACCGCTTGATTGAACTAAACATCATACAGCAGGTCAATAACCTTGCGGAAACCTCCATCGTTCAACGGGAATGGCAAAAGCGGGATGCTCCGCAGATTCATGGTTGGGTGTACGATTTGTCCAATGGCATCATTAAGCCACTGGTGGAAATTTCCGCAGGCCAGCCGCTGAATGACGACATTTATCAGTACGACAACATTATATAAACGTACTGTCCAACGCGAATTATTTTTTCTTCTTCTTATTGCTGTTAAACGCGTTGGGGATTTCTTTCTCTATCATTGCCTTAGCATCCTCCAGCGTCAGGGTTCGAGCCTGATCGGTGGTCATTTTCGCTCCATCCACTTTTGGCAGGTTGAGCATTTGTTTGCCAAAGCGAAGGAATGGCCCCCAACGTCCGTTCTCAATGCTGATTTTTTCTTCAGGCCAGTGCTGAATATAGCGGTTGGCCTCTTTTTCGATTTTTGCTTCCAGCAAGACCAAAGCCTGCTTTTCAGTAATCATGTCGAAGTTAATGGCCTTCGGAACATTGACGTAAAGGTCTTCCCACTTAATAAATGGTCCAAAACGACCTTTGCCTTTGGTAATGGGTTTTTCTTCAAAATAGCCGATGGGCTTGTCGGCATCACGCTTGGCCATAATTAGTTCAATGGCGCGATCTATACTGATCTCAAAAGGGTCGTCGCTTTTTGCCAGAGAAACAAACTGTTCATCAAATTTCAAATAGGGGCCGTACCGACCGGAGTTGACCACAATTTCATGGCCTTCAAATTCTCCCAGCGCCCTTGGTAGGGCAAAAGATCCTAAGGCTTCCTCTAAATTTACGGTTTCCAGGGTGGTGCCTGGCTTGAGGTTGGCATATTTGGGTTTTTCTTCCGGATCCAGTTCGTCTGCTTTTCCGATTTGAACCACAGGTTTGCCCAAACTGCTCATGCGGACAAGAATGGTCCGCCCGCTTTCCGGGTCTTTACCCAAAATGCGCTCGCCATCGGCCCGGTCGGCCTCCTTCAGTGTTTTTTCTACGGTGTCGTGAAATGGACGGTAAAAGCCATCAATCATTTTTGACCAGTCTACTTTGCCCTCAGCGATGTCGTCAAAACGCTCTTCAATCCCGGCGGTAAAACCATAGTCCATGATTTTTCCAAAGTATTGGTCCAGAAAGTCGATGACAATCATGCCCAGGTCGGAGGGGTACAGCACATTTTTAGTGGTGCCGGTGATTTCCTTCGATACGGCTTTACTCAAGACATCCTGCTTCAGGGTCAGTACCTGAAACTGGCGTTCTTCACCATCGCGACTTTCCTTCGTGACATAACCGCGATTGGTTTCCATTATTTTAGAAATGGTCGGGGCGTAAGTAGACGGGCGGCCGATGCCCAGTTCCTCGAGTTTTTTAACAAGGCTTGCTTCTGTGAACCGTGCAGGTGGGCGTGTGAATTTTTCGGTAGCACTCATGTAGTCGAGGGCCAGTTGCTGTCCGGTTTTTAGTGGTGGCAGCATGCCCTTCGCTTCTTCTTCCTCGTCGTCGGTACTCTCCAGATAGACTTTCAAAAAGCCATCGAATTTTAGCACCTCGCCTTCTGCCTGCAAAACAGCATCGGGTTGCGTACTGATGTTGATGTCGACAGTAGTCTTTTCCAGTTCAGCATCGGCCATTTGGCTGGCCATGGTGCGTTTCCAGATCAGGTCGTATAAGCGCTGCTCGTCGCGGGTGTCGCCGGCAGTTGTATTGTCAAAATAAGTGGGGCGGATGGCTTCGTGGGCTTCCTGGGCCAGTTGCTTACCACTTTTGAAGTGGCGCAAATGGTGGTATTTGGCACCGTATAGCTTGGTGATTTCATCCCCCATGGCCTGCAATGCCAGCTCGCTCATAATGGTGGAATCGGTACGCATGTAGGTAATGTGACCTTTTTCGTACAATCCCTGGGCGATCGACATGGTGCGGCTAACAGAGTAGCCGAGTTTCCTGCTGGCTTCCTGTTGGAGGGTGGAGGTGATAAAAGGTGGTGCTGGCTTGCGTTTCGTTGGGCGAACATCGATACTATCCACCTTGTACAAGGCCTTGATGCATTTTTTTAAAAAGGTTTCAGCATCATCGCCATTTTCAAAACGCTTTGGCGCTTCGGCTTTGAAGTTGACCAGTTTTCCCTGTGCATTGGGGGCCTGAAATTCGGCGACAACCTTAAAATAGGGTGACACGGCAAATTGCTGGATGTCGCGCTCGCGTTCTACAATCAATTTTACAGCTACCGATTGTACACGCCCGGCCGATAATTGACCTTTTATTTTCTTCCAGAGCAACCCGGAAAGTTCCCAGCCAACGAGGCGGTCGAGTACCCTGCGCGCCTGTTGGGCATTGATAAGGTTCAGGTCGAGGTTGCGGGGCGATTGCACGGCTTTTTGGATGGCCGGCTTGGTAATTTCGTGAAAAACAATTCGCTTGGTGGTCAGCTCATCGAGTCCGAGAACCTGACAGAGGTGCCAGGAAATTGCTTCTCCTTCGCGGTCTTCGTCCGTTGCGAGCCAGACTTCATCTGCCTTTGCAGCAGCGTCTTTAAGTTCCTTTACGGTTTTGTGTTTATCCGCTGGAACGACGTAATTGGGTTTGTAATGATTGTCCACATCAACGCCCAGATCATTGCCTTTTTCCAGGTCGCGAATATGTCCGTAAGATGATTTGACAGCAAAATCGGAACCAAGATATTTTTCAATGGTTTTGCTTTTGCCGGGGATTCTACTATAAGGAGTTTTTTTGCCATATCGAATTTAGGTATTGGGGCACAAAAGTACCATTAATTTAAAAAGAAAACCGCCGTTGATTCAACGGCGGTCCTTTTTTCGCGTTTCTTCGTACAAAACAGGGTGCTTTTTTTGTTCTTCCTGCCAAGATTTTTTGCGTTTGTCGCGGAAGGAAAGGGCCAGATTCTTGATCACAACGGGCTTCTGGTTAAGGTGTCGGTGATAGGCAATCAGGATAAGATCGGCCATATCGTCGGGGTAGGTAACGCCGGCACTTCTAAGGTAATTGGAGAGCCTTGAGCCACCGTAAAAGCCCCAGTTGAGAATAATCCATTGTCCGAGTTTGGAATGGAGGTAAATGCAAATGCTGTCTTCTGGTATGTTTTTTACCATCAGTTGGTTATCCGGAGCAATCAGTTTGTCCAGTTGCAGCAGGGCATCGTCGAGATTTTTAGGAATATAGGTGCCAAAGAGCCGGTCTTTGGTAATCCTTTCCTGATATTGCTGCTCAAATTCCGCTTCATTGTTGGCGGGCGCCGTTTCTTTTTGCTGCGCACAGAGATTGGTTGCAGGTAGTACCAACAACAGGAAGGCAGGCGTAAAACTTTTAATTTTCAAGAACATGTCCATCAGGCTTTCGACAATAGAGATTTTTTTACTGGAGTTGATCGCTTGGCTGGCCTTATGGCTGCTAAACGATTATCTGGCCACCCTTTTAACGGCAATATTGGTGCCGATCGTATTGTCGATCCTCATCATTTCCGCCATTTCAGAGTTTTTGGAGCGCAGCAAGGTGCCAAGAAAGTATTTTCGGGTAATGCTGGTATCGGCGCTGGCGCCCATCGTTTCAGGTATGGTGTACCTTTATTTGTTTGGGGGACAACTGTCATTCTTACATAAAATCTGAGCGATACGCTTGGGTTTCATCATGATCATCGGGTAGGGAAGGGGCAGTTTCTTCAAAGTTGCCGGTTTGCCGGTTCTTTCTTACTCTATCCCAATGAAAATACCGGCCATTCATCACGATATAAACGCCCGGTGGCAATACCTGTACAAAGGCCAGGGCCGATCCAAGGTTGAAAAATCCATCCGATGAAGTACCAAAGGCGTAGGGCACCATAGCGCCCGTCAGTACAATGGTTTTATCATCTATGTCGGATTCGGCCAGAATACCAGCAGTGTGGACCATCCGGTCGGTGCCATGGGTAATCAGTATGCGCTTGCTGGACGTCTTGCGGCAGTTGTGAACCACAATGTTGCGGTCTTCATCATTCATTTCCAGCGAATCAACCATCATCAGCGTTTTGATGTCGATCTCAACTTTGCAGCGTCCGCGATCGAACATCTCTTTCAAATGGGTGTCTTTGAAGTACAACTCACCCGTGAGATAGTTGTATTCTTTGTCAAATGTACCGCCGGTGACGAAAACCTGGATCATGAGGAAGGGGAGGAGGAGGTTGAGGAGGAGAGTTGAGGAGAAGGAGGAGAGTTGAGGAGAAGGAGGAGAGTTGAGGAGAGTTGAGGAGAGTTGAGGAGTTGAGGAGAGGAGAGGAGTTGAGGCGTTTAGATGGTGCAAAGGAACGAAAGAAAATAATATTGGGCAAGTTAGACTTGGTTGGGCTACTGCTGGAGTAAGTCGTTTGGGATAATTTTTGATTATTCCAAAACCTTGTTACTTTTGCGCATCAAATAAATTATACATGAAGAAGAACGAAGAATACGTACCGAATACCCGTCGCGACTGGATGCTTGCTGCCTTTGGTGGCGTTTTGACAGTGGGCCTGCTGCTTTTCTCCCGGAATGGGTGTGGGTTGCTTTTCCTTTCCTGTTTACAGGACTTGCCGGCGCATTAGGTCGTTTGTAATTTCCAGCTCCAGGCAGATTTTATGGCCACGAATACAAGTGCGGCTGTGTTTCGTTATCTGAAATGCAGTAGCTTGTATTCGTGGCCATTTTTTATCCAAATATTACAAAAGGGCGGCGTACCTAATTTTGATACTGGTTTAAATAGAAATCCCTTGCCCGTACGGAAAGGGATTCTAACAAACAAATAAACACAAAAAACTACTTGCTGCAAGTTTAAGACAAGTTTTGTGATTTGTAAAATATTTACCCGTTTTTTTGAATAATTAATCTTAGTTGTTGGGAAGAACGGAACTTGGCCAAATTTTGCTTTTTATTTGCAGGTGGACCAAATTGTCTTTATTCTTGTTCGGAAATCTGGGCGCAAAGCTTTGTTCCCTTGCCCTATTACCTTGAATTTATCTCGCTATGCGTTTCCTACCTTTCTTGCTAAGTGCCGCATTAACCTCCGCCCTGCTTTATGTTTTGGGCACACCGCAAAAAGCAGGAGAGCAGCAATTGCCGCCCCTGGGCTCGTTTTTTAGTCCTTTCTCCGGCTTTTGGAAAAATGCGGAACCCGCCAACAGAGCGTTTGTGTTGCAGCAACCCAAAATTAATTTGAAGGGCCTGAAGGGAAAGGTTTCGGTGGTGTATGACGACCAACTGGTGCCACACATCTTTGCGGACAACACCAAGGATGCCTACATCGTACAGGGATACATTACGGCGCAACAGCGCTTGTGGCAGATGGACATCAATTCCAGGCAGACAGCTGGCCGACTTTCAGAAGTGCTGGGGAACAGGACGCTGGAAATGGACCGCCTGATGCGTCGGCGTGGTGTTGCCCGCGCTGCTGAAACCGATTGGGCGCAATGGCAGCAATCGGAACCTACCCGTACCATGTTGGAGGCCTACACCGAAGGTGTAAACCAGTACATCGACCAATTGGATCCGGCTGATTATCCTGTCGAGTTCAAATTATTGCATTACAAACCAGAACATTGGGCGCCGGTTAAAACAGCACTCATCATCGAAAGCATGATTGATGCCCTGAACAACCGAGATGACGATCTGGAATCCACCAACACGCTCGCTGCTTTTGGCCGGGATACCTTTAATTATCTGTTTCCTGAATGGTTTAGTCAGCAAAAACCAGTAGTTGCAGATACCGGTCAATGGAAAAATATCCACCCCGATTTTTCCAAAAAATTACTGGGAGATCAATTGTCGCTGCATTCGCAAAAGGGGAAAGCAGAACGCACGCTTCCCTCAGATCAACAGCCCATGAACGGCAGCAACAACTGGGCAGTATCCGGAACGCGAACAGCGTCCGGATATCCCATTCTCTGTAACGATACGCATCTGCCCCTTCGGTTGCCGCATGTTTGGTTTCAGGTGCAAATCCATGTCCCCAATTTCAATTGCTATGGTATCAATGTTCCGGGTGTTCCCGGGGTGGTCATCGGCTTTAATGAAGACATCGCCTGGGGCTTCACCAATGTCAGCCAGGATGTAGCCGATTGGTACAAGATTGACTGGACCGATGCTTCCAGAACAACCTATCTGGTGGATGGAATGCCCCATACAGTAGAAGATCGAACGGAAGTTTTCAAGGTGAAAGGTTTGCCTGATGTGCTTGATACGGTGCATTATACGGTCTGGGGCCCGGTAGTGTACGATTTTGATCCTGGACAACCCTTGTACAATTACGCATATCGCTATTCTACCCATGATGCGCCCCACAAAGACGGCCTGACGCATTTTTTTAGCATCAATGGTGGGAAAACTTACCAGGATTACCGCGATGCCATACCCGGTTTGGATTGTCTTTCGCAAAATGTAGTTTATGCCTCAAAAAGTGGGGATATTGCCATTACGGTGCAAGGGAATTTTCCCATCCGAAATCCAGGCACTGGCGAGTTTTTACAGGATGGTAGTCTTTCGGAAAATGCCTGGCACGGCTATGTGCCGGAATCTGATTTGCCCTCCATGAAAAACCCATCGAGAGGTTTTGTTTTTTCTGCGAACCAGCACTCTACCTCACCCACATATCCTTATTATTACACAGGGCACTTTGATGCTTCGAGGGCACGTCGAATTTACGACCGCCTGGAATCTATGCAACACGTTACCATTGACAGCATGAAAGCCATTCAAATGGACAATTTCAGCTATCGAGCAGGGGATGCCTTGCCAGTGTTGTTGCGCCTCATCGATCGCAATAAACTCGACGAAAAGGAAAAGACTTACCTTGAAACAATTGCTGCCTGGGATGGGAAATATGTTCGGGGTACCACGGCACCGGCTTTGTTTGACATGTGGTTTGATTCCACGTATTACAAAACCTGGGATGAAATGGATGCTTATCTAGACAAAGGGATCAGCATGAGTTTGCCCAATGCCTGGCGTTTTACCGAAATAATGGACAAAGACCCGCAATCGGTCTTTTTTGACCATCCCAATACCAGAGCAACGGAGACGGCAGCTGATATCGTTCTGGAAGGTTTTTCATGCGATGGCTGCACAGGCCAATACTATGTCGGATAAAGCGCTAAGTTGGGAAAACTTCAAGCACTTCAAATTGATGCACATGGCGCGCCTGGATGCCTTCAGCCGCTTGGATGTGGTTACGGATGGTACCCGAACATCGCCTAATGCCACCAGTTCTGATCATGGTCCTTCGTTTCGTATGATTGTTGAACTCGGTCCTGAGGTGCATGCGCAGGGGGTATACCCAGGCGGACAAAGCGGTAACCCGGGCAGTCGGTTTTACGATTCCATGGTGGAAGCCTGGGCTGCCGGGAAATATTACGATTTGCTTTTTATGAACAACAAAAACAATGCCCCGGAAAGTCGCGTGCTGGGGAGTGTAGAATTTGAAGCCGTACCTGAATAATGCTGTAGTATGAAAAAATGGGATTTCCTTTCTTGTTTGCACTCTTAGCCGGGTTTCTGTTCAGTTTAATCATGCCCTGGTGGTGTTTGGTTTTGGTGGGTGTCCTGGCTGGTTTGATATGGCCCTACCCAGGGCATGTCTTTGTTGCCGCCTTGCTTGCTGGTACCGTGTTGTGGAGCGGCGTAGCCTTTTGGGCAGACCTTAGCAATCTGGGGATAATGTCGGCCCGAATTGGTCAATTGTTCAAGGGGGCTTCCTCGGCTGGTCTCATCGGCATAACAGGCATTTTGGGTGGGCTGTTGACGGGGATGGGGAGTTTGTGCGGTGCCTATGCCATGCGGGCCATGGGTAAAAATGATTGATTGTCTGTAGGCCCAATTTTTATTGTCCAAACAACCATTGTTTTTGCTTCGGCAACAATTTTCCTTATATTGCAGCCAATACTATTGCGTAATCCCGCCAATTTTGAAGTATACAACCGGCTCGTTTCCCCCACGAGCCGGTTTTTTTGTTTCTGGCGGCAAATACAATTGGGCACATTTCGCAAACCACTTTACTTCGAGTAAAGTAACACACCACAGGACATTTAAATAATTCGCAGCTCCCAACATGGCTAATGTGGATTACCTCACGTGCCCTAATGAAGTTAATTCAAAAGGTGCTCAGCAAGTAATATCCTTCACTTTTGCTTGCAAAATTGTTTTCCAGCCGATACGCGCTGAAACTTGCGGAGGTTTTGCGAAGCAAAACGCTGTGCGTGCTCAAATTGTATCCTTCCCAACATACTACATAGGTTGTCCCCTGGCTTTTAGCCAATGCAAATCGTTTTGTATTTCTCCAAAAAAAAATGAGCCACTCCGAGAATCCGGAATGGCTCATTTGTATTTTTTGAACTCGAAACGATTAATCCAGGGTCAGTTCAAATTCAACCCTGCGGTTTTTCTCCCGACCAGCAGGTGTACTGTTATCGGCTACCGGGCGGGCTTCACCAAAACCGGCGTACCGCAAACGCTCGCTCCGCACCCCGCGGAAGATCAGGTAATCGTAACAGGTCTTGGCGCGATCGGTGGAGAGTTTCAAGTTTTTCTCATCGTCACCCACGTTGTCGGTATGGCCACTGATCGACAACTTATAGTCGGGATACTGGCGCATGATCTCAACGATACCGTCGAGGTTGTCGAAAGAGGTGCTTATGAGTGTTGCTTTTCCGGTTTCAAATTGTACAGCATCCATGGCCAGCGTTAATTGCTGCTTGGTTTCCTGCTTGATCTCCGGGCAACCGCGGTTGCTGGAAGGACCAGCAGTGTTGGGACATTTGTCGAGGTTGTCGGCAATACCGTCGCCGTCGGAGTCGGGGCAACCATTGAATTTACCTGCAGCATTGGGACAGGGGTCTACGTCGTCGTTAATACCGTCACCGTCGCTGTCTTTCACCATTGGCTTAACCTCCTCTACTTTTTCTTCCACAACAACCGGACAACCTGCATTGCTGGCAGGGCCTGCTTCCGTCGGGCATTTGTCGTCTACGTCAGCCACGCCATCTTTATCGGAGTCGGGGCAGCCTTTGGTTGCTGCAGGGCCGGCTGCATTGGGGCAGCGGTCGTCAGCATCTACTATACCGTCTCCATCCGAATCAGGACAACCATTGGTTGCAGTTGGGCCGGCAGCAGCCGGGCATTTATCGTTTTTATCGGCAATACCATCGCCATCGGCATCCGGGCAGCCATTTACGGTACCTGCCACAGCGGGACATTCGTCGTTATCATCAAAAAAGCCGTCTTCATCGCTGTCTTTGGGCGTGTTGCTGACTTGTGGGCAACCGTCGTTGGCGGCTGGCCCCGGGTCGTTGGGGCATTTGTCGTCTTTGTCGGCTACACCATCGTAGTCGGTGTCAGGGCATCCATTCCAGCGCCCTGCAACATCAGGACACTCATCGTCTTTGTCGGCAAAGCCATCAAAGTCGGCATCCGGGCAACCGCGAACGGTACCGGCTTCGGTTGGGCACTCATCATCGGCATCGGCAAAACCATCGTTGTCCTGATCAGGGCATCCAGAGGTTTCAATGCTGCCAGCCATATCGGGGCAAAGGTCTTCTGCGTCGCCAATGCCGTCGCCGTCCATATCAGGGCAACCCAGTGCAGCGGCAGGGCCCGCCAGTTCAGGACATTTGTCAAGAACATCGGGAACGCCGTCACCATCAACATCAGAAGGGATGTTCGGATCTTTTTGGGGCTCCGTAACATGCAGGAGGTACACGAATCCAAGACCGAGTTGGACGTTGTTTCGGTTATCGTTCATGGCCAGGCGGTATTCGCCCTGCACATTGACAGAAGCATAAGGAGTGATGCGGAATTTAAGGCCTGCACCGAGCGGTATTTGAACATGCCCGCTGTCAAATTTTTCAGCAAAATACCCGACGCCACCAAAGGCGTACGGATTCACCTTGGATGAACTGTTGGTGTTTTCCAGGTGAATAAGTGCATCGATGCTGGTAATGACGGTGTTGGTGCTCACGCCAGGAAGTTTGGCCAGCCCGAGTTTTACGGGTACCCCGATGTTAATCAGTGGAGCAATGTTTCGGAAATAGCCCAGTTCGAAGCCTTCGCCAAGTCGTAAATCACCGCTATTGGCCAGGCCAAAATCGTTGAAATTGAGTTTTGCATGAATGGCATTGTGATACGCTTTGTTTTGGGCGCTTGCTCCGGCAGTGAGGAGAAGAAATCCCAGGAGGATTGGAAAGAAGAAATTTTTCATGTAAATCGGATTTTTAACCCATGAATGCAAAAAGAATACCAATAATATTAAAATCTGAAAAAAATGGTAGAAAGAGGGCAAAAAAGGCTTTTGCCCCTGGTGCTTTCCAGGGGTGTTTTGGGAAATGTCGTAACTTTTTAAGTACGCTTGAAGATCCTTTATTCAGTTGGGGATTCTGGAACATCCAGTGCTAGGTCATCAATAGGGGTTGCGTTTGTTTCAGCACTGGGAGGGGTAGGAGGCCACATTTGCTGTGCCAGTTTTTTGATATTTAACCGTGGGCTCTTCCACCATTGTGCCGTGAATACAGGGCTGTATGGCACTCCGCTGCGATCGAAATACTGGTGGAGTTTTACCTCCCACTCATACGATGGCCTTTTTTCTGCGGATAGCACACCATCCAGAAGCAATACATAAGGTGGCAGCCCTTGATCCTCCCGGTTGATCGCCAATGGAACTTGTATTCCTTTTACAAAGGCATTGGTCATTACCGCAGATGGTTTGCTATAAGGTTCCAGTGCACGGCTCATTTCCTGAACAAAGGGCGAAGGGGTATGAATGGGATCCTGGTATTGCAACAAATTCTTCATTTTTTGCAATTGCGCAGCCCCTGCTTGTAAATCTCCTTTTTGCATTTGTTCGGCAAAAGTGGCCAAGTGGGAGAGGATGCAAGTTCCGAGGAAGTTTTTGTCCGATGCCAGTACACTGTGCAGCCCTGGCGGTATGGAGTGTGCTATGAAAAGGCGCTGTGAAGCCCTGGTGAGCGTCACATGCAGCCTGGTTCAACCCCAATTGGGTATTCCAAAAGTGCAGGTCGCGGGTAAGGCTACCCTGTGCGTCTATGAGTCCGTGGGTGATCGACAACATCAGGATGTCGAGGTGTTGCCCCTGCAACTCTGCAAATTGGTACACACCCAATCCGTTTAAAAAGAGTTGGTGAATTTTCTCATGCCCGGGTAGTTTCTTTTGCCGGATTTGGAGCAACTGGCTGGCTATGAGGTTCCGTTGTTCTACCGTTGCACAAGCAATCCCAACGATGGGATAGGTTTTGGCGGGTGTTGGCTCGATGTAATTGAGCCAATCAATAATCTGCCTGGCTTCCGCTTCATTGGTGCGCAAATGCTCGTCGTAGCGTCCGCCAACGTTTTCCACTACCGTCATTTCAATGGCGGAACGCAGGGCAGGCAACCGCTTGTAGGGTGTGTTGAAAGCGATCTGATTGAATTGCAGCCATTCTTCCGGACTGTCCTGATGCTGGTATTCCAGCGTTTGAACCGGTGCACCGATGTTTTTGCAATATTCAAGCAGGTCGTCTTCTGCTTGTGGTGTCATATCCTGTTTGGCGTCGCCGAAAACAACCAAGTTCTTGGCCATATCAAAAAGGTGGTAACACTCTTGTTTGGGGATGTTGTGGGCCTCGTCTACAAGTACAAGATCGAACAACATGTTCGACAAGTTGACCACGTCCTGTGCCACCTGTGGTGTAACCAACAAAACAGGAAGCGTTTCTGTCAGCGGATTAATGTGATTTTGAAACAGCTCATCAACCGATTGGTTGGCAGAGAGGCTGCGGTTTTCTTTCCCAAACCAGGTTTTAAATGCTGTGCCGTCGGCCGATTTCAAGGTTTTCAGCGCTTTCGTTTTGCGCGATTGCCATTGTGCGCTGATCTGGTAGGGCATGATGTCGCGCAGTTCGCGCAACTCGCTGTAATAGTTTTCTAAACCTTTCTCTGGCCACTGCATCCCAGGCCTGAACTCATTTTGCAAGAAGTGGAACAAGTACCAGCTGTCAAAAGCGGTTACCCAATTTTTCGGTTTTACTTTGCTGAGTGCCCGCACCACCTTTTGCTGATTGGAATCTAAGCCAAGCCAGTGTTTCTGCCAGGTATGGAAGTCCGGGAAATCACGGAGATAAAACCGGGTGTGTTCCAATTGGGCGATGATATCTTCCAAAAACTCCTGGCGCTTGGGAACTGTCAGCATCTCGTGATGCAGCGGGGCCTCATAAAGTCCAGCTGCATTGAAGTCCTCCACAAAAGCATCCAGTGCTGTTTCCAGGTCCTGCACCTCTTCTTTGAAGTTAAGGTCGGGGTGGATGCTTTGATAGTTCAAGCGTCGAATATCTTCCCGAACAATAGCAGGGATTCGGCGGCGCCAACTTTTAAGTGCGGATTCAAACTCTTTGGTAATTTCTGCAATCTTCTTGATGTTGCGCAGATCGAGTCCGGACTGAACGTTGAAATCGAAGTATTTTCTTTGCTGATAGGCTGTTCGCAGGGATTCGAAAGTGGTGCTAATGGCTGTTTTAGCCTTCAGAAGATGTTTGTAATGGTCAGAAAAACGCCATATAATTTTTCGGTTACGGAAACCGATTTTTCGAAATCAGCGCCGAAACGATGCGTTCCATCCTCCAAGCCGTCGCGGATGCTTTTAACCTGGCGATCGAGTTCCTCAAAATGCGACTCATAATGTTCTGTGAGCGATTCTGTGTATTCGTTTGTTTTTACAATAAAGCGATGATGAAGATCGGTGGCTTTTTCCAGCAATGACGCTGCCAATATTTGGCTGTGCTCTAGTCCTGTATTCGGATCGTGCTGCAGGAAAATATTGGCGTTGAGGTTGTTCAGCGGGTGGTCGAGCGTAGGGAAGCGTTGGAAAAGCGGTTGGCTGCTTTGAATGGCTCCCAAAATTTCGTCGTATTCATCCTTGCTGAAAACGAAGTCGGAGGGTTGCAACTGACTGAACAATAGTTCTTTGCCTTCCTTTCGGTTGGCCTCCAGAAAAACGCCGACTGTTCTGTTGAAATCCCAGTCACCGAAAATGGGCGTATGCACTGCTTCCCAGGCGGTATCCAGTTTGTCTTCTTCCCGAATAACGCGGTTGAGTACGCTTTTATATTGTTCTTCGTTGAACGCAGGTCTTTGCTTGTTGTCGCTGGCCATGCGCAACATATCGGCCAGCATGAGCTTATCGCTGTAGATATCCCGCAGCACAAAGGATAAATCGCCGAAGCCCTGGTCTACAATGAATTTCTGCGCCCTGCGGAGTGCCGCCAGACTCTTGGATACCACCAGGCATTTTTTGCCATTGCTAAGGGCATTGATGGCGATGGCTGCCAACATGTAGGTTTTCCCAGTGCCGGATGCGCCTTCTACGACCGTCATGGCGTTTTTTTGCACCGCAAGCAAGGTTTCGCGCTGACTGGCGTCGAGGGTAAGTTGGGTGATGGCATGCCGCCACTCAAGGTCGGCTGGCAGATTGGGCGCCACCACCGGCGCCTGGGTCATAACGGTTTTGGGAAGGGTAGGGTAGATGCCGGCCAGTGCCGACCAGCGCAGACGCCCTTCCGCCATCATGCCAGGTAATTCGGTTTCATCGGGGAAAGGTTGTACGCTGAGCGAAAGCCCGTCTTCGGTGATGCCAAGTTGCTTGCAGAGTTGATCTGCCAGGCTTGTCAGCGCTTTATCGTCCAGTTGTTTTTTTTCAGCCAGGGTCCGGGTTTTTTCCGAGAAATTGGTGCCATACACATAATCAACCAAGTGAAAAAGCGGGTAGTTGGGGAAAATGAGGTGTTGTTCATTGTGAATCACCTGCCAGCGATCCGTATATTGGGCATGAGGTTCCAGCGCAAACTGATGGATAAAAAGTGGTGCGCAGACTTCGTAGTTGTCCAGTTTGCACAGCACAAACGGGTACCCAATACCCAAGTTGCGCGTGCCAAACACTTTTTCCCGGTTTCGGGATTCGAAATAAAAATGGTGCAGGCGGCTATTGGCCACGTGTTGTGCTTGCAACGGTAGCTCAAAAGGTCTGTTCTGCAGTAATTCCCGCACACAACGGATGGCAAAATCACCTTCGTCCAAACCAAAAGGGTCGGCAAGATCCGGTGCTTCTGGTAAAGCCAGCAGCCATTGCAATGCAGCAGCGCTATAAGCAGGTGGTTCTGGCTTCGCGGCAGCAGCAGTTGGGATTTCTTGTTCTTCCGGCAAAATCGGATGGTCTTCCATGTACAATCAGGTTTGGGTATTGGATCAACTCGTACTGCAAATGAACGGAATTTGCCCGACTCTTTGGTTGGATTTTGGATGTTAAGGCGCAAAAAAGGGCTGCTTCCATAAAATTTCAATTTTAGTTTTGAGGTTTGTGATTTCCTTTTCAAAAAACCTACTACCTTTGCGGCCGGCGCCGGGCGACCAGCTCCTGCAAAACTCCCCCAGGGTGGAAACACAGCAAGGGTATGTGGTTGAGCGGTGTGTCTGGCGCTTTTTCTTTTTTTTGCCCGTGGCCTTTCCTTTGGCGCCTTTCCTGGGCAAGTTCTGCTCACCTTTTCACATCTTTTCCTATGCAATTTTTCATCGATACAGCCAATCTCGACGACATCCGTGAAGCTACTGAATTTGGAATCCTCGATGGTGTTACCACGAACCCCTCGTTGATGGCCAAAGAGGGTATTTCCGGCGACAAAAACGTGATGCAGCACTACCTAGACATTTGTAAAATTGTAGGTCCCGGGAAAGAGGTCAGTGCAGAGGTGATTTCCACCGATTTTAAAGGCATGGTTGCCGAAGGCAAGAAACTGGCGGAGATCCATGAGAACATCGTGGTGAAAGTACCGATGATCAGGGATGGTGTGAAAGCCATTGCTCATTTTTCGGAATTGGGTATTCGCACCAACTGTACCCTCGTGTTTTCAGCTGGACAGGCCATTTTGGCCGCCAAGGCTGGCGCCACCTATCTTTCTCCGTTTATCGGCCGCATTGATGATATCAGCTGGGACGGCATGAGCCTCATCAAAGAAATCTTCGAAATATACTCTACCGCAGGATACGATACTGCTATCCTTGCCGCCAGCATACGCAGCCCACTGCATATTGTACAGGCTGCAAAAGCAGGTGCCGATGTAGTGACTTGTCCGCTCAGCGCCATTTTGGGGCTGTTGAACCACCCGTTGACCGATATTGGTTTGGCGAAGTTTTTGGCCGACCACAAGAAGGCTAACGGGTAGGTTGATTGCAATGATTGCCTCGCCACGTCATATAACTTTCGAGCATTTGTACAGGCTTTCAATCCTGCGTGTTGTGGCAGTTAGCTGCATTTCCACAAAACCTGCCAGCAATAGGATCCAGAATAGAACTGTCACAAGAAAAGCAATAACAATCCTCCTCGGGGAACACCACATTCAAATCAGCCAATACTGTTTGTGGATGGGCATCGTTTACAGTTGTGGTTGCTGAAAACTGTTGGTGGAACAGCGCCCGGCTGTCGCCATCGACCCCGCCACCAATTTTAACCGCCTGTGGATTTTCATCCTTAAATTTTTGCAATGCTTCCTCATTGGTCATAGTGCCAATGGCGTCGTATCGGTGACTTCTAAGTAGCTTAGTTATGCGTAAAAGCATATCGGCACGTCTGCCGACGACCAGAACTTTTGCTTTTTGTCCCATATATGATGCTTTTTTCCTGTGTTTGAAGTGGGAGGGAACCGAAATACAAGAGATTAGCCAACATTGGAAGCAATAACTGTACAACATTGTCAGCCCAGTTTTACCCTGAAAAAATCGATGGTCCGCTCCCATGCAAGCCGTGCCGCCGCATAATCGTAGCGGGGTGTTGAATCGTTGTGAAACCCATGGTTCACATCTGGATACAGGTGGGCGCTGTATTCCTTGTTGTTTTCCTGCAGCGCCTTAGCATAGTCCGGCCAGCCTTCATTTACCCTTTTGTCCAAGGCTGCGAAATGCAGCAACAGCGGCGCTTTGATGGCGGGAACCTCCTCCGCAGTGGGTTGCGTGCCGTAGAACGGTACCGCCGCCATTAATTCTGGTACCCGGACAGCCATCATATTGGACACCCATCCACCGAAGCAAAAGCCAACCACGCCGACCTTTCCGTTGCATTCCGGGTGCGTTTTCAAGGTGTCAAATGCGGCAATAAAATCTTGCAGCATCTCTTCCCGGTCTCTTTTTGCCTGCATTTCCCGGCCTTCATCGTCTGTGCCGGGGTAGCCACCTAGCGGCGACAAGGCATCAGGTGCCAGGGAAATAAAGCCTTCGAAGGCCGCCCTCCTGGCTACGTCCTCAATGTGCGGATTCAGGCCCCGGTTTTCATGTACGACGATAATACCCGGCAGCTTAGCCTTGTTCCCGATTGGGCGGGAAAGCAGGCCCTTTATTTTGCCACCGCCTTTTGGGGAGGCGTATTCGATAAATTCCGATGTCAGTCGCGGATCATTTGCTGGAATTTGTATGGAGTCCTGGTAATTGGGCATGACGGAATGGAGCAGCGCTGGAACGGTCAGTCCGCCAACGGCATAAACCGATAGTTTGTTCATAAACTGCCGACGGTCGAGGCGGTTGTGGGCGTAGTCGTCGTAAAGGTCAAATACTTCTTGTTTGATGTCTTCCTTTTTGATTTTTTTCATGGTTATTCTTTTTTGATAGACTGAGTACACTGTAAACTAAGTTTCGTTTGATTTTGGCTGAATCTTTTGGCGCCATCCATCGTCTGTTTTCTCAGCAAGAGCGCTGCTATTCCTTCAAAAACAGACTTGACTGCCACCAAAATCCTCTACCCAAAATCTCAACAAACTTAATTTACAGTGTACTGAGGCTAAAAACATGCAGCGTTTGGTTTTGCTAATCATCGCACCGCTTAGTACATTGTAAACAAAGTTTTATTGCATTTTGGCTGAATCCTTTGACACCATGCATCTGCTATTCCCACAAAAATAGCCTTGTCTGCAGCCAAAATCTTCTAGCCAAAACATCAAACAACTTAATTTACAATGCACTAAGCCTGCTGGCCTTGCTTGCACCCAAAGTTATATTATTTTCATGCGAGGTTCCTTCTTTCTGCACTAGAGCCCTTCCTCGAATTTATTTGTGAATTATCAAGCATGTAATGCCTTTAACCCGTTTTAGCCCAATAAAAACGGAGCCTTTTTAATTAAAAAAAGGCTCCGCTCTGCATTGCTTATACAATAAGGCAAATTATTTGTCTTCTCCTTCGTCTTCCCCTTTCACATAGTCCTTCGCCTTTTCCCAAAAGTCCTTGGCATCTTCCTTGGCTTCTGCGATTTCTTCTTTGGCGTCGTCCATCAATTCCTTGGCTTTATCGCTCAGGAACCCGAGCGCGCCGCCTTCGTGGGCAGCGATTTTCTCCTTGGCTGCTTTGAGTTCGGCTGCTTTCTCTGCCGCTTCTTCCTTGGCTTTGGCGGCCATTTCTTCGGCTTTTTCGCTCAGGTCTCCCAGTTTTTCCTTGGCAGCCTCACTGAGGTCGGCAAATTTTTCGGAAGCGGCTTCGCTGAGATCTCCCAGTTTTTCGGAAGCGGCATCCGTCATTTCATTGAGTTTTCCAGCGGCTGCGTCAGCCATTTCCTTGGCTTTTTCGCTCATATTTTTCAGATAATCTTCCATGGTAAGATTTTGTGTTTTAAAAGATGGATAAAATTCAGTCTTTAGACCGATAAATCCTGTAAAGTAACAATAAATTAGGGTTAAATGTTGCTGATCCAGTGGCCATCAACTCAGTTACGATCGCTCTTCCCACACCTGTGCCAGTTGCACAATGGTTTCGGCTGCTTTTTCCATGTCCTGCCTGGAAACCCATTCCACCTTGGAGTGAAACGCATGTTCGCCAGCAAAGATATTGGGGCAGGGCAAACCCATGTACGATAAGCGGGAGCCATCGGTGCCACCACGGATGGCGCGAACCAGGGGCTTGTCGAATCCGGCACGGCGCAAGGCTTCTTCTGCGTGGGCCATTACCTGCGGATGACGGCGCAGTACTTTGCCCATGTTGCGATATTGCTCCTTGATTTCAATTTTTGCAGTAGAATTGGGATAGCCTTTCATGACGCCATCTACAATGCGCTGGAGTGTTTTGGCGTGGCGCTTGAGCCCGCCATCACTGAAATCGCGGATGATGAGTTTAATGGTGGCCGTTTCCAGGTTGGCTTCGATGGAAGTTGGGTGGATGAATCCTTGCATGCCATCGGTGTGCTCTGGACTGAGTTTATCTGGGAACTTCGCAACGATTTTTGCTGCAATCTTCTGTGCGTTTTCCATTTTGCCCTTGGCAAAGCCTGGGTGCGAGGCTACGCCATGAATGGTGATGACCGCGCCATCGGCAGAAAAAGTTTCCCCTTCCACGCTGCCGGCTGCTTCTCCGTCAATAGTATAGCCGTATTTGGCGCCGAGTTTTTTCATGTCCACCTTGTCTACACCGCGGCCAATTTCCTCATCGGGTGTAAACAGGATACGGATTTTACCGTGTTTCAACTGTGGGTTTTTCAGGAGGATTTGTGCGGCATCCATAATGGCCGCAACGCCGGATTTGTTGTCGGCGCCCAACAGGGTAGTGCCAGATGCCGTGATGATGTCGTTGCCGATCTGATGGGCGAGGTCTTCATGTTCGCTTTTGCGTATCACCACACTGGTGTCGTCGGGGAGTACGAGGTCCTGGCCCTGGTAATTTTTATGCACAATGGGTTTCACGTTCGCGCCGGAGCAATCGGGTGCAGTATCCACATGTGAACAAAAGCAAATTACCGGCACTTTTTTGTCGGTATTGGAGGGAATGGTGGCATATACGTAACCATGTTGGTCCAGTTCTGCATCGTCTATTCCCATTTCCTTGAGTTCCTGTACCAAAATGCGGCTCAGATTCTTTTGTTTTTCAGTGCTTGGAGTGGTGGGGCTGTTGGGGTCGCTTTGGGTGTCGACGGTGACGTATCGTAAAAATCGTTCTGTAACGCTGTGTTGAAAAGCCATTGTGGTAGTAATTGGTTTGGTGATAAATTTACTGCCCAGGGTTGGCAGTGTTGTTGGTATCGCTGATCTTAACCCCTCTGAAATTGATATTGTTCACTGTTGATGCCAGGTTACCCAGGGTAAGTGATTCGCTCAGCAGGGTTCCACTGAAGGGATTGTTGGGATCGGCAAAGGTAAGGTCTGCGGGGAAAAAACGCCAGGAAGTATTGGTAGGAAAGTTGCTGTTAATGCCTAAAATGATTTTTCTGGCCTCCACAATGTCAAAGGTGGTCACCGAATTGCTCTTGTTGGCATCACAGGCAATTATCTTCCAGGGTGAATCGAGGGGCTCCAGGCCCAGCAAGTGTTTGGAAATGAGCACAAGGTCGAAGGTGGTGACCCCGTTTTGGGCATTGCTGTTGCGAAGTGGGGTAATAGTATAATCGCCACCGGCGGCCAGGCCGTCAAAAATGTAGTTTCCAGCCACATCCGTATACGTGGTATCCGTGGCCGAACCACTCAGCACCACCATGACATTGGTCATGGCCAGTCCCCAGTGGGTTTGCACATTGCCAGAAATAGACACCGAACTGGGTGCTGGTTGCCAGTAGCCGTTTTGTGTCAGGTTGTTTTGGTTGATGGGGTCAAGCCAGTCTTTTAGCCGGGCATCGGGTGTGGCGCCAGCATTCCAGGATAGGTTGAACATGCCAAAATAGGAGCCTGTGATGATGCAGGGGTCAATATTGTTGGTGCTCCCGCCGTGCAGTTGCCCAATGATGCGGTGGTTGTCGTCCAGCAGCGGGCAGCCCGACGATCCTGGCTGATAAATGCCAATGTCGGGCAACACCTTCCAGTGTGTATTGGCCGGGCTGATACCAAATACGCCGCCCCAGTTTAGCGTCAGGGGAAAAATGGTGGGGGGCTGCGTATCGCGTGATATTTTTTTAATGTCGCCCACCGGATGGTGGATAAAAGTTGTATTGGGCGGTGCGATGCCATCGCGGTTCCAGCCGTTGTAATATACACCGTATCCGGCTGGTATGGGGCTTAACTTGAGCAGCATAAAATCGGTTTCAGCCCGATAGGAGATACGCTCACAACCGAGCACTGATTTTGGCGTGGGTTCGGAACCCGGGTTGTTGCAACCAACTGCTTCGTAATCGAAATCAAAAACCCAATTGTCGAAACTGGGCTGCAATCCGATCAACTGGCAATGGTTGGCCGATAGAAAGTACGGATCGGCATTCATGCTGGTATTGGCAATCATGGAGCCGGTACACCAGCCAGCACCGTTGGAAAAGATCATTAAAATCCGTGCAACACCTTTTTTGTCGGTCTGGTAATTGGCGCCGGCAGGGCAATTCACATTGACGTTACAGGGATACGAATCACCATAATCCTCCGGAGCATTCATGTCGATTTTGTCGTAGGCAACATCCACTCGGCTCAACCGAAAGGTTACATCATTGACTGGCCCGCTGGGGGAATAATATTCCAAAATTGCTTCGTCGCCCTGCATTATTCCGATGGTGAATTTGCCGGATGGAATACAACTTGCGCTGGTATACGCGCCTTTGGTTTGACCCGCCGCGTTGTACACAAAAAAACGTGCACCAGCGGGCAACTGGAAGTCTTCAAACAACAATATCATGCCCAGCGCAAACTTCGATTGCACTGCACAGTGCCAAACACTTCCACCTTGCGGCAAGGAAGTCCAATTGCCGGCATTGAGTACGCTGACATCTGCCGGTACCGGTGCTGCAAATCGGGCGTATTCCGGATTTTTAGCATCATCGGCCAGCGCGCTGGGTATGTCCAAACTGGGGAGTTGCACGGTTTCCAGGGGCGCTGCGGGATTAAAGCCAGGCTGGAGCCCAAGGGGCATGCCGCCCTGGCTGACCTGGGCACAAAGGGTGCCACTGACCAGCAGGTAAGCCAAAAGTAATCGGTTTCGCATAGGATAAAATTAAATCAATGGGAGTAAAGGTAACGCAGCCGGGTGGCTTGCAAAAGCAAGGTGCTCAAAGTTCGCAGAAATTGCCCTAATTGCCTTCCTTGTTTTCTTTTATGGCAAAAATTGCGCCAAATCGCATGACAAGGTATGGAAAATGGTGGATATGGCGCGGGTGGGAAATCGGTGTAACTTCAGCATAAAAAACTTGCGTAAACAACAAAAACAGATGGCACACCGAATAAAGGGTGTGCCATCTGCAGTATTTTTGTCGCAGCATCTTTCAATGCGGCATGGTCGTGTAATTTGATCAGAACGGATTCTGGATGTCCGGATTGTTTACAAACGTGGAATCGGTAAGTGCATGTAAAAACTTCAACAATGCCTGTTTATGGTAAGGCGTAAATCCGGTATACACGGTTTGGGTGCCTTGTTGCATAGGGAACCCGAGTGGGTGTATGAATGGGTCCTTGTTTGGTCTGGGCTTGCCTCCGGCGATATAGTGACCCAATACCTCGTCCAGCGAAACAAAACGGCCATCGTGCATGTAGGGCGCCGACATGGCTATATTGCGCAGCGTAGGGGCGCGGAACTTCCCATTGTCCCATTCGTTCAGGGTTACCTCTCCCCGGCCAAGGTCCTTGAAATCGGTCAGTAAACCAGCCGAGTCAATGCCATTGTTGAAAAACTGATTGCCGGTTAGGGTAAGGCCGCCGTGACAGTGGAAGCACTCGGCATCCGGAAGTTGAAGCCCATTGCTGAGTCCTTCATCGAAGAACATCAACTTGCCATCCAGTTCCTCATCATCTAGTGCAAAATTGTCTCCGGCCAGGTACTGATCGAACTTGGAATTGCCGCTGCTGATAAGAATGCGCTCAAACTGGGCAATGGCTTTGGCTGCCAGTTCCTGTGAAATGTCTTCACAAGCTGTGATGCCAAAAGCCTTGCGAAAACGGGTTTTGTAATCCTCACTTTCGCGAATTTTGGCCAGTGCATTGGGCCAGGTATTGTGCATTTCGATTGGATCCTCTACCGGCTTAAGGGCCTGTGCCTCCAGTGATTTGGACCGGCCATCCCAAAACAGCCCGTCGGATGTGGCGGAATTGCGCACATAGGCGACATTCAACAAACTCATGGCGCTTCTTCGGCCTGCAATACCGTCGATGCCAACCGATACATCCTTGTTGTCGGTAAAACTGCCATGTGGCAAATGGCAGGAGGAACAGGATTGGGTACTGTCGCCCGACAAAATGGGGTCGTAAAACAGCCGGCGACCCAATTGCACTCCTTCCACCGTCATAGGATTGTCGGCAGGGATAAAAATTTCAGGAAAATGGGCAGGTTTAACAATCGTATAAGGCTGCGGATTATAAGGGATATCCGTCAGGTCGCAGGCAGATACAGGACCAGGCGTTGGCGATCCGTTGTTACCACAAGCAACCATAAACAGCACCGTTCCGAATATTCCGGAAACCACCAGCCATTGCCATAAATATATACGCATGATGCTGGTTTTAAATTATTTAACAGACACTGCGTTGACCAGGTTGTCCATCAAAACGGTTGCAACGGTCACATCAGCGGGGTTGTTGGAAGTGTATTGGTTGGTGGGTATGCGAAGGTCGTACCATTGGTTGTTGATGGTAAATAATTTTTTCAGGTCCATCTCAACGCTGTTCCCGGAACCTGGTGCTACAACAATGGGTTGGTTGAAGGTATAACTGCGGTACACGGCATCGGAACCACAGTGGTACAACAAAAATATGTCGTCGTTGCCATCTGCATTGCTGTCGCCCTGGCCTTCCACTTTGCTGAAAATATAGCTTTTCCATCCCAGCCAGTATTCCGTTTCTTTGGCCAGGGGGTGATTGGCCGGAAAATCACTTGGGCGCTTGGCATTGAGGTCCGGACGCACGCCAAACCCTATTTTGATGCCGGTGTAGGTACCTTCCGTTGCCTGAAATTGCAGTGGAACCTCCAGTGCGAGGTTGTTGGTGGCGTCGTCTGGTGTAAAATCAACCCATTCAACATCACTCAATTTTACCTCTTCCGTTCCTTTGAGCAAAATGACATCGGAGATGTAGGTGTTGAAACGCGAAAAGCGCACCTTGTAATCGCTGTAGTCGTAGTACTTGTATTTCTCCAGCGGCTGACCATTGTAGGTTGCTTTGAAAGTAAGCGTATAGTCGCTTACGGGTGTTTCTGTTGTTTTGTCTTTGCAAGAAGACAAAGTGATCAACAGCATTGAAAAGAGAATTAGGCCTAATTGTTTCATAATTAAGTTGTATTTGATGTAGGTTAGGTGGGTAGTTTAGATGGATATTAGTCTTTGGATGAATTTCGACACAGCACAAACGAAAGTCAGTTCCAAAAATGCCTTAAAGGCATCCTGAGCAAGGTACTATTGTTCAACACTAAAAACATCGGGCAAGTTGCCAATGATGCTGTTTTTCCAGGCAGTTTTGTCGTTGATTTGCCAATTTACATTTCGGAACAAAGCAAGGTAGTTGATCTTCAACTGAAGGATCAGGTCATATCCGGTTTGTTGGCTAAAGGTACCGGTTTGTTGTATCATGAAATTGTCAAAATCGTAATGGCTGAAATAAAGGGTATCCGGAACGGTGCTGGACAGGGTATCGTGTTGCACCACCAGTCGCATAGCAACATAGCTCGTATCGTTGCCCTGCCACAATTTTTCTACCTGAGGGAGCAAAGGGTGTCCTTCCGGCGCCAGCGAAGGCAGAATGCGTCGGGCATTGTCATTGATCCCCATCCGGCATTGAAAGCCGTCAAAATTGCCACCGTACCGAAAACTTCCAGCGGAGTACGTGGTAGGCGATCGGCGAACCAATATGAAATCGTTTATAAACGTCTGCAAAACGGTGTCTCCCGTATTAGAACGGGTTTGAAAAGAGAGGGTGTCCTCGGTTGGAAAGCTTGCGCTATTGCGCAGCAGACTAAAATCAGAGAAATAAAAAGATGCACTTTTTAGCCGAAATGTTAGCCCCAGGTTGTTGGTGTAAACGGAGTCCGATATCCATACCTTATCGTCAAACTTTTGGGATACCTGCATTTTAAGTGTGGGATACTCACAACAACAATCCTTATCTGCTGAGGCGTCGAAATTGACCGCCTTAATGTCCAGGCAACCTTCCTTGGGTTGGTAGCAGGCCTGCAGCGTAAACAGCGTGGATAAGCAAATAAACAGGTAAGAGTAGGGACGCATTTTGAAGTGGTTTGTTTCGACCTGCTGGAGTAGCCATGTTGAGAAAATAAACTATGGCTGATGTGTTGCCATTGGTTAGTGGACGTCTTTCATCATTTGCTTGACGATTTGCTTTACCTGCGACGAGAACTCCTTTTCCATGATCCAGTTGTAGTAATTGCGATCTTTGGTCAGCACCGTTTTTACTTCCTGGCCTATGTATTTTCCAAAATTAAATACCACCTTTCCATCGGGTTGCACCCGCATGCGCTGCGTAGCGTCGAGAAAATTCAGGTCGTTGGTAAAGTCGTGAATGGCCTGAATATCGTTTTTATCGGCGCCGGAACGGTGTTGCCATCTTCGTCAACAAGGTCTACACCGTCGTAAGCCCGCAATTGGCCCTGAAACACTTCAACTGTTGCCCGTACATCGGCCAGGGCATCGTGTGCATCGGTCAATTCCTTCTGGCAATACAATCGGTAGGCTGCTTTAAGGGTGCGAGGCTCCATCTTATAAAAGATACGCTGTGCATCCACCAAACGCCGCTTGCTGATGTCGAATTCCATGCCCACGCGTGCAAATTCTTCCATAAGCATGGGTACATCAAAGCGGTTGGAGTTGTACCCGCCGAGGTCGGCGTCGCCGATAAAGTCCCAGATTTTTTGGGCGAGTTGCTGGAAGCTAGGTTTGTTGGCGAGGTCTTTTGGTGTGATGCCGTGAATCATCATGGATTCCTCAGAAATGGGAATGCCGGGATTCACCAGGGTGCTGAATTCGCTGGGTTCACGCCCGTCTTTGTGCAATTTTACCAGCGCAATTTGCACAATTTTATCCCGGATAACATTGAGTCCGGTGGTTTCAACATCAAAAAAAACGAGGTCGCGATTTAAATTAAGTTTCATCATAGGGGTTTAAACATTGTTCAGACAGGCCTTATTGGGCAAGCAAGGTTGTTTCAGGTGTTTAGATTTTGCTGCACAAAATGATTTCCCGCAGATGTTCTGCTGTGCAAAAATCTTCGGGTGCACCCAAAGGCTAAAGACCAACTAAATGGTTTTACAAGCTATTGCCCGGCAGGCTCATCGAGCAGGCCTTCGCGCTGAGCCGTTTCAACAGGGCCATGGAGTTGAACCGGTTTTTTGGATTTGCGCAAGCGAATGTTGAGCATTTCCACAAAAAGGGAGAAAAAGATGGCGAAGTAGAGGTAGCCCTTGGGCACCGCTCCTTCTGTAAAGTGACCAATGTGTGCTGCTTCCGTAATCAGTGAAAAACCAATCAGGAGCAGGAATGCCAGTCCCAGCATCTGAACGGTTGGGTGATCGTTGACGAATTTGCCCACAGGGCCGGAAAACCACATGATCATCAGCACCGATATGACTACCGCAATGATCATTATCAGCAGGTTATCGGCAATACCTATGGCGGTCAAAATAGAGTCGAAGGAAAATACCAGATTAATCAGTGCTATTTGAAATATGGCCTGGTTTAGCGCAGTTTTGCCTTTTGAAACATTGGGGTCGTCACCGGCAGTTGGGCTTTCCAGTTTGTGGTGTATCTCCGTGGTGGCTTTGTACAACAAAAAGATGCCGCCCAGTAGCAGGATCAAGCCCTGTCCGGTAAGATAGCCGTGCAAGCCCGGGAAATCAACATGAAATAAAGGTGCATCCATACCAATCACCCAGGTAATACCAAACAAAAGCGCAATTCGCATGACCATGGCCAGGATCAGGCCGATATTGCGGGCTTTGGCTTGTTGGTTTTCCGGTAATTTGGAGGAAATGATGGACAAAAAGATGATATTGTCAACCCCCAGTACGATTTCCAAAAAAGTAAGGGTGAGTAAACTAATCCAAACTTCCCCGGAGCTAAAGTCCGGCATGGCAAGTAACAGCATACTTATAACAGCGTTTTGTTTCAGCTGCAATATTAAGAATTTCTGATGGGATACCCTTTATTTTGGTAGCCTTGCCGACAAAATGAACGGTTTCTTAAAACCACTGTTGAGTATATATGGTTTATTTGTAAAAAAACGTTCCCAAACATGAAGAAATCAACACTCCTGCTTTCCTTTCTTTTCTTAAGTACTTTTGCCTTTGCGCAGGTACAGCGCTATGTAACGATTGAGCATTTTACCAATTCTAAATGTTCCATTTGTGCCAGTAGAAATCCGGCCTTCTACAGTTTGATCGATAATTATCCCGGTGCGATTCACCATGTGGCCGTGCACCCTTCTTTTCCTTACAATACGTGTGTTTTTTACCTGGCCAACACCACGGAGAACACGAACTGGGTGAACACCTACAGCATTGGCAGCACCCCAAGGGTAGCCTTGAATGGCACTATGGTGCCATTGGGCTCACAACTTTTACCAGCTGCCACCTTGCAGGCTGCGCTCAATCAAACCAGCAACTTATACCTTCAGGTGAGTGAGCCGTCCACGGGCGCCAACCGAAATGTCACTGTAACTGCCAGAACTGAAGGGCCATTGTCGGGCAACCTTCGGTTGTTTGTAGCGGTGCTGGAAAAAACGATCAATTTAACCACCTCAAACGGTGAAGCAGTACACCACGATGTATTCCGGGATATGCTGACACCCGCCGACGGCGTGGCCTATACCCCTGCACCACTCGGTGGCGAAACATCTTTCAACTTCAATTATTCGGTCAACGCCGCCTGGAACACGGATGAAGTGTACGTGCTGGCTTTTGTACGGGATATGGATACGAAAGAAATTGTCAACTCCGGTACCCGCTTCGATCCCATCGTTTCTTCCACAAAGCAGGCTAGTGTTTTCCCATTGGTCCTTACACCCAACCCTACAACAGATGTGGTGCAGTTGCGCTTATCTAACGACAATATGCTGCAGTCGCTGCAACTTTACGACCTCAGCGGACGGGAAATACGTGTACCATCCAGCCCTACACTATACGGCGCAGAGATCGATGTGGCGTCGCTAAAAAATGGAATTTACCTGCTTAGAATTACCACCAAACAGGGGCTTATTACGAGGAAATTGATCAAAAATTAAGCAGGAAAATGCCTACACATTGCTGCCCACATAATTGTGTGGCGTCAAATGCTTTAGTTCTTCCTTGACATCAGGATTCACCTCTAACCCGTCGATGAATTCATGAAGGTCCTCCCGCGTGATGCTGCTTTGGCCACGTGTGAGGGCCTTCAGTGCTTCATATGGGTTGGGATAGGCTTCCCTGCGGAGGATAACCTGAATGCCTTCGGCAACAACCATCCAATTGTCCTCCAGATCGGAAAACAATTTGCCTTCATTGAGTACCAGTTTTCCCATACCCTTCAATACAGATTTAAAGGCAATCATGGAATGTGCTACAGGTACCCCTAGGTTTCGCAAGACGGTTGAGTCGGTAAGGTCGCGTTGCAACCTGCTGATGGGAAGTTTTTCTGCTAAGTGGTGGTATACGGCGTTGGCAATGCCCAGGTTACCCTCTGCGTTTTCAAAGTCGATGGGATTGACCTTGTGGGGCATTGCGGAGGAGCCCACCTCATCCTTGACGGTTTTTTGCCGGAAATATTCCATGGAGATATAGGTCCAGTTGTCCCGGCAGAAATCGATTAGGATGGTATTGATGCGGCCCATGGCCTGTAATTGTGCGGCCAGACAATCGTAGTGTTCGATTTGGGTAGTATGTTGGGAGCGCTCCAGTCCGAGGAATTCCTGCACAAAATCATTGCCAAAACCCCTCCAGTCGTAATCCGGATAGGCAGCGTAATGGGCATTGAAATTGCCGGTGGCACCACCGAATTTCGCTTTGTGGGGGAGGGCTTTCAATTGCGCGATCTGGACATCCAATCGCTCGGCAAATACCCGAAATTCTTTGCCCAGCAGGGTAGGAGAGGCAGGCTGGCCGTGGGTTCGTGCCAACATGGGTACCTGCGACCAATCGAGTGCGTACTGTTCAATCTGGTCTCGTACCCGCTGGAGGAGGGGCAGGTACTGTTCTTCCAGTGCCAGTTTGAAAAGGAGTGGATTTGCTGTATTGTTGATGTCCTGGGAGGTCAATCCAAAGTGAACAAATTCCCGCAGGTCGCCGAGCCCCAATGCGTCGAAGCGCTCTTTCAGGAAGTACTCGACGGCTTTGACATCGTGGTTGGTGGTGCGCTCGATGGTTTTGATGTATTCAGCATCGGCAAGGCTGAAGTTTTCAAAGATGGCATTTAATTCATCAATCTTGTCTTCCTGAAAAGCCTCGAGTTGGGGTAAGCCATACTGGCACAGGGCAATAAAGTATTGAATTTCAACAAAAACCCGGTAGCGGATCAGGGCGTATTCGCTGAAATAGTCGCTAAGTTCCCGGGTTTTGTCGGCATAGCGGCCGTCGATTGGAGATATGGCTTGCAGCATGATGCAGGAATATTAATGGTCGGTTCAGCACAAAATTAGGAAAACCTGACAAACCGAATTGGGTTTAGGCGGTATCGGGGTGTACATTTGCAAAAAAAGCATCATCATGGTTATAAAATGGAGTTTACCGCTGTTGTTTTTGTTGGTCTGGATGGTTTTGCCCTCCTGCGAAGACCACACTGCTGTTGTTGCCCTGCAACAGCGGACAGAGAAGTTACACGACGAAGCCATGCAATCACTGGGTGATTTGCAACGCACCAAGCGGCCTTGCAAAAAGAACTCAATGAATGGAATGATGATGTGAAGGCAAAGGGCGGAACTGCCGACAACCGAACGCAACAACGTATGGATACCTTAAAGGCAACGATCCTGCAGATGGATACGGCCAATGAGGACATGATGACTTGGATGGCCAATTACAAGTCGCCCGAAAAGTTGCCCGCCGCTGAGGCCTTGTCGTATCTTCAGCAACAATACCAATTGATCGATCAAAACAACAAGGATATTAGCAGTGCCCTGCAAAAGGGAAGGCAGTTCTGGATGCCAACTTTTAGGGCATGTTGGGCTTTAGCCTTTTGGTGTTGGTCTTTGGCTTCGATCTCGATTTTAAATACTGTACCAGATTAAATGCCAGGAATATTAGCATTAAATCTTGAATACCCTTTTTAAAACAGCATGTGCATTGTTTATCAACGAATATTTTGTTGAAAATTAATGCATTGAAAACCAAATTGTTAATCCTTCGGAGCAAAGCCAAAGACTAAAGATCAATGCCTAAAACCCAGTTTAGTGCTGAGTCTTTGTAAAATTTAAAAATAACACATGAAAGACCTGTTGTATTCGTCTATTCTTTTGGCCATGGTTATGGCAACGGCTGGCTGTAGCGACACCCCGGAGCGCAGTTTGCCCATTTTAGGCAACCGGGAAGTTGTCAATGGAGATACGGTGTACCCAACAGTACAGGCATTCTCCTTTGTGGATCAGGATAGTCAGACCGTCAACAATGCCAGTTTCGATGGAGAGGCCTATGTGGTGGATTTTTTCTTCATCCATTGCCCTACCATTTGCCCAAAAGTGAAAGTGCAGTGCAAGCGCATCTACGACCGATTTCTGGACAATCCACATGTATTGCTGCTGTCGCATTCGATTGATGTTCGCAACGACACCGTGGCTGCGTTACACCGGTATGCTGAAAAACTTGAGATCAAAACAGCTAAATGGCATTTGGTAACGGGCTCAGAAGATGAGATATATGGTATGGGTGACGACTATTTCAGTGTTGCCCGAAAGGATACTACCTTGCCCGGAGGGTTTGACCACTCAGGGCGGTTGATACTGGTTGACAAAAACAGGCATGTACGTTCTTTTTGCGACGGCACGGACCCTAAGGAGGTGGATCGCTTTATGGACGATATTGACCTGTTGTTAAAAGAGCAATATTCCCCAAAAAAATAATTGATGCTAAAACGACTATTGCTGCTGCTGTTACCGCTTGTGTTGCTGCAATGCGATGCCAATACATATCCGGATGGTGCTGCTGCTTACAAAGCCTATTGTGCCGGTTGCCATGTAGAAGGTGGTACCGGACTGGGCACATTGATTCCACCGGTCGCAGGCTCGGATTATATGGCGGCTAATTTGAAAAAACTGCCCTGCATCATTCGATATGGCTTGAAAGATACCATAGTTGTCAATGGTGTAGTGTATTCCGAAGAAATGGTGGGGATACCCCAGTTGAACGATGTTGACATCACGAACCTGCTCAATTACATTCAACACGAATGGGGAGCGCAAGATCACCACTATACGCTGGGGGATGTTCGCCAGTTGTTGTCGGAATGTGGCGAATAAGCGTTATTATTCCCTTGCTTTACGATCTTCTGATACAAAAGCGGGCACATCATTTGCCGTTCCGGCTTTACTGCCTATTTTTGGCAGTTGATTGTGCAATCCAACTCTATGAAGAAACTCACTACGCTTGTCGCTGCTGTCTTTGCAGCCACCTCAATTTGGGCCCAAACACCTGTTAATGATGATTGTGCCGGACTGATTGACCTTGGCTATGCGCCGGTCTGCCCAACGGATACCTTTACCAACCTGAACGCTACGGCCTCAGATATTGGTTTTGACAACAATCCATCTTGTTTCAATGGCAACCTGGCCTCACACGATGTGTGGTTTCAGTTCACTTGCCCGGATACCTTGTTTGATTTTAGGATCTCTCTTACAGGAGTGGGCTTAAACACCATCAACAATCCGGAATTTGCTATTTATCGTGGGGATTGTACTTTCGATGGCCTGGCAGAGTTGTTGTGTGCTGTGGCAATGCCTGGAGAAACCTCACTTTACATTGATGTACAGGGCCTTACACCGGGTTTGCCTTATTTTATCCGGGTGTCGGATTACTCCGTGAATGCATCTCCCAACTGGGGTGATTTCAACCTCTGTATTGCCCCGATTCCACCGGCTTCCAATATTGACGATGGTGGCTCCACGCTTTGCGAAGGTACATTGTATGATTCCGGCGGCCCTGATAATGATTATGGCCCCGACGAAAATTATACGTTCGTTATTTGCCCGACGCAACCCAGCGCTTGCATCACCTTCAACCTGCAATACTACAACATTGATGCCGGCGGCTTTTTTGGCACCGATATGCTGAGTTTTTTCGATGGCAACAGCACGAATGCTCCGCTTATTGTTCAGTTGAGCGGACAAGGTACTGCTCCCAACTCGGCCGCAGCAGGCGGTAGTGTATGTTATCAGGTACAGGCCACCAGTGGTTGTATGACGGTGGTTTTTCAATCCGACAATACGGTTCAGTTTGAAGGATTTGAAGGTCACTGGGAATGCAGCCAGGCCGCTTGTCCGGCCCCGGAGCCCTTGTCGGTGAACACCAACATCAGTCCGGCAGATATCGTCAGTGCTGTATCTACCCCTGCTACTACAGTGACCGTTACCAATATCAATTGCCCGACTGACGCCTACGGAACGTTCAGTTTCCCCAGCGACAACAACTTCCTGGGCATGGAGAAAGGTTTAATCCTGACCTCTGGGTTGGCCGACAATGCCATCGGGCCCAACAGCATTGGCAGCATTACTGGCTTTAACAATGCACCCGGCGACGCCGATCTTGATTTCCTTTCTGTAGAACAAGGCAATGGGCAGATGTCGCACGATGCTTGTGTGGTGGAACTTGACGTTTTTGTCGCTACTGATGAACTCACTTTCGAATATACTTTTGGATCGGATGAGTATCCTGAATACGTCAATTCCAACTTCAACGATATTTTTGCCTTCCTGGCCTCGGGCCCTGGAATTGTTGGCAACCCCGGCCTCGGCGGCGCCAAAAACATCGCCATTATTCCCGGTTCCAATACCCCGGTTCAGATCAACAGCGTCAACAACTTGTTGAATTGGGAGTATTACAGAAACAACCAACTCGGGCAAGTCCTGGAATACGACGGGTTAACCTCTGACTTTCTTGGCGTCAAAAAAACACTTACGGCCCGAACGGATGTAATCCCTTGTAATACCTACCACCTGAAATTGGCAGTTGCCGACCGTGGTGACTTTTCCTTCGATTCTGGTGTGTTTGTATCCGACATCAAGGGTGGTACACCCGACATTGCCGTGCAATTTGCCAGTGGCATCGATTACTTTATTGAAGATTGTTCCGGCACTGGTGACCAGTTGGTTATTTCGCTGTCAGAACCGCCAACGGTTCTGACAACGCTTGAGGTTAATGTTTCGGGAACAGCCACCCCAGGATTGGACTATGTGTTGAATATTCCACCGGTAATTACTTTTCAACCAGGACAACAGACACTTACGTTCCCCATTTTTCCGCTGGTGGACAACCTGATTGAAGGTACAGAGACCATTGTTATTGCTATTTCCAATAACTTTGGTTGTGGCACAGTGGTGTACAAAACCATCACTGTGAATATTGAAGATAATGTGCAGGTTTCTGTGAACGCTGGTAGCGATACCATCTTTGTTTGTGCAGGCTCAACCTTGCAACTGGACGCACAGGGTGCCGTGAATTATTTCTGGGCGCCACCGGGTGCAGTAAGCAATCCCTTTATCGGCAATCCGACCATTTCCCCCGCAAATGACATTTGGTTGTCGGTGACGGGCACTGTTGCCAGCTGTACGGATGTGGATTCAGTGTTTATCAAAATCATTGACCCTCAGATTTCAGTTAGCGCTGGTGCCGACACCAGTATTTGCCTTGGAACGAGTGTTCCCCTTATCGCCGCCAATAACGTGAACAACAGTGGCTTGGTTTGGACACCTGCTGCAGGCCTTGACGACCCCAGCAGCCCAACGCCTACAGCCTCCCCAACCGTCACCACAACGTACACCGCCACAGTGTCGATAGCAGGCTGCTCGGTCAGCGATAACATTACCATTAATGTCGATACGCTGTTTTTCCCAACCCTGACCACCACCGATACCACGGTTTGCCAGAACTATGCAGTTCAACTGGCCAACATACTGAACAACAGCACGACCTACCAGTGGTCGCCCGCTTCTGGCTTGGATGATCCTGAGATTTCAGGCCCAATCGCTTTACCCGATGTTACAACTTCCTATACCCTGACGGCCAGTTCTTCCAATGGATACTGTACCCAAACGGCGGATGTGCTTGTTACTGTTATCGCTGCGGATGTCGATATCCTTGGTGATCCTTATAAAGAGATCTGCCTTGGTGATACGGTATTGTTGCAAGCCAATGCTGCACCAACAGGTGCTGAAGTACAATGGGCGCCAGCCTTTTACCTGAGTAATCCTACAGGACCCAGCACTAACGCTAACCCGGATGAATCGGTAACGTTTACAGCAACCTATAATGTAAATGGTTGCCTGGTGCGCGACTCTGTTCATATCCGTGTAGATTCGCTGCCCAATTCCCTTATAAACCGCGTACAGGACAAAGCCATTTATTGCCCGGGCGACACGGTTTATCTGATTTCTCAGACGTATGAACCTGCCAGCTTCCCGGACATTGACATCACCTGGCTGCCAGTTGGCAACCAACTCACACCCGATAGCAACTGGAATATGGTGATCATCGCCACCGAAACCCTTACATTTTCCAGGGCCGTAAACAATCGGGGTTGTATAGATACCGCATCTGTGGACGTACCAGTGGCTATTCCACCAACCATAAATATCACCAGCACTCCAAGCAGTGTTTGTCCGGGCCAACCCGTCCAGATTACGGCAACGGTTTCGCCGCAGCAGTCGCTGGAATGGATGGACGAAACAGGAACACTGAGTTGCACCGATTGTCCGAACCCAATAGCAACTCCATTGGTTACCACCAGCTATCAGGTTACGGCGCCGGAAGCCGATTGTCCGGCAGGATCTAGTATTACCATACAAGTTACACCGCCCCCAGCGCTTGATATGGCCCCTGACCAGACCATTTGCCTTGGTGAATCGGTTACTTTGAATGCTATCAGCCAGCCAAATGTTACTTATACCTGGACTTCCGAGCCAGCAGGGTTCACTTCCAATGAGCCCAGCCCCGTCGTTTCACCATCGACCAATACAAAGTACAAGGTGGTGGCCGATAACGGGAATTGCACTTCTGAAGCTGAAGTTACCCTCAATGTCGCATTTGCAACGGTAAATGCCGGAGGAGATCAAACCGTTTGTCAGGGCACGCCTGTTACATTGAATGCCGCTGTAACGGGAACGCCGGGTACTTACTTCTGGCGGCCTGATGGCCAAATGACCCAAAGCATCAATGTTACCCCAGCCGCTACCACGGTCTATTCTGTGACCCTGGCTTATGGCGAGGATTGCGTGGCTACGGATACAGTTGTGATCTCTGTTTTGCCTGCGCCGATGCCGCAGGTTACGGCGGATACGAGTATTTGCAGGGGCGAAGCGGTGCTGTTGAATGGCAATTCAGAAGCTGGCGTGAGCTACAGTTGGACATCGAATCCTTCAGGATTTGTTTCGGTGGATGCCATGCCAACAGTAACCCCACAAACAACAACGACCTATATCCTTAAAGCATCCAACGATGTATGCGATGTATTCGACAGCGTTCGGGTAAACGTGGCATTTGCCACGATAGATGCTGGTCCGGATCAAACGGTTTGCTTTGGCGACGCTGTTGACCTGAGTGCGACGGTTACAGGCACAACTGGAACGGTTGTTTGGGATCCAGTGGGCAAAAACGGGCTCAACATCACGGAAACGCCGGTTCAGACTACTACCTATACGGCTACCCAGGTTTACGGCCCCGACAACCGTTGCAGCACTGCTGACGCCGTGACCGTGACGGTAGTGCCGGGAATAATTTTAACAGACTTTACGGCTGAACCCGATACCAGTTCGATTTGTGAAGGCAGTGAATTGTCGCTTTCCGTAACGGTTGTACCAGCCAGTGCTTCGCTTGTCTGGACCGAGAACGGTATTGCGATACCCAATAAAACCACACCATCCGTTGTTGTTGTACCCACGGTTGCTGCCGGCAATTCCGCAAGTTACGAGGTTATGGCCACCGACTTGAACGGCTGTACCGCCTCTGCTGGTCCGTTTAGCATACTGGTTGAACGCTGTTACGTGCTGCCCAATGCCTTTACCCCCGATGGCGACGGCACCAACGATTCGTTTGGTTTGGGGCTAAAAGGCGGTACCATCACCATCAGCAGTTTCAATATTTACAACCGCTGGGGTGAGCTGGTATTTGAATCCATGCAAGGCAAAGAGCGCTGGGATGGTAAGTTCAATGGCAAAGATGCGCCAAGCGATGTTTACTTCTATGTCATGAAAGTGCAGTTTGCTGATGGCCGTGAGGAAATATTTAAAGGGGATGTGACGTTAATTCGATAGCCATGCGGTTTGAGGTGTTCGGACAGTTTGGAGATTCCGATCTGTCCGAACGCTTTTACGCATGAATTTTGATTCACCGTCCATGTTGTACTCATTTTCCCCAAGATTTATGCGCCTGTTTGTTTTGCTGTGTGCCACCGCTTTCTCCTGGGCAGTCTCTGCACAGGAATCCGGTACTAAAGTCGTTTCTGGAACCGTTTTATTGAACCAGGCCGAATTCCCCAATGCCCAGGAGTTGCTGCAGTCTCTTCGGCAGGATTGGAAAATAAAAATTGACTCGGTAAATACGGGCAACAAAACGCTCGTTTTTCAAACCACGAATGCAACTGTTATGCTGGCGTATCTGGATTATCCCGCGCCGCAAAATGAGGTTCAAACGGCGTCTGCGCTGTCTTGGCTTTGGAAAAGTGCTTTGCAGGAAACCGCAGGCCAAAAGCCCAAATTGTGGTTTCCGTCATGGGTTCAGGGCAAAAAACCTGGAATTGTACAAATTGTTTACACGGGTTACGGCGGCTATTTTGGAGCATAGCCAGGCTTCTATTGCTGTCCTGATGACCGATGAAGTGCTGGTGCTTCCCAAAGGATATTACCTGGAGGCTGCCAGGAACATGAGCGATCAGTCTTTGCCAGTTTATTGCTGGGTTTACTTTGGTCTCATTGAAGAAGAGGGCGATACGGGTGGATTTACCTTTGGATTGAAGGAGTTCGGATTGCCTGAAATGGAAATTTCACGCTCCGAAAATAGCATCCAGGAAGTACACGGTGTCTTGTACGATGCGGTGCAATATGTTCTGCAGTACCAGATTCGCATAAAGGATGGCCAACAAGTTCCTGTAGATGGGCTTAATGTTAAAGCCGGATATGCCGATCCGGTTTACTTGCAGGAAGGCCCTGTGGTCAAATTGGCCTATTAACGCACCACGGTAATGCTGCCGCTGTGTTGTTCCCGATGCCCGTCTTCAAACGCCAAAATAACCGTCCAGGGGTAAACACCTGGCGAAACGAAGCGATCGCGGTATTTTCCATTCCAGCCCGACAAAGGGTCATTGGGTGGAAACTGTGAGCGCTCAAAAATCAAGGCGCCATCTCTGCTGAACACCTTAAGGTTTTCAACGGCATGCAAACCCTCTTCAGAAAATACCGTGAAATAGGCATCCGCATTGCTGCCGGGTTTGATGATATTGGGGAAAAAATAATTTATTTTCTCAACTTCAATGGTTAGTTGGGCAGATGCGGAACAACCCTCTTTAGTAAGCATCTCTACCGCTATGGTGGTGGTTTCCTGCAGTTGTACCGTTTGCTCCAGTTTGTTTTGTTCCGGAAAATACTGTGGGGGGCGCCAGGAAATTTTTCGAATTAGGGTTTGCTCAGGACTGAAACTGGCCCGCAACTCCACTGGTACACCTGTGTTAACGGTGCTGTCGCTGGCGGAAAGTTGGATTTCCAGCAGCTCCGGTTCCGGGACATTCAGGTTTTCTATTTTTACACAACCGACAGCATCCCGGACCCACAACGTGTAATCACCAGCCCACAGCCGGTCGAAAAAGGGAAAAGTACTGTAGGTTGTGCCATCCAGGGAGTAGTAGTACGGCCCGGTTCCACCATATACCGAATCAATTCGAATCACACCATTTCGCAGGCCATGGCAGCGCACTGCCTGTATGTTAGCGTGGATGCTGTCGATACAGTCGGTAGGGCCCCCGACGGGCATAGCCTGGAGGTGGAAAATTCCGATCAACATACAAGCTATAAAAAGGACGTTACGAAAATGGGACATACAAATTGGCTGGCTTCCAGTGAACAGTTGCTATAAAGTTACAATCTACAATCAATATGCTGCCTCAGAAATAGGTCTCGACATCATTTTATCGACCAAACAATGGAAATGGTGCACACCCCGCTCCTGTTTGGGTGAATATCGCCCGTGGGTGTAAAACCTCGAGCCCAGTCCCATCTGCACTTGTTCCACCACCGCCTCGTCTTCTCTTTCTACCCGATCCACATCTGCGCCTGCGCCAGTATCCAGTTTGGATGCATCCCAAATAAAGGATCGGAATTGCACCTTTGTTAAACCGGGCGCCAGGGGCAGTATGATGTTTAACGAGAGCCCCCAGGGGTAAAAATTAAACATCAGGTTGGGAAATAACCAGAAATAATATGCAGCCACCGCCTGCCCAAAGTCGGGGTGTTGTTGGGGTAAATCAAAGACATGTTCGCCGCCCTTGCTGATCCCAACTTGCACATTGGACCAAGCGAATAGTTCTGTCCGGTAGGCACTCCAATCCAGCGATTCGTGGAGGCTTTTGTGCACAAATGGGATGTGAAAGCCCTCCAGATAATTGTCAACATACAACGCCCAGTTGGCTTTTACCAGGTAATCACGCGAACGCTCTGGCGCAAAAAGGAACTGTTCTACAGGCAAAAAGCCGATGCGGTCCTCCATCGGTGCAATCCACTCCTGGAAGGGGATTTCTGGTGCAAGTGAAGTAAAGGCGAATGACCGCCATTCTTGCACTTGGAGCGGGGTGAGGTGGTCGGAGGTGCTGGGAAAATTTTCCATGCCTTCTGTTTCCGGCATGGATTGAAACTGACCATTGCATTTAAAACGACGGCCATGATAGCTGCACTGGATGCCGTGAGGCAATTTACAGGGTTGCTCAACCAGTATTTTACCGCGGTGGGTGCATACATTTGACAGGCATTGTAACTGATTATCCTGATCCCGCAGCAGCAACAAAGGCTCCTCCATATATCCCGGAAGGTACCGGAAGGGGAGGGCGTCGAAGGGCAACCTGACCGTTTCTGCTGAACCGGGAATAATTTGCCAGCTGCGGGCGAAAATTTGTTCGCGGGCCTGCTGGAAATACCCGGGTTCGGTATAAAATGCGCCCGGAAGGGTGTGCGCCCTTCTGATGTCTGGATCGATGGCAAACATGAATAGGAATATTTATAGATCTTGTGCCTCAAAGATCGTAAACTTTTTACATGAGCCATTGGATCTCAAAACTTTGCCAATTATCTCAACAGGAAAATCGCCTGATTCTGGGCTTGATGTCGGGCACCTCGCTGGATGGACTGGATTTGGCCCTTTGTCGGGTAAACGGTCGGGGGCTGCAAACGAGCCTCGAACTGCTACGGTTCTCGAGCCTTCCCTACGACGTGGTGTTTAAAGACAATCTCCGTAAGGTTTTTGCACAAAAAACGGTGGACCTTCAGTTTCTGGCCTTGATGAATGCCTGGGTTGGTCAGGAGCATGCCCGCTTGATCCTGGAAACACTTGCCCGTTGGGGCTTGTCGCCTGAGCAGGTTGATCTGATTGCCAGTCATGGCCAAACCATCATGCATGCGCCCAGGCATCTGCACCAGTTGCCCGACATGCCCAATGCAACGCTCCAAATCGGCGATGGTGATCATATCGCCCATCAAACAGGTATTATCACCATCAGCGATTTTCGCCAAAAGCACGTGGCAGCAGGAGGAGAAGGTGCCCCGCTGGCGATATATGGCGATTATTTCCTCTATACCGATCCTAAGGAAGACCGCATTTTACTGAATATTGGTGGCATTGCCAATTTTACATTTTTGCCGGCCGGGGGAGATTCTGCGTTAGTGTTCGCAACGGATACCGGACCGGGGAATACCCTGCTGGATGCATTTGCCAGAGCGCTCTTTGAGCAGGAATGCGATAAAGATGGCATTCTTGCTAAAGCCGGGCGTGTTTCACCTGCATTACTGGAGGCCTTGTTGCAACATCCGTTTTTTCAACTGCCAATGCCCAAGACGACAGGGCCTGAAATGTTTAATGCAGCATGGGTCAATGCATTGCTTCAGCGAATACCAAAGGGCAACAACAATCCATTCGATATCATGGCCACTCTCACGCGCTTTACAGCGATTACCATTGCAGACATGGTTGCTGCGGTGAATCGGAAAAGTGCTGTGGGTAGCATTATGTGAGTGGCGGAGGGGTGTATAATCCTGCACTGATGGCTGATCTGGAATGGGCATTTGGGCAGCAAGATAAAAAGGGCCCGGGCTGGGATATCCGGCCCTTTGATGAACTGGGCATCGCTGCAGATGCAAAGGAAGCTGTGTTGTTTGCTGTGCTTGCCAATGAAACCATCATGGGCCAGGAGCAAGGTTTGCAGTTGCCCGGTGGGTTATCCGTAGGTTCCCTGGGGAAAATTTCATTGCCTGGCTAGAAGTGTACCAGTTTTGTTTTTTCCGTTTTGCTTCGCAAAAGGTATTGTCCCACAGATCTCGCAAAAAGGTATTGTCCCGCAGATCTCGCAAAAAGCGCAGATGTTTTGCTTCGCAAAAAGCATTGTCCCATTGTCCCGCAGATCTCGCAGAAAAGCGCAGCTGTTTTGCTTCGCAAAAAGGTATTGTCCCGCAGATCTCGCAGAAAGCGCAGCTGTTTTGCTTCGCAAAAAGGATTGTCCCGCAGATCTCGCAAAAACCTGCGGCTGCCAGGTGGTAGCACAAAACTACAATAGATTACCGGATCAGGGTTGCAAATCCCTTGAATTCCAGGGGTTTTCCGCGCGGGGAGGTAAAGGTGACCAGATAAACGTAAACGCCTGCTGGCGATAACTTGCCGTTGTTTTGATCCCGGCCGTTCCAGCCCGTATTCGGGTCCTGCGTTTCAAATACATTTTCACCCCAGCGGTTCCAGATGCTCATGTTAAAATCTGTGACGCCCTCCAGAAGTCCGGTGCCATAGAATTCATCATTTTGCCCGTCTCCATTGGGAGTGAAGGCATTAGGCATGAACCAGCGAAAATCAGGCACAAAATCCAGATAGCGTGTTAGCGAGTCTTTGCATCCCGATTCATGGGTAACAAGGAGGCGGACCTTTACCAAGCCCGTATCGGGGAAGGTGAAGTTGGGATTTTGTTGCGTAGAGGTACCGAATTTATCAAACATCCAGTTCCAGCGAAAGGCGTTGAATGATAAGTCGGTGAACTGCACCTCGTTGTTCAGGTTGCTCAGCAGCGTGTCGGGCAGGTAACTGAAATTTGCAATGGGCGCAGGCTCCCCTCTGATCAGCCGGGGAAAGGTATCGGTGGTGTAACACCCAATGGGTGAAGTAATGGACACACTGACATCGTAAAGGCCGGGTTGGGTGTATTCGTGGGTTGGGCTGATAACATTCTCCTGAGTGGTGCCGTCGCCAAAATCCCAAACGATATGATATGTAGAATCGATTGGCGTGGACAGGTTGTTAAAAAAGATGCTGTCGGGCACGCAACCAATAAATTTATCAGGTTCAATAATAATCAAAGGTGGTACCGGAAACCAGTTGATGGTCTTGGTCTTTTGTGCGGAGCACCTGTTTTTATCGTAAACCCGGAGTTGTACATCGTGGTTACCAGGGATAGGATAAAGGTAACTGGGGTTTTGTAGCATAGAACTACCACCAGATACCCCAAAATTCCAACTCCAACGATTAACCCCCCCATCGCCAAAGGACAAATCGGTAAAATCAACCGGCCCTGCCACGCAAGTATCGTAAACAAAAGAGAAGTCGGCCGTGATGGCTGGGAAAATATTGACTGCGATATAGGCTGTATCCGCGCATACGGTGCCTGGGTTGAGGTAAAGGGCGCCGTTGTAGGAGCCGGTGTCGGGGAAATTAACCGTGGCATTCCAGTTCGTGCTGTCGGAATAGGGCGTCCCATTCAAATCAAAACTCCAACGGAAAGATTCAATAAATTGCTGTTGGACACTCTGGTTGATGAATGTGACGCTGTTTTGGCCGCAGGAGGACACCACAAATCGTTGCGGCCCGGCAATGGAATCGGAACTGATATTGGCCAATACAGTGGGACTACAATCGGTAACGTTGAACTGAAAGTCTCTGCGGACGACCGACAGCAGCACGCCATTGCGGTATTCTTCCACACATACGCCAACCACAAACTGACCCAGCAGATTTGGCGTGCCCGTGATCAATCCAGTAGTGGAATTAATATTAACGACCGGACTTCCTCCCATTGGGTTACTGGGTGAATAAGCTGGCAGGATAAATGGAACTTCATCGTAAGGCGGGGCACAGGGTGGGCTGGGTGCTGCGCCAAAACAGGATTGCAGCGCACTGGTTGGCGCCAGGATGGGGCCACCGCCTTGCAGTGGTGCACAAAAGCGATACACGAGCTGGTCACCATCCGGGTCGGAGGCACTGTGATCAAAATCCAGTGGAAAATCCTTGCAAATGATGATGGGTGGAAAATTATTGAAAGTGGGCGAATTGTTGCACACCATTTGAGCTGCTGGCGTTATTTCTATCTGAAAGGTAGCGCCAATGTCTCCCGGGTTCAGTATGTTACTAATGGTGATGTTTCGGCAACAACGCTGGTACACCACAAAGTAACTTTGGTTGCTAACCGGCAGATTCTCCGTAAAGATGTAAACGGCTTCCTCTACACAGATGTTGGGGACCTTGGCTACGCAAGCCGGTGTATCGGGAATCAAGCGCTGTTTCGTGAGATAATCAACTGGAAAAGTGGCATATAAAGTTGCATTGTTGACACTACCCCTGTAAATGGCAATATTGGCAGGGCTGTCAAAATCGGCACCACCGCCAAAACAATCCCGGTACATTCTCATGGTAAACCGATAGGTTTTAATGCCGGGTTGGTCCGTTCCGCTACACTCATAACTGATTTCACCACCAATAATATGCATGGCACTGACAACCAGTGGAAAACAAATACCAAGTAATGCCGTTATTAAAAATACTTGACTGCGAAACTTCATGCAGGCTGTTTTTAGTTAATTGGATTGGGTGGTTTGATGCAAAAAACGCATTTTTGCCGATCAATTTCACATTAAGAACGCAATATTATTGCTAATTGTTGGCCATGTACCTATTAAGAGACGATATCGCAGAAATCACCCAGGTTTTATCTGATGGTGGTATTATTTGTTATCCCACCGACACCATTTGGGGAATAGGTTGTGATCCCTGGAACCAGGACGCCATGGCCCGCCTCGAGCAGATCAAGGGAGGTCCTTCCTCCAATGGTTATATTTTGCTCGTGGATAGCCTGGAGATGCTAAGGCAATACGTGCCTAAGATCAATCCTCGCCTGGAAACGCTGCTTTCCTATCACCAGCGTCCGTTAACCCTGATCTATGAAAAACCGATCGGAATTCCAGATGCCATTAAAGGGAAAAACGGCACGGTGGCCATTCGCATCGCCAGTGATGAGTTTTGTCAGGAACTAATTGGACAATTTGGAAAGCCGTTGGTAAGTACAGCCGCCAGCCGTATTGATGCAGATTTTCCTGCCACCTTTGGCGCCATCAGCAGTGAAATCCTTGCGGCTGTAAACTATGTTGTTCGTCACCGCAGGGACAACAAGGAGCCTGGTGAGCCTTCCCCAATGGCGCGATTGGATCGGCACAAGGAACTGGAGTTTATACGGGAATAGGTTTTGCCCTACTTACCATATTGATAGGCCTCCAGTTTACCATTGTTCTTCCCCACGAGCAGTACATTGGGTAAATTAACCAGGCTTCTCACTTCACCCTTTAACCATAGCCCTTGCTCGGTCGCGGAAAGTGCTTTATAACCATGATCTGCCTGCCCCAGCAGCACAACGCCGTAAGAACCCAATTGGATGCCGCACTCTGGTTTGCAACGTGATTCGTTGCCGGCCAACAGGAGATCTATGCGCCCATCGCCATTAAAGTCATGGGCTGCAACAGCATAAACGGGTGCCATTTGCGCTGCAGGTGGCAAGGTTTGCAACCTGAATTTTCCATTCCCCTCATTCCATAATACCATCGTTTCCAAACTGAAAGCTTGTTTTTCCAGCGCAGCGGCCATTTGGTCGGCGCTGAAAACGTCTTGTATGGTTTGTCCAGCGTAATCCTCGAATTTCAGGTATTTCTTTTTGAGTACCGGCATTTGTTTGACCATATCGTTGCGCAACGGCAGAGGATATGACTTTTCGCCATAATACTGGCACAGGACGGTTTCATCCTTCCCGTTGCCATCAAAATCATTGACGTACAGTTGAAGGGGTTGTTTTTTGCTGGCCTTGAACCTACTGTTCTGGCCGTAATTGCCCAGGATAAAGTCAGGGTCACCATCGGCATCGAGGTCTGCCGATTGAATGCACAGCCACCAGCCATTGCTGCCGGAAAGGCCGGCATTGGCTGAAATGTCGACTAGTTGCCCCTTGTCGTTCCTGAAAATGCGCACAGGCTCCCAATCTCCAACGGTAATCAGGTCGGGGTCCTTGTCGCCATCAATGTCCACCCACAGTGCATCGGTAACCATACCCAGGTTTTGCAAGGCAGGATATTGCGACATGGCGGGCTGGAAAAGGCCCTTGCCATCGTTCAAGAGGATAAAGGACACGGGAGCCTGTCCGTAATGCCCAGGGATAAGACGCATGCCAGCGAACAAGTCAAGGTCGCCGTCGCCATCAATGTCGGCTGCACTGACGCAGGAAGTGGCAAAAGGTTTGCCCAAGGGGATCGCATCTTGCTTTTTACTGAAATGGCCCCGTCCATCATTTAAGTACAATCTATCCTGCAGGGCTGCTTCTCCGGGATTAAACTCATTGCTCCCCGAGCCCACGTACAGGTCGCTGTCGCCGTCGCCGTCGGCATCAAAAAAACAAGCAGTAACGTCCTCTCCAGACTTGTCGGTTTCAAAGGCAGGCACGGAAACCGCTCGCCATTGCTGATTTCCTTCGCCCAAAAACAACTGCCCTGCTTGTCCGGCGGCGCCACCTATGTACACGTCGGGTTCTCCATCGCTGTTGACGTCTGCTGTAACCATGCAGGGCCCTTCCGCCGAAAACATCCTGAACAACAGGGCTTCCCGGTCGAAATCTGAAAAGGCACTTTCCCCATGTTGGTATTCAGGCCCGATAACGGATTGGAAAATGGGCTTTTCTTGCTGTTTGCCAGACTTCTCTGCCACCGCACCCGCGTCTGACTCAGCGACGATTAATATTTTATTACAAGACAATATTTTACTCAGATAAAATTTTCCTGACTGGAATTCAACCCGTAAAGAGTCAATTTTAGTGTTCTTACCCAGGCCAAAATGCAATCTTGGGTCGACACAGGATTCGAAGCCGCGCATGGGGGCCAGTTCCTGATATTGGGTAACACCGCCTGCGCTTACCCAAACTTTTGCGCCAAGCTACTGTGTATTGGGGGGCACGCCCTGGAGCGCAACCGTTATCCAGTTTTGCGACTGGTTTGTTTCGTTGCGGTACACAAAACAAGGCATATTCACATTGTTGACCAGCAAATCGAGGTCGCCATCGTTGTCAAGGTCGGCATAAGCGGATCCATTGGACCAGGATGGGGTAGCAAGCCCCCAGTCGTCTGCCACGTTGCTAAATTTCAAATCACCCTGATTTTGAAAGAGGTAATTGGGTACAGGAACCGATGGAATACGGTCAATGAGTTTTTTTATACCCGCTCCCGGGTTTTCTTTCAGCAGCTGCCGAACCACCGCCGGATCGGAGTAGAAATTCAGGTAATCCTGATCGAGCAGGTCTTTTCCGATGCCATTGGCCACGAAAATATCCTTCCTGCCATCGTTGTCAAAATCGGCCAGCAGAGCGCCCCAACTCCAGTCGGTTGCCCAAACGCCAGCCTGCCGTCCGACTTCTGAAAAAGTCTGGTTGCCGTTGTTTTTTTGGAGCACATTGCGGCCAAATTGCCGGTGGTAGCCGGTTTCCTGCATCATGCTGTAGGTGTTCCAGTCGTCGAATGTGGTTTTGGTTTTGTACCGCTTTTCGGTTTCCGGGGTCATTTCGGTGACAAAAATTTCTGGCTTGCCATCGTTGTCCAGATCCGCCATATCGGCGCCCATGGAGCCCTTGCTGATCTCGGGAATGCAGGAAACCAACACTTCTTCGAACTTCCCGTTGCCGAGGTTGTGGTAGAGGTAATCGCGTTCAAAGAAGTCGTTGGATACAAAGATATCCTGCCAGCCGTCGCCATCATAATCGCCGATGGTAACGCCCAATCCGAATCCTATCGCAGAGGCATAAATCCCGGATTCCAGGGTTACATCTTCAAAATGATCGACTTCATTTCGGAGCAAACGGTTGCCGCCGTTGGGGTCCGGAATATTGCGCTGACCGGGCCGATAGTCGTAACCACCCACGCTCCGAATGGAATTGTTGAGCAGGTAGCAGTCTATATCTCCGTCTTTGTCGTAGTCGAAAAAGGCAGCATGTGTACTTAGCCCCTCGTAGTCAAGTTTCCATTGCTCCGATTGTTCTTCAAAGCTAGGCACTCCATTTTTATCCAATCCTTTGTTCAAGTAGAGTTCGTTGTGGCGGTGCTTTCCCCGGGTGGGCCCGATTTGCAGAGGTAAATATCGAGCAGCCCATCGGCATTCAGGTCGACAAAGGCGATGCCGGTGGTCCAGGAACCCTCGGAGTCGAGTCCTGCTGCGGTGGTGATGTCCTCGAATTTGAAATCGCCCTTGTTGAGGTAAAGTTTGTTGCTGCGCAAGTTGCCACAAAAAAGACATCCAGCAGCCCATCGTTGTTGACATCGCCTATACCTACACCTCCGCCGTTGTAAAAATTGCGAAAGAGGTAACAGTTAAGGGAGTCCGAGTATGGCAAGTCATTGCTGAAATCGATACCGGTTTGCGCCGACGCCAGTAAGGTAAACCGTTTGGAAGGCTGTTCCAAACCGGCGTTTTTACAAGCAAGGAAAATGCACAGGAGCAGTAGATAAAACAAGGGTATTCTCATCTCAATAGCCTCAAAGGAAAACAGTATTTGTACGCATTCAATTTCCCACAAGAATACGCATAAATTTTATCACGGCCTTTCTGTGTTCAATAGCAGGGGTTTTGCTGCAAATTGGAGAGATTCAAATGTCCGGCTGGGATGGGCATGATTTCCTTGCAGGGGTCTGAGCCTGGCATAAACTCCGTTGGTGCGCCATAAACGCCAAACCGGATCAAGTCCTGCCGGCGTACCCCCTCGTAAAACAATTCTCTTCCGCGCTCATCCAACAATGTTTGGGCGTTTAGGGAAGGAAGGTCCTCGTCTGGTTCAAAGGCGCGTTTGCGCACGGTGTTTACCAAATCCAGGGCTTCTGTACTTGATGGCGAAAGTCGCCACAGGATTTCTGCTTTCATCAACAGCACATCCGAGAAGCGGAAAACTGGCATGTCATTGCTCATATCGGGTCCGGCGCCTTTTTCAAATTCGTATTTGCCAATTCTTACCCCGGCCTGCCGATAACAATTCATGGTGAAAGCATTGATTTCCGGTGTGTAAACCACTTGGGGGCCATCAGGATCGTCGAAGTTTGAATCAAGCAAGGGTGTAATGCCATCGGCTTCGTATTGCGGCCCGACAAGGAAGTTGTTGATCCGCACATCATTACTGTCGTATTTTTCATAAAACTCTTGCAGAGAACAATACCCGTTCCAGGGTTGCTGTTGCAAATTGTAGGTGGCCTGGGCGCTGTAATGGAGTGTCATTTGCGCCAAATTGAAACCCGGTGCAGCCTTGGCGTCAAAGGGAACCGCAAGAATGAATTCGTGGCTCGTTTGATTTTGCACCTTGAAATTGGCAAAATAGTCGGCCTCCAGTGCATACAAGCCGGCATTGATGATGGTGTTGCAGGCATCCAGGGCATCGTTCCATCGCGGGGTGCCAGCATATACTTCCGCATTGAGGTATAGTTTTGCCAACAACATTTGTACTGCATAATAATGCATGCGGCCGTAATTGGCCTGGGTTATATTTTTATTGATCAATGGACTCACCGCGAGTAATTCCTGCTCCACAAAATCAAATACCTGTGCTCTGGGTGTATTGGTCGGGATGGTATTGCCCGTATCGTAATCCGTTATGATGGGGACATTGCCAAAAAAGTCGAGCAGCCAATAATAATACAAGGCGCGCAAAGCCCTTGCTTCTGCACGGTTTTGGGTATACAATTCAGTGTTCGGGATATGGCCTTGTTGGTTGGATTTGTCCAGCAAATCGAGGATGCGATTACATGCCAAAATGCCGCTGTAAAGAAAGCTCCATGCATTGCTCACCGGTTGATCATACGCGTTGTAATAATGCTGATGCGCCCTGACCCAGACATCGTCGCCCCAGTCGCCACCGCGATTGGGTATAGCCACCTCGTCGCTGCTGATTTCCTGCATGGAAAAAAATCCGCCATGACTGCCCAAGCCATACAGATTGGTGTACAATGGTCCTATAATTTGGTCAAATTCAGTTTGCGTTGTAAAAAACTGATCAGTACTGATTTGATCGTACAGGGGCTCGTCCAATTGGGTACAGGCTGGGTTGAGCGCCAAAAGCAGTAAGGATAATATTCCAAGTCGAATAAATTGTTTCATGGTAGTGTTGGTTTAAAATCCAGCTTGTACGCCAAGGAAATAGGTTTTTGACAGGTAATAAGTTCCCCTGCGATCGACGCCCGGTGCAAGGAGATTGGGGGAAGCGGAATAGGGCCGGCCTCCGTTATCGAATGTCCCATTGTCTTGCCACCGCACTTCGGGGTCCATGCCGGTATATTTGCTAAAGACCAGCATGTTTTGTCCACCAACATATAGCCTCAGCATTTGTATCCGGGCTGTTTCTTTGAAAGCAAAGCGATACCCCAGGGTAGCATTGTCCAGTCGGAGGAAATTGGCTTTTTCCACAAACACGTCTGAAATTTGGGTGTAGTCGCGTATGCGGGAATTAAAGTAACTCGTTTTAATATGGTTGTATAATCCAAAATCCGGTTCAAGGTTTTCGTAATGAACCCGGTTGTCGTGTGCCAAACTATGTCCAAAGGCGCCACGCAGGAAAACATTCAAATCCCAACGCCCATATCGCAGGGTTTGGTTAATACCCATTTCCAGTTTTGGCGTGCCCTGGCCAAGCACCTGCTTGTCTGGAGAAACAGCGTTGTAAATGTCAACTGTCTGGTCTTTATTCAGGTCTTTGTATTGAATGGTGCCGTCCGGGTTCACACCAGCTTGTACCAGACCATACAATTGCCCAAGTGGCGCATCATTTTCTACCAATATGTAGCCGGCACAACAAAAACCCGGCGACCCAATATATGCGGTGAAATCCGGTGTCGACCAGCCAATGTTCACCAATTGGGTGTTCGTGCCCCACAAAACCAGGTCGGCAGACCAGTCAAGTTGGGACGTATTTACAATATGGTTCCAGGAAATTTGTGCATCCATCCCTGTATTGCGCAATTCACCGGTGTTCAGCCAGGTGTTTCCGGCTTGGTTGGGCGGCTGAGGTACTTGTGTGGGGATAAGCAAGCGGTCGTTGGTATGTTGAAACCAATTGAGCGATGCCGACAAGTTGCCGTGGAACAACTGTACATCCAGCCCGATGTTGAGCGCTGTGTTTCGTTCTGCACGCAGGTTAGGGTTAGCGTTATTGACAACGGTTAGACCCGGCAGATAATTCCCGTCTGAATAATAGTGGACGTTTGGCCCCAGGGTCTCCCGGGAAAGTCCGTCACTGATGGGTTGCATGCCACTCTGTCCCCAGCTGGCCCGCAACCGGAGTTGCTGAATTTTTGCCAGCCCAGTAAAGGACTAAAATCGATGGCGCCGCCAAGATAAGGAACATACCCCAGCGCCGCTGCGTTCCCAGCCAGTTGGAGCCTTCCCTGCGTATCCCAGCCTCGAAGAAATAGCGCTGGTTGAAATTCAGGACGGTATTGGCATAGCCTGCAATGAGCAGATTCTCGTTTCGCTGGTAGATGCTGGAATAGGCGCCAGGCTGAAGCACCAGCCCTTTAAATAGGGTAGGGGCAGACGATTTATCCAGTCCGAAGGTACCATTGGCGAGTGTATCATTCGCACGCTTGTCGATGCTTTGCCAACTGTAACCAATGTCCGTGGTCCAGCAGGTTTTTTCGCCAAGATTTTGTTTTAGGTGCACTGCGGCATCCAGAAAGTCCAGATGTTGTTCCTGGTTGAGTCGCCGGATGGACCCTTCTCCAGCAACAGTTCCCTGGCGATAATTACTCTGAGGTGCATAAAATTCGGTGTGGTCAAACCGCGTATTTTCTCTTGCCAGCTGCAAGGAAACGCTTAATGGCGACATCAACCTGTACTCTGCCCGAACCGAACCCAGCAAAACATTGGATAAACTACGGTTGCTGTTTTGCGCAATCATCGCCACAGGGTTGAATACATCAAATTGTGGCACAGTAACATACCCGCCATAGGGTTGGTAAGCGGGATCAGAACTTTTTATGGCTGCGGTTGGGTTGAAGGTAAGGGCATACCGAAAAGCCTCTGGAAAACTTATGTCGGCCTGCCGGAGGGTAGACCACAATCGGGCATCAATTTGCAATCGGTCCTGCAGCAGCGATTGGCTAAATTGCAGTTGCCCGCCGAGTTGTTGGTTGCCGCTTTCCCGCAGCACGCCCTCCATATTTCGGTAATGCAACGAAGCGCGAAGGGCGCCTTGCCACAGCGGCGTGCTGAGGCCTAAGCGGTGGTTGTGGGAGACACCGGTTTGGAGTATTTCATCCTGCCAATTGGTGCTGGCACTGCTCTGAGGGGATAAGTCGGTACCGCCAGCATTCAAAAATTCACTTTGTGTAAATGTTGTGTAGCGCTTACTGGCCTGGTCGAACGCCAGTTGCCCTTCGTAATTCAAACTCAATCGCTCCGGAGCGCCTTTTTTGGTGGTCACCATTACCACCCCGGCGGCGCCCCGCATGCCATATCGGGCAAGGGATGCACCGTCTCGCAACACCTGAATGCTGGCTATATCGCCAGGATTTAAAAGCGAGAGCGAAGCACCTGTAACACCATCGATTACCACCAGGGGTGCTGTGTTGGCATGGATGGAACTCAGGCCTCTTACCCTGAAAACAAAGGCCTCATTGGGGGCGCTGCCCGGCCGTGCAACGCTCAGTCCACTCATTTTACCTTGCACAGCCTGCAGTGGATCCTGAATGTTGCCCTGGTTGAACTTTGGGAAAAATAAGCTTGTACTGGCACTGGCAGGGTGGAGGGTATCTTGTTGTGCTTGCAGCGAAAGGCTGCCAAAAGTCAGTAACAGCAATAATATGGCTGGGTGGTATGGCCGCTTCATGGGATTTGGTTTAATGAAATCAAATATACCAACACGGCTTTTAAATAAATGTCATTTTTTACTTTATGGGGCTGCTGTCACCTTTTTTTTAATTTGTGTTTAATCTAATAGATTGATAATCAATTATTTAAAATAAAATAGCCCGTAGCATACGGCAAAAGACACAAAAAAGGCGTTCAGTTTTTCTTTTCCCAAAGTGGCCTTGGCCCATCGGGTGCCTTTTGGGGCGTCGGCTTTGGCGTAACGCTGCTGTCGATGATGTTAACCCTGATCAGGCGTTCGTTTTGCACGATAACTTTGATCATACGGTTGCCATCAGCCACCGCCCAAAAGGGGAGACCTTTATCATCCTTGTACTTGATCAGTTCCTTGCCGTACCATTTCGACAGCAGATCGAGCACATGTGGAAGCAGGTTTTTGGTAAACAGTTGTTTGTTCCAGGGCGCCCAGGCATTGTAATTGAAAAGGACCAACATTTTATAAATTTTGCGGTCTTCAAAATCCGGGTAAAAATTCATGTCGATGGGGTGGTCGTATCCGGATATGGCGTACAATACGGAGTTGTTTTCCGGTCCGTTGGTAACCACGCCTTGCTGGTTCAAATGGAACGAATGTTTATAAAAACTATCCTGGCTCATGCCAAAATGATAGCCCAGGAAAAGACTGTCGTTCCGTATTCCGGTGGCTTTTTCTTTTTCCACCATGTCCTTGAAATCGGGTTGACAGGCACTCAGGCCCAGCATCAGAACAACTACAAGATTTAAAATAAGGTTATGCTTCATCATACGGTGTAAGACAATTGAAACAGCAGGGATGCTGTTATTTTGCAGGAGTTTTGCCGTAAGCCCTTTTTTCCTGAAGGCGAAAGTAGGTGCTCGGCCCGCAAAGTTAGTTTTTGTACAATAATGACCACAACTCTTGCTGGTTTTATGTGCGGCAGCATCTACTTTTGGGCATGAATAAGTTGGTAATGTACCTGGTGATGATCATGGGTGTCCAGCACGCATCTGCCCAGATGCTGGTGGGTGCCGATACCTTGTATGGGAACGAATGGATTGACTACAGCAAAACCTACTATAAAATAAAGGTAGCCAATGATGGTGTTTACCGGATTTCGGCTGCCAGTCTGGAGGCCGCTGGCCTGCCCGTCACGAGTTCGCCAGCCACTGCTTTGCGTTTGTTTCATCTTGGCCGTGAACAGGCCTTGTACACCAGTACCGACGGTCCTTTTTCGGCAGCCGATTACCTTGAGTTTTATGGGCAAAAAAACAGATCGGAACTTGACCAGTATCTTTTTGACAATCCGGACACCGAAATGCTGAATCCCAGGTACAGCCTGTTCAGCGATACTGCCGTGTATTATCTGGTCATGGATGGTACTGGCCCGCCGCCGCTGCGGATTACAGATGTTGCCAATGATCTTTCCAATCCACCACCGCAGGAACCCTACTGCTGGTTCCAGGTAGAAAGGGTGTACAATACCAGCCATTTCAAACGAATGCTCAGTTACGACATTACGATGTCGTGGTTCCATGGCGAGGGTTTTTGCAAACCGCTGGCCGCATCCTCCCCGGTAACCCTTAACCTCCCTAAAGTATACCCTGGAGGGCCTGCTGCAAAAGCGGCATTGCGCTATGCCTGCAATTATAGCATCAACCATGTGCAGCAAACCCGGGTTTCCGGCAATGGACTGGACACGCTGTTTTTTGAGGATAAATTCCCCAATTATGGCTTGGTTCAGCATGATTTTGACCTCCCGGTGGCTTTTTTGGGCAGCAATACCAAAATTACCCTGTCAGGCACTGAACTGGTTGACCGCAATGCCCTGGCCTTTGCTTCCATCCAGTACGCCCGATTGCCCGATGCCGGCAATGCGCCTTCTTTTGCTTTTGAACTGAAGGAGGCAGCAGGACCGCGTTACCTGGAAATCGCAGGATTTTCTGTTTTCGGTGAAACGCCAGTGTTGTACGATTTGGACCAGCATTTAAGAGTAACCACGCAGGTAGAAAATAACCTGGTCAAAGTGCAACTTCCTGCCGCGAACGGCAATCGCCGCTTGTTGTTGCTGCAACCGGCATCCCAGATTACAACCCTTGAAACGCTGGAACCAGTAATTTTTCAGGATTATGCCGGCGCGGATGCTCAATATATTATTGTTAGCCACCCCGATTTCTACACGGATCCTGACAATGCAGGCGCCAACCCCGTTGCTGCCTATGCTGCTTACCGTGCATCTGCAGCCGGCGGAAATTTTACGGTGGCCAATGTGAACATCCTGGATTTGTACGAGCAGTTTGCCTATGGCAATTACGGACACCCCTTGGCCATCCGCAACTTTGCGCATTGGGCCGCCATTCACTGGACGCAGCCAAAATACTTGTTTCTGATCGGGAAAGGATTGAATTACGAGTTGATGCGCGACCCGGCAACAGCAACGGCCCTACGCGACTCCTTGTTTTTTGTGCCCACTTTTGGTACGCCTGGGTCGGATCAGTTGTTTCTGACGGGGAACAAGGCCGAAGCGCCTTTTATTCCGGTGGGTCGGTTGGCCGTCCGGCGTCCGGTTGAGATCAGCGATTACCTGGAGAAAGTTAAAAGCCATGAGATGTCCCTCAGTGCGCCACAAACCATCAGCGATCGGGCCTGGATGAAACGCATCCTGCACATCGGTGGCGGAACGGGCGCAGAAAATCAGTTGATTCGAAATGCACTGGGCAGCATGCAGCAAATTGTGGAAAACAATCGCTGCGGCGCAGAAGTGTCTAGTTATTACAAAGGCACTGACGACCCGGTGCAGCAATCGGCCTATCAAAGCATCCTGCAGGAGGTTAACGAGGGTGTAGCCCTGATGACCATGATCGGGCACAGCTCCCCACAGGTACTGGATTTCGATATTGGAACCCCCGACCTGTACAACAACCAGGGGCGATATCCGGTCATGGCGCCCATGGGCTGTTTTACCGGCAGTTGTTCCATGTTGTCAACCAATTTAGGGGAGCAATTTATGCTGGCCCGTAACCGTGGTGCGGTTGCCTATTTTGCCTTTTCTTATTACAGCCACTACGAGGCCCTGCGGAAATTTGGCGAAAAAATGTACGAACGCATGGGTGGCGTGGATTATGGTAAAAGCCTGGGCGAGCAATTGGCTGGTACGGTTGCGGGTTTGCAGGGTGACACCGACCCTGGTGTGATTGCGCTGTTGCACCAGTTAGTGTTGCAAGGTGACCCTGCCATCCGAATTTTTGCCGCACCGGGCCCTGATCTGGTGATCGACCCCGCTTCGGTGCGGTTCAATCCGAACCCAGTCGGGATAGAGCAGGGCCAGTTTGCCTTTGGTTTTGACGTGGTCAACCTGGGAGAAAATACCGGAGGAACCCATGCCGTTCGCATTGAACACAGGTTCCCCAACGGAAACACAACCTTGCTCCGACTGGATACGGTTCCGGTTCCGGCGTTTCGCACACGCATGCATTACGATTTTGATGCTCCCGATCGCAGCGCCATTGGCCTGAACCGTTTTCTTGTAACAGCCGATGCCGACAACACCTTGGCTGAGTTGCCAGCAGCGGCAGAATGGAACAACGAACTGCGCGACGCGAACAATGCGTTGGGCGCCGAAGTGTATTTCTTTGCCGACGATGTCATTCCTATTTCGCCGCAGCCTTATGCTATTGTGGGGTCTTCTGCGCTACAATTGCAGGCGTCTACCTTTAATGCATTTGCCCCTGCACAGCGCTATCTGTTTGAAATTGACACCACGCCTTTTTTCAACAGCAGCCTGAAAAAAACAGGACAGCAAGTACAAGGTGGTGGACTGGTTTCCTGGCAGCCTGTGATTACCATGTTGGACAGCACAGTTTACTTTTGGCGGGTGGGGCGCGACAGCCTCGTGAATGGGAGCATTCCCTGGCATACCAGTTCCTTTTTGTACCTGGACGGTAGCCCATCGGGCTGGAACCAGTCGAGTTTTTTCCAGTTGGGCGCCAACGACAGAACCAACCTCGCGCTCGACAGCAGCAGTCGGGTGCTTCGTTTCCCGGACAATGCCGCTTACCTGACGGTTTCCGTTGCTGCTTTCATTGCAGGCAAATATCCGGGTGTTGAGAACAACCTTTACGGTGGTTTTACCGGTTATGGTGGCTTTGTACAGCGTAAAATAAACACTGCGGGGGTTGTTTTGGCCCTGATTGATCCAATAACCGGCCGCTTTGTGACCAACCCTTCGGGTTCACCTACCAACCCGGATACCACACAGGATATCCATTTTCATTTTTTTAAAACACAAGAACCCGCTGGCCGGCTGGCATTGCTTGACTTTTTGCAGTATCAGATCCCCGATGGATATTATGTGGGATTATTGACCCTGCAAAAACCCAGCGGCGATACCATTGGTTTTGCACCCAACACCTGGGCCGCTGATTCCATTGCTTTTGGTACCAATATTTTTCAGTTGCTGGAAGCCCAGGGGGCAAAATCGGTGCGGCATTTGGAACAAACCGGTGCAAAACCCTACGGACTCATTTTCCGACAAAACGACACAGGCTTTACCGCCATCGATACCTTGCTGGATGACCCCAATGCTACGGTGGAGTTGCGTAAAAATTATTTTACCCGTTGGTCGGAAGGCGAGATGGAAAGTGTAGCCATTGGTCCTGCTGTTTCCTGGAAGGCACTGCATTGGAAAAGAGGGCCCTACGACAGTCAGTATGAACACACCTTAGTGAAGGTTTATGGTCTTCGGGAAAACCAGCCCGACAGTTTATTGATGAGCACCGAACAGGCCTTTGATCTTGATTTGAGCAACATTTCGGCCGTGGTGTTTCCAAAGCTGCGGTTGTTGTTGGAGGCAATGGACAGTACCCAGCGCACGCTGCCCGATTTTGGATTTTGGCGCGTGTTGTACACCGGATTGCCTGAGGTAGCCCTTGACCCCTACAACGGGTTTGAGTTTTATAATGATACCCTCCAACAAGGGGAAGTATTGCGGGCGGGCATGCTTGTGCGCAATGTTTCCGCAACTACGATGGACAGCCTGCTGGTCAAATACCAAATTGCGAATGATGGCGGCATCGTTTCGGAAAATATCAGCCACATGCGGGCTTTGCCGCCTGGTGATACCCTTTGGGCGCGCTATACCTTCGATACCAGGTTGCTGACCGGAGCTTATCGTTTCCAGATGGAATTGAATCCTGGTGGCAGCTTGCCCGAGTCGTTCGATTTCAATAACCTTGCCCTGCGGCCGTTTTTTGTGGAAAAAGACTTGCGCAATCCGGTATTAGATGTAACCTTCGATGGCTACCACATCATGGATGGCGATTTGGTTTCTCCGGCGCCCGCAATCGTAGCCGTGTTGCAGGACGACAACCGTATCCTTGCGATGTCGGATACTGCCACCTTCTCCCTAAGCCTTGGTTTCCCCGATGGCAGTGTCCAGAACATATCCTGGAACGACCCTCGTGTTGTTTTTGTGCCCGCGGCGCCAGGAAATCTGGATAAAAAGAACCAGGCTCAGTTGGAGTTCAGGCCGGAGTTTACGTTGGATGGCGACTACATTTTGAAGGTCAATGGCCGTGATGCCAGCAACAATGCTGCAGGCAACCGGGAATACAGCATTCGTTTCAAGGTGATCACGCGTTCCGCCTTTTCCAATGTGCTGAATTTCCCCAATCCATTTTCCACCAGCACCTGTTTTGTGTATACCCTGAGCGGCTCGGAAATACCGTTGGATTTCAAGATCAGGATCATGACTGTATCGGGCAAAGTGGTTAGAGAAATCACGGCGGCTGAATTTGGTCCTTTGCGCATTGGTACGCACCGGAGTGATTATTGCTGGGATGGCAGGGATGAATATGGTGATCAACTGGCCAATGGGGTTTATCTCTATACCATATTGGCGCATAAGGCCGATGGAAGCAGTTTTGACCTGTTCGAAGACAACAGGATGGACAGTATGTTCCGAAATGGTTGGGGTAAAATGGTAATTATTCGCTAAGTGGCATTTTGCGACAGAACATTTGATCCGTTTGCTTTAGAATCCCGTTGCTAAATTTTAACATTGCACTTCGATTTTCGATGGTGAAATCGATTATGAAGCATTCCTTTGATCCTATTTTTAATAAGTAAAATGAAAAAACACACACTACAAGCCCTTGCTGTGCTAAAAGTTTATGGCTTTGAACTGAGTCTGGTTCTGCTTTCCACACTTCCACTTTTGCACCAACCCACTGTTTTACTGCCACTTAACAGTCAGAATGCCACAACAACCGCAGTTCTGGGCGACCTGGACGGGGACGGTTTTCCTACCCCGGCCGACTGCGATGATAACAACCCCAATACCTATCCTGGCGCCCCTGAAATTTGCGACGGGCAGGACAATAACTGCGATGGTATAGTTCCTGCTAACGAAGCCGACGCTGATGGCGATGGTTTTATGATTTGTGAAGGCGATTGCAACGATAACAACGCCAGTGTGTACCCCGGCGCTCCGGAAATGTGCGACGGCTTGGACAACGACTGTAATGGTATCATTCCAGCGAATGAGGTCGATAACGATGGCGATGGCGTGCGGGTTTGTGAAGGTGATTGTAATGACAACAACCCCGACATCTATCCTGGTGCGCCTGAGTTGTGCGATGGCCTCGACAACGATTGTAACGGTATCGTTCCGGCCAATGAAGCTGACGCTGACGGCGACGGGGTGCGCATTTGCGAAGGAGATTGCAACGACAACAACGCCAATGTTTACCCCGGCGCCCTGGAACTCTGTGACGGTCTGGACAACGACTGCAATGGTATCATTCCAGCCAGCGAAGCCGATGCTGATGGCGATGGCGTGCGCGTGTGTCAGGGCGATTGCAACGACAACAACGCGACGATTTACCCCGGCGCCCCGGAATTGTGCGATGGTCTGGACAACAACTGCGACGGTATAATCCCTGCTGGTGAAGTAGATGCCGATGGCGACGGCTTCTTTGTTTGTGAGGGCGACTGCGACGACAACAACGCGACCATTTATCCCGGCGCCCCTGAAATATGTGATGGCATCGATAACAACTGCGATGGCATTGTGCCGCTTACCGAAATAGACAACGATGGCGACGGCTTTATCGAATGCGGTGGCGACTGCAACGATGCAGATGCCGGCGTTTACCCGGGTGCTCCGGGTCTGCGACGGCCTGGACAACGACTGCGACGGTACCATTCCGCCAGACGAGCTGGATGCCGATGGCGATGGCTATTCCCTTTGTCAGGGCGATTGCAACGACAGTAACGGCGCAATTTTCCCCGGTGCACCTGAATTGTGTGACGGCCTCGACAACAACTGTGACGGCATTGTTCCGCCCAATGAATTTGACTCTGATGGCGATGGTTTTGCACCTTGCCAGGGCGATTGCAACGATACAGACGCGGGTATTTTCCCCGGCGCCCCGGAATTGTGTGATGGGTTGGACAACAACTGCGACGGCATCATCCCAGCCGACGAGTTGGACGCTGATGGCGATGGTTATTCCATTTGTCAGGGCGACTGCAACGACAACAATGCCGCCATTAACCCCGCCGCCACCGAAATTTGCGATGGCATCGACAACAACTGCGACGGCATCATTCCTGCTGATGAAATGGACGCCGACGGTGACGGTTTCCGTATTTGTCAGGGTGACTGCAACGACAACAATGCCACCGTATATCCAGGTGCTCCGGAATTGTGCGATGGACTGGACAACGATTGTGATGGCAATATCCCTGCTGGCGAAGTTGATGCCGATGGCGATGGCTATTTCCTTTGCGATAACGATTGCGACGACAATAATGCGACCATTTATCCAGGTGCACCTGAATTGTGCGATGGGCTTGACAACAACTGCGACGGTTTTACCTCACCTGATGAGATAGACAACGACGGCGACGGTTTCAGCGTTTGTACCGGCGACTGTAACGATACGGATGCAGGCGTTTATCCAGGCGCACCTGAATTGTGCGACGGTTTGGACAACGACTGTGATGGCACCATACCCGCCGACGAGCTGGATGCTGACGGCGACGGTTTCTCCGTTTGCCAGGGCGACTGTGATGATGCCAATGGAACGATTTTCCCTGGCGCAATCGAGTTGTGCGATGGCTTGGACAACGATTGCGATGGTACGATTCCTGCGGCTGAGTTGGATGCCGATGGTGATGGCTTCTCAGCTTGTCAGGGCGACTGCAACGATACCAACGATGGCGTGTTCCCCGGCGCTCCTGAACTTTGTGACGGCCTGGACAACGATTGCGATGGCGTTATTCCAGCCGACGAGGTGGATGCTGATGGCGACGGCTTCTCCGCTTGTCAGGGCGACTGCAATGATACCAACGCAACGGTGTACCCCGGTGCTCCGGAACTTTGCGATGGGCTCGACAACGACTGCGATGGCGTTATTCCAGCCGACGAGGTTGATGCTGATGGCGACGGTTTCTCCGTTTGCCAGGGCGACTGCGATGATGCCAATGGAACGATTTTTCCTGGCGCAAGCGAGTTGTGCGACGGACTGGACAACGACTGTGACGGCGTGGTGCCTGCTAACGAGTTGGATGCCGACGGTGATGGTTTCTCCGCTTGTCAGGAGTGACTGCAACGATACCAACGACGGCGTGTACCCCGGCGCTCCGGAACTCTGTGACGGCCTGGACAACAACTGCGACGGCGTTATTCCAGCCGACGAGGTTGATGCTGATGGTGACGGCTTCTCCGCTTGTCAGGGCGACTGCAACGATGCCAATGCCACCGTTTTCCCCGGCGCTCCTGAACTCTGCGACGGGTTGGACAACGACTGCGACGGCGTAGTGCCTGCCAACGAAGTAGATGCTGATGGTGATGGTTCCTTTTCCTGCATAGACTGCGATGATGCCAACGCCACCATTTTCCCCGGTGCTCCGGAACTTTGCGACGGCCTGGACAACAACTGCGACGGCGTGGTGCCTGCCAATGAAATTGATGCCGACGGCGACGGGTTCCTGGCCTGCAATGAATGCGATGATACCAACCCGGATGTATTCCCCAGCACTGATCCGGAACTTTGCGACGGCCTGGACAACAACTGTGATGGCTTGATTCCATCGGACGAGCTGGACGCTGACGGCGATGGCGTTTCACCTTGTGCCGGCGACTGTGACGATGCCAACAGTACGGTTTACCCTGGTGCACCGGAATTGTGTGATGGCCTGGACAACAACTGCGATGGCCTTATTCCCGCCAATGAAGTAGATACCGACGGCGATGGTACGCTGCTGTGTGGCGGCGACTGCGACGACAACGACGCTACCGTATATCCAAACGCACCGGAGGTCTGTGACGGGCTGGACAACGATTGTGACGGCATTATTCCAGCCGACGAAATTGACGCCGATGGCGACGGATATCCTATTTGCAAAAACGACTGCGACGATACCAACAGCACGGTGTATCCTGGCGCGCCAGAATTGTGCGATGGATTGGACAACGATTGCGACGGTGTGATTCCTGCTGATGAAATCGACGCCGATGGCGACGGCTTCCCGACCTGCAAAGACGATTGCAATGATGCCAATAGTACCGTTTATCCCGGCGCACCGGAACTCTGTGACGGCCTCGACAACGATTGTGACGGGATAGTGCCCGCAGACGAAGTGGATGCCGATGGCGACGGTTTCCGGCAGTGCAACGATTGCAATGACAACAACAACCTGATTTTCCCCGGAGCAGTGGAAATAGCCAACAACGGTATCGACGAGGACTGCGATGGACAAGACCTGATCTCAGCGGTTAACTACCAAAGCAATGATGCCTTGATTGCGGTATTCCCCAATCCATCGGCAGGTCAGTTTACCTTGCGTTGCGATTGCACGGAATCCTTCCATTATCAGGTATTCGACGCCTTTGGCCGCCTGATTTTGGAGAACGATGTATCCTTCCAATTGGGCGCCGTTTCCGTTCGACTGAATGATGCTGCCCCAGGCGTTTACCTGCTGGTGCTGCACAACGAATCGAAAGGCATTTCGATCCGCAAACAACTGGTGGTGATGAAATAGTGACCGATGGGTTACCTTTAAAAGCCCTCATTTCCGGCAACGGGAATGGGGGCTTTTTTTGTCATTGTTTCACTGTTTCACCTACAATACCGTGAATCGCTGCCCGCAGGGCTTCCAAAACGATACAGCAGCGCTGCCGCAACCCTTGTCATCCTGAGCCCGCGGCAGCGTGCGAGGGACCTACCCAACAGCAGATACCGTAAATCGAAATTGCAGTGCAGCAATGCAACAGGGTAACAATGAAACAATGCAGCAATGCAACAAAGATGTCTCCCTCGCCTGCGGCGGGTCGACATGACATAGGGTGGGGATGGGCTGGCTTCGCCCGGGGGAAGAAGAACTGTGGATTGCTCCGGTATGGGAACTGTTCATCTTTTGGTCCACGCGTAGCGTGGCAGCCTTTTATTATGCATCTGTCATGTCGACCCGCCGCAGGCGAGCGAGACATCTTTGCTGCACTTTTTCTTTGCTGCACTGTTACACTGTTGCTCTGTTTCATTGTTGTACCTACAATACCGTGAATCGCTGCCCGCCGGGCTTCCAAAACGATACAGCAGCGCTGCCGCAACCCTTGTCATCTTGAGCCCGCGGCAGCGTGCGAGGGACCTACCCAACAGCAGATACCGTAAATCGAAATTGCAGTGCAGTAATGCAACAGGGTAACAATGAAACAATGCAGCAATGCAACAAAGATGTCTCCCTCGCCTGCGGCGGGTCGACATGACATAGGGTGGGGGATGGGCTGGCTTCGCCCGGGGGAAGAAGAACTGTGGATTGCTCCGGTATGGGAACTGTTCATCTTTTGGCCACGCGTAGCGTGGCAGCCTTTTATTATGCATCTGTCATGTCGAGCCGCCGCAGGCGAGCGAGACATCTTTGCTGCACTTTTTCTTTGCTGCACTGTTACACTGTTGCTCTGTTTCATTGTTGTACCTACCATGCCGTGAATCGCTGCTCGCCGGGCTTCCAAAACGATACAGCAGCGCTGCCGCAACCCTTGTCATCCTGAGCCCGCGGCAGCGTGCGAGGGACCTACCCAACAGCAGATACTGTAAATCGAAATTTCAATGCAACAATGTAACAGGGTAACAATGAAACAATGCAGCAATGCAACAAAGATGTCTCCCTCGCCTGCGGCGGGTCGACATGACATAGGGTGGGGATGGGCTGGCTTCGCCCGGGCAAACGACGCCATCCTGCTTTAGCCAGACCGTGTGTTAAAAGCAACCTAACGGATTTGTAGCCGACAACACAGATTGGTCGCAATCCTGCTTTAGTCAGACTCTGTATTAGAAGGCCGTAAAGGTATGAAAATGCATATAAAATTACTGGTCGCATTCCAGCTATAGCCAAACCGTGTGCGAGAAACTGAGGGTGTGACTTTGAGTCACGCCCTCAGTATAACCGCCGCAATCCTATGCACAACCCAATAGTTTCTTCTACCACAGTGTCCGGCGAAAGCAGGATTGCAAACAGAACTTAGGGCATGATTTTGAGTCACACCCTCAGTTCTGGCGAAAGGCGGATCAACAGGAAAGATCACCGCCTGCGGCATCATCTGCCCCTATTCCCCCATTGGCCAATGCTCCCCATTCCCGCTTCGCACGAGCCAAAAAAAATAGCCACCCCGGCGAACCGGGATGGCTATGTATTTGAAACTCAAATCATCAATTAATAACCAGGGTTTTGCACCAGGTTGGGGTTGATGTTGATCTGTGCTGTTGGGATAGGCCACAGTTGCTTGGTGTCTGCAGAACCTGGCATCCAGCCAGTTGCATTGCCATAAAACTGCTGACCGTATTTGCCAAAGCGGATCAGGTCCTGACGACGTACGCCTTCGTAGAACATCTCACGACCACGCTCCTGAATCAGAAGGTCTGGTGTAAGGGCACCAAACTGAGGCTGACGAGCGCGAACACGAACAACATTCACGAGGTCAAGTGCTTCCTGGCTAGCGTTGTCCAGGTGCCACAGTGCCTCAGCACGGGACATAAGAACGTCGGAGTAGCGGAAGATCACAAAGTCGTTGCTCAGGTTTGCGGTAGCGCCTTTTTTGAACTCATATTTGCCAATACGCACACCAGCCTGACGCAGTGCGTTGGGGAAGTGCTCGTTGATTTGTGGCGTGAAGTTCAATTGTGGACCATCAGGGTCATTAGGCTCAACGCTGGCATCAATAACTGGTGTAACACCGTCAGATGCAAACTGTGGGCCTTCTACGAAATTGTTGATACGGTCGTCGTTGGCATCGTGCATTTCATAGAACTCCTGAAGGGAGCAGTAGCCATTCCATGGTTGCTCCTGCAGGTCAAACGTAGCCTGTGAGCCGTAGTGAAGGGTCATTTGCGCCAGGTTAAAACCTTGTGCAAATACCTGATCGTAAGGAACGGCAAGAATGATTTCCTTACTGGTCTGGTTGTTGGTGATGAAGCTGGCGTAGTAGTCGGCCTCAACCTGGTAAGAACCGGAGTTGATGATCTCGTTGCAAGCATCCGCACATTTCTGCCATTGAGCAGTACCGGTGTAAACTTCTGCATTCAGGTACAATTTTGCCTGAATAGCCTTACCCACATAGTAGCTCATACGACCATAGGTGGTACCGTTAACTGCTTTGTCCAACAGTGGAACAGCAGCATTGAGTTCGCTCTCTACAAAGTCGTACACTTCCTGACGAGTCTTCGTCGCAGGCAAGAAGCCATCGGGTACGTCGAAGTCGGTTACCAACGGAACATTGCCGAAGGTGTCCAGCAGCCAGTAGTAGTACAAACCGCGGAGTACACGCAGTTCAGCGATGAATTTATCAGCCAAAACGGCATCAGCTTTACCGGCATCTTTCAAAGTTTGGAACTGAAAAATCAAGCGGTTGCAGGTGTTTACGCCACCAAACAGGAAGTTCCAGGAGTTGTTGATGTTTGGGTCAGCAGCCTTGAACTCGTGGCGGTGTGCGTTGATCCATTGACCACCGTCACCCCAGTCGCCACCGCGCTGTGGAATCATCACTTCGTCGGAAGAAACTTCCTGTACCGACCAGTATGCGCCGTGGTTGCCCAGGGCGTACAGGCTGGTATAAGCAGCGCCCAGCGCTGAGATAAACTCCTCTTCCGTCTGAAGGAAGGTATCTTCCGTCAGCGTGTCGTACAACTTCTCATCGAGATTCGTACAGGAGTTGTTAAATGTAAGTACGAAAAGTGCTGGGAGCAGCAACTTCACGGACAGTGCTAATTTTTTCATATTAAATGATTGTTTAAGTTGTTTGAGTGTTCCTTAGAAACCAAGGTTTACGCCCACGGAAATCGTGCGAGCAAGGAAATAGGTGCTGCGACGGTCGATACCGATATTAAGTGGATTTGGCGTAGCGGTACGGCCACCATTGTCCACACTACCTGGATCTTCAAGACGAGCTTCTGGGTCTACACCTGTGTAACCAGTGATGGTGAACAGGTTCTGTCCGCTCACATACAAACGAGCCTTGTTGAACCAGGTGCCGGAACCAAGGTTGAAATTGTAACCCAGGGTAGCGTTGTCCAAACGCAGGAAAGTTGCTTTTTCTACGTGTGCATCGTCAAAACGGTTGGAAGCCGTCAGGGTAGGATCATAGTATTTGGTATCTACTTTGTTCCAGGTTGCAGCGGTTGGGTCCAGGTTTTCGTAGAATACGCGGTATTCGTTGGCCAGGTCATGACCAAACACACCGCGAAGCAAAAAGTTCAGGTCCCAGTTACCCATGGTAAAGCTGTTTACCATGCTGAGTTCAAATGCAGGAATACCGCTACCGATTTTGGTTTGGTCGGCGTTGAAGGTATTAATGTCAACAGTGCCATTACCGTCCAGGTCCTGGTAGGTAATCGTGCCATCAGCATTTACACTTTCACGCTTTGGTCCCCAAAGTTGGCCGAGTGGTGCACCATTGTAGAGAATGGTGTAGTATACGTCGTTTTGTCCAGGTGCACCTACGTTTGCAGAAGCAATGGTGTCGGCACGACCGAGGTCAGTCAGTTTAACTTTGTAGGTGGAGAACAACAAACCTGGGGTCCACTGGAAATTGTCGTTGTTTACCAGATTGTTGAAGTTAACAACAGCTTCCAAACCGGTGCTTTCGAAGGAAGCGATGTTCTGCCATGTGGTAGCAGCGAGGTTTGGCGGAACTGGTACCGGGAAGTTCAGGATAAGGTCGTTGGTCTTACGGTTGTAGAAGTCGATAGAACCACCAATTTTGTAATCCATCAGGTTGAAGTCGATACCAGCGTCAAATTCGCCTTTTTGCTCCCATTTCAAGTCTGGGTTGGCGTTCTGAGAAGGACCGTAGCTGGGCACGTAGTTGCCGTTGTAGTAGAATGAAGCGCCTGGAGCAAATTGCAGTACAGACAAACCATTCTGGTTGGGCTGGTTACCGGTTACACCGTAACCAACACGGAATTTAAGTTGATCAACACCAGGGATGTCGGTCAGTTTTTCGATGTTCACACCGGCACTCACCCATGGGAAAAGACCCCAGCGGTTGTTGGCGCCAAAACGGGTAGAACCTTCGCGGCGCAGACCCACCTGACCGAAGTAAGTATCGTCGGTGTTCAACAATGCACGGCCGAAGTAAGCGATCAGTTTATTCTCGTTGCGGTAGCTGGTAACCGTAGCCAAGCCGCGTGGTAGTTCCTGGAAGGCACGCAAGTTGTTGTTTTCCAGTACGTTGGTAAGGATGTTACCAGCATCAGCCCGGAAGCCGTTGTACTGGAAGTCCTGGTAAGCATAACCACCGAGGAAGCGAAGATCGCTGTTGCCACCCAAGTTGAGTTTGTACTCCGTTTGGAGTTCCAACAGGTTGGTTGTGGAGTTGTCGACGCTGCGGATACCCACACCATTGCGACCAAAACCACGGAATTTGCTCTGCTTGCTGTAGAACTCGCTGCCGTTATTGGCACTGCGCTCCTGGCTGAGGTTCATCGAAACATTCCAGTTGGAAGTCAGATCGAGGGTAGCGCGAACGTTGCCCAGCATGCGGTTGATGTTTCCACGGTTGTAGTTCTGCTCGATCATAGCAACCGGGTTGAAGTAGTCGAAAAGGTCTTTTTCAACATAACCACCAAACCTTGTATACTCTGCATCTGTGCTTTTTACACCTGCCGTCGGGTTGTTTACGATAGCATAGCGGAAGGCCTCCAGAAAACCGTACTCCGACTCACGGGAAGTCAGGAACAAGTTACCATCGATGCGCAAGCGATCGTTGAGCACTTTTTGGGTAAAGCTGAGGCTACCGTTGTACTGCTTAAGGCCTGTGGTGCGCAGAATACCGGAATTGTCGCGGTAGTTGAAGGAAGCGCGGAAGCTGCCTTTGCCAACACCGCCGGAAAGGCTGAGGTTGTGAACGTTGGAAACACCAGTTTGGGTGATCTCATTGAACCAGTCGGTGCTGGTGTTGTCGTTCGGAGAAAGGTCGGTGCCACCAGCAGCGATAAAATCATCGGCGCTGAGTACATTGTAACGCTTGGCAACCTGGTCGAAAGCAACGAAACCGTTGTATTCCGCACGGGTCGTACCGGCTACACCTTTCTTGGTGGTGATCAAAATAACGCCGGAAGAGGCGCGCGTACCGTAAATAGCGGCAGAAGAACCGTCTTTCAGTACATCGATGGAAGCGATGTCGTTGGGGTCAACCAGGTTAAGGCTAACACCAGGAACACCGTCAACTACCACCAGCGGAGAAGTACCCGACTGGATGGAAGAAAGACCGCGGAGGCGGATGGTGAAATCGCCGTTAGGGTCGGAGCCCGGACGGGAAATCGATACACCTGCAATCTTACCCTGAATCAACTGGGCTGGATTGGTAACGTTACCCTTGTTGAAGTCTTCCGATTTCAGGGAAACGATGGAACTGGTTACTTCCCTGGACTTCAGGGTGCCGTAACCGATAACTACCACTTCGTCGAGAACTGTTCCCGGCTTCATGGCAACATTGACTACATTGGAAGCACCAAGGTCGATGACCTGCTCCGTGTAGCCAGTGTAAGAAAAACGCAATTGTGTTGCGCCTTCAGGTACATCTACGGAATAATTTCCGTCAATGTCCGTAACAGCGCCACGGGTGGTACCGACAACAGCAACAGTTGCGCCGATCAAACCCTCTCCAGAGTCGGCATCGGTTGCCTTCCCCTTCACAGTGCGTTGGGACCAAGCGACATTTCCCATCAGCAGCAAGGCTGCTACAAGGAAGCCGCACTTGGAAAGTGTGTGCAAAAACTTCATACGATAATGAGTTTAATTTAGTGAATGAATATGATTCACATTGGTGAATACAAATCCTGTGGATTAAATGTAGGTTCAAGGTCGGTTGGTTACCGGGCCGAAAACACTAAGTATCAAGATTTTATTTGGTAGGATCGCTCTCCGGTAATCACCGGGGGTGGTGTAGCGTTACTAATAGGACGGGGCTAAGGTAGTTAATCATCGGAAATTTTAACAAAGTCTTTTTTCATATTTTTTTATGTTTGGTAAAAACCAAACATAATTACGGTTTTGGGAAAGACACGAATTTTCTCCCCAAAAAGGCCATTTTGCGCATTCCGAATATAATTTTACTGCAAAACAGGGTACCTTGCGGCCCTTATCTTTTATAAAAAATGCCCGAAATTTTTTTTGAAATTCGCATGCCCGCCGAATGGGAACCACAATCCGCCGTTCAGCTGACCTTGCCCCACGCCGGTACCGATTGGTCTGATATGCTTCCTCAGGTGATGCCTGTTTTCCTCGACATTGTCAAAAACATTTGTCCCTACGAGAAGGTTATTTTGGTTTGTTCTGACCAGAAGAGTACCAGGGCCTGGCTTAGCGGTGTTCCTGCAGAAAACCTGATCCTGGTAGCGGCACCCAGCAACGGTACCTGGGCACGCGATCACGGCGCCATCACCGTGGAATCAAAGGGGCAATTGCTGTTGCTTGATTTTGTTTTTAATGGCTGGGGATTGAAATTTCCCGCCTATCTCGATAATGGCCTCAATGCTGTACTGAAACAACAAGCCGTTTTTCGGGTACCCATGCATTTCGGAGGACTAGTGTTGGAAGGTGGAGGAATTGAAACCGATGGCATGGGAACGCTGCTCAGCACAATAGAATGTATGCTTTCGCCCAACAGAAATCCGCACCTCAATTTGCAGGAATTGGAAGCAGCGCTTTCCCAGAAAATGGGTTTCAAGCACTTTTTATGGCTGCACCACGGCTATTTGGCAGGCGATGACACTGATTCCCATATCGACACGCTCGCAAGGTTTTGTGACCCGGAAACGATCGCTTATGTCCGCTGCGACAACCCTGATGACGAGCACTATACTGCGCTGCAATTGATGGAACAGGATCTTAAAGCATTTCGGACCGCCGAGGGAAAACCCTACCAATTGGTGCCCTTACCCTGGCCAGATGCCTGCTTTGCCGCAGATGGGCATCGCCTGCCGGCAACGTATGCTAATTTCTTAATCATCAACAAAGCGGTACTGGTGCCTACATATCAAGTGCCGCAGGATGAGCTGGCCATATCGGTATTGCAGTCTGTTTTCCCGGATCGATCTGTTGTCGGAATAAACTGCCGTCCACTGATCGAACAACATGGTTCCTTACACTGTGTTACCATGCAGTATCCCGAAGGCGTAATCTAAGCGGGCCATAACCTTTTGGCTCTATCATCGCATTTAAAATGAATCAAATTCCAGGTATGCTCAAAATCGGTATTGTTCAACAAAGTTGCAACACGGACAAACAATCAAACATCGCCAAATCACTGAAAGGTATTGCCGAATGTGCCCGTCAGGGCGCCAAATTGGTGGTGTTGCAGGAACTGCATTGCGGCATTTATTTCTGCCAGGCAGAAGATACCGCCTTGTTTGATATGGCAGAACCGATTCCCGGGCCCGATACCACGGTGTTTGCCAAAGCCGCCGCCGACAATGGCGTGGTGCTGGTCAGTTCCTTGTTTGAAAAAAGAGCACCAGGGATCTATCATAACACCGCTGTAGTGTTTGAAACCGACGGCAGTATTGCAGGTACGTACCGTAAAATGCACATTCCCGATGACCCGGCGTATTATGAAAAATTTTACTTTACACCTGGTGACCTTGGTTTTCAGCCCATCAATACATCCGTTGGTAAACTGGGCGTCCTGGTTTGCTGGGATCAATGGTACCCCGAAGCAGCACGCCTGATGGCCATGGCTGGTGCAGAAATGCTGATTTATCCAACCGCTATTGGTTGGGAAAGCAGCGATGAACCTGCAGAGCAGCAAAGGCAACACGGCGCCTGGAACACCATTCAGCGCGGCCATGCGGTCGCCAACGGACTTCCGGTAATCAGTGTCAATCGTGTTGGTCATGAGCCCGATTGGACCGGCGTTACCGGGGGGATTCAGTTTTGGGGACAAAGCTTTGTTGCCGGCCCGCAGGGCGAAGTGTTGTTCGAGGCCAGCACCGACCAGGAACAAATCGCAGTGGTAACCATCGATACCCAACGGACAGAAGCCGTACGGCGGATCTGGCCCTTTTTCCGCGATCGCCGAATTGATGCGTACGACGGGCTTACAAAACGGTACCTTGTATAAGGTACTGAACAATGTTGAAGGTCCAATGTCCAACACCCAACGCCCAATTATACCACCCTTGGCGCCAGTAGCTTGTACAGTACTGGTGTCACGATCCTCGACAATAGGGTTGAGGAGATTAATCCCCCAATCAGAACATAGGCCAAAGGCGAATACAAGGGGTTCTCTTCAATTGCCAGCGGGGTGAGTCCCCCAATTGCGGTTAAGGATGTCAGCAGGATGGGTACAAAACGAATTTCGCCCGCTTCCTGAATCGCCTCGTCAAGGCCGCGCCCTTCTTTTCGAAGTTGGTTGGTGAAGTCGACCAGTAAAATGGAGTTTTTCACTTCTATGCCCATCAAGGCAATAAGACCAACCACCACGGTAAAGGAAAATGGGTACCCGGTGGCCAAAAGCATCAGTACCGCACCAATAATGCCCAAGGGAATAACTGAAAGCACGATGACCGTACTCCGAAAGGTCTTGAATTCCAATATGAGTACAGCCAAAAGGCCAAAAATAGTGATCAGGATAATGGTGCCCATCCCGCCGAAAGAACGCTGTTTGCTTTCTTCCTCGCCTGCCACCGTGTACCGGTAGCCGTCGGGCATGCGCATGGTGGCCAAATCGGTTTTCAAGGCAGAGTTGATAGATTCCGCGAAATAGCCGTTTTTAACAAAGGCACTGACGAGGGTATAGCGGTCTTTGTCGTAATGTGAAATGGTGTTGGGGGAGGGCTTGAATTGAACCTCTGCCACCTGATTGAGCGGAACGGCAGCACCGTTGGCATTGTTGATGTACAATTTGTTCAATACTTCCAGATTGGCATAGGCGCCATCTTTGGGAACAGAGACAATTATATTATACGTCTGGTCGGCCTCGTCGGAGCTGAAACTCCCGGCATTCATGCCTGCTATGGCCAACCGTATCATCCGGTCGATGTCCACCACCGGAATTCCCATTGCAGCGGCTTTTTCCTTGTTGATTTGTACCGCGAGGTCCGTTTTAATGGTGGCAATAGGGTTGTCTACAAAGCGGGTGCCTTCCTTGGCCAGTATCATGCGCTCTACCTGTCCGGCCAAACTTCGGAGGGTATCCAGGTTTTCACCTGCAATCCGAATAGCAATGGGGGCAGCGATGGGTGGCCCCTGTTCAAAGTTTTTGACGTTGATTTTGGCGCCGGGGATACTGCTGAGTTGCTGGCGCAGCGTTTCAATAAGTTCCATTTTAACTGGCGGCGGTGTTTTTTCCTGCAACTGCACAAACACCTGACCGTAGGCATCGCTTTCGTTCCTTGGTATGACATTGTAGTAGATGCGTGGATTGCCACGTCCTACATTGGTGGTGTACCAGGTAATGCGCGCTGGCGCGCCATCGCCCGGGTAAATGGAAACGGGCTGGACTGAATCCGGTAAGCTGGCCAATTGCCTGAATTCGGGGGCTACATACGTTTTCAGGATAGAATCTACTGCGGTACAAATCCTGTCGGTTGCAGTGAGGTGGGTGCCAGGTGCCGCCTCTATATCAATGTAAAACATGGGGCGGTCGCTGGCGGGAAAAACGGCAAAACACGTACGCACTGCAAAACTTAGCACTGCGGCAAATATTACGGCGGTAATAACCATCGACCAACGTGGATACGCCAGTGCAACATGTAACAGACGCGCGTAGGTATTGGAAATAGCCCATTTCAAACCGCGCAGGAAGATATTTCCCCTGGGGTCGGTATGTTCTTTGAGCAATCGGCTGCCCAGGAAAGGTACTATGGTGAGCGAAACAAACAAGGAAGCAAGGACAGTGGTTACTACTGCCATGGGCAGGCTTCGGATAAAATCGCCAGAGGCTTCGGGCAGGAATACCAGGGGTAAAAAGGCTAGGATAAGGGTTGCTGTACAACCCACAACTGCCAACCCGATTTGTTTGGTGGCCAAGATGGCGGCATCCTGACGTTTATAGCCTTCCCGAAGCCATCGCTCAATATTTTCAACGACCACAATACTGTCGTCTACTAAAATTCCCAATGCTATGATAAGCCCAACAATGCTCAACTGGTTGAGCGAATAACCGAGTTTGTCGAGTGCAAAAAGGCCAATGGCAATGCTGAGGGGGATGGAAATCATCACAACCAAGGCGGCGCGGCCACCCAAAGGCAAAAGGGTCAGCAATACCAGCAAAATAGCAATACTGAAATCCTTTGCAAACCGCGTCAACCGTTTTCGTACCGAGTCGTTCTGATCAAAAACCTTCTGGTAATCCATGTTGGCGGGCAATTTTTTACAAAACACATCAACTGCCGATTGAACACCGGCACCAACGTTAAAAATGTTCTCGCCATCCTTCATTTTGGCGGTAACCAGCACACAACGGTGACCATTAACCCTGGTAAGGTGCCGGGGCTCTTCGTAATCTAATCGCAACTCTGCGATGTCTTTTAAATACACCGTTTTCCCGCTGAGGGTATTCACCAGGGTATTCCGGATTTCATCTATGTTTTCATAATCACCGCTGGATTCTACATAAAACAATTGGTCGCCCAATTGCACCGAACCACCCGGAATGGACACGTTTTCACTTTGAAGCGCCCCCAGAACTCTCCCTACCGGTATGCCCTCGGTGGCCATTTTAGCCAGGTTCAGGTCCACCCTGACCTCCCGCTTGGGGTAACCGTAGGTATCGGCGCCTTTTACACCCGGCACCTTTTCAATTTGTCCTTCGAGGCGTTCGGCCTGTTTGCGCAACGCTGACCATGGCGCTGTTTCGCTGATGATGGCAGACTGGAGAATGGCCACATCGGATGCGGAAAACTTTTGCACATCAATGCGGTACAAATCGGCGGGGAGATCAGCGCGTACGCCATTGATTTCACGCACCACCTCCTCAAATTTTTTATCCTGGTCTTCTCCGTGTTTGAACTCTATTATCATGGTCATTACCCCATTTCCGGAGTAGGAGTTCATGCGATCTATGTTTTCCAGTGCGCCTAGCCTTGCCTCCACTTTATCAGTGATTTTACGCTCTATTTCTGCAGGGGCCTGCTCCGGGGTAAACAATTACAATGGAGAAGCCCGGGGTGAAAACTTGGGGTCTTCTGCACGGGGCATGTTCAACAAAGAACCCAGGCCCAGCGCTAAAACACCCAGAAAAATAATAAAGGTAAATTGGCTATTTTTGACGGAGAATTCTGCTATTTTCATGATATTCAGCGCTTTATGATCTTGGATCTTTCGGTGAGGTAAGCCGTTCCTGTGCGTACTACCAACTGCTTGTCTTCCAGCCCACCTTGGAGATACACCTCTTTGCCTCTGATGACAGCGCTCTGAACCGGAACTTTTCGAACGGTTTCGCCATCTGGATTTACGACGAATACCCAGCCCGATTTGCCATTTCCTTCCAATATGCTTTCAATAGGTAATACGGCATATTGGGTTGCATCGGCAGGGTTAAGTTCTACCGTTGCAAAAAGCCCGGGCGCAAAGCGTGCGCCATCCGGCCGAATCTTGATTTCGATGGTATACAGGCCGCTGGCCGGATCTGCCGCAGGCGCAACATCGCTCACCTGACCCTTAAAGTTTTTTTCCGGGTAGGAATCCATTTTAATGTTGGCGGTCATGCCTTTTCGCATCCGTGCCCAGTCGCGGTCGCTGACGTTTATTTTGACGATCCAATCGTCTGCACCTGCTTCAAACAATACCAATATGGGTGTCCCAGGGCCAGTAATTTCCCCGGCATTCATCAGTTTTTTGATGACCCTTCCCGGTCTGCTGGCCACAATGCTGGCATATTGCTGATTAAAACTGGCGATACCCAGGTTTTCTTTGGCAACATCACGTGCCGTAGTAGCATTTTCCAGCAACTCCAGGGTAGCACTGCTGTCGCGGTACAAAGATTGTACCCGGACCAGATCGCGTTCCGTTTTGAGCAGCGCCTGTTGGGCTTGCGATCGCTGGGCGTCAATTTCAGTTTTGTCGAGAGACGCCAGGACCTGGCCCGTTTTAACCCAATCTCCTTCATCGACATATATTTTATTGATCACGCCGCCAATTTTAAAGGAAAGCCTTTGTTCGGAAGCGGCGCCCAGGATGCCGCTCGCGGTAATGGGTAAAGTTGCGCTGGTCATTTTAACCTCTGTTGTGATGACCGGGATACGCTCATCCGGTACCGTTCCCGGAGGGGCTTGTTTTTTTTCGGAACACGCGCCCACCAACATCAGGCTCAGGCCAAGCAGGCTTATTGTGGTAAACGGCAGGGTTGAAATTTTGATGTCAAACATGGTATAACGGGTATTTTATTGTCTTTAAAAATGCGCACCTCTCCTCCATCTGTTACTCACCTACAGACTGCATCAATTTTGCCTCCGCGAGTTGTAACGCAGTATGGGCCATAACACGCTGCAGGGTGGCAACATTGACCTTGTTGTTGGCATCTGTCCATTCCAGAAAAAGCGCCTGCCCGGCACGGTATTTATTGTTGATGATACGGAAGCGCTCGCTTGCCGCTTCCAGGGCTTTCTCGGCATTGTCCAGGCCTGCCCGGGCTGCTTCCAGATTTTGCCATGCCTGTGTAACCTGGAGCGCAATTTGTTGCTCCAGTTCCAATTGCTGAACACTGATCTTATCGGCTGCAATCCTGGCTTGCTGAACCTTACTTTGCCTTTGTCCGCCCGTGTACAGGTCGTACCGCAACCCGACCTGTGCCAGTGCATAGGCCTGGTCCTTGTCGTATTGAAAACCAGTGCCTTGAAAACCAAATTGTCCACCTATATAGGCTTCCGGGTATTTTATCTTAGCCCTTTCGAGTTGAGCCGCGGCTTCAGCTGCAGACAATCCGGCATGAGCAGCATCCAGTTCTTTGCGGTTTTGCTTTGCCAACATGATCATACTGTCGAGGGAATACCGGGGTACCGTCCGAATAAGTAATTGCGAATCCAGGGCGATCTCGGATTCCAGGTTTTTGTTCAGTAAAAAATTGAAATAAGCCCTGGCGGTTGCGTTTGCTGCCTTGATTTCTGCCGCTTTTTGGTCGAGTTGACTGATTTCATAATCGGCAGCACTGATCAGATCCCGGGTAGCGACATTGTTGCGTACCAACGACTCGTTGAATCGACGAAGTTCCAGAAGTACCTTGCTGGAGGCTTCTATTATCTTTTGGGCTTCAATAGTTTGTCCATATTGGAGGTAAGCGCTGGTTATTTCGCTTTTGAGGTTGCTTTCGTAGGCGGCGCGGGTGGCAGCCTTACTGGCCGTCAGCTGTTCCTGGATTTCCTTGTTGTACCGTATACTGCTGTTGAACAGTGGGTAAGCAAATTTGATATAGGTTTCCTGAAAATCATCGGGGAGAAATTGAATACTCTGGTTGCTGATGCTCGGAAAATTGTTGCTTTGGGTAAGTTGATTCAGCGAACTGTACACAGGATTGAGCAAATCTCCAATAGGTAAATCGATTTTTCGACCTCCAATGGCCCTTGTATAGGTGGCATTAAACTGGAGGCTGGGATAAAACAGGGCCTGGGCCTCGCGAACGGCCTCGAGGCTTTGCTGCCAGTCGAGGTTTTTTTGCTGTAAGGCCAGATTTGATTGCAGGCCCTTTTGAATGTATTCCTCTAAAATGGCCGACGACGACTGGGCCCGACCCTGAAGGCCTGTAAGTAAAAGTACCCCGACAGTGAATATGATTTTTCTGTACATGGTTGTATGCTGGATTTTATAGATGCAAAAGAAGACAATTACCCCCATAGTACCATTGGTTTTCATCTGAATGGCCTGTTGGCCCAGATGAATGGTTTATATCTGGGGTTGAATATCCCGTTGGCTATTGTATCGCACCTGCAGCCGTCCTGGCCCTTTTTATGGGTAATCATGACTTGTTTGCCGGCTCGTCCTATCTATGCAATGCCGCTTATTTTGAAAATTATATAATACTATGGCTTTTTAATTGCATATTTAATATTTATTATGTATGTTTGTTGAAGACATGGAAAAGTTATTTAATTTTGAACAGATATACGAAAACTACCTGAAGGTCAGAGAAAATATGCTGGGTATTGATCTGGGCCCTGCTTTTGCCTTGGATAATGATGCCCTGGAGGTATTGCTGGGTAAGTTTCGGGACAGGAAACAGAATTACCCGGACCTGGCTTTTTGGCTGTTATTTGATCTGCGCAAATGGGACATTGCTGAATCCGGCGGGGAAGAAGAGGTTTTTGGGCAGAAGTTTTCCACCTTGAAAAGTTTCCTGCGCCTTGTGCACCCCGACTACCTTGTGCCCTACCTTCAGTGGGGACAGGCTGCCTATCAGGTGAATGCAAAGCGGCTGATTAAACCCGAGCCTATGCGGAGTTCTTACCGTGTTTCCATTCCAATGAAAGTGAAAAATGGAGAATACCATTGGTTTTCGCAGCATGTTACCGTTACGCAGGTGGATACCGAGGGGCGGTTGATGAGTCATCTGAATACCTATTATCGCGAAGGCCGCTGGTCGGCCCACAACCTACGTCCCTTTGAAGGCTGCCTGCAGCTCAACGACAACCTGGAAAATACCGTTCTGGAGCATAATTTGTTTCAGATGATGGCGCCCTACATTCTCGATGAATTTACCAACAAAGAACTGGAACTGCTGAAAAAGTATGCTGCAGGGCTCAGTGGAAACGACATTTTAGAAGAGAAAAAATGGTCTAAACATACCCTTCACGAGTACAACAGCAATGTCCTGAAAAAAGCAAAGCATATTTTTCAGTTTGACTTTAGGAACGCTAAAGAGTTTGCATTGTACTGTAAGGACCGAAGTTTCATCTCCTGAATAATTTTGCTTGCCCCCTGCATAGGGGTTGTATCCGCTGAATGGAGATTCTACCTTTGCGCATTCCATAATACGCTTCTTCATTTGTCTTTGGAAACCGCTCTTTCTGTTGCTCAGGAGAGCGGTTTCTTTATGGCCTCCAGCCAGGCTGCAGGCTCCAGGGTGTTGAGGCAATTGGCAGCGGTTAATCCACCCTTTCTTGCTGCCATTACGCCATACCGAATGTCCCGGATACCTTCTCTGCTGTGGGCATCCGGATTAATACTGATCCGAATGCCCCTTTCCAGGGCCGCTGGAATAAGGGTGTAATCGATGTCGAGTCTGTGCGGGTTTGCATTCAGTTCGATGCTCACCTGATGACGTGCACAGGCATCCATAATTACTTCCCAGTCGAGTGGATAACCTTCCCGGCTCAACAACAAGCGTCCGGTAGGGTGCCCAAGGATGGTGGTGTACGGATTCTCAATCGCGGCCAACACCCGTTCCGTGGCTTTTTCTTTTGTCATTTTTAAAATAGAATGCACGCTGGCGATCACAAAGTCGAATTTTTTCAACACGTCCTCCTCGTAATCCAGGGACCCATCATACAGGATATCACTTTCAATGCCTTTGAAAATTCGGAAAGGGGCCATTTCTTCCTGCAATGCCTCTATTTCCTGCATTTGGGCCAGTATTCGATCGGGTTTCAGGCCATTGGCATAAAAGGCAGACTGGCTGTGGTCGGTAATTCCAATGTAAGCATAACCCATTTCACTGGCTTGTTCGCACATTTCGCGCAAGGTATTGATGCCGTCACTCCAGGTGGTATGCACGTGCAGCACACCTTTAATGTCGTTTTCGGTGACCAAAACTGGCAGTTCGCCTTTTTGCGCCAGCCCAAGTGAATGGTCGAGGTCCCGTAATTCCGGAACCACATAAGGCAAATTGGCCCGATCAAACACGTCTTCTTCCATGCGCAGGCCTTTGAAAACGGTACCAGGGTTGGCTTTTGCAAATGCTTCCACAAAAGCCTGTGGCCCGGTGTATTGGAACATCTTGGAGCCAAATTCTTCCTGTATACATTTATGAATCAACACCAGGGTTTGGTTTTCCAACCGCACCCAATAAGTGTTGCCCTCTTCTTTTTCCAGGGTCAGCATTTCCCCATCGAAAGCCGAAGTGATCTCTGGGTTGAAGCCGACGAGAATTTCTACCTGGCTCACAATTGGGCAGCGCCGGCGGAGTTCGCCTACAGGGCTCACGAATGCACCCCGGAATTTGCCCGTTAGCCAGGCGCAAACGAAGTCGGCTTCCTCCTCTGCAGCATCCAACAGGAGTTTGTCCCGACTTTTCAGGAAATACTCCAGTTTGTGCTTCAAATCTTCCTGGGTTTTTAATCCAAAACCCTTGAATTCCACCAAGCGGTTTTCGTTACAGGCATACCAGAGTTCGCCGACCGTTTCGACGCCCATGTCCTTCCATACCACCCGCACTTTTTTGGGCCCAAACCCGTTAACTTCCAACATCTCCACAACACCCGGTGGGGTTTCAGCCCGATAGCGTTCCAGCGTTTCCATTTTGCCCGTCTGCAGCAACTCCTTGATCTTGGATGCCGTAGCGGTGCCCACGCCTTTGATGCTTTTCAACTCCGCCTCATTGCGTTCTGAAATGGGCCGGTCGAGTTTGCGGAGGTTCAGGTACGCATTGCGGTAGGTGCGGATGCGGAAATCATCTTCCTCGTGCAATTCCATTAAATTGGCCAAATCGTCGAAGGCTTTGGCTATGGCTTTATTGTTCATAATTTAACGTGAGTTTTGGATAGGTTTTTCAAAATAAGTTGTCTCACAGGCCAAAAAGCAATAGGAACAACTTCGAATCCTCATTTTGCCGAAGGCAAAATATCTGCGAAATAGGTACCCGCTAAGTAAAGCCCTACGTTCAGCGTAATCGGCGGGGTCTTCAGGAAACAAAAAAATTGGGTTTAAGGCTCCAAAATTGGGATAATGGAATATTAAGATTTATTTCCGATTTCCGATTACATGAATTCCGATTGTTGATTGGATTTTAGATTTTTGAATTATGATTGTCTCGAAACCTGTACCTATACGTGGTATTTATTTGAAATGACTTCGTGCTGTTTTCCCAAATCATAAATTTCAAATCCAATCAACAATCGGAATTCATGTAATCGGAAATCGGAAATTCTTTTTCATGTAATCGGAAATTCTATCCAAAACTCACGTTAATTTAAGGCTTAGAGCATGTTGCGGAAGTACAGCAGCCAGGCAAAGGACCCAATCCAACCCAACAGTACAACCTGCAAAAATCGGTCGTATAGCAAGGCGCGTACCGGAGATTCTGTTTTTTCAAAAACAAGGGTCAATTGAAGGTAGCGCAGGATGCCTACAATCACAAAAAAAGAAGTGAAATAGATCTTATCACTGCCAATGCGTTGGGTAACCTCCGGCGAAAAACAATACATCAGGTAAGCTACGATGGAAACGGTGGCGCATACCACCATGCTTTGATCCAGAAATGCGAGATTGTAACCCTCTAATGCCTTTCGAAAACTGCGGTCTTCGCTGGCAATAAGGTACTCTCCGCGCCGTTTGGCCAGACCCAGGATTAAGGCAATGAGAAACGTTAACACCGTCAGCCATTGAGAAACGGCAACATCGGTGGCCTCAGCCCCGGCATAAACCCTGAGCAAAAAACCGGTGCCAATGAGGGAAACATCTATGATGGCGTAATGCTTCAGGGAAAACGTATAAGCGATGTTAATCCCGAAATAGGCCAAACCAATCAGCAGAAAAGGCAGCCCCAGCCAATAGGCGAGGGCAAACCCCATTAGGCCAAGCGCTAACATAATCGCAACGCCAGTGCCCGCCGTCAAGCTTCCACTGGCGATGGGACGATCTTTCTTGTCGGGATGGTTGCGATCCTGGGGCGCATCCACAATATCGTTGATGATGTAAACCGCAGATGCGATGAACGAGAACGATAAAAAACCAACCAAGGCGTTGCTCAGAACCATGGGTTCCAACAAACGGGCAGCAAAAAAAGCCGGGATGAACAAAAAAAGATTCTTCACCCAGTGTTCCGGCCTGATCAGGGTAAAGATGGCGCGCCATTGCATGGAGCAAAGTTACATCAACCGACGCGAACTTCTTAACGGCACCCGCGGCTTTACTGCAGGAACGACAGCGAAAGTAAGTTTTTCAAAATAATCCAATTTGGTATTGGTGCCGACACAAAAATGCCAACGACAGCCATGCCGTTCAGGTTGTTTCGGAGGCGATGGTACGGGCCACCTGTTCCACCACCAGGGGGTAATACTGGTGCTCCAGTTCCAGTACCTTGTGGGCGATGTCTTCTGGGGTGTCTGCAGGATCCAATGTGCAGTGGGCCTGAAACAGGTGCTCGCCCTTATCATATTGTTCATTCACACGGTGAATGGTAATACCTGATTCCGTTTCTCCAGCCGCCTTGACAGCCTCATGTACATGCATACCATACATGCCTTTGCCGCCGTATTTGGGCAATAATGCGGGGTGAATGTTCAAGATATGTTCCAGATAGGCTTTAATGAGGTATTCCGGCACCAACAGCAAAAATCCAGCAAGTACCACCAGGTCAATACTTTGGTCTGCCATAACCTGTAATACTGTTTCTGTTTCGTAAAAAGTGCTGCGGTTCAACACATGAACCGGTATGCCGAATGTTTCTGCAATACCCAGTACGCCGGCTTGTTGCCGGTTGGAAACCACCAGGGCTACCGTTGCAAGTTCAGACCCCTGGAAGTGTTCAATTATTTTTTTTGCATTTGATCCGCCTCCGGAGGCAAATATGGCAATACGAACCATGGATTTACTGCTTATGTTAACAGATCTAGCACCGCAAACAACCCAAAAATGAGGCTCGCAATGCCGTTCGTGGTGAAAAAAGCGAGGTTTACCTTACTGAGGTCATCATGCTTTACCAGCCGGTGTTGGTACAACAAAAGCAGCAAAAATATGCCGGTTCCGGTCCAAATCAGCCAGCCTGTTTCACCGGGCAACATGCTGTGTAACTGGCTTCCGGCGCTTAGCAATAGCACTGCCGTGCCCATGTGTATCCACTCCGACAAACGCAGGGCCCGCTGTTTGCCCAACCAGGCTGGAACAGAGTGCAGCTGTTGCATTTTGTCAAATTCTTCGTCCTGCAGCGCATAAATGATGTCAAATCCTGCCGTCCAGAACAACACGGCTAACCCGTAAAAAACAGGTGCTGATGCAAAATGACCGGCCACAGCCAGGTAAGCCCCAACTGGTGCCAGCCCCAGTCCCAGGCCCAATACAAAATGGCATAACCAGGTGAACCGCTTGGTGTAACTGTAGCCGAGCACGACTGTCAGGGCAACAGGGGAGAGGTAAAAGCAAAGCGGATTTAAAAACCAGCAGGTTCCGATAAACAACAGACAGTTGACCACAACAAACGTCAGCGCTGCGCCCGGCGTGATAATGCCGGCAGGAATTTCACGGGTTTGTGTCCGTGGATTCTTGTGATCTATATCGCGGTCGAGCCAGCGGTTGAAGCCCATGGCTGCACTGCGGGCGAACACCATGCAAAGGACCACCAGCAACAAGGTAAGCCAGTGCCCCTGTTGGCCTTCCTCAGCCCAGGCAATAAAAAAGCCGGTCAGGGCAAAGGGCATTGCGAAGATGGTGTGACTAAATTTTACCAGAGAAAGGTAATTTTTCATAGCTGCAAAAATGCAATAAGTTTAGCATGATGTTTGTTTATACACTACAAAAATCAAAACCACGGATCCATGCGGCGTTTTCTCCAAGTCTTATTTTTCTTTCTACCGCTGTGTTTCGGCCTTCGGGCACAATCGCCGGTTGGTCGTTGGCTGATGGTGGACGATCGCACAGGCACGCCCAAAAACGAGGTGGAAATGTACCTGCAAAATGGCAAACTGTACGGGAAAGTAGCCAAGCACCTGGTGGCTTCTTCCAACCATCTTTGCGACAAATGTACCGATTACCGCAAAAATCAGCCTATGCTGGGTATGATTGTCATCGAAGAACTTGAATTGGCCAATGGGTATTGGCAAAATGGCCGAGCGCTCTTCCCCAAACAGGGGAAATGGTACGATTTGGATGTTTGGCTCTCACCAGGTGATCCCAACACTCTGGTATTGCGCGGCTATTGGGGGCCACTTTTTCGCACACAATATTGGAAGCGGGTTTTGTAGGTGCCGGTACGCAAAAAAAAATAAATACCTTTGCGGCATATTCAGCAATAAATTCGTGCAATATGTCCAATAAGATTCGCGCTGCCATAACCGGCGTACAAGGGTGGGTGCCGGAAACCCGCCTTACCAACCTTGATTTGGAAAAAATGGTGGATACCAACGATGAGTGGATCCAATCCAGAACTGGAATCAAAGAACGCAGGATTCTACGTACGCCGGGCTGGGCCACCAGCGATATGTGCGTAGAGGCAGTCAAAGGCTTGTTGGAAAAAACAAGCACCAAGCCTGGGGAAATCGATTTGGTCATCATCGGCACCATTACCGGCGACATGATTTTCCCGGATACAGCCAATACCGTTTGTGATAAAATTGGGGCTTCCAATGCCTTTGGTTACGACATCAACGCTGCATGTTCCGGTTTTTTGTACGCCCTGGCTACCGGGTCACAGTTTATTGAAACCGGGCGTTTCAGTAAAGTAATTGTCATTGGTGCGGACATGATGTCGTCCATTATCAACTACAAAGACCGCAATACCTGTGTTATTTTTGGTGACGGTGCGGGTGCGGTGCTCCTCGAGCCCCATCGCGATGGGAACGGCATTATGGACTTTGTGCTGCGTTCCGACGGTTCTGGCCGCGAATTTTTGCACATGAAGGCTGGCGGTTCGCTTCACCCTCCCACTGCAGAAACTGTAGCGCGGGAAGAGCATTTCGTATACCAGGAAGGCAAGCGGGTGTTCAAGTATGCTGTAGAAGGAATGACGGGCACCGTAAATGAAATCCTGCGCAGGAACAAAATGACTGTTGATGACGTCCATTGGGTAGTACCCCACCAGGCCAACATGCGGATCATCAATTCGGTGGCAGAGCACCTTCACATTCCCATGGAAAAAGTAACGGTGAACATTCAAAAATACGGAAACACCACTGCCGCTACCTTGCCGCTTTGCCTTTGGGAGTTCGGTCCGCAGTTCAAAAAGGGCGACAACATCATTCTTACGGCATTTGGAGGTGGCTTTACCTGGGGTCGCTGTTGATCAAATGGTCGATATAATAAGGCAGTATCCTATTTTAAAGATTTGCCGGATGGATTCATTGCCTGCTGGCCTTTTGTCAGAAATTAGGAAAGCCTGTTTGGGTTTCCGGTAAAAAGCCTACTTTTGCCAGGCTTAACCAGATGTGACAGCAATTTTTTTCTTTTTTTAAATCATTTAAAACAATTTTTCCATCAATGGCAACGACGGCAGATATCCGCAACGGCCTGTGCATCGAACTCAACAATGACATTTTTAAAGTCATCGACTTCCAACGTTTTCAAGTAGGTCGTGGTAGTGGTAAGGTATGGACTAAATTAAAGAGCACCACTTCAGGCAAAGTTTTGGAGCATACATTTCAAAGTGGCCACAACATTACCGATGTGCGCGTAGAGCGCCGTTCTATGCAATTCCTGTACAAGGAAGACCATGGTTATGCGCTTATGGACCAGGAGACGTTCGAACAACTGACCCTTCCCAATGAAATGATAGACAATGGCCAGTTTTTGAAAGAGGGCGACGTTATTGACGTTCTGTATCACTCTGGAAATGATGCTTTATTGTCTGCTGAGCCCCCCCAAACGGTAGTGCTCGAAATCACTTACACCGAACCAGGACTTCGGGGCGATACCGCCACAAATACCCTGAAACCTGCTACTGTTGAAACAGGAGCAGAGGTTCGTGTACCGCTTTTTTGTGACACTGGTGATTTTATCAAGATCGATACAACCACTGGCTCGTATATGGAGCGTGTGAAGAAATAATGTAAGTTCATTGGTATTTTGGGGGGAGCAAGGAAAAGTTTTCAGTGGAAAGGTTTTTCTTTACTCCCCCAATTTTTTGTCCTAAGTTAAATATTATATCGGTATGGATTTCAACCAGGTACAAGAACTTATTCGCCTTGTCAGCAAACAAAAGCTGTCTGAGTTCATCCTCAAAGATGGCGAGTTCAAACTCATTATTCGCAATCAGACCGGTTCAGATTCTCCTGTAACCCAGGTGATGATGGCGCCCGCACAACCTATGGTGGCTATGACGCCTGCAGCCGCTCCGGCAACTGTTGGTGAACGCCCTTCGGCACCGGCACCCGCCGCTGTACCTGCGGCAGAAGATAGTTCGGCCAACCTAATCGCCATAAAATCGCCAATGGTGGGCACTTTTTACCGAAGCGCCTCACCAGATAAGCCTGCATTTGTAAAAATCGGCGATACCGTAGAGGCAGGCTCTCCCGTCTGCATAATCGAAGCCATGAAACTTTTCAACGAAATTGAATCCGACATCAAGGGCAAAATTGTAAAGGTGCTGGTAGAAGATGCCGCGCCGGTAGAGTACGACCAACCCCTGTTTTTGGTCGATCCGTCCTAGTGCGACGTTGCATTTCGTTGAACCATTCAATCGAATTCAATCATGTTTAAGAAGATTTTGATTGCCAATCGCGGGGAAATAGCCCTGCGAATCATTCGTACGTGCAAGGAAATGGGCATTAAAACGGTGGCCATTTACTCTACAGCCGATCGCGACAGCCTGCACGTTCGTTTTGCCGATGAAGCTGTCTGTATTGGGCCCCCTTCTTCCGCAGAAAGTTACCTGAATGTCCCACGGATCATGGCGGCGGTTGAAATTACCGATGCTGATGCCATCCATCCCGGGTATGGTTTTTTGGCTGAAAACGCCGACTTTGCCGAAGTTTGTAAGGATTATGGCATAAAATTTATAGGCCCAACGCCCAGTCAGATTCGTTCCATGGGGGACAAAATTACCGCCAAAGAAACCATACTCAAGGCTAATGTGCCTTGTGTGCCAGGATCCGTAGGGCTGCTCCAGGATGTTAAAACTGGCATCAAGTTGGCCAAGGAAATTGGCTATCCAGTGATCCTGAAGGCTACCGCCGGTGGTGGTGGAAAGGGTATGCGAATTGTCTGGAATGAATCCGAGTTCGAAAAACAATGGGAAACTGCCCGTCGGGAAGCCAAAGCTTCCTTCAGCAACGATGGCATCTACATGGAAAAATTTGTAGAAGAACCCCGCCACATAGAGTTTCAGGTTGCCGGCGACCAGTTCGGTAAAGCCTGCCATCTCTCTGAACGGGATTGTTCCATTCAACGCCGTCACCAAAAACTGGTGGAAGAGTCGCCATCCCCCTTTATGACGCCCGAGTTGCGGGCTCAAATGGGAGAAGCGGCTGTTAAAGCTTGTGAAGCCATCAATTACGAAGGCGTTGGTACCGTAGAATTTCTGGTCGACAAATACCGGAATTTTTACTTCATGGAAATGAATACCAGGATTCAGGTGGAACATACTGTGACCGAAGAGGTGATTGATTTTGATTTGATCAAAGAACAAATCAAAATTGCGGCTGGCGTACCCATCAGTGGGAAAAATTACTTCCCGGAAATGCACGCCATCGAATGCCGGATCAATGCCGAAGATCCATTCAACGATTTTCGGCCAAGCCCGGGAAGAATTACCTCTTTCCATTCTCCGAAAGGACACGGCATTCGGGTAGATACCCACGTGTATGCTGGTTACAATATTCCACCGTATTACGACTCGATGATCGCCAAACTGATTGCCAGAGCGCGTACCCGGGAAGAAGCCATTCAGAAAATGGAGCGGGCCCTGGACGAGTTTATCGTTGAGGGCGTTAAAACAACTGTTCCCTTTCACCAGCGCCTGATGCGAAATGAAGATTTCCGTAAAGGAAACTTCACTACTGGATTCCTCAATACCTGGGACTTTACGAAGGTTGAACTCTAGTTCGGACGCGGCACAGGTTGACCACTTAGCCCTTTGAACATCATAAGAAAGTAAACCACCAGGCAAAGGCCAATAGCATTTTGCTGTTGGCCTTTGCAATTTGTTGCACTTTTCCTGCTTTTCGTTCGCTACTTCAATTTTGCCGATGCGTTACCTACACCTTTTTGCTGCGCTGCTGATTGCCCAATCCATACCGGCGCAAACCCTTGACCCCACATTCTTAGAAGCCCTCAACTGGCGTTGCATTGGCCCTCACCGCGGTGGCCGCACGGTTGGGGCCGTTGGCGTACCTCAACAACCCAATGTTTTTTACATCGGGGTGAACAACGGCGGTGTTTGGCGGACAGAAGATTTTGGCCGCAGTTGGGCTCCGCTGTTTGATGCGCAAAATACTGGTTCTATTGGTGACGTTGCCGTTGCGCCTTCCAATCCCAATGTGCTCTACGTGGCCTCTGGTGAAGGCATTCAACGACCCGACCTGAGTGTTGGCAATGGAATGTATAAAAGCACTAACCGTGGCAGTACCTGGCAGCACATCGGCCTGGCTGATGGCTTGCAAATTGCAGGAATCGATATCGATCGTGAAGACGAAAACCGGGTTTTTGCTGCCGTATTGGGGCATCCGTACGGCCCCAACCAGGAACGTGGCGTTTTCAGAACCCTCGATGGTGGCAAAACCTGGGAAAAAGTATTGTACCTCGATGAAAACACAGGCGCAGCCCAGGTCAGCATCGACCCCGTAAATCCCAACATCATTTATGCCGACCTCTGGGAAGCAAGAGAGGCTCCCTGGGAAAATGGCGTTTGGCAGGGGCCTGGGTCTGGGCTCTACAAAAGTACCGACGGTGGCGATACCTGGCTGCAACTTAAAAATGGTCTACCTACCTACGAACAGGGACTCGGTCGCATCGGATTTTGCATCGCGCCATCCAATCCCAATCGGTTGTATACCACGGTGGATTGCGGCGAATACAGTGAAAATGGCAAACTTTACGGAGGAATTTACCGCTCTGATGATGCAGGAGAAAACTGGCAAAAAATCAACCCAGATCCCCGGCTTTGGGGGCGTGGCGACGATTTTGCCGAGATAAAATGCGATCCTGCCAATGCCGATGTTGTTTACAGCGCCAATGTGGTTACCTGGAAAAGTACCGACGGTGGCTACCATTGGTCGGCCTTTCGGGGAGCACCCGGAGGCGATGACTACCACCGGGTTTGGATAAACCCGCAACACCCGGAAATTATCTTGTTGGCCAGTGATCAGGGTGCGATTATTACCGTCAACGGCGGCCAAACTTTTTCCTCCTGGTACAACCAGCCTACTGCTCAGTTTTACCATGTGTCCACCGACAACGATTTTCCCTACAATGTGTACAGTGGGCAGCAGGAAAGCGGCTCCGTATGCATTGCCAGCAGAGGAAATGATGGGCAAATCAGCTTCCGGGAATGGCATCCGGTTGGTGCCCAGGAGTATGGTTATGTTGCAGCCGATCCATTGAACCCAGACCTGGTGTATGGCGGAAAATTATCGCGTTACAATAAAAAAACAGGACAAACACAGGACATTCAGCCCGAAGCCGTGCGGTCGGGGAAGTACCGCTTTATCCGTACAGCCCCCGTATTGTTTTCTCCAACGGATCCTCGTGTGCTGTATTATGCAGGAAATGTACTGTTCCGTACCCGCGATGGAGGGCATTCATGGTCGGTTATCAGCCCGGATTTATCGCGTCAGTCCTATACAAATTTACCCCAATGTATCGGCAAATACCGAACGCCTGACATGGAACGGATGGAACCCCTTGGCGTGATTTATACCATTGCGCCGTCTCCAATCGACAGTAATTTGATTTGGGCGGGCACCGATGATGGCTTGTTGCACATTACCCGAGATGGTGGTTCGACTTGGTTGAATGTTACGCCAGAGGCGCTAACGACCTGGAGTAAGGTGAGCCTTATGGATGCTTCTCATTTTAAACCCGGGATGGCATTTGCTGCCATCAACCGGATTCGCTGTGATGATTTGCGTCCTCATATCCTGCGTACGGAAGACTTTGGGAAGCACTGGACCGAAATTGTAGACGGTTTACCCGCGAATGAACCCATAAATGTGGTTCGGGAAGATCCCCAACAGCCTGGGCTGCTTTATGCAGGCTCTGAATGTGCTGTTTATTTTTCCATTGATAATGGTGCACACTGGCAATCGCTGCGGCGCAACATGCCCGCTACAAGTATTCGCGACCTCGTAATTAAAGATGATGACCTCGTAGTAGGAACCCAAGGGCGCTCTTTTTGGATACTCGACAACATCAGCTCATTGCGGCAACTGGCTGCTTTGAAAGCAAGGGACAGAGACAAGTCCAGGGCAATACTGTTCAAGCCGCAAACGGCCATCAGGGTGCGTTGGAACATGAATACCGACACTCCACTGCCGCCGGAAGAGCCGGCAGGCGAAAACCCTCCGGAGGGTGCCATGATTGATTATTACCTGCCTAAAACCGTGCAAGGACCACTGGTGTTGGAAATACTGGATGTCAATGGGCAGGTAATCCGGCACTACAGCAGCGCAGACCGCGCACCGGCCATTGATCGCCAGAATTTTCCAGAATACTGGGTGCGCAATCCTGCCATTCTTTCAGAAAAAGCCGGTATGCACCGATTCTGTTGTGACATGCGGTACGACCCTGTTAATACCAATGCCAGGTTTTCAATTGCCGCTGTGTACCGGAATACAGCACCGGAGTCGGATGCTCCCTGGGTCATGCCAGGTGAATACCAGGTCCGCCTGAATGTTGATGGTCAAACATTTTTACAAGCCATTACAGTGCAAATGGATCCGCGTGTCAATACCAGTCGGCTGGATCTGCAAAACCAGCACGATTTATCCTTGCTTTGCCACCGCGACCGTGAGGGATTGAAAATAGCGCTCGAAAACCGACGCATATTACAACAACAAATGGACCGGATGCATACGAACAATGCCCTCAGCGGCAATGCACGGCAGGATTTGGATTCACTTTTGGTAAGGATGGACAAAAGACTACAATCTTTCGCTGTTCTGGCCAGCTTGGATGGCCGATTGGCACAACTGGTCCAACTCATACAAGAGTCTGATCTGCCGCCGACCCTAACCATGCAAACAGGAGCAGAACACCAGCATCAATTGTTCCAACAGCGTTGGGTAGAGTGGAACCGTTTTTTGTCCGATGAACTGCCTGGTTTTAACACCGCCATTCAAAAATTTGGTTTTTCCTCCATCAGTCCTAATCCGGCACCAGAAAGGGAGCATGCGGCCATCACCAAACAACATCCACTGTTTGCCAGCGATCTATCCAACGCTGTGTTTTCGGAGGGAATCTGGTCGGTGCAGCAGGGGAGTTGACGGCAACGGAGGACCAGTGCATTTTTACGAAACAAACTTACCAGAACTTTGTACTCGATTTAGAGTTTAAAACAGCGGATGGTACCAATAGTGGTGTCATTGTTCATTGTTCGAACACGACCGACTGGATCCCCAATTCCGTAGAGATTCAAATCGCGGATGATTATGCCGAACAATGGGCAAAAGCACCCGGTACCTGGCAATGTGGCGCCGTATTTGGACACCTGGCCCCGGCAAAAAGTTTGGTGAAAAAACCAGGGGCCTGGAATCATTACCGGATTACCTGCAAGGACCGTGAAATCTGGGTGGAACTCAACGGCGAAACCATAAATTACATGGACATGAACCGCTGGGTCTCCGGATCAGAGAATCCGGACGGATCAAAAATTCCTTCCTGGTTGTACAAGCCCTTTGCTACCTTGCCCCTGGAAGGCCATATTGGGTTTCAGGGCAAGCATGCTGGTGCACCCATTTGGTTCAGAAATATTACCATAACAGAACTGGAATAACCCCTGGCTCAAAACCATTTATGGCCCATGTTTAAATTGCTGCAATATTACAAGCCTTTCTCACGGAACATTTCCCTGGCTTTATTGAGCAACTTGATGATGTCGTTTTTTACGGTCATCAGTATCCCTATTTTACAACCATTTCTGAAAATACTGTTCAATGCCGCGCCCACGGGTGCGGTTAAACCTGAAGGAGGATTTAGTTTTAAAAACCTGGAAGCCTACAGCAGCTGGTTTTTCGATAACCTGATTCAGGAAAAGGGTAGGGAAGGGGCATTGCTGCTGGTTTGCGGTGCGATTATCGTTATCTTTTTTGGAAAAAACCTTTTCAGGTACCTTTCGCTCTTTTTCTGGCGCCGGTACGCATGGGTGTTGTACGGAACTTACGACAACAATTGGTAGATAAGTTGATGGCGCTTCCTTTGTCCTGGTTTACTGCATCGCGAAAGGGTGATGTGATGGGTCGGGCCATGACCGATGTCATGGAAATTGAATGGAGCATATTAGGCGTGGTGGAGTCCGTGGCACGCGAACCTATTGTCATATTGGGAAGTCTCGCATTTATGCTGGTGGTTTCGCCCACGCTGATGGTTTTTGTTTTTGTACTGATGATTTTAGTGGCCTCATCATTGGCGGGCTTGGCCGTTCGCTGCGCAAACAATCGGGAGATGTACAATCCCGGCTTGGTATGTTGGGGTCCCTGATTGAGGAGACGCTGGGTGGACTACGAATCATCAAAGGTTTCAATGCTGAAACCTATCAGCAAGAGCGTTTTTCCAGAGAAAACGCTGGTTATGCCCGTACGCTTACCCGATTGTTTCGCCGTCGCGACCTGGCCTCCCCGCTTTCCGAGTTTTTGGGCATTTCGGTTGTGGCAGTACTGCTGTGGTTTGGTTCCCGGCAGGTATTCAGTGGTCATTTGGAAGCCGAAACGTTTATTACCTTTCTCTATGCGTTTTACAATGTACTGGATCCTGCCAAGGCACTAACCCAGGCTTTTTACAACATCCGAAAAGGAATGGGCGCCGTGGAGCGAGTGCAAGAAATCCTGGGGGCCGATTTGCAAATCGAAGAACAGGCATCACCCGTACGCATTGAGCGTTTTCAAACATCTATTGTTTTTGACAAGGTCAGTTTCCAGTATGCCAATGCCGATCGGAAAGCCCTGGACGAAGTTTCTTTCGAAATCCCACATGGAAAAATCATCGCTTTGGTGGGTGCCTCCGGCGCGGGAAAGAGTACCGTCGCTGATTTGTTGCCCCGTTTTTACGATCCCACTGGTGGACAAATCCTTATTGATGGCACCGATATTAAAACCTTGAAATTAGCGGATTTAAGGGGGTTAATGGGCATTGTCAGCCAGGAGGCTGTGCTTTTCAACGATACCGTTCGAAACAACATCACATTTGGTAGCCACAATATTTCACAGGAGGCCGTGGAGGCCGCTGCCCGTGCAGCCAATGCCCATGATTTTATCAGTGTGATGCCCGATGGGTATGATACCAACATTGGCGATCGGGGCGCCAAGCTAAGCGGTGGACAACGCCAGCGCATTACCATTGCCAGAGCCTTACTGAAAAATCCTCCAATTTTGCTGCTGGATGAGGCAACTTCGGCGCTCGATGCAGCGTCTGAGCAATTGGTACAAACAGCCCTCAACCATCTGTTGCAAAACCGAACAGCACTTGTCATTGCGCACCGTCTGAGTACGATTCAGCATGCCGACCATATCATCGTGTTGCAGGAAGGCCAGGTTGTGGAACAGGGCAACCATGAAACCTTGATGAAAATGGGAAATATTTATCCACGTTTGGTCGCATTGCAGTCATTTTAAGCCGTGGCTTTGGTCTTTTGCAAAATGATGATGCAGAAAGAACCGGGTCAAGCAACATATATATAATATCTCCATTTAATACTTGATTGTTTGGTCAATTTTCTGTTTTGATAAAAAAGGAATGTACCTTTACAGAGTTGTTGTGCTTTAATCCCTTACCCGCGGCGCTAATTGGCCCATAAACACATCTTATTTTTAAACACAAACATCCGATGAAACGAATGCTACTGGCTGTATTTTCCGCTTTGTGCTTCGGCGCCTCTGCACAAATCACCGTAACCGCATCAACCTTTCCAAGTGCCGGTGATACCCTTAGGTATGCTGTTGATGCAAATGTGTCTGGTATTCCCAATATTATTACCCCTCCTGGTGGAAATCAACTCTGGATTTTTACCGATTTGCAAGCAGATCAAAATATCGTTACGCCATACCTGAGCCCGACTGCTGGGGTCAGTTCCATGAGTTTTCCTGGCGCCGACCTTTTGGTGCTCAGCCAAACAGGGGAAAGCTATTTTAATAAAACCAGTAACGTTGTTGAATTGATGGGCTATGCCGGTGCGGATCCTGCGAATTTTAACCTTAATGTGCTGGCCAAATTTTCGCCTGCAATCATCGAGCGACGGTCGCCGATGAACTTCTTTGATGTAAACCAACAAGAAAGTTTTCTCTCTATTCCCTTCAGTACAGCACAGTTGCCCGATACCCTTTTTGCCGGGCTCCCTATTGCACCTGATTCCATCCGGATACGGATTAATACCAGTAGACTGGATGTGGTAGATGCCTGGGGGGAATGTGCCATCCCCGGCGGCCAGTATCCTGTACTCCGACTCAAACGCTCGGAGTTCACTACAACTGCCCTGGATGTAAAAGTGCCTTTTCTGGGTTGGATTGACCTTAGCACCCTCATCGGTGGTGGCGGCGGCGGCGGCGGCCTGGGTGGTTTTCTCGGTACCGACACCACTTACACCTTCCATTTTTTCAACAACGTTGAAAAAGAAGAAATTGCGGTGGTTACAGCTTCCAATGACTTATCGACGGTGGAGTCCATCCGATTTAAGGATAATGGTGTTGTTTCTGCTGATGAGGACCCCAATGCTCCCGGCAAAGTTGGCGTGGCTGCTTTCCCTAATCCTGCCGTTGATTGGGTGCGTTTCGATTGCACCAACCTTCCTAAAGCAGATTACACCCTGAAGATTTTTAACATCGTAGGCAAGGTTGTTTGGAGAGAAGATTACGCCCTTTCGGGAAATAAATCCATTCGGGTTGACCTGGAAGATTTTAAAAAAGGCACCTATTTGTACAGCCTGTCCGATCAGGATGGCAATGTCATTGGCACCAAACGTTTGGTTGTACTCAAGCCTTAGTTTTTAGTGCAACCATTTCTCAAAGGAGGCCTTCTCAATACCAGCGTGTGTGCGGTTGAGAAGGCCTTTTTTTGTGACGCACGTTGAATTCCTCATTTGCCCCACCAAGGAAACCCTCCTGATTTTGCAACGCTGTTTTATATTTGCCCAATGAAGTTTAGTCAACGCCACAAATGCGATGGGCCCCTGTATACCTTTCTGGCCAATGCTGCCACGGTGTTATCAAAAGGCTTTTTTCGAAAAATATACCTGAACAACACCAAACAGGTGCCCCTTGATGCACCGGTAATCCTGGCGGTTAACCATCCGTTGGCTTTTATGGACCCTATTTTATTGGGATGCTATCTGGACACTCCACTGTACTTCATGACCCGGGGGGATGTTTTTGAAAAGCCGTTTTACCGTAAATTGATGGAAAGCGTCAACATGTTTCCGGTGTACCGCAGGCGTGACGGATACAATCATCGCGACAGAAACGACGGGGTCTTTGAATACGTACAAGGGAAACTGAAGCAGAAAAAAGTCGTTTGTATTTTTGTTGAGGGCGAACACCATTTGGAAAAACGCGTCAACCCAGTTCAAAAAGGGATCGCTCGTATTGCATTTCAAACCTATGAAAAGGACCGGCTGGACGACCTCCAGATTTTGCCTGTTGGCTGTAATTACCAATCGGGCAAATGCATGCGTGATGATACCATGATTAATGTTGGGCTGCCGATTTTTATAAAAGAATACTGGGACTTATACCAACAAAATCAGGCACTTGCGATCAAGAAGCTGTGCGATGACATTTATTCCAGACTGCTCGAATTATGTTATCACATCAATGAACCGGCAGACGATCTTTTGGGAGAGCAGATGCTCGACCGCTATCGCGCTGAGCAAAAGGTTCCCCTACTACCGGCCGTGGAGAACAATACTGGGTGGTTTCAGGGGGAAAAAGCGGTGCTGGAAAAATTGAATAATCTGTCGGACGAACAAAAAGCATCACTGCAGGCCAATAATGCCGCCTACCAGCAGGCATTAAGTCAACTGCCATTTCGCGACGATGCTTTTATGCACCCGGAATGGGCAAGATGGAATCTCGTTTTTTTATTTGTTTTGGGTTTTATTCCGTGGATTTTGGGTGCTATTAGCTTGGCGCCATTGCTGTGGCTAAGCAAATGGGTAACAGCCAAAACCGTTCGTAAAATTGAATACGAAACCAGCGTCATGCTGGGCGTGGCCTTGCTTGCAGGCATCTTATATTTTACGCTGCTGCTGTTGATCGCCTTGCTGCTTGCCAGCCCATGGTTAATAGGCCTTGTCATACTGCTGCCTTTACTGGGGTGGTGGTCAATGCTTTACCCGGAATGGTGGACGCGCTGGCGGGAATCCCGCAAAGCACTGTGGCATCCACAACGGGAGGAACTCCAGGCATTGCGTGCTAAAGCAAGGCAGTTTTAATTGACTTAACAGGTTTTGAATTTGGGAAGGCCCAACAACCCAAGCCTGGTGCCTCGACCACTCCGGATTCAAGACAAAGGTTCTTCTAAAATTATCAGTCCCGCCTGCAGTGGATCCAGATTTTCTTTGAGTGTATCCAGAAAATACTCCCCATATTTAAGGTAGTAGGGGATAAAGTTGTCGAAACGCTCCTGCATGCCATTTCCCGGAAACAGTTTTTCTTTCAGGTTCCTGATTTGATTGATCGCGACTTCGTGCTTTTGTTTTTCAGCCCGTACAATACGTCCTTGCCATTGTTCCAGGGCTCCCAGCTGGCGAACCTCATCGGCGCGAACAGCTTTCTCCAGGGTTGGATCCACGGCAGCGGCTTTTTGTGCCAAACGGTCGAAAATAAGGTGCATGTCTGTAATTTCTTGCTCCAAATCCACTTCAGATGCTGCATTAGTGGCAATGTAAAGCCGAATAATAGCATCAGTGTCATCAAAAAAATCAGCAGCCTTTAGTCCAAGTTTATTCAGCCGTTTGCTGCTGTCACGGTCAACCCACAAAACGGAGTTTCTGCGCACCAAAACCGGAAAATGTACCCCGAAATGAGCAAATTGCGCTTTCCTTTCGAGCCAATACGCCAATTCGCCACCACCACCAATGTAGGCCAGGTTGGGCAATATAATTTCCTGAAACAATGGCCTGAGGACAACATTAGGACTGAAACGGTCCGGGTGCGCTTCCAGTTCTGCCAGCAGAGCCTCCCGACTGAATTCCAGCGTTGTATTGAGTATTTTGTAGATGTTTTCCCCCAAAACAATTCTTTCCCGAGATCCATCCTGAAGATAAAACAAGTTGATTTCCCTGGGAGTGGCCTGGGTTTTAAAGCCCAGTTGGTTGAGTTGTTGTGCTGTTTCCTGAACAATACTCAGGCTGGATTGCTCCAACAATTCTTCCCGCATGATGGGGATAAAATGGCGTTTCAGGTCAGGATGGTTCATGTTAAAAACGACAAGTCCGTAACGACCCATCAGGTCGTGTAAAAAAGCCTGGGTGGCTGCGGCAAAAGTGCTGTGGTGGGTGTAGGCGCGCTCCAACCGTTTCCAAAGGTACTGGGCTTGTTCTCCATCGCCTAACACTTCACGGAGTTGTTCCAGTACCGGTTGAAGGGTATTGGTCGACATGGGCCCAACAGGGCCATTTAGCCCGGGTTCCCAGCGCAAGGTCTTATTGAACAGATGCACATAGTTCAGTTCTTCTAAGTCGTGATCCTCACTGCCCAATACAAAAACGGGAACGATGTGAACGTCCGGGCCCATGCTTTGTTGGATCGAATCGGCCAAGTTGATCGCGGAAATAGCCTTGTAAACAAAATACAACGGACCCAGGAAGAGAGAGGGTTGGTGTGCAGTAGTGATACAATAGCTGTTTTCATTCGCCAATTGCGCAATATTCCGGTCTACAAAAGGATTTGCAGGCATCGATTGGTATTGTTCCTGCAATACACGTACTAAGGTGGCCCGTGGAGTATCCTGTGCTTTGCGGTTGGCAATGACGGAGCGAAATGATGCTAAATTAGGGAGTATTGGTAAAATTCGCGCAAAGAGGGGTCAGCGCTGGCGTAGGCTATGTCTGTTTTGGAAAACTGTGGAATGTCCTGAAAATTGCGAAAACTGGCTTGCATTATAAAGAATTAGGGATGAGAAGGGTAAAAGTAGGTGCTTTGAATGTAATGTAAGAGGATAACACACAATTAGCTCGGTGGTTTGTTAATCATCCGCGATATTTGTCTTTGAATTGATGTTTACCATTTTTTTTCATTTTACCCTTACTGGATTACTAATGTCTGAGAAAATAATTTTTTCCATGTCCGGCGTGAACAAGATTTATCCGCCGAGCAAACAAGTACTTAAAAACATATGGCTTTCGTTCTATTACGGCGCCAAAATTGGCGTCCTGGGCCTCAATGGCTCGGGAAAGTCAACATTGCTTAAAATCATCGCCGGGCTCGACCAGAATTTTGAAGGCAAGGTTGAATTCGAGAAACAATTTAAAATTGGATACCTGGCCCAGGAGCCCGATATGGACGACAGCAAAACGGTTCGCCAGATCGTTGAGGAAGGTGTTCAGGAGGTCATGGACCTGTTGCATGAAAATGAAGCCATAGGCGAGCAATTGGGAACCGTTACGGATGACGATGAAATGATGCGCCTGATTGAACGCCAGGGGGAAGTGCTGGAAAAGATTGAACATCTCAACGGCTGGGAAATCGACCACCGCATCGGGTTGTTTACCGATGCCTTGCGCTGTCCGGATGATGACCGGCCCATTAAAGTATGTTCTGGTGGAGAACGCCGGAGGGTTGCCCTTGCGCGACTTCTCCTCAGTTCGCCAGACATACTCCTGCTCGATGAACCCACCAACCACCTCGATGCGGAGTCGGTTGGCTGGCTGGAGCAATACCTCCAGAATTTTCCGGGAACGGTAATCGCCGTAACACACGACCGTTATTTCCTCGACAATGTGGCGGGTTGGATACTCGAACTCGACCGCGGTGAAGGAATTCCATGGCAAGGCAATTACTCTTCCTGGCTTGATCAAAAAGCAAAACGCCTCGCCCAGGAAGAACGATCGGAGGATAAACGCCGCAAAACCCTGGAACGGGAATTAGAATGGGTGCGAATGTCACCTAAAGCGCGCCAGGCTAAGGGGAAAGCGCGTTTGAGTGCTTATGAAAAAATGGCAGGCGAAACAGGGAAAGAAAAAGAAGCCAAACTGGAAATTTGGATCCCAACCGGGAGGCGACTTGGCGACAATGTCGTTGAAGTTAAAAATCTCAGCAAATCATTTGATGGCCGGGTGCTTTTTGAAAACCTCAATTTAAAGATTCCCAAAAATGCAGTAGTCGGTATTATCGGCCCCAATGGGGTAGGGAAGAGTACCTTGTTTAAAATCCTGATTGGTAAAGAAAAGCCCGATAGTGGCGAAGTAATCATTGGCGATACGGTTGACATTAGTTATGTGGACCAAAGCCATGAGTCGTTGCTGCCCGATAAATCTATCTACGATATCATCTCGCAGGGCAACGACCTGATCCAGGTGGGGAGTGCCAGTGTAAATGCACGCGCTTACCTGTCACGCTTCAATTTTGCTGGCGCCGACCAACAGAAAAAACTTGGGGTGCTATCTGGCGGCGAACGCAACCGCGTTCACCTTGCCATGACGCTCAAGGATGGGGGCAACCTGTTGCTCCTCGATGAGCCTACAAACGATATCGATGTTAATACCCTTCGCGCATTAGAGGATGCGCTGGATGACTTTGCCGGTTGTGTGCTGCTGATTAGCCACGACCGTTGGTTCATCGACCGCCTGGCCACCCATATCCTTTCCTTTGAAGACGATGCCAAGGTTGAGTTCTTTGAGGGGAACTTTACCGATTATGAAGAGGCCAAAAAAGCCCGCCTCGGCGATATAACGCCTCATAAGCCTCGGGTTAAGCACATTTTGTAATCTTTTTGCATTTTTGTTTTCGAAAACCATTGTTTACAACAAACCAACTTTTATTATGGCAAATTACCCTTACAAAATTCAGCGCATTATCGATGATGGTTACCAGTTCAATCTGGGCGATTACATCAGCAAGGGCTTCAATCTTATGATGAAAAACCCGGGCGGTTTTATTGGCTACTTTTTACTGATGATGCTCATTTTTATTGTTTTGGCTGTTATACCCTTTTTGGGCGCACTGGCGCTAATGGTTATTGCACCGGCGCTAATGATTGGCCCCTTTCATGTCGCGGCCAAAATAGACCGGGGAGAAGAAACCCAATTCAGTGATTTTTTTCGCGGGTTTGACAAATTTGGAGAACTGTTTTTGGCCAATTTTTTGACTGGATTGATCGTAATTGCCGCCATAATCCCTGGATATGCTCTTATCCTGGGTACCCTTTTTACCACCATGGGCACCTTTTCCGGCGATCCTTACGCAGACCCATCGGATATCGCTAATTCCATGATGGGTATTTTCAGTTCCGGGCTGGCGCTTGTTGGACTCATCCTCGTCATTATCCCTGCGATCTACTTGTCGGTTTCCTTCGTTTGGGCACAGATGCTGGTTTGGTTTTATGATATGCGCGCCTGGGATGCCATGATGGCCAGCCGCAAACTTGCCGGTAAGCAATTCTGGATGGTACTGGTTTTTGGTATTGTTGCTGGTTTTATCGGTGGTATTGGCATGCTTTTGCTCTTGGTAGGAATATTATTTACCTATCCGGCCATGATGTGTGCACAGTATGCTGCTTTTGCGGATGTCACGCAATTGAACGAGGATGAGCCAGAATCTGATGTTTTAGATCATTTTGCACCCAGCGCCGAATAAATTTTAACGCAATAGCCCATTCATGCATATTCTGCTTATCTCCTTCGGTACACCGGAATTTGACGACGCGCTCCGACTTCGCGATCTGGTTTTGCGCAAGCCCTTGGGCATGCAATACCAACCCGAACAAATAGCGGAAGAATACGATACGGTTCACATGGGGATCTACACAAGTTCTTACATATTGGCAGGTTATTTGAACCTGGTGCCGCAATCTGATACTGATGTAAAAATGCGACAGGTGGCCGTAGAGCCAGCCTTTCAGCGCAAAGGTGTTGGATTACAGTTGGTGCTGGCCTCCGAGCGGTGGGCTAAGGAGCATGGTTTTACCGCCATGGTGCTCAATGCAAGAGAGGTTGCTGTGCCTTTTTACCTAAAAGCAGGCTATCAAATTGAGGGTGAGCGCTTTGACGAAGTTGGCATCCCGCACTTCAAAATGAAGAAAAAAATGAAATAAAGATCTACGGGCAGTCCAATATCTTTGGGCTGTCCGTAATCAAAAGCCCAACATATCTACCAACCCTTTTAGTATAACTGCGGCGCCTGCCGTGGTAAGCAGGTACATAAAGGCTATAAATCCGTCGCCGCTGCCCGTTTCAATGCTGAAAAAGTTAATACCAAAACTCAGCGCCATTAAAAAAACGCCGCCGCCCAGCCATTTAAGGCCGCGTTGGAACAAATGCTGGTGCATAGCCTTGGTCTCGGCTGATGGAGATATCCCTGGGGGATTATTTTCAGGAACAGTTTTCATGTTGCAGTCCTATATTGAATATGTATAAATATGCCAAATTATGCTTGGCAATTTAAGACAAGTATTGCAATATTAGTTTACTGCCATGTATTTTTTTGTGTTTGCCCTAAAGGTAAATGCGTTCCTTCAATTGGGCATGTCCTTCAGTTTGTCTGGGACCAGTACCGTGATAATACCATCTGTGATATTGATCAGGTTTTCGTTTTTAAAATCGGTAAGGGTTCTGATGACCGTTTCTTTTGCGGTGCCGGCCAGTGCTGCCAGGTCTTCCCGAAGCATATGGATTTCCGTAAATCCCTGTTCATGCAGGTTACTGATGGCCGTCGCCACTCTTCTGCGCACGGAGTTGTAGGCCAGGTCGATCAGTTGTTGTTCCTGCTCCGCCATATGATTGGCCAGCAACTTGATAAAACGGGCGTTTACGTCCCGATTACCAAATACTAATGCAAAAAAATCATCTTTGGGGATAAGCCGAACGGTTGAATCTTCAAGCGCAATGGCATTTTCCGGGTATTTGCTTTCCCGCAGCAACGCCATGTAGCCAACAAAATCACCAGGGCCAGCCACCTGAATAATCAGTTCCCGGCCATCGTCATTAGATTTGGATACTTTTAGGGAACCCTGTTCTACGTAATAAAGCCAGCGAGGAATTTCCCCTTCCTGAAAAACAGGATCTTTTTTCCGGTAGTGCCGGATTTCCCGATTTTCAGAAAGGGATTGTATGGCCTCCACCGCCCGGGCTTCGTTGATGAAATGTTCCAGGTTTCCGGTCGACTGTTTGCTGGCAGCACGCAGGCGTTCGCTTTTGTTCAGGCGCGTTTCGATGGTCTGAAGCAGCTGTACATCGTCAAATGGCTTTGTAATATAGTCGTCAGCACCCAGCGACATGCCTTTCCTGAAGTCTTCTTTTTCCGCTTTTGCCGTTAAGAAGATGAAAGGAATGTCGGCAGTTTTCTGGTTTTTACTCAAGATATGTAACACACCAAATCCATCCAGCTCGGGCATCATTACATCACAAAGCACCAGATCAGGTAATTCTGATATGGCCTTATCAACGCCAATTTTGCCATTTTCTGCAACGGTAGACTCATAACCGCCTAATGTGAGTATTTCTGCCAGGTTTTCGCGGACTTCCAGGTTGTCCTCAATTATCAGGATCTTTTTCATAGTGTTCGGGTAGGAAAGTGTTGTATGTTGAGGCAAAAGTAAAAAAATTCATCCATAAGATTGATTTATATCACGCACCCGGCTGAGTGCTGTCATTCGTTGCCTTGTTGCAATCTAGCAATTTTGCATCAGTAAGTTGAATGAAACCCTATATCGCAAAAACGAAATACTCACCTTTAAAAAACAAAGCCATGAACATCTTCAAGCCTGTTTCCTCGCTGATGAGCACCCACTTGGTTACGGTCAATCCAGAAGACAATCTGAATACTGTAAAGCAAGTGTTTGATACACACAATTTCCACCATTTGCCAGTCGTACGCTTCAAGGAGATTGTTGGGATTATTTCAAAAACCGATTTCAATCATTTTACAGGTGGCTTAAGCCTCTCTACCGGCGATAAGCTAATCAATGAGCGGACCATGGAGCGGACCAAAGCCCAGGACATTATGACCAGAGGCTTGGGTAAACTCGAGCCCGATGATCGGATTAATGTGGCACTTGAAATTTTCAGCAAAAACTGGTTTCATGCCCTTCCTGTTGTGGAAAACGGCGAATTGGTAGGCATAATAACTACCCAAGATGTGATCAGGGCTATTCTGGAAGAAAAACCGGATGCACCGCACATGGTATACGATGAAAAGAAATAGAACCAATAATTAATTAGTTGGAAATGCTTTCAAAATTCTTCACATTATTGGTATGGCTACCATTCTGATTTATGGCAATTGCGATGCAAAAATGATTGCATTAAAAAACAACCTCGATGAAGCGTTGCTACAATTCCCATTGTCTGGAAAAGTGGAGGAGATTTCTGACGATAATAAGATTATGATGTTAGGAGCACACACCTTGCCAGCCCTCGTTGTCGATGGCGAAGTATTGGCGGAGGGGGCAGTTCCCTCTGTTGATGAATTGAGGAGTTTACTGCGCAACAGACAATTGTTGCGCAGTAAATTGTATCAAATGAAGAAAATTCTGGTTCCTGTGGACCTTAGCCCGGCTTCAGAAAATGCTTTGCGGTATGCCTGCATGATGGCGCATACCTTTGGTGCTTCAGTTGAGGTGGTGTATGCTATGGACAGTATTTTTGAGGGTACTAAACCCTCGCCATCGGGCTTCCTTTCGGGATATAAAAAAACCATGCAGGAAGAACTCGATAATTTCGTAAGAAACACCCTCTCCAAAAAGGAAAATCATGGGTGCCCTGATTGGGGCCCTACAGCACTACAGAAGGATTTTGGAGCAGAATTTGCCCGGCTTCGAACCCGTATCGTTTTTGGCTTCCCAGAGGAAATGATCGCCCAAATGTCGGACCATGCTGATTTAGTCGTAATGGGCACTACAGGAAGGGGTAACCTGACGAGAAAACTCTTTGGCTCCGTAAGCATCGCCTTGTCCCAAACAGCAAAATGCCCCGTACTGCTCATTCCTTCCCAAGCCGTATTTTCGAGTTTTAAAAACATTTTATACGCCAGCAACTTTGAATCACTGGATGCGCTGGCCATCAAGCAAACCGTAACGTTTACGCGCCGCTTTGAAGGCCAACTGCATTTTGTACATGTTGGCCCTGCCGCAGAAAATGGCGTGGAGCTGGAGAAAAAATTGTTTGAGATCAACTATATCTATGCTGACCCTGAACATCCCTTTATTTTTAGTAAAATAGTTGGCGAAGAGGTGGTGGAATCCCTGCATGAATATGCTTTTGAACACGCAATTGACTTGTTCATTTTTGTCACCCATAACCGCTCTTTTTGGGAATCCATCTTACACCGCAGCATATCACGGGAAATGCTGCTTAATACTACCGCTCCGGTGATGGTAATCCATGCTGAAGAGGATCTTCTTGGCGAACGAGATAAACCCGCATGAACTTTTTGTCGGTTCGTCCGTTTTTTAGGAGGACCGTATGAAAAAAAACACCGATATCAAACTCCAGGGCGCGAGCACTCCACTACAGGAAGGGCTTGATTTCTATTGGGAAGGGTGCTATGTGATTTTTACCGAGCATTACCTTTTGGCCCGTAATCAATGCTGTGGGAGTGGTTGTAGGCATTGTCCATATCGCAAAAAACGAACCAGGAAAACTGAAGCATGAAGCCCAGGTATGACTTAGATGGGCAATAGCCTTTGGCTTTGCCAGGAAGAATTCAATGCTTTAAAAACCAAAGAGTTAATGCTTTTTTTGGGGTAGGGGCTAAGACTATAGATCAATGGCTAAAGTCAGATTATTTAAACTTATTGATTTTCCCTTCCTCTCCGTACAATTCCTTCGAGATCTTATTGTAGGCCGCGGCCGCTTCCTCCGGTGTGTCAAACATGCCAAGGTGAACCGATTTTCCTTTAATGGAAATGACTGCGCGGTATCGGTTATGTTCCTGATAAACGCCGGTATAGCCTGTTTTACTGCTGGTTTTGCGTTGCCGACTGGCGGTTGAGCGGGAACGGTAAATGATGTTCTCCAGCCTACAGTCGAGTTTGTCTCCATTTTTTGCACCGACAAGCCTTCGCTCCTTGTTTTTTTGTTCGTTCAAAAACTTTTCTGCAATGATTTTGTGCAGATATATAGTTTCCGTCTTATAACTTCCATCGGCTTTTTTCCAGGTTTTCTGAAAAACAGCACAACCACTGGAGTGTTTCCTGAGGTTGTTGATGAAATCTATTTTGTGCAGGTAAGAGTCTGATTCAATCCAATCGTATACATGGTCATCCAGCATGACCGTATCATCGGAATTTTTGAGTTTAACCTTGTAAATCATATGCATTTAGTTTGGGAGCATTCCAATGGTATCGGGAGGCGCCTAATCATAAAAGACAACTCAGGACGGCCCTATTATTATACCTTCTCAGGCTTGTCACCAGGTTTATATATTCTTGTCAATCCTGAGACATTGCGGATAGGATAGCATTAACGGCAAATAAACAGCGTGGCTAAGATTAAAGGAAGGATCACTAAAAATATGGATGAAAGCGAAAAAAGTCAGATTTTGCTGCGCCCTGCCTGGGCCTTTGGGTTTGTGTGTGGTGCCCCCCCCGGTTTTTGGTGCCCCGGGCAATCCCAAACCCCGGGAAACCCAATTTAATTTTAACACCCTTTTAAAACAGCAAGTGTATTATTTATCAACGATTTTAAAAGCCTGTTGGAGTTTGCGATAAACGGTTTCACATTGCAATTTTAGCCTTTTTAGTGAAATTCTAAAAAACATACCCTAAAAAATATTAATTGTGAAATTTTTATTCTTATCCTGCGGGAAATGCAAGATAAGATTTTGAATTTCAGCCTTAATTTTCATTGATGAATCTATTTCGTTCCCGTTTACCAGAAGAAACCATGCATTACAGCCTTCAGGAAGTCCTGGAAGTCTTGTATCAACATTATGGTGCAGCGGTTGGTAGGGCACTGGAGCCCGGTGTTCAAATGGTATCCCCATTGGAACAGGAGCAGGATACGAAGTGGCTTAAAACGGCCAATACCGTTGGTATAAATGTACGCACGTTAGGCTCTTTTTGGAAGATTATTCCATATGCCATGACGCTGCCCAGTGCCCAAAATGCTGTACACATTCTCCCTATTTGGGAGCCTGGTGTCGTGGCGAGTCTCTATGGTCCATGCAGTTGGAACATCAACCCTGAATTTTACAGCGAAGAAATGGCGCAGTTGGGCAGCCATTTAAATACTGTTGAGGCACAACTCAAAGCCGTGGTGAATTTGTTGCATGTGATGGGAAAAGCGGTTGGGATGGATGTTGTACCCCATGCAGACCGGTTTTCGGAAATGGCATTGGCACAACCAGATTTCTTTGAATGGCTTCAACGAAAGGATACAACCATTTTACGTCATGATGATGGTTTAAGTGAAACCGTATCGGCCTTCATTTTTACCGCATTGCAGGGGATGCTTTCAGCGGCCGAGGCAGCCCAATTACCAGCAGATTACCATACCTTTTTCAAGGTGTGGCCTGAAGAAAAGCGGTTATTGTTGATGTTTGGGGCGCCCAACGACTACCAGGGCAGGCTGCACAGACGAAAATTGTTGATTAAGGCCTTGCATGATCAGGGTTTTGAAACGGTGCCGGCTACCATGGCGCCGCCGTACCGGGGGATTGAAGTTGACCCTACAGCAGCAGGGGCTATTGTGGATACAGATGGGTTGCATTGGCGCGAGTATCGCATTACCAGGCCAGAACCTATGTCAAGGGTATTTGGCCCATTGTCGCGGTATAAATTGTATGGTGCTAAGGATAATAATATCCATTGGGAATTAGATTTTGACGCACCGCAGCAAGCCGTTTGGGAATATGTTTGCCAGCATTATTCCAAAATACAACGCGATTATCATTTTGATTTTATGCGTGGGGACATGTCGCATGTACAGATGCGGCAAAACGGCGTCCCAAAACTTCCGGATGCTTTCTACGACCTTTTAGGCGCTGTAAAACAACATGTTTTGGCTGAAAAGCCCTGGTTTGGATATTTTGCGGAGAGTTTTCTGGCACCTCCCGGTGAGATGGCTTACGGTGATGAATGCGACCACCTGGAAGCCTGCCATGCTGATTCAACTTTAGGTGATTTACAGGCTGAGCCAGTGGGTACTACCCAATTTGTCCGACTTTTTGCGCAATACCGGCAATGGCTGGAAACCCGAAAGTTTTCGCCCAACTTTACGCTGATGACAGCGGATAAAGATGATCCGAGGTTCGATGGGTTTTACCTCGACGGCAATGAAATACGCTATTTTCTGGCCTTGTTTCTCACCGACATGCCATCTTATATGGCCCTGGGTTTTGAATGCCGCGATCCGCATCCAAGCCCTGTTGCCAACGAATTTTATTCAAAACTCTATGTTTTTCACATGTCGGAGGGGCCAAAAAGCACACAAGGCCCATGGCGCTGGGGACGAAACAGCGAACTATATTCGCGCTTGGTAAGACAAAAAGATTTCTCAGCACAATGGGATGATCACATCCGAAGGGCTCCAGTGTCGTGGTTGCTTGCCCCTGATCCTGATGGCACGCGAAAAGTCATTGGCTGGACCCAGGCAAACGATGCACGGCTTTGCTGTTTTGCAAACCTGAACACCAAATCTGGCGCAGTTATTCAACCTGAGATGCCGCCAAACAATCTTTGGAAAATAGTATTTTCAACGCATCGGCAGGAACTGCCCGTTTGGAATAAAGATGAAATGCTGGAGATGCTTCCGGGGGAAGGAGTTGTATTTGCACAAATTTGAAATTATATTTGGATATTTGCAACCAAAATCACCTGGTACCGTTGTTTGTTCTGCTAATGCAGAAAAAGTACTCAAATTTTAATGATTTTTTTATTTCGGCATGGTACTTGAATACAATAAAGTATAATCGTTGCCGTTTTCTTGCAACAGTACAATTGAACTTACGTCAAACTAATAAAGCATTCGACATGAAAAACTGGAAAAAACTGCTCGCCTTTGCATTTTTTGCTGCAATCTTTTTGCTGGAGGCCTGCCACCGTGGTTATGGCTGCCCTGGCGCTGATCTTTAATATCCTACTTTATGCCAGTACCTTGGATCGATCTGCATGCGGCCAGTCAAATTGACGAAATTGTTGCACAATCTGCCCATACGCCCTGTTTGCTTTTTAAACACAGTACGCGTTGCAATATCAGTGGAATTGCGCAATACAGGCTGGAGGACGATTGGAACTTCGACAATGAGGCAATTGTTCCGTATTACCTTGACTTAATCCGGTTCAGGGATTTGTCCAACCAAATTGCGGAACGCTTTCAGGTGCACCATGAATCGCCGCAAGTGTTGTTGATCATAAACGGAGCATGTGTTTATGAAGAGTCACACTTAGGAATTCGCGTAGGAGATATTCAGGAGGCGCTGGAACAATCGCAAAAGCAAACTTTCTGAATTGCGTAATCGGACCGAGGTTATCCAAGGATTCATTTCAATTCGGGTATTTACCTCATTTTAGATACGACCAAGATGTCATTGTAGGAAATAAGATCCGGCAATGACATCTTTTTTTTGTGCCTGTACGCCTTTGCGGGCCCTGCGTTTTTCAAACTTCTTTTTCCTAATTTTGCCACGTGCGTTATCTAAGGCTAGTCTTACGGTTCCTGGTTTTTGCCGGACTGACCCTTGAGGTTGTCCTGCATATTTTTGTTGTAAAGCATTTGCGGAATGCTAGTCTTGATGACATACTGGAATTGCGCAAGCGCTGGGCCCGCCGTGTACTGTACTACACCGGAGTACGGCTTAGCATATCAGGAACAGCACCAACGCAAGCCTGCCTGATGGTTTGTAATCATCGCTCGTATTTGGATCCAATCCTGGTTATTGGTGATTGCTCCGCTTTTCCTGTGAGCAAGTCGGAGTTGGCAAAATGGCCTGTTCTGGGTTGGGGCGCCAGTATGGCTGGCGTTCTTTTTTTAAAACGCAATGAATTGAACAAGCGCGCAGAAATGCTACATTTGATCACGGATACCATACAAAACGGGCATTCTGTACTGCTTTTCCCCGAAGGAACCACCTCCGCATTGCAGGGAACCTTGCCCTTTAGAAAGGGGGGATTCAATATGGCTGCCAGAAATGGACTGCCTGTTGTGCCGCTGGTCCTGCATTTTGAAAACCCTGCTGATTTTTGGGTAACAGAGGAAGGCTTTTTGGTACATGCCTCCCGACAATTTTTGGCACGGGAAATAAGGATCAACCTGGTGTATGGCCCGGTTTTTCAGAGCGACGATGCTGAAAACTTAAAAAACACTACCCGTAATTGGATGGAAGAACAATTACAGGGGTTTAACCCGGAACAAAAATGAGTACATGGCGAGCCTTAAGGCGTTTGATGGTGTTTGTTTTGTATACTACCTGGACCGTACTTCGCATTGTAATTGGCAGTTTTTTCACAAAAGATTTGACTGATTTTGGCTTGAGGCGGCGGCAGCAATGGGCGGCAACTTTGTTGCCACTGTTGGGTTTGAAAATGGAGGTTGAAGGTCAATTCCCGGATTTTCCCTGTATTCTTATGGGCAACCACCGCAGTTACCTCGATCCTGTCATGATTATGCGGGATGTTCCGGCGGTGCCTGTCTCGAAGGCTGAGGTTGCGCGCTGGCCCCTAATTGGCAATGGAGCAAAGGCTTCCGGAGTGATTTTCTTGAAACGCGAAAGCACAACAAGTCGCAAAAAGACCCTCGATGCAATAGCAGAGAATGTATTGGCCGGCAAAATGGTTATCCTGTTCCCGGAAGGTACCACACACAGCGGCGCTCAAACCATCGCTTTTCGCCGCGGTGGCTTCCAACTGGCTGCATTGCATGGTATTCCTATTGTGCCGGTAGCCATTGATTTTCGCTATGCTGCAGACAATTGGATAGACGACGATACTTTCCTGGCCCATTTTTTCCGAAGGTTTTCACAACCCAATATGGAGGCTAAAATCTGTTACGGCCCAGTGGTGGCAGGAAGTGATCCAAATCTTCTGCTGTCGCAATCCCAGGAGTGGATCAACAGCAAACTTGCAGATTGGCAGAAAGCAGGATGGAATCTTTGAATCTTATAATCTTGAATTATTGGATCATATTCCATTATCTTTGCGCCTGCTTTCCAGCAGGTCCCGTAGTTCAATGGATAGAATGGAGGTTTCCGGAACCTCAGATACAGGTTCGATCCCTGTCGGGACTACCAATAAATAAGCACAAGCCCGCTGCCAATCCATGGATTGCAGCGGGTTTTTGGCAAAAAATATGTTTACAAAACATTCAAATTCCATTGTAAGGCAAATGACGGGTATGGCGGACACGCAACATTCCATGAATGGGTTTTTATTTGACTTGGATGGTGTCATCGTGGATACCACCCGTTACCATTATATAGCCTGGCGTAAACTGGCCAACGACCTTGGTTTTGATATTACTGCCGAACAACACAATTCCTTGCAGGGGAAAAGCCGCATGGATTGCCTTGAGCAAATTTTGGAATGGGGGGGTATGTACATGAGCGAGGCAGAAAAGATGTACTGGTCTGACATCAAAAACAACCGCTACGTCGAACTTATTGGCAACATGAAGCCTTCCGAGGTGTTGCCGGGCGTATTACCTTTCCTCTCTTTAACGATGAAGAAAGGCATTAAAATGGCTCTAATTTCTTCTTCCCGCAATGCGCGCGCTGTTTTGCATTCTACCCAACTGGATATTTTCTTTTCTGCGGTTATCGATGGGACTATGATAAAAAACAGCAAGCCAGACCCAGAGCGTTACATGCTCGCTGCTGCCCAGTTGGGTTTGTTGGTTTCGGATTGTATTGTTTTTGAAGATACGGATGCAGGCATACAGGGGGCAGTACTTTCTGGCTGCACCACCATTGCAATTGGCCGCACTACGGTGCCGCCAAATTGCCCTTTGGCTGCTGAAAATTTTGAAGAATTGAACCCGGATGATATCCTGCATCAATTGCACCGTAGCAAAATCAGCAGGCAAACAGATCACGCATTCACACAAACCAGCTAATGTTGTTACATCGTTTTACTTTTTCTGCTATAATTCTTGGCCTGCTCAGCACCGCAGCCTGTCAGAATTTGAAAAAAAATCGGCCGAAGATGCCGTCACGGAAAATACGGCTAATCCACCCAGCATGCCCTATTGGAAAGCCTCTCATATCATTGAAGGTAGCAATCCGGACACTGCAGGTACCTATATGATTGCCAAGGCGCCGGATCATGTGGATGTTCCAATTGATGCACTCCCTCCGGCAACGGCCAGCCATCGTGCCTACCTAAGCACCGGATGGTGGCACCTCAACATGGCCTATCAGCCGAGCGATACACTGGTTCACCTCAATTACCAAAGCAAATGGCTGCGTTTCCGCGAAGATCAAACGTTTGATATTTTAATCAACAACAAAGTGGTGGATTCTGGTAGATGGAACTGGGATGAGAAGAAAAATGAGATCTACCTTTCTTGCCATGATCCTTACATAAACAATACCTGGGAAGTGATTGACAAAGGATTTGTCATGATCTGGAAAGGCAATACCGACCTAAATGTGACGGGTATTCAAATTCGCGTGGCAGGCTCCAGAACGCCGCCGCCATCCGAATAAGATCAATTAAATTGCTATGAAGTACTTATACATTGGCGCCATCTTCCTGCTGGCTTCGCTACTCCTTGGGATGGAATCTTGTAGTAAAAATACGGCTCAGAACAATACACCACCTGTTTTCCCGGACTGGGCTAAAAACAAGGTGTTGTACGAATGCAATATCAGGCAATTCTCTGAAGCGGGAAATTTCAAGGCTGTTGAGGCCGCACTCCCCAGGCTCAATGAAATGGGTATAGGAATACTTTGGTTGATGCCGATTCATCCCATAGGCGTGAAAAACCGAAAAGGTCAATTGGGTAGTCCGTATTCCGTTCGTGATTACAAAGCCATTAACCCGGATTATGGCAATGCAGATGACCTTAAACAACTTGTTGGCCGCGCCCATGAACTTGGCATGAAGGTGATTCTCGACTGGGTGCCCAACCATACCGCATGGGATCACGTATGGATCAGTGAACACCCGGAATATTATTCCAGGTACAACGGTGCGTTCACGGTGCCGCTCAACGAACACGGTGAGCCCATAGCCGACTGGTCGGATGTTTGTGATTTGAATTACAACAACAAGGAACTGCGCAAAGCAATGATCGATGCGATGCAATACTGGATCAAGGATTTTGATTTTGATGGCTTTCGCGTGGACATGGCCGGACTGGTTCCCAATGATTTTTGGGCAGCGGTGCGGCCCGCGCTCGACAGCATCAAACCAGTGTTTATGCTCTCTGAGTGGCAGGATGAGCCAGGCCACTTTAGCACCGCCTTCAATGTTAATTATGGCTGGAAATGGAAGGATGTAACGAAGGATATTGCAAAGGGCAATGCCAATGCATTGGCGCTTGATTCCCTGCAAACCTTTCTGGATGCATATTACCCGCCAGGATATTCACAACTCTATTTTACCCAAAACCACGATGAAAACACATGGTCCGGGCCTGAAATTGATCTATACGGACAAGCCGCTGATGCTGTAAATGTGTTATCATTTACCTGGGCTGGAATGCCTATGGTTTACAACGGTCAGGAGGATATTTTGGTGCAGCAGCTTGGGTTTTTCAATGCATCACCTATCCGTTGGAAACAATATGCTAAAAACGATTTTTACCATACCCTTTGTTTCCTGCGCAGGAACAATCAGGCGCTCTGGACAAGCCATTATGGTGGCAGCAGGCATAAGATTAACAGTAGTGCAGATGAGCAGGTTTATGCATTTTATAGGGAAAAAAATGGAGATTGCGTCTTAGTTGTTGTAAATTTGAGCGAACAGCCCAAGGCTTTTACGCTCCAACCTGCACCACAGATTTCTGGTACTTACAGGGATGTTTTTGACCATCATGCAGTTACCGTGAAAACGGATATGTCGCTTACCCTGGGCCCTTGGGAGTATCTTGTATTGACCAACAAATAATGCGATTCACATCCGTCGGATTTTTTCAGTTCTTACTGCTCTTTTTTCGACCGCTTAAAAGGTCGGATGATCCCAAGCACCGGTTTCAGAGAATCGTGCGGATCATAAACCGTCTTCGCTGGGCAGTATTTTTGGTTGTACTCTCCATCATGATTGGCGCCACAGGCTATGTACTGTTGGAAGACTACTCCTGGGAAGATGGTTGGTACATGTCAATTATAACCATTTCTACGGTTGGGTTTGGGGAGGTGCGGCCTTTAAGTGAGCAAGGTAGGCTCTTTACGTCGTTTCTTATTTTGTTCAACGTTGGCTTGTTTGCCTATTCTATTTCCTCCATTGCCGGTTTTCTGACCGAAGGCAGTTTTTCTAAAATCATCAACGAATTTCGTATGCACAGGGCGATAGAGACACTTACCAACCATACCATTTTGTGCGGATATGGCCGTCACGCAACTGAGGTGGCGCAGGAGTTGAGCAAACAGGGAATCCCTTTTGTTGTCGTGGAAAATACACCCAATAAAATCGAGGATCTCATGGGGACCGACTTCCTTTTTGTGGAAGGTGATGCTACGAACGACGATATCCTGTTGGAGGCGGGAATACTCCAGGCCAGCGCGATAGTCATTACGCTACCCGATGATGCAGATATTCTTTTTATTGTATTGTCTGCCCGGCAGATTAATCCCGACATCCGGATCATTGCCAGGGCCAACAATCCGGCCGATGAATTAAAGATGCGCAGGGCCGGTGCGGATGAAACGGTGGTACCGGAACGCATCGGTGGTTTTTTTATGGCAACGCTGGTCAATAAACCCGATCTGGTTGAATTTTTTGTCCTCTTGTCAAATATGGGCCCCAGCAATGTCGTCTTTGAAGAGTTTTCTGTTAGAGATATCAAAGGCGAACTCGCAGGCAAGCGCATTGCAGATTGTGGGCTTGCACAATACTCAAGGGTGTCTTTGGTGGCTGTCCGGTACCCCAGCGGGCAATATGAACTCAACCCCTTGCCTTCCACTGTGTTACAGCCCAGCTGGCGATTGGTGATGTTGGGCAACCCCGAGCAGGTCAGGAAGTTTAAATCCGCTGCACTCGATCTTAAACCCGGAAAAACAGCAGAATAACCCTGAGTTCTGTAAGAAAAAGGCCTGCGAAATTTTTATTTTCTACATTTGCCACGGCACAAGTTTGTCCCAACCTCATCTGTTTTTACCTGGCGCCTGCTGATTCATGGGAAACGATAATCAACATCATGGTCACCACCGACTAACGTTAAGTGGCCTTATTATCACACTTGGCATTATTTATGGTGATATTGGCACCTCGCCATTGTACGTAATGCGTGCTGTTGTAGGTGATAACCCCGTAAATGCTGAAACGATTTTTGGCGCTGTTTCCCTGGTTTTTTGGACCCTCACCATTCAAACCACCCTCAAGTACGTTACCCTCGTTTTGCGTGCGGACAACAATGGGGAAGGTGGTATTTTCTCTTTGTATACTCTGGTTCGAAGAAGGGCTAAATGGCTGCTTTTTCCGGCAATGATCGGCGGTTGTTCCGTATTGGCAGAGGGTATGATTACCCCTCCTATATCCGTCAGTTCGGCTATTGAAGGCCTTGATATCAGGTTTCCGGGCATACCGATTGTACCCATTGCGATTGTAATTATTTCCTTGTTGTTTTTGTTCCAACGGTTCGGGACTGGTGTGGTTGGGCGGTTTTTCGGCCCGGTTATGCTCGTTTGGTTCAGTATGCTGGGAATTTTAGGCATTACGCAAATTGCGGGCTTTTTACCGATCCTCAAGGCGCTGAGCCCACATTATGCCTTGCTAATGCTGATGCACCATCCGCATGCCCTGGTTATCATGGGTGCTGTTTTTCTGTGCACTACCGGCGCGGAGGCCTTGTATGCCGACCTTGGGCATTGTGGTAAACAGAACATCCGAATCAGCTGGATCTTTGTTAAAACCACGCTGGTACTGAATTACCTCGGACAAGCGGCATGGTGCATGCAATACGAAGGCCAAATGCTTCCAAATAACCCATTTTATGGCATCATGCCAGAGTGGTTCCTTATGATTGGCATTGTGATTGCCACCTTCGCTGCTGTTATTGCTAGTCAGGCGATGATCTCCGGCTCGTTCACTTTGGTGAGCGAGGCCATCCGATTAGGCCTTTTCCCAAAATTGAAAGTTGTTTTTCCAACCCATCTGAAGGGACAACTGTATGTTCCGGCCGTTAATGCCATGTTGTGGCTTGGCTGTGTTGCTGTTGTGGTGATATTCAAGGAAAGTGCTGCAATGGAGGCAGCTTACGGCTTGTCGGTTACCCTAACCATGCTGATGTCAACCATCTTGTTGTCCAATTTTCTGGTAACACAAAGGGTGAAGCCGTATTGGATTTGGCTGTTTTTAGCCTGGTATCTGATGTTTGAAGGCGCTTTTTTTGTAGCCAATGCCATGAAATTCAAAGACGGAGGCTACATCACCATCACGATTGCCACAGTTTTGTTTTTGCTCATGTATGTATGGGTCAGGGCAAAGTCAATCAAGCGGAGATTTATCCAGAACGTCAAACTCAACGATTACCTTGATCAGCTCATTTCGCTGAGCATGGACGAGAGTATACCAAAATATGCCACCAACCTTGTTTTTCTCTCCAGTGCAAAGTCGGAAAATAAGGTTGAGGAGAAAATTCTTTATTCGATTTTACAAACCCAACCAAAGCGTGCGGATACCTACTGGTTTGTGCATATTCAAGTTACCGACCAGCCCTATACTATGGATTACAAGGTCAATATTCTGGCCTCTGACGATGTTTACAAGGTTTCCTTCAGGTTAGGATTCCGGGTAGAACAACGCATGAACCTTTTCCTGAAAAAGGTAATTGAAGACTTAATTGAATCCGGTGAAGTCAACATTGAAGCAAAGTATCACATCAATCGGGAAGAATATCCCACCGGCGATTTTCGGTTTGTGATCATTCAGGAATTTTTATCTCATGAAAACGATCTGCCTTTTCTGGAACAGTTGGTTATGACCATCTACCTGTCGATTAAGGGATTAACCGCCTCGCCACAAAACTGGTTTGGATTGGACAACGACTCCGTCCAGTTGGAAGGGGTTCCTTTGGTGTTGCGAAGGGTAAAAGATTTGCGGCTACGACGCACGAATTAAGACAAGCAGGGGAATATGAAAATTTTGGTGTTACGGTTCAGTTCTATCGGGGACATTGTCCTGACCACCCCTGTCATGCGCTGTCTCAAGCGCCAGTCTGGCGCAACGGTACACGTGCTGACAAAGGCCCGTTTTGCGGAAACGCTTGACGGTAATCCACATGTAGATCGGCTTTGGCTTTTTGATAAATCAGTGCAGGAGGTTTTGCCTGCACTTCGACAGGAACAGTACGACTGGGTGATTGATCTGCATAATAACATTCGCAGCTGGCGCCTTATCTGGTCCTTACGACGTCCATTTCGGCGTTTCAACAAACTTAACCTGCAAAAATGGATGCTGGTCCAATTGGGCATTAACGTATTGCCGGACCTGCATATTGTGGACAGATACCTGGCAACTGTACGGCATTTGGGCGTTGAAAATGACGGTTTAGGGCTCGATTTTTTTGTATCCGATAGGGCAGATGCAGACATTTTACCGTTAATACCACAGACACCTTTTCTTGCTTTTGCCCTCGGAGCAAACCACAATACCAAGCGGCTCACGTATGAACAAATACTGGTTGTTTGCCAACAGAGTAAAATACCAGTTGTATTGTTGGGCGGGCCTGCGGAAGCACAAATGGGCATCGATATCGCTGCACAATGTGGTGAAAAGGTCTGGAATGCCTGTGGTAAACTGAATCTGCAAGGCTCTGCTGCCGTTATGGGAAAAGCAGCCGTAGTGCTGACACACGATACGGGATTGATGCACATTGCGGCAGCATTACGCAAGCCGATTGTATCTGTTTGGGGGAACACGGTGCCGGAGTTTGGTATGTATCCGTTCTTTCCGAAAGGGGAAGGGAGAGGGGTAATGGTTCAAACCGAAGGGCTGCCTTGCCGGCCATGTTCTAAAATAGGATTTTCTGAATGCCCCAAAGGACATTTTCAATGCATTCGTTCGATCCCGTCTTCTACCATTCTTCAGGCGATAGATCAATTAAAGCACGCACCGGAACAGGCTAATTGATGCAGGATTTTGGGGTTTTATCGTTTAAAATCCTGCTCTTGAATGCCAATTAACTGCATAATTTTGCTTTTTCACAAAAAGCCGAGCTGCCCATTCGGAAAGTTGAGCGAAATTGCTCTATTTTGTGCCGTACTTACTCCTCAAGCTAACAATCATCCAGTATGCAGGTAAAAAAACTACTTTCACTTTTTGCTGCCATTTTAATGTGGTGTGCTGTTGATGCACAAGACATTCATTTTACGCAGTATTATATGTCCCCTCTGACCATTAATCCGGCACAAACGGGGCAGTTTGCAGGCACAATCCGGTTGGGTGGAATTTACCGCAACCAATACGCGTCACTGATTCGCGACGAATTCAGTACGCCATCAGCATTTGTTGATTCGCCTGTTTTGCCTGGTTTTCGCAAGAAAGACTGGATTGGAGCAGGCCTTGGCTTTTTTACCGACAAAGCAGGCAGTTCCCAATTGAAACGCTCTTCTTTTGCACTGAGTGGAGCCTATCACCTCGCCCTGAATAAAAAGGGAACAACCTATCTTTCCGTAGGTGGCCAATACGGGAGTGAGTCTCGCTCCCTCAACCGTGACAGCCTGACGCTGGAAGATCATTTGTTGCAGAACCGGGATGTTTCTCTGAGCGCGGATTATGGAAAAATCAAGAACGACAAAACCTCCTTTTCTGATGTGAATGCAGGAGTCCAACTGACATCACAACTCAGTAAAACGACCGACATCAAAGTGGGATTTGCCATGTATCATATTGGTCGCCCAAACTACGCACTCACTTCTTCTGGCCAGAGCAAAATGCCTCGCAGAATGGCTGTTCATGGCCAGTTCAATGTAGCTTTGAACAACCGTTTCACCATAAGCCCAACCTTTTTGTTCCAAAATGTATCTGGTTCCGACGAAATCATGGTCCAGGGCCTGGCGGGTTACCTTTTTAACACGGAACGCAACATTTACCTCGATTTCGGTTTGAGTTACCGTTTGGCTGATGGCCTGAACCTTAGCCCGATTGTTGGCATGCGCTACAAAGATCTCCGGGTTGGGCTTGCGTATGATATCAATACGGGCAGCCTGTCCAATACCAGTGTGCGTGGTGGCTGGGAATTAGCGGTGAATTACATTTTCAAAATTTACAAACCCGCTGTGGTTAAACCGAAAGTACTTTGCCCACGATTCTAATACAAGCCCAAATAACAAACCACTATATCTTTTTGGATATGAAAAAATTATTGTTGCTGATAACAATCGTCCTCCTAGGAGGCATTTACGCCGCCCAGGCACAGCCATTGAACCGGTCAACGCCGGAGGCAAATCTGAAGTCAGCCAAGGAGGCAAAGGCCGCTGGCAACCTTTATGCGGCATTGGAAAAATATGAGGATGTATACGACGACACCAAGGAAAAGACCGTTGCCGCCGAAATTGCAATGCTCAACTACCAGTTGCGGGATTACGAACGTGCAGAAAGGGGGTTTAGCCGCCTGGTATTGCGCGACCGCAAAGCAGAGTTCACCGAATTGAAGTATTGGTATGCCATGAGCCTGAAAATGCAGGGTAAATATCCTGAAGCCATTGACATGTACAAGCAATACCTCAGTGACGGCGCTGTTGACAGCCTTAAAGTAATATCAAAGTTGGAAATTGAAGGCTGTGAAGTGGGTAGAAAGGCTAAACAGCCTGAAAACCTGAAAGTAGATAACCTGGGTCGCAAGGTGAACAGTCCGCAAACGGAATCTTCGCCAGTCTATAGTGCAGGTGCCTTGTATTATACTTCTCTGAATGCCAAAGAAGTAATTACCGTAGATGGAAAAGAGGGCGACTGGTATTCCAAGATTTATACGGCTGCACCAGGCACGGAAGGATATGGTGACCCCACTGCTTTGGGAACACAAATTAACCGTGAAGGTTGGCACCAGGGCAATGTGAGTATCAGTGCCGATGGCACAACCATGTTTTTTACCCGCGTGCAATTGGAAGCCAATGTGATAACCGAAAGTAAAATCTATTTTTCCATGAAGGGCCCCGATGGCTGGGGAGCGGCGGCAGAAGTGGTTGGTGTAAATGGCAGCTACATCGCCAAACATCCCTGTGAGGGAGAATTATTTGGTGAAAAAGTGTTGTTCTTTGTTGCCGATATTCCTGGCGGAAAAGGAGGGTACGATATCTATTATTCTCCCAAGAAAAAGGATGGAGTTTACGGCATACCAGTGAACCTGGGTGATGTAATTAACACCAGTGGTGAAGAGGCAAGTCCTTTTTATGACGATGGAAACCTTTACTTCAGTTCAAATGGACGCCCAACGATGGGCGGCTTGGATGTTTTCCAGACCCAATGGAATGGATCTGTTTGGAGTGCACCGGTCAACCTTGGCGCGGGCATTAATTCGGCACAGGACGACCAGTTTTACACCCGCGCCAACGACGGCATGTCGGGCTTTTTGGTAAGCAATCGCCCAGGGCCTAACAACCTCAAGAGCAAGACCTGCTGCGACGATATGTATGGCTGGGAAATTGAAAGGGTGAAAGTTGAGTTGTTAGCCAAAACATTCCGCCTCCGGCGCAAAGGTGAAAAAGAAAACCCGCCCCTCACGGGCTGTACGGTAACAGTACTTGATGTGACCGATCCGAACCCGGCGAATGTTGATCAGAAAACAAGCCAGGCTGCGGATTTCCCATTTACCTTGTTGCCCGACAAATCCTACATGGTTATCGCCAACAATACAGGCTACCAGCCGGATACGGTCACATTTAATACCGTTGGTGTAAAGAAATCTGTTCAGATTGAAAAACGCCTTACACTTAGATTGGAGCGGAAAGCACCAGAGGTACGTATTGTCAAGAAGGATGAACCCATTCGCTTGAACAGCATTTACTACGATTTTAACGATGATAAAATTCTTCCGGATGCAGAGAAGGACTTACAGTTTCTCGTTGATCTGATGAACAAGTATCCGGACATGAAGATCGAGCTGTCTTCGCATACCGACTCCCGTGGTATTGATGAATACAATGTCAAGTTGTCGCAGCGCCGTGCCAACAGCGCCAAAGAGTGGTTGGTTACCCACGGTATTGCAGAGTCCCGGATAGTACCAGTGGGTTACGGTGAAAAGCAGATTCTGAATCGTTGTGTAAATGGTGTAGAATGTACAGATGATGAACATCGTTTCAACCGCCGCACCGAATTTAAGATCCTGGAAGGACCTACCAGTATTACGATAGAATACGAAGAAGAGGTGCCAAAAAATTAAGCGCTGATTTAATTAGAACTTCCTACCGGAATAGTTCTCTCAATACCCAAACATGAGTCATCCCGAATTTTCAATTTGAAGGTTCGGGATTTTTTTTATCCAAAAAGAATGAAATTATTATTTGCAAATTACTGATTGTTAGTGCATTAGGCTTCTATTTAATTCAATTGTGAAGCCCTGCTATTTGATTTTTTCATCAATCAAACTTACCTGAAAAGGCATTTTTTTAGGTCAAGATTTTATCCTGTAGTTTGGGAGCCAATTTTTCAGAAAACCAATAGCCTTTGCGAAAGGTAAATACGGGTATGAGGTTTATAAAAATTTGATAATCAATAAATTGTATAAAAAATCCCGAATTTATGAAGTTTCATAAATTCGGGATGACTCATATTTCATTGTTGGGTATTGGAGTGGAAAGCAAGGCGCCAGGACCCAACCTTACTTGTCCTCTATCTTCTTCAGCCTGGCTTCAATTTGTTCCAGTTGTGATTTCATGTTTGTGTTTTCTTGCTGTAATTGTTCTATCACGGCTTGTTGCTCCTGAATCGCTTTCACTGCCACTACACTAAAGCCGGCATAATTAACAGACAAATAAGTGTTTCCATCACGGGCAGGCATAGCGCTGGTCAGTTCTGGAAACAGTTGGAAAACATCCTGTGCAATGAAGCCCAAAGAGAGTGGGGTAGTGCCCGATTGTTCCTTAAGGCGATAATTCACGGCTTGCAATTGTTTGAGCCTGTTAGTTACTGGCCCGATGCCACTGATGTCTTTTTTCAACCTTCTATCCGAGGGCGTGTACATGCCGTTTGGTGCGAAAAAACCTGCAGGAATAAATCCACTTTGATCGTTGTACAAGAACAGGTTGCCTGGACCGTCATCCACCCACATTTCCCAAAAATGTCCGCTTGAATTGTTTTCCAGCATAAGGCCATTGGAACCATGGGTCACTTTTAACTTGGCAGGACCGTCGTTGGCTGCACCAACTCCAACGTTTCCGGTGCCTGAACTAATGGCCATTGCCAGGTTGTTGGCAGGCGCCAAAACAATATCATAGGCTGGATTGGCAGTGCCTAGAACCAGGCTGGTGTCTTTGATGCTGAGGAATCCGCCTGTGGTGGAAGCTCCTCCGGAAATCAGGGACAACTGTGCTCCAGTACCCTCCAGCCGAAGCATTTCAGCCTGACCTTTAACGTGCAGCAGTGAAGCTGGTGCGAGCGTACCAATGCCAACGCGACCTGTTTCTGCAATCAAGGCTGGACCAGCATCGGCATTCACATAAATGCCAGTTCCTGTATTAGCCCGAACATGCAATTTACCCATCGGGCCACTGTTGTCACCAATCAGGACACTGCCGGTATTGTTACTGAAAATATCGTTGCCTGCGGGGTCCCAGTAAAGGCTGCCGCCGCCCAGTCCACTGAGATCAACGGTGCCGCCCATATTGGAAAGCGACAATTGCGTACCCATTAAACTCAGTGTCTGAAGTTCATTGGCGGGGCTGTTGTCTGCATCACCAAGGTTTTCAATAGTAAAGTTTGGCGCAGAACCAGTAATGCCTATACCTGTACCTGCTGTGTAGGTGTTGGTTGCTGGGAGTGCTATGGTGCCGCCGCCATTGGATAAGGAAACGTTGTTGCCCATAATGCTGAGCATTTGGATCTCGTTGGTAAGGCTATTGTCGGCATCTCCGGTATTGGAAATGGTAAAATTGGGAGCGATACCCGTAATACTGATGCCTGAACCGGCCATATAATTGTTGCCGCCGCCGCCCAGACCACTCAGATCAACCATGCCGCCACCAGGTGAAAGGCTTAGGTTAGCGCCCATCAGGCTGAGTGTTTGGATTTCGTTGGTGTTGCTAAGGTCACCTGTGTTGGTCATTGTAAAATTAGGCGCTGATCCAGAAACAGTCAATCCGGCCCCCGCTGCGTAGGTATTCGAGGCTGGAAGCGCAATTGAGCCGCCGCCATTAGAGAGCGAAACGGTATTGCCAAGAATGGTCAGTGCCTGGATCTCATTGATAGGATCACTGTCGCCATCGCCGGTATTGGTAATGGTAAAGTTGGGGGCAATTCCAGTGATGGATATTCCAGTGCCAGCAGCGTACAAATCTCCGGTGCCACTGCCAAGGTCCGCAGAAGGCGTCCAATTGACACCATCCCATTTGAGCACCTGTCCGGTCATAGCGCTTTGTTGTGCCAAACGCAAAGGGGTAGCAATGGTTCCATTACCACTTAGTTCTGTATTGGTTGTGATACCTCCCGGAACCCAGTTGGCGCCATCAAACCGAAGCACCTGACCGCTGGATGCGCCTTGGGATGCAAGATTTAAGGGACTTCCCCCTGTGCCATTGCCTGTTAGGGCAGCACCTACTACTGCAGTTTGAGCCCCCCAGTTATCACCGGTATCAATATCATTAGCTGGAGCCCAAGTGGTTCCATTCCATTTGAGCACTTGTCCGTTGGTTGCTCCTTGCTGTGCAAGATCCAATTTGTTTGCTGTTGTACCATTTCCGGTTAAGGCGGTGTTAACTTGAACGGTTTGCGTTCCCCAATCATCACCAGTATCATTGTCGGCTGAAGGCGCCCAGGTGGTGCCGTTCCATTTCAGTACTTGGCCGCTGGTGGCCCCCTGTGGCGCCAGATGCAATGGCATGCCTGCGGTGCCGTTTCCGGTTAGTTCGGTTCCTGTAGTAACGGTTTGCGTTCCCCAGTTATCCCCTGTGTCATTGTCGGCCGATGGAGCCCAGGCGGTGCCATTCCATTTCAGGATTTGGCCATTGGTGGCGCCCTGCTGAGCGATGCCAAGTGGGCTGGCCAGTGTTCCATTACCGCTAATCGTTGCGTTGGCACTAGCAGTTTGCGTTCCCCAATTGTCGCCTACACCAGCCTGATCGGCTGCAGGCGCCCAGGTGGTTCCGTTCCACTTTATTACCTGACCAAGCGTGGCGCCTGCCTGAGCAATTTTCGCACCGGTTACCGCTCCGTTAATGATGTTGTTTGTATTGACCGAATTGTTGGATAGCTCAGGATTGGTCACGGCAAAAGCGTAGATTTGCAGGTTTGGGAATGTACCCGATAGGTCGCCGCCTGCCAGAGAGTTGATGGTGATGTCATCAAATGGGTCGATATCACCGGCATTCGAAATGGTGTAGTTGTTGTTGCCGTTGTTGATGACATCAATAGCTACACCTGGAAGCAAGGTGATGGTTCCTCCTGCACCACCGGTATTGTCGGCTGCTGGCGCCCAGGTAGTGCCGTTCCACTTGAGCACTTGCCCGCTGGTGGCGCCAGACTGGGCTATTTTTGTACCGGTAACAGCTCCTGTTGCGATTTTTACGGTCTCAACAGCGTTGTCCGCCAGTTCGATCGGCGTGACTACATTGCCTTTGAGTTGCATATTGCTGAATGGGCCGTTGAGGTCGCCACCTGCCATAGAGTTAATGGTCAGGTCGTCGGCAGCATTGGTGTCACCTGTATTGGTGATGGTGAAATTAGGGGAGGTTCCGCTCACGGAAATGCCGGTGCCTGAACTCAGGTTAACCGATCCCGCACCACCTGTATTGTCGTCAGCAGGCTCCCAGGTCCCAAGGCTGGCATTCCATTTGATCACCTGGCCATTGCCTGCTCCCATGCCGCTTAATTTGGATGCGGTAACGGCGCCATCTGCCAGCTTGCTTGACGTAACGGCATTACTGGCAATTTTGCCTGAATTAACTGCATTGTCGGCAAGGTCTGCTGTGCCTACGGCACCATCGATAATTTTTGCGGAATTGACCGCATTATCGGCAAGGTCGGCTGTTCCAACCGTTCCATCGAGGATTTTTGCACTGTTAACTGCATTGTCGGCAAGGTCTGCTGTGCCCACGGCACCATCCAGAATCTTTGCGGAATTAACTGCATTGTCAGCCAACTCAGTTGTGCCGACGACTCCCGCATTCAGTTGAAGGTTGGCAAATGGGCCATTAAGATCGCCACCAGCCTGACTCGTATTGGTTACATCGTTGCTGGGATCCAGGTCACCGGTATTGGTAATGGTATAGGTATTTCCAACCTGTTGGATATTGATACCGGTGCCGCCAGTCAAACCGATGGACCCACCACCTTGTATGCTCACTGTAGTTGCTGTTGTGATCCGGCCAGTTGCATCAACCGTAATTACTGGTATTTGCTGTGCATTGCCATAGGTTCCGGGGGCAACACTGGTGTTTGCCAGGCTGATGGTTCCAGAAGTTGTTACAGGGCCTCCGGTAAGGCCAGTGCCTGTGTTGATTTGCGTAACCGTGCCACCACCTCCAGTGGTCTGGTCATTAGATGGGGCCCAACTGGTACCGTTCCATTTGAGTACCTGACCATTGGTGGCGCCTTGCTGTGCAATACCCAGTGGGTCGGCTATGGTACCAGCACCATCCAATTCAGGGCCGGCTACCACAGTTTGAGTGCCCCAGTTATCGCCACCGCCGCCACCGCCATTTGCAGCGCTTTGTGCATACAGGGCGTAAGGAACGCTTAGCAATTGTGTTGTACCCAGGTCGTCGAATACATTGGTGGTTACTTCCAAGGCAATAGAAAGGTATTTGGCACTGTTTCCCCAGTTGATTCCGGCAAAAGTTCCTTGGATTACCGTGCCACCCTGGCCCACCACCAGGTTAACCAAGCCATAGTCGTTGGTAGCCACCACTTGCTTCTCAGAATAGGATACAGGGGCATTGGGAGCGCCACTGCGAATGGCAAAAAGCAGTGATACCGTTTGATTGGCCAGTGGCGTGCCGCCATTGTCGCGTACAATCGCTTGATAATTAAAGCCTTGTGGCGCATTTTGTGCCATCAGTGCTATTGTGGACGTCAGCAACAGCAATAACAACAGGTAAGGTTTCTGTTTCATGGAAATCAGTTTTGGATGGATAAATAGTGCGGGGAAAGGGCAGTAAAGCAGGGATTAAAGTCGCAGTAAACGAAAACTGCTCTGGGCCTGAGTGGCCGGGTCGGTGAAGTGTAGAAAATAAAGTCCGGCTTGCCAGTTGCTGCAGTCGAGCACAACACCGCCAGCAGTGTATTGCAACTGCGATTCAATGATGGATTGTCCAACCACATTGTACACCGACAACAACAAACCGTTGTGGGAAACAGGTTGGAAATCAAGCCAAACCAAGCCTGCGCTGGGGTTAGGGTAAATCCTGATATCCCATTGGGCCAAATCAGGAACCGCAGTGGAAACGCTGTTGCAAAGTTCAGGTTGATGAAAGCCTTGCGTCATTTGCATGTTCAGGTTGGGATCCGCAATAAGCCCAATAACGGCCTCACCAACGGTGTACGACCATTCCTGGCCAGGAATTGAAACGGATAGGCCTGAACTGCCAATAACCTGAGCACAAATACTGTAATCTTGCGCAATCAATGCGCCATTGGCGAGGACCGCCATGGATAGGAGTAGAAATAATCGGTTCATGGATGTGGATTGAAAAGAATGAAAAAAAACGATTATCGGGAAATATAGAATGCCAATAAACAGCCGCTGTACCCGTAGTTTTCAGCCGTTTTGTACCTTTGTGGCGCCAAACTAAATTTTACGCAAATTAATAAAAATATCCGATTGAGCACCACAAAAGCAATTCGCAACAAAAATCAGGCCATTCTTCCAGCCGAAACCTTGTTAAAGGCATTTCGGTTGATGGCCTGCGCGAAATCCATGACGGAAATATACGAGGAAAATTTTAAGTTCGTTTCTAAGTACGTACATGCTACTTCCAGAGGTCATGAGGCTATCCAATTGGCAGTAGCCTTACAATTGGTGCCCCAGGATTTTATTTTTCCTTATTACCGGGACGATAGCATATTGCTGGGCATTGGTTTGGAGCCATACGAGCTCATGCTTCAGCTGATGGCAAAACGCGACGATCCCTTTTCTGGCGGTCGATCCTATTATTGCCATCCAAGTTTGCGCAGGGATGATATGCCCAAAATTCCGCACCAGAGTAGTGCCACCGGTATGCAGGCTATTCCAGCCACCGGTTCAGCCCTTGGCTTTTGGTACAAAGAACAGATGGGCTTGCAAACGCCAGAAGAGAAAGCCAACCCTCCATTGGTGGTTTGCTCCCTGGGCGACGCCTCTGTCACCGAAGGAGAGGTTGCCGAAGCCTTTCAAATGGCAGTTTTGAAACAGCTGCCGATACTGTATTTGGTGCAGGATAATGGTTGGGATATTTCTGCCAATGCTAAAGAAACCAGGGTAGCCAATGCTGCCGAATACGCAAAAGGTTTCTCTGGCCTGGAAGCCATCAGCATTGAAGGCAATGATTTTGCAACATGCTGGGATGCTGTGACGAGGGCGGTGAACATCATTCGGACAGAACGCCGACCGGTTTTACTTCATGCCAGGGTACCCCTGCTTAATCACCATACTTCAGGGGTACGAAAAGAATGGTATCGCGATGATTTGGAAGAGCATGAGTCACGCGACCCGTATCCGCTACTGCGCCAATCTTTGCTGGAGGCAGGCATCCATGAAAAAGAGATTCAAAAAATTGAGTCTGATGCCCGTGCTCTGGTAGCAAAAGATTTTGAACGCAGTAAAAACGCCCCTGATCCGGAACCGGAAGACTTGTATACCCATGAATTTGCCCCAACACCCATAACCATCGAAAAAGGGGTGCGGGCGCCTGAAGGAAAAGATCCAAAGGTTATGGTCGACTGCGCCTTGTTCGCTGTAGAAGAATTGATGCGGGAATATCCGGAATGCTTGCTGTATGGGCAGGATGTAGGCCGTCGTTTGGGCGGGGTTTTTCGGGAGGCCGCAACCCTCGCAGAAAAATTTGGCGACCATCGTGTATTCAATACGCCCATTCAGGAAGCATTTATCGTTGGCAGTGCCGTTGGTATGAGTGCAGTTGGTTTAAAACCAATCGTTGAGGTTCAATTTGCCGACTACATTTGGCCAGGACTCAACCAACTGTTTACCGAAATGAGCCGGTCTTGCTACCTCACCAATGGGAAATGGCCTGTATCCGCTATTTTGCGCGTTCCTATTGGCGCCTACGGAAGTGGTGGCCCTTACCACAGCAGCAGTATTGAAAGCGTGCTGGCCAACATAAGGGGCATTAAAATAGCCTATCCCAGCAACGGTGCAGACCTTAAGGGACTGCTTAAATCTGCCTTTTACGATCCCAACCCGGTGGTTGTTCTCGAACACAAGGGCTTGTATTGGTCGAAAGTTAAAGGTACCGAGGCAGCCAGGAGCATTGAGCCAGATGCGGATTATGTTGTTCCATTTGGACAGGCCCGCCTTGTTTTGGAGGCCGATAAAAACAGGGTAAGCAATGGGGAGTCGGTTGCCGTCATTACTTATGGAATGGGGGTGCACTGGGCTTTAAATGCTGCACAGCAAACACCGGGTAGGGTAGCGATACTTGATTTAAGAACCATCGCACCACTGGACGAAGAGGCGATGTATGCGCTGGCCAGGATCCATGGAAAAGTATTGGTGGTTACAGAAGAACCTGTCAACAATACATTTGCTCAGAGCCTTGCAGCGAGAATCTCGGAACAATGTTTCCAGTGGCTCGACGCACCAGTTAGAACCCTTGGTGCTGCAAACATGCCTGCCGTACCCCTGAACAGCACTTTGGAAGCAGAAATGATTCCTTCGATTGAAAAGGTAGCGGTTGCGTTGAAGTCTTTGATGGCATATTGAATAGGTGTTTGGTCGGGATCTTATTTGTCCTATATTTGGCAACAAATCCAATGATTCTTTAACCCTATAATTCACGCTTTATGTCACGTCCATTCTCCCTGGTCGGTATTTTTGGAATCATCACATTGATGGCTGGTATTTGGGTCGGGAAGGCCATGCAAGGCGTTGCATTTTCGCTTCCAGCGGGTTTTCACAATCCAACCCTGGCGCTGGAATTTATGCGAAACCCACAAGATTGGGTAACCATGTTTGCAGGCGAAGGTCTTGCCGCCAAAATTGCAGCAGTACAGGAAATGCTCAACCGTGATAATATGTTCCTGGTGGTTTACACCATTTTATTGGCGGCCTTTATTCGAGTAGTGTATCAGGAAACCCAGTCAAAAAAATACTTGTGGTCCATCATATTGGTATTCATGGCTGCAATTTTTGACCGCATAGAGAATTTCCAAACCATTGAGGTCCTGAACAACTTTATCGCAAATTCACAGACTCCTGTGCAAATTGACATCAACCGGGTGCTGATTTTTGCCTGGCTAAAATGGATGACCTTACTTTTCTTTTTCCACGTCCTGCGTTCCTATTTAAAAACCACCAACTTCGTTGGCAAGTTGCTTGCAGTCCTGGTCTGGCCTATTGGGGTAATTGCAATTGTTGGCATCGCAGGCAATTATCAGGCATCGGATTGGTTTGCCACCAGTATAACCATGATCTTGCTGCCTCTTTTGATTGTCTTCAGTTTGTCCTATTCCAAACCTGTCGTTAAGGCAGATTAACAAACCCCAAAAAGCCCCCAATCAGCTGTATGATTGGGGGCTTTTTTGGGTGAAATCAGAAGCCAGCCTTGATGTAAGCGTATTTTTTTTGTTGCTTCATCACAATTTCAACGAGCCCGGCCGGAACCGTCCGACATTCCGGGATCAAATCCTGCTTCGTAACCTTGCGCTGTCGCATGGTGTTTTCACAGGCGACGAAGTCGATTCCTTTACCGGCATATTCCTGCACCTTAGTGGCATAGGGGCTGTTTTTCTTCAAAAACGACAAGCCATTGTTGTGGCAAACTACCTCAATTTTTGCATTAGGTGCGGCATTAAGGAAATTTTGAAATTGGCGGAAAATAGCCTTGTGTACCAGCGTATCATCAGTTGCCAGTTGAATGACCATTTTCAATTTCTTTTGGGTTACCACCACTGGTGCTTCGGCCTGTGCCTTCAGGGTGGTGGTGCCGGCTCCCATGGCGCCAATAAACAGCAAGAAAAACAGAAGAGTTCTCATATTTTTTTTAACATTTTAAGGATCAAAAATCGAATCAGCAGTAAAAAAGGAAAACCGTGCATCAGCAGGTCAAACCAATCCATAGGCTTCATGCCCACAGCGCCACCCAGTACCCAGCGGAGTTTTCCCCAAACGTGAGGCTCCGGTACAAATGGCGCGAGCCCTAAAGTAAGGCATGCCATCAGTAGAAACTTCCAGTCGTTGATTAGTTTCATGACGTTTGCTTATTGGGGTCTTCGTATTTTTCCGGAAGATGCCCTTCGTGGACAAAAGGTTCGACTACCTGCTGGAAGAAACCATGGGGATATTGTTCCACTTGCTCAAATCCTAGCTCGATATCCCGCCCGTCTTTGGGGATCCAGGCAGACCCCCAAAGGTAATCCCAAACACTCAGGGTTATACCGTAATTCACGCCATGACTACCTTCTGGCAGTTCCTTGCTGTGGTGCCAGATATGCATTTGCGGGCTATTGAGGATGTACTTCAATGGGCCTAGCGGTAAATAGAAATTGGCGTGGTTAAGGTGCCCAATCGTGATGGTGAAAAGGTGTACCAAAAGGAAATCCTGAATGCCAAATCCGATCATCGCCAATGGGATATATTCAAAACTGCGGTACACGATGGTTTCCATAAAATGGTACCGAAGGTGTGCCGCAAACCCCATTTCCCGAACAGAGTGGTGTACCATGTGGAATTTCCATAGCCAGGGAACCCGGTGCAACAAACGGTGCACGTTCCATTGAATAAAATCGCGTACCAGAAATAGCAACAACAACTGCGTCCAATGAGGCCAACTCGCAACATTCAAAGCCACCAGGTTTCGAATCCCAAAGGCATTGCCAAGGAAATCGTTAAAGGCCTTAACGGCAACATCTGACACGGCAGCATACCCCACAAGGGAGAATAGGAAAAAGTTGAAAAACATGTAAAACGCGTCCAGCCAAAAGTCTTCCCTGATGCGGGCCTGGTACTTGCGCCAGGGGAAGAGAATCTCCAAACTGTATACCACCAGCGATATACCGATGAGCCAGTAGAAATAATTCCCCCAGTGTGGGTTCAAAATTTCATGTGACAAATACCGAAAATACCCCTGGTATGACGACTGAATGATGTGCCAATATGTTTCCATTTTCAATGAAATAATTTACTCAGACGAAATATTCTTTACTATTTTTTGCTTATTTAACGGAAAGAATAATCATACCCATGAAGTTGCGTCAGGAGGGTAGGGGGCGCATCAGTTGCGGTTGCCCTGCCTTCTACCTTAGGCGCCACGGGGGAAAATTTTGCCAGGTACTCTTCCATTGCCTGGTGCATGGTGAGACCAGTACCTTTTACCTCCAACACATTGGTAATACGGCAAAGGGTGTCGTAAGCATCGCCTTCACGTTCGCAGGCAGTTATGGTATACCATTGATCCTCCTGATATTCTTTTCCGGCTACTTTAATACTGTTAATGCGTTCACCAAAAGGTTTCTCAATGGTAAAGTTGATGATCATACCCTGGAAACGAACAACCCAACCGCCAAAACGTTTGGTAGGATCGCTTGCAAAAGCGTTCTCCAATTCTTTTTCCAACCAATTCCGGAGTTGCTTGCCACTGATTTTGCCGTACTTCACTTCGTTGTCTACCGGGAGCATGCTCCACAGAAAGTCTTTGGTGATCTCGGCTACCCGGGTTTTCGGATCGGGTACCAGGGGTGGACAAAAACGGAACCCGTTGGATAAGGCGATATCAGGTTTAAACTTCCACATGAGGGCATCTGTGATCAAGTTGTCCATGGGAGTCTCAATGACAAAATACCGCACCAACGTAGTTTTGGTACTTCCGATTACCTTACTCAATTCTTTCTTGTGTGGCGCTTCCAGTTTTTCCAAAAGTGCCATCATGTCCTTGTCGGCTTTATAGCGATCCGGGTCAACATCCAGTAATTCGTAACTGGTGTCTTTGATAACGCCATTTTCAACCACAATATCCAGTTTGCTCAGGAACGAGCCAAAGGCACCTGGTTCGGTTACTTTGGTGTACTTGCCCTGGAGGGGCTGGCGGATCCGCTCGTGGGTGTCAGCACCCAAAATGTAATCCACACCTTCAACCTCCGGCATGTTGGCCAAGCCAACCTGTTGGGCCAGGCCCATGTGCGTCACGAGAAACACCAAAGCGCAATTCTCTTGCTCCCGCAACAAACGGATGTATTTTTTGACATTTATCTCCGGGGGAGTGAACTTAATGCCTTTTGAAAAAGCTGGTGGCTGGCGCTTGTAGGTGAGCGGGTCGTTGTATCCGATGAAACCCACCTTTATGCCACCCATGACTTTGATCCAATAAGGTGGAAAAATGGGGTCTTCGTTGTATTCATCGGTAGAATCGTGCCACATGTTGGCACAAACCTTATTGGCATTGTAGCCCCCCAAATCGTGCAACATCATGCTTTTGCCGTAGGCAACTTCCCAGTTGCCGGGCAGCATAAGATCATAGCCGATATTATTGATCAGCGGCACCAGTGCTTCGCCTTCTGTCAGTGACGCTAGTCCTCCGCCCTGAAAGCAGTCCCCACCATCGATGACCAGTGTGTTCGCTGGGTTTTTCGACCGTAATTTGTTGATCATGGTTTTCAAAACGGCCATACCACCACGACGCTTGTAATTTGCCTGTCCATCTTCCCAGAAAAACTCATCATGGGTATGGAGCTGGGCATGTATATCGGCGGTGTGCAGCAACGTAATGTGCTGGGCTTTCCCTGCTTTTACGGTATTGCTTTTTCCAAAACCTTCACTGTGCTCCAAATCGCCGAGGGGAAGTAAACCGGTTACAGAAGGAGCAAAGCCTATACCGGCGCTGAGTAAGGATCCGATTTTCAGGAAGTCGCGGCGATCAAGGCCTTTTTTGTCGTCATGTTGGCCGCAGGTACAGCCGGGAGGATGATTTTTCATGCGTTGATTTTATGGGCAAGCCCGTTCCAGGATCCGCCATTATAGGCTTCAATACCCGCTCTTTTCATCATACCGGTAGCCATACTACTACGGGAGCCCGTGCGGCAAATGGCGATAACGACCTTATTCTTCTTTTGAATTTCAGGTATTTTGCCGGCTATGATTTGAAGAGGGATATTAACCGATCCTTTCAAGTGCCCTTGTTTAAACTCTTCTGGCGTGCGCACATCAATAATAAGGGCTCCCGCAGCAGCGAGGGCCTTAAAGTCGACTCCAGGGCCGAAGAGTTTTTTAATAAAGTTGAACATAGTGTGGGGTAGTTGTTTATTGAACCGTTTTTTTACCGGCTGCGTTCCATGCGTTGATGCCACCTGCAAGATCATAAACCTGGGTAAAACCCATTTTATTCATTTTGGAGGCAGCTTGAGCACTGCGACCGCCGACTGCGCAATAGACCAGAACTGGCTTGCTTTTGTCGACCTGGTTTATTTTCGACTGAAAATCAGCATCATAATAATTGATGTTCTTTGCGCCAACGAGGTGGCCGGCTGCAAACTCTTCCGGAGTCCTTACATCAATCAGTTGAACACCAGCCGTTTTGTTAAGCATGGTTTCAAATTCTGCGGTTTGCAGTTTTTTTTGTGCGACAGTGTCGTTACTACAAGCAAGTCCCGACATGATCAGGACAATAAAAACAAGGTGCTTCATGACAGTTTAGTTTAAATTACAGGAAGGAAATATACTGAATTGGAGTGGCCTATGCCAAACTCCGGGGATGCAATTTAAGTTAAGATAAGCTCTTTCGTCAGAATATATAAACCCATAATCAATACGAACCAGCCAAATGCAGGTTTCAGTTTTTCATCTGAAATGCGTTTGGATAAAAGACTCCCCAGCAAAATGCCCACGACAGCAATAGCCGAAAAGATGCCCAGGAATTTCCAGTCGATGACTTCGTTACCACTCAAATCACCCGTAAAGCCAATAAGTGATTTTGCCGCAATGATGACCAAGGAGGTTCCTACTGCTTGTTTCATGGGCAAATTCGCCAAAAGCACCAGCGCAGGTATGATAAGGAAGCCACCACCGGCACCTACGAGCCCGGTAACCAGTCCAACGACAATGCCTTCTCCCAAAATAAGCGGATAGTTGAATTTCACTTCTCCGGTTACTTCCTTTTTGGGTTTGCTTTTGCGAATCATACTGTAGGATGCCAGCAGCATTAGTATAGCAAACAAGACCAACAGTAATATAGACTTTGTGACAACAAAACTACCAATTGTAAATACTTCAAGCGGGATGGCCGGCATGATCACCGCGCGGGTAAAAAAAACCGTAAGAATGGCCGGAATACCAAAGACAATTGCCGTGCGCCAATGTATATTGCCCATTTTGATGTGGCTAAATGAGCCGATAAGGCTGGTAAAACCCACAATAAATAAGGAATATGCTGTTGCAAGCACAGCATCAACACTAAAAAGGTATACCAAAATAGGAACAGTGAGAATGGATCCACCACCTCCAATTAATCCAAGCGACAAACCCATAATAATCGCACCAACGTAACCTAGAATTTCCATGCAGCTGTTTTATTTTTTTGTGTCACAAAGGTGCATCGGGTTGTTGTTGCGGAGTTTGGACAAACTAGGGAGGCAGTTGCACTTTTTCAGTATTACGCGATTCTTTCAGGGGAAGAATAGATATTGAAGCGTTTTTCGCGCAAAAAACCGATCAAACTCATGTTACTGGCTTCTGCCAGCGCAACCGCCAAGCCAGAGGGCGCACCCACGGCCGCAAGTATGGGCACACCAGCCATGGAGGCTTTTTGGATCAGTTCAAAGCCTGCCCGCCCGCTAACCATAACAAGGTTTTCCCGGAAGGGTAGGGGATGACCAGCCCGCAAAGCAGCGCCAATGACTTTGTCCATGGCATTGTGGCGGCCAACATCCTCACGCAAGTACAATAAATTACCAGCGAGGTCAAACAATACAGTAGCATGCAAGCCACCCGTAGAAGCAAAAGTCTCCTGTTGTTTCGACATGAGTCCAGGCAATTGTAATATAAAATCTGGGCTAACAACCGGACTTCCGGCAATAGGGTAAAATGATGTGATGGTGCGCACCGCTTCCAGGGAGGCTTTTCCACAAATACCACAACTGCTGGAGGTGAAAAAATGCCGCACCAAACGTTCCTCGTCTACGTATACATCTGGGTGCAACTCTACCAACAGCACATGCTCATCGAGCCACCGGGTAGCAATCACAGCATCGCGGCCTGCTATAATACCCTCGGTAAATAAAAAACCAATGGCTAGATCTTCATCATCACCAGGAGTCCGCATGGTTACAGCAACTGAAAATCGTTTACGGCCCTGACCTGAACCAAACGCAAGCCGGATCTCCAGCGGTTCTTCGGCCACCAACATGTCACTTCTGAAAGTTCGCTCGCCAGGTGTAATAGTCCAGGTTTGTACCTGCTGAATTTTATTTTTCATGCTAACTTTGTCAAAATTGTTCGCCATGAAGATACGTTGTGAAACGAATAGTGTCCGCCTGCGTTTGCGGAAATCCGAAATTGAAGCCCTGCGGAAAAATCATTTCCTCCGTACAGAAGTCAAGTTCCCTGGGGAGGTGCTCTTTGCTTGGGAACTGCGCCTGGACCCGGAAAGTGTGGATATGAACGCTGGGTTCTCGAAAGGTACGCTTTTCATCCGACTTCCATTTGCGGCTGCATTCCAATGGATGGATTCAGAACAGGTTGGTATGGTTGCGCCTGATGCCGATGGATTGCACTTGTTGGTTGAAAAGGATTTTCCTTGTAAAGACCGACCGGATGAGGATAAGGCAGATTATTTTCAGGAATTGGCAGACCAGCAGGAACCGTTGTGTTGAAGCCCGTTCAAATCGTGGGGATGGTGCTTGCAGGGGGCTTTTCCTCGCGCCTTGGGCAAGATAAAAGCCAATTGGAATGGCATAATGTACCCCAGTGGCAATATTTGGCGATTCTGTTGAAGCATTTGGAAATACCCGTGGTGATTTCCTGCCGACAGGATCAGTTGGCTGCCTTTGCACCCTGGGGAAACACTTCCTGACCGCTTCGATGCTATTGGGCCAATGGGGGAATTCTTTCAGCAATGGAATCTTTTCCCGGTTGTGCGGTGCTTGTGGTTGCCTGCGATATGCCAATGGTCAACAGTAATACCCTTCAGTTTTTGTTGGAACAACGCAAATCTACCGTATTTTGTACCGCATATTCACAGCCAGAAAACCCCGCTGCTCCGGAACCATTGTTGGCCATTTGGGAGCCTTTATCTGTTGAAATATTACAATCGGCGCAGGTTAATGGGATGTATAGCCTCCGCGACACCTTAAAAAACACTAAAAATTACAAGTTGATTCCGGCCAAATTTGCCGCAGAACTCATCAATGTGAATACTAAGGAAGATTTAATGCGCGTGAAAGAAATGTTGAGTAAAAAATAATGCAATTTAGATGGCCTTCACTCGTTTTTGTTGTCCTTTCTTGCACAAATTTTATTCGGCATTGGTTTTGCTGAAGCCGACAGTTTATCTTTACCAACAAAACAATTTTCAAACCAACATCCGAATATCCTATGAGTGATAATCAAAACTCCCGCATTTACAGTGTTGTCATTGCATTACTGTTGCTACTTTCAGCCACATTAGGCTGGTTCTTCTGGCAAAAATCCAAAGACCTTAAATTGGTCTCTAAGGAGAAAGAAGAACTTGCGCTCCAATTAACGAGTGAAAAGGGAGCATCTGCAATCGGAATTGGACAGCATGTCTGTGGCCTACTCCGACCTTCGCGTTGAAAATGAAAGCCTTCAAGGCGAAGTGAGCGCTACAGCACAGGTTGTTGAACAAAAAGAGATTGTCATCAAACAAATTAAGGCGCAAAGCACCAAAGATCTTACGGCATTGCGCAGCCAGATTGCTGAATTGCAAAAGGTAAAATCAGAGTTTGAACAAATCATCACTGCCCTGCAGTCGGAGAATGATGCGCTTAAAACAGAAAACGTTCGCCTTTCGGGTGAAAACGAAAACCTTAAGGGGCAAAACACCCAACTATCCGAACAGGTTACCGGACTTGCCAAGCAATTGGAAGACCAAATCCGCAAAACCCAGTCGGCCACGTTTAAAGCAACCTCTTTCAGGGTTGAAGTAGAGCGCAAAACAGAAAAATTGACCACCAAGGCCCGCCGTGCAAAGGGCATCCTCGTTACTTTCGACCTCGCGGATGTGCCGGCCAATTACCAGGGAGCACAAAAAATATACCTGGTGGTTACAGATGATAAAGGCAATCCAATCCCTAGTGTCAATCCTATCAAGGCCACCGTGTATGCGCCTACCGGACCTGTTGAGATCCTGGCACAGGAGATAAAATCTGTCAATGTTGTGAATACACAGCGCTTGTCGTTTTCTCATAAATTTGATGATCGGATAAAAGCCGGCAACTATGTTGTCGCTATATATTGTGACAAAGGCCTGCTCGGTGCTTCTAGTTTCCGGGTATCCTGATCATTGGGTCATTAAAGTTATGCTAAAATGCTGCGAAGCATGCGGCTCGCCCGTACCTTCGCATTACACAAAAAAGTGTGGGCCCGTTGCAACGACCACACTTTTTTGTTTGTTATTAAAATCGTGGAAAAGCAGCAACAAGAACCTGAACAACCGCCTGTCCTGAAAAACAGTGCACTTTCGCTGGTCCGAAGGATTTGGCGAAGAGTAGAGAATATTGCCTTTAGCGTTGTGTTTGCCTTTATAGTCCTTTATTTTGTGCTGCAAACACCCTTCGTCCAGAATTGGATCATCGGAAAGGTTACCGACTATTTGTCAAAAGAACTGCAAACTACCGTTCAAATCGATCATATCGATATTGCTTTGTTTGACAACCTCGTTCTGGATGGTTTTTATGTGGCCGACCAAAAAGGCGACACGCTTTTGTATGCGCGGGAACTGCGGGCGGGGCTAAACAACAATATTTTTTCCCTGTTCAACAACAAGTTGGAGTTTAACGAAATACGGCTCAACAGGGCAACCGTGAACTTGCGCAGAAGGGTTGGGGAGTTCGACAACAACGCCCAGTTTATTCTGGATTACTTCAGTACTGACACGCCAAAATCGGGCAAACCTTCGGCATTACAGTTCAAAGTCAAAAACCTGTGGCTTACTAATGTTCAGTTTCTCTCCGATGATGCGGTACGTGGGCAGATGATGCTCTTCAAGTTGCCCTCCGCCAACATCAGAATTGACCGTTTCGATCTGCTGTCGCGGTTGGCCGAAATTCGCTCGGTTTCCGTCGACGGTTTCTCGTTTTTACTCCGGGAATATGAGGGGCACCCGCTTCCTGAAGGCAAGGCCCCGGAAGTGAAAACCATTTCAGCAAGTATCGATACGGCTTTTGCCGCCCCCCCCTTGCGTATGATCGTGGAGCGTTTTAACCTCAGTAATGGTCGGTTTAACCTCGACCAATCGGCCAGAGGATACCCGCGTATAGAAGCGGACTCGGTGATGGACTTTCACAACATGGAAGTAAGCGGCATTCAAATACAGGCTGAGCATGTCTACATGAATGACGACTTGTTCTTTTCTGGCCATTTAAAGCACCTGGCAGCAAAGGAGCGCTGTGGGTTTACTTTGCTGCATGCTGAAGCCAAAGATGTGGTTGTATGTGATTCCATAACGGCGCTGTACGACACGAAGATTCAGACCTCGGGCACCGAACTTGGTGATACCATCACGCTCCAGTACCGTAGTTATCGAGATTTTTTAAAATTCAACGATCGCGTCAAAATGGATGCCCGTTTTACTGAAGGATCGCATGTTCAGCTAAATGACATCATGTATTTCGACCCGTCGTTGAACAGAAACACTTTTTTTGTTAGAAATCGCGGAGAAACGGCACAATTACAAGGCCATATTTATGGCAAAATCAACAGCCTGAACGGCCGGGATTTAACCCTGAAACTGGGCCAGCGAACCCTGATAAAAGGTGATTTTGACGGTGACGATATGGGAGAGGGCGCCGACCGCATCCGATTGGCCTTCGATTTTAAAACTTTGCGTTCTGACATGGCCACTATTCGCGCCATCATACCAGGTTTCAATGCACCGGCAATTTTTAACAAGCTGGGACACATCAATTATGAAGGAAGGTACCAGGTCTTGTTTGGCTACAACCATATCCTGGATGGTCATATTGTCACCGATGTGGGTTCTGGCGATCTGGACATGGAGCTTGATCTTACTGGAGGGGCGGCAAAAGCAACTTATTCTGGTCAGCTGAATATGACGGCTTTTGACCTGGCCTCCTGGACGGGGGATTCAAATTTTGGCAAAACAACCTTTCACCTCAACATCGCAGATGGTTCATCGGGCCTCACGTTGCCCACCATAAAAGCCAAAATTACCGGCGCTATAGATTCTCTGACCTATAAAGGGTATCGGTATCGCAACCTGACCATGAACGGTAATTTCAATAAATATGTCTTCAACGGCCATTTTGGTATTGAAGACCCAAACATCAATTTTGTCTTTGACGGAACCGCAAATTTCCAAGACACCCTACCGATTCTCGACTTGCAGGCTGACATCAAACGCCTTGACCTTGGCGCCCTGAACCTGGTCCAAAAAGATTGGGTAATATCGGGTAAAATTCCCATGATTAATTTGCAGATGCACAACCTCGACGACCTGGCAGGCGAAGCGAATTTCAGGGATATAGAACTAGTGGAAAATAAAAAAACAGTTCACCATATTGGGATTTTACAGTTTAAATCGGGCTATAACACAAAAGGGGAACGGCAATTTATCCTCAATTCAGATATCATATCCGGTACAGCAGAAGGCCGGTTCAATCCACTTACACTGGGTGATCATATCCAGTATTTACTCAGCCGACAGCATCCCTTGTTCGCCCAACAATTGGGTTTGTTGCGCAATGATACCCTGGCGCTGAAGGACCAGGTGCGCTTTACCGTAAATTTCAGGGATACCAAGGAGTGGCTTCATTTGATTGATCCTAAAATGGACAGCCTGGTAGATGTTTCTATCCTTGGTAATATTGAAACGGGGAAAGGCATGCTCAACCTGGAATTAAACGCGCCATCCGTTGGATATGCCGGTGTTACCTTCAGACGCCTCGACTTTGGTTGGCTAAGCCGCGATAACCAAGTCAGTTTCCACCTGGATGTACCAGAAACAAGGGTAGGGGAGCGCGACCCGCTTGAACCCATCGCCTTTTCTGGCGAAGGCAGTAAAGATGGCTAAATCTTGAATTGAAAACGCTGGGCAGTGACAGTGTTAATATAATAAGAAACCTTAATTTGAAGGCTGTGCTTACGGTCGCAGACTCGCTGTGGCAACTGCGATTCAACTCCAGCAACATGGCCCTTTTCAACGAGCCCTGGTATATTGCGGAAGACAACTTTGTTCGCTTTGCCAAAAATTATATTGCTGCACAAAATTTTGAACTGGGCAACAATCATAACCAGCGGATTTTGCTGGACAGCCTAAACAATGGGATTGGACTCAAATTAGGTTTGACGAACTTCGATTTGAATTTCCTCAATAAGATTCTAAAGACCACTGATACCACCATGTACCGTGGTAAGATTTATGATCTGGAATTTGAGGTGCAGGATGTGTTCAACATGAAGGAACTGTCGGTCTTTCTCACTACTGATACTGTTTTCATCAGAAATACACCTTATGGCGAACTTACGGGCAACTTCGACCTGGAAAACTTACAAGCTCCTTTGTTCGGAAAACTGTTCCTTTTAGGTGAAGCTCATCAGGTCAGGGTTGCAGCGGCCTGGTTGCCAGAAGGGAACAAGGTGCTCAAAAACTACGACGAATTCCGAAACCTGCGACCGAAAGAATTCCAGGCCAATATTCAGGCCAGTAACTTCCCGATGCACATACTGCAAGAATTCATCCCGGGAATTTCAAAGACAGGTGGTGCAATGGATGCGGAGGTGCATTTCTCCGGCCCTTTTGATAAAGTTGGTATGGATGGCACAGTCAGGATTAACGAAGGGCAGTTCCAAATTGACTACCTCAAAAGCATGTTTTACCTGCACGGCCAAACAGTAAAACTGAGCAGTACACAAATCTGGGCAGAAGGGGATACGATTTGGGATGGAAGTGACCAAAACAAAGCTATTATTCATGGCGGACTCCGGCACAACTACTTCAAGGATTGGAAAATTGATTGTTCTGTTGAATCTACAAACAATAACTTCCTGGTGCTCAATACTTTAAAGGGCGATAATGACCTCTTTTACGGACAGGGTATCGGATACTTCAAAGCCAATTTCAGCGGTACATTTATTCGTACCGACATGAACATAAACGTTATAACAGGAAAGGATACCCGCCTGTACATACCCTTATCGAGTACTTCCGATGCACAGGAGGTAAACTTTATTACTTTTATTGATAAGACCCAAAAGGATTCGGTAAAAACCAAAAATTTCAACCGCGCCGACCTGACCGGACTGAATATCGACATCAACCTGAGTATAAATGATGAAGCGGAAGTACAGCTGATTTTTGACGAGCAGGCTGGTGATATTGTAAAGGGTAGGGGAGAGGGCGATATCAGTTTGAGCGTCAACCGAGAGGGCGAGTTCAAAATGTTTGGCAATTACATAATCAAGCGTGGTGAATATTTATTCACTTTATTAAACGTGGTGAATAAGCCCTTTACCGTTGCGGAAGGCGGAACCATCAACTGGTATGGTGATCCGTACGGCGCCCAGATTCAACTCGACGCTACGTATGAAGAAAACACACCGGTGTACAACTTTATCAGTGATGAACTCCAACTGACCAGCGACCAATCGCTTATTAATGAGGCACAAAAAGCGACCAAGGCAGTGGTTACCATGCACCTTACTGGTGATTTGTTCAAACCGGACATCACCTTTGATTTGGATTTTCCGAACGTATACACTAGGCTTAAATCTTTGACAGACAGCAAGTTGCGTCAACTGAACCTGGATCAAAACGAGATGAATCGTCAGGTGTTCGGACTGGTGGTAGTGGGCTCATTTTTGCCTTCCAGCAGTGGCTCAGGCAATTTGTTGCTTCAGGCGCAGAGTTCAGGTATAAATACCCTGACACAGGTGTTTACCAGCCAGTTGTCGGGTTACCTCAGCGGTTTGGCCTATGAGTGGTTCAACGGCAAAGTTTCCAGCATTGATTTCGATATTGCGTACAATGAGTACAATACCAATGTAAACCTGAACGACCCGGTTACCGGGCGCGAATTACAATTGCGGCTCACCAGCGGATTTGCCAATGAACGGGTTACCGTGCAGGTCGGCTCACAATTTGGCATCGGCCGTCAGATTACGCCAAATCAGGATTCTTTCCTGGGAGAAGACGTTACCGTAGAAATTCAGATTACCAAGAACCGCCAGTGGCGCGTAAAGGTTTACCAGCGCACAGAGCCGGATTTTGCCGGAGGATCGCTCAGGGCGCGTTATGGTGCGGGCATTAGTTTCCGAAAGGATTACGATTCGTTTGATGAAATGTGGGAAGGATTGGGTAAGTTGTTCAAAAAGAAGTCGCAGTAGGTCTTGGATTCAGACTTGACAATTTTACTTATAATTTATATTATGTTAAATAGGGAAACGGAGTACGACTACATTATCATAGGAAGCGGCTTTGGCGGCTCGGTGAGCGCCTTGAGGCTTTCAGAAAAAGGATACAAGGTGTTGGTCGTAGAACAAGGCAAATGGTACCGCACGGAGGATTTTCCTAAAACGAACTGGACGCTTTCCAAATGGCTCTGGGCTCCTGTGCTGCGCTGGTACGGGATCATGAAGATCAGCATATTCAGGCACGTTGCCATTGTGGCTGGTACAGGTGTCGGCGGTGGTTCGCTCGTATACGCCAATACCCTGCCCGTCCCCACAGAAAAATTTTTCACTTCCGGCTCCTGGAGCAAACTGTGCGACTGGAAAACAGAACTGGCGCCGTTTTACGATACAGCCCTTAAAATGCTGGGTGCCTCCCCTACCCCGCGCTTGTTCGATTCAGACCTGGCGCTGCAGGACATTGCCGCAGAAATTGGCCAAAAATCGCATTTTAAGCCCACAAATGTGGCCGTTTTCTTCGGAAATCCGTCCGAAGCCACCTCAGATCCCTATTTTGACGGCAAGGGCCCCGATCGCAGCGGCTGCACTTTTTGTGGCGGCTGTATGACCGGATGTCGCTACAACGCTAAAAATACGCTGGATAAAAACTACCTCCATCTGGCCCAACAGCATGGCGCCAGTATTCTGGCTGAACAAACCGTTTACGACGTAATACCCCTGGATGGCACGGATGGGAAACAGGGATACACCGTGAAAATAAAAGACACAACGCGCTTTTTTAAAGGCCATAAAACACTGACAACCAAAGGAATAGTATTTTCAGGAGGTGTGCTGGGGACGGTAAAACTACTGCTTCAACTGAAGCGAAAAAGCCTGCCCCGATTGTCGCCTGCTGTTGGCAAATCCGTCCGTACCAACAACGAAAGCCTTATCGCCATCACCAGCCTCGACGATACCCGCGACTTCTCTAAAGGCGTGGCCATTGGTTCCATTCTCCACACCGATGCCGACAGCCACCTTGAGGTATGCCGCTATAGCCCTGGTTCCAATGCCTGGAAAACAACCTTCCTGCCTTACGTGGAAGGTAAAAATGTCTTCATCCGTTTGTTTCGGATTCTGCAGGATGTGGTACTTCATCCCAGGGTTTACTGGCAATACTTCAGGGTGCGCGACTGGGCACGGAATTCTACGATATTGCTGTTTATGCAAACGCTCGACAGCACCATCCAGTTTAAACTCAGTCGATTTGGCCTCCTTAAAAGCGCTATTGACAATCCCGCTGCTGCGCCTACCGCTTTTATCCCCCCGCGCCACACAATTGGCCCGTATGTTTGAAAAAAAATTAAATGGGAAAGCCATGGCATTTGGACTGACGCCATTGGCAGGCATTCCCGGTACAGCCCATATTTTGGGTGGTGCGGTGATGGGTGAAAGCCCAGAAAATGCCGTTATTGATGCCGAAAATCGGGTTTTTGGATACCAAAATATGTACGTGTGCGATGGGTCAATGATTTCGGCCAACCCGGGTGTCAACCCTTCGCTGTCTATTACTGCCATCGCTGAGCGGGCAATGAGCAAAATACCGGCACACCAATCTGATATTTAACCTTATTTTTTGCGAAAAGGCTTACCTTTGCCTCCTCTAACTTAAACATCCCTTTCCACCGCGCATTTGCACCGGTAGTCAATGAGAAATTCCTATTTCGATCTGGTCGCACAGACCTTTGATTTTCCCCAAGACGGATTCAGCTTATCCGAAAACCGTCTGTTATTCAACGATATAGACATTTATGATCTGGTCAAAAAATACGGTTCGCCGTTGAAATTGACCTTTCTCCCCAAAATTGGAGAAAAGATCCAAACGGCTCGGAAGTTGTTTCGCGACGCTATCCAGCGTTACGGCTACAATGGAAAATATGTGTACTGCTATTGTACCAAAAGTTCCCACTTTGCTTTTGTGCTGAATGAGGTACTGGAAAACGGTACGCAGTTGGAAACCTCTTCCGCTTTCGACATCGACCTGGTGTGGAGACTGTACAAACTGGGTAAAATCAACAAGGGTACCATTATCATCAACAATGGGTACAAACCCAGGCAATATGCCCAGGCGATTTCCCACCTTATCAATGAGGGCTTTTACAATGTGATTCCTGTTTGCGACAACGGAACGGAACTCACCATGTACGAGGAGTTTGTCAAGGTGCCCAAATGCAGCATTGGGCTGCGCATGGCCACCGAAGAAGAGCCTAATTTTGAGTTTTACACCTCGCGTTTGGGGATTCGGCAATCGGAAGTCATGCAGTTCTACCAGGAGCGGCTTGCCAACAACCCGAAGTTTGATTTAAAAATGCTCCACTTTTTTGTGGACACCGGTATCAAGGATTCCATTTACTATTGGACCGAGCTCAAAAAAGGCGTTAACACTTATTGTCAGTTGCGGAAAGTATGTCCTACCCTCACTTGCCTAAACATCGGTGGTGGCATGCCAATCCGCAACTCGCTGGGTTTCGAGTTTGAATACCCCTACATGGTCAACGAAATTGTACGGATGATCAAAGAGGCTTGCAACGACGAAGGTGTTCCGGAACCCGATATTTACACCGAGTTTGGGAAGTACACCGTCGGCGAAAGTGGTGCTACGATTTTTTCAGTTATTGGAAAAAAACAGCAAAACGATGCCGAGCAGTGGTACATGCTCGACAATTCTTTGATTAACACGCTCCCGGATGCATGGGGCATCAAGGAGCGTTTTATCCTCCTGCCCATCAATCACTGGGACAAGGAATACCAGCGTGTGAACATCGGCGGCATCAGTTGCGACAATGCCGATTACTACAATTCAGAGGCGCACATTAACCAGGTATACCTGCCCAATTACAATGAGGCCAAGGACGATCCACTCATACTGGGTTTCTTCCATACAGGCGCCTACCAGGAGGCGCTAAGTGGATACGGCGGACTTAAGCATTGCCTCCTCCCCTCTCAAAACATATTCTGATCGATAAAAATTACTACGGTGAATTTACCGATTGGCAGGTATTTGCAGAACAGGAGTCCAATTCCATGTTGCAAATTTTGGGCTATGACTCGCCGTATGCTTCGTGATGCTTGTGCTTAGCTTTCATAAGATTTAAGCCTGTAAGCAGTATACCAAGTCAGGCGCAATCAATCTTGCAATGCGCGCACTTGATAAAAAAGGCGCCCTACCCGATCAATATGCGCTTTAAGGTCTGCGTGTTGCAGGGCGGGATAATTTACAATATCAACATTGTAGGGAAGGCTGCTGTCTTCAAATGCATTTCGAAGCCGTAGCAGTGTATTGTTTCCCACCGGCGGGTGCATGATGGCCAGGTCGATGTCGCTGCCAGTACGGAAGTTGCCTTTAGCACGGCTGCCAAAAATAAACACCGTTTGGATTTCAGGAAACTGGCCAAAAATTTCCTGAATGGTGGCCAAGTCTCGTTCGGTCAAACCAAAATTATTGCTGCGTTCGGTTATCATGTGCCTTGGTAAATTCGTCCTGATAAAATTGATTCAATTGAAAGAGCGCTGGATAGGTTCCAGTGCGCAATTGACTTTCATAGTTTTCAAACTTTTCGCCACTGTAGTCGTGTGAAAGCTCATTGCGGATATCCAATCCGTCAATGAGCGCCTGGGCGTTTGAAATATAACCAGCCTCTTGTGCCAGGCGAAAGACATCCTTTGGAGCAGGCTTAAATGTAAATCCTTTGAATTCCAAAAAATCTTTCATGACTTTCCAGGATAATTCAAGTGTAAATTCGAAACGCTGGATAAGACCATTTCTTTCCAACTCGTTAAGATGAGGAAGTTCTACAGCTACTTTTAAACGCAAAAAGGCTGTTTTAAAGTTCTGAAATCGTTGTTGCCAGCGAATATCCTTATTATCCATGTTCAAATATTGCCCGGGCAGGCCCAAGGTCGTTAATAATACAAATATAAGCTATCGATAGCAAATTGCAGCATGCACTCGGTTTGTCACATTTTAAGGACGTAGACATGGCCGTCCAATATAAATATGCAGGCATTAAAGCGTAATCTACACGTTCCAGTGATCCAAATACTGCAAAAACAACTTCACAAGGTTTTCCGCATCAGAGATGCCACGGTGATGAATCCCGGAGAACAGGTGTCCTTCTTTTTCAACGGCTTTCTTTAACCCTATTCCATTGCGCATCCCTTTCAGCAGCCGATATTGCTCTTTGAGATTGATGTGCTTCTCCGTCCAACGTTCGTCCATGCGGTGCAACCTGCAATCGGCGGCGAACATCTTTCGGTCAAAGTTTCCCCAGGAGCACAACACATAGTCATCGGTGTCAATCCTGGCCCAGTCCAGGAATTCATCCATCACATCGGGGAAGATACCCGCCCGGTTAATGTCCTCCTGCGTAATGGAGGTGAGTTGCCGGCAAAATGGCGAAAGATTGGGATGCACTACCGGTTTTACGAAGCGACTGAACTTTCCCCTTACTTCTCCATACTGGTTGATGCGGAAGGCTCCGATTTCAATGGTCTCCTGCACATATCCGATTGGCATGTGCTCCCAACAAGTGGCTTCCAGGTCGTAAACGATGTACTGCATAGGTTCGACAAAAATAGGCAATCCAAGACAGGGATTGCCATAAAACCGACCATCTTTGTGTGGAGCGGCGTTATTACAAGGGCGAAAAGTACGTACCTTGCCCGCCTTAAACCAAGTTACTTTCCTTATGGTTCAAAAAATTGTCAATAAAGCGCTCCAATTGATTCGGGTGCCCTTATTGCGTGGCTCGAATAATTACTGCCCAATTTGCGATTTTCACGCCCTTGCCTTCCTTCCCTATGGCGTCGCCAAACGCCCCAACGCCCAATGTCCCCGCTGCCAGTCGCTGGAACGGCAACGACTGATTTGGATGTACCTGCAGCAAAACAAGCTTGCTGCGAGAAAACCTCTCCCTGCTGCATGTTTCACCCGAGAAGATGTTGTTCCGGAAGTTCAAAACCTTGCCGGGTATCCAATATGTACCTGCCGACAAGTTTGATCCGGGCTACCACTACCCTGCCGGCACGGTAAACATGGACATTACCGACATTCAATACCCCGATGCGCATTTCGACGCTGTGATTTGCAGCCATGTGCTCGAGCATGTACCCGACGATGCCAAAGCCATGAAGGAAATACACCGCGTGCTGAAGCCGGGTGGCTGGGCGATAATGCTGGTTCCCATTGATGCGAATCTGGAAAAAACCTTTGAGGACGCGAGCATCACCGACCCAGAAGCCCGTTTGAAGGCTTACGGGCAAAGCGACCACGTGCGGCAATATGGTATGGACTTTGGAAAACGCCTGGAAAATGCCGGTTTTACGGTAAAAAGAGATGATTTCGTGCAATCCTTTCCAAAGCCGACCGTTTTCGGCTAGGACTCCTGACAGAAGAAGACATCTATTACTGCATCAAATGAGTGAACTGGAAGGATAAAGCCATTAAGGGCGTTCGGTGGACTACCGTTTCTGCGGGTACTCTGGCTGCCGGAGGGCTCATCCAAACCTGGTTGCTTACCCATTTGCTAAAGCCGAGCGACTTTGGCGCCATGGAAGTAGTGAGCATTGCCCTGGGGCTTTCTATTCAGTTGGTTGATATGGGTTTCAGCAATGCTATTATCCGGGAACAAGATACTACCCAAGAACAACTGAGTTCATTGTATTGGTTGAATGTTGCCATGAGCTGGCTGATGGGTGCTCTGGTTTGGTTCTTGGCGCCCGCCATTGCGCGTTTTTTTCACATAAACGACCTGGACAACATGCTCCGCTGGATTGTACCGGCATTTTTGTTGAGCGGACTTGCCATGCAATACCAGGCCATTTTGCAAAAATCATTGCTGTTTAAGCGATTGGCCATAATTGAAGTCATTTCCTTTGTTATTGGCTTTGCAACAGCGATAGTGATGGCCTTTCGCGATTTTGGCGCCTATGCCCTCGTAGGTGGCGCACTGGCCAAAACAGTGGTAAGCACCCTGTCGATAATCTGGATTGGAAGGTCGCTCCATCGCCCCAAGTTGTACTTCTCCAAGGCGGCGGTTGCACCGTTTATGAACTTTGGGATGTACCAGATGATGGAAAAACTTATCGGATACATTGCCATCAACCTCGACTCCATCTTAATTGGCCGATGGATGGGTGCAGAAACCCTGGGGGTTTATGGCGTGATGCGGCGATTGCTGATCCAGCCCTGGTATGTTATCAATCCTATTGTGACCAAAGTGACCTATCCGGTGATGGCCAAAGTACAAAAAGAGCAGGCCCGCTTTAAAAACATCGCCCTTCGCTCCGTTCACCTGGTGGCGGCCATCAATATTCCCATTTATCTGGCTTGCGCCATCGGTGCAGCGCTGATTATTCCGGTGTTTTTCGACGCGCGCTGGGCCACCGGCGCCCTACCCTTTCAATGGCTTGCCTTGTGTTTTCTTCTGCGTGCGCTGGTCAATCCGTTGGGCTCTGCCGCATTGGCAAAAGGCAAAGCCAATGTGTCATTTTACCTCAATATCATCGCATTTGTTGGGATCGGATTGGCAGTGGCCATCGGAAGCCAGCAAGGCCTTCAAGGCATCCTGATCGCGATGTTGGTTTTTAACCTGTTGCTGTTGCTGCCCTTTTACTACCTGATTTTGAAACCACTGGTGGAAGCCAGTTGGCTGGATTTCTTTAAGCAATTTCACATCGAATCGTTTTTCGCGATCCTGGGCTTTGGTACCGCACTCGCGGTTTGTTCAGCCTTTCAACTATCTGGCATTCTGGCATTGGTGTTGTATGGCCTTATTGGAGGGATGGTTTACCTTTATGGTTTGTTTCGTTTCAGACCGCATTTGATGCAGGAAATCCGACAAATGATGACACGCTAATGCGAATTGTATTTATAACGCACTATACCGATATGCTTGGCGCCAACCGGTCGCTGCTTCACCTCATATTGCAGCTGACACGGAAGCACAACGTTACGGCATTGGTACTTTGCCCGGGAACCGGACCATTGACCGAGGTGCTTGAAAAAGAAGGCATTGATTTTCAGGCATTTCCATTCTCAAATGCGGCCTACACCATTTTTTCGCTCCGTCTATACGCCTTTTTTTTGCTGCGATTGCATACCCGGTTCTTCGTGTTTCCAAGGGTGTTGCGCGCTGTTGCGGCATTTAACCCAGATGTTATTCACAGCAATACCTCGGTGGTACACCTGGGCTGGCGCTTGTCTGAAAAATTGAAAAAACCACACGTTTGGCATATCCGTGAATTTGGTTGGTCGGATTACAAACTGGTTTTTCCGTACAGCAAGGCATTTACCAAAAAGAAAATGGCCGCTGCGAGTGCCGTCATTTGCATATCCAGGGCAATTGAATCTGCCTGGCAACTTCTGCCGCAAACGCCTGAATATGTTCTGTTCAATGGTGTTGGTACGCTTTCCCTACTGCAATCGCGTATGCAACCGGAGGCCTCCCAAAAGAGGCTGCAAAGTTTAATTTCCTGATCATCGGTTTGTTGCATCCGGCAAAAGGACAATTGGAAGCGATACGCGCTTTTGCGCCCGTTTACCGCCAATTCCCGCAAGCCCGGCTGACCATAGCCGGAAACGGTCGGATTCTTTACACTTATCGCCTTAAGCGCCTGGCCAGCCGGCTAGGGCTTTCAGAGGCCGTTCAATTTACCGGTTTTGTGCCCAACCCTTCCCTACTCTATCAGAAATCGGAGGCGGTGCTGATGTGCAGCCACCAGGAAGCCATGGGCCGCGTAACCGCAGAGGCGATGTCGTATGGCAAAATCGTGATTGGCTACCAGGGGGGCGCTACCCCGGAAATCATTACAGATGGGGAAAACGGCTTTTTGTACCATTCGACAGCTGAATTGGCTGAAAAAATGGGAAAAGCGGTAGGGCTTGAGCCCATGGAGTGCAAACTATTGCAGGAAAAAGCACACGCGCATGCCTGCCGCTATTTTTCCGATGAAACCTATGCGGACGGCTTTATGGACATCCTGCAAAAAAGCATTAAGTAACCGGGTTGAAATGTTGACCTTTGATACAACAGGCTGATTTTGATACTTTTATGTCAAATTTTAGCCCTAATTCTCTTTTCCATCGCTTTCTGATATCCCTTTCGCCCGGCCTTGCGGCATCGTCCAGGAGCAGGAAATAACGCTCCTTGTCGAGGTAGTCCATCATGAAAGGCATGGCAGGATATCGGGCCAAGCGAATGGCGGGTATGCGCTTCAGGGCCATCAATGAGCACAACATCAAAGACCTGGCCTTCCAGGGCTTTTCGGTGGGGCTCCATGTCGTACCACTGGTTTTGATCCAGCGCCAGTGGATGTTTGATGGATGGCGCATGCAGAAATTGAACGTACTTAGATAGCCTGCTTTTTGCAATTGCCCCTCCAAAATATCAATCCAGATGGCATTGTTTTCCACGCTGTAAAACCGGCATTCCAGGCCTGTTTTATGGATGAGGTTGGCAATGACCAAGGTGGAAATCCCGGAGCCAAACTCTATGATCCCCTTCCTGCCGTTGTACAGAATATCGTTGCAAATGGTATTAATGCTTTGAAATGCCATGGCAGAGTTGGCAACTGGAATGTAGCCAAAGTCTTGAAGCAAGTCTTGCAACAGTTGAAGGCTGTACGTTTCTTTGGGTACGTTGAGCCCGTTAAAATAATGCTTCCTGATCTTTTCAATCACACCTGACATGCAGTATTATTTGCGCTTTTTAGGCTTGTTTGATGAACTTGGTTTGGCGGCTACTGGCTTGTCTTCTGGCTCGATCTCATCTAAATGTGTGGCCACTGGTTCTGGTTTACCTTTGAACCAGAAGAACAATCCTCCCAGAAATAGCAACATGGCGATGGCTGAAGCACCGAAATGCAATTAGGGGCCTTTGTAGAACGATTGGGGCTCGAAACGCATCTCGAGTTTCATGTCCCTTCCTGCAGGAAGTTTCATGCCCCGCAACAGATAATCAACCTTAAAGAAATCGGGCGCCGGCTGACCGTTCAAGAAACATTTCCAGCCTTTTGCCGGTGGGTAATATACTTCGGAGAACACCGCAACTGGTCGGATGCCGCAGAATACGTGTACTCCATTTTTCAGGATGATAAGCGCTCAGAATGATGCTTGCCGTGCTGTCGGGACGGGGTTCAAAACCTTTTATCCCGGCTGCTTCCGCTGCATCGGCTTGCACCACGGCAGTATCCTTTGGGTTGAGCGTGTGCAAAGCATGAATTTCAGCATCTGCATTCGGCACAATGTCGACATGCTGCACAAAACCAGGCGTTTCCGAGTGCCATGGGTTGCGTATCGTTCGCCCTGTGGGTTGATGATGTAACGCCCGTTGAGCATTCCTACAATATGAAGATTGCTGGCCGGGTCGGCGGTGAGGAAGGTGTCGATCACTTCCTGATAACGCTGCAATTTGGCGGCGTGATAACCACTCAAACTTTTGTGGTAATAGGAAGGGGTATAGTTGGTGGTAATGCTTCCGCGAGCAAGGTCCAATACCCGGTAACTGAGATCCTCGTTGCAGAATTTTTAGGTCGTAGGGCTCTGGCGCAGGTGGCGTCAGAGAGCGGGTCCGCGTAACATACTTATCGGAAGAGATGAACGGGCACAAACCTGCCATTGGTCGGCCAGGGCCAGCAACATCAATAACCGGAACCATGATCACCGCTTTGATGCTTCCCCTTCAGGTAGAACCAAATGAGTCCGGTGCTCAGCAAAATAAAGAACAGGAAGCTACAGCACATCGCTTTGAAGCAGGTCTGCACGGTCTTGTATGGAGTAGTTCAAGGAGCGGGTTGTTTTGCCCCAGTCCGGCATCATCATTTTGACCGTTGCCACCGCCCGTCATCCAGGCCACCAACACCAGCAATGCGGTCAGGCCGGAAGCAATGTAAAGCGCTTTTTACGGCGGTCAACGGATATTTTGCTGTATCGGTCATTTTGAGCCCAATAGCAGCAAGGGCTGCCAAGCACCATTGTGCAGGCCCCAGCGCCATCGAAACGGCCCGGAACTTGTTGAACATGGGCAAGTAATCGTACAGCACGTCGTTCAGGAAAAAGTTCTTTCCCCAGGCAATGGATACCATCAAGAGTGTACCTGAGCAACCACCATCGGGCAGCGCCTTCGGCCAGTATTGCCCCGGCGAAAAAAGAGGCAGGCGACAATCCCAAAATAGATGGTCGTGCCTAAAAATGGTTGCGTACCGGTATAAAACAAGCCACCAATTTGGTTTCTTGCCTGTGGTTGAACGGCATTGTAGAGTTTGGTCCCTTTAAAGTTCTCCCTGCCCCGCTACCTGCATAATGTGGAACCAGCAGGGTAAGAGATTCGCCTACCCGTGGCTCCATCCGAAGAGGTAGTCTTTGTCAAGGCCGTCGCCTTTGCTGGATTTTTGGCTCAATTCCGATTTACCACGGATGGTTTCCTGGCTGTACTCCAACGTTGGCCACAAGCGGGCTGCATTGCTGGCAAACCTGAGTCCGATGGCCAATGCTGCAATACCCGCAGCCTTTGCCCAGTCAACCAGGCTTTTTTTCCCGAACTGATTGAATGCCATAAAACAGGAAAAAGGCCACCCAACAGCA
>JADJUJ010000001.1 GCA_016710765.1 Lewinellaceae bacterium | reverse complement strand
GTGCCCAATACTTCATCAGAGGCGCCAAACACACCACTGAAGAGCTGGAATTTCTCATCTAATAGTTGGAATACCCGTTGGTCAGCGGCGTTACGTGTATTCAAAAAGTTGACGACCACTACATCATGTTGCTGGCCATATCGGTGGCTTCGGCCGATGCGTTGTTCTATGCGTTGTGGATTCCAAGGCAGGTCATAATTGACTACCATTGCACAGAATTGCAAATTGATTCCCTCGGCAGCAGCTTCCGTGGCAATCATGATTTGAGCATCCTTCCTAAACGCATCGACAAGTGCCGCACGCATATCGGCAGTGCGCGATCCGGACACCTTGTCGGTACCTTGGTATTTTTCGTTCCAGGCTTTGTAGATCGCTTTAGATTGTTCATCATTGTTAAACCGTTAAACAAGATGATACGGTCTTTGAATTCGGTTTGCTGGAGCAACCGATATAAATAGGCCTGCGTGCGACGGCTTTCCGTAAATACGATGGCCTTCTGTGGAGCATTGATCTGGCTTTGACGAGCAAACCCTTCCTGAAGCGAAATGAGCAACTTATCACCTTTGGCGTTTTGTTCAATGCCTTCGGCCAGTTCACGATAAGTTTTGGGCTCTTCTATTTCCAGTTTGATCCTTTCAATATCTTCGGTAGAGAGAAAGGCCTCTTCGTCCACTTCCACTTCCTCTTCAAATTCCCATTCCTCAGCAGGCTCATCAATATTCTCAATATCATCTTCCAGTTCATCCAAGACTGCTATCTTCCCCTCCTCGCTGATCACCAGATTTTCAAGACGGGTAATTAGGCCATTCAAGGTGCCGGCAATTGCATAGGAAGAAGAGGCCAACAGTTTGCGCATGATCATGGTGAGCAGATGGCGCTGGCCTTTAGGCAAAGCAAAGAGTAATTCGCGCTGTAAGTATTGGTTCACCAGATCGTAGAGGCGAATTTCTTCTTCGGTAGGTTCGAACCGTATAGTAACAGGTATCCGATTCGTATAGCGGATATATTCCTGCACTTGACGGCGCAGCGTGCGGTGGCAAACCGGAGCGATGCGGTCGCGCAGTTCCTGAAAGTCAATTTCACCTCCAGAACGAGTAAACTGGCTACGAAAACTTATCCGGTCGCCAAATATGTGATCGTCGATAAGGCTGACCAAACCATAAAGTTCCAGAAGCGAATTCTGTAATGGGGTTGCCGTAAGTAGCACCTTCCTTACACCAGCAGTGGCTCTTTTAATAATTTTGCCAATAATATTGGAAGGGCGGTAGACATTGCGCAAGCGGTGCGCTTCATCAATTACAACCAAGTCCCAAGAAACCATTTGTAGGTACTCCGCTTTGCTTTTGGCAAATTGAAAAGAACAAAGTACTACCTTGGATTGCTCGAAAGGGTTTTTGTGCCCCTTTTGTATGTGCTCTTTAAAGTTTTTTTGTTCCAGGATTAAAGTGGGCAGGAAGAACTTTTCTTCCAATTCCTGGCTCCATTGCTTTCTAAGGTTAGATGGTCCAATTACAATCAACCGCCGATTACCTTCAGCCCATTTTTGAGAAAGTAAAATACCGGCTTCTATAGTTTTGCCGAGTCCCACTTCGTCGGCCAAAATAGCACCTGAAGATAGGGGTGACCGAAAAGCAAATAGTGCAGCCTCAACTTGATGCGGATTAAGGTCTACCTGGGCATCTAATAAGGTAGCACTAAACTTTTCAACGCTGTCAGAAGGGCAGCGCTTGGTTAGTTCGAAGGCGTAATATTTTGCCTGGTGTGGTGAAAGATTGAAGCGTGGCAAAGTTGGGATAAGGGTTGGTTTCAATTTTTTAGATTAGTCAAGCAAATTCTGTGCAAGAATATCAAATTTCTGAAACAAACACTGGATAAATCATTCTAATTACCGTATAGTCTTCGTCTTACTACTTCTACATCAAGATTTTATATCTCAAATCTACAATAGTCATAGGCGGATTTTATTTATGCAACATTGCAAATGGAAACAGGTACAAAGGAAGGATTGGATTTTATTATACAGAACTAGCAGAGTAGTTTCTGACGCTTGGACTTCTCACTGGTACAATCTTTCTGAATTAGTACAGTAAAGGAATTTGGTATTTTTGATCATAAATCGGGGTCGTACAAAGCAACACCAGACTGATCAAAAATGAATGATTCATCTTTGTCCTACAGACAATCCATGGGGTAAACCTTAGTTTTACTGGGAAAAAATTTTGGCAGAAAGGCAAAGGTTCCTCTAAAGCAAAAATCAATCGAGAATTCAGCGCAAAGCATTGCACTAATTTCGTTTTCCGGTTAACGGCAACAACCATTTGATTTTTATGCGAGGGCATACTTAGGCAAGGCAATTACCCAGTCCTGTACACTTCATTTAGTCGAACCAGCAAATTCACGACCGAATTTACATTGCGTAGAATCAGTTCTCGGGTAACTTTAGTTTTGAAGGATGAAGGGGATTAAAAAAAGATTTTATGTTTTTAAATATAAAAAATAATCAAAATATCATTGTTTAATAATACCTTATTGTCAATTATAGATATAAACATTTACTACATTTGCCAAATTAAATTCCATATATTTTTTCACAAATAGTCTTTGAAAAATTGCTATTCCCTTTATGTCAAAGTACTATACATCCCGTTCTCCACCCCTAATTACCACCCGTTTATATCTTTTAACTTTGCATTAACACTCAAAACGATGTGTTTGTCAGTTACATAAGGGAAACACAAACGTACAAAGAGTAACACGGTATAAAAGCCGCTTTATCAAACCTAAACTGTTCGTAATGAAAAATCTGCTTTTCCTGCTTTTGTTTGCCCCTGCACTGGCCTTCGGTTATCAGGGCAACCCGAACCTGGATGCTATCACCCAAGCGCTCAGCTCCGGAGATGTGGAAACGCTGTCCAAATACTTTGCCGACAACGTCGAAATCTCCATCAAAGACAATGAGCAACTCTACCCCAAGGCCAAAGCCACAAGTGGTGCGCAGCTCTTTAAGCAGCAAGCCCAAGTCGTTCCAGCAGGTACGAAAGGCACCAGCCGCGAAAACAGCGACCGCTACTGTATCGGCAACCTCAGTGCCACCAATGGCAGCTACCGGGTTTACCTGTATTTGAAAGCCTCGGGCAACACACTAAAAATTCAGGAAATTCGCTTCGACGAAGAATAACCAGAAACTGGTTTCCAAAAAACTACAGCCGTACAAGTTTGACTTGTGCGGCTGTTTTTTTGTGGGTAATTCTTTTGCGCTGCTCTCCTAACAGAAATTGTTGTGCCCGCGCACAAAAAAGGGACAGTACTGTAAGCAGCACCCTTTTAAAATGACGAATCTCTAATCCTTTTCTTCTGAAAGCAATTTACCACTGTCGTCAAAAAGCATATCCTTGCCCTTTACTTCCGCTTCATATACAGTGGTACCATCAGCGCGCATAATTTTTGCTGCTTCTTTTACTTTTTTTCCCTGGAGTGCTGTGCGAACGGCTGCCGGAAGATCCGCTACTTTTATCTCCGTTTCGGTTTCGATCCACTGACCTGCAATGTTGAAGTTAGCCGACAATTCCACTTCGTCCTGCTCGAACTCTGCTTCCCAGTCGCCATTCTTTTCTTGGCTCCATTTCAGTTCTTCTGCTTTAGAAAATTTTTGGGTGAACGCATCTGATACCGCCTTGGGAGGTGTTTTTTGGGCACAGGCCATAGCGCTGGCGCCCAAACCTAAAACAAATAGAAAAATTAATTTTTTCATGGTGATATAGTTTATTAAGGTGAATGATGAGGCAAAGTTATCCCCTAACTTTGGAGAAAAATGGGAGGCGAATTCTACTTTCTAGCTGTCAGGTCCTCCAGCAACTTCAACTGCACTTGCTGTACTTCCACCAAACGGCTGATTTGTTCCTCCATCAGCAAGTCAATTTTAAGGTGGAGGTTGCGCACCTCCAGTTCGGCTTTTAGATTTACCAGGTAGTCGTTTTCTGCCCGCTGCCGGTCTTTTTCCTCTTTTCGATTTTGCGACATCATAATGACCGGTGCCTGCAAGGCGGCAATACACGACAAAATCAGGTTCATCAAAATAAAGGGATACGGGTCAAATTCGGCGCCTCTCGGCACTATCGAGTTGTACAGGATCCAAAAAAAGAGCACAATGCCAAACATGATGATAAAGCCCCAGCTGCCGCCGAAGCGCGCCACTTTGTCGGAAACCCGCTGCCCGCGCGACAAAATATCAGCGGGTGGGTTCAGCAGGTTATGTACGATCAGGTTTTCTTCCTGCATGGTCGACTCCACGATTGCATGCAGTTTTCGCAGTGATTCATTGTTTGTCCGAAGCAGTTCATTGATAACGACTTTCGGCTTTTTTTTTTTTTTCATGCTTCTACGTGGTTTTAAACTGGCATTTACACTTTCTTTTTTCACTTCCTGATTGGCGTTGGCTTTTACCGCCATACAACAAAAATATGCCCGTCGGCAAAACAATCAACAACAAAGGCAGCGCCGCTAAAAAACCGCCTATCACAGCGATGGCCAGCGGCTGGTGCAGTGGGGCGCCTGTTCCAATCCCCAGTGCCAGGGGAGTCAAGGCAATAATGGCGCCCAGTGCGGTCATCAGTTTGGGCCTAAGCCGGGTGGAGATGGCATACACCACGGCGTCTTCCGGCGTTTTGCCACCTTCCAGCGTTTCGCGGAACTGCAGGAAGGTAAAAATAGCATTTTCTCCAATGATTCCGACGATCATTATCAATCCGGTATAAGCCCCACATTTAACGCTGTATGCGTCAAATACAGCAATGCGTAACTCCCGGCAATCCCCAAAACCGCCACAAAAAGGATCAGTAAGGCAATGCGGATATCCCGAAACAAAAAACAAAATAGCGCCAAAAACCAGCAAACTGGCAATGATCAAAATACGCAGCAACTCGCGAAACGACTGCTGCTGCTCCGCAAATGCGCCACCATATTGAATGTGATACCCCGGAGCTAGCGATACTTGGGTTGGAATCGATTTTTGAATGTCGCGCATGACACTGCCCAGGTCGCGGTTGTCGAGTCGGCCGCTTACCACACCTATCATTTGCAGGTTTTCTCGCTCAATCTCTGCTTCGCCCTCATCAAGACTTATTTCGGCAAGCTCAGTAATGGGCTTAAGCTTGCCGTTGGGTAGAAAAATCTGCAGCGCGCGAAACTCTTCGATGCTCAGGTTACGGTTGTTCGGGTATACCAACCGGATATCCGACAACTGCTCCGGTTCGTACAACTTACCCACTACATTGCCTTCCAATACTGTTTGCAGCTGATATTGCAAGTTGGCTGGTGTGATGCCAAATTGTGCCAATTGAACAAAAAGGGGTTCCACACGAACAGAAGGTCCTGCGGTACACGTACAAGGCCGTTTTTTCTACAGCAAGCGGATAGTCGGCCGCCCATTCCACCAGGTTCCCCCAGTTGCAGGTATTCCCGCACTGTTTGCGTCAGCTCGTCCTCGATGAGTAAAATTTTCATAAGCGCAAAGGTGGAGCATAATTTTGGAGAAAAATGGGAGCTGCTATTTCGCTGTCATCGCAAGCTGTTGTACCAGCGCAAGGCAGCTTCCGTTTCCTGGGCGGAAATAGTGACCAGTTGCAGCTCAAACGGCTTTTCGCCCGGGATAGCCATGCGAACCGCTCCGCCCTGGTTCTTTTTATCCTGTAACATATGGTTCCAAACCTCCGGAAAACTTTCCTCGGGTACCCGCTGGAAGGGATAAACGCCGAGCAACACCTCAGCCAGCCGAGTTGCTTTTGCTGCATCACGGATGGCCAGTTCACACAACATACCGATGGCAACAGCCTCGCCGTGGGTTAGTGGGTCGGCACTGTTCAGCCACCAGCTCTCCAGCGCATGGCCAATGGTATGGCCAAAATTGAGGACAGCCCGAAGCCCTTTTTCCAGGGGGTCCTGAGCTACTACTGTTACCTTAACATTGATAGATTCCTTCAGCACGGGCAGCCATGCGGCTTTGTCCCATGAAGAAATATCATCCATTTTTTTGTCTGCCAGGAAGTCCCAGAGCGGTGGTGCACCAATGAGGGCGTGTTTGTAAACCTCTGCCATGCCACTGCGCAACTCTCGTTGGGGCAGTGTTTTTAGGAAATCAGGGTCGATGAGCACGGCAGCAGGTTGCCGGAAAACGCCAATACTGTTTTTTATGCCCTGAAAATCAACCCCCAGTTTGCCGCCAATGGAAGCATCCGTCATGGCAAGTAAGGTGGTGGGCACTTGCATAAAATCCAGTCCGCGTTTAAATGTAGCGGCGCAAAAGCCCCCCAGGTCGCCTACAACACCGCCGCCTACGTTGAGCACCAGCGATTGCCGATCGAGTTGGGCCGCCATCATGTCTGCCCATACTTGCATGCAGGTTGAAATGGTTTTAAATTGCTCACCGGCTGGGATAAGGCTGCTGGAGGATACCATATCATCAGGAAGCAGGGGGAGGGTATTGGCATCACCCACGGCAAAACTGTGCGTATAAGTCTTACCTGCGGTTGCCTGGGCGTACACATCAACAAAATCCCCCAAAAATATAGGGCATCCTTCCAGGTCGAAACAGTGGTATGGAGGCTTTGTCATATCAGGAATTGCTGAGCACTTCTTCGTCCTTTTGGTGCGAGGAAGCGGCTGATCGTTTGGAATGCGGCATTACGATTTCTATGATGGTGCCTTTGCCCGGCTGACTTTCAAGATTCAGTTTCCAATGATGCTCGCGGCACATTTTCTTGACATAAAACAGGCCTAGTCCAAACCCTTTAATGTTGTGCACATTGCCGGTTGGCACCCGATAGAATTTATCAAAAACACGTTTTTGGTGCTCCTTTGAAATACCAATGCCGTTGTCGATAATGCGGAGTACCAGATGGTTCGCCGGACCATCCTGAAGGCTAATGCTGATGTCCGGTACGCCCTTGGTGTATTTCACGGCATTGTCGGCCAGATTGTGTAAAATGTTGGTCAGGTGAAGTTTGTCGGCGGTTACCATGGGGTTTTTGGCATCCAACAGGAGGCTCAGGGTGCCTTTTCTTTCGTGTACCTTTAATTCCAGAGAGGGCAGCATAGAACGCGTCAGCTCGGCAAGGTCAATTTCTTCCAGGTTAAGTTCAATGCTATCGCGTTCTATTTTAGCCAATTGCAGCACCTTTTCCACCTGGGTATTTAATCGAAGTACCTGCTCCTTGATGATTCCGGCATATCGGTTTAACCTTGGATCCTCTTTAATTTTTCCACTTTGCAAAAACACATCGGTGGAAATGTTGATGGTGGAAATAGGCGTTTTGAACTCGTGGGTCATGTTATTGATAAAATCGCGTTGCATTTCCGACAGCTGCTTTTGCCGGAGAATGACAAACATGGCATAGATAAAAAAGGCAACCGTAATCAACATGAGAATGGTAAATACCACCACAATCCACATATTGCTGAGGATATTGGCGGTTTTGTTGGGAAAGCGCACGCCGAAGTAGTAGTTCAGGTCGCTTTTGGTATGGGCGGGTAAGGGTTCGTGGCTGATGTTACCGACCAAAAAGGGCTCTTTGTCCGTGTATTTGATCATTTTCCAGGTTACCATCTGGTTGCTAGAGCAGTCGTACATACCATATTGAAAGTCTTCATACAGGTTTTGCACGGCAAATGCCTTCTGGAGATAATGCTCCAGGTTATCAGCACTGAATTGATTTTCCAGGTTGACAACGTAATAATTGGAGTAAGGCTGGTCGATTAGGTCTTTCTGCGGCAAATCGAAACGCTCCAATTTGGACAGGTGGTTGGATGCATCCAGCAGCGCCTGGTACACTTTTCGGTTAAACTCCCGTTCCTGAATGTTATAACTGATCAGTACCCAGTACGTTTGTACCGAGAGCAGGCTCAGGATAGCGAATGCACCGAGCAGAATTACACGGCGTATAATGGTGTTGGTCATAAGCTCTAGACGTTAAAAACAGCAAAGCCTCCAGAGCCTTGCTGTTCATAATGCAAAACTAACCCCAATAACACATAAAATAAAAAAGCAAAACCGATGTAGCACCGGTTTTGCTTTTCATTAAGATATCTACTGGGCATTTCATCTGGCGAACCAGTTAGTACCCTGCGAAATTAGTTGTCCGCTGCAACCACTTCAAAGTTTGCCTCCACCGAAACTTCCGGATGATAGGTAATCGTTGCCGTGTAAGAACCAAGTTCTTTAACTTCTTCCGGCATTTGAATGTGGCGCTTTTCGATTTCAACATCCAGCGCTTTAATGGCGTCTAACAGGTGCTGTACAGTGACAGATCCAAACAGACGGCCGCTTTCACCAGCTTTTGCGCTGAGTTTCAGACTGGCGCCAGCGATTTTCGCGGCGTAGCCCTTGTAAATATCCACTTTAGCAGATTCTTTCTTGGCATTTTGCATTTTCATGCCGTCCAGACGTGCGAGATTGGATTTGTTGGCGATGATAGCCATTCCCTGTGGAATCAGGAAATTACGGCCGTAACCGTCTTTTACTTTAACGACATCATGCTTGTCGCCAACTTTGTCGATATGTTGGAGCAAAATTACATCCATGACAATGAGTAATGTGTTGTGTGAAAAAATAGAGTGTTCCTGAACAGATTTTTTATTTCAGCATATCGCCAATGAAAGGCAAGAAGCCCAGGTGACGTGCACGCTTAACAGCGGTTGATACACGGCGCTGGTACTTGAGGCTGTTGCCGGTGATACGGCGTGGCAGCAGTTTGCCTTGCTCATTGATAAACTGGGTCAGGAACTCCGTGTCTTTGTAGTCGATATACTTAATACCAAACTTGCGGAAACGGCAGTATTTTTTGCGATTCAGTCCGATTTTCGGATTGCTGAGGAACTTTACATCTTCGCGTGAAGCAGCCATATTGCTGGTAAAATTTTGTTGTGAAAGGATAGGGTTTGGTGATTAAACTTCGGCATCAGCGTCGAGATCAACTACGCCGGGAGCAGGAGCCGGGGCTTCAGCAGGTGCTGCAACCTCTTTTTTCTTGCCGATGCGCCCGTTGCGCTTGTCGTCGTTGTACTTAATACCGTACTTGTCGAGTTTAACCGTCAAAAAACGCAGGATTCGCTCGTTGCGCTTCAGGTTCAGTTCAAACTTGCCCATCCACTCGGCAGCTTCGCAAGCAAACTCAACACCAAAGTACACGCCCGAAGAGCGTTTGTTGATCTGATAGGCTAACGTCTTGAGCCCGATCTCATCGACGGCTACAATGTTAGCACCATACCCTTTCAACTCATTTTGGATTTGTTCTGCTGTCGATTTAACTTCATCGCCCGACAGCACTGGATCTACGATGAAGGTGACTTCGTAATGTCTCATTTTCAATAAGTTGTGTAATAATAAAAGAACATCCGCAAAAAGCGGTCGCAAAGGTAATCATTCGCATTGAATTTACAAAATGTTTATTCCTTGAAAATGAGCTGGTTATAGGTTGTTTGTGGCCGCATTCAGATGTTCCACATCCAACGCAGCACACGGAAGAGTAAATTAAGCAGCATGCTGGCCAGGATCATGGTGGTGATGGGAAAATAAAACCTGAAATTTTCCCGCTCAATTCTAATGTCGCCAGGCAGGCGACCCAACCAGGATAAGCGGTCACCCACAGCCCACCACAACACACCCAGTATGATCAAAACTACACCAGTTATGATCAATATTTTGGGTAAACTGTAAGAAGATTGATCCATGCTCAAATGTTACAAAAATATCTGATTGGAAACACCCGTTTACTGTTTTTGTAAACGGACGCCTTCCACCATCACTTCATCTTTTCTTCTTCCCGGTCTGCCCCCATTGTCTTGCAAGGTGATGGGTGCGTTGCGGAAAATGGTCAGGGGCAACCCGGAACTTGTGTTCCAAGGGCCCAATTCGTTCTGGCCCAAAGTACTTTCGTCGGCATTTTCTCCCATAACCTCACCAATGTAATGCCAGATAAGGTCTGGGTCATAAGAACGAAGACTGGAATTCTGAAACCCATTCCAAACCCATTGGTTGCCTTTCCGGCCAAGGATGAGCGACCAGGGAGATACCTTTCCAAGTTCACCGGTCAGATTTTGAGAAATGGTAATTGGCCGGATCCAACGTGTTTCGCATCTAGTGTCATACAATCCGCTGACCTTAAGAAGGGCGACCCCAAAAGGGGCACAACCTCCGCCAACCATACCCTCTCCTGTTTGCTTTTTACGGGTGTATGCTTCATAAGGGTCAATATTACTGGTAAAATAAAGCCTGTCAACGCTGTCTGCAGCGTTCACCGCCGAACCTATTTCTTTGTCCAGCGCATGATATTGGTCGTAAAAATCAACTATTGCCTTGATATCTTCACACTGCCGACACCCGATCTCAAGTTGCAGATACCTTGGAAAAAGGTCCCTTCCGGCCTTCTCCTTCCTGTCGAAGCCCGTGTAATAAATCAACCTTTTAACATTTTCCTCCCCCTTGATCAGGTATCCACCAGGGTAATTGTGGAACAATAGCCCCATCCCCGTTTTTTCTTTAAAAATCAGATTGAATCCTGTTGCAGAATAATTCTTACCGGAAAAACTTACCCACTGCTGGTATTGACTGCTATCCGGTAGCGTGCAGGATATATGCGCAATGGTATGACCCAGGGTTGATAAGTACTTTTTGCTGATCCTGCCAGATTCTCCTGACTCGGATAAAAACCTGACTTTTCGGCCAATATGAACAAAACGGGCCGCTTCTATTTTCAAAACGCCCTAGAAAGATTCAATCACATTTTACAACTTATCGTCACCACCACTTTCACTTTATGTCAAAAATACACGAAGTGTCTGTAAAATACTTTACCTTTCGGCCCGTTTTCAAATTTTTGAAATGGAAAATTAAAGTTTTTATCAATAATATGGTTGGAAATTTAATAGAAAATGGCGCCCGATTAAAGCGCATTTTTATAGAACCCAAACTCCCGGAAGGACTTGCTCCACTCACCGAACTGGCCCACAACCTATGGTGGTCCTGGAACCACGATGCTATCGACCTGTTTAAAAGCATCGACCCGGAACAATTTGTTGCCTTCAATTACAACCCGGTTGCACTGCTGGAAGAACTTAGCATTGAAAAAACCACCGAGTTACTGGCCGACAAAACGTTTATGGCCCAAATGAAATCGGTTTACAAATCCTTTAAGGATTATATGCAAGCTAACACCTGTCCAAACCGATCCGAAAATTGCTTATTTCTGCATGGAGTACGGGCTCCACCAAAGCCTTAGGCTGTACTCTGGTGGTCTGGGCGTTTTGGCGGGCGACTACCTGAAGGAAATCAGCGACCGGAATGTAAATTTTGTTGCCGTCGGACTCATGTACCGCTATGGCTACTTCCAGCAATCCATCTCCTTGCACGGAGAGCAGATTCACCACCTCGACCCCGCCAGCTTCACCCAACTCCCCCTGGCGCCGGCCCGTAACGAAAACGGCGATTGGATAAAAATCAACCTCAACCTTGACGGACGCACGGTTTGGGCCAAAGTTTGGCTGCTGCAGGTTGGCCGTATGCCGCTTTATTTGCTGGACACGGATATCGACGACAACCGCTGGGAGGACCGCTCCATTACGCACCAACTGTACGGCGGCGACAACGAAAACAGGCTGCGGCAGGAATTGCTTTTGGGCATTGGCGGTGTGCGCGCGCTGAAAGCGCTTAACATTAGTCCCGATTTATACCATTTGAACGAAGGCCATGCCGCATTTTTGAGCCTTGAGCGTTTAAAAAATTACATCTCAGAAAAAGGACTCAGGCTATCCCGAAGCCCTGGAAGTGGTGCGCTCAACCCAGTTGTTCACCACCCATACTCCCGTGCCTGCAGGACACGATACTTTTCCGGAATCGCTCCTCCGCAACTATATTTTCGAATACACCTTTGCACTGGATCTTTCCTGGAATGATCTGCTGGCCATCGGCCGAAAGGATGCCGAAAACCATGAGGAAATCTTTTCGGTGAGCCACCTTGCAATTCGCTGCAGCAATGCGGTTAATGGCGTGAGTAAGCTTCACGGAGAGGTTAGCCAGAAAATGTTCAACTACCTGTACCCTGAGTTCAACTATTCCGAGCTGTTCATCAGTTATGTAACGAATAGTGTGCATTTTGATACCTGGGTAGCCTGGGAATGGCACGATTTATTTCAGAAAACCTTTGGAAAAGGCTTTTTTGAAGACCAGTCCAACAACAAATTCTGGAAAAAAATTCACACGGTCCCGGATGCCGAGATCATGCACATTCGCCGTAAACTCAAAAAACGGCTCCTCGATTGGGTGCGTATCAACCTCCAGGACGACCTGGCCCGACGCGGCGAAAACCCCCGCACTATTTTTGAAATCGTAAAAGCGATCCGGGAAGATGCCCTTGTCATCGGGTTTGCCCGCCGTTTTGCTACCTATAAGCGTGCAACGCTGCTGTTCTCCAACGAAGAACGCCTGGCAGAAATCGTCAACAATACCGACAAACCAGTTATTTTCCTTTTCGCAGGCAAAGCACACCCTGCTGATAAGGGAGGACAAGAGTTCATACGTTTTATATACAACACCACCACCAACCCCAACTTTAAGGGCCGGGTAATTTTCCTGGAAAACTACAGTATGGAAATGGCCAAACTACTGGTGCAAGGTGTCGACGTATGGCTTAACAACCCAACCCGCCCCAAAGAGGCCAGTGGTACCAGTGGTATGAAAGCCGTGATGAACGGTGTCATGAACTTCTCCGTCCTTGATGGATGGTGGGTAGAAGGTTATCGCCCCGGCGCCGGGTGGGCTTTAAGTGACAAGGAAACCTACCCCAATGCAGATCTGCAAAACGAACTGGATGCCGAAACCATTTACAACATACTGGAAAACGACATTGTGCCCAGCTATTACGATCAGGACGAACATGGCGTCAGTAAAAGTTGGGTAAGCCATATCAAAAATACCATTGCAGAAACCGCCCCCCAGTTTGTCATGAAACGTATGCTGGATGATTACCAGGAGCGCTTTTATGGAAAATTGTGGAAGCGCAGCCTTGCCCTGAAGAATAACGATTTCAAGCCCCTGCGCGATTTGCTTCAATGGAAAAAGCGTGTGCGTAACGTTTGGGAAGTCATCGAAGTCGTGGAATTGAATGCCCCCGATACTTTTAACCATTCCCTACCGCTGGGAGACCATTTCAAGGCATCCATCACCCTTAATTTGATCGAATTACGGGCAGAAGATATCGGTGTGGAACTGGTTTTCTTCCGTCGGAAATCCGAAACAGAACTAGAAATTGCCGCAATGTACCCCATGCAACTCAGCCAGTCGCACGGAACCAATGCGCAATACACCTGTGATATACAACCGCAAACCTCTGGCGTTTTTGAATATGGTTTCCGGATGTTCCCACAACATCCGCTGCTGCCCAACCGACAGGATTTTAACCTGTTGCGCTGGCTCTAGGCGGAATAAGTGTACTATCCCTTAGAGGAATTGTTGGGCAAGCCCGGCAATTCCTCTTTTTATTGATCACTCTTCCCGTCCATATTGCACCTGTAACGCTCTTTATGGTTAAGGTATAAACCCCGGCAGGAAGATGACCCGTCTGCAATAGTGTATTGCCATCCAGCCGTTGCTGAAGCACCGGTATGCCGGTAACATTGTAAAGGCTCAGCCAGCCCCCGCCAAAATTTCCTCCTGGCACTTCAATGCGCAGCTCATCCTGAAAATGGGTAGGATAAACTTTGAAGCCCGTTTCCCGCACTGCACCGGAAGCGCTGGTTCCGACATACAACAGGCTGGTATCAGAACAGCAATAATTGGATGCCACCAGGCTTACCTGATAAGTTTGCCCCAGGAGATCAGGGAATTGATGGGTAGGAAACCGCTCATCAGAAGTGCTCCCATCACCAAAATTCCAATGCCATTTGGTGGCGTATTTGGTGGCATTGCTGAGCTTGACGGTATTGCCATTGCTGATGGTGTTGAATGCTGCAATAGGACTCAAAAGGCTGTCGCCACAAAGGCTTTCAACACTGAGAAAAACACCCGAGTCGTAAATACCATCGCTGATATCGCTCACGGCAATCCAGATATCATAACTTGAATCCGGTACTACTTGTGCATACGCTGTGAGTACCGTGGTAAGTCCATCAAACTGTACATAATCAACTGCAATACCCGTAGCCGGGTCGGAAGCACAAAGCACTCCCGTCGCAGGCGTATTGTTGATGTAAAAGTCGGAATTGCTGATGTTATTGACGTTGTTGATGGAAACCGGTATTGCTGACGGATTTGGGATAAGTGCTATGTTTGTTGGGTCGGGAAAGCCCGGGCCCTGAATCCAAAAGCCAAAAACATCGTTAAACTGGGAGCCCACGTATTCGCAATATTCCTCCGAGCCAAAAACATATTTAAATCCAATGGAATCCGTGTGTGGAATAAGCTGAAGATGGTATTTGCAGCGGTCAAAAGAAGAACCGCCATTGGCAATTGCCTGAATGAGCGGGTCGGGTGTAGTATTGCCAAATCCCATGGCGGCATTGTCAACGTTGTTTGGACCCACGGCTACAGCGGCAGCCCCTGTGGCCAATATGATGCCGGCATTAATTCCAAGGCCACTTTGTGATCCTTCAAAAAAGGTACTCTGTGTGGACTCACCATTGTATTCGACCGACAAGATATCTACACAGGAACCCTGAAAAAAGTCCATGATGAGATCCTCTGGGGCGTAATACATGGTATCAACGAACAGCTGCGCCTGAAGTTGAAGGGACAGAAATAAAAACAACAATCCAAGAAGAATAGAACGGGCCATGAGCACACAATTTGAATGATTGATTGCTCTAAGATACTTATTGTGTGGGAATTTCAGGTTTATTCTCCGTCTTCCTTCAATTTGGTAATCAACACTTTGTCAATTTTACTCTTGTCCATATCGATAATTTCAAATCGATAGCCTTCGGCAATAAAGTAGTCGCCAACTTTAGGTATCTCGCTTCGGGTAAAAAGTATAAACCCTGCGAGGGTGGAATAGTCGGCCTCTTCAATGTCAAAGGCTTTGAGGTTGACCGCTTCGCGCAGCTCGTCGATCGGAATGGTGCCGTCGATCAAATAACTGCCATCTTCACGCAGCACAATGGCCGGGCCCTCAGGGTCGTCAAGATCAGGCAGCGCACCGAAGATATTCTCGGTTAAATCGTGGAGCGTAATGATACCCTGCAAGGAGCCGTATTCATCCACCACGACGGCAAAATAGTTCCGTTCTGTACGGAAGCGTTCCAACAGTTTGAGCCCACTCATGGACTCCGGCACGTAAAGCGGTGAAGAAAGAATATTGCGAAGGTTAAACTCTTTTCGGTTGCGTTGTTCAATGTAATCTCGAAGCTTGACAACCCCAAGGATATTTTCGATGGAGTCCTCACAAACCAAGAATTTAGTGAAACCACTTTCCATCAAGATGCGATCGTTTTCTTCTGCGCTGCTGTTGATATCAAGCCACTCCACGTCGTTCCGGTGGGTCATGATGGTGTAAGCGTCGCGATCGGCAAACCGGAGAATATTCTGAATAAACTCGCTTTCCTTTTGCTCCAAAACCCCTTGCTGGTTGGCCATTTTGACCATCAGCTTGATCTCTTCCTCTGAAATGTTTTGCTGTTCATTCGGTTTGATGAACAGCATACGCATGAACATTTTGGTAGACCAACTCAGGAATCGGGAAATGGGGCCCGTCAACCTGGTGATAAAGTGCATCAAGGGCGCAAAGTTCAGCGCCAGCTTATCAGCGTATTGTATCCCGATATATTTGGGAGCAAGCTCACCGATGATTAACGAAAGATACGTAATAATGGTAACCACTATAGCAATGGAAATTTTTTCTGCATATTCCGCCAAACTGGGTATCATTTCAATTACCGGTGCAAGATAGGCTCCGATGGCTACACCACCATAAGCACCTTCAATGATGCTAATCAGGGTGATGCCAATCTGCATAGCGGACAGATAGTTGTCGATGTTATCGAGCAAATTGATGGCTATGGCAGCGTTGACGTTGCCTTTCATCTTTTCACTCTCCAGTCGGGATCGTTTTGTTGTAATTAATGCTATTTCGCCCAATACCAAAAAACCATGGACGACGATAAGGACGAGAATTATGGCAATTTCCATGCGCTAGAAGCACTTTATTCCGCTTTAATATTGATTTCAGACATTGGTACCAGGCCGTAATACCCTGTTTCTGATGGCGGAATGTGCTGTTTTGATTTTTAAAAGCCTAATTTGTATGATGTGTTGGGCAAAAGTACCGCTATTTGACCATTCTACGTGCAAAGTTTTAATCCGCTGCCTCATTTCTTGTTAAAATATGTTAAATTTTAAAAAAAGTTTTGGTTCACATACAATAATCGCATACTTTTGGCAACAGAAAATGACGCACTAGTCAAACACCATCACTCAAAATTATATTTGCTTATTGGCTTAAACTTGTACACCAAATAAATAATAAAGTTTTTTTGGTAATCAGCAAACTAAACGCTGTGCTCATGCAAGTTATGCCAATGCTCAATGATCAAGAGCTTATCGCTCGTTACGTAGATGGTGATGAACAAGCCTTCGAAACCCTTCTGAAGCGCTACAAATCCAAAATTTACACTTCTATTTACTTGTTCGTTAAGGACCAGTCTCTTGCTGAAGACATCTTTCAAGAAGTCTTTATCAAGATTATTGACACCTTGCGTCGTGGAAAGTACAACCACGAAGGTAAGTTTGTTCAATGGGCCATGCGAATTGCCTACAACATGTGCGTGGATTATCACCGCCGTAACAAGCGCCGCTCCCACATTAACCCAACCGAAGATTTTGATATTTTCGAGGTGCTGCGTTTGAGCGATGACAGTCCTGAAACACTGATTATGCGCAGTGAGACACACAACCGCATCCGTAGTTTGGTGGACGCTCTGCCCCCAGAACAACGTGAAGTTGTCATTTTGCGCCACTATGCCGACATGAGCTTCAAAGAAATCGCTGGCCTTACCCGCGTAAGCATCAACACTGCGCTGGGCCGTATGCGCTATGCCCTCATCAATATCCGTAAAATAATGGCTGAAAGAGAAGTTGTCCTCCAATAGCCTGCGAAATACGCTTTTCGCAACCTTCTAAATGCGCCATTCCGGATCGACCGAGAATGGCGCATTTGATTTAGTACCAATAATCTGCCCCTTTTCCTGGCACTGTTGTAGTGTTCTCCATCGGGAATCCTGCCCAATCTCCCCCTACCGCAAGTCTTTAGTACCATTGCTTTTCCATAAATGGTGGATAAAATGTGTGTACCAATGCCATTTAGGATGATGGCAATCGTTTCTGCAGCTGTTATTTCTGCAGCTGTTTAATTATTTCGTCTCAGATGAAGCGAATGTCATAAGTTTATAGGCGAAATTCAATGCTCCGTGCAACTTTGTCGGTTTGAAAAGTACCCAGGGGGCACTGCAACACATTTGCAATAATTTATCCATGAGAAACACCGCCTTCACTGCATTTTTAGGTGCATTCCTTTTCTGTTTTGCACAGCAGTTGCCAGCCCAGATAGTCATCAATGAGTTTATGGCCTCCAATGCATTGACAATAAAGGATCCCGACTATCAAGACAACGTTGACTGGATCGAATTGTACAATTCCGGCACCACCAACGTAGACCTCAGTGGGTACTTGCTGACCGACAACATTTCCGATTCCCTAAAATGGACGATTCCAAACGGAACCAGCATTGGAGCAGGACAATGGTTGCTGCTTTGGGCAGATGGAAAAAACAGTGGTTTGCACACCAGTTTTGGTCTTTCTAAGGACGGGGAAGAACTGGCATTGTTTAACGCTGCCGGACAAAAATTAGATGAAATCGTTTTTTCTGCCCAGGAAGTTGATGTTTCGTATGGTCGGAAAACGGATGGTGACAGCAGTTTAGGATATTTTACAACGGCTACACCTGGCGCAGCCAACAACACCCAAGCCTACAACGGTTTTGCACTGTTCAACACTCATTTTTCTGAAAAAAGCGGTTTTTATAACGCTCCGCTTTCAGTGGCCATCCTCAATCCGTCGGGGAAAGGCACCGTTCGGTATACCCTGGATGGCGCCTTACCGACGGAAAGCAGTTTGGTTTACACCCAGCCCATCGCGCTCGCACAGACTACCGTGTTGCGCGCACGTGTGTTTCGAACCGACTTGATTCCCGGACCAGTAAATACCCAAACTTATTTTATCGGTGAAAATTTCGAACAACGTAAACTTCCTGTTCTTTCGCTTTCCACCAACCCGGCCAATTTTTACGATCCGGCCACCGGACTTTATGTTCAGAATTTTAAACCCGAATGGGAATACCCCATCCACCTCGAGTTTTTTGAACCCGATGGATTACCTGGATTCGAATTTGACGCCGGTGTTCAGGTTGGCGGGGAAAACGCCTGGATTCTTCCGCAAAAACTCCTAAATATCCATGCCCGCAAAGAATACGGTGGGGGATCTGTGGCGTTTCAGGTTTTTCCGGATAACCCCAGAGCAGATTTCGAGGACCTTATTCTGCGCTGTTCGGGCAACGACTGGTCAAATACCTTCCTCCGCGACGGACTTGAACAAGGCCTCACACAACCTTACATGGACGTAGATGTCCAGGACTTCCGACCCTGTGCCGTTTTTATCAATGGTACCTACCTCGGATTACACAATATGCGCAGTCGGGAAGATGTGGAGTACCTTAAATTAAAATACAAAATTTCGGCTGACAGCATCGACCTGCTTGAAAATGAGGGCCTTGTACTGGAAGGAAACGACTTGATATACCAGCAAATGATCGCCCGGCTTAACAGCGGGGTGCAAAACGACGCCGCGTTTTCTGCCTTGGCAGAGATTATGGATGTGGAAAATTACACAGACTATATCATCAGCCAGATATTTTGCTCCAATTCCAGTTGGGGGCACAACATCACTTGCTATCGCAATCAGAATGGTGGCAAGTTTCGCTGGTTTCTTTACGATTATGACCGTGGGTTTTTTGCCAATAATTCGGGCAATTATGCGATGGATTGGGCGACGACCACAAATGGGCAATCCTGGAGTAACCCTGCCTGGGCAACCCTGTATTTGCGAAAAATGTTGGAAAACACTGCCTACAGAACGCAGTTTCTGCGTCGGTTCAGCGATCACCTCTATGTTACCTACAACCCTGCCCGCATCAACCCTATGGTGGATCGCCTGGCAGGGAACATCCAATACGAAATGGAACATCATCAGATTCCGCGTTGGGTGGGTACCTCCTCGTCTTATGGCAACGCAATACCCTCCTTCTCTTATTGGGAAAACGAGGTTTCCAATCTGAAAACCTTTGCGAGTGCGAGGAATTCATTCATGCACTCCGATCTTCAAAGTTATTTTAGCGTACCTGGAACTGCTTCGCTGCAATTGGTAGTCAGCGCACCCAGCCATGGCTGGATAGAAATCGATAGCCTCCGCATACCAACCTATCCCTGGTCGGGTACTTATTTTCAACAACTTCCATTTGCCCTGCAGGCAAAACCCAAGCCAGGTTTTAATTTTGTTCGTTGGGAGCGTGCAAACAGCACCACGATGAGCCTCATTGCGGCGGGCTCTAACTGGTATTTTTACGACAATATAACGGCGCCGGCCTCGAATTGGAACAGCATTTTATTCGATGAATCGACCTGGAGCGAGGGCCCAGCGCAGTTGGGATATGGCGATGGCGACGAGCAAACCTTGCTTTATGCAGGGGCCAACAGCCAGAACAAAACCCCCGCTTATTACTTTAGAAAACAATTCAACATTTCCGACCCCAGTAGTGTGAGCAGCCTTCAATTGCAGCTCATTGTAGATGATGGCGCGGTGGTATACCTGAACGGAGCCGAAGTTGCCCGTTTCAATATGCCGGTTGGTGCCGTTCAGTTCAATACACTGGCATCTGTCGCCATTTCCGGCGCCGGCGAAAACAGTTGGAAAGTATTTGATCTGCCTGCCAATTTCCTGGTTGCTGGAGAAAACCTGCTGGCTGTTGAAGTCCATCAGGCAGCGCTGAACAGCAGCGACCTGAGCTTCGATGCCAACCTGTCAGCGGTATCTCTTGCTACACCCGAGGTGGTGGGCACCAATCCGGTTATTTCGGTGAGCCTGCCCGATAGTGCGCCGAAAACCTATAAAGCTGTGTTTGAATCGGATGGAAGCTGCATTTTGCCGGATACGGTATACAGCGATTTACAATTGTTCGCATCTTGCTCCCCTTATTTGGCGCCCGGTGATGTTACCATTATGCCAAATGCCGTGCTTTCAGTAGAGCCAGGGGTTGAAATTCGCATGCCAGTGGCATCCGATATTTGGGTACTGGGCGGGTTGGAAATACAGGGAACAATGGCAAATCCCGTTTTAATACAGGCACAAAATAATGCTGCGAGCTGGGGTGGAATTTTGATCAAGTCTCCAACATCGGCCATTCACTTGAGTCATTTCAAATTGAAAAAAGCGAGCGCTGGGCGCCAAAGAGCCTACTACCCGGCTGCCATTTCTGCCTATCACGCTACACTTTGGATAGATCACTTTGATGGTACCGAATTGCTGGATAACCCTGTTTTTGCCCGATATAGCGACATAAATCTGAGCGATAGCCATCTAAAATCCAACGTAACCGGCGACTGTATCAATGTAAAAAACGGGCTGGGCGTGGTTGAAAATTCCTTATTTGAGGGTGGTAACGCAATTGATGCAGATGCTATCGATTTTGATGGTGTTGAAGGCGGAATCATCCGTGGCAATACAGTGCTTAACTTTTTGGGGTCCAATGATGATGGCCTCGATATTGGCGAACAGTGCCAGGATTTGTTGATTGAAAACAACCTTATTTTTCACTGCGCTGACAAGGGTATTTCCATCGGGCAGCAATCCAGCGCTACGGTGCGCAACAACACCATTGCTTATTGTAACCTGGGAATGGGGCTGAAGGATCAGTCCGAAATAAACATAGACCATAATACCTTTTTTGGAAATTTTATCGCTGTGTCGGCGTATGAAAAACACCCTGGAGACCAGGGCGGCATTGGAATTATCAGCAATTGCATTGCCTCCAACAATGCGATTGCCTCCTTCAGGGCAGATACAACGGCTTTTTTGAACCTCACGCATTGTCTTTCCGATACGGATACGCTTGGTGGAACCAACGTACAAGCCAATCCTCTGTTTGCTGCACCCACTTTTTATGATTTCAATTTACAGGCTGGCTCTCCCTGCCTGGGCACCGGATCAAACGGCTTGAATATTGGAACATTGGTTTCCACTCCCCTAACCGAACGCCCCCGATTGATGTTTTCAGAAATCCTATACAACGATGCGCTCGGAAATGATGGGGAGTTTGTGGAATTGTACAACCCTGGTCTTGCTCCGGTAGATCTAACGGGCTACGCTATAACAAGTGCTGTGGAATACTTTTTCCCTACAGGTTCCAGCATTGCTGCCGGCGAATATATAGTGGCGGCAAAAAATGCCGCAAATTATACCGGACCTTACCAGGTGTTTGAATGGACAACGGGAAAACTCTCCAATGAGGGTGAGACACTCTTGTTCATCGATCCGTTCGGATTGCCTGAAGATTATGTACGTTATGATAATCATGCCCCCTGGCCGGAAGAGATGGAAACAATTGGGCGTTCTCTGGAACTCATAGACGCCGGACTGGATGACCATTTTGCCAGCAGTTGGAAAATAGGCCCTTGGGGTGGAACACCTGGCGCACCAACAATTGTAGGAACAGAAAGCCAAGCCGGATCAACACATCTATCGATGGACGTTTTCCCCAATCCTATTGATGGCTCCATGCTTACAATCGCATTTCAAAACGCTTCAAATGCAAATGCCATTCGCATAACCGATGCTTATGGGCACTTTGTTTCCGTAGTCAATTTTGAAAAGAGGAGCATTATCCAGATTCCAACTTCAGGTTGGAACCCTGGAGTGTATGCAATTGCCCTGCTGGATGCCGGGGGAAAGACGATTGCAGTCGAGAAATTGGTAAAAATATAAGTCCAAGGCAGGGCATAAAAAAAGCCCAAGCAGCATGCTTGGGCTTTTGCGGACTGGACGGGACTCGAACCCGCGACCTCCGCCGTGACAGGGCGGCATTCTAACCAACTGAACTACCAATCCATTGCTTTATTTCTAAAGCGGGGCAAAGATAAAGCTGCTCGCTGTTTTCCTGCAACTCTTTTGCAAACTATTTTATAATAAATTTTTAGCCGTCTTCATTTCTGCAGTTTTCGAGGCCAAAACAGCGGTATCGGAGTACTTCACCTGCGATTCCGGGCATGCTTGGGTACACAATACAACTCTTTGTGTAACTTTGCAGCATTTTCCAACTTATCCAGATTATGGCTATGATCTTTATGGATTTTGAAAAGCCCTTAGAGGCCCTTTATGAGCAACTGGAAAAACTTCAGGAAGTCGGGGAGAAGGGAGAGGTGAATGTATCGCAAATGATAAGCGAACTGGAGAAAAAAATCAAAGACAAGCGTATTGAGATCTACAGCAACCTCAATGGATGGCAGAAAGTGCAATTGTCCAGGCATCCTGAGCGGCCCTATACCTTGTACTATTTGGACAACATTTGCAGCAAATTCATAGAGTTGCATGGCGACCGCTGTTTTGGCGACGACCATGCTATTGTCGGCGGCCTAGCCGATTTGGATGGGCAAACGGTGATGATTATTGGACATCAAAAGGGTGTCAATACCAAAATGCGCCAATACCGCAATTTTGGGATGGCCAATCCGGAAGGCTACCGCAAAGCGCTGCGCCTCATGAAGTTGGCCGAGCGCTTTGGGTTTCCTGTCATTACGCTGATCGATACACCAGGTGCTTTCCCGGGGCTCGAAGCAGAAGAACGCGGACAAGCCGAAGCAATTGCCCGCAATTTATTTGAAATGGCACAACTGAAGGTACCCATCCTCTGTTATGTTATTGGTGAAGGCGCATCTGGTGGTGCATTAGGTATTGGGTTGGGTGATCGCATTTTCATGATGGAATATACCTGGTACTCGGTGATTTCGCCGGAATCCTGTTCCTCCATTTTGTGGCACTCATGGGATTTCAAAGAAAAAGCAGCAGACGCACTCAAACTGGATGCCGACAACATGCTGAAATTTGGGTTGATTGATGGGATTGTTAAAGAACCACTGGGTGGTGCACACAATGCGCCCGAAGAAATTGCCAAAACCCTGAAGGCCCATATCAAAACAGAACTGAAGAAGGTAATCAAAATGGATCCTGACGTCCGAATTTTGGCTAGAATTGAAAAATACAGCGCCATGGGTCATTATCAAAAACTGGAAGCCTAAGCCAGTCTTCTTGGGTACAATTTAAATCGTACTAGCATGTTTGATGCCATCCGAAAATCATTTTTTCAGAAATCGATCCAACAGGTTCTGGATGCATCCAAGCGGGAACAAAAAACATTTGGCGTTAGTAATGCCACAACGATTGGTATCCTGTTTGATGCTACTAATGAAAAGCAACGAAGCTCAGTGCTGACATTGGTTCAATCATTGGAAAAAAAAGGGAAAAAAATTACCGCTCTGGCCTATTTCAATGCAAAGGAAGTTCCTGCCAATTCCGCTTTTAAAGCATACTCCAACAAGGAAATCAACTGGAAAGGTATTCCCACTGCTGAGCAGTGTCAAGCCTTCGCAAAACAGGCTTTTCATCTACTGATTTGCTTTAATCCAGGCAAAATTGCCTCCCTGGAATGGATTGCCGCAACATCAAGAGCCTACATGAAGACCGGGATTGCAAATTCCCAACGCAATGACTATGATTTGCAGTTGGATATTCCTGCCGACAAACCAATCCAATATTTCATTGAACAACTAGAAATCTATCTGGATAAAATTATCCTGAAAAAATATGAATCCGCAGCAGCGCTTTAGTGGTACCGGTGTAGCCCTTGTCACTCCTTTCAGAAATGGAACAATAGATTGGGCTGATTTTGAAAAGCTCATTGAGCATGTAATTAGCGGTGGCGTTGACTACCTCGTTTGTCTGGGTACAACAGGCGAGTCGGTCACTACCACAGACGAAGAACACCGGCAAATTTTGGATTTCACCATCAAAATCAATCGTGGCCGCCTGCCCATTGTCGCTGGCATTTTTGGCGGCAACAACACTGCTGAATTGGTGCATAAAATCCAATCGTTTAATTTTGATGGTATAAGTGCCTTGCTCTCCAGCAACCCCGCTTACAATAAGCCAACCCAAGAAGGAATATACCAACACTATATGGCATTAGCCAAGGTGTCTCCGCTGCCAATTATCATCTATAATGTGCCTAGTCGGACAGCCTCAAACATGACGGCTGAAACAACGCTGCGTCTGGCGCATGCTAGTGAAAAATTTATTGCGGTAAAGGAAGCCAGTGATGATATTTACCAAATTACGCAAATTATTAAGGGCGCTCCTGAGCAGTTTTTAGTGCTGAGTGGCGACGATTTCATGACCCTATCGGTTATTGCCGCCGGAGGTCACGGCGTCATCTCCGTTATTGCCAACACACTGCCCCATCCTTTTTCCAGCATGGTCAAGGCTGCACTTCAGCACGACCTCAAGGCTGCCCAGCCACTCAACCTTAAAATGTGGGATTTGTATAAAGCCCTGTTTGCGGAGGGTAACCCAGCCGGCGTTAAGGCGGCATTGGAACATCAGGGGATTTGTACGCGGGAAGTTCGACTTCCTTTGGTTCCCATGAGCGAAACTGGCGCCAAAAAAATTCAGGAACTGCTGGACTGCATTTAGGGGGTGTTTCAAAATGCTTGCCGCCCTGAAAAGGTGTTTGGGTGAACCTATCCTTCACCGCTTTTCCAGGCAATATTCCTTTCAAAAACAGGGCTATGCTGAAACCAAAATCTACTCTTTTTACGCTCATCAGTATTTTTCAGACAACCAATAGTTTAGAACACCCTCTTAATGGCACCTGCACAAAGGCCAACAATACAATTGATGGTTCTGCACGGTACCTTTCCGCATTCATTCGGGTGCTTATGCTTCAACGTTTCAGCAGGCAGGTCAAGCAATAGAAATTTTCAATTTGCGGAAATTTTCATTTGGGCAATTTCTACGTCCTGACCAAACCGCCACAGGTATCCGTTTGGGTCCTTAATAGCAAATTCCATCATACCATAGTCAAACACCTCCAGTGGCCAGGCAATTTGTTCGGGATTGACTTTCGAAGCAATAGTAACCCACAGCGCTTCGATATCGTCTGGATAAACATAAAAAGAGCCTGTAAATCCGGTTTCAAGGGCCATATTGCTCACCATTCGCTCCGTTATCATCAATTGCACCCCGTCTTTTTCGAGCATCACCCAATATGGAGCATCCGCAGGGTATGTCCCTATTACCTCCATTCCAAATAGACTCCGATAAAACGCAATACTACCTTGAAGGTCATTAGATTCGATGCTGGGTATAAGTTGTGTAAGCACCATGGTTGACTTTTTTGAGTTGTTGATAGCTTCGGCCTTATGTTGTTGCTGTTTAAAGCAAAACACTTGGGGGGAGCTGTGACCCAGGAATCATACCCAGGCCACAGCAAAACAGGTTTATTTGGAAAATCTTTGGACGAAGAGATAGCATGGCGGTGACATACCTAAGGCAATACCTGATTGCAATTTATTAAAGTACAATTGCATCACAAATTTACCGCTCTTACCTCCCCGGCATTTTCTACATCAATTCGAATCAGGAAAACAATTCAGTTCCTGATTAATCGTCACCGGCCAAATCGTCGTCGTCATCCATATCCACAGCTGCAGATTTTTTAGCGCCACCGACATTTTGTTTGACTGGCCCGGCGTGTACTTTTTCTTTGATTTTTTGTTCGATTTCAAGTGCCATTTCGGGGTTGTCAAGCATAAATTGCTTGGCGGCATCCCTGCCCTGAGCAATTTTTGCACCTTCGTAGCTGTACCAGGCACCACTTTTCTGGATAATATCCATGTCGGAGCCCAGGTCGATGATCTCTCCTGCTTTTGAAATTCCTTCACCAAAAACAATGTCGAAAGTAGCGATGCGGAAGGGTGGTGCGAGTTTGTTTTTTACCACTTTTACCTTAACCAGGTTGCCCACAACATTGCCTTCCTTGTCTTTGATGGAAGCGCCACTTTTACGGATGTCCAAACGGATAGAGGCATAGAACTTTAGCGCATTACCACCAGTAGTTGTTTCCGGGTTACCGAACATAACACCAATTTTTTCACGCAATTGGTTGATAAAAATGCACGTACATCCGGAACGACCGATAGCAGAGGTCAGTTTACGCATGGCCTGGCTCATCAAACGGGCCTGAAGGCCAACCTTGGAATCTCCCATTTCGCCTTCAATTTCAGCGCGGGGAACAAGGGCAGCCACAGAGTCAATAACAACAATATCAACTGCGCCGGAGCGAATAAGATTCTCTGTAATCTCAGTGCCTGTTCGCCATTATCGGGTTGGCTGATAAGCAGATTGTTTACATCTACACCGAGGCCTTCGGCATAAAAACGATCAAATGCATGTTCCGCATCTATAATTGCCGCAATACCACCACTCTTTTGGCACTCTGCGATGGCGTGAATGGCAAGCGTTGTCTTACCGGAAGACTCCGGTCCGTATATTTCAATAACGCGGCCTTTCGGATAGCCATAACATCCCAGTGCAATATCTAAACCAAGGGACCCTGATGGAATGGCCTCTACCTCTACCATCTGTTTGTCACCTAATCGCATGATGGTGCCTTTCCCGTAGGTTTTATCCAGCCGGTCAATGGTGGACTGCAGCGTTTTGAGTTTTGCTTCTTTTTCGTTCGACATGATTGTTGTTTTAAATGTTGGGAATCGGGTACAAATATAAACAAAAAGTTTTTATTCAAAACAATTTTGACAAATATTTTTAAACTTTTAAAACAATGTCAAGCGAAATGGAGCATCCCAAACACATTTATTTTAATTAGAACTGTTCGAAAAATGAAAATAATAAATTGAAAATCAACCCATTATTACGAACAATGGGTGTTGATGCTATGATCAGCGGGGGGACTTGGAAAACGGTACTTACAGTTCTTTGCGCAGGAGTGCAACGGGAATATTCAGTTGCTCGCGGTACTTTGCAACTGTCCGACGGGCAATGTTATAACCCTTTTTAACAGCAGCGACTTAAGTTTTTCATCGGAAAGCGGACGCCTTTTGTTTTCGTCTTTAATAAGGTCGGACAGTATTTTTTTTACTTCAAGCGTAGACACCTCTTCGCCTTCCTGATTTTGTAGACTTTCAGAGAAAAAATCTTTCAGCAGTTTGGTACCAAACTCTGTTTGCACATATTTAGAATTCGCCACACGGGAAACCGTGGATATATCCAACCCGGTGGTATCCGCAATATCCTTCAGTATCATTGGGCGCATTTTTTTCTGATCACCCGTCAGAAAATAGGCTTCCTGGTGGTGAAGAATGGAGCCCATGGTCAGCATCATGGTTTGTTGGCGTTGCTTAATGGCATCGATAAACCAGCGCGCACTATCGATTTTTTGTTTGATAAAAAGGATGGCCTCTTTTTCCTTTTTGTTCATGCGCCGGGAAGTTCGGCCATCATGAAACGATTTCAGCATTTCGCGGTATTGATCGTTGATCCTCAGATCGGGCGCATTCCGGGCATTTAGGGTGAGCTCCAGTTCGCCATCGCGATTTTGCACAATGAAGTCGGGGAGGATATAATTGAACCCGCGATCGCTACTACCCGAAAATCCACTGGCAGGTTTGGGATTCAATTTTAATACCTCATCGATGGCCATTTTGAGGTCCTCTTCCTCCAGGTCAAGTTGACGACAGAGCTTGGAATAATGCTTTTTGGTAAACTCATCAAAATACTTGTCTATTATGCGAATAGCATACTTAACGGCTACCTTCTCGTCGTGCGTCAGGGTTTCTTCCTCCACCCGTAGTTTGAACCGCAATTGCAGCAACAGCGACTCCTGAAGATCTCTTGCGCCAATACCCGGAGGATCAAATTGCTGGATCTGGAGCAGGATATGGAGAATTTCCGCTTCAGTGGTTTGAATATTCTGACTAAAAAGCAAATCGTCTACCATCGCCTCCGGCTCCCTTCTGAGGTAGCCATCGTCGTCAATAGAGCCAATAATTTGAAGCGCAATATTTTGTTCCCGTTCGTCGTGAAGCCTTAATAGGCCCAGTTGTTGTTCCAGATAATCGTGAAAAGTGCTTTCCGAAGCCATTGGCATCGTTTTTTCCTCTTCATCTGCGTTGTATCGGTCACCTTGGGTTTTGTAGGTCGATGGGTCATCCTCAATATAGTCTACCAGATAGTCTTCGAGTTCATAACCATCATCAACCGTTGATTTGTCCTCAAAATCATCATCGTTGGAGGAGCGCTCCAGGTCATCCAGCGTATTATCACTGAGCTCAAAATCATCGTCGCCAGCATTTTCCTGCTCGGAATCGTCACTTTTTTCTTTTTCCTGCATGGTGATATCCCGCTCGGAAATTTCGAGCTCGGAGAGTCCTTCCAGAAGCTCCATGCTTTCATCACCTTCTTCAAGTGCCGGATTGGCCTCCAGTTCCTCCTGGATCCGCTGTTCCAGCGTAGCAGTAGGTATCTGCAGCAGTTTCATCAATTGAATCTGCTGGGGCGATAACTTTTGCTGAAGTTTGTGTGCTAAGGTTTGTTTTGTACCAAAGTAGGACATCTGAACAGTTGGATTGGGAACAGGATTAAAACAGGCCCGGGGTGAATGATTAAAAACATGCGTGGAATGTTTGGAGCAGAACCGGCAACATCCCCAAAATCAGAATGTACCTCCGCGGCACCCAAAAGTCCCAAACAGGTTCTAACAGAAATGCAAGTTTAGGCGTTTCCCGGCGAAGTAACAACGGGGGGCCCTCAAATTGAGGGCCAAATTGAAAATTTACCCCAAAAACAAGCGAAAAAAAGGTTGTTTTTTTATGGGAAAAAATCAATAAACAACAGTATATCAGCAACTTATGTCAGCATTATTTTTTTAGAAAAAATATTTCTTTTTTACAAATTAAAATAACATTTATATTACCGAAACCTGCCCCCCCTTGAAGATGGGTGGCGGACAGGAAAATCTTTAGGGCACTTCCATTACCGAATTGCGTGTTTTAAGCATATACTCCGCTACCTTTGCAAACTAAACCATACGGAACAAATGGCAAAAGAATGGACGCTGGGTGAGAAAGAAGCAGGACTGAAAAAAGAGCAGGAGTATGCTGTACTGGTAAGTGTTATCACGCCAGACATCTCTGAGCCCCTGGCACATGAATACATGGACGAACTGGAGTTTCTGGCCCTGACGGCAGGCGCGGAGACGGTTAAGCGATTTACACAGCGTCTTAAACACCCTGAACACCGCACCTTCATCGGAAAAGGTAAAGTCGATGAGATCGCACAATACCTGGAGTGGCATGAAAATATCAATATGGTGATATTTGATGACGACCTGAGCGGTAAACAAACCAACAACCTGGAAGAAGCGCTAAAAGTTAAAATCATTGACCGCTCTTCCCTCATCCTCGACATCTTCGCCAACCGCGCGCAAACTGCCCAGGCAAAATCACAGGTTGAGTTGGCGCAAATGAAATACCTGTTACCCCGTTTGAAGGGGCTTTGGACGCACCTTGAACGCCAGCGCGGTGGTATCGGCATGCGGGGCCCGGGTGAGACACAGATTGAAACCGACCGCCGTATTGTACAGTACCGGATCAAAGTGCTGGAAGAAAAACTGAAAGATATCGACAAGCAGTCGCAAACCCAGCGCAAAACACGGGGCGAAATGGTTCGCATGGCCCTGGTAGGGTACACCAACGTCGGCAAGAGTACCCTGATGAATCTGATAAGCAAGTCGGACGTACTCGCAGAAAACAAGCTGTTTGCTACCCTGGACACCACCGTTCGAAAAGTGGTATTTGGCACCATGCCGTTTTTGCTCTCTGATACAGTAGGTTTTATCCGAAAACTCCCGCACCACCTCGTGGAAAGCTTCAAAAGCACATTGGATGAAGTGCGCGAATGCGATGTGCTTTTGCACGTAGTGGATGTTGCGCACCCGCAATTTGAAGACCATGTTAAAACGGTTCAAACAACGCTACAGGAAATCGGCGCAGGCGACAAACCTACGCTGATGGTCTACAATAAAGTGGACCTCTATCGCGAACGTGCATTTGATGACATGCTTGATGAAGACACCCGTAAGGAACTCGAACGCGAACTCAAGGAGCGCCTGCTGATTACCTACGGTGAAAATGTTTTCGTGTCAGCCCATACCAAAGAAGGCATCAGTGAACTTCGGGATCGGATGACCAGGCTGATCAAAGAAACCTATGTCATCCGGTATCCACACCAGATCAAAGGCTGGTAAATATTGAAATTTATCGGTATTCACCCTGGTGACCACATCTGCTCTAAAAAACAAATGAGTCATTTGAAATGCGCTATTGCCTACTCTTTTGCTTGCTTTTTTTATTTAATGCTGCGTTTGCCCAAACCGCTACTACCAACGATTGCATGATCCCGTATCGCAAGGGCACCCATTGGGGCTACAGTGATACGCTGGGAAAAATACTCCTTGCCCCTCGTTTCGACAGTTGTGGCTTTTTTACCCAAACCCATAAATCGCCCGGAATGTATGCTTTTGCCTTTGAAAATGGCAAAGTCGGGATGATCAACCAAGATGGACAATTTGTAATCGCACCGGATTACGATAGCTTGGATTTTAGGTATTTTTCTACCTACGGTTGTGTGCGATCCAATATGGGACAAAAGCGAGGCATACTCAATGTCAATGGCCAGATATTGATTCCCAATGAATATGAAGATGCCTATCCATTTTCGAGACGTTATTTTTTGGTAGAAAATGAAGGAAAACGCGGGCTGTTCCATGCTGATGGAACCCCCTGTGCTCCACTCCGGTTTGATCGGATCTATTACCAATCCTTGGTAAATAAAAAAACGCGACAATCAGTTTTCGGCTGTTTTCTGGAAGAGGGAGAGAAAACATTCCTGCTGTCTGAGTCGGACGAATTGCAGGAAATAACCCTCAGCGAATGGTCCGATGATGATGATGTGGCCGCGCCAGATATGGCCTACGAGGGTTACAACCAGCAACAGCGCACCCTTCCGAAGGTGACAGGAACATTAAGTCGATTTCCGGGTATGAGTGCACTCCTGTACAAGATCGAGGAAAACGGCTATTTCGGAATCGTAGACGCATCGGGAAACGTCGTGACTCCTGCCAAGTACGATTCCATTGTGTACATAGGTGCACAAATGGGCCTATTTCCCTTTTTTTGTGTATATTCTGGAAAAAAGGCGGGGGTACTTGATCACCAAAATCAGATTATTCTTCCCATGAAATACGACCGGGTGGTATTCAAAAACAACCTTTTCATTACCAGTAAAAAGGGTCGGAAAGGCTGCTTGTTCACCAATACTATTTATCCACCCATAAAACCCAAATATCAGGAGCTGCACTACTTGTATTCCATTCCCGTCAACAGCAGATGGAGTTTTGCCATATTGAGTGTTAAAAAATCCGGCAAATGGGGTTTTGTAGGCGAAAACGGAATAGAGTATTTCGAATGACCCAAGGTTTTACAACACCGAATGCTCAATAAATGGCAGTTGACCGGGATAGTCGGTGGTAAAATGCAAGCCGCGACTTTCGTGCCGGTGCGATGCCGAGCGCGTAATGAGGTAAGCAATGGTTATCAGGTTTCGAAGTTCCATTAGTTGCGGGCTGATGGTAGTCGTTTTGTACAACTCTTCGGTTTCCTGATATAGAAGATACAAGCGGTCGAGTGCACGCTTGGAACGAATGTTTGACCTTACGATCCCGACGTAATACGACATAATGTCTTTGAGTTCCTTGATGCTTTGGGTAATAAGCACCATTTCAGGCGGCTCGGTGGTACCCTCTGCATTCCAATCGGGAATATCGTCCTGAAAGCCCCAACTTTCCAGTTTACCCTCCAGGTCAAGGTAAATCCGGTGCGCAAATACCATGGCTTCCAGCAGGGAATTTGAGGCCAGTCGGTTCGCGCCGTGCAACCCCGTACTGGTACATTCCCCCGCTGCATAAAGGCGTGCAACACTGCTTTGCCCCATGGCATCCACCATGATACCGCCACACATATAATGGCAGGCGGGCACAACTGGAATCATTTGTTGGAAGGGATCAATACCCAGACTCAAACATTTCTCATAGATGGTCGGAAAGTGAGCAATAAACCCTTCTTTGTCCAAATGGCGGCAGTCGAGGTACATGCACTCCGTACCGCGTTTTTTCATTTCAGAGTCGATGGCCCTTGCCACAATATCACGAGGAGCCAGAGAAAGTCGTTCATCGTAATGTTGCATAAATTCCTCCCCTTCCTCGGTTTTGAGTACCCCACCGAAGCCGCGAACGGCTTCCGAAACCAAAAAACGATGGGTTTTCCCGGCCGGATTGAACAGCGAGGTAGGGTGAAACTGCATAAATTCCATGTTTTCAACCCGTCCTTTGGCACGGTATACCATGGCAACGCCATCGCCTGTTGCAATAACAGGGTTGATAGTGGCTTTATATACCTGTCCGCCACCGCCGGTACACAGCACGGTTGCACGGGCGAGAATGGTGTCTATTTCACCGTTTTGTTTGTTCAGGGCATAGCAACCATAGCACTCGATGCCCGGTGTAACCCGAATCACCATGTGACCCAGGTGGTGTTGGGTGATCAGATCCAGTGCAAAAAAATGCTCCAACACCTCAATGTTAGGGTATTTCTTCGCTTCTTCCATCAGCGTACGTTGTATCTCCCATCCAGTCAGGTCCTTATAGTGCAAAATACGGTGTTCGGAGTGACCTCCTTCCCGGGCCAGATCGTAATCATCTGAGCCCTTTTCCTTGTCGAAACGGGCCCCCCAGTCGATGATTTCCTGAACGCGTTGAGGACCTTCCTCCACGACAATGCGAACAATTGCTTCATCACAAAGACCGTCACCGGCATCCAGGGTATCGGCTACATGTTTTTCAAAATTATCCTTCTCCAGATTCCAAACCGCAGCTACGCCGCCCTGAGCATATCGCGTATTGCTTTCCCCTTCCTCCGTTTTGGTCAGTACCAGAATCCTGTGTTTGGGATGTTTCCGGGCGGTTTTTATGGCAAAAGTGAGACCGGCAATGCCAGATCCCAGTACCAGTACATCGGTTTTAATTCGGGACATTTTGCAAATGTTGTTTGAGCGCAAAAGTAGATAAAAGCACAGAGAAAGGTAGCAACATGAAAACACCCCGCAGGGTTCAAGCTTTTGGCCGAGCCCTGCAGGGTGCATCCTGTAAACGGTAATTTTATTTAACCCTTATTTTTTAGGCTCTACAAAATAGATCACTTTGGTCAGCCATTTGCTGGTATCAGGCTCCGTTCCCGGATCCGAAACATAGGCTTCTATGACGGGCATTTTGGCCTGCAGGTTTTTATCTGCCATCCAGGCATCCATAGATTGGTGTGCATCACCAATTTTGTCGTAGCTGCCTTTGAAGTCGATAACGAGTGCCTGACCAGCCGGAAGTTGGAACACCTGGAAGTCCTTTCCCAGTTTGGGGTCTTCCAATACGGGAATTACCGCAGCAAGGTCGGTTTCCTGCTTTTCCTCATCCCATTTCCAGTAGAGCCCTGCCGGAGCGCCATTAGGGTTGATGCTCTTTTTACCAAGCGCCTCCATTACGGCCCCCATGGTGGTGCCATAAAACGCCCCAATTTCGGCAATTGGCATTGTTTTGCGCACCCCGACATAGGTTTGCGCCGGCATGTCCAAAGCCATGGCTTTCAAACCACGGTATTTCTCAAAGCTGAGCAATTCACAATTTTTCTTGAGCGTCTCCAGTCCGCGTTCGTAGTCTTTGCCTACACCGGCATCTACATTGGTAAACATGGCCATACCGTTCCATGGAAAATCGACATGCATGTCGAAACCCCAGTTCACCTTTGTTTTGCCCTCCGGCGCATCCTCAAAACTCAAAAAAACCGGAGAGGTGCTTTCCCAAGGCTTTTGAAAACGAATTTCCATGTCGATACGATCAGGCGAAATGGCGGTAATGGTTTGTTCTCCTACACCTACTTTATCGTTACCCGACCATTTATAGGTTGCACCAAGGGCGCCATCGGTACCCTCAATCACCTGTTTTAAATTTGGATCGTAGGCCGACCAGGGCGACCATTGTTCAAAGTTTTTAAAGTAACGGGCATATTCGTAGACCATGGCTTTGGAGGCATCAATTTCAATGCTTCGCTCAATATGGTAGTCTTTTTTTGCAAAAAAGCCTAACAGCACAACCAAGGCTGCTCCTCCCAAAAGGATGTACAAAAGGATCTTAAGTAATTTCATAGCTGCTTCAATTTTAATAGGTAAGGTGGTTGGTGTTCGTTTAATATCCCGGATAAGGCAAAACAAAATAACACCATTTGTTTTAATTTAAAAAATTACATTTATATTTTTAGACAAAATGTTGCCAAACATAATGCAACTACACCGGATAACCCACTGCGTTGCGCGCCTCCCTCACCACCGGATTCATCATGTGGAACCATAAGGGTGGCAAAAGTGCGATTAACATACAGGTCGGATAGCCATATGGCATTTGCGGGCTTTGTTCCAAATGCCGCAGAATTTGGTACTTCCGGGTAGCCTTAAAATGGTGGTCGCTGTGCCGGGTAAGTTCATACAAGAAAATGCGGCCCAATTCGTGGTCGCTGTTCCACGAATGGTAGGGTTGTACCGGTTCTGGCCTTCCGGTAGGCAGCAACTTTCGTTGCAAACCGTAGTGTTCGATGTAGTTGACTATTTCCAGCAGTAAAATGCCAACAACGCCAACGGCCACAGCAGAAACAAAACCAAAAGGGCCCGTCAGGTACGCTATTACAGCAAGGTAAAGCAATTGAATGAGTTGAAAACGAATCATCTGGTTTCTCAGCGACCAAACAGGCTTGCCATCTTTAAACAAGCGGTCTCTTTCCAGCAACCAGGCATTTCTCCAGCCCTGGAAAACGGATCGAAACCAAAAAGCATACACTGTTTCGCCAAATCGGGCTGTTGCGGGGTCTTCCAATGTAGCCACATTTTTATGATGACCGCGATTGTGTTCAATAAAAAAGTGCTGGTACAACGCCGGAACCAGCATCGCCTGGGCCAAACATTGTTCTGCCCGGCGACTCCTGTGGCCCAGTTCATGGGCGACATTGATGCCATCGGCCCCGATAATAATACCAACGCTAAGGGTAAGACCCAGCCATTCCTGGAGCGTCAATGCATCGTGCGTAACAACCCATAAATACCAGCCAACGATGCCAAACAGCAGTGGCGCATTCGCATACAACAAAACATCGAAAAAGATCCGCCGCGCTCGACTGGCTTCCAGCCCATCCGGAGTGTTTTCAACCGACATAGGGGTAAAAATTTCCAGCACCGGAAGAATACCAAAGGCTAAAATGACACTTGCCCAAGACCAGGGCCCCAGTTGGTATAGCGCTAAAACGGCACTGATGGGCATGAGGTAGGCCAATAAATACTTAAGATCACGCATAGCATTTGCTTTTTTATTAAGGCAACTATAACCGCAGTTTTTTTGTTAAGGAGGCGTACTTTTGCGGCGCGCACATTATTTCACTTAGATCTTTGCCATAATGGAGTTTTACTCGCTCAAAATTAAAAATATTACACCGGAAACATCCGATACTGCCACCTTGGAATTTGATATTCCTGCCGAGCTGGCTGAAATTTTCAAATACAAACAAGGGCAGTATGTGACGATTCGCGCCCAAATCAACGGGCAAGAGATCCGGCGTTCCTACTCCATGAGCAGTAGCCCTCTGGAAAATCGCCTGGCGGTTACTGTAAAAAAAGTTAGTGGCGGCAAAATGTCGGGTTTTTTGCACGACCAGACGAAAGTCGGTGATGTCCTCGATTTGGCCCATCCTGAAGGCCGTTTTACCAGCAAACTCGACCCTGAAAAGCGCCACACCTATTATCTGTTTGGCGCAGGAAGTGGCATAACCCCACTGATGTCGATTTTGCGCACCATTCTGGAAGCGGAGCCCATGAGTACCATTTCCCTGCTCTATGGCAGCAGGAATGAAGAAAGCATCATATTTAAAGAAGCGCTGGAACAACTGACCGCTCAATATGCCGGTCAATTGCATGTGGAACATATTCTCAGCCAACCACGCAAAGAAGGCGGCGGCGGACTGTTTGGCATGTTCAAAAAAAGCACCACTAATTGGTTGGGCAAAATGGGTCGGGTTGAATTGCGTGCTGTAAAAACTTTTCTGGAAGAACATCCCCCACATGGCCCGCTGCACGATTGTATTTACTTCATTTGTGGCCCTGATAACATGGCAGAAAATGTGCAATCAGCCTTGCTTGGCGAAGGCATTCCTGCTGCCCAAATTCATGTGGAGCATTTTGCCAACAGCCACCATGTGCCAGGCGACATTGCTGCTGCTGCCAGCGGAACGGGTCCAAAACTCATCGCCCACCTGAAGGGTGAACGCATTGAAATAGATATTCCTGCGGGCGCTACCATATTGGACGCCCTCGTCAAGGAAAAATACGATGCGCCCTACTCCTGTACTTCCGGTGCCTGCGCCACTTGTATGGGCAAAGTGATTCAGGGCGAAGTAAAAATGGATGTATGCTATGCCCTCGACGACGACGAAATAAAGGCTGGATACTGCCTTACCTGCCAGTCGAGGCCAGTTTCCGATCTTGTCGAGATTTCTTATGACCTGTAACAATCTGGTTCCCATCAACGCTTGTTTTTAACTTAAGTATAAGATTATCAATCATTTGCACTTAAATGTAATTAAAATAAATACATTTAAGTGAAAGCATAATGCTTGTTGCATTGCTGCGCAGCGGTTTATTTTTATCCGATAAACCACTACCCCTAACACCGTGAACCTGCGCAGCATTCCTTACGTCCGACTGATCATCCCATTGATGATGGGTATACTCTGGTACGAATGGTACCCCCCCAACCTGTACTTCGGCGGGATATCGCTTATGCTGATGGGCGCCATGGTGTTGTTTTTTGCCCGACGCCGGTATGCCTACCAATTCCGCTGGTGGTTCGGCTCCTGCCTTTTTGTGTTCATGGTATTAGCAGGCTTGATGCGCAAGGCGGGGCATGATGAGCGCAACCATCCAAAGCATTTTGCTGCGCTTTTGGAACAAGTTTCCAGCGGTTTTATTTGCGGAGAGGTCATTGACGCTCCATCCCGCGGTAAAAGTCTAAAAATTCCAGTCGCGGTGACGGCACTAGTCGATTCCAATGGTCGGTCGTTTGCGTGCAATGGCCATGTTTTACTCTTTCTTAGGGTAGACAGCACCCCGGCAGTGGTGCGGTATGGCGATCGGATCATCGTCAGAACAGCCATTCAGCCTTGTACAGGGCCGTTAAATCCGGATGCATTTGATTACCGGAACTATTTACACCACCAAAATATCCATTTTCAGGCCTTTGCCAGGAATGAAGACCTGCAGATCGTATCCAGCGTTGGAGGCTACGGTTGCTGGCGATTGGCTTTCTACTATAGGGATGGCTTACTGCGTAAACTGCAACATTATATTCCCGGACAAGATGAATACGGCGTGGTAGCAGCGCTACTGGTAGGCTATAAAAACGATTTATCAGAAGACATCCGGACGGCCTACGCCCAAACCGGGTCCATGCACGCATTGGCCATTTCCGGAACACACGTGGGCATCCTGTATACCGGATTGTTCCTGCTTTTAGGGCAACTGCCCTTTCGCGGGAGAAAGGGGTATTTACTGAAATCGCTCTTGGTCGTATTTGCCATTTGGTGTTTCGCCCTTTTAACTGGTGCTACGGCCTCTGTATTGCGCGCCACCGTGATGTTTAGTTTCTTCCTTGCCGGCAGGGCAATCCGGCGGGAAGCATCAATTTGGAACATTCTGGCAAGCTCTGCTTTTTACCTGCTGTTGTTTAATCCAGATTTTATGTTTGACGCGGGATGGCAGTTGTCGTATACCGCGGTTTGTGGAATGGTCTTTTTTTATCCCCGGTTGTATAAATTAACACCTGTTTTACCCAAATTCCCCGATCATGCCCTTAAAATGCTGTTGGTTGGCGTAGCCGCCCAATTGGGTACACTGCCTTTGTCGCTGTACTATTTCCATCAGTTTCCCTGTTATTTTTGGCTGGCGGGCTGGGTGGTAGTGCTGGGCGGAGCTGCCTTTTTATGGGGCGGTTTCGTGCTTGTTGTACTGGATACCTGGATTCCCCCAGCAGCGGTTTGGATGGGCAAGGGGCTGTACTTCCTGGTCCATGGGATGAATGCCTGTATTCAATGGATACAACATCTCCCTGGAAGCGTTATAGATGGAATTTGGCTGCCAAATTGGTGTGCCGCCCTGCTCATGGGGTTTGTGTTGGCGGTTTCATTTTTGATGGCACGCCAAAAATCGGGCTGGTTGTGGTTGGCCATACTGTTGCTTACCACCCTCCTTTCTGGTCTTGCTCATCGCAGTTTAACACGATTCCGTCAGCAAGAGATGGTCATCTACTACCTTAAAAAAGGGATACTGATCGACTATACCAAGGGATTTTCTAGAACCAGCTTCAGCTGCAATGCGCCCGAACAACAAGTGCGATTTGCAGCGCAATTACATCGCTGGAAAACAGGTGCCCGGGAAAAAACACGATTGGAATCCCATCTGCCAAGCCCCAAAGACGGATACAACCCACCTTTCTTGTCGCTGGGGAACCAACTAATGCTGATAATTACCGACAGTACCGTTATGGAGCCGATGTTGCCCATTCCTGTTGACATGATCCTTGTAAGCCAAAGCAGAAAGATTACTGCGGAGCAAATATTGGAGCGATTTCCTTGTAAAATGGTGGTCAGCACGGCCGAAATCAACGCCTACCAAAACGAACGCTGGGAAAATGCCTGTGTAAAAATAGGCATCCGATTTTACAGCATCCGAACCCAAGGAGCATGGACCTGGAAACCCTAACCTCAAAAAATACTGCACATGAAATGGATAGACTGGCTTCATTTTACCCGGGCCGAACGCACCGGAATGATTGTTTTAAGCGGAGTATGTTTAACAGCAGCACTCCTGCCGCTCCTGCTTCCCTACCTGCCAACTAAGGACTCCAGGGATCAACAAAAGTTGAACGATGCCATGGCACTTTATCAAGTACCGGCCAAAACCGTTGCAAGCAAAACAACTTTGTTCTATTTCAATCCCAATACCGCCACCAAAGAAGAGCTGCTGCAACTGGGCTTGTCTGAAAAAGCCATCGGAACCCTTCTCCGGTACAGAGCAAAAGGAGGAACCTTCCGGCGGCCGGAAGACCTCGAAAAAATGTACAGTTTGTCAAAGGAGGAAGCAAAACGGCTAATGCCCTGGGTCAGGTTTCGGGAACAAACCGCGTCGAAGCCGGCTGAACCCGCAGCGCAAAAAGCACTTTTCAGCTTCGACCCCAACACTGCTACAGAGGAGGAATTGCTGAGGCTTGGTATTCCGACCAAAACAGTCGGCAATATGCTGCGGTACCGCGAAAAGGCGGGGCAATTTCGGCAAGCATCCGATTTGGAAAAAATCTATGGGATGCCCGAGACTTGCTTTAAAGCATTGCTTCCGTACATAAACATTGCGCCTTTAAAACAGACTAACAATACGGCGCGAAACTTTGCTTCCGGACCAGAAAAATACGCCCCAAAAATCCTACGCGTCGACATCAACCAAGCAGACGCCACCGCCTGGGAACAGTTGCCCGGGATAGGAACGGGGAGGGCCAAACAGATCATCCGGTTCCGGGAAAGGTTGGGTGGCTTCAACAACCCCATTCAGGTGGGCGAAACCTGGGGACTTCCCGACTCCGTTTTTCAAAAAATACTGCCCTGGCTGGATCCTTCACCGTTGATTAAAAAAATTGATTTGAACAGCATTAGCCGGGAGGATCTGGTCACGCATCCCTATTTCTCGTTCAAACAAGCAGATTTGATTATTGCCTACCGGGATCAGCATGGCCCTTTTCATGCCCTGGAGGACCTGTCCAACATTCCACCCTTGCGCGATCCGGTATGGATACAAAAAATAAAACCCTACATCCTGTTGCCATAAACCCCAGGGCAAATTGTGTGTTTAGCTTATCAGTGGGTTCAACAACAACAAAATATTATTCTAAATCGCGGTTAAGCCCATGGCAAAATGAGCAATAAACCGTACCTTTGCGGCGCTCAAACCAAATTTTTCTAAAAAAATACAATATGGCCCGCGTCGAATTAGTGATGCCCAAAATGGGTGAAAGTATCATGGAAGCCACCATTTTGAAGTGGCGCAAAAACCTCGGTGAACGCGTTGAACTCGACGAGCCCGTGCTCGATATTGCCACCGATAAGGTCGACAGTGAAGTTCCTTCACCAGTGGAAGGAATCCTGACGGAACTCCTTTTCAAAGAAAATGATGTTGTTCCGATCAATACACCAATTGCCATTATTGAAACGGATGCGGCCAATGCACAGCCTGAGGCTTCACCAGCGGTAAGCCAACCGGCCGTCAGCAACGGTAAAAGTGCCCCTGCAGTAGCAGAGGTTCCATTTGTACCCGCGACCCAGATGGCCGAAACGGCAGTACTGAGCAGCTCCGAAGGTCGTTTCTACTCTCCTTTGGTGCGTACCATTGCCAAAACAGAAGGCATTAACCAGCAGGACCTCGATAAAATTGCAGGTTCTGGCATGGAGGGCCGGGTAACCAAAAAAGATATTCTGGCTTTGTCTCCAACAGAAAGCAGGGTGCTGCGACGCCATCCGTAAGTTCCTCCCCGGCTGCCCCAACACCAGTACGGCCGGCGGTATCAACAGAAGGAAATGTTGAAATCATTGAAATGGACCGCATGCGCAAACTCATTGCCGACCACATGGTGATGAGCAAGCATACCAGTCCGCACGTAACCTCCTTTGTGGAAGCCGACGTGACCGATATGGTCAATTGGCGCAACAGGGTTAAAGGCGATTTCAAGAAAAAATACGGTGAAAACATCACTTTCACCCCCTTATTCATCGAAGCCGTAGCCAAGGCTATTGGTGATTTTCCGATGGTTAATATTTCGGTTGATGGCAACAACCTGATTCGCCGCAAAGACATCAACATTGGCATGGCCGCCGCGCTTCCCTCCGGGAACCTTATTGTTCCGGTCATCAAAAATGCAGACTTCCTCAACCTCGTGGGCCTCACCAAACAAGTGAATGATCTGGCCAGCCGGGCCAGGGAAAACAAGCTCAAGCCTGAGGAGATTCAGGGTGGAACCTTTACCATTACCAACGTGGGTACTTTTGGCAACGTGATGGGGACACCCATCATCAACCAACCACAGGTGGCCATCCTCGCCACTGGCGCCATCAGGAAAAAACCTGCTGTGATTGAAACGGAGTTTGGCGATGTCATTGCTATCCGGCAAATGATGTTCTTATCGCTCTCCTACGACCACAGGGTGGTGGACGGAAGTCTAGGGGGGTCCTTCCTCCGCAAAATTGCCGACTACATGGAACAGTTTGATCCAAAACGAGAGATCTAATATCATCCAATACAATATAGGAATCTTTTGGAGGCAGCCACTTCATTTCCAGTCAGGATAAGGAAGTGGCTGTTTGCACTTTTGCCCAATCCTTTGGCGTTATAATTGCTGTAATCAAGAAAAAACATCATGCCGAAGAAACTTTACCCCTTCCTTGCGCTTTGCCTGTTGCTTGTAGTTGCCTGTGAAAATAGCCACCCTACTACTGCCGTGCAGCCAGATAGCAAGCAAAAAAAAATGGCCCGGGCCTTTTGCGAATGCACGGCAACACTGCAGCAACTCAATCTGAAAGCGACCAGACTGCAACAAAAAACGATGCCACAGGACAGCGTCACCGCTTTTTTCAACAGCTTGCAGGTAGAGTACAACAACACCAAAACCTGCCTGGCCTCAGCAATTGCCCAATACGGTAAACTCAAGCCGGAAGACCTGGAAGGCATGCAACTGCAAATCCGCCTGGAATGCCCGGCCATGGCCGACAACAGAGACTTTATTCGTGAAATGTTGGTTGAGTGAGCTTAACTTTTGCCGTATCTTCACCACTCAAACTCTATCCAAACCCGCACGTAATGGTGCGACTAATTGCCAATTATGGCCTGGATTGCTCTCGAAGGCATGCGTTTTCACGCTTTTCACGGCGTGTATGAAGCAGAAAAAATATTGGGTACTGAATACCTGGTGGACGTGTATGTTCAGGCCCAAGTGACTGCCGCTGCGAAAAGCGACAAACTAGAAAAGACCATCAACTACGAAACCATTTACCAGATTTGTCGGCTGGAAATGGATAAACCCCGCGATCTGATTGAAGCGGTGGTGGGCAGCATAATTGAGCGGATGAAACACCAATTTGCCGAAATGGAAGCCTTGCGAGTGCGGTTGCGAAAAATGAATCCACCGCTTGGTGGCCCAGTAGAAATGGCATGGGTAATGGAGGAGCAAAACTATATGAAAGAGTGCCCGCGATGCAAGTCCCGCTTTATTGTTTACGATGATGAGGCCTATTGGGCCAGTTACAACAACCTTTATGACGCTACCCGGGAAAATCTCAACAAGCAATACGGGAACAAACCTTTGTGCCCGACCTGCATGAAAATCTACGTAGGATAATCTTGTAAGTTTTCCTGTAAACTCACTGTACAGGTCTCTCCATCTGTGTTGACCAATAGAATATCGACCGGAAAAATACTGTTGAGTAAAGCCTCCTGATTGGGCATTTCAATTTTGATGTAGTTATCGGTATAGCCGCTGATGCGAGCCCCATCTTTGTGCTGCTCAAAAAGTACGGATCGGGAACTTCCTACATGTTGCTGATAGAATTCGCGGCGCTTCATGTCGGAAAGATTGCGTAAGGCCTGGTTTCGCCTGCGGCGCTCCTCAACAGGCACCACTTCAGCCATATCAGCAGCAGCTGTATTGGCCCGCTCTGAATAAGTAAAAACGTGCAGGTAAGAAATATCCAGTCCGTGGAGAAACCTATAGGTTTCCATAAAATCTTCCGCTGTTTCGCCTGGAAAACCCACAATAACATCGCAGCCGATGCAAGCATGTGGCATATACTGTTTGATGCTGTGCACCCGCTCTCATACAATTCCCGTCGATAACGACGGCGCATGTCAGCCAGTTGTTTGTTGTTACCCGATTGCAATGGCACGTGAAAATGCGGCATAAAACGCTGGGATTGCGCTACAAACTCGATTACTTCGTCGGTTAACAGGTTCGGCTCAATACTGCTGATCCGGAAACGATCCACTACAGCCACCTGATCGAGCGCATGGATAAGGTCGATAAAAAGGGCTTCTTTTTTAATCCGGGTGCCTTCTATCACCGCGGTTCCATTGCCAAAATCGCCAAGGTTTACACCCGTCAGTACGATTTCACGCACGCCTTTTTGGGCGATGGCCCTGGCATTCGCGACGGCATTTTCAACCGTATCAGAACGGCTGGCCCCGCGCCTGGGGAATGGGTGCAAAAGGTACATTTGTAGTCGCAACCATCCTGTACCTTCAAAAAGGACCGGGTACGGTCGCCAAAAGAAAAAGAAGAGCGAAAACATTGACATCGCGTACTTCTCCGGCATGCACCATGCCTTTGCCCTGTGCTTTCGACAGGTCGTCGACGTACTCCATGATTCGGAACTTTTCGCCGGCGCCCAGCACCAGGTCGACACCGGGGATTTCCGCAATTTCTGTAGGCTTAAGTTGTGCGTAGCAACCCGTTACCACCACAAAAGCGTCGGGCTGACGCCGCAGCGCTGCCCGCACAATTTTTTTGCACTCTTTATCGGCTTGCTCGGTTACTGAACAAGTATTGATCACGTAAATGTCGGCCTCCCCACCAAAGGATACCGGCGCATAACCGCCCTCCTCGAACAGCCTCGCCAAGGCGGAGGTCTCCGAATAATTGAGCTTACAGCCCAGGGTATGAAAAGCAACAGTACGGGGTGTCATGTGTGGTACGGGAAGTCTTATCTGTAAAATGGAGGGCAAAAATACGGTTTTTAGCCGGGAAAATGCCATTGTCGGGACGGCTTCTAAAAACTACAACCGACATCTAATGCAATGTACTCTGCAATGGCCTTGTGTGCTTTGAGGTAAATGCCTACCCGTGGCTGAGCCATGGTTTGCGGTATTCTTGGCAGGTAATAGAACATGCCGAGTTTGTTGTACCAAATGCTGAGTAAATCGCGGTTGATGGTCGATGGCCCTATGTAAACGCCTGTATGCAACTGAATACCCAGTGCGCCAAAAAGAATTTCATCCGCTAGTGCCAATCCGAGCCGGGTGGCCGCTTTGTGTGCCTCCAGTTCTGTTCGATACCCCGTACTTCGAAGTCCCCAGGCGTAAATAGCCCGATTGAACTCGTAATCTAACCCCAGCAATAACCTATTGTTGGGATTAAATTGATGGTAAGCAGCAGCAGAGAGCATCCAGATGGGGTACCGCGGGCCGTCGAAGGCGCCATATTCAACGCGTGCAAGTCCACCGTGAACCTGTACTCCCCAGCGTTTTTCGGGGCGCTTGCTGCCTTGCGCAGCCCGGAAGTCACCGGGCTTTATGGCTTGGACACTGTACCGCAAACCCGCAAAAAAGCCAGGCAGGTTGATCCCGTAATTGGGCAGCACCATGCCGCCATTGAAAAAGTGGGTGAGCCCGGCACCTGCTTCGGCATTCAGATGGCCCGACAGACGGGCTTCTGCAGAAAAGCGAAGTTGGGTGATATTGTTCCAATGCGAACCAATGGCATTTTGCCCCGGGTTATTGAAATAATCATAAGGTGATCTGATGTACCCAACGCCAGTTCCCATCCTGAAATAAAGCACCCAATTGGGACGGCGAAACAAGGGTACACGCAAATGCGGTAAAAAAGCTGTTGCGCTACCATGTGATTTTTGGCCCAGATCAACTTGCAACAACGACAAGCCTAAAACGGGATAACGGTGCCAGGCCTGCCAGTCGCGGCGGCCCAGCGTTTGGAAGGAAACGCCAAGTTCACCACTCCAGTGCCGGACGCCAGTTTCAATTGTGATCTTGGGTGTGTGCTTCCAAATCGAGGCATTGTAAAGGGCTGCATCGATGGTTAATCGGGCGTTATTTTGGCTAGCGCCGCCGGATTGTAACCAAGCCAAATCAGTAACAGTACCTTAACGAACCGTGCCAAAACCCAAATTTTATTGCGCATAAGCCGACCCTAAAAACTGCCCTACGGAATAAGTGATTATCATATCTCGTCGATTTTTTGAAGCAGCCATTTTTTGGAAATGACCGCGGGGTTGTCTTGTACCCTGGCCTTGAATTTTTGGATTTCAGCGGGGCTCTTCTGTGCCAAATCGTTCAATTTCTTCAGGAAAGTTAGAAAGTTTCCGAACTCGCGTACCATTGTTTTGGAGATAAACTTATTGCGACGAAGATAGATTCGGACACTGTCTATCAGTGACTCCAACGCAAACACTTCCCCTTTTTCGTGATAGGTTCTTAACAACAACAACTTTCCACCCAGAGCATAGGTGACATCGCTGTATTCAACACTCCGCAACAGATCAATCACCTTGTCGTATTTTTTCTGATGAAAATACAAACTGGCCAAATTATAGGAGTGGGCATTTTCACGAATATTGGCTGGAAGATAGTCGGAGTAATTTTGAATAAACTCCTCTGCCCAGGCGTATTCCCCAACCTGTAAACTGGTAGTAATGATGTTTTTGTACACGCCTTCTGCCAAACGGTCATCCTCCAACAACATCGATCGACTGATCATGCGCTGATAGATCTGAAATATCGCGCGGTAATAGTGTACTTTACCCTGGTTGATTTTCAAGGCACAATAGTTCTGCGCAATATGGTAGCATTCCCTGAGGTCTTCATCATCAAGTTTAACCCCTTTATCGTCCAATTCCAACATGAGTACTTCAAAATGCGACTCATCTTCAGGCTCCGAAAGACATAGCACCACCTTGCCGTAAATCCCAATGAGTGGAATGCGCTGAAAACGGCTTTGGGAAATATACTCCCAAAACCCCGGCACCACATCAATTACCGCGCTGGTATTTCTAAAATTCCGAAAGGAAAGCCAGGCCACATAAAGTTTTAGTTTCTGAACAATGTAAAACAGCTCCAGGTTAAAATCTGCCGGTAAAAGTTTATCAATATAATCAGATGATGAAACGGTGCGGGACGCCCGGTCAAATATATTCCAGCGGTAAAGGTGCTTTTCCAGGTAGCGCTTTGCATTGTCAGGTTTTGCCTGTTCAAAATACTTATCCACCAACCGTTCCACACTGCTCAAGTGCTTGAACAAAACAGGCGATTCCAGTTTGCGCTGCAAATCCAGCAATTCAAGCATCGGTTGTTGTTCGCGGTACTCCAAACTGTAAAATTTTAACGCCAGTTGGTTCAACTCGGATGCTGTTCTTCGCAACTGTGCGTCATTGAGTTTTTTGCCTGGAAACAAATGTTTCCAAACGGTGTTTTTATCTAGTTTTTCAACGGTTCCCTCTCGGATGGCCAGATTGCAAAGGTCAAAAAGATTAATCAGGACCTCCTGTTCGTTGTAGTAAGGGGACACCAAAAACTTCCGGAAACGATTGAGTTCGTATTTGGAAAAACTACCGAGCAATGTGAGCAATTTGTCACTGAACATGAACGAAATGCGATTTTTAAGACTGCCGACTAAGATTGTCCCTCTTTTTGGGCGCTGAATGGTACAAATTGAAAGTGGGAGACAAAAATATTTTATTGAACTTTTTATAGCAATATGTTCTTTTAAGTAACTAATAAACAGCGATTTAAAAAATACCTAAACACATAAAAAGTTCGGCAAGTTAAAAAAATGTATTTGCACTTTATTTAATTAATGAATCTTTGTAATCGATAAAGTCGTCCTATTCCAAAACCTATGTACAAAAAACAACCATTACTATTGCTTTTAGGCCTGCTGGTGATGCTTTTCAGTGTCCAGACAGTAGTTGCCCAATGCGATCGGGTAGGTTGGGTAGCAGGCATGGTCCCGGGTTGTGGCGCTAAAATTATCGACCTCGACAATGGTGAAATCCTGCTGGTGACTTCTGGAGGGAGCAACCTTAGCCCAGGAAAGACCATTACGTTTACCAGCCAATATGTTACCCCCCCAAGCGCTTGTGCTGGGCTGGGCCTTCCAGCCGTCAGCCTTTCTTGTGTTTCCGATGTGTTGCCCTGTACGGCCGATTTTGGCTATGCTGTTGATAACCTGAATCCATATTTGTTTTCCTTCAATGCTGATTTATATGCCCCGGGACAGCAAACTGCCTTTTGGACCTTTGGCGACGGATCCAGTGTTTCTGGTCCGCATGTTCAGCATACTTTTTCGCAGGAGGGTTATTACGATGTAAGCCTGACCGTAAGCAGTACCAATGGTTGCAGTGCCACTACGACAAAACAGGTCTATGTAAGCGACCAAAACCCAGGTTGGTGCGGCTACGATATGCAGGTAACGGCTGTTGGCACCACGTTGCAAGGAAAATTAGAACCACTCAGTCTCTGGTCGGGTAACCTGTTGTCGGTGCAATGGGTAAACAGTCAAACCAGTGAAATTCTGGGAGAAAGCCCCATCTTGAATGCCGAATTGCCGGGCTATGGGAATTACCTGATTTGTTGCATTTACCAGGTGGAAAACCCGGATGGCACGCTGTGTACAAGCACCCGCTGCCAGCAATTATCGGTGGCAGAACCGGGCTGTGTCATTCCACAATTACAACATTCAGCCGCAGGCTGTAATACGTTCCTGGCGCCTGTTTGTGCCTGCAACGGCCTTACTTACGACAATGAGTGCGAGGCCATGGCCGCAGGTGTTACGAGTTGGTGGGCCGGCGATTGTTCCTCGGGGGGATTTGGCGATTGTCATGCCGATTTTGAGTACGAAATATTATCGGGTAATCCCGATTTGGGGTATGAGATCAGGTTCACCAATGTTTCCTCCGGAAATTACAACAATACCCAACTGGACTTCGGCGACAGCGATCCGTTGTACGAATCTTCTCAGTGGGGAACCAAAACCCATTTTTACGGTAAGGGCGGTATTTATCGGGTAAACCTGACCGTTTGGAAAAACAGCAGCTGCGTGTCCTCTGTTACCAAACTTATTGTTACCGACGCCATCAGCATGGGTGCCGACATGCTACCCAATGGAACGGATTATGTACTGCCCGGTGATGCCAACGGCGACAAGCGTGCCAACATGTACGACCTGCTCGATGTAGGTGTGGGGTACAGCACTATTGGTTCTCCACGCCCTGGCGCCAACACTTCCTGGACACCTCAGTTTGCACCCAACTGGAGTGAATCCATGACTTCCGGCGTAAATTTCAAACACATTGATTGCGATGGAAACGGCACGGTCAATGAGTTTGACCCCAGCGCTATCCAACAAAATTACAGTCCTCTGGATACAACCGAAGTCGTATGGAATCCGGCCGCACCCGTAGTACGCCTCGATTTTACGCAGGATACCATCTATGTCGATCCGAACAACCCGGAACCGATTGAAATTTCAGCCGATCTGATGGTAGGAACACCTTCCAAACCTGTCTTTGGACTATACGGACTTGCCCTGGCACTCCAGTATCCGGAATATGTAGAGCACGACCCAGCGACAGACTACTACGACGACTCCTTCTTTGGCTTTTCCAACTACATGTTATGGTTGCCAAAAGACAATTATAACCGCCGACAGCTCGATCTGGGTTTTACCCGGAAATCAGGAAATGGCGCCTCGGGCTATGGTAGGGTGGCGAACATCACTTTCCGTGCCGATTACATTATCATAATAGACATCGTTGACCGGGCTGCCAATAAAACCGGAGCCTTCTCTGTCCCCATTAAAGGACTCAAGGCGGTGGACCCCTTTGGTAATAAAAAGGAACTCACCCTGCCCGTGGTCACCGATACCGTTTGGATCAAATTTCTGCCCACAACCGGAACGCAAGAATCGGAACTTTCAAAATCGGTCAGCCTATACCCTAACCCGACCAATGATTTGGTCACTGTGCTTACCCGCGACCTGAAAGTCGATCGCATCGACATCCTTGCGCCGCTTGGGCAAACCCTGCGAAGCCAAAAAACGATAAGCTCGGATCACCTGCACCGTGTTCTTCTCTCCGATTTTCCCGATGGAGTGTATACCCTTCGCCTGTTCAGCGACCAGGCATAGCGGAAAAAAGGGTTATTAAGCAATAGGACTGTATCCTGGTGCCTCAGCCACTAGATAGTCTTGGCCGGACTTTGGCTGTTTACGTAACGAACGCTTCTGCGATAGCCTGTTCATAGCAAAAGACAAACTCCTAAAGACTAAGACCCGGGACCTTGGTGTTTTTTTCGGAACTTTGCGAAAATACAACCAGCCATGACCAACGTCCATGTCATTGAATCCAACCCATTTGCGGAAAACACCTGCATCGTTTTCGACGAAACAGGCGAATGTGTCCTTTTTGATCCGGGTTGTTATACGGAGCAGGAACGTCAGCAGTTGCAGCGCTTCATCGAAAAAAACGGGCTGAAGCCCGTACGCCTCATCAATACCCACTGTCACCTCGACCACGTTTTTGGCAACCAGTTTGTCCATAAAACCTGGAACCTGCCGCTCGAAATTCACCAGGGGGAACTTCCTTATCTGCAGCGCTTTGCCGACACCTGCCGCATGTACGGGATTCCAAATGCGGAACCTTCTCCAGAGCCAGGGCGGTTTATCGAAGCCGGTGAGGAAATAACTTTTGGCAACACCCGACTGCAAACACTGCTTACGCCAGGCCATTCCCTGGCCAGTCTTTCTTTTTATTGTGAGGACGACGGCTTTGTGATTGCGGGCGATGTACTTTTTTACGAAAGTATAGGGCGCACCGACCTGCCAGGTGGCGACCACGAAACACTGCTCGCCAGCATAAGAAACCAGCTCTTCAACCTTCCCGATGCCACTGTCGTGTATCCCGGTCACGGCCCCACTACCACCATACGGCACGAAAAAGAATACAACCCATTTTTGTAATTTCGCTGCATGTTGCGCTATCTGATTCGCCGTGTTCTGCTGTTCGTACCCACGATGTTGGTGATCTCGCTGTTCACCTTCGGGCTCAGCAAGTGTGCACCCTATGATCCGGTAGCAGCTGTACTGGGCGACGACATGGTCTCCGGGCTCGATCCGGAAGCGCTTGCGCGCGAGTACAGCCGGAAAGCAAAACAACTTAAAATTGATAAGCCCGCTTTTTACGGTACGCTGACAACCCAAATTTTCCCGATACACTGTACAAAGTGTACCCACCTGAGCGACGGGAACGCCTGTACCAACTTACCGCGCGTTCGGGTAACTGGAACAACGTTTGTGAATACGATCATGCCGTAGCCAACTTTGCCCGTGCACTCGACCGCTTGCCGGATACACTTGCACAGAAAACATACCTCCAGCCTTACCTGCGCGACCTGCTGTACCAATCCAACCCCATCGCCATAGATACTTTGTTGCAAGCCAGTATAAAGTTGTTGTTTCCCGCGGAAGAATACCGCCCGATCATCTCCACCCTTGATACCCTGTCCTCGCGAAACCAGGCTATTTTGCACGCGCCATTTACCTGGAAGAGCTGGCTGCCCGCTTTTTATTGGAACGGAAGCAACAATCAATACCACGACTGGATAAAAGGTTTTCTTTCCGGTGATCTGGGGATCTCTTCACATGGCCGGCCGGTGGCTTCAGAGATCATGCCCCGGCTCTACATTACGCTCAGCATCAACGGCATGGCCGTCCTGCTGTCCATCCTGCTGGGAATTCCGCTCGGCGTAGCCTTGTCGCGCAGAAACAACACGAGTATTGATCGCTGGGGAAATGGCACCCTGCTGTTTTTATATTCACTGCCGGTATTTTGGGTGGGCGGATTGCTGATGATGTGGTTGGCCACACCAGGACAGGGGCTTCACCTCATCAAAGGCGTTTACATTGACCCCTGGAACAGCCAAACCAGCACTTATTTGCAATACGTCGCACGCAACGCTTCCAAATTTATTCTCCCGGTGCTAACGCTTACCCTGCACCTCATCGCCATCATCACCCTGCAAATGCGTGGAAGCATGATTGGTGTGATGCATCACGACTATATTCGTACAGCCCGGGCAAAGGGCCTGCGGGAAGGGCAGGTATATTGGCGACATGGGTTTAGAAATGCCCTCTTTCCCATGATTACCCTGCTGGCGGAGATCATCCCTTTTCTGTTCACCGGCTCTTTGGTAGTAGAATCCATGTTTCAGTTTCCCGGACTGGGTATGAAGACGACCGACGCATTTATATCCCGCGATTATCCGGTACTTTTTGCCATTCTGATGATGATTGCTTTCATTACCGTATTAAGTCAATTACTGGGCGATCTGCTGTACGCCTGGGCAGATCCCAGGGTGCGGTTTAATCGCAAATAGGCTACCTTTGCCTTGAAATTTTTTTAAAGTATGATCCAACGCATCCAATCTATCTTTCTGCTGGTAGCATCCGGCGCACTTTTTGGACAATTCGGCCTGCCGTATTTACAAACTCCAGACGGTAACCTGGCGCACAACGTACCGCAATTGGCCGATGGTGTCCTCAACCCTTTGGATAACATCGGTTTGCTCGGGCTCACCCTGCTGGGTGGACTGGTATCGCTGGTGGCTGTATTTTTGTACCGCAACCGCCCCTTGCAAGCAAAACTCACTGGCGGCACTATTCTGATCAGCATATTTTACTGGTCTTGGCGGCTTTGGTCACCAACATCACCATGAAGGCTATTCCGGAAGGCGGTAGTGCCCAATTTGCGGCCGGATGGGCGCTACCCGTGGCCGCCATCGTCGGCCAATGGCTGGCCTTGCGCGGTATTCGGAAAGACGAACACCTGGTAAAATCAATGGACCGCCTGCGTTGATTGACGCTATAGCGCCAGCTTCAGCGCTTTTTCAATGATCGTAAATTCGGCTGGGGAATGACCCAACAATTCGCCATCTGCCTCCAACAGCGTGGGGTTTTCTCCTATCGTCTCAATGTAAATTGGGCCCTTACTTTGAAAACCTTCCACCTTAGGATGCTCAAGGATGGTGCCTTTGTAAAAACGGCCGGTTTGCAGCAATACCTCCCATTTTGGGATGCGTCTGGCAAATGTCAGGGCCAGCAGGCCGTCGTCGGGTACTGCCTGAGGCACCACCTGCATGCCTCCGCCACTGTATTTGCAGATACCGACATTGATGGTATAAAAAAGATCTTCTACCGCTTGGTCATTAAATTTAATGCGTGCAGGCAACACTTGGTAATCGAATAAATACCGGCCTATCAACATCAAATAGAGGAATTTGGATGGCTTCCGGGGATGCCGCTCGAGTTGCTGCACCAAAAAAGCATCGTAGGCCATGCCGGCTACATTGACAAAATATCGTTCGCGATGTTCCCCCTCCGCCATATATTTTACCAACCCGGCGTCCTGGACCGTGGTGCGCAAGGAAAGCAAACTTTCCAATCGCTGGCGAGGTTCAAACGACAATTGGTAGTTGCGGGCCCAGTCGTTTCCCGTACCCAGGGGCATCAAAGCATAAGTGATATCGGTACTGGTAACAAAGCGCTGGCGTAAAATCCCATTGGTTACCTCCAGATTCGTACCATCACCGCCAATAGCCAGGAGAAATCGATACCCATTCAGAATACCATCGTCGGCCAGCCGCGTGGCATGACCCCGATATTCTGTAAATTTAACCGTGTAAGAAAAGCCCATCGATTGCAGCAGCGCTTCGATTGCAGGCCAGCGGCGACCAACCAACCCACCACCGGCAGCGGGGTTAACAATGATGTACCAAAATGGCTGTTTCATGGTATGAATATTTGAAACTGCTCCAATTTTCCAAAAAATACCCGGATTATTACATTCGTTTCAGCGTTTATACCCAAAACAACCCTTTAACATGCAACTGGAGATTGATTTCCTGCAATTTCAGCCCCAGCTCCGACTTCAACAAGCGGAGGGGAAAAACTATGTGTTTGACCCGGTCAGGAAAAAGCTAATTTTGCTCACACCCGAGGAATTACTGCGCCAGTTGGTGGTACATTTTCTTCTCGTAGACATGAAATACCCCATTCAAAAAATACGGGTAGAGATTGGCATCATGCTTCATGGTATGAAACGACGTTGTGATATTGTCGTTTTCGACGACAGCATTAAACCCTGGTTACTGGTAGAGTGTAAATCACCAAAGGTCCGGATATCACAAAATACTTTTGAGCAGGCTGCCGCATACAACCTCCAGCTACAAGTTCCATTTTTGGCTGTAACCAATGGCTTGTCAACCTTTTGCTGCGCCATCGACCATGAGGCGCGCAACTTCAAGTTTTTAGAACAATTTCCAGAGTGGATATAGGGTTTCCTACTCGAAGATTTTATCGGTCAGGGCGAGCATAAAGGCTTCCAGATCCAACTTTTCCTGTTCGCTTAAACCCAGCGGTTGGGCCAAAAGCGTATCCCTGTTAACGGCATTGGGCTCGAAATGATTGGGGTTGTCGTAATAGTCAATCACCTGCCGGAGCGTTTTGAAAGAACCGTCGTGCATATAGGGAGCGGTGAGGGCTACATTGCGCAAACCGGGCACTTTAAACCGGCCAAGATCAAGGCTGTCTTGGGAGATGGCAAACCGGCCGGTATCGGTCAGGCGCTGGCCATCGTATAAACCAATATTTCTGAATTCGTCGCCCGTAAAATCCGGACCAAAATGGCAATCAAAGCATTTTGCCTTTACCAAAAAAAGATCCCTGCCCCGAAGGGCTGAGGCACTCATGGCGGTGGTATCGCCTTCGGCCCAACGGTCGAAAGCCGTATTACCTGTTTCCAGGGTTTCAATGAAAGCCGTTAGGGCTGCAGCCAGGTTGACAGAATCCGGCGCTGCGTTGTATACCTTTCGGAATAAGACCACATACGATTCGTCGGCACGCAAACGTCGTACGGCATCTGCAACCGACAGGTTCATCTCTACGGGGTTTGCAATCGGCATCAATACCTGCTGCTGCAGCGTTCCAGCGCGACCATCCCAAAAGAAATGGCTCCTAAAACTCATGTTGGTGATTCCCGGTGTATTGCGGCTACCCAACTGTCCTTCCGCACCAAAACTCACGGAAGAAGTATCCGAAAATGCAAATTCGGGCCGGTGGCAACTAGCACAGCTCTGCGTCCGATTCGAAGACAGGATCGGATCAGAAAACAGTTTCTTGCCCAGCTCGGCTGCAGTTGGTTCCGAAATGGGCCGATAGCCTGGCGCCAAGGCCAGAAGCAAGACGATGGCGGCAAAAACAAGTCCTGTTGTATGCAGTATTTTCATATTCAAGTGCAAAGATCGGTCGTTTTACAGTAATTTTCTTGCTCAATATCGATGATTATTGTCATACATTGCACAGCATTAAGGTCTTTCCAAATCCAACGTGCCCTTCAAATGCTCGTTTAAAAACCGCGTCATCAAGCGATACAAATGCAGTTTGGCAGCACTGTCGCCGATGCTGTGATTCCGATTGGGATACAACATGCTGTCGAATGGCTTGTTGGCAGCAATCAACGCGTTGGCCATTTCAGCCGAATGCTGAAAGTGCACATTATCGTCGGCCAGGCCATGTACCAGCAAATAACTGCCTTTCAGGCCTTCCGCTAATTGTGCCGGCGCAAAATCTTCATAACCTGCTTTATTTTCCTCCAGGGTTTGCATATAGCGCTCGGTGTAAATGTTGTCGTACCAGCGCCAGTCGGTGACCGGCGCCACAGCGATACCTGCTTTGAAAACATCTCCTCCTTTCAGCATACACAGCGAAGACATGTACCCGCCATAGCTCCAGCCGAAAATGCCAATCCGGGTAGAATCCACAAACGGCAGGGTGCCAAGGTATTTTGCAGCGGATATCTGGTCTGCCGTTTCATATTGCCCAAGATGGAGGTAGGTCATTTTTTTAAAATATTCACCCCGTGCACCTGTACCGCGGTTGTCGACACAAGCCACCACATATCCCTGCTGCGCCAGCATCTGGAACCACCAGTAGTTCGCGCCCTTCCATTGGTCGAGCACCTGCTGACTTCCAGGGCCGCCGTAAACAAACATCAGTACCGGCAGTTGCTTCCCCTCATATTGGGCGCCTTGCGGCCGAATCATCCATCCATTCAGGGAACCACTCCAGGTCCCGTCGGGCGCCGGCACGTTTTTCAGCGGCACTTCAAAAAAAGCGGCTGGGGCTACTGCGCAGGCGGACTGCATTTCGCGAAGGGCTTGGTTTTGCTCCAGTTTACGCACCAATTGCCCCTTACTGTTGCAAACGCTGTATTGTGGTGCTGCGTTGAGGGTGGAAAAATTTTGGACAAAATAATCGAATGTGCTGCTGAATTGCGCGGAGCAAAATCCGCCCGGGGTAGCAACTTCGCGCGTCTTTTTACCCTTCAGGTTGACGCTGTAAATTTCCCGCTGCATCGGATTTTTCCCCGCTGCCTGATAATAGAGCAGGCCATTTTTTTCATCAACACCATAATAATCGGTGACATCGAATTTTCCTTTGCTCAGTGCTTTGGCCTCCTGACCGTCCATGCCATACAAATAAAGATGCCGGAATCCGCTTTTGTCGCTGGTCCAGATAAAACCTGCGCCATCGGCAAGAAATTTGGGCTCCTGCAAGTCCAGGTAATACGGGCTCTTCTCCTCCAGCAAAGGGTTACAATGTCCTGTTGCTGCGTCTACCAGCAGGAGCTTCAACTGGTTTTGGTGGCGGTTCATGGCCGTAACACAAAGGACGTTGCCGGGGGTCCAGCAAATGCGGGGAAGGTACTCATCGGTACACTGCACTTCGGTTTTTTTACCACTGGTGAGGTGGTAGATCCAGGCTGACACTACCGAGTTTTTTTCACCCACCTTGGGGTATTTAAAGGTCTCGAATTCGGGGTACATCCCGCCTTTAAATTCCTCCATGGCGTAAGAGGGCACAGCCGTTTCATCGAAGCGCAGCCAAGCCAGCTGCTGTCCGTCGGGACTCCATTCGAAGGCCCGCACCAGCGAAAATTCTTCTTCATACACCCAATCGGGCGCACCATTAATGATGCTGTTGGGCAAGCCGTCGTTGGTTACCCTTGTGGTTTTACCCGTGCTTGGCTCGTAGAAGTAAAGGTCGTTTTGAACAACAAACGCTACTTTACTCCCGTCAGGAGAAAAGGTTACATACCGCTGTTTTTTGCCGATGTACAGTCGCTGCAGCGATGCGTTCTCCAGATTGACAACAAAATACTGCGCCTGCCGGCTGCGGCGGTATATGGGTTCGGTTTGGGTGGCCAGCAAGAGTTGGGTTTCATCCGGACTGAAGCTGTAGCTGTCGAAAGCACCTGTCCAATCGGCTGCATCGGTTTCCACTGCCGTGGCGTCAAACAATATGCGGGTTTTTTCACCCGTGCGCAGGTCGTACTCCTCAATGCGGCCCTTGGTGAGCAGGGTATAGTGCACCCCGTCTTTGCGGAAATTGAACCCGGGGATGCCCTCGGTTTTATAGGTGTCGTTTTGCCAGATATCCTCCAGCGTAATGGCTTTTTGTGCCGCCAACGGGCCGATCAGCAATCCCAGGGTCATAAGAGTCCAAAAAAAACGCATCGCGTAGGGTTTAAAACTTGTTTGCAACTTGCAAGCGGGTAAAAATACGAAGCAATTGGATGCTGTGCCGGTTTTTCGGCAAACGGCCGCGACCAGGAGGTATAGGAAAGCCAATGAGGGGCTATGCATTTGTCCAAAACACTTATCTTGGGTGTCCATTGTTGCACCAAAACAATACGACCATGAGAACCTTTTTCATCTCGTCCTGCCTGAGCCATGCCCCAATACTCGCCCTAGACAAAGAAAATCGGCTCCCACTCCTTCAATATTGAAGGGGGCGTGTGGAAAGCGGACCGGCACTATGTGTGGGTGAAGACGGAGTAGAGGGGGCTAAGCGTCCAGGGCTTGGGTGACCTTTTCGAGGAGCCAATCTCGCTCGTGCAGGTCGGGCATGGTGCGGATTTCTTCCTGCAGCTGTACCAGCTTTTTCTCAACTTTTGGAAAGCGGTATTTGATGATCTTGTCGAGTTTTTTAAGGAAATTGTAGTAGCGCGATTTGGCAAGGGCAGATAGTTTCGTTCGACGCACTTTTTGGTCAGTTGATTTGATGCGATATTCTAAAAGGTCATCGTGGGTTTCGTAATACACCTTTATGACCGTTATGTCAGCCAAAAGGCTGAAGTTGGGATTTTCAAAGGACTTGTACAACACATTCTCTAAGGATTTTTAGTTCATTAAGTCGCTTTTTAAATAATATCGACTATTGTAAATTGCTCGGTTAAGAGCCATAATATCTTTTAGCTTTTCATCTGAAATAGAATCTTTATTTTTTTGTAATGCATTAATGAAGTCATCTAAAATTTCATTGTTTAACGGGTCATTAATTAAGATAATCAGACTCGATATAATTTTAAAATTGGAACAGATAAATCGTTGCCGCTTTTTTCAATAAAATCAATAACCGAATCAGCCATTGAAATTTTATCAGAAATATTAACATCAGAAAATCTACTTTGAAACTTCTCAAAACATGCATATTCTAGCCTCCAAATACTAAAAAAAATGTCTAGATTCTTTATTACTGAAATAACATTTGCATCATCTTCAAACGTGTTGTGTAGGCTGTAATAGTTGAAAAGTTCTTCTTCAATCTTAAATTGGTTATAATAATAAACCCCGTCTCTTATTATACTTTTTATTTTGTATTTCATTTGTTGACTTTATTGTTTGAAAAAACCTTTCTTCTAGGCTGTGTTTTCGATAAAATTTCGATAATGCAATTAAGGAATTTAGTTCTAAGTTGTTATTTTCATATTCCTGCACAGCTATGAAATTCTTAACTAAACTATACAAGGAGGAGCTTAAGTTATCGAGGGGCCCCTTACTATTTTCAATATATTTATATCTTGGAAAGAGCTTTTTGCAAACAATTTTTTTCGCTAGATGAGGATGATCAATCGAACCATTGTATTTAATGATTTCATCATAGAACTTAAGTATGTTTTTATTTCCTGCTTCTCCGCTATAATAGGGTGAAAGAAGAAACAATCGAAGTCGTTTTATCTCAACGTCTGACAAGCGGCTCAAAATTTCCAACAGTTTTCGGTGTAGCATAAGCTGAAATTTTGGATGTCAATGTAGGAACTTTTGGAAAACAGGAAAAAAACGTAGGAAAAATCTTTAATTAATATTTTCAATATTGCACCACGCAAACCAGTTACATATGAAAAATAAAATACACATATTAGTGTTGTTGGTGCTTCCTCTCCTTGCTAATATTAACATTACTAAGAGCCTTGCTTCGCAATTGCCACCTTGTGAGGCTCCGCCTGTAAGTTATCTGAATGTTTCAAATATAACTACAACAAGTGCTTATCTTGATTGGGGATATTATAATCCCCCGGGTGGGTCAGTAACCTTCAAAGTAGATATGTATGATGTGACAACCCAAACAAATCTACCTTCTGCATTTACACCTGGCTTATCATATCTATATTCTGGTCTTACAGATGGTCATGAATATATAGCATATGTTTCTGGTACATTTTGCTATCCCGGAGGCCCATTTGGTGATTCTATAAGTAATTCATTTTCAACACCCACAATTATCATTGATTTAGTACTAGAAAATGTTGCCAGCAATATCAAGAGTCACTACTTATTAATAAAGGAAACTCATTGACTATTATTCTTGATCCAGATGGGAATGGACCGAACTTTGAGGTTGTCCGCTTAAAAGCAAGAATTCCTCCTGTTAACAATACAAATATATTAACAGAGTTTACATTATGGGCAGATTGTAATTTGAACCTAGAATTCTTTCAACTTGATTATCAAAACGTTATAAGAAATCCTAGTTATAATAACCAAGGTGCAAGTGCCGCAAATGTAAAATTTTATAAAAGCTCTGATCTAAGTCCTGTTCTTACAGTTTTAGGTCCGGAAATTTTGAATGGGCAATTGAAAGTCAGAATCTATTTCCATACACAAATGATTGTCCAAAAATGTTCTGCCTTCACTGGTACTTGCAATTGTTGCCCGGAATATAAAATTCCTCCCCCCCCCCACCTCACCCAACCCTCCGACCGATCCATCACCATCGCACCACCAACCCTTTCTATCGCACCAAATCCCTTTACACAGCAAATACAGGTTGATTATACACTTGAAGAAGACGGTCATGTTGCCATTCAAGTTGCCAATGCTACGGGTCAAGTGGTGAAAGTATGGGCTCCTAATGAGTTATTACCCTCAGGCTCACACACCCAAACAATCGAAACCAATGAACTACCACCTGGAATATACTTCCTGCAGTTTAAATCGGCGACGGGCGTACAAACCCGAACCCTTGTAAAAACGGAATAACACAACGCTTCCTGTGATACACCGCCCCTTGATTGCAATACCAAGGGGCGTTTTTTTTAGGCTGAGCCCCTCACTTATCACTGATTAGATTGTTAGCCCAAAAACTCTCTGGGTTTACTCATGATCTTATACACCCGGAAAGCATTCCAAAAACGTAGTTGTTTCAGCCCCTCCACTGCAAGCATCTTTGTATTATTAAAGCAAACAACCCCAAGAAAAACCGTCAGAAGTATAACCCACCCAACGCGGGTCCGAAACGTCGGATCCAACTGTCCCTTAACTCGGAACAAGGGCAACCCAACCTACCTGTGATTTCTGCGGTTCGTGCGGCTGTTGTACCCCAACACTGCTCGCATTTCCCCCTGCAGCCGGCCGTAAGGTGCGGCTGCAGTTTTTTTTATGCCCTTTAGGAAGCCTTGCGACCTGTCCAAAAGACCAATAGCCAAAGCCAAAATTCCCGGTTCAGGCAGCACTCCCCCCTTTCGCTGTATCTATAAATCCCGTACCTTCGGGGATGGTCCCAAAACGATCAAGCATTCTATTGCCACCCAACCGCAACGCCTAATCCGCTTTTGAGCGAACAAGAACTTATCCGGGGCTGTCTGCGCGGGTCCGCGCAGTGCCAGCGACAATTGTACGAGCAGTTTGCCGGCAAAATGTACGCCGTATGCCTGCGCTATGCCCGCAACCCCTCCGATGCAGCCGATATCCTGCAGGAAGGATTCGTGAAGGTGTTCACCAAACTCGACCAGTTCGGTTTCCAGGGCTCTTTTGAGGGTTGGATCCGCCGCATCATGGTCAATACCGCCATCCGCAACTACCAGCGGCAGCGCTACGATCTCGAATCCAGCGGTCATGAGCGGCTCCCAGAATCGCCCGTCGAAGCCGATGCCGTGGCCCTGCTCTCCGAAGCCGAACTGCTGCAACTCATCAGCCGGCTGCCAGAAGGATACCGGGTGGTGTTCAACCTCGTGGCCATCGAGGGTTATGCCCATGCCGAAGTGGCCAAAATGCTCGGCATCCAGGAAAGTACATCGCGCTCCCAACTCACCAAAGCCCGCCGCTGGCTGGCCGAACAAGTGGAAGCCATTCATAAAATATGTTAATCGCATCATGAATCAACCGGATCAACTCGACGATCTTTTCCGACAACGGCTCTACCACGCCGAAACCGCCCCGCCAGCCTTCGTTTGGCCGGGCGTAGAAGCTGCGCTGCGCCGCAAACGCCGCCGCTTTATCCTGTGGTGGTGCTTCGCCGGTCTCGGACTGATCAGCACCGCCGCTACTGCTTTTTACCTGAACCAGGGAACAAGTCCTGCAGCCGCTACGCCAGCAACCGAGCTGGCGCCGGTAGTGGCACAACACAATATCCAGCCCACTGCCATTGCAGCAACGGAAACCGCATCCTCCTTCGAAACAGCAAACATCCCTATTTTACCTAAAACGAATAAGCATTCATCTCTACATAAAACAGCTGTCGCTACTGCTGTCAAGGAAAATATTGCCCAACCCGGACAGAAAAACAACACGCCATCCAGCATAGCAAAGGCTGGCAACAAGGCTCCCGCCATTTCCATGCTGCCGGAGCAAGCACCAACCCTTCTTTCCCACAACCAGATCATCCCGCCCCGCCCTCCGGTTAAAGCCTATCATCTGCCCAAAAAGAAAAAAGACAAGAGCTGCTACGATTTTGAAGAGCACCCCAATGTTTGGCTGGTTGATGCCTACCTCGGACCCAGTATATTGAACCAGCGCGTATCAACCGCCGATCCCGAATACAGCAGCTACATCAGTCAGCGACAATCATCCGAACATACTGCCATTGCTTTCAACGGTGGGGTTCGCGCCTCCCTTTTACTCAACCGCCATGTGTTGTTGCGCAGCGGCCTGCATTATACCCAACTCACACAGGTTTTTGAACACGCCGATCCGCAATATGTTGAAATCAACATCAAAGTGCGACAGGAATTGATCAATGGCGTGTGGCAAACCTTTACCGATACCATCAGCATCGATTACGGAGAAAATTACCAGAAAATATACAATCGCTTTGGCATGCTCGACATTCCGCTTCAAGCCGGTGTAGAGTGGCGTAGCGGCCGTACCGGTTTTAGTGTACAGGGCGGCGCTTCTCTGAACCTGTTGTTCTGGAAACAGGGCAACATGCTGGCGCCTGATGGGACGGTACAAAGTTTTTCACCCAACACCGGCAACCTTGAGGTGTTTCGCCCCCAACTTGGCGCCAGCCTCATGGGAAGCGTTCAGTGGTTTTGGCACGTAAGTCCGCGGGTGCGTGTATTCGCCGAACCCTATTACCGTCATGTACTGAAATCGGTCACGGTGGATGCCTACCCTCTTCAGCAACGAATGGGCTTTGGCGGAATCCAGTTCGGATTGACTAAAATTCTCGACTAATTGTTAAAATTTCAACCACAGGCAGCACGATGCACCGATCTCGTATCTATTCCAATGCCCTGCCAAACTAAAGTAAGTAAACGACAATGATCATAAGATCCAAACATATTGCCCTCTACGCATTGCTGCTCAGCCTGCTGTTCAGCACGCTCGGTTGCCGGCAAGATGAAACCATCTTCCGGCCCTATTCAGCGTCGGTTGATGAACTGCAGCAGACACTTGCACAGGTGCCCAATCCCAGCACCCATACCGTTTTTACGCTGGCGAATCAGGTACAGGATACCATTCTGATTACCCCCGGAGGAGTTCGGGTTTCGCTTACGGATACCGACCATCTGTTTTCAGATGAATCTGGCGCCATCGTCCCCTTCAGCACCTGTCCCGATATCCGGGTAGAAGTAACGGAGGTTTTCCAAAAGGGCGACATTTTGGCACGGGGCCTACCCACGCGCACGCTCAATGAACGCCCCATGGAAAGTGTGGCCATCGTACAGGTCAACGTTTTTTGCGGCCAAAAATCGCTTCAAATACTGGACGACCGTTTTCTAAAAGTACAGGTACCTTCTGTTGAACTCAAGCCTAACCTCAATCTTTGGCTGGGCGAAATGTCGGCCGACAGCCTGGCAGGCTGGAAAGAAAGCCCTCAGGATGCCTCCGTGTACTGGGCGGAATGGCCTGCTGTTGCTGGCACTACCCAAACAGGCTACGAACTGATTACCAAAACCTTGGGCTGGCTCAATGCCGCAGCCATCATTCAAAATCCGACTACAGAATTTTGTGTTGTATTGCCACCAGGTTTCGACAATGAGAACAGCCAGGTTTTTGTGGTATTAAAAAACAACCGCTCCGTTTTTGTACTTCCCATGGGGACCAAATTTGGCGAGTTTTGTCTGGATGGCGCCCCCATCGGTTACACTGTACAATTGGTTTCCTTGTCTAAATTAGGGGATAAATTTCTGCTCGGCAGCGCCCAAACCGAAATCGGGTCCAATGCTGTTGTTAAAATAGATCCCCTGGGGATGAGTGAGGCTGAAATTATTCAGTTTATAAAAGGACTTTGACCCGTTCCGCGTGCATCCAAATGGAACCGCTTCCGGAGCCGCGACACCTCCATAAAGAAAATACCCGTGTTTAGTAATTGAGTACAGGAGCCGAGCCGGAAAAGTCTGGTCTCGGCTTTTTTGTGTTAAATTTCAGGAATACCGCAAAAAAATGAACAATTTTGCTGCAGCGGAATTCTAGTCTATTATCAGACCACCCTGTCAACGCATGGAAATTTGCACCACCAACGGCATTACCGTAAGAGTTGAAACACAGTTTTTACCCGGTCACTCCAACGCCCGTGCTGAAAAATTTTTGTTTGGGTACCATATCACGATTGAAAATGGTAGCCCATTTACGGTACAACTCCTGCGCCGGCACTGGAACATCTGGGACTCCAATGGTATGCTGCGTGAAGTGGATGGAGATGGCATCATAGGCCAACAACCCATTTTAGAACCCGGAACCGTACACAGTTACTCCTCCTATTGTAATTTAATTACTGAAATGGGAAGAATGTCGGGCACCTATCTCATGATGCGACTTGACAACGAGACGGAATTTGATGTGGTAATTCCGGAATTTAAGATGGTGGTTCCGTTTAAAATGAATTGATGTTTCGCAAACGCCCCGAAAAGGACCTAACGCCCGATGAAATTCTAGTCAAAATCGAGCATTATTGCGCCTACCAGGAGCGCAGCCCAATGGAGGTTCAGCGCAAACTGGCCCTGCTGGGTGCCAAATCTGATCTGGCAGACCAAATGTACGCGGTGCTGGAATCCGACGGCTTTATCGATGCCACACGGTTCGCAACAGCTTTTGCGGGTGGAAAATTTCGGGTAAACCACTGGGGGCGCGTTCGAATCCGACTCCGACTCAGACAGCATGGTATATCCGAGCTCATAATTGCGCAGGCTTTGGCTGAAATTGACGAAAAAGCCTACCTCCAAACCCTGCAGACCTTGCTGGGGCATAAAAAACAACAATTGGCTGACGACCCAAATGCAAAACAAAAAACAGCAGCCTACCTTATTCGCGCAGGGTTCGAACCGGAGCTGGTATTTGCAAACCTGTAAGCGCATGTTTATATCCCTGCTGGTACCATTCAGGCCCTTAATCACATAATTTATTATTCTCCCAATGGCCTTAAACACCCTATTTTAGGTGCTCAGAAACCTGACTTTTCAAAAAAACTGTTCAAGCGTGGCTGATGAAAGGTGATTATATTTGTAAAGCATTAATCCTCATCTTAACAAACTAAATCATTCTCGTATGGCAAAGGAAAAACTTACACTGAAAGACCTACAGGTTACCAGCATTGTTGCATCACTGGAGGAGCAACAACTTCACGACATCAAAGGCGGCTACGTTATCAAGGGAAAACGCTTTACCTATCGCTCGCGTTGGACCGCCGTTGACACCCGGGTAGAAATTCACAACATTGCCAGTGCGCAAAACCAGGGCTAATCATTCAGGGTTTTTGATGCTGCTCCTGCCATTTGATCTGGACAACCGTTGCAAAACTTGACCCCATTATTCTGCTTTGCAGCCAGGCGTCCAGATCAAATGTTTGCAACAAGGCTTGGGTTGCGGGCATCTTCGCCAATGGCCTGAGATCCTCCCTGGTTTTAGACAAAGCAGCAATCTCCTCCCGGCTGCCCGTTGCTTTCATCAACTCAGACATCAGTTGCATAAATCGCCGTTCCAGATCGAAAAGGCGATTTTTCTTTTGCATAAAACGCGTGGCCGAACGCAGCAGTGAATCCAATAGTACCGTATTGCCCAGCTCAAAATGGATAATCAGCGCCATAATCCGGGCCAGACTTTGAAGATCTTCCCGCTCAACCGTACGTGGCTGGCTCAACCATTGGTTAAGGTAATCTAAGGCACTGCTGAATTCACCGCAACCAAAACAGATATAGCAAAAGCTAAAGTAAAAACTTACCGACTCCTGGGGCTGTGATTCCAATGCTTTTGATTTCTCCAGATAAGACTCCATTAATGTCCGGGCACCTGCAAAATCACCCGTATCAATGCACAACATAAAATAGTTGGAGTAGTACTGACGATGGATTTTCTGCCGGTCATCCGCCGTTATAGGCTTTAACTGATGCAGCTTTTGTAAACTACTACGGACCTCATCGTACTTTCCCTGCAAGCCGCAGGATAAAATGAAATTGCTCAAACCCGCTATATAATCCGATAAACTCTCCTGCAAAAAATGTGGTTGCGACTCCAGGAGGGCTATTAATTGCTGGCCACTCTCATAAAAGGCCTCCTGGTTTTGTACCGTATAATAGTAGAGGTTTAAGGTCCGGTAATAAAATACCCTAGCCTTGTGCGACAAAGCCTGATCGGGATTGTCGAATATCGGATCAGCCAATAAATCATTCAAGCGATGTAGTAAAACTTCGTCGCGTAACTGGGCATCCTTTTTCACCGATGCATAAATGGTAAAAAAAGCCCGCCGATAGGCCGCCACATTGTCCATCAAACGCAATGCTTGCTTTTCCTCATACACCAGTCGGTCCAGTTCACGGTAAAAAAAATCGGCATCCATCCGCGTGTATGCCAACTGTTTCTCCCAACGAATCAGGTCCAGTAAATGAGTGAACGACTCGTACTTTGAGGCCAACCGATTGGCCTTAAGCAACAACTCATGACAATCCTGATAGTGCCCGCGCTTGAACAATACGGCAATGCTTTGCAAAAAATGGTTCAACCGATACTCTATCGACTGTTGTTCGTCAAACTGCTGCAATACTTTTAAGAGTAAATCATACAAGTAGGCCTTCAACTCAGAAAACTTTTGGCTCTCTAAAGGCTGACTTTCGTAAATTTTTTTGTCGCAAAGCATCCTCATCCTGAAACGCCATCGCTGCTATAGCATCAAAAAGCTGCAAATACTTGCTGTCACGATCGGTTTTACCCTTACTGTACAGCCTAAAGTACCGTTTCTCAGCAGGCGTTAATGACTGAATCAGGCGGAATAACTTATCGGAAGGAGTCTTTGCCATAGAACAAGATGATCAGTAGATCTTTTGTTGCCAGCAAATCTGTCAGTTTTTTATCATTTTACCAAATGCTAAATCAATCTTAGAAACCTGACTTATAAAAGAAAATAGGATTGCTTTACCTCAATCGCCCCTCTACCTTTGCACCATACCCAGAAAAAAAGAACACACTGTACGCCAAAAAACTTTTTTACCGCCATTAATTTCAGGGATTATGATGAATGCACTTTTACACGAACGAAACATTCCCGATGCCAGCCATCATGGCAAAGCCATAACACTGAAAAGTGTTGCAACCGAAAGGCTCCGTGCAGAGCAAATCATGCTCCCAACCATGGATGGGCTTTGTTTTGAAAAAATAAAACATATCGCTTATTTGGAGGCCAGTGGCAACTATACTGTCTTACATTTTATCGATTCCAGGCAGGTCTTGGTTTGCAAAACCCTTGGTGATGTGGAGCAACTGCTTTCCTCCGGTGCTTTTGTGCGCATCCATCGCTCCCACACCATTCACCTCCGGCACATCAAGAAATATACCCGGGGAAAAGGCGGACATGTACTCCTGCAAAATGGCGTTACACTGGCCGTTTCTTCCGGGCAAAGGGAAAATTTCCTGATTACGCTCAAAAAATATTTTACTTAAAAAAACACCCCAAAACCCAACCCCAAAAGCCTTTTTTGCATCTATTGTATATACACCCGTATAACCCCAAAGCACCCAGTACAAGTGACACACAGTAAGGGTTTGGTTCTGCGCCGGGCACGAAAAGTCGTGCTCGGCGCAACTTTTTTTTACAACCTAATCAATGGGCACGGTCATAAAAGCGCATTAAATGCCCCGGAACCTGCTCATTGTAAACGCATAGAATAAGGATACTCCTTTGGCGTCGATCCGGTGGAAATAATATTTTTATGGGGTTATGTACATATCCCTGCTCAACGAAAAATTGCAGTTGCCCTTTGCCAGGCTTGCTAAATCGCCGTAATTCTTCCGCCGTTTCTGGCAAAGGCACATCCTCATACCCTTCTTCTTTGAGGAATTGTTTCACCATTTCGTATGTGTATGCCAACTTTGTGCCCGCAAAAATTGTTCGGTATTCCCAACCATCGCTGCTGCCACCCATATAGGTAGTGCCTGCTTCAGGAAAATTATTCCTTAGCGGTACATGCGGCACAGCAGTGATTTCTTCTACCGGCTCAATAGCGAAGCCAAATTCGTCGAAATGGACCATATTGTGGCACAAATTTATACTTTTTGTTTTACTTAAAAACACTTTTTGTTTGTTAAATTTTAACTGTACTACATGACCGCCCACCTGCTTACTATTGGCGATGAAATACTGATTGGCCAAATTGTCGATACCAACTCCTCCTGGATGAGCCGCCAGCTCAACCTGCAGGGAATCCAGGTAACTGGAAAAAGCAGCGTAGGTGATACCCGCGCTGCCATCATAGACGGCATCAAAAATGCCGCCGCTAAAGCAGATATTATCATCATGACGGGTGGGTTAGGCCCAACCAAAGATGATATTACAAAAAAAACACTGGCGGAATTCTTTGACTCTGATATGCAGTTTCACCAGGAGGTTTTTGATCTGATTGCCGCATACTTTACAAAAGTAGGCCGTAAAATGCCTGAGTCCATCCGCGATCAGGCTACCCTGCCCTCCAAAGCCACGATTCTGCACAATAAAGTGGGAACAGCCTCCGGCATGTGGTTCGATCAGGAAAACAAAGTATACATCAGCCTGCCTGGTGTTCCTTTTGAAATGGAATACCTGATGCAACGAGAAGTACTTCCGCGTATCAAGGACAAATTTCCGGGAAACCCCATCGTTCACCGCACCTTGCTTACTGCCGGTGAAGGAGAAAGTGCCATCGCCCAACGTTTGGATGTGTTCGAGGACACCCTGCCAGAACACATCAAATTGGCTTACCTGCCATCGCTCGGACAAGTACGGCTCCGGCTCAGCGGTTTCGGAGATGCTACTGTTGCGGGGCGCACAGAAGCAGAACTTCAAGAGCAACTCGATCAGCTTAAACAAACCCTGCTCAACCTGTTACCCGACCTCGTTTACGGCCAGGAGGAGGAAAGTTTGCCCAAAGTAATTGGTAATATTCTTTTGGCACAAGGGAAACAATTCGGCACCGCTGAAAGCTGTACTGGTGGTTATGTTTCCCACCTCATCACCAGTATTCCTGGCTCTTCCCGCTATTTTCCTGGTACCGTGGTAACCTATGCCTACGAATTAAAAACAAAATTGCTCGGTGTCCGGCCCGAAACCTTGTTGAAAGAGGGTGCTGTGAGCGAGGCCACTGTACGTGAAATGGCAGAGGGTGCGCTGGATACGCTTGGTGTGGATGTTGCTTTGGCGATTTCAGGCATAGCCGGACCCGACGGAGGCTTGCCCGATAAGCCCGTAGGTACCGTTTGGATTGCGGTAGCCGACCGACACCGAACCATTGCCGAAAAGCATATCTTTGGACGAGATCGTCTCAAAAACATCCAACTCACGGGGATCTACGGACTTAACCTTGTTCGAAGGTTTCTGCTGGGTATGGTTTAAAGGGGCACAGACCCATCCCTTTACAAAGTTTAACCCTGGACCACCTTAGTACGTTTCTTCGAGGTGTTTCACGGTAAATGCAGACTGGGGTGAGTCCAAAATTTGTTCCGTCTTGAACCATACTGTTTTTCGCTCTCCAGGCAATAAGTCGAAGTAATTATCGGAAAAGAACCCGTTAGCACCGGTTTGCAAGTATACGTTTTTGGTCAATTTGCTGGCTTGGACAGTAATTTTATACCCCCTGTCGGCAGGCTCAACTTTCAGGTCAATGCTGGTTCTCGACAACGCTAAATCCTTAGGCGATACCAGATAGAATAGTCTTCTGTATATCACTGTACCCTCACTCGAACTGAGCACAATTTCAATTACTGTATCATCCGCCTTGTTTTTGTTCGTCACCGTTTTCAAATAGCCCTGCCAGATTACCTTGCTCGAATCAGGGTGGATAAGGATATCCTGCGCGGTAACATCACTTAGCAACTTACCTTCCAGGCTCAAGGCCCGTACCCGTATATTGACTAAAGTATCAAGCATCAGGTCCGACACGCCGTAAACCTTGAGGATGTTATCTTCAATTATTGGCAACGCCGCCACAGGCTTATAAATTTCCCGAACATAATATTGCATCGCCTTCCAGCGGCCATAATAATCGATGCTCGACCAGGAAGCAACAGGCCAAACGTCGTTTAACTGCCAGTACAGTGTACCCATGCAATAAGGCTTATTTCTTCGGTGCGCCTCGATACCCGTGCGCATTCCTTCAGCTTGCAACAGTTGGCTCACATAAACAAAGTCTTCAAAGGTCTTGGGTGTCCGGTAATCGCGTTTCATGTACTCGGCGATCAGGGCGTTACCCCTCGGATGTTTTTGGTGCGCAAGCATCACCGGACTCTCCAATTCACGGTCTTGTTCCTCCGTAAAGGAGACAATTGTACGCCATTCCGGAAACGATTGAAACCCAAATTCACTCATAAAACGGGGTACCTTTTTATCCAAAATTGAAAAAGGCTCCTCATCGTGCCAAACACCCCAATAATGAGCGTCTCCCTCCTGCAATGATTTTGGATTTGCACGCCCGTATTTTGGTGAACTCTCCCAATAAGGAATTCCAGCGCCGTAGTTGGAAACATAGGTAGGCAGTAAATCCACAAACAAGGTGGTGTAATCTCGCCACAATTGTGCACGCTGCGACTCATTAAATTGCATCTGCCAACCCCAATTGTTCCAGGCTTCGTTGTTTTCGTTGTTACCGCAAAACAACGCCATGCAAGGGTGCGACCGTAAGCGCACAATCTGCTCATAAGCCTCTGCCGCTGCATTTTTCAGAAAACTGCCACTACCGGGATACAAGGCACAGGCGTACATAAAATCCTGCCAGACCATAATACCACGCGCATCACAGAGCTGGTAAAACAGGTCTTCCTCATAAATTCCACCACCCCATACCCGCAGCATATTCATATTCGAAGCTACCACATCGTCGAGCAAGGCTTTGTATTGGCCCGGAGCAACCCGGTCCTGAAACATATCCTGTGGAATGTAATTGGCGCCCTTGGCAAAAACAGGTTTGCCGTTGAGCTTGAAATAAAAATTCTGACCCTTGTCGTCGGGTGTAGTAACGAGTTCAATTGTCCTAATGCCCGACCGTACATCTGCCTTCTCAATGGAACGGCCTTGATATTTTAATTCCAAAGAAAAGTCGTACAAATAGGGTTCACCCATGCCATTACACCACCAAAGCCGGGGGTTGGGTACATCAAACCAGGTTGAATCTTCATGAACACCGGCATATACCATTTTTTCATCCAGTGATTTTACCTTGTCATACCGCACAATCAATTGTGTTTTCATGTCGGCATCCGAGCGATACCGATAGCGCGCGAGAACCCTGGCTTTTTCATCGGTTATTTCAAGCGGCGTAAAATATACGTCTTCGAGCAGAAAGTCATCCCAGGCCAACATTTCAGGCAGATTCAAAATACCTGCTCCTACTAACTTCGGCCCCCAGTCCCAACCATAATGAAACTGTGCTTTCCGACTCATGGTACGGATTCCTCCGGGCAGCTCATATCCCAGATTCTTCCAATCGTTTTCAACCTTTTTAACCGGACTTTCGAAGTAGATATGCAGTGCATTGTTACCAGGCTTGACCAAGTTTTTTACATCCGCCGTCCAACTGCGAAACATATTATTGGTTTCCAGAATCAGGCTATCGTTAAGGTAAACGTGGGCGTAAGTATCGAGCCCTTTAAAATGGATTTCCAGGTGTTTGCGCTGCAACATCTCATCATCTACCTGAAAAGTGCATTGAAACTCCCAGTCCGTGGCCTCAATCCATTGTAATCTGGATTCATTGTCACGGTAAAAGGGATCCTCGATTTTTTTATTTTCCAGCAGGGCAGTGTGTATGCTGGCGGGAACTTTTACCGGCATCCAGTCGCCTTTTTCAGCCTGGCGAAACTCCCATTTCGCCCGGACAATTTGTCGGATGGGGCTGGTGGTACTTTGGGCATCTGAAGTCATAGCAAGTAGTAAAAGAAGGAGCAGAAAAAAATATTTCATCATCAAAGCAATATGGTAGCGATCAAAATACCCTAAGGGCAGCTGTCAATCTGAAAAAAGGTTGTAACGCAATCAGCAAAATTAGATATTCGTTGTAACTATCAACTTGTTTATATTCATGAAAGATCAAATTATTACGATTATTGGCAAAAGCGTTACGCTGACCTTGTTCCTTTTATGTCTTGGAGCGAGGTCAGGATTTTCGCAATCTAATTTTGCTAAAGGCTGGATATTGCTCCAGGGCAATAATGATACCCTCCGCGGATGGGTCGACTTTAACGCCACTTACCAAAATGGCGACCTTCTATTTTTTAAGCAGACGGAACAAGACAATGTATACCAGAGCTGGAACGCACAGGAGGTATCTATCGTTCAAAAACAGAATACCATTTACATTGGCGCTGTACTTGTACTGGATAACTCTCCTCTGAATATTCCACGCATACTGGAAAAAGAAGATATCATCCCAGATACCAGCTCCTTGTTTTTAACGGCACTTATGATTGCCCCCGATTTGAGCCTTTTGTATTGCCTGGATGAAAACCATAAGGAGCACTTCATCTTGCAAAAAGACAAAATTCATTTTGAAGAGCTCATTTACAAAAGGTACAAAGAAGACCAATACACTGGTTCTACGCCCACCATAAAAGAAGACAACCAATACAAACGCCAATTGCAAAAAGCCTTTGGCAACTGCACCCAACTTGAATCTAAAATTGAAAAAACCAGGTACAACAAAAAGGATTTGCAGACGCTTTTCTCCACGTATCTGGATTGCCTTGGGCTTCCACTTTTGTACATTAAAAAACGCGAGCCAATGATCATGGAACAGTACCTGATTTCCGGTGCAACCATGACCCGTGTTTACTATACACACAGAGAACGCGTATTTATTTATACCAACCAGGCAGATTGGGACTATCGTCCTGCTTTCGGAGCCGGTTTGACCGTTTCCCCGGCTAAGTTCTCCGGTCGTTTTGGATTCTCCTTTGAGGCACTGCTTCGCAGTTATAAAGCGCAGAATATCTCCATAGATGACAGCCGACTTCCATTCAGGACCGTATATTACCTTCACCTGAATACGCGACAAATAAACAATAATGTCGGCTTTTTTTTCCGAACCGTAAATGGATGGATCAATCCAATGGTCGGCGCTGGCCTTAACATTAGCGTTGGATTAACCGGAAAAAGCACGTTTGAAAAAGAATTCAGTACCAGTACTACTACCGAAAAAACAAGCATTTCCTATGTAGGCAACCCTCGCATGTCTGGTGCAATTTTTCTTCAAACCGGACTTACAATCCGAAAAAGGTGGAACTTGTTGCTTCGTTATGAATCGGAGAAAGGGTATGCAAGTTACCAGTTCCTGGAATCACACCTGCCAAGCCTGTATTTCCTTGTTTCCTACAAAATCTGAACAAAATGGATATCTTTTACATTATAAAGACAAAACACAGTTGATTCCCGCCTAAAAAGGGGGTATTTTTGACAAATATTTCGTTAACAACAAAATAAATACTTTCAGGGCCAGTTAAATGTCCACTGATACCATCATCATGAAAGCCGAACAACACCATCTGCCACAGGTAGGAGATCCGGCGCCTTTCTTCTCTATCGAGACTCCAAAGGGTGCCTTTAATTTTCCAGATTACAGTCTGGGGAGCTGGTGTATATTTTTTGCCCACCCTGCCAATTTTAGTTCAGCGTGGACCATGTACTCTGCCTTTCTGGCCGTTAAAGAACGCTGGCTGACGGAACGGAACGCCAAATTGCTGGCACTATCCACAGAAGCACTGAGCCACAACAACGGCTGGTCGGATAAGGCACGGCGCTATATCGGCATTTACCTGAAAGCGCCTGTTGTAGAAGATCTCGACTTTACCGTCGCCAACCTGTATGGTATGGCATCTGGTAGTCGGCTACAGGCAGGATACGATCGCGTTGCCTTCATCATTGACCCGGAAGGCATCATTCGCATGATCATCAACCGCCCGCTGCCGAGCATCGAAACTACCATTCAGGATATTCAGGATGAGTTTGATCGTATGATGGGCAATGTGGGCTCCAAGCCTGTGCTGCCGGTAGAAATCAACTCACCCACCTTAGAAGTTCCAGACGCTATAAGCGGGGGATACAAACCTCGCCCGGCCTACTTTAGAAAAAACAAGCTGAATCTGAACTAGGAAAACCTGGTTTTGTAACCAAAAGAACCCGCTTTCGGCATCGAGAGCGGGTGCTTTTTTTACCCCAAATACAGGAGCGGAATCCATAGCATTCCCGGTATTTGTTGAAAATTTCCCCATTTCGTTGTAATATTGGTAATCCGGTTAGTATTTACCAAAATATTTACCAATGAAACAGATCCCTTTACTGCTGGTTTTTGTGTGCTTCGCAAAAATCACCAACGCCCAAAAACCGGATTCCATTCAAGTTGTCCAGACCGTCGACAGCCTGATTTCTGTATCCAGAGCCCTTACCAATGAAAGCAATTTTGACGCCGCAATTGAAGTAAATAAAACGGCTGAACTACTTGCACAGGAAACGCTTGGGGCCTTATCGCCAGCCTATGCCAGCACATGCTTCAATCACGGCAGGGTGATGCATGCCAAAGGTGAGTATAATGAGGCTGAAATTTGGTACCTGAAATCTAAAGATATCAGGGCCCAAACCCTGGGTACCCAAGATCCCAGCTATGCTTCTTCCCTGAACAACCTGGGAGCACTGGAATATGAAAATGGCGACTACAATAAAGCAGCATCTTATTACCGCAAATCAATGCTTATCCGGGAAAAAGCCCTCGGCAAGGAAAGCCTTGAATATGCACAATCCCTGAACAACCTGGGATTGCTTTATTATCTGACAGGTGAATATGCCCAATCAGAAGCCTATTTTCTGCTGGCGCTCGACATTCGGGAAAAAGTATTGGGGAAAACGAACCCGCAATACGCTACCTCCCTGATCAATCTCGGAGCCTTATATGCCCAAAAAGGGGATTATGGTAAAGCAGAACCCTTGTTCCTGCAAGCATTAAACATTCGGGCGGAAGCTTTCGGTGAAGAAAATGCACAATACGCAATTGTACTGAATCACCTGGCCAACCTTCATTATGAAAAAGGAGAATTTGAAAAAGCCTTGGAATATGCCTTGGCATCCAGCGAAATATGGCGAAAAACGCTGGGAACCGAACATCCATATTATGCCGCCGCTTTGTGCGAATTGGCAGACTTGTATGTGGACCACGGCGACTACGAAAAAGCCGAAACATTGTATCTCCACGCAATTGATATCCGCTCACATTCTCTGCCGGAAGACCATCCCGACTATGCCACTTCTCTGAATAGTCTTGCAAAATTGTATCAGTTACAAGGTGAATTCAACAAGGCCGAAACATTACACACGAAAGCCATAGCCATTCGTAAAAAGTCATTGGGCCCCAACCATATTGACTATGCGCGGTCAATGGATGATTTGGCCTCTCTTTACCAGCAAACCAACCGGATCAAGGAAGCAGCGGAGTACTATTTGGAAGCAACACAAATAAATCAGCAACTGGTTGATGCCGCCGCCGCATATTCCTCCGAAAATGAAATGCAGGCCTTCCTGCAAATTTTTGACGCGTCAAATGCACGGTTCACCACCTTTGCACAAAAATATCCCAATAAGGAATTGGGCAAGGTTTGTTTTAATAATGCGCTGTTTTACAATGGATTGCTGTTGGAAAATGCGCGCAAACTGGCCCGTGCCATTGCAGAAGCCGATAGTACAACGCAAGCCATTTACCTGGACTGGCAAGGCTGTCATCGCCGACTGGCAAAACGATACGCACGCCCCATTGCTGACCGCAAAAAAATTGCCGAAGTAGAGGTAGAAGCCGAATCTTACGAAAAAATGCTGATGCGCAATTTACCAGCCTTTCAAGAAACTCGGAGTATACCACACTGGCAGGATGTGCGCGATCAATTGCAGCCAGAAGAAGCCGCCATTGAATTTATTCATTTCCGCAACTATTCTCCTGAGCGCAAAGACAGTATCCGGTATGCAGCACTACTGTTGCGCTCGGGATGGGATGCTCCGAAAATTATTCCGTTGTTTGAAGCACGGGAAATGGATGTTTTTCTTCAAACCGACGCCTCGCGAAAGGCAGACTACGTATCAAATTTATACACCATTCACGAACGCGGAATCGATGCTGCGCACAAGGTTAAAAAGTCACTTTTTGACCTCATCTGGCGCCCGCTGGAAAAAGATTTGGATTCGGTTCGTACCCTATATTTTGCCCCATCTGGTATTCTCCACCGGCTCAATTTGTCCGCCATACCAATTCCTCCCTCCACAATAGGGGTACCCGATTCCATCCTAGCCGACCGCTACCATTTAATTGAGCTGGGAAGCACCAGACAATTGACCAACCGCAAATTCAATGCTGTTTATCAAAATAATGCGGTGCTTTTTGGTGGCATTCGATATGATATGGATTCCACAGCCGTTGTCGCCGCCATCAACGATCTGGACCACCAACAGGATCTGGTCAGCCGGGGAGCATCCGATTTGGGACTTGCAACAGATACGCCATTGGTGGGACAATGGCCCTATCTGTCGGGCACAGCAAAAGAAGTAACCGGGGTTAAATCAATTCTGCAGACCAATGGATTTCAAACAGTACTGTATATGGGGTATACTGCTACCGAGGAGGCATTCAAACAACTGGGTACAGACAATGTACCTTCGCCCCGCATACTACACATCGCCACACATGGCTTTTTCTTTCCCGATCCCAAAGACAGTACAGCCTATCGGCAGCCACTAGATGAACAAGCTGTTGGCTTTAAAACAAGCCATAACCCGCTTGTACGTTCAGGACTTTTACTGGCCGGCGCCAACCAAGCCTGGGTGAATGGGAAACCACTCGTGAAAGGGATGGAAAATAGTATCCTGACTGCCTATGAAATCAGCCACATGAACCTCACCCATACCGAACTGGTGGTGCTATCCGCCTGTGAAACAGGACTGGGCGATATTGAAGGGAACGAGGGTGTATATGGTTTGCAGCGGGCCTTTAAAATAGCGGGTGCCAAGTACCTCATCATGAGCCTCTGGCAAGTGCCCGACAAACAAACCTCGTTGTTAATGACCCGGTTCTACCAGAAATGGCTGGATGAAAAAATGGACATACCAACCGCTTTCAGAGAAGCACAACAGGAAATGCGTGCCATGGGGTTAGACCCTTACCAATGGGCAGGATTCATTTTGGTGGAGTAGGGCGCCATATGAGACGCTTATTGTACTGTACAATATTCAGAATACCTGTCTAAAAACAACAACCCGCTGTAAGTTTTTCACTCACAACGGGTTGTTCTTAATACTTGTTGGCCCACAAGGATTCGAACCCTGACTAACAGAACCAAAATCTGCTGTGCTACCATTACACAATGGGCCAATTGACCAGCCTTATCGCTAAAGCGGGGCAAAATTAGGCTTTCCTACAATTCCACACAAGCTCCAGGCTTATTTTATTTTAATAACTCGACAACACCGGAAGCTCGCATGGTATTCCGCCTATTCTTTCACCCTATACCAGTACTGGGTGCGAAAGAAAGGACCTATATAACCACGCACAACCAATACGTTTGGATCACCGTCTTTAAGCCAAAAATTACAAGTATACCACTTGCCCTTTTCTGGATCAAGAATACGGCCACTCTGCCAATAACCACCTTTAAGTGCCATACCCTCCACCACTACCATACCAAGGATAGGTTTCATATTGCGCTCGCCAGGACATTTTTCACATTTTTTATCTGGCGCCGATTTCAACAGTTTCGCCACCTTACCATATATCTTTCCATTGCTTTCGTACAATTGCAAATGGCTTTTGGCCTCCTGGGTATCATCGTCGATGGTTTTCCAGGTCCCCAGTGGGCCCTGTGCCATCACCCCACTGAAATGGAGCAAAAAGGCAACAACTAGCATTACATATCGCATAGTGTAAAATTTTGGGTACAACTTAGGTTTGGAATGTCTTTATATCTGGGTTGGTTTTTGACCAATAGCGTTTTGCTTTTTGCCGTTTTGCTTCGAAAAATATGCGGGCACACAAGGTGACCTATTTTCGATGCGTTACATTGATTGCCCCCTAGTACAACGGTTTGGGTTTAACAATGGTAAACACACGCGATACGTTGAAGCCAAACCTGATACCAGTAAGCGTGTTGCCATTATCGTCTTCAAAAAACCACTTTTCTGTCGTTTCAGTAATGAAACCTTTATAGGTCATATCCTGCGAATTGGTAAAATGCAATTGAAAAACGTGACCCCCTGTTTCAATGTCAAAGCCGATGGATAATGAATTAACGTATGCATTGGCCAATTGGTTGGGTAAAACATAATAATATTCGGCATTAAAAGCTACTCGTTTGGACAACTTGATTCTACCGGCAGCGCCCAGGGAAATAACATCGTTTTTATCCTCACTGTTCTGCGTTAGGTTTCGGTGTACCAATGTTGGCATGATTTGAAGCGAAAACTCGTCGCTAAATTTGCGCCCTATCAACAGTTGCTGTGTAAAATAAGCCCTGTGCCAAAAATAATTTTTACGCTCCGGATCAGAAAACTTGACTGTTTTGATCTGGGTATCCATCAGCAAGGACATAGTAACAGGTATGTTGCGTTTACCTGTTTGTTGCCGTAATATCTTGTACTTGGCAAAACCATCAAAGATTTTCTCTTTGGTACTCCGTCCAATTCCCACCATCAATCGATCGGTAATGCCATAATCAAAACCAAAACGCACAGTAGCGCCGTCCAATCCAAAAATATCGTAAGCCCCGCCTCTGAGCGGAGAAAAGCGATGGGAAATTTTGAAATCCATCACTCCTTTAGCTGTGTTTTCAATGGAGTGGCCATTGACAACCCGATTGGTTTTGAAACCAGCTGTCGCCAAATCCACCGTGGGTTCATCAGTACCAAGCATCGACAACAGATCATCGTTGTCCTGGGCAATCAGTTGGAGTTGCCCGCAGCTGAGCAGCAGCAGCAAATACAGTTTTTTCATAATCTATTGGGCTTATTCTTATTTAACTTCTACACATCGGTCGATCTGGACATCTAAGTTCAGTCCAGAGCAGGTTCCTTTCATTTTTACGGTTTCACCAGAATTGAAGTTGGTTCGCGCATGTACAGATAATGGGTCCAAAATACACACTACCCCAAACATGCCTTCTGTTTCCAGAATAACCTTGAAACTTCCATCATCTGTTTTGGTGCTTTCCTTAACCACACCTTTTACCTCAATCACTTTGTCGAGATAGGTGGTATTGGCTGCCGTCTCATCGGTATCAAAATCGTTAAACAATTTAGTTGCATCAACACTGATGTCTGCGTGCGCAGCTTCCATATCCTGATGCGGTTTATTCCACATGTAATAAGCGACACCACCACCCAAAACAAGGGCAACTATTCCAAAAATCAGCAATTTTTTAAACATGATAATAGGATTTTAAGTGAACAAATAATGTCAGTTTTCAGGGGCTCCCGCTTTTACCCAAGCTTCAATCTTGGCTCTGTCGCAGGCAGACAACAATCCGGTTGGTGGCATAGGCGACAACTGATCGTTCATCCGGCCTACAAGTCCACCATTTTCGGCATAGGCTTTTAGCCCGGCATAGTCGTCAAATGGGAAACCCGAAACATTGGAACTTGTACTGTGACAGGAATAGCAGTTGTTCTGCATAATACCTCTTACCTCAACAGAATAGCGGACATTAACGGTGTCACACCCCAAATCACCGCCATACAAGGCTTCTTCATTGTCGTACCAGCAAGATACAGGCACCAATGCCAAAAACAGGAACCCTAGCAAAGCCGATACAGAGCATACTTTTTTCATAAATCCTTTTACCATTTGTTGTTTAAAGGCACAAAGATAGGATCAAATGTGCGCCTGTTATTACAAAAAATAATGAACTGTCGGAAAACGACGCCAAATTAGCTGCTGTTGAACCAAGGTATCCGCCCAAACGTTGTAGCATCCAATCGGTTTAAAGGCTGCGTATTAGTCCCAAATTAACCCAAAACTAGCGACCTTTGCGGCCGCTGTTAAAAAAAAGCCGCTGAGTCCATTAAAATTACTGCTGAGCATGGAAAAAAGAATTGGAAATTCTGGTTGAAACGCATGGGTATTGCGGGTTTTTTCTTTTTTCTGCTCAAAGGAATCGCCTGGCTGGTTTTTGGTTCCGTTGTTTTAAAAACAATGTGTAATTAATTTTTTTGCTTTTAAAACAATTTCTTTAAAATGCATTTTTTTGCGAAATTTGCATTTATTCCACTGCATCCATGACAAATACGCCTCCTTTAGAAGAGTTGTTGCCTGCCGACCTCGACCCCATTGATCCGCTTTACATTACCATCAAGGGGGCGCGGACCAACAACCTCAAAAATGTTGATTTAAAAATACCCAAGAACAAACTTGTGGTCGTAACCGGCGTATCAGGTTCCGGAAAATCGTCCATCACCATGGACACCCTTTACGCCGAAGGCCAGCGGCGTTATGTGGAAAGTTTGTCGAGCTATGCCCGTCAATTTCTTGGAAGAATGAAAAAACCGGATGTCGACTACATCCGCGGTATTTGCCCCGCCATCGCTATCGAACAACGGGTAACCACGGGCAACAATCGTTCTACCGTTGGTTCGATGACAGAGATTTACGATTTTATCCGGCTCCTGTATGCTCGAGTTGGAAAGTTTTATTCTCCTATTTCCGGAAATATTGTCCAAAAACATGAAGTCAGTGATGTTATAGACCACATCAAAAACCTGGAAACAGGCAGTCGTGGGTTGCTATTGGCGCCCTTCAACGACAAGTATAAAGAACGCACGCTGGAACAGGAATTAAAACTCCTGCTTCAAAAAGGATACACCCGGTTGTATGCCGATGGGGAAACGCTTCGTATTGAAGATGTGCTGGAATCTGAACGTTATCAGCTCGACGACAACGCCTGGAAGTTCAAGGAGAAAGGGCTCTACATTTTAGTTGACCGTTTTGTTGTTCAACATGAAGACGACAGCGAATGGATGCGCCTTGCCGATTCTGTGCATACGGCCTTTTACGAAAGTGAAGGCGAGTGTCTGCTGATGACGCCAGAAGCCGTGCATTTTAACAACCGTTTCGAACTCGACGGCATCGAATTTCCTGAACCTACCCCCCAACTTTTTAATTACAACAACCCCTACGGAGCATGCCCAACCTGCGAAGGTTATGGCAAAGTTCTGGGTATCGACCCTGATAAGGTATTTCCGGATAAAACCAAGTCCATTTATGATGGTGCCATTGCACCACTAAAAGGAGAAAAATTTGGCGAATGGCTGGAACCTTTAATAAAGCACGCACACCGCTTTGATTTTCCGCTGCATACCCCCGTTGAAAACCTGAGTAAAGCAGAAATGAAGTTGCTCTGGAAAGGCAATGAGTGGTTCAATGGTATTGATGCTTTTTTCAAAGAACTTGAAAGCAAGACCTATAAAATTCAAAACCGGGTAACCCTCGCCCGATACCGAGGTCGGACTGTTTGCCCCAGCTGCGAAGGCGGACGACTGCGGAGCGAAGCACTTTGCGTGAAAATAGGCGGTAAAAACATTACGGAACTCACCGAACTTCCGCTCGATGAACTGTACGCCTTCTTTCAGCAACTGCAGTTGAATGACAGCGATACACAAATAGCAAAACGACTTCTCCTGGAAATCAAAAACCGGCTCCATTTTATGGTGGAACTCGGATTGGGGTACCTCGCGCTCGACCGAATCAGCAATACCCTCAGCGGCGGCGAAACACAGCGCATCCACCTGACCCGAACGCTGGGGTCCAACCTTACTGCTTCGATGTACTTGTTGGATGAACCCTCTGTCGGCCTACATCCTCGTGATACGGACCGACTCGTTAAGGTGCTCAAAACCCTGCGCGACCTGGGCAATACAGTTGTGGTCGTGGAACATGAAGAGGAAGTGATAAAAAACGCCGATTACCTTGTAGATATGGGCCCGGAAGCCGGGATTCATGGTGGTGACGTGGTTTTTGCCGGCGATTACAAAAACATAGGAAAGGCTGCTCCAGAAAGCCTTACTGCGCAGTATATGTTGGGAAAAATGCAGATTGAAACGCCCGCCAACCGTCGTCTTGCAAAGGATTTTATTGTACTAAAAGGTGCCCGGCAGCACAATCTGAAAAACATCAATGTCCGCATACCGCTGCATACCCTCACCGTAGTTTGCGGGGTGAGTGGGTCCGGAAAAACAACCCTCGTTCGGGATCTCCTGTACCCCGCCCTCCTTCAGCACCTGCCGGAAACCAGTGGCAAACAGCCTGGGCTTTTTGATGGTATTGAGGGACCATTTAAACGGATTTCTGCCGTTGAATTTATCAACCAAAGCCCCATTGGAAAAAGTAGCAGGAGTAACCCCGTCACCTATGTCAAAGCGTATGATTTCATCCGGGACCTTTTTTCAGATCAGCAACTTAGCCGAATCCGGGGTTTTCAACCCAAACATTTTTCCTTTAACGTAGATGCCGGACGCTGTGAAGCCTGCAAAGGAGAGGGAGAACAAGTAATTGAAATGCAGTTTTTAGCGGATGTTCACCTCGAATGCGAGGATTGCAAAGGCCGTCGGTTTAAGCAGGAAGTGCTGGATGTCACCTATAAAAACAAGAACATCTTTGATGTTTTGGAAATGAGCATCGAAGAAGCCCTGGAGTTCTTTAAAGGCCAAAATCCCATCATAGATCGGCTTCAGCCACTGTTTGATGTTGGATTAGGCTATGTCAAATTGGGGCAATCTTCCAGCACCCTGTCCGGAGGTGAGGCGCAACGCGTGAAACTGGCCTCCTTTCTAATTCGCGACCAAAGCAACGGGCACATCTTTTTTATTTTCGACGAACCTACCACCGGACTTCATTTCCATGACATCAGCAAACTCCTAAAAGCCATGAATGCGCTGGTGGAAAAGGGTCATACGGTGTTGGTGGTGGAGCATAACATGGAAGTGATCAAATCAGCCGACTGGCTTGTTGACCTGGGCCCGGAGGGTGGAAAGGAAGGCGGACATCTTGTTTTTGAAGGTACGCCGGAAGATCTCGTCAAGGTAAAAGAAAGCTATACCGGTAAATTCCTTTCTGAAAAATTGCACTGATGTATTTTACATCCTTTTCCCGTAAGTCTTTGGCTACGGTCTTATCATTTTCCAGGCCAGTGCAAATGCCTGCCGGCGTGCATCCGGGTTGAGCTTAATCAAGCCGCTTTCGTGCCAATACGCCAGTTCGCTTATTCCCCCACTCAGCTGCGCTACCAGTAAAGTCGTATCAATATTGGCGACTACCCCTTCCTTTTTTCCACTGTCTAAAAGTTCAAACAAGGCCGGATGTATTGGTTCCTGGGTTGTTTTTTCAATTGATGTCGAATAGGGAGAGCGCTCGTACTGCTTTAAAAAAGCGGTGACCTCCGGTGAACTTAACGCCAGGTCAAGTAAATTGAACCAAAGCGCTTGAAAATTCTCCGAAAAAGACTGTTCGGGCTTGTAACCCTCGAGCAACTGTTTTGCATTATTATCCTGCAAATGCTGGTACAAGCGATGCACCAAATCCTCCTTATCCACAAAATACAGGTAGATGGTGCCCGCAGCAATGCCACATTCTTTTGCCAAAACACCCATTTTCAAGGCCGTTAAACCTTCCTGCATGACCAGTTTCAGGGCAGACTTGTAAATGAGCGCTTGCTTATTGGGGTCTTTTTCTCGCATCGTTCCACTGGATTATCAGACAAAATTAAATGAATTTTCATTCACTGTCAAGGTGGTGAAAAAATAATTGTACATACAACCATTTTATACCTTCCTTGTTTTAATGGTATTCTTTAACCGTTCAAATAAATAACCCATGTCAAAAATTCACTGGCAGCTGGATGCTGTCCATTCTGAAATTACATTTCGTGTTCGCCACCTCATGGTATCCAACGTATCAGGTAAATTCAGCAAATTTAATTCTACGGTACAAACCGACGATGATCAATTCACTCACGCCAGTATTTCGTTTGATATTGATGCTGCATCTCTGGATACAGGCATGGAACAACGTGACAATCATTTGCGCAGCGAAGAATTTTTTTCAACCCAGGCCTTTCCAAAAATCTCCTTTAAATCGTCTGCGCTTCGTTCAATGGGCGATGGTAATTTTCAGTTGGATGGCGATCTTACGATCCGCAATGTTACCAAACCCATCACCTTCGAGGTGGAATTTGGAGGAGTAGCAAAAGACCCCTATGGGAATACCAAAGCGGGCTTTGAGGTTAGTGGAAAAATTAACCGCAAAGTATTTGGCCTGACTTGGAACGCGCTCACCGAAGCGGGTGGTGCTGTAGTGGGCGATGAAGTGAAAATCGTCGCCAATGTACAATATGCTATGGCCCAGCCCCAGGCTTAATAAAGTTTGGTTGTTTCTTCGTTTATTTGTTCGATCGCGCACCTTTTGTGGGTGAAATGAGTGACGAAGCAACAACCAAATGTTATGTCTTTCCTAGATTTTTATAAAGTGTATACCCTACGAAGTAAAAAGGGTGCACACTACCTTGAATTGAATGCTGCCCAAATCCTGGGTACAATCAAGAAATTGGAATTGCGAATTGAAAACCGCTTTCCACAGTCCGGACTGCTTCAGGTTTGTAAAGAATTTGAGGACGAGGCATCGCGGGCCCGAAAACTCTCTCTCCAACTTAGTGAACCCATTTGGCCCGTACGACTGGCCATTATCGCTGCTGCATTGGTTTTGCTGTACATTGGGTTCAGCGTAGTGGCCGCATTGGTCCAACGTTTTTCGCTGGATACCCAGGACTTTTCAGAAATTCTACAAGCATCAGAAGCCGCATTGAATGAGTTGATTTTTTTCAGCCTCGCGCTGTATTTTCTAATTAATCTGGAAAAACGCCTCAAGCAACACGTTGCTTTAAAAGCACTTCACCGGCTCCGAAGTGTGGCCCACGTAGTGGATATGCACCAACTTACCAAAGACCCAGCGGATCTGCTGGCTAAAAATCAGTTGGCTGTAGAACCAAAAAAACCACAACTTTCCAGTTATGAACTCACCCGATACCTCGACTATTGCTCCGAATTACTTGCCCTGATCAGTAAGGTCTCAGCGCTGTTTGCCCAATACATGGACGACCCTGTTGTATTAACCGCTGTAAATGATCTTCAAAGCCTTACACAGGGACTTTCGGGTAAAATTTGGCAAAAAATCATGATTTTAGATCTTGCTGTTGAGTAAACTGGGCGACAAACTTTTAGTTAAAGTTGTCAGATAGTCTTTTGAATGTGCCTTTCACGATGCATATTTGACCATTCAATCAAAATTTGAGCAGTTTTTTTATACATTCTTTTTGATTGAACGAAGAATGATAATGGGGAATAAAACCCATTACCAACACAAATGATTGTTAAAAAGTGGTATTTACGGTTTAGATAAAACAAAAATGTATTTTTTAGGCAATTTGTTTGGTTACCATTTTACTCTTTGCTAATTTTGTCTCTCTTGTCAGTGTAATACACTTTGAACGCCTTATTCTAACAAACCAAGCGAATCTATTCATAACGATTTCCGACCCAAAATTTAATCCATAGGTCACTGGCAAGAATCGGAAAATGCACGCCCTTTTTATGTTATCGGCTGCAATCGTTTGATCCATTTGGTATAAGCACATTATATGGGCAAGAAAGAAAAGTTTGTTTACAACATCCATACGCTTACCTACGAGAAAGTAGTTGTACCTTTTAAGACGCGAATTTGGCAAGCCTTCGGTTTTTTCTCCGTTGTATTGGTAACCTCCGTTCTTCTTCTTACGGTACTTTACACCTACTTCCCATCACCCCGAGAACAAGAATTGTTGCGTGAGGTGGACCAAATGGGTTATAAATACAAGCAACTAGACAACCAGGTGGACCAAATGTCTAAGGTCCTCCAAAATATCCAGGAACGCGATGCCGGTGTTCACCGCGCGGTGTTCGGAATGGATCCAATCGATGAAGATGTATGGAATGGTGGTATAGGTGGCCATGATGCCCACCCAGAGGTCAACGCTTTCAAGTACAGTGGCCAAACCATTCGCGAATCGCTGGAGAAGATGGATAAACTTGCACTTCAACTTGCACTTCAAAGTAAATCGCTGGACACCGTTCAGCAACTGGCCAATAACCAACAAAAAATGCTCGCCAGTATGCCAAGCATTAAACCCGTTCGGGAGGATAAATTGCAAAAAAGCATGAACATTCTTTCGGGTTTTGGTTATCGCATTCACCCCATTTACAAGGTTAAAAAATTCCACGAAGGCGTTGACTTTCCTGCGCGCATCGGTACACCCATTCAAGCAACTGGTGATGGTACCGTGGTGGAAGCCGGCTGGCACCAGGGATATGGTAATTGTGTGAAAGTAAGCCATGGTTACGGCTATGAGACCTGGTATGCACACATGAGCAAAATGACCGTGAGAGTTGGAGAAAAAGTGAAGAAAGGCCATAAAATTGGCGAGGTTGGTGATACTGGTACTTCTACAGCACCTCACCTTCACTATGAAGTGCATTACAAAAGTGCGCCTATCAATCCTATCAACTTTTGCATGGACAACCTGACGCCGCAAGAATATCAGCAACTGGCCAACAGTGCCAATATGGCCAACCAGTCATTTGATTAGCATTTCCGAATACAATAAACAGCAGATAAAAGGCTATCCTCTTGGATAGCCTTTTTTTTGTCATTTCCACAAATCTTTAAAACAAACTGGGTTGCTCTGGCACTTCATCGTGCAGATCTCTTCCCTCATACCCAGCGTGATTCAATTTTTCCGATACTCGGTAATATTTTAAAATATCATCTTCCGGTGTTTTTAAAAAATGTAGCACGGCATCCAACGGCAACGGCTCCAACCAATGCTTTGCCGCAGCCCTGTCTAGCATTACCGGCATACGATCGTGTAATGACGACATCTCCGCATTGGGTGGAGTGGTGATAATGGAAACGGTCCTAATACGATCAACCCCTCTGCCCCACTCATCCCAAATACCTGCCAGCAGGAGCAAATTACCGCGTGTATCTATAATGCGATAAGGTACCTTTCGCTTGCCACCCTCCGTCCGCCATTCGTAAAAACTGTCGGCCGGAACCAGGCAACGACGCCTGCGGATTGGATCTTTAAAGGATGGCTTATCCTGAATACCTTCCGCCCTGGCGTTGATCATTCTTCCTGTAATCACCCCATCCTTACTCCAGAAGGGAACCAAACCCCAATACATGGATTGTAATTGATGCGGCCGATCATTGGCCACCACATAAATACTTTGCGTTGGTGCTACATTAAACCTTATCTTCAACTGAGAAGGGATTTCAACATCTGCCAGATCCTGTTCTAATTGCTGCTTGGTGGGTACGAATGAATATCTGCCACACATGGTAAAATTGTTTTAAAATATACGTTGGTTTTCTATTGAATAAAATGCACTTTTTGCGATATTATTTTAAATTAAAAATATTACACACCCGTATTTAACTTTATATCAGTTATTTGAGTTTAAACTATATTAAAAACAAATTGCTTCATAAGTTATTCACAGGCCCAAAAAAGATGCCATTCAATGCGCTGTTTTTCAACGCGTTACCAATGCAAGTATCGGTGCTGTTGTTGTGGAAAACTTAACAATAACTTTAAGTTTATACACAGTCGCTAACAAGATTGGAGCAAATTATCCGGCAGGGTAGAGAACACGTGGATAAAGTACACGTACCCAAACAACAGCTAACAGCTAACAGCAATGTTGGTCCAAAATGGGGTATTTTCTAAATTTTTTAAACAAGCCTGTGTAAAACTTGGTAAAATGCTGACCTTCAACTTGTAATAACGGTATAGAATGTGGAAAAAGCGGGTAACTGTTCTTTATAAGTGCTCATGATAATGTAGTTATGCAGTTTTCCACAAACTAACAGCACTAATGATAAGAGGAGTAAATGAAATTTTAAATCATTATAAATTATTAAAGGACATCAGTTATGGGGATAAGTTAATATCCTTTCCAACTTACTTTTGTTTGATGTTTTAAAATTTAAACTGCAAGATGTTCAAGATAGCATTCACGGAAGATACCCAGATTTCCAGAGCCCTCAAAATATGGCTGATAGCCGGACTTGTCATGATTTTTATGCAGGTCATTATTGGTGGGGTTACGCGTCTTACCGGTAGCGGACTCAGCATTACCAAGTGGGAGGTTGTACATGGTATTATTCCACCTTTGTCGGAGCAAGCCTGGCAAACGGAATTTGAATTGTACAAAGCAACGCCACAATACCAGAAGATAAATCAGGGTATGGATTTGCCTGCCTTCAAATTTATTTACTTCTGGGAATTCTTTCACCGGTTTTGGGCCAGGTTGATGTTTTTCGTTTTTATCATCCCATTTGGCTGGTTTCTGTTTCGTGGCATGTTCAGCAAGCGCCTGTTACCCCGTATGGTGGTCGTGGTGCTCCTTGCCGGACTGGAAGGGTTCTTCGGTTGGATTATGGTGGCGAGTGGCCTCATCAATCGCCCATGGGTAAATGCGTACAACCTGACGCTGCACCTTTGTATGGCGCTCATCATTTTTGGCTACTTGCTGTGGACCACCTTTATAGCCTTTCACCCCAAGCCTGTTGCCTGGGCCAGTACGTCGTTGAAGAAGTGGGCGTGGTGGATTGTGGGGATTACATTTGTACAGATAGCATTGGGCGCAATGATGTCGGGATCCAAGGCAGGCCTTTTCTATCCTACTTGGCCTACAATGCATGGCGTATTTTTGCCGAATGTATTGCTTGATGCGTCGCAATGGAAGTCCGATAGTTTTATTCATTACGATGTTAATCCTTTTATGCCAGCCCTGATTCAGTTTTTTCACCGAAATGTAGCTTACGTACTCAGCATTTTGATCTTGTTTTTTGTTTACAAGCAAAGGAGCCAAGGCCCCGTCGTTTATCAAAGATCGCGGTGGATGTTGGTCGGAATGTTGGTCGTTCAGGTTTGCTTGGGTATCTTTACTTTGATCAATTGTAAAGCGAAGGTTCCAATTGGTCTAGGCGTATACCATCAGGCTGGTGCTGTTATTTTATTTGGCCTGGCATTGTTATCAACTTATCAAATTCGAACGGTAAAGAATGACTGAACAGCAATTCTACCAATCCATTGTAGCTTTTGGTAATTCGCTTAGGTTCGACTATTTTTGCCACTTAACTATTTGCATCTAGGCATGAATATACCGATCAAAGAAGAGGACGGTTTCCGGTACATAGAATCCGGTACTGATGGGGAAACCCTAATGTTACTGCACGGGCTGTTCGGTGCCCTGAGCAATTTTGAAGGCATTATTCGTCGGTTTTCCAAAACCCATAATGTGGTGGTGCCTATGCTGCCTATTTATGAAATGCCTATTCTTCAGGTTTCGGTTACTGGACTTGTTGATTTTGTCTCTCGTTTTGTAGCGTACAAGGGTTACGAGAAGGTACATGTATTGGGCAACTCTCTTGGCGGGCATATCGCCTTATTGTATGTACTTGCACATCCTGAGCGGATTGGGTCGGTTACCCTTACGGGTAGTTCAGGCCTTTTTGAAAGTGCATTTGGTACCGCTTTTCCCAAACGCGGCGATTATGATTACATCAAGCAAAAAACGGCTGATACATTTTACGATCCCAATACTGCCAGTAAAGAATTGGTGGATGAGGTATTCGGTATCGTCAATGATCGCAATAAAGCCATCCGTGTTGTAGCCACGGCTAAGTCGGCTGTCCGGCATAATCTGGGTGACAAACTGCACAACATCAAAGCGCCGACCTTACTCATTTGGGGACAGCAGGATAATGTGACACCGCCTTTCGTTGCTGAAAAGTTTCATGAGTTAATTGAAAATTCTCAGTTACACTTCCTCGACAAATGTGGTCATGCTCCTATGATGGAAAAACCAGAAGTCTTTAATGATTTGTTGGCTGATTTTTTGAAACAGGTGAGTGCTGCAGATAAAATTGTAGAATAGATTATTGTTGAGTGATATAAGGAAAACAGCGTACCCTGTGGTGCGCTGTTTTTTATTGCACTAAAATATATTATAAAATTATTTAATATTTAAATGCAACCAATCTTTAAAACCATTGTAATCTTTTGATATTAATGTTGCTGCTTTTTCTTTTGAATACAATTGGTTTAATGTATCTGGGATTTCAATCTCCATACCAAGAATTGAATTTACACTATCCAGAAATTTAGCAGGATGTGCGGTTTCGAGGATGATGCCGTAATGTTCGGGGTGTGCTTTTTGGTAGGTTCTCCAAGCCAGATAACCTACGGCACCATGTGGGTCTAGAATGTATCGATGACGTGAATATACTTCACGCATTGCCGCCCTAGTTTCAGCATCGGAAAAGCGGAACCCATCGATGTTTTCTTTTATAATGTTCCACGTGGAACCATAGAGGTCCATCATTCTTGCGAAGTTGGAAGGGTTACCTACATCCATGGCATTGGACAGTGTAGCCTTTGATGCTCTTGGTTTGAATGTTCCAGTTTGCAGGTATTCAGGAACTACATCATTGGCATTGGTAGCCGCTACAAAATGAGCTATGGGTAAGCCCATTTTTTTTGCCATCAGTCCAGCTGTCAAGTTGCCAAAATTACCTGAGGGTACAATAAAAACAACATCCTTACCAATATGCTGGACTTGTTTGTATGCTTCAAAATAGTAGAACATTTGTGGTATGAGCCGGGCTATATTAATACTGTTTGCTGAACTCAGGTTTATTTTGGATCGTAATTTGGTGTCCAGAAATGCTTGTTTTACCAGGGCTTGACAATCATCGAATGTACCCTGTACTTCCAGGGCACTGATGTTATGACCAAGCGTGGTTAGTTGTTTTTCCTGTAGTTCGCTCACTTTGCCGGATGGGTATAATATGACTACCCGTATTCCTGGTGTTTGATAAAACCCTGCAGCAACCGCACCACCGGTATCACCAGAAGTAGCAACCAGAATGGTTAGATCCTGATCTGATTTCTGGTTGAAATAGCCCATTGTTTGTGCCATGAACCTTGCGCCAAAATCTTTAAATGCAAGTGATGGTCCATGAAATAATTCTAATATTTCTGTATGTTCATCAAGTTTATGAACTGGCGCCTGAAAGTTTATTGCGTTTTTTACCAGTGTGTGTAGTTCATAATCAGGAATTTCACCATTTAGCATGGCTTGTGCAACGGTGAAAGCAATGTCCTGGAAACTATACTTGTTGAGGTTTTGTATAAATAGTGATGATAGCAATGGAATCACGGAGGGCATGTATAGCCCATTGTCGGGGGGTAAGCCTTCAAAAAGTGCTTGCTGAAAGTTTACGATGTGCTTCGGGTTTTTTGTACTGTATAGTTGCATACGGGGAAAGGGTAGGGTTGTTCCACGTGGAACAATTAGAGTTTAGTGATTTTAACTTCTACTCTTCGATTTAATTGTTTTGATGCCTCGGTACTGTTGTCGGAAATGGGTTGACTGGGTCCAAAGCCATTTGCCTGAATTCGATCGGCCGAAACACCCTGCTCGGTTAGGAATGTTTTTACGGCCATAGCGCGGTCTTCTGATAAGGTTTGGAGGTCTTCTATTTTCCCAACATTATCGGTGTGGCCTTCTACAAGGATATGCATGGTCTGATTTTCCAGGAGAATATCGGCCAGGCGCTTTAATTCCGGAAAAGATGTTTCCAGTATTTGTGGTTTCGATTGCTGAAAATAGATGGGTCTTAAGGCTATGGTACTGCCTACTTCCATTGGATCTGCATACAAATCTATAGTATAGGAGTCTTGAAAGAAATAGTAGTCGCGTCTAAATAGTATTGTTTCTGGTTTTCCTGAGAAGCCTGATTTTTCAGGCGTCAGTTCGAAGGCAAGGCCTTTGGGTATTTTAAGGGTATAATAGCCGTTTTCTGCACTTACTTTATTGTCGCGAGTGCTTTCACTTTCGTAGCGAACACTTGCGCCAAGGAGCAATTCACCTGTTTTTCTATTCAACACCCGCCCAGTTATAACAAGTTCAGTGGCTTGTGGAGGTGCTATTTGCACCCTGAAAATATCGTTGGAGCCGTCTCTTTGCGAAGTGAAATAGAGGTAGCCACTTGTCATGTTGAAGTAGGGTTGGCTTTCATCTTCAGGTGAGTTGATGGGGTAGGTTAGTCGTACTGGTTCCGACCATTTAAGCCAGGTATCGTCTTCCCTTCTGGACACAAATAAGTCCAAGCCCCCACTGCTGTTCCATCGGTTAGAAGCAAAAAACAGGGTGCTGTGGTCTTCCGATAAAAAAGGTGTGAGTTCGCGCTTGTTGGAGTTTATGGTGTTACCCATATGATGAGGTACACTCCATTGGTGTTCACCATCCTTAAAACATACGTACAAGTCAAGATCTCTTGAGTCGTATCTTGCCGCTGCGAGAATAAGGATCTTTCCATCAAAACTCATTGTCAGGCTTACATCGGAAGTGATGGTATAAAAGTCTTTAATTTCTATCGGATCAGGTGCACTCCAACTGTTATCCGAAAGTCTTCTGATAAGGGAAAATCCCTTGTTCATATCACCGGCGGCTTTGAATTGATTGATGATATAGAAGGCATTTGGGTCGGGGGTAATACTAACCAGGCTATTTGGAAGGGCGTTATTTAATGGGGGGCCAGGATGAGTAAGGTTTGTAAACCGTGCAGAATCACCATTTGCAATCCATATATCCTGGTTGAAAGTGGATGTTTCAGGTGCTTTAATGGGCGTTTTGCCTATTTCAGTATAGATGCCAGCCAGCATTTTCCGATAGGCCTCTGGTTGTAATTTTAACGCATAGTCAACCGAGTCAAGCCAGAGGGTGTGGTCGAAGTCGGGGTAAGCCACGCGCGTGAAGTAAAGTGTATTGCCATCACGACTGGGTACCGGGGTTATTTCATCATAGTTGCTGTTGATGAACTCGGGGAGTTTTTCGACAATAAATTCCTGACTTGTAAGGAGGGTAGGGTATAATAGAAATAATAAAAAATAACGCATGGTGTGAGAGTTGTATTTCCGACACAAAGGTACCGAATTTAGCCATGCACTTAATTGCATATCTGTTGGCGTATTCAATGAAAAAGCCACAAAGGCGGAAAACACACAGAAACAGTTGGATAAACTGGCACTTTGTTTTCTGCCCTTGTGGCTTTGAAATTTATACCAAAGAATCTGAAAATGATTCTGGGAATTGGTACTTAATTCAATCGTTCGAATATACCTGCAATTCCTTGTCCACCACCAACACATGCGGTAACCATACCGTATTGCTGGTTGCGGCGGCGCATTTCATTCAGGAGTTGTATGGATAATTTAGCGCCAGAACAACCCAGCGGATGGCCTAAGGCAATGGCACCACCGTTTAGGTTGAGGCGTTTCATATCAATTCCAACCTCTTTTACTACGGCAAGTGATTGTGCGGCAAAGGCTTCATTAAGTTCAATTTGCTGGATTTGATCAAGTGTAAGCCCGGCTTGTTTCAGGGCTTTTGGAATAGCAGCAACAGGACCGATACCCATGTACAGCGGATCCACTCCGGCAACGGCGCAAGCCGCCAAGCGTGCCACTGGTTGTAAGCCCAATTGTTTCATCATCCGTTCCGACATGACCAAAACGAAGGCCGCACCATCGGATGTTTGGGAGGAGTTTCCTGCAGTTACAATTCCCTTTGCATCAAAGGCAGGGCGCAACCTGGCCAATCCTTCCATACTGGTATCCCGGCGTACACCTTCATCGGTATCGACCGTAAAGTCTCTTTCTTTGCGCTTGTCGTTTTCAACGTATACTTCTTTCACTTTAACCGGAACAATTTCATCGGTAAATTTACCGCTGTCAATTGCAGCAGCAGCGCGTTCATGACTTCGGACGGCAAATGCATCTGATTCTTCCCGGGTTATGTTGTATTTTTTGGCTACGGCCTCAGCGGTTAAACCCATGCCTACCAGGTAGTCGGGGTTATGTGCAGCGATATTGTAGTTAGGCGCAAGTTTGTATCCCGTCATTGGAATGAGGCTCATGCTTTCTACCCCACCAGCAACGTAACATTCGCCCATACCTGCCTTAATTTTAGCAACAGCAATGCTGATGGTTTCCAGACCAGATGCGCAATACCGATTTACTGTCATACCAGGAACATCTATTCCCAATGCCCGAACGGCAATGAGTCGGCCTATTTGAAGCCCTTGCTCCCCCTCCGGGTTGGCGCAACCTACCAGCACATCATCTATAAGATTGGGATCCAATTGTGGAACAGTGGAGAGTAAATGTTGTATAACTGCTATACCCAGATCATCCGGGCGAACAGATTTGAAACCGCCTTTTCCGGCTTTACCTACGGCTGTTCGGAATCCACTGATAATATATGCTTCGTTCATATTATTTTATATTAAATTATTTCTTAATATAATTAGGGTTAGTTTCTAAGTGGTTTACCATTTTCCAGCATGAATTGAATTCTTTCCAGCGTTTTGGATTCGCCGGCAAGGCTGAGAAATGCTTCGCGTTCCAGGTCAATAAGGTATTGTTCTGAAACTTGCTGTGGGCTTGTCAGATCACCACCACAGAGTACCCAGGCAATTTTTTTGGCAATTTTTACATCATGCTCACTGGCATAATGCCCTAGTTGAAGCGAATGGGCAGCGATGTACAGTGCGCCAAGTCCAGTTCTGCCCAACACATTGATATCATTCCGTTGAATGGGCTTTACATAGGATTCGCTGAGTTCAAGTACTTTGCCTTTGGCTTCAGCGATGTTTCGTGCTGTATTGGGTACCACCGTATCTTTTTTGTGCTGGAGATAACCAAACTGGAAGGCTTCATGTGCTGAAGTAGCAACCTGTGCTGTGGCAATGGTTTTGAAGCGTTCGATAAGGCTTGGAATCTGTACATCACCTTCTTTGGAATACTCGTCAGACAACCTCACGGTAAATTCTTTGGTGCCTGCACCTCCGGGGAGCAGGCCTACGCCCACCTCTACCAGGCCTATATAACTTTCTGATGCTGCCATAACGGCATCACAGTGCATGGCAAATTCGCATCCACCACCAAATACATAGCCTTGAGTGGACATAACCACCGGAATAGCGGAGTAGCGAAGGCGCATGGATGTTTGCTGAAACAAGCTGACGGCCATGTTGAGTTCATCCCATTCTTGCTGATAGGCAAGCATGGCAATCATCATCAGGTTGGCGCCGACGGTGAAATTTTGGGCGTTGTTGCCAATCACCAGTCCTTTCCAACCTTCTTCTTCTGCAATTCGGACGGATTCCTGAAGCCCGCGCAGGATACCTTCTCCGATGGCATTCATTTTAGAATGGAATTCCAGGCAGAGCACGCCGTCACCAATATCGTGAAGGGTAACTTCTGCATTCTGGTAAACGGGCTTCTTATCGCGGTATGCATCTAATATGATAATAGTATCTCCGCCAGGGAGTGCTTCGTATTGTTTGGTAGCGGGGTTGTAACAAGAGCGTTTACCATTTTCCATCTTGTAAAAGCTACTGTTCCCGGCTGCCAGCATATCCTTCACCCATGGTGCGATTTCTTCACCCCTTTTTTCAGCAAATGCAACAGCGTCAGCTATACCGACCATGTCCCAATATTCGAACGGGCCTTTCTCCCAGGCAAAACCCGCGCGCAATGCATCATCAATGGCGTAAAGTGTATCCGAAATTTCAGGAATGCGATTGGATGCATAAGCGAATAAACCCAGAAAGGAGCGTTGCAGTAATTCCGCGCCTTTGTCGTCGCCTTTGAAAATGGCTTTCATCCGGCGTGGAAGTTCATCAATTTGCTTCAGGGTATCCAGTATGGGAAGTTTTTCCTTTTGGGAGGGACCATACTCCAGTGTTTTAAGATTCAGCGCCAAAACCACTGGCCGGCCCTTTGCATCTTTTTCAGCAGTTTTCTCGTAAAAGCCTTTTCGGGTTTTATTCCCTAAAAACTTGTTGTCGATCATGAACTTAAGAAAGGGCGGTATTTCAAAAGATGCTATCTGTTCGTCTTTAGGACAGTTTTCCCGCAAGCCATTGATGACGTGAACAGCAGTATCCATGCCCACCAAATCGCCCAGTCGGAAAGTACCGGTCTTTGGCCGGCCGATGGCTGGTCCGGTAAGCGTATCTACCGTGGCGATGTCGAGTCCCAACTCATACGTGAGGTGAAAAATTTTGGCCATGGCATACACACCTACCCGGTTGGCGATAAATGCCGGTGTATCCTTGCAAAGTACGGTTTGTTTTCCAAGCAATACGTCGCCGAAATGCATGAAAAAGGCAACCACTTCCGGATCTGTTTTGCTGGTAGGAATAATTTCCAGCAAGCGCATGTAGCGTGCAGGATTAAAGAAGTGTGTACCCAGGAAGTTTTTGAGAAAATCCTCGCTTCGCCCTTCCATCATCAGATGAATGGGAATACCGGAAGTATTGGAGCTGATAAAACTGCCCTGACTTCTGTATTTTTCAACTTTTTCAAAAACCTGCTTTTTAATATCCAATCGTTCCACGACTACCTCAATGATCCAGTCGGCATCGTGTATTTTTGAAAAGTCGTCTTCGAAGTTACCTACTGTAATTCTAGAGGCCAACTGGTTGGTAAAAAAGGCGGCAGGTTTTGCTTTGAGGGCGTTTTGCAGTGATGTAAGCCCAATACGGTTTCGCGCTGCAGGCTTTGTATTTTCTTCCGGCTTGAGATCGGGTGGGAGTATATCCAGCATCAGAACTTCCAGGCCGCAACCAGCCAAGTGTGCTGCAATTCCAGTACCCATTAATCCGGATCCCAAAACTGCAACTTTGCGAATGTGTCTATGAATCATATCAATAGTTTGGTGTAAAACAATTTCAATGGAGTGAAGTTTAAAATAGCGAATTTTCGCTGTGCGAATATAATGCTTTTATTTTTTCAATAAAAGCTTGTGGCACAGGATTGTGGTTAACCGTTCCATATTCTAAAAGAAAGAACCCTGTTTAAGTACTCTTTTTGCTTATTTGGCTAAAAATATACACTGCTTGAATAAGAGAATAAAGGGATAGATTTTAATTGTTGGTACATTTATGCTTATCCGTAAAGTAATTAAAACACTTAACCATTTATGTTAAAACGACCTACTACCTCTCCTTTATTGCGTTACAGCGGATTACTGCTGTGTGCTCTTGTATGGTTAGCCAACAACAATAACCCGCCGAATGGAAGGACGGGTGCTCCTTTCGATGGGCACTGCAATAATTGCCACAACGGAAGCAACCCCAATGGTTATGATGGAACGGTTTTTATTACTGGTCTGCCCAGTACAATTGAACCCAACATGGTTTACAACCTTACTTTAACGCTCAATCCAACAGCAGGAAACCCATCCAAGGGTGGATACCAAATGGTGGTGGTTGATGGAAACAACGCCAATTGTGGCAACCTGGCTGCCACGAATCCCCAGTCGGGCACAGAGTTCTCTGGCGGGCGGGAGTACATCGAGCAACGTGGTGGAAAAACATTTGGAGGCGGATCTGTCAGTTGGGATTTTGACTGGACCTCCCCTATTACTGCCGGAGGAAATACCATCAAGTTTTATTTTATTGGCAATTTTACCAATGGGAATGGCAATGATAGCGGTGATTTTGCTGCAGCATTTAGTGAAACATATTCTTTTGCTGGTGCTCCGCCGGTTACGGCTACCATTATCAGCAGTACCAATGTGCTGTGTAATGGCAGTAATACCGGTAGTGCTACCGCTGAAGGTGCCGGAGGTGTTCCGCCATATACATATTTATGGTCCAATGGCCAGTCGGGCGCCACTGCAGTGAACCTGACTGCCGGAAATTATACCGTGACGGTTACTGGCGCTGGCGGTAGTGGTACTGCCACTACCAATGTCACAATAACACAGCCAACGGCCATCGCCTTAAGTGTTTCATCAAATGGTACCATTACTTGCAGCAATCCAACGGTAACAGCAACGGCCAATGCATCTGGTGGCGCTGGAAGTTTTTATTTCGAGTGGTCTAATGGAAATATAGGCGCGCAGTCTGATTTCAATACGGCAGGTACTTATTTTGTGACAGTTACCGACGCCAACGATTGCAGTAAAACAAGTTCAGTAACCATAGTTGGGAACACAATCCAACCCACTGCAGCGGCAAGTTCGGGCGGAAGCATAAGTTGTCAAAATCCTCTTGTTACGCTTAGCGGTTCGGGCTCTTCAACAGGCCCTAATTTTCAATATTTTTGGACAACAACAAACGGCAACATTGTTTCAGGTGCGACTACACTCAATCCTACAATCAATTTGCCAGGAACGTATCTGCTTACCGTTACCAATATCGCCAATGGATGTACTGCATCTGCCAGTACGACTGTTGCAGGTGATATTTCAGCTCCGGTTGTAACAGTGAGTGGTGGTACTCTGACTTGTTCCACGACCAGCGTTCAAATTACGGCCAATGCCAACGAACCGGCATCATACCAATGGAGTGGCCCAAATGGATTTTCTTCCAGCCAACAAAATCCAACGGTAAGTTCTTCAGGAGCATATATCGTTACGGTTACTGCTGCTGATAATGGTTGCACTGCCGCAGCCACTACAACAGTGGGTAATAATACAAATCCACCAACGATAGCGGCAAGTGTGGGTGGCCAACTTACTTGTATCCAAACAACCGTTACGATTAACTTGACAACCAATCCGGCCTGCTCAGTTATATGGGTGGGCCCCAATGGATTTAGCACTTCTCAACAAAATCCGCAGGTAGATGCCCCGGGCACTTATTCTGTTACTGCAACATCGCAAACCAATGGATGTACCGCGGTAAGCGCTGTGACGGTTGTGCAAAATATTGTTCCACCACAACTCAGCGCAACCGGTGGGCTTTTGAACTGCATTGAAACAACAGATACGCTGTTGGCCAGCTCAACTGACAATACAGCGAGTTTCGCCTGGGTGGGCCCAAACAATTATCAGGCCACCGGGTCATCTGCCATCGTAACGGCCCCTGGTAATTACACGGTTACTGCAACCAGTGCAACCAATGGGTGTGCCAGTACGGCGACATCTATAGTTACACAGAATACCACAACTCCAACAGCCAGCGCCACTACACCCGTTCAAATAACCTGTATGGAACCGGTTATTCAATTAAATGGCGTAGCTTCTTCCCAGGGAGGTAATTTTGTTTATTTGTGGACAACTGCCGACGGAAATATCATTTCAGGAGGAACCACCCTTATGCCAACTGTAAATGCTATTGGAGCGTATACGTTAAATGTGACCAACACGAGTACAGGATGCAGTGCCTCCACAGTGGTGGTAGTTTCTCAAAACGCAGCATTAATGGTAGCCATTGATTCCATTGTTCCTGTCGGTTGTTTTGAAAACAGCAATGGTAGTTTGAATGTACAGGCTTCCGGTGGTGATGGAATTTATCAATATTTGTGGTCGACGGGAGATACGACTCCTACTATTTCTGGATTGGCAGCAGGTATTTACATGGCCACCGTTTCAGATGCATCGGGTTGTACGGCCGTTGTGCAGGATACCATTACCCAACCCAATGCGCTGTTTGCCAATGCTGCCGCAACGGGAGAAACGGCGCTGGGAGAAAATGATGGAACCGCGACAGCCAGTCCTTCCGGTGGAACACCACCTTTTATGTATCTGTGGAACAATGGAGCAATGTCGGCAGTAATAGACAGCCTGAGTCCGGGAACTTATACCGTAACTGTAACTGATGCCAATACATGTTCGGTGGAACAATCGGTTACGGTGAATAGTTTCAATTGCAGTTTAATGGCCAACATTGCGAGCAGCCCTGTTTCTTGTAATGGCGCCTCAAATGGTATGGCCACAGTTTTTATCACAGGAGCGGCAGATCCGGTTAGCTACTTGTGGTCGAATGGTGATACGACAACAACTGTTGTGAATTTATTAGCCGGCACATATTCCGTCAGTGTTGTGGATAACAATAACTGTTCTGCTACGCTCACGGTGAATATAACCCAACCAGCGGCATTAAGTACCAATGCAACCGCCACGGGAGAAACATCTCTTGGCGCAAACAATGGCACGGCAACGGCTGCGCCAACCGGTGGCAGTTCACCATATACCTATTTGTGGAGTACGGGTGCAACAACACAGGGTATTACCGGATTGGCGCCAGGGTCCTATACCGTTACGGTTACAGATTCCAAAGGGTGTACCAAATCAAAAACAGTACAAGTCAGTAGTTTCAACTGCATGCTGATGACCAGCACAACGCAAGCCGATGTTGGCTGCCATGGTGCAGCCACTGGGCAAATAACGTTGAGTGTTGCTGGCGGACAACTTCCCTATGCATACACTTGGTCGAACGGCGACACCACGGCTACCATATCAGGCTTGGTTGCAGGGGTGTATACGGTGAGCGTTGCTGATATCAGCGGTTGTACTGCCATTGCAAGTGCAACAATTTCGGAACCGGCTGCGCTGGTGGTTGATACCATTATCGTAACCAATGTCGCTTGTCCTGAACTTGCCAACGGAATGGCTCAAATTGTCTTGAGTGGAGGAACGGTACCTTATTCTTTTTCACCTAACCAGACCAGCAATTTAGCGATTGGGAACTATACGGTTACCATAACGGATTCGAACAACTGTTCCACATTAGCCATGTTTGCTGTGGTTTCAGAAGATCAAACTCCCCCGGAGCTCCTTTGTCCTACAAGCCCTACTATGGCATGCGAAGGAGACACCATTTGGTTTGAGTATCCTGGATTCAGTGATAATTGTAGTTTGGCTGGAATTGAACCGATGCTGATATCGGGACTGCCCTCGGGCGTTGTTTTTCCTGTAGGACTAACCATTCAGGAATATTTGCTGACGGATGCTTCAGGAAACAGCAGCAATTGCTCTTTTACGGTGAGCGTTTCGGAAGCCCCGCTTGCGTCACTTGTTTCGGTTGTTCATGACATGGATAATTTAGGACAAGGCAGTATTCAAATTGATGTAGCATCTGGAAGCATTTTGGAATGGTCGGGCCCTAATGGTTTTTCAGGTAGTACTGCATTGGTGGAGGGCTTATTTTCTGGAACCTATTTTGTAAAAATCATCAACGAGGTTGGTTGTTCCACGATGCTTGGCCCCATTGTTGTAGACAATACGGTGGCTTCCAATGAGCCTCATTTAATTCCATTAGCTTTCAGGGTGATTCCAAATCCGGCAAGCAGTTTGGTTCGTTTGGAAATTCCTGCTTCGGTACAAATTGTTTCTGTGGTGGTTCGCAATCAATTTGGCCAGTTGGTAAAAAGGTTGTCTGTGGAAGAGTGGCAAAACACGATTGCCGTAGATGAATACCCTGCGGGCTTGTATTTGTTTCAATTGCGAGATGTAGGCGGCAAACAATGGGTTGTAAAATGGATAAAAGGAGATCAATAGTCGCAGCAAAAGGTTGTATTATTGGCCCTTGAAGAGGATGTTTTTTAAGTAAGGGGCAAGAGTCTTGTTGCTTTTGACAAAAAAATCGTCTAATTTGTGTACTGTATTTGTATTTTTACATATATGAAGACAAAACCTCATGATTTAATGTAATTTGCTTAGCCACTTTTCATTTTTACCTGCATCTTTGCTGCAAAGTTTATTATTCGCACAAAACTGTCTCAATGGAAGAGAAAAAGAAGCGCCCGAGGATTTATAAGCCGGGCAGCGGGTTCTCGCTGAAAGAGCGACCCAAAATTTATTTCCCCGACGATGAAAACAATCAGTCAGGGGATAGTTCAGAGAAAAAAGATTTTTCCGAAAAACCGCTGGACCGCGAGCGCAAGCCATTTCAGGATAGGGAGCGCAAACCGTTTCAGGATCGCCCGTTAGATCAAAATCGTGAGCGCCGTCCGTTCGACTCCGATCGCCCGAGCCGCCCGTTCGACCAGAATCGGGAGCGCCGTCCGTTCGACTCCGATCGCCCGAGCCGCCCGTTTGACCAGAACCGTGAGCGCCGTCCGTTCGACTCCGATCGCCCGAGCCGCCCGTTTGATCAGAACCGGGAACGCCGTCCGTTCGATGCTAATCGCCCGAGCCGCCCGTTTGACCAGAACCGTGAGCGCCGTCCTTACGATGCCAATCGTCCAAGCCGTCCGTTCGACCAGAATCGCGAAGGGGGTGGATTTCGCAAACCGTTTGGCAAAAAACCGTTCCATAAAAAAGAGGAATTTCACATTGAGCGAAAACCCAAACCGAAACTTCCTTCGGGTGAGGGAATGCCTTTGAATAAATACCTGGCACATTGCGGTGTGTCATCCCGCCGTAAGGCAGTGGAATTTATTGAACAAGGTTTGGTCACTGTAAATGGTGAAGTGAAACTTGAGCCATACTATCGTATTGCCGCTGGAGATGTGGTGATATACGAAGGAAATGCAATGAAAGTGCAGGAGCGACCAGTTTATCTGTTGCTGAACAAGCCTAAAAATGTAATTACTACCACCGATGATGATCGTGGCCGACCAACTGTACTGGATATTGTGGACCCGAATTACCCTGAGCGCATTTATCCGGTAGGCCGACTCGACAGAGATACTACAGGTTTGATCGTGATTACCAACGATGGCGACCTGGCTGCCAAATTATCGCATCCCAGCTACCGCATACTCAAACAGTACCGGGTAGGCTTGGATCGAGGGTTGAGCGAGCGTGACTACGAACGCATTATTGCAGGAGTTGAACTGGAGGATGGTCCGGTGCCAGTGAATTGGGTTCGTTTTGCAGAAGATCACCCCGAACGAGATATCGTGGAACTTGAAATTGTGGTTGGTCGTAACCGTATTGTGCGTCGCCTGTTTGAATCTCTGGGATACCGGGTACGGAAACTGGATCGCTTTTACTTTGCGGGTCTTTCTAAAAAAGACTTGCCCCGTGGTGCATTTAGGGAACTTACCCAGCGTGAGGTTATCATGCTGAAGCATTTCACAGGAACACCCAATGGGGAAGGTTATGAGTCAGCCACTACAGCGGAATAATTAGTTTTCCAGGAAGGATAAGAAAAGAGGCTGCCATTGCGCTATTCAGCGTATTAATGGCAGCCTCTTTATTTTAGTGCATTGCTCTTTACTGCTTCAACAGCATTTTTGTTCCTAAACCAGATTTTCCCTCCACGCGGAGTAAGTATTGTCCGGCAGAAAAGTTGTTGATATTCAGATCTATCTGGTTTTTCCCGGATTGAAGATCTGCCTGGCGGCTGATCAATATTTTGCCCAGCATGTCCACCAGGCTAATACGCACCGTTTCATCAAACTTGGAATCAATGCTGAGTTGCACATTTCCCATACTCGGGTTTGGCGCGAGTTTCATGTCGAAGGCCGAAGGGTTCACATCTGGTGCATCAACCAACAAACTGCGCGTGCCATTTCCATACCATACTCCCCAATTTCGGTCGCTAATGAACTGACTGATGCTTCCCTGGGCCTGAATTTTATTGTTTGCCACACCAACCTTGTAAAGGTTCAGGCCAAAAAAGCCAGGGGATTCATAAATCATGGAATTGTCCAAACGGCTGTAATTGGGCCACCCTTGGCTGCCTACATTGGTGATCATTGCGTTGTTATCGCCAGTTTCGACGTTCGCACCGTAAATGGCAAAACTGTTGTTGTTGTTGTCGATGAAGTCAAAGGCAATGATATAGGGTGAGTTTTTGGAAAACGTCGGATCACCTACGCTGGTATTCTCCGGTAGCCCACTAAACAGTTTGCTGATGAAAGCACTGCTGCCGTTTGCAAAACTGCCATTGTTCCAAAACTGGATAAAACCAATGTCCCAGTAACTGATATCCTGTCCCTGTGTATTGCTGAGTTTGTTAAACGCATCGTACATGATGAATTGTCCGGAATAATCGAACTCCAAAACATCGGCGTATTGAACATCTCCGGTTATTTGCCCCTGGCTGTAGGTGGGGTTGTAGAGGGAAAAAACCTGCGAAAGACCAGAAATCAGGTCAAAAACATAGACTTTGTTTTCTGCTGATTCATACAGTGCAGCGATGAAACGGCCATCCTTTGATATGGCTACATTTCTCCATTCCGGCAAATCACTTATGGTAGACAATTGGAAGGTGATTTGATTGCCATAGTTCAAATCTATTCCCTTTACGTACCCCTGATTATCGACAAAAACTATTTGGGAACCATTGTCGGTAATGGATGGCCTGCTCATGAGGCCCTGGGTATAAATGCTTCCCAAAATGGTACCGTTGCCTGTGGCCAGGTCGATGTCGTTGAGATCGTTGGAGGCACAAAGGATATAATCGGTACCGGGATTCGGGGCGAGCTGCCCCAGGTAATTACCACCGGGTGCGCTGCCAACAATACCCACCTGGTCAAAGGCAGATGCGGCTGCATTGGCCACGGCAGCACCGTATAAGTCATTCGCCGCCTGCAAGACAGCAATTCGTAGATCGACAAATTTGCTGGATTTGACCAGATAATCGCGCAGTGCTTTGTAATACACTTGTTCCGCTTTATCCTTACCTACGGCCGCATTGGTGGCAAAGAGGTAGTATGCGCGGTTGGTAATACCGGAGTTGATGTGTACCCCTCCATTGTCCTGTGTTCCGTTGTATTTTTCATTCACATGCTGGGGCTGCCACCAGGAACCGCCTTGTGAATCGCCATTGTGTGGGTTTTGCATGTCGCGCAGGCATCCATTGGGGCTGACGCCCGCTTGCATCACATCTTCACCAATTTTCCAGTCGTCGCGATCGATCATGGCGCCAAAAATATCGGCAAAAGATTCATTCATGGCTCCGCTTTCATTGAGGTATTCCAGGTTGGCGGTTTTTTCCACCACACCATGGGTCATTTCATGCCCGCCAACATCAAGCCCGCGCGCCAGTTCTTTAAACGTGGAACCACCATTGCCGTACCACATGGCATTGCCATTCCAAAAAGCATTCTCCATGGAAGTACCGTTGTCGTCGGCAACATTGATGAAGCTGATGATATTGCCTCCGATGCCGTCAATGGAATTTCGGCCAAAGGTAGCTTTATAGTAATCAAAACTTTTGATGCTGTTCCAATGCGCGCTGACCCCTTTTTTATTGTTAAAGGTGGTGGTGTTGGATTTAACAAAGTCGTAATTAAAACTACCCTGGTTGGCAGGAGAGGTATTCAAGGCATCCAGCGTTACGATTGCACCAACTGGGTCGTTGGGCATGTTCGACTGGCTGTTGTTGAACATCGATTTACTGGCATCTTCCAGGTATATGGTGCTGCCCTGCTGCCAGGCGCCAAAGGAGCGATTGACGTTGAGCAGGTCCAACCCAGATGCATTTATGGCGCCATCGGGTGGTAGTTCAGCACCATCATGGGTTGGTGTATGGCCTATATTGGCTGTGGGTGCTTTCATCTCGTGTTGGTGAAAACCACCATCAATCGCGCAGGTGCTGTCGTAGGATTTCAGTACTGCGCCAGTCTGTGCGTCGATGAAATACTCCAGCCGTTGCATCAGGTTTGGGTGTGCTTGTATGTACCAGGCAAGTTTTGGCGCGTCATTTTCGGGGTAATACACCACCAGTTCAGTCGGGAATGGGTTTCCACCCACAATTTGTAAATCAAGGCTGGTCCAGGTTTCTTTGACTTTTGCTCTGTCAATATGAGATTTTACAGCGTCGATGGCCTGGATGCTGGAAAGCGAAGGCGTCACCGACAGGTTTGGTGTAGGGCGATAGCGGCCGTTCAGGAGGTCGAAAAAACCATCGTGCGTGTGCGCAATCAATTCAGCACCAAATACCGGAATGCTGCGGTATGCCTGCTGCAGTTTGACATGGAAATTGCCTTGATCATCGGGGTGAGAAGCTGCGACGACAAATTCTTCAGCCGGGTCGAGGATTCCTTCCGGGGTCAAACTTTGAAAATAATCCAGTGCGGTTTGTGCTAATTCGTTTTTGTCGCCCGCCGCAATGCCTGTTGAACCCACAAATGCAATCGGGTTTCCATCGGCATCGCGTTCAATGCGCACGATGGTGTTCGGGTTTTGATCGGGGGTGAATTTTCCAGGCTGACTGAAAACGGGAGCTGGTGTTTGAAAAGGGTTTTCTGCCTGGGGAACAGCAGATTTTGGCTGCCAGTGAATGCCTCCGGCCGGCCCTCCATTTCCAGGAGGTGGAGCAGGCTTTTTGTTTTGAGCGATGGCCAGGGATGATGCGCTGAGGAACAGCAGCAGTAGGGGGATCATTTTTTTCATGGTAAGTAGATTAGTCGATTGGAAAAAGGTAGCAGTTGCTACAAAAAGGGCTGCGAATACAAATTTACAGGAAAATAAGGAACCGAACCGTTGAACTTCGCTACTCCAGCGCAGTACCGTCATTGCACCTGGTTCGGATTTGTTGATTTTTTTTTGTTCCAGAGATTGCATTAATCTAATGTTTTCAAATAACTTTGCATTTCAAAGTACTTTTAAAAAATAAAATCTATTTTTATGGAAACACCATCATTTTGGCAGAAGAACGCCATTACCGTAAAAGGCATCGTAATATTTATGCTAATGCTGTTTTTAATGATTCCGACCTTTTGGGTGAGCGATCTGATTCGTGAACGGGAAGGCCGGCAGGCAGAAGCGGTAACAGAGGTCAGCAGTAAATGGGGAAACCCACAAACCCTTTCGGGGCCGGTACTCACTATCCCATACGATATCCCTTCGCGCAATACCGAGGGCAAAGAGATTGGTCGGACAACCTGCTTTCTGTATTTTCTCCCAGATGATCTGAAAATTGACGGGGCACTGGACCCTGAAAAACGGTACCGTGGCATCTTTGAAGTAGTGTTGTACAAGAGCACCATATCCATGGATGGATTTTTTGCAAAGCCTGATGTGAGCAGCCTGCTTCCAGATGGGGCGGTGTTACACCCAGACAAGGCGCGGCTGGTATTGGGTATTCCGGATTTACGCGGCTTAAAAGAGCAGGTAAAGTTGCGCTGGAATGGCACAGAGAAGTTGTTTGATCCCGGTATGCCGGTGCCTGGACTGGCTGAAAGTGGCATGCATGCCGATGTACCCCTGGATTCGGATAGTACACAATTGGCGTTTCATATTGACCTGGAGTTGAAAGGTTCGGGTTCTCTTTTTCTGACACCTGTTGGAAAAGTGACCACGGTTAATTTACAATCAACGTGGCAGGATCCGAGTTACACCGGAGCATTTTTACCCGATGAAAAAACGATGGGTCCGGAAGGGTTCAAAGCCAGTTGGAAAGTACTGCACCTCAACCGGAACTATCCGCAAAGTTGGACCAGCGACCAACAGATTAATTTCTACGACAGCAGTTTTGGGGTGGATTTACTCCTGCCGGTGGACAATTACCAAAAAGCAACGCGGTCGGTGAAGTATGCCATTTTATTTATCGGGCTCAGTTTTTTGGCCTTGTTCTTTGTGGAAATGCGCCAGTCGAAACCGGTACACCCGTTTCAATATGCGTTGATGGGCTTGGCGCTGGTCATTTTTTATACCCTACTCGTATCTTTTTCAGAGCACATACATTTCAACTACGCTTATTTGATAGCAGCGGGCATGACGATTGGGTTGGCAGGCTGGTATGCAAAGTCGTTGTTCGATTCCGGAAAAATGGGTCTGTTGGTTGGCGGCACACTCAGCGCGCTGTACGGTTTTTTGTTTGTTACACTCCAATTGCAGGATTATGCCCTGCTGATCGGCAGTATTGGCTTGTTTGTCATATTGGCAGTGGTGATGTATGTGTCACGGAGGATTCAATGGCATCAGTAAGAAAAACCTCGCGGTATGAAAATTGATATAATAATTGCCTACATGCAGCGGTATCGGGTGGGACATGAGATTGATTTTGTGCCACCGATTACGGGTATTCACCTGGCTGCCATTACACCAGCTTGCTATGAAACCCGTGTTTTTCATCAACAAGTAGAGCGCATTGATTTTGATACAGATGCCGATCTGGTTGCGATCTCCTTTTTCAGCGGATTTGCACCAGAGGCGTACCGGTTGGCTGATGCATTTCGTCGCCGTGGGAAAACCGTTGTTGCCGGGGGGCCACATGTCACATACTGTGAAGTTGAAGCGTTGGAGCATTTCGATGCCGTTATTACGGGTGAAGCAGAACTAGCCTGGTCCCAATTGTTGTTGGATGTAGAAAATGGCAATTTAAGGAATGTATATCGCGGCAGCCCTTCCGATATGCGGAGCCTGCCCACACCGCGATATGATTTGCTAAAGAGCAGGTATTTCATTCCAAAAGTGATACAGGCTACCAGAGGTTGTCCGTTTAGTTGCTCTTTTTGCTCGGTACCAACCCTGAATCCAGGGTTCAGGATGCGGCCGATAGCGGATCTGATTGAGAATATCCGGTACGATCGCTTCCCTTTTTGGTGGCAACGAAAGGTGGTTTGGTTTTGGGATGACAACCTGACCATCAACCGACCCTTTATCAAACAGCTTTTGACGGAGATGATTCCCCTAAAAAAATGGTGGCTTACCCAAGCAAGCCTGGATATTGCCAAGGATCCGGAATTGTTGGCACTTATGAAGAAATCGGGTTGCATCGGTATCTTTTTTGGAATTGAAAGTTTTGGTACCGACAGCCTTGCAGATGCAAACAAGCGGCAAAATAAAGTCAGTAATTACAAAAAAGCCGTGGATGCATTGCATCAACATGGTATTGGTGTGATGGCAGGATTCATTGCAGGTTTTGATCATGACACACCAGAAACCATTGAATCTATGGCCGATCAGTTGATGGAAATCGGGGTGGATGTACCATTTTTAAGCATATTGACACCCTTTAAAGGAACGCCATTGTACGATCAACTCTCCGCAGAAGGTAGGATTCTGGAAGATCGCGGTTGGGAGTTTTACAACGGATACAATGTTGCCTTTCAACCTGCCAGGATGGATGCATCGGAGTTATTGATGGCACATCGTCGATTATGGCGCAGGTCCTTTTCGCCAAAAAATGTATTACTACGGGTATTTCGTTCCCTGCGGTACCTCCGCCTGGGTGCCTTTTTTATGGCTGCCAGCATGAACCTCTTTTATGGCTGGAAACAGTTGTCGGGAAATCTGCCGGTCGACGCGAGCGTTTGGGAAAAGAAAAAGGGAATTAGAAGAATGCTGATTAAAACATAAAAATGACCTTTACTCGACTGTTTAAGGACAGATTAGGTACAGAGGCCCCGTTATTTCACTATCAAATTGTATTAATATGAAATTTCCCTGGTTCATACAAATCGGTATTTTTTACCTGCCCAAATCCATTCCTGGCTGGCTTATGGTTACTGCTGCGCTAACCTACGCTGTATATATTTTTCTGGATATAGACAGCCGTTCGCATTCAGCAAGTGACACCCTGATGAATTTTGCGGTCAATCTTGTCCTGATCGGTGCAGTGTATACCCTGATCGCTTTTTTTACCAGTAAAAAACAAAAAACACAACAGGGCTAGGGCCTATTGCACTGCTTTACGCCGCCAATAATAGGCGAGCCCCATGCCGGTCACGAGGTCCCAGATGCCGTACCAGGCCGCGATGAGCGCCATACCGCCAAGGCCGTTGAAAAAACGGAAGATCAAAAGCAGTCCTAATGCGGTGTTGTGCACGCCCGATTCGAATGCCAGGGTTCGGCAGTCCAACTCGGGCAACCGGGTCAATCGGCCGATCCAGTAACCTAAACTGATGCCGAGGCCGTTGTGTATAAGGACAATCAAAAAAGCATAGCCCAGGTAGGTACTGATATTTTCGCGGTTTCCCAACAAAGCCAATACCAGGATGCTGAAAAAAATGATCAGCGACAAGCGTTGAGCCCAGGGTTTTATTTTTTCAACAAATGCCGGGAAGCGGTGGTTTAGCCACATGCCCAACAACAATGGCGCCAGAATCAGTTCAATGATGATCAAGGCCATTTCCATAAACTTGAGATCGAAAGACTGGCGCAGGGTTTCTGAATCTGGGATAAAGCCCGACCAAAACAAGAAGCCGGCCGGGGTAATCACAGAGGCCAGGAGAATTATGATGGCATTGAACGTGACCGACAGTGCAACATTGGCTTTGGAAAAGTGGGTCAGGTAGTTGGTCATGTTTCCGGAAGGGCACATGCTCACCAGCACCATACCCATGGCCATGCTCACGGGCGGTTGGAATAGGAATATGACTCCCAATGTCACCAGCGGAAACAGCAGGTATTGAATCAAAAGTCCGACACCTACTGATTTTGGAAATAGCACCACTTTTTTAAAGTCCGATGGCCGCACGTCAAGGGCTACACTGAACATGAGAAAGGCCATGGCGGCATTCAGAATGGCCAGCTGGTCGGGATTAAAGTTGATTTGCAGGGTATCAACTGGATGCATACGCCACTATTTTTTGTACCAAATGCGGTAAATCACATCAGCAAAATCGTCGGAAACCAGCATAGAACCATCAGGCAAGTGTTCCAGATCTACTGGACGCCCCCACACCTCTTCTCCGGGTTGCAACCATCCGGATGCGAAGGTTTCGTAGGCGGTGGCGTTGCCAGATTGATCGAAAGTAACCATACCAATATCGTATCCTATTTTATTGCTGCGGTTCCAGGAGCCATGCTTGGCAACAAGGATACGGTTTTTATACTCGGCGGGGAACAAATTGCCCTGGTAAAATTCGAGTCCAAGCGGAGCTGTGTGGGGACCAATTTTTACGACAGGCGGGGTAAAGTCGCTACACGGGTATTTTTCACCATATTTTGGATCGGGTGTATCGCCCTGGTGGCAGTAGGGATAACCAAAATGCATCCCGTCATGCGGGGCATGGTTAAGTTCGCAGGAGGGCATGTCATCGCCCATCATATCACGGCCATTGTCGGTAAACCACATTTCTTTGGTCCGGGGATCCCAGGTTATGCCCACGGTATTACGGATTCCATGCTGCACAATTTCGGGTTTTGGCGACGGGCTATCGACATCAAGTCGGGTAATACAGGCGTAACTGCTATCGGGTTCGCATATATTACAGGGCGCACCCACGGGCACGTATAATTTGCCATCCGGGCCAAAAGCGATGTATTTCCAGCCGTGGTGGGTTTCTGTGTGGTATTTGTCGTAAACGACCACGGGGGCTGGTGGGTTGGAAAGCCGGTTTTCGATGTCGTCAAAGCGCAGGATGCGACTTACTTCTGCTACGTACAGGCTGCCGTTTTTAAAGGCAACGCCATTGGGCATTTGAAGCCCGGAGGCGATCAGGAATTGCTGGTCGGCGTGCATGTCGCCATCGGTATCCCGAAGGGCGTACACATTGCCAGCTCCCATGGATCCTACAAATAGCGTACCGCCTGGACTGAGGCTAAGGGAACGGGCATTGCCCACATTTTCAGCGTATACATCAATGTGAAATCCCTCCGGAAGTTTAATTTTTTCCAGTGGTAAACTACTTTGCGCAGGTGTTGCGGCGGCGTTGCTGGTTTTTTGTTTGGGAGCAGCGGTGCAGGAAAGCAGTAAGCATGCAATAGACAGGGTGCGAAGCATAGTAGACCGTCGATTAGTGATTTAGCAAGAGACTGTTCAATAAAATGACACATTTTATTGAACAGTCTCTTTAGAAATGCCGAATATCGGCCAATAATTTAAAATCTGTGCAGCGAATGGAATAAAAAACGCATTCGTTTAATGCTGGGCGGATAAGGAACTGGAATGTCGGGACAGGTTGGGAGGGGTTTCCACCTCAAGGGGGCGGATGGGTTGACCATTGGACCAGGTTCCCAAAGATTGTTGCCGAAGGGAATTACCAAAGGCTACACCTTTCAGGATACCTTGACGCGAATAGCCCAGGAGGGCGTCGCCAAATTTCCAATAACAATTAAAATCGACTGCATTAAGGCGGGAGGTCTGCAGTGCTCTTTTGACGGTGTAGTTGCGCATGCCGGTATCGAAATCGGTATCGTTACAATAGGGTTCAGCATGTGAGGCACGGACACGCTCCTGACCGGAGCTGTCGGGGTATTGCACAACCAGGTTACGCCGGGGAGTATGCACAGCGGTATTAAATACCAGCCTTCCAAACTCGTCGCCGACAACATAATCGTTTTCGCCAACCACCACCACCAGGGCACAATCTGCCGGTAAGCAGGCATAATCGGATAGCCTTGCGCCTTTGAGCGGACCAGATCCAGGCTCGCAGAGCAACATTGATGCTGGTTTGCGCACCCCAAGGTGTTCCCAGTTGACACCCAAGTTGGCGGCAATTACCCCGCCATAGCTGTGGCCGATGTAGGCCACCTTTCCTGTGCGGGGATGTACGCGTCCGGGCGCCTGAAGCGAAGCAAGCGCATCCCGAATTCCGGTTGCAGCATTTGCAGGAAAAGCGCCGGCTCGTGTGAGGTAGTTGTTTTTCTGGTATCGGGGATAGATTACAATGTTTCCTTTGGCTACCAGATGCTTGATCCATTTGCCATAAACCATCGGATTGTAAGAGCCATAGCCGTGGAGAAATACCACTACATCTGCGGAGTCCGGCTTGGGGTCGCTGGGTTCGAAGAGCCAGTAACCGTCGGTTTTTTCAGATACATCTGTGAACGTAAATCCATGGTGGGTATAATCTGCACCACCGGGCCCTTCTATGGGCTGGCCTGGGTAGGGGGTGTTTTGTGCAATGGCGTTTAAGGAAAGTACGCTTGACAAGATTACAAACAACAAGGTGCGCATGGATAATCTTTATAAAATGGATTTCTGATAAAATTTAGACCTTTATCGGATGAAATACAACGTAATAGTAGCGGTGTTAATGTTTTGGTCGGGAATTATTTTCGGGCAGGAATTGGATTCTGTTTTTGTGCGAATCGATCCTGTGGGTACAGGCATTGTGCTCGACATCAGATATGCCACGACCAACAATTTTACCAAAACACAAATTTACGATTGCCCGGATTGTATGCTGCGTCCAGAAGCAGCGGCAGCTTTGCTGCAGGCCCAGCAGCAATTAGGGGCGAAGGGATTAGGATTAAAACTGTTCGATTGTTATCGCCCAAGTCCCTATCAACAACGTTTGTGGGACAAAGTTCCAGATCCCAATTATGTGGCACCACCAGCCAAGGGTTCCATGCATTCTCGTGGTGCTGCCATCGACCTTACCATCGTGGATGCATCGGGGAAAGAACTTGATATGGGTACGGGTTACGATTTTTTTGGCCAGGCGGCCCATACCGATTATACACAGTTGCCGGAGCAGGTATTGAAAAATCGCGCCTTGCTTCATCAAACCATGGAATCGGTTGGATTTAAGGGCATCCGTACGGAGTGGTGGCATTTTTCCTACCGCAAAAAAAGTTATCCGCTTTCTTCCTACCGCTGGAAATGCCAGTAAAATGGCGTTTCCGAACGTCCTGTGCCCTATCTTTAGCCCGTAAAAAATGAATTATGGATATTACCCAGCAAGGATACGTTCGCACTGATATTGCAGACAGTGGGGTGGCAACCGTCACCTTTTTTCATCCCAATCACAACAGTTTGCCCAGTAAGTTGCTGCAAGGACTCATTGATGCTTTTGAATCGGCAGGTGCCAATCCGGCGGTAAAAGTCATCGTATTGCAGAGTGCGGAGCACAAAACATTTTGTGCCGGCGCCAGTTTTGATGAATTGATGGCGATTGAAGACATGGTATCTGCCAATGCATTTTTCTCGGGTTTTGGCAATGTGATAAACGCCATGCGCCGGTGTCCAAAAATTATTGTTGGCCGCGTACACGGCAAAGCCGTTGGTGGCGGGGTTGGGCTGGCGGTTGGGACCGACTATTGCATGGGTTCACATTACGCTTCCATCCGGCTTAGTGAGTTGGCGGTCGGCTTTGGTCCCTTCGTGATTGGCCCAGCGGTGGAACGTAAGATCGGAACGGCCAATTTTATCAAAATGACCCTGACGCCATCGGAATGGCAAACAGCGGAATGGGGCAAAGCTGCCGGACTTTTTCAGGAAGTATTCGATACCGTTGAACAGCTGGACGCCTACATCGCACACTTTTGTGAAAAGCTGTGTACTTACAATCCCGAGGCGTTGCTGGAACTTAAACGGGTATTCTGGCAGGGTACCGAGCATTGGGACACCCTGCTTTCCGAACGCGCAGCCATCAGCGGCCGGCTGTCGTTGTCCGAATTTTCAAAAAAAGCCATTGAGGGCTTCAAAAAGGGATAGGTATCTAGCCTTTGGGTACGAATTGGTTTTGGAATACCGTATCCATTCAAATTCCATGAAGATTTGATAAAATCCAATGTGTTGAAAAACATTAGTTGAGTAGCCAAAGGCTAAAGCACTAGGACAGCATTTGCACGAACTCATCGAACAAATACCGGGAATCGTGTGGCCCTGGTGCTGCTTCCGGGTGGTACTGGACGCTAAAGGCAGGCTTGTTTTTTAGTCGAATGCCCTCCACGGTATTGTCGTTTAGGTTGATGTGTGTGGCCTCTACAAGGCTGGGGCTGTCGTATACTGCTTGCTCGAGCACACCAAACCCGTGGTTCTGGCTGGTAATTTCAGATTTTCCAGTGTGCAGGTTTTTTACCGGATGATTGATGCCGCGATGACCGTGGTGGAGTTTGTAGGTGGGAAGACCAGCCGCTTGGGCGAGAATTTGTTGTCCCAAACAAATGCCGAAAAGGGGTTTTTCTGCTGCGAGCATCGATTTTACGGTTGCTACGGCATAGGGCATGGCAGCAGGGTCACCGGGGCCATTGGACAGAAAGTAGCCATGGGGGTTCCAGGCGTTCACTTCCTCGAAACCAGTATTGGCGGGAAAAACCTTCAGGTAGCAATTTCGGGCATCAAAACAACGCAGGATATTCTTCTTAACACCGTAATCCATCACGGCGATGCGGTAGGCTGCATTGGGGTTGCCGATAAAGTATGGCTCCCTTGTGGTTACCTGACTGGATAACTCCAGCCCTGCCATGGGTGGAGTATCGGCAAGCATTTTCAACAATGCATCCTGATCGGTGATTTCGCTGGAAATAACGCAATTCATAGCGCCGCGGGTGCGGATATGCTGTACGAGCGCTCGGGTGTCTATGTCTTCAATGGCCACGAGCCCTTGTTCTTCAAAGTATTGCTGAATACTCCTATCGGCTAGATTACGGCTGTATTGTTCGTTGAAATTGCGGCAGATGAAACCAGCGATTTTGATTCCTTCACTTTCAACTTCATCATTTTTAATACCGTAGTTTCCAATATGAACATTGGTGGCAACCAGTACCTGGCCATAATAGGAAGGGTCGGTAAATATTTCCTGATACCCTGTCATGCCGGTATTGAAGCAAATTTCGCCGGTGGTTGTTCCGATCTTACCAGCTGCTTTACCGTGAAATACCGTTCCGTCTTCCAGAAGGAGAATGGCTTTGTTGCCCATACCCGAATTATTATTGATCGTGAGAGAATCCTTAACTCGGGACGCAAAGGTCGGGCAACTACAGCACAATACAAAGGATACGGCAGGGCAATCCTTGGTTTATTGTTAATTTGGCAGGGCAAAGGGTATTAAATGAAGGGTAAATGGTCGGTTTCAATGTTAATTCTTACGGAGGAACCAAACTTAATATTAAGTTTTTGTAAAGTTTTCCATCTTTGCACTTCATTCATCACCTGTATCCAATTTTACTATGAAAGACTTACAGAAGTTGCTGCATCAGCAGGAGCATCTGAAGACCAATCCATCTTTTATAGATGTATATGAAGCGTGTGCCGATGCACAGTTTGCGCTGGTAGAAAGCAAGCTCCAAAAGGAAGCGGCTGAAGATGCCTATCAAAAAGCCATTGACCGCAAGGAAAAGGACGAGCCTGTATTGTTAGAATTGCTTACGGCGCTCCGCCAGACCAAATTTATGCACCTGTATCACAAGGCTGGCTACCAGTTGGCCAAGTACAAATTGGAGCATTTCATCGATCTGCACCAGCCTGGCACAAGTGTTAAGCCAAGCCGAAAGAAAAAATAGCCCTTTTTGTGGGCTAAAAACGCACTATTTTTTTCGAGATGGTTTTGTTGTTCATTTGAACTTGCACGATCAAGACATTGGGAATTTGTTGTGTACCCTGCAGGTCGAAAGAATCGGCATAGATGCCCTTTGCCACCTTGCCGTGCAATCGCTCCCCGTAGATTTGCCCGTTTAGTCCGACAAGGCGGATGCTGAGTTCTCCTTCGCCTTTTGTTATACTGACAATATTTACGAATCGGGATGCCGGATTGGGATACACCACAACGGTGGCTGCTGTTTCCATCATACCCTCCAGGTCTTTTACCGTGTGGATGATCTCTGGCCATGCCTCCATGTTGTCGAGCATCCATCCGTCAGCGGGAACGGCCAGGCTGTCGCTGGCGAAGGTAAAGCGCAGCCGGATGCTTTCTGGAAGAGGAGGAAAGCTCGGCAAAAATTCCAGGGCGCCCCAACAAATTAGCCCGTATTGCCAGGTAGTGTCGGTGCCAGTATAGCCCAGTTCGCCATTAAAAAGGGTATCGGGGAGTTGTCCGAAAAAAGCAATTTGATAGATGGTATCTGAAAAAGGTTTTTCCATTGAAGCCCTTTATCATAGCTGGCTTCGATAAAGCCACCGGCATGTGCTGGATCGGCATCCATGCGCCAGGCGTACATAAAAACATAACGGGGCCACGACCAGGGCAACCAGTTCAATGTTGTGGAGTCGATGGACACGGTAAAGGAAGAACTTTGGCCAGGGATATAAGGTTGTATAGTATCTGTTACGACGACATTTGGGGAGGAGTAGGCACTGTTAAACAGCATTTTTTGCGGCGCTCCCTGTTGCCACTGATTACCTGCTTGGGTAGTATCCGGCACAACCGGCATGTTGGTGAAGCCTTCAAAGTAATTATACTGCTGACAAAAGACGTTGGAACTCAGTAAAAGCAGGCCTGCGATCAATTGGGTTTTCATAATGCAAATTTTTGGGGTGAATATTTACACTCGAAGTAAAATGGTTTGCGAATTCTCGCTTGTCCTCAGTCCTCCTGGCTGCGTTATAAATACTCGCCGATGCGCTGCATCGTCTGCGTTTTATGCCTTACCATCAGAACTGATGACTGCGCGATTATTTTCGCAAACCACTTTACTTCGAGTGTAGATGACTCAAATTTAGTTCCAATGCCCATCTTTGCCACTGGGAGAAAGCCCATTTGTAAAAAATTTACGAAAATGAACAAGCGCGATTTACCGGAATACCTCGACGCCGCTGTGGCGCGCTACAATACCGTTGCATTTATTCCCAACGATCCCATCAGTATTCCGCATGGTTTTACCCTGCAACAGGACAGGGAAATCATGGGGTTTTGGACGGCCATGCTTGCCTGGGGGCAGCGAAAAACCATCATTCAAAGTGCGCATACCCTGACAACGTTGATGGATGGCGCGCCGCATGACTTTATCGTCCATCACCAGGAGTCGGACCGCGCCCGGTTTTTGGAATTCAAACACCGAACTTTTCAGGCTACAGACACCTTGTATTTTCTGGAATTTTTGCAGCAACATTTCCGCTCGAGTGATTCCCTGGAAACAGCTTTCTCCCGTCATTTGAGCCCATCTGACCCGACAGTTGAAAAAGCGCTGCTGGGATTTCACGAAGATTTTTCATCATCCCTATGCCCTGCAGCGGACCAGGAAGCATGTGGCTACCCCTTCGCGAAATTCTACCTGCAAACGGCTGAACATGTTTTTGCGCTGGATGGTACGACAAGATTCTTCCGGAGTAGATTTTGGCATGTGGCGCGATATTCAACCCAGCCAACTGTTGATTCCGCTGGACGTGCATGTTGATCGCATTGCCAGAAATCTGGGATTGCTGGAGCGCCGCCAAACCGATTGGGCTGCAGTGCTGGAATTGACAGAGCGCTTACGCGAATTTGACGCTCTGGATCCTGTCAAATACGATTTTGCCTTGTTTGGCCTTGGGGTACTGGACCAGGGCTAAAGGTCTCCCAATTGTGGTCGAATCACCAGTTCCTCTACAACGGCGGAATCGGAGAGGTTGTAAGCTGCCCAAACTGCTTTTGCAATGTCTTCTGCCTGCATTAATCGCTCTTGTGGCAAATCCACTCCCCGCCAACTGTCGGACCAGGTTGCGCCTGGAAGAATGGCACTTACTTTGATCCCTTTTGTTTTCATTTCTTCCCGAAGCACTTTGGAGAAGCCGAGCAAGGCAAATTTTGAAATAGAATAGGAGCCTCCATTGGGGTAGGCTGTGATGCTGGCCACACTACAGATGTTGAAAATATGACCGTCTTTTTGTTCGATCATCATGGGCAACAGGGCCCGAGTAAGGTAGTAGGCGCTGTACATGTTAACTTCCATCATGGTTTCGAACGCGCCGGTAGGTTCTTCGGAGATAGCGCCGGGCATAAACAGGCCGGCATTGTTGACAAGAACATCCAGTTTTGGCCAGTTTTTGCGAACCAAATCTGCAAAATGAAGCACTTCTGTACGTTGGCTCAAATCCACTTTATGGGTGATTAACTGGGCTTCCGGAAATAGTTGATCCCATTCTGAGCGCATACTGTCAAGGTCGGATTGCGTTCGGGCACACACGCAAACATCAAATCCATTGGAAGCAAATTTTTCGGCCATAGCGCGGCCCAGGCCCTTGGTTCCACCGGTTACGACAACGGTTTTGTTCATGGTATTTTTTTTCATCTACAATAATACGGGCAGAACTTGGGTTTAAAAAACCGCCTGCCTAATTTGAAACAAGAAACTGCTTATCTTCGCAGCAAATGGAACGACCCAAGTACAACTATATTTATGATATTGGTCAGTACCTGATCATGATGAAGCGGTCGTTTAGCCGTCCGGAAAAACTTTCCATGTACTGGAAGGAAACCATGCGGCAAATGAACGACATCGGGATTGGTTCGCTGATTATTGTTTGCCTGATTTCTGTTTTTATCGGAGCAGTAGCAGCAGTTCAGTTTGCATATCAGCTCGACGGGCAATTGATTCCGCGTTATTACATCGGCTACATTGTTCGCGACCTGGCGCTGATAGAGTTATCGCCAACGATAACCTGTCTGGTATTGGCCGGAAAAGTGGGCTCCAACATGGCAGCAGAAATTGGTGGTATGCGGCAAAAGGAGCATATTGATGCCATGGAGGTTATGGGCGTCAATACCGCGGCCTACCTGGTTATGCCAAAAGTCATTGCGGGCCTGGCAGTGATCCCGATTCTCGTTACTTTTTCAGCATTTGTAGCCATTTTTGGTGGTTACCTGGCGAGCGTACCCACGGAATTGCTTTCCGCGGAGGAATATTTCCGCGGTTTGCGCTCCTTCTTCGTGCCGTACAACGTGTTCATGATGTATGTCAAATCGTTTGTATTTGCCTATATTCTTACTTCAGTTTCCTGTTATCAGGGATATTTTGTGACGGGCGGCAGCATTGAGTTGGGAAAAGCCAGCACACGTGCTGTGGTTTTTAGTGATATTATCATACTGCTGGCCGACTATTTGATTGCCGTCTTGTTGACCCGTTGAAAACCAGTTTTGATCATTACGCCATACGTCTTTATTCATGTCCTTACAATCTACAATTGAAGCAGCCTGGTCTGACCGGTCCATGTTGCAAAGTGAAGCCGTTCAACAATCCATTCGGGAAGTAATCCAGCGCCTGGATGCTGGTGAATTTCGGGTAGCGGAGCCTCTAAATGGCACGTGGATTACCCACGAATGGATTAAAAAGGCTGTTATCCTGTATTTTCCTATTCAACAGATGGAGACCATTGAAGTGGGCCCGTTTGAATATTATGATAAAATTCCTTTGAAAAAAGGTTTTGCAGAAAAGGGGGTTCGCGTAGTACCACAGGCCCTCGCACGATACGGTTCCTTTATTGAAAAAGGTGCGATTCTGATGCCATCCTATGTGAACATCGGCGCTTGGGTTGGAAGTGGTAGTATGGTAGACACCTGGGCAACAGTAGGTTCCTGTGCACAAATTGGCCGCAATGTGCATCTCGCCGGCGGCGTGGGCATTGGTGGTGTATTGGAACCACCGCAGGCTACACCGACCATTATTGAAGATGATTGTTTCATTGGGTCCCGTTGTATCGTCGTGGAAGGCGTTCATGTTGAGAAAGAAGCAGTATTGGGCGCCAATGTGGTGCTGACCCAAAGTACCAGAATCATTGATGTAAGTGGTGCAGAGCCGATTACCATGAAAGGACGTATTCCCGCGCGTTCGGTGGTGATTCCCGGGACGTATACCAAATCATTTCCTGCGGGTAATTACCAGGTGGCTTGCGCGCTCATTGTAGGAAAACGGCAAGCCAGCACGGATAAAAAGGTTTCCTTGAATGAGGCCCTGCGGGATTTTCAGGTAGCGGTGTAGATCGCTATACAGCCAGCCACTGCTTTTGAAAACAACCAGAAGATGCCCGATAATTCATGGCTAAATCCATCGAAATAACCACGACGCAAAACGTAACGATTGAGTACGAACTGGCACTGCTGCGCGAACGCGCACTGGCCTGGATGCTCGACCTGTTTATCGTTATGATGTTCTGGTATTTTCTTCAGGTAATTTCAATTTTGCAATTGCTGTTTGCGCAAAGTGAGGCTGTACAGCAGATGTTTACCGCACTGTCGCCATTCATTTTGTTTTTTACGTACAACATCCTCTTTGAAATTTTGAAAAATGGCCAAACCCCAGGAAAGATGGCGATGGGAATCAAAGTGGTGCGGCTGGACGGCAGGGACCCCGAATGGGGTGATGTGTTGTTGCGCACCCTTCTGCAATTGATTGATTCCTTTTTTTCTGCAGCAATCATTGGCGCTATCCTCATCAAAACGACGGATGCCAGCCAGCGGCTGGGAGATATCGCCGCGCACACAACGGTGATCAAAATTCAGGGCAGACGTTTTCATTTTCGTTTGCATGACATCCTCCGTATATCATCTCTGGAGAACTACCAACCCGTTTTTCCGCAGGTAAAGAAACTGAGTGAGGACGATATGATTTTTATAAAAACGGTGCTCTCCCGTGTGCAAAAATACCCCAATCGGGCACATCAGGATGCCCTGGAAGATTTGGTTACCCACTTGATGCCGATCCTGGAAATTGACCGGCGGCCGCTTAACCGCCAGGAGTTCCTTAAAACCCTGCTTCGGGACTATATCGTGCTTACCCGATAAACCTGGCTTTTGCTTCAGTACATTGTAACCTAAGTTGTTTGATGTTTTGGATAGAAGATTTTGGCTGCATGCAAGGCTATTCTCCTAAAAATATGTACTCAGGTTGAGGGTCTGTTTATCAACAGGTATAATCCTGTATAAAATGAATATCCCGGACAACATTACGTCATCCGGGATAACCGTAGCCGGATGTTTTCCGGAGCTACTAAACCTGTATCCAATATTATGCCGATGCAGTAGGTTGAACTGCATTGGATTTCTTAATGCGCATTGCTGTCGTTTTTTGTTAAAAACGGTAGCCAAAGCCAAGAGAGATGTTGCTGCCGAATTTGATGCTCTGCATCAAATTGTCAACATCCTCATCGTATTTGTGGTTGGCGTTGTTGTCTTGGTAGTAAATGAAATCCGGGCGGAGAATATCACCGTAAGTCAGTTTAACTTCACCACGCTGGCCAATGCGCTTGCTGACGGAGAAGTCGAGGAGGTTGCGATGACGCTCGTAAATATCGGCGTAACCATCGGTGCCGACCTGTGAAATACGGTCGCCAATGCTGTTGTACACCAGGGTAGCACTCAGGCCAGTAACAGGGTGATTGTAGGAAACGCCCACGTTAACGATGTAAGGCGATTGTCCCTGCAGTGCGCGTTTTTCATCAAAAGCGCTGACGTTGGACAAGTCGAGTTTCGACTTTATCAAAGCGGCATTTCCAAAAACCATCACATTTTCCCAGCCGGCGCCAACAAAATCAAGTTGCTGGCGAATTTCCAGTTCCACACCAAAATTCTCTGCACTTGGGATATTTTGGTAGAAGAAATTCCGGGTACCTGCGCCAAGGCTGGAGAAGGTAAACTCGATTGGGTTGTTGAACATTTTATAAAATGTACTTACGCTCAACATCTGATTTTGGCCAGGGTATATTTCGTAGCGAAGGTCGAAGTTCAAAATTTCACCAGGTGTGAGGGACGGGTTTCCGCTGATGCCTGCATTCAGGTAGAAGTCGTAGAAGGAGAAAGGAGCAATTTCGCGGAATTCCGGACGGGTAACTGTTTTGGATGCCGAAGCGCGCAATTGGTTCTTTTCGTTGAGGATGTAGGTGATATTGGCAGAGGGTAGCAGGTTGGTGGTGCTGCGGTCGATGTCGACATCACCGCCTGAGTAGTCAACAGACTGGAGTTTCTGGCGAAAATTTTCCATTCGAACACCCCAGGTAATGCGCCAGCGCTCGCCAAATTTGTTGTCGAACATGGCGTAAGCGGCATTAAGCGCCGACTGGCCATTGTAAGCATCGCTGGCATTGGTGATTTCATCTAATACAAACCCCTTGTTGTAAATGCTGGACGGCTGGAAAATGGAATCCTGTGGAAGGAAAAGCAGGCTGCTGTTGAAACCGGCTACTGTAGAGCGGATAAATCCCATTACGCGTGCGTCGAATACGCGGTCTTTTCTTTGGTGCAAAGCGCCGGTTTTAAAGGTTTGCTTTTGTCCGAAAAGTTGAAAAGGAAGGGCATAATCGATGTTTGCGTTGTAGATGTTTTCACCCAAATTGGAGTAGAAGCGACCGCTGCGGAAAGGGTCAGCAGATCCATAAGGCACGAATGCGCGGAAAGGCTCGCCTTCTTCTGCTTCATAGTTTTTCAGGTAAAACATACGGCGGAGGGAGGGTACATCGCGGGTAGAACGGTTGAAACCACCGCCCCAGGTTAATTTCATGCCATTAGCATTCAAATTGTGCTCGCCGGTCAAACGGGTGGTCAGCAGGTGATTTTCAGTGTATTCTACGGTATTAGAGCTGATGAAACGCTGTTGCTCGAGGTCGTCTCCTGTACGAAGCACAACGGCGTTGCTGGTATTGGAGGAGTAGGTGGTTTGGAAATTAAATTTATGACGGTTGTTTACTTTCATGCCAAAGTTGGCAAGTCCGCTAAGCAGTACTGTGTTTTTGAACTGGCGGTCGTTAAACTCGAAGAGTTTGCCGCTGTTATCGTAATCGGCACGTAGTGCGTCCTGCAGTTTGTTACCGTTATTATACGACAAGGCGAAGATAGCACCGGTTTGTACTGCTTTATCGGCAGCAGAAACCAGGCCGCCGGAAAGTTGAACACCGATATTGGGCAGCGCGCTTTTTTTGTCCTGGAGCCCCCAGTCGTTGGGAAATTCCTGCGAGAGTTTGATTTTCTCATCTTTGGACAAACCAATAAAAGTTTGTGAATCCGGGAAATCGCTGGGAAGCGCCCGTGAACCATCATCGGTTCCCAACCAATCGGTTGCACCCGAGTTGGATACGGTATAAGGCTTAAAGGTAGTGATGCTGTTGTAGGTGCCAGAAACGTTGGCACGAATGTAGTTTTCCTCTGGAATATCCTTGGTGTTCAGGAGAATGGCGCCACCGGCAAATTCGCCTGGAAGATCTGGTGTCGCGGTTTTAACAACGATCAGGTTGTCCAGCATAGAAGAAGGAAAAATATCAAATGAGAATGCTTTCCTGTCCGGCTCGGAACTCGACAACAGCGCGCCATTGAGCATGGCGATGTTGTACCGGTCGCTGAGACCACGGATAACAGCAAACTTGTTGTCCTGGATACTGGCGCCACTCACGCGGCGAATAACATCGCCTGTTGTGCGGTCGGGGGTCCGTTTGATGGATTCAGCACTGATTCCGTCGGCAATCATCGGACTGTTTTTTTGCAAAATTGTCAGGGCGCCCATGCTTTCTTTGCGCGCTGTTGCAACAATGACCACTTCAGAAATCACAGCGCTGTTGTCTTCCATGGAAACATCAACACTGGTAGCCTCACCGTTTTTCACGATGATTTCGTTGATTTCCTTTGTTTGATAGCCGGGGTAGCTGATGGTAATTTTATGGGAGCCGACAGGTACATTTTGGATCATGTACTGGCCTTCGTAGTCGGTAACTGCGCCACCGGCGCCATCATCAAGACGGATGGCGCATCCGATCAGGGGCTCGGCAAGTTTTTTGTCAATCACCTTGCCGGTGATGGTGCCTTTTTGAGCAAACAGCAAAAATGGCGTCGCCGCCACCAGAAGAAGTGTGGTAAAACGTTTCATAGTTGGATACAGATTTGTCGCAAAAGTCGGACAGCACTGTAATCCCAATATGAATGCAATGTTAAGTTAAAGCTAAGGATGCTACCAGAGTGAAGTATTCGGCCCTGCCGCAATACAGCAATACTCTGGCAGCATCCTGATTATAGCACGAATAAGTCATCATGCCATCTTATCGGATCACGAAATCACCATAGCTCAGCTTGGCTTTTACAATGCTCCTGGCATCGGCATCGCCGACGAATCCGCTTACGGTTTTGCGGGTGCCATCTACACTTTTGTGGCTAACCTTTGCATTGGAGGGATAGTGCAGGTCGGTGTAATTGCCTTCCGCATCAAACCGAAAGGAAGATCCAGGTTCGGTATTCAATGCGATATCTGTGTATTTTCCCACCACCGACACTTCTCTGAAGTTTCGACTGAGCGCTTTGATTTGGAGATCGCCGTAACTGAGGTCAGCATCAAGGAACTCGAGGAGGGCATCCATCTGCAGGTCGGTGTATTGTGCGGTAATAAAGCCCGTGCCCATTTTGCCGACACGGACATCGCTGTATTTGGTTTGCAGCCGGAGTTCGGCCACTTGTCCGAAGCTGAAATCATCGTACTTCGATGTGATGCGCGCAACCTTCACGCGGTCTATGCGGGTTTCTGAGTACTTGGAATCGAGTTGGAGATCCCCCGCATCGGTGACAATAAGACCGCCGTAACTGATCTGACCATAAAAATTCCGTAAACGCTCGATGGTCGCTTTGCCATAGCCTAAGGTCAGGTCCACATCATTGGCAATGGCTTCGGTACGGAGGTCACCGTATTTGATTTCCGCAGTGAGTTTGCCATTGAGTTTGGCGACAAATGAGTTGCCGTATTTGTTTTTGAGATCGAGTTGGTTGCCATTGGGCATCCATACCTCGTAATTGATCTTAAAGTCGCGGCAATAATTCATTTTGCCGTCGTCAATCACGGTTTCTGCCTTAACATAGCCGTGTGAGTTGGTGAAATTCACCTTTATTTGCTCAAAGGCGCGATCGGCGTCGCGCTGGTCGCTGGAATTGACAATGATGGTGATATCAATTTTCACGCTGTTTTTATCCCAGGTATTGACATTGACTTTCCCGTGTTTGTTGTAAAGGGCAGTCATGCCATCGGCGCTGGTGGAAAATTCCCGGTTGATGGTTTTAGAGAATTCTCGTTTTGGCCCATTTACAATGGGGTCCGCTGCCTGGAGCGTGCCAGCCAGGCTGAGGAGGAGCAGTGCGCTCATCAGAGCACTAAATGCTTTTGACTTCATTTTTTCCGCTGTTTTTAGAATCGGATGGTGATGGTTGAAGATGTTCTAACACGCGTTGTAGTATGGCCAATTTGGCTTTGTAGTTTTCTATCATGGCGCGAACGACCTGTTCCCGGTTTCCGGGTGGTACGTCGGCGAGTTCTTTTTTAAGTTCCAGCATGGAGGCGTCCATCAGTTTCAGATCATTCAGCACATCCACGTCGCGGTTGCCGGCCAAAACAGCGAGTTCATTTTTCCGTTGTTCAATGCCGCGCTGGTAAAAATCTTCCAGTTCTGCATATTCGGGTGAAACATCGCTCATGGCCATCCCGGCGGTAGTTGCTGCACCTTGTTGGGCGCCATACCAGTAGCCCAGGCCCAAGGCGCAAAGAAGTACAGTGATGGCTGCCGCGATGCGTGCCAGCTGTTGAAAACCGCGGAATTGAACGATTCGTCCGGGTGCTTTAGTGGTGGCGGCCGGAAGTTCGGCAGCAATTTGGTTCCAAAGTTCGCCGGATGGACTTGCGGTATCCAGCATTTCCCTTTGCTTGAGAAGAAACTGTTCCAGATTGTCGGGCAGTTGGGGTTCCAGTGCGTTCCAAAGGTTAGCAGGGGTTTCAACGGTGTCCATAAAGGGACGGTTCAGCAAGAGGAAGCGCTCCAGGCCATCAGCCTCCGAATAGCGGGTAAGGGATCTGGCCAAGCTGGCCCAACTGTTTGGATCCTGCTTGGCAGCATCAAACTTTGGCCGGTTATCATGGATGTAATATAATATTGAATCTTTCATTTTTCTCAGCTTAGCATTTCGCGCAGTTTGGCTTTTGCGCGGGAATACTGTGATTTGGATGTTGCTTCTGTAACACTCAGGATCTGACCAATTTCCTCATGGTCGTATCCCTCTACTGCGTACAGGGTGAAAACAACCCGATATCCATCTGGCAACTGGCTGATGGCCTTATTGATGGCATCAACAGTATACTGGCTGTCGGATTCCGGTGTGCTGTCTGTCGGGGCTGCTTCGGCTTGTTGTGTCAATTCCTGAAAAGAGAGCCGCCTGCTCATCAAAAAATTGATACATTTGTTCACCGTGATACGCTTAATCCAGGCTCCCAAACTGCTTTCGTATCGGAAGGAATCCATTTTGGTGAACACCTCGATGAAGACGGTTTGCAGTAAGTCTTCAGCATCGTGGCTGTTCCGGACCATCCGGAGCGCCGTGTTGTACATGGCACGTGAATACAGTTGGTAAATCTCAAATTGCGCATCTCGTTTTCCTTCCTTGCAGCGTTCGATCAGGTCGCGGTGCGTTTGTTTTGCGTCCATTTCGTTATTTGATTGTATAGACATTTGGGAGTATCGGGGGTTGCATGAAATGTTAAAAAAAGGCGTTTAAGTATCCTTTTATTTGATTTTATGACCAAAAAAGGCATTTCGGTGCCCAAGTTTCCAAATTCAAGTTAAAAAACCTGCTTTTGCGGCTTTGAATTCGTTTTTTTGCCAAAAATTTAACCCATCGTCCATGCGTACACGTTTGTTTTTGTTTCTATTAGCCCTGTTGCCGCTAGCACTTCAGGCGCAAATTGAAGATGCTAGTGACATTTTTCGTGAATTAAAAGGACTCGACGGGGTCTGGTTTATGCCAACCGATCGCGGTGACCGCCTCGAAATCTGGTCGGTTGCCGACGATAGCACTCTTATAGGCCGGCATGTGCGTATCCGAATTGAAACCGGCGATACCGTTACCCTGGAAACCATGCGCATTGAGCGCCGCGCCGATACCGTTCAGTTTATTGCCATCGTTCGCGGACAAAACGAGAACAAGCCGGTGGTTTTTAACCTGACTACTGCCGATTACGATGGCTATGTTTTCGAAAATCCGGAACACGACGATCCGAAAAAAATCATCTACCGTTTGTTGGGTAACCGCGAATTGCAAGTGAATACGGAAGGAACCCGCGGCAGCCGGACGGTGAAGCAGGAATACGTGTTTGAACGGGAGTTTAATCCCGGCGCCGTGCAATTTCGCGTTCGGGCGGGCATGAACGTTTTTAACATGCGGCAAACCGGAACGCTGCTGACAACACCAGAATTCAAAGCGGGTCCGGGTTGGGAGCTCGGAACCACTTTTGCCTTTAAAGGCCGGGGCGGGTACATCACGCTTAATGTGGATGTTGGCTTTCTTGGCCGGAATGTAAAAGCCAAATCCGGCTTTGCCACCGTTGAACAACGGGATACGGGTTTGGTATTTGTGCAGTATGAGCGTGATCTCACCTATCGGCAGGCATGGCTGGGCTTTGCCGTATACCCTGAGCTCACATTTCGCCGCGATGGCCGGCTTTCTATTTACGCCGGCCCTTATGTTAACGCACTGCTCATCAATCGCGGCAAAGGGCTGGACCTCCCTGGCACCTCCTCCGTTTATGATGCCAACAGCGATTTCAAGAGAAAGGACATCGGACTTTTGGGCGGCTTCCAGTACAAAATGAATTTTACAAAAAAAGACCTTGAGGGGAAGCTGGGTATCCGCGCTACCTATGGCCTTTCCAACATCGATGCGCTTTACACGCGGGGCTGTAACAACCCGGCTTACTGCAATGGTAGCATCACATTACAAGGTATTTCCCTGTATTACAGCATCAATATTTTGAAACTTTAGTTCTCAAAAGGGCTGAACGGTGGGTGAACAGTTGATATACCGTCGGGGAACCAATATTGGGTTATTCCCGCAAATTGATTCACCTACCGCTCCCCGACTGCTCCCCACCGTTCACCTACCGTAAAATGGCCAAACAAAAATATTACGTCGTCTGGGAAGGACACAGCACCGGTGTGTTCTCCAAATGGGAAGATGCCAAGCGGCAGATTGACGGCTTTCCAGGCGCCAAGTATAAAAGCTTCGCCGCGCGGGATGAGGCGCTGAAAGCCTATCAAGGCAGTTATTGGGCCTATGCGGGGAAAAATACCAAAACAGTGACCAAATCGCCGGCCCAGTGGGAAAGCGTGGGCGTGAACTTGAACAGTCTGGCCGTTGATGCCGCATGCAGCGGTAACCCGGGTGATATGGAGTACCGGGGTGTACACATTGCCACAGGCAAAGAACTTTTTCGGGTAGGGCCGCTGGCCGAGGGCACCAACAATATTGGAGAGTTTCTGGCTATTGTACATGCCTTGGCCATGCTGCAGCGCGAAGGGAAGCCCAGCATGCCCATCTATTCCGATTCACGCAATGCCATATTGTGGATCAAGGGCAAAATATGTAAAACAAAACTGGAGCGCACCGGCCGGAACGATGTCATTTTTGAAATGATCGACCGGGCAGAAAAATGGCTCTCCATCAATAAAGTTACCAATCCTATCTTGAAGTGGGAAACGAAGGAATGGGGTGAGATTCCGGCGGATTTTGGTCGAAAATAGCCTTTGCCGGGTTTTAGCCATTGGCTTTTTCCCGAAGACCAACGGCTTAGATTATGCTGTTTCTTCCATTTCGACCTCCCACAAAATAGGGCAATGCGCGCGCAACATGGTGGCCACACCGCAGTACTTTTCCATTGAAAGGGTAATGGCGCGCCGGATTTTGGTTTCGTCCAATTGCTTTCCCTTAAACCTAAAAATCAGCTGGATTTCCTGGTAAACTTTAGGGTGCTCGCTAGTCAGCGGGGCATTAGCTTCAATACTGAAATGGTCGAAAGGCATTTGCATCTTTTCCAGAATGCTCACGACATCCATGGCAGAGCAACCCGTAAGCGAGGTGAGGATGAGGGCTTTGGGCCCGGTTCCGCTTTTTTCTTCGGCTATCGGGTGACCGTCAATTCGTACGGTATGCATTCCAATTTGACTGTCAAACGCCAGTCCTTCGACCCAAACGGTATTCACATTATGGTGGTGCATGATATTTGTTTATGAATGGAACGGTGAAGGTCGGAAATTGTTGGGAAAGTGGGCTGTAAAATGGCTGTATATCCAGCGCTGCAGCGCACTTTACCGCCGCGTTTTTCCACCGTTTTTTTCGTTCCTTTGTCTCCAACAAAAACACCCTGACTTATATGGAACGCATCAGTGTATTCGACATTTTTAAAATAGGCATTGGCCCATCTAGTTCGCACACCATGGGTCCCTGGAAGGCAGCACAGCGCTTTGTTCGGGAACTGGAACGCGATTCAGAGTTTGATGCGGTGGAAGCCGTTGTTGTTGAGTTGTATGGCTCTCTGGCCAAAACCGGGAAAGGCCACGGCACTGATCTGGCGGTCTTGCTCGGTTTGGATGGCCACGACCCCGTCACCATTCCCGTGGAGCAGGTGCAGATGAGCCTTCAGCACATTATAGCGACACAAAGCCTCAACCTTGGTGGTAAAAAACAAATTGCCTTCAATCCGGAGCATGACCTTGTTTTTTATTACGATCAGACATTGCCCTATCATGCTAACGGGCTTGTTTTTCGGGCATTTTTACAAAATGGCGCGGGGGTCAGCCAAACCTACTACTCAGTAGGCGGTGGTTTTGTGGTCAAAGAGGGAGAAGAAAACCTGGCCTCTACAGTTGATTGCCTTTTCCTATCGATCGTGCACAGGACCTCAAAACGCTACTGTCTGGATCTGGAAAAGCCGATTTCTGAAATTGTAATGCAAAATGAGTTAACCTGGCGTACTGAGGAGCAGGTTCACAAAGATTTGCTGTCCATTTTTGAGGTCATGAAGGAGTGCATCTACATCGGTTGTCATACCGATGGGGTATTGCCCGGAGGACTCAATGTACAACGCCGCGCCAAAGCCATTAATCACAAATTGCTCGGTGAACATAAATACGCTAATGCGGAGGAGTGGTTTGAGTTAATTAAAAAAGGCAGCCACGATTTCCGGCACATCCTTAAATGGGTCAGCTGCTTTGCCCTAGCGGTCAATGAAGAGAATGCGGCATTTAGTCGGGTAGTCACAGCGCCAACCAATGGCGCAGCGGGGGTTATTCCAGCGGTACTCATGCATTTTGTAACTTTTTGTCCGGAATACCAAAGTGAGGCTGACATTGTTCGGTTCATGCTTACCGCCGGGGAACTGGGCAGTTTATTCAAAAAAGGAGCCACCATTTCAGCTGCCATGGGTGGTTGTCAGGCAGAAATTGGCGTATCGTCGGCCATGGCAGCAGGGGCCTTCACCGAGTGTTTGGGTGGTTCACCCGGGCAGGTGATGATGGCTGCTGAGATTGCCATGGAACACCATTTGGGCATGACCTGCGATCCCATTGGTGGACTGGTACAGGTGCCGTGTATCGAGCGGAATACCATGGGCGCCATCAAGGCCATCACCGCTGCGCACATTGCGCTGGAAAGTGATCCCAGCAAAGCAAAAGTGAGCCTGGATGCTGTTATCCGTACCATGAAGGAGACGGCTGATGACATGAGCCACAAATACAAAGAAACGGCTGACGGGGGCCTCGCTGTGCAGTTCTCGGTGGGTCTGGTGGAATGTTAGGGGCATTTGATTACATTTGTTAGTATATCTTGTAAACAGCTAAAACCCTATTTCATGCGACAACTTACCATAGTTTCCATGCTTTTGCTGTGTTTCCTCTGGCTGGCGAATTGCACCGGTACCAAATCCGCCACGGCCGCAGCACCAACAGATCCTCTTTCCGCAGGCCGTGCTAAAGCGATTGAGCGTGTACGTGCCAGTATTGCCGGAAAGGAAAACATGCGGGCCGATTCCGTTTTTCAGAACATCCAGTCATTGACCGATGTGTCCGCCGACAAATTGCTGAACATTATGGATCGATGGGGCAGTGCCCTGGGAGTCGGTTGCGACCATTGCCATGCGGCGGCTGGCGACTGGGCATCTGATGTGAAAACAGAAAAAAATGTAGCCCGTCAAATGATGGTTTTTACCAGAAGTACCAATGAAAACCTGCGAAAAATAAACGGCCTCAAAAGCGAACGCCCTGGTTTAGGCTGCAATACTTGCCACAGGGGCGAGGCGCGACCCGGCAGGATGGGAAAGAAGTAGATTTCCTAATGTGTTTAACTACTGATCGCCTCTATCTCGGCACGTCCAGTTTTTTCACAATATCATCCAGCACTTCCCGGGTGGTAAAGCCCTCCATTTCGCGTTCGGGCGTCAGGATAATGCGGTGGTTGAGGGTTGGGTAGGATACATACCGAATATCATCAGGGGTAACAAAGTTGCGACCGGAAATGGCAGCGATGGCCTTGGCTGTTTTCATCAGGGCCAGGGATGCCCTTGGGCTGGCGCCTAAAAACAAATCGCCGTTGTTCCGCGTATTGTGCACGATGGCTGCTATGTAATCGAGTAGTTCTTCCCGGATGTACACTTGTTCGATCCGCCTTTGGCAGTCGGCAATGTCGGCAGGCGTCAACACAGCCTTGACGGTTTGCCGTAGGGCACCGTTAAAATCGTTGCGGAAACGACGCAGGATGGTTTGCTCCTCTTCCAAACTGGGATAATCCAGAATTATTTTGAACAAAAATCGATCGAGCTGTGCCTCAGGCAATTTGTAGGTTCCCTCCTGTTCGATGGGGTTTTGGGTGGCGAGGACAAAAAATGGCCGCTTCATGGGGTAGGTCTGGCCATCTACGGTGATTTGGAACTCCTCCATGACTTCAAACAGCGCGGCCTGTGTTTTGGCTGGCGCCCGGTTGATCTCATCAATCAATACGATGTTGGAAAATATCGGCCCGGATTTAAAATTAAAATCGGATGATTTCATGTTAAAGACCGAGGTGCCGATAACATCGGCAGGCATCATATCCGGGGTAAACTGAATGCGGCTGAACCCTGCTGCGATGGTTTGGGCCAGCAGTTTAGCGCTCAGGGTTTTGGCAATACCGGGTACGCCTTCCAGCAGTACGTGCCCACCGCTGAACAGGGCAATCAGCATTTGGTCGAGCAGATCCTCCTGGCCTACGATGACTTGTCCGATTTCAGCTTTCACCTGCTGTGCACGTTGTTGAACAGGGGATACATCCACGCCGGCAGGTTCTGGTACGGGAGCTTCTATTTCTGGCGTTTCAGATTCCGGGATTTCGGGTTCTTCCATTTCCATGATATGATTCAAGGTTTATGATTTCAAATACCAATTTACTTTGCGGCCTTTTCAAAGCGCTCAATGTCCAGATGCAATTCAACCAGCATATCCTCTGTGGGCTCGTAGCGCAGGCAGTTGTTGTAGTGGGTAAAGATAGGTTGTATTTCTTTTTCCGGAACGCCGGAAAAACGGGCAAGCCGTTCCAGAAATTCCGCATTTATTCGTGGGGACCCATCGGCTTCCAGTGGGGTTAGCATGCCGTAACGATCCCGTAATTGTGCCAAAAACAGCTTCATTTGCTGCATGCACATGTTGCGGTAGTCTTTTTGCCTAAAATGCAGGTTAGCGATCGTGCTGATAAATTCGTAGGAGGAGTTTTCATTTTTAGGCAGTACCGGGATGATGCGTTGCCGGCGTTTGGCGCGAAACAGCAGGAAAAGGGCGCCCAGCGCAAACAGCAGGTACCAGGCCCAGGCCAGTGCGGGCTGCTGAAGTATGTAGGTTAGCGGGTGCTCGTCCGGAAGGCTGACAGAACTCCGGTTGCGCTGTCTGCTGACGTTTTCTGGCACGCGGCTGTAACTGTCCCAGTATACATCACCTTTCGGCAGGTACGACAACACTTTTTCTGCGTATAACCGGCCATCGGGCCGCAGCAAGTTGAAATTGGAAAAAGCGACAGGCGTGGTATGCAGTAAAAATTGTCCGGACCCATATGGAAACCAGGCAAAATTGATCAAACTGTCTTTCATGTAACCGAGTGGTTCCTGTGGGAGGGAGTCGCAGAAATGCCGTTGGGCAATGTAGTTCCATCCGTACGGCTTTGGCTTGTTTTGTACGGCGTAGAAAACGCATATCCCTGTGTTTTGTCTGCCATAATTTCAGTGTCCTGAAACCGGAAAAACAACAGGGAGTCGCGGCTTACCTGATAATCGTCCCAACCATTTTCATCGCATTCGTCGTAATAAATATAGTTCATCAAGTCAAAAGGAATACTCTTGCTGATGATCAGTGCTGTGTTACCGGAAGCTACATAATCGAGCAGTTTTTGGGTATCCAGGGAATCGAGAAACATCCCTCCACCGATAAACACATAATTGCTTTTGGAAATGGAATCCTGCGGTAGTTCCAAGGCAGGGTCGTTGGTAATTTGGTGGAGTTTTTTATCAGGAAAATAGCGTTCAAGAACCCGGTAGAAGATGCTGGTTCCGTAGGGCTCTTCATTTTTTTCCGAATAGGCATCCCTGCCCCAACTGTCGGACCAGTTGAAGCGCGACTTGTCGGGCCGCGTAAAAAAGTACAACGCGGCCAGCAAAGCGATGGCGCCCAGTACTATTAACGGAAGGGTACGGCGGGTGTTCATGCCCTAAGTAGTTTTCCACCAGCAATAGTTGCGTCTGATGTCGCGTTTTTAGCGGCAGCAAAACCATTGCATTGCTATGGTGGGTTTTCAAAGATGGCAAATATAGGTTTACTTTTTTGCTTAGCCTTTAGCCATCAATGCCTTGTAATCAAGAAAACTCTGGGCAACGATTTGGCGGGCCACGGCAGCGTTCTGAAAGTCTTCCACCTGAACGGTTTTGTTTTCCAGTTTTTTATAGTCTTCAAAGAAACTGCGGAGCTCACGGAAAAAATGGTCGGGTAACCCGGAGATGTCGTAGATGTGGTTAACGCTCATATCGTGCTCGGCCACGGCAATGATTTTGTCGTCCATTTCTCCCTGGTCAAGCATGCGCATCACGCCAATCACTCTGGCAGAAACCAGGCACATGGGCACGAGGGTTACCTGGCTAAGCACCATGATGTCGAGCGGGTCGTGGTCATCGCAATAACTTTGCGGGATGAAGCCATAATTGGCCGGATAATACATGGCCGAAAACAACACGCGGTCGAGCTTGATTAGGCCTGAATCCTTATCGAGCTCGTACTTGGCGTGGGAATTTTTTGGAATCTCGATAATGCCATTGACAATATCAGGCGCTTTTTCGCCAGGTGATACGGTGTGCCAGGGGTTGTGGGCGGAAATAGACATGGGTATGTGTTGTTTGGGATAAAGTTATAGGGATTTTGCGTGCTTTGGAACTTTTTAAAAATGCTTTCGGTTTTTGCTTTGTGAAACTCCTGAACATACAACCCATCCCGGAAGGCTTTTTTCCTTACCTGCATGCCAGTCCCGGGCGCGACAACTGGGGAAATCAGGGTGTTTTGCGCCATGATCTACCATTTTTTAAGGCGGAGGTCGACTTTTTACCAAAGTCACTGGACGCGCTGGTGCTTACCTCCGATTTGCAGGGCGTGGTGGTTGAGGCTGACCAACGCCGTTTGTTGGGTGAAGCGCTGCCCGAATTTTTGGCCATGTTTCTGCGCCTGGAAATGAAGCTTAACCCAGAGAAGGTGGGCATCGTACTGGCAGGCGATTTTTTTGCCACCCTGGAAAGTCGGGGAGGGCTGGATGATGTGCGTCCGGTATGGCGCACTTTTCGCCGATATTTTCGCTGGGTTACGGGCGTTGGCGGCAACCATGATGATTTTGGGGTCGATCTGGATGCGCTCCCCGCTTTCCGGCGGGAACCGGGAATCTTTTACCTGAAAAACGAAGAAGTTGCGCTTGATGGGCTCCGCATTGGCGGTATCTCTGGCGTGGCGGGCGACAACGGCAAGCACATGCGGATACCGGAAGACCAGTTTGCCGCCATGTTGAAACGCCGGATTGATCGCAGGCCCGACCTCCTTTTGTTGCACCAGAACCCTTTTCACCACAGCACACCGCACAAGGGTGGGCAATTTGTGACCGCTGCGCTACAGAAAGCGCCCGCACAACTGCTGGTTTGTGGGCATGCCATTTGGGAACAAGCCTTGATCCAAATGGAAAATGCAGCGCAGGTATTGAATGTTGGTGAACGCGTTGTAATTTTGGTAAAGCAAACGACTTCATGAAACGACCCAAAATAGAAAGGAATCATTTGACTTGTTAAACCAAACCCCTGCATTAAACGAACATGATACTGTTGGCCATTCTCTTCCCCTTCCTCTCTTTCATGATTCGGGGCAAAATTCTTACCGGCATTTTGTGCCTTCTGCTCCAAATTACCGTAATTGGCTGGATTCCCGCTGCAATTTGGGCAGTGGTTTCGCTTCAGGATGCCCGGGCCAATAAAAGAAATGAAAAAGTGATTGAGGCCATTAAAAACCGTTGAGTTGTTCCTTGATGGTTGCAGGCATCCTGAACAAACCTGTTAATCTGACTGTTCTACCGGGCACCATGCGTAAACTGTTGTTCTTATTGCTTGCATTCCTACTGGCTGCTCCTGTGCAGGCGTCGTCGTCGCGTTCGGATATGCAGGCAGACAGCTTAATCCCACAGAAAATGACTGTAGAGATCTGGTCGGACGTGATGTGTCCGTTTTGCTATATCGGTAAACGCCGCTTTGAGGCAGCACTTTCGCAGTATGCTGGACGCGATAGCGTAGAAATAATCTGGCGCAGTTTCCAACTCGACCCGGAGCTCGAAACAGACCCTTCCAAAAGCGTTGTGCAGTCGCTCGCAGAGAAAAAAGGCTGGTCAATGGAGCAAACCCATCAAACGATAGACTACGTCGTGAACATGGCGCAGTCGGTGGGCCTGTCATACCATTTCGATAAGGCAGTGGTGGCCAATTCATTTGATGCCCATCGGTTTTCTCATTATGCCAAAACAAAAGGCAAACAGGACGCTGCTGAAGAACGCCTGTTTGCCGCTTATTTTACAGAAGGGAAAAATACTGCGAGCCATACGACCCTGATTCAAATTGGGACGGAATTGGGTCTGGACGCTTCCGAATTGTCAACGGTATTGTCTGGAAACGATTATGCCGCAGGATGTGGAATCAGACATTGCGCTTGCCCGGCAGTTTGGTGTTTCTGGTGTGCCGTTTTTTGTTTTCAACCGAAAAGTCGCCGTATCCGGCGCACAGGAAACCCAAGTGTTTTTACAGGCCCTGGAAAAGGCCGCCGGGGAATAAAACCTGCAGGGCTTAATCTATTTTTTTCAGGATAACCTTATTGAAGACCGACTCTTGCTCCAGCAACTGGTCGAAAGCCTTGTCGCTGGGCTGGATTTGGTAATCTCCTGATCCTTCAATTTTGCTGGAATTTCGTGATGCTGTTGAGCCGGTCCAGGCTTTGTTCAAAAATTTTATTGTCGCTGATATCGGGTGTTATGACCTGGAGCGTTCCTGTGCCGATGCTGCGAATGTTCATCCATGACCACAATCCTTTGTCCAGGTTTTGAAGTTCAGGTAATAAACATCAGCACCGGTTTTTTTCGCCACCATTTCCTGTTGCTTTTCCGACAGGGTATCGGCGTTTAGGGCAAACTCATTTTTCATTTCAGCACTGTGCTCTGTTTCAAAGTCGATGGCGATTTTTTTACCAAAATCGTACAGGTACATTGGTGCGCGGGTATCATCCAGGACGTACCAGTCATTTTCCTGGTGCATCCGTATGAATTGCGATTCGAAGTGTACCATGCCAACGCTGTCTTTCACAACGATGTCTTTCATGCGGATAAAATGGTCGCTGAGCGTATAGGCGCCCATTTCCCCACTTTGAAGCATGTTTTCCAATTTGGCTTCGAGTACATGGAGGTTCGACCTGTGAAGGCGGAGTTCAGCCGAAACCAAGGCTTGCTGCTGGCCTATGGGTTCAATGCGGTAACATTTTGCAAAAGCCGTATCAATAGGGTGGCTTATATCATCGGAAGAAGCATCTTGTTCTTTGTAAACACCATACCATGTTTTGGGAAAATTGCGGATTTCTTCGCCTTCGCTGGGCATGGGTTTCTCCAGGTACACGCGATTACAGGCGCTGAGCAAGGCCAAGCCCAAGAGTATGCTTAAGATGGCGGGCAGATTGAATTTTTTGTTAACCATGATCGCTGATTTTGATGAAGAGTTCATGGTAAAACGCAATTTTAATGTTAAAATTTTAACAAATTCATAACATTTGTGTTAAGATAATGTTAAAAAAACAACCGAAATCGACCCACTACTAAGCCATTGCCGACAGGACCTCCCGTGCTTGCTGGAGGTGTCGTGCTTCATGGGTAACGATGATGTCAAATGCCGTTTCCAGTTTGTAAACAATGTTGGCATTTGCCGGGGAGGAAATGATGGTCCCTGTGGCCAATAGGTCGTTTGATCCCTGGATAAGGTTTTTCAGGTCATCTTGATGGCGGATAAATTGCTCCAATATATCATCCGCGCTGTTGCTCTGTGCTGGCTCCCAAATGGGAAACGTTTTCATTTTCCGCTTCCGGTCGGGCTGTACAGTTCCCAATACCATGTTGCCCATAAGCGTTACCATAAAACCCAGTTTTCCCAGGAAGGGCAGTGTGTAAGTTCCTTCCCTGACAGATTTTAGCACCGGCTCGTACGATTTGTTGATGGCCATCAGGTGCTCGAGGTTCTGTGCTATGCTCCAGGTTTCAGACGCAGGTTTCCAATTGAGTTGCCTTGGTGTCAGGTGCCCAAAATTAGCCTGAACAGATTGAGTTATGGAGTCGATTTGATCCGACCAGCGGTTGGTAATCATGTTAAAAACTTGAATTGTTAGGGGAGCGAGCCTACACGGTTAAGGAAAAACACTGTAAGCAATTTCAGCCTGCAGTGCTATATGAGGATACAGCCACAGGTGGCTTACATCGCCACCATTTGCTTGGTCACGGCCCCTCCGCCAGTGCGCACCTGGTAGAAATATTGTCCGGCGGGTAAGCTGCCGCGTTCGATGCGTAGCTGATGTTCACCGGCAGGGAAGTATTCCTGATCGGCAAGGGTGCGCAGGATTCGTCCGTTTGCGTCCAATATCACGGCAGTTACCCGCGTACCTTCCGACAGGTTAAACTGCAGGGTAGCGCTGCTGCGCAAGGGGTTCGGGAAGAGCGATACTGCGGCGGCTTCAGCGCTGTCGAGGCTATGGCTGCCACTGCTCGGCGCTGTAAAAATGGGCAGGATAGGAAAGGGATATTGCAGGATACTTTCCGGGTTGGTAATACCAAACCAGTCCTGTAGGGCGCTGGCATAAACAGAGCGGAAATCGTGTACCATGGGCACGTCTTCTGAACCGAAAATTTGATTGGGAATATCCGGACTGTCGCCGATGATGCCGGGTATCACTTTTTTTCCAAAAACAAACATGGGTGCTGCCGCCCCGTGGTCGGTACCCATACTGGCGTTTGCGCCAATGGTACGGCCAAATTCGGAGAAGGTCATACCAGCAACCCGGTCGTCAACGCCCAGCAGCTGCAGGTCGTTCTGAAAAGCGCCAATGGCTTCCGACAAACGCCGGAGGAGCTCAGCGTGGTTTCCCATGGTGACATTTCCGGCTGCAACCTGTTCACTGTGGGTATCGAACCCTTCAATGGTCACCACATAAACCGGCGTTTTCAGCCCGCCACTGATGAGCCGGGCAACAATTTTGAGCTGGTCGGCCAAGGAATTTTCACTTTGCTCCGGGTACTGGTTCGACAAGTTTTGTCCGGCATCTGCGGCATCTTTTATCGCCTGATAGTACACCTGTGCCTGGTTGGTAATAAGCCGGATGTAGCTAAGTTCATCGCCATAGGGTGTAGCCGGAGCAGGTTCAACCAGGTCGTTCACAAACTGGTAGAACGATTCGGGGTCGGAGATGGCAAAGCCCATGGGGTTGGGGTTACCTTGCAGCATAAGGGATGTGAGTGCACCAATTTGTATGGCCAGCGGGTCGGGCATGTCGGCATTGGGGTAGCCAGAGGGGTAAGTGGGGTACTCGCTTTGCAGGTACCGGCCCAGCCAGCCTGTTTCGAGGTATTGCTCGCTGTCGGAGGCTGTCATCCAGATGTCGGTAGATCGGAAGTGGGAATAGTCCTGATTGGGGTAGCCAACGTTCTGCACAACGGAAACCAGTCCATTGTCAAACATTTCCCGGATTTGCGTCATGGAAGGGTGCAATGCACTGTTGGAAGTGCCGCTAAGGCTCAGTGTTTGGGCTTCCGGAATAATAATGGATCCCCGGTGATTGGTCAGTTTATCGTATTGATCAAGCGGGATCAGGGTATTCAAACCATCGTTTCCACCGACCATTTGGACGAGGACAAGGACTCTGCCATTCGGGTTGCCACCCTGGGCGAGGGCGCCAAGAAAAGGCAACTTGGGCATGGGGTTGATGCCAAACCCACCGAAAGGAAAGCTTACGGCTCCGGCCATCATACCGGTATATTTGAGAAATTTTCTTCTTTTCATAATAAGAAAGGTTCAATGCTTTTTGCGAAAGGGTTAGGCCAACTGGTACTCCGGGAGGCTCATGATGTACTTGACCAGCAGTTTGAGGCGCTGGTTGATGGTTTCATAAGCCATTTGGTCGCCAGGGTTATCCAGATAGGCATTCCAGGCATTTGTCCAGTAATAATCAGATGCCTGACCGGATAGCAAAATGGATTTCAGCAAAAATTTCTTGTAGGCCGACAGGTCAACGGGCAACAGCAGCCGTATCATATCATTGAGCAGGATATTGGGATCCTCCGGCGTATCGAACTGTGCGGCGAAGTCTACAGCGTTTACATTCAATTGGTCGCCACCCTCGGTTTCGTAGGCATAATACACCATGACATCCGAGAAAATGTTACGGTTGCGGATGGTATCGGCAGTGATCCAGTTGCGATAGTATCCTGGCGAAAGCCGAAAGGCTGCCCAGCCTGCCACATTGGGCGGGTCACCCGGCAGCATTTGCATTGAATTTGCGGTATAGTTGAGGTAGAGGGGCATCAACCAACTGTCGTACAGGGTGGAGGAAACGATGGTTTGGTTGAAGTTTCGCAATACACCCAGCATCTGGTCAAGCGGGGTTTTGATGAAACACCCCTTGTTGTAGGCGTCGAAAAAATGCTCGCTTTTGAGCAGTGTTTCCATGACAGGTTTGATGTCGTAGTTGTTGTCGCGGAAAATTTGAGCCAGGGGGATAATAATGTTGTCTTCTACCGTTTGGTCAATTTTATAATACACAAAATAGCGGTAGAGCTTCCGACAGATGAACAGCGCCACTTCGGGCTTGGCAAAAATCATGTTCAGCAGGGCATTGAGCTCGGCATCACCATCGATGCTGCCCTGGATGACCGTATTGTTGTAAAAGGAAGAAAAGGTTTTATTGCTGGCGTCGTGGGCAAAAATATCCAGGAATACATCGCCGGAGCTGGGGTTGATGCGCCAGCCGGTCAGTACTCTTGCTGCTGCAGCCACATCGTCTTCGGTGTATTGGTTGGAGGAATCTTTTCCGATGGTAAAGAGTTCCTGCAGTTCGCGGGAGTAGTTTTCATCGGGTGCCGATTTGTCGTTGAGAAAACCGTTGAGGTACACCAGCATCATCGGGTTAAGGGTGATGGCACGGGTCAGTTGTTTGAAGTTGCCCAATCCATCGGCACGAAGGAGTTGGTTGTATTGGTACACCAGCCGTCCGATGAACACCTGTGAAGTCTGGGTCGCAAAATGGTTGTGCCAAAACAGGGTCATTTTTTCCTGAATGTTTGCCTCACCTTCAATCATGCGGTTGAGCCACCAGCCGCGCCAGCTTTCTATGCGGTAGCCTTCCCCACCGGTATCAAAATCGGGCAGCGCATTTATCCAGGTTTCTCCCGGCGCTACGCTTGGGTCGGTATAATCAGCATTGTTGTAATTGTTGATGGGTGGTGCCGGCGGGGGTGCGGGCACGTCGAGTATAAAATCTACTGCCGTTTGGGCATCGCCCAGCGCAACCAGTTGGTCGACCTGGGCTTTTTTCAAGCCGAAGGTAGTGCGGCGAAGCAGGTGTGCGGCATGTTCAAAGGCCCAGGGGCCGGTGTAGGGGCTGAGGTCGCCACTGATCGTGACGGTGGTTTCGGGCATGTCGGCTGGAGGGGCATCCGGCACTCCGGCTGGTGGAATCTCCACCAGCCGGGACAGTTTTTCCAAAAATACCCTTCGGGAGTAAGCTGGGTTGGACATAAGCAGAAATGGCTGTTTATCAGTTCAACTGAATTTTTTTTGCGATTTGGTGCTAATAAAGGTAGCCTGAAACCGATAAAAGTTACAAGAATGAATGTTAAAAGTATATTAACGCTAAAATTTGCCAGCCTAAATCATCAATTTGCCTTGTCATGAAAAAATGGAATCTGGATCAAAAACGCATTCTGGTCACCGGCGGAACCAAAGGTATTGGCCGCGCTGTGGTTGAACAGTCGATGGGAAGCACTTGATGGACTTGTCAACAACGTAGGCACCAATATTCGCAAAGGATTTCAGGAGTACAGCCCGGAGGAATACGATTTTCTGATGCAAACCAACCTACACAGTACGGTCGATATGTGCAGGCTGTTTCAGGGCATGCTGGAAAAAGGAGCAGGAGCTGCAGTCGTCAATGTAGGTTCTGTGGCCGGGATGGTGGATGTGGGCTCCGGCGCGCCGTATGCCATGACCAAAGCCGCTGAAATTCAACTCACCCGGAGTTTAGCCTGCGAATGGGCACCCCTGGGCATCCGCATGAACGCTGTTTCGCCCTGGTACATCCAAACGCCACTGACCGAGCCCGTACTCAGCCAGCCCGAACGGTTGGAAAAAATCCTTTCCCGAACCCCGCAACAACGTATAGGCAAACCCGAAGAAGTGGCTGCCGCGGTGGCTTTTCTGCTGATGGATCATGCCTCGTTTATTACCGGGCAAAACCTGGGGGTAGACGGAGGTTTTTTGGCGAAGGGGATGTAAAGTAGGCTGTACTGTTGGCTGAAAGGTAGGCTTCCAAGAGCCCAATTCCGACAAAAGCCATAAATCGTGGCGTTTCGTACCCGGCCTTAGAAAAATCAGGTGTTTTGGCAGCCTTGAATTTTTTGCTTCTTTTTGTTTCAAGACAAAAAGAAGAAGATCAATAAAGTAGGCTGAAAGGTAGATAGTAAAGGGGCTATAGGGAAAAATCACATTTTTTTGAGTGCAGTCCAACGGAAGTCCCATTCCGGGGTTTTGAGCCATTCTGTATCGCTTTTTACTTCATACCACGGACTAATGCTTGCATCGTTGAAATTCTTGAGGATGTGAATGTCCTGTGCCGGCATGTAACTCTGTGCCAGGAGGAAGTATTTTTTTCCTTTGATGGTATCCTCCGCAACATCCATGACAATGACGGCATGGCCCGGGTGCCCCCCTTGTATGAATACATCTCCGGGCATCATTTTTTCGGGCGATTGGGCGCGAAGTTCTTTTTCTAAAGATGCTGTGCCGGCATAGGAAAATACCATATTGAGATACTGCCGGAAACTTTTATACGACGGAGAGTCGGTGCCACCATTTACCCAGGATACCCGGTTGCCATCAATTTTAATGCGCTCTCCATTTCTCCAGCGCGTATAATCGGCGCGAAAGCCATTGGTAAAGTTGAAATGGATGTCTGAATAGCGTTTTTCCTTGTACAAAAACTCCGCGCGAAGTCGCATCACGGCATCGGCGCATTGCTGTAGGTCGCGGTTACCGACATCGATGTCGAGTATGGCGGCGTGGACATCTTGTCGTCCCTTGCGCCTTCCATTGTAAAGCATGACTTGGGCGCCATCGGGTTGTAGGGCAAAGTTGCGAAGGTAGTTACCAAAGGATGATTTGGGGAGAACCATGCGATCGGCACCTTCAGGTGCTGGGAACCGTTCTGGAATGGTGAATGCTGGCTCGGCATTTTGGTTCAAAGTAGCCGAATGAGGAGGCTGGCCTTGTCTGGTATTTTTCTGACAGGCAAACAGGGGAATCATTATAAAGATAAGGACATAGTGCATGCATTAGAAACGCTAGAATACCACGGGAATTACCCGCTGCAACATTGTTTGCATTTCATTATATGGAAATAGTGAGATGTTGCTGATATTTAACTCATTACCTTAGCCGTACAACAAGTGAATTATCATGAAATTAAATGTCATCATTACCGGCGCCTCAGGCATGGTCGGAGAAGGCGTATTGCATGAATGCTTGCGCAGTGATGCAGTAGAACAGGTATTGGTGCTGGGGCGGAAGCCTTGTGGCACCACACACCCCAAAATGAAGGAGATTTTGCATGCCGACTTTTTTGACCTGGCGCCCATTGCAGCACAGCTGAGTGGTTATAATGCCTGTTTTTTTTGTCTTGGTGTTTCCTCGGTGGGGATGCAGGAGCCTGAATACACCCGGCTTACCCATACGCTGACAATGCATTTTGCAGAAACTGTAGTGCGGTTCAACCCCGATATGACGTTCTGTTATATTTCCGGGGCGGGTACCGACAGTACCGAAAAGGGGCGTTCCATGTGGGCCCGTGTAAAAGGCAAAACCGAAAACGACCTGATGAAACTGCCCTTTAAAAAGGTGTACAACTTCCGTCCCGGTGCCTTAATGCCCACAAATGGTTTGAACAATACGCTGAGCTATTACAAATACCTGGGCTGGCTGGTGCAGGGCATCCTTTTTGTTGTTCCTTCCCTTGGCTCCACGCTGGCGGAGCTGGGTCAGGGTATGATTAAGGCCGTTACCCTGGGCTATGAAAAACAAGTGTTGGAAGTGAAGGACTTTGCTGGGCTGGCCAAACGCTGAACCGCATAAAAAAAGCGTTTTCATACCCTAGGGTACGAAAACGCTTTTTGAAATAGTAGGCGCGCTTGCCCGGGGCGAAAATTCCCCGCGCACCGTTATGAATTACCTTCCAGGTTGATCGCGGTGACCACTCCAGCTGCTGGTTTTCCGGCGGCGCTTGTTGCCCTGTCCATTGCCAGAAGGCGTTGCCGGGCTCTTTGGCCGTTGTGCCGACCGGTTATTCTGTTGCTGCCTTGGTGCTTTTGGTTGTGGAACCGGTACTGGCTCCGAACCATCGGGCTCAAAATCGTGTCCTTTGACCACGGGCAATTGAATGCCGGTCAGTTTCTGGATATCGCGGAGGTACTCTCTTTCTTCGCTATCGCAAAAAGAAATGGCGGTTCCGGATGCACCAGCACGGCCGGTACGGCCAATACGGTGTACATAGGTTTCAGGAATATTCGGTAGTTCGTAATTGAACACGTGTGCGAGTTCGTCGATGTCGATGCCGCGGGCCGCGATATCGGTGGCGACCAGTACACGAATTTCCTGGTTTTTAAACATTTGCAGGGCACGTACGCGGGCCTGTTGCGATTTGTTGCCGTGGATGGCTTCTCCGTCAATGCCTGCATTTGCCAATACCTTCACCAGTTTGTTGGCGCCGTGCTTCGTGCGGGTGAAAATCAACGCGGTCTTGATGTTGGTGTCCTTAAGGATTTTTACCAATAACCGCACTTTGTCGGATTTATTGACAAAATAAACGCTTTGCTGGATGGTTTCTGCTGTGGTGGCCTGTGGCGTAACGGCAACATGCTCGGGGTTGGTCAGGATAGTGGACGACAATTTGATGATTTCCGGCGCCATGGTGGCGGAGAAAAACAAAGACTGCCTACGGGCAGGTAGTTTGGCGATTACGCGCTTCACGTCGTGTACAAAACCCATGTCCAACATGCGGTCGGCCTCATCCAAAACAAAAATTTCGATGTTTTGAAGATGGACATGACCCTGTTGCATAAGATCGAGCAAACGACCTGGAGTGGCAACCAAAATATCAACACCACGCTTCAAGCCATCGGTTTGTGGGCGCTGGCCCACACCACCAAAAACGACCATGTTGCGCAAAGGCAAGTAGCGGCCATAGGCGCTGAAGCTTTCTGAGATTTGAAGGGCCAGTTCGCGGGTAGGCGTTAAAATGAGGGCACGAATAGGCCGGCGACCCTGTTGGGAGGGTTCGTTTTTAGATAAGAGTTGCAACATGGGCACCGCAAACGCTGCGGTTTTGCCCGTTCCGGTTTGTGCACAGGCCATCAGGTCTTTGCCTTGAAGCACTTTGGGGATGGATTGTAACTGAATGGGTGTGGGGGTGGTATAGCCTTCTGTTCGGATGGCCTTTAAAATGGGCTCAGTGAGCCCCAGAGATTCAAAATTCATAAATAAGTTTTAGAAAAAAGTGCTGTAACCGCCAGATGGGAACTTCGTTTCAGCTGGGCAGTTTTGGGCAATAAAACAGCGCAAATTGAGCGCAACAGCAGCCATATGTTCGGTAAGAATTACACAAAGATACGCTAAATATAAACGGTTGTCAAGTAAATAAAATTTACACGCAAAATAAACAATCACAGCACGCTGTATCGCAGGTTGTTTATTTGCCGGGACGGCTAAAATTGGTTTGTAGGTAAAATATTATTCTGATTTTTATAATCATCCGATCTGGGTATCGGGTGGTACCCGGTCGTTTCGTTGCCGTTCTACCATCCAATCGGGGTATTGCTGTGGCATTTTACCGGCATCGCTCATTTGCTGGAGTTCCTCCGGGCTCAGTTGCAGCGCAACAGCAGCCAGGTTATCGGCCAGTTGTTCGGTTCGTTTTGCACCGATGATGATACTCGTGACACCTTTTTGTTGGATGACCCAGGCCAATGCAACCTGCGCCACAGACACCTGATGGGTGGCCGCAATGCCTTCCATCACTTCAATAATGTCGAATGCAGTATTGCGGTCTACGGGAGGAAAATCAAAAGTATCCCGACGGCTATCGCCGGCTTTTTCCTGGTTGCGGGTGTATTTTCCGGAAAGAAAACCTCCCGCCAGAGGACTCCAGGGCATAAACCCAATGTGTTCACTTTGCGCCATGGGGAGCAGTTCGTGCTCAACGTCACGGCCAGCCACGGAGTAATAATATTGCATGGCCTGGAACGTTTGCCACCCCATTTTATCAGCATAAGCGTTGGCTTTCATCACCTGCCAGGCGGGTATGTTGCACACGCCGATGTAGCGAACTTTGCCTGTCTGTACTACCTCATGGAGTCCGCGCATGGTTTCTTCCAGCGGGGTGAAGGGGTCAAATCCATGGATGTACAGCAAATCTATGTGCTCAATGCCCAGTCGTTGCAAACTTTCATCTACTGATCGGTGGATGTGCAGCCGGCTCAGTCCGGCATTGTTAATGGCAGCCCCCATTCTTCCACGCACTTTTGTTGCCAGAAAAACATCATGCCTGTTCACGCCCAAGGCGCGCAGGCTTTGGCCCGTCATCATTTCCGATTCGCCGAAAGAGTATACATTGGCGGTATCAATAAAATTGATGCCACTGTCGATGGCCATTTTCAGGAGATGGTCGGCTTCTTTTTGTGAAACGGATCCCATGTTTTTCCAATAGCCTTTACCTGCAAAGGTCATGGTGCCAAAACAGAGTTCGCTGACCAGTACGCCTGTATTTCCGAGGAAGTTGTATTTCATGGCGGTGGGTGAACGGTTGTTAAACAGTGGGTTAACAGTAGGGGGAACAACAGGGTGGTATAAAACAAGAAACGGTTAGGTTCCCCCATGGTTCCCGTACTATTTTTCTAGTCGTTCAGCTTCAATACCTTCAAAAATGCTTCCTGTGGTACTTCTACGTTGCCAAACTGTTTCATCTTCTTTTTGCCTTCTTTTTGCTTTTCGAGCAGTTTGCGTTTCCGGCTGATGTCGCCGCCGTAACACTTAGCGGTAACGTCCTTCCGGAGGGCAGAGATGGTTTCGCGGGCGATTACCTTGGCGCCAATAGCAGCCTGGATAGCAATCTGGAACTGCTGGCGCGGCAGCAGGGTCTTCAGCTTTTCACACATACGCCGACCAATGTATTCTGCTTTGGAGCGGTGTACGAGCGCCGACAGGGCGTCCACTTGTTCGCCATTGAGTTTAATGTCGAGCCTAACCAGGTCGGTTTCGCGATAGTCGAGCACATGATAGTCGAAAGAGGCGTAGCCACGGGTCATTGATTTGAGCATGTCGTAAAAGTCAAATACAATTTCTGCCAGCGGCATGTGGAAGGTCATTTCTACGCGCGTGGGCGTCAGATAGATCTGTTTTTGCAGGATACCGCGTTTTTCCATGCAAAGGTTCATGATGTTGCCAATATATTCCGGCTTGGTAATGACCTGCCCATAGATGAAAGGCTCTTCAGCCTTATCGAGATGGTTAGGCTCAGGCATTTCACTGGGTTGATGCACCATAAAACGCCTCCCTTTCATGTCGGTGGCGTAGTACGGCACGTTGGGCACGGTGGTAATGATGTCCTGATCGAATTCCCGTTGGAGGCGCTCCTGTACAATTTCGAGGTGGAGCATACCGAGGAACCCGCAGCGAAATCCGAAGCCCAGGGCAACGGAGGTTTCTGGCTCAAACACCAGTGAAGCATCGTTCAGCTGAAGTTTTTCCAACGCGTCCCGCAGGTCCTCAAAATCATCGTTGTCCAGCGGATAGACACCCGCAAATACCATGGGTTTTACTTCTTCAAAACCTTTGATCGCCACCTGGCAGGGCCTGGCGGTGTGGGTTACGGTATCACCTACCTTGATTTCGCGGCTCATTTTAATGCCGGTAATGACATATCCTACGTCACCAGCGCCGATTTCTTTGGCTTCAAACATCCCCATGCGCAAGAGGCCAACTTCTTCTGCTACAACTTCGGTACCGGTGTTGTAAAACTTGATTTTATCACCTTTTCGCAGGGTGCCGTTCATGACGCGCACGTAGGCAATTACACCGCGGAAAGAGTTGAACATGGAGTCGAAAATCATGGCCTGCAGGGGGGCTTCTGGGTCGCCACTGGGTGCAGGTATACGGTCAATAACGGCAGCCAGGATTTCGGGAACCCCGATTCCTGTACGGCCGGAAGCAGATATAATATCTTCCCTTTTGCAACCGATCAGGTCTATGATCTGGTCCTGAACATCTTCCACCATGGCACTTTCCATGTCCACTTTATTGACAATCGGAATAATTTCCAGGTTGTGGTCGACGGCGAGGTACAGGTTGCTGATCGTTTGCGCCTGAATGCCCTGAGAGGCATCCACCAGGAGCAGTGCACCTTCGCAAGCGGCAATGGAGCGACTCACTTCGTAAGAGAAATCGACGTGACCCGGGGTATCGATCAGGTTGAAAATGTATTCCTCGCCATTAGCGGGATGGACGTAACGCATCTGGATGGCGTGGCTCTTGATGGTGATGCCGCGCTCACGCTCCAGATCCATGTTGTCGAGCGCCTGATCCTGCATGTCGCGGTCTGCAATGGTGTGCGTAAACTGCAACAGGCGGTCAGCCAGGGTACTTTTGCCGTGATCAATGTGGGCAATAATGCAAAAATTGCGAATATGCTTCATGTAATTTCCAGGAAAAATCGGTAAATATGCGGGATTCGGATGCATCCCAGTCTTTCAGGGCGCAAAGATACTGCTTTTTTATGCGTGTAAATCCTCTTTTTATGGTGATATCTTTGGGCACTGCAATGCGTACTTCAACCTATTTCCTGAAGTTGTGTTTTCCCGGCAGGAAATTCTTATACTATTATGAGCAAAATCATACTACTGGCCGGTGGCACAGGTCTCATCGGCACCCGCCTTCAAACCCTGCTTCGGGCCAAAAACCATGAGGTTCGCATACTGACCCGTACACCCCGGAAACCAGGCGAATTCGCCTGGGACCCGCAGCAAAATCAAATAGATGCCAAAGCGCTGGAGGGCGTACACGCCATCATTAACCTGGCTGGCGCTGGCATAGCCGATGGGCGCTGGACGCCACGTCGGAAACAGTTGTTGATCGACAGCAGGGTAGACAGTGCCCGCGTTTTGCAGCAAGCGATACAGGAAAGCAATGAGAAGCCCGAAACCTACATGGCCGCGTCGGCGATCGGATGGTATGGCAATACCGGGGAGGAGGTTTTGATGGAAAATCTTCCACGCGGGTCTGAAGGTTTCATGCCGGAGTGTTGCGAAGAATGGGAAATAGCTTCGGAAAAAGTAGGCGCCATAGGCATGCGCACCGTCATCCTGCGCATTGGTGTGGTTCTGGCAACCGAAGGCGGGGCCTTACCCGAAATTGTAAAGCCCCTAAAATTGGGAATTGGCGCTTATTTTGGAAACGGGCGCGCCTGGTGGTCCTGGATTCACATCGATGATGTGTGCAATATGTTCCTATGGGCCCTGGAGCATTCGAAGGTTGAAGGTATTTACAATGCTGTGGCGCCGCACCCGGTACGCAACCTGCCCCTCGTAAAGGCCACCGCCAATGCCATGCACCAAAAAGCAATTTATGTTCCGGCGCCCGCACTAGCGCTGCAGTTGATGCTGGGTGAAATGTCGGCCGTTGTGCTGAACAGCAACCTCGTTTCGGCAGGGAAAGCGCTGGCGGCTGGTTTTCACTACCAATATCCGGAATTGGAGATGGCGCTAGGGCAATTGTTTGAAAAATAGCCAATACCCTTCAAGCAGTGGATATTATCCTGACAGCGGCACGCTAGGAGCGGCTTTTGTACCAAACTATTAATGAACGGGCCAATAAAAGAATCGCAGCAATCTGTAATATCGTTCCCAGGATTAATAGTTCGGTTCCCCAAGCCCAACTCTCCAGCTTAAATAGTCCGCCAACCAGCTGAAAAATCCAGGATAGTGCGAATAATACAATTCCGTAAATAAAGGACGGGTTTGATGTCATGCTGTTTTTCAAGGAAAGATATGCTAATCCGGGCTTTGTTGAAATGTTCAAGTTACACTTTTCCCCTGTTTTTGGCGTTCTTTAGGAGAAATTTATAGAAAACACCAGATTAGCGTCATGCGGCACCTATTTGTATACCTGCTTTTTTTCTACGGAATAGCCCAGGTTTTGGGGCAATCCAACAATGCCGTGGTAATAGACCGCGACATAACTACCGTTCAACTTTTCCTTGCCGGGGCACCGCTCACCATGCCAATTGTGGAACTCAATGCCGCCAACAATACGCTTTGGCTGCAATTCGACCACCTGGGCCCGGATGTGAAAGACTACCTCTATACCATTGTACACTGTGAAAGCGACTGGTCAGAATCGGATCTGCAGGACAACGACTACATCGACGGCTATGCAGAGGATCGAATTCAGGATTATGAGAATTCTATTAATACGCTGACGGTTTATACGCATTACCGATTGCCATTGCCCAACCGTAACATGCGCTGGACCAAATCGGGTAATTATCTCCTGAAAATATTCGACAACGACGACGACCATCGCCTGGTGATTGTTCGCCGGTTCATGGTGGTAGAGGCTGCATGGTTAACCGAAGCGCAGTTGGTAAGGCCTGCTGAGGTGCAGAAAATGAATACCCATCACGAAATCGACTTTTCGGTGAATCCCCGCGGTTCCAGGGTAACCAATTCGCGCAACGATGTAAAAGCCTATGTACTGCAAAATGGCCGCTGGGACAATGCCATCGGGCCGCTCGAAAATAATTTTGTCAGGGGCGACGCCCTGGTCTTCGACTTTCAGGATAAAATTGTGTTCCCGGCGGGCAATGAGTGGCGGTTTTTCGACATGCGCAGCCTGGCCTATCGCGGAGAGCGCGTGCGCAATATTTCAGAACTGACCAACTACTACGAGGTAACGCTCATTCCCGATGATGTCCGCAACGGCAGGGGTTATTTGTACCAGGGAGACATCAATGGCCGTTTCTCGGTGGAAAATACCAACTACAATCAGGGGCTTGATCAATGTGATTATGCAGAAGTGCTGTTTAGTATTCAGCGCAATTTACCGGAGCAGGATGCCGATGTATATGTTTTTGGGGAGTTGTCGGACTGGGAGCTAAAGCCCGAGTTTAAAATGCGCTACGACCAGGAAGCCAAAGTGTATTACTGTGCGCCTTTCCTGAAACAGGGATTTTACAACTACCAATATCAGGTGATCGACCGGCACTCCGGTGAGCCCGATGAGGATGGTTTTGAGGGTAACTGGTATGAAACCGGCAACCTCTACACCATTTTAGTCTATTACCATCCTTATGGTGATCGTTACGACAGGCTGATGAGCGCGATAACCCTCGATTCTATCCGGAAATAAGATTACCCGATCAGGTCTGCCAGTTTTCCCAGTTTCCCCAGTGTTTTGGCAAAGAAGCCCAGAAACTTACCTGCCGTTTTTACCTGCTTGTATTTCTTTTTAAATTTAGGATAGAGCGTTGCAAATTTTCGGGCGTTTCCGCTGCGACCCACATTTACAATAAAAACGCCGCGGTCGATCAGGTTCATTTTGTCGAAATCCCTTCCGATGTCTCGTGCGATCAACTCCATGGCGGCTTCGTTTTGGTCGTAGTACTTAGCCACCATCTTACCACCCTTCACGGGGTTGATAGGCTTGAGTGCAGCATCCATGACCCGTATGGCAGAAGAAAAGAGCGAATCGATTTTTTGATCCGGCGTATAACTGGAACGCGCCACCCGCGATAACATGCTTTGCTCGCTGCTAAGCAGTTTGGCATAAGGGCTGCAGGAAACAATCAGGATGGCAAAGAGGGAAAGGAAAAACCAGTTGCGCATATTTTTTTGGTAAAGAAACGAATCCGGTTGTTGGTATTTTATCTCATTTAGTGTTTTTGGGAATTTATTAACCAAGGAGAACGGTTGATTTATTCGAAAATCAGCTTATTTTTATCAGCACAAACAACTTGTGCTTATGATCAACCTGTCTGAAACTTGGTTTATCGAGGGAAACATCGATTTCGAGTCGAAAAAGTACACCCTGCTGGCCTACCTTAAAAACGTTAACGCATGCTTCGATAATCACCAACTTTATCCGGAGTTGGCTGATGTGGTGTTTCACTTCAACAACCTGAACACCTTTAAGAAAAACAAACGCCTGTTGCAAAACCTGTTTCCTAAAAAACTCACGGGCATTCAGCTGGAAAAACTTCGACTGCTCTATGAAGAAATGATTGCCGATGATGACCTGATGGCGGAAATTGAAGCCATCGTTTTTTATGCGCTGGAAAAACTAAGGCCCACCATCCATTCCGGAACCGATTTGTACGATCATGTAGAAAGTAACATCTCCATCACACCCGTGGGCATTATTCCGCTTGAGTTGGACGAGGGTTATTTCTTCCTTTGCGACGGTTATTATCGCGCCATCCGTGTGTACAGCTACCGCTTGAGCATTTATGATAAACTGGATTCCCGGTACAGGGCGCTCCGAACACAATACATTGACGCGTGGGAGCGCAATTTTACCAATACCTACGAAAGCATCAAGGCCGAACTGATGCGTCAGACCAAGCCCTTGACTACGCCGGCAGTATACTCCATCGAAACGAAGCTTACCTATCCGGTTGAAGCAACGCTTTTGCCTATCGCCAAACGCTCGCTGGTACGTTACATCAGCGCAACCTGAGTGGCATAGCGTGCCAATTGCTATTTGATGATCACAACCGGGATATTCATGCTGCTTTGTATACCGCTGACCCGTAATTGATACATGCCGGAAGGAAGCAAAGTGGTATCCAACAACATTTTCTGCTGATGAGGCGGATACATTTTTTCAAAAACTATTCGTCCTGAGGTATTGCTAATCCGGACAAGTAAGGATTGGGATGGTACGCGCTCTGGCTCCAATACCAGTTGGTTGGCAGCCGGGTTGGGATAAACCTGCCAGCCCAAATGCGGCAAAAAGTTTTTTGTTTCCAACAACATTGCTGATGGTTACTTCAAGCGTACTGGTACAGCCATTTGCGCCCGTTGCAATGGCTGTATAGGCGCCAGCATGTAAATTGCTCAAATTGTTGCCAGCACCTGCTACAGCACCATCCTTGGTCCATACCACCATTACCGGATCAGCTCCTCCGGATATGGCAATGCTGATACTACCAAGTCCCTGACCATCCAGATCGGGACTCGATTGTAGCAGGGTTATGATGGGCTGTGAATAATCTGCATTTACCTTGACCGTCAAGCTGCCGGTACACCCATTCGTGGAATTGGTATAGGTCAAGTTATACAAGCCTGGACTGGTAAATAGGAGGTCAAGGTCTTCATAAACAAAGAGAATGGAATCGGTATTGCAGTCCAGCATTTCTGGTAATTCGACACTGATATCTGGCAAACTGGTATCTGCAGTGACAATTGCCGTGGCCGTGCTGGTACACCCATTGGGGGCGGTAACGGTCAGTGTATAAACTCCAGGCAGTGAAACCTGTGGATTCATTAGGGTGGAGGGCTCTCCATCCGGTCCAATCCAGAAAAAACTGACTCCCGGGGTGGAGGATGCTCCCATCAGTGTTACCAATGAGTTGTTACAGGTAATTACGCCGCCCATAGCAGATGCGCTGGGCGCAGTAAAATCGCCGCTTATCAGAAAGCTCTGCTGTGCTGAGCAACCACTGTTGTTGTTGTGTGCCGTCAGGGTGTATACCCCTGGCCCTCCTATCCAAATGGAATCTCCAATGAATGTGAAACCAAAGGGGCCGGTCCATTCAAATACCAGACTGGTATCAGAAGACACTGCAGCATACACCAATTGTGGAGTAGCACAGCCAACCTCATCGCCGGTGGACGAAATACTAAAGTCGGGCACATTGTCATCTGCCACAACCGAAGCGGTAGCTGTCTGGGAGCAGCCTGAGCCAGGGTGAATTGCCGTTAAGCTATAGTCGCCAGCCAGGCAAGCAATAGGGCCGGGCGGATCTACTCCAGGCGGCGCGGTCCAAATCAAGCTGACATCTGGTGTGGTGGATCCCCCGTTGAGCGTAATACAGGGCTGTGAGCAACTGATGCTATCGGCAGCAAAAAGGTACACATCAGGCAGGGCGAAGTTGGAGCCAATGGTAATGGTATCGCTGGCATTGCACTGGCTGTTGCCAATGGTTATGGTATTGGTCAGGATATAAGTATCGGGTTGTTCAATGACAATGGAATTTTCAGTGCCGAGGATTGTGCCACCGAGTGTTGTCCAATTAAATAAGCCGGCGGAAGCAGATGCGCTTAGTTTAATGGTATCGTTGAAGCAGCTTAGGAGGCTGCCTGAAGCCTCAATGTTAGCATTAGGGCTCACTTGAATAATGCTGAAATTGACGATGCTGTCGCAACCCAGGAATGAGGTACAGGTTTTTGAATAGCTTCCTGTTTCGGAAAAAGATTCTCCACAAACAAAAACAGCATCGCCCGCGCAGATGTACTTTGGCGCAAGGTTGGTTACAATATTCGGCAATATGGTTACAGGCTGACAAACGATGCTGTCGCACCCTCTCCAGGACGATAGGATACAGCAATAATTGCCGGTGGAATAGCACAGAGTGCCACAGAAATCGTAAGGTAATTCATTGGCACAAAGGCTAATTGGAGTAAGATTAGTAGGAGGAATGGGTTGGATAAGTACGTTCAATGTCGACTGATTTGGACTTTCCTGACATGCGTTGACAGCTTTTACACTGACCTGTCCTCCGACAGGGCCGAACTGAATGGATACAGCGCTGCCATAACTGGTGGGAATGGTTGCTGGTGAGGGCAGGCCATTGATCAGGCTGCCAGGTGGGGCGGTCCAGGTGTACGCCGCAGCACCTGCCACGGACTCAACGGAATAAACAGCCACAGCATCAGGGCAGAGGGCCGGTGGGCCGGAGACAGGACCCAGCACGTCGATTGAAGGCAATTGCGTACCCAATGGAGGAAAGGTATTGATGGTAAATTCGCAGAGATCACCAGCATAACCATCAATCAGCAGGTAATAGGAATGGTTGGGAAGCAAGTTGGAGACTGAAACTGATAGGGGTAAATTGCCCCCGCCTGAGCTTCCGCCATTGCAAGCTATAATTTGGGGGTTGTCGCAGTTTTCTAAAATGGCAATTTGCAGGCCATCTCCATTCTCGCAATTGCTGGGCGTTACCGTAACCGTAAGGTCTGGCGTGGAAGGAATAAAACCATAAAACACGTCGGATTCCAGGGTTCCGCAAAAACCGGTAATCAAACTGGGGTATAACCCAAATTGCTTCCCTGGACCCCATTGAGATTGCATTGTGTACAGGCTCCAGTGCAAAAATCGGCGCCAGGCGTCATGTTGCTCGGACATGCATTGGGCAGGCCGTCCCATCGTTCGATGTTCATGCAAGTGATTGGGCTGATGCCACAGGGGTTTGACGCTAAAACACAAAGTGATCCGTTGTTGAACCCCATTTTTAAGTTGATGGTATGGCCACTACTCGCGGGAAGGGTTACGGGCGGGGTCATGCCATTGATGCTGCTGCCGGGTGGTCCACTCCAAGTATAGGCTGTGGCCCCTGGTACGGGGTTTATCTGGTAGTTCGAAAAACTGTTGGCAGGAAGCAGGGTGCTGCCTTGAATGGCCCCAGGGGCTGGTGGTACATCAGCACCCGGCAGTTGAGAAATGCTGAAGTCACAAACGTCGCCGTCAATGCCATCGATGCGGAGAAAATAGGCTGTTCCCGGGGTAGTTGGCAGCTTAAGCTGGATGGGTTGTAACCCAAGCCCTGAATGGCACACCAGCGCAGCATCGCCACATTGTTGGTAAAGGCCTGCCTCCAAACCTTTGTTTTCCTGGCAATTGGAAACCGAAATGGAGAGTGTTAGGGTGTCGGAACCGGCTAAAAGACCCAGCCATAGGTCGTTTTCAATGTTTTCACAAAAAAATGGAGCACTTGTGTCTGGATTGAACCCTGCATTAGTACTGTTGTAGCCATCCAGGGTGCATGCCAGGCAAGCGGTGGCGCAATTATCAGATTTAACCGGTGTGGAGCAGTCGCCGTGCTGTGCCTGACTTTGAATAGAAAAGCCCGTTAATAAGATAAGGGCAGGGATCGTGAGTTGGTTTTTCATCAAGCTGATTTTTAATCGACAATAGAGGATGGTATTACACGTCAGGTATTACGGCACCCTTTTCAAAGATACATTCACGGCTGAAATTGCTGCAAAGGCTCCGATCAAAACCAGCACTGATTTTAACCGGATAAATGCCAGTAGTGGCAACAATCTTTTTTAACAAATTGAACCTGATTTCTGAATTTATTGCTTTATTGCAACGGATTAATGTTGCATAACCTATACCAGTATGAATGAGAAAAGACTGTTTGATTACCTTTTTGATCAACTAAAGGAAAATCCGTTGCCAGAAGCTTTCGGACATAAAGTAAACGGCGACTGGAAGTATTACAGCTCTGCAGAAATGGTAGCGTTGGTTAACCGGGCGAGTGCCGGTTTGCTGAAACTGGGCCTGAAACGTGGCGACGCAGTGGCTACCGTGGTATACAGAACCTCTCCGGAGTGGGTTGTGATGGACAATGCTATGCTCCAGATTGGGGTGTTGAATGTACCCATGTACCCTACCATTTCACCAAGAGAGTACGAGTACATTCTGAATGAATCGGAGGCCAAGTACTGTATTGTTGGCGATGGCGATTTGTTTGAAAAACTTCAGTCGGCCAAACCCAACGTGCCAGGACTGAAGGATATTTACAGTTTTTACGAACACCCTGAAGCCATGCATTGGCGGGTACTGCTGGCAGAAGAGGGTAGCGACCTTAGTGCGGTGGAGCGTTTGCGTGATACTATTCAACCGGATGATTTGTGTACCCTTATTTATACATCGGGAACTACGGGTAATCCCAAAGGCGTCATGCTGACACACCGAAATATTTCATTCAATGTGGAGACCATGCGCGCCCTGATTCCGGCTGAGCCAGGCAATGTTGCATTGAGTTTTTTGCCCGTAAGTCATGTTTTTGAGCGTGCGGTTGTTTACGCCTTTACGGCCTATGGTGTAAAGGTGGTATTTACGGGTACGGAAAATCTCGGTGGTGATACGGGCGACTTGAAAACAGTAAGGCCACATTTTTTCACCACAGTTCCTCGCCTGCTGGAAAAGGTGTACGATAAAATTTACAGTAAGGGCTACGACCTTAAAGGAATTAAGCGGTCCCTGTTTTTCTGGGCCTTACGCTTACGGATGACTGGGCCTTCGATGAACAACCTCGGGGCTTGAAGGCGTTACAGTGGAAGATCGCTCACAAACTCATTTTCTCCAAATGGCGGGAAGCCCTTGGCGGACGGATCATAGGCGTCATCACTGGCGCCAGTGCCTGCCCTTTGCGCATCATGCGAACATTCAATGCCGCTGGTATAAACGTCCGGGAAGGGTACGGTATGACAGAGGCCGCTCCGGCCATTAGCTTCAGTCGTTTTGAAAAAGGCGGGGCCAAATTGGGTACCGTTGGGCGAATTTTGGAAGGCGTATCGGTAATGATAGATGCGGAGGGAGAATATCGGGAAGGTGAAGGTGAGATTTTGGCCAGAAGCCCGGGTGTGATGTTGGGATATTACAAGCAACCGGATAAGACGGCAGAAATGACCAAGGTGATTGACGGCGTTACCTGGCTGGCAACTGGTGATGTTGGGATGTTGATTCCTGCTGTAGACGGTGGTTTGCCTTTCCTGAAAATTACCGACCGCAAAAAAGAGTTGTTGAAAACCAGTTTGGGTAAATATGTTGCTCCAGCGCCCATCGAGTCGGCATTGAAGGAGCATTATTTGGTTGACCAGGCCATGGTGGTTGGGGAAAATTTGAAATTTGTGTCTGCACTTATTGTTCCGTCAGAAGATGGCGTCAAGGAATGGTGCCTGCGTCATAAAATAGCATGGAAGGGCTTTGCCGCTGCGGTAGTCGATCCTCAGGTTATTGCACGTTTTCAGATGTTGATGGACCGTGTGAACCCCAACCTGGCACGGCATGAACAAATCCGCAAATTTACCCTGCTTACCGACCCCTGGGAGCCGGTAAAAACAGACGGGACGAATGCTGAACTTACCCCTACGTTGAAGTTGAAACGACGTGTTATTATGGATAAGTTCAAAGATGTTATTGAAATAATGTATGCCGGATAAAAAAAACGGAGCAGTGGAATCCACTGCTCCGTTTTTTTATCCGGGAATTTGATTTTATTTAGGAATTAAATCAAATTCTACCCGGCGGTTTTTGGCGCGGCCGTCTGCTGTATCATTGCTCGCAACGGGTTCCCGCTCCCCAAATCCTGCATGACTCATTCGATCGGCAGCAATACCCTTTTTAACCAGGTATTCGAAACATGCTTTTGCGCGGGCTTCTGATAATTTCTGATTGGAAGCATCCGCGCCGGCGCTGTCGGTATAACCTTTCATGGTCAGTTTGTATTCGGGATAGCGGCTCATCAGCGCAGCAACCTGATCAAGAATCGAGTTGGAGGAGGCCTTTAGGATCGATTTTCCGGATTCGAATTGCACGCCGTATTTCGCGGCCTCGAGGATCTTTTTGTCTTCTAATTTGACGTCCTGTTTTTTAACTTCAGGGCAACCAAAGTTGATGGCAACACCAGGTACTGTAGGGCACTGGTCTAACGCATCTTCGATACCGTCGGCATCTGTATCCGGGCAACCTTTAAAGTCTTTAATTCCCTTTACCGTTGGGCAGGTATCGTCCTTGTCAAGGATACCGTCGCCATCTGAATCCGGACAACCGTTGTTAACAGCAAGCCCTTTGGCTTCAGGGCATTGGTCTTTATCATCCTGAATACCGTCGCCGTCGGCATCAGGACAGCCATTGGTTGCTTTTCCTCCCTTTTGGTTGGGGCAGGCATCATCGAGGTCGGCAATACCGTCGCCATCAGCATCCGGGCAGCCCATCAGGGCGGCTAGTCCGGCCAGTTCAGGGCAGCGGTCAGATTTGTCAGCGGTACCATCGGCATCGGCATCCGGGCAACCCATGGTAGCGGCTGGCCCAGCCAGGTCGGGGCAGGCATCGTTTTCATCCGTAACGCCATCGTGATCGCGGTCTTTGACTGCCTGGAAGCGGTAAGAGATGCCTACGCCGGTAAAGGAATAGGTATCGTTCTTTTTGGTATTTCCGGAGGCACTGACAGCATCCAGTTTGTCATTCCAGGTCAGGCGGAGGCCGGTTTCAATTTGCAACAACAGGCGTTCGCTCAGGTCAACCTTGAAGCCCATACCGATGATGCCGGGAGTGAATACCTTTTGGGTGTTGTTGGCGCGGTCTTCGGCAATTTGAGCAAGTTTTTGGTCACTTTGATTGGCCTCGTTGTAATTGTTTTTGGGGCTGGTAAAGGTTGCGCCCATTCCGGCAAATGCGTAGGGGGAGAGTATTTTTCTAAACCGGCCTTCCTGCATAGAGCGGTAGCGCAGATGGCCAAAGATGTCGTGTTCAAATACCAGCGAGGCTTCCGTCAAGGGTGAGGTAAAAGTAAATCCGCGGCCTGCACGGCTACTGTAGTTCGCATCGTCGCCGGAAATTTTACCAAAAAGCAGGTTGCCACGTAGGGCTAGGTTGGTATTAAGGTGGTAGCGAAGGAGAAGGTTTCCTGCCAGATTATTTTCGTACTTGCCAAAGTTATTGAGGTCGTTTTGGCTTTGGGAGGCACCGATATTGAGGCCAAGTTCCCATTTCTCGTATTTTATGGGCGCCTGTTTGTCCTGGGCCGTGGCAGATGTACCGTACAACAGGAATACAGAAAACATTAAAACATTGAAGACGTTGGTTTTCATATCATTTAGTTTTATGAAAATACAAACGAAAATCATGCCAAAATTAGCCTAAATGGGTTAGTTATCCTTCTCTTTTGTTGGCTTTTTCTCTTTTTTATCCTCCTTGTTACGGCCCAGAAGGTTATCAAAAAACTCTTTTCGTTTTTCGGCTGGAGTACCGGGGTTGTCCGCCGGATTCTTTTCTTTCTCTAATTGTTCTTTCTGCTCAAAAAACTCGATCATTTTTTCTTCCAGATTCTCAAAATTATGGGCAGCAAGGGAGTCGGCCAAAAGCGTGTCCTGCATCATGAGGTTAAAGGTATCGGGGTTAATTGGGATAAAGCCCGGGCAGCCAAAATCTTCCGCTTCTTCTTCTTTGGGTTCCGGAAATTTATCCTGGGACAATTTGCCCATTTTTTTATCACGGGCAACACTGTTCCAGAACCACCCAACGATGGGCAATGCCATCGATGCGCCTTGTCCCAGCGCCATGCTGCGGAAGCGAACTGCAGGGCTTTCTGCGCCAACCCATGCTCCTGTTACCAAATCGGGATTGAAGCAAATAAACCAGCCGTCGGCCTGATTTTGGGTGGTTCCGGTTTTGCCGGCAAAATCCCCCAACAAGCCGTAGCCCCGCTTAAACCTTGAGCCGGTACCATGTTCAATAACATTTTGCATCATATGGGTCATGGTTGACGCCTCTTTGGATGTCAACGCCTGAACGTGTTTTTGTTCCGTTTTATCATCGTACTGATAAATAATTTCCCCTTTTCGGGTGGTCACCTTAAGCACCACGACGGGGTCGGGGCGCACACCTTCGTTGGCAATGGTACCATAGACTTTCATCATATCAAAGAGCGAAACTTCTGCGGCCCCCAGGCTGATGCCAAACTCACGAGGAATAGGCGAGGTAATGCCCATTTTCCGTGCCAGGTTGATGGTATTTTCTATGCCGGCCTTTTCAATCAGCTGTGCGGCCACCACATTAATGGAGCGGGTGAGGGCTCCTGCTACCGAAAAATACCCACCGTATTCATCACCGGCGTTGTGGGGTTCCCAGTCGCCGAGTTTAACCAGCTCGTTGGGATAGTAATCGCAGGGTTTGACACCTTTTTGGAGCGCTGAAGCATATACAATGGGTTTAAAGGTAGAGCCCACCTGGCGCTTGCTTTTGATATGGTCGAATTTAAAGTATTTGAAGTTGGTGCCGCCGACCCAGGCTTTCACATAGCCATTCTTATGATCGAGGGCCATGAAACCGCAGTTGAGCAAGCAAAAGTAGTAGCGTACACTATCAATAGGGCTCATGGTGGTATCCTTTTCCATGCCTTTGCCCTCCCAGTTGAAAATGGTCATGTCAACGGGTTGTTCGAAATTGAGTAGTGCAAGCGAATCACTTATTCCGGACTCTTTCAGGGTGTTCCAGCGGTCGCTCCGGCGGATTTGATCCAGAATCCATTTGTCGTCGCCCCAGGGCTTTTCCGATTTGAAGTTTTTCCAGTGGGTATCGAATTGGCCTTGCAGGGAGAGCATGTGTTTTTGAACAGCCTCTTCGGCGTATGACTGCATTTTACTGTTCAGCGAAGTATAAATCCTTAGGCCGTCGGTGTACAAATTGTAATTGGTGCCATCTTCCTTAGGGTGGCTCTTCAGGATTTTCGGCATGACATCTGTCCGTAAATATTCCCGGAAATAGGTAGCAGGGCCATCATTATTGCCATCGTTGGTGTTGCGTTTGGCGCCAATTGGTTTTTTGAGCAGGGCCTCGTATTCTTCCTGGCTCAGGTGGCCGTTTCGCAGCATTTGCCCCAGAACAATATTTCGGCGCCTTTTGGCATTTTCGGGGTTTCGGATGGGGTTGTAATACGTGCTGGCCTTTAGCATGCCAATAAGGGTGGCCGCCTGTTCGGGCGACAAATCTTTGGCTTTAAGTCCAAAATAGTGTTTGGACGCAACGCTTATTCCGAACTTATCGCCACCAAAGGGAACGGTATTGAGGTAAAGGTTCAGCAACTCCTCTTTGGTGTAGATGCGCTCCAGTTTCATGGAGATAAAATTTTCCCGAATTTTATTGATCAGCAGGCTAATGCCGGGAATTTTGTACCGAATACGCGGGTAGAGATTTTTGGCCAGTTGCTGGCTGAGCGTAGAGCCGCCGCCCTGGGATTCTTTTCTCGTCAGCATGCCATAAGCAACACGGGCCCAGCTGGTGAAATCGATGCCGCTGTGCTCAAAAAACCGACGGTCTTCGGTTGCAATAAGTGCATTGATGACGTGCGGAGAAATTTTATCCAGGGAGATAGTGGTGCGGTTTTCGATGTAATATTTACCGATAAGCACACTGTCCATAGTGTAGATCTCAGTGGCATTGGCAGATTCGAGGTTCCGCAGATCTTCTTTGCTGGGTATTTCCCCAAACATACCGATTCCGACAGCAAGGGACAGGATTATCAAAAAACCGACACCGAGTTTAAAGAGTTTAAATCCCCAGTGAAGGATAATGGAAGAAAAAGGGTATTTATCCGAAAATGCTGCCCAGCGCGTTCTGATAGGTTGGGTATATTTAACCCATGCGTTGGTAACCGGTGAAAGTGCCTGACGGACTGGCGCTGTAAGCCGTGTCCATGCAACACAGACAGGAGCCAAAATTGCAGCAACTTTTTCCCGAATCCGGCGAACAGATTCGTTATCGAGGAGGGACTGAAAAATATTTCGCATATACTTTTAACTGCCAAATGAACAGCAACAGACCGCTTTGGGTGGATGCGCCCCAGTCTGATCTTTCAAATGGAACAACGACAAAGGTAGCATTTTTGACAATTTTACCGGCTTCTCCCGTTATCTTTAGAAGGACGTACTGCATTTTGACAATTCCAGGGATTTTATGCTAACTTGGCGCTGAATTTACCCGTTCCCATATGCAGGTCGTCGTTTACGGTAAACAATACAAGGACAAGGATTTACCTTTTATTCAGGAGGTATTTGATGCGCTGTATGCACAGGGCATCACTACGTATATCTATACCAATTACCTGAACGATATTGAAGCCGCAGTTAATTTTCCGGGTCCTTATGCGAAATTTGATGACTACCTTGATTTCAGGGTTCATCGGATTGATTTTGTGCTTGTTCTGGGCGGAGATGGTACGATGCTCAATGCGGTGACCCTGGTGCGTGATTCGGGAGTTCCGATGTTGGGGTTTAACCTGGGCCGGATGGGTTTTTTGGCCAGCACGGAGAAAAAGAACATTCAGAGTGCCATTGCCAAGCTGGCCCGTGGGCAATACACCACTGAGGAGCGTGTGATGCTTTACCTGGAAAGCAACCCTCCCGTGTTTGGGGATTTACCTTTTGCGCTCAATGATTGTACATTGCTGAAACGGGATACCTCTTCTATGATTACCATTCATACTTTTTTGAATGGCGACTATTTGAACTCCTATTGGGCAGATGGAATTATCATCGCTACGCCGACGGGCAGTACGGGTTACTCTTTGAGTTGTGGTGGACCAATTGTATTTCCGAATTCCGGCAACTTTGTGATTACCCCGGTTGCGCCGCATAACCTTAATGTTCGCCCGGTGGTCATTTCCGACGAATCCGTCCTGTCTTTTGAAGTGGAGGGGCGGGGCGATAACTTCATTTGTACGCTTGACTCCCGCTTTGAGCTCATAGGCGCACAGCACCAATTGGCTGTTCGGAAAAACGACTTTGGTATCCGCTTCATTCAATTGCAGGATGAAAGCTTTTTGAAAACCATACGCGACAAACTGGCCTGGGGATCTGATATTCGCAACTAACCAAACCCTCTTTGCCGTCATGTATCCTAAAAACAGAATCTGGCTTTGGCTAATCGGTGCGCTTGTTCTGGGCGCTATTGTCTATTATTTTTCGGACATTCTTACCTATATTTTATTGGCTTGGGTGCTGTCTATGCTTGGTCGCCCGCTGATGAATTTCTTGCAAAATAAGATCCGCTTCCGTCGCTGGAAAATGGGCGCTGCGGGCGCAGCTGTCATGACCATCCTGGGGTTTTATCTGTTCATCGCGTGCATCATTCTATTGTTCGTGCCCACCATTGTGGAACAAACGCGCAACCTGGCTGGGGTGGACTACGCTGCTTTGGGCCAAAAATTGGAACAGCCCTTTGCCGATTTAGATCAAAGCCTGCACCGTTACGGTTTGCTGGAACAGGGTGAAAGCCTGAGTACACGAATACAAATGCTGTTGAGCACCGTTTTTAAACCGACCCTGCTGGGTGATGTCGTTACCACAGTGATATCCGCGGCAGGCAGCCTTTTGGTGACTTTTGCGGTGGTGACCTTTATCCTCTTTTTCTTTTTGAAAGACAGTAACCTGTTCAATGGGATGCTTCGTTCGCTGGTACCCAATGAGCTCGAAGACAAAGTCATGCGTACCATCGAAGAATCGAGTAAAATGCTGACCCGGTATTTTGGAGGACTGGTGATCCAAATTGCATTTTTTACTACCATTTTATCCCTGTTGCTTTGGATTATGGGGGTCGAAAATGCCTTGTTGATCGGGGCCTTTGGCGGTTTATTGAATGTGGTACCATATGTTGGACCAATTATGGGTGCCATTTTTGCCTCTTTTATTACCGTTTCGTCTCATCTTGACATGGAATTCGACGCACTGGGCCCATTGTTGCTCAAGGTATTGTTCGCCTTCGGGGCTACGCAATTTACCGACAACAACTTTCTTGCGCCGGTTATTTTTTCCAAGAGTGTAAAAGCGCACCCACTAGAAATTTTTCTGGTAACCCTCATTGCGGCAAAATTGGGTGGTGTGATCGGAATGGTGCTGGGTATTCCTGTTTATACGGTTTTACGCGTCATTGCCAGCATCTTTTTCAGTGAATTCAAACTGGTGAAAAAGCTGACCCAAAGCATGAAGGAAAAAGAAAGTGCGGTGGAAAATGCGAAGCTAGAATAATGGAAAAAAACGCCCAAAAGATGGTATTTTGGAATAAAGCAAGGATTTTGGTTTGGGTGCTGTTGTTGTGTTCCCTTCAGGGGTGGGCACAAAGCGACAGTTCGTTGCAATTACGTCCCGAACGATTGGGTATCAAAGATCTGTTGACCCGAAAGACCAGTGGACGGCAACGCGTTGTGGTGACTGCAACCCGGACGGCAGAGCCCATCCAGGATTTACCGTATTATGTTTGGATCATTACCGCCGATGATATTTTACTCAATGGATATGTTACGCTGGTGGACGTGTTAAGGGCAGCACCAGGTATTCGGGTTTCCCAACCGGGCAATGCCGCGGAAGGTGAAACTTTTATGATGCGTGGGCTTCCGGGGAACAGTTTTGTCAAAATATTGATCAACGATATACCCATAAAACCCACGGTGGTCAATGGGCTTCCGGTTGCCGCCCAACTCCCGATTCGACAGGCGGAGCGAATTGAGGTTTACTATGGCCCTGCCGCTGCGTTGTATGGTAACGAAGCCTGTGCTGGCGTCGTCAACATCATCTTAAAGGAAACAGAACGTCCTATTTTTACCCAGGCAGATCTTGGGTTTGGCACCCAGGGTTACAACAGCCTGGACCTTATGCTGGGGGGTAAATTGGGGAAAGACAAACGAATTCTTCGGTTCAGTCTGTACGGCAGCAGCACGGTGCGCAGCGAAACCGATATTTTCTACGATCAAAGCCTGTACAATACCAACCGATACCTTCCTTTTGGGCTTGATAAAAGTGTTTACTTGCAGTCACCGGGCAATTACCGGACGGCAGGTTTTGGTTCCGTGGACAGTATCCCAAAAATAATTCCCATCCCACAGGAAAGTCGAATGTTTGGGGCAAATTTCACCTTGAAAGGCTTGCACTTCAACTATAACCGGATGAGCAGGAGCGATTTTAGTGGACTGGGGACCAGCCCACTGGCGCAATCCTGGTCGAATCCATCAAGTGTATTGACCGACCGGTTGGAAACGTATGCCTTAGGTTTTAAAATCAACCGGAGGCGTTACGGCATAACCAATAACTTTTCCGTGCTTCGGTACCAGGTTGATAAAAATGCAACAGCCTCTTATATTTTTGATGGGTTAAGCACGGCCCTGTACGCAACCCAAATCTCAAACATTACCAGTCCTGATGATCGGCAGCAGGTGCTAAAAACCATTTACAACAATTACAATTCTCAGGAACGGTATTATACCGCCAACGGGCTTGATGGGAGGCTTGAATCCATCTTGCATACGGCGGTATCAGAATCCTTTTCCGCTGATGTAGGGGCACAATTTAACTTGGGTACCGGTGCACCGCTGCTGGGCCATTTCCGGTTTCCAGTGGAACTGGATTTGCGGGGAAATGGCATTGCTGGAACTCCACACAGGCCAATGATCTTTACCAGCCAGTGGCAGGCACCATCTGGGATGTCAATGCATTTGTTCAATTTGATTGGAAGTACAAACATTTTCGAATACTCGGAAGCAACGGCTTCTACTTTGCCAATCAGGAAAACCCAGAATTGCTGCCAAGGTTGACGCTCTCCTACCGCATTGACAGCAGCTGGATGTTTCGTGTTACGTATGCCAAAGGAATCCGGAGGGCATCTTTATACGAATCAGTGAATACTTTTACCATAAACGATGGACTGAGTGCCTCTCCTGATGCGGCGCTTGCACAACATTTGCCTACACGGTTGCAAAATCTGGAGACGGGTATTCGTTATCATACGGGTACTGTGATGTTTGATCTCAGTGCTTTTGGTCAACATGTTTACAATATTTCCCGGCCGGGCGTTTTACAACGGGTATACAACCCCGTCCTGCAGGATTCATTTTGGTTGTACGGTTATGCCAATACCCCGGGGTTATCGCAACAAACCTGGGGCGCACAGTCTAATTTCCATTGGGATACCGGTTCATTTCCCATCAGCATGGGTGATAAAGGTGAACGAAAAGCTCGTGTGCGGTTGGAGAGTTATATTCAATATGCCCGTGGCTCGGAGCGCTATGGCGCGAAGCGCTTCGATGATGTACTGAACATGCCGCGTTGGACTACGCAGTTTCGCTTGCAGATCCAGGGTGAAAAAACGCATCTGATGTTTGCTTCTAATCGTCAGACGGGGGTCAAGAGCAAGGCGTTGGCTTATCAGGATGTTTACCAGCGGAGCGATAGTGAACAAAGTTACCCGAAGTTTAGGAGTTGGGATTTCATGTTTCGATATTATATGAACAACCATTTCCTGCTGTATTGCCATGTTTTGAATGTCTTTAACCGGCATTATGCTGGGCTTGATGCTACCGGAACACCCGACGATTTGGGCTACAATCCGCAGCAAGGGCGGATTGTGCGTTTTGGTGTTAATTACAATATGAATTGAATTTTATGCAAATCAGCATCCTGCAAACAGCACTGCATTGGGAAGACCCCGTAGCCAATCGCGCTATGCTTGCCCAAAAAATGAATGCGCTCAAAAGTGTAACGGATATCGTGGTCCTTCCCGAAATGTTTACGACGGGCTTTAGCATGAATGCCAGAGTGCTGGCAGAACCCATGGAGGGCCCGACCGTGAACTGGCTGTCTGAACAAGCAGCGGATATTGGCGCTGTCGTTACAGGAAGTTTTATCTGCCTGGAGGATGGTCATTATTACAATCGGATGGTATGGATGTATCCGAACGGCAGCTACCAGTATTACGACAAACGCCATGGTTTTTCCCTGGCCGGCGAGCACGAGGTTTTTACCCGTGGGCGCGAGCGTTTGCTGGTGGAATGGAAAGGCTGGCGTATTTGCCCTATGGTATGTTACGACCTTCGTTTTCCGGTTTGGTTGCGGCAGCAGAAAACAGATCGGTATGATTTGCTGGTGCTGGTTGCAAACTGGCCCGACCGTCGGGCACACCATTGGCGTACGTTGCTGGAGGCCCGCGCCATAGAGAATCAGGCATATCTTGCTGGTGTCAATATTGTCGGCCACGACGGGAAAGGGCTCGCTTACAATGGTGATTCTTCCCTCATCGACTTTTCTGGACAGGTTATGTGCCGAATATCGGGTGAGCCAGGCCTTTTTACCGGAACACTATCCCTGGAAGCGCTTCGGCAGTATCGCCAACAGTTCCCATTTTTGAACGATGCCGATGATTTTGAGGTTTTTTGATTTCCCATACACGGGTCGTTTGGAATAATAGGCCTTTTGCATGAATACAATTGGGAAAGGCCCTACAACGTATGGTGCAGGGGGTTAGGAATTCGTTAACAACCCGGTTGGTAAAAATGGCTTCATTTCAAGAAAATTGCTATCTTTGTGTCGCAAGAATGGCTGTAAATGGCCATTTATTCCCCTTAATAAGGCTATTTTTTTAATCATCCAATAAGGCCGGACAACTTTTCCGATACCTTTTGGAACCGTTTTTATCGTTCACGAAACCAATACGGCAATGCCCGAAGCTAGTTTTTTAAGTAAAATACCTCAAACCCTTCTTGTTCTTTTCTTTACCGGCATATTCTTTATCGCTTCTGCATTCGACAGTGGCCGGCATGGTGGCGATAATAACGTTTCGGAAAATTCCTCCGAAATTTTCCAATTGCGGGAGCGTATTACCGGGTATGCACAACAATATCAGGGCATACACTACCGATATGCCGGACGCAGCCCTCAGACCGGATTTGATTGTTCCGGCTTTACCAGTTATGTATTGAAAGAGTTTGATGTGCAGGCTTCTGCCAGTTCAGCGCTGCAGGCCCGTCAGGGCGACCGTATACTGCTCGATAAGGTACAGCCAGGTGATCTGGTGTTCTTTGGCCGGGGAAGCCGGATTCAGCACGTTGCTATGGTTGTGGAGCGCAATGCAGAAGGTGTCTTTTGTGTACACAGTACCTGCAGCCGGGGTGTTATTGTAGAGAATATTTTGAAGTCTTCTTATTGGAAGCCGCGCATCCTTTACGCCCGGGACATCATTTCTGCACAGGTTCAGCCATTGGACTACATTGCAGAATAAAATTTCATAAATAACATTGGGATAAAAAAAGCGGGTTGAAACCATATGGTTTCAACCCGCTTTTTTTATTACCCGTTATTGTTTAATCTTCGTCTTCCTCTTCTGTTTTCGGCGTCACAGCAATCACGTGTGCACTTTCACCGGGTGTTGAGTCGATAAAGGGGCGTTTCCCTATTATTTCTTCCAGATCTGTGCGGTGCAGTACCTCTTTTTCGAGCAAGGCGTTGGCCAGGGTATCCAGTTCTTTGCGTTTGTCGCGCAACAGGGTCTTGGCACGCTCGTATTGCTCATCCAGCATGGCCTTAACTTCCTGATCGATGAGGTTGGCTGTCTGGTCGGAGAACGGCCGCATGTAGCTGTCGTTTATCATGGAATAGTAGGACACATTACCGACCTTCTCACTCATGCCAAAATTGATGACCATTTCATAGGCAAGGCGTGTGATGTGGTCAAGGTCGCTCTGCGCGCCTGTACTGATCTTGTTGAATACCACCGATTCGGCAGCGCGACCACCCAGGGTCATGCAAATATCATCCAGCAGTTTTTCCTTACGGGTAATGTATTGTTCTTTCGGAAGGTATTGCGCATAGCCCAGGGCGGCAAGTCCACGCGGTACAATGGTAACTTTCACCAAGGGGTGTGCAAACTCCAGGAACCAGCCACAAATGGCGTGTCCGGCCTCGTGGTAGGCGATGATTTGTTTTTCTTCCGGAGTGATAATCTTGTTTTTCTTCTCCAAGCCACCGATAACCTTATCGAGGGCATAGTTAAAATCATCCATTTCTACGGCCTTTTTGTTGCGGCGCGCAGCGATCAGGGCGGCTTCATTACAAACGTTTGCAATATCTGCACCGACAAAGCCTGGCGTCATTTCGGCCAGGGCAATTGGGGTAACATCGGGTCCGACTTTAATGTTTTTGATGTGGACTTCAAATATTTGGGCGCGTCCGTTGAGGTCTGGTCGGCCGATTCCTATCTGGCGGTCGAAACGCCCTGGGCGCATCAATGCATTGTCCAGGATATCTGGACGGTTGGTAGCCGCCATAAGGATTACGCCTTTATCTGTTGGGAATCCGTCCATTTCCACCAGCAACTGGTTCAGGGTATTTTCCCTTTCATCGTTACCTCCTTGGACGGCGCCGCGTCCGCGGGCACGACCGATGGCATCAATCTCATCGATAAAGATAATACAAGGGGCTTTTTCGCGGGCCTGTCGGAACAGGTCGCGAACGCGGGAAGCACCTACGCCCACAAACATTTCAACAAAATCAGAGCCGGAGATAGAAAAGAACGGCACACTTGCTTCTCCTGCAACAGCCTTTGCCAGCAGGGTTTTACCCGTACCGGGAGGCCCTACCAGCAGAACGCCTTTCGGTATTTTACCGCCAAGTGAAGTGTATTTTTTAGGATTCTTAAGAAAATCCACAATTTCCATCACCTCGTCTTTGGCTTCGTCCAGGCCAGCGACATCGGCAAAAGTGATGTTTACTTTAGTAGAATTGTCAAACAACGTGGCTTTCGATTTGCCGATGTTGAATATCTGTCCACCAGGCCCTCCTGCACCGCCGCCCATCCTTCGCAGGATAAACAACCAGATGCCGACAAACAGTACCAGTGGCAATACCCAGGTCATGAGGGTTGCCATCCAGTTGGTCCTGTTTTCGTACTCTATGGAGATCTTCGGCTTTTTGCCCTTTTCAAGGTCTTCGTTAAGCGACTTCAGGTTATCCTGTAGCACTTCAGGAGTACCAATATTAAAGGTGAAGTGCGGTTGGTCGGGGTTAAGTGTTTTGGCTTCAGGCTTGATTTCCTGGTACTCGCCCTGTCCTAGTTTATCTTTCTTGATGTAAACCCAGGCTTCTTCGTTGTTGACGACCAGCAGACGATCAACGTCTTCGTTTTTAGCCATTTCTTCAAAGCGATCCCAGGTTATTTTCCTTTCCAGACTAAACACGTGTGTAAGTTGCACGCCCAGAAGGACTAAACCAATCAGGATGTAAATCCAGGTAAAGCTGAAACGGGGCATATTGTCGCCACCATTTTCATTACCATCGTTGCGACGCTGATCATCCTTGTCGTTATCGCGACGCTTATTGTTCTTATTTTCTTGTTCCATGACTTAAGATAAAAGATGGGGTTGTGTTGCGTAGATCAAACATAAAAGCCGGCCCATAGTTGGGTAAGGCTGGTAAAATTCTTGTCACCGAACCTACAAATCTGTAAATTCCGTAACATCGGCATCACTCCAAAGATGCTCTATCTCGTAAAATTCCCTTGTTTCGGGGTAGAAAACATGCACTACAGTGTTGAAGTAGTCCATCAAAATCCACTTCGCATTGCTGCTCCCTTCCAGGTGGTTGGGCGCCATTTGCATCTCTTGTTTTACCGTTTTGAAAATACTATCCGAAATGGACTTTACGTGCACATTGGAGTCGCCTTCACAAATGATGAAAAAATCGGCAGGTGCGTCGTGAAGTTTGCGCAAATCGAGTTGTACGATGTTCTTACCTTTTTTATCCCGGATACCCTCAATGATCCAATGGTTCAGTTGTTCGGTTTCTTGATCTTGTTTTCTAACGAATTGGGCTGCAGCTTGACTCAAGAGAATAAAATTTAATGACAGTTGCTAGGTGATTGATATTAAGCGCTTTTTTTTGCAATAAAATTATGCGCCTTAAAGGTAACGCCTAAAAAAGAGCAGAAGTTAACAATTTCTGCGTTTTTTGTCGATCAACAAAAACACAGGATCGTATGTCGAACACCCTTTTTATCGGAAAAGTTCTATTGACTTTCGACGAACTCCCTTCGACGAACGACTACGCCCGCTCCTGGATCGCCGGAACGTCAACAAAATCAGCAGCAAAAAACAGGCCACCCGAAGGAACGGTGGTACTTGCTGCCAGTCAGTCAGCCGGCCGCGGACAATTTGGCAGTAAATGGTTGGCCAACCCTGGTGAAAACCTAACGTTTTCTGTTATTTTTTACCCCAATTGGCTGGCGTTGCAGTCGCAATTCTCTCTAAGTGAGGCAGTTGCGTTGTCCGTGCGTGATACGGTTGTCCATTATTTACAGCCAGGCCCTTCTGTCGGTATAAAATGGCCTAATGACATCTATGCGGACAATAAGAAACTGGCCGGCATATTGATTGAAAACACTGTGCTTGGAGGCCAGTATGAAGCCGCTATAGTTGGAATAGGCCTCAATGTAAACCAGATCCAATTTTCATCAGATCTCCCACATGCCGGGTCCATGGCGACGGTTTCAGGGAGTACTTTCGACGTTGAATTGGTTTTGGGCACATTGCTGCAGAACCTGGAACGCCGTTATTTACAGCTGCGTGCTGGTCATTTCTCCTCCGTTCATGCCGATTATCAGTCTCATCTTTATCGGAATGGGCAAGTTTCTGAGTTTGAATTGCCCGATGGCTCCAGTTTGAAAGGAGTCATCACAGGCACAGACCCCACGGGCTTATTGCAGATCCAAACCGATGCTGGAATCCAGTCTTTCGAAGTAAAAGGTATCCGCATGTTGATCTGAACAGGTCTTTGGCTTTGCCGGAAATCATCCGCGCATTGGCGCCGGGCAATGGTTGCATTTGTTTGCACTCCACCTTTATAGCCGTTCAATTTAACCCTGAATAGCCTGTATTCTTCTTCCCTTTACTGTTAATCGGTCTAATTGGACCGTTCGTCTATACACCAGCGGTATTGTGCATCTTTGGTGTAACCCAGTTGTCTCTGATAGTGTCTTGTATAATTAAACAGCAAAAACCTTCCATTCATGGGTATTTTTAAGTGCTTCATCGAATGTTAAGTGTTAAAAAAGGTTCTTTGTATTGCATAGTACTAAATTTGCTACATCTTTGTTCCGCTATAAAAACAAAACAGGGCCGCTGAAGGCCCAAGACGTAAATTCTATCCTGGCAACAACTAAAATGTAATTAAGCAATGAAAACCATCTTCCTGTCGCTGACCCTTATTGTGGGCTCAGCGACCCTCCTCTCTGCGCAATCAATCAACGGAAAGGTTCTCCTAACCGACGGTGACGATGCCGCATTTTCCACCGTAATACTCTACAGTGCCGCAGATACCAGTCTGGTAAAAGGTGCAATTGCCGATGACCACGGCGGCTTTGCCTTCGAAGCCATTCCGGCCGGCCGCTACTATGTCCATGCGAGCATGCTGGGCATGGGCGCAGCAGATTCTCCTGTTTTTGATTACGCAGGCGGTGATCGGATACTGGATAAAATACAAATTCAGGAATCCTCGCAAACCCTTCAGACCGTCACCATCACAGCCAGTAAGCCAATTGTAGAGGTTCAGGCCGACAAGACTATTCTCAATGTGGATGGCAACATCAATTCACAGGGCCAGAATGTACTGGAATTGTTGCGCAAGGCGCCCGGTGTGGTGGTTGACAATAATGAAAATGTCAACATGCGGGGTAAAAATGCTGTTCGCATCCAAATCGACGGTCGTGATGTGCCCATGCAGGGCAGAGATCTCGCAGCGGTGCTTAAAACCATGCGGGCAGAAGATATCCTATCTATCGAACTGATATCCAACCCCTCAGCAAAATACGATGCTTCCGGAAATGCCGGTATCATCAACATCCGCACCAAGAAAAAGATGGCGCTGGGCGCCAATGGATCGATGGGTGCCGAACTTGTTTATGGTGAAAGCCTGAAGGGCGGTATCAACAGTGCATTCAACTACCGCAACCAACACTACAATGTTTTTGGCAATTACAACAATCATTTTGGCGACTGGCACAATGGAATGAATTTGTTGCGGGAACAAAATGGTCAGCGTTTCGATATGAAGTCGAAAATGGTAGACAACAACAACATGCACAACTTCAAACTCGGATCCGATTTTTTCCTCAACGACAAAAACACCATTGGCTTTTTAGTTGACGGACGGCACAATAAGGGCCCCTGGGAAAATTCATCCCGAACACCAATTTCAATGCTCGATACCCCAAACAACATTGATTCTGTACTTATCGCCAACAATAAAATTCCGCAAGAGCGGAACAATTTCAACTTCAATGTCAACTACCGTTATGCCGACACAACGGGTCACGAACTGAATGTTGACCTCAACCGTGGCATCTATCGCTTTCGGGCCGATTCTTACCAGCCTAATATGTACATGGACCCAACGGAGCAGTCGGTGTTGTCGGAAAAAATATACCGCAACAACACGCCGACCGATGTGGATATGATGATCGGAAAGATTGATTACGAGCAGAAGGCACTCAAGGGTAAGGTAGGTATTGGATTTAAAACGGCGCATGTTAAAACGGACAACACTTTTGATTTTTATGATGTAATTGAAGGTATTTCGGTAAAAAATGCCGACCAGTCCAACCGCTTTGTGTACAATGAGCACGTCAACGCAGCTTACCTGAATTACAATACCGAAGTAAAAAAGTGGGGCTTTCAGGGGGGTATTCGTGCAGAAAATACCGACTATACCGGCGATCTCATGGCTGCAAATAGCGAAAGTGATCAGCACATTGAAAACAACTATCTTAATTTGTTTCCCAGTGCTGCTGTTACGTACAAGATGAACGATAAAAACCAGTTTAGCCTTACGTACAGCCGCCGGATTGACCGTCCGCGGTACCAGGACCTAAATCCATTTGAAAACCGGCTTGATGAATTGACGTACCAAAAAGGAAATCCGTTCCTGCGTCCGCAGTTTACCAACAACGTAGAACTTACCCATACTTTCATGGGCTTCTTGAACACTACAGTGGGTTATAGCCATACCAACGACATGTTTACGGAGTACATCGACACCACGGAGGGGAGCCGGGCTTACCAGCGCAAGGGCAATATCGCGGATCAGGACAACTACAGCCTGAGCCTGAGTTTTCCGATGCCGATTACGAAATGGTGGGATGGCTACTTTAGCTGGTCGGGTTACATTGCCCGGTTCAATGCTGATTTCAGGGAAGGATTTGCCTATACCGAAACATTCCAATCCTTCAATGCCTACAGCGAGCAAACTTTCAAACTGGGTAAAGGCTGGTCTGTACAGGTTTCGGGCTGGTTCAACAGCCCGGGCATTTGGGGCGCAGTCATGCGTTCGAAGGCACAAGGTGCGATGGATCTCGGTGTTCGCAAGCAAATTATGGATGGCGACGGAACCATCAGCCTGGCATTTGGCGACATTTTGGGTACTGCCAACTGGAGTGGTGTAAACGATTTTACACCCGGGTTGTACATGCGTGCTGCAGGAAACTGGGAGAGCCAAACGGTAAAACTGAACGTCAATTACAATTTTGGCAACAAAAGCATAAAAGGCGCCCGACAGCGCAAAACAGGGTTGGAGGATATCAACCAGCGACTGGGGAAGTAAAATTTGAGGTTTGAAATGCTGCGATTATAGTTTTTCGTCCGCCGGTGTTGTGAACATCGGCGGATTTTTTTTAATATCACCAATGCTGATACCATAGAAAAAGGCTACTTCATAATAATCAGTTGAGTTGCTGAGACAGGTCATTGGGGCATTCATCGGATCTTCTCACTTTTGCAGCCAAATGTTGATGCAACGAACATGGATTATTCTGCTATCCTGCCAGATGGCACTTTCCAACATGGTAACCCATGAATTGGTGAAAATGCCATTTCTGTTTCAGCACTTTCAGCAACACAAGCAGATTGCACCCCAAACCAGTTTTTTCAATTACCTGACGCTGCATTACAGTAATGCGAAACACGAGCGGTCGGATCGCTCACATGAGCGCTTACCCGGCCATATGGCTACTCCCCCAACCTTGCTGGCATTTACACCTTCCATTCAACCGGAGGTAGTGTATACCCATCCATTGGCCCAACAGGAACAACGACAAACTTATCTGCAGCGCGAAGCCAATTGCCTTAAGGGCTTCCTCTCGTCGTTGTTCAGGCCACCCTCCTGTTAGCCATTTGCTCTATTGTGGGCTAAGCGTTTGAACCAACGCTGCATTAACCCCAGGAACGATATTTTTCCTGTGGGGAGATCTCATTTTACCCAATAAAATTTACTTGTTATGAAAAAGATATGGTGGCTTGCGCCAATAATTATACTACTCGGAATACAGTTAATTCCGGGAAATATATCAAACCCTCCTTTTGATCCCGTACAGGATGTAGCCGTGGTTACTGCGGTTCCGGCCGAAGTGCAGACTATTTTAAAGGCAGCTTGTTATGATTGCCATTCCAATGAAGTTAAATCCCCCTGGTATGCTCATGTAGCGCCAGTAAGCTGGTGGATCGGGAATCATATCATTGAAGGTCGGGAGGCTTTGAATTTTTCTACTTTTGGTGCATTGCAGCCAAAAGACAGGAGCGAGGCGATGGAAGAAGCTGCTGAGAAGGTTAGGGAGGGGGAAATGCCCTTAAACAGTTATGTATGGATACATTCAGAAGCCCGCTTATCTCAAGCACAGCGCAATACCTTGTTGAGTTGGCTTGACTCCCAGAATGCTGAAGCCGGTGGAAGGAATGGCGAATCGGGAGAAGAGGATCAGGAAGAAAAAGATTGAATTAAACCCAAACGGAACGAAATCCTGCAATTAAGTTCAATCGTCGTTCCGTTCAGTCGCCTTTTTTACCTGTTCAGCAAATTACCACACATATTCAGCTGCATGGGTTCGTTATATACTTTTTACGCATCTATTTTTGCCGCATGAAACATTTCATAAAAATTTTACGCTTTCTGCCACTCCTGGCGTTCTGGCAATGTACCCAACAAGTTAGCCCTTCGGCAGATGTACCTGTTGTCAGTTATGCACAAGAGATTTCGCCCATCATCAGCGCAAACTGCTCCATCTCGGGTTGCCACGACGGGAGTTCAGACTTGTTTCCGTTGTTGAGCTACGACGACCTCCTTCAGCGCGGGGCGTAAAACCGCTGATGCGCACGGCAGCAAATTGTACGAAGTCATCCGCCTGTATTCAGGCGAACAGGCCATGCCGCCAAGCCCTTACGATCCACTGAGCGACCAGCAAATTGCGTCAATCTACGTTTGGATTTTACAAGGCGCCGCGAACAACTAACCCCATCACCTTTATTAATAGATCATTCATGAAAAATCCTTGGAAACTCCTTTGGGGTGTTTTACCGTTAGCCTTACTCCTGAGTTCGGGGGGCTGTTACTACGACAATAACCAGGAATTACATCCGGAAACACTATTGGGTGCAACCCAGTGCGATACCTCCGGGACAATGAGTTATCAGGCCAATATTGTTCCAATCCTTAAAAATTCGTGTGGATCTGAAAACTCATGCCACAACGCTTCCGGTGCGGGTGGCGGTGTGGTACTGAACACTTATGCTGGCGTAAATGCGAGCGTAGGCACGGGAAAATTTTGGAGTGCCATCAGTTGGGACGGTAACGCCTCGCAGATGCCCAAGAACAGCGCCTCCCAGCTCAATGATTGCTATATGTCGCAATTATACAAATGGATACAGGCCGGGGCGCCGAATAACTAAACCCTGCTTTTCTCGCTTTTTTCTGACTCCTAATTGAACATCCTATGAAGTTGTTTCGCATTGTCGCCACCCTGGTACTGGTTTGGAGTGCCAGCCCGAATTTGAGGGCACAAGATGATTTATTGGGCCTGTTGGGCGATGAGAAGGTCAAAGAACCGGTGGTGGCCAGTTTTAAGGGCACACGACTAATCAATTTTCACACCCTGGAAGTTCCGGGCCGCCGTACCCTCGATTTTAGAATTTCCCACCGTTTCGGCGCTTTTAACAGCGGCTGGTACGATTTTTTTGGGCTCGATGGCGGGGCCAGCATCCGCCTGGGGCTGGAGTACAGCTACGACGGGCGTTTGGAAGTGGGTATTGGCCGTACTTCCTATGAAAAAATGCTCGATGGCTTTTTGAAATACCGTCTGCTGCGCCAGATGTCGGGAGGAGGGTCGCCGGTGAGCGTAACCCTTTTTTCCAGCATGTTTTATACCATGCAAAAAGACCCCGATAAGGCGGTGAACGGATTTGACAAATACGCGCAGGCAACGAATCGGATGTCGTTTGCCCATCAGGTAATTATCGGACGGAAGTTCAGCGATCGGTTTTCGCTGCAGATTGCGCCAGTGTATATTCACTACAATCTCGTTGACCGTATTTCGGATAAAAACGATGCTGTGGTGGTGGCTGCTGCCACCCGCTTTAAAGTGACGAAACGAAGTGCCATTACGCTGGAGTACGGTTGGCGCGCAACGCAATATTCGCGAGAAAAATACTACGACAGCCTGGGTGTTGGCTGGGACATTGAAACAGGTGGACACGTGTTCCAGCTTTTTGTTACCAATTCTTTTGGCCTGTTAGAAAACCAGTATTTCACCCATACCACCAACCAATGGTCCAATATGGGCATACGGCTTGGCTTTAATATTTCCAGGGTTTTTACGTTGTAATTGCTTATAACAACACCTTTGGTTTTTCTTAATCCCTGTCCTTCAACCTTAAATCTGTTTTACCATGCGTATTCTTCCAGTAATTTTCTTTTTTGCCCTGTTGTTCGGCGCTGCCCTGGTGAGCTGCCGGCATGAGCTGGTTTTGCCACTGGCGTCTGACAACCCTGGCGGCCCCACCGACACCATCCCGGATCCTCCGATTGATACGGCCGACTATTCTGGAGTGCCCTGCAGCCCCGACACTGTTTATTTTCAGAACCAGGTGCTGCCCCTGCTGATTGCCAGTTGTGCCAAGGCAGGCTGCCATGATGCTATTTCACACAAGGAAGGTGTTGTTACCGTCAGTTACAGCACGGTAATGGCTGGTGGAAACGTAAAAGCCGGCAACCCAGGTGGCAGCAAACTGTACAAAGTAATGATTGATAATGACCCTGGTGACCGGATGCCGCCCGCGCCAGACGCCCCGCTGACCGCTGATCAATTGGCCCTCGTGTACAAATGGATACAGCAAGGCGCTTTGAACAACGAGTGCAATGAAGGCTGGGGTGGCTGTGATACAACTGGTGTGGGGTACACCAACTTTATTGCCCCTCTTATGGCCAATCAATGCAATGGTTGCCACAGTGGGGCCAATGCCTCCGGTGGCATCAAGTTAACCACTTACAATGAAGTGCGCAGTATGGGACTTTCGGGGCAGCTGTACGGTTCTGTTGCCTGGTTGAACGGCTACAAGGCCATGCCAGATGGGGGAGGACAAATGTCGACCTGTTATGTCAATAAAGTGAAAGCCTGGGTCGATGCCGGTATGCCACAATAAAGGCAGCGTTCGTCAATGTTTCGTTAATGACTGTACCCAGATGAAATTGCCACGTCTAAAAGTATGTTATCTATTATATCATCAGTTTGCAATTAACATAAAAATCATAACACCATGTCTGTATTAAGAAAATCCGCCTCCCTTTTGTTGCTGGCAGTAATTGCCTTGGCGCCTGCAGTATTGTCTGCCCAACAACGGTACTATACCCGGGATGCTAAAGTTTATTTTGACGCCACCAACAAGAACTCTCCCGAACGTGTTGACGCCACTTCAAAAAGTGGTACGTTGGTGATTGATGCAGCTTCCGGCCGCGTAGAGTCTGCCGTTTTGGTAAAGGGCTTTCTCTTTGAAAAAGCCTTGATGCAGGAGCACTTTAACGAGAACTATATGGAAAGCAGTAAGTTTCCGAAAGCTACCTTTAAAGGCCAGATCACAGACGCTTCCAAAGTCAGTTTCAACAAAGACGGGGTGTATAAAACTGAAATTGCCGGCGATCTCAGCATCCACGGTGTTTCGAAGCCTGTTAAAACAACAGCGACTATTACGGTAAAGGGTGGCAAAATCAGTGCTTCCACCAATTTCAATGTTGGGCTTGCCGATTATGGTATTGATATCCCATCTTTGGTTGCCGACAAACTGGCCAAAGAAGCCAGGCTTACCATTGATGCGAATCTGGAACCGATGAAATAACAACCAACCAAGGGGTTCTTTCCCCCACAAATAACACTGCACTACTTTGCCACAAAGGCGCCTGGGCATCTGCGGAATCCATAATTGAATTCCAGATTGATGTGTCGGAGCGCCTTTGTGGCTTTTTTAATCCCCTCGTTTGTAAAAAATAAGCGATTTTTGTTCGCTCATCGACACGCAGGGCTCCTGCGCCACCATCGAAACCACTTTTACATTATGGGACTTCGCGCCATCATTGTTAAACCCTTTGCCAATCGGACGGCCCGGAACATCGCCGATTGGAGCGCTCATGCAGTGCAACGGCAGGAGGACATCATGAAAATGCTGGTGGCCCGGGCTGCTGGTACGGCTTACGGCCGCGACCATCATTTTGGCGCTGTTCAGAACTATGAGGATTTCAAATCAGCGGTTCCTGTTTGCGATTACGAGGACCTGAAACCTTATGTTGAGCGTGTTAAGTCGGGAGAAAAGCATGTATTATGGCCTGGTTTGCCGGCTTATTTTGCCAAAACGTCCGGAACCACATCTGGTGTCAAGTACATTCCGATGAGCCGTGAAAGCACCCCACTCCATTTTGGCACGGCACGCAATGCTCTGTTTAACTATTTTGCACAAACGGGCAAGGGCCAATGGCTGGATGGCAAGATGATCTTTCTTTCGGGCAGCCCGGAAACAGAAGAAGTGAATGGCATTCCCTTTGGTAGGCTGAGTGGCATCAGTAACCACCTGGTTCCAGGATGGCTTCGGCGCAACCAGCTCCCCTCCTGGAAGACCAATTGCATGGAGGATTGGGAATTGAAAATTGACCGGATTGTAGAGGAGACCATGCATGAAGATATGCGACTGATTTCCGGTATTCCACCCTGGGTGCAAATGTATTACGAGCGTTTGCTGGAGCGCACGGGTAAAAAAACGGTGCGGGAGGTGTTTCCGAATTTTTCTGTTTTCGTTTACGGTGGGGTAAATTTTGAACCCTATCGGTCCAAGTTGGAAGAACTGGTGGGCGCGCCCGTAGACAATGTTGAAACCTATCCCGCTTCAGAGGGCTTTATTGCCTTTCAGGACAGCTTCCCGGCACAAGGACTTTTACTAAATGCTGATGAAGGGATGTTTTTCGAGTTTATCCCTGTGGACGAGCTGTACCACGCCAACCCGAAAAGAATTTGGTTAGCGGAGGTGGAGTTGGGTGTAAACTATGTATTGATCCTGAATACCAATGCGGGTCTATGGGGTTATAACATCGGCGATACCGTTCAATTTGTTTCAAAAAGCCCTTACCGGATCATAGTATCAGGTCGGGTGAAACATTTTATTTCCGCCTTTGGTGAGCATGTGATCGGGAAAGAGGTTGAAGAAGCCATTTTGCCGGTGGCACAGGCACTGGGCGTAAATATTGTTGAGTTTACTGTTGCGCCACAGGTGAATCCGCCGGAGGGCGGGTTACCTTATCACGAGTGGTTGATTGAGTTTGACCAGGCGCCGGCTAAGATGTCTGATTTTGCTCAACTCGTAGATGCCAGAATGCGCAGCCAGAATATCTACTACGACGACCTCATAACGGGAAATATTTTGCGCCCGCTAAAAATCAGCGCGCTGCGGCGCGATGCTTTTAGGGAATACATGAAAAGCCAGGGCAAACTGGGCGGTCAGAACAAAGTTCCACGTTTGTCCAACGACCGAAAAATTGCTGATGCACTGGTCGCCTCAAGATTATCCTGATGAATAAACATTTGGTTGCTATGCGTTTTTTGCTGCTTGCTTTGGTCCTTTTAGTTCGCTGTATGGCTACGGCACAGAACCCTGTTTTTGTTGCCGACCAAACGCTGAAACTCATGGGGGAACACGAATACTTTTTTGCCTTTGCCGAAGGCGATCGGGTGGATCTGCATGTGGAGTTGCTGATGGGGCGTGAGCTGAAGGTTGTAGAGTTGGTGCAATTCCCGGATTTTCCGGTTTTCAGAACCTATGAGCTCGATACGTTGATGGATAAATCTATCCAAATCCCCAAAACAGGTGTTTACGTTCTGCGCATCAAGGAAACCGGAATGGGAAAAAAGGTGTGTCGGTTCACCCTGCACCGAACACCCAGCACAGAGGCTACAGCCCGGATTGATACCCGGGTTACCTGGGACATCAAAGCGTATCCCATGTATCAGAGTAGGGTAAAAAAAGTGCAAACAGATGTAAAAACCGAGTTGGTGTCGATTAGCGGGAAAGTTACCGTGGGCGCTGGAAAGTTGGGCCTGGGCAAATCGGTCAATTCCTACCAGTTTACGCTGCCACCCAATACTGTTCGATGGGCCTATCGCCTGGCGGTGGGGCAACAAGCCATGGAAGCCAGAAAAAAAGATGCGGAAGCCTTTAGTAATGCGCTAAAAAAAGGCGGCGCAAGGGCACTTTCGATACAGCCAGAATCTGCCCTGGCGGCCTTAGCCCTTGGTATGGCCATTAACCTTTCCACATCAACTGCTGGCGAGGACGTACAATACGCGCTGGTAAATGCCGTCAATCAACAGCTTTTTCTGGCCGGCGAGGAATACAAGGCGGAACTCTGGCAGGGTGGCATCAGCGTGGATGTTCAAAAACGCTATGCCCCGCTGGCGGGAACCTGGTTTTTTGCCATGAAAAACGACAACTGGCTCGACGATATCGACGTCACAATCGACATAGAAGCCGTAACTGAAACGCCGATTTACCAGGAAGAGATTTATTTAGAGCCCATACGACCATGAGGGTACCGTCCGACTATTTCGACCAGGTTGACTTGTTGCCAGATACCATAAAAGTACTCACTGAAATTGGGTTACCAGAACGATTTTGGTCGCTTCACTTTTCAGCACTTGACGCTCCATTGCGCTCCTTGATGGACGCCTGGGGTTTGGAAGACGATCGGCTCGAAGCGTTTGTTTTAATTGGCGAAACAGAGGACGGCGATCCTGTTGTCATTGACAGTAGTCACGACGACATCCTTCTTTACTTCAAAAAGGCAGCTCATTTTGAAATGGGGTTTCTGAACACCAATGTTGCATGCTTGCGGAATGTGTTGATTCGGCTTGCGCATTTTTTTAAAGAAATTGGCATCAACAGCGCCAATCGAATTGTGGATGCAGCCTTTTCAGAGGAGGCTTATCAAAGCTTGTTGAAGGACATTTTGGACATTGACCCTCCGATATTCCATCGCAACCCGTCTTATTGGAAACATGAGATGGACTGGCTCCGGGCAAACCAGGCAGAAAACAGGACGAGGAATAAGCCATAAAGTAGGCCTTTTTCCTACCGCCAAAGACCAATACCTGTTCAGCAAACATTACCGGTATACACCCACCAACAGCCCTTCTTTTTCCGGGTGTACCTCCAACAACAGCTGGTGCTCACCAAAATCGAGCAACAGGGCATCGTTCAGGTACAAGCCCTGTTCATTTTTGGTCAGTCGAATGGCTTCCAGGGGCTTGCCAATAGCGGGCAGCCAAATGGGCAGGGCGCCGGCGTTAACACGCTGGATCGAAATTTTTCCATGCAACTTATGAAGGGCATCAGCGGTCTTTACCAAGGTGTCCGCCTGACTAACCTGTAGTGCGGTGGAGTCTTCACCTGAGCTGAGCAATAAGGGATCGGCGTTTTCGAACAGCAGCTCGAGAAAATACAAAAACCGATAGGGCATGCCCTCCGCATCGTTGAGGTTCAGCCAAAGGTAATAGTTGACATCGGCCAGGATGGCGCCTTCCGAAGCCTGAAATGCCTCAAGTTCGGCGAGCTGAAAGCATTCGGGTGGGGCGGGGTTGGGGTCTTGCGGTTCCATACGCACAAAGATAAGGGCTCCTGCCTAGAAGCTGTATAATATGGGGCGCACAACCGCTGGTTTCATGTCGGGGTAAATGTAAAAACCGGAGTAAAATCAGCATCTACGAAAAATTTCGTACTAATATTTGGAACTACGAAAAATTTCGTAGATGTTTGCAGAACAAAACAAATGGCATTTCCGATTTCCGATTACATGATTTCCGATTTATGATTGGATTTCCGATTGCCGATTTTGGAGCCTTGACATTTATTACTCGAATTTCCATTTGCTTTCCGGTTGTGATGATCAATAAAATCTGAATAATAAACATCCTCAATCTAATTGGAAATCATGTAATTGGAAATCGTAAAATCAAACAAGTAATATGCAAAAGCCTACCGATGCAGAGTTGGAAATCCTTCAGGTGTTGTGGCAAGAAGGGCCATCTACCGTGCGCCAGGTGAATGACATCCTGGGACGGCGGCGGGACATTGGCTACACTACTAGCCTGAAGTTAATGCAGATAATGCATGAAAAGGGATTGGTAACCCGAATTGAGGACGGTCGAACGCATATTTATGCCGCCGCAGTGGCGGAGCGCGATACACAATCGTATCTCTTGCAGGAATTTGTGGACCAAACCTTTCGCGGGAGTGCCATGAATCTGGTAATGCAGGCTTTGGGTAATCATCAGGAAGTCAGTGCAGAGGAGATTGAAGCGATTAAGTCGCTGATTGCCAAAATGGAGCAAGAACAAAACAACCGTCCATCATGAACAGTTTGTTGATTCCTTCGGATGCGGTCATTCATGCATTAGGGTGGACCCTTTTGCACAGCCTGTGGCAAGGCGTTGCATTGGCATTGCTGGTGTGGTTAGTAAGAACCCGATTGACTTCCCCGGAGCAGCGCTATTGGTTGTCGTACACCGCATTAATCAGCCAGTTTGGTGTTGCTGTGCTGACTTTTTTCTGGTATTACCAACCTGAACTGGTTGCAGGTGCTAACGATACGGTGCTCCTTTGGCATGGCGGCCAATGGGAAAATCAATCTGCGATGATTGTTGCGGAGCCGCAAACCTGGACGGATGTTTTGTCCAGCAGACTGGAAGCAATTCATCCATTTTTAGTGGGTTTATGGGGGTGTGGTTTTGTATTGTTAATGCTTCGTTTGGCAGGTTCCTGGTGGTGGCTGGAGCAATTGCGCCGGAATGCTTTTTTGCTGGAGGGTGCATGTGCAAATAGCCTTCGTGGTTTGTTGGAACGCACCCGGACGCTTCGCCCCGTTCAACTGATGCAGTCGGCCAGTATTTCCTCCCCTATGACCATAGGCTTTTTTAAGCCAGTTATATTATTTCCGGTCGCATTGGTCAATCAAATAACAACTGAAGCGGCGGAAGCAATTATAGCCCACGAACTTGCCCATATTGTGCGCCACGATTGGTTGTTTAACATGCTGCAAGCCTTCATTGAAACGGTATTCTATTATCATCCTGCGGCCTGGTGGTTGTCGGCCACCGCTCGTCAGGAACGCGAAAACTGCTGTGATGATTATGCCGTTTCGCTGACGGGGCAACGATTGCAATACGCACGAGTACTGCTGCAAGTACAGGAGCTATCGCAAAAAATTCCGGTGCCCGCTTTATCACTGGGGCTGATGGGAAGGCTTCCTTTTCTGCGGAAACGTCCGGCTTTATTGCTTCGAATACAAAGACTTTTACAACCACAACAACAAAAAATTGAGCTAATGGAAAAATGGATTGCAACGGCCATAATAATGGCCCTGGTCGCCCTTTGGGGCGTAAAATCGGGCGGAAACCCGATGTTTTCTTCCCTTCAGGCGATGGTTTTACAACCTTTTGTTCAGGATGAAGGGGTGCTGGATGCAGCAACTTATAGCATTTCCGATTCGGTTCCTACGCCAAAACGGATTCAGAAGGTGATTCGCGACGATGGGAATCAAAAAGTGGAAATGGAAATGGAAAACGGCGCCATTAAACACCTGAACATTGACGGCAAGGAAATTCCCGCTTCTGACTATGGGAAGTATGAGGAATTGACCACCGAATTAATGAACGTTGAAGCACCCCCTCCTCCCCCTCCACCCGCTGCACCTCCTGCGCCGGGAATGATTTGGGAAACACCGGCTCCACCCGGTGCTCCACGTGCCCCTACGATGATCAGTTCAGATAAAGATGGACAGGGCAATACAATGATTCGTATTGAACGCAGCGGTGAGCCGGTAGAAATTGTGGTACGCGATGGTGCCGTCATTATGAATGGCAAAACCCTAAAAGACGGTGAAGCGTTAGTTATGCCAGGCGGTGATGAGGGTATGGTCTGGAACAGCGATGATCGCCGCATTGTAATTAAAGGTGGCGATCACGATGTAATGTTTTTCAGCGACGATGCTGGAACCGAAGTTGCACCTCGCGTTCGCTTTTTTGATGAACAACAAGCTCGTGCTTTGGACGGCCAGCGCATGGCACTTGAAATGCAGCGCAACGCAAATGACCAGCAGCGCATTATTGTCAAGGAGATGCGTATTCGGGACAATGAAATGCAAAAAATGCGGAAAGATCAGGAGCATGTGCTTCGGAACATTGAAATTCAGATTGAGGGCGATGATGACAGCCAACACATGCAATGGAATCAGCAGGATGGCGATGTTTTTCAATTGGACCAAGGCCGGGCCTTTCACTTCTCCACCGGTGGTAATTTTGACCAGGAGCTTAGGGATCAACTGTCATCTGATGGTTTTATAGGACGCGGTGGAAAGTTTGATTTTCGGCTTACAGAAGGTACGCTAAAAATCAACGGGAAGAAACAGTCTTCCGACCTGCACCGCAAGTACATGGGCTTGTACAGCCGCCATTTTGGTCACGCCATGGGCCCAAAAGAAACGATTCGGATTGTAGAGTAGTCGGGGATAATTGGTTTGACGGAAAAAGTGCCATAAGGGGTTGGTTAAGGCCCATTATGGCACTTTTTGTATTAAAGGATAGGCTTATCTTCAACCGCAGCCGCGTATAGGCTCCATTTTTCCATCTTTTAGTGGTGAAAAAACTTTAAATTAGCACCCAACAGACCATTTTGTAGCCTACTTCAAGCCTGCTGTCATGCTAAAAAAGTCCTATTGCGCTTCTCCCATCGGTTGGTTCGAAATCATCGGCAGTGAACTGGGCGTTCGTTCGGTGAAACGCTGTGCGGAAGAAGGTACTTCGGATGATTTACCAGAAGATCATCCTGTGGCCATGGGAAAACAACAGTTGGAGGAGTATTTCGCCGGAACAAGGCGATATTTTGAATTGAAACTGGATTGGGGCGGCACTCCCGATTTTTACCGGGAGGTTTGGAAGGTCGTGTCCAACATTCCCTATGGGCAAACCATGGCCTATTCTGAAATTGCAGAACAACTCCAACAACCCAAAGCAGTGCGGGCTGTTGGCATGGCCAACCGGAATAACCCCTGCGCCATTGTAGTGCCCTGTCACCGGGTGATTGGCAAAGCTGGCGAATTACGCGGTTATTTCTATGGGTTGGATACCAAAATGGCCCTGCTGCGGCATGAAAACCCGGTGCGGTTTGCGGAGCAGACTTCTTTGTTTTAGTACGACGGGATTTTTATGCGTAGGGGGGAATGACAGGATAAACATGATTTTCCAGGACAAAAAAGGATTTTTTATGGTGAATGCGGTTAAGAAATTGCCTGCTGGATAAGGACTTCAATCACGTTTAATTACCTACATAAATTCAGCATTCTGTCGATCCTGTAAAACCTTTTTTTGTCCTGTCATTCCCCTATACGTCCTAAAATTCATCCCCGAACGCAAAATTAGCCGTTCTTTCCGTCCAGCGCCCGCGCGTAAAATCAGGGAACGGCTGGGGCATGGAGCCCGTGGCAATAGAGGCTTCACTCAAGGGGGTGATGGCCAGCCAGGTAGCCGCATCATAGACGTCTATCTGTGGCGCGATGTTGCGTTTCGCACTTTCTACAAAGTGGTGAAACACAAAATAATCCATGCCGCCATGGCCGGCGCCCTCGGCTTCTTTGCCGTATTTTTTCCAAAGCGGATGGTCGTATTTGTCGAGCCAGGATTGGGCTTCGGTCCATCGGTGTGCCTCCGTCTGACCTTCCAGCATGAGTGATTTGTTGACATCCATCCAAATGCCCTTGGTGCCCTGCACCCGGAAGCCCAGGGAATAAGGTCGGGGCAGACTGGTATCGTGCGACATGATGATGGATTCTCCACGGGCAGTTTTTAGGACTGTTGTTACGACATCTCCCAGGTTGAACTCGATTTTGGCATTGGGATGGTTGGGGCCCCCCTTAGGATGGTTGACGATGTATTCGTGTAGGCCGCGCGATTTGGAGGAGGAGGAAGTTAGGTATAACAAGCGGTTGCCGCGGTTGATGTTGGTGTACATGGCCACAGGTCCGATGCCATGGGTTGGGTATAATTCGCCATTGCGGTGAATGGAATGCTTGGTTCGCCATTTGGCTTCCGAGTAGCCTTTTTCACCAAATTCCACTCCCGAATTGTAGGGTGTTTTCCCGTCGTTGAACTTTACGCCGCGTAAATCGTGCTGGTATCCGCACTCCAGATGCATCATTTCTCCAAACAAGCCTTCCCGAACCATTTGCATAACCGCCATAACATCGCGGCGGTAGCATACATTTTCCATAAAAATGAGGTGCGTGCCGGTTTCCTCGTGCACATTCACCAATTGCCAGCACTCGTCGAGTGAAAAGCCTCCCCACTTCCGTCGCCGTGTATTTACCTGCCCGCATGGCAGCAACGGCTTGTTGGGTATGCCATTCCCAGGGTGAGGCGATGAGCACCGCATCGACGTTGGGATCGGCTACCAGGCGGAGGTAGTCCATCGGCCCCTGGTCGTAGACGGCTGGTTTGGGGCGCCCGGCCTGTTCAATGCGTTTCAGGCAATCTGCCATCATCCCGGGATCCGGGTCTGCAAGGGCGACCACCTCACAATCGGTGCGAAGCAGTGCCTCGCCCACATGGTCCTGCCCGCGTAGGCCGGTGCCGATGAAACCAATGCGGAGCTTGTCTTTTGGTTTGTTCGGTTGTTGGGCTGTTTGGTTTTCCCTGACGGTTTGTTGAGAAAAACCTGTGGTGGCTGCGGCCAACCCGGCGGTGGCCAGGGCGGTATTGCGGAGAAAATCGCGGCGTTTTATTTTGGACATAAAAATTGTTTTAGGGGGCTAAGAAAGATAAAATCTTTGAAAAAAATGGCAGCCTTGTCGGGTATTTGCCTGGTTAGGACGGCGAATATTTCAAAATGATATGCCATCTTTGGGGAAGCAGGGAATACTCCCTGGATCCCATTCTAAAATTGACACCATGAAACTGCGCTCGTTTTTATTGTTGTGCTTACTATCCTTCGGTGGTCTGGCCTATACCCAGTCCGGGGAGAACTCCAGGGAGATTACCCTTGAATCAGATGGCGTTAAGTTATCTGGTACCTTAATGATGCCTGTTGCAAAAAAGAAGCCTCCTGTAGTACTGATTATTGCCGGCTCCGGACCCACCGATCGGGATGGCAACAACCCCATGATGAAAAACAATTCGCTCAAGCTCCTGGCCGAATCGCTGTACTCCGAAGGCATTGCCAGTTTGCGCTACGACAAGCGCATGATTGGCGCTTCTGCTGCTCCAGAAATGAAAGAAAGTGATTTGCGTTTTGAGCAATTTATCAACGATGCGGCGGCGTGGGTCAACTGGCTTCAGCAGGAGGGATCTTTCAGCAAGATCATTGTGGCGGGCCATAGCGAAGGCTCACTGATTGGGATGGTAGCCGCCAGAATGGCGGGCGCTGATGCTTTTATCTCCCTGGCGGGCGCCGGAGCGGCAGCCGATGTGATCCTGCGCAACCAGTTGGCTAACCAGCCCGATTATGTTACCGACATTGCTTATCCCATTCTCGACAGCCTGAAAGCGGGCAAAATGGTGGCCGATGTTTCACCTATGTTGGCTGCGTTGTTTCGTGCGGATGTACAGCCCTACCTCATCTCCTGGTTTCAGTACGACCCCAAAGCAGAAATTGCGCTGCTGGATATGCCCGTTTTGGTTGTTCAGGGAACCACAGATATTCAGGTTAGTGAGGACAATGCCCGAACCCTGGCCGCGGCAAAGCCTGGCGCTAAATTGGTTGTGATTAAGGGCATGAACCATATTTTCAAACTTGCAGATTCGAACCTTGAAAAAAATATCGCTACGTACAGCAAACCCGACCTGCCGCTGGTACCTGAACTGCCTGAAGCGGTGGTGAAATTTGTGAAGAAAATGAAATAGCAGGATTACGCGGATTTGGTTTCGCACAGATTTTCACAGAACGTGATGCCCTCCTATCAGCTTTTTGTTTTGAGGGCATCACGTTCTGTGAAAATTCGTAAAAATCTGTGCGAAACTAATTCTGCGCAAAACGCACTCCAAATTAATTCGCGTCAATCACTTTTCCAGTTCCGGTAATGGCCGATTCGATTACGGGATGGCCTTTGTATTTGATGTTTCCGGCATTGAGAATGCGGGCGTCGAGGTGATCTGTAACAGTGATGTCGATATCGCCCTGGACATTGGAAGTTATGTCTGCAATTTTAGTCTCCAAGCCAAAGGCTTCCATATGAGATGCATCGTAGAAATAGGCTTCCAGTTTGTCGGCCTGGCCACTGCAATTGAATTTGCCGGAACCGGTGACATTCATGCGAACATTTTTGTAATTGATGCCCAGATTCCAGGTACTGTAGGCTGAAGATTCGATGTTGAGATGATCGCCCGAGAACCCTGTGGTGGCGATGTCGGCTGCAAACGCGCGGTTGGTCAGTTGCTTCAATGCCGGTGTGGTAATCTTGACCGTAAGGTTGGTGCTGCCCAAAAAACAGGTTCCCAACGAAAGCGTGAGTACATTGTTGGAAACCGTGGCGACGGTTACTTCCACCACGTTTTCCGGACCAGAAATCTGGATCTGGGGAACATCTCCTTTTTCTACAAGGATGTGGGCAAAACGGCCCCAGTCGTCGCCAACAATGACGGCATCAAAAGCCGGGATTGTTAGCGTACGGCTGCTTTGGGCATCCGATACAGCCAGGCACTTGTTGCCATTGCCGTCTTTGGGTACACCAAAAACATCGCCGTTGTAACTGCAATTGCTGGTTACCATTGCAATGGAGAGTAGAAAGGTGGTTATCAGGATGTTTTGAAAGATGGCATTCGTTTTCATGTCAATGAGTTTTGTGAACAATTTGGTTGACATGACAAAGGTGGGGCATCCCAACCCGCCGTAAAACCCCGTAAACCGTGAATTTTTAGGACAAAGATTTTCTCACGGTTTTCCGGGATAATCCTTTTGCAGGCTGTTCCGGTTCTTTTCCGGGCAAGCACAGCGAAAGCCAGCCATCTGTTCGGCGATCAATGGGGAAACAACCGGCTTGAATTTCAAAAGAGGGGAGGTTTAAGGCATGGCAAAGTTCGGTAGATAAAATCTTTGGGCCCTCAATTAAAAAATGACTGTTGTTAAAAAACGCCTCCAAGGCCGCGGGGTGTAGGCCATTGAGCGGGAACTGGAGCAACAACGCTTCGTTTCCTGCCGGCGACATGATGGCTTTGGCCATGCGCAGCTGTTGTGGATGCAGCGAAAGCCATATTTCATAAGGAATCACCCGTGCATCGCAGATGCCAAACCGGGCACAGTTAGCGCCGGGGTTTCCCAGTTCCACCTGCACGAATACTGACTTCAAATGATCCTGTAGAGGCGTCGTTTTCATAACATCTCGTCAATTGGTTTCCGGAAGCCCGTACAACAGGTCTTTGAGTTTGGAGCCCTTTAACTCCGACAAGCGGTAGGAGTTTTCGAATTTTTCGATGGACATTTCAATGTCTTTTTTCAAGTCGGTAAACTGCCTGGGCAGCTGTCCAAGGCATGCCGTTTCGTTGCCGTAATTGGAAACGATGACCAGAAATTTTTTGTAGTATTTTTCACCGCTGCTGACAAAGGCAGAATATTTATCGATGTAATCGAGCAGGCGATTGAGTGAAAACTCGAGGTTTACCTGTGTTTTCATGGATGCACGGGTTTTCCCCGGGTCCGTTCCGCCATTGGCATCTATTTCTTTGAAAACACGATCGATGGCTTCGTGTACTGCGTCCCAGTCGTCTTCCTTACGGCACTTATCCAGCGATTTGAAATACCCAATGGGTTTGGTGTACTCTGCAAACAAGGCCAGACAATCTTCTTCGAGTGTTTGGTTGTTTTGGTTCAAATATTCGGTTTCATAGTAAATAAGGTTGAGGTCGTTGTTCATGCGGACCGTAAAATCCAGGATGCAGGAAATTTGCTTCAGGTCGTCTTCTTTTTGAGTATTATCGGCCTCACTAAAGAAAATGGAGGCGATTGAAAATGTGGCAGAGAGGTAGGGATTACTTTGCAGGATGGCTGGTAGTTTCAGGTTCCCCCCCCTTTTTTTCATGCGCTCATCCAGCAGGTTTCGGTGCTGTTCGAAAGCGGGGTAGGAGTTTGGATTGGCCATAGCGTTGACTTGCTGGAAGGTTTGTATGCTGGAAAAATGGTGATCAAGCGACAATACCTTTTCATACAACAGCTTGATGATTTCAAGTCCTTTTGTGTAGCGCAGGCGCAGCAACTGTAGGGCCAGGCTCTCTTCCTCTTCCTCCATATTTTCCTTGATCTTCAATTTCTCTTCCAGCGCTTCTACATAATCTGGCTGGCCAGGATAATGTGTTTTGCTGATCAGGATCATATCCAATTCGTTGAGCCGAATCCTTTGTTTGGCTTGCGATTCAATATAGACATCTACCATGTCCCGTATTTCGCGACCGGTTTCTTCCAGCAGGATTCCTACGGCAGTTGTGTCTGAATCCAGGCCCTTTGCCTGGGATTTTGGTGCTAAAAGTGCCAAAAAGCATCCCAGCACGAGATATTGTACCGTTTTTTTCATGGCGTAAATGTTTAGAATTTTACTTCAAAACTGCTTGCAGTTTCTGTTATAGGATATCTGCCTGCTTCGATGTAAATGGCTTCATCAATGTTCAGGACTTGTTGGGAAAGTCCTCGTTCTATTTCAATGGTTTGCGGGCTGTAAAGGGTGCTTCCCTGGATCCAGTTTTGGCGCATAGAGGGTGTCATGCCACTTTTTTGAAGCAGTATGGTAATACGGCCCTCCTTGTCCTTGCTCAGCATTACAGGGCAGCTGACTGCCGGCGGAGCATTTCCAGAAGAGGATGAAGAAACCGAACAAGGCCAGGTGAGGGCGGGGTCTGGGCACAACATTCCCTGTACGCTGCTTCCAACATTCATTTGTGCATTGGCAACAAAAACGGGATCCGGACTTTCCCATACAAGTAGCAGACCCAGGGTGAAAAGGGTAAAAGCAATTTTCATGATGCTGTATTTGGATTCAGGATTGACGTTGGAGAAAAGGAAAGGTTGAAGCTTTTGCTGTACGGAACAACGTAAGCAATCAGGTTAAATGCAATCATAATAGCCGAAAAATGAAAGAGGCCCAGTATCAGAACAATTGAACAGTGCATACCAATGATGCCTGTTACCCAAATTGCCCTGGTGTAGCGGATGTTAGCCATGATGGGGTAGAGCATTTCCAGCAACATGGTGGCCCAGGCTAAAAACAGAAATAGCGGCGTATTTACCAAGGAATCCAGTGCTGTAAAATCGATGATGCCTTCGTAGTTGTGGACTGCGCGCCATATTGATTCACCATTGCGCCAGTTGAAGCCCAGCATTTTTTCAAAACCAGAGAAAAAATAGGCAATCCCCAGGTGTATTTGCATGAGTCGCAACATCGCTGTAGTAGAAAACAGGCTTTCCAGATACCCGTTGATGAGGCCGGGCTGCCCTTTACGGAGCAAATTGTCGATGGAGTAGTATTTGCCCAGGGGAAACAAAGCGCAATAAAAAAGCAACATGGTATTGAAGTAATCGGCGCCATATAAAAAGTGGTGAATAGAGTTGAGAATCACCAGATGGAGCCCGGCACTTACTATGGCGCTGAGTCGCGTCAAAAATCCGCAGGCAAGGAATAACAAAAACAGGAAATAGGTTCCCAACACCATTTTGGACAAGATGAAATATTCCACAGTGTAATGGTGCGTATTTTTCAAATACTCCTGGAGGGCGTAAATAGACCAGGACTTTTGGTGTGCAATCTCCGCCTGCATAATATCGGGCTGTACCAGCCCGTCGAAAGAGAAATACAAGGCCCAATCTTTATACAGCGCCAGCATAATCAGCGCAGAAAGCAGCGGAACGGTGATGCGCATGAACAAGAGCCAGCTGTCGTTTTGAACTTTTGAAGTAAACATGATCCCGGAGTTTAGTTGGTTTTAGCAATTAAGAACGCCTTGGCAGGCAGGATACGGAGTTCTGTTTTTCCATTTTCCAGCACTTCTGCGCGACTTGGAAAATCGAGCACATTGTAGCGCACCATGTAGAATGCACAAGACATGTTGTTGTCTTTGATGGCTTTCAGGGAGATGTTTTTTAACAGCAGTTTTTCGTAGCGGTCCAGAACATCTTCAATTTTGGTTTTGTCTTTTTTCAGGGAATCTGGCTCAATGTTGTTGATCAGGTCGCCAAGGAAACCTTCGTAGCGCATGCGGCCTTCGTGGCTGTTGAAGGTGGGCGTTATTTCTTTGCCGCAGCCCTCAATTACGAGTTGGGAAGAGGCACGGACATTGGGGGCAAAAAATCCGTATCCGCTTTGGGTAGCAGAAACGGTACCGTAGTATTTGTACAGTTTGGTTTGGCTTAAGCGGCCCATTTTCTGAATGATTTTGTTGTCCTTAGGTTTTTCATAAAAACTCGTGTACGAACTGTACGCAGAAATGGTAGCGTGAATGACCACGGAGGAAATATGAAACAGCGCGAACAGCAAAAGGACAAGGCGAGCAGCATTGCGCACGGAGAGATAAGATTTGTATTTTTCGTACATGGCTTGAATGTTTTATGATGCGTTTCAGGACACTCAGATAAGCAGGTGGGCCGACACCCACCTGCATATATCTGATGTGTTTGCGAGTTGGCCGCTGTTATTTCGTGGCGGCGTACTTGCTCACGATTTCATCAAGGCGCTGGACAGTAGCCAAATCAGAAACTTCGCCTTCGGTTTCCCATGTGATAAATTGCTCATCCAACCAGGTCAGGAACAATTTTTTCTTGATGATCCAGTTGCCTTTTCTGGCTTTCAGTGGCTCAAGGAGCAGATCGCCTTCGATCATAGTGTAATCCCCCAGGCGGTACTTTTCGGCAATGGTGCTCAATACGACTTCTGAATCAGCAGCCGAAAGGCGGGCATCCGCTGTGGAGGTGTACTGGTACTTTGCATCGCGGCGAATTCCAGAATCAGGAGCGGTCATGAACGACATGAGACCCAGGGCGGTGAGCAGCGTAACTGCAGTGAACAAAGTTTTCATGGTAACGTGATATAAAGTGTGACTGCCTACTCTAATCAGGGCTTTTCGGCATCCGCCCATATCTTTCAAAATGGCATAGTATTCCAGGGTAGCAAGGACACAAGTGCTTGCAACAAAAGGGTTATTTCAATCTGTGATTAATTGTTATTTCATGCTACCCTTCACATAAGTGCTATTGGGTTTTTCCGGCGTTGTTTTTGAAAGTTCGAAGCCTGAAAAGTATAGGTTACCGTTTCGAAGCAGGAGCAGGGTAGAACCAGCGCCCCGGCTAAGTCCATCAGAAACGGCGACGTTTGTACTGATGGCATTGAACCCAATTTCGTCCTCTTCTTCCTCCTTTTCTCCTTTCCGGTAAACGATGATTTTGTTTCCCAGGCACTTGAGTTGGTAGGGTACCATCACATGGCAATCTGCTGCTTCATTCACCGCCGTGTAGTTTCCCTGCGCCAGGGTCCAGCTTGTCGACAAGGGCGTGTCGGGGTCGCGGCGGGAGATGTACATGGCACTTTTGCTTTTATTCATCAGTGTTTTCATGTAAATCTCACCGCCTGACTGTCGGAAGGCAAAGGACAGATCTTTGACCCGGATGGGGATGAATTTCAGGAGTAAAAAGCGTGTTTGATACGTATTGTTGGCCTCTCGTTTGAGCGCCAGAACCTTCCCGTCTTGGAGGAAGCGAAGTTTATTTTTTCCCGATTTTTTTATCCTGATGAAGGCTTCGCCGCCCCCGCCGTAGGTTCCGCTAATGCGGTCATGATCGATGCGATCGGCTTCCAGGGCAACTTTAGAATAAACAGGGTTTAGCGCTTTGTCGATTTTTTCTCCTTTTGCCTGTTGAAAATAGGTTCGTACTATTGCTATGGCCAGTGCATTGGCAAATCGGGCGCCTTTTTCACTGTTAGCGGTGATAACAAAGGCTAATGGAATTTTTGGGTACACCATCAGCAGCGCGTGGTGTGTTCTGATGTCGCCGGCGTGCCCAAACCCAGGCCCAATCTGATCGTCGTGATCCGTTCCCAGGGATTTGATAAAAAGCCCCAGGCCAAATCCTTCATCGGTTTGCAGCGTTGTGTTTACCAGTTGGTTTCGGGTCATTTCTTCAAAACTCGCTGCCGAAATCAAAGGGCTTCCGTGGTCGAGTATGAGTTGCACCATCTTCTGAATATCTGCCTGGCTACAAGCTATCCCACCAGCAGAAACATCGCGCAGTATTTTGTGTGGCTCCGGAAGGCTGTCGTACCAGTATCCCTCGGTTAGGTTGAGTGGCTTTTCCCCACCGATATAACTGTTGTTCATGCCCAGGGGCTTGAAAATATGCGCTTTCACATAGTCGGCGTATGACTGTCCGCTAACCCGTTCCACAATACAACCCAACAAGGCGTACCCCGCATTCGAGTAATTGTTCATCAGCCCGGGCGGCAGCGTGAGCACTTCCTTGTTTAATGCTTCTATGATGGTGCTTTGATTGGGCACCTCGGTGCAATAACTTCCGTTGTTGATATCATCGGTCAGGCCGGCGGTATGGCTCAGCAGGTGCCGGATGGTAATGGGTTGGTCGGGGTATTGGTGTTGCGGATTAAACTCGGGTATGTATTGTTGGACTGCTGCGTCCAGGTCAATTTTTTTCGACTCTACCAGTTGCATGGTGGCGAAGGCGGTGAATACCTTGGAGATCGATGCAATTTTAAATACGGTTTGGTCGGAAGTGGGCAGTTTGGTTTCCAGGTTGGCATAACCATAGGTTTGCTGCAGACACAGTCCATTGGGGTCGTTGATGGATACGCCGGCACCGACGATATGGTATTTCAGCATGAGTTTGGAAATCTCCGGTGTCAGGCTGTCGATCCAATTTCCTGGTGCGGGTGTGTGTGTTTGGCAGAAAACCAATTGAACAGTCAGTAACAAGGGCAAGGTCAGGTAGCGCTTCATGATGTTTCTTTTTCTTGAGGATAAAGGTAGGCTTCCTAACCCTGCCCCTGCAAGGACAATTAACTCAGATCAGAACAGGGTAAATTTTGTGGATTAAATAAATCAGCCTCGTTCAATTGCAGGATTTGTTCCGGTAAAGAAACGTCCGTAACCGGCACATCATTGATAATTATTTCATACTGATGTTGTTGTTGCGGGCTGAGGTTGAACCACTGTGATTCGGTGCTGAGATAGCCCCATTGGATGAGTAAGTAAATAAACCAGGGTAGCATACGGCAAGGGATTTGGTTAAATGATAGCGGATTGATTTGACAAAAGTGCAGCCCCTTCCCGGCAGATGAAAGGCAACAAAGACTCATTAGGAACATATCAAATTTGACCCATTGCCTTGCATCTTATTTTGCTAACAAACAGATTGTCAGTAGTTTTAGTTGATATTTCATGCCATATTTGTTCTATGTATTGCAAAAGCGGCTCCATGGAAAATTGGACAAAATTAGAACAGGCCATATAATATGCATTAAATATTATTTAAATTTATAAATTCTTCATTGTTCGGCAAGAGAAAATATTAAATTTGAAATTATAGTGTTTTTTTTTCAATATTTGTGTTCTTGATTTTATCCTACCGACCGGTGAATTCGCTTTCATTTTAAACCTTGTCTGGCATTTCCAATGCCCATAATCGATTTAATTGCATCCCATGGAAACACTCCGTGAAGTAATCCAAATCCTTGACCGGTATAAGGTTCGGGAAATTGATGTCATTACCAATCCGCCCAAATCTGAACCCGAACTTCGAAAAGAGAACCGGTATTTCGAACTCTATGCCGGCATCCGCGAGGGCCGGTGGGCGAACGAGGAGGAGATTGCGCTCCATTTCGGCATGGAGGCAGCGTCTAAAAAATTCCAGCGTTTTAAAAATGAAACCCGGAAACGGCTTTATAATTCTATTCTGTTCATTGATACTACGCTGCCGGACTTCAACGATTACAACCGCGCATACGCCAACCTCATGCAACAATGGGCTGTGGCCAAATCACTCCAGCACCGGGGCGCCCGACAGGCATTCCTCGAAATTGCAGAAAATGCACTGCGGGTCGCCATACAATTTGAATACGTTGACATTGCTTTCGAGATCCTGAAGTCCATAAAATCCTCGATAATTCCGTACCCGCAATTTCAAAAAACCTACCTGCAGCGGAAGGAACAATACGAACAGTACAAGGCGCTGTACCTGGCGGAATTGCTGGCCCGAGAATCGTATGAGGGGCTCATCCTGCCCCTTACCAGAAAAAAAGGCTTTCGCCGCGAACACGCGGAAGAGGCCCGGCAGCTGTTGCTTCCGCTAAAACCCTATGCTGCAAAAGTTGACACGGTGGTGTTTCAATATTATTACCGCATTATTGACCTGTACGCCAGTATTTTGGAGCACAACTGGGAGGCAGCATACCGCAAAGCACGGGAGGCAAAGGACTTTTTTATCAGCAAACCATTTGAGCCGTTGTTTTGTATCATCGCCTTTTCTCACCAGATTGCAGGGGCGCTTATCATGCTTAACCGATTTGAGGAGGCCCAGACAGAATGCCGCGAATTATTGCCCCTGCTTTCCGATCTGCACTCGAATTGGTTCAAGACCAACGAACTTCTGGTGGTCTGCCTGATGTATTCCGGTAAGTATTCCGAAGCCTGGGAAATCCAAAAATCCATCCTTCGCAACAAGAATTTTACGCAAATTTCTTCGATGGACCAGGAGTCCTGGCTCGTGGTAAAAGGCTATCTAAGTCTGTTGGCCAAGGCCAATGTACTCCAGCTTTCGCCCCGCGAAAAAGGCGATGTAGAAAATTTTCGGCTCAGTTCCTGGCTCAACGACCTGCCGCTGTTTAGTCAGGACAAGCGCGGCGCTAACATCCCGGTGCTCATTGCCCAGGCCATGTTCCTCCTGCTCGACCAGCGTTTCGAGGAGTTCGACAACCGCGTGGAAGCCCTTCGGAAATACCGTCAGCGCAACCTCGACGCCGGCTCCGAGCATCACCGGACCAATTGCTTCATCCGGCTCCTGGAGCTGATTCCTAAAAATGGCTACGTGGTCTGTAATATCGAAAAAGAAGCCGGTGCCTGGCTGGAGAAAATGTCGGGTGTCAGCTCCGATATCATCGATCGCAGCTACGAACTGGAAGTGGTACCTTACGAACGCCAATGGCGCTGGATTTTGGGTATTTTGGATGGGAAGGGGATGGGAGAGTAAATTCCAGGTGTTAGCCTTTGGGCTTTTGCCTCTACCCAGTTATGACTTCGAAACCTAACAAAGTCCTATTGACCAAGCCCACCACCCCATTTAAAATTAGGTTAAGGCTTTAACTTATCACACCAGACGTCGTCTATATTGCGTGTTACATTGGTAAAACAACCATCTGCATGCAAGCAAAACTTCAGCACCTGCTCTGGCGAACGGGCTTCGGCCCTGCCACCACGGAGCGAAAGCAATGGGAAAAATTGTCGGAAGCCGCCTGGTGGCCCACTATAAAAAAGGCCTCCGCAAAAGTGCCGGAATACCTGGACGTGGCCGACAACGCCGTTACCGGCTTGCTGCAGGGCGCCGGCGCTATTGGGAAAATGCAGTCGGACACCCTGGATAAAGAACAGAAAAAGAAACTCCGCCAGGCCAGCAAAGACGGTATCAAAAACCTCAACCTGCGCTGGCTGGAGGAGATGGTGCATTCAGAAGCCCAACTCCGCGAGAAAATGGCTTTTTTCTGGCACGGCCACTTCGCCAGCCTCAACATCAATATTCTGTACCAACAGCAAATGTTGCAGGTAATTCGGAAAAATGCCCTTGGAAATTTCGGCACCCTGCTCCGCGAAGTATCCAAAAGCGCTGCGATGCTGGCATTTCTCAACAACCAACAAAACAAGAAAAAACATCCTAACGAAAACTTCGCCCGGGAGGTGATGGAACTCTTCACACTAGGGCGGGGCAACTATTCTGAATACGATGTCAAGGAAGCCGCGCGGGCCTTTACCGGCTGGGGGTTCGAGCTGAACGGAGACTTTGTGTTTCGCCGCCAGTTTCATGACGATGACCCCAAAATGCTGCTCGGCAAAACCGGCAACTTCGAAGGCGATGCGGTGCTGGACATCCTGTTGGAACAACCCCAAACAGCCCGTTTTATTACCCGCAAACTGTATCGTTTCCTGATCAATGAAGAGCAGTTACCCGAAGCGCGCATTGATCAGCTCGCGGATGTTTTTTTCAGAAGCAAATACGATATCATGGGGTTGCTGGACGCGATTTTCACCAGCGACTGGTTTTACGAGCCAGCCAACATGGGCGCCAAAATAAAATCACCTATCGAACTCTGGGCGGGCATCCGGCGCGCCGTGCCCATGCAGGTCGGCAATCCGGAATCGCAGTTGTTGTTGCAAAAGGCCCTCGGGCAGGTCTTGTTCTATCCGCCCAATGTAGCGGGTTGGCCAGGAGGCCGGCAGTGGATCGACAGCTCCTCGCTTATGTTGCGCCTGCGCATTCCACAACTATTGCTCGACAGTGCGGAACTGGATGTGCGTACCAAATCGGACGACGATACCGATATGGGCATGCGCGACGATGCCCTCGAACGGCGCAGACGCCGGTTGAAGCTAACCCCCGACTGGAAACCCTTGTTGGATGAATTCCGCAGTACGGAATCGGATGAACTCATTCCAGCCGTGGCCCGGATGCTGTGGCAGATCCCGAATGCAAGCCCACCGCGCGGCGTTCTGGAGCGGTACACGAATAGGTCTGACCACGACGACCAGATAAAGACCACTATGGTGCAGTTGATGGCGACACCGGAATATCAGTTGTGTTGATTTGATTTAACCACATAGCACACAAAAGGGGTGTCACATAGCGCACACAGACGATCACGGTGAATACATAAAACGATGCTGATAAAACGCAGAAAATTCCTTCAAACTGCCTCGCTGGCTACCGCCTCCCTATGGTTGCCTCGTTTCCTGCACGGCATGCAACGGCCGGGTGCCTTGGCTCGCAACGGCCGCATCTTGGTGGTGCTGCAACTCAGTGGGGGTAATGATGGCTTGAATACCGTCATACCCACCCGCAACGACATTTATTACCGCGAGCGGCCCCGCATCGGTATCCAGCGGGACCAGGCGTTGACGTTAACCGACGAGGCCGGGCTTCACCCTGCTTTGACAGTTATGAAGGGTTTGTACGACAAGGGTGAACTTGGTATCCTGCACAATGTGGGCTATCCGAACCCCGACCGCTCCCATTTTCGCAGCATGGACATCTGGCAGAGTGCCAGCCCCGCCAACGAATACTGGAGCACTGGCTGGCTGGGCCGTTACCTCGATGCTCAATGCGCTGGCCGGCCAACAGCAGGATTGGAAATTGATGATACCCTCAGTATGGCGCTGAAAGGTAATGACCTAAAGGGACTGGCACTGCAGGATGCCAAGCGCTTGTACGAAACGGCGCACAGTCCCTATTTCGCCGACTACGCAGCAGCGCACCGCGGCCCTGCAGATTCTCCATCGGGCCAGCTGCACGATGAGGAAACCCCTGTGGGATATTTGTACAAAACAATGTCGGAGACCATTGCATCGGCCGATTATTTGTATGAAAAAAGCAAGGCCAAACCAACGGGATCCGGTTACCCCAACAATGGTTTGGGCAAACAATTCCAAACCATAGCCTCCTTGATCTTGGCTGATACCGATACTTCCGTGTACTATGTTTCCCATGGCAGTTTTGATACCCACATCAATCAGCAAAACCAGCAGCAGCGTTTGTTTCAGGAGATGAACGATGCACTCGAGGCCTTTACCAAGGATATGAAAGCCAATGGCCTTTGGCAGGATGTTCTGGTGATGACCTTTTCTGAGTTTGGGCGACGGGTGTCGCAGAATGCCAGCGGGGGTACCGACCACGGTACGGCAAATCAGATGTTTTTATGGGTGGCCGCTTGCGGCAAAAAGGGCTCATCAATGAACTCCCGGATCTGCAAAACCTCGACCAAGGCGACCTGCAGTACAACATCGATTTTCGCGGCGTATATGCCAATGTACTCCAAAATTGGTTGAAAGCAGATGCAGAAAAGGTGTTGGGCGGGTATTTTAAGCCGGTTGGGGTGGTTTAATAGCGATGGGTGCGTTTGTGGGCGCTATAGTATGTCACCCCTTCGGGCTACGGTTTGCACACAACTTTACGGTATTGGATTTCCAGGCCCGTAGGGCCGGCATTATGGTAGTATTCCGCAGGCTCAATTTACGGAATGCCGTAGGCATGGCATTACAATATTGACGATTCATGGTTGTTTTCATTCGAAGCAGCCCCAAATTGCAGATGCAAAGGTGAAATTTGCCCAAATGCCAGCGGCTTAATGTCATACCACGGCATTCGAGAACACAATTTGCGGGTTGCTACCATAATATCGGCCCTACGAGCCTAAAAATGGAGCACTGTAATGATATCCCTTGGGGGGACGCGATAACAAGAAAAGCCCGAATGGCTGGCATATTATAGCCGGGAGCGAACCTGAATACCTCGGCGGTGTCATTACTGGAGCCATACCACGGCATTCGAGAACACAATTTGCGGGTTGCTACCATAATGCCGGCTCTACGGGCCTAAAATTAGGGCGCTGCAAAGATGTGCGTTGAGGTTTAAAATCAAATGGTCTTTGGCAGGAGGTTCTGGTGATGACCTTTTCTGAGTTTGGGCGACGGGTGTCGCAAAATGCCAGTGGGGGCACCGACCATGGTACGGCCAATCAGATGTTTTTCATGGGCGGTCGTTTGCGGCAAAAAGGACTCCTCAACGCACTCCCGGACCTGCAAAACCTCGACCATGGCGACCTGCAGTACAACATCGATTTTCGCGGCGTATATGCCAATGTGCTCCAAAATTGGTTGAAAGCAGATGCAGAAAGGTGTTGGGCGGGGTATTTAGCCGGTTGGGGTGGTTTAATAGCGATGGGTGCGTTTGTGGGCGCTTAGTATGTCACCCCTTCGGGCTACGGTTTGCACACAACTTTACGGTATTGATTTCCGCCCTAGGGCCGGCATTATGGAGTATTCCCAGGCTCAATTTACGGAATGCCGTGGCTGGCATTGCAATATTGACGATTCATGGTTGTTTTCATTGAAGCAGCCCCAAATTGCAGATGCAAAGGTGAAATTTGCCCAAATGCCAGCGGCTTAATGTCATACCACGGCATTCGAGAACACACTTGCGGGTTGCTACCATAATATCGGCCCTACGAGCCTAAAAATGGAGCACTGTAATGATATCCCTTGGGGGGACGCGATAACAAGAAAAGCCCGAATGGCTGGCATATTATAGCCGGGAGCGAACCTGAATACCTCGGCGGTGTCATTACTGGAGCCATACCTACCGCATTCGAGAACACAATTTGCGGGTTGCTACCATAATGCCGGCTCTACGGGCCTAAAATTAGGGCGCTGCAAAGATGTGCGTTGCGGTTTAAAATCAAATTATAGCGCTGCTGTGGTTTATTTGTTCCTGGAAATCCAAAGACCAACCCCCAGCACCTAAAAACCAACTCAGTACCGCAGTCCGATCCGCTCGCGAATAGCATCTAGGGTAGCGCAAAGATCCAGGGAAAAATCCAGGGGGACAATATCGCTTTCCATCCACCCTTCTTCCATGCATTGCATCACGTGTTCGGCTTCAAACTGGTAGCCCCAGCCTTCGTAGGGGAACGCTTGTGTTTCTGGTTCCTGCTGCTTCCCATCGATGTACTTGGTAATGCTCACTTTTTGCGTGTGGTGCCAGCGTGGATGCAAATAAATATGTCCTTCGCTGCCATACAGATAAGCTTCAATGGGCGTGAAGGCCGCCAGCGTAGAATGCCCTATGGCCAGCCTGTTTCAGGATATTGAAAGGAAAAGGCACAGGACTCGTCGACACCCGCTGGCGTAAAAGTGGCGGCAGCCTGGATATGCTCGTCTTCCGGTTTACCAAAAACCGATAGTGCAAGCAGCGTTGGATAAATCCCTATATCGAGCAGCGATCCGCCACCCAGCGCCGGATTAAAGAGCCGGGAACTGGGGTCGGGCGCTGTGCGAAACCCAAAATCGGATTTGACGGTGTGTATTGGGCCAACAGCGCCTTGCTCCGCCTGGTCTAACGCAAATTGTACCCCTGGAATAAACCGGGTCCACAAGGCTTCCATCAAAAATGCGCGATGCCGCCGTGCGGTTTCTACCATCCGTATGGCCTCTCCATAATGCATGGCAAAGGGCTTTTCTACGAGGGTGGCAATGCCGGCATTCAGCGTAATCATGGCGGCGGCGGCGTGCAAGGTGTGTGGGGTAGCGATGTACACAACATCCAGATTGGGGCAGTTGGCCATGGCCTCGTAATTGCCATAGGCGTGCGTGGCGCCAAATTCGTCGGCAAAAGCCCTGGCGCGGCTTGTATCGGTGGAGGCTACAGCATGCAAACGGGCGTTGGGAACGCGTTTCAGGTCGTCGGCAAATTTTCGGGCAATACGTCCAAGCCCAATGATTCCCCAGTTGATGGTTGATGCCATTTAAGTCGTTTTTGGTGTTTGTCAATGGTGCAAACCTACCACAAGAACAAAGCCGAAGGCCGATAAAGCACAGTTTGGTCCAAATTTTCTGTAATTTATAACAAAACTTTGCGTTTAAAGGTCAATTTTTGCAACCGCCCTAATCTGTATTGCCAACGCTTTCGCTATTATGTTTAAATACAATCTGAGCTATTGGGAAAAGGAGACTTTTCTTAAACCAATCGATGTGGCTGTAATAGGCAGTGGCATTGTTGGTCTGACGGCCGCCATTCAACTCAAAACACTGCGCCCTGATCTGCAGGTAACGGTGTTTGAGCGCGGGATGCTCCCCACGGGTGCCAGCACCAGAAACGCCGGTTTTGCCTGCTTTGGCTCCCTGACGGAATTGCTGGACGACCTTACCCACTTGTCAGAAGATGAACTCCTCACTGTGATTGAAAAACGCTGGCGAGGGTTGCAGAACCTGCGCAGCATGGTGGGTGATGCGGAATTGGATTTTCAGACCCTTGGCGGTTATGAAATGTTTACCGACGACGAGGAGGATGCTTATCAGGATTGCCTGCAAGCCATGCCGGATTTCAACCGAAAAATTGGCGCCATCACAGGCCACCGGGAAGTATATATCCAAGCCGATGACCGCATCGAAAAATTTGGCTTTCAAGGGGTGCGCCACCTGCTGCTCAACCAGCCGGAAGGCCAGGTACACACCGGGAAAATGATGGCGGCATTGCTGCAAAAAGCCAAAGCATTGGGAATACCCATCCTGAATGGGGTGGAAATCAGCGCTTTGGAAGACAGCAGCCAGGGCGTAGAACTCAAAACGGCGTTTGGCTGGACCATTGAGGTGCCAAAAGTGCTGGTAGCCGTGAACGGATTTGCACGAAAACTCCTGCCCCAACTGGAGGTTTCACCTGCCCGAAACCAGGTCCTGATTTCACAACCCATTCCAGGGCTAAAAGTGGAAGGCTGTTTTCACTACGACCGTGGTTATTATTATTTCCGAAACATTGATGGTCGCATTTTGCTTGGCGGTGGGCGCAACCTGGATAGCGGCGAAGAACAGACAGACGAATTTGGCCCCAACGAACTCATTCGCACCTCACTGGTCGCGCTGCTCCGTAGGGTTATTTGCCCGGATCAAATCGTGGATGTTGATGCTTGGTGGACCGGGATCATGGGTTTAGGCCCCGAAAAAAAGCCTATCGTGGAACAGGTTTCCCGCAATGTGACCGTTTCCGTTCGGCTGAGCGGCATGGGTGTTGCCATTGGCACCCTTATTGGGCAAGAAGGCGCCGAATTGCTGTTGGAAAATAGTTGATGCTTTCCTGCTGTTGGTTTTACAAACACAAAACAACCACACCTGCCCCAAATAACAACAGGTACAGCATCGCCCGTCGTTTTTCCAGTTTAAGGATGTTTGCTTCAGCGCTTGGTTTGGCGTCCAGCAATTTGTTTCCTGAACGGATAACCTGAAGCAGTACCAGCGATATCAACACATAGGCCAAGAGGTACAGCTTGTCCATCAATACCATATAACCCGTATCTGGCAAGGCATCCGAATAGGATTGCTGTAAAAACACGGCAGTAAGCAGCCCGCCGATGGGTAGGGAGCTGCGCGTATCAATGTAGGAAGGGTGCAACAGCAATGCGCCTATGCTCACCAGCACCACGATCAGCAACGGAAGCAGCATTTTCAACAAAAAATAACTGACTGGCCTCGACAATTGCTGGTTAAAAGTAAGGTTGCTGTATTGCCTGGCATTTTCCTCCGGGTTCCCAAAGTCGGTACCGTAATCGTGTACACTGCTTTGCAGCGTGGGAGCAGCCGTATTCCATCCCACTAAATTCAGTGTTTGTCTTATACCGGTACTGTCGGGCAGGTACAACAGCGTACCAGCATCGTATTCCGGGTTTTCGATCTGGATGTCGAGCAGGTGCCGGTCCAATGGAAAGCGGTTTAAAGCAAAGGAGTGGAAAAAACGGCCCTCAGCCCTGAAGATGCGGTAGTTCATGCCATTGGCAAGTATGGTATCAGTCATTTCGCCGGATGGTTCGTAACTCATGCTCCATTTTTCAATCGCGTTTACAAACTCAATCCCTGTTGGGTCCAGGTCGCCATTCCATTTAAACCAGATGTAAAAGTCGGCGTAAAAGGAATGTTCGTCCATGTTCAGGTCGTACAGGTTCATCAGGTACATACCTGTATACACCTGTTGAGGCTGTGCCTGGAGCTGGAACGCTGAAAGCCCAAGCAGCAGGATCAGCATACCTGCTTTTAATATCCGGTTGGTTTGGGTCATTAGTGAACGCGCATTTTTTTAAGCACTTTTTCGGCAGCCAGCCGACCACTTTCTGCGCCGCCATTCATGAATCCCCAGAAATCTACGCTGGTATGTTCGCCGGCAAAAAACAGGTTGCGTACAGGCTTGGACGCTACGCCCTCGAAGGGCACGGCCTGCCCGACGCTAAAGCAGGAATAACTGGCTTTTATAAATGGGTTGGAGGGCCAGGCTGCGATTTCTGTTTTTCCTGTAAAATCTGCTTTGATGCCCGGGAAGGCGCCCTCGAGCGCTGGCATGGCGTACGACAACTGCTCAGTTTCGGTGCCTTTCACGGCATCCCGTGCACGTTGACCGCCATGAAATACGGTGTAGGTGCCGGTTCCCTGGTTGTTGGTTTGCAGTTGGGTACTGTCCCAGCCGTTCACTACCCGATCGTTGAACAGGTAACCCTGGTAACCGGTGTTGCGCCAACTGCGTTGCTTGGTTTCCAGAATGAATTTAGCGTTGGCGCCATAACCCAGTTCGGCGATGACACGGCGTTTTATATCCGGCATCGACATGTTGATTTCCACATCCCGCAGTACTGTAAAGGGCACCGTGATGATGGCGGCATCGAAGGTTTCGCTGCGCGTGGTGCCATTTTCGGAAAAGGTCAATTCGATACCACAACCTTTGGTTTCCTTGATGGCAAGTAAGCGGTGTTCGAGTTGGATTTGTCCGTCCAGTTTTTCGGCAATTCTTCTGGGGATTTGGTCGTTACCACCCAGAAGTTTGAACCGCTCGTCGGAAGGACCGAATATCCTGAATTCCTGGTTTTCAATTTCCAAAATACTTACCAAAATAGTGGCGCTTTGTTCGCTGGCATCCATGCCGTTTTCACCTAGATAGGCAGCATCGAGCAGGGTGCGCAGCCATTTGCTAATGCCAAGGCCATCGAGATATTGGGCCATGCTCATGCTGTCGAGCCAGGCAGCACCGCGGTGACCTTCCATCTTTTTACGGTCGGCTACGATACGGGGATACACTTGCTGGAGCTCGTTGACAACTTCTTGAACGGTGTGGTGCCGGCCATCTAGAAAGAAGGTGTCTTTGATGCCAAAGGTGTCGTCCTGCATGTCCATCAACTGGTCTTGGAGGCCGAGGATTTTTACAAAATGCAGCATATCGAGGTGATCGGTATCGATGAATTCGGCTCCGATCTCGGTATTCAGTGTACCGCCGCCAAAAATTTTAGCACTCTTCATCCGGCCGCCAACGCGTTTGTCGGCCTCGAATATTTTTGCTGGAATACCTTTTTCCCGAAGGTAGTAACCTGCACTCAGGCCACCGATGCCGGCGCCCACGATGGCTATGTTGGGGCGGGTAGCTGCCGACAATAAGGGCATCCAGGGGCCCGCCAAATGCCCGACGCCAAGCAAGGCACCAGCCCGTGAAGCATGGCGGAGGAACTGCCGGCGGGATTGCGCCTGGTCGGCCCATTGCATGTAAATTTCGTCAGCAGGATGGCCGGTTTGCTGGTTAGCCATTTGCGCAGCGTGAAAAGCTTTGCGCAGCAAGGATGCGAGTGGTGTTTTCATACAGACGGAAGGGATGGTGGAGGTTTATTTTTTTATCCAGGCGCCGAGGATAGCACCAAAAATTAGCATTTGCACAAAAGCAAACCCGCCGTCAACCAGCGATAAGCTGAAGGGTCGCATCGCATACAAGTTGAGTACGATGGTTCCAAGGAGGCCAAACACGCCGAATCCAGCGCCGGTCAACAAACCATCTCGAAGGGTGCATACGCACATCCGACGGAAAATCATGCTCATGATGTAGGCGATGACGATGGCTGTAAGGATGCTCACCAAGTGTGGTAGCATAGGGTTTTCCATCGAACTGAGGCCTTCGGGGGTCAGATCATGCCCGCTCATCCAGGGTTCGCGGAAGGCACCAAACCACAGCATCCCGAGTAGAACATTGACAATGGCACAGAGCAGTATGGCCCAGTAATTGATTTTCATAATGGCTTATTTTGATGATCAGGAGGTAATCGATGCACCAAATATAAACATTCAGTCGGGAAGTAAATGCGCGGGTAAAAAGGATTTTAATTCGGTAATCTCCAGGGCCTTTACAAATAGCGCATCCACTGGCGCCAAAATTTCCATTCTTTCCCGGCTAAAAGGGTGGGTAAACGCCAGGCGATGCGCGTGCAAATGCATGCGCGGGATCAGCAAGGTGTCGAAAAAATAATTGTTGTGCTTGTTGTCGCCATGGCGCTTGTCGCCAATAACCGGGTGCAGGATATGCGCAAAATGTTTTCGAATCTGGTGTCGGCGGCCGGTTTCGGGCGCTACTTCTACCAGCGAAAAACGGGCGGTTTGGTATTTGTACCCAATGGCATGCGGGATTACGCTTCGGCCCAGGGTGCGGTAATGGGAAATAGCATCTAGAAATGGCGCATTGGGTTTGTCCTGGTCTTTAACGGCGTAGTCGACGGTGCCGCTGTCGTCGGTCCAGCCCCGAACAATGGCAGTGTACTCTTTTTCCACCGTTTTTTCGCGGTAGTGCTCGGCCAGCGCTCCGGCTGCTTCGGCCGATTTGCCATACACCAACACTCCAGAGGTGGCCCGGTCGAGCCGGTGGATGGTATAAATCAGGGCGCCAATCTGGTCGCGCAGGAGTTGCATAACGAAACGCGTGTCTTCACTGATGCCACTGCGGTGCACAAGAATGCCCTCTGGCTTGTTGATGGCGATGAAGTAGTCGTCTTCGAAGAGAATATCGAAATGATCTGGGTTGGACATTTGGCAAAGGTACTTCGCCCTCAGGATATCCGGCTACAAACCCGGGCTTCCTTTCCGGTGGTCTCCAAATGTACCTTCAACCCGTGGTGCTCCGGAGCTTGCAAAGCCGGATCCGCTTCGAGAATTTTGGCGGCGGTATCACGGGCAGCGGCCAGTATTTGGCCATCTCTGGCCAGGTCGGCCAGTAAAAAGCGCAGCATACCGCTTTGTTGGGTGCCTTCGATGTTACCGGGGCCGCGCAATCGCAAATCTGCTTCTGCAATTTTGAACCCATCGTTGGTTTGTACCATGGTTTGTATCCGCTCCTTGCCATCGGCACTGAGTTTAAAACTCGTGAGCAAAATACAGTAACTCTGCTCGGCGCCACGACCAACACGGCCGCGCAACTGGTGCAATTGCGACAAGCCGAAGCGCTCGGCATTTTCAATCACCATGAAGGAGGCATTCGGCACGTTTACGCCCACCTCAATCACGGTTGTTGCTACCATGATCTGCGTTTGCCCTTTCACGAAACGCTGCATTTCAAAATCCTTATCGGCTGCTTTCATCCTGCCGTGCAGGATGCTGATCTGGTATTGCGGCGGAGGGAAATCCCGGCTAATGGCTTCGTATCCCGACATCAGGTTGAGCAGGTCCACCTTTTCCGTTTCCTCAATCATTGGGTAAACCACGTATACCTGCCGGCCCTTTGCAATTTCTTCTTTCATCAGGCCTTGTACCCGCAGGCGATGGTGCTCGGTGCGGTGCTGTGTTTCAACTGGCTTACGGCCGGGAGGCAGCTCGTCGATCACCGAGACATCGAGATCGCCGTACAGGGTCATGGCGAGGGTACGGGGGATGGGGGTGGCGGTCATAACCAGCACATGCGGAGGGCCGGCCGGGTTTTTGGCCCAGAGCCTGGCACGTTGTTCCACACCGAAGCGGTGTTGCTCATCGATGATGGAAAGGCCCAGGTTTTGGAACACCACCCAGTCTTCGATCAGCGCATGGGTGCCAATTACAATGTGCAGTTCGCCGCTGGCGAGTTTTTCCAGCAATGCCTCCCGTTTTTTGCCTTTCACCGTGCCGGAAAGATAACCGATGTTGACACCGAGGCCTTCCAGCATTTCGTTGAGGTTGTTGAAGTGCTGCTGGGCCAAGATTTCGGTTGGCGCCATCAGGCAGGACTGAAAGCCGTTGTCCAGTGCCATGAGCATGCTCATTAGCGCGACAACGGTTTTGCCTGACCCTACATCGCCCTGTACCAGCCGGTTCATTTGTTGTCCGGAAGCAAAGTCGGCCCGAATCTCTTTCAACACGCGTTTTTGTGCGCCGGTGAGTTCGAAGGGGAGTTTTTGGTGAAAAAAATTGTTGAAATAGTCGCCGATTTTTTCAAAAACAAAGCCCCGTATGGCATCCTTTCGCCTGCGCCTGATCTGCAGCAACCGGAGTTGCAGGAAGAACAGTTCTTCAAATTTCAACCTTCGGGTGGCGGCATCGAGTTCCAGTTGATTTTCTGGAAAATGGATTTTTTGGATGGCATCGTAACGGCCTATCAGTTTGAAGGCGGTTTGGATATAGGGCGGAATGGCTTCCAGTATTTCACCTGGCCGAAGGCCTTCCAGTAGGGTTCTCATCAACCGGCGGATGCCGCGGGCATCGAGACCTTTTTGGGTGAGATTGTCGGTGGAGGGATAAACCGGATCGAAGGTACGGGCGGACTGCAGGTTGTCGGGTGTGGCTTCCTCCATTTCGGGGTGCGCCATGTTGAAACGGGCGTTGAACTCCGTCGCCCTGCCAAATACGATGTACTCCTTGCCCACCACCAGGTTTTTTTCCATCCAGTGAATGGACTTGAACCATACCAGTTCTATGGAACCTGATTCGTCGCGAAGGGTTCCGACCAGGCGTTTGGCACGGCCATCGCCCAGGGTTTCCAGGCGCCGTAATATGCCTTTGAACTGGTACTGGTCGCCCTCAGCACTGATGTCGCGGATACGGTGAAACTGCGTCCGGTCGATGTATCGAAATGGAAAATGGAACAGTAAATCGCGGCAGGTAAACACCCCCAATTCCTTTTTCAGCACCTCCGCACGTTGCGGACCTACGCCTTTCAGGTATTCGATGCCAGTGTCGAGTTGGAGCATGCCAGCGGTAGCCAAGGGGGTTCAGTTGCCAAAGCAATTTTACAAAAATAGGGATTGCATCTTTTGAGTCAAAATTTAAAACAAAAAATTTTAAATATGGCCTATTTTTACATGCGCTGGATTCAACGCTTTAGCACCAGGCTTCCGGTTACCAAATCGTGCAGGCATTGCCTTTTTTGGGTGAAAAACATCATAAAAAGACCGACGAAGAAAATGCCGAAGCTCACGTAGCGCAGGAGGTTGCGCCCGATGCCCTGCCAGAAAGAGATGCGGTTACCGGCCATGTCGGTTACGTAAATGTTCATCACCCGTTTTCCGAAAGTGGCTTGTTTGGATCCGCTTTCCAGAAGGGCGAAGTACAGAAAGGAAATGATCACGGTGCCGATGAGCCCGAAGGAAAAGATGAAAAAAACGGCACTGAGCATCCCGATAACGATGCCGTCGATCAAACTGGCAATGGCGCGTTCAGTAAAGGATGCGTAGCGGGTGGTGTTGGCTTGGTCGAGGATTTCCATACAATAACGGGTTTTGTTGCGGGTACAAGAATAAGGGTTTTTAAAATACCAGCACAAAAATCCGTGTCGGACCAATGTTTGAACCAATTTCAGGCACTTACACCGCTACCCCACTTCCTCACCGGCCGACTGCCGGTCGAACATTTCTGCGTAGTACCCGCCCTTCGTCAACAATTGGTCGTGCGTACCCGATTCTGCAATGCGGTGCTCGTCTATCACCAGAATATTGTCGAAATCGAGCATCCCGTAGATGCGGTGCGTGATAATGATGGCCGTTTTGTGTGCCAGGGCGCCATTGAGGTAGCCCAGGATACGGCTCTCGGTATTGGTGTCGACGGCAGAGAGACAATCGTCGAGCAGTACGACATCGGGGTTTTTAGCAAATGCGCGGGCGATGGAAACGCGTTGTTTTTGCCCGCCAGAGAGCGTAACCCCGCGTTCACCAACAATGGTATCGTATCCTTTGGGAAGTCCGGCAATATCTTCATGCACGGCAGCATTGCGGGCAAACTGTTCGGCCTCTTCCCGGCTAAGCTTGTCTTTCCCAAAGGCGATGTTTCCAAAAACGGTATCTGAAAACAAGAAGACATCCTGTGGCACATATCCAAACCGACGGCGAAGGTTGTAAAGGTCGTGCTCGCGGATATCGCGGCCATCAATCAGAATCCGGCCTTCGGTGACGTCGTACATTCGCACCAGGAGGTCGGCAATGGTGGTTTTGCCACTGCCGGTGCGGCCGATAATGGCCATTTTTTGTCCGGGCTTGATTTCAAAACTAACATTGTCCAGGGCCTTGATTCTGGTATCCGGGTAAATGAAGGTGACATTTTCAAACACAATATGCCCTTGGATAGGCCGGTCTTCTTTCACCTTACTCGTGATGCTGGGTTGGGTTTGCAAAAACTCGTTGATGCGCTTTTGCGATGCGGCGGCCTGCTGGGTAAGGGAGGCGATCCAGCCAATGGCGGTTACCGGCCAGGTCAGCATGTTCACATAAATCACGAACTCTGCGATGTTACCGGCGGTAATGTTGCCCTGAATTACCTGCAAACCACCTACATAAACGGTGATGATGGTACTGGCGCCCACCATGAGCAACATCAGGGGGTAGAAGAACGCATCTATGCGGATCAGTCCCAGCGATTTTTTCCGGTACAGTTCACTCTGGTCGGCAAACCAGTTGCCCATAGGGGCTTCCTGAGCATAACTTTTTACCACCCGGATACCACTGTACACTTCCTGGGCAGTGCTGGTGAGGGTGGCCAGCTGCTGTTGAATTTTTTCACTTTTGCGGTTGATCAGTGAACTGACATAATAAATCGAGATGCTGAGCAAGGGCAGTGGCGCCAGCGACCACAGGGTAAGCACAGGGCTTACTTTGATCATGGCACTGATGGTGAGAACAAACAAAAAAGTAAGGTCGAGGCCGTATAAAACCGCCGGCCCGAGGTACATCCTTACTTTTGATACATCCTCCGAAATGCGCGACATGAGGTCGCCTGTGCTGTTGCGCTTGTAAAAGGCCAGATCGAGTTTTTCATAATGGGCGAAAATTTCCTTGCGCAAATCGTATTCGATGAGGCGGCTCATCACCACGATGGTTTGTCGCATGAAGAACATAAAAACCCCCATCATCAGCGCTAGGCCAATTACCCCGGCACCAAACCAGGCAATCTGTGTGCCCAGTTCTCCGTATGCTTCCGGGTGTGCCCCGATACCGCCATTTTCTTTGTAAAACTTCACTTGGGTTACTACGGTATCCAGGGCTTGACGGATGACCTGCGGCTGCCATACCCGAAACCAGTTGGCCAACCCCACAAAGAGAATGCCCAGCAAAAAACGCCAGCGGTATTTCCAGAAATATTTGTTGAGGACGGCAAGATGTTTCATAAGCAGCAAGGCGGTTTCACGGCGACTTTTAGGGTTGTAGGGATGCTCCGGAAACCATATCGGCTTAAACGTTGCCGACAGGTAAAAAGTTTGCACCCGGGGTGCTTTCGTTTGTAAGAATCTGGAGTAAAATTAATAAAAGGGTATATTTGATTCGATAAAAATTCCAATTGTACATGCAGCCGAGCAACCGACTCATTTTTCATGCCTTTATTCCTTCCCGAGGCATTGTACTTTTTGCAGTTTTGGTCGCCATCGGCATGGGCTTGTTATTTGCCATGGATTGTGCACCATGGCCATGGCTCCATTGGGCGGTTGTGCGGTTTTTAGTGATGATTGTTTTACTTGCTTTGGCCTATTTTGCGCTGGGTCGGGTTGCCATTACCCGTATTGATGCATGGGTGGATGAGCAAGGAATTTGGATAAGTCATGTCCCTGGGTGGATCTTGAATCGCGAACAGGAAACATTCATACAATGGAGTAAGGTTGACCACTGGGTCTTACGAAAAGGTGAACTATGGAATATGCACGCGATATCCTGGGATCGGTTTCGGATTTCCCTCACTGACGGCCGGGTAATTCGCCTCTATCCAGTGAATGATTTTGATTCGAAGGATGACTTTACTGTTTTTATACAGATGATGTATATTTATACGGAGCATTTCAACCGGAAAACCATGCCTTCCCAACCAATTTTAGCTGGTTCTACGCTGGAAAAGAAACATTCGCGTTACTTGCTTGAAATCTTAGGTTTTGTTGTGATGGCAATATTTGTGCTATTTGCTGTGTGGATAACATTACAAAAGCCCTCCCCAAATTGGCCAATGATCGTACTTCAACTTTTTTTTGCGGCCCTGCTTATTTTTGTTGCTGTTCTCAGGGCACGTGAAATGGTCAGAAAAACAAAAGCATGAAAGGGGTTGCATTGTTGGTTTTGTTTGCGGGAATGCTGGCCTCCATGTCGTGCAGGAACTTGGGGCTTTCCCGGCCTGAAACTGAACCGGGCATCGCATTTTTGGTTTTGCAGATGGAACACGACAGTTTTGTGGGAAAATCAAATGTATCACTGGTCAGCATATCGAAAACAAACGGTGTTTTGAAAAAAAACGGTGGCGATTATCCAATACCCGGAAGGCATCTGACCATCGAGGTATACCAGCGGAAAACCCTGATTGAACGCCAGGAAACAGAACATCCATTGTATAAGGAAATCGAGTATCCGAACAGTGACGGTATCCTCCAGCGCAAAACCATATCCCTTGAAAAGGAGTCTTTTTTTATTCGGGTTCCATATTCGGGTGAGCACAATTACGTGCTGATATTTGAAGAAATGGAAAATGGAACCAAAAACCAGTTGAAAAAAATTGAATTATGAAAATAAACGCTGCCATCATTGGCATCCTGTTTTTATCCTTGTTTGCACAGACCTCCCTTGCACAGGTTTTACAGGTAGATACACTGGAATACAAAGGCCCTGCGGAGAAGTTCATCAATATTGTTGTACTGGGTGACGGCTATACTGCGGCACAGCAGGACGTTTTCGTTACGGATGCCGCCGATCTGTCCGATTACCTGCTTTCTCAGGCTCCATGGTCCAACTACCGTTCCTACTTTAATGTGTTTGCGATTCACGTCATATCCAATGAATCAGGGACAAAACACCCGAACAATGCGTCGGACTGTAATTCGGCCAATGTACCGGTGTCCAACCCGGACACTTACCTGCAATGTTCTTTCGATCGCTTTGGGATACACCGCCTGGTTTCACCCACCAATACCGGTAATTTGGTTAATGTACTTTCGAGTAATTTCCCTTTGTATGATCAGGTGCTGATAATAGCCAACAGCCCTTATTACGGCGGCTCCGGTGGCGCTTTTGCCACCTCCACCCTTGATGGCGCTAGTGCCGAGGTCATGGCACATGAAGTGGGCCATTCCTTCGCCGGGCTTGCTGATGAGTACTATGCCGGTGATCAATACGCAGCGGAAAAACCCAACATGACCATGCAAACCGACCCAAATCTGGTAAAATGGAAGAACTGGATGAATACGCCCGGCATTGGGATTTACCAACATTGCTGCGGCGGAAATTCGTCGCTTTGGTACCGGCCGCACAACAATTGTAAAATGCGGGTGTTAGGACCAGCCTATTGCGAAGTTTGTGCGGAAACCATCATTGAGCGGATCCATAACCTTATTAACCCAGTGATTGCCTATACGCCAGCCAACCTCACCGTGAGCAGCCCGGACCCCTTGCTTCCGTTCGAACTGAGCCAGTTGGCCATTCCATCTCCAAATACCCTGAAAATAGTGTGGACCCTCGACGGGCAGTTTTTCGAATCCGGATCAACTGCGGTTGCCGTTAACCAAGCCGGACTGTCGGCCGGTATACACTTGCTGACGGTAACGGTGGAAGACACAACTGGACTGGTTCGAAAGGACAATCACAACAGCATCCATATCAGCGCAGTGAGTTGGACCATCAATAAAACAAGTTCCGGAACCACAATAAGTGCGAGCGACAACAGGTTTTCCATAAGCCTTTGGCCCAATCCGGTTACGACCACAATACATCTTTTACTGGAATCAGAAAACAAGACACCTTTGTCAGTTGCGGTTTATGATCTCAATGGAAAGGAGATGAAAAGGCTTTCGAAGTTGCGTTTTGACAATGGCCGTTTTGAAAAAACGATTGTTGTTTCGGATATTGCTACCGGAACGTATACGTTGGTAATCGAAGCCGGCACTGCCAGATACTCCCGTATTTTTGTAAAATTATGACCTCTTTATCTGTATAACAAAAGCAGACTGGAAGCGTTTTCGAAACACGTTCTTAGAGTTGAAAGTTTCCGAAGGTACAAGATGGAATGATATCAGGTCCATGCTCAGCCACCTGGGCAGTTACCTAGTTTTTTTATCTGGCCATTTGGGGCAACCCATCACGACATGCGAAATGCCTTCTTTTGTGGATGTTTCCACACAGCAAAATTCGGATGTGTTGCTGTATTCGGCCCCCCCCCAATAAACCCCCTGGTAATTACCAGCCCCGGTACTTTGGTGGCTGAATACCCTTGAGCCGCAGGTACACCACCAGTTGTCCACGGTGAGGCGTTTGGTGGTCGTTCATCAGGGTGAGTATTTGCCGTTTACTCATGGGGCCGGCAAAAAACGATTTGGTTTCCGACAGCGTACCGACGTCGGTAGCGGCAATGGCTTCCCTGGTAAATTGCAAGGCTGCCTCCAGGTAACTTACCGACTCCTCCGGTGTTCTTGCTGTATTTTCTCTAAGCGGATGTTCAAAATGGGCAGCTCCGAGATATCCCTCCGAAAGCCAAACCATATTGGAAGCAATATGGTCCAACTGAGCGCCAAAGCTCATCTCTTCTTCGGAGGCTTTAAAGTCAAATTGATCCCCTGGCATGGCACGCGCCGTTTCCAGGGTATAAGCCGAGGCATTATCCCATTTTGCGAGCACTTCCGTCAGGTAAGTGCAGCCTTGTGGCGAAACAACCGTGCCGCAACAGATTGCAAGTGCAAAAACACTTAATTGTGGTATCATAAGCCAGGTTTTTAAAAAGAAACAGCACAGGTTCCTCTTTGTTGTCTGCCGAAACATAAGAAAATCCTGACGCTAAGCGTTTGATGATCAACTCAAACCTATGAACAGGCCACTATGAAGCAAATGTTTTTGGTTATATTGTGCTCAGCGACAGCTTGGACGGTTAGCGCACAGCGCCTTGATTGCGCCCTTGGCGATCAGCCCGCCGCTTTTTTGCAGGGCTTTTGGCGTGGTACATTTACGCAATATTCCTGCGGGATCAGCGCCAGTTATCCGATGGAATTGGAAATCTGGAAGGTTGAGGGGAATCGGTTCAGCGGTTATTTTGTGTGGCCAGATTTGCCGGTTTCGCAATACAGCAAGACGAACATGACGGGGGAAATAAAAGATGGTCGTATCTATTTGTACGAGCAGAGTATTGTGGCGGGCAATGCGGTGGTGCTGAACGGTATTTATGAATCGAGCCTGCTCACCTGCAAGTCGATGAAAGGCTTTTGGCGGGTAAACCAGCTGCAGCCCGGGTGTCCGGATCCTGTAAGCCTTGAAAATGGCGGCCGATATACGTTATGGAAGGTTGATCTGCCTTGATGTCATACCATTGGATTTGTCGTTTTGGCCAATTCTTCCAATCTTTGAACTTTAATTACACTTTTTTGAATTTTTGAAATTTGAATCTTATGTCTATACGCACATTGCAACCCGCTTCGCTTTGGAATTATTTCGCTGATCTCAATGCGGTACCCAGGCCTTCAAAAAAAGAAGCACGTGTTATTGCTTTTATCAAATCATTTGGCGAAACCCTGGGCTTGCCCACTACCGTAGATGAAGTGGGCAATGTGATTATCAAAAAACCAGCCAGCAAGGGCATGGAAAACCGGGCAACGGTGGTGCTCCAAAGTCACCTCGACATGGTTCACCAGAAAAATGCTGATACGCACTTCGATTTTGATGCAGAAGGTATTCGCATGCGTGTGGATGGCGATTGGGTGAAAGCGGAAGGCACAACCCTGGGCGCCGACAATGGCATTGGAGTAGCCTCTATCATGGCCATTCTCGCCTCCAAAGATATCCAACACCCTCCCCTTGAGGCGCTGTTTACCATTGATGAAGAAACGGGTATGACTGGCGCATTGTCCCTGAAAGGTGGCCTTTTGCAGGCTAAATACATGCTTAACCTGGATACGGAAGACGATACCGAACTCACCATTGGTTGTGCTGGAGGCCTGGATGTTACGGCTACAGGCATCTATCAAATGGAGTCAGCGCCCACCGGGATGAAAGGATACCAGTTTAGTGTAAAAGGACTTACTGGTGGCCACTCGGGCATGGATATTCATTTGGGCCGTGGCAACGCGAATAAGTTGATGAATCGCCTGCTACTCCAGGCCGCCAACGAATTTGAGTTGCGCGTAGGCAGTATTGATGGTGGCGGATTGCGAAATGCTATTCCCCGCGAATCGGTGTCTATGGTTGCAGTGCCTGCTGGTCATGCAGCAGCGATGGAAGCCTGGTTCAAGCAGGAAGCGGCAGCAATACAGGCCGAGTACAGCCATACTGACCCCAGCATCAAGGTGAGTGTGACCGCTGCGGATGTTCCTGCCCAAGTTATGCCGTTGGAGTTGCAGTCGCGGCTGCTTCGCGCTGTTCAAACTGCAATGAATGGTATTTTTCGGATGAGTCCTGATATTGCAGGTCTGGTGCAAAGCTCAAACAACGTAGCACGGATATTGGTAAAAGATGGTGCCTACACGGTAATGTGTTTGACCCGCAGTGCTGTCAACAGTGAAAAAATGGATCTTGCCCATTCGCTGCAAAGCGCGTTTGAACTGGCAGGAGCAACGGTGCAGTTTTCTGGCGCTTATCCGGGTTGGACGCCCAAGCCAGAGGCAACGATTGTCTCCCTGATGCGCGACTTGTACCATGAAATGTACAGCGCAGAACCGCACGTAAATGCCTGCCATGCCGGGTTGGAATGTGGAATCCTGGGTGCCAATTACCCTGAGATGGAAATGATTTCTTTTGGACCCAACATCCGCGGCGCCCACTCACCGGATGAAACAGTTCAGATCAGTTCTGTGCAGAAATACTGGAGGTTTTTGTTGGAAACTTTGCAGCGCATTCCTGAAAAGGGGAACTAAGGTTACAATGTACTAAGCGCAACGCTATAGATGTTTTGCCATAGGATGCTGGTCCTTGCTACTTGCACCCTCATATGCCGCCCATGCGACAATTCGTTAAAGTTATAAAAGTAAACAAGGTGGATGGTGCGCCCAAATGGCGCCGTCTGAATGCTGTTCAGCGGCATTTTCGTCGTGCTATTCGGCTCCCGCGTCGGCTACTCTGGGCCTTGTTTATGGAAGGAGTGGAAACAAAAGAAATGATCCAGACCTATGCAAAGCATGGTCGGGGCAAGCTGCTGGTCCGGATGGCGCACGACATGCCAACAGAGGAGGAAATGCGCAAGGCAAAGGAGCAGTTGCGCGACTTGCCCAAATTTTTGCCCTTTTTTGTGTTGGTGGTTGTTCCCTTACCTGGCGTCACAGAGGGCTACGCGCTGGTGGCCATTACCATAGAAAACTGGCTGGGCAGCAAAGTAAATTTGCTGCCCAGCCAGTTCAGAAAAGTATTTGAAAAAGAGGAAGAAACTGGTCTTTAGTAGTTTGCCTTTAGGCTTTGGCTACGATTTGGAAATCATTCCAATCGAGCAAAGACTAAAGGCAAATAGCCAAAAACGGCGTTGTTCCTTATTCCTTTACAAATTTCCCGCTCCAGTAGAGTTGCCCCTCGTGCCGGATTTGTACCATGTACAAGCCGTCGGGCAATCCAGCAACATTATAGTGCAGTTCCAGGGTATTGGATGCCTGCTCGGTACTATAGTGTACCATTCGGCCCAACATGTCGACAATTTGCACATCCAGGGTTTTAGGCACCTGATTGTCCATGAACCCGAGGTTGATCTCGCCCGTAGTAGGGTTGGGGAAGAGGAAGACTTTTCCGGGATCAAAATCGGTGGTCAACACACCTGAAGTAGGTTGCGCCAGTACCACAATATTTTTGGTGCCAAAGCTAACGCATCCGCTGTTGGTCGTTGCCATAAGTGTCACCGTATAGTTGCCCACCTCAGTATACGTTGCAGTGGCCACATCATCAGTGCTGTTGGTTCCGTTGCCAAAATCCCGGCTGCTGCCGGTATTGCCACTCGTTGAGTAGGTAAACGTACCGGTGCCGCCTTGTGAAAGGTAAATGGTATCAGGTGCACTGATTCCCACGGTAGGGGCGCTCATGCTGGATACCTCAATAGGAATAGCGGTGCGACCACAAGGAAGGGGTACTTCAATTTCCCAGTTAAAGAAGTAGTAATAGAAAAATGGTGTGCTGGAACCGGCTGAAGTTTTTCCGCTGTAAATGCTCATTACACCGGGTATAGTATGTGGGTAACCGGGCTGAATGGTGGTATGGGAGAGCGGGTTGCCCGCAAAAAGCACCAGTTGCATGCCGTTTCCAATGGGCACATTGAAATTCAGGCTGATACGTTGTTCACCGGCACTTGACAACGATACGTTTTTGGTAGCGATCAAGGCGCCGGTATTGTCCAGCAGTCGGATAACCCGGGCACCGGGTGCGTCGGCATAAACTTTTACACTGCGCAGTAAAAAGGCCTTGGTGGCATTGAACTGCAAGGCGCCGCCAATCCCGGCTCCATTGTTGCCAGCCGGCAGATCTGACTTGCCGGGGCTATAGGACTCGGATGCATTCACATAATATGTCGTGTTAGCAGAAAGCGGTGGTGTAAGGAATTGCTCTCCCTCTGCCAGTACTACGGCCGTGATTGGGTTGGAGTACCACTGTACGATTGACTGCGCACCAGGGGTGCTGTTGTACTCCAATAAAACCCGTGAGTTTTTACAAACAGGCTGTGCCTGAAGTGCACTGACGCTGGCCAGTGGATAGTCGTAATCGTTCATGATGAAATGAACCTTGTATTGGTTGTTCAGGTCGCGGGGATCAGTAACGCCATTGGGGTTGCTGATGTGTACTATAAAATCATAGGTACCGGGCGTAATGCCTGTTGCGCCGGGAAGGGTAATGGTAGTAAAGGTGTTCGGCGCAAGCGAACCGGTCCAGTCATAGCCAAATACCTGTCCGCCTTCTACGCCATAATCGAAATGGAGGCTGGTCAGGGTAATCGTACCGGCATTTTCAAAGGTGACAGTCGCTTCAACCGGGCCCTTGCAAACGCCTTTAACTTCCGATTTGATCATGATGACATCGCGATCAGCAGCGATGGGTGGCACAGGAACATGGCCCTGGGCAATCAGGTAGTTGTATGCTGATTCCAGATTGATCATCCCCATACCGTAAGTATTGTCTTCTCCGGCTACACCAAGGTCGGTGGCGGAGTTGTACAAGGCCAGTTTGATCTGGGTTCCGGAAAGGGTGGGAAATACTTCTTTAAGGAGCGCGATAGAGCCTGTTGTGTGGGGTGCCGCCATCGAGGTGCCATCGAAGTTCTGGTAAGTACCGTTGGGTGTAGAAGAGCGCACGGCAACACCCGGTGCGGAAACTTCCGGCTTAATCAAAAGTGAGCCGCTGCCACCGCAGGGGGTAGGGCCCCGGCTGGAAAAATCTGCAATGGGAAAATTGGGGTTGGCGCCATTCACGGCACCGACGCAAAAACTGTTCACAACATCGGTATTGATGCTGGCGCCAGAGGCCACCGTTCCGGCTGCCGGGCCGGTATTGCCTCCCGACCAAACCACTGCCACGCCAGCAGCCTCAAGGGAATTGAGGGCCGCTTTGGTAGAACTGGTATTGCAGCCAAAATCACCCGAATTGAAGGAGCAATTGATAGCGTCCGGACGATCGTCCAGGGTCTGCACATTTCCATCTGGGTTGAGGGCGAACTGCAAGGTAACCAACGAACTCATGATTGTTTGGTTAAAGGGTACGCAGTCGTTGAAATTGCCCAGTGGCGCACCAATCCAGTGCGCGTTGTAGGCAACCCCAATGGTATCATTGGTTTTGCGGTCGATTCCGCAGGTTGTTCCGGTAACGTGCGAACCGTGGTCACTGCAGTCTTCCGGGTAGGCGGAGCCGGTCCAGGCCTGTGATTTGGGCGCTTCGTGCCACCACCAGTTGCCGGCCAGTGCAGGGTGCTCAGCATCTTCTCCCGTATCGATGATCATTACTTTACGGCCGTAACCGGTGTATCCGAGGTTCCAGAGAAAGTTGGCACGGATAGCACGCAGGCCTACTTCGGAGCCATTAGGGCTGGAAATGGCAGCGGGCTCCCGATGGGTAGGCATTTCCTGTGTGACAGGGCCGTTCCAGTCAATTTCACCAACTTCTGGCAACAAGGCAATGCGCTCCAGGGTATAGGCATCGGCTCTAACGGCAATGACATTGACGATCCAGGCCGTTTGGATGGCATCTTTGTCGATACCGTTCAGTGCGCGAATTTTGTCCAGCAAGGCTGGTTGAGAGGTAGCTGCGGTATTTTGCAGACGAGTGAGTACCTCAACGTTTCGCACTTCGAGGGGCGTATGTTCTGTTTCATACTTTTCCAGCAGGCTGTGCATGTCTTCCTGGGCGGAAAGTATGACAAGGGCATCCTGCATTTCCGTTGGCGCGGAAATCATGCGGTCCCAAAGGCTGGTAGCGATTTTATCGGCCGCCGTTTGGGCAGAGAGGAGTAAAGGGAAAGCGAAGCTGCAACAAAGCAGGAGTAGTTTTTTCATGGTAGAGACGGTAGTATCTTTTAAAGGAAGCACGAAATTCCTGATTTGCCCTGTAAATCCCAAAGGATACGCCATTAATTACAGCATTCTGATAAAATGAGCAGAAAATTGATCGATATCAGCATCCGAAATGCTGTTGGTTCTTTGAATGGCTTCAGGATCTCTCCACTTTTGAGCATTCTCTGTAAACAGCATGGCATTATGGGTACCGGCAATGGTTTGGTTTATTTTTTAGCCTTTTTGGTGTTGGCGCATCTTGTAGCGGGCTTTGGGTACCTGCTCTATAAATTGAACAAACCGAATAAAGAGCACAAGGATTGAATGCACTATCTTTAGGATTTACAAATCCGATGATATATGCGTTACTTCTTTACTCTGTTTTCCCTTATCCTGTTCCTGTCGTCTTGTACGGGCAGCCGTAAATCTGCCACGAGTGACACCTGGATGCTGCAGCCCATTGTTAAGCTCGACAACGTAAATCCAGTCATGGTGCCCAGCCCAGAAGCAGTATTCTATTGTCCGCTGCGGAAGGAAAAGGTCCGGTGGGAGGAAAAAGACGTATTTAACCCTGCTGCTGTTGTAAAAGATGGTAGGGTTTGGCTGTTGTACCGGGGAGAGGACAAAGTGGGTAAATACAACGGCACTTCGCGTATTGGTTTGGCCAACAGCCGCGATGGGATCGACTTTCGGAAGTTGCCAACACCGGTTTTGTATCCCGATAATGACCCCATGCGAACTTTTGAATGGGAGGGAGGTTGTGAAGACCCCCGGGTGGTTCAGGGTCCGGATGATAAATTTGTTATGACCTATACGGCGTATGACGGCGATAAAGCCCGGCTTTGTATTGCCACTTCAGACGATCTATATACCTGGGAAAAACACGGATTGGCATTCAGCGACCGGCAACAACGCGACCTTTGGTCTAAATCCGGTGCTATTGTTTGTGGCCGGGAGAAGGACCAAATTACTGCACAGAAGATCCGGGATAAATATTGGATGTACTGGGGTGATACCAACCTTTACCTGGCCAGTTCGGATGACCTCATCAGCTGGACGCCCCTTACCGACAAGAAAGGAAACTTACAACCCGTTATGCAGCCACGGACTGGTTTTTTTGACAGCCAGTTGGTGGAGCCTGGCCCGTTTGCCTTGCTTACGCCGAAGGGAATTCAATTGTTTTACAATGCCGCCAACAGCCCTAAGAACGGTGATAAATCGCTTCCTCCGATGACTTACACGGTTGGCCAGGCTTTGTTTGACGTTAACCGGCCTTATAAACTTATCGCGCGGGCGGACAAGAACTTTATGCGTCCGGACCGCGATTTCGAAATGAATGGGCAGGTCAATAATGTCTGCTTTCTGGAGGGGATGATTTGGTTCAATGGCCGCTGGCTGCTGTATTATGGAACAGCTGATTCCAAAATAGGAATTGCTGAAATTCGCCCATAATGCCGAATATGTCTTTATCATAGTTATACTCGAAGTAAAGTGGTTTGCGAAAATAATCGCGCAGTCATCAGTTCTAATGGCAAGGCATAACACGCAGACGATGCAGCGCATCGGCGCGTATTTATAACGCAGCCAGGAGGGCTGAGGACAAGTGAGCATTCGCAAACCACTTTATTTCAAGTATAAAGTAGCTCAACTAAGCACAAGGCCTGGCCTATTCCTCCAGTGCCTGACGGGTTTTTTCGAGCAACCAATCGCGCTCAAATACATCAGGCATCTTTTGAATGTCTTCCTGAAGTTTGGCCAGTTTGTTCCTGTATTGCGGGAACCGGTATTTGATGATTTTGTCCAGTTTTTTAAAAATTATAATACCGCGATTTAACCATGACAGAGAGTCGGGTTCTGCGCACTTTTTGATCCATGGATTTGATCCGGTAATCCAGCAGGTCATTTTGGGTTTCATAATATATTTTTATGACCAGCGCATCGGCAACCAGGCTGTACATCGGGTTTTCAAAAGGTCGGTAGGCGATTTTTTCCAGCGCATGGTCAAATTCCCGGTTGCTAAAGAAACATTCCGCCCACAGCATATTGTATAATTCGGAGGTAAACCTGGTGCCGCAAATCAAGTCCTCCGGAGTCGACTCAAGGGTGTTCTTTACCCAATCGAAATGCCCTGCCCTTAGCGCAAACTTGATTAAACCGCGGAAAGCATTGGCTGAAATTTTACCATCGATGTTGAAATAACCCGCTTCAAAATGCTCCTTGTACAGGCTGAATACTTTCGAAACATTGGATGCCCCGCCTTCCTTATGGTACCGGCGAAGCCAAAAAAAGCGATAGTAGGCCATCAGGCTGTTGAGCAAACCGGGAGAAATATCGTGGCGTTGTTCATACAATGCCTTTTCAAACTCCTGAAAACACTCCATGTTTTCCATGTCGTTCAGAAGTCCGACAACCAGACTGAACAGATAATTAACCGGAATACGCAGTGCTTCCTTTGCATGGATCGCGCCTAGTATTTCCCGAATAATGGGGTCTAGTTCAAACTGGGTATTGGCCAGTTTGGCCTGATAGAGGAGCGAAGAGGATAAATCTAATCGCTGAATACTGTAAAAAATATCCAGGCTTTCAATTTGCGATCGAATATTCGCATCGTCTTCGAATGAATTATGAAGACTGGTAAATACTACGACTTCCTCAGTTATCAACAATTGAAAATAATAGAAATCGCGATCTCTAAAAATTTGCTTTTCCTGTAATTGTTTTAATGTTTTTATAGCGTGCCAAAATCTATCTGGGTTATTGTTTTTTCTATAAAAACGCGCTAGTTCTAATCCTTCCAGCAAATCAAAATGATTGTTTTCAAAAGCAATTTGCACCAGGTATTTTTTAACCAACTGAAATAATTCTGAAGCGAGGTTATCCAGTTTGCTTTTTTGCCCTTCTATGTATTTTTCCGCAGGAAAAATTAATTCGAATACTGTTTTTTTATTCAGTGCTTTTCCATTGGAACCAGCCTGTTGTGCTATGATGTAATCGTAAAGTTCCAGTATGTTTTGTAGGATACTTTCTCTTACGAAATAGGGCGACTGCAAAAACCTACGTAATTTGGATAAATCGTCTTTTGACAGCAACTCCAATATTTCTTGTAATTTCCGGTGTAGCATGGCTTGGCATTTAATTCATGGAGGTAGCCCCTTTCAGTGTTGCTCCTCTCTGCCTATTATTTTACCTTGTTCGTACAATTGCCTGAGTTGTTTTTCCGCGTCCAGTTCTTCTTTTCCAGCAACAGGAGGGTCCATATCACTCAAATTTGGCTGCCCAGCGTCTACCCAAGCGGTGTACCAAATGCTGGCTACAGCATGGATAGAAGCGCGCATCCGGCGTTCTACCATACCCTGCATAGCTTCCTGGTAAGCCTTTGAGAAATCCCTGCAAGGTGCCACCACAACCCGACCATTGCGCATATCTGGGCACATCTGCTGATCGGTTGGAAAGGTATTGCGCAGTAGCATTTCAATGTTTAAAACACTGTCAACCAGTTGGTTACTCTCCATAACTGTCTGCCAGTAAAATTCATCAGGACGGTCGATGTACTCGGCTTTTCCCACAAAGTAGTCGTACTGCTCATCTGCAAATAATTCTGGAATACGGCTTTCCCAAAAGCCATGGATACCATCCTGACCCGTTTTTTGTCCGTTGTAATTGCTGGTGGTGTGCAACGGTACATGTGCATCAGCAATATAATGCCCCATATCGGCGCAAAGCCTGAGGATTTTTTTGCTGTCGCGGCGGCGAAACGCGGCGGTTAGTTGGCCCTGCATTCTGCTGAGGTTCCAGGGGAGAATTCCGTGCGCGGAGAGGTTTTCCTTAAAGAAAGCACTGCTGAAACGTCCTGGTGCGGATAAAAAGGCGTTAAGGGAATCTGGATTGATGCTGTTATCGTCGTTATAATAATGCGAAAGTACTTGTGCCTTAAAAAAAATACGGTAAGCACTGGTATCGTCCAGGTTCTGCTTCGGCCCAAAAAGGTGCACGGTATCGCCATTTACCGTGAGGCCGTAAATATCGGTGTAATGCATCATCGCTTCAGAAAATCGACGGGGCAAATCAGGGTAGGGCGGCTTGCCGTAATTGTCCAGATCGATGTAGTGGCGTGGCGCTTCCCAGCTGGTGGCATACCGTCGCATATCGGGGTCGGGGGCATGGTCAGACAGCCAGTCGATATTTTGTTTAAAAAATACCAGCATGCCGGGAGGAAGGGTAAATACTGCGAGCCGATTGATCCGCCGATGGCCAAAAAATCCCCATTCCGGGGTAGGGCGAAAGCTGAACAGGAAGATTCCAGCCAATAAGAGCAAGAGTAGTTTTTTCATGTGCGCTTGGTACGGGTTATTGGGGCCTAGAGCGTTTATGGACTTAATATTGAGTGAAATCTTTATATGTAATTGATAGTCAAATGTTTAAGCCTCAAAAATACAATTTTTGAAGATTCTGTTTACCAAAGAAAAATATCAATGGAACCGAAAAAGGTTGAGTAAAAAAATTACTCAACCTTTAAAAGCCTCGTTTTTACTTTAAAACAGCAGTTGTTTAATGCTTTTGTCACTTTCTGTCCGGCTAATTTGTTTTTACCTGGTTCAGCGATTTGCAAGCAGCAATGCGGCGTCCAGTCCTTCTGCAATGGCGCGTTGGGCATCCAGCTCCCCTGCTTCGTTGGCGCCGCCGATCAGCTGCACGTATACCCCTGCTGTTTCCAGCGGTTCCTGTAGTTTTCGGAATGGCTCCTGGCCAGCGCAGATGACCACATGGTCCACATCCAGTACCATCAATTCGCCTTTCACCCGGATGTGCAAACCTTGGTCGTCGATCTTTTCATAGCCTACCTCTCCGATCATATTGACCCCTCTTTTTTTGAGGGTAATTCGATGTGCCCATCCGGTGGTTTTGCCCAGGGTGTCACCAAATTTTCCTTTGGATCTTTTCAGCAACCAAACCTGCCGCGGCGAGACCTCTGGCGTGGGCGTTTTTAGTCCGCCCCGATGTGCATATTTTGTATCTATTCCCCACTCTTCCTGGTAATCGGCAATGCTTTCTGGTTGTTCGGGGTACTGTGTTGTAAGGTACACCGACACATCAAAACCGATTCCGCCGGCGCCTATTACTGCTACCTTTTTACCGACAGGTTTTTGGTGCAGCAGCACATCGATGTACGACAATACCTTGGGGTGGTCGATGCCTTCAATGGGAGGTTTGCGCGGTACTACGCCCGTAGCGATTACCACTTCCTTGAATTCTTGCAGGATTAAATCCTCCGGGCTAACGCGATGGTTCAGGTGAAGTTGAACGCCTGTTTCTTCCAAGCGATTCTGGAAGTAGCGCAGGGTTTCTTCAAACTCTTCTTTCCCTGGAACCCGCTTTGCCATATTGAATTGCCCGCCGATTGCGGCGGTGGCTTCAAACAAATGCACTGCTGCTCCCATGGCACCCAGCTCGGTGGCGCAGGAAAGTCCGGCAGGCCCGGCACCCACAACGGCTATTTTTCTGCCGGTCATGGCAATGGGATGGGGCATCTCGCTTTCTCGGCAGGCTCGGGGGTTAACCAGGCAGGAGGCGTTTTTTTTCTCAAACACGTGATCTAGGCAGGCCTGGTTGCAGGCGATGCAAGTATTAATTGACCCGGATTTACCTTCCCATGCTTTTTTTACAAAATAGGGGTCCGCCAGCAGCGGACGCGCCATCGACACCATGTCGGCATGCCCGGCGGCCAAAATGGCTTCGGCTTCCTCCGGGGCATTGATTCGGTTGGTGGTAATGAGTGGAATATTCAACTTCCCCATGAGCCGCTGTGTTACCCAGGGGTAGGCGCCACGTGGTACCTGGGTAGCGATGGTGGGAATGCGGGCTTCGTGCCAGCCGATACCGGTGTTGATCATGGTTGCTCCGGCAGTCTGGAGTGCCAGCGCGAGTTGTTCCACCTCTTCCCAGCTGCTGCCATCTTCAACCAGATCGAGCATGGATACCCGGAAAATGACGATAAAATCAGGTCCTGTTTTTTCCCGGACAGCCCGCATGATTTCCAGTGGAAAACGAATGCGGTTTTCATAAGTGCCACCCCATTCGTCGCTGCGTTTGTTGGTACGAGGGGCGATGAACTGGTTAATGAGATAACCTTCTGATCCCATTATTTCCACTCCATCGTATCCGGCCTCCCGGGCCAGTGCGGCTGTTTTGGCAAAATCAGTAATGGTTGCGCGAATCAGTCTCGGGCTCATTTCCCAGGGACGAATGGGAGAAATGGGCGCGCGAACCGGGCTGGGAGCAACCGCCATTGGATGACCGGCATAACGGCCGGCGTGCAGGATCTGCAGGGCTATTTTGCCATCTTCCGCATGAACCGCCTGGGTAATAATCTGGTGTGCACGGGCTTCCGCGGCGGTCGTTAGTTTGGCGCCAAAGGGTGTCAGCCAGCCTTGCCGGTTGGGAGCGATGCCCCCGGTAACCATTAGTGCCACGCCACCGCGTGCGCGCTCGGCAAAATAGACGGAAAGCGCCTTGAAGCCGTCATTGGCTTCTTCCAACCCGGTATGCATGGAACCCATCAGGACGCGGTTTTTTAGCGTGGTAAAGCCAAGGTCGAGTGGCTTGAAGAGAAAGGGATATTGTGCGTGCATGGTGAAAGTTGTCGTTGAAAGGGGCTTTTGCTTAGGGTAAAGATAATAGATGACGTTGAAAAAGCAGTGCGGGTTAGTGCCCACCTAGGAGCTTACGAAAGCTTGGGCATTATTATGGGTTTGTGCCAGTCTTGAAAATGCTAAGGAGCACAGAAAAATACCTCGTCATACTGTATTTTTATCCCATGCAGAACATTGAAATGCGATTGAAGCCTTATTTGCTCGAGGGTGAGCATTTCCTGTGGGTAGGAAAACCGCGGGTAACACTTTCTATCCGGCAGGAAGATCGGGCGTATTTGCCTATTAGCGTGTTGTTTGCTGTGATGGCTATTGTGGCGCTTTCCAGTTTTTTGCAAAGCGATGAACCTGTGATGACAAAGATATTCATCTCAGTGGCTTTATCAACAGGCTTGTACCTTTTAAGCAAGCGTTTTTTTAAGGATGCCCTTTCACGGAGCAGAACTGTCTATGGAATCACAGACCAGCGGGTATTGGCAGGTACCTTTTGGCTCAAGCCTGCGGTTGAATCGTATTACCATAAACAGCCCTTGCGGATGGACCACCAGGCAGGCACAGGGCAATGGGGCACGATTGTGATTTGGCGCGAGGATGCGCCGCCGCTTCGCCTGTCCAAAATCGAAGGGGTGGAAGAAGTATATGTATTGCTAAAAAACTTGGCAGACAACCCCCCCATATGCTCTAAACATTACTGCGTAAACCGTAGTCTCGACAATACTGTGTTCCCGAAGTATCCCAAAGGCTAATTCCCAGCTAAGTCTATTTAACAATCAATTTAATAAACACATTTTCTACCCGAATAAAATACATACCCGGCGTCCAATCCGCTGTATTAATTCTTTCATTTTCGGAGACACTATTTTGATAAACAATTGTCCCATTTAAATTGTAAATAAATACGGTTTTTTCCTCCGCATCGGGACTTTCAATTTTCAAATAAAAAGCATCATCTGCGGGGTTGGGATTTACATGAATTGTTGTTGCATTGGCTGCATTTACTGTTGTATTTGTCGAGCCCGTATTTTCTGCATTAAATGTTGGATTCATTAACTGAAAGTTCCCGGTGCCATTTGGAAACCTGCCGTAGGAAATATCGACGGTCTGGTTTACATAACTGACCTCATCAATAATATCGCCTGCTGGATTTACCAGTAAAACAGATTCTGCTGAGGCCGACAATTTAAAGTTGGCATGCAGCCCCGCCTGGCTTTCGTCGTTGTCGGCCCAAACCACCAGATATCCATGCCCTGGTATGCTTGTGCCAGCAGGAAAGGCCCACTTCTTGGTGTCGGAGCCGTCATCCGAGAGGAAGTATCCTTCCAGTGAAATGCTGGATGTGCTGTTGTTGTACAATTCTATCCAGTCGTCGTACTGTCCATTTTGGTCGGCAACAGTGCTGCTGTTGGAGGCCATAAATTCGTTGATCACCAGGTCACCTCCGTTGGGGTTCGATACGGTAGCGGTCAGGGTATAGAATTCGTGCTCGGCCCGTTGTGGTGAAAATTTTCCCGCGTTGCTGTTTTCAGCGTAGAAATAATATTGAATAAAGGCGTTATTTATCAAAAAATTTGCGCCAAAAACGCCATCGTTGGCAGCCCCGTCCTGATGCAGCCCATCGTCCAACATGAGAATTTTGGTAAATGGCGCACCCAATTCGCTCCGGAAACCCAAATACACCGTGGTGGCATTCGCCACATTGGCAGTGACGGCAATGGTTTCATTGATGATCGGCGTGGGGTCTGACAAACCGATGTTGGAAAAATTGGGTTCCGTTTGCGTGAAATCAGACAAGCCCAATAAATACGTGCTCCGGCCATTCATCAAATTGGTGATGCCGGGCGTAGTGCCGCCACCCGGACCGCCGCCGCTGTTAATGTCGGAAGTCAGGTTGGAAACAAAATTGGCATAGGTAAAAAACTTATTCACATCCGCCTGCACTGCTGCATCGATGCTGGCCTGAAGCGCCTGTCCGCTGGTATAGTAACTGCCGTTGGAAAAGTTTTCGAGCAACATGGTTTTACAATGTGCTACGTACATGCGCTTGTACCGCGGCACGCTCAATAATTTTTGAACAAGGGGGAAATTCGCGTCCGAAGCGTGCAACAAATGACTCATTTGCTGCTTGGCCGCGGTGCTGTTGAGGTTGCCGCTGCCTGTTTGGGAAAAGCGTCCGAACGACTCGTTGAGGTCCCAAACGACTGGCAGGAAGCGATTGTAATCGTCACGGTATAAGTAATAATTTTGTGCAAAACCGCCAATATAACTGTCCAGGTTGACCAACATGTTGTCAAAAGCCAACATCCACAGCACCCTATCGGTATCCAGGATCCGTTCGATCGCAGCCGGAGCATTGGCAAGGGTGTCGCAGAGATCGATCAGGTCCTGCCATCCGGCATCCGATTTCAACTCGTAGGCGGCGTAATATTCCAGGCTATCCTGGCCTAGATAAACCAGATCTGGCCGAGCGCTGGTTCCGGGTCCGGCGCCATCGGGCGGGTTGCATTTAAAAAATGCATTGCTTTTGGAATAGAAATGACTGTTGACGAATTTCTTTGAAACGGATTCTGAATTGCTATACAGGCCAATTAAAACGCCGTTGACGTATACATTGGCGTAATTGGACAGGGGTGCATCCATGTATTGCCGCAGGATCTGGTACGACAAAACCTCGCGCACGAAGGAAGGGTCTTTGGATACGTTGCTCAGCTTAATGTCTGTATAGCCCTGATAGTCCTGGTTCTTGTAAGTATCCAGTTCGATGTGAAACGGATTTTTAACCTGATTTGCACTGTAGGTGCTGTTGCCCTTGTATTTAACCCCGACGCTGTCGAATTCCACCCCATTGATGACCACACTTTGCGCCATGATGTAGCCGCCGGCGCCGGCATATTCTGCATCAAGTAGTTGATCCCAATTGCTTTGGGCAAAGGTGATTTGGATGGTTTGAATGGCACCTAAGTCGTAAAACCCTTGTGCTGGGAGTGCTGTGGTTGTTCCCAGGAGGACCAAAAGCAAAAAAACGAGATTTTTCATAAGTATCTTTTCTCCTTAGATGATAGATTGCGGTAAAACTTTCGGTGGCGGCTGTTTTTTGTCACCCAATAAAAAACAGTCGGCCCGGGAAGCCCCCAAGCCGACTGTTTTTTATTCAAATATTCAACCTTACTGCTCGAACCGCAGCCTCGACAAAACGGAATTCCCAATGCATTTACCGGCAACCAAACCCTGCTCACAAGCGCGGCGGAAGTGCACACCTCCAATGATACGCGACAAGGCCTGCTCTTCTCCCGCTTTTGTAATCGAAGTGAAGGAGCGCTCGGGAAGAACGAAGGGGCCTCCATCTGGCGTGAACAAGGGGCTGCCCAATTGGGAGCGGTCGACAAACGGAATATCACCAAAAACACTGGCCAACACAACAGGCATCGCGCCGCCAATGGTTGCGGAACCGGAAGTATAGTCGGGATATGGCGGGGTGTTGACCAAAGGCGTCCAGTTGGGGTCGATAACTTCGCGAATGTAGGTAATGGGGCGCAGCAAAAAGTATTTGTATTTCATGTACCAGCATGCACTGAAAGCATCAGCGGCAGTAATGCCAGCCATGCAGTAGGCCTTTGCGGTGAGCGCGAGGTTAGCATTCTGACCTTCCAACAATTGTTGGGTAATGCTTACCCAATGGCAGGCCGGGCTGCAGGTGCGGTTGGGGCCATTTTCCCAGTGGTAAGCAATGGCCTTGTTTTGTGGTGTACGTTCAATATTGTACACTTCCAAAGCATCCTGGTAGAAGTTTGAACCGGGGGTTTCCGAATAGTTAAAGGGCGGTTCAACTTCGCACATTTGCGCATTATCAATGGCGAAGGTGCGGATAGTGCTCCAGAGCGGTTCCACCGGGGTTTGTCCTGGGGTATTGGGGGCCCAGTACCACTTGTGATCAGCATCCCGAAGGGGTGTTACCGGTACGATATTCTGGATAACATCGCGCCCGTCGCGTTGGGTTCTGGCAGCGATGCGCAAACCAATCCGGTTGCCCAGGTCGATGGAGTTAACCCTGGTTTGTGGGCTGATTCCCTTTTCCATCATTGCCACTTCCTGCTGATCTGCCAGTACGTTTACCTGACTGCGCTGGGCGGCAGTGAAATTATCCACCAAGAAAGGATAAAGCGTTCGCATGGCAGAGCACAATACAATACCCCAATCGTATTCTTTGTCGAGGTCAACATAGGCCGCATCGGCATAGTCGTTGATCTGGCCTTCCATGCTGATGGCATTGGGAATTCCAGGGTACACCGACTCCCAGGTGCAAAGCCCAAGGTAGCCCATGATGCGCGCGGCATGCGGACCATAGAGCTGGTTGTCTTGAATCATTTGGTAACCGAGTTCCATCCAGGAATGAGCCAAGTCGCCACTATAGTCGGCAGTGCGGTGTTGAAGGGCCTTAATATCTGGACCGGAATTGTTATCGTTGCAACCAAAGGGCAGCAACAGCAAAACTGCCGCAAGCAGGAGGTAGAGATTTTTCATATACGGGAAAGCAATTAAAGTGCATGAAGCACCGTGGATTAAAACAGCTGCAAAAATAAAGGAGATGCCATTAAAATAGCAACAGTTTAATCTTTTTTTTAATGGTTTCTAAGGATTTATAATCCATAAAACCCAAAGTCTCGTTTCAAGGGAAGAGGCGCAAGGCCGCTCCGAACGCTCCGTTAACTCCAGTTTAATCTGGATTAATCGACCATGGTTTTTTCCGTTATGGACTGGTTTTGCAAATCCAGGTTCACCAGCATGGCCAGGCAAATAAAAAACAGGGAGCCAATTTTGTCGGTTTCAACAAAGTCATTCATTAGCATGAGCAAGGCAATCAGCACGAAGCAAAGCGTTGCTGATACCACCATTCGCCTTCGCCACAACACAGCGGTTTGATGGTAAATGCGCTCACCATAGAGCATCGTGATAAAGCATAGTGCGATAAACAAAAACATTCCCGGCAGACCCTGTTCTACCGCCGTCATCAGATAGTAGTTGTGGATACCCGAACGCTCAGGGTTGGCACTTACATAGGTCTTGAAACTGGAGACGGTGTAGTTTTTGTAGTTAAAATAAAAATTACCGGGTCCAAAGCCTTTCATGGGATGGTCCTGGATCATGTACGATGCGGCCACCCAACGATACACCCTTTCCATGGTGGAAATATCCTGCAGCTTGGTGGTTGCTTCCAGCAAGTTGTCGAAGCGGGTATGGGTAACTGTTTTTGTATAATCTGGTGCAAACTCCAGCCAGTTGTCGCGGTGGGTGACCAGGGCAATCAGCAGGGTAAATACAATGGCCGTCAGGATCAGCGCATATTTCATCCATTTGCGGCGTAGAATCCAATAGATTCCAATGGCTGCAACAAGCGCTACGTAGGCTGCGCGGGTATAGGCGAAATTAATTCCAATGAGCAGGACCACGATACCAAACACAAGAATCAGCCAGGCCCCCGACCAGCGCTTGTACCAATATGTTCCGATCCAAACAAAGGGCATGAAAATGGCCAGCAGGCAGGCGTACATCACGTGGTTGCGGTAAAAGGGCCCCATCACATAATTGACCTCCTTAAAGGAAAAGCCAGAGGCGGAATGCCGGGCCAGCACCACCAGGGTAGTAAAAAGCAATGGAATGAAAAACCACCACAGCATTTTTTTGTAATCTCGTTCGGTTTCGAATACCCGTCCGGCCAAAAAAAAGAATACAATAACGTACCAGCCTTTGGCCAGTAAAAACTTGAAGGATACCAGAAAGTCTTCTGAAGCGACTACTGCTACGGTCATCCAGGCCAGGTGTGCCAGCAATGCCAGGGTGAGCGGATGTTTCAGGAAGCGCATGTCAACCATACGGTAATTGCTCAAAACCAGAGTACACTGCTCAGGGTTAACAGCCACATCAGGGGTTCGGACGGTAAGTCGGTACCCAGCCCGCCGGGAAGTTCCATTTCGATGGAAATGGGGATACAGCCCAGCATGAGAAAGTAAATCTGCTGAAAATCGACGAGGGCAGCCCAGGCCAGCAGCAGGGCTGCCGGAATGCCCATCAGCCACCAGCGTTCCGTTGCCACGGCACCCCAAAGCGCTGCTACGGTTGCCAGCGCCAGCGCCAGGAACAAGAGGCGCTGAGGATGCTCTTTCGGGGTAGCGAACAGGGTGGCGAGGCGTTGCAGCATGGGTCAGTCGGCAGGTTCTTCGCGGGTTACGGCCTTCCAGTTGATGTCCCGATAAGCATCGGCCATAAGGGCCCCCAGTACGGAAAACAGAAAAGCGGCCACCAGCGTGGCGATGACGATGATGCTGCGTTTGGGTCGGCTTTTGATCAGGGGCTTTGCTGCCGTTTCAATGATGTGCACCGCGGGAATGTCGGTGTTGTAGGCCGATTTGATTTGATTGTAGCGCTCCAGGTCGTAGCTCAGCTGCTTGCGGGCTTGAAAGTGGAGGTCGTTTAGGATCGACACTTTAGGTAAGCCTTCATTGAAGCGGCCTACGGTCAGGTCGCCATCTTTCGGATTGTTGGAGATGAGCATTTGTCGCTGCCGCTCAAAAGCCCGAAGATCTGCTTTTATGTAGGCAATGGTGTCCCGTGGAATGGCGGGGTTGTTCTCAAGTACTTCGAGTTTCGCCCGGTTTTTCACAACACCCGCTTCGGCAGAAATTACCTGATCTGCCAGGAATTCTCCTTGCGATTCCGGAGCATAAATGCCGTACAATGTCCGCATTTGGAGCATGGTATCAGCGAGTGCGCTGAGTTCCGTTCTTTTGCGGCGAATATTGTCGTCGAAGGCTGTCAGGATCTTAGCCTGGCTTTCCTTGTTGAGTCGCTGGGCGATTTGATCAATTTTATCCCTGGCGGCATTGGCCATTTCGGCGGCAAGCAAAGGGTCGGTATCTTCTACACTTACCTCAATGGCATCATTTTTATTTTTTTGCGCATCATACAGCGAGCGGAGGTATGCTCTCACCTTAAACGGGCCGTCTGCGGAAGTGGAGTCGTACCCGTAATGTTGGTATAATTGGAACTTCCAAACCATGAAATTGATCAGTTCGCCGCTGTTTGCAATTTCAACGAGGCGGTCGAGTTCCCGGTCGGAACCGAAATAGTCGGTTACCTGTCCGGTCGTGCCGAACATCAGTTCAGGGTTGGCGAGCTGGGTGCTTGCCGGATAAAAAACAGTGGTGGCTTTGTAATGGTTCTTGAGCATCAGGGAAAATCCGATGCTGCCCACTACTGCGAGGATACAAACATTACGGATGGCTTTTCGCCATCGGTAAATGGTTTGTAAAACACCCAGCAAGTTATCGTGCTTTTGCATGTTGGTTGCGTATTGTCTGTCTGTTGCGGCGCAAAGGTAAAAAAATAGTGACCCGGTAATAGCAAATACCGGGTCACTAGTGCAGCATCGGGCGAATACCCTGTGAATTGGCGAGGCAGATTTTTCATTGATCAAGGCGTGAGGAGGGCGATCCCGAAGATATCGGGATTAACCGACGAACAACGCAAATGAAGGGAAAATGTGGCCGTCAATTCACAGGGTAATTGCCAAACGCTGCACTAGCTAAAGCTAATACGTTTTGGCGCTGAAGTCCGCTGCCAGGAGTACTTGATCAAATTAGCGCCACTCTTCCAGCAACCGCACGGCTTCTGAACAGCCCAGATCAGCAGCAGCCTGAAGGTCTGGTCCATATTCAGTACTGCCGGTAAGGCGTTTGGCAATGGCGCGCTGCACCAGTCCGTCACTTTCAGGGGCCAAATCAGCGCCAGCACGAATGCTTAACGCTTTATCCAGCACTTCCAGCGCTTCTTTAGGTTGGTCGATGGCCAGCAGTGCTTTGCCCAGCATGAAGAGGGCCTTGCGGCGTCGCTGAAAGTTGGGGTCGCTTTCCTGGAAAGGCCGGCGCAGGTACAAACGGAATTCCTTGATGGCTTCCGTAAATTTCTTGGAATGGAAAAGGCATTCCCCTTTTTTGAGGCGTGCCAGCCAGTAAATGGGCTGCAAAGCAATGGTGAGCTGAATGGTGCGGTCAAAATCAGCAGCAGCTGATTCCCAGTCGTTTTTTACCATGCGTACTTTTGCACGGCCATAATACGGGTCACCATGATTGGGGTTGATGCCAATGCTTTTATCAAAATCGTGCAGGGCGTCGTTGTAGTTTTTCAACTTGTAATTAACATAGCCCCGTCGTTCATAGGCCAGTGCATGGCGCTCGTATTTTTGGATGGCACGGCTCAAAGCAATGGAAGCCTCAGCAAAATGCTCGCCCTCTTGCAACAGCGTCCGTCCGAGAATATATTGTGTTACAGCAGATTTTTCAGAAATAGGCTCAATCATAAGGGAATCGAGCAACTGACCATTGTCGACACACCAGGCGCCAATGTTTCCCGTAATGGCAAACTGTGCAACCTCCTGCAGCATAGCAGTAGTGCTGCGCCAGGATTTATCGCTGCTCATGATGGTAACCTGTGGAATAACCAAAGCAAACTCTTCCTCCACAAAAACCAGTTCGTGGATGAAAAGTACATCGGATCTGAAATAGGTATCCATACGCGATAACCAATGGCGACTGGCCATTTCATAACTCCGTTGTGAACCGAATTCCATCCGGCCTTTAAAAATCAGTTTGAGTTGCTGCGTATTCATCCTGCCTGTTTTGTGTGTCAGATTGAGTTTCGGAACTTTAAAAAACACAAAAAGAAATTCCAGAAAAGAAGCTACACTGGGCTCCAGATCCAGACCGGTGCTAAACTTTCAGGCAAACTATGCCAGAATACAGCCGGGCGAACAATAACCGCTACACGCCAAATATGGCTTGTGCGGTTACGGTATTCCACAAAACTTTTTCTTATGCTTTTCCCGAATCATTGAAAAAGTGGACACTAAGCCTTTCTCAACGAACAACGCTTTCCCCAAAGCGAGCAACAAATATAATCATTTATCCTGGTTTTGGCAAGTAAAAATGCGCGCTTTTTATTAATAAATTATTTGTTTTAAGGCAACAGGGAAAATAAAATTTTATTGGTTGGTTCTATTATGTCTGTTTACCAAATAAAAATACTTTTTACTTGTGTTTATAGCTTCAGAACGGGCTATTGGGCGTTTTTCATTTGGCCGGCATTAAAATCTCGTTTTCAAGTGATGCCTGAGCGCGCATTTTCTTGTTTAAACAAAAAGCTTTAAACAAGAAAATGGACTTTTGTTTTCTATAGATTCCGGACCTTAGCAAAAAAGTACAATCCGTGAAAGTTGCAGGCTTTACAATTATCCGAAATGCATTGGAGTACGATTACCCAATAGTAGAGGCTATCCGCTCCATACTTCCCATCTGTGATATTGTGGTCGTGGCCGTCGGAAAATCTGATGATCGCACACTCGAACTGATCAAGAGCATCGGTGATTTAAAGGTCCAAATCCTGGAAACCGAATGGGACGATTCCCTCCGGGAAGGTGGCCGGGTGCTTGCGTTGGAAACAGACAAAGCCTTTCAGGCTATTCCCGCCGATTTCGACTGGTGTTTTTACATTCAGGGTGATGAATGTGTGCACGAACGCGACCTGCCTACCATACGCCGTGCCATGGAGAAAAACCTCGATCGGCGGGAAACGGAAGGCTTGTTGTTTCAGTACCGCCATTTTTACGGTTCTTACGACTACATTGGCGTATCCAGACGTTGGTATCGCCGCGAAGTTCGGATCGTGCGCAACAACAAAAACATTCGATCTTATCGCGATGCACAAGGGTTTCGGTGGAAGAATGATCGCAAGTTGCGCGTTCGGCAAGTAGATGCCTGGATACACCACTATGGTTGGGTAAGGCATCCGCAAGCCCAGCAGCGAAAGCAATATTCCTTTAATCGGCTTTGGCATGCTGATGAAACCGTAGCAGCAATGCTGGGCCATCAGGAAACGTATGAATACGCTGGAACAGAACCTCTGGAGCGATTTCACGGTACGCACCCGGCCGTTATGCTGCCGCGGATTGAAGCCATGAACTGGCAGTTTGAGGGAAATCCTGCCAAAAGTCGCGGCCACTGGAAGGACCGGCTTTCCCGGTTCCTGGAACGTCACACCGGTTGGTTGCCCGGAGAGTACCGCAATTACCTGTTGATCAAATAATGGTATCCATGGAAAAGATAACCGAGCAAAAACCGCCCTACCGGGATTTGGAACAAATGTCTACTGCTAAGTTGTTGCAGCACATTAACGAAGAGGATCAGCAGGTGCCCATAGCAGTGAAAAAGGCATTGCCACAAATTGAGGCTCTGGTGGAGGCCCTTGTGCCGCGCATGAAGGCCGGCGGCCGCTTGTTTTATATCGGAGCTGGAACCAGCGGTCGTTTGGGTATTCTGGATGCTTCTGAAGTGCCACCTACCTACGGTGTGTCGCCCGATTGGGTGATTGGTCTGATTGCAGGGGGTGATGCGGCCATTCGGAAATCGCAGGAAGGCGCAGAAGACAGTACCACGCAGGCCTGGGCCGACCTACAGGCCTTTCAAATCGGAGCTTCCGACATGGTGGTAGGGATTGCGGCCTCAGGCACTACGCCCTATGTTGTGCATGGCCTACGTGCCTGCCGGGCGGCAGGGGTAGCCACTGGGTGTATCAGTTGTAATCCCGGTGCACCCATTTTTGCAGAAGCCGACTTCCCGGTGCTTGTTCAAACCGGACCCGAATTTGTGACAGGCAGTACCCGCATGAAAGCAGGAACGGCGCAAAAGCTCGTGCTAAACATGATTACCACCAGTACCATGATTCGTCTGGGCCGGGTACGCGACAATAAAATGGTAGACATGCAATTGAGTAACGATAGTTGGTGGATCGCGGTGCGCGCATGGTAGCACAGGCAACAGGGCTGGATTATGCCCGGGCGCTAGCCCTGGTGGAGCGGTATGGCAGTGTTCGGGCGGCAGTGGATGGCTTTAAGCCTTGAACTCCATCAGGAACTTCCGCACTACATCCTGAAATTCGGCTTCATCATGGTCGAAAAAGCCGACAGTAGCTGGCAGAACAAAAATAGGAAGCTGGTTTTTCCAGATAAACTCCTGGTGTAACTCCAGGCGGGTGGCATCTTTTTCCGTGGTAACAATTATTTTCTCAGCAGATGGCAGGCTGTCAAACCGGCGTTTCATCTCCAGCATATCTATTTCAGTAAACAAATGATGGTCTGAAAATTCCAAAGTTTGGACCGAACGCACCGAAGTTCCCAAATGGTGCAGCAGGTAGTCGGTGTTGGCAATGGCACTTACCAACAGCACATCGGTGTTCAGGTCGAGGGAGCGTCGAACATCGGGCCGCAAAAGCTCAAACATTTCGCCATAGGTATAGCGGGAGAAGAAAATATGTTGGCGGGGAAAGGGATCAATAGCCATGATCATGTCGTGGCGCTGTCGGGCACTGAGATCGTCGGGACATTTGGTAACAATAATCACATCTGCCCGACGGTAACCGGCCCGCCACTCCCGCAGGCGCCCAGCTGGAAGCAGCCAGTCGCGTGTGAATGGCCGACCGAATTCAGTTAACAATACATTGAGCCCCGGGGTAATAGCAAGGTGCTGAAAAGCGTCATCGAGCAGTACACATTGGGTTTCAGGCGCGCGTTTTACCAATTCGGGCACGCCCAGCGCCCGGCTTTCACCCACGGCTATCGGTACCTCCGGGAATTTTCGCTTGAACTGGAGGGGTTCGTCACCTACTGATTCTGCAGTATCCATGATCGTAACCGGTTGGAAACCCATGGTTTTTCGGCCATATCCCCGGCTGAGTACGGCCACATGCACATATGCGTTCAGCCAGCGAACGAGGTACTCGATATGGGGCGATTTGCCCGTTCCGCCCACCGATATGTTGCCAACAGAAATGACAGGCAGGTCGAAACGCACACTCCGCAATACGCCAATCCGGTACAATATGTTGCGCAGCATAACGCCGATACCGTACAATAGGGCCAGGGGCAAGAGCAGAATTCTTATGACAATATCATCAGACATGGGAAAGACAAAGCTTGGGATTTTAAAGCCCAAAGGTCAAATAAAAAAAGCCCCACAGCAAGTATCTGCAGGGCTTTGTGTGGTACCTCCCAGAATCGAACTGGGGACACATGGATTTTCAGTCCATTGCTCTACCAGCTGAGCTAAGGTACCAGGCTGGTTTTAAAAGCGGGGGCAAAGATAAGGTTGTACCTTTCAAACAGTAAAGGATTTCATGGTATTTTTTTTAGAAAAACAATAAAATGCAGTAAATCTGGGCCATCAGGGTCCTTGTATGATGAAAAGACGCAGCAAATGTCCAATTTTGTGGCAGCATAAATCGTTTATTGATCCTTAGCCATTGGGTATTGGTTTTGGCTTTACCGGGAGTATCGCATCTTCGGCAAGGAAAAAAGCACGATCAACCCTCTTTTCATCACCTTACAATCCTTTTTTCATACGTGTTCGCCAATTATATAGCATTTCCTTTTGTAAGCGCCGCGCTGGTAATGCTTTACCTGTCCTGGAAGGTTGATTCCAGCTACGCACCCTGGATGGTTCCTTTTGTGGTTCTAGGCGCGGTTATTTATGTTTTATCACCCCAGATTAACTGGTGGTGGTATTCCCGCCGGCCGCCGGAGTTGTCGCCCAAACTGCGCCTTTTGTTGGAGCGGTTTTCCGGGTTTTACCAGGGGCTTGATGCGGCCGGACAAAAGCGTTTCCGCGACAGGGTGGTGTTGTACCGGATGGGAACAGAGTGGATGCCTACAGGTTGGCCAGACGGCGTTATGGGGCCGGATGTAGAGCTCGCTGTGGTGGCGCAGGCGGCCATGCTGACCTTCCAGCGCGAAGTGTTTATTTTTTCAAAATTTGAAAAAGTAATCGTTTATCCCATGCCTTTTCCTTCGCCGGAATATCCCTTCGCGCATGCCTCAGAGCTGTATGCGCCTGATGGTTGCCTGCTGTTGTCGGCAGAACAAGTGATGGCGGCCTTTGCTGATCCTCAGCGCTGGTACAATGTGGCCTTGCATGAATATGCCAGGGTTTTTGTGCTGAGTTATCCCGACATGCCTTATCCGGAGTTGGAATCGGAAGATATTTGGACGAAGTTGGAGCGCGTCAGCAATTTGTCGCGTCAAAAGGTTGAAAGCGTGGTAGGGTTGGCTGGCGTCGAAGCACTGCCGGTTGCCATTCACCATTATTTTATTTTTCCAAAGCCATTCCGGGATCTGTTGCCGGAAATTGCCGGACAATTTGATCGTATTTTTATCCAGAATTAAGGCATCGGAACCCCAAAGTATTCGAACCGTCCCGTAACCCCCAACCGTTCACCCGTCGTTTTCCAATTGTTTAACCCACCGTTCAACCCACCTTATGCTCCATACCCGAGGCATTGTTTTCCGCGCCATGAAATACGGCGATACCAGTGTGATCGCGGATATCTTTACGGAGGAGAAAGGCTTGCACACCTTCATCGGAGGAAGCGTCCGCACGGCCCGTTCGCGGATGCCTTTTAATTTATTCCAATCGATGACCGTAGTGGACATGGTGGCTTATTTTCGGGAGAACAGCGCATCGATGCATCGGCTCAAAGAGATGCGGGCGTCGGAAGTTTTTACGTCCATTCCCTTTGATATTCGGAGGGGCGCTGTAACGCTTTTTATGGCAGAAATTTGTCGAAAATGTGTGCACGACCACGAGCCCAACCAGGAGTTGTTCCATTTTTTATGCCACAACCTCCAATTCCTGGATTCCACCGATCAGCCCATTGCCAACCTCCACCTGCACTTTTTGATTCAATTGACGGCCTACCTGGGCTTTCAACCACAGGGAGAGCCCGAAGGCGAAACTTTTTTTGACCTTCGGGAAGGAGAGTTTTCTTCCGTTCCGGCACCTCATGGCGCCTACCTGGAAGCGACCCAAACGGAGCAGTTGTTGTTCTTTTGGAATCGCCATTGGAAGACTGTGCGACACTCAAAATGGACCGATCTGATCGGAAAGCATTGCTTCAAAAACTGCTGCAATTTTACCAATACCATGTGCCGGGTTTTGAAGGCATAAACACCCCAGATGTACTGGAAATGATTTTGTAGGGCAATTCAAAATATTGGCTATTTTTATCCCGAAAACAATCTGCCATGACCCTTTACAAGTTCTGCTGGTATGCTGATTGGCTGATTTTGCTGATCGCACTTTTTTTCTTTTTCAGCGGTATGTCCACGGCCACCCCAGGTTCCGGATTCATGAAAACCTGGGCCGTATTGTTGCTGGTGTTGTTTGCCATACCAATTGGCAGTTATCTGCTCCATGCCAATGGTTTTACGGGTTTTGCCACTTTTATAGCAGCCTTTCCCGCGGGAGCTGGTTTGTTATACCTGTTGTTTATGGTGGTGGTATTGGTGAGTGGCGCGCGTTGGAACTAGTGCCGCGTCCGGGGATACAGGTTTGAATCCCATTACACCGCTGGCACAGCCATAAACATACCGCTGGAATTGTACTTCCAGCCCTTCTGCCTGTAGCATGCTTGCAAAGGCGCGGGTATCGCCAAAATTTTCGCAGTAAATGCCCAGCATGCGATAATCGTTTGAATTTCCGGCAAACAAACGACCGATTAGCGGGATGAGGCGCTTTAGATAAAACAAATACAATGGCCGTAACCACCAGCCCTTAGGGTCGGAAATTTCTACCATCGCAAATTGCCCACCGGGTTTTAGCAATCGACAGATTTCTGCTGCCAATTGTTGCAATTGGCCCGTCGAAAACGTTTTCAAACCAAATGCCGATAAGACAAAATCCGCATTTCCACCCTGAATTTGATTGTTGAGAACGTCCTGATTTGCTATGCTGATCTCCAGTTGATCAAAACGGTCATGGTGTAGCATGCTTTTTTGGGTCATGGCTTCGGAAAAGTCAACCCCTGTTAGCATCACCGGTGCCTTGGCGCTTGCGGCTATCATTTTCCAACACTCTCCCATACCCGACATCAGGTCAAAGCCCACCAAGGGCCGCGATGGCCATTCCAGGGCTTGTACGCATTGCCATCGCCAGCGTTCACTAAAGCCAAAAGAGCTGTAGTAGTTGGCTGTGGCATAACTAAATGCCATGCTGTTGAACAGTTGCTGCACAAACGCTGCGGAGTATATTTTCTCTTGCGTTCTTGTAATAGGGTCGTTTTTTTTCATCCGATAAACAGGGGCGATAATGGCAACGATTGGAGTCGTCGTTACAGGTTTTCCAGGATGCTTACCACTTCCGCTTTTTTGCGCAGGGCGACTGGAATATGGTCGCCGTTTTTCAGGCGCAGGAAGCCGCCGTCTTTTTTGATGTACTCATGGATATAGCGGAGGTTAAGCAGATGCGACTGGTGTACCCGGATAAAGCGGTGTTTTTCCAGCATCTGATCAAACTGCTTGAGGGTGCGGGTGACAAAAATTTTCTCTCCGGTACCCAGGATAAACCAGGTGTTGTTGCCATCAGCCTCGCAACGCACAATGTTGTCGATCTCCACCACTGCAATGCGCTCCTGGGTGTTCAAGGATATACGGCTGGGCAGGTCATCGGGGCGGCGGATGGTTTCTTTGAGCAAGTCCAGGCTTTCGCGGTTGGAAAGTGCCAGCTGACTTTTTGCACGTTCCACGGCGGCTTTCAGCAATTCAGGCTCCACCGGTTTGAGTAAATAATCCACTGCGGCAAACCGAAATGCCCGGATGGCATACTCATCGGAAGCAGTTACAAAGATGATGCGGGCATTTAATTTGGGAAAAATTTCGAGCAGGTCAAACCCAGTTCCATCGCCCAGCAAAATATCCAGGAAAATAATATCGGGCTGTACCTGGTTGAGTAACTTCGCCGATTGCACGATACTGCCTGCCGTTCCAATAATTTCAATTTCCGGACAGTGTTCAGCCAGGTCGGCCTGCAAAACCTGCAGGGCCTGGGGCATGTCTTCGATAATGATTGCGGTCATTTTACAGTCGTTTCAAAATTCAAAATGGGCGGGCAGACGGACGATCACCTCGGTGCCGCCAATGCTGCCGTCGGAATTAACAACGTCGTTTATTTCCAAAGGATTGTAGTTCTTATCGCCGCGCAAAGCTTCCAGTCGTTCCCGGGTTACTTCCATTGCTACCGACTGGTGCCCTGGTTTTTTTTCTTCCCGCAGGCGTGCAGCCTGTTCGCGACCAACGCCGTTGTCGCGGACACGGCACTCCAGCATTTCACTCAACAGCGAAAACCCAATGTCAATTTTTCCAGGATATCCCAGGTGAGAAACGCCATGTACCACCGCATTTTCAACGAATGGTTGCAGTAGCATGGGGGGAGTTCGAGTTCCTCGAGATTGATAGTTTCCGGTGCTTGTATGGTGAAGTTAAATTGGTCCTGATGGCAAAACTGTTCGATGCGAAGGTATTGGTCCAGTGTTTCAATTTCTTCCTTCAAACTGATGTTCGGGCGGCGGGAATTGTTGAGGATGTTGCGCATGAGCCGTGCAAATTCGTTGATTTGCTGCCTTGCCATGGCAAAGCTTTTGGCGGTGATGAGCGATTGTATACTGGTCAGCGCATTGAAAATAAAATGCGGGTTCATTTGTAGTTGCAGGGCCTTTTGCTCGAGCTGCAAAATGTGGTTTTGCACCTCCAGCTGTTCCCTCCGCGCAGCTTCTTTTTGCTTGATACGACGTACATACAAAAATGCCGTCAGTGCGATAATGCTGACAATGCTTAACAAGGCGAGCAGTCTGAACCAGTTCTTTTGCCAAAACGGCTCCAGGATACTAAATGAGGCTTGAAGTGGTGGGCTCCAACTGTTATCATCGGTGCTGGCTTGTACCCAGAAATTGTAAAAACCGGGGGGCAGGTTAGCGTAGTTTACGGATTCCTGCTCGGAGGCTGGCGACCATTCCTCCTCCGCGCCCTCCAACTTCCAGCGGTAATGAAGGCGTTCAGGGTGCTCGAGCTCCACTGCGCTGAAACTGAAACTTAAATGATTCTGTCCGTAAGGAAGCTCCAGCCCTGGAAGCAAGCCACCATCTGTACGGCAAAAAGCGGAATACGGGGTGGTGGCAAGCGCTTTATAGAAAAGACTAATCCCCTCAAAATGCAGCTGAGGGATAGATTTTGAAGCCACCTCATCACCTGGGGTATAACGGGTGAGGCCGTTCATGGTTCCAAACCATAAACGACCTTCGGTGTCGCACACCGCGGCGTCCTGACAGGTTTCGATACCCAGGAAGCCTTCGTTTTTTCCATAATGTCGCTGCTCGCGCACAGTGCCTTCTGTGTCGAGTACAATTTTGTCCACACCGGTCTCCGTGCCGGCCCAAATGCGCCCTGCAGGATCAGCGATCAGCAGGTAAATGTTTTGCAGTTCGGATCGCCTGGGCAGGCTGGGTTGCTCAAAACGAGCTGCCGGGCCATCAACGGTACTCACCCAAATGCCACTCCCTTTGGTGCCAACCCATATACGTCCCAGGCGATCAAAACAAAGGGAGCGGACGGGAATCGAAGGCAGGCCATGGGCAGGGCCAAACAACCATTCCACCTTGCCTTTGCTGATGCATCCCACTCGGCCATTCTGGGTTCCAAACCAGAGTTTTCCCATTTGGTCGATTACGAGGGTGCTGACATTGAGATCGGGAAGGCCTTCCCGGGTGCCATAATTTTTCGGGGTGTAGGTGCCGTCGGGGTTTCTGCTAATTGCCGTTATACCTGCCGCAGCAACCCAAATCTGACCGTTAGGGTCGCATACAATTTTTTGCACCCAATCGCTCATCAGCCCGCTGCGGCTGTCGAATATTTGCACCCCACTGGTGTCCACAACCGCCAGGCCTTTGCCCTCTGTACCAACCCAAAGCCGGCCATTTGGGTCTCCGCAGATCGTTTTGCATTTGGTGTTGGGGAAAATACTATCGAGCACTGGCGGGTGAAAGCCAGTGGAATCCAGCAACTGGATACCACTAAGGGAGGCAGAGAACCAAAGCCTGCCATCAGGCGCTTCGTAAACGGCATAAATCCGGTTTCCTGCCAGGCCATTTTCCCGGGTATAATGCCTGAAGTTTTGCCTTAACCTTCGCGCCACCCCTCCACCAGAAGTTGCGATCCAGCACTGTCCGTTGCGGTCGGTGGTGATGGCGCGCACATGGTTATGGGGCAGTCCGTTGTTTTCAGACACCTGCGTGATACGATTGCTTTCAAGATCGATAATCATGAGGCCCTTGTCCTGGGTACCTACCCACATGCAATTATCTACCGGGCCAAAAATGCACAAGGGTCGGCTGAGCAAGGGGTCGCTGATGGTTTTTTCCACTGCACCTGAAATGGTGTTCAGGATCTTAATGCCCTGTCCCCAGCAGCAAACCCACAACTGCATCTGGCTGTTGGCCATGGCGTAGGCAGCCGTGTTTGGCACGAAACACTGAACAGTTTTTTCGGCTTTCCAAACGCCCCGTTCTGTTGCGATCCAAACTGCGGCGGTGGAATCGGTCCAAAATTCGTGCACAACGGCCTGGTCGAGTTCGGGTGATAAGCTTAGTTTAACCAGCGTATTGGCGCCGGATTGAAGTGCCCAAATACCAGCATTGGTACCTGCCCAAACGCTGCCATCATTTCGCTGGATCAGGGCATTGATTTGGGTTTTACTTCCCCCAATTCTTTTGAAATTTCGCCCGTCAAAGCGACACAATCCTCTGTTGGTGCCAATCAACAGTCCGTAATCGCGGTCCTGGCCAATACATTGAATAAAATTGGAGGGTAGTCCGTCGTCTGTATTAAACGTTTCAAAAGCCCGCCCGTCGTACCGGCAAAGCCCCCCCCCCTGGGTGCCAAACCAGAGGTACCCGCGACTATCGGAAAAAGTGCACCATACCTGAGATTGGGGTAAGCCTTCTGCAACGGAATAGCTTAGAAAACTGAAGGGCTGTGCACCGACAGTTTGCTGCAATAACCAGAACAAGAGCAGGAAAACGATCCGCTGCGGCATAAGTATCTTTTATGTTGGCTGTTATTGTTTCTTTCCAGAACATCTTACGGCGGCATAGTAGCGCTCATCGTCAAGTGCCGGTTGCAGGATGCTTATTTTGCCGTCAACATTCTGTTGTAATGGCTGCAATATACAATAGATGATGGTGTTCCCCTCGGCAAAAAGGGCAGGTTTTGCGCTTCCATCAGGTAGGGTATAACTGCCCTTTGCTGAACTCCCAACGGAAGTCATCGGGACTAATGCTCATTTCCTGCAATTGTGCCGACAGCGCTGTTTGCTCTTCCACCCAACATAACGCCGCTGCCTCGCTGCTGATGTCGGGCAGCATTGCAGGGTTGGCGTAAATTGCCGTCCAGCGCACCGGAATATTGAAATAGTGCACGTAGCTATCGCCCCGGAAACGCGGCTGTAAGCGGTTGAGTGCCTTGGAAAAATCGCAGGTGTCCTGTGGGTATTTGGCTTTCAGCATGGTGGCCACTACCTTGTTTCCGGGGTACTGCCCGGCGGGAAGGGTAACAAATCGATAATCGGCCAGGTAACGCTGTACACTGTCGGGATGATGTTCGGCCGACTCGAAGATGTTGAAAAACCGCGCCGAGCGGACCATGGGGAATTCCCCTCCTTTTATTCCCAAAAGCCATGCTGAGGGTACGAAGCAGATCAATGTCGCGCCCCAGGTTACAGCCGTATACAATCACCTCTGTTTGCTCGTTGGTAACTGAATTAGGAAGTGCAGAAAATTCGCCTTCTTTGATGTACTGCCGCAGGCTTGCAGTAGCAGTACGTGGCCCGTTGTTGATTACTGGAACATTCATCCCAGTCCACTCGTTGCCGTGCACCACCAGGTTGATTCGTTTCCAGGCACCCGTTTGTGGTGGGTGTTGCCGGAGGTATTGGCGTACATCCTGGAGGCTTTTTGCATTGCTGATGATCAATTGGGTTTTTTCCAGTGAATCGGTTTGAAAATAACTTTTTGCTTTGGCAAAATACGGATTGCGGTAGCCGTGGTCGTCGCCCAGCATAATGGTGATTTCGTCGGCATTGCTGTATTCTAATGGTTTGGAACAGCTGGTTGCCGCTAAGGCCAACCCAATGGTAAGGCTGGAAAACCAGCGAAATTTTCGGCGCCCCACAAGCAGCATCAGCCCAGCCGCAAACAGGATTGCGAGGAGTATTGACGCCAGCGGACTGTTGTTGCCGCCAAGATCAAGCCCGCTGATGCCTTCAATGCTGAGGTCAAATCCGACGGCCAGATCCGACACGCCGACAGGCAAGGGAAGGGCCTGTTTCACCGTTTTCAGGTTGCCGGATTTGTTTTTAATGTCTTCTTCTACGGCTATAAATGAGGTATAGGCGGTAAGCAGGTTGTAGCGAAGGCCCAGCGAAGTAATATCTGCGATGGCCTTGCTGTCCTGGCGGTTTTGGTAGTCGAGGTTCATGTAGTCCGACAGGTTTCTGACGCGTTCGCGGGCCCAGAGGTAACGGATGGCGCTGTTGCGCGGATCTGGGCTTATTGCTGACACATCAAATGACAGGGTTTGTTTGCGCTTCCCTTTTCCACCATAACCCCGCAGGTCGATGGATCCCGTGGCCTCACCGCGGTATTTTCCAAAAATGATAACAGGGCGTTCGGCCAGTACATCGGGGATGCTGAGGGGCTCAACATCGTAGGCATCAAACTGCCTGAATTTGGTGGTAATTTGGGTAAATACAGGGTTGGCTATGTAGCGGCGAAACTTACTGGCAATGGCTGGAGCCTCTTCGGTGGTCGTTACGACAAATGGGAGTCCCTGGCCGACATGCGCCATGCCTTCAATCAAAAATCGATTTACGCTGCTGCCGATGCCAAAAGCGTACAAATTAGCCTGGTTGAGGTTCTTCCGAATCAGGTCGTAAGAAGCCGTTTCAAGGTCAATGTAACCATCGGTCACCACCACAATGGAGCGCGAAAGCCCTTCGGCTTGCCGGGGCAATTGCAGCGCACGTTGCAATGCGGGCAACAACTCGGTTCCGCCACTTCCCTCCTGTTTGTCGATGAAAGCAACTGCTTTTTCTGCATTGGCAGCGGTGGCAGCCAGCGATTTTTCAGCCAATATGTTGCTTGTGCCGGCAAACAGGATCACATTAAAGCGGTCGGAGGGCTGCAGGTTACGGATGAGGTCTTGCAGCAGTTGTTTGGAAATGTTCAGCGGGAAACCGTTCATGGAGCCCGATACATCCACTACGAAAATGTACTCCCGGGGTGGAAAATCTGCTTTTTTGATGCTTTTGGGCGGCTGGGCCATGCAGAGGAAAAATTGTTCCTGGCCATCGTTGTACAACAACAAGCCGGTTTGGATTTGTTCTCCCTGCAGCTGGTATTGCAGGATAAAATCGCGGTTGCCACCACTGGTTTCGCTGGGCGCGAGCCGAATGTCGGCAATGGCAGGGTCGGGGCGGTTTACCTGGATTTTATGCGTGCTGGAAAGTACGTTTTGCAAGGGCATTCCGGCAGCGAGGTGGACATTGATGCCAAATCTGTAGTCGGGCTTTTCCCCGGCATGATGGGTGGGGTTGGTGGTAAAGCCGTTGTTGTCGGCCGATTGCCCATTGGTATACCGAGGCCCCACCACCGTGGGGTAAACGAAGGAATAGACACCAGATTCGGGTACCAACAGTTCGGTGTATTGCAAGGAGACCTTGATGGTATCGCCCGGCATGATGTTAGCGACGTTCATTTGGAACACATTGGGGCGTTCCTGCTCCAGCAGAGAAGCGCGTTTGCCCTCACTTTTGGCCTGCTCATAGTCTTGCCGGGCCTGCTTTTTCTCTTTGATTTTTGCAATGATGCAACGCGAGCCTACTTCCATACGGAGTCCGTACACCGCTGCGCGGGTGGAGGCGGGAAATACGTAAATGGCTTCCAATGGAGTTGTTCCGGTATTTACATATTTCTGGGTCACCACTACATCAGCGATAACGCCTGCGATGTTTACCTGAGCGCCAGTCGCTTTCAGGGGTAGGGCATCCACTTGTTTCCCGTTGCCGGCATTTACCAGAAAGTAGGGTGATAGTGAGCGGTCGGTATTTTCTTGCTGTGCGATGGCAGAAAGGCTGGTACTGAGGGTCAGAAGCAGCAGGAGCAATAACTTTTTCATGGCGCGGTTGTTTTTCTAAGCGATGGTTGGTTGATGCTGCAATATTGCCGGGTTTTGTTCGGTGCAGCATGTGCCATCTATCCATGTGGCGCATGAGATGATTATCCGCAGTGAATCGGCTAGGATTTGAAATGTGTTACCCTCTTCTAACTGGCGCTTCTCGGGTATTTCCCGTATTTTTGTGCCCATTCTTTTTAAAAAGCGAACAACAGCTATGAAATCAAGCTTTTTTGCATTGCTCCTGCTCTTTATGGGCGCACAAACTACTTTTGCCGAAGGCATAGAATTTTACCATGGAAGTTGGGACGAGGCTAAGGAAATGGCCAAGACGCAGCAGAAACTTATTTTTGTTGATGCTTTTGCCTCCTGGTGTGGCCCTTGCAAGCGCATGGCATCCACCGTGTTTGTCCTTCCGGAAGTTGGGGAGTTTTACAACGCCAACTTCATATGTCTTAAAATCGACATGGAAAAGCCTGAAAACGCTGCTTTTGCCAGCAAATACCCTGTTTCTGCCTATCCCACCCTCATGTTTATCAATGCAGAAGGAAAGATAGTGCTGAAAGAAGTGGGTGGAAAGCCAGCGGATGCCCTGATCGAGATGGGTAAAAAGGCGCTGGGTATGATGGACAATTTGCCGGACATGGATGCCCAGTATGAGGCAGGCAATCGCGAGCCCAACTTTATTTACACTTACGTAAAAGCACTGAACCGCTCCGGAAAGCCTTCGTTGAAATACACGAACGAATACCTGATGACCCAAAGCGATCTGCGCTCGGAGTTCAACCGTCGGTTCATTTTTGAAGGTGCAGTGGAAGCCGATAGCCGGGTTTTCGACTTGCTTCTGGAGCAAAAGTCGGATATCGCTGCGCTAATGAGCGCTGAGGCTGTTGACGCCCGCATTGAGCAGGCTTGTCAGAAAACAGTGCGCAAAGCCGTAGGGTTTCGCTCCGAAACGCTGTTGAAGGAAGCGAAAGACAAAATGAAAAAAGGTATTCCCGACCGCGCCGATGCCTTTGCTTCAACCGCCGATTTGCAGTTTTATGCTGCCACCAAGGATGTGAAAAATTACCTGAAGGCGGCACAGGGCTACCAGAAGAAGACTGTAAAAAACAATGCGGCCCAACTCAACAGCCTTGCTGAATTGATGTCGCGCGATTTTCCAGCCGACGCTAAGGTGCTCGGCCAGGCGGTAAAATGGCAGGAGTCCGCGGCTAAATTCGGCGGGCTGCCGGAGTACTACCTCACACTGGCCGACCTGTACAAGCGCCTGGGCAAAAAAGACCAGGCTTTGCTGGCCGCCCGCAAGGGAATTGACCTGATGGGCGACAAGCAAGACGCGCTTCGTCAGGTACTGGACAGCTTTATTCGCAACATCGACAGGGCTTAAGAACGTGTTCGGGTTTAACATTTTGGCGCCTGGTCGGCCAATTTTATCCTGCTCTTCGTTATTTTCTAGACCCGTATTACCCGCATACGAATCTAAAAAATGCCTAAATCAAAATAAAATTATCCTAACCATGCATCCAAACGTTAATCCCGAACACGTTCTAAGCTGGACTTTAGCCATTGGGTGTTGGTCTTTGGCTTCGATCTCGGTTATTGGTGCCTTGTGAAATCAAATACCGGAGAAATCGGAATTAAATTTTAAACACCCTTTTTAACACAGCAGATGCATTATTGGTCTATCATTTTCTAGATAAATCCTTAATGCCCTAAAAAACAAATGGTTAATCCTTCGGGGCAAAGCCAACGGCTAAAGTCCAGTTTGATTTCTAACCTTCTCGACTGATTTTTGTTCTACCCAACATGTCTAAACACGGCAAAGCATTGGTCGCCATGTCCGGCGGCATCGACAGTACCATTACCGCAGTCATGCTCCATGAGGAGGGCTGGGAAGTGATTGGCATCACCATGAAAACCTGGGACTATGCCAGCTCCGGTGGCAGCAGCAAGGAAACCGGTTGTTGTTCGCTCGACAGCATCAATGATGCGCGTGCTGTGGCTGTAAAGTTGGGGTTTCACCATTTTATCGTCGACATTCGGGAAGAGTTTGGCGATTATGTCATTGATAACTTCGTAGACGAATACATGGCAGGGCGCACACCCAACCCCTGCGTACTGTGCAACACGCACATCAAGTGGAACAGTCTGCTGCGCCGAGCCGATATGCTCGATTGTGAATTCATCGCAACGGGCCACTATGGCATCATCAATGAAAAAGATGGCCGAAGCTATGTTTCCAGGGCCAAAGACCTCAACAAGGATCAATCCTATGTGCTGTGGGGCCTTTCCCAGGAATGCCTGCAACGCACCCGCATGCCACTTGGCATTTATACCAAGCCGGAGGTTCGGCAGATGGCAGCCGAACGCGGCTGGGACGAGCTGAGTAAAAAAGCGGAGAGTTACGAAATCTGTTTCGTACCCGATAACGACTACCGCGGATTCCTAAAGCGCCGCGTAGAAGGGCTTGAAGAACGGGTAGCAGGCGGGCATTTTGTAGACCAAGCCGGCAAAATACTGGGCAAACACGAGGGCTACCCATTTTATACCGTTGGCCAGCGCAAAGGCCTGGGAATAGCCCTGGGCGAACCCATGTTTGTTACCGAAATCAGGCCAGCAGACAATACGGTTGTGCTCGGACGCGAAGATGATCTCATTCGCAACAGCATGATGGTGGGCAAAGTCAACCTCATGAAATACCCCGAATTGCCGGAAATTGGCCTGGAAACCATTACCAAGGTGCGTTACCGCGATCCTGGCACTTTTAGTACGCTTCATTCGGTTGGCGACAACATTGAAGTGGTATTTCATGCCAATGTAAAAGGCATCGCCCCGGGCCAAAGCGGAGTCTTCTACGAAGGCGACGATGTTGTTGGCGGCGGGATTATACAGGGCGGATTTTAGCGTGGGGTTTAGGGTTGGGTTTAGCGTAGGATGTAGGGTTGGGTTTAGCGTAGGTTTTATGGTTGATAGTAACACTTTCAACACGTTCAATGAGGCGGTTTTACCTCAATCTTACCCTAAACCACGCAACATCCTACGCTATACCCCACCCATTATAAATTGTGACCATCCATCCTTCCCTCGTCTAAACCACGAATAACCCGATATGGCAAAAATTCTAATATTAGAAACGGCAACAGAAGTCTGTTCGGTGGCATTTGCCATCGACGGGGTGACGGTGGCATGCCAGGAGGATCCGCCTCCTGCGCGGCATTCTGCCCGACTGACGCTGCTTATTGAGGCCTGTATGGCACAAGCAGGTATGGGGCTGAAGGACTTGGATGCTGTGGCGTTGAGCCATGGCCCGGGGTCGTACACCGGTTTGCGGGTTGGCGCTTCTGCTGCGAAAGGCATTTGTTTTGCGCTGGAGAAGCCGCTGCTTGCGCTGGATACTCTTTGGGGATTGGCATGGGGCAGTCGTGCTGCCCTCGCAGAAAATGACCGTGAGCATCACTTGTTCATGCCCATGCTCGATGCCCGTCGGCAGGAGGTTTGGACGGCGATTTACGACCACCAACTCCAGGTACTACAGCCAACGGATATTTTAATTGTTGAAAACAATTTGTTGCATGATTATATTCAGCCATTTATGCTGAGATCGCCGAATTGTCGTGTCGTTTTGTCAGGAAGCGGTGCGAAAAAAGCGTTCACCGGAGCAAATGAAAAGGAAGTGGTTTTAGGGGAGGTTGGGGATAGCACTGCGTCGTTTTTTGCTGAGCTAGCCGAGCAAAAATTTCAAAATGCTGACTTTGAGGATGTTTCATATTATGAGCCATTTTATATGAAGCCACCTAACATCACGGTTTCTAAAAAATAAATAATATGAATCAAAATATTTTTTTTTCCAATTTGAAGAAATATATTTGTATTGAATACTTGGAATCAAGCCTTTACTAAAATAAAAATAATCTAATATTTTAGCGATGACTTGCTTGCTGGCATAATTATTGTTTATAATATTTACGACTTTTTACATACATTAATCCGGAATAAAAAACAAATTATATGAGAAAATCAAAAAACGAGGCAGTCGTTTTAAAGAAGGGGAAGAACGATATACTGCTGGATTATGCCGAATTGCGAAGGGCTGTCTTAGTGCTTCGTGCCGTTAACCATAAGTTGCGCCAGCGCATCATCGACTTGCTGGAAGAAAACAGCCGAATGACGGTTACCGACATATACATCAAGCTGCGTTTGGAACAAAGCGTAGCCAGCCAGCATCTGGCTATACTCCGCAAGGCGGGTGTAGTGATTACCGAGCGCCAGGGTAAGTTTATTTTTTACTCCTTGGACAAGGAGCGGTTGAACCAGATATCCCGTTTGGTGGAAGAGTTGGTGGTTTAAGCCTTCCGGGCTAACCTAATAATACAGGCAGCGCTTTATAAACCGTGCATTGGCAGGCCATTCGTGGCATGTCGGTGCACGGTTTATCTTTTTTTGGTCGAAATCGAAGCCGAATCTGTACAAGAGTTGAGGGAAAAAGGGCATATTTGCAAAAACCAAATTTCTAATCCTTATTTCCCGTCTATGGCACATCTGGCAAGAACAAGCGGCCGTTCTCCGGCAGCTGCAGCTATGCTGCAAAAAACATCCAAGGTAATTCATGCGCTAGCGCATCCTACGCGCATGCAGATTTTAGCCTTTATCGACGCACACCAGCCGGTGAGCGTCAACAAAATTTACTCTTCTCTGGCATTGGAGCAATCGGTGACATCGCAGCATTTGCGTTTGTTGCGGCAAACAGCGCTGGTAGAAACCCGCCGGGAGGGTAAATTCATCCTCTACAATGTGAACCAAAACAAACTGGCCGGCGCTGCAAAATTTGCACACTCGCTGGCCAGTTTGTTGGAGTAAATCGGTGGAAAGGTACTTTTTCGGCGGACAATTGCGAAGATCCTTTGCTATTGCCCGCCGAAGGCTTAGAAGTAAACGCCCACTCGCAGTGTAATGGAACGGAAACTGGTTTTAGCATCCTCATTAACCCATTGGTTCTGGCTGTTAAAAACCCGACCCTTATCGGAGCTTAAGTCGGTGAACTGGTTCTGGTAGAACAGCCCGGCCGTCAGCGTTGCGTTGGCTGCTACTTCGTATTCGATACCGGCGCCGATGCCCCAGGAGAGTGAAATGCCGTTGACATCCTTGCGGATGTCTTCGTCAACGGTATTTTGATAGGCTTTGGTAGAACCTTTGATATCGCCCAGGGCCCTGGTGGTAAAGCCCAGTGTGAAAACCGGCGCTTCTGCAAAGAAGCTCAGCGGACTATCGGTACCAGAACCACCCTTCATGCGCAGCCCAATCGGGATTTCTACCTGGGTGACGCGGTAGTGGAGTTTGGCGTTTTGTGGCAAGGATAGCGAATCAGTTTCGCCAATGGTCACACTGAGCTCCGATTTTGGCCAGGGGTTTGCCTGGGAATAGCCATTTTGAATGGTGCCTCCTGTATTGAAATTGAAGCCGATGCCGGAAATCAGAGCATAATTGGGTGAGAAGTAATTTTCACCCATGATACCCAGTTTGAGGCCTAAATTGGTGCCGGCGCCTTCCAGAAGTTTATCAGAGGAGTTCATCCAGGCTGCACTGGGGCTGGCCTGGATGCCAAAACGGAATCCGGTGCCGTCCCAATTTGATTGAGCAAAGACTCCGCTCGTCAATAGGCAGAAAAACCCCGCCAGTAAAGCAATTTTTTTCATGATTAAGTGTTTTTTTGTGCTGAAAACAGAAAATATGGTTTTTATGGTGGGTCCTTGTATGAAAAAGCGAGGCGGACCCAAATTTGACGCTAAAGTCGATGTTTTTTGCAAGCGCAAAATTAAATTACTGAACTGGTTTTTTGCCTGGTATTAGTCTTTGGTTCATGTTTGACCTATCGTACGGCACTATATTGAACACGAATCGTTTGTTTACGCACAGCATTGTAAATATTTCGCGAAAACAAGCGCCATAAGTTGGATTAAAACTATACTACAATTTTTTCCACGTACTCAGATAAACGCAGCTAAAATGCTTCCTAGCACCCGATTTCTATTTTTTTTAACATTCTTAACCGCACTGGCTGCTTGCAACACAGATACCGGCAGAAAAGCGCCGGATGTTTCTGGAATTCCCGGCGCCCTTAACATACGTCGTTTTGACCAGGATATGTTTTCGGTGGATACCACCCACCTGAAAGCAGGACTGGAACAACTGATGCAAAAGTACCCCGATTTTTTGCCTTTTTTTCTACAAGAAGTTGCCCACGACGCTAGTAACCCAAAAGAAACGCCACAGGAGGCCTTCGATGGATTTGTTACGGCACCAATGGTCAGACGCCTGGCCGACTCCTGTGCGCTGGCTTTTAAGGACCTCCAACCAATAGAAAAGGACCTCAGTCAGATGATGCGGTATTACCGGTATTATTTTCCAAAAATGCCTGCGCCGGGCATTGTTACTGCGGTTACAGAGTTTGTCGGAGATGCCTATATGGTGAACGATTCGCTGATGATGATCGGACTCGATATGTTTTTGGGGGAAGAATTTAGTGGCTACAATCCCGATATTTTTCCCATGTACCTTCGCCGGCAGTTTGAACCTGAGTACCTTCCCACCAAAGCCGCGATGGCACTCAGCAGCCAAGTTGCCGGGCCACCCAATGGCGATCGTATCCTGGATTACATGATCCACAATGGAAAAATCCTGTACATCATGGCCCAGTTGCTTCCTGCCACACCCGACAGCTTGCTGATGGGCTACACCCAGGCTGATATGGAAGCTTGCTATGCCAATGAACAAAATACCTGGGCACGGTTGTTAAACCTGAAAGTGCTCTATGAACCCCTTGGGGCCAAAAACCAGAAAATCGTGATGCCAAGCCCCAGAGCAGAAAATGTTTTCACGGAAGCTCCGGGTGAAATAGGCAATTGGATCGGTTGGCAAATCGTTAATGCATACATGGAGCGGCATCCTGGAACAAGCATGGAGGAGCTTTTAGCGTTTTCCGATGCACAAAAGTTTATGGAAGCGGCAAAATATAAGCCCAAACGATGATTGTAGATCTTTAATGAATAAATATTCACTAATAAATTCACTTCAACATGCGCTTGAATTTGATTGCTTTCTTGTTTTTTGCGGTATCCGCTTCGAGCCTGAACGCACAGCATTCCGGTGCCCCTATTCGCTTTTATGCACTAGCTACTCCTGCCGAAATTCGACCAGCTGAGTCGGTAAGGATTGAGTATGTTTTGGAAAACACAGAAGGAAAATTTACGGCACCCGATTGGAATGCTGCAGGATTCGATCTTTTGGGAGAACTCGGCCAGTCGTCGAGCATCTCCATTGTAAACGGCCAGCGCAGCGCCGAATACCGTTTCCGCTACCTTGTACAGCCACGCGATACAGGGGAGGTATTACTGCCGGTGGCCAGTGTGACAACGGGTGAGGCAACCTTGCATAGTGAGCCACTAACGATCCGCGTTAGTGCCCTTGCCCCTCCTGGAAGATTACAAACCCAGCGTCCAAGAAAACAAGATGTTGAAGAAAAGCCCCTAAAATCGCTCCGCCCCACTGTTCGGATCTAGTACCTCGATCACTAGTGGCCGATCAGTGAGTTTTTTGAAAGAAATTTGGTTTGCGCCAATGCTGATGTTTTGCGAAGCATAACTGAAAGCACAAAAAGTAAATTGGTTCAGCACTAATATGCACTTACGTTATTGTACAATATTGGTATTGCTTTGGCTTGCACTGGGCGCGGCAGCCCAGGGTCCGGTGCGCTTTGAGGCGCAGGTGGAGTCGCGCGAGGTAGTACAAGGCAGTACTTTTCAGGTGTCTTTTATTTTGGCCAATGCACAGGGCAGCGAATTCCGTCCACCGCCATTTACAGGCTTCCAGCAGTTAGGTTACGTCAGTGAAATGGCGGGCTCCAACATTTCAAACGGGCAGTATGAAACGCGGAGGATGTGGTCTTATACATTGCAGGCAAAGCAAACCGGGGCTTTTACCATCGATGCCGCCAAGATACTTGCCAACGGCAAATCGCTGCAAACCAAGCCATTGCAAATTCAGGTTGTGCCTTCGGGGCGGCAACCAGGGGTTTAACAAGCCGCCCGCCAATCGGGACGATGATCTCTTTGTATTGGGGGAAACCAACCTCGATTCTGCCTATTTAGGCCAGCAGTTGATCTACCGCATTGTATTGTACACCAGGAAGAATGTTACCAGCCCTGACCTGGTGGACCTGCCGGAAACGGACAAGGCCTATACTACCGAATTGAAGCGTTTTGATACCCGTTTGCGCACAGAAACCATTAATGGGAGGCAGTATACCCTGAAAACGTTGTATGAAATGGCTGTTTTCCCGCAATCCTCGGGCACGCTCACCATCGACGAAGCCCGGATTCGGATCGGAGTAGAACAAACTGGCGCGCTTGGCGCCTTGCTTGGGCCGCAACCCGTAGTACTGACAGCGCCGCCGGTTGATGTGCTTATTAAGCCGCTGCCGATTCCTGCACCCGAAAATTTTACCGGCGGTATTGGGCATTTTAACTGGAATGTATCGGTGGATAAAACGGATGCTACCACCGACGATGCCATAACCCTGTCCATCAATATACAAAGCAACAGCGATGGCAGGCGCTTTTCTCCACCCTTGCTTACTCCAACCGATGGTCTGGAAATAATCGAACCCAAACTCCGGGTGGAAGACACCTACGAAAATGGTGAGGAATTGGTGCACAATGCCAGCTTCGATTATATCATTCTGCCGCACAAACCAGGTGATTACAGTATTGCACCCAAACTGATGTACTTCAATCCGGATAGTAACCGTTACCTCAGTTTACAATTGCCCCAGGCACTCCATGTGAATATCACGGACGGGAAAGATGCTGGCAACAACGCCGTATTGGACTCGTCAGATATATCGGTCCGTGAAAATACACGCTTTTGGAAACTGCCGAATTGGTTGCCTGTAAGTCAACTGCTTTTTGGCGTTTGCTTGTTGCTTGCGTTGTTGTCGGGTTTCATGTGGTGGCGCGGCACCCGAAGGGGGAAAAGGCAAGGATCGGCATCCGGAATGGCCTCAGAAGCCACCGAAAGGGTAGTTCGCTTACCGCAAACACGAGAGATTGCTCCTTTCTATGAGCAGTTGTATCAGGGTCTACAGGTCCATTTTTGCAAAGTATTGAACATGCAACAAGCCGAATGGTCGCAACAAAACCTGGCACAGCGCCTGGTGCAATATGGTGTGGCTCCAGAAGAACAAGCGCAGATTTTGGCGCTGGTTTCCCGTTGTGAACAAATCCTGTATGCCGGGCAAACGCAGCTGGCCAGCATTGATTCCGACCGTGATATGGCTGCCCGGATCTTTCGGCAAGGCTAGCATCGCATTCAAAGGCCGATCCGTTTACATTTCATTTAAGATTATTTGGAGTGTATTTGCTTTTTTAACAATATTTAAAGAAGCCCTAACAATCTTTAGGGATTTCAATGCATCCAGGGGCTGCATCTTTCGGTCAGTTAATGAAACAATCAAAACCGACCTATTATGTTGCGCCTTGTTCAAATTTTCGCCTTTACCCTTACTGTACTGCTGCTCAGTGCATGTCACACCGCTCAACGTTATGTTGAAACGGGTAATTACGATGGCGCCATCGACTACGTGGTGTCGCATATCAGCGGTAAGAAAAATAAGAAAACAGAATACGTGCAGGCACTTGAGCTGGCCTTTCAAAAAGCCCAGGATCGCGATATCCGACTTGTCGACAACCTCGTTGCCGAAAACCGCCCAGAGAACTGGGAGAAAGTTAATGCGATACACCGTCGCGTACAACAGCGTCAGAACAAAATAGCACCTTTGCTGCCCTTGCAGGCCAAAGATGGTTACCGCGCATCCTTTTCTTTTGTCAATATTGAAAAGCTGGAGCGCCAAAGCCGGGAGAAAGCTGCTGATTTTCTCTATGAAAAAGCCCAGAGGCAACTTGCTGACGCCAACTCAGGGAACCGCATGGCAGCACGCAATGCCTATGAAACCCTGCTGGATTTGGAAAACCGCTATTACAAAAACTACCGCAGTACAGACGAGATGAAGCGGCAGGCAATGGAACTTGGTACTACGCACATCCTTTTTGAGGTTGGCAATCAAAGCAATCAGGTGCTTCCTCGCGACTTTTTCGACCGCATCCTGGCCATTGGAACCCGCGACCTGAACAGCAAATGGCAGGCGTACCACTTCAATAAAAGCGCTGGTGTTGAAATGGATTATACGGTGAAGTTTAACGTGCGCCGCATTGATATCAGCCCGGAACGGGTGCAAGAGCGCGTATACACAGATTGTACAGAGATTCAGGATGGCTGGGATTACGAGCTCGACATGAAGGGCAATGTCAAAAAGGACAGCCTGGGGAACGACATCAAAAAGGAGCGGTTTATCAACATATATGCCGATGTGCTGGAGGTGTTCCAAACCAAGGCCGTTCGCCTCACGGGTTCCGTAGACATCTTCGATGCCCGTAACGGCAACCGCATTGATAGCCGTGAATTGAGCACAGAAATCTTATTTGAAAACTATGCATCCACCTTCAAGGGTGACCAGCGTGCATTGAGCGATCTGACCCGTCAGCGATTGGGTAACCGTCCGTTGCCATTTCCTATGACTGAGGACATGCTGGTGCAAGCAGCCGATAAGCTAAAGCCTAATTTACGGGAAGAATTGCGCAGGAATAGGGTAATATTGTAAAAAACACACCCTTGTAGTTGACCAGTATAGTATTTTGAAAAAAAGTGGTCTGTGCTACCGCAGATGTTTGCGACGCAAACATCTGCGGTTATTGCGAGATCTGCGGGACGATTATTTTGCAAACCATAACGGAAAAAACCAAAAACCTTATTCCTGGTTTTTTTGCTTGCTTTCAATTTCTTCGTACTCAATAAATTCCTCTTCTGTTGTTTGTTGCTGAGGAATCTCAAACTGGCTGCGCATTTTTTCTATTTGGCGATTGCCAATGGCGCCCAGAAACAGGTACAGGGAAAGAATGGGAAAACCCACCACGGCGAGTGCAATCGTAACCAGGCCTGCCAACGGATTGCGTTTAAGCAGTTGTATCATGCCAGTGCCGGTATTGGCCGCCACCCGCCAGTTGATGATCAGCGAGAGGGCAAAGAGTACGGGTGAAGCCCACCAAAGCACAATGAAGAGTCCTTTCAGCACGTAAAAAAGCGCTATCAGACCTAAAACGCCAAAAATCAGGCAACCAATATTTGAAAGTGGGTTGCCTGAACGAGACCCACCGGAGGAAGAATATATAAACATAGTTCGTTTTAATACTTTAAGCAGCGGGCATCGTTTTGCGCACGAAAACCCTTTGAACGCTTCAAAGTTCTGTCTCTCCGAGGCTTAAAAGCAAATGAAACTCGTCGAAAGTAAGGGGCATTACCGACAAACGTCCGTTTCTAACCAGTCCAATGTTTTGAAGTCCTTCATTTGATTTGATTTCAACCAACGAAACGGGTCGTTTGAATGGTTTTACGGGGCCCAGGTCAACTGCCGACCAATCACCCTTCTCTGCCGTCGGGTCGGGGTAATTGGCTTGAAGCACTTTGGCGATACCCACCACTTCCAGACCTTCATTAGAGTGATAGAACAACACAGGATCCCCAACGTCCATTGCTCTGAGGAAATTTCGTGCCTGGTAATTGCGCACGCCGTCCCAGCGTGTTTTTCCATCGCTCATCAGCTGATCGAAACTGAAAACAAAGGGTTCTGATTTAACAAGCCAATAGTTCATAGGACAATATTTCGAGGGTTTCCGGATTCAAAATTTGATCCTCGGGTGAAAAAGTTGAATGGTTTCTTTGAGGTATTCGGTATCGAGGTGTGTATAAATTTCGGTTGTGGTGATACTTTCATGTCCGAGCATGTCCTGCACGGCTTTGAGGTCGGCGCCACCTTCTACCAGGTGGGTGGCAAAAGTGTGGCGGAAGGTATGCGGGCTGATGTTTTTCACAATACCGGCTTTTTCCACCAGATCTTTGATGATGTAAAATACCATCACGCGGCTGAGTTTGTGGCCCCTGCGGTTGAGGAAAACAAAATTTTCCTGCCCTGGCTTGATCCGTAAGTTCAGGCGCTCATGCTCCACATAATACTGCACTTGCTGGCGGGCAACTTCTCCAATGGGCACCAGTCGCTCTTTATCATTCTTTCCGATTACTTTAATAAACCCAGCCTCGAAGAAAATGTTGCTGAGCCGCAAGTCAATCAGCTCACTTACCCGCAATCCGCAGGCGTAAAGGGTTTCCATGATCGCGCGGTTGCGGTGCCCTTGCGGGTCGCTCAGGTCAATGGCCTCCAGCAGGGCTTTAACTTCTGACACCGAGAGTACTTCCGGGATTTTTCGCCGCAAGCGGGGCCCTTCGAGCAGTTCTGTGGGGTCGTCGTCAATCAGATCCTCCACCAGTAAAAACTTGTAAAATGCCCGCAGCCCGGAAATGATGCGTGCCTGCGAACTGGCCGCCAATCCGAGCCCGTTGATCCAATGGATGAACCCCTCCAGATCCTCCTGTTTCACCTGCAGTGGCGCTGTGTCCAGCCCATTTATTTCCTGGTACCGAACAAAAAGCCGCACATCATGCACATAAGCCTCCCGGGTATTCGCGCTCATGGAGCGCTCCAGCAGCAGATAATCATGGAAAGCTTGTATGGCTATGGGCCAGTGCATCATGTATTTACGACAGAAGGTTCGTTTCCTGAACGCGTTTTTAAATTTTTACCAGGCCAAGAATTTCCTTTTCTGAAGCCTCGGCTTCTTCTGCCAGTTTGTTGGCTTCAGCGACGTATTGTGCCGCCAGCGCTTTGTCGGCCAGGCCAGTGGCATTTACCCGAATATTAAGTCCGGCGCCAAGAATGGCAGTTCGCACACAAAGCGCCCCAACAGCAGCATCAGTGACGCTATTGGGATTGCCCGTCAGCACCATCTCCCGGATCAAAGGGAAGGCCTTAGAGGCCAGTCGCATTACCCTGAGGGGGACATCCATGGCCTCCAGTGTGGCAGCCTGGATAGCGGCCTTTCTGGCCGTTTTTTCCGCATCTGTATCCTTGGGCAAACCAAATGCCGTCATAATAGCGTTGAATGCAGCGGTATCATCGTCAACGGCCCTTAGCAGGGCGTCTTTGATTTCCTGTCCTTTTTCGGCCTCCTGGCTAAAACTTTCCCACTGCTCATCCCATCCGCGTTTGTGTGCGCTGAGGTTGGCCACCATGGTCGCCAGGGCAGCACCGAGGGCGCCTACATATGCCGAAATAGAGCCGCCGCCGGGGGCGGGGCTTTCACTGGCGGTTTCATCGGCAAAGGCAACCAAGTCTTTTTGCACCAGTTTTTGCGTTGCACCAGCGGTATGTTCAAGGTTGTATTCGATGATCTTCTTTTGCGGATCGAAGGGGCTCAATTCGTCCAGTCCCATCGATTTTACCGCTATTTTGATCAGTTCTGATTCGCTGACGCCTGCACTGCGCTGTTGTTTGTGCAGAAAATACCTACCCGCATCCAGGATCACCTTGAGCGGTACCAGCCCAACCAGTTCTGAACCCGTTACCCGCATGCCCCGGTTGTGTGCACTCTTAGCGCAGGCCTCAAATGCCTCGTACAAGGGGGTAGCAGTGATGTCGGTAATGTTCATGGAAATTTGCGCAATTCCATATTCTTCAATGTACCAGCCGATGGCTTTCACACCCTTCAGCATACCTGGAATGCGTACGGGCTCGCCATTTTTATCGGTTACAATTTTGCCGGTAATCGGATCATCTTCCCGCAAAACACGGCCTTTTTCACGAACGTCAAATGCTACGCTGTTGGCACGGCGTACGGAGGTTGTGTTCAGGTTAACGTTGTAGGCGATGAGGAAATCGCGGGCGCCAATAACGGTTGCGCCGCTGCGGGCATTGAAACTCGCCGGCCCAAAATCGGGTGCCCATACCGGATCGCGGAGCTTTTCCGGAAGTGCTTCGTATTCACCGGCGCGCACAGAAGCCAGGTTTTTTCGGTCGGGCCGACTGGCTGCTGCTTCGTAAAGGTATACGGGGATCGCCAACTCGCTGCCGACCCGTTCCGCCAGTTTTTTCGCCCACTCAACGGTTTCTTCCATGCTGATATTGGCAACAGGTATCAGCGGACACACATCTGTGGCGCCCATTCGCGGGTGTTCGCCGCTGTGTTTGCTCATGTCGATCAATTCAGCTGCCTTTTGGATGGCGCGAAACGCAGCTTCCACCACAAGTTCAGGTTCGCCCACCATGGTTACAACGGTGCGGTTGGTTGCTTTTCCAGGGTCGGCATCGAGTAGTTTTACGCCCTCTACGCTTTCAATGGCATCTGTAATTTGTTGTATAACATCTGGGTTGCGGCCTTCAGAAAAATTGGGGACACATTCGATTAATTGTTTCATACTAATTTGGCTAGGAAAGATTAAATGGTGGAGGTTGGCTTTTTCAGGGCCTGGTTGAAAAAGTCTTGATAAAATGTATGCTGTTCAAGGCGTTTTTGAACTAAAAATCACCTACCTGAACGCCTTCAAACCAGCCAAGGTACCAGAGCAGTAGTAGTAGTGCCCCGGTGGCGATGCGGTAATAGCCAAATACCTTGAATCCATGCGTGGTGAGGAAACGGATAAACGACTTTATAGCAAACCAGGCGACCAGGAATGCGACCACATTGCCCAGAAGCAGCAAACCAATTTCCTGCTGACTGAATTGTAAGGCGCCCTCTTTGGTGTAATCCCAAAGTGATTTACAGGTGGCAGCGAACATGGTGGGTACCGCCAGGAAAAATGAAAATTCGGCCGCGGCCGTTGGGCTCAGCCGCTGGGTTAAGCCGCCGATGATGGTTGCGGCCGAACGGCTAACACCAGGAACCATGGCGATCACCTGAAACAAACCAATGCGAAGGGCTTTCCCGTAACTCAGATTGTCGGAGTTTTGAATGTTGCTGTCATCATCGCTGTTGCGGCGGAGAAAAAGTTGATCGAGAAAAAGAAAAACCACACCACCTGCAATAAGGGCTAGCGCGACCACAACGATGTTTTCAAGCAGTTGGTCGATGACTTTTTTAAAAAGCAGTCCGAAAAAAACTGCTGGTAAAAAGGCCACAAAGAGTTTGTAGTAAAAATCAAGCCGTTGAAAAAAGCGCTTCCAGTACAAGACCACCACGGAAAGGATGGCGCCAAACTGAATGGCCACGGTAAAGACTTTAACAAAGGGATCAGATGCTATACCCATCAGGCTGGAGCCAATAATCATGTGGCCGGTTGAAGATACCGGAAGAAACTCCGTTAGTCCTTCAATAATAGCCAGAATAAGCGCCTGGATCCAATTCATGCCGTAGTTTCATTTTCCTCCATGAGATCGGAGGTGTTAGTCTTCTTAAAAATACCATAAATGACCACCAGAAGACCGGCCAACATAAAGATTGGCGACAGCGTAATCCTGCGGAAGCTGTAAATTTCTTCCGGTTTCCATTCGTTCGGATCAGCCATTGCACCACCCGACATGGTGACCAGGCCCAGGACAATCAGCAGGAGTCCTACGCCCATGATAACAAAGTTATTTTTGTTAAAAATGAATTCACGGCTTCCGGCGCTGAAAACGTTGTCGCGCTTTGATTCCTGGCGCCGAGCTGGTGCCGGGCTTGTTTTTTTTGCGGCCGGGGCTGTCCGGCGTTGTGGTTGCTTTGCCATGTAAAAGTGATGCTTTTGCGGTGATACTTTTGTGGAAGGGCGTTTGAAACACCCATTTGCGCTTAAAGGAGGTTAAGTTTAAACCTGTTCTAATATAAATCGTCTACACGCATGCGTAGAAATTTGTTCACTACGAAATAAGAACTGAGTCCTGAAATGATGACGCCCAGCACAATCAATCCGGTAAATGTGGCCAAAATACCGTTCAAGTCCTCCAGATCTTTCAGGTCGGGCATGGTTTTTTGTCCCCACCATACCATCACGATTAACATGCCGATGGCGAGGGCTGCGCTCCAAAGGCCATTCATGATACCCCTTCGGATAAAGGGTCGGCTGATAAAACGCCAGGAGGCGCCCACCAATTCCTGGTTTTTGATCAGAAAGCGATTGGTGTACAATGCCAGCCGAATGGTGTTGTGGATAATGGTAATGGCTGCAAAGATCAGCAAAAAGCCGAGGCCAAGGGTGATCCATCCGAGCTTTTGTATGTTGCCACCGATATTACCAATATTGGCGGCTTCATAGTAAATATCGGCCACCGCAGAATCCTGTCGCATACTGGTGCGCCATTCCAGCAGGCTGTCCTGGTTGAGATAAGCAGCGTCTACATTGAAACGCACCACATCGCGGAGCATGTCGGGCACCTCCTGAAGAAGGCTTTCGTCGCCCAGGTCTTTGCGCATAATTGCGGCAGCCTGGTCACGGGTAATAAAGGTGACGCTTTCTTTCTTTACAAAATCTTGTTGCCGCACTTCGGCAATAACACGAAGCACATCTTCCTGGCTGTGATTGGGGCTGAGTTCCAGCCAAACATCTACCTTTTCCTTAAAGAGCTGCACCAATTGCCGGGCATGCAATGCGGATATGGCAAAAAAGCCAAGCATGAACAATACCAGCGCCACACTGATAATAGCATAGAGGTAGGTGGGTTTGCTGCGCGCCATGAGGGTACCTGGTTTGAATTTGGTAACTTGCGAAGGGCAAATTTCCTTTTTTTTAGCGAATATCAAGGTGCCTTACCATAAATAATAGGTGAATGGGGCGTTATTCTCCTATCTTAGCGATCGCATTATTCAGGTTATGAAACTTTATCTGCTCATTTTCCCCGTGTTGGGCTTTTTTTCTTTTCAATTGGCCAATCCGGTTCAGGGCCAACAGCCAGAATCGGGTAAAATCCGGTTTTACAACGCTTCTTTTGAGGATACGCCCAGGGCCTCGGCTGCTCCTGCCGGATGGCGATCCTGGACATTGGGCAGCACGCCCGACATTATGCCGGGGGCATGGGGCGTACAATGCAAACCACAGGATGGTACTTCCTGTCTGGCGCTCGTTACCCGCGAGGATGGCACCACAGAAGATGTCAGCCAGGTATTGAGTTCCCCGTTAAAAAAAGATAGTTGTTATACGTTTACCCTTTACCTGGCCAATTCACCTGAATATGTTGGGTTCAACCTGCCGGTCCGCCTTCGGGTTTGGGGGTCTGCTCAACCGGGCAAAAAGGAAGTCTTACTGGCATCCTCGCCGTTGGTCGACAACAAGGAGTGGCGGCTGTATAAGTTTCAGTTTGTTCCCAGCCGGGATTTGCGTTCCATCACCTTTGAGGCTTATTATGCTCCTGGAACCTTATTTAAATACCGGGGCAATATTTTGCTCGACCATTGCTCTCCAATTGAGCGTTGTTACCGGGCATAGCCATTCACCTTGATTGCCAAAAAGCAGGGCGCCATGGCGGATATTTTTTCCGCCATGGCGCCCTTTCTGGTATCTGTTTTGGGCACCTAATTGCAGCCCCGATCTGCTTTTGATTTTGTGTCGTTGTTTGGAATACAGTTCCCGCTGGGCAGGTTGGTTGGTACATACCGATGCAGGTTGGGGTCGTACAGTGCATTTTCCAAAAAGGCAGTAATTGCATCTACCTCTTGTTCTGACAGGCCAAGTGGCTTGAACTGGTTGGCGAGCTGTGTGCCGGGAACCTGGGCGTTTTGTGCTACCCCTTGGTTTTTATAGGCGACAACATCCCTTACGCTGGTAAATGTAGCGCCGTGCCCGTAAAAAGGACTGTCTTTAAGGTTGTACAATTGGGGCACCTTGAATTTATAATTATCCTCAGGCCGACCCGTAAAACCGCCACGGCCTTTGTGCTCTGGTTTGTCGGCTGTGATATTAATGGCGCCATAACTGCCATTTTCCAGGTTGCCCATGCCATATCCATAAAACGCCATACTGTTGAGTGCTGGCCCAGTATGGCAGCTGCTGCAATCGGCTTTGCCAAAAAACAGGGCTGCGCCTTCTTTTTCCAGGTCGGACAATACCGCTTCATTGCCCCTGAGCCAACGTTGCCAGGGTGATTGGTTGGCGATGATGGTACGTTCGAAGGCTGCAATGGCCAGCCCTGCTGTGATGCGATTGTAGCGATCAGTAACAGGCACATCTGGAAATGCTGCATCGAACATTGCCTTGTACATCGGGTAGGATTCTACCCAGTCTTTATCAACAATCATTCGATGCACATTTATGCCTGCAATGGCTTGGGTTTCTACACCCTCGTAACCAAAGTTATTGTTCTCCTTGGGGGTGCCGGGTGTCCAGCTGGCTTCTGTACCTACATTCATGCCCAAAGCACCGAATTGCCCATTCCACAGTTGTACAATTTGCCATGCGCTGTTCATGGCAGAGGGCGTGCGGATGGGTTGTACGTCAACAATTTCGTTGGCATAGTTTGGGTTCAGGGATCTACCTTCACCATGCTGGCCAAAGCCCAGTCCGCCCTCGCCGATACCCTGGGCAAGGCAGGCCTGGAAACCTCCATCGGCATGATGGCAACTGGCGCAGGAATAGGTTTGGAACCCACTGGGGTTCATTGGGTTTCTGCCAAGGGCCGTTTCGTGGAACAGCATCTGGCCCAGCTGCACCTTAAAAGCGGTGAGTGGGTTGCGGGGATCTTGCGGAATAGCAGAAAAGTCGGTGCTTTCCGGTAATTTGAAATAACTAAGGCCAACGCCACCTGGAGCGGCAGCCGCTACGGTATTACGGAGGTCTTCGTCGAGAATAGTCGTTTGGGTAACAGACTCCTCGGAATTACAAGAAGCAAGGGTAAGGGTGAGCCCTAGCATGGACGTTAGGGCAAAACCAGGAAGGGTAAAGACTTTCATAAGATATAATAATTAGGGGATTAAGGTATAAAGGCGTGGTACCCTGCAGGATACAGGCAGAAAATGCAAAAATGCGCATTCCATTTTAATAATGTTCATTAGAAATGATTAGAAATTCGAGTTTTTTCGCCAAGCGGGCAAAAACGTGTCATTTCAAATGGTTCTTTGGCCGCAAGGATCTGGCTTGTGTGCTCCGTATCAAGTGGTTTAGGTGGTTAATTGGCAATGTTATCAGCCGATTGAACGGTGAGGTGTTTCAAAACACTTTACGTTAATTTTTCTCTTTTCGCCCTGGTATTCAGCTTCTCGCGACCGACAACTTTTATCAAAAGCCTAAAAATTCGATGCAGAAGGGTTGGGTATTTTCAAAAAAAACTACCCAAAATAGGGCATGGGTCCATGATAAAAAAACACTATGGTATGAAAATTGGTGTTGTTAGACAAATGAAATGAACTACCGTGGTCAACAATCTCCCATTAACAAAGCGCTTGCAGATCGTCGTTGCCGATGATCAGCCCATTTTTATTGAAGGGCTTTTGTCGGTATTGTCGCAACCAGGTAACCCGTTGCAGTGTAATATTCGAGGTATAGCCCGCAACGGGCAGCAAATGCTGCAATTGCTGCGTGAGCAGGCAGTTGACCTTGTTTTGTTGGATCTCAACTTACTGGAACAGGACAGCCTCAAACTACTTCCTGAGCTGAAGCGGGTTCATCCGCATATTCGTATTTTGGTGATGACTGTTTACGATGATCCGCGGCTGGTAAAAGCTGCCTTCAAGGCTGGCGCCGACGGTTATATCCTTAAAAGTGGCTCTAAGGAAGAGCTTTTCCGCGCTATTGCTGAAGTCATTGAAGGCAATACTTTTCTTGGAAGAGGGGTAGCCGTTACGGATCGTCACAACAACGGTGCTGGTGGCGCGAGCATGCCTGAGGACAGGTTTGTCCGGAAATACGGGCTTACCAAGCGGGAAATGGAGATTATGCAATACATCGGGCAAGCGTTCAGCAACAAGGATATTGCAGAGCGGCTGTTCATCAGCGACCAAACCGTAAGCGTTCACCGCAAAAACATCATGCGTAAGATTGGGGTTAAAAGCACCGCCAACCTGATTAAAATCGCATACGAGAACAACTTGGTCTGATCTTTTTCAATTTTTTTAGCGTTTTTATTAAAATGTCCGTGTCCTGAATCAAATCGGCACGGATATTGTAATATCAATCTTTGCCTGCCCTTGTTAAATTTAGACACTGAAGGGTATAAAATTTTGAGCTTTAGTATGACTAGTATTACATTTGCTGTTGATTTAATCCGCCTGTAAGCACCTAAGTGCTTAACATCCCTTGAACAAAGGTTAATTGCCGCCCGGTTGTGTTTCTGCGCTTAGTGCGTTCCCACCTCCTTCTTACGCGGACTTTCACCCCACATTTACTGGATGGATTAATGCTGGCACTGTTTCAGATTGAACGTAGTATTTAATTTAACCACCATAATTCTTTAATTTCATTAATTTAATATCTTATCTCATGACAAAAGCGAATTCTACTTCTTTCGCTAAATTTTGGGGAGGTGTACTGGCTGCTGCCTTTGTTCTTATGTTGAACGTACAAGCAAACGCCCAGTGCACACTCGTTTGTAACAACCTTGTACAAGTTTCTCTTGACCAAAGTTGTTATTACGCGCTGCAGCCTGATGATGTTCTCGAGGCCCCCAGCACTTGCCCCAACGGCAACCTTGTCGTTGAAATGAAAATCAATGGTGTATGGGTTCCAGCGATCCTTACCAGTTCCCACATCAACCTTACCCTTCAGGTTCGCGTTCGCGATCTGATCAGCGGTAACTCCTGCTCAGGATTCGCCCACGTGGAAGACAAACTTCCACCGGTGGTAACCTGCCAGAACATCACGGTTTCCTGTGCCGTTTCCAATTACGAGCCAGGCTATCTGGACAATACCCTGGGTATTGCTGCCGCTTACCCGACCATCGATGAAAACTGCGGTTCTTTCACTCAGAACTATACCGACACCTGGAACGACCTCGGTTGTGGTGCTTCTTTCAACGGCCAGTCTGACCTGAGCGGTTATGTTAAGCGTATTTGGACGGTTACCGACAACAGCGGCAACCAATCCAACTGCACCCAGTACATCTACTTCAAGCGCAAGCACGTTTACGACGTTTCTTTCCCCGCTGATGTTACGGTTGACTGCTCTAACCCTGTGACTGCACCTAGTGCCACGGGTTCTCCTTACATCCTGGATTTTGGTATTCAGTTCGGTTTGTATCCTAACAATACGTTCTGCGAATTGCAAACGGCTTACACGGATCAGGTCCTGCCAATTTGCGATGGTACCTGGAAAATTCTCCGTACCTGGACAGTTTACGACTGGTGCTTGCCTACAAGCCAATTCCCACCAAACCAAAACCCATTGTACTTTATTCAAGTGATCAAAGTACATGATGTTGACGGCCCTACCTTTGCATGTCCGGACAATACCACGGTTAACACCAACCCTTGGTCTTGTACCTCTGATACCGACCTGCCAGATGTCATCATTACCGACAACTGTTCACGCATTGCTTCTATCGTAGCTAAATATACGGTAGATGGTATCACGACCACTTTGAATGGTTCGCTAACTTCTTTCCCAGGCAACAACCTGTGGAACCCAGATACACTCGGTCAGGTTGGCTACGCGCAAAACCTGCCACTGGGTGTAACACCAGTAGAATACATTGTAACCGACGATTGTGGTAACAGCACACATTGCACCTTTAATGTTACGGTGGAAGACCTGTCGCCTCCAGCCGCAGTTTGTGACCAGAACACCGTGGTTTCTCTCGGTGTTAATGGTATGATCCTTGTCAATGCTTCTACTTTTGACGATGGCTCTTACGACAACTGCTCCGCTGTACACTTCAAAGTACGCCGCATGGACGCCAACGGTTGCGATCCCAGCAATGCCTTTGATGACCAGGTTAAATTCTGCTGCGAAGACATTGGTGACACCATTACTGTTGTCTTCCGTGTTTATGATGTCACTGTTCAGGCTGGCGAAGTAAGCCTTACCTATCAGGAAGATCACTCCAATGATTGTATGGTACAGGTAGTTGTACAGGACAAAATCAAGCCTGTATGTCAGTCGCCTGCCAACGTAACGGTTTCCTGCGAGAACTTTGACCCAAGCCTCTGGGCTTACGGTTTTGCACTTGCTTCCGACAACTGCTGCATTGACACGGTTACCACAACCACCAACTACAGCCAGTTTGATACGCTTTGCAACAAAGGCACCATTGTACGCACGTTCCGTGCCTTCGACTGCGGTGGCCTCTCCAGCCAGTGCACTCAGCGCATTGTTGTAAACTATGAGCAGGACTACTATGTGAAGTTCCCGAATGACGTTATCGTTACCGAATGTAATGGATCAGGAATTTATGGTGAGCCTACTTTCTTCGGCGAAGATTGCGAACTGTTGGGTGTATCCCACCAGGATGAAATCTTCACGGTAGTACCAGATGCTTGCTACAAAATCGAGCGTACGTGGACCATCATCAACTGGTGCACCTACAACCCGAACTTGCCTTGCATCAATGTTCCTAACCCGAACCCGAACGCTATCAGCAACCACCCATCGAACCTCCCAGGTCCTACCGTTTCTGCTTTGGGAACGCCAACACCATGGAACCCAACGGTGGTTAAGATCAACCCAACCGACCCACAGGCTACGAACTACTCGATCTTCTGGGACGCTAATGCCAACTGCTACAAGTACAAGCAGATCATCAAAGTTATCGACAACGAGGCGCCAATCTTCGCAAACTGCCCAGCCAGCCCGGTTGAAATTTGCGACCTGACGGCCAACGATCCATTGTTCTGGAATGATGCTGCCTACTGGGATAACACCATCGGCAGCCACGACCTTTGCGAGGCTCCAACCGATCTTTGTGTAACCTTGACCGACAGCTGCAGCGGCGCTAACGTAAGCGTACGCTACCTGTTGTTCCTGGACATGAACGGCGACGGTGTAATGGAAACACAAATTTCCAGCACAAACCCACCAGCACCCAACACGATTCCTTACCTCGGTGGCACACCGTTCGACAACCGTCCGGTACCTGCTAACCAGAAGTATCGTTTCAACATCGACTGGACAACCAATGGCAATGCCCGCACGGCATGCGTACGTTGGGACAACCTGGCTCAGCCAGCCAACCTGAACGACAACGTATTGCAGGGTGTTGTTCCACAACTTCCTTACGGCACCCACAAGATCAAGTGGATTGCACAGGACGGTTGCGGTAACGAGTCGATCTGCGAATACACTTTCGTAGTGAAAGATTGCAAGAAGCCAACTGTTGTTTGTATCAACGGTCTGAGCGTGAACATCATGCCTACGGGTATGATCCAGTTGTGGGCAAGTGACTTCCTCCAGTACACGGAAGACAACTGCACACCAGCCAACCAGATCAAGATTGGTATCCAGAAATCAGTAGGTAGCACCGGTGCGTTCCCAGTGGACGGCCAGGGCAACCCGATCACCAGTGTAACGTTCACTTGTGCCGAACTCGGACCACAGGCTGTACAACTCTGGGCAATCGACGCGGCCGGCAACGCCGACTTCTGCGAAACCTATGTGATTGTACAGGACAACATGGGCAACTCCACCCCAGGCAACTTTGCTACCGTAGCAGGTGCTGCCAAAATGGACTTCAACGTACCAACATCCGGTTTGGAAGGTGCTAATATCCAGATTCTTGGACAGGCGCCAAATGGTTTGCCTCCGGTTAGCTTCTTTACCAACACGACCAACAGTGGTACCTTTAACTTCAATGCTATTCCAGTTTCAGGTAACTATGTTGTAACTCCAGAAAAGGACAATGATCCGCTGAATGGTGTAACCACCTATGACCTTGTGCTGATTTCCAAGCACATCCTGGGTCTGGAAACACTGGGCACGCCATACAAGATGATTGCTGCTGACGCCAACAAGTCAAACTCGATCACCACCTATGACATCGTTGAACTCCGCAAACTGATCCTGGGTATCTACAACGAACTGCCCGACAATACTTCCTGGCGCTTCGTGAAGGAAGATTACACTTTCGCTGATCCAACCAATCCGTTTGCCAGTAACTTCCCTGAGTCTTACGACATCCAGTCGCTGCAGACCAGCGGAATGAATGGTGCCGATTTCGTAGCCGTGAAAACGGGTGACGTAAACGGTACCGCTATCGCTAACTCGCTCGTAAGCAGTGAAGACCGCTCTGCCGGTACCCTGTTCTTCGACGTAGACAACCGCGAAGTAGCTGCTGGTGATCTGGTAACTGTAAACTTTAAGGCTGCTGAAAAAGTAGCTGGCTTCCAGTTCACCATGAACCTGAATGGCCTTGATCTTCAGGAAATTGTTCCTGCTGACAAAGTTTCTGCCGATAACTTCGCAGTATTTGCTCAGGATCATGCCATTACCGCTTCTGTAGACGGTGCTTCCCAGTTTACCATGACTTTCCGCGCAACGCAAGCCGGTGAGTTGAGCAAAATGCTGGGTGTAAGCAGCCGCATTACCAAATCAGAGGCTTATCAGGAAGACGGCACACGTTACGATGTTGCTTTCCGTTTCAATGGCCAGCAGGGTGCTGTTATTGCAGGAGCCGGATTCGAACTCCTCCAGAACATGCCTAACCCTGTTGCTTCTTCTACCAACATCAACTTCAACCTTCCTGAGGCATCTGAGGCTACGCTGACGATCACCAACGCTGAAGGTCGTGTTGTAAAAGTGGTAAAAGGTGAATTTGCGAAAGGTTTGAACAGCATTACCCTCAACCGCGCTGACTTGCAGGCAGGCATCCTGTTCTATCAACTGGATACCAAGAACAACAGTGCTGTTAAAAAAATGATCGTAGTAGAATAATTTACAGTTCGCTTCGATTGCAATACTGGCGGGTAGCGGATTTTCCGCTACCCGCTATTTTTTTACCCTAAATTGGGTAGTAGCTTTGAATAACCCACCAAAAAGCCGTTATTTTGCGCGGTATTAGTGACCAATTGGTTGATTTTTAGTCTGAATTGAAATTGTAATTTGAACCGGAGCGCGTTCACCAACCTGCATCCACCAAAAATTGGCCTGCTTTTTGAATATATTTTTATCAGGGCAGGCAGCGGGATGGAAAAAATCGTTATCCTCCCGTTGTTCACTGAAAAGTTTAATCCTTAACCAATTGTTCCCATGCAGCATCGTTTACGATTCTTCCTCCTTTCTATTTGGATTGCTTTGAGTGTTAATGCCTTGCAGGCACAAGCGCCAGTTGGCTTTGATATGCCTGCGATCAACAATGCAATGCCAGATCAAATCCTCAATTTCCCGGTAACGGTTCAAAACTTTGATTCCGTTTTGTCGGTGCAATTCGTTATTCGCTGGGATCCTGCCGTTTTGCAATACTATACGCTGAGTGGTTTTAACGCTACTATGGGTATTGATGTGGATAATTTCGGCCTTACTGAAGCGGTTGACAGCGGTATTTTGCGTCTGGTATGGTGGCACAACGGCAATGGAGTAAGCCTGTCCGACAGCACCATGATGTTCCGGTTGCGGCTAAAAGCCATTGGTCCCAATAACAGCAGTACACCGGTATATTTTACCCAGATTACACCCAACACTTTTTTTGAAGTAGTTAAAAGCTCCAACCAAACCTATGGTATTGATGATGCCATCCTGAATGATGGCTTTGCGAGCATCGGTGTTACGTCGGGTACGGATCAGGTAGTAGCACAAAATCAACTAAAGGTATATGCTGCTCCCAATCCTTTTAGTACCGAAACCAAAGTGTGGATAGAGGCGCAGGAGGCCGTTGAAGCCGACTGCCAATTGGTTGACCCTACCGGAAAAATAGTATTTTTTAAAAAAATATCAGTAGTCCCGGGTAAAAATGGCATGGAAATTGCCTCCTACCTATCAGGACAAAAAGGGACATGGTACCTAACCCTGCGAACACCCAACGCAGTGCAAGTCATACCCCTGATGTCATTTTGATTCAATCCTTTTTTTATCATCCCTTTTTCCAGTTGTTTAAGATGAGACCGATTACGATTACAAGCCTTCTTGTTACGTGTCTATTATTGATGTCGCTACAATCCACGGCTCAGACACTGACCACATCCTTCACGCCAGCCACCGCTTCTGGTGCAGTGAACTCAACCGTTGACCTCGAACTCAAGGTAACCGGTTTCACGAACGTTATTTCCGTTCAATTTCCAGTCACTTATCAAAGCACTATTCTGCAGTTTGTTTCTGCGGATATGTTTGCGTTGCCCGGTTTTACAACGGCCAACTACAACAGTTTGACTGGTAAGGTGAACGTGTCCTGGTTTGTGGACCTGGGAACCAATCCGAATGGTATCACCCTTGCTGCCGGCTCAACGCTGATGCGGATGCGGTTTAAGATCCTGGCAGGCGGTACGTCTGCGGTGAATCTTGCAGCTGTTGCACCGGGCATTGAGTTTGTCAACAGCAACGGAAACCCCCTTACAGTCAATTATCAGTCGGGCGGAAGCTCCATCACCGGTCAGGGCGCTCCTGCACCAATTACCGGCTTTCACATTATTGCTAATGGCGCCAATGTGGGCCCCGGTCAAAAATATTGTTTACCGGTAACGGTCAATGATTTTGATAACATCCTTTCCATGCAGTATGCCATGCACTGGAATACGTCTGTTATTAAATTTGATAGTACCCGTGCGTTCAAGCTTCCTTTTCTTACGGCTGCCAATTTTGCAGGCAATACCGCCAATGGAACCTTGTTGCTGAGCTGGTACGACCAAAATGCTGTGGGCGTAAGCCGTCCGGATGGCGACACCATTTATCAGGTATGTTTCACGGCTGTGGGGCCTGTAGGAACCAGTACCATTGTAACGATCGATGGTGTAGGTTTCCCTGGCAACCCTGGCGCTGAAATTGCAAACTCCATGGGGCAAAACATTTGGACCAACAGTGTTCCCATTAATGATACCGTAATTATTGTCAATGCCGTATTGCCACCCAATCCTAACGCACCAACTTTTACCGGTGACACCATTTCTGTGGGTCAGGGCACATCGGGTTGTGTTCCTATTACAGTATCTAATTTTGACACCCTGCTTTCGGCACAATTTGCCATTACCTACGACCAGACCAAACTGACCTTCCAAAGTTTGCAATTCGGCTCCAACCCACTCGCGTTGAGTGCAGGTGGCAACTTCAATACCGCTGTTCCAGGTCAGATTCGTTTTACCTGGAATGATGCTACGGCTTTGGGTAAATCTTTGGCCGATGGCACCGAAATATTCTCTGTTTGCTTTACCGCCGCTGCCGGACAGGCTGGCATGAACGTGCCGATTGTTTTGGGCTCACTGCCTACCTATCCTGTAGAAGTAGTAAAAGAAAATGGCGGCCCGGTCCCACCCAATTTGAATCAGGGTATGGTGATGATTGTTGCCCAGGTTAACCCAACCTGCGCTGTTGTGCCGACCAACATCAGCTGCTTCGGCGGCAACAACGGTGCGGTCAACCTCACCACCACCAACGCTTCCGGCGCCACCTTTAGCTGGACTGGCCCGGGTACATTTACGGCTACAACAGAGGATATCAGTGCCCTCACCTTAGCCGGCACCTATTCTGTAACAGTAACTACCGCTACCGGCTCTTGTACGTCTACAGCAACGATTACAGCTCCCGCCGCTGCATTGAGTGCGCCAGCGCCAGCCGTAACGCATGTGAAATGCAATGGAGGCATTGACGGTTTGATCAACCTCAGCGTGTCGGGCGGTACTTCTCCTTACACTTTCCATTGGTCAAACAATGCTACTACCGAAGACCTGAGTCCTGTACCTGCTGGCGCTTATACCGTTACGGTTACGGATGCCAACAGTTGCACGGCTGTTCAAAATACGGCTGTTAACCAGCCAGCAACCCTTCCCAGTGTTTCGCTGGTTGCTTCTGCCGATGTAAAATGCAAAGGCCAATTGAATGGCTCTGCTACCATTGCTGGGGCAGGCGGCACACCTGGCTACACCTTTGTTTGGAAAAATGCTTCCGGCCAACAGGTTGGTACAGGCCTTACGGTTAATAACCTTGCTGCAGGCAATTATTTTGTTACTGTTACGGATGTAAACAATTGCCAGGGCGTCATTGCTTCGCCCATTAGCATTCTTGAGCCTTCTGCTGCGCTTTCGGTTAGCACCTCTGTCGTGAACAATGCCTGCCCAAGTGGTACGAGCGGTGTAATCACTGCAAATGCTGCAAACGGATGGGGTGGCGCAACGTACAGCTGGAGTGGCCCGGGTGGTTCTAACAATGTATTGAGCGGCCTTGCAGCCGGTTCTTATACTGTGACAGTAACCGATTCCGGCGGCTGTTCCGTCGTATCCACCCCAACCAATATTACATCTCCACCGGCTATAGCCTACAGCGATCTGCAAGTTACCCATGTTAAATGTGCCAGTGCCGGCGACGGCGCGATTTCCTTCACCCCAACAGGTGGTAACGGTGGTCCATACATGGTAACCTGGACACCGGCCGGTTCCGGTACCAGCATCAGCAACCTGCAAGGTGGCATGTACATTCCAACGATTCGCGATGCAAATGGTTGTTCAACGACTATGCCAGGTATTCCGGTTAATGAGCCAATGGCACTCAATGCCGCCAATGTTATTGCCAACCAAAGCGGCGTATCACCCAATGGCTCGGTTAACCTAACCGTATCCGGAGGCACCATGCCTTATACTTTCCTGTGGAGCAATGGCGCCATGACGGAAGATATCAGTGGGCTTGCGGCCAATACCTATACTGTAACCATCACCGATATCAACAACTGTTCTTTCGTTCAATCTTACATCGTTGCGCAGGATAACCCGCTGATTGGATCGAACATCGTAAGCCATACCAATTCTTGCTCGAATAATGGCACAGTGACCATTGCCATTTCACAAATTGCAAACCCACCCTATACACTGGATTGGGGAACTGGCTTGATGACCAATGTCACTACGGATACCGTTACAGTGTCAAACCTTGCACCAGGGGTATACAACTTTATGATCTTTGATGTGGATGGCAACAGCATCGGCTTGAATGCCGTCAACATCACGACGCTTGCTCCCGCCAGTGTTAGCAATCAAATTCAGAATACCGATTGTAATACTGTTTTGGGTGCGATTCTGTTGACACCGGTTCCTGCTACATCACCCATGACTTATGCCTGGAACACGGGCTCTAACGCCAGTGCGCTCATCAGCATCGGACCAGGCACTTATACGGTTACGGTTACCAACTTCAGCAGTGGCTGTACCGCTGTATATCCTTACACGCTGAACTGTCCGGCGGCTAACCCGGCAGCCCAAGTGGTTAACGCGAACTGTGCAAATGCTACCAACGGCTCAATTGATTTCTCTTTTAGCGGTGCAGATGGCCCGGTATATTCCTACCTGTGGTCGAATGGCGCGGCTACGCAAGACTTGAACAACGTTTCTACAGGAACGTATACGGTGACGGTTACCGACGAAAGTGGAACAACGTTCACCTACAACTACAACGTGGGTGTCAACTCCACCATGTCTATTTCCAATGTCAATATATTATCCAGTTACGGCATTTGGGATGTAAGTGGCCAAGGGCAATGTGACGGTGAAGCCAGCGTAGTTGTGGTAGGTGCTTCTGGCGCCTTGAATTACAACTGGAGTAACGGTATCACTACGCCCACCAACGAAACACTTTGCAGTGGCGTCTTTATGGTTACGGTTACGGACCAATTGGGTTGCACGTCTACTTGGGCCGACTCCCTTTCTGCTCCACCGGCAGTGACCTCCCAGGCCACCGGCATCAGCAATTTCAATGGTTATAACGTCAGCTGTAACGGAATATGTGATGGTATCGCACGAGTGACCGTAGGGGGTGGCGTTTTGCCTTACACGGTACAGTGGCCTACCGGACAGGTAGAAGAGTTGGATTTTGCAGGTGCGACTTCAACTGCCAGCAACCTTTGCGGTGGTATGTATGCTGTTACCATTACTGATGCTTACGGCAGCACCAAAGTTCAGAACGTGTCGGTCTCTCAACCGGATCTACTGACGCTTAACTTTGCCAATGTGGCGCCAACAAGTTTCTCCCGTTGCGATGGAGAGGCCATTGCGATCACTTCCGGCGCGGTCGGTAGCATTGAAATCATCTGGACGGCCAGTATTACCGGTCAAACGGGTACGGGTACTACGGTGGATGCTTTGTGTTCCGGTGAGCGGGTTCAGTTTGTCGCTCGTGACGAAAATGGTTGTTTGGTCATTGCTACGGATACCATTCCTTATCCTGTGGATGGTTGCTATCGCGTTCGTCCGGTGCTTACGCCTGGGCAGCAAGATGGTAAAAACGACTACGTACACATCACATGCATTGAATCTGTACCGAACTCGATTGATATCTACAACCGGTGGGGACAACTGGTGTACACGTCCACCAATTACGACAATGCTGCCAACCGCTGGGACGGAACCCGCAATGGTCAGCCATTACCGGAGGGTGTTTATTACTACATTCTGTTGTACACTGACATCACCGGCGATCACGAACAAAAAGGATACATCAACCTCCTTCGATAGTTTATAAGTTGCGATTTGAGATTGGGCCCCATAGCCCAATCTCAAATCCTGATGCCCATATCTCAATTTCTAATCTTTTCCCAATTATTCGATTACGATGAAAAAGACATTTTTTACCCTCCTTTTGGTTGCAATTGGCTTCGCCGCTTATGCACAGGAACAAGCCATCTATTCTCAATATCAGGTGTTTCCAGTATTGGTAAACCCGGGCCTTACCGGCTTCGATAACCAACACCAACTGCTCGTCAATGCGCGCAACAGCTGGAGTGGCTTCCCTGGAGCACCGCAATCTTACACAGTCTTGTACCACGGCCCAGTTGGAAATAACCTGGCTCTCGGGGGCGGTGTTTTTGCAGAAAAAATTGGCGACCAAAACCTTTTCCGCCTGCAGTTGAACTATGCGTACCGGATTCAGTCCAAAGATCAGAAGTTTCGCGCTGGCATCGGTTTGACCACCGAATTTATCCGCCGCAGCATCAACAATGATCTGCTCAGCGACCCAACCGTAAATCCCAATGATCCAACCTTGGAAGATCTCGCCAACGGACAACAAATTTTTGATGCTTCCGTCGGTATCCATACACTGTTTGACAACCGCTTTTTCGTCAGCCTGGCACTTCCTAATGCTATTCGTGCCCGTTTGGATGAAGTGCCGGTACAAGACAATACTACTGATAGTGGACTGTTGAGCCACTATATGTTTCAATTGGGCTATATTGCGGACGTCTCAAAACAAGGCTTCAAACTTATTCCTTCACTTGCGATCCGGAACTTCCGCAATGTGCCTTATCAGGTTGACCTGAATTTGCAGGGGCGCTTTCTGGATGAGAAACTCATCGCAGGTTTCACCTACCGGCCTGGCTCAGCCAATGGCTCACTGGCGTTCCTCTTGGGTACCAAGTTCAACAGCATTCAGGCGTTTTACTCCTATGATGTGAATTTTGGTAATTTCCAGCAATACAATGGCGGTTCACATGAACTCAGTCTGGCATTAGGCTTCGACCGCAAAGAAAAAATTGTAGTGCCCAACTAATCTGTTGCGATGTTTCTTTTCATGTGGTCGCCCTGTAAAAACGGTGACCACATCGAAAGAAAATGTCTTAACAATTGGTTTTTGGGATGGCCTTCCGCGAAACGTCGCTGGGGGGCCTTTTTTTATTGGTTGAGGCGTTGCGTTATGATTAAGGTTAGTCCCTCTTCGATGGCGCTGCGCGGCGGTTTTAAACAAATTGACACAGGCGATCAGTGCCCGCGCCTAACCACACTTCCCTGTACGCTTTTGATTGTAAAAATTATTATTGGCCACAATCACCAAACAGGCCCTTATTCTCCGGTATGTCGGATAAATAAGGACCTGTTTGATGGTTGCGGTCAATAATTTTAGAACATTATTCTATGATTAATATTTTTTATAAAATTTATCAGCCGTGACGTTGGTCGAAGTTTTTCGTTTTATTTTTTATAAAATGCTTTTTTTCGCTGAAATTGGTCATACTTTTGTGCAATCAAATGAAAAAACGGGACGATTTTAGATTTTAAAACCCGCAGCAGGCTTGCTTTTCGCTGAAAAGCATCTCGGTTTTCAAAAATCATTATTTTTTATCACTTTGCTGATTGCCCCAATAAAATGCTGTTATTGATTGCTACTTAAGATTTAATCGATTCAAAAGCCTTCTTCACTACCATTTTTACAACTTATAAAACTACACTCCCACAATGTCACTCGCTCGTTTTAACGCATTACAAACGATTGAAAATCGCCTGGAACCCATCAATACCGATTTTTTGGATGGACAACAGGAGAACATTGCCTCTTTCTTTGCTGCCAACGTCTTCAATGACGAAGCCATGAAGAAGTACTTGCCAGGCGATACCTACATCAGTGTGAAGGCTGCTACCCAAAGTGGTGAAAAACTGGAACGGTCAGTAGCCGATGTGGTAGCCACCAGTATGAAAGAATGGGCGATGGAACAGGGCTGCACCCACTTTGCCCACTGGTTTCAACCCCTTACGGGCAAAACCGCAGAGAAGCACGATTCCTTTTTTACCATGACGCACGATGGTCGGGTGATTGAAGAGTTTACGGGTTCTGCCCTTGTGCAGCAGGAGCCCGATGGCTCGTCCTTCCCTTCTGGGGGTATGCGGAGCACTTTTTGAAGCCCGTGGATATACCGTTTGGGATCCTTCCAGCCCGGCCTTTATTATTGAAGTGGGCAATGGCAAAACCCTCTGTATCCCAACAATCTTTGTTACTTACGGTGGCGCGGCGCAGGACTTCAAACTCCCGTTGCTTCGTTCCCAAACCTTACTCGATAAAGCTGCCGTTCCGGTTTGCCAGATGTTCGATGAGCGGGTCACTAAGGTCACTGCGACATTGGGCTGGGAACAGGAGTATTTTTTGTTGGATGATGCGCTGTTCAATGCACGTCCCGATCTGGTAATGACTGGCCGAACCTTGTTGGGCAGCCCGGCCTCCAAGCACCAGCAATTGGAAGACCACTATTTCGGTTCAATCCCAGAGCGTGTGTACGCTTTCATGCGCGACCTGGAAACGGAATGCCACCTGTTGGGTATACCAGTGCGTACCCGTCACAATGAGGTTGCTCCGTCCCAATACGAACTTGCGCCGATCTATGAGGAAATCAACGTGGCTGTCGACCACAACCAGTTGTTGATGGACGTCATGGACCGTGTGGGCCGCCGCCACAAGCTCCGTGTACTGTTGCATGAAAAGCCATTCGCTGGCATTAACGGCTCAGGGAAACACAACAACTGGAGTTTGGGCGCCAATACAGGGGTTAATCTCCTTTCTCCCGGCGATAACCCGCGTCGGAACCTGCGCTTCCTCACCTTCTTTGTGAATACCATCATGTCAGTGTACAAATACGCTGATATTCTGCGCGCCAGCATCGCTCACGCTGGAAACGATCACCGGCTTGGCGCCAACGAAGCACCTCCTGCTATTATATCGGTATTTATCGGCGAAGCAATGAGCAAACTGCTCAACCAGATTGCCAACGGTAAAAAACCGACGATGCAGCGGTAAAACGGGCTGTCGACCTGATTTCCAAAGCTCTAACCTGGAACTCGACAATACGGACCGTAACAGGACTTCACCTTTTGCTTTTACAGGGAACAAATTTGAAATCCGCGCCGTAGGCTCTTCCCAAAACTGCGCCGGCCCCATGGCGGTTATGAATGCCATGATGGGCTTGCAGCTGATCGATTTTAAGAACGATGTGGATAAAATTATTGCTAAGGGTACCGATCAGGAAGAAGCGGTTTTGATGGTGTTGAAAAATTACATCCGCAAGTCAAAAAGCATTCTTTTTGAAGGAAACAACTATTCTGATGAATGGAAGGAAGAGGCTGCCAAACGCGGCTTGAGCAATAACCCTACCACGCCCGAAGCACTCGATGTGCTGGGAACCAAACTGGCTCACGATCTGTACGGAAAATCCGGTGTGATGAGTACCTCTGAGCTCGATGCTTTCCACAACGTTCAGTTGCATTCCTACTGCACAAAGTTGTCGATTGAGGCTAAAACCCTCGAGGAAATGGTTCAAACCATGGTGATGCCCAGCGTATTGCGTTTTCAAACCGAATTGGCCAATAACCTCCATAGCCTTAAAGCAATTGGATACGAGGATAGCACAACCTTTCAAAAAGACAAGATGAAGCGCCTGGTTAAAAACATTGAGGCAGTGAATACGGGCTTGGAGAAAATGCACAAGGCACTGGAAAAAGTACACCATGCCGACACTATTCGGGAAGAGGCTGGAATCCTTTGTCACAAAGTAAAACCACAAATGGATGCCATCCGGGAAGCCGTTGATGAATTGGAAGGTTTGGTGGACGACCAGGTTTGGCCGCTGGTGAAATACCGCGAGATGCTGTTTGTACGCTAGTATCAAACTATATGCCACAGCAATTGGGGCTAGCAATTAGCGCCTATATTTATACGAAGGGATGAATTTGTGACGAAGCACAAACTGTTGTGCATGGAGTGTCGCCAAGGTTTTCTATACCTTTGCCAAGCGAAAATCTCCAATTCTCACTTATTCATCCCTTCAATATGTCTATTACGGAGCAGGAAACCCATAATTTTCAGCAAAAGGTGGCGCGTTATCAGCAAATTCTAGAGAATACCAAGCGTTACCGTGAAACTTGGCACAGCAGCTTGAAAAACGAACTGCTTGGTTTTTTGGAGCAGGTGACGTCGATAGCGAAACTTTCCTGTGTGGTGGAAGCCAGGGCAGATATTGAAAACCTGGAGGCGGTGGTTGTGTCCTTGGGAAGTGCTGCAAGTGGCCTGGGTGAGCCAGTCGGCGATGGCCTGCACCGCGAACTGATTAAAAAGAATGGCGCCCTGGTGTACCAGCAATTGTTTAATGGAAAAATATTGGTGCTGATCAACTACCCGTATATTGAAAAATACGGCGAGCCACAGCCACCCAAAACGGTTGCTATTTATCGGCCCGAAGAGTTGAAAGCCCCCCTACCTAATGCAACACCTGGAATCCTTTATCACTGAACTCACGAATTGGGAGGACTATGACGACGATTTGCCGGACCCCAACCAGCGCATTGGCTTCAAACTGAATTTTGAAAAACCGGAAGATGGTATTGTGGCAGAGTCCAAATAAAATATCTTGTTAACCATTAAACGCATTAGGAGCAAGCAGCATGCAATTAAGAATTGGAACGCGCGGAAGCAAACTCGCCCTTTGGCAGGCAGAATATACCCAGGCAGAATTGGCAAAAATAGGGGTGGATAGCGTACTGGTGATCATCAAAACGCAGGGTGACATTATTCAGCACCTGGGTTTTGATAAAATGGAGGGCAAAGGTTTTTTTACCAAGGAAATTGAAGAGTCGTTGCTCCGCGGAGAGATTGATGTTGCCGTGCATTCGATGAAAGACCTGCCTACCCAACAACCCGAAGGGCTGTGTATTACCGCCGTTTCCTACCGCGACAACCCTGCGGATTTGCTGATTATCCGCCCTGAAGCCGTGGATAAGACCCAGATTTTTAAATTGAAACAAGGCGCAATTGTGGGTACTTCTGCTGCACGTCGTAAAGCACAGCTGGCGGATTACAGGCCGGATACAGTGGCAAAAGATATCCGTGGAAATGTTACCACGCGTTTGGAAAAACTCAGGCAGGGCGATTTCGATGCCATTTTCCTGGCTGCGGCCGGTATTGGCCGATTGGGAATCCAGCCGGAAGGCCTGGAGGTGGTTACCCTTAACCCCCGCGAATTTGTGCCTGCCCCGGCACAGGGTGTATTAGCCTGGCAAACAAACTGTGATGATGTTGCAACGCGTCGGGTGCTAAAAAAAATCCACCAAACTGCGATTGCAGCGGCGACCAATGTAGAACGCAGGGTGCTGCAAATGTTTGATGGTGGTTGTCAATTGCCACTTGGTGTGCATTGTGAGCGCGATGCATCTGGGAATTACCATGCTTTCGCCGCCTGCCAGCTGGATGGCGCTATGCGGCGCGTTCAGGTGTCACAAAGTACCAATTCCGGACTGGCGGATAAGATTGTAGCAGCACTCAAACTTTAACAGGTTCAAAGGGCTGCCCAGGCTGTTGCGATGCCGGCACCCAAACGCACATTGTTAAGCACCAGTTCAATATTAGCCTGCAGGCTTTTTCCTCCGCTTTCCTCTTCTATTCTCGCCAACAAGAAGGGAGTGAGGCCTTTCCCCTGAATGCCTTCTTGGTCGGCTGCAGACAAGGCCGCTTGAATAATGCCTTCAATGTAGGCTGGGTCCATCGAATAGGGTTCCGGGATGGGGTTGGCAATGAGTACGCCTCCGCGGGGATCGAGCGCCCATTTACTGCGAAGCAGCTGCGCTATTTCCTGTGCTGTGTCGAGTTGGTAATCGACAAAAAAATCACTTTCTCGGGTGTAAAACGCCGGAAAATGACGTGTTTGGTACCCTACGACTGGAATTCCCTGCGTTTCCAGGTATTCCCGGGTTAACCCAAGGTCGAGTATGCTTTTGGCGCCAGCGCTCACTACCGCCACCGGTGTATTGGCCAGTTCGGGAAGATCAGCTGAAATATCCATTGTATGCGCGCCACCCCGGTGCACGCCTCCAATACCACCAGTAGCAAAAACGCGGATCCCGGCCCGCCAGGCTATTATCATGGTGGCGGCAACCGTCGTGGCGCCATCCAACCCTTTGCTGAGCAGATAAGGCAGGTCGCGCCGACTGGCCTTCGGGATTTTGGGGCCGTTTTTCCCCAGGTATTCCAGTTCCGATTCGGTCAAACCGGCTTTCAACCGGCCCTTAATGACGGCACAAGTTGCCGGCGTAACCCCCAGGCTGCGGCTGAGTGTTTCCACCCGCAGCGCTGTTTCCAGGTTTTGGGGCCAGGGCATGCCATGGGCAATGATGGTACTTTCCAGTGCCAACACAGGATTCCCGGAGGCCAGCGCTTCCGCAACTTCCGGACTATAATCCAATTGAAGTTCTGGCATTACCGAAGTAGTTCAGTGATCACCTTTCCGGTATTCCCACTAGGCTCCATGATGCGCAGCATGGCTGCCAGCGTTGGTGCGATATCGGTTATCAAGATCGGGTTGAAGTTTTCGCCAGGCCGGATTTTCCACCCATACCAAAGCAGCGGAACATGGGTGTCATAGGCATAGGGTGAGCCATGGGTCGTACCGGTTTTTGAAAAATATTTATCATCGGCATGCCAGGCTGGATCGAGAAGAAAAATGACATCGCCGGAACGACGAGGATGCAATCCGCGGCGCACATCAGAAATGAACGGATATTCAGCGGGCAATTGCATGGCCTCCTGGTAGGTAAAGGCATCGTACACGCCGGGCTGGTGTTTGAAATAATTGATCGCTACGCGTTCGGCCATTTCAAGTTTGCCTCCGCTGAGGGCAACGGCTTTGCGGTTAAACCAAACCTGTTGGTTGCCGATCTCCTCGATGTATTTGCCCTTTTTTCCAAGCACAACACCAATCAGGCTGTCGAGTACCGCATCGGTTTTGCTTTCCGGGAACACGCCTGCGGGCACCTTGATGTCTTCCAGGTGCTGGGGCGTTTCTGCGCCGCCATGATCGGCCGTCAGGAATACCAGCACATTGTCTTTTCCATAAGTATCATCGAGGTAGCGGAGCAGGCGTTCAATGTCGGCATCAAGCCGCAGGTAGGTATCTTCGGTTTCTTCTGCATGCACACCAAAATTGTGGGCGCAATAATCGGTTCCGGAAAAGCTGAGGCAAAGGAAATCGGTGAAATCGCCCTTCCCCAAATCCATTTTGTCCATGGCTTCTATGGCAAAATCGAGGGTAAGTGAATTGCCAAATGGGGTATAGCGTAAGGCATTGAAATTGCCTGTGCTTTGGTAAATACTGGGAAGGTCGTAAGGGAAGCTGCCTGTTTTGTTCTTTCCGAGTGATCCTTTGTACTGGTCCCAATTTTTAAAACTAGCTTGGTAAGCTGCTGCCGGGAGCATGGGGTTCCAGGGCTTTGACATGTATTGCGCTGGCAGTTTCCGTTGGTTAAATTCCTGCACCCAATTGGGGAGCGAATCCATGTAATAGCTGGAAGTGATCCAGTTGCCGGAGTCGTCGTCAAACCAATATGCCCCGTCCGGAATATGCCCGGCAGGCAGTATACTGGCCCGGTCTTTCAGGCAAATTCCGACCACTTTGGATCGAAAATTAGTGGCCAGTTTAAGTTCATCGGTAATGGTGCTGGAGAGAAGTACTCTAGGCGAGTGTTTGCCTACGCGGGCACCCTCTGCGCCAACGGTATGCACGGTTGTATCGGTGGTAACATAGCGGTGGCGCTGCCATTCCGGGTCCCACCATTCGTTGGAAATTATACCATTTATTGAAGGTGTGGTGCCCGTATAAATGGCCGAATGCCCAGGGGCTGTGTACGTCGGAACATAGTTGAAATGGGTGTTTTCGCAGGAATAACCTTGTCGAAGCAGTCGGTTAAACCCGTCCTTCCCGTATTGATCGCGGTAGCGATACAGGTAATCGTACCGCATTTGGTCGACCACGATGCCTACAATTAGTTTTGGTGTATTGTTTTGTGCGGGCAGTAGGGATACAAAAGACGGTAGCAGGAACAGTATCAGAAGAATTCGGTTGAGCATTTTGCTGGATTTGGTTGAACGGTAAAAGTAGGGCTTACTATATTAAATTAGGTTTAATTTAGCAGTTGGTATGGTCAATTGACACAGGTTTGCTATGTTTCCGTAACTTTGGGGCGGTTTTGAAAAGAAATTTGTCTTGAAAAGAAATACTCTCCTCTGGATTTCAGTCATTGTAATAACCGGGCTGCTGGGCTGGAAACTTTATGTCAAAAAACAACAGATTAACCGGGAATCGCGCATGTCACTTGTAGGCAGGCAATATGTCCCCATAGAAGTGGTGCGACCGCGATTGGAAAACCTGTCGAATAATCTGGAGACCGATGGCATCTTTCTGCCCGTGAAGGAAATGTTTGTTATTTCTGAAACGCAGGGAAGGGTAGTAGAAGTGTTTAAAAACAAAGGAGAATGGTTCAAAGAGGGTGAGGTGATTGCTAAAGTTGATGATGAACTGTTGCGTATTGAGCTCGAGGCCACCCAGGCCAATATCGCCAAGCTCAAGAAGGACAAGGAGCGTCTGGATAACCTCATAGAAGGGGATGCTGTTCCTAAAAATAAAATCGAAGACATCCAGTTGGGATTGCTGGCTGCAGAGGCCAAGGAAAAGGGGCTTAAAAGCAAATTGCCAATACCTCCATTAAGGCGCCAATGACAGGTGCTATGGGCCTCCGGTTTATTGAGCGCGGAAGTGTGATTGGCCCGGGTATCCAGGTGGCCCAAATGACCAATCTGGAAAAGTTGTTTCTGATGGTGAAGGTGACGGAACGGGACATTTTGCAGTTGAAAAAAGGCATGCGGGTTGAGGTGATTGCCGATGTTGTGCCCGATAAAAAACTACAAGGTAAGGTGACCAACATTGGCCTTCGGGCCGATAACTCGTTTAATTACGATGTAGAAATAGAGGTGACCAATCTGCCCGGGATGCCCTTGCGCGCAGGCATGCATGCCAAAGCGGTATTCTCATTTGATACCAACCGGAAAGGTTTGGTATTGCCCCGGAAGGCTATTGTAGGCAGTATTCAGGATGCCAAAATTTACGTCGTGCAAGACTCCACCGTAACCCTTCGCACTGTTGTCCTTGGTATGGCAAGTGGTGAAAAGGTAGAAGTGGTAAGCGGGATCAACAAGGATGATCGTATCGTGCTAACCGGCCAGCTGAACCTCAGTGAAGGCACCAAGGTGGAAGTTGTTAAGGAGAACTGAAACTACAGCAGCGCAAGATTCCATTTATTTATTGGTCAATATATTGGCCTTGGCTTACTTTGTGTCAAAATTGCACGAAGTATATGTTTAACGGTTTAATTACAAAAAATGAGACCAATAGTCGCCCTGCTTGTAATGCTTTTCTCTCTTTCTGCCCGGACGCAGATTCCCACCAGCACGCCCGATATTGACGCCAGGGTTGAGGTACTGCTGAAAAAAATGACCTTGGATGAAAAAATTGGGCAGATGAATCAGGTTACCGGTGACATCAGCACCGGAACCAATGTTGCTCAAAGCGATATGATGTCCCAAATTCGCTCCGGGCATGTCGGCAGTGTACTCAGTCACACCAACTTCGACAACAAGATTAAAATGCAGGAAGAGGCTGTGAAGAAATCTCGCCTTGGTATTCCGATCATTTTTGGTTTTGATGTCATACATGGTTATAAAACAATATTCCCTATTCCTCTGGCTCAGGCTGCGAGTTGGGATTTGGCGTCCATCGAGGCACTGGAGCGCATTGCGGCCACAGAAGCCTCTTCCGACGGGCAGAACTGGACCTTTTCCCCAATGGTGGATCTGTCCCGTGAGCCGCGTTGGGGCCGCGTGATGGAAGGAGCCGGGGAAGACCCATACCTTGGCGCCCGTATTGCTGAAGCGCGCGTAAAGGGCTTCCAGGGCACCGATTTGGCACAACCGAATACCATTGCTACCTGTGCCAAACATTTTGCAGGCTATGGATTCTCTGAAGGCGGCCGTGATTACAATACGGTTGATATGAGCGAGCAGCGGCTTCGGGAGTTTGTTATGCCGCCCTTCAAGGCTGCGGCCGATGCAGGTTCCGCCACCTTTATGAATGCCTTCAATACGCTCAACGGAACGCCTTGCACCATGAACAAACACATTCAGGAGGACATGCTCCGTGGAGAATGGAAATGGAACGGTATGATGGTTTCCGACTGGAACTCGGTGGGCGAAACCATGGTCCACGGTTCGGCTTCCGACGTCGTTGATGCAAGCGCAAAATGCCTAATTGCAGGCTGTGATATGGATATGGCCGGTGGGACCTATATGCTTGGCATGAAAAAGGCATTGGAAGAAGGACGCGTCACCCAGGATCAGATTGATGAGGCGGTGCGCCGGGTGCTGCGTTTGAAATTCCAATTGGGTTTGTTCGATAACCCATTTTTGTACCTGAATGCTAAAACCCGGGAACAAAATTTGGAAAAACCTGAATACCGGGATCTTGCCCGCTCGGTTGCTGCAGAGAGTATGGTGCTGCTGAAAAACGACGGCGGTGTATTGCCCATTACGCCCAGCAGTCCGTTCAAAAAAATTGCACTGATAGGCCCTTATGCCGACAGCCGTGGCAACAAAGATTATATGAGTTTCTGGACCCTCGGGCTCGGCATGCGGGAATACGATTCTACCAAGGTGGTTACCCCGGCAATGGCCTTGAAGCCAGCCCTTGAGGCCATGGGGTTCGAGGTGACCGTCACGCAAATTTGCATGGATGCTGCCTGTACAGAAGTAGATTATTCTGCCGCTTTAAAAGCAGCCCGCGACGCTGATCTGGTAATTTGCCTGTTGGGCGAACGCGGGCTCGACTGTGGCGAGAGCCGTTGTGTGAGCTCACTTGAATTGCCGCGTGGTCAGGAAACCATCGCGCGCATGGTGAGCCGCGGCAATAAACCCGTTGTGACGGTTCTATTTAACAGCCGCCCACTTGTTTTTCCCTGGATAACGGAAAATGTACCGGCCATCCTGCTCGCATGGCAGCCCGGTTTTGAAGCCGGAAATGCGCTTGTTGATGTGTTGACAGGAAAAGTAAATCCCTCCGGAAAACTACCAATAACCTTTCCCCGCAACCTGGGTCAGGTACCTATTTATTACAACCACCTAAACACCGGACGACCTCAGGAGACCATGGGAACGATGTGGACCAGCGGTTACCTGGATTCTTCTGTGCAGCCTGCCTGGCCTTTCGGCTTTGGCTTGAGTTATACTCAGTTTCGCTATTTTGATATTCAGCTCAGCAAATCGGCCATTAGCATGGATGAAACACTTGAAGTCAGCATAAACGTTACCAACACCGGTTCGGTTGCCGGCACAGAGGTTGTGCAATGCTATATCCACGACCTGAGTGCCGATATTGCCCGACCAGTTAAGGAGTTGAAAGGATTTGAACGGATAAAACTTAATCCGGGCGAAACCCGGAAGGTGGTCTTCAAACTCAGCAAAGATGATCTGCGGTACTGGAATCAGGATATACAGTTCAAAGCAGATCCTGGGAAATTTAAGGTATTTGTTGGCGGCAACTCCCAGGATGTGAAAGAAGTGGAGTTTACCTTGCGGTAGTACATGCGGTGATGGATAAAAAAGGGGAACGATGATATCATCGCTCCCCTTTTTTGTTGACTGTCAAGGTTCAATCTCTGGTTTTGCCTAGTTTTTTCCGGCCAAAGCATCCATTTTAATCATGTCCTGCATGATGCGGTAAGTTTCGAAGAGTTGGATGTCCTTTTTGCGTTCTTTCAGCCAGTTGTCGTTACGGGCAATACGGGAAGTATCGCTTTGGATATTGGGAAGATCGGCAGCAAGGTTTTCGACCAGGAAGCCATCAATAGGCTTGAACATGTTGTCGTATTTTTCTGCTTCCTCAGCCAATTTTTTATCCCATTTCTGATACTTTTCCAGTTGCAGCGGGTACTCGGTCTGGTCCTTTTGCTTGCGCAAGCGCATGGCGTTTTCGTTGATCTTCTGGAACGTTGGGTCGGCTTCCACCCGAGCGGAGCTGTTGGATTTCAGTTTTTTATATCAGCAATATGATAAGCGCTTTGCTGGAAAGGCACAGGGTCGATTTGGGTGGAAGGCAGTGGGTAGTCATTCTCCCGTTCGCCCATATCAAGCAGGTTGTAGACGTCTGGCAGTACGATATCGGGCGTAACGCCATCAAGTTGGGTCGTTTTACCGGTAATACGATAGAACTTCTGGACCGTCAGTTTCATTTGCCCCAGCGGCTTCACACTGTTGTCGCCCGTGGCATTGTCGAGGTCAAAAAAGCGTTGAACCGTTCCTTTTCCGTAAGAGCGGGTAGAGCCAACAATTACGGCACGATCGTAATCCTGAAGGGCAGCAGCGAGAATTTCGGAGGCTGAGGCACTAAAGCCATTGACCATGACGATCATCGGGCCGCCCCACTGCACGCGGTTGTCGTAGTCTTCCATGATTTCAGGCTTACGGCTGCGACTTTTGACCTGCACAATTGGCCCATTTTCGATAAAAAGCCCCGACATCTGCACGACATCACGCAAGGAGCCACCACCGTTGTTGCGAAGATCCAGGATAATGCCTGCTACGTTTTCGTTTTTGAGTTTCGCTACCTCTTTTTCTACGTCTGCAGCACAGGAGGTAACACCATCGGCGGTGAAATCGGCGTAAAACTTAGGCAGGTAGATGTACCCTATTTTGCCTTCAGTTTCATTGGCGCGGAGTATCAGCGATTTGGCGAGGCCTTCTTCCATGATCACCACGTCGCGGGTAATGGTGATCGATTTCACCTGGCCATCAGGTTTTTGCACGGAGAGGGTAACTTTGGTGCCTTTCGGGCCGCGGATTTTGCCAACAACATCATCGATTTCCCAGCCCATGATATCATCAGATTCAGTTGCATCGCCCTGGGTTACTTTAAGGATAACATCCTTGGCCTGCAGGTCGCCCTGGCTCCATGCCGGGCCTCCGGCAACGATTTCAGTAACCGTGGTTTTTTCACCATCCGACTGCAGTCGGGCGCCAATACCTTCGAGTTTACCCGACATTTGAATGTCGAAGTTTTCTTTTTCCGAAGGAGAAAAATAATTGGTGTGTGGGTCGAATACGCTGGCCATGCTGTTTAGGTAACCTTCCAGGCGGCGATTGCGGTCCATTTTTCTGAGCCGCTTGAACAGCCGGTCGTATACTTCCAACACCTTGGTGCGGGCATCGGCTTCCAATTGGTCAAACGATTTTTTCTCCCCTTTAAAATCGGGTTTATCCTGAATTTGCTGTTCATCGGTAATGCGGGTCAGTACCTCGTATTTCATCCAATTAACCCAGCGCTGGCGCAGTTCTGCATCATCCTTAGCCCAGCTGAGTTTCTCGCCATCGCCTTGTAGGGAGGCATCCGCATTAAAGTTGATGGGCTTGGCCAAAACTTCCTGGTACCAGGCCTGCGTTTTATTGAGCGCCTTGTCCTGCAGATCAACGCTGAGGTTGAAAAACTCAAAGGTTCCGGCCAGGGCCTGGTCGTCCAGTTGCGTTTCGTAAGCGTTTAACTGATTGATATCAGATTGGGTAAAAAAGCGCTTGCCGTTATCGATGTATTTAAGGTACAAGTGATAAGTACTTTTGGAAAAAGCATCGTCAATTGGCTTAGGCTCGAAATGCATTCGGCCGAGTCCTTCAATAATGGTGCGAACAAGAACGGCTTCGCGTTTGGGGTTGGGGTCCCCGTGCCGTTGAAGGGCATTACACTTTTCAGGAAAAATGCGATACCAATGAGCCCCAAAAAGGAGAAAAATAAAATAGAGGTTGTGCGTTTCATTTCCGGAAATTGTTCGCCGGGCTCTTTGCCGCCGGCTGGACGATGAGAATACAGCATCTTGTCAGTATTAGGTAGATGTAACAAATTTAAGGTTTACCCGGTTCGGGGCTTTAAACATAAACGTAAAAAAGATAAACGCAATTATGTCCCCTTTGTGTCAATGATTTTCAAATTTTTCTACCAAAAGGGAGTAAAACATGGGTGAACAGTGCCGCTGAGCGGGCAAACCTCGTTTTACCGCTTGAACATTGTTTTTTATCACAAAAAACTGGCACAACCTTTGCCTTTAAATATTGACCGATCGATTGCAAAACGATACCTTTTAATAACTGCCCTCGAATTTTGGGGCGATACTTACACTACACATTGGGTGTGGCAACGGAATAGGTTGCCACACTTTTTTATTTTATACCTTTGCGCCGCGGTTCGGGATGTACCGCGTTTTATGTTGATCATTTATTAGCGTCTGAAATATGAAAAATCTGTCTCTTATCCTGAACGGTCTCCTGATTCTGGCCGTGGCACACCTTTATTACCTGAATTTTTCCAATAAAACAGCCAAGCCCGTTGCGATTAAAACAGCTGCCGCTGCCGAACAAGGTGTTAAAATTGCCTACGTTAACATGGATACCATCGATGCCAAGTATGAATGGCTGAAAACGCAGCGTGCCGCCTTGGAGTCGAGCCAGAAAAGCAAGGAGTCGAGCCTGAAAGCAAAGCAAGCAACCTTCATGAAGGACATGGAGGCTTTCCAGGCGAAATACCAGGCTGGTACCACGCCACCTGCCGAGTTGGAAAAGCAATACAATGTGTTGATGGCGCGCCAGCAAAAATTGGTGGACGAAGAAGAACGCCTGGGCAAGCAGTTGTCTGAAGAGTACAAAAAAGCCATGGATGACCTTATGGCCAATGTTGAAACACAATTGAAAAACCTTCAAAGCCAAATCGGGTACGATTTTATCCTCTCCTATACCCGGGGCGGTGGGAACGTGTTGCTGGCCAACGACAGCCTTGAGATCACCAACCAGGTACTTGACCTGCTTAATACAAAGCAAGAATAAGGCTGTTTTGCCCTATGGACATTCGCCTGGCATCCGAACAAGATATCCCTTTACTGCACGAACTTGCGCATCGCATTTGGTGGGATCATTATCCTGCTATCATCAGTGAGGCCCAAATCCGGTACATGCTGGACATGAATTACAGTCCGGAAAACCTGCGTACACAAATGGCGCAAGGTCAGGAGTTTTGGCTTTTGGAAACGACGGATAAGGCTTTTGGCTTTATCGGCATCAGTGCCGAGGCACCCGGACAATATTTCCTTCACAAGTTTTACATTGATGGCAATCAGCAGGGACGTGGTATGGGGGCCAGGGCATTTCAATTGCTGTTGCAGCATTACCCTACGGCTGAGACCATTCGGCTCAAAGTAAATCGGAGCAATTTTAAGAGTATTAATTTTTACTTCAAAGTTGGTTTTTTAATCGAATATTGTCTGGAAACGGCCATAGGGCAAGGCTTTGTCATGGATGATTTTCAAATGCTTTTCCGTCGGCCCTCGCCGTAATCCAGAAGCCAGATATTGCGGTCTGTCTTTGGGATAAAACATTATTTACGCTTGGCCAAGCCAAGGTTAATTTCAAGGGGTTTACCCAGCCATGCAAACGCGCGCCTATCTTTCCCTTGCCCTGATCTGTATTGTTTGGGGGACCACCTACACTGCCATCAAACTTGCCATCCGGGATTTTCCACCTTTTTTGCTGGTCGGCATCCGCCAAACATCTGCCGGACTATTATTGCTGGCCTGGGCCTGGATGCAAGGCAAACTCGTCATCCCCAACCGCAAGTATCTCTCCCGGCAGGCACTTACCGGAATTAGCACCATAACAGGGGGAAACGGTTTGATCACCTGGGGGCTGCAGTTTGTATCGTCCGGGCTTTCGGCGGTTATTGGAGCCCTGACACCGGTGATGGTGGTGATCATTAACCTGATTTGGCGCGGCGGCGAGAAAATGGGCATACGCACTTACCTTGGTGTGTTGCTGGGGTTTGCCGGCCTGGGTTTCATTTTTAGTGAAGGCTGGCAGGACTTTTTGAACCCTGCTTATGCACTGGGTATCGCAGCTTGTTTTGGTTCCTGTATTACCTGGTCGCTGGGTACAGTGATGGCCAAGCGTTTCAACGACCCAGAAGTTTCACCGCTGGTGAATGCAGGTTTGCAAATCACAGCCGGTGGCCTGGGTGGATTTGTGCTGAGCTTGTTTCTGGACAAGAGTTTTGCCATTCACCATACGGCAGAAGGTTGGCTGGCACTTCTGTACCTCATTATAATAGGCTCTGCCCTTGCTTTTACCTTGTACATGTTTGTGCTCAAGCACCTTAGTGCTGCCGTTACCTCCCTGTATACCTACATCAACCCCATTGTGGCCGTGCTGCTGGGCTGGCTGGTACTGGGGGAAAATGTAACCATGGTGACCGCAATCGGGATGGCCATTACCATTCTTGGGGTTTGGCTGGTGAACAGTGGCGCCTTACGCCGGAGAATCCAAAATGCGCGACTGAAAGGAAAAAAGCAGTTGGATGTTTAGCATAAAATACCCCTTGATACCATATCTAAGATGTAACTTCAGCCATAACTTAACAGTAAAAGCCCTGCCAAAGGCTATTAAAGGTAGAGCGATTAATAAAAATTTGCCATCTTCGCAATGCAGGATGGGTATTGCCATTATGTACCGTTTTCCCTAACCACAAATACAACTAACGATTATGCTACGCAGTAAAATTGCAGGTGTTGGATACTATGTACCGGAACGCGTTGTTACCAACGACGAGTTGTCTCAAATCATGGACACGACCGATGAATGGATCCAGGAGCGAACAGGCATCCAAACACGCCACTACGGTAAAAAGCACGAAGAAACCACCAGTTCCATGGCCGCCATTGCCGCCAAAATAGCCTGTGAGCGGGCCAAAATTGCGCCCGAGGAGGTGGACTTTATTGTTTTTGCTACCCTTAGCCCCGACTACTACTTTCCCGGCTGTGGGGTGTTGTTGCAGCGGGAGCTGGGTATCACCAGCCGGGAAGCCGGTGCATTGGACATCCGGAACCAGTGCAGTGGGTTTTTATACGCTTTGTCCGTCGCCGATCAGTTTGTTAAAACCGGGATGTACAAAAATGTGCTGGTGGTAGGCGCTGAAATGCACTCCATGGGACTTGATTTCAGCGACCGGGGCCGCAATGTTTCCGTCATCTTTGGCGATGGCGCCGGAGCGGTAATTGTGCAAGCTACCGATAATCAAAAGCAGGGAATACTGACCACTAAACTGCATTCCGATGGTACCTACGCGGAGAAACTGGCTTTTATCAATCCGGGAGCACATGGTGGATACCATTTCAAGAAAATGGGTGAGGAGCGGGACTTTGGTTACCCACCTGCTGATACCTATGGGGAGATTTTTATTACCCCCAAGATGATCGCAGATGGTGATTATTATCCCAACATGGAAGGGCCGTTTGTTTTTAAGATGGCTGTTCAAAAATTTCCGGAGGTCATCATGGAGGCGCTGGAGGATGTTGGGCTTCAACCCTCTGATATCAATATGCTCATCCCGCACCAGGCTAACCTGCGCATCAGCCAATTCGTACAGCGGAAACTGGGCTTGTCGGATGATCAGGTTTGGAACAACATTCAGCGATTTGGCAATACCACGGCCGCATCGGTTCCGATTGCACTTTGCGAAGCCTGGGAGGCTGGTAAAATCAAGGAAGGCGATCTGGTTTGTCTGGCCGCTTTCGGATCAGGCTTTACCTGGGCATCTGCATTGATACGGTGGTAGCCGATAAGTGAACAATGGGTGAACAGCTGGAAAACCTAGGGAAATATTGGGGGAACCACTGTTCTACCCCTTACTGAATCACCACACTGTTGGCCAGCACCTCTTCGTAATAGGCCTCGTATTCGGGCAGCACATTATGGATGTCGAACCGACGAGCCTGTTCGAGTGCGTTTTTTCTAAACTGCATCAGCATGTCTTCGTTTTGCAGCAATTCGATGGCATGAGCAGCCATCGCATCGACATCGCCGGGGGCACTGAGAAACCCTGTTTTTCCGTGAATATTTACCTCCGGAAGTCCACCACTGTCTGAGGAAATGACCGGCACTTCACAAGCCATGGCTTCGAGTGCGGAAAGTCCGAAGCTTTCATTTTCCGAAGGAATAACAAAGAGATCGCAAATAGCAAGCAGTTCTTCGATGGCATCTTGTTTGCCGAGAAAGCGCACATCATCGCATATTTTTAATTCGCGGCAGAGCCGCTCGGCATTGGGCCGTTCGGGGCCGTCGCCGATCATGAGCAGCTTTGATGGAACTTTTTTATTGATGCGTTTGAAGATCTGAACCACATCTTCTACGCGTTTAACCTTCCGGAAATTGGAAGTATGGGCGATAATGCGCTCTCCTTGCGGCGCAATGATCTTTTTAAAATGCTCCTTGTCTATTTTTCGGAAACGCTCGAAATCGATAAAATTATAAATCACCCTGATGTCGCGCTGAATGTTAAATCGATCCAGGGTGTCTTGTTTCAGGCTATTGGATACCGCGGTGACCCCGTCGCTTTTATTAATACTAAACTCCACCACCGGGGCAAAGGTGCGGTTGTTGCCAACAAGGGTGATATCGGTACCGTGCAGCGTGGTAACCACCGGCAGGTAACGCCCGTCCTGCAGCAGGATTTTTTTGGCCATGTAGGCCACGGCTGCGTGGGGAATGGCATAATGGACGTGCAGGATATCCAGTTTCTGGTATTTCACCACATCCACAATGGTGGAAGCCAACGCGGTATCGTAAGGAGGGTACTCGAAAAGCGGATAGTCCTCGTTGTCGACTTCGTGGTAGAATACGTTTTCATGAAAATGTGCCAGCCTTACCGGACGCCGGTAGGTGATAAAGTGCACTTCATGGCCACGTCGGGCAAGCCCGAGTCCGAGCTCAGTGGCAACAACACCGGAGCCACCATAAGTGGGATAACATACAATGCCAATTTTCATATTTTTTCTGCTGGGTGTTTTGGGGAGGATTTTACAATAATCTGCAAGGCTAAAAACAAAGGTGGGGTTTTATTCATAAAAATGCGCAGGGATTTGGCGCAAGTTGCTTTAATGATGAACAACTGATACCAATCAGCGCTTACTTATCCGGTTTTGTGAAACGTCGCGTTGGCGGCTGCAGCGGAAACGACCGACGCGGGCTTCCCGCTGCTGCAGGTGCTTGGTTTTGCGCCCCTGCACCCGGGCGCGCCATTTTTGCCAGTTCCGGCGGGTCATTTCCCGACGCATCAAGGCAATAACCTCTGCCTCCACCAAACCGAATTGTATTTGAATCGCTTCAAAAGGCGTTCGGTCTTCCCAAGCCATTTCAATAATGCGGTTCACATCTGCATCGGTGAGCTGAAATTGCTGGTATAAGGATATCATGTAGCGTAAACAAGTGGGGCGGCAGGAAGGTTTTGTGCTTTTACCAGGAATCGGCGCAATGGCCGCAAGAAATATTTCGGTGTAAATTTCATGACGGTGCGTATTTTCACGGTTGATTATCTTTTCTCCTGAAATCTGTCCCACCTGGCGTTGTTGTATTGAATGGGCTGAGTAGGTAAACAGGTCATTAATCATCATCCAAAACCGATTGTATGCGCAAAACGCTACTTGTGCTGCTGCTCTTCTCGGCAGCAGTTGGAACGGCACAAAATGCCTTTAAAGTGGTAGGCTACCTGCCAACGTACCGTTTCGACAATCTTTCCCAAATCGAATTGCAATATTGCACCCACGTGAACATCGCGTTCATCAACCCTAATATGGCTGGAAATTTATCAGCCGATGGCTACAGCCTTACCCCGGTAGTTAGCGCCATCCACAATGCCGGTGCTGAGGCTTTCATTTCACTTGCGGGTGGGTATTTGCCCCCGGCCATCAACGATGCCTGGGATTTCTGGCTTTTGCCGGCCAACCGTCCCACTTTTATTCAAAATATTGTACAGTACGCGCTGAACAATAATATTGACGGGGTGGACATCGACCTGGAATGGCAGTATGTAGACCAATATTACAGTCCGTTTATTACGGAGTTAAAGCCTGCTTTGGCCGCACATGGTATTCCACTGACGGCAGCGCTTCCCGGCTCCTATCGTTACCCGCAGGTGAGCAACGCTGCCCTGGCGGCATTTGATTGGGTAAACATGATGGTGTATGACCTGCGTGGCCCCTGGGATCCGTCCAATCCCGGTCAGCATTCGCCCTACTGGTGGGCAGAGGATTGTATTGCTTATTGGCTGAACCAGGGTGTCCCAGCGAACAAACTGACCCTGGGCATGCCTTTCTATGGCTATAATTTTGCCAACAGCCCGGTCAGTTCCTTTACCTACCGGTACATGGTAGGGCTCAGTACTGATTATGCGGTTGTTGATAATGTTGACCAACGCTGGTACAACGGCATTCCTACCATTCAGGCCAAAACATCGCTGGCCATCGAAAATGGTTTACTGGGCGTGATGATGTGGGAACTTGGCCAGGATGTACTGGCGGCTAACTTGAAACAATATTCGCTGTTGCGTGCCATTGACGGGGTGGTGAATCCTGCTTCCGGCACGAGCACGCCATTGGTGGCTAACCTGAACATTTACCCCAACCCTACCTCCGACTGGGTTCGGGTGGAAGGCGCTGAAGCGCTGGTACTGTACGATCTGAACGGTCGGGAAGTAGGGCGCAGCCAGGGTACAGAAATGCAGCTGACCGAATTGCCTGCAGGCATGTACATGGTACACGCCTGGCAGGGCGAACAGTTCATGGTAGGACGTGTTATTAAAATGTAGCCGGCTACAGAAGAAAAAAGGATGAAGCGTGCGGTCTTCATTTGGTTGGGCGGTTTTTGGTAAGCATGGGATCTTGAAGGCGGGAGCCGATTGCGCTACACTTAATGTTGGGGGTGGGGAAAGTGTGAACAGGGGAGGCGGATTTTTTTGTTTCACACCGATTGTGCACACGGAATGTCACCCCCCTTCGCCCCCCTCGAGGGGGGATCAGCTTCGCTACTAAGCTATTATGAGTTTTGCAGGGAGTTGGGCGGTAGTATAGGCTGTCTCATAAGGGCTTAATAAAATTCAGTTATAAAATAAAATTCCGATCGGGCGTAGTGAGGGTGTGACTCAAAGTCACGCCCTCACTAAACGCCACGGCCTCTATTACATACGCGGCTTTTCGAAATAATAATTGGAAATATTGGCGATGAAATGGCTTGTGATAGGGCCTTCCTGCACTCAGCTTCGGTATTAACCGATTTGCAGTTTAGTACGGAGTTGGGTGCGAATGTCCCCCCTGGAGGGGGGAGAAGGGGGGTGAAAATTCCGTGTCCATAATCCGCATAAATCTGCGCGAAACCAGGCAGCACTACCGCAGCACGCGCTCCTCGAAGGCCCCGAATTGCGCTTCCAGCCTGGCCAGCAGGCTGGCTTTCAGGGCATTGTCTTCCACAAAGGAATAGTGCACAGAGTTGAACACCAGCTCCCGGATTTCGGTATAGGAAAATTCCGGGTACCGGGTGGCCAGGAGGACGTACTGTTCGGTGAGGTTGCTGCGCAACACGCCGGCATCGTCGGTAGAAATTACCATCGGCACATCAAAGCGGCGATAGAGCGAAATGGGGTGCCGGCCATCCTTTACCCCCAGGATAAATTCGTTGCTGCTCAGGTTGATCTCAATGGCAACCCCGCGTTGCCGCATGGAGTCGAGCAGCGCGTAGGGATTGGTTTCATAGGCAAGGTCGACGCCATGCCCAATGCGGCGGGCGCCAGCCCGGAATACTGCTTCGCTGATGTGCCAGCTGAGTTCCTCCGGCGGAACCATGCCCAGGGTAAGTTCGCCGGCATGCATGGCGTATTTCACATTGGGAAAAAGGTGGTGCAAAAAGCGAAACATCTCCATGTGAAGCCAGTAATCGCGCATCGAAACAGGATCATTTTCCGGCGCTACGATGTTAACCCCCACAATCAAAGGGCTTGCTTCGGCGGCCATAAAACAGGCAACGAGGCGGGTAAAAACCTGAACAGGGGGGACGGTGCGCACGGCAAAAGTTTGGTACCGCAGGGTAAAATGATCGTCGTCGATTTGCAAGCTGTCGTGCAGGCTTTCCAACAAACCAGCATAGGCAGCAGCACAGGCATTGGAGCTTACATCAATTTTATTGTAAAGAATGGCCAGGGTGTCCTGGAGGGCATCCGATTTTTTTTGCTGTTGCAAGTTTTCCAGGATGCCATTGTAACGGTTGGGAAGCACAGCCTCCGGACAACGCACACCGGTGAACATGGTTTCGATGTACTGTACATTTTCCAGCACTGCGCGATGTTTCAGCTCCAGCAGTCCGGCAGCAAAGCTGCTGAGGGAGCCTGGCCCGAAATCGCTTTTGGCTTCGCTGAACCGCCCGAAAGTGGCGAAAAAATGTTGGTCGGGTGGCAGGTCGGCCTGGAAAGGATAGTCTTTTACCGACCAGGAGCGTAGTATTTTCTCCCGGTAAAGATCGAGCAGGCCTTGTTTTTCCAAGGTAGAAAACCTTTCCCAGTCCGACGTTTTTGGGGCAGGGGTTGTGCTCACTTCCAGCGTTACCATGTTCACCCAAAAGTTGCTGTCGATGGCCGCTTGCAGGTAGGATTCGGCATAAATAGAACCCGAGTAGTGGTGGTGCAAGTCGCCCCCTTTTGGCATCTGCTGAAAAAATGCGGTGAGTTCAGCCGGGTTGTCGCGGATACTGGCCAGATAGGCGTTGAGCAAGGAGTCGTGCTGCGCCACAAGTGGCAGCAGGAGTATACAAAGCAGAAAAGACAATCCGTATCGCATGGGATGAAGGTACGGGAAAAAAGGCTTTTAAGTACAGCTTTTTACAGAACCCTATCTGTAACCAGAGGGAGCATTTGAATTGGGTAGTTGGAGAAAGTTTTAGGCAGTGCAGGGCAAAAGAAAACACCCGACGATCGCGTTGGATCGGCCGGGTGTTTTGAGCATTTTTTATTAATAAAAATGGGTGCGTCTGAATTGAATCAACCTTATAATATGCGTTAAGTGCTCGGCACAAGATGAGTCCCTACAGATCCAACTTCTTCGTCACCACCTCTTTGCCTTTTACCGTGGTTTTTCTGCCGAAAGCGAGTCCGACGCCATCGGCGTCAATCAGGACCGTATCGCCTTTGACATAGTTGCCTGCCAGCACGTGTTTGGCCAGTTCGTTGATCAGTTCGCGCTGCAGGGTGCGTTTGAGTGGTCGGGCGCCGTAGGCCGGATCGAAACCGTGTTCTGTCAGGATCTTGGCGGCATCTTTGGTCACTTCCAGTTCGAGTTCCTGGCGTTCGAGCATTTCACGAACGTCTTTGAGCAGGATTTGGAGGATTAGCCCCATCTGGTCTTTTTGCAGCGGGTGGAACACAATCACCTCATCAATACGATTCAAAAACTCAGGGCGCAATTCGGATTTCAGAGCATCCATCACTTCCGCTTTGGCCGCTTCGAACACTTCGCCTTTGCGTTTGTCGGGCATTTCCTCATAGTCTTCAAAAGCCTCCATTATGCGGTCGCTGGCCAGGTTACTGGTCATGACGATGATGGTGTTTTTGAAGCTGGCGGTCCGGCCTTTGTTGTCGGTCAAACGACCATCGTCGAGTACTTGCAACAGGATGTTGAACACATCCGGGTGCGCCTTTTCAATTTCATCGAGCAGTACGATGCTGTAGGGCCTGCGGCGCACGGCTTCCGTCAATTGTCCGCCTTCTTCATAGCCAACATATCCGGGGGGAGCGCCCACCAATCGGCTCACGGCATGGCGTTCCTGGTATTCCGACATGTCGATGCGGGTGATGGCTTTTTCGTCGTCGAACAACACGTCGGCGAGGGCTTTGGCCAATTCTGTTTTACCAACACCGGTTGGACCACAGAAGATGAATGAGCCGATGGGTTTATCGGGGTCGCTCAGGCCTGCGCGATTGCGTCGGATGGCCTCGGAAACGGCCACTACGGCTTCGTCCTGACCAATTACGCGTTTGTGCAATTCTGCTTCCAGGTGCAACAGCCTTTCGCGTTCCGACTGTAGCATTCGGGCAACCGGAATACCGGTCCAGCGTGCCACCACATCGGCAATGTCATTGGCCGTGACCGTCTGCGTGGTCATGCGGTTTTCTGGCGCCAAAGCCGCCAGTTTTTCCTCTGCTACCTTGAGCATGGCTTCCTGTGCCGGCAAATCCTGGTATTTGAGGCGTGAGGCCTGTTCCAGGTTACCTTCGCGTTCGGCGCGTTGGTATTGCAGTTGAAGGTCTTCAATTCTTTGCTTGGATTTTTGGATCGACTCCACGATTTCCTTTTCACTTTGCCATTTGGCGCGCAGGCCGTCGAGTTTTTCGTGCAGATCCTCGATCTGCTTGTTCATGACGTTGAGTCTGCGTTCATCGTTTTCACGCTTGATGGCCTCGCGCTCAATTTCGAGCTGGCGCAGTTTGCGGTCGAGTTCATCGATTTCCTCTGGTACGGAATCGAGTTCGAGGCGCAGTTTTGCAGCGGACTCATCAAGGAGGTCAATGGCTTTGTCGGGGAGTTTCCGCTCGCTGATGTAGCGATGGCTAAGCTCGGCAGCGGCAATCAGGGCTTCATCGAGTACCTGTACCTTGTGGTAGTTTTCGTATTTTTCCTTGATGCCACGGAGGATAGAAATGGTGTCCTCCATGCTGGGCTCGTCGACGTAAACCGATTGGAAACGGCGCTCGAGAGCCTTATCGCTTTCGAAGTATTTCTGGTACTCATCCAGTGTGGTGGCGCCAATGGTGCGCAGTTCCCCGCGTGCCAGGGCCGGTTTCAGGATATTGGCGGCATCCATAGCGCCTTGTCCGCCGCCAGCCCCAATGAGCGTATGGATTTCATCGATAAAGAGAATGACCTGCTCATTGGAATCGATCACTTCCTTGATAACGGCTTTGAGGCGTTCTTCGAATTCTCCTTTGTACTTGGCTCCGGCGATCAGGGCAGAAAGGTCGAGGGAGAAGATTTTCTTTGATTGCAGGTTTTCGGGCACATCCTGCTGAACAATCCGCCAGGCGATGCCTTCAACAATGGCCGTTTTACCTACACCCGGATCGCCGATCAGGATGGGGTTGTTCTTTTTACGCCGGCTTAGAATATGGAGCACCCGGCGCATTTCCTCATCGCGGCCGATTACCGGATCGAGTTTGCCAGATTCTGCCAGATCGGTGAGGTTGATGGCGTATTTACTCAGGGCATTGTATACCTGATCAGTGCTTTGATCGGTCACCTTCCGGCCTTTTCGCAATTCTTTTACTGCGGCAATCAGGGTGTCCATTGAGGCGCCACTTTCCCGCAGTAGTTTGGCTGTTTTATCGCTGCCTTTAGCAATGCCCAGCAGCAAAAGTTCTACCGAGATGTACTCGTCGCCAAAATCTTTCAGCAACGATTTGGCTGCGGCAATGGCTTTGTTGGCCTCATTGCTCAGGTATTGTTTTTCGCCCCCGCCCTGGACACGTGGGGTGTCCCAGATGAGTTTATCGAGGTCTTGTTCGAACCGGGGCAGGTTGATCCCGGCTTTCTTCAGGAGGAAATCGACCACCGAATCGTCGATGGCCAGCATGCCTTTCAGCAAGTGCGAGGAGTCGACACTTTGCTGTTCGTATCCTGCGGCAATTTGCTGTGCCTGGAGGATGGCTTCCTGCGCTTTGATGGTGAAATTATCGTATGTCATATTAGAGGTTGAGGAGTTGAGATGGTTTAGAAGGTTGAGTGGGGGTTGAGGTGTTAACAACAAATTTGCGACCAAGCTGCTTTTGCTGTAGTATGGGTGTAATAATGGCAGTTAATCCCGAAGTATGGGTCATTTTGTCGGCAAAATTGTAAAAGTATGCGACAAAAATGCAGTTTAGCCGATGGCAAATATGCTCCCAAATCCGATTCATTCTCGGTACATTTGCCTAAGAACTTGTTCGAATTTAACATTTTGGCGCCTGGGTGGCCAATTTTCTTCTGCTAGTCGTTATTTTTTAAACCCGGATTACCCGTATACGAATCTAAAAAATGCCTTGATCAAAACAAAATTTGCCTACCCAGCCATCCAAATGTTAAATCCGAACACATTCTCTAAACGACTAAAATTTCCTTTGTATGAAGTTAAAAATAGCCATTTCTGCTATACTGTTCGCGTGCTTTGCCTGTTCGTCGCCACGACCCAATGCTGCCATTAGCCTAAGTGAAGGTAAAGCGCCTTTTGTTTGGGAAAATGCCAATATGTATTTCCTCATGACCGATCGTTTTTACAACGCCGATAAGGCCAACGATGTGAATTTCGACCGCTCGGTGGAATGTGCCAAGTTGCGGGGCTTCATGGGTGGCGATATTAAGGGCATTACCCAAAAAATTGAGGATGGTTATTTTGACCAACTGGGCATCAACGCCATCTGGTTTACCCCGGTGGTAGAGCAGGACCATGGGGTGGTCAACGAAGGTTATGGCGACAACTATGGCTTTCACGGCTATTGGGCGCAGGATTGGACCCGATTGGATCCCAACTTTGGAACGGAAGAAGAACTGGCGGAAATGGTGCAAAAGGCCCACCGTCACGGTATTCGTGTTGTCATGGACGTGGTGGTGAACCACACCGGGCCAGTAACATCACAGGATCCTGTGTGGCCTTCCGACTGGGTTCGGGAAACCCCCGAATGCAAGCATAACTCTTATGAAACATCGGTGCCTTGTGCACTGGTGAAAAACCTGCCAGATATCCTCACGGAAAGCAATGCCAATGTAGATCTTCCGCAACAGCTGGTGGAAAAGTGGAAAAAAGAGGGCCGTTATGAAAAGGAAAAATCAGAACTGGATGCTTTTTTCAACAATACCGGATACCCAAGAGCCCCTCGGTTTTACATTTACAAATGGCTGACCGATTATGTCCGTAAATACGGCTTCGATGGCTTCCGCTGCGACACCACCAAGCATACCGAAGCCAGTGTATGGGAAGAACTCCGCAAGGACGCCGATAAGGCTTTTGCTGATTGGAAGAAAGCACATCCGGATCAGGTGCTTGACGACAACGCCTTTTATATGGTTGGAGAAGTATATGGTTATTCCATTCAGAACGACCGGATGTATGATTATGGCGACCGAAAGGTGGACTTTTTTCAGTACGGCCTGGACGGGCTCATCAACTTCAGTTTTAAGGAAGATGCAAAAAAATCGTACGAAACACTCTTCTCGCGGTATTCCTCGCAATTGGCGGGCCCGTTAAAAGGCAAAATGGTGCTGAACTACCTGAGTTCGCACGATGACGGCGGTCCGTTCGACAAGGAACGCACCCGTTGCCTGGAAGCCGGCACGAAACTCTTGCTGTGCCCCGGACAGGCGCAGGTATATTATGGTGATGAAACCGCCCGGATGCTCGATATCCCGGGTACCAGCGGTGATGCTACCCTGCGTTCCTTTATGAACTGGGAGGAGATCAACAATGGCACGGTTCGCAATGGTTTTCGGGTCTCTGATGTGCTGAGTCACTGGCAAAAGCTGGGGCAGTTTCGGCGGGCGCATCCTGCCGTTGGCGCTGGTGTACATAAAATGATGTCGGCCAAGCCCTATGTGTTCAAGCGGGTTTACACCAAAAAAGGCTATACAGATGCTGTGATGGTAGGCTTGGATATGCCGAAAGGGAAAAAGGAAATAATGGTGCGCAATGTATTTGCCGATGGCACCGTGTTGCAAGACTACTACTCGGGTTTGAAAGTAAAAGTTTCCGGTGGGAAAGTCGTTGTTGATTCCGGCTTTGATATGGTGTTGCTGGGTAAATAACCTGGGTGTATCATAAGTACTGAATCAATATTTCACGCCAAATAAAATTGCCACAAACATGAGTCATCCCGAATTTATGAAGTTTCATAAATTCGGGATTTTTTATACAATTTAATGATTATCAGATCTTTATAAACTTCTTGCCTGTATTTACCTTTCACAAATGCTATTGGTTTCCTGAGAAATTGGCTTCCAAACTAAAGGAGAAAATCTCGACCTAAAAAAATGCCTTTTCCTGGTTAGTCTGTTTGATGAAAAAAGCAAACAGCAGGGCTTCATAATTGAATTGAATCGAAATATAGCACACTGAAAATCAGTAATTTGGAAATAAGTACTTCATTCTTTTTGGATAAAAGAAATCCCGAACCTTCAAATTGAAAATTCGGGATGATGCATGTTTGTGGCAATTTAAGGTCGATCTATCACTTATGATACGGCCTCTTCTTTTATATTTTCTCTATTTTTTTGCTGATTTCCTGGTTGCCGATCTGGATGCGGAAGACGTACGTTCCGGCTGGCCAGTGCTGAATATCTACACCAGTTGTACCATTTTGCAGGGCCTTTTGGAAGACGGTTTGTCCCTGGAGGTTGAAGGCAGTAACGGTTGCGGCCACAGGTACCTGCACTTCAACAAAGGCGGTAGCCGGGTTGGGGAAAAGCCGGATATCGGCGCTGTAATTGGGTTCCTGGCTGGCGGATACCGGATTGTTTTTCAGCACTACCTTTTGGGTATGGGTGAGCGCATTGTCGCCGGTTTTGGCGCCATTTCCATTGGCGGCCAGGCTGGCGAGGTAGAAAGTCATGGCATTGCCACCTGCGGTGGCAGGGGCTTTCCAGCTGAAGGTCCAGCTGGCCATGCCATTGTTCAGGTTTTTAGCGGACGACTGTCGGATGTATTGGCGACCGCTGGCGGCATTGGATACATTGCTGCCGGAGCCAGCGGTAAAGGCACCGGCTTTGAGGTTAGCGCTGTCGAGGGTGGTCATTTGAAAACCACAGCGGCTTGCGTTGCTGCTGTGCAGCATCGTCAGCATGTATGATTGGTTGGGCACCACGGTGTCTGGAAGCCCCTGAATTGCCAGGGTGCCAGTGAAATTACCGCCAGAGTGGCAGCCCGAACTGGTACTGCAGGTTGTTTCGCCGGGTGCACCGGTTTTGGCGGTAGGCGGATTGCCGGGGTTAAGTGCGCTGTTGGTGCACCACACTGCAGCAATAAGCGCGAAAAAATAAAGGGATTGTATTTTTGTGAATCGCATGATGAAGGATAAGGTTAAAGTAAGGCAGAATAGTAAAAGGATTCAGGTAAGTATCAAACGCAAAAGATTGCACTCCGACGATCTTTCTTAGACCGGCAAAAAGCAGATTGGTTCAACGTAATAATTTGGTGGAATGATTTTGGGCAGACAAAATTATTATGAAATCAGGAAATATGCTGTTGCAACAATCATATTCGCTGTAACGCGACAGAAAAATATTTATATACTTTTTGTTTTAAAAGTTTTACCTTTGTAAACAAAGCAATTTTTTTGAAGTAACAGACATTCCCCATGGCCAAACCCCGTACCATATTTTTCTGCTCCAACTGCGGGGCGTCCGCCCCAAAATGGCTTGGGAAATGCCCCCAGTGCAACGAATGGAATACCTATCAGGAAGAACTCATTCAAAAAGAGACAGCGGGAGAGGAAAAGCGCAAGTCCTGGTCGACGAGTAAAAACAAAAATGAACCTGTTCGGGCTACCCCCATCCGGGAAATTAAGGCTGGCGCCACCAGCAGGTTGCCAACCCCCGATGCGGAACTGAACCGCGTACTGGGCGGCGGCATCGTGCCAGGCTCATTGGTGCTGATTGGCGGCCAGCCGGGCATCGGCAAGAGTACGCTCATGCTGCAGGTAGCGCTCCAAATACCCTTTAAAGTACTGTATGTTAGCGGGGAAGAAAGCGAAGAACAGATCAAGATGCGTGCCGACAGGCTCCCCGAAGGCCGGGCAGATGCGTTTATCCTCACAGAAACCAACCTCACCAAGGTGCTGCAACTTGCGCAGGAACTTCAGCCCCAGCTGCTGGTGATTGACTCCATTCAAACGATGAGTACCCCGCACCTTGACAGCGCTCCGGGCGGCATTTCCCAGGTACGGGAATGCGCCGCTGAACTGTTGCGTTTTGCCAAGGAAACTAATATTCCGGTGTTTCTGATCGGGCACATCAACAAAGAGGGCGATATCGCAGGCCCGAAATTGCTGGAACATATTGTCGACTGTGTGTTGCAGTTTGAAGGCGACCGCCACAACACGTACCGCATCTTGCGTACGCTGAAGAACCGATTTGGCAGTACCGACGAAATGGGAATATATGAGATGCAAAGTGCCGGCTTGCGGGAGGTAAGCAACCCTTCGGAATTGCTGCTCAGCCAAAAAGACGAGGAGCTCAGTGGTTGCGCCGTAGCCGCCACCATGGAGGGAATGCGCCCAATGCTGATCGAAACACAGGCGCTGGTGAGCAAATCCGTTTATGGAACGCCACAGCGTTCTGCTACGGGCTTCGATATGCGGCGCCTGCAAATGTTACTGGCAGTGCTGGAGAAGCGCTGTGGGTACTATTTTAGCATGAACGACGTGTTTCTAAACCTCGCTGGTGGCCTGAGGGTTGAGGACCCTGCTATTGACCTGTCCATCGTAGCCTCTTTGATTTCTTCTTTGCTGGATGTCAGCATTCCTTCCAATGTCTGTTTTGCAGGCGAGGTGGGTCTTAGTGGCGAAATTCGGGCAGTAGCCCGCATCGAGCAGCGCATTGCAGAGGCTGATCGGTTGGGCTTCAAAGAGATTTACATCTCAAAATACAACGCAAAAGGCATCGACTTCAAGAAATATGGCATCCGGGTATACACCCTGGGCAAGGTGGAGGAACTGAAAGGGGCGTTGTTTGTGTAAACATTTGGTGAACAATAGAAAAACGGCATGTGGACCTCCAGTGGACCTGTCGTCGGCCCCTTTGGGGATTCACTCCCCACCGTTTTCCTATTGTTTCCCCATTTTACGTTACAAGCCATACCGAAACACCAGCCCTGCCCCAACAGCACTTCGTTTTTCAGTAAATACCGGGTTGGAGGTACTCCATGAATTGAAAGATGTTCGGCCCATGAGGCCTACGCCTGCTGCCCATTTTTCGGTGTGGTAAAGCCATTCTATCCTGGCCATTCCGCTTAATGTTCCACTGTTTCGGTAGGGTGCATCATCCAGCGCGCTGCGGGTATTGGCATCGGTAAGGATGCTGCCCGAACGGGTAGAAAGCAGCCCGAATACCGGTCCGGCCGCCAGGTCTATTTTCCATTGATTGCCCAGCGGCTGGGAGTAGCCAGCCAGCAATGGGAGTTCGATGTGCCGGTAGCGGTTGTAGGCTTCCTCGGTGTGGTTCCGGATGTGAATGATGTCGGCCGGGCCATACACATTTTGCACACTGCCATCAGCCAGAATGATCTGCGAGATTAGGTAGTTGGAGTCAACTACGGTATAGGCTTCCTGGAAACTGAATTTCCGGACGTCTGTCCATTGTGAAAGATAAATTCCAGATTGAAGGAACAAGTTTCCGGTCAAACGGCGACGGAAATCGAGCCCGGCCTGGAAAACGTCGAGCGTGGTTTCTTCTGTTTTGCGCAAATCAAGGTACTCAGCATCCCCCGTTCGGCTGGCAGTATTGATACCATAAAATGCAGCAGCGCCCAGCCACCAATTGGGTTCCTTGGAACGCCGCTTTTTGCGGCGTTTATCGGCGAGTGCCGTCGCCTCTGTGGCTCGAACGGGCAATTTATTGGCCCGAGTGGTGCTGAACAAAGGAATGGCAGGCGCCTCCAGGGCGCTTAAAATCGCTACTGTGGCCAAGTTTGGATTTTCAGCAGGGATTGTTTGGATGGTGGGTTTTTCAAGGCTATTGGCCTGGCTTCTTGGGTATTGATACAGGGTGTTTTTGGCATTAAAGGAAGCGGTATGACCTTGTTGTTGTTCGTTTTCAGGCAATTCAATTTTCTCCACCGCTTTACCTGCATCGTATGCTGGTTTGTTGGAAGTTGCGGGACTGTTTTCCTGTGGGCTACTGTAGACTGCGTTGCTTTCGCTTATGTTTTGCGCTGGGGTTACAGCCGGCAAATTTTGACGCTGAGCAATCGGGTCTACCGTTTCCAGTGCAGGGGGTTGATTATCGTATTGTTTTGCGGCCATCAGGCCCAACCCGGAAAGCAGGATAATTCCGGCCAGCACAGTCCAGATGAAAAACAGCGGTTTACGCCGTTTTTCCTGCCGACGCGCCTCCAGCGATTTCCAGGCCATATTCAGGTCGAAATCGGGGGCTGATTCCGGGTATTTGTCCCGGAGCGATTGTTCAAACCAGTCCTTGCTCATATTGCCGAATTACTTGTTGTAGTTTTTGTTTTAGGAGTTTTTTTGCGCGGGTCAATTGGGACCTGGAACTGCTTTCACTGATGCCGAGTGCCTGAGCAATGTCGCGGTGCGACCAGTCTTCAAACACATACAAATTGAACACTTCGCGGTAGCCTTCTGGCAATTCCCGTAAGGCCTTAAGGATCTGCGGTGTCTCCAGTATTTCCAGCTCCGATGCTTTGATTTCGGCGTCTGGTAGATCGACGGGTAGTTCCAGGTGCTGCTGCATGCGTTTGTTTTTACGCAGAATTTGCAACATCACATTTACGGAAACCCGGTACATCCATCCTTGAAAGGCGCCTTTTTGCGGATCAAATTTTTTAATTTTATCAAATACCACCACGAAGCACTCCTGCAAAAAATCGAGGGCCTGCGGCTCATCGGCCGCATAGCGCCGGGCTGTCGCGAGCACCATGGGAGCGAAGTGCCGGAACAGCGCTTCTTCCGATGGGCTGTGGCCTTGCCGGCAGCCTTCAATTATTTGCAGGAGTTGCGTTTCGTTCATGGGATATTACCGCTATTGCAAGGTTGCTGTAAGCGTTACCTTACATCCCGGGTACTCAATAAGAGACGGATTTTCAGTCAATACTATATTGTCCAGCACAAAACTGACCAGTTCTCCCGATTGTGTACCTTCCTGCAGGGCAACTATTGTTCCAGTTTGCGTATCGGAAATAAGGTAAAATGTTGGCGATCCAGATATGGTGAAGTTGGTAGAAGTGGCCCAAAGCGGGTTGCTGGGGTCGCCCGTCCAGTTAAGGATAGAAATTTCATAATTGGCTGTATTGCCGCCCTGATTGTCCGTGGCTAGGAAGGTGTAAAGGTAGGCCGTGGTATCCACCAGACTACGATAGACATTGGTAATGGGGATAAACTTGGTAGTACCATTGAACTCCAGTGTCATGCCCATCACGATCTGGTTGTCACAAACACTGATGGTTCCGAAATCCATATCCGGTGCGATGGCCATGGAAATTGGATCGCTTGATTTGAGCGCGTCCAGATCGTAGGCGGTAACCGTCAGGTTTCCACTGCTGCAACTGGCCACCGCTGTTGTGAATGCTCCTGTGACAGGATCTGCTGCGATAGGGAAATTGGGGTTTCCTGCTCCTCCGCTAACAAACACCAACCCATTCGTAACGGGCATCTGGTCGCAGTTTTGAAGGTTGCCATGCACCTCCGACCAGTTGGTATTCCAATCCAGCGAAATGTCGCCAATATTAGTGTTGCTGCTGAAAGGCCCCAGGGTAGTGGAATACACCACGTCGCCGCATTCGTTGAGCACTTCGAGCAGAAAGGTTTGGTTGGCAGGAACACCTCCGCTGAAGTAGCCTTGTTCGTTGGTGGTCGTCGTAGCGTTCAAGCCGCTGTTCTGTGTCACCCGCACTTGTACATAAGGATGTGATGACCCAAGCCGGAGCCGGCCTTCCAACAGTATGTAACCTGATCCGATGTCGCAGTTCCACCAGGAAAAGTGGTTGACCTTGCCAACATAATTAGTGCCGTTAAAGATGGCAGAGCCCTCTTCCTTCCACAGGCTGGTTGTCTCGTCGATGTACCACAATGGAATACTGCCTGGAGCAGAACCAATGCGATCGGCTGGTACCGGCATGGTGAGGGTAGCAGGTTTGCTGATCTGCAATTTTTGTCCGGATGGCGATTCCAGTAACACGTGCATCATGCCAAAGCTGGTGAGGATCTGGTTTTCTCCACTTGCGCTCAGACCGAGGAATCCGCCAGGCACCATGTAGTTGGTTGCTTCTTTGCTGGGATCGAGGTAGGTGGCATACACATTTACGGCACCCGAATAAGCCTGCCCTGAGGCATCAACGAACCCGTCTTTCTCAAATGCTACACTGCCACCACCGGGTAACACTGCTACACTGCCGTCGCCGGAATTGATTTGGGCGACCAAGCTTTTGGTTCGCAGGGTCACTTTAATACGGCCTGTTTGACCGGCTTTCCCAGTGAAGCTGGCCATGGAGGGGAAATAGCCAGGTTTTTCCACCCGGACGAAGGGTTGGGCGGCATTTACAATACCATTGATTTGAAAATAGCCATTCTCGTCGGACTGCACCTGCGTGCTGCCCAGATAAATGGTTGCGTCGGCCAGCGTAGCGCCAGCCTCATCGCTGATGATACCGCGAACGCTGGTTTCAACGAAAGTGGTCATTCCTGGAGGAATGATGGTGTCGTCATCGGTAATTTGGTCTCTGCGGCAAGCGGTGGTCATTAATAATGCCGTGAGTGCCAGCAGGAGTAAGAATTGGAAATTGTGTTTCATGTTGTTTTGCAGCTTTAATTTTTAGTTGTTGCGCGCGCTGTCGGTTGTATTATGTTCGAAATGGTAAAACGCTGCGTGAGGCTTGATTTTTTTTTACTTTTACTTTCATGATTCGTTTGTTGCGTTATACCATTCCCGCCCTGTTCTGCTTGTTGATACAGCCTGCAGCGGCCCAAGTATTCACCAGTTCGAACCTTCCCATTGTCATCATCAATACGGGTGGGCAGGCTATTCCTGATGAGCCAAAGATCACCGCCAGCATGGCCCTGATCGATAACGGGCCGGGGCAATTAAATCATCCTAACGATGCTCCAAACGGGTACAACGGGCAAATCGGGATAGAGATCCGCGGTTCAACTTCACAATTTTACGCAAAAAAACCCTACACCATCGAATTGCGCGATGCAGCGGGCAACGATCAGGATATTTCCCTGATGGGTATGCCAGCGGAAAGTGACTGGGCGCTGATATCTCCCCTCAATGATAAAACGCTGATGCGCGATGTACTGGCCTATCTGTACGCTGCCAAAGCCATGGAATGGGCGCCAAGGGTTCGGTTTTGTGAAGTAATGATCAATGGCCAGTACGAAGGCGTTTATGTAATGCTTGAAACCATCAAACGGGGAAAAGATAGGGTGAATATAAAAAAACTGGAAACGCCAGATATTGCTGATACTTCACTAACCGGAGGATATTTACTCCGAATAGATAAATACGGCCCTTCTCCTGGTAATGTTGGTGGCAACTGGCTGTCCGATTTTCCGCCCAAACCAGGTGCTTGGCAACAAACCTGGTTTCAGTACCGCTATCCTAAGGCAGATGCAATTCAGCCGGAGCAGGAAAACTACATCCAAAACCATATCCGGCAATTCGAACAGATGCTTGCAGGGTCGAATGCTGCGGCACAGTACCAAAACTGGCTCGATCAAGACTCTTGGGTGAACTATCTGTTGGTCAATGAGCTGACCAAAAATACCGATGCCTATCGGCTGAGCTCCTATTTTTACAAAGATCGCGACGATGTGGACCCTCGTATCAAGATGGGGCCGGTTTGGGATTTTAACATCGCCTTTGGCATTGGCGATTACTGCAACGGGCAACTGTATACCGGATGGGTAAAAGATTTTAATACTGTTTGCCCCGACGATGCCTGGATTATTCATTTTTGGTGGGAAAAATTGTGGCAGACACCTTCATTCCGGCAGCGGGTTGTGGAGCGCTGGTCGGAATTGCGCGCGAACGCCTGGAGTGACCAAACCCTTTTTGGCACCATCGACTCACTCAGCAGTTTGCTGAATCAAGCCCAGCTGCGTAATTTCCAGCGCTGGCCGGTGATGGGTACTTACGTGTGGCCGAATGCTTTCGTAGGCAACAACTACAGCGAGGAGCAAGCCTACCTTGAAGACTGGTTACAGCATCGCCTGGAATGGCTGGATGCACAAATGACGACGCTGTATGTAAAGCAACCGGAGGATCCAGCGGTCCGTGTATTTCCTAATCCAGCCAACCATGAATTGTACATCAAAGCCGGGAGCGAAAAGGATGGTATGCTCAATTACAGCGTTTCCATCTTTAGCCCTGACGGAAGGGTGGTGTACCGGGAATCGCATCAATCGCAATTTGGTATGATGAAAATGGAATTGCCCGGTGGGCTGGCCACCGGCCTTTATGTTATCCGATTGATGGATACTCGTGGACAGGTGCTGACGGGTAAGGTGTTTATTGCTGAGTAGGACCAAACCTTTGTTTCACCATAAAAAATTAGCGGGCGCCTAACCTCGCTCGATGAGACATCGAATTAACCTGCTTTTTAGGCTGTTCCAAACATCGTCGGGTTTTTTCCGCCTGTCTTTTATGCATATTTGGTCCGGGGTTCATCCTCTTACCGGACGTCCACATGCCAATCCTTTGCTGTTTCGGTTGCATTGCTGCAGCCGACTTTACCTGTACCCAATGGAGGTGCTGGCAGGATTCTTTTATTTCAAAAATTGTATCACATGAAGATCATACTTGTATTATTGACCAGCCTTACCTGGCTGCTTTCCCATTGTTCCTCAGGAACTTCAACTGTTTTGCAAGGCAAAATCACGGATGCGCAGGACGGTGCGCCGCTTATTGGGGCCACCGTTAAACTTATGCAAGATGCGGTGGTGATTCGCGGCGTTATTACAGATATTGATGGTAGTTATACATTAAAACTGGAGCCCGGTACCCATACCATCGAAGTGTCTTATACTGGGTATGTCGCGGCCAGAAAAAGCGGTATTCCGGTGTTTGAAGGGCAGGTTATCGATGGATTTCCAGCTCAAACCTGCAGAAGATAATGGGGTGCCAGGCATCATGGCGCTGGAAACGAAAACTGATGAAGTATTAAGTTCCGATGAAAGACAAACCATTCCGACAGACATCCCCCGAAATATTGAGACCGAGCAGAAACCTTGATCTTACCAAGCGCACTGAAAATGCCAATGTTGCCACTACGCCGGGCTCTTCCGCCATTGATGGGGGCGGCGTTAACGTGAAAGGCTCCAGGAGCAATGCAACGAATTACTATATCGATGGTGTACGGGTTACTGGTGGTGTTCCTGCCGGAAGGGAAAGCGCAAAAGAAAAAGATAGGGAACGCCCGGCATCACCGGCCAAACCCACTCCGGCGCTCAAGCCTGTAACCGCACCGCCTGCAAAAATGCCGCCACCACCGCCGCCAGTTCAGGTCGAAGGTAAAAAATCGAAGAGTTCATCAATTATTTTGATTACCAGTATGCTGGTCCGACAGACAGTAAGCCCTTTGCCCTGCATACGGAGTTGGGCGCCTGTCCCTGGAGTCCGAAGCACAGCCTGCTGATGGTAGGAATCCAGGGTCGAAAAATTGACCATGGACAGTTACCTGCAAACAACTTGGTTTTTCTGGTCGATGTTTCGGGAAGCATGAGTTCTCCCAACAAACTGCCGCTTGTGCAGCAGTCCCTGGAACTGCTTACCGACCAGATAAGGCCTCAGGACCACGTGGCGTTGGTGGTGTATGCCGGGGCTGCCGGACTGGTACTTCCCTCCACCTCAGGAACCGACAAGCCAAAGATCAAAGAGGCTATTGCACGTCTGAGTGCAGGCGGCAGCACAGCAGGTGCGGCAGGCATTGAACTGGCCTATAAAACTGCCCGGGAGAATTTTATCAAAAATGGAAATAATCGCGTGGTACTTTGTACGGACGGCGATTTCAACGTAGGCATTAACAATGAGGAAGGCCTTGTGTCATTGATTGAGAAGGAACGGGAAAGTGGCGTTTTCCTAACCGTGCTGGGTTATGGAATGGGAAATTATCAGGATGGAAAAATGCAGATGCTGGCCGACAAGGGCAACGGTAATCATGCCTATATTGACGGATTGGACGAGGCCAGGAAAGTACTGGTGAAGGAATTCAGTGGCACGATGGTGGCCATTGCCAAGGATGTGAAAATCCAAATCGAGTTTAACCCCGACAGGGTGGCTGCTTATCGCCTGATTGGCTACGAAAACCGCATGCTGGCCAAAGAGGATTTTGACGATGATACCAAAGATGCTGGCGAGTTGGGCGCGGGTCATACCGTGACAGCCCTCTACGAGATCATACCGGCTGGTGGGGAAGTTCCGGTGGCTTCGGGTGATGTGAAATTGAGATTTGAGCAAACCCAAAGTGCTTCCGGGGCAAAAACCGACGAACTGTTGGCGCTCAAATTGCGCTACAAAGAACCGAAAGTAGGGGCTGCCAGTCAGTTGATCCAGCTTACCCTGAAGGATCAAGTGAACGCTATGCCAAGCGAAAACTTCAAGCTTGCCGCTTCGGTGGCCGCTTTCGGGATGTTGTTGAGGGATTCGGCATACAAAGGAACTGCTACTTGGAAATCAACCAGAAACCTGGCCATAGAAGCATCCAAAAATGATCCCGATGGCTACAGAAAGGAGTTGGTTATGTTGATGGAAAAAGCACAGCGGCTGTCACCTGCAATAGCGCCAGGGAAATAAAAACGAAAGTGCCCTATGTGGCTACCCTTTGTGTTTTTAGGTGTTGAACATAAACGACATAAGAACACAAAGGGTAGCCACATAAGCCACATTAGACAAAGCAAATTCTGATTATTTCAGGATCACTTTACCCGTTCCGAGCATTTTGCCTTGACTGCTTACCCGAAGCAGGTACAGTCCGGCAGGCAGTGTACCGCGCTCAAGGCGCCATTGGTTTCCGGCACTGGTTTCCGCCAGTACTTTCTTGCCGGTTGCGTCCAGCATTTCGATTTGCCATTGTGCGTCAGCGTCAAGTCCATGCAGTTGTAATACCGCAAAGTCATTTGCTGGGTTGGGGGCAATGCTGAGATCCAATCCGCTTACAGCCGGCGTCCAGGTGCTGACCGTCACAAAGTTTTGGCCGAGGCGATGCTGGGTAGTATTCGTAATGACAGGTGCGTTGCCGTCGAAGTAAATCGCTGCAGTGTTGAAAATATCGGTTTCAAGCGGCAGGTTTTCGCGCTGTTTTACCTTGAAAGAAACGAAGCCATGGGAGGCTGCTTCATTGACATTGCTGTCGGGCAGCATGATGTTGTCGAACACAAACTTCAGGGCGCCGTCGCCGTAGTAGTCGAAACGGTAAGGATGGCTGGCTGGCCCGGGTACAATAGATCCCGGATCAAGTGCAGCCGACAGCGTGTCGCGGATAACCACGAGAAATGCGGTATCGGTTCCGGTATTCTGGAAACGGATCAAGTATTCCAGGTCAATGCCAGGTTTGATGTAGTGTTCGGCGCCGTAACCACGTGGAAAGCCTTCTTTATCGTTGGGGTCGAACGAGCCCACGTTTTCGCGGCAGTCGATGTCGTTCCAATTGTCGAGATCATCGGTTTCATATTGGGTGACGTATCCGGTAGAAAAGTTCTGTCCGGTAGTACAACCTTCCACCGAAACCGAAGGTATGGAGTTGCCCGGATGGAATGGTTCCTGGTTGGCTTCTATGCGCCAGGTGGCGCCGTTTGCCGGAGCGGTAAATACGATGCGATCTTCTCCTGCGATAGCGGCGTACCCGGGTTCATCATCAGCATCACAGCGTCTTCGATAATCACATAGTCGAGTTGGGTGGTCATATCGGCGGTGCCGGCATTGCGGGCATGAAACACCAGGTCGGCGCCATTGCAATCAGCATACAGTTCCAGGCTGGCGCCACTCCAGTCGGGGTTGGCGGCAGGACATGGGTCGTGTGGGTAAATGTTGGCTTCCACGCAATGTGTTTGACCCAGTACGGCATCGCAGTTGATGCCCACCCGGAACCATATACTGCCCCAGGTACTTATATTCAAGTCGCCGATATCGAAGCGGATGAGGTTGTTTCCCAGGTCAGTGTAACTGATGCTGGCTTCAAGGATGGTCATGAACGGGTCGAGCATGACTTCGATGTAGGCGCCATTGGCAATTGCCGTACCATCATTGGTGTAAGAAAGCCAATAGTAATTGTTGTTGTTGCAGCGGCGGAGGATGCTGTTGCTGATGTCAACGCTAAGCGCCGGGCAGAACACATCGGCTTCGAGCGGCAGGTCCAGCGTTACGGTGGTACTGGCCGGAACATCCACCAGATAGGAAACCTGGCAAGGCATCCATGGGCTGTTAGGGTTGTTCAGTTCGATCGTAATTGTATACGTGTCGGGATCCAGTTGGGCGAGGAAATGTCCGTCAGCATTGGTATAGGCGAAAATCTCGGTACCAGTAGAGCTGACCATTTTTACAGTGAAACCCTGCAGCCCAATGTCGCCGGCACTGAACAGGCAATCGCTGTCGAAATCTCCGAAAACAGTTCCTTCGATGGCGCCGCATTCGTTCTGGTCGTTTTCAACAAAATAAGAATCGGTGGTGGTACAGCCATTGGCATCCGTGACGGTTACCGAATAATACCCGGGTGCAATCGGTGGGCTCTGCCAACTCGAGGGTACTACCGTTGTTCCAAAGGTAGGTATGGGGCCAGGATCCTCCCGGTGGTGGTCACCCACATGCCGAGGGAATCGCCACAAAAGTTTGGATTGATGTAATCAATGTTTGCCGTCAGTGTTGGCGCTGACAGAAATGTAACAACACTGGAGCCGTACATCCGCTTGCATTGGTAACGGTTACACAGTAAGCGCCGGGGACTACTACAATATTGGGTGTTGTGAATCCATTAGACCAAAGGTAGGTGTTGCGTGGGGCCTTTGTGAATTCGGTGAAGAGGGGCCTGTGCCATCACAGCCGCCGTTTGATATCACGCCAACCGTGACAACGGGAATGGTGCCATCGGATAGGACCTGGATGGTATCACCTCCCCAGCAACCCGTAAGGGAATCAGAAACGTAAACCGTGTAAAAACCGGGCTGCGAAGCCGTAATACTTGCGGTGTATAGCACTACGCCACCATTCGGACCGTACCATTCATAGTGCAAGTCGCCGGTAGCAGGGCTGACGTTTGCTGTTAGATCAACGCTTGCATTGGTGCAGCTCAGAATGCCCGTCTGCTGAATGTTGACATCCAGTTGACATTGGGCAGACGCCCTGAATGCCAGGATGCTGCTCAGCAGGAAGAAAAGAAAGAAGATTTTTTTCATGTTCATGGTATGATAGCTTTCGTTGGAGTGAATTTTTAGTTGTTAAATGGCCTTTACCGGTGCGGCTGTCGATTTTATTCCTTCGACGTTACAAAAGTGCTGCGAATGTGAGGGGCTAACAAATACAATTTTTTAAATTTGTAGAAATTATTTTTATAATAAATAAAATAATAAATTGATTATCAGGTTATTGTTAAATAAAGAAGTAAAAATAAAATATTTAATAGTGGATCTTTTTTGCTGTCAAACGTCGTGAACAAGCAAAAAGCAGCCGTTTAAGGTATACAAATGAAGCAATCTGTGTTATGGGAGGCCTTTTCCAGTTTGCAGTCTTTGGAGCGCAAACATTTGGGGCAATGGTTGGCATCGCCTTTTTTTTGTCGGCGAGAGGCGCCGCGCCGGCTTTTTTGTATTTGAATGGATGCCTGACCGATGGCGTTGCACCCGAATTAGAAGTAGCGGGCCAGTATTGTGACATGGATGATACCCAGGCCTTGCGCCTGCTGATGAGCGAGTTGCTGTCGCAAATTGAGCATTTTATGGTGTACCAGGAGCGATTTAAAGCAACAGCTCATTTCCACTGCACCTTTCGGCAGCCTATCGCCGCCGGGGTTTGAGCAAACATTTCCAGCGCGCGCTGCGCGCTACGCGGAAAGCATGGGAGGAACAGCCCTTCCGGCATGCAGATTATTTTACTGCGCGTGCTGCGATTGAGTACGAGGAATACCAGTTTCTGAGTTCCGGCAGTCGTACGGAGGCACTCAACCTGCAAGCACTCATGGATGCAACCGACCTCAGTTTCATGGTGGGCAAACTCCGGCAGGCTTGTTTCGCCATTACCCATCAGGCCGTCTACAAGGCAACGTACCAATTTGGATTATTTGATGCCATGCTAGGTTACCTGCTTGAAAACCCGGCTTTACTGGAGGAACCCGCAGTGGCACTGTACTATTATTGTTACCAGTTTCTGACCGAACCCGAGGAGGAGCTGCATTTTACTCGGTTCAAAAGTCGCCTTTTTCAGGATGCTTCACGGCTGCCAACAGACGAGCAGCGCGATTTACACCTTTTGGCCATCAATTATTGTATCCGAAAAATTAACCAGTTGCGGCAGGGGTATTTCAGGGAGGCGCTCGACCTGTACCAATCGGCCCTTCGGGCAGAGCTTTTGCTGGAAAACGGGCTGTTGTCGCATTTTGCCTTCAACAACATCGTAGCCATCGCTTTGAAGGTAGGCGAAACAGACTGGGCAGCCTCGTTTGTCCGCAGTCATGCACAATACCTGGAAAAGAATCACCGGGAAGCCAATGTGCAGCTCAACCTCGCGCGGGTCGCCTATGTACAAATGCACTATAAGGATGCATTGCTGCACCTGCAAGAGGCTGATTACAAGGATTTGATCAACAACCTCATCGCCAAAACCTTGCAAATGAAAATCTACTATGAAACGGCAGAGTTGGATGTGCTGGATGCTCAATTGCAGAGTATGCAGTCGTTCCTGCGGCGGCGCAGGGTAATTGGTTACCACCGCGATAATTTTCAAAACATCATCCGTATGACGCGAAAATTGATGCTGCTGAATTGGTCGGATCGAAAAGAAAAGGAAGCACTGCAGGTGGAAATTGAATCGCTTAACCCCTTAACGGAAAAGGAGTGGCTTTTGGAAAAACTGCACTAAAGCACGGCAGCGTGTTTCGGTTAATGGCAGGTTAGAAAGTGCCCCAACACCAACATTCCCTACTACCTTTGCATTTTTATACAGAATCGATACATTTTGAATCCACGCCGCATTAAACTTATCATTGGACTCATGACGGTTGCCCTGCTTGGGGTGATTAGTTTGCAGGTGTATTGGATTCGTTGGAACATAGGATTGAACGAAGCGCAGATCGACAAGATCGTTTTTGCAGCCATGAACGATGTGGCCTACAAACTCCAAAAGGTCGAGAATGCTGCCATTTTGGAGGCACTAAGCTCCACCAAAGGAACAGGCGCAGAGGCCAACCGAAATATCCGGAAAGCCGCGCAATACCTGGAAAACGGTTACACCCGCCGGCGTATTTCACGCTCCGACAGCCTCCCGGCAATTTCACAATCGCCGGGTGCCAACAGTTTTGAGGACAATGTGAACATGTGGGAGTATGTAAAAGTTAGTCAGCTGGTCGATTCCAAACCGCTGGCAGAACGCATCAATCTCGACCTGCTGGCCTCCGCTCTTCGCGAGGAACTTTCCAGCCGGGGTGTTACCTCTCCTTATCAATACGGCGTTTACTCCAAGGCAAAAAACAGTTATGTGGTGGTGAACGATCACTTTGTGGTGGTGGATTACAGTACCCAGGTAGTACATGGTGGCGCATCGTACCTTTTCAATTCACCTTATCGCGTGGCGCTTTTTCAGGAAGACATTGAGTCGCCGGGTTATTTATCGCTCTATTTTCCCAACCGCACCAGCCTCGTGCTGGGGTCGGTATGGATTACCCTCCTGATGTCTGTTCTGTTTACCGGCATTATCATGTTTAGTTTCTTTTATACCATCAAGGTCATTTTTGAACAAAAGAAACTGTCGGAGATGAAGAACGACTTCATCAACAACATGACCCACGAATTTAAAACCCCTATAGCGACGATTTCTCTGGCAGCCGACAGCATCGCAAGCCCCATGGTTGTAAACGCTCCGGATAAGATCAAACGTTTTATCGACATCATCCGTCAGGAAAACCGTCGAATGAACAGCCAGGTCGAACGCGTGCTTCAAATGGCACTCATCGACAAAAAAGACTTTGAGATCAAAACCAGCGAGATTAATCTCCACGAACTGATTCAGCAGGCAGTAGATAACTTTAGCCTGCAGGTGGAAAAAAGAGAAGGCACTCTCCGGGCCGAGCTCCGGGCCCAGCATCCGGTCATTGATGCCGACGCCACCCACTTGGCCAGCATTATCCACAACCTGCTCGACAACGCCAATAAATACAGTCCGGAAAAACCCGACATCATCATCAGCACCCGCGATGTGCCCATTGGGATAGAAATTACGGTGCAAGACCATGGTATGGGTATCAGTAAAGAAGCCCGTAAACACATTTTTGACAAGTTTTACCGGGTACATACAGGCAACATTCACGATGTGAAGGGGTTTGGCCTTGGCCTCAGTTACGTTAAAGCCATTGTCACGGCCCATAAAGGCCTGATTGATGTAAAAAGCGAGCCGGGAAAGGGCAGTAGTTTCATCGTTACACTCCCGCATCGACTGGAAGGTTAGGCCTTCCAATCGCCAGAAATGGCCGCGTTTGTTGCGGACAATAACAAGGTGTTGCTGACCTTTGGGCGACACTAAATTATTGTCGCAATTTCCTCATTTTCAGCTTTATAATTTGTAAAATAAGCCGTACCTTTGCGCCCGCTTTTAGAAAAAGCGAGGGACAAAGGCGGCGTCCCGGATGTGTCGCCTGCAACCATTTTATCATTAAAAGCCTCAAAACCAACCACTTTACCTATGTTACAAGACGACGAAAAGGATCTCAACCAGGAGCAAGAGCAGCCAGTTGAGCACACAGAAGAAACTACGCCTGCTGCTCCGGTAGCAGAAGAATCACCCGCTGTGGAAGAAACCGTTGAAACACCAGTTGCTGAAGCGGCCCCTGAAGTTGAAGCGGCCCCAGAAGTTGAAGCAGCCCCAGAAGTTGAAGCGGAAGAAGATCTGCTTAAGCCAGCGGCAAAAAAGGTTGTTAAAAAAGCACAAGTTGATGATGAGGACGATGACGAGCCTGTCATCGCAAAATCTGACGACGAAGAGGTGACGGACGACGAAGAAGAAGAAGAAGTGGTGTTGCCTGAATTTGAGCCAGTTGTTGCTGGTGGCAATCACGACGACTTCAACTGGAACATGGACAAGCGCGGCGCCATCGCTTATACCGATGCTGAGCGTGCCGATTACCTGACTTCCTACGATGCAACCCTCCGCAATGTAAATGAGAACGAAATCGTCAAAGGCGTGGTCAGCGCGATCCACGGTGGCGATATCGTACTCGACATCAATTACAAAAGTGATGGTGTAGTGCCATCCAGCGAATTCCGCGACATGCCCGACCTCAAAGCGGGCGACTGGGTGGAAGTGTACGTTGAAACACAAGAAGATGCACAGGGCCAACTCGGCCTGTCCCGCAAGAAGGCCAAAATTCTTCGCGCATGGGAGAGCATCGTGGATTCTTTCAAAAACGGCACGATCATCAACGGTACCATCATCAGCAAAACCAAAGGTGGTTTGATCGCCGATTGTGGTGGTCTGGAAACCTTCCTTCCTGGTTCACAAATCGACATTAAACCGGTGATCGATTACGACCAGTATGTGGGCAAGGTGATGGAATTCAAAGTAGTTAAAATCAACGAGCAGATCAAAAATGCCGTTGTGAGCCACAAAGCACTCATCGAAAGCGATCTGGCCGAACAGCGCGAGCAAATCCTGCTTAGCCTTGAAAAAGGTCAGGTACTGGAAGGTATCGTTAAGAACATCACCGACTTCGGTGCGTTCCTCGACCTGGGTGGCGTTGATGGTTTGTTGTACATCACCGACATCAGCTGGGGCCGGATTGGTCACCCAAGCGAAGTGGTGCAGATCAACCAGCGCATCAACGTTGTTGTACTCGACTTCGACGAAAACAAGAAGCGTATCAGCCTCGGCCTCAAGCAACTCACCCCACATCCTTGGGAGGTATTGCCAGCCGATGTTACTGAAGGCGCGGTTGTAACCGGAAAAGTTGTGAACATCGAAGATTATGGCGCATTTGTTGAAATCCTGCCGGGTGTTGAAGGCCTGATCCACATCAGCGAAATCAGCTGGGGCAACCAGAGCATCAATGCCAAGGAGTTCTTCAAAATGGGACAGGAAGTGGAAGCTCGCGTCGTAACCATCGACCGCGAAGACCGCAAAATGTCGCTCTCCATCAAGCAACTGACCTCCGATCCCTGGAGCGAAATCGAAGGCGCTTTCCCCGTTGGCAGTCGCCATAAAGGAGAAGTGAAGAACATGAACAACTACGGCATCTTTGTTGAACTCTCCGAAGGCGTGAGTGGCATGGTGCACATCAGCGACCTTTCCTGGACCAAGCGTTATGCCCACCCCAGCGAATTCACCAAAGTAGGCGCTGAACTGGAAGTTGAAGTGCTCGATATCGACAAAGAGAAACGTCAGATCAGCCTTGGTCACAAGCAAGTACAGGAAAACCCATGGGACAATGTTGAAGCCATCTTCCCTGTAGGCTCCTACCATGAGGCCACCGTATTGAAGCGCGACGACAAAGGTGCTACTTTCCAACTGCAGGGCCTCGAAGCATTCGCTCCAGCCAAGCACATCCGCAAGGAAAGCGGCGAATTGCTCGATGTTGACGAAACGGCAACGGTTAAGGTTATCGAATTCAACAAAGACGACCGCCGGATTCTTGTTTCACACACACGTTACTGGGAAGATCTCAAGCACAAGGCTGAAGCTGCCCTCCGTGGTGAAAAATACAAAGAGGAAGGTGAAACCAAAGCTGCCATCAGCGATGTACAGAATAAGGTTGAGAAAGAAATGCTTGGCGACCTTGCTGGTCTTGCTCAATTGATGGAGCAACTCGGCAACGACGACGACAAGTAGTTTTTTCGATCCCTTAGAGGTTTGAAATAAAAACAAGCGCCATCCCAAGTTCGGGGTGGCGCTTTTATTTTGCCAATTATTTGTGTCCTGATACTATTGGGGAATTTCGCCTAAATCTTTTCTCCGTAAGCCAGGTCACCGGCATCGCCCAGGCCCGGAACTATGAAAGACTTGGCCGTTAGTTCTTCATCAATCGTACCAATCCAAAGACTGACCTTTGGGAACCTTCTTCGGAGTGCGTTTACACCTTCTGTACTGGCAATTACGGAAGCAACATGTATGGCCTTGGGTGTTCCCCGAACGAGCAAATGTTCCAATGCTGTAATGACAGATGCACCGGTTGCCAGCATGGGGTCGCAGAGGATCAGCACAGCATCATCTAATTCGGCCGTACTCACATAGTCGAGTTGAATTTCAAGGCTGCCATCCTTGTGCTCCTTGCGGTAGGCCGAAATAAAGGCATTGTCAGCCTCATCAAAAAACGCCAGCATCCCTTGGTGAAATGGTAGTCCGGCCCGAAGAATTGTGGCCAGCACGATGCGCTCCATGGGAAGTTCATGCGTAGCCATACCCAAGGGTGTTTCTACCTCCATGGGCTCGTATGCCAGTTTTTGGCTGATCTCGTATGCCAGAATAGCGCCAATACGTTCGAGGTTACGCCGGAAACGAAGGCGGTCTTTCTGTATTTCCACATCGCGCAATTCTGCTAAAAAGGTGTTGCCCAATGAGTTTTTATCGGTAAGGGTAAATAGCATGATCGTCAGGTATATGGGTTACAAAATCCGGTGAACTTCTGTTGGACAGCAAATTTGCTCCTTTTTTTGCACAAACTCAAAGCGTCTGGATCATGTTATCCGGTGAGATACGTCTATTGCTTGAAAAAAGGGGCAGTAAGTTTTCCGTTCCTTATCTCTTTTCACCTAAAGCCCAGCTAAGGTAATTATCGCCCATGGTTACGGGTGTCGTTATTGTTGTGGTGGGTTGTTTTTGAACTTTGGCCCTACGCAAAGGCAATCGTACAGGCTGGGATCCAGGCGGTAAACGGTGTGGTTAGACGAATCAATAATTTCATTGTAATCGTGGTCAGCGAAAAAAGGATCACTGAAAAGCCTGTTCAGGTTTATTCCGGCGAGATACAGTTGTGCTACTTTATGGTGCACAGACACCTTCCCGTTCCAATTCCGCTGTTGTAAAAGATATAGCAGGATTGTATTACACAGTGCAGCATAGCCAATGCAGTTGCTTACGCGCTTCCCTGCAGGAAGCTTAGCCAGAACCGCAGGGTCGGTACTGCATTTTTCAAAAGTAAATTTCAAGGTAGAGCGGGTAAAGCCATCTGCAAACCGGATCATTTCCTCCAAACTAGCCTCCGGGTGATTGGTTAACCATTCGTTGCACCTTGCCTTGAAAACAGCGCTGCCCAAGGCCTTTGGCGTTCGTTCTGCAATGGGGCTGTATCGCACAAGGCTTTGAAAAATGACATTTTTTGCCAGCAAAAAGGTCAACAGCAGCAGCGATACCCGGATTAGTTGTTTGCGCATGTTTATTCAAAATAATAAATATAACGCCGGTCCATGCAATTCAATTTTTTGTTGAAAAACCGCTCTTCCAACTCGAAGCCGGCTTTTTCCAAAACCCGAATGGAAGCAGCGTGCTCGTCGTACACATAGGCCATCAGGGCCGAAAATCCCAGTCCGGAAGCATACGCCATGAGCCCCATGGTCAGCTCCGTGCCGTAACCTTTGCCCCAAGAGGGCTCATCCAGACGGTAACCAATTTCCTGCTCACCTTCTTCGTTGCGCATCAGCGCGCAGGTGCCAATAAAGGTATTTTCCTGTTTGTCCAGTACCGCCCACACCCAAAAGTCATTGCCCGGGGTCTCGTACCGGCCAATTACCTTTTCCAGTTCGGCTTGGTTTTCTTCGTAAGTTTGTGCCTGGCCGGAAGTGAACCGCATGACAGTCGGGTTCGACTGCATCGTGTGAAAGTCGGGAAGGTCGCCGGGCGCGAGCCGACGGATGTACAGGCGGTTGGTTTCGAACAGCATATTGTGCTTGAATTGAATCCAAAGATGCTACACATTGCGCGGAGATAAAAGCCTCGGGCAACTTTTCCGGCACCAATAAATTAATGAACAATAATTCATTTTAATACCCAATGGTTTTATCTAAAATCCAGGACGGCATCAGTGCCTACACGCAATGGCTCAACCGAACGCGCCATCATCCTTCGCTGTACAAATGGGAATCTTTGCAAAATTTTCAGCTTCACTGGAACCCAACCGCTCCTGATCCCGCCGAAATGTTCGACCGTTGTTTGCAAAACAGCGACACCCGCAGGCAGTGGCAGGATGGCAACTGGCAGCCCAAACGCATGATGCTGGAGTTCTGGCGCTTCGAACCGCAGACCGTGCGCGCCATGTTCGACGACCTTTTCAACGAAAAATTTGCACCGGAAAACCGCATTTCGCGTTTCATGTTTGGTTGTGATGCCTTGCTGGCGGATTACAAAAAAACACACGCCACGACCATCGAAAACAACCATTACCATGGCGATTACCGTGCGCCGGCGCTTTACCTGTCCCTGCACAGTCCGGAAGGGTACGCCCCTTATGATTTTCCCATGTTCCGCGAAGCGCTCGTACGACTGGGTGCACGCGATATTCCAGAAGTGAACGACATAGGACGCTACTTCAAAGTGCTCAAAACCCTGATGACCTTTTTGGACAAAAGCCCTGCAACCGCTGAGGCCCTGCAAAAACACTTGCATCCGCACCGGCACTACCGCGGTCGTACCATGCTGCTGGTGGAGGACTATTGCCGGTTTTTGGTGATGGAAAATGTTTAGGGGGCTTTGGCCATTGGTCTTTAGTCTTTGGCTTTGCCCCGAAGAATTAACTGATTGGTTTTCAATGCATTAATTTTGACAAAATATTCTTTGATAAATAATGCACATGCTTTTTTAAGAAGGGTGTCCAAAATTTCATTCCAATTGCTCCGGCATTTAACTGTACAAGGCAGCAATAACCGGGATCGAAACCAAAGACCAACACCCAAAGACTAAAATCCCAAACATGCGTTTGGCTTCGCCACAGCCAACGGTTTAAAACCGGAGCAATACCAACTTTAGTCTGTTCCTGAACTCCGAGGGAATGATGCACTCGTTGGCGCTGATTTGCAGCCCTTCCCGGTACCGCAAACGCAAGGCCAGGCCATTGGTATTCAACAGGCTGTTCCGGTCGAATTCTCCCGCTGCCGAAACGATGTATTCGCTGCAGGAATTTTCATATTTAATCTCATCGTTGAACAGTACGTGGAGCTGATCGGCCATTCGCAACAGCAAATAGGAGGAGAAAATGCCCTCATCGTCCTGAGAGTATTGCTTTTTGTGCAAAACAGTGTGCCATTGAATGTTTCCTTTGGGGTCCATGGCAATCATAAAAACGTCGTCGAAATAAAAATCCACCACCACCCGCATGCCTTCCCGCCAGAAACCGCGACCGGCAGCGGAGCCTCGTTGGATTTCGTGATGCCGTTCGGCCACCAACAAAACGCCGCCATCCTGGCGCAGAACCAGGTGAGAAACATCGGCATCGTTTAGCCCCTTGAAGTCATCTTCGGAATCTTTTCTGCGCAGTACCGACATGAACTGCTCATCAAAAGGGTTGTATTGCAACACAAAGTTTTCACCGGTGAAAGGTTGACGTAAATAGAAAGAACCAACGGTGCGATCCCGGTTTTTGTCGCCAAACAACCCTGCGCCCACCAATTGTTGGTTTAAGTTATCGACGGTAAATTTCAGGTCGCTGGTCAGAAAATCGGGCAAGGGCACTTCGTAAAGCCGATCCGGGCCTGCTGATACCTGAACGATGCGAAAGGAGTGGTCGTCGAGTTTGGCGCGTCGGTTGTTGAACTCGCTGACCAGGAAAAAATTTCCGTTGTTGCCAACCGTCATGGACTTTACATACGAATCGAAATAGTCTTGCTGAAAATAGACCGTCCTGTCCCAAAGGGTCTGCATTTTATCTATACGAAAACAGCAGACTTCGAGCTGACTGCGTTCGGCCGTATTGAATATAGCCAACACATTGCGGTCTTCGGAGCGTACCACATCCAGGGTGGGTGGGTTAAAAGGCCTTTCGCCGTAATTTTTTATGGTGACACTGTCGATCAGGTTAGCGCCGGGATCGTATTTGTGGAGGACCAGCGTTGTGGTGCCCCTTCGGCGCAATTTGTACACCACTGAAAAATCATTTTTACCCCCAATGACCGCGAGAATCTGCACGCCCCTGCGTTCGATATCGTTCAATTCCCGGCTCCAGGACAGGTGCAGCTGCGCATCAAAGGCCTGGATCTCGAAATTATCGGACTGGTCGCGAAAAATCAGAACGCGGTCGCGCAAACGACCGATCAACTCATAGCCGTAATCGTTTCGAATGGATATGGCATCTGAGACCACCATGCGCTGTGCCGCCAACTGCCGTGGAGCGTTCAGCACGATCGCAAGAAATAAAAAAAACAAGTAGCCTTTGTGCATAGTTGTTGCTTTGGGTTCAAAGGGCGAGATTTGTGCAGGCAAAATACAATTTCCCTGTACCTTCCCAGCGCCAGCGCATGAAACAAATTCTCATTATCAACGGTCCAAACCTCAACTTATTGGGGAAACGTGAACCCGAAATATATGGTTCGCAATCTTTTGACGATTTTTTTAAATCGCTTCAGGCGCGCTATCCGGATCTGCAACTTTCTTATTTTCAAAGCAACCACGAGGGCGCCCTGCTGGACAAGATTCATTCGGCGGGCTTTTCAGCAGATGCCATCATTCTCAATGCTGGCGCCTATTCACATACCTCTATTGCGCTCGCTGATGCCATTGCGGCCATTCCTGCGCCAGTTGTGGAGGTGCACATCAGCAATGTGTTTAAAAGAGAAAGCTACCGTCACCATTCTTACTTATCTGCCCATTGTGTGGGTTGTATTGTAGGCCTCGGATTGGATGGCTATAGGCTTGCACTGGAATGGGTGTTGGGCAGAAAGGGGTGATTTTCCACTAACGGTGAACCAATTTAGTATTTGGTTTTTTCAATTTTGCTTCGCAAAATAATTTTCCTGCAGACAGGCGCAGTAGCCGCAGGTGTTTTGCTGCGCAAAAATCGGCGATAGCACAGACTGAATTTTTCAAAACCTAATTTATTTTGGAAAACGTCATGTTTGCACCGGGGCGAAGGAAAAGAATACCGGTGGTAGCGATGGTGTCGCCAACCGACAAGCCATCGGTGATTTCAACCATGCCAGCCTGTCGAACACCTGTTTGGACCGTAATAAAGTCGGCTTTACCATTTCGGTTAACGTATACTTTTTTGTCACGTGCCTGCGGAACCAAGCTCTGGCTGGGCACCATCAGTGCTTTGGGTTTGCTGCGAAGGTTGATGGTAACCTCTGCAAATGCCCCAGGCAGGAGTCCCTGTATATTGCCCAAAACCTGCGCACGAAGCTGGAGGTTTCGGGTATTGGCGTCGATGCGCTGTTCGCTGGCAAGCACTTTTGCACTGTAAGTGAGGTCGCTTCCTTCAATTGCAAAAGCAACCGTTTGTCCTGGATTGAGAAGCGTGCTGTATTTTTCCGGTACGGAAAAGTCGAGTTTCAGGGTATTGGTGGCACGGATGGTAGTAACTTCGGTGGCCGGCGTTACGTAGGCGCCAGGGCTGATGTTGCGAAGACCTAAAACGCCATCGTAGGGGGCACGGAGTTCGGTTTTGCCAATGTTGATTCTAACAAGATCCATCTGGCTTTTTAGCGTTTGCACCTGAAGCACCGCTAAATCGTATTCTTGTTGGCTGATACCCTTAACCTTTATAAGGTCGGCCAGGCGCTGCTCTGTGATTTGTGCCTGTTTGAGCTGAATATCCAGTTGCTGCAGCTGGGTTTTAAGGTCGTCGTCAAAGATTTTTAACAACAGGGTACCTTTTGCAATTTTTTTACCTTCCGGCAGGTTGATGGATACTACTCTTCCGCTGGCTTCCGGGTGTAGTACCGTTTCTTCAGCAGGTAAAATGCTACCGCTCGCTGTAACATGCTCGCTTAACAAAGCGGACTTTACAACGAATCCTTCAATGGCAGCAACATCGTAGTTGGTTCGGTTAGCGCCGGGGCCGGCAGCAGGGGTGTCTTTTTGTCCGCCTTTGTTGCAGGCGGTCAGAAAAAGCAATAGGCAGGCAACATAATAGATTTTCATAAGCCGGAATCTTGCATGGGGAACATTGGTATGGTGTCAAAGTTCATGCAATGCGCAAAAATGCACTTTTTCGGCGTTATTCAGACCAAAAAAGATTTCCGGACAATAAAAAAGTCATTATTAGCGCAGACTGTTGAATGGACGCATTTCTTCACCCAGCCAATTTTTGTTCCACTCGTCACGTGGAAGAAAATGCTTGGCCTTGTAGGTGACCTTACGGAAGATAAATGCGACAGCTTTTTTAGGAGACTTTTCCCACAGGCGACGGAAAGTGCTGATACTTTTGGACATGGTGTTTGATTATTGAATGGGTGAAGATTAAAATTTTGATTATGAACAAATTAACGAGTGTTTTACCTAAAAAGTTTCTGCTTAATGCCTTTTTTTAGCGCACTTTTAGCTTTTATGTCAAAATCAGGCAAATTGTGAACATCCGATTAACTTTGCATCTCCAATAAACAGGCATAATTCGTGCCAAACACAAAAAAAAATGAATAAAACCCTTTCAATTGTTATTCCAGCGTACAATGAGGAGCGCACCATTCACCGGATTTTGGACAAGGTCAAAGCTGTAGAGCTGATCGCTGGCATCCAAAAGGAAATTATCATCACCAATGATTGCTCCAAAGACGATACGGAAGGTGCTATTCGGCGTTATATGGATGCCAATCCGGACTTGAATATCCAGTACCAGCGCCACGAGGTCAACCAAGGCAAGGGCGCGGCACTCCATACGGGTATTCGTTTTGCCAGTGGTGATTATATCATTATCCAGGATGCCGACTTGGAGTACGACCCCCAGGAATATAATATCCTGTTGCGGCCTATCCTCGATGGTTATGCCGACGTGGTGTATGGCTCCCGGTTTATGGGTGGCCGGCCACACCGGATTTTGTTCTTCTGGCACAGCATCGGCAATAAATTTCTGACCACACTTTCCAACGTGTTTACCAACCTGAACCTGACCGATATGGAGACTTGCTACAAGCTCTTTCATTCGGATCTGGTCAAGGGTCTGAAGTTGAAAGAAAACCGATTTGGTTTTGAGCCGGAAGTTACCGCCAAAATAAGCCGCATCCCGGAGATCCGGATTTACGAAGTAGGCATATCTTACTATGGTCGATCTTATGCGGAGGGTAAAAAAATTGGCTGGAAAGACGGCTTCAGGGCTATTTACTGCATTTTGAAATACAATTTGTGGAGTAAGTAGGCTACTCAGCAGGATTTTGCTTTAGGGCGAAGCGCTGTTGCTTAACTGCTTTTACCCATACATGACCTTATTTTTGAAGAGGGCTATGAAATGTCGTGTACGGATTTGATGCCATCTGGATAGCCCCCTTGCCGCCAAAGCCCAAACAAACCATCCAGCCATGTCGGTCGATATCGCCCCGCTGTTATACAAAGAAGTGTTGAAAACACTGCGGCACCCGCACTGGTTGCCAGCGGAGAAGGTATTGGCGCTGGGGAGTTTTCTGGAGAAAATTTTTCTGGAGGCAACCAAACAGGAACAGCTGGCATTCAGCACCCTCTTTGCACGCATCAGTTATGCTGGTCATCAGTTTCATATTCAGCCCGAAACGCTCCAGGTGGTGCACCATTTCCGGCGCCTGACCAATCGGGCGAGAAATGGTGTGCAAGTTTCCGAGCGCGACGTTCGTCTGGGGGCCAAGGCCCTTGCCGAAACCATTCTGGTGCTCTACCAAAGCGCTATTCCGGACGAGATGCTGGCCTTTTTCCCACAGGCTGGCGAGTGGCGTTTTGAGCCGCCGGAACAGTGGGAATATAAGTCCGGTGCACGGGTTGTTGCGGTTCGCGACATTCCTGAAGACCAGGCCTTGATTGCTGTTGACGAAGAGGATCCCTCCCGGGAGGTACGGGTGTTGTACGGGCTATCGGAACGCAACGACAATTTTAATCCCAGCATTCAGCTGCTCAGAAAGGTTTTTACCTTTCCGGTTACCCTAATGCTGCACGAGGTAGACATTGATCGCAGCGGACAGTACCGACCCCGGGTTTTTGTGGTGGAGCCTGATTACCTGGTGGACATCTCCGCTATTGCAGAGGCCTTTAAGGAGCATGGCGCGGAACCCTTAAGTTACCTCCTTAAAAAATTTTTACCCTATGAAGTGACCACACCTATTCTGGTGGGGAACATCGCTAATTTTTTTCTGGACCGCTTGCTGCAAAACAAGGATGCAGCCTATATGGACCTGTTCCGCGAAACGTTCCGGCTTTACCCCTTCGTGTACGCTCCCATGACGGATGCGGAAGTGCGGGACGTGAGCGCTAAATCGCAGAAGCACTACCTGACGCTCAAAGCCATGGCCTCTGGTGGCTTTGCCCAACAAGGCATAGACCCTGAGCACTGTATTCTGGAGCCTTCGTTCTACAGTCAGCAATATGGCATACAGGGCCGGCTCGACCTGCTTTATAAAAAAGGCGATGTCACGGCTATCGTGGAGCTCAAAAGTGGAAAAGCGTTTAAGCCCAACAGCTATGGAATTCAACGCAGCCATTTTACCCAAACCTTGTTGTACGATCTGTTGGTGCGATCCGTTTTTGGCGCGCAAACCGATCCGGTGAAATACATTCTTTACTCGGGTGCAGAACTCAACCCCTTGCGTTTTGCCCCTACCGTAGCACCGGAACAATGGGAGGCCATTCAGGTGCGCAACCATTTGGTGGCCATCGAAAGGCTGCTGGCGGGAATTCCAGCCGATGCTGACCGCGTACCCTTGCTGGAAAGGCTCAATGCCCGAAATGGCACAGGAAAGGGTTTTTTACAACGCGATATGACGCGGTTTGAAACCGTATACGCCGCGCTGAGCCCGCTTGAAAAAAAGTACTTCAATAGTTTTACCGGTTTTATTGCCCGGGAAAATATGCTGGCAAAAATTGGAGAAGCCGATTCGGAAAACATCAATGGCCATGCAGCGCTGTGGCGCAATAGTTTTGCCGAAAAACAACAGGCTTTTGCCATCCTGAGTCACCTCGAAATCCTGGAAAACAAGGCCAACGCATCGGAAGCCAGCATTGTATTCCGAAAAACGGCACATACCAACCCATTGGCTAATTTTCGGGTTGGCGACATTGCGGTGCTCTATCCTGTTGGGGAGGAGGGCGAAACGGTGCTGAATCATCAGGTTATCAAGTGCACCATCACCGCCCTGAACCAGGATACCGTGGCGGTTCAACTCCGCTACCAGCAATTCAACCGTTACCCTTTTGAAGGAACCCGCTATTGGAATCTGGAGCCGGATATGCTCGAAACCGGTTTTGTGGGGATGTACCGCAGTTTGTTTGAATGGGCCGCCGCCGACCCGGAAAAGCGACGTCGGGTATTGTTGCCCGACCCTGGCCAGCCCATTGACACCATCACCCGGGGAAATGCATCCATCACTTCGGAAGGGATTGCTAAAGCCGTGGAAAAGATCGTACAGTCGCCACATTTTTTCCTCTTGTGGGGCCCACCGGGAACAGGAAAAACGAGTGTTTTGCTGAAGGCGCTGGCGGGTTGGATCCTGGACAATTCATCCGACAACCTGTTGTTGCTGGCCTACACCAATCGCGCGGTGGATGAAATTTGCGAAGCATTGGAAAGTATGGGCGAAGCAATTCGGAACAACTATTTGCGCATTGGTTCTCAGCATGCTACCGCACCCCGGTTCCGCGAGCAGCTGCTGCAGCAGCGCATTGCGGATGTAGATTCCCGCTCCGACCTTCGCATGGTGCTGGAAAAGCGGCGTATTGTAGTGGGTACCGTAGCGTCCATTGCACAAAATGATAGTCTGTTGCGGCTCAAAAAGTTTCAGCGGTTGATCATTGATGAGGCCTCGCAATTGCTTGAGCCGCAGTTGCTGGGTTTGCTCACCCGTTTTGAGCATTTTATCCTGATTGGCGACCACCGGCAATTGCCTGCTGTGACTGGCCAGCCGGCAACCCAAACCAAAGTTCGGGACGGAGCCTTAAACGATATTGGTTTGCGCGACATGCGTGATTCCTATTTTGAGCGTTTGTACCGTCGCTGCGTTGCAGAGAAGTGGGATTGGGCTTATGGCTGTTTGGATCGGCAGGGAAGGATGCATCAGGACATTATGTATTTTCCCAGCCGGTATTTTTACGATGGCATGTTGCAAACCCTAAAGCAGGACGATAGTTCGCAATCTGCCGCTTTGTCGTACGTGCTTCCTGCCGGTCTATCACCGCTGGAACAACAGCTGGCCAACAGAAGGGTAGCATTCCTTGGGGCGCCTGCTGAAGAGGCCTTGCCGGGGCAAAAAACCAGTACGGCGGAAGCCACCATGGTGGTGGCTTTGGTGCAGTTTTACAAAAAACTTTATGCTGCCAACAACAAGGACTGGAACCCTGTTCAATCTCTGGGCATCATAACGCCCTGGCGCGCACAAATTGCCCAGATCAGGGAAAGCCTCATGGCGGCAGGCCTCGACCCTGAAGAAATGACAATAGATACGGTGGAGCGTTACCAAGGCGGCGCAAGAGAGGTGATCATCGTTTCCTGTTGTGTGCACCACGAACTCCAGCTGGCCAGTTTGGTCAGCCTCTCAGAGGAAGGTGTAGACAGAAAACTCAATGTGGCCCTTACCCGCGCCCGCCAGCACCTGTGCCTGATTGGAAACAAAAGCGTGCTGGAACGGGATGAGCGTTACCGGGCATTCATCGAAGCCTATGCGCTTCCGACTGAAAAACAATAAAATATAGGCTGAAGGGTCGGGCAGGAACTTTGTTTTCGGGGTTTCCCCCTACCTTCACAACGAATACCATGAAAAAAACGAATTTAGTCTATACGGCACTCTTTTTTGCCCTGATGTGCTGGGCCTGTGCCAGACCGGGAAACCCAACCGGCGGCCCCAAAGACACGACGCCGCCCAAGGTGGATACGGCCCTTAGTACGCGTAATTTTATCACCAGGTTCAACGAAAAAAAAATCGAATTGAGCTTCGACGAATGGGTGGTGCTGAAGGAAACCGCAAAGCAAATTGTGGTTTCACCGCCTGTTGCCAAACGGCCCGAGGCGAAGATAAAAGGCAAAACGGTGATCTTGCAGTTCGACGAGAACGAGCAATTCCGGCCGAACACCACCTATACGATCAACTTCGGCACCGCTGTCCGGGACCTGCACGAAGACAACCCGGCTACCGACCTGCGATTCGTGTTTTCAACAGGAGATGTCATCGACAGTTTACAAATCCAGGGTTTTGTGGCCGATGCCTACGAAGGCAAGCCCCAGGAGAATATTGCGGTTATGGTGTACGACAATTCCAGTGATAGTATCATCCTGAAAGACCGGCCTTATTATTTTTCGCGAACGGATAAAAACGGTCGGTTTCTGCTGTCCAATATTCGCCCGGGTACCTTTAAAGTTGTAGCCATAGAAGATGCGGATCAAAATTTGAAATGGAGCCCTCCCGGTGAACGAATTGCGTTCGCCGACAGCCTGCTGGTGCTCCGCGATTCTGTTTTACAAGTGCCAACCTTGAGGCTGTTTGCCGACCGGGCAACACCTCGCCTGCTTAATGGAAATACCAAACAGTACGGAAATGTTGTGCTTTCCTATACTGCACCACCAGATGGTTTGATGCCCCGCGCCAACCTTGAAGGCATTTCACTCCAGTCCATGCCATTTGGCGATTCCCTGCTGGTGTGGTATACCCTTTCTGGCGATTCCCTGGCCTGGGAGATGTTGGTTGGATCCGATACCGTGCGGGTGCCTGCGCTCTCCACAAGAAAATTTCAGGAAAATTTCCAATTGCGCTGGGCAGAGGATGCGCCTGCGGCGCCGGTCAACCAAAAGCGGAACCGCAATACTGTTGGCGCCCCGACACCTTCCACAGCCGCTCCTGCCCGGCAAGTAACACAGCTGCCTTCAAAGCAGGCCATTCTTTCCTTCAACTATCCCATTGCGGGCATCGATACCAGCCTTGTCCGGTTTGTTGTAGACAGCACCCGCATAACCGCCTTTTCATTTCTGGCGGATACGCTGGACCCACGCGTGTATACGTTGTCGGTGAATTGGAAATATGAAAAATCGCATCGGCTGGAATTGTTGCCCGGGGCGGCCAGTAGCTTTTATGGGTTGTCCAATACTGATACGCTGGTACAGATTTATAATGTACCGCCAGAAAAGCAACTTGGCAGCATAACCCTTTCGGTGGAGGAGTTGGTGACCGGCATGGACTACCTGTTTCAATTGAAAAATGGCGCCCAGATCCTTGAGGAGCGGCGGTTTAAGGCCACTGCCGACCAGGAGACCCTGATCTTCAAGGGGTTGCCTGCGCAGGTTTTTACCGCTGTGCTGGTAGAAGACAGCAATGGAAATGGTCGCTGGGATTCGGGCAATTACTTTGCACACCGGCAGCCAGAAAAGGTGTTTATCCAAAAACTGGAGCAGCTTCGGGCCAACTGGGAGTTGGAAACCAGCATGCACACAAGCAAGGTTAAGAAAATGTAAGCTGCGGATTGGTCTTTTGAGCTACTGTAATGCCGGATCGGGGTCAAAGACCAAATTCCGGCTTAACGCTGCTGGTACAAGGAAATTTGACGGAACACTTCTTTTTCATCGCCTGGCAGGAAGCCCTTGTGTTGCCATACCAGTTGCCCGTCGGGGCTGAATACAAAAACCTGTGGCAGGCCATTCAATTCACCCGGCAGAATCTCTTTGAAACTGCGGTTGCGGTCCCAGTAGACCTCAAAGGGCAATTTTTTTTCGCGGGTGATTTCATTTATGCGCTGAAAGCGGTTGGGGAAGTCGATGGAGATGCCAACCATTTTAAATGACACCTGCTGTTTCCAGTTGTTATACTCCCGAACATAGGCATCAAACTCCCGCATGCAAGGTTGGCAGGTGGTAAGCCAAAATGCAATCACGATGGGTTCTTTTCCCTTTTTAAATACCGATTTGGAGTTGATGTCGGTAGAGTCGGAGGGGCGGGTGAGTACCACGTTTTGAGCGTATAAATTAACCGGGTTGGTAGCGCTGTTTTGCGCCAGCAAAGTAGTGCTTGCTGAAATGGTCAACAACAACAGCAACAGGGTGGGCAGTTTAAATTTCGGCATATGTTAAAATTATGAATTAACAATTCAAAGGTGCGGGAATACTGTGACGCAGCGAAATGCTTAACGTCTTATTAACTGAGCTGAATAAAATAATCCTCGCGGGTGTCTTATTACCATCTTTTTTTGTGTCTTTGCAGTCTATTATCTTTTGTTTCGCCTAAAATTCAGGCCAATTATTGATAGCTGCAAAGAAAATATCGGATTGGAGCGATAAAGAACTGATCGGCGGATACCTGCGCGAGCAGAATACGCTATACTTTACGCATCTGTACCGGCGCTACGCCAGTAAAGTATTTGCGAAATGTATTTCCATGCTTTCTGACGAAGGGCTGGCAAGGGATGCGACACAGGATATTTTTATTAAAATACTCCTGAACCTGGCCAAATTTGGCGAACAATCTTCCTTTTCTACGTGGATATATTCGATTACTTACAATTACTGTATTGACCAAATTCGAAAACGCAAGAAAGGGATTTTGTTGTTTACGGAAGATATTGAGCGGGTAAAAGAAGAAGCCGAAGTTGAGGTTCCAGACAGTGTAATTCTGGAGATGAAGCACGATCAACTTACGAAAGTGCTGGAAGAAATACCACCCGGCGATAAGGCAATTCTGTTGATGAAATACATTGATGAGTTGCAAATCAAGGAGATTGCCGGGGTTTTGAACAAATCAGAAAGTGCTATTAAAATGCAAATTATGCGCGCCAAACAGCGTGCGGAAATTATTTATAAAGAAAAATATGGCAATGAATTCGCCGCTTTTTAACCGTGAAGTATTTTTTAATCAACTGTTAACTGCTGCCGCACGCTATTCCATTAAATAAATGTACTATGACAGATCAAGATCGCGGCTTTTTTGATGATCTGGAAAGGCAACTTCCACCAGATTTGGAAGGCGTTATCCTCCAGCAAGTCAACAATCTGGCTGTTTTTGGCCAGGTCGTTGAATTGTTTGTGCCCAACGCGCTGCATACGGCTGCGCGGTTGATAGGCGGCGATGGCCCCAAACAGCAAGGAGGTGCCCGTGGCATGGAAAATGACCCTTTGGCCTGGCGGAAAAAGCCTCGTTAAACAAGTCTTTTTCCAGATCTACGAAATCTTTTTTACGCCCATACTGCCTGCGAAAAAACTGAATTTTTATTTCCAATAATCCTCTTCCTGCATTCATTTGAATCCAATCTTTCCTAGGTATGAGTATCATTTTAGGGTCCATTATTGATTTTTTTACCCAATTGGCCGCTGGAGTCTCCGGTCAAATGGTTGCCGGAATAACGGCAGCCATTCCTAAGCTGACAGCTGCTTTGTTTACGCTGCTTTTTGGCTGGTGGATTGCCAGCTTGCTGCGCAAAGTATTGCGCCGGGTATTGGCTGCTATGCAGATTGACCGGTTGGTAGACCGGCTCAACGAGATAGAAATTGTGCAGCGTACTGGCATTAAGATTCAAATATCCAATGTGCTGGCGCAAACCTTGTTTTACATGCTGATGCTGATTTTTATTGTAGCAGCAACCGATGTACTGGGCATTGAACCCGTCACCAAAATGGTCAGCGACTTGCTGAATTATATTCCGTCCTTATTCAGTGCTGCTGTCATTTTTCTGTTGGGTTTGTTTTTGGCTGATATAATTCGGGGTGTGGCCCTCACGGCGATGCAATCGCTGGGTATACCTTCTGCAAAATTGATTGCCTCGATTATATTTTACTTTTTGTTCATTACCATAGCGGTCAGCTCGCTGGCACAGGCGCGCATCGAAACCGGTTTTATCGCCTCTAATCTCACGGTGGTGATCGGCGCTGGCGCCCTGGCTTTTGCATTTGGGTATGGTTTGGCCGCCCGCGACCTGGTATCCAACTACCTCGCCAGTTATTACAACCGCAATAAGGTGCAGGTAGGCGATAAGGTCCGTATTGGGGATTCAGAAGGGCAGGTGGTGATGATAGACTCCACCTCCATGATTCTTCAAACGCATGACCGGGCCATTATTGTTCCGCTCAGCAAGCTGACCACCGAAAAAGTCGAAGTTTTTTACCCGGAAGCGCAGGACGATGACCTGCTACAGCCGGGCGACTAATAATCTGTTTTTTCAAACCATTCAATTTTTTTATTATGCAAAAACTTCTATTCCCCCTTCTTATGGTATTCCTGGCAACTTCCACACTGCTGGGCCAGGCAGGCGACGATCGCTTGAAGGAAGTCAGTAACATGGCGGCTGAGGACAAAATGGGCTGGACACTCGGTACGGGTGTTGGTCTCGACCTGGCAGGCATGGGTATTATCAACCCTCTCGTGGGTGGCGGTACCAGTCGCTTTGGCTTGGGTGGACTTGGCACTTTTATGGCCAAAAACAAATCGGAAAAATCCTTTTGGAACAACCAGGTTTCCCTCCAGCTTTCGGTTCAGAAACTAGGCCGCAGCGCACTAAACCAACCCGATGGTTTTCAAAAAAACCTCGATGTGCTCCGACTGACCTCTACTTACGGGCACAAAATTATAGGGGAAAAATGGTACATTTCTGCAGACCTGCTGGCGCAGTCGCAACTGCTGAAAACCTACGCGAGCAACTACCTGTCGCCGCTTGATTCGGCCGACCATGTGGTGTCCAACTTCCTTTCACCGTTGCTCATTCAATTGTCTCCAGGTATTACCTTCAAGCCCAATGACCATTTTTCGGTGCAGTACTCTCCATTTGCCCTGCGCTTTATCTATGTGGCCGATGACACCATTGCGTCCTTGAATATTCAGGGCAACGACAATGGAAAAAACACCTTTACCGGTTTGGGTTCAGAACTGGTTGGGCGGTATACCAACAAATTTTACGGAGACCGGATTGCCTACAACGGAACGCTCCGCCTGTTTTCCAATTACCTGCAGGGCCCGCAGAATATCGATGTGTTGTTTGCCAATAACCTGAGTGTTCAGTTATTTAAAGGGTTTTCGCTCGACTTGCTGGGTGAGGTGTTCTACGATCAGGACGTAAAGATGAACATTGATACCAACGATAATGGCGTGTATGGCGATGCTGGCGATAAGCAAGCGCCTGCGACCCAGCTTACGGGCGCCTTTTTGCTGAAGTACAACAAGATATTTTAACCTGCCTTTTCGCTAAAATCCAGCTGAGGCAAATCTGCAGGATTCAGAAAACCAGGGAAGGCACATTGCCGCCCTGGTTTTTTGAATCCTGTTTTTTTTTCATGGTCTTTCGCTGGGCAAAGCCCAAGACCAATGACCAAAGACCATTTTAAGGGTTTCCCGCTGTAACAAGTTAGATTGTACCAGTATTTGAATTAAGTATCAGGACACAATTAAATGACAAAATCCACTTTGCTCTTTTGTGCCAATACAGCGTTATTTTTTTCAGACATATCGCTGCTATGTGTTCAAAAAATGCCTTGTCTTGTCACAAATCGCTGCGTTTATTTTATCATTTAATTGTGTCCTGATACTTAATACAATACTTTAGCAGGCGAAAGTTATACTCGAAGTAAAGTGGTTTGCGAATGCTCACTTGTCCTCAGTCCTCCTGGCTGCGTTATAAATTCTCGCCGATGCCCTGCATCGTCTGCGTTTTATGCCTTGCCATCAGAACTGATGACTATGGATAATTTTCGCAAACCATGTTGCTTCGAGTATACCCAAAACCAGTACACAAAGACTGGATTCATGTTAACCGCTAAACATTCAATATTTTGCGCATTCTTATGGTTTGTCTCGGCAACATTTGCCGAAGCCCCCTCGCAGAAGGGATCATGAAAGATAAGATCAAAAAATACCAGCTCGATTGGGAGGTGGACAGCGCCGGAACAGGCAGCTGGCATGCGGGCGAATTGCCCGATGTCCGATCAATTGACACCGCGCGTAAATATGGAATTGACATTACCGACCAGCGTGCGCGGCAATTCAAAACAGCCGATTTTGACCATTTCGATCAAATATTTGTAATGGACCGCGCCAACCGACGGGATATACTACGGCTGGCCCCAAGCACAGCGCATGGCGCCAAAGTGGATCTCATGCTAAATCAATCAAGCCCGGGAGAAGACCGGGAGGTGCCGGATCCCTACTATGACGATGACGGGTTTGAGATGGTGTTCCGCATGGTAGATGAGGCCTGTGAACAATTTGTTCGGCAGCATGTATAGCTTTCTGACACGATCAATATGCTGCAATAAACCTTGATGATGCGCTATTTTCTTCAACTTTCCTACTTGGGAACAGGCTTCAGCGGCTGGCAGCGCCAGCCGAATGCCCTTGCCGTACAGGAAAAATTGGAAGATGCCCTGGCTACCCTTTTACGAGAACCCATTAGCGTGACAGGTTGTGGCAGAACAGATACTGGTGTACATGCCCGATACTACATTGCGCATTTTGATGCAGGCCATGCCCTGCCGGAGCGGTTTTTAGAAGCCATCAACAGTATGCTCCCCAGTGGGATTGCCGTGCAGCGCGTCATTCCTGTGCCGCCGGATGCTCATGCCCGTTTTGATGCTGTCGAACGGAGTTATGTATACACCATCACCCTTGTGAAAGATCCATTCCTTACCGATACAGCATGGTATTATCCACAAGGCAAGCAGTTGGATCTGGATGCGGTACATAAGGTCGCCACACTGTTGGGGCAATACGAGGACTTCGCCCCCTTTTGTAAATCCGACAGCGGATTGGATCACTTTCGCTGCCAGTCGCTGAAGGCGCACTGGGAAGTCAGGGGCGAATTATTGGAATTTCACATCAGTGCCAACCGTTTTTTGCGCGGAATGGTACGGCTGGTGGTTGGCTCCTGTGTGTATGCAGGACTCGGTAAAATGTCGGTAGCAGAAATTAAAAAGGCGCTGGAAGAACAATCCGCCCTTCCTATGCCCTTTTCTGTGCCTGCACAAGGCCTTGCCCTGACCGCAGTGCGCTACCCTTACCCTATTGGATCTGCCGCAGGAATACATGATGATGCTCAACTGGATTTCTGACCCTAGTCATTGATGTTCGGGTAGAAAGGAAGGATTTTTGTATTGTTTCTCAAGAACAAAACTTCCGCTGCCATGAAAAAGATATTAGTTCCTACCGATTTTTCGAATAATTCCCGGCACGCGTTGCATGTTGCAGCGACGATAGCCCAAAAAGCAGGTGCAAAAATTGAGCTGCTGCATACCAATACGGTAATGGCTTATGCGCCACCGTTGCCGGAATATGCTATTTTTGATCAGCCAGACATGGCCCAGTATTACGAAATGGCCGCCGATGAGCTCTTCAACCTGAAAAGAGATGTTGTAGAAAACCCGGCGTTCAAGGACATATCCATTGAGACCCGGATTGAAGAAGGGTTTCTGTACAATACCCTGCGAAGGATAGCGGAGGAGGACAAGGTTGATCTTATTGTTATGGGAACCAAGGGTGCGAGTGGCGCCACAGAGTTTTTTGTAGGTTCCAATACGGAAAAAGTAATTCGCACCTCCTGTTGTCCCATTTTGGCTGTTCCTGAAAACTCGGGTGAGTTTGATGTAAAGGAAGTGCTGATGGCAACCACCCTCCGGCCGGACCAAAGCATAGCCTTTGATGCCCTGGCCAAATGGCAGGAGTTGTTTCCCTTCAAAGTAAAAGTGCTATACCTGAACAATCCGGCAGGCTTTGATACCAACGACCAGATCGAAAAAGCGGCTATTGATTTTGCTGCCAAATCCTGGCTGAAAAACATCAGCACCTTCGTCAGTGGGAATACCTTCAATGAGGAGTCCAGCATCCTGCAATTTGCTGGTGAACACAAAATTGGGATGATCGCAATGGCGACTCATCAACGCAAAGGCTTATCACACCTCCTCTTTGGAAGCCTTACAGAAGATACGGTGAATCATTCCAACATCCCGGTATTGTGCATTCCTGTGAAATAAGAAAAGGCCTTCGGCCAAAAAGATAGACATGACAGGGTAGTTTTCCGTGCGGCGGCAGTAACCTGAAAAGGCCTGCCGCCGCCTTTTTATAACCCTGCGTATAGGTCAGCCCAAAGGTTCGGTATGGCGAATTCCCATACTTGGGTTACTTTTGTGGAAATTTTTCCGTTTGACCATGACATTTTCCTCCAAGCTAATCGAAAAAGCCGTCGAAGCCTTCGCTTCCCTGCCGGGTATAGGCCGCAAAACCGCCTTTCGGCTGGTGTTGCACATGTTGAAGCAGGACAAGTCGTACACGGAACAATTTACTACAGCACTGCGCGACCTACGGGAAGGCATACGCGATTGTAACATTTGCCACAATCTGGCAGATACCGATACCTGCCAGATTTGTGCTGATCCCCAACGCGATCGTAGCCTTGTATGTATTGTTGAAAACATCAGGGACCTTATGGCTATAGAGGATACGGGGCAATACAGAGGCTTGTACCACGTTCTGGGGGGCATTATTTCCCCAATTGATGGTATAGGCCCTGCCGACCTCAACCTGGACAGTTTGGCGGATCGCGTATCGGAGGGAGAACTGAAGGAAATTATTATGGCCATTAGCCCTACAATTGAAGGCGAGACCACGGTTTATTACCTCTCCAAAAAGTTGCAAGGTTCGGGGGTTCGCATCAGCACCATTGCCCGTGGGGTGTCGTTTGGGGGCGATCTGGAGTACACCGACGAATTGACGCTTGCCCGCTCCATTGTGGCCCGAATTCCCTACAAGGAATAATTTGGTTTGCCCTATTGGCTTTTGAGGCCAATACTCTTCCGGAAAAGGCATTTAAAAAGTACGAAAACCAAATTATTATTGCCTGTCTCGTCGAAATTGTGAATAAAATCGACGCAGGTACCCGCTTTATCTACGGAAGAAACACCTTATATCAAACCCTAAATCGTACCTTTGCCTACTGAATTTTGTTCTGCTAGTATGAAACAAACCACGATTCGAAATGCTGTGTCCGTAAAGGGCGTGGACCTGCATACCGGAAAGTCAGTTCAGCTGACCTTTAAACCAGCACCCGTTAACCATGGATACCGGTTTCAGCGCATTGATTTACCGGAGCAGCCTATAATTCATGCGGATGTTAAACTTGTGATTTCAACCAACAGGGGTACCACCCTGAAAAGTGGTGATGCACAAGTTTCCACAGTTGAACATGTGTTGTCGGCGCTTACCGGTATGCACCTGGACAATGTGCTGATCGAGATCGACAGCCCGGAAATGCCCATTATGGATGGTACCTCGATGCCATTTGTGTCGGTATTGCAGCAAGCCGGATTAGAAGAGCAGGATGCTGAACGCGAATATTTCGTTGTTACGGAACCGATTTCTTACAAGGATGAAGTGACTGGCACCGAATTGCTGGCTTTGCCATCAGATCATTTTGAAGCAACGGTAATGATCGATTTCAATTCAAAGGTGCTCGGGCCTCAATTTGCGGCTTTGCACGATCTGGATGGCTATGTCAAAGAAATTGCACCTTGCCGCACGTTTGTTTTTATCCATGAACTGGAAAAACTGCTGGACATGGGTTTGATCAAGGGTGGTGATTTTGACAATGCCATTGTTATTGCCGACCGTATGCTGGAGCAGGATGAGTTGGATGCATTGGCGGTGAAAATGGGTCGGCCAAGTGTAAAAGTAGATTCTGAAGGTGTTTTGAACACCATAAAATTACATTTTCAGAACGAGCCGGCTCGGCACAAATTACTGGATGTTATCGGTGATTTGTCGCTTATTGGGCGTCCCATCAAGGGCAAAATCGTAGCAACCAAGCCTGGCCATACCGCCAACGTGGAGTTTGCCAAGATTTTGAAAAAGCACATGGTGGAGCAACGTCGTACCGCTGGTGTTCCTAAATACGACCCCGATAAAGAACCGATTTATGATGTAAACAAGGTGCAAAACTTGTTGCCGCATCGTTTCCCGTTTCTGCTGGTGGATAAGGTTATTGAGATCAGCGAAAACCATGTTGTTGGTGTAAAGAACATCACTAACAATGAATTTTACTTTCAGGGGCATTTTCCCAACAACCCCATTTTTCCTGGTGTGTTACAAATAGAAGCGCTGGCGCAAACAGGGGGTATACTGGCCCTCCACAATGTGCCGGATGCAGGGAATTGGGATACTTATTTTTTGAAAATAGAAAATACCAGGTTCAAAGCCAAAGTAGTGCCGGGGGATACCTTGATTCTTAAAATGGAATTGTTGGAACCAATTCGTCGCGGCATCGTTCATATGCAGGGAACCGCTTATGTCGGCAGTAAAGTTGTATCGGAAGGTGAGCTGACCGCTCAAATCGTACGGCGAACGAAGGAAGCTGATTCCTCCGATAACTGCTGAAAGGCACTTTTCAACAGGGCGGATCATTGGTCTTCAATGCTGGAACCAGTGCTCTAAACGACTAACACATTCTTGAGCCATGAGCTACAACAACGGCCTGAGGGTAATTGACCCCAATGCTAAAATAGGCCAAAACGTCCATATTGGCCCATTTACTGTCATCGAAGAAGATGTGGTGATTGGTGATAACTGCTGGATCGGGAATAACGTAACCATCATGAACGGTGCGCGTATTGGCGATAATTGCAAAATTTTCCCGGGAACAGTCATCAGTGCAATACCCCAGGACCTCAAGTACAAAGGCGAAAAAACAACCGTCGAGATCGGTAATAATGTCATCATCCGCGAATGCTGCACCCTTAACCGCGGAACGGTGGCCGCTGGCCGTACGGCCGTTGGCGACAACAGCCTGCTGATGGCTTATGTGCATGTTGCCCACGATTGTATCCTGGCCAACAACTGTATCCTGGCCAACAATGCCACCCTTGCCGGGCATATCGAAGTAGCACCATACGCCCGAATTGGCGGCATGGTGGCCGTACACCAGTTTGTTCGGATTGGCCAGCAGGTTATGATCGGTGGCGGCTCGCTGGTGCGGAAAGATGTCCCACCGTATGTGATGGCTGCCCGCGAACCGCTTTCCTATGCCGGCATCAACCGTGTTGGCTTGCGTCGTGCCGGCTTCGATCGCCAGGCGCTTCACCATATAGAAGATATTTACCGCATTTTGTTTGTACGAGGGCTTAGCGTCCGCAAGGCGCTCGACATCATTGAACATGAGGTAGAACAAACCCCTTACCGCGACGAGATTGTGCAGTTTGTGCGCGGCGCAGAACGCGGATTAATGAAGGGCTTTCGGGCGCTTAGCGGCACCAATAAGGTTGCTGAACCCATCATGGAAGATTAACGCCAGGAATTGTGACAATTTCGCTGAATGATGCTGGCAAACGATTTCGACTCGACTGGATATTCCGGGGGCTCGATGTTGAATTGCAGGCTGGGGAGCGCATTGCTGTATTGGGGCCCAATGGGTCGGGGAAATCCACACTGCTGAAGGTATTGAGTGGTCACCTGTCGTTGAGCCGGGGGAAAATAAAATTCCAGCGCAACAATGCACTGCTGGATGCTGATCAGGTGTATCCGCTAATCAGTTACGCAGCCCCCTACATCGAGCTGATCGAGGAGTTTACTCTGGAAGAAGCCATTCGGTTTCACACCAGCTTGAAACCATTACTGCCCGGCATGACCGCTGCTGTGTTGTACAACTTACTCGACCTGCCTGGCGCCAGACATAAAGAAATTCGTTTTTTTCCTCTGGTATGAAACAAAGGGTAAAACTGGCCCTGGCCATTTGTTCCGACACCCCGGTACTGCTGCTGGATGAGCCCACTACCAATTTGGATGTGCAGGCTACGGCCTGGTACAAACAATTGGTGGAGCGTTTTGCGGCCGGCCGTTTACTGGTTATTGCCTCCAATGATCCCTCGGATTTGGAGATTTGCACCCGACAGATCAGTATTATGGATTATAAAAAGCGCTGAAAAAACGGTTTATATCCTATTTTAGCCGAAATACTACGCTATGACCCGTTTCTTTTCTGTTGTATTCCTGCTTATGTATGGCCTTTGCCAGCCACCTGCATCAGCACAAAAGTTGGATCCCCACAATCTGCTCCTGTTCTCCATGAACCGCTCTGCTACGCAAGTGTGGAGCATTTCCGACCCCCATTTTCTTTCCGCATTTAATATGGGTGGCTATAACAACCAGCCCTACTTTATCAATGACGCTGAATTGTATCTGAGCGTACAGCGTCCCAGTGATACCACCCAAACAGATTTATATGGGTTACAGTTGAATACCCAGATTTTGACCCAGGTTACCGCCACACCCTATATGGCAGAATATTCACCACAACGCAAACCCAACGGGCGCCAGTTTTCTGCCGTTCGGGTGGAGCGGGAAGGTGTGCAGCGGCTTTGGGTATTTCCGTTTGATCGATCAAATCAGGGAAGCGCTGTTTTTCCAGAGATGAACAATGTTGGTTACCATTGCTGGCTTTCCGATTCGATGGCAGCCCTTTTCCTGGTAGGAACGCCGAATACCCTGGTAATGGCAAGGATGAATGGACAGCGGCCCGCCCGGATTGCCGCTGATCCTGGCCGTTGTTTGCAGCGATTGAAGGACGGGCGTTTGGCTTTGTGTGCAAAAAGCAACGGCGCAAACATGGTTTTTGAAGCTGTACGATCCGGTCAGCGCATCTTCAGAAATTGTTACTACCATGCCTTCCGGATCAGAGGATTTTGTGGTGCTGCCCGATGGTAGTTTTATGGCAGGACAAGGCTCCAAGTTGTTTTATTTTTCAACAGTCTACAACGGCTGGAAAGAGCTGGCAGATCTCCGGATGTATGGGGTGAAGAATATCAGCCGCATGGCCGTTTCCGCCGATGGCAAACTGGTGGTAGTGGACTAACCTGAGCGTTCGATCCATGTTGCGGTCTTCTTGTAGTTAAGTACACTGTAAATTAAGTTTGTTGAGATTTTGGGTAGAGGATTTTGGTGGCAGTCAAGTCTGTTTTTGAAGGAATAGCAGCGCTCTTGCTGAGAAAACAGACGATGGATGGCGCCAAAAGATTCAGCCAAAATCAAACGAAACTTAGTTTACAATGTATTAAGCAACGTGTCAGAAATAACTTTCCAATTTGGCGGCATTTTTTGAACGCTAACTGCGTTGCCAAAACAGTAATGTAAAATACTACACGCCTGTTTTGACGTCTTGTCAGCGCACAAAACCTGCACCCCAAATCCGGAAAGTTATTTCCGACACGTTGTTAAGGATATTCCCACTATTTCCATTCCGGACAATCGGCGAGTCGCTTGCGTACGCCTTCGGCATAGCTTTTCATCGCTGTACGGGAGGCCGCTGCGATATTGGGAAACAGATCGGGGCTTTTTTCCAGCATGGCTACGGGCAGGGTGTAAAAGGTAGACTGCCCGCTTGCGTTCTTGTGTACGTACCGATATACCGGCATGAACCCATATTTCCCCAGGGTTGCCTTGCTCACGCCCTTGTTTTTTACAATATCAAACTGAAACATAATGCCGCCATCGGTTCCGGGTTTTTGTTGGTTGGAGATGTAGTTGCCCAGGGAGTACACCACCAGGCCCTTTTTTTCTTTGCCATCGGTAGTCGTCACTGTTTCCCATTTGATGGGCTGAACAACATGCGGGTGGGAGCCAATAACCATGTCGGACCCGTTGCTGAGTACGAATTGAGCCAAATCGCGTTGTTCGGCATTCTCCTGCAGTTGATATTCCAGTCCCCAGTGCATAAAAGTGATAATGAAGTCGGGTTTGCGGGCCACTGCCTCGGCGAGGTCTTTTTGGATCTGTGCTTTGTCGATCAGGTTGACAATGGTAGGGGCGTCGGTTGGGACGCCATTGGTGCCGTAGGTATAATTGAGCAGTGCGATTTTAAAACCGTCTTTGTAAATCATCAAGGGGTAAAATGCGTTGCGCTCGCTTTGCGTTTTGAAGGTGCCAGTTTGGATAAAACCCATGTTCCGAAGCGTTTGGACGGTTGCTGTCAGGCCGGTTCCACGGCTGTCGTTGGAGTGGTTGTTGGCGGTGGCCAGGATATCAAAACCTGCTTCTTTCAGGGCAACAGCAATGGCATTTGGGCTTCGGAACATGGGGTAGCCTGTATAGGGAGGTTTCCCCGGCAGGGTAAGTTCCAGGTTGCCAATGGCCAGGTCTGCTTTTTCCAAAATGGGACGGACATAGCGGAAACATGGGCTGTAATCGTATTGTTTGTCGGGCACAACCTCTGCGCTTTTGATTTGCGGACTGTGCCCCATGATATCACCAGCAAAAACGATGCGAAGGGTATCCCACTGGCCTGTTGCCTGTTTGGGAAGGGCAAAAAGTATGGCGAGGCCTAAAAAAAACAAGAAATGCTTCATGTGTTGAATTTGATCAGGAACAATGGAGGGTGGGGTAATGGCAAGAACTGAATTGTAGAATAAAGTTAAGAAAAAAAATCAGGATAAACCCATCGCTAATTTTAAGCCAAAGAACCGGGATTTTTCACAACTTTGAGGTCTGAAAAACGGGATATGTCCAAACGAATTGTTCAAATTGCGCTCTTTTTGATTGTTTTTTTAGTTGGAGGCTGGCTGGGATTTCGCTATTTCACCCCGCAGCATGATGCTAAAAAGGAGTCCACCATCTTGCTGGAAAAAATTCGCGAGGTGTGTAAACTGATCACTGTAGAAGGTCAGTTTTCTGAAATTTACAGCCACAGCGAATATGAAGGCTATTTTACCATGTTTTGGGACAAAAAAGTGCTGGTGCGCGTGCGGGCTACGGTAGCCGCTGGTTATGATCTGGACCAGCTGGATGTACACACCGACCTGGCTACGAAAACAGTGTACATGAGTTCATTGCCCCAGCCTCAAATTCTAAGCATTGATCATGAACTCGATTATTACAACATTTCGAATGGCTTGTTCACCGCGTTTTCTCCGGAGGATTACAACCGGATTAACAGTGAGGCGAAGGAACTGATCCGAAAGAAAGCCGGTCCGCTGCTCCTGCCGGCAGCAGAACAACAAGCCAGCAAGATGATCAACCTGATCCGGTTTATGGTAGAAAGCAACGGCTGGACATTGGTTGTTGATGGGCAGGAACAGCATTTGCCCCAATAAAAATGTCATATTATGTGCGCTTCTTGTACTTTGCACTTGAAATGGGGCGTTGAAATGAAACAATCGCTACCTTTGACATCTGATAAACGTTTTTTACCAACAGCATACTGCCTCCGATATGAAACGCATATTTTTTCTACTCCTTTTGTCGCTTGCTTTTTCCAGTACCAACTATGCTCAGTCGATAGAGAGCGCAGTGCCTTCGAGTGCCTCAACCCAGCAGGCCGACCCCGCCCGGGAGGCTACCGATGCGCTGGTAGCAAAATATGACCTGAACAATACACAGGCAAAACAAATATTTACCATCCAGCAACGGAAGTTGCGCAATCTGGGTGATATTGCCAGTCTGGAAACCGAAAACCCAGCACTTTATGCGTCGAAATTGCGGAGCATTCAAAAGGGGACCCTGGCCAGTATTCGCCGGATTCTGCGGACGGAAGCGCAAGTCAGCAAGTACCAGCAGACCCAGATGGAAATCCGCGTTCAGCAGGCGGAAAAACGCAAGGAAATGACACAAAATGGCGCTTCTGCGGCTGAAATTGATGCTGCCCTGTTGTTGATTTACGGAGAATAATATTGAATACATTGCCATGCTCACATTTGCCGTACGGCTAATTCTGGAGGATAACGGCAACCTGCTTTTTCTCCGGCAGACTAAAAAAAATGGCGGAAGGTACTCCCTTGTAGGAGGGGCTGTCGAAGAAAATGAGTTTGCCCGGGAAGCACTGGCCCGGGAGGCCCATGAAGAGGCTTTGATCCACGTTGAGCCTGCTGATATGCGGCTGGTGCATGTCTTGCACCGCCACAAACTAAAAAAAGACGAAAGTTTGCTGGTCCTTTATTTTAAGGCCACTAAGTTCTATGGCGAACCTGCTTCTCAGGAACCCAAAAAATTTTCTGAGGTGGTATGGCTTCCGGCCAGCAACCTGCCCGAGAATGTTTCCAAGCCCACACGGCATGTTCTGGAACGAATCCTGCTCGGAGAAATTTACTCCGAATTTCCTACCACATCCACGGTTATGGCCTTCTGGGAGCAGTTTGGTGACCGATGGACAGAGTTTAAGGACTAAACCGGATCCGCTCCATCCAATAAGCCCCTAGAATTGGATCTGGGTTCGTCGTACTTTCCCTCGCCGTTTTGGAAGTGACGTGTACCCGACATTAGAAGTGTTAAAAAAGTGTCGGTCATTGGCATTTGTCAGATGGCTGATTATATTTGCAAAGCATTTATTTAATCCGATACCGATTTTTCAACTTTCAACTGTCATCCCATGAACAGATTGATCCTCGCCTCTGGCGCCATATTGGCGCATTTATTTTCGACAGGTTTTTCTTATTTTTTATTGGTAACCATGCGCGGGCGCTTGCCCCTGTTGCACTGCGTATTGGTCAGCGCGTTCGCAGTATCCGATAACTGGTTCTGACTCCGGAATCACCGGGCTTTTCTGTTATTGGGCCAACTGCACGCATCTGCCCCCTGCCTTCATTTGTGGGGGTACCTGCAGCCTGATGCCGCTTTCAGGCTTTCCATAGGTTCAGATGTCTTATGCTTCATAGGCGAGAACCCCGGTTGTGAAACGTCACAGCCGGGTTTTTTAATTGATGCAGCAAATAGGATGTCGTGCGCACCGTTATTATATCTGAACTCAGTTTTTACACATGAAATACTTCCTTATTATCAGTTTTGGGGCGTTGTGTACTGTGTCCTTACAGGCTCAATCAATTTTCGACTCCCTCTACACCGACCATGCTACCGAAATTTATTTTGAATTTGGAAAATCGGAATTGAGCCCTGCAGCCATTGCTACCCTGGATTCCTTGGTATTGGTTTTGCGCAGCGGTCCGAAAACCCGCCGTATTCAAATCGCTGCACATACGGATTCTATTGGAAACCCCGCCGCCAACCTGTTTTTGTCGGAACGCAGGGCAGCGGCAGTCAAAAAAATGCTTTCCGAAAAAGGGCTTTCTGCCGCAGAAATTGAAATCATCGGGAAAGGCGAACGGGAACCGATTGCCAGCAACAGCACGGAAGAGGGCAGGCAGCGCAATCGAAGAGCCACGTTGGCAATTGTCCGGGAGGTTCCAATGGCTCAGCTGCAGGGGAAGGTTAAAAATCCGGCGGGAGAGGGTATTCCCGAAGCGCTGGTGTTTTTTAGGTCAAAAACAAGGAGTGACTCCACTGTAACCGATCAGGAAGGAATTTATTCGGTGCGCCTTCCTAAAGACACTCTTGTGAAAATTGAAAGTGTGGCGCCCAATTATATGTTCGAATCGGTCATGTTTAAGGTGTTTGGAAGTCCTGATCTCTATAAAAAATACAATTTGAGTCCCGACATCGCGCTGGCTCCCGCCCGGGCAGGTGAAAAAGCCGTATTGCGCGATCTGTTTTTTGTAGGCAATCAAGCAGTGTTGCTAAAAGTAAGCGAGCCTGAGTTGCCCAAAGTACTGCGCTTTATGCAGATCAACCCGGGCATTCGAATTGAGGTTGCAGGCCATATAAACAAGCCTGGTAGCCCACGGCCCAAATTACAGGATTGGGAAATGAAGCTGTCGGAAGACCGCGCTTTAATGGTCTATGACTACCTACTCAGAAACGGCATACCAGCCTCCAGGATCGAGCACAAAGGCTATGGGAACGCCGAAATGTTGTTCCCATTGGCTGGCGCCACAGAGGCCCAGCAACAGCAAAACCGACGGGTAGAAATCAGGGTGATCGAGTGACGGTTGATCTTCAGAGCGTTTTCGCTTTTTTTACAACCTGAATAAACCCGTCCCGGTAATTGCCTGGATTGAATTGTTTGGCATTTTCAGCCCAGTTGATCACATCTGAATAGTTGCTGCTTCCTTTGTAGGCGGAGTTACGGAGCAGCATACCGAAACTGGCAATCGAGGCGCTCCAGCGCATGTTCTCCGTGGAATTGTTGAAACTTGCGCTGAAATCGGTGATGGGCAGGTCTAACAATTGGCTCATGTCTGAATCGGGTTCTTTGTACCGAAAGTCAATGGAGCAAGGGTTCTGCCCCTGCCAGGTACTCCCGGTTTTTGGAATGAGTTCGTAAAGCGCGGTAACCGTTTGTCCGCTCCCGATCTCACCGGCATCCTTAGCGTCATTTTCAAAGTCCTCGTTGTTGAGTACCCTGTTTTCATATCCTATCAGGCGGTAGGATTCAACCATTTGTGCGTTAAACTTAACCTGCACTTTTACGTCTTTTGCCACCGTATAAAACTTGCCAAATTCTTCTACAAATACTTTCCGGGCCTGCTCCTCATCTGCAATGTATTCCACGGTGCCATTGCCATTGTCTGCTACTTGCTCCATGGTTCCATCATTGTAATTGTATAGTCCGCAACCAACTACGGTCAGGAAAATGCCTGTTTGCCGTTTTTCTTCAATTAATGCAACGAGGTCGTCTTGTGAGGATGGCCCTACATTGAAATCTCCGTCGGTGCATAAAATAATGCGGTTGTTTCCACCTTGGATAAAATGCTGCGCTGCGATTTCGTATGCTGTGATGATGCCTTGAGCGCCTGCCGTGGATCCGCCTGCTCCGAGGCTATTGATGGCATTTTTAATGGTTGTTTTTTCTGTTCCCGAGGTGCTGGGAAGCAACAAGCCAGCCTGACCGGCATACGTAACAATGGCCAGGCGGTCGTTGGTTCGCATGGTGTTTTGCACGAAATCGGTTAGTCCTTTTTTGAACAAAGGCAACTTGTCGGACGAGCTCATAGAGCCGCTCACATCCACCAACAGCACCCAGTTGGCTTGGGGCAGTTGATCAACAGGCGTTGTTTTTCCTTTAATACCGATGCGCACGAGTTTGTGACCGGTGCTCCAAGGACAGTCACTTACTTCCCCGTTAAGTGCAATTGGATGACTTCCGTTGGGATCCACATAGTTCATGGGGAAATAATTGATCAGTTCTTCTATTCTGATCAGCCCCGATTCCGGTTTGTTATTCTCGTCCAGAATGTGTCGTTTAATATTGGCGTAAGACGCGCCATCGGCATCGACCGAAAAGGTGGAAACAGATTGCGTATCGGCAAGGATGAAAGGGTTGTCGCCACTGCCTGGGTCGAGGCTTAGATCAGTATCGGAATTGGCTAAAAAGCTGGCGTTTTGACTGCTAAACCGATCCTTGGAGGTTTCACAGGCGGCCAGTAAGAGCATGGAAAGGAAGGCAAGTACCAATTGGTTTTTCATAAAACGGATTTTTCGTGGATGTGTTTCTGTTTTATTCAGACGTGTACTTGGAGCACGTTGGTTGGGAGTAAAATGTTAAAAAATAAATATTTATTGATTTTCAATAAATATTTATTGTGATTTAAAAAATAGGGGTATATATTTGTCGTATTGATTCACGCTAAAAAGAGAAAAACTATGAAAACACCTAAGAAAAACGCCCTATTGACTGCCTTGGGGTATGGAATGCCGGTTTTAACGGGAGCCGGGGTACTTTTTTATCTGCTCAACCTGATTTCTGCCTGGGGTATCGTTGCGCAGGGCCCGATCGTGCGGGGTTGGGTGCGGATTCTGGACGGTTCTGCTCCGGTAAACAGCCAGGCTACCGGCTCATTTTCGATGCTTCAAAACGGGAGTCGCGGCTTTTTCAGCATGCCGGTATCCGATTTAGGCGGTTTGTTCCAATTCAAAATATTGGTGTATTATCTGCTGTGCAATGGGGCTGCAATATTGTTTTTGTTTGGTTTGTACCAGTTAACGCTTTTGGTCCGCAGTTTGCAGGCCGGTTATCCATTTCAAGCGGATAACCGGAAAAGGGTTCGCCTGCTGGCCATTTGCTGGCTCCTGTTTCCGTTGCTTGCTTTTTTTGCGGAGAGCATGGTTACACGCATTGCAGCCGCGCATGCCGCATTAGAGGGCGCCCGTTATGCACCCTTACACAACAACATGGGTTTGGCAATTGCCATTGCAGGCTTGTTTATGCTGGCCGCAACTGAAATTTTTCAACAAGGATTCCAGCTCCAGGTGGAACACGAACTAACCGTTTGAGCCATGGGAATAGTCGTAAATTTGGATGTCATGATGGCCCGCCGTAAGATGTCGCTCAACGAGTTGGCTGACCGGGTGGGAATTACACTGGCCAACCTGTCGATATTGAAAACAGGAAAGGCGAAGGCCGTGCGATTCAGCACCCTGGAGGCGATCTGCAAAGCGTTGGATTGCCAGCCGGGCGATATTCTGGAGTTTGTACCAGAACCCTAAAAAAAAGTTCAACGAGCAACGCTCGTTGAACTTTTTTACCAACTGCCGCCACCTCCGCCGCCAGAGCCGCCGCCGGAGGAGCCGCCGCCGCCAGAGCCAGAGCTGCTGGGTGAGCTGTTGAACACGGAGCCAATTTGGTCAATTTCGCTGGGAAAGCTCTCTGCGAAGTTGTTCCAACTGTTCATGTTTTGAGCCCCGCACCGTACATGCCGCCATACCAGGAAGGTGGCTCAGAAAAGCAGTCCTTCAAACTGCTTGTTCCAGCGTTTGATGTAACCGAATGCCAGGGCATAGGGGAGGGTTTTATCATAGTACAAAGGGTCGTCTTTTATGAGCCTTTCAATGACAGGCTTGTCCGCTTTTTTTACGAATTGCCGGAAGCCTTCCATCTTGCGGTACATTTCATTGCCTTCAGGGCTGCGTTTGTTGAAACGGCTGGCAAGAAAGAACAGCACAATGCCAACGACAATTAGGGCTATGCCATCAAGATTGGATTGAATAATGGCATAAATACCCCAAATCAAGGCAACTACCCCGCCAATTCCGGTGTAAATGGCCCACTTTTCTTGGCCTTTTTCGTACCAGCCCTGCTCTTTTATCCAGCTTTTTACACTGGTCCGGATGCTGCTAACGTGTACATAAAATTTATCTTTCAGGCTGCTGAGCAACACCCGGTCGCCATAAGAGAAAAGGGCATTGAAAAACTCTTTTTCAAACGGCGCCAGTGCGTTGTCAGCCTCTTTTAGTTTGACAAAGTACACCTTGTCTTTCGACCAGAATCCGCCTTCTTCCGACTCCAGTTTCATGTATCCTTTGCTGGCCAGCAGCGGGATCATGCAAAGGATATCATTGGTATCCACACTGTTGTCGACAAATCCGCCGCCGACGGCCGGTGAAACGCCCTCAGGTGGGAAATATTCGGTCATGATGGCCACCTTTCGGTTTCGGTTGCGAAACAAAGCGCTGAATGCGGCCAGCAGGAATGCGATGGGCGCCAGCAGTAAACCATGTCGGCGAAAAAGACTTTCGGTTGCGCTCATGGGCTGAAAACTGTCATGGGGCAACCGAATGGCCAGTGTCAGACCTTCATGTGGTTCAAAAGCCCGGGTGGTCTGGCCTTCCACGGTGTGTTCATCCGGGAGTCCGAAACGCGCATCAGCGGTAGTACTGCCTTTTACACCGGTAAAAACCCGAACATCATTATTTTGCAGGGCTATGCGTGCAGGCACTTCTATGTCGAACGTAAACGCTCGGATCGGTACCTCCCACTGGGTGCCAAGTAAGTCCCAATAAAACTCAATGTTCTGATCGAAGAAGTTGAGCGGGTTCAAAATGCGATAGCGAAGGTGATAAACCTGGTCGCCATTGACGAACTTGTCTTTGTCTCCTATTTTGATGACGTACTGGTCCCAATCCTTGCTGGTGCTGAATTTGTATTCATCCACCTTGACATCCGAGATGATACGCGTTACCCGGTCACCATTGATGTCGCTCACCAAAGGGATGTTTCGGAAAATACCGTGGCGTTCTTCGAAGAAGTGCACCTGGATGATTTCATCGAAAAAGGCCTCCCCTTCTTCGCTGATCCTGACTTTTACCTGGTAATTGGTAATTTCGAAATACTCTGCTTTCAGGCTGGGTGCCTGGAACAAACACCCCAGCAAAAGCAACAGCCAAAGAGGTCGCATGGGCTTAGAATTCGACTTTAACGTTTTGGGTTTCTCCTTCGGGTACGTCGAAATAATCCATGGCCCGGAACCCGAATATTCCTGCCACGATATTGCTGGGAAACATCTGCACAGCGTTGTTCAGGTCGCGAACCGTAGCGTTGTAGAAACGGCGCGCGCGTTGGATGCTTTCTTCCAAACCGGTCAGCGTGGTTTGCAGCTGCATGAACTGCTCGTTGGCCTTCAGGTTGGGGTAGTTTTCTGCCAGGGCAAAAATTGTTTTCAAGGTGCCGGCAAGTTGGCCTTCTGCCTCGGCTTTGTCGGCAGGAGCAGCATTCATGGCTGCGCTGCGGGCCTGGATTACTTTTTCCAGGGTGCTGCTTTCGTATTCGGTATAGCCTTTGATGGTATTAACGAGGTTGGGGATGAGGTCGTAACGTTGTTTTAGAAAGACGTCGATGGATTTGAACGACTCTTCTGCGCTGTTGCGCAGGCCCACCAATTTATTGTAGCTGACGGCAAAAAGCAATCCTACTGCGACGAGAATACCTAATAAAATGAACATGGCGTAGACTAAGGTTTTGGTGAATAGTGGGTACAAAACTCCGGTCTGGGAGATATCCATGCCGGATTATGCGATAAATGTACGGAATTTATCGTCGAAATGTAGCGGGCTATTGTTGCTGAACCAGACAGTTTGATTCATAAGGCACTGGTTTGCTTTTTTTGAGTTCCTCTGCTTTCTTCGTTTTGAACTGCTTTTTCATGGCCAGTTTTGTCGTTTTTTTCAAGGTAGCATGGAGCCGGTTTTCCGGACCGAGTATGATCTCTTTTTCGTAATAATACCAGGTTTTATCATGCAAGCCGATGGCAGTAATCTTTGCTTTTTTTTGCGGCAATGCAGCCTTGTAATCCTCTCCGGGAAAAAAGGTTTTGCCACTTTGCCAGAGCGAATACAGTATTTTTTCCTCGGGATAGGATAAATGAACCTGGATAACATCAAATTCCTCCGGGTTGTCAATCTCCAAAACAAATAGGATTTTAGAATTTTCAGCTTGCAAGAGCCGATCGCAATTGTACCAGCCCCAACCGTCGTAAGTTCCAAAAAGGTATTGGTTCAATTGGGAGCGTTCTTTTTCGAAAGGGTCGGGGGTGAAATCGGCTTCGTGGTAAATGCTGGCCGGGGAACTTGGGGTGTCAGTCCAGATGGTATCTGCCTTTGGGATACAGTTGTAGTCATCCGGACCGAGGTTTATTTTTTGTCGCGCACTTTCCTGTTCGATGAAGGCATAGATGGCGTCAATTTGTTGGTCGCTGAGTTGTTTGAAGTCGGACATGACCGTTGGCTTCCATTTTTGCCATAAACACCATGCCAGGGAATCGGGTTTTGCAATCATCTCCTGCGAGGCACGGGTGAAATCCCTCAGCCATTGTTTGTCCCGGTACAGGGTGATGTTGCCGAGGGCCGGACCTGTCAGGTCTTGGTCCAATTGGGTGCAGTGGCAGGCTGCGCAATACTGACCGAAGAGTTGCCTGCCTTGTTCGGCCTGGACCAGTGCCGCGGCATTGAGAAAATTGTTCTCTGCCATTTTCCAAACGATGGTATTCTCCGTTGGAATGCCATTGTAAAGGCGAGTTCCGGATTGAGGGTTGTTGACAGGTAGGGCAATGCGTATGGGGTATTCCGGGTTGATGTCCAGTTTACTGGGCTGAATCGGTTCCAGGAAAATCATGCCTTCCGTTTGCAGGATGTTGCCATCGGCTGTTTGGGTGCTGAGTCCCTCCCGGATCATATCAGACATCGTGAGTGCCTCCTTGACACCTATTTTGACCGTTTTTTCAGTGGTCAGAAAACTGTTGGTGCAAATTTTTATGGTGCTGCCATCCTGGCAGCGCAACAGGGTGTCGCGGCCGGTTTGAATGGTAAAAACCTGGCGTTCCACCCCGATTTCGGAGCGGATGCTGGAAATTTCGGGAGCACAGGAAATAACAAACAGGGGCAGGAGAAAAAGGAGGGCACGCATGTGGAGACTTTTGTACAAATATACCGGCGGAGCAGGTTTTTTTGACAAAAAAAAGCACGGTAAAACGAGTCTTCGTTTTACCGCGCAATGGGCCGGCTGGCAGCCGGGGGCACTGGCACCGACTGATAGTCGGGTGCTACAGATCAAATTTAATGCCCTGCGCCAACGGCACCGTTTCTGAGTAGTTGATGGTATTGGTTTGCCGGCGCATGTAGGCTTTCCAGCTGTCGGAGCCGGATTCGCGGCCACCGCCGGTTTCTTTTTCGCCGCCGAATGCACCGCCAATTTCAGCGCCTGAGGTGCCGATGTTGACGTTGGCAATGCCGCAATCTGAGCCCGCCGTGCTGAGGAAATATTCGGCTTCGCGCAGGTTATTGGTCATGATGGCCGACGACAAGCCCTGTGGTACGCCATTTTGGATGGCGATGGCCTCATCGAGTGTTTTGTAGGAAATGAGGTAAAGGATCGGGGCAAATGTTTCGTGTTGTACAATGGCCCAATCGTTTTGCACCACGGCAATGCAAGGTTTCACGTAGCAGCCACTTTCGTAGCCCTTACCGCTCAGTACACCGCCTTCGACGATAAACTTACCACCGGCTTTTTTCACTTCCTCAATGGTGTGCAGGTAACTCTTCACCGCATCGGTATCGATCAGCGGACCAACGTGGCTGTTGCTATCGAGCGGATCGCCGATGCGCAGTTGTTTGTACGCATTGGCCATCACTTTTTGTACTTCGGCCATCTGGCTTTCGTGCACAATCAATCGGCGGGTGCTGGTGCAACGCTGACCGGCGGTTCCGACGGCGCCAAAAACGGCGCCGGTCAGTACAATTTTAAGGTCGGCAGATGGCGTTACAATAATGGCGTTGTTGCCACCGAGTTCCAGCAGGCTTCGGCCCAGGCGCTCCGCAACGGTGCGGCCAACTATTTTACCCATGCGGGTGCTTCCGGTTGCGCTGATGAGCGGAACACGGCTGTCTTTTGTCATAAATTCCCCAACGCGGTAGTCGCCATTGATCACCGAACAAATGCCTTCGGGCAGGTCGTTGGCAGCCAATACTTTGCGGAAGAGGTTCTGGCAGGCGATGGCGCAAAGCGGTACTTTTTCAGAGGCTTTCCACACACACACGTCGCCGCAAACGAGGGCCAGCATGGCATTCCAGGACCAAACGGCCACTGGAAAGTTGAATGCCGATACGATGCCCACAATGCCCAGTGGATGCCACTGCTCATACATGCGGTGATCGGGGCGCTCAGAGTGCATGCTGAGTCCGTAGAGTTGACGGGAAAGGCCTACGGCAAAATCACAGATGTCGATCATTTCCTGAACTTCGCCAAAGCCCTCCTGAAGGCTTTTACCCATTTCGTAGGAGACGAGCCGGCCGAGGGGATCTTTGTATTGGCGGAGCACTTCTCCGTACTGCCGTACGATTTCGCCGCGCTTGGGCGCAGGCATTTTTCGCCAAACCTTGAACGCTTCCTGCGCGCGATCGATGACTTCATCGTATTGCTTACGGGTGGTGATGGAAACGGAGCCGATGAATTGGTTGTCAACCGGCGAGTGGCTGTTCAGTGAACGGGCAGAGCCGCTAATGCTTCCACGGCCCGTCCAGGTGCCCGCATTTTTGGTCTTCAGACCGAGTTTTCGGAGAAAATCTTTAGGTTCCATATGTGTTAGGCTATTTTTTCAGAATAAATATTGGAATGAGGGTGCAAAGGTAAGCAATTGTAGAATAAAATTGGGTTCCATCGCGCTAGCCGTGTAAGGTGGCAGGGCTCTGAATTGCCTAGCAACCCTCCAATACTGTTTTAACAATCATGGTGAGCTTAGGTTCTGCGGCGCGGCCCACGGCAATTACATCCTCTACGGAGGTTTCGCGGATGGCAGCCCGCGGCCATGCCACGTTGGCCACCATGGAGAGCATGAGGACCGGCAGATTCATGTGCCGGGCAACGAGCACTTCCGGTACCGACGACATGCCGGTACAATCGGAGCCCATGGCCCGAAGCATGCCGTATTCGGCGGGTGTTTCGAGGTTGGGGCCCTGGAGGGCGGAATACACACCTTCGATGTGACCAATGTTGTGTTTTTCGGCTGCAGCCAATGCCGCTTTGCGGAGGGCTTCGTCGTAAGTAAACAGCATATCCGGAAAACGCGGGCCGAGGCGTTCGTCGTTGGGTCCGCGCAGGGGGTGTTCGGGCAGCAGGTTGATGTGATCTTTCACCACCACAATGTCGCCAGCCTTCAGGTGCGGATTGACGCCACCTGAGGCATTGGTAATGAGCAGGCGCTGGATACCCAGAAATTTTAGTACCCGAACCGGGAAGGTGACCTGCTCCATGCTCCAGCCCTCATAGTAGTGGAAGCGGCCGGCCATAACCACCACGGGATGCTTGCCCAGAAGGCCAAACATCAGTTTTCCCTTGTGACTTTCTACGGTGCTTTTGGCAAAATGCGGTATGCTGGTATAGGGAATTTCGGCTTGTATGTCGAGTTCGTCGGTCAGGTTTCCAAGACCAGTACCCAGGATAATGCCTGACTGGGGTTGAAAACTGGTTTTACTGCGGATAAAATCTACGGCTTCCTGGATTTGATCGTACAATGACATGGCGGTTGTTTGTGCCGCAAAAATACGATAATGAGGGGAGACGTGACCTGATTTGTATTAGGGTTGGGACTGAGATGGATTTTGCCTTATTTTAACCCTGCTTATGTACACTCTGATCCAGCGCTGCAACCTGAATTGCGAGTCGCTCGCCATGCGCTTCCAGAATTTCCCGGAGTTTGGCGATGTCAGCATCGTTGTATTCCAGGATATTGGGGTACAGTGAACAGCAGCATTGTTGATGCCATCAACAAAGCCGTGGATGGCCTCTTCCAATCCGGGGCCATCTTCGATGCTGGGGTTGTGTTGATGTTGAGATCAGCATCTGCAGGGCCTGCGGCTCTTTTTTGTCGCTCCCCAGCCCAGGCAATCCGCTCTGCTTCGGTAGCCACCAGGTCAACCCGTTCCTGGATAAAACGGTGCAGATGGGGCTCCCAATCGAACGCGGCGGCCTCCATGCGATCGAGGCAAACGCTTTCAAAACAATTTCTTCGCTGACATACAGCGCGTAAACCGCAGGCTCTTCCTGCTTGAGGAATTCCAGAAAAGCTGCCATGTCGCTGAACAGGTTTTGCATGCTGTTCTGGGTAGAAAAGGCTGGGCCGCTAAGGTCGTACCAAAGGGTAACATTTCCGTCCGCTTCGGTTTCTATGCGAAGTTCGTCAATGGTAAATTCGGGTTGATGGAGTAGTGGTTGTTCATTATCAGTCATCCTCAAAGCAATAATTGGGTAAAATGCCAAGATACGGCCTTTTGGGCGGTAATCCCGGCCGTAAGCGACAAACACCGGTGAACAAGACAAATTTTGACACCTTGGTTGCTTTTGTTATTTTTGCTGCCTTTCTCTACAATACGGGTTGTACCGTAAAGTGAAATACCGCTACTTTGGCAGAAGATACGTTTACCATCAAGCTCCCGGCCTTTGAAGGGCCCTTCGATCTGCTCCTGTTTTTTATAGAACGGGATGAGCTGGATATTTACAACATCCCCATTGCCAAAATCACAGAGGATTTCCTGGCTTACATGCACGATGCGCGTTTGATGAACATCGATCTGGCTTCGGAGTTCATCGTGGTAGCGGCCACCCTGATGCGCATCAAGGCCAAACTCCTGCTTCCTCGCAAACAGGTAGACGATGAAGGCAATGAGATCGATCCGCGGATGGAACTCGTAGAACGCCTGATGGAGTACAAGCGTTACAAAAGTGTGCTGGAAGATCTGCGACGCCTGGAAGAGGTGCGCGCCTTCATGACGCCCCGTGGCTATGCCAGTACAGAAATCCGGAAACTGGCCGAGCATGCCCTGGCCGATGTGGAAATGGAGAGTGTTACGCTGTATAGCTTCCTGCGCGTGTTTGAACGCCTGCTCACCCGATTTGAAGACGACCAGAAGGCCAAGCGCATCCACACCGTTTACAACTACAACTACACCATTCAGGACCAGCGCGCTTATTTACAGCGTACCCTTAAACGCGGTGAAAAAACAGCCTTTGAAGACCTCTTCTGACCCTGGAAAATCGCATCCACGCCATCGTTACCTTCCTGGCACTGCTGGAATTGCTCAACGCACAGGAACTGGAACTCATCCAGGGCGAGGGCATGAATAATTTCTGGTTGACGTTGCCGGAGCCGGAAGGGGAGGATGAACAGCATTGATATTCGCCGCCTATATGCGTCATCCGTTGTGCATTACAGGCTATTAGCGAAACATTGGAATTGCTACAAAACACCCTTCCTTTTGCCCATTTTTGGCACTTAAGGGCAATTGAATCACTTTCGCTTCTCCTATCTTTGCAGAAACCAGGCCATTCCATGCACAAATACACGCTTCCCTTCCTGCTGATTCTTTTTTCCTGTGGCCGAAAGGTGCCTGAAGTTCAACTCGACGCCTACCAGTTGGAACCCGGTTTCAAACTCGACCTTGTCGCCGCCGAACCCCTGCTCAACGCACCGGTGGCCATGAGTTTCGACGACTATGGTCGCATCTGGGTGCTCGAAATGCCCGGCTACATGGCCGACCTCGACAACACAGCGGAAACCAGGCCGGTGGGCAGTATCGTTATTCTGAAGGATGAAGACGGCGATGGGCGCATGGACCAGCGCAAAGTTTTTCTGGATCATCTTGTGCTCCCCCGGGCTTTTGCCCGGGTGTACGGCGGTCTGCTGTATGCCGAGCCGCCCAAACTCTGGTTTGTCGAAATTGACCACGACCGCCCCGGCCAACGCACCCTGGTGGACTCGCTCTATGCCACCGGCGGCAACGTTGAACACCAGCCCAACGGACTGTTGATGAACATCGACAACTGGATTTACAGCGCTAATCGGATGTGCGCTATCGGCGCATTAATGGAAAGTGGCTTAAAGAAAAAACAGCGTTCCGGGGGCAATGGGGCATCACCCACGATGACTTTGGCCGGCTTTTTTACAATGACAATTCCAACCAGCTCCAGGGCGACTGGACGCTGCCCAACGCCATGTTTCAGAACCCGTTTTTTGAACCCAGCCATGGGGTGTCTGAACAAATTTGTACCAACCAGCGGGTGTATCCCTTACGGCCTACGGCCGTGAACCGCGGATACCAGGACGGCATGCTCGACAGCAGCGGCCATCTGCTCAACTTTACCTCCGCCTGTGGTCCGCTGCTGTACCGCGGCGACCAGATTTCAAAGCAGTTTCAGGGCAACGCCTTTGTGTGTGGCCCAGAAGGCAACCTCGTCAAGCGCAACCGCATCCTGACGCAGATGCCCAAAGTAAGCGCCCAACAATTGTACGATGACCGCGAATTTCTGGCTGCTACCGACCCGGCATTCCGGCCCGTGAACCTTAGCGATGGCCCTGACGGCTCGCTCTATATCGTTGACATGCACCACGGTATTCTGCAGCACAAGACCTACATGACCGCTTACTTGCGCGACAAACTCACCAGCAGCGGATTGGATACGGTGGTGAACATGGGCCGTATTTTACGGGTGCGAAAAACCCTGGCCACCCATCCGCTGGCGCCACAATTAAACGGGTTGAAAACCCAGGATCTCATCCAACTGCTGCATTACCCCAATGGCTGGGTGCGCGATCGGGCACAACAAATGCTCATCGACCGCGCAGATCCTGAAACCGCCGCAGCACTGCTGCGCTTACTGGGTCCAGAAAGTGAACCCTTATTCAGTTTGCATACCTTATGGGCCCTGGAGGGGCTACAGCAGCAGGATACCGGCTTGTTGCTGCGTATGTGCCAGCACAACGACCCGATGGTGGTTGCCACGGCGCTGCAGCTGTTGGCTGCATTTCCCGCGAGCAAGGTAAAAGCTGAATTAGCGCCCATATTGCCCATTTTACAGCAGCGCAAGGATGCGAGCATCGACCTGGCCCTTTGTTTGTACGGAGCCAGTGCCGGCACGGGCGCCTATCCGGTGCTGGCTATGTTGGCCCGGCAATATGCAGCAGATGGTTTTTACCGGGATGCAATGGTCAGCGGGCTGGCCCAGTCGGAAGCCTCCTTTGCCGCTTACCTGCAGCAAAGCCAACCGGGTTGCGATACCTTGTTGACGATGCTACATGCGACAGCCAAGGCAAGAGCAAATGAGAAAAAGCCGCGTGGACCGTATTTCGTACCGCGGGTCGGGATGGCCTGAGTGCCGGACTACTGCTGTTCAATACGCACTGCAGCGCCTGCCATGGCCCAACGGGGCAGGGCAGGCACAACCTGGCTCCGCCGCTAGATGGCTCGGAATTGGTGGCAGGATCTACTGATCGGCTGGCGGCCATCGTGCTGCACGGGCTGGAAGGTCCGCTCCGTACCAAAGGCACTGATGACAGCTTTAACGCTGCAATGCCCGGCCTGGCGGCCAACCGCGACCTGCAGGACCAGGATATTGCCGCCATTCTGACGTATGTGCGGAATGCATTCAGCCTTGTGCCGCACAATTTTGAGGCTGAACAGATTAAAAAAATGCGCACGCGCAACCCTTCGGGCGGCGTGTATACCTTACAGCAACTTGAAAAGGAATTTGGTAAATGAGACATACGATCGCTGCTCTTTTAGTGCTTTGTGCTTTTCCTGCGCTGGTGGGCGGGCAAAACCTGAAACAGGAATCCCTGGTCACACCATTTTTTGAAGGCTGGCGCACTCTGGGAGGTAACGCGCTGTACCGGATAGAAGACGCCGGCGAGCCGGTAATTGTGGGTGAGGCTACCCTGAACAGTCCGAATACCTTCCTCGCAACAGAAAAGGAATACGGTGATTTTATCCTCGACTTTGAGGTACAGGTGGACTCGCCGCTCAACTCCGGCGTACAGATCCGCAGCCACAGCCTTCCAACTTACAACGAAGGGCAAGTGCATGGCTTTCAGGTGGAAATAGACCCCAGTACGCGGGCCTGGAGCGGCGGCATTTACGAGGAAGGCCGGCGTGGCTGGCTGTACCCACTCACCCAAAGTGCGTATGCCCGGAAGGCTTTCCGGAATGGCGACTGGAACCAGTACCACGTGGAGGCCATCGGCAATTCGGTGCGTACCTGGGTCAATGGCATACAATGCGCCAATTTGCTCGATGCCGATTCCGAACCCGGCTTCATTGCCCTGCAGGTGCACAGCATCGGGAACGACAGTTCGCTGGCGGGAAAAATGGTGCGCTGGCGTCGGATTGTGGTGCAAACCGGCGACTTGGAAACCCGGCGATGGCCACAACAAGCCCAGGCTTTGACGCTGAACCTGATACCCAATTTACTCAGTGACGCCGAAGAACAAGCGGGCTGGCAAATGCTGACGCTGGATTTAATTGGTCGGGTGGCTGTACCCGGTAGCAACTATGGCTTGCGCTCGATTTTCAATTTGGTGAGGAGGAGCAGGGCGTTGTACGCTTCCCCTTGGCCTATCCGGGCAAGCCGGGTTGTGCCCGGATGCGGCTGGAAATGGATCTGCAGGATGGAAAATCCAGTGGACTTATCGGGGTGCAAAAGCGCAGCTATCCTTTCTCAAGCGCTCCGGTATTTCGCGGAGAACAGGCCTGGAATCGCCTCCGTTTGCGCGTTAATGGCGCCGGCGCTGAAGTCTGGATCAATGAGCAGCTGGTGGGTACCCAACTTTTTCAGCCCGAGTGGTGGGCCTTCCCGGATGAATGTGGCGTACTGGTGGTGGAAGGACTGGAAGTTCGGGATGTGAAGATAAGAAGGCTGTTGTAGCGGCAGTAGCGGCAGTATTGGCGCGGGTAGCGGGCGTCTGTTTTTGCCCTACCCCAATTTTTGCAACTATTTACTTTGCGGCAAGCGCCGTCCACCAGTGTGCTGTGCGGGCATGCTGATCAAAAATTTCACCCAGGCGCGGCGTTAAAACCGGAAGTGATTGTTGCCGGGCAAATCGCGTAAATTCTTCTGCCGGTTCATCCCAGCGGTGTTGATACGACAGCTTAAAGCCTCCCCAGTGTACCGGCATTGCTTTTTTCACGCCTGCATCCAGGGCGGCTTGCACGCTTTCCCCGGGAAACAGGTGGATCTGCGGCCAGTCGTCGTTGTATTGTCCGCATTCCATAAATGCCAGATCGAAGGGGCCCAGTTTTTCACCTATTGCCTTGAAGTGTGCGCCGTATCCGCCATCGCCGCTGAACCAGATGTTTTCCTGTTTGGTTTTGATGGCCCAACCGCCCCAGAGGCATTTCGACAAGGAGGAAAGTCCGCGGCCGGAAAAATGGCGTGTGGGGGTAAACGTGATCTGGATTTGTTCAAAATCCTGGTCTTGCCACCAATCAAACTCGGTGATGCGGGCAGCATCCACGCCCCAGCTGACCAAATGTCTTTTTACGCCCAGGGCTACAAAATACTTTTTCGTTTTGGATTTTAACTGTTGAATGCTGTCGTAATCCAGGTGATCGTAATGGTCGTGGGTAAGCAGCATGAGATCGATTTCGGGCAAATCGTCAATAATGCTGAGTGTATGGTCTGAAAATCGTTTGGTGGTCATGGGCGCAATGGGGGAGGCATCGTCGCCCAGCATGGGGTCAATGAAAATGGTTTGCCCATTTATGCGCATCAAAATGGCCGAATGCCCGTACCAGATGAATTTTCCAAGGGCTGCCTCCTGCAGAAAAGCAGCTGCATCGAATGGTTGTATTTCCAGGGCTGTGCTGGGATTTCCGAATTTATGCCCTTTGATTTGCCGGCAAATGACACCGGGCATTTTCCGCCAGTTGAGGGCAGTTTCTGTTGGTACCAGGTTCTGAAAAATGCCTGCTTTCCAGTTGGGGGAAGTCTGGTATTGTTCTATCCAGGGCTTGGTTATTTTTCCGCCGAATTGTGCTGTTACTTTTTTCATATGTACCAAACGGATGAACAATGGCAAGGTTTAAAGTATAGTGGGCTTTAGCCATATAGAAGCAAGGAACAATTTTGATTTTTTAACGGCGCATGGGGATGTGGTTGGTTAAGTTTGGGAAGGAAAGGTCGATTTGTCACTTTTTTTGTGGCCAAAAAAGTAACCAAAAAAGCCCATGGCTTTTACAAATCCAACGATGTTGCTTGTTGATTGCGGCGGCGCAAAAAAAAACTCGCCCACCGATGTCGTTGGGGCTACGCCCCCTTCTATTGGGTTGGCTCATACAATTTTTTGCTTCATCCGCCTCCATCAACGCAACATCGGGATTTGTAAAAGGCCAAGTCTGTAGCGTGGTAATCGTGCTTAAAATACAGGTTGCAAACCCTCGATTTTATTTGGGGATTAGCCATTTAGAAGCAAGGAATAATTTTGTTTTTTCAACGGTGCATGGGGATTTGGTTCGTTCAGTTTGGGAAGGGAAAGGTCGATTTGTCACTTTTTTGTGGCCAAAAAAGTAACCAAAAAAGCCAAGTCCGTAGCGTGGTAATCGTGCTGAAAATAACGTGCGTTTTGAATAGAATTTCCGATTTCCGATTACATGAATTCCGATTGTTGATTGGATTTGAAATTTATGATTTGGGAAAACAGCACGAAATCATTTCAAATAAATACCCCGTATAGGTACGGGTTTCGAGACAATCATAATTCAAAAATCTTAAATCCAATCAACAATCGGAATTCATGTAATCGGAAATCGGAAATAAATTTAAATATTCCATTATGCCAATTTTGGAGCCTTAAACCCAATTTTTTTATTTCCTGAAGACCCCGCTGATTACGCTGAACGTAGGTCTTACTTAGCGGGTACCCATTTCGCAGATATTTTGCCTTCGGCAAAATGAGGATTCGAAGTTGTTCCTATTGCTTTTTAGCCTGCGAGACAACTTATTTTGAAAAACCTATCCAAAATTCACATTAAAATAAACACGCCCCCCCCTATTTATGCCTCAACACCCACAACTCCACCTCTTCCTCCGCGCGCCAATGCTGGTTTCTGTTGGTGTTTTCGGAGGCGGCCCTCACCGATTTTTTGAGGCATTTTTCCAGTTCGAAGCGGTTGCCTTCCTGGAGTTCTTTTTCGATGGGATGTTCCGTCGCGACCTTGGTGATTTGCCCCAGGTTGGAGAACAACAGCAGCAGTCGGCCGTCGGGCAGCAGGCGTTTTTTTGCTTCCTCGAAAAATTCGGGAAACAACTGCGGGGGGTAATAAATGGCCTCATCAAGCCGATCCAACTCCTCCGAGGAGGGCAGCCAGGGCGGGTTAAAAACGATAAGTTCCGTTGGTTTATCCCATTTGCCGAAGAGGTGGGCAAAATCGAGTTCGATTTTGCGCGACAACTTGGTGCCCGCCATCGACTCTTGCAGGCCAATGATGGCGTTGGGGTTTGTGTCGGTGCCGAATGATTTTTGAAAACCGTGCTGGATCAACAGCAGGGAGAGCACCCCGCTTCCGATCCCGACGTCGATGGCCGATTTTTTGGGGCCTTCGTAGCGTTTTAACCAGTTGTCGAAAAGTTGCAGGTGCTCAAACCGCGTGGGAAAATACACCCCGTAATACGGATGCACCTTGTTTCTGATCCCGGGGATGCTGACGCCTTTTTGGTACCATTGCCAGGCGCTGTTCAAGCCCTGGATTTGCGGGAAACTCAGCAGGAAATCCTCCGTTTCGGGGTATAATTTTTCCAGCCAGCCAATCTGCGGCGCTTTATTGACCAGCAACTGGTGGTCGTGCACCTGCAGGAGCACCAGGTTCGACAATTGCCGGAATTCCCTGCGGTATGCGCGCTGTTCGGGAAACGATTGTCCGGGGTGTTTTTGGCGCAGGTGCGCCTGAATTGCATACAACATCGACAACCCGTTGCTGTACAACCCTTCCACCAAGACGTACCCGCCCGCCAGTAAAGCGTCAAAGGCTGCCGGCATGTCTTCCTCGTTGCCATACGGCGTCGTTTCTACGGCGGAGCTGATGGGCTCGGGTCGGGTGGGGTATAGGGGGAGGGCTTGGCTCATGGAGACAAGGTAACATTTATCTGGCTGGGAATGCGCTTCCCGGACTTTCCCGCTTACAAAACGCAGGATCAGGCCTTGATCAAGGATACGAAGTTGCTCCCGGCATTGGTCGTGATTTTAGCCATATAATTTCCGGGCTTTAAGCTGGAGGCATCTATTTCGACAGTCTCTTGGTTGGGAAAAACAAGGAGGATTTGCCGGCCAAGCATGTCAAACACCTCGACCGTGTTGATCTGCTGGCTTTCCAGTGAAACGATCCATTTGTTGGCGGCGGGATTTGGAAATACCCGCAGCGCGGCAAAAATCGGCCAGGCTGCGTGCCCGTACTTAAATCTCCGAATTGCACGTCATCAAAATAATAGGTCTTTTCACCGGCGGTCATGCCATCGGTATTAAAGTTAAAAAAAATCGATGCCATGTTGTAGGTCCAGCCCATGCTCAGGCCAATGCTCAGCAGTTCGGTTCCAGGCGCCTGGTTGGCGAAGTTGAACTCGAGGGTTTCCCAGGCCCCTGCAACGGTGGTATTGGTTTCGGTCTCGCAAGTATGCGTTGCGTCGTCAGAGTCTTCGACTTTTAGGCGAACGGGGATGCCGGCATCGGGCGACCATACGCGTACGGTCATTTTCGAATCGGAGAGGGTCAGGGGTATGTTATCGGCAAAACCGGCCGGGGTGCCAATGGTTGTTCCGGCCCAGGTGGCCGCCATATTGGTTTTGATGACCTTGATAACGTGGTTGCTGGGGTCTGTTGGGTCCGGTACCAAAGTGGAAACATTGCCACCGAAGTCGGTCGTGGTGTAATTGACCGTAGAACCCTCAAAATTTACCGGCAAATTAATCTGCGTCCCGCCAAAAAGTTGTTCTATGTCGTCGAAAAGGAAGGTAGAGCTGGCTGAGCCGTCGCCCAGTTGGCCATAATCAAACATGAACACGAGGTAGTTGAAAGCAGTAGGCTCACCGGTGAAATCCCATTGCAGGGTTTCCCAGGCGTTGGTAACCGTTGTTTGCACGTCCCGTTCGGCGGCGCCCGCCCCTTCCAATTTGAACCGGATGGTGGTACCGATGGGCGCTGTGGTGAAAACCTTCATAGAAAGGATGTTGAAGGTGGTAAAATCGAGGTTGTTGGCCAGTTGAATTTTGCTGCCCGCCCAAACCTGTCCGCCATTGCGCACGATTTTCGCCACCGTGGCACTGGTATTGCTGCCCGATGGGTTCGGGTTGGGGACTACCGTTGCGGTTCCGCCATCAAAATTTTCAAAATTGGCGGTGGTAACATCTGCTTCAAAATGGATGGGCAGGGACTGCGCCTGTGCGCCCGAAAACACAAAAAAAGAGAGGAAAAATGCGATAAATGGTAAGCGTGTATGACTGCGGATCATGTTGGATTGCTTTAGCGGTGGAAAGAGAGGCCTTGCCTTTAGGATACAAGATGCAGCTTTTTTGGGACTTGCTGGCGGAACAAACAACACCAGTAAAGCCTGGAGATGTCTTATCAGCAGGATGAGATGTCTCCCCGCCTTCGGCGGATCGACATGACAGGCCGGGGGGGAGGGCTGCCGCCTCGTTGAGGCGGCGGCGAGAACTACACAACGTTATAAACAGCACCAGTTAAATTGGAGGGGTCATATCAGCATGATGAGATGTCTCCCCGCCTTCGGCGGATCGACATGACAGGCCGCGGGGGGATGGCTGCCGCCTCGTTGAGGCGGCGGCGAGAACTACACAACGTTATAAACAGCACCAGTTAAATTGGAGGTGTCATATCAGCATGATGAGATGTCTCCCCGCCTTCGGCGGATCGACATGACAGGCCGGGGGGGGGATGGCTGCCGCCTCGTTGAGGCGGCGGCGAGAACTACACAACGTTATAAACAGCACCAGTTAAATTGGAGGTGTCATATCAGCATGATGAGATGTCTCCCCGCCGTCGGCGGATCGACATGACAGGCCGCGGGGGGAGGGCTGCCGCCTCGTTGAGGCGGCGGCGGGAACTACACAACGTTATAAACAGCACCAGTTAAATTGGAGGTGTCATATCAGCATGATGAGATGTCTCCCCGCCTTCGGCGGATCGACATGACAGGCCAGGGGGGGATGGCTGCCGCCTCGTTGAGGCGGCGGCGAGAACTTCCCGGTGGGAATAAGCGGGGGCTTCAATCCGTCAACTTCAACACCTCCCCCGTCCGTTCCCGCTCCCGCCGGCACAGGGCCGCGTCCTGCACCAGCGACTGCCCATAAGTGGGTATCATCTCCCGGATTTTCTGCTGCCAGGGGCTGGAGTTCATCTCCTTCGGGAAGCATTTTTCAGCAGGTCCAGCATGATGGACACGGAGGTGGAGGCCCCCGGTGAAGCGCCCAGCAGGGCCGCCAGCGAGCCATCGGGGTCGGTCACGATTTCGGTGCCGAACTTGAGCACGCCGCCTTCTTCCTGGTCTTTTTCAATGACCTGTACCCGCTGCCCGGCGATGGCCAGTTCCCAATCTTCAAAGCGGGCATTGGGATAATATTGCTGGAGCAGTTCGAAGCGGTCTTCGGGCGACTGGAACACTTGCTGCACCAGGTATTTGGTAAGCGGGAGGTTGTGCGCGCCCGCCGAAAGCATGGGCCAGATGTTGTGCGCCTCGAGCGATAGGAAGAGGTCGAGGTAGGAGCCGTTTTTGAGAAATTTGGTGCTGAACCCGGCATACGGACCGAAAAGCAGCGCCTTTTGGCCATCCATAATGCGGGTGTCGAGGTGCGGCACCGACATCGGCGGCGAACCCACCGCGGCCTTGCCGTAAACCTTGGCTTGGTGCTGCGAGATGACCTCGGGGTTGTTGCAGCGCAGCCATTGTCCGCTGATGGGAAAGCCGCCGATGCCTTGGCCGACGGCCAGGTCGCTCTTTTCGAGCAGCGGGATAGCCGCGCCGCCCGCGCCGATGAATACAAAATCGGTAACGTGCTCCCCGTCTTTTTTGGTGGACCGCTGCTCCACGTCGAGTTTCCAGCGGCCATCGGGGAGTTTGGTCAGTTCGTTGACCTGGTGGCCGAGCTGCACCGTCACGCCGTCGCAGCTTTGCAGGTAGGCGATCATACCCCGGGTGATGGCCCCGAAGTTCACATCCGTTCCGATGTTCATGCGGGTGGCGGCGATGCTTTGCTGCGGGTTGCGGCCCTGCATCATCAGGGGCACCCATTCGGTAACCTGTGCGGGATCGGTGCTGAGCAGCATGTCTTCGAAGAGCGCGTAGGGCGTCATGGCCGCGTGCCTTTTTTTCAGAAAGGCCAGGTTCTCCGCACCCCAAACGAAGCTCATGTGCGGGATGTCGTTGATGAACGCCTCCGACTGCGGCAAGTGGCCCTCGGCCTTCAGGTAGGCCCACAACTGCTTCGACACCTCGAAGGACGCGCTGATGTGGAGTGCTTTTTTGATGTCGACCGCGCCATCGGGGCCTTCGGGGGTATAATTCAGTTCGCAGTAGGCGGCGTGGCCCGTACCGGCATTGTTCCAGGCATCGGAACTCTCGGCACCCACCTGGTCGAGTCGCTCAAATATAGTAATACGGGCCTCGGGCATCAGTTTTTCAGCAAAACGCCCAGGGTGGCACTCATGATGCCGGCGCCGATGAGGGTGAGGGTGGGGGGGGCATGGGTTGCGGAGGGTAAAAAACTGTGTCCGGCATTTTTTGAATTAACCTGGACCGACTGACACGCACCTTTATTTATCCTGATGGTTGCAATTGACTTTCTCCCAGTTGGGCACTTGTCTCCGGTACTGTAATCGATGCCAAATTATAATGCAATTCAACATGTCGTCAGTCAAAGTCTTGCAATGGCTTGCCTGGACATTGAATGGGCAGATCAGTTACTAAAAAATGGCGATTTGCTCTATTTCATTTTTCTTAGAACGCTCATCAGGAGTGACTAAAAGTATCGAAATCACACAAGCAACGCACTCTTTTCTAACCTTTATGGCAATGGAAACATATTTAGGGTTAGAAAACATCGTTTTTTTCGGTCACTCCAACTTGTGAGGTGTTTCGTAATCAAAGCGGTATTGTTGGTGGAATGTTGTTGGGCAATAAAATCAATGGAAGATAAAAAGTTCCAGACCAAAGGCAGAATAGAAGCCTTGCAAAAACTGCTTTGTTCTGTCAACAGTTTCGGCATATTCAGCCTCTTTTTTTTCAGATAAATAGGCCAAAACATCTTTTTCTGCATCCATAACTAAACTCAATTCATCAAATGGCTTTTTGTCTTTCGAGACATACCCTGATAAATAACTTCCATTGAGATAGTACAATACATGTTTTACTTTACCTGAATAAGGTCCATAAAAATTAGGTTGAAATTCCAGTTTGAAAACATCCTTTGCCCCAAAACGTTGTAAAAAATAGGCAACCTTCTCTGCGGAAAACTCAGAAACAAATTCACCGTTTCTCACCAATTCATATAAAACAGCCAGGAGCATTGCCCGCGCTGGCGTAAGCGCAACGCGCTCTTTGCGAAGCACCTCCTGTACAACATAATTGGGTTGATAAACCATAACCTGACAATCAATCGCCGAAAGATGTTGTTCGATCATGGCCTTGACCCGACTCCATTCCAAACCACCGTTACCCGCGCCCAAAGGCGGTACCGCTATCGACTTAATTTTTCGCGTCTTAATGATTTGAACAAGTGCATTTAAACCCTTTTCAATATAACTATATTCGGACGGTTTGCGCCAATCTGTTTTCGTTGGGAAGTTGATAATAATCTTTTCCCCTCCGATTAAAGATTGTTCATCCGTAACAAGCAGATTGCCAATACTTATCGATTTGTCTTTGCAGGCCAGTCTGTATATCCTGTAATTTTCAGGGTATGCCTTTTTGAATTGCAATGCAATGCCCTTCCCCATCACACCCACAGTATTGACTGTGTTGACAAGTGCTTCGGCTTGACTTTCGAGCAGGTTACCTTCTATAAATTGAATCATGACTTAGAAGTAATACTCCGGTTTGACAAAAATTTGATTTTGGGCAATTCCTTTGTTCCTCAATTCGCTTTCGGCGGCTTTATTGTAAACAATCCAGTACACAATGGCTTCGGGTGGAACATCGGATTCAACTAAAAACTCTGCTTCTTTCTGCGTTTTAGGTCATTATCATTGTCCTGAATCCAGTATTTTGCACTAATGGCTTTTTTATCTATCAGGGTATCAATGTTTTCAACACTCTTTTGGTCAAAAAAGCCGTAAATCCATCAACCGCATGTCCATCCGTGAATATAAATGGCAAATTGTGATCTATCATTTTCTGCACGGTACTGACGCAATATACTATTTTCTCTGGTAGCACTGCTTGCACCATGTTGAAGCCTTTTTGTATAACGTACAGCATGGGCATCCTTACACCAAAATAAAATGGAATGTATGAACCCAAGGTTTTGCCATTGGGCATTTCAATTTGGCTTCGGCTACTGATCAAACTGCTATCACCAATGGGCACATAAGCATCATTAGCATTCGGCGATGAAGCATGCGTAATGCCGGATTGAAGCACATGTGGAACATTATCAATGTGCATCATGCGAAATAGGTATGGGTTGTTCAACTCGGCCATAAAAGCAACCAAAGATATTGATTTATTTGATTTTACCGTCAACTTCATTAGTCGTGCTAAGCGGCCATCGTATATTCCGGTCCATCTGACCCCCGTAAAGTTCACTAACATTCCGGAGGCCATATCTCCGAAATGAGGGGGGTCAGATACTCAAGAATAAACAGTACCGAAATAATGTTCACTTTGCGCCGGATTTTTAATCCAAATTCAATCTGAAAAAAGTGTTCAGTTTGCTCCGGAAAAATGGCCGCTTTTGACCCTGAACTTACTGTTCACTTTCACCGGCTACGACTCTCCACTTTGCGCCGGATTATGCACCCAGTCGGTGATTTGTGCGGAATCGGTGCTGAACAGCATGTCTTCGAAGAGCGCATACTGGGTCATGGCCGCGTGCCTTTTTTTCAAAAATGCCAGGTTTTCCGCGCCCCACACGAAGCTCATGTGGGGGATGTCGTTGATAAACGCCTCCGACTGTGGCAGGTGGCCCTCTTCCTTCAGGTAGGCCCACAGCTGCTTCGACACTTCGAAGGACGCGCTGATGTGGAGCGCTTTTTTGATGTCCACCGCGCCATCGGGGCCTTCGGGGGTATAGTTCAGTTCGCAGTAGGCGGCGTGCCCCGTACCGGCATTGTTCCAGGCATCGGATTTCTCGGCGCCCACCTGGTCTAGCCTTTCAAATATAGTAATACGGGCCTCGGGCATCAGCTTCTTCAGCAAAACGCCCAGGGTGGCACTCATGATGCCGGCGCCGATGAGGGTGATGTGTTGAGGGGGGTGGGACATGGGTATAGTCACGTGGATTGCAGCGGTTCATTTGGGCTTACGGTTCCCTACCTTATTGTTTTTTGTTGTCGAGGATTCTATAAATTTTAATTTAAAATCCGCACTATCCAATAAACTATAATACAGTTTGCTACCATTTAATTTTTTATTCCTAACCATCATATCTTTTACTTTTAGTTCTAAAATTTTAGAACAATTAGCACCCAAAATAATAGATTTTATTGAATGTGATGGTAATCTGAAGAGATGTATGTTTAAGTATTGATCAAACTCTCTCTGTTTAGAAATTCTAATTGTCTTATTAAAATTGAATCAATATTTTTAATTAGTCTCCATTCTCTTTCATATTCCCATCCAGTATCTTTACTAGTCAGTACTTTAAAAGGGAAAGGAATATTGTATTCTTTATTAATGTCATTGAATGCATTTGATTCATTCCTCATTTAAAGAAATAGGCGATTTTACATAGTTAATTGAGGAGAAGTATGAGAACTCATTTTCTTTAAAAAATCATTATCTGTATCTATTTCAATAAAAAACCTTTGTGATTGTCAGCATAATGACTCCAATTTGTAAGTTTTCATATTCCGTAGTCAAGGACAGAATTCCCACTTATTTAAAGGGTGTTCACTTTCTAAATACGAATAGGCTAAGGAGCCTAGTGACATACGTGAATATTTATTAAATATAAAATAACTTTCAAAAGGGTCATTTAGGCCAAGAGGTAAGGTAAAACGAATTAACATATCTCTTAAGATAGAAATTCTTTCTGAACAAACATATTTAAAGATAGAATTTTTTTGGGGAAAGAATTCGTTTAAGGTTGCAATATTGGATATTTTCATTTAATTACATATTATTTGTGATTTACCTGCCTTTGTCGGTCTTAAATGTAAAATTTAGAAATCAAAATTTAATTTCTTTAAATACAGCGATATAGATCTGAATTTTCTGTCCCTATCCTGCTGTATAAGCAAATTTAACTTCTGTAAGATTTAATTGTTTGATAATAAATTGCTTATTTCTCAACTTCATTTCTTTTAATCGAATATCCGCAAATATGGTTGGAAAAATGAGAAATTTAATTAAGAAACAACTATAGCACCAAGTCGATTTTGAAAATAGAGTAAACAATCGTTTTGCTTTCCAGAATCCAGGGGTAAGACACCTTTTCTTGAAACAAGAACATTATATCCTCTTATCCGCAATTCATAAATGGCAAACAGTATGCAAATTTCTGTACAAACCCCAACTACTTCAATAATATCAGGTCTTAAGTTATTTAAAACTCTTTCTAACTTTGTATTTAAAAAAATGCTTAATGTATTCTTTTTTAATACAATAGAGTCTTTTGCAATAGAAGATAATGAATCTACAATTTCGGACTCAATTGAATTTTCAAGACAATGAGGGGGGTAGGGTTTGTTTATTTCAGGATCAGTTAGGTTGTGACTATCACAAACAAAGATCGCCTTTCCTCCACTCAGTACTAAATTATCTAGATCCTTCGTAACTATTTAGGAATGTTGAATCTCAAAAAAATCATAACTTTCGACAAAAGTATTGCATTGAAGTTACCGGATACCATAGAAGGTTGCCACGAACTGATAAAACAGATGGTAGTTGTCGAGGCTTAACGTGAGTTCAGGACTTGAAAGATCGCCTGAATAAGAACAGTCGCAACAGCCATCGCCCACCGTCAACAGATGGTTTGCGCAAGCCTGCCTTGCCAGCAAAGAAGGGCGGTAAACGAGGTGGTCAGTCAGGCCATAAAGGCAAGACGTTAAAGATGGTTCCACCCTGATGAGGTCGTAAAACAGGTTTGTGCCGCTTGTCAGCAGCAACTTAAACAAACGGACCTTGTGCTGGAGAATAAACCGCGTTTGAATTGCCTCCGACCCGCCTTCATGTACTGAATACCAGCGCTATGGCTGCACTTGTGGACATTGCGGGCATGTGAACAAAGCAGATTTTCCATCCGGTATTGCTGCCTGCAATATGGCCCCCGCGTAAAAGCCTTGGTGACCTTGCCATCAAATGGTTGTCTGTCGGTATCTAAAATACAAAGCCTGTTTGAGGATTTGTGGCGCCGCTTAATGAAGCGACCATTCAGGAATGCCAACGAACCGCCTACGAGCGCCTGGAGATAGAAAGCTATTCAGCAGCAATTACAACAATCCGAGCGCATTCACGCCGATGAAACCGGTGTGCGTTGGTGGGAATTGTTTTGGCTGCATGAACTGGGCAACGAGCCTTTACCACCAGTTTGTACACAAGCGGCGCGGCATAGAAGCACACCAGGAGGAGCAAAGTCTATTGCAATTTTAAAGGCTGGCTCCTGACTGCTGGGCACCTTATTTTAATCTCGAGGAAATGCCACACGCTTTGGCAACGCCCACTTGTTGCGAGAGTTAAACGCCCTGCGGAACGAAAACGAAAATGGCGGCTAACTTCCATGCCTTCTTGCTGGATTTGCATAAAAAACGGACCAGGGCGTGGCCAATTGCCAGAACACTTACGCCCTTCAATAATCCGAAAATACAGCCGTTTGCTGGAGGCCATACAGAGAAGAACCCCAGCCACAAAAGCGCCCGAGACGACCCAAAAACTAGGGACGTAACCTCCTGAACGTCTTGATATGCACTGAGCGTCTGGCATTTGCGCACCACAAAAGGTGCCTTTCACCAATAACCTGGCTGAAAGGGATATTGTCCGGCTAAATCAAAATTGAAAGTCGCTGGCTGCTTCCGTACACTCACCGGGGCACAGGCATTACGCCCGCATCCACAGTTTTATCTCTACTGTGCGTAAAATCAATGCAATGCTTTCAATGAACTTGTTAATATCTTCAACGGCTTAACGCCGAGTTATCGAGCCTGTGGGTACCCAAATAGTTACGATCCTTCAAAATATAATTTTCGATGGAATCAGTTGATTGTGTAAGAGATAATGGAAAGCCCTTTCTACAGAACCCATTCAACATATCAATTATAATTATTACCTTAATAGCCATAGTCTTTTTTGTATATTACTTTCATTGGGATTATAAAATCTCCTGCTTGATATTCAATATTTAGATTTTTTGGAGATTTATAGGTTGACCATGTTTTAATAAAAGAGGTGTCTAATGAAGATTTTATTAATTTGTCTAATGCATATGTAGTAAAATTTTTAATAACATCATTTTGATTAGAATTAAAAGATTGGTAATCGGGGATGCATGTATACCAGTCCATTTTTCCTAGAATAGTTTCAATTGGTTTTTGCCATTCTCTAATACTAAGAGTCGAAGTAGCCAAAATAGTAGCCTTTATCTTAACGTCATATATTGCATTAATGGAATTATCAATTCCATTTCCATAGTGACAAACGAATATTGCACTTCTTTTTGATTCAGGTATGGAGGCAATTTTATCTGAAACTATTTTTTTAATATCGTCATTTGAAAGGGTTGCCTTAATATATACACCGTCAGTAACTATTCCCTTCCAATATTTTTTAAATTCAGCAACGGCACTTTTACCATAGTCATCATCAACGGCGATATATGTCGCCCCATCTATATTTCTTTTTTCCCCAATTTCAGCCAGAACTTTAGCTTCTTCCTGACTTCTAATGTAGAATCTGTTAACAATCCCTTCTTTGATATTAATTGTTGGGGCTGATGTAACAGCACATATTAGTACAGGCTTTTTACCAATAAAATTGTAAGAATCAACGATTTCAGGGAATCGTTGTGATAAAGGAACATTTACCTTGCTCATTGTTGAAATGAAATATTTACTTCCTTGTCCCATCTCATCTCGTATAATCCTTTCAGCAACATTTACGTCCATTGAATGATCATAAAGCGCAAATTCAATGTTTTTTGTACATTCGGGGTTGTTTTTCAAGTATTCGGTAAACCTAAAAGTTGCCTAATTCCATCTTCATAAGTGAGCCTAACTCTTCATTCAGAGGTAATAACAGGACGATTCTCTGTTTATAATTTGAAACAAAAGTGGATTGCGCGTGTTTATGGGTATATGTGTAAACAAAAAATGATAAAGACAAGGAATATATTAATATTATAGGTAGTAAAATTCTTCGATCTACTTTCCTGTTGAATACCTCAATAGGTATAAGGGTAATTCTTTTGTATAAAGAAAAAAACCAACCCATGAAATAATAATTAAGACAATAATCAATTGGCGTGGGTCAAATCCTATTTTTTCAATTTTATCATATATTATTTCAATGTTTTTTATTGAATAATATAATGCAGGCATAATCACCCCGACTGACCCAACAATTTTTAAAAATCTATTTTTTGTTTTAATGTTTTCCATTATGCGGCGTTTGGTTCAGATATTGACCAGTTAAAATATCTATGTTGCAAGTATTCTGTACTCTTATTTAGTAAAAACCCAATAAATCCAATAATAAAAACTAATGCGTATACCTTTGGATAATGCTGCATTTCAAGTTCATTATTAACTAATCCTCCAATTCCCAGTTTGTTCCCAAGTCTTAAATACTCTAAAACTGTAACTATTACTAAGCAGTAAGATAATGATATTCGAAAGCCTGAGAATATATGAGGAAGAGTTTCAAATAGAGTTACATGTAAAAACCGAGAAACAAGGTTGCTTTTGCCACTGATAATTTTATAGAAGTGTAATCTTTCTGGTTCTTGCAAGGTAATCCCCCCCCTAACACTAAAAATAATTATTAAAATACAAGGGTAAGTGGATAATATCCAAATTATTCTTGAATCAGAAACTCCTAATAACAGGGTAGCAATTGGTATTAAAAATGTTACAGGTATTGATCTAAAAAAGTCAATTGTAGGTTGGCTTAGGTTCCAAATAGTTTGATTATACCCCAATAAATAACCTAAAAATGTTCCAATAACTATAGCAAGAAATAATGATATAAAGGTTGAGTAAAGCGTTTGAAAGAGCGCATTTTGGAAAGATGTGTCTTTAAATAAAAGAAATATTTCATTAAGTATTAGGTGGGGAGGGAATTTTAAAGTTGCAGGAGCAAATATGTTTATCAGATAACATATTAAAATTAAGACAACGGGCAAAATTAAAACCTATAATTGAACTATTAATATTTTTGAATAACTTAGGCGTCGACATGTGTATTGTACATTTTTAATAAATATTTTTTGTATTCAAAATTGAGGTTTCTAATAATAATTTACTTCTGGTTATGTTTTTGATTTTTCAAAATCCATAATTGATTTTTCCACACAAGTAACTCCGTGTTCTTTGTTTAGAAAGATTACACGGTCAGAATAATTGAGACTTCATCAATATTATGGCTTGCAAACAGAACTGTTGTGTTATTAAGAGAGAAATATTGATATAGGAAGTCCCATAATTCCTCTGTGAGCCTAAAGTCAATGCCAGCAAAAGGCTCATCTAAGAAAAATAATTCTGGCTTATAACTTAATGCTATTGCTAAAGTTAATCTTTTTTGCTCTCCACCCGACAAGTTATTTGGATAGGAATTGGTTCTATGTGATAAATTAAGTTTTTGAATAAGCTGGTCGCAATAATTTTGATTTTCTTTATTAAGTTTATTTCGTAATACCAACGGGTAGTATACATTTTCTCTAAGATTTAGCCATGGAAACAATGATTTATATGAGCTTTGAGAAACATAAGCCATATTACTAAAGGGCTTAGAACCATTTAATGGGACGGACTTGAAAAAAATATCTCCAGATGAAGGACTTAAATATGATACTAATACTTTTAAAAGTGTTGACTTTCCCATGCCACTTGCTCCCATTATAGCTATTTTTTCGCCAATATTTATGGAAATACTAATATTACTCAAAATTGGTTCCTTTTGAGTATATTGAAAGTAAAGATTTTTTATAATCAATGACATATATTTATTTTATACAAATGTTTTCCGCTTGCGGAATAAAATTTATTTCATTTATTTGCTTTAATATTTTTAGGTATCCTTGTAAATGAACGTAATCAATTTGATTAGATTCAGATAAAGGCATAATATTAATTTTTTGGCAATATCCTGTTCAAGTTCTGTAGACTTAGCTTAAGATATTTCTTGATTCATTTGGATGTTCGGAAATAAAAATAATTGCACGATCATATGCTCTCAAAAATGCACTTGATGTTTTGGGATTCTCTTCTAACCATTTGGAATTTAGAGCAGCCATACCGATTGGATTTGAAGGGTACTGTAGTGCATATATACTATTTGATATTTTCAAATCCATTCTTGACTATACCTATAGTTAATGTTGGTTCATATGCAAATAATGCATCAACTTCTCCAATTTCTAATTGTTGAATATGCAATGAGGGGTCAATTACGACAAAGGTTGGCATTTCCTGGCCAGGAAATTGTTCTTCAAATACATATTTAATTGAATTCTTTGCGGTCGAACCGGGAAAACGCCAATCCTTTTGCCCGCTAAGTCTCCTAGGCTAGTATATCTTGAGTCTTTCTTTACTAAAATTCCATCAAAACCATTGGCTTGAGTAATTGAACTAATTGAAAAAATCTTGCTGGCACCTGGGTTTGACTCATTTTGACGTAGTAGTGGTACTATCGACAGTTCAATAGCAACGTCAATATGTCCAGCAACTAAATCTTGCGCCATCAGGTCACTGGTTTTAATTGGATTTGCTTCGATTTCTAATCCTTCGTCTGTGTAATATCCTTGATGTACAGATACAAAATGTGGTAAACTTGACACCATAGGAAGGTAGCCCACTTTTATTTTAGAAGCGTTATTATTTTGGCAACTACAAAAGAAAAGGGTTATTATTAATGCTAGGAATAATATATTTTTGAATGACTTCATGGTAGTAAAATTTATAATAATGTAATAGAAAAATGAATAACATATTTTGGGTCTATAGAATATGTAAATTAGTACTATTTTTTATAGTTAATGAGGACGGTTACTATACACAGCGGCACGATGATCGCCTTATCTATTGTTACTGGGCATTACCATTTTCAAAATAAAGTTCCTTGAATTCCTTTACCTCCTGTTGGAGGTTTATTATCTTTTTTTAACAGCCATCTTGAAGCTGATCCTCTTCGTTCAGCATCTAGATAAATGAGGTTGTTTTTCTGTAGCCTTTGAAAGACTCTCTTCATTTCATTCTCAGAATCAATTCCGGTCAATTCTCTACCCATTTTATTTGTAATCTCTCCATGAATATTAATGTAATTCATGACAATGATTTCTGGAGAGGCAAGAGGCTCATGTCTGATTTCAACAACGACGGAACTTTCAGTTTCGGTAATTACAGGTGGCTTCAGTTTCAATTTTCTAAAGCCAAATGCTGTATTTAATCCTTCTCCCACATCTTTGTTTGGAGGGTTAGGAAATTTATTTACCATCCTTACAATCGATCCATTTCTAGCAAGTTGTTCAGTCAAAATATTTTCTGGCGAAACATGTCCTGGTAACCTACCAGGGCTTTCTATTTCGATTCTATTGTCAAATATTCTGATATGAATATCTTTTGTTATGCTATAATCTCTATGCAAAACAGCATTTGAAATGATTTCATGAATTGCATCTTTAGGATATGAAATTGTTTCAAAACCGGTTTCAGTTAAAATTTTTAGTGACTGAATTATTTCTTGCGTTTTTGTTATTGAATCATATATTTGATTATAAACCGGTCCTTCAATAGTTATTGGATCAAAGTCTAAGTTTTCTCTTTTCCCCTCCTTATCCTTCGTTTTATATCTATATATTTTTACACCGGATTGTTTAGGTAATGCTGCTTGCGGTTCATCGCAAAATAAGAGCACTCTCCTACCGTAGGTAATTCGTTGATAATAAATATTTGCTTTTTTAGCCAACTTTCTGGTTCGGATGAAGGAATTACGTTCTTTATGAAATGTTTAGTTATTTCTGATTCTGTAATTATTTCCTTTGGAATGTTCAAGGTCTGCCTTTCATAGGTAGTAATTCCTTTATCAAATTCTAGTCTTTTTAAAGCTCATGAGTTTTTACGGGAAGACTTTGCGCTCCCCCTTCTAACATATGGAATTCCATCAGTTGATTTCGATATCTCTTGGGTCTTATTTATCGAGACATGTAAAACAAAACCTACTTCATTATCACTTTTTAAAAACTCATAAGTAAAATACTTTCCAAGTGGGAATAATTCAGTGAAGATTTGCAAATGCCCATTGGCATCTTCTGGGTTTATGAAGCCATCCCAAGTTCTTTTAGGCTGATCACCTTTCTCTTCTTCAATTCCAATATACAATTCGCCCCCATCTGCATTTGAAAAAGCTGAAATATGTTTCGATAATTTCTTCGGTTGAATTTCTTTTCCTTTCAAGTCATAGAAATGTCCTTCCTGTATTTCAAGAATCCTGTTTTTCTGCTCATCATTGATATTTTTTATCTCTATGCTCATTTTATATTTTTAAAACCCTTTAAGTACTGTACACAAACACCAAGATGCGTGATATCTACTTGTTTGGGTGTATACGCGCATCCCCAGTATGCATATTTCCCCAATACCCACCCCCACAAATCCTCCCACCTTATCCATCCAAAAATTTTCTGGTCTCGGGTCATCCCACCTAGTTTCCAGCCCCTAAAATACCCCTTACATTTCAAATTTCCAACATATCCCCTTGCGCCGTAACAACATTTCCCCGCCAAAGCCCTCCTCCTGCTCCGAAATCCGTATTTTTCGGCCTTCAAACCGAACAGCAGCATGAACATCCATTTCCATCTCCGCTACCATACCCGCTACGGCGAAACCCTCTGGCTCAGCCTCAACGACGATCCCGCGTTTATCCCCCTGCGTTACCTCAACGATGAGTTGTGGACGGGCGTGGTACCCATCAAGCCTTCCCGTAGCACGGAACTGGTGTACCGCTACCACTTCAAAGACCGCGAGGGGAACCTGAAAACGGAGTGGGGCAACGACCGCCTGCTGCCGGCCGCGCTGCTGCAAAAAGGCGATGCCTGGGTGTACGATTACTGGAACACCCCGGGTGCGGTGGAAAACGCGTTTTTTACCCAGCCTTTTCAAAGTGTTTTCAATCCGCCACCGCGGGCAGCGGCGGTTAAAACCGCCGGTACGCACGTGTTCCGGGTGAAGGCGCCCCTGCTGAAGCCCGACGAAGTGCTGTGCCTGCTCGGCCACACCTGGACGGATTCCTATCCCTACGCCGCCATTTCGGCCTTCGCCCTGCATCCGCTGTACCTCAACCCCGACAAGGTGGCCGGCAAGGCGCAGGCTGCTTTGCTGAAACCTTTCGCCAAAAAACGCAAGGCGCTCAATGCCTTGTCGGCGGTAGACTACGAGGCCGTGCTGGCGCTGAAATGGGAGGCCATGCGGGCCTTGTTTGCCGTGCAAAAAGCCGATTTCCTGCAGGATGCCGGCTTCCGGCAGTATTTCGAGGAAAACAAACACTGGCTGGCGCCGTACGCGGCGTTCTGCTATTTGAAAGAAAAATGGCACGGCCGATTTCAATGTCTGGCCGGCTTATACCACCTGCACGCCGCTGGAAGTAGAAAAACTCACAGCGCCCGACAGCAAGCACTACGATTCCATTGCGTTGCACTATTACGTGCAGTGGCATTTGCATGTGCAACTGAAATCGGCCGCCGAATACGCGCACAGCAAGGGACTGGTGATGAAGGGCGATATCCCCATCGGCATTTACCGCTTCAGCTGCGATGCCTGGGTGGCGCCGGAGCTGTACAACATGGACCAGCAGGCGGGGGCTCCGCCCGACGACTTTGCGGTGAACGGTCAGAACTGGGGCTTCCCAACCTACAACTGGGAGCGCATGAAGCAGGACGGCTTTGCCTGGTGGAAGCAGCGCTTCGAACAGATGCGGCTGTATTTCGACGCTTTCCGAATCGACCATATCCTGGGCTTTTTCCGGATCTGGAGTATACCGTTGGATGCGGTGGAGGAATTTTGGGTCGCTTTGTGCCGGCCCTGCCGATTACGGAGCGGGAACTGCGCGAATCTGGTGTGGGTTTCGAATACGAGCGCCTGTGTGCGCCGTACATCCGGAGCGGGTGCTTTGGGAGCAGTTCGGCGAGCGCGCGGAACTGGTGAAAAACCTTTTGGAGGACTTGCACGAGGCCGTTTCCGTTTCAAACCGGCTTTTGACACGCAGCGCAAACTCGAGGCTTACTTTGCGAAGCAGGCGGCTACGGACGAGAACAAGCAGCGAGTGCAGGGGTTGTACCATTTGCACGCGAACGTGATTTTGTTGCCCGCCGGCAAAACGGCTGATGGCGAAAATGCCTACGCGTTCAGGATCGGGATCGACAAAACCTCTTCCTTTCAGCACCTGGACGCTTCGGTGCGCAGCAAACTGGATGCCATTTATGTGAATTATTTCTTCCGCCGCCAGGACGATTTCTGGCAGGCGGAGGCCATGGAAAATTTGCCCGACCTGAAGCGCTCGACCAACATGCTCATCTGCGGGGAGGACCTGGGCATGGTGCCCGGTTGTGTGCCCGATGTGATGGCGGAGCTGGGGATATTGAGTCTGGAGATACAGCGGATGCCGAAGCAGTCGGGGGCTACGTTTTTCCTGCCCAAGGATGCGCCTTATTTAAGTGTGGTCACGCCATCGACGCACGACATGAGTACCATCCGCGGCTGGTGGGAGGAGGACCGGAAGCTGACGCAGCGTTTTTACAACGAGGTGTTGGGTGAGTGGGGCGAGGCGCCCTGGTATTGTGAGCCGTGGGTGAACCACCGGATTTTGGCGCAGCATTTTCATTCGCCGGCGATGTGGAGTATTTTCCAGTTGCAGGATTTGATGGGGATGGATGGTTCGCTGCGGCGGGAGAGCCCGCAGGAGGAGCGGATCAATGTGCCGGCGAATCCCAGCATTACTGGCGGTACCGGATGCATTTGACGATTGGGGAGTTGCAGCAGCAGGCGACGTTTAATGGGGCGTTGCGGATGTTGGTGGAGGAGAGTGGGCGGTAGCGCCGACGGAAGTCGGCGACCGTCCGGCCGACGGGAGTCGGCTGGAACGAACGGCGTGCACGGGCGCGTTGGTGGTAGCGCCGACGGTAGTCGGCGACCGTCCGCCGACGGGAGTCGGCTGGAACGAACGGCGTGCGGGCCGTTGGTGGTAGCGCCGACGGTAGTTGGCGAACGGCAATGCGCTGTAGATTCACTTTCATTCTTGGGGCTTTGCCTTCGGCAAAGTAATGGGGTCCCGCAGAACGCGCAGATAACCGCAGATTTTTGCCTTTGGCAAAAATTTGCGGTATGTGGTAGTGGGCGATTGGGGTTTTGAAAGGGGATCAAACTTTGTGATGCTGACAACGCTTGGCGGCGTGTTGGCGTAAATTTCTGATTACGTTATTTAATTGATCCTCTACTTTTTTGTCTTAACACAAAAAAGTAGCAAAAAAAGTCAAGGCTGTATGGAAATCCTACGGTTTTGCTCCCACCGAAAGCGGCGCAAATCCCAAACTCCCACGCCTTCGGCGTGGTCAGACAGGGATTTGCCAAAAGCCGCTTTCGGCGGGCCCAAAACCGGGATTTCCATAAGGCCGGAACCCGTAGGGTGGACGAGTATTTCGGATGGTTCTGGTTTTGGGCTGTGGTATAACCTGATGATCCGAATCGTTTTTTTTGTGCGATTACAATCCTGCCAGGCTTGGGATAGGTATTTTGAAAGGGGATCAAACCTTGTCATCCTGACAACGCCTGTGGCGTTGGAGGGAACTTCCCGACGGTGTTTTGCTGCATTGAGCAGTGTGTGTCGACTGTGCCGGTGCGTTCGGCGACTGAAGTCGCCGTTACCGTACGGGCGTCCACTCCTCGGTGTAGGAGCGGCCGCGGAACAGCAGCGAGAGGCCTTCGCGGAGGTAAATCCAGGTCAGTCGGGCATAGCCGTACTGCCGGAAGCGGCGGGGAGAGTGGTAAATTTTCAGTCGGTGCACATAGGCGATGCGGCCTATTTTGTGGAGGCGGAAGAACAGGTTGCAGTCTTCTCCGGCCACAATTTTTTCGTTGTAGCCACCGATTTGTTCAAAAATACTGCGCCGAACAATCTGGCATTCCCCCTTGGCCAGCATGGCGCCGAAGGGGAAGGAAAGTCGGATGAGCGCGTTCATAATAATGTGGTAGAGCTGTCGGAAAAGCGGGACTCTTCCGGATATACCCACAGTGGGACGGTGGCTGCAACTACCTTGGGTTGCTCAAATTTTTTCAGTATCAGTTCGAAGAAACGGTCGATGTTCGGGATGCGCACATCGGCATCCATGTGAAACAGGATCTCGCCGGTAGCGGCGGCGGCGCCGAGGTTGCGGCCAATGGCAATGTTTTGTTTTTATCGCTTTGCACCAGTCGCACCCGCTGGCTGCCCAGTTCTGCTTCCAGTGCTTGCACCATGTTGGCGGTACCATCCTTGCTGTTGGCGTCGGAGATGATGATTTCCAGGTTGTATTTTTCTAAATAGTCCCTGAACTGTTCAATGGTCTTGCCGATGTAGCTTTCCTCGTTTTTGGTAGGAATGACAATGCTGATGCTGGCATTTTTCATACTTCAGGAGGTTTTTTTAAAAAAAACGACCAACAAAGATACGTTAGTTCGCCGTCCGAAGAGTTTAAAAATTGTAAAGCCCGGCTTTACTGCGGTCGGCTGTTTGGTAAGACAAGTGTTTTAGCGCATTTTTCGCAACCAGTTGACCTCAAATCCTGTTCAATATACATAAAATACGCGCGCTTTTCCTAATTTTGCAGCGCTTTAACGATTCGAAATGGAGAAAAGGCGGAGTCCGTTTTTTTATTTTGAATCGTCCATTGTTGAAAATTGAAATAATCAGCTATTTACCATGATTTTTGATCTGAAAATGATTCGGGAGTTTTACAAAAACTACCCTGCCCGCGTGGATGCCGCGAAAGCAAAACTGAAGCGCCCTTTGACGCTGTCTGAAAAAATTCTGTACGCCCACTTGCACGAGGACAGTCCGCTGCAGGAGTACAAGCGCGGCGGCGATTACGTGTTTTTTCAACTCGATCGCGTGGCCATGCAGGATGCTACCGCCCAAATGGCGCTGCTGCAATTCATGACCTGTGGCCGCAAAAAAGTAGCGGTTCCTTCCACCGTGCACTGCGACCACCTGATTACGGCGCAGGACGGCGCAGCCCAGGACATGGTGACGGCCCTGGATAAAAACAAAGAAGTATTTGACTTCCTCTCCTCGGTGAGTCAGAAATACGGCATCGGCTTCTGGAAGCCCGGTGCCGGCATCATCCACCAGATTGTACTGGAAAATTACGCCTTCCCGGGCGCCATGCTGATCGGTACCGATTCGCACACGGTGAATGCTGGTGGACTCGGTACGGTGGCCATCGGCGTCGGCGGCGCCGATGCGGTAGACGCCATGGCTGGCATGGGCTGGGAATTGCAGATGCCCAAGCTGATCGGCGTGAAACTGACCGGCAAACTGCGCGGTTGGACCTCCCCCAAAGACGTGATTCTGAAAGTGGCCGGCATCCTGACCGTAAAAGGCGGTACCGGCGCGATTGTGGAATATTTCGGTCCGGGCGCCAAGAGCCTGAGCGCTACCGGAAAAGGCACCATTTGCAACATGGGTGCTGAAATCGGGGCCACCACCTCGACTTTCGGGTACGACAAAACCATGTTCCGCTACCTGAAGGCCACCGGCCGCAACAAGATTGCGCTGATGTGCAATAAGATTGCGCCTTACCTGACGGGCGACGACGAGTGCTACGAGAACCCGGAAAAATACTTCGATCAGGTGATCGAAATCGACCTGTCGAAACTGGAACCCCACATCAACGGTCCGTTTACGCCCGATTTGGCCTGGCCATTGTCGAAGTTTGCGGCAGCCGTTAAGAAAAACAATTACCCCGTCAAACTGGAAGTGGGCCTCATCGGTTCCTGCACCAACTCCTCCTACGAAGACCTCACCCGTGCCGCCTCCGTAGCGCGCCAGGCCAAGGAGAAAAACCTGGAGGTAAAGGCTGAGTTTACCATTACACCAGGTTCTGAGCTGATCCGCTTCACGGCGGAGCGCGATGGCATCCTGAACGATTTCTCGGAAATCGGCGGCGTGGTGCTGGCCAATGCCTGCGGCCCCTGCATCGGACAGTGGAGCCGGCACATCGACGACAAGAAACGCGCGAATTCCATCATGACCTCGTTCAACCGGAACTTCACCGGCCGCAATGACGGCAACCCCAACACCCACGCTTTCGTGGCCTCTCCGGAGATCGTAACGGCATTTGCCATTGCAGGCGACCTGTCGTTCAACCCGAAGAAAGGCACCCTGATCAACCGCAAGGGCGAGACGGTGAAACTCGATCCGCCAAAAGGCATCGAACTTCCAAAATTGGGCTTTGCCGTGGAAGACGCCGGTTACATCGCGCCAGCCAAAGGCGGTGTGAAAGTGCTGGTGGACAAAAAATCCGACCGCTTACAATTGCTCAAGCCTTTTGCACCCATCAAAAATGAGGAATTGCAAGGCATGCGCGTGCTGATAAAAGCCAAAGGAAAGTGCACCACCGACCACATTTCGATGGCGGGTCCGTGGTTGAAATTCCGTGGTCACCTGGAAAACATTTCCAACAACTGCTACATCGGCGCCACCAACGCTTTCAACGACGAGCGCAACAAAGTGCTCAACATTGAAAACGGCCAATACATGGAAGTGCCTGCCTCAGCCCGTTTTTACCAGAAAAAAGGCATCGGCACGGTGGTGTTTGGCGAAGAGAACCTCGGTGAAGGCTCCAGCCGTGAGCACGCTGCCATGGAGCCGCGTTACCTCGGGGTGAAAGCCGTGATCGTAAAAAGTTTTGCGCGCATCCATCAGACCAACCTGAAAAAGCAGGGCATGCTGGCGCTTACGTTTGCCAACCCGGCTGATTACGACAAGGTGCGTCAGGACGACAAGGTGAGCATCCTCGGGTTCGAGAAATTTGCCCCAGGCAAGCCGCTGCAGGTGGTACTGACCCACTCCGATGGCACGACGGACAAGTTCGACGTGAACCATACCTACAACGAAGCGCAGATTGACTGGGTAAAAGCAGGTAGTGCGCTGAACAAGATCCGTTCAGGGTTTGGGTTGAAATAGTTCGGCATCACGCTGTTGATAACATGATTTAGCGACCCGTTTTTGCCCCGGCAAAGGCGGGTCGCTCGTTTTTTAGGTCCCGAATCGACCAACAAATACCCTTCCCCCGCTGTTCTAATTTATTATCTTTGCCAACAGAATATTAGATTATGGACGCTGCAGTTAGTAGAGAAGCCGATATCATACGACAGGTACTCAATATTTTTTCTGGTCATCTGGAAAGCCACGGCTTGCGGAAAACCCCGGAGCGCTTTGCCATTCTGGAGGAGATTTACAAGCGCAGCGACCATTTCGATGCGGAGGCGCTGTACATCCACATGAAGAACCGTAATTACCGCGTCAGCCGGGCGACGGTGTACAATACCCTGGAGTTGCTGGTGAGTTGCGACCTGGTGAAGAAGCATCAGTTTGGTAAAAATCTGGCACAGTACGAAAAGTCGTACGGTTATAAACAGCACGACCATGTAATTTGTGCCAACTGCGGCAAGGTGGTGGAGTTTTGCGATCCCCGGGTACAGCAAATAAAAACCATGGTGGGGGAGTTGTTGAATTTTGAAATTACGCACCACTCGCTCAACCTGTACGGCACTTGCGGGACCTGCCAGAAAGAGTTGGAACTGGGCATCGTCCGGAAGCAACCCAAAATGGCAGACCACGATGAGCCCGGTTGGGGGGATTAAGTTGGGGTTTAGCCCTTTGTTTTTAGCCCCAATGCAGACAATTGATGATAAAGCTCCGGCAATTATATTACGCATTTCCCATCCGGTTGTTGGCGCTGCATTTCAGAAGCCATTTGGTGATGGTAATGGTGTGGGTGCTCTTGACTTTGTTCATGACGGGCGCTATCGGGCGTTTTTTTGGCATGAACTATTTGTTGTTGTTGCCGGAATACCACGGGCGGGTTGACTTCTGGAGTTTTTTCATAACCGGCCTGGCATTCGGTTCCTTTTTCATGATCTGGAACCTTACCACTTACTTGCTGAGTGCCGATCGTTTCCCTTTTTTGGCTACCCTTCAGGCGCCCTTCACCAAATACAGCCTTAACAACAGTCTGATTCCGCTGGCTTTCCTCACAACCTACCTTATTGCTACCTCCTGGTTGGAGTGGCACGATGAATTGCGGAGCACCCTGTCCATCGTACGCAATGCTGCGGGTTTTTTGGCGGGCGCTGCGGTTTTTATCCTGAGTTTGGCGGCGTACCTGCATTTTACCAACAAAGACATTGGCGCTTTCCTGAAACACGGTAGTTTTCGGCCCAAGCCTGGCGGCAGGATTTTAGCGCCGGGCTACCGGCTACCCACCATGTACGAGATCCTGCGCGGCGCTACGCGCTGGCGGGTGGATACTTACCTCAACGAGCGGCTTCGGGTGCGGCCAGTGCGGAGTGTGGCCCATTACAACCAGGAAATGCTGGGGAGGGTGTTTCGCCAAAACCACTTTAATGCTGCGCTGGTGCAAGTACTGGCGATGGTTTTTCTGATTGTGCTGGGGCTTTTTATGGACTACGACTGGGCGCGTATACCGGCGGGAGCCACCATTTTTATCCTGGGTAGCATCGCCATGTCGATTACGGGTGCGGTGTTTTTTTGGTTCCGCCACTGGAGCACGCTGGTTTTTATCTTCTTGTTGGTGATGGTCAATTTCAGCACAGGGCTTGGGTTTCTCAACTATCGCAACCGCGCGTATGGGCTGGATTATACGGTGGAAAAAAGGGCGGTCTACACCTATCCGGAGCTCGATTCCATGGCAGGCCATGCCAATATGGATCAGGACAAAGCCGCTACGCTAAAAATTTTGAACAACTGGCTGCGCAAAAACCAGGCTGCCGGGGTGGAGCGCCCCAAGATGGTATTTCTATGCGTCAATGGCGGAGGGATGCGCTCGGCGCTGTGGACCCTCCAAACCTTACAGCAGGCCGATAAGGAAACCGACGGCAGTTTGCTGCGGCAATCCATGCTCATCAGCGGGGCTTCCGGGGGCATGTTGGGCGCGGGCTTTCTGCGGGAAATATATTTGCGGCAGCAAATGGGCGAAGATATTTCGGTGCACGACTCCACTTACCTCGATGATATGGGGAAGGACTTGCTTAATCCGGTGTGTTTTGCCATCATTGCAAACGATCTGTTCTATCCCTTACGGACCTTTCGTTCCGGGAGTTTCAGCTACCGCAAAGACCGCGGATACCTTTTTGAGCGGCAGCCTGAACGAAAACTGTTTGGGTATGCTGGGCAAACGCTTGTCGGAGTACAGATACCCGGAACAACAATCCATCATCCCGATGATGATCATGTCGCCACTCGTCGTGAACGATGCCCGGAGGATGCTGATCAGTCCGCAAGGTGTTTCGTATTTGATGAAGCCTCCCGACGATGGCCGGTATTCCCTGCACCCGGAAGTGGACGGGGTAGATTTTCGACGGCTTTTTGCTGGGCAGGAAGCCGACAGCCTGGCTTTTTCCACCGCCTTGCGCATGAATGCCACTTACCCCATCATTTTGCCCAATGCCTGGATGCCTACCCGGCCAGCCATTGAGGTGATGGATGCGGGCTTCCGCGATAATTACGGCATCATGACCGCTGCGCGTTTTATTCACGTCTTCCGCGACTGGATAACAGAAAATACGGGCGGCGTGGTGGTACTGCAAATCCGTTGTTGGGAAAAAATAGATCCCATCGAAGAAAGCGATACGAAAGGCATCATCAGCAATATGCTTACCCCTTTCAGTGTGGCAGCCAACCTAACGGCCATGCAAGATTACGATCAGGACAATACGCTGGCACTACTAGATGATCTGCTGGAAAAAACCGACTGCAGCTGATTCGCTTTATTTATCATCCTGCCAAAAAGCAAAACGAGGCTTCGCTGAGTTTGCACTTGAGCCAACGGGAAAAGCAGGATATTCAACGTTCGTTTTATTTGCCGCAAAACCAGGCGAACCTGCGGTTGTTGAAGGAAGTGTTGAAGTAGGGCAATGGTTAATTTCCGATATCCAATTTACAATTTCCGATGTGAAGGCCCAACACCCGGTTTTACACGTCTCTTTCCAATAAGTCCTCCACGACGCTTCTCAGGGCTGCTTTTCGGCTGTCGGGCACCGCAATGGCGTCCAGGTTTTGGAAGGCTTCGGTTTTGTACGCCTGTTTTTCCTGCGCCATAAGTTCGGGTATGTTATTGCGATCGAAAATGGCTTTTACCGCAGCGATTTTTTGGTCGGGATCGCCGTCATTTTTACCCATCCAATGCAGCAGTGCCTGCTGGTCGTTGGGGCTAGCCGCCGCCAGTGTTTTGAGCACCAGCAGGGTTTTTTTGTTTTGCAAAATATCACCGCCAACTTGTTTGCCAAACTTTTCAGGGTCGCCGTAGCTGTCCAGCAGGTCGTCCTGGATCTGGAATGCAATACCGGCAAGCCGGCCAAATTCGTAGAGCTTGCTGGCATCTGCTTGCGTTGCGCCGGCACAGAGGGCACCCATTTCAAGTGCACCGCCCAGCAATACGGCGGTTTTCAGTTCTATCATGTGGATGTACTCGGGAATACTGACATCGCTGCGTTTTTCAAAATCTATGTCCATCTGTTGGCCTTCACAGACGCCTGTGGCAACGCGGTTGAAAGTTCGGATGAGGGCGGGTAAGGCAGCGGTGTTGTTGGTTTGCGTCAGCGAATGATAAGCATAGATGAGCATGACATCGCCGCTGAGGATGCCGGTGGTGGTGTCCCATTTGGTATGTACCGTTGCTTTTTCCGCGGCGCAACGGCGCTGCATCCATGATGTCATCGTGGATCAGCGAAAAGTTGTGAAACAGCTCCACGGCCCAGGCCACAGGCAGGGCGGGGTCCGGATCGTCGCGGTACAACTCGTAGGCCATGAGCACCATGGCGGGGCGCAGTCGTTTTCCGCCCAGGGCCAGCATGTAATCGCAGGGTTCGTAAAGGTTGGCCGGCGTTTTCGGGAAAGTGTGTTCCTGTGCGTAGGCGTTTATTTTTTCGAGCAGTTGCTGGAGTGTAGACATTTGAAATGGCAAACGAGTGTTGTTTATGAAGTGTCGGCGTGTAAAGATAGGGATTACTGTGCTTTCGGTCGCGGGCATAAAAAAAGCCGTTCAGGAAATTCCCGAACGGCTTTTTTACTGGAGAAAACCAATTATTTCTGGTCAGCAGCTGCTTTGGCTTTGCCAGCGCAGCAAGCTTTGCCTTCTTTGGCTTTGTCGGCGCAGCAGGCTTTACCGGAAGACATTGCAGCGCAGCTTTTCTTGGTCATACCTTCCGTAGCAACTGGTGTTGCGTTAGCGGAAGCGGTAGCAGGAGCAACGTTTACGAAGGTATTGGATTTTTCGTCGAACTGAACGCTAACGAATTTTACATTGCCCTGAGTGTCGGCTTCTTTGCGAACATAGGCCATAGAGCCATCTTCGTTCATGCGTTTTTCGATGGTTGCATCGGAAGTGGCAGCAGCAGAGGCTTTGCTGGCGCAGCAAGATTTGCCGGCAGCAGCAGCACCGTGACAGGACTGTGCATTAACAGTAGCAGTGCCCATGGCAAAGAGGAACGAAAGGAGGAAAAGTACTTTTTCATAACGGGAAATTCAATTTTATTGTGGTGTATAAGATTTCAGCTTACAAAAGTAAATCAAAAAAAGTAATGATGCTTGATTTTTAGACAATCTTAACAAGTTCGGGTTATTGATTGAGCAAGCTTTTGTACCGTACCGGGTCGTTGAGCAGTTGAACAGCGGCCTGAACCTCGGGGTCATTTTTGAGTTTTTTGCGCACTTTTCCGCGCTGGAAAAAATACCGGCCCACGATCTCCTGTTCGATTTCGTGGATGATCCGGGCTTTGTTGCGCGTCAGGTCGCTTTTCTTTTCCGCCTGAATTTTACTTTCCAGGGCTTTGAGGTCGGCGTCCAGGCCAAACTGCTCCTTGTCTGCCATTTTGCGGAGTTCAGCCAGTTTATGCTCCGATTTGCTTTCGTAGCTGAAGTTGCGCTGGCTCAGGAATTGCGTGAAGGCATCCCAATCGGTAAAATCAAAGGTTTCGATGGAGTCGATGGTAGGGTGTGCGATGGCCCAGTCGGTCACATAGTCAAAGATCACATTCTGGTCCAGCAAGGCATTCACGTAGGTTGAAGCGCTGTCGGTGGGCAGCAGGATATCCGGCTTAATGCCACCGCCATCGAGCACGGTGCGGCCGCCTTTTGTTTTAAAGGGTGCGCGCTGTGCATCGGGGATTTCTACGGGTACACCGTTTTTGTACTGAACAGCCTGAATACAGCGCCCGGAGGGGATATAATATTTGGCGGTAGTGAGTTTTATTTTGGCGTTGTAGCCGAGGTCTTTGGTGTTTTGCACCAGTCCCTTTCCGTAGCTGCGCTGGCCCAGCAGCACCCCGCGGTCGAGGTCCTGCAGGGATCCACAAACGATTTCACTGGCAGAAGCGCTCATTTTGTTGATGAGCACCGCCACGGGAATTTCGGGGTCGACGGGTTGCTTCTGGGTACGGAACTCGCGGTTCCACTCCGGTACTTTGCCTTTTGTGCTGACAATGAATTCATTGCCCGGCACAAAAACGTTGGTCACGTTCACACCTTCTACCAGCAAACCACCGCCGTTGTCGCGGAGGTCGAGGATAACGCCTTTGAGGTTAGGGTTCTTTGTTTTCAGGTTGCGGAGGGCTTCGGCAACATTGGCGCCGGCATCCTGACTGAAAATGCTAAGGTTGATGTAGCCGATACCGTCGGCTACCAGTCCGGAGTGTGGAACATTGGGCATGTCTACTTCTGCGCGGGTGAGGGTAATGCGCAGGTCTTTGGAGGTGCCTGGGCGGCGAATCAGCAGTTCGGCCTGGGTGCCGGGAAATCCGCGCAGGAAGGACTGTACTTCGCCTTCCGTTTTTCCCTTGGCGCTTTGCCCGTCGATGGACAAGATGGCGTCGCCCACCTTGATGCCAGCCTTGTGTGCCGGACTGTTTTCGTAAATTTCTGCAATGACGACATAGTCGCCAATCACTTTTCCTGCAGCACCAAGTCCGTTGTATTTGCCATCCGACAAGTAACGGTAGCCTTCAATATCCGTTTCGGAGATGTAATTCGTGAATGGGTCCAGCCCCATGAGCATGGCGTCGAGCCCGGAGCGCATCAGGCGGCCCGGATCGAGTTCATCTACATAGCCGTAGTTGATTTCCTTGTAGGCGTTGGTGAAAATCTCCAGGTTTTTGGCAATTTCAAAATATTTGTTGTCGTCAAAGCCCTTGAAGGCAAAAAGCCCCGAAGCGAGCAGACAAATGATGATGACGTATTTCTTGTGTAGCATTGTACAAAAATGGTTGCTTGATGGAAAATATTCTGGTTTTTACGACGAAGCGTGCCGTTTGGCTTTGCAAACTTCATGCTTTAACGTTTACCAGGCAATTAATAATGGGTATTTAGCCCAAAAAATCTTTCAACAGTTGCAAAAGTGCCTTGGGCTGGTCGGCATGCACCCAGTGCCCGGCATCCTGAATGGTCACAATTTGTGCCTGAGGGAAAAGTTCGTGGATGAGGGCGTGGTCCTCTTCCTGAATATAATTGGAACGGCTGCCGCGGATAAAAAGTGCAGGCTTGTCGTAAATGCCACCCGTCGGGGGGCATACTGCAGCCAGGATATCCTGAAAATGTTGCCATAACACGGGGAGGTTCATTTTCCAGTGGAAACCACCTTTGGCGTTACGGGTGATGTTTTTGAGCAGAAATTGTCGGGTACCCAGGTCGGGAACAGCTTTTAAAAGCGCTGCTTACGCTTCCTGTCGCGTCGTAATTTGGCCCAAATCAAGGTCCAGCAGGGCTTTAAAAATACCAGAGTGGTTGTCGTCGGCCTGTCCGGGCGCAATGTCTACCACCACCAGGCGCTCCACCATATCAGGGTGTTCGAGGGCCAGTTGCATGGCCACTTTTCCACCCATCGAGTGGCCAATCAGGGCTGCCGAAAACATCCAGTGCTGCTCCATGAAAGCCCTGATGTCTTCTGCCATTACGGGGTAGTTGTGGGTGTCGTCGTGGAAAGAACGGCCATGGTTGCGCAGGTCGGGAGTAACCACGAGATGGTGCTCGGAAAGGCTTTTGGCAATGGTTTGCCAATTATCGGAGAATCCGAACAGTCCGTGAAGGATAATGACAGGGTTTCCCTGACCAAATTCGCGTGCGTACAGTTCCATAGCGTTTATTTCCGGCCCGTTGGCTCAATAGCGGACTAAACCGCAGCGGGGGTTTTATTTATTAAAAAGTTGATAATCAGGCATTTTTAAACAAAAAAACATCGTTTAAGTTTATATAGTGGTGCCCGGCTGCGAAATTATCGCCTCTTACTGAAACCAAAGCGATTAATTTTGCCGCTTCATGGGTGCAAAACAAATACTACTTATGCCACGATTTCGCTTACTCTTGCTGGTTTTTCCAGTACTAACCTTCTTGTTTTCCTGTAAAAACGATCCAAAACCTGTTCAGGCGCCCATTCATCAACCGGATGAGGAGCTCACGGCAATCACCAAGCTGATCGAACAAAATCCGAACAACGATACCCTGCTGTATGAGCGGGCGAGGTTGTACTACGACAAGGAAGGTTATGATGAGGCACTGGCCGATTTGAACCTGGCCATTTCGATCGATTCCATGCAACCGATGTATTACCACTTGTTATCGGATGTTTTCCTGGATTACGGCCGGCCCAACGACTCTAAGCGCGCCATAGAAGTGCTGAAACTGGCTTCCGAGCGCTGGCCCAACCGAATTTCCACGTTGTTAAAACTCAGTGAGTTTTACCTGATTGTCCTTCAGCACGGCGAAGCACTGGCTACTATTGATAAGATTTTGAAACAAGACCCGCAGAATGCCGAAGCCTTTTTCATGACTGGCCGGGTAGCGCTGGACATGGGCGATACCACCCGGGCGCTGGTGGCGCTGCAAAAATGTACGCAGTTTGATGCCAGCCATGGCGATGCCTGGCTGTTTTTGGGGAAAATCTACAGTAGCAAAAACAATCCCAAGGCTTTGCAGTGCTTTGACAACGTATTGCGACTGGACAGCACCGACCTGGAAGCCCGGGAGTATAAAGGCATTTACCACAAACGCAGGGGCGAATTTGACCAGGCTTTTCAGATTTACCGCGACATTATAAAGCGCAACCCGGATTATTCCAATGCCTATTTTGACATGGGAATGATCTATCTCGACCAGGATTCCCTACGCCTCGCCCGGGATAATTTTGACATTGCGATCAAAACCGATCCGCTGTTTGTGATGGCCTATTATTACCGCGGGGTGGTCGGCGAGCTGGAAGGCAACATTGAGGAGGCATTTAACAACTACAACAAGGCTGCTAAGATGTCGCCCGATTTCCAGGAGGCTGCAACTGCGCTGGAGCGGGTACGGAAATTGCGCAAATGAGCCGATCGTATGCCATAGGGGATATTCATGGTTGCAATAGGACACTTCAGGCCTTGCTGCGCCAGTTGTCACTGGTAAAAGGGGATATTCTGATTTTTCTGGGTGATTACATAGATCGCGGACCGGACTCGCGGGGTGTAATTGATACGATTTTCAGCCTTCAGGAAAGGGGTGTCCGAACCATTTGCCTGCGTGGAAACCACGAACAATTGCTGCTCAACAGCAGAACAGATCCTACCTGGTTGAACCGCTGGACAATCAGTGGCGGCGAAGAGGCCCTGCAGAGTTTTGGTGTGGATCACCCCATTGACATTCCTGAGCCATACATTTCATTTTTTGAAAAAACCTTGTTTGCGTATGAAATAGGTCCTTACATCTGTGTCCACGGTGGCATCGACATGAACAGCATCGCGCCGCTGGAAGAGCCCGAGGTGCTCATGCGGGCGCGAAACTGGTACAAGGACATCAATTACGCCTGGTTGGGCGATCGGATCGTGTTGCATGGGCACACCCCGGAAGCCATGGATACGATTTTGTTGCAACATGCCCTGTTGGACGAGCAGCAATACCTTTGCCTCGACAACGGTTGTGTATATGCCATGCGCCGTGACCAGGCTCGACCGGGATTGGGACGCTTGTTGGCTTTTTGTTTGGAGACAGAAGCGTTGTTTGAGCATGCGTATTGTGAATGAAAGCAACGGAGCAGCCAAAAGCACTCGATCTGTGGACAGGAGCAGGGCCTCAGTTGGGTTGTGTATGAATAGTGGTCTGCAGCAGTTCAATTCCCTTCATTTTCCCGTACCTTTGCCCTCCGTTTTCAACCTTTTCTTAAAAAAACGCGTTTATACCGTTTCCAATGTTCGATCAATACGATGTCATAGTAGTAGGCGCCGGTCATGCCGGCTGTGAAGCCGCGGTAGCCGCAGCCAATATGGGCTGTAAGGTTATGCTGGCCACTATGAACATGCAGACCATTGGCCAGATGAGTTGCAACCCAGCCATGGGTGGTGTGGCCAAAGGGCAGATTGTTCGGGAAATTGATGCATTGTGTGGTTATTCCGGTATTGTGACCGATCACTCCATGATCCAGTTTCGGATGCTGAACCGCAGCAAGGGACCCGCCATGTGGAGCCCGCGGGCGCAAAGTGATCGCATGCAGTTTGCCGGTTACTGGCGCTATTTGCTGGAACAGCACCCCAACATCGATTTTTGGCAGGAAATGGTGAGCGGTCTGCTGGTGAAAGACGGTCGGGTTCAGGGGGTTCGGACCGGCATGGGGCTTGAAATTCCAGGGAAATCAGTGGTATTGACCAACGGCACCTTCCTCAACGGCATTATTCACATCGGCGAGAAGCAGTTTGGCGGCGGCCGGGCTGGCGAGAGCGCTGCCCGGGGCATTACCGAGCAGTTGGTGGAATTGGGCTTTGAAGCCGGACGCATGAAAACCGGAACGCCTCCCGTGTGGATAGCCGTTCGCTGGATTACAGCAAAATGGAGGTGCAGCCTGGCGACGAGCCTGTGGGTAAGTTTTCTTATACAGACACCCCGCTGCTAACCAACCAGATTCCCTGCCATATCACGTATACCAACGATAAGGTGCATGATATCCTGCGAACAGGTTTCGATAAGTCGCCCATGTTCAACGGGCGTATCCAGGGGCTCGGTCCGCGCTATTGCCCCAGCATCGAAGATAAAATAGAGCGTTTTAGCGATAAAGACAGCCACCAACTCTTCATCGAGCCGGAAGGGCGTGATACGGTGGAAGTTTACATCAATGGCTTTTCCTCTTCGCTCCCCGAGGATGTGCAGTTTAAAGCCCTGCGGCAAATACCTGGTTTGGAGCAGGTGAAAATGTTTCGGCCTGGTTATGCCATTGAGTACGATTATTTTCCGCCAACCCAGCTGAAACTCAGTCTGGAAACCCATTTGGTGAAAAACCTGTTTTTCGCCGGACAAATCAACGGGACCACCGGCTATGAAGAGGCTGGTTGCCAGGGCCTGATGGCTGGCCTGAATGCCGCGCTGGCGGTGCGTGAGGAGGACCCACTTATTCTGAAACGCTCGGAAGCATATATTGGGGTATTGATTGACGACCTGGTCAACAAGGGCACCCAGGAGCCCTACCGTATGTTCACCAGTCGTGCAGAATACCGCATTTTATTGCGGCAGGACAATGCTGATTTGCGCCTTACCCCGATTGCACAGCGTTTGGGCATGCGCGGAGCAGATGCGCGGATGGAAAAGGTACAGGCAAAAAAACAGGCTGCGGCTGAGATTGCCAGTTTCTTCCGCAACGCATCCGTTACCCCCGAGCAAATAAATCCATACTTGTCGGCACACGATTCTGCCCCAACCATCCAAAAGGTGAAATTGCATCAGATCCTGCTTCGGCCGCACATCGATATCGAGGGGCTTGCAACGGCCTTGCCCGAACTGCAGCAGTTTCTGACGCCCTACACCCGGGAATACATCGAACTGGCGGAGATTAACATGAAGTACGAGGGCTATATCCAAAAGGAACATGAGATGGTGGAAAAAATGAGTCGCCTGGAGGAATTGCGCTTGCAGGAAGACTTCGATTACAACAGCATCAGTTCTCTGAGTTTGGAAGCCCGCGACAAGCTCACGCGCCATCGTCCGCATACGATTGGGCAGGCCAGCCGCATTTCCGGTGTTAGCCCCGCCGATGTCAGCGTACTGCTCATTCATATGGGGCGCTAAGGAGCAACCGAAAGCAATTTTTACAATTGCTTTTAAATCAGTACGTTACTGAGTTTTTCCCATTTTATTTTCTTGTTTTCACCGCCATGCAATTTGCGCAACTGTCCTTGCCTGGTGTTGATTCGGGGCACTACATTTGTAAACAGATGGGGTGATTTTCCATCTGCAACCTTGTAAGCCCCGAATATGAAAACCTTTGTCACCAGTACCCTGCTACTGGCTTTCCTGCTCATGGCGGGATATGCCAAGTCTGTTTCTCCTGTAGATACCACTGCCAGCTGGCTTAGTCCCTGGCTGGATTCCACCACAGTGGCATTGGAAGCCCTAGAGGCGCCGCTTCTGGCGCAGCGAAGTACCATGAGAGCCCAATTAATCGATGTGCGTAGCGCCCTTCGGCGGCCGGTTTCCGTAGCAGCTGGTTTCCGTTTGTTGCTGGAAAAATCGGCGCTGGAGGATCAGCTGGATCGGCTGGATGCCGAACTGGAATTGAAACAGCTGAAGTTCCGGTACCGCAAAGGCATTGAGTTGGTTAAGATGCTGTATGAAAAAATCCTGAGCATGGACCATCATTTCAACAGCCTGAAAACCCAGCAAAACCTGCTGGAGTTGTCGAATCCGCATCATTACCCGGAGTTCAAAGCTGCCGGCACAGTACTGGAAGAGCGCCTGCACAAGAAGTACAATTTCGTTTTGCCACAGGCCCTGCAAGCCAATCCTTACCTGAGTTCTGCTTTTTCCTTGTTGGGGATGGTACTCTCCGGGAGCCCAAATGACAAGCATGCCGATCCGGAGAAAATAGGCTGCATCATGGATTTTACGGTGCGGATGCACAACGATCTCAACGTCATTTATTACGAAACCGGTTACCTGCGCGATGCCAACCTGAGTTTGAAGAAAGATTGTGAATTGCTGTTCACCGATTGTGCCCGGCAAGTGGGGTACACCATTCCGCTAACCAATTGTCGGGAGAGTGATGATTGGGAGCGGCTTTTTGCATTGCTCGATAATCTGGTAACGCGCGCTGCAGCAGCACAGGGAGCACCAGACGATCGACTAGCTGAGCGCACGGCCACCAATTTGCAGTTTGCGGTAGAGCGCATCCTTTTGTTCGTCAGCCGCTACACTGATTTTGTAAATCAGGGGAACGAGTACTACAAGAAATTCTCCAAAATTGCTGGCAGTTACGAAACGCAGGGTGTTTGTGCTGCGGTGATTCCTGCAGAGTTCAAACAGTTGCAGTCAGATATTGATATGACGATTGATAAATTCAACAACGCCTACAAGGTGCCGGAAATTCAGGGCTCGAAACTGAAGGATATGCTGTACGGCAACAGCGAAGGTTATTGATATACCCCTAAATATTACCCCCATGAAAATCAAGTATTGCTTGCTGGGCCTGTTCCTGGCCCCTGTTTTGCTGTTGGCGCAATCCGAAAATGAATCTTTTTTTGATCCTGAGCGGGATCCGGTTGGGAGGCTGGACTCGATGGGGCGCTGGACCTTGTTGGTGGATCCGTCCTGTTTGGAGCGGTCCTTAAAAGCGGGCGTTTCCGGGCTTGGTGCGGTGCATGAAGTTTCCCGGGAAATGCTGCGGGGGGCCGCTCATCTGGTTTTTTATTGCAAGGCGTTGGAGTTTCCGGAACAGTCGGTGTTTATTGCTGTGGCATTGCGGGAGGCTGTTGGTGGTAATTGTTATGCAGAAGAACGGTTTGAGACATGTCGGGGGGAGCCATGTTCGGATTGCCGGTTTTCAAGCAACGGGTGTTTTTGTGCGGAACCCGCCGGTCCGGACCCTACGGTTTTAGGGGTTTGTAACCATTCAACTAGCCGGGGTGCGGCTTTGAAAAAAGTGAAATTGGGCTATGGAACGGAATGATTTGAGTTATCAGGTGCGCGGGGTGCTGTTCAGGGTACACGCTAAAATGGGTCCGGGACTGTTGGAATCGGTATATGAGCATGCTGTTCTGCAGGAACTACTGGAAAGGGGCTTGTCGGTAGAAAGGCATGTTGCCGTTCCGTTTCAATACATGAGCTACCAAACCGAAGTAGGTTTTCGATTGGATTTGCTGGTTGAAAACGAGATTGTGTTGGAGATTAAATCGGTGGAAGTACTCAATCCGGTGCATTTTAAGCAATTGCTGACGTATTTGCGGTTGAGCAATAAGAAGTTGGGTTTTCTGGTGAATTTCAATGTGAATTCATTGAAGGATAAGGAAAGCATCGTCAGGGTGGTGAATGGCTACTGAGATTTTGTTTCTGAGATTTAGTTTCGCACGGATTTCACGCTGATTTAAAAAAGATTTTACAGGGAAATGGAGGGTGAGTATGCTGTGTTGGTGATTTATAGGGGTTTAGTTTCGCACAGATTTTACACGGATTTAAAAAAGATTTTACACAGATTAGGTTAGAAACTATCCTTACAATAATTTTTGAAACAGGATAATTCATGACCATTTCCGTGTAAAATCTTTTTTTAATCCGTGTGTAATCCGTGCGAAACAAACATTTGCAACTGTAAAATCCGTGTGAAACAAACCCGCGTAAACCCTTAATCGAATTCGATCACATCCCCTGGTTTATACGTATCCGGTTTATCCTTTGAAGATGGGTTATCTACAGCCGGTTTTTTCTTTTTCTCCGGCTTTTCTTCTTTTTTGATGGGTTCCGGCTCTCCGAAAAGGTTTCCCTGTTTGATTTCGGCATCTTCTGTGCCGGGTTCGGGCAGTACCTCTTTGACACCCCCCAGTATTTGGTCGCTCAGGCGATTACCGATTGCCTTCCAACCTTTCACATCCATAAACTCCCCGAGGCTGATCTCGCCGGTGAGCGGTTTCCCCTTCACCTTTATGGTGTACTTGATCCGAGGGTTAGGTTTTACGGAGACGAAGAGCAGTTTGGATTTGTTGTGGTCGCTGAGGTAACTGTAACGTTCCCGCAATTTGGCGGTTTCGACATGGAAGCGTTTCACCATTGTCCAGCCCTTGTGCCCGTCAAAATGCACGGCATTAATGACCATTTCCGGGTGGAACTTACCGATGAAAACAATTTCCTTGGGTTCAAGGCGCTGGGCCAGATCGTAATCGGTTACTTCATAGCTGCCATCGTTGTAGAGCACCAGGATGGTATCGCCGGTATCGAATTCGCCCAACAATTCACCGCGTTCCTGGATGTTAAGTCGGCCTGTAATGTCTTCGTACCAGATTTTTTGGGCTCCAATCGTTGATTTTCCCTGCTCTTTCTGACGAATTTGCTTCACCGGGTATTTGGTCAGCAGGTTGCCTTGGGAGGTACGGCCTTTGATGGCCAGCTCGCCAAAATCGTAATCGAAAACTTTGATTTTTGCCGGACAGCCCGGGCTTAAGGTTACCGAGACCAATTCGCTTTCGCCGTTAGGGTTTACAGTCAGGTAGTGGACTTTTGAGCCTTTGGCTTCCGAGCCAAGGAAATATTCTTTATCGCGGGTGATGCCGTTCACATTGAAGCGTTTGACGTTGGTGCGGCCACTTTTTCCATCTACATAGGCCATGTTGTAGGTTGTGCGCTCGTCGTTCTTTTTCCAGACCGCCACATGGATGATGTCCTTCCCGACAAATACTTTTTCGTCAATTCGAACCACTTTCATGACGCCGTCACGTCGGAAAATAATGATGTCGTCGATGTCTGAGCAGTCCTGAACAAACGCATCTTTTTTCAGTCCCATTCCGATAAAGCCTTCCTCGTAATTGACATACAATTTGGCATTATTGGCCACTACTTCCGTTGCGCGGATTTCGTCGAAGACGGCAATTTCGGTAAGCCGCTCCTTGCCTTTGCCGTATTTCTCCAGCAAATTTTCGAAATAAGCTATGGTATACTCGGTCAGGTGTGCCAGGTGGTGTTTGGTTTGGTCCAGTTCGCCGTTCAGTTTGGTGATGTCATCATCGGCTTTGAAGGAATTGAATTTGGAGATCCGTTTGATCCGGATTTCAGTCAGACGAAGGAGGTCGTCCTGGGTAATTTCGCGCAGTAATTTAATGCGTTGCGTTTCCTTGGCGTAGCCTGGCTCGGCAGGGGTTGCGATGTATTTTTTAAGCCCTGCGTCGATGGTTTGCAGTACCGCTTCCCAGGTTTCACATTCTTCGATATCGCGATAAATGCGTTTTTCAATGAATATTTTTTCCAGGGAGGCAAATGGAGTTTTTCCTCCAGTTCATGTTGTTTGATTTCCAGTTCCATGCGCAGCAGGTCCCTGGTATTGTCGGTACTGATGCGCAGCAGGTCATTGACATCTGTAAAAATGGGCTTGTTGTCGACGATGATACAACAGTTGGGGCTGATGCTGACTTCGCAGCTGGTAAAGGCGTAAAGGGCATCGATGGTAATATCTGGGGAAACGCCGGGCTGCAGCTCGATTTCGATGTCCACTTCAGCGGCCGTTTTATCGATGACCTTTTTGATCTTGATTTGGCCTTTTTCGTTGGCTTTCAGGATGGATTCGATCAGGTCGCCTACCGTAACGCCGTAGGGTATTTCTGTAATTTGCAGGGTTTTCTTATCGATTTCCCGGATTCGGGCGCGCACCCGGATTTTTCCGCCCCGGGCGCCACCGTTGTAATCTTTCACGTCCACCATTCCCGCAGTAGGGAAATCAGGGTACAATTCTATCTTCCTTCCTTTTAAAAGGGCGATGCTGGCCTTCAGCAGTTCAATGAAATTATGGGGCATCACCTTGGTGCTCAAACCAACGGCGATACCTTCCACGCCTTGCGCGAGTAAAAGCGGAAATTTCATGGGAAGGGTAATCGGCTCGTTTCCGACCATCGTACGACATTTGCCAAACCGTGGTATCGTGGTTAAAGGCTACGTCGAGTGCGAATTTGGTGAGTCGGGCCTCTATGTAACGCGGGGCAGCAGCGGAGTCGCCGGTCCGGAAATCACCCCAGTTACCCTGGCAGTCGATCAGCAGTTCCTTTTGCCCTAGGTTAACCATGGCATCTCCGATAGCGGCGTCACCGTGCGGGTGGTATTGCATCGTTTGGCCGATGAGGTTGGCTACTTTGTGGTAGCGCCCATCGTGCTGTTCAAACATGGCGTGCAGGATACGTCGCTGAACGGGCTTGAGACTGTCTTCGATGGCTGGAACAGCCCGCTCAAGGATGACATACGATGCATAATCAAGGAAATAATTCTGGTACATCCTAGAAAGCGTAAGCACATGGTCCTCTGCATTGGCAGTGGAGGTGGTGGGTACGGAAGTATTCTTTTTAGCCTTAGCCATAGTAAAAAGTAAGCCTTTGCTGCAAAGATGAAAAATTTGAATCGAAAAATGAATTTATAAAACAAAAAGTTTATTGTTTCGGCGAAAACAAAAAAAATCCCCGGATAACACAAGGGGTGTCGTCCGGGGAAAATCGGATATTGGGATATCGTTATTCTGCAGTCAAAGGAAGGCCTTCATTCTGCCAGGCTTGTACGCCACCCACCATGTGGGCAACTTTGTAGCCTTTGTTGGACAGGATTTGTGCTGCCTGGTGGCTGCGGCTTCCGACCCAGCTGAGGAAAACAACTGGCCGGTCGGCTGGTAATTCGCTCATGCGGGACTCTAATTCACTGAAAGGGATATGCAGGATATTCTTGAGTGCTGGTGTTACGCTGCTGGGCTGGAGGTTCTCCCGGACATCAACGAACATACTTTTGCCCAACATATATTTAGCGTAAACTTCACGAGGCGAAATTGGGTTGGTATAACTCATAATGGAATTGTTTTATGGTATTAATAAAATCTAATATTGTTAAATGGAGTGCAAATATACAATAAATTTCGGTAAATAGCAAATAGTCGATTTATAAAACTATAATTATTTAATATTTAGAATAATGTTTTTCGATAAATTTATATGAGCAAATATCTTTCCCTTTATCAGGGCTACGCCTAATAAGATTTGCTTTTTGGAAAAGGTGTTGGTTCCCTATCGGGCGTTCTTTTAGCGCTTACCAGTCTTTGGCATGCCGCTTTCCTGTGGATTTTTGGTCTTTTTCGCGGTATTTCTTGCCACTTTTGAGGTCTTCTGCGCCAATTGCCGTTTCCAGCATTTTCCGGGCCTCCTCTATGGTTTGCTGCGCCTGGTTTTGCGCCTGGGGTTCCTGGCTGTTTTCGTTGTCGGGCGTTTGGGGCGTGTTGGGTTGCTGTTGTTCTGTTGGTTGTTGGGGCTGTTGGTCGGCCTTGCTGCCCTGTTGTTCTTGTTGTTCCTTCAGCTTCTTTTTGGCCAGTTGCAGGTTGACTTTTGTGTCGGTGTCATTGGGGCGCAGCCGTAAACTGTTCTGATAGGCCTCAATGGCTTTTGGGTAATTGCGTTGTTGCAGCCAGCTGTTGCCCAGGTTGTGCAGTGCATCGGCTTTGTCTTTTGCTTTTGTGATAGTGGCCGCTTTTTCAAACAATTCAGCCGCCCCCGTGTAATTGCCCTGTCTATACTGTGCATTCCCCAGGTTGTACAATGCTTTCGGATCGTTTCCGGCATCCCGGTAGGCCTCCGCTGCTTCCTGGTATACTTTTTTCAAGGTTATCGCCTTTTCTAGCTGCTGGTGCAATTTTTACGACAGCAGTGGGCGGGCAAAAAGTAGCCAGGCGAGTGTATTTAACCGCATGTATTTTTTCATAGCCGTTCGTTTTGGGGCTGCTGGCCATACCATCAACAGCAGCAGCAGTGCAATGGCTGCCAACAACCAAGGTTGGAAATGCGAATCGAATTCGCTGAAAGAGCGCACCGAAATTTCCCGTTTTTGCAGTTGGTTGATGTCCGTGCGAATGGCAGATATGGCCGCATCGCCCTGTCGCACGTTGAACCAGGCCCCTTTTCCAGCCCTGGCTACATCGGCCAGCAACTGTTCGTTCAGTTTTGTCCGCACCAGTTCATGGTTTTCGGCGCGTTTGAACACGCCGGGTCCGAGCGGTATGGGGCCACCCTCCGGCGTTCCGGCGCCTACGGTGTACAGTACAATGCCATCGTCGTAAGCGCTGCTTGCCTCGGAAACCGCATCCTCGTCATGGTCTTCTCCATCGGTGATGAGGATCAGCGCCCGCCCGGCGCCCGGATCGGGATCGAAAGATTTTCTGGCCAGGTTGATGGCTGCCGGCAAGGCGGTTCCCTGTTCGGAAATCTGGTTGGGATCGGCATTTTGCAGAAACATCAGCGCCGCCTCGTAGTCTGTTGATAAAGGCATTTGTAAAAAGGCATCACCGGCAAAAAAGATGAGTCCGATGCGCTCACCTTTCAGCGCTTTGATGAGTTGGCTGGCAAATACCTGGGCGCGCAACAGGCGACTTGGAGCGATGTCTGCGCACAACATGCTTTGCGAAATGTCTACCGCCAACAATATATCGGCACTTTTTTGCTTGGCTTGTTGCTGTTTGGCGCCGCGTTGCGGGTTGGCTGCGGCCAGTACCAGGCAGCAAAAGGCCAGTAGCCAGGCTATTTTTCGCCAGCGAAACAACATTTTTGGCTGTTCCGGTAGCAGGCGGTGTACGGCAACATCGAGCCCTATTTTTCGCATTGCCGCCTGTCGCCAGCGGCGATAGCACCACCAGGCCAGCACCAGCACCGGAATGGCCCAAAGCAGGTGAAAAAATGGTGGGTGTTCGAATCTAAGCATAAATGCGCGTTGACTACAGTTCGGTTTTGCCCTGGCTAAGGGTTTTGAGTAAGGTATAGCGCAACAATTGACATATTGCCAGGATGATGGCCCCTATCAGCACCAACCAGGGGCCCAGTTCGGTGCTCCGGTGGGTAGTGCTGACTTTAATTTTTGTTTTTTCCAGTCGGTCTATTTCGGCGTAGATGGCTTCCAGGTCGCGCGGGGAGTAAGCGCGGTAAAACTTCCCTCCGGTCGCAGCAGCCATATCCTGTAAGAGCTTGGTGTCAAAAGTCATTTCCCGGGGTGCAAATTCAAAACTCCCATCGGCCCGCGGGCGTACCGGCGACATCACGATGCCTTCCGTGCCGATGCCCACTGTATACACCCTTATGCTAAGATCGCGGGCGATTTCGGCGGCTTGCATGGGCGTGATGTAATACTTGTTGTTCTCGCCGTCGGTAACCAGAATAACCATTTTACTTTTTGCCTGGCTGGATTTTAGCCGGTTAAGCGCGGTGGCCAGTCCCATCCCAATGGCCGTTCCGTTTTCCAGTCGCCCTACCTCCAGGGTGTTGAGGTAGTTTTTCAGAATTCTGCGATCGTTGGTTAAGGGGCATTGGGTAAATGCTTCTGCCGCAAAGGCTACCAGGCCCAGCCGGTCGTACGGTCGGTTGTCGATGAAGGAGGTCAGCACTTGTTTGGCGACGGTCAGGCGATCGGGCCGGAAATCGCGGCTGAGCATGCTGGGCGAAATATCGAGTGCCAGCATGATGTCAACTGATTCGGCTTCAATTTCCTGTTCCTGCCAGTTCCATTGCGGCTTGCACATGGCAAAACACAGGAGGGCAACGCTTGTAAGTTCCAACCATGGCAGCCAATCGCGCAACATTGCGCGCCAGCTGAAATGTTCTGGGGGAGTTTCCGGCAGCAACATTCCGCCGTTGGGCTTTTTATACCACAGCCATCTCCATGCCAGCCATGCCGGCAGCAAAAGAAGCAATAACCACATTGGCTGTGCAAGGCTCATAGTGTATTGTTGTTAAAAACGCGTGCATCAACTTGGTTTGGTGCGTTCAATGCATTCCCGGATCAATTGCATGGCATAGGGGTGATATTCATCCGGTGGGATGGCCTGGGCGAATTTAGCCAGATCGGAGCGCCGCAAAAACTCTTCCACTGCCAGCAGCAAATCGGGTGGAAACGCCAGCGCCGGGAGTTTTATCATAATATCTGCGGCAACCGATTCCAAAGCCGGAAATTGGTAATGCCCTTGCAGGTATTCCCGTAAAATAAAGGATAACGTGCCGTAGTACTCGGCGAAATCTTCCGTTTGGATCAGGTTTTTGGATGCCAGTAGTTGTAGTTTTCGAAGGGCCAGTTCATCGGGCGGCAATTGAATAGTCCGGGAAGCCGCTGCACGGCTTCGCTCGTCACGGCTGGCCCAAAAATACCATATTGCTGCCAACAGCAGCAGGGCGACCACCAGGCTTATCCAGAAGAGATAATCGGTCCAGCGCGACGGCTCCTTATGGATATCCTTAACATCTGCCATGTCTCTGATTTCATCGGGAGATGGTGTAGCAACTACAATCAATTGAAGCGGTTTGCTGCGCAACACCTGCCCATCCTGCAACCCAATGCTGACAGGATCCAATTGCAAGGTATCGGCGTCAAAGGCAATCAGCTTCACCTCTGCCTGCCAGTAATCGCCCAGGGTATGCCATGGGCTGTATCCCAGGATGTTTTCTGTTGGGAATGCGGCTGACCACGCAGAAAGGTCTATGTTCTCTGGTTTACTAATACCCTGGGGCACGCTGAGGGTGAGGCGGATGGCTTGCCCGGTTTCTACCACGGCGCTGTCGAAACTGGCCAACAGGTCCTGGCTATGCAGTTGCCCCGACGAGCCAAGGAGCAACAGCAGCAATCTCAATGTTATTCCAATTCGTTTCATAGGTTGCTGCGGCGTTGCTCAAAAAACTGGAGTAAGGCTTGCACATAGGGAGCAGCGGTTTCCAGGCTGAGAAAATCGGCACCTGCCTGCCGGAAGACTTGCCTGGTGTGTTCCAGGTGCGCATCAAAACGCCGGGTATATTCACGGCGAAGGCCGGGTTCGGTGGTGTCGATCCAGCCCGGCGGACGGCCCTCCGATCCTTCAACCCGGAGCAGCCCTACGTCTGGTAGTTCGCGTTCACGTGGGTCCCAGCAGTGAATGCCAACACAATCGTGGCGGGTGGCCAGGATGCGAAGCGGAGCACTGAAATCGGGTGACAGGAAGTCGGACAGAACAAAGCAGACGCTCCTTTTTTTCTGCACCTTCTGGAGGTATTGCAGGGCTGCCGAGAGATCTGTGCCTTTTCTGCCAGGACTGATGTTGACCAGTTCCCGGATAAGGCGCAGGATGTGTTGCCTTCCTTTTTTGGGTGGAATAAACAGCTCCACATGGTCTGAAAACAGCAGTAGACCTACCTTATCATTGTTGGCAATGGCAGAAAAGGCGAGCACAGCGCAAATTTCAGTTAGTATTTCTTCTTTGGATGCGGCTTGCGTGCCAAAAAAGGAGGAGCCACTGACATCGACGGCCAGCATGACCGTAAGTTCCCGTTCTTCTTCAAAAATCTTGACATGGGGGTCACCCGTTCTGGCGGTAACATTCCAGTCGATGTTCCGAACGTCATCGCCAAACTGGTACATCCGCACTTCGCTGAACGACATGCCCCTACCTTTAAACGCGCTGTGGTAGCCCCCTGTAAAGAGGTGGCGACTGAGTCCGCGCGTTTTTATCTCAATTTTACGGACTTTTTTGAGCAGTTCAGCGGTGTCCATAGCAGCCGTTGGGCTATTGGTTCAGATAAGGTTAAACGATGGTGTTCCCAATGTTTGGCAACGGGGTTATTTTACATATTCTGCTACCGGGCTGTCTTCCAGCAAATAAGGAATAAGTTCGGAATAGGGTATTGTCAGGTGCTGCTGTCCGTAGATAGGATGAAATAGGGTACTGATTTTAATACCATCTCGGCGCAGGGTAAAGAGCGGGTAGCCTGCATTGTAAATCCATTCCCGGAAGCCAGTGTCGTTGGCAAACTTTGGATTTTTGGGTGATTCTTTTCGGGCATACTCCTTGAACCAGGTTTTGGCATCGAACGATTTCTGGAACAGGTCGTCGAAGGTGATGGGTTTTCCCGTTTGGAGGTCGAGGTTAAAATGTTGTGCCTGGGCAGGTCCGCTCCAGGTATCGGTGTAGTTGAAGTATCCACTGAAAATTCGGTCGGTCCAGCAGGAGATTTCCGGCCAAACGCTTGCGCGCAATACGTTTCGGTTGGCTGGCAGGATGGTTAGCCGTTTGCCTTGAATCGCCGATTTGGTGCGGTTGACCCAGCCTTTGATTTGCTGCTCCATCCAGGTGTTGCAGGCCGGGCAACTGGTACTGGGGTAAAGGATATCGTAGCTGCTGAGAAAGTCGGCATATTCTGTACAGCCCAGGGTGTTGCTCTCTTTAAGTGTAAAGTCGATGCTGCTCATTTCGCCGTTAGAGCTGCTCCAGTTGGTTTTGGTACTGTAGGCATTTTGCATGGTGCCATCAAGCCAGAGGAGCGGTTTTCCGGGTTTGGGAATGCTTTCCAGGGTATAATTTCCATTGGCTTCGATGTGCCCTTTGATTTCTTCGGATTGGTTGTCGGCCCCATTCCAGAACTGGCCCAGCAGGGCTCCATCGTGCAGGCGCTCCAGCACCATTTCAGCGGGTTTCCCTTTCCAGGTTCCGGTGTAGCGGTTGACCCATTTGTTGTTGCCGCAAAAATCGGTTTTTTCCGTACCGGGTTTCATTTCTTTCATTTCCAGCCGGCCGCCGATGCTGTTGATGTAATTGATCCAGTCTGCGCTCAGCCGGCCCTCGTTCAGGGTTCCATTGATGTAGGCAGATGCCTGCCCGTTTTCATCCTTTTCCTGCAGGCGGAGTACTGGCCCCATCAGCGTTCCGTCCAGTTTGATGTCCAGTTTGCTCTGGCGGTATTGGAGTAGTCCACGGCAATTTTTGCCATCGTATCCCAGGGTGATGTCTAGGGCGAAAACATCATCCAGCCGGCCTTCAAACCCTTTGACCCATTGCACGGTGTCCTGTGGGCCAAACATGGAACGCACGAGGGAGTCGCGGGGCGGTACGAGCTGGGCTTGCAAACTTTGGCTTGCAAAGAACAGAAGAATCGGTAGCAGTTTGTTGTGTTGAAACATGGGATGTAAGGAATGCAGTTGCGTAAGTTCCGGGCTTAATCAGGTGACCCGGCATTAAGGCACTTTAATGGTGTTTAAAATTTGCTCAATGATATCTTCCTGAACGATATTTTCGGCTTCGGCTTCGTAGGTTAGTCCGATTCGATGGCGCAGTACGTCAGGGCAAATTGCTCGCACATCTTCGGGGATAACATAACCTCTCCGGCGCAGAAAAGCCATGGCGCGGGCACTTTGCGCCAGCGCGATGCTGGCCCGTGGTGAGCCGCCGTAGTTGATCAGCGGTTTGAGTTTGGCGAGGCCATAGTCGCTGGGTGTTCGGGTGGCAAAAACGATGTCGAGAATATATTGCTCGATGCGGTCATCCATGTACACTTGTTCCAATGCGTTGCGTGCGGCGAGGAGTTGGCCGGTGCTGACCACCTTGTTGACGCTTGAACTCATTCCGTTGATGTTGCGGCGAATGATATCGCGTTCTTCCTCCTTGCTGGGATAGCCGATTTTTACTTTCAGCAAAAAACGATCGACTTGTGCCTCTGGCAACGGGTAGGTGCCTTCCTGTTCGATGGGATTTTGGGTGGCCAGCACCAGGAAGGGTTCTTCCAGAAAAAACGTTTCGTTGCCGATGCTCACCTGCCGCTCCTGCATGGCTTCCAGTAAGGCGCTTTGTACTTTGGCGGGTGCCCGGTTGATCTCGTCGGCCAAAACAAAATTGGCAAAAATCGGACCCTTGCGCACCGAAAATGCTGAGGCTGCAGGGTTGTAAATCATGGTGCCGACCACATCGGCGGGCAGCAGATCGGGGGTAAACTGGATACGGCTGAAACGCGCATCAACAGCTTGTGCCAGGGTTTTGATGGCCAGGGTTTTGGCCAGTCCGGGCAAACCCTCCAGCAGAATATGCCCTTTGGTGAGCAATCCGATGAGCAGTCGCTCGATCATGTATTGCTGACCCACAATCACGCGGGCTGTTTCGGCGGTAATCTGATCGATAAAGGCGCTTTGTGCCTGAATTTGTTCGTTCAGTGCTTCGATGTCGGTATTGAATTGCATAGTCGATGTTTGGCGAAGCCAAAATTACAAAAAAAGCTCCGCTGGCCGTGAAACGTGTAATGATACACGGGTATTGCGGGAAATGTTCAATTCAGGGGCCGATTGTGCAGGAATTTTCCTGTTTTTCATCGAATTTCCTCTTTTTATGGCAGATAGAGGAACTTTGCGTGAGCAATTAGTGCTTTATGGCGTTATGATGAAAAAGACATTCACGGGAAAAGATTTAATCGCCCTCGGTTTTTCCGAGGGGAAAATTTTGGGTCTGGCGCTGGAGATCGCTTCGGTGCATTTTAGCGGTATGGACAAAGGGCAGATCATGCCGGTGTTCAAAAAAGTGAAAACCTACCCGGAAAGTTTTCTCGATGATCCGGTGATGGCGCCCCTGGCAACAGCGATGATCGAAGCAGCGAGCATCCCAAAGGATGACACCATTCCACTGCGTGCAAGTGCCGATGCGTACCGGGTATTTGGCGAACAATTTATCGAACCAGGGGCATTGCAGCAAATGGACCTGGCCATGCGCCTGCCTGTAACCGTGGCTGGCGCGCTGATGCCTGATGCCCACCAGGGTTATGGCCTGCCAATTGGGGGTGTTTTAGCGGTAAAAAACGCAGTTATTCCTTATGGCGTTGGGGTAGACATTGGGTGCCGCATGGCCCTGAGTATTTATGATATTCCGGAAGACCACTTTTTTCAAAAGCGCGCCACGTACAAGCGCGAATTGATGACTAGTACGCAATTTGGCGCCGGACAAGGCTTCAAGGGCAGCGACCGCGCCTACCACCAGGTACTGGATCGACCGGAGTTTAAGTCCACCAGGCTGCTGCGCGATCTGCACGATAAGGCCTTTACGCAACTGGGCTCTTCCGGTGGTGGCAACCACTTTGTGGAGTGGGGGATTATTGATTTTGATCAGCCCGACGATGCCCTGGGTGTGCCAGCGGGCCGTTATCTCGCTTTGCTGACCCATTCGGGTTCGCGGGGACTGGGGGCCACGATTGCCGGCCATTACACCAGGTTGGCCAAAGACCAGTGCAAACTCCCCAAAGAAGCCATCAACCTGGCCTGGCTCGATCTTGACTCCGAGCTGGGTCAGGAGTACTGGATGGCCATGAACCTGGCGGGCGACTACGCTTCTGCCTGCCACGAAGTGATACACCGCAAACTGACAAAAGCCATCGGCGGACAGGTGTTGGCACGGGTGGAAAACCACCACAACTTTGCCTGGAAGGAAATGGTCGGCGGGGAAGAAGTTATTGTGCACCGCAAGGGGGCAACCCCGGCAGCAGAAGGAGTGATGGGTATTATTCCCGGCAGCATGACGGCTCCGGGGTTTCTGGTGCGCGGGAAAGGCGAGGCCTCCTCGATCAACTCCGCTTCTCACGGCGCTGGCCGGCAAATGAGCCGTACGCAGGCCATCAAAAATGTAAAAAAGGCAGATTTGCGCGCGCTCCTGCAGGAAAAAGGCGTAACGTTGATTGGTGGCGGGCTCGACGAGGCGCCAATGGCCTACAAAGACATCCACCAGGTGATGGGCGCGCAGCAGGAATTGGTAGACGTGGTGGCGAAGTTTGTGCCGAAGATGGTAAGGATGGCTGACGATGGGTCGCGGGAGGATTGACAATATGGGATGCGGCGAGACACGACAAAATGTTGGTCACAAAATTTCCATCATATCATTGGCAACCATTTGACGCGTGGTGTGAAATACAAAAAATGGACCGCCCTACCCGTTGGCAGAGCGGCCCAATACTTCAATTTCAAGGCCTTCTCACCCTGTATTGTACATAAGCCTATTGATGCTTTGCCATTCCTTAAAATGGCAAGTGTTTAATCCTTTATTTTAACCATCCGAACGGTTTGCATGGTTTTGTCTTGCATTACAATAACAGCATAAACTCCGGCTGGGAAATCTCTCGTGGAGAGGCTTACAGTATTGTAACCGTTATAGGCCTGAATGGAAGTTTCACTTACGATGCCGGCAATGCCTACAACGCGCAAGTGCATTTCCATGCTAATATTGGACTCAAAAGTGATTGTTACCATATCAACCACCGGGTTAGGCGCCAGTTGCAGGTTGCTCAACATGTGTGGTTTCGCATGACCACCTCCGCTTGCTATCGGTTTGCAGGGATTGTTTTCCTGGCAGTCGTTCCAGAAAATATTAACCTGTTCGAGGCTGCTTGCAAGTGCATCTGCAAGTGCTGGGGAGAAATACCCGACGCCGGCGAGGTAATTGTTGCTCATCATGAGCAGATCCTGCACTGTGGCATTTGGGGGAAGTTCGTTCAACACACTTTTATTGATGAGGCAAAGCGGCAGATCACTCAGCAGTTGGTAAGCAAGTTGGCGGCTATTGTATGCCTCATTGTACCAGATATTGAGTTGGAGCGTCATTGTTTGCGCTGCCATGCGATTGGCCAGTGAGCCATCGCTATTTGCCAAATTAGTGGGCAGGTTGCAACCATTTAATGGATTCGCAATGAAATTGCCTATTGTGAAATCGGCGATGTCCATCGTACCAGGTAGCAGTTCGAATATACATTCAGCACCAGTAACATTCAGCGTCCGGTTTGCGCGGCCAATGGTTAGCGAGCCGAATTTTGTAAACAGACTATCGAGCACCTGCTGTACTGGTTGGCCATTGATGGAGCTGTTTTCATTGCCCCAAATATCGGCCCCGTTGGTACACAAGGGCTTGCAATCGCCGGTGGCAATAAAGGTCACCATGAAAGGATCCGTCCCGTTCACGCAAATGTCTTGTGCTTTCAAAATATAGGTTACAGAGAAACTATCGGTAACAGGCGTACTCACCCAGAAACAAATAATTTCATAGCAGTTGTCGGACATCATATTGCCCAATAATTGTGTCGCTTCAGTGGATGACGGTAAATCCTGGGCACACGCAACCACGATCGTATCCGGGCCGAGGTAGACGGGCGGTAGGGTATCGACGATTTGGAAAGACGTGTAGCAGGTTGCCGAATTACCACATTCGTCATATGCAGCATAAGTATAAATCACGGTTTGCGGCCAACCACTGCAAGCAGTGCCATAGACAAATTTGTTATCCAGCACTACATGGACCAAGCCACAGTTGTCGGTTGCGATCACTGCGGAAAGATCAGGCGCAGGTAAGTCGTATTCGCAATCCAGCGTATCGATGCCTGGTGGGCATTGCACGGTAGGCGGTATATGATCAACCACTGCAAATGTTGCAAATTTGGTTGCGACATTGCCACACTCATCAGTAGCGGTAAAATAATAGGTTTTCCACCAGGTATTGCCACAGCCTTCACCCTCAGACCACAGTCCCCAATCGAGTGTAACTGCTCCGCAGCTGTCCTCAACCTGAAGTCCGGCCAGATTGTCAAGCCAGTTATAAAAATCTATTTCGCCGTTACAGTCTGCCATACAATCAACTTCAATATCCTGTGGCAAAACCGTAAACACTGGTGGCGTCGTATCGGTTACCATGAAGAAAGCGTCATCATAGGAACTGTTGCCGCATTCGTCTGTGGCGATGAACCGTATATAACTATAGAATGTGTTCCCGCAAGCTTCGGTTGGGAAATATCCTGGAGAATTGATGTAAGTCCAGGTAATAGTGCTACAGTCGGTTGCTGTGCCGCCACCCTGGGTATCCAGCCAATTCTGATAATCGGCTTCGTTACCGGGTCCGCAACTATACCAGCATTTTACATTGTGTGGGTTAACCGTAAAGACCGGCGCTTCGGTATCCACAACCGATACAGTTTGTGTGCGTACTACAATGTTTCCACAGAGATCGGTCGCTGTCCAAATACGGGTTTCTACATAGGCTACCGGACAGATACCTGGTGGTTGTAGTTGTGTAAAGGTGATGTTTACGGCGCCACCGCGATTGTAGGTTGCTGTCGGGTTGTCTGGGATGGGTATTGCGTGGCATTCAACGGTTATGTTGGCTGGAATTCCTGCCAAAACGGGTGGTGTATTATCAAATACAGTGATGATTTGTACACAATCTGCCGAATTACCACAAAGATCGGTTGCGCGGTAGGTACGTGTAATGGTGTACCGGTTGGCACAGGTTTGCGCGTTGATAACGTCGCTTACATGCACCACGATTACGCCACCGCCACAAAGATCGGAAGCGGTAACGGAATTGGGCGCGGGCGCGGGTACGTCAGCAGCGCAGGAAACGTTCACGTTGGCCAGGCAGGAGACCGTCGGTGGCGTTTGGTCGTTTACGGTGATAATTTGTACGCAATCCGCCGAATTACCACAAAGGTCGGTTGCGCGGTAGGTACGTGTAATGGTGTACCGGTTGGCACAGGTTTGCGCGTTGATAACGTCGCTTAAATGCATCACTGTTACACCACCGCCGCAAAGATCGGAAGCGGTAACGGAATTGGGCGCAGGCGCGGGTACATCGCCAGGGCAGGAAATGTTTACGTTGGCCAGGCAGGATATAACCGGTGGGGCTTGGTCGTTTACGGTGATAATTTGTACGCAATCCGCTGAATTGCCACAAAGGTCGGTTGCGCGGTAGGTACGTGTAATGGTGTACCGGTTGGCACAGGTCTGCGCGTTAATGACGTCGCTTACGTGCACCACGGTTACGCCACCGCCGCAGAGATCGGAAGCGGTAACGGAATTGGGCGCGGGCGCGGGTACATCAGCAGCGCAGGAAATGTTTACGTTAGCCAGGCAGGATATAACCGGTGGGGTTTGGTCGTTTACCGTGATGGTTTGCGCACAAGTTGCTGAATTGCCACAAAGGTCGGTTGCGCGGTAGGTACGTGTAATGGTGTACCGGTTGGCGCAGGTCTGCGCGTTGATGACGTCGCTTACGTGCACCACGATTACGCCACCGCCACAAAGATCGGAAGCGGTAACGGAATTGGGCGCGGGTGCGGGTACATCAGCAGCGCAGGAAACGTTTACGTTGGCCAGGCAGGAGACCGTCGGTGGGGCTTGGTCGTTTACCGTGATAATTTGTACACAATCAGCCGAATTACCACACAAGTCAGTTGCGCGCTAGGTACGTGTAATGGTGTACCGGTTGGCGCAGGTTTGCGCATTGATGACGTCACTTACATGCACCACGATTACGCCTCCGCCACAGAGATCGGAAGCGGTAACGGAATTGGGCGCGGGTGCGGGTACATCAGCAGCGCAGGAAACGTTTACGTTAGCCAGACAGGAGACCGTCGGTGGCGTTTGGTCGTTTACGGTGATAATTTGTACGCAATCCGCCGAATTACCACAGAGGTCAGTTGCGCGGTAGGTACGTGTAATGGTGTACCGGTTGACACAGGTCTGCGCGTTGATGACGTCGCTTACGTGCACCACGATTACGCCACCGCCACAAAGATCGGAAGCGGTAACGGAATTGGGCGCGGGCGCGGGTACGTCAGCAGCGCAGGAAACGTTCACGTTGGCCAGGCAGGATATAACCGGTGGCGTTAGGTCGTTTACCGTGATGGTTTGCGCACAAGTTGCCGAATTACCACAGAGGTCTGTAGCGCGGTAGGTACGTGTAATGGTGTACCGGTTGACACAGGTTTGCGCGTTGATGACGTCGCTTACGTGCACCACGGTTACGCCACCGCCGCAGAGATCGGAAGCGGTAACGGAATTGAGCGCGGGTGCGGGTACATCAGCAGCGCAGGAAACGTTTACGTTGGCCAGGCAGGGTATAACCGGTGGGGTTTGGTCGTTTACAGTGATGGTTTGCGCACAAGTTGCTGAATTGCCACAAAGGTCGGTTGCGTGGTAGGTACGTGTAATGGTGTACCGGTTGGCGCAGGTTTGCGCGTTGAAAACGTCGCTTACATGCACCACGATTACGCCACCGCCACAAAGATCGGAAGCGGTAACGGAATTGGGCGCAGGTGCGGGTACATCAGCAGCGCAGGAAACGTTCACGTTAACCGGGCAGGAGACCGTCGGTGGCGTTTGGTCGTTTACGGTGATAATTTGTACGCAATCCGCCGAATTACCACAGAGGTCAGTTGCGCGGTAGGTACGTGTAATGGTGTACCGGTTGACACAGGTCTGCGCGTTGATGACGTCGCTTACGTGCACCACGATTACGCCACCGCCACAAAGATCGGAAGCGGTAACGGAATTGGGCGCGGGCGCGGGTACATCAGCAGCGCAGGAAATGTTTACGTTAGCCAGGCAGGAGACCGTCGGTGGGGTTTGGTCGTTTACCGTGATGGTTTGCGCACAAGTTGCTGAATTGCCACAAAGGTCGGTTGCGCGGTAGGTACGTGTAATGGTGTACCGGTTGGCACAGGTCTGCGCGTTGATGACGTCGCTTACGTGCACCACGGTTACGCCACCGCCGCAAAGATCGGAAGCGGTAACGGAATTGGGCGCGGGCGCGGGTACATCAGCAGCGCAGGAAACGTTTACGTTGGCCAGGCAGGAGACCGTCGGTGGGGTTTGGTCGTTTACCGTGATGGTTTGCGAACAGATAGCGGTACTACCGCAGGCATCAGTAACTTGGTAGGTTCGTTGGATGGAATACCTGTTGTCACAGATTTGATTTGAAATGGCATCTCCGAGATATAATACGGTATAATCCCCGGGGCAAGTCACGGTTACGGTTACTGAATTGGTATTGGGAACAGGAACCTGGTTGTTGCAAGAAATGGTTACGGCATTGGGACAAGTGATGGTTGGAACCAGGCACAGGTTGTTGGTAACCACATTGTCGCTGGTGGAGATGGCGCCTCCTGTAGAAAGTGCTCTTCCGTCAAGGGTAGCCCCAATGGCTAAACTGATAGCCCCATTGGCAATTACGGTACCCACGAATGCGGAGCCGTCAGCCAATGAGAATGCGCCATTGATTTGCCAGTACACATTGCACAGATTAGCCGAATTTATAAGCGTTACACTGGAAAAGGTACTTGTCTCTAATGCGCCGTCTATCTGAAAAATAAACATGGCAGTGGGGTCGCCCTGCGCATCCAAAATCAAATTTCCATTGAGTGAGGATGCTGCTCCCATACAGTAGATATTTGGTGTCAGTATCTGACCTCCTCCTAAAGTGGTGCTTAATACGCTGCCACAGGTAAGCCCGCTCAAATAGCTGTAGGCAATCGAGACATCTGTTGCCGCTTGTGCCGACACAATATCGGCTACGTGAATTTGACCGATCACAACCCCTGGTGGAAAGCCGCTAAAGGCGCCTACATTGGTGCCAATATCACCGGTTATTGCGCTTGTGCCGACATTGTTGAATGCGCCGACCGCAGTGAAAAGCGCAAAATTAGCAGTGGTACCTAAGGGTGGCGATTGCGCAAACATTGGAGTTGTGGAAAATAGCGATAGCGCTACCGATACAAAAAGTAAAATAATACTTTTCATTTGAAATAAAGTTTGAAGCGTGAATTAATTAACACTACTAATCTCCGGCAATTCTACCCGTCATGTATTACATGAATATTTCTAATAATTACATAATTCACTTATTTCACAAAATGAAATAACCCGGGTGGCTGGTTTTGGTGCCACTGGTCGTACCTGGTAACCTTGATTCATGTAAACAAAGTACCCGGCAATGCGCAGGGTTATCGCTTACATTTTGAGGATACCGAGATTTTGTACCCGTTTCATGGGGTAGATCTGCGGGGGGGGTGAACTGATACGGCTGGTTCAGGGCTGAATGACCGTGCATTTCACCCCAAATACTTGTTGATTCGCCCCATTGGCCTGCATTTCGCCACTGGAGATTGCTGCTGATCCCATTTTTCTTGCTGCATTTCGATGTGAGTCTACCTTTGTTTGCGTCCATCAGACATTGCCATCAGAAATTTTTTAACCCAAACACATCACCATTATGGAAAAAAAGCTTGTGATTTCCATCCTCACCATCGCTGCATTTGTATTGTCGAAAAAAGCCGTCGAATTGTTCAAGTTGTTCGATTGGTTTATCGAAATGGATGTTGAGGCACGTACCGTTGTTTATAAGGTCAGCTGCTACATCGTTTTACCCTTGCTGGTCACCAGTCTGTTTCATGGGTTTCGAAATATGTTGCGTGAAGCTGGGTTGGCATCAAGGGCCCGGGAGGGTATTTTGACAGGGTTTGTTGGCACCTTGCCAATGCTTTTGGGCGCAGGTTTACTGGTAAATTTCAACCTTACGATTTCCTGGCCTTCCATCTTCATTGGCTGTTTGCTGGCTGCGGTGGGCGAGGAGTTATTGTACCGCGCGATGTTGTTCGGGCAGTTGTTCCGGCATGCCAGATGGGGTTTTCTGCCGGCGGGCTTGGTTAGTGCCGTCGTTTTTGGCGCCGGTCATTTGTATCAGGGAACAGACTTGACCTCGCTGATCGGTGTTTTTGCCGTCACTTTTATGGGAGGGATGTGGTTCAGTTGGTTGTATGTGGAAAATGGATACAACCTGTGGGTTCCGATGAGTTACCATTTTTTCATGAACCTCTCGTGGAGCATTTTTGAAGTTGGCGACAATGCCTTGGGTGCCTGGGCGCCGAATATTTTTAGGGCAGCCACCATTGCTTTGTCGGTATACCTCACTTTCCGGTACAAGAAAAACAGCGGAGACGGCTGGGTGGTACGCGGCCGTCGATGGTGGAGAGACAGTCCGGAAGCATCCACAAAAGCAGAAGTTACTGGGATTTAGTCTTTGGACATTGGGCATTCTTCACTGGACATTGATAATTTGTAAAAAATGTCCAACGCCCAATGTCCAACACCCATTTTAAATAAACGCTTAAAAAATCAAGATATGTACAGGGTGATATTTTCTTTCATGGTAACCATTTTTGTGGTTACGCAAATGAACGGCCAGGCCGACCGAACGCTTTCCGGGTTTGTTTCAGATACGGAAGGGTTGGGACTGGCTTATGTCAGCATAGGAATCCCGGGAACCACTGCGGGAACGGTAAGTGCAGCCGATGGCTCCTTCAAGTTGTATTTGCCAACGTCGGTCACTCCCCGCGACAGCCTTCGGTTTTCGCTGGTAGGCCACGAAAGCCTGAGTTTGCCGCTCCAAACCTGGTGGGAAACGACGGGCGATTCGGTCCGGGTGATGTTGTCTTCGCGAACCCAAACGCTTCGGGAAGTGGTGGTGCGCCCCGATCTTATACAAAAGAAAAGGACAGGCACCAGGTTCAAGCACACCAAAACAACCACCAATTTTGCCATTTCAGGCAAGCCCAATCAGAACCTGGGTGCTGAAATCGGTCGGCGATTTGATCTTCCCAAAGGGAGAGTCATGCTGGATACCTTCCGTTTTTTTGTGGCCGCCAACAATTTTGATACAGTGGGGCTTCGTATCAATGTGTACAACCTGCATAAGGGCAGACCCATGGAGAACCTGTTGTCGGAAAGCGTGGTAGTGGAACTAACCAACGGGCAAAAATCCTGGACTAGTGTAGACCTGAGGTCCTATAAAATAGAAGTAAATGAAGATGTTGCCGTTTCGGTGGAATGGATTTACCATGCTGGTAAAGGCGATGCCTTGTCCCTGCCCATTGATATGCCTGTGGATGGCATTCACTTTTACAAGTACGGCAGCCAGGGCCGTTGGAAGCGGTTTGTGGGCATGTCGACCGCCATGGTGTTGGATGTGCGGTATTAAGCAACGTGTCAGTAATAACTTTCTAAATCTACTGCCGGGCGTTTGTTAATCACCCAGCAGTAGATAAATTCCCGTTTACAATTTCAACCCCAACTCCTTTAACTGTGCCGCGTCAATCGGGCTCGGTGCGTCGATCATCATGTCGCGGCCCTGATTGTTGTTGGGGAAAGCGATGAAGTCGCGGATGGAGTTGACGCCGTTCATGACGGCTGCCAGGCGGTCGAAACCGAAGGCGATGCCGCCGTGGGGCGGTGCGCCGTATTCGAAAGCGCCGAGCAGGAAACCGAATTGCGCTTCGGCTTCCTCGGGGGTAAATCCGAGCAATTTGAAATTTCGGCTTTGCAGGTCGCGGTCATGAATACGAATGGAGCCGCCGCCGATTTCTACGCCGTTGAGCACGAGGTCGTAGGCATCGGCGCGCATGCTTTTGAGCACAGCCTGGTCGTTGGATTCCATTTTTGGGATATCGCCCATTTTTGGTGAGGTAAAAGGGTGGTGCATGGCAAAAAAGCGCTGGGCATCCTCATCCCATTCCAGCAGCGGGAAGTCCACCACCCAAAGGGGCTTAAACACTTTGGGGTCGCGCAGGCCGAGTTGGCTGCCCATTTCCAGTCGGAGTTCGCAGAGTTGTTTTTGCGTTTTTTCCTCTTCGCCGCTGAGCACCAGCAGCATATCGCCGGGCTTGGCGCCGCAGTGGTCGAGCCAGGCTTTCAAGTCGTCGGGGCTGTAGAATTTGTCTACCGACGATTTTACGCTGCCATCGGTGTCATATTTCACGTACACCAATCCTTTTGCGCCAATTTGCGGGCGCTTCACCCACTCCGTCAGTTCGTCGATTTGCTTGCGGGAGTAGTGGGCGCAGCCGGTGGCATTGATGGCCAGCACTGCTTCAGCGCTGTCGAACACCTGGAAACCCTTACCCTTGGCGAGTGCGTTCAGGTCGTTGAAGTCCATTTCAAAGCGCACATCAGGCTTGTCGGAACCGAAGCGACGCATGGCCTCATCGTAGGTCATGCGGGGGAATTCGGGTAGGTCGATGCCGAGCATGGTATGGAACAAGTGCCTGGTGAGGCCTTCGAAGGTATTGAGGATGTCTTCCTGGTGCACGAACGACATTTCGCAGTCGATCTGCGTGAATTCCGGCTGCCGGTCGGCGCGCAGGTCTTCGTCGCGGAAGCAACGCACGATCTGGAAGTATTTGTCGAAACCCGCCACCATGAGAATCTGCTTGAACGTTTGGGGGCTTTGCGGAAGGGCGTAGAAGGTACCGGGGTTCATGCGGGAAGGCACCACGAAGTCGCGGGCGCCTTCCGGGGTGCTTTTGATGAGGAAAGGCGTTTCAATTTCGAGAAAGCCTTTGTCGGCGAGGTATTTCCGGGATTCAATGCCGAGATTGGAGCGGAAAATGACGTTTTGCTGCACGGCATTCCGGCGCAGGTCGAGGTAGCGGTATTTCATGCGCAGTTCATCGCCGCCATCGGTATCATCCTGGATGGTGAAGGGCGGGGTTTTGGCTGCGTTCAGGATTTTCAGATCGGAGACTTTAATCTCTATCTCGCCAGTTGGAATCTTGGTTGTTTTTGAGGTGCGCTCAATCACTTCACCGGTAGCCTGGAGTACAAATTCGCGGCCAATGCTGCGGGCGATGGCGAAGAGTTCGGGCGTGGTATAGGCTTCGTCGAACACCAGCTGCGTAATGCCGTAGCGGTCGCGCAGGTCGATCCAAAGCAAGCCGCCTTTGTCGCGGATGGTACCGGCCCAGCCGGCGAGGGTTACGGTTTTGCCGGTGTCGGCGATGCGGAGTTCAGAGCAACTGTGGGTGCGGTACATGGCTATTTATAATTCAAGGATTCACGAATTGGGGATGCAAAGGTAAGGGAAGGCGGTGAAAAAGTGTTGAAAGCATCAGCTAGACTTTGGGTGTTGGTCTTTGGCTTCGATCTCGGTTATTGGTACCTTGTGAAATCAAATACCGGAGAAATCGGAATTTAATTTTGAACACCCTTTTTAAAACAGCATGTGCATTATTTATCAACGAATATTTTGTTAAAAATTAATACAATGAAAATCAAATAGTTAATCCTTCGGAGCAAAGCCAAAGACTAAAGACCAATGGCCAAAGCCGAGATTAGAGGTTCTGGGCCAAAAACGATTCTTTTTTTGCCATTTTTCACCTTTTTTCAGTCACGTAATATCAACTATGCTCCTTCAAAAACGCAAAAACTGACTAAAAAAGACGTTATTTTTGACTCCAGCAGAAAATCCCCAATATGCTCTTAACATTGCAAAGCCTAAAATAATTTCACGATGAAACAAAGTTCGATCAAGGTTTTACTCTTGCTGATGCTGGGTGCAATTGGTTCAGCGGCGCAGGAACAAAGATTCAAGGGCAACCCCTACATGATTGAGGAGGTAGCCTGGAAAGGGACTGAGATTATGGCTATAACTGTATACCGGTTTAACGAAAAAGGGAGACTATTGGAGCGCTGGACAAAAATGCCAAAAGCAGGCCACCAAGGTGCGTTCGATTTGCAGCGTACTGCCCTGGAATATGAAAAGGAGCATTTGATCCGCTCGGCAGACTACGACAAGAACGATAAATTTCGGGAAGCCCTGGAGTTCAGGTACGACAACCAAGGCCATATGAGCGGCATGAAAAGAGTGCATGAAACCCCAATGTTCAACTTCGACAGTGAGATCAAAACGGATGCACAGGGCAGGATCGTCAATGCCTGTACCCACTATTCCAATCGCAACATTCCAACCGATTGCCGGAAAACCGAGTATTTCGGCGATTCCCTCATCATCAACACCCAGTTTGTCGATGCCGGAACCGTAAAATCCAGGCGTATATACCGGATGAACGCACAAAACGACCCGATTCTTTTTTGGGAAACCGGCGAAAAGGGAGACACCACTTACCGTTCTGACATGGCTTATCAATACGATGCACAGGGCAACTGGATAACCAGGAAGCGGAAGGTAGCCTCCTCGCTTTTCGGCAAGTTAGACATAACGGAAGTGCACGATACCCGAAGGATTGTCTATCTAAAGGATAAGACCGTTAAAAGAATGAGCGCGGAGTACTTACAAGGTGCTTGGGCTGATTTTCTAACCGGAATCGACCTGGAGTTTAATGCGGATGGCATATACACTGCAAAAGTTAACCAAAGGAAAAAGGATGCCGGGCGCTGGACCCTGGATACCAAAGCCATGCAACTCTCCGTAACCGGAAAGGAGCACAAAGAACCTGAGCTGATGGATTACCAGTTCGATGGCCGCACACTTACCCTGTACCCGCCAGGGAATAAGGGGGTAATTCGGTTGCTGCGATTATAAAACCAGGTATCATCCTGGAAAAATTAACCTGTGCTCCGCATGTGTTTTGCGCAGCAAAACATCTGCGGTTTCTGCGCGATCAGCGGGACAAATATTTTGCGCAGCAAAACTAAAAAAAACAAAAACTACACTGCTTAGCCAATATAGCCTACACCACTAATGCTCCTGGGCTTCTCCCACCATTTTAAAGGCCAGTACTCCTAGAAAAATGTAATAGTTCAACAGGTAAAGTCGCTGCCAAAGTCCGCGGTAAACCAGCAAGCCACCGGTGGGGTGGGTGAACTTCGACAGCAGGAAGCAGCCAGCCAGTACCAAGCCCAGCACCACAACACTCAGGAGATAACCTGAAAAAGCACTCGTCCTCCATTGGGGGAAAAGCCACCAAATCATTACCGGAAGCAGTACCAGGGCGGTGTCGCCAACGCCACCCATTACATCGTGCCAAAAGGCATTGGCATTGCGCGGCGCGTCCAACGGTGGAATGGGAAACATGCCGGAGCCAATGCCTTCGCCGAGGCCATATAGGGCAATTAAAATGGCAATAATTGCGCCAGCCCTTCCCAGATCAGCGCGATAAAAGCCCCAGGCAAACAGGAAGGCGAGCAGGGTGAAAAGTTGGCTCCAAACGGCCACTTTATCTGCCACCGGGCTTTCGGACTCCCCCAGGAAACTGATGGACTGGATCCGCCAATTGTAGCCCGGAAATTGACTGCCAAACCAGGCATCGGTGAGGAACTCGCCGAGGATGAGGGCGAAGCAAGCGAGGGCGCCAACCAGGACCTCCACGCGGATTTTAGGCAGAATGGTCATACGACAAAAGTAAGTGCCTGCGGTGGAACACAGTCGCTTTTTGCGGTTTTTCACCCTGAAACGAACCAAGCCCTGCTGCAACTTGTTGTTTAATAAAAAACATGTGGTACAAAATTATACCAGCAGCCTTGCTGCTCCTTTTTGTTGGCTATCAAGCGTATGCATTTATGGCGCGTGACACTACTCCGACCCGACCGTATCGGGTGATTCAAAAACTTGGGACCCTGGAAATTCGCTTTTACCCGCCGGCCATAACCGCTACTGTTCACAAAACCGGCGATTACCGCGACAACATGAGTGCGGGGTTCCGCGACCTGGCTTCCTACATTTTTGGCGGCAACGACCGGGAGGAGAAAATAGCCATGACCTCGCCGGTCATTTCTGTGCCCGACAGCACCGGCACCGACATCAGTTTCGTTATGCCGGAAGGTTTCGAACTTCAGGGCCGCCCGACGCCTACGCGAGCGCCTAATATTGTCTTTCAGGAAACGGCACCTGTTTATACGGCTTCTCTGACTTTCGGCGGCTTTGCCAAAAAAGCAGACATGGACCGGAAAACAGCGGAGCTGTTGGCAGCCCTGAAGGCCCAGGGGCTTACGCCCTCCGGACCCGTGCAGCACCTTTACTACAATGCGCCATTTGATTTGTTTGGCCGAAAAAATGAGGTATTGGTGGCAATTGAGGGTTTTACGGAGTAAAAATGCTGGATTTTATTGCCGGACAGCCTTAAGGGCTTTAAGTTTTTCCCCATCCCATATTTGCAAAAAATAGAGACCTGGGGGTAAAAAATCAGCGGATAAAATGTGGTTGGCGCCAACAGAAAGCATCCTGCTTCCCGACCAGACTGTTTTCCCAGAGGGTTCTGTTAATCGAATTTGGCATGGCTGCTGCGGAGCGGCTGGGCAGTAAAGTATCAGGTCGCTGAAAAAAGGATTTGGTGCGAGGTATAGGTCGTTCCCTGCAATTGGTTCGACAGCGCTGGTAGTACAACTCCCTCCCAAAATTCCCGTAATCACCGGACAAAAGAAATTCGCGATTTTCTGTGACGTCAGCGGTTTGTTGGCCACAAAATGAAAGCCGCCATTGTTGGCAAAAAAGATACAGGCCAGTATACCTAAGTCGGAATTGAAGGGGTCGCAGGCTACGATTTCGGTTTCGTACAGGGGCGGATTGGGTAGTGAAGCCAGGTAGGCCGAAATGGCCACGCTTCCATAAACATGCGGCGTGTACTGGTGCCAGGGAGAGAAGTTGGCGTAGGTGTTGCAAATGCCGCTGTAAGGGTAAAATGGCTGTCCGTAGCCAGAAGGAACCACTGCATCACAGCTTTGGTGATAGAGGTACACTGCGGGTTGATTGGGTCCTTCGATCCAGTTTTGGGCCAGGCCGATAGCCGGTACGGCGCCAAACAGGTCGATCACCCCCACCACGGCGGCGTTGTACCCCAATGTGGTGTTGAGCGTGCCGTCTACCGGGCCCAGGTCGGGCCGTTGCCGTGCGGTGGCATCTGGCATCCACACTTTTGCAATGCAATCGAGGGTGGTAAGGTTGAGGGTATTGGGTGATGGCGCCGGGGCTGCCGGGATATCCAGGCAGGCATCGGGCTTTTCTTCTGGCCGGTCGAGAAAGCCCACGGCCAGCGAGATAAAAGCGCCGGCACTTTCACCGCCCACCAACACGGCGTTGGCCGCGGTGGAATCTTGTGCATGCCGTGCTTTCAGCCAGCGAATGGCCCCCTTCACATCTTGCTGCCCCCGGTAAATGGCACGGATAATCTCCAGAGAATCAGCGGCATACAAGGCGTTGTATTCATTGGGGAAAACATCGGGAAAATCCTGGGTCCCACAAGCAGCCGTTACGGCTGCAGCTTTGTGCCAGCCCAGGCGGTAATTCACCGCGGCCACGGCATAACCACGGCCTGCGAGTTCTTTGGCCAGCCAGGCTACATCGGTTTTACAACCGGTGAGCCAGCTGCCACCGTGCACCAGTACGGCCAGCGGGCGGGATGGGTTGTTGTCGCCAATGGGTTTATAGAGATCCAGTTTCAAGGTATCGGTGGCGCCGGTGTAATTGACGGCAGTGCCGTATACCAGGTCTTTTTGTACCGAGTAGGAATACTGGTTGGCTGTTACGTATTGTTGCGTGAAAACTGGTTGTGTGATAAGCAGCAGAAACAGAAAGTTGACCAATCGTTTCATAAAATCGTAGTTTTTAGTGTTGGCAAAAATTTAGGGTGCCCCCAAAAAACGATGAGAACTGAAATAGATTTCTCATGGCGCAAAGTTTATGGTTAGAAGGTCTGGCAAGGGCAACTCATAGCACAAAGGTAATGACTGCCGTCGCCATTGGGTTCCCTGGTAACGGTGATTTTAATAAAACCCCGGAGGGCGGATTGTAGGGGTAGGGGTGTGCAGGATATGTATCCCGGAAATCCGTGACTTTTGCCCATTAATGGTCCTGTGAAGGCATTTTTTGAGTTTGCCTTCCTCAATTTGCTTTATTTTGCATGGATTATGGTCCACTGTCGGTACTTATTGTTGCTTTTGATACTTCTGGGGTTCCTGCGAAATCTACAGGCTGCCCCGGATACGTTGTTGGTTTTGCAGCGGCAGCAGAATGAAATCGGCTATTGGCGTGTCCAGGGATCAGCGGTGGAGGTTTTTGAAGACAAGTCCAGTGGTTTTGATTTTACCTCGGTTCTCCGGGACCACCGCAATGATTTTCGGCCTTTGAACAATGCCTGTTGCAATTTTGGATACGAACGGCATACCGTTTGGATTCGGTTTCAGCTGGAAAACAAGGTACAGCAGCAAGATTTTTTGCTGGAATTGGTCAATCCCTTCATTACAAAAATGATGATGGTTCAGACCGATTCTACCGGAAATTTGCTGCGGGAGGATATCACCGGAACAAGTTTCCCCTACTGGCACCGTCCCGAAAATGGCCGCAATTTTCTTTTTCCCGTACAAATTCAAAAAGGGAAGCGACAGTGGGTTTATATCGCACTGGCGCCCGATTATCCGCTTTACCTGCGCATATTGTGTTGGGAGCGGGAGGAACGGCTGGGCAATCAACAGCGGTTGGAAGACATATTGCTCACCATTTTTTTTGTTTTTTGCAGCTTGTATCTATTTTTATCAGCCATGCTGATCATCGTGGCCAGGCAGTATTATTTGTGGTGGTATTTCGGCTATGTATTGGTGACCAGTTTTTTTATCCCTTGCCATCTGGGTTTAGGTTTTCGGTACATCTGGCCCGGACATCCTTATTGGCAATTTGTCGTGCCCGCCACGCTCAATATATTGCACATTGTTTTCGGGATACAGTTTTTCCGGACCTATGTGAATATTCCAAAGTTGTCGAAGCGGTTTAATGATTTTATCAACGCCTCCATCCTGATATTTCTGGTGACCGCCCTGCTGATTATGGTGCATCAGATTTTTCCAAGGCAGTTTATCGGCTGGGTTTTGACCAGTTTTTTTGGGTACCTGGTGTTGTTCAGCCTTATTATGCTGGGCTGGATTGTGTACCGGATGTTAAAAAGTCGATCGCGCATGATGCGTTGGTTGCTGATCATTGTGGTGGTGCACATGATCGGACTTTTTACCACCTCTTTACAATACCTGGGATATGGGGTTTTCAACTTTCTATGGATGGCACATTTGTTGCCCTTTTTGGAGCGATTGTCTGCCTTTTTTGTCGCACCAGTACTGATGGGTGGCTTTTTTGCCGAAATGATCATGGTGTTTTATTTTGCTTCTTACCGTTATATCCGCTTGACCGATAAGAACCAGGCGGTACAGAGCATGTTGGCGAAAGCCAAGGAGGACAATTTGAATGCGCTCATCATGGGTGCTGAGAATGAAAGGCAGCGCATAGCCAGGGATTTACACGATGGCGCCTGTGTCAACCTGGCAGCCGTCCGGATGCAGATTGGCGCGCTACGGGATAAGAATTCGGACCCGGCGCTGGACAAGCAGCTCTCCATTTTGTCAAGGGATCTGGACCAAACCTACCGGGAGGTACGCGACATCTCCCACAACCTGATGTCGAAGGCATTGGAAAAAACAGATCTGCTGATGGCGCTGGAGGACCTATGCCTGCACATGGAGCAGGCGCAACCCGGGCTCTCGGTACATTTATTTACCCAGTGCAAACTAGAACCCATCCAAAGTCTTGCAAAAATTCACCTGTACCGCATCATTCAGGAAATGCTGGGCAATGTGTTGAAACATGCTCATGCTGGCGCTGCCCAAGTGCAATTGGTTGAAAATGAGGAGGTTTTGCAAGTTACTTTGGAAGACGATGGTCAGGGTTTTGTACTGGCACAGTCGAGTAACGGAATTGGCCTCGACAACATACGCAGTCGGGTGGCTGCGTTGCGCGGTAGTTTTCACCTGGAGTCAGCACCAGGTGAGGGTACATTTATCCGGATAGACATCCCCATGTCGGCTATTCGTCAGCCAACCCGTTTTTTTTAAGGTATTCCGCTACCTCGTACCGGCTGCTGGCATCCGTTTTGGCACGGATATTTTTGATGTGGCTTTCCACCGTGTCTTCGCTGATGTACAGTTCAGCGGCAATTTCTTTGATTTGTTTGCCGACAACATACAATTGCGAAACTTCCAATTCCCGACGGGTAAGCAGGCTTTTGGGCGTTTTTTTGACGAGTAAACCCACTACCTCCTGCAAGGCAGTTTGGTCCAGAAAAATTTCTCCCCGAGCAACTGTAGTTATGGCATGCAACAACTCCTGTTTGCTGATCTCTTTAGAGGCATACCCGCAGGCGCCTTTTTGCAGGGAATCGCGAATGACGGAAAGATCGCAACTCACGCTCAACATAAGGACCCGCAGTTCGGCGTGTTCGGAAGTGAGTAAGCGGGTAGTTTCGCCGCCATCGAGGGTTTTTCCCTTGAAAAAATAGTCCATTAAAATGGCATCGGGCATGGCTTCCCGGGTTTTCTCCAGCGCTTCTTCACCGCATCGCGCTGTCCAGATTACCTCAATGGGTTCCTCAGTGGCACGGAAAAGGGCTTCCAGGCTTTCAATAAAAAGTTCCTGATCGTCGACCAGCGCAATGCGAAGGGGGGAGAGATTCAGCCATACCACAAATATAAAAAAAGGAAACCACTAATCTGGGCTTTAGCCATTGGGTGTTGGTCTTTGGCTTCGATCTCGGTTATTGGTGCCTTGTGAAATCAAATACTGGAGAAATCGGAATTAAATTTTGAACACCTTTTTTAAACCAGCATGTGCATTATTTATCAACGAATATTTTGTTAAAAACTAATTACACTGTAAACTAAATTTCGTTTGATTTTGGCTGAATCTTTTGGCGCCATCCATCGTCTGTTTTCTCAGCAAGAGCGCTGCTATTCCTTCAAAAACAGACTTGACTGCCACCAAAATCCTCTACCCAAAATCTCAACAAACTTAGTTTACAGTGTACTAATGCATTGAAAACCCAAAAGTTAATCCTTCGGATCAAAGCAAAAGACTAAAGACCAATGGCTCGTTCGTTAAGATTTTCAAGATGGGCAGTATAAAAAGGCTTCCCGTTAGTTGTCTACATTTTACACAGCATGACCATCTTAAAGTGTTGGGATGGGCACTCAGCCACCCCATCCATCTTCTTCATTTTGAAAATCCTGTTATTCCCCTTCTGAAATGCGCAGGAAAGCTATGTACCTCCTGTTCTCTTGATTAACTATCTTTGCCAAATTCCATCTTTCAATCTGTATCTTCCTTCCTCTCGTGAACATTACAGCACTCTCCATACGCCGCCCCTCGCTGATCATTGTGATCTTTGCAGTGTTGACCTTTATGGGGGTTGCCAGTTATTTTAATTTACCCATCGAGCTGGTTCCCAAGTTTAGTCCGCCGGTGGTAACCATCATTACGGTGTATCCGGGCGCTTCTCCGGCAGAAGTTGAAAATGCCGTCAGCAAGCCGATTGAAGATGTTATTTCTTCCATGGAAGGGATCGATCAGGTAACGGTGGGCTCGAATGAAAATGCCTCGTTTGTGGTGGTGGAACTGGACCAAGCGGTCGATATCAACCAGGCGGTGCAGGAAATTCAACGCAAAATCAACCAGGTCCAGACGAATTTCCCCAAAGAAGTGCGCACGCCGGTGGTCAACAAGTTTGCGCTCGACGAGCTTCCGATTATGCGACTGGCGGTACGCAGCAATGTGAGTGGCACTGCATTTTACGATATGATCAAAAACCGCGTGGTGCCCGATATTTCTCAGGTGAAAGGGGTGGCACAGGTGAATGTTCTTGGTGGTGAAGAGCGGGAAATAAAAGTTAACATCAACTCCAGTCGTGTTGAGCAATACGGACTTTCCCTCCTGCAAATCGCGCAGGCAGTACAGGCCGCAAACCTCGACTTCCCAACGGGTAAGGTCACCGGAGAGAGCGGACAGTTGCGTATCCGACTGGCGGGCAAGTTCATAGGGCTGGAAGATATCCGGAATCTCGTGGTGGGCAAAACCAAATACGGTTCCTCTATTTTCCTCAAAGACATTGCAGAGGTGCAGGATGGTGTTAAAGACCCCGAGGTGATTTGCCGCACCAACGGATTACCAGCGGTGGGTATCACCGTCCGAAAACAAGGCGATGCCAATGCTGTGGAAATGTCGGACCTGGTAACCCTGAAACTCGCAGCGCTCGAAAAATCGTATGCCGCTGAAGGGCTGAAGTTTGAAATTATAGCCAACAGCAGTGTATTTACCCGCAAAGCCACGGATGCGGTAATACACGACCTCATTATTGCCATCATTCTGGTGGCCCTGGTCATGCTGCTCTTTTTACATAGCCTTCGGAATGCCGCTATTGTATTGGTATCGATTCCAACTTCTATTGTGAGCACTTTTGTCATGATGAAGGTGATGGGGTATTCGCTCAACCTGATGTCGCTGCTGGGTCTTTCGCTGGCCATCGGTATTTTGGTTGACGACGCTATTGTGGTCATAGAAAACATATACCGACACCTGGAAATGGGAAAAAACCGGGTACAGGCTTCCTACGACGGGCGAATGGAAATTGGTTTTACGGCCATCAGTATCACGTTGGTGGATGTGGTGGTATTCCTGCCGATCGTATTTACGGTTGGCATGGTGCCCAGTTTGCTTCGTCAGTTTTGCCTGACGGTGTTGGTGTCCACCCTCATGTCGCTATTTGTTTCCTTTACCCTGGTGCCCTGGCTGACATCCCGTTTTGGTAAACTGCACCGTTTTGAGGGGAACAACCTTTCGGGCCGGATTATTTTGCGTTTTGAGGAGTTTCTTGACTGGATATCCGACGGCTTTGTCCGGGCGCTGCGTTGGGCACTGAAAAACTGGGTCACCCGTTTGCTGACGGTGGGAACGGCTTCGGCGCTGTTTGCTGCTTCCTTCCTGCTGGTCACCAAGGGCTTCATCGGCAATGCATTCTTTGAACCAGGCGAACGCGGGGAGTTCCTGATTGAGTTGCAATTGCCCAAGGATGCATCTTTGACGCAAACCGATGCACTAACCAAAAAAGTGGAGAAGTGGCTGCGCGACCAGCCCGATGTGATCAACACCTATACTACGGTAGGCCTCAACAACAAATCATTTGGCCTGAGCAACCCCTTTGTTGCGGAAATCTACGTCTTTCTGCGGCCCATTGAGGAGCGGGGCGGCTTGGCTACCAATCTTTACGCCCGACAAACCAAACTCCAACTTGAAGAGCAAATCGCAGGCGCCCGCATTTCTTCGGCGCCCATTGATATCCTGGGGCTGACATTTGCCCCCATCGAAGTAATGCTGAACGGCCCCAACCTCGACAGTCTGCTGGTGCTTTCCAAACGGGTGCGTCAGGAAATGGCCTCGGTGCCGGGTTGCGTGGAGATCGAAACCAGTGTAGAAGCCGGAAATCCTGAAATTCAGGTGGATGTTGACCGCAAGAGACTGGCCGATTACGGCCTGACCATGGCGCAGGTGGGTCTCAGCTTGCAAACAGCCTTCAATGGTAACTCCGATGCGAAATACCGCGATGGTGATTACGAATACCCCATCCGAATAGCACTGGATGCCTTCGACCGTCGCAGTGCGGCCGACATCAAAAGTCTCTCCTTTGTAAACCCGCTGGGCAATACCGTATACCTGAAGCAATTTGCGGAAGTCGTAGAAGGTTCTGCCCCAACCCGGCTCGAACGCCGCGACCGTCTTCCTTCTGTGATGCTAAGCTCGCAGGTAATTGGTCGGCCCAACGGTTCGGTAAGCCGCGACATCAAAGCCAAATTGGATGAACTTGACCTGCCACCCGGCGCGTACATCAAGTACGGCGGCGACCTGAAGCGACAGGAGCAGGGCATCAAAACCCTGGGCTTTGCGCTTTGGACTTCCCTGGTGCTTGTGTACCTCATTATGGTGGCCCTTTACGACAACTGGGTGTACCCACTGGTGGTGCTCATCTCTATTCCATTGTCGATTATCGGTGCATTCCTGGCGCTGGCGCTGGCAGGTGAAAACCTGACCGTATTTACCGGTCTGGGCTTGTTGATGCTGGTAGGGTTGGTGGGGAAAAATGCTATTCTGGTGGTCGACTTTGCCAACCAGCTTCGAAGGCAGGGTATGGAACTCCACCAGGCTCTGCTGACGGCCACCAAAATGCGTTTTCGACCCGTTTTAATGACCAATATCGCTATGGTGATTGGTCTTTTGCCCATCGCGCTGGCACAAGGCGCTGGCGCCGACTGGAAAAACGGTTTGGCCTGGGCCATCATCGGGGGGTTGAACTCCTCCATGTTCCTTTCACTCATTGTCGTTCCGGTGGTGTACTGGATGTTCGACAGCACCTTACATCGCCTGGGATTGGATAAAAAGAAGAAGATTGATTTGGATGCGAAATGACGAGATTTTGCAGGACAAAAGAGGGCACCCTACGTATAGGGGAATGACAGGATTGACATGATTTTGCAGGACAAAAAAGATTTCATTTCGATTTGGGTTCAAAAAGATTGATTTACACGTACTTACAACCCTCTTTTTTTAATTTCCAATTAGGTTTAAAATCCTGTCAATCCTGCAAAATCATGTCAATCCTGTCATTCCCCTCTACGCAACAAAATTCCTGTCATTCCCCGCAGTTCACATCCGTATTTTCTTACCCGGTAGCAGTTTCCAGGCAGGTTGGGCGGGATCCAGTCCTTTCGGGTGGATTACCCACAGTAAGGGCACACGAAGCCGGATGGAGGGCACGTCGGCATAGCCATCGGTAAAGTAGATTAGCCCATCAGGGCGTTCTAGATTGGCGAGTTCCAGCGGTTCTTTGAAGCTGGTGCCGCCCCGGCCCATGACCAGGTCGGGCATGCGCCCGTGGTAGGGGTAGCGCCGGTAAATTTTGGTGTCACACTCCACAATTTCCACACTGGCGCCGGCCCGCCACAGGTGAAATATTTCGTGAAAAAACTGCTGTAATTCGTGTTCGCCAACACTGCCAGAGGTATCGATAACCACCATCAAATGTTGTCGGCGCTTAATTTTAATGCCAGGGTTTACGCCATAGCGCCGGGAGGGTCGCCGCATGGTGTTTTGCAGCTGTGTACGTGCGGATCCTTCCGCAAATAAGCGCAGTAAAATGCGCCAATTAACAGATGGTGCGGGTGGTACAAGCCCCTGGCCCAGCAGTTCGCGCACATCGCCAGGCATGTTGCCCCAGGCGGCGGCGCTGGTGCGCTGGTGAGCGGTGCGCAACAGACTTTCCAGTTGGGTATCCACCACGCTTTTTTCCAGATCCGATTTAGAGCGGATTTCGCGCCAGGGCTGGTGGCGCTCCATTCCATGCGAGTCGGACTGGATTTGCTGCAGGCTTTCTTTGCTGGGTGTTCCGGCAAATTCACCGCCAGCGTCTTTGCGGAGTTCCTCGAGTTGTTTGTAGTAATAAAGCCAGGTTTGGCCTTTGCGCAGTTGCAGGTCGGGAAATGATTCCAGAAAAACACTTTCCTCAGGTAGAAAGGACCGTGGAATGTATTGGTTCACCACCAGGTCAAAGGCGATATTCATCAGCAGGCTATCGAGCCGGGTGTCTTCCACCAGCAGGTGGCGGAACACAAGGTGGATCATTTCGTGTTTCACAACACCTAGGCGATGTTTGGGCTCGGTGAGTACTTCATCCCAGAATTTCCGATTGACATAAAGTGTAAAAGTGTTGCGGCCAAGGCCAACGGCCAGGGTGTCCACGGGGTGCCCGGGGCCTACTACCTCTTTGCTGATGCTGGAAAAAATGTGTGCATAGAAAGGTTCTCGCAACAGCAGTTCAACGCCCGTTTGGGAGAGCTCGTCCAGTATTCTGGCGCTGGCCATGCTGTGATCGGTAAGCGTATTCACCGTGAAGAGGCCTAAGGCGCGGAGCGCTTGATTTTAAAATTCAGGTTGAGTTCTTCCAGCTGTTCCAGTTTGTGCAGGGGTAAATCGATGTGCTGGAACAGGTTGTCGCTCAAATCAAGCGTACGGAGCGCCGTCATGTTTCCCATGAATGACGGTACCCGCTCGATTTGGTTTTGCCGGGCGTGGAGAATTTCGAGGGCCAGTGAGCCTTCCAGAAAACTGAGGTTGGTCAGCGAGGATTTCGACAACTGGGCTTCTTTGAGTTGCGGGAAGGGGCCCAGGCGCTCTTCGCCGCAAAGCGGGTAACCCTCAACGATCAGTTTTTCAAGGGTGGCACTTCCATAGGGGCCACCCTCTGGTACCAGCATCGGCTGGCGGGGGCGGTGGTTGCCGCGCTTCAGGCTCAGTACTTGCAAATTGGGGAGGCGAAGCAGCAGCACCGGAAAATCTTCCAGGCGGTTACCTTCCATCATCACCGTTTCAAGTGGTATTTTCTCCAAATGCGGGAAAGAAGCCTCAAGGTTGAATGTCTTGCCTGCTGGCAGGGCCAGATGGCGCACAAAATCAAGCGCAGCCACAGAGGGCGGCAGCACCTCGTCGGTAAAATGCGTGAGGTTGAGCGTTTGGTGCGACATGACGAAATAGGCGCCATGCCCGCCAGCATCCTGGTGCCAGTGGCACATTTTTGCAGCCAGGAGAAAATCAAAAATATCAAAGGACGCGTCGGCGTATTTGGTAAAAAATTCCGCTTCGTTGTAGTAATAAGTGGCGCCTTCACGCAAGCGAAAAGCCTGCTGTAGGGTGGCTGCATCAGCATCCTTGCGCAACAAATCCATGGCGCGTCGGGAAACCTCTTTGTCGGCATGAAAAACAGCAATGCCAAATACATACCCCATCACACGGCGGTTCAGCCCGCCAGTCGTCGCCAGTTCCAGCACCAGCGGAGCGTTGTCGTGGTGCTCATCCCGGAGGAGCCGGGAGAGCTGTAGGGTATAGGTATCTTCGGTATCGTGGTCCAACATGCTTTCGGTAGTGGCTTCCTTCATGGTAATTTAACACATGGATTGTGCTTTGGTTGCGTTTTTTACTTGTTTTTCACTGCTTTCAATTATTTTTGAAAACAAAAACCGCACTTTGGTATTGTATAGATCGTAAACGTTTCCAAACAAGCACAACCATGGATATTCGGGAAGGTAAAGAAAAATTTATTGAATCGTGGGGTAAGATGGCCAGCGACTGGGGCATCAACCGCACTATGGCGCAGGTACATGCCTTGTTGCTCATTGCCCCGGAGGCCATTTGCTCTGATCAGGTGATGGAAGACCTGAACATATCCCGTGGGAATGCCAACATGAATTTAAGGGCGCTGATGGACTGGGGCCTCGTGCACAAACAACTCAAAGCCGGCGAGCGAAAGGAGTATTTTTACGCAGAAAAAGATATGTGGATTGTAATTCGCCAGATCATTCTTCAGCGCAAACGCAAAGAGCTTGAACCCATGCTCAAAGTGCTCGACGAGGTAGCCGCTGTGGAGGCCAGCTGCCCCGAATCAGAATCGTTCACCAAGGTGGTGCGCGATATCCAGGTGTTTTCCCACAAAGCCAACCAAACCCTCGATGCATTGGTCAAGGCCGACTCAAACTGGTTTACCAGTGTGTTTTTGCGGATGGTGAAATGACAGGAATGTACCTCCGTAGAGGGGAATGACATGATTGACAAGATTTTACAGGATCTGCAGGATACTGGATATGGCGAGCAGGGGCTTTTCAAGTTTACCTTGAATCCGATTTTACCATAAAATAAAGCCCCCTTACCTTTTTGATTTTAACTTATCAGTCTCTTATTCTTTCTTTTGTACCTTGTTGAGCAACTGAATTGACAATCAGGGATCAGCATGAACAAAACGGTATTGATTACTGGCGCAACCAGTGGCATTGGCAAGGCTACTGCTTTCAAACTGGCAAGTCTGGGCTGGAAGGTAATTGTACATGGTCGGAAACCTGCCGACGCTATTGGCGTAGCCAACGCCATCTCAGCACAAACCAACAATTCAAATCTGTTCTATGTGGCGGGCGACTTATCCGACATGGCCCAGGTGCGTGCCCTGGCAGCTGAGATTAAAACCAGGTTCCCGGACCTGAAGGTGTTGATTAACAACGCGGGTACTTTCAGCAATACCCGGAAAATTACCAAGGATGGTTTTGAATTGACATGGTCGGTCAATTATCTCTCCCGGTTTGTGCTGACGAATGCGCTGCTGGCTGTATTGAAGAATAACAGCCCCAGTTCCATCATTGATGTAAGCGGCGCCTATCACAAAAAAGGAGCCATCCATTTTGACGATATACATTTGGGTAAGGGCTACTCCATGTCCCGGGCCAACAACCAATCCAAACTGGCGAATGTACTGTTTACCTATGCCCTGGCACGCCGCTTGGAAGGCACGGGTGTGTGCACGAATACCCTGCACCCCGGTGCGGTCAACACGGGTTCCATCTTGAAGGCAGAAGGGTTTTCTGTTTTTTCAAAATGGCTGTACAAATTGCTCAGCGTCTTTTTTAAAACACCCGAGCAAGGGGCCCAAACCGCAGTTTTTTTAGCTAGCTCACCTGACGCTGCGGGCATTTGCGGACAGTATTTTGTTGAGCAACATGCCGTTCGAAGTTCAAAAAGCAGTTACGATCCGGCCTTGCAGGAAAGGCTGTGGGCGCTCAGTGAAAACATGCTCAAGCCTACCCTTTAGGCTGGGGAAGCATCCATCGATTATATTCGCACCTTGTTAAAATTAACCCAACTGTTGACCCATGCGCCATTTGCTTAGCATTTCACTCTTTCTTTTGCTGTACAACCTTGCCCCAGCACAGTCGGTAAGCTATCAAATTCAGGAAAACATACCCTATTATTTGGAGGTCACCCGCCTGTCGGATGCGTACATACAGGAGCGTTGCATACTGGATCTGTATTACCCGGAAAAAACCAGCGGTTTTGCCACCATCGTGTGGTTCCACGGCGGCGGGCTTAGTGGGGGCAACAAGGAAATTCCCACTGCCTTGAAGGGGAAAGGTGTAGCCGTGGTGGGTGTTAATTATCGCTTGTATCCGCGGGTGAAAGCGCCGACATACATCGAAGATGCAGCCGCTGCCGTGGCCTGGGTGTTTAAAAACATTGCCGCCTATGGTGGCGATACGGCGCTGGTTTTTGTTTCCGGGCATTCAGCAGGCGGTTATCTGACCAGTATGGTGGGGCTGGACAAAAAATGGCTGGCCAATTTCGGGGTTGATGCCAACAGGATCGCAGGCTTAATTCCATTTAGTGGCCATACCATTACGCATTTTACGGTGCGGGAAGAACGCGGTATCCCTGGTACGCAACCCATTGTCGATGATCTTGCGCCCTTGTATTACGTGCGGGCCGATGCACCGCCGTTGCTGTTGATTACCGGCGACAGAGAACTGGAACTCCTGGGGCGCTACGAGGAAAATGCCTACCTGATGCGCATGATGAAAGTAGTGGGCCATCAACAAACGCGTTTACTGGAAATGGGTGGCTATGGACATGATATGACAGGACCGGCTTTTCCACTGCTGCTGAAGGAGGTTCAACGCATCAAGGACGAAAAAAAACGCAACTAATCCCCGCTTTTGGGTGTGCGGAGTGCCTGCCCGACGACGAATAATGATGACATGACGATTTACACAGAAACCCCCAGGCTCCTGTTGCGCGAATTGCTTCCCACCGACGACCAGGGTATGTTTGAACTCGATTCCGATCCTGCGGTGCATCGGTACTTGGGCAACCAACCCGTTATGGAGATAGGGGAAAGCAGAGCCATTATCGAAATGGTGCGGCAGCAGTACATCGATCATGGTATTGGCCGTTGGGCGGTGGAAGAAAAAGAGAGTGGTAGTTTTGTGGGCTGGGCCGGCCTGAAACTGGTTACTACGGAGACGAACGGCCACGTCAATTTTTACGACATTGGTTATCGTTTGATCAGGCGCTTTTGGGGTAAGGGCTTTGCTACCGAGGCAGCCCTCGCATCACTCAGTTATGGTTTTAGTGTTTTGCAAATTCCTGAAATTTATGCTTCAGCGGATTGTGAAAACATAGCGTCGAACACCATATTAGAAAAAATCGGTCTGAAGCAAATTGAAACCTACTTGTACGATGGGCGGCCAACGTTTTGGTATAGAATGATAAAACCCGACATGGTCTAAATTGGGCTTTTGCCATTGGTCTGTAGACTTTGCCCGGAAGAATTTAATTCCAATTTTCCCAGTATTTGATCTGGCAGGGAATAATAACCTGGATCGAAACCAAAGACCAATGCTAAAGGTTAAAGCCCAGTTCACGCAAACAGTACCCTATCGCAAAAAGTCTAATGATTCGAGCCTGGCTGCTTGCCCCTTGAACTGCCTGGTTTAACCGTAGGCTTTTTCAATATTCCTGAAAATTTTGCACCTTTGGCAGCAGCAGGTTTTGCGCTATGGCGCTTATTTGGCTTAAAGTATGACACAAAAAATCCTAAAGCCCATACAGGGTATGAAAAAATTAAATGAATTAGCCTCAACCGCTATTTCTGGTAACGACATCAGTTCTTCCTGCCTGTATGTTTCTGCCCTGGCCATTATTTATTCGGGGCAATACGCCTGGGTTGCCTTATTGATGGTGGGACTTGTGCTTTTCCTGTTTCGCCGGATTTATGGCGAAGTAGTGGGCGCCTTGCCGCTAAATGGTGGGGCCTATAATGCGTTACTCAACACCACGAGTAAATCGATGGCCTCCCTGGCCGCTACGCTGACCATGCTTTCCTACATGGCTACTGCCGTTATTTCGGCGAATGAGGCCATTCATTACGCACATATTTTATGGGATGCGTTGCCTATTTTATTGTCGACAGTAATATTGCTGGCAGTGTTTATGGGATTAAGTATTATAGGGATTGGCGAATCTTCAAAAGTGGCGATCGTCATCTTTTTGTTTCACCTCAGTTCACTCATCCTGTTGTCGTTCTTTACCGGATACTATTTGATCAACAATGGGTGGGATGTTTTTAGCGCGAATTCGGCTGTGCCAGTGAAAGGAGGGAGCATCACATATGCTTTGTTTTTTGGGTTTTCTGCCGCCATGTTGGGGATCAGTGGATTTGAAAGTTCGGCCAATTTTGTGGAGGAGCAGGAAAATGGTGTTTTCCCAAAAACGCTTCGGAACATGTGGGTTGTGGTTACGGTATTCAACCCGCTTATGGCTTTTTTAGCCCTGGCGGTCATACCCATCCCTGTGATCGAGCAGAATCAGGAGGCACTGTTGTCGTATATGGGGTGGCATTGCAGGTGGTGGGTGGTTAGCGACCTTAATTGCCATTGATGCAGCCCTGGTGTTGAGTGGTGCCGTGCTGACCTCCTTTGTTGGTGTGACGGGTTTGGTAGAGCGCATGACGCTCGACCGTGTTTTGCCGCCGTTTTTATTGCGCAAAAACAAACGGGGAAGTTCTTATCGGATTGCCATCGCCTTTTTTATCCTTTGTGTTTCCATCTTACTGATCACAAAAGGGAAATTGGGTGCCCTGGCAGGCGTATATACCATCGCTTTTTTATCGGTGATGGTGCTGTTCGGGGTTGGTAATGTACTGCTGAAAGTGCGCCGTAAAAACCTGCCAAGGCCCGAGCGGTCTTCCTGGCTTGCTTTGCTGATTGCAGTTGCGGCTGTGGTGGCTGCCATCATTGGCAACGCCATGCTCAACCCCGCTTACTTTGGGGTATTTCTGCAGTATTTTATACCCAGCATTTTGGTGGTGGTGGTGATGCTCAACCGAACAGTTATCCTGAAATTGCTGCTGCAGATTATCAAGTATTTTTTGACACCCATTCAAAATGTCTTGCAGCGGTCTAATTCGAAAATCTTGCGGCTTATATCCGAAATTAATTCGCAGGAATTCGTGTATTTCACCAAGCAGGACGATGTAGCAACGCTGAATAAAGTGATGTTGTACATCCAAATAAATGAACATACGCGAAAACTTAGAATTGTAGCGGCGTTCAAACCTGGTGAAAAAGCGACGGAGCAATTCAAGGCAGATCTGGATGTACTCGACCGAGAATATCCGGCCATCAAAATAGATTTTATCGAGATGGAAGCCGATTTCGGGCCGGAGTTGATCAAGCGTTTGTCGGATGAGTGGAATATCCCAATCAACTTCATGTTTATTGGCTCCCCGGGCGATCGATTCCCTTATAAGGTGGAGCAACTGGGGGGCGTGCGGTTGATAATATAAAAGAGTCTTTAGTCTTTGGCTTTGCTCCGAAGGATTCACTATTTGGTATTTATGACACGTTGCTAAAATCTATAAAAAATACGTCCATGGAGCACAAAGCCAAATCCATTCGCCCATTTATCGGGGCAAAAAATTTTGACATTTCGCGGGCTTTTTACCGCGACCTTGGTTTTAAGGAAAGTATTATCGCGTCTAACATGTCGCACTTCCATGCAGGCGCCTTCGGGTTTTATTTGCAGGATGCTTATGTTAAAGACTGGGTAGACAATACCATGGTTTTTATGGAAGTTGACGATGTAGATTATTATTACAAAGAACTCTCAGCATTGGGCCTGACGGCAAAATACGAGGGCGTGCGGCTAACCACCATTCGGGTGTATGACTGGGGTCGGGAGTGTTTTTTGCACGACCCGTCGGGGATTCTTTGGCATTTTGGGTCGTTTAATAAATAGGGTGCCCTTGGCGGGGCAACAAATCTTGATCCTCTTGTTCCGCCCGATGGTGCGGATTAAGTTTTCGTTTTAATTTCATGATGAAATTAACATTGGGATATCACTCCAATGTGGTTTAAATCTTAAAAAAGATCACGCCAGATATTCACAACTTCGATTTCCTCGTCGGGAAGTGAACCGTGCTGTTTAAGGCAGAAAATGGGCTGTAAAGTGGGATTCAGGGTACAAACAATTGTATTCGGAGGCAAAAATTATAATCTTATTTTCGATGCGTATCGCGCATGCACCGCAGTAAATCACTCCCTACCTTTCAGCCCATCTACAGCCATCTTACGCCACCCGCTTCCGGTAGGTCCACACTGCGAGGGTATTGGCGACCACAGCAATGGTTACGACGGAAAGGAAATTCCATTTTATTTCTGCAAAACCGGCACCCTTGAGGAGCACCAGGCGCATGAACGCCACGAAGTACTTAACAGGGTTGAGCATGTTGAGGTATTGGGCCCATTGTGGCATGCTGTCGACCGGGGTGAATAGGCCGCACATCAGGATAAAGATAATGAGGAAAAACCAGGCGGTGAACATGGCCTGTTGCTGGGTTTCTGAAAAATTGGAGATCAGAAAACCAATGCCAAGCATACCAGGGGTAAAGAACATGGTGTAGAGAAATACCAGTCCGAGACTTCCTTCCATCGGGATTCTGAAAACGAGCCAGCCAACGGTGAGGCCTACGGCCATCATCACCAGGGAGAGCAGCCAAAAGGGGAGGAGTTTGCCTACGATAAACTGCCATTTTTTTACCGGAGTAACGTTGATTTGCTCGATGGTACCCATTTCCCGCTCGCGCACAATGGCCAGGGCAGTCAGGAAACAGATGATCAGGGATACAATTTCTCCCAGAATACCGGGCACCATAAAGGTTTTATAGTCGAGCTTGGGGTTGTACCAATTGGAATAGCTGACATCAATCAAGGCTGGCATGGCAACACCGGCTTTGGCAAATTTTGGCGCCTGTTCTAAGTTGAAATCGCGGAGGATGTTGTTGGCATAGCCTACGGCCAGTCCGGCCTTCACGGCATTGATTGCGTTGGCGGTCAGGCTCACTTTGGAACTGCCTTCCCGCACCATGTTGCGCTCCATTTGCGGCGGAATTTCCAGGGTGAGATCCACTTTATCTGCAGCCAGGGCATCATCGGCACTCCGGATGCTGGGGTAATTGTCTTCCAGGCGAAAATAACCAGAAGCTGTAAACTTGTGAATCAGCGCCATGGAAGTGGGGGAGTGATCGTTGTCGACCACCGCCAGGGACAGGTTTTTTATCTCGTAGTTGGCAGCAAACGACAGCAGGACGGTTTGGAAAACCGGCATCACCAGCAGCAGTGGCAACATGACCTTGTTGCGGAAGATCTGCAGGAATTCTTTTTGTACGAGGAAAAAAACAGTGCGCATAATATGTTTTTAGTCTTTTGTCTGTAGCCTTTTGCGGAGAAGATGGTTTTGAATATACCAACACCCTATTCCAGCCTGTCCTTAAAGCTCCGAAGGCTGATAGCAATAAAGAAAATAGCCATGCCACCCAATACGGCGGTTTGTACACCCAGTGTTTCCAGGCCTACTCCCTTGATCATGATCCCTTTGATGATGGGGTTGAACCAGGTCGCTGGGATAGCCATGCCAATCTTTTGCAGTATCCAGGGCATGCTCTCCCTGGGGAAAATGAATCCCGACAACAGCATGGTGGGCATCATGAGCCCTAGGGCGGAGAAAAACATGGCCGACATCTGGTCTTTCGTCCTGGTAGAAATGAAAATGCCCAGCGCCAGTGACACGAACATGTACAAAAAGCACTCTGCACCGAGCAGCAGCAGGCTTCCGCGCATGGGCATGCCAAAAATGAAGATGCCCAGAATAACTACCAATACTGCATTCAGAAACGATAGTACGAGGTAGGGTGTCGTTTTACCCAGAATTATTTGGATGGGCTGGAGGGGCGAAACAAGTAATACTTCCATGGTACCCAGTTCTTTTTCTCGTGCCAGTGTGATAGAGGTCATCATGGCAGAAACCAGCATGAGAATCAAGGTCATGACACCCGGCACAAAGTTGAACACCGCTTTTTGTTCAGGATTGTAACGCATATGGGTTTCGGCGCCAATGCTTATGGGAATGCTGGCGCGGTTGTACGTTGCCTGATAATCGCCGATAATGGCTTGTGCATAATTGATCAATGTCGTGGCCGTATTGGGGTCGCTGGCATCACCGATGATCTGTAGGGAGGCTTTGTTGTTGTGCGCCAGGCTATGGCCAAAATCGTTGGGGAATACCAACGCAAGTTTGATGCTGCCCTCTTTAAAGGCCTGCTCCAGTTCCGCTGGGGTATTAAGGTATTGCTCTATTTTAAAATACCCGCTTGATACCATTTTGTTGGTCAGTGCAATTGATTGTGCGTCGTGCGAGGGGTCAAGCACCGCAATGGCAGCGTCTTTGATCTCATTGGTAAGCACAAACCCGAACAACAACACCTGTACCACCGGCATCCCAAACAATATCAGCAGGGTGCGCCGGTCGCGAAGGATGTGGCGGAACTCTTTTTTTATAAATGCGGCGAATCTATTCATTTTGTGGGCAGTATGATGGGCAGTAAAGTGGGCTGTGAAGTAGGCTGTAATATGGGCTGTTCTACCGTTCAGGTCCTTTTCATTCCCTGGCCAGTTTTCGGAACACCTCATCCATGTTTTCTGCGTGGAGCGTGTCTTTCATGCGGCGAGGGGTGTCGAGTGCTTTAATTTTTCCATCTACCATGATGCTCACCCGGTTGCAATACTCGGCTTCTTCCATGTAGTGGGTGGTGACCATCAGCGTGGTACCGCGGTGTGCGGCGGCGTAGATGAGATCCCAGAACTGGCGGCGGGTAAGCGGATCGACACCGGAGGTGGGCTCATCGAGAAAAACGACTTCGGGCTCATGGATGAGTGCGACGGAGAAAGCCAGTTTTTGCTTCCAACCCAGGGGAAGGTCGCCTACTACCTGATCGGCCTGCTCGCGGAGCTCGAGTTGGTCCAGGAGGGCTTCTGTTTTAGACCTGATGTCGCTGCGTGTCAGTCCGTATATGCCGCCGTAAAGCCGGATATTTTCCCGGATGGTCAGATCGGGATAGAGGCTAAATTTCTGGCTCATGTATCCGATCCGTGATTTTACTTTTTCCGGGTATCGGGCTACATCAATACCGGCCACAGCTACCTTTCCACTGCTGGGTTGAAGCAAGCCGGTGAGCATACGCAAGGCGGTGGTTTTTCCGGCGCCATTGGCCCCAAGGAAGCCGAATATTTCACCCTTTTTTACGTCAAAGCTGATGTGGTCCACGGCAGTGAAGGCACCAAAGGTGCGAGTGAGTTGCTCGGTACTGATGACAGTGTCGTTCATGATGGTGTATACTTCTTGGGGACTACATGAGTTCAATAAAACAGTCTTCGATGTTGGCAGTAGTGGGAAGTACCTCCACATCTTCGTGTCCTTTTCGCTCCAGAAAATGCTGGATATCCTTGGTATTGAGGTTGTCAGAAAGCATCGATAGGTGTGCGTATTCGCCAAACGCGTAGCAGCCAGCGGCCTGGTCGAGTGTACGCAGGTCGTTGATGAGCCGGTACATATCGTTGGCGCGTACGGCGTACAATGGATGCGGGTAGGCTGCAGTAATTTCAGATGGCGTTCCGCTGGCGAGCAGTTTTCCTTTTTGCAGGAGTACTACGCGATCGCATTTTTCTGCCTCGTCCATGTTGGCGGTACTCACGAAAATGGTGATACCGGTTGATCGAAGGTGCTTGAGCATGTCCCAGAATTCTTTTCGGGAAACGGGGTCCACGCCGGTTCCTGGCTCATCGAGCAGCAACACCTTGGGTAAGTGGATCATGGCGCAACACAGCGCCAGTTTTTGTTTCATACCGCCAGAAAGTGCGCCGGCGCGGCGTTCGTTGAAAGGCTCGATCTGGACGTAGATGTCGCGGATGAGGTCGTAGCTTTGCTGTATCGTAGTGCCAAATACATTGGCGAAAAACTCCAGGTTTTCGCGCACCGTAAGGTCCTGGTATAAGGAAAAGCGGCCAGGCATGTAACCCACAATGGTTCGGATTTTCCGGTAGTCTTTTACCAAATCGAGCCCAGCCAATGTTCCTGTTCCCGAATCAGCCTTGATGAGGGTGGCCAAAATCCGGATTAAGGTGGTTTTGCCTGCCCCGTCGGGCCCAAGAATACCAAAGAGTTCACCCGGCTTTACGTTCAGGCTGATGTTGTCGAGGGCGAGGACGCCATCGTAGGACTTGGATATGTTTTCTATATTGATCATCTTAGCCTTTGGTCTTTAGTCTTTAGTCTTTGGGGGGCTATTGGGTGCGATTTGCATCTACACTTTAATTTTGTTTAAAGTGCTCATGTACAAGTTTTTATGTTTTATATTAAATTAAAATAAATTTAAAGTTTTCTTGCAATTAACTGTACCCCACATTATTTTTGAAATATTATTTACCTCAAAAAACCACTTATGAGAAATTTTAGAGAACTGCGCGTCTGGTCTGATTCGCTTGCTTTTGCCGCTTCTGTATTTAAGGCTATTGAACAATTTCCAAAATCTGAACGGTATGGGCTCTCAAACCAATTATCAAGTGCAGTTGTATCCATTGCAAGTAACATTGCCGAAGGTTGCAGTAGAAGTACCGGATTGGAATTTTCCAGGTTTCTAGAATATTCAATCGGATCTTCTTTTGAAACAGAAACACAGTTGTTGCTGGCTCAGAAGTTTGGTTACATCTCGGAAACGGAATGCAATCAATTATTGGAAGCACTTAAAATGATCCAACGATCTTTGAACAAGCTTCACTCCTCTGTTAAAATCAGTCGGGCGTTACCGGCCAAAGACCAATAGCCAAAGACTAAAGACTAATCTTAACTTCCCCCGGCATTCCAATCTTCAATCCCCCGTCATTCCCAACCTTAATCTTCACCGCATACACCAAATTTACCCGCTCATCCCTGGTTTGAATCACCTTGGGTGTAAACTCTGCTTTTTCCGAAATCCAGGTAACGGTGCCGGTATAATCCTTCATGGCGCCGTCAGGGGCATCGACGGATACCGTCACATTTTGCCCGACTTTGATGCTGCCCAATTGGTCGCCGGCGATGTAAGCGCGCAAGATTATTGGGTCGAGGTTGGCAATTTTATACAGCGGCTTTCCAAAAGCGGCCAGTTCTCCCTGGCTGGCATAGGTATTGAGTACCGTACCATTGATGGGATTGACCACCCGGCATTTGGTAATCTGGTCGTCGATCTGTGCAATTTGCTTTTTCATGGGCAGAATCTCTGCCAGGAGACCCGATTTTTGCACCGATAGGGAGGCGTTCGACGCGGTTTTTTGCTCCAAAATAACCGCCACCTGCTTTTGGGCCTGATCGAGCTGTGCGTTGATGTCGTCGAGTTGTTTGGGTGTTGCCGCATCGCTTTTGAGCAGATTTTGAACCCGGGTTTGTTCGCGCTGCAGGGTACTGATTTGCTGTTTGGCGGCATCGAGTTGCTTTTCAAACACAGACAACTGCGCGGCGATGGCCGGACTTTTAGCAGCGATGGCACGAACACTGGCCTCGATCTGCTCTTTTTTCAGCACGAGTTGGGTGGAGTCGACGCACCCAACCACCTGCCCGGCCTTGAGGGTCTGGCCTTCTTCTACCTGAAAGGCGATCAGTTCGCCGGTGCCTTCGGCGCTGACGATCATGTCGTCGGCCTCAAAATTGCCATAGGCATCGGCTGGTGTTTCGGTTTGTTGGCAGGCTGTGAATACCGACAGGCCGACAGCGAGCAGGATAGCATTGGATATTTTCATGATGTGAATTTTATTCAGGTTTACTTTTCTTGCAGGAGGGTGAAAATACAGTCGTCCAAACCGGTCACATCGTGTTCGGTATCGACTGGAATGGAATAGGTGTCGAGTGTGTTCAAGGTTAAGTTCTCGCCCTGAATGGAGAATTGGATGCTGCCGCGCAAAACCGTCAGCAGGGTTGGCGTTCGGGTGGTATGCTTTGGCAATTGTTGTCCTTTGAGCAGTCCTACGGCAAACAAGTTGATTTTATCGGACTTGTGAATCGGCAGGATGGCAGGTTTTTCCGGGTTGTATTGGAGTGCGGTGGCGATGTTCATAGTGTTTGGGTTTTACTGCTGACTAAGTTTTTCCAGTGCCTGCCATGCCTGTATGCGATGGGCTTCGCGTGTGAGGCGCGCCTGGGTGAGCAGGTCAACCTGCGAGAGGTATTCGGTCATGGTCATTACCCCGTTTTGAACCTGGCCTTCAGCGCGACGGAGAATATCAGTTTGCAGGTTGATCATGGCCTCATCGGTGAGCAGGAGGTTGTTGTATTTGTCGGACTCTCCGATGCTGCGCAATTTGGTGGCTTCTCTGCCCCGGTCGAAGGTTTCCTGTTGCACGCCAATTTGTTGTGCTTGGAGTGCGAGTATTTCTTTTTCGCGCCGGGTAGTGCCCCAGTCGAGTGGCACCCAGGCGGCGCGGATACCCACAATACCAAAGGGTTGCCATCCGGTTTCGAAGAAATTAAAGGGGTTGGGTTGCCCCAGGCCACCTTGTGCGAAGGCTTCGATGCGAGGCTGGCGGCGGAGTTGGAGCATGTCCTGCCCGAGTTGTGTTTGTTGGCGTTGCAGTTCGAACAGTTGGTATTCTGGTCGGTCGGAAGCGGGGGAGATGCTGTTCCAGTCGGCAGGGGCCTGCAGGTAGATGTCGGCATTTTCCCGGCCAAGCCAAAGGGAGAGCACCTGCAGGGCTGAGCGGCGGTCGGCTTCCACCATATCGCGTTGCTGCTCTACTTTCAGGATTTGCATTTGTACCTGATCGGCTGCCGTTTGCAGGGCGACGCCTTGTGTTACCAGTGCATTGGTTTGTACGGCTCGGCGGTGGAGGTCGGCGATGGTGAGTTCGAGCATTTTTTGCGTTTCCTGCAGCAGGAGGGTTTGGGCAAACAAGTCGGTCACCGGCGTGCGCACCTGTTCCACCTCAACGGCTGTTTGGGCATCGCTTAGCGACTGTTCGAGTTCTTTTTGGCGGCGAAGGTAGCGGTCGGAACCACCGTCCCAGATGCGTTCGCTGACATCCAGGCTGAGCTTATACTGGTCTTTAGGGATAGCAGGGACGGCAAATAGTGGGTTTTCAATGGGTAACTTGAATACATCGCTTTGCCAGCTGGCCTGCGCGCCGAGGTTAATCCGGGGCAGGTTGTTTGTTCGGATGTTTTGGCGTTGCAGGTCGGCGGTTTGTGCAGCAAGTGCTTTGCGTTGTTGTAGCGGGTGCATGTCCATGGCAATTTGCCGGCATTGTTCAACCGTTAGGGTATCCGCCGCAAAGGCTGAAATTCCGGACAGGCACAGGCTGAAAAAAAGAAAGGTACGGAGCATAATAAAGGCTGTTATACTGTTGGGCAGTTAGGCTGTTGGGTCTGGGCGAAGAGCGGCAAAAACAAAGTCTTTCACCGCGGTTTTTCGCTCCAGCAAAAAGGCTTTTATTTCTTCTTCGGGCATACCCAGGATGATGGCAGCCATGGGTTTTGCCAAAAACGGGAAGACACACATCGACACGATGTTCACCACCAGGTGTTCGGGCCGGATGGGCCGGATGTGGCCGGCGGCAATCTCGGCCTCCAGTTGTTGCAGAAATTTTTGCGGCTGGGGGAGGTCTTTGGGAAGGATATGCTCTACAAAATACTGCGGGTGCTTGTTGACCTCGCCGAGGATGAACATCGGAACGAAGGTGTTTTTGCTGATCAGGTTGATGTAGAAATCGATGAAGGCTTCGATTTTTTCCTTCAGGGGTAAATCACTTTCCAGGGTTTGGCGAATTACCGGTATGGCCCGGGTAATGACCCCTTTGGCCACCATCTCGTACAGTTTTTCCTTCGAGCGGTAGTAGTAATGCAACAGGGCCTTGTTGATGCCAGCGCGATCAGCAATCTCTTGCATCTTGGTGCCATCCAGTCCTTTTTGCACAAAAACCTCGTGCGCAGCGTCGAAAATGCGCTGTTCGGTGGTGTCAGTAGTGGCAGTTTCTTTTTTGTCCATGTGGTTTAACCATTTGGTTAAGACTGCAAATGTAGGGGTAGCCAAACTACATGTGCAAGTTTTTGACTAAAAAATTTAACCAGATGGTTAATTTCTTGATTTTGCCCATTGGCTCATGGAGTACTGCCCGGTAAAATTGTTACCGGCTACGCCTGCTTTTTGGAATATATTGCTTTTAATTTGTCAAATAGGTCGATACATTGCGAACGCCCCGACCATCTGTCCAAAAGTAAAAGCATGGATGAAACGATCAAAAATGCAAAAAAATCTATCCGGCAAGCGATGCTGGAGCAACGGAATGGGATACCCAAGCAGGAACGAGAGGTCCAATCAGGGTTAATTTGCCAGCAATTATGGGAACTAATTTTGAGCAGCAAAGCCAGGGTAATTCACAGCTATCTGACCATGGGTTCTGAGGTGAATATTTTGCCCCTGCTGCAAAAAGCGCTGGAGGCTGGACTGACAGTGGTGGTGCCCAAAACAATGAGGAAACGACAAATGCTAAATCTGGTTTTACACGACCTGCGACACATGGAACCCGGCATTTTTGGCACCTATCACCCCAAAGATTCGGAAGAATACCTGGGGAAATATGACCTGATTATTGTGGCCGGACTTGCCTTCGATCCGGAAGGTTACCGCGTTGGTTATGGCGGAGGGTACTACGATACCTTTTTAGCCAGGCAGCAGTTTGCCCGAAAAATTGGAGTGCTTTATCCGTTTCAGTTGGTGGAAAAAGTGCCCAGGAGGCGCATGATATTCCGGTGGATGTGCTGCTGACAGGAAGGGAATGACAGGATCTGCAGGGTTTTGCAGGGCAAAAGAGGATTTCTATCTCGAAAATGATCAAAAACATGGTTTTCAGTCAATTTCACTGATCGCTTTAAAATTAAAAATCCTGCCATTCCCCTCTAAGAACACGCTACGCAAGTAAAATCCTTTTTTGTCCTGGAAAATCTTGTCATTCCTGTCATTCCCCTCTACGCATTAAATTATCCTGTCATTCCCGCCCAATCCCCAACACAGGAATACCTTCCTTGACCTCCACCGTCCAGTGCTTCGCCAATTCGATTTTTTCAAAATCAATCGGTTCCCCGACGATGATATGCTGCTCAAAAAAAGCAGATAAATCCTCGTCCAGGTACTTTGCGCATAGGTCCAGGAAGTCCTCGTTGGTCCAGGGGCGGTTTTCTTTTCGGCTGTGTGCGAGCAGGTCAAACATCAGATTGTCGAGGCTCTTTTCTCCAGCGCTGTGAATCTGGATTTGGTTGTCGAGGTAAAATGCAAAAATCTCACCGCGGCGGTAGGGTAGTTTGCTGATGTCGGGGTCGGTCCAGAAGGCTTCTTTGATTTTGTAATTGGGGGTAGTTTTATTCTGACTCTTGTAGTGCTTTTCAAACACTTCCATGTTCCAGGTATCTACAAAGTCCTTCGTGCTGTAAATGCCGCTGCGGAGCATGTTTTTATAGGTGTAATAATCGGTAAAGCCCTCGCTGAACCAGTATTGAAGCTCCTCGGTTTTGTTGCGGATATCCAGCCCGATCCAATGGTGCATCATCTCGTGGTTGAAAACATAAGTGAGCACCACCAAGTCGTCCATGCATGGGTTGTTGGTGGCGCCAGCGGAAAAAGAATTGGTTAGCCCGGTTCCGGTGCAACTGCAGGATTTGGAGTTTTCGGTCCACACGCCATACACTGGCGTCAGCACGACGGTAAACAGGGGGGTGTTGTAATCATTCCAAAATGCCCGCTGTACGTTCACCGTTTTTTCCAGCATTTGCACCAGGCTGTCTTCGGGCATTTTTCCCCAATCGCCACGGATGGCAAAGTACACTGGTTTTTCCATCACTTTAAAAGTGTGCAATCGCCATTGGCCGCCGATGAAAATGGAGTTGCTCAATTGTTCCTGAAGTACCCGGATGCGCTGTCGCCGAGGCTGGTGCGCAAAGGAGTTTTGCAGGAGATATCCTTGCGGAAAGGCCGTCCAATCAATTTCCAGCAGCGGGGTCGAGTTTTTTAACGGATAAAAATGGTCTGGAAGCACCAGCAATTTGCTGCCAAAAACATGAAATCCTGTGCTGTCGATGAGGGGGCGATAGTATTCCCGCACGGTGTCCTGGTCTTGAACCAGCCAATAGCTGACCGTTATCTCTTGTCCGGGTCGGTGTTCTACCACCAAAAACTGCTGTCCTGCACCAGGTTTTGAATAGTGCCCTCTGAGACAATTGCTTTGGGCAGGCAGCGGTAATAATTGTCCTGTCCCCAGTCGGCATTTTGGTAGTGCAGCACACTGTGGCCGCTGCTGGCGCCCTTAAAGGTGCAGTCTATGCGCAAGGCGGCTTTTCCGTCGAGTACATCGGGTGCAATATTATATTTGATCGCTGGCTTGGCGGCAATAAGGAATAGGGGCAGCAGCAAGGCCCAGCAGAGGAACAAGGTGTGTTTCATAGACTTAAAGGTAAGTTTTGTCTTTTGGTGGGGTAAAATTATCATCACTTTCTGAATTTTCTGTTGCGTTTCAGCGGGGTGCCGTACATTCGCAACCCAGCCCAGCCAGCGAAAGTGTACCATTATGTCCAAAAAATATGTTTGCATCCACGGCCACTTCTATCAGCCGCCGCGGGAGAATGCCTGGCTGGAAGCAGTAGAGCGACAGGATAGTGCCCGCCCTTTTCACGACTGGAATGCGCGGATCAACTTCGAGTGTTATGCTTCCAATGCAGCGGCTCGTATCCTGGCAACTGATGGCTGGATTACCAAGATCCGCAACAATTACAACCGCATTTCCTGGAATTTTGGTCCTACCCTCCTTTCCTGGATGGAACATGCCGACCCTGATGCTTACGGCATGCTCCAGGCCGCTAATATCCGGAGTCGCGAGCGATTCGGGGGCACAGTTCGGCCCTGGCGCAGGTGCATAGCCACTTGATTTTACCGCTGGCCAACTATCGCGATAAAGTAACGCAGGGGGACTGGGGTGTGCGCGATGACGAGCACCGGTTCGGGCAATACCCCGAAGGTATGTGGCTGGCTGGAACAGCAGTCAATACCGAAACCCTGGAGGTGCTGGCGGCACATGGCATTCAGTTCACCATTCTGGCCCCTGGCCATGCCAAGGCCGTGCGTAAATCGGGTGATGACAGTTGGCGTCAGCTCAACGGTGGCGGTATCGATACCCGGCAGCCCTACTGGTGCCTTTTGCCCAGTGGGCGAAAGATTGCGCTCTTCTTTTACGAAGGCACAGTTTCTCAGGAAGTTGCGTTCAACGGGCTGCTCAACAATGGGAAAAATTTTGCCAACCGACTGCTGAGCCTTCACGACGAGGATGATACGCCCCAACTGGCGCATATTGCTACAGACGGCGAGAGTTACGGCCACCACCACCGCTTTGGGGAAATGGCGCTTGCACATGCCCTGAATCATATTGAGGATAATGACCTGGCCAAACTCACCAATTACGGCCAGTTTCTGGAACTGTTCCCTCCACAATGGGAGGTACAGATTCACGAAGATTCCTCCTGGAGTTGTGTGCATGGCGTTGAACGTTGGTGCAACGATTGCGGCTGCAATTCAGGCGGTAATCCGGGGTGGCACCAGCGCTGGAGAAAGCCATTGCGCGATACCTTAAACTGGCTTCGCGACAGTCTGGCGCCGCTTTACGAAAAAGAAGCCAGTCGGTATTTCCGCGATCCCTGGGCTGCGCGCAATGATTACATCCAGGTGATGCTCGATCGGAATGATGCTGTTGTTGATGCCTTTTTGAAAAGTCATTGCCGCAGAGTACTGAGCGAACAGGAGCGCATTTTGGCTTTGCAGCTGTTGGAAATGCAGCGGCATACAGTGCTGATGTTTACCAGTTGTGGCTGGTTTTTTGATGAAATTTCGGGCCTGGAAACCAACCAGATCCTGCAGTATGCCTTGCGCGCCATGGATTATGCGCAGAATGTGACCGGCACTTCGCTCCATGCGGGTTTTACCAAGCGGCTTTCTGCACCCAGTAACAAGTTTCCCAGCGGGGCGGCGAGCTACCTCCACAATGTGGTTCCCACGCGGGTCAACCTGGAAAGGGTAGGTATGCATTTTGCGGTGGCCTCTTTGTTTGAAGAAAAACCCAGCGAACTCGACCTGTTCAATTACAGTGCCGACCAGGAAATGCTGGAAATCATGGAAGCTGGTTCCCAGAAACTGGCCATTGGTCGGATTAACATCCGTTCGCGGATTACTTATGCCGAAAAAAAATACAGTTTTGCGGTTTTGTACCTGGGGCAACAGCATCTGATTGGCAACATCAGTGGAGACATCAACAAGACCACCTTTGAGGAGATGCACGAGCGGACCGCCCGCGCATTTCGTGAGGCCAATTTGGGCGAGGTAATCGGAACCTTGCAAGAATATTTTGGACCCGAAAAATTCACTCTAAAGAGCCTTTTTACCGACGAGAAAACCAAAATCATACGTCAAATTACAGCCAACAGCCTGGCCACTGCTGAAACCAGTTTTCGCAGCGTATTCAACGAAAATTATTCCCTGATAACCGGTTTGCAGGATGCAGGACTGAGTATTCCCGATGCCTGGCGGAACATTGCCTCCTTCGTGCTGAACCTCGATTTGTTGCTGTTTTTCGATAATGGGAAGTTCGACGACATTCGCATCCTCCGGCGCATTGCCTACGACCTGCAACAGTGGTCGGTCAAGCTCAGTGATGAAGAGGGCGTGAACCATGCGATCGGCGAACGGGTATACCGGGAGATGGTAGCCTTGTCTGAAGATCATTCAACACTTCAGCGGCTTCAATGGCTCTGTGATGTGCTGACGGAAGTACAGGGAATGGGGCTCAAACCCGATATTTGGCGCAGCCAAAATGTCTTTTACCTCGTTACAAAAGGGTTCCGAAAAGGCAATTGGGAATTCATCAATGAGGACTGGAAATCAGCCCATGAACAACTGGCTGCCCTGTTGAAAGTAAGCCTGACGGTATAAAGCGGGCACCTAGATCCGATTTGTACCGCTGTTTGCCGATTTCAAGTCGAAAAACTTGATTTTGTCGGTTAAATACACAAACATTTGCAGTGCACCACGCTGTCCAACCTTTCCGGCATTTCCGGAAGGGTTTTTTCCCTGTAATATGGGGTGGCTTCAGCACATTCTTTAGATCATTCAATCATTTATATTATGGATAATAACCCTGCCAATAACCCAGCGCAAGATCAGCAAACCGAAGTGAAGGTCCGAAACATGAAAAAATGGACCAAATTCAAGGGGGAAAACTCTTGGACCATGTTCAAAGTCATGGCGGAATTTGTCGATGGTTTTGAAGTGCTCAACAATGTGGGCCCCTGTATTTCTACTTTTGGATCCGCCCGTACCAAACCTGGTACTTTCTATTACGAACTGGCCACTAAAGTTGCTATGCGCCTGACAGAGGAAGGCTACGGTGTGATTACGGGCGGCGGTCCGGGCATCATGGAGGCCGGTAACAAGGGCGCCTGGATGAAGGGTGGCACTTCTGTGGGCTTAAACATTGATTTACCCTTTGAGCAAAGCCACAACCCCTTTATTGCACCAGCTTTGAATCTAAAACACCGGTATTTCTTTGTCCGGAAGGTCATGTTTGTGAAATATGCACAAGGTTTTGTGGTGATGCCCGGCGGCTTTGGCACCCTCGATGAATTGTTCGAGGTGCTTACGCTTGTGCAAACCAAGACCATCACACCAGTTCCCATAGTACTGATGGGTACCGAGTTTTTGGGAAGGCCTGCGGCATTGGGTTGTGGAAGTAATGCTGGAACGCCACCACAACATCAACGCAAAGGACCTGGACCTGTTCCACGTCACCGACGACCCCGAGGAAGTGCTTAGGATTATCAACGAGTTCTATTCCAATGAAAATGAGCAGTTGACGCCAAATTTTGATCTTTGATGTTCACGGTCTGGCGGCGGGATACATTAAGGTGAAAATACCAAATGAAGTAATCCAGATGCGCTTTTGGTAACACCTTAATCCGATTCAGCAACGCAGTTTGCCCTGCCTCCTTTTCCTTTCTGCCAATGGCAAAAAAGACCTGATGATCCCAGGCATATTCCCGGCCCGGTTGCTTTGTGCAATCGGGTTTTTTCTTCGAGTATAAATGGGGCAGGGGCACAAAAAAAGCGATGCCGTTGCATCGCTTTTTTTTCTCTTTTGTGATCTCATGGAAGGCATATCAACAGAGGATATGTAGCCCCATTTTTTCTCCGAAACACGTTTGACTCGGATATTGTGACAAAGATGCAGCGCTGTTTCGAATTAAATATGGACAATAAACAGAATTATTTACACCTATAAAAAATACATTAATACCATCAATAATTTTATAAAATATTGATAGTTAATGACATGTGTAAAATGAAAATGGAATATTTTTCAAAAAAAATCTGGCATTGAATAGGAGGGATGGCCTTACGTTGGCAGTTTTTTCAACAACAATTGTGCTTTAGCCTTGTAAGTCACTGCGTCGGGTCGTTTCAGGTATGCCTCCAGGTTTTTGCGCGCGCTGGGGAAATCTTTTGCCCCGGTTTGGGCCAGGGCCAGGTACCAGAGCGCGTTGGTTTGGTAACTGCCAAATTCGTTTTGTTGGCTGACCGGTAGCAATATCTCCTCAGCCCTGGTGTAATCTTGTGCTCCAACGAGGGCTACACCGTGGTAGAAGGCATACAAAAGGCTGTCGGGGTAGGCGGATTGTAGCTTGCCAAAGTGGATGGCAGCAGCCTTGAAGTTTCCGGCTTGATAAGCCTGAATGGCTTGTTGCTCCAGTTGACCCTGGCCTTCGCTCCGGACGATGATTTTATCCGGGTAAGCGCTGAAAAAATCAGCAGCATCTGGTGCGCTGACTGGGCGGAGAAACCATACGGCAGCTACAACAGCCAGCAGGGCAGCGGCGATGGCTGATAGCCTTCGAAAGTCAAATTTCACCACCTTGGATTGTTGAAACCCTGCTTCTGCTTGTTGCAGGATGCTTTTCAGACGGCGGTTTTCGAGCAGGGTCCAGGCATCCATGACTTTTTGCCTCCAGGCCATATCATCGGCAAGGATGGGGTTTTGCAGGAGTATTTCATCTAGTTCTTGCTGTTCTGCCGCGGTTAATTCGCGGTGCAGGTGCTTTTCTATAAGTTGAAGATAGCGGTTTTCCATTGTATTCGATGTTTAACGAGGCTTCAGCGTGTTGTCTTTGACCCATTGTAGTAAAGGGTGCTAAAAGATTAATACCGGTCAAAATGATGGTAGGTTGGATTAAAAAGGGTGATAATTGTTAGGGCTTTGCGTTTACAATTTTTGTGTTCAGCTGCGGAACTGTGCCCTTAATCGGTCCAGACAGCGTTTTTTTTGTGTACGAACAACATCTTCGCTGGCGTACTGCATTTCCTTGGCTATTTGCGCACTGCGCATGAGCTCGTAAAAAGCCAATCGCAAAAGGGTATAACAGGGCTCGCCCAGCTTTTCCAGTTGGCGGCTTAATGCTTCATGTTCTTCGTTTTGGATGAGATAATGCTCTATTCCCGGCTCCCAATCCGATGGAATGGGCATCAGGTCGTCACCGGGTAATTGTGTTTTTGATTGTTGCCGGTAGCGGGTCATGATCAACCGTTTCCCCACGCCAAAAACATAAGTATCCGGAGCGGCAGTGAGTTCGGTCAGTTGGTTTTCGCGTATCTTATTCCAAAAGATGATGACGGCATCCTGAAATGTTTCTGCAAGGTCGTGTTCGCTCAATCCCGACCAGCCTTTAGCCCACAGGACAAAGCGCTGACGGTGTTCGCGGTAGAAGCCGGCGAGTGCCTGATCGGGATTGCTTCGGAAACGTTCCAATTCCGCCTGGTATTTGTTCATATGCGTCGTTTTGCTTGCCGACGCTAAAGTAACCATGGTCATTGCTGTTTAATGGCCTTTTAGGAAAAAATGTGAACACCAGTGCCTGAGAATTTAATAAATTTGCTTTAATTGATACAAGATCCGTACTTTGCTTCCTTCTCCGCTTGTATCCGCTCACCAACCGATTTCCCAATAATGAGAACAGTCATCCTGATTTTATGCGGACTTATTGGATCTTTTTTGCCCAAGGCTATGGCCCAGCCTTCCGCCCCTTGTTTGTGCCTTCCCCAACTGGGGGTTAACGAATCCCTGCCCTGTAACAGTGCCTCCCGACCGGATGGATCTACGCAAATTAACCTGAGCAATGCCGCCGTGTTGTTTACCAGCAACGATGAGCCCACCGAACTGATTGCAGTGGATGGTGCGCGCTACAAAGCGAACTGGATTTACGGCGATGGCAATTTCGATTTTCCGGCCTTCAACATGGATGCAAACAACGATGGCATGACCTATAACCGGAATTACAGCTACCATACCATCGGGTCCTACCATCCATTTGTCGTGTACACCGAAAAAAAGAGCGACAAGGAGCCGCCGGGTTACGCCGAACGCAACCTGAACATTACAGCCCTTGGTGGCGCTACCGGCAGCCCGTTCAACAAGCGACTCTCCAATACTTCGGCCACCGCGGAGATTGCGTTCAGTTCCCCGTTACGACCCGGTCACCCCACCGCTTTTGCCGTATCAGGCTTCGCCAGTCCTTATAACACCGGGATTTATTTTTCTTCAACAGCGTTTACGATTCAACGCGCAGCCAGTTTGTACCGCGCACTGTAGATACGCTGGAAGAATTGAAATTACCGGCCTACGATCAAACGCCCAATTTCTTTAAGGGCCTTACCGCCGATAATTCGCCAGAAATGCAGGCCCTGGGAGGCCTGCTCAATCCCATACGCGCCATGTACCAGCGGTATGTTTTTGTTCCGGTAACCACCAGTGATGTAGGGGGGATGGCCGCCGGATTCGATGAATATCGCATATTTCCCATCCTGAAAACGGTATGGGCCGAAAAATCACTTCCTCCCGCCCGCATGATGACACTGGTGGTAGGCTTCACCGCTGCAGGCAATGGTACGGTGAGCAATACACCGGATATTCAGAAGTTTTCTGCTGCCAAGGGCGCAGGGCTGGCGCCAACCTTCCTCGGCGATGATGCGTTTTACACTCCCGATCGACTGGCCAACATGGATAGTACACTCCAGGCCTTGTTTCCACAGGTTAACTTCGGACAGCAGCAGCTTATCCCGGGCACTGACCTGCATGTGCGCGGTGTTGTGCAACAGCAATTAGACATTTGGGCCAGCATCGACCCCAACGAACTCACAGTGTTGAAAATGTGCCCCCTGGGCAATAACCGTTATCGTGTTGATTTCCGCCTGGAGGTGTGCAACAAGGGTTACCTCGCGGAATCAAACCTGCCGATAGAACTGAGCGACCTTACCGGTAAAATTCAATGGCTGACATTCGCACCGGGCGCCACCATCAGCAGTATCGATTCTTCGACAGCCGGCAACTGGAAATTCATTTGGAACGATACCTGGGGTGGGATCCCGAACCATTACACCAACGAGTCGGACTACGAGCCGCAATGCCACGAAATATACTTCACGGTATACACCGACTACGACGGTGCCTGGCGTCTGGCCAAGGGTGAAGGCCTGCGCGCTTGTGTGACCTTCCCCCAGGCTCAGGGCAACAAAACGGAGTGTTACAACAATCTTGACATACACCCACCGCTCCTGTTGCCTGGTATGGGCTATAACTGCAGTGGTGGGGCCTGCTGGGAACTGATCCTGGTGTTGCTCATCTTGCTGGGAGTTATCCTGTATGATATTTTCTTTTGGTCGAAGGGGAAATACCCCAAGGAACCCTGTTGAATGTTTCGATACCGTTTTCACTTCCGATTTTTTCTTCGGGCGCTGCTATTGACGCTTGTGCTGCTTTCCGCCTTTCAGGGGCTGGAAGCGCAGGATTCAAATTCCGGTGCATTTCAATTGCTTGAGCGGGCCGACAGCCTGAACGAAAGAGGCGATGATGATGGTGCAAAAAAAATGTACAGTGAAGCGATCATTGCGCTGCAAAAAGCGGGTGATCTATCCAATTGGTGTATTGCTTTGCGCAACTACGCCAAACTGCTTGCCGACCGGCAGCACCAGCCTTTTCAGGCCCAGCAATTGTTACAAGAAGCGCTAAGCAGGCCCTTTCGAACGCCTCAAAACAAGGCCGAATACAGCGCTTTGTGCAAAACGCACTTACGACTGGCCCACATTGGCATAAAAAAAACGGGCGATATTGCTGTTGCCAAACAAGCATTGCTGGAGGCGCTGGCCATCTACGATGCGCAACTGGAAAGCAAGGAAACGGCCGATATTGCAGAATACATTTTCCTTCAGCTGGGCATCGTACTTACCCGTTTGCGGGAATACGAGGGCGCCGCGCAGATCTACCAGCGCGGAATCGACTTCAGTTTTACCTACCAGGTGCCTTTTGTGGCCAAGTACAACGATTTTGGTGACCTCTACGTGGCCCAGGGAAAAGACTCGCTGGCGCTGGCGGTATTTGCTCAGGGGCATCGCAGAAAGGGACTTGATGACTATGAAAAAACGTTGCTGTATTTTGGCGAAGCGGAATGTTATACCCGCCTGGGCAGGATGGCAGCAGCGCAACAGGCCAACGAAAAGGCAGGCGCACTGCTGAAGGCCCATCCCCCGGAAAGTGAGGCGGCGTACTGGCGCTGTACCATGTATTTATTTGAAAACAGGGCTATTTTTGCCTCGAAAAATAAGGACAGGAAACTTGCTTTAAAATCGTTTGAACAAGCCATTGTTGCAGCAAGAAAAGCACCAGAAAATATTGAGCTGCGTATGCCGGCCGGATTCATGCTTAACCAGGCAGAAATCTGGCAGGAGCTGTCGCGGCCCGATTCAGCCCTTGCTGCCATAGCCCAAGCCTTGCGTTTGTTGCTTCCGGGCAGAAAGTTTGAACCAGGTGAGCTGTTAATTCAAGACCAGATCAGACCCGAAAACATGCTGATTCGGGCATTGCAGCTGCAGGCAGAAGCATTTGCTGCCCAGGGTAACCCAGAACGTGCTTTATTGGCCTACGAGCTGATTCCCGGTGTTGAAAATGCCCTGCGTGCCAACCACGATTATGAGCGCTCCACCTTGTTGGCGCTGCAGGACAGTCGCCGGCGCATCAACCGCGCCATTGAAATTGCCTGGGGCCTGTATGAAAAATCAGAAAATTCGAATTTTGCCCAGCGTGCATTCCACCTCAGCGAACATGCTCGTGGGTTGTTGTTACTGGAAGGCCTGGCGAGAGCGCAGGCGGATTTTAAACTTCCGGAGGGTCTGGCCCGCGAGGAGCACGACTTTCAGGTGAAAGTAAAATGGTACGAACTGGCGCTGGCAGAGGCCCGGCAAGGTAACGACATCAAGGCTGTTCATCAGATGGAACAACAACTTGACCAATACAAGCGCAAACAGGCTGCTTTTGTGGAACAACTCAAAGACCAGGTGCCAGGGTATGCCGAAACGTTTCGGGAGCCGGAGTTGGTGCAAGCGGCCGATATGGCCGGCATTCTGCCCGAAAATGCTGCCTTGCTGGCCTATTACCTGACCGATGTTCAGGCCTATATCTTTGGTTTTGGACCAGGTGGCCAATTCTCCTGGCGGAAAGCAGATTTGCCTGCGGATTTCCGGGAAACGGTTCGTGATTATGTGGCCTACATGAGTAAACTGAACGAAAATTCGCCTGCCAAGGCGGTGTTTTTGCACCAATCTTACGCCTTGTGCGCGTTGCTGGCGTTGCCCGAGATCAAGGCTTTTGAGGGTAGCCGTTCGTTGATCATTGTTCCCGACGATGTGTTGTCGTTTTTGCCCTTTGAAACCTTGTCGGTACAGGATGTGAACAAGAATTGGCCCGATCAGCCCTTTTTGCTGCGGCAGCATCCAGTCAGTTATGCTTATTCCGTCAGTTTGTTGCGGGTGCAGCAGCAAATAACCAGGACACCAAAAGGGGGGCGTCGGGTGTTTGCTGGTTTTGCGCCAGCTTATCACGTTGCAGCCAGCGCCGACCAGCAGGTGGCCAACCTGATGCGGGAAGGTATGTACAACCTGCAGGGCACCCATGTTGAATTGGCCATGGTGCATGCCCTGATTGGTGGTGACGCCTTCGACGATAGCCTGGCCACAGAACAACGCTTCAAGGCTGTGGCCGCCAATTACCGCATCCTGTTGCTGTCGATGCACGGCTTTGCAAACGAAGACGACCCGATTCTCTCCCGGATGCTGTTTGGCGATGCGCAAACGGGCCAGCCAGACGACAATATCTTATATGCCTCCGAACTACAGGTGATGCGTTTGCAAGCCGATCTGGCGGTGCTGAGCGCCTGCCATACCGGGTTCGGGCGCTGGCACAAGGGAGAAGGGGTTTACAGCCTCGCCCGCGCCTTTGCAGCGGCTGGCGTTCCGGCCACAGTGATGAGTTTGTGGCGTTTGCCCGACAACACCGCGCCGCAGTTGATGGAAGCCTTTTTTAAAAACCTTAAAAGTGGACTTCCCAAAGACCAGGCGTTACAGATGGCGAAGCTGCAGTTTCTGGACAATCCCGACAATTTTGAACTCAGTCATCCGGGCTTTTGGGCTGGGGTGGTGGCCAATGGCGATATGAGCGCTTTGCATTTTGGTGAAAGGAGCTGGCTCTGGTGGTTACTTATTCCGGTCTTAGTATTGAGCGGATGGTTCTGGTGGCGCAAACGACGGGGAGGATCGGGCAAATAGTTGTTTGCCCCTTGAAATAAATCTTGCAATCCGGCCCTATTTCGCTTTAAACCCCGACATCGTCATCAGCCCGAGCATGGCTGTAACAATAAGGATGGCGCCAAAAAAAGCAACCATTGGTTCCTGTGTTGAATTTTGCCAAAATTGCATTACGAAAAAGAAAAGCGTTCCCAGGGTCCCAACGCCGATACTGGCATAGATGTAGCGCTGCCGACTTTTGTCGATCAGATCAACGATGCTGAGCAAAAGTAGTGAACTTCCAATGACGATGATATAGGGTACTCCGCTTGCCAAAGTGATAACAGGCGCATGTTGGGTTCAAAGTCAGGGGCAATAAGCCAACAAATACTGTGCTTTTCGGGCCTGGCATCTGGGTCTGTTATAAGGCCCATACAAATGAAGCCCAAATAATTCCAAACGACTTTTAGGGCTGAAAATCCGAGCGTAAAAAACATAGCGGTGGTGATGATCAACCGTACCATGTCGATTTTGCGCTCATTAGAAGAGGGGATGTCCAGGGCGATAATTTTACCCAGCCGGAGAACATCGTGCTGCCAGCGGCGATCGGAGATGTTGATGGCATTGAATCGCAAAAGTGGTTTGAGATTTTCGGGGAGTTCTTCTGCCCTGGGCATTGGTGTGTCATCAATAAGCACGGGAAAACAGGGATACCTTTTGAAGGGCTACGGATATCTCCTGCCTTACCCAATCGTCCGGATCGTCTAGCCGTCGAACGCCGTTGACATCTGTTACCGTGAGCCATTGCGGGCCGATCAAAACGATCATAGCATCTGCGGCGTGCAGATTTTGGCCAATGACGTGGCCAAATTCGGCCCCGCCTTCAATGCTTTCGACATCCCGAAATACCCGTTTGTCGCCAAAATAAATTTCCAGCGAATCGGCTAAACGGCCGGCTACACCGGCAGCATCGGAGCGGCGGTAATTGATGAATACCCGACCTTGCATTTTCTTTCTCCAGAGCATTTGATTCCTTTTCTTTTTTGTAGGTAAAGTGATGTATCCAATTGGGCGCATGGTAAAATATTAGCCAAAAACAGGATTACGGAGATGAGATGCCAGCGGGAAGTTATAAAAGAGTTTTAACACACCCAAAAAACGGAGGCGAAGCGTCACCCGAAAGCGAATGCCTGGACCTGAGATACTTTAGAATATCCTGGTAAAAAGTGCTTTAATGGGCCTCTCGGTGGCGGAACCGCTCCTTTCGCTACACCAGGCTACAAAATTTGCAATAAAAACTGCATGTTTGCAATCCAGTAAACGACCTGCTCTGTCTATGACCATTCTTCGCAACAGCCTGTTCCTGCTTTTTTTGTGCGCCACGCTTTCCCTACTGCACAGCCGGCACTTCAATCACCCAACGACTTTTTGCCCTATAAACTGGGGGATAAATTCACGCCGCATTACCTGCTCACCGGTTATTTCGAATACCTGGCTGCCCAATGCCCTCAGACCATGAAGCTGCAGCGCTATGGCGCCACCAATGAGGACAGGCCTCTGCAAATTGCCATTTTTTCTTCGCCGGAGAACCTGGCCCGACTGGAGCAAATCCGGCTGAACAACTTGCGTTTGGCAGGCCTGGAGCCCGGAGCGGTGAGTGGTAACAGTGCGGTTGCCATTGTCTGGCTCAGCATGAGTGTTCATGGCAATGAGCCTTCCGGCTCCGAATGTAGCATGGAACTGGCTTATCGGCTGGCATCCCAAACCGACCCCAATATTCAGGAGTGGTTGAAAACACGGTGGTGATCGTGGATCCGTCGTTGAACCCCGATGGTTACGATCGTTATACGCATTGGAACCGTATGGTGTCTAATACAATCAAGAATCCCAAGGTTGCTTCCCGGGAGCACCGGGAGCCCTGGCCAGGCGGGCGCACCAACCATTATTATTTCGACCTGAACCGCGATTGGGCCTGGGCCACCCAGGCGGAAACCCAGCAGCGCCTCGCAGTGTACCAAAACTGGCTGCCACAGATTCATGCTGATTTGCATGAGCAGTATTACGACAACCCCTACTATTTTGCCCCTGCGGCAGAGCCCATGCACGATTACATCACCCCCTGGCAGCGAGACTTTCAAACGGCCATCGGCCGGAACCACGCGACATATTTTGATGCCAAAGGCTGGTTGTATTTTACCAAAGAGGTTTTCGACCTCTTTTACCCTTCTTACGGTGACACTTATCCGATGTTCAACGGCGCTATTGGTATGACTTACGAACAAGCCGGACATTCCAGCGCCGGAAGGGCCGTTCTTAAGGGCACAGGCGATACCCTGAGCTTATACGACCGCATTGAACACCACCTGACTACCAGCCTGTCGACCATCGAGATGGCCAGCAAAAATGCCAGTCGTGTGGTAGAAAATTTTAGAAAATACTACTATCAGTCGGCAAACAAACCGCAAGGCGCTTACCAGGCTTTTGTAGTGTCGGCCGAAAATGACCCCAACCGGGTGAATGCCCTCTGCAAACTGCTCGACCAACACCGAATCCGCTACGGTAGGGCTGGAACGACCAGCAGTTTGAGCAAGGCGTATGATTACATCAGCGGAGCGGAAACGACGCTCAGTCTTCAGCCCAACGACCTGGTGATTTCGGCCTTCCAGCCCCACGGTGTGCTGGTGCAGGTGCTGTTCGAGCCCGCTGCTAACCTTTCGGATTCGCTTACTTACGACATTACTGCCTGGGCCCTTCCCTATGCTTATGGGCTCCGGTCGTACGCGCTGAAAAGCCGCCTGGAACCTCAAAAAGATTTTGTGGCATTCAAAGCGCCGGAAGTAATGCTGGCCGCCAAACCCTACGCCTGGTGTGTGCACCGCAATTCATTGGCGGAGGCCTGCTTCCTGGGAGAAATCCAGGGGAAAGGCCTCAATGTCCGCTATGCTACCAGATCTTTCGATATGGCCGACCAGCATTTTGAACCGGGAACTCTAGTGATTACGCGCGCCGACAACCAGAAAAGCGACGATGCACTGGATGGGATCGTAAAAATGGCCGCCGGGCGCCATAACGTGGGTTTACATCCTATTTTTTCAGGGTTTATGTCGAAAGGGAACGATATGGGCTCAGATGCCTTTGTGCTGATGAAGCGCCCTGAAGTAGCCATCGTTTATGGCGACGATGTGGACGACAACTCCTTTGGCCACACCTGGTTTTTTTTCGAACAGGAATTACATTATCCGGTTACAATAATTTCAGTAGAACAGCTGGCGCGCATGCGGCTGGACGATTTTAATACCCTTATTTTCCCCAACGGCAATTACAACCTTTCTGATGTTACCAACGCCCAGCTGTTGGAATGGATGCGCAACGGGGGGAAACTGATTGCGTTTGAAAATGCCGTAAAGGCTTTTGCCGATAAAGACGGCTTTGATCTTAAAAGCAAATCTGCTGTAAAGCCCGACAGTGCCGGACAAACACCAATGCTGTACCGGGAAAAAGAGCGTGACCAACTGAGTGATCAGTTGCCGGGTGCTATCGTGAAAGCCCGGGTCGACCCGGGTGTACCCGCGGCTTACGGGCTGGGCGACTGGTACTTTTCCCTGAAAACTACGGGCAACACGTTTGAAATGCCGGAATCAGGCACCAACGCCATTTGGTTAGATAAAGGCTTTTCCCATGTTGGGTTTATCGGAAGCCGGCTGACACCGCGTTTGGAAAAATCACCTATTGTAAGTATCGAGCGCAAAGGGCGGGGTGCAGTGGTGTACATGGTGGACAATCCCTTGTTCCGCGATTTCTGGTACCAGGGGAAAGTGCTGTTTTTCGAATGTACTTTTTAATTGAGTACAGTATACTGTCGCAACAAGTCTCGTAAATCCGTATGGAGGTCAGGATTTATTTTCCTCAAACTTCGCCCCGGTGGCTGCCGGTATTTTTGGAAAGGTATTTTGAGCAAATTTTCAAGGTTAGAATGCTCTGCAGCCTCCATGTGTGTGTCGATGCCGAACACAATGTCTTCCTGCGGAAGTTCCCGGTAGGTACCGAATATGCGGTCCCAGATGGAAAATATATTGCCGTAGTTGGAATCGGTATAGGGCCGCTGGTAATGGTGGTGAATACGATGCATGCGAGGCGTTACGAGGACCCAGCTGAGCAATTGTTCCACGGTTTTGGGAAACTGGATGTTGGCATGGTTGAATTGGGATAGTGCTGCCGACATCGATTGGTACATAAACACCAGCCACATTGGCGCACCGGCCACTACAGCGCCCAGGGTTGTAAAAGCAAAACGAAATACGCTTTCACCGGGATGATGCCGGTTGGCTGAGGTGGTATCCACATTCGTATCGGTATGGTGCACCAAATGAAAAATCCACATCCATTTTACCTGGTGCTCGGCCCAATGTACCAGCCAGGCGCCAATAAGATCGAGCAAAAGCAGGCCAATTATCGCAAAAGCCCATAACGGCATGTCGGGAAGCCATTGCAGGATTCCAACATGATGGGCAACGGCCCAGTCTGTAGCCTTGAGCAGCATGAAGGCCATCACAAAGTTGACAATTACCGTAGTGGCGGTAAAAAAGATATTGACGCCGGCATGCGACCACTTGTTGTAGCGCCAGCGAAACATCGGCACAGCACTTTCAACCAGCCAGAAAAAAGCAATGCCGCCCACCAGAATGGCAGCGCGGTGGGAGGATGGAATGTGAGAAAAGTAGTCGACGATTTGCTCCATGGATCAAAAACCTGTTTGTAAAATGGCTCGAAAGGTATCTATTCTGTTGGAATCTGGCAACTATCATCCTGTTGAATGACCCCCATTCCTGCCTTGAATTGTTTTTTTGACCAGTTTTGTACTTACACAAAAACTACAACCATGCGTACCATCATTGCAACCTTGCTCATGGTGGCCTTTGCTATGACGGCCACGGCTCAGAAAGACGAGGCCTTACTGCGCGAAATTGCCACCGATAACCAGCGAACGATTGAAGCGCTGGTACTCTATCCTCCCGATGCCCGGCTTGCCATCCTGGAAGCTTCAAAATACCCGGCAGTGTTGATAAAAATGCACGACATGCAGGGTAAAACCAGTGCGGCTTTCAAGGACCTGCTGGTCAATCAATCCCGGGAAACCCAGCAAATACTCTATGAAATCGGCCGTTACCCTGGTTTGATCACCCAATTGCTGGATGCGCGCAGCGACTACAGTATGCAGCAAAAGGCACTGGAAATATTGCCCATGGCGCAACGCCCGGCTGCGTTGGAAGTGGTGCAACGTGAACCCCTTTTGCTCGCTCGTATGGAAGAACTTTTCCAAACTTCCAACGCTGCTTTCGAGTCGCTGATCGGCAACCTGCCGATGGTGGACCGCGCCGCTTTCCGGCAATTGCTCGACATGCCGGAGGTGGTAGAATTGCTGAATGAAGACATCCGGTTTACCGTTATGGTGGGTGACTTGTACTCAGACAACCCGGTATGGGTTCAGCATAAAATTGATTCCCTGCAGAGGGCTGTAGCACAAAGCAATGCCGAGGAACTCGAAAACTGGAAAGCTACACTGGAAAATGACCCCGAAGCCCAAAAGGAGTTCATCGCAGCGGGTAAGGAATACACTTCAAATTATTACGGTACCGATAGTGAGGATTATCCCTACGATCCAGCACCCGAAGTAAATTACGTGTACGTTTACCATTCCTATCCTTATTGGTTTGGCTATCCATGGTGGGAGCCCTATCCACGCTGGCGGCCTTATCCGTACTGGTACGACTGGGGCTATTATTACAACAATAACAGCTTCGTTGTGGTGTACCTGCCCAGCTGGGATTTTATGCACTGGTATTTTTATCAGCCCCGCCATCATTATTACTACAGCCACCTCTCTTCGCGGTTTGTGGAGCACTACTACGGCTATCGTCACTCGGGCACCAGCATCAGCGCTGGGGTGGGCGAGTGGCGCGAGCGGAACCGGGAACTTATTTCCGACGATTTCTTACAGCCCGCCAACGGGCGCCTGCCCGAGAAATTGAAGGAGTACGGTAAGTTTGAGGACGCACGGCAGCAGTACAATGCCAGAAACCCCGGCCGTGAACTCGACCAGAGTACGTTTTTGGACAAAAATGCCCGAAAATATCCCGATCTGCAAAAATCAAGGGAAGCGGCAAAGATAGAGGTCGCACGTGAAAAACAAGTGCAGCCACAGCCGGCAGACCGCTGGACGCCCGACCGACAGCCTCGTGAAAAAGCGACAGAACCAGTGGTGCGGCCTCCTCGTGAAGTTAAGCCTGTGGAAAAAGTCCCCGATGCACCCAGGACTATTCCTGCCCGGCCCGCGCGAGAAAAGGATCCTGTTGAAAATGCTCGCGATTACCACCAGCAGAAATGGGATCGGGCCAAACCGGCCCCGCAGCCGCAGCCCAAAGTGAAAATATCCACACCGCCGCCAGCGCGAGCGCCCAAAACAGCGCCCAAATCAACGCCCAGGGCTCCAACGAAAACCGATAAAGCCAGAGGCGGCTGATGAAGCAGCGTAACGTGATATGTCTTATGTGCCTTATGTGGCTAACCTCATGTGTTCTTATGTGTTTTTTACCACATTAGCGCACATGAGGTGATCAGTTGACAGCGGGTTCTGTTGGGGTCAGTTTTCCGGCATTAACAACATACCACACCACATACCCGAAGCACAGGAACGGAATGATGAGCGCATATTTCATACCGCCGGCCTGCGACAAAAGTCCCGCCATGGGTGGCAATACAGCGCCCCCGACAATGGCCATAATGACCAGTGATGAGGCGAGTTTGCTTTCCGCCGGGGGCAGATTTTTGGTGGCCAGGGCGAAAATGGTGGGAAACATGATGCTCTGGCAAAAATAGGTCAGCATGATGCAAATGATACCGAGCAGTCCGCCAGTAACAAATGCCAGTACCACCAGTAACACAGCAGCAATGCTGTAATACTGGAGCACCTTACCGGCATCCATTTTACTCATCAGGTAGGTGCCCAGAAAGCGGCCCAGCATAAAGAGTACCAGGGCAAAAGAGGCGTGGAAGCCAGCAATTTGCTCCGGCGTCATGGTTTCGGTAACGCGGTAGAGGGTATTGACAATGCCCAGGTGCTGGGTAGGCGCCAGGTCCATCTTAAAATCTACGAAATAACCCCACAGCGTGGCCTGTGCACCTACATTGGCAAATTGAGCAAGAACGCCCAGCGACAGGTGCTTGTAACGCTTCAGCAGGCCCATGATGGAGACATTGCCTTCTGCGAGCTCTTCCTCCCGGCCTACTTCCGGCATCTTGGTAACGGCAAACAGTACAGCAACCAACAAAACGAGTGCGCCGACAGCCAGGTAAGGCCCCTGTACCGACAGTGCTTCCTGCACCCTGGCGGCGTCAATTTGTTCGGGTGTCATGGCTGCCAGGATATCTTTGGAGTATTCTTTTTTGGAAAAAATAAAAAGGCTGCCAATGATGGGACCCAGGATGATGCTGATGCCATTGAAGGATTGTGCAAAATTGATGCGCCAGGCGGCATCTTTTTTATCGCCCAACACAGTGACGTAGAGGTTGGCTGCCGTTTCTAAAAATGCCAGTCCGGAGGCGATGGTGAACAAGGCAAATAAGAAAAACGCATACACCCGAATATCAGCAGCCGGGTAGAACAGGAATGCGCCACTGGCATACAGCAACAGGCCTGCAAGAATCCCCTTTTTATAGCCGAACTTGCGCATGAAAATGCCCGCCGGCAAGGCCATGACAAAGTAGCCGAAGTAAAAGGCGGAATCAACGATGCCCGCCTGCCAGCGTTTCAGGTCGAGCGCAAACTGAAAATGCCGGATCAGTGAGCCATTCAGGCTGTTGGCAATACCCCAGAGAAAAAAGAGGCTGCAAACCAGTGCAAAGGGCAGGAGATAAGGGTTTTTGGGTTCCTTGTTAGCAACAGACATGGTGTTTTCGTTTTGTACGCAGCAATGTTAGGAAAAGAAATTCGAATATGAAAGATGGATTGTGCAATAAGCAGATATTCTCCCGACCTTTGCCCAAACAAATCTTATCTTATGTTACGTTTGATCCGTCAAGGGCTTTTTATTGCTACCAGCCTCTTTCTCTTTTCTTTTTGCAAAAACGACTCACCGAATAATAAAGCAGCTGCCCCAGTGGCCCAAATCAGCACTGGGCATACGCGCATGATTGCTATATTGGATAGTATTTCAAAAAATTCAAACCCCGCAACCTGTTATAATTTGAACAGTAAAATGGCGGATATGATCAAAGTGCAGCTCGACCAGATTACTGACGTGAATCAGAAAGTCAGCATGCAGTTTAAGTATGCTCAAGAGTTGCTTTATGCTGGAAAAAATGAACCGGCTATCATTGCCCTTACGGAGATTACCAATTTACTTGGGGGTAAAATGCCAGCTGGTTTTAAACCTGTTTATGAATTTCTGGCCCTTGCTTATTTGCGTATGGGTGAACAGCAAAATTGTATTAATACCCACACACCTGAATCCTGCATAATTCCTTTGCAAGGCGGTGGCATTTATACCATGCGATCAGGGCCAGAAAATGCCATCAGCATTTATAAGAATATTCTGGCAAATTATCCCGACGATTTAGATTCGCGCTGGTTGCTTAACATTGCTTATATGACTTTAGGCCAGTATCCAGATGAGGTACCCAAGCAGTTTCTTATGCCCGCTTCCTTATTTCAGAAAAGAGGCGACATGCATTTTAAAGATATTGCGATTTCACTTGGACTTGATGTTCGCGGACTTTCCGGCGGTGTGTGTATGGAGGATTTTGACAACGATGGCGACCTCGATTTATTCATGACCTCCTACGGGCTATCGGATCAATGCAGGTATTTCAGAAACAATGGCGATGGTAGTTTTACCGAAAGAACCCATGAAGCAAACCTGGACGGGCTGGTCAGCGGCCTCAATACTGTTCATGCCGATTACAACAACGATGGCAACCGGGATATTTTTATTCTGCGTGGAGGCTGGCTGGACGGTGGCTCCCACCCCAATTCCCTCCTGCGCAACAATGGTGACGGAACCTTTACCGATGTTACTATTGAGTCCGGGCTTCTTGATTTTAATCCAACCCAAACAGCCGCCTGGGCTGATTACGATGGGGATGGCTGGCTTGACCTTTACATCGCAAACGAAAGCAAACGAAATGGCACCCCACATTATAACCTGCTTTATCACAACAATGGCAACGGTACATTTACCAACACCGCACCTCAACTTGGACTCAATTTGCTTGGATTTTACAAAGCGGTCGTTTGGGGAGATATCAACAACGATCAGCGGCCTGATTTGTATCTCAGTGCACTAACAGGAGAGAATAAGTTGTTCCTGAATAAAGGCGGGGACTCTCCAACCAAATGGGTTTTTGAAGATATTAGTGTTAAGGCGGGGGTTATAAATCCTATCCAAAGTTTTCCAACCTGGTTTTTTGATTACAACAACGATGGCTTTGAGGATATTTTGGTTTGCGGCTACGTTCTTGAATCAGACGGCACAGCACTACCAAAATACATCAATGAAATGCTTGGAAAACCGGATACTGACGATGTATTGCGGTTGTATCGCAACAACCATAATGGAACTTTTACCGATGTGCATCGGCAGATGGGTTTGCACAAAGCCAACTTCGCCATGGGATGTAATTTTGGTGACCTGGACAACGATGGCTGGCCCGATTTTTACCTGGGTACCGGCCTGCCCGACCTGCGCGGCCTGCTGCCCAACCGCATGTTTCGCAATGTTGAAGGTACCCGATTCGAAGAACTGACCATGAACGGTTTCGGACACATACAGAAAGGCCATGGCGTGGCTTTTGGGGATATAGACAACGATGGCGACCAAGATATTTATGAGGTAATGGGTGGCGCTTTCGAAGGCGACCTGAGCAACAATGTGCTGTTTGAAAACCCAGGCAACACCAATCATTGGGTTTCCTTGTTGCTGGAGGGCAAATCTTGTAATCGCGACGCTATAGGTGCTCGAATTGCGGTACATACCCTGGAAAAGGGTGGGGCAAAAAGAACCATTTACGCGTCTGTTAACACTGGCGCGAGTTTTGGGGCCTCCAGTCTTCGTCAGGAAATTGGTTTGGGTAAGGCGGAAAAAATAGTATCCATAGAGGTTTGGTGGCCTAAGGCTGGGGTGCCCAAGTCGACCTATACGGATGTGCCGCTCGACAGGATGGTGCGCCTGACAGAGGGGCAGGCCGCAGCGCAGGTACAATAAACTGGTCGCCGGGAAGGTGTAGGCTACTGTTTTTTTGACGCAAGCCCATGCCTCCCCAGGGGCGTATTTCCCGGGCTTCAAACTGGCCTTTGCCAAGCATTTTACCGATGGCTTTAATTTTTTGGCCCTTCTCCAGCGTCAATACAGGGGCTACAAAAGCGCTGTCGTAGTGCATTTCCCACTGCTGGTTGCTGAAGTCTTCGATCAAGATGCTGGTTGCATCTGAAGAAAGGATGGTTCCCGACAGGTAACCCTGCTCGGGTTGCGACCAGAGTTTGACCTTTTTCTCCTGCACGCTTTCGTACAGGTTTACATTCAGTTCGAAGGCGTGCTCCAGTGCGCGTCCGCCGCCGGCAATAAACAGCAGCGTTCCGGCCAGGATACTGAAGGCTGTGGTGAAAGCGGCCAGCCGGGTGATGGAAAATTTATATCCTTTTCCCGTTTTACGGATGCTTACCATGGCCAGAACCAATGCCAGCATCAGAAAAAGTATCCAAAACACGGGGAGCAACCCCAGAAAAAATTCCAGTCTGGAGTGCCCAAGGTGACTGAAAAGGTTAAAATCTGTTTGTTGAATACAAAACAACACCACCGAGAAGGCAAGGGCTCCGAGGAGAACCGCCAGCAGGAAGCCCAACCAGGCTGCTGCGTTTTTTAGGGTAAAAAAGTGTTTCGGCACCGGTTGAATGTTCTTTTCCCGGATGGTTTGTATCAGTTTTTCCGAATCTTTCATGGTGCAGGTGTTTTTTCCGATGCCTGAATAAATGCTTTTTTAGCCCGGTTGATCCGGGTAGCTACGGTTCCTTCCGGAATCTTCAGCACATCTGATATCTCTTCATAACTCAGGTTTTCCCAATACTTAAGGATCAACACTTCCTTGTAGGGTTGTGGCAAGCGATTCACGAGGTGCTGGGTTCGTTGGTCGCGCAACTCGGGTTCCTCAGCAGCATCTTGCACTTCGTCGGGCATACGCTGGTACAATTGCTCGTCGTACGGAACCTTTTGGTCCTTCCCAAATGATTTTTTCCGGCGCAAAAAGGATACAGCCTCGTTGTGGACGATGCGGTACATCCAACTGGAGAGTTTCAGCGATTGGTCGAAGCCGTTCAGGTTTTTCCATATTTTAATGAACGCATCCTGCAGTATATCCGGCGCCTCTTCCGCCGTTGCGCCACTCACCCGCCTGATGTAGCGTAGAAAGCGTTGTTCATAGCGCTCATACAGACAGGAAAAGAAATCCAGCGCCTCCAACGCACGGCGCAAGATTTCCAGGTCGCTGAGCGAATCGCATATGGGCTTGGGTGTGAGCATGGAGAATAATCGATGGAATTAGGGTTGGGAAGTTACGAACCAATTCGGACGCTTAAAAACTTGCCGGCTAAATATGGGAAAAGACCACCCGCAGCCGGTGCTGCAGGTGGTCTGAACATCTATTTAATATTCAACAACATTTCTTCTGGGTTAATTTCCACCTTTGTTTCCTGTACCGTCACAGGTTCCTGTACCGTTTCCCGGGCCATTGCCGTTTCCCGGGCCATTGCCATTACAGTTGCCGGGCTGGTTTCCATTCGGGCAGGTGCCAGTTCCAGTTCCATTTGGGCAGGTGCCAGTACCGTTTCCTCCTTTGAGTGCAATACCGCAGATGGTACCACCGGTTTCATGCGTGCCATTGATGATGGTCAGGAAAGTTTCCGGTGTGATGTATTGCGGCGTGTAGGTTTGGCCTTGGTTTCCCAGGTTATTGACGAAGGCGCGCATGTGGTTGCGGGAACCCTTCAGCAATTCTGTATAAACTGCCTGAATATCGGCATTGTTGGTTTTTTCGTTTGCGACCATCAAGTCCCTGATGTCAAGGTCTTCAATCGTTGCACCAACCTGTAAAGCCGCAATCTGGCTCTGGAAACCCTGAGTAGTCAATGCGTTGTAAAGATTTTGCAGATCGGGGTTGAGGAAAACACCTGCGGGGTTGTCGGAAACGGGATCGGTCAGCTGGTATTTTTTGATCAGGCAGAATACGGCGTCCATGTGTCGTTGCTCAGATTGCTGTATGTTGTTGAAAACGGGAGTGCCCCATTTTTCATACAATGCCCGGTACACATCGCGAGCCAGTTTTTCCTCTTCCCGCATAAAGAGCAGGGTATTGCTTTCCTCCTCATTTACCTTTTGGTAAGGATAGTTGTTGGTAAGGCAGAGGCATAAGGGTTTCACGATCGGGCTGTTTTCGCCGGCCCGGTCAGAAGCGTTAATAGCCTGGGCGTCGAGCCCGGCCAGTTCTGTAGCATCAGATTCGCACTGCGTAAAGAGGAACAAAAAGCCGGTCAGCGCTACGATGCCAAACATTAATTTAAAAATGCGCTTTTTCATGGCAGTATCTTTTTAAGTGAAAGGATTTAAAATATTTGATTCAATTATTACTACGCAAGCAGCTTTTTTTTCTTTCACCTTGCTTTCGTTTTTTTTAAGATTTTTTTCTTAACACTTCATAATGAATGATTTATGTGTCAATTTTGAACATATTAATCATCGAAAGGCGCAAGAACACCCAGATTATCGCTACTTTTTTTTCTTTACAGGGCATCCCATTTGAATCCCCTTTGAATTGTAAATATCTCATCTTTGAATCTTAAAATGAGATTCCCTGCTTACCTTGGGGCCATGTTGATTTCTGCTATTGTTGCTACCGCCAAGAACGGCGTAATCGGGAAAGACAACCAGATTCCCTGGTACCTGCCAGCTGATCTCCGTTATTTCAAGCGCATCACCCTCGACCATTGCGTTATCATGGGGAAAAAGTCGTTTCGGAGCATCGGTCGCCCCTTGCCCAAGCGAACCAATATTGTGATTACCCGCGATCCCTTTTTTGTGGCGGATGGCATCGTGGTAGTACACTCCATCGCTGAAGCGCTGGAGCATGCTTTCCAAACCGGCGAGGAGGAAGCCTTCATCATTGGCGGCGGTGAAATTTACCGGCAAACCATGGATCTCTGGGACCGCGTGTACCTCACTGAAGTTGATCTGGAAACGGAGGGCGATGTTCACTTCCCGGAACTTGAAGATGCAGAGTGGCGTGAGATGAGCCGCGAGAAGCATGAACCGGATGAGAAAAACGAGTACACCTACACCTTCAGGGTGCTGGAAAGAGTGGGCGTCGGCGAACAGGTACAGCCCGGTCCATCAAGTCATTGATATACAACAAGTTGCTTTTATTTTTTGAGCGTTTAAAAAATTATTACACCGCTTTTTGAACAAAAATCTCGTTTTTTTTATATACTTTTGCAACCGATTTCTCTGGCAAAGGCTGGATGAAAATCCGGCAAGGAGATTTTTAAACAAAAGTTTGGTAGATAAATGGAAAAGAAGCGCTTGTTGATCGTCGCCCAGGAAATGGAGCCGTACACCGAAGGATCGGACATTTCCAAGATGGTGGCGATGTTACCCAAATACCTACAGGATCAAGGGTACGAATTGAGGATTCTGATGCCCCGCTACGGAACCGTAAATGAAAGACGCCACAGGCTGCACGAAGTTGTCCGGCTTTCCGGAATGAATATCATTGTAGACGACGACGATTATCCGCTGATCATTAAAGTTGCGTCATTGCCGGGCTCTCGCCTTCAGGTTTATTTTCTGGACAACGAAGATTTTTTCAAACGCAAGTTCATCTTTGAAGATGATAAGGGCAATCCTTTCGAGGACAACCCCGATCGGGCAGCATTTTTCTGCAAAGGCGCAATTGAAACTGTGAAAAAATTTGGGTGGGCTCCCGATATCATCCTTTGCCATGGCTGGATGACCAGTTTGATACCACTTTACCTGAAAACGGCTTACAAAACCGAACCGCTCTTTCAGGATGCTCAGGTGGTGTATAACCTGTACAATGAGCCTTTTGAAGCACAGGGTGCAGACCAGTTTTTTGAAAAAGCAGCCATCAATAACCTTTCAGAAGAAGATTTGGAAGCCTTCCGCACTGCCGACGGTATCTCAATGCACCAGGGCGCTTGCTCCTGGGCAGATGCGATTGTCATTGGCAGCGAATCGGTGGACACAAACGTTGAACACTTGTCTGTAATAGGAGATAAGCCTATGCTAGCCTGGAAGAGTGAAGAAGAATACTTGCAAAGCAGCCTGGATTTCTTCCGCACCCTGACCGAAGCTGAAATTTCCCAGTAAGATCTGGTAGCATCTGGTTTCCTAAACTTATAGCGGACGAGTAACTCGTCCGCTATAAAATTTTGAGCATTACACAACCATTTCCCCATATTTCCCGTCTTACTCAAATCGAACCTAAACGAATGAGTTCCATGCGACTAAAAATGCCGGTGTACGCCGCCTTCCTGTTTACTGCCTTTGCTCTCTTCCTTGGCTGCAGTAAATCCAGCCCTTTTGGAGCCGATTTGCTGAATGACCAGATTGCCGACTATGCCTACACCGATACCTTTACTTTGCGCTGCACCATGCTGCGGGAAGATAGTGTGGTGAGCTCCGACCGTAGCTCGACTGCCTCCTTCTTTCTTTGCGGTCAGCTGAACGACCCGCTTTTCGGTAAATCGCAATCGGAGATTTATTCTCAGCTGCAGTTTAGTTTTCCCAATCCGGATTTTGACAACGCCGTGCTCGACTCAGTGGTACTTTACCTCCGGTACAATGCCAATGGATTTTATGGTGATTCAACCCAGCCCATGTCACTCCGGGTGTTTCGCACTACAGATACCCTGCAGTGGGACCGCAATTATTACACAAACTCTACCCTGGGCTATGCCAATGAAATTGGTTCTAAACTTGATTTCATGCCACGGCCCCGCACCGCCTATTCCCAGTTTGATACTTCGGCCACGGCATCTAAGGCGGCGTACATCGGTATCCCCCTTAGCCAGGATTTTGGCAATGAACTCCTGACGGTCGACAGTGTCAGGATGACGGAGGACTCCCTGTTCTGGCATCAATTGCGCGGCATTCGGATTGCGGCGGAAAGCAACAGCACGCCAGGGGCGATGATGGCATTCGACCTGAACAACGAAAGTTTCAGCTTTGTTCGTTTGTATTTTTCCAAAGACACGGTGCGGTATGGTTACGATTACTACTTCCGCGGCGCCAATAAATTTACCCATTTCAGCCACGATTACACCGGTGCTATGGTAGAGGATGCACTGGGAAAAGAAGCCGATGAATACCTTTTTTTGCAGGGTATGACAGGCGTTCAGGTGAAGGTGGAAATTCCATACATCGATCAATTGAAGGATATTGTCGTTAACAAAGCGGAGCTGGAACTTACGGCAGCTTCCGTTCCGGGTGACGACCCCTTGCTTTCGCCAGCCAACCAGCTTATCTTTACCGAGTTGCGGGGCGATACCAACTATGTGATAAGTACGGATGTTTTGTACTCGCTGGGGTCCACCTTAACCGGAGGGTTTACCCAATTCGGAGGTTTTCCCCAAACCCAAATGGACAATGGGCAATCGGTACAAAGGTACCGGCTTACCCTATCGCAGCGTCTGCAGGCTATGATTGATGAAAGTGCTGGCGATATCAAGCAAAAAACCATTTATCTCAACGTATATCCTCAGGGAACGTCGCCCATGCGCGCCGTGTTGTACGGGCCAAAGAACAGTAGTTTCCCGGCTAAGCTGACCCTGAAGTACACCCGTTTACAATAATTCAATACTGTTACCCTTATGTGTGGAATAGTCGCTTATATCGGTCAAAAACAAGCTTACCCCATTCTCATCAAAGGCCTTCATCGCCTGGAATACCGTGGATACGACTCTGCGGGTGTCGCGCTTCAAAATGGCGGTTTGCGGGTGTTTAAAAAGAAGGGAAAGGTAGCTGATCTGGAGCGATTTGTAAAAGGACAGGACTTGTCGGGCCACATCGGCATCGGCCATACACGCTGGGCCACACACGGTAAGCCGGATGATATTAATGCCCACCCACACACCAGCGGTAACGGAAGGCTGGCATTGATTCACAACGGGATAATCGAAAATTATGCCGTGCTGAAAACAGCCCTGCAAAACCTCGGTCATACCTTCCAAAGTGAAACCGACACCGAAGTGTTGGTAAAGCTGATTGAGGAAGTTCAGCAACGTGAAAACCTCCCACTCGAAGAGGCAGTTCGGCAGGCGCTTACTCAGGTTCAGGGTGCATATGCTATTGTGGTAATGGATCGCGAGGCGCCCGACAAACTGGTGGCTGCCCGTAAATCGAGTCCGCTGGTACTCGGAATTGGTACCGATGAATACCTGGTAGCATCAGATGCTACCCCCATTGTCGATCATACGAACAAGGTAATTTACCTGAACGACGAAGAGGTAGCCACGGTAACCCTCGATGGGCAACTGACCATCAAAACCCTTCGCAACGAAATCACTACCCCAACCATACACCGCATCGAGCTGGAAATTGAGCAGTTGGAAAAAGGCGGGTACGATTATTTCATGCTCAAAGAAATTTTTGAGCAACCCACAACCATTGCCGAGTGTATGCGCGGCCGCCTGAACGATCAGGAAGGCTGGGTTCGACTGGGTGGCATGGAAGAGTACCAAAAACGAATGGTCAATGCCCAGCGCATGATTATCCTTGGCTGTGGTACTTCCTGGCATGCTGCCATGATTGCCGAGTACTTGTTTGAGGAACTGGCCCGACTCCCGGTTGAAGTAGAATACGCTTCTGAATTTCGGTACCGCAATCCGGTGGTGCGCGACAAGGACATCGTACTGGCCATTTCCCAGTCGGGCGAAACGGCCGATACCTTCGCCGCATTGGAACTGGCCAAGGAGCGCGGCGCGCTGACTTACGGCATCGTTAACGTGGTGGGTTCATCGATTGCGCGCCTGACACACAGTGGCTCCTACATCCACGTTGGTGTAGAAATCGGGGTAGCTTCGACCAAGGCTTTCACTGGCCAGGTTACAATGCTAACCCTGATGGCCCTGCTCCTGGGCTACGAGCGTGGTTATTTGCCCAAATCCCGCTACCAGAAACTGGTGCAGGAATTGGCACTGATACCGGCCAAAGCGGAGGCCCTCCTGCAGAACTGCCATGAAAAGGTAAAATACATCGCTGGTGAGTTTAAAGATGCCACCAATGCCCTCTACCTGGGCCGGGGTTACAATTTTCCGGTAGCGCTGGAAGGGGCCTTGAAGCTGAAGGAAATTTCGTATATTCATGCTGAAGGTTATCCGGCAGCGGAAATGAAGCACGGCCCGATCGCCCTCATTGATGAAAACATGCCTGTTTTTGTCATTGCGACAAACCTCAGCGCATACGACAAAATTGTGTCCAACATTCAGGAAGTAAAAGCCCGAAAGGGTGTGGTCGTGGCTGTTGTGACCGAAGGCGACGAAACCATCAAGCGCCTGGCCGATTACACAATTGAAATTCCCGCAACCGAAGAACAACTTACACCCCTGCTCTCGGTTATTCCATTACAGTTGCTGGCCTATCACATTGCAGTGCTCAGGGGCTGTGATGTCGACCAGCCCCGCAACCTGGCAAAATCGGTTACCGTTGAGTAATCGGACCGACAACCGACAACCGAAAACTATTTTCCCGTCTACTGCGTTAGATTTGTAACTTTACCCCAGTCAAAAACGATAATAACCGACTATCCCAGGCTTAGCCTGTCATTCTGAATATTATGAACAACCTAGATATAGCATACAATACCGAAAAGCCCCTGATTCGCTATCCTGAATACGGAAGAGGAATCGAGGATCTTTTGGCTTTTGCCAAGAAAATTGAGGATCCCATGAAACGGCAAAAAACCGTTGAAACCATCGTGGGCATGATGCAGCTGCTCAATCCCAACCGCACCAACATGGAGGATTATCGGGAGAAACTTTGGAACCACGCCTTCGCCATTGCGGGCAATGATTTGGATGTGACGCCACCGCCTGGCATTACCATTCGGCATTTAACCGGCCGTCCGAAACCCGATACAGTTCCCTATCCGAAACTGGCCAACCGCATGCGGCATTACGGCATTAATGTGCAGAAACTGATCCAAAAGGCCATTGAAATGCCCGAAGGTCCCAAACGCGAGGGTTTTGTAGAGGTAATTGCCTCCTACATGAAACTGGCTTATAAAACCTGGAACCGAGAGCATTACGTGAGCGATGATGTGATCAAAGACGATCTTGAAATCTTGTCCAACGGCCAACTGGAACTTCATGAAGGACACAGTTCGCTTGATATCCTTGCAGCCAGTGTCAGTAAAAACAAGGACCTCCAGCGGCAGAATAGCCCGAGTCAGGGCCGGAACAAGAAACCGTACAAGAACCGCAAGCAGAATTACAGCAATTACCGCAAACAGCGGAAAAAGAACACTTAATTCCATTGCTTTCTGCCATTTTAAGCATTGATTGAAGCAAATAAATGTACCTTGGTGCAGGTCAATTTTGCTGATACATGCGCTTTTTCTTACCTTTTTTAGGACTTCTATCCGCCGCGCTGGCTGCCCAAAAGCCTTTGCCCTCCGATACTGTTACCATTCCGGGCACTTCCCTGCAGTTTGTCATGTGCCAACTGCCTGCTGCAGATTTTCTGATGGGAAGCGCAGCAACTGAACCAGGGCGCTCAGATCGGGAAGGGCAGCATCAGGTTCAACTCAGCAGTTTCTGGATCGCCAGCTGCGAAACAACCTGGGATGCCTATTATTGCTTTTCCAACCTTCAAAAAGACAGCGATGAAAGCACCGCCCCTGAACACTTTCAGGCCGATGCCGTTGCCCGACCCTCTCCCCCTTATTTTGATTTTACCTATGGCCGTGGCCGTGATGGCGGTTTTCCCGCGGCAACCATGACCCAACAGGCGGCTCTGCGTTTTTGCCAATGGCTGAGCGACAAAACCGGTGATTTCTACCGGTTGCCCACCGAAGCAGAGTGGGAGTACGCTTGTCGTGCTGGCACCACAACGCCCTATTCCTGGGGTGATGATCCGGAAGCGGCGGTGGACTATGCCTGGTTTTATGATAACAGCAAAGGGTCCTATCAAGTGGTCGGCACAAAGAAGCCCAATGCCTGGGGGCTCTACGATATGCATGGGAATGTTGCAGAGTGGACCCTCGATGCCTATGCGGATGATTATTTTTCGAGGCTCGATACGGCGGCGTTCAATCCCGTTGTTTTTCCTACCCGAAAACACTCCAGGACGGTAAAGGGCGGCTCTTTTGAAGATTTTGCGGAGGATCTTCGCGCTGCCGCCCGCAAAAAGAGCGACCCCCGGTGGCAGGCCCGCGATCCCCAAATGCCTAAGAGCAAATGGTGGAACCCCGACTCGCCATTTGTCGGGTTCCGCGTTGTGCGGGAAGATATTTCCGTTTCTAAAGCCCAACGCGATGCCTTTTTTGAAAAGGCCATTAAGGACTAAGCTGGGCTTTAGCCATTGGTTTTTAGTCTTTGGCTTTGCTCCACAGGTTTTTTTTTTTTCCTTTATTTTTTTTTTTAAAAATATTTTTTTTTAAATTTTTACCTGGTGGTTTTAAAAGAAAATTCTAAATTTAATCCCCCTTTTTTTTTTTCGTTTTTCCCCCACACCCCCAATCACCCCGAACCCGACAACCACCAACCCCAAGGGGCAAAGGCCAGTAGCCATTGTTTTTAGTCTTTGGCATTGCTCCGAAGGATTAACTATTTGGTTTTCAATGCATTAGTTATTAACAAAATATTCGTTGATAAATAATGCACATGCTGTTTTAAAAAGGGTGTTCAAAATTTAATTCCGATTTCTCCGGTATTTGATTTCACAAGGCACCAATAACCGGGATCGAAGCCAAAGACCAACACCAAAAGGCTAAAGTCCAGCTAAGAACGTGTTCGGATTTAATATCTTGGCGGCTGGCCGGCCAATTTTATTCTGCTCGTCGTTGTTTTTTTAGACACGTATTACCCGTATACGAATCGAAAAATGCCTTGACCAAAACAAAATTAGCCAACCCAGGCATCCAAATGTTAAACCCGAACACGTGCTAACTATATTTCCTTGCCAGAGCGGCTGAACGTATTTTTTAAATAAATCGTTTAGATTTACCTTTGAAAGGCACTTTGTTTCCCCTACGGTTCAAAAGCCGATGCGGGGAAATAGCGCCAACTATTTCCAATTGAACTTCAATTATTCCAGTAATGTGGCGAATTAAACTATCCCTGTTCCTGAATTATTTTGTTTTTGCCATCCTGCTCAACAGCGTCGGGACGGTTATTCTTCAGGTACAAAACAATTACAGCGTATCGGAAGGCTCCGCCAGTGTACTCGAGGCGTTCAAAGACCTGAGCATTGCGGTTGTTTCCTTTTTAATCGCTTCCTACATGACCCGTATTGGGTACAAACGCTCCATGCTGATAGCGCTGGGCATCGTGATAGTCGCCTGTCTGCTGATGCCATCCGTTGGTGGGTTTGCCATGACCAAATTGTTATTTGCCGCTGTTGGATCGGGCTTTGCGCTGATTAAAGTATCGGTTTATGCTACCATTGGATTGGTTACGGAGAACGATAAAGAGCATGCCAGCTTTGATGAATTTTATCGAGTCGTTTTTTATGATTGGTATACTCACCGGCTATTTCATTTTCAGCGCCTTTGTCGACGACAGCAATCCGCAGTCGACTTCTTGGTTACAGGTGTATTACTTGCTTGCTGGCATCAGCGCAGTGGCCATGCTGTTGCTGTGGTCGGCTCCGCTCGACGAATCCTCCGTTCACACGGAAACAGCACAGCCACTGGCCCGTGATTTTGCCGACATGTTTCGGCTGGCCATTCAACCGCTGGTGCTGGTGTTTGTGGTAAGTGCTTTTTTTTACGTGCTGATCGAGCAGAGCATCATGAGCTGGTTGCCTACCTTCAACAGCAAAGTGTTGAACCTGCCTACTGCCCTGAGCATCCAAATGGCCAGTATACTGGCGGGATCAACGGCGCTTGGGCGTTTCCTGGCGGGGATTGTACTGCGCAGGTTCCACTGGTTCATTCCGCTCGTTGTATGCCTGCTGGGCGCGGCCGCCCTGGTTGCTATTACCATTCCGCTGGCCAAGGGCGCACAGGGCATGACGATTACCGGCTGGGGTGATGCGCCGCTGGCTGCATTTGCCTTTCCGCTGATTGGTTTGTTCCTGGCGCCGGTTTATCCGGCCATCAATTCCGCCATCCTCACGGCATTGCCCAAGCGGCAGCACGCGACGATGTCGGGACTGATTGTTATATTTTCTGCTTTGGGCGGCACCACGGGTTCTATTATTACCGGCAATATTTTCGGGGCTTTTGGTGGAGAAGCAGCGTTTTATTTTTCACTGGTACCCATAAGCATCCTGATGGTTGCCTTGTTTTTCTTCAATCGCCTGCAACGCAAACACCTGAGTCATGCAAATTCATGAAACCGGATCACTGTTTGAGGAGGTCCAGATGCAACAAGTTTTTCCCGACGGCAAAACTTTTCCCGATTGCCTGCCCAAACAACCTGTAGAGGATATTTATAACTTTTATCTGCAGCAAAAGGATACAACCGGCTTCGATTTGAAAGCCTTTGTGCTGTCGCATTTTGATCTGCCACCAGCGGCGGATGCAGGGTATAGAAGCGATTCCACCCGGCCGGTAAAGGAACACCTGCAACACTTGTGGGCGGTACTGACCCGCCATCCGGCCGACAGCAACCCATACAGCACCCTTATCCCACTTCCCCACGCATTTGTGGTGCCGGGAGGAAGGTTTCGGGAGATTTATTACTGGGACAGCTATTTTACCATGCTGGGCCTTAGGGTTTCCGGGCGAACGGACTTGATCCAAAACATGGTGGACAACTTCAATCACCTCATCCATCAGTTGGGACATATTCCAAATGGCAACCGAAGCTATTACACCAGTCGCTCACAGCCGCCTTTTTTTGCCTTGATGGTGGCCTTGCTGGCGGAAACAACAGCGCAACCGGAAATCCGGCTGCAATATGTCGGGGCGCTGGAAAAAGAATACCAGTTTTGGATGGATGGGGCGACGGCGCTGCACCCGGGAGCGGAAAGTGTAAAAAGAGTTTTTCGGCTTCCCAACGGTGCCACGCTCAATCGCTATTGGGATTCGATGGACACACCACGGCCCGAGTCTTATCGCGAAGATGTGGAACTACAACACCAATCGAGCCAATCGGCTTCCTCGTTGTACACCAATATCCGGGCCGCAGCGGAATCGGGATGGGATTTCAGTCACCGGTGGTTTGCAGATCAGGCAGATTTTGGCAGTATTCATACCACTGATATCGTTCCAGTAGACCTCAATTGTCTGCTTTGGTTTCTGGAGGATCTGTTGTCGCAAATAACAGCGGCGGAAACTGCTGTTCACTACCAGCAATTGGCTGACCAAAGAAAACAGGCTATTCTGCGCTATTGCTGGAACCCGGACCAGGGCTTTTTTTTCGATTACGATGCCTGGAAAAATCAGCAAAAAACACCCCTGACCCTGGCCGCTGTATTTCCTTTGTTCTTCAATCTGGCCACGCCAGCGCAGGCGGCTTCCGTCGCCAAGGTGCTGGAGCAGCATTTTTTGCAGCCAGGAGGCCTGGTCACTACGCTTGTCCGAAGCGGCCAACAATGGGATGCTCCAAACGGATGGGCGCCCCTGCAGTGGATGGCCTACATTGGGCTGAAAAATTACGGCCACCTGAAACTGGCCAACGAAGTAAAAACGCGCTGGATGGAATCCTGTCAAATGGTATACCAGCAAAGCGGGAAAATGACCGAGAAATACGATGTTATGAGCGAAAACCGGGCAGCCGGTGGTGGTGAGTACCCCAACCAGGATGGCTTTGGCTGGACCAACGGTGTATACCTGGCCATGGAAAATGATACCGTCCTGGCAGAATAAGCAAGTTCTCTTTATGTTCAGCGCAAACACTTTTATGCCAATACCCTTCTGATTAGGTAACCGTCAAACACCAATTATGTACGCGCCCAAACACTACCAGCAGCATGATCTGACGGCCATCGAACAGTTCATTCGCAACAATCCTTTTGGCATTATTATCAGTGCCACCGGCTTGATACCAGAAGCATCGCACATTCCCATGGAGTTGGAAAAAGACAACAGCGGAAACTGGATCCTCACGGGGCATTTATCGAAGGCCAACGGGCAGAATGATCTGCTACAAGAAGAGCAGCAGGCGCTGGCGATTTTTCAAGGCCCTCACCACTACATTTCGTCGCAATGGTACAACCACGCTAATGTACCCACCTGGAATTTTCTGGCGGTGCATTTGGGTGGCAGGGTCCGACGCCAAACGGCGGAAGAAACCCGGGCGGCAATTGAAAAAATGATGGCGCGTTATGAGCCGTCTGGCCAGAGCAGTACTTCCATGGATCAGCTTCCGGCAGATTTGCTCGACCGGCTTTTTCGGGGTGTTCAGGGTTTCGTAATGCAGGTGGAAACCATTAGTGGCAAATGGAAACTCTCCCAAAATAGAGACGATGAAAGCGCCCGAAATGTAATCGACGCATTGGAAAAACTGGGTAACGACAACGCCCTTGGCATTGCAGCGGAAATGAAAAAACTGCGTTAAAACGGATCGTAGCCGTTGGTTATTGGTCTTTAGCCTTTGCCCGGAAGAACTAAAAATTAAGTTTCAATGCCTTGGATTATACCTAAAGCATGAAGGATAAATAACACACATCCGGCATTAAAAAGGGTCTTCAAAATTCAATTTCAATTTTCCCGGTATTTGATCTGGCAGGGTAGATTAAACCAGAATCGTAGCCAAAGACTAACCCCTAACGACTAAAGACCTTATCCTTCAGCCCGATCTTTCAGGGCAGTATTCATGTTTTCAAATCCCTTCAGGGTTTTTTCCTGCAGCATATTTTTAAACAGCGGCACGAGTATTCCGCTGAAATTTTCACCCTGCGTCAGGGTGCAACTGCCATCCTGATGGTCGTTGATTTGAAAATAATGCTCTCCGTCGAACAGACCCGGAAACCATAAATTGCCGAGCCAGCGAAACTCGACACCTGGTTTGGCCACCAATACCTTTGGTTTAAATTTCATGGCCGAGCCGCCTGGTGGCTGAATCATGGCAGACAATTGCGTTCCTTCAACAGGGCTTCCCGCCATACTGGTGATAAATGAGTTCCATTCCGGATAGGACTGAAAGTCTGTAAGGATGGCCCAAACCGTTTCAGCGCTGGCCTGAATATGAATTTTTGTTGCAATAGCGAATGGCTTTTTTTTACCTGACATGATCTGCTTTTTTTATTTGTATAATGGTGCAAAGATCAGGTCACGCAGGTTGGGCCCACTTGATAAAAATCAAGAAATATTTTTCATCGTTTTGTTGCGAATCCGGCTGAGGGTTTCCGGGGTCATGCCGAGCATGGAGGCAAGGTACTGGAGTGGAACGAGGTTGAACAGTTCAGGCTGTTGCGCCATCAGCTGTTGATAACGCGCTTCGGCGCTCAGGTGAAGGTGCTGGTAAATTCGCTCCTCCAGGATGATAAAGCAGCGCGCAATAAAAAGTTTATCCAGTTCGAGCCATTTGTCCACTGTTTTGGCAAGGCCCAGGTAGTCTTTTCGGTCAATACAGTACAGTTCGCAATCGGTCAGCGCCTGAATATTCCACCTTCCGGGTGCATCAAAAACGAAACTGGCCAGATCAGTCACGAAGTATCCTTGGGTAGATACCCACTGGGTGACCTCCCTGCCATCGTCGGCCATGCGGTAGATGCGTACCAATCCGGAACGCAGAAAGGCAATCTGGTGGCAGTGTTTCCCTTCCTTGAGAAAAAACGCGTCCTTGTTTAGTGTGGCTGGCCGGAAGGCTGCCGCGATCGTTTGAAGGTCGGTAGCCGGCACCGGAAAATAACTTTTTACATAGTCCAGTAGTTCCATATTCTTTTTCTATTTTTTGGGCCGGACGTTTTTAAGGGAGGTTCATTTTTTTCATGTCCTCATTGAGTTGGCGGTAGTTGATTTTGCCAGTATTTTGCTTGAGGTGCTCAACAATGGCAAGGGCGCGCTTTAAGCGGGTATCGCTGGTTTTGGGCTGCCCAACGATGTACAGCAGGGTTCTGATTTTGCCTGGCGTCAGCGCCGCGAAAAAACGTTTTCCTTCCGCATCCTGTGCAAGCAGTTCCTCCAGCTCCTCCGGCATGGGCAGGCCGTATTCGCTGTGGTCTTTGCGCAGACTGACTTGCAACAGGGAGCCTTCTTTGAGTTTGAACTTGTCCCGAATTTTTTTATTGACAGCTACCAGGAAGCTACCATCGCCCCTGTGCAGCATCGCACACTGGAATTCCTGTGTGCCGTTGAGCAAACAAATCACCCGGCGGTCTTCCGAGTCCTCCAGCAGCGCCGAGGTGATCCATTGTGGCACAGCGAAGTGAGCGCCCCAAAGTTTGTTGGTTGAGATTTCCAGGGCTGCGCTGAAGTCGTAGCTTATTTCCTGATCCATTTTTTTCAATATTGCTTGTAATTGTATTTCTTGTGCAAGAAAGTTAATTTGATCGACTTTTCGACCATACGTTTTGCTCAAATCATTTATCACCAAGCAACCCTAGCTATGTCTAAATCTACCCGTCGTGAATTTCTCAAAACCACCGGAGCGCTGACTGGTGCAGCCTTTGTTTCCGGGCTCCCGCTTGCACAGGCCGCCAACAGCCTTGTCGACGACGCCATTAAAATTGCACTGATTGGTTGCGGCGGGAGGGGTACCGGCGCTGCCATGCAAGCCCTGCTTACCAAGCAAAATGTTCGGATTGTAGCCATGGCAGATGTTTTCCGGAACAAAATCGATGATGCCTACAAGGCGCTTACCCAGGAAGACCTGGTGGATTGGACGGGCGATGAAGGCAGCACCGTAAAACACCGGGTTGATGTGCCAGAGGAGCATAAATTTGTCGGGTTCGATGCTTATCAAAAAGCGATTGCACTGGCCGATGTGGTCATTTTGACCACGCCGCCGGGCTTTCGGCCCATGCATTTTGAGGAGGCCGTCCGCCAAAACAAGCAAATTTTTATGGAAAAGCCGGTGGCTACCGACGGGCCCGGCATCCGGCGGGTACTGGCAGCGGCAGAAGAAGCCAAAAGGAAAAAGCTCAATGTTGTGGTTGGGCTGCAACGGCACTACCAAACGGTGTACCGGAAATGGGTGGATATGCTGCAGCGGGGCGCCATAGGCGACATCATCAGCTCCCGGGTTTACTGGAATATGGGTGCGCTTTGGGTACGCGACAGGAAACCTGGCATGACTGAGATGGAGTACCAGCTGCACAATTGGTATTACTTTACCTGGATATGTGGCGATCACATTGTCGAACAGCACGTCCACAACCTTGATGTATCCAACTGGGTAAAGCAGGCCTATCCGGTGAAAGCCTACGGGTCGGGCGGTCGGCAGGTACGGGTTGGGCCGCAGTATGGAGAAATATATGACCACCATACGGTGGAATTTGAATATGCCGATGGCTCGCGAATGTTCAGCCAGTGCCGGCAAATCCCTGGCGCCAAGGATGCCGTGACAGAAGGTTTTCACGGCACCAACGGCACGGCGCCCTGGCCCGGAAAAATCATGAGCAGTAAAGGCGGTGTACTGATGGATTACAAAGAGAAAAACGAACCCAACCCTTATCAGGTGGAACACGATGAATTATTCGAGGCCATTGCAAAAGGGGAGTTTAAGTTTGCTGATGCCGAAAATGCTGCAAAGAGTACGCTCACAGCCATTATGGGCCGTATGGCTACCTATTCCGGCCAGCAGGTGGAATGGGATGCCGCATTGAACTCCACGGTCAATCTTCTGCCGGAAAAATTCGACTGGAACGCCAATCCGAAGCTGATGCCTGGCCCCGATGGCATGTATGCCTGTGCTATTCCTGGTGTTACCAAAGCCTTTTGATGCGCCTGTGGCTTGTGTTTTTTTTGCTGGCGCCTGGCGTGTTTTGGGCGCAACCCCTGCAGCGCTGCAGTTTTTCGCATGGGCAGATGGGAACTGTGTTCCGGCTGGTGTTTTATGCCCGAGACAGCCTGCAAGCGGCTGTGGATGCCGTCGATATTTTTGCCAGGGTAGACACCTTGAATGCCGTGATGTCGGATTATTTACCGGAAAGCGAGCTGAACCGGCTTTGCGCCACGGCGGGATCGGGGAAGAAAATAGCAGTGTCGAAGGATTTGTGGCGCATTTTGGCGCTGTCCAAAAAATATTCGAGGCGAAGCAGGGGCGCATTTGATGTTAGCATTGGCCCACTGACGAGACTTTGGCGGCGCGCCCGGCACCTGGAGGAATTACCCGACAGCAGCCGAATCCATGCCGCCGCCGCTTTGGTGGATTACCGAAAAATAAAACTGTACCGATGGGGAAGGTGCGTTGCTTTGCAAACGACAGGCATGCAGCTCGATTTGGGGGGAATTGCACAGGGTTATGCCGCAGACATTTGCCTGCATGGCTTGCAACGCCGGGGCTACCGGTCGGTTATGGTAGATGCTGGTGGCGACATAGCGCTAGGCGATGCTCCGCCATTGTCGGCAGGTTGGCAAATTGCCTTGGAGGGGCTGCCAGATACATTTTTCCTGAAAAAATGCGCCATTACCGCTTCCGGTGCTACGCTTAGGTACCTGGAAGCACCCGATGGAACGCGGTATTCGCACATCATTGACCCGCGCAGCGGCTGGGGCGTTACTTCACCTGTTGTTGTCGTAGTAAAAACCCGCAGGGCGGTTGCTGCAGATGCCTGGGCCACAGCGCTTAGCGTTACCGTTGGTGGCGGTCGGCGGCCTCGGTTTGGGAGGGTATGGTTGTCGGTTGGCAACGCGCAGTGAAGCATCCAAAATCCGATAAAATCCTTATTTTGTCACCTAAAAATACCATGCGTAGGAGAACCTTTCTTAAAAATACAGCCCTGGCAGGCGTTGCGCTGGGCACCGTAGGTTTGCCGCAGGCCACTGCAGCGAATACGGTTTCGGCTCTAAAATTTCAACTGCGATATGCGCCCCATGATGGCATGTTTCGAAACAGCGCTGGCGATAACATCCTGGACCAAATTCGATTTATGGCCGATCAGGGATTTACGGCATTTGAAGACAATGGTATGAGTGGCCGTACACCTGTTCTGCAAGAGCAAATCGGGCGTTTGCTGGAGGATCTGAACATACAAATGGGTGTTTTTGTCGCCCATAAAATTTACTGGAGCGAAGCCAACCTCAGCAGCGGAAATGCCGAATACCGGAAGGAGTTTCTGGATGATATTGCAAAATCGGTTGCGGTCGCCAAACGCTGTGGGGCAAAATGGATGACAGTAGTACCAGGGCATGTTGATCTTCACTTAAACAAAGATTATCAGACCGCCCATGTGGTGGAGTCTTTGCGACAGGCCGCAGCGATATTGGAACCCCATGGATTGGTAATGGTACTGGAGCCGCTCAACTTTAGAGACCATCCCGGTCAGTTTCTGTCGGATATTCCGCAGGCGTATCTCGTTTGCAAGGGGGTGAACAGCCCGGCTTGTAAAATACTGTTTGACATTTACCACGTTCAAATCCAGCACGGCAATTTGATTCCCAACATAGATGCAGCCTGGGAGGAGATCGCCTATTTCCAAATTGGCGACAATCCCGGCAGGAAAGAGCCGGGAACAGGTGAAATCAATTACAAAAATGTCTTTAAGCATATCCACAGCAAAGGCTTTACAGGTATACTGGGCATGGAGCATGGGATCGCTGGTGATGGGTTGGATGGCGAAAAACAACTGCTGCAAGCTTATCAGCAGGCGGATGCGTTTTAGGGGTAATTTTATCGCTATTTTGCCAAATGCAACCCGGATTACTGCTACTTCCTCCGATTTTTGTCAGTTCTCTTGAAAAAAAGCGATTCCGGGAGAATAATCTGAGATAGACTAAAATATCTGTCATGTAACCTTTTACCTTTGGGTGGTCTAATACAGACATAAATTGCCATGCCACTAGATCAACTGCACGAACACGAGGCTGTAAAAGCCGAAATGAGCTTTTTCGACCACATCAACGAACTGCGGCGCCACCTCATGCGGTCTGTAGCCGCGATTGCCGTGGTGGGAACGGTGGCTTTTCTGAACAAGGATTTTATTTTTGACGACCTGCTCTTTGGTCCGCGCAAGCCCGACTTCTTTACCTACCGCGCCTTGTGCAGCATCTCCCATACGCTTGGTATGGGGGAGGCATTTTGCCTTCAACCCACCAAGTTTACCCTGATGACCCGCGAGTTGGGGGAGGTGTTGATGCAACACCTTTCCGTAGCGTTCTGGCTGGGGGTCATCGGTGCGTTTCCTTACATTTTGTACCAGTTTTGGAAGTTTATTCAGCCGGGATTGCTGGAAACAGAGCAAAAGGCGGTGCGTGGAATCGTTTTTATTTGTTCGCTCCTGTTTCTCACCGGTGTGATGTTTGGCTATTACATCATAGCGCCGTTTTCCATCAGCTTTTTGGCAGGCTATACCCTTGAGGGGCTGAATGTAGCGCCTACCCTCGACTCCTATGTCAGTTACATGACGATGTTTACCCTGCCTATTGGGATGGTGTTTGAAATGCCCATCATTTTTTACTTCCTGGCTAAAATTGGATTGGTGGGCAAAAAATTCCTTCAAGATTACCGGAGGCATGCCGTAGTGATCATCTTGATTTTAGCGGCGGTTATTACACCGCCTGATGTAGCCTCGCAAATGATTGTGATGACGCCACTGCTTTTGCTGTATGAGGTGAGTATTATCGTTGTTGGTCGGGTACAAAAAAGGCGCGAGAAAGGCCTTTACGGCAGTAGCAAGGAAATTGAAAATGTCGATTAAAACCGAAAAAGCATTATTTCATCCTTTCTGCGGCATACACGGCGGCGCCAATGATACCTGCATTGTTGAGCAGTTTGGCAGGAACTACGGGTGCAACGGGGTCTAAAATATGCTTGTAATTTTCGAAGAGTTTGCTTTCGCCGCCACCCAGGATAAACAGATCGGGCGACAGCAGGCGTTCCATGTGGTGCAGGTATTGGTTGAATCGGCGGGCCCATTCTTTTCGCCCAATTTTTTGGCGTTCGCGGGCGCCTGATGAACAGTAGGCTTCGGCTGGTTTGTGGTTTTTCCAAATGACATGCCCAAACTCCGTATTGGGAATCAGTACCTCATTGTAAAAAAGGGCAGTACCTAAGCCGGTGCCTATGGTAATCAGCAGTACCAATCCTTTGTTTCCTTTGCCAACGCCAAAAGCCATTTCAGCATATCCAGCAGCATCTGCATCGTTGGTAGCATAAACAGGATCGCCGCTAACTTCACTAAATACTTGCTCAATATTAACGCCCAGCCAGCTGGGATCAATGTTTGCGGCAGAGCAGGCTACGCCATTTTTAACAATAGCCGGGAATCCGCAACCCACGACACCCTTGTAATTGAAAAAGGTGGTTATTTCTTTGAAAGCAAGGGCCATAGCCTCCGGGGTGGCCGGGTTCGGGGTGGGGACGCGGAAACGTTCCCCTACCAGCATTCCGGTTTTCAAGTTTACCAGGGCTCCTTTGATACCCGATGCACCAACGTCGATGCCAAGAATATGATGCATAATTAGTATTTGCTGATGATGATGAAGTCTGTCGTTTTTTTGGGGTGTAGTTCAACCCTCCAATTGTGCAGATAATTTATTCCTCGGGGATAGCGTCGGTAACTTCGTCTTCACCGGTTTCGCTCTCGAGGGCCTTTTGTTTGCGTCGCTCTACAGAATCGGCATGCATTTCCAGGTATTCGTTGCGGTTGCGCACCACATCAGCAGCGAGATAGATCGCTTTGATCATCGAGGATTCGTCGGCTTCGCCTTTTCCGGCGATATCGTAGGCTGTGCCGTGGTCGGGTGAAGTCCGGACAGCTGCCAGGCCGGCGGTATAATTTACGCCTGCGCCAAAAGATATGGCTTTGAAAGGCACCAGCCCCTGATCGTGGTACATGGCCAGGATGCCATCAAATTTTCGAAACTGCCCGGAGCCAAAGAAACCATCTGCCGGAAAGGGACCGAAAGCCAGAACACCTTTGTTTTTGGCCTGTTCAATGGCTGGGCGGATGATGTCGGCTTCCTCGGTACCAATGGCACCCTCGTCGCCTGCATGAGGATTCAGCCCCAGGACGGCAATGGTTGGGCGTTCCAAATTAAAATCGATGCGCAGGGTTTCGGCCATGATCAGCAGTTTGCGCAGCACTTTTTCTGTGGTAATGGCTTTGGCCACCTCTTTAATTGGGAGGTGGTTGCTCACCAGTCCCACACGAAGTGAATCGCTTACCATCAGCATCAGGGATTCCTTTTCCTCCAATATATGGGTGATGTATTCGGTATGACCAACAAAGGGGAAATTTGCCATTTGCATGGCTTTTTTGTTGAAGGGGGCTGTCACCAGCGCATCAATATGTCCGGCCTTAAGGTCCTGGGTAGCGCGTTCAAGGGCCTGGTATGCACATTGACCGCCCACTTCGTTTGCTTTGCCCAGCGTGATGTTAACATTTTCCTGCCAGCAATTGATCACGTTGATTCTTCCCGGCTCGCCCTCCTGGGGCGTCTGGATATTGTAAAACTGTATGTTTTCCTGGGTGATGATGTTTTTATGGTAGGCTACAACTTTCGTGCTGCCATAAACCACAATATTGTATGCTGTGCCTGCTTGCTTTATGGCGAGGGCTTTCAGGATGACTTCCAGGCCAATTCCGTTGATATCGCCGCAGGTAATGCCAATCGTTATGCTCATAGTTGAAAATTGAGATGGGGTAAAACCGCTGTTGTGTGGAATTAATTTTCGGGTGACGCGTAGTTTTTGAGAAAATGGTAGAGCAGCCGGACGCCAACGCCGGTTCCTTCCCGGGTTCGGTATCCGTTGGCGCTGCGAAGATAAGCCGGTCCGGCGATGTCGAGGTGTAACCAGGGATAATTGGTAAAATGTTCGAGGAATTTTCCAGCGGTGATCATGCCGGCATTACCGGTACCCAGGTTTTTCAGGTCGGCAATGTTGCTTTTCAACTCTTCGCCGTATTCCCGCCACAGGGGTAGTTCCACGAGCCTTTCGTAGGTGCAGCGACCGCTTTCTTCCAATGCTTTTTTTGTAGTGGCTGGGGCAGTGCCCATGTAACAGATAGCCTGATTTCCCAGGGCCCGGATGGCTGCGCCGGTAAGGGTTGCCAAATCAATGGCGAGTTCAGGCTCGTATTTTTTGGCATAATGCAGGGCATCGGCCAATATCAGCCTGCCTTCGGCATCGGTATTGACCACCTCCACGGTGGTGCCGGAGTACATGCGAATCACATCGCCGGGCGACAAGGCAGCGTCGTTTACGGCATTGTCAGTAGCGGGAATGAGCCCAACGACGTGGATGGGGAGTTGGTTGCGGGCAGCAGCGCTAAGGGCGCCTATTACCGAAGCAGCACCAGCCATATCGCATTTCATGTATTCCATTCCCTCGGGTGTTTTGAGGCTCAGGCCCCCGGTGTCGTACACAACACCTTTTCCAATCAGGACGATGGGCTTTGCATTTTTGGCCGAGGCGGGTTGCCATTCCAATACACAAAAACGCGGCGGAACAGTGGAGGCTTTGTTGACAGCCAGCAATCCACCCATCTTGAGGGTTTCAATTTTTTCTTTACCCAAAATTTCTACCGAAAAGCCGCTGGCCTGGCCAATGGTTTTTACGGCATCCGCCAGTTGAACAGCATTCAGGAAACCATGTGGCTCGTTTACCAGGTCGCGGGCGGTACATACGGCATCCACCAGGTTGTCTAGCTCTGCCACTGCCTCCGGTTGGATTTCAGGACCCGAAAGGTAAATCGTGTGCAGCGAACCTGCTTTTTTATCCGGTTCAGAAAAATGCCGTATGAATTGGTAACTGCTCAGCGCGAGCCCTTCTGTAAAGGCCAGCAACTGTTCGGCACTCAATCCGGCATTATGAATCGATACTTCATCAATCTTGTACGTATTGAGCTGTGGCAAAAGTTCGGCGCCGGCGAGCCGGGCATCTTCCAGGCTAAGCGCGGGTTCTTCAACACCTTGCAAGATGCGCACCCATACCATTCCTTCGCTGCGGGGGAAACAAACTTGCCGGAGGTCTTTTTCCTGCATTTGCCTGAAAAAAGACAATTCGGCATCCGAAAGCAATGCTTCCAGGCGCCCAGTTTGATCTTTGCTGGTCAGCAAGATGGTGTGCCCGTCAGGGGCTTCCGACAATCGATATCGAATAGAGGCGTAATTCACGGTCGTTGGTATTCGTAACTTGGCTTTACTACTGGGGAAAAGGAAGGCAAAGGTAGCCATTATTTCCCTTTTTTAAGGGATAATGCGCAATAAGCTGGCGTCGACAGGGTTTTGTGCGCAGCACCGCAAATCCTTTCAGACAATCGGTTTTTACTAATTTTTGTACAGAATTAAATGCTTTTGTTTTTATACTTGGTGAAATAAAATAAAAAAAATAATGCCGTTTTCCTTAGTTGATATTGTATTTGGAATTTCGTGCGTATTTTTTTTTCAAACCAAGATAATTCAGATAGGTTTGTGGGCCCTTCCACCACGTCTTTTTTTCGAATTTCATCACGAGTCCTGGCTATGTCCAGCGGCGATAGTTTTTTTTACGATGCAAAAAGCAACCATAACGGCCATCGGCGCCCATGTTCCGGAACGGATAGCCGACAACAAGTATTTTGAATCAATCATTGAAACCAACGACGAATGGATTCGCAGTCGGACGGGTATTCAGGAGCGCCGAATAGCACGTGAAGATGAATTTACGAGCGATCTGTGTGTTGGTGCTGCCCGTGACCTGGCGGCTACCTACCATAAAGATCTGGAGGATGTGGATTTTATTCTGGTTGCAACGGTTTCGCCCGACCAGCCTATGCCCAGCGTGGCCTGCCAGATTCAGTACAAATTGGGGTTGAAGCATGCTGGGGCCCTTGATCTTGCAGCTGCCTGCGCCGGATTTGCCTATGGGCTGGTGGTGGCGCAGGGCCTGATTGCAGCCGGAACCCACAAGAAAATTTTGGTTTTTGGTGCTGAAACACTGTCGAAAATCACCGATTATGAAGACCGCACCAGTTGCGTGCTTTTTGGCGATGGCGCTGGAGTGGTGCTGGTTGAGCCAGGCGAGGGAGACGGCTTTATGGGCTGCGTTACCGGTGCCGAAGGTTCCGGCGGACAAGACCTTTATCTTACGAGCCAGAATACCACCATTAATGGCGAAACAGTGATTGCTAATAATAAAATCCACCAGAACGGCCGCCGGGTGTTCAAATGGGCTGTAACGACTATGCCGGTGTATATCCGCGATATCGCCAAGCGCAGTGGCTGGAGCCTGGATCAGGTCGATTGGCTGGTGCCGCACTCTGCCAACATGCGTATTTTGGAAGCCATTTCCGACAATCTGGATTTTCCCCTGGATAAATTCCTGGAGAGCATCGTCTGGTTTGGCAATACCTCTTCCGCAACGATTCCTTTGGCCCTGCACCAGGGCGTAAAGGCGGGCAAACTCAAAAAAGGCGACAAGGTTATTCTAATGGGATTTGGCGGCGGACTGGCGTATGCCGGTTTGGCGCTGCGCTGGGCATTTTAAAAGGCTTTCAGGGTTGGTGCAATGGGTATGGTGGAAAAGCCTGATTCGTGCACCCAATTACGGTTCAAAGCGATGCAAAAGTCCAGCTTTGGCACTCAGGTATTGGGGGGGCGAGTTAAAATGAGTAATTTTCCGCCTGAAATTATCTTGTATACCATTCCCTACCCTGCATGTCTAAGAAACTGTTTCTCCTCGATGGCCACGCGCTGATTTACCGTGCCCACTATGCCTTCATTTCGCGTCCTTTAATGAACTCAAAGGGCTGGAATGTCTCTGCCATTCAGGGTTTCATGCGTACCCTCTGGGATATGATGATGCGGGAAAAACCCACGCACCTTGCAGTGGTATTTGATCCGCCCACCACCACCTTCCGGCACGAGCAATACGAACCCTACAAAGCCAACCGGGATGCACAACCGGAGGATATTTCGCTGGCCATACCCTGGGTGGAGCGCATCGTTAAAGCCATGAACATTCCAGTGCTCATCATCAACCATTACGAGGCGGATGATGTCATTGGTACTTTGGCAAAACAGGCGGAAAAGCAAGGCTACGATGTGTACATGGTTACGCCCGACAAAGACTACGGCCAGTTGGTCGACGAGCATATTTTCATGTACAAACCTGGTAAACAAGGCAATGATGTGGAAATACTCGGGCCAAAAGAGGTGTGCGAAAAATGGGGCATTGAACGGGTCGATCAGGTCATAGATATGCTGGGTTTGATGGGCGATTCCGTGGATAACATTCCAGGGCTGCCGGGCATTGGTGAAAAAACGGCTGCCAAATTGCTGGCCGAATTCGGCAGCATTGACAATTTGCTTGAGAATGTTGATAAACTAAAAGGCAAGCAACAGGAAATTGTGCGGGAACACCATGAAAAACCGGTGCTTTCCAAATGGCTGGCCACCATCGATATCAATGTGCCCAATGTACAATTCGATGAGAAATTTTTTGAAATTGAGCCGTTCAACCGCGAAGAACTGATTGAATTGTTCAAGGAACTGGAAATTCGGCGTCTGGCTGCCGATATCCTTGGGCACGAGCTGGGGGGAACCCCGGCAGAAGCACCCGCTCCAAAACCCGGCAGAACAACAAAGGCTGTGACAGCCCCATCCAGCCAGGCAGGTACCCAGGGTTCGCTGTTTGGTGACGAACCGCCTGCGGAGCCTTTATCCGGTTTGCCAGCGGCCAAAGGTTTCCACCGCACAGCAAAGAGCATTGAAAACACGGAGCACCACTACCACCTGGCAGATACCCCCGCTTCCCGCGCTGCTTTAATAGACGTTTTGGGAAAGAGCAAGTTTTTTTGCTACGATTCCGAAACCACCTCACTCGATGCTACGCAAGCCGAATTGGTAGGTTTGTCATTTGCCATAAAAGCCCACACCGCATGGTATGTGCCAGTGCCGGAAAACCGCCAGGCGGCGCAAGCCATTGTGGAGGAGTTTCGGCCACTTTTTGAGGATGAGGCTATTCAAAAAATCGGGCAAAACCTTAAATACGATGCTGTGGTACTGAAAAACTACGGGGTTGATATCAAAGGGTCGCTTTGGGATACCATGATTGCGCACTATTTGCTGGAGCCTGAGCTCCGGCACAACATGAACTACATGTCGGAAACCTACCTCGACTATAGTCCGGTAAAAATAGAGGAACTGATTGGGAAAAAAGGCGCCAAGCAAGGCACTATGCGGGATGTTCCAATCGATAAAATAAAGGAATATGCATCGGAAGATGCTGATATCACGCTGCAGTTGCATGACTATCTTGCGCCCAAACTGGAAGCAGGCGGGGAGGCGCTCAACAAACTGTTCCGGGAGGTGGAAATGCCCCTGGTGTCGGTCCTGACTGCCATAGAGCATGCTGGTGTCCGGATTGACCCTGATTTTTTGCAGGCTTATTCCAAAGAACTGGCCACGGAGATCGTTGGATTGGAAGAAAAAATTCTGAAAGAGGCTGGTCAAAATTTCAATGTTGCCAGCCCCAAACAAGTGGGTGAAGTGCTGTTTGATGTGCTCAAACTGCCATATTCGGGCAAAAAAATGAAGAGCGGCCAGTATTCCACCGATGAAGAGATGCTGAGCAGCCTTGCGTCAGAGTACCCAATTTGTGCCGATATTCTGCAGCACCGCACCCTGATGAAGTTGAAGGGTACTTATGTGGATGCTTTGCCGGCATTGATCAACCCCCAAACGGGTCGGGTTCACTCTTCCTTCAACCAAACCATTGCGGCTACCGGCCGACTCAGCAGCCAGAATCCCAACCTTCAGAATATACCCATTCGCACCCTGGAAGGGCGTAAAGTGCGGGAGGCTTTTATTCCCCGCGATAAGGACCATGTGTTGCTGTCTGCCGACTATTCCCAGATCGAACTTCGACTCATAGCGGAAATCAGCCATGAGGAGGCTATGTTGGAGGCTTTTCAGGCCAATCTGGATATCCATACGGCCACCGCTGCCCGGGTATTTGGCGTGCCCCTGGAGGAAGTTACCGCCGATCAGCGTCGGACAGCAAAAACGGTCAATTTTAGCATTATTTACGGCGCTGGTGCTACTAATCTGAGCAATCAGCTTGGGATAAAACGCACGGAGGCCAAGGAAATCATTGAAAACTATTTCAAGCAATACCACGGACTGAAAAGCTACATGGACAACATCGTGGAATTTGCCAGAAAGAACGAATTTGTGGAGACACTGCTGGGAAGGCGTCGGTACCTCCGCGACATCAACAGCCGAAACGGCATGGCGCGTTCCATGGCAGAGCGTATGGCGGTCAATACCCCCATACAGGGTACTGCAGCAGATCTCATCAAGGTTGCCATGGTAAGCATCCAGCATGAACTGGAGAAGGGAAAATTTCGCTCCAACATGATCCTACAAGTTCACGACGAACTGGTATTTGATGTGCACAAAGAGGAGTTGGAAGCCCTGAAACCCATAATTCTTGAAAAAATGCGCACAGCCATTCCAGGCCTAAAGGTGCCGATTCTGGTTGAAATAGGGGTTGGCAACAACTGGCTTGAAGCGCACTAGGCAGCCCCGTGCCTTCACCAGGGAATGTTGTTGGCTCAGGGTTTTGCAGGATCGGTGGCGGGCTGCATTTTCCGCTCCCGGGAAGCGTGGAGCACGATTTCTTTTACGGCCTTCATGGGAATGGCGACGCATTTTTTCTCCATGTACGCCAACATGCGGTGTACCAGTTCCTGAGCTGCTGGGTCGAGTTGGTCAAAGTCTTTGCCAAACACTTCCGACACCGCTTTTTCCCGCACCGCTTTGATGGCCTCTGCAATGGGGTACATCGAACGCTCTACCTGGCGCTCGTGCCAACGTTGGCGGAATTCGTAAATTTTATCCTGAATCAGCACAGCCGCTTTTTCGCGTTCTTTTTCTCGGTAGGCCAGGTTTTCGCGCGCGGCATCGCGCAGCCCTTCGATCTGGATGTAATGCATCGGAAAGTTCGCAACCACCGATTTAGCAACATTGTTGGGGACGGCGAGATCGACCACTGTTTTGGGACCGGTTTCGGCAGCAAGCAGCTGCTCGTAAAGATCTGTGGTGATGATGGGGTTTGCTGCTCCGGTACAGACAATCATGACATCAAAACCTTGCTGGTAACTAGCCAAAGCCTCCAGCGGGTATGCTTTTCCACCGAGGTATTCGGCTACAGCTTCGGCTTTGTCGAGGCTTCTGTTAAAGACGGCAGTGTTGCGAAAGCCCGATTTGTCGAGAAATTTTGCCACCAGTGCGATGGTTTGTCCGGCGCCTACCAGCAGGATGCGTTGGTCGCGGTGTAATCCGTGTTTTTCCATTTCCCGAAAGGCCAGCGCAACGACCGAAAGCGCTTTTTCTCCGATTCCTGTTTGGCTGTAAACCGACTTTGCCGTTTCAATGGTAAAACGCATCAGCAGGCGCAGGTGATCGCCGGTAAGCCCCCAATCCCGGCTTTGCTCAAAGGCTTCCCGCATTTGCCGAATAACTTCCCGTTCTCCAATCACGAGGCTGTCCATTGAAGAGGCTACCTCCAGCAGGTGTTGAATAGCTTCCCCACCGTTGATCTGCCGGATGTAGCTGGCGGTTTCTGCTTGTTTTTGAGCGGGCAGATCGGGGCGAAGCAGGGCAACCAAGGTTGCAGGTTCGACACCTTTAGCGGGCACGGCCTGGTAATAAAAAAACAAGACCCTGTTGCAGGTCGCCAGGTAGAAAACCTCTTCCCAATCAAATCGGGTTTTCAATTGCTGAAGCACCAGCTCGGGAGTGCGGTCGGCATCGTTGCGCAGTACGAGCTGTCCAATGGTTTCCAGCGGCGCTTCGCGATGCGTCAGGGTAAGACAGTGATAACCTTCGAGCATATGCTTATGAGGAATTCAGGTAAAAATTAGCCACAAAATTAATGCAATGGCTTTTGGTCACTGTCACACCAGTGTAAAGCCTCTTGTAGGATAAAATTTAGACAAATTCTAAAGCGCTGGATTACCTTTGTCGCAATTATGACCGACAAACTGCGAGCCTACCTTTACCTTCATTTTTGCGTGATGTTGTGGGGTTTTACCGCCATTTTGGGTAAACTCATCACTTTACAGGCGCTTCCATTGGTTTGGTGGCGGGTATTGTTGTGTAGTGTGGCCTTATGGTTTATCATTCCCAAAGCGGCCTTGCGCAGCATTTCGCGACCCGTTTTGCGGCAATTGGTATTGGTTGGCTGCCTGGTAGGCGTGCATTGGTTGTGTTTTTACGGCGCCGTCAAACTGTCAAACGCCTCGGTGGCGGTAGCCACCATGGGGGCAACCAGCCTGTTTTCGGCGTTGGCAGAACCGGTTATCCTCAAGCAGCGCATTCGCTGGTATGAATTGGCCCTTGGCATTTTGATTTTGCCCGGTATGGCGCTGGTGGTAGGCCACATCGATTTTTCTATGAAAATTGGTTTTGCCATTGGCGTAGTGGGTGCGTTTTTGGCAGCCGTTTTTACAGCCCTCAACAAGCGGATTCTCGATAAAACACCACCACCTGCATTGGTCATGACCTTTGTGGAATTGTTTTCGGCTTTTCTAATTTGTTGTGTGGCCATGCCCTTCGTATTATATTGGCAACCCACTATGCGCATACAGCCCATGGGCAGCGATATCGCCTGGTTACTCGTATTGGCCATTGCTTGCACTTTGTTGCCTTATTACCTTTCTCTGGTGGCCATGCGTCATCTTACAGCCTTTGCAACCAACCTTACCATCAACCTGGAACCCGTTTATGGTGTTCTGTTGGCGATTCTGATTTTCCGGGAAGACAAAGAGATGGATCCGGGTTTTTATCTCGGTGTTTTGATTATATTAGTGGCAGTATTCAGCCATCCGTTGTTGAAATGGATGGTGGAAGGGAAAAAGGTGGCCTCTTCCTGAGCCAGCCGGCCGCATAAAAATTGTACAGCAATGATGCTGAAATGGATCTTTACTTTCCTGGCGATACTTTGGTTTTACCGTTTGCTGCGCCAGGTTTTACAAACTACCTCCCACCAGCGACATTTTCACACGCCGCCGCAGCCACCTCCTGCGCGTAAGCCGGAGGGCACGGTGGAAATACAGCGCCGTAAAGACGATGACGATGCTGATTTTATCGATTATGAAGAAATATCATGAAAGCAATATTATTTGAAGACAGCCAGCTGCTGGTGTGTAATAAACCCGCAGGGTTACCGGTTCAACCCGATCAAACCCGCGATACATCGTTACTCGACCAGGCCAATGAACACTGCAAAAAGGAAGTTTTTTTGGTACACCGCATCGACCGCCCGGTGAGCGGCCTGGTACTCCTGGCAAAAACAAAGGAGGCCGCCACACTTTTGCAGGCGGGTTTTCAGCAGGGCAGTATTGAAAAAATACCTGGCCGCGGTTGAAAAAATGCCTGAAAAAACGCATGATACCCTGCGCCACTTTTTATCCCGCGACGGACAAAAGAAAAAAGCGGTGGTATGCCAGCAAACCGATCCCGGGGCAGAGGCAGCAGTGCTGCATTACCGTTGGGTCCGGTCCAGTGAGCGCTATCATTTGCTGGAAATTACACTGGAAACCGGCCGTTTTCACCAAATCAGGGCCCAATTGGCCGAAATCGGTTGCATCGTAAAAGGAGATGTGAAGTACGGCGCGCGCCGCAGCAACCGCGATCGGTCGATTCACCTGCATGCCTGGAAACTTTCCCTGGAGCACCCCTTTAGTGGGGAACTGCTGTCGTTTACAGCACCAATTCCGGAAGGCGACCCGGTCTGGAATGCATTGGGCGTTGGAGGCTGATCTGAGGGGCCAAGACTTGTTTTAGGAAAAGATTAGGTAAGTTAACAATGCGCCCAAATAGGCCATGGCGCTCATGAAAACAAACTGGAGCAAGGCCCATTTCCATGTACCGGTCTCTTTTTTTACGACAGCAATAGTACTCATACACTGCATGGCCAGGGCATAAAAAACGAGCAGGGAAAGGGCTGTCGCGAGGGAATACACGGGCTTGCCTGTATCATCAAACTTGGCCAGTTTCATTTTTTGCCGAAGGGCCACATCATCGTCGGCACTACCGATGCTGTAAATTGTTGACATGGTGCCCACGAAAACTTCACGGGCAGCAAAGGAAGTGATGAGCGCGATGCCAATCTTCCAATCATAACCCAGCGGGCGGATGGCGGGCTCTATGGCCTTTCCGGCAATACCGGCGTAGGAGGCCTCCAGTTTGCGGGCCGCAATCATTCCATTGGTTTGGGCCGTATCCAATTGAAGCGTGCTGGCATCCTGAATGGCCGTGGTTTCGGCATGTTGCAATGCACCAGAAGGCCCAAAACTGGCCAGGCCCCACAATAGAATTGAAATGACGAAAATAATTTTACCGGCACCCCAAACAAAAGCTGATACTTTTTCCCAAAGGGTCATCCAAACATTTTTCCAGTGGGGTGCGCGATAAACGGGTAATTCAATGGCGAGGTAAGATACCTCGCGGGTGTGCAGCCATTTTTTCATTGCCCAGCCCGAAGCCAAGGCTGCTACAATTCCGAGCAGGTACATGCTGCCAAAAGTGAGGCCTTGCAGGCTGAGTATACCCAAAATGCGTTTGGGCGGTACTGCAAGTCCAATCAATACGGCATATACCGGCAGGCGGGCACTGCAGCTGATGAACGGCGTGACAAGGATGGTAATCAGCCGTTCTTTCCAATTTCCGATGGTGCGAGCGCTCATGATGGCTGGCACCGCGCAGGCGCCGCCGCTGATGAGCGAAATGATGCTTCGGCCGTTCATGCCAAAGCGCCGCATCGACTTATCAAACATAAACACTACCCGGGCCATATAGCCTACTTCTTCCAGTATACTGATGAGGAAAAAAGGATGGCAATTTGAGGTACAAACACCAAAATGCCAGCCAGTCCGGCCAATACACCATCGGTAAGCAGGCTTCGGAACCAATTGTCGGGAAGGGCCTTTCCGATCCAGTCGTTTAAATCCGAGAATACCGTTTCAATCATGTCCATTGGCCAAGTACTCCAGTCGTAAATGGCTTGGAAAACCAGGAGCATGATGGAAAAAAAGATCAAAGGGCCCCATAAGCGGTGGGTAAGCACGGTATCTATCCTGTCGGTATTGGTTTCTGGGAAAGCACGCGGCTGTTGTATCGCTGTTTGCACAATGGGCGTGAAGCGGTCGTAGCGGTCCAGGGTTTCGTCCACCTGCGTCCGTAACGACTGTAGGGATTTGGTGTGCACGATTGTGCGCAGGGTGGCCCTTTCTTCAGCGGTTAAAAAAGGCAACCAATCGGCATGGTGTGCCCAGAGCAGCGCCCGGTAGGGGTTATTGACTTTAAAATTTTGGATGACGGCTTCTACAACTTGCTTTTCTGTTTCACCAAAGGGATAAAAAGGGCCAGGCAGTGTAGGTTTGCTTGTAGCAAAACGCTCCAGATCGAGCAACAACTGGGGGAGGTTTTCACCGGTTCGGCCGGAAATATTGACAAAAGGTACGCCGATTTTTTGTTCAAGCAGTTGGGTGTTTACCCGAATTCCCATTTGTGCCGCGGTATCCGACATGTTCAGCGCGACCATGACCGGAATGCCCAAATCGATAATTTGCGTCAGCAGCAACAGGTGTTTTTCCAGGTGGGTAACATCGGCTACATAAACAATCACATCCGGGAAAGCAGGATCGGTAGGGTTGCTCAGAATACTGGTAACGAGCTGCTCATCGGAAGCATTGGGGTGCAGGCTGTAAGTGCCGGGTAAGTCGATGAGCCGTGCTTCCGTCCCGCCGGGAAAGCGAATTTTCCCCTCTTTGATATCGACTGTTACGCCGGGGAAATTACCCGTCTTCTGCCGAAGGCCGGTCAGTAGGTTAAAAACTGTGGATTTTCCGCTGTTGGGATTGCCAGCAAGGGCAATGCGCAGCACCTTGCTGTTGTTCATGCTTCCAATAGTATGCTTGCCGCCTCTTCTTCGCGAAGGGCCAGCCGCACACCATCAGCCTTTATATAATAGGCTTTGCCAAAAGGCGCTTTGCGGACCATTTCTACCAGTGTGCCAGGAAGTAAGCCCATTGCAGTGAGTTTACCGGCAAGCGCGGTGTCTGCAAAGGCGATGGCTTTGGCACTTTCGTGCAAACGAAGTTCTGGAATGGTGCGGTACCGGCGTTGCATAATAGTCGTGCGGCAGTGTTATTTATTTAGACAAAATCCAAACAGCGCAAAAGTAGGGTTTGTTTTGGATTTTGGCACCTATTTTTTGCGCCATGGTTTTGTCAAATTCCAAGTTGGCTGCGCACGCTGGCAAAAGTAGGTTTTAGCACGGCATAGCAAACTTGATTTAAGTCACAAGCAATGGTGATGATGGTCAATAACCTCTGATTTGCTTCCAGAATTCTTGTTTATAGGTGTCACTGACCGGTAAATGCCTGGACTGGATGACCACCCTGTTGTTTTCGATGTAACTGATCTTGTCGATCGCTACTAAAAATGATTTGTGAATCCGGATGAATGTTGGAGCAGGTAGCTTTTTTTCCAGGTCTTTCAAATTTTCCGAAGTCAGGATCTTACCTCCCTCAGCGTGAATGGTCACGTAATCGCCCAAACCTTCGAGGTACAAAATGTCTTTCAATTCCACTTTTCGCATACGCTTCCCGTCTTTAACGAAGATGTTTCCGGATGAATCTGGCAAGACGGGCTCTGTGGGGCTACCCAAGCGTCGTCTGACCCTGGAAATAGCCATCAGAAAACGCTCAAAGCTGATGGGCTTTAGCAGGTAGTCGGCGGCATCGTGATTAAAACCCTCTACTGCAAACTCGTGATAGGCAGTTGTGATCACTATTTCACATTTTCCGGAGGCAATTTTCATAAATTGCAATCCCGTCAATTCGGGCATCTGGATATCCAGAAAAATTAGATCCGGAGGCCGGGTATCCAGTGCGCGCAAAGCCACAATGGGGTCCGTAAAGCCGCCCATGAGTTCCAGCCCTTCGGTTTTTTCCACATAGCCTGATATCAGGCGCAAGGCAAGGGGCTCATCGTCTATGACCATACAAGTCAGCATGCGTCGAGTTTTATTTTTAGTAAAACATGAAAATGCCCGGCTGCATTGCGCACTTCAAGCACCTGATGTCTGGCGTAAAGTAGTTCCAGTCGTTTTTTGATGTTTTGCAGGCCAATTCCGCCTTGTGCGTGTTTTGCTTTGGCTACACAAGCATTTTCTACGCTGAAGCACAGCCAGTCGCCCTGCTTATACAAACCAATGATGATCGGGCTGCGCACATCTCCATGTTTGAAAGCATTTTCTATTAAAGGAATCAGGAGCAGCGGGGCGATCTGCCTGTCCTCCAGACAGGCATCCGTTTTCCACCTGATTTCCGGCTCGGTGCTATAGCGCAACCGCTCCAGACTGATAAAGTCCCGAATGGCTTCAAGTTCTTTTTTCAGGGGCACTTTTTCCGTTTTTTCATAAAGTGCATAGCGCAGCAGCCCAGACAGCTTTTCCACTGCTTTCAGCGATTCGCCGGATCCATCGTGTATGAGCGCATAGATGTTGTTCAGGCTGTTGAACAAGAAATGGGGATTGATATGCGCGCGCAAAAAGGCGAGCTCTGTTTGTTTTTGTTGCAGCAGTAATTCCAGCTGCTTCTGCTCCTTGTAGCGGGCATAGTGGGAAAAATAAGCCACAATCCCAAGCGCGGAATACATAAGTCCGTAGTACGAATTGTCAAAAAAATAGTTTTGAAGTCCGTAATCCTCCGGGTAATTGCCAAAGCCAAAAATTTTGAAACTGATCACTTCCTGAATCAAATACCTGAGGGCTACGCCCACTAGCAGTATTGAAGGCATGGATAAAGTCAAACATACTCCATCAACAAGGGACCTGACCGGATACCAGGCTTTCAGTGCCAGATAAGCCAGCAATGTGTAGGCAAAAAAGGAAAGCATGGAGCCCAGTGTTAGTACCAGGCTTTTATATTGAAAAATAAAACCAAAGGCCTTTTCAAAGCTGGAAGTGACCGCCCAAATTCTTACCGGGCTGAAGAATAGGAAAAGAGCAAGAACCACAAAATGAGGTTGCGAAAGTCCGGTTTCATGTTTGCTAAGGTTAAATTTCGTGCACCAGGCCATGGGCTGCTTTTTATCGGTCATGCAAAGGATGCGGACAAAACCAGGCAGCACTTGGCATACATTACCCCTTGGGCTGGCGGCAATCGAGGCGGTTTCAAAGATATCAAATAAAGGTTCACTACCACCATCGGTAATCGGTAAAGCTCGGCAGGGCTTCGGTAAATCCGCAATAATGGCCGTTGAACTCCGGTACACAGCAGTTTTCTACTCACCGACCCGCAACCGGAACTGACCGATTTTTTTTACCAAAGGATTGCACGAAGCTGACCTTTGGCAAAAATTTTACCACCATGAAAAATTGTATGCTCACTGCCTTGGCCTTGTTCCTGACGATTGCTGGAACCACTGCCCAAAACACGGATTTTCCTGACTCCATCCTGCTTGCGCCCGAAGGCGTTCCGAAAGTGCTGCTGGTTGGTACTTTCCATTTCGGATATCCGAACCTGGATGCGCACAAAGTGTCTAAAGAAGATCAAATTGACATTTTATCGGAAACAAAGCAAGTAGAATTGCTGGAACTTGTAGGCTATTTAGCGCGGTTTCGACCTACCAAAGTTGTTGTAGAAGCGGGAAGAAATACGGGCTACTTGCTTCGCAGATATGACAGGTGGCAGAACGAAGGCGAACCGCTCCGGCCACAAGAAATTGATCAGATTGCATTTCGGTTAATGCGTCAGTTTGCATTGGATACCTTGTATGGCTGTGATGCTGCCGGAGTAGATTATGATATGGCGAATACAGCAGATTCCATCGCCTTCCGCAAGTACCTTGACGGGGTATTTGAGGGCTATGACTGGATTAGCGATGATGCTACCTCGCTTCGGTACAAAAAAATGTATGACGAAGACAACAAACTCTCTGTCAGGATGAACCTGCTAGATTACTTCAAGCTTTCCAATTCGGAACAAGCCATCCGGCGTGCTTATGGCGCCTACCTTTGCGGCGATTTCAAACTCGGCGATTTCAACGGCGCCGATGCCCTTGCCCTGTATTGGTACAGTCGCAACCTGCGTATTTTTAGAAATATTCAGCGGATAGAAGCCAAACCCGACGACAGGATTCTGGTGCTTTTTGGATCCGGGCATATCGGTATCCTTCACCAATTATTTGAGTGTTCGCCCGAGTATGAACTGGTGAAATTCAATGCGCTGTAGCATGGAGAAGGGTAGATGTCAGCTTTTGCGTTCAGGACACCGCCATTTATCCTGTAACAAGGGTTTACTGATCCATGTACCAATTGAATGGCATTGAAGTGGGGCCATGCCAAGGCTAAAAAGTGAGGGCTACAGATACAGTCCTCACTTTTCTATTTGTATCACCCCTTGTTCTGTTTGTCGCTGTGCCTGCCACTCGCTGTATTTTCCCAGTACGGAAACAAAGGTGAAACTGATCAAAAAGATGTAGAACATCCGCCAGTCGTAGGCTGTGTCTTTGCTGAAAGAGCGTTTGATAAAGCCCGCTATGCCTGCAAAGAGTAAAGGCATGAGTAGATTGCCGATGGCCATGCCGATATAATAACTGGCGGGCATTTCAGGCTTGTCGATGGCGCCAACTTCAACAGTAAGCCAGAACAACAGGCCAACCAACAGCGCCGCTACGGTGGGTAAAATATATTTTATCATCAATACTACACTGGGTTTTGGCCTTTAGGAATGGGTATTTGGCTGCAATTGGGGTTGAAAATGTATGCCTCTATGAAATCAACACCAAAAATTCGGCTTACATTTTGACCCATTTTTGCTTGCTTTTACCGCTGGAAATTACTTTTTCGATGAAGCGCATACCCCGAACACCATCAGCGACAGAGGGAAAGTCGGTATAAACAGGATCTGGCGTTCTGCCTTCGGCATGGGCGCGAACGCAGTGGGCAAAATTTTTGTAGATGTTGGCAAATGCCTCGAGATAGCCCTCCGGATGGCCACCGGGAATGCGTGCAGCGGCAAGCGCTTCCGGGTACAGGTTTCCCACGCCGGTCCGCAGGAGTTGGGTCGGCTGGTCGAGCCATTTCACTACCAGGGTATTGGGCTCCATTTGTCGCCAGGCTAATCCGCCTTTTTCGCCATACACCCGGATGTTGAGGTCGTTTTCCTCGCCAGCTGCGATTTGGCTGGCATGGAGCACGCCTTTGGCGCCATTGTTGAAACGAAGCAGCACATTCCCGTCGTCGTCGAGGGCCCTGCCCGGTACGAAAGTGCTGATGTCGGCGCAGAGCTCCGAAATTTGCAGTCCGGTGATGTATTCGGCGAGGTTTTCGGCATGGGTTCCGATATCGCCCATGGCACCCGCGATACCACTTTTAGTGGGGTCGGTACGCCAGCTGGCCTGTTTTTGGCCGCTGGCTTCGATGCGGGTACTGAGCCAGCCTTGTGGATATTCCACCACCACTTTCCGAATGGCCCCCAGTTCGCCGTGGCGAATCATCTGCCGGGCCTGCTTGACCATCGGGTAGCCGGTGTAGTTGTGGGTGAGCGCAAATAGCAGGCCCGATTTTTCTACTATTTTTTCAAGCGCCAGTGCTTCTTTGAGGCTGAAAGCCAGTGGTTTGTCGCAAATAACATGGAAACCATTTTGGAGTGCCATTTTGGCCGGGCCAAAGTGTACATGGTTGGGGGTTACAATGGATACCACCTGCATGCGCCTGTCGGGGCGCAGTCGTTTTTCACGGCGAATCATTTCCTCGTAGGTGCCGTAGCAACGATCAGGGCTGAGGCCTAATTCGGCGCCAGAGGCCCTGGATTTGTCGGGGTCGCTGCTAAAGGCGCCGCAAACCAGGTCGATCTCTCCGTCGATGGCTGCTGCAATGCGGTGTACACCACCAATAAAGGCGCCGATGCCACCGCCGACCATGCCCATGCGTATTTTTTGCTTCATGCTGCTGTGGTTTATTGTTGCCGGGAAAGTTCGGAAAAAGATTGGAGAGGGCAGTGGTGTGGAGATAAAAAAATAACCCCATGGAGTAATTCATGGGGTTTAGCAACGTGTCGGAAAGTTATTTCTGAGTTATTTATAGGAAGGCTTTTATGGCGGTGTTAAAATGCAATTCCAGTTTGTAGTCCAAGGGAATACAACTTTCGGTTCAAGGGTACATCGTCACTGCGCACGTTAAGCAAGTTTGCCTCAAACGTTGGCTGGACCGACAAACGCATGGCGCTGCCGAGTGGTATTTCCACACCGAAACCCAGTCCTGCGCTGAGGTTGACGCGGTTGTAATTGTCGAGATTGGACGCCATGTTGGTATTATCCGTAGATCCGTCACTGAACCACAGTTTGACGTTGTTTTGTTCGCTGGCAAGGTAACTTGGGGTTAGGCCTGCGCTGGCGTACCAACGGAGTCCCTGTGTCGCAATCCGGTAATGGACCTGCAGCGGTGCAATGATGCTGTGCTGGACAGTGTTTAAACTGGAATGGGTTGCCAAATCCGGGCCTGGTTGCGGCCATTCTGCCTTCGTTTTGGGGTACCGGGTACCAGTATTACTGTAGCCAAGGCCAAGTTGGAGGGAGAGCCGGTCGTTGAGGTTATAGCGTGAAAAACAAAACCGCTGTAGCCGAATCGGGTGCGTTCGGAATCCTTGATGGTGTTGACGACCGATTCGGGAGCCGTTCCATCGCTTTGGTACAAAACATCGCTGATGAGTGGGTTAAGGGAAACGCCGAATTGGAACCGTGCAGGTTCCTGTGCAAGAAGTTGGGTGCTCAGCAGGAGCAGGGAAGCGAAAAGCAGTTGTTTCATGGGAGGTTGGTTGAACGTTTGGTTGGATGAATAAAATACTTGATGTATTAGGGGGTAGGCATTGTTGGCTGCTGGCTTTAGCTTAAAATATAACCTGCTAGATTTTCAACTTGCAGCCAACAGTTGTTTCACGGGTGTTTGGATGAATAAAATACTTGATGCATTAGGGTGGGGGAGGGTTGCCTGTGGTATAAAATTGTACAGGAGCCAACCCCGGGTTGGCTGTGGTGTAAAATGGAACAGGAGCCAACCCATTGACTGGGCTGACTCCTGTTTTGGGGGCCGACTGGTAGTCGGCCGGACTGCACCGACCGGCGGTCGGGTGTTACTTACCGTGGCAGTGCTTGTATTTCTTGCCGCTACCGCAGGGGCATAGGTCGTTGCGGCCCACTACTTTTTCCTTGACGATGGGCTGCACCCGTTGTACGGGCCCGTTGTGACCGGCCTGTTGTGCTGCGCGCTGTGCTGCCTGCTGGGTTTCAGTGAGCCCTTGCTGGTTATTGGTGCGAAGGCGGTTCGACTGTGCACGGCGCATGGCGTCCTGTTGGGCCTGTGCCGCTTGTGCGCGGCGCATTTCGTCCTCATCGGGAAGGCGAAGGGTGCCTTTGAGCAGGAAGGCACTGACGCTGGAGTTGATGTGCCCCACGAGTCCTTCAAACAGGTTGTAGGCTTCCATTTTATAGATGACAAGCGGGTCTTTTTGCTCGAAGGAAGCGCCCTGAACCGATTCTTTCAGGTCGTCGATGTTGCGCAGGTGTTCTTTCCAGGCATCGTCGATGATGGCCAGATTGGCCACTTTTTCCACATCCATCATGATGCTCTTGCCGTCGGTTTCGATGGCTTTTTCCATGTCGGCACTGATGTTCAGCCCCAGAGAGCCATCGGTAAAGGGTACTACGATGCGCTTGTAACGCTGTCCCTCTTTGGCATGTACATCTTTGATGATGGGTAAAACGCGGTCGGAAACCTGGTGGCGTTTGCGGGCATAGATGCCGAATACCTGATCCTGATAGGTAGCGGTCACGGTATCGCCAGGAGCGCTTTTAAACCAGGAAGCATCCATTTCAGGGTCAACACCAATCATCCGGATGCTGTCGAGGCGGAATGTTTCGAAGTCGCCGCCATGGCGGTGTACCTGCACCAGTTCGTTGGTGATGGCAATAAAGGCGCTGTTGATATCCAGTGCCAGGCGATCGCCAAACAAGGCATTGCGGCGTTTTTTATAAATCGCTTCCCGCTGGATGTTCATGACGTCGTCGTATTCCAGCAATCGCTTCCGGATGCCAAAGTTGTTTTCCTCAATTTTGGTTTGCGCCCGTTCGATGGATTTGGTGACCATCGAGTGTTGAATCACGTCGCCTTCTTTGTGGCCCATTTTATCCATAAGCCCTGCGATACGGTCACTTTGGAAAAGACGCATCAGGTTGTCTTCGAGCGACACGTAGAACTGGGAGGAACCTGGATCGCCCTGGCGGCCTGCGCGACCGCGCAGCTGGCGGTCGACCCGACGGCTGTCGTGGCGTTCGGTGCCGATGATGGCCAAGCCACCGGATTCTTTAACGCCAGCGCCCAGTTTGATGTCGGTACCCCGACCAGCCATGTTGGTAGCGATGGTAACCCTTCCTGGATGACCTGCTTCTGCCACGATTTCGGCTTCACGTTGGTGCTGTTTGGCATTCAATACGTTGTGGTCGATGCCGCGCAGCTTGAGCAGGCGCGACAACAGCTCAGAAATTTCAACGGAGGTGGTGCCCACCAATACCGGGCGGCCCGCTTCGCGCAGTTTTACAATTTCTTCGATGACGGCGTTGTATTTCTCCCGTGCGGTTTTGTACACCAGATCGTCTTTGTCCTGACGGGTGATGGGCCGGTTGGTGGGAATAACGACAACGTCGAGTTTGTAGATATCCCAGAGTTCTTTGGCTTCTGTTTCGGCTGTACCGGTCATACCAGAGAGTTTGTGGTACATCCGGAAGTAGTTCTGGAGGGTTACGGTAGCGTAGGTTTGGGTAATTTCACCCACTTTCACATTCTCCTTCGCTTCGATGGCCTGGTGGAGCCCGTCGGAATACCGGCGGCCTTCCATGACACGGCCGGTTTGCTCGTCTACAATTTTCACCTCGCCTTCTATAACGATGTACTCGTTGTCTTTTTCGAAGAGCGCGTAGGCTTTCAGCAATTGCTGGATGGCGTGAATACGGCGGCTTTTGATGCCGTAATCCTGGGCAAGTTGTTCTTTGGCCGCTGTTTTTTCATCGTAATCCAGCGAATCGTCGGTATCAATTTGTACCAATTCGGAACCAATGTCAGGCATGACGAAAAAGCCAGCATCGTTGCTGAAACCCGACAGGAATTCGACTCCTTTATCGGACAGTTCCACGTTGCGGTTTTTCTCATCGATGGTAAACAATAGTTCGCGGTCGACTTCCGGCATGCGCTTGTTGTTTTCCTGCATGTAGAAATCGTCGGATTTTTGCAACAACACCTTAACGCCTTCCTCACTCAGGAATTTGATGAGTGGTCGGTGTTTTGGCAGGGCGCGGTGGGCGCGCAAGAGCGCCATACCAGCTTGGCCTTCCTCGGTGCCGGTTTTCCCCTCAGCATACAATTTACGCGCCTCGGCGAGAAATTGAGTGGCCAGTTTGCTTTGTTCGTCAATCAGGTGTTTTACGGTGGGGTTGAGCCCACGAACTCCTGGTCTTCCGAACCGCGGGTAACCGGACCGGAAATAATCAGCGGCGTACGTGCATCGTCGACCAAAACGGAGTCGACCTCATCCACGATGGCGTAATGGTGTTTGCGTTGCACCAGTTCTTCCGGGCTGATGACCATATTGTCGCGCAGGTAGTCAAAGCCAAATTCGGCGTTGGTTCCAAACGTAATGTCGCACTGGTAGGCTTTGATGCGTTCCGGACTGTGCGGGCGGTATTTGTCGATACAATCGACCGTAAGAAACAGGAATTCATAGATAGGGCCCACCCATTCCTGGTCACGACGTGCCAGGTAGTCGTTCACGGTTACCATGTGCACCCCTTCTCCGGCAACGCCGTTGAGGTAGGCAGGGAGGGTTGCCACGAGGGTTTTACCTTCACCCGTTGCCATTTCCGCAATTTTGCCATCATGGAGTACCATGCCACCGATAAGTTGAACATCGTAGTGGACCATGTTCCAGGTGATGTCGCCACCGGCAGCCGACCAGGAGTTGGTCCAGATGGCTTTGTCTCCCTGGATGGTAACGTACTTTTTACCAGCCTGAGCGGCCAGCTGTCGATCATGGTCAGTAGCAGTTACTTCCAGCGACTCATTTTGCATGAAGCGGCGGCTGGTTTCTTTGACCACAGCAAATGCTTCGGGAAGGATATCCAACAACACTTCTTCCAGGGCCGAATCACGTTGCTTGTTGAGTTCATCCACTTCTTTGAAGAGATTTTCCTTTTCGAAATACTCTTCTGTATTCAGCGCCTGCTGGTTGATGGATGTTATTTCCGCGTCGATATTTTTGAGGTAGTCCTTGATTCTTTCGCGGAACTCCAGGGTTTTTTGGCGGAGGGCGTCGTTGGAAATATCCTGGTATTCGTTAAAATAGCGGTTGATTTCCACAACGTTAGCCTGGTACTTGCCCAGGTCTCTATCCTGTTTGGTACCGAGTATTCTTTTTAGTAAGCCGAGCATATGATACGATGGTCTTTTAAATCTACAATAGATGCATGGGTATTGGGGCGCGAGGATAAAAACGGTTAAGGAACCCTTTTCAAAAATCGAACCGCAAAGATAAGGCTTTCAAAAACGCCGTGGATGTGAATACAACATATTTCGTTCCAAGCAGACAAAAGGTGACAGAATGTCAGCGCTGAAATGGGCATTAGCCTTTGGTCTTTAGTCTTTGGCTTTGCTCCGAAGGATTAACTATTTGGTTTTCAATGCATTAGTTTTTAACAAAATATTCGTTGATAAATAATGCACATGCTGTTTTAAAAAAGGTGTTCAAAATTTAATTCCGATTTCTCCGGCATTTGATTTCACAAGGCACCAATAACCGGGATCGAAACCAAAGACCAACACAAAAGGCTAAGAATGTGTTCGGGTTTAACGTTTGGATGCCTGGTTAGGATAATTTTATTTTGATCTAGGCATTTTTTAGATTCGTTTGCGGGCAATCCGGGTCTAAAAAATAACGAAGAGCAGAATAAAATTGGCCGACCAGGCGCCAAAATGTTAAACCTGAACATGTCTAAAGCCCCGCTAAGATGGTATTTGACTTACACAAAGCGAAAAACCCATAAAGTATCCTTAATAAACGCTGGTATCCGGCGCTTCATTTGGAGTAGTGTTAAAAAACCGTAAATTCGCTGCTCAAAGCTTTTCCCGTATGAAACGCCCCCAATGGCGAAAGATTCCAGCAGATACCGCGACCGTCCAGCAATTGCGCAATGATTTGTCGTTAGACCCCTTGTTTTGCCAGTTGTTGGTGCAACGGGGTATTGTTCATGCGGAGGAGGCAGAAAAATTTCTATCGCCCTCACTGGAGGCTTTGCACGACCCGTATATAATGCGGGACATGGACAAAGCGGTTGATCGTATTGAGCAGGCCATCCATCAGGGTGAGCATATTTTATTGTATGGCGATTACGACGTTGATGGCACCACCAGCGTAGCACTGATGTATGCCTTTTTGTCGGGTTATACCCGGGATTTGGATTATTATCTGCCGGATCGTGATAAGGAGGGCTATGGCGTTAGCATGGAAGGCGTGGATTATGCAAAGTCCACGGGTTGTTCACTCCTTATTACTATTGATTGTGGCATAAAGGCACACGCGGCCATTGCTTATGCTGCGACCCTGGGGATAGATGTGATTGTTTGCGATCACCATGTTCCGGAAGGGGATTTGCCGGATGCGGTCGCCAACCTTGATCCCAAAAGGGAGGATTGTCCTTACCCGTTCAAAGAACTAAGCGGCTGCGGAATTGCTTTCAAACTTGCCCAGGCAGTAGCCTCCCGCAACAATGTTCGCGCCAGTGATCTGGTGTATTTGCTGGATCTGGTAGTGGTTAGTATTGCATGCGATATCGTTCCGATGATTGGCGAGAACCGCACCCTGGCCCATTTTGGTATGCAGCGCTTCAACCAGGAGCCACGCGTTGGGCTTTGGGCGTTGGTGCAGCGCAGCGGACGACATTACCCCCTCAACATCAACGATTTGGTATTTGGTATTGGACCCTTGATCAATGCCGCAGGCCGTTTGGGAGATGCTCGGGATGCTGTGAAATTGTTATTGTCGGCCGATAAAAAAAGTGCACTCGAAAATGCCGGAGCCCTGGTTACCCGCAACAACCAGCGCCGGGAAGTCGACTTTGCCACCACGGAGGCGGCCAAGCTGCGCTTCATGGACCAGGAAGGTTGGCAGGAGCGAAAAAGCATTGTATTGTTTGATCCCGAATGGCATCTGGGTATCATTGGCATTGCTGCCAGCAGAATGGCTGAATCGTTTCACCGGCCTTCTGTGGTGCTTACCCAAACCGAAGGCCGCGTTGTTGGATCTGCGCGATCGGTGCCGGGTTTCGACCTCTACGATGCCTTGCAACAATGCGAAGACATGTTTTATTCTTTTGGCGGACACGCCCATGCAGCCGGTATGCAGATGTCGGCCGAAAATGTACCTGCTTTTCGGGATAAGTTTGAGTCCCTGGTACAGCTTAACCTGCCGAAGGAATCGGAAATGCCCATCCTGGATATCTGCGCTGATTTACCCTTAAATAGAATTACGCCGGAACTTTGGCGTACCCTCAAGCGGTTTTCGCCTTTCGGCCCCCACAATATGCACCCGGTGTTTATTGCCCGCAATGTGGTGGATTCTGGCCGTAGCCGCCTGCTCGACAACAACCATGTGCGTTTTTCCATTTGTGAGAAAGGCAGCAGCAAAATTTGGACGGGCATAGGTTTTGGTATTGCCGAGGCCTTCAAACAAGTCCGCCATCGGCCATTTGATCTCGCATTCACCATTCAGGAGGGCAACTGGCGCGGCGAAAGGGTATTGTCGCTGATGGTAAAAGATGTATGCTAGCGTTGGTTAGTGGTCATTAGTCTTTGGTCATTAGTCTTTGGTCTTTGGGTTTGATCCGAAGCGGTAGCTATTGGGTTTACAAGGCACTGCATTTTACCAAAATTATGGTTGATAAATTATTCATACCCTGGTTCGAAGTTTTGCGATATCTATTGATATGGTAGAATAAATCCGAACACGTTCTAACCTGGACTTTGGCCATTGGGTGTTGGTCTTTGGCTTCGATCTCGGTTATTGGGGCCTTGTGAAATCAAATACCGAAGAAATCGGAACTAAATTTTGAACACCCTTTTTAAAACAGCATGTGCATTATTTATCAACGAATATTTTGTTAAAAACTAATGCATTGAAAACCAAATAGTTAATCCTTCGGAGCAAAGCCAAAGACTAAAGACCAATGGCTAAAGCCGAGCTAACTAATCTTCCCTGTTTCATTGGTACGTCAGGATTGTCGCATAGGTTTTATCACCGTCCTTTTGGGCTGCGCAAATGGATACGCTTCTGCCGTAAGGCGTATATTTCAGGTGGAACAAATTTCCTTTTTTGGTAAAGGGCGTCCAGCGGCTGCCCTCCATAACCGCCATTTTGGCTGCATCGTCTGAAACAACCACCAAATCGTAAGTTTGACCTTTCACGAGTTCGCCCTGAATGGGTACGGATTTTACCTGTACCCGGAAGTTAATTTGATAGGCGGTAGGGAATTTGAAGGAAGGGTTGTCAAGTGCGGCATTGAGCACCGTTTCGGGGGGGAAGCCCAACTGGAAAAAGGATGTTCCCGGCATCGGTAATTTTTCAAATTGTGCCTTGCTGAGTGGTTTTTCCAGGCACTGCCAGACCGAGTCCTGGGGGTAATGGGTGAAAATCAGCGCACGCGGATCGAGGTCGAACCAGAAAGGATCAAACTGTTCTACATATTCAAATTTCCGGCCTTCAGCCTTGCCATAACCGCTGCCCCAGGTGGCGTCGATGAGTTTCCAGCCCTGGCCAATGCGGACGGCGTTCCAGGAATGGTTGGGAGTTTGGAATCTGCTGCGATCCAGGTATTCGATGCCTTTGGCAAAGCCGTCGATGGTTTTTACCTCGAGGCCCATGCTTGTCCCAATCGCAGCAAACAAATTGCTGTAACCCTCACACACACTTTTTCGGGAGGACAAAACGCGGTCGGCACTTGTACTGCCTACCTTGCCACTGGCATACCCCTCGGCATCATAACGGATATGGGCGGCCAACCAGCTGAAAACAAGGCGCGCTTTTTCCAGGTCGTTGTTAGCCGGTTTGCTGAGGTACTGGGCCAGGGTAGCCACGTCTTTGGCATATCGTTCAGGCGTGTTGCGCGCATAAGCATCCAGGTGCTCAAAATCGGCTGCAGCAGGAAGGGCATCCCCGCGGGGTGCCATGGCCGCCAACACCGGCGCCTGATTCGTCTGGAAGGGTAAAATACCCTCAACTGCATTTTTTACGGCGGGAATCCGGTGATAGCTGGCCCACAAGGCCGCTGTCAGAAAAAGGGCCAGTGGAAAATATTTTTTTACAGTCTCCATCGTGCAGGGTAGTAGTGCTTTTTGAAAAAACTTGTTTTTTGTAAAACGCAGCAGACCGCATTGAATTGCTACTGTTGTCCGTTTTGGCGTTAATAAAAACAAAACGAAGCCCCTTCCGCATCGTATATCGTGGCCTTTTCTAACTTTGCAACCTTATTTTAGGGCTCGAGGCTTCGGACCCGTCGTTACTTACACCGTTTCAACAACAAATATATCCGTTATGGTCAAACATTTCATTGCCCTTTTCAGCGCATTTTTCATTTCGTTGGGCCTGCTTTCGGCCCAAAACGATGACCCTGTGCTTTTCAGCGTGGAAGGCGTACCTGTTCATGTATCGGAATTCAACTACATCTACACGAAAACCAACCAGGACAAGGCAGATTTTTCGAAAGCTTCGCTGGATGAGTACCTCAACCTTTATGTGAATTTTAAACTTAAGGTTAAAAAGGCGCGTGATATGCAGCTCGACACGGTACCGGAAACAAAATCCGAACTGGAAGGATACCGCCGGCAACTGGCCAACTCTTACCTCGTCGACAAAGAAGTAACCGACAAACTGGTTAAGGAGGCATACGATCGCATGCAAAAGGATATTGACATCAGTTATATTCTGGTGAATTGCAACCCGGATGCCAGTGCTGCGGACACGCTGAAAGCGTATAACCGCGCGATGTCGCTGTTGAAACTTATTAAAGGTGGCGCCGCATTTGATCAGGTGGCTGCCGATAGCTCCGACGACAAAGCGGCCAAAGAAAACCGCGGTCATCTCGGTTACATTACGGCCATGTTCCCCGATGGCTTTTACGACATGGAACGGGCGGTTTACAAGGCTAAAATAGGCGATGTGGTCGGCCCCGTTCGTACTCCCGGTGGTTACAACCTGGTGATGGTACATGGCTCGCGGCCGGCTCGCGGCGAAATTGAGGTATCCCACATACTTGTGCGCAAAGGTGATACGCCTGAAAAAGTCGCTGCTGCCAAAGTGCGCATCGATAGCGCCTATGCCGCGTTGCAATCCGGTATGGCATGGCCGGATGTTTGTGCCCGCTTTTCAGAAGATCAGATGACGGCTGCCAAGGGTGGTTACATCGGTTTTTTTGCCATCAATCGTTACCAGCGCCCCTTTGAGGATGCTGCCTTTGACCTGAAGAAAGACAACGATTATTCCGCTCCGGTAGAAACAACCATTGGTTGGCATATCATACAACGGATGAGCCTGCGGCCTGTTGGCAGCTTCGAAACCCTCAAGCGCGCGCTCACGGAGCGTGTAAAGCGCGACAGTCGCAGTGAAATTGCTAAGCAAAGCATGATCAGCCGCATCAAAAAGGAAGGCGGCTACCGGGAATATTCAGAAGCGCTGAACTACTGGGCTGCTCAACAGCAGGACTCTGTTTTCCATACTTTCAAATGGAAAGCCGATCCGAGCAAGCCGCAAACGGAACTCTTCCATTTTGGGAAGGACAACAAATATACCCTGGCCGATTTTGAAGACTACTGCGCCCGCGCTGGCCGCGAACGGATGCGCGGAAAGGGTTTTCCGGTGGAGGAAACCATTGCCAAGTTGTACAAGAGCTGGTCTGACGACTGTGCCATGCAGTACGAAGAGTCGCAACTAGAATTCAAATACCCTGAGTTCCGTTCGCTGATGCGGGAATACGAAGAGGGTATTCTCCTCTTCGAAGCCGCCAAACGCCTGGTATGGGACCGTGCAAACACCGACTCTACAGGTCTGGAAGCCTATTTTAACAAAAACCTGAAGGGCAAATACACGTGGGATGAGCGCGCCGATGTAAGTTTTTATACCATCAAATCCGATGACGCCAAGCTGGTGAAAAAAGTGCGCGACTATGCTGCTGAAAAACCGGCGGCAGAGGTGTTGAAAAAATTCAACAAGAAAGGCGAAAACGATGTGGTTGCCGTGCTCGACCGTACCTACGAAAAAGGAAAAAATAAGGACCTCGACAACATGTGGAAGTCGGGCACCATGGGCGAACTTAAAACGGACGCTGGTACAAAAACCGCTTCATTTATTAAGGTAGAAAACATCATTCCGCCCTCCCCCAAGGCACTTGCTGATGCGCGCGGCTACGCTGTAGCCGATTATCAGGATTACCTGGAGAAGCAGTGGGTGGAAGAACTCCGCAAGGAGTATAAAGTGGACGTCAAAACCGATGTGCTCAACGCCTTGGTAAGGAAAAAGTAAGCTTCTTTTCTCAATAGAAATGCCGCAAGAAATTGCCGCAGGTGCTCCAATGCATAACACTGGAATCCCTGCGACAAATTCTTGCGGCATTTTTTATTGGTTCAGTATGCGTACCCCAGTGGCTTCGAAAGCCATTTCCTCTTTGGGTTCGGTAATGGCTTCAATCTCTTCCTTCGACTTTCCGCCGTCTTCGGCGTAGTGGCGCAGATCTTCTACAGAGGTTGTTTCCACATAAGCGTAGCCATCTATAATTACCTTTTTGCCGCCCAGGTCTTTCGGTACAAAAAAGCCGTAATCTTTGAACGTGACCCGCATCTCGGGGGCATCCTCTTTGTCGGAAACGAGGGTCATCCAGCAGCCTTTCATTTGGCAAACTTCTCCTACCTTAGCCATTACTTTGGCCGGCATCGAATCCTTGTCGGCCATTTGAGTGACGAGATCATCGTACGACATAGCATTGTCGGCTGATACTTCAGCGCCGAAAATTTGATCGCCTTCTGCGGTAATGCTTTTGGGTGACCGATCAGTGCAGGAAGCCAGCACGGCTACCAGTGATAACAAAACGAAAACGTTTTTTAACATAATTTTGGTATTTTTATAATAGTTTGAAAGTCAATATTATAGCGTTAAAATAGGCTTGCAAAAATATAAATTTAATCTTAAGCTCCTTTAAGTGGCACAATATTCGGTGGGTTAAGTTGTTTTTGATTTCATTGTTCCGTCCGGCCGGAGGATCTTTGAAACCAGTTTTAATCACTTTAAAAAGAAACAAGACTTGCACCCTTCGTTTACGTTACTTAAAAAACAATCAAACCATTTGACTTATGAAGGGTCTGATCTTCCGCCTCGTTTTGGCAGGCATTACACTGTCTGCCGCAATCAACCCGCTCTCTGCACAATGCATTGAGGGCAATTGCCGGACTGGTACCGGCACCTTTCGCTTTGCCAACAGCGACCGTTACCAGGGCACCTGGTCGGCTGGCCAAATGCACGGCAAAGGTACTTACAACTTTGAATCCGGAGAACGCTATGTCGGCGAATTCAGTCTGGGGAAGTTTAGCGGTCGTGGTACCATGTACTATCCAGATGGCGCCTATTACACTGGCGACTGGAAGGACAACCGTAAAAACGGCTTTGGCAAGCTTGGTTCAGCCCAACGGCAGCATTACCCAGGGAAACTGGGTGAATGGCCGTTTGAACGAACAGCCGGCTTCACCCGCAGTGTCCAGCAAGCCCAACAACAATGTGGGCAATGCTGCGGCCTCCGACCGCAACAGCATTGCTGGCTTGCGCAACTGCACCAGCACCTATTGCCGCAGTGGTAAAGGGTATTACGACTACCCCGATGGCTCGCGCTGGGTGGGTGAGTTTAAGGACGGACTTCCGCTGGGAGACGGCACCTGCTTCTACGCCAACGGCGACCGTTACGCGGGCGCCTGGCAGCACAATGCACCGTATGGGGAGGGTGTCATGCATTTTAAAAACGGCCGGGCCTACGGCGCTGTTTGGGTGAATGGAAAACCCATCAAAGAAATGGACTCTGAGGAGACGGTGCCCAGTGATCCAGTGCAGATCGTGAACACCAAGAATGTGAAAATCTGGGCGGTTATTGTTGGCGTAAGTCGGTACACCGCCATGCCTTCGCTTCAGTTTACCGACGACGATGCGTACCGTGTGTACTCCTTCCTCAAAAGCCCGGAAGGTGGAGCGTTGCCCGACAACCAAATTTCAGTGCTGGTAGATGAGGATGCCACGCGGGAGAACATCTTGCGCACCATGCGTGCCAACTTCCTGAAAGCGGATGCCAACGATGTGGTGTTGCTGTATTTCAGTGGTCACGGCCTCGATGGCTGTTTTCTGCCCGTCGATTTTGATGGCTACAACAACAAACTGCGCCACGAGGAAATCAAGGCCATTTTTCTGGAGAGCAAGGCCAAGCACAAAATTTGCATTGCCGATGCCTGCCACAGTGGCTCGTTGAATTACGGATTGGCAGCTAAAGGCCCGGCGCCAGTGACACTCGACCGTTACTACCAGGCCTTTGAGGCTTCCGACGGCGGTATCGCATTGCTGATGTCGTCGAAGGCAGAAGAATTGTCGCTCGAAGATCACGGCCTTCGTCAGGGTGTATTTACCTACTATCTGCTGCAGGGACTGAAAGGTGCGGCTGATGCGAACAAGGACAACATCGTGACGGTGCGCGAGGTTTACAACTACGTTACGCCCAAGGTGCGCCAATACACGGCCGGGCAGCAGACACCGATTCTTACGGGACTGTACGATGAGAACATGCCGATTGCGCTGAGGAGATTCTAAACAGTTTCGGGTTAAACCGCCGAGATTACAACAAAAACCCGAGGGCCAACAGCACTCGGGTTTTGTTGTAATCCAACATTTTCCTCGATTTTGAATGGTTTTTTTTCGAGCTTTTGCAAGGCCTATTCCACCAGAATAAACCCTGCCCACTGGTACGGATTGAAAAACCGCTCCTTCATCTCATGCTGGGTTTTGTTGAACGCCGCTGGTATCGGTAAATTATCGTTCAGCCAATGCCGATAGAATGTCAGCATGAATTCTTTCGTCTCCCGGTCGGGTACCTGCCACAGCGAAATAATGAGATATTTCGCGCCGGCGATCTTGAAGGCCCGTTGCAATCCATAAACCCCTTCATTACCTTCGATATCACCCAACCCGGTTTCGCAAGCTGATAGCACGACAAGTTCGGTAGTTGGAATATTCATTTGGCTTATCTCGTAAGCGGTTAGAATTCCGTCTTCTTCACTGCCAGGCAAGGGCTTGTTCTGCCAGGCTTGGTTACCATCGGCTAGAATCAGGCCGGACCTGATCATAGGGTTGTCACTTATTTTAAAAATGGGTTCGGGCTCTCCTGGTACCGAACCGCTTAACGGTGTTTTACTTGGATCCGGGAAAAAGAAACCATGCGTAGCAATATGTAATACCCTGGGCGATGCACTGTACTTGCCCAAGTTATGAAAAACTTCTTCTGACGCATCATAGCCGGTCAGTACGGTCGTGTTAAATCCAGAAGCGTTAAGTACGCCGGAAATAGACTCTACTTCGGTTTTTGTCCATTTAAGGTAGTTCCAGGAACCTCCGCGTGATTTGCCAACCTCATTTTCTTTATCCGACGCACTGCGGCTCGCAATAGCATCATTTGATGTTGTCGCACTGGTATAAATAGCAGTAGTGGTATCAACTTCATATTGGATTCCACCGAATAGCGTAGCATAAGGTGCTGTTGCATCGATCGTGGTTGGTTCAACCAGTTGGCGGGTGCTGGTGAGTTGTATTAAATTGAACTTATCAGATAGACTGAATTCTTCGTCTAGCGGTATCGCATTCAGGTTGATGCGGTACAATAAGCCAGAAGGGGAAAAGTATACTTTTTTTGTATTTTTCAATTCGGGCTCAATGGGTTGCCAAATCAGTTGGTAAGGGTTTTCTTGGCAATTCTGCCGCAACTATACCACGGTTAGCAAAAGCATACAGATCATTCACATAATCGGAGCGCAATTGCTGGTGCAGGCCTAACAATGAGTCCAATGATTTTTCTTCAAACAGCGGTACAAAATGTGGTGCCGCAGCACCTGGTAAAAGTATCAGGGCAGCATACACAGTACTGTCGGTTATATTGGGATAAACGACTTGAAAATGGACAAACTCAATGGCCGCTTCGCTTGGCTGTAGTTTTGATTGTACGGCTTGCCAGTTCACCTGATTTACGGCAGTAGCGTATCCTGCGACGGTTCTGGCGAGTTCTTTTTCCGTAGCGTTGGCTTTTTCTTCCAGTTGGGCGACCCCCGACTGCTCCATTAGGGGTTTGGATAAGGCGTCGGCCAATTGGCGGCGATAGGCTTTTAGGTCGTTGTATATTGCTTTGGATTCAGGTGTCGATAAGGCCAGGGTATTCAAACGGTGTGCTGCAGTGAGCAAAAGCCTTTTTGAAAAGTGCTTGGTTATAGATCATTTCAGGTAAAGCACCTGCTGGCGCCTTTTTTACCTGGCGCTTAAATGCCAAGGACGACAACTGATCGCCGTCCACCTGGTACAGACCAGCAAAACTACCCAGCTCCTGTTCTGATAAAAAGGAAATGGATTGCAAAATCCCGGACTCGACCAAGCCAAGATATTCTTTCTCCAGTGACTCACTTTCTCCATACCGGTTTTGATCTTCGTAAAGAATGGACAGGTTTTTCAGGCAATTAATGTATTCGGATGCTTTTTGCCCACACCTTCAGTGTAAATGGCCCTGGCCTCCAAATATAAAGGCTCACATTGTTCACGTTTGCCAGTATACCAATTCACATTGGCCAAGTTTATTAGGCAATTGGCATATTGCAAGGATTTTTTCCCCAAGGTTTTTTCATAAATGCCCTTAGCCTGGCGCCTTTTCAAACGACTGCATTGCAAAGTAAACGCTGCCGAGATTTGACAGGTAGGTGGCATAATCGGGCGACTTTTTCGCTGCATTTTTTTTGAAATTGTCGCCAATTCCCAGGTAAATCTCCTCCGCTTGCGTCCATTTACCCATTGCATTATACAAAATGGCGAGGTTGGCCAGACAATTGGAATAATAAGGGTGTTTGCGGTCGCGTATTTTGTTTTCAAACAAGTCTCTGGCTTCCAAATAAAGCGGCTCTGCTTGGTCGTAGTTGCCCATGGCCTTGTACAGATTTCCCAAATTAATAAGGCTTCCGGCATAATCGGGGTCCTCTTTGCCCAGCGTTTTTTCGCGAATGCGTTTGGATTCCAGTAAAAGCGGCTCCACTTTTTCGAGCTCCCCCATGTCCTGATACAAGGTGGCGAGGTTGTTCGTGCAACCTGCATAAGCAGGGCTATCTTTGCCCGATAAGCTTTCATAAATGTCTCTGGCGCGCAGTAAGAGTGGTTCGGCCTTTTCATAAGCACTGGTCCGATTGTACACAACGCCCAAGTTGTTCAGGCTCTGAGCGTAATCTATATTTTGCGTACCCATTGCTTTGCCCCGAATGTCAATGGCGCGCAGATACCACTCCGCTGCCTGGGCATAATCGCCTTCAACATGGTAAATAAATCCATGTGTATGACAGCATTTTCCATAGGAAGCTGACATTTTACCCAGTTTTTCCTGCGCAATATTTTCCGCTGCGCCGTTTACCTCCAGGGCATGGTCGAAATTTTGTTGTCTGGCGAGTTTGCTGGAAACCAGGCATAAACTGTCCACCAGATGAATAGCCGTCGAGTCTACGGCTTGTGCTGTCGAGAAAAAGGGGGTTAATAAAAGCAGGAACAGGGAGGGTATTTTCATGATTTTGGTCCAGTTGTTGAAAAACTAGCAACTAAGATAAGTAAATCAGCAAATCACCCGTGAAAACCAGCTATAATTGCGTTGCTCAAAGCGCAAAACCAGGGGCAGGCCGCGCTGCTTGCCTGTAATAAATCTAGTTTCAATGCAAAGGGCCCAAAGGATTTTCATCCCCTGGGCCTTTTGTTTTACTGCATTTTGTTAAACATGTACCGCGCGATTTTCCAGGCGCCGGCTTCTTTTTGCAGCACAAACAACTCGCGGTTTTCTTCCGGTACGGTTTCACCCGTAGCATGGATCAGCGTTTTTCCGCGAGAAGTAGTGCGGGCAAAGGCGTAATCCCCATTCACCACAATTTCATCGATAAAAAATTCGATGTTCAGTTGGATGTTGCTGAAAACAAATGTGTAGGCACCTTTTACCTGTTCTGTACCAATGGAAGTAGGGGCTGCACTGGGCATGAAAATGCCGTCGGCAGTATAGAGTGGCAATACCTGCTCCACGGAAGAAGCGTTGAGTGCGTCGCGGTATTGGAAGAGGAGGTGTTCAATGGCTTTTTGTTCGGCGGATGTGTTCATGGCTGTAGCAGTTGAATTGTTTTGTGAAGTGTGATCGGGCCCCTGTTGGCAGTGCAAAAGAGCATCCGAAAAGGGCAATGAGCAAGGTGTTTTTCATAACATGTATGTTTTAATGCATTACAAAGGTGCGGACATGCCGCTCCGGCAGCCAATAAACCATGTTAAGAAAAAGGCTTAAGCTAGATTAAGCCTTGGGCACAGTTGCAGGAAATCACAAAGCCTTATTTCGACATCAGGTCTTTCCGGATTTTACTCAAAAACTCCGGTGTAATGCCCAGGTAGGAAGCGATTTGTGTATTGGGAAGGCGCTTGGAGAGATGAGGATACTGTTCCATAAAGCTGCAGTACCTCGCTTCTGCAGTGGAACTGATGTTTTGTAAAATTCGGTTCTGGTTTCGACGAACTTGTCTTCTATAATAACCCGAAAGGTCCGGTTGAACTTTGGAAACTCGGTGTATAAATAGAGCAGGTCCTGTTTTTCAAGGCGCAACACGGAGGAGGCTTCCAGGGCTTCGATGAACAAATGGCTCGGTTTGTCGGTATGGAAGCTCCCGATATCGGCTATCCATTCGTTCTCTGCGGCGAATTGCAGGTTGTGCTCTTTGCCGCTGGCATCTACGCCGTACATTTTAAAGCAGCCCTCCAACATAAAATGGTAGTGACGGCATACGTTGCCCTCCTGCAGGATAAACTGTCGGCGTTTCACTTTTTTAAGGACGACCGTTCTTTCGCGCTTTTGCTCCTGCTCATCGAGCGGAAGGTATTAGTTGAAGTGGGCGAAGAGTTGGTGGATGGGCATAGGGGACTTGGTTACCAATATAAATTTTAACAAAAATATTCGCCAGTACATCCTCTACACGCACCCCGCATACAAGGTTGAAAAGTACATTTTCACAGCAGTCGTGTAGTCGCCATCCTTAGCAAAGATAATTCTCTATACCCATTTTTACTAGGGCGGATAAACACCTAAAACAAGATTCAGGGATGAACCCCTGGCTTTTTATAGAACCCATAAAGGGTATCGATTTTTATATATTTGCCTTCTATTCCCAAAGCATGGCTAATGAGCCACCGGAAAAGCAGAAGAAACCGGCAATACGCGCATTTTTGGGACTTGCTAATTGCTGAGGTAGTGTCGGAGATAACACAGTTAAAAACGGGCTTATGGCGGAAAAACGATCTTACTGCGCATCAGCAACGAGGAGTTGGGCTGAACCCCAAACTTACTGTAAGGCCCGACCTGACCAATATTCCCTACCAGTACTTGTTGTTTCGCGATGTCAGACCCATTTACTGGGAGGCAGAAATGCTGGGTTTTGATGAGATGAAATCTTGCTTACGCCTGCGCGTGATCGATTACAAGGTGGATCGTCCATCTCCCCGTTTCGAGTACCAACAACCCAAAAAAGAGATTGCATCCTTATTTTTTGAAAAACTCGACTGGCAGCAGTTGGAGCCCTTGCTTTCTTCCTATAAAAAAGCGGGATTGGAAAACATGGTATTCAATTTGTCAGCTCCTGCTGCCACGGCGAAGCGTGAACCGGGCGTTTTTGATTTGGCAGAATCGAGCATGAGCGTGTCGTTTTCAGTGCCTTTTTCAGCGGTTCAGTTTGTAGTCGGCATGGTACATATTGAATATGTTGTGCCGAAGTTGGATCGGGAATTAGCCTTCAGCATTGAGAATCCAGTTTTGCTCCCCGAATTCGAGCTAATCAAACCCTGGTTTGCCAAAAAATTGAAATCGGACCATGTACAAGTCAATGCGGAAATCCATTTCAAAGGCGGTGAGATCGAGCGCATTTCGGCACAATCCAAACAAATTGCTGCTATAAACGATCAAATGTTGCAAGCGGTACGACAGCAGCGCTTGCGCGGTATTACGCGCACACCCAAAGTGGAAAGCCCCGACAAGACCTTGTTTACTTCGGAGGATATTTTTGACACCTGCACGACGATTTGCCCGGCAACCCATTCGGTCAGACCGACCGCGAGATTCTGGATTTTTTATTGGAGAACAAAAACGTGCGCAACCGCAAGCAGTTGGCCCACCTGGCCGGCGCCCGGCACTCCGATAAGCAGCCGTTGCGTTTTACACTGGCGCCCCAGTTCGGTTTTTTATTCTTTATTGAAGGCGCCACGCAGCACCATTTCTGCTGGGAATTACTCAACTCCAATGCTACCTACTTGTGGAGTTTCCCTAAAGTGGGAATTTCTATTGCCTTGCAGTACCAACAGGTGGAGGAGCAGATCAATGCAGCGCAAATGTGGGAGACAGCAGTACCGGCAGCAGTACCGGCAAAGTCCGGAGCAATATGGTTATTCATTTCACTACATCGAACACGAGCATATTGGCTCGGCCCTGGTAGATGCTTTTCCGAAGTGGCGGCACCGGTTGGAGGAGTTGTTGGTGTAGGGGGGAGCGCAGGTTTTGTTTTGCGATAACTGCCATGCCAGCGTGCCAACCCTTCGGAATTTCCGAACAGTTGCATGTTTTGCAACCCTTCTACTTTCCAATACAAAAAGTAATGTGTGTTGATTGTCAAGTAGTTATGAAAACTGGGTATATGTTTAACGAAAACGACATTTTCTCAACTATTTATGAAAGAAGCCTTCCCTCCTCAAAGTTATTTCACCGGACCTTGAAAAGGTATTAACCTAAAGTGCCGGTTTAACCAGGCGGAACCCGCCCTCGTCGCGCCTGAGAACCTGGTCATACCTGCTTCGGTTGGTGCAACGAAGGTAGAGTGGATTGCTGATACAGGTTCCTCCCCGAAGTACAAAATCAAGGCCGTTGACTGCCCCTTTTGGATTGCTCTGCGCCTCATCTTTATACGGCCCGTACCAATCACTGCACCACTCTGTCACGTTGCCGCTCATGTCGTACAATCCCAACTCATTCGGCTGTTTTTGTCCCACCGGGTGGGTGCTTTTCCCGGAATTTTTGTCATACCAAGCCACATTATCAGGGTCGTTGCTTCCGGCATAAATATAGCCCCTACTTTCATTTCCTCCACGCGCTGCAAATTCCCATTCCGCCTCAGTGGGAAGCCGATAGCGCTCTCCGGTAAGCGAATTCAGAATTTTCAGAAATGCATCAATATCACGCCTGCAAACCCGCTCCACAGGACATTGTGCGCAGGAAGAATAAAAACTTGGATTATACGACATTACCGCGTTCCACTGCGCTTGTGTCACCTCGTATTTCCCAATGTAAAACGAACTCAGGGTTACTTGATGGATTGGTTTTGAGCTGTTTTCTTCATTGCTGCCCATGTTAAAAGTACCGCCATTTACGTATATCATGGTGTCGGCATGCCGTGCTGCTGATTTCAGCAGGAGAATTAATATTTATCCCATTCAAACTGCGAGTATCCTCTTGCCGCTGCAGCGAAGAAGCGCCGAAAATACATAGGCATAAACCAATGGCAAGTCCTACATATTTAGTTGCTGTACCTATTTTGCGGAGATTATATTGAACCGAGAATGGAATGGTAGATTTCATGCGAATGGCTGTTTCGAGTTATTGTATCGTTCCTCCAAAATTAGTGACTTCCTGGGAGTTCTTCTTTTTTCATTTGGCTAAAGTCCATCTTAGCAGGAGTGGGGTGAAACGGGGCATCAGGGAGGGGGGCATTGTTTGCAATGAAGATGGGGGCTTACTTTCCAATACAAAACTTCCCAAAAATATTCGCCAGCAAATCCTCCACTCCGATCTCGCCGGTGATCTCACCCAGGTAGGCCAGGGAGCGGCGGATGTCCTGCGCAATGAAGTCGCCAGTGATGCCGGTGTCGAGGCCGGTGAGCACGTCCTGCAGGGCCTCGCCGGCTTTTTGCAGGGCCTCGAAGTGGCGGGCATTGGTTACAACGGTACTCTCCAGGTTCAAGGCCCCGCCGGTGCCGGCTTCAAACAGTTTTTCCTTGAGGTATTCAATGTTCTGCTCGTTTTTGGCGCTCAGGGCGATGATGCCAGCCAACTCGTGCATAAAGGCGGGTGGCTCGGGAATCGCCTCCCCTTCGCCTTTTAAATACGGGAAAATGCCCTCGCTGCCGGGCGCCAGCAGCCAGTCGGTATCGAAGTATGGGTTGCGGTCCATTTTGTTGCACACCACGATCATTTTCAGTCCGGGCCGGTACAAAGCCTGCACGTCGGCGTACACTTCGGAAAGCGTCATACCCGTCACGTCCCAGAGGTACACCACGATGCTGGCCTGTCCGATCTTTTCCATCGTGCGGGCCACCCCGATGGCCTCGATCTGGTCCTGCGCCTCGCGGATGCCGGCGGTGTCGACCAGCCGAAATTGCACGCCTTTAATGTTCAATATTTCTTCGATGGTGTCGCGGGTGGTACCCGCAATATCACTCACAATGGCGCGTTCTTCGTTGAGCAGCACGTTGAGCAGGGTGCTTTTTCCGGCGTTGGGCCGGCCGGCTATGACGGTGCTAACGCCGGTTCGGATCACATTGCCCAGCGCAAACGATTGCAGCAGGGCCTGGATAAAGCCGTGAATTTTTAGCACCAGGGCTTTGAGCTGACCGCGGTCGGCAAACTCTACATCTTCTTCAGAAAAATCGAGCTCGAGTTCCACCAGACTGGCAAAGTGAATGAGCTCCTCCCGGAGTCGCTGGATTTCATTTTTAAAACCACCGCGCAGCTGCTGCAGGGCCACGGTATGGGCGGCCTCGCTCTCGCTGGCAATCAGGTCGGCCACGGCTTCTGCCTGACTGAGGTCCATCCTGCCGTTCAAATAGGCCCGCAGGGTAAATTCTCCCGGCGTGGCCATGCGCGCGCCTCTGCGGCTGCGATGGCGCCCACGCCGGGTGGAGTGGAGAGGGCAACGATGGTGTCGGTGAGGTTGGGTAAGGACATGATGGGTGTTGGTCTTTGGTCTTTAGGTGTTGGTCTTTGGTCTTTAGGTGTTGGTTGCAGCCAAAGACTAAAGACCAACACCTAAAGACCAAAGACCAACACCCGATTTTCTTATCTTGCTGCAAAATTCGTCAAAATATCATGGAAAACGAACCCGAAAAGACAAACCTGGGCTGGCTGCAGGAATTAGCGGCGAAAAGTTGGAACCTGGAGATGACCATTTCCGGTGCTGCAACGGTGGCAGTTTCCTTTCTGCCAGGGCTTTTAGAAAATGCGTTGGATTATTACATCAACGACCTGGCGCCAAGCACCTCGAAGTTTGCCATCATGTTCCCTTTTTTATCCTACAGCTTTTTCATGGTGGTGGCATGGGTGTTACTGGGCTTTTTTGGCATGCACCTGATGATGCGTGCATTGTGGGTGGGGGCCGTTGGCCTGCATTCGGCCTATCCGGCAGGGATTCAGTTTGACCGCATGCCTAATGCTACGGAAGCGATGAAAAAGGTGATGCAGGAAAAATACGGTACGCTGGATAAGTTTATTTACCGGCTCGACAAGCGCGCCAACAGTATGTTTGCCCTTGCCTTTATGATTGCTATGGGTATGGCCAGTGTGGGTGTTATTTATCTGATAGTTTTTTCAGCCATGCTGCTGCTGCGCAACTATGTGGATGCGGAAACGCTATCCTGGTATGGGACAATCGCTTATTATTGTTTTATAGTGCTGATGGTGGGTGTTTTTGTCTTCAATTATTGGCTGAAAAAACACCCGGAACGGCATGTATGGGCGGAAAAAATGGCGCGAGGGCAAATGGCATTTGGCAGCGTAATGCTACCAGTTTTTTACCGGCCGGTGCAGTACCTGACCATGACGTTTGCAACCAACGTCAGCCGCAAATCATATGTTTTGAGCATGGTGTTTATCATATTTTTTATGATGGGCTCCACCTTGTTTGTCACGATGCGAAAGGTAGGGCAATGGACTGGCCGAAGCCTTTCTTTCGACCGCGCTTATTTTTCGGAAGGCAGCGATCGGTACCGGATGCAGCAAAATGCCTACGACAACTTACGGGAGGATGGGGCAATGATGACTAATATAAGCATTCCCGCGGAGGTAGTGGGTGCCACAATGTTGCCCGTTTTTGTAAAATACCCCCACTACCTCGACAACCGGCTGGTTAAATTTTGTCCTGATACGCCTGAGGCTGACACCAGCCTGAACAAACGGCAGGTTCGCGAATGGACAGATAGCTTGCGCATCGCCTGCTTCAGCCAGTTCCTGCACCTGGGCATTAACGACAGCATACAACCCGCCGCCGAGTGGCTGTTTATGGAAAAATCGGGCATCAAGGGCTTGGTTGCCTACCTGCCTACTGCGGGTTTGCCAACGGGAAAAAACACCCTTAAAGTGCAAATTCCTTCAGAAAACAAGGCAGACTCCCTGGAAACCTTCGGGAGTCTGCACTTCTGGTTTTTTCCTGAAAAATGAGCCGCTACTATTGCTTCGGCTCAGCAGTTTGGGCGGTTGAAGCCGCTGTTTCATCCTTGTTGCCCAAATACTCCGGCAACTGCATGCCTGCCATGTTCAACAAATCGTTCAGCGGTGGTACGGAACGGTAGAGCCCTGAGATGAAGTTGGAGGTGGAATTGCCATCCCCATTCCCATTTCCGCCTTCCCAAACGGTCACCTTGTCGATTTTGATGTTCTTGATGGCGTCCACCTGGATGCGCACCAATTCGGGCAGCTGGTCGGCGATGAGCAGCAACACAGCATCGCGCGTGTTGCCACCGGCTGAGTTAACCACTTTTTGAAAACCCTCTGCCTGCTTGCTCAATACTTCGAGCATACCGCGGGCTTCGGCCTCTTGCTTGAGGAAGATGGCGTCGGCCTCGCCTTTGGCTATGCGGCGAATTTGTTCGGCCTGCGCTTCGGCTGCGATTTCGGCTTTGCGCTTTTCAATTTCGGCACGCACTACCTCGTCGGCTTCCCGGCTCGCTTTTTCTCGCAGACCACGGGCCACCTCTGCCGCCTGCTCGGCTTTGTACGACTCCTCCAACGCCTTGGCACTTTGCACTTTTTCAGCCGTCATGGCCAGTCGCAGCGATTCGGCCTCAGCCTGCCTGCGTTCGGCTTCTGATTTGGCGATGGCGATTTTGGACATGTTCTCGCCCTCCATTGCCCGGGCGTTGGCTTCCGCCACCCGGATACGCTGAAGCTGCTGGGCTTCTGCTTCGCCAGAGGCAGCAATGGCCTCCTGGTTGGCCACCTGCGAACGCTGCAATTGTGCCGCCTCTGCCTCACCGATGTTGGAGAGTGCCTGCGTTTCGGATACCTTGATGCGCATTTGGCGCTGGGCTTCGGCTTCGCCGATGGAACCGTCGCGGGTTTTCTGAGCAACCGACACCCGGGCATCGTTGATGGCCTTGGCGGCGGCTTCCTTACCGAGTGCGGAAATGTAGCCCGACTCGTCGTGGATGTCGGTCACGTTGACGTTGATCAGGCGCAGACCGATTTTTTTCAGCTCGCTCTCCACGTGGTGCGACACGTTGGAGTAAAACTTGTCGCGGTCGGCATTGATCTCCTCGATGTCCATGGTGGCAATTACCAGGCGCATCTGGCCCACAATAATATCGTGCGACACCGTGCGGATGGCATCGCGGTTAAGGCCCAGCAGTCGCTCTGCAGCGTTGGTCATTATTGATGGTTCCGTGCTGATACCCACCGTGAAGCGGGAAGGCACATCCACGCGGATGTTCTGCTTACTGAGTGCGTTGCGCAGGTCGACGTCGATGGAAATCGGCGTAGGGTCGAGGAAAGCAAAATCCTGAATGACCGGCCAAACAAAGGCCGCACCACCGTGGATGCACTTCGCCGACTGGCCCGCGTTGGTTTTACCGTAGATGACCAGAATGCGGTCGGAGGGGCAGCGCTTGTACCTTGATACGAACAGGCCGCCCACGATCGCCAGAAAGACGATCAGGAAAACGAATAACAATACAAATTCCATAGTGGTATTGGATTTAGAGTGGGATATAGAGTTGGATATAGAGTTGGATTTAGGGTTGGGTTTAGGGTTGGTTATCGAATTGGATAATAATCCTGGGTAAGGTGTTATTCTTTGTAAGGTATCACCACCAGATTGCCATTATCCAGCACTTCTGTGACGAGTATGGAGGTTCCGGTTTGGATGGCTTCGCCTTCCGAAACGGCATCCATTTCACGGAGTGCGCCTTGGAGGGTAACCATGACTTTTCCGGTTGACGCTGCATTTGCGGGCAGTGTTAGGTGCACTTTTCCGGTAGCACCCACCGAATTTTCCAGAATAAGCGTGCCGCTCGACTGCATTTTTAGTAAAAATCGGATCAACTTGAACGCCAGCCATGCTGCCAATAACCCGGCCAAGGAACCCAAGCGTACCGCTGTAATCAGCCTAAATCCTGCGTGCAAGACGGTCAGGCCGGTATAGCCCAGAAACATGCCGAAAGCCAGCAGGCTGCGCAGGCTGAGTACGGTGAATTGAATTTCTCCGGTGTCGAGGCCATCAATATCGTCTACTTCTGTATCCAGATCAGCATCGTGGCCCAACACTTGGATGCCGATGTAAAGGGCAAACAGCAGGTTGGAAATGAGGCCGATGGACCAAAAAATTTGCTCGGCTCCCGAAAGCGCCTGCCACCATGTAAGGATGTTTAACAGCATTTTTTAACACTTTTTAACAAAAATATTCCCCTGCGGAATACGCTGCCGGATTGGTCGACGACCCTGTACTAAAACACGGCAGGATGATACTTTCCTCCGATTAATGACGATGGTGTGACAAAGTAACTTTGAGGCTATATTTGAACCTGATTTGTAAAAGGCAACAGCATGAAGCGTCTAACGGAAAATATTATGAGGGTTGTTGGCGATCAGGCAGGTCGCCTTCAGACTGTCGATGAGCACCGATTGCAGCATTCGCTTACGCCAGAGAAATGGTGCACCAAGGAGGTGGTAGGGCATTTGATTGATTCGGCCCAAAACAACATCCAGCGCCTGGTCAGGGCGCAGTATGAAGCGTGTCCACACATCGTGTATGACCAGGACGAGTGGGTACGGATACAGGCGTACCGCATTTATCCGACAGCTGACTTGCTTTTGCTCTGGAGCATGCTGAACAATCATCTGTGTCACATTTTGTTGCAAATGGATGAAGCAGATTTGTCAAAACACGCAGACTGGGGCAAAACCGCGCCCGACCCGCAACCGCTTCGCGTGATCGCCACGGATTACCTGCGGCATTTACGGCATCACGTGGGGCAAATGGATGCACTGGCTGGTAGGGGCCCCTTCACTTTACCATAATTCTTGAAGGACAGTATACGAGCGTGTTGGTTGTTGCGGCAGTAGTTCATTTGTTTATGACCGAATTGTTCCTATTGAAGTATATTTGTATTTGAACCATTCTTAGCCTGGTTCGTTGACGCAAGCGGGTAAACAGTTCATTTCCTGTCATTTCACGCAAGTCTTTGCAATATTTTTTAAAACAAAACCCTTCAAATATTATATGAATTCTACTTGTATTTTTTCAGCAAAAAAACTTTGATTTGGTTCCCTCGGCTGGCTCGTTAAAAAACTTACTTTGGGTTACCTGTGTACTCATTTTCTCATTTTCCGGAAAATGCCAGCCCGATGCAGCACAGGTATCTTTCGACCATTTGACCCCGGAAAACGGCCTTTCCCACAGTACTGTGTACTCCATTTTACAGGATCAGACCGGCCTGATATGGATCGGCACCCGCTACGGTCTCAACCGCTTTGATGGATACGGATGCAAAGTTTTTTTGCCGATAGAAGGCGACAACACATCACTGAACGGGCCCACTGTGCTTGTTTTGCTGGAAGATAAAAAGGGCAAAATCTGGATCGGGCACCGGGAGGCTGGCATCAGTGTATGGGACAAAACAAAGGGCCAGTTCAAGCGCTTTCCCGAAGAACCTGACCCAGAAGTTGATTGGACAAAAATCTCTGTTCGAAGCCTGTATGAGGACAGCAGGGGCTGGCTTTGGGTAGGCACTTTGGGAAGGGGCGTTTTTGTTTTCGATGAAAATCGCCGGAAAATCGGACACCTCTGTCGTATTTGCAAAACCAAAACCCAGGCATTGGGCAACGATTTTGTTTTTGATTTCCAGGAAGACCACCTGGGACGAATCTGGATCGCTACCGATGGTAAAGGTATCAGCGTTTTTGACCCTGCCACTCAGATCAGCACCGTAGTTCACAGCAACGACGAACTGGATTTGAACAGCTATGAAAAATCGCTTTGTCTTGACCGACGCGGGAATTTATGGATTGGAACTTCCGGGAGCGGACTGTATAAGCTTGATTTGAGCAATCAGCAATTCGAGCACTTTTTTTTCGACAAAAACAAAACGCCTCATACTATTTCTCACAACATTGTAACGGACCTTGCACTTGATCCGTTTGGCAAACTCTGGATCGCTACCGATGGCAACGGCTTGAATGTTTTCGATCCTGAAAAAAACAGTTTCAATACATCAAAGCCTCTGCAAACTTTCCCCAGGCGCTGAACACGAATGCGCTTTACCACTTGATGTTCGATAATATCGGCAATCTTTGGGTGGGAACTTTCAATCAGGGGGTAGATATTCACAAAACAGTTACCTCGCCATTTATGATTCATGAGAATCAAAATAATTATGGCAGAGAGGGACTAAGGTCTGTGTTGGCGCTCAGGGAAGATAAAACCGGTAAAATCTGGATTGGAACCGATGGATATGGCCTTTTTTATGCAACATCCAGACAACAAGCCATCACGCTCCACGCAGCCTTTGCCGCCAGCAAACGCTTCCCCAAACCCGTCGTTACCTGCCTCCAAACTGTCGAAAATGACGGCCTTTGGGTGGGAACCTATGCCGATGGGCTGAGTTTCTTCAATACCCGAACCGGAGTCATTAAAAATTACAGACACCAGCCTGAAAACCCAGCCTCACTTGCCCACAACAATGTGTGGAGCCTTCAAGCCGACAAATCCGGAGGGCTTTGGATTGGCACCCTGGGCGGTGGTCTAAACTACCTCCCGGCAAGGTCCGATTTCTTCAAACACTACCAGCCAGAGTTTGGAGATCCCAACAGTCTTTCAAGCGTACAAATCGTGGATGTTCTGCTGGACCACAACGAACAGTACCTGTGGGCTGCCAGCGAAGACAAAGGACTGAACCGCCTTCATATCTCGACCGGCTTGGTCAAGCGATACAATGCTGAAAATCCAGAAGTGAAAGAACGACTGAGTGGCAACAATCTGCAGTGCATTTTTCAGGATAAAAATGAACGGATATGGATCGGCACCGAATTTAAAGGACTGGACTGCCTGGTGCCAGAGAAGGGCATTGTACACCACTATGACACCCGCGATGGCTTGCCCTCGAACATGGTCAACAGCATCGTCGAAGATGAGCATGGAGACCTTTGGATCAGTACGCAAAAAGGAATTGTCCGCTTCAATCCTAAGTCCCAATCTTTCCTGGACCTTGGCACCGATGACAATTTAAAAAACAACCAGTACAACCCCCGGGCTGCGCTCCGTCTGATAAGTGGTCGCCTGGTCTTCGGTGGTACGAATGGATTTTCTATGCTCTCTCCGGGCGATATTCACCCCAACCGGTACGCTCCAAAGACCATTTTCACCGAACTTCTTCTTTCGGGTCAGGTGGTACCCATCGGCCCGTGGAACGGGCGCACCATACTGAACGGCAACCTCAACGAACCGGGCACCATCGTCAATCTCAGCTATGCTGACCGGGGTGTCATTTTCGAATTTACTGGCACCGATTACACCAAACCTGCTAAAAACAAGTTTGCTTATAAACTTGAAGGCTTCGACAAAGACTGGTTCTACACAGGGCTCGGGCAGCACAGGGCCATCTTCTCCTACCTGAAGGGCGGCACCTATCTGCTAAAAGTCAAAGCCTCAAACAGCGATGGTATGTGGGGGGACCCCATTTCTCTTGTGATTAAAGTGGCGCCGCCGTTTTGGGAAACCTGGTGGTTTTATCTGTTGTGTTTGGCCGCAAGCCTGGGGATTACCTTTTTGATCATTCGTTACTTTTTAGAGCATCAGAAATCTGTTTTCCAGGAAAAAAACTACAAGGCAGAACAAAAAATTCTACGCTTACAAAATGAAAATCTTGAAAGAGAAATTGAGGCTAAACAGGCCCGTCTGAGTGCTTCCGTGTTACAAAGCGCCCACAAAAATAAGTTCCTGGCCGATCTTAAAGCCCAGATTCAGAAAATCGGCTTGCCCAACAAGGATAACTGGCAACGGGAGTTGCGTCGGGTCATCAGGGCCATTGACAGCGAAATTAACCAGGAAGATTATTGGGAACAATTCCAAGTTGCGTTTAACCAAATGCATCAGGACTTCGTGCATGAGTTGCAACAACGTTATCCTGGCATTTCTACTAACGATGTACGGCTTTCCTGTTTCATCCGAATGGGCTTTTCCAACCCTGAAATTGCATCCATTCTCAACGTCACCATCAATGGTGTCGAGCAAAGCAAATATCGTTTGAAAAAGAAAATGGGCCTGGACAAGGATGCCTCCCTCAACGAGTTCATCTGGCAATTGTAATTCATACCCGTCGTTTCACACCTCCCCAGCCCTTAACGGGCTTTTTCCATTTCCTTCTGTGGTGATTTGCATCATGACAAGCATTTGTCAGGTGCTTTTTTTTTCATTTCCGAAACCCTGTCCCGTCATTTGCTATGCCATAAAAGGCAATGCCAATATATAGTTTGGCCAGTAATGACATTTTTAAAAGCAAGATTAAGTAATGCTGCAGGACGGGCGATGTACGCAAAAAAGCACATTGTCAAGTCGATTCGCACAAACTGAGGTGGAAAATTTCATGCTTTGGCTGGCCCGGATGAAACCCAACGGGGCCGGAACCGGTCGAGGTATTTTACGCTGGTAGCAAACAGCCGGCCTCACAACAAAGAACTGAAACCAACATTAACATATTTTTTAATGTAAATGATTTTTTAAAACCTTTTAACGTATCACTATGAATAAGAAATTCAACACGCTGGTTTTGATGACTTTGCTGAGCCTTGGCCTCCAGGCTCAGGTAGCGGTAACCATTACCGGTACCGGAACGGGAGGATGGAACCAACCCGGAAATTTGGCCTTATCATCGACTGACGGCATTATCTGGACTGCCGAAAACTTTGAAATTGTAGCCGACGGCAACATGAAATTTTCTGAAGGCGGAACTTGGGCAACAACGGGCGGCTATTCTACCAGTACGCCAGCGCCAGGCTTTCCTACCGGAACAGTAACCATTAATGAAGGATCAAACATTGTTGGCGATCTGGGCTTCTGGAATGTAACCTATAACATCGCCACAAAAGAGTACACCTTTACTCCCGGTACTAACCCGAACCCGGTGGTGGTGGTCAGTGGCGGCGGCTTGGCAGCTGACGTTCAAATGAATACTTCCAATGGAGCAAGCTACGCGAAAAAAAGCCTTTATTTCCCTGGTGGAAATGCTAGCTTTAAGCAAACTTCACCGACAACCGGACAATGGGGCGGTGCTTTTCCTGATGGACCTGTTGTTGTGGACGGAACCATACCTGTACCAGCAGGCGCTTATAATGCCTATTTCGTTTTACCCTCTGCCAATGGCCCTGCTGAGTACATATTCGCACCTGTGGTAGTGAGCATGATCGGCAATTTTGCCGGTTCTGGATGGAATACCGATTTGGATCTGGAAACAACAGACAACGTTATTTTCACAAAATCCAATTGGGCACCGGTGGTTAACCCAACCTGGACGGATACAACGCTGAACCTAAAATTCAGGGATAATCACGACTGGACATTTCAATTTGGAAACAGCACTAATGACAATGGCGCGAACTATCCCAACCTGACAGGTACAGCAAAAAACGGTGTCAATGGCGGTGGCGGCGATATTTTTATCCCATGGCCTGCACCCAACATGTACAATGTCACCTTTAACAGGTCGACAGGTGAATGGGCATTTGAAGTTGTCACCACCGCAACACACAATGTTGCCCCAACGAGCTCAGCGTATATCCGAATCCGAGCTCTAACCAATGGAACTTCACATTTAAGGATAATTCGCACACCAAAACGATCCAGATTATTGATGTTTTAGGCAAAGTAGTTTCATCAACAGAAGTGTACTCGAATGAGGTATCTGTTGACGCATCTAAATTTACCAACGGAGTCTATTTTGCAAAAGTGGGCGCCGAATCCGTTCGGGTGGTTAAAAACTAAGCAACGTGTCGGAAATAACTTTCTGGATTTGGGGTGCAGGTTTTGTGTGCTGACAAGACGTCAAAACAGGCGTGTAGTAAATTACATTACTGTTTTGGCAACGCAGGCAGCGCTCAAAAAGTGCTGCCAAATGAGAGAGTTATTTCCGACAGGTTAGCTAAGTACACTGTAAATTAAGTTTCGTTTGATTTTGGCTGAATCTTTTGGCGCCATCCATCGTCTGTTTTCTCAGCAAGAGCGCTGCTATTCCTTCAAAAACAGACTTGACTGCCACCAAAATCCTCTACCCAAAATCTCAACAAACTTAATTTACAGTGTACTAAGTATACGTTCACCTTAGTGCCGGGGCAACCAGAGCTGCCCCGGCACTCCATACAGACCATGTAATAACGCATAAATTCTATGTAATGAAATTGAAATACTATCTCCATACTTTTTGCTTTTTCATGGCCGGCATTGTAAACGCGCAATCTTTAGTAGTTACGGGAAAAGTCATCGATTCAAAAGACCAACAATCATTACCTGGAGTTACCATTGTTGCAAAGGAGGCCAAAAATGGCGTGGTTACGGATTTAGACGGAAGCTATACCATCAGGATAAACCCCAATGAAACTTTGGTTTTTTCTTACATAGGATTTGCTACCCAAGAAATAATTATTGATAAGACGCAGACACTAAACATCAGTCTTTCGGAAGACATGAACAAACTCGAAGAAGTGGTAGTCGTAGGTTACGGAACCCAAAAACGGACCCTGATCACCAACGCCATTTCATCCGTTGGGTCAGCGTCTTTTGACGACCGGCCAATTACCTCTGTTGGACAAGCCTTGCAGGGAAATGCAGCAGGAGTCACGGTCGTGCAGTCATCCGGGAAACCCGGAGGGGCAATTGATATCCGAATAAGGGGTTTAAACTCTATTGTTTCGGGTGTAAACCCACTTTTTGTAATAGACGGCGTTCAAACCTATTCGGCAGACGGAATCAGTGCTGATGACATCGTAGACATACAGATATTAAAAGATGCAACTGCCACCGCGATCTATGGCATTAACGGCAGCGCAGGCGTGGTATTGATTACCACCAAAAGAGGCAAGGCCAATACAAGTATATTGGGATTCAGCACCTACGCGGGTTTTTCAAAAATTGTCAAAAACATCGAAGTGCTGGACCTGGATCAGTACAAAACTTTAATGGATGAATTAAGCACGTCGTACGTAGACCAGGCGAACTCGCCCAAATATGCGGGCATCAACACCAACTGGAGTGATGAGGTTTTCCAGACCGGGCAGGACAAAAATTACGAACTATCCTACACGGGAGGTACCAAAAGATTTCGAACCTACACATCCCTGGGGTATCAGGACACAAAGGGAATTGTCAAACCATCCCGTTTTTCAAGGTACTCCGGCAGGCTGAACCTGGACTATGATGCCACCTCATGGCTAAAAGTATATGCAAATGTAAATTTGATCAAAACCAAATTTGTCAATACCAGCGACAATAACAATGCCAACCGCGGCGGTGTTATTCTGAGCGCTTTAACTACCCAGCCCTACCTGCCCATTTATGCCGACGAGCTTGTCGGCGGAGCGGAAGCAAATGGCCAATTGCCTGGCCAGTTTGCTTCCAACCCGATTGCCTCCCTGGAAAACCCCGTATCGTTTGCCAGCCGGCAGGAAGATACAGACGTCAACAGAATCCTGGGAAATGTTGGTTTTGAGGTAACCCTGTTGAAAAATCTGGTTTGGAAACCTGCTGCTACCATTGATAAGTCATCCAGCGAATACGAATATTTTGTAGACAGTTACCGGTCCAACTACGGCAGAAACAACGACAACCCCGATATTGCCACCAGAGGCATAGGCCGGTACTATACCAGCGGCAACCTGAATTTAAACCTGGAAAATACCCTGGAATATGTGGCGGGGAACTACGACAATGAGTGGAAGTTCTTGCTGGGTTCCGGCGTACAGCATTTCAAATTCGATCAGGATCAACTGGAAGGCATTGGCTTCCCGCTCGAATTAAGAAAACTTGATCTGAGCCAAATGATGGATACCACCTATGCCAGGATCATTGAGCGTGAAAAAAATACGGTATCCTATTTTGCAAGAACTACCTACAACCATAAGGATACCTACATTCTCAATGGCGTGTTCAGGGCAAGCGGCTCATCACAATTGGCAAAAGGCCACAAATGGGGCTATTTCCCCGGAATATCTGCCGCCTGGATCATCTCCAAAGAGCCATTTTTTAAAAGCAAAACCATCTCGCTTTTAAAACTGAGAACCGGCTGGGGGCAAACAGGTAATATTTCCGGCATTCCTGAATATGCTTCTTTTGGACTGGCGGCTTATAACTATTCCAATCCGGGCGCCTTTGAACTGATCAATTACACCAACAACGACCTTACCTGGGAAACTACTACGGATATTAATATTGGTGTGGATGTAACCATGTTCGATTACAGGGTTAAACTCTCGTCGGACCTTTTCAAACGCAACACCAACAATTTGCTTTTCCGGCTCAAAATCGAAGGTAAGGACTACCTGTACAATGCCGGTGAGATTGAAAACAAGGGCATTGAGTTCTCCCTGAATACACACAACATCAGAAGAGAAAAACTGAACTGGAATACCAATTTCAACATTTCTTTCCTGAAAAACAAAGTTGTTGAGTTTGGCAAAAACAAATACGAAGCCTATGGTTTTCAAAGCGTGAACCTGATCGAAGAAGGCCAGCCCCTGGGCAACTTTTTCGGATATGCTGTATCGCAAATTAATCCTGAAACAGGGTATATCGAATATTACGATGTTGATGGTGGTGGGTTTCTGAATGCAGCAGACAGGAAAATCATCGGCAATGCCATGCCTGATTTTACATTTGGGTTTACCAACACCCTGTCATACAAAGGCATGTCGCTGGATGTGTTGATTACAGGCAGCCAGGGGAATGACATCTTCAATGCATCCAGAATTGATCTGGAAGGCATGCAGGATCCTAAAAATCAATCTGTGGCAGTATTGCACAGGTGGCAAAAAGTGGGCGACATTACCAATATCCCACGCGCCAACGACCCCAATGCCGTGCTGGCATCAGATCGGTTTGTAGAGGATGGATCTTATGTTCGCCTGAAATCGGTAACCCTCGCGTATCAATTACAAAAGTCATTTTTGCATATTAACAGCTTGAAAATTTATGCTACCGGACAGAACTTGGCAACCCTGACAAAGTATTCCGGTTTTGATCCAGAAGTAGGCTCCAACAACGAGTCCACGGGTGTTGCCAGAGGTATTGACTATGGTACCTACCCACAAGTCAAAACTTATATTGCCGGCATAAAAATTCAATTCTAAAACTTCTCATCCTCTGATTATGATAAATAAATCATTTTTCAATAAAGCCCTCATCATTTCTGTAGGAGTCCTGATTATAAGTTCCTGCAGCGAACTGCTGAACACCGAGCCCATTACGGATAAGGTCGTGCCACCTCAGGATGAACAAATATTAAAAACGGTGGCTCATGCCGAAGGTGCCATGAATTCTATCTACGCTATTTTTGGAAACGAATTCTGGCAATTCGATTACTTTTATCTGGGCGATGGTGGCGCTGATGTTGCATACGCCGGTGCGGATGTCCCGGAGTTTTTCCAGATTGATGAATATCGCATCAATTCAACCAATTATGTGATTGCAAGAGACTGGAATCATACGAGCGACTTTGTCAAAAGATGCAATCTGCTGATCAATTATATAGACAACGTGCCTGATTTGCCCCAGGACAGAAAGGATGAGATGATCGGACAGGCAGCACTCTTCAGAGCGTTATCAAGGTTCATGGCGGTCCAGATCTGGGGCGATTACCCCATTATCAATTCCACTATTACTTCGGTTAACTCCGGCAATTTCGACTCGCTTTATAATGACTTATACCCCGCGAGAAGGCCGGTTGCGGAGGTCTACGATGCCATTATAGCCGATTGTGAAATCGCCATCGCAAAAGCCCCTGATGCAACATTTGCTCCGGAAAGTAAATACAAGCCAAGCAAAAGTGCCGCATATGCCCTGCTGGCAAAAATATATGCCACAAAGCCCAATCCTGATTGGGCAAGGGTGATTCAATACTGTGACGAAGTCATGAGCGGAGGTTTCAGCCTTTTAGCCACATATGATTATTTATTTGATAATTTGCACGAAGGAAATACAGAATCAATCTGGGAAGTAAACGGAGAAGGCCAAAGCACTCTGATCAACTCCTGGTGTACCAACGTATTCATTGGCACCAACTGGAAAAAATTCAATACCCCTTCCCATACCCTTAACAATGCCCTGGATGTCAAAAGGAAAGCATCAACCATAAAAAAATTCCCGACCACATTTTCTGATCCGTACTGGACGAGTTTCACCCAATTCCCGCACCCCTGGAAAATGAGGGCTACCGACGGAACTCAAAATTTCTATATATTCCGTTTGGCTGATATTATCCTCCTGAAAGCCGAAGCCCTGGCACGAACTGGCGACCTTCCGGGGGCAATGGCGCTGGTCAATCAAGTTCGAAACAGGGTTTCTTTGCCCGCCATCGATCCTGCTATTTCTGAAGACGATGCCATCAATAAAATTCTCCAGGAGCGATTCATGGAACTGGCCTTTGAAGGCCATCGCTGGTTCGACCTGAAAAGAACGGGCAAGTCTATAGAAATATTAACCAAACAGACCTATCCGGTATACGACCCTGCTACTCAGACGTTTACAGAAACGCCCATGCCATACCAGGGAAATTTAACGCCCAACGATTTGGTGTGGCCAATTCCGCAGGATATTTTGGACAACAATCCAAACCTGAAACAGAATCCAGGTTATTGATTCAGGATCATTCTGTGTGAAACGCAGGCCTCTAAAACCATGCCGCTGAACGGGTACTCATGTACAGCTGCTTCTAATTTTCTGTTGCATCTTTGAAGGTCTGCCATTTAGGTTCCCTGGTCAAGTTCATAAAATCGCCCTGTATGTACATTGAAAAATGCATCAGCGCCGTTTTTTTTTACGTATAGCAAATCCTACTGAAATGACAATCGCCTTCAGGATCATTCAATTTTCACTACTGCTATTTGCTGCATCCTCGATTGCTGGGTGTAAAAAATGCAACGACGCTGAGCCAATGGTAGAAGAAAGCGATCCCCTGAATTACTGGGAAACTAAAGCAAATCAGTCTGCCCTACTGGCAAACCATGCCGTCTTGTTTTTTGACACCCTTCATAACAACAATCCAACCATTGAAATCGACGAAACGCAAACCTTTCAAACCATCGATGGCTTTGGCTATACGCTAACCAGCGGCAGCGTCGACGTCATCAATTCGCTGGCGCCCTCACAAAGGCAGGAATTGCTGCAAAACCTTTTTGGAAGCAATAAAGATGATATCCATGTCAGTTATTTAAGAATCAGCATTGGAGCATCCGACCTGAGCGCGTCTGTTTATTCCTACAACGATTTGCCACAAGGACAAACGGACATTACACAATCGAATTTCAGTATGGCGCCCGACAGCGCTCTGGTGCAAATGATAAAGGAAATATTGCAAATGAACCCCGATATAAAAATAATGGCAGTACCCTGGTCCGCACCACTTTGGATGAAAACAAATTATAATTCTGTCGGTAGCAACCTATTCCCGGTTTATTATAGTTCTTACGCCACTTACTTTGTAAAGTACATCAAAGCAATGGAAGCCCAGGGTATCACTATTGATGCGGTTTGCCCGCAGAATGAACCTTTGCATGGCGGTAATAATCCGAGCATGCTCATGACGCCAGACCAGCAAATCAGTTTTATTAAAAAATTGGGGGCGGCTTTTCAGACAAATGAGATAAAAACTAAAATTGTTTGCTACGACCATAATTGTGATAATCCGCAATATCCAATTCAGGTATTAAATGATGCCATTGCCAATGTTTTTGTGGACGGATCAGCCTTTCATCTGTATAACGGCAATATCAACGCATTGTCAACTGTACACGAAGCCTATCCCGCAAAAAAACTGTATTTCACAGAACAATGGACCTCATCAACCGGAGATTTTGGCGGAGATTTAAAATGGCACGTTAAAAATGTCATCATTGGCTCTATGCGAAATTGGAGCGTTAATGCGCTTGAATGGAACCTGGCAAATGACTCCGGCTTTGGCCCTCATACGCAAGGCGGTTGTACCATGTGCAAAGGGGCTATCACAGTAAACAACAGCACCAGTTACACCAAAAATGTAGCCTACTATATCATTGCGCATGTTTCAAAATTTGTTCCTGCAGGTTCAATAAGAATTGCCAGCAATATTTACGGCAACCTCCAAAATGTAGCCTTTAAAACGCCCGACGGAAAGATAGTACTGATCGTTGAAAATGATTCGAACACAACCTCAACCTTCAACATCAAGCACAAAGGAAAATGGGTCGGCGCTTCCCTCGAAGCGGGGTCGGTAGCCACCTATGTCTGGTAAACAGGATGTTTCCTTTCGCACTTTGGCTTTATTCCGGCGATCACTGCCCAGGTTAAACGTTAATTATTTTTCTGGGAAAACGCACACCTGCAGGTTGTCCAGATTCGGGCTCCCTTATACTATAGCAGCCTTTACCGCCACATACAAGCCGGCCGTTTCGGTGCGCAGGCGGGCTTCACCCAGGCTGACAGGAATAAAACCATGGGCTTCGGCCAGTGCAACTTCTTCCGGGCTGAAATCGCCCTCCGGGCCGATCAGTACCAGGGTACTTTTCCCCGATTGTAATACATCGGTCAATTGAGTACGTGGTGAATGCTCGTCGCACCATGCAATACAACGTATTTCTTCTGAAGCGTTTTTTACAACCGCGCTAAAAGGCGTTATCTCCTGCAATGCCGGCAGGGTAGCGCGCAGCGATTGTTTCATGGCTGAAACCAGCACTTTCTCCAGTCGGTCGTGCCGGATTTGCTTGCGCTCCGAGCGAGCACATAGAATGGGCGTAATGGAAGCTATCCCTATTTCGGTGGCTTTTTCCAAAAACCATTCGAAGCGCTCTATCTGTTTGGTGGGCGCCATGGCAATGTGGAGGGTACTGTGAAGTGCAGCGTTTTCAGCTTCCTGTTTCACGATTTTGGCCACAGCCTTTTTTTTGCCGCCTTCTTCCAAAATCACATCGTAAAAATTCCCCCGTCCATCGGTAATGCGCAATGTGTCACCTGCTTTGTGCCGCAATACCGACAACAAGTGCCGGCTCTCCTCCTCATCGAAGTAGGCCAGTCCGTTGGATATATTTTGGCAAAAGAACAATTGCATAATTTTTAATTAGACCAATAAATTAATTAGACCAATGTGGCCAATTTTTTTAATGTTGCCAATGTGCTAAAGTGGCCAATTAGTACAAGCACTCAACTCCGTAAATTGCCAACCCAAAGAAACAAACGAAGTTGAGTGCTTGTATCAATTGGCCACATTAGCACATTATTAAGCATTGGCCACATTAAACATCTGGTTCAAAAACGCCACGCTGGAGCCCACCCAATCCTTGCCCATGTTGTACCGGACACCCACCATTTCCCCTTTGCTCATGCGCACGAGGTTGTTGACAAGTTTGGGTTTTTCCCAGTTTTTTTCCCAGAGCATCATCATTCGGATTTCGCACTTGGAGGGTTCGGCGGGGTTGAGGGTTTCGATGGCAGCTTTGTAATTCACCTTGCGCTGCAAAATGAAATTTTCGGGATCGTTTACCGATTCTACATCCTGCCGGTTGATGTTGATTTTTACCCCTGGCCGGAGAAAGAAAAGGGGTTTGAGCACCCAGTTTTCGAGGTCATTTGGGATGCTCTTGATTTCGTTGAGGAACAGTGTTTCGGGCACAAAGTTGGAATTCAGGAAAGGCAGGGTGTATTTGCTGATGCGGAAAAACCAGTTGGGATGCCCGACCCACTCGGCATTTACTTCGCTGAGCATGTCCCACTCACGGGGCAGATCGCTGCGGCGGTCGAGCTCATCGAAAATGATGCGGTTGTAGATGCGCTCGATGCCGATTTTTTGGCCACTGTCGTCGAGATAGTACAAGTCGCGGCCTTCGCGCTTGAGTTTGGAGAGGCAGAGCACTTTGATGCCGAGGTATTTGGCGGTTCCCCAGAAGTCGATACGGGTATTTTGCTTCTCGGGTTCAATTTCCAGCAGCACCACATTTTCCGGTTTCGAATGGCCAACAATAACCTGGCGGAGCATTTCAATGTAATCGGCTTCGCCCAATCCGCCGAATTTGTGGTGAAAATCGGCGGGTATTTCAAAATGCCGCCGGTACGACTCCGCCAGTAGGTGCTGAAAAAGTACAACGACGGGAAGCCCTGCATTTCTATCAGCTGCGGGCGCAGGCTGCCATCGGGTTCTTCGCAAATGCCGAAGTCGAGCTGCAAAAACTCCGAGTGAGGCGTTTCATTGGGGACCCGCAAATGGGGAGGGATGGCTTTTTCACTCAGCGCAATAAAATCTTCCCGACTGATTACGGCACAGATGTCTTCCACCCCTTGTATCAGTTGCGCTTTTAATTCGCGGGGTACAAACACGGGCGACTCAGAGAGGCGAAAAGTGACCGGCTCACCAAAAGCAGTGTGCATGGTATGCTGGAAATCGGCATATTTTTCAAGTGTAAAACTATCGTTGTAGTGTTTGCGGGCTTCTTTGTGCATAATATCAGGGTGTGGTTGGCACGCGAAGATTTAGATTTTTTTCCAATCTTATCAATTTTTTTTGCTGCGCCCAAAGTTTTAAAGCAGGGTACTTCATGCTGGTTTTCTGGTCTGCCCTTGCCAATGTCCTTCAAAACCGCAAGATAATCTTATCTTTGTGGGCTTAAACTTGCCAGATATGCCTGATCTCAAATCGATGATCATTACGGATAAAGTGCCGCGCCATATAGCCATCATCATGGATGGCAATGGTCGATGGGCCAAACAAAAAGGTATGCCGAGGGTGCTGGGCCATCGCAATGGCGTGAAAAGTGTGCGGGAAGTAACGGAGGGCGCCGGAGAAATTGGCGTTGAGTACCTCACCTTGTATGCTTTTAGCACAGAGAACTGGAACCGTCCGGCCATGGAAATCAAGGCGCTGATGGGGCTTTTGGTGGATACCATCAAATCTGAAATTTCCAGTCTGAATAAAAACAATGTACGCCTGATGACCATCGGAGATATTCAGGCCCTGCCCCCCGACAGCTACCAGGCGCTGCTGGATGGCATTGAAACCACCAAAAACAACACCGGTCTGACGCTGGTGCTGGCGCTCAACTATTCCGCCAAATGGGAAATCCTTCGCGCTGCCCGTGCGCTGGCAGAACAATCAGCCTCCGGCAAATTACGCCCGGAAGATATCGACGAGAAGGTATTTGAGGGCGCCCTGAGCACTAATGGTATTCCCGACCCTGAGCTCCTGATCCGCACCAGTGGCGAAACCCGCATTTCCAATTTTTTGCTTTGGCAGATTGCCTACACCGAGTTGTATTTTACCCCCGTTTTCTGGCCAGATTTTGACAAAAAAGAACTCTTTCAGGCTGTAGTGAGCTACCAGCGCAGGGAGCGCCGGTTTGGCATGATCAGTGAGCAAATTTAGTTTAATGAGGCCAATAAATTAATGTGCTAATGAGGCGTGGCCAATGAGTTTGGCTATTGGCCATTAAATAATTGGCTAATAACACGACTTTGCGCAACAGGCGCAATCCCACAGAGAGTTCGATGGTGGTATTTTTGATCCGGCGTTCGGGCAGGGTAACTTGCTGGGCCGGGTTGCCGAAACAAGGTGGGACGGTGATGGTAGCGCTGGGGGTGCGGTATTGCACCGTGAGGTCGGGGTTGACGGAAAGTTCCAGTTGAAGCCCTACAAGATCGGCAAAATCCCACTGCAAACCGCCGCCGCCGCTGATGCCAAACATCCATTTTTGAACGCCGCCCGGGAAGGGATAAATGCCAATATTACAGCCGCCATTGTTTTGGTCCTGATATTGATCAAGGTTGGTGCTGAGCGTGTAATCGCCACGGATACCGGCAAAATAAAAATAGCGCAACTTGTTGTTGGCCATAGGATATTTCTGTTTGGCGCCGATGCTGAGCGAGAGGTTGCGGAACATGAATTTCTCGGAGAATTGCCCACCAGGCGCCCCGCTGAAGTTGATGTAACGAAAACGCGTAGCGCTTCCTTTAACATGGTAACCGGCCTGCAGGTAGAGTGAAGAGCGGTCGTCGTCGTTGTTGAGTGTTTCGATGGCTAAGGCAGCGTGGTAACTGAACAAGAGCTGTCGTTGGGAGTTGTCCCACTTTTGGGTGCCGGCAGAAAGTCCACCCTTGAAAACATAGGCCGTTGACTGGGCATGGATACTGATGCCCAGACTGGCAATCAGGCATAAAGTAAAAATAATCCGCATATGCATCCGAGATTTTGGTCGGCAAAATACAACGAAACGTGGAATCTAATGGTGGCTTGGGGCTAATCAAAGGTCAATCCGTCGTATTTAACGTTCTGTGGAGTTGATTTCCATGGTAAAGCGACTTAATTTTGCCGACTATTTCCCGAGTACCGTTGTGTTTTACGTTTTTTAACCACTTTTATATCATCCTTTTTTAATCGTAACCCCTACCCTGTACCATGCAAAGAGCAATTACTGCCCCGGAAACATCATCTGATGCCTTCCCTTATGTCCGCCCCGACATGTCGGTGGTCTCCCAGGCATTCGAAAACCACTTGTCTGCTTTTGAAAATGCCAACACTTATGCCGCTCAAAGCCAGCATTTGACGGCATTGAACGATGTAAGGGAACGCTTTTGGTCGATGTACAACTTGTGCTACATCCGCCACACTGCAAATACTGCTGATCCTTTTTATGAAGCAGAAAACGCCTATTTTGATCAAAATCTACCCGATTTTGATGCCCTGAACAACCGGTTTTACAAAGCCTTGCTACAATCCAGGTTCCGGGAGGAGCTGGAGGAGCAATTTGGCAACCAGTTGTTTGTATTGGCCGATTTGTCGCTGCAGACCTTTCAATCTGCTATTCTGGAAGATTTACAGCAGGAAAATACCCTGGTGACTGAGTTCGTAAAACTGAAATCGCAGGCGCAGATCGAGCTCGATGGAACGCACTACAATTTGAGCAGCATTATTCCGCTGGAGTTGTCGGCCGAGCGAGAATTGCGGAAACGGGCTGCCAGTGCTAAATGGGATTTTTACGCCAGCAATGCACCACAGGCGGAGCGGATCTACGACGACATGGTAAAGGTGCGCACCAAAATGGCGCGTACCCTTGGTTATGAAAATTTCGTGGGCATGGGCTATGCCCGCATGCGCCGTTCCGATTATACGCCGGAGATGGTGGCCAATTTTCGCCGCCAGGTACGAGAAATCATTGTTCCGCTGGCGGGCGAATTGTACGAACGCCAGCGCCAGCGACTCGGGCTGGAGCAGCTTAGGTTTTACGACGAGGAGTTCAAGTTTCCCAGCGGCAATCCGAAGCCCATGGGCACGCCCGAAGCCATCGTTGAAAATGCATCGATGATGTACCGCGAATTGTCGGCGGATACCCATACTTTTTTTCAATTCATGCAGGATTCCAAATTAATGGACCTGGTGAACCGCGACAACAAGCAGCCGGGCGGCTATTGTACTTACATCGGACAGTTCAACGCACCGTATATTTTTTCAAACTTTAACGGCACCAGCGGCGATATCGATGTGTTGACCCATGAAGCCGGGCATGCTTTTCAGGTGTGGTCGAGCCAAGGTTATGAATTTGAAGAATACCATTGGCCCACCAGCGATGCGGCAGAGATACACTCCATGAGCATGGAGTTCTTTACCTGGCCCTGGATGGAATTGTTTTTTGGAGACGACACAGATAAATACCGTTTTATGCACATGGGTGGTGCCATCCAGTTTATCCCTTACGGTGTTGCGGTGGATGAGTTTCAGCATATGGTGTACGAAAACCCCGATATGACGGCTGCAGAACGCAATGCAGCGTGGCGCCAACTGGAAAAAACGTATTTGCCACACCGGAATTACGATGGCAATACATTTTTAGAAGCGGGCGGTTTTTGGCAAAAACAGACGCATATTTTCAACTCTCCGTTTTACTACATCGATTATACCCTGGCGCAAATCTGTGCTTTCCAGTTTTGGATAAAAGACCAGCGCGACCACAACAGTACCTGGAAAGATTACGTTCGTTTGTGTAAGGCTGGCGGAAGTCGCTCGTTCCTCGATCTCGTCCAACTGGCAGGACTTCGTTCGCCTTTTGAAGACGGCTGCGTTGAAAGTGTGGTGGGTGATATCCGGTCCTTTCTCAATGGGATTGATGACTCCCGTTTCTAACAGTTATACCTTCAAGAAAAAAATCGATGCGCAAATACCTGTTTTTAGTAGCCTTGTTTATTACAGGCACCGCTTTTGCCCCCGTACCGCCTACCCTTAAGCTGGCATTGATGAAGTACAATGGCGGTGGCGATTGGTACAACGATGTCAATTCCCTGAAAAACCTCGCTAAGTTTTGCAACGAAAACCTACGCACCAACTTCGATCTCGATTATGCGACGGTTGAGGCCGGCAGCGCGGAAATTTTCAACTACCCGATCGTATATGCCACAGGGCACGGCAACATGCTATTCAGCGACCTGGAGGCCCGAAACCTGCGCACCTATTTGGAAGGCGGCGGTTTTTTGATTCTCAACGACGATTATGGCCTTGATCCCTTCGTGCGGCCTGCTATGAAAAAGGTTTTTCCCGAACTCAGCTTTGTGGAACTACCTTTTAGTCACCCGATTTACCACCAGAAATTTGATTTCCGCAACGGGTTGCCCAAAATCCACGAACACGATGGATTGCCTCCCAAAGGGTTTGGCTTGATTTATCAAGGCCGCCTGGTGTGTTTTTACGACTATGAGACCGATTTGGGCGACGGCTGGGACGATGTGCACAACGACCCGCAGGATCTGCGCACCAAGGCGCTGCAAATGGGCGCCAATATTGTGCAATATGCGTTTCAGCAGGGAATATGAGTTAATGAGGCCAATGTGATTAATGAGGCCTATGTGGTTAATGAGGCGAATGTGGTTAATGAGTTAATGAGAAAATGAATGCTATGTAAATAAAGAACCCAACCCCAAAGCAACCATGGAATTTCCCGAAAAATGTAGAAAGAATGCAGCAGTGCTGCACAGCTTCGATTTTGCCGTTGAGGTAAGCGCGTATTGCTCCGAACTGAACAGAATTAAACAGTTTGATTTAGCCTGACAACGCTTCAAATCCGGCACATCCATTGGCGCCAACATTTGGGAGGCGCAGGAGGCAGAAAGCAGGGCTGATTTTATTCACAAAATAAAAATTTCCGCCAAGGAGGCCAGCGAAACCTATTTTTGGTTGCTGCTCAGCCAGGAAACCATCCCACTAGAAAATACCAACCTCCTGCTCTGCAAACTCACCGAAATCAGAAAGATTCTCAGCGCAATCATTAATTCCAGCAAAAAATCCTGAAATTTGCACCCCCATTAATCACATTGGCCACATTAAACCATTGGCCACATCAAAAAATTATGCATATTCTTCTTTTAGGCTCAGGCGGCCGCGAACACACTTTCGCCTGGAAAATGGCACAAAGCAAACGCTGTTCCCAGCTCTTTATCGCACCCGGTAATGCTGGCACGGCCGCGTATGGTACCAATGTGGCGGTAAACCCGCTGGATTTCCCTGCCGTTGGTAAATTTGTACTGGAGCACAAGATTGAAATGGTGGTTGTCGGGCCTGAGGAGCCCCTGGTGCGCGGCATCTGGGATTATTTTAAGGATGATGCAGCATTGCGCGCCATTCCGGTCATTGGCCCCTCAAAGGCAGGCGCTGTTTTGGAAGGCAGCAAGGCCTGGGCCAAGCAGTTCATGGAACGGCACCATATTCCTACGGCTGCTTACCGTGAATTTTCTGCAGACCAGTTGCAGGAAGGACTTGATTACCTGAAGCATCTGCCACTTCCGATAGTGCTTAAGGCCGACGGTTTGGCTGCAGGAAAGGGCGTGGTAATTTGCCAAAAGCACAAAGAAGCGGCAGCCGAGTTTAAGGAAATGCTGGGCGGAAAATTTGGCGATGCTGGCGCAAAGGTGGTGGTGGAAGAATTTTTAAATGGAATTGAATTCAGCGTTTTTGTGCTGACCGATGGTAAAACCTACCGGATACTACCTGAAGCAAAGGATTACAAACGGATAGGCGAGCGCGATAAGGGCCCGAATACCGGCGGCATGGGCGCTGTGAGCCCGGTACCTTTTGTCGACGATATCATGTGGCAAAAAGTGGAGGAGCGTATTATTAAACCGACGGTGAATGGGCTTCGGAAAGAAAAAATAACTTACCAGGGTTTTATTTTCATAGGCCTGATAGTGGTAAACAACGAACCCTATGTGATCGAGTACAACTGCCGGATGGGTGACCCCGAAACGGAGGTAGTGTTCCCGAGACTAAAAAATGATTTGGTGCAATTGCTCGAAAATTGCGCTAAGGGGACGCTTGGCCGCGTAAAGATTCGAATGGATAAAAAAGCGGCTTCCACCATCGTGCTGGTGAGTGGCGGTTACCCTGGAAATTATGAAAAAGGGAAGATCATCTCCGGTTTGGATGAGGTAAAGGGCAGTATTGTTTTTCACGCAGGTACGGCCGAAAAAAATGGCGCGTTGGTTACCAACGGTGGCCGGGTGCTGGCCATTACCAGTTATGGCAAAGACCTGGAAGCAGCGCTTCGGAAATCGCGCAGGAATGCGAAAAGATCCAGTACGAAGGAAAGTATTTCCGAAGGGATATTGGGAAGGACGTACTGTAGACGCCGGCTGATTATTGCCTTAAAACCCAAAGTTCACTTTTCCCTTCTGGAGGCGTGAGCAGCAGTTTTCTCCTTCCACATAATAACGTCCCATAAGTTGCTGTGCTTTTGGTATTTCCTGGCCATTAGCTGTCAGCACAAAAATCTGTTGGTCTTTGGTCTTGAGGGTTCCCGAGAGTACAGGTGCTGACCATTCTGCATTGCCATAACTCCATTCGCTGCCGCCACCTACAGATCGGGATGCGCCAAAGTCAAATTTACCATTTGCAAGCACAACAAACTTGGTTTCTGTTGTGAAGGAGGCAAAGCTTGCGCCTGAACCGCTGTTAATGATCTCTGATCGGACCCATGTTCCGACGATGTATCCATCGATGCCATCGCCCTTTGATGGCATGAAAGTGACGCTGGCGCCAGCCTGTCCGGGCGGCTTGGTTTGTACGGATTCAAAAATGATGGTGCTGACAATTACTCCGAAGGCCAACAGGTTGAATGTTATTTTGTCACCGTTTTGATCAGCCGAAAAATCGAAGGATGCTCCACTTTGTGGTTCGGTAAGGGTTCCGGTTGCTGTGTTTCCCCTTACGGTTCCTTTCAGGGGGCAGGCACTATTTTGGCTGTCGATGAGCCTTCCTTCAAGTGCATCGGCAATCGTATTGACTTCCAATCGAACAGGTTCGCCTTCTGCGATACCCGAATAGTTGCCATTAAAATACTGCGCAGAACAAAGTTGTGCGGTAAGCAAGAGTGGTAGGAGTAGCCGCATAGCTGAAATTAAGGGTTGGATATAATCAAGAGACTTGTCGAATCCATTCTGGTAAATTATAATAGGTAGTCACACGCGTAATTTTTCCATGTTCAACCGCAAGGAAGGCCCCTGCCGGCAGTACATAGCGCTGTCCGTGCGCCGCTGGCAAATCGCCATCGGTCGACTTGTACATTCCATGCACCACAAATTCGACAGCAACACGGCCCGGCTCGGAGCCCTCGAAGAGTACCAAGTCCTTCAGTTCCTCGTCGTAACATTTTTCCATGTGGGCTACAAAGGAGTGGAAATATTCCAATCCGAAATGGCTTTCACCCTGGTTGCTGTCGTGCCGGACATCCTCCGACAGGCAGTCCAGCATACCCTGCCAGTTCTTTTGGTTAAACTGATGGTAGTAGTGCTGTACAATTTCGAGTGCAGTCATGGAGGATTACTTGATTCCGTTTGTTATCGGTGGGTTTAGCAACGTGTCGGAAATAACTTTCCGGATTTGGGGTGCAGGTTTTGTGTGCTGACAAGACGTCAAAACAGGCGTGTAGTAAATTACATTACTGTTTTGGCAACGCAGGCAGTGCTCAAAAAGTGCCGCCAAATTGGAAAGTTATTTCCGACACGTTGCTTTTAAAAAAAAAACTTAAAACGCTTTAGCCATTGGTCTTTAGTCTTTGGCTTTGCTCCAAAGGATTAACTATTTGGTTTTCAATGCATTAGTTATTAACAAAATATTCGTTGATAAATAATGCACATGCTGTTTTAAAAAGGGTGTTCAAAATTTAATTCCGATTTCTCCGGTATTTGATTTCACAAGGCACCAATAACCGAGATCGAAGCCAAAGACCAACACCCAATGGCTAATGTCGAGCTTAGTAGGCCCGGGCATCACTTTTTTCCATGTAATTCATAAAAGCGCGGTTCACCACCCTGTTCCCGCCAGGCGTCGGGAAGCGGCCGGAGAAGTACCAGTCGCCTGTGTTGGTCGGACAGGCTTCGTGCAAGCCGCTGAGGGACTGGTAAATGATTTGAACATCCGCTTTGATGCCCTTGGGTTTTATGAGTTTGGCAATCCGCTCGCTGATTTCCGTATAATTGAATTCGTGGTACAGCGGCGCTACTTCGTTTTGAATCATTTCTACCGGGAGCCCTTCGCTTGCTTTGCAGCGCAGGTAGGCTGCATCCAGCAGATCGGTTTTGCCGTGTTCTTCCAGCAGGTCTACCAGGGCCTGGAAGGCAATAAAGTCCTTCATTTTACTCATGTCAATGCCATAGCAGTCGGGGAAACGAATCTGTGGCGCGCTGGAGAGCACAATGATTCGTTTAGGTTTCAGTCGGGCCGCTATACTGACGATGCTGTCGCGGAGTGTGGTACCCCGCACGATGGAGTCGTCGAGCAGCACCAGGGTGTCTTTGTTGTTGTTGACCAGTCCGTAGGTTACGTCGTACACGTAGCTGACCATGTTGTTTCGGCGCTTGGTATCGGCGATGAAGGTGCGCTGCTTTTCGTCTTTGTGGATGAGTTTTTCCACCCTTGGGCGGCGGCTCAGGATAGCGTTGAGTTGATCGGGGGTAATGTTGGGGCCGGTTTTCAGGATTTCCTCCTGTTTCCAGGCATTGAGTTCTTTTTCAAGCCCTTCCACGAGGCCGTAATAAGCTGCTTCTGCGGTGTTGGGGATATAGGAAAACACGGTGCTTTCCAGGTCCCAATTAATCGCATCCAACACGGGGCGGGCTAATTGTTCTCCCAGTTTTTTGCGCTCCAGATAGATTTCGCGGTCGTTACCCCTGCTGAAATAAATGCGTTCAAAGGAGCAGGAGCGCCTTTCGCGAGGTTCGGCATAAGATTCTTCAGAAATCCTGCCATCGTATTTCATGATCAGGACGTGCCCTGGCTTGAGTTCGCGAATATTCTCAAAGGGTACGTTGAAAACGGTTTGAATGGCAGGGCGTTCGGAGGCGGCAACCACCACCTCGTCGTCCTGGTACCAGAATGCCGGGCGGATGCCAGAGGGGTCGCGCATCAGGAAGGCATCGCCATGGCCGATGAGGCCGCCTAAAACATAGCCGCCATCGAATTTTTTAGTTGCCCGGCGCAGCAGTCGCTGAATATCCAGGTTTTCAAAGATCAGTTGGTTGATGTCCTGGTTGGAGTGCCCGTCGGGTTTGAACCAGGTATGCAGGCGTTGTACCTCATCATCGAGAAAATGCCCAATTTTCTCCAAAACGGTGACCGTGTCGCTTTTTTCCTTTGGGTATTGTCCGAGTTCGACCAGTTCTTCGAAGAGTTCGTCGACGTTGGTCATGTTGAAGTTGCCAGCCAGCAAAAGGTTTCTGTTGATCCAGTTGCTTTGCCGATGGAAGGGGTGAACCTGCTCGATGGAGTTGTCGCCATGCGTGCCGTACCGGAGGTGTCCCATCAGCACTTCGCCGGCATAGGGTGCATTGTCTTTTAGCCAGGCTGGGTCGGCGAGTTGTTCCGGTGTAAACATGGCGAGGCGGCCCCATACCATGTTGAAAAGATCGTCGAGGTAGTTGTTGGCGTTGCTGCGCTTACGACTGATGTAGCGGGTACCCGGTGTGGGGTTGATCTTGATGGTGGCCAGTCCGGCGCCATCTTGCCCTCGGTTGCGCATTTTCTGCAACAAAATCTGCAGTTTTTGCAGTCCGTAGTAGGCTGTGCCGTATTTTTATGGTAAAAATCAAGTGGCTTAAGCAATCGCACCATGGCGATGCCGCATTCGTGATTTAATTGGTCGCTCATAGCGTCGTAGGTGGTAGGATTGGAACTTGCCGCAATTGAAGCTGCAAAGGTAAGACGATATCCCTGATTGGGCAATCAAAACAACAAGAGCTTGCAAGAGTTTAATAAATAGTACCTTCTTTTCTGTGTTGGCGCACTGCTTTTCAGCACAAGCGCCTAAATTTGGGGCCTTAATCTGCTGCTGATGATGCCAAATCTTGAAAACGATCCGTTGGAACGGCCAAATCTGCCCGAACCGCCCATAAAACCCCGGCGTCGGTGGACTCGTATTGCCTGGAATACGCTTTTGGTATTGTGGCTGACGGTGCTTTCGCTGGTTACGCTGGCTTTGTTCTTTAACGAATCGGTTTCCAGAATGGTCATCCGGGAGATGAACAAGAGTTTGAAATACGATATGGAGGTGGGGGACGTCGGCCTCTCGTTGCTCAGTGGTTTTCCGGATGCTGCCGTTGACCTGGAGTCGGTGAAAATTCGAGATGCTTTTGGTGGAACCTTATTGCAGGCCAAAACGATTTCCTTCCGTTTTCAACTCTTCAGCTTGTTTGGCGATGAAATCCATATCCGCTCTGTTTTGTTGCGCGACGGGCGCCTGGAAGCCCGGGTGAACTCCCGGGGCAAGGCCAACTACGATATCGTTAAGCCTGCTCCAAAGACTGCTGCGCCGGAATCCGGCAGTACGCTTCGGATTGCCCTGGAAAATGCTGAGCTTCGCAATATGGTACTGTTGTACGACAACGCGGTCACCGCACAAAAAACCAATCTGCTGGTCAATAAGGCCTATTTCAGCGGTAATTTTTCCGATGAAAAATTCAACTTGGCCTCCCAGGCCAACATTGCATGTGACTTCATTGAAATGGATGGTCATCGCTACCTGAGTCAGGAGGCCCTGGAATACAAAGCACTCATTGCTGTTGACCTCAGTAAGGATTTGTACGATTTTCAGGCGGTTGACCTTACCATTGGAGGCAATACTTTTTCGCTCAGCGGATTGGTAGTGAGCAAAAAGGACTTCACCGATATCAACCTGAAATTGCGCAGCGATGAGGGCGATATTTCGGTGGTTTTTGACCTGCTTCCGGATGCCTACCATGAATACTTTAACGATTTTAGCAGCAGCGGACAGTATACCTGCACGGGTACCATCAAAGGCCGAATGAGTAAAACCCTTACGCCCCGCATGGCCCTGGAAGTGCGTTTGCGCGATGGAAGGGTAGTGTCGAACAAACTCCAAAGCCCCTTGCGGAATGTTTCCTTTTTGGCCAAATTTGATGCCGAACCGGGCAGCCCTGGCTTTTTTGAAATCTCCGACTTCAAAGGCGATTTTGGGGGTCAGCCACTGGCTTTGGACATTCAGTTGCGAAACCTTGACGATCCCATCGTCGATTTTCGCTGCAGTGGAATACTCCCGCTGGCGGCGGCTTATGGCCTGTTCAACAATGATGACATTAGCAACGGTGAGGGATTTGTTCGGCTGGATTCACTGCATGTTTCCGGGCGTTATGCCGACATGGAAAGTATGAACAGCATTGCCAATGTCAGCAGCAGCGGCCGGGTTGTGTTCAACAACGCAAGGCTGGTGTATAAAAAAACCTCAGTACAAGTGCAAAGCGGCGAACTGGGCATTCACAACAACGGTTTCAGCGCCGATTCCTTGATGATGCGTATCGGGAGGAGCGATATTCTGCTGGATGGCCATGCCGCGAACTTACTTCCTGTATTGTTTGCCGATTCGCTCAATTCTACTAAGGCCTTTTTGGGTTTTGATGCAAAAATCAACTGCAAAAACCTTTATATTGATGAATTGATCGACCTTTTCTCGGTTCCGGAAGCAAATGCCTCCCTTGGGCAAGCGGCGCTCGATTCACTGCGAAGTGATAACAATGAGCAGCACAGTAGAAGTGCCGATAAACTCAAGGGGATCTTCGAAGCAGACCTGAATTTTGTTCAATACGGTAAGATGGTGGGCACTAATTTTATCGGAAAACTTCGTTTTGACAGGCGTTACCTCAGCCTGAACGGTGAGACAGATGCCATGATGGGTCACCTGGATATCAATGGGGAGGCGGTGATGGACAATGCGCCCACCCTGACCATGCGCTTTATTGCAAAAGGCATTGACCTCCGCACGCTGATGGAGCAGTCGGATAATTTTGGGCAAGAGTATGTTACCGACGCCAATCTAAGAGGCCGTTTAGACGGCCGTATGGTCATGTATTGTTTCTGGGATGAAAATGGCGAATTCAATTGGGACCGTTTGAAGGCATATGTCGACCTAAATGCGCGAAACGGGGAGCTGATCGGGATGAAAATGCTGGAAGATTTTTCCACTTTTGTACACATTGAAGATCTGCGCAGGGTGAAATTTACACAATTGCAAAACTTCCTGGAAATCAGCAACCAGCGGCTTTATCTTCCTTATATGTTTATCCAGAGCAATGCCCTTAATTTAGGCTTGTCGGGTATGCAGGCTTTCAACTACGATCTGGATTACAAAATCAAAATCAACGCCGGACAAACCATCCTTGGGCGCATCAAAAAACACGATCCCGACCTGGAAGCTCTTCCTGCCGAAAAAGGCTTGTTCAACATTTACTACACTATTGTCGGTAATGTGGATAAATACGACATCAAGCGCGGCAAAAAGGCTGTAAAAACCGAGTTTGAACGCAGTGAAGAGCGGAAAAAAAGCATCGCAAGGGAATTGGACAAGGCTTTTGGCCCGGGCACACAAACACTCCCGGTGCAACAGCCCGAAGAAGAATTTTTAGACCCCATTACAGGCCCAAAATAGTAGGGAAGTCTTAGCTCGGCTTTAGTCTTTGCTCCGAAGGATTAACTATTTGGTTTTTATTGCATTAGTTTTTAACAAAATATTCGTTGATAAATAATGCACATGCTGTTTTAAAAAGGGTGTTCAAAATTTAATTCCGATTTCTCCGGTATTTGATTTCCCAAGACACCAATAACCGAGATCGAAGGCCCAAAGACCAACACCCAATGGCTAAATCCGGACTCGTTCTTATTCCTTTTTCTTGAAATCCCCATTTTTCCAGGCCTGGAAAAACTGGGCCCAGGCGATGGGGCTGAAAATGTTCATTGGGGGCGTCTGGCCAATGTAGGTGTATTCCCGTGACTGTTGGCGGAGGTAGAAATTGGCACTTTCCCGTCCGGAATAGGGTACAATGGCGTCGTTTTTTCGCGCTTCAGCGAGGTATTCGTTGGCCAAATTTTCTGTTGCACGGCGTTGGAGTTCCGGGGTGACATCCATTTTCAGGAACTCAATTTTGAAGTGCTCCCGCGATGGCCAGGGGAAAATCACCACCTGTGGCAGGGTGATGGTATCCTGGGGCAGAATTTGCACAATGGAGTATCGGTCCTGCGTAAGGGTATCGGGGATGGTGAGGGTGACAGGTGCGAAGCCAAGGCAGTTGAAGCGTACGACATCACCTTTTTCCACCACCAGGGTAAAGAAACCGCGGTAATCGGAGTAGGTGCCACGATTTCTTTTAGGAACATATACGCTGGCATAGGGAACCGGCATCAGGCGTCCATCGGCATCGGTAATCAACATACCGGAAAACTGAATCAGTTTGCCGCCGGAATTGCCATTGTTTTGCCCGGAAACATTTCCGGTGAAAAATGCCGAGGCTATAAAAAGGAGCAAAAAATATTTCTTCAACATGGATCAAACGATTTGTGCCAAAACGCAGCACGACCGTAGTTTGCTGCCTTTTATAGCAAAACAAAGGTAGCGGAAAGATTGTTCGGCCGCCTGTTTTCACAATGTTGTTAACGGTCTTTAACACATCTTACAACGCAAAATGCCTGCTTTCGTCGTTTTAAGCCTTGAAAATGCCCGGAATCCCGGTAGGGATTTTACTTTTGTGGCCGGATTTCGGCATGCATGCACTATCCATTATCACTTAAACTGTAGAACAACACAATGTCTTTGAGAAACTTGATCTGCTTCACCCTGGTGCTTCTCCTTGGTGCAGCCACTGTGCAGGCTCAAACGCCTGCCACCAAATACGGACACATGAACCTTGGCAACCTACTTGATGAGTTGCCATCTACTATTGCTGCCAATACAACGCTGAATGCGCTCGCAGCATCGCTTACCGCCAAGGGTGATTCTATGGCAGCCGTTTTTCAGGCAGAATATGCCCAGCTGGAAAAAGAATACAATGAAGGCGCACTGACTCCGGTGCAGGCGCAGCAACGCCAGATTGCTTTACAGAAAAAGCAAGAGGAAATTAAAGCATTTGAAGAAGATGCACAAAAGCAACTTGATGGCCGCAGAAATGAACTTCTGGAGCCTATTCTGGGGCAGGTGGACAAGGCGCTTCGCGAAATTGCCAAGGAACAGGGATACCTCATGATCTTTGACGTAAGTTCTGGCGCCATGCTTTTCGCCGACGAGGCTGATGATGTTACGCCATTGCTCAAAAAGAAAATGGGGCAGTAGCTGCTTACTGATTGAACGGATCTTACCAGCGGTTGTAATATATTTGCGGCCTTTGTATGGGAAAAGATGTGTTCAAGCGCTATTTTCTTAGTTTTGCCCAACCAATGGCCTCCCTGGCCGGGGAATACCTAATAAAACATCCTTCGATGAACAATTTTAAGACGCTAAACAACATCACAGGCTGGCTGGTTTTTGCCATTGCAGCAGCCGTATTGGGGGCTGCCGTTGAGCCTACCGGCAGTTTGTGGGACTGCGGTGAGTTTATATCCGGAGCCGATAAGTTGCAGGTAGTGCACCCACCGGGCGCGCCAATCTTCCTGCTGATCGGTAGATTGTTTGCCTGGGTAGCTTCCCTGGTATCTTCCGAACCTACTGCCGTAGCGCATGCTGTCAACTTGCTTTCCGCACTGAGCACGGCTTTTGCCGGAATGTTTATTTGCTGGGGCACTACCATTCTGGCGCGCCTGTCGATGGTTGGTCGCGATGGCGAGATGGACCAGGGTCAGGCTGTGGCTGCGCTGATGGCGGGTTTGGTAGCCGGTTTGGTCACTACCTTCACCTCTTCCGTCTGGTTTTCAGCGGTAGAAGGGGAGGTGTATGCTATGTCTACCTTTTTTACCTGTTTGACAATTTGGGCGGTACTGAAATGGTACCAGTTGCCCGATACAGCGGATGCCGATCGCTGGCTGGTGTTTGCCATTTATGCGGTTGGTCTCTCTACGGGGGTTCACTTGTTGAGTTTGCTGACGCTGCCTGCATTGGCGATGTTTTATTATTTTAAAAAAACGAGCAAGCCCAGCATTTCCGGCACCATTCTCGCTGCCGGTGTTGGTGTTTTGTTCATCATTGTGATTCAAAAAGTCATCATTGCCGGCATACCGGGAATGTGGGCCTGGTTCGATAAATTGTTCGTCAATTCTTTTGGATTGCCTTTCCACACGGGTATCATTCCGGTGATTCTGTTTTTTAGCGGCTTGATTTGGTTTGGCCTGCGCCATGCCCGCAATACCGGTAATGGTTTGATGCAGCGTTTGGTGGTTTCTTTTGGTGTATTGGTCATTGCTTACCTCGCTTACGGTATGGTGGTCATTCGTGCCAATGCGAATCCTCCCATCAACATGAACCAGCCTTCCGATGCGATGCGGTTACTGCCGTATCTCAACCGCGAGCAGTACGGCGAACGGCCCTTGCTGGTGGGTCCCCATTTCGATGCAAAACCAACTGGCGTCGACACCGAACCCCGCTGGGGCCGGGTAGGCGATCGCTATGAAATTACCGAGGAAAAAGTGGATTACACTTATCCCTCCAATACCAAGACCTTTTTCCCAAGGATGGGCGATTACAGCCAGAACCGCCCGGCATTGTACCGCAAGTGGATTGATAAGCCTTCTGGAACACCCACTTTTGCTGATAACGTGGAGTTTTTCTTTAAATACCAGATAGGTTGGATGTACTGGCGTTATTTCATGTGGAATTTCTCCGGCCGGCAAAATGGGGATCAGGGTTACTATGCCTGGGACCCAAGTGCAGGGCACTGGATCAGCGGGTTCGACTGGTACGACTCCATGCGACTTGGCGACCAAAGCAACCTTCCGGATTTTATGAAGAATGATCCGTACAGGAACAAGTACTTTATGATACCCTTCTTCCTGGGCTTGCTGGGTCTGTTCTTTCATTTCCGGACGCGCCCACGCGATTTTGCGGCCCTGATGTCATTGTTCATCATTACGGGTATTGGCATTACCGTTTATTCCAACCAGCCACCCAACGAACCACGCGAGCGCGATTACGTACTCGTAGGCTCCTTCTTCACTTTTGCAATATGGATAGGTCTGGCGATTCCGGCGATATATGATTTGATCAGTTCCCGCTTGCGGCTTTCCGGCATTTCCGGCGCTGCTGCAGCCGGCCTGATTGGCTTGAGTGCGCCCCTGTTGATGGTTACCCAGAACTGGGACGACCACAGCCGTGCGCACCACTATGCCAGCCGGGATTATGCCAGCAACTTCCTGAATTCCTGTGCGCCGAACGCCATTATTTTTACCTATGGCGACAACGATACTTATCCCTTGTGGTATTGCCAGGAAGTGGAAGGTATTCGCACGGATGTTCGGGTGGTGAACCTTTCACTGATTGCCGTCGATTGGTACATTGACCAACTTCGCCGCAAGGTGAACAATTCTCCGGCCATTAAAATGAGTATCCCACAGGATAAGATGCGGGGCTTCAAACGGGTACAGGTGTTTTACAACGACATTGCACCAGAGCGCGAGCGCTCTCTGGCCGATGTGGTCAAATACATGGGCGAGGATCACCCACAGCGCTCGCCGTATGGTGGACGCGATATGGAAACCTCGCTGCTTTCCCGGAAACTGTATATCCCGGTTAACAAACAGCAGATACTTGCCGACAAGGTGGTTTCGGCTTCCGACATCGACAACATTGTAGACACCATTCATTTTGACCTGGGTGACGCCACCTATATTGTCAAAGATCAGGTAGCGATGCTCGATATCGTTTCTTCCAATATTTGGGATCGCCCGATTTACTGGGCAGTGACCTGCCGGGAAGACCGCCTGCTCAACCTGCAGGATTACATGCAACTCGAAGGCTTGGGGCTGCGTTTAATACCCATCAGGACGCCAAGTTCGATGAGCAATTATGGTATCCTCGGCAGCGGCCGCGTGGCTACCGACATTACTTACAACCACATGATGAACGATTGGCGCTGGGGTAATTTCGACAAAGAAAAACTGGCCGTGGATCGTTCGTACATGCCGAGCCTGCAAACCATGCGTGTCGCCTTTATCCGGGAGGGACGCCAGTTGGTATCAGAAGGCAAGAACGACAAGGCTATTGCACTTACCGACAAGTATTTTGAGGTATTTCCGCAGTTCAACTTTACTTACGACCAGTTCTCTGCGTTAATGACGGATGTTTATGGCCGTGCTGGTGCAAAGGATAAGGCTGCTGCTAAAATTCGGGACATTGCCAAAACGATGGATGAAATCCTGCAATATCATGCTTCCTTGTCGCCGGAATACCAACGCGCTTATGCACAAGATGCACAGGCCGCACTTGGTACTGTTCAACTCATGATGCGCACTGCAAGTGATACTAAAGACGAACAGCCAAAGCAAAGACCTCAATCAGATGTTTGGCAAATACATGACGGAGGCGCCGCAGTTGCCGGGACTCGACAACTAAATGGTGCTTACTGTTCATAAAAGGGGTTCCCGACGATCGTCGGGAACCCCTTTGTATATCACAACCGCTGCCGCTAGTGCAGCGTCTGGCGAATACCCTGTAAATCTGCCTCGCCAATTTACAGGGTATTCGCCGGATGATGCACCAGGCAACTTGAACATTACTCCCGCAATGCCCTGCGAAGAATCTTTCCAACATTCGTTTTGGGCAATTCACTTCTGAATTCCACCTGTTTGGGCACTTTGTAGCCAGTCAGGTTTTCACGGCAATGCGCGATGATCTCAGATTCGGTTAGCGAAGGATCTTTTTTTACAATGAATACTTTAACCACCTCACCCGACTTTTCATCAGGAATGCCCAATGCTGCCACCTCCAGCACTTTGGGGTGCATGGCCACAACGTCCTCAATTTCGTTCGGATACACGTTAAAGCCTGAAACCAGAATCATGTCCTTTTTGCGGTCGACAATCTGGAAGAAGCCGTCTGGGTGCATGAAACCCATGTCACCGGTGCTGAGCCAGCCGTCTTTGATGACCTCAGCGGTAGCACCCGGGTGCTGCCAGTAACCTTTCATAACCTGCGGTCCTTTGCATTGGATTTCTCCCACATTTTCCGGTCCGGCGGGCAGGGGTGTGCCCTCATCGTTTACAATCCGAACATCGGTACTGGGAACCGGCATGCCGATGGTGCCCAGTCGCATGCTGGCACTGACGGGGTTAACTGAAATTACCGGGCTAGCCTCCGTCATCCCGTAACCCTCTGTGAGTTGGCAGCCGGTGATTTGTTGCCAGCGTTCAGCAACGGCCCGTTGTACCGCCATGCCGCCGCCTACCGCAGCCTTGAGGCCGGAGAAATCGAGTTGCCGGAAAGCATCCTGGTGAAGGAGGGCGTTGAACAGGGTATTTACCCCGGTGATGATATTGGGTTTATGGGTATGCCATTCCTTGATCAGGGCGGGCAAATCACGGGCATTGACAATCAGGATGTTTTTACCGCCGACGCTCATAAAGGCCAGGCAGTTAACCGTAAAAGCAAAGATATGGTACAGCGGGAGCGGGCAAAGTGCCACCACTTCGCGTTCGGGAAGCACGGGTGAAAGCCAGGCCTTTATCTGTAGCACATTCGCCAGAATGTTCCGGTTGGTAAGCATAGCGCCTTTTGAAACCCCAGTTGTGCCGCCGGTATATTGGAGAATAATGGGGTCGTCGGGGCCCGACTGGAAGGGCTCAATGACAAAATTTTTGCCCTGCGAAAGGGCTTGGTTGAAGGACGCCGTATTGGTAAGCTGGTATTTGGGTACCATGCGCTTCACGTTTCGGACCACGAAATTCACCACTTTCCCTTTGAAGCCCAACATTTCTCCAATGCTGGTAAGGATAACAGTTTTAATTTCCGTTTCCCCAATGATTTGCTCGAGGTGTGCGGCAAAGTTTTCGGCAATGACAATGGCTTTGGCCCATGAGTCGTTAAACTGGTGCTTCATCTCCCTTGGCGTATACAAAGGGTTGGTGTTTACCACAATCAGACCAGCGCGGAGTGCGCCAAAAAGCGCAATGGGGTATTGGAGCAGGTTGGGCATCATGAGGGCGATGCGATCACCAGGCTGCAAGCCGCGACTGCGTAGATAAGCGCCAAAGTCCCGGGATTTGGCATCTATGTCGGCAAAAGTGAGGGTTTTTCCCATAGAGATGAATGCCGGCAGCGAACTGTAATTCTTAAATGCCTCCTCTACCATGTCCATCAGGCGGGGATAGGCATCGGCGTCAATATTGGCCGGAACGCCATTGGGATATTGTTTCAACCAGGGTCGATCCATAATAAGTTAAATTTGGTGTAGGCTATAAAAATACGAAAATCTGCTTGCTCCAGCAAATAAACAAAAAAGGATGCTATTGGCTGCTAATGGGACCCATTTTCAACAAATAAACAGGCTGCAGGGTTTTCTCCCGAACGGCAGGATTCAGAAAGGGGAAGTTGAGCAGGGCCACCTGAAAATGTCCCATTGTTTTGGCAACTACATACGGAACCGCCTGTGCATCCAGGGCTTCACGGCCCTCCTCATTGGTGTAAATCCAGGCATTAGGGTGTTGCGCTGTAAATGCCCGGATATCCTCGACATCCTTCATTTCCGGAAGAATTTTTCCGGCGTAAAAATCAAGCGCATGCCCGTGGCGCTTGAAAAAAGCGATGTCGTCGGCCGGGATGTTCTGTGTTTTTGCCCAATGCATCAGCGCACTGCTGCTTTGGTAAGGGAGGAGTTGGGGGTAAAAATGGAAATTTAATACAAATGCTGCTGCGAGCAGGCCAGTGGCGCCCCGCTGTACAAATTGTGCAGCGGAAGCGGGGAAAGGGTTTTTGTAAATGCGATACAATAAAAGTGCAGTGAGCAACCCCAGGGGCAATACTATCAGGATCTGGTGGGTGGGGAAAACGGCCAGCGGGATGAGCCAGGCCACCACAAGGGCAGCAAACAAGGGGATATACAGCAGTATCCATGGCCAACGATGAGCCCTTGCGTGTGTTTGCCAACGTTCAAGGCCTTTGGCTGTGAGTACTGCGGCCCAGGGCAGGGTGACAAAGATATAATGTGGAAGTTTGTAGCGCGAAAGTGACAAGGCAATGAAGGTAAGGGTAAAAGCGCCCAAACTGTACGCTTCTGCTGAAGTCGGTAAACGGAAGCGGTTTTTCACCAATTGAACGAGGTCCTGAGCAAAAAAGACGTAAAACGCCATTGCCCAGGGGAGGAAAGCCCAGAGGTAGACATGCAGGAAGTAAAAATACCCAGCATCATTTTTCCAAACATTTCCACCCGTAATACGGCCAAAGCTTTGCTCCCAAAAGAAGAAGTAAAGCCCGGAAACACCGGTGCGATGGTTCACCAGTTTTTCCGGATGCAAATCAAATTGCTGGTAGAGTCCCCAACTCATGGGCGCCAGTACCAGTGCAGTAACCGCCAGTCCAACCAACCATTGCCAGCGAAATATCCATTGCCATTCGCGTTTCAGGGCAATGTGTGTACCTACGGCAAAAACGGGCAGCACCAGCCCGATGGGCCCCTTGGCCAGCATGGCCAATCCGATACAGGCAAAAGCTCCGATCAACCAGCGCCAATTGGGTTGCTTCATGTGTTCTGCCAACAACCAAACGGAACAGGCAGAAGCGCCAAGCAACATGGTGTCGGTTCGCACGTCGTTGCAAACGATAACCAACCCCAGCCCTGCGGCTAAGATGAACGCTGCATTTCTGGCAGTAGATGCCTGGTAAAAAAGCCGGGCAAACCGATACACGGCATAAATACCAGCGAGGGCAAACAGCAAGGAGGGCAGTTTGTACGCCCAGTTTTGCAGACCAAACAGTCCGAACATTGCCGCAGAACACCAAAACAGCAACGGTGGCTTGTCGAGGTAGTCGGCGCCCCGGTGCTGCACCTCGAGCCAGGAGCCGTTTTGCAGCATTTCCATGGAAATAGAGGCATACTGCGAGGCATCCACATCCATTACATCAATCCAGAGCCCACCGAGTACGACGAGCAGTAAAAAAAACGCCAACCAGTACCATTGGTTGCGTTGTGTGAAAAAATCAGTTCCTGGCATTGTGGCAAAGGTCGGAAAAGCCTGCTACTTTTAGGTCAGCTAAATGACCGCAATTTTGGACGCTGTACCCGATATCCGTTCTTATTATCGCCATACCCGTTGGGATTACCGTCGGGTATGGGCCGGCCCCAACCGCGCAGTTCATTTTGGTTATTACGATGCATTCGCACACAAACATCTGGATGCGCTCGATAACATGAATCGGGTGATGGCTGAAATGGTTGGTATTTCTTCCGCTGATCATGTGCTGGATGCTGGTTGCGGCATGGGTAATTCCTGTTTTTGGCTGGCCCAAAAAAGAGGCGCCCGGGTCACGGGTGTAAGTATTGTACCAGAACAAATTGTGGATTGCGAGCAAAGGCTGTTGCAAGTAGGAACGCCAGGTGTTGCATTTCAATGCGCTGACTATCTTCAGTTGCCCTTCGCAGATGGCCAATTCGATGTAGTTTGGGCCTGCGAAAGCCTGTGCCACGCTCCCAATAAATTGCTTTTTTACCAGGAGGCTTACAGGGTGCTTCGTCCGGGTGGCCGACTCATTATAGCAGAATATCTGCGCAGCGCCCGGCCACTGGAACAAGCCATGGAGCAGCAACTGCAACGCTGGCTGGCCCCCTGGGCTATTCCCGACATTGACAGAGAGGAGGAGCATCGGCAACATGCGAAAAAGTCTGGATTTTCAAGTTTTACGGTGCAGGATGTGACGCCGCAGGTACAGGTTTCCCTGCGGAATCTTCACCAAATTTGCCGCCAATGGTTGCCAATTGGGAAAATCCTTCGTTTTTTGCACATTATAAACGACATCAGGCTAAACAACGTGAGGGCTTCCATCGCACAATACGAAGCGCTGCAGGTTGGCGCCTGGCAGGACGGTATGATGTTGGCTATTACATCCCCTGCCCATGAAGTTGTTGAATGAAATGCTGGTGTATTACCGGAATGAGCCCAGAACCATTCGCCTTTATCATGGCGACCTGACAGAGCGCTCCGAAGCAACGAATACCGATCTGTTGGTGGTTTCAGCCTGGCAAAGTGATTACTCCACCACTTTCCGAACCCTGATCACCTCCCTGCAGGAAAAAGGAATTTCAGTGCAGGAATTGTCGCGCGACAAAGAGGAGGACCTCCGGGCGGCGTTTAATACCTGGCTGTCGAAACCCCTGCCGCTGTCTGAAACTTTGCCGCCATACAAGCGCATCCTGTGTTTTGAACCGCCCAATGATGCGCAGCCCAATGCGTTCGTAGCGGATATTTTTCAGGGGCTCATGCCTTTTTTGGGGCACCCTGATTACGATATAGATTCCTTGAGTATGCCGCTGGTGGCTACCGGAAAACGAGGCGCCAAGCCGCTGGAAATACTGGAAGCCATTTTGGAAGCAGCAGTGCAGTGGATGGCACACGGCATGCCCTTGAAGGATCTGCATATTGTGGAGCACAATGAAACGAAAGCCAGCGAGGTCAGTGGTGCTTTTGAGATTTTAAAACGCCAGTATGCCCGTTTTGGGAAGCCCCGGCGTCGTTATGCCTATGATATGTTTGTCAGTTATTCCCATGAAAATACGGATGCTGTTATGCGGGTGATGGACCGGGTTCAGGCCCTTCGACCAGAACTGGAGGTTTTTCTCGACCGGCAGGATCTCAACGCGGGTTCGGTGTGGCAGCAGGAACTGTATGATGCACTCGACGACTGCGGTAAAGTACTGGCTTTTTATTCTCCGGATTACCTGAATTCTAAGGTGTGCAAGGAAGAGTTTAACATCGCCATATTCCGGCATCGCGACAGCGAAGAAGGGATATTGATCCCGGTGTACATCATGGAAGCCTCACTTCCCACTTATATGAAGCTAATACAGTTTATTGATGCCAGAGCCGAAATTGCGCAAAGTCCTGAAGCCGTTGCCGATTTGATTTTAGCGCATTTTTAGTGGGGTATTGACTTTGCCAGCATACAAAAGGCCCAACAACATCATTAGCTTCCTGAAAGAAACACCTGATGTCGTTGGGCCTTGGAAAAGGACCGCTTGGGACCTTAGAACTTGGTCACTTTAACGGTGCGCAGCATGCCACCCGGGAAGTATATCCGCATAAAGTACAAACCGGATTGCAGTTCTGCGACGGGCAGATCGATTTGTTGCAAGGTGCCCTGCGGAATAACCAAACGGTGGATAACACGGCCTTCCGGCGTAATCATTTCCAATTGAACATCGCCTTCGTATTTCTCCATGTTCTTGATGTGGAGCATCTGCTCTACCGGATTAGGATAGATGGCGACCGACTCATTTGCCGGCATATCAATCACAATGAGTTTCGAATCAGAATAGGATTCTACACCATTGATGCTGATGCGCTTGATGCGATAGTAATTCCGACCCATGACCGGGGTTTGGTGTAATACAGCGTAACTGTTGTTGTCGGTCTGGTTGAAATGCCCCATTTCCATCGAAATCATGTCCCAATCTTGCTGGTTGGTGGAGTGTTCAACCGTGTACATATACTGAATGGGTTCAGGAGCTGTTACCCAGTCTACCTCAACGGCGTAGTTGCCTACAGGCTTGAGGAAGAAATCGCTGATGAACATTCCACAGCCAGGTGAGCCGGCAGGCAGCACGGTAATGGTCACTACATTGGATTCCAGGAAGTTTTCGCAGCCTTCCCTACGCACACAACGGCGATAGTAGGAGGTTTCGAACAGTGGTCCGGGGTTGTAGTTGATGCTGGTGGCGGTTGGGATTACCTCCCAGTTTGGCGGTGCGCCATTGTAAGAAACAAGGTGCATCCAGAGGTACTGAAGCGGGCCGCTGCCTCCGGCAGGCGGTACTGCCTCGTAAAGTGTAGCAGGCGCTTCGCCTTCACAGATGGTTTGGCTGCAGCAAATTTCGCCAGGGAAGGTGACATTCTGACAAACGGTATGGATACCGGCATCAAAACAGAAATTATTGCCCTGACCGGAGGTGATGGTAAAGGGTGAGGTTTTGCCGTTGCTGTTGACATCGCTGTCGAGGCAGTCGTTGTTCACCTGATCCTTACCTGTCCATTGGTATCCGGAAGGAATTCCGGAGAACATTAGTATATACGTGCCGGGTGTTACACAGTTGAACATGTACATACCGGCATTGTCGGTGCTGGTTGAGTTGACTGTTATATCATCCGCTGTGCCGAATACGCCATCGGGCCCAGCCATGATCAGCATGACAGAAACGTTGGGTACCCCATTGACTTCTTGTGGGGCCTGGAAACCATCTTGGTCGTTGTCGTACCATACATAGTCACCAATTTTAACCCCATTGGCTACAAATATTACCGTGACGTCGGTTGTGGCAGTACAGCCGCCAGCATCGGTGACAGTGACAGTATAAGTTCCTGCCGCGCTGAAACTGGCCGTGGCCCCGATGTCGCCATTGCTCCAATTGTAGGTATAGGGGAGCGGCGCCACCCGAAGCTGCCGTTGCACCGCCATTATCGGTGCAGGTGACATTGGTGGAAGACACAATAACTACGGTCGGGTTGGGCGGCGTGAAAATCGTTACACTGGCAGTGCCGGTGCAGGAAGTAGCATCGGTTACGGTTACGGTATAAGTGCCGGGAGGCAGGTTCATCACCGTACCGGAGGTTGCCATGTTACTCCAAAGGTAGCTGAACGGCGGCATGCCGCCGGTTACTGTTACGGAAACCGTTGCACCCTGATTGCAGGTAGCAGCACCCATAATGGTAATGGAAGGCATGGGTATGTTGACCGGGTTCATGGTAACGCAAGCGGTGTCTGTGCAGCCGTTGCTGTCGGTTACCGTCACACAATGGTTGCCGGCTGACAGCGACATTGCCGTTGCGGTGGTTTCTCCATTGTCCCAGAGGAACATATAGGGTGTCTGACCGCCAGTTGCGGAAGCTTCGGCGCTGCCCAAGAAATTAGTGGTGCAGCTTGGATGACTGATGGTGCTTGCTGAAGCATCAGGGCCAGGTACCAGCCCGACATTGAAAGTCGCAGATGCAACGCAGCCGGTAGCATCCGTAACTGTAACGGAATGCATGCCAGGCATCAGGCCGGTAGCGGTATCTCCGGTTTGGCCATTGTCCCAAAGAATGGAATAGGGCGCGGTGCCATTGGTGATGGTTAGCGTTGCAGTGCCACCAACAGCACAGGTGGCATCGGCGGTAACGGTAACATCAATTTCAAGTGGTGCGCAGGATGGTATGAAAACAGAATCGGTGATCACGCAACCCGAAACGAGATCGGTAACCGTGACGTAGTTGAGGCCGGCCATCAGGTCGTTACAGGAAGCACTGGCACAGCCACTGCTCCATAGGAAGGAGTAGGAGCCTGTTCCTCCCACCACGAAGGCAGTGGCGAGTCCGCCACCGTTGCAGCCTGCGCAGCCAATACTGTCGAATTCAATTTCGGGAAGCGGGCATGTGGTGATGAGCACCGAGTCGGTAGCAGTACAGCCTGAATTCAGGTCGGTAACCGTGACGTAATTGGTGCCAGCGGGCAAATCGGTACAGGTGCTGGTTGTGCAGCCGTTGCTCCAATCGTATTGATACGATCCGGTGCCGCCGCTGCCCGTAGCGGTAGCCGAACCACCGAGGTTACAATTGGCGCAGCCAATATTGCTAAACTCGATTTCCAACATGATCGGGTTGATGCCGATAAAGATAGAATCAACCTTTGAGCAGCCATTGACATCGGTAACGGTGACATAATATCCGCCGGGCGTCAGATCGCAAATGGTGGTAGAGTCCAGTCCGTTGCTCCAGAATATCGTATAAGGCGGTGTTCCACCCTGCACATGCACGGTAGCACAGGCGGTGGTATCACAGGTAACGATTGGCGAAGTGAGGAAAATGATAATATTGGGTGGCTGAATGACAGTACCCGTAATTTCTCCCGTGCAGCCATTGGCATCGGTAACCGTAACCCCATAGGTGCCAGGGCCGAGGTTGTTTATTTTTTTGGTGGTATCGCCCGTGCTCCAAAGGTAGGAATACGGTGCGGTGCCCGACATGGGGCCAACTTCCAGCATGCCATCCATAGCGCCGTAACAGGTAATGTCGGTTGGCGTCATCATCAGCCAAATGCCTTCGTCGGTGTTGATCACTTCTCCGGAACCAACAGCGGTACAACCGGCTGCATCAGTTACAGTGACAGTGTAAACTCCGGCACCGAGGCCTGTGATTTGCGCGGTGGTGCCGCCGGGCGGAACCGACCAGGAATAGCTGTAAGGCGGCGTTCCACCATAAGGAATGGCAGTAACGGAGCCATCGGGCGCAGCAGTACAGATTTGGTTTTCCGCTACTACTTCTACGAAGAGTTGTGGCGGCAGCGTGAGCGTGTCGGAAGCAGTCGCCGTTTGGCCATTGGCATCAGTAACGGTTACGGAAATGGGCCCGGGGCCGATAACCACATTAGAGGTGGTGAGGCCATTGCTCCAAAGATAAGTTAGCGGGGGCTGATAATCTCCGGTCACAGAAACGGATGCATAACCATAGCCGGTATTGCAATCGATGGTTGTGGTGAACAGAAAAGCCTGAAATGGGTTTTGGCTGTTCAGGAGGGCAGGGGCTATTGCAAATGCGAAAAGCACCGTTTGCAAGGCCTTTTTGAAGTAAGGAGTAAAAGTTTGTCCCATGGGAATTAGGATGATTTTAAGCTGAGAGCTAAATAGGTTCAGAGATTAAAGGGAAACAGCTAGCAAGGGAAGGAGCGCTAAACTGGGAGGGTGGATTGAAAAAAAGGAAAGGCAAGAAAGACGACTTATGCGGTACAAAAATAGTGTTTTTCGGCATAAGTCCACGTTTCTGGCTTTTAAAAATTCCAGATGGTGCGGGTAGAACGGTCTATGTTTTTGCTAAAAAGAAGTTTATACATTAAGATTTTTTATCGTCGCCAAAATAAAAATTCATTTTTTCTGGTGCCGATCCGAATTGGGGGCCATTTAATGGTCTGATATTAAGCAAGTTAAATGCTGCCCAATAAGGGTATGGGCTAAATACAAAAACAGGCGCCGACAGGGTTTTCCACGTCTATTTTTGGGAAAGTCACTTAGGCGACAAAACCTAAAAAAGCCATTTTTGATTTAGAAATTCTTCCACATCATGCTTTCAACCGGACGGATGGTGCGTTCGTTGTATTTTGCATTTTGCTTGCGGTTGTAATAGTTTTCCACCTTTCCGTCGATGCGGAAGTAAATCAGTTGTCCGATGGGCATACCGGCGTATATGCGAACGGGCTGTGTGCAGGAGATTTCGAGCGTCCAGGTGTTAGAGAAGCCCACATCGCCCTTTCCTGCGGTAGCGTGGATATCGATCCCTAGTCGGCCAACGCTGCTTTTGCCTTCGAGGAACGGTACGGTGGCATGGGTTTCAGTGTATTCTTCGGTAACGCCAAGGTAAAGGGTGCCTGGCTGGAGAACGAAACCTTCTTCCGGAATTTCGAAGTGGGTGACCTGGTTGTGTTTTTTGGCGTCGAGTACCCTGTCCTGATAAACAGCGAAGTGTTTTCCGAGGTGCACATCATAGGAGTTGGTTCCGAGGTCAGATTTGCGGAAGGGCTCGATAACAATTTCGCCGTTTTCAATGGCCTCAAGTATCATTAAGTCGGTCAGAATCATCTTGTGTTTTTAAACAATTACCAGGCTTGGGTTGGGAAGGGTGCAAAAATACCCAAATTCCCCGTAAACCGGTTGGCGATGGGGATCTTTCGTCTTCGAAAACCGGGGTTTCAACCCTACATTTGCGCTGCTTGTGGATTTACCGGGAACAAATCCGGCTCAAGCGAGTTTAAATGCTGTTATCTGTGTTGAATTTTCAGGCAAATGCCAGACTAAAATCAATTTTGAATATGCTTTCTGTTTCTCATCTTACCAAGTCGTACCGCAGTGCCAATGGCAATGATCTCACGGTACTTGATGATGTTTCTTTTGATCTGGCCGCAGGTGATACCTTTTCCATCGTGGGGCCTTCCGGAAGCGGAAAAACAACCTTGTTGGGCCTTTGTGCCGGGTTGGACAGGGCGAGCAAGGGGTCTGTGACGCTGAACGGCATCACACTGGATGATTTGTCGGAAGATGAGCGCGCAGCAGTGCGTAACCAGTATGTAGGATTTGTTTTTCAAAATTTTCAATTGATTCCTACCCTGACTGCTTTGGAGAATGTGATGGTGCCGCTGGAATTGCGGGGGGCTTCCAATGCCGAGAAAGTAGCAAGCGAATGGTTGCGACTGGTGGGCCTTGAAAGCAGGATGGACCATTACCCCAGCCAGTTGTCGGGTGGCGAACAGCAACGGGTGTGTGTGGCGCGGGCATTTTCCAACAGTCCTAAAATATTGTTTGCAGATGAGCCTACGGGCAATCTCGACGCTGATAACGCTGCCGGTATCGTAGATTTGATTTTTGACCTTAACCGTACTGCGGGTACCACGCTTGTATTGGTGACCCATGATATGGAACTGGCCAAACGCACAGGGCGAATTCTGAAAATTAAAGGTGGAAAGGCAGCATGATATGGGCCCAGGCTATGCCCCGAACAGTTTGTGGATTGGTTCGCGGGTCTGGCCCAAATTTAAATTTTCGCGGTATTTGATTTGACACGGCATTTTAAGTTCAGCTAAAAACACCGGGGTGTAGGATGCTTCGCCCCGGATTCAGTGCCGGCGACTATCTTTGCGTTGTGAACCGCGAATTTTTGCTCAACATTGCATTTTTAGTCTTTATCAACCTGCTGATAAAGCCTTTTTTCATTTTTGGCATTGACCTGGCGGTTCAGAACCGGGTGGGTGCAGATTACGGGACTTATTTTGCCCTACTTAATTTTACTTATGTTTTGCAGATTCTGAACGATTTTGGTATTCAGAATTTCAACAACCGGCATGTCAGTCAGCATCCCCACCTACTGCCGAAGTATTTCCCGAACCTGCTGTCGCTGAAACTCCTGCTCAGCCTGTTTTATGTATCGGTATCCATGGCCGCGGCCTGGTGGATTGCGGGTTATGGGGTCAATGAAATGCCATTGTTGCTGGTTTTGCTTTTCAATCAGGTGTTGGTGCAGGGTATTCTTTTCTTCGGTCGAACATTTCCGGACTGGGCCATTATCGGCTGGACAGTGTTTTGTCATCGCTGGACAAACTGTTGATGCTGTTGTTTTGCGGTTTGCTGTTGTGGGGCGATGTGCTGCCTGGGCCGGTTACGGTTTACCGGTTTGCCTGGGCACAAACCATTTCACTGGCGGTGACTCTCCTGTTGGTGTTTGGCGTATTGCGCAGCAAAGTGGTGCTGACCTTGTTTCCGGGTTGGTTGCACAATTGGCGTGCTGCCCGTCCGGCGCTGCTTTTCATGCTGAAGGAGAGTTTTCCTTATGCGCTGGTGGTACTTCTGATGTCGGCGTATACCCGGCTGGATGGTGTATTGCTGGAAAGGTTGTTGCCTGATGGCAAGGTACATGCCGATGTGTATGCGGGGGCCTACAGGTTGCTGGATGCTGCCAACATGCTGGGGTTCCTGTTTGCTTCACTGTTGCTGCCGATGTTTGCCCGAATGTTGCGCAGTGGCGAGCCGGTAAGACCGTTGGTATCGCTCAGTTTCCGGCTTATTTTGGTGGGCAGTCTTACCCTGTCGAGTACTGTATTTTTTGCGCGAAAGGAGTTGGTGGAGTTGATGATGCCAGCCCGAGCAATACCTTATCGCTGGGAAACCCTTGGCATTTTGATCTGGACTTTTGTGCCCGTCAGTGCTACTTATATATTCAGCACCTTGCTGACGTCCGACAAGCGGTTGATGCAGATGAACCGGTTTTTTCTGGTGGGTATCGCGTTGGATGTGGTGTTGAATCTGGTGTTGGTACCGCGCTTTCATGCTATTGGCTCGGCATGGGCCACCTTGGGGACGCAAAGTTTTGTGGCACTGGCCATGATCGGGTTGTGTTTGAAATTCTATGGGTTTTGGCCCTCTTTTTCAGGGGTTTTGCGGGTGGTTGTCTACGTTGCATTGCTGCTTGGAACGGAATACTGGCTTTTCAATGGCACACCTTGGGTTTGGTGGATGCAGCTGGGCGTTGCGCTGCTGGCCAGTTTGGCGCTCGCACTACTAACCGGAATGATCCGAAAAAGTGATCGGATGCCTTAGCAGGGTTTTGCCATTGGCTATAATATGTCACCCCTTCGGACTAGGGTTTACACACATCTTTGCAGCGTCCTATTTTTAGGCCCGTAGGGCCGGCATTATGGTAGCAAACCGTATAACATGAAATGGAATGCCGTAGGCATGGCATTAAACCGTTGAAATTTGGACAAATTTCACCTCTACATCAGCAATTTAGGGCTGTTTCGAATGAAAACAACCATGAATCGTCAACATTGAAATGCCATGCCTACGGCATTCAGTTTGATGGGATACGCTTAGTGCTACAATAATGCCAGCCTACGGGCCTGAGAATATCCAATACCATAAAGTAGTGTAAAACCGCAGCCCTTCGGGTTTTTCTTGTTATCGCAAAAAAACCAAGGGATATCTTTGCCGTACTCAATTTCTAGGCCCGTAGGGCCGGCATTATGGTAGCAAACCGTATAACATGAAATGGAATGCCGTAGGCATGGCATTAAGCCGCTGGCATTTGGACAAATTTTACCTCTACATCAGCAATTTAGGGCTGTTTCGAATGAAAACAACCATGAATCGTCAACATTGAAATGCCATGCCTACGGCATTCAGTTTGATGGGATACGCTTAGTGCTACAATAATGCCGGCCCTACGGGCCTGAGAATATCCAATACCATAAAGTAGTGTGTAAACCGCAGCCCTTCGGGTTTTTCTTGTTATCGCAAAAAAACCAATGGATATCTTTGCCGTACTCAATTTCTAGGCCCGTAGGGCCGGCACTATGGTAGCAAACCGTATAACATGAAATGGAATGCCGTAGGCATGGCATTAAACCGTTGAAATTTGGACAAATTTTACATTTTCAATTTGTACCTGTTTCGAATGAAAACAACCATGAATCGTCAACATTGAAATGCCATGCCTACGGCATTCAGTTTGATGGGATACGCTTAGTGCTACAATAATGCCGGCCCTACGGGCCTGAGAATATCCAATACCATAAAGTAGTGTGTAAACCGCAGCCTTTCGGGGTTTTCTTGTTATAGCAAAAAAAACCAAGGGATATCTTTGCCGTACTCAATTTCTAGGCCCGTAGGGCCGGCACTATGGTAGCAAACCGTATAACATGAAATGGAATGCCGTAGGCATGGCATTAAACCGTTGAAATTTGGACAAATTTCACCTCTACATCAGCAATTTAGGGCTGTTTCGAATGAAAACAACCATGAATCGTCAACATTGAAATGCCATGCCTACGGCATTCAGTTTGATGGGATACGCTTAGTGCTACAATAATGCCGGCCCACAGGCCTGAGAATACCAAACCATAAAGAGGTAAAACCGCAGCCTGGTCTTGTTATAGCAAAAAGGGCCGTTGGCCCGTAGGGGGTAGCAAACCAAACAGAAATGGAATGCCGTAGGCATGGCATTAAACCGTGAAATTTGGACAAATTTACATTTCAATTACCTGTTTCGAATGAAAACAACCATGAATCGTCAACATTGAAGTGCGATGCCAAGGTCATTCATATTGATGGGATACGGTTATAGCTACAATAATGCCGGCCCTACAGGCCTGAGAATATGCAATACCATAAAGTAGTGTGTAAACCGCAGCCTTTGGGGTTTCTTGTTATCGCAAAAAACCAAGGATATCTTTGCCGTACTCAATTTTAGGCCCGTAGGGCCGGCGGTAGCAAACCGATAACATGAAGGGCGGCTAAACCGGCAGGACACATCAATTTAGGCTGTTTCGAATGAAAACAACCATGAATCGTCAACATTGAAATGCCATGCCTACGGCATTCAGTTTGATGGGATACGCTTAGTGCTACAATAATGCCGGCCCTACGGGCCTGAGAATATCCAATACCATAAAGTAGTGTGTAAACCGCAGCCTTTCGTGATGCTGGCGTTTGCTGGATATGCCTTTGGCTAAAATCCTGCTTGTTCCCATTGGAAGGTAATCACCTGCTCAATATTGGGGTGCAGGCTTAGGGCCACCGGACAAGTACGGCCAGCAGTTTCCAACACTTTGCGGTCGTTTTCAGAAAAATCCTGCGGCGGCATTTGGAGGGTTATCTCAATTCGGCTGATGCGCCTGGGATCGGCAGCCATAATTTTTTTTATGGTAGCAGTGCTACCACTGATGTCGAGGTTCCGGTTCCGGGCGCTGATGCCCATGATGGTCAGCATACAGCTGGCAAGGGAAGTTGCGCAGAGGTCGGTTGGAGAAAAGACTTCTCCCCGGCCCTGGTTGTCGGTAGGGGCATCTGTTACGATGATCGTTCCGGATTGCAGGTGCGTGGCTTCTGTGCGCAATTCTCCCTGGTAGACTACCGTTGAGGTCATAATGGTAAGGGTTATTTTCCGGCGGGCGGATCGGGTTCAGCGGTTCCGGGCTCGGGTTTGACGGTATCCGGATGGGCTTTGTTTTGTTCGCCGGTTTCGTGGGCTTTCTTTTTTTCGCGCTTTTCACGCTCTTCCTGTTCGATTTTTTCGTATGCTTTGATGATTTCCTTCACCAGCCGGTGGCGCACCACGTCTTCTGTGGTTAGTTGCATCACGGCAACGCCATCCACGCCTTCCAGAATGGTCATGGCCTGGCGGAGCCCCGATTTTTGGTAATTGGGCAGGTCGATTTGGCTTAGGTCGCCGGTAATAATGCACTTGGCGCTTGGGCCAAGTCGGGTCAGGAACATTTTAAGTTGCAGGGGCGAAGCATTTTGCGCTTCGTCGAGGATGATGTAGGCATTGTCGAGCGTACGGCCGCGCATAAAAGCCAGTGGGGCAATTTCGATCACGCGGTTGTCCATGAAAAAATTGAGCTTATCCATGGGCAACATATCGTCGAGTGCATCATAGAGTGGGCGGAGGTAGGGGTCAACTTTTTCCTTGAGGTCGCCCGGGAGAAAACCGAGGTTTTCGCCAGCCTCGACGGCGGGACGCGTCAGGACAATTTTTTTGACGAGTTTGTTTTTCAGCGCGCGCACAGCGATGGCTACTGCGGTGTATGTTTTACCGGTACCGGCTGGGCCTACGGCAAAAACGATATCGTTGATTTCGCAGACTTCCACCAGGCGCTTCTGGTTGCGGGTTTTGGCCTTGGTCGGCCTGCCATCTCTTCCGTGTAAAATGGTGCTTCCACTATCGCCATTAACCGGAATTCGCACCTCAAACGGATTTTCTCCGCCCAAAAGATCTTCTACCGTCTGGTTGCTGAGTTCCTTGTGTTCTCTCAGATAGCGAACCATCTGCTCAAAACGGGCTTTAGCGGCCTGGGTATCTTTTTTCTCCCCGGCCATTTTAATACCGGCGCCTCGGGAAGTGATGACTACATCTGGAAAGGCTTTGCGTAAAAGATTTAACTTTGCGTTGTTTTCGCCGTAGAGTTCCACGGGATCTACGCCTTCAACGGTGAGAATGATTTCGCTCAAACTGTTGCTCCGTGCTTTTTAGCAGCGGGTACAAGCCGGATTTTTTTAGTAAAAGGATTTCCAGCCGTACCTTACTAGTTTAAAAAAGGGTTGTTATGATCTTTCATACAAATGTAGAGGAAAGCTTGCGGACCATCAACAAGAATTCGTGAAAGAAAGTTCTTTTTTATCCCGAAGTTTGAGCGGCCAAAAATGACCAGTCTATGTCCATTGTCACCTTAACCACCGATTTCGGAAGTTCCGACTTTTATGTGGGTGCTTTGAAAGGCGCTTTGTTGCGACAGCACCCTGCTTTGCAGCTGGTTGACATCTCACATGAGATCAAGCCTTTTAACATTATTCAGGGTGCTTTTGCGGTGCAACAGGTTTGGCCGGAGTTTGCGGAAGGAAGCATTCACCTTATCGCTGTAAATTGCATTTATGCACCGGATTTTCGGTATGTTGCACTGCGGCATGGGGGGCATTATTTTTTGGCACCGGATAATGGTTTGTTAACCCTTCTTTTTGACGCCATTGCGCCAGAGGATGTACGGATATTGCCCATAGAAGGTGACCATCACTTTCCGGTTCGGCAAGTATTTGCGGATGCTGTCGCACATTTGGCAGTGGGCGGTAGTTTCGATACCCTGGGCATCCCTGGTGAAAAACTGCTGCAGCGCATCAACCTGCAGCCGGTAATCATGCCCGATCGCATCCGCGGAACGGTCATACATGTTGACCATTTCGACAATGCCATTGTGAATGTTCGGTGGGATTTGTTTGAACAGGTTCGGAAGGATCGAAAATTTTCGTTGTTTTTCAAGCGAAACGATCCCATCACCCGGCTGAGCAATAATTATTGTGATGTGGCAGAAGGGGAGCCGCTTTGTTTGTTTAACAGTTCGGGATTTCTGGAAATTGCTATTAACATGGGGCGTGCAGCCAGTTTGCTTGGGCTGCGACCAGAAGAAGTAGTGGAGTTGGTATTTGAATAAAATAAAAAAAATGGGTCAAAATCCGCATGTCGACTTTCTCCGGGAAAGTTTGCGCAACCTGCGAACCACCGGGAGTGTAGCCCGGAGTTCTGCGAGTCTTTGCAGAGCGTTGGTGGAAAATATCGATCCGTTGAAGGCAAAAGTCGTGGTGGAACTCGGCGCCGGAGATGGGGTTATTACGGAATTCCTGCTCAACAGGCTGGCTCCAGATGCCCGTTTGCTGGTATTCGAGATCAATGAAATATTTATTCAAAAACTCCAGCAGCGTTTTAAGGACCCGCGATTGGTATTGCTCCACGACTCTGCAGAAAATATGGCATCCCATTTTGCCCTGGAATCGATTGAGCAGGTGGATTATGTGGTTTCGGGGATTCCTTTTGCGGTGTTGCCCGATGCCTTGGCAGATCAAATTATTGGGGAGTGCCGAAACTGGCTCCGGCCGGGCGGCTTGTTTATACAGTTTCACTATACGCCCCATTTATTGGGTTTTTACCGGCAAAAATTCGGGAATGCACGACTTCGCTTTGTTCCCTGGAATATTCCACCTGCTTTTGTCGTTACAGCTGAAAAAAAATAAGTTCATGCGTTTTTCCTTGTTGTTTATCCTGCTCGGCGTTTTCCTGCTGAACGCCTGCCATTCTGAATTCATGCACCAGGAAACCCAGGAAATTGCTGGTGCGCAATGGCATTATACCGATACGCTTAATTTTACCTTTTCTATTCCGGATACCAATGCATTGTACAACCTCTGGGTGGATATCGATTACGACGATACTTACCCAAAACAAAACCTGTACATGAAGTTGCATACGCTTTTTCCCGATGGCAGACGGATTGAGCAGGTGGCCTCCTTTGATTTGTTTGATGCTTCCGGAAAATCAAATGGCAATTGCAGTGGAAATACTTGTAAAGTCCACATGTTGCTGCAAAGCAAGGCTTTTTTCAACCAGACAGGCGATTACGTGTTAACCCTCGAACAATTCAACCGACAGGAAACCATGGAGGGGCTGCGATCGATCGGGTTTGCCGTGGAAAAATTGAAAGAAGACCGGAAAAAGGGGTAGCAGCGCCATTGTTTTTTGTTTTAAATAATACATTTTTTGTTTTAAAAAGTGTATTTTTGTTGCCCATTTTTTAAAGCAACGCAACAGCCGGCCACTTATGTTTAAAATAGAGTCTCCCTACGTTCCTACTGGTGATCAACCACAAGCCATTCGCGAATTGGTGAATGGTGTGTTGCACGGCGATCGCGCGCAGGTATTGCTGGGAGTAACAGGATCGGGCAAAACTTTTACAGTAGCCAACCTGATTAATCAGGTAAACCGACCAACCCTGGTACTTACCCACAACAAAACCCTGACCGCCCAGCTGTACTCGGAGTTGTTGGCCTTTTTTCCGGACAACGCGGTGGAGTATTTTGTATCCTATTACGATTACTACCAGCCGGAGGCCTATATTTCTGTAACCGATACCTACATAGAAAAGGACCTTCAGATCAACGAATTGGTGGACAAGCTCCGGCTTAAGGCCACCAGCACCCTGCTGTCGGGCCGCCGCGATGTGATTATTGTTGCTTCGGTGTCCTGCATCTTTGGTATGGGTAATCCTGAAGATTTGGAAAACGGGGTAATTCGCATTCAGGCGGGGCAAAAAATGCCCAAAACCCAATTTTTGTACAGGTTAGTGGATAGCCTTTATGCCCGTACTGAAACAGATTTTGGCAGGGCTACCTTTCGGGTAAAAGGCGATACGGTGGACATCAACCTGCCGTATGCCGACTGGGGCTACCGGGTTATTTTCTGGGGTGATGAGATTGAGAGCATTGAAAGCATTGAAGTAGAAACAGGAAAGCGGATTGCTTCGATGGAGGATGCGGCTATATTCCCTGCCAACCTGTACCTGGCGCCCAAGGATCGGCTGACCCAGATCATCCATGAGATTCAGGATGAAATGGTAGCCCAGGAAAAGTATTTTATTTCCGAGGGGAGGATGCTGGAGGCAAAGCGCATCCGGGAGCGCACCTCTTTTGATATTGAAATGATTCGTGAACTGGGTTATTGTAGCGGCATTGAAAACTATTCGCGTTTTTTCGATCGTCGGGAGCCGGGGACACGACCATTTTGCCTGCTGGATTATTTTCCCGACGATTTTTTGATGATCGTGGACGAAAGCCACGTGACCATTCCCCAGGTGCGGGGCATGTGGGGTGGTGACCGCTCCCGCAAGCAAATGCTGGTCAATTACGGCTTCCGGTTGCCATCGGCCATAGATAACCGTCCGTTGAGTTTTGCCGAATTTGAAAGTATTATCAATCAGGTCATTTTTGTGAGCGCAACACCGGGCGATTACGAGTTCGAACAAACGGAAGGGGTTGTTGTGGAACAACTCATCCGCCCGACCGGCTTGCTGGATCCACCGATTGAGGTACGGCCTTCCCTGAACCAAATTGACGATTTAATTGAAGAGATACGGCAGCGAACCGAAAAAAACGAACGCACGTTGGTGACTACCCTCACCAAAAGGATGGCGGAAGAACTGAGCGCTTATTTTCTGAAACTTAATATTCGCTGCGCTTTTATACACTCCGAGGTGGAGACCCTGGACCGTGTCGAAATTCTGCGCGACCTGCGACTGGGTGAATACGATGTTTTGGTTGGCGTGAACCTGCTTCGGGAAGGACTCGACTTGCCGGAGGTATCCTTGGTTGCCATCCTGGATGCCGACAAAGAGGGTTTTCTCCGAAACGTGCGTTCCCTGACCCAGACTGCGGGTCGTGCTGCCCGGAATTCCAACGGACTCGTTGTTTTTTATGCGGATAGATTAACAGATTCCATGCGCAACACCATTGAAGAAACCACCCGCAGGCGCAGCATTCAAACGGCCTATAACCTGGAGCACGGCATCACGCCCACCACCGTCATGAAAACCCGGGAGCAGATTTTGGCCCAAAAAAGCATACTCGATATTCGCGGCGTAGAAGCCAATTATTATGTAGAGCCGGATGCTTCCACGCTGGCTGCTGAACCCATTATAGCGTTGGCCAACCGAAGCCAGCTGGAAAAAATGATAGACGACACAGAAAAGAAAATGAAAGCGGCAGCAAAGGACCTGGACTTTATTTCGGCTGCGCAGTACCGTGATGAGATGCTGGTGATGAAAAAACAGTTGTTGGAAAAATTTTAAGCGAGCGCCTTTCAAAACAGGGGTATTTTCATTCCCTTGCGAAAGAACTTTCTGGCTTCAGGATTGTATTGTAGATTCGTGCTTTATCCGTTGCAACAAAGCCTGTCTGTTTTATGAGCATTGCTGATACTTCCCTCCGCCGACCAGTTCTCGCCACAGTGATGAGCATTCTCATCATTTTTTTTGGTGTCATTGGGTATAGTTTTCTCGGTGTTCGGGAGTATCCTGCAATTGATCCACCTACGATTAATATCCGGACGGCTTACACCGGCGCCAATGCCGATGTGGTAGAAAGCCAGATTACAGAACCGCTTGAAAAGGCTGTCAACAGCGTGCCGGGTATCCGAACGGTTTCTTCCCAGTCGGCACTTGGCAACAGCTCCATTACCGTAGAGTTTGATTTGGGTGCCGACCTTGAGCAGGCTGCCAACGATATTCGCGACAAGGTCAGTCAGGCCCAGCGCAACCTACCGCAAGACATTGATGCGCCGCCGGTGGTTAGCAAAGCAGATGCGAACAGCGATCCCATCATGTTTATCCCGTTGCAGAGCAATACCCGCAGTGTCATGGAACTCAGCGATTACGCCGAAAACAACCTGGTGGAAAAGCTGCAGACCATCAACGGCGTGAGTGAGGTGCGTATTTTTGGCGATAAACGGCCGGCGATGCGGCTTTGGATTAATCCCACCAAACTCTCTGCCTATAAGCTTACCATGCAAGACGTTCAAGCAGCGCTTGATCGCCAGAATGTGGAACTCCCCAGTGGGAAAATCAGGGGCGACGTTACGGAACTGACCGTTAAGGCCTCGGGCAGGCTGACCACCGAGGATGATTTTAACAACATGATCATCAGCCAGTCGAATGGCGCTACCATCCGTTTCAGCGATGTGGGTGAAGCCGTACTGGGACCGGAAAACGACGAGTTCAGCGCCCGCCGCAACAATGTTACCAACGTTTCGCTGGCCCTGATTCCGCAACCAGGGGCCAACCTGATTGAAATTACCGACGAATTTTACCGGCGTTACGAGCAGATCAAGAAGGAGTTGCCGCCAGATATTGTATCAGAGGTGGCCCTGGATAAATCCCGTTTTGTGCGCCAGGCCATCACGGAAGTGACCGAAACGGTGGGCATCGCCGTTGGGCTGGTGGTGCTGATTATTTTCCTGTTTTTTCGCGATTGGATCATCGCCCTCCGTCCACTAATTGACATTCCGGTTTCTCTTATCGGTACATTTTTTATCATGTACTTGTTTGGGTTTTCGATCAACGTCCTTACCCTACTGGCGGTGGTACTGGCAACAGGTTTGGTAGTTGACGACGGGATTGTGGTAACCGAGAACATTTATAAAAAACGGGAAGCGGGGATGGACAAATGGACGGCTGCCCGCGAAGGAACCCGCGAAATCTTTTTTGCCGTCATATCCACTTCTGTGACGCTGGCGGCGGTATTCATACCGGTGATCTTTTTGTCGGGATTTACCGGGCGTTTGTTCCGGGAGTTTGGTATAGTGGTGGCTGGCGCCGTGCTGATTTCGGCTTTTGTTTCCCTCACCCTTACACCTGTGCTCAATGTAAAACTGGGTGGCAATAAGGGTCACAGTCGTTTTTACCATGCTACAGAGCCTTTTTTTAAGGGAATGGAAACGGGATATGGACGTTTGCTAAAGGGCTTTTTGCGCTACCGCTGGGTTGCTTGCTGATATTGGCCGGTTGTTTTGGCATGATTTATCATTACCAAAAAACGCTGAAAACAGAGCTGGCGCCACTGGAGGACCGCAGTTCCATCCGGGGTAACATTGTGACGCCGGAGGGCACGGATTTCGACCAAACGGAGGCTATAATATCCGATGTATCCCAGATGATTATGGATTCTGTTCCAGAGTACCAAATGATCTTCGGCATTACGGCCCCGGGCCGCATTGGTGCTGGCTCAGCCAATACCGGTTTTTTCAGCTTGATGCTTCCAGATCCCAATCAGCGTTCGCGAAGCCAGCAGCAGATTTACAATCAGATTGTGCGCATGACCCGGGATTACACACCGGCAAGGGTTTTCCCCAACCAGGAACAGACTATTTCTACGGGCTTTGGTTCGAGCCTGCGGCTGCCGGTACAGTTCGTGGTGCAAAACCTTAATTTTGAAAAACTGGCCAAGGTGGTGCCTGAATTCCTGGAAGCCGCCCGGCAGGATTCTACTTTTGCCAACGTTGACGTGGATTTAAAATTCAACAAGCCGGAGGTGCAGGTCACCATTGACAGGCTGAAGGCCGCAGAATTGGGCATTAGCGTGCTGGATATTAGTCAAACCCTGCAATTGGCCTTGTCGGGGCGGCGATTCAGTTACTTCCTGATGAACGGCAAGCAATACCAGGTGATCGGACAAGTGGACCGCGCCAACCGCGATGAGTTGCTCGATCTCGCTTCGCTGTATGTGCGCAATAGCCGGGGTGAAATGATTCAGCTCGACAATGTGGTTCGCTTTGAGGAAACGAGTAATCCTCCTGTTATTTACCATTACAACCGTTACAAGGCCGCGACCATTAGCGCTGCCCTGGCGCCAGGAAAAACCCTGGGTGATGGCATTGCGGCGATGGAGCGTATTTCCGGTAAATTGTTGGACGATACATTTGAAACCGACCTTGCGGGCACCTCCCGGGATTTCCAGGAGAGCAGCGGGAATACTTCTTATGCTTTTCTGCTGGCGCTTATCCTGATTTACCTCATTTTGGCCGCCCAGTTTGAAAGCTTCCGCGATCCATTCATCATTATGCTGACAGTGCCGCTGGCCATTGCCGGGGCTTATCTGGTACTGGCCCTTACGCACAATACGCTCAATATTTTCAGCCAGATTGGCATGATCATGCTGATTGGTATTGTCACCAAAAACGGGATTCTGATCGTGGAATTTGCCAACCAGAAACGGGACGCGGGCATGGATAAGTTTGAGGCTGTTTACGAGGCCTCCAAGGCGCGTTTGCGTCCGATTCTTATGACTACGCTGGCAACGGTATTGGGGGCATTGCCCATTGCGCTGGCCCTTGGCGCCGCTGCTACCAGCCGCATCCCATTGGGTGTTGTGGTTGTGGGCGGGTTGCTTTTTTCACTGGTACTCACCCTTTTTGTGATACCGGGCATGTACCTGTACCTGTCGGGGAAAAAACGTTCTGCAGCGCCATGGATGGACGAAAATAACAGCGGTCATCCATCATAATAAGGGATTGGCAAAGGACGGTGGCCTAAGCTGGGCTTATAGGTGTCATTTAGTACATTGTAAACTAAGTTTGTTGAGATTTTGGTAGAGTTGGTGGCAGCGTCTTCGAAAATAGGTTCTTTGGTTTGATGGAAGGCAGCCGTGGCGCGAGCGCAAAGCGATTTGCTCTGGTTTATGATGCGGAAAAAGCGCTGAGTTCATGCAACGCTAAGCAAGCAGTTCCTAAAGCAAAAAAATCAGGCCAGTGAACACCCCTAAAAAAACTTAGTTTACAGTGTACTTAGCAACGTGTCGGAAATAACTTTCCAATTTGGCGGCACTTTTTGAGCGCTGCCTGCGTTGCCAAAACAGTAAAGTAATGTACTACACGCCTGTTTTGACGTCTTGTCAGCACACAAAACCTGCACCCCAAATCCGGAAAGTTATTTCCGACACGTTGCTTAAAGATCAACAAACATGCTTTAAATTGATTTGATGCCTTGCACATAGTACATGTCCATCATGCCCTTGTTTTTGGCCGCTATCTTACCACGTGAAAGCCAGTCAAACTCATATTTGGCAAGCCAATAGGCATTTTCGCTGACATTCACCCTGCCCGGCTCGCAACTCTCTTCCATGCGGGCAGCGATGTTAACGGTGTCACCCCAGATATCGTAAGCAAATTTCTTTTTACCCACGACACCCGCAACAACGGGCCCGGTATGAATGCCGATGCGCGCTTCGAAGAAGGGGAGCGCCTGGTTCATGCGTGTGGCCCGAACGTGCTGGAGAAAGTCCTGGATTTCAAGTGCTGCCCGTACAATGTCGGAGGGGCTGGAATTTTTGTCGGACAGGCCGCTGGCACAGATGTAAGCATCGCCCACGGTTTTTATTTTCTCTATGTTGTACTGGCTGATAATGCGGTCGAAATTGGAAAAACAGAAATCCAGTTCCTGCACAAGGTCCTCCGGACTAAGTTTTTCTGCCACATTGGTAAAGCCGGTAAAGTCGATAAACATGACCGTGGCCTGCTCATAGCGCTGGGCGGCCACCTTGTTGTGCGTTTTTAATTCCTGTGCGATGGCGGGGGGGAGAATATTGAGGAGTAATCCGTCAATTTTCTTTTGTTCCTCCTCGATAATTGCATTTTTCTTTTCGAGTTGGTTGGCAGTGCGTTTTTTAGCCCGGAACCGAATATAGAACAGGAAGGCCAGTAGCAGCACAAAGCAGGATACCAGTGCGAGGATATTGCGCAGGGCTTCGCTTTGTTGTTTGCCGAGTTCGGCTTCAGCTACCTGCCGTTTTTGTTCCTGAATAAGCCGGTCTTGTTGGGCCTTAATCATAGAGTCGGCCAACTGCTCTTTGGTTAGTTTGGAAACGAGCCGGTTGCGGTTTTGGGAAATGGAGTCGATGCGTTGTTTATCGCGGGTGATTTGGGTAATCACTTCTTCTTTTGCGCTGATTTCCGCACTGGCTTTTTCGCGGATTTCCTGGAGTTGCGCTTCGGTTTCCTTGTAGGTATTGCCGAGGTTTTCGCTTTGCCCGCTGATTTCAGCCAGTTTGTCGAGCAGCAGTTTTTTCTCGGATTGTAAAACGCTGATTTGTGATTCCAGTTTCTGCATGGCATCACCCGAACTGGTGGATCGGCCGCTGTTTTCCCGTAGGTAGGCCACTTTTTCGCGGCTCCACTTGAGGGCCTCTTTGAGGTCGTTTTGTTTGCTGGCCATTTCTTCCAGACGGTCCATGGAGGAGAGGGCGGTTTCCCGCAGTCCGTAATTTCTGGAGGTGTTCCAGGCTTGGTTGAAACGGGCTGCTGCAGCGCTGTAATCCCTTTTGCGCATAAGGCCTTCGGCGCTGAGGTAAATGGCTTCTGCTTCCCGGCTTTTCTCCCCGAGTTCGGAGGCCAGTAAGGAAGCGCGGTGGTAATAGTCGGCTGAAGTTTGCGGGCTGCGTGTGGCATAGATAGCGCCCAGTTTGAAGCAAATGTCGAGTTTCTCGCTTTTGGAAGTGCTTGATTTGTTCAGGCGGGAATTGAGTTCAGCTGCAGATTGCGACGCCAGTGTCAACGGAAGCATCAGCAGAACAAGCAGGAACCCAAGGGTTGGTACATATTTCATAAAACAACCTAGGCGGCAATGGGTGATTGAAAAAGAAATTCGGCAGGTTTTGGACAATATTGTTTTGCTCTATTGATGATTGGATAGAACACCATACGTTATTATCCCACAAAGCAAAAACGGGCAAGGCTAATTCCCAAAACCAAAATGCTGCTACCGGACAAAGGTAGCAAAGGCCGAAGATAGTTTGGTTCTTCCAAATACAAAATGCCTGCACAGGTGGCATGGCGTAAAAAATAGCCTACTTTTGCTGCAATTTAACAGCCCACTATGAAAATCAAGCCTTTTTCGGTGGTTTTTCCCGATAAGAAGCTGCTGGAGTCGCCGGATGAACTGGCTGCCAATGCGAAATTTACTTTTCAAAAAAACCTTAACAAAGGGCTGTACCAGCACCATCCACGCAACGCCTTCTACATTTATCAAATTGAATTTGGCGGCCGAAAGCACATTGGGTTGGTGGCACTGAATGACGTGGAGGATTTTTTCGATGGGAAAGTCAGGCAGCACGAGCACACGCTGAATGAGAAGGAAAAGCAGCAAATGAACCTGATCCTGCAGTGGAAGGCGGTGCTGAAACCCGTCTTGCTGACCTATCGGGATGTTCCGGAAATAACGGAATGGCTGCAGGAATATACCCGGCACCACCATGCCATTTTTTCTGCGCGTTTTGATTCGGGCACACAGTTACACAAGGTTTGGCAGGTACCCAACAACAACGATATTGAAGTATTGCAGGCGCTGTTTCGTAAACATTTGCAGCGTGTTTATATCGCCGATGGCCATCACCGAACCACCACAATGGCTATTCTGCACGAAGAACGGAATAAGCACCCCGAACTTGATCTCGATCATTTGTTCTGCGCCTTTTTTTCCGATCTGCAACTGGAAATATTGGATTACAACCGGGCGGTTGAAGCCCTGGAGAAATACTCTCCCCTGCAGTTTATGGCTAAACTGTCGAAGGTATTTGATATTGAGGTGCTGGTGTCGGAGGGTAAACCCCGACAACAACATGAGTTGTCGCTGTACTTGTGCAAACAATGGTTCCGCCTGCGCTGGAAGTCGGAACTGCTGGCTTCATATAGTGCTGAGCCTTTTATATTTGACGCCAGCCTGCTCAATGATTTGGTATTGCGCGACATACTGGACATATCCGATGTGCGCAGCGACAGCAGGATAAACTATATTGATGGTTCCAAGGGACTTCGCGGCGTGGAAAAAGTGTGTAAATCGGGCAACAAAAAAGTTGGATTTGTTTTGTATCCTGTGAATTTTGACGGCCTGGTTCAGGTTGCAGATTCCGGGGGAAGCCTTCCACCCAAGAGCACTTATTTTGCCCCGCGTCTGAAAAGTGGAATCCTGGTGCAGTCGTTGAAAAAATAAATACTGCTGCCGTTTTAGCCTCTTTTTATGGAGGATCTGTCGTTAAAAAGCGGTCATTCACTACCGTTGCAGCGCAATTTGTAAAACATTCACGGGAAATCGACGTTTTATCGCACATTTGCAACCGTCTTCCTTCAATCCCATAACAAAATAACATGTCGCAGTTTAAATCGGATGTTGAGGCCGTCGATGCTCTCGCCCAAGCCTACAAGGATCTTTCCGCTGAAATAGGTAAAATTATCGTTGGTCAGGACGAAGTCGTCCGTGCCGTCATCATTTCCTTGTTTTCCAATGGCCACTCCCTGCTGGTAGGGGTACCTGGTTTGGCCAAAACCTTGCTGGTAAGTACCATTGCCGAAGTGCTGGACCTGGAATTTAAGCGTATCCAGTTTACACCCGACTTGATGCCTTCCGACATCACCGGCAATGAAATCTTGGATGAAGACCGTAAATTCCGCTTTAACCGCGGCCCTATATTCGCCAACATCGTACTGGCCGACGAGATCAACCGTACTCCGCCCAAAACGCAGGCTGCCCTGCTCGAGGCCATGCAGGAGCGCTCCGTGACGGTCAGTGGCATGCGCCACGTCCTGCCAGTACCCTTCTTTGTACTGGCTACCCAAAACCCCATTGAGCAGGAAGGTACCTATCCGCTGCCAGAAGCACAGCTCGACCGCTTCATGTTCAATATCCCCCTGACCTACCCAAGTTATGAAGAAGAAGTTGCGGTAGTGAAAAATACCACGTCGAACCGCAGTGTAGAACTTAAGCATATCCTAAGTGCTGCTGATATCCTGGGTTTCCAGCAATTGATCCGCAAAATCCCGGTTGCAGACAACGTACTGGAGTATGCCGTTGGACTGGCCTCCAAAACCCGTCCGAACAGTAAATACGCGACCAAGGAAGCCAATGAGTACCTCGCCTGGGGCGCAGGGCCGCGTGCCAGCCAATACCTGGTGTTGGGCGCCAAGTGCCACGCTGCCATCCGCGGCAAGTCTTCTCCAGATATGGAAGATATTCAAGCCATTGCCAGCCTGGTATTGCGTCACCGTATTGTGCGCAACTTTAAGGCCGAAGCAGAGGGCATCACGGAAGAAAACATCGTAGAAGCACTGCTTTGATAGGTTGTAAATAGGCCAAAATGGGTCAAAATAGGTGAACCGATACAGGCAAGTGGCCTGTATCGGTTCACCTATTTTGACCCATGTTCAACCGCTGTCAACCTACTGTTTCAAATCCTTTACAAAATCATCGATCACCTTATTCGCTTTGCGCCGGCCAATGCCAACGGGATTTTGGAAGAACTGGACGGAGGCTACGGTTTGGCCGGTTTCGGGGTCGATCATGGCGGCAGAAAACTCCGAAAATTTGAGTCGGCTGAAGGATGGGGCCAGGGTGTAATTGGTGCGCAGAATATAATCGGCTTGTTTTTCCGGGAACATTTTGATCCCGATGGTTTGGCGCCTGGACAACAAATAACTGGTATCGGAGGTGGCTACATTGAGTTGTTCGTAGGGAACACTGCCCCGCAATTCATTGTCGACCACCACTTGAAAGCCCTCAGAAAGCAGGGCGTGTTCCATTCTTCCCAGCACAATGTTGTTGTCGTTGTTGATCGCTACTAGTTTGATGCTCGCGTCGGGGTGGTAAGCATTTGTTTTCACAAATTGGTACTTCGGGAGGGCTATGCAGGATGTCAGAAAAAGTACTGGAAGCAGGGTAAATATTGGAAGTTTTCATAGGAGAAATATTTAAGTGTTAAGGTGCTTTGTTCTCACAAAATTGCCGCTTCTACCGATCGTTTGCTGTTTAGGGATGGTTAAAGGTTTCTGAAGGGCATCTTAAACTTTGAATTAGGGGACACTTGCCTAATACTCAATGGGCGAGGGTGTCTCCCTTCGTTCGACATGAGGTGGCTGTTTGCACTTAGCGGAGGATGCAATGCATCCACCAACTTGGTACCCGCATTTTGCCGCAGGCGAAACACTTGTGTAATATTTTCAGGCTACGGGGGACAAACGTTATGCTCAGTTTGCGGCGCTGCAGAATATAAAAAATTGTGTTTCCAGGAGCGCTAATGAGATTTTTTATTAAAATTTTGGGCTGATCTAAAAATATTTTTACATTTGCACAAAATAAAATTCAGTATGCTTTCTCAGGTCGAAGAGAACTATCTCAAATCAATCTTTAAAATTACCGAAAAGGAGGGGAAGCCCGCCAGCACCAACGCCATTGCGGGCGACTTACAAACCACTGCCGCCTCGGTAACGGATATGCTCAAAAGGCTTTCAGAAAAAACCCTGATCCACTACGAGAAGTACAAAGGGGTGCAGATGAGCGACAAGGGCCTTACAATCGCCACCCAACTGGTGCGTCGCCACCGACTCTGGGAGGTTTTTTTGGTGGAGAAGTTGGAGTTTGCCTGGGACGAGGTGCACGACCTGGCCGAACAACTCGAGCACATACACGGCAATTCCCTGATCGATCGCCTGGATGCTTTCCTCGGCAACCCGCGTTTTGACCCCCATGGCGACCCCATACCCGATGCCCAGGGCCGCTGGACCCGCCGCAAGCAAATCCTCTTGTCCGCCCTCGAGCCCGGTGAAAAAGGCATTGTCAGCGGCGTGGAAAACCATAGTCCGGAATTTCTCCAATACCTTGACCAACTCGGACTGGTGCTCCACACCCAAATTACCTTGCGGGAACGCTTTCCTTACGATCAATCGGTCCGCATCCGAACTGACGATGGCCGGGAATTGAGCCTCTCCGAAAAAGTTGCCGCCAATTTATACGTAGAAGAACAGTCGGGGACCAAAGAAAGAAGATAATGTATCACGCCATCTCCTCCATCTCCTCCATCTCCTCCCTCTCCTCCACTCTCCTCCATCTCCTCCCTCTCCTCCCTCTCCTCCACTCTCCTCCATCTCCTCCCTCTCCTCCCTCTCCTCCACACTCCTCCACACTCCTCCACTCTCCTCCACTCTCCTCCACCATAGTCCCTCATGGCCAGTAAAATGAAACACAGCGACGTATCCCTTTCGGAAGTCCACGGTTCGGTAGAAACCAACGTAAAAGGCGGTTTTTGGAAGCGTTTGATGGCGTTTCTGGGGCCTGCCTATCTTGTGAGTGTGGGGTATATGGACCCTGGCAACTGGGCCACCGACCTGGCTGGCGGTAGCCGTTTTGGCTACAGCCTGTTGTGGGTACTGGTCATGTCGAACCTCATTGCCTTGTTGTTGCAGAGTCTGAGCGCAAGGCTGGGTGTGGTGGCACAGCGCGACCTGGCGCAGGCGTCCAGGGAGTTGTACCATCCCTGGGTCAATATTTTTCTGTACATCCTGGCAGAAATTGCCATTGCCGCCTGCGACCTTGCCGAGGTGGTGGGTATGGCTATTGGTTTGCAGCTGTTGTTTGGGTTGCCCCTGATTTGGGGGGTAGGCATCAGTGTTTTCGATACCTTTTTGCTGCTTTTTTTGATGCAATGGGGCATTCGAAAAATGGAGGCTTTTATCATCGCGCTCATTCTGATCATCGGCGGCGCTTTTTTGGTGCAAATGTTTTTGGCCAAGCCGGTGATGAGCGAACTGGTGACCGGTTTCATTCCTTCTATCACCAACAGCGAAGCGCTGTTTATCGCCATTGGCATTATCGGCGCTACTGTCATGCCGCACAACCTTTATCTGCACTCTGCGCTGGTGCAAACCCGCAAAATTGAGCGCACAGAAAAAGGGTTGCGCCGGGCCATTCGGTTCAACATTGCTGATTCTGCCATTGCACTCAACCTGGCCTTGTTCACCAATGCTGCTATTTTGATTTTGGCGGCGGCGGTGTTTCACAAACAAGGTTATACCGGTGTTTCCGAGATTCAGGATGCGCACCGATTGCTGGAGCCCTTGCTGGGTAAAAGCTATGCCCCAACGTTATTTGCCATTGCCTTGATTGCTGCCGGGCAGAGCAGCACCATTACTGGGACACTTGCCGGACAAATTGTGATGGAAGGCTACCTCAACCTCCGCATTGCCCCCTGGTTGCGCCGTATCATCACCCGCCTGTTGGCCGTGGTACCGGCAATGCTCACCATCTGGCTGGCAGGGGAGGGTTCTACCGGGCACATGCTGGTGCTCAGTCAGGTAATTCTTAGCTTGCAGTTGGGTTTTGCCGTCATTCCCTTGTTGCATTATGTGAGTGATAAGCGCCGGATGGGTCGTTTTGCCATCGGTTTTTGGGCTAAATTTGGTGGCTGGTTGAGTGCCATAATTATTGTTGGCCTCAACATCCAACTGGTGGTTGGCGAGTTTCAGGGTTGGTTGAGCAGTGAGGGGCCTTACCACTGGGTGTTGCAATACGTGGTGTTGCCCCTGGTACTGATGACGGGCTTTATCCTGTTGTACATCACGGTAATGCCACTGTTGCGCCGCGTTTATGAGTCCCGCACCCGTACGCCACACGGCACTTTTACGGGTTTGCAGAAGGGTGTAGTACCGGAGTACAAAAGGGTAGCGGTGTCGCTCGACTTTTCGGAAGCCGACCAAATGGCACTTCGCCATGCCTTGCAATTGGGCGGTAAAAAGGCGGAATATCTCCTCATTCATGCTGTTGAAACAGCCGGCGCATTGGTCATGGGTTCCGATATTCAGGATTATGAAACCGAAAAAGACCGCAATGAAATGGAGCAATATGCTGCCCACATCAGATCGCTGGGGTACCAATGCACTGTATTTATAGGCTATGGCTCTGCCAAAAAAGCGATTCCTTTGCTCGTCAACGAACACGCCGCGGACATCCTTGTCATGGGCGCCCACGGACATACGGGCATCATGGACCTCATTTTGGGTACTACGGTGGATGCCGTTCGCCATGCGGTGAAGGTTCCGGTGATGATTGTTCGGTAATTTTTAATGAGGCCAATGTTTTAATGAGGTCAATGTGATAATGAGGCCAATGTGGCAAATTTGGTTTAAACATGGTATAAAATTGACACAAATGGCAGAACTTGGAAGTGTTTCAGGCGGGTAGTTTTTAATTTCTTTAACTTGGTTTTGAATCAAAAAAAATCAAAACCATGAAAAACTACTTTACTGCATTTTGCTTTCTCCTGGTGTTTAGTGCTTCGGCTCAATCTTGGTCGGTGGGCACCTCCTGGTACTATCAGGAAGACGATCCATTCCCGTTTTGGCATCCTGTGGTGGTGAATATCCAGTTGACTGCCGATACTATTATTGATGGTTATCCCACCTTTGCTGTGGAAGGCGGTTGCAGTTGCGGATTGATGGAACCCCAGTATTTGCGCCGCGACGGCGATCAGGTGTTCTATTACGAATCGGGGCAATTCAGGTTGTTGTACGACTTTGCTCTGGGCGCCGGCGACACACTGCATGTGGAGTGGGGGAGCAATCCGGTAAACTACTTTGTAGTGATGATCGATTCCGTCAGTTACCTCTATTTGCCCAACGGAGATTCCCTTAAGGTGCAACATATTATTCCTTACGATACCAATGATTTGCAACACTGGGCCGAATGGGGCGACCGGATTATAGAGGGGATCGGCGGCAATTATTGCCTTTATCCCATGTGGCCAACCTGCGATCCGCAAACCTATGGCCTGCTCTGCCACGAAACTCAGGCTGGTGTGATCTATCCCATTGGCGCTACAGGCACTTGTATGGAAATTGTGGATGCGGAAGAAGCAGTACTGGTTCAGCCCGAGATCATGTTGATGCCCAGTTTGACAGAAAATTATACCCGGGTAAAATCCAGCCATCTCATTTCCAGGTACTGGATTTTCGATGCTGCAGGGCGAAAGATGGGGGAGGGTCTCCCAGAATCTGCGGAATTTGAGGTTTCGGTTCGGGCACTTCCGCCTGGCGTTTATTTTATGCAATTCAGTTGTTTTGGGGGACAGAAAGTACAAAGGAAATTTATTAGAATTAGATCAATGTGATGAATGAGACCAATGAGACCAATGAGACCAATGTGCTAATGTGGCCAGTGAGACCAATACAGGAACCCAAGTCGGTTGTTTTTGTCTGATTGCCATATTCGGCTGTATTTGGTACCTTTGTAGCATGAACACGGAAGCCCGGATTATAGACCTGCTCCATCTGCACTTTCCTGCGCTGCAGGGGGTGTATCTGTTTGGCAGTCGGGCAGACGGTACTTCCCGTGCCGGCAGCGACTACGACATTGCATTTCTGAACAAATCCGGGACACCAGAACTAGGTGCCATAGACCGGTTTGATTTGGCTACCAGTATTGGGATAAAAACCGAGGCCGAAGTGGACCTGGTTGACTTACATCATGCCAGCACCGATTTTCAGTTTCAAATAGTTTCTAAAGGAAATCGAATATTTTGTGCAGATAAAACTTACTGTGATTTCTTTGACATGACGGTCTACTCGATGTACCAGCGGCTTGAAGAAGAGCGGAAGGGGATCATTGAGGCGGTAAAAAAAGAGGTTTCATATATGGCTGATGCAGTGATCATCAACAAGGTATCCAGCTTAGAACGGTGCCTGAATAGGATAAAGGAGGATTATCTTGGCCATGAGCAGGATTTTCAGTTCAATTTTATGCGACAAGATGCCATTGTGCTCAACCTGCAACGCGCCTGTGAAATATCAATTGATTTAGCCAATCATTTGGTAAAAGAAAAAGAATTGGGGGTGCCACAAAACAGCAGACAACCCTTTGAGTTGCTTTCCAATGCCGGTCTTTTGGAACCTGTTTTGGCTCAGCGGTTGATGAATATGATCGGGTTCAGGAACATTGCTGTACACGATTACCAGAAACTTGATCTTTCCATTGTGGAGTCCATTATTGAAAAACATCTCCATGATTTCAGGGAATTTAGCACGCTGGCCCTGAAATTCGTTTAAATGCGCCTTTCCATCGTCATCGTCAATTACAATGTGCGCCACTTCCTGGAGCAGGCCCTGCTCAGTGTGCGCAAGGCGCTGGAGGGCATAGAGGGCGAAGTATGGGTGGTCGACAACAATTCTGTCGATGATTCGGTACGGATGGTGCGTGAAAAATTCCCGGAAGTACACCTGATTGCCAACGAGCACAATCCTGGCTTTGCCGTGGCCAACAACCAGGCCATCCGGCAGAGTACCGGAGAATTTGTACTGCTGCTCAACCCCGACACGCTGGTAGAGGAAGATACCTTCCAAAAATGCCTCGATTTCATGGATGCACACCCCGAGGCTGGCGCCCTGGGTGTGCGGCTCATCGATGGCAGCGGCGCCTATCTGCCTGAAAGCAAACGGGGTTTCCCTTCGCCCTGGGTGGCTTTCTGTAAAACCACGGGTTTGGGTTCGCTTTTCCCCAAAAGCGAACGCTTTAACGGCTATTACATGGGCCATCTTGATACCGCCGAAACCCACGAGGTGGATGTGCTGGCCGGATGCTTCATGTTCATGCGCCGCACTGCGCTGGATAAGTCGGGCCTGCTCGACGAGGCTTTTTTCATGTACGGGGAAGACATTGACCTGTCGTACCGCATCGTGCAGGCAGGTTACAAAAACTATTATTTTCCGGAAACCCAGATCATCCATTACAAAGGGGAGAGTACCAAAAAAGGGAGTTTGAATTATGTGCGGGTGTTTTATCAGGCCATGATCATTTTTGCCCAAAAGCATTTTCAGGGTAAAAAAGCGGGTCTGTTCATAGCCATGCTCAGGGCGGCCATCTGGCTGCGTGCCGGGCTTACCCTGGCCAGGAACCTGCTGCAAAAAATCTGGCTGCCGATGCTGGATGCCGGGCTGCTTTTCGGCGGATTGGTGTTTGTAAAAAATTTCTGGGCGAGTTACTACTATAAGGATCCGCATTATTTCAAGGAACCTATTCTTTGGTTCAATTTCCCCCTGTACACTGCGGTTTGGCTGCTCGCGGTATGGCTCAATGGCGCTTACGACAACCGCTACGAACTGCGCCGACTGGTGCGTGGACTGGCGGCTGGCACCCTTTTGCTGGCGGCCATTTACGGTTTTCTGGACCAGGAGTATCGCCCTTCCCGGGCGGTGTTGTTGTTGGGCGCGGTTTGGGCTGTCGGTGCGATGGTTGGCCTGCGCATATTGTTGCACCTGCTGGAATTCAAGAGTCTGCGCATCGGCAGAGACCAGGTGCGCAACCTGGTGGTAGTAGGTTCGGAAACCGAAAGTGAACGTGTTTTAAACCTGCTGAAACAGGTTCAGGTGCCGAAAAACGTGATCGGAAGGGTGTCGCCCCCGGGCACAGACCCAGCCAACAATGGGCTTGGGCAGGCCTCGCAACTTGAGGAGATTGTCCGGATTTACCGTGTGGATGAGATCGTTTTTTGTTCCCGCGACATTCGGGCGCAGGATATTTTGGCCTGGATGACCCGTCTTGGACCCGGTATTTCCTATAAAATTGTAGCAGAAGGGAGCCTGAGCATTATTGGTAGCAGCAGTAAAAATGAGCCAGGCGAACTGTACACGATTGATATTCGCTACAACATCGCGCAACCCGAGCAACGGCGCAACAAAAGGATGTTTGACCTTGGCATGTGTGTGCTGCTACTGTTAGGTTTGCCCCTGTGGCTGCTTTTTTCGGGCAAGCGAAAGTACCTGGCACGCAACTGGTTCCCTGTTTTGCTGGGGCGTCGCACTTGGGTGGGTTATGCACCGCATGAAGGAAATGCCAGCCTGCCCGCACTGCCGCCGGGTGTGTTTTCTCCGGCAGATCGGCTCGACGGAGCGATTGCAACCGAAGAAACCCGCGGTCGGCTCAACTTTTTTTATGCAAAGGATTGGGGCCTTTGGCGTGATGTGGCGTTGTTTTTGCAGTAGCAGGCTGTTGGTCTGCCAAAACAGGAGATTATTTTCCAGCGAAATTTTGCGAAGCAACATACCTGCGGGTTGTCGGAGGCATCTGGCTGAAAACAGAAAAGGTTTCAGCAAGCAACCTTTTGGGTTGAGTGCAAACCTCTACAGGAGCGCGCAGGTTCGGTGCTTTGAGGCTAAATCTCTGGTGTTTTGTCTAAATTAGGGCTAAGTCCACATCATTCGAACAAAAGCTGTTTAAAATACGTTATTTTCGCACATCTAATTGATCCCAGTCATGTTTCGCCAAAGGACGCCATTGTCATCGTTGGATCGCCTCGAGAAAGAAGCCAACAACGATTTTAAATTGCTCTCAGACCTCGGTCCGGAGTACTTTGGCGCCGAACATCTGGTGGAATTGCGTGAGGCGGCCCGGCAACGTCTTCAGTTGTTTGAAAAACGCATCCGCCTGGCGATGCTACTGGCCGGTACTGGCGCAGGCTGGCTTTTGTTGGCCTTGCTGTCGGGCATTTTTCAGTTTCGCTGGATTTCGCTTGCGGCCTATGCCCTGACGGGTTTGAGTATTTCTTTTTTCTGGGCATCATTGTGCTGCAAAAATGCGCTTCGACAGTCGGGGTGAACTGGAATACACCCTGCAAATCATCGAGGAAGAATTGATGAAACGCGGCGCTAAAAAAACAGCCTGAAAACGTGCAGGCTGGGCTATTCAGCCGGTTCGTTTCCAACAACATCTTCAGCATGAAAGCCGATTTTATTCGCATCTTCCGGGAATCCTTGCTTGCTGAGGCCCTGCTAAAATGCACCCTCTCCAGGCCAACTTCAACAGCAGCGTCTGAGCTGAAAAATATTTTCATCCGACCGGTTATGCTGAAAAAAGGCCTTCACCTGGCCTTCAATCACCGTTACCAAACCCGGGATGAAGTGAAGAACTATCTTCCAGAGGAAGGTATTCAACAGCCTGGAGCAGTACCTGGGAAAAGATTTCTTGAATGCCGACCTCTTTGCTGCGGATCGTGAAATCATCTACAGCACCGACAAAAAGGGCCAGCCACAACTCCGTGAAAAGGCGGTAAAACGGCAACCAGGCCCCGACATGAGCCACGACCGTCAGAAACAGCGCTTGCTGGACCCCATGGCCCCATGGTTGCACACCCTGGGCATCACCAATGCCAAGGGCGATGTGCTGGCGGCTTCGCAGGACAAGTGGCGGCAAATCAACAAATACCTGGAAATCATTGAAAGCCTGTTGCGGGCACATCCTTTACCCCCCAACCCTGAAATAGCCGACATGGGTTCTGGAAAAGGCTACCTCACCTTTGCTTTGTTCGATTTTTTAAAAAACAATCTCGGCTTGGCACCCCATGTGGTAGGCATCGAATTGCGGCCCAAACTGGTGGATTTTTGCAACCGAACCGCCCAGGCGCACCACATGGATGGATTGGAATTTAAGGCCACCGACATCAAGGACTATCAGCCAGAACGGCTTGATATGCTCATTGCACTCCACGCCTGCGATACGGCAACCGACCTGGCGCTCGCAACCGGTATTCATCAAAACGCCGGCATTATCGTAGCGGCGCCGTGTTGCCACAAACAGATTCGTCGCGACATGCAAACCCAAAACGAACTTGCTCCGGTACTCGAGCACGGTATTCTGGAAGAACGTCAGGCAGAAATACTCACCGATGGGATCCGGGCGCTGCTCCTGGAGTCGGAAGGATACCAGACCAAAGTATTTGAATTCATCTCCAACGACCATACGGCCAAAAATGTCATGATTACCGCCATCGCCGGACAACGCGGTGTTAAGGCGAAACAGCGTGCGGCACTGGACAAGGTAACTGCCTTGAAAACCGGGTTTGGTATTACCGAACACTACCTCGAGAAACTACTTTCTGAATAAGTGTGTGCCGGGGGTTATGGCGACAGGCGGCTGATCAACCATCCTGCTCCGGAGCGATGGTACTGGATACGGTCGTGCAGTCGGCTTTCGCGGCCTTGCCAAAATTCCAGTACTTCCGGTTTTACGCGGTAACCACCCCAAAAAGGCGGCAGTGGAAGCACTTCTTCGTGTTTGAATTCCTCGCTCAGTTCGCGCATGCGCTGCTCCAGCGCTGTCCGAGAGGTAATGGGTTTGCTCTGTGCACTTGCCCATGCGCCAATCTGGCTGCCCTTGGGGCGGCTTTGAAAATACGCGCGGGATTCTTCTTCCGAAACCTTTTCGGCCAGTCCGTTGATTCGAATTTGGCGTTCCAGTTCCAGCCAGGTAAAAAGCAGCGAAACCTGCGGGTTTTCTGCAATGTCTTCTCCTTTCTGGCTCTCGTAGTTGGTGTAAAAAACAAAGCCGTTGTCATCAAACCCTTTAAGCAATACGGTACGTGCTGTGGGCTGGCCCTTGCTGTCGGCCGTAGCAAGGGTCATGGCATTGGGCTCGGGCAAAGCGCTGTTGAGGGCCTCTTCAAACCAGCGATCGAATTGCGTGAAAGGGTTGGGGTCAACGTCGTTTTTTGACAGCGATTCCAGCGAATAGGAGCGCCGGAGCGCGGCAATATCAATGTTAGGCATAAGGTTACAATTTGAAAAACAAAGGTAAGCGGCCCGGCACGGAGCCCGGCATGACGAAGGTCAAAAAACAAGCTGATTCGGAGGTGTCGGGTGGAAATTGGCAGACCTTGTTGCGCGCCCTGACGTTTTGTCCGCTTTTGGCGAGTAATCTGTCAGAAAACACCTTGTTTTGCGCATTGGCAAATAATTTGCCATATAGAATTGGGATTAAAAATTAAGGATTTGTTGTCCAACTGATACAAAGCAGCATTTTACCTTTCTTTTTTCCCGAAAAAAAGACAAGTTTTGCAACTCCTTACCGTTTAATAAGCATCCACATTGCCTTTAGCAACTATTGTGCAAGGATGTTTAAAATCTGCCAGGCTATCTATGAGTATGTTTGAAAATTGGTTATACGAGGCGCAGTCGGATGATGAACCGGATTTTGTTCCCATGTTTTCTTTGGAAGAGGATGACGAGGCTAAAGAAGATGAGATATTTCCTGGTGTGCTCCCCATTCTTCCGCTGAAAAACACCGTTTTGTTTCCCGGAATTGTCACACCCATCACCATTGGGCGCGACAAGAGTATCCGTGCCGTTCAGAAAGCTTACGAAGACAACCGCCTCATCGGCGTGATTTCGCAGCGCGATGTAAAAATTGAGGCGCCTACCGATCAGGATTTGTACCGGGTTGGCACGGTAGCCCGCATCCTTAAGCTCCTGAAAATGCCCGATGGCTCTACTACGGCCATTTTGCAGGGGCGCAAGCGTTTTCAACTCGATCAAATGTTGACGGAAGACCCCTATATGCAGGGGAAGGTGCACATGCTGGACTACGAGGAACCCAAGAATAAAATGGAGTTCATGGCGCTGATCAGCAGCATTCGAGATGCCGCCAAGCAAATCATCGAATTGTCACCTCAGATTCCATCGGAAGCTGTGGTAATGCTGAAAAACATCAACAACGACAATTTCCTGCTCAATTTCATCTCATCGAACCTGGGCATCAGTGTTCCCGAGAAGCAGCGCCTGCTGGAAACCAATAACCTGCGTGAAAAAGCGGGCAGTATCCTCAACCATATGGATGCTGAACTCCAGTTGCTCGAGCTGAAGGACCATATTGACTCAAAGGTGCGCACGGATATTGAAAAGCAACAACGTGATTATTTCCTGAGCCAGCAGCTTAAAACCATTCAGGAAGAACTGGGTCAAAACCCGCAGGAAGAAGAAATCAACGAGCTGGTGGTTCGGTCCCGCAAAAAGAAATGGCCTGTATCCGTCCAGGAAGTTTTTGCCAAAGAAATCAACAAAATCCGACGGGTGAATCCGCAGATTGCTGAATATTCCATTGGCCTTAACTATCTGGAAACCCTGTTGGACCTTCCCTGGGAGGAATATACCAAGGACAATTTCGACCTCAAGCGGGTGGCCAATGTATTGGACAAAGACCACTACGGCCTTACCAAGGTGAAAGAAAGAATTCTGGAGCATCTCGCGGTGTTGAAATTGAAAGGCGATATGAAAGCGCCGATTCTTTGTTTGGTAGGCCCTCCAGGCGTGGGCAAAACCTCTTTGGGGCAGAGCATCGCCAAGGCCCTCAAACGGAAATACATTCGCATGAGTTTGGGTGGTTTGCACGATGAGGCAGAGATCCGCGGTCACCGAAAAACCTACATCGGTGCCATGCCTGGCCGTATTGTACAATCCCTGAAAAAGCGAAATCCGGCAACCCGGTTTTCATTCTGGATGAGATTGATAAGGTGGGTAAAGATTTTCGGGGCGATCCATCTTCTGCTTTGCTGGAAGTGCTCGATCCGGAACAAAATACGACCTTCCACGATAACTATCTGGAGATTGAATACGACCTGTCGAAGGTCCTGTTCATCGCCACGGCGAACTCCCTTTCGACCATACAGCCCGCCCCTGCTCGACCGGATGGAGATCATCGAAATAGCAGGGTATTCGCTGGAAGAAAAAGTGGAAATTGCAAAGCGTCATCTTGTTCCCGAGCAGCGCAAAGAAAACGGATTGAAGCCCAATCAGGTGAAAATTAGCGAAAAAGCGCTTACCCGCGTCGTTCAGGATTACACCGCCGAAAGCGGGGTGCGCAGCCTGAGCCGGGAAATTGGTTCCGTTATGCGGCATGTTGCGAAGCGAATTGCCATGGAGGAAGTGACGGAGATGAACATCAAACCCGAGCTTTTGCACAGTATTCTTGGCCCAACGAAGTTTGATCCGGAAGTATACCAGGAGCAGCAAGCGCCCGGTGTAGCCATTGGCCTGGCCTGGACGTCGGTTGGTGGTGAGATACTTTTCATCGAAGTGAGCCTTAATAAAGGGAATGGTCGTTTGCAACTCACCGGCAACCTGGGTGATGTGATGAAAGAAAGTGCCAGTACGGCGCTTTCGTACATCAAAGCACACGCAGAAACGCTGGGCATCGATCCGGAGCGTTTTGACAAAACCGATATACACATTCACGTTCCGGAAGGCGCCATCCCCAAAGACGGTCCCTCGGCTGGTGTGACCATGTTGTCGGCCATAACCTCGGCGTTTACGGGCAAGCCCTTGAAGCCATTTTTGGCCATGACCGGAGAAATCACGCTTCGTGGCAAGGTGTTGCCCGTGGGCGGCATCAAAGAGAAAATTCTGGCAGCCCGTCGGGCTGGCTTGAAGGAGGTACTCTTGTGCAAAGAAAATGCCAAGCACGTTTCGGAAATTGAGGCGGAATACATCAAAGGCCTCCGGTTCCACTACGTGGATAAAATGGACCAGGTGCTGGAAATGGCATTGGGCTTGAAAATTGCCGCCCCAAGCAATGGAGCGCTGAAACCCAAGCGTAAAAAAGAAGCCAGCGCAGCCTGATAATGGATCTTAGGCATTGGGTGTTGGCCCTTGCCCTCCCTTTTAATGCCATTATAATTGTTTCGCAACGGCCACCTTTACAAGTGTTGTGTGTAAATATTTTACCCTCAGCCTGGTGAAGGTGGCCTTATTAGTGCCTCGGCCACTAGTGGTTTAATCCACTATTATTACACCATCTACTTCGATGGTTTAATTTTATATCCCAATACCTTTTCTAAGAAAATGCACGCATGAACTGGCAATCCGTTATCAACCAGGCTGCCACGGGCAACCCGGAGCCACCATTTAAAGTGGAAAGAATAAAAACGGAGTGGGCAGCCCTGCTCACGCCGGAAGCTTACCGGGTAACCCGGAACCAGGGCACTGAAATGGCGTTTTCCGGTGCTTATTGTAGTGCGCACCAGCCAGGGTTGTATGCTTGTGTGGGCTGCGGACAAGTGTTGTTCGACTCCCGGAGAAAATACGAATCAGAAACCGGTTGGCCCAGCTTTGATGAGCCTGCCGAGCCGGAGTCACTGGCCTATTTTGCCGACCCGGCAAAACCAAAGGAGCGTGTGGAGGTTTGCTGCAATACTTGTGATGCACATCTCGGTCATGTTTTCCCCGATGGGCCAAAATCTACGACCGGGTTGCGGTTTTGCATCAACTCGGCAGCTTTGCTGCTGCTGCCGGAAAGGCCACTCGAGCAATTTAATTTACAAATAGATCAAATGTTGCAGGGTGAACGTAGGGCAGCACCCTACACGTTGTTGTTTGTTTTTCGCATGGATTGTCCGGGCTGTTTTTTGTACGGACTCAACGAGGCTGCTGCGGTGCACATTGCTTTTGATCCCGGCGAGCTGGAGGTGCTGGGGTTGTGCACCGAATTTGGTGCTTTTGACCCGGAAATTCATCAAAAGTTGGCTGATTTTTTAAAGAATGGCCAAATGGCGCAAGCAGTTGAAGATGCTTTTGAAGCACATGGTGCCAAACCTGATGTGGTGATGCCAGGTTTCCCAGTGGGCCTTGATCGGATCAGCACACCGGAAGATTTTCTCCATGGTGATACCTTGCAATGGTTTTACAGCCTGAATCCAAATTATCCGCTGCTCAGCGCGGAGGATATTCAAAACATTGTCCGGCAAGCAAACCTGCATTACCGCCAATTGCCGATGGTGGCGCATACTTTTTCGCTCAATTTTATGCGTGGAACGCCGGCTTTTGTATTGCTAAACGCGCGGGGTGAAAAAATAGCCGACTGGCTGGGCTTTATGGGCGGCACCGCATTGGTGCACCAAATCCAACTGTTGCTGAAAAACATGCGCTGAACAAGATTATGATGGTAAATGTCTGACCAAACATTTACCTTGCAAGGGTATGGCCTGGTATGTTCAAACTGCTCTGGCGCTGTTTTTTTCAGCCTTTTTTCTGTGGTTTATTTTACGCAAAAAAATCCTCAGTGTTGCTGGAGGATGGAGTGCTGTCGTATTAGGGTTATCCGTTTGGCTGGGTGCAGGATGGACATGGTTGTTGCCGCTTTTTTTCTTCTTTCTATCGGGTACCTTGTTGGCCCGGCTCAACCGACAATCGCTTGCAGCAGCGGATGCACAACAAGGCAATCCGCGCAATGCCTGGCAGGTATGGTGTAACGGTGGTATTTATGCAGCCATCGCCATAGGGCTGATTTGGTTTCCACAGGCAAGGCATTTGTTGCTGGTATCCATGGCTGTAGCAACTGCCGACACCTGGTCGTCGGAGATTGGGATGTATTTTCGACAGCCTACATTAGATATTTTGCGGTGGCGTAGGGTGCCGGTGGGCTTGTCAGGTGGCGTTAGTTGGCCAGGAAGTTTGGGTGGTTTGGTGGGTGCGGGTTGTGTAGGGATACTGGGCTGGGTTGTTTTTCCGGGCTATGATGTTGGAAAATTTGTTCTGATCACGGTAATGGGGTTTGTGGGGATGATACTCGACAGTTTGCTGGGGGCTGCTGTGCAGGCGCGGTATCTTTCGGAATCGAACGAACTGACCGACAAGCCGAATACAAGGCTGGCCGGTGGGATATCCTGGGTGAGCAATGATGTTGTAAATTTGCTTAGCAACGCGTTGATGGTACTGTTTGCCTGGCTGTTATGAGTGCGCGTTTGCTTTCAAAATTTGAAAATTCAAATCGTATGTATAAAATTTTGTTGATGATCACCCTGTTGTGCTGTTGCGCCGGCTTGCTTCGGGCACAACAAAGCCCCGATGTCCTTCGGGAATATTTGAAGGGGCGATGGGAAGTGGTAGGGTATGCAGAAGCAGGTGTTCAGGTAGACAAAAAGCAGCCAGCGGCGCCCCAGGCGGTAAAAATATGGCAAAAAGTGCGCAAAGAACGGGCTTTGTATTGGTATGGCTACGATGAAGACTGGGACAATCGGAAGCCTAGAAAATATGAACAGTGGGAGCTGCGCGACAGTACCCTGGAAGTACAACGCCTGATCGATGCGATTTCCACCCCTTATTATGCCGTTTTTTTTGCCGACAGTACGCTGGCTTGCTACAATAAGGTGAACGATACCGGAGAAATGTTGTTCCCGGAAGTCCATTTTTACATCTTCAACCCCGAAACGCAAAGTATTTGGATTTATGCCAGCCGGCTGGCTCCCCGGTATCAACAGTGGAATGCCCAGGTGATCATGCTGAATGCTGAACAAATGACGCTTTTTTTACCGGAAGAGGGCGAAATTGTGCATCTTGTTAAAACACCGTACACCATACCGTAACTATTTTGGGGTTCAATCCCACATTGAAAAGCAACAAACCTATGTACGCATACCTGAAAGGAGATTTAAGTTGGAAAAGCCCGGCTGCCGTAGTGGTTGAGGTGAATGGCGTTGGCTACCACGTACATATTCCGCTGAGTACATTTTCTGCCATCCAAAACCTGGATAAAGCCACCATCTACACCCATTTAATCGTACGGGAAGATGCGCACACCCTGTTTGGTTTCGCGACCCAGGTAGAGCGCACCATGTTTATTCAATTGATTGGCGTGACAGGTGTGGGGGCTACTACTGCTCAATTGATTTTATCTTCAATGACCGTTGATGAGGTCCGCTCAGCCATTATTGGCGAGCAGGCGCATGTTTTGCAGCGGGTAAAAGGCATTGGCGGAAAAACGGCCAAACAGATTATACTGGATTTGAAGGACAAACTTTCCAAAGAATCACCCGATGGCCCGGTACTGCTGCCCATGGCGGATCAGGCGGTACGGGAAGAAGCGTTGAACGCCTTAATGTCTCTCGGATTCTCTCGAATTGCCATCCAAAAGGCATTGAATGCGGTGCTTAAGGAAAACCCGGGCCTAACGAAAGTGGAGGATCTGATCAAGGCCGCCTTGCGGGCTTTGGCGGGGTAGGGGGAACGATGGGGATTTTGATGCGTAGCGTGTTCCGTAGCGTGGAATGACAGGATGGACAGGATTTTGCAGGACAAAAAAGGATTTTTCAAGTTTAGGGTGTTCTTTTGAAGGGAAAAATCAGGTGCCTTGTGCCGCATTGCCTGTTTCGGAAATCAGGAAAAATGCAGGTTGGAAGAAGTGTCGCTCAATGTATTGAAAACGAATTGGTTATTGATTTCAATTTGCACTAAGCATCGGGCGCGCCAGCCAAAGCCTGGATGGAAGGCAGCAGGGTGTATTTCTTTTGTATCTTCGATTTATTTCCCGCTTTTAAAGGCGGTCTAATCAAAATCCTGTGAACATGCCAAACCGATGCGCTTTCCTGCTGATGGCAGCCTGCTTTTTTTTGCCGTCATTACTTTCTGCCCAAAATAACACCCTGACGATCTCTGGTCCTACGGTAGTTTGCCTGAACGAGTGTTACAATTATCAGCTCGTGGGGCAAAACCCTGGAGGGCCTCCGTTGAACGCTTCATGGTCTGTTACCGACCCTAGTGGGGTAACGACGACCAATACGGATGCTAATGGCATTTTGACTTTTTGTTTTACGATGCCGGGAACCTATAAAATCCAGGTACTGACTGTTAGTGGAAATGGTAGTGCTACGGATATGGCGATGCTTACGGTTTTGTCAGCTATAACACACCATTAAGCATAGTTTCCCTGAATCCGGCGCCCTGCGACAGCACTGCTGGTGCCATCAGCAACAACTGTGAAAAAGTATGCCCATATTCAACGGTTTCGTACACGGTACAGGGCTTATCGAGTCCGCCCACCAGTGGTTCGCAGGTGGTTTGGACCATACAAGGGGCACTTAGTTATACCCTTGACCCAACCCTGAACCTGGCTACTGTGACTTGGGGAGCACCAGGTTCTGGCTCGATCTCCGTGTTTACACAAAACACCCTTTGTCCCGGGGAAGATGCCCTTTGTGTGACGGTTATTGAAGCGCCGGAGGCCTTGTTTTCCACTACGCCGACATCTACCACAACTGATACAGTACAAATTTGCAAAGGGCAGACGGTTTGGTTCCAAAACAACAGCCTGTATGCCGATTCCTATGAATGGTTTTTTGGCGATGGTTCGGCGCCGGTAGGGACAGTAAATCCGCAACATACCTACAACAATCCAGGCATCTATACCATTACCCTGATCGCGCGCAGCGCATGTTTGTGTTCAGATACGACGCGGATGTGGGTGGAGGTGATCGCAGCCGATGCTCCACTGCTGGATTGTGTTGGCACGGTTTGCCCCGGCACAACGGTCACTTATACCACATCTGCAGCCTGTTCCGATTTTGTATGGAATGTAGGCCCAAATGGAAGCGTTTTGTCTGGCGGCGGAAATGCCGACAACAGCATTACCATTCAATGGAACGCTGGCCCTTCCGGGCAAATTAGTTTGCTGGCGCAAAACTGCTCGGGAACTGCCTGCCCAACGCCTGCGCAAACGCAGGTGCCTGTGATCGACGACAATGCCGAAATTCAGGGCCCCGAGCGCGTTTGTCCGGATGCTGAAACAGTGTACAGCATTGAACCTTATCAGGGGACCGGGTTTGTCTGGAGCCTATCGGGTGGTGGCATGATTGCTGAAGGCCAGGGAACAAACAGCGTGGTGGTGCGCTGGAGTAGTATTCCCAATCCCAACACGGTGCGTTGGCTTACGGTTGCCTATGACAATTGCTATCTGGGGTGTGGAGGACAGGATTCTATCCCCGTTCGCATATTGTCTCCATTTGTGGTGAATGGCCCTGTAGAACTGTGTGAAAATGGCTCCGGTACATTCAATGCCCTGTTGAGTTACAATGCACAGGGTATCAACTGTAATTGGACGGTTTTTGATCCCTCGGGAAATTCTTATTTCAACAATACAGGCAATAATACCATGCCATCATTTAACCAGGGCAGTGGCATTTACCGCTTATTTGCGACGCCGGTTGATCCGCTTCAAACCTGTACCAACCAGGCCGATTGGGCGGTAAGTATCCCGGCAGCACCTGCAGGCCCTACTGGAATTAGCGGTAACAGCAACTTTTGCCCTGGTAATCCAGTAACCTATACCGCATTGGGGTTGTCGCCCAGCGCCAATGTGCGTTGGATGGTGAATAATGGCCCTGGCCCGGCTACGCTGATGCTGGGTAATCCCATCGTCGTAAATTGGGGGGCCGCCGCGCCCTGGGAATTACAAACTGAAGTCATTTCTTCCAATGGCCTGGGCTGCAGTTCTGCACCGGTATCGCTGGTGGCGCAGCCCCTGAGTCCGCTTACTGTGAATTTTATGGGCGCCGATACGGTTTGTCTGAACAGCACCAGTGCGTTAGAAGCGGTAGGTGTGGATGGACTACAACTCGATTGGTCTGTGGCGGGCGGCAATGGAACCATCAGCGCCGGACAGGGGACGCCCAGCATATCCGTGTTTTGGAATGTGGCAGGTAGCCAGCAGGTGGTGCTGAACGTATGCGGGCAGACCATCACGAAAAATATAGTGGTTTTACCGGCTCCCATGCCTGTTGTGTTGGCACCATCCGCTATTTGTGCCGGTGGGATGAATATAGTCAGTGCCGCTGGGGCATTTGATCAGTATTCCTGGCAAACCCTTAGCGGTGCCGAGTTGGGTACCCTCCCTTCCATTGATCTTGGACCGGGCAATTACTTGTTGACGGTTACAGATCCTTATGGATGCACCGGCAGCGTGCCATTTTCAATTAATACCAGCCCTCAACCCAATATTTCCATTTCCACGAACGATCCCACTGCTTTTTGCAACAATTCGCAAACAGTGACCATGCAGGCACTGATCAGTAACGGCGGAGGTTATACCTATGCCTGGTACAAGGATGGCGTAAATTTGGGTGTTAGCACCCCTGTTTACAGTACCAATCAATATGGTTCCTATACGCTGATTGCCACCAATGCCAATGGCTGTACTGCGTCGGCAGGGCCCATTGTCCTTGTGCAGGATTGTACACCTGGTGGCGGTGGTGGTGGTTTTCCGGGTGCAGGTCCTCCACCATGTCCGCCTGGTGCCATATCACTACTTAATGTTACCACGGCAGTTTGCGACTCATTTCAGTTTTCAGTGGCGGGAGCCGATTATCTTGCGGGTTCAGCCAACTGGTATTTTGGCCAGTCGGGTGCAGGCTTGTCTGGTACAGCCTCGGGCGATGCTGTGGGATTTAATTATGCCAATGCAGGAAATTACATTACAACCCTGGTAGCGCAACTTACCACTGGCGCATTTTGCCTTGTGGTGGATTCTCTGGTGGTGGAAGCGGCAGCGCAGTTTGATACCATTCCTGGCTGTGCTGGTTCGGCTACCCAGTTTTTTGATATCGGTACCTACATGCCCGGGAGTGGGATCAGTGCATTCTCCTGGAATTTTGGTGATCCAGCCTCTGGGGCAGCGAATTCCTCGCCCAATCCTAATGAGAACCATATCTACAGCAATGGAGGCGTTTATGGCGTCTCGCTAACCATAACCGCAAATTCCGGCTGTACGTCACAAGTCGGTATGCCTGTAGCCATTTCAGATGGCACCCCGGTAAATTTTGCACTTCCATCCATAACCTGTGTTGGGAGCAGCCTCCCATTTATTGCTGCTCCAGGATCCAATGTCATTTCCTTGGATTGGGGTTTTGGCGACCCAGCCTCCGGAGCGGCCAATATTGCCCAGGGGGATACTGTTTTCCATGCCTTTGGTACGGGTACCTTCACCATTACGTTGTTCAGCACCGATGCCATGGGTTGTATTGCCAGCACCACCCAAACACTGGTAACCATGCCTAACTCATTGTCGGGAAATATTTCTCCAGCCTCCGTGACGCCGCCTTGTGAAGGACAACCCGTTACATTTACGGCGCCTGCCGGCGCGGTGGGGTATGTTTGGTCTGACAACAGTGTAGCGCAGGATCTTATGGTGAGCACCGCGGGTGTTTACAGTGTTACCATGACCGATGCTTCCGGCTGCACCTATGCGCCTCCACCAGTATTGCTGGAATATGTTGAAGGGCCAAATGTCATCATCAAAGCAGCGCTGACCAATGGATTAGGGCAACTCATTGGATATTCCTACCCCAATGTAAGTGTTTGCGATGGGGAAGAAATAAAACTGATTACCCAGGGGAACGGCAGTTTTACCTATACCTGGTCCAACGGAACAACCCAAAGCGGTATCGTCTTCGATGAAGGGCACAACAACCTGCTCGCAGTCGGAACCTATACGTATACGGTTACTGTAACAGACGTGGCCACTGGTTGTACGGCAATTGCCGATCCGTTTGTGGTGGAAGTGAATCCTGTGCCCTCCGGGCTAAACATTAACTTGAACAACATCCCGGCTTGTGCCGGAAATACCAATACGATTAATTATACCGGACCGCAGCCAGCCAACTGGCAGCTGGTTTGGAATACCGGGGCAACAGGCCCGGTGTTGAATACCGATGTTGCTGGTGTGTATTTTATCCGGGCTATCAACGAATTTGGGTGTGAAGCAAAAAGCAGTCCGGTGACCATCTTGCCTGGACCCAATGCGCAAGCCCTCCCCAGTGGCTGTCATACCCGCTGTAAACCCGACTCGCTTTGCTTGCCCTCCATACCAGGTATCGTGGCCTGGCAATGGTACCAGGATGGAAACCCGGTTCCGGGCGCTACCAGCCCCGATTTTGTGGCCCAGCAAAGTGGTACTTATTGGGCTGAGCTGACTGATGTTTTTGGCTGCATGAACGAGAGCGGCCCCCTGGTGCTCGACCTTTACGATGGTTTCGGAACGATTCTAGGCTCCGTTTGGTCGGATGTGAACAACAATGGGATCATTGATGCTGCGGATACGCTCATCAGCGGCATTCCTGTTCAGTTGTTAGATAATGGCAGTAATATCGGTAACACCCAATCTGGCGCGGCCGGAAGTTTTGCCTTCAGTAACATATTGTCGCAGGCATATGCCGTTTCAATCGACACCGCCCTGCTGCCTTCGCAGTGGGATATCGTGATCGGGCAGGACAATGCCTTGCTTTCCGGATGCGATGTTTTTGATCAGGTAGGCTTATTGTTGCATTTTACCTGTCAGGCCAGCGGTTCAGCGGTTCAAATGAGCGGCTGCCCCGGCGATTCCGTGCAATACAATGGGCAGTGGGTTCAAGTAGGTGCTTCGCAAAACTTCAACCTCAGCACTGCTGCCGGTTGCGATTCCATTGTTACGGTTACAGTTGGGTCACTCCCTGTTTCTGTGGGCAGTTTCAGTACCACAGTTTGTGCCGGTGAAGTGTACACGTACAATGGCGTGGATATTCCAGCAGGCCAGTCTCAGCAGTTTACTTTGACGAACTATCAGGGCTGCGATTCGGTGCTGACGGTTTCGGTTGGAACCTTGGCGGCCACGTCGGGCAACTTCAGTACGGCAGTTTGTGCCGGTGAAGTGTACACATACAATGGCGTGGACATCCCAGCGGGCCAGTCGCAGCAATTTACATTGACGAACTATCAGGGCTGTGATTCGGTGCTGACGGTTTCGGTTGGAACCTTGGCGGCCACGTCTGGCAACTTCAGTACGGCAGTTTGTGCGGGTGAAGTGTACACGTACAATGGCGTGGACATCCCAGCGGGCCAGTCTCAGCAGTTTACTTTGACGAACTATCAGGGCTGTGATTCGGTGCTGACGGTTTCGGTTGGAACCTTGGCGACCACGTCTGGCAACTTCAGTACGGCAGTTTGTGCGGGTGAAGTGTACACGTACAATGGCGTGGATATTCCAGCAGGCCAGTCGCAGCAGTTTACTTTGACGAACTATCAGGGCTGCGATTCGGTGCTGACGGTTTCGGTTGGAACCTTGGCGGCCACGTCGGGTAACTTCAGTACCGCAGTTTGTGCCGGTGAAGTGTACACGTACAATGGCGTGGATATACCAGCGGGCCAGTCTCAGCAATTTACCTTGACGAATTACTTGGGCTGCGATTCGGTGCTGACGGTATCGGTGGGGACTTTGGCGGCCACGTCGGGCAACTTCAGTACGGCAGTTTGTGCCGGTGAAGTGTACACGTACAATGGCGTGGATATTCCAGCAGGCCAGTCTCAGCAGTTTACCTTGACGAACTATCAGGGCTGCGATTCGGTGCTGACGATAGCCGTATCGGCCTTGCCCATATACGCTGATGTAGCGGACGTTAGCATTTGTCCGGGCAGTAGCTACACTTTTAACGGCGTCAGCCTACTGGCTGGTGATACCATGACCTTTCATTTGAATACGCAGGAGGGTTGTGATTCCAGCATTACCATAGCAGTGTTGGCTTATCCGGATCTGACATTTGGATTGCGTGTGATTCCTTCCTGTCCAAATATTACTTCCGGCACACTGTCGGTAACCGGCGTTACAGGTGGAGCCGCTCCTTTTGAGTACTCCATTGATGGCGTCGACTTTTTTGCTAGTCCTGCATTTGATACGCTGCCAGCCGGTGATTACACCATTTTTGTACAGGATGCGAACGGTTGTCTTTTTCTGAAAGATACCGTTGTTGGAGCATCTCCCAGCCTGCAATTGGTGCTGGAAGATGCCACCCTTCCGTGTGCTTTGGATTCGATCCGGCTGAGCCCGCTATTGGCTGGTGATACGCTGGGGGTAAAATACAATTGGTACAATGGGTCAAAATTACCAAGCGTTTCGGTGTTTGATGCTGGTCCGATTTGGGTGGAAGCGACAAATAATTGCGAAACGGTGCGTGCAGAAGCGGCTGTTTCCTGGGCGGAACTGCCCAATCAGGAACTGGTGTTTGTTCCAAACGTGTTTGCGCCGGCATCGAATTTGCCAGAAAACCATCATTTTCGACCTTATTTTGCCGATGAAGTGGTGGTACTGCGCTACTTGATGCGGGTATATGATCGCTGGGGCAATTTCATGTTTGAAACAACCGATCTTGATGATGCCTGGACAGGACCATTCCGGGCCGAGGATATGCAGCCGGGGGTGTATGTTTGGTATCTGGAAGCGGATGTTTCATTTTGCCGGCGAAACAAGCAACTCCGCTTGCAAGGCGATGTGACGATCGTGCGGTAACCAGGCGCGCCCTAATGTTTTTTCTCACCTAAAAACAACATTTCACCTGCTGTGATGGCCAGTTCAATGTGATTGATTGCGGGCGGTATGGGGCAACTGTAGCCATCGCTGTAGGCGCACCAGGGGTTGTAGCATAAATTGAAATCGAGCAGCAGGGTATTGTCCTTGCTGATGTCTCCGATTTTGAAATCCAGGTAACGTCCGCCGCCGTAGGTCGTTTCGCCATTGGGCTGTCATTGAACGGTAAAAACAGATAGTCTTTGTATTCCTCCTTTTCTATCAGTCGCAGACTTTGATAGATGGCCAGGGTGTAAGGTTTGCCATCTTGTTCAAAATGCAGCAGGCCATATTGCCGATAGGGTTTTTGGGCGCCGGAATAAGTGGCCATTTGAAAGGGCTGACTGTCGGGGGTTTGCTCAAAGCGCGCTGTTATCTGCCAACCCAGTGCTGGAGGATAAAATGCCAGTTGGGCGGTATCGGCTTCGGTCAGCGGGGCTTGTGGCTCAGTAAGAAATTCCTGTTTGTAGTGTTCCCGATGTTCTTGCAGATTTTGCAAAAAACGCGTGGTGTCCGTTTGTGCCCACAAGCCTTCGGCCAATAGGCAACAGATGAGGATAAAAGTATATCGTTGCATTTTGTATTTACTTTTGTTTGGGTTCGAGAATGTACAGTTGCGCACGGGTTTGTGCCAGAAGGTGTTCGTGTCCCAGCCACAATTGCAGTATTTCGGGGTGCTCGGGAAGGGGTAGTGGAGCGGCCGGGGGGGCCAGGGAAAAGGAGATGGAAGACAGGCTGTCGGCAGTCAGTATTTGCAAATTCCCATTGATGCCCTGTCGCAAGTCCAGCACGCCGCTTCTGCGTTCAGCGGAGCGAAATTGTGCATAATTATCAAAGCGAAGTACACCAAAATTCGGATCAGAAAGGTATACACCGTCAGATTCTTCTCTGATGCGGTTGACGGACAATGAAAGATCCAGCAATTGATTGATTGGAGCGCTTTCGAACAGTTTTATGCCACTGGGCGTGATTTTCATCAGTTTGAAGCTGGGCTCGTCGTAAACCCAAAGATTGCCATCGCGCGCTTGTGCCAGGGTGCGAACATTGGGGAAGCCCGCATCAATAAGATTTAACGCGCCCAAACTGGTCATGCTGCGGTCAAGCCAAAGTACAGTACTGAATTCCGGGTACCATACCAGCAACTTTAGCGGGTTGGTGGCGTCGAGACTGCTCACGGGCCCGAGTCTGGTTTGTGAGTAACGGTTCAGTTTGTGGCCATCTGCAGCATATTTTTGGATGCTGAAGTCCGGGGTGACTACAAAAATTTGACCCAAATTATCTTCTATTGCGAGGAACGCCTGGCAGGGGATGCTGTCGCGTATGGTCCAGAGACTGTCTTGAATTACCTGCGCCTTGCCTGCTAGCGGCAACAAGTAGATCAAGTAAAGTATGAATCGTTTTTTCATCGTCTATCCTTTCCAAATGTCGCCCCAAAGTCGGGCGCCTCCATCCATGTATATGGTGTCGCCGGTCATGTAGGCTGCCATGGGGCTGCAAAGAAACAGCGTAAGGGCAGCCACTTCGGCTACGGTACCAAGGCGTTGCATCGGGATGGTTTCCGCGATGCCTTGGGTGAGTTCCGGGGTATTGGTCCAGCCCGCTGCTTTGGATAATGCCCGGCGCAATACAATTGATCCGAATCCCGGATTTTGCCCATTCTACGGCCAGTGTTTTGGTCAGGTTACTAACGCCTGCCCGGGCTGCTGCGGTATGTGCCATGCCTGGGATGCCCCTAAAGTTGTTCACCACAATGTTGACGATGGCGCCTTGTTGCTGTGGTAAAAAAAACTGTTTGGCCATTTCCTGGGTAACGTACCAGGTGCCATTGAGGTTGGTATTGATGACGGCTTGCCAGCCTTTCGGACTGATGTCGACAGCCAGGCTGGGGAATTGTCCGCCGGCATTGTTGACCAGCAAATCGAGCTGTCCGCTGTTGCTTTTAATGTATCTGGCCAATTCGGCCACTTGTTCCGGTTCCCGAATGTCGAGTGAAAATGCCCATACCTGTCCCAATTCCTGCAGTTCAGCCTGTGCTGCTTCCACCCTTTCCTTTTTTCTGGAGGCGATGTACACCGAAGTGCCACATTGTAACAATTGGCGCGCAATTTCTTTGCCAATGCCACTTCCTCCTCCGGTAACGAGGGCGGTTTTTCCTTTGAAGAGATCTTTTTGAAACATGCTTAACGTAATGAGCAAGGGTTAAAAATAGTGTTAGTGACAAATTGGCACATGGTGTGATAGGAAAGGTGTCATTATGGCATGACTTTGTGCTTTGTAACTGTCAAAAAATCAATTTTTTCCTGCTGGTACAAGAATTGAAATGAAGGTAGTACAACGTTAAAAATAAAACACAACAGTATTATGACATCTGTAAAATTTCAACCAGCAGTTTGCAAACCTTTTTGCCCAGATTTTACCCCCAACAATGCCAAAGGCGCGGATTTTCGTAGCCCGGCCATCAATATTATGGAATCTGTAGACGGATTTACCATAGAATTGGTTGCACCGGGACTGAAGCGAGAGGACTTTGAAGTGAAGATCGAAAAAAATACCCTGAACGTAAGCACAAAACCTTCCGAGCAACCTGATCAGGAGCCAATGCGTTACCACCGCAGAGAGTTCAATTTCAAGGGATTTGAGCGCAATTTCCGATTGCCTGATACCATTGATACCGACTCCGTTAAGGCGACTTATACCAACGGTGTTATGTGCATTACGCTGGCTTTCAAGCCAGAGATGAAGCCTGTAGTGCGTACGATTGAGATTGCTTAATACGGCAACTTCAGTGAACCCATATTCTAAAATGTTAAAAAAACGTTAAATTATGAATGGCCTGATTAAAAATCAAAGCACACCCAGAACCAAATCTTTGGTGGACAGTTTTATGGAGGATTTTTTCAACCGGGATATTTCCAATTTTATCGGAACGGATGTTTCAAATTTCCGCCCGGCAGTTAACATCACGGAGGATAATAAGCAATTTGTGATAGCTTTGGCGGCGCCTGGTTTTGAGAAGCGAGATTTTGAGGTAAAAACAGAGGGCAAGCAGCTGACGATTCTCGGTAAACACGAAGTTGATACCGAAAAAACTGACGCAAAGTATACCCGCAGGGAGTTTCAAAAAAGTGCATTCACCCGCCATTTTACTTTGCCCGACAGCGTGAACAATAATGAACTTGCCGCTGTTTATCATAATGGAGTGCTTGAAATATCCCTTCCTAAAAAGGAAGATCAAAAACCCAGCATTCGAACCATTGAAATTGGCGGCTAATCGAGCCAATTAAAAAAAGTCGATTTTCATCAAGCAATTAATAGGGTTTTAGGTGTTTTCATAGAGCCGGGCAGCAATGTCCTGGCTCTTTTTTTATTCTAATAACTGCTTGGTCGGGCCTATTAAAGCGTTCATCTATTCATATTTTGCAGACCAGCCCTGCGTGATTACCTTTGAAGATTATTTATAGCATTCATGACTGACGAACAGGAATATCAGCGTCCGGATTTGCTGCAAGGGCTATGCGATGGAGAGCCCGTTGCATTGGATGTGTTGTTTGCAACGCACAAAGCGGCCGTTGTGAATTTGATTGCTGCTACTGGGGGCAGCTCTGCAGATGGAGCAGTCTTTTTAAAACAGCCCTGGAAGAATTGGCGGAACAGCACTTCCTTCAACCGCTTCCATCCGATCTGGATTTAGGTGCTGCCTTGCAAGCACTGGCACTGGCACATTTTCGCAGTTGGATGCAGGAGCGAGGCCAAACCTCTCCGGGTGATGAAACTGGAGAAACTACAGATTTACCGTTGGTGATTCCATCGCATGAAGCGCTGCAAAAGACTCGGAACCATATATTTGTTTGGAAGCAACTCAACCGACTTCCCGACCCCGGTAGGGCATACGTACGGATGTCGATCGGTCAGGAACTCCATGATGCTGACATAGCCGTGCAGCTTCATCGTTCTGAATCTTATTTTCTCGTAAATAAGGCTGCTTGGTATCAATCCTTTCGATCCGACCTGCGACTTGCCAATATTCCTGGCCAACCAGAATGGCCCGATTGGGTAATTTCAGCATTAAGGGATACCGCGGGAAGTGACCGCTGGCGTCAAATTCAGGCTGCAGACAATCGACAGGATCCTTCTTATTTGCCTGCATCAGGGAATGGGAACCGAATTGCACGCAATGTTTTCATTGCTTTATTGCTCCTTACGCTGGGCTATGGCAGCTGGACCTACTTCAATCGGCCGAAAGATGCCGAGGAGGTATTTGTTGAAAATTTCGACCCTCCGAGCAGTATGTTGTCGGATTTTAATGCTCGGTATGCCGCATCGGAGGATGGGAAGGTACATCTGGTGCGATGTGAAGAATTGTTAACCCAGGCTGATGCTTATTATCAGGCGAATGACTACAGTGTTGCTCGTTCTATTCTGGAAGATATATTAGATTCCGGGGAATCAGATTGTTCCTCCGATGTATTGTATTATCTGGGTATTGTATGTTTAAAAGAAGAAGAGCCGGGTATTGCATTGATGTATTTCTCAAAAATTGACGATCTGGAGTCGTTTGGAGAGGAAATATACTGGTACCAAGCCCTTTGTTTTGTGAAGGTGGCAACTTACCGGCCAGATTTAAGGGACAAGGCCTCCCGGGCGGTAGAACGCTTTATTGCTCAAACCACCAATGAAGACAGGCGGGAATTGGCTCAGAAAATGCTGGATGACCTGCGCAAATAAAGCAAACCTATGAAATTGATTGCCCAATATTTTCCCAATTTAACGCCGGATCAGATCGAAAAATTTGAGCGCATGCCATTGCTTTACCAGGAATGGAATGCCCAAATTAATGTGGTCTCCAGACAGGATATTGAAAACCTGGAGGAACGCCACATTCTTCATTCGCTGGCGATAGCCAAGGTTTTTGATTTTGTACCGGGCGCTGAGCTGCTTGATTTGGGAACAGGTGGTGGTTTTCCGGGTATCCCGCTTGCCGTGTTGTTTCCGGAGGTTCAATTCGTCCTTATCGACGGTACCGGTAAAAAGATAAGGGTTGTGCAGGAGGTAGCAAATGCCCTGGGACTCAGCAATGTAAATGCCTTTCAGGGGCGGGCAGAGGAAATCAAAGCCGGCGCCAATTTTGATTTCGTGCTTACCCGGGGTGTAACGACGCTCGACAAACTGTTGGTGTGGAGTCAGCGCGTGTTGAAGAAAAAGCACCAGCACGCGTATCCCAATGGGGTTATCGCCTTAAAGGGCGGTAACCTGCAGCAAGAAATTAAACTGTTGCCAGGGAAAGGAAAGGACTACACAGAAGTGTTTCCCATTGCTGATTTTTTTAAAGAGCCCTTTTTCGAAGAAAAGTCTGTTGTGTACGTGCAAGGATAGGCAAAGCCGGGGTTAAGCACTTAGATATTTCTGCTACTTGCGACTCAGCTTGCAAGCCAAATTTTAACGGTCATATCGGTGCAGATCGTACCGTTCAATGATTCCGATCAATTTGTCGGCATAGGTACGGTCGGTAGCATATCCGAGTTGCCGCAAGCCGTAGGCCCATTTTTTGTAGTCGCTGCCATATTTTTTCAACTTGGCATACCTCCCTGTTGAAATCATAATGCTGTGTGCCCGCCAGCTTTCCCATGCCGATTTATAGTTTCGGAAGAAATCCTTGTGGGAATCATCCGTATGATTGGTACAATGCCCTTTGCCACAATTTCTCGCGAAACACTTGATGCCAAAATGGTTGTTGTTTTTGGCTGCCAGGGTGCTGTTGCCAGCGCGACTTTCAATGAGGCCCTGGGCAAGACTGATGCTGGCTGGAACCCCGTATCTTTCCATTTCTGCCATAGCGATTTTATGGAAGCGCTCTATGTATCGGCGGGTTTGGGCATCTGCATTGATCAGTTTGCTGTTGCTGATTTTTGCCGGAGAAGGTTTTCCCGATGCTTCCACGTTATTGTGTAACTTAGGCAATTCCTTGGTCATTTTAGCGGGTACCAAAATGGACCGGGAGCCTTTGCTTCCATCCAGATTATTCTCTGCCATAATACTCATGCCTTCTGGCAGGTCACCTGATTTGGTGGAGGATAAGATGGTGAATTCCCGGTTGCTGCCCAGTAAAATATAGCCGGAAACCCCGATTACACTCAGTTTTAGGGCCATTTGTTTGCGAAACATACCCAGCGTCAGGCTGTCGGCGCGGTACTTGAGTGCGATCCAGTTCCTGCGAAGGCGAACCCAAATCTGCCGGAACAAAATGTCAAGCGGAAGTGCTTCGGGGTCCTGAAATTGCCTTTGCGTTGATTTGCTCACAGCAGATTTTTTTTGACGTTGTTCTTTAAGTTTTTGAATATATCCCTGTTGTCCTGTTGTTTCCGGTTCGAATGATTTTTTCATGTGTCCCATAATACCAAGGATTTAATGAATTAATGATGAATACCGAAAGCGAACACAAATATAAAACAAAATGTTTTTTAAAACAAAACAAAGTGTTTTAAAAAAAATAAAAAAATCGCATTTTGAGCTCCTTACGTTAACATGGGGTTAAATTTTTAATGAAATGCGCACAATCGTGCAACCCAAGGCATCCTTATGGCTACCTATGTCGTCAAATCTGAATTCGGGTTAACTACCTGTGTTTCGCATTAAAGGCAGCGTTTGGGAAACGGCGGACGTATATATATGGTCCGGTTGCAGGAAGTCCTGCTTTTGTGTAATCCGATCGCAAGTATTTACTTTGTAACGGGAATCAACTATGGATTTCGCACTTAATTTGGAGAAGGCTGAAGAACATTTCATCACCGCGCTGGTTCGGCAGGAACGCTGGGCGCAACAGCAGTTGTACGAACAGTACTACGGCAAGATGATGGGTGTGTGCCTTCGCTACGCCGGATCACGTGATGAAGCACTGGATCTTTTGCACGAAGGTTTTATCAAGGTGTTTCAAAACATCGGCCGATACCGGATGGGTACTTCCCTTCCGGCGTGGATTCGCACGGTCATGGTAAACACCTGTATCGATTTTTACCGCAAGGCCGTACGTCGGCGTACCAACGACCTTGACGAAGCGTATACTTTGTCTGCCGATGAGCCCGATGCGCTCAGTCATCTTACAGAAAAGGAGATCCTTGAGGCGGTGCATCAACTGTCGCCGGCCTACCGTGCGGTGTTTAACCTGTATGTGGTGGAAGGGTACTCTCACAAGGAAATTGCGGATGCATTGCACATCACGGAAAGTACATCGCGCAGCAATCTGGTAAAATCGCGCATCAAACTGAAAGAATATTTTAGCCACAGGAGCATTCATTTTGAATTCAAAAGTGGCACTTCAGAGGATATATAAAAACGGCTTTATTTGCCATGAAAGATCGAACATTTGATGATATAATGCGGCAGTCGCTCAGCAACCTGGAAGTTCCTTACGATGCTTCCAGCTGGGATGCGCTCCGACAAAAGATGGATGCCAGTATTCCGGATGGTTCTTTGGAGTCTGCAACTGCTGTAGATGCAGCGGTTTTGAGTCAACTGGAGCAGCTGGAAGTTCCTTACCAGCCCGGGCACTGGAATATTTTGTCGCAGACCCTGGACGCCCGTGAGCGCCGCCGTAAAATTGCCTGGTATAAAATGGCAGAGGCTGCCGCTCTTTTGTTGCTGCTGTTCAGTTTTGATAACTGGTGGGCTGCCCAAAGTTCAGAACGACCTATACAGAGGCTGCACCCACAACAGCAGATCATTGCTGACATGGAATCGTCCGATAACACGGGCACTTATCTCGGGGACAATGCAATACCATCAACGGCTCCTGCCTTAATCCCTTTTGAAGCAGGCAATACGGTAAATTTTGCAGCATTGGAAGACCAACAATTGCCCTTTGCACAATTGATTGCTACTGATATTACGGAAAATGCAGTACCCGCTTTTGCCTTTCAAGGCTTGCCGGAAACTGGCGCGCTGCCGGGAGTTCCGGTTCGGTATTTGGTATACTCCGAATCGCATGCATCGCGCACAGCTGTAATTACCAAGGCACCACGAACAAATCATTTTTATGCCATTACTTATGGCGAGGCTGCTCAAAATACCGTACGGATTGCTGGCTCGAACCGCAGCAGCTGGGGCGCCGGCGCTGGGTTTGGCCTGGGTTGGAAGCGTGGAAAATGGGGTGTAGAAACTGGATTGGGTTATGCCAGCAAGCAGTTTGAGCCCAAAAAGGAAATTGAAATTTATGGCGGCAACGTCATCGACGGTTATTACGGTTCTGCACTTACCGGTGTTGAAGCGGCTATGGTACAAATTCCGCTCAAGATTACCCGAGACGTACTCAATATGGGCAAAACGAAGGTCTCTGCAGTAGCTGGGGTCAGTGCTTTTGTGGCAACCTCAAAATCCTATCGCTATAAAAAGGTATACTACCCAGGCGCAGCGCCTTCAGGCCAGTCGCAAGTGGGAACACAAGAGCCCACCATGCAAAAAACCGCCAATGGCATTGCTGAAGGTGGCTCTTTATCCGGAAATGCTTACCTGACAGCCAATGCCGGTATGCGCATCGAACATCCCATCAGCCGCCGCTTTGCTGCCTTTATAGAGCCTTCTTACCAGCACCAGCTTACCAAAGGGGGCATAGGGCCAAAGCCTGTGGGATTGAACAGCCTTGCCATCAGTGCCGGTGTGATTACGATGCTTTAGGAACGGTAGGAGAAGGGTTGGTGAATCGCCTATACGAGCTTGCCAATTAAGTGTGCCAAACCGGTTTTCTAAGCTCACTCCATGCCTCCCGACTAAAGTACGGGACAGGCTTTCTCCAAAGGCGAGGGCGCGTTCGATCTTGTCTAAATGTTGATTAACTATAAACTAGAAACCCCACTCTTTCTCCAACGGAGAGGGGTGGGGTTTCTAATTGTACGGTCTCACATATCCCATTGTTCGCCAACCATTGGAATTATTCTCCAAACACTTCCTTCAATTTCATTTCCAACTGGTCGCCGCGGAGGTTACGGGCAATAATTTTGCCTTCCCGGTCGATCAGCACTGTGGCTGGGATGGAGTTGACCGAATAAAGCGCGGCATGGGCGCTTTGCCAGCCTTTCAGGTCGCTGATGTGATGCCATGGAATGCCGTCGGCAGCAATGGCTTTTTTCCAGGCTTCCGGCTCGCGGTCGAGGCTCACACCAAGGATATCGAAGCCCTTGTCTTTGTATTTTTCGTAGGCAGTTTTCACAGTGGGCATTTCCCTGCGGCAGCGGCCACACCAGCTGGCCCAGAAATCGATCAGTACCACCTTGCCGCGGAGTTCGCTCATGGAGTAGTTGCCGCCATCTGGTGTAGGTCCGGAAAGGTCAGGAGCCAGCATACCGGGGGTGAAGACACTTGATTTTTTGAGTTCGTAATCAAGTCGTCCGATTTCACCCAGGCTGTTGTTCCGGTAAGCGTCAACATATTTTCTGCCAAATGTCACATACAAGGGGCCGTTGGTTTTGAAACCATCGCAAATTCCACCCAAAGCAAACCGATAGGTTTTAGAGTCGGCAGGAATGGTCATAAGTTGTTTTTCCGCCAGTTGGGTAGCCACTTCTTCGTTTGCGCCGAGGCTTAGCAAGGCTTCCCCAAAGCGCTGGAAAGCGTCGTGCACATCGGGTAATTCGGCGTAAGCCTTATCCTTCAGGTCGGCAAAACGGAAGTACTCCTGTCCAACATACTGCAGGTAATCAGCTGTTTTTTTCTTATCCGACATGGGGTCGGGGTGAACGTATAGGGTGGCGACCCGGTACAACATCGTATTGGCTGTTTTGAGCGAGTCGAGGAATTTTTTCTTCTCAGCGCCCAGGTTTTCGGCGCGTTTTTGAATATCAGCCTGCGCTTTAGCATCCATGCTGGCGCTTTGCTCGTCGTTGAGCAGTGCAGCAGACGTGGCGTCAAAGGCATTGGCGCGCTTGTATATGCTCTCCAGTCCTTTGTTTATTGCCGAGCCGCTCGTTCTGCCTTGCGACATGTAATTGGCGTTGCTCCAGTAACTTACCATGGGTTCTTCACCCAAGATGATTTTGCCGAGGTTCAATTCGCTGAAACCAATGCCGTAAAAGCGCGATTTGCTTGTGGGCACTGTAAAGGTGTATTTGCCATTCTCATCTTTGGCGGCGGCATACACCGACACAGCGGCCAATCCGTTGAGGTCGTAGAGGTGTAAACTGTCGAAGTTGGCAGGCACTTCGTAAATATTACAGATCAGGGTAACCGTTCCTCCGGTGGGCTCCTGGGGTGTTGAATGGGCCCAGATGGAAGCGGGAAGGAGCAACAGCAGCAATAATTTTTTCATAGTTTATCCTTGGATTTTTATCGTTTTGTGTACAAAGGTAGGGTATACCGCACGATTGAACTTTAAATCAAACGTTAACAAGTTGATCAATGAAGGGTGAGGGTATCTGTTTTGCTGTAAAATTCCACTACAGCACTGACGGGAAGATCGTCGACCTTGGCTTTGACCAGTTTGCGGCGTACCACATAATAGGCCCATTTTCCTGCGGAAAGCTGGGAAATCTTGGCGGCCGGAAATTCTATTTCCTGGGTGCTGCCAGGGCTGATAATGTCCATTTTTTGGTTTTCACCATTGTCGAGGCAAGTCCACAGGAAAACCAAATCTTCCCCTTTCCCCAGGGGGGCTCCCTGCCAGCTAAACTTTACAGGCTTGGAACGATCCAGGCTGCTGGCGCCAAAACCAGGGTTGAGCATAGGGGCGTAGCCAATTACAAATTGTTGTGCTTCGCCCTTTTCGTTTTTCCATTGGAAAGGTTGGTCGGCGACAAAGCCGCCAGTGGCCTCCAGAAAATAAGTCTTCTGTTTTACGGGCAGCAGTGCCATGGGTTTGCTGGCATACGTGATGCCTCCGGGAATATCAACAGGCGCCATGGCTTGCTGGTCCCGGGCTTCTTCCAAAAAGGCCTCTGCCCTAAACCGGTCTTCTTCCTGCATGTAGCGCAGGTAAATGTTCATGTTGCGCTGCACGTTTTTGGGCGCAGACTGGCAGGCCAGGAAAGCGGAAAGGCCGGCCACTAAAAAAATTGTGTGCTTCATATCGACTTGAATATCTTTGCCCAGGCTGGAGACCCCCCAACCCGCACTGTGAATTGCAAAGGTCCGTCTTGCTGGCTGAAAGAACAAATCTGACCCCTTTGTTTTATCCATCCATCTGGGGCATTCACCCCGCCAGAATGGCACTTAGCTCATTCCCCATACACCGTATAAAAGGAAACTGTTAATTTCGACCCATCATAAGCATGAAAAGAGTGCTGATCACGGATGACTGTCATCCTGTTTTGAAAGAAGGATTAAGGCAAATGGGATTCGAATGCGATGACCTGCCCGACATCACCCTGGAAGAAACGAGGGTATCCATACGGCAGTATACGGGTTTGATCATTAACAGTAAAATTTTGGTCGACCGGGCCATGCTGGATGCTGCCACGCAACTTCGGTTTGTAGGAAGGCTGGGATCGGGAATGGAGATTGTCGACAAGTTTTACGCGGCGGAAAAGGGGGTGGCCGTTTTGAGTAGTCCGGAAGGAAACCGAAACGCAGTAGCCGAGCAAGCGCTGGGCATGTTGCTGGCCCTGGCCAACAATCTGCTTCGCTCCGATCGGGAAGTGCGGCAAAAGGTATGGCGGCGGGAGGCAAACCGCGGCTTCGAAATTGGCGGGAAGTGCATCGGAATAATCGGTTTCGGCCATACAGGCAGCCAGTTTGCCCGAAAATTGGCGGGAATGGACATGAAAGTGTTGGCCTACGACAAGTACAAAACCGGTTATGCCACGGATATGCCATGGGTAACGGAAACGCGTCTGGAAGAGATTATGGAGCAAGCCGACATCATTAGTTTGCACTTGCCCCTTACGCCGGAGACCCGGCATTTCGTTGATCGGCAGTTTTTAGAAAAATGCCGTAAGGAAATAATCCTGATCAATACCTCAAGAGGAACCTGTGTAAAGACACAGGATTTAGTAACAGCCCTGGAAAGCGGAATGGTACTTGGCGCCTGTCTGGATGTGTTTGAAAATGAAAAACCAGCTGCCTACACCGCCGAAGAGGAAGCCCTTTATGAGCGACTTTTTGCCTTTGAAAATGTTATTTTGTCACCCCATATCGCCGGTTGGACCCGGGAATCGAAAGAACGGCTGGCAACCGTGCTCCTCGAAAAAATTAAAAAAGCCTGGCTGGAAGGAAAGTAAAATATCGGTAGAAATTTGACATTCGCGGTATATTCCGGAAAAATTAGACCAATTACTCATGCCTTTTTTGCTATCATTGCAGCCGGTAATTTTTTTATGCCAAATCAAAACTTTACCAACATAAATCCATCACAACAGTACGTTGCAAATTAATCGCAGTTATTCTATGGTACGTTCTTTACTCTTAACCCTCGCATTATTCTTCAGCGTAGGAGCCGTAATCGCCCAGTCGACCACCGTTCTTCAGGGCAAAATTACGGACGAAAGTAACGGTGAAGCATTGATCGGCGCGACGGTAAAAGTCATGAAAGGTTCAGAAGTTGCGCGTGGCGCCATTTCCGACTTCGACGGCAATTACCGCGTAACGGTTGACCCCGGTACGTATGATGTGGAGATATCCTACACTGGATATGCTACTTCCCGTACGACCGGCGTGAAAATTTTATCTGGTCAAATCAACTTTTTGGAAGTAACGCTCTCCGCTACTGTACTCCAGGAGGTGGTCATCAAGGCCTACAAAGTGCCTTTGATCAAACAGGATGAGACCACAACGGGCGGAACGCTGACATCCGACCAGATCGCTAAGCTGCCCAACCGTAGTGTCAACGCCATAGTTGCCACCACTGCTGGTACTTCATCGATCGATGGAAGCGGCGTCAACATCAAAGGCTCCCGTTCCAACGCCACCAACTATTACATCGATGGTATTCGCGTTGCTGGTGGTGTTCCTCCGGTTCAGGACATCGAGCAGTTGTCGGTACTCACCGGCGGCTTGGGCGCTGAATACGGCGACGTTACCGGTGGTGTTATTTCCGTTATTACCAAGGGCCCGGCCAATGACTACCACGGCGCTCTGGAAATTGAAAACTCCTACGGGCTCGACCCATACGGCTGGTTGCTGGCCAATGCTAACCTGAGCGGCCCGCTGGTAAAACGCCAGTCCGCTGATGGCACCCGCGAGGAAACCGTTTTGGGCTTCCGCCTTTCTGGCCAAATAAACCGTCAAAAAGACGACGGCCCGCCTGCCTTGCCTGTTTTTGTGGCAAAGGATGAAGTGCTGGCCAACATCGCCGCACACCCACTGACCCGTATTGGCGGAAGTATTGTACCAACGGCAGAAACGCTGACCAACGACAGCGTTAATGTGCTGAAGTACCGCCCCAACGAATCCAGCCAAAGCATCGACCTTACTGGTAAGTTGGACCTGCGCATGAGCCGCAACGTAGACTTTAGTGTTACTGGCACCTTCAACGACAGCCGTAACCAGTTTACCCCGGGTGGCTGGCGTTTGCTGAACACCGATGAAAACCCTACGGCTTACAGTCAGCGCTATCGCGGACTGGCACGTTTCCGCCACCGTTTGGGTAACCCCGACGGCAAAGAAGCGACCACTGCCCGTGTAGCCATTTCCAATGCAAGCTATCAATTGCAATTGGGCTTCGACCGTGGCACTGGCCGCGGCGATGATCCCCGCCACGGCGGCAACCTTTTCAATTACGGTTATATTGGCCGTTTTGGATTTGATTTTGTTCCCATTGGTGGACGCAGCGACCGCGGTTTGATCGAGCAAATTGACAACTTTGAGAGATTCACCGGTTTTCAGGCTGGTTACGTGGATGGCGCTGGACAGGTGGTTATTCCCAATGCCCAACTGCTTCCATACAACGAGTTTGCTGATTCTGAAAATTACAATACGTATATCGCCACCAATAACCGACTGTTGTCTTCTTACGATAACATCTGGTCGGGTATGTTTTCCAACTATGGCCTGGTTTACAACAGCTTTACCAAGAGCCAGAGCGATATCATTACGATTAATGCTTCCAGTGGCTTCGACCTGAAACTCGGTCGTACCGGTACCCACAGTATTCAGTTCGGTTTGCTTAACGAACAGCGTATTCAACGCTCCTATGCCGTTGCGCCATCCGGATTATGGACGCTCATGGAGCAGCTCGCCAACCAGCATTTCAATGGTATTGACACTACAATGCCTACTGTCAAGTTCTGGGATCCTTTCTGGAGCCCACAAATTGGCGACTCGCTGCAGGCATTTGCCAACTCGACGGTTGATCTTCCCGACAACAAGTTTTACAAGGCAGTGCGCAGCAACTTGGGCATCCCGCTCAATGAGTATGTCAACGTACATGACTTGAACCCGGAGCAGCTCGATTTGTCTATGTTCTCCCCACGGGAACTCACCGAGCGCGGCCTGATTGGTTACTACGGCTACGATTATCTGGGCAATATTCAAAACAACGGGGTAACGTTCAACGACTTCTTTACCCAACGCGACGCCGATAACATTCGCACTTTCCCGGTTGCGCCATTGCAGCCGCTTTACCAGGCAGCCTTTTTAAAGGATAAGTTCACCTTCAACAAGATGATCTTTAGCCTTGGTCTTCGGGTAGAGCGATTTGACCTGAATACAAAAGTGCTTCGCGACCCCTACTCTTTGTACGAAATCATGCCAGCAGACCAATACCATTCTTCCGTACCGGGTGCTGGTACGAAGCCTGCTAACATTGGTGATGATTACAAAGTATACGTACAGAACCAGGGCGACCTGGCGCCGAAAGCCTACCGCAATGGCAACAACTGGTATTTTGCCGATGGTACCCAGGCCAACGATGGAAACTTGATTTTTGGTGGTGGTGTTGTTTCACCATTGCTTTTGGATACCATTTCCGGCGACGATATTTTCGATGATCGGTATAACCCGAACTCTTCTTTTGAAGATTACACCCCACAGGTAAACTGGCTGCCACGTTTGGCATTTTCCTTCCCCATTTCGGAAGATGCCAACTTCTTTGCCCACTACGACGTATTGGTACAGCGCCCACCCAGCAACTGGCAGGTGACACCGCTAAACTACCTCTATTTCTATGTGCCGGGCCGTACGCCAGAGAACAACGTTAACCTGTTGCCAGAGCGCGTGGTTGATTACGAAGTAGGCTTCCAGCAGCGCCTCAACCAGAACTCTGCGTTGAAATTCTCTGCATACTACCGCGAAATGCGCGACATGGTTCAGTTGCGTACCATATTATACGTACCGGTTATTGGTCGTTACACCACCTATGGCAACATCGACTTTGGTACGGTGAAAGGCTTTACGGTACAATACGACCTGCGCCGCATCCAGAATGCACAGTTGCAATTGGCTTATACCCTGCAATTTGCAGACGGTACGGGTTCTAATCCGGAATCACAGCGTGGTTTGACCACCCGTGGCAACATCCGTACCCTGTTCCCACTCGACTTTGACGAGCGCCATAACCTTCAGGGTATTTTGGACTACCGCTTTGAGTCGGGTAAAGCATACAACGGTCCACGCATCGGTGGGGTAGACATTTTGGCCAACTTCGGCGCCAACTTCCTGTTCAATGCCGTGTCTGGTCGTCCGTACACAGCCAAATTGCGTGCCAACCGCTTCGGCGGTACCGGTACTGTGGGTGCCATCAACGGCAACCGCCTGCCCTGGCGCTTTAATGTGGATGTGCGTTTTGATAAATCATTCAACTTGTCGGCTGCCGGTAAAAAGCCGCTCGACCTGAATATTTACCTCCGGATCGCCAACCTGCTCAATCAGAGAAACGTAATTGGGGTTTATTCCTTTTCCGGTTCGCCGGAGGATGACGGTTATTTGCCAACAGCGGAAGGTCAAAGCACCATCCAGTCTGTGGTTAGTCAGGGTAAAAACCCACAAGCTTACCAGGATGCCTATTCCTGGGCGCTGCTGAACTCTGGCAATTATACCTTGCCCCGTCGTATTTATGTGGGCGCACTGTTATCCTTCTAAAGACCATTTAACCTGTATTTTTAAAAAAATAGTTATGCGCATTGTCAAAATACTGATAGTTGCCGTGCTTGCCCTGATGGTGGGGAATGCCTCCGCCGCCGAGCCTGTAAATCTCGGGAAGGCAGGGAAAATAACGGTAAACAAAGCAAAATTACGCGGTGTTTGTGCCAACTCTGAGTCGCAAATCGACCAGGAGATCAACAACGTTCGCGCTCGTTTGCTGGGTGGTGGCGACTGCTGGTGGGACTTCTCCGACGGCCGCTACATCGTACCAAAAGTAGACCCCGCCTCCGGCCAACGCGAGGTATCTTCCATCTTTGCCGGTTCTGTTTGGCTGGGTGGAATTGACCCGGGTGGAAACCTTAAACTGGCTTGCCAGGATTACCGCCAGGGTGGTAACAACGACTTCTGGTCGGGCCCGCTCACCGAGCAGGGTGTTACCGATGAGTTTACCTGTAAAAACTGGGACCGCCACTTCCGCGTAACCGGTGATGAAATTCGGGCTCACCTGAAAAATATTGCCAGCGGCAACATATCGCCAGACGCTATCCCACGCGGTGTAAAGGGCTGGCCAGCCCGCGGCAACCTGTATTTCCGCTCCGTTTACGGCTTCGACCTTCCATTTACCCAACAGGCACTTGCCGGCTTCTACGATGCCGACAACGATGAGCTGTACGATCCGCTGAAAGGTGACTATCCTTCCATCGAAATCCGGGGCTGTCCGCTCAACCGCTATCCTGATGAAATGGTGTTTTGGATTTACAACGACCATGGTGGTGGCCAGCCACACGCCAATACCCAGGGCAAACCCATTCAAATGGAGGTTCAGGTTCAGGCGTTTGGTTATACCACCAATGATGAGTTGAATGACATGACATTCCAGCGTTACAAGCTGATCAACCGGGCTACTGAACGGATCGACTCCATGTTCTTTGCGATGTGGATCGACCCAGACCTTGGCTGTGCCCAGGACGACTACATTGGTTGCGATCAGGAAAAGGCCCTCATGTATGTTTACAACCAGGACAACCTCGACGGTGACCCGGGTTGCAGCTGCGGCGACGTAGCCACCTACTGCGATAAAATTCCAATTCTGGGTGTTGACTACTTCCGTGGCCCCCTCGATACCTTCGGTGAGGAACTCGGCATGTCGTCTTTCATGTACTACAACAACGGTGGATTTGGTAACCCGCCTGCCGGTACTGCTGACCCTAGTGCTCCTCAGGAATTTTACAACTACATCACCGGTACCTGGCGCGACGGTACACCGCTTACTATTGGTGGCAGCGGTTATGCTCCAGCTGACCCCAATGCAGTACCTACTCGCTATGCCTTCCCGGACGCACCTAACAATGCCAACGGCTGGTCGATGTGTACCTCTGGCCTGACCTTCGGCGACCGCCGTACCCTTCAGGCTTCGGGCCCGTTCACGCTGAAACCAGGTGCGGTTAACGAGCTGATTATCGGTATTCCATGGGTTCCGGACATTACTTATCCTTGTCCCGATCTCGAAGGCTTGTTCCGTGCCGACAAACTAGCCCAGGGCCTGTTTGACAATTGCTTCGAACTACTCGATGGCCCGGATGCACCAACAGTAGCCTGGCTGGAAGTTAACCGCGAAATCATTGCCATTCTGACCAACGATACGCTGTCGAACAACGCACGTGAAGGTTACGCACAAAACGACTTCCTGGCCCCTGAAGACATCAAGGATACACCAGAAGCTGAATACCGTTTTGAAGGCTACGTGATTTATCAATTGACGGACCCTAACGTATCTGCGAAAGATTACGAAAACCCCGACAAGGCGCGTATCGTAGCCCAGGTGGATGTTAAAAACAACATCAGCAAAATTTACAACTGGCTGGAAGTGCGTGACCCGAATACGAACGAACTGATTTTTTACCCTGAACTGAAAGTGGATGGCGCCGATGCCGGTATCCGTCATACCTTCAGCATTCAGGACGATAAATTTGCCTCAGGCAACGACAAGGGTCTGATCAACCACAAGAAGTACTACTTCTCTGTGGTGGCCTATGCTTACAACAACTTTGGCACCTTTGATCCGATCGCTCGTCCAGTTGTTGGCCAGCAGCGTCCTTATCTTGCTGGTCGTAGGAATATCCAGATTTACACCGTGATCCCACGCCCTGTTGTTGACCAGGCCCTTCAGGCTTCTTATGGCGATGGTGTTGAAATCACCCGTCTGCAAGGTGTAGGTGTGGGCAACAATTTTGTTGACCTGACCGATGCTTCCCGTGAAGCAGCCCTCAGCCCTGATTTCGACAATACCCTGACCTACAAGGCTGGCCGTGGGCCGGTTAAGGTCACCATTTTCAATCCATTTGAAATTGAAGATGGCGAGTACGAACTGTCTCTGGTAGATGATGACCTGACCGATAATGTGCTCAAGCCCGATGCGCGTTGGGAATTGCGCAAACTTCCCAATGGTGATGTGATCGCCTCCGAGCGGACGATCAGTGAATTGAACGAACAGCTCCTTTTACAATATGGTTTCTCCATCACCCTGGCACAAACTGGCGATGCGGGTAACTACACGCCGTCGCTACCGGTAAACAACCCCAGTGGCACTGTCGTTAACCCGGGCCCTGCCAACGGTGGTATCGGTGCTGAAATCAGCTATGCCGATAGCAACGAGCCATGGCTCTTCGGTTTTCCCGATCAGGAACAAGGTTTGTTCCACTATGTGAAAACACGCAAGCTGGAAGATGATGCCGATATGGATCCTAACCAAGGCCTCAGCACGCTGGGTGATGGTTATTTCGTACCGTATGTATTGGCCGACTGGCGCCTGAACAACACCGAGCGCATGATTTCTCCGGCATGGACAACCAAGCAGGTAGGAAACTTCCTTAACCAAACCGTGGTGGGTAGTTCTACCAACTTTAACGATCCAAACAACCGCTACCGCAAACTCAATGCATTGCCCAACGTGGACATTGTATTGACCAGCGACACGAGCAAGTGGAGCCGCTGTATCGTGGTGGAATCTGCTTCCGGTTACTGGACCTCCGGCGACTACTCGCCTAAGGATCCCGATCTGCAAACCGAAAGCCCCGCGCCAAACAAGATCCGTCAGATGTTTGACACGCGTTATTCCCTCTCAGTGGGTAAGGACGATAACGACAACGACGGTTTACCCGATCCGGACGGTGCTACCGATGCCAACGGCAACCCAATTTATGGCATGGGATGGTTCCCTGGTTATGCCATTGACGTGGAAACTGGTAAGCGCCTGAATATTTTCTTTGGTGAGAACTCTTGCTATAAGAGCGATTTGAACGCTGCCTTTACCGGTCGCGACATGCTATGGAACCCAACTGATCAGTTCCTCCGTGACAACAACAGTTTCACCGATTATTTCGATTTGGTTCTGGGTGGCCAGCACTGGGTGTATGTTACCAATACTAACTACGATGAGTGTGCTGAATTGTACAAGCGTTTGAGCCCGGAAGTTGCTACTTCTGCCACGCAGAAAATCACGCAATTGCGTACACTGGCATGGGCAGGTATGGTGCAAATGGCGCCAGGTTTCCAGATGAAGTCGTTGCGGGATGGTTTGATTCCCAACGATGCTACCATAAAGTTGCGTGTAGACAATCCATACGCACCATTTACGGTAGATGCTAACAATGCCAACCTGCATCCGAAGTATCTGATCAAGATCGACAACCGCCAGTCGCTTGCCCTCAATGAGGTGCAAGTTGGTAATGCGCTTGATTCTGTGAAAGTAGTTCCGAACCCGTACTATGGATTCTCAGATTATGAGACCTCGCAGTTTACCAATACGGTAAAAATTACCAACCTGCCAGGTAAGTGTACGGTAACGATTTACTCTCTGGATGGTAAGTTCATTCGCCAGTATCAGCGGAATGAGCAGTACGCACCGTACATGCAAATTACGCCGGCATTGGAATGGGACCTGAAGAACAACAAAGGCATTCAGGTGGCGAGTGGGGTTTACCTCATCCACGTTTCGGCGCCCGGTATGGGAGAACGAACACTCAAATGGTTTGGTATTGCCAGGCAGTTTGATGCATCAGGACTTAACTAATATAATGGGTTGATTTGGGATTCGCTAATGGGTAATACCCCAAGGCGAATCCCAAATTCCCAGGTTCTAATCTGGACTTTAGCCATTGGGTGTTTGTCTTTGGCTTCGATCTCGATTTACAATACCAGATTAAATACCAGAGATATTAGCATTAAATTTTGAACACCCTTTTTAAAACTGCAAGTGCATTCTTTATCAACGAATATTTTGTTAAAAATTAATGCATTGAAAACCCAATAGTTAATCCTTCGGAGCAAAGCCAAAGACTAAAGACCAATGGCTAAAGCCCAGCTAATTGTACCTTTCAAATTCAAGATTTATGAAAATTATATACCGAATCCTATTGTCCTGTCTGGGATTGCTGGTGGCTGGCGCTGCCTGGAGCGGCAACCCCGACCGCCAGGGAGAAGCCGGCGCTAACCAGCTGCTCATCAACCCCTGGGCCCGTTCAGCGGGTTTGCACTCGCTTAACACCTCATCTGTTACCGGTACTGACGCCTTGTTTATGAACGTGGCCGGTATTTGCCGGATCAACAAGACCCAGATCAACCTGGCCCATACCCGTTATCTGGACGGTGCTGATCTTAGCTTGAATGCGCTTGGACTTGCTCAAAAAGTGGGTAAAAATGGCGTTTTTGGCTTGGGTCTTGTGGCTTTTGATATGGGCGATCTGGAATATACCACAGAAAATACGCCGGAAGGAACCGGCGCTTACTTCAGCCCTACCTTCTTCAACCTGGCAGTATCCTACTCACACTTGTTTGCCAACAAAGTTTCTGTGGGTTTTGCCGTTAAAATGGTGAGTGAATCCATTTCCAATGCATCTGCTACTGCTGTTGGCCTTGATGCCGGTGTACAGTATGTCACCGGTGCCGACGACAACTTCAAGTTCGGCATTTCGCTGCGCAACGTGGGTGGCAAAATGCAGTTCAAAGGTGAAGGCTTGTCAAAAACACGTCCAAACCCGGGCCCAACTTTCGAGTACCTGATTACTTATCAGGAGCGTCCGGCAGCCTACGAATTACCTTCTCAGCTCAACATTGGTACCTCCTACGATTGGTTGTTGGGCAAGAGCAGCAAACTCTCGCTGATGGGTAATTTCTGTTCAAATGCCTTCTCCCGCGACCAGTACGGACTTGGTTTGGAATTTGGGCTGAACAAAAATTTCCAACTCCGCGTGGCCTACAAAAACGAGTTTGATACCAACACCATTGAATCTTCGCTCGACAATGGTATCGCAGCTGGTGTAACGGTACAAGCGCCTCTGAAAAGGGGCTCGCAAACGCCTCAGCTGGCCATTGATTACAGCTATCGCCAAACCAAAGTATTCAATGGTATCCACAATGTGGGTATACGGATTGATTTGTAGGACCCTTAGGTTTGCCTTAGGGCAGATTTCTATTAAAAATGGTCGTTCCTCGTGCAGGGGAACGACCATTTTAGTTTACTTGATTTTCTGGCCAGGTTTTGTGGCGTCATCAATAGACATGCCTACACTTGTTTAAGCCGCAATGTTCAGACCTGGTGGGAGAAGTGTGCTTAACACCACTGCCCCGTATTAAATTTATTTTAAAAATAATGGTCGTTCGGCATCTTGCCGGACGGCCATCATTTTTATTAGAATGGGTTAAAAATGCAGTTTGGCGAGGTTTTTGCCCTGTGTAAGCGATATTGTTATTTAAAAAAAAGTGCGGAAGTAAATGTGGTTTTTACCGATGGAAAGTGCTTTTTTTGTTTTTGCGTTTGGTTGAATCCTAAAAGTGGCCTACATTTGCTTAAGTTTTTTTTAATCCTTGATTTTGATCTCGTGGAAAGCAGGCGCATTTTTTCGGCGCTATGGTATTGAAATTCTTCAATATCGCTTCCACTTTGAAAAAGTATAAGCAGTAATTGCACCCAAATTACTTTTTTCGATAAGCAGTAATCGGCTTTTCGAGGGAGTTATTTGATGCTTTTATCTGATATTTTGAATGCATCCTTCTGTATTATCGGGCTAGTTCCTGGTGTAAAATTTAATACAATTAATATTCTCATGGAAAAACTTTACGAAAACACACCTTCCTTTGGTTTGAAAAGCTGTTTGGGTTTGTTGGTATTTTTGTTGGGGGGAGTCTTCTCTCCCGTGCAATTAATGGCTAACACCACCAATAGTGGGGACCCTGTAAGCCAGGAAAACCAGCTGTTCACAATGCCCGAGTTGTTTGGCAATGTGACCAGCCTTACCGCAAGCCCAAACGTTATCTGCCCGGGTGATGTGTCAACGATTACCGCCAATGGCCTCACTGGAGGCAGCGCCCGACAGTGGTGGCTTGATGTAGGTGCACAAAACGGCACGTATGAAGCTGGTACTGATATCAACTTGGGTACAGGGGCTTCTATCAACGCAACAGGAAACGTTGCCCCATTCTTAAGTGGCCCTTCAGGAACAAGCTATACCATCAGGATGCGGGAAACCGTAACTGTTGCAGGTATGCCTCCTACGGTAACGGTGACCAACGCCAGTACTACGCTTACGGTGCGGCCGGTTCCAGTAACACCTCCAGCGGGTTATGCTGTTTGCCGTTCGGATAATGCCATCAATTTGGCGACGCTGATTCCCTCTGCGTCTTCTTTTAGTGGCAACGGCGTAGCAGGAACAACGTTTACGCCTGCGAATGTTTCGCCTACATCCCTTACCAATGTCACTATTACGGTAAATTATGCTTGTCCTTTAACCAACGGCACAACCAGTGCACCGTTTGGGGTCAATATTTATGAAGCGCCGAATGCTACCATCAACGATGCTTCTGCTGCTTGTACGCCTAGTCAGGCTGGGACGAAAACGATCTCGTTACTGACTTTAACTTCAGATCAGACCACAACGGGTGGTGCCTTTTCCATCCTTAGCGGTGGGGGCACCATTAATGGTACTAATCTGGAATACACAACACCAGGCTGTTTCCATATCCGGTATACACTTCCCAACCCAAATGGTTGTGACAATGGCATATTAGTGGATGACGCTTATCTGGTTATTACAGAGGCGCCAACCACTTCATTTACGATTGGATCGGGTGCGACCGATTGTTATGAAACAGGATCGGCTCCGCGCGTTATTTCTGTAACGGCCAATTCACTTCCAGTAGGCGGTACCTACCTTTGGTCGGTTACTACTACTGGTGGTTTACATGCCACCCTTACGAATGCTACCTCAATGACACCTACCATTACGGTAGATTTCGTTGGCGCTCCAGATTATAGCGCAGGCAGTATCAGCATTTGCCTGGAGGAAACCATTCCTGCACCAGCCGGTGCCTGTGGAACCAATGCTACACCGAATTCTTGTACTACTTCTTTGTGTAAAACGATTTCCATCGTACAGGTCCCGAATTGTAACAACGATTGCCCGGGTATTGTTGGTAGTGATCCTTGTGAAGTCAACACCAATCCAGACTTTACTTTTACCTGTTCCTTCTTTTCCATCAACCTTGGTCAGGTGTTTTTTGCCGATGTCCATGGCTATAATGGCCAGGAAGAGGCCATTTCCTGTAACGATCCTGAAGTCTGTGTGGAATACGATGCCCAATTTATGATTGGCGGCCTTTCCCAGTCAGACCTTCCCAGTTTTTCCGACCTGCCCCTGGTCGGTGGTCTTTGCGACCTGCTTCAGTTCTGCATTTGCGTCGACCTTGGGTTTTTGGGTGATATTGAGATCCGTCCATTTGGCTGGATCCCTTCCAGTTTCTGCGACGATGATATCTTGACCTTCCTCTTGGACGCCTTTGGCAATGGCCAAGGCTACCAGGTATGGGCGGATACAGACGGTGATGGGAACTTTGACACCAAGGTGGATGAGCAAAACCTCAACAACCTCATGAATGCGTGTGTGCCCAACAATGTCCCAGGACAGGGTACCATAACCGTTCGGATCGTTGCTTCCGCCAATGGAGCGCCCAAGGGGCCGTGCCAGGATCCAGCCGATTCCTACAACCTATTGGATGCCTTACCCATCAAGGCCATTCCGCTGATTGGTAATACCCTGGATTACCTGCTTGAGGTTGCAGGTTGTGGCGTTGATATTGGTTTTTCGGATGTGGACGACTATAAGGTTTTCGTTTACAACGACCAACCACCATCCTTCGTGAATTGCCCTGCTACCTATACGTTCAGCGATGGCCCGAACTGTGCAGCATTCGCCAACTGGTCAGCACCTGTTGCCACAGACAACTGCGACAAAACGGTTGTAAATAATGTAACCCAATTAACCAACTCCGCCGATTGGCCAAATACCATACCGGTAAATCAAACCCTTACTTCTGGTCAGTTTGTTACCTACCAGCCAGGTGGAAATAACGATTATACAGTGGTCTATGAGGCCACTGCCTGCAACGGCTTGAAGAGCTATTGTGACTTTACAGTAACCATTTCCCCGGGTCAACAGCCTTCTATTCTTTGCCCGGCAAACCTGGTTATCAAAACCGATGTAGACCTTTGTAGCAAGGTGGTTACTGGTATAACGCCACTGGAAGGCTTGGGCAGCTGTGATGCTGTAATGACCTGGCAAGCATGGGAAGGCACGGCTGCCAATCCTGTTCCTGGTGACATCTTCGCAACCGGAAACAATGATGCGAGCGGAACGGTATTCCCAATCGGCACCAACACGGTTAAATACACCTTGAATGCTCCGGATCAAAACGGCAACCCTACTACGCAATCTTGCTCTTTCACGGTAACCGTAGAAGACAAGCAACTGCCAACCATCGCATGTCAGGACCTCACGGTTCAACTGGACAACAATGGTTCCGTAACGGTAACTGCTGCTCAGGTTGATGGTGGTACTACTGACAATTGCGGTCCTGTAACACTGACCATTCAAAAAGACCTTGATCCATTCGCTTCTGAAATTACGTTTGATTGCTTTGATAAAGGAAGCAACACGGTTACGCTTCGCGCGGTTGACCAATACGGCAACGCACGCAACTGCCTGTCCCAAATTATTGTCGAAGACTTCTTCGAAGGATTTGACGTAGAACTGGATGTTCCTGAAATCTGTTTGGAAGCAAACAATTCTGCTCAGCTTGATTTTAGCAACTATCTGACCATTACACGTCCGAATGGCACCACCATTCCGCACAGTTTGGTTGGCACGCTCGGTCCTAATGTGGGTGGCTACTTCGGTATCACTGCATTTGGTCCTGCACCTGGTTCAGGTGTAACCATTGGTACCTCTGCTGCCACACCTGGCGACATTGGTTATGTTGACCCATTGACGGGTGTTTATACCCCTGGTGCTGGTTCAGGTTATGTGACCATTTCTTACATACTCACCATCGGTGCACAGGTTGCACAAAATGGCGCTGTAATTACCGGCTGTTATGAAATCGCGCACGATGTATTCGAACTCCGCCAGCCTTTGGCCATGGAGGCGCCAGAATGCGCTTGTGTTGAGGAAAATGTACGCATCGTCGATCTTGGCGTATTGTCCGGCGGTCTTGAGCCTTATACCATTCAATACTCCGATGGTGTACTGGATGTAAACGGCGACGGCATTGTGGATGACGTTGATGGTGAATACACCTACGAAGGTCCTGCACATGATATCAATGACTTTACCGAGGACCTGGGCGAATTGCGCATCGTGTACAACCCGTTCTCGAACTGGTCATTCACGGTAGTAGATGCTCGTGGTTGTGAAATCTTCCACTCTGGTTCTTGCGACAATTCCGACCTTACGGAAAGCCCAACCCTTACCTGCCCTCCTGCTCCGCCAACCTTGTTTACGGAGCCCCTGCTGTGCGAAAGCCAGTACCAATGGCAGCATAACCTGCCGCACGACAACTGTGCTGTAGTACTCTACAATTATCAAATTAACAATCCGGACGGAACGATTGAAGGTCCGTTTGTATTGGACGATCTGCTGAACATCGCACCGGGTACTCCGCTGCCGAACCTGTTCACTGCAGAATACGAATTCCAAAAAGGCATCAGCACGGTGTATTACTATGCTGAAGATGCGGTAGGAAATACCGTAACCTGTTCCTTTAGTGTTACCGTACTCGACGACGATCCCCCGTACTTCATCAATTGCCCTTATCCTCCGGTAATTGAGAATGCAGAAACGGATCACTGTGATGCTTATGTGAACTTCGCCCTTCCGCTGGCGGAAGACAACTGCGATGTTCCCCTGGTCACGCAGATTGATGCTACTGGTTTGACTACTGGCGACCGCTTCCCTGTGGGTACCACGGTCATGTACTGGGAGGCCGTTGACCTTTCGGGCAACAAAGACACCTGCCAGGTAAAAGTGGTGGTGAACGACTACTGGCAGGTTCCGCTGCTTACTTGCCCTAATGATATTGTTCAAGACAATGACCTGTGGCTTTGCGGTGCTTATGTCGATAGCATTGCACCTACCGTGGATGGCCCTTGCCTCAATAACTACGGTATTACCTACACCATTTTTGCCGATGAGGCTTTGACCATGCGCCTGGATTGCGGTGTGGGCGATGCCAGCGGAGAATTCTTCGATGTAGGCGACGCCTGGGTACAGTACACGGTACAGAACCAGCCATTGATGCTCATCACTGAAGTTTCACAGGGTGGTGCAGTAGACCAGATAGAAATTTCTAATCTCGGCCCAGCCGATATAGATATTACTTGTCTTGAGATTAAGCGCGTAGCAGCCAATGCTGCTGCCGATGAGACTATTGGCCCCTTGACGATGCTTCCAGCACTGTCACCGACGATCCTGAATGTAGGGGATGTGATGGTGTTTGATTTTGCATTTGATGGTGCTGAAAATATGCCTGCCTGTTATACCATATCTTATATGGGCACCGTGTTCGACGAAGTAGCAACGAACGGCTTTGCCGCTTGCAATAACTTTACGGGCACTTTGGCTGGAGGCAATGTATTCCGTACCTGCGAAGCAGATACGGACGCCGCCGCCGATTGGGGAGTAGAAGAAAATTGTTCTCCGCTGACCATCGGGGAAATTAACCCAGATCTGGAGGTAATGGTGGACAATGGAACGCTGACAGCGCTTCAATCGATCCTTCCTAACGAGATATCTTGCGTATTTAAAATTACTATCGTTGATGCTGAGGATCCATTCTGTGGCAAACTAGACGATACTTTCACGCTGACAGGAAATGCGATCAACAACATTTCTCCGGATGCCTGCAACCAGTCGGTAATTACGGTTCCGGCAAACAACAATTGCATCATTGGCGAGATCGTGTTCAACATGACGGGTACGGCTACACCATCCAACTCGACGATTACTCTGGTGAGCCCCTACGGCACTGCCATTCACATCACAGAAATTCCATTGGACAGCATTGACGAATTGTATACCCAGAAATCGGGTGGTGACTGGATTTTGGACGTTGTTCCGAACATGGGCGCAAATGTCACGGTGACCAGCTGGTCGCTGACCATTACCTGCCTGGATACTTTCGACATGGCCGACCAAACGATCCCGAATGACCCGAGCTTCTGTGGCGCCGAGTTTACCTGGATCCATCCTTACTTTGTAGACAACTGCTTTGAAGGCACGATATCAGTAGCCTACACGACAACCGATGCGGCCTGCACCCCAACAGGAGGCTTACTGCTGGGCCATGGTGGCTACGAAGTGACGGAATACTTCTGCGTAGGTACCACAACGGTAACTTATACCCTTACCGATGCGGCCGGCAATGTAGAAATGTGCGGATTTGACATAACGGTAGAAGACGTAGAAGATCCTGTAGTGGTTTGTCCTGCCGATATCTTTGTACCGTTGGCTGGCGGCTTGTGCGGAGCGTACGTAAGTTACGGCCCTGTAAGTGCTACCGACAACTGTGCAGTAGTGGATACGGTAATGACGCCACCGAGTGGTTCATGGTTCGAAATCGGCGATCACGTGGTGACAATCACAGTATACGACGCAGCGGGCAACAGTGCTACCTGCACCTTCGGTGTACACATCATCGAGCACGTACCGAGTTCGGGCACGCTGACCTGCAACGACCTGACGAATGTATCGCTGGATACAACCTGTATCTTTGTGATTGACGCCGACGCTGCGCTGGAAGGCGATGACTACCATTGCTACGACGATTACATCGTAACGATAAAGAACAACCTGGGCCAAACGATTGGCAATACCTTTACCTCCGCCAACATCGGTTATACCTATGTCGTAACTGTATTGGATCCTGAGACTGGCAACTCTTGCTGGACGACGATGCACATCGAGGACAAACTTCCACCTATTATGGATTGTCCTGCAGATGTAGATATCCTTTGTACCCAGGACGAAGATAACCTGACCCTCACCGGTCAGCCAACAGTGACCGATTGCTCAGCCTTTACGGTGACGCATGAAGATCAATACGAGCAGTTTACCTGCGCTGAAGACAATGCAATTTTCACCCGCGTGACCCGCCTTTGGGTGGCCACGGACCAGTGGGGCAACAAAGACAGTTGTGTACAGACCATCAACATGCTCCGTGGTACGGTTCAGCAGGTAGTATTCCCAATCGATGTGGAGTATCCTTGTACCAACGTACCATCTACCCTTCTGCCCCCGGTTACCGGTTGGCCTAGCATTGCTGGTGTTAACCTGACGACTACAGGAACGGGTGCTTGCGGACTTTCCGTCAGCTACACGGATGAACTTGCGAACATTTGCCCAGGCAGTTACAAGATTATCCGTACCTGGAAAGTAAACGACTGGTGCACCGCTGGAACAGGTGGCCCAAGCAGCCTTGAGCACATCCAGTACATCAAAGTGCTTGATCAGGCGCCAACGCTCGACTTCTCGAACTTTACGTATGACGCATTTAACAACTGGTATGTTATCAATACCAACGGTATTTCCAACGGCGAGTGCATTTCCGCTGGTCCGCTGCCAGTAGCCATCTTTGATGGTGTCTGCAACGGTATCACTGAGGTTAAAATAACAACCGAACTTGGTCCAATTTCTAATGGCGGGCTGCTGCCTGCTCCTGGACTTGGCCTTGGCTTGCACAATGTGACCTACATTGTTACCGACGAGTGTGGCAATAAAACGTCTAAAACCATCAAACTGAACGTAGTAGACAACCTGCCTCCGGCAACTTCTTGTGATGAATTCACAAAAGTTTCCTTGGGTGTCAGTGGTGTTTCCGAGGTGTTTGCTGAAACCTTCGATGATGGAACCTACGACAATTGCTGTCTGGATCACTTCGAAGTTCGTCGTATGCTCGACAGCGACTGCGATGACGATCTCTTTGGTCCAAGTGTATTCTTCTGCTGCTCCGATATCAACGATACCATAACTGTGGTGCTCCGCGCTTTTGACTGCGCCGGAAATACCAACGACTGTATGGTACAGGTGTTTGTGGAAGACAAGATCAAACCGGCCTGCACGGCTCCGGCCAACGTAACGGTATCTTGTGAAAACTTTGATCCAAGCCTCTGGGCTTACGGCAACGCAGCACCGCTGGACAACTGCTGCCTGGATAGCACCAAAGTATACCAGGGCCAGATTGGTTTGACCCACACGGTGAATTACAGCCAGTTTGATACGCTTTGCAACAAAGGAACCATTGTTCGGACGTTCCGCGCATTTGACTGCGGTGGTAACTCCAGCCAGTGTACCCAGCGCATCGTAGTGAACTACGAGCAGGACTACTATGTGAAATTTCCCAACGACGTGATCGTTTCGGAATGCAACGGCTCAGGCAATTACGGCGAACCAACGTTCTTCGGCGAAGACTGCGAGTTGTTGGCTGTATCGCATCAGGATGAGGTATTCACGGTAGTACCAGATGCTTGCTTCAAGATCGAGCGTACCTGTGACATCATCAACTGGTGTACCTACAATACGAACCTGCCACTGATCGATGTACCGAACCCAAATCCGAACGCAACGACCAACCACCCGTCGAACCTGCCAGGCCCGATCGTATCCGCACCGGGTACGCTGAGCCCATGGAACCCGACGGTGGTAAAAATCAACCCGACGGACCCGACGGCAACGAATTACTCAACATTCTGGCTGGCAAATGCCAACGGCTACCGCTACAAACAGATCATCAAGATCATCGATACGGAAGATCCGGTGTTTGACAACTGCCCGGCCAATGTAGAAGTATGTGACCTGACGGCTAATGACGGAGACTTCTGGAACGATGCCGCTTACTGGGACAATAACATCAGTTCACACGATCTCTGTGAGGCTCCTGCCGAACTGTGCATGACTGTAACCGACAGCTGCGGTGGCGCGAACGTAACTGTTCGTTACCTGCTGTTCCTGGATATGGACGGTGATGGAACGATGGAGACACAAATTTCCAGCACAAACCCACCAGCACCAAATACGATTCCTTACCTGGGAGGTACACCGTTCGACAACCGTCCGGTACCTGCTAACCAGAAGTATCGTTTCAACATCGACTGGACGACCAACGGCGCATCCCGCACGGCATGTGTACGCTGGGATAACCTGGCACAACCTGCCAACCTGAACGACAACGTACTGCAAGGTGTAGTACCACAGTTGCCCTATGGCACCCACAAAATCAAGTGGATTGCTGAAGACGGTTGTGGCAACGAAGCCATCTGCGAATACACCTTCGTAGTGAAGGATTGTAAGAAGCCAACAGTGGTTTGTTTGAACGGCCTGAGCGTGAACATCATGCCAACGGGTATGATCCAACTCTGGGGTTCCGACTTCCTGCAGTACGGTGAAGACAACTGCACGCCAGCCAACCAGTTGGTATACGGCATCGTAAAAACCAGCCAGTCGAACGGAACCTTCCCAGTAGACGGACAGGGCAACCCGATCACCAATGTGATCTTTGATTGCTCCGAACTTGGACCACAAGCCGTACAACTGTGGGCCATGGATGCAGCAGGAAATGCTGACTTCTGTGAGACCTATGTAATAGTACAGGACAACGCAGGCAACTGTACCCCGGCACCAATGTATCGGTAGCGGGTATACTGGCCAACGAGTCACTGGATGGAATCGAAGATGCAAGCGTACAATTGAACGGTTCGAACCCAGCCTTCCCGGCGGTTGATCTGTTCGACGTGACCGGCAACGACGGAACCTACATGTTCTCCAACGCGCTGCCAATCGGATCGGACTACACGGTAACGCCGCTGAAAGACGACAACCCGCTCAATGGTGTAACAACCTACGACCTTGTGTTGATCAGCAAGCATATCCTGGGTCTGGAGCCACTGAACACGCCGTACAAGATGATCGCAGCAGATGCAAACAAGTCGAACTCGATTACAACCTTCGACATCGTTGAACTGCGGAAGCTCATCCTGGGTATCTATCCGGAACTTCCGAACAACACGAGCTGGCGTTTTGTGGACAAAGGCTTTGCCTTTGGCGACCCAACCAACCCGTTTGCATCGCAGTTCCCCGAGTTCCTGACGGTAGCGGCAGTACAGGCGAACCAGTTTACGGAAGACTTCGTATCGGTTAAAATTGGTGACGTGAATGGCTCAGCCATAGCAAACAACCTGATGAGTGCCGACGATCGTACGAACGGCGCACTGCTGTTTGACGTGAAAGACCGCAGCGTAGCCTCAGGCGAGGAGTTCACAGTGAACTTTACAGCCGCCGAGCAAGTACTGGGTTACCAGTTTACACTGAACCTGAAGGGCGTGGAAGTAGTGGACATCGCTCCGGGTACCGGCATGACGCCAGATAACTTTGGTGTGTTCGCCGATGCGATCACGACTTCGTTTGATGGCAATGCGATCGGCACCTTCGCCGTGACCTTCCGTGCGACGAGCAGTGGTACGCTGAGCAGCATGCTGGGTGTATCCAGCCGGATCACCCGTGCAGAGGCATATGTTAATGAGGCCAATAAGGCCAATTTGGATGTAGCGCTTCGCTTCAACAACGGAGAAAACACGACAATCAGTGGTGTGGGCTTCGAGTTGTACCAGAACGCTCCGAACCCATGGCTGAACCGCACGGTGATTGGTTTCCACTTACCGGAAGCAGCCCAGGCTACACTGACAATCTTTGACGAAACGGGCCGCATGCTTTACACGCAGCAGGGCGACTTTGCCAAAGGTTACAATGCGATCTCGATCGACCGGAAAGTGCTGAACACCACTGGTGTACTGTACTACAAACTGGCGACCGACAGCGACAGCGCAACCCGTAAGATGATTCAGGCACGATAAGAATTTATCCGGTGGAGCCGGAACAAATCAGGCTCCACCGGTGTTTTTTTGGTGCTCTTTTGGAATAATCTGTAACAATTTTGGATTTTCTTTACGGCAAATCAAAAAAGTCCGTAATTTTGTAGCCCACTTTACAACAGCAGAAACGTTTCTACCCAGTAGGTAGGAACGTTTCTGTTTTACTTTTACTGCCTGCTGCTAAAGGTTTACCAGTAAATGGTAAACCTTTTCATCGCTTATAGGCGAATCCACCTTACCAGGAATAACCATTAAAATTATTGATATGTCCAATTACACGTATTTGACGCAGCAAGGATATGATAGACTCCGTTCAGAACTTGAGGAGTTGAAAACCACCGGACGCCAGGAAGCAGCCTTTGCCATTGCAGAAGCAAGAGCACAGGGCGACCTTTCAGAAAATGCAGAGTATGATGCGGCAAAAGACGCACAGGGTATGCTGGAGATGAAAATCAGCGAAATTGAAACAGTTTTGTCCAACGCCCGGGTCATCGACGAAAGCTTGCTGGATAACTCCAAAGTCGCTATTTTGTCCAACGTTACCATAAAAAATGCTAAAACCGGGAAATCGGTTACCTACAAACTCGTTTCTGAGACCGAAGCAGACTCCAAGCAAAACAAAATTTCAGTGACCTCTCCTATTGGAAAAGGCCTGCTGGGGAAAGTCGTAGGCGAAAAAGCAGAAATCATCACACCAGGTGGTGAAATGGTGTTTGAAATTTTGGAGATCACTGTAGGATAAAACATTGCTATGGCCAGTATATTTTCCAGAATTGTAAGTGGCGAAATTCCTTGCTATAAAATCGCGGAAACCGAGAACTATCTCGCTTTCCTGGATGTCCGACCACAAGTGAAAGGGCATACGCTGTGTATTCCCAAGCGGGAAACCGACTATATCTTTGACATTGAAGATGAGGAATACGCTGGATTGATGCTTTTTGCCAAAATCGTGGCCAGAGCACTGCAGGCTACGGTGCCTTGCAAGCGCATTGGCGTAGCCGTTATTGGCTTAGAGGTTCCGCATGCGCACATCCACCTGATGCCCATGAACCAGATGTCGGATTTGGGCTTTGGTAAAACGCCACTGGATATGGGCGCCGAAGAAATGCAAGCACTTGCAGCAGCAATTGCGGCCAACGTCTCAGCCGGAGAATAGGATTTTTGCAAAAGGTGTATTATTATTGTAGACCATTTGCTTGCGTATTTTCGCAGATTCCTAACCAGCTGTCCCTTGAAATTTCTCCTGTCTGTTCTCGCTTTGATGAGCCTGTTGTCGGATTGTAACCAGGTTGCAAAGAAACAATCTGCTGCTGCCGCAATACCCATTCCTGATTTTAAAATAAAAGGGCTGACACTGGTAGCGCCTCCCGACAGTTTTTCTGAGAACCCTATGCCACCCATTCAACAATTGGGCGCCAACTGGGTCGCAGTGATTCCCTATGCTTTCACGCCACCAGAACAGCCGGTGGTGCGCTATGATGTTCATGGCATGCAATGGTGGGGCGAGCGCCCGGAAGGGGTTCGTGCGACCGTTCGCCTGGCACATGAAGCGAAGGTAAAGGTGATGCTCAAACCTCAAATCTGGATACCCCGGCACTGGACCGGCAGCCTGACGTTTTCTTCAAGCGATGACTGGAAATCCTGGGAGCAGGGTTACCAATCGTATATTCTGGGCATGGCTAAGTTGGCTGAAGAAGAGCACATCGATTTATTTTGCATCGGAACGGAGTTTCGAACACCCATCCGTGAACGGCCGCAATTTTGGTCGGGGCTCATTGACAGTGTTAGGGCTGTATATTCCGGCAAACTGGTTTATTCTGCCAACTGGGACGACTGGGAACAGGTGCCTTTTTGGTCAAAACTCGATTATATTGGCCTGAGTGGCTATTTTCCGCTTATTGAAGGTGATACCCCGCCAGTGGATAAATTGATCGCCGCCTGGAGGCCAATCAAGGAACGCCTGGCCCAATTCAGCAAAAAAGCAGGAAAACCAATACTTTTTACCGAGTATGGTTACCTGAGTGTCGATGGCTCAGGTTGGCGAAACTGGGAGTTGGAACAGGGGGTCAAGGGGCGCAACATCAATGAGCAGGCACAAGCCAACTGTTACCAGGCTTTGTTTGCTACCTTCCAGCAAGCAGAATGGTGGGCCGGTGGTTTTTTGTGGAAATGGTTCCCCAACATGGAAGGGCATGAGGGTTACCCTGAACGCGATTATACGCCCCAGGGCAAACTTGGAGAACAGGAATTGCAAAAATGGTATGGAGGCCGGTAAGATGAATGTTTGGCAGGCTGGCCCAACCTATCGCCAGGCGCACCTGTCCTATAAATGGCAGGCACCTTTGTTCCTGTTTAATGAAATGATGCTATGATCAACCGTTCCTTATTGCTGACCCTGTTTTTGCTGCTAAAACTCTCCTGCGGAAAAACACCCGATCTCAGCCTTGACCCCAACATCGACTGGTTTGGGTTTGGCTCCTATGCCTGTTATTGCAGCGGAAACTGCGCGAGGCTGTACCGGATACAAGAGGGGCAATTGTATCAGCGGCAATACAATACTTGTGAAATGTATGAACTGGGTAATCCAGGCACGGTATTGCCCGCCGATAAGATCGCATTGGCGCAACCGTTGTTGGACAGTTTCCCGCAAGGCTTGCTCGACAGTTCTGATGAAACCTATGGATGCCCGGATTGTGGCGACTGGGGTGGCTACCGCATATTTCTCCAAAAAAACGGACAGCTCCGCAGCTGGAACATCGACCGTGTTCCATCGCTGCCGTCCTGGTTACAACCCTACATGACGCAGGTTGATGCTGTCATCACAGTGCTGGGTCAGTAAGCCAGTAATTTTTTCAGTTGTGCTTTCATGCGCTCTACCGGGAAAAAATTCTGCTCCAGTGGAATGGCAAAGGGCACCGGCGTATCGAGGCTTGCAGCGCGCAATACAGGCGCGTCGAGGTGCTCGAAGAGATTTTCTGTGATCCAGGCTGAAATTTCGCCACCAATGCCGCCGAACAGTGTGTCTTCATGCAGGATCAACACCCGATTCGTGCGTTGGACAGAGGCCGTGATGGCATCATAATCAAGCGGCACCAGCGAACGCAGGTCCAAAATGTCAGCATCGATGTTCATCTCCTCGGCCACCTTGATGGCCCAGCGAACACCCAGTCCGTAGGTAATGATACTCAACTCGGAGCCCTGCCGTACCTGTCGGGCTTTCCCTATTTCCACGGTATAAAACCCTTCCGGTACCGGACCGTTTTCGGAACGGTAGAGCCCTTTGTGTTCAAAAAACATCACCGGGTTTGGGTCGTCAAAGCTGGCCAGTAACAGCCCTTTGGCATCTTCCGGTGTGCTGGGGTAAACCACTTTCAAGCCGGGGACATGGGTAAACCAGGCCTCGTTGCTTTGTGAGTGAAAGGGGCCCGCGCCGGTACCGCCGCCAGTTGGCATGCGGATTACAACGTCGGCATTTTGTCCCCAGCGCCAATGCAATTTGGCCAGGTTGTTGGTAATTTGGTTGAAGCCGCAGGTAGCGAAGTCGGCAAACTGCATTTCCATCATCGACTTGTATCCATGAAGGCTCAACCCAAGGCTGATGCCAACAATGGCGCTTTCACAAAGTGGTGTATTGCGCACCCGGTCTTTTCCGAATTCCTCCATGAAGCCCTGTGTTATCTTGAAAACGCCGCCATAATCGGCAATGTCCTGTCCCATCAGTATCAAATTGGGATGTCGTTGCATGGCCAGTCGCATACCCTCTGAAATGGCGTCAATGAAGCGCATTTCCCGGGAGCTGCCTGTGGGCGCTATCGCCGCCGGGGCAGGCGCGTACACATCGGCAAGTTCTTCGGTGGTATCCGGAACGGGTTCCGGTTCATTGAACATAACATCAACTGCCTTTTGAATGGCTTTTTTATAGCCTTCACGCATGGCCTTTTGAGTTTCCTCGTTCAGTATGCCTTCTGCCGTCAACCATTTTTCGAAATTCAGCAGGGGATCTTTCTGCGCCCATGCGTCCATGAGTTCCTGGGGCACATACTTTGTGCCGCTTGCTTCCTCGTGCCCGCGCATGCGGAAGGTTTTACACTCCAGCAGAAAAGGTTCCGGTTTTTCGCGCATTTCCGCGGCAATTTTCCGGATCGTATTGTATACTTCCAAAATGTTATTGCCATCGATGGTGGCATACCGCATGCCGTAGCCACGGCCGCGTTCAGCCAGGCTTTCGCAGGCGTATTGTTCGTTGGCAGTGGTGCTGAGCCCATAGCCGTTGTTTTCTATGACAAAAATGACGGGCAGTTTCCACACGGCGGCAACGTTCAGGGCTTCATGAAATTCGCCCTGGCTGGTGGCGCCTTCGCCGGTAAAGGCCAGGGAAACCCGACCTTCTTTTTTCAATTTGTGGGCCATGGCCACACCGGCCGCCAGCGATAACTGTGGCCCAAGGTGCGAGATCATGCCCACGATATGGTGCTCCATGGTGCCAAAGTGAAAAGACCGGTCGCGCGCCTTGGTGTAACCCAGTTTTTTCCCCTGCCATTGGCAAAAAAGCCGATCGAGCGGCATGTCACGTGCCGTGAAAACACCCAGGTTGCGGTGCATGGTAAAAATAAACTCATCAGGCAGCAGCGCGGTGGCAGCACCTACTGCAATGGCTTCCTGGCCAATGCCGCTGAACCATTTACTGATGCGGCCCTGGCGCAGCAAATTGAGCATTTTTTCCTCAATCAGCCGCGGGCGCAGCAATTGCTCATATAAGTGGAGCAGGGTTTCTTTTTTGAACCCTTTTTTGTTGTAAGGGATGTGGATGGATTCGGTCAGCGACATAGCAATATTTTGATGCCCGGGATCTGAAAGATACCCAAGTGCTTTTTAGTTAGGGACTGCAAAGGTGAGGAATTGCCCATTGTAATGCGCGATCAGGGACTGAAATTTTTATCGTGTCAGCCTCGATTTACACGTCGCTGGTTTCGAGCCGGTAACCAATGCCATGCACACTCATGATTTTGATCGAGTCGTCGTCCTGCAGCAGCTTGCGCAGCCGGGACACAAATACATCGAGACTGCGACCAACCATGATACCTTCGTCCTCCCAAACATCCTGTAAAATTTGTTCCCTAGGCAAAATCTGGTTGGGTTTGCCAACAAAGTAGGCCAGCAATTTGGCTTCCCTGTAGGTCAGGCTTTTTTCCTGCCCGGCGGTGGTTAAGAGGAGTTGAACGGTATTCAGTTCCGACCGGCCGAAGTGCAGTGCTGTAGTGGGCTCGGATGCTGTTGGTGGTTCGGGCGTTTTTTTCGGCGCAGCAGCAACCAGGCCGCCGCTACAATTGCCATCAACAGCGCCAGAATGGCCACCAACCGGAGGGAAGATTCGCTGAAGGGTACTACATGCCGGTCGGTAAACATAAGTTTGAGGTAAAAGCAAGAAAAAGGTTGCTCGCGCGTTTTGCAGGCAACCGGCGCCTCTTCGTTGCTGGTACTGGCGGCATACCCAAGGATGAGGTTATTTTGCTGGCAGTCGTAAATGCCAACCTCATAGTTTCCCTCTATGGCGTGGTTTTTCAATGCCATTGTAAGTAGGGGAGGGAGGCACTCGTAATCAAAGGCGTGGTTGAGGCGCAGCAGCCAGGCATTGTCGGCATCTTGTTGCACCGGTGGAATGGTGCTGGTGGTGTCGCCAATTGATTTGAGCAACTCGTGAGCGGTTTCACGCAATGCCAGGTTGACGCGGTCGGAAAACTGCAACTGGGCTTCACTAAACACCCTTTGCAGCCAAATGGCTTGAACCGACAAAGCGCCGGCAAACAGGAGTATACTAATGACCAGGAAATTTTTCCGCATGCTGTTTTGTTAAACGCCAAAGCACCGGTAAACCCCGAGGAACTTTTTGCTGGACTTGTTGCAGCCAAAAGTCAACGAAGGCAACCCGATGAAAAAGCAATCTCAAATTTAGGACTATTGGACCGTGTTTTGTTGCTTTTACAATTCTTTAAATGTTGGTGAACGAATATGCGCCCAATGGCAAATGTACCCTCTCCTCAGAATCAATGGGTATGTTGCGTGTTTATGCTGTTGAATTAAGTGGCCCGACGGAGGCCATTCCCGGAAAATCGGTAAAATTTATGGTTGCCATCCAAGACAGGGAAACCGGTACCTTTACGATGTTTGCGCAACGATCTTACCATGCAGTGGACGCTGCCACAGTGCTGAAACAGTGTAAGCCTGGCGATCAAATTGTCATTATAACACTCGATAGGGAGTGGTCGTTACCACACGGTACAATCCTGGTGCAATAGCACGGGTGGCAGATCGTTTTGTTTAGGATAAACTTGCTGGTTCTCTGACCTGGAGCCCCGGCTTGGTAAAAAAAAGTAAGACAGTTTTATGCAATTTCCCACTGCTGCGCATCCTGGGTATTCCGTTTCACTGCTCCACCAACAAAACAAACAACGATGAAAAAAACTGTATTGCTGTTGCTATCACTCGCCATCTGCAGCCTGCTGAGCGCTCAGGAAACCCAAAAAGTAACGTCCAATATCGAAAAGGTGACGGTCTTTCTCCGTGGCGCCCAGGTAAACCGAACGGCTAAAACCTCCCTAAAAACAGGAAAAACCGAGCTGGTTTTCAAGGACATTTCTCCCAACATTGACAAAACCAGCATTCAGGTTAAAGGCGATGGCGTATTTACCATCCTCTCCGTCGTGCATCAATTGAACCGTCTGGAGGAGCAAAAGCGCCGCGATGAAATCCTGCAACTGGAAGCACAAAAACGCCGTCAGCAGGAAGCGCGGCAACTGCAAAATGCGCACCTGAGTGTTTGCCGGCAGGAAAAAGCAATGCTGGAGAAAAACCAGTCCATCGGCGGCGCCAACAACGGGGTCAGTACCGCGGAGCTCCGGCAAGCAGTAGATTTTCAGCGGCAGCGCATGACGGAAGTGCTGTTGCAGGAAATTGAAAAGAACAACGCCATTGCTGTGATCGATAGCGTATTGGGCAAAATAGAACTTCAACTTAAAGCCCTGAACCAGCAAAAAGAACTGTCTACCAGCGAAATTCATGTTACTGTAAGCGCAGCCGCAGCCACCAGCGCGGGTTTCGACATTACTTACTATGTAAAAGATGCGGGCTGGTTTGCCAATTACGACCTGCGGGTAAAAGACGTCAGCAGCCCGATCGATCTGTCTTTTAAAGCCAATGTATACCAAAGTTCGGGCGAAGATTGGAAAAATGTGCAGCTCACTTTGTCGAGCGGCGACCCCACCCTCAGCGGTTTTGCCCCCGAACTGGAGCCCTGGATGCTGCGTTTCGGATACCAACAGCAAGTACAGCGATACAATTCGCAAGGTCGGGGTGGCATCACCCAGGTGAGCGGGATTGTGACCGATCAGGGCAGCGGCGAGCCTTTAATTGGCGCCACCGTGATTTTGCAGGGCACAACCATCGGCACTTTTACTGATTTAAACGGGCGGTATGTACTGAATATTCCGCCAACACCCGCCGCATTGGAGGTGCTGTATACGGGCTATACCAGTTCAGTGGTGCCGGTAAACACCCCCACGCTCAACATCGCTTTGGGTGGCAATATGATGCTGAATGAGGTAGTGGTTACCGGAATGAGGGCCCAGCGACCAAATATGCTGGGCAGCGCAAAAAAAGAAAGCCGTGCGGATAAATCCATCCCCATGAAAAATGAGGAAAGTTATCAGCCCACCACCGTCAGTTTTGCCATCGAACTGCCCTACACCATCCTGAACGATGGAAAATCTTATGTTGTCGACATCAAATCGGAAACGGTGCCGGCCGAATACGAATATTTTGCAGCGCCCAAACTCGACGAAAATGCTTACCTCACTGCGTACATTACCGATTGGCAGGATCTCAACCTGCTCGACGGCGAAGTGAACCTGTTTTTCGAGGGCGCCTATCTCGGTAAATCCTTGCTCGACACTCGAAATGCCGGCGATACCCTCGATATCTCGCTCGGACAGGATAAAAACATTGTGGTGAAAAGAACAAAGCTGAAGGAATTCAGCGTCCGGCAGTTTATCGGCGCCAATAAAACAGATACCCGGGCCTTCGAAATTTCGGTTCGCAACAACAAGCAACAACCCATCCGGATTACTGTGCAGGATCAGTTTCCCATCTCCACAAACAAGGACATTTCCGTGGAAGACCTTCGCTACGAGGGCGCAGAACTAGACCCCAAAACGCAGATTTTATCCTGGAAACTGGACATTGCACCGCGGGAAGAGCGAAAATTTGGCCTGCGGTATTCGGTCAAATACCCCAAACGGGAGGTGCTGGTATTGGAGTAAAACACAAATGCGCGTCGGCCCACACTGCTGGATGTTTTTTAAATTAACGTGAGTTTTGGATAGAGTTTCCGATTACATGAAAAGGATTTCGATTTCCGATTACATGAATTCCGATTGTTGATTGGATTTGAAATTTGTGATTTGGGAAAACAGCACGAAGTCATTTCAAATAAATACCATGTATAGGTACGGGTTTCGAGACAATCATAATTCAAAAATCTTAAATCCAATCAACAATCGGAATTCATGTAATCGGAAATCGGAAATCCTTCCTGTAATCGGAAATCGGAAATAAATCTTAATATTCCATTATGCCAATTTTGGAGCCTTAAAACCCAATTTTTTTGTTTCCTGAAGACCCCGCTGATTACGCTGAACGTAGGGCTTACTTAGCGGGTACCTTCGCAGATATTTTGCCTTCGGGAAAATGAGGATTCGAAGTTGTTCCTATTGCTTTTTGGCCTGTGAGACAACTTATTTTGAAAAACCTATCCAAAATTCACGTTAAATTAACCACAAAAGGGCACATGAGGTATGCCACATGAGGCACATTAGGGGTGCATTTATAAAATATCCGGTAGTCTGGCGTTACTCTCCGCATTGCGAAAGTATTCCTTCACGAATGGCTGGAAAAAGTTTCCGCTGAGGCAAATTCGAAAATAAAACCTGGAAAAACTGGTTAACATCCAGTTGCTGATCAAATACTGCCTATTTTGCATCACTTGCAAACAGGCGGAACACCATGAAAATAATTATCACAGGTGCTACTGGTTCGCTTGGCGCGTACCTTGTACGGCATTTTTCAGAACTGGGACACGACATCATTGCCACCGGCAGAATGGCGACCCCACCGCCCAATCTCCTGAAATTTGCACAATACATCCCGGCCGACATTGCGCGGCCGCTGGCCCTGCCCGCCGCGGATGTTTGCATCCATGCCGCCGGACTTTCTGATGATAAAGCCAGCGCAGAACAACTCTTTCCGGCCAATGTTGCAGGTACTGCTCATGTTGCAGAAGCCACCTCCGCCTGCCGGCGCTTTATCCATGTTTCCTCTTCCTCGGTGTACCTGCCCCAGGACGAACCCATTCCGAAATGCTGGCAGGCCAGCAGAACAATGCGATGCTTTCGCCTTACGGCTACTCCAAACTTCTGGCCGAAGAAACGCTGCGGGAACACAGCCGGCACGAAGCCTGTTTTGTGTTGCGGCCCCGGTTGCTGTATGGCCCGTACGACAAAATTATCCTGCCCCGCATGCTGCGCATGGTCAGAAACGGCGTACTGTACAAGGCCGGCAGCATGGAGTCCACCATCTCCATTTGTCATTACCGCAATTTTGCACACGCTGTGGAATGCTGTTTGCGCAGCGATTTGAAGGGGCTTCGGATGTACAACATCACCGACGCACAACCCGTGGTGCTGGTGGATATGGTGCGCAAAATTACCGCAGAATTGTATGGCAAAACACTGTCTGAAAAACAGATTCCGATACCAGTGCTCCGCCTGTTGGCTTTTTTGCGGATAGGGGACATGACGCCCCTGTTTCTCCGCAACCTCACCCGCAATGCGGTGCTCGACATCAGCCTGGCCCGCATGGAGCTGGGCTATCAACCCACTGTACAATTGGAGCAGGCTTTGCCCGAATGGCTGGATTGGGTGCAGCGCATCGGTGGGGTAACTGCGTTGCTGACGGAATCGAGGGAGTTGCCATGGCAGTAAGAGGGGGTTAGGGTTTTGTATTTTTTAGGTTAAGGTTGGGGGCTAACAGAGGCACACATACCGGTGCCTGCAAAGGCTTTGTGGGTTGGACCTTTGGTGTTGCGTGCATTGTTGGTGGCAATTATTGCTTCAAATTTGGGCGGTTTTTTATTTGAACTAGGCCCAATGTTTTTCCGATTCCTGCCATCACCGGGAAAATAAATTTTTGAATAAATTTAGGAACATCTCCTAAAGAGTATTCACCACTTTACTTCGAGTATACATTGTTAGCGGTTCGTTATTTTTTGTTCTTCAGTAATCTTAAATGATTGCCATCTTCCATTTGTCCCACTTCTCCAAAGCCATTCTAAAGGTCCAAATTTATACTTGCTGAACCACCAATTACTAAACAATATTTGAATGAGAAAAAATAACAACCCAAGTCCAAGTGCTGCTGTTCCTGGTAATTTAAGTAACAGCCCTAATCCATAACCATAAAAAATAAAAATCCCAAAAGCAGATTGCATGACATAGGTGGTTAGTCCCATTTTACCGACTGGAATTAATTGTCTTACAAATCTTTGCGTAATCTTTGATTTATAAAGACGAAGTACCAAACCAATGTAAAGAAGTGGCATAAAAATATTTGATGCATCTTTTGCAATTGAACCAAAATATCGAACGAGTTCAGAATTGGATGGTGTCGAGAAATAGTAATTAATTAACAATAAGGGAATCCCAATTAAAGCGGATAGACTAATCAGTTTGATAAGTGGAATTTTTTCGATGTTCTCGTGCCATTTTTTTCTCCCAACCCAAAGCCCTAAAAGGAACAAACCTGGAATTACCCCACTAGTGTCCGGTTCTAACTAAAACAAAGTCAAGGAGTTATGACTATCATCCGTTGAGTTCTGTGAGCAATTATTCATAATCAATTGATTTACAGGCGTTTTGTCAAAAACGGACACGCTCAAGATTTGTAAAATTTCGTTCATTGTTTGTGACGTTTTGAGTTTTTCTTTGAGAATTGCGACCAAAACATAGGAGCACACAGCCACCCAAATTTGGGTTTTCACGGCATTTGGCGTCTCTCCCCAGAATACTTTGATACGTAAATGTTGTTTAATCCACTTGAAAAATAATTCAATCTGCCATCTGTTTTTGTAGAGCAATGCGATTTCCAAGGCACTTGCTTCCAGGTGATTAGTAATAAAAACGAAGGTTTTCTTTAGTTCCTTGTCCTGATATTTAATTCGTCTGAGTTTCTGAGGGTAGTCATTTATAGCTTCCAGATTTTTGAGGTACACAAGTTGATCACACATCACACCAGCCATTCGGTCAGATGGGCTGGAGGACTGCCGCGTAAAAGCAAAGTTCTTTTTTGCTCTGGTAACAAAAAATGCTTTTGCACTATGAATAGTAAATAACCGAGTCCAATCCAAGTACCCTCGGTCCATGATATAGAAGGCCTCACGCTCAAACTCCAGTACGTCCAAAACATTTACATCGTGAACCAAACCATCTGTAATATGCACGAAACAAGGTATTTGGCACCGAATATCAAGCAAAGTGTGCAGTTTTATCGCTCCTTTATGCTTTCTAAATTTTGCCCACCAGAAAACATCCAGACATAAATCGATCGTGGTGGCATCTAATGCGTACAGTTGGTTTTCCAAAGTTATCTCATCCAAATCGACAAGAAGCCCCTGAAGCGTACGAGCTTTTTGAATTAACACTTGAGCAAAATCAGCATAAATCCGCCAGTCTCGTTGCTCGTTTGCATCAGCCAAAGTTGACCGGGAGATTCCTGTTGTCAAGCCTAAGTGATACAGTTTACTATTGTGTGCTTGTAAACAGGTTACCAAATCCCGAAGGCTCTCCCGGTGCGTTAACTGACCAAAGCTCAAACTTAGAAATTGATGCCAACAACTAAATTGACGAACCCGATGATTGCCCTGGTAGCGTTCAACACATTTGTTAAATTCGTTGTGGTCCACAAGGCTAATCAACTGTGCAAAAACATACTTACCTTTATTCGTAAAAACTTAGGCACACAACCCAATTCCTATGTAAAACTGTTTTAGTTAATAAATCTGGTTCATGGAGTCATCAAATGACATATCGGTATTAAAAGATTTGGTCATGGCCTTACTTGCCAGGGTTGAGGCCTTGGAATCCGAGAATGCTGCCCTTAAGGCTGAGGTTGCCGAATTGCGTTCGCGCCTGAACCTGAACAGCAAGAACAGCCATAAGCCGCCCTCGTCAGATGGTTTGTCCAAGAAGCCCGGCCTTCCCAAAGGGCCGCCCAAAAAGAGCGGTGGCCAGTTTGGCCACAAAGGCAAGACACTCAAGATGGTGGACACACCGGATGCCGTTGTGGTGCATCATGTTGCGTCCTGCCCCTGCTGCTCGAAGGTTTTTTCCCCAGCCGATGTGGTAGATGTAACCCAAAAGCGTCAAGTGTTCGATATTCCGGCGCCTCGCATGGAAGTCAC